>NZ_CP072846.1:0-4304299 GCF_017948325.1 Brevibacterium oceani | reverse complement strand
GGAGCGTGATGTGAAACATGACCCCGCCGTTTGACCGCTCGGCGGCGGCCTCGCTAAGATGGAGTGTCCTGTGTACCGGGCTTCATCCGATTATCCTGATCATCTTTGGCTCTTATGCACAGGAGTGCTCGGCGGTCGAGACTCTCACCGCCGTTTTTTGTGAGAACGCACCGGCGTTCACCCGCAACCTAGAAATCGGAGACTGAAGTGAGCAAGCGTACATTCCAGCCCAACAACCGCAAGCGCGCCAAGAAGCACGGCTTCCGTCTGCGGATGCGCACCCGTGCGGGCCGTTCGATCCTGGCCGCACGCCGTCGCAAGGGACGTTCCGAAGTTTCGGCCTGAGTGTGCTCGACGCAGCACACCGGATCCGCAGCGGCGACGACTTCAGACGAGTCTTCAAAGCGGGAGTCCGGGTGCGCTCAGCCCATCTCATGGCGCACAGCCTGAGAGACACCGATGACGCCCACGCCACTCGCGTGGGTTTCATCGTATCTAAGGCCGTCGGCAATGCCGTGGTGCGCAACCGCACGAAACGGCGCCTGCGCGCGATCATGCGCGACCGCCTCGGTGAGCTGAGTCCGGGCGAGCTGTTCGTGCTGCGGGCCCTGCCGCATGCAGCAGAGGCGGATTTCTCCGTCCTCGACTCCGAGGTCGTCGAGCTGATCGACAAGGCGCGGAAGAAGCTGGATCGCCGTGGACGCCGAGCATGATCTGAGACATGTCTCCGAGGTGCCCCGTCGGCCGGCGGGGTTCTGGCCGACGGTGGGCTGGATCTTCAGCATCGGGCCGAGGATGCCGTTCGTCTGGTTCATCAGGGCGTATCGACTGGTCATCTCACCGCTCTACGGCCAGGTGTGCCGGTACTATCCCAGCTGCTCCATGTATGGTCTCGAGGCCTTCGAGATTCACGGTGTTCTCAAGGGGATGGTGTTAACTGGGTGGCGAGTGCTGCGGTGCAATCCGTGGTCCCACGGCGGGGTCGACCATGTGCCGGGCTCGGCACGGGAGGCCAGATCGGCAGACATCCACCGCGACGATCACCGCAGCTGAGACCCTTTCGACTATGCAGGCCCGACATGCACGGCGCTCGGGACTGCCTCGGGGCACAGAAGTCGTGTCGCGAAGACCTGTGAACAATGGCAAGATTAACGACGCGCAAGAGTCGTTGTAACGAGGAGAACTGAATGGACTGGATGGACAAGCTGCTCTACCCGCTGCAGTGGGTAGTTGCTTGGATCCTCGCGATCTTCCACGAGATCTTCACCGCCATCGGCCTGCCCGCCGACAGCGGGTGGACCTGGGTGCTCTCGATCGCCGGACTGACCGTCGTCATCCGCGCTCTCCTCATCCCTCTCTTCGTCTACCAGATCAAGTCACAGCGCAAGATGCAGCTGCTGCAGCCGGAGATCCAGCGTCTGCAGGCCAAATACAAAGGCAAGAAGGACCAGTACTCGCGGCAGGCAATGGCCGAGGAGCAGATGACTCTGTTCCGCGACAACAAGACGAGTCCTTGGGCATCGTGTCTGCCGCTGCTCGTGCAGATGCCGATCTTCTTCTCCCTCTTCCGTGTCATCCACAACATGCCGCAGGTCGCCAGCGGCGACATCGGAGCCATCGGCGGCTTCACTCAGCAGCTGGCGATTCAGGCCGAGAACTCCTCGGTCTTCGGCATCTTCCTGTCCGAGACCTTCCGCAGCCCCGGCGTTGAGGTCAAGCTGCTCACCGGTGTGCTCATCGTCATCATGGCCGCCACCATGTTCATCACGCAGCGGCAGATGATGGCGAAGAACATGTCCGAGGCCGCAATGGCCAACCCGATGATGCAGTCGCAGAAGATGCTGCTCTACGTCATGCCGCTCGTCTTCGGCATCGGCGGCATCTACTTCCCGCTCGGCGTCCTCATCTACTGGTTGGTCTCGAACTCGTGGACCATGGCCCAGCAGCACATGGTCATCCGCAATATGCCCGCTCCTGGCTCGAAGGCCGAGAAGGAGATGCTTGAGCGCAAGGCTCGCAAGGGCAAGGCGGCGAAGCCGAATGAGATCAAGGGCGAGACCGTTGCCGAGGAGGCCCCGAAGAAGAGCGGCCAGCGGCAGCAGCCTGTGAGCAAGAACCGCAAGAAGAACAAGAAGCGCTGAGGACGAACATGACCGAAGAGAAGATCGACGAGACCTCCGAGCAGACGCCGGAAGAGACCTCGACGAAGCCCAGCCGCGCCGAACTCCTCGAAGAAGAGGGCGAGATCGCCGCAGACTACCTCGAAGAACTGCTGGATCTGGCCGATATCGACGGTGACATCGACATCGACGTCGCCGACGGTCGCGCCCAGCTGTCCATCGTATGCGAGGACGAAGAGGACACGAACCTCGGCACTCTCGTGGGCAAGGACGGACGCACCCTCGGGGCCCTGCAGGAACTCAGCCGCCTTGCCGTGCAGACGCAGACAGGTCAGCGCTCTTGGCTGATGCTCGACATCGACGGATTCCGCAACAGCCGTCGTGAAGAGCTCATCAAGAAGGCCAAGCGCGCCATCGATGAGGTCAAGGAAGGGGCCGCGGGGTTCGCCTTCAATCCGATGAACAGTTTCGAACGCAAGATCATCCACGATCAGGCGGCTCGTGCCGGACTGGTGTCCGAGTCCGAGGGAGAAGGCGACGGCCGTCATGTCGTCATCCGGCCCGCCGATGACTGATCAGACCGACGTCGAATCGGATAGTCCCGAGATCGAAACACCTCCGGCCGGCACCGAGGAGTACTTCGGCGCTGCCTTCCCTGCTGCGCAGCGCTATGCCGAGCACCTGGCGGGCACCGGCATCGAATGGGGTCTCATCGGCCCGCGTGAGGTCGACCGGCTGTGGACGAGGCACATCCTCAACTGCGCGGTGGTCTCCGAATACGTCGACGACGGTGACGTCGTCGGTGATGTCGGCAGCGGTGCAGGCCTGCCCGGCATTCCGATCGCGCTGCTGCGCCCAGAGGCCAAAATCGTGCTGATCGAACCGATGGAACGCCGCGTCGAATGGCTGCGGATGGTCGTCGACGACCTGGGACTGGAGAACGTGCGCATCGTCCGGGCCCGGGTCGAAGAACTCGTGGACGAGGAGATGTTCACGGTCGTCACCGCTCGCGCTGTCAAAGCAATGACGACTCTCATCGAATGGACTCGAGAAGTCATCAGTCCCGGAGGGCGGATTCTGGCCCTCAAAGGCGCTTCTGTCGAGGGTGAGCTGCTCAAGGCGAAGAAGCTGATCAAACGCTATCGTCTGTCGCAGCCCACGGTTCACGTCGTCGATGGGGGCGGCCTCCTCGATGTCCCGAGTCGTGTCGTCGAGATCGTGAAGAAATAGTACGAAGTAGAGTTGGTCTAGGCTGGATCAGAGTCTTGTGAAACCGATGGATGATGGAGTGCGCCCTATGCCGATCATGGACGAGTCGTCTCCCATTGGTGCCGCGATCGCCCGGGACAACCGGCGTGCGGATCGACTGTCGCAGACGACCTTCCCACGGCCCGACTCGACTCGGATCTTCACGATCGCGAACCAGAAGGGCGGCGTCGGGAAGACCACGACGGCGGTGAACATCGCAGCGGCCCTGGCCAATCAGGGTCTCAATGTGCTGCTCATCGACATCGATCCGCAGGGCAATGCGAGTACCGCACTGGGGATCGACCACTATTCCGAGGTCACGAGCATCTACGATGTGCTCATCGACGACGTGCCGATGCGCGAAGCGGTCGCGCAGTGCCCCGATTTCGATACGCTCAGATGTGTTCCGGCGACGATCGACCTTGCGGGCGCCGAGATCGAACTGGTGTCCCTGGTGGCCAGGGAACAGCGTCTGCAGCGTGCGCTGGGCATCTACCTCAGGGAAGAGGAGGAAGCCGGTCAACGTGTCGACTACATCATCGTCGACTGCCCACCGAGTCTGGGCCTGCTGACCGTGAATGCCTTCGTGGCCGCCCGTGAGGTCCTCATCCCCATCCAGTGTGAGTACTACGCGCTCGAAGGCTTGAGCCAGCTTCTCAAGAACATCCAGCTCATTCAGAAGCATCTCAATCCTGAACTCGCGATCTCCACTATTCTGCTGACGATGTACGACGGCCGGACGAATCTCAGCGCGCAGGTGGCCGAGGACGTCCGCACACATTTCCCGGAGCAGGTGCTCGGAACCGCGATTCCTCGCTCGGTGAGGATCTCCGAAGCTCCGAGCTACGGGCAGACTGTCATCTCATATGACCCACACTCGAGCGGTGCACTCTCGTACCGTGAGGCCGCCGAGGAAATTGCGAATCGAGGAGTAAGTCGTGGCTGAACGCAAGAAACGGGGTCTGGGTCGAGGACTCGGAGCTCTGATTCCAGACGCGAACTCCAACGAGCGTCCTGTCGACGTCTTCTTCTCCGGAGGAGAGACGGAACGGGAGGGTGAACAGACCCAGAAGAGTTCACGGACGGCACGCAATGACCCGGCCGCGTCGATGCAGTCGTCCCGCCGTCGCAAGACCAAGGCGGGCTCTGGGCCGAAGACCGCGAACACCGAAGAGTCCACAGGTACGGCGGACACCGGAGCCGGTACGAAGTCCGGCGGAGCGACGAAGACGTCCACCGGTAATGCAAAGACCTCGGACTCGAAATCTGCCAAGGCGAGCTCGACTTCGGCGAAGGCCGGTGCTTCGAAGGTCGGTTCAGCGAAGACCTCGAAGGCAGAGTCGACTTCTGCCAAGTCCGGCGCATCGAAAACCGCTGCATCCAAGAGCGGTACGTCGCAGCCGGTGGGAGCGAAGGCGGGGGCAACGAAGTCGTCCGGTAAGTCCGCCGGCACTCAGGCAGCGAGTTCGAAGGCCAGCGGAACGAAGTCCTCCCCGTCCTCGACCAGAGCGGGTAACTCATCGACCTCTACGAAGGCGTCGGCAAAGGCGGGCTCTGCCAAGGCACCCTCAACGGGCTCTTCTCCGTCGAAGCCTTCTGAATTGGCCGAATCACCTGTCGAGCCCGAATCTGCGGCTCAGACGGCGCGTTCGGTCGATGATGGCATCAAGGTCGATCGTGAGGCTCGTTCAGGCTCTGAGGCTTCGTCTGCGGCGTTTGCCGACGTCCTCGAGGACGTGCGTGAGACTCATCCTGGCGTGTTCACATCATCAGGTCACGAGAACACCGATGAAGCAGCAACTGGTTCGTCGGAGGACGACAGCGGCGTGGATGCCATTGGAGCGACACGCAAGAGAACTACTGATGTAGTGTCGTCTGGCGGTGGTCGGAACTCCGAGACCGCGCCTGCCGCTGAAGCGCCGGTGGCTGCGACTCCTGCTGATTCGGTCCCAGGTGTCGGTGAATCCGGCAAAGACGACGAATTTGGCGATATTGATGAAGCCGACGACAGTTCGGCAAGCGATTCAACAGACTCTGATCAGGCTTATGACGGTGTCGAGTCGATCCCGGACACGGAATTCGGTGAGATCGAAGTCGATCTCATCGATGCGAACCCGCGGCAGCCCCGTACGGTCTTCGACGAAGATCTGCTCGCCGAACTCGTCCACAGCATTCGCGAGATCGGCGTTCTGCAGCCCGTTGTCGTTCGCCAGAAGCCGAGCGATCGCAGCCGCTTCGAACTCATCATGGGTGAGCGGCGTCTGCGCGCTACGAAGGATGCGGGTCTGTCAACGATCCCCGCGATCATTCGCTACGTCGAAGACACCGATCTTCTCCGCGACGCGCTTCTTGAGAACCTTCACCGCGCAGAGTTGAATCCCTTGGAAGAGGCTGCGGCATATGGACAGCTGCTTGAGGACTTCGGCTGCACTCAGGAGGAGCTGTCCGAACGTATCGGACGATCACGTCCGCAGATCTCCAATACGCTTCGTCTTCTGCGTCTGCCTCCATTGGTTCAACGTCGAGTTGCGGCCGGCGTTATTTCGGCCGGTCATGCGAGGGCCATCCTTGGTCTGCGGGACCCGGAGCATATGGAAGTTCTGGCGCAGAGGATCGTAGCGGAGGGACTTTCGGTCAGGGCATCCGAAGAAGCGGTCGTCCTGCTCAATCGCGGTGATTCGATCAATGTTTCACGTGCAACATCGAAGGTTGCTCCTGAATTCTTAGCTGTGGCGGAGCGTCTCGGGGACCGTCTGGATACGAAGGTGAACATCTCCGTCGGTAAGAAGAAGGGCAAGCTGAGCGTCGAGTTTGCGAATCAGGAGGATCTCGACCGCATTCTCGGCCTGTTGGGAATCAGCGAGGCTGCTAGCGAATAAGAGTCTTTGAGTTCCTAATCGTTTCGAACTCGGAACCCCGGCGATTTTGTTCGCCGGGGTTCTCTTCTGTTCGCACGACGAGCGCAGTATGCATCCGGATATGCACTATGGCGTTGGGGTGGGGTCCCGTTCGGCCGTCCTCGCGTCTCTTGGCGTTTCACGTGGAACATTTCGGACTGAATTCCACGGCGTCGGCCCGATGCGCGCTCTTCCTTTAGTAGAACACCCGCGATCCGCTTGTAGCTTCCAGGTGAGCGACAACCGTCGCGGTTTCACGTGAAACATAATTTCTGCTCAGATCTCCGTCCATGAAGTTGCATTATATGTTCACATAGCAGCTGGTTGACGGCCGCATTTCGTGGCAATTGGGCGTTGTCGAAGCTCCAACCGGTTCGCGATTCGACATCAGACGCCTGTCATTGCAAGCCGGAAGGTGGTTGTCTTATGGGAGGTGCGAGCGTTCTTCTGCAGATGGCACCTCGTTCCGACCTATCGTCCTACAAGGGTCTTCGAAAGAACTGCTAAAGAGGACGCGACGTTAGTGCGCCACCTTTGAGCGATCGTGCCCGAAGGGTACGCCCAAGGGTTTTCTATCGCGTCCAACATTTTGGGCTTATGAATCGCTGATGAGTTCATATACAGAGCCCAAACGGTTTCACGTGGAACATTTCGGAGTCACGCAAATTTCGCTTGTTCGGGTGTCTTTGGAATCCCCCAATCGATGCGGAGCCACTACCGGGTTGATTGAAGCTTTACCTGCAACGGGTTCGACGTTCGGTTCTCTCAGCTTTGCACTCGTTTCACGTGAAACGGGATCAGCCGTGGCTATAAGGACAATGTTTGGAGGGTTCCACGTCTTTCATACGTGGTATGTGCAGTATTCGCAATATCTTGCTGAGAGTACACGTCGGACCTGACTGGGAAGACCATTGCTCTGATAGTGGAGGAGAATGAGGCTGGCTCTGTGAGTTGGCGCTAAGCACCGTGTGTCGCACTCGGTCAAGATTCGCCTTTCGCTTCATCCGGATGGTATTGAATGTGGCCCCAGGTGTCGCAGTCAAGATCGTGCTCGGATGAGTTGTTTCACGTGAAACATACGCGGCCGTTCCTTCATAGGTTGGCCAGCACATGGGAATTTGAAGGGTGGTACTGAACCGACTGAAGTACACCATACGCAACCGGAAGACCGCGTCGTGAGGTACCCGTTCCACGTGAAACTTGTTCCTCGGGAGCCGTCGGTAGTGATGCCGGTGGGTGACAGTACGTGGACTAGAGATCGAAATCTACCTGGTGGTCGGATCGGACGGCAGCTCGACAATATCAATTGCTAAGCCCGCAGGACTGGGAGCCCCCCGGGAGCCTGATATCCGACTCCGCGCCAGAAGGAGCCCACGCCGAAGTTTAAACGGGGCGGTTCTGTGTTCCACGTGAACCATCCCCCCGTGGAACATTCACTCGGTAGCTGATGCTGGCCGCGAGCCATGATCTGCGATCGTGACATCTGTTCGTTGGCGGATAGGGCCGTATGACGGACTAGGAGCGGAAAGGCCGATTGAAAGCGACCACCACTCTCTGTAGAGAATTATATGTGAGCTAATGAATGATCGATATACGCCCTGGACGAGGGCACCATCTAGGTAAACGAGATTTCGGCTGAACTCCGTTTCACGTGAAACGGCAGTAACGAAGCAATGGATTCTTCGGCGGCAACAGAGGCTCGACACAATTGGCGCTGGGTGAGCGCACCAATGATGTATGTGTGTTGACATCGGAGTGGGATTCGGTATCCGCTCCAAGCGCGGCAAATGTGGATATCCAACGTGCGTTGGCATGGCAAGTGGTACAGACTGTTTCACGTGAAACACGGGCAGAAAGACGAACTGGCCATCTCACCTAGGGGTCTCTGGCTCTGGGTCTGATTGTTCGTAACAATGCGCGCCGAAGTGGAAGTAGGAGAATATATCAGTTGAGAACCGGATGGAAGTCGGTGGCGCGTGTAGATCAGATCGAGTTCGTGAATGAGTTGAAGCGGGCCGTGTGAGTGCCGAAGCCAGCTAGCTGTCGTCGATAGCGGAGGCCTCGGGGCCTGTGGCCATAGCAGTATCGGCACAAAGCGAGATTCTGGTATCGAGCTGTGATCGCCTCATCTGGCTGGGAGAGAGCCGAATGGAAGAAGGTTCAGCCGAAGGCCTTGATCTCTTCAAGGCTGAGTGTACCGGTCTGAGGATCCTTATCCTCAAGAATGTAGAGACGCTGCAACCCGACCGCAATTCCGTCCGCAATGGAATCACGAATATTCGGATCCTGTAGGCGATCCCGATCATCTTCGTTCGTGAGGTAGCCGGTCACGACGTGGATCTTCGGTGTCTTCAGACGTTTGAGCGATGACCACGTACGGGCATGAGTGCGGCAGTCCAGCATGCCGGTCCTTGCGACGACCTCCCCTTGGATGAGTTCTGCAAGCTTCTGCCCGGTCGGAGAGTTCAGATCGGACTTGCGTTCATGTCCGAAATAGAAGGTTGCGATACCGTTGGCATCCTTTGACTTGCTGACATCGGCCGTCACTGTGATGACAGCAGAAGCGCCAAGACCATCGGCCCTGTTGACCTCGGCGGCATCGCCCTCGAGCAAGATCGCCCCGGCGCCGATCGCCTCGAGACGGCCGACAAGGCGGTTTGCTATATCGGAAGTGACCTGACGCTCGAGTTCGGACTGCTCCTCGGTCATTGGAAGAGTCTCGAAATCTACAACTGTAGTTGCTGCCTCGATGACAAAGGTTCGCCCCACGAGAGACGTGCCGGATGCTGCTACTCGGGCGCGTTCCTGGAGGGCGAAGAGATTGCCGGTGTCTTGGTTGCGATCGATGGCGGCGAGTCCACGCAGGGTCTGGGGTCCCGTGACACCGTCGACCTTCGTTCCCAGGCTCATCTGGAGTTCCTTCACCGCGGCTTCGGTGAGGGCGGCGTATTCGGAGTCGATGCGCCCCGGATAGAAGCCGAGCCCGGCCAGTTGGGTCTGGAGGCGGACGACATCGTCGCCTGTGAGGACCCTGACGGGGTCAAAACGGAGGACACGATCACCCAACTGGAATCGCGCCTGTTCCAGCTCTGAGAATGTCTCAGGGCCTAGCACACCGTCGCAGAGAATTCCCCTGTCCTGTTGGAACTGTCGTACTCCGAGTTCGAAAGCTCGATCGAAATCGGCCGATGCGACGTCCCCGACACTGAGTCCCAGCCGGGCCATCTGTGATTTGAGGGTGGGCAGCATCTCAGAAATGTCGCCACGCGAATAGCGTGGTTGGTTTGTATTCGTCAATGCGTTGCCAATCGTGTGTGAAACGGGTCGAGGGTCAGTGTGCTGGTGCAGGTGTATGCGTGCAGGTGCAGATACGCCTAAGGCGCCTGTTGATACTACAACAGGCGCCTTAGAGATCGATCAGATGAAGTCGGAGAGCTCATCTTCGAGGGCAGGCTTCGGTCGTGCACCGATGATGGTCTTGGCGACTTCCCCGTCCTTGAAGACGTAGAGGGCCGGGATCGAGGTGATTCCGTAGGTGCTCGCGGTCTCAAGGTTCTCGTCGGTGTTGACCTTGACGACATTGAGCTTCTCGGCGTTCTCCTCCGCGATCTGGTCGACGATCGGGCTGACCATGCGGCAGGGTCCGCACCAGGGTGCCCAGAAATCGACGAGCACGGGCTTATCGGACTTCAGAACGGTCTCTTCGAACGTGGCGTCAGTGACTTCTGTCGACATGAGCAGCCTTTCTCTTCAGGAACGGTTTTCTCTATCATGAACAGTGGGTCTGTCGGTTTCATTCCCCACTCGCCCGTGGGCGATGGTGGTCAGGACCCGATGGGAGCGGCCTCGGCTATCGCGGGCTTCTGTGCCGCCTCGAGGTCTGCGAGGTAGTGTTCGGCATCGAGAGCTGCAGAGCACCCGGATCC
Organism: Brevibacterium oceani; assembly: GCF_017948325.1. Classification (NCBI taxonomy): domain Bacteria; kingdom Bacillati; phylum Actinomycetota; class Actinomycetes; order Micrococcales; family Brevibacteriaceae; genus Brevibacterium; species Brevibacterium oceani. Next base: position 4,294,108 of record NZ_CP072846.1, on the reverse strand, counting down.
GGCCGCAGTGATGGCCTGACGGTAGACCGAGTCAATGACATCTCCGGCGGCGAAGACACCTTCGACCGAGGTCTTCGACGAGCGTCCATCCACGCGGAGGTAACCGTCGGCGCGGAGGTCGAGCTGATCGGCGAACAGGCTGGTGCGCGGATCCGATCCGATGGCCACGAACATGCCTGTGACCGGCAGTTCCGAGGTCTCGCCTGTGACGGTGTTGCGGATGGTCAGTCCCGTGAGCGAATCCTCACCGTGGACCTCGGCGACCTCACTGTCGAAAAGGAACTCGAGCTTCTCGTCGGCCCTGGCCCGATCCTGCAGCGCCTGCGACGCGCGCAACTCCTGGCGACGGTGGACGAGAGTGACCTTCGAGGCGAAACGGGTGAGGAATGTTGCTTCCTCGAGAGCGGAGTCGCCACCACCGATGACGGCGATGTGCTGGTCGCGGAAGAAGAATCCGTCGCAGGTGGCACACCAGCTGACTCCGTGGCCGGAGAGCTGCTTCTCATTCGGCAGTCCCAGCTCACGATAGGCAGAACCGGTCGCGAGGATGACGGACTTCGCTGTGTAGCGTGCGCCGAGTGCGGTTTCGATCTCGTGTGCACCGGGGTTGAGCTTGAGGCTTGAGACATCGTCGTAGATCACCTCGGCACCGAACTTCTCGGCCTGCTCCCGCATGCTCTCCATGAGTTCGGGACCCTGCACGCCTGCGGGGAATCCGGGGAAGTTCTCCACATCGGTGGTGTTCATGAGTTCGCCGCCGGCGGTCACCGATCCGGCGATCACCACGGGTGAGAGGTTCGCACGCGCCGCGTAGACAGCTGCGGTGTAGCCGGCCGGCCCCGACCCGATGATCACCAGTTGAGTATCAGTCATGTGAAAAGATCCCTGTTTCTGCTTGCTGTGCCCGGCGCGTCACGGCGTGTCGCGCGGAATGACATTCGTACCTATAACCGTACGGTGCCGAAGACTATTCCGCACCTGTCCGCCTCGAACCAGGCTGCGATCGAACGACCGGCGAGCCGGCGTTCGAACAGCGAGGCCTGCGGTGGCCTACTTGAATGAGACCGAGCTGATGGTCGCTTTGTATCCGCCTTCGGTCTGTGGAAGCTCGGTCACCCAGAGGATGAGCGTGTCCGTGGTGACCTTCTCGTCGAACTTGACCGTGACACCGCCGTCGGAGTCGAAGGTGCCTTTCCCGATGACCTTCGCGTCCTCAGGATCGTCTCCGTCGCGGATCTCGAACTTTCCGCCGGAATTGTCCGAAAAGACCTTGGCCTGGCTGACGGTCGCCTCGTCCTCGAATTGGAAGAGCAGTCCGACGCCCGACTTCAGGTTGCCGAACTCGGCCGAGTTGTAGCGGTCGGTATTCCACGCACCCTCGGCCTTCGGGATCACGTTCTCGGTTTCGCTGTCGTGTTCCTCACCGTCGCCCTCGGGGTCCAGCGACTCGACAGAATCGATCGTCACCGGCTCGGCCTTCGGAGACTTCGTCTCCTTCTTCTTCGTCGGCTCTTCGCTCGGCGCGGACGACTCGGTCACCGGCGTCGACTCGTCGTCGCCGGAGTTGAGGTTGATGACGACGATGCCGAACACGATGACCGCGACGACGACGAGACCGAGGACCAACCACAGGAACGGCTTGCGAGTTGCCGCCGGATCACGGTCCTCAGGGCCTGGGCCGCCCGACGAACCGGATCCGCCGGCGGAACCGCCGCTCCCGGCGGCGGCGCTGTGTCCAGCCCCGGTGCCGGAGGAACCGCCTGCAGCAGCCCCGGCACCCACGGCTGCGGCCCCTGCTACGCCGGCCGCTGCCGCGCCGAAATCGGCCGAGCGTGGCGACGGCTTCGTGCCTTCAGCGGATTCGCTGTGCTGCTGACGGGGTGCGCCCGCAGCCTTGCGTTGGGCCGGTTTGACCGAAGACGAACTTGCGGCGGGACCGGAACCCGTCGACGAACTCGCTGATGAGCCGGCCGACGAACCGCCACCCGTCGATGACGTCGTGTTCGCGGCCGGGCCCGGACCCGCCTCGGCGACGGTGTCCGGCGACAGTCGGCGCATCTCCTTCGGAGGCGAGGAGGCATTGGCCTCCTCCTGCCGGGCCGCGGAACTCGCTTCGAAGGCGGCGAGGCGCCTGCGCGCCTCGTCCTCCTTCGCCTTCGCGATGCGGCGCTCGCGTTCGTACTCTCGCCGCTGGTGTTCGCGCTGCTGTTCGTTCGTCTCGAACATCCCGCCGAGGAACCAGGACCCGTCGTCCTCATCCTCTTCGTTGTCCATGATCACGCGGGTGTCGTTCTCATCACCCTCGTCCTCCGGGACGATCTCGAGAGCCTGAGTGTCCGGGTCGGGATCCTCCTCCCGGCTCATGATCGGGGTCGTGAGGTTCTCGTCGTATTCGTGAGCGGCGTACGCCGAATACTCGGAGTAGGTCTGTTCCGGCTCCCATTCCTCCCACTCCTGGGCGGCGTTGTCGAGTTGCTCTTTGCCGATGGGGAAGCTCGAGGCCTCACGCATCTGCATCCGATCGGCGTAGCGGCCCGTGGTGTTCCCGACGACTCCCGCGGCCAGACCGCGTGTGCCGGGTCGAGTGATGCCGATGCGGACGAGAGCGGCCTGCACCTGGTCCTCACTGGCCCCGGCCGAGCCGTCGGGGCCGGAACCGATCGACCGGGACCGCGGCGCCGGCAGACTCGTCGCCTCATCGAAGCTGCGCGGAGAGCTGTCGAAGAGAGTGTCGTTTTCGGTCGCCGGGGCGCGGTTGACATAGCGCAGGAGCTGCGGATCCCAGTCGTCGATGTAGCCGAGCACCTCGGCGACCGACCCGGGCCCGGGGTCCGAACCGGTGATGATGCCGCTGACGAAATCGTCGAGTTCGTCGGAGACCTCGGGGTTGAGAGCCTTGACCCGCGCGATCCGGGCATTCTCCTTCTCTGCGGGAGGAATGCCGTCGAAGGCCTCATCGCCGGGCCAATACCCGGTCAGAGCCGTGTAGAAGAGCTGGACGAGAGCCAGCGCGTCCCGCCGTGATGCCTTCGTCGGCGTGTAGTCCGTCTGCTCGACGAGCCCGGTGTCCAGCGCCAGTGCCGCATCGACGCCGATGCCTGCGATGACCACCGCACCCTTCGAGGTCAGACCCACCACGCTCGGGCGCAGGAACATGTGGAACAGTCCGCGCCGGGCCGAGGTCACCAGGGCCGAGCCGACCTCGCCGATGAGGGCGCAGGCGGCGTCGACGGGCAGCGGCGAACGCGGCAGGATCTGATTGCACGGGGTGACCGCGATGCGTTTGATGACGATGTAGTCCAGCCCGTTCGAATGACCGACGTCGAGCGTCGGGGCGATGCGCGGATCACCGAGGATCGACACACGGCGGGCTGCTTCGAGGACATCATTGGATCCATCGGCATCGGCGACGAGGATGAGGACGGGTTCGTCGAGGATCGCGTCCAGGCCTGTGCAGACGGCGCCGACATCGGGCTTCTCGGGCAGCCAGCGACGGTCGACAGTCGATACGACGTAACGGCCGGCCACCACCATGCCGGGTTCGATATCGATCAGGGCGACCACCTCCGGTGGGGATTGAAAGGGATCAGGCTGCTTTTCTTAGTTTTCCAGCAACCACGTCAATAATCGAATGCAACTCTCTGACTCTGAGCAAATAGCAAGCTCCGATGAAGAAGGCGAGCATCACGATTCCCACGCCTGCCGTCGAGGCCAACGCCGGCCAGCGGCCGGAGAGAGCGAAGTCCGGGAAGAAGCTGAGGAGTCCGAAGCCGGCACCGCCGGCGACGATGGCCGCGAGGAGGAACTTGAAGTGTGAGGTGAGGATTTCGCGCAGATCGATTTCGCCGAGGCGCTTCTTCAGGACTGCGAACGAGATGATCATCGCCATGAGGTAGCCGAGGCTCATGATCAGACCGATGATCGCCACGGTCACCGACTTCGGGAAGATCGATGCCGAAAGCACCGCCAGGGACTGGAAGACGATCTGCGGCAGCTGGATGAGGAACGGAGTCTTCGCGTCTCCGTAGGCGTAGAACACGCGCTGTGCCAGATAGTTCGCGCTGAAGGGAACGAGGCCGAAGACCATCGTGATGATGACCAGACCGATGGCCATGGCCTGCTCGCGACCAGGACCGGCGATGATCATCGCCACCGGCGAGGCGAGGACGACGAGGGCGGCGAGTGCGAAGGTATTGACCATGCCGACCATCCGCACACCCATCGAGAAGTCGCCGACCACCGCCTCGGTGTCCTCATCGGCCGCATTCTTGGCCAAGGAGGTGAACAGGGCGGTCGCCAGGGACACCGCGATGAGCGAATGCGGGAGCATGAAGACGAGGTAGGCGTTCGTATACGCCGTGTTCGCGGCGTTGCCGTCGCCGGGAACAGAGGCTCCCGAGGCGACGCGGGAGATGATGAGGAATCCGATCTGGCCGATGAGCATCGCCGCGAATGTCCAGAACGCGACCTTCCCGGCCGACCCCAGGCCGACTCCGCGGAAGCCGAACGTCGGCTTGTATTTGAAGCCGATCCGTTTGAGCGGCCAGATGAGGATGAGCGCCTGAGCGACGACGCCGAGAGTCGCGGTGCCGGCGATGAGGGCGATCTTCTCTGGCGTCCACGTGTCGAGGTTGTGCGGGGATGCGTCGTTGCTGCCGAAGACGAGGATGAAGACGGCGAGGCCGGCGATCGCGACGACGTTGTTGAGCACGGGTGCCCACATGTAGGGGCCGAACGAGGATTTCGCGTTGAGCACCTGACCCAGCAGCGTGTAGAGGCCGTAGAAGAACAGCTGCGGCAGGCACCAGTAGGCAAACGCGGTGGCCAGAGCCAGCTGCTCGTGGCTCCACCCGGAAGAGTAGAGCCACACGAGCAGCGGTGCCGCCAGTGTCGCGACGACGGAGACCAGGCCGAGGATGAGGAAGGACAGGGTAAGCAGACGGTTCGTGAAGTCCGTGCCGCCGTCCTCACGCTTCGAAGCACGCACCAGCTGCGGGACGAGCACGGCGTTGACCACACCGCCGGCGAGCAGCATGTAGAGGGTGTTGGGCACCTTGTTCGCGACGTCGAAGGCGTCGGCCTGCACGTAGACCACGCCGATTGCCATGGCCAGCATCGAGGCCTTGACGAATCCGAGGACGCGGGAGGTCAGTGTGCCCGCGGTCATGATCGCCGAGGACCGGGCCAGGGATGAGAAGCCGGACACGTTCTACCTCTTTTCGTTCTCGTCGGTCTGAGCGCGGGCCATCGCATCGGCCAGCTGGTCTTCGGGGATCTTCGGGCGACCTCGGGCGATCGTTTTGACCAACCCGATCACGAACACCGCGGCCAGCGCCAGTCCGATCACCGCTGTGCCGATGTTCTCCCAGTCGGCACGCACTCTGACCATGAGCGATTCGTGTTTGGGTAGGACGACGTCGTCGGCCGAGACCATTTCGATCGTCGTCGGAACGTCCGCATTGGCCAGCCCTTCGACGGGCACGTCGACGCGCATCGTCTCCGCCGGCGGCACCTTCACGGTCGTCGTCTCCTGCGCCCGCAGCTGCGGGGTCGCCGGTTTCATCCGGATCCTCAGGCTCGCCTCGGCGGGGGAATCATTGACGATCGTCACCGGGATCGTCGTCTCCTCCCCGGTCACGAGGAGAACCGAGGATCCCTTCCGCAGGTGCAGGCTGTCCATGAGCTTCGTGCTCTGCTCACGCGCCGCTCCCGCACAGATGTTCGCGTTCCTGCCCAGGGTCCACGCCGCCGAGGTGCAGCTGAGCAGCTCCCGATCCATCCGGATGTCCGCGCTGTCCCGATCGGTGAAGACGCTGTTGAAATCCTCCTGCTCGGCCCGAGTCTGGCCCAGGGATCGCACGGCACGCGCACGGATGTGCGGTGCGTCGGAGTCCGACTGGAGCAGTCCGCGCTGAGTGGAGGGAGAGTCGAGCAGATCGTCGACCCCGGTGGGGGCGATCCAGGGCGCGGAGGTGAGCGTCTCGATCGTGTCCTCCCATCCCGCCGAGGCGGCCGCACGTGGGAGCGGAACGAGCAGTTCGCGTGTGCGGTAGGGGGCTTCGGATTGGATCGCCGCCGACTTCGCGACGAGCTCGGACAGCGCCGAGGCGGGATGATCCGAGGCGATCGCCTCGGCGCTCTGATCCGTCAGCCCAGTGTCCGTGACGAGGGTGTCGATCGTCGACTCCCCATCGTCGGTGGTCGTCGTCTGCGAATGCGCATCGTCGCGGATGCCGGTCGTCGACGGCTGCTGTTCATCGCTGACGATCGCGGTGGAGTTGCCCGTCTTCTCCAGTGCGCGCAGGCCGGACTTCGTCGCGCTGCCGGCCACCGGCCAGGCGATGTCCGCCCGGGCGTCGGGGAACACATCGGAGACGATCGAGCGCTGTTTCTGCGCGAAGTCGCCGAGCCGGTCGATCTTCGTCCCGCGCAGAGAGCTGAGGTCCGGATCGCCGAAGGGCAGGGCGACGATCGTGTGCTTCTGCGCCTCGGATACGAAGTCCTGATACCAGGAGTCCAAGCGTTTGCGCTGATCCTCTTCGGCCTTGAGCTCGGCCGCGCTGGCGTCCTCGTCGGTGTCCTCGGCGGCTCCGGCAGGCGGGGTCTGCGTCTCCGCACCGTCCTTGTCCGCAGGCTCTTCGGTCTCTTCGGGGGCGTCGCTGTCGGGCGGTTCGGCGATCGCGGCTTCGAAGGAGGTCAGCACCCGCGGGTCGATGGCCAGTCCGAGCTTCTTGTGCTCGAGCAGCTTCTTCACCGTCGCGAGCGAACCGCCGTCGGCGATGGCATCGTCGAGGCGGTCGGGGCTGATGAGCCCACCCTCCGAGTGCCCGGGCAGGGTGACGGGAGCGAGCAGACTGACCTTCGTCTGATCGAACTTCGGGCTCGGGTACCACGTGGTGAAGCCGATCTGGGAGGCACGCAGTCCGGTGGAGTCGCCGAGCTGCACGGCCAGTCCCCGCGGACCCCATGAGCTCACGGGCGAGGACTTGCTCAGGCCGAGATCGTCGGCGGGGACTTCGAAGGTGAACTCATACGAGGCGCCGGGGTCGATCTTGTCATCGAAGGTCGCATCGACTTCGGGTGCCTTGGAGTCGTCATCGCTGCGGTTCTTCTCGGCCTTCTTGCGGGCCTCGGGTCCGTCGTGTTCGAGGTCGGCGATGGTCCGGTGCCGTGCCTGACTCTGCTTCCACGCGCTGATGCGCGATTCCGAATCGAGGGTGCGCGTCGACATCTCGAGTCCCAGGCTCGGCTTCTCGATCGCCTTCTTGGTGCCGTTGGACACGAGCCCGCGGACCGTGAGCGTTCCCTTCTCATCGACCCAGGGGGTCACCTCGTCGATGCGGACCGAGACGCCGGAGCCCTGCGCGGCGTCGTTGCCGGATCCATCGGACGCTGATCCATCGGAGCCGGTATTCGCGGTCGGGCTCGCGGCCACGTTCGTCGTGGCCTCCGCCGAGGTGGCCGTGAGGAGCGGAAGTGCGAAAACCGGCCCTGCGAGCAGGAAGAGGATGCTCAGCAGGGCGATGAGGAAACGCGGGCGGTGGACGGGAATGGGTTTCACTGCTCCATTCGGGAGACCATCGGTCGGGCGGCGGCGACGATGCGGCGTTCGTTGGCGAACGAGAGGCGCGAACGCAGCTCATTGAAGGGCACCCATGCCGCATCGATCGCTTCTTGGTCAGGATCATTATCCACGGTCAGCGTTCCCGATTGTGCACGGAGCAGGAAATGGTGGACGAGTTTGTGGATCCGGATGCCGGTGACGGTGAACCAGTAGTCGACGGTTCCCAGGGGGCAGATGATCTGGCCGGCGATCCCGGTCTCCTCTTCGACCTCACGGCGGGCCGCCTCGGCGGGGGTCTCCGTCCCTTCGAGATGGCCCTTGGGAAGGCACCATTCGATCCGACCGGCCCGATTGATCCGGGCGATGACGGCCACGGTCAGCCGCGGATGGGAGAAGTCGACGACGATGCCACCGGCGGAGATCTCCTCCACCGTGGTGCGGCGGGACGTTCGGGGTCCCGGCTTGGGCATCGGTGTGGTCATTCTCCTACCTTAGTAGGCAAAGCTTGGAAGTTCCGTGTCATCGGCGCCCGGTAGGCTTACCGTGACGAGAACTTCCGCCTGCCCGCGGGCGGCACTTGCCGGACGAGCAGGACCCAAGAATAAGGAGCTCGGTGGATCCGCAGACCGCGCACACCCGACTGCACGACAAGCTCGACGAACTCGAGCACATCCTCGGCCCGCTGGGTCAGAGGTTCTCCGAGGCCGGATTCGAACTCGCCCTCGTCGGCGGGTCGGTCCGTGATGCGCTGCTCGGTCGCCCGATGCCAGACCTCGACTTCACCACCGATGCGCACCCGGATGACATCCTGGCCCTGATCAGGGACTGGGTCGACACGCATTGGGACATCGGACGCGAGTTCGGCACGATCGGGGCGGTGAAGTCCGGTGTGCAGATCGAGATCACGACCTATCGCGCCGAGGCCTACGAGTCGGATTCGCGCAGACCCGTCGTGCGCTTCGGCACCGACCTCGATGCCGACCTCGTGCGCCGCGACTTCACGATCGGGGCGATGGCGATCCGCCTGCCGGGCAAGACCTTCGTCGACCCGCATCGCGGCTTCGACGATCTCATCGCCGGACGCATCCGCACGCCCGGAGCGGCCGCAGACTCCTTCTCCGACGACCCGCTGCGGATGATGCGGGCCGCCCGCTTCACCTCGCAGCTGGGCCTCGACCCCGTCGTCGAGGTGGAAGAGGCGATGACGGCGATGGCCGAGCGGATCGACATCATCTCCGCCGAACGCGTCCAGGTCGAACTGTTCAAACTCATGACCGGCATCGACCCGGCCGCCGGCGTCGACCTGCTCGTGCGCACCGGCATCGCCGATCACGTCCTGCCCGAGGTGGCGGGACTGCGACTGGAGACCGACGAGCACCATCGGCACAAGGACGTCTACCAGCACTCGCTGACCGTGCTGCGTCAGGCCGTCGACCTCGAGGCCCGCTACGCTGCGGCGCAGCAGGAGGCCGGAATGGCCGATGACGACCCGCAGCGGCTGCGGGCCCCCGATTTCGTGGTCCGCTTCGCCGCGCTCATGCACGATGTGGGCAAGCCGGCGACCCGGCGCTTCCAGCCCGGCGGCGCGGTGACCTTCTACCACCACGATGCGGTGGGGGCGAAGCTCACGGCCAAGCGGATGAAGGCGCTGCGCTTCGACAAGGACACGACGAAGGCTGTCGGCCGCCTCGTCGAGCTGCACCTGCGCTTCTACGGCTACGGCGATGCCGGGTGGACGGATTCGGCGGTGCGTCGCTACGTCACCGATGCCGGCCCGCTGCTCTCCCGCCTGCACATCCTCACCCGCGCCGACGTGACGACACGGAACAAGAAGAAGGCCGACCGTCTGGCGTTCGCCTACGACGACCTCGAAGAGCGGATCGAGGCGCTCGCCGAACAGGAGGAACTCGCAGCGATCCGGCCCGACCTCGACGGCAAGCAGATCATGGCGATCCTCGACATCGAACCATCACCGCTGGTGGGCAAGGCATACAAGCATCTCCTCGAGCTGCGGATGGAGCACGGGCCTTTGGGACCCGAACGCGCCGAGGCGGAGCTGCGGTCCTGGTGGGAGACGCAGAGCGGGTGAGAGACCCCGCTGAGCTCTTCGCAGCGTGGTGCTGATAGCTTCGGTATCGCGTAGATTTGTGCTCGACGTCACAGCATGTGACGGCGGCGATGATGTGAGGAGACAGCCATGACAGTGACCGAGGAGTTCCGGGCAGCCCGAGACCAGCTGATCGAGCTTCGCACCGACTATGAAGCCGCCCGTTCGACCTTCGAATGGCCGCGCTTCACCCACTTCAACTTCGCCCTCGACTGGTTCGACAAGGTCGCCAAGAACAACGACAACCCGGCCCTGTGGATCGTCGAGCAGGACGGAACCGAGGGCAAGTGGAGCTACGCCGAGCTCTCGGCACGGTCGAACCAGGTCGCCAACTACCTCCGCCGCGCCGGAGTCAAGCGCGGCGACCATGTCATGGTCATGCTCAACAACCAGGTCGAGCTGTGGGAGACGATGCTCGCCGGCATCAAGCTCGGTGCGGTGCTGCTGCCCGCGACCACCCAGCTCGGCCCCATCGATCTGGCCGACCGCGTCGACCGGGGCCGCGCCGAATTCGTCGTCGCCGGTGCCGCTGATGCCCAGAAGTTCGATGACGTCGAGTCCGACGTCGTGCGCATCGTCGTCGGTGCCGACGCCACCCGTCAGCAGGACTACACGTACTCCGAGGCCGCCGAGGAGAGCACATCGTTCGACCCGCAGGGCCAGTCGCGGGCCGATGACCTGCTGCTGCTCTACTTCACCTCGGGCACGACGTCGAAGGCGAAGATGGTCGCGCACTCGCACGTCTCCTACCCCGTCGGACACCTGTCGACTATGTACTGGATGGGTCTGACTCCCGGCGATGTCCATCTCAACGTCGCCTCGCCCGGCTGGGCCAAACACGCGTGGTCGAACATCTTCACCCCGTGGATCGCCGAGGCCTGCGTGTTCCTCTACAACTACTCGCGCTTTGACGCGAACGCTCTGATGGAGACCATGGACCGGGTCGGCGTGACGAGCTTCTGCGCCCCGCCGACCGTGTGGCGGATGCTCATCCAGGCCGACCTCGGTCACCTCAAGACCCCGCCGCAGAAGGCTCTGGGGGCCGGCGAACCGCTCAACCCCGAGGTCATCGACCGGGTCAAGAGCGACTGGGGTGTGCTCATCCGCGACGGCTTCGGCCAGACGGAGACGACCCTGCAGGTCGGCAACTCACCGGACCAGCCGCTCAAGTACGGTTCGATGGGCAAGGCGCTGCCCGGCTTCGATGTCGTCCTCATCGATCCCAGCACGGGCGAGGAAGGTGACGAGGGTGAGATCTGCCTCCGTCTCGATCCCCGCCCGATCGGTCTGACCAGCGGCTACTGGAGCAACGAGGAGAAGACCGCCGAGGCGTTCGAAGGCGGTGTCTACCACACCGGTGACGTGGCTCAGCGTGACGAGGACGGCTACATCACCTACGTCGGTCGCGCCGATGATGTGTTCAAGGCCAGCGACTACCGGCTCTCCCCGTTCGAGCTCGAGAGCGTGCTCATCGAACACGAAGCCGTCGCCGAGGCGGCTGTCGTGCCGTCGCCGGACCCGGTGCGCCTCGCGGTGCCGAAGGCCTATGTCGTCGTGTCCGAGAAGTTCGCCGCCGACTCCGAGACCGCACGGTCGATCCTCGCGTACTGCCGGGAGCACCTGGCCCCGTACAAGCGCATCCGCCGCCTCGAGTTCGCGGAGCTGCCGAAGACGATCTCCGGCAAGATCCGTCGCGTCGAACTGCGGGCGCGCGAGGACCAGCTGCACCCCTTCAGCGGCGAGCCGGGCGTAACCGGCGAGGAATACGCTGACACTGACTTCGACCTCAGGGGCTGACGGGGGCCCGATAGCGTTGGCGGCGCTCGTTCAAGGCTGAGCGCGTCTGTGGATCGGTCCTCCGGTCTGCAGACGCGCTTCGCCTTGAATGACGGAAATGGGCAGGTAAGGGAAGACTGAGATCGTGAATGTGAGCAAACACGCACATGTCATGGTTGACTCCGGCTCGGTGAATTAAAATGCCTGGTGAGAGTTCATATGAGGCATTACTCGATGTACCATTTGGTAACCTCGGCCGGTGATCGGGCGGGTGGTTCAGCACTTTTTCACGGTCTACTAAAGAAGGCGTGCGAAACTGATTTGCGTCTTTGACCTTTTTCGGACCTCGTCGCCACGCATTGCGGCAGGCTGACTGACCTGGAGGACCTTGGGTGGCTAAGGGACAACACACAGCCAAGAACATCGGCAGAAATACGAAGAATCTGCTCAATTACCCCCGTGCGGGTGTGAGCGGGTGGACTCGTTACCTGCCGAGCATCCGCATACTCGTCGTCGGCGGGCTCAGCCTCGTCATCGCGCTGTGCGTGCTCTTCGCCGTCGGATACGCTTCGACGGACATCCCCGAGCCGAACCTCGAGGCGACCGGTCAGACGTCGACGATCTACTACAGCGACGGCAAGACCCCCATCGGCCAGTACAAGGTGGAGGACCGCAAGTCCGTCGAGATCGACGAGATCTCCGAGCCCATGCAGAAAGCCGCGATCGCCGCCGAGGACACCTCGTTCTACGAGAACCGCGGCATCTCGATCAAGGGCCTCTCCCGTGCCGTGGTCGGCGTGGCGACGAACAAGTACGCGGGCGGCGGTTCGACGATCACCCAGCAGTACGTGAAGAACTTCTACCTCACGAATGAGCACTCGTTCGATCGCAAGATCAAGGAGATGTTCATCTCGCTCAAGATCGACCAGCAGCAGTCGAAGGATCAGATCCTCGCGAACTACCTCAACACCATCTACCTCGGTCGTCGTTCCTACGGCGTCGAGGTGGCCGCACAGAACTACTTCGACAAGCCGGCCTCGGAGCTCAACCTCAGCGAGTCCGCACTGCTGGCCGCGATGATCCAGCGCCCGGGGGCCGCCGATCCCTCGGACGACCCCGGTGCCTACCAGGATCGCTTCGACTACGTGGTCAAGAACATGGTCGACGAGGGCTTCATCACCGAAGAGCAGGCCGCGAAGATCAAGATGCCCGAGGTGCGGAAGCAGAACAAGGAGTCCTCCCTGTCCGGCCAGAAGGGCTACATGTGGGACTTCGTGCGGCGTGAGGCGCTGCGCAAGCTCGACATCGACGAGGCGCAGCTCGACCGCGGCGGCTACAACATCGTCACGACCTTCGACAAAGACCGGATGAAGGCAGCCGAGAAGGCCATCAAGACACTGCCGCAGCAACAGCCCGAGGGCATGCAGGCCGGACTCGTCTCGATCGACCCGGACAACGGCGGAATCGAAGCCTTCTACGGCGGCAAGAACTACCTCGATCAGGCATTCAACGCCTCGACACAGAGCCACGTCCAGGCCGGTTCGACGTTCAAGCCCTTCGCCCTCGTGGCAGGGCTGGAGAACGGTGTGCGCCTGACCGACACCTACCCGGGCTCCAGCCCGACATCGATCGACAACAATGGCAGGCCATGGCCGGTGAACAACTTCGGCAATACCAGCTACGGACCCGTCAGCCTTCTCAAGGCGACGCAGTCCTCGATCAACACCGCCTACGCCGCGCTGAACGTGCAGGTCGGGACTGACAAGACGATCGACGCTGCCACCCGAGCTGGAGTCAGTCCTGCCTGTACCAAGAAGGACGTGAAGGCCGGCAACACGGGCGGGTGCACCCTCGATATGGATGCGGCGAATCCGTCGACTGTGCTCGGTGTTCCCAGCGTCAAGCCGATCGATATGGCCTCGGCGTATGCGACCTTTGCCGCCAATGGTGTTCACCACGAGACGCACTCGATCAAGAAGATCAATCAGGGTGCCGAGGACAAGGAAGTGTACAAGGCCGAGTCCAAGGGCAAGCGCGTCTTCGACAAGGCTGTCGGCGCTGAGACCTCATACGCTCTGAGCCAGGTCGTCCAGGGCGGTTCGGGCAGCTACGCCCAGAACCTCGGACGGCCGGCGGCCGGAAAGACCGGTACGACGACCAACAATACGGCCGCCTGGTTCTCTGGCTACACCCCGAACCTCGCGACTTCGGTCGTGCTCTACCGCGAAGTCGATGGCAAGCAGACGTCGATCGGCGCCTATGGTGGCCGCGGCGAGGTCACCGGTGGTTCGTTCCCGGTGCAGGTCTGGACCGACTACATGCAAAAGGCTCTCCAGGGTGAGAAGGTCGAACAGTTCCCGGCCCGCGGCGAACTGCCTGACAAGCCGAAGCCGAAGAACACCAACGCTCCTGCGGCCCCGGAGCCTGAGCCGAAGGCACCGTCGGGTTCCAACAGCGGCAGCGACGGAGACAAGACCAAGGCTCCTGTCGGAGAGCCGAAGGACGATGAGGACGAGAACAAGGACTCGGATTCCAAGGAGGACGAGAAGGGCAAGGAAGAGGGCTCGAAGGACGGGTCCGACGACTCCAAGGACTCCGGTGACAAGGACTCGAAGGATGGTTCTGAAGGCGGCGACGGCGATAAGTCCAGCGGCGGAGGAGACGAAAAGGGCTCCGGCGGCGATGGAGACGACAAGAATGAGAACGATCCGCCCGTTGAGAACCCGGTGCCCAAGCCGCCGGATAGCCCAGGCGACGGCACCGATAAAGGCCTCGGAGGCGACGACTGACCGCGGCTGACCGGTAACCTCGAGTCATGCCTTCGAAGCCCAGCACCCGGATCGCCGAGCCCCTGCTCGGCGGTCCGGTCGGCATTCACCTCGGTGTCGCCGGACGGCGGTTCCGCAGCTCCCAGGCCTATGCGCTGGCTGCGCTCCTCGGGCTGACCACGTTTCTCGGTCTGGCTCTGCAGGGACCGTGTCTCAACTCCGGCTATGCGCAGCCGTCCGCCTCGGCGAGGATGTGCGCCGGCCCCCTGTCCACGGCGTTCACCGGTGAGGTCAACCCCGAGGTGCTCGGTCGCGCTCACGGCGGGGCGGCGGGTCTGGCTCCGCTCGAGGCCCGCCTCGTCGACCTCCTCCACCTGGTCACGAACGACGTCTCACTCTTCATGGTCGTGGTCCTCCTGCTCAACACGGCTGGGATCGCGGCCTTCGGCGCGGGACTCCTCGTCCTCGCCCGTGAACGCGCCTGGCTGATCGCGGTCTTCGCCTCACCGCTCGTCCTCTTCACGCTCGGCTCGACGCTCGATCCGCTGGCGCTGGCACTCGCGGTGTGGGCGATGGTCCTCTTCTTCGGCGCACCCCCGCTGCGTCCGCGCGGATGGCTGGCCGGAGTCCTGCTCGGCATCGCGACGTTCATCAACCCGCTCGCGCTCCTCGTCCTCCTCGCCCTCACCCTGTCCGGACCCCGCCCGGCCCGCGGACTGAAGCCGCGGGATCCGCGGATGATGCTCGCCTCGGCCACGGTCACCTCGGCGATCCTGCTCGTCATCGACATGACGGCGATCGACCGGCTGATCCACTGGTTCTCCGATGCCGTCGACGGCGGCTCGTTCGCCTCGATCCTGGTCATGGCCGAACTCGGCGACACCGCTCTGTGGGCCCCGTTGTGGATCATCGCCAGCGCCGGCGTGGTCCTCGCCGTCACCGTCAGCATGTACATGGTCCGGCGCACCGGCCTGGACCCTGCCGTATCCTCCTGCCTGCTCATCGGCGGCTGCCTGCTGCTGGCACCGGGCCTCATGCCGTGGGACAGCCTGTGGCTGCTGCCCTTCGCCGCGCTGTCCATCCGACGCTGGTGGGTGCTCATCGTCTGGACGCTGGCCGAGGCGGTCTTCGCCGTCGGGATCCAGCTCGGCGACGTCTCCGGCTTCGAAGCCGACAAGGGACTCGACCCCGGCTTCGTCGCTCTCTTCGCCCTCCTGCGCCTGCTCGCCCTCGTCCTCCTCATCATCATGGCCGGCGAGAACCTCTACCGGCGCCGGATCCGCGGTGTGCCGGCTCCGGCGGCACCACCTCGGCGAGGCACCGCGGATGATGTTCGGCATAGGGACGGCGATTCTCGGCTCGAGAACGACCCGCCGCTGGTGGTAAGGAAAGCCACGTGATCGGACATGACAGAGCACGGGCGGTTCGACTAGAATAGTGAGGTCTGTTCCCATTTCGTGACCAGCACGGAAGCGGGACGGACAGGCATATACCCTCCTGCCATGGACCGACCATGGCCGCAAAGACCAGAGGAGGTGGGTGACATATGCGTAAGTACGAGCTCATGCTCATTCTTGACAACGACCTCGAAGAGCGGACGCTGGCTGACACCGTGAACAACCTGATCAAGGTTGTCCCGGCTGAGAACGGCACCGTCGACAACGTGGATATCTGGGGACGTCGTCGCTTCGCGTACGAGATCCAGAAGAAGTCCGAGGGCTACTACGTCGTGGTTGATTTCCACGCCGAGCCTGCAACGACCAAGGAACTCGATCGCCAGCTCGGACTCAACGAGTCCGTCCTGCGCACGAAGATCCTCCGCCCGGACGCCAAGTAAGGCATCTCAGCTACCTCGCTTCAAGGAGCATTCAATGGCAGGCGAAACAGTCATCACGGTCGTCGGGAACCTCACCAGCGATCCCGAACTGCGCTTCACACCCAACGGTGCTGCAGTCGCAAACTTCACCGTCGCCTCGACGCCGCGTATCTTCGACCGTCAGGCCAACGAGTTCAAGGACGGGGAGACCCTGTTCCTCCGCTGCTCGGTATGGCGTGAAATGGGAGAGAACGTTGCCGAATCGCTCACGCGCGGTAGCCGGGTCATCGTTCAGGGCCGACTGAAGTCCCGGTCCTTCGAAACCAAGGAAGGCGAGAAGCGCACCGTCATGGAACTGGACGTCGACGAAGTCGGCCCCAGCCTGCGACGCGCCACCGCCCAGGTGACGAAGAACAACCCCGGCGGCGGAGGAAACTTCGGCGGAGGCGGCAACAACTTCGGCGGAGGCCAAGGCGGAGGCCAAGGCGGAGGCCAAGGCGGAGGCGGCCAGCAGGGCGGCTTCGGCAACCAGCAGTCCTCCGGATGGGGCAACAACCCGCAGGGAGGCCAGCGCCAGGGCGGCTACAGCCAGGGCAACAACAGCGGTCCCGCCGATGACCCGTGGGCATCATCGAATCCACAGAGCGGCAACGGCGGCTGGGGCAATCCCGGCGCCGATGAACCCCCGTTCTGATCCACGTTCAGACATTTCGTTAACAGGAGATACTCATGGCCAAGCCAGAGATCCGGAAGCCGATCAAGAAGAAGGCTAATCCGCTCAAGAAGGGCGAAGCGGCGAACATCCACTACAAGGACACCGCTACGCTCCGTAAGTTCATTTCCGACCGCGGCAAGATCCGTGCACGTCGAGTCACCGGTGTGACCGTGCAGGAACAGCGCGTCATCGCAAAGGCTGTCAAGAACGCCCGCGAGATGGCACTTCTGCCCTACTCGAGCTCAGCTCGCTGATCGGAGGGAAAGAATAATGCCTAACCGCAAAGTGATTCTCAACCAGGAAGTCGACGGCCTCGGTGCCGCCGGCGATGTCGTCGAGGTTCGTGCCGGATACGCACGCAACCTGCTGCTGCCCCGTGGCTGGGCATCCGCATGGTCCGCAGGCGCGGAGAAGCACATCGAGGCTCTCCGCAAGGCCCGCCAGGCCAAGCAGATCGCCGACCACGACGAAGCAGTGAAGGTCAAGGGCGAACTCGAGTCGACCACGTCTCGCATCGAGATGAAGGCCGGCAAGAACGGTCGCCTCTTCGGCGCCGTCACCCCCGCCCTCGTGGCAGAGGCCCTGCACACGGCCACCGGTCGCGATTTCGATCGCCGCCAGGTCGCTCTGACCGGTCACGTCAAGAGCCCCGGCAGCTACAACGCTGTTGTGCGCGTCAGCGACGAGATCACCGCGAAGATCAAGTTCGAGGTCATCGGCAAGGCCTGATCCGAACACTGCACCACCACCGAGGCGGCACCTGAGTTCAGGTGCCGCCTCGGTGTCTTTTGTGGGGGCGTGAGTTTCGGTTCGGCACGGTTTCCGCTGGATAGCCCAGTTCCGGAATTGGGCTTCTCAGCGCAGAATGTGGCGATTGTGCATCGATGTGGGCGAGTGTGGACGAGTGTGGACGGCTGTCTGCGCCCGATGCGCCTCAGGCCAAGAGCTTCTGGCCGATCATCGTGTCGGACTCACCGAGTCCCGGCGGAATCGCGAACAGCGCCGAGGCCTGGTGCTGGAGGTACTCGGTGAGCAGATCCTTGTGCGCCATGGTCTTGAGTATCGGGTAGAACTGGGTGCGCGGGTCGCGGACATAGGCGATGAAGAACAGTCCGGCGTCGAGGCGGCCGAGCGAATCATTGCCGTCGGTGTAGTTGTAGCCGCGGCGCAGCATCATCGCGCCGTGATTGTGCTCGGGAGCGACGATCGCAACGTGTGCGCGAGCGTCGATGGCACGATCACCCTGTCCGTTCTTCGCTGCGAAGTCCAGCGGGGTGAACTCCGCGTCCGCATCCGGTGAGGCCACGGACTGTGGGGCTCCGTAGCGTTTGTCGCGACCGATGATGTCTTCCTGCTCGGCCAGGGAGACACGGTCCCAGATCTCTAAGTACATGTGGATCTTCCGAGCCATGAAGTAGGTTCCGCCGGTCATCCACGCATCCGAGGCGTCATCGTCGCCGGACTGGACCCACAGGTGCTTGTCCAGCTCCTTGTCCCCGTCCTCGGACTTGATGTTGTTCGTCCCGTCCTTGAACCCGAAGAGGTTGCGCGGCGTCTCCTGCGCAGTCGACGTCGACGAGGTGCGCCCGTAGCCGATCTGCCCCCACCGGAGTTTCGCGGTGCCGAAGGCGATGCGGGTGAGATTGCGGATGGCATGGACGGCGACCTGCGGATCGTTCGCGCAGGCCTGGACGAGGAGGTCACCGTCCGATGCATCCGTGCGCAGTGCCTCATTGGCGAACTTCGGCACTCCGTCGCGGAGTACTGCCGGCATCTTCTCGGCCAGTCCGAACCGGTCTCGGCCCTTGTCGTCGACGAACAGGGAACGGCCGAAGCCGAAGGTGATGGTCAGTCCGCTGGCCGGATAGCCCCATGCCTCACCGGAGTCTGCGGGTGGGAACTCGCGGTTGGCGCTCGGGGCACCCCCGACGAGTTCGCCCGCGGTCATCTGCTCGGCCGCGACAG
Source organism: Brevibacterium oceani (assembly GCF_017948325.1). Lineage (NCBI taxonomy): Bacteria > Bacillati > Actinomycetota > Actinomycetes > Micrococcales > Brevibacteriaceae > Brevibacterium > Brevibacterium oceani. The sequence continues at coordinate 4,275,397 of NZ_CP072846.1, read as the reverse complement.
TCCAGTCCTCGAGGAGGAATCTCAGCGAGTCGAGATCCTCGTCGGTGACGTCGAACGCCGCCGTGTACATGTTGTCCTGGGCAGGGGTGAGGATCCCCTGCTGGATCTCGCCCCGAAACGGGTAGCGCAGTTCGGTGGCCGACCGTTTGTCCGCTTTCGCGCCGCGGATCCCGTAGCCGACGGCACCTCCGCCGACGCCGGCGATGCCCAGTGCCCCTGCTGCCCCGCCGAGGGCGAAGAGCCGTCTGCGGTCGATGCCGCGGAACCGGCCGGAGGACTGTTCGTCCGATCCGGCCGGTTCCTTGGCGTCGTTCTGCGGGGTCAGTGCAGCACCGTCCTGGCGACCTTGGACAGGGGCTCGCTCAGTGCGTTCACAGCATCGGAGAACTCCTGCTGGGTCTTCGTGTAGTCCGTGTCCTTCGGAGCCTCACCGGCGTCCTTCTGCACGGTCGCGACCTTCGCATAGTCCTGGTAGAGGGCGTTGCCGTCGTCGTCCTTGCCGTCCTGCTGCTTCTTCAGCAGCGTGTTGACCTTGTCGAAGTTGTGCGTGATGCGCTTCGCCAGGTCGGGGTCCTGGTCCTCGACGAGCTTCTCGACGTTGCCGTAGGCCACCTCGGCGCCTTCAACATTGGCCTTGAAGTCATAGAGGTCGGTGTGGGAGAACGTCTCCTCCTCACCGCCGATCTTCGACAGGGCGACCTCCTCCATGAGGTCGGAGGCCCCGGTGGCGACGTCGGAGAGTTCGAGCTTGAACTTTCCGTTCGCTCCGTCGACCTTGCCGTAGACGAGGTCGTAGAGCTTCTTCGTGTCCGTGTTGAGCTGGTCGGCGACCTTCTTCCGGTCGTCGTCGGAGTCGAAGGCGAAGCCTTCGGACTTATCTGCGAACAGGTCGGCCTCGATGCGGTGCCAGCCGGTCCAGTCGGCGAGCACGTCCGGATCGTTGGGCTTCTTGTCCGCATCGGCCGAGAGGTCCTGGACGCGGGCGTCGAGTGCCCCGTCGAGGTCGCCGGCTTCCTTGATGCCGAAGGACTCCGCGGTCGGCTCGATGCGTTCGTAGTGCTGGCGGGCCAGCGGGAACTGGGCCTTGGCTTTCTCAGTGTCGCCGGAGGTGTAGGCGTCGGTGAACTCCTGCGTGGCGTCGACGAGCTGGCCGACCTGGTCCTTGACGTAGCCGGTGTAGTTCGTGATGGCCTTGTCCTCTTCGGCCTGCACGTCCTTCGAGACCTCGACCTTCTCGCCCTTGGTCACGGCCAGTTCCGCCAGCCCGACGAAGTCGCCGACCATGTTCGGCTTGCAGGCCGTGTAGTACGTGCCCTCGTCGAGCGCCGTGGTCAGGGTGGCGGTCGTGCCGGGGCCGATGTTCTCGCGTTCGGATTCGATCTGCAGCTTGTTCTCGGCGAGGATCTCGAACTCGTTCGGCTTGGTGCCGTTGTTCGTCACGGTGAAGGTGACCTTGCCCGAGGGGAACTCCGCCGGTGAGACCTCGCAGGAGTCATCGGAGATCGTCACGGTGATGTCGCCGTTGCCGTCGGCGTCGTCGGACTTCTTGTTCTGCGGGTTGTCGGTGCACGCCGCCAGCGACAGTGCCAGCAGCGTGGCGGTCGGCAGGGCGATGAGAGCACTGTGTCGTTTCATAGGAATCCTTGTGATGAGTCGGGATGGAGCGATGAGTTGGGACGGAGGGACGGGACGGGGTGGATCAGGGATCGACCGTGGGGGCCGGGGTATCGGGTCGGGCCGTCGCCGAGGTGGGGGCCGCCTCGGCGTGGGATCCGTTGTTTGCGTTGGGCGGAGTTGCGGGAGTCGTCGAACCGTTCGATGTCGCGCGTGTGCGGCCGTGCACCTGGCGGGCGAAGAGGATGATGACCGGCACGGTGTAGACGACCCAGCCGATCGTCTGCAGCACCGTCGGTTGGACGTTGACCTGGAAGATCGCCTGGCCGAGGACGTAGAGCCAGTAGATCGGTGAGCCTGGGCCGGGCAGGGATGAGCTGAAGTCCCAGGAGTGGGTCATGATCCCCGGCAGGACGCCCGCCTCCTGCAGATCCCCGATGCCGTAGGCGAAGATGCCGGCGGCGACGAGGATGAGGAAGTAGCCGGTGACGGAGAAGAACAGCTTCATGTTGATGCGCCTGGACCCGCGGTAGATGATCCAGCCGAGGACGACCGCGAGGACGAGTCCGGCGATGACGCCCGCGGTCGTGGCGAGCACGCTGTTCTCGACCGAGGAGCGCACCGTCGCCCAGATGAACAGCGCCGTCTCGGCTCCTTCACGACCGACTGCCAGGACGGCCAGTCCGACGATGCCCCAGCCGGAAGAGCGTCTGGTCAGCGATGCGGCCATCGACGATTCGAGTTCGCCCTTGAGCTGGCGGGAGTGCTTGCCCATCCAGAAGATCATCCCGGTCACGAGGACGACGGTGACGATCGACAGGGAGCCTCCGATGATCTCCTGCGCCTGGAACGTCAGCGTCTTCGGGCCCCAGGTCAGCACAGCACCGATCGAGAGTGGGATGAGCGCGGCCACACCCACACCGAGCCAGAGCTTCGGCAGCACATCGCGGCGATCGGTCTTGACCAGATAGCCGACGAGGATCCCGATGACCAGGGTGGCCTCGAGCCCCTCCCGCAGCGCGATGAGGAGATTCGCAAGGAACATGCGACCTTCTTCTGTCTGTCCGCCGAGGTGGCAGCACAGCGGTCGCCTCGGTGCCTCACCGGAGACAAGGGGGATCCGGTGGAGAAATGGATATGTCCGAATTTAGCCTTACCTAAGGCAGGCGAAAATAAGTGTACATCCGATCGCAGGGTGCGCAAGGTCACGGGCGTGACTCGATTGTCCGGTACGTCCCGGGGTCGAGGTCAGGTGTCCGTGTCAGGAGTTCGCGGGGTAGGTGAGCGTTCCGTCCGAGCCGACCTCCGCACCGTCACTGAGCTTCGCTGGAACGATATGGCCCTCGCCGAGGATGTGCGAGACCTTCAGATCACGTGCGAGCAGGTGATCGGCGATGATCCGGCGGTGGCAGCGCCACCATACGGCTTCCGCGCACATGAGCGCACAGCGCTCGCCCTCACCCCAGGTGATGAGGGTGGCCAGATCCGTACGGAAGTCCTCGGACAGCGCGTGGTCGGCATAGTTGTGGAAGCTGCGGTTCTGCCACCAGGCATTTGTCTCGAACGGAACGGTGCGGCTGACCGGTCGGCGTCCGGTCAGCCCGTCGAGGCGACGCAGCTCGATCCCGCTCTCGGCGAGTTCGGTGGTCAGGGTGTCGGCGTTGAACTGGGGGTGTCTGTTCGAACCGGGCAGTCGGCGGACGTCGACGACCACCTCGGTGCCGGTGTCGGTGAGCAGTTCGATGAACTCGTTCAGTGAGCGATTCGAGTGTCCGACCGTGAGGAACGGCGGCAGCTCAAAGGTCTCTGCGGAGTCGTTCCGGGTGGACGACATCGGTGTCGGAGAGGAGTCCGTCATTCGTCGAGGAGATGCAGTGCGCTGCCTTTGTGGGCGGCGATGTGATCGGTCTTGTCGCTCTTGATCTCGTACTGAGGCTCCTCGGGCGAGGCGCGGCGGCGGTGACCCTTGTAGTCGAAGTCGGCGGTGTGGACTTTCGTGATGGTGCCCGAGACCTGCCCGGCCTCGGAATTCCATCCGACGTGGTCCCCGACCGAGAAACCGTGTGCCATGATGCCTCCCTGCCTGTGCTGGACCGGCCTGCGATGGATGAACTTCTTCCATCCAAACACGAAGACCGCTCCGGGGGAACCGCACAGGCAGGATCGGCCCGGCACTCGGGGCTCGTTCTGGCTCAGCCCTGGCTGAGGTCGGTGATGAGCGCGTCGATGAAGGTTTCGCAGGCGGCGATCTGCTCGAGTTCGATGAATTCGTCGGGCGCGTGGGCTTGGGCGATATCGCCGGGGCCGCAGACGACGGTCGGGATGCCGGCCTCGGAGAACAGTCCCGCTTCGGTGCCGTAGGTGACCTTGTCATCGGTGGCGATGCCGCCCCAGCCTGCGGCGAGGGAGACGATCTCGGCATCGGCGGGAGTCTCGCATCCGGGGGCGGTGGACTCGATCGTGAAGTTGACCCCGGCGGTCTCGTTCTCGGCGGCCATGGCGCGGCCCAGGCGCTCGGCCTCGTCGCGGAAACGGGTGATGAGGGCTTCGCGATCAACGGAACTGAGCGAGCGGAACTCGAACTGCACGGTCGCCTCGGCGGGGATCGTATTCACGGCGATTCCGCCCTTGAAGGTGTTCGCCGTGACCGAGGTGTAGGGCACGACGTAGGCCTCGTCGAAGGGTCCTTCGGTGCGGAATTCGGCGGCAACGGCGTGGACGAAGGCGACGAATTCGGAGGCGTAGGCGATCGCATTGACGCCTTCGGTCGTGAGCGAGGAGTGCGCGGCGACGCCGTGGAAGTCGACGCGGAAGACGCTGATCGACTTGTGGCCGCGGATGACGCGCATGCTCGAGGGCTCACCGACGAAGCAGCCGCGGGGCGCGAGTTCGGCGTCGGTGATGGCCTTGACGAGGTCGACAGCGCCGACGCATCCGACCTCCTCGTCATAGGAGAACGCGAGGTGGATGGGTTCGCGCAGCTTCGCGGAGGTGAGCGCTTCGAGTCGGGAGAGGATGACGCCGACGAAGGACTTCATGTCCGCGCTGCCGCGGGCAAAGTACTTGCCGTCGCGGATCTCGGGCGTGAATGGCTTGCTCGACCAGTCCTGACCGTCGACGGGGACGACGTCGGTGTGTCCGGACAGGACGATGCCGCCGGTGGTGGTGCCGTCGGCGGCGGGGATGGTGGCGAGCAGGTTCGCCTTCGTGCCGTCCGGGTTCGGAATCCGCTGGAAATCGATGCCGGCGGCGTGGAGGCGAGCCTCGACGTGCTCGATGAGCGGGAGGTTCGTGTCCCGGCTTGTCGTGTCGAAGGTGATGAGATCGGTGATCTCGGCGATGGTGGCCTCGGCCGGTTGTGCTGGCACGACTGCTCCTGACTCTCGGATGCTGATGGCGTCGATCCGGTCGGTGCGCTGCGGGCAGGTGAGGGTCCGGGTGGTCCCGGGGCTCGGCGGGGCCGCGTCTCCCAGGTAGGAGCGGTCCGTGGTCCCGTGTGCAGGACAGCGATGACCAGACTCCTCTCACTCTACGGGGCGCGTTGCTGCGTGGGCTCACCGGCCCCGTCAGTGGGACGGCTGCGCGAGGATGAGCAGGGCCTCGTTGCGAGCCGCGAGCCCCTCGGTGGGGATTTCGGCGTTCATCTCTTCGCGCATGACTGCTCGCTTGACCGGGTCCATCGTCAGCTGAGCCGAATGAGTGAACACCATCGACAGCCAGCCGTGCCGCGAATAGTGCAGGTCTTCGGTGAAAGTGGACTCCCGTGGGGTGAAGTTCATGGCGCGCAGCTGGGCGAGGGCCGGGTGCTCGACGGGTTCGAAATTGTCCGGCGTTGTCGCTGCCGAATTCGTCGCAGTTTCTTGGTTCGCCGCAGTTCCGAGACTCGCGGAGGCTCCCCCACCATGGAAGCGCGAGCTGATGGCGTCGAGTCGCTCCCGCAACTCTCCGCACGGTTCGATATCGTTCCAGGCCAGGGCCAGACTCCCGCCCGGTTCGAGCAGTCCCCTGATCTTCGGCAGAGCGACCAACGGGTCGACCCAGTGGAACGACTGGCCGAAGCTCACGAGGTCGAACGTGCGGCCGCGTGCATTCCAGTCTTCGAACCCAGAGATTTCGACGTCGAGACCTTTGGAGCGGGCGACGGCAGCCATCTCCTCGTCGGGTTCGACCGCCAGGACCTCGGCGCCGGTATCTCTGAGTTGAACGGCGAGGATGCCCGTGCCCGAACCGACATCGAGGACGCGCGGAACACGTGAACCGGGTCCCGCCTCGGCGGCGTTGATCATGGTCGAGACGAGCGCGGCAGGATAAATCGGTCGGTAGGTGTCGTAGTCCGTGGCCACCTCGCCGAAGGATTCCGCTCGCTCACGATTCTCGAAGTACTCCATCCACCGAGCCTATCGCCGGTCGCCGGACATTGTCTGGCTCCTATTCCTCATCAGATTTCGACCGACGCAGGATCGGGGAACTCCGCAAAGCTCAGATCGTCATCGATTGGTGCCAGTTCGAGATAGCTGGGTCGGTCGTCATCGATGAAGAGAAGGAGCATCGCCCCAGCGGTGCCGGCGGTGAGGACGATGCGATTGGACCAGTCTCCGTCGCCTCCTTGGTCATCGCGCGATTCATCGTCGGCGTGAAGGCGGGGACGCATGCCGATGCTTGGGCAGGTCCCGCAATCGCATTCGCTTGTCACCAGGACCTCGCCGAGGTTGTTCTCCCAGAGTCGTCTCTGTTCGGTGGTGATCGGCATCGGTGGATCCCATCCTTCGCGCTGTTCAGGAGTGAACTTCGCGTAGTCGGCTTCGTCGGGAGATGTCGTGGCCGAGCGGATCATCAAGAGTGCAATGCTGCGTTCTCGGGTATTCAGGGGGCGAGCCATAGTGGTTACTCTAGCTCGAGGGATGGGGGCGGGCCTCGGATCGATCGTGGTGGGGAGTGCTTGTGTGCTCATCTCCTACATGCAGCGGCATAACCAACCGGTGCACCGGGGTGTTGTGCCGCGAACGGTGTCCGATGGTGCTTGTGGTTGGGAGTGACGGCAGCGGTGTTGGATGCCTGATTGCGGCTTCGCTGATCTCGCGCTCGGACAGCACGCCTCCCGGATAGTACGCCGAATTCCCAGCTGAGAAAGCGCCCGCGGATGCGGGCCGAGCGGCGTGGTTTCGCTAAAGTCGATGACAAGTGACAAGGGGGAACGATGTCGATCGAGAATGCACCATCCGTGCCGCGCTTCGGTTCCGGCGGCGACGCCGGAGGACCGTCCGAGCTGACGCCGGAGGACCAGGAACGCGCCCGCGGGCTGAAGAAGATGCGCACTCTCGCGCTGTCCCTGCTCATCCTCGCCACGCTCATCTTCCTCTCCACCCACATCTTCACCGACAACACCGGCGTCTGGGGCTTCGTCTCCCGTGCCTCGGAAGCGGCGATGATCGGCGCGATCGCAGACTGGTTCGCCGTCACCGCGCTCTTCCGCCACCCACTCGGGCTGCCGATCCCGCACACAGCGATCATTCCCCGCAAGAAGGACACCCTCGGAGCGAGCCTGTCGGCGTTCGTCGCCGCGAACTTCCTCCACGCCGAGGCGGTGTCGACGAAGATCCGATCCGCCGAGGTGTCCCACCGTGCCGGCCGATGGCTGGCCAAACCCGGCAACCGGGACATCGTCGTCGACCGTGCCGCGGGAGGGCTCGAGTATGTGCTCGCCCGCATCGACGATGATTCCATCAAGGCTCTGACCAGGAACGTCATCATTCCCCGGCTCGTCGCGACTCGGAAGACCCCGGTGTTGGCGCAGCTGCTGCGCCAGATCGTCCTCGACGGAGCTCACCATAGGCTCGTCGACCTCATCGTCACCGAGGCGTACGCGTGGCTGCAGGACAATCCCCAGGTCATCGACGAGATCGTGCACAATCGGGCACCGTCCTGGGTGCCGGACTTCGTCAACGAACAGCTGGCGAACCGTCTGCAGCGCGAAGTCCTCGGCTGGGTCGCCGATGTCCGCGACAACGAATACCACAAAGCTCGTCAGGCCCTCGATGCCTGGCTCGTCGATCTCTCCGACGATCTCGAATCCGATTCGTCGCTGTCGGAGCGCGCCGAAACCATCATCAACGACCTGCTCAGCCAGGACGGCGTCGTCGACTCGGTGCTCGAGATCTGGACCTCGCTGAAACAGCTGCTGCGCGAGGCCATCATCGACGAAGGCGGCGAGGTCCGTGCCCGGATCTGGCAGCTCATCGGTGAATTCGCCGACCGCCTGCAGTCGGATTCGGACTTCTCCCGTCGCATCGACGATCGGATCGCGACCACGGCCGGCGACCTCGCCGAGAGCTTCGGTCCCGAGATCGCCAGCGTCATCTCCGACACCATCGAACGCTGGGATGCGAAGGAAGCCGCTGAGCGCATCGAACTCTACGTCGGCCGCGACCTCCAATACATCCGCATCAACGGCACCGTCATCGGCGCCCTCGTGGGCCTCCTCCTCCACACCGTCATCGTGCTCCTGCCGGGGTGAGTACAGGCCATGGTCGTCATGGTGCCGGATGAGTTCTTCGACGGGAGCCCTCGATTCATCAATCGAACATCGCAATCATCATCTGCTGATGCTAGAATTGATGCTCACGGTCAGATGCCATTCGGATTGCTGATGGCACTGTAGGAGGGGGCGCGATGCGAACCACAGTCACCATCGATGATGAGCTCATGGACAAAGCCGCGGAGATCAGCGGAATCACTGAGCGCTCGGCCCTGATCCGCGAGGCTCTCAAGACACTTGTCAGGGTGGAGAGTGCGCGACGCCTTGCGGCTCTTGGAGGTTCTGATCCGGAGAGTTCCGCGGCACTCCGACGGCGTAACGAAGTCGCATGATCCTTGTCGACACCTCGGTGTGGATCGACCATCTTCATCGACCCGATCCTCTGCTCCAGCGTCTGCTGGAGGTCGATGAGGTCGGATGCCACTCCGCGGTCGTCGAAGAATTGGGTCTCGGTACGCTGAAGTCTCGCAACGACTTTCTCAACGACCTCGAATCGCTGTTCAGGTTTCCCGTTCTGGCTCACGATGAGCTCATGAGCTTCATCGCGATGCGGTCGCTATGGGGTCGAGGGCTGAGCGCGGCCGACGTCCACCTTCTCGGTTCCGTGTTGGTGATCGACGGTGCTCGTCTGTGGACACGCGATAAGAGACTGCTGCGCGCTGCCGAAGAGGTCGGCTGCGCTTTCGTTCACGACGAGTGAGAGTCGAGACTGTGAGATCAGGCGGACTCAGACTCCGCGCTCTGTGAGCACAGTGCCGGGATGAGAGTGGCGATCTGCTCACAGATCCATTCCACCGCTCCCGCGCGACCGGCGATGTGATCGCGCAGCGCGCTTTCGAAGATGCCGTCGAACATCGTGTAGGCCGCACGCGATCCGACCAGCGGCTGATTCCCCGCGAGGTCGGAGAATCGGCTCACCACGCGCCAGATCATGTCCTCGAGGCCACGGTCGATGTCGTAGACGTCCTCGCGCAGCTCCTCCTGGAACATGCTCTGCGACCGCAGGTCGTACCAGAGGCGATGCATCGACGACTCTTCCGTCAGTGTCTGTACGAGCTTGTCGGCGAAGCCCGTGAGGAGGCCGTCGGCGCTCCTCGCTTCCTCGACGACCGAGTCGTAGCGGTGCATGCACTGGGTTTTGTAGTGCTTGACGCAGAAGACGATGAGTTCGGTCTTGTCGCGGAAGTAGTAGTGGATGACTCCGTGGCTGAACTCCGAATTGGCAGCGATCTCGCGCAGGCTCGTTCGGGCATAGCCGAGCTCACCGAGCGTCTGCAGCGCGGATTCCGCGAGCCTGATCCGGCGCTCGTCATAGCTGCCCGTGCCCCGTCTGCTGCGGGCGGGCTTCTGCTGAGATTCGGTAGTGGCCACATCTCGATGTTAGCTTCTTCGGCTGGTCTGGGCAATTGTTTTGGACAGATGGTCTTGACAGTCGTCAAGAATGAATGTGACGCTGAACACCCAACTCGGAAACAACGGCGAAGGAGCCGCAATGACTGCTTATGATCTGACCGGACGTCGAGCTTTGGTGACAGGTGGAGCGCAGGGACTCGGAGAGTCCTACGCTCGTGCACTGTCCGCCTCGGGAGCGAAGGTCGCCATCGCTGACCTGCAAGAACGCGGCGCCGAGGTGGCTGCCGACCTCGGCGAAGGTCATCACTTCGTCAAGCACGACGTCACCGACGACGCGTCCTGGCAGGCAGCGGTCGATTCGACCGTCGGCGCACTGGGCGGGTTGGACATCATCATCAACAACGCCGGAGTCGAGATCACCAGCCTGATCGCCGATATCGACCCGGCCGAGGCGAAGACGATGCTCGACGTCAATGTCCTCGGTACGGTCCTCGGCCTCAAGCACGGATTGCGCGCGATGCGGCCAGGAGGACCTGCCGAAGGCGGCGGAACGATCATCAACGTCGCCTCGGTGGCAGCCACGATCGCATTCCCCGGAATCTCCGTGTACTCAGCGACGAAATCGGCGATCGACCGGCTCACACGAGTCGCAGCGATGGAGAGCGGGAAGCTCGGCTACGGGGTTCGGGTCAACTGCCTCTTCCCCGGTCTCGTTCCCAACGAGATGGGCGCCGGTCTGGCCAATGACGTCTCGGAGCTCGACCTCTTCGAGAGCCCGGAGGCAGCTGTCCAGGCCGTCGTCGAATTGACTCCGTCGGGTCGCTTGGCCGAGGAGCAGGACATCACCGACGCACTGCTGTTCCTCGCCTCCGATGAATCACGGTTCGTCAACGGCGCAGCCCTGCAGGTCGACGGCGGCATGGGCATGTGAGCCCCACCGGTGACCTCCGACAATGCCTCTGATTGCTGCATTGTCGGCGACCCAGCATTACCACGAAGACAGAAGACAAAGGAGACACTGATGTCCGAATCCAACAAACCCGTCGTCGTCTACGGCGCCAGCGGCTACACCGGCCGAATCATCTGCGAATATCTGAGACAGTACGACGTTCCCTTCATCGCCGCCGGCAGGAGCGAGGAGAGGCTCCGCGAGTCAATGGACCGCAACGTGCCCGGCATCGAGACCGCGGACTATGAGATCCGCACCGTCGATACCACGGTTGAGGCCCTCACCGAGCTGTTCTCCGGGGCGAAGGTCGTGCTCAATACGGTCGGTCCGTTCAGCAAGTACGGTCCGACCGTCGTTGAGGCGGCTCTCGCCGGAGGAGCGCATTACCTGGATACCAGCGGGGAACAGGATTGGCTCATCACATGTGAAGAACAGTTCGGCGAGGCCTATGCCGAGAAGAGCCTTCTGCTCTCACCAGGACTTGCGCAGATGTATACGATCGGCGAAGTCGCCGCCAATCTCTGTTTGGAACAGCCGGGGCTCGATACTTTGGACATTGCCGTCTTCTGGGGAGGCAGCCCGACGATCGCGTCGACGCAGACGATTCTCGTCAACGCCGCGACGTCGAAAGCCTACTATCTCGAGCGGAACAAGTACGCCGAGTTCGATCCCAATGAAGGTCTCGTGCCCTTGGTCGTCCCCGGGCAGCATGAGCTTGCTCAATCACTTCCCTGGGGTGGAACCAGCCACCCGGTGTGGTTCAGGAACGACCCTCGGGTCGCCAATGTGAAGGCCCAAGGCGGTGTCTTCAACACTCCTCTCATGCGCGGAGTTCCGGTGATCGTCGCCAATGCCTTGGAAGAGACCAAGGACATGAGCGAGAGTGAGCGCGACCGAGTGCTCACCGAACGTGCCGCAGAAGTGATGAGCGTGATGCCGCCGCGAGAGAATCCACGAGTCAACAAGTCATTGGATTCCGTGCATGCCAGCGGACCGCTCGGCCGCGCTCACTGCGTGATCCACGGCAACAGCAACTATCAGCAGACCGGCCTGCTGCAGGCCTTCGCGGCCTACTACCTCGTTCAGAAAGCACCTCTCAAGGTGGGCTTCGCCTCCGGGTGCCAGGCCTTCGGCCATCGTGAGCTCCTCGGGGTTCTGCGCGAGTTCGGGCTGGTGGCGCCTCCGGTGCTCTCCGTTCAGGCCTGATCCGATACCGAATACCCCTGCGGGGCCACGGACTGCGTGCAGTGGCATCTGCGGCGCATTCGTGGCCCCGCACAGACTATGGAAGGACATGGGAAATGAGGCTCTCCAACTATTTGGACAAAGGTGCGTCCATCGATGTCGATGCTGCGTGCCTGACGACCGACGGTGAGACGCTGAACTACGGGCAGGTGCAGACATTGTCGGTGCGAATCGCCGCTGGACTTGCCGCCAGAGGCGTCGGCCCCGGTGACAAGGTGGCCATCATATCGAGCAATGATCCCTTCGCCTTCACCTGCGTCTTCGGGATAAGCCGCCTCGGGGCGGTCTGGTGCCCGATCAATCCGCGCAACGAAGCGGAGGAGAATCGCGAACTGCTCGAGCTCTCCGACTGTACGGTGGTCTTCTTCGCCGGTGCTTATGCGCAGCTCGTCGAGAAGATCAGAGCCGACCTCCCTCTCGTTCACACATGGGTGTGTCTCGACCAGCAACACGATGACGCGCTGGGTTGGGACGAATTCCTCGACGGTGGTGACGGACGGGATCCCGGCGGGGTCCCGGTGGATGACCTCGCGATGGTCGTCGGAACCGGAGGCACGACCGGCAAGCCCAAGGGCGTCATGCTCACCAATCACAACCTCGAGACCATGACGGCCATCACTCTGATGTCCTACCCGTTCACCCGGACTCCGGTGTACCTGGCCATGGCTCCTCTGACACACGCCGCGGGCGTGCTGTGCTTCCCGATCCTGGCGCTCGGCGGCGAGATCGTCATCATGCGCAGCGCGGACGTCGGTCAGTTCCTATCCAATGTGGAGACACATAGGGTCACCCATTCGTTCCTTCCACCGACGATCGTCTACATGATTCTCGCCGACGCGGGCCTCGATTCGACCGATCTGAGTTCATTGGAATGCCTGTGGTACGGAGCAGCTCCGATGTCTCCCGTGCGTCTTGAGGAGGCGCTCGAGCGAATCGGCCCGGTCATGGCACAGCTGTTCGGCCAGACGGAGGCCCCGATGATGGTCTCCACCATGGAGCCGCGGGACCACTTCTTCCCCGACGGGTCGGTGGCCACGGACCGCCTGCGTTCCGCAGGAAGGCCCTCGCCACTGTGCACCGTGGCGATCATGGATGCCGACGGCTCGATCCTTCCCCGCGGTGAGCGAGGCGAGATCGTCGTCCGCGGCTCACTCGTCATGGACGGCTACTATAAGAATCCCGAAGCCACCGAGGAGGCCACGCGCTTCGGATGGCACCACACCGGTGACATCGGCTACCTCGACGAGGATGACTACCTCTTTGTCGTCGACCGTGCCAAAGACATGATCATCACCGGAGGGTTCAACGTCTACTCCACAGAGGTTGAGCAAGCGCTGCTCTCGCACCCGGATGTGCAGGATTGTGCCGTCATCGGTCTTCCCGACGACCACTGGGGTGAGAAAGTCACCGCTGTCGTCCAGCTGCGCCGAGGCGGTGAGGTGACGATGGAGGAGCTGCGCGCCCACGTCAAGGATCGCATCGGCAGTGTGAAGGCCCCGAAGCGCATCGAGGCCTGGTCGGATCTGCCGCGGTCCAAGGTCGGGAAGGTTCTCAAGGTCGATATCCGTGACGAACTGCTGCAGGCAGATCCGTCGGCCACCCGTCTTGGTGGATGAGCTGAATGAGGTTGCCGACCGTGTCGTCGAGCACTGCCGTGGTGATCGGCCCCATCGTCGTGGGAGCCTGCGTGAACGTCACTCCGTCGGGATCGTCGGGTGAGACCACGGTCAGCCAGCGCGGACCACCCATGTCGATGGCGTGGTGCCTGGAGACTATCAAGCTCAGAGCCCCGACATCGGCTTTCCACCAACAGAGGTTGGGTTTTCCTTCCCCTACTCGTGGGCTGACTTCATGGCCTGCGCAGACACGGTGAGAAAACATGGGGACATGACTTCTTCACCGAATGCTGCACAGCACACCGCTCACCAGAACCCCGCCATCATCAACGCCGGGAACGTCACGAAGCACTTCAACCAGACGTACGCGCTCGCCGGCGTCGACCTCACGATCGGCCTCGGCGAATCCCTGGCGATCATGGGGCCCTCCGGTTCGGGCAAGACCACCCTCCTGCACTGCCTGGCCGGCATCATCCGCCCTGACGGCGGCCGCATCGCCCTCTCGGCCACCGACCGCAGCGCCGCCGCGGACATCACCGCACTCAAAGAATCCGGCCGTACCGCCCTGCGCCGCGAAGTCTTCGGCTTCGTCTTCCAACAGGGACTGCTTCTGCCCGAACTCACCGCCGTCGACAACGTCGCGCTCGCCGCCATGCTCGCAGGGATGAATCGGGCCGATGCCACCCGGCATGCCCACGCATGGCTCGACCGCCTCGGACTGGCCGAACATCTGAACAAACGGATCGGCCAGCTCTCCGGCGGCCAGGCCCAGCGAGTGGCCATCGCCCGCTCCCAGGTCACCCAGCCCGTCGTCACCTTCGCCGACGAACCGACCGGGGCCCTGGATTCCCAGACGTCGACCGAGGTGCTCACCGAACTGCTCGGCTCCACGACCGGCCGCGGCTCCACCCTCGTCGTCGTCACCCACGACGAGAACGTCGCCGCCCGCTGCTCGCGAGTCGTCCGGCTCGCCGACGGTCGCATCGTCGCCGACTCCGCGATGCAGGATGTTGCGCACTGATGAACGTCCTTCCCATCCTTCTCTCCCGACAGACCTTGACCTCGACGACAGCGAGGCTCGTGGGCATCGCGTTCTTCGCGTGCTCGACGATCTTCCTCACCGTCGCCGGCGGCGCCTGGGCATTCACCGACCGTCCTGAAGTCGCCGGATACTCCGAGATCGCCGACCTCTACCAACTGCTCGCGATCTTCGCCACCGTGTTCCTCGTCGTTCCCGCCGTCAGCCTCGGAGTCGCCTCGGCGAAACTGAGCGCCCGCCGGCAGGACGAACGACTCTCCACCCTGTCCCTGCTCGGCGCCGGCAGAGGCACGATCCGCCTCATCGCCGTCGCCGAACCCGTCATCCCGGCCGCGATCGGCATCGTGGCCGGAATCGGAGGCTACCTGCTGGTCGCCTGGCCGCTCAGCTTCATCACCTTCACCGGTGTGCCGCTGGGATATTCGGCCCTCCTCATGCCGGCCTGGCTGCTCGCAGCCGTCGTGGCCGGACTCGTCCTCATCTGCCTGCTCGCCTCACTGCTGGGTCTGCGCAGGATCACCGTCTCTCCGCTGGGTGTGCGCACCCGTGCGCTGGAGCGGAAGTTCCCCCTGATCCGCGTGATCACGGCGATCCTGCTCATCCTCGTCGTGGCGATCGCCGCCTACGTGTCAACCATGATGGAACTGTCGATCACGGCCACCATCGTCTCGAGCATCGCCACGACCGGCCTCGCCCTCCTGCTCATCAGCGTCCTCGGGGTTCTGTGCATCCGCATCCACGCTGGAATCGCGGGCAAGACCGCCCGCGGGCCCGCCTCGGTGATCGCCGCCGGAATGGTCGCCGATGCTCCCGGGCAGTACTGGCGCAGGGTCGCGGGGCTGGCGATGATCACCTTCATCGCCGTCGTCGGCGGAACGGGAACGGCGATGATGCGCAGCAGTCAGGGCGACCTCAGCGCAGAAGAGCGGGCCATCATGGGTCCCTACCAATACCTCGCCGACGATATCTTCACCGGACTCATCCTCACCCTGGCCATCGCCTTCATCCTCGTCATCGTCTCCGCCACGATCAATCAGGCAGCGGACATCCTCGACCGGGCGGACACCTACCGCGAACTCCACGCCGCCGGAATGCCGCAGACGATGATGCACCGCGTCACCGTCCGGGCCGTGATGTCACCGATCCTGCTCGTCACCGTGGTCTCCCTGCTTCTCGGAGGAGGACTCGCCGCTCTCATGGCTTCGGTCGGCGACCTCGGCGATCCGCTCACCATCGGGACCGTCGCCATCGTCCTCGTCGCCGGGGTGGCGATGGTGTGGCTCGGCCTGCAGTTCACCCGTCCTCTCGTCCGCCGCGTCACCGCGGTTCCGGCCTGAAAGGAACACTCATGTCCACCACTATCCGCACCATTCCCCTCGTCCTCGGGCGACGGTCGCTGACCTCGGCGAGCTCCGTCCTCGTCGCCGGCGCGTTCTTCGCCTGCGCCACACTGTTCCTCACGGTGGCCGCCGGCGCCTGGATGTTCTTCCAGATCCCGCCGAGCACCGACCCCGCCGAGGCGGGCATGGACGTCATGTACAAGACCCTGGCCGCACTGGCCGCCGTCCTCCTCGTCATCCCCGCCGCCACCCTGGCCTCGGCCTCGGCGACGCTGTCGGCGCGCCGACAGGACGAACGGCTGTCGACGATGTCCCTCCTCGGCGCCAAGCAGTCACAGATCACGGCACTGGCAGTGGCCGAACCGCTCATGCCGGCACTGGCCGGAATCGTCCTCGGCGTGGTCGGCTACCTGGGCCTGGCGCTGCCAGTCAGCCTCATCCACTTCATGGGCGAGCCCATCGGCTACGGGAACATGCTCATGCCGGTCTGGCTCATCCTCGTCGTGGTCGTCTTCCTCGTCCTCGTCTGTGCAGGTTCGGCGCTGCTCGGTCTGCGGAAGGTCGCGGTGTCGCCTCTGGGAGTGCGGACGAAGAGCCTGGAGCGAAAGTTCCCCCTCGGCCGCATCATCGTCGCGGTCGCCGCCGTCATCGCCCTGCCCATCGTCTTCGCACTCACGAAGGCCGGCCTCGGCGTCGGTTTCATCCTCGGCCTGACCATCGGCTTCCTGGCGCTCGGACTCGTCGTCGTCGACCTCGTCGGCGGTCTGCTCATCCGCTGGTTCGCCCATCTCAGCGGTCGGCGCGCGGCCACTCCTGATCGTCTCATCGCTGCCCGGCTGGTCTCCGATGAACCGAAGCGGTTCTGGCGGCGGGTCTCCGGCCTGGCGATGGCGGCCTTCATCGCCGCCGTCTGCGGTTCCGGTGTCGCCCTGTCCCAGCTCGGCATCGATTCCGCGGAGGACTCCGAGATGGGAGTGGGCGAGGCCGAGATCCATCTCTTCCACGACATGTTCACCGGGGTGCTGCTCGTCATGGGCATCGCGATCGTGCTCATCGCGGTCTCTGCGGTGATCAACCAGGTCGCCGACATCTACGATCGGGCCGACACCTTCCAAGACCTCTATGCCGCCGGAGCCGATCCGACGCTCATGCATCGGGCACTGGTGCGGGCCGTCATGTCCCCGGCGATCTGGGTCTCGCTCGTCGCCGGCGGGCTCGGGCTGCTGCTCGTGTTCCCCCTGGCCGGAGCGGCACTCGTGTTCAAACCGGTCACGTTCCTCACGATCCTCCTCACCGTGGCGGTGGGCATCGGGATCATCCGCGGCGGGCTGCAGCTGACAAAGCCGATCCTGCGCTCCGTGGCCACCGCCGGCCGGGCGCGGGACTGAGGACCCCACCCCATCACCGAGGCGGCTCACCCGGTCGGGATGGGCCTCCTCGGTGATGGTGTCCGTCGGAATCCACGGGCACATCCGTGTCAGTGCCGCGCCCTACGATGGTCGGTGACGGGTCGATGGGACCCTCGCCCGGTCTCCGGGTACAGTTGGAGCGCACCACCTGCGGGTGGGCGTCTGCAACGCTGTGAGGAAGAGGAAAACGAGTGAGCAACGACCAGGGGTATGACGGTCTGAGGACCCCTCCGCAGGACGTCGAGGCCGAGCAGAGCGTGCTCGGTGCGATGCTGCTGTCGAAGGACGCCATCGCCGACTGCGTCGAGACGATGAAGGGCGATGACTTCTACAAGCCCGCTCACGAAACCATCTACGAAGCCGTGCTCGACCTCTACTCCCGCGGTGAACCCGCCGACTCGGTGACGGTCGCGAACTATCTGACGAAGACCGGCGACCTCGCCCGCGTCGGCGGTGCCGCCTACCTCCACACCCTCATCTCCTCCGTCCCCACCGCGGCCAACGCCGGCTACTATGCCGCGATCGTCAGCGAGCAGGCCGTGCTGCGCCGCCTCGTCGAAGCCGGCACCCGCATCGTGCAGATGGGCTACGACGCCGAAGGCGACACCGACGATGTCGTGAACTCCGCGCAGGCGGAGATCTACAAGGTCACCGAACGCCATACGACCGAGGACTACGTCATCCTCTCCGACATCCTCGGCGAGGTGGCGCAGGAGATCGAACGCAACGGCAACACCGACGGTCAGACCGCGGGTGTGCCCACCGGCTTCACCGAGTTCGACAACCTCACGAACGGTCTGCACCCGGGGACGATGATCGTCATCGCCGCCCGACCGGGTGTCGGCAAGTCGACGCTGGCACTGGACTTCATCCGGTCGGCGGCGATCCACAACGATGCGGCCGCCGTGTTCTTCTCACTCGAGATGGGCAAGAACGAACTCGTCATGCGTCTGCTCTCGGCTGAGTCGGAGATCCCGCTGCAGAACCTGCGCCGCGGCGAACTCAGCCCGCACGACTGGACCACCCTGGCTGCGACCGAGGCTCGGATCAACGGTGCTCCGCTGTTCGTCGACGATTCGCCGAACATGGCGCTCACCGAGATCCGTGCGAAGTGCCGCCGTCTCAAGCAGCAGCACGATCTGCAGATGGTCTGTGTCGACTACCTGCAGCTGATGTCCTCGGGCAAACGCGTGGAATCGCGTCAGCAGGAGGTCTCGGAGTTCTCTCGTTCGCTCAAGCTGCTGGCCAAGGAGCTCGAGGTCCCCGTCATCGCGTTGTCCCAGCTCAACCGTGGCAGCGAGCAGCGCACCGACAAACGGCCGATGATCTCGGATCTGCGTGAGTCCGGTTCGATCGAGCAGGATGCCGACATGGTCCTCCTCATCCACCGTGAGGACATGTACGACAAGGAACACGAACGCGCCGGTGAGGCCGACATCATCGTCGCCAAGCACCGTGCCGGTCCGACAATGGACATCCCCGTGGCGTTCCAGGGTGCGAAGTCCCGCTTCGTCAACATGCCGCAGTGATGAGTGCAGGTCGGACGAGAGGAAAGGTGAGTCGGGGCAGCCGGAACCCGCTGACCATCATCATCGTCGGCGCCGTCTTCGTCGTCTGCCTCGGCGGACTCTTCGCCCTCGCGTACTTCTTCCCGTCGGTCCAGCTCATCACGTTCGTCATCGGCGTCTTCGTTCTCATCGGGATCGTCGGCGGAATGCGCGCCATCATGGGGAACTTCTGGGCCTACATCTACACGACCCCGTTCGTCGCATTCGCGCTGCTCGGGGTGGTCATGCTCGGTGAGGACATGGCGCTGACCAAGGTCGGTGAGCCCACCGAGGTGGTCGTGCTCGAGGATCACCTCGAGCAGAAGACCGAGCGCGACAGCACGGGTTCGCATCAGGTCTACACACACGAATACACACTCGAACGCACCGACGGCACTCCGGTCGATGAGCGGATGATCTACCGCGGGAAACAAGGCTTTGACGGTTTCTCAGAAGGTGACACGATCACGGTGCTTATCGACCCCGCGGGAGAAGCTCCGGTCCAGCCCGCCGAAGAGATCGACGTGGACGCCGACATCGGTGTCATCGCGATCGGCGTGGTCACCTCGGGGATAGTGTTCATCATCTGCGGAATCGTCGTGCTGGTGAGGTGGACGCGCAGACCGCCGCAGATGGTTCGCTGAGGCCTGTGCGACTCTGCTCCACTGCGAGCACACCTACTATGGCAGGCATGGACACCACGCCCAATGACCTCCTCGTGCTGCTCGCCGTCTCCCGCACCGCGAAGTTCACGACGGCCGCCCACAACCTGGGGCTGACGCACACGACGGTTTCGCGTCGCATCGCCGCACTGGAGAAGTCGCTCGGAGGGCGGGTGCTCGCCTGCTCCGCAGACGGTTGGGAGCTGACCGAGCTTAAGAGTTCGCCGACGCTTCGGTTGTGGTCGCGTCGAGCTGAAATCTGCGGATTTTGCCGACGCTGGTCTTCGGCAGAGACTCAACGATCTCCCATTTCTGAGGTCGAGCTGCTTTGGGAAGATTCTCAGAGGCGAAAATCTTCAGAGCATCGATCGTCGGACGATTCGCATCATCCTCGGCGACGACAAAGGCCACGGGCACAGTATCGCGGACCTCGTCGGGCGCGGCGATCACCGCGACCTCGAGAACTCCCGGCGCTTCAGCAAGAGAGGCTTCGACTTCCGTGAGACTGACATTTTCGCCGGAAACCTTGATCACATCATCGACTCGTCCGACGAAGGAGAGAGCTCCGTCGTCGTCCACGGAGACGAGGTCGCCTGTCGAAAACCACGTCTGTCCGTCGAAGTCGATGAATGCCTTGTCATTCGCACTCGGATCATCCAGGTAGCCCTCGAACAGGTCTGCCCCGCGGGTGCCCGCGAGCAGCAGAACTCCAGGTTCACCTGTTCGCGCGCGATCACCGGTCAGCGGTGAGACCACGGCAATGCGACGCCCTTCTATCGGGTGTCCGATTGTGTCATGGCAGGGCCGGTCGCTGAGATCACAGCTGACGATTGCTGTAGTCTCCGTCATCCCGTAAAGCTGTCGGGGTCCGGTTCCGCACAGTTGTTCAAATCTTTGGTAGTGCCCTTCTGACAGGTTCTGGGCGTACCAGACATGCGTCAGCGACAAAGGAGGCTGTGCCGGATCCGTGCGGGAGAGAATCATGCGGATCGGCGCGGCGAACAGGCTCGCGTGAGTCACCTCGAGCTCGCGAGCCTGATCGATCCAACGGGAGGCGGAGAACCCATGTGTCATCGCTACCGAGGCGCCGCTGGCTATCGCTGCTGAGAAACAGTAGTACTGGGCATTGCCGTGGAAGAGCGGAAGCGTGACGAACCATCTGTGCTCAGGACGAACTCCGGCGAGCGACGACATGGTCTCGGCAATGTAGGCATAGTTGGCCTGTGTGAGGATGACACCCTTCGGCTCCGAAGTGGTGCCCGAGGTGAACATGACGGCCAGGCGGTCATCCGGGCTCAGCACCGACTCCGAGGACGCGGAACCTTCAGCAGTGATGGCATCGACCATTCGGAGTGGTCCGCCGAGGAGGACATCCTCAGCTGTTTCGGCAACCGTGATGATCGCCATTCCGGCGTCGACCGACGCGCGATAGTCCTCTTCCCTTTGGCTGCCGACTATTCCCACGACAGGCTGCGTCCGTGCGGTCTGACGTTTGAGGTCACGGGGGCTCGACGACGGATCCACCGGGATGATCCAAGCCCCGAGTCGGGCCGCCGCCAACCATACAGCGATGAAGGCGGGACAGTTTCGCAGGCACATGTGGACCCCCGTGCCGGACGACACACCATGGTGGCTCAAGGTGGCGGCAACTGCGTCGGCAACGGCATCGAACTGTGCATACGTGAAACTCGCATCAGTGTAGCCGTCACGGCGGAAGACCAAGAACATCCGATCGCCATGCGCGGATACCGCCGCATTCCAGTGGTCGTTGAATGTTGTCGGATTACTCATCTCTGCTGATCCTTCATGATTGTGCACGTTGTCCCGAATGACGGCTGGCGAGGTTCTCAACGCTGGAGCGGAGGGACGCCC
Source organism: Brevibacterium oceani (assembly GCF_017948325.1). Taxonomy (NCBI): domain Bacteria; kingdom Bacillati; phylum Actinomycetota; class Actinomycetes; order Micrococcales; family Brevibacteriaceae; genus Brevibacterium; species Brevibacterium oceani. The sequence goes on along the minus strand of NZ_CP072846.1, from coordinate 4,254,216 downwards.
AGATCAAGAAGGCCGTCCGGCACATGACCGTCCCACTGATTGATCCAATAGTCGTCATTCTCATCCCACAGCCGCTCCGGACGCTCCGGGTCGAATACCAGTTCGAGATCGGTGTAGAGTTCGATGACTGCGCCGGTCGGCTCAACGAAATACGCTGCGATGTTGTCCCCTGCCCCGTGACGAACCGGACCCCACGCCAAACGAGCTCCGCGACGAGCGAGACGATCGCCGAGACGGCCGAGGTCCTCAATGCCCTGAGTCTGCCAAGCGTGGTGGTGGAGCCCGACGCGATCGTTCTTGAAGACGGCGACCCCATGATGCTCATTGTTGCAGCGCATGAAGAATGCGACGTCGTGTCCGATGCGGTCGGAGACTCGGAAGTCGAAGATCTCCGCCAGAAAATCGCGCTGAGTGATCGGGTCGAGCGATTTGATGTTGACGTGGCCGAACCGGTTGGGGCCGAATCCCCCGTTCTTCGTAATCGAGTAAGAGGTCTGCTCGGTGTAGATATGCCATGTGAAACCTTCCGGACCGACGAAAGCGAAACCGTCGTCGATGTCGGCCTCGATCGGATGTTCCGAGAGAATCGGATAGCCGGCACGCCTGACACGCTGACGAATATCCTCGAGATGGCCTGGGGTAGAGGCCACGAGTCCGATGTGATCGACGGCGTCCTGAGTGCTTTCGGTATAGATGATCTCGTGATGAGACTGCTGGGCTGCCAGATAGACTTTGCTCTTCTGTTCCTCGACTTCCCGCAGCCCGAGGATGTCTGTGGCGGTGGTGATCGAGGAACCGAGGTCTTTCGCACGCATCGAGACGTATCCGATGGATGAGATCGCTCCTATGGGATTCATGCTGATTGCACTTCCTTTCAACTTCTTTGTCGAATCTGGCCCGGTCATATGTCGGAAATCACGGTGAGCGATGCCGACGCACTGATCGAGAGATCACGATCGTTGTGATTGATGACGCTGCGACGAGGACGATGATGCACGAACCGATCCAGGTGCTGGTCTCTCCCTGAGTCGAGTGCCACACCGCACTGATTGCGTCGTCGAGGCTGTAGGCGCCGGGCCCGGTGAATCCGAGACCGATGGCCAGCACCGCGAGCACGAGGGGATACTCTCCTCCGCCTGCAGAGTTCCAGAAAGCTCCTGACTGGGAAGCCAACGCGTAGCCGGCGACAAACATCGCTGCGGCTGCGATCGCAACGCCCAGAGGGAAGCAGAATCCGATGATCAGCAGAATCGCTGCAAGAGCTTCGGAAACCGAGGCGAAAGGAACCATGATCCGAGAAGGCTCGATGCCCAGGGCCGAGAACAGCCGGCGCGCGCCAAGAGGGCCAGGCCCGTGGAACCACCCGAACAGCTTCTGCGCCGAGTGACCCAACAGAAGCATCCCCAGCATCGCGCGAAGCAGCAGTATGCCGATTTCCATGGCAGTGCTTACCTTCTCATCCCCGGCTCTTCAGCCAGGGATAACGGGCAGTGTCGGCGCTCGCGTAGTCGGGGTCGAGATAGACGAACAGTCGTTGGATCTTATGATCGCGGATGTCGAAGACATCGCACCACGGGCCCGCATGAGTCACTCCTGCCCGCCACTCGACGCCGTCGACAGTGGTTCCGTCGCTTGTGCCCTCGACGACGACCAACTCTTCTTGGATAATGAAGTTCGCATGTGCCAGGTCGTGCTGGATAGAAGCGACAACCGAACCGAGCCCGGCGAAGAACCGCCCTATGTCGGCGTGGCCGCGCACCATCCCGAATTTGGGAAACTGGAACAGAGCGTCTTCGGCGAAGAGTTCGAGAACGTCGCCCCCCGTGTCGACACGCAGAAGAAATTCCTGAGCAACAGATCTCCGCTGTTCGTCTGTCATCGTGGCTGTAGTGATAGTCATCGTGTTATTCCTTCACAGTGACGAGGTCTTCTGGGCCGTTTTCCGGTTTCGCCGAGGTTTCCGGAATCGATAAGCTGAGTATCCGAGCCAGAGTTGCTCCGAGTGCAGCCTTCGGGTCGTTGACGTTCCCTGCGCACCTCCACGCCACATGCCGGTCCGGCCGTACGAGCAGACATCCGGCGTCGCCGACCTCTCGTGTTCGAGACCAATCTCCGTAAACGTCGTCATAGTCGAGTCCATGACCGATCGCTCGCCAGATGAGATCGATGCCGAGGTCGGACGCGAGCGACTCAGCAGCTTCCTGCCAGGACTGTCCGCCGACACCGGTGAGCAGCGTGAACTTGCCGTGCCCCACGAGGTCGAGCGTCGAAATCAGACTACGGTCCTTCTGCACCCACACGTGGGGCAGGTATGCGCCCGGTCGAGTCGTTGCGTGGTAGTAGAGCTCGCTGTCGCGGGCGTACGGAGGAGCGGGCGTACCATCGTTGACGACGGCTGAAGACTCGTAGCGCTGCCCGAGTTCCACACCGTGGGCATGGAACTGATAGTCGTTCTCCTCGAGGGCGTCGTCCATGTTCGCTCGACGGCGACGGCCTTCCTCGCTGTCAGCGAAATACTCGTGTATAGCGCTCCAACCCTCCTCGTCTGTCTGGCCCGGCTCGATACCGAGGATGGAGGGGATCTTGCCGACGATGTCAGCGCTGTCGACAGCCCTGTCGACTACCTGAATACCCACCGGCTGGCGCTCATCGTGGTAAGTTGCGAGGAGACCCTCATCGGCCTGCCCCTGAAGGACATAGGCGAGCTTCCACGCCAGGTTGAACGAATCCTGTATCGAGGTATTCGATCCCAGACCGTTTGCCGGAGGGTGCCTGTGGGCGGCGTCGCCGACGATGAAAGCTCGGCCCCGACGGTATTCATCGGCGACGAGGTGATTGACCTGCCATTTCGAAACGTTCTTGATCTTCACATCAACCGAGTCGTCGCCGATGGCTTTGTGGACGCGAGGAAGCATGGCGTCCACACTCATATCGATCGTCTCGTTCGTCGGATCATACATAATGAGAAGAACGAATTCATTCCATGGGTTAACGGTGATGAATACCCCCGAACCGAGCCAGAAGTCCTTGCCGGGCTGGCACGTCCAGAACAGCGAACCGGCGCGGTGTGAACGATACTGTTCGAGTTCGGCCTCAAACCAGATATTCACGGCGTAGCCGAGCCCTGTCTCTCCACGGAGTGTGAAACCGAGATCGTCGACGACCTTCGAGCGTCCTCCATCGGCTCCGATGACGTACTTGGCTCTGACCTCATACTCTTCACCGGTCGTCCGGTGACGCACCTGAGCGATGACTGATTCGACGTTCTGGCGAATCGAAACGAGTTCAGTGGAGAAGCGGATGTCTGCACCATATCGGTGGGCACCCTGGAGTATGACCGGTTCGAGCAGGTGCTGCGGAGCGTTGCACATCGAGGAGGGACTCGCAGCTTCGTAGTCAGACTTTCTGTCCGGCTTCAAGCCCCAGCTCTTGACGCGAGCGATCTCCTTTCCTGCCAGGCTGGTAGCCCAGACATTGTCGCCCATGAGGTCATGGGGTACCGCGATTGATTTCGCGGCTTCTTCGATTCCCAGATCTCGGAGAACCTCCATCGTCCGCTGATTCGTGATGTGGGCTCTCGGCGTATGGGCGGTGCCGGGATACTTTGTCACAGTGATAGCGTCGATGCCGTACTTGGCGAGGAAAGCCGATGCAGTCAGCCCTGCCGGTCCGGCGCCGACGATGAGGACGTCAGTGTCCACAGTAGTCACGATCTCATCCTTCCGCTCGAGTTCAGGAGATTTCTGCCGGTCGGACGAAGGTCTGGGAGATCGTGCCGATACCTTCGATCGTGCTGACGAGTCTGTCGCCGAGAGCGAGGTACTGTTTCGGTTCACGACCCAGACCGACGCCGCTGGGTGTGCCTGTGAAGATTAGGTCGCCCGGCAGCAAGCGCACCGTCTCCGAGAGCTGCGAAACGAGTGAGGGCACGGAGAAGATGAGGTCAGATGTCCGGCTGTTCTGGACTTCCTCCCCATTGATCGAGCAGCTCAGAGCGAGATCGTCAGGATTGTCGAACTCATCGGTCGTGACCAGCCAGGGGCCGATCGGGCTGAACCCACGATGCGACTTCGCAAGACTGAATTGTGGAGCGCCACCGGCAAGCTGAGCCGCGCGTTCGGAGATGTCCTGGCCGACAGTGAGACCGGCAACATGGCTCCACGCTCGGTCTTCGCTGACATGGTCGGCTTCGGTGCCGATCACTGCCACAAGTTCGACCTCCCAATCAACGTCGCCGTCGACGAGGCCGACTCGAGCGGTGGGGGCTTCGATCGAACTCGGGAACTTCGTGAATACTGAGGGTGCTTCGGGCAGGGACATCCCTGATTCTTCAGCATGTTCACGGTAATTGAGCGCGATTGCGAAGACTTGTCGCGGCCTGGGCACCGGCGCATCCAACCGTCCTTCGTCGAATGGTACCGGCGAGAGCGGCGCCTGTTCGGCCCAGGCGGAGAATTCCTCCCACCTGTCGTAGATCTCGTGCGGGTCCGGTCCGAATCGTCCCCCGCTGGCCTTTGCGATGTCGGTCGCCCCGTCGCTGGTGACGATGACCAGTCGCCCTTCCGAGTTTGCCAGTTTCATCCTTGCTCCTTTGCTATGTGATCTCGATGACAATTATCAGTGTTGCGATGGATTTTCTAAAAGTCAAGAGATTTTAGAAACTTGTGCTCTCGCCTGCTAGTCTGTGGACATGGCACATTCGAAGCACGGGACTCGAGCGGACACGACCTATGAGTCGATCCGGTCGGACATCCTCGCAGGACGCCACCAGCCGGGTGCGCGGCTGAAGTTCTCCGCTCTGTGTGAACGCTATGACGCCGGCGTAGGGGTTGTCCGGGAAGCGTTGTCTCGGTTGGCCGAACAGGGTCTCGTCAATTCCCAACCGCATCTCGGCTTCCAAGTGGTCTCCCTCTCTGCTGACGACCTCTGTGAACTCACCGATGCCCGGATCGAGATCGAGGGAATGGTTCTGCGGCACTCCATCGAAGAGGGTGACGTCGGCTGGGAATCCGGAGTGATCTCCGCCCACCATCGGCTCGAGCGAACCTGCCAGTACGATCAGGACGATCCTGCCAGGGTCAGCGATGCTTGGTCAGAAGCGCATAGGGAGTTCCACCTCGCACTGTTGGGCGGTTGCAGGAACTCGCGACTACGCGCTGTTGCAGCCTCATTGAGGGACTCAGCGGAGCTCTATCAACTCTGGTCCCAGCAGGTTTCGCGGCATCCTCAACGGGATGTGCAAGCCGAGCACAGGGGACTGCTGAACCTCGCGATCGATCGAGACGTGGAGAAAGCGGTCAGTGCGCTCACTGAGCACATTTCGCGGACCACTGAGATTCTCCTCAGTCATCCTGACGCTACAAGTGGGCGCCCCGAGACTGCCGCTCCAATCTGACGATGAGAGCGCGGCGTTGATGTGAGGCACGAAATCAGCCAGTGTGAAGACTCGGCGGAGCTGGCGATTGACGCCTATGGTCTCGAGGGCATCGTCACCATCCGGGCTGCCTGCGAACGATGGGCCGGCTGAGACTCGGGTTCGACTCTGCGGGTGTGCCTACCATGGCAGATGTGGCCACCACGCCCAATGAGCTGCTCGTGCTGCTGGACGTCTCCCGAACCGCGAAGTTCACGACTGCGGCCCGCAACCTGGGGCTGACCCATTCGACGGTCTCGCGGCTGATCGCCGTCTTGGAGAAATGTCTCGGCGGTCGGGTGCTGACCCGTGTTGCCCTCGAAGGACGAGCCGGAGGCAGAATATGAGTATGGACCAGCCCCGCAGCGAAGTCGGCGACGAACTGTCCGGACGACGCATCGTGCTCACCGCTCAGCGGCGAGCAGAACAGCTCGCCTCCGCTCTCGAGAGGCATGGAGCGCAGATCGTGCACGCTCCGACCCTGTCCGTCATCCCGCATATCGATGACCCCGAACTCGCCGCCCGTACCCGCGACCTCATCGACCACCGGCCCGACATCGTGGTGGTCACGACCGGCGTCGGATTCGCCGGCTGGGGTGAGGTCGCCGAGGCTGCGGGCATGCGCGACGAGTGGAAAGCGATGCTCCGAGGGGCACGGATCATCGTTCGTGGCCCAAAAGCCCGAGGCGCGGTTCAGGCGGCCGGTCTGACGGTCGACTGGGTCGCCGAGTCAGAGACCAGCGCGGAGATCGAACAGGTGCTCCTGACAGAGGGCGTCAACGGCCTGCGGATCGCGGTGCAGCACCACGGCGCCGGAGCCGACGGCCTCGACGAGGCCTTCGCCGCGGCCGGCGCCGACGTGCGCTCACTCGTCATCTATCGCTGGGGTCCGGCACCCGACCCGGAAGCCGTGGTCGATGCGGTCGACCTCGTTGCGCAGCGCAGGTGCGACGCCGTGGCCTTCACCTCGGCCCCCGGAGCCGCCGCCTTCCTCGCCATGGCCGAGGAGCAGAGTCTGCTGCCTGCAGTGATCGAGGCGTTCAACGACGGAGTCGTGGCTGCGGCGGTCGGCAATGTCACCGCCGCGCCGCTGTGGGAACGGGGCATCAGAACCGTGATCCCGGAGCGATTCCGCCTCGGCGCCCTCGCCCGAATCCTCGTCAGCGAACTCGCCGCATCGGGGCGAGCATCGCAGTGAGCGGTTAGTCGGTCCTCGACGACAGGCCCGATGAGGGTCACAGCCTCATCGAGAACACCTCGTGGATCGGCGAGGTATGCCGCAGTGACGGGTCTCGTCGCATGCCGAGTTTCTCGGCCACTCGCTGGGACGACCGATTGTCCTGGTGGATGACGGAGACGAGATGCTGAGCGACCGTGAGGTCGCGCGCATGATCACGGCAGGCCAGAGCCGCCTCGGTGGCACAGCCCTTCCCCTGAGCCGCGGCCCTCACGTGATACCCGACTTCGAGATGAGGAGTCCCGTTCACGGTCTGCCAGGTGAGGCCGCAGTCGCCGATGAACTCGCCGTCATGGGTCTCGACCGCCCACAGTCCGAAACCGTGTTCCGCGTAATTGCGCACATTCCAGTCGATCCACGCCGCAGCCTCGTTGCGATCCTTTGGCGCCGGATAGAACTCCATAACTCTCGGGTCGCCGAGCAGTGCGGCCATGTCGTCGAGGTCGGTCATCGACAACTCGCGGAACTTCAGACGAGGCGTCCGGGGAGGGTGCATAGACGTCAGGCTACCCTGTGCCCGTAGGCTGGGACGAGAGACGAAGGGACAGTGATGACACGAATCATGCAGGTCAGCGACAGTCTGGTGGTCAAGGCGGATGCCGCCGCGCTGTGGGAGCAGGTGGCCGATCCGACGCAGATGCCTCGGTGGAGTCCGGAGAACACCGGAGCCAGCACACCCTCAGCTGCGGGGCCCCTGCACGAAGGTGACATCTTCGAAGGGACGAACCGTCGTGGGCCGGCGACGTGGGTGACCGAATCCGTCGTCACCGATTCGACGCCCGGGAAGCGCTTCGCCTTCACGGTGCGTCGGATCGGCCCCCGCTCGCCGAGCATCGAAGGCGCGAATGCGAGCTGGGCGTATGACTTCGAGGATCTCGGTGGGGCGACGCGCGTGACCGAGACGTGGATCGATGACCGCCGGAAATGGCCCGACGCTCTGGCCTGGGTCTTCGACCACATCGTCACGCGCGGGAAGAGCTTCGCGGACTTTCAGCGTCTGAACATCCGACGGACGCTGACGACTCTGAAGGATGACTTCGAACGCGAAGGATGACTTCGAACGGCGGTGACGCGGCCGAAACGACGGCGAAACATCTGCTCGCTACCCTGATCGTATGACAGATACGGCACAGCGCACAGAGACGGCTTCGCGCCCCGAGAGCCCCACCGGCCACGTCGAGGGCATGAACTTCTACACCCGCAAATGGGTTCGGCCCGAGGACCTCAACGCCAACGGCTCCCTCTTCGGCGGCAGTCTGCTGCGATGGATCGATGAAGAGGCCGCCATCTATGCGATCATCCAGCTCGGCAACCATCGCGTCGTGACGAAGCTGATCTCGGAGATCAACTTCCAGGCCTCGGCCAGAGAAGGCGACCTCATCGAGATGGGACTCATCGCCACCCACTTCGGGCGCACCTCGCTGACGATGACGGCCAGGGTGCGCAATATGATCACCCGCAAGTCCATCCTCACCATCGAGAAGATCGTATTCGTCGGCGTCGACGAGGACGGTACGCCGATTCCCCACGGCTATTCGACGATCACCTACGACCGCGACCGGATGCCGCGCCCGCAGATCGAGACCGACTAGAGGAATCGGCAACGCCGCTCAGGGGTGTCCTGACAGGGTATCCCTCAAGGGCGAGGACGCGTCTAGCCTTGATGGCATGGACAACCGAGCCGAAGTGCGCGAATTCCTCATGTCGCGGCGGGCGAAGATCACCCCCGACAGCGTGGGCCTGCCGTCCCACGGTACGAGGCGGGTCCCCGGCCTGCGTCGCAGTGAAGTCGCGACCCTCGCGGGACTGAGCGTCGAATACTATTCGAAGCTCGAGCGGGGCGCGATCGGCGGCGCGTCGGCCGCCGTCCTCGAGGCGCTCGCCGAGGCACTCATGCTCAACGAGACCGAGCGGGGCCACCTCGTCGATCTTGCCCGTGCCGCCGACGGCATTCCGACCTCGGGACGGCATCGGCGTCCCACCTCGCCGGCCAAACCTCCGCACGAAACCCTGCACTGGGTGCTCGGTTCGATCAAGGACGCCGTTGCTTTCGTCCCCAACGACGTTCAGGACATCGTCGCGATCAACGAACTCGGCAGGGCCTTCTATTCGCCGGTGATCGGCGACGGCGGGCGCACCCCGAACCTCGCGCGATTCCAGTTCCTCGATCCCGCATCGAGGGACTTCTATCCGGACTGGGACCGCTTCGCCCAGATGTGCGTGGGGATCATCCGCAGTGCCGCCGGCAAGGATCCCCACCATCGGGGGATCCAGGATCTCGTCGGCGAACTGTCGACGCAGAGCGAGACTTTCCGCAAACTGTGGGCGGCTCACGACGTGCGCACCCACGGATCCGGGACGAAGCGCTTCAACCACCCGGTCGTCGGCGAACTCAACCTGGCCTACGAGGAGCTGAGCGTGACCGCCGAGGAAGGACTGGTCCTCTACGTCTACAGTGCCGAACCCGGTTCTGAGTCCTACCAGAAGCTGCAGCTCCTCGCGTCGTGGAGCAAGTCGCAGGACGATGCAGCCACCGTCGGCTCAACCGACGAATCATCGTTCACAGAAGGGAACTGACACATGTCTCACACGATTCTCCCCACCACCCCGACGGCCAAGAACCCACCGGAGCAGTTCAGCGGCGACGTGTGGGTCGACCCCATCATCTCCCCGCAGGAGGAGGGCCAGTCGACGGTCGTCGCTCGGGTCCGCTTCGCTCCTGGAGCACACACCGCCTGGCACTCCCACGCCAAGGGTCAGACTCTGCACGTGACGAGCGGAATCGCACTCTTCGGCAGCCGCAACGGGGAGATCATCGAAGCCCACCCGGGTCAGACGGTGTACTGCCCCAGCGATGAAGAGCACTGGCACGGGGCGACTCCGGAGAACTTCATGGAGCACATCGCGATCCTCGAGAACGCGGACGACCCGTCGACGACCACCATCTGGCTGGAGCATGTCGCCGACGAGGACTACCACCGTCCGCGGGGCTGAGACCGCCCCACCGCTGAGGGTGCCGCACGACGGCGCCTGAACGAAACGAACCCAAATCCACAACCGAGGAGGCACCTATGCGCGGAGTGATCATGCACGGACCCGGCGACGTCCGGGTCGAAGAACGCGACAACCCCGAAATCCAGGAACCCACCGATGCGATCATCAGGGTCGCGGCTGCCTGCGTGTGCGGCTCAGACCTGTGGCCCTACCGCGGAGCCGATGCTCCCGAGCAGCAGCTCATGGGTCACGAATACGTCGGAATCGTCGAAGAGATCGGTGACGAGGTCAGCACGGTCAAACCCGGAGACTTCGTCGTCGGATCCTTCGTCATCTCCGACAACACCTGCCCGATCTGTGAAGCCGGCTACCAGTCGCGCTGCGTCAACGGCATCTTCGTCGACGGCGGTATCGGCACGCAGGCCGAACTCGCCCGCATTCCCCATGCCGACGGAACGCTGGTCGCTGCGCCGGGACAGCCCGATGACGATCTCATTCCCTCACTGCTGGCCGCCTCGGACGTGCTCGGCACCGGGTGGTTCGCCGCCGATGCCGCCGAAGTGGGACCCGGGAAATCGGTCGCCGTCATCGGCGACGGAGCAGTCGGACTCATGGGTGTCCTCGCCGCGAAGCAGATGGGTGCAGAGACGATCATCGCGATGAGTCGCCATGCCGACAGGCAGAACCTCGCCCGAGAATTCGGTGCCACTCACATCGTCGAAGAGCGCGGCGATGAGGGAGTGGAGAAGATCAGGGAACTCACCGACGGACTCGGCGTCGACAGCGCCATCGAGGCGGTCGGTTCACAGGAATCGATGATGCAGGCGATCCGGTCGACCCGACCCGGCGGGCACATCGGCTATGTCGGTGTCTCGCACGACGTCGAGCTGCCCGGAGGGGAGCTGTTCTTCGGACTCGTCCACCTCCATGGCGGCCCGGCTCCCGTGCGACGCTATCTGCCGCAGCTCATCGACCTCATCTGGAAGCGGGAGATCGATCCGGGCAAGGTCTTCGATCGGACGATGAGTCTGGACGACGCCGCGGACGCCTATGCGGCGATGGACCGTCGCGAAGCGGTCAAGGTTCTGTTGAAACCATGACACCGTCATCAGGCATCCGAGTGGACAGGGGAACTCAGTGGAACTGAACGATCTGCTCACAGCGCTCAACGCCGGAGAGACGATCACGGGCGGCTCGCCCCTGCACGAGGTGATGCATCGCAGCAGCCAGAGAGCTCTGCGGATCACGGCCGAGATCAACGGCAGCTATCACGAACCCGATGAGGTTCGGGCCCTGTTGGCGGATCTGACCGGTCGGCAGATCGATGAGTCCGTGACGCTGTTCCCGCCGTTCCACACGGACTTCGGGCAGAACATCACCTTAGGTCAGCGGGTCTTCATCAACTCCGGGTGCAGCTTCCAAGATCAGGGCGGCATCACGATCGGTGATGACTCCCTCATCGGGCACAACACCGTCCTCGCCACCCTCAACCACGGGATGGAACCGGACCGGCGCGGGGATATGCATCCAGCCCCCATAGTCATCGGCCGCAATGTCTGGATCGGGTCGAATGTGACGGTCCTGCCGGGAATCACCATCGGCGACGATGCGGTCGTCGCCGCGGCAGCAGTGGTGACACGGGATGTTCCCGCGGGCGCCGTCGTGGTCGGATCACCGGCACACGTCGTGCGCACCTTGGGTGACTGAGCGATCGGTGGCCGGGCGGCAACGTCCTGCTGAACGGCAGTCTCGCGCCGACCGGGGACCGCTCGGTTCTGGACCCTGGCTCAGCCGCCGAGGTAGGCCAGCGCGCCGATGACCTGTGCCTTCGTCGCGATCTCGAGGGTCGGATCGATCTCGGGTGCGAAGAACGGCGAATGGTTGGCCGGAACGTCCGTGAGCACGGTTCCCGCCTCCTCGGCGGCCTTGTACTTCTCGGCATCGAAGGATCCGACGAACCAGTAGGCATACGGGATGCCGAAGGCGTTGGGCAGCTCGCTGAAGTCCTCCGAGGCGGTCGCTGGGGTGGCCTCCTGCACCACCTCGGCGCCGAAGCAGTCGGTGAGCGCCTCGGTGACGGTGTCATTGACGGCCTCACTGTTGTCCGTCAGCGGGAACTGGTCGAAGTACTCGAAGGTCGGTTCCTTCGGCGAACCGGCCGCTTCGCATTCGCCGCGGACGATGCGTTCGATCGAGTCGATCACTCGCTGCCGGACGGCGGTGTCGTAGGTGCGCACATTGAGCAGGAGTTCGGCACGGTCGGGAATGATGTTCGACTTCGAGCCCGCGTTCGAGGCGCCGACGGTGACGACGGCGAACTCGCCCGGTTCGGTCTCCCGGGCCACGATCGTCTGCAGTCGGAGGACGATCGAGGCCGCGAGCACGACCGGGTCGACAGACAGGTGCGGCATCGACCCGTGCGCGCCGCGACCGAAGACCGTGATCTTCACCGAATCGCCGGCCGACATCACCGGCCCCGAGGCGGTGAAGATGCGCCCAGCAGGCATCGGCATGACGTGCTGGGCGAGGGCGACATCGGGTTTCGGAATCGCGGTGGTCAGACCGTCGTCGATCATCGCCTTCGCGCCGGCCGCGTTCTCCTCGGCTGGCTGGAAGAGTGCAATATACGTGCCTGACCAGGAATTTCGGTTCTCGTTGAGGAGCCTCGCGGCGCCGAGGAGGGCAGCTGCGTGCATATCGTGTCCGCAGGCGTGCATGACCCCGTCGACGGTGGATGCGTAGTCGAGTCCGGTGTCCTCGGTGACGGGGAGTGCGTCGATGTCGGCGCGCGCCAGCACTGTCGGCCCGTCCCCGTTCTCGATCACCGTGACGCGACCGGTGTTCCCGATGCGTTTGACGTCGAGTCCCAGACCGGTGAGTTCGGACCCGATGCGCTCGGCGGTCTCATGCTCGTCGAGGCTGAGTTCCGGATGCTGGTGGAGGTGTTTGTAGAGGTCACGCTGCCACTCGAGCTGTGAGTCGATGCTGTCCAGGAATTCCGGTGTCGTCATCACTTCTCCTCGCTGCGGTCGCGCCCGGCCGGTCCGGATGCGGACGATACTCACGCTATCAGCGTGGCATCCGAGTCGGTCAGAGCAGTCCCAAGGTCTCAAGATCCCGGCGCAGGGACTGTGCGTTCGTGAACACGTGGCCGATGATGCCGTGCTTGCGGGCTGCCTCGATGTTCGTCGGCAGGTCGTCGACGAACAGGGTCCTGCTCGGGTCGAGATCGAAGCGCTCGAGCAGCAGTTCGAAGATCGCCGGATCGGGTTTGATGAGCTTCTCCCGACCGGAGACCACGACGTCCTCGAGTTCGTTGATGGCCGGAGCGACGGCGGGCGCATGGTGGAAGGTCTCGGCCGCCCAGTTCGAGAGGCCGAGGAGTCGGACACCCGAGTCCTTGAGCTCGGCGACGACCTCGGCCATGCCCTCGATCGGACCGGTCAGTGACTTCTCGAAGCGCTCGTAGTAGCGGGAGACGATCTCACCGTGTCGCTCATCGACCGCGGCCGCGCGAGCGACCACCTCGGCGACGGGGACGCCGCTGTCAGAGGCGGTGTTGAGGGCGGCGAAGTCGGCCTCCTCGGCGAAGGCGCGCCACTGATCGGCACTCATCCGGTCGGCGAGCGGACCGGTCTGATCCCATCCGATGAGCACGTTGCCGAGATCGAAGACGACGGTCGTGGGTGTCTGGTCGGTGGACTGAGGCATCGCGGGGTCTCCTTCGATGAGGGTTCGGCTTCGGATTCCTACGCTACAGAACATGATGACCGTCGCGGATGATGTTCGAGGAGAAGGTGATCATCGGACCATTGTGGAATCTTCGGTGCTCGCTTAGGTTGGAGTCATGATCGGCTACGCGCCACTGCAGATCCGGGTGAAGACGCCCCGACTCGAGCTCGTCGGTGCCGGTGACGACATGCTCGCGGCGCTCGCCCCCCTGGTGCGCGATGGCAAGGTCTTCGCCGAACCCGCCCCCTACGACGGCCCGATGTCCTTCTACGAATCGGACCCCACCGCACGGGTCAACAAGTGGCTGCAGAGCGTGTGGCGCGGCCGCGGACGATTCACCCCCTCGGAATTCAGGTTGGCCTTCGCCGTCCTCGTCGACGGTGAAGCCGTGGGCATGCAGGACCTCATCGCGGAGAAGTTCGACACGTGCGCAACGGTGCTCTCGTTCTCCTGGCTCTCGACCGATGTGCGCGGACGCGGACTGGGCACCGAGATGCGCAGCGCCATACTCCACCTCGCCTTCGCCGGGCTCGGCGCCCGCGAGGCCGCCTCCGATGCCTTCGTCGACAACATCGGGTCGAACCGGGTCTCCGAAGCCCTCGGCTACGAACACAACGGAGTCGAATGGGACATCCGCCGAGGTGAGCCCGGGCTCATCCAGCGATGGAGACTCACTCGTGAGGCTTGGGAGACCAGGCGGCGTGACGATATCGAACTCAGCGGCGTCGCCGACTTCCTCGAGCTGCTCGAGCAGGGGTGATGGCCGGGGCCGATCACGGCGACCACGGTTGTTTCGGCACACTCTGCGCTGATCAGCCCAATTCGGAACTTGGGCTGCTCAGCGGAAAATGGGCCGAACCTGAAGCTGGGGGTGGGTAGGGTCAGCCTGAGTGCTGGGACTGTCGGCGAGAGCGGACGACGGCGAGTACCAGCGCGGTGACCATGAGGACGAGGCTGAGGAACCACAGAAGGGCTGCGAAGCTCTGCAGCTGAGACGTCTGGGACAGTGCGATGCACGCGACGGAGAACATGATGAGGGCAAGGATCCAGCGAGTCAGCTTCGAGTGCCTCATCGTTTCTCCTGTTCGATTGCCCGTTGCCATGGTACTTACGCCACGGAGCCAGTTGGGTTGAGCGTAGAAAAAGCAGGGAAGCATGTCAATAGGTGGCGGTCGAGCTGCATGCCCAACCAGCGTCAGCTGAGCCCGCGCCGCCAGCAGCACGCTACCCAAAAACAGCGATCCTCCGCCCGGCAGCCGGCCGAGTCCGGGAATGCCGGATCGGACGGTTGTTAGGGCGAAGGATCGCCGGTGTTGCTCAGAGGTCTCGATTGAGACCTGCAAAGTCTCTAGGTGAGACTCTCAGGGAGTCTCAGAGGCCGCGGACGCGAGTCGCCTGCAGGCCCTTGGAGCCCATCTCAGAGTCGAACTCGACGTTCTGACCCTCGGTGAGCTCGCGGTAGCCGGAGGCCTCGATCGCGGAGAAGTGGGTGAACACGTCAGCCGAACCGTCGTCAGGCTGGATGAATCCGAAACCCTTTTCCGCGTTGAACCATTTCACGGTACCTGTTGCCATAATCTTTGTATCCTTATTTTTAACTGAAGACCGCTGGTGCGGTCGTGATGGTCGAATCCATTGCTGGATCCGGCTTTCCCGCTGGATGAACTGAATTCTGGATCCAGGTCCAACGAAAAACTGTGGGTGAACCGAGAGCTCGGAGTCCGGTGTGATCATGAGTCTCTGGTGAGAGGCCGTGAGTCTCAGGCGGAATCGTGAAGATGCTCGGTTTCGATCATGCACTCGTAAGTGCTGGATGGAAGTCGCCAGGTGACTGAGAGTCAGACGACTGAGATGGGAAATATGAAAATCATGAGGGGCACGGAAGGCAGACACGCGCCGATGGGCAAACACATGGTGCCGAGCTGAACCTACCTGCTCTGTGAGGCACCACCTGCTCCGCACGATGCTGTGCGAGAACACTTCAAGCCTAACAGAAAGATCGGCAGGTGTCGGCACAGACCGTGTTCACAGGCAGAGATCATCGCCGAGAGTTGGCACACAGTGACACGGAATCGCTGACAGGCTCCACACTGCATGTTTAGGATTGTATGCAAAACATTTTGCATACAATCTGTTTCCATCCCCAACGCAGGAGCCGCCTGAACCGTGGACAACCGAGACGCACCTCTGACAATCGGACCTCGACGCCGTCGGCGTCTGGCCGCGAAGTACCGCAGACGACGCACCTTCGTGGCGGTGGCTGCGATCCTCGTCATCGCGGCTCCGCTGACGATCGCGATCGTGGTGCACGACCTCGGCGCGAACATCTCCTCCTCGGCTCTGCGCGCCCATGACGGGGCCGACGTTCCCGAGAAGCTCACCGATGAGACGAATGTGCTCATCATCGGCTCCGACACCAGGGATCTCGCCTCGGCGCAGGACGACTCGGGGCCCGCCTCGGCGTCGGGATACGGCAGTGCCGAGGGAGCACGCAGCGATGCGATGATCCTTGCGCACATCGCCGCAGACGGCAGTCGCATCGACGCCGTCCAGATCCCCCGAGACACGATCATGGACATTCCCGCCTGCGATGACACCGGCCGCGGGGCCACGCAGGCGGTCCACGGGATGATCAACTCCGCCCTCAACGGCGGACCGGCATGCTCGGTCTCGGCCGCCGAAACCCTCACCGGCGTGCGCGTCGACCACTTCATCAACGTCGACTTCGACGGCTTCGCCGCGATCGTCGACGCGCTCGACGGGATCACCGTCGACCTTGACGAACCGCTCAAGGACCCGAAGGCGAACCTCGACCTGCCCGCCGGCGAGCAGACGATCGGGGGAACCGATGCGCTCGCCCTGGCCCGCACCCGGCACGCTGTCGGCGACGGCAGCGACATCTCCCGCATGGGCAACCAGCAGATGGTCATGAACGCCATCATCGACCGGGCCAAGAGCAGCCACGTGCTCACCCGACCCGACCGCCTCTACTCCTTCCTCGACGCCGTGACCTCCTCACTCGAGGTCGACGACGACCTCGACTCGGTGTCCTCACTGGCCTCGCTGGCCACGACCGCGGCCGCTGTGCCCAAGGACGACATCACCTTCGGCATCATGCCGTGGACCCCGGCCCCGGAGGACCCGAATCGGGTCGTCAAGTCGTCCCAGGCCGACGAGGTCTTCGCCGCCATCAACGCCGACGAACCGATCACCGACCTCGTGAACTGAGCCGAATGGGCCGAATGGGCCGACTGCGGGGATTCGCAGATGGCTCTCAGCGTGAGAGGTTCTCGAGATCGTCGAGCAGCCCGGGCCGCGTCGGTGTCCACCCGAGAGCGGAGCGTGTGTGCTGACTCGACGCGGGCTGGTCAGCGGCGAAGACCGGCCCGAGCGGACCGAAGCTCTCCTCCGGCACGGTGCCCGACGGCAGCCCGAGCCGGCGGCCGAGCACCTCGGCGATGTCGATGACGCGCACCCCTTCGTCGGCGACGGCATGCCAGGACGTTCCACCTTCAGCGGATTCGAGCGCGAGGCGGAAGAGGGCCGCAGCGTCCTGTGCGTGGACCGCCGGCCAGCGTTGGGTGCCGTCGCCCGGGTAGCCGCAGATCCCCGATTCCTGCGCGAAGTTCGCGAGCAGGCCGGAAAAACCGCCTTCGCCGTCGGCGTGCACGGTTCGCGGCAGCCGGATCGCCGAGGTGCGCACCCCCTGGTCTGCCAGTTGGAGGGCTCGGGTCACCGCGACGCTGCGCCCTCCGACGGGGCCATCCGTCGGGAGTGGATCCGCCTCGGTCGCGACTTTGCCCGGCACCGCAGGTGTACCTGCGACCATGACAAATGGTTTGTCCGTGCCGATGAGGCTTCTGCCGAGAGTGTCGATCGCCGAGGCTTCCTCCTCGACGGAGGCCGTCAGCGCCGCGGGAGAACTGAAGTCGTTGCGGAAGGCGAGGTGGATGACCCCATCGGCCGCGTCTGCGCCCGAGCGCAGGACGTCGGCAGAGGAGAGGTCGCCGCGGATCGCCTCTGCTCCAAGCTGCGCCGCTCGCTCGGCAGACGCATCGGACCGGGCGAGGATGCTCGCGGTATGGTCGTTGGCGATGAGCTCCGCGATGACCGCAGAGCCGATCAGACCGGTGCCGCCTGTGATGAAAATGTGCATGGTGTCTCCTCATCGAGTGATAGGACTGAGTCTCATCAGAATACCACCGCGATGGGATTCAGTCCCGTCATCGATCGCGTGCTCACCCGTTGCTACGATGACGGAATGCCCCGTTGGACCCCGAATGCCCGCGATCGTCTCGTTGTCGCCGCTCTCGACATGCTCGCCGAAAACGGCTTCGACGGCGCGACGGTCGCTGAGATCTCAGCGCGTGCGGGACTGACGAAGAGCACCTTCTTCCGGTATTTCCCCGACAAGCGAGAAGTCCTCGCCGCCGGCCAGGACGAAATGCTGCGACTCTTGATCCACGGCATCTCTTCGGCTCCCGCCGAAGTCGGCCCGCTCGAGGCGGTCCGCGCCGGACTCGACGAGGTCTCGACCTCGATGACCCCGTTCCACCGCGAACTCGGTCCACGGATCCGCCGCGTGATCGCGGAGAATGTCGAACTGCAGGAGCGGGACGCGGCCAAGCATCGTGCACTCACCGATGGGATGGCATCGGCGCTGCGAGACCGAGGAGTCGAACGGCAGGTCGCGATCATCGCCGCTCACCTCGGCACCGTGGCGTTCGGCGAAGCCTACGCGGCATGGATCGATGCCGGGCCCCAAACCGACCTCAGCGAACTGGCTCACACCGCCCTCACCGATCTCGGGCGGGCGGCCGGTGCGCTTGCGGACTGATCGGTCCTGCCCCGCCTCGGCGACCGTAGACTGATCACGTGCTGATCGCCGAGGTCCTGCCCCTGCTGCTGGGCATCGCCGTGCTCGTCGTCATCGCGGTGATCATCCTCCGCCTCGCCGAGGTGGGGCTCGGGTGGCTGCCGATCGTCGCGATCGTGCGGGCCGTCGTCCAGCTCGCCCTCGTCGCGCTCCTTCTGCAGGGAGCGCTGAACGCCTGGTGGACCGTCGCCGCATTCATCGCCCTCATGCTCACCACCGCCTCGGTGACCTCCCTCCGCCGGGCCCGGCAGATGCCGCGCGGCCGCCTCGGCGCCCTCACCGGCGTCATCGTCGGATCCCTGACCACTCTGGGACTCGTCCTCGCCTTCGGTCTCGTCGACCGTGAGTTCGAGAGGGTCATCGCCATCGCCGGCATCGTCACCGGCACCTGTATGACGGTGGCGACCCTGTCGATGCGGCGCTTCACCGCGAACCTGCGCACCGGGTCCGGAGAGGTCGAAGCGTGGCTGTCCCTCGGCGCCAAACCACGGCAGGCGGTGCAGCGTCTGCGCAGCGAATCCATCAGAGAGGCCCTGCTGCCGAACCTCGATCAGACGAAGAACACAGGACTGGTCACCCTGCCCGGAGCCTTCGTCGGCGCACTCTTCGGGGGTGCCTCACCGCTCGAAGCCGCCGAGTTCCAGATCGTCGTGCTCGCCTCGCTCATCCTCGCCGGGGCGATCACCGCGGTCCTCGGTACGCACATCGCCGCGGGTGCACGCGTCCTGCCCGCTCCGGAGCAGTGACATCCGGGTCCCGATCACTGATCGACCGTCCGAAACCGGTGTCCGACCGCCCCCGTCCAGTGAGCATTCATGGTCGACCCCTAGACTGGCGCACATGTCTACGATCGAGATCACTCAGGACACCTTCGAATCGACCATCAACGACAACGAGATCATCCTCCTCGACTTCTGGGCCGACTGGTGCGGCCCATGCAAGCAGTTCGCCCCGGTCTTCGAGAAGGCCTCCGAGGACAACCCCGACATCGCCTTCGGCAAGATCGACACCGAGGCCCAGCAGCAGCTGGCCGGACTCTTCGGAATCACCTCCATCCCCACCCTCGTCGCCTTCCGCCAGGGCATCGTCGTCTTTGCCCAGCCCGGCGCGCTCGCCGCACCCCAGCTCGAACAGGTCATCACCGCCGTCAAGGGACTCGACATGGACGAGGTCCGTGCCGAACTGGAGAAGCAGGCCGCCGCCGAGGTTGCCGAGCCGGAAGGCAACGGCCCGGATGCGATCCCGGCCGACCCCGGCGTCGACAGGTGAGCGACCAGGCCGTGAGCCTGACGTCGGAGACACCCGCGACGACCGAGGCCGTCGGGCCCCGGTCGGCCGGTGTGCCGGACTCCGTGGCCGCGTGGGAAGAGCGATACTCCGGCGCGGAATCCGTGTGGTCGGGCAATCCGAACGAGGCCCTCGTGGCCGCCGTCGGTGAGATGACTCCCGGCCGCGTCCTCGACGTCGGCTGCGGAGAGGGCGCCGATGTCATCTGGCTCGCCGAGCACGGCTGGGATGCCACCGGCATCGACCTGTCGACGACCGCCGTCGACCGCGCCCGCCGAGCCGCCGATGAGCGCGGGATCGACGCCGCCTTCGCCGTTGCCGACATCTCCGACTGGGAACCGGAGAACACCGATCGCCGAGGCGGCTTCGACCTCGTCACCGGGTGCTTCCTCCACACCCGCCTGCCCGACACCCGGGAGGAGCTGCTCGCCCGTCTTGCCGCACATGTGGCACCGGGCGGAGCCCTGCTCCTCGTCTCGCATGCGACCATGCCGGACTGGGCGGCCGAGCACGACGAGAAGTTCGAGCACGGCATGGAACACCATCACGAACCTGTGAGCCCGAACGGGGACTTCGCCCTGCTCATCGGGGCCAGTCCTGATCGCTGGGAGATCGAACTCGCCGAGATCCGCACCCGGCCGGTGACCTCACCCGACGGTGACCCGGCCGAACTCGAGGACGCCGTCCTCCTCGCCCGCCGGATCTGACGCGCCCGCCGGATCTGACTGACCTGTCGGAACTGACTGGCTCGCCCGGTCTCACCTCGCAGGACGAAGCCGTCCCACGGCGGCCCTGTTGATGCGTATCGGCCTCGCGAACGACTATGGTTGAGCCATGGCTCGGTTCAGCTTCCTTGAATGGCCGGTACTCCGGCAGTTCCGCACGTCCGATCGGACGGGTCGCGGCGAATCGGTGACGTCCCAGAAGACCCGAGACACCACTCCTCGAACCGCTACGGCCGACAAGGTCGTCCAGTCCGTCTGCCCGTACTGCGCCGTGGGCTGCGGCCAGAAGATCTTCGTCAAGGACGACAAGGTCATCCAGATCGAAGGTGACCCCGATTCGCCGATCTCGCGCGGGCGCCTGTGCCCGAAGGGTGCTGCCAGCGAACAGCTCGTCAACGCCCCCGGCCGCGTCACCGACGTCCTCTACCGCGCACCGCGGGCCAAGGACTGGCAGAAGATCGAACTGAGCACCGCGATCGACATGATCGCCGATCGCTTCCTCGAAGCCCGCCGCAGGCATTGGGAGGACTTCGACGACAAGGGCCACCCGCTGCGGCGCACGATGGGCATCGCCAGCCTCGGCGGGGCAACCATCGACAACGAAGAGAACTACCTCGCGAAGAAGCTCTACACCGCCGCGGGAGCCATACAGATCGAGAACCAGGCGCGTATTTGACACTCCGCCACGGTTCCCAGTCTGGGAACCTCGTTCGGGCGAGGCGGCGCCACACAACCCGTCCAGGATATGGCGAATGCGGACTGCATCATCATCCAGGGCTCCAACATGGCCGAGTGCCACCCCGTGGGATTCCAATGGGTGAGCGAGGCCAAGGCCCGAGGTGCCCGCATCATCCACGTCGATCCTCGATTCACGCGCACCACCGCGATCGCCGATAAGCACGTCCCCATCCGGGCGGGCTCGGACATCGTGCTGCTCGGCGCGCTCATCAACCGAGTGCTGACCGAAGGCAAGCACTTCGACGAATACGTGCGTGCCTACACGAACGCCGCGAACCTCATCAGCGAGGACTATGTCGACACCGAGGACCTCGGCGGACTGTTCTCCGGCTTCGACCCGGAGACGAACTCGTACGACAACTCGACCTGGTCCTACCAGACCGATGAGCACGGTGCGCCCCTGACCGACCCGACGCTAAAGGACCCGCGGACGGCGTTCCAGATCCTCAAGCGGCACTACTCGCGCTACACCGCCGAGATGGTCGAGGAGAACTGTGGGATCAAGCCCGCCGACTTCGACTACCTCTTCGAATCGGTGACGCAGAACTCGGGCCGGGAACGGACCACGTGCTTCGCCTACGCGGTCGGCTGGACTCAGCACAGCCTCGGCGCGCAATTCATCCGCACCGCCTCCATCCTCCAGCTCCTGCTGGGAAATATGGGCCGACCGGGCGGGGGAATCATGGCGCTGCGCGGGCACGCGACGATCCAGGGATCGACCGATATTCCGACGCTGTTCAACCTGCTTCCCGGCTACCTGCCGATGCCCAGCGCCGGTGTCCACGACACCCTCGATGACTACGTCGCAGCCGTCGGCACCCCGGAGACCCACAAGGGCTTCTGGGCCAACGGCCGCAGCTACGCGGTCAGTCTGCTCAAGGCCTGGTGGGGCGATGCGGCGACACCGGACAACGACTTCGCCTACGACTATCTGCCGCGCATCAACGGCGCCCACGGCACGTACCAGACGCAGGTGCGCATGCTCAACGACGGTGTCGACGGCTACTTCCTGCTCGGCCAGAACCCGGCCGTGGGATCGGCCAACGGACGTATGCAGCGGATGGCGATGAGCCATCTCAAGTGGATGGTCGTGCGCGACTTCAGCCTCATCGAATCCGCCACCTGGTGGAAGGACGGCCCGGAGATTGCCACGGGCGAGCTGAAGACCGAGGACATCGAGACCGAGATGTTCTTCATGCCCGCGGCCAACCACACCGAAAAGGCCGGCACCTTCACCCAGACCCAGCGTCTGGTGCAGTGGAGGCACAAGGCCGTCAACCCGCCCGGCGATGCGCAGAGCGAACTCGACTTCTTCTACGAGCTCGGTCAGCGGATCCGCGAGAAGCTGGCCGACTCCGATGATCCGCGCGATCGTCCGCTGCTCGATCTGACCTGGGACTACCCGGTCGACGAGGAGGGCGAGGTCGACGCGGAAGCCGTGGTCAAGGAGATCAACGGCTACCGGGTAGGCGGCGAGGACGACGGCCAGCCGCTGGCGAACTTCAACCAGTACGCCTCCGACGGGTCGACCGCCGGCGGCTGCTGGATCTACGCCGGCGTCTATGCCGGCGGTGTCAACATGGCCGCCCGACGCAAACCGCGCAGCGAGCAGGATGAGACCGCGGCCGAATGGGCGTGGGCGTGGCCGGCGAACCGGCGCATCCTCTACAACCGCGCCTCGGCGGCTCCGGATGGGACCCCCTGGTCGGAGCGGAAGAAGTTCGTCTGGTGGGACGAAGAGGCCGGTAAGTGGACGGGCAAGGACGTGCCCGACTTCCCCATCGATCGCGCCCCCGCGGCGAGGTCGGACCAGGCCTACGGCGGTCCTGCCCACCTCGACGGCGACGACCCGTTCATCATGCAGTCCGACGGCAAGGGATGGCTCTTCGCACCCAGCGGCATGGTCGACGGTCCGATGCCCACGCATTACGAGCCGCAGGAGTCGACGGTCGCCAATCCGCTCTACCCGCAGCAGAACAGCCCGACGAGGAAGGTCATGCGGCGCGGGGACAACCTGTCCGCGCCCGGTGCCGGCTACCCCGGTTCCGAGGTCTTCCCGTACGTGTTCACGACCTACCGGCTCACCGAGCATCACACCGCCGGCGGCATGTCCCGCTGGCTGCCGTACCTGTCCGAGCTGCAGCCGGAGATGTTCTGTGAGATCTCACCGGAGCTCGCCGCCGAGGTGGGGCTCGAGCCCTACGGGTGGGCGACGTTGGTCTCCCCGCGGGCAGCGATCGAGGCCCGCGTGCTCGTGACGAGGCGGATGAATCCGCTGACCATCGGCGGACGCACCGTCCATCAGATCGGCCTGCCCTACCACTGGGGCGTGGGCGGTCAGGGCGCCGTCGTCGAGGGCGACTCCGCCAACGACCTGCTCGGTGTGACGATGGATCCGAACGTGTTCATCCAGAACAGCAAGTACGTGGCCGGCACGATCGTGCCCGGCAGGCGTCCGCGCGGACCGGAGCTCGTCGACTTCGTCGAGAAGTACCAGCGCGAGGCCGGTCTGACCACGGAGTCCGGAAACCAGCAGGTCACCGCGCCCGAATCCGATGTCGAAGCGGCAGCTGCCGCCGGTGCCGGACACAGCGTCGGCGGCCACCCCCATCGCGGAGGCGACTCGGCAGTGGGCGTGACTCCGGGCAAGACGCTCGGCGGGGAGAAAGTCGACGCTCCGACGGCCGAGAGCGCCGATGATCGCACCGGACGGGTCGATCTGCAACCGGTGGAGACGGCTGACGCGAACTCGGCCGACGATGGGGACGCGACCGACGGCGATCCCGATCATGGTCGTGATCTCGACGGATCCGCCGTCACCGACTCCGAGGTCCGAGTCGCCGAGGCGGAGCAGGCGCAGCGTGCGCAGGCTCAGCTCGACGAACGCGCCCGGGAGAAGACCGAGGATGCCGGCGTGAACGACGGCGCCGGCGACGACAGCGCGGGCTCCGGCACGTCGGATGCCGGTGCGGGCCCGGATCAGGTGGACAATGGAACCAGCGATGAAGGGGAGGATGACTGATGTCGGCTTCGACGCTGGACAGCGGCACGGTCGCTGACGGCCACTGGCACGATTCGACGCAGAATCGCAAGGGGTTCTTCACCGACACCTCGATCTGCATCGGATGCAAGGCCTGCGAGGTCGCGTGCAAGGAATGGAACCGCAATCCCCAGGACGGAACCTTCGAGCTGCTGGGCTCCTCGTACGACAACACGGGCAGCCTCGGCGCGAACACCTGGCGTCACGTCGCCTTCATCGAACAGGACTCCGAGCGGATCGAGAAGGCCCGCGAATCCGGGCGGAAACTCGTCAACCTCGGCATGCCCACCATCCGGCCTCGCACCGATGAGAGTGCCGCAGTCCAGCCTCTGGGCGGAGCGCTCGGTGCCGCGGATGAGGGCCGGACCAGCGACGGTCTGCCGACTACGCCGCAGCTCGACGTCGACCTCCTCGCCCCCGGGGCGATGGAACCGGCGGATCTGTCCGGGGTCGACACCACCCCGCCGGACACCGCCGACTTCCGGTGGCTGATGTCCTCGGACGTGTGCAAGCACTGCACGCATGCCGGCTGTCTCGACGTGTGCCCGACCGGTGCGCTCTTCCGCACCGAATTCGACACCGTCGTCGTCCAGAACGACGTCTGCAACGGCTGCGGCACGTGTGTGGCCGGCTGCCCCTTCGGCGTCATCGAACGTCGTGACGACGGCACGATCAACACGCCCACCGACCGTGATGACCGCAAGGCCGCGGACATGGACGTGCCGGATGCGGGCACCGCGAACAAATGCACGCTCTGCTACGACCGCCTCGTCGACGGTGAGGAACCGGCGTGTGCGCAGACCTGCCCGACCCAGTCGATCAAGTTCGGCGACCGGTCGGACATGGTCGACAAGGCGCATGAACGCGTCGCCGAACTCCATGCGAAGGGCCTGACCGAGGCCCGACTCTACGGAGCGAACCCGAATGACGGCGTCGGCGGCACCGGATCCGTGTTCCTCCTCCTCGACGAACCAGAGGTCTACGGGCTGCCGCCGGATCCTCGGGTGGCGACGAAGGACCTGCCCGGAATGTTCGCCCATGCCGGTGCCGCGGCGCTGGGCATGGTCGCGGCGGTCGGCCTCGCGTTCCTCGGGAGCCGCCGTTGAGCACGTCCGAATTCGATTCCTACCGCCCGCCCGAGCCCGAAGGCGGACGTAAGAAGCGTCGCCGAGGTGGCCGTGGAGGTCCCGGTGGACCCGGTGGACCCGGCGGTCGTCGTGGCGGCGGGTGGAAGAACCGCGGTTCCGACGGCAACCGCGAGATGCCGATGGTCGAGGACGTCGAGTTCACCTCGTACTACGGTCGACCGATCGTCAAGGCTCCGCCGTGGGGTCACGAGATCGCGCTCTACCTGTTCCTCGGCGGGCTCGCTGGCGGGTCGTCGCTGCTGGGCCTCGGCGCGCAGGTGACTGATCGGCCGGGACTGCGCATCGCCACGCGGATGACGGCGATCACCGCGACCGGTGTCGGCGGCGTCGCGCTGGTCGCCGACCTCGGCCGACCCGAACGGTTCATCAACATGATGCGCGTGGTCAAGGTGTCCTCCCCGATGAGCCTGGGCACCTGGATCCTCTCGGGCTTCGGTGTCGGATCGGGTGTGACCTTTGCGGTCGAGCTCGACCGGGTGACCGGGCAGAAGCTGCTTCCGCTGGGATCCCTGCGCAAGGTGCTCCACGCGATGGAGACACCGGCGGCCCTCGAGTCGGCCCTCTTCGCCACGCCGCTGGCCGCGTACACGGCGGTGCTGCTCGGGGCGACAGCCGTGCCCACCTGGAACGCTGCCGGTCGCAACGGTCTGCCGTACGTGTTCGTGTCTTCGGCATCGCTGGCTGCCGGCGGTGCCGCGATGGCGCTCGCTCCGGTGCGGGAGACGGGCCCGGCGCGACTGCTCGCGCTCGCCGGGGCTGCCGGTGACGTCTACGCGATGTCGGCGATGAAGAAGCGCATGCACCCGGCCGAGGTCGACCCGATGGAAGACGGCGAACCGGGACACAAGCTCCACCGTGCCGAGAAGCTCCTCATCGCCGGAGCCGTCGGCGCCGCCGCCGTCGAGGTGGGCGCGCGCGTGTTCGCGAAGAAGCTCGGTGGGCGGGGCGTCGGCGGTTCCGGTGTCGGTCGTGCAGCCGGTGCGATCGCGGACGCCGTGAAGAGCGCCGGCAGTTCAGCCGGTGTCGACGGTTCGGCCACGGGCGGCAAACGCAGCTGGAAGACTCGCGCCGTTCTGCGTGGACTGTCCGTGGTCTCGGGTGCCGCGTTGGCGGCCGCCTCGGCGTACACCCGTTTCGGGATGCTCGAGGCCGGCATCGAGTCGACGAAGGACCCCCGTCACGTCGTCGAACCGCAGCGCGCTCGCCTCGAAGAGCGCCGCGCGGCCGGCATCACCGACGACTCGATCACTACCGGCCGGTAGAGGCGGGCGGGCCAGGGGAGTCTGCCCGGGGAGCGCGCGGGCGCGACGTCTGTCTGCTTCCTCCGCGAGCATCCCGCACCGGTATCGACTCCGCCAACATATCGTGACTGCACCTACAGGTGGTTCGGCATCCCTCACCGCTAGCGCCAAAACATCCCGGTTCAACGGGTGGTTTTGACGCTAAAGGTGACGGGTGGCTGTGAGCCTGGCGTCTCCAGGCCCAGAATGACGGGTAGTGGGCGCTGGCTGGGCGCTTTCGGCGGTGAAGTAAACTCCTGAACCTAGATCATAATTTTTGCCTTCAAAAAATTATACTCTGCACGTTTAGACGCTGGTCCGCATCATTTCGATAGAGACCAGCTGGCATGAACGTGC
The DNA here is from genome assembly GCF_017948325.1 of Brevibacterium oceani. NCBI lineage: Bacteria > Bacillati > Actinomycetota > Actinomycetes > Micrococcales > Brevibacteriaceae > Brevibacterium > Brevibacterium oceani. Next base: position 4,227,389 of record NZ_CP072846.1, on the reverse strand, counting down.
GCGCCGTGGGAGGGCCGAATCTGCAGTGAGGCATCGTCAATCCGGCAAATTATGATTCATTCTGGCTCAGGTGGATGATCATAATTTTTGTACTCCAAAAATTATGTTCGCGGCTAGGGGGACTGGGAACCGTGCACAGCGTCACTCTCCCTGGGTCCGATTCTTCTCTGAGCATCGAGCCGATACGCCGCCTTGAGACCATCGCCGAACGAAACTCTCCTCAGCGCGGCACCTTCGACGGCTGCCAGTTGATACAGATCGAACTGATCCTCGTGGGGATCGTGTTGGCGATGATCAGCGCCCAGAGTATAGGAGGAGTCACTGAGGGGTCCGCGCCAAACTTCTTCCGAAATTCGGGTCAAGTGACCTGCCCGGGCATCACCGCACGTGCACGCCAGATCCGACGACGATCTCACCGATGACCGGATGACCAGGGAGTTCGCCGACAACGAGCAGCCCTCCGGAGGTCTGCGCATCGGCCAGCAAAAGCAAATTATCCTCGGTCACAGAGTCATCCGCGGTCAGATGCGGACGCACCCAGTCAAGGTTCCGCCGCGATCCACCGGAGACATAGCCGGCGGCGACGGACTCATCGACGCCCTCGAGGCGGGGTACCGCGGCCGCGTCGATGACGGCGCCGACTCTGGAGGCTCGTGCCATCTTGAACAGGTGTCCGAGCAGTCCGAACCCAGTGACATCCGTAGCCGCGCGGATCCCGGCGGCCACGGCCGCACGCGACGCCTCGGCATTGAGTGCGGTCATCGTCGCGATCGCCTCTTTGGAGACCTCGCCTGTCTGCTTGTGTCGGTTGTTGAGGATCCCCACACCGATCGGCTTGGTCAGTGTCAGGGGCAGCCCCACCTCGGCGGCGTCATTGCGCATGAGCTCATCGGGATGGGCGATACCGGTCACGGCCATGCCGTACTTCGGTTCGGGATCGTCGATCGAATGCCCGCCGGCGACGGGGCAGTTCGCCTGGGCGGCGACGTCGAGTCCGCCGCGCAGCACCTCGGTGAGCAGCTCCATCGGCAGCACCTCGCGAGGCCAGCCGACGAGGTTGATCGCCGTCACCGGTGTCCCGCCCATCGCGTAGATGTCCGATAGCGCATTGGCCGCGGCAATGCGTCCCCAGTCGTAGGCATCGTCGACGACAGGGGTGAAGAAGTCCGCAGTCGAGAGCACCGCAAGGTCGTCACGGACCCGCACCGCCGAGGCGTCATCGCCGTCATCGAGGCCGACGAGGACATCGGGACCGATCTGACCGACGAGTCCGCGCACCGCGTCCTCGAGCTCACCCGGCGGGATCTTGCAGGCGCATCCTCCACCATGGGCAAACGAGGTCAGACGTTCCTGTGTGGCAGTCATATCGCGAGACTAACACCGGTGATCAGGGCCCGTCGCTGGGTGCCGAAAGGTGGGCAATGAAATCTCGCCGCGCTGCGAATAGTCAGCAGGCCGCGGGCAGCAATCGCTGCAATGCCCTACTCGCGGAGGAGAACTCAAGTTATATTTGCGGTATGACACCGCCGTTCATCAAGGTGAGCCGTGAACTTCGTGATCGGCTCAGGAAGCAAGCGCATGCGGAGCATCGCACGCTTGGTGTGCACCTGGCGCACCTTGCCTCGCTTGAGGATAAGCGGAAGCGCTTCGAACGACTTCGCGCCGAGATAGATGCGACATCAGACGAAGACCTGGCCTCCTACCGCGAGGAGACCGAATGGTGGGAGTCAGTGCAGGTCACGCGGTAGGATTCCGAGTGGAGGCGTCCGTGTCCTGGTGGGCGCCCTGGTCTTCAAAACCAGTGAGACCGAGCATCTCGGTCTGGCGGGTTCGATTCCCGTCCGCCTCCGCCAATGACAATGCTGAGCCGATCGCATCCGCCGAGCACCAGGCAGGATGGCGGTGAACATGCACCGAGGAGGAGGCCCCGATGGTCGAGTCCGATCCGCGTCGCTCCATTCCGCGCACAGACACACTCCTTGCCCTGCCGGAGGTCATCGCCGCTGGCGAGACCCTCAGCCAGACGACGATCAAGACGATCATCGCCGAGGTTCAGTCCGTCGTGCGTGCCGGTGAGATCTCCGTCGCCGAGGTGGCGCCCACCATCATCTCCAGGCTCGGTTCCCGCTCGGCCTCCTCCCTGACCCCGGTGCTCAACGCCACCGGAATCCTCGTCCACACAAACCTCGGACGTGCACCGCTCTCACCCGCCGCCCGGCAGGCTGTGCTCGATGCGAGTGGCTACGTCGATGTCGAAATGGACCTCGTCACCGGCAAGCGCAGCAAACGGGGGACCGGAGCGAAGGCCGCCCTGTTGCGTACCTGCCCGACTGCTGAGGACGCCCTCGTCGTCAACAACGGTGCCGCCGCCTTGCTGCTCGCGGTCACGGCGCTGCGCGGGCGTGGGTCCGCCGTCGGCTCGGCGACCGGATCCGGCCTGGCATACGGCTCGACGGCCGGACCTGACCTGACCGCCGCATCTGGCACAGCTGTCGTGAGCCCGACCGATATCATCGTCAGCCGCGGCGAACTCATCGAGATCGGCGCAGGCTTCCGCCTCACCGACCTCATGACCACCACTGGGGCACGCCTGCACGAGGTCGGGACGACGAACCGCACCCACCTCACCGACTACGCGAACGCCATTGGTCCCGAGTCCGCGAGTCTCCTCAAGGTGCACACGAGCAACTTCCGGGTCGAAGGCTTCACATCGACTGTCGAGGTGAGCGAACTGCGCGGCCTTGCCGATGAACACAACCTGCCGCTCATCGTCGACCTCGGCTCGGGACTGTTCACCCACGACGACGTACTGCCCGACGAACCCGACATCGATGCAGCCCTGCGTGCCGGTGCCGATGTCGTCATCGTCTCCGGGGACAAACTCCTCGGCGGACCTCAGGCCGGCCTCATCCTCGGCCGGAGTGATGCCGTCCAGCGCATCGCGACCCATCCGCTCGCCCGAGCGATGCGCACGGACAAGCTCACTCTCGCCGCCCTCGAGGCGACGATCACGCACACCGGAAATCCGGTCCACGACGCCCTTCATATCGACCCCGATGAGCTGCGCCGACGCACCGGCACTCTCGCCGAGGCGGTCGGTGCCACCGTCGTTCCCCACGACGGTCGGGTCGGCGGCGGGGGAGCCCCCGGAGTACCCCTGCCCGGCTGGGCCGTCGAACTGCCCGAAGACTGCGCCGCCGTGCTGCGCACAGGCGACCCCGCGATCGTCACCCGTGTCCACCAGGGCCGATGCCTCGTCGACCTCCGCTGCGTGCCGGCGGCCGAGGACGACCGCATCGCCGCCGCCATCACCCGAGTGCTCGATAGCCGCCATGACTGACATACCCACGTCCCCGGGAGCCGCGTCCCAGGGTGCCGCGAGCCCCGACAGCTCCGCGGGCCCCGGCACCTTCGTCATCGCCACCGCCGGCCACGTCGACCATGGGAAGTCGACGCTCGTCAACGCCCTGACCGGGATGGAACCCGACCGGTGGGCCGAGGAGAAGAAACGCGGACTGACCATCGACCTCGGCTTCGCCTGGACCACCCTGCCCTCGGGCCGCGAGATCGCCTTCGTCGACGTGCCCGGGCACGAGAAGTTCCTCGCGAACATGCTCGCCGGCCTCGGTCCCGCCCCGATCGCGTGCTTTGTCATCGCGGCCGACAAGGGCTGGCAGGCCCAATCGAGTGACCACCGGGACGCGATCGCGGCGCTCGGCATCACCCGCGGCCTCGTCGTCATCACCCGCGCCGACATCGACCCCGACATGGTCGAGACCACGAAAGCCCAGGTCAGCACCCAACTGCGCGGCACCACGCTCCAGGACGCTCCCGTCGTCACGGTCTCCGCGACGAGCGGGGAGGGCCTGCCCGAACTCATCGACGTCCTCGATGAGGTCACGTCCGTGGCCGAGCCTCCGGCCACCTCGGCGCGGGTGCGCCTGTGGATCGACCGCGCGTTCACGATCAAGGGTGCGGGCACCGTCGTCACCGGGACGCTCACCGCGGGCACCCTGCGCACCGGCGACACGCTGCTCCTCCACGGCGAAACCGTCGACCGGACCGCGACCGTGCGCGGACTCCAGTCGCGCAATTCCTCCGTCGCCGAGGTGACCCCGCAGGCCCGCGTGGCCGTGAACCTGCGCGACACCCCCGCCGAGGGCCTCCACCGCGGTGACACCCTGCTCACCCCCGGCGCCTGGCCGATCGTCGAGGCCCTCGACGTGCGCCGCACGATGGGTGAGCCACTCGACGCCGGGGTCCGCGAGCTCATGGCTCACATCGGCACCGCCGCTGTGCCCGTGCACCTGCGCGCCTTCGACGCCGACCACGCCCGGATCACCCTTGAGCGGCCCCTGCCCCTGCAGGTCGGCGACCGGATCGTGCTTCGCGCGCCCGGCAGTCGCAACGTCTTTGCCGGTCTGATCGTCCTTGACGTCGACCCGCCCGAGCTGAAGCGGCGCGGCGCCGGTGCTCGTCGCGGTCGGGAGCTCGCCGAGCGTCCGGTCGAGGGAGACATCCTCGCCGAGGTGGCCCGCCGCGGAGCCGTCGAACGCTCGGTTCTCGTCCGGTTCGGATTGGCAGTGCCCGGGGAGGATGCGCAATCCGGGGCGGTGCCGGGGGAGGCCACGCCGTCCGGGGCGGTGCCGTCCGAGGCCACGCCGTCGAGGAACTCGCTGCCATCTGCGGTGGAGGTTGTAGGCGGGTGGCTCGTCCACCGCCCGGCGTCGGACGCATGGGTCGAGGCAGCGAAGTCACTGGTCACCCGGGAACTCAAGGCGCGACCGATGTCCGCAGGAGTCCCCGTCAAAGCCATCGCCGAGACGCTGCGACGCGCCAGCCTGCCCCTGCCGGAGTCGTCCTCTGCCGCCGCGACTCGCACGCTGCTCGGCGACATCATCGCCCGCGCCGGACTCGAGACCGCCGACGGCATGGTCCGCCCGCCCGGCCACACCGCCGACCTCGGCGCGGCGGAGGCCGGCATTGCGGAGGTCGAGAAGCGCCTGGCGGCCGATCCGTTCTCCGCTCCGGAAGCCGATGACCTGCGCGAACTCGGATTGGGAGCGCGGGAGCTCGCGGTCGCAGAGAAGGCGGGACGGGTGCTGCGCCTCGGCGATGGTGTCGTCGTCTCACCACGCACCCCTGCACATGCGATGAGGGTCCTCGCCGGGCTCGAGCAGCCATTCACGACGAGCCAAGCCCGGCAGGCCCTGAACACGACGAGGCGGACCGTCATCCCGCTGCTCGAACATCTTGACTCACGCGGGTGGACTCGGCGACTCGACACCACGCACCGCGAAGTCGTGCGGTAGGAATTGCGGTGTGGCGGACGTGGGCGCGCATCGGCGCGGCTCCGTTGGGCCGCCTCGGTGCGGGTGGCGTCGAAATTTCGGCACGCACTCGGCACTCGGCGGAAATTGTATTACAATCATTCGTGGAATGACTGTTCGTGCCCTCTCCGGGCACTCCAGCCGATGGTATGGGTGATAACCGACTGCGATGATTCCTCGACCTGACAGGTGAGGAACGGCGACGCTGCCGCGCATCGATCACGCGACGCCCGGCAGCGCCTCACTCACCGACCCGACCGCAACCGCGACCACCCATTCCCATGACCCGCGATCCCCGCGCCGCCACAGCGCGGAAGACTGCGACGATCGCGATGACTTTCAAGGAGCGCTTATGTCGAACTATCGAGTCCAGAACCCCGCCACCGGTGAAACGATCGAAACCTTCACCGAGGCGACCGACGCCGAGATCGAAACCACCGTGACCGCGGCTCACAATACCTACCTGACCTGGAAAGACACGGACATCCAGGAACGCGCCGGGATCGTTCGCCGCGCCGCCGAGATCTTCCGCGAGCGCAAGGACGAACTCGCGAAGACGATCTCCCTCGAAATGGGCAAGTCCTACGAGGAGTCCGTCGACGAGGTCGAATTCGCCGCCGACATCATCGAGTACTACGGCGTCCACGGCCCCACTCTGGCCACCGACTACCAGATCCCGTCGACGATCCCCGGTGTCGCCCGCATCGAAGCGCTGCCGATCGGCGCGCTTCTCGGCGTCATGCCGTGGAATTTCCCGTACTATCAGGTCGCCCGGTTCGCCGCCCCGAACCTCGTGCTCGGCAACACGATCATGCTCAAGCACGCCGATATCTGCGGCCGTTCGGCCCTGCTCATCGAAGAGATCTTCCAGGCAGCCGGAGTCCCCGCCGGCGGATACTCCCACCTGTTCGCCAACCACGATCAGATCGCCTCGATCATCGCGGACCCCCGTGTCCAGGGTGTGTCCCTGACCGGCTCCGAACGGGCCGGAGCGATTATCGGTGCCCAGGCGGGTCAGAACCTCAAGAAGGCCGTGCTCGAACTCGGCGGCATCGACCCGATGGTCGTCCTCGATGCCTCCGACGTGGCAGCAGTCGCCCGTGAGGCGTGGGAATTCCGCGTCTACAATGCCGGCCAGGTGTGCAACTCGAACAAGCGTCTCATCGTCATGGACGACATCTACGACGACTTCGTTGCCGAACTCGTGCGGCTCGGAACCGGGCTGAAGCCGGGCGATCAGGCGAAGCTCGGCGAGGACGAGTACGTGCCGTTGTCCTCGCGTGCCGCCGCCGAGACCGTCGACGCCCAGGTGAAGAAGGCCGTGTCCGAGGGCGCTCGGGTGCTCGTCGGAGGCGAACTCTCCGAGGGGCCAGCCGCATACTACTCGCCGACGGTCCTCGTTGACGTGCCGCGCGACTCTGAGTCCTACGGTGAGGAGATCTTCGGGCCCGTGGCCACCGTGTACAAGGTCAGCAGCGACGAGGAGGCCCTCGAGCTGGCCAATGACTGCGCGCTCGGCCTCGGCGGTTCGGTGTTCTCCACCGACGAGGCGCGCGCCGACCGTGTGGCCTCCCGCCTCGAAGTCGGGATGACGCACGTCAACACGATCGCCGCAGAGGCTGCCGAGATCCCCTTCGGCGGGGTCAAGCGCTCGGGCTTCGGCCGCGAGATGGGCCCGATCGGCATGGGCGAGTTCGTCAACAAGCGCCTTCACTTCGTCGCGAAGTAGGCCGCTTCAGGCCCCGGCCGTCCGACGTGTGACGGCGAGTGCATAGTTGAAATGCACACGTACTGATTTTCTGCAGTACGTGTGCATTTCAGAGTGACAGTTGCGTGAAGGGCGGCTATTCAGCGTGGTGGATCGGTCCGCACCGCCTCGGCGATGATGTCCTCCATCGCCGAGGCGGCCAGCTCCCTCAACTGCCGACGTGGCGGTACGGGTGGGATCCGCGCTCCGCGGACCTTGGCCAGGGCCACCTCGGTGATGGGGGCATGCTTCGGAAACGCGGTGAGGACCTGGCGCCCGGCGTCCTCCTTGCCGATGATCTCGCCGGTCATCAGCGTGTGGTGCATGCGGGCAGGCCCGAGCACGCACCATTCGACGGTGCCGGCGGAGAGCTGTCGTGGGTAACCGATGAGTCGGAGGGGAAGTCTGCTGACCAGCCCGCTGAGGAATCGGTTCTGGAATCGGCGGGTCGCTGATGGAGCAGCGCGAAGCTGGGCCGCCAGGGGTGACCAGTATTCGCGGAGATTGTCGGCGACCCATGGGCCCAGTCGTTCCGGTTCGGGGTCGAGACCCCAGTCGGCCATCGGGCGGCCGCGGACGGTGATGCCGCCGTCGGCGAGTTCCTTCCACACGACGGGGTTGACGTCGAAAGCGCCACCGGCTTCGAAGATCTCACCGGTGTGGGAGGCGATCGGTCGGATCCGGGTGACCGGCAGCGACACTTCGGATTCCCAGATGAACGCGGTGTTGCAGCATGCGCTCACGCCTTTGCCCGAGGCTGCCCGGGCAGTCAGGCGAGGAAGCTGCGAGAGGTGAAGGGCATGGAGGCGACGGATGAGGTCACTGTGATGGCCCCATTCGTCGGCGATGACTGCCACGAGATCGATGTCGCTGCGACCCGGCCGGTAGGCGCCGAGGGCGATCGACCCGGTCACGGCGCACGCGATGATGCCCCCGGGCAGGGTCCGGTCGGCGGCCCGGAGATAGGACCGGAGTGCCACGGAGACCTCGGAGGGCAGTTCAGCGGGCGGCGTCGTCGACATCTCTCCAGCGTAGCGACCGCGCGACCTATCGGCAGTTGAGTATCGCAGCAGAGCATCGGCAGCCACGTGCGCGTCTGCGCACTGCGCGGTGGCGTGGGCGGTGCACGGTGCGGCGGCGTGGCTGCGCACTCCGCGGCGGCGTGGCTGCGCACCACGCGGCGTTGCGGCGGCGTGGGCGTCGCGGGCACATAACTGACCACTCGAAATGCATACGCGCTGCATAAAGACACCACGTCTGCATTTCGGATGCACAGTTGTGTGAGTCGGCGACTGAAGAGCCTCTGGCCCGCGTCTGCGAACGCCCCGAAGAGCCGACGAGACGCCGGTCACGGGGGCCTGAGTGCGGTGCAGGTGACCGCGGTGCGTTCAACGGATTCCAAGCACATGCTCACTGGGTCGTGACGATTCGTTGCGGAGAGGTGGAGCCACCTCGGTGGTTGCTTGCATTGAACCGCGCCCGCATGTCCGCCAGTGTGGTGTGGGGCGAAAACCGAGCCACCTCCTGTGCCGACCTCAGGGGACACATGTGCGCCGAACTCTGCCGGGACCAGGTCCTGGCGCTCGCCACAACCGACAGCGAAAGTGAGAACAGATGAAGAGCGTGCGCACTCTAGCGGTGACTGCACTGTCCGCGGCCGTCATCGCAGGGGGCCTCTCCCTGGGGGCGGCCACCTCGGCGTCGGCCGATCCGATCACCGGAGGCGTCTCCCAGGACGGCGAGGACTCTGCAGACCAGTCGGCCCAAGCAGGCGACCACGCGGAAGACGCCGGCTCGACCGGCGGAATCGACGACCCGGACGATCTCACCTCCGAGCAGGTCGACAATGCCAAGACGATCATCGCCGTGGGGAAGGGCGCTGATCTGTCGAAGAAGGCACAGAAGGTCGCCGTGATGACCGCACTGCAGGAATCGAGTCTGCGCAACCTCGACGGCGGCGACAAGGATTCCGTCGGCCTCTTCCAGCAGCGGCCGTCGATGGACTGGGGATCAGCGAAGGACCTGACCGACCCCGTCTATTCCGCGAAGGCGTTCTACGGAGTCGATTCGGAGACCGCCAACCCCGGCCTCACCGAGGTCGACGACGATATGTCGATGAAGCCCGGCGACGCGGCTCAGAAGGTTCAGAGTTCCGCCTACCCCGACGCGTACGCGAAGTGGGAATCACTGGCCGGTGACCTCGTCGACGACAACACGAAGGTCGACCCGATCGACTGAGTGGCCGTTTCCCGACGCGGTTGCCGACGCGCGACCGTGTTTGCATCGGCTGCGAACTATAGTCCGCGGCCAAACTTGCGGTCAGGCGGGGGCGCCCACCTCACGAACCGCCCACCTCACGCGCCGCCGGTCCGGCCGTAGCGCTCGCCGGCGGCGGTGAGACCGTCGAGGATCGCGGTGTCTTCTGGGGTGAGCTCGATGTCGAAGGCACCGAGGTTCTCGTCGAGACGATGCGGCTTGCTTGTCCCCGGAATCGGGATCACGTCCTCACCCTTGACGAGCACCCACGCGAGGGCCACCTGCGCGGGAGTCGCCCGGTGACGGGCAGCGATCGCGCGCACCGCATCGACGAGCCGGGCATTGTGCTCCCGGTTCGTCCGCTGCCAGCGCGGCAGGAGTCGCCGGAAGTCGAGGAGCCCCGGATTCATCCCGGCCGCATCGCCCGAGAGCATCCCACGGCTGATCGGCGAATAGCCGACGATCCCGATGCCGAGTTCACGGGCCACCGGCACAACCTCGTCCTCGAGCTCACGTGAGACGATCGACCATTCCATCTCGATCGCAGCGATCGGGTGCGTGGCGTGCGCTGTCCGCAGATCAGCCGGCCCCACCTCGGAGAGCCCGATCTCACGCACGAGACCGCGCTTGACGAGTTCGGCCATCGCCCCGACCGACTCCTCGATCGGGACGTTCGGGTCGATCCGGTGAAGGTAGTAGAGATCGATGACATCGGTGCCGAGGCGCTTGAGCGACGCCTCCGCGCCGCGTCGGAGGTAGGACGGATGTCCGTTGACTCCGATGGGCAGACCGATGACCGGCAGCGTTGTGATCCCGCACTTCGTCGCGATCACCGCATCGTCGCGCCGCCCGGCGATCGCCCGGCCGACGAGTTCCTCGTTGCTGCCGCTGGCGTATATGTCTGCGGTGTCGAGGAGGTTCGCTCCGCGATCGAGGGCGTGCCGGATCGTCGCGGTCCCACCATCGGGGTTGCCACGACCGTAGGCCGTCGTCATTCCCATGCAGCCGAGTCCCATCCGTGGGACGTCCAACTCGCCGAGGCGGGTGCGCGGAATCGTGGTCGTCGACTGGTCGTTCGGGGTGGGCTGTTCGGTCATGGTGTTCCTCCTGTGAGGTAGGCGGTTTTGTGTTCGGTGATGGCCAGGGAGATCTGGAGCTGCGCGATCTGCCGCCGCATGTCTAGCGCGTGGCGGTCGAGGAGGTCGCGCGCTCGGCGGCGTGCGTCGTCCGAATCCTCGCCGAGGTGGCTCTGCAGTGAGGCGATGTCACGCACCGGCAGTCCGGAGAGGCGCAGACGGTGGACGAAGAGGAGTTCGCCGAGGGCATCACGGTCGAAGCGGCGGTGGCCGTTGTCTCGACGCGGAATGGACAGGAGTCCTTCGTCCTCGTAGTAGCGGACCGTCGTCGCTTCGATCCCGATCATGGCGGCGGCTTGCCCGATCGTGAGGTCGGCGACGTCGGGGAGGTCGTCTCCGCAGGATCCGATCTCTTCGGCCGTGGGAGGAAGCCTGCGGCCCGCGGCGATCTCGTCGGCGATCTGCTCGATGAGCAGGTGGTGAGTGGTCATGCCGTCAGGCTAATAGTTCGAGTGAACTGGAAGTCAAGGGGTAGGTCCGACGCCCCGACGGGGACAGGGGCCCGCTGCCTCGCCCGTCCTCAGTACTCTGCCTGCCTCAGCTCAGCGAACCAGCCGCTAGGCGGCGGACCACCTCGGTGAGGTGGTGAAGGCCTGAGACGAGGTCCTCGTCCTTCGTGAACTCGGCGAGGCTGTGTGAGACCCCGTCGACGCTGGGGATGAAGAGCATGACGGTGGGCACCTGGTCCTTCATGTTCGTCGAGTCGTGGCCGGCGACCGTCATCACCCGCGCCGAGGTGAGTCCCAAGTCGTCCGCGGCCGACCGTGCCAGCTCGACTCCGTCTTCGGAGTACGGGTCCTGATCCCAGCTGTGCTCGGCAACGATCTCGATCGACACCCGATCGTCCTCGCTCACCTGGGCGATCGTGGCCATGAGCGAATCATGGGCGGCGGCGATCACCTCGGCGCTGGCCGACCGCAGATCGAGGAGCAGGCTGACCTCGCTGGCGACGACGACCGGTGAGTTCGGGTAGACGGTGAGCTGACCGCACGCGGTGTGCAGCGCGCCGGGTTCGAAGTCATCGACGAGCTCACGCGCGGCGACGACGAGACGCGCCGCTCCGAGGAGGGCGTCCTGCCGGTCGGTCATGAGCGTCGACCCGCTGTGGGCCTGCGCGCCGGTGACCCTGAACTCGTACTTATGGGCCGCCCATGTGGCGTTGACCAGGCCGATCGTCACCCCGTCCTCTTCCATGCTGCGGCCCTGCTGGACGTGGATCTCCGCATAGGAGGCGATGTCCGGTGCGGTGAAGTCCCCGCGCTCGCCCACGTCATCGAGTGCCTCGGCGACGCTGATTCCGTTCGCGTCACGGGTGGCCAGAGCGGCCTCGAGCTCGGCCTTGCCGGTGAAGACGTTGCTGCCCATCATCGAGGGCTTGAACCGTGAACCCTCCTCGTTGAACCAGTTGACCACGGCGAGGTTGAACCGCGCCTTCGTCGGGTCCGCGCGCAGCTCGTCGGCGACGGCGAAGCACGCGTGTGCCGAGGCCATGACCCCGTAGGCGCCGTCGAAGCGGCCGGCCGTCGGCTGCGAATCCATGTGCGATCCCGTGAGCACATAGGGGGCGCCGGGGACGAGCTCGAGGAGCCCGAACTGGTTGCCGATGGCATCCCGGTGGACGCTGAACCCGTGCTCTTCGAGCAGGTCGGCGAACCATTTCCGCTGCTGACCGTCGGCCGCGCTCGCCGCCTGCCGATCGACGCCGTTCGTGCCCTCGACGGCACCGAAACGCGAGTGGACGGTCCAGTCGGCGAGGAAATCTGCTTCACGGTCGGCGCTGATGAGAGAGGCTGCAGTGGTCATGGTGGGTCCTTTCGAGGTGCTGCCGCGGAGGGGAGGCCCGCAGGCGTGGGGGTTGAGGGGTGCGGCGCCGGCATGGCCGGTGTCGAGCGGGGCCGTCGCCCAGACGGGCGTGCGGAGTGGGGCGTCAGGAGGTTTCGTCGCCGGCCGGGGGCATGGTCGCCGGGTCGATGAGGACGTGGATGAGCGCGGGACCGTTGTGCGCCAGGGCGCGGTCGAGCGCGGGCTCGAATTCCGCGGTGGTCTCGACGCGCTCGCCGTGCCCGGCCATCCCCGGTGCGGACACTTCCGGCGCGGTCGGAACGGGCCCGGCCCCCGCCGGGGCGGCCCCGCCGTTCGCACCGGCGTCGTCGAGCGTCGATTTCGCCGAGGCGGCTCCGGAGCGTTCGTCGAACGCCGACATCCAGGTCGCGAAGTCCGGGTTGACCATCCGCGTGCCCGAAGGCCGGCCCGGGTAGTGATTCTCCTGGTGGGACACGATCGTGCCGTACACGCCGTTGTCGATGACGATGATAAGCGGCGTCCCGCCGTGGGCGAAGGCCGTGGCGATCTCCTGCCCGTTCATCAGGAAGTCCCCGTCGCCGCAGATCGCGACCGCCCGGCGCTCGGGGAACGCCAAGGAGGCGGCCACCGCGCCCGGGACCGCCAGCCCCATCGCCCCATTGCGGGCCCCGACGAGTCTGGCCGGCGCGTTGTGGCGGAGGAACCGGTGTCCCCAGATCGTCGCATTGCCTGCCCCGTAGGTGAGGATCGCGTCCCCACCGAGGCGGTCGTCGAGGATCCCGAAAGCCACCCCAAGGTCGACGCCGGGTCGTGTCGAGTCCGGGTGCGTGCCAGACTCCGTGGTCGCTCCCGCACCCGCCTCGGCGTCGGGTCGGTGCGCGGCGAACCGAGATTGGATCGCCGCACGTTCCGCCATCCACGCATCCGTGCGTGCACCCCGCACAGAACCGGCATCGACGCTGATCAGCGCCTCGGCGAAGGTATGAGGTGAGGCGAGGATCTGCTGGTCGATGCGGCCGGCATGCTGCCTGGCCTCGGGATCTCCGGTGACGAGCACGGTCTCGGCGTCGAAGCCGATGGTGTATCCGTCGCTGGCGACGTCGGAGCGGGTGCAGCCGACGAAGACCAGCTGATCAGCCTCGGCGAAACCGGCCGCCACGGCGTCGGCGCGACCGTAGCCGAGCCACCCGGCCCAGGCGGGGGAGCTGTGCGGCAGCGCATCGTAGGCGCGCCAATCGCAGAAGATCGGGATCCCCGCCGAGGCGGCCCACCGAGCGAGGTCCGCCCCGCATCCGGAGTGCCAACCGTCGCCGCCGAGGACGAACGCGGGATGCGTCGCCGCGGCGATGCGGGCGGTCAGCGATTCGAGCTCGGCGGTGGCGGGGGTCGGTGGGGCAGCCTCGGCGATCGTCGGGGTCGGGGCCTCGGTGAGGCGGACGAGGACGTCCTCGGGCAGCCCGACGACGACGGGACCGGGGCGACCGGACGAGGCGATGCGTAGGGCTTCGGCGGTGAGCTCACCGGCGCGGTGTTCGTCATCGATGGTGAGCACGCGCTTCGCCGTCGAGGAGAACCAGTCGGACAGGCCGAACTCCTGGAAGGACTCGCGGGACCGGTCGGAGATCGGGACGAGGCCGACGAAGAGGACGAGCGCGGTCGCATCCTGCCATGCGGTGTGGAGGGAGATCATCGCGTTCGCCGCACCCGGACCGCGGGTGACCGTGGCGATGCCGGGCCGGCCGGTCAGCCGGGATTCGGCCAGCGCCATGAACCCGGCTCCGCCCTCCTGCCGGCACACGACGGTCTCGACGGACGAGTCATAGAGGCCGTCGAGCACGTCGAGGTAGGACTCGCCGGGGACCGCGTAGACGCGTTCGATCCCCGCGGTCTCGAGGGTGTCGACGATGAGGTGGCCGGCGGAACGCGGCATGGCGGGTGTCCTTTCGACGGTCACGGAGCCGGTATCAGTGCTTGAAGCCGGGGAGGTCGACGCTCAGCCTCGGTGCGATGAGTCCGGCGAAGGCGGTGAACAGGGAGAGGAAGACGAGCATTGCGGCGGCCGGCCACCAGTGATCGCCGGCCGAGGCGACGAAGCCGGTGGCGAGCAGCGGGATGAAGCCGGAGAGCATTCCGGCCGCGTTCTGCGCCATGCCCACACCCGTGTAGCGGGTGGTCGCGGGGAACAGGCCGGTGAGCACGGTGCCCGAGGCGGCGTAGGGCAGGGACAGGGTGGACACGGCCAGGGTCATGGCGATGACGATGAGCACCGGCTGCCCGGACTCGAACATGAAGAAGGCCGGAACGGCCACCACCGCCGAGGCGACTCCGCCCCAGAGGATCACCTTGCTCGCTCCATACTTGGTACCCAGGACGCCGCCCCAGATGAGAGCACCGATTTCGACGGCGGCGGCGACCATGCTGCCGAGCAGGAGGAGCGAGTCGTCGTAGCCGAGGACGTTGACTCCGTACCAGACGCAGAACGCGGTGACGAGGTAGAAACCGCCGACGCCGAGCAGGGCCGCGGCCATGCCGATGATGATCTGCTTCCAGGAATCGCGGAAGGTCGTGCGGATCGGGCTCTTCTCGACCTCGCCGGACTCCTCGAGCTGACGGAAGACGGGTGACTCCTCGAGGCGGGCGCGCAGGTAGACGGCGACGACGAGCAGCGGGAGGGCGATGAGGAACGGGATCCTCCAGCCGAAGGAGTCGAAGTTCTCCTGCGAGAACACCAGCGTCATGATGAAGAAGCCGCCGGAGGACAGGATCGTGCCGATCGGTGAGCCGATCTGCGGGATCGCGGCGTAGCGGGCTCGCAGGTGGAGCGGGGCGTTCTCGACGACCAGAGTCATCGCGCCCGACCATTCGCCGCCGACGAAGAGTCCCTGCAGGACGCGCAGGAGTACGAGCAGCGTGGGGGCGGCGAAGCCGATCGCAGCGTAGGTCGGCAGGAGGCCGATGAGGCCGGTGACGACGCCGATGCCGACGATGGTGATCATGAGGACGCGGCGGCGGCCGACCTTGTCACCCATCCGGCCGAAGATCAGACCGCCGATGGGACGGGCCGCGAGTCCCACACCGAAGGTGGCGAAGGAGGCCATGGCGGCAGCGGTGGCGTTCTCGCTGGTGAAGTACTGGACGTTGAAGACCAGTGCCGCCGCGGCCGAGAAGAGGAAGAAGTCGTACCACTCGAGGGCGGTGCCGATCAGCGCCCCGGCGGCGACCTTGTTCGCGTCCTTGATGCTCAGTTCCGTGGTGGCGTTGAACTCGGCGGCTGCCGTGGTGTCCTGTTCGCTCATACTTCTCTCCGTCGAGTCCGGGGGATTCGGCCTGGTCGGCCGGTTCCGGTGGTCGGTGTTGCCGGTGTGATTGCCTGCGCCTGTCGACGGGGCCGACCGGCTGGATTCGACCTTACCGAGTGTCACATGTCCTGATCCAGGCGCATTTGCCGCCGAAACAGTCGGCGTACTTGTGCAGATGCACATATTCTGGAGGGTGTGATGAACGAGCGCGAGGGAAGCGAAGGCCAGCGGCAGGTGCGGGATCAGCCGGAGCAGGACCGGCAAACGCGGGACCGGCAGCTGCAGGATCGACCTGTGCCCGGAGACGAGCGACGCTGGCTCGAACTCCTCGACGCTCTCGACATCGACGAGCTGACCGCGAGGTTCATGACCCGCGTGGTCCGCGTCCCCGGCTACGATCCTGCGCCGATCCCCGTCTCCGAACTGAGGCGAACCGGGCGATCATCGTTCCGCACTCTCATCGACGGGCTGCGGGCCGGCGGCTTCGACGGACCGGTGGCGGTCTCCACCGAGGTCGGGGTCTCCCGAGCACGGGCGGGCATCCCGCTGGAGGCGCTGATGACGGCGATCCGGCACGACTTCAACGTGCTGTGGGAGGTGCTGACCCGGGTGGCGAGCCAGGACGATGCGGAACTCGTCATCCGCCACACGGGCATCGTCCTGTCCACCGTCGACGAATACGTCTCTCAAGTCCAACAGGCCTACACGGCCGAGTTGGCGCGGATGCGCGCCGAGGAGTCCTCGGTGCGGCAGGGCTACATCGCGGGACTGTTCCAGGACCTCGACCCGAGCGAGGAACGGTTGGCCACGATCGCCTCGGCGCTGGGGATCGACCCCGCTGCGACCCTGCACGTCGTCGCAGCCCGCGGGGAGGACATCTCCGCACTGCGGGTGCTCGTCTCCGACGTCGAACGCTCGGGCGGCGAGGTCTTCACGCACCACCTCGGCGATGTGCTCATCGCGTTCACCTCGTCGACGATGCAGGGCCAGGGCATCGAGCAGCGGATCGCCGAGGCGCGGGTGGGATTGGCGACCGCGCCCGAGATCGCTCATCTGCGCAGGTCAGCGCTGACCGCTCGTGACCTCGCCGAGGTGCTGCACCCCGATGACGACGGGGCGATGACCTGGCGACGAGGCTGGGCCAGGCTGGCGTCGCGATCGCTCGGTGAGGCGAGCAATTCGGTCATCGCCGACGTCGACGAGGCGCTCGCCGGGTGCGGGGCGGCCGAGCGGGAGCGGCTGGTCGAGGCCGTGCGTGCGTATCTGCACTCGGGGGGCATCGGGGCGAGTGCGGCCGAACTCTTCTGCCATCGCAACACCGTGGCCAACCGTCTGCGCCGATTCGGCGAGGTCACCGGTGTAGACCCGACGATCCCCGCCGAGGCGGCCCGGCTGGTCGTCGGGTGGGCGTGATTTCGCGACCGCTGCGCCTCGCTCAAGGCGGCGCGCATTTGTCGCGAGGTGCACGGTTCGACATCTGCGCGCCGGCTTGAACGAGCGTTCTGGCTCCACCGAGGTCTCGAGCATAGGCCCATTTCCGGGGCGAGTGGCACCTCAGCGAAGAGCCGCGATCTCGGGCCGGTTGGCGCACCTCTTCACGCGTGCTCACGATCTGCCAGCCCTTCGTAGCTCTGACCGTGGGGCCCGGTCAGAGCGATCGCCTCGCCATCGACGGCGAGGACGAACCGTCCGTCGGCAGCGTGCCCGCCCGAGGCGCCGGCCTCCACCTGCGCCCCGATGTCGGGCAGCACCTGAGCCCCTTCGTTGCTGATCCACACCACGTCCTCGCGCGAGCGCATGAGAGTCTCGAACTCGGCTCTCGCCTCGGCGCCGATATACGCGAGCACCGCACTGTGGAACACGATCGGCTGGGTGCTGGCGGGTACCTCGGCAAGCACGGCTTCGATCGTCTCGAGCAGATCCCCGCGGACCAACCTCGGCGGATCCTCGGCAACGAGCGCGGCCGCTGCGATCAGACGTTCGCGCCGAACATCATGCTCGGGCCAGACGAGCGAACGCAGCCACTCGCGCTCGCGGGCGTCGGTGATATCGATCGGATTGAGATCGATCCCCGCGCGCCACGCGACATCGGGCAGACCACGAGGCGCCGAAGCGTTGCTCAATTCGCAGTCGATGAGCACGGGGCTCGGCCCGCTCGACGGATCGAGCCGGACAGTTCGCGCAGGATCGGGTTCGGCCGTGCACGCCGAGGTGGCGGGACCGGCCGCCTCGGTGATCGTGTATCGGTAGCTGTACCGGTCGGGATAGAGGCACAGCCCCGCTGAAGCGCCGACCTCGATGAGCGCGAGCGGCCCATCGATCCGCGACAGCGCCGGTAGGAGCGTCGCACACCGGCCCGCCTCATTCGTCTGCGTGGATCGCGCGAGCATGAGGTCACGCGTCTGCGTCCAATGCTCGAGCAGCCACGATCGGAGATCCGCATAGGACCTCTCACCAGCACCGAGGTGGCGTGCCGCTGCGAACAGGAGGTTGGCCTGGCGTTTGGGTCGGGGCAGAGCGAGGAGCCGGGCGATGATCTCGTCGTCGGCGGCGACGCCCTCGGCCCAGGCGGTGTAGATCGGGGAGGTGTCGGTGGCCTCGACGCGGGCGAATGTCCGGTAGTAGTCGCGCAGTGTTTCGGCGTCGAGCTCGGTCATCGGCTGCATGTGGCTCCTTCGGTCTTTGTGGACTCAGCTTAGCGAGGCACTGCGCCGAACTTGTCGAGGCCGTCCTTCCCTGTCCCGGTATTCGGCACCCCGGCCCCGAATGCTAGGCGGGAGGGCCCGGCTGACGTACTGTGTTGCCATAGCGTCGTCAGCGGCCATCACAGTGGCCCGGCCTGATCGAGGGAGATCACATGTCATCCGAGGTGAGCCCGTCAGTGAGCGGAGCGACTCCAGCCGATTCGGCGCTGGAGAAACGGACGATGCGCAAGGTCATCGTCCGGCTCATTCCGTTCATCATCGCGATGTACTTCATCAACTACCTCGACCGCACGAACCTCGGCATCGCCGGCCCGGGCGGGATGAACGAAGACCTCGCGATGAACGCGACCCAGTTCGGGTTCGCCGCCGGCATCTTCTTCTTCGGCTACCTCATTCTCGAAGTGCCCTCGAATCTTGCGCTGCATAGGTTCGGCGCTCGCATCTGGCTCGCCCGCATCCTCATCAGCTGGGGTGTCGTCGCGGCCGCGATGGCCTTCGTGCCCAATCACTACTGGCTCTACGCGCTGCGGTTCCTCCTCGGTGTCGCCGAGGCGGGATTCTTCCCGGGCGTCATCCTCTACCTCACGTACTGGTTCCCGACTTCGATGCGCGCTCGTGCCACCGCGCTGTTCATGCTCGCGATCCCGCTTTCGAGCGTGATCGGCTCACCGCTGTCGTCCTGGCTGATCTCGAGCGGCAATTCGGTGTTCGAGGCCTTCGCCGGCTGGCGGTTCATGTTCATCATCGAAGGTGTGCCGGCGATCCTGCTCGGCATCATGTGCATCGTCTACCTCACCGACCACCCACGCGATGCGAAGTGGCTGAGCGCCGACGAGCGCAACTGGCTGCAGGCGACGATGGATGCCGAGGAGAAGGACAAGGCCGAGACTTTCCACTACCCGGTCCGCCGCTCGCTGCTGCAGCCGCGCGTGTGGGCGCTGTCCTTCGTCTACTTCGGCATGGTCTACGGCCTCTACGCCATGAGCTTCTTCCTGCCGACGATCATCTCGGGCTTCCAGGAGACCTTCGGCGTCGAGTACTCGATCGTCGAGATCGGTGTCATCACGGCGATCCCCTACGTCTTCGGCGCGCTCGCCATGTACTTCTGGTCCCGTCACGGAGACCGGACGAACGAACGCGTGTGGCACGTGGCGATCCCGCTGTTCGTCGGTGGTGTGGCGATCCCGATCGCCCTCTACCTGTCTTCGCCGTTCACCACGATGATCGCCGTGACCATCACCTGCATGGCGATCTGTGCGGCACTGCCGACCTTCTGGCCCCTGCCGCAGACCTTCCTCGCCGGTGCCGGTGCCGCAGCGGGTCTCGCACTCATCAACTCGCTGGGCAATTCGGCCGGATTCTTCGCCCCCTACATCACCGGCTGGCTCGCCGACCTCACCGGAACGCAGAACGCCGGCATGTGGGTCGTCGGCGCCGCGATGGTCGCCGCCGGCATCGTCACCCTCATCCTCAAGGCCGCACCAACGCCCGATAACCTGGAGGCGACGCTACGGAAATGAGTCGGCGTCGACCCGGATTCGAGGAGGTCAGCATGAGCAGTGAGCAGACGATAACCGACGGTCACACAGGTGCGGGTGATCGGGCCGCCCCGACCGCCACCTCAGCTGCTGACCCGGCCGCGGACCCGACCGCCAGCTCAACCACGGCGCCACTCGACGATCTCGCCGCCCGACTGAGCGACGGCGCGCTGACGACGGACCCCGACGTCATCGACGCCCACGCCGGCGACGAAGCCCTGTTCTGCCCTCGCGAGGGCGCGATCGCCCTGGTCAGAGCCACCTCGGCGGAAGATGTGCAGGAGGTCATGCGCTTCGCCACCGAGCATTCCGTCCCCGTCGTCCCACAGGGCGCACGGTCGGGGATCTCGGGCGGGGCGAACGCCTCACCCGGGGCGATCCTGCTCAACGTGTCGAAGATGACCGAGGTCATCGACGTCGACCCGGCCGAACGCCTCGTCACCGTCCAACCCGGCATCATCAACCAGGACCTCAAGGACCACCTCGCCCCATACGGACTGTCCTACCCGCCCGATCCCGGGTCGGTGGCGCTGTCATCCATCGGCGGCAACATCGCCACGAACGCGGGCGGACTGTGCTGCGTCAAATACGGCGTCACCAGGGACTACGTTCGCTCGTTGAGGGTCGTCCTTGCCGACGGGGCCATCACCACTCTCGGCCCGCAGACGGCGAAGGGCGTGGCCGGACTCGACATGCGCCACCTGTTCATCGGCTCCGAGGGCACGCTGGGCATCGTCGTCGAGGCGACCCTGCGCCTCATCCCGAAACTTCCCGACCCGTTCACCGCGATCGCGACCTTTCCGAACGAGCGCAGCGGCCTGCAGACCGTGGCCGACTTCATGGCCGCAGGCGGGGTGCCCAGCCTGCTCGAATTCCTCGACGGCGCGAGCCTGCGGATGCTCAACGACTACGGCGACTTCGGCCTCGACGCCGAGGCCGGCGCCATGCTCATCATGCAGGTCGATGAGAAGCCGACCGATTCGGAGGCGGCGATGGAGTCCTTCGCCGAGGTGGCCCGAGCCTGCGGAGCCATCGACGTCGCGTACTCCGACGATCCGACCGACTCCGCGGCCCTCATCACCGCCCGCCGGATGATCCAACCGGCGTATGAGAAGTTCGCCAACGCTCATGGCGGAGGGCAGCTGCTCGATGATGTGTGCCTGCCGCGCACGGCAGTGCCCGAATTCTGCGACCGGCTGGCCGCGTTGCGGGAGTCCTCCGGGCTCGAGATCGCCCTCGTTGCGCACGCCGGAGACGGCAACATGCACCCCTCGGTGTTCTTCGACGCCGGCGATGCGTCGGAGACCGCGAAGGCCGAGGACGTCTTCGCGGAGATCATGCGCATCGGCATCGACCTCGGCGGAACGATCACCGGCGAGCACGGGGTCGGCTACCTCAAACGGGCCTGGCTGCCGAACGAACTCGACGAGGGTTCACGCCGCATCCAACTGGCCGTGAAGAACGCCCTCGACCCGTTGGGGATCCTCAACCCGGGAAAGATGCTCGCCGAGATCTGAGTTGGCCGGTGCCCGGGTCTGCCCGGAACGGGCGCGGGGCCGCGCCCGGCGTACCGCCCTCAGGGCTTAGCGACGATGAGGACGAGCGAGCCCTCGAAGCTCGGCTGGTTCCGCAGGTGTCCGAATCGTAAGTCCCAGGTGCCGTCGTCGAGGTCGCGGCGAAGATCCGTGTCGAAGCGCGCGACCGCCTCATCGGAGACGAAGCTCCACGCGGAATTCGCCTGTCTCGCGCCGGGATCGAGCAGCATCTCGGGTCGACCGAAATACGCTTCGGAGAACCCGTCGACGCAGTTCAGGGGGATCGGTAGCCGAGACACATCGACCGTGCCGCCGAGGCCGACAGCGATCCGCTCGATCGACGGATAGCGCCTCGCCTCGGTCGAGATCGCCTCGGGAGCGTAGTCGGTGAGCCAGAACCGCTCGAGCAGATCAGGGTCGCACGTCATGATGACGACCGGGCCGCATGCCACTCGCCGCAGTTCGGCCAAGCCTGCTTCAAGGTCCCTCCACTGGTGGACGGAGAACGTCGTCATTGCCGCAGCGAAGGCGGGTTCAGGCTGTCGGTAGTTCCTGTAGCCGTGTCCGATGACTCCGTAGTCGGCATCTCCGGCCGAGCCGTCGCGTCGCGTCATGACACCAGGCTAGGCCAAGCCGTCGGGCATAGGGGTCTCAACACTGCCGCATCGGTTCAACGCGGGGGTCGCCAACGGGGCAGTGGGTGAACTCAGGCTCAGCCCTCGGCCTTGCCCTGTCGCCAGTAGCCCATGAATGCGATCTGTTTGCGATCGACTCCGACCTCCTGGACGAGGTAGCGGCGCAGTCGCTTGACCGGTCCGGCCTCGCCGGCGATCCAGGCGTAGAACGGGCGGGCGTCCTTCTCGGTCTCGCTCGAACTGCCCTGGGCTGCCTGGGTCAGCGCGGCCGGGACATCCCAGAGGATCTCCTCGTCGATGTTGACGTCCTCGAGCTCGCGGGCCGGGGATTCCGCGGCAGTTGAACCCTCAGCGGACGCACCTTGGCCGGCCCCCACCTCGGCGAGGGCCTTCGACTCGGCCCGGACGACCTCACGCACGGCCGGTTCGAGCATCGCCCCGAACTCGGCATTGCCGCGCGGCAGCCACTCGATTTCGAAACCGGTCGGAGCGGGGAGGTCGATGATGTCTTCGGCGCGGGGGATCTCGAGAACGGCCTTGCCTCGTACAGCACTGTCCTTGATCGAGTCGAGGATCGAGGCGATCGCCGGCACCGCGGTCTCGTCGCCGGCGAGGAGGATCTGGTGGGCATCTCCGGGCGCGAATTCGATGCCGCCGTAGGGGCCGTCGAAGTCCCGGGCGGGTCCGATGATGTGGAGTGAGTGCCCGACCTCGGCGATCTCGGCCCACTGGGCGGCGGGACCCGAATGCCCGTGCTCATCGGTGTGGAGCACCATGTCGACGACGAGTTCGCGTTCGTCATCGCGCCATTCCCGCACGGTGTAGGTGCGCATCGCCCCGCGGACAGCCGGGTCGACCTGCAGCCAGGCCTGGTACCAGGAGACGCCGGCCTCCTCCTGTTCGGTGAGGAAGCCGAGGAGGTCGAACTCAGGTGCGGTCGCCCCGGCCGGAGGGATGATGAGTTTGATGCGCAGATCCCGCGGATGCGTCTTGGGGCCGAAGCCGGACAGTCCGGGACCGCCGAACGTGATGCGGCGGAACGAGGGGCTGAGGTCCTCGACGGCGATGACCGTGGCTTCGAAGCCGCCGATGGGTGCTCGTGACACAGTTTCTCCTTCACTACCCGAGGTCCTCGGGTTCGTCCCACGATCGACTCTGGATCGCAGGTGCAGCAGTCGGGGACGGCTGACCGTCCACCCCCACTCTACGCCAAAGTAGTAAGGCTAGCCTTTCCAAATAGTGTTAATGTGATCGCGAACCTGTTGAGATCGATCACATCCGAACTGCGATCGTCTCGATCGACAACCCTGTCACCAGCGACTTCACCACCACCGAAAGGCTCTCGATGCATCGCCGTTCGCTCCTCGCCCTGTCAGTTCTCGCTCCTTTCGCCCTCGTCGCCTGCGCCGACGAGAAGGGTGGGGATGCCGCGGCCACGGGATCGACACGGAACTTCTCCTACTCGCCCGAGGGTTATGACGGACTGACGATCGAACTCGACAAACCCGCCGAACGCATCGCCGCAGACTTCTACTCGGCGGCCGGGCTCGCTCAGTACGGCATTAAGCCGGTCGCGGTCTTCGGGTTCGGCCAGAACGAATCCCCGGGCAAGTCCTTCGACTCGGACGGCGTCGAGGTCGTCGGCACCGATATGGAGCTCGACCTCGAGAAGCTCGCCGTCGCCGAACCGGACATCATGGTCGCCTACGGCAATGAGAAGGGCGACGGGTGGACCTGGTGGGACGACAAGGTGAAGAACCAGGTCACCGACCTCGTGAAGTTCGTTCCCGTCAAACTCGCCCAACAGACTCCCGACCAGATGTTCGCCCAGTACGCGGCCATCGCGAAGGCGCTCGGCAAGGAGACCGAGACCGGCGAGATCGCTGAGAAGCGCCAGTCCTACGAGGACGCCCGCAAACGCGTGCGCGAGACCGCGAAGTCGAAGGGATCGCTCACCGTGCTCCTGGCGAACTTCAGCTCGGAGCTCAACTACACCTCGAAGAGCTCCGGGATCGCGGACATGCTCAGCGAGGACGGCATCACCCTCGTCGGCCCCGAGTCCAGCGATGACTCCAGCTGGGCGGAGGTCTCCTGGGAGAAGATGTCCGACTACCCCGCCGACGTCCTCCTTGTCCATGACGCATCCGCCGACTACGAAGACAACCCGGTGTACAAGAGCCTGCCCGCCGTCAAGGCCGGACAGCTGGGGACCTGGGACGATAAGCGCGCCTACACCTATGACGGCTACGCCGAATGGCTCGTCGAACTCGCCGACGTCATCGACGGCGCGAAGAAGATCGTCAAGGATTGACGTGATCCGCCGGCTCGGTGATTCCCCGCAGGATGACGTCGGTGAGTGCTGCGAATCGTGAAGTCGTGACCGGTTGTCGTGATAGGACGAGGAACACCAGTGAGCCGATCAGAGCATCGACGGCGACGGTGATGTCGGCATCATGGCGGACCTCCCCCGCTCTGACGCCGTCTTGCAATCGCCGGGTGAGGACGCTCCTTGCCGGCAGAGTGAATCTCTCCCACAGCCGCTCGCCGACTTCCTCGTTTCCCGCAGCGGCCGAGGCAAGCGCCCTGATGAGGGCGGAACCGCCCGGTTCGTCGACGCTCGAGGTGAACCACCCGACGAGAGTGCGGAGATCGGCGGCGAGGTCGTCGGTTGCTGTCGGCGCCCGTGCCTCCAGCGGAATCACACCGGACAGGACCGCCTCGGCGACGATCTCCGCTTTCGACGTCCACCATCGGTACACCGTCTGTTTGCCGACGCCCGCCGATGAGGCGATCTCACCTACCGATATCTGCTCGTAGCCATCGCTGATGAGCAGAGTCTTCGTGGCTTCCAGCACGGATCTGCGAAACGACTCGCCGGGAGGGCCGGTTCCCTCGGGTCTGTGGCGCACGTGGCCCACACCGCGGGCCTCTCGCCCGAACAGGTCGACGTCGCCGCCGTGCTCGACGTCGATCTGATCGGCGTCGCCAACAGTCTCGACGAGTTCGGAGCAGTGATCGCTCCCGGAGGGTCGGGAGTCGTCATCAGCAGCATGGCCGGATGGCTCGTCGCCGGGCGGATGACCGCGGAAGGGGAGACCGCCCTGGCGCTCACGCCCACCGCGGAACTCCTCTCACTGCCGATGATGCGGGGCCTCTCGGATTCGGGGGCCGCCTACGGCATCGCCAAACGTGCCAATCAGCTGCGTGTCAGCGCGGCGAGTCCGATCTGGGGTCGGCGAGGCGGCAGGATCAACAGCATCAGTCCCGGAGTGATCTCCACTCCGATGGGGCAGCAGGAGCTCAGCGGAGAGTCCGGTGAGGCGATGCGGGCGATGATCGACGGTTCCGGCACCGGCCGGATCGGCACTCCGTCCGATATCGCCGCTGCGGCGGCCTTCCTGCTCGGCCCCGAAGCGAG
This sequence comes from Brevibacterium oceani, assembly GCF_017948325.1. Lineage (NCBI taxonomy): Bacteria > Bacillati > Actinomycetota > Actinomycetes > Micrococcales > Brevibacteriaceae > Brevibacterium > Brevibacterium oceani. The sequence continues at coordinate 4,201,987 of NZ_CP072846.1, read as the reverse complement.
TTTCATCACCGGCGCGGACCTCCTCGTCGATGGCGGAGTGGTCGGCGGCGTCCGTGCGGGTTCCAGCGTGCCCGGGGACGAAAGCTGACGGAATTCGCCGGTCGACTCCGAATGGACCGTCCGGTCCGACGCGGAACCACCCAGCCAGACGCATGGACGCGCAGCCACGCGTCGGCCCACACATTCAGGCACTGCGCAACACCAGGAGGAAAGGAACACGAAATGACGAACAGCACAGCAGAACAGATGACAGCGACGCCGCAGAACTTCGAGGAAGGTGCGCAGCGTTTTGCCGGACAGACTGTCATCGTCACCGGAGCCGGTTCCGGCATCGGCCGCGCGACGGCGCTGCAGATCCTCGCCGAAGGGGGTCGCGTGATCGCCGTCGACATCTCCCATGACCGTCTCTCCGAGCTCGAGTCAATGCCTTCGGGGGAGAGGGTCGTCACCGTACGTGCAGATGTCACCGACGAACAGGATATCAAGGACGTCGTCGACTCCATCGGGGATTCGCCGATTGCGGGGCTGGCCAACATCGCCGGCATCACAGACGGTCATCGGCCGCTTCATGAGACAGACGACGAAATCTGGCAGAGAGTGATGGCAGTCAACGTCGATGGGCCCTTCCGGCTCACCCGCGCTGTCGTTTCGCGAATGCTCGCGGGCTCCGGAGGTGCCGTCGTCAACGTCGCATCCGAGGCCTCGCTGCGTGGGAACGCGGCGGGCACAGCCTATACCGTGTCCAAGCACGCGATCGTCGGACTGACCCGCAGCGCCGCGTTCCTGTACGGATCCGAAGGCATCCGTGTCAACGCTGTGGCGCCGGGGCCGGTCGCCACAGGTATCGAAGGTGCCTTCGCCTCAGAATACTCGCAGCAGCGCCTCGGGCCCTTCATGCGCATGATCCCGCCGATCGCTGGACCCGAGGCCATCTCGGCGTCGATCACCTGGCTGCTCAGTGCGGAATCGCGCAATGTCAACGGCGTCGTCCTGCCCTCGGACGGCGGTTGGTCGGTGCAGTAGAAGTCACTTCGGCGGTTCGGTGGTGAACAGCCCCCGATGGAGGATTGTGCGGACGCGATCGATTGAGGGGCCTGTGCGAGCCTGACGGTCCATGACGAGAACGGTCATCGCCATCGGGAGGGTGAGGAGCATGTCCGCGGCCGTCACCGACGGATGCAGCAGGCCCTCTCTGTGCGCTGCCTCGACGAGTGGTCCAAGGGCGGCGAGCGTTCGTTCGGAGAGCTCGCTCGTCGCTCGAGTGCTGACTCCATCTCGAGGGTCCCGCGAGATTATCTGAGCGAGCCAGGGTACTTCGAGCTGGACGTCGAGCAGGTAGTGGTAGAGCTGCACCGCCCCGTCGGGTACGTCGGCGAGGGAGGACGCGCGCTGCTCGATGTCAACCACATTGTCGCGCAGCACAGCAAGTGCCAGGTCTTCTCGGTTCGCGAAATGGCGGTGGAGGGTGGTGCGACTCACACCAGCCTCGCGAGCGATCTCATCGAGGGGGACTTCGGTGCCGCGTTCGGCGACGACGCGGCGGGCGGCGTCGAGCAGGAGGCCGCGGTTGCGGGCGGCATCGCGTCGATGGGGAACCTCGGTCATGGCTGCATGCTATCAGCGGTGACGGGCCGCAGCGCTGGACGGTGTGTGGGGCCGATCGGGTGGAAATCTCGGGCCCCAGCTTGCGTACGAAACGTACATATATGTACGGTTTGGATCGTCCGCACTGACCGTGCGGGCCTTCGGGGAAAGGCCCATTGCTATGACCGCTCCTTCGGGATTCACGGAGCTCCCCTTCGACCCCGACGCCTTGCGCGAGAAATACCGCGCAGAGCGCGATCGGAGGATTCGACCGGATGGCAGCTCCCAGTACCTGGCCGCTGCGGGAGAGTTCGGCTACTACGCCCACGATCCCTATACGCCGAGAGCGGAGCGGGGCCCTGTGGCCGATCGTGTCGAAGTGCTGGTGATCGGTGCCGGCTTCGGAGGGTTGGTCAGCGCGGCGCGTCTGCGAGAGTCCGGAGTCGAATCGATGCGGATCATGGATGAGGCCGGTGATGTCGGAGGCACCTGGTATTGGAACCGCTACCCAGGTATCCACTGTGACATCGAGTCATATGTCTACATGCCGCTGCTTGAGGAACTGGGCACAGTGCCCAGTAAGCGCTACGCTCCCGGCGAGGAGATTCGGCAGCACGCGATCGCGATTGCCGAGCACTACGACCTCTATCGTGATACCGCCTTCCACACCCGCGCTACCGAGATGCGTTGGGATGAGGACGTCGACGAATGGATCGTGAGCACTGACCGTGGTGACAGTATGCGCGCTCGCTACGTCATCGTCTCCTCCGGAACGCTGACTCAGCCCAAGCTGCCCGGCATACCGGGGATCGAGGACTTCGGTGGGCATACTTTCCACACCAGCCGATGGGATTACGGCTATACGGCCGGCGATGCTTCGGGCGGTCTTACGGGCCTGGCAGACAAGCGTGTGGGAGTCGTGGGCACCGGTGCCACTGGACTGCAGGTGATTCCGCACCTGGCCCGCGACGCTGAGCAGCTGTTCGTCTTCCAGAGGACTCCGTCGTCGGTCGACGTGCGCGACAACAGACCGACGGACCCCGAATGGGCGGCGAACCTGCGGCCGGGGTGGCAGCGTGAGCGGATGGAGAACTTCCTCTCCATCCTGTCCGGGGAGGAAGTGGATGAGGACCTCACCCAGGACGGTTGGACATCCACTGCGAGACTGCAGCGGAAGATGATCAGCGGTGCGGTGGATACGACTCTCGAACCGACGGAAAGGGAAAGACGGGACGAGCTCGCCGACTTCGCGAAGATGGAGCAGATCCGCGAGCGCGTCGATTCCGTCGTCGCCGACCCCACAACTGCCGCTGCGCTCAAACCTTGGTACAGGTATATGTGCAAGCGACCCGGCTTCAGCGACGAATACCTGCAGGCCTTCAATCGGCCCAATGTCACGCTCGTCGACACCGCGGACCACGGTGGGGTCACTCGCATGACTGTGAATTCGGTGGTCGTCGGCGACGATGATTACGAGGTCGACTGCGTCATCTTCGCCACCGGATTCGAGACCGGTGTCTCAGGCGTCATCTCGGGCACTCTTCCGGTGTATGGCCGTCACGGAGTCGAACTGCTCGATGCGTGGGCGCAGGGGCCGAGGACACTTCACGGATTCTACTCACACGGGTTCCCGAATCTCTTCCACCTGGGATCGCTGCAGAACGCGAACGCGGTCAACTTCGTCCACATCCTCACAGAACAGGCCCAACACATCACCGCTGTGATCGCGGCCGCCAGGCACGCGGGCGCTCGCCGCGTCGAACCGACCGCGGAGGCGGAGCAGGAATGGTGTGAGACCATCCGCGAGGTCGCTGCCGACAACTCTGCCTTCCTCGACGAATGCACGCCTGGTTACTACAACGGCGAAGGGGCAAGGACCGGGAAGTCGAACTCCTACGGTCCCGGGCCCATCGCCTTCCACCGGCTGCTGGCGCAGTGGAGGTCCGAGCGCCTCTCCGAGGTGCTCGTGTCGTGTGAAGTCGAAAGCACGGTGGCCTGATGTTCGACCGTGATGCCACCCCGGTTGCCGGTCCGTCGCGCTCGAGCGGCACTGAGGACGAGTCGACCATCCGGTCGGCGGCGCACTCGACGAGCCGTCGTGCGCGGTTCTCGCGTGGACGATCCTCTGGTCTGACCGGTGGCGTCCTCGTCTCCGTGGTGGCGCTGACGGCCTGTACCGCAGACTCCGGTGCAGGGCCTGCCGCAGAAGCCAAGCTCTCAGCCGTCGAGGAGATCACTGCGGAGAGAGTCCTCAAGGTCAGCGAGCCGCATGAGCAGACGGGCATGACTCTGTTGGAGGGGCCCACATTCGACGATGAGGGTAACCTGCTCCTCGTCGATGTGACGGCCCCGGCGCGGGGAGACAAGGTGATGCGCATCGATCTCGACTCCGACCGGGTGACGCGGTTCCATACCGATGACAAGAGCGCATTCACCTCAGCACAGTGGGGGCCGAACGATGACAGGCTCTATCTCACGGACTATGCCGGAGGGCGCATCATCTCCGTCGGATCCGATGGAGATGATGCGAGAACGGTCTTCGAAGGAGATGTCGAGGGGCGACAGATGCACCCGGACGACCTCGCCTTCGATTCCGATGGGAACCTCTTCGTCTCGGACTCTGCTGCGACCGCCTATCCGGATGCGGAACCCGCAGGCAGGGTCATTCGCATCGATGCCGACAGCTCCGAGGCCACCGTTCTGGCGAAGCGACAACCGAATCCCAACGGGATCTCACTCGGTCCCGACGATGATGAGCTCTGGGTCAGTCAGCTCGATGCCGACCGGATCGACCGACTCCTGCTCAACGATGACCATACGGCGGTGACCACGGGGCACACTGCGATCCACATCGACGGCGGCGCGGCTCAGACGGACTCCAACGGGATCGATGCCGAGGGTAATGTCTATCAGGCGATGCATGGCATCCCCGAGATCCGCGTACACAGTCGTCACGGCCAGCACCTGGCCACGGTCCGCATCCCCGACGGCGACGATGAACTCGAATCCGCGACGAACATCGCCATCAGACCGGGAACCGACGACGCCTACGTCACCGTCAGCGGGCCCGAAGGCGGCTTCGTCTACCGCTTCGATGCTTTGGGGGAGGGCACACGACAATCCAACGGAGGCTGAGCATCTGCGTCTGGCCCGGCTAACATCGGTGCATGAGCGAACTGCCTGACGAACTCAGCACCGACGAGATCATCCGATCCCTGGCAACGGGCCGTCCGACCATATGGGTTCGGTCCAGCCCCACCGAGGCGGCCCTGCCCGATCTCGCCGACGTCATGGACTCCGCGGCGGCCCGGTTCGACCGCTTCGCCCCCTGGTTCGCCGAGACCTTCCCGGAAACGGCAACGGTCCCGGCCGAGCTCGCATCGGCATTCCCCGAGGCCCGCGGCGGAATGATCGAATCGGCCCTGATTCCGGCACCTGCGGCGCAGCATCGCCTCGACGGTCTGTTCGGATCCGAGCTGGGCGGACGGCTGTGGCTCAAACGCGACGACTCCCTGCCGGTGAGCGGGTCGATCAAGGCCCGCGGCGGCTTCCACGAGGTGCTCGAATTCGCCGAGGCGGTCGCCGCCGACCACGGACTCGACGCTCTTGATCCCGCCACCTATTCGACTCGTGAGTTTCGTGAGATCGCCGCGAACAACCGCATCGTCGTGGGCTCGACCGGCAATCTCGGACTGTCGATCGGGATTCTGAGCGCTCGCCTCGGCTTCGCCGCCTCGGTGCATATGTCAGCCGACGCTCGGGAATGGAAGAAGACGATGCTGCGCGACCACGGAGTCGACGTCATCGAACATGCCGGCGACTTCGTCGAAGCCGTCGAGGCCGGCCGTGCATCGGCCGAGGCCTCCGAGAACACGCACTTCGTCGACGACGAGGACTCGGTGAGCCTCTTCGCCGGATATTCGGTGGCTGCCCTGCGGCTGGAGCGTCAGTTCGCGGCCGCCGGAGTGGCCATCGACGAGCAGAATCCGCTCACCGTCTATCTGCCGTGCGGAATCGGAGGCGGACCCGGGGGAGTGACCTTCGGGCTCAGACGCGTCTTCGGCGCTGCGGTGCGCTGCGTCTTCGTCGAACCGAGCCAGGCGCCCGCGATGTTCCTCGGAGTGCGCACCGGTCGGCACAGCGGCATCTCCGTCCAGGACATCGGGCTGTCCGGAGCCACCGCTGCCGACGGGCTCGCAGTCGCCCGACCATCACGCTTCATCGGACCGACGATCGGGCCGCTCATCTCCGGTTTCGCCGCGGTCCCCGACGAGGTCATCCGCGCGGGAGTCGGGGTGCTCCATAAAACCGAAGGCATCGATGTCGAACCCTCCGCGACCGCCGGGCTGACCATTCCGTGGCGGATGGGCGACGTGGCGGCTCAGTCCGCGACCGGGGTCCACCTGGTATGGCTCACCGGTGGGGCGATGGTCCCCGCCGACGAGCGCGCAGCCTACGTCGACGAAGGACTGGGGCTCGTCGAACGGATCAGCAGCCCCGCCTCGGCGATCTTCGTCGACTGAACGGCGTGCCCCGGGCCGGGCTCACGCTGCCTCGGTCACCAGTCCCAGGGATCATCGCTGACGGTGATGACGACCTTGCCGTCGACGATCTCGGCCGTGCCGTTGAGGTCGAAGGTCACGGTGTCATCGAAGGGCTCGTCATCGTCGAAGCCGTCGTAGCTGCCGGTCACGAGCGCCTCACCCGAGGAATCCGAAGAGATCAGCCATGCCGGCCCGCCGTTGGGGCCGGTCGCATCCGCCGGGTCCGAATAGCCGTCGGAGCCGGCCGTGTCATCGGCGACGGTCACCGTCGGATACGACGAGATCGACCATTTCAGGCCGGTGGCATCGTAGCTGTCGGCAAGGGACGAGCCGAACGGACATCCGTCGGGCTGGGCGACCGTCTTCTTCGCGCAGCTGTCGATGAGTGTCTTGACCTGCTTGTCGACCTCAGTGCGGAAGGCGTCGGAGGGCTGGGCGGAAAGCCGCGGCACGTCCTCGCCCTCAGCATCGGAGTCAGCGTCATCACCGAGGAAGGCGCGCACCTCGACGGGATCGGCGGTGATGAGGTCGGACTTCTCGGCCAGACCGATCGTGTAGAGGCCGGGGAAGGCCGGCAGTGCCAGGGCCGAACCGTCGGTGTCGACGTCGATCCCATTGACCTTGACCTTCTGCAGGCCGGGGGTGTCGACGGCGAGGGTGAGCAGTTCGGGGCTTTCGAGTGCCCAGTCGTCGAAGAACAGCGCCTTCTTGCCGGCCTTGTGCAGGGTCAGCGTGCTGTTGCCCTTGGAGCCGCCGACATCGTAGGTGACTTCGACCGTGGCCGTGTCGCCGGAGATGTCGGCATCGCCGACGGTGACATCGCCGGGCAGAGCCTTGGCCCCGCCGAGGATGTCGTTCGTCAGCAGGGTCCGTGACTCCTGCGGGACATCGACGTCGGCGACCTTGAGCGCACCCTCCGCGTCGCCGTCGGAGAGCTCCGAGAAGTACTTCTCCGCTGTCGCCTCGGGCCCGAACATGTGACCGTTGACCTGGGTGACGACGATGAGCGCAGCCACGAGGAGGAGGACCGCGCCGCCGGCGACGACGGAGACGAGCGTCGCCTTCCTCTTGTCGAAGGGCTTCGCAGGAGCTGCACCATAAGGCTGAGTCCCGTCGGCGGAACCGAACCCTGCTGGCGACGAACCGAACGCTCCCGGTGACGCGGCGTACGCCTGCTGGCCCGATGCAGACCCGTAGGGCTGTGCGCCTGCGGGAGTCCCATTGTGAGCCTGACCCGCTGGAGTCCCCTGGGGCGGCTGACTGGGCGGTGACGGGTAGGGCTGCTGGCCCGCACCGGGCTGGGAGCCGTAGGCAGGAGTCGACCCGGGTGGTGGCGCCATCGGCGGTGCCGTCGGCACAGCCGCCCTGGCGAGATCGGGATGGACGAATGCGAAGCGCGGCTCGCTCATGCCCAGGTGGGGACCCCAGTGCGGGTGCACGGCACGGCCGGCGGCGATCCGTGCGATCGCCGGGAAGGTGAGCACGAGCCGGGGGCCGAGCGTGCGCGAGAGGACCTCGATGACTCCGCCCCACACGGCGAAGATGAGGAACGTCCACGCGAGCGGACCGATGCCCGCACGGGCCGCACCGGAACCGCCGAAGAACATGGCCGCCTCGGCGGATCCGGACATCGACATCCGCATCGGAATCGCCAGCAGCGACAGCAGTCCCCATACGAGGCAGAACGCCAGGGGCAGTTTCCACGCGCTCGCCCACTGTTGCTTGTCCGCCTCGACGACGGTCCACGAGGGACGTCGGACGACGGTGGCGACGAAGGTCGAGATCAGCACCGTCACGACCACCACGAGCAGACCCAGCCAGAGCTGGCCGGGGGCATCACGGCTGAAGATCGTGAAGTTCTCCGAAAAGCTGTCCGAATAGAAGCCGAGGTCACCCTGCGCTGTGGCACTGATCCCGCCGAGGTGGGTCAGCGATGTGAGGATGAGCCCCATGTTGACGAAGGTCAGCGGCACCAGCTGTCCCGGCATATCGACCGAGAACGGGAGCACGAAGAGCGCGACGACGGAGAACAGGCCGACGGTGACGACGAGGTGGACCCAGGTGACCAGCAGCGGCGGCACGGCCCAGCGCAGGAACGGAGCGCCGATGGCTTCGGTGCCCTTGAAATGGCCGGCGACACGGCCGGCGATGCTCGTGATGAGAATGGCGAGAAGGGGCAGGAAGAACGACCTAGCGGTGATCGCCGAGAACGAGAAGGTCAGAGTGCCGTCGCTTTCGAAGCTCGAGAAGCGGGCGGCGAAGATCAGCTGCAGAAGGAAGAGCACGAGGGTCATCGTCAGCGTCGAGACCGCGATTCGGATCCACGTGGCGACTCGGTTCGGTGACGGTGCTCTCCGTTCGCTGAGTTTCGTCATCCACCACAGCAGGCCGATGACGAGGATGGTGAGCACCAGCGGGGCCCCGGACATGAAGATGTTCAGCTTCGCATCGAAGGTGTCAGGAGCGTGGATGTCCAACCGCAGCACCGCGGACCCGAAGAGGGACAGGGCGAGGAGGATGAACGGCATGGCATAGCTGAGTCCGTCGAGGTCGAACCCGACGTCCTCCGACATGGACGAGAAGTCCTGCATCGACGCAAGGATCACCGTGAGGATGATCGCGGAGACGATCCCGCCGAGGAGGGCGATCCCCGGTGGGATGAGCGCGGTGCGCCAGGTGGCACCCTTCGCCAGCGCCGAGGTGAACCGTGACGTCGTGGAATTCCCCGGCTGTCCCGGCCCGGCTGGGTAGGGCACCGGCCCCGAGGCCTGAGGATGGGGTGCCATTCCGGGGGCGAACGGCCCCGAGTCCTGCGGAAAGGGTTCCGAGCCCTGCTGATAGGGGCCTGAGGTTTGAGGGAAAGGCCCCGAACCCTGTGCGTACGAGCTCTGTCCGTAGGGATCGGTTCCGTGTGCATACCCGGCAGTGCCCTGGACGTAGGGATCGGTTCCGTGTGCATACCCGGCAGTGCCCTGGACGTAGGGATCAGTGCTCGGAGAATAGGTCCCCGCTCCGGACGGGTTCGGAGCTGACTGAGGAGGAGCCGGTGCAGAGTAGTCGACCGAGGGCGTCGCTGCGGAACCGCCGGACTGGCCCTCGGCCGGTGGAGCCCACCGAGCAGTCTCCTCGGTCGGATCGGCTTCGGGGTCGTCGGCGGCTTCGGGATTCGCCTCGGGGTCGGCAACGGCGTCTGGCTCGTCGGCGACCTCGGACCTCTCGGCGGTCACCGTTTCGTCGGCGGTCTCGGTGACGGCACTCTCCGTCGTCGCCGAATCACCCTGTTCGGTCGAGCGGTCCGTATTCGCCGAACCACCGGGTTTCTTCGACTTGCCCGATTTCGTCGAAGCGTCCTTCTTCGAGTCCTTCGATTTCGAAGGCTGAGTGGACTTCTTCGAGCTGTCCGCCGTGTTGTCGGCGGGCCGCTTCTCATCTGGGCTCTTCGGGCTCGACGGTGTTTCGGGAGTGGTCTCGTCGGAAGGGTCGGTCATGCTCAGTCCTCAAGTGCCGTTGCCGGAAGTTTCCGAATAGTAATTTAAATCGTTCAACTATCGGAACGCTGCAGGTCATATGTAGTACCCAACTTATATTAGGCTGTAAAAGCAGAGGAAGTTATTTTCACGACTTACTCTGAGACAAAGCGTGAGCGACTGAACGATCTGGAGTTGCCGATGAGTGCGAACCCTCCCGGACGCGGAGATGAGAACGAGTGGGACGTCAACGACCGGTCGGGCAGCCAATGGTCGTCGCAACCCGCCCCGCAGTCGAACAACGGGTGGGGCGCGCCGCAGCCGGGACCGCAGCCGCCCCACCAGCAAAGCGGGCCTGCCCAGCCGCAGTCGCGCCCCTACGTCCAGGCACCCCATTCGCAGAGCGGACAGCCGAACCAACGACCGATCCAGCAGGCATACAACCAGGGTGCTCAGCCCTACCCGCAGGGTCAGCAGTCATACTCCCAGGGTCAGCCGCACTACCCGCAGACCGGACCGCAGTTTCAGCAGGGTCAGTACCCCTACCAGCAGCAGGCAAGCCCCGCGCCGAAGAAGCGCGGCGGGCTGATCGCGCTGTTCGCCGTGGTCGTCATCGTCCTCGGCGTCGGCATCGGGTGGGGAGCCGCGAACCTGTTCCCCCGGGACTCCGATGACAACGCCGCTGTCGCCCCGACCGACGAACCGACCGGTGAACAGACCGGCGCCGGTGACGAATCGGCCGCGGCGAGCGAGGACCCTGAACCCACCGAGACGGAGTCGAAGCTTCCCGACGACCCGAAGGAGGCGCTCAAGCAGCTCGCCGCGACCGACGGCAAGGCGGTCACCGACGACCTCGACGGGAAATGGGTGCCGCAGCTGAGTTCGAAGAAGGTCGGCCTCGAGGCCGAGGGCAAGACGTGGAAAGAGCAGGACATCCTCGACGAGCACGAAAAGCTGCGCGAGGAATACCCGCGAGTCAGGCTCGTCTGGTCCGGTGACTTCAGCAGCTTCAGGGAGAGCAACTTCTGGGTCACCGTCGTCGGCATCGGCTACAGCGATCCCGAGGACGCCCTGTCCTGGTGCTCATCGCACGGTCTCGGACCCGACAGCTGCTACGCCAAACAGCTCAACACCTCGGGCGGCGATGAGGGCACGACCCGCCTGCAGGACTGAGAATCACCCTCGCCGAGGCGGCCCAACGGCATGGTGATTCGCTCGCCCGCCGGGATTTGTCAGTGTGCCCCCGTCGCCGAGGGCCTCACGCCTGAACTCCGCGCCGGTTCTCCAGCAGGTACACCCCGATGCCGATGACGAACCAGACCGCTCCGATGATCAGTGCCAGGGGATTGGCACTGACGAGGACCGCGATGAGGAGTCCGGCTCCGATGACGGGGACCACCCCGTGGTTGAACCAGCTCGGTGCTTCGCTTCCCTGCTTCTTGATGAGGAAGTAGCCGACGACGGAGGCCTGAAGGAAGATGAACGCCGTGAGCGCCCCGACGTTGACGATCGAGGTCAGCTGGTCGAGGCCATCGGCCCGGGTCGCAGCCCACCCGGCCACGATGACGTTCCCGCCAGCGGCCACGAGGATCCCCTTCCAGGGCACACCGGTCTTTGGAGCCACCTCGGCGAGGAAGGACGGGACCTGCCGGGACCGCCCCATGTCCATGAGGATGCGGGAGCCCGCGGCCTGCCCGATCATCGCGGAGAACGCCGCGCCGACGGCCTTGGCCAAGGCGAGCAGCCAGTGCAGCCACGAACCCAGCGTCGAATCGACGGCGCTGTAGTAGGCGGCGCCCTCGAGGGAGGGGTCGGCCTGCAGCTCGGCCGGGGACAGCGGCGAGAGCAGGCTGCCCACCCACGTCTGGGCGACGAAGAACAGGCCGGCGAGGACGAGGCAGATGAGCGTTGCTCGGCCGACGATTCTGGGACCGCCTTTGGCCTCCTCGGAGAACGTCGCGAGCGAATCGAAGCCGAGATACGACAGCACCGCCACGGACACGGCCGCGAGCACTGCGGTCACGGAGAACGCATCGACCCCGGTCAGCGGGGTCAGCCAATCGCGGGTCGGCCCGTGCTGGGAGAGGTAGACGATGCCGAGGATGAGGACGAGGGCGAGGACGGCCACCTCGGCGAGGACGACTCCGGTGATCACCCGGGAGGCGACCTTGACCCCGGCGAGGTTGAGCCCGGTGGTGAGGACGACGGCCACAGCCACGAACGCCCATACAGGGATGGTCGGGAAGATCGAGTTGAGCGCGATTCCGGTGAAGAGATACGCGACGGAGGGGATGAAGAGGTAGTCGAGCAGGATCATCCAGCCGGCCACGAACCCGGCTGGCTTCCCGATGCCCGCCGAGGCGTAGGCGAAGACGGTGCCGGCGCGCGGGACCTCACGTGACATGCGCATATAGCTGACCGCGGTGAAGGCCATAACGATCGTGGCGACGATGTAGACGAGCGCTACCGTGCCGCCCGAACGGGCGTCGAGGGTGCCGAAGACGCCGACCGCGGCCGCCGGTCCGATGAAGACGAGTCCGAAGAAGACGAGCTCGGTGAGCCCGATCGTCCGCCGCAGTGTCCCTGTTTCCATGATTCTCCTCGTGTCCGGTCCGCCAGCACAGTATGTCACTCCGGTCGGGTGGCCCCTGGCTGGGGCCGTCGCCGGACCGACCCTGCTCCTGCCTGCCCGGCACTCACTCCGGTTGGGCGAGTTCGGTGGAGACCGATTCGAGGACCTTCAGCGCCGAGGCGATGATCGGCTGCGATCCCGAGCCGCTGCGGATGCCGGTGAGGATCTTCCGCGAAGGCACCGGATCCCCGCGCAGCGGCACCCGGACGACGTCGAAGCCGTCAGGCAGCCTGGCCAGGCGGGGGATGAGCGCGACGCCGAGCCCCGCCGAGACCAGTGCTGCTCCCGTCTCCCATTCGCGTGACTGGTGGGCCTGCTCGGGTTGGAATCCGGCGGCCGCGCAGGCCGTACGCACCAACCGGTGATACGGCGAGCCGGCCCGGTCGAGGATCCACGACTCCTCGGCGGCCTCGCTCAGAGTCACCGCCGATCGTCCGGCCAGTCGGTGACCGGCGGGAACGAGCAGATCGAGCCGGTCCGAGAAGAGCGCGGTCTGTTCGAAGCGGGTGTCACCGCGCGGCGGCAGCGGGTCGGTGGCCACGACGACGGCGACATCGGCGTGCTCGGCCACGAGCAGGTCGAAGCACTCCTCGGGTTCGGCCTCGAGGATGGTGACGTCTGCACCGGGGAAGAGCTCCTTCACGGCGCGCGCCGTCGGCGGCAGCAGTGTGGCCGCGGCGGTGGAGAACCCGCACAGACGCAGTCGACGACTGCGGATGTCGGACCCGGAATCGAGGCCGTCGAGCTCCCCGCGGATCTCCTCCCACCGAGTGAACAGCTCCTGCGACCGCTCGAGGAGGACTTCGCCTGCCCGGGTGAGAATGAGGCCCCGGCCGCGCGGTTCGACGATGCGCACGCCGAGGTCCTTCGACAGGGATTTCAGCTGGTGCGATACGGCCGACGGTGTGTACCCGAGACGGTGCGCCGCCGCGGTCAGGGTACCGACCTCGGCGAGGACGCGGAGGACATGGAGACGCGGATCGATCATGCAACAGTATTGCACGATTCGGATGAAGAATATTCGCTTTTCTTCAGCAGCCGTCTCGCGGACACTGGGGGCAAGGAGCACAGACTCCGTGGCCGCAGCCGGCACAGGGGCCGGCGGGGGAGGCGGCCGACGATCACGACGAGGTGGTGGACGAATTGACTCTGGCACCAGAGCAGAAGCGGACCGATTTCAGCGCGGACAGCCATGACGCGGCCGCCGGATCCGGCGGGCACGGGCGCACCGACATCGACCGACTCATCGACGAACGCGTGCCGGGATACTCGCTTCCGGCGCCGTTCTACATCAGCCCGGAATTCTTCGCCCGTGACCTCGAGGCGATCTTCGCCTCGACGTGGATCTTCGTCGCCTCGACGGCCGAGGTGCCCGAGGCCGGTGACTATCTCACGATCGATGTCGGCACCTATTCGATCATCGTCATCCGCGACGACGATGACGAGATCCGGGCTCATCACAACGTCTGCCGCCACAGGGGCACTCGACTGCTCAACGACCTGTCCGGATCTGTGGGCAACATCGTCTGCGGCTACCATCAATGGACCTACACCCCAGCCGGCGACCTCATCTCCGCGGGCGTCCAGGCCCCCGGCTTCGACCGGAGCTGCTTCTCCCTGCGCTCGGTCAACGTCCGTGTCATCGGCGGACTCATCTTCATCTGCCTCAGCCCCACCCCGCCGGATGACATCGACGAGGTGGCCGATGTCATCGAGCCCTACCTGACCGGGCACGACATCGCCGGGACGAAGGTGGCGGCGCAGGTCGACCTCATCGAGGACTCGAACTGGAAGCTCGTGATGGAGAACAACCGCGAGTGCTACCACTGCGAAGCCGGGCATCCGGAGCTGACCTGCACATTCTTCCCCACCTACGGGTACGCACCCGAGGAGATCCCCAAACGGCTGCAGCCGGTCTACCAGCGGTATCTCGACGCCGAGGCGCAGCTGCACGCCGACTGCGACCGCAACGGCCTGCCCTACGCACTCGTCGAGGAACTCAGCGGACGGCCGACGGGATTCCGCATCGAACGGGCAGCACTCGACGGGAAGGGCGAGTCGTACACGATGGACGGATCGGCCGCCTCGGCGAAGCTGTTGGGCAACCTCGACACCTTCGTCCTGGGCCGGGCCTCGCTGCATGTGCAGCCGAACATGTGGTTCCACGCGATGGGCGACCACGTGGTGACGTTCAGCCTGCTGCCGCTGGCCGAGGACAAGACGCTCGTGCGCACGACCTGGCTCGTCCGGGCCGATGCGGAAGAAGGCATCGACTACGACCTCGACGACCTCACAAAGGTGTGGATCAAGACGAACGAACAGGATGCGGCCTTCTGCGAACGCGGGCATCTGGGAATCGCGTCGCCGGCGTACGTGCCGGGTCCCTATGCACCGACCGAATCACAGGTCGATGACTTCGTCACCTGGTACATCGAACGGCTGAGGGCGCACCGGGAGCAGCGGACTGTGCAGTTGGAAGGAGTTGAGAGGCGATGAGGTACCGCCATTCGACGTTCGCCCAGGCAGCATCCACGCCCGTGGGCAAGGCGACGTTCCGAGTGCCCACTCGGGGCAGGCGGCCTGCACTCGCGGCCGCCGCCCCCCCGGTTCTCGATACGGCAGTCGAACCCGCGCCGGTCGACCGAGTGCACGCTGCTTCAGCTGGTCCCGTGCTCGCCGAACTTCAACTCGATCCCGAACTGCTCACCGGGTTCGTCGACGTCGTCGGCATCACCGACGTCACCCGCGACGTGAAGACCTTCGAACTGCGGGCGGCCTGGATGCCTACCGTCGACTTCGAACCCGGACAGTACGTGACGATGCGCATCCCCGAGCTCGGGTGTGAGCGCTGCTACTCGATCTCCTCGGCGCCGTTCGGGACGAACACCTTCACGATCACCGTCAAACGCGTGGTCGGGGGAGTCGTCTCGACCTATCTGCACGATTCGGTCCGGGTCGGCGACCGCGTCCACGTCGACGGTCCCTACGGCCTGTTCAGCACGAGCTTCCACCCGGCGCAGCGCCACCTGTTCCTCTCGGCCGGATCGGGCATCACCCCGATCATGTCGATGGTCCGCAGCCTGCTGGCCAGGCAGGGCGGTCCGAGCACCGATATCGCGTTCGTCCACAGCGCAGCCACGCCCGTCGACATCATCTTCCGCGCGGAACTCGAGCAGCTCGCCGAGCTCGCCGGGGTCAGCGTCACCATCCTCTGCTCCCGGGACAGCGAAGTCGAGACGTGGACCGGGCGGCGTGGTCGGCTCGATGCGGCAACCCTCGCCGAGGTGGTCCCCGACGCGGCCGAGCGCGAGACCTTCGTGTGCGGGCCGAGCGGATACATGGACGCCGTGCGCCCCCTCCTCGCCGAGGCTGGGGTGGGGCAGGTGCACGAGGAGTCGTTCGTCTTCGCGACGGCTCCGGCTGACCGTGTGGCGAAGGCCCGGGCAGGAGGGAGAGCGGCCATGAGCGCGGCGCCTGCCGGGGCCTGCCACACGATCGACTTCGTGGGCAGCGCTCGCCGAGTCGACTGCGACTCTGACACGACGGTGCTCGACGCCGCCTTGGATGCGGGGCTCTCCATGCCGTCGTCGTGTTCGGAAGGCGCGTGCGGAACCTGCAAGTCCACGCTGGTCAGCGGCGAGGTCGAGATGAATCATGCCGGCGGCATCCGCCCCAAGGAGATCGCGGCCGGGAAGTTCCTGCCCTGCTGCTCGACCCCGCTGACCGACCTCGTCGTCGAGAGGTGAGTCAGCTCATCCGCGCGCGATGCCGACCACGACCTTCTGCGCGCGGGCGGTGAGCTCGTCGAGTTCGTGCCCTTCGAGCCGCAGCCACTGTTCGAGCTGAGCGGCCGAGAGCACCGCCATGATCGCCTCGGCGCGGAACCGGGCATCCTCGGGATGCTCTTCCCGCACGAGCACCTCGACGTGCAGGCGCCAGAAGGGGTAGACGATCCTGTCGAAGCGCCCGCGCGGACTCGAGGCCTCGGTGAGGAGTACGAGGTCAAGGTTGTTCGAGATATGCCGGATGTAGGCCTCGACGAAAGCCGCCAGCCGCTCGGTCCCGGGCGCTCCGGGCCCCAGCGGTGGGGGCCCCTGGAGCATCTGTGCGTGCATTTCGCGGACTCGATCGTCGAGCAGTGCCGAAGCGATCCCGGCCTTGTCAGTGAAGTTCCGGTACAGCGTCCCCTTGCCGACCTGTGCGCGTTTGGCCAGCACATCCATGGTCAATCCGGCAACGCCCACCTCGGCGATGAGCTGGGAAGCCGCATCGAGGACTTTGCGTCGATTTCTCATCGCGTCCGCCCGCTGGGGCTTCGCCGTCGTCGCCAGAGGAAGAAGCGGCGACGCCCCTCTTGTGGAATCGGACTGCGGTCCGTTAAGGTCGCTCATATACGGACTATAGTCCGTATCTGAGACGTACACGCAGACAGCCGACGACACACTCGAACCCGGGGAAGGCCAGCTGCTCGTCGAGCTTACGGTCTCCGAAGTGAACTTCCTCGACGTCGTCCAGCGCCGAGGTGCACTGCCGACGCCCTTCCATGCCGGTGTCGAAGGAGTCGGTACGGTCACCGCCGTCGGTGGCGGAGTCGAGGCCTTCAACGTCGGCGACCGCATCGGCTGGATGGCCGGTGGTCAGGGCAGCTTCTCCGATCATGCGCTCGTCGCGGCCGACAAGGCTGTCCCGCTGCCGGATGACATCGACGATGAGACGGCGGTCGCAGCGCTCATGCAGGGCATCACCGCCCACTACCTGACCACCGATACATTTCCTGTTTCCGCAGGTGAGGTCGTGGTCGTCCACGCCGCAGCTGGCGGACTCGGCCAGATTCTCACCCAGATCGCCGTGTTCAAGGGCGCCACCGTGATCGGCACGACGTCGAGCGAGGAGAAGGCCGAGATCGCCCGTGCCAACGGTGCCGCGCATGTCTTCGGCTACGAGGACTTCGCCGAACGCGTCCGCGAAGTCACCGACGGTGAGGGTGCCTCGGTGATCTACGACGGCGTCGGGGCCACGACTTTCGAAGCCGATCTCGAGGCAGTGCGGACTCGCGGCACGATCGTCGTCGGCAATGCGAGCGGACCGGTACCTCCGGTCGACGTGAACACGCTCAACACGTCCGGTTCGCTGTTCCTCACTCGACCGACGGTGGCAGACCATGTCCGGACCCCCGAAGAGCTGCGTGCTCACACGGACGAGGTCTTCGCGTGGATCCGCAGCGGTGAGCTGAGGGTCAGCATCGGAAAGCGATTCCCCATCACCGAGGTGGCCGCCGCCTTCGATGCCCTGGAGTCCCGTGCGACAACCGGAAAGATCGTGCTCGAACACTGAGCGCTGAGCCAGGCTCAGCGGAGCACGAAGCCCGGCACCAGGTCATCGAGCGGGTCGATCTCGAACGTGCAGGCAGCGACCTTGTGCGCGGTTCCGGTGACGACCGGGATGACGGAATCGAGGCCCGAACGGTCACCGGCCGCACCGTCACCGGCCGAACTGACCTCCTCGAGCACGCGAGCGTGGAAGCGTGTGCCGACGATCGAGTCGTGGACGAGCGTCTGACCAGGGGCGAGCTCCCCGGTGGCATGCAGGGCCGCCACTCGGGCGGCAGTGCCCGAACCGCAGGGAGAGCGGTCGACCTGACCGTCGGCGAAGACCGTGACATTGCGCTGGTGGAGCTCGCCAGTGGGCAGGGTTCCCAGGCGGTCGACGATGATCGTGCCGTAGACCCCCGAGAGTCGCTCGTCGTCCGGATGCACGGTGAGCGGATGGTCCACCAGTCCCGCTTTGATCTCACGGCCGAGCCCGATGAGCTCGGTGAGATTCTCGGGCCGAACCACGCCACCGCCACAGCTCGCGCTGCCATCGCTTGAGCCGCCGGCTCCCTCCGCTTCCGCCTTGTCCGTCTTCGAGCCGCCCGCCGGTGCCGCGCTGAGCTGGGTGCCGTCGACGACGGCGTAGAGAGCCCCTCCCCACGCGAGGGCGACGCTCACCGGGCCCCGACTCGTGGGAACCGTGATGCCGGTGCCGACGAGCCGGCTGGGCACATTGACGAAATCCACCGAGGTGGCCCGTCCCTCGTCGTCGGTGTGCACCTGCGCGCGCACCCGCCCCGAGGGCACATCGATCGTGACCTCGGTGATCCCGGACGGGTCGAGCGTGACGAGTCCGGATGACACCGCCCACGCCCCGAGCGCCATCGTTCCGTGCCCGCAGGCCGTGGAGAATCCGTCCTTGTGCCAGAAGAGGACTCCGAAGTCGGCTCCGTCGTCATCGGGTTCGGTGATGAATCCGCCGTACATGTCTGCATGCCCGCGCGGTTCGAAGCACAGCAGCCGCCGCAGTCCGTCGCTCTCGTCATCGGTGATGGCGTTCGCCCGCTTCTCGGCCACGGTGACGCCGGGGAGGGGCACCGGCGGTTCGGCCACGATCCTGAAGGGCTCACCCGCCGTGTGGTAGTCGATGGTGGTGCAGACGTTCACAGTCCCATCCCCGCCCGCAGTCCCTCGAGCACGGCCGCATGGACATTCCGCGAGGCGACCGCGTCCCCGATCCGGTAGAGCGCGAACGATGCGTCCGCCTCGGCGACGGGGGAAGTCGGCGGCGGTTCCGCGCCCGCCGCGGCACCAGCATGAGCGCTGGTGGCTGCGGTGGGATCCGGCTGCGGCCGGCCGCGCACCCACGCGTCGAGGTCCGTCGCCCCGTGATTGGTCGAATGAGGTTTGAGCGCGAAGTAGACCTCATCGTTCGGCGTCGTCCCGAAGTCGACGACCACCGCATCGGTGACGATCTCGGTCTCCCGATCCGAATAGTCGCTGCGCAGGTTCGCCACGATCTCCTTCCCGTCGATCCGCGGCTTCTCCGTCAGACGTTCGCCGAGGCGGACCTCCACTCCGAATTCGGAGAACACCTGGAGATAGGCCGGGGAATTCATCGACCCGACATCGATGCCGATCGAGCGTTCGGGGCTGACGTAGGTGACCTGCCCACCGCCCCGAGCCAGGCGTTCGACGGCGTCGAGGGCGGGGTAGAACCCGTGATCGTCGAAGACGAGCACCCGCTGCTTCGACTTGAGCCGGTCGTCCATGACGTCCCAGACGTCGAAGCTCGGCCCCTGCTCACGGAACGGATACCCGGCGTCGGGGACCCCGCCGGTGGCGACGATGACGACATCGGGGTCGAGCGCGAGGACGTCGGCCGCCTCGGCGAAGGTATTCAGCCTCAGGTCCACGCCGTGCTTGGCGCACTGCTGCACGCGCCAGTCGATGATGCCGATGAGATCCCGCCTGCGCTGGGATCGGGAGGCGATGCGGACCTGACCGCCGGGGGCGTCATCGGCCTCGAGGACCGTCACACGGTGCCCGCGGACGGCCGCGACCCGGGCGGCCTCGAGCCCTGCGGGGCCGGCCCCGACGATGACGACGTGCTTGGGATCGGAGCCGATGTCGTGAGGGATCTCCTGCGGCAGATCCGCCTCCCGGCCGCTGGCGGGATTGTGGATGCAGGTGGCCGAACCGGAGGTGTAGATCGAGTCGAGGCACATGTTCGCGCCCACGCAGGGGCGGATGTCCTCTTCACGATGCTCGCTGATCTTGGCCACGAGGTGCGGATCGGCCAGCTGCGCGCGGGTCATGCCGACGAGATCGAGGCACTGGTCTTCGATCGCGTACCTGGCGGTGGGGACATCGGCGATGCGGGCGGCGTGGAGGACGGGGATGTCGATGGCCTTGCGGATGCGACGGCAGGTCTCGAGCCACGGCGCCGAGGGGGTGCCCATGCCGGGGATCGCCTCGGCGAGCTCGCGGTCGGAGTTGATCATCCCGACGTTGAGGTTGAGGAAGTCGATGCCGTGGTCGGTGTAGGTCTCGAGGATGTCGACGGCGCGGTCCTCGCGCATGCCGTCCTCACGGCGTTCGTCGACGGCCATGCGGATGCCCACGAGGAAGTCCTCCGGCACCGCCGCCTTCACGGCGTCGATGATGCGCAGGGGGAAGCGGATGAGGTTCTCCAGCTCTCCGGAGTACTCATCGTCGCGGTCGTTGAGCCAGGGGGCGAGGAACGAGTCGATGAGGTGGCCGGCATGCATGATCTCGAGCCCGTCGAGACCGGCCTCGGCGGCCCTGGCGGCGGCGGACGCGAAGTCGGAGACGATGCGGTCCATGTCGAAGTCCTCAAGGGCCTTCGTGAACGACCGGTGCGCGGCCTCCCGCGTCCGCGAGGCCGAGACCAGGGGCAGCCAGTCACCGGCGAAGTTCGAGGATCGATGACCCAGATGAGTCGTCTGGATCATCACGGCCGCACCTTCGTCGTGGCAGTCCTGAGCGAGCGCGGCCAGCCAGGGCACCACCTCGTCGGTGGTCAGGTCGATGTTGCCGAACGCGGCGGGCGAATCCTTCGACACGATGGCCGAGCCGCCGATCATCGTCAGCCCGACCCCGCCGCGGGCCTTCTCCCGGTGATAGAGCCGGTAGCGGTCCTTGGGCATGCCGAGTTCGGTATAGGCGGGTTCGTGTGAGGTCGAGACGATGCGGTTGCGCAGCGTGAGTGGTCCGAGCTCGAAGGGCTGGAGCAGGGGGTCGGCGGTCACGGGTTCCTCCTTCATTGCAGGAACGTCCTTGGTCGGCGCCCGCGGGGAGATGTCCCGCGCCGTCGACCGGTTCACATTCAGGTAATCGATTACCGATTACCTGGTTCCATCGTGCGTCTGCGCGGTTATGCTGTCAATAGCTTTCAGGCAGTTCTTCGATGTGGAGGTGGAGTCGACGTGGATCGTGAAAGGCCGCAGGCGCAGTCGCTGCGAGAGCATGCGCTGGCGATCATCCGTGACGCCATCACCGCCGGTGACCTCGCCGAGGACCGGATCTACTCCGCTGCCGGGCTGGCCAAGGAACTCGGAATGTCGCTCAGCCCGGTGCGTGAGGCGATGATGTCGCTCGTCACCGAGGGGACGGTCGAAGCTGTCCCGAACCGCGGCTTCCGACTCGTCCCGATCACCGAGGATGACCTCGAGGAGATCATCCGCATCCGTGTGCTCCTCGCCGTCCCCGCGGTGCGGCACCTGTGTGAGACGGCAGCTGCGGCGGAGGTGGCCCCGGGAGTCACCATCGCCGAGGCGCTCGCCCGCTTGCGTGAGCATGCCGAGGCCACGATCGTCGCCGCCGAATCCGGTGACGTGGCCGAGTTCTACACACGCGACCGCAGGTTCCACGAAGCGCTGCTCGAGTTCGGACTCGGACGGAGGGCGGCCGAGATCAGCCTGCGGCTGCGCGACCAGTCGCGCCTGTTCAACGTGCGCTCGGAGATCGATGACATCGCCGTCGACTCGGCCAGAGAGCTGCCGCGCATCGTCGACCTCATCGAGGCGGGCAAGGCCGATGACGCCGGCGAGCTCGTCACGTCCAACCTCTATTTCTTCAAGCGCGGCAACTGACTGGTCGGGCAACGACAACGGCCGGCGTCCCCGCGGAGACGCCGGCCGTGTTTCGAACTCAGCCGTCGGAGCGGCTCAGCCGACTGACGATCTGTCGGTCGAGCCGCCTCGGCGCCGGCTCACTTCGCGGCTTCGTGGATGACCGGGATGGGCATCGTATCGGGGTCGAGGTCGGGATTCTCGTCCTGACCGGCCACGAGCGCGACGGCCTCCTCCTTCGTCTCCACCGTCGGGAAGGACCCGAGCAGCGGACGGCGTGCGGACTCCTTGATGAAGCACACGGCGACGAAGGCGATCACGGAGAAGAACATGATGTAGAACGCCGGCATGTACGAGTTGCCCGTGACATCGATGAGCGCCTGAGCGAACAGCGGGGTCGTGCCGCCGAACAGGGACACACCGAGGTTGAACGTCAGACCCATCGCACCGTAGCGCGAAGCCGTCGGGAACAGCGCCGGCAGCGTCGAGGCGAGGCAGGCGATGTAGAAGCCGGCCGGAACCGCGACCATGAACAGCGCAACAGTCACAGCGGTCATCGTGCCGATCTGCATGACAGCGAAGGCCGGAACGATGAGGACGATCGTGGCACCGGCGGCGATCATGAAGACGAACTTACGGCCCATCTTGTCCGAGAGCTTGCCGATGAGCGGCAGGCACACGGACATGATGATGAGCACCGGGATGGTGACGACGGCGGCCTGGATGTTCGAGACCTTGACCGTCTCCTCGAGGTAGGTGGGCATGAAGCTCGTGAGTGCATAGCCGACCGTCTGCGAACCGGCGACGATCGCGATGCCGAGGAGGATCTCCTTCCAGAAGTGACGGACGACGCCGATGAGGCCGTGGCGGGCGTACTGGTCGTCCTTGTCCTTCGTGATGAGGCCGGCATCCTCGTTCGCCTCGAAGCTCGGGGTCTCGGGGATCTTCAGACGGAACCAGATGGCGACGGCGCCGAGCGGGATGGCGATGAGGAACGGGATCCTCCAACCGCCGTCGAGCATCGCGTTCTCGCCGTAGATGCTCGTGCTGATCACGGTGGTGATCGCCACGGTTCCCGCGCCGGCGGCGAAACCGAGGTAGGAGCCGACATCGAGCCAGGAAGCCCAGTAGCCGCGCGACTTGTCGGGCGCGAACTCCGAGACGTAGGTGGTGGCACCGGCGTACTCGCCGCCGGTGGAGAAGCCCTGGATCATCTTGAGCAGGTAGAGCGGGATGATGACCCACAGCCCGACCTGGGCCGCGGTGGGCAGGACGCCGATGAGGGCGGTGGCGGTGGCCATCGTGGCCATCGTGAAGAAGAGGATCTTCTGGCGGCCGACCTTGTCACCGAGGGGTCCGAGCACCATGCCGCCGAGCGGGCGGACGAGGAACGAGACGGCGAAGCCGAGCAGGGTGACGAGCAGACCCATCTGTCGGTCCATGCCTTCGGTGAACACCGAGGTCATGGTCACGGCCAGGTAGCCGTAGACACCGAAATCGAACCACTCCATGAAGTTGCCGACCGTGGTGCCGCCGATGGCGGTGCGGATCGACTTGGTTTCGACGACGATGCAGTGCTCTTCCTTGAGCCGCTTCTTCATCGCCTTGCGCTCTCGACGCGAGGGTCTCTTGCCCTCCGGAGTGGAATCAACGTGTTCAGTTGTCATGAGTGGGTCCTCATTTCGACATATTCATAGCCGCCGAGAGGGGCTCGACGGCGAGGCGTTCGGTTTCGAACAACGCGAAACATCCTTACGTGCTCGCATAGGTGCGTCAATAAAGTGCGTGAGGCAGGTCACAATCATGAGTATGGCAGAAACGTGTCTGTGTGGCGTCGGAAATGTGAAATTCGCAGAAACACGGAAGGCCGTTGTTCCCAGTCGGGACAACGGCCTTCCGTGGATGCGGGCTGAGTGGAGCCTGTGTGGATGTTCGGTGCGATCGGCCGCCGAAGACGGCCACTGTCGGCTCAGAATTTAGTCACACGAAAGTAACCTAATTCGGGATCGACGGCCCCGCGGACGTGCCCCGAGGGGCTCGCGGCCACGGCTTGGAGGAAATCGACGGTCTCCGCAGTGATCTCCTCGCCGGGCAGGACATTCGGAATGCCGGGCGGATAGGCGGCCAGCGAGCTCACGCTCACCCGGCCGACCGCCTCGGCGGCGGGAACGAGTTCGGAGTCGGCGAAGAATGCCTCACGGGGCAGCATCGCCAGCCGTCCCGCACTCGGCAGCGGAGGAAGCGCGCCGCGGGCGTTCGATGAGGTCGCGGAGTCGGAATCGATCCCCGCCGAGGCGGCCCTGTCGTCCCGATCGCCCGTCGCCACGGTCTCAAGCCGCAGCGTCTCGAGCGCATCGATGAGGCGGGAGATGTCCGGGGACTTCCCGATCCCGATGAGGGCGACGAGCGTCGTGGCCGTCGACATCTCGGGGAAGATGTCGAAATCCTGGGCCAGGCGCTTGCGCACCGTGTGGCCGTCGAGGCCGGTGGCGGTGATGTCGATGGGCAGGCGGAACGGGTCGATGTCGACGACATCGGCATGGCTGAGGAACTCGCCCGAGAGCAGGTGGTAGCGGTCGGTGGCCTCGATCTGGGCACGCACGTGGCGGATGTTCTCCAGTGACTCGGCGATCGCCTCTCCGGAGGTCATGAGTTCCCGGCGGGCCAGGTCGATCGAGGCGAGCAGGTGCGCGTTCTCGCTCGTCGAGGACGTCATCATGAAGGCGCGGGCCAGTGCGGGTTCGAGCCGGGCGGCGAGCTCGGTGTCGCCGAGGTGGAGCAGCGCGGACTGGGTGAGTGAGCCGGCGAGCTTGTGCGTGCTCATGATGACGATGTCCGCGCCCTGGGTCACCGGCGAGGCCGGCAGGTCGGGGTGGAAGCCGAAGTGCGCGCCCCAGGCTGCGTCGACGATCAGTGCCGCACCTGCGGAATGGGCCACCTCGGCGAGGGATTCGACGTCGGCGACCGCACCGAAGTAGCTCGGGGTGACGAGGTAGACGGCGGTGACCGGTTCGGGGTGATTTCGGATCGCCCGGCGCAGGGAATCGGGGGTCACGCCGTGGGCGATGCCGTTGACCTCGTCGACGTTGGGGTAGACGAAGCCGGGGTTGAGTCCGGCGAGCACGATGCCGTCGATGAAGCTCGAATGAGCGCTGCGCTGGGTGACGACGCCGGAGCCGAGGGTCCCGACGGCAAGGGCGGCCATCCGGTTGCCCTGCGAGGAGCCGTTGGTGAGGAACCAGGTGCGGCGCGCGCCCCAGGCCTCGGCGGCCAGGCGCAGCGCTTCGTCCTTCGGGGTGTGCGAGCCGAGGTCGATGCCGTCGAAGAGCGGGGGGATGTCCAGGGAGAGGGTGTGCTCGCCGAAGAATTCGGCCTGACCGGCCGAGATGCCATCGGCAGTGCCGCCGTGTCCGGGGGTGGACAGGAACAGCGAATTGCGGTCCGCCGCGTGCGCGAGCGCTTCGGCGTAGGGGGCGCGCGACTGCGCGTCGGAGGGATGCGGCATCGGTCCCACGGAGGAGTGCGGGGCCGGGGGCATGGGGGAGTCATGATGCACGGTCATGTCTCCAGATTAGGGAGACCAGTGGTGCGAGGAGAATAGCAACTTTCCTCCCATGCTCTATAGTCAGTATTGAACTCAAACTGGGCTCAATGAGGGTTGTGTGGAGCTCGCAGCAGGCTCGTTGACGACCGGGCAGCGGCTCGACGAGGATCAGAAGGGGAAGCGATGGAACCGCTGGACACGCGCGGCCTCACCGCTCTGCGGGCCGTCGCCGAGGCCGGGTCCGTGGCCGCCGCGGCGACCTCGCTGTCGTGGAGTCAGCCGACGGTCAATCACCATCTGCGCAATCTGGAGAAGGCGCTGGGTGCCACACTCATCGAACGCAGTCCGCGCGGATCGCACCCGACGACGGTGGGCAGCCTCGTGGTCGCTCGGGCCACGGAGATTCTGGGACTGTGCGACCGCCTCGGCGCCGAGGTGGCCCTGTGGCGCGATTCCCAGGCGGTCCCCGTCCGGATCGGCGCGGTGCCCACGGTCGGCGCCCGGGTGATCCCGCGCCTGCACGATCAGCTCCAGACCCGCCCGCGCTGGCAGACCCGCGACGAGGCGGTCGCCGGGGATCGGACCGAGGTGCTCACCGCGGCGCTGGATGTGACGATGGACGAGCACGCGAAGCTCGTGGCCCGGCTCGAGTCCGGTGACCTCGACCTCGCGCTGCTCGTGTCGACCGACATCGACCGAACGTGGATTCCGACGACGCTGAGTGCGACGCACCTCTACTCCGAGCGGCTGTTCCTGTGCGTGCCGAGGTCCATCGGCCCCATTGCCGTCGACGCTCAGGGTCTGCCCGATCTCACGGTGCTCGTGTCCCAGACGTGGGCGTTCAGCATCGATCCGGGCGACGCCATCGACGAGGTGGTCCGCTCCTTCTGTCTGGCCGCGGGCTTCGAGCCGCGGGTGGGGATGCGGATGGATGACTACGCGGCCATCAATCGGATGATCTCGGCCGGCCTGGCGGTGGCGATGATCCCCGAGTCCTCGCTCTCAGCCGATGCGGATATCGAGGTCATCCCGATGCCGCTGAGCGCCTGCCGTCGCGACGTCCTGTTGGTCTCCCGGTCCGCCTCGGCGCAGTCGGCGGGTGCGCGGACGCGGCACGATCCGATCGTCCAGGCTCATGATTCGGCCATCGCCGAGGTGGTCGCCGACGTCCGTACGGTCACCCGGCGCTGGCGGTGAGGGTGGGCTGTGACTCCGGGCCGAGCGGGACGCCGGCGCGGTACGTGAGAGCTGTGCGCGGGCAGACTCAGTGCGGGTTCCAGGCGTCCTCGATCGCGACCTTGTCGGTGACCGCCTCGGGCAGCGATTTCTCGGCGAGGTGGGCGATGGTCACGTGTTCGAGCACGTCGCGCAGGGAGTAGCGGGCGGCGATCCACACCTGCTGGAGTGACTCGGCGGTCGAGTCGTAGCTGACGTTCTCGGGGCGCTGGCCGTAGATCGAGACGAGGGGGCCGTCGACGGCGCGGATGACGTCGGCCACGGACACCTCGGCGGCGGGCTTCGTCAGTCTCCATCCGCCGGACTTGCCGCGGACGGAGGTGAGGATGTCGACGCGGCGCAGATCGGCGAGGATGGCCTGGAGGAAACCCTTCGGGATGTCCTGCCGTCGGCCGAGCTCATCGGCGCTGATGGGTGCACCGTCGTCCGTCGCGGCGATCTCGATGAGAGCGCGCAGCGCGTAGTCCGACTTGGTGGTCACCCTCATGCCGTCATCGTAACAGTGGGTGTCGGCACCGGTGCGCCCGCCGCCGTCGACCTCGGGCCGCCGCTGTCGACCTCGGGCCGCGAGGGCACGTGCCGTCGGCGGCGTTCGGGTCAGGCTCCGCCGACGGGAACGACCTCGGCCGCCTCGGCGGAGTCGTCCTTGCGCACCTTCCGCTCCACGCGACTGACGTGGACGAGCAGGGCGACCCACGCGAGGGCGAGGACGATGAGCACCGTCGAGAGCACCGGCGTCGAGGCGCCGAGTGCGATGGCGATGGTGCGCGCATTGGTGAGGATGATGATTCCGCCGGCGGCGACGGCGAGGATGCGGGCGGGCAGGATCTTCACCAGCCAGGCAGCGAAGGGTGCGGCGATGATCCCGCCGATGAGCAGGGCGGCGACGATCGTCCAGTCGATGCCGGCGTGGCCGAGGGCGAACAGGAAGCCGAGCGATCCGCCGACGGCGACGACGAATTCGCTGGTGTCGATCGAGCCGACGACCTTGCGGGGTTCGAGGCGGCCCGAGGACAGCAGCGTCGTCGTGCCCACCGGTCCCCAGCCTCCGCCGCCGATGGAGTCGAGGGCGCCGCCGACGAGGCCGACGGGGACGAGGAGCTTGGCTCCGGGGCGGCCCTTGAACTCGGGGCGACGGCCGCCGAGGGCGAGGAAGCGCCAGATCACGTAGATGCCGAGGGCGAGCAGGATCCCGGAGATCCAGGGGGTGGCGCCGTCGCCGTTGAGTCCGGAGAGGAAGGTGGCCCCGGCGAAGGCGCCGATGAAACCGGGGACGGCGAGGATCGACACCGTCTTCCAGTCGACGTTGCCGAAGCGGTGGTGAGAGATCCCCGAGACCAGCGTCGTGCCGAGCTCGGCGAAGTGGACCGCCGCCGAGGCGGCAGCCGGGGCGACGCCGGCCGCGAGGAGCAGGGTCGTCGAGGTCACCCCGTAGGCCATTCCGAGCGATCCGTCGATGAGTTGGGCGAGGAGACCGACGAATCCTAAGACGATGAGCTGCCGCATGGTGGTGCCTTTCCACGAGCCGAATATTGTTGAGCAATTCGTTCTCGCACCACAATAGCTACTAAGTCCAGTAAATAACTACACTATGACTTTCTGTGACGATCGGGTTGTCTGCGGTGGCTGACATTACGGAGGGCGGCATGGCCCGGCGCAGCCGTCCGCGCAGGCGAACCTCGAGACTTACAGGGCGAGGATCGCGGGGACGGTGAGCACTGCGACGTAGTAGCCCATGAATTGGACGCCCGCGTGCATGCCGATCATCCGGTTGAACAGGCCACCGACGAGCCCGACGGTGATTGTCACACCCAGGGCCAGCAGGCCGCCCTCGTAGAGGCAGATGACGCAGATGAGGGCGGCGAATCCCGCGATGATCGCCTCGTGGGAGACCGAGGTCATCACCCACGTCGCTGCCCGGTGGGCGTTCTTCATCACGAAGGGGTAGGCGATCGCGATGGCGATGACTGCGGCGATGACGGCGAAGAGCGCGAACTGCCCGGTCGTGAGCAGGTCGTGGAGGTTGTTCGTCTCGCCGGTCTCCGTATCCAAGGTATAGACCGGCGGGGCGTTGAAGAGAGGAGCTGCGGGTCCCGCGGCGACCGGGGAGAGCGGCAGGCCGATGGCGATGAGCGGGATGAGCGTCTCGGCGAGATAGGTCGACTCGGTGGTGCCGTTGCGCACCGTCGCCACGGTGGTCAGTCGGTGGTAGCCGTTCTTGATCCGACTGCCGACGATCTCACCCATGAGTACGGCCATCGCCACCGGTGAGAACACGAAGGTCGCCGAGGTGATCGCCGCCGAGCCGCTCGTATACGCCAGCTGGGTGCGGTCGAGGACCTTGAGCGGGTTGGGCAGGCGCCCGCCCGGCCGGCGGACGTCGGGAGCGAGTGCGAACTCGCGCTTGCCCTCCTGGCGCATCGCCCGCCGACCCGCCGGCGAGAGCGAGGCGAAGAGATCGAAGATCAGCGGTCCGGTGGCGATGCCGAGGAAGAACGAGGTCGTGAACGTCGTCTCCTTCTGCTCCATGATGAACGCCTGCAGGCCGACGATGACGAGGACGAAGGGAATGAGAGCGACAACGGCGCCGAGGCGGCCCTTCGAGGTGTACGCGACGAGTACGGCCGCTGCCGCGAAGATCCACGGAGCCACCGCCTCGATCGCCTCGGCGAAGGGGGTGAGGATGAGGGCGAAGATGATGGACAGCGGGATCGCGATGACCACGGCCACGACCCCGCCGGAGATCGCCTTCTGCAGCGCCAGGTGCGGAACTCCAAGTGCGCGCAGCAATTGAGCCTCGCGCAGCATCGGCACGGCCGTCGTGTCACCGGGGATGCCCAGCAAGGTCGTCGGCACCGCGTGCGAGATGTGTTTGGCGATGACCGCGGCCAGGAAGAAGGCGATGACACCGGCAGGTGGGACACCGAGCAGGATCACCAGCAGGGCGATGGGGGCGACGGTCGCCGTCTCGTCGGTGCCGGAGATCAGCCCGATGCCGGTGAACAGGACGGCGGCCAGGAGGGCCATGCCGATGGCCCAGAGGACGGGTTCGATGAGTTCGGCGCTCACTTCTCGCGGTCGCTTTCGTGTCCGTCGGGCCTGTCGGTGCGGCGGGATTCGTGATTGTCGACCAGAGCCTCGAAGAGACCGAGCGCGCGCACTTCCTCTTGCACCGCCTCGGGGAGTTCGCGGGGATCGCCGAGTTCGCCGTACTCCTCGACGACCTCATCGATGATCTCCTGCCGGTCCCGGGTGTCGGCGGTGGAGGTGGTGATCACGCGCTTGGGTTTGAACAGGAACCCTGTGATCACAGCCCCGAGGATGCACCCGAGGATGCCGATGAGCAGGGCATAGGAATGGCCGAGCTCGGTGTTCCCGACGGCGGCGAAGAGATGGTCGGCGATGAGGTAGGACGAGACGGCGATCCCCACGGAGATGGCGATGCCGCCGGTGAGATGCCGGGAGTCGACCGTGTCGTTCCACACTTCGATCAGGTGCGGCATCCTTACCCGCCTTCGCTTCGGTGATGATGGTCCTGAGTCAGGATACCCATCATCACCGCGCGCCGACCTCAGCCCGCGGCGGCGGAGCCCTTCACCGCAGTGTTCTCGCGCACGACCGGCAGCTCGCAGGTCGTCGACGCCACCTGGCGGTAGCCGGACAGGAATGTGTCGAGCCGTTCGATCGCCTCGGTGAGCACCTCGACCGACGGCAGGGTGACGAGGCGGAAGTGGTCGGGCCTGGGCCAGTTGAAGGCTGTGCCGTGGGAGACGAGGATCTTCTGTTCGCGCAGCAGATCGAGGGCGAACTGCTCGTCATCGGTGATTCCGAACTTCTCGACGTCGAGCTTTGCGAACATGTACAGCGCACCGTCGGCACGGTGGGCCGAGACGCCGTCGATCGAGTTCAGCCCTTCGTAGGCGACCTGCATCTGCGCGCCGAGGCGGCCCGTCGGCAGGACCAGGTCTTCGATCGACTGATGCCCGCCGAGCGCGGCCTGGATCGCATGCTGAGCCGGCACGTTCGAGCACATGCGCATGTTCGCGAGCAGTTTGATGCCCTCGAGGTAGCTGTGCGCCTCCTCGAGCGGGCCGGTGATCGCGAGCCAGCCGGAGCGGTAGCCGGCGACCCGGTAGGCCTTCGACAGTCCGGAGAACGTCAGGCACAGCACGTCGTCGCCGGTCAGGGTGGCCATGTTGACGAGTTCGATGCCGTCGTAGGTGATCTTCTCGTAGATCTCGTCGGAGAAGACGATGAGGCCGTGGCGGCGGGCGATGTCGGCGATCTTCTGCAGCGTCTCCTTCGAGTACACCGCACCGGTCGGGTTGTTCGGGTTGATAACGACGATGCCGCGGGTGCGTTCGGTGATCCGAGATTCGAGGTCGGCCAGATCCGGCTGCCATGCGTTCTCCTCGGCGCAGCGGTAGTGGACCGGGGTGCCGCCGGACAGCGCCACCGAGGCGGTCCACAGCGGGTAGTCGGGACCGGGCACGAGGATCTCGTCCTCGGGATTGCACAGGGCCTGCAGGCTGAGCGTGATGAGTTCGCTGACACCGTTGCCGAGGAAGACCTCATCGGTGCTGAGATTCCGGATGCCCCGAGTCTCGTAGTACTGGACGACGGCGCGGCGAGCGGAGAGGATTCCGCGCGAATCCGAATACCCCTGTGTGACCGGGAGGTTCGCCGCGATGTCCTGGACGATCGCCTCGGGGGCTTCGAATCCGAACGGGGCAGGGTTGCCGATGTTGAGCTTGAGGATCGTGTGCCCGGCGGCTTCCATCGCCTGGGCCTCTTCGAGGACGGGTCCCCGAATGTCGTAGAGGACATTGGCCAGCTTCGACGACTGCCTGAACATGTGAACCGTGGAACCTTTCATCCGACTTCTGCTCCGCCTCCCACGCTAGGCCCTCGCCGAGGTGGTCCTGACCAAACAGAGGCCCGTTTCCCAGACCTTTGCCGGGCCCGGCGGACCGTTGTGCAGACCTTTCGTAGCTCAGGTCACACGGCCCGAAGCCTGATCATGGGGCTTACGCCACTGTGGACCGTGACCTAGGGCGGTCGCAAGTGCACTGCTGACAGCAGACACTGGGTCGGCGAGGCCCTTCGGCGCTCGCCACGCGATGACGTGGTCGGGGCGGACGAGGACTCCGTCGCAATCGGAGCCAGAGTAGATCCGATCCCACACCTGTCGGTGCTCTGCCGCGGCTGAGCCCGGAGCGACGGTACGGATGGCGAGAGCGGCAGGCGGCCGTTCGCTCAGCGCTGCCGCCGTAGGACTGCGGTCATCGGCGATGAAGGTGAACCGGACAGGATCGAGAATGCCGAGTGTGCTGCGGGAGGAAGTGGACAGGGCGATATGTGGTGCGCGTGTGCCCGGCCGGCCGCTCGGGTCGCGGGGATCTTCGACAGCGCTGGTCAGTGCGTCTATGGCGGAGTCTGCTTTTGCGGCTGTGTCAGAGATCGGCGGATAGGCAGATCCCAGGGACAGCGTGGCGGAATCGATCTGCTCCGGCGGAGCAGGCTGGCCCGGCGTTTTGCGCGACCTCAGCAGCGCCTGTTCGACGATAAGGCGTACCAGCGGGCCGCGCTCGATCTCATAGGAATCGAGCAACCTGCTATCGGCTTCCCCGCGACACACTGCAGCAAGTTTCCAAGCGAGATTATGGGCATCCTGGACTCCGGTGTTCCCTCCGAAACCGCCGTAGGGAGGCATCTGGTGGGCGGCATCGCCGAGGAGGAAGATCCGTCCCGCCGACAATCTCTGCGCTACATAGGCGCCAGTGCTCCAAGTAAGCACGCTGTCGATGTGCGGGTCGAGCTCGGGCAGGCCGGTCGCCGCCCTGATGATGGAGGCGAGCTGCGTCGACAGGTCCGTTCCGTTGCTCCACTCGGGGCGTTGGTGTGTTCCGAGCTGCCATTGCCGTTCGCTCTCGTTTCCGCGGGCGAAGAGGAACGCTTCGGCATTGCGGGCCATGAGCGCGTCGACGACTCGGCCATGGAGGGCAGGCGACAAGTCCGCGGAGAAGAGTGCACTGACGGCGGTTCCCGGCACCGGTTCACCGTCGAGGCCGATTCCGAGATTCCGCCGGATCGTGCTGCGGGCACCGTCGGCGGCGAGGAGGTAGCGGGCGCGGAGTGTCGACACGGTACCGTTGCGGTCGAGCCGGGCACTGACTTCGTGCTCGCCCTCACTGATGTCGCTTGCCTGCGTACCGAACAGGACTCGGGCCCCCAGTTCTTCTGCGCGGGTGCGCAGAATGGGTTCGATGCGCTGTTGGTCGCAGGAATAGGGTGTGAAGGGACTCAGGTGAGCAGCCGCCGATTCGTCATCGGCAGGAGGCACCCACTGATCGTGCTCGGCGGAGAGATCGGCCGCGACAGCGAACCCGCCGTTCGGCTCCCCGGCGGTACGGATCTCATCGTCGATGCCGAGGCTGCTGTAGAGCTCCATCGACCTGACGGTGACGAGTCGGGCCTTGGGGTGCAGAGATGTCGACGGATGTCGTTCGACGACGGTGACGTCTACGCCGTGCTGAGCGAGGAAGGCGCCCGCAGCGAGACCGACGAGGCCGCCGCCGATGACGAGGACGTCGCAGGCGGTTTCCTGCGGTGTGGTGGCCCGCGTGGTCACGATGAACTCGGGCGGTTCGTCTCGGCGGTGAGAGAAGAGGTGAGACGAGTCAGCTGGCCTGCGAATACACTGACTTCTTCGTCCGTCCAATCGCTGAGGTGTATGGCGAATCCGCGCGTGAGTTCTCCCCGAAATCGATCGCGCGCCTTCTGCCCGTCCTTCGTGACGTCGATGGAGTACGAACGGCCGTCCCCGGAATGTCTGAGTCGGGTGACGAGGCCGTGGTCGGTCAGGTCTGCCACTGCACGGGTGATTGACTGCGGCGGGACATGGAGTTCGTGAGCTGCTTCGGACGGGGTGATCGGGGACTGCGCAGCCAGATTGAGCACTCCGAGTCCTATGGGCCCCAGATCCGTCTCGGTCGCGGCGCGACGTTGTAGAAGGGTCACCCGCTGCAGATCGCGGATGATCGTCCAGATCGCATCATGTAGTTCCACCATGGAAGTATATTGAAGGCGGTTGAACCACACAACGCGCAGCAGCTGGAGATCCTGGGACCGCGTGCGTCTTCGGGGCACTCATCTCAGCCCTTCATCTGGTGTTGACCGGGACCCCGCGGGAGCGGCTGGGAATAGAGTTCGCCCACAATATGCTATGCATGGCAGGTGTTCCCGATCAGGAGGCGAGCGAGATCGCCGGTCGTGAACTGCCGCCGTTGCCAGCTCTGCCGACGAGCGCTGGCAGCTGAGCGCACCAGGCCGACATCGTCGCAGCCTCCTTGTGGCCGGAGCACCGAGTCATGGAAGGAGTATCGGAATGGCTCGGAAGAATGATTTCCTCGATAAGGCACAGCAGGTCAACGAACGTCTTGACGAATTCGCGTCGAAGGCCAGCGGACCGGATGTCGCCTATGGAGCGACTCCAGGCTATGTACTCGACGACCCTGAAGGGAAAGCACAGGCCGCCGCAGACGGCGAGGGCGTCACGCTCTATCGCAATGCCGACGGCTCCCACGAGGCGGTGGATGAGTCGAATATACCTGAAGTCGACAGGCCGAATGCCGCTGCGGACGATGAGTCCGAGGGTTGAGTCAGGCACGGACTGAGGAGTCGCAAGCAGACTGACGGAGGCCCACGGCGGCATTGCCCAAGGACACGTCTGCCTTGACGGAGTCAGCGCCGGGGTGTCTCATTCACCGTATGAGTGACACAGCGGTCGAGGTGAGAGGACTGCGGATCCGGCGCGGACGCCGGACCGTCATCGACGGCCTCGACCTCACGGTGCCGCGCGGTGCCATCGTCGGACTCCTCGGCCCCAGCGGCAGCGGCAAGACGACGCTGATGCGCGCGATCGTCGGCGTGCAGATCATCGCAGGCGGAACGGTCAGCGTGCTCGGGCAGCGGGCCGGATCCGCACCGCTGCGCCACCGGGTCGGGTACATGACGCAGGCGGCGAGCATCTACGAGGACCTCAGCGTGCGAGCCAACCTCCGCTACTTCGCTCGGGTACAGGGAGCCCCGAAGTCCGATATCGAGCGTGTCCTCGAGCGCACCGACCTGATCGGTCAGGCCGATCAGCTGGGCCGGACGCTTTCGGGCGGGCAGGCGAACCGGGTGTCCCTGGCCGCCGCGATGCTCGGGAGCCCCGAGCTCCTCGTCCTCGACGAGCCCACCGTCGGCCTCGACCCGGTGCTGCGCGCGGATCTCTGGGACCTCTTCCGCAGCCTCGCCGAAGAGGGAACGACGCTGCTGGTCTCCAGCCACGTGATGGACGAGGCCACCCGCTGCGATCGGCTGGTGCTCATGCGTGAGGGCTCAGTCATCGCCGATACGACACCGCGCGAGCTGCTCTCAAGCACAGGAGCCGCCTCGGCGGAGGAAGCATTCCTCGACATCATCGAAGCGGATTCGGCAGGGCGGGGCCGGACCCACCTGCTCTCACGTGAAGGCGTTGGATCCAGCGATGACGGACGTGGCAGGGATGGACAGAAGCGAGGCCGGCGATGAACCCGCGGCGCACCCTCGCGACGACCGGACGCGTGCTCGTCCAGATTCGCAACGACCCGCGTACGATCGCGCTCCTGCTCATCGTGCCCAGCCTGCTCATCGGCTTGGTGGCGTGGATCTTCGACGAGACAGATACCTTCGCCACGATCGGGCCGGCGATGCTCGCGCTCTTCCCGTTCATCGTCATGTTCCTCGTCACGAGCATCGCGACCCTGCGCGAACGCCGCAGCGGAACGCTCGAACGGCTGCTGTCGATGCCGCTGGGGCGCGGCGACTTCATCCTCGGCTATACGCTGGCCTTCGGCTTGCTCGCCGTGGTGCAGACGGCCGTGGCCGTCGGCTACGCAACGTTGGTGTGCGGGCTCGAGATCGAAGGATCAGTCGGTCTGCTCTTCGTCGTCGCGATCGCCGATGCTCTGCTCGGCACAGCCTTGGGGCTGCTGGCCAGCGCCTTTGCCCGCACGGAGTTCCAGGTCGTGCAGTTCATGCCCGTGTTCGTGTTCCCGCAGATCCTGCTCGGCGGGATCTTCCTGCCACGTGATCAGCTGCCGGACGTGCTCGAGACCATCGGAGACTGGCTGCCGCTGTCCCATGCGATCGATGCGCTCAATGCGGTCTCGACCGGCCACGAGGATGACGCCTATATCTGGCTGCGGGTGCTCTTCATCGTCTGCTGGATCGTCGGAGCCATCATCGTCGGCTCGCTGACCCTGCGTCGCCGGACGCCGTGAGGCATGGTGACGGCGCGGACAGTTGCGAGCAGGGTCGTCAGTTCTTTCCAGACCCCATCGGCTCGGTGCGGTCGGTCAGCTCGAAGGGCCGGCGGCCCTGGCCTCGCACGAAGGCGAAATAGCACAGCCACAGCGCGACGACCCAAAGCAGACCGACCCACAGTGCCGGGCGGGAGTCGGGAACGATGCCGACCATGACGACGACGAAGACGATGAATGCGACCGTGATCCACGAGCCCACCGGCCACAACGGCATGGGGAATTCGCTGGGAAGACGAGCCTCCTCGGCGATCGCTTTCTTCATCCGGATATGGGCGGCGAGGATGACCAGCCACACCAGCACCGTGGCGAAGGTGGCCAATGCCCCGAGCAGGAACAGTGCCTGGTCTGGGTAGAGGTAGTTGAGGACCACGCCGGCCAGCAGCGCGACGATCATCGTGATCACGGTCATCACGGGCACGCCATTGCGGGAGGTGCGGGCGAAGGAGCGCGGAGCCTGCCCCTGTTCCGCCAGGCCATGGAGCATCCGGCCGGCGCCGAAGATGTCGGCGTTGATGGCCGACAGGGCCGCCGTGATGAGAACGACCTGGAGGATGGCCGCGGCAGCGGAGAAGCCGACGGAGTCGAAGATCGCGACGAAGGGGCTGATCTCGGAGGTGATCTGATTCCACGGCAGAATGCACATGATCACGCCGAGGGTGAGGACGTAGAAGAGGAGGATGCGCACCGGCACCGAGTTGATCGCTTTGGGCAGCACCTGCTTCGGGTTCTGGGCTTCTCCGGCGGTGACGCCGATGATCTCGATGCCGCCGAAGGCGAACATCACGATCGTGAACGATGAGAGCAGACCCCAGAATCCGTTCGGAAGGAAGCCGCCGTTGTCGACCAGCGCCTGCGGGCCCATCTGGTCGTGGTCGGCGATGCCGAAGCCGAAGATGATGATGGCAATACCGGCGGCGATGAGGGCGATGATCGCGACGATCTTGATGAGCGCGAACCAGAACTCAAGCTCGCCGAAGACCTTGACGCCGATCATGTTGATGGCGGCGATGAAGAAGACGACGGCGAGCACCCAGATCCACCGCGGGACTCCCGGGAACCAGAAGCCCATGTACACGCCGATCGCGGTGGCGTCGAAGACGGCGACGAGGACCATCTCGAAGGCGAAGGTCCAGCCGACGAGGAACCCGGCAAAGGGGTGGATGTAGCGGGAGGCGTACTGGCCGAAGGACCCGGAGACGGGGTGGCGGACGACGAGTTCGCCGAGGGCGCGCATCACCATGAACACGGCAGCCCCGCCGATGATGTAGGCGAGCAGTACTGCGGGTCCCGCCGCTTGGATTGATTCCGAGGAACCCATGAACAGGCCGGTGCCTATGGCCGAACCGAGGGCCATGAAACGGATGTGGCGGGCGGTCAGGCCTCTGTGCAGGCCGGCGTTCGCCTCGTGACCGTTCGCGGATTCGTCGACGCGTTCGCTGTTGCGGTCGTACGCGGGGAGCGCCTCGTTGCGGTCCTTGTCGGCTGGAGCCATCGGTGTCTGCTGTCCTCTTCTCTCGACTGCCCGTGGCCGCCTTCGTGCCCACACGAACGTGTGGTCCGGCGCCACGGCCACCTCAGGCTCTCATGTCGGGAGAGGGCCTGAGCGCGGGTGTCGGGACAAAGAGTCCGAGATCTCAGAAAATCGTGTCAGATGGCAGACTGCCGGTCAGGCCGTCTGGCGGTCGCTGGCGAGCATCCCGAAGATGAGGGTGTCCGTCCATTCGCCCTTCGACCACCAGTCCTTGCGCAGGTGCGCTTCCTGTCGCATCCCGGTCCGTTTCGCCAGGTTCGCCGAGGCGGTGTTCCGGGAATCCATCTGTGCGAATACCCGATGGAGGCCGTAATGGTCGAAGGCGACATTGAGGACGGCGATGGCCGCCTCGGTGGCGAAGCCGTGTCCGCCGGCGGCTGGGTCGAGGATCCAGCCGATTTCCGCCTTCTCGTCGCTGCCGTCTTCGAGCCAGATCGCGATGTCGCCGATGACGCGTGAGCCTTCGAGCGAATCGAGGCCGTCGGCGGTCTCGATGACCAGCGCCAGAGCTCGGGATTCGGTCTCGAGGCCGGTGCGGGGGAGACGTTCGGCGACTTTGGTCTCGGCTACCTCGGCGGTCCATGGATCTTCGAGGAGAAACCGGGAGACGTCCTCGCGGGAGTAGATGGGAAGATGCACCTCGGCGTCGGACTCCCGGTACGCGCGCAGTCGCAGTCGGTCGGTGGTCAGGGGCAGCTCGAGGGGTTCCATGTGCTCACTCTGCCAGGTCGACCTGAGTGGGGGAAGGACGATGCCGGACGCTTCGCTGGGAGCGTCCGGCATCGTTCGCGGTCACACCCGCTGAGGTCGAGCGTCGGGTGGTGCGCCTGGACTCAGGTGCCTCACCATAGGCTCAGGCGGGGAGGATGCCGCGGCGCTTGGCCATGCGGACCAGGGCCGACCCTCCGATGATTGCGGCCACGCCGAAGAAGATCGCGGCACCGATCTCGACGCCGGTGCGCGGCAGCGTTCCGCCACCGCCGGCCAGGCCCGAACCTTCGCCACCGTCGCCGGAACCGGCATTGCCTTCGCCGCCCTCCGAGCCGCCGTTCGCACCGCTTCCGCCGCCGGTCGCGTCGGATGAGCCGTTGGAATCGTCGGCCCCGGTGGTGTCCTGGGAGCCGGCCGAACCGTCATTGCCACCGGCATTCGACGAGCCTGAGGCATCGTCGGAACCGTTAGCGTCAGCACTTCCGGTCGAATCATCGTTGCCGTTTGCGTCGTCACCCGGGTCTCCGGGCACCTCGGCATCACGGTCGAGTCCGAGGCCGTCGGCGATCGTGTAGTGCAGGTCCGTCTGATCGGTCAGCCCGACGACATTGGCCGCGCCCGGCCCGTACGCGGCGATGCGGATCTGCGTGCCGGTGTGACCCTGTGACGCTTCCTCGTCAGCGGTCGCATAGTTCATGGTCATATCGGTGCCGTCGACAGTGGTCAGCGTCCGGGTGAGGCCCGGAGTGTCCGAGCCGGCGGAGACGATCTGGCTCGTGTGAGCGTGATCGGCTGTCGTGACGACGAGGGTCTCGCCGTCCTTCTTCGCGAAGTCGAGGGCGGCCTTGACCGCCTCGTCGAGGTCGACGGTCTCACCGATCTGACCGCACGGGTTGGCCGCGTGGTTTTCCTTGTCGATGCTCGCTCCCTCGACCTGGAGAAAGAAGCCCTCGTCGTTGTCGAGCAGGTCGACGGCCTTGCTCGTCAGCTGATCGAGCTTCGGCACATCCGCGGTGCGCTCGGGGTTGTTCTTGCACTTCACGGCCGGTTCGGTGCCGCCTCCGTGGGTGGCCTTCGGTCCCTCCCAGCGAACGGGGAAATTGCCCTCTGTGAAGAGACCGAGCACCGGTGCGTTCTGGTTCGCCTCGGTCACACCTTCGAGCGAGTCGGAGTCGTTCACGAGCTGGTAGCCGCGCTCCTCCGCCTGCTCGCGCAGCGTCTTGTCCTTCCAATCACCGGCCACGGCCTTCTGCTCGAAGGAGGCTGAACCGCCGCCGAGGACGACGTCGGCGCGAGCATTGAGGATCTGTTCGCTGATCGAGCCGAGTCCGCCGTTCTCCAGCGCCTCGCTCGAGCAGTCCTTGCTCGTCTCCTCAGGTCCGTAGCAGCCGCGTTCGCTGATGTGGGAGAGTTGGGCGGCCGGCGTCGCATCCTGGATCTCCGCGGTCGAAACGTCGCCGGTCTTCATGCCCTTCGCGCGGGCCATCTCGATGAGCGACTTGTGCGGGTTGCCTCTGCGATCGACTCCGAGAGCCCCGTTGTAGGTCTTCGTCCCGGTCGACCAGCCGGTGGCGCTCGCCGCGGAGTCGGTGACGTAGTCCGGCTTGCCGGTGTCCCTGTTGACCGCGTATGTCGTGTACTGGCCGGTCAGCGGCAGTTCATCGAGACCGTCGAAGCGTCCGTGGGCGCCCTTCGCATAGTTGCGCGCGGAGGTGATCTCCGAATCGCCCATGCCGTCACCGATGAGCAGGATGACGTTCTTCGCGCCGGAATCCTCCACCGCGTCGCGGATGACGTCGGTGTTGTCGCCCTCGAGCTGACGAGCTCCGCCGGGGGCATCGATTCCGGAAGCCTGGGCGGGGCTGGCGGTTGCGAAGAGCGCGAGTCCGAGCGCTCCGGTCGCCGCGGCGAGACGCAGTGTTCTCGAGGGCATTGTCATCCTTCCGACGGTGGGAAGCGCCCGCCGAGGCGACGGTGCGCGAGCATACCCGCCCAACGTACTCAGCCGATTCGCAGACAGTGTGGAGGAAAGATGAAGGGCAAGTGAACTTCCCAGCGTGGCTTGTCTTCTGTGTGCAGGCGGGCGAGCGAGTGCTCGCCGCGGCTACGGAGTGACCGGTGACAAATGGCACCCCTGACCTCGTGACAAATGGCATCATCGCCCTCGCGTCCGGATTCCTAGTCTGAAGGACATGAACACAGACACGACTTATCCAGCCACAGCGGATCACCGCATAGCCCCGGGGCAGATTGCCGACGCCGTCTCCCTGACCGGACTCTCGAAGTCCTTCGGCGACCTCAAGGCCGTCGACGGCCTCGACCTGAACATCCGCCCCGGTGAGGTCGTCGCCTTCCTCGGTCCCAACGGCGCAGGCAAGACGACGACGATCGACATGCTGCTCGGACTCTCCCGCCCCGACGCCGGAGCGGTCGAGATCTTCGGCATGCCGCCTCGGCGGGCGGTCTCGCGCGGCCTCGTGAGCTCGGTCATGCAGACCGGCGGACTCCTCGATGACCTCACAGTCCGCGAGACCGTGGAGTACACCTCGGCGGTCTTCGCCTCCTCCCTCGACGTCGACCTCGTGCTCAAACGAGCCGGCATCGCCGACATCGCCAACGCCACGGTGAAGAAGTGCTCGGGCGGGCAGAAACAGCGGCTGCGCTTCGCCATGGCCCTCCTGCCCGACCCCGCGCTCATCGTCCTCGACGAACCGACCACCGGCATGGATGTCACCGGACGCCGCGACTTCTGGCACGAGATGCGCGCCGACGCCCTGACCGGCAAGACGATCCTCTTCGCCACCCACTACCTCGAAGAGGCCGACGAATTCGCCGACCGCGTCATCCTCGTCGCCGGCGGCCGGATCGTGGCCGACGGTCCCTCGCACGAGATCAGAGCCATGGCCGCCGCGAAGACCGTGAGCGCGACCCTGCCCGTCTTCGATACGGAGCCCGACACAGAGTCGGGCACGAACGCCCGCGCCGAGGTTGCACCCGGTGTCGCTGGGATCGTCGACCTCCTCGGCGGGTTGGCCGGGGTCGAATCCATCGACGTCCAGGGGCGGCGCCTGAAGATGCGGACGAGTGATTCGGACACTGCCGCCAGGACGCTGTTCGACCATGCCTGCACCGACCTCGAGATCTCCTCGCACTCGCTCGAGGACGCCTTCATCAGTCTGACCACGAAAGGGGCCTGAAATGTCCACCCAGCCCAGCACTACTAAGTCCGGCACAACCAAGCCCACAAGCACAGGCAAACTCGGCACAACCAAGCCCAGCGCAACCTCGGCGAGCTTCCTCGACTCACTGAGCGAGCGCCGCCCACCGAGCTTCGGCGGATTCTCTGCCACCCTGCTCCGGCTCGAACTGCTGCGGAAGCTGCGCAATCGGCGCACACTCATCTTCACGATGATCATGCCCGCGGTCTTCTACCTCATCTTCGGGGTGTCGAATCGGGGCGAGATGCTCGGGGACACGAACGCAGCGCTCTACATCTCCGTCTCCCTGGCGACGTACGGGGCGATGGTGGCTACGACCACTGGCGGTGCCCAGGTCGCCGTGGAACGGGCACTCGGCTGGAGCCGCCAGCTCGCGCT
This sequence comes from Brevibacterium oceani, assembly GCF_017948325.1. NCBI lineage: Bacteria > Bacillati > Actinomycetota > Actinomycetes > Micrococcales > Brevibacteriaceae > Brevibacterium > Brevibacterium oceani. The sequence continues at coordinate 4,160,386 of NZ_CP072846.1, read as the reverse complement.
CACGCCCCTCCACCCCGCGGCCTACATCCTCACGAAGGTGATCGTGTCGATGATGCTCGGTGCCGTCTCCGTCATCGTCGTCTTCGCACTCGCCGCGATCACCGGAGTCCACGCCCCGCTGGGCACGCTCCTGCTCTCCGGACTCCTCGTCATCCTCACCTCCTCGGTGTTCGCGGCCTTCGGTGTCATGCTCGGCTACCTGCTGCCGGCCGAGAACGCCATCCAGGTCTCGAGCATGGTCCTCGGCATCCTCTCCCTCATCGGCGGACTCTTCGTCCCCCTCGAGATCTGGCCGAAGACCCTGCAGACGATCGCGCACTTCACCCCGGCCTACGGTGCCGGAGAGATCGCCCGCGCACCGCTCGGCGGGGGTTACGATCAGTGGGCAGTGGTCAACGTCGTCGTCTGGCTGGCGATCTTCGTCGCAGGCTCCGCGTGGGCACTGCGCAAGGACACCGCACGAGTGTGAGCCGGTGCCTGGCAGACACCGACAGCGGTGGTCGTGGGCTCTACCGAGAGCCCACGACCACTCTGCAGTTCCGCGAGACCGAGTGGTTCCGAGGCAGCAGCGACGACGAACGAGGAGGCAGTGATGAGCACTGAGACCTACGAACGTCCCTTCACGTTCATGAGCTGGTTCTTCCCCATCTTCTGGCTCGTCTTCCTCGCCTACCCACTCAACGCCTCGTGGAATCTGGAAGGAACCGCGCGGGCGTGGGGTCTGGGCCTGACGATCATCTTCGCCCTCGTTTTCTACATCGCCATGGTGGCCGGCGGTGTCGGCCTGGGGGCGTTCTCCCGCACCGTCCGCGATGCGACATCGATCCCGACGCGTCGAGCAAAAGTCGTCGTCAACGCCGCCATCGCCGTCATGGTGGTCATCACCGTCATCGTGGTGCCACTTGTCGGCGAGGAGGGGTTGTCATTCCTCGCCTACATCTCCGTCCTCGCCGTGGTGTCCATACGGAAGGTGATCCCCGGACTCGTCATCGCGGCCTCGACCCTCTTGGTCGCCGAGGCGGCCCAACGTCTCGTACCCGGGTGGACTCACGATTGGGCCACGACCTTCGGCATCTCGATCTCTGGCTTCGCCATGGTCATGGCACTCCTTGCCGGGGACCGGGCCCGAGCCGCCCGGGCCTCGGAGGAGGAGAACCGCCGCCTCGAACGTGAGGCCGAACGGCTCCGGCTCTCCCAAGACGTCCACGACGTGCTCGGACATTCGCTCACCGTCATCGCGCTCAAGGCCCAACTGGCCGCGAAGCTCCAGGCCGCCGGCGCCCCCGAGGCGGCCACCCACATCAGCGAGATCGAGACCCTGGCCCGTGGTGCGCTCGCCGACGTCCGCACGACGGTGCAGGGCACCAGGCGGATCTCGCTGGCTGAAGAGCTCGTGACGGCGACGCGGGCACTGCGGGCCGACGGCATCACCGTCGAAGCACCCACCTCGGTTGACGGAGTCGAGACCGAACTGCGCGAACTCTTCGCGTGGGCGGTGCGCGAAGGCAGCACGAACGTCCTCCGACACGCTCGAGCCGGGCGCTGCACGATCACGCTCGGTCCCACCCGATTCGAGATGCGCAACGACAGCACTGGGAGGACGACCAACCTCGGCGAGGTGGGCGCGGGAACCGGCCTGCAGGGACTGCGCGAACGGGCGCGAGCGGTCGGCGCTGTGGTGCGCACCCAGAAGACCGACGACGGTTTCGTCCTCACGGTCGCCCGGGAGGCTAGTGGCGACGCGGTCGCTCGCGACGAGGGCGGCGTCGTCGCCCGCGACGGGGAGGCACCGCAATGATCACCCTGCTCATCGCCGACGATCAGAGGATGGTCCGTGAGGCGCTCGCCGCTCTGCTCGGCATGGAGGCCGACCTCGAGGTCGTCGCCCAGTGCGCCCGTGGCGACGAGGTGCTGCCGGCCGTGCGGGAGTCCCGCCCTGACGTCGCCCTCCTCGACGTCGACATGCCGGGTCCCGACGGCCTCGAGGTCGCTGCCACCTTGAACAAGGAGTTTCCGCAGGTCAAGGTCATCATCGTCACGACCTACGGGCGACCGGGATGGGTGAAACGGGCGATGGACGCCGAGGTGGACGGATTCATGGTCAAGGACGCACCGGTCGAGCATCTCGCCGAGGGCATCCGCCGGGTGATGTCGGGTCTGCGGGTCATCGATCCCGAGCTCGTCGTCGAATCGTCGATGCACGGCGCTTCTCCGCTGACGGAGCGGGAGACCGACGTGCTGCGAGCGGCGGCCGACGGTGCCAGCGTGGACGAGGTCGCCTCGACACTGTTCCTGTCCGCCGGGACCGTGCGGAATCGGCTGTCGGCGGCGATCGGGAAGACGAACGCCCGCAACCGCGCCGACGCCGCACGCATCGCCCGAGACAACGGGTGGCTGTAGGTCAGGCCCGTCGTCGTAGCCGCCTCTGTGCCCTCACGCGGCCGTCGGGCACGTGACTGTGCATCAGAAGTGTGAGCGTACTGATTTTCATCACTACGTGTGCACATCGGGCATACAGTAGCCGTGCCGCACCGACCGGGCCGCACGCTGGCAGTGCCGCACACCATCCGGGCCGCTGGCTCAGCGTCGCCGCAGCGCCTGGCCCCACGACAGCTTCAGCCCCGACTGGAGGATCGAGCGTTCGAAGATCCGGGTTGCCACCAACAGGGCGAGCAGTGTCGTCGCGGCGAGGATGAGCAGCGAGACGAGCGGCTCCCACCATGCGATCGTGCCGAGGAAGACTCGCATCGGCACGGCCACCGCCGCCGAGAACGGAATGTAGCTGAGCACCCCCATGACCGTTTCGTTCGAGGAGAAGATGATGACGGCCATATACGGCAGGAAGATGAGCATCATGATCGGCGTGCTCGTCGACGGCAGGTCCTCGGTGCGTGAGACCATCGAGGCTGCGGCCGCGTAGAGGGCGGCGACCATGACGAAGCCGATGATGAAGAGCGGGACGAACCAGGCGATCGGTTCGGCGACCTTGCCCAACACGAGGTCGTTCCCGCTGATGGCGGCTCCGGCGAGGACCGCGACCGCGGTGAGTCCGATCTGCGCGAAGGCGAGGATCGTACACGCGATGACCTTGCCGAACATGAGTGCCCGCGCCGAGGTGGAGGCGAGCAGGATCTCGACGATGCGTGACTGCTTCTCCTCGACCACCGAGGAGGCGATCGTATTGCCGAAGGTCATCGCCGCCATGAAGAACACGAGTCCGAGGCCGAGCCCGATGAAGTATGTCAGGGCCGGATCCGGAGCGTCGGGGTCGAGGAGTTCGACCTCAGGCGTGAGGCTGAGCGAGCCGATGAGCGATTCCGGGGCCGACCGGAGCGAGAGGACTGCAACTCCGGTCGGGGAGTCCTCCGAGTCGACGACCGCGGCGTCGACCTTCTCGGAGCTGACGAGGGCTTTCGCCTCATCCACATCGTCGACGACGACAGGTTCGATGTCCTCGATGCCCTTGACGGCTTCGGCCCCCGCCGAGGTGACCGCTACCTTGTCCGTGGAGGAGAAGAGTGAGGGCAGCGCCCCGGAGACTCCGACGAGGACCCCGAGGATGACGATCGAGAGGATCGTCGAGATCATGAAGGCCTTGGATTTGAGGCGGACCATGATCTCGCGTTCGATGACGAGGCCGATGGCGGTGGTGAAGCCGGCACGGTTCGCGGCTGTGTCTGTTCGGGTCAGGGTTTCTGTGCTCATGACTGTGTGACCTCCTGGAAGAGCCGGTTGAGGGGGACGATGTGCGGAGCGAACGAGGACACGGAGGACACGTCGAGCGCTTTCCTCAGGACCGCCTCGGCGGTGGTGGAGTCCGGTGCTGCGAAGCGGACCCAGTTCCCGTCGAATTCGATGACGGTGATGTCGGGGATCTCGCGCACCCACCCCATGTCCGCGTCGGTCTGGAGCGTCCATTCGGGTGAGCTGCGTTCGCGGCGCAGTTCGTCCGTGGTGCCGGCGGCGATGAGGCGGCCGTCGTTGATGATGACGACGTCGTCGACGAGGCGTTCGACGAGGTCGAGCTGGTGGCTGGAGAAGAGCACCGGGGCGCCGGAGGCGGCGAAGGAGGTGAGGACTGCCAGGGTGCGTTCGACGGCGGTGGGGTCGAGTCCGGAGAACGGTTCGTCGAGGACGAGGGCCTCGGGGTCGTGGATGAGGGCCGCGGCGATCTGGACCTTCTGCTGGTTGCCGAGGCTGACTGCTTCGAGGGTGTCGGTGGGTTCACCCTTGAGGTCGAGTTCATCGAGGAGTTCGAGCCCGCGCTTCTTCGCGGCCTGGCGCGTCAGTCCGTGGAAGCGGGCGAGGTAGACGAGCTGGTCGATGATCGGCATCTTCGGGTAGAGCCCGCGCTCTTCGGGCATGTAGCCGATCGCGCTGCGGTGAGCCGGGGTGATTTCGGATCCGTCGATCGTGATGCGTCCGGAGTCGGCGGCCAGCACGCCGAGGAGGATGCGCATCGTCGTGGTCTTGCCGGAACCGTTCGACCCGACAAATCCGGTCATTCGGCCGTCGCCGATGTCGAAGCTGAGGTCGTGCAGCACCTTCTTGTCGCCGAAGCTGCGGTTGATGTTCTCCAGGGTGATCATGCTTCAACGCTATGCGGAGATCGGTGTTCTGGGATCAGCCGAGCGGGTGAATTCGTGCCCCTGCCTGCGGGGGAGTCGGGCGGGGCGGAGCAGGTGGGATCAGCAATATTTCGAAGATTGAAATTCAAACTACTGAGTAGTTGAGCGAGTAACTACTCGGTACTGGGGTGACTACGGAACTCTTGCTGAAGAGTGCCTGCTGAGCAGTGTGATTGATCGTGCAACTACATATCTTGAAAGAGCTTGACCAGCTCTTCACTCCGCAACTCTGATATCGGTGCCACGTTGCCGTGCATCGTCAGGGATTCGAATCGGGCTGGAACACCTTGCTCGACTTCGAAATGAGGGATGTATGACCCGGGTACGTCTGCGTGTGCGCGCCCTACTGGCTGCGCTGACGGCGCTCCTCGTCGTGCTTTCGGGTATGACCATGCTTGCGGCGGAGCCTGCTCAGGCGGCTCCGGTCTCGATCAACTGTGCGCCAGGAACTGCCTACTCGGTGTCGAGTGACGGGCAGATGTGGAAAATTACGAGTGGCGGTACTTCGAAGGTGGGCGACCCTGCCAGGGACGTCACCGGCTTTAACGGGCTGGGCATCGGCGATGATGGAAAAACGGTTTATGCTCTTAACCGGTTATTCGTCCAGAATGGATCTGACTCGGGCGTGACCGTCTATCGGCTCACCACCGGAACGGGAACATGGTCATCAGTTAGTCGCCAGCGGTCGGTGAGCGGGATCAGCCTGATCGCTGGTGCTGTAGACCCATTGACGGGAAGCTATTATTTCGGCGGGTACAGCACCGATGGGAAGTCATTCAGTCTATACGTCTTTGACCCCTCGACAGACAGCATCACACTCAAAGCGACGGTCGACACAAGTTCGAACTACAACTCGGCGTCGAATGGAGATATGGCTTTTGACGCCAGTGGCAATCTCTTCATCGTCCGAGGAGTCGGCACGAAGACCACGGTTTTCAGCCTGAGTAAGGCTGCGCTCGACAAAGGCAACAATCTCTCGTTGAAACCTTCTGTGAGCGGTCCTTTCGATACCAGCGACAAAGTCAATGGTGTAGCTTTCGACGCCAACGGTACCGCTTACTTGGGCAGCTCCGATGATGTCAAGGCATTCGATATGCCAGGTTGGTCTAACGGTACTAATTTTTCCACTAGCTCTGGAAAAGGTACAGACCTTGCCTCATGCTCTCCTCCGCCTTCTGTGACTCTTATGAAGAATATTCAAGGGAGGCGAGCCAAGGCCGGGGATCAGTTTGAGCTGACGCTCAAGGAGGGCAGTACTGGGCTAGGAAAGGCTGTCACAACTGGCGATGATGCCGATCTTCAAGACGACGATGAGGAAGTTGTCAGAGTGGCGACAAAACCCGGGGCGGAGCTGACATTGAGCGAAGCTGGGGTAGGCGCGACCGACCTCGCCGACTATGAAAGCAGTTATTCATGTTCGATCAAGGGCACAACAACGATCCTATCGGAGGGCAATAGGGCAACTGGCACGGTCACCATTCCCCGCACAGGCAAGGAAATCGTCTGCACGATCACCAATGCTCCGCTGACCGCCAACGTCTCGATCCACAAGGACGTTGTCGACGAGAACGGTGAGAACAAGAAGCCCGGCAAAGACTGGGCAGTCGGTGCGAAGGCGACAGCCACGTCCGACACTGTGTCCTCGAACCCGACGGCAACCACGCAGAAGACCGATGCAAACGGTGATGCGAAGTGGGGCCTGAAGTTCTCGAAGACGACCGGTCGTGCCACCGTTGCGGTCTCCGAAACACAGCAGGACGGGTACGAGTTCAAGAGCGGCAGCTGCGACATCACTCGCCTTGACGGGTCGAAGGCCACGACGAAGCTCACGAGCGACAAGAGCACCGACCTCACCGGAATCAAACCCGGCGATGACGTCAAGTGCTCCTACCTCAACAAGGTCAAGGACACGACGCTGACCCTGGTGAAGAAGGTCGACAACACTGCTGCAGCCGGCACTGCCAAGGACACTGACTGGACTCTCAAGGCCGAAGGTGACGCAGCCTCCGGCAACAAGACGATCGAGGGCAAGACCGGATCGGAGTCGGTGACCAAGGCGAAGGTGAAGTCCGGTAAGTACGCCCTTTCTGAGGCCGGAACCCCGAAGGGCTACGAGGCCTCGGACTGGGACTGCAAACCGAGAACCGGATCAGGCGTCGTCACCTCGGACAAGAGCTCCGTGACTCTGAAATCCGGCGACGATGCCACCTGCACCATCACGAACACCGCGAAGACCGGTGCCGTGACCTGGGGCAAGACCGACGAATCCGGAAATGCACTCAAAGGCTCGGTCTGGACCCTCACCGATCCCGACGGGAAGTCGACGGAGATCGAGGACTGCGTGGCCGCCTCGGCGGACAAATGCGCGGGCGCCGATAAGGACCCGGCAGCCGGCAAATTCTCCGTTGACAGACTCAAGTGGGGCAAGCACACCCTCGTCGAGAAGAAAGCCCCGGCCGGATACATCCTCGACGACGCACCCCACACGTTCACGGTCTCCGGACCCGACCTGGAGAAGAAACTCGGGTCGTACACCAACGAGCAGAAGCCCCCGGTGGCACTGCCGCTGACCGGCGGAACCGGAAGCCAGATCTACCTCATCGGCGGAGCAGCACTGCTCGCCGCCGCCGGTGCCATCGCACTTCTCAAGGGCCTGCGCCGCAGGAACCGGAAGCACTGAAAGGGAAACAATGAAAAACAGGAAATCAGGTCTGTTGCGGCGTCTGACCGCGGTGGCCGCCATCGCCTCGCTGAGCGTTCTGGGCATGGCCGGCACCGCGCAGGCCGCTGACAATGTGGGCAACATCGATTCCGGTCGGACCGGCTCGATCATCATCCACAAGTACGACGGCAGCTACGGCACCGATGGGGGTGACGGATCGGCGATCACGGACACCTCGAAGCTCGGCGAACCGCTGAACGGCGCCGAATTCACCGTCCAGAAGGTCACAGACAAGGGTGGCCAGGCCGTCGACCTGACGACCCCCGAGGGCTGGGACCTCATCACCGGTCTCAAGGCCTCCGAGGTCAAGGCCGGCGGATTCTCGCTGGGCAACGGCGTCGCGAAGACCACCGCAAACGGCGGACTCGCGACCTTCGAAGGTCTGCCGCTCGGCCTCTACCTCGTCACCGAGACCAAGGCTCCCGCGAACGCGACCTCGACGACTGATCCGTTCCTCGTCACGCTTCCGCTCTCGCAGGACAACGGCAAGTGGCTCTACGACGTCAACGTCTACCCGAAGAACTCGGTGAACAAGACCCAGCCGACCAAAGAGGTCTCGAACCCCTCAGCACCGATCCTCGGTTCGACCGTCGACTGGACCATCACCGCACCGGTTCCGGCCGCGAACAACGGGTACAAGAAGTTCGTCATCACCGACAAGCTCGATTCCCGCCTCGGTTTCGTTTCCGCCAAGGTCGCGGGCTTCACGGAGGGCACCGACTACACGCTCGCGAACAACGGCGGCACAGTGTCCATCACCTTCACAGCGACCGGACTGAACAAGCTCGAGGGCGGTAACAAGGTCGTCGCCACGATCACCACGAAGGTCACCTCCCAGGGCGACGGCACCATCGAGAACACCGCCCTGGTCAACACGAACGACTCCAAGGTCGAGACCCCTGCCGTGAGCACGAACTGGGGCTCGCTCAAGGTCATCAAGCACGTCGCCGGCGACCAGGGGCACACCCTTGCCGGTGCCGAGTTCGACATCTTCTCCGATGCTGCCGGCAAGAACAAGGTCGCTTCGGTGAAGACCGCAGCCGACGGCACTGTCTCCGTCACCCTGTGGGTCGGCAACAATGACGACACCACGCAGAAGTACTGGGCCAAGGAGACCAAGGCCCCGGCCGGCTACATCCTCGACGACTCTCTCAACGAGGTCACCGTCACCGCCGGTGAAGTCGCGAGTGCCTTCGAGTACAAGTTCGCCAACACCCAGCAGGGTCACCCGGACCTCCCGCTGACCGGTGCTGACGGCAAGCTGCTCGCGATGATCGCCGGCATCGGCCTCATGCTCATCGCCGGTGGTGCAGGCATCGTCGCAGCCAACCGCCGCAAGAATCAGGTGTGACTCACTCACCTGAAGGCAGGCAGACCACCGAGGCTGCCGTGCCGGGTACGGCCACGCGGCGCCCGTCCACCGACGGGCGCCGCTGGCGCGTGCCGATTCTCTCCCTCGTCGTCGCGCTCATCGCCCTGACCGGCCTGGGCATCTGGACCTACCCGAGCGCGGCTGCGTGGTTCTCTCAGCTCGATCAGTCGAAGATCATCGACAACGCCGCGGACGGGACCGCCGGAAACCGCGCCGAGAACGCCCACCAGATCGCTCTCGCCCACAAGTACAACGATGCCCTCGAATCCGGAGCCAGTCTCGAATCGAATCAACGGCTGCCGTCGGGCGAGGGCACCTCGGCGAAAGGCGCACCCGCGTACGAGGACGTCCTCGACGACGGCGGGCCCGGAGTGATGACCCGACTGCGGATTCCGAAGATCGACCTCGACCTGCCCGTCTACCACGGCACGGACGATGCCACCCTGCTCAAGGGGCTCGGCCACCTCGAAGGCACGAGCCTGCCCGTCGGGGGAAAGGGCACACACTCGGTCATCACCGGCCACCGGGGACTCGCCGAGGCGACCATGTTCACGAACCTCGACAAGGTCGGCAAGGGGGACCGGTTCACGCTCACGACCTTCGGCGAGGTGCTCAGCTACCAGGTCGTGAGGACTCAGGTCGTCGATCCCGATGAGACCGAATCGCTGGGCACGATCCCCGACCGGGACCTCGTCACCCTCGTGACGTGCACCCCGCTGGGCATCAACTCCCAGCGCATCCTCGTCACCGCCGAACGCGTCTACCCGACCCCTGCCGCCGACCGCGAATCAGGTCTGGCCGAATCGGACCTGCCGGGCTTCCCCTGGTGGATCGTCATCATGGCAGCAGGCCTGGTGGCAGCCGGCATCTACGTGTGGTGGTCGGGCCGTCCGGTGCGGCCGAAAAGGGCCGACGCGTCGAATGAAACGAAGACAACCGGTGCAGCGACCGGTGCGAAGTCCACTAGCGCCGCGCGTGGTCCGAAGCATTGATCCGGCCGGTGTCGCGCAGCGTGAGCATCAACCGCGGAATATCACGGCGACGCTCCGCCCCGAGCTTGGCCCGAGCCTGCAGCACATGCGATTCGACGGTGCGCACCGAAAGCACGAGTCGCTGGCTGATCTGCACGTTCGTCAGCCCTTCGGCGACGAGGCGGCACACCTCGAGCTCACGATCGGTCAGGGTCACGGGCGGTGCTGCCGCAGAGGCAGCTCCCGCCGTGTCTTCCTTCGGCTGCGGATCTTCCGGCGGAATGGACGCCCGCTGCCGCAGCGCGTCCAGGGCCTCTCCGGCCATCCGTGCCCGAGCGCTGAGTCGCTGTCCGAGAAACAAGGCTCTGGCCTCGGCAAACGCATGTCGGGCGGCACCGCGGTATCCGACCTTCTGCAGCTCCCGGCCGGCTGCGAGGAGTTCCTCGGCATCCTCGTCCGCTGCGGCTTCGATATGTCGGCGTGCGGCCCGGGGGCCCGGCATGGTCAGGGTCTCGACCTCCGCGGGTAGGGACTCGCGCGCCTCGGCGGGGCTGATCGTGCCGTCGAGCACGCGGGCATGAGCGAAGATGGTGTGCATCCACGCGGGCATCGGCCCGGGATTCGTCGCCCCGGGCCCGAGCAGGAACGACGCGAGGCCGTCATGGAGTCGGTAGCCCTCGCACGGGGCACTGTCGGTGGTCGAGGCCGGGTTGTAGAAAGGCGCGTTGCTGCGCTGCCATCGGCCGAGGGTGTCCCGCAGACCCCAACCGACCGCGAACAGTGCCGGGGTGACCGTGTCGGCCACCGCCTCGTAGTCCCGGGCGGCGAGCTCGGTCTCTCCGTCGAGCAGACGTTGGATGCCGATGCACCATGCGGTCGTCGCGCTCAGCTGCCATCCGCTGTGGGCTGAGGCTCCTGTCGCCGAAGCCAGAAGGGTTCGGGTGGCGAGTTCGGAGCGCTGCGGTTCGACTCCGGCCAGCAGGCAGTTGACGGTCGCGCCGATGGTGAAGAACCAGGCCATCGTGAAGGTGAAGCCGCTGAGCGGTCGCGATCGGACGGTCGTGATCTCGGCGATGAGGTCGAGTCCTTCGGCGGCGGCAGTCATCAGCGCTTCGGCGTCATCGGTCTTCAGGTGGTACTGGCACAGTGCGGCGAAGGCCATGAGTCTCAGCGACCACGGTGCGGCAGGAGAATCGGCCACCGCGCGGGCGTCCTCGACCCGGGTCATCGCACCCCCGGTGAAGGAGGACACGAGGTTCGAGAACCCGGGAATCTTCGGTTCGACCTCCTCGGCGAGGAAATCCGTCCACCACCGCGGCAGCTCGCGTTCGGCCGACAATGCCGTCGCGGCCGTGGTGAGGAGTTCGTGGACGACGGGATCACGTTCGCGGCCCATGGCCCCGAGGCCGATCCCCTTCCTGATCATCTCGAGTGCTCCTGCGCGGTCGCCTCCCAGCAGGAGCGCCGTGATCATCTGCAGCTCCCATTCGAGGAAGAGCGGATCATCCTGCACCGCATCTTCGACGATGTGGAGCATGATCGTCGCTTCCAAAGGGTCGCCGAGGCGGTTGAGCGAACGTGCCGCCCTGAGCAGCAGTTCGGTGCGGCGCCGATCGATGTCGAGGCCCTCGTTGATGACGTCCCTGGCCAGACCGATCTCAGCGGCCTCACCGACCGGGTAGCCGGCCTTCCACAAGGTCGTCAGGCGGCGTTCGAACTTCTCCTCGTCCGCGGCGTCTGCCTCGCCGAGGGGCTGGTTGGCCAGCGCATCGACGTGCAGCGACGAGACCGCCACAGACGCGCGGCCGCTGACATCGAATTCCCGTGCCAGGCGCATATCGATGAGCCGGGCGATGACCGCATCCCCGAAGAGCTGCTTGGCCGTGCGGGTCGGCATCGGACTGAGGTCGCCGAGGCGGCGGGCAGCGATGAGAGTCGCGGGGCTGTGCTGTGAGAACCGCGTGGAGACTCGTGACAGCACCCGGTTGCCGAAGAACGGGGTGCCGATGCTTGCGTGAGGATAGTGCCGGGGCACCCTGTGCGGATTCGTCTCCGCCCAGGCGATGAGATCGGCGGCGACGATCGGCTTGCCTCCGGACAGCGCCGCCAGGGTGCGCAGCTGCAGGTCATCGAGGGGAATGGTCGCCGACAAGCCCGTGACCAGCGCCAGGGATTCGCTTCCGGTGAGCCGGGCCAAGTCGACCCGTTCGAGTTCTCCGCTGCTCCACCCGTCGGCGATCTGCCCGAGGACACCGTCGTCTCCGCCGCGGACGGTGCGCAGGTGGTCGCCGTCGAGGAGGTAGGCGATCGGCACCGGGGAGGTGTGGAGTGCCTGGTCGATGACGGGTTCCGCCGCATCCGTGAGGAGGTGGGCGCCGCTGATGATCCGCGGTTCGCACTTCGAACGGCCGGCATCGACGAACCGCGCGACCTCCTCGGCGGTGGTGTGGGCACTGGCCCGCAGCAGAGTCTGGTCAGGCTGACCGAGTGCGGCGGCCAGCGAGCGGGCGAAGTCCAGGGCTCCGTCACCGGGCAGGCAGACCACGACGACGGAGCGGCCGGATCGGAGGTGGTCGACGATCTGGGCCGATTCGCGGCTGCGGGTCGGTGCGAGGTGCACCAGCCGGTCATAGGTGGGGTCGACGGGGGTGATGCCGTCCACACTGTGCATAGGTGTGCAGCCTTTCCGGTCTGCGAACCGGATCGGCCGTGGGAGCTGCGATGCCGTTCGCTGGGGGAGACCGTCAATGCGGTGGTTGGGTGTCGGTGGGGAGGAGCGAACCGCCCTATGACGGTTCGATGAGAGACATATTACTCCCGTTGTGACCGAGACTGTGACCGATGTCCATAAAAGGTGCCGATCCATCCGCCGAGGCGGCCCGCGGTCCCCGACTCATCTCACCCTGCCCGGTCCTGCCGCCCGATTGCCACGACTCCGTGCTCGTAGGCCCAGATCACCGCGTGGATGCGGTCGCGGATGCCGAGCTTTGCCAGCAGATTCGACACGTGCGTCTTCACCGTGGCGTCGCCGACGAAGAGCTGAGAGGCGATCTCAGAGTTGCTCGCTCCGGTCGCGACCAACCTGAGCACCTCGAGTTCGCGTTCGGTGAGCTGCTCGAGCTCCGGGGCCGTGGGGGTGATCGGCTCCGGCGTGGACACCGAGCGTTCGATGACGCGGCGGGTCACCTCGGGGGAGAGGAGTCCGTCGCCGGCGGCCAGGGCGGTGACGGCGTCGATGAGCTGTTCGGCCTCGGCGGTCTTGAGGAGGAACCCGCTCGCGCCGGCGGCCAGAGCCCGGAACAGGAAGTCGTCGCGGTCGAAGGTGGTGAGCATGAGGACGGCTCCGCCCGAGCCGCGACGGACGATCTGCTCGGTGGATTCGAGTCCGTCCATGACCGGCATCTGCACGTCCATGCAGATGACGTCGGGGGAGAGCTCGAGGGCTTTGTCGATGGCGATCTGCCCGTTCTCGGCCTCGCCGACCACGGTGATCCCGTCCTCGCTTTCGAGGATCGTGCGGAAACCGGTGCGGACCATCGATTGGTCGTCGACGAGGAGCACTCGGATCATGGGTGGGCCCTCTCAGCGTGTTCAGAGTCGGTGGATTCGGAGCCGCGCGGCTCGGGAGCCTTCGCGGTGGGTGCGGTTTCTGCGGCGGGGCCGCGGCCCTCGGTCTGTGGGAATTCGTCCCGGGGTCCGAGCCCATCTGCCGTGCTGCGCGGGTAGGGGATGCGCGCGCGGACGAGCCACCCGCCGCGGGATTTCGGACCGGCCTCGAGGCTGCCGCCGAGGGCATTCATGCGCTCTCTCATCCCGACGATGCCGAGTCCGGTTCCCTCCGACCGACGGACCGCACCGGCGCGGCGCTCGTGTGATCCGTGCGCTCGCTCTGTCGTCGAATCGATGCCGCGGGAGTCGGGATTGCGGGAGTCATGACCGCGGGAATCGCTCACCTCGACCTCGAGATCAGCGGTGCCGTAGCGGACACGTACGGCCACCTCGGCGCCGGTGCCCGCATAGCGGGCGCAGTTCGTCAGGGATTCCTGGATCACTCGGTAGATCGACATCTCCGTGATCGGGGTCAGCGGACGCGGTCGCCCGACCGTGGTGTACTCGACGGTCTGGCCGAATCGTTGGGCCGATGTGATGAGCTCGGGCAGATCGCCGAGGCCGGGATTGCCTTTGACCGACGACGCTGCCGGTTCGTCGGACGTGCTGACCCGAGCGGTGTCCGTGTTCTCGAGCGGGTCGGCAGGTGTGTGCGTGTCGCGGAGTGTGTAGACGAGGGCGCGGAGCTCATCGACGGTCTCACGGGTCGAGGACTCGATGACCTGCAGCGATTCCTTGGCTTTGTCGGGGTTCTTCTCGAGGCTGCGGCGTGCTGCTGCCGCGTGGATGCCGACCCCGGCGATGTGGTGGGCGACCCCGTCGTGGAGTTCGCGGGCGATGCGCACGCGCTCCAGGTCAAGTGCCTGGCGGGTCAGCTGCTGTTCCTGTTCGCGGACCTCCTCATTGGCGGCTCGGAGTTCGCCGAGCAGGCAACGCTGGGCGTAGGCCCGATTGCCGAAGAGCCACGCGCCGCCGAAGAACACGGCGTTGATGAGGAACGTGACCCCGGTGGCCGCTGCGAACTGGACGAAGGTGAGATCACCCAGATCCTGGAACTGCAGGGCGGCGGAGACGACGACATAGACGAAGATCGCCAGACACAGCAGGCAGCGCGAGACGAACGCCACCCGCCGGCTGAGGCGGAATGCGCCGATCGCATAGACGGAGATGAAGAGAGCGATCTGGGAGACGCCGGGCTCCATCATCTGCAGAATCTGCGCAGTGACGTAGAGCGCGGTGATGAACCAGGCCACGAGATTCGGGAAGCGCCGCCTCCACAGGAGCGGAACAGTGACGATGATCGAGAGCAGGCAGGCGACCCACAGTGGGGCCTTGAACTCCCAGAATCCGCTGCCGGAATAGAGCACGGCGAACACGAGCGACCCGGCGGCCAGCGCAGCCACGAGCCGGACATCACTGCGCGTGGGGCGACGTTCCTCGTCTGAAATCACGCGCTCCGGCTGGTGGGCCGGATCGTCAGCTGTCTCTGCCATTCCCTCAGCTTAGACAGTCTCCGTCTGCGAGGACATCCGTCGCAATGGGGATTCGGCGGTGCGCGCTCCGCCCTGCGACGGAGGGTTGACACTGTGTTGGAGGAAGGGCAAGGCGCTGGAGTCGGGCACAGTACTGAGGGCGGGCGCAGTGCTGGACCCGGCTCAGGGTTTCTCCGCCACGACGACGGCGAGGTCCCGGTGCTGCCAATGCGCGTGCGGTGTCAGCCCCGCCTCTGCGAGCCAGGTCAGCTGGTCATCGAGAGAGCTGGGAGTGTCGTCGATCCAGTCGATCTGGGTGACGACGTCTGCCGGGTCGGCGGGTACGACGAGGTCGCCGAGGACGAACCGTCCGCCGGGTCTGAGCACCGCTGCGATGCGAGCGAAGAGGTCCGCCTTGCCGGCACCGTCGAGGTGATGGACCGCGAGCGTCGACATCACCAAGTCGAAGGGGCCACGCGGAAGCGGATCCTCAAGGCGATTCTGCCGCAGCTCCGTGCGCTCCGGGTCGAGAGCTTCTTCGGCAGCGGCGAGCATGTCGGCACTCGCGTCGATGCCGAGCAGTTCCGTCTCCGGGAGCGCTTCGAGAACGCGCTGTGCGGTCAGACCGCTGCCGATGCCCAGATCGAGGATCGACCTCGGTCGTCCCGCTGCCGCTGCGGCTGCCACTTCGGTCTGCAGGCGAGGATAGTCAGGGATCTCCTCGGCCATGAGCGCCTGGTAGGTGTCCGGATCCCACTCGAATTCGGTCATGTCTGCTCCTTCGCCGACGGTGGGAGCGAGCCTACTCGGCGAGGTCCGGAGCAGTCACGCCTCGGTGCCGTCGATCTGCCGCGAGCAGAACTCTGCCGCCGGACCTACAGGTCGATCGCGACAACCGGGTCGGTGGTCGGCTGCTTCGAACCGCCCTCGGGTTCGACGGTGATGCCGAAGACGCTGCCCTTCGCGAACTTCTCGCCGGCGATGGTCACCGGCTGATTCGACATCAGACCGGCGCTTTCCGGGCCGTCGGCGCCGATGACCCACATCTGCATCGACTTTCCGGCCGGTGGCCGTCCGATGTCTTTTGGACTGAGGCGGATGAGCTGCTCGCTCTCGGAGGAGAGCACGGTGACGGTTCCGCCGTCCGGTATATCTGCGGTGCTCGTCTTCAGGTCACCAGCCTCCATGAGGCGGGCCGAGTCATCGAGCTGCTGCTGAGTCGCGGCCAGGTCCTCTTCCAGCTCGTTCTGCCGCTGATTCTGCTGCCAGACGGTCGCGCCGAGACCGGCGGCGACGACGATCGCGGCTGCGGCTGCGGCCCAGGGCAGCCAGGAACGTCGGCGAGGCTGAGCCCGGCCCAGGTCGTCTGCGCGGGCGTCGGATCGGCGGGCCTCCCGATGGGCGCTGAGCGACGTCGGCGCGGGCGGTGCCTCGGCGAAGGTTTCCGCGGCAGCCGGTGTGGGCGAAACCTCACCGACCGGTGGGGTTTGTACCTCGGCTGTCGGGGTCGACTCTGCGGCCGGTTCCTGCTCATGGTTGTCAGGGATGCTGAGAATCGCGTCGCGGGCCGCCGCGCTGACCTCGGCCGGTTCATCGGATTCGGCCGTTTCGGCCATGACGTCGGCATAGGAGGCGACTTCAGAGCGGAATTCGGCGTCGGCTTCGGCCAGCGCCTGAGCCTCGGCGAGTTCGTCATCGCTGAGCCCGCCGAGAGCCAGCCCGGCAGCCAGATAGTCACGATCTGCGCTCATCGGCTTGCCTCCAACTCTTCTCGCAGCTTCTTCATTCCGTCCCTGATCCGTGACTTGATGGTACCCAGCGGCACCTGGAGATTCTCCGAGATCTGGGTGTGGGTCATGCCCTGATAGAAGGCCATGACGATCGGTTCGGCCTGCTCATCCGGCAGGACCTGCAGAGCCGAGACGGTCCGGTCGGACTCTGCGCGGGCGATGACTGTCTGCTCCACCTGGTCACTGGCCGCGACAGTGGTTCGGAGCCCGTCCGCTACGTCCCTGTCCTGTTGGGCCTGGACGCTGCGCACACAGTCGATGGCTCGTCTCCGGCACAGGGTGACCAACCAGGCTCGTCCGCTGCCGCGGCTCGGGTCGAATCCCGAACACCGAGTCCACACCTCGGTGAAGCAGTCCTGGAGGACCTCCTCGGCGAGGGACCTGCTCTTGACGATCCGCAGGATGACGGCCATGAGGATGCGGGAGTGGGTGGTGAACAGCTCTTCGAATGCGGACCGGTCACCGTCGGCGATGCGGATCAGCAGGACACCGCCGGGATCGGCGGAATCCGCCGGCTGGTGATCAGAGCTCATTGCCCAATCATGCCATGCATGCAGAAATCGATCACACCTTTCCCAGGTGAGCGAGTCGGCAGGGGCGGGCGTCGGCGTCGGGCCGTGCCCTGCTGGAATGGTCAGCAGGCGATCGCATGAAGCCCCACGAACCGGCGAGGAACTGATGGCGGCCGGGAGCCGATCCTGTTGCTGCTGATCGGTTCCCGGCCACTGCATCGTGGTGCTCTCTCGCTGCGGGCTCTTCGGTCACTTGTCGGGCATCATCACACCGTCGACCATGTAGACCGTGGCGTTGGCGGTCTTGACGCCGCCGCAGACGAGACCGGCATCGTCGAACTTCATGTCCTCGCCCTCGCCGGAGATCTTGACCTTCGAGCCCTCGACTGTCTCATGTTCGCCGGCGATCTCATCGGGTGAGAGCTGACCGGGGATGACATGGTAGGTCAGCACCTTCGTCAGCATGTCCGAATCCTTGGCCAGCGCGTCGAGGTCGTCCTTCGGCACATCGGCGAAGGCATCGTCGACCGGAGCGATGACGGTGAATTCGTCGCCGTTGAGGGTGTCGACGAGGTCGACATCGGGGTTGAGCTTGCCCGAGACCGCCTTGGTCAGGGTCGTGAGCATCGGGTTGTTCGAGGCGGCAGTGGCGACAGGGTCCTGGCCCATGCCCTCGACAGATCCGGCCCCGTCGGGGTTCTCCTCGGCGTAGGTCGAGCAGCCCTTGCCGACGAGGTCGGTATCGTTCATGGACGAGTCGCCGGATTCGTCGGGCATCTCGGATTCGTTCGAGTCAGCCGGCTGGGATTCGGAGCTGCCGGAATCCGAACCGGACTCCTCTCCTCCGGAGCCGGAATCCATGCCACAGCCGCTGAGAGCCAACAGGCCGATGGCTCCGGCCGAGAGGATAGTGGCGGTGCGAGTGCGAAGCAGTGTCTTCATTGTTCTTCTCCTGTTAGCAGTGATGCGTGTTCGCGCACAGCTGTGAAGTGATCTCCATTGCTCGCTGTGTACTGGGTATTCGCAGCGGGTGCGCATCCGGATGGGTGAATCGGGAAGAAAGTTGAAAATCTTCTCGCCGAGGTGACTCTGCGCTCATTCGACGCGGAACTGGATGTGGTGGTGGCCGGTGGCCGAATTCGGGATCGAGTCGCGACGTTTCGCCGTCTGCACGGTGCCGTCCTTGTCGGTCGCGCGGACGGTGAGCGTGTGGGTGCCCGGTTCCACCTCGGCGAAATCGGCACGCCACTGCCTCCACGTGTCGATCGTGACCTCCTCGGCCAGCTCTGCCTGCGTCCACTTTCCGTCGTCGATCTTGACTTCGACACGTTCGATGCCCGAACGCTGCGCCCACGCGGTGCCGCCGACCCGGATGTCTCCGGCGGAGACCTTGGCCAGCGGCTTCGGCACCTCGATGCGGGAGGCGACGAGGATGGGCGCCTTCTCGTCCCACCCGCGGTCGGTCCAGTAGGCGGTCTTCTCATCGAAGCGGGTGACCTCGAGTTCGGTCACCCATTTGGTGGCGGAGACGAATCCGTAGAGTCCGGGGACGACGAGGCGGGCTGGGAACCCGTGTTCGGGAGCCAGCGGCTGTCCGTTCATCCCGACCGCCAGCAGGGATTCGCGGTCATCAGTGAGCGCCTCGATCGGGGTCGACGCGGTGAAACCGTCGAAGGAATGCGAAAGGACCATATCGGCATCAAGACTCGGGTGCGCACGGGCGAGGAGTTCACGCACGGGGAAGCCGAGCCAGGTCGCATTGCCCACGAGCCCACCGCCGACCGGGTTGGAGACGCAGGTGAGCGTGATGTGGTGCTCCTCGAGAGGCAGGTCGAGGAGCTCGTCCATCGTCAGTGTCACCTCTTGATCGACCATTCCGTGGATCCGCAGGGACCACTGTTCGGGGTCGATGACCGGAGGGGCGAGAACCGTGTCGATGCGGTAGAAGTCCGCAGCTTCGGTGACGAAGGGAACCGTGCCCTCGACGTCGGTGCTCGCGGCCGCAGGGATCGCGGCGGCCCTCTTCGCCGGGGTGGGCAGGACCAGCTTGGCGACCGCCGCTCCGGCGTCCTGTGCGAGGGAGGCAACGGTCTGACCGACCGCGATGGTGACGGCGCCGATGGTGCCGACGGCTCCGGCCAGGCCGAAGAAGCGGCGGCGACTGAGCGGGTTCGATGTCCGTGAACCGGGCGCAGGGCCGGGCTCGGAATCGGGCTCGGACTCGGGGCGATCGGCCGCCTCGGCGGGATCATCCGGGACGGCGGTGCCCTCGGCGTCGTCGACGGGACGGTGGGCCGCCTCGGCGGAGGTTGCGAACCCGCCGAGCCGCAGCAGCAGGGCGAAGACGGCGATGCCGACCGCGAGCCCGACGAGCGTGGGGATGACATCGAGGGCACCCGCCTCGGGGCGCAGGATGATGACGGCGAGGGGGACGAGTCCCGCGATGAGCAGAAGTCCCATGCCCAGACGTCGACGGGAGGCGGCCACCGCTCCGATGAGACCCGCGAGGACGAGCGCGCCGAGGCCGGTGGAGAGGACGAGGACGAGCTTGTCATTGTCGCCGAAGAGGGCGATGACGGGTTTGATGGCTGCCGGGGGAGCCAGGGGGATGATCGCCTGCCCGAGGGTGAGCAGGGGTGCGGCGCTCGGGCTGAAGGCGCGCGCGAGGACATCGGCGAGGCCGAACATCGCCAGCGTCGCCGCCAGCCCGGCAACTGCGCCGCGGAGGCGGGGGTGGACACGTCGGGTTCCGTTCATAATGGTCATTCGGAGCGGTGCCCGCTGCGGATGGGTGCGGGTCGGCACGGACGGATCGGACTGAGGTCACGGTCCATTCATCGAAAGCACAATGAACTTGTTGCGTGCCTGTCGTAGCATGGTGCAATGACTGAGAACCCCGGATACGCCCAGCCGCAGGCTCGGAGCGACGATGCGGACGAGCCGAAGAGCCCGAGCGCGCCCATCTACACCGCCAAGGTCGAAAACCTCGGCGGCACCTCCGGCGAGGTGCGAATCGAAGATGGTCAGACGCTGACCACGGCCCCGACCTCGCACGTCGAAGACGGCAACAATCCCGAACAGTTCCTCGCTATGGCGTGGTCGACCTGCCTCGGTGAGACGCTCAAGGTCGTGCTCGCCGTCAACGAACTCGATGCTCTGTCCCGAGTGCGGGTCGAGGTCGAACTGCACAAGGAACCCTCCGGCAACGGCTTCTACTTCGCGCCGCACGCGTTCATCTCCATCGACGGAGTCTCGGACGAGGACGCAGAGAAGTACGCCGCCCGCGCCCACGCCCGCTGCCCGATCTCGAAGCTGCTCATGGGCAAGGGGTCGCCGGTCGTCGACATCGAACCGTACAAGAACCCGGACAACTTCCAGCTCAGCTGAGCCGACCAGCCCGGGAGCCGATGTGGAACTGACCCTGCAGGAAGTCATCTTCCTCGCACTCGACCTCACCGGCACCTTCGTCTTCGCGGTCTCGGGTGTGCTGCTCGCGGCCCGACGCAACTTCGACATCACCGGTGGACTGGTGCTGGGCACGATGACCGGCATCGGCGGCGGGATGATCCGCGATGTGCTCCTCGATCGGGTGCCGAATGCGCTCGCGCAGCCGATCTACCTCGCGCCTCCGCTGATCGCGACCCTGCTCATCTACATCATCGGGTCGCACATCTCCCGCGCTCGGATCTGGATCGTCGCCTTCGACGCGATGGGGCTCGGGCTCTTCAGCGTCACTGGGACGACGATCGCTTTGGGTGCCGGTGCGAGCTTCCCGGCCGCGCTGCTCATGGGAGCGCTGACCGCGTGCGGCGGTGGGCTCATGCGCGATGCCGTGGCCAGCGAGGACCCTGCGATCTTCCGCGGCACCGACCTCTATCTCATCCCCGCCCTGTTCGGGTCTGGGCTGACGATCCTCGCCGAGGTGGCCGGGCTGCTCAATGGAATCACTTCGCTCATCATTGCGGCCGCCGCCTTCGGCTTCCGCATGCTCGCATGGAAGCTGCAATGGCGGGTGCCGCAGCCGATGCGGCAGTGGTCGTATCGGGAGACCGGACGGAAGGTGAAGAAGCTGCCGTCGGTGTTCCGGAAGCCGGACTGATCGGTCACCGCATCACGGCTGATGCTCGCGGCACAGGCGCTGCTGTGCTCCCAGCCGAGGTGCCACTCTGCTCACAGCCGCAGTGCCGCTGTGCTCGTTTCCGGGTTCCTCACGGCTCGTCTGCTCGGCGGTTTGCACACCGATCGAGGGTCGCCCCTACCGCCTTCTCATCGTTTCGCAACTAGTATAGTCTATGGAATTGACTAAGGCTTTTTCCAATGATGGGAGGCACCAGCACCATGCTCGAAGGATTCGATCCGATCAGCAGCTCGCGCTCCGATGTGTGCGTCCGCGGTCTGATTGCGGGGTCAGGGCCACCGGTTCTGCTGCTGCACGGCTATCCGCAGACGAAGCACATGTGGCATCTGGTCGCACCGGCGCTTGCGCAGCATCACACCGTCGTCCTCGGCGATCTTCGCGGGTATGGTGACTCCGACAGACCGGAGCAGAGTGCGGATCGCAGCACCTATTCCAAACGTGAGATGGCGGCTGATCAGCACGCACTCATGACCTCGCTCGGTTTCGACCGGTACTCCGTTGCCGGACACGATCGGGGCGGACGTGTTGCCCATCGTCTCGGGCTCGACCAGCCGAATGCGGTCGAACGCCTGGCCGTGCTCGACATAGTCCCCACCCTGCATATGTTCGACAATGTGGACCGATCCATGGCGAGCTCCTACTTCCACTGGTTCTTCCTCGCCCTGGAGAACGGGATGCCCGAGGCCCTCATCAGGGCCGACCCTCTCACCTGGCTGCGAAGTCGGTTCGCGGGGCGTTATGCCGGAGGTCGTGAGATCGATCCGAGCGCGTTTGAGGAGTATGCCAGATGCTTCACGGCCCCGGGAGGGGTCGAGGCGTCGACTGCCGACTACCAGTCGGCCGCGACCGTCGATCTCGACCACGATCGCGCCGACCGTGAGCGCGACCGGCGTCTGCAGATGCCGCTGCTCGCCCTGTGGGGTGAGAAGGGGTACGTCGGGAGGAATTTCGATGTCGTGGAGGTGTGGAGGGACTACGCCGCCGACGTCGGAGGTGTGGCGGCTCAGTCCGATCACTACCTGGCAGAAGAGGCACCCGACTTCGTCATCTCCGAGCTCACGGAGTTCTTCGGTTCGGAGCGTGATGAGGACGGAGGGCGAGAATCGTGAGCGGCACTGACGTTCGTCTCGAGCAGGGAGACTGCACCGAAGCCGAGGTCGTCGAATCACGTCTGCGGACCTTGGTCGACATCGAGTCGCCCACTGGGCATCGGGACGGTATCGCGAAGTGCCTCTCACACATCCGACATTGGGCCGGCGAGGCGATCGGTCGCAACGGTGAGATCCGGGAGATCGACGGTTTCGATCACCTGTACATCGAGGGGGCGAATCCTGGCGGAGTGCTCCTGCTCGGTCATGCCGATACCGTCTGGCCGGTGGGAACCCTGGAGCGGCTCCCATTCACTGTCGCCGACGGTCGTGCTCGCGGTCCGGGTGTCTTCGACATGAAGTCGGGACTGGTAGCGGCAATCGGCGCACTCGAAAGGCTCGGGGCCGAGGGATTCGGAGGAATGGGCGACATCTCTCTGCTGGTCACCGGCGATGAGGAGACCGGATCTGTCACCTCCCGTGAGCTCATCGAGCAGGCGGCCGCTCGTTCACGTGCTGTGCTGATCTTGGAGCCGAGCCTCGACGGTGCAGTGAAGATCGCTCGCCGAGGTGCGGGGATCTACCGCGTCGGACTCCGAGGCCGGGCCGCGCACGCGGGTCTCGAGCCCGAGAAGGGTGCCAACGCACTCGCGGAGATGGCCGATATTCTTCAGAGGCTCTCCCGGCACTCGGATGATGCGCTCGGCACGACAGTGTCACCGACATTCGCATCGGCCGGTACAGCAGTGAACACCATTCCCGAGGACGCCGAGGTGGCCTTCGACGTTCGTGCGTGGAGCCTCGACGAACTCGAACGCGTCGACTCCGCATTCAGGGGCACCCTCCCGCGGGACCCCGAGGTCACCCTGACGATCGACGGAGGCATCAACCGACCGCCGCTGGAGCGTGAGCACTCTGAGGCACTCTATCTTCTGGCACGCGAGGTCGCAGCGGATCTCGGCCAGACCCCGCTCGACGGCACAGAGGTGGGAGGCGCTTCCGACGGCAATTTCACGGCGGCGCTCGGTACGCCCACACTCGACGGGCTCGGACCATTGGGAGACGGTGCCCACGCCGAACACGAATGGGCGGATCTCCGGTCGATCATCGAGCGAGCCGACCTCGTTGCCGGCCTCATTCGACGCATTCGTCTGCTGCCGGACGATGAGCTGCCGACCCCATGCTGGGACGGGGAAGCACGCCATGACCACCCAGCTGTGGGCGCGAACCACCCGACCGATTTTCAGAACCATGGCACTACGACCAGAGGTGAGAAGCAATGAACAC
Source organism: Brevibacterium oceani (assembly GCF_017948325.1). Taxonomy (NCBI): domain Bacteria; kingdom Bacillati; phylum Actinomycetota; class Actinomycetes; order Micrococcales; family Brevibacteriaceae; genus Brevibacterium; species Brevibacterium oceani. Next base: position 4,136,797 of record NZ_CP072846.1, on the reverse strand, counting down.
TCGAAAAGATTCCACGTCATCGAACAGTGGAAGCTCAACGGCGACGTGGGAGAAGCGCTTCCATACGCCCTACCTGCATGCGGTGAGACCGGCGACCGGAGACCCACACACGGCGCTTGTCATCGAGAACCATCGCGATGGTGTCAAAGGGCGCCTCCTCACGACACACGCAGGGAATACCGGGCTCTCCGACATCCTGCCCATCGCGGTGAGTTTCGAGTCCTTCCTCTCACCCGACGGGCATTGGGTCGTCTCCCTCGATGACGGCGGGGGATCTGAAGTCGGCGGGCTCCTCGCCCGATCGGTCGACGGGGCTGAAGTCGTCCCTCTGACACCTGACCGTGAACCCTACGTCATCAGGGGAGTGGAATTCTCGGCCGACGGATCGACGCTTCTGGCCACCATCGTCGATGATGAGGGCTTTCACCTGTTGTCGATACCCGCACACCCATGGGGCGAAGCGAAGGTGATCTGGTCGTCCCAGAATGAAGCATGGTACGGCCACATCTCCGCCGACGCGAACCTCGTCTCCGTGGACTCGACCGATCACAATCCTGGGTGGCGTCGGACCGCGGTCACCGTGGTCGATGCGCGCACCGGCGAAGAGATCGCGGTATGCAATGACATGAGCGATGGCGGGCCGGTGCGTGCCGTGCGCTTCTCCCCGCTGCAGGGAGATGACAGGCTGCTGCTGAGCACAGAGAAGAGCGGCTTCGCCAGGCCCGCGCTGTGGTCACCTGCCACTGGAGAGCGAGTCGACTATCCGTTGCCAGCGCTCAATGGGGAGGTGCTCGCTCTCGACTGGGCACCTGAGCACTCCCAGATCCTCCTGCTGCACATCGATGAGGGCATCCATCGCCTTCTGCTCCTCGACACCACCGATGGAAGCGTGTCCACCGTGAGGCAGGGCACCGGAAGCTATGCCGTGCCCGATGTCGCTGCGGAATTCGCCTACAGTGCCCAGTCCTACCTGGGCCAGGATGGAGAGGTGTACGTCTTCGAGCAGTCATGGAGTCGTCCTCCGACGCTCATCGGCATCGATGCCGACGGGCGAACCAGCGTCGTCATCGAACCACCCGACCTTCCTGAAGGGTCTCCTCTCAGTTCCGAGCTCGTCACCAGTGCGGATGGGACGCCGGTTCAGGTGTGGTGGGCGATTCCGTGCGGAGAGGTGAGGGGGACGATCCTATCGATCCACGGGGGACCCAACCTCGTGACCCCCGACCACTACTCCCCGCAGGCACAGGCCTGGCTGGAAGAGGGATTCGCGTTCGCCTCTCTCAACTACCGCGGCTCTGTGACATTCGGTCGGGAGTTCAGGGAAGGTTTCTGGACGGGGTACGGTGACCGTGAGATCGCCGATATCCGAGCGGTGATGGATCGGCTGAGGCAGCTCGGTGTCGCAGACCCTGCGTCGAGCTTCGTCACCGGTGCCTCCTACGGAGGTCACCTCACGCTTCTGTCCATGGGCCGACTGCCCCAGTACTTTGCGGGAGGGTTCGCCGTGGTGGCGATGGCCGACTGGGCTACAGCCTTCGAAGAGATGAATGCCGCGCTCAGGCCCGTGTGGGAGAAGGTCCTTGCCAATGGCACGCTGAGCTTCGACGATGCCTGTGCGAAGTTCTCAGCGACCAGCTACGTCGACGAAGTGCGAGGATCTGTCGTGCTGTTCCAAGGGGCGCGTGATTCTCGGACTCCGCCTGCGCAGGCCCGGAAGTACGTCGAGAAGCTGCAGGCGAGTGGGGGAGATGTGTCAATCGAATGGTTCGATGCCGGACACTCGCCGATGGGCATGGCCATCGAGCACGAATGGTTGGAGCGTGAGCTCGAGTACGTGGCCCTCACCGAGTCCTCGACGAGGTGGTCCGATCATCCCTGATCGGCAGCGGCCTCGGCAAGTGCCTCGAGCCCTTTGATGAGCACCTCGAGCCCGGTGTCGAACGTGCTGGCATCTCCGATGCTCAGCGGGGGCTGGCCGGCAGCAGTGATGGCGGGAAAATCCGCGGAGTCGAGGCGCTCGAACTGCATCCGCCACGCCAGTTCGTCCTCGCGTCGCACCTGTTCCGGCAGGCATCGGGATGCTGCTTCGATGCTTGAGAGTGCGCGAACGTAGTTGCCGAAGACCCGTTGATACTTGAGTGCGTCCGCATGGTCGAATCCCGCGTCGAGGAACGCTTGGAGCGTGTATTCCATATTGCTGAACTCACGAGGCATGCGGGTGGTCCTCGACGCCATCTGCTGAGCCAGCTGGGGGTAGCGAAGGTAGTGCTCGTGGACAACGCGCGCGGCGATCCTCAGATCCTCCCTCCAGTCGCCGGTGGGGACGAGGGACCCGAGGTACGAACGATCGCGCAGGGAATCGATGAGCGCGAGGACGAGCTCGTCCTTGTCTTTGAAGTGGCGGTACATCGATGTGGGGTGGGCCCCGAGTTCGGCACCCAGAGACTGGAACGTCAGCCCGTCGAGGCCGTCGCGTTCGGCAATCGCCTCAGCGGCCTCGAGGATGACGGCACGGTTGAGCGAATCGCGCTTGCGTCTGGTGCGGGCCGGCGCCTCGGATGTCGATCGGCGCGTGCGGTCCTCGGATCTGCCGGAGTTCGTCAAGGTGTTCCCATCGTCGTAGCCCTGTGCCCTCAAGGATAACTGCAGTTGAGACCAGCACGAAGCACCCTAGCCCATAAGTTAGTCACGCCTATTGACTAAACCTATTGCTATCTCTTCGGTACGGCATTAGTCTGTTGCTACGACCGGGAACCGCAAGGGCCCGGGAGATGGCGGAAAGGAAATTCGATGATGAGTTTCACCCGGTCGCGAGTCAGGCACAGACTGCGCGCAGCTGCGAGTGTCGCTCTCGTGCCTCTCTTTGTGCTCACCGCGTGTGCGAACGGTGAGGGCGGCGTCGATCAGAACATCGCAGACGACGAACAGATCGTCATCGGCGCCGAGCAGGAGCCCGATTGCGCGGACTGGATCGCAACGTGCGGCAGCAACATCTGGGGCTCCTACACGATGCGGATTCCCACCCTTCCTCGAGCCTTCGATTCGCGCAAGAACGGAGACGCCTGGGAACTCGTCGCCTCCGATCTCCTGTCAGACGATCCCGAGGTCGAGATCACCGAGGACGGAAAGCAGATGATCACCTATCGGATCAATCCCGAGGCTCGGTGGTCCGACGGAGAACCGATCACGGGCGAGGACTTCGTCTACACCGGGCTGCAGATCCGTGACGGCGACGACATCTTCGACAAGTCCGGATACTCCCTCATCGAATCGATCGATGCGCCGGATGAGAAGACCGCAGTCGTCACCCTCGAGACGACGGACGGTTCCTGGAAGAAGCTCTTCAGCGGTGACTACTCTCTACTTCCCAGCCATATTCTCAAGGATGAGGATCGGGCCGAAGTGATGAAGGACGGCTACGACTTCTCCGGCGGTCCGTGGCGAATCGAATCGTGGGTCAAAGGGGTCTCGGTGACGCTTGTCCCCAACGAGAACTACTGGGGCGAGAAACCGAAGCTGAAGAAGGTCACGTTCCAGTTCATCACCGACACCGCCGCCGCGTTCCTTGCACTCAAGAGTGGTCAGGTTCAGGCGCTCTATCCGACGCCCCAGCTCGACGCTATGAGCCAGATCGAATCGGGAGTGCCCAACACCGACATCGACGTCGACACCGATTCCGGGAACCTCGAGGCACTGTGGATCAACAACGAGGCATTCCCTTTCGACAGCAAGCAGGTGCGTCGGGCATTCGCGCGCTCGATCGACCGTGGATCGATCGTCCAACGCCTCTATGGTCAGCTCGGTGTCGACCGCGTTCATCAGAGTTTCCTCACTCCTCTCAACAGCGCCTATGCACGTGATGACTTCTCCCGGTACACGCGTGACCTCAACGCTGTCGACGAGCTCATGAGCGATGACGGATGGGTGAAGAACGGGCAGGGGGTCTGGGAGAAGAATGGCCGACCGGCAGAATTCAGAATCACCACCCAGTCTGGGAACAAGCGCCGTGAACTCGCCGAACAGATCATCCAGAACCAAGCCGGTGAGGCAGGTTTCACAGTGAAGATCGCCAATGTGTCCGGCGCCGATCTCTTCTCGACCACTGCTCCCAAGGGCGACTTCGAGGTCGGACTGTGGACGATCATCGATACCGTGCCCGAGCCCGGCCTTGGATCTTCGTTTCGGGCGAAGACCATTCCCAGCGAGGACAACGGATTCTCGGGAATCAACTTCACGCGCACGACCATCCCGGGCGCCGACGATCTCTTCGACACGGTCTCGCAGGCAACCGATGACCGTGAGAAGATCGCGACCTCCCATCGGTTGGAGAAGATGATCGCCGAGGCGGTTCCCGGCATCCCCCTTGACACCATTCCCAATATCGTGATGACGAGCAGCAGGGTCAACGGCCCGGTCGAGATCAACCCTGCCGAGGGCCCATTCTGGAATATGGAGGAGTGGACCCTTGACTGAGTCAGCGACATCGCTTTCGAGGACGATGCCCACCACCGGGCAAGTCGAACTCGGATCCCGCGCCGGAGGCCGTCAATTATGATCACCTATGCCTTACGCAGACTGGCCTATTCGATACCCGTCATCCTCATTGCCTCCTTCCTTCTCTTCTGGGCGGTCCGTCGAGCCTTCGACCCGTTGAGCAGACTCAGACTGAGTCAGGATCCAACGGCCATCGCTCGCGAGACGCAGAGGCTGGGCCTTGACCGAACGATTCCCGAGCAGTACTTCATCTGGTTCAAGGACTTCATCACTGGCGACTGGGGAACCAGCACGCGTACCGGCAGAGACGTCGTCGACATGATCACGGGTGCGGCGGGACCGACCATCCAGCTCATCTTCTGGGGAGTCCTCCTCGGCGCGCTCATCGCAATAGCGGTGGGAACCTATTCAGCCGTCAAGCAGTACAGCGTCGCCGACTACGCGTTCACCGGTGTGTCCTACATCGGCATCGCCCTTCCCGCGTTCTGGTTCGGCCTCCTGCTCATCCAGGTATTCGGGGTGTGGCCGGTTCAGCTCTGGAACCTCTCCGAACCGCCGCTCTATTTCGTCGGGCTCCATTCGGTGGGTCATTCCGACGTCTGGGACTATGCTCGGCATCTCGCCCTTCCTGTGGTGACCATGACGATCACCCTGGTGGCGAGTTGGAGCAGGTACGGACGAGCTTCGATGCTTGACTCCCTCACCAGTGACTATGTTCGAACGGCGCGGGCAAAAGGAGTGCCGAAGCGGCAGGTCGTGATCAACCACGCCCTTCGCAACTCGCTCGCCCCCTTCGTCACAGTGGTCTTCCTCGACGCGGGAATCCTCCTCGGCGGTCTCGTCGTCACCGAACAGATCTTCTCGATCCCAGGGATGGGAAAGCTTCTCCTCGACTCCCTTCTCGCCGGTGATGCCCAGGTGCTCGTGCCATGGATGATGCTCGTTGCGATCACCATCGTCATCTTCAACCTGCTGGCAGATCTCAGCTATGCCTACCTCGACCCGAGAGTGAAGCTGTCATGAGTGCACGTCAATCGACCGTCACCACCAAGTCCACCAGATCATTCGTCGGTCAATGGGCCCTCTTCCGTCGTCGGTTCCTCCGCCACAGGCTTGCTGTGACCGGTCTGATCGTAGTGGCGATCCTCGTCATCGTCTGTTTCGGGGCACCCTGGATCGCCCCGTTTCCGGAGAATCACCAGGACCTCATCACCGGTTCCACCGGACCGAGCACGGAGCACTGGTTGGGAACGGATGAACTCGGACGCGACTTCCTCAGCCAGCTGCTCTACGCGGGGCGGATCTCGATGTCGGTCGGGCTCGGGGTGGGACTGCTCTCGACCCTCGTCGGGGTCCTGCTGGGTTCGCTGGCCGGATACTTCGGCGGTTGGGTCGACGAACTCATCATGAGACTGGTCGATCTCTTCCTCGTCGTTCCGCCCATTGCCATACTCGCACTCGTGCTTCAGGGATTCGGCAGCTCATCGGCGACGATCGTGCTCGCTCTGAGTGCATTGGGCTGGACCGTCATCGCACGCGTCGCAAGGTCCCAGGTGCTGTCTCTGCGCGAGAAGGAGTTCGTCGATGCCGCCATCGTCCTCGGAGCCTCCCCGCTGCGGGTGATCATCCGCCACATGATTCCGAACCTCGCTGGGGTGATCGCTGTGAACGTGTCCCTGGCAGTGGCCGCCGCGATCATCACTGAATCGACTCTGAGCTTCCTCGGTTTCGGGGTTCAGCCTCCGGACTCCAGCTGGGGCAATATGCTCAGCCAGGCAGCCGGGCTCCTCGGCACACCCCAGGTCCACCTGCTTCTCTACCCGGGCCTGCTCATTCTGCTCACGGTGCTCTCGGTGAATTTCATCGGTGATGGACTTCGTGACGCCCTCGACCCGCAGACCAGACGATGAGGCCGCAGATGACAGTCACTCAACAGCCATTGCTCACTGTCGACGACCTCGGAGTCGTCTTCTCCACGGACAACGGTCCGGCCACCTCGGTGGGCGGCCTGAGTTTCGACCTCTATGCGAACGAGACGCTCTGCCTGGTTGGGGAATCCGGCTCGGGCAAGTCCATCACTTCGATGGCGATCATGGGTCTCCTCCCGCGCACGGCTGAGGTGACCGGCTCGATCAGATTTCGCGGAGATGAGCTGCTGACCAAGACCGACGGTCAACTGCGTGAGCTGCGCGGGAGCAGGATCTCCATGGTGTTCCAGGACGCTCTCGCTGCACTCAATCCGGTGAAGACCGTCGGCGGACAGCTCATGGAGGCGGTGCGGGTGCACGCGCCGAAGCGCAGCCGGGCCGAGGAGCGCGCGCGGGCGATCGAACTTCTCGACATCGTCGGAATCCCCACTCCGGACCAGCGGGTCGACCAATACCCTCATGAGTTCTCGGGAGGAATGCGACAGCGGATCATGATCGCCATGAGCATCGCCAACGATCCCGATGTGCTCATTGCCGATGAGCCGACGACGGCTCTCGACGTCACCGTTCAGGCGCAGGTGCTGGAGGTGCTGCGCCGTGTTCAGGAACGGACGAATTCCGCGCTGCTGCTCATCACCCACGACCTCGGGGTGGTCGCCGGTCTCGCGGACAGAGTCCTCGTCATGTATTCCGGGAAGAAGGTGGAGGAGGGTGAGGCAGAGGATATCTTCTACCGTCCGTCCCATCCGTACACTCTCGGCCTGCTCGAGGCGATGCCGCGGCTCGATGAGAGCTCCGGCGATTCGCCGCTGTACTCGATTCCCGGTTCGCCCCCGGACCCATCAGAGCTGCCGCCGGGCTGTCGATTCGCGCCCAGGTGCCGGTTCGCGGTGCCGGGAACGTGTGATTCCTCGCCCATTCCCGAGCGAGAAATCAGTGATCGCCACTCGTCCGTCTGCCTGAGAATCGATGAGGTTGCGGCTGTTCGGCAAGGAGAATCGACATGACCAGCACACTCGAAGTCCTCGACCTCGTCAAGGAGTTCCCTGTCAGATCGGGACTCTTCCGCAGGCGCACCGGCACGGTCCACGCCCTGTCAGGAATCAGCCTCGAAGTCCCCGAGGGCACGACGTTGGGGATCGTCGGAGAGTCCGGCTGCGGCAAGTCCACCCTGGGACGGTCCATCGTGGGACTCCACGATATCGACAGCGGCAGCATCCGACTCGGCGGGCAGCCGATCGAATCGGCAACCGGTCAGGAACTGCGTTCTGTGCGACGCCGGGTGCAGATGGTCTTCCAAGACCCGTTCGCGTCCCTCAACCCCAGGCTGACGATCGGCAGCGCGATCATCGAGGCACTCGAGATCCATGGGCTTGCGGCCGGTCGCCGCCGAGAGCGAGCACAGGAACTCATGGAGATGGTCGGGTTGCGACCCGATTTCGTCCAACGCTATCCGCACGAGTTCTCCGGCGGACAGCGGCAGCGCATCGGCATCGCTCGAGCGCTCGCCGTCGAGCCGGAGGTGCTCGTGCTCGATGAGCCGGTCAGTGCTCTCGACGTCAGTGTGCAGGCAGGTGTCCTCAACACGCTCAAGGAACTCCAGGGCGTGCTCGGACTCACCTACGTGTTCATTGCCCACGACCTCTCCGTTGTCAGGTACCTCAGCGACGTGGTGGCCGTGATGTACCTCGGCAGAGTGGTCGAGTCGGCTCCGACCGATGAGCTGTTCTCCGCTCCCGAACATCCTTACACCAAGGCCCTGCTCTCAGCGGTGCCGATTCCTGATCCGCGTATCGAACGGGGCAGGGAGCGTATCACTCTCACAGGAGACGTGCCGAGCCCGCTCAGTCCCCCGAGCGGGTGCCGTTTCCGCACACGGTGTTGGAAGGCGACAGAGCAATGTGCCACTGAGGTTCCTCTCCTGCGTACGATGTCAGACGGAAGCCGCGTGGCTTGTCACCACCCTGAGTCGGAGGAACCGACTGAGTCGGTGTCAGCAGCGTCGTTGCTGAAGCGGCCCACGGAGATTGCGGACCCGACAGGTCCCGCGCAGACCCAGAGGACGGAAGCAGGTTCCCGATGAGCTCAACCCAGTCGATCGCAGTCATCCCCGGTGATGGAATCGGGCAGGAAGTGATGCCGGAGGGGACGAAAGTCCTCGAGACAGCGGCGAAGAAGTATGGCATCGAACTCGATTTGGTCGACTTCGACTTCGCGAGCGCGGGCTACTATCAGGAGCACGGGGCCATGCTTCCGGAGGACTGGTTCGAGACCCTGCGCGGCTACGACGCGATCTTCTTCGGTGCCGTGGGATGGCCCGAGATCGTGCCCGACCACGTTTCCCTCTGGGGCAGTCTGCTGCAGTTCAGACGCGCGTTCGACCAGTACATCAACCTCCGACCCTGTCGACTGCTTCCCGGAGTCCGAAGCCCATTGGTCGGCTACGAGCCCGGTGATGTCGACTTCTACGTGGTGCGGGAGAACACCGAAGGCGAGTACTCCTCGATCGGCGGCAAGATGTTCGAGGGCACCGATCGGGAAATCGTCGTCCAGGAGACCGTGATGACGCGCACCGGCGTCGACCGTGTGCTCAAGTACGCCTTCGAGCTTGCGCAGTCCCGCCCGAACAGACACCTCACCTCGGCCACGAAGAGCAACGGCATCTCGATCACGATGCCCTATTGGGATGAGCGCGTGAAGCTCATGTCCGAGAACTACCCGCAGGTGGACCGGGACCAGTTCCATATCGACATCCTCACGGCCAACTTCGTCCTCAAGCCCGATCACTTCGACGTCGTCGTCGCGAGCAATCTGTTCGGCGACATCCTCTCCGATCTCGGTCCTGCCTGCACGGGGACCATCGGCATCGCTCCCAGCGCAAACATCAACCCCGAGGGCGACTTCCCCAGCCTCTTCGAGCCGGTCCACGGTTCGGCACCCGACATCGCGGGGAAGGGAATCGCCAATCCGATCGGTCAGATCTGGTCGGCGGCGATGATGCTCGATCACCTCGGCGAGACTGCCGCCGGCGCAGCCGTCCTCGCCGGGGTAGAGAGCGTCCTGGGAACCGGTGAGGCGAGTGTGCTCACCCCTGACCTGGGCGGACACGGCACGACCTCGGCACTCGGGGATGCCGTCGCCTCGGCGGTCCTTTCACAGGTCTGAGCCGGACCGGGCGGCTGCGACGGGTGGGACGCTCTGCGGACGATGCCGGTACGTTGCAGGTCTGGCACACTGAACCGCACGCCTGACGTCGTGCCGTCGGGCACGATGAGATCATGAGCGATTCCGTCCCGACCCCGCGTCCCGAGGAACCGATTCCATCCTGGAGCTACGACTTCTGGAGAGTCTTCGGACTCAAGGCCTTCGCCGTGGTTTTCTTCAGCCTGACGGTTCTGCTTTCCCATTTCGGACTCTTGCGGAAGAACGTCTTCTCCGATCCGATCGAAGCCGATGCGCTGTGGTTGGGCATCTGCGTCGGACTCATCGCCGTCCTCTACCCCTTCCTCCTGATGAATACTTCGAGCGCCGACTTCGGTTATCGCCGTCAGGGTCTCGTCCGCCTGTTGGTGTTCGGGATTCCGCTGGCTGCGGTCATGGAGGTGCTCATCATGATGACATGGCCTTTCATGCTCGGCGACCGTGCGGTCCCTGGCACTGTGGCCGCCGATCTGGCTGCCGATCCGAGCAGCATGGTCCTCGTGTTCCTCTATATCATCGGCTCCACCACGTGGATGCTCGTCGTCATCATGGGGTTGGCGTTCGCCCCGATCTGGCTGAAGATCGTTCTGTTGCCCGTCTACATCGGCGCGATCTTCGCGGTTGAGTTCCTCGGCATCAGAATCTTCGAGAACTCGGCCTCCGGCGGCCTCATCATCGTCTGGGCGGCTGTCGCCGTCTGCGGTTTGGCAGCGGTCGGTGCCTTCGCCGCCCTGCGCAGCGTCCTCGATCCGGCTCCTCGGCAGATGACCGAAGGGGAACGCATGGAACTCTCACGCCGCCAACGAGTTGAATTCGACTGGCACTCTGGCAACGACCATTTTCGGAACGGCGCTCAGGGCTGGAGTTGAGCAGGGGGGAGTCACCAGTGAACGGCACCGGTGTGGATGAGCAGGCCTCCTCATGGGGGCGGCCTGCGACGTCAGTGCCCCGGCCCCGTCCGCACCTGTGGACGTTCCCGGGTCCACCTGCAAAGATGAGCGTATGAGCACAGAGCCTGAGACACAGTGGACCGAGGATCCGGCACCTCTGTTGGCGGTGCGCAGGGGCTTCCGACTCGACGACGTCGGTTCGCGCTCGACTCCCGGCTACGACGGGAACAAGAAGTCAGGTCGGGAGGATCTGGGTGCCTGCGTCGGCGTACTCAGCGATCTTCAGGAGCGCCTGTTCGCCGCCCACCACGAGGCGGATTCCGGGCCTGCGGTCCTCCTCATCCTCCAAGCGATGGATACTGCCGGCAAGGGCGGTATCGTCCGCCATGTCGTCGGTTCCGTCGATCCCCAAGGCGTCGAGCTCGCCTCCTTCAAGAAGCCCACCGACGAGGAGCTCGCCCACGACTTCCTCTGGCGCATCCGCGCGCGCGTCCCGGGCCCCGGGATGATCGGCGTCTTCGACCGGTCCCACTACGAAGACGTGCTCATCGGGAAAGTCCGCGGTCTCGCCGATGAGGAGGAGATCGAGCGCCGTTACGACGCCATCAACGACTTCGAGACTGAACTCGCCGAGGCGGGGGTGCGCATCATCAAGGTCATGCTCCACATCTCCCCGGAGGAGCAGAAGGACCGACTGATGGAGCGTTTGGACCGTCCCGACAAGTACTGGAAGTACAACCCGGGTGACGTCGACGAACGTCTGCTGTGGCCCGACTACATGAGGGCCTATCAGGCGGTCTTCGACCGCACCTCGACCGAACTCGCACCGTGGTACGTCGTTCCTGCCGACAGGAAATGGTATGCGAGGCTCGCAGTCCAGCGACTGCTCATCGACGCCCTCCACGACATCGATCCGCAGTGGCCACCGGCTGACTTCGACATCGTGGTCGAGAAGAAGCGCCTGGCCGAGAGCTGACGGTCTGCTCCGGAAGGCCCCGCGTACCGAAGTTCACGTCTGAGCGGAGCGCTGGGCCACCTCGGCGAGGGAATGGCTTGACCGGATCGCGAGCTCAGTCGCGGCGAATGCTGAAGTCGACGTTCGTCGGGTGTTCGACGGTGCGTGAGACCGTGCAGTACTTGTCATGGGAGAGGCCGACGAGCTTCTCGATCTGAGAATCGGCGCGCTGGCCGTCCTTGTCATCGGGGAACGCGAGATCGAAGTCGAGGTGGACGTTGTCGAGGCGGGAGGCCCCATCCTCGTCGAGCTTGTCCGCGGTCGCGGAGACGTCGAACTTCGTCGGTTCGGTGTGGCGGCTGGTGACGGTGTCGACGTCGATCGACGAGCATCCGGCGACGGCGGCGAGCAACAGCTCGACGGGGCTCATCAGGCCCTCACCGCGGCCGAATTCGACGCTCGCCCCGTTCGGTGCGGTGGCACGGTAGTGGTTCTCGGCGATCCTGGTCAGTTCGATGCTGCGCTTGTCTTCGCTCATGCCCCCATGATGCCACCAGGCGTCAGCTCACGGTACGCCGGGCGATGATCCGGTGCCCAGCCGGATCTGCGCCGGTCGGACCGACCCCATTTGGGCCGTCCCTGCCGGCGCGCTGGGTGGATCAGGCCGCCTCGGCGCCCTTCGGGGTGCGACGTGCGGCGATGAACGAGCGGACACCGGCGACGATGTAGGCGATGAGCAGGATGAAGGTCAGCGTGCTCGAGATGATCGCGAGGGGGACCTCGGCGGTGCCGGCGAACAGATCACCGAGTTGGAGGACTCGGGAGAACGTGCCGATGACGCCGAGGAGGGCGACGACGAGGGCGATGTGCACGCCGATCTTCGGGCGCTTGATGCCGATCCACCCGCAGATGACGAGGACGACGCCGAGGAACGCCGGGATGAGTGCCGTCACGCTGGCGAAGGCCGCAACGATCCATCCGATCACCCCGATGAGAATGAGGATGATTCCGATCCAGATGGTGGTCTTGGCCATGTCAGTCGTCCTTTGCGCAGAGGTGCCGGTCGTGCGGAGCCGGTCGTTGTGAACCAGTGGTCGGTGAATCGCGGTGGCGCCCTCCGCCGTCGAGGCCGCGACTCGCCGTCCATTCTAGTGAGACGTGCGCGCGGGGGAGACCAAAGTGCCCAACCTCACACCGCCGAGACAACGGTGGAGTGCCGAGACATCTGTGGCATGCGCCGTTGTCTCGGCGCTCCACCGTCGTTTCGACCAGCTGGCGAAGCCCGCAGACGTGCGCTGGGTGCCTCAGGGCCGGCGATCGGGTGGGGTGTCCGTGGTCGGCAGGCCGGCGGCTTTCCACGCGTCGAATCCGCCGATGACGTCGACGACGCGGGTCAGCCCCATCTGCCTGAGGTTCCAGGCGGCGAGGGACGAAGAGTAGCCATGGCGGCAGATGAGGATCCAACGTCGGTCGAGGCTGTCGGCTTCTGGGATGGCCCAATCGAAATCCGGGTCGAGTCGCCACGGCAGGACGGTGAGGTCGATGGCGAACGATCCGGGAATCGACGGGGCGCTGTCGCGGTGGACCTCGGTGCGCACGTCGACGATGATCGCGCCGGCCCGCTGCTCGGCATGAGCCTCGGCCGCGGTCAGTCGCTCGATCACGGCCCGCGCGCGTGCCAGCAGCCCCATCGAACCGGGAGGGTCACCCGGCTCGCCGACACCACGGAACTCGGTGCCGCCTCGGTGGGGGAGCGTCATCGGTGCGCGAAGTCGACGTCGGCTGCCGTCTGCACCGCTGCCTTTCTGCCGGCTCCGGATTCGAAGCCCCAGTAGAGGTTCGTGTGGGAGACGACTTTCTCCGGTTCCGGCGCGCCCCATGCGCTGAGGTCCTCGGTGGTGTGAGCGTCGGAGACGAGGGTGACGTCGTAGCCGCGAGCGAAGCCGCCGTGGATCGTCGAGCGGATGCAGGCATCCGACTGGGCGCCGGTGACGACGAGGCGACCGATGTCCTTGCCGGCCAGCACGTCCTCGAAGTCGGTCTCTTCGAAGGTATTGCCGTGGGTCTTCTCGACGATGGCCTCTCCTTCAGCGGGGACGAGGGCTTCGACGATCTGCCACTGCTCGGTGCCCTGCGGAAGCTCGCGGGAAGAGTGCCGGACCCACACGATATCGGTGCCATCGGCGCGGGCACGATCGACGAGGTCAGAGATCGTCGAGACGACGTTCTCGGAATTCCACGATGCCTCCATCACCGCATTCTGGACATCGACGACGATGAGGGCGGTGTTCGGGCGGTCGGACGGCAGCGGAGCTGATGCGGATGCTGTGGGGGGCGTTGCGGTCATGGCGATCCTCCTTGATTGAGACAATCCTGCTCCGGCTTGGTCCCGCGATCAAGGGGAGTTGCCCGTTCTTTCCGAGGTGGCCGGTGGGGAAGCCAGCGGACGACGGAACGTTGGGCCACCTCGGCGAGGGAGAGTTCCACGGTGCGGAAGGTCACCTCCGTTGCTGTCGTCGGGGTGCCAGAATGGGACAGGTGAGCGGAGATGAGATGAGCGGCGGCCGCCCGGGGCCCCGGCGATTCAGCGTGCTGCGCAGTTGGTCGACGGCACCGTACCTTGTCGGCTCGGGGCTGGCGATGATGGGCGACAACATCGAACACGTCATCACCTATTGGGTGCTGTGGCAGAAATTCGAGTCGCCCGCGCTCGTCGGGTTCCAGCTCATCAGCCACTGGCTGCCGTTCCTCCTGCTGTCGGTCTATGCCGGTTCGCTGGCCGAACGCTTCGACTGCCGCAGGCTCATCCAGATCGGGCAGGGACTGTTCATGCTCGTGTCGCTGTGCTGGGGCATCCTCTTCCTCACCGACTCCCTGCAGCTGTGGCAGGCGTGTGTGCTGCTCGTCATCCACGGGCTCGCCGGCTGTCTGTGGGGCCCGGCCGAGCAGATGATGCTCCACGACTTCGTCGACCGTGAAGAACTGCCGTCGGCGGTGCGGCTCAATGCGACCTTCCGCAGCCTCGGCATCCTCTTCGGACCGGTCGTCGGATCGGCACTGCTGCTCGGGCTCGGACCGACATGGGGAATTTTCGTCAACATCGTCTTCTACCTGCCGCTGACCATCTTCCTCATCCGCACTCCCTACACCGGTCACCTGCGCAGCGGCGGGGTGCGGACCGCGCGGACCACGCTCATCCAGTCGCTCAAGGTCCTCGCCGAGGTGCGCCACAACCGAGCGATCATCGGCATGCTCCTCCTCGCCGCGATCGCTTCGATCACGATCGGTGCGGTGCTCCAGACCTCGATGCCGGTCTTCGGCGGACTGCTCACCGGTCCCGGTGGAGACAGCGACTTCACTTACGGAGTGCTGCTCTTCGCGATGGGAGCCGGTGGGGTCCTCGGGGGGTTCCTGCTCGAGGCCACCGGCTGGGTTCCGCCGACACCGGCGGCCGCGACGATCGCCGCCTCCGGTCTGGGAGCGTCGTCGATCGTCTTCGCCTTCACCTCGCACCTGTGGCTGGCCGTGGTCATGCTGCTCCTCGCGGGAGTCTCGAAGATCACCGCCGAGTCGACGGAGATGGCGATCATCCAGCTGCAGGCGCCGACGCATATCCGCGGTCGGGTGATCGGCTCGTACGCGACCTTCGGCCCCGGGATGCAGACGTTCTCCGGTGTCACCGTCGGCGTGCTCGGCACGATCGCGACGATCCCGCAGGCCGTCATCATCGGCGGCACGATCCTCGTCATCGGAGCGGCAGCCATCGGAGCCTACGTCCTCACCGGGAGACCCAACCCCCATGCCCCAATTACTACCTGACGGCGGCGCAGCAACCTGGCGCCACGTAGCTGGGCCGCCGTCACCGACGTCTGCGCGGTCATTCGAGGCTCACACGATCGGGTTCGCCCACATCAAGGGGACGCGGCACGAGCTTCGACCTGGTGCTGTCGTCGACGCCGGCGGTCCGATCGGTGACCGCGAGTTCTGCCTCGTCGACGTCGAACGTCGGACGGTGCTCAAGACCGTGCAGAATCCGAAGCTCATTCAGATTGCGACGTCCCTTGTGCGTGGTGGGGATGGCGATGATGGCAGTGAACGCGGCAGCGGATTGGCTCGCGACGGCGATGAGTTGACGATGGTCCTGCCCGACGGATGTTCGGTCAGCGGTATTCCCAGTGGATCGGGTGAGCGGCTGACCTGCGACTATTGGAAGCGGCCGGTCGAGCTTGAACTCACCGAGGGCCCGCACTCGGATCTCGCATCGGAGTGGCTCGGCACACCGGTGCGTTTGGCCAGAGCACCCCGCGGCGCAGTTGTCTACGGGTCACCGATCTCGATTGTGACAACGGCGTCACTGCGCGATCTGAGCCGACGAATGGCGCAGTCGCATCCAGGCTCTCCCGATCTTGCCGCCGAAGCCGCACGATTCCGCGCCACTGTCGTCATCGACACGGACGAACCCTATGTGGAGGAGACGTGGGAGGGTGTGACGGTCAACCTCGGCGATCTGAGAGTGAGGATCGGAACTCCGATTCCGAGGTGCGCCGTGATGGACCTCGATCCGCTCACCGGCGAACGCAACGCCCCGGTGCTCAAGACCCTGGCCGGTTACCGGCCGAGGAACCACGCGGGCGAACCGCTCTTCGGTGTCTACGCTGACGTCCTCTGATCCCATCGCCCAAACACCGGTGACGGCGGCCCAGCTACGTGGCGCCAGGTTGCTGCGCCGCCGTCAGGTAGTAATTAGGTGACGGCGCCGCGGGTTTTGAACTTCGGGTCGTCCCAGAGGCGGTTGTCGAGGATATCGCGCAGGGCCTCGACGGTGTCCCAGACGTCGGCGAAACCGAGGTAGAGCGGGGTGAGGCCGAAGCGGAGGATGTGCGGCTCCCGGTAGTCGCCGATGATCCCGCGGGCGATGAGGGCACTCATGATCGCGAACCCCTCGGGGTGGGTGATCGAGACCTGCGAACCGCGATCGGCATGCTCACGCGGAGTGACGATCTCGACCGGATGGTCCGACAGCCGGGACTCGACGAGCTCGATGAACAGGTCCGACAGGGCCAGGGACTTCCGCCGCACCTCGGCCATGTCGACCCGGCCGGCGACGTCGAGTCCGAGCTCGGCCACCGACATCGACACGATCGGCTGTGTGCCCGTGAGGAAGCGGCGGATGCCGTCGGCCGGCGCGTAGTCCGGGCTCATCTCGAACGGTTTCGCATGGCTCCACCAGCCCGACAGCGGTTGGGCGAACCGATTGACCAGCTCCTCCGCGACCCAGGTGTACGCAGGGGAGCCCGGCCCGCCGTTGAGGAATTTGTACGTACACCCGACCGCCATGTCCGCCCCGGACCCGGCCAGGTCGATCTCGAGGGCACCGGCCGAATGGCACAGGTCCCACATGACTCGCGCTCCGCCGGCATGGATCGCCGAGGTGGTCGTGGCCATATCGAAGAGCCGACCCGTGCGGTAGTTGACGTGGGTGAGGACGACGAGGGCGACCTCGTCGGTCATGGCCTCGGGGAAGCCCGCGGTGACCTCGGCGTCGTCGACGAGGCGGACCTCGTACCCGTCGCCGAGCTGCTCGGCCAGCCCCTCGAGCATGTAGATGTCGGACGGGAAATTCTCCCGCTGGGTGAGGATGACGCGGCGGTCGGGGGCGTCCACGGCCTGCATTCGCAGTGCCGCCGAGGCGGCCTTGAACAGGTTGATCGAGGTGGTGTCGGTGACGACAGTGGTCCCGGAACCGCCGCCGATGATGCCGGCCACCTTCTCCCCGAGCGTGGCCGGCAGATCCCACCAGCCGGCAGAGTTCCACGATCCGATGAGGTCCGTACCCCATTCATCGGCGATGACCTTCTGCGCTCGTTCGGCCGCACCGACCGGACGCGGGCCCAGCGAATTGCCGTCGAGGTAGATCGTCTCAGGCGGGAGCAGGAAGTCCTTCCGGAAATCGGCGAGCGGATCGGTGCGGTCGCGAGCCTCGCAGGCCGCGCGGTCAAGGGTCGTCATCGGTCACCTTCGTCTCGACGGAGTCCAGGGAATCGTCGGCAGCCGGCGAATTCGCCGACCACCACGTTGCCTGGAGGGGTTCCCTGCCAGATTACACACCCGGAGGGGTCGGCCGTCCACGACGCTTCCCGGGCCGGCGGGCCCACCCTCATCGCTGTTTACGGAGCCCGTCTGACCTTCTGTGACTCGATATGACGAGGAGAAGTCGGCGCGTGGCGAATTTCGACGACGACGCCCGACCCCACGACGCGGGCTTCCTAGTCTGAGGGCACCAACCTGAAGGAGGGGTCCCGATGACTGCCACCACCGATACCACCACACCCGAGGCCACGACCGTGCCGATCAGCGCCGAAGACCGCGCTGCCCGACTGACCGCGGCAGGACAGGGATGGGGTGAACGCATCGCCGCCTCGGCGAAGAACGCGCAGCTGACCTTCACCGCGAAGGGGCGCGCCGAGGGTTCGGTGTCCTCGGTGATCAAAGCGGGCAAGCACACGTTCACCGTCGACGAACCCGCCCCGCTCGCTGGTGACGACGCAGCGCCGAACCCCGTCGAGTATGTCCTCGGTGCCCTCATCTCCTGCCAGGTCGTCGTCTATCGGCTCTACGCTCACAACCGCGGATTGACGATCGATGATCTTGAGATCACCGCCGAGGGAGACCTTGATGTCCAAGGCATCTTCGGTATCGACGAGGATGTTCGCCCCGGATTCTCTGCCGTGCGCATCTCCGTGAAAGTCACCGGCCCCGACTCCGAGGAGGCCTACCAGGAGCTGCAGCGCACCGTCGACGCCCACTGCCCCGTCTTCGACATCGTCTCCCAGCCGACACCCATCGACGTGACGGTGACGAAGGCGAACTGAGCGCGGCCCCGAGCCGGGTGCTGTGCCCGGAACCGACTCCGAAGGCGAACTGACCCCAACCCCCGTCATGCACGGGATCGGCGCAGCAGCCACACGAAGTACGGGGCGCCGATGAGCGCGATCATCAGCCCGGCGGGGATCTGCGCCGGGCTGATGACCGTGCGCCCGATGGTGTCAGCCGCGCAGACGATCACTGCCCCGATGAGCACCGTGGTGGGGATGACCCTGCGATGCTGGGAACCGACGAGGAAGCGTGCGAAGTGCGGAGCGATGAGTCCGACGAAGCCGACGACTCCGACGGCGATGACACTGGCCGCAGCGAGCACGGCAGCCAGAGTCAGCGCGATGAGTCGGGTGCGGGCCGTGCGCACTCCGAGCAGCCTCGGCGTGTCATCATCGAGGGCCAGCAGATCGAGCGTGCGCGACATGACGAATGCGAGAGGAATG
The DNA here is from genome assembly GCF_017948325.1 of Brevibacterium oceani. NCBI lineage: Bacteria > Bacillati > Actinomycetota > Actinomycetes > Micrococcales > Brevibacteriaceae > Brevibacterium > Brevibacterium oceani. The sequence continues at coordinate 4,118,010 of NZ_CP072846.1, read as the reverse complement.
GCGGCGAGAAGGACGAGACCGATCGGCAGAGAATCGAGGTCGACCCGGCCGTAGGTGGTGCCCGAGAGCCACGTGAAGAGCCGCGGGGTCTTCCACGGATCCACGCTGAGCAGGAGGAACGTCGTCACAGCGGAGAGCACGTAGCCCATGCCGATGCCGATGAGGACGAAACGGTCGGGCCGGAAACCACCTCGCCACGCCAAGCCTGCGACGATGGCGAAAGTGATGAGACCCGCGAGGACCGCTGCGGTCACGAGCAACGGTCGGGACCCGCCGAGAAGGGTGACAGCCACCGCCCCACCGAGGCCGGCACCCGCCGTGATGCCGAGGATCCCCGGCTCGGCCAAGGGGTTGCGCACCGTCGACTGGACGAGGCAGCCGGCTAGCCCGAGCCCGGCACCGGCCAGGCAGGCGGCGAGGATGCGGGGGACACGTTCGTTGAAAGCACGGTCGATGAGCGCCGGGGCGTCGTGTGAGAGCCACAGGGCCACATCGCCGAGGCGCAGCCACAGACTTCCCGCGAGCAGTCCGATGGCGACGACTGCGATGAGGCACCCGGTCGCGACGCTGAGGACGATGACGAACCGGCGCGAACTGCGCAGCCGACCGGTGACGCTGGCAGCCTGCCCGGCGCTTGCCGAATCGCGCAGCCGCATGGCCAGGACGACGATGAGTGCTCCGCCGAGCAGCGAGGTGGGGATGCCCGTCGGAATCGACGCGGCCCCGGTGGGTGAGAGCACGGCCCGCACACATGCGTCGGCGACTATGATGAGCAGCGCGCCGATGAGTCCTGCGACCGGGAGCGCGAGCATATGCCGGTGCAACGCGGGAACCACATGCGCGAGCAGCCGGGTGAGTACGGGTGCCCCGAGACCGACGAAGGCGATCGGGCCGGCCAGCGTGACCGAGACCGCGGTGAGCACGACGGCGAGGACGACCGCCGCCAGCCGGGTCATGCGCACGGGAATGCCGAGGCTCGCCGCAGCGTCCTCCCCGATCCCGAGCACGTCGAGGCGACGGGACAGCAGCAGCGCGGCGATGAGGGCAAGTGCGATGACCGGTGCCGCCCGCAGCGAACCGTCGAGGTTGAGCTGCGAGAGCGAACCGCTGCCCCAAGCGTAGAGGCCGACGGTGTTCTCCTTGAACAGCAGGAGCATCATCCCGGTGCCGGCCTCAAGGGCCATAGCGATGGCCGAACCGGCGAGGATGATCCGCGTCGTCTCCTTCGTCGCCGCCCGGCCGGCGAGTCCGAGCACGCACAGTGCCGCCGTGAGCCCTCCCGTCGAGGCGACCGCGCTCGAGGCCCACAGCGGCAGGGTCAGTCCCGCGGCCGCCAGCACGGTGAGAGCGAAATGCGATCCCGACGCGACCGCCAGGGTGTCGGGCGAGGCCAGAGGGTTGCGAGTGATCGACTGCAGCAGGCAGCCGGCCACCCCGAGCGCCAGGCCGACCGCGACTCCCGCCGCCAACCTGGGCAGGCGGGAGCCGGCGAAGATGTCCGCGACGGGAACGCCGTTGACGCTCGGCACGGCAGCTCCGGAACTGCCGGAATCAGGATCGCCGAGGCGGCCCACCTCGCCGATGAGCGCCCGAACGATGTCGCCCAGACCGACCCCGGACGTGCCCTGCGCAAGGTGCCACAGGGCTGCCGCCGCCAATGCGAGGACGAGGCAGACAGTGACACCGAGGGTCGCGGTCACCGAAGCCGCCGAACCCCGCGGGGAGGTGCGGACCTCCGCCGAGGCGGCTGGTGACGGGGCAGTCCGCCCCGTCGCCGATTGCTTCACTTCGTCAGCAGGTCTGCGTATGCGTCGACGGCCTGCTGGGTCGAGCGCGGTCCACCGGCGCCCCAGACGTTCGGGAACTCATAGGAACGGCCTTCTTTGACCGCGGGCAGGTTCTTCCAGATGCTGCTCTTCTCGAGTTCGTCGACGTAACCCGAGGCTGCGTCGTTGGCGTAGAAGAGGTTCGCTTCGCCGACGGCCGTGAGTCCTTCGATATCGGTCTGGGCGAGGCCGTAGTCAGCATCGAGTCCTCCGGTGCCGTTGGACTTGTTCACCTTCTCATTCCAAACCGGGTGAAGCCCGAGGTCCTTGCCGAGTTCGGTGAACAGCGCGCCGTCGGTGTAGGGGCGCAGCGAGAGGTTGCCGCCTTGGATCCAGCCGTCGAAGAAGAGGAAGTCCTTGGTCTCGAGATCGACCTTCGCGACGTCCTTCTTGCGCTCTTCGACATTCTCATCAAACTCCTTGAGCACCTGATCTGCCCGTTCTGTGCGTCCCGTTGCCTTCGCCACCAGGGAGAACACGTCCTTCATGTTGCCGACGGGGTCCTTGGGATTGTTGCCGCGAGCGACGATGACAGGCACGTCCTGCTTCTCGAGCTGATCGAGGATCTCCTCGTCCTTGCTGAAGCCTTCGACGATGATGAGGTCGGGGTCCGCCTTGTAGATCGAGTCGAGGTCGGGTTCCTCGCGGGTGCCGGCACTGGCGGTGTCCTTCGGCAGCTTCTCCGCGCTCACCCAGGTCGAATACCCGTCCGGGTCGGCGACCGCGACCGGGTTGACGCACAACGTGAGGGCGTCCTCGACCTCCTGCCATTCGAGGATGGCGACACGTTCGGCTGGTTTGTCGAGTTTGACCGTGCGGCCGACGCCGTCGGTGATCTCGACAGGGTCAGTCGAGGTCTCCGTGGTGTCGTCAGCGCAGCTCTCGGATGCCGGCGCCGAGGTGGCTGATCCGGCTTCCTCACCCACTGCGGTGGTCCCGCAGCCGGCGAGGAGAGCGAGCCCGGCAGCTCCGATTCCGATGGTGGTGAGCAGGCGAGGTGGTGTCATGGCACTGTCCTTCAGGTCTCAAGGTGATCGGCGGCGACCTCGCGACATGAGAGAGGCGTGCGCCGATGGTTTCGGTGATCGTGCCCGCCGTTCGCGGGCCGTGTGTGGCGGCGACGATGCGCGAGCAGCCCGAACGGGCGTGTGCCACGTTAGGTGAGTCTAAGCTCACTGGTGGATGTCCGCAATGAAGATATGAAGACAGATGATTCGTGAAAATGGACAGATTGATGAGGGTTCGGGTACTGAGCTGATGAGGACGTGTTCTAGAGGGAGGTGCGGGAGACGAAGGCACCTGGCGTCATTCCCATGACTCTGCGGAAGGCATCGATGAAGGTCGATGTCTGGGTGTAGCCGAGGGTCTCGCCTACTTCGAGGACGGATACTCCCTCCCCAAGCAGCTCGACGGCTTGATGGATGCGCACGGCCTGCCGCCAGCGCGCGAAGCTCAAACCCGTACTCGAGTGGAACGCACGCGTGATCGTCCGCGCACTCACCTGCAGCCGCGCCGCCCAGTCTTCGATGGTCCGTTCGTCGCCCGGATCGTCGATGACCGCCTCGGTGATGGCGGCGATGCGCGGATCGTCGGGGACAGCGATGGCGAGTTCACTGTCGGTCGGTTCGAGGACGTCGAAGATGACGGCTTCCGCACGCGACCGTGCGGCGGGGTCGAGGTCGGTGCGGGTGAGGTGGATCAGCAGGGACTGGAGCACGGGCGTCATCGCCACCGTCGTCGCCGAGGCGAAGGCGGGCTGGAGGGTGGGTGGAGGTGTCGCTGCCGCGTCGAGTGCTCCACCGTCAACGCTGTCGGCCCGGTCGGCGGAGACGCCATCACGCTCGGCGTGGTCCTTACGGCCACCACGGTCGGCAGATCCCGTCGAAAAGAAGGCATCGAACAGTTCGATGCCCGGGGTCAGCCGACCGGAATGGGTCTGACCTGCTGGTATCCAGAGTCCGAACCCTTCGGAGGTGGTGAAGATGCGGTTGCCGATGCGGGCGGTCATCGTGCCGCGACGCACCCAGACGAGTTCGTGGGCGGGGTGCGAATGCGGCTCCCACCGGGTAGGTTCCGCAACGTAGTGGGATTCCACGATGATCGTGAACTGCTGCGGTGCCCCGGCAGGCAGCTCGACAGTGTGGCCGTTGAGGGCTCGCGCCGATCCGCGCCAGGCACCGCGCGCCGCATCGTCACTGCGGGCGGAATCGTCGCGCGCAGAATTCTCCGTACGCGCCGAAGACCCACTGCTCACCGAATACCGGCTGCGACCGCTCACGACCGCGAGTGCGCCTCGATGACCTCGAGCACGTCCTGACCGTAGCGCTCGAGCTTCTTCAGGCCGACACCGCTGACCTGGCCGAGTCCTTCGATCGTCGAGGGGCCGACCTCGACGATGCCGTAGAGCGTGGCATCGGGGAACACGACGTAGGCAGGAACTCCCTGTTCCTTCGCCTGTTCGGCCCGCCAGGCCCGCAGCGCTTCGAACAGCTCCGTGCCTGCGGCATCGAGCGTGACCTCGGAGCCGCCTCGGCGTGAGGATCCCGCCCTTTTCGATCCGGACTTACGAACGGGATCGACACGCATCGACACCGTCGTTTCCCCACGCAGCACCGGGTCCGCGGCGGGACCGAGGACGAGCACCCCGTAGTCGCCGTGGGATTCGAGGAGTCCGCGGGCGAGGCTCTGGCGGACGACGGTCTTCCACTGGCTCTCGGACAGATCCTCGCCGACGCCCCACACGCTCAGACTCGCATGGTCGGAAGCACGGGAGCGGTCGTTGTCGTTGCCGCGCAACACGTCGATGACCTGACCAGCACCAAAGCGCTGACCGCGTTCCCGGTCGAGACGGATGACCGTCGACAGCAGCTTCTGCACGGCCACTGTGGCGTCCCACGTGGTCGGGGGAGTCAGGCAGGTGTCGCAGTTGCCGCACGGGCCCGACTCCTCGTCGAAGTAGCGCAGCAGCTGGACGCGGCGGCAGTCGACGGTTTCACACAGAGCGAGCATCGAGTCGAGATGACTCATCGACCGCCGTTTGTGCGCCTGGTCGCCCTCACCGGATTCGATGAGGCGGCGCTGCGAGACGACATCGCCGAGGCCGTAGACCATCCACGCGTCCGCGGGCAGCCCGTCGCGACCGGCTCGTCCCGTCTCCTGGTAATAGCCCTCGACCGACCTGGGCAGGTCGAGGTGGGCGACGAAGCGGACATCGGGCTTGTCGATGCCCATGCCGAAGGCGATGGTCGCGACCATGACGATCCCGTCCTCGCGGAGGAAGCGGGCCTGATTCGCGGCCCGCACCTCGGCGGGCAGTCCCGCATGGTACGGCAGGGCGGTGATGCCGCGGGCCGCGAGCGCCTCGGCCAGCTGGTCGACTCCGCGGCGGGAGAGGCAGTACACGATCCCGGGATCCCCGGGATGTTCGGTGGTGATGAAGCTGAGCAGCTGGGACCGCGCGGAGGCCTTCGGCTCGATCCGGTAGGTGATGTTGGGGCGATCGAAGCTCGCCACGAAGTGCTCAGCGCCCTGCAGGTGGAGGCGCTCGGTGAGTTCGGCGTGGGTGGCCGGGGTCGCCGTGGCCGTGAGAGCGATGCGCGGGACGTCGGGGAAGCGTTCGGCCAGCACCCCGAGGCCCAGGTAGTCGCTGCGGAAGTCATGCCCCCACTGGGACACACAGTGGGCCTCGTCAATCGCGAACAGGGAGATCTGCGCCCGCTGCAGCAGCTGCATCGTCCGCGACAGCACGAGGCGTTCGGGGGCGAGGTAGAGGAGGTCGAGTTCACCGTCGAGGAGCTGCGCTTCGACCCGGTCGGCCTCGTCGAAGTCGAGGGAGGAGTTGAGGTAGGCGGCGCGCACGCCGAGGTTCTCCAGCGCCGCGACCTGATCGGCCATGAGTGCGATGAGAGGGGAGATGACGATGCCCGTGCCGGGTCTGACCAGGGCAGGGATCTGATAGCACAGTGACTTGCCGCCGCCGGTGGGCATGAGCACGACCGCGTCGCCGCCGCCGACGACCTGGTCGACGATGGCACCCTGCTGTCCCCGGAACTCCTCATAGCCGAAGACATCGTGGAGGACATCGAGCGGCGAGGTCGTGGCGGAGGAGGTCATGTCCTCCACCCTAGTTCACGACCCTGACGCCGCGCCTGGGCCGTACCGACGTCGGACCCGCGGTCGTGCCGAAGCCGCGCCTCGCCCGCCCCTCACTTCGCAGCGAACCGCCCGGAGGCCAACAGTCCGACCACGCACACGCAGGCCACGGCTGCGGCGAAGACCGTGGTCGATCCCGCCAGTCCGATCCCCGAGGCGAGCAGTCCGGCCCCGACGGCCGGCAGCGACATGGCGAGGTAGGCGACGATGAAATACGAGGTGGTCGCCTCGGTGCGTCGTTCGGGCTGGGTCGCGGTCGTGATCGCCCGCATGCCCGTCATGAACACGAGTCCCTGTCCCATTCCGGCCAGCAGCGAGGAGACGATGAGCAGGATGAGCGAGCCGGTTTCGAGGGCGATGACGAGGGCGGCCATGCTGATGATCATCGTCGTCGATCCGAGCATGATCAGCGTCCGGTCGGCGAGGTCGCGGAAGATCAGCTGAGCCGTCGCCGAGGCGCCGAAGAGGAGGAAGACGACCGTGCCGGTGACCGCGGGGGAGGAGACGTGCAGGGTCTGACCCATGAAGTTCGGGGCGATCGCCGAGTAGAGCCCGCACAGCGTGAAACCCGCGATCGCGCCGGGGCAGGCGGCGAGGAAGATGCGCCTGGACTCCGCGGGGATGCCGGGCAGCTGCAGGCGCAGGGCCGCCGGATTCGGCTGGACCCGGTCGCGGACGATGAACAGGGCGAGCCCGGCGATGACGAGCGTGATCGCGTTGACGAGGAACGGAGTGAACAGGGGGCCGGGGGCGAAGCGCGCGAGCAGTCCCGCCATGAGGATCCCGAGTCCCAGACCGCCCATGTTCGCCGCCGTGGCCAGCGACGCCGCGAGCCGGTGACGCCCGGACGGAGCGTTCTCCAGCACCGTGACCGTGCCCGTGGCCGTGAAGATCCCCGCGGCCAGTCCCGAGAGGACGCGGCCCGTGTAGAGCAGCCCGAGGTGGCTGCCGATCATGAACAGCACCGCCGAGGCGATCGACAGGACCACCCCGGCCGCGAGCAGGGGACGCCGGCCGATGGCCTCGGAGAACCGTCCGAAGAGGACGAGGGAGGCGATGACCCCGGCCGCGTAGATCGCGAACAGCACGGTCGTCTGCGCGTTGCCGAAGCCGAATTCGACCTCGTACTGCGGGTAGAGCGGAGTGGGCAGGGTCGTGCCCATCATGACGACGGCGAAGACATACGCCGAGGCGGCCAGCCCCCATCCGGACGCGGCGCGCGGGGCCGAGCCCCACCCGTTCGTCGACATCGTTTCATCGGGCACTGCCGCACCGCCTTCCGTCTCGTGGGTCTGCATGCTCGCCGAGGTGGCCGACCTCTCGCCGAGGTGGCCGACCGTTTCCGTCGACCGGATTCCCGATCGCTTCCCCGCGAATTCCCTCGCAGGTTCCCCTGCTCAGAGGTATCCGCGCTGTTTCGTTTCCGCGAATTCGCCCAGGTGAGTCCTGGGGCGATGCGCGAGCATCGAACCGTGAGCGATTGTACGCTGGAACGAGGACGTTCATGCCGTGGTGTCGGCATGCATTCGCGAGAGGGAGCAGGACCCGATGAACACGAGCACGCACAGCCCCATCACCGCAGACCAGCCCGGCCCCGCGCACCAGACCGCACCTGCAGACCGGCCGGCCACCGCAGACCAGCCGGCCACCGCAGACCAGAATGCCACCACGCACCCGACCCCGCGCGCGAACCCGAGCCGACGCCGCGTGATCCGCACGGCGGGCGTGGCCGGAACTGCGGCGGTCATCGGCTCCTCGGTGGCGGTCACCTCGGCGTGCTCATCGGATGACGGCGGATCGCAGGACCAGGGATCGACGCCGGCGCAGGATGCGACGGTGGCCGCCTCCGACGTCCCGGTCGGATCGGGCACGGTCATCGACGAGGCTTATGTCGTGACCCAGCCGAAGAAGGGCGAGTTCTACGCCTTCACCTCGGTGTGCACGCACCAGGGATGCCAGGTCAAGCAGGTCACCGCCGAGGCCATCATCTGCCCCTGCCATGCCTCGGAGTTCTCGGCCTCCACCGGAGAAGTGATCAACGGACCGGCCGAGGAGCCGCTGCAGAGCTACGAGGTCTCCGAGAAGGACGGCACCCTCACCGTCAAGGGCGGCTGAGCCACCCAGCCACCCGGCTCGTCAGAGGAACAGGCCGGGCACGACGAGTGCGCCGGCGATGAGGAGGGCCAGCAGGGCGGAGAATCCGAATCCGGTCGCCTCGGTCCTGCGGGCCTTCTCGTCCGCGGCCCCCCACGGCAGATCCGGCCACACGAGCGCAGCCCGGAAGACCGCGACGACGATTGCGAGCATGCCGGCCAGCCATATCCACACGAACCAGTCGGCCCAACCGCCGAAGGGCGTGATGAGGCGGATGAGCAGCACGAACATCGTCGCCGTCGCCATCCCGGAGAGCACGCCGAGGCGGGTCTCCGAGCGGTGAGCCCGGAGCGCGACGAATGCTCCCCATGCCACGATGGCCGCACCGACGACCGCCGAGATGAGTTCGGGGTTCATGATCAGGCTCCCTTCTTCGAGATGATCGATGCGGCGACGTCGACATCGTTCGCGGAATCGTTCAGGACGACGATGCCGCGTCCGGATTCAGCGTCGAAGCCGAGGAAGGACCGGTACCCTCCCGTGCCGCCGTTGTGCCAGGTGAGGTTCGGGCTTCGGTTCTCCGTCGTGAACCATGCCCAGCCGATGCGGTCGGAATCGTCGAAATCCTTCCTCGGTTCGGCCGCCTCGGCGCCGGGAGCACTGCCATCGCGCACGGCGCGCAGCCAGATCGCCATGTCATGGGTGGTCGAGCGGATCGCCCCGGCCGATGCGGAACCGCTCATCGTCCACGGCGCGGCCGGCAGGCCCGAGGCCGTGTACCCGTGGGACAGCCCCTCGGCGGAGTTCGGGACGAACGTCTCCTCCATCCCCAGGGGCTCGGTGAGGCGTTCGGCGACGAGGTCGGCATAGTCCTTCCCGGTCACCTCGGCGATGGCCTGCCCGAGGACGGCGAAACCGAAGTTCGAGTACTCGGGCTCGGCCTTGCCGACCTCGACCGAGCCCAGACCGGCCACGACGTCCGCGGCGTCCCCGCGATAAGGGTCCGTGTGAAGGTAGTTCGCGAGGGTGGTCGCCACACCGTCGCCGAAACTCGCGGCGGGCACCTGCGAGGGCAGACCGGAACGCTGCATGGCGATGGACTCGAGGGTCACCTCGGCGACCTTCCCATCGAGCCGCGGCCACACCTCGCCGAGGCGGGTGTCCGCATCGATCTCTCCGCGGTCGATCGCATCGGCGAAGAGGGCCGCGGTGAAGGTCTTCGTGATCGAGCCGATCTCGAACTCCGTGTGCTCGTTCGCTCCGGTGCCGGCGAAGGTGACCTCGTCGCCGTCGATGTGGGCCGCGGCCACGTGCTGCCAGTGCTTGCTGCCCAGCGCCCCTTCGAGTTCGGACATGAGCGCGGCGTCACCGGTGGGCGCGCCTTGGAATCCGCGCGGCCACGGGGTGATCGCGGCGAGGACGACCGCGGTCAGTGCGGCTGCGATGATCGCGGCGATCCGGCGCCGAGGCGGCGCCCCGGTCGTCGTGGATGTGCTCGGTGAATCGATGGTGGGCATCGTTCCTCCTGCTGGTGAGGGGCCGGAAGTGTGCCGGTCGAGGTGGCGCTGTCAGTTGTGGGGTGGTGTACGGGTTCGACGTGGGCATGCGTTGGATGTGGCGGGCAGGGGATTCGAAGTCGCCGGGCCGAGAAGCGGTGCGTCGGGTCAGTGCGTGCCGATGAGCACGAGCGTGAGCAGCGGGATGATCCGCTGGGCAGGCACCCGCCAGTGTCCGCGGCGGGCGTTTTCGAGCCAGCCGGCCGAGGCCAGGGCGTGGACATGGTGATAGATCTGTCCGGTCGTGCCGAAGCGCTCGTCCTTCCCGAGCTCGGCCACGGTGGTCGTTCCCTCGTAGATCGACTGGAGCAGCTGCAGGCGGACGGGATGTCCGAGCGCGGCCAGGGGGCCGGCCGCCTCGGCGAAATCGATGTCGTGGAGTCCCTCACTCGACATTCCCATCTGCCAGGAGACGGGGCTCTCGGCGCCCGGGGGAGTCGTGTGCCCGGCGTAGGTCACCCCGTCGCCGAGGTGGTTCACCAGTCCGTGCAGCGCCCAGAACGTGTCCGCGTCGCCGGGGAGGGCAGTGCTGCCGGTCGTGTCGCCGGCAAGCGCGTGGTTGGCGTCGGTCGTTCGGTTCGCGGCATGAGCCGCATCGCCGGCCGAGCCGTCAACGCGTCCGGACCCGCTCGAGGCCGAAGCGGCCCCTGTTGAGGTGCCGGTCGCGTCAGCCGTGCCGGTCGCGTCGGCCTCGAGTTCGGCGACTCGGCGTTCGAGCTCGGCGAGGCGGTCGGCGACGTCGGTGTGGCTGTCCTCGTGGTCGCCCTGCTCGGATGACGATGTCGGTTCCATGCCACAATCATACATATATTACGTAATTACGTAAATACGGTTCATGGGGCTGAGAGAGGGCTGATCGGACAGACCCGGCCGGGAGACTTAGACTGGTGCCGTGATGAGTACCGAAGAACCGCGCACCGAATCCACGCCCCAGCGTTCCGAGGCCTCCCCCGAGGCCGTCGCCGCGGCGAAGCGGTTCGGCGCCCCGATGATCGTCCGCGGCATCCTCGGCGTCGTCTTCGGCATCGTCACCGTCTTCTGGCCCCGCGATGCCACGAATCCCGCACAGCTGAGACTGCCGACCGACGTCGTCGACCATCTCGCCATCGCCTACCTCATCCTCTTCGCCCTGGTCCTCGTGTTCGAGGCCGTGCGCGCACCGCTGACCATGCGCACCGCGATCTACGGGCAGGCCGTCATCACCGTCCCGGCCATCGTCTTCCTCTTCCTCGCCGACCAGCCCGCCGAACTGCGCGCGGCCCTGAGCATCTGGGCCCTCCTCCACGGTGCGCTCGAGTTCTGGAGCTACCGACAGCTGCGCAGCCAGCCGATGGCCTCCGACTTCCTCATCGCCGCCGGGGTCCACGTGCTGCTCGGCGTCATCCTCATCTTCGGCGACGGTATGGAGGCGCTGTCGATCCTCGGCTTCACCGGCGCCGCCACCCTCATCGCCGGCGTGATCTTCATCATCGGCGGCTACTCCCGCCTGAGCAAGGCCCGGCAGCTCGCCCGCCGCACAGGCCGTTCTGACCTGGCCGACCGTCCCGAGCAGATCGATACCCCCACCGAGGCGACCGCATCCACCTCCGCCAGCGACGATGCCAAGTCCGCCCCCGCCTCGGCGCGGGTCGACGACGAATCCGATATCGCCGATACCCCGGTCGCTGAGACCGCCGATACCAAAACTTCCGACACCACAGCCGCCGACCCCACGGCCACCTCCTCGGGGTCAGCCGCCGGCCCCTCCGACGACGAGGCTCCCGCCGGCGACGAGACTCCCGCCGCTGATTCCGACCCCTCCGACATCGAGACGTCAGACGACGAAACCCCCGACGAGACCGCCACGAAGAATGAGCCCTGATCGGCAGGACCTCTCCTGACCGGCAGCACGGGAACACCGCCCCGACGCCCAACGGCACCGAGCCGACCGAGACATCCGAGGTGACATGAGCACTGTCGAGCACGAGAGCGCAACCGAATCCCGACTGGCCACCATCGCCGCCTCGGTGAGGTCGTCCGAACTCCTCGGCGACCTCGCAGAGGCCAGCCGTGCACTCGACCCCCTTCTGTTCCGGCGTCTCTTCGAACTCTCCCGCGCTCCGTCCCTCCTCGTCGCCACCGACTACGACGGCACCATCGCCCCGATCGTCGACATCCCCAGCCAGGCGTTCCCACTGGAGAGCTCGGCCGACTCACTGCGCGCGCTCGCCCTCCTGCCGACCACCTCGGCGGGGGTGATCTCCGGTCGCAGCCTCCGCGACCTCGCGGCCATGTCGCGACTGCCCCGGGAGGTCCACCTCTTCGGATCGCACGGAGGGGAGACGGACACGTTCACCGTCGACAGTCTCGACGAAGGGCAGCGGGCGACGCTGGCCGACTTCCGCGCCGACCTCACCCGCTCCCTGCCTCGCGAGGTCATCGAGCACAAGACGACCGGGGCCGCCGTCCATCTGCGCGGCCTCGCCGAGGCGGAGCGGAACCGCATCGAGGCAGCGGTCGAGACGCTCGCGGCCGCCCATCCGATCCACCCGACCCGCGGCAAGCAGGTCATCGACCTGTCCGTGGTGCCTTCGTCGAAGGCCGATGCGCTGACCCGGCTGCGGGAGCGCACCGGAGCCGAGTCCGTGGTGTTCATCGGCGATGACACCGCTGACGAATTCGCCCTCGAGACCCTCGGCGACGCCGACCTCGGACTCAAGGTCGGCGACGGCCCCGAGATCACGCACGCCGACTTCCGGCTGCGCTCGCCGGACGAGGTCTCCGTCGTCCTCGGGGCCCTGTTCGAGCTGCGCAAATCCTGGCTCTTCGGCCGCCGGGCCACCCCGATCCAGCGGCACAGCCTGCTCGGCAACGGGCAGTCGACCGCGCTCGTCGACCCCGCGGGCAGCATCTGCTGGATGCCGCACCCGCTGCCGCACTCGGCATCGATGTTCTCCGAGATCCTCGGCACCGAGGCGGCCGGATTCTTCGCCGTCGCACCCGCCTCGGGAGCGGCCCCGATGACGCAGCGCTACCTCGGGAACTCGACGCTGCTGGAGACCCGGTGGGCGGGGCTGAGCTGTGTCGACTACCTCGCCCCGGTCGACGGGCACAGCGATGACACGATCGTCGTGCGCGTCCTCACCGGCGATGCTCCCACCCGGATCCGCTTCTCCCCGCGCCTCGACTATGCGACCGTGCCCACCCGCATGGTCCGCAGCGCCGACGGAGTGTCCGTGCTCGGCACCTCCGAGCCGATCGAACTCCACGCCCCGGGCCTGGACTTCGAACTCGTCGAGACCGGAGACTCCCACACCGCCGAGGCGACCGTCGTTCCCTCCGAGCAGCCCGGCAGCCGGGTCGTGCTCGTACTCGCGTGCGGCACAGGCACCGGCGATGCCGGCTACATGGCCACCGGCGGCGAACACCATGTGCGCGACCGCGCCCTGAACTTCTGGACGAACTGGGTCGAGTCGCTTCATCTGCCCGGCCACCACCGCGAAGAGGTCATCCGCTCGGCGATCACCCTGCGCGCCCTGTGCCACGAACCCACCGGCGGAGTCCTCGCCGCCCCCACGACCTCCCTGCCCGAGGGCATCGGCGGCGTGCGCAACTGGGACTACCGGTACACGTGGCTGCGCGACGGTTCGATGACCGTGCGCGCCCTGCTCGCGCTCGGTTCGACCGGGGAGGCCGAAGGATTCCTGTCCTGGCTGAGCAGGATCCTTTCCCGTACGGTCTCACCCGAACAGCTCCACCCGCTCTACGCCGTCGACGGTTCCGCCCTGACCACCGAGGCGGTGCTGGCGGACCTGCCCGGATACGCCGGATCCCGTCCGGTGCGGGTCGGCAACGCCGCCGAACACCAGGTCCAGTTGGACGTGTTCGGCCCGGTCACGGAGCTGCTCGACGAACTCAGCGGCCACCTCGGCGAGCTTCCCGATGATTATTGGACACTGACGTGTCAGATGGTCGAGGCCGTCGGCAAACGGTGGTTCGAGGCCGATCACGGGATCTGGGAGGCCCGGCGTCCGCCGAAGCACAACGTGTACACGCGGGTGATGTGCTGGGTGACGGTCGATCGGGCGCTGCGGATCGCCGAACGGTTCGACCGGGAGCCGCCCGGGGCGTGGCGGCAGCTGCGCGAGGAGATCGCCCAGGACGTCCTCACGTACGGCTACGACGAGGAGGTCGGAGCCTTCACCGTCGCCTACGGGGAGAAGGACCTCGACTCGGCGGCGCTGTTCGTCGGGCTCTCGGGGCTCGTCGCCGCCGATGATCCGCGGTTCGTGGCCACCGTCGATGCGGTCGAACGGGAGCTGCGGGTCGGCCCCACGGTATTCCGGTACCGCTACGACGACGGGTTGCCCGGCCTCGAGGGCGGATTCCACATCTGCACGACCTGGCTCATCGAAGCCTTCATCAAGGTCGGGCGCATCGACGACGCGTGGGACCTGTTCCGGCAGGTCGACAACCTGCTCGGGCCGACCGGTCTGCTGTCGGAGGAGTACGACCCCGTCGCCGAGACGCACCTGGGCAACCACCCGCAGGCCTACTCGCACCTCGGCTACATCCGCGCAGCCCAGCTCCTCGACGAGCACCGTCCCGCCTGAAGCTCGTTCGCGCGGCCGGCGCGTCGGGTGTCCCACCCGCACCGCTTGCGTCCCGCGGTGCGTGGGGCGAAGCGCGGCCGCGGGGCCTGCCCGGCGCGAGCGACGGCCGAGTCGCTCCCTGAGCCACCTGCCGCTGTTTCATGCGCTGCCCGTCGTCTCGTCAGCGAGATAAGTGGGTTCAGATTGCCATTTTCGACGCAGAAATGTGCATTCTGAACCCACTTATCTCCAGCTTGTTCCTCCGTCCACGGGCGCGGGGAGCGATCAGCGACTCGTACATACTTCACCTGTGGATAACGCAGCTCTGTCCACAGGCAGGTATTCGCCTCTGGCTTTCTTCCTTTATGGTGAGGCAGTCTCAGCGCATGGAGAATCAGGCGCCGGTTTCTCAGCCACTCGAAGCTGCCCAGAGGGCCGACCGGCACAGCGGTGAGAAGCCCAACTCAGGGTCCGGGCCGAAGACCAGCTCGCGGATGAGCCCGCGGGCGAACCCACAGCACGACAAGCGGGCTGACCTTCGGGCCAACTCGGCTGGCGTATCGACGGCACCCCCGTCACCGCGCGACGCCCTGAAACCGCGGACGCTGCGGGTCCGATCCTGGATGGAGAAGCCGCGCCAGCTCATGACCGCGGCGGTTCCGTTCACACGGGCGGACGGCGTATCGCGGGGAATCACGCGCCGCGCACTGGAAGATGAGCGGAAGTATAAGCAGCTCGATTACGGCGTGTGGGTCGAAACCGTTCCCACGACTCGGGTCGTCGCTCCGACTTGGGCGGATACCGAGTGGATCGAAGAACGAGTGAAGCTGTCGGGTCTGGTCTGCGTCGACCCGGATATCGTCGCTTGCAATGTCACTGCGGCACGGTTGTACGGCTTACCGGTGCCGTGGAACGCCGACGCGCGGATGCATGTGGCCCGCGAGGACAAGAACCTGTTCAAGCATCGGAAGAATGTTGTCTTCCATCGCTACGAATGGCTGCAGTCGGAGAACTTCTTCGGTCTGCCACTCATCACAGCGGCGCAGCTGTTCGTCGAACTCGCTCGAGTACTGACGGTGGGGCAGCTCGTGGAGCTCGGAGATGCTGCCGTCGGCCGATGGCATGGTGGGCCACTGACAACCATCGACGAGATTCGCGCTGAACTTGCTTCCCGCTGCCGAGTGAAAGGACGTCTCACGGCTGAGCGTGCACTCGACTTGGTCCGAGACGATGTGGATTCGCCGCCGGAGACGAAGCTGCGACTGCAGCTCATCGACGCTGGACTGCCTGAGCCCGTGGTCCATCCGACGGTCATGTGCTCGCTCATCGGCGTGCATCTTCACCCGGATATGGGCTATCCGCCGATCAGGCTCGCCATCGAGTACGAGGGCGATCACCACAGGAGCTCGCCCGCCCAGTTCGCTGAGGACAATCGCCGTATCTCCGCTCTTCAGGCAGAAGGGTGGACGGTCATCCGAGTTTCGAAGAGCTCTGACATGATGGAGGTTTGTCGCTTGATCGCGCACCATCTGCGCGCTGGGGGAATCATCTGATCACGCGACCCGGCCGCTGTACCGGTCGGCTGGCGCACGGTTCAGCCGCTGCGTCGGTCAGCGAGAGATAAGTGGGTTCAGATTGTCCAAATAGAGCCGGAAAATGGCAATCTGAACCCACTTATCGTGCGGGCGGGCGCTCCGGCCCTGCAGGCGTGCGGCTCAACGTGAGAGGAAGGCTTCTGCCGAGGGCGCGCGGTGCCGCCGTGGTGCGCGGAGAGTGCGGGGCGGCGCCGGTCCACCCCGCGTCGTAAGTCTCACTCGACGAGGAGGGTGACCACCTCGGCGATGCAGGCGGGGCGCTCCTGGCCCTCGATCTCGATCGTGTGCTTGAGGACGACCTGGGTGCCCTTGTCACCGCGGCTGACCTCGTTGACCTCGACCCGGCCGCGCAGGCGTGAGCCGACGACGACGGGCTGAAGGAAGCGGACCTTGTTCAGCCCGTAGTTGACGCGGATGGACACGCCTTCGATCGTGAAGATCTCGGACGAGAACTTCGGGACGAGAGCTAGGGTGAAGAATCCGTGGACGATCGTCGCTCCATAGGGGCCCTCGGCCGCGCGGGCCTCGTCGACGTGGATCCACTGGTGGTCGTCGGTGACGTCGGCGAAGGTGTTGATGGCATCCTGGTCCATCGTCGTCCACTCGGAAGTGCCGAGTTCCTGACCGATGAGCGATTCGATCTCGTCGATGCCGTTGATGGTGCGCATGAGGGTCCTCCTTGACTGAGCGGACAATCGATTGAAAAGCGTCCTCCCCAGCATCATACGTGGCCGAGCGTTCAGTGCCACCGGGTCGTCCGGACTGTGAGTCGACCGTGGGGACAGTTGAGACTGTGAGTCGATTGCAGGGGCCGCCGAGGCTGTGAGGCGACCGCGGAGGCAGCCGAGGCTGTGCGTCGGAGCCGGTCGCTGGGCTGTCGAGACTGTGGGCTGGTCGCGGGTCAGGATAGGTTGGAGGAATGGCCGAACCCGAGTACGACCGTCCCGATACGCTCACCGATCCCCTCTCGCCGAGGTGGCTGGAGCGTCCCGACGGCTACCGGCACTTCGAATCCGCGTACTTCGTCGGACGCGGGAAGGAGACCTTCGAGCGCTGCGCCGAGGAGCTCCTCCATTGGGAGGTCAAGACCCGCAGCGGCTTCGAGATCGCGCTCGGTGCGGGCGATGGGGCCGACGGGCAGAGGCCACCGCGAGTCGAGGCGGGACAGGAGCCGACGATCCGAGTCAGGCTCGGCCCCTTTCGGCTGCCCGAACCCTCCCGCGTCATCGACGTCATCGAGACCGAGGACCGGCGTGGCTTCACCTACGGCACGAAGCCCGGGCATCCGATCACCGGCGAGGAGTCGTTCATTCTCATCCGCACGCGCGACGATCGGGTGTTCCTCGTTCTGCGGTCTGTCTCACGCGCGGGTGCAGGCATCTGGCGTTTGGGCGAACCCTTCGTCCGGCTTGCTCAGGTGGTCTATCGTCGGCGTTACGGTCGCGCACTGCGTCGATGATGACGACGGGTGACGATCGTGCGAATCGTCGCTGAGATCAGCAGCCAGAGAGGCGAGGCCGGTCCGCGCTGAGATCAGCGGTGTGAGACAGGGGATCTGGATCCCGTGCTCGCTTCGGCATGGAGCCCGTGCTCGGACCCGGGATCAGGACGGCGCGGCTCAGTTGCCCTTGATCGACTTCCGGGCCGGCGTGTACTCCCAGTGCCACGGCTCGTACTTGGAGGACTTCGCCCAGTCTGGATTCTCCCACCCGTATTCGTCACCGTGTTCGACCAGCCAGCTCCAGGCTCCGGTCTTCGATGCGACTCCGCCGCCGAGGTCGAGGGCGATGCCCCAGCCGTGCAACGAGGTTCCCGGCTTGGCGGCCAGTCCCGGTTTGCGGCCTGCGACGGAGAGCTGACCGTCCAGGTCACGGTAGGAGTCGGTGATCTCGAACTCCTTGCCGGTGTCCTTCTTGTAGGCGGCGTTCATCTTCGCGAAGGAGACAGCAGCGTCCGCGCGGAGCTGGTGGTCTTCCTTGCCCAGATCGCAGAGCCATTCGTCGGGCAGTTCGCCGTTGCCGACGGACTTGTCGAAGTCCTGCTTCTCGTCGCAGCCGGGCAGCGCGCTCTTCTTGATCGCACGGCTGGCCGCCTCGACGTTCTTCTGCTTCGCGCTCGGCGCGCCGATCTCGATCGAGGACTTGCCCTTCGAGTCGTCGACCTGAGCGTCGACCTTCTCCGGGCTGATGGCTGCGGATTCGCCGGCGGCCGTGGGGTCGGTCTTGACTTCGGCCCCACCGCCGAGGTTGTTGATGAGCACCGTCGCCGCGGTTGCGGCTCCGGCCACGGAGACGGCGGCCAGTGTCGATACAGTGCGCAGCCTCTGCTTGCGCACGGACTTGAGGAGGACACCGTCGGATCCGCGGGCTCCGGCATCGCCGGCGCGGACCTTGCGGGAACCTGCGGTGCCGAGGGATCCGAAAGTCGAGGACGACCGCGGCTCGGCGGCCTCCTTGGCCATGGCGGTACGTCGCGGCGAGGGTGTTTCCGCGCGAGCCTCGGCGGCCATTGCGGCGCGGCGCGGGGAGAAGGGAGCGGCAGCCGGCGCTTCGGGAGCGGCGGCGGGAGAAGAGATGTCGCGTTCGGTGTCAGTGGAGGGCGCAGTTGCGGGGGCGACCGGCGTCGCACCGCTGCGGTCCGAAGTGCGATGGCGTGAGAACAGGGACGAGGACCGTCGCCTGTGCAGATCCCGTCGACGCACTGGTGCTTCCGCGTTCGAGGATGACTCTGACATAACTCTCCGTGTGTGCCGCTGACTCGTCGAGGCTGCCGGACGTCCCGACTGCTTCAACACAACATCACAAAATTGTAACGGTCATATTTACAAACTGTCATATTTAAGTGATGAGACACACGTCGAGGCGGGGAGGGCCACCTCGGCGAGGTTATTCTGTTTTGCTCTCCATGTACTGCGTGAGGGCGCGATCCTGGGCGTCTTCGTCGGGGAAGATCGCCTCGGTGCGGGCGCCGCCGGTGACGGGATCATTGCTGAAGACCAGCGTGATGCCGAGCAGGCGGGCCTGGCCCTGGGCGATGACGAGGCCGAGGCCCATGCCTCCTCCGCCGGCGGAGACGAAGCGGGTCGGTCCGGTGTTGACGATGTCGGGCGGGTAGCCGGAGCCGGAGTCGGTGACGATGATGCTGCGGGTGCTCGTCTCCAGGCGGATCGGGTCGCCGCCGTGCTTGATGGCGTTGACGAGCAGGTTCGAGATGATGCGTTCGAAGCGGCGGACATCGGTGACCAGGGTCGAGTTGAGGGCCGCCATGTGCGTGTCGATCGTGTGCCCGGCCAGGGCACCGGAGGCCTCCATCGTGCCCAGCAGCGACCGGATCGCCTGGTCGACGTCGACGCGGGTGAACTCGGGGTTGGCCCGTCCCGCGTCGAGGCGGGAGACCTCGAGGAGGTCCTCAACGAGGATCTGCATGCGCTGGACGCGGTCCTTGACGAGTTCGGCCGGGCGGGAGTCCTCTTCGAGCAGATTCGCCGCGTTGACCAGGCCGGTCAGCGGGGTGCGCATCTCGTGGGCGAGGTCGGCGGTGAAGCGCTGCTCGGAGTCGATGCGCTCGGTCAGCCTGGCCACGGCCGTGTCCACCGCGGTGGCGAACGCCCAGACCTCTTGGTCGGATTCGTCGATGACGTCGGCGATGCGCGTCGACGTGTCACCGCCGGCGATCTTGCGGGCGGCCTGCGCGCCCAGGGTCAGCCGCCGGGAGATGCGCCCGGCGACGATCGAGCCGACGCCGCCGACGACGAGCGCCGAACCGATCATGCCCACCAGCAGCGCCTGGTCGATGCGGCCGATGAGCTCCTGACTGTCCTTCGTCGAGGCCCGCACGGAGATCACCTGGGTGTACTTGCCGACCTCGATGGGAGCGGCAGCCCACACGATCTCCTCGCCGTCGACCTTGGACCGGATCGTCACGGACTGGCCCTTGAGCGCCGAAGCACGCGCATCCTTGGGCAGCTGCGGGTCGTCGATGCGGGCGTTGAGAGTGAGCACGCCGGTTTCGGAGAAGATGTTGGTCGCGTTCGTCAGCTGTTCGGTCACCGTCGAGCGCATCCGATCGTCCTCGGCCCGGGCCGCGGACTGGCGGAGCACGATCGAGCACGAGAGGACGGCGATGATCACCGAGGCGACGATGAGGAGTGAGATCTTCCAACGCAGCGACATGCGATCAGCCTGCGAAGCGGTATCCGAATCCGCGCACGGTCTCGATCATGCTCGCCCCGATCTTCTTCCGCAGGCGCTGGATGTGGACGTCGACGACGCGGGAGTCACCGGCCCATTCGTATCCCCAGACCGTGAATGCGATCTTCTCACGGGAGTACACGTGTTCGGGCTGTTCGGTCAGGAGCAGGAGGACACGCAGCTCGGTCGGAGTGAGGTGAACCTCTTCGCCGTCGATCTCGACGGTCAGACGCCCGGTGTCGAGGACGAGTGAGCCCAGCCGGGTGCGGAACGGACCGAGTCCGTCGTCGGCGGACCCGGGCTGCACAGCTCCCGGCTGCACGGACGGGGCCCCGTTCGGACGCGGAGGAACGCCGGCATCACCGCCGATGGCCTCCTCCTCGTCGGCCTCTGGGCCGGTGGTGAATTTCCCACCCGCGCCGAGGTAGGTGTCATCGGATTCGAGCTGCGCTCGCAGTCGGTCCCTCGTGTCCATCCCGGGGCTGGCACCGAGGACCTCGGGGATGCCGTCACCGGTGACCATGCCGCCGGGGCCGATCACGGTCTCGTGCTCATCGGCCGCCTCGGGGGCGGGGGAGTAGCCGAGCTTGTCGGTGCCGGTGGTGATGAAGCGGCGGACGACGGCGCGGATACGGGCGTTGAGCACCTGCATGTCGAAGGGTTTGGTCAGGTAGTCGTCGGCCCCGGCCTCGAGAGCCTGGACGATGTCGATGGCGTCGGAGCGGGCGGAGATGATGATGATCGGGATCGTCGAGCGTTCGCGCACGGCACGGCAGATGGAGGCGCCGTTCATCGTCGGCAGCATGAGGTCGAGGAGGAGGACGTCGGCGCCGTTGGCGGAGACGAATTCGTACCCCTCGCGGCCGTCGGCGAATGCCGAGACCGTGTAATCGAAGCGTTCGAGCCCGATCTGGGTCGTTTCGCGGATGACCTCGTCATCTTCAACCAGAACAATATGCATTACGTTTCTCCATTAAGCCGCGTGAGGCGTTGACCCGGTTCAAACCTACCGTCATGCAGGCGAAAGACCTGCACCGACCACCCCGACGGGCAGCAGGCATCGTCCCCATCGGCGAACATCGCCTCCTGCACGACCACTGTGCCCCTCTTGCCGGGGCTGAGCGTGAGCTGGTTGCCTGTGGCGATGAGTTCGAGGCGAGGCTCTCCGTCGTGCTTGCTGATCACTGCACCGGCGATGGTCTCGTCCATCTGCTTCGGATTGGCCACCGTGACGAGCTGGAACTTCTTCTTGCCGTTGAGGAACGGGGTGGAGAATTTCAGGCACTTGTCACAGTCATCGACGACCTTCGCCGTCTCAGGGGCGCTCCCGGCCACCGCGACTCCCGAGGAGTCGACGATGAGTTCGCGGATCTCCTTGAGGGAGAACGGTGCGTCCGGCGGGCCGGAGTTCTTCTTGTCGGGTGCGAAGAGAGACGGCGAGGGGTGGGCTTCGGGGGAGACCTTGAGACCGCGGTCGGGTCCGCAGGCCGTGACGGTGAAGACCATGACGGCGATGAGCAGGACGGTCGCGAAGGTCCGCAGCGCGGCGGGCGGGTGAGTGGCGGCGCGGGGGTTGCGGATGCGGGAGTGAGCAGTGGTGACGCTGGGTCGGGTGGTGACGATAGTGGGGTGGGCGGTGCCGGCGCGCTGTTCGCGACCAGGCGGGGCCTGGCCGGTGAGAATTGGGCGCAACGCCTCCCCGGAGGCGTGTCGAGAGGGGATGGACACACACTCATTTTTGCCTGTTCGGGGCGAGTAGTCCACCCGATGAGCTGTGCAGGCGAGTCGGATCGCACCGGTATGACCTGCGGTCGGGCGGTGTTCGCGAGTCTCAAGGCGACTTGGTGCCACCTCGGCGAGGGCGCCAGGTCGGGGATGGCCGAGGGTGTGGCGGGGCGGCGGTCGGAAGAAGGAGCGGCGAGACGGGGACGCGTTCCGGATCGGTTCGGGGTGGGCCGCCTCGGCGAAGTTGCTGGGGCGGGGTCGACGACTCGTCCGGGCCGCCTCGGCGGACGTGGAGGGGCGGGGATGGACCGGGTGGCGGCGATGATCTCGGCCACGGAATGGGACTGTTCTCAGGTGGGATCGGTAGGATGGAGGCATGGCGCCAACGAACACCCCGAAGAAGAAGTCCTCAGGCGGCAAGCCCACGAGCACCGTGTCGTACAAGGACGCGATCAAGGTCGGCGTCGTCTGCGCAATCGTGACCCTCATCCTCGCGCTCATCGTGACCCGCGCATGGCAGGACGGACGCGCCTTCGGCAACGCCTTCATCTACGCGGGCGCGGCCTTCGTCATCGTGTCAGCCTTCGCGAGCTTCCTCAACTGGGTGATGCGCAAGGACACGCAGAACAAGGACCAGTCCTTCCCGGTCCTGCGGTAAAGCCCGCACCCTCCCACACCCGGGTCCTCCCAGGCGCGCGACCGCTCCTCGGGCCCGGTTCCACCAGGCGTCTCCGTTCCCCGGGCCGTCCCATCCACGTGATTTTCGAGGGAAGGGAATGTCGGTTTCGGTAGCGAAATCCAACATTCCCTTCCCTCGAAATTCTTATCCGAGTGGACGGTGGGTCCGTCCTGAGTCCGTGCATTCCCGGCTCAGTCCGGCTCGGCTCAACCGGCTCAGTCCGGCCGGCCCGGCGCTGCCCGGTCCAGGCTTACTCGGCCCGGCCCGGGCCTGCGTCTGCCATCAGCGACCTCAGCGGAACCGGAGGAGGCGGAGGCTGTTGAGGATGACGAACACCGATGAGAACGCCATCGCGGCCCCGGCGATCATCGGATTGAGCAGGCCGAAGGCCGCGAGCGGAATCGCAGCCGTGTTGTAGGCGAAGGCCCAGAACAGATTGCCCTTGATGAGCCCGAGCGTTCTGCGCGAGAGCCGAATCGCCTGCGGGATCTGCCGTGGATCAGACTTCACCATCGTGATGTCCGAGGCCGCCATCGCCGCATCCGTGCCCGAACCCATCGCGATGCCGAGGTCGGCTCCGGCCAGGGCCGCGGCATCATTGATGCCGTCGCCGACCATCGCCACGGCCCGACCCCGCTGCTGGAGTTCGGCGATCACGGACACCTTGCCTTCGGGGCGGACATCGGCGCGCACCTCGTCGATGCCGAGCGACTCGGCGACCACCTCGGCGGCTTGGGCGTTGTCCCCGGTCAGCAGCACGGTGTCGAGTCCGAGCGAATGCAGCTCGGCGATCGCTTCCGCCGCGGACGGCTTGGCCTCGTCGGCGACGAAGCTCAGCCCCCGGAACTCGCCGTCGATCGCCAGCGCGATGATCGTGGCTCCGCGCGGAACCGACTCGGCCGCGTAGTCGACCGTGATGCCGCGCTCACGCAGCAGGTCCGGACGACCGGCGAGCACCTCGGCGCCGTCGATCGTCGCACGCAGTCCGCCGCCGGGAATGTTCTCGAAGTCGGTGAGCGACGCTCCAATGTCGAGATCCGCGGACGCACTGCGATCTGCGGACGCACTGAGATCCGCGGCAGCCGCATCGACGATCGCGCGGGCGATGGGATGTTCGCTGCGTGACTCCAGCTGCGCCAGCGTCGCGAAGTCACGTGCCGAGAGTTCGGAACCGGTCAGGCTCATCACGCCGGTGGTCAGGGTTCCGGTCTTGTCGAGCACGACGGTGTCGATCGAACGCGTCGACTCGAGCGCCTCCGGCCCGGACACGAGGATGCCCAACTGGGATCCGCGCCCCGAGGACACGGCCAGCGCAGTCGGCGTCGCCAGTCCCAGCGCACACGGGCAGGCGATGATGAGGACCGTGAGCGCAGCATGCAGGCCCATCGCCCACTCGCCGGTGGTCAGCCCCCAGATCAGCAGCGTGAGCACGGCGATGCCGAAGACGATCGGCACGAACACGGCCGAGATCCGATCGGCCAGACGCTGCACCGCCGGCTTCCCGGTCTGGGCGCGGCTGACGAGGTCGGCCATGGCCGCGAGCGTCGTGTCCGCACCCACCCGGGAGGCTCTGACCTCAAGGACTCCCGACGTGTTGATCGTGGCACCGGTGACGCTGTCGCCCGGGGCGACCTCGACGGGCACGGATTCGCCGGTGAGCATCGACTCGTCGACGGCCGAATGGCCGTTCTGCACCTCACCGTCGGTGGCGATCTTCTCTCCCGGACGGACGAGGAAGACATCCCCGACGCGGAGCTGGTCGATCGGCACCTCCACCTCGGTGCGGGAACTGCGTGCGCTCGCCTCGGCACCGGGGCCGCTCGCGCTCGCCTCGGCACCGGGATTGCCCGCGCTTGCCGCCGGAACCGCTCCGTTCGAGTCCCCGTCCGGCGAGTCAGAAGTGCCGGCCGCGCGCAACACCGTCGCGGATTTCGCGCCGAGATCGAGCAGCGCCTTGAGCGCGGCCGTCGCCCGGGTCTTCGCGCGATCCTCGGTGAGCTTGCCGATGAGCAGGAACACCGTGATCGCCGCGGCGGCTTCGAACCACACGTGATAGTGACCGGGTACGTTCCAGCCGTAGCCCTCGGCCAGTGCGCGGCCGAGCGTGACATAGGAGTAGCCGCTGGCGACGATGATGCCGACGCTGACCAGCGTGTCCATCGTCGTCGACCCGCCGCGCGCGGCCTTGAACGCCGCCGTATGGAACGGCCAGGCGCCCCACGTGACCACTGGCAGGGCGAGGATGGCGGCGATCCATTGCCAACCGGCGAAGTGCCATCCCATGACCATAGAGATCGCGACGATCGGCACGGCCAGAATGAGCGAACCGATGAAGCGCGGACGCAGGTGGCGGGGATCGTAGTCGACGATCTCCGGCCCGGAATCATCCGAACCGTCGGACTCACCCGAATCCCCGGAACCTTCCGAGCCCCCGGCCGGTCCGCGGACCGTCGCCCCGTATCCCGCCTTCGCGACGGCGGCGGTGATCTCGTCGTCGTGGAGATCGGAGTCGATGACCACGTGCGCGGTCTCCAGCGGCAGGTTGACCTCCGCGGTGACCCCGCCGAGGCGGGAGAGCTTCTTCTCGATCCGCGCCGAGCAGGACGCACAGGTCATTCCCGTGATGTCGAGTTCGACCTCGCGCGGCATCACTTCACCTCGTAGCCGGCCTCGTCGACAGCGGCACGGATCGCCGCATCATCGAGTTCGGCCGCCGAGGTGATCGTCACCGGGGACTCGCCCCCGGGGTTGAGATCGACGGCGACGTCGGTGACGCCGTCCAGCGCGCCGAGTTCTTCCTTCACCGCGGCTTCGCAGTGTCCGCAGGTCATGCCCGAAACGGTGATGGTCGTGGTGGTCATTGTGTGTACTCCATTCAGCGATGAGGTGCCCGATCTCAGCCAAGTCAGCTTGAGTCCCAGGGGAGGTCAGCTCCGGCTGGCTCAGCTCTTGATGAGGCGGGCGATGGCGGCTGATGCCTCCTCGATTTTCTTCCGCGCGGCTTCGTCGTCGCCGGATGAGGCGGCGTCGACCACGCAGTGAGCGATGTGCTCTTCGAGGAGGTTGATGGAGACCGCGTGCAGCGCGGCTGTCGCGGCGGAGACCTGGGTGAGGATGTCGATGCAGTACTTGTCGTCATCGATCATCTTCCCGATGCCGCGGACCTGACCTTCGATCCGCTTCATCCTCCGCGCGAGAGCGTCCTTCTGCGGGGTGTATCCATGATACTCAGTCATGATGACACCGTATACCCCTATAGGGTATGAATCAAGGGAGTCCCGCGCCGAGGCGGCTGTGCGTTTGGTCTCACCATGACTCCCGCGTGCGCGCCGACTCCTACAATCGGAGGTATGCGTGTTGCCAGCCTGTTCCGCTTCCCGGTCAAGGGATTCCCCGCCGAGGAGCTCACCGCGGCCCGCGTCGTCAAGGACCGCGGAATCCGCGGTGACCGCGTCGCCGCGTTCACAAACGGCAGCCTCGACATCCCCGACGACACCTGGCATTCGTACTCCGCCTTCACGGTGCTGAAGAACGACACCGACCTGCAGAGATGGCAGGTGTCTGTTTCTCTCGCCGAGGCTGCCGAGTCCGAATCGACGACCGATCCCGCCCAGCCGGGTGGGGCTTCTCTCGCCCACGTGGCCGAGTCCGATTCGACGACCGATCCCGCCCAGCGGGGCGGGGTCTCTCTCGCCGAGGCTGCCGGCCCCGAGGCCGCGACCGTGACGCTGACCGATCCGCACGGAGAGTCGACGACCTTCGACACGGACGATCGGGAGGGCAGGGCCGCCTCGGCGGAATTCCTGTCCGAACGGATACCCCCTCAGGGTGACTTCCCGCGGGTGCTGGCGGCCGCGGACCAAGGGATGTTCGACTCGCAGAAGTCGGGGATCTCGATCATCAACCCGGCCACGGTCGCCGCGATCGCCGACACCGATGAGGGCCGTGCGGCGCTCGGCCTCACTGATTCTGCTGCGCACGGCCCCGCCGGCCTCGACCCTCTGCGCTTCCGCGGGAACGTCCTCGTCGAGGGCCTCGAACCATTCGAGGAGTTCGCGCTCATCGGGCAGGTCATCCGCCTCGGCGGGGTGAGACTCGCGATCCGCTCGACGATCGAACGCTGCCCGGCGACCACCGTCAACCCGACCACCACCGAGGTCGACGTCAACGTCCCACGACTCCTCAACTCCGCCTGCGGGCACCTGCACTGCGGAATCTACGGGCAGATCCTCGACACCGGGGGCGTCGCCGTCGGTGACGAGATCACCGTCGAAGGCCCGGCCCCGCGCGAACTGGTCAAGGTCGCACGCACACCGCGGTTCATGACCGTGACGGGCAAACGGCAGATCTGCAACGACATCGTCGAGGTGGCCCTGCGCGACGACCTCGGCTGGATCCGCGAATTCGACGAGCCGGGCACCAATCTGCGTGTCCATCTCGACCTCGGCGCCCCGTTCTGGCGGACCTACACGATCACCGACGTCGACGAGGACATCGTCCGCATCGCCGTGCGCACCCAGGGCAAGGGCTCCCGTGCCGTGGCCGCACTCGAGGCCGGGCAATCCGTCCTCACCTCCGGACCGCACGGAACGATGACCTCCTCCCGCGTCTTCGGCGGCACGACGGCGCTGGTCACCGCCGGAATCGGCATCACCCCGAGCCTCGGGCTGCTGCGCGGCGACGGCTTGGCAGACCTACCCGCCACCGATCGGATCCGCCTCTTCCACGTCGACCGCGACCACCGCACCGCCTGCCTGTGGAACCGCCTGCAGGACCGCGCCCACGCCGGACCCGTGCCCGTCGAGACACATCACCGTGACACCGCGACCGCCGGACGGCCGAGCCACCGCGAGCTCGTCGACTGGGTCGCCGGATGTGACAACGTCATGGTCTGCGGGCCCCGCGACTTCACCGCGGCCGTGTTGGCCGCCGCCGACGAGGCGGGGGTCCCGGCCGTCCACCAGGAAACCTTCGCGTCTCCGAACACGGGCATGAGCGAAGTCATCGCCGGATGCTCGCCCGCCCAGGTGACGCTCGAGAACTCGGGGACGAGCTTCATCTGGGAGCCCAAGGAGGGCACCCTGCTCGAGTCCCTCGAGGCGCGCGGATTCCGTTCGCCGAGTTCATGTCGCGGCGGTTCGTGCGGCACCTGCGCGGTGTCCCTGGCGGCAGGGTCGGTGCTCTACCCGGTCGAGCCGGCCGCCCGGATCGATGACGACGAGGTGCTCGTGTGCTCGGCGGTGCCCGCCGGACCGATCAGCCTGGCCCTGTAGAACCCCGGCCGAGGGCCGGTGAGCGGTGGCACAATGGGACGCATGCCCAAGGAGAAGCGAACCGTGCTGTCGAAGGGATTCGCCGGATCGGCGGGTGTCGCGAGCCGGTGGTTCCGCCTCGGCGTGGCCGGCCGGATCATGTTCGGCAACTCGGTCATGCTCGTGGGCATCATGGTGCTCACGACGAGTCTCCTCTACATCCAGCTCTCCCAGCTGAACACGAAGCGGGAACAGGACCTGCTGCGATCGGCGGCGGACAACATGTCGATGTCGCTGGGCCTCGTGGGCACCGGCGAGGCCGGCAACGACGACTTCCTCGACGCCGAGTCCCGGGCCGATGTCGGGACCATGCTGGGCAATGTCATCAGCCAGTACGGCTTCGACGTCGCCGCTGTCGTACCCATAGACTACCTGCTCACTCCGCCGACCCTCGGCTCGCCGGATCGGCAGCAGGCGCTCGAGGACAAGATCGCCTCGGCGAACTCCGGCAAGATCCCCGAGGATTCGATCGACCAGCTCGCCCAGTCCGTCGATGAGGATGCGATCAAGGACGGCCGTTCGAGCGTGCGATTCATCGACGACGGCGGTCCCGGTGACGGCACCATGTACGTCATCACCCCCGTCCACGCCGAACACGTCGGTGCCGACGAGGTGGGGCCCGACACCGTGGTCGGCGCCGTCATCGTCGGGGCCTCCGCCGATACGGTCCGGGAGGGCTTTCTGCCCCAGGGCCAATGGCTCATCGGCATCGCCGTGCTCACCCTCGTCCTCGGGATCGGCTCGTCGTGGGTGACCTCCCGCGGTCTGCGGCGGGTCACCGGCGACTACGGCGCCGAGGAGCTCAAGAGCATGCTCGACTTCTACTCCTCGGTGCTCAAGGCAGTCTCCGAAGGTCTCCTGCTGGTCGATCGGTCACGCGGAATCGTGCTCATCAATGCCGATGCCCGCGAACTGCTCGGCCTGCCCGCGGGGGAGGGGGCGGCGAGCTCGGATGCGTCCGGCGCGGCGGATGGCGTCCCGGAGGGCGGGGCCGGCGCGGCGGGAGATCCCGGCCCGGCAGGCCACGCACCCCCGGCGAGGGACGCAGCCCCGGCGGGGGACGCGAACCCGGCCCCCACCTCGGCGGCGGAGATGCCCTTGGACGAACTCGACCTGCCCGAGGAACTCCACGATCTGCTCGCCTCCGGGCGGTGGGCCCGCGACGAGATCCACTACACGGACGCTCGGGTGCTCGTGGTCAACCAGCAGCCGACCGACGCAGCCAGCGACACCTGGGTCGTAACCATGCGCGACCATACGGAACTGGCCGAGCTCTCCGGCGAACTCGTCTCCGTCCGTTCGTTCTCGGACTCCCTGCGCGCCCAGACCCACGAATACGCGAACCGGCTGCACATGGTCGTGTCCCTGCTCGAAACGGGGCACGTCGATGAGGCCATCGACTTCGCGGCCAAGGACATCGACGATCTCAACCGGGTCAACGGGGACGGATCGATGACCTTCGACCACCCCGTCCTCTCCGCCCTGCTGCTGTCGAAGATCGCCCAAGCCGCCGAGGTGGGCATCGAGATGACGGTCGACACCGCGGATCTCACGGGCAACCTCGGCGGGGACGACCGGGATCTCGCGACGATCCTGGGCAACCTCATCGACAATGCTTTCGACGCACTGAGCAGGCAGGACGTGCTGTCCGAGGACAAGCGCGTGCATGTGCACCTGTCCGGTTCGGGCGGTCCCGGCGGATTCACGATCGAGGTCAGCGACGACGGGCCGGGCATCGACGAGGAGCACCTCGATGCGATCTTCGAACGCGGCTGGTCGACCAAACACGACGGCGTCGAGACCGACCAGGGACTCGGCCGTCAGCAGACGGGAACCCGCGGAGTCGGGCTGTCGCTGGTGGTGCAGGCGATCCGCCGCCTCGGCGGGGCCGTCGACGTGCAGGGCCGCGGTGAGGAGTGCGACCGGTTCAAGGGCGCGGTGCTCACGGTGTGGCTGCCGGATGCCAACGTCGGTGCGGGCGGAGTCCACGGAGAATGATGTCTCGAGGAACCGGTGCGGGCGGTGTGCCCAGGCTGGAACACAAACCGCCGCCGCGGCGCGGAGGGGTTGGCTAGACTGGCGGCATGTCAGACACAACCATTCCTGAGTCGAGCATCGGAGTGCTCGTCGTCGAGGACGAGGTGGTCGCTGCGCGTGCTCACGCGAAGTACCTCGATCGCCTCGACGGCTATCACGTCGCGGGAGTGGCGAAGAATGCGACTCAGGCGATGGCCGCTCTGACGGGCCAGATCTACGGCCTCGACCCCGCGGGCATCCACCTGGTGCTCCTGGATATGAATCTGCCCGACGGGCACGGACTGCAGGTCTGCCGTGCCATCCGGGGCCAGCGTGTCGACGTGGACATCATCGCCGTCACCGCCGCCCGGGACATGCAGATCGTGCAGGAGGCCCTGTCCTATGGGGTCGCGCAGTACATCATCAAGCCCTTCACCTTCCCCGTCTTCAAGTCCAAACTCGAGGCGTATTCGTCCTTCCGCAACCGCCTCGGCGGGGATTCGAACGAAGGTGAAGTCACCCAGACCGAGGTCGACAAGGCGATCTCGGCGCTGCGCACCCACACCGTTGCCGCGACCGCGAAAGGCGTGCCGGATGCGGTGCAGGACGAGGTGAAGACGCTGCTGGGCGACAATCCCGGCCAGTCCGCCGCCGAGGTGTCCGAAGGTCTCGGAGTCTCCCGCGTCACCGCCCGCCGCTACCTCGAATCCATGGCCGACGCGGGCATGCTCGAACGTCGTCCCCGCTACGGTGCGGCGGGCCGCCCCGTCCTCGAATACACCGTCGTCGCCGACGCGAACTGAGCCCGGCGCGAACTGAACCGGGCGCGAACTGAACCGGGGGCGAATTGAACCAGGCGCGAACTGAACCGGGCGCGTTCGAACTCGCGGCGTCTGCCTCCCGCTCGTCTGCGCCAGGTGGGCATTCTGGTCCACAGGTCCTGCCAGGCGACCATTTCGCCCACCTACGGCCGCATGCTCCTTGCGACCGTGAACCCCAACCGACGGCACCGTAGCAATAGACATTGCAGAAACCTCGGTAGAGGATGGACCTATGTCGAAGAAGTCGCGAGTCTGGTTGGCCATCGCCCTTGTCCTCGTCCTCCTCGCCGGTGCCGGTGTCTTCGCGATCCTCCGACTTCCGATGCTGGCCTCCACCGCAGCCGAGGCCGCGGCCCGCGATCTCGCCGAAGAACAGCCGTCATCCGATATCTGGCATGAGAAGGAACTGGCCCAAGGCACCTTCGACCGGGTCACGAAGTCCTTGGGCAAACGAGTCGATCTGCGCTCGGTCACCGTCGATGACGTGACGGAGTCCGACGGCCAGACGGTGGCGACACTCGATTGGACCTGGGCGAACTTCGATGGTGAGGCCTGGAGGTACAGTTCCGAGCTGCCGCTGGAGAAGCACGGCCTGTTCTGGTGGGCGGACCTCACCGAGAGGGCCATCCACCCGAAGCTCGGCAAAGGCGGCAGCTTCGAACTGCGGGCGAATCCGGGCAAGCGCGGAAAGATCCTCGGCGCCGACGATGAAGTCCTCATGGAAGAGGGGAAGGTCGTCGACATCGGAGTCCACCCGAACCGGCTCGAACCCGACACCCTGAGCACCCTCGTGAAGAAGCTCAATGACGGCGTCGACTCCCTCGACCTCGACGCCGACGACCTCGATGACACGGTCGACAAGGCCGAGGGCAATCAGCTCGTCCCCGTCGTCACCCTGCGCGAAGACGACTACACGCACGTCAAGGACGACATCCACGACCTGCCCGGCGTCCTCTTCTCCGACAGCAGCCAGACCCTGACCCGCAGCCGCGGCTTCGCCCAAGCCACCCTGGGATCGACCGGGCAGGCCAGCGCCGATGACATCAAGAAATCCGACGGCGAGATCATCGCCGGCGACGTCGTCGGACGCACGGGACTGCAGAAATCGTTCAATGACCGCCTCGCCGGACCCGGCAGCGTCGAGGTCTTCGCCAAGGGGGATTCGACCGACGACAAGGGCGGGAAGACGAAGCTGACGAGTCTGCACGCCTTCGCACAGAAGGACGGCGAGGACCTCGAGACCACCCTCGACGTGAAGTCCCAGGACGCCGCGGACGAGGCGGCCGCGACCGCGAAGAAGCCGGCCGCCGTCGTCGTCATCCGGCCCAGCGACGGTCACGTCCTGGCCGTGGCCAATCACGATCCGAAGGGCGCGGCGTGGGATCGGGCGCTGACCGGCCGGTACGCTCCCGGTTCGGTCTTCAAGATCGCCTCCGGTCTCGCCCTCCTCGAATCCGGGGTGAAACCCGATGACGACATCGCCTGCCCGAAGACAGCGACCATCGGCGGCAAGAGATTCAAGAATGCCGAGGACGAAGTTCTCGGCACCGTCAGCTTCGCCGAGGACTTCGCCCACTCCTGTAACACCGCCTTCGTGTCCTCCGGAGAGAAGGTCACCGGCGCCGAGGTGGCCGCCGCGGCCGCCCAACTCGGCATGACGTACGGGGCTGAAAAGGGTGAAAGCGGGGCGGGGAAGAATAAGAACGGCGCCGGGAAAGATGAGGGCGGTGCCGGGTCAGAGAAGGGCGGTGCCGGGTCAGAGAAGGACAGCGCCGGAGCGCTGGGCATCGGAGCGACGATGGCCTCGGTCCCGACCGACGATGACACCGTCACCCATGCCGCACAGATGATCGGTCAGGGCAAGGTGCAGGCGAGCCCGTTGGCCGTGGCGACGATGGCCGCCTCGGTGAGCGCAGGGGAGACCGTGACTCCGCAGCTCGTCCTCGGCGATGCACTCGAAGACAGAGCGGGTTCGGCAGGCAGCGGAAGTGACGGGGCAGGCGGCACCGACGGCGGAGGAGGCACGTCCGGTGAGGATGCCGACGAATCAGCCGACGCCCCGCAGCTCGACGCGGACGCGGCGAAGGAGCTGAAGGACATGATGCGCCGCGCGGTCACCGACGGCACCGCCACCGACCTCAAGGACGTCCCGGGCAAGGATGTGCACGGCAAGACCGGTACCGCCGAATACGGCGATGACTCCCCGCCGCGCACGCATTCGTGGTTCGCCGGGTTCCAAGGAGATCTGGCCGTGGCCGTGCTCGTCGAGGACGGGGGATTCGGCGCCGAGGCGGCCGTGCCCGTCGCGCACGAATTCTTCGACCGCATTCGCGATAACCGAGCCTGATTGGGCTGGCTCGGGCCGAAACATAGGTCGCTATCGGACATTTTTCAGCGTCAGAAATGTCCGATAGCGACCTAGATTTGGGGAAGTGTCCGATCGTGACCACTTCTCGCCGAGGTGGTGCCCCGCTCCGGATGCGGGTCCACTGCCCGCAGGCCCAGCCCTTACTTCATCCGCAGGGCCTTCATCACCGACAGCGCCCCGGACATGAGGCCCGCGAACTTCTTCTGATCGAGCACCGACGTCGGGGCGATCGGGTGAAGCCGCTGCTCGGCGATGGTGTGCGTGTGCATGAACTGGTGGATGCCGTCGATCCCGTGCCGGTGGCCCAGCCCGGAGGCCTTGACTCCGCCGGCAGGGGCGTCGACGGATCCCCAGCTGGCCGGGTAGACCTCGTTGACGTTGATCATCCCCGCCTCGATCTGCCGGGCATATTCGCGCCCGCGGGAGCGGGAGTACACGACTGCGGCGAGGCCGTATTCGCTGTCATTGGCCGCCGCGACCGCCTCGGCGTCGGAGGACACCGGGTAGACGGACACGACGGGGCCGAACGTCTCCTCACGGTAGAGTTCGGCGGAAGCGGGAACATCGGTGAGCACGGTCGGGGCGTAGAAGTACGGGCCGACCTCGGGCACCGGGTGCCCGCCGGCGATGACCGTGGCACCGGCGCCGCGCGCCTGTTCGACATGGGCGCCGACCCTCTCGAACTGCTTCGGCCCGCCCAACGATCCCATCCCGGGCCCGTACGCGAACTCGGCGCTCAGGGTCAGGGCGCGGGCCGCCTCGGCGAAACGGGAGCAGAACTCCGGATAGAGGTCCTCGTGGACGTAGATGCGCTCGACCGAGATGCACAGCTGACCGGCCGAGGAGAACGACCCGCGCACGGCACCTTCGACGGCCTTCGGCAGGTCCGCGTCGGAGAGCACGACCATCGGGTTCTTGCCGCCGAGCTCGAGCGCGGTCGGCAGCAGACGCTGTCCCGTCTCCGCGGCGATCGACCGTCCCGCGGCCGTCGACCCGGTGAACGAGACCCCGTCAGCACCGGCGATGATCGCGGACCCGATCTCGGAGGAGGGGCCGGGCACGAGCTGCCACAGCTCGGCCGGCAGGCCCGCGGCGATCGCCAGCCGTCGCATGAAGATCGCGGTCAGGGTCGTCGACGAATCGGGTTTGTGGACGACGGCGTTGCCGGCGGTCAGGGCCGCGAACAGGTCGGTCGCGCCCAAGGTCAGCGGGTAGTTCCACGGGGTGATGAAGCCGATCACGCCGAGGGGTGTGTGGGTCACCTCGGTGCGGGTGAGGACCGGGATCGCCCCGCGTCGACGCTCGGGACGGAGGTATTTCGCGGCCATCACACCGTAGTGGCGCAGCACGTTGTAGGTGTCGAGAACCTCGTCGTAGGCGTGGATGCGGGCCTTGCCGGACTCGTACTGCACGATGTCGAGCAGCAGGTCCTCGTGCCGACGCAGCGAGTCGTGCAGCCGCATGAGCACCTTGGTCCGGTGCTCGACGGACTGGGCGGCCCAGGCCGAGGCGGCGATGCGGGCGGTCCGATAGGCGGCCTCGACGTCGGCGGGGGTGTTCCGGGCGAACCGAACGACCTCTTCGCCGGTGAACGGCACGACGCCGCGCTCGCGCTCGCCCGACCCGGAGGCCTCGGCATATGGATCCGTGGCAAGGAAGTCCCGCAGCGCTGCGGTGTACGGGGCGGTGCCCGACCGGGAAGTGCTCGTCCGGTCGGGGCCCGTCGCGGACCGGGCAGTGCCTGAGGCGGAAGGCCTGGTGCCCGTCGCAGACCGGGTGGCGGCCGCCTCGGCGGCTGATTCGGTGCGCGGTGCTGTGGTGGTGGTTTCGGATCTCATCGGATTCCTTCCCATATGACGTAGGTCATGTGCGGATAGACTATCTGACATGGTTTCGAGTGATCTGCGTGGTGCGATGGACGGCACGGGAGCACCGACCGCCGTGATCGACCTCGGGGCCTTCGACGCGAACCTCGATGCCCTGGCCGACCGTGCCCGCGGGCTGCCGATCCGGGTGGCCTCGAAGTCCCTGCGGGTGCCCGCGGCCATCGACCGCGCGCTGGCCCATCCCGCGTATTCCGGCGTGCTCGCGTACTCCGTGCCCGAGGCGCTTCACCTCCACGCGCGCGGCGTCCATGACATCGTCATCGGCTATCCGAGCCTCGACAAGCGCGCGCTGGCGCGGATGTTCGCCGAGGTGGGGGCGTGTACGAACATCACCGTGATGATCGATTCCGTGGCCCACCTCGACATCATCGACGCGGTCCGCGATTTCCTCGCAGGCCCCCGCGCCGAGGCGGGACCGGAGTCCGTACCGACCGCGGAGGATCCGCGCACGACGCCAGAGGCTCGGACGACGCAGCCGAACCCCGCCGAGGCGACTGCCGCCTCGGTGCGGGTGTGCATCGACGTCGACGCCTCCTTCCGACTGGCCGAGGCCTGGATGGGCGATCGGTTCCACATCGGCTCGCGGCGTTCGCCGATCCGCGACGAGAATTCCGCGGTCGCCCTGGCCCGGCAGGTCGCTGCTCGGCCCGGCTTCGACCTCGTCGGTCTGATGTTCTACGAGGGGCAGATCGCCGGCACCGGCGATGCCGGACGCTCGGCCAGACAGGCCATCGTCCGTCGCATGCAGAAGGCCTCGATCGCTGAGCTCGCGAAGCGCCGGGCCGCGGTCATCGCAGCCGTCCGCGAGGTCGCCGACCTCGAATTCGTCAACGGCGGGGGAACCGGCTCCTTCGAATCGAGTGCGGTCGAAGGCACTCTGAGCGAACTCGCGGCCGGGTCCGGACTGTTCTCGCCGGGGCTCTTCGATGGTTATACGCATTTCCGCCACCGTCCCGCCGCCTTCTTCGTCACCCCGGTCGTGCGCCGCCCCGCACCCGGCTGGGTGACGGTCTTCAAGGGCGGCTTCATCGCTTCGGGAGTGCCCGGGGCCGACCGCCTGCCGACCATCGCCTGGCCGCCGGGGCTCGAATACTCCGGCCTCGAGGGCCCCGGCGAGGTGCAGACGCCGCTGACCGGGCCCGGTGTCGAGGATCTGCGCATCGGCGACCTCGTGTGGTTCAGGCATGCCAAGGCCGGGGAGTTGGCGGAACATTTCAACGAATTCCTCGTCGTCTCGGGTTCGACAGTGGTCGAGTCCTGGACGACGTACAGGGGAGAAGGGCTGGTGCTGTGAGCGCAGTGGAAACGGGGAACACCCGGCAGGCGTTTCGGAACTGGTCCGGGCACGTCCATGCCCATCCGCACTCGTACCTGAGCCCCACCTCGGCGGGGGAGCTGTCGGCGATCGTCTCCCGCACCTCCGCGGACGGTGACCGACTGCGCGTCGTCGGCGCCGGGCATTCGTTCACCCCGGTCGCCGCGGGTGACGACGTCATGGTCAACCTCGACGAACTGAGCGGGATCGTCGCCGTCGACGAGGACCGTCGGCGCGTGCGCTTCCACGCGGGCACCCGGCTGCGCGACATCCCGGGCCTCCTTGCACCCTTCGGTCTGGCCCTGGCCAACCAGGGTGACGTCAACCCGCAGTCGCTGGCCGGGGCGATCTCGACGAGCACGCACGGCACCGGCCTCGGATTCACCGGGTTCGCCGGCACCATCACCGGGTTGTCCCTGATGGGACCCGACGGCAGCGTGCGCGAACTGTCCGCGGAGGACGAATCCGAGGTCTTCGACCTCGCGCGGGTCAGCCTCGGCGTGCTCGGAGTGCTCACCGAGGTCGAGCTCCAGTGCGTGCCGGCCTTCGACCTCATCGCCGAGGAGAAGGTGGTCGGATTCGCCGAACTCCTCGACGGGCTCGAAGGGCGGATGCGCTCGGCCGACCATTTCGAGTTCTACTGGTTCCCACACACCGATTCGGCGCTGACGAAGACGAACACCCGCGTGGATCCAGGGCAGGCCGGGCCCGGCCACCTCGCCGAGGCGGGGGTGCGCCACCGTTGGCTCAACCTCCTGGACAAGGAGGTCGTGGAGAACGGAGCCCTGCGTCTGGCCGTCGAGCTCGGAGCGAAGGTCCCGGCCGCGGTCCCGACCATCAACCGCATCGCCCAGTCCGTGGTCTCGGACCGGATCTACCGGGCGCCCGGCCACGACGTGTTCGTCACCCCGCGCCGAGTGCGCTTCAACGAGATGGAGTACGCACTGCCCTTCGCCGCCGGCACCGAGGCGATCCGTGAGATCCGGGCGGCGATCGAGGCCAAGGGGTGGTCGATCTCCTTCCCGCTCGAGGTCCGGTGCGCGGCCGCCGATGATGTGCCGCTGTCCACGGCTTCGGGTCGGGAGACGATGTACATCGCCGTCCACCGGTTCAACAAGGAGGACTTCGCCGAATACTTCCGCGTCGTCGAACGGATCGCGCTCGCCCACGGCGGACGTCCGCACTGGGGCAAGATCCACAGCCTCGGCGCGGACCGACTGCGCGGACTCTACCCGCGCTTCGACGACTTCTGTGCACTGCGGGCCCGCCTGGACCCGGAAGCGATGTTCGGCAATCGGTTCACCGATTCGCTGTTCGGCCTCACCGCGCGCTGAGGACCGGGACGTCACGTTCCGACCCGCGCCGGTCGGTGGGGTGTCAGCGCGCTCATTTCCTGCGCACGTGCAGCCCGCGCACGTGCGGCCTGCGTGCCTGCCGGCTGAGCCTCAGCCGTCTGCGCACATGCGGCCTGCGAGTCCGCGGGCCCCACACCTGCGGCCTGCGAGTCTGCGCCCTGCACGTCCGCGGCCCGCGCATCTGCGGCTCTTGCCAGCCAGCCGATGATCTCCGGCCAGGCCCCGCTGCCGACCGAGCGGCGCATCAGCCCGTGATGACCGATCTTCCTGACACCGAGCTCGGTAGCGTTGAATGTCCGACGCTCGACCGGGGCGAGGAGCAGTCGATCGACGAGTTCGTCGATCTGCCCTCCACAGGTCGTCTGCGGCGCCGACGGAGAGGACGGGAGTGCGCATCCGCGCCATCCGCGCTGCCGCGGAGAGTTCGGGGATGTCGAAGAAGTAGTCTGACCTGCGCACCCAGTGCGACCATTCGAGCAGTGCCGCTCGCGGAATGTCCTCCCCGAGGCCGAGCCGCTCACCCGGCGCATACCCGAGCAGCCGGGTCAGCGCCGGACCGAGGGCGGAGAGGATGGCGCGCACGCGCATGCGTTCGGTACGGGTGATGATGTCCCGGGTCGCCGCCCGATGCGTCGCGACGGTGACGATGCCGCTCAGCCGTTCACCGCCGAACCCGAGCAATAGGGCATGCCCGCCGAGGCTGTGCCCGAGGGCGAACTGCGGCAGTCCGGGGAACCTCTCCTCCGTCCACGCGGATACGGCAGGAACATCCTCGGTGATCCAGTCGCTCATGCGCAGTCGCGGATTCGTCCGCGCGGCAGGACTGCCGACCCCGCGCATCCGGTAGGTGACCACGGCGAACCCGCGATCGACGAGGGCATCGGCGAAGGAGA
Organism: Brevibacterium oceani; assembly: GCF_017948325.1. Lineage (NCBI taxonomy): Bacteria > Bacillati > Actinomycetota > Actinomycetes > Micrococcales > Brevibacteriaceae > Brevibacterium > Brevibacterium oceani. The sequence continues at coordinate 4,079,656 of NZ_CP072846.1, read as the reverse complement.
AGTAGAAGCGCTCCGGCGTCGCAGTGGCCGGATGGATCGTGACCACTCCGCGCGGCGAAACCTCGGGCTGAAGGAGATGACCGGTGATGGTCCCGTCGCCGAGGCGGCTGCGGACCGGAATGTGCAGAGGCTGCGGTGCTGATCTCTCCATGTCATCGAGCGTAGCCACCGATCCGACACTTGGCTACTGTTCGGTAGCAAAAGTTCTGTCGTGAACGGTTCGCGATGTCACACCCGACTGGTACGCTCAGGACGACGAGCGATCCGGCTGCCTGTCCCCAGCGGCACCGACCCCACGATCGCATATTCCCGACGAACTGGAATCGACGATGTCAGAGTTCGATCAGCACACCCCTTCAGACCCCACCTCTTCAGGGGCCACTCCCTCAGGTGCCACCTCCGAGCAGCGGCGCAGGAGTGAGCGCGGACGCCGTCGCTCGATGTTCGTTGCGGCCTTCGGCACAGTCGTCGAATGGTACGACTTCTCGATCTTCTTCTACGTCGCCACGACGCTGACCAAGGAGTTCTTCGGCGATCAGACGGATTCTCTGCTGCTCACTCTCGGAGTGGGTGCGGCAGGCTTCCTCTTCCGTCCCTTGGGCGCGATGGTCTTCGGCCACCTCGGCGATCGGATCGGACGACGCTCCACGCTCATCATCTCCGCGGTCCTCATGGCCATCTCGATGCTCGGGATCGCTGTCATCCCGAACTATGAGACGATCGGCATCTGGGCGGGCGTCCTCATGGTCACGCTGCGGTGCCTGTCCGGGTTCTCCGTCGGCGCCGAGTACACCGGAATCATGGTCTTCCTCATGGAATCGGCCGGACCGGGAAAGCGCGGACTCGCCGCCAGCTGGGCGGCGGCCAACAGCGAGGTCGGAGCCCTCCTGGCGGTCGGATCCGGTGCGCTGCTGGCCAACACGCTCAGCTCCGACGCGATGGATTCGTGGGGATGGCGGCTGCTGTTCGTCCTCGGCGCCGTGCTCGCGATCCTCATGGTCCCGCTGCGGTCGATGATGGAGGAGACCGAGACCTTCAAACGGCTGCAGCAGGCGGAGAAGGAGAAGACTGACACCGCGCTCGAACGGTCGCCGCTCATCACCGCGATCCTCGAGCAGCCGCGGGCGATCCTCGTCGCCTTCCTCATCTCCTCGATCGGCTCGGTCAGCTACTTCCTCAACATCACCTACGTGCCCACCTACATCGAAGAGGTCGCGAAGGTCCCGAACTCCGGGTCCCTGGCGCTGGGCACCGTGGCCGCCGTCGTCGCCATCGTCGTCACCCCGTTCTTCGGTCTGGCCTCGGACCGGTTCGGCCGCAAACCCGCCCTGGCCGTGCTCATGGCCGTCTTCGTGTTCACGATCATTCCCGCATACGCCCTGCTGGGCGGCAGCTCCTCAGGTGGGGCGGTCTTCGGTGTCGCCTTCCTCGCGATTCCCGCGGCCGGGTGGAGCGCGGTCGCCGCGGCCATGGTGCCAGAGCAGTTCACCGGCACGAGCCGATTCTCCGGAATGGCGATCGGCTACAACGTCGCGACCGTCCTCTTCGGCGGTCTCTCGCCGCTCATCGCCACGGCGCTGATGTCGTCGACCGGCATCAACTTGGCTCCGGCGATCTACGCGACCGTCGTCATCGTCGTCGCCGGCGTTCCCACGCTCTTCCTCGCCCGCAGCATGGGGAAGAAGACCCTCGCCGAGGTGGACGCGGACAGGCACCTCGTCCCCGCCTGACTGCGGGGTCCGGCGGGCGCAGGCGGGGTCGGGCGGACATCCGCCCGGGCGGGCGTCCCGCCATACGCAGAAGGGGTCGGACAGACATCCGCCCGGCCGTGCGCAGGCGGGACTCCCGCCCGTTCATCAGCGATGCCTGAACTCGACTCCATCGGCTGAGAGTCACGCTGCGCCTGATCGATGACAGGCGTGGCTGTTCTGTCACACAGAGCGCACATCTCGGCGGAGCCGGGCTCATAGGTTGGTTTCATCACAGGCATTCGGGTGGTCGATTCCCGGGTGCGAGGAACCTTCCAAGGAGTCACCATGAAACGCACGAATCGCGCCGCTCTCACAGCAGCCGCCCTGCTCAGCTGCACCCTCGCTTTCTCCGGCTGCTCGCTCATCGACCAGGTGGTGCCCGACCAGGACGGCACCTCCGGTGAACAGGCCGGAGCCGATGGTCAGCAGCCGAGCGGTGAGGACGAGGCCTCGCAGGATTCGAATGGCGACGAGGCGGCCTCTGACGCGGGCTCTTCCTCATCGGACGCGGGCACGGAGAGCGCCGATGATGGCACAGCCGCTTCCGACACCGGGACGAGCAGCGCGGACGGCGGAACTTCAGATAGTGGGTCCTCGGGCTCGGACTCAGGGCAGTCGTCGGGCAGTCAGGGGGAGGCCAGCATCGGGAAGAGCTTCGAGGATCCCGAGATGCAGGACAAGATCGAGGTGCTTTCGGCCGTGCGGAACTTCGACTCGTCCAAGAGAGCGACGGCCATCGAACTCGGCGGTGAAGTCGTCCTCCTCAAGGTCAAGATCACCCCAGGACAGAAGTACAGCGGACTCATCCAGTCGGGAGCGTTCAAGATCTCCAACGACGGTGGTGCCGAATACCGATACGACCAGACGGACGGCCTCAAGGAGGAGATGAGAGCCGCGGGTTACGACCCCTTCGAGGACGTCTCACGCCGCGACGGCGGAACCCACCAGGGCTGGATCGCGTACATTCCCGATGAGAAGAAGGACACGTACACGATCCGCTACGAACGCGGAGCCGGCAAGGTGATGGGAACCGACGAGAAGGTCCCGGAGTTCACAACGACCTTCGACATCCCCTCGGCCTGATCGACGATCGGCGCGACACATCGGGGCCGGTTTCCGAATTCGGAAACCGGCCCCGATGTGTCGCGCCAGGCTCATGGAAGAGTCGTCGACAGCAGCGGGTCAGGCTTCGCTGAGCTTCTGCCAGTCGGCGACCTCGGCCTCGGCCAGCTGGGCGGCCACGCCGATGTAGGTGGCCGGGGTCAGCGCCTTGAGCAGTTCGGCCCGCTCCTCGGGCAGGCCGAGCCCGGAGACGAACTCCTGCAGGTCGGCCTGGTTGATCCGCTTGCCGCGGGTGAGCTCCTTGAGCGTTTCGTACGGGTTCTCCATTCCGGGAGTGCCCTGCAGGCCGGCGGCGCGCATCACCGACTGGACTGCCTCGCCGAGGACCTCCCAGTTCGCATCGAGGTCGGCGGACAGGGCGTCCTCGTTGATGGCGAGAGCACTCAGTCCCTTGACGAGGTTGTTCATCGCCAGCACGGAGTGGCCGAAGGCGACGCCGATGTTGCGCTGCGAGGTCGAGTCCGTGAGGTCCCGCTGCATCCGCGAGGTCACCAGAGTCGAGGCGAGCGAATCGAGCAGGGCGCAGGAGAGTTCGAGGTTGGCCTCGGCGTTCTCGAACCGGATCGGGTTGACCTTGTGCGGCATCGTCGAGGACCCGGTCGCACCGGCGACGGGGATCTGCTTGAAGTAATTCATCGAGATGTAGGTCCACATATCGGTGGCCAGATTGTGTGCGATGCGGTTGAACCGGGCGATGTCGGCGAAGAGCTCGGCATCCCAGTCGTGCGATTCGATCTGCGTGGTCAGCGAGTTGAACGTCAGTCCGAGGCGGTCCTCGACGAAGGTCTGGGCGATCTTCGGCCAATCGGCTCCCGGAACGGCGGCCAGGTGGGCCGAGTAGGTTCCGGTGGCGCCGTTGATCTTGCCGAGGAAGTCGGTGGAGGCGATGCGCTCGTACTGGCGGCGGAGGCGGTGGATGAACACCGCGAGTTCCTTGCCCATCGTCGTCGGGGTGGCCGGCTGACCGTGGGTGTGGGCGAGCATGGGGACTTCTGCCAGGGCTGCGGCGGACTCGGCGATGCTGTCGATGAGCGCCTTCGCACGCGGCAGCCAGACCTGTTCGGTGGCACCCTTGATGCCGAGCGCCCAGGACAGATTGTTGATGTCCTCCGAGGTGCAGCAGAAGTGCACGAGCTCGCTGAGATCGTCGGCGCCGATCTCCACTAGGGCTTCTTTGATTGTGTATTCGACTGCCTTGACGTCGTGGACCGTGACCGCTTCGTGGGCGGCCAGAGTGGCGATGGTCTCGGAGTCGAAGCCGTCGGCGAAGGCACGCAGGCCATCGACCTCGTCGGGGGTGAGACGACGGACTCCCTCGATCACGGAGTTCTGTGCGAGGTGGATGAACCATTCGATCTCGACGATGATGCGGTTGCGATTGAGCGCCGCCTCGGAGAGGTGATCGACGAGGTCAGCGGTGTCTTTGCGGTAGCGACCATCAAGCGGTCCGAGAGCGATGGCGGGCGTGATTTCGGCAAGGGAAACAGTCGGCATACCCCTATTTTCTCATGAGCGGACGATCGGGGCGGAACCCGTCCGGCCGGGGTGGAACCCTCCCACCCGCGGCGCGCGGACGGTCGGCGGGGTCCGGAGGCGAGGGCGGCGACTCGAACGTGATCGCCTGTGGAGGCGGTGACGACTCCGGCGTAGGAACCCTGTGGATGCTCGATGGTCGTCCCCAGGGTCGAATTCGGGGCTTCCCAGCCTGGTCAGCGCCCTCCTACGGTCAGGGGAAATCGAGCGCGGGCGAGCACTGCCTGCACCGGACGAGTGGGATCGCACGGTCGCGAACCGCATAGAAGTGAGGAGTGAAGGGTGATCACGGACGAGCTGGCGCGCAATCGTGAGCAGTGGAGGGGTCGTGCTCAGATGCTGCGCGGCCTCGCACGAAGCTGTCGGCAGATCGAGGGGTGGGACTCTCCGGCTGGGGATCTGCTCGAGGACAGGGTGAGATCGTGCGCGGAGTCGATCGACGCGCTCGCGGACTGCGCCGATGACCTCGCCGAAGCGTACGAGCTGCATCTGCAGGTCGTCTCCGTGGGAGGGCGGATCCAGCTGTGAGCATCGCATCGGAGTTCGGGACTCGGGACCTCGAGAAGTGGATCGTCGTCGATCTCGAGAGGATCCGCCGGCTGCCCGACCGGCTGCGCCGACTGTGGCCGACCGAACTCTCGCCGAGGCGGACGGACCCCGAAGAGGGCGACGTCGGTCCCGGCCCGGCCGGGGAGGACGATGGGGGATCCCGCTCGGCAGGCGAGAGCGACGTAGGCGCCACCTCGGTGGGGAAGAGCAACGGGAGCCCCGCATCGACGGGGGAAGACGATGCGGGCACCACCTCGGTGGGGGAGAACATCGAGCTCGTCGACCTCGGCGAATCCGTTCCGGCGAATCGGGAACTCGACGTGCTCACGGCGTGGGTCGCGGGATTCGCCGCCGAACTCAACCAGGGCGATGTGCGGATCACGGTCGTCCTGTCCTCGGGCGTCGAATCCGTCCATCTCGCGCTCTGCCTCGGCCAGGCGACCAGCCAGGCGGTGCTGGCGCTGTACGGCGAGGGGTTCGACGACTTCGCCCACCACCAGCTGCTGCGCAGGATCGACCCGGCGCGGATCGGCCACGTCGTCGACGAACTCGCCGGGCTGGTCGAACACGACTGCGTGCTCACCGTGAACTGGGCCGCCCGCGGTGGGGCCGCGGGTCTCGAGTTCCTCCACCGCAGGGACGGCGCCTGGTTCCGCCCTGTCCTCGAACGCTGCGGCGATTCGATCACCGTCGACTGTGATGTCGCCGCCGACGATGATGCAGTGCGGATGCTGGTGGCCGCCGTGCTGACCCGGACGATGTCGGCCGGAGTGCGGTGATGATCGCTTCGCGGACCCACGGAGGCGGGAGGATCACCGTCGACCAGCGCGCCGACGGCAGCGGGGAGGCGCTGCAGGCGATCATCGGCGATGTCGGTGATCTGTCGGTCCAGGCGGCGGTCGGCGACTTCGACCTCGCGACCCTGCTCACACAGGTGCCGGCACCGCTCACGGCGCTCAATCTCGACGCCTGTCGCATGCGTTTCCACCGGCAGCTGGCCGCGTCGCTGCTCGAGCTCGAGACGACGGCCGTGGGCGTGAAGGCCGCCGCGTTCGCCTACCGGCAGGCGGAGAAGGGCATCAGTGAGGCCTTCGGGGGACTGCTCGACGCCATCGGCTATGCGACGGGGCGGATCATCGCCATCAGCCTGCCCGTCATCATCCCCGTTGCCATCACCATCGGCGTTCAGGTGCTCGTGGTCTCGAAGATCCTCGACGTCACCGGACTCGACGATGTCATCACCACACACTTCGGCATCGATCTCGGCAAGACCAAGGAACAGGCGAAGGAGGCCCTGGTCACTGCCGTGTTCGAACACTCCGATGTGGCCGGAGCCGTCATCGAGCACGTGCTGCCGGGCATCGTCGTCGGCTTCGTAGGGCTGCCTCCTGCGCTGCTCGACACCGATGCCGACCACGCCTATTGGCCGCACGACTCACAGTCGATGACCGTGTGGCTGCTGGCCGGGGCGAATCAGTTCGGGCTGCTTCTGCCCTCCGACGTGGAGGTCTGGGAGGCAGAAGGGGTGACCCCGCCGCATGAGAAGCCCCCGCGCGACCTCGAGGATCTCTACCTCCGTGAAGCGGCCTGCCATCGCGGCACCGACTCCGGACAGGTGCGCATCGAGGAGATCGTCGGACCCGACGGGACCACCCGTTACATCGTCTACGTCCCGGCCACCACCGACTGGTCGGCGAAGTCCGGGGACAACACGACGGACATGACGACGAACGTGCAGGGCATGGCCGGCAACGACACTGTGATGCGCGAGATGGTCCGCCAGGCGATCGCCGATGCGGGAATCGACCCGAACGACGAGGTCATGCTCGTCGGATACTCGCAGGGCGGCATCACCGCAGGCTCCCTGGCGGCGGATCCGGCGTTCCTCGCCGACGTCAACGTCACGGCGCTCATGACGGTGGGCTCGCCGATATCGGACTTCGCCATCGGCTCGGACATCGACGTGCTCTCCATCGAACACGAACAGGACCTCGTGCCCGACCTCGACGGCAACGAGAACCCCGCCGCCGACAACTGGTCGACGATCACCGTCGACTACGACCCCGACGAACTGCGCAAGGCACCCGCGCTCAGGGACAAGTCCGATGCCGAGATCGCCGACTTGTTCGACTCGGCCGGTGCCGCGCACTCATCGACGGCCTATGCGGCATCGATCGCCCTGCTGCTGCGCTCGGGGAACGGGAGCCTCGACCGGTTCACCGCGAAGAATTCGGGATTCTTCACCGGAGATCTCAAGAAGACCCGGGACTACCAGGGCAGACGCAAGCATACGTGACCCGCGCGTGCGACTGAACCGCGCGTTACCGCTGGCGGCCAGGGCAGAGCCGCTGAACCGCGCGTGCCTACGGGCGGGCAGAGCCGCCTCGGCGGAGCCTCCACACCGCCGCGCGACGGACAGAATCACCACCTCAGGACGCTCCCGATCACCGACAGGGCAGGGCCGCCTCGGCGGGGAAACGGCGGTCATCCGGTGCTCGGACATGCGTTGGTCGGACGATGGACTAAGTCTGAGGAGATCGACAATTGTCCGCTGAGGCCATTGGAACTGGGCCACATGTGTCGAAGTCAGCCCATAGGCTGTTTCTGACCTGCACTTTTGATACTCGAACCGCACGGTGAGAGTGGCAAGCAGTGAGTGGATTCGGTATCGTGGGATCACCTGTGAATCAGATCACTCGAGGGCGAGTTCTCACATCCGAGGGCCTGCCCGACGGACTCGGTCCACCACTGGTCACCTCCGGTGATGATGGACCTCGAACAAAGGAGAACTGGAATGACCTCCAACATTTCAGTGGGAACCGGTGCTGCCCACAGTCAGTCCCAGGAGCCCAGAATGATCCAGATGCTCACCGAAGACGGAAACCGCGTCGAATCCGGTGAATACGACGCCTTCGCCGCAGAACTCACCGACGAGGATCTGCGCGGCTTCTACCGGGACATGGTCCTGGTCCGCCGCATCGACGCCGAGGGAGCCGCCCTGCAGCGTCAGGGACAGCTGGGCCTGTGGGCACCGCTGTTCGGACAGGAGGCAGCCCAGATCGGCATGGGCCGGGCCGCCCGCCCCCAAGACTTCGTCTTCCCCACCTACCGCGAACACGGCCTCGCCTACACCCGCGGTGTCGAACCCGAGACCCTGCTCAGCATCTTCCGCGGTCAGAACCACGGCGGCTGGGATCCCCAAGAGCACCGGTTCCACACGTACACCATCGTCATCGGCTCGCAGACGCTGCACGCCACCGGCTACGCCATGGGTGTGAGCATGGACGGCGACGTCGGCACCGGCGACATCGACCGCGACACCGTGTCCATCGCCTGCTTCGGCGACGGGGCCACCTCGCAGGGCGATGTCTCCGAGGCGCTGACCTTCGCCGGAGCCTTCCACGCCCCGGTCCTGTTCTTCTGCCAGAACAACCAGTGGGCGATCTCCGAGCCCACACACGTCCAGTCCGCGGCACCCCTGTGCAAGCGCGGCGAGGGCTTCGGAGTCCCCGGCATCCGCGTCGACGGCAACGACATCATCGCGATGTACTCCGTCGCCCGCGCCAGCCTCGACTCGGTCCGCGCCGGCAACGGCCCGATGCTCATCGAAGCCTTCACCTACCGTCGCGGCGCCCACACGACCGCCGATGATCCGACGAAGTACCGCGACAAGGCCGAAGAGGAGATCTGGGAGGACCGCGACCCGATCGTCCGCCTCAAGGCCTACCTCGACAAGCACACCGAGACCAGCGAAGAGTTCTTCGCCGAGGTGGACGCCGAAGCCGACACCCTGGCCGCCCGCATCCGCCACAACTGCATGACGATGGAGAACCCCGATCCCATCGAGATGTTCGCCCACGTCACCTCCGAACCCCACTCCCTCGTCGACGAGGAGCGCGCTGAATTCCTGGCGTACCAGGCTTCGTTCGCCGATGCGGGTGAGGCCTGATGGAGAAGCTTCCCCTCTCAAAGGCGATCACCGCTGGAATGCGCAAGGCCATGGAGGACGACCCGAAGGTCGTCCTCATCGGTGAGGACATCGGCAAGCTCGGCGGCGTCTTCCGCGTCACCGAAGGCCTGCAGAAGGACTTCGGTCCGCAGCGCGTCATCGATGCCCCGCTGGCCGAATCCGGCATCGTCGGCACCTCGATCGGCATGGCCATCCGCGGCTACCGACCGATCATAGAGATCCAGTTCGACGCCTTCATCTTCCCGGCCTACGACCAGATCGTCACCCAGGTGTCGAAGCTGTTCAACCGCACCCTGGGCAAGGAACGCATCCCGATGGTCATCCGGGTGCCCTACGGCGGCGGCATCGGCTCACCCGAACACCACTCGGAGAGCCCGGAGACCGTCTTCGCCCACCATGCTGGTCTGCGCCTGATCTCGCCGTCGAACGCCCACGACGCCTACTGGATGATCCAGGACGCGATCAAGAGCGACGACCCGGTGATGTTCTTCGAACCCAAGCGCCGCTACTGGCTGCGTGGGGACGTCGACACCGCCGATCGCGGGGGAGTGGGCATGCACGATGCCCGCGTCGTCAGCGAAGGCACCGACGTCACCCTCGTCGCCTATGGGCCGCTCATGCCGACCGCCCAGGACGTGGTCGGTGCGGCCGCGGACGAGGGCAAGAGCGTCGAACTCATCGACCTGCGCAGCCTCAGCCCGATCGACTTCACGACGATCGAGAAGTCCGTGCAGAAGACCGGCCGCCTCGTCGTCGCCCATGAGGCCCCGACCTTCCTGGGTCTGGGGTCCGAGATCGCCGCGCGCATCACCGAACGCTGCTTCTTCAACCTCGAGGCTCCGGTAATCCGCGTCGGCGGCTACCACACCCCGTACCCCGGTTCCCGGATGGAAGAGCACTACCTGCCCGACCTCGATCGCATCTTCGACGGTGTCGATCGGGCCCTGTCCTACTGATTACGAGGAGAGTCAAGAATGTCATTCGAATTTCCTCTTCCCGACGTCGGTGAGGGCCTGACCGAAGCCGACATCGTGTCCTGGAAGGTCGCCGCCGGCGACACCGTCACCGTCAACCAGATCCTCGTCGAGATCGAGACCGCGAAGTCCCTCGTCGAACTGCCGAGCCCGCAGGCCGGCACCGTCGACGCCCTCCTCGTCGAGGAGGGGCAGACGATCGAGGTCGGCACCCCGATCATCCGCTTCGGCGGTGCCGATGGCGACTCCGGCGCCGAGGCTGCCCCCGCTTCCGCCGGTGCCGCGTCGTCCTCGTCCGGTTCCGCCTCATCTGGGGCTGCTTCGCCGGAGGGGTCTGCTCCCGCCGAGGCTGCCCCCGTTTCCGCGGATGCCGACGGCGGTGCCACGCTCGTCGGCTACGGCGCGAAGGCGACGTCGTCGAAGCGTCGTCCCCGCAAGGGCGGTGCCGTCCCGGCCCCGGCTTCTGCCGCACCAGCTGCGTCGGCCGCACCGTCGGCTCCAGCGTCCGCCCCGGTGCCCGCGGCACCGAATGCGTCGACATCACCTGCACCGGCGGCACCGGATGCTTCGGCCGCCCCCGCTCATGGGGCCGCGGCCGAAGCGGCGGCAGGCTCGACGGCGTCGGGAACCGGCAAGCCGCTGGCGAAGCCGCCCGTCCGCAAGCTCGCGAAGGACCTCGGCGTCGACCTCACTCAGGTCGTGCCCACCGGACCTCGCGGTGATGTGACCCGCGACGACGTGCACGCAGCGGCGAACTCGGCGCCGTCGACCTCAGCCGCGGCGAACCCAGCCGCGTCCCTGACTGCGGGTGCGACGGCACCGGGGGCCGCCTCGGCGAGTGCTTCCGGCGAACTCGAAGAACGGATCCCGTTCAAGGGCGTGACGAAGATGATGGCCAAGGCCATGGTCGATTCGGCGTTCACGATGCCGCACGTCACCGAGTTCCTCGACGTCGACGTCACCGAGACCATGGCAATGGTTCGGAGGCTGAAGTCGACGAAGTTCCTCGGCGAGGACGTCAAGGTCTCACCGCTGCTCATCGTGGCCAAGGCTGTGGCCTGGGCTGCGGGACGCAACCCGCGGATCAACTCGTGCCTCGACGGTGACGAGATCGTCGTCAAGAAGTACGTCAACCTCGGCATCGCCGCGGCCACACCGCGCGGACTCATCGTCCCGAACATCAAGAACGCGCAGGCCATGGGGCTCGGCGAACTCGCTCAGGGCATCCAGGACCTCACGGCGCTGGCGCGGTCGGGCAAGACTCCGCCGGCCGATCAGGCCGGGGGCACGATCACGATCACCAACGTCGGCGTCTTCGGCGTCGATGCGGGCACTCCGATCATCAACCCGGGCGAGGCCGCGATCCTCGCCTTCGGGCAGATTCGGAAGAAGCCCTGGGTCGTCGACGACGAGATCGTCCCGCGCGAGATCACGACGCTGTCCGTGAGCGCCGATCATCGAGTCGTCGACGGCGAGATCATCTCGAAGTTCCTCGCCGACGTCGGCCGCGGACTGCAGGACCCGACTCTGCTGCTGGCCTGAGCGCCGGCGGCACCGCGAAACAAGGCCCGAGGTTCCTCGAAACAACGGCATAGCGCCGAGACCACTGTGTGCACAGGTGTCTCGGCGCTCCGCCGTTGTCTCGTCGCGGGGCCACCGTTGTCTCGTCGCAGGGCCGTCATTGACATGGGGCAGTCAGCCCGGCGCGTGGCCGTCGCTTTGACACGGGGCAGCAGGCTCGGCGTGAGGAAAGAACGGTCGGAGACGCTGCGCTCATGCGGGCGGAGACGCTGGAATTCGCGAAACGGCTCAATCCACGCTCGATAGCCCAAGTTCGGAACTGGGCTGCTCAGAGTGGAGTGTGCCGTTTGTGGTCGTCGAAGCCACAGCCGCGACCGCTCAGCCGCTGCTCAGTTGTCGAGGTAGGCGCTGTTGTCCTTCGGACTGCCGTCCTTGACCAGCCGCTTGGCCAGGCAGTGATTGCGGTCGAGACCCCATGAGCGGCACTGGTCGAGGGCGGCCTCGGGCTCGCTGTAGCCGGTGTCGACGACGGTCACCCAGTAGCTTCCGTCCTTGTACGACGCCCAGTCGCCGCTGTGAATGAGGATCGAACCCGGGTACTTGACCTTGTTGGCTTCGTATTCGTTGAGGATGTCGGCGGCGGTCCAGGTCTTGCCGTCGGCTTTGAGGCCGACCTTCTTCGCGCTCACCTGCGTCACCCACTCGCCCTCGAGGTCGGCAGCCTTGTCGGTGCCGTCCTTCGTGTACGCGTCGAGCCTGTCCTCGGGCGACTGCGAGGGCTGGACGAGATCGTCGGACGGGCTCGGCGACGGTGAGCCCGGTTCGCTCGAACCGACATCGACGGGTACAGTCCCGGACGAGGGTGCGAGCCACCGGATCCCGAAGAAGGCGACGAGTGCGAGGACCATAACCAGGGCAATGATGACGGCTGTGATCTTGAGTCCGTTGCGCGGTTTCTGCCCGCCCGGCCCGACTGCGGGCGGGAACTGAGGCGGGGGAGGAGTCGGAGGATCCTGCCCGTTCGGCGCCGCAGCAACGAGGCCGTTCGCCGGCCCCTGGGCCCGGTAGGAGGCATCGGTCTGACCAGCGTGTGCAGAGGAGGACTGCTCGTCGAAAGGAGAACGATCGGCCGGGGCGAAGACGTTGCCGGTCCGGGCCTTCGAGATCGACTGCTCCCCGGTGTGCCGTTCGAGGTACTCATAGTAGGTCGAGTTGTCGAAATCGGCAGGCGAACGTCCCGCCTCATTCCCGTACGACGGTGTCTGACCAGCAGAATCGTGGTGATCCTTCTGCCAGTCGTCACTGGTCGCCGGACGAATGCGCGGCCTCTGTGGAACGTCGCTCATCGGGCCTCCGGAGTGCCATATGTGGTGGCAATCATCTTCTTACCTTGGCACGAGTCAGGCGGGCGTTCAACACGATCGCCGGCAGGACATGTTGCCGACGAAAGCCTACTGCGCTTTTCCCCGGGTTGCCTTGAGCCCAGCTGAGAAAGTTCCCGCAGCCGGCCCCGGCAGGTGGCGAAGACCGCATCGGGTGAGGAAGACTGCAGCTCTGCGGCGTGGATTGAATTTGCCCTGGAGCCCGCACTCTCAGTAAGATTGATTCCTGTTGTGTCGTACCAGAACGGTCGTTGATCGATCTGCTAGGACCGACATGGTGCTCACCCACCGCTGCACTCCAGCTTCGGCCATCTCTCACAGGCTACGGCTTCAGCGCTGGTGAGACATCTCGCCCGAACGGGCAAACCTGTTTTGGCGTACACAATTTTCACGGCGGACGTCGCGCACCGAGTTCACTTGATGCGGGTCGGAGGCGGATCGGCTCAGTTCGATTCGATGGCGACCGTGGTCGGGCACGCTCGATCAGGCGGCATTCGCGAGAATTTGTTGATGTCTTCCGACATCGGCGCAAGCGAGCGGGAAGTTCGTCCGCAGGAGCTTGTTTCGAGAGTCGGTAACTTGTGAACTGGAGGAGAGACATGGCAGCAACCTGCCAGGTAACCGGGGCGGTCCCCGGTTTCGGACACAACGTGTCCCACTCGAAGCGCCGCACGAAGCGTCGCTTCAACCCGAATATTCAGAAGAAGCGGTACTACGTTCCGTCTCTGCGCCGCAACGTCACCCTGACCCTGTCCGCCAAGGGCATCAAGGTCATCGACGCGCGCGGAATCGACGCCGTGGTCAATGAACTGATCGCTAAGGGAGTGAAGCTCTGATGGCCAAGGCCCAGGATATTCGTCCCATCATCAAGCTCAAGTCGACCGCCGGCACCGGGTACACCTACGTGACCCGCAAGAACCGCCGCAACAGCCCGGATCGCATCGTGCTCAAGAAGTACGATCCCGTCATCCGCAAGCACGTCGATTTCCGAGAGGAGCGCTGAGCGCACATGGCTAAGAAGTCAAAGATCGCCCGCGACAAGCAGCGTCGCGTCATCGTCGAACGCTATGCAGAGCGCCGCGCCGCTCTCAAGCGTCAGCTGACACACCCCGATTCCACCGACGAGCAGCGCGAGGAGGCACGCCTGGCTCTGCAGAAGCTTCCGCGCGATGCTTCGCCTGTTCGCGTCCGCAATCGTGACCAGGTCGACGGTCGTCCTCGTGGCTACCTCCGGAAGTTCGGACTCTCCCGAGTTCGCTTCCGCGAAATGGCTCACAACGGCGAGTTGCCCGGAATCACCAAGTCAAGCTGGTAATCTCGAGGAAGTTCGTCATCGGAAAAACGGACCGGTGACCGACCGACTTGTCCTAAGGAGGACACTTTTATGGCTAAGAACCGCAGCGAGCTCGTGGCAGAAGTTGCCGAGAAGTCCGGCCTGACCCAGAAGCAGGTCTCGGATGTTCTCGATGGTGTCTTCGACGTCTTCTCCGACGTCGTTGCCAAGGGCGACAAGCTCACCATCCCCGGCTGGCTCTCCGTTGAGCGCACCGAGCGTGCCGCTCGCAAGGGTCGCAACCCGCAGACCGGTGAAGAGATCCAGATCAAGGCCGGCTACTCCGTGAAGCTGTCCGCTGGTTCGAAGCTGAAGGGTGCCGCTGGCAGCCCGAAGTGATCTGCACCCAGCGTCGAATGGCCCGGACCGTTTGGTCCGGGCCATTTGTGTATCCCCGCCGAGGCGGTGCCCAGTACCGCTGCCACCGAACGGTGGGGACACCCGGGCCCGCCCACCCCGCCGCCGAGGTGGCGCCCAGTGCTGCTGCCTATCGAAAGTGCACACGTAGTGATGAAAAACAGTACGTATGCACTTTCGATACCCACTGGCCCCCGTACCCGTCCGGGTCTCGCCGAGGCAGCGCCCCAGCCCGCCTGCGCCGAGGTGGTGCCCCGAGAGCTCGACCACAGCGGCCGCTGCCGGTTGGGTGGGGCCCGCTGCTGAGCGATAAACTTGAGTCATGTCAGAAGGGGCGGTTCCCGCGCAGTGAGTTCACCAGTCTTCGAACCGATCGTCCGGTTCACTCAACGAGCCGCCGTCCCCATCGTGGTCTTCCTCGGCTGCGTCGTCGGTCTCGCCGCTCTCTTCTTCACCGGGGCCGCGAATCCCACCCTGCTCAATGACCCCGGTTCCGTCGTCCGCTTGGGACTGCCGGCAGCGAAGTTCGTCTTCAACACCGCGATGTCCCTGACCGTCGGCGCTCTCATGTTCGCCGTCCTCATCCTCCCGCGCACCGAAGGCCGCAGAAACCGCCGCAAGACGAAGACAGACGAAGCTGCTCGGCTCGATCCGCTGTGGACGAAGGCGCTGACGATCGCCGAGTACTCCTCCGTGGCATGGACACTCTCAGCGGTCGCCGTCCTCGTGTTCTCGTTCGTCGACACCGTCGGGGCTCAGGCCTACCTCGACTTCTCGAACCAGCTCGGTGTCTTCGTCACCCAGATCGCCTACGGGCAGCTGTGGGTGCTCATCGTCGTGCTCATCGCCGTCGCCTCGACGCTGTGCTTCGGCACCCGCTCCCACCTCGGCATCGCCGTCGCCGGGGTCCTCGGGGTGGGCGTGATGATCCCCCTGGCCTTGATGGGCCACTCTGCCGAGGCCTCCGGGCACACTCAGGCCGTGAACAGCCTCGGCCTCCACATCTTCGGCGCCACCATCTGGATGGGCGGTCTCTTCGTCATCGCCCTCCTCGGTGCCGGGCTCGCCCGGTCGAACAATCTGCAGGCGGTCATCCGCAGGTATTCGACCGCCGCACTCATCGCCTTCTGCCTCATCGTCTTCTCCGGTGTGGTCAATGCGCTCCTGCGTGTGCACAGTCTCGACGATCTCATGACCCCCTACGGGGAGGTCATCATCGCGAAGGTCTTCGCGACGGTCCTGCTCGGTCTCATCGGATTCTGGCACCGTCGGTTCGTCATCGCACGCTTGGGCACAGCCGCCTCGGCGACGATGGAATTCTGGCGCCTCATCACCGTCGAATTCATCATCTTCGGTGCCACGATGGGACTCGCGGTCGCGCTTGCGCGATCTCAGCCGCCCGTGTCGCAGGAGCCGGTCGGCAACCCCACCCCGGCCGAGATCCTCACCGGCGATCCGCTGCCGCCGGCACCGAACTTCGCACGCTACTTCAGCGAATGGTCGATCGATCCGCTGTGGATCGCGATCGCCGCAGGCACCTCGATCGCCTATATCGTCGGTTTCATCAATCTCCGCCGCCGAGGTGACCGCTGGCCGGTGCTGCGCCTGATCAGCTGGTTGGTCGGCATGGCCTTCCTCGTCTACGTCACCTCCGCCGGTCCCCGGGTCTACGGTGAGGTGCAGTTCTCGGCGCACATGATCGAACACATGCTCCTGGTGATGGTGGTGCCGCTGCCGATGGTCCTCGGCGCTCCGATCACGATGCTCATGCGGGCGACGAAGGCGCGGCAGGACGGTTCGGTCGGTGTCCGCGAATGGGTGTTGTGGCTCGTCCACACCCCGTATCTGCGCTTCTTCGCGAACCCGATCGTGGCGAGCGTGAACTTCGCCGGTTCGCTCGTCGTCTTCTACTACTCGGGCATCATGTTCTACGCCCTGGACACGCACATCGGGCACGAGCTGATGATCGCCCACTTCCTCGGTGCGGGGTACATGTTCGGTTCCGTGCTCATCGGCATCGATCCCGGGGTCAGGCGCCCGGTCTACCCGATGCGCCTCGTCATGCTGCTGGTGACCATGGCCTTCCACGCGTTCTTCGGCATCTCGATCATGAGCTCCAATGTGCTCATCGCCGGCGACTGGTTCGGCAATATCGGCGCCGACTGGGGTTATACGGCGATCGAGAACCAGCAGCTCGGAGGTGCCATCGCCTGGGGCATCGGCGAGATACCGACGCTGTTCGTGGCGATCATGGTCGGTCTGCAGTGGTCGAAGTCCTCTGATCGGGAGGCCAAGCGCATCGACCGGCGCGAGGACCGCACCGACGATGCCGAGCTGCGCGCCTACAACGAGATGCTCGCCTCGATGGCCGAACGCGACTCGAAGATGGGCGGTCGGCGCCGCTGAGCCTGGGTGCCGTCTCGGCCGGGTTTCGGCTCGGAGAGGTGCGGGCGGCGGAACGGCCGGCAGCCTCGGCGGAGGGGATCGGCCACACCGCCCCGGTGGGGGTGTCGGCATCGGCACTGTCGGCCACCTCGGCGGTGGATCGGCCACACCGCCTCGGTGGGGATCGGCTCTGGACACGGCGAAATGCGGCCGCGTCTGACTGTGCACATCCGATGTGCACGAATACATACCGGAAATTCTCGGATTCCACCCAGGAAAGCGCCCGAAACTTCGTAATGTGGCGCACACTGTTGCTTGGATGAGAAAAATATCCCTGCGTCGCCGTGCCACGGCACGGACAGGAATCGTCGGCCGCATCGAAGCGGTCCGCGATGACCAGTCCGTCGTGCCGCCGGCGCACATGCAAGTCGATTCGCGCATCAAAGGTGACGCGGATTGTGGAATCGAAGGAGTCACATGAGTTCCCAGAACAACACGGAGAGGAAGTCGATCCGCGCGAAGCTGAGCAAGGTCGTCGCCGCCTCGATGGCCGGGACGGTCGTCGAATGGTACGAGTTCTTCCTCTACGGCTCGGCAGCCACACTCGTGTTCAACCACGTCCTGTTCCCGCCCTCGGACAACCCGCTGACGCCGATCATCGCCGGTTTCGCGACGTACGCGGTCGGCTTCATCGCCCGTCCGTTCGGCGGCATCGTCTTCGGACACTTCGGCGATAAATACGGGCGAAAGAAGCTGCTGCAGCTGTCGATCATCCTCGTCGGTGCGGCCACATTCCTTATGGGCTGCCTGCCGACCTATTCGGCGATCGGCGTCTTCGCTCCGATCCTCCTCGTGCTTCTCCGCGTCGTCCAGGGCTTCGCGGTCGGCGGTGAGTGGGGCGGTGCCGTCCTGCTTGTGGCCGAGCACTCGCCGAACAAGTCGCGCGGCTTCTGGGCCTCCTGGCCGCAGTCGGGTGTTCCTCTGGGCAATCTGTTGGCCACCGCTGTGCTGTTCATTCTCACCGCGACGCTCACCGAAGAGCACTTCCTGTCCTGGGGGTGGAGGGTCGCCTTCTGGCTCTCGGCCGTCATCGTCCTCATCGGTTACTACATCCGCACCCGCGTCTCCGACGCTCCGATCTTCGACGAGGTCCAGGCCGAGGAGATCGAGGAAGGCGTCGACTACGGCATCAAGGCAGTGTTCAAGCGCTACCCGCGTGAGGTCTTCGCCGCAATGGGCCTGCGCTTCGTCGAGAACATCCACTACTACCTCGTCGTGACGTTCTCGATCACCTATCTCAGCGTCGTCGTCAAGATCGAATCCAATGAGATCCTCGGCCTCCTGCTCGGTGCGCACGCGATCCATGCGATTCTAGTGCCCTGCGTGGGGGCGTTGGCAGACAAGGTCGGTCGCAAGCTGCCCTACGGCGTCGGCATCGTCCTCACTGCGAGCTGGGGCTTCTTCGCCTTCCCGATGTTCGACACGGCGAAGCCGGGAATGATCTTCCTCGGTCTGCTGATCGGACTGATCTTCCACGCGCTGATGTACGCTGGTCAGCCGGCGATCATGGCCGAGATGTTCCCGACCCGGATGCGCAACTCCGGTGTGTCGACCGGCTATCAGGTGACCGCGATCGTCGCAGGCTCGTTCGCTCCGATCATCGCCTCTGCGCTGCTCGACAAGTTCGATTCGTCGGTGCCGATCGCCATCTACCTGCTCGTCGCTGCCGCGATCTCCCTGGTCGCGCTGCTGTTCACGCGGGAGACCAAGGGCATCGACCTGCGCTCGCTCGACCACGCGGACAAGGTCCGGCGCGGAGTCGTCTGAGCCGGTCGGACTGCGCCGGTCGGGTTGAGCTGATCGGACTGCACCGGTCGGGTTGAGCCGGTCGGACTGCACCGGTCGGGTTGAGCCGACCGCGCTGAGCCGATGACGGCGCGACGAGGCGGTGTCGGCCGATGCCGGGGCCGCCTCGTCGTCCGTCGAGGTCCTTGGTGGACGTGCACCACTGAGGCGAAATGCGCCACCGGACCCGCGCCACCGGACCTGCACCGCGCCACCGGACCCGCGCTGCCGGACCTGCACCGCGCCGCCGGACCTGCACCGCCGGACCTGCACCGCACCACCGGGGACTGCACCACTGAACCGAATCGCTGAACCGAAACCACCGAACCAAATCGCTGAACCGAAACCACCGAACCGAAGCACGAAAGGGACATCCCATGGGAGAACTCTCGAACAGGCGCGCACTTGTCACCGGCGGAGCCTCCGGGCTTGGCCGCGCCATCTGCGAGGCCTTCGCCGCGGCAGGCGCCCATGTCATCGTCGCCGACGTCGACGCAGAGTCAGCAGCTGCGGTGGCCGGTGAGATCGGCGGCGAAGCGTGGGCAGTCAACCTCGCGGACACCTCGGCGCTGGATGGGATCGACCTCGACGTCGACATCCTCGTCAACAACGCGGGCATCCAGCGGATCCACCCGATCACCGAATTCCCGCTCCAGGAATGGCGCCTGATCAACACGCTCATGCTCGAGGCGCCGTTCGTGCTCACGAAGGCCGCGCTGCCGACGATGTACGAACGTGGTTGGGGGCGCATCATCAACCTCTCCTCGGTCCACGGACTGCGCGCCTCGGCGAACAAATCCGCCTATGTCGCGGCCAAGCACGGGCTGATGGGACTGACGAAGACCACGGCGCTCGAGGCCGGACCGCACGGCGTGACCTGCAATGCGATCAATCCCGGCTATGTGCTCACGCCCCTGGTCAAGGGGCAGATCGCCGACCAGGCGAAGACGAATGGCATCAGCGAGGACGAGGTCCTCGAACAGGTCTTCCTCGGCCGCTCCGCTGTGCCGAAGCTCGCCGAACCCGAGGACGTCGCGGCGATCGCGCTCTTCCTCGCCGGTGACAATGCCGCCGTCATCAACGGCAGCGCCCACAGCATCGATGGAGGCTGGTCCGCCGCCTGACCCACCCCTCAATTGCTACCCGACGGCGGCCCAGCAACCTCGCGCCAGGTATCTGGGCCGCCGTCAGGTAGCAAATCAGAGGACTTCGAGGACGCTTCGGACTCCGGCGTTGCGCAGAGATTCGTGGCGCACCGAGGCCCAGTAGGAGACCTTCTTCGAGAACAGCTCCGGCAGCACCTGCACCAGCCGTGAATTGTCGCGGGCGAGGAAGTCCGGCAGGATCCCGATCCCCACCCCGTGCGAGGTGGCGAGCACATGCGCATGCACCGAGGTCGAACGGAAGAATCCGGTGCTGCGCGGCAGAGCATCGGCCGCCTCGTCGAGGTCATCGACCTGCAGCGAGTTCTCGATGTAGTAGATCATCCGATGATCGGCCAGATCGTCGAGCGTCCGCGGCATGGAATGCGCGGCGACATAGTCCTGCGAGGCGTAGAGCGCCAGCCGGTAGTCGCGGATGTGCTTGGCGATCGACCGCGGGGCATCCGGGCGACCGACGACGATCTCGATGTCGACGCCCGAACGGTACTGGCGGGCCCGCTGGGTGGCCGTGATGAGTTCGATCTGCAGCCCGGGATGCCGCCGCTGGAGTTCCGTGAGCGCGGGGACCGCGTATTCGAGCGCAAAGGCCTGCGGGCAGGCCAGTCGGATCGTCCCGGCCAGCGCCGAGGTCTGATGCGCGTCGATCCGCCCGAGTGCGGCCTCGATGTCCTCGGCGATCGGCAGCAGCTGACGTCCGCCGGCGCTGAGTTCCCACCCGTCGGGGGAGGCCACGAGCACCCGTTCGCCGTAGGCCTTCTCGAGCGCGGCGATGCGCCGGGACACGGTCGTGTGGTTGAGGCCGAGGCTGTGTGCGGCGGCCGTGAACTTGCCCAGGCGGGCGACCGCGAGCAGGGTGAGCAGATCCTCGGGGGCGATCTGCGGACCGGATCCGCCGGGTGCATAGGAGGCCATAGTGCTCCCATTCTATCTGCGTGCGCGCACATAACCGGTGCGCAAGAGGTAACGGCAGCCTCAGGCGTCGCGGTGTCGACTGGCGTAATGTGAGAGAGAACACTGCACACGAGCAGAACATGATGCGAGGAGGCATATTATGTCGACGATTGGATGGGTCGGACTGGGAAACATGGGCCGCCCGATGACTGCGAACCTGGTCAAGGCCGGCCACACCATCAAGGGATTCGATCTCGTAGAGATCGCCGTCAAGGAAGCCGCCGAACACGGCGTCACGCCCGTGAGTTCCATCGCCGAGGCGGTCGCCGGTGCGGACATCGTCTTCACAATGCTGCCCAAGGGTGAGCATGCCCGCGCCGTCTACCTCGAAACCGACGGCGTCCTGGCACACGCGGACACGTCCACTCTGCTCGTCGATTCCTCGACGATCGACTTCGACTCCGCTCGCGCTCTGCACGCCGAGGCGGCCAAGGCCGGGTTCCGCTTCGTCGACGGGCCGGTGTCCGGCGGCATCAGCGGCGCCGAGGCGGGCACCCTGACCTTCATGCTCGGCGGGACCGAGGCCGATGTCGCCGAGGCGAAGACATTCATCGAGCCGATGGCCGGAAACATCTTCCACGCCGGCGGCGAAGCTGCAGGTCAGGCCGCCAAGATCGTCAACAACATGATGCTCTCGATCAGCCTGCAGGGCGTCGTCGAAGGCGCCGTGCTTGCCGAGCGCCTCGGCCTGGATGCGACGACCATCTACGACATCGCGAAGGTCTCATCGGGTGACTCCTGGCCGCTGCGCACCTGGTACCCGGTTCCCGGAGTGACCGAGACCTCCGCGGCGAACAATGCCTTCAAGCCCGGGTTCGCCACGGCGCTCATGCACAAGGACGTCGGACTCGCCCTCGCCGGTGCCGAGACCGCGGGCATCGACCTTCCGGCCGCGAAGCTCGTCCACGAGCAGCTGCAAAAGCTCGTCGATGCCGGTCTCGAAGGCCTCGACACCTCGGCGCTGATCAAGAACATCGACCCGAAGGCCAAAGGCCTGCCGGAGTAGGTCACAAGGTCGGGTTGCCGCTGGCCCGGGCCGCTGAACCGGCCGAGACGGCACCCCAGGTGGCCCCGCGAGCACCGAGGCAACACCGAGTTGCGGACGATCCGTGCGGAGAAATCGAGATGATTTCAACACGGATCGTCCGCAACTCGTCGCTGCGCGTCTCTCGCCACGCCCGCCACCCCACCACCCGTGCCCCTCCAGCTACGGCCGCGCCGGTCCCACCCGACCTGAAACTTGCCGCGGCTCGTGGAAGACTGGAGGCATGAGTACGCCTGATTCTCCTTCCTCCCTCACTCCCGAAGTCATCGCCGCCATCACCGGCAACCTCGACGAGGTGGCCGACCGTGCCCGCGCCGCCGCGGAGGCGAGCGGCCGCAGTGGGGACGATGTACAGGTGCTGTTGGCGACGAAGACGCAGCCGGCGGAGAAGATCCGGGTCGCCCTCGAGCACGGGTTCACCCTCATCGGTGAGAACAAGGTCCAGGAGATCACCGGCAAAGCTGACGAGCTCGCCGACCTCAACCCCGAGACTCACCTCATCGGCCCCCTGCAGAAGAACAAGGTCAACCACACTCTGCGTCATGCACAGTGCATCCAGTCGGTCGACAACCTCGCACTCGCCGAGAAGATCAACAACCGCCTCGACGTGCTCGAGACGACCGTCGACGCCTTCGTCCAGGTCAACACCTCCCGCGAGGACTCGAAGTTCGGAGTCGCCCCCGAAGACGCCGAGGCGCTCATCACCGAGATCCGCTCACTCGACCGGATCCGGCTGCGCGGACTGATGACCATCGGCTTGCCCGGCAGCAGCGCCGACGAGATCCGTCCCAGCTACGCGGATCTGCGCGAACTCAGCCAACGACTGCGCGATGCCGATGTCCTCCCCGCCGAGGCGGTCGAACTGTCGATGGGCATGAGCAACGATTTCGAACTCGCGATCGCCGAAGGGGCGACGATGGTCCGTGTCGGATCGAGCGTCTTCGGCGCCCGCGACTATTCCTAGGCGCGCCCGCCCGCAGCGTGCACGGCGGGAAGACGCGACCGTTCCGCCCTCAGCGCGACCACCCGAGACACGTTCGCCTGAGCCGCGGCCGCGGCCGCGTCCCGACGCGCTCGCCCCTCAGCCCCGCGCGAACACCCTCCGCAGTCCCTCGATGAGCTCGCCGCGCCAGCACGCGAAGTCGTGCCCGCCTTCGTAGACCGACAACGAAGTGGCGAACCCGCGACCGTCGAGCACCTCGACCAGCCGACTGGCACGGTCGACCATGGGTCCTTCCCGCCGGCCCACGGCGAGGTGGAACTCCCGCGTACCCGCCCCCGCGCCCGGTTCGAGGAATCGCCGGGTGGTCCAATCGTCCCCGTCGATGCTCGCCAGATCCGCCGGAGTCGCGGTCCCGCCGGGACTCCACCACAGCGAAGGGGAGTGGGAGAGCACGGCATCGAAGGCACCGGGACACGTCTGAGCCATGAGCAGGGCCGAGAGCCCGCCGAGGCTCTGCCCGCCGATGATCCGACGTGCACCGGCCGGCAGCGCAGAACCCCACACGGCCGCTTCGGCTTCGATCTCGGGAACGAACTCGGCGGCGACGCTGCGCAGGAACTGATCGTTGCCGGCCAGCGTGTGCGTCCGCTCGGCCGTCGAGTAGGTGCCGATGCCGATGATGATGAGTCCGGGAAGCCCGGCCGCCTCCACAGCCCGGGCGACGCCGAGGTGGTCGAACCACTGTCTGCCGTCGAAGAGCACGAGAACTCCGGTCGCCGGTGTGCTCGGCAGAGACACCCGCACCGGGTACTTCTCGCCGTCGATCTCACGGTCGGCTGCGATCATGAGGGTCGGTTCAGCACGATCCATCCCAGGACCCTCGCCGAGGTGGGGCCCGCCTGCCTCGTCGCGAGTGCCCGTGACATTGTTGTCCGAAGCAGACACGCCCGTTACGTCGACCCCCGAGGCAGGCGCGCCCGCTCCACGCGCTCCGTCGAACAGCCACACGCTGTGATCGGGGGCGAGCGGGGCCGAGAACACCGATGAGCCCTCGCCGTCACCCCGCTGATCCGGTCGGGTGAGCGGGGGATCGGGATTGAACGGGTCGACGAGCACTGGCGGCCCAGGTCGGCCCGGGCCGCCCAACGGCGGGGCGGCCTCCTCATGAGATGGACTGAAGCCGTAGGAACAGCGCAGATCGGCGGGCAGACGCAACGTCACGCCCCAGATGCCAGTGCCCGGGACCCGGGACATGATGCCCGCAGCCTGCCGGTCCTTGTCCGTGACCCGGTTCGCCGCGAGCCGGACGCTGCGGACCTGCACATCGGTGGACCGGTAGAGGAACGTGACATCGCGCAGGTCAGGATCGTTCACGCATGGATCGACCAGCGGTGTGCCCCGCAGGGCGATCTCATCCCAGAACCGCTGTTCGCGCTCGCTTGCGCGGTCGGACTCCTCGCCTGCTCTGCCGGTTCTCTCGCCGGCACTGCCTGCCTCCGCAGTGTCAGGCTCAGAGAAGTCATCGAGGATGTCGGAGAAGCGCACGCAGTGATCCTTGCAGGTCGGAGTGGGCAACAGGCCTCGTCACCGTGTCGAGGGGCGATGCCGCCCCTGAGGAGCGGCGTCCCACCGGAAGCGAGGAATATCGCAATTCGGACAGTCGAACCGGTCGATTGGACAAGCCGAATGACAGCATTGCTAGTCTACGTGATTAGGTTAGGCTCACCAATTGGTCGGAGGGAATTCCGGCCCGCCGACCCCGAATGCCACACAGCCTCCGACCGAAGCCCCTTCGGCCACCGCACCGCCTCAAGGAGAGCAATGAGAAAAGTCCTGCCGTTCATCGGCGCCGCCTGCGCCCTGGCACTCGTCGGCTGCGGAGGCTCATCCTCCGGAGCCGCAGATGACTCCGCGTCCGACCAGGGCTCGGGCTCCGAACTCTCCGTCCCGCTCCCGGAGGGCTGGAAGCAGATCTCGGGAAAGAGCGACTTCTCCGCGATCAAGGCGGACCCGAAGCTGCCCGCCGAGGTCGAAGACGGCACCGGCACCGATGTCGAGGTCAAGGACATCGACAAGATCATCGTCGCCGGTGACGGCGTCGCCTCGACGCTGGGTGCGCTCGGCCTGGCCGACAAGATCGCGGCCGCCCCCGAGGATGCCGTCTCACCCGAAGCCGAGGACGCCCCGGAACACTTCGAGTTCAGTAAGAGCACCGGCGTCGAGGGTCTGCTGGCGATGGACGGCTCGCTGTTCATCGGCGACAACGTCAAACGGCACGGCGACGTTGCCAAGCAGTTCCGCGACGCCGGGACCGACGCGGTCGTCATGGACGACCAGCAGTCGCAGGGCGACAAGCTCAAGGCCGTCGCCTCCTATGTCGGGGCCGACGAAGCGGGCGAGGAGCTCGCGAAGACCGTCGACGACCAGCTCGCCGACGCCGCGGACACGGCGGAGGAATCAGGGACGAAGGATCTCTCGATCATCGAGGTCACGGCCACCGGCGCGGGCGGCCAGAATGCGGTCGCCGGCACCGGAACCCCCGGAAACGAGATGATCGAAACGCTCGGATACACGAGCGTGGGCGCAGAATCCAAGCTGCGCGGGTACTCCCGCGAATTCAGCAATGAGGGCATCGTCGCCTCGGCGCCGGACGTCATCGTCATGGCCGAATCGGACTACGAGAAATGGGGCGGCGAAGACGGCCTGTGGAAGGCGTTCCCGACGCTCGACCAGACTCCTGCCGGCCAGAACTCGGCGATCTTCGTCATGCCCGACGCCCAGCTGAAGTACTCGAGCCCAGAGATCGGTGTCGGTGCGCAGGCCCTCGCCGAGGCGGTCGCGCAGCTGCCGTGACAGCAAAGGTTCTCAACCAATCCCAGATGCCAGTGTCGACGCCGGCGACCGGCAGTGCTGCCGCGAAAGCGGAGAAACAGCACAGCGTCAGGAGGCTGCCGCTGCTGACCTGCGTGGTCATCGGGCTCGCGGTCCTCGCCCTGCTCATGGTCGTCTCGGCCTCGGTCGGACCGCTGCGGATCCCGCTCGGCGACGTCACCCGCATCGTCTGGGCACAGCTGGGCCTGGGCGACGGTGCCGGGCTGAGCCAGCGGGACGTCTCCGTCGTGTGGCAGCTGCGTATCCCCCGCGTCCTCATGGGCGTGCTCGTGGGAGCCGCGCTCGCGATCTCCGGGGCGGCGCTGCAGAGCCTGTTCAACAACCCTCTGGCCGATCCTGGGATCATCGGCGTCAGCGGCGGAGCCTCTGCCGGTGCCGTCGGCGTCATCGTGCTCGCCGGCGGCAGCATCACCTGGCTCCTGCCGCTGGGGGCCTTCCTCGCGGGACTGGCGGTGACCGGCCTCATCTACGTCCTCGCCCGACCCGGGCGAAACACCGGGACCTCGCGGATGCTGCTCGTCGGCATCGCGGTCGGGTCTGGGTGCCAGGCGCTGACCGGATTCTTCACCTTCATCGCCGATGACCAACAGCTCCAGACCCTGACGTTCTGGCAGATGGGATCGCTGGCGAAGGTGATCTGGCCGCAGTTCTGGGCGACCCTGCCCGTCTTCGTCGCGGGCCTCGTCATCATCCTCCTCAACGCCCGCACCCTCGATGTCCTCACCCTCGGTGAGCGCGAGGCCCAGCACCTCGGCCTCAACGTCAAACGCAGCCGACTGACCATCATCATCGCCACCGCGCTGCTCACCGGTGCGGCCGTGGCCTTCGCCGGTGCCATCGGCTTCGTCGGCCTCGTCGTCCCGCACATCGTGCGCATCGTCGTCGGCCCCGGCCATCGCGGCCTGCTGCCGATCTCGGCGATCGCCGGCGCGATCCTCATCGTCGCCGCCGACTGCGCCTCCCGCGTCGTGGCCCCGCCCTCCGAGGTTCCGATCGGACTCTTCACGGCCGCCGTCGGGGCACCCTTCTTCCTGTTCCTGGTCGTGCGGATGAGGAAGAGCTCATGGTGAGACCCGATCCCGGGACCCGACCGACTCCCGCCGAGGTGGTGGTGCGCGCCCGCGACGTCACCTTCGCCGTCGACGGCCGTGAGCTCGTCTCCGGGGTCTCCTTCGACCTGCGCGCCGGCGAGGTCGTCGCCCTCGTCGGTCCCAACGGTGCCGGCAAATCGACGATGCTCTCGCTGCTGTCCGGGGACGTGTCCCCGACGCGGGGGTCCGTGGAGATCTCCGGCGACGAGGTGGGGGAGTGGAAGCCCGGACCGCTGGCTCGTATGCGGTCGGTGATGCTCCAGCACAACAGCTCGAACTTCGCCTTCAGTGTCGAGGAAGCCGTGCACATGGGGCGTCTGCCCTGGGACGTCGATGCCGAGCGTGATGCCGTGCTCGTCGCCGAGGCGATCACTGATGCCGATCTCCGCGGCTTCGAGACCCGTGACATCACGACGCTCTCCGGCGGTGAGGCCGCACGGGTGTCCTTTGCGCGGACGAAGGTGCAGACCACCCCGATCGTGTTCCTCGACGAACCCACCGCCGCCCTCGACCTCAGGCATCAGGAATCGCTCTTGACATCGGTGCGTCAGCTGCGCGGCGACGGAGCGGCCATCGTCGTCGTCCTCCACGACCTCAACCTCGCCCTGCGGTACTCCGACCGTGTCCTCGTGTTCGGAGACGGAAGGCTCGTCGCCGACGGCGGGCCGGCCGAGGCACTGACGGAATCGCTCGTCGAGGAGGTCTACGGGCAACCCGTGCGCCGTGTGCGGCCGGAGGGAATCGACCACCCGATCCTCATCCCCGTGTGACAGCAGGGACGAGGGGCCGGTCACATCATGACACCGTCCGGGCCGCCTCGGCGATGGATCTGCGATCATTGAGGCATGAACACCAGCCCGGAAGAATCCACCGTCCCTGCTCCCGCCGCTGACCCGGCGGCTGCCTCGGCGACGGTCGCATCCTCAGCGTCGACACGCGAGGCCTCGACGCACACGGCGTCGACACGCGACGTCAAGGTCCGCGCGCCCGAACTCGTCGGGCGGCGGTGGATGAACTCCGGCGGCAAGGACCTCACCCTGGCCGACCTGCGCGGCAAGGTCGTTCTGCTCGACTTCTGGACGTTCTGCTGCATCAACTGCCTCCACGTCCTCGACGAGCTGCGCCCGCTCGAGGAGAAGTACGGGCGGGAACTCGTCATCATCGGCGTCCACTCGCCGAAGTTCGAGTTCGAACGCACCGTCGAGGCCGTCGACCAGGCCGTCGAACGCTACCAGGTCGAACACCTCGTCCTCGACGACCCGGACCTCATCACGTGGCAGGCGTACACCGCCCGCGCCTGGCCGACACTGGCCGTCATCGACCCCGAGGGCTACCTCGTGGCGACGATGTCCGGCGAAGGGCACGCCGCCGGTCTCACCGAGATCATCGAGGGCCTCATCACCGAACACTCGGCCAAGGGCACCCTCCACTCCGGTGACGGCCCCTACGTGCCGCCGCCGGCACCGGAGACCGACCTGTTCTATCCCGGGAAAGTCACGCGGCTGCCCTCGGGCAACCTCCTCGTCGCCGACTCCGGACACCACAGCCTCGTCGAATACGACGCAACAGGGCAGACCATCATCCGTCGCATCGGCACCGGTGAGCGGGGCGCGGACGACGGCGACTTCGACTCGGCGTCCTTCAGCGAACCCGGCGGCATCACGGTGCTGCCCGACGAGCTCGCCGCGAAGGTCGGCTACAGCCTCGTCGTCGCCGACACCGTCAACCACCTCCTGCGCGGCATCGACCTCGAGACCGAGACCGTGACGACCCTCGCCGGCACCGGCGAGCAGCACATGGTCGGCGCCATCGACAATGTCCGCGGCAAGCACGGTGAGCTCGGGCGATACGACGGACCCGGGCGTGATGTGAAGCTGTCCTCGCCGTGGGACGTCCTCTTCGTCCCCTCCACCGCCGAGGTGGTCGTGGCGATGGCCGGCAACCACACCATCTGGTCCTTCGACCCCGAGGACGGATCGATCCGCATCCTCTCGGGCACGATGAACGAGGGGTTGAGCGACGGAGACGCCGAGTCGGCCTGGTTCGCCCAGACCTCGGGTCTCGACCTCGACTCGGAAGGCCGGGTGCTCATCGCCGACTCCGAGACCTCCTCGATCCGGCGCCTCGACCCCGCTACCGGCGTGGTCTCCACGCTGGTGGGCGTCGGGCTCTTCGACTTCGGCTTCCGTGACGGACCGGCCGCCGAGGCACGCCTGCAGCACCCCTTGGGAGTGAGCAGCCTGCCCGACGGGTCCATCGCGATCGCCGACACCTACAACGGTGCGATCCGCCGTTACGACCCAACCACCGAGGAGGTCACAACGCTGGCCCGGGGGCTGCGCGAACCCTCGGACATCCTCGTCGTCGACGCCGCCGGGGCCGACGGTGAGGGCGAAGCCGGCACTGGCTCTGGCTCAGCATCGGGCGCGGCCCCCGGAGTCGGCGCTGCCGATGATGTTGCCTCCGCACCGGGCGCCTCAGGTGAGGCCGAACTCCTCGTCGTCGAGTCCGCCGCCCACGCGCTGACCCGGGTGAAGCTGCCCAAGGGCGCCCAGAAGGTCGACGAAGGCGCGCTGACGACGAAGCGCCCCTCGACTCAGATCGCGTCCGGGCCGGTGTCGATCAGCGTGAGCTTCACGGTTCCGGCCGGGCAGAAACTCGATGACCGCTGGGGCGATCCGACGTTCCTGCAGGTCTCGTCGACCCCGCCGGAGCTCATCGTCTCCGGCGACGGGGGAGCCGAAGGACTCGGACGCGACATCGTCATCAACCCCGACCTCGACGGCGGAGTGCTGCATGTGACCGCGCGTGCCGCCGCCTGCGACGGAGAGCCCGGGGGAGAGATCCCGCTGCACGCGGCCTGCCACCTCTACCAGCAGGACTGGGGCATCCCCGTCGATCTCGCGGACGCGGCGCCGAACGAACTCAACCTCGACCTCCGCGGCGCCTGAGTCCCTCTTCCAAAGATTGTTTGGTCGATCCGCTTCGTTCTGAACGCTCAGAACGCTGTGGAACGACCAAACAATCGAGCCAGGCTCTGATTTTTCGGACCGAGCGAGTGGAAGGGAGGGGCCTCACACGACGACCTCACCCGCCGGATACGACCTCACCCGCCGGATACGACCTCACCCGACGAGCCCGTCCGAGCTGACTCCATTCACCCGACGGAGACATCGCCGAGGCGGCGCGGTTCGAAGCTGACCTGCGAGGGCTTCACGACCACGGAGCCGCCGAGGACGAACGAGAGCTTCTCGTCGAAATCGTGTTCGGCAGCGGTGACGATGTCGCGGTAGCGGCCCTTGATCCGGACCTCCACCGTTGACGGGGTGACCTCGAGGTCGTTGCCCGACGCGGTGAGGCTGATCTGCGGCTTCCGCTCGAGAGACCAGCTGACATCGCCGATGATCTCGTTGTCCGTGTCGTAGCCGAACACGCACCCGGCCGGCATGAGCGTCTTCGATTTCACGCAGTTGTCAAGGTGGTCGGTGACCTGCTCGGTCACGGTCTCCTCGAGCTTGGCCGTCGGTTCGGGCGAGAGCTTCACGGTGTGGGAATCACCGGGGGCGGTCACCTCGGCGCGTTCGGACTTCGACTTGAGATACGTCGCATCGAACCCGACGAGGTAGCTGGCCGGGAACAGCACCGGCACCGACCCGGCGCTGACCCCATAGCCGTTGACCGTCGCCGTCGAAGACCCGGAGACGTCGAGGGTCAGGGTCGGCCACTTCTTCTGCTCGATGGCCCAACGGTCGAACAGGCCCGCGCTTGCAGGGAGCCTGACCATGGACAGATCGATCGTCTGCTCCTGTGAGGACAGGGTGTAGCTGAGGCGGACCTTCGCGTGATCGCCGTCGACGGAGACGGTCTCCGCTTTCGCCTCCCGCGGCAGATCGGGAGCTGCGGAGAGGACCTCGCTGCTCAGCGCCAGCGTCGATGCCGGAGTGGGGGAGGACAGATAGGAGAATGCGCGGTGGGCGTCGCCCTTTTCGAGCGCGCCGATATAGGCCTCTGCGGCACTGGCAGGCGTGTAGACGGTGAGGTTGAGGAGGGGAACGGCCGCGACCGTGAGCACGATGACTGTCAGAGCCGAGATCAGAAGCTTGCGCGAGGTTCGCATGGCTCTCCTGATTCGGTTGGGGACTGAGCGGGGACTGAGCAGAATTCAGTCTATCTGCCGCACATCACTCCACTGCGTAGGCGTGCAGCGCGGAAGTGTCGACCTCGACGAAGACATGCGTGCCGACCTTGACGTTGGCAAGCAGATCGGCGACGGTCGAGCCGAGCCCCGGATGGAGGATCCCGAACCCCGCCGAGGCGGCAGCCGGCGCATCGGCCGAGCCGGTGGTGCCCGCCGCACCGTCGATGTCGGTGGTGCGCGCAGCACCCGCGGTCCCGGCGAGGTCGGCGAGGTCGACGTCGAGTGCGAGCCCCATCTCGGTGTCGACCGGGGACAGCTTCGCCTGCAGGCAGGAGCCGCGATCGCGCAGTCCCGTGATGATCGCTTCGAACACCGTCGCCGAGGTGAACGCCGGGTCGTGCTCGTCCAGTGACAGCAGCGCGGCACGCCATCCGAGGGTGACGAAGACCTTCCCGTCGAGTTCGGTGCGGGCCTTCACCGCCGAATGGCCGATCGACAGCCATCCCCTGCGTGCCAGACCCGAATAGACGTTGACGCCGCTGAGCTCGGCCGGAAGCGAACCCCGGGGTTCGCTCACGATCTCCTCCAAGGAACCCAGCGCGACGAGCTGGTCCTTCTCGATGTCGGCCACCCCTGCCTCGGCGATGGTGTGATCGGTCAGCGAATTCGAGCTGAACACGACTCCGCGGCCCTCGTCGCGAACGAGTTCGGCGAAGCGATTCCGCAGTCCCGTGCGCAGGTGACCCGGCACCGAGGCGAACGGGTCGATGAAGGTCAGCCACCGGGATCCGCTCGCCCACGCCGCGGCGAGGGTGAGGCGGGCACGGTCGGCGGCCTCGAGGTCGCGCAGGCGATGTCGCAGTATCTCCGGCCGCAGACCGAACGTCGTCAATGCATCCGTCATCTGCGCCGATGCCGCCTCCCCAGATCCGGCATCGGCGTCGCGAAGATAGTGCTTCATCCAGCTGCGCACACGCAAACGACCCGACCGGTCTCCGGTCGGGACGCGTGGCGGTGGTGCGACGTGGGACAGGGCCGCCACGGACAGCACCACCTCGGTGGTGCTGTCCGGGCTGCCCATGAGTCCAAGCATTGTCCCTGCTCGCAGACGTCCGAGATCGATCTCGCGCCCAGCGAGCTGCAGCCCCGCGAGGGACAATTCATCGTTCAACGGATCTTAGAACTCCGCTGGGTCGTCGGTGGCGTTCATCCGCCGACGGGTGATGATGACGGCTGCGGCACCGACAGCGAGCAGACCGACACCGAGTGCCAGGCCGGTCATCTCGGCACCGGTGCGCGGCAGGTCACTTCCGGAGGAGTCCGAGCCGTTGCCCGCACCGTTGCTGCCGGAGCCGTTGCCGCCGTCGTCGACGGCGGTGCCGTTGGTGAGCACCGTGAAGCTTCCGCCCTGGGGCTCATCGAAACTCTCGGCCTGAGCGGTGACGTTGTAGGTGCCGAGCACGGCCTTGACCTTGGCCTGGACGCCGAAGGTCGCCTTGCCCTCGGAGTCGGCTTCCTTCGTCATCGTGTAGCGATCGACCTTGCCCTGGGCATGCTCGACCGTGATGGTGATCTTCTCACCGGGCTGGGCTCCGCTGACGCCGAGCTTGATGCCCTTGTTGAGGAAGTCCTCGGAGCTGATCTCCGTCGGATCGATGAAGAGAGACTGCTTGGCAGCTGCCGGAGCCTTCTTCTCATCGGAGCCGGGGCTGGCCGGTCCGGTCGACTCGGAGGCCTTGTCCTCGGACTTCTCGTCGGTCGTTGAGTCCTCGGACTTCTCGTCGTCGGACTTCGAGTCGTCGTCCTCGGACGCCTTCCGCTTCGTGTCGTCGGACTTGTCGGTGTCCTCGGAGTCCTTGGACGCGTCGGCGTCGTCGGTCTCGGTCGGCTTCGGAGCCTCGGACGTCGTCGGAGCCTCGGACGTCTTGTCGTCGGCGTCCTCGGCCTTGTCGGAGTCCTCGTTGTCGGCGTCCTTGGCATCGTCGGTCTTGGTCGGCTTCGGAGCCTCAGTAGTGGGCTTCTTGGCCGGGCCGGGGTTGACTCCCTTGACCGGGCTTTCGCTGGACTTGTCGTCAGACTTGTCATCCGAGTTGTCATCGGACTTGTCGTCGGTCTCGGTCGGGCTCGGAGTGTTCGACTCCGAGGGCTTCTCGGTTCCGGTCTCGGACGGCGACGGCGATTCCGATTCGGTCGCGTCGTCGCCGTTGTCGGCCGGAGCGGTGGTGGAGTCGCAGTTCTTGTCGTCGTTGTTGCCCGGAGTGTCATCGTTTCCGGGATTGTCGACGTCGGAAGCCTTGGAGACGACCTCGAAGCTGACCTTCGAGGACTTCTTCTCCGACTTGAGATCGGTGAGGTAGAGCGAGTACTTCCCGACGGGAACCTTCGCTCCCTCGGTCACGGAGAAGAAGTAGGTGCCGGACACCTCGCCCTTCTCGTCGACCGTGAGCTTCTTCTCCGGGGCGTATTCGGTGCCGTCGGTGCCGACGACCGTCACGGTGGCCTTCTCGTCCGGGGTGAATCCGGTGCCGGAGAAGCCGATTCCCTTCTTCTGGTCCGCGATGTCGTCTCGGGTCACCTGCGCCTGAGCAAGGGTGGCCTGAGGATCCGATTCGTCGGGAACAGAGGAATCCGATTCGGAGTCGTCGGATGACTGCTGCTCTTCCTGAGCGCAGACCTCCGTGGGAGAGACCGTAGCGGGGGACGATGTCTCCGCGAACGCCGGGGCGCCAGCAAGACCTGTCAATGCAACGGCTACTGCGGGGGCAAGCACAAGACGCGAGGTCTTCACAGTAATGCCTTTCGATTGTTGTCTACCCACGAAAGGCGATGGGACTCCCGGCATTCCTTGGCTTAAGAAGGGGAAGGCACCATCGTGCGCGGGTCCGTACAGCACATCACTCTAAAGCATTCACCAGTCGCTGTGGGGAGACACACGGGCAAAAACCAGGAGAATTTGGGTGAATCGTTATCGGTTTGTGACATCAATTCGGCGTGTCGCGCTGGGGCTTGCTCGTTTTCACCGTCGTCCGACGACTGTCGGGTGCTCATATTTCGGGTCGCTGAGCGCTGGTCGGACGGTTGCCGTGCCGGGCTCGGGCACAGCATCTCAAGCACGGATCCTCGAGCGCAGCATTTCGAGCGCTCCGGCACCCGAACGACTACCATCGGATACGTGACTCTCCTATCCGACCGCGACATCCGCGCCGAGCTCGACTCCGGTCGCATCGCCCTCGACCCCTACGACCCCTCGCTGATCCAGCCGGCGAGCGTCGACGTCTGCCTCGACCGCTACTTCCGTCTCTTCGACAACCACAAGTACCCGGTCATCGATCCGAGCCTCGAACAGCCTGAACTCACGCGCTTCGTCGAGGCTGCCCCGGGAGAGCCGTTCGTCCTCCACCCCGGCGAGTTCGTCCTGGCCTCGACCCATGAGCTCGTCACTCTGCCCGATGACGTCGCCGCCCGCCTCGAAGGAAAGTCCTCTCTGGGGAGGCTCGGGCTGCTCACCCACTCGACCGCCGGATTCATCGATCCGGGATTCAGCGGCCACGTGACCCTCGAGCTCTCGAACGTCGCGACCCTGCCGATCACTCTGTGGCCGGGCATGAAGATCGGGCAGCTGTGCTTCTTCCGCCTCAGCTCCTCGGCGCTCAACCCCTACGGTTCGGCAGCTACCGGCAACCGGTACCAGGGGCAGCGCGGCCCCACGGCCTCCCGATCGCACCTCAACTTCTACCGGAGGGGCATGTGATCACTCGCCGCGAACTGCGGCTCCAACGCGAAGCCGCCGAACGCGCCGCCCGCGAACAGGCCGACGGCGCGCGCTACGCCGGCCCTCACTATGCCGGACCTGACTCGGACGTCCCTGACCGAACTGGAACCGGCGCCGTCGGCTCTGGCATCGCCGACCCTGACGGTGCCGGTATTCCTGCCGACCATGGTGTCGCAGACCCCGGCCGCCCTTCCATTCCTGCCGGTCGTGACCACACCCAGCCGCCCGACGTCTCCGATTCTGCCGCGAGCAGGCGGCGGACGGGGATGCCGTCGACGGGCAGGCCCGGCTACGGCGCCCGCGGCGGATCCGCACCTGCGGAGACGGCCACCTCGGCGGATCTGCGGGGATTCCACCTCCTGCTCCTCGATGACGAAGTCGAGGTCTCGGATGTCCTCGCGCTCATCCACAACAAGCTTCCCGACCTGCAGCCGCGCCTCGACGAACACGGGCAGATGCGGCTGAGTCGGCACTCCCGGCTCAGCATCGGGGTCGACCTCGAACCTGCCGACGTCGCCGCTCTCGACGTTCCCGACTGGGCCCGGCACGCCGTCGTCATCGACTGCCCCCGCGACCGTCAGCCGACCCCGCCGCCGGATTGGCACGCCGATGCGGACGGGCTCCATGAGGCTTTCCCGGCGGGGATGCCCGACCGGGAGGAGGAGCGGATGCTCAGCCTCTTCCTGTCCATCGCCTCCCGCCTGCACACGGGGCTGCGCCTGGCCGATGAGGTCGATCTGCCGACCCGCGTGATCATTCCCGACCCCGACGCGAAGGTCGACCTCTACCTCTACTCGCCGTACTGGCTCGAACCGGCGGTGGCGCTGGAGTTCGTGCGCCGGCATGCCCCGCACGCCTTCCAGCAGGCGCTGCCCACCCCCGACGAGGATGTGCTGGCACAGGCGAGCATCGACGATCCGCTCTTCGACCCCTCGGCTCCGGTCGTCCTCGACGGCTATGCGCTGCTCGTGCCGCTCGGAGACATCGCCGAGAGCGCGGGCAGCCTCGAGATCCGTGTGATGGAGGCCGAATGGGTGCCGCCGATCATCGCCGCGCACTCGGACGCTCCGCAGATCGAGTACCACGTGCATTGGATGGACACCGAGTCCCGGCGCTACCGGCCCGACCAGAGCCGGCGGTTCCGGCGGATGCGCGGCGAAGTCGCCCGGCTGACCGATGCCATCGGGGCCGAGCTCCTCGTCGGCTGCGATGGGATCGGGCTCGATGAGAACGGCTTCCTCGTCACCAGTCGCCAGCTGCGCGAGTGAACTTCGCCGGCCGGATGAGTGAGTTTCTCAGCTCCGCGACTGAGCTCGACAGCAGTTTCGAACCGGTGACGGCTGCCTCCCTTACCTGGACGTCGCAACCTCCCGATCCGGTCGCGCCGAACGTCGCCCAACCTCGGCGTCACCCCAGGTGCGAGCCCCGTCATGACGGGCGAATCGCCCCCATATCAGACGGTTTCTGATTGGGGAAACAATGTCCGTCCGTGCAAAAATAGGTCACGGACCTTTCCCGCATTCAGGCATATGACGGAGGTGGCTGCCGGTGTTAGCCATGACAGGTGCCTTCTTCGGCGCGTCTGTCATTGCCTACCCCCTGATCCGCCTCCTCGGCCGCAACGGCTTCTTCTTCCTCGCCCTCGTTCCCCTGGCGGGACTGATCTTCAGCCTGTCGAAGATCGGCGACCTCTTCGGGCCCGTTGCCCACCCCCTTGTCGAGTCGATGGACTGGCTGCCGGCGCTGGGACTTGAGGGTGTGTTCCGTCTCGATGTCCTCTCCTGGGTGATGAGTCTGCTCGTCACCGGCGTCGGAACCCTCGTCTTCGTCTACTGCGCCCGCTACTTCCCGCCCGACGAACCGGGCCTGGCCCGCTTCGCCGGCATCTTCATGGCCTTCGCTGCGATGATGTACGGACTCGTCGTCGCCGACGAGCTCCTCATGCTCTACCTGTTCTGGGAAGGCACCACGGTCTTCTCGTACCTGCTCATCGGCCACAACCAGTCCCGGCGCCGCTCCCGTCAGGCCGCCCTGCAGGCGCTCATCGTCACCACCGCCGGCGGCCTGGCCATGCTCGTGGGCATGATCATGCTCATCACAGCCACCGGCACCGGCCGGATCTCCACGCTCATCGATCGCGCTCAGCAGGGCATGGACACCGGTCCGATCATCATCAGCGCGGTCATCCTCATCCTCATCGGCGCGATCTCGAAGTCGGCGCTAATGCCGTTCCACTTCTGGCTGCCCGGCGCCATGGCCGCGCCCACCCCGGTCAGCGCCTACCTCCACGCCGCCGCCATGGTCAAGGCCGGCATCTACCTCGTGTTGCGGCTGGCGCCCGGATACCACCACGTCCCGGGGTGGACCGAGACGCTGCTGACCCTCGGCCTGCTGACGATGTTCATCGGCGGGTGGCAGGCGCTCAAGCAGACCGACCTCAAACTTCTGTTGGCCTTCGGCACCGTCTCCCAGCTGGGCTTCCTCACCACCATGGCCTCGTTCGGGACCCCGGACATCACAAAGGCGGCCCTGGGCCTGCTCATCGCCCATGCGCTGTTCAAGTCCTGCCTGTTCCTGTGCGTGGGCATCATCGACCACCGTGCCGGCACCCGTGATCTGACGAAGCTCTCCGGCGGGTGGAAGGCCTTCCCCGTCGTCGCCGTGTGTGCGACGATCGCGGCCGCCTCGATGGCGGGACTGCCGCCGATGCTCGGCTTCGCTGCGAAGGAGGCCGCGTACTCGACGCTGCTGGCCTCCCCGGACAAGACCTCGGTCATCGCGTTCATCGGCATCATGATCGGCTCGATCCTCACGGTCGCCTACTCGGCGCGCTTCGTCTGGGGAGCGTTCTCCTCGAAGCCTGGAGTCGACGCCATCGCTCGCCGCGACGAGAAGGTCACCCTCGTCGTCGCTCCGCTCATCCTCACCGCGATGACTCTTGCCCTGGGGCCGGGGGCCGGCCTCCTCGACGGCTACTTCTCCGCGTGGACCGACTCCCTGCCGGCGGTGTCCGCCGAGGACGGGCACTACCACCTGGCACTGTGGCACGGTCTCGAACCGGCACTCGCATTCTCCGCCGTCACGATCGCCGCAGGCCTCGCGCTCTTCGTGCTGCGCCGCCCGTTCGCGAAGGTGCAGTCGACGCTGCCGTCGGGCATCGACTTCCACGAGCTCTATCGGAAGTCGATCGGCTGGATGGAGGCCCTGGCGCTGTGGGTCACCGCTCGCACCCAGCGCGGTTCGCTGCCGTTCTATCAGGCCGTGGTCTACCTCGTCCTCGTCGCCGGCGTCGGTCTGGCCGTCATCTCCAACGACACCTGGAACATCGACTTCCACCTCTCCGACACCCCGCTCGACTTCATCGTCGCGACCGTGCTCATCATCGTCGCGATCTCGGCGACGAGAGCGCGGAAGCGCTTCACCGCGGTCGTCGTCACCGGCATCTCCGGATACGCGATGGTCGCCTACTTCGCCTTCGTCGGAGCACCCGACCTCGCGCTGACGCAGGTACTCGTCGAGACCATCACGATCGTCGTCTTCGTCCTCGTCCTCCGTCGCCTGCCGGCCCGCATCGGCGAGTCCACCGGCCGCTTCACCCCGGCCTGGCGGGCGATCATCGGCGGTGCCGTGGGCATCACGATGATGCTGGTGGTCCTCATCGCCGCGGGCGTGCGCGTGTCCGATCCGGTCTCGGTCGACTTCGGTCAGCTCGCCTACGAACTCGGCCACGGCAAGAACATCGTCAACGTCACCCTCGTCGACATCCGCGCGTGGGACACGATGGGTGAGATCTCCGTGCTCGTCGCTGCGGGAACCGGGATCGCCGGCCTCATCTTCGTCCGCGGTCGCGAGGGTCACCTCCACCGCTTCGAACGGAAGAAGGACGGCACCGAGGCGGCCGGCCGGGTCCGCTTCCAGCCCGTGGCCGAAGAGGTCGCCGACATCCACAACCCCGGACGTGAGGATCTGTCGCAGAAGCGCGTGTCCTGGCTCATCGCCGGACGCACCCTGGCCCCGCGCAACCGCTCGATCATCCTCGAGGTGACCGCACGTCTGATCTTCCACGCCGTCATGGTCTTCTCCGTCTACCTCCTCTTCGCCGGTCACAACGACCCCGGCGGCGGATTCGCCGGCGGCCTCGTCGCCGGGCTCGCGCTCGTCGTGCGCTATCTGGCCGGAGGCAAGTACGAACTCGCCGAGGCGGCCCCCTTCACCCCGTCCGGGATGCTCGGCACCGGCCTGGTCACGGCGGTGCTCACCGTCATCGGCGGCTGGGTGTGGGGCGAGACCGTCTTCGACTCCGTCTACCTCGAAGGTGATCTGCCGCTGCTGGGACACCTGTCCTTCGGCACCTCGACCTTCTTCGACATCGGCGTCTACCTCATCGTCATCGGCCTCATGCTCGACATCCTCCGCTCGCTCGGCGCCGAAGTCGACCTGCACCAGGAGCGCGACGAGGCGATGCTGGCCCACCGCATCCACGACAACGTCAGCTTCTCCGAGAACATGGGCACCACGGCCGAACACCGAGCCGTGTCGGTGATCATGGATCGGGTCAACGAACTCGACGTCGACAACGGTGCGGAAGGAGGTCGACTGTGAGCATGCCCTTCGTCATGGTCCTGGCCATGGGCGTCCTCTTCGCCGCCGGCATCTACCTCATGCTCGAGCGGTCGCTGACCCGTGTCCTGCTCGGCTTCATCCTGCTCGGCAACGGCGCGAATCTGCTCATCATCCTCACCGCCGGCCGCGGTTCGGTGCCGCTGACCGACGGGAAGAACCTGTCGACGGAGGGCATGTCCGACCCGCTGCCGCAGGCCCTCATCCTCACCGCAATCGTCATCACCTTCGCCGTGACCGCGTTCCTGCTGGCGATGATCTACCGTTCCTGGAGGCTCATGCGCGCCGATTCGCTGCAGGACGACGACGCCGACCTCCAGGTCGCGATCACCAAGGTCATCGACTCCGAGGCGGAGGCGAGCACCGACTACGACGACACCGAGTTCGGTGACGAGGCGGAGTCCCCGATCAGGGGTGCCGTCGACCTCGACGACGACGGCACCCCCGATGAGAGGGAAGAGATCGCCGGGGAGATCGACGATGCTCCGAACCCGGCCCAGGCCGATGCCATCGCCGAGGCGGTCGTGGACTCCCAGACGGACGCGCACAGTGCGAACGAGGCCGAGGCCGCCGAGGAAGCGAAGGACGCCAAGGAAGCGACGGATGCCGAGGTAGCGACGGACACCGAGGAAGCGAAGGACACCAACGACGCCAAGGGCACGAAGGGGGATGACGCATGATCGATCTCCTGCCCGTCCTCATTCCGCTGCCGGTTCTGCTGCCGCTCATCGGCGCCGGCATCACGCTCGTCCTGTCCAAGTACACGAAGGCGCAGAACGTCGTGTCGATCGCGATCCTCTTGGCGGTCATGGTCATCGCCACGGTCGTGCTCTTCGGCGTCGACGCTCACGGGCCGCAGGTCGTGGCCATCGGCGGGTGGGAGCCGCCGGCGGGCATCGTGCTCGTGGCGGACAGGCTCTCCGCGCTCATGCTCATCGTCTCCTCGCTGGTGACTCTGTGCGTGCTCGTCTACGCTCTGAGCCAGGACGCGAACGACGACTCGAACGAGACCCCGATCTCCGTGTTCAACCCCAGCTATCTGGTGCTGTGCGCGGGCATCGCGAACTCCTTCCTCGCCGGCGACCTGTTCAACCTCTACGTCGGCTTCGAGATGTTCCTCGTCGCCTCGTATGTTCTGCTCACCCTCGGTGCGACGGCCGAACGGATCCGGGCGGGCGTGACCTACGTGATCATCTCTCTCGTGTCCTCGGTCATCTTCCTCACCGCGATCGGCATCATCTACGCCGCGACCGGCACGGTGAACATGGCGCAGCTGTCCGAGCGGATCTCCGACCTGCCCGCCGATGTGCAGATGATCCTCCACGTGCTGCTGCTGCTCGGCTTCGGCATCAAGGCCGCGATCTTCCCGCTCTCGTTCTGGCTGCCCGACTCGTACCCGACGGCTCCGGCCCCGGTCACCGCGGTGTTCGCGGGACTGCTGACGAAGGTCGGCATCTACGCGATCATCCGGACCGAGACGCTGCTGTTCGCCGATTCCTCCCTGCGGGTGCCGCTGCTCATCGCGGCGGGACTGACGATGCTCGTGGGCATCCTCGGTGCGATCGCGCAGTCGGAGATCAAGAGGATCGTGTCCTTCACCCTCGTCTCCCACATCGGCTACATGCTCTTCGGTGTGGCTCTGGGCACGAGCGTGGGCCTGTCCGCGGCGATCTACTACACGCTCCACCACATCATCGTCCAGACCGCACTGTTCCTGGCCATCGGGCTCGTGGAGATGCGCGGCGGGTCCACCTCGACGCGGTCGTTGGGCGGACTCATGGTGCTCTCTCCAGTACTGACGATCATGTTCTTCGTCCCGGCCCTCAATCTCTCCGGCATTCCGCCGTTCTCCGGCTTCATCGGCAAGGTCGCGCTGTTCCTCGCCGGCTTCGACGACCACGCGTGGCTGCCGACGGTCCTCATCGTCGCAGGCGCCCTGACGAGCCTGCTCACCCTCTACGTCATCGGCCGTACCTTCAACCTCGCCTTCTGGCGCGACCCCGCCGACGTCGAGGAGCCGAATGCGGACCTCGTCGACGAGTTCGCCGACCGGAAGAAGACGCTGCTGGCCGGGAAGAAGTGGAAGTCTCAGATCGGCGTGCCCCCTGCCATGGTGGTGGCCACCTCGGTGATCGTCATCGCCTCCATCGTGCTCACGGTCGCGGCCGAACCGCTGTGGGGGATGGCGGAACGGGCGGCCGAGAATCTGCAGACCCCGCTCGACTACGTCTCCAACGTGCTCGGAGATGAGAGCTGATGAGTCCGAGACGATCGACGCGCCTGAGCCGTCCCGCCGGCCCGACCCGACCGCGGATGAGCCGCGGCAGAGGGTTCGTCCAGCAGCTCGTGCTGCTCATCTCCCTCATCCTGCTGTGGCTGATGCTGTGGGATTCGGTCACGGCGATCACCGTGGTCTCGGGCATCGTGGTCGCGTTCCTCGTCACCCGCGTCTTCTACCTGCCGCCGGTGGTGCTCTCCGGCCGGTTCAATGTCTGGCATGCGCTGGTCTTCGGCCTGTGGTTCATCTACTCGGTGCTCTACGCCTCGATCGAGGTCGCGTGGTACGCGTTCCGGCCCCGCGCCGTCGGTGCCGGTTCGGTCGTCGCCTGCGATCTGCGCACGAGCTCGGATCTCGTGCTCACGCTCATCGCCGACACCGCCAGCCTCATCCCCGGGTCGATCATCATCGACAGTGATCGGTCGATGGGCATCCTCTACCTGCACTTCCTCGACTGCGATTCGGAGGAGAAGGTGCGCAGGGCCAAGGCGCAGGTCTATCACATCGAGGAGCTGCTCATCCGCACGCTCGGTTCGCATCGTGACCTCGCCGCGCTGCGGTCGCGT
This sequence comes from Brevibacterium oceani, assembly GCF_017948325.1. Taxonomy (NCBI): domain Bacteria; kingdom Bacillati; phylum Actinomycetota; class Actinomycetes; order Micrococcales; family Brevibacteriaceae; genus Brevibacterium; species Brevibacterium oceani. Next base: position 4,037,475 of record NZ_CP072846.1, on the reverse strand, counting down.
CCGGATCCGCTCGGCGAGACCGCGGGAGGATCAGAATGAGTCAGATCGTCCTCGACATCCTCATCGTCGCCGGTTCGCTGCTCTTGGCCGCCTCGGTGGTCCTCGCGCTCTATCGCATCGTCCGCGGGCCCTCGATCCTCGATCGCATGATCGGCACCGACGTGGTGCTGGCCTCGATCATGTGCGGTCTCGGCGGGTACATGGCGCTGTCTGACCGCACGGACCTGCTGCCGGTGCTCATCGTGCTCGCGATGCTCGGATTCGTCGGGTCCGTGAGCGTGTCCCGGTACGTCTCGAAGTCCGATTCGATGACTCCCGGCGCCGAGGCGGGTGCGCTGTCCGATTTCTCCAGCACCGATTGGCACATGCCGCGGGACGCCCGCGATGAGACACCGTCGGATGCCGGTGAGCAGGGGCCCGGTGAGCGGGACTCCGCTGCGGACGGTGAGTCTGCGCAGGGTGAGGACACCACCGCCGAGGCGGGGGCGCGGTCCGCATCGTCGCAGGCCGCGGGTCCGGTGACCGATGAGGTCACCGAGATCGAGGACCCGACCTACGACCCCCACGCCGACGTCGACGGGGAGGGCGAGGGCACGGGACCCGATCCCGGTCCCGATGATGCCGAGCACATGAGCCGGGGCTCGACGGACGCCGGCGGGGCCTCGACGGGCACTGGCGAGACCCCGACGGACACGGACAAGGCTCCGACGGACACGGACGAGACCTCCGGGGAAGGGCAGAACAATGGTTCTTGACATCATCTCGGCAGTGCTCATCCTCCTCGGCGCGGTCCTGTCCTTGGCCGCCGCGGTCGGACTCGTCCGCTTCGGGGATCTGCTCTCCCGCATGCACGCGAGTGCGAAACCGCAGGTCCTGGGCCTGACGCTCGTGTGTGTCGGGGTCGCGATCCAGTTCCCGACATGGGCGACGGTGACGACGCTGGCGATCATCATCTCCTTCCAGCTGGTGACGATCCCCGTCGCCACGCATATGGTCGGCCGCGCCGGCTATCGCACCAAGCACCTGCGTCGTTCTATGCTGTACCGAGACGAACTCGCCGAGGCGGTCGATCGTGCTGAGGCCCGAGAGCTTGCTTGGGAACGCCAGAGAGGAACCGGACCAGACCACCATGACGACTGACAATCACAGCGAGCCCCAACCACTCGTCTTAGTCGCCGATGATGAGCCCGACGTCCTCGGGGCGGTGGTGCCGTTCCTCGAACGCTCAGGCTTCCGGGTCCTGCCGGCCAGCGACGGACTGCTGGCTCTCGATGAGATCCACCGGCACAGACCCGATGTCTGCGTGCTCGACGTGCTCATGCCCGGAGCCGACGGCCGACAGGTGCTCAGGCGTCTGCGGCAGGAGGAGAACTGGGTTCCGGTGCTGCTGCTGACTCAGGTCGGGGAGGGCGTCGAGCGGGCGATGGCGCTCGAGGAAGGCGCCGACGACTACCTCAACAAACCCTTCGACCCGCATGAGCTCGTCGCTCGCATCCGCGCGGTGCTCAGACGTACCCGCAATGACGGACCCCCTCTGGCGACGGCTCCTGTGCTCGTGTCGAGCTTCGGGCTGCGCGTCGACCGCGTCGGCCGGCGGGCGTGGCTGGGGCAGCGCGAACTCGTCATCACGCCGAAGGGCTTCACTCTGCTCGAGTACCTCATGGTGCACAAGGAGGAGCTCATCGAACGCTCCCGACTGCTCGAGGTCCTGTGGGGCTTCGAGGAGGCCGTGGGCACTCGCGCCGTCGACTCCCGAGTCGCAGAGCTGCGACGGGTGCTCGGCGAGGATGCCGCCGAACCGCGGTGGATTGCCACCGTGCAGGGCCGTGGATACCGCTTCGTCGGTGAGGTCCGCGGAGAGGACGGCCAGAGGCACGTATGACGAATTTCCTCGTTGTCGAGATCCAGGTCTGGCTGTTCCTGCTCCTGATCGTCCTCGTGCTCGCCGGTCTCGCCGTCGGCGCATGGTTCGCATGGCGTTCTCTGCAGAAGCGGGAGGCGGCGCTGCGGGAGTCCATCGAGACCGCGGCCGCCGAGGACTCGATGACGAAGCGGAATCGCATGCTCATTCGTCTCGACCACGAGCTGAAGAACCCGCTCACGGCGCTGCGCACCTCGGCGGCGAGCATCCGCGAGGTCGTCCGCGACGGGGGAACCCTGTCGGAGGTGGAGCCGGCCGCCAAGCAGGTCGACGTGTCCTCGCGGCGGGTGGCGCGTCTGCTCGCCGATCTGCGCAAGCTCGCCGATGTCGAGACCCGCATCATCGAATACGCCCGCGTCGACCTCGACGCGCTCATCCATCAGGCCGTCGAGGACGCCTCGACCGCGCCCGGCGCCGAGGATCGGATGATCGTGGCCACGGTCGCTCGGGCGCCGTGGCGGCTGCCGGACGTCGCCGGTGAAGAGGACCTGCTGCTCACCGCGATCCTCAATCTTCTGGGCAATGCGCTCAAGTATTCGTCGCAGGCCGAGGTCGTCGAGCTGCGGGCCAACGAACAGATCATCGACGGCCACCGGTGGGTCGTCGTCGAGGTGGCCGATACGGGAAGCGGAATCCCTCTGGCCGAGCAGGAGGGCGTCTGGGACGAACTCTCCCGCGGCTCGCGGGTACGCGCCGTCGCCGGTTCGGGAATGGGGCTGTCGTTGGTGCGGGCGATCGTCACCCGCCATGGTGGGTCAGTGCAGCTGTTCAGCCAGGAGGGTGTCGGCACCTCGGTGCGCATGGTCCTGCCGGTACTCGCCGATGCCGCGCCGGTGACCGTGCCGCAGATGTCCGAGCACATGGACCGGGTGGCCGCCGGATCGCATGCTGTGCAGCCGGTGCAGCAGGCGGATGCGCAGCAGGCACCCGGGTTCCTGCCGCCGCGCCAGCCGAACCAGGACGAACTCGACGGGCGGATCCTCGGCACGCCGAGGCGGACGTCGAAGCGTCGTCTCGAACGCATCGACGGGGCGCTGGTCAATCGCACCACGGGCGAGTCCGTCTCCGGCGGTCTGCCGCCGGACTCCGGCCAGCATTCGCAGTTCAAGCCGCCGCGCGGCGGTCCGGGCGGCGGGCAGAACCCGCAGCCCGTCCAGCCGAACAACGGTGCGCCGAACAACGGTCAGCAGCCACCGATCGGCAGCCAGCCGAATTCGGGACCACAGCAGCCCTTTGGCAGTCAGCCCGGCATCAGCCAGCCGAACAACGGACAGCAGCCACCGGGCGGCAGCCAGCCGGGCGGCAGCCAGCCGGGCGGGCAGGGCTATGGCCAGCCGATTCCCGGGGCCCAACAGCCCTATGGCGGGCAGCCGAACGGCGGCCCCCAGAATTTCGGGCAGCAGCCTCAGTACGGCAGTCAGCCGCAGCCCTACACCGGCCAGCCGAACTCCGGCCCACAGCAGCCCTCCGGGGGGCCGCCGAACTCCAGCCCACAGCGGCCCTCCGGGGGTCAGCCGAACTCCGGCCCGCAGAACGTCGGGCAGTCCACGCCGTTCGGCAACAACGCGCAGCCGAACTCCGGCTCTCAGCCGCCACACCCCGGCGCCGCCCCGACTACCGCACCGAACACCCCGCCGCAGCAGCCAGGTCCGGAAGAGGGGTTCCCGAAGCGGCGAGATCAGGGTGAGCAGCGGTGATCCCTCTGCGTCCGAAGAACACCGTCGGTGTCCCGAAGCGCACATTCGGATCGGGCCGCGCGACCGCCTCGGAGAATGCCGGCACCCCGAAACGAACGACCGGGGCCGGCCCCTCAGCAGGAACGCGGCGTGCCGCGGCCGCCGGAGCCCTCGCGCTGACCGTCCTCCTCAGCGGATGCTCGGTCCTGCAGATCCGCACCGAGGACACGTCATCGGGCCCCGTCAGGGTCGGCGTGCAGAAGACCGCCGGCTCCGAACCCACGAGCGAACCCACCGAGGGCGGGATTCCCGAGGGGATGAAGAAGGAGACGGTCACCCTCGGCGGCACCTGTCCCGTGGAGGTCTCCTTCGCGCTCGGAGACGATTGGACAGGCAGCACCGGCAGCACGGACCAGTTCCATATCTACTCTCGCTCCGACGGCTCGACGAGTTCAGACGTCTTCATGATCAGCTGCAACGACGAATACAGCGACAGCGCGCAGGAAGTCGTCGACCAGAAGAGAAAGTTCAGCTTTTCGAAGCAGGACTCTCAGGTCCTGGCCGAGAGGACCGGTTCGCTCAGCGCCGGTGAGTACTGGAGCTATCAGGCGGTACTCGGTGCCACCGAGATCCTTGCCATCGATCAGCAGCCCACCATGGCCTACGGTGTCCAGACGGGGTACAAGATCAATGGGCGCCTCGTCAGTCTCTCCATCGAGATGCGCACCCTGAAGTCGAACACCGAAGCGGACGAAGAGTTCAGGAAGATCCTGCCGACGGTGAGCATCGACGGCGAGAAGGTCCCCGCCCCCAGCTTCCGTTAGTCGACCGGCGAATTAGGATGGGACGATGACGACCCACGACGCTGTGACCAGACTCCTCGACGCCCGCCGCCTGCAAGGTCTCCTGACGAACCAGAACGGCCGCGTCATCGCCAGTTACTCATTCCTCGACTCCGAAGGCAGCACCTCCCTCACCCACCTCGCCGACATCGGCGGCGAAGAGGCCCGCCGCCTCACTCGCGGTGCCCAGTCGATCGGGCCGGCCGCGCTGAGCGACGACGGGACGATCGTCTTCGCCTCGAAGCGGAAGGGCGAGGACGGCAAAGACGCCGAGAGCCCGAGCCTCTGGGCGCTGCCGGACACCGGCGAGGCCCGCAAACTCGCCGACCACGAGGGCGGATTCTCTCGTATCGAGATCAAGGGCGAGACCCTCATCGTCGACTTCCCCGTCCACACCTGGGCCGCCGATGAGTCCGACCACCAGGAATTCAGCACCGAACGCAGCGAGGCGAAGGTCAGCGGCATCCTCCACACCGGATTCCCCGTCCGCCGGTGGGACCACGACCTGGGACCGGGCCGACAGACCTTGGCCGTGGCGAAGCTCGACCAGTCCGGCGCCGACTTCCCCGAGGTCACCGACGAACTGAGCGTTCCTGCCGGCCTCGACTTCCGCTACCTGTCGCTGCCGAGCGGACGGCTCGTCGACTGGGCCGTCGACGACGAAGCACGGTTCGTCCTGGTCGAACTGGAGAAGCCGATCCCCGGCCAGCTCGAAGCCAGCGAGATCTGGCGCGTCGACCTCGAAGGCGAACCCGAACTGCACCGGCTGACGAAACCGTCCGCCGACCACGGGTTCGGCATCGAAGCCATCAGCCCCGACGGGACGAAAGCTCTGGTCAGCCGCCAACAGTTCTGGACTCCTCGGGCCAACCTCGCAGTCGAGCTCATGGTCCTCGATCTCGAAACGGCCGAGCTGGAACCGGTGTGGCCCGACGCAGACTTCTGGTTCTCCCCCATCTGGGTCGATGATTCGACGATCGTGGCCACGGCCGACGATCACGGACGCGGCAGCGTCTTCATCGGCGGACTCGACGATGCCGAGCCGAAGCGCCTCGTCGGAGGCATCGACCAGAAGTATGCGTTCTCGGGACTCGCACTGCGCGGGGACACGGTCGTGGCGACCGCCTCGGCGATCGATGTCGCGCCCCTGCCGGTCTCGATCGACCTCGAGACCGGCGTCATCAGCGAACTCGCGAACCCGGCGACCGTCCTCGACGAGGAGGGAACCCTCACCGAGGTGGAGGTCCGCGCCGAGGACGGAACCCCGATCCGTGCATGGCTGGTCCTGCCCGAGGGGGAGGGGCCGCACCCGCTCGTCGTCTTCGCCCACGGCGGACCCTGGGGGTCGTGGAACGCGTGGACCTACCGGTGGAATCCCGGTCCCTTCGCCGCTGCCGGCTATGCCGTGCTGCTGCCGGATCCGGCGATCTCGACCGGGTACGGCCAGGCGATGATCGACCGCGGTCAGCAGCAGCTGGGCGGCACTCCCTTCACCGACATCATGACGCTCACCGAGGCGGCCGGGCAGCGGGCCGACATCGACGATGAGCGCATCGCCCTGGCCGGCGGTTCGTACGGCGGGTACATGGCGAACTGGGTCGCGGGACATACGGGCAGCAGGTTCAAATGCATCGTCACCCATGCCTCCCTGTGGAACACCACCTCGATGGGCCGGACCACGGACAACTCGTCCTGGGACCAGGCGATGCGCGAGCAGGCGGCGGAATACTCTCCGCACCTCTTCGCCGGCGAGATCGAAGTCCCCATGCTCGTCATCCACGGAGACAAGGACTATCGGGTGCCGATCGGGCAGGGGCAGGAGCTGTGGCTGGATCTGCTGACGCAGGCGAAGACCCCGCTCGACGCCGACGGAGACACGCAGCACCGGTACCTCTACTACCCGGATGAGGGGCACTGGATCCTCGGCCGCGGCAATGCCGAGGTCTGGTACCGCACTGTGCTGGCCTTCCTCGATGCGCATGTGCTCGGGATCGAGGCGAACCGTGTCCGCACCCTGGGCTGAGCATCAGCATGATCGGAATCAGTGCTGAACGGTCATGGGAATGATCGACTTGCCGACAGATCGCACAGATTATCTATCGCTGAAGCGGGAAATATGTCATTATTGTGATTGATTAGTGAAAGTTTCGATCAGGAGTGTGATTGATGTCCGAGCTCGGCCGGTTCATGGAAGCGGAGCTGCGCAGTCAGCCCGACATCTGGCAGCGCGTCCTCGAGACGCCGGCGGCAACCTCGGCGCTGCCGCAGGACGGGGAACGGATCGCAGTCATCGGCTGCGGCACCTCGTGGTTCGGGGCGCAGGTCTTCGCGTCCCTGCGTGAGAGCCTCGGCAAGGGGGAGACGGACGCCTTCACGGCCAGCGAATTCCCCACCGGGCGCCGCTATGACCGCATCGTCGCGATCTCCCGGTCCGGCACCACCACCGAGGTGGCGGCCGCACTCGAGCAGCTCGCCGGTTCGACGCCGGTGACCTCCGTGCTCGGGGTCGCGGACTCTCCGATCGGGGAAGCCTCGAGCCATGTCGTCGGGCTCGACTTCGCCGATGAGCGCTCGGTCGTCCAGACCCGCTTCGGCACCTCGGCGATCGTGGCGATGCGGTCGTGGCTCGGCCAGGATGCTGAGCTCGAGGCGGCCATCGCGGATGCCCGGACCGTGCTCGATGGAATCGACGCCGACTTCACGACGGCCGATGAGACGCTCATCGACGACGGGCTCCTCACCGCCGAGCAGTACAGCTTCCTCGGGATGGGGTGGACCTGGGGGTTGGCGAACGAGGCGGCGCTCAAGCTGCGCGAATCCGCTCAGGCCTGGACGGAGTCCTATTCGTCCATGGAGTATCGGCACGGACCGATTGCGATCGCCGCTCCGGGGCGAGTGAGCTGGCAGTTCGGCCGAGCGCCGGAGGGACTCGCGGCTCAGGTCGAGGCCACCGGAGCTCGCTTCGAACAGGCCGACCGGGATCCTCTGGCCGATCTCGTCCGTCTCCACGCAGTGGCGCTCATGCGCGCTCGCCGCCTCGGCGTCGACCCGGACAATCCCCGATCGCTGACCCGCTCGGTCGTCCTCGAGGGATGACAACCCGCACCGAGATCATGAACGTGGCCGGAGCCCTCAGTCTCGGTACCGGCCCCATTGCCCTGGCCGTCGACGTCGGCGGTACGGGGCTCAAGGCGGGGCTGTTCGACTCGGACGGCGCCCTCGTCGATGCCCGCACCGCATCCACGCCTGCAGCCGCCTCGGCGGGGGTCGCACCTGAGCCTGCCATCGCTGGGACCGCTCCCGTGCCTGACCCGGAGGGGACTGCCGGTGCTCGCGCCCCGGAGGGGACTGCCGGTGGGCGCGCCCCGGAAGAGGCGGTCGTCGAGGCGGTCGCGGCACTGCGCGATGACCTCGCGGAAGCGCACCCCGAACTGACGGTCGCGACGGCAGCCGTGGTCGTGCCGGGCATCGTCGAGGAGGCCACGGGAACCGCGGTGTACTCGGCGAACCTCGGCTGGCGGAATGTACCCATGGCGGATCTGCTCGCTCGGTCGCTCGGCTGTGAGGTCGTCTTCGGCCATGATGTGCGCGCGGCCGGTCGGGCGGAGTTCGAGTTCGCGGCATCGATGCCCGCCGATGCCGCACTCGTCACCATCGGCACGGGCATCGCCGGTGCCATGCAGGTCGAGGGCCGGATGGTCTCGTCCGGGGGATATGCCGGTGAGCTCGGCTTCCTCGAGGTCGCTGTCGACATCGCCGAAGGGCGGTTCAAGGGGCCCGTGGAGCTCATCGCTTCGGCGGCCGCGATCGCCCGTCGGTACGCGGAGCGCAGCGGTCGGGATGCCGGCGGGGCGCGTGAGGTGCTCGAGGCGATGCGCTCGGGCGACGCGGTCGCTGCTGAGGTGTTCGCCGAGGCGGCCGATGCCCTGGGCGCCATGTGTGCCCAGCTCGTGACGATCACCGCTCCGTCGGCGATCGTCCTCGGGGGAGGTCTGAGCGGTGCCGCTGAACTCATTCCCGCAGTGACCGCCGCGATGCGCACTCGGCTGAGGTTCCACCGCGAACCGGAGATCCGCACGGCCGGGCTCGGTCCGGTCGCCGGACTCATCGGCGCCGGCCTGCTCACCAGGGCCGGCCTGCTCACCAGGGCCGGTCAACTCACCAGGGAACGACGATGACCGGCGGGGCGGCGGATGTGTCCGGTGCCGGCCGCGACGGCAACCGGTACGAGCGTGAGTGCGGCTCGATGGCCGGCGGTGAGACGAGCCGTGCACCGCAAGTCGTCACCCTCACGCTCAGCCCTGCTCGCGACCTCACCATCGATGTGGAGGCGATCGATCTCGGCACCTCGCATCGGGTCGCGCAGGCCGGCGGCCGTCTCGGCGGGAAAGGGATCAACGTCGCGCGAGTCCTCGCCGCGCTCGATCGGTCCGTCTATGTGCAGGGTCCGGTGAATACCACGGACTGGCCGGAGGCCGCCGGCCCGACCTACGACTTGGTGTGGGACCTGACGCCGACTCCGGCGCGACTGCGCCGCAGCTACGCACTCGTCGAGTCCTCCGGTCGCGCCACCCTGTTCAACGAACGCGCCTCCGAACACCCGGTCGAGTTGTGGGAGCAGATCGAAGAGAAGCTGCGCTCACGACTCGTCGAACCGCAGGTGAGGGCGCTGGCGATCTCGGGTTCGACTCCCGTGGATCTGCCGGAGGGGTTCGTCGATCGTATCGTCGCCGATGCGCATGCCTCCGGGGTCTCCGTCGTCGTCGACACCTCGGGGCCGGCACTGATCACAGCGGCGAAGGCCGGAGCCGACTGGCTCAAACCCAACACTGAGGAACTCGCCGAACTCGCCGCAGCCGACGCAACGCCCACGGGCAGCGACCAGACGCGCGTGGGTGCACGGCCGGAGGACGACGTCGTCGACGTCGGTTCTGCGGGCATGGCTACGGACTTCCAGGTCAGGGGCGCCAGTGCCCTCATCGCGGCGGGGGCGGGAGCCGTGCTTGCCTCTCGAGGTGAAGCGGGGCTCGTGCTCATCGACCGGACGGGGCTGCGGTCGGCGGCGAAACTCGACCAGCCGGTGCAGGGGAATCCGACGGGTGCCGGCGACGCCGTGGTGGCGGCACTGCTCAGCCGCCTGGCCGAGGGCACTGGCTCACAGTCGCGGGAAGCCACTTGCACCGACGATTCTGCGGCGTCTCGGGCCGCCGACGCGAGCCTCGACGATTCAGCCGTGAGCCTCAACAGCGCTGACGCGAGCCTCACCGATGTCGAGGTCGAGTCCATCCTCACCGACGCTGTCGCGATCTCGGCCTCCGCGGTGCTCATGCCCCAAGCCGGTGCGATCCACGGGAGCTGGAGGGCTCTGCGCGATCGCGTGCAGATCATGGCACCCGCCGAGCCGACTTCGTCGGCCCCAGAGGAGCGCCAAGCACCGACCACCCACCCCGCACCCGCCGGCCACCCCTCACCTACCGACAATCCCGGAGAATGAGACCATGACGAAAGCCGCCACGATCGACCTTCTGCACGATGGCGTCACCCCTCTGCCGACCTCGGCTTCCGCCGCCGCGCCACCGGCGCTCGCCGGTCCCTCTGCGGTCGGTGCCTTCAATGTCATCCACATCGAATCCGCCGAAGGGATCGCCGCCGGCGCGGAAGCGGCAGGTCTCCCGACGATCATGCAGATCTCCGAGAACTGCGTGAAGTACCACGGCCGGCTGGCCCCGATCGCCCGCGCAACACTGAGCATCGCTGAGTCCGCAAACGCCCCGATCGCCGTGCACCTCGACCACGCCACGGATCCCGAACTCGTCGCCGAGGCAATCGACCTCGGCTTCGACTCCGTGATGTACGACGGCGCCCACCTCGACTTCGATGCGAATGTCGCCACCACCGCCGAGGTGGTCCGCCGCGCCCATGCCGGTGGAGTCGCCGTCGAGGCCGAACTCGGCGAGATCGGCGGCAAGGACGGCGCCCATGCGCCCGGGGTGCGCACCGACCCGAGCGAGGCCGCGGACTTCGTGGCCGCGACCGGCGTCGACGCGCTCGCCGTCGCCGTCGGCAGCTCCCATGCGATGGTGGAGCGCACCAGCCGCCTCGACCTCGACCTCATCGCGGTCCTCGCAGAGACACTGCCCGTGCCCCTGGTTCTGCACGGTTCCTCCGGGGTCCCCGATGACGAGATCGGTCGCGCTGTCGCCGCCGGGATGCGCAAGATCAACATCTCCACCCACCTCAACAGGGTCTTCACCGAACGGCTGCGCGGAATCCTCGACACCGACCCGGCGCTCGTGGACTCCCGAAAGTACCTCGGCCCGGCCCGGGAGGCCTTCGCCGCCGAGGTGGCCCGTCTCATCACCCTCCTGTCCGGCGGTGGCGTTGCCGGACCCGCGGGCGGGGCTGCCGGAGGAGCCGACGATCAGGTGCGCCGTTCGCCGAGCGGTGGGACCGGAGCATGAGCCGCGCTTGCCAAACTCCGGCCCACGACGGAAAGTTGGCCTATGAGCACGCGTGAAGATCGACTCGACGCGATCCTGTCGAAACTCGACCACGAGGGCACGGTCGGGGTCGAGGCCCTCAGCCACGAACTCGAGGTCTCCGTGGCCACGATCCGCCGCGATCTCGACCTGCTCGAGCAGCGCCGCCTCGTCGAACGCACTCACGGCGGGGCCACCCGCCGTTCCGTCGACTACGAACTGTCCCTGCGCTACAAGGAAGCCGCCGCCACCGAAGCCAAGGCCGCGATCGCACGAGCCGCCGTCGACCGCATCACCCCCGGATCGATCGTCGGCCTGTCGGGCGGCACCACGACGTTCATGGTCGCCGATGCGCTCAGCCAGCGTGATGACCTGCTCGCCGACCTGACGATCGTCACGAACGCCGTCGACATCGCCAACAAGCTCGCCATTCATCCGAATCTCAAGGTCATCGTCTGCGGTGGGGTCATCAACACCTCGAGCTTCGAACTCGTCGGCTCCTTCGTCGACAGTGTGCTGCGCAGCATCTGGCTCGACGTCGCGTTCGTCGGCGTCCACGCCATGTCCGCCGCCTCGGGCGGAATGACCGCCAATGAGGACGAAGCGTACGTCAACAGGCTGATGGCCGAACGCGCTGACCATGCCGTCGTCGTCGCGGACTCCTCGAAGTACGGGCGGAAGGCCTTCGCCACCGTCGGGGGCACCGACGTGTTTGAGGCGATCATCACCGATGACCACCTCGGCGATGATGACCGAGAGGAACTCACCGCAGCCGGTTATGACGTCGAACTCGCACCGCTGGGTGAGAGCCGATGATCCTGCCAGGACAGCGTACGGACGCACCGATCGAGGCGGGACCCGAGAGTCGTGTGCACATCCCCGCTGAAGCGGGAATCAAAGGTCGTGCGGACGCCCCCGCCGAGGTGGTCATCCACGATGCGCACATCCTCGACGGTGCGGTCGAGCCCTCCACCGGCGCACCCGCGGACACATGGATCGCGTTCGGTCGGGGAACGATCATCGATCGCGGCCGCGGGGACGGCTGGAAGGACGCGGCCGCCTCGGCGGGGGTCGAGGTCATCGACGCGGCGGGCGGATACGTGTCCCCGGCCTTCGTCGACATCCACTGCCATGGTGCCGGTGGCGCGGCCGCCGAGCACGGCGCCGACGGGATCGAGACGATCCTCGCCGTCCACCGCGAGCACGGCACCCGCGCGCTCGCGCTGTCGTATGTCTCGGACACGATCGACGGGCTCTGCCGGTCGCTGAGCAGCGGCGCCGAACTCGCGCGCAGCCACCCGGGTGTCCTCGGCCTGCACGCCGAAGGCCCGTTCCTGTCCCCGGATTTCAAGGGCGCGCACGCTCCCGAGGTGCTCACCGCGCCCACTCCTGAGGCGGTCGAGGCGATTCTCGAGGCCGCCGATGGGACGCTCGCGCAGATCACCATCGCCCCCGAACTGCCTGGAGCGCTCGATGCGATCACCCGGTTCGCCGAGGCGGGGGTGCGGGTCGCCATCGGGCACACGGCAGCGGACTACGCGCTGACAGCGGCGGGGTTCGAGGCGGGCGCGAGCATACTCACGCACGCATTCAACGCTATGCCCGGAATCCATCATCGGGCGCCGGGGCCGATCCTGGCCGCGGCCGAGAACGAGCACGTCACGCTCGAACTCATCAACGACGGCGTCCACGTCGTCAGCCCGGTCGCGCGCATGCTGCACGAGATGGTGCCTGATCGCATCGCGCTCATCACCGATGCGATGGCGGCGACAGGGATGAGCGACGGCGAGTACATGCTCGGTTCGCTGCCTGTGGTCGTCGAGGATTCCGTGGCCAGGCTCGTGACCGCGGACGGATCGGTCGGGTCGATCGCCGGGTCCACCTTGACGATGGACGGGGCCGTCAGGCGCGCCGTCGCCGAGGTGGGGCTGAGCCCCAGCGAGGCCGTGCGGGCCGCGAGCCTCGTGCCGCTGCGGGCGTTGGGAGTGTCGCTCGCAGAGGGCAGCACCGAACTCCTCGCGTCCGGTTCCGCGCTTCTCATACCGGGGATGCCGGCGGACCTTCTGCTCTTGGAGACGGACATGCGCATCCGGCGATCCTGGTACAGCGACTGAATAGAAACGGTCGGGAACGGGCTGATTGCGCCCGAGGGCGGCGCGATGCGAGCGGGGTGCGGCTCGAAGCAGCCAAGTGGGGCCCGGAGCAGCCAAGTGGAGCCCGAGTGCGCGGCTGGCGCCTGGCACTGCGGAGGGCGTTTCGGGCACAGCTGTCTCCTGGAAACGTGGTGCCGGGGCTAATCGTCGAAGAGCGTGTCGACGATGTCGTCCGCGATGAAGCGGGGGTGCAGGATCGGTGTGCGGGCAGGGTCTACCGTGGCTGGAGGTTTCCATGCCGGTCGACCGTCGCGGAGCATGAGGGTGTCCCACTCGCTGCGGTCGAGCAGGTGGTGGTGATAGGAACACGTGAGCGCGAGATTGTTGATGTCAGTCCTGCCTCCCGCGCTGTGGGGGACGACATGGTTGGCGTCGCACCATCCGGGCGGCGCATCACATCCGGGGAACGTACAGCCTCTGTCACGGGCGGTGATGACGGCGATCTGCTTGCGGTTGGCGAACCGCTGCTCAGTAGCGACCTGCACGGTCTTCGCAGTATCGCTCATGAGATGGAAGAACACCGACCCGTTGAGGCCGTTGGTCGCGAGCTCCCTGATGGGGACGGGGTTTTCGGCGCCGGTCGTCGCAGTGCCCTTTCCCTTCGCGAGGTCCTCGGCCTTGGCTGTGATGACCAAGGCGTAGGGAGCGCCCGCGGTGGTGCGCTGTTTGTCGATCGTGGAGACGAGACCGGCGAACCGTTCGTAGATCCACTCGCGCACGGACGGCTGCTCGCCGCTCGTGTCGATGATGCTGCCGTCGGTGCGGACACCGATCCCGGGTGTGTCGGCTGCGGGGCGCTCGCCTGAAGCATTGCGCAGCTCCGGGGTGGGCACCTTCACCGCGTCGTGGCGCTCGCCGGAGAGGACGGCGTCGACGATGTCGAGCAGCTCGTCGTCGGACTCGGCGGGAGTCTGTGTTTCGTCTGTTGCGGTTGTCGTTGCCTCGGCCGCCTCTTTGGCGGCCTGGATGCGTGAGGTCAGCAGACCGTTGAGCGTGCCGCCGGCGACCGGATCGAGCAGGCCGGAAAGTTCCCAGTCGCCGTTGGTGCGAGCCTTGAGATTCACGCAGTACTTCGACCGGTCGGTGGGTTCGAGAGGTTCGCTGCCGTCGGGGTCGATGTGGCCCATGAGGCGATCGAAGATCGCCCGCAGGTCTTTCAGACGCACCTTGGGGGCGTTGGTGACCAATCGATTCTCAATGTCCGTGCGGACTGTCTGGTCGGCCCATGCCGGGACCTTCTTCAGGCAGCTCTCGATGACGGTCGCTTGACCGGCAGAGATCGTTCCGGCGTGGAGCGCCTCGGCGACGAGAGGGTAGAGGGGCGGGAGAGCCTGACCGGTGAAGTCGACCCGGCCGCCGAGGTTCTTGGCCATCTCGGTGCGCCGGTGAGCTTCGGCTCCGCTGAGGTTGAGGCGATTCTCGATGAGGGCTTTGGTGGACTTCGCTCCGTACTCGCTGGGAGTGCCGACCCGCTCGCAGACCGCGAGCGCAAGAGTGGAGAGAGCATCGTTGATGCGGCTGAGTGCTTCGACACCGTCGACGAGCATGATCGCCTGGTCGGGTCCCATCGGGCGATCGAAGCTGCGCAGCCCGTCCTTGAGGCCCATCAGATGGGTGATCGCCTCGGTGACCTCGGGTGCAAAGCGCGTCAGATCTGCCCACTCCTCATCGGCGAGCAGGGGATGTCCGCTGCTCTGAGGAGCCTTGTGGGCACCGCGATCCGCGGCGTCCTCGGCTTTGTCTTCGGGTGTGAGAGTCATCTTCAGCGATCCATTCACCAACGTCGTTGTTGTAATGCCAATCATAGTCGTACATATAAATAAAAGCAATAGTATATTCGAAAAAATTAACGCGAATAAAAGCAGATTCGAGTCTGTTCGATAAATGTACCAAGGAGTCTTGATCGTAAATGGACGCGGCCGGGTACGGCCCGAGCACGGCCCAGCCCGAGGCCGGCGCAGCCCGCTTCGCCTGAATCCGCACGTCGTGGCACGATTGGGGTATGGATGCCCTGCTCCTCATCGACACCGACGACGCCAGCTACCCCAGCGATGACGCCATGGAGACCCTCGGCGACATCGTCACCCGCACGCGAGCCGTAGGCGGGGTGCTCATCTTCGCATCGACGAAAGAGGACCTCGCGGACACTCCGGACGAGGAGCTGAGCATCTTCGTACCCGACGAGGAGGACCTCGTCCTCCGCTCGGACAACCCCGATATCTTCGAGGGAGTGAGCGACCTCGCAGCAGGACTCCACGACATGGCTGTCGATCGCATCGTCATCGCCGGCGGCGACGACGCTCCCGGTGCCGTCTACGCCTCGGCGATGGCCGCTCTCGTGTGCAACTTCGACGTCATCGTGCTCTCCGACTCCACCACCGGTCCCAAGGGTGAACTCGTTGACTGGATGCCCGCCGCCGAGGAAGCCGGGGCCATGGTCAAGAAGACCGCCGACACCTGGCTGCGGATGTAAGCCTGTCGCATACCTATCACTGCTCCGGCGATGAGTGGCTCCACTGACTTCTACTCTGAGTAGAATGTGTGAGGGGGCTGTGCATTCAGCCCTCGACCAGTGACCGCTCGTAGGTGCACACCGACTCAGTGAGACGAACCCAGTCGGGCAACCTCAGCGGGCAACCTCGGTGACGGAGTGAAGGAGGGAACATGACCGGATGGACGAAGTCCGTGCGCGCTCTCTTCGCTGCCCTCATCACCACCCTCCTCGCGCTTCTCATGCACGTCGGTGCGGGCGGCGGCGCCTCCCCGATCGGCACCGGCATCGTCTTCGTCCTCGTTCTGTGGGCGGCGATGATCCTCGCCAGCCGACGCCTCGGATACCTCGCGCTGACCGCTCTGCTCGGACTCGGGCAGGTGCTCATGCACGTGACGATGGGCTGGGCGGCCGGCGGACACGCGAGCGGCCATGCCGCCTCGGCGGGCGTCGGGGCGACATCGCACGCCACCTCGGCGAATGGTTCCGTCGGCGCCCACGCCGGACACCTCGTTCCGGCCTCCGGGTCGCTTGATCTCAGCTCTGCCGCGGCTGGGCTCGGGCACGCCGGCCACAGCGGCACGTCGACGGGCATGCTCCTCGCCCACATCGTCGCCGTCGCGATCACAGCGGTGATCCTCAAGCGCGGTGAGGACATCGTCCTGAGCATCCTGCAGCTTGCCCTGGGCCCTGTGATCGGCGCCCTGCAGGCTCTCGCCGAGGCGACCGGCATCCTTGCCGAGCATCCGTTCCGTTCGCCCGGCGATCGGTTCCGGCTCCCGCAGGCGGTCACCTCGGCGGTGATGGGTCCGAACTATCGGCGCGGACCGCCCGCACTCGTCTGACACCTCATCCGCGGCGACACGGCTCGCCGCACACCATTCCTCATCGGATGGCCGCCCACGCAGAGGCGGCCGCCGACCATGAGGTGACAGTCGAGCATCCCGCCCGCGCATAATGCGCCCTGCGGCGACGACGATCGCGACCGCCGGCGTCGGCACGCGCGAACACGCCCCGCCGGGTCGGCACACGCGAACGTGCCCCGCTCCCCGTGTCGCGGCGCATGCCAACGTGTCGTGCGCACCTGCCTGCAGCGACCCGGCCCTGCCCGCGCCGATGCGAACCATGCTCGACTGCACCAGAAGACGAAAGTGCAGACATCATGCGAAAGAACATCACACTGGCCTTTGCCCTGCCCATCGCCGTCGTGCTCGGCCTCTCCGGCTGCGGACAGTCCGAGTCCCAGGCATCCGGGTCCGAACCGAGCGAGGTCGCCTCATCCCAGGTCGAGGCCGCGGGGCTCAGCCTCGTCGACGCCTGGGTCAAAGCGGCCGACGACGGAATGACGGCGGTCTTCGGCGAACTCCACAACAGCACCGATCATGACATCAACCTCGTCGAGGCGAAATACTCGGACGCGGAGATGGTTCAGCTCCACGAGACGACCGAGGACGGATCGGGCGGAATGTCGATGCAGGAGAAGAAGGGCGGCTTCGACATCCCGGCAGGGAATAGCGTCAGCCTCAAACCCGGCGGCGATCACATCATGATCATGGGCCTGAAGAAGGCGATCAAACCCGGCGAGCAGATCACCGTCGAACTCGTCACCGCCGACGACCAGACCACTGAGGTCACGGCAGTGGCCAAGGAGTACTCCGGTGCCCAGGAGGACTACGCACCGGGTGAGGCTGACAGTGGCCACGACGGTGACGGAGACGAGAAGTCCAGCGACAACGGTGAGAGCAGCGACCACGCTGACTCCGACCACGCTGACTCCGACCACGGAGGCTCTGAGTCCGACCACGGGGATCACGGTGACCACTGAGCCCGAGCGGTCCGGCTTCAGCCGCCGAGGTCTCATCACCTCGGCGGCTGCCGCCGGCGGTGCCGGACTCGTCGGTGCGACGGCCGGGTTCGGCATCGGCCGGTACGGCCCGGGATCGAACGGCGCATCCGACGGTGAGGGAGGGCAGCCTCGGCGAGACCTGGACGGAGCGAACGGGGCAGAGGTCGAGCCGTTCTACGGCACCCATCAATCAGGTGTCGAAACTCCACCCCAAGCGCACGCGCACTTCCTCGCGTTCACGATGAAACCGGGGATCAAGGCCGCCGAGGCGGTCCGCTGGCTTCGACTGCTCACCGCGGATGCGGCCGCGCTGACGCAGGGGAGACCCCCGTTGGCCGATTCCGAGTCCGAACTCACCGTCGACCCCGCGCGGCTGACCGTGACCTTCGGCTTCGGCCCGGGCCTCGTCGCCTTGGCAGGTAAGCAGCATGTGCCGGACTGGCTGAAACCCCTGGAGAAGTTCCGGATCGATGATCTCGACCCGGACCGGTGCACGGGCGATCTGCTCCTGCAGATCTGCGGCGACGACCCGCTGACCGTGGCTCATGCCCGCCGGATGCTGTTCAAAGACACCCGGACCTTCGCCGAGGTGGCCTGGCAGCGTGGGGGATTCCGCCGCGCCTATGGTTCCACGGGGGAGGGGAAGACTCAGCGGAACCTCTTCGGTCAGCTCGACGGCACCGCCA
Source organism: Brevibacterium oceani (assembly GCF_017948325.1). NCBI lineage: Bacteria > Bacillati > Actinomycetota > Actinomycetes > Micrococcales > Brevibacteriaceae > Brevibacterium > Brevibacterium oceani. Next base: position 4,019,381 of record NZ_CP072846.1, on the reverse strand, counting down.
ATCCCGGGCCCGGGTCCGAGGACTTCGCGCGGATCATCTGGGGCCAAGGCACAGACAGGGCCGACCCTGTGTACTCGGCCCGCGGGGAGCCGCCGACCGACCTCGGATCACACCAGCCGCCGTGGTTGGACGGCGGCACGACGCTCGTGCTGCGCGACATCGCAATGAACCTCGACACCTGGGACAAGGCCGACCGGCCGGCCCGGGAGTTCTCCACCGGGCGAACCCTGGACACCGGTGCGCCGCTGTCGGGCACGGACGAGTTCGACGTCCCCGACTTCACCGCCGTGGACAAGCGGGGACTGACGAAGATCTCGAAGGCCGCGCACATCGCTCGCGCTCGGGACGGGTTCGGCCCGGAGGTGCAGGTCCACCGCCGCACCTACAACTACGAGACCGGTGCGGGAGGAGACACGGGGCTGCTGTTCGCGTCTTTCCAGGCCGATATCGAGCGGCAGTTCCTGCCGATCCAGCGCCGCCTCGCCGAGGTTGACCTGCTCAACGAGTGGACCACCCCGATCGGGTCGACCGTCTGGGCGATCCCGCCGGGAACCTCGGACGGGGGCTACATCGGCCAGGAGCTGTTCGAAGGGTGAATGAGCAGGGCGGGCCGCTCGATGGAGCGGCCCGCTCAGCGCGGCGGCTTGCCCGGTGATGCGATCAGCCGGCCGCTCAGCGCAATCGCTCGCTCAGCTCAAACGCCGACCAGTCAGCACGCTCAGTCGGCGATCTCGGAATCGAAGGCCGACGGGTTGTCCTTGATCCACTGATCGACGGCGTCGCCTTCCTGCCCCTCGTCGTATTCATTGACGATGAGGTCCTCGAGTTCACCGTACGTCTTGTCATCGAGCTTGATCCCCTTGATGAGCTCGGATGCTTCGGGGAACTCGTCGCTGAAGCCGTCGGCGCCGAGGAAGTGCATCTTCTCGGGATCGCCCATGGCGTTCTTCGGATCCTTGAGGTCCTTGACGTCATAGGCGTTGTTCGCCCAGAACGGTCGCCACAGGGTGACGACGATGTCTTCCTTCGCGTCGATGGCATTGCCCAGCTCGGCGAGCATGGCCGGGGTCGACGAGGTGACGAGCTCGAAGTCCTTGTCCAAGCCGTATGCCGGCATCATCGAATCCTTCGTCACGGCAGTCAGACCGGCTCCGGGCTCGATGCCGATGATCTTGCTGTCGAACTTCTCGGCGTTGTCCTTGAGCTCGTCGATCGAATCGATGTCCGAGTAGGAGGGCACGACGATCGTGTTCTGCGCCTTGTCGTAGTAGGTGCTGATGTCCTCGATCTTGTCGCCGTACTTGTCCATGTACTGCTTATGGGTTCGCTCCGGCCATGCGGACGGGTAGACGTCGATATCGCCGTTCGCGACGCCTGCGTAGAGGATCGCGGCCTCCGACATCGACTGCAGCTCGGTATCGTATCCGAGCTTCTCGAGCTGGTCCTCGAGCAGGAACGCGGTGCTGCGGCTGTCGGACCACGAGGAGATGTAGCCGATCGTGATCGTTCCCTTGTCGCCGTCGGAACCTGAGTCCTTGCTCGCCTCCTGGGAGCACCCGCTCAGGGCGAGTCCCAAGGCCGCGCATGCGGCGACGAGTGAGGTGATTGTGCGTGATTTCATCGGTGTCCTCTTCGTGGTGGCTGCTCGAACGCGGGGCACCGCCGACGCTGGCGGTTTCGGCGGTTCGAGCAGGAACATGGAGCGCGAAATAATTTGTGATCACAAATACCGGTACGCCAATGTAATCACATTATTCAACCGACTTCCAGTGGTTTCTGCCGAGCGTGGACCGTCACCGCGGACTTCCGATGTCTGCAGCCGACCTACTGCCGCGGACTTCCGATGACTGCCGTCGGCTTCCTACCGTCGACTTCCCACCGCCGGCTTCCTGCCGCCGACTTCCTGCCGCCGACTTCCTGCAGCCGACCTACTGCCGTCGACTTCCTGCCGCCGGCGCGAGCGGGTCAGAACAGCGGCCGCAGCAGGGCGTCTTCGAACTCGAGGAGGCGCCGCTTGGTCTCGAGTTCGTGGCCCGGCAGTCCACCCGAATACCCGCCGAGACCGTCACCGGCGACGACCCGATGGCATGGGACGATGATCGGAATCGGATTGAGTCCCATGATCCCGCCGACAGCGCGCGCTGGGATGCCTGTGCCGCTTGCCTCCGCGAGTTCGCCGTAGGTCACGGTCGTGCCTGCCGGCACTCGTTCGGCCAGGGTCGTGAGCACTGTGCGGGCGACGTCCGAGACCTGACCGAAGTCGACCGGCAGATCGAAATCGCCGAGGCGGCCGTCGAAGTAGGCACGCAGCTGAGTGACCGCCTCGTTAAGGAGGGGATTGTCGAAATCGGTCGGTGAGTCCGCACTCGGTTCGGTGGGGTCGGTTCCGTTTCGGGGTGGAACGGTTGCGATTCCGGCCGGGTCGGGGGCAGCGGGAGGCCCGACAGCCTCGGCGGGGGTGGCCCATTCGAGGCCGACGACAGCGCTGACGCCACAGGTCACGGTCAGCGAGCCGACGAAGGTGTCGAGGGTGACGGAGCTCGTCGTCATGGTGCTCCTCCCATCTGCCGTCGGTCCATTTCAGAAGACGGTGCTATTTCGGATGACAGGGCCCTTCCTGTCGACAGTGCCGATTCGGACGACAGTGCCCTCCCGACTCCGAGAAGTCGGGAGGGCACTGTCAGATGTGGCGGTCACCGCCGAGAGGAGAACGCGAATTCTCCTTCAGCGCGATGATCGCCGTGGCGAACCGATCACTTGTCGTCGTCGGTCAATTCGCCGTCGTAGGCGTCGGGGTTGGCCTTCAGCCATTCGGTGATGGCCTTCTCGCCGTCGTCCTTGTGCTTGTTGACGACGAGGTCCTCGAGCTCACCGTACTGCTTGTCATCCATCTTGATCTTGCCGATGTAGTCGGCGGCGTCCGAGTTCTCTTCGCCGAAGCCCTTGGTGGCGGTGAAGTGAAGCTTCTCAGGATCACCCATGGCACCCTTCGGGTCCTTGAGGTCCTTGACCGGGTATTCGTTGTTGGCCCAGAACGGACGCCACAGGGTGACGACGATGTCCTTCTCGGCGTCGGTGGCATTGCCGAGCTCGGTGAGCATGGCGGCCGTCGACGAGGTGACGAGTTTATACTCGCCATCAAGACCGTATTCGGGAATCATCGCCTTCGTGGCCTTGGTCAGACCGGCACCGGGTTCGATGCCGACGATCTTGCCGTCGAAGTCCTTGCCCTTGCCCTTGAGGTCTTCGATGGAGTTGATGTCCTTCATGTACTTCGGCACGGCGATGGTGAGCACCGCATTGTCGTAGTATGCGCCGAGGTCCTCGAGGTCGTCGCCGTACTTGTCGATGTACTGCTTGTGTGTGACCTCGGGCCACGAGGACGGATAGATGTCGATGTCGCCGTTGGCGACACCGGCGTAGAGGACGGCGGCGTCGCTGAAGGTCTCGGTCTCGACGTTGTAGCCCATCTTGCCCAGCTGGTCTTCGAGCAGGAGCGAGATGCTCTGACCGTCGGTCCAGCCGGTGACGTAGCCGAGCTTGATGTCGCCCTTGTCTCCGCCTCCGCTGCCGTCGTCCTTCGATGCTTCCTGGGAGCACCCGGTCAGAGCGAGGCCGAGTGCTGCCACTGCAGCGACGATCGGGGTGAGGAATCTTCTCTTCATTGTGTGTTCCTTTTCTCTAGTGGTCGACTTGTCCGAATGTGTGCCCGACGCTTGGGCGATCACGCCTTGGCAGTCGCGGCCGCAGCCTTGTTCTTCGCGCTGCGGCGGCGCATGACCGCGACGAGCGAAGCCGGATAGTCCTTGGCGTTGCCCAGCGCCGCGGTCACGCGGTCGAGATAGACCGCGATGATGACGACGCCGAGGCCGGCCTCGACGCCGAGCGGCAGGTTCTGGGTGGCGATCGCTTCGACGACGTTCTTTCCGAGTCCGTCGGCGCCGACCATGCCGGCTATGACCGCCATGGCCAGGGCGAGCATGATGACCTGGTTGATGCCGGCCATGATCGTCGGCGTGGCCAAGGGCAGCTGGACCCCGCGGAGGATCTGTCCGGGAGTCGCGCCGAACGACTGTCCGGCTTCGACCGTCTCGGAATCCACTCCGCGGATGCCGAGTTCTGTGAACCTGACACCCGGAGGCAGAGCGAAGATCACCGTGGCCACGAGGCCGGGCACGACGCCGATGCTGAAGAAGGTCACAGCCGGGATGAGGTAGACGAAGGCCGGCATCGTCTGCATGAAGTCGAGCACCGGTTTGATGATGGTCGAGGCCGTATCGTTGCGCGCGGCGAGAATGCCGACCGGTATGGCGACGATGACGGCGATGATCGCAGCGATGAGGACGAGCGCCAGTGTCTGCATCGAGGCCACCCACTGATCCATCGTCATGATGAAGAACAGTGTGATCACTGTGCCCAGGGCCATCTGCCAGGACCGCAGGACCCAGCCGAGCAGTGCGAGGATGAGGATGATCACCAGCGGATGGAGGTCGACGAGCACATTCGTGAGGATGTCGATGAGCAGGCTGAATAGCCAGGTCACAGCATCGAAGAACCAGGCGACATTGTCTTTGAGCCAGTCGAAGGCGGAGTCGACCCAGGTGCCGACGGGAATACGGATGTTCTCCATCAGAGGGCACCCCTTTCGTTTGCGGCATCGGCTTCGGTCGCATCACCGGTTTCGGCGAGGACCTGATCGATGAGACCGGAGTCCACAGGTTCGGGCCATTCAGCAGCGCTCTCTTCCTGGGGCGCTTCGTCGTTGCCGTTCTGATTGCCGAGGGCAGCCAGCAGGGTTGCGCGGGGCACCACGCCCACCAGCTGACCGTCGTCGTTGGTCACCGGCACCGGCAGGGGAGTCTCTGAGGACGGCAGGAAGAGATCGATGAGCAGATCGTCGGGAGAGGCCGTCTGGGCGGCAGGCTTGATGATCTCGTCCAGCGTCGTCCCGCCCTTGCGGAGGTGGTCGATGCAGTCGCGGTCGTAGACCACGCCGAGGAACTTCCGGTGCCGATCCATGACGTAGATCGCGGAGGAGTTGCTCTCCCGCATGCTGCGGAGGGCGACCCGAGGTCCGTTCTGGTTCGAGACGGTCTGGCGTGCCTTCTCCATCACGTTGTTGGCGGTGAGCACGCGGGCGCGGTCGACGTCGTGGACGAACTGCGCGACGTAGTCGTTGGCCGGATCGGTGAGGATGTCCTCCGGGGTTCCGACCTGGACGATGCGGCCGTTGCGCATGACCGCGATCCGGTCGCCGAGGAACATCGCCTCATTGAGGTCGTGGGTGATGAAGATGATGGTCTTCTGCAGCTCCGACTGGAGCTCGACGAGCTGTTCCTGCATTTCGCGGCGGATCAGCGGGTCGAGCGCAGAGAAGGCTTCGTCCATAAGCAGGATGTCGGTCTCTGCGGCCAGAGCGCGGGCCAGACCGACGCGCTGCTGCATACCGCCGGAGAGCTGCTCGGGGAATTTGTCACCCCAGCCTTCGAGGCCGACGGCCTTGAGCCACTTGTCGGCGGCCTTGTCACGCTCGGCCTTCGCTACTCCCCGGATCTCGAGGGCATAGGCGGCATTGTCTCGGACCGTGCGGTGCGGCAGCAGAGCGAAGTGCTGGAACACCATCGAGATGTGCTCGCTGCGGACCTTGCGCAGGGCAGCGTCATCGATCTTCGCGATGTCGGTGCCGAGGACCTCGACCGATCCCGAGGTGGTCGGCCACAGGCCATTGAGCGTGCGGATGAGAGTGGACTTGCCGGACCCCGACAGGCCCATGACGACGAAGATCTCGCCGGCTTCGACCTCGAAACTCGCGTCGATGACCGCGGCAGTTCCGAGTTTGGTCAGGTCATCGCGGTCGGCGCCCTCTTCGAGTCGCTTGACGACTTCGTTTTGGCGCTTGCCGAAGACCTTGTACACGTTTGATGCTTTGACAACGCTCACGCGTTTCCTCCTTGCATTCTTGACCCTCCGCAAGAACGAGAGGCTTCACCCCCGTTTCGCGATTCGGCGATGGCGATCTCTGGTTCATCGCACTTCAGCCTCGCCGCGCACGGATTTCTCACTCCCCATTGTAGTTTTATTCAGGTTTTTCGACGGAAGGTTTTGTGCGGTTGAGCGGAGTGGCGAGCTTGACTACCCGTCTGACCTGCGAAGATACAAGCGTGTGCGTTACTTGATTGTTATAAACATTGCTTGGGCCATGTAGATGTGCCCTTATTCGATTTGTTATTCCCTGCCGATCTTTGTTGCGAAAGGCGCCCTTGCCTCACTGAATGCGGACGACGGTGTCCGACTCTCTGTGAAAGCCGATCATAGCCCGGCCGATGGGCCGGCGGAAGCTCAGGAGGGAGGCCCGGCCGATGGGCCGGCGGAAGCTCAGGAGGGAGGCCCGGCCGATGGGCCGGCGGAAGCTCAGGAGGAAATGCCGAGCGATTCGGTGAGGAAACGCGCGACGGCTGGGGTGACCACCTCGGCGAATTCCTCGAAGAAGCCATGCCGTCCCTCCGGCTGGATGAGCAGCTGCGAACCGGCGATGCGCTCATGCAGGATGCGGGCGTTGTCGACCGGGTTCATCCGGTCCTCGTCGCCATGGATGATCAGCGTCGGCGCGGTGATCTCGGGCAGGCGGTCCCACGCGTTGTGACTCGCACTGATGCGCAGGTGGGCCGCGGATTCGGCGGCCGTCATCGAATCATCGCCGAGCAGTTTGCTGTACTTCGCGGACACCGTCCACGCGGGAGTGTAGAAGAGGCCGAATAGGTAGCGGGTGTGCTCCTCGCCGTGCAGGCGGGCAAGGTTCTGCCCGACCTCGCGCGGGCGCTTGACCGAGTGCGGTCCGCCCGGGGTCGTGCAGCCGAGCACGAGCGCGCTCACCCGCTCAGGGAAGTCGAGGGTGAGCATCTGCGCGATCCGCCCGCCCATCGAGGTGCCGTAGACACACGCGCGATCGACGCCGAGGTGGTCGAGCACCTCGGCGGCGTCGGCGGCGAAGCTCGCGGTCGACAGCTTCCCGAGCTCCCCACGGCTGCCGCCCGTTCCGCGGTAGTCGAAGGTGATCGTGCGAAACTGCGGTTCGAAGTCCTCGCGCAGGCCGTCCCACCACTCGTGCGAGTTCGCCTGGCCCTGGAGCAGAAGCAGTGCCGGAGCCTCGGCTGGGCCGCTGACCTGGACCGCGAGCGGGAATCCGTCGCGAGTGCTGATCCTGGTCTCCTGCCGCGTCTCCACCTGTGTCCTCCTGCCTGCGCGCGCCGCACAGCGCCTACGCTTGAGTCATGCTGCCTCTGCCGTTTCTCAATCCTGCCGCAGGTACGCCCGCCGTGCGCAATCCACTGCGTCCGTCCCTCATCGTGCCTACTCAGGCCGTCGATGCCGATGACTTGAGTTCCCATTGCGCCGAGGCGGCCCGGACCGGCGTCGTCGACGTCGTGGAATGGCGCATCGATCCTCTGCTTGCCGGCAGCGACGCTGATGGTGCGACGCGCGCCGAGGCGGTTCTGGCCCTGCTTCCGCACGCCGTCGCGGCCGGTCTGCCGGTGCTCGTGACGCTGCGCACCGGGTTCGAAGGCGGACTGGTCGATATCGCTGAGGATGAGTACGCCGAGGTGGTCCGGCACCTCATCGCAGGACTGTCCGGCACCGTTCCCATCGCCCTCGACATCGAGATCGACCGGGCGGAGTCTCATGCCCTCATCGCTGCGGCGCGCGAAGCCGGGATTCCGGTCGTCGCCTCTCATCACAACTTCGAGTCCACGGACTCAGAAGAGGACCTGCTGGCCACCTTCCGCAGGATGGCCGAAGCGGGTGCCGATGTGGCGAAGGCGGCGATGATGCCGCGGTCCCCGGTCGATGTTGCGCGTCTGCTGGCCGCGACCGCCGAGGCGCAGGAGGAACTGGGATGCCCCGTGCTCGGCATCTCGATGGGTCAGCTGGGCCGAGCCAGCCGGATCATGGGCGCGGACTTCGGCAGCTGCGCGACATTCGCGCAGATCGGCGAGGCCTCGGCGCCGGGTCAGATCGACGCCGCGCACCTCGCCGAGATCCTCGACCGCATCTGAGTGCGAAGTCGCCCCGAAGCGCGAACGACAACGGGACCCACACCCGTTCGATGGGTGCAGGTCCCGTACCGTTCAGCCGGCGACGATCCGCCGGCGATGTTCAGTCGGTGGTCTCTTCGACCTGCTTGCGGAACTTCTTCGGCAGCGCCTCCTCGCCGAAGTTGTTGCGCACGGTGTTCGCGGCGATGCGCTGCACGACGAGCTGAGCCACCGCGACGCCGACTCCGGAGACGATGGTCCAGGCGAGGGCCTCGGACATCGAGATCTCATCGTCGACTGGGTTTGACGGCGCCGGACGCTTCGTCGACTTCTCCCAAGCGACGGTCAGGGTCTTGCGAGCGACGAATGCGGCTGCGATGGGCGCTCCCACGCCGATGATCTGCCAAGCGAGCTTTCCCATGCTCGTGTCCTTTCCTTGAAGCCAGGTCCCACGACCGTTCGAGCCGTGTGAACGTATTCCGTCCGAGTCAACACTAACTCAGGACGTGGCGCACGCCTCTCAGCGGTGCCGACGTACCCAGGGATGAGTCAGAAAGTCCCTGCATCTCATACTTTTGGGGGATGCGCTTTCGGCTGTGCGCCCGATAGCTTGAAAGCACGCTTCGGTCGGGGTAAGGGAAGGCCCTCGCCGAGGCGGAGCTGAGAAAGGCGCATCATGCTGAGGAAATGGAAGACTCGGGTCGTCACCGGACTGTTCGTCTGTGGTGCCCTCGGGTTCTTCCTGGCGCTGCTGCCCGGTCTCTCCGGCATCTTCTGGGTGCTGTGGCTGACCGGGTGCGCGGCCTGCATCCTCGGGCTCGTGCTCGCCTTCACTCTCCCCTCGTCGGCGAAAGCCGACGCCCTGCCCCGAGCCTGAGCGCTCGGGGCAGCGCATCCCCCACTTCAGCCACGCAGTTCAAACGTGCAGTTCAGCCGCGTAAAGCAGTCACGAACATCGGCCGTGCAGATCAGCCGACCTGGACGATCTCCTGGAATCGCGTCGTCAGTGCGTCGTCGACAGCGATCGCATTCCCGTCGAGTTCACGCAGCGCCGCAGCGGTGCGCATCGATGAGACGTACCACGCGCCGTCGGCGGTCTTGACGTCCTCGAGGCTGAGATCGGCGTATTCGGCCCTCAGCCCCAGCTCCTCGGCATGATCGAAGATCAGCCGCTGCGTCGTCCCCGACAGCAGCCCCGCCGCGGGATCGGGTGTGAGCAGGCGGTCGCCTCGGCGGATGATGATGTTCGCGGTCGGCCCCTCGAGGACGATGCCGTCGTGGGAGACGAACAGGGCTTCATCGGCTCCGCGCTGCCCGGCATAGCGCCCGGCTGCCTGATTGACCGCATACGACAGGGTCTTCGCCCCGATGAGCAGCCAGGGAGCCTTGCTGCCGATATAGGCGTCGAAGCCGCGGTCGAGGCTGACGGCGGTGACGCCGTGTGCGCGGGCCGTGTGGATGTGTTCGTCCACCGGGACGGGGAACGCCCATCCGCGTGGGCGGACCGTGCCGTCGGCACCCACCTCGCCGCGCGAGAGGGCATAGCGGATCCCGAACTCGGCGATCGTCGCATCGGCGGCGGTCACCTCGGCGATCAGTTCGTCGATGACCCGATCCCAGAGCACGGGGTCGGGATCGGGCAGATCCAGCGCCGAGGCGGACGTGCGGAAACGTGCGAAGTGGCGGTCTCGCGAGACGACGGTGATCCCGTCCTCACCCACGCTGACCAGCACCGTTTCGAAGATGCCGTCCCCTCGATGGGCGGAGAGATCGGTGACCGGCAGCTGTGCGGCGGCCAGCTCGGTGAGTGCGAACGTCGCATCGGTCGGGTCGACGAGGATGAGCGGGTCGGTCATGCAGTGCCTCCGAAGAACAGGCCGAGGATATAGGTCACGGCGGCGGCGCCGAAGCCGATGCCGAGCTGGCGCAGGGCCCGCGGCCCCGGGGATTTGCCCGAGAGCAGGCCGACGATGCCGCCGGTGAACAGCAGGGCGATGCCCACCAGGCCGGCGGAGAGGATCACTGCGGGCAGCCCGGTCATGCCGAAGACGTAGGGCAGGATCGGGATCAGCGCACCGGAGGAGAAGAAGCAGAAGCTCGACAGTGCGGCACCGAGGCCCGTGCCGAGCTCATCACGGTCGACTCCCGAGTCGATGGCCGGCAGCTTCGGGGGCTGCTGGTTCTTCGCCGCCGCGATCGCGCGATTCGCTCGGGCTTCGGCCTCGCGGGCGTCCATACCGCGGGCACGGAAGACGAGCGCGAGCTCGTTGGCGTCGATGTTGAGATCGGCCAGGGCGTGCCGGGACTCGGGGTCCGGGGTCGAGGCGTCCAGGAGCTCGCGCTGGGACCGTACGGAGATGTACTCGCCGGCACCCATCGACAGGGCTCCGGCGAGGAGCCCGGACGCGCCGGTGAGCAGGATGACGGTGTTCGAGACTCCCGCAGCGCCGACGCCGAGAACGAGGGCCAGATTCGAGACGAGTCCGTCGTTGGCGCCGAAGACGGCGGCGCGGAAGTTCCCCGACAGGCGTGCTCGGGATCGGGCGGCCAGTGCCCGGACCACCTCGGCGTGGATGCGTTCGTCGGCGGCCATCTCCGCCGAGGCGGCATCGTCGTCCTCATAGGGAGAGCTCGTCTCCGACTGCTGCGCGAGCGCGAGGACGAACACGGAGCCGAACATGCGGCCGAAGAAGGCCAGACAGCGGGTGACGAGGTCGGCCGAGCGACGCTTCTCCGCGTGCTCGCCCAAAAGCTCGATCCAGTGCTCCTGATGACGGGATTCGGCGGTGGCGAGGCTGAGGAGGATCTCCCGATCCTCGCCCCTGCGGCGTTCGGCGAGGTCGCGGTACACCCGTTCCTCTAGCCGTTCGTTGGCGAGGTAGCGCTGCCAGCGGCGGATCGTCCGTCTGTCGGGGGCAGCGGGCTGGGCGCCTCCCGCGGAATCGTTGGTCGTCACTGGTCCGAGTCTAGTCGTGTGGTCGGGCCCGGCACAGGGGCGGGGCGGGAGGCCGTGATTGAGCCTGTGGGGCGGGGGTGCGCGAGCGCGGGTCGATTAGGTGTGGGGACAATGCCACCGCAGGTCAGTCGCACGGAAACCGCAATCGCACCACGGCCGCGAAACCATTCAGTGACCGGTTGTTATCAATTCGTGACATTAAACCCCTCGAATGTGGGCTAGATTAAAGCCCAATGTGAGTTGTGTCACCGTTTCGTCACAGAGAGATGTGATTCGTTACCAACGACGGATTGCGGCGAAACGTCAGAATCGAGCTTCCCCGCAAGCGCAGTCGAACGACCGGAACCGGCGTGAGGACCATGTCGTGACGGTCGATTCCGGCGCGCCCACCAGCGATTCCTCGGGGCACATGACGGAGCGAAAGGAACTCCATGAAGTTGCGCACGAAGAGCTGGCTGGCGGTCACCGCCGCGGCCGGACTGGTTCTCGGAGGGGTGAGCCCGGCCCTCGCCGCCGGCAAAGCCGGGCCGAGCGAACACACCGATATGGGCGTCACCGGCGACGCCGCGATGAAGCACCTGCAGAAGATCTCCGACATCTCCACCTCCCACGCGGATGAGGGATTCCGCGCCCTCGGCACCCCCGGCTACGAAGAAGCAGTCGAGTACGTCGAGGACACACTCGAAGCCACCGGAGCCTTCGACGTGAAGCGCCAGTCCTTCGAGCACGAACAGCAGAAGGACGGCACCGTCGAGGTCGTCGTCGGCGGTGAGAAGGTCGACGTCACGACCGCAAGCTACACCGAGGCGACCGAAGAGCCGCTGACCGGCATCCCCGTGGTGCTGCCGGTCGACGACGACAACAGCGACCTGGCCGGAGGGCAGCTCGGCTGCTCCGCCGACGACTATGATGACTCTGCTGAAGGCGCACTCGTCCTCGCCGCTCGCGGAGAGTGCTCGTTCGGTGAGAAGGCGCAGGCCGCCACCGACGCCGGTGCAGCCGCGCTCATCATCTACAACAACGACTCCGCCAACCCCGACGAGGTGCTCAATGCCACCCTCGGCGCCCGGATCGAGAACGGCACGCCGACCGTGACGGTCACCTACAACGTCGGCCAGGACCTCCTGTCCAAGGTCGAGGAAGCCGCCGAAGCCGAGGGCGCCTCGGAGAACGTTGAGAAAGGCGATGCCGAGAAGGGCACAGGACTCTCCGGCGGCGACGAGGCGACAGACGACGAGGCAGTCGACGATGCGACGGCCGACGACGAAGCCGCAGCGGCTGCCGCGCTCACGGCGGACTTCACGCTCGAGACCGAATACGTCACCTCGACGACCTGGAACGTCATCGCCGAGACCAAGGCCGGCGATCATGACAACGTCCAGATGCTCGGTGCCCACCTCGACAGCGTCGCCGAAGGCCCGGGCGTCAACGACAACGGTTCGGGTTCCGCGGCACTGCTGGCCTCAGCCGAGGCGCTGGCGAAGCAGCCCACCGACGTCGACAACGCGATCCGCTTCGGATGGTGGGGCGCCGAAGAGGAGGGGCTCGTCGGTTCGACCCACTATGTCGAGAGCCTCGATGAGGCTGAGCTGTCGAAGATCAAGGCATACATGAACTTCGACATGATCGGCTCCGACAACTACATCGTCGGCACGCTCGACTCCGACGGCTCCGATGTGCCGATCCCCGATGGCGTCAACGTCCCCGAAGGATCCGCCGAGCTCGAAGAGGTCTTCACCGACTACTTCGCCGACAATGATCAGCCCAACGTCGGCACGGACTTCTCCGGCCGGTCGGACTACCAGGCGTTCATCGACAACGGCATTCCCTCCAGCGGTCTGTTCTCCGGCGCCGACGGCACGAAGACCGCCGAGGAAGCCGAGATGTTCGGCGGCACCGTCGGTGAGAAGCACGACACGAACTACCACCAGCCCACGGACACGATCGAGAACGTCAACCGGGACTCGATGGACATCTTCGTTCCTGCGATCGCCTTCGCGGTGCACACGCTGGCCTACGACCTCGTCGATGCGCCGACGGACCCGCCGACGGATCCCACCGATCCGCCGACGGACCCGACCGATCCTCCCGCAGGTGAGCGAGCTCTCAGTGTGGATCCGACCACGATCGAAGCCGATGACTTCGTCGGTGACAAGGGTGTTCAGGTCACCGCGACCGGCTGCACCGCGGACACGACCGCGACGATGACCGTCGACCCGGGCAACGGCAATATCGAGAAGTTCGAACAGACCGCCGAGGTCGGTGAGGACACCGCCGCACGCTTCGGCGTCCGTGGACTCGATGAGTCGCAGGCCGAGACCTACATCGGCAGCTACGCCGTCACCGTCGACTGTGACGGCGGAGATCCGCTGAACGGATCCTTCGAGGTCGTCGCCGCCGAGGACGGCTCCGGAGGCGGTGGCGGCGGGGGAGACCTGCCGCGCACCGGTAACGAGGCCCTGCCGCTGGTCATCTCCGCCGGAGCGCTCATCGTGCTCGGTGTCGCGATGACGATGGGCTCACGCCGCCGCAAGCGCTGAGCATCGGAAAGAATCCCATCGCCGAGGCGGGGCATCAACGAGATCGATTCCCGGACGATGCCCCTGAGGAGCGGCCCTGATCCACGCGGGCCGGCGACTGAGAAAGTTCGCCGGCCCGCGTGCCCATTCACCGGTCGGCCGGTCAAATCCTCGCAACGTGCTGAGATGCGTTCGCTCAGTCGGTGGAGCCGTTGCTCTCTCTCATGCTGACAGGGGACAATGGGCTTCTGTGACTCCCAAACGCTTCTTCAAGTTCTTCGCAGTGGCTGAGACCGTGACCTGGTCTCTGCTCATCATCGGCATGTTCCTCAAGTACGTCACCCACACCACCGAGGTGGGTGTGCGCATCGGCGGAGGCATCCACGGCTTCGTCTTCATCTGCTTCGTCATCGCCGTCATCGGCGTCGGGACCTCGCAGCAGTGGAGCAAGCGCCGCATCGCGACGGGTCTGGGTTCAGCCATCATTCCCTATGCCACCATTCCCTTCGAGCGCTCGGTCGAGAAGACCGGGTCCTTGGAGGGCGACTGGGGCTTGGGCCGCAACGGCCGCACTCCGCAGGGCTGGTTCGAGAAGTTCACCTCGTGGTGCATCCGGTTCCCGTGGCTGGCCATCGGCATCGGTGTCGTCTTCGTCATCCTCGTCTTCTCCGGTCTGCTCATTGCCGGGCCGCCGTGGGAATGGGGCAAGTAGGCGCCTGATCGTCACCGTGTGCCCCCGGTGTGTAGGGCCTTGCGCACCTGATCGTTACCGTGCGCCCGCGATGCGTACGGGACTGCCCGGCCGCCTCGGTGCGTGCGGTCTGCGCCCACGGGGCGTACGGGACTGCCCGGCCGCCTCGGTGCGTGCGGTCTGCGCCCACGGGGCGTACGGGACTGCGCGGCCGCCTCGGCGGGCATCATCGCTGTCCTCCGTCAGCGACCTCGCTTAGGATGAAGGGGACTGGCCGGAAACCGGCCGCCCACCCGCGATGAAAGGCCCACCGATGGACCTGCTCTTCGGCGTCGGAGGAATCGGCGTCCTCGTCCTCATCATTCTGATCGTCCTGTTCGTGATCCTGCGGTCCTATAAGATCGCGTCGCCATCCGAGGCGCTCATCATCACCGGCCGGAACGCCTCGGGAGCATCCGGGACCGGTCGCATCGTCATCGGCGGCCGGTCGGTCGTCTACCCGATCGTGCAGAAGGCGTTCATCCTGTCGCTGTCCTCGCGGCAGATCTCCGTCGAGATCGACGGCATCTCGATCAACGGCATCGCACTGCGTCTGCGCGGAGTCGCGCAGGTCAAGGTCGGCGGCACCGAGGACGATGTGCGCAAGGCCGCGCAGCGCTTCCTCGACCAGCAGGATCAGATCGACCACTATTCGAAGGAGATCCTCTCCGGCACCCTGCGCGCCGTGGTCGGCACGCTCACCGTTGAGCAGATCATCCAGGACCGCGCTTCCTTCGCCGCTCAGGTGCAGGAGGAATCCGCGCATTCGATGAACAACCAGGGCCTCATCATCGACACGTTCCAGATCTCAGCGGTCGAGGACGAGGGCAGCTACCTGCGTGACTGGGGTCGTCCGCAGGCCGCCGAGGTGGCGAAGAACGCCGCCATCGCCGAGGCGAACGCCGGCCGTGCCTCGGCCGTCGAGGAAGCCCAGCAGAACGAGGAGACCCAGAAGCAGCAGGCGCTGACCGACCAGGCCATCGCCGAACAGCAGCAGCAGCTCGCCCTGCGCCGAGCCGCCCTGAAGGAAGAGGCCGACCAGCGACAGGCCTCCGCGGACAATGCCGGCCCGCTCGCTGCCGCCGCCGAGAAGCAGAAGCTGCTCGAGAAGGACCGGGTCGTGGCGAAGGAAGCCGCGGAGCTGCGTGCCGAGCAGCTCGACGCCGAGGTGCGCCGTCCCGCCGACGCCGAACGCTACCGGCAGCAGGCCGCCGCCGATGCCCGGGCGTATGAGATCGAAGCTCAGGGTCGCGCCGAGGCGGCCGCCGAACTGCACCGCCGGTCGAAGGACGCCGAGGCGATCCGACTCGAAGGTGAGGCCGAAGCCGATGCGATCAGGGCCCGCGGTGAGGCGGAGGCCGAAGCGCTGCGGGCGCAGGCCGAGGCATACAAGCAGTTCAACGATGCGGCCGTGCTGTCGAAGGTCCTCGAGGTGCTGCCCTCCGTCGCCGGCGAGCTGGTGGCGCCGTATGCGAACATCAAGGATCTTTCGATCGTGTCCACCGACGGCGAGTCGAAGCTCGCGAACTCGGTGTCGAACAACCTCTCGCAGGTCCTCGAAGTGGTCCGCGGGACGACCGGTGTCGACCTCACCGACCTCGTGGCCAAGGCGAAGAACTCGGGCGGGTCCGGTGACGCTGGCAGTTCGGGCGGGTCTGGCCATGCGGACGGGCCTGACGGTTCGGGGTCGAACGGCACCGGTGGTTCGGGTCGACCAGGCTCGGGCGGAACCGGCGGTTCGGACGATTCGACCAGGTCCGGCGGCTCCGCAAGTTCGACGGGCGGCGGTTCTGCGAACTCGACGGGCGGCTCGGGAGAGGTCGTCGACGGGGTCGTCTCCGATCGTCCCGGACGGAAGCCGAACCGTGGGAACTTCGATCCGAAGGCGTTCCTCGACGAGAGCGGCATCGACCTCGACCGGATCGGCGACGACGTGAAGAAGGCCACCGGATTCGACGTGCAGGGATACATCGACGAGGCGAAGCGCCGCCTCGACGAAGGCGGCAGCAGCGAGACCGGCAGCGGAGATACCGGACGCGGCGATGCCGACGGGACGGAGCCCGGCGACGCTGACGAAGGCGACGAGGGCGGTCGGAACTCCGAAGACTGAACACAGCGCGTCCGTGCGGGGGCGCCCTTGCGGTAGCACCCGTTCGAGAGCTCTCGCCCTGCGCATCCAGCCCCTGCACTGCGCATCCAGCGGCCGTCGAGGACCACCTCGGCGGCCGCTGTCGTTCTCGATCATGTCTCCTGCGGGTGGATCCACCGTGATTCCACGTGCGATATCGAGGTGGATCCACCCGCAGGAAGCTGGGCGGCGATCCGAAGTGCCCTAGAACCGCACAATCGAGTCGTCGCTCATCACACGAAATCGGTCTCACAGTAATGCATAAATAAATGTGCATATGTTAATGTGAGTGGGTCAGGAGGTTTCCATGGCTCACGATCATGCACATTCGACCGGTTCGCGGCGTCGCCTCGGCGCAGTCTTCGCCATCGTCTTCGCGATCTTCGTCTTCCAGCTCATCGGCTCCGTCGTCACCGGCAGCCTCGCGCTGCTCATCGACACCGGTCACAACGCCGTCGATCTCATCGGCATCGGCATCGCGCTCTTCGCCGCCACTCTCGTGCACAAGCCCGCGGGCGGGCAGAAGACCTGGGGATTCCGCCGAGCGGAGGTGCTGGCCGCCGGGGCTCAGGCCACGCTGCTGCTCGGGCTCGGTGTCTACAGCCTCATCGAGGGCATCCGGCGCTTCTTCGTACCACCCGAGGTGCCTGGGCCCGGCCTGCTCCTCTTCGGTGCCATCGGTCTGGTCGGCAACATCGTCTCCATCATCATCCTCAGCTCCTCCAAGGAAGCCTCCCTCAACCTCAAGGCGGCGTTCCTCGAGGTCATCGCCGATGCGCTCGGCTCGGTCGCGGTGATCATCGCCGCCGTGACGATCTGGCTCTTCGGCTGGGACCGCGCCGATGCCGTCGCCGCGCTCGTCATCGCCGCGCTCATCGTGCCACGAGCCTTCGCGATTCTCCGCGAGACAGGTTCGATCCTCCTCGAGGCGGCGCCGAAAGAGCTCGACCTGGAGAAGGTCAAGGCACATATCGAAGGGGTCGAACACGTCAGGGAAGTCCATGACCTGCACGTCACCCGCATCGATTCGAACCTGCCCGTGCTCACTGCGCACGTGGTCCTCGCCGATGAATGCTTCTACGACGGCCATGCCCCGCGGATCCTCGTCGCCCTCCAGGATTGCCTGGCCGAGCACTTCGAAATCGCGATCGAGCACTCGACCTTCCAGTTCGACCGAGCCAAGGACGCCGCGCAGGAGACCCACACTCACGAGTGAGCCGATCGAGGCGCAGACGCAGCCGTCGACACTGAAACAAAGGCGGCACACAGGATGGCGCTAGGAGCCACATAGACCCCGACGCGAGAGTATCGACATGTCTTCCAGTCGTCGCCGCGTGCTCAACATTATTCTCGCCATCGCCTGTGCGCTCGCTCTGAGCCTGTGTCTGGTGCTCTTCCTCTCGCCATGGCGGTCCGGCGAAGACGAAGCCTCGGCAACTCAGCTCACCGGCACCGTCCAACGGGGAACGGTGTCCTCGACGATCTCCGCCAGCGGAACGGTCGCGGCAAAGCGCGAGGTCGATGCCGCTTTCGATGTCGGGGGCACGGTCTCCGACGTCGCGGTGGCGGTCGGAGACACCGTGGAGAAAGGCGACACGGTGGCGAGCTTGGACACGACCGATCTGTCCCAGGCGGTGGCCGATGCGCAGACGGCGCTCGCCGAGGCCGAATACGATCTCAGCGCAGCCCAGAGCGCGGCCGCCTCCTCCGAATCCGCGGACACGACGTCCGGGAGCTCAGAGGGCACATCGGATTCCGGGGAGTCTTCCGGGTCCGGGCAGAGCGGATCGTCCGAGGACACCGTCGACACTGCGGAGGACGCCGTCGACGACGCCACGGACGATCTCGCCGAGGCACAGGACCAACTGGCCGCCGCAACACTGACCGCACCCATCGACGGCCTGGTCATCGCCATCAACGGCGAAGACGGATCGACCGTCAGCGGCGGCTCGAACAGCAGCTCTGGCAGCACTTCCTCGGACGCCGAGGACTCGAGCGGCGCAGAGGGAGGCGAGTCCGGAACCGAGGGCAGTTCCTCCGGTTCCTCGGACGCCTCCGGTTTCATGACGATCGCGGACGTTTCGTCGATGACGATCACCGCCGCGATCCCTGAGGCCGATATCGGCGAGGTGTCGAAGAAGCAGGAAGCCACAGTGACCTTCCCGGCACTTCAGGATGTCGAACAGTCGGCGACCGTCACCGCGATCTCTCCGACCTCTGACAGCTCGTCCTCCGTCGTCACCTATGACACGACGATCGAACTCGACAAGGTTCCCGACGACCTGCGGATCGGCCAGAGCGCTGAGGCCGAAATCGTCACGGATTCCAGCGACGAGGATTCGCTCTACGTCGTCTCGACCGCTGTTTCGACCGATGCGGACGGGGCGAGCAGTGTCGAAGTGGTCGGCGATGACGGCGAGACCTCTCAGGTCGAAGTCACCACCGGCGTCGTCGGAGATGAGGGAACCGAGATCACCGACGGTCTCGAGGAGGGGCAGACGGTGGTGATCGGACAGGCGAGGGAGGGCTCGGAGAACTCGTCCGACGGACAGAACAACGACGAGAGGTCAGGCGGAGAAGGTGGTTCCGGTGCCCAGATGCCCGGAGGCAGCTCCCAGGGCGGCGGGCCGGGAGACGGGCCCGCCGGCGGCGGACCGGGAGGCGGCCAGTGAGTCAGTCAGAGCAGCCGCCTGTGGCCGACGACAGTGGGCGACAGGCCCCCGTAGTCGAGTTGGCCGGCATCGAACAGATCTACGGAAAAGGTGAGATGCGGGTGCACGCACTGCGCGGCATCGACCTCACGGTCGCCAGCGGAGAACAGGTCGCCATCATGGGACCCTCCGGGTCGGGGAAATCGACGATGATGAATCTCATCGGATGCCTGGATGTGCCGACATCGGGGCGCTACCGGCTCGACGGTCTCGAAGTCGGCGACCTCGGTGAGGCCGAACTGGCACGAGTGCGCAATCGACGGATCGGATTCGTCTTTCAATCATTCAACCTCATTGCACGGATGAGTGCGCTGGCCAACGTCGAGCTGCCGCTCGTCTACGGAGGGATCGCACGGCGCGAGCGGCGGGAGCGCGCCCTGGCCGCGCTGGAGAGCGTCGGTCTGGCCGAGCGCGGCGGGCATCAGCCGCATCAGCTCTCGGGCGGTCAGCAGCAGCGGGTCGCGGTGGCTCGTGCGCTGGTGACCGAACCTGCGTTGCTGCTGGCGGACGAACCGACGGGCAACCTCGATGCCGAATCTACTGAGGACGTACTCCGGCTCTTCGAACACCTCGGCGAGCTCGGTCGCACCATCGTCCTCATCACTCATGAGGCCGAAGTGGGAGCTCGAGCCGACAGGCTCGTCACCCTGGCGGACGGCGTGATCGTCGAGGATCGACCGAGAACCCGCGGAGATGATAGCGCAGACCTCGACGACACCGTCGAGTTCCCGCAGTATGCGCCGGTCCGACAGGGGGAGGGCAGGTGAACCCGAGCGATGTGCTGGCCTCCTCGTTGCGCGGCGTCACTGCCAATCCGCTCCGCTCGATCCTCACTATGCTGGGCGTGCTCATCGGTGTCGCCGCGGTCATCGTGCTCACTGCGGTGGGCAACGGCTCCGCTCAGAGCGTGAATGACGCGATCTCGACCCTCGGCAGCTCGACTCTGACGGTACGCAGCTCGAGCGGCGGGATGGGGCCGGGGCAGTCCGGCCAGGATGCGTCCTCGGACCTGACTACCGAGACCGCCGCCGGCTTGTCAGATATGGAGCTCGGGCATGTCGATCTCATCGTTCCCGAAGTCTCAACGACGGCGACGGTCACCGCCGACAGCCTCAGCAGCGACGATGTCAGCGTGATCGGCACCTCGGCAGACTATTTCGAGGTCGGCGACGTCGACCTGTCGTCCGGCTCGGCTTTCGACGCCTCTGCCGAAGAGCAGTCGCAGAAGGTCGTCGTGATCGGCAGCACCATTGCCTCCGACCTCTTCAGCTCCGGGAGCGCCGTGGGCCAGACCATCGGCATCGACGGGACGAGCTACACCGTCTCCGGGGTGATGAGTCAGCAGGATTCGTCCGGTCAGGACGATCCCAACTCATCGATCATCGCCCCCATCGGCAGGGTCCAGGCGAGTCTGACCGGATTAGGATCCGTCGATTCGCTGACGGTTCTCGCTTCGGACTCCGACTCTGTGATCGCTGCCGAGGGTGAGCTCGAGATCGGTCTCAATCAGCTCCTCGGGATCGACGATGAGGACGACGAGACCTATTCCATCGTCAATCAGTCCGAGCTGCTCGAGACTCAGCAGGAGACCGCGCAGACCTTCACGGTGCTGCTTGCTGCCGTCGCGGGGATCAGCCTGCTCGTCGGCGGCATCGGAGTCACCAACATCATGCTCGTCACCGTCACCGAACGCACCCGAGAGATCGGCATCCGGAAGGCGCTCGGTGCCGCCCGACCGGCGATACTCATGCAGTTCCTCGTCGAGGCGGCTCTGCTCACCCTGGCCGGCGGCATCCTCGGTGTTCTTCTCGCTATCGTCGTCACGCGTTTCGAGATCAGCGGGACGCAGCCGGTCATCGTCGCGGCATCGATACCGATCGCCCTCGGAATCTCGGTGGCCATCGGCATCTTCTTCGGCGTCTATCCGGCGTGGCGGGCGGCCTCGATGCGGCCCATCGAGGCGCTGAGAAGCTCGTGAGACGAGATCGAGCCCTCGAGGCGGGTGAGCGGGCACCGAATCCGCACGAACCGGGCAGACACCGACGGAGACGACAGGCAATGACCGAGAAGGCAGAGAGGAACGCACTATGACCACCGATCCGACACCGAGAGAGTCCGACGAGGAGACGATGCACGCGGCAGGAGGCAGGAAACGTCCTCTGACCTCCCGCAAGACCACCCTCATCCTCGGCGGGGCCGCCCTGTTCCTCGCAGGCGGTCTCGCAGGAATCGGCGTGATGCAGTTCGCGCCGAATCAGTCCGGGCCCGGAGGCGGAGGCCCTGGGCAGAGCCAGATGCAGGGCGGAGGCGACGCGCCGGGCGGGTCCCAGTCCGAAGGCGATGAGGCAGATCGATCCGGAGACGAGTCGGGCAGCTCGGGGTCGGAAGGATCCGGGTCGGAAGGATCCGACTCGGGATCCGGTGCTTCGTCAGCGGAGGACGCAGACGCCCCGGCAGAGGGTTAGGCGGACTCCGTCAACCCGGGCCACGACGGCGACTGCGTGAGGAGACTGTGCCGGTTCGCCTCGCCGCGGGAGAATCAGCGTCCGGGCAGGAGCTCCAGTAATTCGGTGCGGAAGCGTTCGAGCTTGGCCGGGTCGATCGAGACGCCGAAGCCGACCCCGGTGGGAACGGCGACCTTGCCGTTGCGCATGACGACCTCCTCGGTGATGTCTTCGTGGAAGAAACGGTTCGACCCGGAGATGTCGCCGGGCAGGGTGAAGCCCGGCAACGAGGCCAGGGCCGCGTTCGCCGCGCGTCCCAGGCCCGTCTCGACCATCCCGCCGTGCCACACGGCGACCCCGTGCGCGGCGGCGAGGTCGTGGATCTTCTTCGCCTCGATGAAGCCGCCGACCCGTCCGGGTTTGATGTTGATCACCGAGGTGGCTCCGAGCATGATCGCATCCGCGGCCGCCTCGGCGGAGACGATGGATTCGTCGAGGCACATCGGGGTGTCCATGAGCTTCGCAAGCTCCGCATGCTGCCGGATGTCGGCCTCGCCGAGGGGCTGTTCGATGAGGAGGAGACCGTATTCGTCGAGGCGGCGCAGGTGTGCGGCATCGACGAGGGTGTAGGCGGCGTTCGCGTCGACCTGGAAACCGAAGTCGTCGCCGAAGGCCTTGCGCACGGCGGCGACCGGAGCGATGTCCTTGCCGGGCTTGATCTTCAGCTTGATCCGGGCGTAACCCTCCTCGAGGTATCCGCCGATGACCTTGACGGTCTCCTCGACGGAGTCCTGAATGCCCACCGACACTCCCGACGGGACGGAGTCGACGACCCCGCCGAGGTAGTCCTTGAACGACTGGTCGTGGAGTTTCAGCTGGGCTTCGATGACCGCCATCTCGAGTGCGGACTTCGCCATCGGGTGGCCGATGACGTGGCGCAGGTGCCAGCCGACGGTCTCGGCGGTCAGGTCCTCGACGTCGAAGAGGATGGGCGCCAGCCAGCGGCGAGTGACGTCGATGCCTGCGGCGACATACTCGGAGGAGTACAGCGGGGCGATCATCGCCACCGACTCACCCCATCCGGTGATCTCACCCTTGGGAGTGTCGAAGACCGCCTCGACGAGGTAGCAGTCCTTCTCGGTCTCTCGCATGAACGAGGTCTCGAACGGGGTGACCAGGGGGATGGAGACCTGGTGGAGGGTGACTGACTTCAGCTTCATGGGGCTGGCTCCTTCTGCGCATTTACCGTGCAATCCTTGCGCAGCTCCTGCGCAATGCGGCGGATGGTTCTTTCCCTCAGCTTAGGCCAGCAACCCCTGGAGCAGCGGACCCGCGATTGATAGTGTGAACGAAAGTCTTCCTGTCAGCGAGGGGGCCACGTCATGAACGACTACCTGCGCACGCTCGCTGCGCGCAGACAGTCCTGGTTCGGCCTCAAACTCCCGGTCAAGGCCGCCCTCGCCCAGCCCTTCCTCCACCCTTTGCTGCGCATGATCGCGCCCCGAGTCAAAGGGCTGAAGATCGGCCGCCTGCCCGCTCCGATCGAACTGACCGAAGTCCGCGGACGGTCCGGCTGCGCCGACTTCTACCTCGTCGAACCCTTCCGCTGCGAGATCGCCAAGGAGTTCTACTGGGGCCGAGGTAGACGCACCGAACCCGAGGACGCGTTCGCCCTCGACCTCATGGTCGACCTCAGCTCCGACGCCGAGGTGTTCCTCGACATCGGCGCCTACACCGGGGTCTTCACCATGGCCGTGCTCGCGGCGAATCCGCGGACCCGCGCCCATACGTTCGAGATCATCCCGGCTGTGGTCGCCGGCATCGAGAAGAACCTCGAGCGCAACGGTTTCACCGACCGGGTCACCGTCCATCCCACCGGAGTCGGCAACCCCGGTACATGGATGAAGGTGCCCCTCGGCAATGGCGGGTCGGCCCTGCCGTCGTTCTACTCCGCCGATATGGATTTCGACTCCGACGCCGAGGTGCGCTTCACCTCCCTCGACGATCTCCTTCCCGAACTGCTGGAGGAGGATCCCGGATGGGATACAGCCGCGTCCGGGGCGGAGGCCGACGCGCACGATCGCACGCGGGTGACCGTGAAGATCGACGTCGAAGGCGGCGAGAACGAGGTCTTCGCCAACGGGCAGGAATTCCTCGACACATTCCATCCCGACATCCTCTGCGAAGTCCTCGAGGACCGCGCGAGGCCACGCGAACTCATGGGCCACCTCGGCGGGCACGGCTACCACTACTATCTCGTCGGCGAAGATCGGCTCCTCGCCCGGAAGGCGATCAGGCCGGATCCGCAGCTGCGCGATTGGCTGTTCACGCTCAAGTCACCGGCGGAGATGCAAGCCGCCGGATACCCCGTGGATTAGCTGGCTTTCGTCGTCGGCGCCGAGGCCGAACCTGAGTGGAGGGCCTTCAGCCAGTCTGTCGGCGCTGGGCTCGTGTTGATTCCGCTGGCGAGAGGCGGTCGCCCGGACCGCTCCGGAGTCCAGGAAGTGGGTACAGAATGCACATTTTCCGAGGGATTTTGGCATTCTGTACCCACTTGTGGGCGTGAGTGAGGAATCGTTGACTTGCTGACGTAACCGCTACGCCAGCCAAGGCCGGCGCCCGCCTCGCCCCGCCGCCTCTCAGCCCTTCAGCTGGTCGGCGATGAGGGCGGCGAGGAGTGCGGTGCGCGGTGCGATCTCGGCGATGACGGCATGCTCATGCTCGGCGTGCGCACCGTCGCCGACGGCACCGAGGCCGTCGAGGGTGGGGATGCCGTCACCGGCCGTGAAATTCCCGTCCGAGGCCCCGCCCACGGACACGCCTTCAGGAACAGGCAGCTCGAGTTCATCCGCCAGCGCTCTCGCCCGATCGAACAGCGCCGCCGACTGTTCGCGCTCGAACGGCGGGCGATTGATCCCGCCGAGCACCTCGGTCGTCGAGCCCTCCACCTGCGGATTCTTCGCCAATTCGCGGATCTGCGCATCGACGCGCTCGAGCTCCGCCGCAGTCCGGGCGCGCACATCGATGTCCACCCGCGCTTCGGCGGGCACCGTGTTCGACGTCGTACCCGCACTGATCACGGTCGGCACCACCGTCGTCCCCGCCTCGGCGTCGGCGAGGTCCGCCACCAGCGGCAGGGTCAGCGCCAGCGCCATGCCCGCGTTGATCCCCTTCTCCGGTTCGAGCCCCGCATGCGAGGCCTTGCCCGAGAAGATGAGGACGTAGTTGCTCGTGCCCTTGCGCTCGAGCTTGAGCGCACCGCCGGCGCTCGCCTCCATCACGAACACGGCACCGGCGTCGGCCGCCTCAGCGCGGATGAGATCGGACGAAGTCAGCGAGCCGATCTCCTCATCGCCGGTGACGAGGATCGACAGACCGGCCAGAGCACCATCGCCGAGGCGGTCGCGCAGGATCGCGGTCGCATGCACGCTCATGATCGCCCCGGTGAGCATGTCGAAGCTGCCGGGCCCGCGGAGGATGCCGTCGTCGGTGGAGAACGGGATGCGTTCGAGCGTGCCGTGCGGCCACACCGTGTCCTGGTGGTTGAGGAGGACGACCCGAGTGGGGCCGGTGCCGAAGCGCAGACGCAGATGAGTGGTGCCTTCGACCTCGAGCAGCTCCGCCTCGGCGCCGAGGCGGTCCTTGAGGAGCGCGGCGAAGTCCCGCGCACCGGCGGCCACCGCATTCTTGTCGCTCGACGGAGTCTCGAGGGTGATCACTCGTTCGATGTCGGCGAGGATGTCGGGCAGGCGCTCTGCGGCCTGATTGACGAGGTCAGCGGGCTGGAGGTCGGATGAAGTGAGCGAGGTCATGCTCCGATTCTACGGAGGGCGGCTCGCGGGGTGTGCGGTGTCCGGATGGTGCGACCGACAGCGACCGGATTCATCGGAGCGGGCTAGGGCATTCGACGCGTGTTGTCCGGATGAGGCGACAGCGGGTTCGGACCGCGCGCGAACCCTGCCGTCTGTGGTTTGCTAGTCCTATGGGTGAGGCAGTCAGCTCCAAGCGGTACACGCCGGAGGAACGCACACTGTATCGGGAGAAGCTCGCGGAGAACCTCGAGCTCTTCGATACCTACCTGCGTCATGCGGAGTTCAAATCCGCGGGCACGATCGGGCTCGAACTCGAGCTCAACCTCGTCGACGCCGGGAACCAGCCGAGCCTGCGCAACAAGGAGGTGCTCGACCGCCTCGACGACGAGTTCCAGTCCGAGATCGGCGGGTTCAACCTCGAACTCAACCACCCGGTGCTCCAGGTCGCCGGACGCGGACTCAAGACCCTCGAAGCCGGTGTCGCCCACCGGCTTGAAAAGGCGCAGAAGGCCGCCGAGGCGGACGGGCTGAAGGCGGTGTCGATCGGAACGCTGCCGACCCTGACCACCGAATTCCTCACCGACGAGTCGTGGATGACCGAGGAGAATCGCTACGAGGCGCTGAGCAACTCGATCATCGATGCGCGCGGTGAGTACGTGCGGATCGAACTCGGCCGCGAGGAGCGGTACCGGGCGGAGTTCTCCGATATCGCCCCCGAGGCCTCCTGCACGTCGATGCAGCTGCACCTGCAGGTGGCGCCGAACCGGTTCGCCGATGCGTGGAATGCCTCGCAGGCGATCGCCGCCGCTCAGGTGGCGGTGGCGGCGAACTCGCCGCTGTTCGTCGGGCGGAAGCTGTGGCACGAGTCCCGGATCCCGGTGTTCTCGCAGTCCATCGACACGCGCACGCCGGAGCTGGTCAATCAGGGTGTGCGGCCTCGCGTGTGGTTCGGGGAACGTTGGATCACCAGCGTGTTCGACCTCTTCGAGGAAAACGTCCGCTATTTCCCGCCGCTGCTGCCCGAGATCAAGGACTTCGTCGAGTTCCGCGCCGCCGACGCCCCGAAGCTCTTCGAACTCAACCTGCACAACGGCACCGTATGGCGCTGGAACCGGCCGATCTACAACTCGGGTGACAGCGGCGCGCACATCCGGGTCGAGAACCGACTGCTGCCGGCCGGACCGACGCCGGTCGACATGGTCGCCGACGCCGCCTTCTACTACGGGCTGGCCGAATTCCTCGTCGGGGAGAACCGTCCAGTATGGTCGCGGATGTCGTTCGCCGAGGCCGAGGAGAACTTCTTCGCGTGCGCCAAGGATGGCATCGAAGCGCGGGTGACCTGGCCGAAGATCGGGCGGATCGGCGTCGCCGACCTCGTCACCGATGTGCTCGCACCGCAGGCCAGGCGCGGTCTGGCGAGGCTGAACATCGACAAGGACGTCATCGATGAATACATGTCGATCATCGAGGGTCGGGCCGAGAATCGTGTCAACGGTGCCACCTGGCAGCTGCGCACGCTCGAGAGCCTGGCTCCCGGCAGTCGGCACGACTCACCGGAACGCCGCGAAGGACTGGCCAGGATGATGGATGCGTATCTGGCCAATCAGGCCTCGGGCAAGCCCGTCCACACCTGGGAGATCCCCACCTGAGGCTCAGCTTCTCGCTGAGGAGTCAGACCCTCAGAGGCGCTCGACCTCGACGAAGACGACGTCGGCGCTGCCGCCGGGGTTCGAGACCTCGTGCTCGGAGCCGGCCGGGCGAGTGTAGGAGACTCCGGCCTCGAGTTCGGCGTGGATCTCGGTGCCGTCCGCATTGCGCACGTGCATCGTGTCAGTGACCATCGGCACCACGACGTACTCGTGCTCATGCTTGTGCATCGGGATGACCCCGTCTGGTCTGATCGTCCACCTCGTCACCCGGAACACACCGTTGTCGAGCTGGACCTCGCCGGTCGAACCGGTGTCTTCTGCGTCGCATGCGGCCATGATGTGATCTCCTTCGATGCTCGAGTGGACACGTGAACGAACGTACCGATCTCACTGTATCGCTCGCTCGTGCTGAGCGGGCTCGCGCGCTGAACGCTGGGCATCCCCTCGCCGCACCCCACGTCGCACTCACCGCGCACCTGCGTGCGGGAACGAACCCCTCGACGCGGCCCGCCTCTCCCGGGCTAGCATGAGGGATATGCGATACCCACTTGCTGACATCGACGACGTCGACGATGACATCCGCGCCCAGATCCTCGAGGTGGCCGAGAAGTCGGGCTTCGTGCCCAACGTCTTCCTCGCCCTGGCTCGCCGCCCCGCCGAATTCCGCGCTTTCTTCGCCTACTATGACGCGCTCATGGAGAAGGAGACGGGGAACCTCACCAAGGCAGATCGGGAGATGATCGTCGTGGCCACCTCGGCGATCAATCACTGCCTCTACTGCGTCGTCGCCCACGGGGCGATGCTGCGGATCTTCGCAAAGGACGCCTTCATCGCCGACGTCGTCGCCACGAACTACCGCCAGGCAGACATCAGTGCACGTCAGAAGGCGATGCTCGACTTCGCCGTCAAGGTCTGCGAAGAACCCTGGGCCGTCAGCGACGCCGACCACGCGATACTTGCCGAGCACGGCTTCGACGACGAGGACGCTTGGGACATCGCCGCGATCACCGGCTTCTTCGGCCTGTCCAACCGTATGGCCCACATCTCCGGGATGGTCCCGAACCCGGAGTTCTACACCCTCGGCCGCGTCCCGCGCGAGAAGAAGTGAACCGATGACCGCCGACACCCCCGCCCGAGGCCAAGCCGCCCCCGCCGAGGTGGCCCCCACGTCGTCCGCCTCCAGCAGTTCCAGCTCGGTCCCCTCCGTCCCCGCCGCCTCCGCCCGGTCCGGGCTCGTCCGACCGTTCGCCGCGATGGGCATCGTCGCCACGGTCAATGCGATGCAGCGGGCCGGCCGCGACACTATCGCCATGTGTCTGGGCGAACCGACCCAAGGCGCACCCAGCCCCGTGCTGGCCCGTGCCGCCGAGGTCGCCCGCGCCGGCACCGGGCTCGGCTACTCGCCGATCTTCGGCATCCCCGAACTGCGCGAAGCCATCGCCGGACACTATCGCGACTGGTACGGCCTCGACATCCCACCCGAACGCATCGCCGTGACCACCGGCTCCTCGGGGGCATTCCAGACGACGTTCCTCACCTGCTTCGACGTCGGTGACCGCGTGGCTCTGGCCAGGCCCGGGTACGGGGCGTACAAGAACATCCTCGCCGCACTCGGCTGTGAGGTCGTCGAACTCGACTGCGGACCCGACGAAGGGTTCCAACCCAACGTCGAACTCCTGGCCGCCGCTCACGCCGAGGCGCCGCTCAAGGGCCTCATGCTCGCCTCCCCGGCAAATCCGACGGGCACGATGATCGGGCCCGAGGCGCTTGGGCAGATCGTCGACTGGTGCCGGGCGAACGGGGTGCAGGTGATCTCGGACGAGATCTACCACGGCATCAGCTACATCGGCACCCGCGGCGAATGCGCACTCGCCCACGACGACACGGCCATCGTCATCTCCTCGTTTTCGAAGTACTGGGGCATGACCGGATGGCGGCTGGGGTGGGCGATCCTGCCCGAGTCCCTCATCGCCCCGGCCCAGAACGTCACGGGAAACCTGTCACTGTGCGCCCCGGTGCCCGCCCAGTATGCGGCCGTCGCCGGCTTCACCGACGAATCCTATGCCGAGTGCGAAGCCGCCGTGGCGTCCTTCGCCGGAGCCCGCGACCACGTCCTGGAAGCGCGCGATGACCTCGGTTTCGGCGAGATGGCCCCACCCGACGGTGCCTTCTACATGTACGCCCGCATCGACGACATCCTCGACCGGGCGGGACTCGACACCGCCGGACACTGGTGCGCGCAGGTGCTCGACGCGACCGGCGTGGCCCTGGCGCCGGGCGATGACTTCGACTCCGTCGACGGGTCCCGCTCGGTGCGTCTGTCCCTGGCCGTCGGTGCCGGCCGCACCGCCGAGGCCATCGACCGCATCCTCGACTACATGGGATGAGTTCCGCCGAGGTGACCGAACCGGGTCCGACCCCTGCCCCACGCGCCCTGCCGTTCCTCGGGGTGATCGTCGCGGCTGTGCTGCTGGGCTCGGCAGGTCTGTTCGTCATCCTCGCCGAGGCGACCGCCCCCACCGCTGCCTTTCTGCGGTGTTGGATCGCGGTCGTCGTCCTCGCGCCGTTGGCCGTGCTTGAGATCCGCAGGCACGGGAAGATTCCGCCGCAGGCTCTGGTCATCGCCGGCGTCTCCGGCGCTGCTCTGGGTCTGGACTATGTGCTGTGGGCGCAGAGCGTGCTCGATGCCGGGCTCGGGGTCTCCACCGTGCTCATCAGCGTCCAGGTCATCGTGTTCCCGGCGCTGGTCTGGATCTTCGGCGGGAACCGCCCGGGATGGCTGTTCATCGGCTGCATTCCACTCATGATCATCGGCATGCTGCTCACCGGGGGAGTCTTCGGAGTCGATGCCGCCGCGGCGAACCCGACACGGGGCGCGGTCTTCGGGATCCTCTCGGGCATCCTCTACGGCGTCTACATCTTCGGCATCCATCACTGCCGGAAGATCGCCCCGCAGTACGTCGTCGCTCCCGTCGAGGTCGGCACCATCGCGGCCGGGGTGATGACGGCGGCAGCCGGGATCGCCCTCGGCGGACTCGACTTCGACCTCGGTTGGGATGGCTGGGCCTGGATGCTCGCGCTGGCCGTCTGCGGTCAGGCCCTGTCCTGGGTGCTGCTGAGCATCTCGAGCCCCTTGGTTCCGGTGCCCACGACGGCCGCGCTCATGCTGCTGCAGCCGCTGTCGGCCGTGGTGCTCGGTTCGCTCATCGCCGGCGAGCGCCTGCAGCCGGCCCAGTGGATCGGTGCGGTCATCGTCGCCGCGATCGTCTGGGTCGTCGGGGGAGGCCCGGCGGCGCTGACGCGAAGGCGGCGCTGACTGAGGTCGCGGAGGCGAACCCCGCGCGGTGATCGCTGCGGCGGGCCACCTCGGCGAGGTCAGTGCGCCGAGGTCATCCCATCTCTGATCAGTGCTCGTGGGCCTCGACGGTGTGCGCGATGGCGTCGATGATGATGTGGGCGACGTGGTCGTCCTTGAGCGAATAGTAGGCTTCGCGGCCGATGCGATTGACGCCGACGAGGTGGAGCCCGCGAAGGAACTTCAGGTGCTGGGACACGAGCGGCTGGGACAGTCCGGTCGATTCGACGATGTGCGTCACCGTCGCCTCACCGTGGGTGAGCACGAGCAGCATCTTCAGCCGCGAGGGGGTGGCGAGTGCCTTGAACAGGTCGGCGGTCTCGGTGATGGCTTCGAGGTTGTCCTCGGGATTGAGCAGGAGCTGTTCGACCTCGTCGTCGACGTGTTCGGGTTCGGTTGTGGAAGCCATGAGTGCAGATTACCGGAGAACCGCGACCGCCCGCCGCATCCGGGCTGCTGTGAGGCGACGCCGGCACTTCCCGCCGAGGTGGGGCGACGTGAGGCCGGACGCTCGCCGAGGTTGTCCGCCGTGAGACGCGCCCCCGCCGAGCTGGTGCGTCAGCTCAGGGCTTCGACGTCGTTCTGGGTGCCGAGGAGGTCATCGGCGAGCGATTCCCACTGTCCGTAGGCATCGGGCAGGGCCGATCGCTGTACCGACTGGGCCGCCTCGGTGGGTGACATCGTGGCCCAGCCGTCGATCTGCTCGAGCCCGGGATTCTCGACCTCGGGGTTGATGCCGTAGAACGCCTTCGCCGCGTAGATGGGGTCGGTGAGCTTGGTCGGATCGCCCCAGCCCTGCGAGGGGCGCTGCTGGAAGAGGCCGACGGAATCGCGGTCGCCGGAGTCGAGGTTGCGCAGCGACGACTCCTGGAGCGCGGTCATCAGGGCGATGCGGATCGCCTCGTCGCTGAAGTCGCCGCCGCGACCGACACCGATGATGAGGCGCGCGTTGTCGATCTGGTGCTCGGTGAGCTGACCGACCGAGGCCATCTGCATCTGCCTGATCTTCGTCGAACCGAACGAGAAGGGTGAGTTGACGATGACGACGGTTGCGAGAACCAGTGCCGCCACAGCTGCCCCGAGACCGATCAGGGCACCACGAACGGCGGACCGGCGGCCCGTGCGGTGGCGTGACTGTCGAGGCATGAATATAACGATAATGCAACAAACTGAGGACGCAATGTATCCACGCCGTGCCTTTTGTCACAGGAAGGTCACGGCGGCTGAGGGTGAGTGGCGGTATCGGCGGTGTGCGGTGGCGGAGCCGACATAGGATCGGGCCATGGATCTCTTCCAGAGGCGCAACCGCCGCCCTCCGTGGGTCAGCTGCCTGATCGTCGCCTTCGTCCTCGTTTCGGTCACCACGACAGTGCTCATCACCGCCGTGGTCGTGTTCTTCGTGGTCGTCGATTCCGCGAGTTCCGGTGACGACGGGAGCACCCCGGCAGTGAGCACGACCGCACCGGTGGAGGGCGGCTGGTCGGGCGAAGGCTGAAGGTCGCGGTCGCCCCGTGCCTCCCCGCCCTTGACCTTGTCACGATGTCAAGGTCTTCAGTGGGTGGCAAGGAGGTGGAGACCATGACAGATCCACACACGCACCACCCGACACGCGAGCTCGACGACCCAGTGGTTCGAGCGCTGGCGGGACCGAATCCGCAGCAGCGCCTGCAGGCCGCCATGGCGATCGGCACCCGAGCGGAACCCCAGGACCTCGAGGTCCTCATCGACCGGAGCCGGAACGAACCGGACTTCTTCGTCCGTGACATGCTCACCTGGGCCCTGACCAGGCTGCCCGCCGACGAGGTGGTCCCGCGACTCATCACCGAACTCGACTCCGCGAACCCGCAGGGACTCAGCCAGTCCCTGCACACGCTGTCGAAGATCGGTGATGCCCGCGCCTGGGAGGCCATGGATCCTGCCGCTGTCGGAACGCGGTTCATCGCGCACCCCGACACCGAGGTGGCCCGCAGTGCGTGGCGATCCGCCGTCGCGCTGGTGCCCGGTGAGGATCGTGAGAATCTGGCATCGACCCTGGTGACGCAGCTGGGACGCGGAGATGTCGAGATGCAGAAGAGCCTCAGTCGGGCGATCGTGGCCCTCGGCGAGGATCTCGTGTCAGTGGTCGATGAGAGGCTTCGAGCAGAGGACGACACGGTGCGGGCTCACGCCATGGCGACCCGGGACATGTTCGATGACCCGGACGTCGGCTTCGCTCACGCCTTGGACGCAGCCAAGCGGGTGGTCGCACTGGGGTCCGAGACTTCGGTCTAGATCGGTTTCAGGGAAGTGCCGGTCGATCCGGTGTCGTCGAGTGGGGCAAGCTCGACGACACCGGGCCGGGGTCTCGGACTCCTTCCTCCGGATGCGGGTCGAGCCCGTCAAGGCTGCGCCGGTACAGTTCGTCGCGCCTGTGCGGATCGCGCCTCCATGGTCCGCACCTATAGTGGCAAGGGAAGCGAGGTGGATATGCGCATCGGCGAGGTGGCCCGGCGCTCCGGCGTCAGCGCGCGGATGCTGCGGCACTACGAATCCATCGGCCTGCTCGAACCCAGTGAGCGGACCTCCGCCGGATACCGCGAGTATTCGGACGCCGACATCGGGCGGATCTTCCACATCGAGGGCCTGCGCCGACTCGGCATGAGCCTCACCGAAGTCGGTGAGGTGCTCGCCGACCCGAGCTTCGACACGACGCGGCTGCTCGGCGACCTCATCGCCGAGACACGCGAACGCATCGCTGCCGAAGAGCGCCTGCTCGGGCACCTCGAACGCATCGAGCGTCTCGGCCGAACCGATCCCGAGGCGCTGCTGTGGACGGTCGATCTCATGCGGTCTCTCGAATCCGCCGATGTCATCCAACGGCACAAGGCGGCGTTGGGAGGAGGGATCGACGGGAGTGTGCCGATCGAAGCGCTCTCGTCGGCAGTTCTCGACGAACCCGCACCCAATGCGGCCGGGGCTATGCGGTGGGCTCTCGCTCAAGCAGGCTCGGCCGCTGTTGCGCCGCTCCTGGCCGGAGTCGACGATCCGTCTGTCGCAGTGCGGATCCGAGCGATCCGCGCACTCGATGAGATCCGCCGCACGACCGCACGCGAAGAACTCGGCGACGAGACCGCCTATCGCATCCGCGATGCCCTGCGCTCGCGTCTGGGTGATGAGGACGACGAGGTGAGAGGACTCTGCGCCTTCGCGCTGGCCGGTTTTGGCGATGCCGCTGCGGTGCCCGAGCTTCTGACGATCGCAATGAACGGCCCCCGAGATATCGACGCCGCCGAGGCCCTCTCCGGCTTCGTCGCAGCAGGTTCACCGGCCTCCGCCGACATCATGATCGAGCTGGACCGTGCCGCCCGCTCGCGTCGGGCCGATGAGCGCTTCCGCGCTCTGCAGGTTCTCATCGAGATCGTCGATGAGCCGGCCGGGCGTCAGCGGGTCGGCGATAACAGGATCAACGCTGGCCGGGCCGGCAGGGCCCAGGCCGATATTGATCAGGCCGGCCGTGCCATGGCCAGATCGCATCGGAGGCAGGCGGCAGAGCTGCTCGCACAATTGGCAGGGGACGATGATCGACAGGTCGCCGCAACGGCGGCCGCGGAGCTGCGACGACGGTCGGGCAACCTCGGCGAGGGGAATTCGGGTTCTCCGCATTCCGACGCCTGAATCCGATTGTCTAAACTGGCACCCATGACTTCGGGAGGAGCGGGGGACGGATCCGGCGCCGCAGATGCGCCGATCGGGCAGAAGAGGCGGCTCAAACAGTCGTTCGTCTACCGCCGTCACCACTTCACACCGACCGGGATCCTCGACTATCTGTTCTTCCTCTTCGGCGGGGCGGCCTCGACCTGGCTGGCGCTGCTGATCCTGCTCAAGGGCTTCAGCCTCGGCTGGTGGCAGGTGCTGACCCTGCTCGTGTTCTGGGGCGTCGTGTCCTACCTCGCGCTGCCCAGGCTGCACCGCATCCTCTCGCAGATCTACGTGCCGAACTACTTCATCGGCCGCACCCGCACCTCCGACGGCTTGCTCGGCGACCCGGTCAACCTCGCCTGGCGCGGTGAGGAAGCGCAGATCCATCACGCGATGAGAGCGGCCGGATGGATCCTCGCCGACAGCATCACACCCGCGTCGACCTGGGAGATCATCCGCTCGACGGTGACGAAGCGCAGCTACCCGCAGGCGCCGGTGTCACCGCTGCTGCTGTTCGGCCGGCGACAGGACTTCGCCTACCAGCAGGAGGTCGACGGCGACCCGGGCCAGCGGCATCACGTGCGCTTCTGGAAGTGCCCGAGCGGCTGGCTCATGCCCGGCGGACACCAGGCCGACTGGCTGGCCGCAGGCACCTACGACAAAGCCGTCGGGATCTCACTGTTCACCCTGCAGTTCACGCACAAGATCGAAGAGAACACCGACGTCGAACGCGACCACATCGTCAGCACCGTCACGGCCGTCGACGATTCGGTCACCGTGGATCGGATCAAGGACTTCTCCACCGGCTACCATTCCCGCAACGGGGGTGGGGACGCGATCATCACCGACGGACACCTGCCGATCGTCGACGTCGCCGAGGTCATCGCCGATGAGGACGACTACCCCGAACGCTTGGAACTCGCGCTCGACGCCACCCAGATCTACTCCGAATCGCGGTCGGTGGCCGAAGTGACGAAGACCCTGTGGCGGCGGCGACCGCTGCAGACCGTCGTCGGCGCGGCCCTCGTCCTCGTGCTGCTGATCTTCCAGGCCTGGGACGTGATCGGCACGCTTCTGGACTGGAACGGACTGCGCTCGGAGGTCACCGACTACAGTTCCGACATCGCGGCGCTGAGCGACGACACGGCCACCCGCATCGCGGCGGGAGTGCTCATCGGGGTCAGCCTCCTCATCGGCTGTCTGCAGGTGATCGCCTCGGCGCGGGTCTTCCGCGGCAGCAACCGGGCGAGACTGTGGATCCTCACCCTGTCGACGATCTCGGTGATCGTGTCGATGACGAACTACTTCACCGGTGACCGCGACCTGGCGACGAACATGTATGCGCTGACGACGATCGCGATGCAGGTCGCCGTGCTGCTGTCGCTGTCGAGCGACTCTTCCCGGATGTTCACCCGGTTCAGCACCGCTGCACTTCGCGCGGAACGCCAGGATCGAGCCCTCGAGGACTGACGGTAGCCGAGGCGGTCAGGCGGTGCGCGCGTGGTGCCGCCCCCGGGTGGTGAGGGGCGGCGGCCGGCGAGTCGGGTCTGTGTATGCTGACTATGTCTGATCCACGCCGACGCAGAGCCCGCCGCCAGACTCGTGATCACCGGGTCCGGGAGCATACGAGAAGGTAGAGACGCATGACCGAACAGACCTCCGACCCCTCCGTCTTCGACTCGATCGACCCTGCTCTCAAGGTCGTCAGCGCAGAGATCGACATCGACGCTTCCGCCGAGTCAGTGTTCGAGCTCATCGCCGACCCTGCCCGGCAGCCCGAATGGGACGGCAACGACAACCTCGGATCCGCAGTTGCCGATCAGCGTGTGCACGGAGTCGGCGACTCCTTCGTCACGACGCTGACCAAGGGCGTCGACCGGGAGAATCACGTCGTCGACTTCGACGAGGGCCGCCTCATCGCGTGGAAGCCCTCTGAGGTCGGGGGAGAGCCCTTCGGGCAGAAATGGGTCTGGGAAGTCGAACCGGCAGGCCAGGACTCCTGCCTCGTTCGCCACACCTATGACTGGACGGAGCTGCGTGACCCGCAGCGCCTGCCGCGAGCGCAGTCGACGACGGCAGCGAACCTGTTGGCGTCGCTCAAGCGGCTCAAGGCGCTCGCCGAAAGCTGAGCCACCTCAGGTTCATTTCGGCCAGGCATTGGCCAGGCGCGTGAGCAGCTCGGCCAGCAGGGCACGCTCATCAGCGGTGAACTCGCTGAGTGCCTGATCGACACTGTCACGCTGGGCGCCTCGGAATCGATTGACGATCGCCCGCCCCTTGTCGGTGAGGGCGATGAGGGTGCGCCGGGCATCCTCGGGGTCTGCTTCCCTCTGCAGCAGCCCGAGTTCGACACCTTGAGAGACGAGCCGGGACGCGCGCGGTTGGTCGACGCCGATCGCCTCACCGAGAGCGCTGACCCCGAGCGCTGTGCCCGCCTGCACCAGGGCGATGAGCAGCTGCCACTGGGCGCGACCGCCGAAGTGGCCCTTGAACTTCTCGCGCCAATCGAATCCAGGATCGCCGTGCCCGTCGCGGCGGCCGGGACCATGTTCCGTCCGGCTTCTGCCTTCTGCGCCGTGCCGCCCGCCGAAGGGGAACTCACCGTGTGACGGATCGGCGAAACCGCTTCGCCCGCCGAACCCCCGCGGAGGCCCGAAGCCACGTGGACCGCCGGGGCCGCGCCGCCACTGCAGGCGCGTCAGCGCCTCCGCGATCGTCTGGATGTCATCGTCTGAGCTCATAACCGCATTTTACATGTTACTTGACATGCTCCTGCAATGCATGTCATTCTGCATATACATGTCAGATAACAACTAAAGGAGATGACATGAATACCCACGACAACTTCAGCAATGACAATGACGACGTCGAACGCTCCGCGTCGAATGTGAACGAGAACGTCGACTCAAGCGCCGATGCCTTCGACCAGCCAGGTTCAACGAACGACGGATCGAATGATGCGCCAAGCGAT
The DNA here is from genome assembly GCF_017948325.1 of Brevibacterium oceani. NCBI lineage: Bacteria > Bacillati > Actinomycetota > Actinomycetes > Micrococcales > Brevibacteriaceae > Brevibacterium > Brevibacterium oceani. The sequence goes on along the minus strand of NZ_CP072846.1, from coordinate 3,982,395 downwards.
CCCACTGCCGGTGCCGACGAGACTGTAACCGACTCGGCCGCGGATGACGCGACCGACGGGACCGTGCTCGACGAAACGCGCGATGACACCGACGCTGATGAGGCCGGTGCCGGCGATTCGACGGCACGCGACGATTCCGACGTCGACCTTCCGCAGCTGCTCCGCCAGGTCAGCCGCGTCATGCGTCGCGAATTCCGCGCCGCGGCAAAGGACAGCGGTTTCGACCCGCGTGACTTCGGTCGGATGCGGCGCGGGCGCCGAGACTGGGACGACGAGGAGATGGTCGCCGACGGCGCCCCCGGCCCGGAGGAGCCGGTCAGCTACGGGCCTCCCCGCGGTCGCCGCGGCTGGGGACCTGCCGGAGACGTCAACCCCGAGGAGCTGCGCCGCCGGATGCGCGACCTGCGCGACAACGTCGGCGACAAAGTCGAAGACGTGCTGTCCTCCGAGGAGTTCGAGGACCTCAAGGCTTCGCTGTCGAAGATCGTCGACGCCTTCGGTGTCGATCGTTGCGGAGACGACTCTCGCTGGGGCGACCATCGCCGAGGCGGCCGCGGTGCACGCGGCGACCAGGAGTCACGGGGCGGCTGGGATGATCGTGACGACCACCCCGATCACGAGGGCGGTCCCCGCGGACACCGTCACGGCGATGCCGAGCATGCCGGTCCGCACGGCGGCCCCGGCTACGACGGTCCTGGCCATGGCGGCCCCGGTCGCGGAGGCCCCGGGCATGGAGATCGACGCGGAGGAGGTCGCGGTCGACGCGGCTTCGGGCCCGGGTTCGGTCCCGGTTTCGGCGGCGGTTTCGGTCCCGGACGCCGAGGATTCGACCCCTTCGGTTGGGCCGAGGACCGGCGCGACCGGGAACGCGATCAAGACCGCGAAGTCCAGGACGCCTTCGAACGCGGCTTCGCAGCCGGCTTCGAACAGGGCCGAAACTCCTGAGTCACCCGCGGAGGTGAATCACCCTCGCGCAAGCACCGATGAGAGATCATCGAGCACCGTGCGATCCTCGATCGTCGACGGCACTGCCGGATTGTCGGCGCCGTCGGCGATCTCGCGCATGGTCTTGCGCAGGATCTTGCCCGACCGGGTCTTCGGCAGTCCCGCTACGACGTCGACCTGTCTGAACGCGGCGACGGGACCGATCTCCTTGCGCACCAGCGCCACGAGTTCGTCGGTGACGGTCGCAGGATCGGCCGCCTCGGCGGAGTCACCGAGCACGACGAGGGCACGTGGGATCTGACCTTTGACGTCGTCATGGACGCCGATGACAGCCGCCTCGGCGACGGCGGGATGGGAGGCGACCACGGCCTCGATGATCCCTGTGGACAGGCGGTGCCCGGCGACGTTGATGACGTCGTCGGTGCGTCCCATGACGTAGACGTAGCCGTCCTCGTCCAGATAGCCCGAATCGCCGGTGAGGTAGTAGCCGTCGAAGGCGGCGAGATATGAGGAGATGAACCGGGAGTCGTCGCCCCACACGGTGGCCATCGTGCCCGGGGGCAGCGGCAGCTTCATGACGATGAGCCCCTCCTCACCGGCCTTGACGGGTGTTCCGCCGGGTTCGAGGACCTCGATCTGATAGCCGGGCACCGGCTTCGTCGGTGACCCTGCCTTGAGCGGGAATCGGGTCAGGCCCAGCGGATTCGCCGCGATCGGCCAACCGGTCTCCGTCTGCCACCAATTGTCGACGACGGGGATGTCACGTCCGGTCGCCTCGGCGAGGGTCTTCGTCGTCCATTCGTACGTATCCGGGTCGAGTCGCTCGCCGGCGAGGAACTCCGCGCGCAGGCTGGAGAGGTCGTACTTCTTCATCAGTTCGCCGTTCGGATCCTCCTTGCGCACTACGCGCATGGCCGTCGGGGCGGTGAAGTGGACGTTGACACCGTGCTGCTCGATGGCGCGGAAGAAGGCGCCCGCGTCGGGGGTGCCCACGGGTTTGCCCTCGTAGAGCACAGAGGTGACGCCGGCCAGCAGCGGTGCGTAGACGATGTAGGTGTGCCCGACGACCCAGCCGACGTCGGAGGCGGTGAACATGGTGTCGCCCGGGTGGAGGCCGAAGATCGCCGGCATCGAGAATGCGCCGGCCACGGCGTAGCCGCCGGAATCGCGGACGATGCCCTTCGGTTTGCCGGTGGTGCCGGAGGTGTAGAGGACGTACAGCTCATCGGTGGCCTTGACGGTGACCGGGTCGATGCCCTCGGGGGTCTGGGCGAGGAGTTCGGCGTAGTCGACGTCGGCCTCGCCGAGTTCGCAGCGGTGCTCGTCGCGCTGGACGATGACGGTGAAGTCGGGTCTGTTCTCGGCGATCTCGATGGCTTCGTCGAGCATCGGCTTGTATTCGAGGACTCGGCTCTTCTCGACCCCGCAGGAGGTCGAGATGATGGCTTTCGGGGCGGTGTCGTCGATGCGCACGGCCAGCTCGTTCGGGGCGAAGCCGCCGAAGACGACGGAGTGGATCGCGCCGAGGCGGGCGCAGGCGAGCATGGCCACGGCCGCCTCGGGGATCATCGGCATATAGATGACGACCCGGTCGCCCTTTGTCACGCCCCTCTCCGACAGGGCGCGGGCGAAGCGGGAGACCTCGTCGAGGAGTTCGGCGTACGTGATCGAGCGGACCGTGTCGGTGACCGGCGAGTCGTAGATGAGTGCGGCCTGGTCGCCGCGTCCGTTCTCGACATGTCGGTCGAGCGCGTTGTAGCAGACGTTGAGTTCGCCGTCGGGGTACCAGCGGTAGATCGGGGCGTTCGAGTCGTCGACGGCGCGGGTCGGTTCCTTCACCCAGTCGATGAGGCTTGTGGCCTGGTCGAGCCAGAAGCCCTCGGGGTCCGAATCGATGCGTGTGACGATGTCGTCGTAGCTGGGGGCGGTGGTGTCGGGTTTCGTGTCCATGATCCCATTGTGACGCACAGCACAGCTCGGCGCCGAGGTGGGTCAGGCGATCGCGGCCGACCGGAGCCCGATGTTCGACGCCTCGAGCAGGCAGTCGACGAACCCTTCGACGAGTCGGCGAGGAGCCGATGCGAGGACGCGTGTCTGGTGGTTGCGGGGCGGCCGGGGCTGGCTTGCTGCGGGGCGGCCGGGGCTGGCTTGCTGCGCGGGGAGAGAAGGACGGGCGCGGCACGAATTCGGACCCGTTCCCCTGCATCGGGCCCGTGAGAAGGCACAATGGGGATATGAGATTCCTGGTTGCACTGATCCTCGGCTTCGGCGTCCTGTTCGGACTCAACGTATTCGTGGACTTCTTCTCGATGGACCAGCCCTGGATGTCGATCTTCATGGGACTGACAGTCGGCGTCACGATGCTCATCGTCCTCCTCGTCTGGGAGGCCGTCCGCCCGACCCAGCCCAAGGGAGAGTCGGCGAAGGCGAAAGCGAAGGCTCAGAAGAGCGAAGAGGAACGTGCTCAGGCACGTGCCGAACGACGCGCTCGTCTGGCCGCCGAGGCGGGGGTGAGCCTCGAAGGAATCGACGGGGCCCTGCCCGGTTCGTCGGCGAAGCCCGGTGACGCGGCCGGCTCGGGCGAGGCTGTCGGCTCAGGTGAGGACGGCACGGCTGCCTCCGCCGATGAGGCTGCGGCCAAAGGGACGGAGGGCTCCGACGAGACGACCACGACCGGTGTCCGGTCAGGCTCGGGTGACGAGACAGCAGCCGATTCGACCGACGCATCCGACAGCACTGGTTCATCCTTGGAAGTCGGAACCGACGAGGACGCTAGTTCGTCGGATGACTCGGAGGCTTCTGCGGCGTCGACGTCGACTGCTGAGTCGGCCGAGGCTGAAGCGTCCGATGCCGACGCTGCCGAGAAGCCCGCACCCGGTACGCCGGCCGAAACACGCAGGCGTGCCCGAGGCAGGCACAGCGCCGAACCCGACGATGCGAATGAGCCGACGTCCGAGGCCAGGGAGCAGTCAGAAGAGCGCGCCCCGGAAGCGGCCGCTGTTGCCGCCACGACGAACGACACTACCGCGGCAACGGACGAAGCCACGGGTGCGGACTCTGCCGTCGACAGCGATGAGAAGTCGTCCATCGAGAGTTCAGGAGACGACGACGCAGACTCGCCGCGTCCTGCCCCGGCGATGCCGCAAGCAGAGTCGTCCGAGAAGTCCGACCTGCCGGCACCCCCGCCGATGCCGCCGACATTCCCCGCCCGACCTGACACCGCCCCGCAGGCGGCTGCCGCCGACAGCGAATCTGCCGCGCCGAAGTCGGGTCCCGCTCCCGCGGCACCGCCGATGCCCGACGCGGCACCCTCGGTCAAGGCCGAGGATCCGACCACGCCGACGACACCCCCTGCCGAGGACACCACCGCGCAGCCCTCAGAGGGCGCCGATCCGGAGACCGCCGGGATCAGCGCCGACAAGGCCGCTGAAGCAGAGTCCGACGAGACGGATGCGGAGAAGATCGAGGTTCCCCCGACCGCCGACGAGGACACACCCACGCTCGATCCGGAGGACTTCGACGAGTCAGCCGGCGGCTCCTCGCTCGAGAACCCACCGGCCGGCGAACCGGGGATGTCGGCCGGTGCCCTCGCCGGAACCGAACCGGAGTCCGACGACTCGGGCGATGACGAAGCCGATGAGACCGAAGACGACGAACAGGCCACCCGCAGAGGGCCCTCGGCGGAGGAGAACAACCAGTACCGCCTCTGATCGGGCGGCCCCGCCGGCCAGAGCCGATTACGCGTAGTGCGCGGCGAGGATCTCCATGCCCTCTTCGATGCCGACCCGAGGAGTCCAGCCCAGCACCTCCTGCGTCCGCCGCTGGTCGAACCAGTGCGCGGTCGACAGCTGCTCGGCGAGGAACCTCGTCAGCGGAGGCTCATCATCATGCTCACCGAGCGCCCACACCTTCTCGACCACGGATCCGGCCGCCAGCGCCGGAGCCACGGGAATGCGCAGCTTCGGCTCCCCGGCACCACCGGCGATCGCGATGCGTGACATCAGCTCGCCGATCGCCCGTGGCTGACCGTTCGTCACCACCAGCGCCTCGCCATGAGTGGAATCGACCGCGGTCACCGCCGCAGCGATCGCCTCAACGGCATTGTCGACGAACAGGGTGTCGACGAGGGCGGCCCCCGATCCGAGCACCGGCATCCGACCCGCACGAGCGCGGTCGATGACCCGTTCCGTGAGCTGAGTGTCGCCCGGACCCCACATGAGATGGGGGCGCAGGACCAGCACCCGGAAGTCGGGCGAATCCGCACCCAGGGCAATCCGCTCACCGGCCCCCTTCGTCCGCGCATACTCACCGCGCACGAACTCCGGAGACGCCGGTTCGGCACCGTCGCCGATGATCGAATCACCGGTATGTGCCACCGACGGCGATGAGATATGGACCAGACGCTGCACGCCGGCGGCACGAGCCGCATCGACGAGAGTGCGAGTGCCGCCGATGTTCACGGCCTCGAAATCCTTGGGATCCCCCATCATGGAGACCTTCGCGGCCAAGTGCACGACCGCCTCGGCGCCGGTGACGGCACGCTCGACCGACTCCGCATCGGTCACCGACCCCAGCACATCCGCAGCCCCGTCGACCCCGGAGGGACGGCGCTGCAGGGTCGTGACCTCATGACCTGACGCGACGAGAGCGTGGGCGACGGATGAACCGAGCAGCCCGGAGGCTCCGATGACGGTGATTCTCATTTCATCCTCAGATCCTTCCGCGCACCGGACCGCCGGCCAGGACACGGTCGGCCCAGGCCGCCAGTCGGGACCGGTCGATTTTCGAATTGTGGCGGATGTCGGTGGGGAATTCCGGGGCCACGAGCACGGCGGCGAGATCGTGACCGCCGATCCTGGCGATCTGCTCCCGCAGTCGGGCGGTCAGGTCGAGCGGCGCGACGCCGGGCGAGAGCGCGGTGCCCTCGGCGTCGAGCACGACGACGAGCGCCTGCGTGCCGACCGGACCGATGCCGACGACGGCGCTGCGGCTGACCTGTGCGTCGGTGTCGACGAGCGCCTCGAGGCCGCCCGGTCCGACCGGTCCCCGGGCAGTCGTGACGACGTGCTGCAGGCGACCCTCGAGCCACACCCGACCGGCGTCGTCGATGTGGCCGATGTCGTTCGTCCGATGCCAGGTCAGATCGTGCAGATCATCGCGAGCCGAATCCGCTGTGGTGCGCCAGAGATTGTCGTAGCCGGACTTGATGTGCGCGGCACTGACGACGAACTCGCCGAGGCGGCCCCGCGAGGCCTCTCCCTGCAGCAGCTCTTCGGCGGAGTTCCCGGCAACATCGATCGGTGCCAGCGCGAGCTCGACGCCGTCGATGGGCCGACCCACGCACACGCCGAGCCCACCGGTCGCGTCCGCCTCGGCCACTCCTGCTCGGTCGATGTCGGTGAGCAGGAGTCCCTCGGTCATGCCGTAGGGGGAGTGGATGGATGCGTTCGGGAACACCTCGGCGATGGCGTCCATGAGCTCCAGCGGCACGGGTGCGCCGGCGGAGAGCACGAGTTCGACCCGTGCACACGCGGTACGCTGCTGCGCATCGAGTCGCTCTGCGGTCGCGGCGACGTTCCGGTACGCGGCGGGGGAGGCGAAGACCATCGTCGCCCGACCGGCGATGATCGCATCGGCGATCGCGCTCGCCGTGAGCGTCTTCGGCTTCGTCACGGACATGTCCGGCGTCACCGAGGTGGCCCCGATGGCCGGTCCCAACAGTGCGAAGGGCGGGAACCCGGCGACCAGTCCGGTGCCCTCACGGACGTCGAAGACCCTGGTCAGCACCGCTGCCAGCGCGGAGATGTTCGCATGCGTGTAGCGCACACCCTTCGCCGGGCCCGTCGAGCCGGAGGTGAACAGGATCGCCGCATCGTCGCCGGCGGACGGCGTCGGCAGCTCGGCGCGGTGCTCGGTGCGAGAGAGCGCGGTCAGGCTCGTCTCTGCCTTGAACAGGCGGGAGCGGACGGGGCCGAGCGGGGTGACGGAGATCCGCCGGCCGGGCCAGCCGAAGGCACGGGCTAAGGTGAGTCCGGGCAGTTCGCCGATGATCCACTGCGGGTCCGCCGAGGTGATCGCCCGCGTCATCCCCTTCGGGCCGAGGCCGGCATCGGCGACGACGGCGACCGCGCCGATCTTCAGGCACGCGTAGAGCGCGGCGGTGAGATTGTTGCCGGGCGGGACGAGCATCGACACCCGGTCGCCCGGCTTGACGCCGAGGTCGAGCAGGCCGTTCGCGATCGACGTCGTCACGTGCCACAGGTGGCGCCAGCTGATCTGCTGTGCGGGGTTCTGCGCGAAGTCGACCGAGGCGATCGTCTCGTCGTCGCGGCGCGCATCGAGGATCGCGGTGACCGCACGGACAGCCGGCGCGGCGGGGTCGTCGTCGGTGCCGGTTGTCGATTCCTTCGCCGCGGCTGCTGCGGGCGCACTGAACTGTGCGTCCAGCCAGTCGAGGACGAGGCCGGCGACGTCGTGGTCTTCGCTGACGAGGTGGGAGGCTGTTTCGAACCGGTGCAGGTCGGCCTGCGGCAGGCGGGAGCTCAGATCCCGCAGATAGCGTTCGAGGAACACCGGATCCTTCGGCCCCCAGACGAGCAGCGCAGGCTTGTCGAAGGCGGCGATGTCCTTGCCGATGCGCTGCAGTTCGGGGTCCGAAGGATGGTTCGCGTCGATGGGGATGTCGGCGACGAAGTTGCCGATCGCCCACCGGTCGGCCGCACTCCGGTACGGGGCGCTGAACGCGGACTTGGTCTCGGCGGACAGATCGCCGAGGCCCATCGTGACTTGTAAGAACCAGTCGGTGAGCACGGTGGCAGTGGGCAGCATGGGCCCCGCGAGTGTGGCGCGCAGCGGCGCCGGGATCGGAGTGTCCTCGGGCTGGTGGACGGCGGTGTTGAGGCTGATCGCTGCGGAGACGATGTCGTTGTTGCGTGCGGCCCAACCGAGCGAGAGCACACCGCCCCAATCGTGACCGATCGTCACGATCGGGTGGGTGGCGAATCCGCTGCCGGCCACCTCGGCGAGCAGCGTCGTGACGACGGCGTCGAAATCATTGAGACGATCAGCGATCCGGCGCACCTCGTCGGATTTCGGGGCCGGCATCGCCTCGTGGGCGAGCCGTTCGGAGAAGCCCATCTCGAGCTGGTCGGGGGCGATGAGCCGCCAGACGCGGCCACCGGCACGGGCGGTCTCGACGGTGGCGCGGGCGAGCCTGCGCCACAGATAGGACCAGGTCGGATTGCCGTGGAGGGCGAGGATCGTGCCCTCGGGTTCGAGGCCGGCCGCACGCAGAACGGGCAGGGTGTCGAGGACGTGGAACTCGTGTGTCCCATCCGGGGTCGCGGCCTCGACGATCCGGGACCAGGCGGGGTCCCACTCGGGCAGCTGCGGGGGAATCTGAGCCGGCCGTGCAGGGAACTTCATGAAATCTCTACCACTCGATCTCGGTCATGGCGGTGTTGAGGCCGGACCCGACGCCCATGCACAGGATGCGGTCGCCGGGCTGCAGGTTGTCGGCCTCGCGGGCAAGGGTGATGGGCAGGGAGGCCGGGCCGACGTTGCCCAGTTCCGGATAGGTCACGGGGATCCGGTCGGGGTCGAGGTTCGCGGCCTTCGTGATCGAATTCGTGTGCACATCGGAGACCTGGTGCATGACGTAGCGGTCCATGTCCTGCCAGTCCCAGCCGTCGTTGTGGGCTTCCTCCCACGCGGCGACGACGAGTTCCATGCCCCCGGCGAGCAGGCCCTTGGTGTCGGTGAACATGCCGTTGTGGTCACCGACGCACAGTTCGTGGTGCTGGGTGGCGGCACGGGTGATCCCGCCGAGGATGCGGTGGCCTTCCGGATGTCTGTCGGCCGGTCCGAGGACGGCGGCGGCGGCTCCCGAACCCAGTGTCAGCGAGGCGAATTCGTTGAGGTATTCCTCGCGGGTGATCTCCGGGCGGTTGAGGCGGCGCAGTGTGGCCTCCTGGACCCGGGAGGCGTCTTCACCGGCGACGACGAGGGCGTATTCGATCTGCCCGGCGTCGATCATGTTCGCGGCCAGAGTCATGCCGTTGACGAACCCGAGGCAGGCGTTGGCGATGTCGAAGTTCATCGCCTGCGGGCCCAGACCGATGCCGGCGTGGACGCCGACGGCCACCGACGGCTCGAGGTGCTCACGGGTGACGGAGGTGTTGACCATGAGTCCGATGGCCTCGGGGGACACGCGGGATTCGGCGAGGGCCTTCTTGCCCGCAGTGATCGCGCCCTCGGCGAACTGATGGGGCTGGTCCCAATTGCGGCGAGCGTAGACGCCGGCGACCCGCTGGAGCAGGCCCTGCGGCAGGCTGAGGGTCTTGAGAGTATCGGCGAGGCGTTCGTCGAATTCCTGCGAGGTCACTTCGTTCGGGGCCAGTGTCTCGGTCAGGCCGAGCAGGGCCACGTTCGAGTGCCGAAATGTTGCGTTGCCGTTCGCCAATTGAGGTACTCATCCCTTTTCGGGTCGTTCGTCGGGTCGGTCTGGGCCGCTGAGACGCGCGCGTGGCGCGGCACGACGGGGGAAGTCCGGGACTATCTTACCGCCCAGTTTCTGAGATGTTCATCAGCGTGTGAACCACGTGAAGGCGTCGTAGAGGGTTCCGGTGGCAGCGAGGACGGCGATGATCGCAAGAACGATCGAGGTCACGGTGTGTGAGACCTTGTTCGTCTGGAAGCGCACGGCACGCGAGTACGACATCGGCCGATCGGTGACGAAATGCCCGAACTGGGCGAAGATCCGCCAGTCCATGACGTCGACGAGGGACTTCGCGGCCAGCGTGAAGACGATGATGCAGCCGATGCCCATGAACAGCAGGAACACGAAGCCGAAGAACCCGAAGTCCTTGAAGAATGTCACAACGCGGTCGCCGATGGCCAGGGCGAAGGCGGAGAATCCGTCGCTGAAGGGCAGTGCGTCGAAGGAGTCGGTGATCGTGCCGAGGCTGACGTTGTCGCGCTGGGTCTGCACCGAGCCGATGTACATGAAGATCGAGGCCGCCAGGGCGACGATGAGGTTGATGATCGTGATCGTGGCGTTGTCCGGCCAGAAATCCAGGTGCTTCAGTGTGTAGGTCGCCGACAGTGCCACGCAGATGATGGCGCCGGTGAGCGCACCGATGGTGGCCGGCAGCAGGAGGTTGTTGAAGAAGACGAAGGCGACGACGGCGATGAGTGCGGCGCCGAAGATATAGGTGAACACAGCAAAGGTGTCACCGTTCGAGGCGGTCGCGGCTCGGCGGTTCGCTTCGACCATCTGACCGGAGTGCTGGATGTTCGCGGCGAGTTCGGCCTTGGTGGCTCGGGGTTCGTCGGCATCGTCGTCGTAGCCGGCGCCGTAGCCGGAGTTGTTCGGCAGGACGCGGGTCTCGTCCTCACTGCTGTAGGCACGAGTAGGCTGGTTGTACCCGCCCTGCTGGTACCCGCCCTGCTGGTACCCGCCCTGGTTGTAGCCGCCCTGAGTGGTCGGTCTGCTGGATGCCGACCGTGGCTGCCATCGTCCGAGCTTCGCACCGATGATGTAGATGACGAAGACGACGAGTGCTGCGAGGACTCCGATGGAGATGCCGGCGCCGAGCTCGTTCATAAGGGGACTTCCTGCGGATCGATGAAGTTGGTCTGTGATGTAGTCTATGGATCTTTGTCCGCCTGGGCACCTCCGACATCCTCCGCCGAGCGGCGAGGAGTGCGTCTCCCCTCCGATATGGGGTGGGCACGCGTGCCTCCTTCCGATCCGGGAAGGCACCTGCCGACCTTCGTCGGCGCAGGTGGGTAGGGTGGGGGACGAACCACTGAGACGTTCGAAGGAGAACCGCAATGGGCAACGCCCACGCTTTCACCACTGAGGCGCTGCCTCTTGACGAGCAGGTCGTCCTGGTCACCGGATCCGGTCGGGGCTTGGGCGCGGCCATCGCGAAGGCCTTCGCTCATACCGGGTCCGCCATCGTCATCAATTACCGCCGCTCAGCCGATGCGGCTGAGGAACTCGCCGAGGCGGTCCGTGCTCGTGGAGGACGTGCAGCGGCCATCGAGGCCGATGTCACCGACTCCCGCGCGGTCGATGCGATGTTCGACTCCGCAGCCGCCGAGTTCGGCGCCCCCGTATCCACCGTGGTCAACAGCGCCTTGATGGATTTCTCCTTCAACGGTGACGAACGGCAGCCCGCGGATGAGATCGACTACTCCGATTTCGCGGATCAGTTCCGGGGGACCATCGAGGGTGCGCTGAATGCGATCCAGTCGGCGATGCGAGGGTTCCGGGAGATCGGCTCCGGCCGAGTCGTCAACATCGGCACGAACCTCGTCCAGGACCCAGTCGTCCCCTACCACGACTACACCGCAGCGAAGGCGGCTCTGCTGTCTCTGACCAGGACCTTCGCCAAGGACCTCGGACCGGCAGGAGTGCGGGTGAACATGGTCTCGGGTGGCCTGCTGCGCACCACCGACGCGTCATCGCAGACCCCGGACGAGGTGTTCGAGCAGATCGCTGCGGCCAGCGCACTGGGCAGGGTGACCACTCCGGAGGAGTTCGCCTCGGCGGTGGTGTTCTTCGCGTCCCCGGCCTCCCGGGCCATCACGGGCCAGAACCTCGTCGTCGACAACGGCCTCGTCATGGACTGAGGCCGCTAGGGCGCTCCTTTCACACCTGACCGGTGTAGACCGCGTATCCGGGCGTCGACCGTTCATGCCGACGTCGATAGCGCATCCCAGCTCGACCTCGAAAGACCGGCCGTTCAACTCAGCGACACCGGGCCGATCACTCGTGTCGCCGGCGAGGTCGGTTTGAGCAAAGAGACGCTGCAAGTCTGGATGCGCAATCACACAGAGAATCCGGCAAGGCCACACCAGCTGAGTCGGTCGAATTCGAGGCGGAGAAACGTCGGCTGTGGGCCGAGTATCGGAGTCGAGCCAATCGTGCGGCCTTTTGAAAGAGATTGCGGCACGGATTGCTTTGAGCTCGAATTACGCCTACGAGAGGCGCCCCGGCCTGACCACAACAAAGAGCGTGGTCCTCGCTGTGGTCAAGTTGTCCGAGAGCGAGTCTCGAAGATCTAGCCTCACCCGACCTACTTGAAAACGAGGTACGCGCTCCTCGCTGCGAGCTTGTCATTGCGAACGAGCACACGATGCTCAGCCTTGGCATTATTGAATCAACACGACACGACCACTCGACTAGTGGCAGAATCTAATATGTCATGGAAAATATTCGACGTGGTGGTCGGCCTCAGACCGGGGAACCTGTTTTGGTTCGAGCTTTCCGCATTCTCGATGCCTTCAGCGTAGAGGATCCGGCGCTAAGCCTCACGGAGCTCAGTGAGCGTGCTGGTATTCCGCTGAGCACTACTCTGCGTTTAGCTCAGAGTCTGGTACGGCTGGGGGTCGCGGAACGTCTCCCTGATGGCAGGTTCACCGTGGGCCTTCGAATGTTCGAGTACGCTGCGCTTGCTCCGCGTGGGCACGGACTGCGGGCAATAGCTCTGCCCTACATGGAGGATCTGCATCACGCAACGGGGCAACACATTCAGCTGGCTGTGCGGGAGAACAACGAAGCGGTGATCATCGAACGACTCTCATCGACTCGAGCTGCCAAGGTGCTCTGGAGTCCGGGCGCTCGGGTTCCGTTGCACGGCACTGGTCTGGGCCTCATCTTGCTTGCTCACGCCCAGCCAGAATTCCAGGCCGCCTATCTCACGCGCTCGCTCACGCTGGAGCCCGAGCCGACCAAGCTCGATCCTGACGAACTACGCGCTCAACTGCAGGACGTGCGATCCGAAGGTGTGGCACGTTTTTCCCGCACGCGACCGGAGCCTGCCGAAACGATCGCCGCGCCTGTGTTCGATCGCTTGGGCGACTGCGTGGCGGCGCTTTCTGTGCTGGGGGCCGGAGGGAGCCTCAACCCACAGATGGTCGAGCCGGCCATCGTGGCAATCGCGCGCGCGATCTCCCGTGACGTCAGCAGGCTCGCCCTGCGCCCCCCCGAAATAGCGAGCTCACTCAACAGACGATGCGTCAGATTCCGCGGGCAAAGTAGCGAACGCGGTACGAAGCGAAGCTGCGAACTCATCGGGCATATCCAGATATGACAGATGGTGACCGGGAAAATCAAAATACGGGATGCCTAGCCGCTCTGCAACAAGCCGAGCAGTGCGCGCGTAGTATGCGTCACCACTCACTGTTCCGGCTGCTGTCGCCATCGGTTTCCCGGCTTGAGCAACCAGATCGAGATCCGGGGTGTACTTGCTAAGGGGGACGAACTCACGGCTCATGAACCACTCGCCGTTGTCGTGGAAGCCCGTGGAGCCATCTGGATACTCACTGCTTCCACTGTCTACTCGAGCTGCTTTGGAGGCACCGTCGCGGCCAACTGCCCGTAACCATCCCTATGGTGATCTCGAATCACACCAGTACGGCCGATCACGCGCACTCCTTCGGCATTCCGTTTTTCCATGTCCCCTCGCAGGGACCGGACAAGTCGGCCGCAGAAGCTGAGATCCTGGAACTGCTCACCGGCAATGTCGATTTCGTTGTACTCGCCCGGTACATGCAGATCATCTCCGAGAGCCTTTTGGACCAATTAGGAGTCCCCGTGATCAACATCCACCATTCGTTCCTGCCCGCATTCATCGGCGCCTCTCCATATCGCAAGGCCAAGGAGCGTGGTGTTAAGCTCATCGGCGCGACGTCGCACTATGTCACCAAAGATCTCGATGAAGGGCCGATCATCGAGCAAGATGTCGCTCGCGTCGACCACTCCATGTCGGCCGCCGATCTGCAGGCTCGAGGAGCCTATGTCGAACGCGCCGTGCTCTCCCGCGCCGTGCAATGGCATGCGGAGGACCGTGTCATCAGACGTGGCAACCAGACCATCGTGTTTTAGCCGACTCAGGTGAAACGTCGAGGCCGTGGAACTGATTGTACAAATCCAGTCAGTGCGTCGTCGAGGATACGTTCTGGGTCATCTACGGTCTGCCCCACCCAAGCGATATGTTGGTCAGGACGCACCAAGATCAGGTCGCCTGCGGCAGCCATATGGGAGAGTGGGATGCATCGGCGCCGGGCGTCCTGCACCAGCGCCGATGCATGGGATGCTGGACCGATCACAGTGAACTCTCGCCCCAGTACGTCGAAGAGCGCACGGCCTTGTCTCCTTCGATGCGGCATGCGGTTTCCCGCAGTCGCAATTGGGCGATACTCGGCCAATGTAGGAGTCTGCTTGGCTGCGCTATCACCGTATCCGTAGCCGAACACGAGTCCATCAGCATAGAACTCGGGGCTCTTGAGTTCGCGGATGCGAGCGGCGTGGTTCGCCATCGCGGTCGAGCTGTCCTCTAATAATCCGTCGCTGAGATCGTTCGAAAGTGCCTTCATATTTGACTGTGCAAGTGCAATCGTCTGAGCCGCAACCGGCTTGCGCTCGGCAGCATAGCTGTCTAACAGATGCTCAGGAGCCCAACCATTGATAACTGCGGCGAGCTTCCAACCGATGTTGACGGCATCTCCGACACCAGTGTTGAACCCGTGGCCGCCCCATGGAGGGTTCTGATGCGCGGCGTCACCGACAACGAACAATCTCCCACGGCGGTACTCCTGAGCAATCAGCATCCGAGCCTGCCAGGGATCGGTAGCAACGATCTCGATGTCGATATCGGATCCGACGAGGCCTTGAATGATCCGGCGGGCCTCAACATCATCGGAAACACTCTCGGTGCCCGTGGAGATGGCCCACCACGTACCGTCGAGGTCGAGCGGACCCACTACACCAGGGCAAGAGGGGTCGAGTACCCAGTATTGGAGCGACGGGGGATGGCGAATCTTGTCGGCCAATTCGCGTGACCTAAAGGTGATGTTGACGTTCGGACGCCCACCACTTGCGCCAGCGTAACGCGTGCCCATTGCCGCTCGCACAGCACTTCGCGGACCATCCGCTCCGACCACCCATGAGGTCGTCAGCGGTGTGTCGCGCCCGTTCTGGTCCCGTATAGTCACGACGACATGCTCTCTCTGTTCTTCGAGCCGTGTGACCTCCCAGCCGTACAGCGTCGTGATTCCCTCACGCTCGCTCACCGCGCTCCGGAGCACTTCTTCGACGCGACCCTGGCTTATCTGCTGAGCCTTTTCGGGACTGACCTCGTCCGGAACACTCAAACCGAGACAGCCGTCCAAATGGGCCACCTCCTTGCCGGAGAGTGTTTCCACAAAAGTCACCCGTTGGGACCAATCCACCGGCAACGAGGCAGCTTCGCGCACGCGACCGGAGATCCCCCAACGGCGAAAATGCTCCATGGTTCGTGCTGAAGTCGTCTTCGCTCGCGGACGAGAGTGATCGATGAGAACTCTGGGCTCCACGATCGTGACAGGCACGCCGTGAGAATCGAGTTCGAGAGCAGCGCAAAGACCTACTGGTCCCCCACCCACAATCAGCACGGGAAGAATATTCTGGGCCATTCACACTCCGACCTCGAGATAGTACGTGATGCTTCGACAATGGAGCAGGGAGGAGGGATTCCGATGACGGACTTCCAATGATTGGCATGGGCCAGAGGCGATTGATCAACACTGTTCCGGACGCGAGCAGTCGTAAGAGTTCCAATCAGTGGAACTATTCCGCGATCGAGGTCTGAACTGCGCCTACATTGAACAACACACCATCCGTCACTCGAGGAGGACACATGACCGTGAACCGAAACCGCTGCAGACCGATCAGCGGACCGGTCTTCCATCACACGACCTTCGCCACGCTCAAACTGGATGAAATGGTCGAGTTCTACAAGAAGGTGGCTGGGCTGGAGCCGGTCTTCCACGGAAAGGGCGGTGCATGGCTCACCAACGACGCAGCGAATCACCGAATCGCGCTCCTCGCGTTGCCTGACCTGATTCCACCGGAAAATAAGGGTCATACCTCTGGCCTGCATCACACTGCGTTTGAGTACGACGACTTTGAAGCGTGGGTGGACCATTACGAGCGGCTTGCCATAGAGGGAATCGAACCGTTCATGGGTCTTGACCACGGGATGACCATGTCGATGTACTACCAGGACCCCGAGGGCAACGGTGTGGAGATCCAAGTTGACAATTTCGCTGACTGGAGAAGCTCGAAAGAGTATATGCGGACTTCGCAGGACTTCTCGGACAATCCCATCGGTGAGTACTTCGATCCCGTGAAAGTCGTAGCCGCACGCGCCGACGGACTGAGCCATGCAGAGGTTCACCGGCGAGCGATGGCGGGAACATATCGGCCGGAGGCCATTCCCGAAGTCCACCTTCCGGAACTGTGGTGACCCATGCGGATCGGAAATCTTAATGGCCGGCTCGTCCTCTTTGAGGGTCGATTCGCCGTCGACGTTCAGAGCGCGAGCGACGGGAAATTCTCGTCGGATCCGCAAGCGATCTACGCTCGATGGGGTGAGTTTCGCGAATGGGCTGACGCAGCGTCCAAGCGCCAATCTGGGGTCGAGTACGATTTTCGCGATCTCGGGGCGGCGGTTCCTCGGCCACCACAAGTATTCGCAATCGGATTGAACTATGCCGATCACGCCGACGAATCCGGCTTCCGCGCCCCCGATAACCCTGTGGTTTTCACGAAGTACGTGTCGAGCTTCGCAGGGGCGGACGTCGACGTCGCACTCACCGGTGAGCGCGTGGACTGGGAGGCTGAGCTTGTCGTCGTGATTGGGGAGGGAGGTCGTGACATTCCCGAATCTGAGAGCTGGGCGCACATTGCTGGTCTCGCTGTCGGTCAGGATCTGAGCGACCGTACTATCCAGTTTTGGGGAGATCCGCCGCAGTTCAGTCTGGGTAAGTCGTCGGCCGGATTCACCCCGCTCGGCCCGTGGGTTGCGTCTGTCGACGAGGTCAGTGCCGGCCACGACATCAACGCTCTCGGAATCCGCTGTGTGCTCCACGAGCTGGATGGCACGGAGCGGGTGCTTCAGGATGGCAACACGCAGCTCATGATCTTCTCGGTTCCCGCGTTGGTGGCTCGGTTGTCTAGCATCGTCGAGCTACTCCCGGGCGATGTGATCTTCACTGGAACTCCGGCGGGTGTCGGCATCGGGCGGAACCCGCAGGAGTTTCTGCGAGTAGGTCAAACCCTGTACACAGAAATCGACGGTATCGGAGCCATTGTCCAACGCTTCATTGGCTCTAGCTCAGGCAACGTGTCGGATGGCTGATGTAGAGGCGAAACACACTCCACGGATTTGGCCATGGATTCCACTCAGGTGGCAGAGCTCGTCTCCGACCGCGAACGGATTCTGCATTCCGATCAATGGAAGTCGTTTGCGGCTTATGTCCTGACCGCGCATACATTGAGCCAAGCCGCCCTCGTGCCTCAAGAAGGAGACGCTACTGTGATCCGAAACCGCCGCGGACCGATCACTCGGCCGATCTTCCACCGTACGACCGGTTGTCTGAATCGACTATAGCCATTGCCTGGCCGGCCGGTCAGGTACGCAGAGGAGTTTCAATGTCGTTACTCACCAAACCAACCCACACTCGAGTGACCCTGCTCGTCGTAGTAATGTTCCTAGCTATCGCCGCATTTCAGGCCGCGGCAACGATGATTTTCCCGGCGCTCCCGACCATTGCCGCCGATTTGAGGGCCTCGCAAAGCGATATCTCGCTCTCGCAGAGTCTCTTTTTCGCAGTCGGAGGCCTTGCCGCAGCTTCCCTGCCGTTAAGCGACCGGGTCGGCCGTCGCGCAATGCTCCTGGTGGTCATCATCCTTGGCATCGTCGGAAGTGTACTGATCGCGACGACCTCGGTACTGCCTCTCTATAACGTCGGCCGCTGGATGCAGGCCCCGGGAGTAATTGCACTCCCACTCGCGTTCCTCATTCTTCGCGAGCACGTCTCCGATGAGCGTTACTCCGTCATTCTTGGGTGGTTGAGCGCCCTCAATCTTGGCGCAACGGGCGTCGATGGAATCGTCGGCGGATGGGTCACCGACACCATTGGCTATAGCGGGATATTCTGGATCGCGGCAGCCTTGGGCGTGCTGGGCTTCGCGGGAGTCCTTCTGGTCGTCCCACAAGGCGACGGCAAGCGAAAGGGCGTAGTCGACTGGCCCGGACTCGTCGTCCTCGGAGTCGCCATGCTGTGCATATCGATCGGTCTCGGGCAAGCAGGAAGCGAAGGGTGGAGCTCTCCTCGCACTCTCGGGCTGCTGATTGTCGGCTTCGTCCTTCTGGTGATGTTCATTCTTGTCGAGCGCACGGTGAAGCACCCCATCATAACGGTGCGACACCTCGCAAGCAGGGAGGTGTTTGCTGTTCCAATTGTGTGCCTCTTCGGGATGGCAGGCTTCCTCAGCGTCTTTTCGATCCTGGCACCGTTTTGGCTTCAGCTTCCAACCGAGGCGGGTGGAGGCGGACTCTCGGCAACGATCTACGCACTGTTGACGGTGCCGGGTACGATCGTGTCGTTCTTCCTTGCACCCATATGCGGTGTGATCGCCCGACGAGCTGGGTGGTGGCCCGTGTTGTTCACAGGCGTTGTGATCTCTCTGTTCACACTCATCGGGATGACGCTCTCACTGAGGTCGACCGTCGCAACACTTATCTTTTTCGGCTTGCTGTCTGCTGTCTTCGGAGGAGTCGCGATCACCGCGGCCAACGGGCTCGGGGTTTTGCGATCTCCCAAGGAGAGTTCGGCATTTCTGCCCGGCATCAACGCAATCATGTTCTCCTTCGGCTCGTCGTTCGGTTCAGCGCTTGTGGGATCGCTGATCGCAAAGCCTTCCCTCGAATCATTCGTCATGGCCTTCGCAGTCGCGGTCGCGCTGATGCTCATCGCTTTCGCATTCGTTGTCCTCATGCCGCGTCGCAGCGGCACCAGTGATACGAATGCCGCTGTCAATGTATAGGAGCGCAGAGCTGGAGCGACCGTCATGGATCGACCGCCACTGCATTGCGTATGCGGTCACGCACAGACAATTTACACTCAGATGCAAGAGGAGGACGCCATGAATGATTCATCCGCAAAGCCACTGACCCTGCTCGATGGCAAGATAACCGGATTCGCTGAGATTCCCGACGACTCGGCGGACCGACCACTTGTTGTGTTCCTGCACGGTGGTGGTGCCGATGCACTCGAAACGATGCTTCCCGGCCACTCCCAACTCGGGGTCGTCGCGCACAATGGCTATCCCGCTTTCGCGCTCAACCGGCCCGGGTACCGCGACAGTGCCCTTCCGTCGCGGTCGGAGGGCTCAGATGGATGGTTTGCCGCAAGCGCGCAGCGGCTCAATGACGCCATCGCCGAGCTGTGGGAGCAGTTCGGGGAGCGTTCACGCGGCGTCGTCATCCATGGCTGCTCGATTGGCGGAGCCGTCTCGCTGACACTGGCCTCACAGTGGAGCGCAAACGCAGAGCGCGGCGATGCACGTTGGCCCCTCCTTGGGGTCGCCGTCGTCGATGTCGGGCATATTGTCCCAGAGCGCGTGCGCGCACAATGGCACAACACGGAGGACGGCGAATTTGTTGCCGACCTGCGAGCTGTCGCCGATCTGCCCACACCCCCGACCTGGTCACTCCCCATCCTCCAACGCCCCAACACCCCAGCTCGTATACCGCGTGCCGAGCTGCTGGAGATCGTCGACGGCTGGCAACAGGACTGGCGCAGCGTGGCGAGTACGATCGCCGTCCCTGTGCACTATCGGCTCGCTGAACACGATGTGTTGTGGGAAGTCGGCGACAAGACCATCGATGAGATGCTCGATTCACTCGGTATCGCCTCACCCTATGTGGACGGCAAGATCGTCCCCGGCGCCTCGCACCCGGTGATGGACGGGCTGCTCGGGCAGACGCATACCTTCGAGACCCTGGCGTTCACGGCTTTGTGTCACGCCGCGTCCGTTCGACCAGAGATCTTGGCCGGCCGATCGGATGCGCCTTGAAGCCGGCCGACTGTCAAGCCCCGGGTTTGATGGAGAGTTTTCTACTTGGAAATCGTCAGCTTGTGCACGAGCTAGGCAGCCCGTGGCAGCGCGTTGAAATAGTCTGCTCGGAACGCAGCGGGAGTCGCACCACCGAGTGCTCCGTGAGGCCGGTACGTGTTGAACCAGTGCACCCACTCCGCCGTGGAGATCTCGACATCATCAATACCTTTCCACGGACCCTTGTTCCGGATCAGCTCGGCCTTATAGAGTGAATTTAAGGCTTCGGCAAGGGCGTTATCGTACGAGTCGCCTTTCGACCCGACAGAGGCGACGGCGTCTTGTTCGGCCAGGGCCTCGCCATAGCGAATCGCCCGATACTGGACCCCGCGATCTGAGTGGTGCACCAGCCCGGATAGGTCGCCACCTGCACGTTTCCGCTGATAGATCCCCATCTGCAGAGCATCAAGAGCCAACTCGGTATGCAGCGATCTCGAGACTTGCCAGCCGACGATCTCGCGGTTGAACACGTCGGTGACGAACGCGACGTAGACCCACCCGGTGAACGTGTGCACATAAGTTATGTCGGCAACCCACAGCCGGTCAGGGGCGAAAGCCGCGAAGTGGCGATCGACGAGATCGGCTGGACAGTTCTCCCGCGGTGCTGACCGTGTGGTGTTCGGTGCTTTGGCCCTCTTGATCCCGTGTAATCCGAGGTCTTTCATCAGGCGTTCGATCGTGCATCGGGCTACATGCCCGCGCCCTAACGGGTCGGGTTCGCGGTTGAGGACGATGTGCATCTTCCGGGCTCCGAACGCATCGTAGTTGTTCGTATGCACCCTGCTGATCTCCTCTTTCAGGATCTCGTCACGTTTCTGCCTATTCGAGGCTGGCCGCTGTTTGCGGGCATAGTAGGTACTCGGAGCGATCTTCACGCCGGCAGCACGCAGCGTGGAACAGATCGGCTCGACTCCGAATTCGTCCTTATGCTCGTCGATGAAGGCGACGATTACTTCGAGGGGCGGTCGAGCTCCGCCGCGAAGAAAGCCGACGCCGACTTCAGGATCTGGTTAGCCCGGCGCAGTTCCCGGTTCTCTTTCTCGAGGTCCTTGATCCGCTGGGCATCAGCGGTGGTGGTGCCGGGCCGGTCGCCGGCATCGACCTGGTCCTGGTTGACCCACGACCGCAGCGTTTCGGGGTTGACACCGAGCTGGTCGCCGATACGGCGGAAGATGCCGCGGCGGGCACCCGGGTCAGCTTCGAGTGCGTCGAGGACCATGCGGACTGCTCTCTCACGAAGCTCGAGCGGGTATTTCTTTTGGGGCATGACAGGGAAGTCCTTTCCGTGGCTTCACTGTCTCCATTATTCCCGGGGCGAATCAGACCGCAGCTTCAGCCATTCACCAACCACACGTGGAATCACACCTCATGAACACAACAAAAGCCGAACCCCGACACAGCACATCTCCAGCGCCCCAGGCCACCACACCGATCTATCTGGACTGCGATCCCGGCATCGATGACGCCACAGCACTCACCTTCCTGTTGCGTACCCACCGCGCCTCCCTTGTCGGGGTCGGAACCGTGGCGGGAAACGTCGATGCCTACACGGGCGCGTGTAACGCCGCCGACCTTCTTCAACTAGCCGGACGACTTGACATCCCGGTCGCAATCGGCGCAACGCGCCCGCTGGCCGGGGACTTCTCGGGCGGGTTTCCGCACGTGCACGGCGAGGATGGGTTCGGCGGAGTCTCACTCCCGCCGGCAGCGTTGTCCGAAGACGCCGAGGACGCGATCGAGCAGCTGATCAACTGTGCTCGGCGCTATGCCGGTCGGCTGCGCGTCGTCGCGGTCGGCCCGCTGACCAACCTGGCGCTCGCACTGGAGCGCGAGCCCGCACTGGCCGAGTTGCTCGACGAGGTGTTCGTCATGGGGGGCGCTCTCGACGTCCCAGGCAACGTGACCCCATTCGCCGAAGCCAACTTCTGGTCCGACCCGGAGGCAGCCGATCAGGTTCTGCGCTCAAAAGTCTCCGTTACTGTCGTCCCATTAGACGTCACGATGGACCACGCGCTGACGAGTTCTCAGGTGGGTCGGATGAGCACATCCGCAGATCCGTTGGCGCGATCACTCGCGGACATGCTCCGCTTCTACGGCGAACGGCACGAAGCTCTTCTCGGCGACGCCATCTTCGCGCTTCACGATCCCCTGACCGCTGCGCTCGCGACACACACCGCCCTGATCTCGAACACGACGAACCTTCCCCTTCGCGTCGAAACCCGAGGCCAAGAACGGGGCGCGTTGACGATGGGCACCGATCAGACACCAAACGTTCGCATCGTCCGCACCGCACGAGAAACGGCAGCCGCCGAGATCCTGCAGATCATCCTCATGGAAACGAGCGCCCATGGCTGAGGCCGTCACCGTTATCGGATCTGTGAACATCGACACCGTCGTGATGGTGCGCCGCATGCCTATGGCCGGACAAACGGTTCCAGGTCGCTCGCTCAATCGCCGGCCCGGGGGCAAAGGCGCAAATCAGGCCGTGGCCGCAGCCGCGGCAGGAGTTCCAACCCGCTTGATAGCTGCTTTCGGCACAGACGACTTCGGAGCTGCATACCGGCACGGCCTTCAAACGCGCTACGGGCTGGATGTCGCCAGTAGCGTCTGCGTCGAAATGCCCACCGGCGAGGCGATCATCACAGTCGATGAGAAGGGGGAGAACTCGATTGTCACAGTCGCCGGGGCCAACGACTCGCTCGACGTGGCCACCGTAATCGATCGGCTAGGTCATACCGGCTGGGTACTGTTGCAGTGCGAGATCCCATCGAGTGTCGTGCTCGCTGTGATTCACGCTGCCCGAGAACGAGGCATGAAGATCGCTCTGAACGCTTCACCCGTCATACCGGAGATCGAAATACTCGCTCCTCTCTGCGACCTTGTCATCGCAAACGAGCACGAGGCGTCACAGATCTCGAAACAGAACAACCTCTGCATCACGCGCGGCTCGGCAGACGTCACCTTGGGAGACCTCACCGTCGCGCCCCACACGGTGAATCCGGTCGACACAACTGGTGCGGGAGATGCGTTCGCCGGCACCCTCGTGGCTTCACTCGCGCTAGGCCAATCCAAGATCAACGCGCTAAAGGCCGCCGTGCGAGCAAGCGCGGACGTCGTTCAATTCCACGGTGCACAGCCGTGGCAGTTCTAAACCAGTGCGACTCGCTTCGAATGGCCGGAAGGGAATAGCCTTGAATGCACTCATTGGCCCTAATGAGGTCTGTTCGTTCGTCCACTCCTTTCTCTAAGCAGCCGTGTTTTTGCTGTCGCGGGGCCCGTTCAATCGATCAGTCCGGGAAGTCAGCGTGCACCTTTCACAGATGAGTAACCACTCGGCCAGCGCACTGGGCAGGGTGACCACTCCGGAGGAGTTCGCCTCGGCGGTGGTGTTCTTCGCCTCTCCCGCCTCACGTGCGATCACCGGCCAGAACCTCATCGTCGACAACGGCCTCGTCATGAACTGAGCCAACCCCGGCATCAGTGGTGGGCGAGGCCGCCTGTCTGCCCGGAGTCAGTGGCACCGGGCTCCAGTGACACCCGGCATCAGGGCCGGCCGGAATCTTGGGCGCGGTCGAGGAAGGCCAGGGCTCGCGAGTAGAGAAGGTCGGCGGCCTCCTCGCGGTAGTCCAGCAGTGTGGGGTCGCTGAACAGGTGCGTGCTGCCGGGATAGAGAAAGTTCGCTGCCTGGGCCTCTGCTCGAGCGACGGACTCCATCAGGGTCTCGATGGTGCCGGGAGTGCGCCACTCGTCGTCGACGGAGAAGTGGATCTGGACCGGGACGTCCCTCTGCCAGCGGGTCGGCTTCGGGAACCCGCCGCCGTGGAAGAGCAGCACGCCGCGTGCTCGCGGATCGTTCTTGCCCATCTGCTGTGCGAGCGCGGCACCGAGGGAGAACCCGCCGAAGACGATCTGATCACCGAGGTCGGCGCAGGCTTTCGTCGCCCGGTCCACCAGCGTTGTGAACCCGACCTCCTGCGAGTGGCCCACCCCCGCCTCGGCGGTGGTGAAGGTTCTGCCGTCGTAGCAATCGGGCGTGTGGACGGTGTGCCCGGCCGCGGTGAAGCGCTCGGCGATGGCGTCCATCCCGGGCGTGCGGCCGAGGGCGGAGTGGAGCAGGACGAGAGTGCTCATGAGCGGTCCTTTCGACAGAGGAATTGGTCCTTTCGACAGGGAAATCGAGCGAAGGCAGGAGAGCAGTCAGCGGCTGTGGCCACGGGGGATGGTGAAGGAATCGGCGCGTGCGGTCGCCCAGTCGGCCGCCCAGTCCTCGGGCGCATCGCCCAGCAGTTCGCCGGGCTTGAGCCAGTCGTAGAGACGGGCATACGACCATGAATCGGACACCGAGACGTTGCGGCGCAGCATCGTCGGCTCCAGGTCCTCCGGGGCGGCCGCGCCCATGGACGCCATGAGGCGGGCCGCCTCGGCGACGACGGCATCGTGATAGTTCTTCACGCGCTCGGACTTGTCGGACACGTCGATGGCCCGCGTTCGCCGGGGATTCTGCGTGGCCACGCCCACCGGGCACTTTCCCGTGTGGCAGGCCTGAGCCTGGATGCAGCCGACGGCCATCATCATCGCGCGCGCCGAATTCGTGAAGTCCGCGCCCTGGATGAGGCGCTTGACGATGTCGGTGCCGGTGGCGATCTTTCCCGAGGCCCCGATCTTGATCTTCGGGCGCAGGCCGGCGCCGACGAGTGCGTTGTGCACGATCATCAGCCCCTGCGTCAGCGGCAGTCCCATGTTGTCCTCGAACTCCAGCGGAGCGGCACCGGTGCCGCCCTCGGAGCCGTCGACGATGATGAAGTCCGGCAGGATCTCGGTCTCGACCATGGCCTTGACGATCGAGAGGAACTCGGTGCGGGAGCCGACGCAGAGCTTGAAGCCTGCAGGTTTGCCTCCCGAGAGTTCGCGCATCGTCCGGATGAACTGGAGCAGCTCGATCGGGGTCGAGAACACGCTGTGACCGGGAGGGCTGATGCACGTCTGACCGACGGGGATGCCGCGGATCTCGGCGATCTCCTCGGTGACCTTGGCTCCCGGCAGGACGCCGCCGATGCCCGGCTTCGCGCCCTGGGAGAGTTTGAGGGAGACCATCTTCACCTGCGGATCCTGCGACTTCTCGGCGAAGACGTCAGGATCGAAGTGGCCGTCGGAGGTGCGGGCGCCGAAGTACGCGGTGCCGAGCTCCCAGATGAGGTCGCCGCCGAATTCGCGGTGGTAGGGAGAGA
Source organism: Brevibacterium oceani (assembly GCF_017948325.1). Classification (NCBI taxonomy): domain Bacteria; kingdom Bacillati; phylum Actinomycetota; class Actinomycetes; order Micrococcales; family Brevibacteriaceae; genus Brevibacterium; species Brevibacterium oceani. Next base: position 3,957,270 of record NZ_CP072846.1, on the reverse strand, counting down.
TCGACCCTTCGCCGGTGTCATGGGCGAACCCGCCCATCGCCGCGCCCTTGTTCAGCGCCCGCACGGCGTTGTTGCTCAGCGAACCGAAGCTCATCGCCGAGACGTTGAGCAGCGAGATGTCATACGGCTGGGTGCATTCGTCGCCGCCGATGCGCACGCGCGGCGGGCGAGGAGAGTTGGCGATCGGCAGATTCGAGTGCATGAGCGCTTCGTAGCCGGGCCGGTCGACGTCGTGTTCGGTGCCGAATGCGTGCTCGGAGTGGGTGCCTTTGGCACGTTCGTAGATCGTGGTGCGGGTGTCGCGGTTGAAGGGACGCCCGTCCCAGTTGCGTTCGATGAAGTACTGCTGGATCTCCGGCCGGATCGACTCCAGCAGGAATCGGGCGTGCCCGGCAATGGGGTAGTTGCGCAGGATCGAATGTCGTTTCTGCGTGAGGTCCCACGCTGCGAGTGCACCGAGCCCGAGCGCCGAGGCGGCCGCCGCCCACCCCGCAAAAGCCTTGCCTGTCGAGTCGCCGCCCGCCATCCGGACGGTAGGGAACTGCCGTTTCATCGTGCCTCCTTGAACTGTCCTGTTCCCGAGACTATCCCCAGGGCGCGGGGATTTCAGGAAAGGCAGACCTGAGAAAGCGTTCAGCACCGGGATGAGGAGGTGGGAGAGCCGGGCCGGGCGGTGCAGAATCAGCCGAGACGAGTCAGCAGCGCGAGAATCAGCTCATCGACCTGCATCGAGTAGGCGACGATGATCGTCAGACCCGTCGCGATCCACGCGATCTCCTTGTCCTGGTCGAACCCGCGCAGCGGCCGCGAATCATAGCGAAGTCCGCCGGCGAGGACCGTGACGAGATCGATGATCCACCAGATCCCCAACCCGCCGAGGCTGAGCAGCTTGAGTGCGCCCGTGCGGTATCGCCCGGTGTAGAACCGATCGAGACCGAGGAATCCCAACAAGAGGGACAGGATCCACGTGATGACGAAGGACCGGTTCCCACGCGTTTCGGTGTCGGTGGCACCGGCGTCATCGGCCAGCGGTGAGACGAGCGCTGCGTCGATGGTCGGGGAGGAGGTGGGTGCGGCGCTGGTGGTGTCGGGTGCGTTACCGGCGTCGGATGCGGGGGAGGGCGAGGTCACGGGAATCTCGGTGGTCGCGGACATCCCTGTTCTCCCATTCGCTCAGCTGCGGTGCGTGCGCCGACGAGCGGAGCTCACCGTCGTCTCAAGGTCTGGCTTCAGCCTAGAAGGCGGGGGCCGCCTCGGCGATGGGGTTATCCTCCGCATCCGACCCGGCGGTGTCCGTTCTCACATGGTCCGCACCCCGGAATCGTTTGGGGCAATGCTCTGGACAGGCATAGCGTTGGATTCATGAGCACTGGTGAGCCGAGTCCGACAAGCACTCGGCGAACCGTAGCGGCGGTCTTCCTCGCCGGTGTCTCCGTCTTTCTCGTCCTCTACGAGACCCAGGGGCTGCTTCCGGCCATCCGCGATGCCTACGGCATCGACGGACCGACGGCGAGTCTGACCGTCTCGGCGACGAACGTGGCCATGGCGGTCTTCCTCATCCCGTTCTCGGCCCTGGCTCCGCGCATCGGCCATGCCCGGCAGATCGGCGCGGGCGTCATCGTCGCCGCGATCCTCGCCCTCATCCTGCCTTTCACCCCGACTCCCGAGCTGCTCATCGCCGTCCGGTTCCTCCAGGGGGTGGCGATCGCCTCGGTGCCGGCGACGGCCATGGCCTACCTCTCCCTGCGTCTGCCGCCCCGGGCCCTGCCCGGTGCGATCGGGGTCTACATCGCCGGCAACACGATCGGCGGTCTGTGCTCGCGCCTGCTCACCGGTCTGGCCTCCGAGTTCCTCGGCTGGCACGGTGGCCTGGCCTTCACCGCTGGGATCTCGCTGCTCTTCGGCCTCATCGTCGTCTGGCTGCTGCGCCACGACCTGTTCTCCACCGCACGCAACCGCGCCGCCCATGACCGTGATCCCCGTGCTCACGATACGGATCCCACCCTCGCCGAGGCGGCCGATCCCGAGGGTGAAACCGCCGATCCCGATCGCGGCACGCCCGGATCCGACGATGGGACCACCGAACCCAGCGGTGGCAAGTCCGACCCGGAGCCGCCTCGGCGGGCGATTCCCCTCCGTGGGGGACTGTGGCGGATCTACCTCACCGGATTCCTGTGCATGATCGTCTTCGGCGGATCGTTCACCATGCTCGGCACCCGGCTGCAGCAGGATCCGTGGAACCTCAGCGAGGGCGCGGTCGCCCTGTTCTTCCTCATCTACCTCGTCGGCACTGTCGTGACCACCTACTATGGGCGACTGGCCACGAAATTCTCGCGGACCCGGCTGACGCTCATCGGCATGGTCATCGCGCTCGCCGGCGCGGGCCTGACCCTCGTCGACTCGCTCGTCGTCATCGTCCTCGGCATGTCCCTGCTCACCGCCGGGTTCTTCATCGGACACACCGGCGCCTCCGCGGCCGCCAGCGCCGCCCGCCCCGGGGTCGACTCAACCCGCTCGGCTGCCATCTACCTCACCGTCTACTACCTCGGCACGAGCCTCGGTGCCTGGCTGTCGGCGGTCCTGTTCACCGACTTCGCCTGGCCCGGCGTCGTCGCGATGTGCGCGACCTCCCTCATCGCGGTGCTGGTCTTGACGCTGACCGGAGCTCCGATAGGCTTCAGGAAACGCAACTGATCGATCGTTCAGGGCTGACGGAGTCCCCGCCCGGTCCGGCGGTCATCATCACGCCGATGCCGGAGTCTGCAGACTCCGGCCCGTCACCGAAAGGTCCGCCATGCCCCAGACCGCGAACGAGACCGTCGTCTACAGCCTCAGCGACGGCGTCGCCCACGTCGAGATCGACCGTGCCGAAAAGCTCAACTCCCTGACCCGCGAGGTCTTCGAAGACCTCGTCGAGGCGGGACTGGCGATCAGGGAGTCGACCGAGGTCAAGGCCGTGGTCCTGTCCGGCCGGGGTCGGGCCTTCAGCGCCGGACTCGACTTCACCGAAATGGCCCGGATCGCGAAGTCCGGGGCCGCGACCCGCTCGGCCGCGGAAGAGGAGGGGACTGGCCCGGCCACGGTGGTCCAGGTCGGCACCCGCCTCGGCTCGGCTCGGGCACTGGCACAGAAGGCCGTGCACATCTGGTCGCTCGTCGAGGTGCCGGTCATCGCCGCGGTCCGCGGAGCCGCGCTCGGCGGCGGATTCCAGATCGCCCTCGGCGCGGACATGAGAGTGGCCGCCCCCGATGTGAAGCTCTCCCTCATGGAGCTCAAGTGGGGCATCATCCCCGACATGTGCGGCACCCAGCTGCTGCCGCGCCTCGTCGGACCGGCACAGGCGAAGAAGCTCATCGTCACCGCCGACACGATCGGCGCGGATGAAGCGTTCCGCATCGGCCTCGTCGATGAGGTCGCCGAGGATCCGGTCGCCCGCGCCCTCGAACTCGCCGCGCAGATCGCCGGACAGTCGCGTTCGGCGCTCGTGTGGGCCAAGCGGCTCGTCGATCTCTCCTACGACTCCGATCTCAGCGGCGGGCTCGACGCCGAACAGGAGGCCCTGGCCTCACTGCTCGGCACCGAGGAACAGCAGCAGGTCGTCGCCGAGCGCCTCGCGGCCATGAAGGCACGCGCGAAGGGTTGACCAGAATCGGCCGCAGTGCGGCAGCCCCGGCTCAGGACCCGCGGTTGGAGGGGAAGTCCGGGCGGACGGGATCGATGACCCGCTGCGCTCCGAGCACCTCGGCGACGTTCGCGAACCCGGACAGCTCACGCAGCAGAACGAACGTCGGACGCATGAGCTTGAGCGTCCCCTCACCCTCGGACTCGAGGATTCCGGCGACGGGAAGCCACTCGCTCGTGTGCGCCTCCGTCGTCTGATGATGGGCGGTGGCCAGCTCGTGCGCGGCGGTCACATAGAAGTAGGTGTCGAAGCGCTTGGGCCGACCGATCGGGGTCACCCAGTTCGCCCACGGAACCAGCCCGCCGGGATCGAGCACCGCACCCGTCTCCTCCTCGACCTCGCGCACAGCGGTCGCGAGCAGGACCCGCCACCCTTCGGCCTCCTCGGCGATGGTCGACTGCGACCACGCGGAGGTGTGCACGTGCGGATCGGACGCGGTGATGGTCCGGGAGGACTCCCGGTCGACGGGATCGACTCGTCCGCCGGGGAAGACGACGACGCCGGCCGCGAAGTCCATCGTCGAGACCCGGTGCTGGACGAAGACCTCGAGACCCTCGGCCCCGTCGCGGAGCATGATGACGCTCACGGCGGGCCGAACCGGCACCGCCTCGGGATCGGTGACGTCGGGACCGCGGCTGGCGGCGTCGGCCATGTCCGAACGGTCGGAACCCTCGGGATTGATGTCTCGGATCACTCTCAGCACCCTCGCTCTCGCCTGCACACGTCACCTCCCAGTATGCCCACCCCCGCCTCGGCGAGGGACGGCGGGGCGGTTCCGTTGACGTTTCCCACCTCGGTGCGGGGCGGTCGTGTCGCCTTGCCGCGGGGCTGATCCTTCCACGTTCCCCGACGCGGCGCTGGGCATCCTCGCCGAGGTGGCCCGACAGTGGGAAACGGATGATTTCCATGGTCAGAGGGGATGGCCCCGTGTGAACGGAAGAGACGCCACGATACGATGGGAGGCGAAGCGAGAGCCTCCCGGCGAGGCGCGGAACCCATCCGTTGACGAACCAGGGCGGGGCTGAACGGGCAACTTATGAACAACTTCGGCATCTATCCGTTCATCACGATCGATCAGGCGTGGCCGAACTGGCTGATCTTCGTCCTCCTGCTCATCGACCTCGTGATCCGCATCATCGCGCTCGGGTGGATCCCGCACAACCGCAAGCCCTCGGTCGCGCTCGGCTGGCTGCTGGCGATCTTCCTCATCCCCTATGTGGGCATCCTCGCGTTCCTGCTGCTCGGCTCGGCGAAGCTGCCGAAGCGGCGGCGGGACAAGCAGTCACAGATCAACGACCTCATCCGCGACCAGCTGCGCAACCGGGCGATCCTCGGCGAACACGCACACATGCCCGAGCCGCTGAGCACCGCCGCACAGTTGAACTTCGACCTCGGAGCGCTGCCGATGACCCACGGCAACGCCTTCGACCTGCACGTGGACAACCATGCATGTATGGAAGCGATGGCCGACGCCGTCGACCGGTCGAAGAGCTATGTGCACTTCGAGTTCTATATCGTCGCGATCGACGACACGACGAGGCGGCTGCTCGAATCGCTGCTGGCCGCGCATAAGCGCGGGGTGCGGGTGCGGATACTCATCGATCACGTCGGCTCGTTGGGATACCCGGGCTATTCGGAGCTGGTCAAGCGCCTCGACGTTTCGGGAGTGAGCTGGCGGCGGGCGCTGCCGATTCGGCCTTGGCGAGGCGAGTACCAGCGGCCCGACCTGCGCAATCATCGCAAGATCCTCGTCGTCGACGGAGACGTGGCGTTCACCGGTTCGCAGAACATCATCGACCGCTCCTACAACAAGCGGCGGAATCTGCGGAAGGGCTTCCAATGGAAGGACCTGTCGCTCGAGTGCCGAGGACCGGTCGTCGAGGAGCTCGATGCCGTGTTCGTCACCGACTGGTATTCGGAGACGAACGAGATCATCGACGAACCCGACAGCTTCGACCTCGAGGCACCCGAGTCCGGCGGCATCCAGGCTCAGGTGGTGCCCTCGGGGCCGGGGTTCGAGGACGAGAACAACCTGCGCCTGTTCAACCACCTCATCTACAACGCGAACCGCACCGTCGTCGTGTGCTCCCCGTACTTCGTGCCCGACGAGTCGCTGCTTCACGCCCTGACCACCGAGGCCCGGTCGGGTGTCGATGTGCGCCTGTACGTGGGTGAGACCAGCGACCATTGGCTCACGCACAAGGCCCAGCAGTCCTACTATGACGACCTCGTCCGGGCCGGGGTGCGGATCTTCATGTACCACGCGCCGACGGTGCTGCACTCGAAGTTCCTCATCATCGATGACGAGGTCTCGATCGTCGGCTCCTCGAACATGGACGAGAGGTCGTTCGCGATGAACCTCGAGGCCACGATGTTCATCGTCAACAAGGAGTTCACTCAGCGCATGTACGACCTCGAGGCCGAACGCTACGCCCCGAACTCCGTCGAACTCGACGCCGAGGAATGGGCGAACCGGCCGCTGCTGAGGAAATACGTGGAGAACGTCGCCCGGCTGACGAGTTCGCTGCTGTAGACGCCGGCCGCGCGGCGGGAACGGTCAGGCATGCCGTCACACGGACGGGTGCGCGGGGCGTCGGCGAGGACAGCGAAGGGCGGCGGAACCGAGATCGGTTCCGCCGCCCTTTCACTCTCAAACATTCACAGTCGAATGCGCATCGGCTGCGGCTCAGTCGTCGTCGGAGAGTCCTGCCGGCCCTTCGTCGTCGAGGTGACGCTCGGGGTCACCGATCGAGTCGTTCGCCTTCTCGTGCGCGCTCTTGGACGCGCTCTTCGGAGTGCTCTTCGGAGTGCTCTTCGCTCCGCCCGCCGAGCCGGTCGAACCTGTCGAGGTGCTCTTGGCCGCACCTGCGGATGAGCTCGCAGAGGCGGCCGAACCGTCCTCGTCGCCGTCGAATTCGGAGACGGGGGAGTTCGTTGCCGCTGCGGCGTTGACCTTGTCCGCGGCGGTCTGCACGGCGTCGGCGACGGCCGGGGACTTCTCGCGGATGGACTGGTTGGCCTTATCGACGGTGTCCTGGACACGCGGGTCGGTCCACAGATCCTGAGCCTGCGCCTTGAGCCGTTCATAGCTCTGGCGACCGGTGCGTGATCCGAGAATGAATCCGACTCCGAGACCGGCCAGGAGAATCAATCTCTTCTTCATTGTCTGCTCCTCTTCGCAACTTGCTGTCGCTGTGGCCCGCACTGCTGCGGGACACAGATCCGGACTTCGGTGTGATCAGCGCACGTGCACTGTGTCCTTGCTCACCAGCTTATACCGTGAGGGCTGCGTAAGGCTTGCTGTTAGACACGTCCATGCCGAATCCGCGCTCAACCCACGCTCGGCTGCTGTCTCAACCCACGCTCGGCTGCTGCTGGGTGATGCAGTGGATCCCGCCGCCGCGGGCGTAGAGCTCACGCGCATCGACCCCGACGACCGTCCGCCCGGGGTACACGCGTTCGAGGATCGCGGCCGCCTCGGCGTCCATCGGATCATCGAAGGTGCACGCGATGACTCCGCCGTTCGTCACCAGGTGGTTGACGTAGGAGTAGTCGACCCACCCCTCCTCGTCGCGCAGCACCTCGGGTGCGGGGATCGGCACCACTTCGAAGGGCACACCGTCGGCGGTGGTCTCGGCGGCGAACTGCTCCTTCAGCGCCCGACTGAATTCGAAGTCCGGGTGTTCAGGATTGCGCTGATCGTGGACGAGCACGACTCCGGGGCTGGGCATCGTGGCGACGATGTCGACATGGCCGCGGGTGCCGAAGGTCTGATTGTCCCGGTGCAGTCCGCGGTCGAGCCAGATGACCTTCTTCGCCCCGATCGTGCGTGCGAACTCCGCCTCGACCTCGGCCTCGGTCATTCCCGGATTGCGGCCCGGGTCGAGCTGGACGCTGCGCGTGGCCAGCACTGTGCCCCGGCCGTCGACATGGAATCCTCCGCCTTCGTTGCGCAGCTGCGAGTCGATGACGGGAGTCCCGGCGAGCTCCGCGACGAATCGTCCGACGTGCTCATCGTGGTCCCACTTCGCCCACTCCTGCGCACCCCAGCCGTTGAACACCCAGTCCACAGCGCGCAGCCCGCCCTCGTCGTCGACGACGAAACTCGGCCCGATGTCGCGCATCCACGCATCGTCGAGATCGGCAGTGACGATCTCGATCGGATGATTCGTCCCCTCGCCGAGGTGTCGCTTGGCCTGGTCCGCCTGTGCACTCGTGACGACGAGCGTAACGGGGGTGAACTCGCTCGTGGCACGGGCGACGGCCGCCCAGGTGGCGCGGGCCGCCTCGGCCTCGGCCTCCGTATCGCCGAGTGCGTAGCCGGAGGACGGGAACGCCATCCAGACGCGGTCCTGGGCGGCGGTCTCGGCAGGCATGTGCACGGTCATCATCGGTCCCTTCGACGGTGGAGCTTGGCTCGAGTCTAGCGATTTCGCAGCGTTCGGGCGCGACGGATTCCGTACCTCCGCCCGGTGCCGCACATCCGCCGAAGCACAGTGCCGAGACCGGGGCAGTGGGCGTGTTCGGGAGTCCGTATAGTCTGGCGTGGAGTCAATGACCTGGCGCGCAGCCAGTGTTCGCAGGTGCCGAAGGAGGCAGGAAGTGGAAGAGCAGGATCAGCACGAGTCGTTCGGCCGGCAGGGGACGGGTCCGCTGGCCGGAACGCTCGTCGCCGACTTCTCCCGGGTGCTCGCCGGGCCCTACGCGACGATGATGCTCGCGGACCTCGGGGCCACGGTCATCAAGGTGGAGGGCAAGACCGGGGACGACACACGGCACTGGGCGCCGCCTCGGCGAGGGGACGATGCCACGTACTTCCTCACGGCGAATCGGAACAAGCATTCGGTCGTGCTCGACTTCAAGGACGACGACGATCTCGCATTCGCACAGCAGCTGGCGGCACGCTCCGACGTCCTCGTCGAGAACTTCAAGGCTGGGGGACTGGCGAAGTACGGCCTCGACTACGACACGGTCTCAGCCGTCAATCCGGGCATCGTCTACGCGTCGGTGACCGGGTTCGGCCGGGACAATCCGATGCCCGGGTACGACCTGCTCATCCAGGGCCTGTCCGGGTTCATGTCCGTCACCGGTTCGACGGAATCGGGCCCGGTCAAGGCTGGTGTCGCCGTCGTCGACGTGATCACCGGACTGCACACGGCGGTCGGCATCCTCGGTGCGCTGAACCACCGGAAGGACACCGGTTTCGGCCAACTCGTCGAGACGAACCTGCTCTCCTCGGCGCTGTCGGGTCTGGCGAATCAGACCTCGGCATATGTGGCCGGCGGAGTGGTGCCGCAGGCGATGGGCAACGAACATCCGAGCCTCTACCCGTACCAGCCGATGCCCACTGCCGAGGGCCAGATCATCATCGCCTGTGGCAACGACAAACAGTTCGTCCGCCTCGCCGAGGTGCTCGGCCACCCCGAATGGGCCGAGGACGAGCGGTTCGCGAACTTCGCCGACCGCAACGTCCACCGAGCCGAGCTCGAGCCCGGGCTGATCGCGGCGCTGAGTGAGAAGACGAACCAGGAGTGGTTCGACATCCTCGCCGAGGCGGGGCTGCCCTGCGCACCGATCAACTCGATCGCCGAAGGCGTGGACCTGGCATCGTCGCTGGGGCTCGACCCCGTCGCCGAGGCGGGTGCCGGCGACCGTGTCATCCCCACCGTCGCCAACCCGATCCGACTCTCGCAGACGCCCGCCAGCTATGAGCTGGCGCCGCCGCGTCTGGGGGAGAGCACCGAGGCGGTCAAGGGCTGGCTGCGCTCGCTGCGGTAAGGCTGCTTGGCGCCCTGGGCGGTGCGGAAGAACGGGTCCGGCGAGGTGGTGGAATGATCGTTCGACCAGGGATTCTGCCGCAGTCATCAGGGCAGAGATGTCCGCCGAGCAGGGCAATCATAGCCACGGCTGAAGTACCCTAATGACTGTGTGCCGTCACCACGGGCGTCGGAAAGCGGCCCGGACGGGCCCCTGATCCGGTGCCGGCACGAGTATTCGCTTAAGAGAATTTGGAACCGAGATGGACAACAAGCCGACCGAGGACACGCCTCGGCCACGTTCGGCGGTGAAGCGGACCCTGATGGTGATCGCCATGGCGATCACCGGCTTCCACCTCTTCGCCAGCTTCCTGTGGATCGCCCCCTCCTCGACGTTGAGAGAGGTCATACCCGGAGACCTGCTGTCGAAGTACATGATCCCGATGTGGGGCCAGTCCTGGAGCGTGTTCGCACCCGAGCCGATCAACGGCGACTACTACTTCGATGTCCGTGCGGTGATCAAGACCGATAAGGGCGAGGAGATCACCCAGTGGGTCAGGGCCACCGACGTCGAGCTCGACCACTCGACGTACAAGCTGTTCCCGCCGCGGTCGGCAGGGCTGGGCATCGGTGTGGCCTCGGACATCAAAGGCTCGTGGGAGGACCTGCCCGACGATCAGAAGGCGATCGTCAAGCTCGACTACTTCAAGGGCGATGACTCGGTCGACCGGTTGGAGACGAAGCTGGGGGAGTACGACGATCCGAAGAACACGGTGTCGTCCTACCTCGAGAGCGAGCACACCGCCACGGCCTATGCGACGCAGGTGGCGAAGGCGATCTGGGGTGATGACGTGCAGCGAGTGCAGTATCAGGCGGCCCGCCGGAACGTCGTGCCCTTCGCCGACCGCAACGACAAGAACGCCGAACGTCCGGACATCCAGCCGGTGCCGGTGGGATGGCGTGCGCTGGTGACCGAGAAGCATCAGTCCCAAGAGGAGTTCACGAAGTACTTCTGCTCCTCCGACGAAGTGAGGTGCGTCGGTGAACAGTGACAAGACGACCCCGAAGGACGGGGCAGGGAAGGTGCCGATCTACGAGGAGGACACGGCCACCTCGGCGAGAGGGCGGGCGAAGGACTCTGCGGTGCGCGATGACGGAACGGTCCACGGTGACGACGCGGTGCGTGACTCTGCGGTGCGCGATGACGGAACGGCCGCCTCGGCGCGGGATCACGGTGACGACGGAGTCGGCGCGGTCGGGCTCGTTCCGCTGACGACGCTCGTGCGGACGAAGATCGCGAACGGCTGGAATTGGCTCGAGGAGATGCTCACCGGCCGCTATCACGCGACCTACGGGCTCGCGGTGACGCGGATCCTTATTGGGATCACCGGCCTCGGCCTCATCCTCACGAACTTCAACGCACGGCACTACACGTTCGGCGTGGGGGCGGCCTGGAACGGTGAGATCGCCGAACCCAAGAGCGACTTCCCGAACATCTGGCTCTTCTCCCTCTTCCACCGGGCGGTGACGGTGCCGCCGCTGTTCACGGCGATGATGCTCGGTCTGGCGGTCCTGGCCGTGGTCATCATCCTCGGGTGGCGGACGCGGATCGTCCTGCCGTTCTACCTCGTGCTGTGGGTGAGCTTCATCGAGCTCAACGACGGGGCCGGCGACCAGGGCGACAACGCCTACCGCATGTTCATGATCGCCCTCCTCTTCGCCGATACGACCCGGAGGTGGTCGCTCGATGCCAGGCGGCGGGCACGGGCCGGGCGGGACCCCGAGGCCGACGGAGGCTCGTGGCGGTGGGCGCTGATCATGGCGAACAACCTCGCCATCGTCGTCCTCGCCTTCCAGGTATGTGCGATCTACATGTCCGGCGGCCTGTACAAGGCCGGCGGCAGCGCATGGCAGCACGGCTTCGCCGTCTACAACCCGCTGCACACGCAGCAGTTCGGGACATGGCCGGTGCTCTCCGACCTGATGACGGCGTGGGGGCCGATGGTGGTCGCGATCTCGTGGGGGTCGATCCTCTTCCAGTGCGCGTTCCCCTTCATGCTCTTCAACCGCTACACCCGGATCGTCGCGCTGCTCGGCATCCTGTCCTTCCACCTCGGCATCGCGCTGCTCATGGGCCTGCCGTGGTTCTCCCTGACGATGATCGCCGTCGACGCGATCTTCATCCGCGACCGGTCATTCGCGAAGCTTGCCGCCTATCTCAGGCACTGGTGGACGTCGACCTCGCCGCGGGCCGCGGGTGGAGCCGCGGGTGCTCCCGGTGCAAAGGCGGGTTCCGGTGCGAAGGCGGGTTCCGCTTCAAAGGCGGCCGGAAAAGCCGTGGGCGGTTCCGGCGCGAAGGGCGGTTCCGGTGCGAAGGCGGGTGGGAAGTCGAGTTCCGCAGCGAAGTCGCGCGCCTGAGCCGTCTCCTTTCGCTGAGCAGATTCCGGTTCTCCACACCCTGCGCTGGGCAGCCCAGTTCCGAAACTGGGCTGCCCAGCGCAGAGTGTGCCCCGGAGCGTTACCGCTTCGGGCGCAGCTCCAGGCCTCGGGTCTCGGGGTCCTCGGGCAGGTCGACCACGACGGTGTCACCGTCCTGGATATCACCGGCCAGCAGCGCGCGGGCCAGCTTGTCGCCGATCTCGCGCTGGACCAGCCTGCGCAGCGGCCTGGCACCGAATGCCGGGTCGTAGCCTTCGAGGGCCAACCAGTCTTCGGCACCCTGCGTGACCTCGAGCGAGATCCTGCGATCGGAGAGCCTGCGCGCCATGTGCTGGATCTGCAGGTCGACGATCGAGGCGAGCTCGTCCTTGCCGAGGGCGTCGAAGAGCACGATGTCGTCGAGGCGGTTGAGGAACTCCGGCTTGAACGTCGCGTGCACGACATCCATGACCTTCTCCCGCTGCTCCGCATCGGACAATGACGTGTCGACGAGGAACTGCGAACCGAGGTTCGAAGTCAGGATCAGGATGGTGTTCCTGAAGTCGACCGTGCGACCCTGACCATCGGTGAGCCGACCGTCATCGAGGACCTGCAGCAGGATGTCGAAGACACTCGGGTGCGCCTTCTCCACCTCGTCGAGCAGGACCACCGAATAGGGCCGACGGCGGACCGCCTCGGTGAGCTGACCGCCCTCGTCGTAGCCGACGTAGCCGGGAGGAGCACCGACGAGGCGGGACACGGTGTGCTTCTCACCGTATTCGCTCATGTCGATCCTGATCAGGGCCTTCTCATCGTCGAAGAGGAAGTCCGCCAGCGACTTCGCGAGCTCCGTCTTACCCACACCGGTGGGTCCGAGGAACAGGAACGAACCCGTCGGACGATCCGGATCGGCGACACCCGCACGCGAACGGCGGATGGCGTCGGAGACCGCGGCGACGGCGTCCTTCTGACCGATGAGACGCTCACCGAGGACGTTCTCCGCCCCGAGCAGCTTCTCGATCTCACCCTGCATGAGTCGTCCCGCAGGGATGCCGGTCCACGACGAGACCACCTCGGCGATGTCGTTGCCGGAGACCTTGTCCGAGACCATCGGATCCGAGGTCTGACCGGCCTCGGCCTGAGCCTCTTCGGCTTCGGCCTCGGCGATCTCCTTCTGCACGGCGGGGATCTCCCCGTAGAGCAGACGGGACGCGGTCTCGAGGTCCGTGTCGCGCTGAGCTCTCTCGGCCGCCGACCGCAGCTCGTCGAGCTTCGTCTTCAGCTCACCGACCCGGTTGAGCCCGGCGCGCTGAGACTCCCAGGTCGCTTCGAGGGCGCGCAGCTCCTCCTCCTTGTCGGCGAGGTCGGCACGCAGAGCGCTGAGGCGTTCGACCGAGGCGGAGTCGGTCTCCTTCGCCAGCGCCATGTCCTCCATCTTCAGGCGGTCGACGGCACGACGGAGCTCATCGATCTCGACCGGAGCCGAATCGATCTCCATCCGCAGTCTGGACGCCGCCTCGTCGACGAGGTCGATGGCCTTGTCCGGCAGCTGCCGACCGGTGATGTACCGGTTCGACATGGTGGCCGCGGCGACCAGGGCGCCGTCGTTGATCGAGACCTTGTGGTGGGCTTCGTAGCGTTCCTTGAGTCCACGGAGGATCGCGATCGTGTCCTCGACGCTGGGCTCACCGACGAACACCTGCTGGAACCGGCGCTCGAGGGCAGGATCCTTCTCGATGTTCTCGCGGTACTCGTCGAGGGTGGTGGCGCCGATCAGGCGCAGCTCACCGCGGGCGAGCATCGGCTTGAGCATGTTGCCCGCGTCCATCGACGAATCGCCGCCGGCGCCGGCACCGACGATCGTGTGGAGCTCGTCGATGAAGGTGATGATCTGCCCGTCGGCGTTCTTGATCTCCTCGAGCACGGCCTTGAGCCGCTCCTCGAACTCACCGCGGTACTTCGCACCGGCGACCATCGCCGAGAGGTCGAGGCTGATGAGCGTCTTGTCCCGCAGCGATTCGGGAACGTCGCCGGCGACGATCCGCTGGGCCAGGCCTTCGACGACGGCGGTCTTGCCGACACCGGGCTCGCCGATGAGGACAGGGTTGTTCTTCGTCCTGCGCGAAAGCACCTGGACGACGCGGCGCACCTCCTTGTCGCGACCGATCACCGGGTCGAGCTTGCCTTCCCGTGCGGTGGCGGTGAGGTCGACGCCGAACTTCTCCAGCGACTGCATCGTCTCCTCGGGGTTCTCCGAGGTGACCTTCTTGCCTCCGCGCAGTTCGGGCAGCGCCGCGAGCAGCGCATCGCGTCCGGCTCCTGACTCACGCAGCGCATCGCCGGCGCCGTCCTTGCCGGCGGCGGCAGCCAGCAGCAGGTGCTCGGTGGAGACGAACTGATCGCCGAGGGCGGTCATCTCCTCCTGCGCGAGGTTCATCATCTCGAGTCCGGACCGAGACAGGCCCGGCTGGCTGACCGAAGAACCGCTGACGGTGGGGAATCCGCCGATCACGGCCTCGATCGCGGTGAGCACCGACTGCGGGTCGGCACCGACCTTCGTCAGCAGGGCCGAGGCCAGGGAGTCGGGCTGTTTGAGCAGCGCGGCGACGAGGTGGGCCGGTTCGATCTGGTTGTTGTGCCGGGCGACGACGTCGTTGACCGCAGTCTGCAGCGCCTCCCGGGATTTGGTTGTCATCTGAGCGTCCATTTACGCATCTCCTTCTCAAAGTTCTGTGCTGATTACAGCTCTCGAAAAGAACAACATCGACAAAGTTGAGTCTATTCCACTCAACTTTGATTCCGAAGCAGAATTTCGAGGAGATCCCCCGCCGAGGCGGCTCGCAGTCTCGCACGGACGCGGACCCTGGCGCGGACCCGGACAGAACCCGGGCGCGGACCCGGGCGCGGACCCGAGTGCGGGCCCTGGCGCGGGTGCGGGCGCTCGTCCGCCCCGCACCTACCGCACGAGCACGGACTGGAGGTCGAAGCGGCGGAGGACCTTGTCGGCGATCTCCGGATCGGTGCCTCGCTCGCGGCGGGCCCGGAGCACCTCGGCGCGGGCGGACTGCATCGCCTTCTTCTGCACCGTGAGCATCTGCTCCCGGTGCTCCTTGAACGCGGTCGCCTGTTCGGAACTCGCTTGGTCATCCGTCGTGCCGAGCAGCTGAGCGTGGAGGGTCTTGAACCGGGCGCGGAGGGGTTCGGCCACCTCGTCGGGGAGGCTGTCATCGTTCTTGATCTGTCGGATCGCGGCCTTGTAGGCACGCAGTGCGATGTCCTTCGTTGCTTGGTGTTCCCGCTCCGCCTCGTCGTCGATGCCGAGGCCGTCGACGACGGCGGGGAAGGTCAGCCCCGCCAGGACGAGGGTGACGAGCAGGATGATGGCGGCAGCGACGAGGATGTAGGACCGTCCGGGGAAGATCTCTCCGGTGTCGGTGGTCGCCGGAATCGACAGGGCCAGGGCGATCGTGGCGAGTCCGCGCATTCCGCCCCAGGTCATCAGCGTGGCATCGCGGAGGTTGAGCGGGGCGGCATCCGGGTCGTCCTCGGTGTGCCGACGGCTGAGGATGGTGCCGAGCAGCAGCCAGCCGAAGCGGACGCCGATGATGACCACGGCGATGATGAGGCCGACGATGATGGCCCGGCCCAGGTCGGCGTGCTCGGACTCGACGACCATGCGCAGGTCGAGGCCGATGAGCCCGAAGGCGATGCCGGTGATGAGCATCTCGAGGACCTGCCACGTCGAGTTCTGGGTGACGCGTTCGGCCGAGTTGCCCTCGACGTCGCGGCGGCGCATCTCGAGGGCGGCGACGACGACGGCGATGACTCCGCTGGCGTGGAAGTGTTCGGCGATGAGGTAGACGCCGAAGGGCAACATGAGCATGAGCGAGGAGCGCGCGATCGTGTGGTCGATCTTCTCCATCACCCACGACACGACGAAGGACACGAGGAGGCCGACGAGGATGGCGATGACGGCGGAGACGAGGAAGGAGATCGCGAGCTGACCGTAGTCCACCTCGGTGCCGGCCATCGCCGCGGCCATCGCGGTTTGGAAGATGACGAGGGAGGCGGCGTCGTTGAACAGTCCCTCCGACTGCAGGGTCGACATGATCCGGCGCGGGATCGAGACGGTTCCGGCGACGGCGTCGACGGCCACCGGATCGGGTGGGGCGAGCATCGCACCCAGGGCGATGGCCGCGGCGATCGTGATCCCGGGGATGAGGAGGAGGGCCGAGCCGGCGACGGCGGCCACGGTCACCCCGACCAGGGCCACGGCCATGCCGAGGATCGTCCGCCATCGGATGGCGAACAGCGCCCACGAGGTCTTCTGCGCCGCGGCGAAGAGCAGCGGCGGCAGGAACAGGGGCAGGATGAGCTCGGGTTCGATGGTGATCTCGGCGAAGGTGGGGATGAAGGCGCCGGCGATGCCGATGAGGACCATGAGCGCAGGCCACGGGAGTTTGAGCTTCTGCCCGAGCCCGACCACGACCGAGGTCGCGGCACCGAATCCGATGATCATCAGCAGAGTGGTCATGGTTCTCTCCCTCGCGTCGGGCCCTGCCGACCTGGGGATGAGATCGGTCGCGGGCGGAAAGGCGACACAGCAACTGCTCCGGACGTGTGATCTTTGACAGAATGTGACTATGTCCGAATCAATTGTATTCGCGCCGGCAGACGACGGAGTCGCGACCGTGACGATCAATGAACCGAACACGCGCAACGCCCTGTCCCTGTCCGTGATGAATGACCTCATCGACACCTTCGCCGAGGTGGCCCGCCGCACCGATGTGCGTGCCGTCGTGTTGTCGACCTCTGGCCATGTGTTCAGTTCCGGTCATAACCTGGGGGAGATCCGCGGAGCGGATCTCGAGACGCAGCAGGAGATCTTCGACGCCTGTTCGCGTCTGATGCAGATCATCCAGCACATCCCGCAGCCGGTCATCGCGCAGGTGCAGGGAGTGGCGACGGCGGCCGGGTGCCAGCTCGTGGCCACCTGCGATCTGGCGGTGGCGGCCGCCTCGGCGAGGTTTGCGACACCGGGGGTGAAGATCGGTCTGTTCTGTTCGACGCCGATGGTGGCGCTGTCCCGTGCGGTGCCGGCGAAGACGGCGATGCGGATGCTGCTGACCGGGGACTTCGTCTCCGCCGAGGATGCGCTGCGGTTCGGACTCGTCTCCGACGTCGTGGCTGATGACGAACTCGGAACCGCCACGCTCGACCTCGCACGGAATGTCGCGGCCGCCTCGTCGGCCACGGTCGCGATCGGCAAGGCCGCGTTCTACGAGCAGTGCGAACTGCCGGTGGCCGAGGCGTATGCGCGGATGTCCGAGGTGATGGCGCACAACGCGGTTGCGGCCGATGCGCAGGAGGGGATCGACGCGTTCCTGACCAAACGGGAGCCGCGGTGGCGCCACCGCGAGTAGACTGAGGAATCGCAGAATGCGCTGATGAGGACGGGAGTGGTTTCGACGTGGCAGTGATAGTGACGGGAGCCAGCGGCTTCATCGGCGGTGCCATCGCTCGTGCGCTCGCCGACCGGGACGAGACCGTCTACGCCCTTGGGCGCCGGGACCCGGAGATTCCGGGAGTGAACTTCCAGCAGTGGGACATCACCGAACCCGCTCCGCAGGCTGTGACCTCGCTGGCGGCGAAGACCACGGCGGTTTTCCACTGCGCCGGCATCGCGTCAGTCAGCGCCGATGACGACGTCCTCTACGAGGTGAAGGTGACGGGCACCCGCCACGTCCTCGACGCGTTCCCGAAGGCACGCATCGTCCACCTGTCGTCGACGACGGTGTACTCCTCTGCGGCGCCGCATGCCGAACTCTGGGAGGAGGCCGGTCCGAAAGATCCGACCGAGTTCGCCGATGCGTACTCGCGCACCCATGCCCTGGCCGAGCAGCTCATCGCTCGCATCCGACCCGACGCCGCGATCCTCAGGTCCGCAGCCGTCTACGGGCCGGGAGAGACGATGCTCATGCCGTTTCTGCGCGGTCTGGCGAAGAAGGGCGTGCTGCGTCTGCCCGGAGGCGGACGACAGAAGATCACACTGACACATGTCGACAATGTCGTGCGTGCCGCGCTCTCCTGCCTCGACGTGCCCTCGGCCGCTGGACCGTTCAACATCGGGGACCCCACCCCGTACCGGCTCAAGGATGCCATCGTCACGCACTTCGCCCGGATGGGCTATGAGCAGGTCGTCATCGAAGGCGTGGCGAAGGACAAGGCGCTGGTGGCGGCGAAGCTCGGGCTCAAGGTCAAGGGCATGTTCAAGCGCGGGGATCGTGCGAAGCTCTTCCTCGTCGAGTACCTGCAGTCAGACCGGACGTACAACCTCTCACGTCAGCAGCGGGTGCTCGGGATCTCGACGACGCAGCACCTCATCCCCTCCCGGTTCCAGTAAGGGGCCCTCGCGGGGCTGGGGAGCCGGGGGTCCGGGCGGTCGACGAAACTCACCGCTTCAAGCCGTGCTGGGCGGCGACGATCGTCGACATGAGTCTGCGTGGAAGCACCCTTTTGAGCAGGAACGGCAGCGGAGCGCGGCTGCCGACGGCGTAGAACTCCCGCGGCCTGGGCGAGACGATGGCGTCGGTGATCGTGGCGGCGACCTTCTCGGGTGGAATCCCGTTCCGCTCATTGGCATCGAGGTGGTCGAGCATCGTGGCGACGTCCTCTGCGTAGGGCGAACCCTCCTCAAGGTACTTCGTCCGTCGCAACCCGATGCCCGTGGCGATCGAGCCGGGTTCGACGGTGCTCACCCACACACGGAAGGGTGAGAGCTCCTGCCGGGCGGCCGTGGCGAAACCCCGCAGCGCGGCCTTCGCCGCCGAGTACGAACTGCGGTGGGCGAGCGGGAAGCTCGCGAGCATCGAGCCGACCATGATGATGCGTCCCGATCGGCGGCGTCGCATCCCGGGCAGCACGAGCTGGCTCAGTCGCACAGGGCCGAATACGTTGGTCCGGAACAGACGCTCGATCGCCTCGGGCGGCAGCTCTTCGAAGGGACCGGACTGGCTCTCCCCGGCATTGTTGACAAGCACATCGATCTCGCCGAGCATGCCCAGCTCATCGAGCTCCTCGGCCAGTGCCTCCGGGCCGCGCGGATCGGCCAGGTCGAGGGTGAGGTACCGGACTCCGACGACCTTGTCCGTCGGGGACAGGCGATGAGGATTGCGACTGGTCGTCAGCACCGTGCAGCCCTTCGCGGCCAAGGCTTCGACGAGTGCCCTGCCGATGCCCGAGGTGCCGCCGGTGATGAGGACGGTGAGAGCGGCTGGCTTGGTACTCAAGCTTCTCCTCGCGATCCGCTTCCGGCCGTGCCGTTGCCGGCTGCCCCGACTGACCCGCCGGCTCCGGTGGACCCGCCACCGGCCGCTACCGCACGACCCGCGCGCAGCCCCGAGAAGATGCACCCGCCGAGGAACGTTCCCTCGAGCGCGTTGTAGCCGTGCATGCCGCCACCGCCGAAGCCCGTGACCTCGCCGGCAGCATAGAGCCCGGGAATCGGCGTGCCGTCACCGTGACGGCGACCGTCCGCGCCGATGACCTGCCCGTCGAGGTTCGTCTCCAATCCGCCGAGCGTCTTGCGCGAGAGCAGGCTCAGCCGCACCGCGATGAGCGGCCCATGATCCGGGTCGAGGATCTTGTGGGGTTTGACCGCCCGAACGATCTTGTCGCCGAGGTAGGCCCGCGCATTGTGGATCGCCTGCACCTGAGCGTCCTTGGAGAACGCGTGCTCGGTCTGCCGATCCCGCTGGACGACCTGTGCGACGAGGTGATCGTGGTCGATGACGGGCCCGCGGGAGCGTTCGTTCATTCCCGCCACGAGGTCCTCGGTGGTCTCGGCAACGACGAAATCGGACCCGTACTTCTTGAACGCCTCGATCGGCGCAGGGGCATCGGAGGACCGCACCCGGTCGAGCGTGATCCGGATGTCCTTCTCCGTGATGTCCGGGTTCTGCTCCGAGCCCGAGAGCGCGAACTCCTTGCGGATGATCGACTCGTTGAGCACGAACCACGAATAGTCGTATCCGGTCGCCAGGATCGTCTTCATCGTCCGGTTCGTGTCGAACCCCGGATAGTTCGGCGCCGGGAACCGGTTGCCCTCGGCATCGAACCACATCGACGACGGCCCGGGAATGATGCGGATCCCGTGGCCCGGCCAGATCGGATTCCAGTTCTCGATGCCCTCCGTGTACGCCCAGATCCGGTCCCGATTGATCAGGGAAGCCCCGGCTTCTTCGGAGATGGCGAGCATCCGTCCGTCCACGTGGGCGGGAACTCCGGCGAGCATCGTGTCGGGGAACTCGCCGAGGCGGTCGATCGGCCAGTACTTCTTCATGAGGTCGAAATTGTGCCCGATCCCGCCGCTGGTGACGATGACGGCTGGGGAGCGGTACTCGAAGTCCGCGGCCTCGTCCCGGTTCGACTCCACCCCGCGCGCTGTGGGGGAGGGCGCGAGCACGCGCCCGCGGACACCGATGACGGCACCATCGTCGGTGATGAGTTGGTCGACACGATGACGGAACCCGAACTCGACGAGCCCGGCAGCCTCGGCGGCTTCGACGGGTTCGCGGAAGACGCGGACCACCTCGGGGCCGGTGCCCCACGTGAGATGGAAGCGGGGGACGGAATTGCCGTGCTCGCCCGACCCGGAGCCGCCGCGTTCGGCCCAGCCGACGATCGGGGTCAGGCGCAGGCCCAGGTCACGCAGGTACTGGCGCTTCTCGCCGGCCGCGAAATCGAGGTACGCCTCCGCCCATTTCCGCGGCCAGTGATCGTCCTCCCGGTCGAATCCCGCCGAGGTGGCCCAGTCGCTGCGTGCGAGTTCGAGCGAATCGCGCACCCGCAGTCGCCGCTGTTCGGGGGAGTCGATGAGGAAGAGACCGCCGAGGGACCAGAACGCCTGCCCGCCGAGGTTCGCCCGGTTCTCCTGGTCGAGGATGAGCACGCGCTTGCCGGCCTGGGTGAGTTCATAGGCGGCGACGAGTCCGGCGAGTCCGGCCCCGACGATGATCGCATCGGGTGCGGGCGCGGAAGAAGTGTCCCTGCCGCGGGCAGGATTGTTGTTCTCGGACTTCTCGCTGCTGGGGACACTCATCGTCGACTCCTCTGTCGCCTCCGTCGGCCGGTGAACCGACGTTCAGTGGGTACAGAATGCCAAAAACAGGCTGGATTCTGGCAATCTGCGCACACTTACTTTCCAGTAGGCTTCAGTATCGCAGATTCGTCGGCGGCAGGGGCGAACTGCGGCCGGGGACGCAACCGCCAGGGGCGAATCACGGCCGGGGACGCAACCGCCAGGGGCGAATCACGGCCGGGGACGCAACCGCCAGGGGCGAATCAGGGCCGGGGCGGCAGTCAGGGACGGAGCAGCGTAGCGCGGACAGACGAATCAACGGCGCGGCGAAGCGCGTGGTTGCGGAGGCCGTCGCAGCCCACCCCGCTAGTCCCGGCAGCCGAAGCACTCAGTCGCCGAGGGACGACCTCAGCCAGTCGGCGGCTGCGGCGAAGGACTCGTCCGTCGTCGTCGGGTCGACCGGTGCCACCGTGCCGTCGGAGCTCGGATAGCTGCCGAGGAACGAGAGTTTGAGCGTAGCCCGGTGGACGCCCTGAAGCGCCTCGGCCATGCGCGCCTCGTGGATGTGCCCGAGCAGGTCGATCGAGAACTGGTAGAGCCCCAGACCGTCCCCGGTCGGACGGGATTCGATGCGGGACATGTTGATGCCGCGGCTGGAGAACTGCTCGAGCACCTCGAGCAGCGAACCGGCCCGGTCGGAACGCAGCGCCGCGACGATCGTCGTCTTGTCCGCGCCGGTCGGTGCAGGAATCGGGCCGGGACGGGTGACGACGACGAAGCGGGTCACCGCATCCTGGCGATCGCCGATGTCCTCGGCGATGACATCGAGGCCGTAGCGCTGCGCAGCCAAAGCCGGGCACACGGCGGCGATGTGGTCGCCGGCATCATTGGCCAGGTCACGGGCCGCAGCGGCCGTCGACGAGGTCGGCAGGTACACAGCATCGGGATAGTGCTCCGACATGAAGGCTCGCACCTGCGCCTCACCGTGCGGGTGAGAGCCGAAGGAGGTGACCTCCTCCTTCGTCGTCCCCGGCTTCACGGCGAGGACGAAGCGGACGGGCACGACCACCTCGGCGATGATCTGCAGGCGACCATGCTCGGTCAGGGCATCGATCGTCGCCGGCACCCCGCCCTCGACGGAGTTCTCGATCGGGACGACAGCGGCATCGCAATCGCCCTCGAGGACGGCATCGAGTGCGGAGGGGGCGTTGCGCATCGGCTCGATCGACGCGGTCTCACGCAGGCCCCGGGAGTCGAGGAACGTCAACAGGGCAGCCTCGGTGAAGGTGGCCTCCGGGCCGAGGTATCCGAAACGCTGCAGAGTCATCGGCGGGTCTCCTTCTTCGCATCGGCGGGACCGCCGTTCCGCTTGTCCCGCAGACGACTGTCCCGCAGCCGGCGGACCTGGCGGACCGCGATCGCGCGGGCGACGTCGCGGTACTGGGCGGCGCGGTGCAGCTGGGCCTTGAGGTCCTTCCCGGTGACCCGGTGGTGAAGGTCGCATTCGACCTCGTCCACGCGCAGCCCGGCGTTGACGACGTCGATGGTCATGGCCGCTTCGACACCCCATCCGGCGGCGAACGGCAGGGCCGCGTCGAAGGCCTGCCGGGAGAGGCAGCGCATGCCCGACAGGGGCTGGGTCGCCTCGAAGCCGGAGAGTTCGGCGATGCCCTTCTTCGCGAGCCCCACGACGAATCCGAATCCCCCGCCCCTGCGCTTCTGCGCGGGCAGGATCGCGATCGTCATGTCCGCCTCGCCCGCCAGCACGGGAGCGGCCAAGGGGGCGGTGTTCACGGCTGAGTCCTCGAGGTCGCCGTCGATGAACAGCAGCGCCCGATGGGTCGGTTCGACGCCGGGATCGGCGTCGGAGATCTCCCGATTGCGCAGGGCGAAGGCCCCGGTCATCATGGCCTGGGCCTTGCCCTTGTTCTTCGGGTGGGTGATCACCTCGGCGCCGGCCCGACGGGCCAGGGGGCCTGTGTCGTCGTTCGACCCGTCGTCGACGACGATGACCATGTCGACCCCGGGGATCCGCTTGGCCGCAGCCACGGTGGCGCCGATGCGGTCGGCTTCGTTCATCGCGGGGATGATGGCGGCGACCGCCTGGGGTGCCGACATCAGTGGATGGTCAGCTGGCGGGACACGATGCCCGAGCGGACGCGGCGGGCCTCGGTGCTCATCGGCTCGGTCGTGCTCAGTGCCTCGTCGAGACGCTTGCCGAAGGCGGCGATGGGCTCTTCGACGTCGTCGACCTGAGTGCCGAACTCGAGCTCCCACACCGGGATGATGATGCCGTGGGCACGGAAGTAGCCGAGGAAGGAGCCGATGCCGCCGAGGTCGTTGGCGTTCTCGGCCTGCAGCCGGGCCATCGCGTCGACGACGCGGTCCTCACCCTCGGAGCGGGCCCAGCGGACATAGGTGCGGCCGGACATCTCGGTCCAGTAGGCGGAGTCGACGGAGGCGAGCTTCTCGGTCGGGGCGACGGAGTCGTTGGCCTGCTGGAGGGCGGTGCCGACCTCGGGGTCGGTCTCGGCCTCGGGCAGGGCCCAGTAG
The DNA here is from genome assembly GCF_017948325.1 of Brevibacterium oceani. Lineage (NCBI taxonomy): Bacteria > Bacillati > Actinomycetota > Actinomycetes > Micrococcales > Brevibacteriaceae > Brevibacterium > Brevibacterium oceani. The sequence goes on along the minus strand of NZ_CP072846.1, from coordinate 3,933,782 downwards.
TCGAAGGTCTCGGCCACGCGGACGCCGAACGGGTGGGAGGTGTCGAGGATGTCCTGCAGCCTGGGTCCCTCGCCGGGTTCGGTCGTCGCTTCGATCGAGGTGCCCGGCTCCGCCTCGGCGGCGGCGAGGATGCCGCGGGCGACGTCGCGGGAGGCGTCCGTCGAGGACACGGGCACCTGCATGCCGGCGAGGATCTCACCGTCGTCGCGGCGCCAGGCCTGCCAGGCGGCGGGCAGAAGGGAGGTGATGGTGACCTCGTGGCCGCCGTACTGCTCGGTCAGCTTCGCGGTCGCGGTGGCCGCGGGCACGAGTTCGCGCAGGCAGATGAGGTCGGCCTCGAACGGCAGGTCCGCAAACGGCCTGGCGACGAAGGCCGTGGCCTGCGCCCGGGCGAGGCGTTTGGCGATGAGTTCTTCCTTGGAGCGCTTCGACTTCTTTCCCATGGGAGTCAAGTCTAGTCGGTGTGGCGGCGGTGCCCGCATCGTCGACCGCGTGGTGGCATCATAGCTTCGTGACCAGCATGCGACCATCATTCGCCGAACGCGACGCGTACCGTTCGGCGCTGTCCCAGGCCTTCGCCGACGGGCGGATCGAGGAGGACGAGTTCTCCCGCCGATCGACTCCGACCGATTCTGCCGCGACGGATTCTGCCGCGGGTGGGGACCAAACCGTGCCCACGGAACTCGTGCAGGTGGAGAACCGGCGCGCGGACACGGTCCCCTCTGCGGTCGAGCACGCGGCTGGACTCGGGGTGACGATGGTCGGAAGGATCTTCGGCGGGGGAGACGACTTCACGGTCAGCGGCACGGACAAGAAGGACCAGTGGATGGGCGTGGACTTTCGGAAGAACTCGCGCCCGACGATCGCCTTTGAGGACGAGTTCGATACCTCGGGCAAATGGATCAGACCCGATGACTTTCCGGACGTCGACGTCGCCAAGCTCTACCGTGAGGTGAAGTCGGAACTCGCTGGAGACAAGAAGAGCCACCAGCTCGACATCGGCGACGCCACGTTCTCCCAGCGGTGGCTGATCACGATCTCGGACGGGTCGGCGTACTTCTCGTGGACTCTCGACGGTCTCAAGCGTGTCACGACCCGCTGACCTGCAGTCTTCTTCAACTCTCGCCCTTCGAGTCGGCCGTCGCACCCGAAGAAGCGGGGCCCGGCCTGCTGCCCTTCCTCAGGGCTGGTCGGAGACCGGAATGAAATACCGGGTGTTGTGCGATTCGTCCATCCTCACCTGCAGCTTGTCACCGGGATGAGGAAAAGCCGAGCGTTCGGGATTGTCGGGAGTCAGCCCGAGCGTCTCCAAGCGGATGATGCCGTGACGGCCAACCTCGTCGGCGGCGAGGACGTACGAATGATTGAGTTCGCGGATCGTGACCTCGATGGCGGGGTCGGTGGATTCGACCGCCTCGGTGAACGCACGCGGCGGGGACGAGTTGCCCATCCCGAGGTAGGCGCCGACGTCGTCGGCGATGTACCCGGCCACGGAATCGGCCTGCGCCATGAGTCCGGCGAGGATGACCGACAGCCGCTCCTGCTGGGCATCGGATTTGAGCGCCTGGCCGGGTTTGAACAGGTGCTCCTCGGCCAGCACGCACCACGCGTCCTGCATGATCGTGCGCAGCTGGAGTTCGACGAGGACGGAGGGCTCGGAGTCGAAGGGGACCTCGACGATGAGGTGCCGGCCGCGGTATCCGGACGGTTTCGGCGTTGCGGAGTAGTCGCGCACCTCGGCGATGGAGAGATTCGCGTCGTCGACCGCCTCGGTGAGCAGATTCCACAGGGCCGACTGCTCGCGTTCGGTGCGGCAGACGACGCGGGCGCCGACGACATCGATGACCTGGTTCTCGACCTCGACGGATTCGTGGATCTCGTCATTGGCGTCGGCGAGCTTGCGGCGCAGCTTCTCGCCCGTGCGCATCCGATCCTTGATCCGCCCCTCGACCACACGGACGCGGTCGCCGGAGAGCAGGGCCATGGGAGCGCGGGCGGATTCGACCCAGTCGTTGACCGTCTCGAGGGCGGCCCTCCACGTCGACTCGCGCCGATCGTAGGCTTCGTCGACCAGTTCGCGGACAGTTGCTGACATCATCGTCACCTTCCTAGCTCCTGTTTCAACTTCAGCAGAAGAGAGGGGAGATGTCCATGGCTTGGCGGCTGAAGTTGCCGAAGCAGGTCAAGGGGTGAGACGCGAACGGACCCAGACCCGCGCTGAGGCAGCGCACCGTTCGTGACCAACGGACCACGACCCGCGCCGAGGTGGGGGAGATTTTCGACGCGAACGTCGCCCCCACCTCGGCGAAGGGATCGGGCGTCGTGCTCGTAGGGCTCAGATGTCGTAGTCGACGATGACCGGGGCGTGATCGGACGCGCCCTTGCCCTTGCGTTCCTCGCGGTCGATCTCGCCGGCCGTCGCGGTCGCCGCCAGGGCCTGCGAGGCGAGCTGGAAGTCGATGCGCATGCCCTGCTTCTTCGGGAAGCGCAGCTTCTGGTAGTCCCAGAACGTGTAGACGCCGGGGCCGGGAGTGAACTGGCGGGTGACCTCGCTGAGCCCCGCGCCGAGGAGGTTCTCGAAGGCCTCACGTTCGGGGCCCGAGACGTGGGTGGCGCCTTCGAACTCGGCCATGTCCCACACGTCCTCGTCCAGCGGTGCGACATTGAAGTCGCCGCAGAGGACGAGCTTCTTATCCGGTTCGGCACTCAGCTGCGCGGCGACATCGGCCGTCAGCGCCTGATACCACTCGAGTTTGTAGCCGTAGTGCGGGTGATCGAGTTCGCGGCCGTTGGGCACGTAGAGCGAATAGACGCGCACGCCGTTGCAGGTCGCCGACAATGCCCGGGCCTCGACGACGGGGTCCTCGGCACCGAAGGCGGGGACGTCCTTAAAGCCGATCTCGGTGTCGGCCAGTCCGACGCGGGAGGCGATGGCCACACCGTTCCACTGGTTGAGGCCATGGAAGCTGACCTCATAGCCGCGAGAGGTGAACAGCTCCTCGGGGAACTGAGCGTCCTTGCATTTGAGTTCCTGGATGGCCAGGACATCGGCATCCGAACGATCCAGCCAGGCCCCGATGCGATCGTGGCGGGCGCGGATCGAGTTCACATTCCACGTAGCGATTCTCACCCTCCCACCCTATGCGGTCGACCCGCGCGGAGAAAGCGGCGAGCGAATCGATATTCTGGTGGCATGCCTGAAGCTCCTAACAACCACCTCGGCCACGACGGTGCCGCGTTCCCCGACTCCTGCTATGTGCGCCTCTCTGAGGACCGCCTCGTCTCGACCCTGCACAGTCAGGGCGCCTGGCAGCCCGGCGAGCAGCACCTCGCGCCGGCGTCGGGCATCGTGCTCGCCGAGGTCGAACGTCGACTGCCGAGCGACAAACTCGTCTCCCGCGTGACCTTCGACATCCTCGGCGTCATCCACTCCGGAGAATTCACCATCGACGTCGAGGTCATCCGCCCCGGCCGCACCATCGAACTCGTCGAGGCCCACATGCGCCACGGTGACCGCACCTCCATCACGGCCAGGGTGTGGCGGCTGCAGTCCTCGGACACCGAGGAGGTCGCCGGCAGCGAATGGCCGCGTCTGCCGGCGATCGAGGATTTGCCCGAGATGCCCTTCACCGATCGCTGGGGCGGCGGCTACATCGCCTCCCTCGAGGGTCGACAGGGAGCCGACGCCCACCCCGGCTACGCCCAGTCATGGATCCGCAGCCCGCACCCGCTCGTCGACGGAGAGGTCGACCCGCCGACGGCGGCCTTCGTCCGCTACGTCGACACCGCGAACGGCCTGGCCGTGCGCGAAGACCCGAAGACGACGTTCTTCCCCAACGTCGATCTCTCGATCCACCTCACCCGCGAACCCGTCGCCGGCTGGGTCGGCTTCGACACGAAGGTCGCGTTCGGACCGAGCGGCTTGGGCGAGACGACCAGCGTGCTCAGCGATATCAACGGCCCGATCGGCACGGCCGCACAGTCCCTGACCGTACGCCGAGGACAAGGCGCGGTATGAGCCGCGAGGTCCCGCCCACGCAGCGAGGCGAGACGTCCCGAGTTCGGGGCGACTCTGCGCCGAGGCGGGACCCGAGTCCCCGTCCGCGTGCCCTCGTCACAGGGGCGAGCTCCGGCCTGGGGCGCGGCTATGCGCGCACCCTGGCCGCGGAAGGCTATGACCTCGTCCTCGTCGCCCGGGATCAGGCGCGTCTGACCGAGCTCGCCGATCGGCTGCGGACGGATCATCACACCCGCGCCGAGGTGGTCGCGGCCGACCTGTCGACCCGGGACGGCATCGATGCCGTCCGTGAGGTCATCGAGACCGAGACCGTCGACGTGCTCATCAACAACGCCGGATACGGGCTGCGGGGCTCGATGCTGCAGAGCGACCTCGGTGAGCTCGAGGATCAGGATCGCGTGCTGTCCGGGACGGTGCGCGAGCTGTCCCTCATCGCCGCCCGGCGCATGCGTGAGCGAGGGCGCGGCGGAATCGTCAACGTCTCGTCTCTGGCGGCGGTGACGACGATGGGTCAGTACGCCGCATCGAAGGCCGCGGCCCTCGTCTTCACCGAGGCGCTCGCCGGTGAGCTCGCCGGCAGCCCGGTGACGGTCACGGCCGTTCTGCCCGGTTTCATCCGCACGGAATTCCACGACCGCCTCGGCGTCGAACGCTTCGGGCCGAAGTTCATCTGGCTGAGCGTGGACCAGGTCGTGCGGGAATCGCTGCGTGACGCTCGCGCGGGGAAGGTCGTCTCGGTGCCGGGGCGTGCGTATTCGCTTGCGGCCCTGGCCGCGCCCCTCATACCGAGACCGCTCATGCGCTGGGGCTCACGCGGCTTCGCCTTCACCCGCCGTCGCTGAGTCCGCCTGGAACAGTCCTGGCTGATGAGAACGGCTGGCCGCATTCCGCCGCCAGCCGCTGAGATCGGCTGGTCCACACTCACCCGCGAATCGGGGGGAGACACTCCTTGTGAGAATGTGACCTATGTGGGATTCTCTGAGATGTCGGCGGGGAGAGTTGATCATTGAACTATCGTTCACTGAGCCTGTCACCAGGCCTTTTATTCCGCAAGTTTCTGTGATATAGGCCATTGCTCAAACGAAGACAAGCGGTGAGAATCTTTACAAGCGCCACGAAAGTGTGGTCAAATTGTGGTGTCCGCCCGGTGGGGATCGGGTGGACATAACGGACGTATGGGGATGCGTCCGGGTACTCGAGGGGAGTGCTGCGAGGACCCCGGGATGTCGCGATTACGCGCCCCGGGGTCTTTGTCATTCACAGGACTTTTCCACCGCTCCGACTTATGGTCACTTTCGGAGATTTCCGCCCAAACGTAGGTCACCAACGGACAATTCCGAGCCCGAAGAGTATCCGATAGCGACCTATATTTGGGCCAGCGGCTACAGCGTGACGCTGCGCTGCCGGCGAGAGCGAGTGCGAGCGATGCCGACCTCGAGGGCCACCGCGTTCAGCGGGGCACCCAGTGCCAGGGCTGCATTGCCGGCGACGCGATCGGCGACCTCGGCGACGACGGCATCGATGTCGGCGCGTTCATCGGCATCGATGTGGATGAGCAGTTCGGGGCTGCGGGCGGTGCCACGCAGGATGACCTGCGCATCGGAGACCCCGTCGGTGGACTCGAGATCGTCGGCGACCGCCTCGGCGATGACCTCCGCGGTCACGGTGGTCAATCCCTTCCGCGCATCGACCTGCATCCGGAACGGCTTCGCGAAGTCCTTGCGCGGGATCTGCACGCTCAGCCAGCGCAGCCCGATGACGACGAGGATGACGGCGACGATGATGGCCACGAGTGCCGAATACGGCAGAGCCAGCACCGAGGTGGCCAGGCCGAGATCGGCGCCCGGCTCCCAGCCGGGCAGGATGGAAGCTGCGAATCCGAGTCCGATCGCGAGCACCGCAAGCCCGATGAGCAGGGCCAGCAGGCCGACGATGATCAAGCCCGTGCGGTTCGCGCCGGCGGCTGTGCGTCTCATGACTTGCTCCTTCGTGCCTGGACCTTGACCTTCGGGGTGCGGTCGAACGAGATCGAGTCGAATCGCTGCCGGACGACGGCTTCGACCTCGTCACGGATCGGATCGGTGTCGCGGATCGGCGTCGAGAACGTCACGATCGTCGACGTCGCGTTCGACGCCGCCTTGACTCCCTCGACCCCGTCGACGCCGTCGGCCGCGGCGGCCGCGAGATGCGACAGTGCCGAGGTAGGCACGGCGACCTCGAGGTCACCGATGTGATCGGGCGTGGCAGCCTGCACCGAGGTGATCCGGCGGGCGCCTGGGGAGACACCGAGGATGACCGCGATGAGGCCGAGCACCGCGAGGACCGCACCGACGGCGATGACCGCAGCCGAACCCCAGTGGACGTGATCGAGGGAGTCCAGGCCAGCCCCCGAGTCGGTCAGTGGTGCCGTGACCGCGCCTGCGGATGAGCCCGAGGCCGCCATAGCGGCGATTCCGGTCCACCCGAGTGCCACGGCCAGCAGGAGGAGGATGATCGCGATGACGACGGCCGAGCCGATGCGTGCGGGCCGCCTGCGCAGCAGACGAGTGCTCATTGCAGACTCCTTCTTCCCTGGTCGCTTCCGGACGAACGGGCCCCCAGCCATCGGACGGCGATGTCGACCTGACGGACGACGACGCCGGTGAGGTGTTCGACCTCGGAACTCAGCTGCGTACGCACCTGTTCGGTCACCTCGGCGATGGGGGAGGGATAACTCAGCCCCAACGACACGGCGAGCGTGCAGCTGCGCCCGGACAGGGTGACATCGACCGATGGGCGGGTGTCCATGCTCGAGTTCGCACCGATTCCGAACAGGCCCGAGCTCGTCCCGCCGACCCCGGGCAGGTCTTTGAGAATCTGCCCGGCGGTGCGCTCGACGACCTTGTCCGCGATCGTCAGCCCACCTCGGCGGGCGGGTGAATCGCCGCGGTCGGCGGTCGCGGAGGCGGTGGACGGTGGGGTCGCGTCGAGAGTTGACGGCACGGCCCTACCTCCGTGTCGTCGAACGCGAACTCAGTGCCGACAGGTCGAGTCGACCGTCGAGCACGAGGCCGACGGTCAGCCCGAGCCCGCCGCAGATGGCGACGACGAGGAAGGCGAGGAAACCGCCGAAGTAGGCGACGATTCCCAGCGTCAGACCGACGAGGAGTCCGATGAGTGTTTTCGACATGTCATTCCTTCTGCCGAGGTGGTGCTGCGGATGGGATCAGCTGAGTTCGTCTCAGTTGAGTTCGGGCGAGTCCTTGGCGGGCTTGTCCTCGGTGTCGTCCTCTTCGGGCAGGTGGACGTCGGTGACGTCGATGTTGACCTCGACGACCTGGAGTCCGGTGCCCTGTTCGACGGCGCGGACGACGTTGCGGCGGATCGCCTCGGCGACGTCGACGATGGAGGTGCCGTATTCGACGACGATGGTGAGGTCGATGGCGGTCTGCTTCTCACCCTTCTCCACGGACACTCCGCCGGAGACGTTGGTCTGCGAGCCGGGGATGCGGTCGGTCAGGGTATCGAAGGCGCGGCGTGCGGCGTTGCCCATGCCGAAGACGCCGGGGACCTCGCGTGCGGCGATGCCGGTGAGCTTGGCGACGACGTTCTCGGCGATGGTGGTGGTGCCCATGTCCGTCACGAGCGGGCTGCGCACGTCGGCGGCGTTGTTCTGGGGCGTCTGGTTCGAATCGGACTGCTTTGCTTCTGGCATTGTTCTTCCTATTCGTTCGAGGGGCATCAGTTTCCAAGTCCTTCCTCGGAAGGACCCTGACATCGGTACAGACGCAGGTGCCGGAGAATCCTCACGCACTGTTTCGCAGATTCTTCGAAAATTTATTCGGGACTGGGTCGAACGGTGCCTGTCCGGGGTCCTTCCGATGCGCCTCCGGCACCTGCCCGGCACTCTCCTGCGGCCAACGCGGGGGACCCGTCCGACACCCACCCGCGGGCCGGTTCTGTGGCATACGATGGGCATATGACAAGGGGAGATGATCGCTTCGACATCGTCACCTTGGTGGTGCGCGCCCGTGAGGGCGACATCGCGGCCTTCGAATCGCTCGTCGACGAATACGAGCGGAAGCTGCTGCGCTTCGCGTGGCGTACGCTCGGCGACCGGCAGGACGCCGAGGACGTCGTCCAGGACACCCTCGTCCAGGCCTGGAAGTCGCTCGACGCTTTGGCCGAACCCGCCGCGTTCGGCACGTGGATCTACCGCATGGCGTCGAACCGATGCACCGATGTGCTGCGGCGTCGCGTGTCTCGCCCGTCCGACGCCTCGGATCCCGACGACCTCGGCCACCACTCCGACGGTGCCGCCTCGGTCGAACGGTCCGTCGAAGCGCGCACCGCACTCGAGCACTTCACCCAGGTCCTCCAGACGCTCTCCTCGGAGCAGCGTGTAACGTGGGTGCTCCATCAGATGGAGGGACTGAGCTACGCCGAGGTCGCCGCGACCTTGGGAGTCAGCGAAGGCAGTGTGCGCGGGCGCATCCATCGCGCCAGGCTCGCCATTGCCGAGGGGATGGAAGGATGGGTATGAGCGACGAAACGTCGAAAGAGACCGACGCTCACCTGCGCGCAGTCATCGAGGAGTACATGGGCTCCTTCGAACCCGACCCGGCGGAGTCGGCCGGGCTGCGCGACCGCATCCTCCGGATCGTGCGCGAGGACGCCTCGTTGGCCCCGTCGACCCGACTGACGACCGAACGCGGGAACGCCTTCCGGATCTCGACCGCCACGGTGCGCGGCATCATCCGCGACGCCGTCGATTCCGTCGACGGGATCCGTGCCCGCAGTGTGAATCCGAAACCCGTGGGTGACCCGGAGGGAAGCGCCGTCGAGGTGGTGCTGACCGTGGCTATGCGCGCCGGGATCTCCTTCGCCCCCACCGCCGAGGCGGTCCGTCGTCGCGTCGCCGAGTCCCTGATCGGGGAACTCGGGATTCCCGCGACGAGCATCGACATCACCGCCGAGGACGTGTTCGTCCCCGGGGGAGACGAGGGTGCCACAGGCGCTGCGGGAGCTGCGGGAGCCGAGGACGCCGCGGGCGCTGCCACCGAGGAGGCCGAGGATGACTGAACCGAAGGCACCGGAAGCATTCGACGAGGCGGCCGCCTCGCTGCGGATGACCCCTGCGGTCCTCGCCGTCCCCGGAGTCACGGGACTGTCGCCGGGTCTGCGCGACCTCGTGGCCACCGCCGCGGCGCGCGTGATGCGCCGGGAAGGCGGCGAACCGCCGTCGGTCGACGTCAGGACCACACGCGAGGGCGTGCACGTGCGCGTCGATGCGCACCTGGACGCCAGCCGGTCCGTGTCCGGGGTCGTCGACGACCTCTTCGAGATCATCGCGCGTGACCTGCAGGGCGCGGATCTCCGCTCGGTCGGCGACATCGACATCGATCTGCGCATCGTCAGCCGCAGCTCCTGAGGCTCCAGGACCCGCGGCCCACCAGTTTCGGCACAGTTTCGGCTGAGCAGCCCAGTTCCGAAACTGTGCTGCTCAGCGCGAACTGTCCCTATCCGCACATACAGAGTCCGCAGATACAGTTCGAGCCCGGTTCGTGTGAACCGGGCTCGACCTGTTGAGAAGTTGTCAGACCTCAGGCGGCCTTGGACTTCGAGCGTCCTGTGATGAGGCCCCAGATGATGAGCACGATCAGCGAACCGCCGATGGCGCACAGCCACGACGACAGCGAGAAGAACTTGTCCATCTCGACACCGAAGATCATGCCGCCGAGCCAGCCGCCGACCATGGCGCCGATGACGCCGAGGATGAGCGTGGCGATGAATCCGCCGCCCTGCTTACCCGGCAGGATGGCCTTGGCGATGGCACCGGCGATGAGGCCGAGGATGAGATATGCGATGAAACCCATGTTGCTCACGTCCCTTCTGAGACTGTCGACCGGCTGGGAAGCGCGGTACTGGGGTGGTGCGGCGACTGTGCTTTCCACGCGGTGCTCACAGCGCTGGTGACACTGTACCGCCTGTGGGCACAGAAAGAGCCAACCCGTGTTGATTCTTTATGACATCGGTACAGACGCGCGCAGCACCGAATCCTCACGCATCGCATCTGTGCCGTCCGTCACAGCTCATCTGGGAGCGCAGACCGCACCTCGGCAGCGTCAACCCCGGCCCCTGGGACGGCGCTGAATGGTCGCCCGATACCCGCGCATTAGACTGGAGACCATGACCGACAGCGCAGACACACGCCGACAACTGCTCGACCTCATCGACGAACTCGCCGTGGTGCGCGGCAGAGTGACCCTCTCCTCCGGCAAGGAGGCCGACTACTACCTCGACCTGCGCCGGATCACCCTCGACCACCGCTCCTCGCCGCTCGTCGGCGACGTGGTCCTCGACCTGCTCGAGGCGGAAGGTCTGCTGGAGAAGATCGACGCCGTCGGCGGCCTGACGATGGGCGCCGATCCGGTCGGCACCGCGGTCATGCACCGCTCGGTGGTGCGCGGCACCCCGCTCGATTCCTTCGTCGTCCGCAAGGAGGCGAAGAAGCATGGCATGTCCCGCCGGGTCGAAGGCCCCGACGTCGCCGGCAAGCGCGTCGTCGCCGTCGAGGACACCTCGACGACGGGTGGATCCGTGCTCACCGCGGTCGACGCGCTCAAGGAAGCCGGCGCCGAGGTGGTCGCGGTCGCCGTGGTCATGGACCGGGACACCGGCGCCAAGGAACGGGTCGAGGCCACGGGAATTCCGTACCTGACCGCGCTTTCGACGAAGGATCTCGGCCTCGACTGAGAACCACCTCGGCGAGGATGGGCCTCCGTAACGCCGGGAGGGCCGACCCACCGATCACGACCTGGGACTCGACTGGCAATTCGGTCGAAATCATTGGTCTGGTTTGAAAGACGTCTCTCATTTCAACACGATAGATGAGACACTCCCTTAGTATTTGCCTGATGTATAAGTAAGGATGACGCGTGCTCACACTGAAAGAGATTTCCCTGCGCAAGGGAAAGCGGACATATCTGGACGAGGTGAGTTTCACCGCCGAGGCGGGCCGGATCACCGCGATCGTGGGGACCCGTTCGGCGGGGCGGACCGAGCTGGTGCGCGTCATCATGGGGCTGATCTGTGCTGATGAGGGCACCGTCGAACTCGAGGACTTCGAGCTCGACTTCGGCGACCGGCAGAACTTCGGCTACCTGCCCGCAGAGCGCGGCGGCTACCCGAACATGCGCGTCATCGACCAGATCGTCTACCTCGCACGCCTGCACGGGATCACCCTGGGCGCCGCTGAGCGCAACGCTCTGACCCTGCTCTCCCACCTCGACCTGGCCGACCGCGGCTACGCCCCGCTGAAGAACCTGTCGGGGGCCGAGATCGCGCGCGTCGACATCGCCGCCACCCTGGCCGCCGACCCCGATGTCGTCGTCATCGACGACGCCTTCGCGGGTCTCGACGCGGCCTCGCTGCGACTGGTCATGAAGCTGCTGCGGGCACATGCCTCCTCGGGAGTGCCCGTCATCGTCGCCACCGACGACTGGGAAGCCGCGCAGACGTTCGCCGACGACGTCATCGTGCTCAGCCAGGGCAAGGTCACCGCCTCCGGCAGCGTCGAGAAGCTGCTGGGCGATCCGCACTACAAGGTTGAGACCAAGGACGCCGAGGCGGCCCGATCGGCTCTCGAATCACGGTCGGGCATCAGCGCGGCGAAGGTCGCGAACCGTGACGACAACGTCATCAGCTTCCACGCCGCTGATGCGAAGACCGCAGCCGCCGCCGTGGCGGCGCTCGATGGCGTGACGAACTTCGAAAGTGTCCGCCCGACACTGGCCGAGCAGTACAAGGAGGCTCTGTAATGGCGCGCAAGGACAAAGGTGCGAACGACGAGCCCAACGAACCGCTCGTGTCGAAGGGCACGGCCGGCGAAGGCATCGACGAACTCGGCGTCCCCATCGATGATGACATCGAGGTGACCGAGGACGACGAGGTGACCGAAGGCGACACCGCCGAAGTGGGCGCGGAGGATTCCGCGGACGACGGGGCGACCGCCGGACTCGACGACGTTCCCTTCGAACTCGCCGAGGACACTCCGGATCCGGACGAACTGCCCGAGACCGGACTGGTCTCGGAATTCGTCGACGTCGGCAACCGTCAGGCCGCTTGGCTGGTGTCGAACCGTGAGAGCACCACGGCGATGCGCAGCCCCTACTTCCTCGTCACGGCCGGCGTGATCATCCTGGGCGTGCTCGCCGCGATCATCACCGGCATCGTGGCCGACGCACAGAAGGACACGGGCACACCGAGCATGGCGATGGTCGGCGTGGGCGACCAGGCCCAGATGTACGAACAGCAGCTGGGCGTGAAGATCACCGATGCGAAGGACGCGGAGGCGGCCGAGAAGCTGGTGCGTCAGGGCAAGGTCGACGCCGCCTTCATCCAGGACCCCAGCGGTCAGGGACAGCCGACGATCATCGCTCTCGACAAGCAGCCGGAGACGCTGCTGGAGAAGCTCGCCCCGAAGACCGAGGCGACGCTGCTCAAGACCCCCGCCGTCCAGGCGGACGTGGCCACCCCGCTGCTGTGGGGCATGGTCGCCTTCGCCCTCCTCGTCGTCGGAGCCCTCGGTGCGGGGCTGTACCAGAACCTGCGCCTGGAGAAGCGCAACCGGATCACCGAGATCATCGCGGCCACGATCCCGCCGCGCGCCTCGGCGTCGGGTCGGATCACGGGAACTCTGACCCTGGTCACCGTCCAGATCGTCGCCGCCGCGGTCGTCACCGAACTCGGACTGTCGCTGTCGGGCAAGACCTCGCTGGCGTTCTCGATGCTGCCGGGCCTCGGATGGTTCGCGTTGACCCTGCTGCTGACCGCGTGGTCGGTGTTCGCCCTTCTGGTGTGGGCGTCGACCGTGGTCGGCTCGAAGGCACGCACGACCTTCCTCACGATCATCGGCATCATCACCGTGGCAGGTTTCTTCGCCCCGGTCTTCATCGGAGCCTCCGGCCTGACCGCGAAGATCCTGTCGTGGACGCCGTTCACCTCACCGCTGGGCATCGCCGGACGCTTCTTCGCCGGGCAGGCGCAGTGGTGGGAGGGCCTCGTCGCCGCCGGCATTGCGCTCGTGCTCGCGTTCATCCTCCACACCCTGGCCTCGAGCGCGTACGTCCGCTCGGTCCTCGCCGGTGGCGGACGCGCGGGCAAGACCGTGAAGATGAGCAAGCGGGCTCAGAAGGTCGGTGCCGCGAAGTCGGGATCGGCGAAGAAGGCGTCGGGCGCGTCTGCTGAAGACGATTCCTCGGATGATGATTCGGACGAAGCCGATGCGAAGTCGGATGCCGTCGACGATGAGAAGGGCGCGAAGTCGGCGGATGAGTCCGGCGACGAGAAGTGAGCGAACAATCGTCGGCGCCTGACAGCGCTGAACCGCAGGTGGGGGTCGGTCCGTGGACCGGCCCCTGGCCTGTGGGAGAGCACTTCGACCCGGAGCTGCTGGCTGAGGGGGACCGGCGCAACGTCGTCGACAAATACCGGTACTGGCTGCACGACGCGATCGTCGCCGACCTCGATGCCACCCGGCACGACTTCCACGTCGGTGTCGAGAACTGGCAGCACGACCTCAACATCGGCTCGGTCGTGCGCACCGCGAACGCCTTCAACGCCGCGGCCGTACACATCGTCGGACGCCGTCGCTGGAACCGGCGGGGTGCGATGGTCACGGACAAGTACCAGCACGTCATCCACCACCCCAGCGTCGATGACCTGCTGAGCTGGTGCGCCGAGAACGACGTGCCGCTGCTCGGCATCGACAACTTCCCCGACTCCGTGCCGCTGGAGACCTACGACATGCCCAGGCGGTGCCTGCTGCTGTTCGGCCAGGAGGGACCGGGGCTGAGCGAGGAAGCCCACCAGGCCAGCCGCGACGTGCTCTCGATCGCCCAGTACGGTTCGACGCGGTCGATGAACGCCGCTGCGGCCGCCGCGATCACCATGCACTCGTGGATCCGCCGCCACGTCTTCGACCAGCCCGTGAACTGACCGGGCCGACCGCTCTGCGTGGTTGGCTGCGCCCCACGGACACAGAGAAGCGCCGAGGCGGCACGATCATTTCGTGCCGCCTCGGCGCTTCCTGTATGGCGGGGCTGGACCGCTGATCCGGGACTCAGCCGAAGTGGGCGGGCCCGGAGAGTGCCTCTGACTTCCGCCGGTGCCGGATCTCAGCTGAGGTCGGCGGCCTGAGGCTCGATGAGCCCGCCGAGTGCGGCGAGCTCGGCGGTCAGGGAGTCCGCATCATCGAAGGTGCGGGTCATGACCGTCAGGCGTTTGGCGTAGTGACCGATGGGGTATTCCATGGTCATGCCGATGCCGCCGTGCATCTGGATCGATTCCTGGCTGATGTTGCGGGCGGCCCTGTCGAGGACGATCTTCGCGGCGATGACGTCGCGGTGGCGATCCTTCTCGGCTCCGGCGACCTCGGAAGTCACGGCCAGACGCGAGTACAGGGCCATGCTGCGGGCGTATTCGAGCTCTGCGTAGAGGTCGGCGGCACGGTGCTGCAGGGCCTGGTTCGCGCCGATGGGAGCGCCGAACTGCTCACGCGTCTTGAGGTACTCGGCGGTCATCGTCAGGGAAGCCTCGGCGACGCCGACAGCCTCGGCCATGATCGCAGCGTTGCCGAGATCGATGACCTCGGAGAGGACCGCATGGGCATCTGCGGCATCGAGGCGCTGGGCCGCGACGTTGTCGAGCTTGAGGTTCGCGCTGCCGAGCCCATCGGCCTGGCGCTGGGCGACCCGGGTCAGACCTTCGGCGTCGGCGCCCACGAGGTAGAGGCCGAGCTCGCCGTTCTGCGAAGCGGTGACGATGAAGTGGTCGGCGACGTCTCCGCCGAGCACATTGGTCTTTTCGCCGGTGAGCGTGAAGGCTCCGTCTGCCCCGGCAGTCGCCTGGGTTGCCGGAGTGGTGACCTCGTAGCGCTGTCCCGGTTCGAAGGCGGCGAGGGCGAGGAAAGTCTGGCCTTCGGCCACGCCGGGCAGGATGGCCTGCTTCTGCTCTTCGCTGCCGGCGAGCAGGACGGCGTTGGTGCCGAGGACCGCGGTGGCGAGGAACGGTTCGAGTACGAGAGAGCGGCCGAACGCCTCGGCGACCACGGCCACCTCGTTGAAGGTCATGTCCGCTCCGCCATAAGATTCGGGGATGGCGAGACCGAGCAGCCCCATCTCGGCGAATTCCTGCCACTTCTCGCGGGAGATGCCTTCGTCGCTGCGAAGGATCTCTTCGCGCTTGGCGGCGTCGTACTCGCTGCGCAGGTACTTGTTCAGAGTGCTGGCGAGTTCTTGCTGAATGTCGTTGAGTTCAAGATCCATTGTTGTCCTCTTGTGAAATCGTGTGGGTGTCGGTCTCTCAGAGGCCGAGCAGCGCCTTCGAGATGATTCCGCGCTGCACCTCGGACGAACCGCCGTAGATGGTGACCTTGCGGGTGTTGAAGTAGGCGGGGAGGGCATCGACGGCGCCGTGCGGCAGGTCGGACAGTCCCTGGCCCTGCACCCGGTCGGAGACGAAGTCGAGTCCCTGCGGGCCGAGCACGTCGACGAGGAGTTCGGAGATGTCCTCCTGCAGCTGCGAGCCCTTGAGCTTGAGCACCGAGGAACGCGGGTCCGGCTTATCGGAGCCTGCGGCCTGGGTCGAGAGGATCCGCAGCTGGGTCATCTCGAGCGCCGTGAGCTCGGCTTCGATCTTGGTCAGACGCGCCGAGAACAGCGGATCGTTCAGGAGGGTGCCGTTCGCGGTCTTCGTCACCGCGGCGTAGGCCTTGGCACGGGCCAGGTTGACCTTCGAACCGCCGATGCGGGCGATGCCGGTGCGTTCGTTGCCGAGCAGGAACTTCGCGTAGGTCCAGCCCTTGTTCTCTTCGCCGACGAGGTTCTCCACGGGGACCTCGACGTTGTCGAAGAAGACCTCGTTGACCTCGTGGCCACCGTCGATGAGCTGGATCGGGCGGACGGTGACGCCGGGGGACTTCATATCGATGAGCAGGAAGGAGATGCCGGCCTGCTTCTTCACGTTCGGATCGGTGCGGACGAGGTTGAACATCCAGTCGCCGTACTGTCCCAGGGTCGTCCAGGTCTTCTGACCGTTGACGATGTACTTGTCGCCATCGCGCACAGCAGAGGTCTTCAGTGAGGCGAGGTCGGAACCGGCATTGGGTTCGGAGAAGCCCTGTGACCACCAGATGTCGATGTTCGCGGTGGCCGGCAGGAAGCGTTCCTTGAGCTCCTGTGAGCCGAAGGTCGCGATGACCGGACCGACCATGGAGACGTTGAACGGCAGCGGCTGGGGAACGCAGGCCAGCTGCATCTCCTCGAGCCAGATGTGGCGCTGAACGGGAGTCCAGTCCTGGCCGCCCCACTCGACGGGCCAGTTCGGCACCGCGTAGCCGTGCTTGTTCAGTATCTGCTGCGAAGTGACCATGTCGTCCTTGGTCAGCTCCTGACCAGTGGCGACCTTGAACCGGAGCTCCTCGGGGATCTCCGTGCGGTAGAACTGACGCATCTGCTGCGCGAAGTCGCGCTCTTCTGCACTCAGTAGGGTGTCCATGCGAACTCCTTATAGATCGTTCAGTAACTTTCCTTCAATGGTACGGTCCGGTGTTCCGGGCCACAAGTGGGCAGCGGTGCTTCGAGCCGCGGCCCACCTGTCCGATGCCCATGTCACATTCTTGTAACTTTGTTTCAAGAATGTGTTACTACATCTATTGCGGGTGGTAATAGTAATTCAGGATTTTCAATGTCGAATCCGAAATGAGAGCCCATCCGGAGTGAACCCCGTGCCCATGGGTTCCGCATTCCCCACTGCAGATGATCCCCAGGGGTACGGAAAGCTGAGTGACGTGTCAGGTCGGACTACACGCATCCCCCCGGTCGCACCGTCGCGACGACTCTTCGGATATGGGTCCGAGATGTCGACGGTCATCGATGCGATCTCCGGTGAAAAGCATCGGGGAGCGCTCATCATCGGCGCGGCGGGAGTTGGGAAGACCGCGTTGGTCAACGCCGCACTCTCACGCCTCGATGCTGATCTGTCGGTCACCCGCCTGCGTGGATCGGTGAGCGCTCGAGCCCGAAATCTCGGAATCTTCGAAATACTTCTCTCGCGAGAGGGCATCCGCACCGACCTTCCGCCCGGTCGAGCGCTGTCGGTGATCGGCGATCTCTTCGAGCGCAGATCAGTGGAAGGACGCTCTCTCGTCGTCGTCGACAATGCCGATCTCGTCGACGATCATTCTCTGGCGGTTCTGGCGCAGCTGACGGATGCGGGTCGGATCAAGATCGTCATCGCTGCCGAATCCGCGCGGCCGCCGGTCGATCTCATCGCCGGGCTGTGGCTGACGGGAAGTGTCGTCAGGGTCGATCTGGACGGAATCGACGAGGCCGATGCGATTGCGATGATCAACAGCGTCGGCCTCATGGAGGCTGAGACGAGATCGGTCTCAGAGCTGAGTGCTCTCGCTCATGGCAATCCGCGGCTGCTCGAGAGACTCCTCTTCGGGCGCAGCCGGACCAGTGGAGTCGAGACCTCGATCGCCAGTGCCGATCGGCCCAGCCGGGAGATCATCGAAACCGTCTCTCTCATCGAAGCAGTGCCCTATGACGTGCTCGTCGGCCTGACCAGTCCGCAGATCATCGATTCTCTGGTCGAGGATGGGCTCCTGGCGATCTCGAAGGGCAGGGGCGGAGAGGTGAGCATGCATGAGCCAGTCACGGCCGAGAACGTCCGCGCTGCGATCCCGCCCTCTCGCAGCCTCGAACTGCTCACCCGGTTCGATGCCGGAGCCGACCATTCGTCTCTGTACGGACGAGCGCTCTTCGGCTATGCGGCGTGGTCGATCTCCTTGGGGCGGGTGCCGACTCCCGAGCAGGTGCTGCACGCGGCCACCTGGGGAAACTCCCGGGGCAGGTACCTCGAAGCCGCGGAGATCATCCGCACCAGCGGCTGCCGGGGGCCTGAGCTCGACCTCGAGCTCTCCCGTTGCGAGTGGGGCGCCGGCCGACTTCGACAGGCCAGGGAGATCATCGACACGCTCGTTTCCGAGGCATGTCGGGACCCGGAGTCCGCGGCAGAGGAATACCTGTCTCGGCTCGCCTCGATGGAAATGCGGCTGACAGATCCGCGCACCCCTGAATGCCTGCGGCTGGCATGGGTCCGTGACCGGCTGGCCTCGCCTGCCGATCTCGGTCGGCTCGACGCTACACGGGCCCGATTCGATCTCAAAGGAGGTCGGATCGCCGCCGCCTGCTCTCTGGCCGAAAGCGTCTATCTCAACCATGCCAGTCTGGTGCGCCACCGCCTGCGGGCATGTGCGTTCCTCGGCGTCGCCGAAGTGTTGGCCGGCCGGATCGAACTGGGACTGAGCTATATTGCCCAAGCCCGGCTGATGTTCGAACTTCCGGGGCCCGAATCGTTCGAACGGGAAGACGCCGTTCCGCAGTTCTTCGTGGCGCACTTCGTCGCCGGAAACTGGGCCGATGCGCGAACCGCCATGGACGAACTGACCTGCAGTCGTCGGCTGACCAGTCTGACGAACGCGCTCATCGACCTGCGCACCGGAAACGTGGCGAATGCGCACCGCAGCCTCAGCGCACTCAATCTCGTCAGCGACCCCTCCGACATCGTCGATATAGCGGGAATGGCCAGGTCGGCGCAGAGTCTCTCCGCTGTGCTGACTCACCAGCGGACCGACGCCCTCTCACTCGCAGTCGGTGAGGAGGCAGAAGCCAGCCGGCATTCGTGGTGGGCTTCGTTCGAAGCCAGACTCTTCGATCTTCAAGCACTGGCGCAGACTTCGCCGGTGCTCGCCGCTCCTCAACTGAATGACCTCGGAACGTGGGCCGACGAACACGGCGCGCACACTCTTGCCTGCCTCGCGTGGCTCGAAGCCGGTCGACTCGGGCATGAACAGGCCATCGTCCGGTTGTCCGCTTCGGCCGGCGGAGTCGATGGCGCACTCGGTCGTCTGCTGCGAGCCATGGCTCATGCTCTCGGCACAGAGGATCTCCAGGCGCTCATCGCTGCGGCGCGGGAGGCACTGCTGTTCGGCGCGGTCGTGCTCTGTGCTCAGCTGTCCGGCGAGGCACGAAAACGCGCCGTCGCCGCGGGTGATGCCGCAGTCGCCAAAGAAGCCCGGGCACTCCTGGGGAGGAGCCGACGGGTGCTCGACTTCGAGGCCGACGGGAAGCGATTCGCAGAGAGCCTGAGCGAACTCGAGCGCTCGATCATCACGGGCGTCGTCGAAGGCAGAAAGAGTGCAGAGATCGGAGCGGAGCTGCATGTTTCGGCCAGAACCGTCGAATGGCATCTCGGTCGCCTCTACCGCCGTATTCATGTGGTCAATCGGCACGAGCTGCGTGAGGTGGTGGCGGAATGGCTGACGAAGTGACCATCGAGCCGGCCGCGATCCCCCAGACCGGGACGAGGATCTTCGGTCGCAGGGCCGAACTCGACCTGATCCATGAGTCGCTGCGCTGCTCGGAATGCTCGGGCATCCTCATCGAAGGTGAGATCGGCGTGGGTAAGACCCTCCTGGCGCGATCGGCCTTCGAAGACAGAAGCGACGCAATCTGGATCCGCGGGGACCGAGTTCATCAGAACGTCGATTTCGGTGTCTTCGGCCTGCTCGTGGACCTCGACGAGGACGCGTCCACGATCGTAGGGCGTATCGTGTCCCGACTCACCTCGACACGTGGCTCGCGGGCGGTCTTCGTCGACGATGCTCATCTGCTCGACTCTCGTTCGCAGGAGATCCTGACAGATCTGGCCAGCGTCGGATCGATCAGGCTCGTCGCGAATTCGCGCACCAACACCGACAGCGGAGCCATACCGTTCTCGACGCTGGTCGAAGACCATGTGCTCCAGCATCTCGTGCTCGGCCCGCTGCCGCACGAGGACTATCGGTCGATGATCGAACACCGCCTCGGCCACATCGTGTCGCAAGCCGTGGTCGACATCGTCGACTTCCACTCGAAGCGCAACCCCGGAAAGCTGATCGAACTCCTCGAATACACCGAAAGGCGTTCGCGCTTCCTCAATCGTCGCGGAGTATGGATTCTCGACGGACTCGACATCGACTACGACGCGCGTGCGCGCGACTATGCGCGGATCGGTCTGTCCGACCACTCACCGAAGGAGACAGAAGCCCTCGAACTGGTCGTCCTCGCAGGAGAGGTGGAGCTTGCGACACTGCTGAGGGCCGGACTCGGGGAAGCCGCAGACGAGCTGGTGGCCGCCGGCGAGCTGAAGATCGACCCTGGAAGGGTTCATATCTACGAGGCAGTGGAGAACCACACCTCGGACACGATCAGGTACACAACGCCGACCGGTCGGAGTCGAGCGTGGTTCGATTTCATCGATGCGTGTGGAGATGCGCCATCGGAGTGGGCACAGGTGGTCAGGGCCGAATGGGGACTGATCTGCGGGGCAGAGATCAGCGAGTCACGGACCATCGAAGCGACACTGATCTCGGCCCGCCTCGGGGATTGGCATCGGGCCATGCGGCTGATCGCGGAGATCCCGACGGAGCGGATGGGCCCACACGACCTGTTCGCGGTCGCTCTGCTCTATTGCGGATGCAATAAGATTCCGCTCGGCCTCGACATCGTGGCCCACAGTGTTCGCACCGCCTGCTGTGCACAGCTCGTCGTCGACTCCCTCGTAGTCTGGATGAACCGTGCCTTCAGCACGATGTCTCCCGCTCTGCGGCTTGCGGATTTCCGCACTGCTCTGGAACGGCTTCGACACGATGGTGACGGGCATCCCGGAGCGGGCGTGGATGCAGAGTTCGGGCTCAAGCTGCTCGACCGGCTCGCTGCAGTCGTGGCTGAAGGCCGACCGCTCACTGTCGATGTCTTCGACGGGCTCTCTCACGAGAGTGCGGCGCCGGGCAGCTTCCACCTCCTCGATACCATGCTGCATGCGACGGACATGCTCGACTCGGGCCTCACCTCAGAAGCCCTCGCTCTCCTCGAATCCGCTCAGGCCGAATTCCACTTCGAGAGCACGGGAGTGCTCCACCTGATGATGCTGCGGGGGCGAGCGCTGCTGCAGCTGGGACGGATAGCCGAGGCGAAGAAGCTGATGACAGCATTGCCGACCCATGACATCGCGTATCTGTCAGCCCGTTCGGGACCGATCGATCTGCTGTGGGCGCAGACCCACCTGCTTGAGGGCAACCTCCCGGGGGCGATGAAGGCACTTCGTGCAGCAATCGAATCGCTCACCTATTGGAACCAGGGCACTCAGCTCGCCATCGCCCTGGCTGAGGCCGAGTATGCGGTCTCACGTGTCGGAACCCCCGCTGAGGCTGATGACCTGCACGCCCGCTTCGACGAGCTGCCCGCCACCGCTCTCTACCACGAATACCGTCGGGCACTCGTGCTGAGAACCACCGCACGAGCGATACGAACAGGGGAGCCCCGGTACGAGCACGAGCTGCGAATGAGGCTGAAAGAAGCCCAAGCAGATGGGGCCGCGGCGATCGTCGTACTCATCCGTCTGCACCTCTTCCTGCACTTCGACGAGATCGCGCCCGAGGCGATGTGCGAAGCGGCCGCGCACGGGACCGGGCGTGAGTTCGACATCGTCGGTCGCCTCGGTGCGGCTCTGCGTGATCATGATCGGGCCGCCTTGACGGCGATTGCGGCCGAATACGGGCCGTCGATGCCCGACCTGGCGGGCAGGTGCATCGCACTGGCCGCGCGTTTCGGGGTTCACAGGGGCCAAAGCCGCGGACCGGGTACGCAGGGCGCGGAACTCACCGCGCGGGAGCGACAGATCAGCGCACTCATCGTCGCAGGCCGAACGAATGCGGAGATCGCGTCGGAGCTGGGGGTGCGGGTACGCACGGTCGAGGGTCACACCTATCGACTGTTCCGCAAGCTCGGTGTCGAGCGCAGAGAACAGGTCGCCGAGGCGATGCGGAATTCCGAAGGTCGAATGCGGGCCTGAGCCGGAACCGAGTATCCGCAAGTGCGGGATTTCAGACACGATCGAGTACTCGATGCGATGGTCCAGTGGTGACCCGGTGGTGACTGAGTAGTGACCCGAAGCGCATTCCCGTGTCGGCCACCTGGTTGCGGAGGGCTCCCGGCGACCACCATCGGTGTATGGACATCAACCCTCAGCCTCCTCTGCGAACCATTCCCCGCGCTGCACGAACGGCAGCGTCCGTCCCCGGACCGGGAATCATTCTGCGAATGATCTCCCCGGACTCGATGACGGGTGGTGGATCATGCGTCAGGTGATCCGCCGCAAAGAAGTCGGAGACCTGCGCTCTCTCCTCTCCCGGCATCGCTCCGCAGCTCTCACCGGCGGCTTCGGGACCGGCAGGCGGTCGATCCTGCGGGCGCTCGAATCGGAGTGGGAGGGGACAGTCTTCAGGGTGGCATCGAGCCGGTTCGACGAGGACACCCCCTTCTCCGGCATCAGCGGTCTGCTCGCCGCCGTCGGCACATCCGACGAGGGGCCCTCGGATCCGGCGGAGCCCGCCGCCGATGAGAACGTGCCGAGCATCATGGCGGCCCTCCGCTCGATCCCGGGAGCGGAGGACACGCTCATCCTCATACCCAATGCCGACGAGATGGACAGGGACTCGCAGCGGGTGCTCGGGCAGGCGCTCCGCCGTCTGAAGACCGGACGTCTGCATATCGTCATCACGGCGCGATCGATCGACGATGACGGTCCGTTCGCCTCGGTGCCGGAGATCGCACTTGCGGAGCTGGCTATCGCCGAACTCATCGAGCTTGCCCGCGACCTTGCACTCGCCCGCTTCGGACACACGAGGATCGCCGAGGAGGCGGCCCAGGTCGCCGCTCACGCCGCGTCAGGCCGGCCTTTGGCGGTCAGCCACATCCTCGAGGAGATGGCACCGAGTGAGATGCGCGGTGAGATCGCACTAACGATCCCGGTGCGAGTGGGACCGGCCAGTCGTCCGATGATCGCCGACTATGTCGAGGAGCTGACGCCCGATGCCGATGCGCTGCTCAGGTGCCTGTCCCTGTCCCCGTTGACTCCCCTGCGGCCCCTGGCCAGGAGAATGCCCGGGTTCTGGGAAGCTGTCGACGAGTTGGAGTCGCGCGGGACGATCGAACGCCGGGGAGCTTTTCTGCGGATACCGCACGGATTCGTCCGCGCCATGGTGCAGCAGTCGATGGGGGCGAGCGAACGCCGCAGAACCCATCTCGCACTGGTCGAGGACTGTGCCGACACCTGGCCGCAGGTCGAGGCGTGGCACGTCTCGTTCGTCGATCCGGGTGAGGAGACCGCGCAGCATCTGGCGGCGCACGCTCTCGGGCTGGTCCGAGGCGAACTCATCGCGGGCGGCATCGAATTCGCCGAACGCGCCATCCGGGTCTGCAGCGATCTCGAAGAGCTGCGCGGTCAGCTGGTCGAGATCGCCGAAACTCTGTCCGATCACGGGCAGTTCGCCTTCTCCCGCCGCTATGTGCGGATCGCCTCCCGATCGAACCGAGCAGCGGTCGTCGTCCGCGCTCGGGCTCTCGAAGTCCGCAATGTCTTTCTTGAGACGCAGACACTGCCGTCCTCACTGTTCACGTCCTGGAGCAGGGACGAAGCGGAGCAGGCGCCCGCCGAAGTGGCGTGCCTGCAGCTGACTCTCGCACTCTGCCACTGTGAACGAGGCGAATTCCCTCGAGCGCAGGAGCTTTTGGCGCTCGCCGAAGCCACCGGCGAGCACTTTCGCGCAGGCGAGCAGCAGCTTGCACAGGCGGTTCGCATACTCCTCGACAGCAACAGCGGGGAAGACGGATCGGCACTCGCCGGATTCGCGAGCCTGCAGGAACACCAGGATTCGATCAGACCGAGCTTCGGACTCGCCGTCGCCACCGGGCTGATGCTCACCGAACACTATGAGGCCGCCACGGCTGTGCTCGACCACATCGGCGAGACGAGCGCTGCGAACCGAGTCTGGAAGCGACAGGTGGACTGCGTCCGTGCAGAACTGGAAGTGCGCCTCGGCCACGTCAGCCAAGCCGTCGACATCATCGACAGGATCATCGCGGAGGCGGCCGCCGACAAGAGCAGAGGACTCGCTGTCATCCGTCGGGACCGGACTCTGCTGCTGCACGCCTGGAAGCTGCTGCTGACCGGACGCGTCGGAGAAGCGGGGCCGGTCGAAGACCAGACCGCGGCCCTGGCCTCGGCGACGAACAACCACCGCCTGCTGGCCGAACTCAATGCGCTTGAAGGCAGATACCTGCTGCGCACCGACTGTCCGGCCGAAGCCGTCGGACACCTGCGGCGCTGCGAACAGCTCTCCGCAGCTGTGACCAATCCGAACGTGCGTCGTTTCGAAGGCGACCTCATCGAGGCGTTGGTGGGTGCGGGCAGGCGGGAACATGCGACGCTTCTGCTGCAGAAGCTGCGCGAGCGTGCGAAGACGTGCCCTTCTCGGTGGACCGAACTCGTCGTTGGTCGGAGCGAAGCCCTCTTGGCTGCCGGAGATGCTGCCGCCGATCTGTTCGGGCGAGCACTGCGACAGGCCAGCACTTCCGAATTCGTCTTCGAGAAGGCAGTCACTCATGCTGCTTTCGCAGCGAGGCTCACCGACAACGGCTCGACGCTGAGGGCCCGCGAACAGCGGCTCGCTGCTGCGGCACTGCTTCGCGAAGTCGGGGCTGGTCGACTCGCCGAACACCTCCGCACCGGGCAGATCGTCGAAGAGCCTCAGGCGCCGGCAAGGCCAGAGCTGCCGCGCCTCGGCGAACTCAGCGATGAGGAGCTCAAGGTCGTCGAGCTGGTCCGTGCCGGACTGAAGAACCGGGAGATCTCCGAACGGATCTTCGTCTCGCTGCGCACCGTCGAACTCCGGCTCACCGCTGTCTATCGCAAGCTCGACGTCGGTTCGCGAACCGAACTCGTGTCCCGTTTGGCGGGCAACCCGCGCCTTGCCGCCGTCTGAGCACAGGCGGGGGAGGAATCCTCTGCGCGGCATTCCGCACGGACCCCGCGGATGACCGCAGTCCCTCCGCCGCAAGTGGCGGAGCAGCCACCGAACCCCCATAGCGTGAAGTCGACGCATTCCGAAGTCGGAATCGCTGCATCGTCGGCTCTCACCGACGATGCCCGGCAGCCACAACGACTGGGCCGGATCAGTCGAGCATGGGAGATCACGATGACTGTGTCGGAACATCCGAATCCACTCACTCGGACGGGCGCTGTGAGTGCGGCCCCGCCGGCCCCGGTGACCTCCGGTGCGAGATGGGCGGCGCGGCTGGCAACGCGGATCTGGAGGGGCAAGACCAGGTTCCAGCTGGTCTTCGACATCGCGGCATGGGCTCTTGCCGGACTGCTCGCATCGGCCGTCATGGGCACAGGTGCCGTCGGCGCAGTCGAACTCGCATCCGCAGCCGCGGCCGCGGTGATTCTGCAGCTGCTCCTCGGCCTGCTCATCGGTCTCTACCGCAGCCGCTACCACTACGGCAGCTTCGCCGAATACGGCGGCATCGCCGTCATCGCTCTGATCATCACGTGCGGTCTGATGGCTGTCACCCTGGGGGATTCTCCGTTCGTTCTGCTCACCGTGTTCTCCGCCGTCATCTTCATGACCGGCAGCCGCTACCTCGTCCGCTGGTCCCACCAGATCGCAACGCGCCCGCTGCAGGGTGAGCGAGTGCTCGTCGTCGGTGCCGGTGCCGCTGCCGAGTCCCTCATTCGGCAGATGCTCTCCGGCCCTGACGGCGCCTATCTTCCCGTCGGGCTCATCGATGATGACCCGCACAAACGCCACTTGAGCATCCATGGGGTTCGTGTCCGTGGGACGAGTGAGGACATCGCCGAGGTGGCCGGATGGCTCAATGTCTCCGGAGTCATCGTCGCAATCGCCGATTCCGAAGCGGAGTTCCTGCAGACCTGCCGTGATCGTCTGCAGCCGACAGGAAAATGGCTGAGGACGATTCCTCCGCTGGCAGAGATGGTCACTCGGAAGGTCGAGCTCGGCGATATCCGCGATATCAAGGTCGAGGACCTCATCGGCCGTGCCCCGGTGCACACCGATCTGGCAGAGATCGCCGAGAAGGTGGCCGGCAAACGCGTGCTCGTCACCGGAGCAGGGGGATCGATCGGCAGCGAACTCTGCCGGCAGCTGTTCGCTCTCCATCCCGAGAGCCTCGTCATGCTCGATCGGGATGAGACCGCGCTGCATGGAGTCGAACTCACGCTCTATGGTTCGGCGTTGCTGATGTCGCCGAATACGGTGCTCGCCGACATCCGCGACCGGAGCGCCCTTGACCATATCTTCGCCGAGGCGAAGCCGCAGATCGTCTTCCATGCCGCGGCGCTCAAACATCTGCCGATGCTGCAGCGGTTCCCTGAGGAGGCTTGGAAGACGAACGTCCATGGCACCCTCAATGTCCTTGAAGCCGCTCACGCGGTGGGAGTCGAAACCTTCGTCAACATCTCGACGGACAAGGCCGCCGCGCCGACGAGTGAACTCGGGCGGAGCAAGCGGATCGCCGAACGACTGGTCAGCGGCTTCGCAGCGAAGTCGCCGGGCACCTACCTCTCGGTCCGCTTCGGGAATGTCCTCGGTTCACGCGGATCTGTGCTGCTGTCTTTCCAGGAGCAGATCAGACAGGGAGGTCCGATCACTGTGACCGATCCGGAGGTCAGACGCTTCTTCATGACGATCCCGGAGGCCTGCCAGCTGGTGCTGCAGGCGGCGACGATCGGCGAAGACGGCTACGTCATGGTTCTCGACATGGGCGAACCGGTGCGCATCGTCGACATCGCGCGGAGCCTGGTCGCAATGTCGAATCAGAACACCGAGATCGTCTATACCGGGCTGCGCGAAGGCGAGAAGCTCGACGAGGAGCTCTTCGGCGACTACGAAGGCACCGTCATCCGCATCCATGACAAGATCAGTCGGGTCGAAGCGCCGGAGCTCGCTCCTGCCGATCTGCCCATCGTCATGGCTGAGCGGAGCGTCATCGACGATTTCTGCAATCGGAACTGCCGTCCTCAACCGAAACTCGGCCGTCGAGCGAGTCACCGAGAACCCGTCGGCGGTTCCGCCCTCCTGCCGGAACCGGCCAGATTGGTCACGGACGAGGTCAGGTCATGACGATCTCGGACGCGGCACCGACGAAGCCGCCGACCGCAGTGGAGCCTCAGCCTGTTCCAGCTGTCAGTCGGATCCTGCTGTCGGGCCCCGACGTCGGGGAGCTCGAAGAGGAATTCCTGTTGCGCGCGTTTCGCAGCGGCTGGATAGCACCTGTCGGTCCCGACCTCGAAGCGTTCGAGACCGAGCTTGCGGCTGAAGTCGGAGTCGCTCATGCGGTTGGGCTCTCATCCGGAACGGCGGCTCTCCACCTCGGTCTTCTCGGTCTCGGAGTGCAGCCGGGAGACCTGGTGGTCACGTCGACGATGACATTCGCCGCAACGGCGAACGCCATCACCTATTGCGGAGCCGAACCTGTATTCGTCGACTGCTCCGCAGACGGAAACATGGATCCGGCACAGCTGCACCGGGCTCTGAAGAACTCGATCCGAGGGAGGAGGAAGCCGGCGGCAATCGTCCCGGTCGACCTGCTTGGACGGCCTGCCGACTACGACCGGATCTTGCCGATCGCGGCCGAATTCGACGTCCCCGTCCTCGTCGACGCCGCCGAATCACTGGGATCCCGCTACGGAACTGCCGCCTGCGGCAGCTTCGGTGACGCCGCGGTCGTGTCATTCAACGGCAACAAGATCATGACCACCTCGGGTGGTGGAGCACTGCTCACCGACGATTGCCGCTTGGCAGAATACGCCCGTTTCCTGTCGACCCAGGCCCGGGAGCCGGTGGCTCACTACGAACACCGGGAGATCGGGTTCAACTATCGGCTGAGCAATCTGCTCGCTGCTCTCGGACGGGCGCAGCTGACCCGGCTCGACGCGATGGTCGATCGCCGACGGGAAGTCCGTCGACGCTACAGCGGCACAATCGCCTCGGTGCAGGGGGTTTCTGTGTTCGGCAACGACAACGACCACTGCGACAATGCCTGGCTGACTGCGATCCTCGTGGACGAGCGTCGGGCCGGATTCAGAGCGACCGAACTGGGAGCTTGGCTGGCCGAACACGATATCGAGACCCGCCCGCTGTGGAAGCCGATGCACTTGCAGCCGGTCTTCGCAGAGGTTCCGATGTACGGCGGAGAGGTCTCCGAACGCATTTTCTCCACCGGCCTCAACCTCCCGAGCGGATCGAAGATGACCGATGCCGACATCGACCAAGTCATTGCCGCCATGGCTGCGTACTTCGAGCTTCGAGGCGCAGCCGTTGCTGGAGCTGCACCGTGACCCAGTCCAGTGGCAGACGGTCCCAGACTCGAAGTCCTCAGCGCGCCAACGCACCCACAGATACTCGAAAGAGGAGAAGGGAAACCTCATGTTGTCCACAGCCCGCCGATTCACGGCTCAGATGCTGCCGAACGGAGTCTCACCGTCAGTCGTCGAAGAGGTCTTTTCGACTCTGAGCAACCCCGCATCCCGCTCTTCCTCTGCCGCATTGGAACAGATCGCGCACCATGCTCGCACTCATGTGCCCTTCTATCAGAACTTGAAGGGTGAGGGTTTCGAATCGCTGCCGGTGGTCACGAAGCCGATGATGGTGGCGGATCGTTCGCAGTTCTTCGATGAGCGGGTGAGCCCTGAGACGCTGACGGTGAGGTTCTCCTCGGGCACGTGCGGCATCCGCTACCGGTCGTATTTTGACAGAGATCGGATCGCCCGCCATCGGTCAGAGATGGTGGCAATTCACAAGTTCATGGGTGCCGACCCCTTTGCCGCGGTGATCCATGGTACGTCGTGGCTCGATGTGTCACGCCGCCTCAAATGTGCCTTTCTGCTGCAGGGCAAACGAATGTATACGGGTGAGAATGATGAGCGAAGCATCAGGTCGATTGCCCGGTGGCTGAGGAATCGACGAGGCACTATCATCGTCGCACCGTGTTCTTACCTCGACAGCCTGTTCGAAGGGTTCCGAGAGTTCGATATCGAGTTCGACAAGGGAGTCATCGGCGCCGTACTCGGCATCGGCGAACCAGCTACCGAGTCACTGGACCGGCTTGTGCGGTCTCAGGCCGGTGTCAAACTGTTTATGCGCTATTCGAACACCGAGAACGGACTCTTCGGGATCTCCGACGGCGGTCTGTCCCGATACACACTCAACACATCGGCGTTCCATTTCGAGATCTTGGAGCTGGAGAGCGACTGCCCGGCCCCACCTGGTGCCCTCGGAAGAATTGTTGTCACAGACTTGTACAATCGGGCGTCGCCTTACCTCCGGTATGACACGGGGGACCTCGGACGGTTCGCCGTCGACAAAACAGGCCGAACAGTACCGGGCGTCCTGCAGGAACTCCGGGGTCGGAAACGCGATTTCCCCATCGGTGGTACCAAAGAAGCGCCACGGCGGTTGCTCTACATGGAGATCCTCGAACCGGTCGATCGAATGAAGGACATTCAGCAGTTCCAGCTGCGTCAGAATGATTTCGGCAAGTTCACATGGGTGCTCAACGCGCCACAGTCGGCCGAGCTCGAAACGCGCCTGCGCGCTCTGCTGAACGGAAGCATCGGCGACATCGTGAGCTGCGATTTCTCTTACGACTCAGCAGAACTCGTCGTCGGATATGGGAAGAGGCAGCACTTCATCAACGAGATGCCCGATCCAGAGAGTCTGTTCAGGCCCCGATCACTCAACTGAACTGGTAGGAGTCACCGGTATCCTTCCCGCGACTCGAATGCTTTCGTATTTCGCCGAGACGACGCCGGGATCATAGCGACTCCACTCGTGGCCGTCGTCTCTGCCCATGGCCTGAGCCAGATAGTAGAGCGGAACATCGGCGCCGGCGAGGTGGACGAACGGATAGCCGCCTCCGAAGCGAGGGTTGATGTCGATGACCGTGGCACTGCCCTCCTCGTCGAGGAACATGTCGACGTCGATGAGTCCGGTGAGCCCGGCCGCTTCCGCGATGAGAGCAGAATTCGCGACGAACGGGGCAGGATCCACCGTCACCGCTTTATCCGTCTCGCCCGCTCTCATCCGCAGCTTGCGTCGGGCAAGGACCGCGGCGAGGTCACCGGGGGCATGAAGTGCACCGACGATATCGACACCGTGTTCGGAGCCGGAGAGTTTGGGCTGGACCACCACATCGTCGGCAGTCGGCTCACCGCCCGATTGCGCAGGTGCGGAGAGCAGCGATTCGGCCACAGCTTCTTCTACCCGACCAGCGGGCACGATTGCGAGACCTGACGAACCGCTGCCGAACCGGTGTTTGACGACGACGTCATCGGTATCCGCTGCAAGTGCCGACAGTCCTGCACCGTCTCCGCCGGCGAACGTCGGCGCAGTGTGCACGCCGATCGCGGAGAGCATCTGTGCCATCCGCAACTTGTCGACGCAGCCGCGCTGCCATTCGGCGGACACACCGGGGACGAGCACTCGCGACTGTCGCATCCGGTCCGCGAGGTCCGTATTCACATGAAGGTGAAGGAGCTCATAGTCGTTGACGGAGATGAACAGCTGCGGTTCGAGGTCGGCGATGAGGTCCGACAGGGCGGTCTCATAAGCAGGGTCCGAGTACTTCGGCATGATGATGCCGATGTCCCCATAAGTCGCGGACGAACTCGTCTCGTCGTTCTCGGTCACGACCACTCGACCGTCGATCTCGAGTGTGTCGAAGGCCTGCCGGAACCAATCGATGAGATACAGGCGTCGACCGGCTGAACCGATCACCACGGTGGCGGGTTTCGACGTCAATTGGTCCTCCTGCAGTCACTGAGCGCAGTGCGGGCTCTGGGCGTATGCCTCCTCGGCACGAAGATGGCTGACATCTGTGAACGGCCGTCATCGGCCGGGTACTCAGAAGCTTATCCGCCCCTGAGGCGACGAACCAGGATTCGCTCTACTCCAGACCCGTTCGAGCGGGTCACCGCAGGGTCACTGCGGGTCACCGCAGGCTCATGTGGAGCCCCGGTCCGACCTCCTTCCGCGCCGGTAGCGTGAACCCCGAAACGCCGAGCTCTCCGAGCCGGTCAGAACGGTGCAGAAGAGTCTTTGAGAGCTCGCCGGTGTCGTCGGTCCCAATCATCGACAGCAGTCCTGCGCGCAATGGTTCCGCAGTGTGAAAGGACACGTTCATGGGCAAGTCCGAAGTGGGTCCGCTGTCGGCGGTCGCTGCCGACGCAACGGTGACGACGCAGTGTACGGAGGAGCAGTGACACCTCAGACGTTCCATGTGCTCGCTGTCTGCACCGGCAACATCTGTCGGTCGCGCATCGCAGAGCTGGCGCTCGCTCAGAGGTTCGCCGATGTATCCGAGATCCGTCTGCGTTCGGCCGGGACACGGGCCGCCTCGGGGTGGCTGATTCCGGAGGAGGTGCGAGAGATCGCCGGATACATGGGCGTCGAGGAGATCCGTACCCGTCGCACGAAGCAGGTGAGCGAGCAGGCTCTCGGCGATGCCGACCTCGTCCTCGTGATGACACGGGACCACAGGCGGGAAGTGGTCGAACTCAATCCGCGGATCGTCCGCAGAACCTTCACGATCCGTGAGCTCGCCGGCCTGGCCGCGGTGACCCGCGACGCCGACATCATCAGCGAAGGCGGCGGGCCTTCAGCAGACCGGGCCGCGCGCCTGCGCGCTGCCGTCGGTGCAGCCGCACGGCGACGGAGCCGACGCCGGTCCCCGAAACAGGTCACTGTCGACGATGTCATCGATCCTTACGGCTGCGATCGTGACACCTACGCCCGCGCGGCGCTCCAGCTCGCTCCCGCGGTGGAAGGGGTCGCAGCTCTGTTCCAGAGGGCGCTCAACCTCGGGGAGGGAGAATGATGGGCGAGTTCGATCCGAAGACGACGCGTCGGCGACGCGGTCACCCGACCGTGGTAGGCCGGAGGCGGCCGTATGACACGGTGAAGCGGACGATCGATGTCTGTGCCAGCGCGCTCGGAATCATTGTGACGGCGCCGGTGCAAGCGGGAGTCGCTGTGGTCGTCCTCGCCGTGCACGGCCGTCCGGTGATCTTTCGCCAGCCTCGTCCGGGGCGAGGGGAGGAGGTCTTCGAGATCCTCAAGTTCCGGACCATGCTCCATCCCGACGACAGACATGTCACCGACGGCCAGCGCCTGACCCCGCTCGGACGGTTTCTGCGGGCAACGAGTCTCGACGAGCTGCCCTCGCTGTGGAACGTCCTCCGGGGTGACATGAGCCTCGTCGGACCGCGGCCGCTGCGGGTCGAATACCTCGAGCGCTATA
This sequence comes from Brevibacterium oceani, assembly GCF_017948325.1. Lineage (NCBI taxonomy): Bacteria > Bacillati > Actinomycetota > Actinomycetes > Micrococcales > Brevibacteriaceae > Brevibacterium > Brevibacterium oceani. Next base: position 3,901,517 of record NZ_CP072846.1, on the reverse strand, counting down.
CGCCGGAGCAATCGCGACGGCACGAGACTCTGCCGGGAATCACCGGTCTGGCACAGGTGCGAGGCCGCAACGAACTCGACTGGGATGACAAGTTCCGCCTCGATGTGGAGTACGTCGACCGCCGGTGCCTGCGTCTCGACCTGCACATTCTGCTGCAGACGGTGCAGGCCGTGCTGGCCAGACAGGGCATCAACAAGGGCGGATTCGATACGATGCCGACGTTCACGGGAGAGAAGGACCCCGGCGATGAACGTACGTGACCGATTCGGCGGTGCCAAGCTCGCCGCGGCGGTGCTGGTCGCCTCGCAGGTGTTGGCCGCAGGCGGCGCCGTGGCCGTGAACCTGTTGGCCGCTTTCGTGCTCAGCCCCGCCGGGCGCGGTGATCTCGCATTCGCACTTCAGCTTGCGTACTTTCTTTCTGTCTTCGCGATCATGGGCCTCGAACGCCCCTTCATCGCAGCACGCTCCGGCGGATTCGGCACCGAGTACCGAGTCTTCTCCAGAATGGTGACACCAGGAACTCTCTGCATCCTGCCGGTCGTGGTCCTTGCCGCCGTGTTCTCGCCATTCAGCGCCGACTGGCTGTGGCTGGGCGTCATTGCGATCGCCGGCTATGTCGCACTGAATTCCCTGGTGCGGGCGCTGCGCGTCGCCTATGTCTGCAGCCGTGAATGGAAATGGTTCACGATCAATGCGGTCGCCACCCAGGTCATCATCGTCATCGGTGCCATGCTGCTGGTGCTCTTCGACGTGGACGATCCGGTGCTGTGGATGTGGGCCTACGCCGTCTCGGCGCTGCCGGCCGTGGCGCTGCTGTTTCTCGTGCCCAAGTCGTGGAAGCCTGCGGCCCCGTCGCGGGAGGAGAGGCGGGGGCTGCGCCGCCGCGGCTTGGTCCTGCTGCCCTCGGATTTCAGCAACACTGCAATGCTCCGCTCGGACCGACTGCTGCTGCCCATGCTGAGCAGTTCGGCGGCGCTGGGCCTCTACGTCACCGTGGCCACTGTCCTGGAGATGGCCACCTGGCCGGTGCAGCAGTGGGTGGATGCCTCCCTGCGCAGCTGGTCGATGTCGTTCTCATCGCGTCCGCTCCCCGTCGTCAGGCTCATCGGCGGCAGCCTCCTCCTGCTCGCCGTCTCCGCTGGGCTGCTCGGGGCCGCAGCCTGGGCCATGATCCTCTTCGTCCTTCCGGAGTCCTACCTTCCGGCGACCACGGTGATCATTCCCCTCGCAGTGTCTGCCATCGTATTCGGCCTCACCCGTGTCCAACAGGGACTGCTCATCGCCGCCGACGCGCCGGGAACCGTGTCGATCGTCGAGATCATCGGCACCGCAGCCTCGCTGTTGGCCTATCTCACTCTGATTCCGCCCTTCGGGATGCTCGGCGCGGCCTACGGATCGATCATCGGCTACAGCGTCTGCGCTGCGGCCGGTGCGATCTCCCTTGCCAGGGTGTTGCGCAGCAGAAGTGAGGGAACGAGGCGAACACCACCACCGGCATGCGAGCCGGTCGGTGGGGTGGGCGACGCGGAGACGCCCGCGCTGATGACGGCGACCGAGGAGTCTGCCCAGGATACGACCGACCGATTCACAGACGAAACGAGGAAGTGAACCCATGGACATCCTGATGATCGCTCATTTCACCGGCGGTGGAAGCCACCCCAATGACCGTTTCGACGCCTTGGCGAGCATACTCGCACGGCGTGGAGCGCGGGTGGAACTCGTCACCTCGTCCTTCCATCACCTGTCGAAGTCGCAGCGGGACCTCACTCTCGTCCGGAACCCGCAGTATCTGACGACGTATCTGGCTGAACCGGACTACCGAGGCAATGTCTCCATCGGACGTCTGCGCAGTCATCGTGTGCTGGCCAAGAGACTCGACGAGTATCTGCAACAGCGCAGAGTCCCTGATGTTCTCTACTGTGCCGTCCCCTCTCTCGAGGTCGCGCAGGTCGCTGCCGACTACGCCGAGCGGCACGGAGTGCGATTCGTCATCGATGTCCAGGACCTGTGGCCAGAGGCCTTCGAAATGGTGCTCAGACCGCAGTGGGCCGGTCGTCCTCTGTTCGCGCCGCTGCGCCGAACGGCCGAACGGATCTACCGGGGCGCCGACGCAGTGATCACCGTCTCCGAAACCTATTCGAGCCGAGTCGCCGATGCACGCGGTGACGATTCAGCAGTGAGCACCGTCTACCTGGGAACGGATCTCAGCCGCTTCGACCGATTCACCGCAGAGCGACCGAGCGACGACGGCTACGTCGAACTCGCCTATATCGGGACCCTGGGCCACAGCTATGATCTGCCCACCGTCTTCGGTGCTGTCCGCAAGCTGAACCACGATGGCATCCGCATGCGGCTGCACGTCATGGGCACCGGGCCGTTCGAAAGCCGCTGGAGGCGCGAACTGGCCGATCTGCCGGACGAAGTCATCTTCTACGGACGACTCGAATTCCCGGAGATGGCTGCTCGCCTGCGCGGCTGCGATATTGCGATGAATCCCATCGTCGCCGGAGCCGCACAGTCCATTACCAACAAGATCGGTGACTACGCGGCGGCAGGCCTGCCCGTGGTCAACTCTCAGGAATGCGAAGAGTACCGCGACCTCCTCGAGGACTACGGTGCCGGCATCAGCTGTGATCCGAGCGTCGAATCCATGTCCCAGGCCCTGGTGGAGATGGCGACCGACAGGAAGCTGGCCGAACGCGGACGCGGGTCCCGCCGCATGGCCGAAGAACGGTTCGACCGTGCCGTGACCTATGAACGACTGGGTGAGGTGGTCCTCGATGCCGACTGAACCCGCACACCCCGGCATGCTCCACCGGAGCAGAGCGGGGAACCCGACAGACAACCATCAGAATCCCTCCAATGGAAAAGGCCGATCATGAGCGTTCAGCGTTATCTCACAATTCTCCGCGAGCGATGGGTCGCCGCATTGTCGACGGTTGTCCTCGTATTGGCCGCCGTCGGTGGGGTGACTGCACTGCAGCCGCTGACCTACGAGGCATCGGCGAACGTCTTCGTGCGCACGGACCCCGGAACCTCTGTGGCGGACCGTTCCACTGCCGCCGATTATGCGCGCCAGCAGATCTCCACCTACGCCGACCTGGTGACCACCCCGATCGTCCTCGATCCGGCAATCGACTCGCTCGGACTGACCAGCGATGCCGGAGAACTCGCGAAACGAGTCTCGGCCACGGTTCCAGAAGACACCCTTCTCATCTCGATCACGGCTCAGGCCGGCGACGCCCGATCCTCGGCTGAACTGGCGAACGCAGTGGCTGCGAGTCTCCGGTCGCAGGTGGCGGAGCTCGAAACGGCGAGTGGGCCGGCAACCGTCCAACTCACGGTCGTCACCCCCGCCACCGCTCCGAGCTCTCCGGCGTCACCGAACCTGGCGCAGAACTTCGTTCTCGGTCTGCTCGCAGCACTGCTGGCCGGACTCCTCGCTGCCGTGCTGCGAGATCTCCTCGACAACAGGGTCCGCAAGAGCAGCGATGTCGAGGCTCTGACCGATGCGGCGGTCATCGGCACCGTGGCCCGGATGACGGCAGGAGACGACCACACCCTCGTTTCGCAGTACGGAACTGAAGATGATCAGTCCGAGGCCTATCGGGAACTGCGTTCCAATCTGCGTTTCTTGGAATTGGGCGAGACGAGTCGCTCACTGCTCGTGACCTCATCGGTGAAAGGAGAGGGGAAGTCGGTGACGTCCATCAATCTCGCTGCTGCGCTCGCTCGTGCCGGTTGCAATGTCCTTCTCGTCGACGCCGACCTGCGGGACCCCTCACTGCACAGCTATCTGGGGCTCGAAGGAGGAGCAGGACTGTCGACGGTGCTCATCGGCGATTCCGATCTGGACAATGTGGTTCAGCCCGTGGAATTGCCGAACCTCACTGTCCTGGCCAGCGGTCGGGTTCCGCCCAATCCCGCTGAACTCCTCGACAGCGACCAGATGACGGCCTTCCTCGCCGAAGCCGCAGCCCGGTATGACGTCGTCATTCTCGACTCAGCTCCGCTGCTGGCGGCCACAGACGCTGCCGCGCTCGCCCGGCGGGTATCCGGGACGATCTTCGTTGCCGGCAGCGGAACCGTCCGCCGGACGCAGATGTCGCAGGCACTGCGGAAGCTGCAGCTCGTCGATCGGCGCCTCCTCGGCGTGGTGCTCAACGGAATGCCGAAGACCGACAGCACGACCTATTCGCAGATCTACAGAGACGCCTATGCCGCACAGGCCCCGCAGAATGTTGAAACTGCAGCGCCACGACGTCGTCTGCGCCGTCGAGCGCGCGCATCGGAACCGCGTGCAGTCGCGTCAGCCGTCGAACCGGATGTTCGCGCAGCTGTGGACGAACGGACGGAGAGTCTGCCGGGGCGCAACCGGAGTCGACATTCGGCATCGCACGGGCTGTGGGCTGCCGGCGATGGCTGAGCACCTGGCTTTCCGTACAGCAGAGAGAGCGGCAGGAGGTGGATGGTCATGTCCCTGACACTGGTGGAGAGGAAGCTGTCGGCCGATCGCCCCGCCGACTCGGATCCGCCCGTCCATTCTCCGCTCTTCATCATCGTCTTCACGGCTTCCTGCCTCTTCGTCGTCATCGTTGCTCGTCTGTGGTTCTCGACAGACACCTCAGTCGTGAACGTCTCCAGCGAAGTGATGTCGATCGTCTCGTTCGTCCATGGAATGACGCTGTTCGTGCTCCTGGGCCGTGACCGCATCACGATGCCCGGCTACTTCATGGCCTCCAGTGCCGCCATCGTCGGGATCAGCGGGCTGCTCGTCATCCCCGACCCCTACTTCATCGAAGGAGCCCGCCCTGAGGTCTACCTCAATGCGGCACTGTTCGCCAGCACTCTCACTCAGATCGGCATCGGAGCGCTGTGCCTGCGATCAGACTCGACAGGACGCCCAGAGCCGGTGGTGCTGCCGCTGCGAACTGTGCAGTGGGCGCAGGGCGCCGGAGCCGTCGTACTCACCATCGCTGCGGTCCTCGGTGACCGCCTCGAGCTCGTGCTCGACGGGGTCGGGTTCTCAGCCATCCTGCTCATCTGTGTCGCGACGCTGCTGAGCTCGAAGGGACTGCAGAGTGTGTGGAACATCGTCCTCGTCCTCGGCGCACTCGTGACCTACCCGACGCTGATCATCTCCGGTACGGGCAGACTGCGCGCGATCGCTCTCATCTTGGCCCTCGCCTATGTCTTCTTCCTCCGCTGCGGACGGCGCTGGATGAAGACCGTGGGTGTCATCCTCGCGCCCATCCTCTTGGCGGGGTTGGGGGCCTGGAGGAAAGAATACGAGGTGTCCTTGAGCGGAGACTACGGCAACGACACCGGACTGTCATCCATGTTCGTGGCCATCGGCAACTTCGGCTCGTTGATCCATGACTCCGAACTGGGACGCCTGCCCACCCTCGGTGCTTCTCTTCTTTCTCCGCTGCGATCGGCACTGCCCGACGACCTGGCCCCGCATTGGATACCCGAAGCCATCGGCTACGAACTCGCGGCACTCACCGACCCGGAACTCTATGGAACCGGGTTCTCCACCGTCGCCTCCATCTACGGCGACCTGTGGTGGAACTTCGGAGCACTTGGACTGGTCATCGGGGTCCCCCTGCTCGCTCTGATGCTTGACCGCATCGATGTGTGGGCGGTCCGCAGCTATCGGAGAGCGGCACAGGGACCGCGCGACCTGCTGTACTTTGTGTTCTTCGCCTCGTTGCTCGGCGGGGTCGGAGACATCGTCTGGGCAGGATTCCACACCTGGATCGTGCGCATGTACGCCCGGATCGCAGCACTGCTTCTGCTCTGGGCGGTCACGTTCTATTCCCCGGTGCAGATCTTTCCCTCCTACGTGTCCTTCGGAACGCAGGGACGGCGCACACCGTCACGGTGTTCGCTCTCGCGAACTTCGATCCACAGCGAATGAAAGACTGCCCATGACTGCCACCGAGCCCCTCACAATCGCCATCGCCTCCGCCGCCTATCGTGCGCACTATGTGCGCTGGTTCAAGGATGCTCTGGTCTCGCAGGGCATTCGGGGTGAGGTGATCGCTCTGGAGTATCGGTCATCGGCACCGACGTTGGCAGCAGCAGACTGCGGCGTGATCCTGCCCGCCTACAACTCACCGGAGTATCGCGGAGCAGTGCTGGAGTGGGCCCGAAGCGAGTCTCCTGACCTCTTCATCTCGCTCAATGACTATGAACTGCAGATTCTTGCGGGTGGTCTTGCCGATGATCTCCGGGAACTCGGATGCACGGTGGCCTCCCTCGGCCCGGCTGCCCAGAAGATCGTCCTCGACAAGCGCCTCATGGCTGCGACTCTCCGTGACTGCGCCATCCCGACTCCCACGACGTGGCTGGGCAGCGAAGCCGAGCAGGCGATCAGCGTGAACCCCAGCGGCGACTTCGTCGTCAAGCATCGGTTCGGCAGCGGTTCGGCAGGTTTGGGGTTCGCCTCCGCGAAGACTCTTCGCGCGGCTGTCAGCGAGGCGGCGCAATCCGCGAAGAGCCCCGACGGCAGAACGAGTTCGGCCGGTCTCGACGCAGTGATCATCCAAGAACAGCTGCCAGGCAGCGAATACGGTGTCGACGGAGTCTTTTCGCTGCACGGGACCGGAGAGCTGCGCGGAGTGCTGGCACGCCGCAAGGATCACATGCGGAACGGAGACACAGACGTCGCCACAACAGTGCCCGCTGAACGATTCGCGGCCGCCCTGGCTGCTCTCGGCAGAGTCCTCACACCGGTCGGTCCCATCGACGTCGATTTCAAAGAGTCAGCCGAAGGTGAGCCGCTCATCATCGACGTCAATCCGCGTTTCGGAGGAGGCTACCCGTTCTGCCATCTCGCCGGAGCCGATGTCCCCGCTGACCTCCTCAGAACGTTGGTCGGGTGGGACGATGATCCGTCTCTCCTGCGGTGTGAACCCGGACTCACCTCGGCTCGAGGAGACGACTTCATAGTGCTCGGCCGGGCCTGAAGGCTTCGCGGTGATCGGCTGAGCCGATTCTGACCAGATGTTTCCTCTCAAGCAGTCTTCTGCGGTGCCCTTTCTCCTGACCTGTTCCAAGGACTCTCCGTGACGGACGAAGACCGCGGGCGGAAACTCGATGAATGACGACTGATAGGACATGGTGTAGGCGCCCACCCGCTCGAAGACGATCCGATCGCCTTCGCGCAGCAGCGGGGCGTCTTTGAGGACGGTCAGCCGGTCATTCTCCATGCAGGTGAATCCGCAGATCACCTGCTCAGGAACGGACTCCGTCGATGCCGTTTCAAGGCGGAGTCCGAAATCCTTCTCGCGCCGGAACTGCGGATCGATGTCGGTGCGGCTCGCATCGGTGATGACGAAGCGCTGGCCTCCGATCATCTTCACATCGATCACCCGTGCGTGGAATTCGACGGGAACGGCAATGAGCGACCCTCCGGGCTCAACGATCAGTCGAGTCTGTTCGACATCGATCGTGCCATCGAGTTCTTCTCGGATGGCAGTCACATACTGACTGAAAGTCGGGCTCCCTCCGGGACTGTTGAAGAACCCGCCGCCGATGTCGATCCAATCGAGGCGAAGCTGATGAGAGGTGATGAGCTCCGCGGCCACCCCCGCTGCAGTGCGGAAGACCTCGAGGCTCTGTGTGCGCGAGTTCCTATGCATATGGAGGCCCGTGACGTGCACTCCAGCGGACTCCAATGTGGTGATCGCCTGACCGAGCTCGCCGTTCTCGGCGTTGAACCCGAAACGGCTGCTGGCCCCTGCCAACGTGTTCTCTCCGGGGCAGCGGGCATCAAGATCCCAGTTCACGCGCAATCCTGCACGCAGCGCACGGTCCGGCTCTTCCGCCGCCAGTTCGACCGCCCAGCGGACCTCCCGCTTCGAATCCAGATTGATCACGGCCCCGCAGAGCAGTGCCTGCCGGAGACGATCACGGCCCTTGACCGGACCATTGAAGACGATCCGATCAGGTGAGAAACCGACCGCCAGCGCCAATTCGTACTCGGAATCCGAGACCACTTCGGCCCAGACCCTTCGTCTGTGCATGAAGGAGAGCAGCCAGGGCAGGGAATTGGTTTTGAACGAGTAAGACAGAATCGCGTTCGGCCAGTGTCGGTCGAGCGCACGGCGAAAACCACCGACCTGCTCTTCGAGGACCGGGAGGTCTAGGACATACGAAGGCGTCGTCGGCTCACCCGGTCCGACCAGTTGCTTCAGCGCATCAGCCATGCTTCTCTGTTCCTCATCTCCAGGCAGCAGGTGCAGCCACATGGGCACACCTCGCTGCGGACGTTCGGCACTGCTTCGGGGCTCGCAATCGCTGCTGTCGGGGATTGGACCGACCTCGGCATGTGCGTGGTCATCTCCGCGACAGAGGCCAGCGTCCTGGGCAGACGAACCTGGGCGGACGGTCCTGGGCAGATATGAGAACAGCGAATGTGAAGCGGCAGTCCACGATCGGCTTCCGCTGTTTTCGACCGTACCAGGACGGGTGCTCCCCAGCGGTTCGTGCACCCGCATTTCCATGGCGGACTACCGCAGAAGAGGTATGGAGCGGCACATCGACGTCTGCCGAGCGGGCACATTGGTAGTCCGAGAGGCGCCGCAGTCGATGGGCTGATGGAGCAGTCGGGTCAGGTTGGGCAGGAGCGGAGAGTTGAGATGTACGTCGACGAACACGACGCGGGCTTGATCCGCCGGGCGGAAGGATGGATGATCATGAGTTCGACCGCCGAGGGTGAGCCGCAGGATCCTCGCCTCAGCCTGGGCGACTTCATCGTCGAACTCGAAGCCTCAGGGGCCGGTCCCGCCGACACCGACCTCTGCCGCCGGCTCTGGACCGAATGTGCCGGTCGTGCTCGTTTCGCCGAGGCGGTCCTCCGCGCCGCTGCTGCCGCGGGGGTCTCCGTGGATCCCGAATCGTCTGTTTTCGCCGACTGGGTCGTCGAGCTCTGTCCGCGGCTGTCTCTTGCGTTGGGCTCCGGTGACACTGTGGCGGCTTCGGTGCTCGCTCAACTCAGCGCTGTGTCAGAGACGACCGCTGTTCGGGCGCTGACAGCTGTGGCTGACTATCTCCTCGGCGGGATCGGGATACACGATCCCGAAGGGGTGCTGATCCGACTCCTCTCCAGCGGGATCCTCACTCGCTTTGAGGATTCGGCGCGGGGGACGCTGCTGCAGGTCCCGACTCTCATCGCGGCCAAGCTGCGACACGACCTCAGGGCCGAAGTCGGTGCAGCGCCTGTGGTGGCCGATCTTCTCGAGGTGCTGATCGAGCACATGGAATCCGCAGGCATGGTCGAACCGGAACTCCTCGGCGACGTGCTGCTTCTGGCCAGGCACGGCGGCCATTGGTCCCAGCTGCTGCGGGTGTGCGAGGCGGTGGGCATACCGATGTTCCTGCTCACTCCCCGGACCGCCTGCACCGTTCTTCGAGTTCTGCCGGTCAAGGCGCGCGTTGGCCGACCCGGCCTTGAGTTCTTCGGGACGCTCGCCGAAGACATCACTGCTGATGCCGCCGATGACACCCCGGCTCGGATTCGGACTGCTGTGGTCAGACATACCGGCTCGGGAGTGCTGAGGTCACGACTGCCGGGGAAGCTCGGCGATTCTGAACCGAACGTGGAAGCGGAGGAAGAAGCGCGTCCGGGCGAGAAGTCGGTCGATGTCATCGGCACTGTCCGGCAGCTGATCGGGCTGGCCGATGCCGGTCGTCACGACGAAGCCGCGGAAATGGGCATTCGCGCGGCAGCGAAGATGCGCAGCGTACGTGCACGGTCCGTCGTGCGTCTCCTCACCGCAATCGCCCTTCACCACGCAGCTGAACCTCGGCGGGCGCTGTCCGTGCTCAATGAGATCGAGGGCCCCGCCCGAGCCGGCCACGTAGACGGTGACTTTCTTCTGCCGGCGATCATCGCCTGGACTGCCCTCATCGCGGCGGTCAGTGGTGACCATGAGCGGGCGGATGCGCATCTGGCGGAGTCCGATGCTCCGTCGGGGATCAGGCGCGCGGCTTCCGAAGTGGAACCGGCAGTCGCACATTCGGATTCGCCGCCGACTGTCATCATCGATGAACTGGTGACTCCGCCCCTGCGCATCGCCTCGGCGCTGCGGGCACTGGACCGACTCGATCTTGAGCGGGCCGGCGCCGAGTTCGACGCACTCTCCGCCTACCCTGAGATGCGGACGCTGTGGGTCTATCTGCCGTTCATCGCCCGTATCTCGGCAGTCCTGTCAGTGGAAGCAGAATCCGGTCTGCTCTTCGTCAACGACGACGCAGAGCGTTTCCGCGACGCCGGTGTCCTGTCAGAAGCGGAGAAGGACCTGATCGCACTTGGACGCAGCACGGTCTTCATCGCTCTGGGGCAGCTGCGGTGGGCCGAGATCGAGCGCGAGCGACTCTCTCCGTCGTGTGACGCCCGCATCGTCCTCGACGTCCGTTCGAAGCTCGTCGCCGGTCGAAACGACGAAGCGATCTCATGCGCAGACACCTGGTTCTATCACCACTCATTGAGTCCGCGCAGTCGGGCCGAGCTCGCTGCCATCAGAGCAGCGGCCAAGCTGCGCAGCGGAGATGAAGATGCGGCACGCAGCGACTTCTCCACGGCAGTGAGCCTGTCGACGTGGGTGAGTTCGCTGCTCCCGCTCGCACTTCTGCCGCTGATCGATCGCGATCGTCTCATCGATCTCAACTCGGACGCACGCGCATGGGCCGAAGCTGCGGCCGAGTTCTCGGACTCCTTCGACTCACCCGCAGCTCTCATCGCCCGTCTGCGCACGATCGGATCGGTCTCCGTGGACGTTGCCACGATGCCGCAGCTAAGCGCGGGCGAGGCTCAGCTCATCGACCTCCTGGGCTGCGGTCTCTCCGTCGCCGAGATCGCGAATGAGCTGCATCAGGTCACCGGAACCGTGAAGAATCGGCTGTCCGCGCTCTACCGCAGATTCGGGGTGTCGAGCCGAGCCGAGGTGCTCAGCCGGGCCCGGTCCTTGGGGTACCTCACGCCGTGACGAGGTCCCGCCGCCGGAACCCGACCATCCCCACCCCGACGAGGACCACAGCGATCCCGACGAACCACAGGACCGCCTCGGCGGAGAGATCCTGAGCCGGATACTGCCCGATATGGGTGAACAGGGAGAGGTCGAGGACCGCGTCGTCGAGTTGCATCATCCCGCCGAAGAGCGCGAGTACCGCCGACGCTCCGAAGACGATCCAGCTCAGGCTCATCAGCCGCGGGGCGAAGCCGTAGAGCAGATAGGCGAAGCCGAGTAGGGCCCAGATCGACGGCGTCTGCGCGAGGTGTCCGAGGGTCGTCGGCCACAGCAGGGACCAATCATTCATCGACACCGCCGCACCGAGCCCTTCGCCGAAACCGGCCATGGCCATCAGCCAACCGGCGCCGACCAGCGTCGCGGCGGTCCAAGAAGCCAACCAGCCGCTCCGGGAGACCGCGGTCGCGAGCACCGGTTCGGAGTGGAAGGAGGATTCCTCAGACCGCAGCCCACCGGCGGCGATGACCGCATACGCGGCGACGATGATCGCGAAGTACAGAGCCATATAGCCGAGGTAGCCGTCGACGATTCCGGACCGTCCGCCCATGATCGCCAGAATCTCCGGCGGCATTCCCGCCGCGCCCTCGTCCATCGCTCCGGTGAACGAACCGAACACCACGCCCATGACCAGCATGCTGATCGACCACCACGCGAGGTTCGCGCCCTGCAGGCGCAGCGCCAGACCGAGGGGTGTCGCCAGCAGCGGTCCTGCCTGCGACCGGCCCAGCCGTTCGGAGACGATCCCCGCGCCCAAGTCACGACGTGACTGCACCACGACGGCCACGACGACAAGGGCCGCGAACAGACCGGCCGAGTACAGCAGCGGCCACCAGCGGTCGAGCGTGAACGGTGCCGTCTGCTGCGCCCACCCGAAGGGTGAGAGCCAGGACAGCCAATCGAGCGAACCCCTGGACACCGCCGACATATCGCCGATGCCGCGGATGACGAAGCCGAGCGCCAGCACCGCACCGGCCATCGACGAGGCGGCCCTGGCGAAGGCGCTCAGCTGCACGGTGACCGCGGCCACCGCCGCGAACACGCATCCCACCGCGCTGATCCCGACAGCGAACAGGACCGTCGCCGACCACGATTCAGGCTCGGCCTGCGAGAAACCGAACGCCGCCGCCATTCCCGCGCTGAGCAGGACATTCATGAACACCGTGAGCACGAGGGCGGCGATGAGCTGAGTGTGTCGACCGGTGACCCCGGCGCGGACGAGTTCGGCCCGCCCGGTCTGCTCCTCGGCGCGCGTATGCCGAGAGACGGTGAGGATCGACATCAGGGCCGATCCGATCATGAGGAACACCCCGTACATCCCGACGATGAACCGGGGGATCGTGACCTGATCGAGTCCGTACCCCGGACCCGTGATGAGCGCCATCACCGGATTCTTCGCGAAGACCGTCATCGCCTGCAGCGAATCCGAGTCCATGACCACAGCGATCGCATTCGCGAAATACGCGGTGAGCGCGGAAAGGGCGAGCACCCAGATCGGCAGCCACAGTCGGTCCCGGCGCAGCATGAACCTCAGCAGGTGACCCAGCCCCGCCAGGCTTCCCTCGCCGAGGCGGCCGCCCCGCTCGCGTTCATGTGCACCATGATGGCGCCCGGGCCGTGGCACCTTCGCCCCACCGCCGTGGACGGGACGATCCCCGTTGTCCGTGTGCGCGGCCAGCAGATTCATGGCTCACTCCTCCTTGCCGTAATGGCGCAGCAGCAGCTGTTCGAGGGTCGGCGGGGTGGCGGTGAGCGATTCGACATCATGCTCGCCGAGCGCCCGCATGATACGGGGCAGCTGCGCCGTATCGGCGCTGAAATGCAGTCGCGAACCTTCGCGGACGAGGTCGTGGACTCCGGTCATCTCGGACAGGGCGGGCACACCGTGTTCGAGTCCGACCGTGATCGTCGTCCGCGACAGGTGCCGCAGCTCGGACAGGGTCCCCGTCTCGACGATGCGACCCGAACGGATGATCGACACTCGATCGGCCAGGGCCTCGACCTGGGCGAGGATGTGACTGGAGAGCAGCACCGTGCGACCTGCGTCCTTCGCCTCGTGGATGCAGTCCTGGAACACCGCTTCCATGAGCGGGTCGAGCCCGGCCGTCGGCTCGTCGAGGAGGAGCAGTTCGACGTCCGAGGCCAGAGCGGAGATGAGCGCGACCTTCTGCCGGTTGCCCTTCGAATAGGTCCGGCCCTTCTTCCGCGGGTCGAGGTCGAAGCGTTCGATGAGCTCATCGCGACGACGTCTGTCCACACCTCCGCGCAACCGGGCGAACAGGTCGATCGCCTCACCGCCGGTCAGCCCCGGCCACAGCTCCACATCGCCGGGAACATAGGCCAGGCGGCGGTGCAGGTGCACCGCTTTCGACCAGGGATCCTCGCCGAGGAGGCGCACCGTACCCGAGTTGTGTCGCAGGATTCCGAGCAGAATCCGGATCGTCGTCGACTTGCCGGCGCCGTTGGGGCCGAGGAAGCCGTGGACCTCACCGCGTGCGACCTCGAGGTCGAGACCGTCGAGGGCGCGGACGCGTCCGTATGATTTCACGACGTCCCGCATAGAGATCGCCGCCGAGGCGGATGCTCGGCTGTCGTCGGTGCGGCGGGCGCTGGTCAATGTACTCATGTTTCCTCATCTCCTGGTTGAGAGTCTTCGGGGACGGACTCGAGGGCACCGTGCAGGTAGAGATCGAGCAGATGCGGGGCGAGTCGGGTCATCATTGAAGTGGTGTCATCGGTGCCGAAGACCGAATGCAGGCGGTGTTCGAGGAGCGAGGGGGCCAGGGCCATGACCGCGATGGTCGCCGCCTGTCCACGAGAGTCTTCGCTCTGTCGGAAGGTGTAGCCGACGAAGCCGTCGGTGATATAGGACTCGACGAGGTCGACGTAGTGGTCGAAGTAGCGCTGACCGTGCTCGCTGGGGTCGAGCAGAGACTTGACGAGGTAGTCCACAGCGGTGGCCAACTCCGGATCACTGAACATCATCTGCACGGCCATCGCGGCGTAGCCGGCGTTGCGTGCTTTGGCGCTCGTGATGAGGTCGAAGACATGGTCATCGCACGCGCTGCGCAGTCCATCCTTCGACCCGAAATGGTGGATGACCAAGCCGGGGGAGACCTCGGCGGCGGCGGCGATGGACCGAATCGTCGTCTTTGTGAACCCGTTCCTGGCGAATTCTGCCACTGCGGCAGACAGGATCTTCTCCGCCGTCTCAGGCGAGGAGTTCGGGGACCGGCGAGGACGAGAGTCAGAATTGGTTGAACGCATGTTTAATATTAAACGCGCGTTCAACCGATGGTGTCAATGGCGGTGGTGATGGGGTGAGAAAAAGCAGGCGAAGATCATCCGGTGGAAGTTGCAGTCGCCGCCATCTGTTTGGTCTCAGCCTCGATTTTTCCAGTGATGGAGACTGGCTAAGAACGGTTAGCGGCTACCGGAATTCTTCTCCGCAGACGCGATGCCGAATCGATCAGCCCGTTGGCGCGTGTTCGAACAGCAGAGTAGGCCGGAATGGCTCGTGAGAACGCAGCGTAGGCCAACGGTGAAATAGGCAGTTCCCATTCTCCTGCATACTCGTAGGCGTCTGCGCCTGTCTCGGCTTTGAAGCGCACAAGCCCGCTCGCCTGGTCGTCTAGGCAGAGACAGTCTCGGACTGCTCCGAGATCATAGGTTTTCACGCCTTCGTCGATGAGCTGCCGAATAATCGACAGATAAATGGCGTTCGAAGGCTTCACCTTGGGCAAGCTCGTGTCTGTTGCAGTGTAAATGCACCTCGCGGTCGATGTGACACGGGCAGTAATGCTTGCGCCGAGTGCTTTTCCGTCAAGGCGAGCAAAGTGAGTGGTGAAGCCGGAGGCCAGGCCTCGTCCTAGGTGGTTCCACATGGATCTGAGGAATTCGGGAGAGCGGGTAGTGAAGCCATTGCGCGTTCCGGTGTCGCTCCACAGGCGGTGAAATTCATAGAGATTGGACTCGGAGTTGGAGACCATCTCTACTTCAAGACCCTCTCGGCCGGCCTTCTTGGCGTTGTAGCGCCACGTCTTGTGCATGCGGCCCAGCACGTCCTCCTCTGTGCGACCGCCGAGATCCAATCGGAATATCAGCTGAGCATGATCCATCTGTTCTTCTTCGGGGATGTTCTTTTCTACCCAGCCGGAATCACGCAGAATTGACCGCAAGCGCATGGCTGCAGGATTGGTGTAGTCGGGGGCGAGATCACTGAACCGGTTGACTGCATCATCAAGGAAGCCGGTTCTGACTGTCCGGCTGTCCCAGCGATGAAGGGCGAGATATGGAATCATGCGAACCCCGATGACGTTCTTGTCTTCCAAGTACGAGCGCAACGCGGACAACAAGCTGCTGATGTCGACATGGCCCCAGTCCGTGACTGGACCATAAGGAATAAACCCAAAGCGTCTAGTTGTGCCGGGAATACGACGGTACCGAATGATCGCTACAGCGAATGGCGTAAGACTGTCGTTGAACCACCCCACCGCTTCGTATTCGGGCCAATCGGCCAATCTAGCCTCTGCCCAGTAGGGAGTCTGCTGATAGCTGACGTCGTCGAATCTCTGCAGGCTGGCGAGGAATGCGTCGGCCGTCATGGCGCGGATCGTAGTCATAGTGGAACCGTATTGCGCGGGCCTGCGGCGGGCAACGGAAGTAGCGCCCCGGTGCGGGTTCCCGCACCGGACTTGCGGTTCTGGTTGTGGGTAGCGGGTGCTTCACTTGTGTGGCGGGTGGGGCTGTTCGGACAGGAATCTTCCTTCGCACCCATTCACATACAACCAATCGGTTGTATGATTGATGGCGTGAAAGGACTTCTCGACGATGAGGCGGATGCGCTGTTCCAGGCATTGGCCGACCGCACTCGGCGCGATATCGTGCGCCGAGTCGCTGGAGAAGGGCTTTCGGTGTCCGATCTGGCCGCCGACTACGACATGAGCTTCGCCGCAGTGCAGAAGCACGTCGCAGTCCTCGAACGTGCAGGACTGGTGACGAAGCGCCGAGTCGGCAAGCGGCAGATCGCTCACGCAGAGGTGGGTCCGCTTCGCAGTATCAGGAGTATGCTCGCCGAACTCGAAGACCAGTGGGTCGAACGAGTGCAGAGGATCGACGACCTTCTGGCCGGGGACGAACAGGCCGGGTCGTGAGTCTAACCACCGCAATGCTTAAGGAGCAGCCATGCCGGTCATCGACACATTCCATAATGAAGAGACACTGACCCTGACGATCGTCGCCGAGTTCGCGGCGCCGCTCGAGCGGGTGTGGGAGGTTTATGCCGATCCCCGCCAGCTCGAGCAGATCTGGGGTCCACCGACGTATCCGGCTACGGTCGTCGACCATGCGCTCGAACCCGGCGGCAGAGTCACATACTTCATGACGAGTCCGGAGGGCGAGAAGTTCTGCGGACTGTGGGAACTGACCGCCGTCGACCGTCCCACGCGCCTGGAGTTCCGCGACTACTTCGCCGATGAAGACTTCACCGTCGTCGAATCGATGCCCGGAAGCAGCTGCATCTACCGCTTCGAGACGACCGAGGCCGGGACTCGTGCCACCTACGAATCGATCTTCGACTCGGCCGAGGGGCTGCGCACCGTGCTGGAGATGGGTGTCATCGAAGGCTCGACCGGAGCGATCAACCAGATCGACGGTCTGCTCGCCCGGCAGTGAGCTGGTGCGGTCAGCGCCCGGCCCCTCCGCAGAGCTTCAGTTTTCCTACCGGGCCTGCATGGAGTGGGCCGGGGCGTCGGGTCGGACGGGAATGATGAGCGCAAGGCCGACCGCCAGAACAATGAGGATGCCCAGCGTCCCAGCCCGCTGGAAGCCGAAGAGCGTGATCGCCAGGGCGAACATCGCCGGGCCCAGGAAGCTCACGGCCCGTCCCGTCGTGGCATAGAGCCCGAAGTTCTCTCCGGCGGATTCCGGCGGAGTGATGCGAGCGAGGAACGATCGGCTCGACGCCTGGACCGGACCGACGCAGAAGCTCAGGATGAGGGCGCAGACCCAGAACACGGTCGCCTCGGCGCTCAAGAGGATCGGCAGCCCTCCGAGGATGATGATGACGAGCCCGGCGATGATCACCGGCTTCGGGCCGAGCCGATCATCGAACCAGCCGGCGATCATCGCGCCCGCGCCGGCGGCGACGTTCGCGGCCACACCGAGGATGATGATCTGGGAGGCGGAGAAACCGTAGCTGCCCGCCGCGAGGACTCCGGCGAAGGAGAAGATCGCGGCCAGGCCGTCGCGGAAGACCGCCGAGGCGATGAAGAACCGCAGCGTCTGATGCTCCGACGACCACATCCGCACCAAGCGACGCACGAGAGCCGCATAGTCGGCGATGAAGGCCCGGATCGGATGCCCCGCCGAGGTGCCCTTGACCTTGGCCCCTGGCGCGGAGACGAGGACGGGCACCGCGAAGATCGCGAACCACACGGCAGACAGAACGGCGACGATGCGGAACCGCAGACCCTCCTCGTCGCTGGCGCCGAGGAAGCCGACCTCGGGCTGGATGACGAGCACGAGAAGGAGGACGAGGAGTACGAGCCCGCCGACGTAGCCCATGCCCCAGCCGAATCCGGAGACCTTGCCGACGTTGTCGGGACGCGTGATGCGAACCATGATGCCGTTGTAGGACACCTCGGCGAATTCGAAGAACACGCTGCCCACAGCCAGAAGCAGCAGACCCAGCCACAGGTAGTCGGGGGAGTCGCGGACGAAGAAGAGCCCGAGCATGCTGGCCACGACGACGCCCGTGTGCACGCCCAGCCACAGCCGGTGGCGACCACCGGCATCAGCGCGAGTGCCCGCGGCCGGAGCGACCACGGCGATGATGAACCCGGCCGCGGCCATCGCCCACCCGAGCGCCGAGGACCCGGCCTCCTCGGTGGCGGCAACGGACTTCGTGAGATACGGAGCGAAGACGAACGTGATGATGACGGCGTTGAAAGCCGCCGATCCCCAGTCCCACATGGCCCAGCTCACAATCTTGGAGCGCGAGCCCGCCGCTCCCGGTTTCATCTGCATACCGTCACTGTACTGAACACACCAGGCAGGGAAGTGCTGGTTCCGGGATGATCCCGTCCGACCACGACGCCGAGGTGATCCGAGTGCTCAGAGCAGACCGCGTCGTCGTGCCTCGGTGACGGCCTCGGCTCGCGACCCGACGTCGAGTTTGCGGTAGAGAGTGCTGCACTGGGACTTGATCGTATTCACCGAGACGAACTCGTCGGCCGCGATCTCGCGCAGGATCTTCTTCGAGGCTAAAGCCCTGATGAGCACCGATTCCCGGCGCGTGAGCGACACGGTGGCGAGCATCTCGTCGAACTGAGTCGACGATCCGGTCTCTGGCGGAAGTTCGCTGCCGGCCATCTCAGCGAGGACAGAGAGTTCGCGCTGCGGGACGAGGTTGAGCACGCGCGTGAACTGATGCCCACTGCTGATCGTTGTGGCCCTGATCATCGAGTCGCGTGCTCGGTCCGCATCCCCGCTGCGCAGCTGATGAACGGCGAGAAGGAGCAGTCCGTGGGCGCGGAGGCGAGGCCAGATGTCCGGGTCCGCGACGAGGTCTTCGAGTTCGGCGATGTGGTGCCCGCCGGGCCTGAGCAGACCGATGCGCGCGGCCGAGAGTCGCAGTGCATAGTCGGTCGGCCTCCTGTCTTCCGTGAGGCGATGCGCTGCATCGATGTTTCCCGCAGCCAGCTCCAGGTCGGCTCGAACGGCACGGAGTACTCCCGACATCGGCGGGGAGGCGGTCTGCCTGTGCAATCGTCGGGTCAGGCTCCTCAGTTTCTCGCTTCCCGTCACCGGATCGGCCACAGTATAGGAGCGGCCGAGGACGATGAGGACGAAGGGCCATTCCCGCACTCGCTCGATCACCTCGGCGACGGGCTCGAGGATCCGCACCGCCTCGGCGTGGTCCTCGGCTTCGGCCGCGATGGCGGCCCGGGCGATCAGCGAGCGAGTGTTGTCCTCGGCATCAGCGCGGTAGAGGAGGTCGGGGTCACCGAGCAGACGCTTCGTTCGGTCGATCCCTCCGCGCATCGCATTGACGAAGGCGAGATGGATCCGTGGCCGGATGCCCAACGGCCGGCCCCTCTGCCCTGTGGCGATGATGTCGATCGCCGCCTCGGCGCCGTCGTGGTCGCCCACCGTGGACAGCATGACCGCCGAGCAGTAGCACGCCCACGCCGCGGTGACCTCGTCCATGGTGGAGACATCGTCCGCGCCGACAGCGGTGAGGACCGCCCTCGCTGCGGAGGCGGCTTCGGAATCGCGGCGCACGGACCTCAGCAGCAACATCTGCACGAGTGTGAGTGTGATGGCAGGATGTCTGCCGAGCAGCGGCGACGTCAGCGTTTCGGCGGTGGGCAGGAGTTCGTCGAGCTCCGCGAGGCAGTCGTCAACCGTGGTCAGGAGGTCGCTTGAGGGATCGGGGCCATGAGAGCCGAGGACGAGAGCGTACATCGTTCGCGCGAGCAGTCGCTCAATCCGGTCCTCGGGGAATCGGGGCGTGGAATCGCCCTTGGCTCCCGCTGTTGCCGTGATTGCGGACGTGTGGGGTCGAGAAGCGGAGAAGTCGATCCGGGAGTCGAGGAGGGTGCCGATGCAGTGCGGCCACATGTCGAAGTATCGTCCCGACTCGACGAACAGCTGCGCCGCCCGATGGAGGTGGACGGAGCGTTCCGAATGGGTTTCGGCGGCCCGCGTTCTGATCTCGGCGATCTCTTCCGCGGAGAGGAAGCTGCTTGCGTGGGTGCGAAGAGCCTCGGCAGTGAAATCGGAGAAGGCGAAGAAGCCGTAGCGGTCGAACCCGCCCAAGCCGATGCTCGTGAACTGTTCGAGATCCTCCAGCGAGCCCGGTTCGCGGAGCAGCTGACCGATCATCGCCTCGTCGACAGGCTGAGCGATGGCAACGGTCAGCGCAAGCCGGCGCACCTGGGCCGGGAGCAGCGCGAGCGTGATCGCGCCGAGGTCGATTGATTGATCCGCGTCGGTCGACGAGTGCTCCGAGATGACCAAGCGAGTGAGCAGCGGGTGCCCGCCCGTGAGGTCGTGGAGTCCGGCGCCGCAGAGCCGCTGCCTTCGTTCACCGGCGGGGGACACAGAGTCAAGGAGAGCGTCGGTCTCCTCGGTGGTGAAAGTGAGATCTGCTGCCTCGACGAGGCCGACGTCTGTCACGGAGGTGAAGACCGAGAGGGCAGAATCGTCGAGAGACTGGCTGATGATGACGACCCGGGACCGCGGCAGCTGATGGGCGAACCTCACCACCTCGGCGACGAGCAGTGGTTCCAATCGATGCGCGTCGTCGATGACGATGGTCAACACGCGCTGAGACGCTCTGATCCGGGCCGCAAGGACATTGGGTCCCGCGTCCTCGGCGGTCATGTCACCGAAGATCGCGGTTCCGATCGCCGCCCACAGTCGCTCACCCTCATTGAGAGACGCTTCGGCGGCGATCCATGCCGGGTCGACCTTCGCGCCTCGACGCAGCCAGTCGGCCAGAAGACACGTCTTGCCTGTTCCTGCCGGACCACGCACCGCGATCACGTGGTTGGACGACAGTTGGTCGAGCTCGTCCAAGAGGCGTCGACGGGAGACGAAGTGCGGTGGCAGTGAAGGGATCCAGGACTGCGACGAGGCGATGCGTCCATTCGATGTGCGCGAAGTGTGGTGGTCCGGGGAGCTGTCGGATCGGGACATCTCCACTTCTCCACTCGTCTGTGAACATCGTTTTTGTCCTGCACGAATCGGAGAATATCCGACGAGCAGGAATCGTCTACTTCATCGGTACTGATCGTACAGATCGCTGAGTAGCCGTAACCTGTTCTGCGTCGACGTCGATTGTCGAATCGAAGCAATTCTCCGTCGAACTCAGGGTAGCAGAAGTGCCCTTGCCTACTGCATCTGTCGGAGTGTTTCCGCCCTGGTCATGGGTGTGGGAGAGGCCCAGGAAGTGATGGCGAGTGGTCTCCTTACCTGCATCGATCTGCGATATTTCTCAATCCGACTCGGTATGTTGTCGGAAAGTCGGTGGAGTTCTCGGTAAAGAGACACATCTGCTGGGGAGATTCGCTGCATGACTCGATTCATGACCAATTCCTCCCCTGGTGTCGTTGAAAGGTGAATTCGAGGGTGAAAAGGCCTCGAAGTGCACTGCAGGATGCCAGAATCCTGAGAATCGGTGAAATCATCGCTGTGAGTCCGATCGGCAATCCGGCCGATGCCGAGGGCGAATCGTTCCGCACAGCTGCACGGTGCTGCGAGGTGGAGCCGAATCGAATGCGTGGTGTCAGCACGCGATGCCCTCGCGCGGAGTGGACTGCGCTCCTGCGCATTCGAAGACAGCTCGACGATGGAGGAAACACGTGCGATCGCTTGTGCCGAGACTAGGAAGACTGACCAGACTGAGGGTGGTGCTGGCGTCCATCGCTGCGCTCGCCCTCACATTGGGAATGACGGTGCAGGCCGCGTTCCCGGCCGCAGCCGCGACCGAGATCAAGATCGACAATGTCGAATTCGAATCGGACACCATCGTCGACGGCACTCGGGAGTCGCTCCACGTCGACTGGAGCATTCCCGACCAGGCGAGCAACCCGGTCACTATCAAGGTCGACTTCCCCGAAGCCATGGAAGGGTACCCGGATCGTTTCGAGATGAAGGGCCCGGACGGTACCCGTGCCGGTGAGTGCGCCGTCTCGGAGACCTCGATCGAATGCACCGTCGATGAAGACTTCATCGACTCGCATCCACGCGAGGTCAAGGGCTCCTTCTGGTTCGACGTCAAGACCTCGGTCAACAATGACGAAACCACCGACCACACATTCGAGTTCGGCGGACACGAGATTCCGGTGACCGTCGAGCCCTATCCGTACAACTGCACCGAGGACTGCGAATTCCCCGGCTACAAGCTCAAGAAGAGCGGCTACTACAACAGCGCCGATGACACCATCGAGTGGGTCGTGCGGATCCCGGCCCCCGCCGATGGCATCCCCGCAGGCAAGAACATCACCATCACCGATGATCTCGACACCGACATCTTCGAACAGGTAAATGACTACGACGGTGAGACCTGGCCGCAGCTGTGGGAAGGCCGTTGCCTGCGCGAAAACAGCTCCGGCTACGAAGCGCCGCGGTGGCTCGAGCGCTCCACGGCGGACTGGAACGACGATAAGACCGAAGTCAGCTTTGAATCCCGTGCCGGCAACAAGGCCGGTTCGTGCATCAAGGAAACGTCAGGCTCGTTCTACGAGGTCCACTGGGTCGTCAAGGTCAAGGAGCTCAATGCGGAAGGCACCTACACGAACTCTGCGAGCTACGAGATCGAAGGCGGCGACTCCGGTTCAACCACAGGGACGGCAAAGCGCCAATCCGGTGGAGGAGATGTCGAAGGCACCGACTTCGGTCGCTTCGAGCTGACCAAGAACGTCACCGGCACCGCTTCCTTCGACGCGGAGAACTCTCCGGAGTTCACCGTCAACTACACCGTGTATGAAGACGGAGAAGAGCCGCGCGACGGATCGTTCACGGTCAAGGCCGGCGAAAGCTACCTCAGTGACGATTTCTATAAGGGCACGCGGGTCGAACTCAAGGAGATCATCCCGACCGACCCGGACAACGTCACCTGGGCGGACCCCGTGTTCGTCGATGCCGACGGCAACGAGATCACCGAGCTGACCTTCTCCGAGGAGAACGGCAACCTCGGCGAGAATCACGCCGCGATCACGTTGAATAACAAGGCTGATCTCAAGACGAACGATTTCACGATGAAGAAGGTCGTCGACAATCCCGATGATCTGGATCTCCCGGATGCCGAGTACTCGCTCGACTGGCGTCACGATGCCCACCCCGACAAGGGCATCGCCGAGGCCGATTCCGGCACCTGGACGATCCCCGGTGACGGCACCGAGGTGACCAGTGACGAGATGCCTGCAGGAATCGACTACTTCCTCTCCGAGCAGGCACCTGCCGCGGTTCCCGGGGCGACCTGGGCCGACCCGAAGATCGTCGTCGACGGCAAGGAGATCACCGGCGATGACCCGGTGAACCTCGGCTACGACGATGCGGTGGACGTTGAGGTGACGAACAGCATCTCGCAGGATCTCGGCGGCTTCACCGTGAGCAAAGAGGTCAGCGGCAGCGGTGCGGATCTCGTTCCCGAGGGCACGGAGTTCACGGTCAACTACTCCTACTCGGAGGTCAATGGCTTCCCGGGCGGGAGCGGCACCGTGACCGTCAAGGCGGGCGAGACCTCCGACGTCACCGACGGAATCCCCGCCGGTGCCACGGTGACGCTCGACGAGGTGAAGCCCGTCGATCCCGTGGGCGGCACATGGGGCGAGCCCAAGTTCGATGTCGCCGAGTTCACCGCGGTCAAGGACCAGAACATCGCAGTCTCGCTGGACAACCCGATCACGCTCAACAACGGAGACTTCTCCGTGACGAAGAAGGTCGACGGCAGCGGCGCGGACCTTGTCCCCGCCGACGCCGAGTTCACGGTCGACTACGACTACACGCTGCCCGAAACCATGGGCGGTGACTCCGGTGAGGGGTCGCTGACCGTCGACAACGACGGGGAAGCAGTCTCCAGCGGACCGCTGCCCTACGGCACCGAGATCAGCCTCTCCGAACCGGACCCGGCGGACATCCCCGGCGGATCGTGGGCGGGATCGACCTTCGACCCCGAATCTTTCACCATCGGTGACAAGACCACCGTCGACGTCGTTCTGACCAACACCTTCGAAAAGGATGACGAGGGCGATCCTGACGGCACCGACGAGGCTGACGGCACGGATGAGTCTGATGGAACCGACGAGTCCGAGGGAACAGATCAGTCTGACGGCACCGAGGAGGCTGACGGTACGGACGAGGCTGACGGTGCGGATGAGTCTGACGGTACGGACGAAGTAGACGGTACCGACGACACGACCGGAACTGAGGACTCCGAGGGGACGGACGACACGACCGGAACCGACGATTCCGAAGGATCCGAGGATACTGCCGGGACCGAGGACACGACCGGGACCGACGATTCCGAAGGCTCGAGTGACGCTGCCTCGGCGGGTGACTCCACCTCGGCGGACGCCTCTGCGGACGGCGCCGGTGACGATTCCGACGCCGGATCCAACGGTTCCACGGCCGGCGGAAGCGATGCTGACCCCGGCACCAGCGATTCGGCTGCCGGTTCCAACGCCGGCAGCGACGGAAGCGACAGCGGCAGCGACGGAAGCGGTGCCGGCAGCGATGGATCCGATCGAGGCAGCGACGGCGGGGACCTTCCCCGCACCGGTGCGAACGGTGATCCGGCGCTGATGATCTCGCTGGCACTCGCCCTCATCGTCGCAGGAACAGCGACCGTGATGATCGTGCGCCGCCGGCGCCGGTGATCCGAGAGAGCTCGCACTCATGACCGCGGTGGGGAAGGGTTCTGCCCTTCCCCACCGCGGTCCGCGTGCGTGGTGCCATGTGACGTCGCTTCGGCGTCCGGGGCGCGCGGTTGGGTCCTGCCCGGAAGCAGGTGAAAAGTCGTCTCCAAGCTGGAAGCTGTCTTGAAGCGACCTGTGGAATACGGCAGAGTGTGCTCAGTGAATGACAACTGATCAGGAGGAATCATGAGCGATCCCGACACCAGTGCGGAATCGGGGACCGGTCTCGGACCGGGCCCTGACGAGCAGCTGCTGTTCGGCGAACCCGATCCCGTCGAGCTGCATCTGCCGGAGAAGCTTCACATCGGCGAATCCGACTCCGACGACGCCATCACGAAGAAGCTGCAGCGCCAGGGGGTGCGCATCGGCAAGGGCATGATCGCACCCCGAGTGTTCTGGCCGGCGCTGATCGTCATCGTCGGCATCGTCGTCTTCTCGGTGGCATTGCCCGAGGGAACCGGCAAGGTCATCTCGAGCATCCAGAACTGGATCGTCACCGACCTCGGCTGGTACTACATGCTCGTCGTCGGACTCTTCGTCGCCTTCGCCATCGTCGTCGGCTTCTCGAAGTTCGGCAGGATCAAACTCGGCAAGGACGATGATCAACCCGAATTCGGCGTGATGTCCTGGTTCGCCATGCTCTTCGCGGCCGGTATGGGCATCGGCCTCGTCTTCTACGGTGTGGCCGAACCGCTGACCTACGCGACCACCGGGCCGAAGCCCAGCTGGGCAGGCGGCGATGTCGAGAACGCCCAGATGGGCATGGCCCAGACCTTCGTCCACTGGGGACTGCACCCCTGGGCGCTCTACGCCGTGCTCGGCATGGCCTTGGCCTACGCCATCCACCGTCGCGGCCGTCCCCTGTCGATCCGCTGGGCGCTCGAACCTCTGCTCGGCAACAAGGTCAAAGGGTGGGCCGGTGATGTCATCGACATCATCGCGATCTTCGGCACCGTCTTCGGCATCGCGACCTCGCTCGGCCTCGGTGTCCAGCAGATCTCCGCGGGGCTCAAGCACATCGGCGTCGTCGGCGACTACGACAACACCTTCCTCATCATCCTCATCGTCATCATCACCTTCCTAGCCACAGCCTCTGTGGTCTCCGGTGTCGGCGCAGGAATCAAGTGGCTGTCGAACATCAACCTCACGATGGCCGGCGTTCTGCTCGTCACCGTCCTCGTGCTCGGTCCGACGCTCTTCCTGTTCCAGAACTTCGTCGAGTCGCTCGGCGTCTGGTTGGCGAACGTGCTCAACATGACCTTCGACATCGGGGCCTACTCCGGCGAGGACGGCGCCGAATGGAATTCGACGTGGACGCTGTTCTACTGGGGCTGGTGGATCTCCTGGGCGCCGTTCGTCGGCGTCTTCATCGCCCGCATCTCCCGGGGCCGCACCGTGCGTGAGTTCATCGCAGGCGTCCTCCTCGTGCCCTCGATCGTCGGCTTCTTCTGGTTCTCCGTCCTCGGCGGCACCGGCATCCACCGGCAGCTCTTCGGTGCCGGTGATCTCGTCGACCCGGACGAGGGGGTCGTGGCCGAACGGGTCCTCTTCGACGTCCTCGGGGGCCTGCCGCTGGGGTCGATCCTCTCGGTCATCGCGATCATCCTCGTGGCGATCTTCTTCATCACGTCCTCGGACTCGGGCTCGCTCGTCGTCGATATGCTCGCCTCGGGCGGTCACCCCAACCCGCCGATCTGGTCGCGTGTGCTGTGGGCGCTGATGGAGGGTGCGATCGCCATCGCGCTGCTCATGGCCGGCGGACTCGAAGCTCTGCAGGCGGGCTCGCTGATGACGGCGCTGCCGTTCTCGATCGTGCTGCTGCTCATCTGTGTGTCCACGATCAAGGCCTTCGGTATGGAGGCCAAACGGACCGCTGCGATCGAACGGGCGGCGCGGTTCCGTCAGGTCGGTGAGCACCTGGCCGATGACTTCGACGAATACCTCGGTGAGAAGGTCGACGAACGCATCGACTACCGGCTGACGCGAAGTCAGAGTCTGCTCGGCAAACAGCGTGCGAAGTCGGGCGGTCGCAGCGAGAAGCGCAGCGGCCGCGACGTGCCGACCCGGGACACTGGGACACCGGACTCCGAGTCCTGAATTCGAACCTCACCGGTCCTTCCCGACGGAACCGCTCGAGCCGTGGCTCGGGCGGTTCCGTCGTTCTCAAGTGATCTGGGGCCGCACGGGAAACAGCCCCTGCCTGGCTCAGGGGGTCGGTGAGGAATCGGTTCCGGGCCTGGGAAAGCTGCCTCGGCGTGGGAATTCCGTGTGGACGATACGGAATGCTTCTGGCGCCGTTGCGGAAACGAGTAGGCTGGGAGCAACCGACAAGCGCACTGCAATCAACGACCAAGGAGCGTCTATGCCTATCGCCAGCCCCGAAGTGTATGCCGAGATGATCAACCGCGCGAAGAGCCAGGGCTTCGCCTACCCGGCGATCAACTGCACCTCCTCGCAGACGATCAACGCCGCCATCCGCGGATTCGCCGAGGCCGGATCCGACGGCATCGTCCAGATCTCCACCGGCGGCGCCGAGTACATCTCCGGCCCGACGATCAAGGACCGCGTGCGCGGTGCCATCGCCTTCTCCGTCTTCGCCGCCGAGGTGGCCAAGAGCTACGACGTCAACATCGCCCTACACACCGACCACGCACCGAGGAAAGAGGTTGAGGAATGGGTCAAGCCCCTCCTCGCCGCATCGACCGAACGTGTGAAGAACGGCGGCCAGCCCTACTTCCAGTCGCACATGTGGGACGGCTCCGCTGTTCCCCTCGATGAGAACCTCGTCCTCGCCGAGGAGCTGCTCGAGCTCTCGGCGGCCGCTCACTCGATCCTCGAGATCGAGGTCGGCGTCGTCGGCGGCGAAGAGGACGGGGTGGAGAACGAGATCAACGACAAGCTCTACACCACAGTCGAGGACGGACTGGCCACGGCACGTGCGCTCGGAACAGGTGAGAAGGGCCGCTACCTCACGGCGCTGACCTTCGGCAACGTCCACGGCGTCTACAAGCCCGGCAACGTCAAGCTCCGTCCCGAACTCCTCGGCGAGATCCAGGAGAAGGTCGGCGCGCAGGTCGGCAAGGACTCACCGTTCGACCTCGTCTTCCATGGCGGCTCTGGCTCGACCCCGGAGGAGATCGCCGAGGCGGTCCGCCACGGAGTCGTGAAGATGAACATCGACACCGACACCCAGTACGCGTTCACCCGCCCCGTTGTCGAGCACATGTTCCGCAACTACGACGGCGTGCTCAAGATCGACGGCGAGGTCGGCAACAAGAAGCTCTACGATCCGCGCGCCTACGGCAAGGCCGCCGAACAGGGCATGGCCGAACGCGTCATCGAAGCGTGCGAGAACCTCGGCTCGGCAGGCACCAGCGTGAACAAGTGAGCTGAGGGGTCAGACCGGCGGCGCCGCCGAAATACAGGTCAGCATCGGACATTTCTGAACGCTGGAAATGTCCGATGCTGACCTATATTTGCCGCCCAAAGTCCGATGGTGACCTAATCACGGTGGGTGAATGGCGCGAGGCCCGGGACGCCATTGTCCCGGGCCTCGTCGTCTCCGTGAGGCGTGCACCGCGGCGGCAGTGGGGTCAGCCTGTGAACCCGCACCTGCCGCGGTGGCCTCAGCCTTCGGGCACCGCCTCGCCTGCTTTGAGTCGAGCCACCCGCTGATCCCAGAAGTCGGCGTTGCGCACACCGACCTTCTCCGGTTCGAACACCGGATCCAGACCGAGCTTGGTCTGCCGTTCGAAGTCGCGCAGGAGCTTGAACGCCGGCTGCTGCAGGATGAGGATGCTGATGATGTTCAGCCAGGCCATGAGACCCACGCCGATGTCACCGAGCGCCCACGCACTGCCCGCGGTCGACATCGCACCGACTGCGACGGCGATGAGGATGAGCAGCTGCAGGATGCGCTTGCCGACCGCCAGGACCAGGGTGTTCCTCGCCTTGCCGAGCAGGTAGACGAGGTTCGTCTCCGCCATGTAGTAGTAGGCGACGATCGTGGTCAGCGCGAAGAGGAAGATCGAGATCGCGATGAACCCGGCGCCGAAGCCGTGGATCATCGAGTCGAGCCCCGCCTGCGGCCACTTCTCGCCCGGGGTGGCGGCGATCTCTTCGGCCAGCTGTCCGCGGCCGGTGCCGATGATCGTCGTCTCGTCGGCGTCGAAGACCTTGTACATGCCGGTCGACAGGATCATGAACGCCGTCGCAGAGCACACGAAGAGGGTGTCGATGTAGACCGATCCGGCCTGCACGAGTCCCTGCTTCGACGGGTGCGAGACCTCGGCGGCCGACGCCGCGTGCGGTCCGGTTCCCTGCCCGGCCTCGTTGGAGTAGATGCCGCGCTGGACGCCCCACTGCACGGCCATGCCGATGATGCCGCCGAAGGCCGCTTCCGGCCCGGCATCGATGCCGAAGGCGGAGGTGAACATGAGCTGGAAGACAGGGACGATCTGGTCGGAGTTGATGAAGGTCACGGCGATGGCCGCGACGATGTAGATGACCGCCATGAACGGCACAGCCAGCGAGGCGAAGTGCGCGATGCGCTTGATGCCGCCGACGACGATGAAGCCCATGATGATGACGAGCGCGATCGCCGTACCCCAGGTGGGCACACTCCAAGCGTTCTCGACGGCACCGGAGATCGCATTGGACTGGATGCCCGGCAGCATGAAGGACATCGCGATCACGGTGACCGCCGCGAAGACCATTCCGTAAACCTTGAACAGGCCCTTGGCCTTGGTGTGACGGTACGCCTTCTCGATGTAGAAGGCAGGACCGCCGCGGTACTCGCCGGTGCGGGGATCCTGTTCCTTGAAGATCTGTCCCAGCGTCGACTCGACATAGGACGTCGAGGCGCCCAGCAGTGCGGAGATCCACATCCACACGACGGCGCCGGGGCCGCCGAAGCCGATGGCTGTGGCCACACCGGCGATGTTGCCGACGCCGACGCGGCCGGCGAGCGAAATCGCCAGCGCCTGGAAGGACGAGACTCCCTCATTGGAGCTCTTGCCGGTGAACATCTGCTTGAAGATGGCGGGGATCTGGCGGATCTGCACGGCGCGTGAGCGGATCGTGAAGTAGACACCGGCGCCGAGGCACAGGTAGACGAGGGCGGAGGACCACACCACCCCGTTGAGCCAGTCGATGAAAGCGGACACGCTTCTCCATTCGTTGGTTCCGAGTCGGGATCCCCGACTCACGTCACTGCGGGAATGTCTGTGCCAGAACGCTGACTGCCGTGTGGGCGTTCAGGATCTCGAGAGTTTCTCGACAGTTCTCTGTGATGCACCTCATAAGTCAAACCGATTGTCGTCGGTGGCGCAAATCGCAGTCTCTGAGGCGGCCTTCCGCTGCGCCGCCCGCCGACAGGGCGGCGGGCGGCGCAGCGGAGGGTCGAGATTCGCGGCGGTCGTGGGGGTGACCCGGGTCGACGGGAAGATCTGTCCCGTCCGGCCGGCAAGGGACGTTTCGCTGTGAAGGTCAGAGCCGCCTCGGCGAATTGTTGCGAAGTCGTTGCGAACTGAGTCACAGCGTGTGCGTCAGTTCACTATTTGGGACGGGAACCGTATGATGTGGTGCGGATCTCTTCGAGCAAAGACGACACGAAGAGCACATCTGTAACGACAGGAACACCATGAAACGACGAACCGGTGCAAAGGCTGTGGCCATCGCCGCGGCCGGCGCTCTGCTCCTCTCCGCCTGCTCGACCTCGACGACCGGGGGCGGCGGCGGAGACGATGAGGGCGGCATGCTCACAGTCGGAACCACGGACAAGGTCGTGGCTCTCGACCCGGCC
Source organism: Brevibacterium oceani (assembly GCF_017948325.1). Classification (NCBI taxonomy): domain Bacteria; kingdom Bacillati; phylum Actinomycetota; class Actinomycetes; order Micrococcales; family Brevibacteriaceae; genus Brevibacterium; species Brevibacterium oceani. The sequence continues at coordinate 3,871,257 of NZ_CP072846.1, read as the reverse complement.
GCGGCGTATGACAACGGAAGCTCGCTCGTCGAGCAGCAGGTCTACCCGTTCATCCTCGCCTACAAGCCGGGCACGGCCGAGCTCAACCCCTCGATCGCTGAGTCCGCAGACTTCACCGAGCCGACGAAGTACGAGGTCAAGCTCAAGGACGGGCTCAAGTACGCCAACGGCAACGAGCTGACCTCCTCGGACGTGAAGTTCTCATTCGACCGCCAGCTGAAGATCCAGGACCCCAACGGGCCCTCCTCGCTGCTGGGCGGACTGAAGTCCGTGGAGACCCCGGACGAGAAGACCGTCGTGTTCAACCTCAAACGCAAGAACGACCAGACCTGGCCGGGAGTCCTCGCCAGTGCCGCCGGCCCGATCGTCGACGAAGACGTGTTCTCAGCCGACAAGGTCACGAAGGATCAGGACATCGTCGACGGAAAGGCCTTCGCAGGTCCGTACACGATCGACGGCTTCAAGTTCAACGAGCTGCTCACCTACAAGGCCAACCCGGACTACAAGGGCTTCATCGAGCCCGCGAAGACCGACACCGTGCAGATGAAGTACTACTCGGACGCGAACAACATGAAGCTCGACGTCCAGGAAGGCACCATCGACGTCGCCTGGCGTTCGCTCTCGGCCACCGACATCGACGACCTCGGCAAGAACGAGGACCTCAAGGTCCACAAGGGCCCCGGCGGCGAGATCCGCTACATCGTCTACAACATGGACACGATGCCCTTCGGCGCGAAGACCGATGACGCCGATGAGAAGAAGGCGCTTGCGGTCCGACAGGCCATGGCCGATTCGGTCGACCGTCAGGCCATCGCCAGCCAGGTCTACAAGGACACCTACACCCCGCTGTACTCGCACGTTCCCGAGGGACTGCCCGGCGCCGACGAACCGCTGAAGTCCGAATACGGCGACGGCGAAGGCGGAGCCGATGTCGAGAAGGCCAAGAAAGCCCTCAAGGACGCCGGAGTCAAGACCCCGGTCGAGCTCAAGCTGCAGTACAACCCCGACCACTACGGTCCGTCCTCGGGCGACGAGTACGCCCTGGTGAAGGATCAGCTGGATAAGACCGGACTGTTCAAGGTCAACCTGCAGTCGACCGAATGGGTGCAGTACAACAAGGACCGCACCGATGACGTGTATCCGATGTACCAGCTGGGGTGGTTCCCGGACTACTCGGATGCCGACAACTACCTCGTGCCGTTCTTCTACGACACCGATGACACCCCGTCGTTCCTCGGCAACCATTATCGGGACGAGACGATGAACAAGGAGCTCAACGCTCAGTCGTCCATCGCCGATGAGGGCAAGCGCGAAGAGGCTCTGAAGAAGATCCAGGGTCAGCTCGCCGACGAGCTGCCGACCCTGCCGCTGCTCCAGGGCAACCAGATCGCCGTGTCCGGCAAGGATGTCAAGGGCGTCGATGACACCCTCGACCCCGCGTTCCAGTTCCGACTGGCGCTGCTGAGCAAGTGATCGCACGTCTGAGCTGAACACCCTCACGAGGTGCAGGTGAGCCGCCCGGCCCACCTGCACCTCGTGGCGCGTTCGCGCTCCGGAACTCGGGCACGTCCGCGCACCGAAACACATACATAAGGAACACATGTCTGCTGCCATCAGCGAACCAGGGGCGGAGGCCGCCGAGACCTCGGTCGCGGTCAAGAAGCCCTCGGGAGGGGGCCTGGGACGCTACGTCCTCATCCGCTTCCTCCTCATCATTCCCACCATCTTCATCCTCACCACTCTGGTGTTCTTCCTCATGCGCATCACCGGTGACCCGATCACCGCGGCGCTGGGCGGGCGCCTGACGAAGGCCCAGCTGGCCGAGCGCGTCCACGCCGCCGGCTACGACCGACCCATCCTCGTCCAGTACTTCGAATATCTGGGCAACCTGCTCAAGGGTGACTTCGGCACCGCCGTCTCCGACGGCCAGCCCGTCTCGTCCATTCTGGTCAACTACGGTACTGCCACCGTCGAGCTCGTCTTCTACGCGCTCATCGTCGCGTTCATCCTCGGCATCCCGTTGGGCATGCTCGCCGCCTATCACCGTGACAAGGCCCCGGACGCCGCCCTGCGCGTGCTCGCGATCCTCGGCTATGCGACCCCGGTGTTCTTCGCGGGCATGATCCTCAAGCTCGTCTTCGGCGTCTTCCTGCCGATCCTGCCGGTGGCCGGACGCGGCACCACAGAGACCGAATACATCATGTCCGGAGTCGTCGGCCCGACGCACTTCTACCTCATCGACGCGATCCGGATCGGGAACTTCTCCGTCCTCGGCGATGTCCTCGCCCATGCGTTGCTGCCGGCCATCGCGCTGGGAATCCTCACCGCCGGCGTGTTCCTCCGGCTCGTGCGCACGAACCTCATCGGCACGCTCGAGCAGCAGTACATCGACTCCGGTCGCTCCCGCGGAATCTCCGAATACCGCCTGGTCACCAAGCATGCCTACCGCCCGGCGCTGATCCCGATCATCACCGTCATGGGTATGCAGATCGCCCTCATGCTCGCCGGCGCCGTGCTCACCGAGACGACGTTCGAATGGAAGGGGCTCGGCTTCAAACTCGCCGAGTACCTCACCGCCCGCGACTTCGTGGCCGTCCAAGGCATCGTCGTGTTCCTCGCCGTCATCGTGGCGATCACGAACTTCCTCGTCGACGTCATCGCCGCCTTCATCGACCCCCGAGTGAGGTACTGATGTCCACTCCTGAGAATCCCAGTCCGAAATCGGCAGAGACTGCCGAGGCGACAGAACCCACCGACACCTTCGCCGAGGCGGCGCCCGGGTCCGGTGCCCCCGCCCTCGCCTTCGATGAGAAGGCGAAGAAGTCCTGGTTCTCCCGCCTGCCGATCGTCTCCCACCTGCGCCAGTCGGTCGGTCTGCAGCGCGGCATGCTCATCACCGGCCTCGTGCTGTGCGGTGTCGTGCTCATCTGCGCGATCTTCGCCCCGCTCATCGCCCCGTACGGGTTCAACCAGCTGGGCACCTCGGAGGGCAACTTCGGATCGAAGCTGCCGCCCGGGGGCACTCACATCTGGGGCACGACGGTCGGCGGCTACGATGTCTTCTCCCGCGTCGTCTGGGGAGCACAGACCGCCGTGGCCGTCATCGTCGTCGCCGTCATCCTGTCGATCTTCGCCGGAGTCATCCTGGGTCTCGTCTCCGGCTACATCGGCGGCTGGCTCGACCGCATCCTCGTCGTCATCGCCGACGCCGTCTACGCCTTCCCGACCCTGCTGCTGGCTCTCGTCATGTCGATCGCGATCTCCGGCGGGCAGTCGAGTGCGTGGGGCGGCATTGCGGCGGCGGCGTTCTCGATCACCGTGGTCTTCATTCCCCAGTACTTCCGCGTGGTGCGCGCCGAGACCCTGCGTCTGAAAGCCGAACCGTTCGTCGAATCGGCGATCGTGCTCGGTGCCTCGAAGACCCGGATCATCTCCAAACACATCTTCCGCAACGCCACCCGCACGCTGCCGCTGATCTTCACGCTCAACTCCTCCGAGGCGATCCTGACCCTGGCCGGGCTCGGGTTCCTGGGATTCGGAATCGAACCCACCTCGGCGTCGGAATGGGGCTACGACCTCAACAAGGCGCTGCCGGACGTGACGTCCGGAGTGTGGTGGACCGCGGTGTACCCGGGCCTGGCGATCGTGCTCACGGTCCTCGGCATCACCCTGGTCGGTGAGTCAATGAACGATCTCAACGACCCGCGTCTGCGCGTGCGACGGAAAGCGAAGACGAAGAACGTCAAACCTGCGGAGGTCACGGCATGAACAAGCCCAACGACACCGCTGCCCGGACCACCGGCAGCATCCTCGACATCGACGCCCTCGACGTCACCTTCTCCACCGATGGCGGCGACGTGCACGCGGTCAAGGATGTCTCGCTGAGCGTCTCACCCGGTGAGGTGCTCGCAATCGTCGGCGAATCCGGATCGGGCAAGACCGTCACCGCACGCTCCATCCTCGGCCTGCTGCCGGAGACCGCGCAGCGCTCGGGCGCCGTGGTCATCTCGGGCCAGAACGTGCTCAGCGTCTCCGCCGAGCAGCTGCGGTCGATGCGCGGATCCGATGTGGCGATGGTCTTCCAGGAGCCCTCGACCGCGCTCAACCCCGTCTACACCGTCGGGTGGCAGATCGCCGAGGGCCTGCGCGCGCATGATCGGAAGGCGAGCAGGGCCGAGCTCAAGGCTCGTGTCGTCGCCGCGATGAAGCAGGTGGGCATCCCCGATGCCGAGAACCGGTTCGACTACTACCCGCACCAGTTCTCCGGCGGGCAGAAGCAGCGCATCGTCATCGCCATGGCGCTCGCGCTGGGCGCGAAGCTCATCGTCGCCGACGAGCCGACAACGGCGCTCGACGTCACCGTCCAGGCCGAGATCCTCGACCTGCTCCGCGAGCTGCGGGATGAGACTGGTACCGCCATCGTGCTCATCACCCACAACATGGGCGTCGTCGCCGACCTCGCCGACCGCGTGGCCGTGATGTTCCGCGGCGACCTCGTCGAGGTGTCCTCTGTCGAGCAGCTCTTCAGCGACCCGCAGGAGCAGTACACGCGTGAGCTGCTCGCCGCGGTGCCGCGGATCGGCTCGACCGTGGTCGGCAGCCGGAAAGCCGCCGCCACCTCGGCGGGGGAGACCTCTGCCGGCGCCACCTCGGCGGGGGAGGGGGAAGTGCGGGAGTCGATCGTGACCGCGCGCGACCTCGACATCGTCTACCCCGGCGGGATCGGCCGATCGGACTTCCACGCGGTGAAGAAGGTCAGCTTCGACATCCGAGCCGGGGAGGTCTACGGACTCGTCGGCGAATCGGGGTCGGGCAAGACCACGATCGGTCGTGCGATCGCGGGCCTGACCAGGGCCAGCGGCGGCAGCCTGTCCGTGCTCGGACATGAGATGGTCGGGTTCAAGGAGCGTACGTTCTCGAAGATCCGGCGTCGGATCGGGTTCGTGTTCCAGGACCCGGCGGCCTCGTTCAACCCGCACCTGACGATCGGCGAATGCATCGCCGAACCGTTCGCGATCCATCGTCGGGAACTCAGTGCCGCGGACCGGTCGAAGCGGGTGCGCGAGCTGCTCGATTCGGTGCAGCTGCCGAACGAGTATGCCTCCCGGTACCCGCATGAGCTCTCGGGCGGGCAGCGGCAGCGGGCCTCACTGGCGCGTGGTCTGGCACTCGATCCGGAGCTGCTCATCGCCGATGAGCCGACCTCGGCGCTGGACGTGTCGGTGCAGGCGAAGGTGCTCGAGCTGTTCGTCGAACTGCAAAACCGGTTCGACTTCGCGGCCCTGTTCATCAGCCACGACCTCGCCGTCGTCGACATGCTCTCCGATCGCATCGGAGTGCTCTTCCACGGGGAGCTGCTCGAAGAGGGCACGGGGGAGCAGGTACTCGGTGCGCCGCGTGAGGACTACACGAAGCGCCTCATCGCCTCACTCCCGGTCCCGGATCCGGCCGAGCAGGCGAAGCGCCGCGAGCTCGCCCGCACCCTCCGCACCCCCTAGTTACTACCCGACGGCGGCCCAGCAACCTCGCGCGAGGTTGCTGGGCCGCCGTCAGGTAGCAAGAGGGGTTATTTGGTGTCGGCGATGAAGTCGAGCATGCCCGCCTGGTTGACCGGCAGGCCGAGCAGACGGTTGAGCTCCTCTTCGGAAGGATCGATGCCGAGGATGCGCAGCGAATACTGCGTGAAGTCGCGTTCGATCATGTCCGGGGTCAGATCGCCCGTGGGCCGATACCACAGCGAGAGCGAGTTGCAGATCGAGTGGATCGCGCGGGTGGCCAGAGTGGAGCTCTCGACGCGGAAGGTTCCCGTGTCGATGCCGGCCCGGACGATGTCGCCCATGACCTCGCGTGCCTCCTTCTGCAATTCCTTGACCGTCACGGCGTTGTCTCCGGTCAGCCGCTCGGTGTCACGCAGCAGCACGGTCGAGACCGAGACATTCTCCATGCGGTAGCGGGCGAGGTAGCGAACGGCCACGGCCAGCTGATCGACCGGGTCGTCGTCGACCTCGGCGATGACGGCGCGAGCGTGTCCGATGTACCACGAGTAGGCGGTGTGGACGAGCTCGTAGAGAGCTTCCTGCTTTGAGGGGAAGTAGTAGTAGAGTGCGGAGAGGCTCAGCCCCGCCGTCTGGGCGATGTCGCGGATGGATGCCCCGTCGAATCCCTTGTCCGCGAAAGTGTCCCGGGCCGAGCGGAGGATGTTGTTGCGGCCGTTGGTCGAGCGCGCCATGGTCGGGCTCCTTGCCGGCTTTCCGTCGAAGCCTGCTCTTCTATCGAACAATCTTTCACTTGCCCCACGACCATACACGACGAACGGTCCCGTCGGGCCCGAACTCGCGAGGAAGTCGACGAAGCGAGCGCCGAGGATGTGACCAGGGACACGCGCACGACCGGGAATGATTGAGAGTTCAAGCATGTTCGGTGAGGTGGAGCCAGGCACTCCAGCGCCCCGTGCTCTGCCCGCGAACTCGACCACCGAGGTCGTTCACCGGCCGTTACCGCCAACCGATTTGAGGACGTCCATGCTCAACATTGCCATCATCCCCGGAACCTCGCGCCCGCAGGCGCTCAACCCGCAGATCGTCGCCTGGGTCGAGCAGCAGCTCGCCGGCAACGACGACGTCCGCGCCGAGGTCGTCGACTTCGGCAGCTTCGATCTGCCCCTCCTCGACGAGGTGGTTCCGGCCGGCGCGAAGATGTACACCAACGAGCACACGAAGGCCTGGGGCGCGAAGCTCGAGGAGTTCGACGCCTTCATCTTCGTCACCCCTGAGTACAACCACTCGATCTCCGGTTCGCTGAAGAACGCCCTCGACTTCGTCGCCACCGAGTTCAACCACAAGGTCGCCGGCATCGTGAACTACGGCGCCGACAAGGGCGTGCGTGCCGCCGAGCACCTGCGCCACATCCTCGCGAACTACAAGCTCGCCGTCGTCCGCGACCAGACCTCGTTCTCGATCTTCACCGACGTCGCCGACGGTCAGTTCGCCCCGACCGAGGTCTCTGCCGCTCCGTTCGCCTCAATGGTCGCCGACATCGTGGCCTGGGGCGAGGCCCTGAAGTCCGTGCGTGAGACCGCCGCAGAGGAGCAGGCCGCCTGAGCCTCATCGTGCTCGCCTGAGCTCGCCCCCACCAGGGACGCGACACCGCAGGCAATCGGATCAAGGCCCGCCGGCCCAACGACCGGCGGGCCTCGTCGTACCCGAACCGTATGGTTCCTACGACCGTCGGCACCCTCGCCGAGGTGGCTATCAGGCGACCGATCCCCGCGCCCGAATCGAGAGCCGCACCACGAGTGACCGGTCACACAGGGCTGGGCTAGAGTCGAACCGAAGAAACGTTCACTCAGAGATGCGAAGGACACCCATGGATCTGCAGAACACTGTTGCCCTCGTCACCGGCGGAGCCTCGGGGCTCGGCCGCGCCACCACCGAACGACTCCTGGCCGCCGGCGCCCAGGTCGTCATGGTCGACCTCAACGCCGAGGTGGGGCATCAGGTCGCCGCCGAACTCGGCGACGCCGCCCACTTCGTCACCGCCGATGTCACGAACGAAGACCAGGTCCAGGCCGCCGTCGACACCGCGACCGGACTCGGAACTCTGTGCGTCGTCGTCAACTGCGCCGGCGTGGCCACACCCGGCAAGCTCGTCTCGCGGAAAGGCCCCCTGCCCCTCGACGCCTTCCAGAAGGTGCTGGGCATCAACATCGTCGGCACCGTCAACGTCTGCCGCCTGGCGGCCGCCGCGATGCAGCAGCAGGAAGCGGACGGCGAAGAGCGCGGAGTCATCGTCAACACCGCCTCGGTCGCGGCTTTCGATGGTCAGATCGGTCAGATCGCCTATTCGGCGTCGAAGGGCGCCGTGGCCGCTGTGACCCTGCCGATGGCCCGCGAACTCGCCGCTTCTCTCATCCGCGTCGTCACGATCGCCCCCGGCATCTTCGAGACCCCGATGATGGCCGGCCTGCCCGCCGAGGCGCAGGAATCCCTCGGCAAGTCCGTGCCCCATCCTGCTCGGCTGGGCAAGCCGACCGAATACGCTCAGCTCGTCGAATCGATCATCGCCAACCCGATGCTCAACGGCGAGACCATCCGCCTCGACGGCGCGATCCGCATGGCCCCGAAATGATCGCCTGACACCCTCACCGAGGTTGCCGTCCGCCCGTTCGCACGCATGCGAGCGGGCGGCGTCCGTCTGAGGCGGGGTGTCTCACCGCTTCTCGTTGACCAAGAGCGCGAGCTGCACCCGCGAGCTCACCTCGAGCTTGTCGAAGATGCGCGCAAGGTGGGTCTTCACGGTCGCCGTCGACACGAACAGAGCCCTTGCCACCTGTGCGTTCGTCAAACCCTTAGCGACCGCCTCGGCGATCTCCCGTTCCCGACTCGACAGGGATCCGAGCGGATCCGGACCCGGCGCCGAGGTGGTCGGACGGGAGGTCAGCAGGGTCTCCAGGGCCGATGTCGACAGGGTCCGGGTGCCGTCGGCAGCCGCGCGGACGGCATTGATGAGGTCCTCGGGCGGGGTGTCCTTGAGGATGTAGCCGGCCGCCCCGGACTGCAGGGCGCGGTGGATGAAATCGTCGGTGCCGAAGGCGGTGAGCATCAGCACCTGCGGATGATCGGGGTCGCTCAGCAGGGTCTGTGCGGCCTCGAGTCCGTCGACGACAGGCATCCGGATGTCCATGAGCACGAGGTCGGGACTCAGGCGGCGGGCGAGGTCGATGGCTTCGGAGCCGTCGGCCGCCTCGGCGACGACGTCGATGTCGTTCGCCGCGCCGAGGAGGAGCTTCAGCCCCGAACGCATGAGCGATTCGTCGTCGGCGATGATGACACGGATCGTCATGGTCTCTCCTTGGTCGGAGTGATGGGGATGCGGGCGCGGAGGGTGAACTCGGGCGTCGTCGTCACCGTGAGATCGCCGCCCATGGCCTCCATCCTCTCCCGCAGTCCGAGCAGCCCCAGACCGGACCCGGACACGAGCTGCTGCGCGCCGGCGCGGAAAGCGGGGGCCAGGCCCGTGTACGGATTGCTCGCCACGAGTTCGAGGGTGCTGTCGCCTGCATCGATGCCGACCGTGATGGTCACCTTCCGGCCGGGAGCATGCTTGACCGTGTTCGTGATCGCCTCCTGAACGAAGCGGTAGACCGTCGTCCTCTCGAGTGCCCCACACCGCTTGAGCATCGAGGAATCGACAGGATCGAGGTACCGCAGTTCGACGGTGTCCCCGCGACCGGCCACGAGGCGGTCGATGTCGGGATCGATGACCGTGCCCTGATCGTCGCTGCGCAGCATGGTGAGCACCTCGCGGAGTTCGACACCGGAACGACGGGCGGCATCAGCGATGAGGCGGGCGTTCTGGCGCACCTCGTCAGGGTCGAGATCCTGCCGCACCGACAAGGCCCCGGAGTACATCGCGATGACGGAGAGGTGATGGGACAGGGAATCGTGCATGTCGCGGGCGATGCCGCGACGCACCTCGGCGATGGCGCGATCCTGTCGGGAGCGTTCGCGCAGCAGGTTCTGGGCGGCCGAGTCGACGAAGCCCTGCTCGCGGGCACCGCAGATGACGCCGATGATGACGATGACGGCGAAGATGACGCCGCTGGTGACGAAAAGCGGGACTTCGAAGGCACCCGCAGCCTGCGGGGTGAGGACATAGGTGGCAGTCTGCCCGGCGACGGCCGCGGCGAGGGCTCCGAAGTCGAGGGCCCAGCTGCGTCTGGCCGACAGAGAGATGAGCATGACCGAGGCGGCGAAGGCACCGAGCGTGCTGACCGTGCCGATGAGGATCCCGATGATGCCGACGGTGACGGGGACCCACCCTCCCGGGCGGCGCTGAAGTGATTCGACGGACCCATCGGCGGCGAGGAACTCCTCACCGCCGTGGCCGGTGACGGTGAGGAACTCGCGCAGCTTCTCCGCGGCGAGGACCTTCGGACGCAGCTGCTTGCGTGGAACTCGCCGCCCGTCGAAGAAGAGGACGATGGGCAGGCAGGCGAGGGCGACGAGTCCGAAGACGATATGGATGAGGAGTTCGGCATTGAGCGCACCCGTCGCCGAACCCGCGTCCTCCACCGTCGGCCATTCGATTCCGACAACGACGACGAGCAGGAGCACACCGACGACTGCGGCGATGCCGGTCCAGAGGAGGGCACGCGCGAGCGGGCGGCGGGCGGGGCGAGGAGTCACCCTTCGACCCTACCCGGGCGGAGGAGGCCAGGCTGTCGTCCGAAAGGATGAAAAGTGTTCGGCCGGGTGGACTCGGGTGCCCGGTCGTAGGCGCTCTGACGTGGACTCTCGCCCGATCGGATGACACGAGTCATGCCCTTGGCCGATGGTCGGCGGTCCTCGTTTTCGAGAGGGTGGAGGCATGAGAAATCTCCCGCACACATTTTCTGATCAAGCAGTCCAGCCGTCCGCGAACGGTCTGGATTCGACCGACTCCGACACGGACCCGCACACGGACCCGCACACGGCCACGTCCGTCGAACCGCCTCGGCGATACCATCGGCAGTTCGCCGACCTGCCGAACCAGCGATGGTTCAAGCCGATCCTCGTGGTCGTCCTGACCGCAGTCTTCTATCTGGTGGCGCTGGTCGCCGAGTTCGGCGGCTTCTTCGTCTGGGCGCTCGTCACTCTGGGTGCCGGCGGCGACTTCGATGCGTGGTCGAAGAGTCTCGTCGACTTCAACACCCCGACCGGCGTCGTCTTCGGCCTGTTCAGCGTCATCCTCATGTGGCCGGCTGCAGAGCTCGCGACGTTCTGCATCTACCGGTGCTGGTTCTCCTCGATGATCTCGCTGGGCCGCAGCCTGCGGTGGAACAGGCTCGCCCGCTATCTGCTGCTCAGTGCGTCCGTGTGGGTGGTCTGCGCAATCGTCATGATCCTCTTCTCCGATGGGGCGATCGGCGGCCTGACCTCGGGAATCGTGTGGAACCGCAACGTGCTCGTCATGCTCGTCGCGCTCATCCTCCTCGTCCCGTTCCAGGCCGCAGCCGAGGAGATCATCTTCCGCGGCCTGGCGATGAACGTCATCGGCAGCTGGCTGCGCCACCCGGCCTGGGCCGTGCTCATCCCCGTGCCGCTGTTCGTCTTCGGCCACCTGTACGACCTGCCCGGGCTCATCGACGTCGGCATCTTCGCCGTCATCGTCGGCACGCTGACCATCATCACCGGCGGACTCGAAGCCGGAATCGCGTTCCACGTGGTCAACAACCTCTTCGCGTTCATCCTCGGCGTCCTCGCCGGAGCCGACCTCAACGCGACGAGCTCCCCGACGATCGAGACCGTCGTGTCGATCGCCGCCCCGATCATCGTCGGCATCCTCGTGGTCCTCGATCACCGTCGCCGAGGCGGCTCAGTGTCGAGGATGGGTGTCCTGTCCGGTCGCGGAGTCGCCAGGCGATGACGCGGTGCCCGGAGCAGATGGCGAGTCGTCGGTCAGCAGGCGATCCACGAGTTCGTCGGCCGTGATCCCCTCGGCTCGCGCAGCGGCTTCGAGGCGGTCGAGGGTCGAAGGCGACAGTGTCGGGTCGGCTAGCTCCGGCTCCGTCGCCGCGGCGCTCACCGCTGCCGGTTTTGCCCCAGCCTTGAGCAGCAGCGAGGACAGCGGGACAACGACGACGCCGAGCGCGGCGAGGATCCAGACGATGCCGTTGAGCCGGGTCAGCCAGTCGTATTCCCAAGCGGCCTCCACCCAGATCGTGATGAGGAACAGCGCGGTGCCGAGGACAAGGAGACCGAGAGTGATCGGCAGACCGACCTGCACAACCCATGACCGCTGCACCAGCAGCAGAATGAGGGCACTGACCGAAGCGACGGCAGTGACCAGTACGCACGACACGAGAAGTTGGTCGGCCACGTCGCCGACGATTGTGCCTCCGGAGCCGGGCACAGGAGCAGTCCACCCATAGGGATCGCCCCAGAGGAACAGAAGACTCAGCGCCAGAGTGAGCACCGCCAGCAGGACTGTGACGCTGCCGAACCATTGTGCACGGCGGCCGATGAGCGTCGCCCCGCAGAATGCGGCGACACTGCATACTCCTGTCACCGCAGTCGTGCCGATGACCTGGAACGTCGCTTCGGACTCGACATCGCCGAGCATGACGATGATTCCACCGACGGCTGCCAGGCCGAAGGCCACGACGATGACGATGGCGATCGTCCGCCGCAGCACCCGGGCGAAATGGGACGGGCCCTGCACCGCCGATGCATCTGCAGGATCCGACGGCGTGGATGCCGGCCGTTCCGACAGTGACGCCTGCGCGGATGGGGACGAGCGCTGCTGGGGTGAAGAGAGGTGTTCAGGAGGGGATGATTCAGCCACGGTGACCTAGCCTTCCGGAGGGGATACCGGCTATCAGGATACCTTGGTCGAAAACACCCGCATCCCGATGGCTCTCATTCGGCAGGCACCGACGCTCTGACCTCGAACCCGCCATTGTCGGTCGGTCCCACCCGCAGGGTCCCACCCAGCGCTTCGACGCGCTCTCGCATTCCCCTGAGTCCGAAACCTCCGCCGAGGTGGCTCTTCGCTCCAGCGACCGTGGCCGCCTCGGCGTCGGGGGTGCCATTGACCACGGTGATCTCCAGGCGCTGCCCGACCTGGGCGACGGTGACCGATACGGAGGATCCGGCTGCATGGCGCAGAGCATTCGACAGGCTCTCCTGAACGACGCGGAAGGCGGTCAGGCTCGACGTCGGGGAGAGGACGGGTGCATCATCGGGGAAGTCGAGCGTGACGCTGGCCCCCGATCCGCGGGTGACGTCGACGAGCGCGGGAATGTCCTCGAGGCTCGGCTGCGGCGCGAGGTCGGCGTTCCGACCGCCGCGGAGGATCGCGAGCAGGCCCCGCATCTCGGTCAGTGCCTGCCTGGCCGATGAGGCCATCGAATCGAATTCGCCGAGGCTGCGCTCATCGAGCTCGGGCAGCCGGTATTTCGCCGTCGTCGCCTGCACGCTGATGACCGACATGCTGTGCGCGACGACATCGTGGAGTTCCTGCGCGATCCGGTTGCGCTCCTCGAGTTCCTGCCGTTTGGCCAGTTCGGCGGCGCTGAGTTCACGTTCGGTCTCGAGCTGACGGCGACCTTGGATGAGGAGGTTGCCGATGACGCCGATGAGTCCGGCACCCGCGGCGATCGCCATCGTGGTGATGACGTTGGCCAGGGCGCCTGCGAACCCGCCGGCGTGAGGCAGGATGAGCGCGAGCACCCCGATGACGGCGCTGAGTGTCCACAGTGCCACCAGCCGAATCCAGCTCTGCCGCAGTCCGATGATGAGGTGGAGGAACACGAGTGCAAGCAGCGAGGTGACGGTGAACGGCCAGACCTCACCCGAACTGCCCGAGGTGAGCACGATGCCCGCGATCTGGGCTGCGAGTCCGAGTCCGATCCCGACGTTGGGCCAGCGGACGGCGAGGACGAGGGCGGCGCTCAGGGCGAGGGCGATGAGCATCGCGAAGACCGTCGGCACGCCGTAGAGCACCGTCGTCACCGGCCAGGAGATCGCGACGAGCACGACCCCGACGAATCCTGCGATCAGCCAGAACCAGCCCAGACCGCCGGTGGCCGAGGAGAAGACGGCAGGGTTCGGTGACGATGGGACCACCGCTGCAGTGATGCCCGGGCGGGAATTCGAGTGCGCCTCGGTCGTGTCGGCGGACAGGGCCGCGCGGATCGTCACGATCTCGAGCAGAGCCATGGCATGGAGGATGAAAGGGAAGGTGAGGAGAAGGATGAGTCCGACGACGAACTGGAAGGTCGCCTCGGCGGAGAATCCGCGGTCCGTGACGGGGGAGTTCGTCACCCACGCGACGACCCAATCGACCGTGTTCCCGCCTCCCTCGGGCAGGAACCGACCCCAGAAGAAGAATGTGGCACCGCCGAGTCCGCCGAAGAACCACACCGCGGCGACGGAGAACGTGAGGAGCCTGATCGGCAGCGCGAACACGGCCTCGAAGAGCAGATCCAACCAGGAACGAGCATCACCTAAGGGAGCCAGCCACCAGCGGAGTCCGCGTTCGCGGGGACGGGGCGCCGCCTCGGCGATGGGAGCACCCCAAGCACGGGCACGGGCGCGGGAGAGACTGCCGAATGCGCGCGCGACGGTCAGCGTCAGCGGCAGGAGGAGGACACCGACCCAGACGATCACCGTGGCGATCGAGACGGAGAAGAGGGTGATGAGCACCGGAAACGCGATGAGGGAGATGATGAGGCCAGGCGCAATGAGCCCGGCATCGCGACCGAGGTTGTGCCAGAGCCGAGCCCACCAGGACCGGTCCCGGGCCGCAGGGGTCAGCGCCGAGGGTCCGTCGGGCGGACCTGTCGGCTGGGGCTCTGCTGGGTGGGGCACCTCTTCAGAGTACGGGGTCGTGGGGTGGGACCCGTCGATGGAGGAGGTCACATCTGTCGGGGCAGTGGAATTGTTCATGACTGGGCTCCTTGGTGGGCAGGTGCGGCTGGGGACGATGGGTGTGTGCGGGCCGGCACGGCTCCACGGGGAGGACCGGGGGAGTCGAGGACCTTCGGGTGGAAGCGGGAGAGCATCCACACGCCGCCGACGCCGATGCCGGCGGAGACGAGCAGCCCGGCGACGGCGAGCGGGGTGAGCCCTGAGTATTCGCCGAAGAACGCAGCACCGATGATCACCGCGACGATCGGATCGATGACCGTGAGGCCGGCGAGCACAGTCTCGGCGGGGCCGCAGGCATAGGCGGTCTGGACGAGCCAGAACCCCGCCGCCGAGGCTGCCCCCACCGCTGCGAGCAGCAGCCACCACCGTGCTCCCCAGGCATCGAGGCCGGGCAGACCGGCGACGACGACCGACCGGGCGAGCACATGCGTGGCCGCGGCGACCGTGCCGAAGACGATGCCGGTCATCACCACGCGCGGGATGTGCCCGGCGGAGCTCATCGAGAACAGGCCCGCGAAGACGCTGAGAGCGAAGAGCACCGCAAGCAGCCATGTCACCGACTGGTCCGTGGAGACGATGTCGTGGGAGTGGCGCGCCGAGGTGGTCACGAACGAGAACACCCCGAACAGGGTGACCGCGATGCTGATGAGCAGCGGGGCGCCGAGGCGGAGCCCGAAGAACCGCCTGCCGATGACGGCCGCGAAGACGAGGGAGACCGCGCCGATGGGCTGGACGATCGAGACCGGGCCGAGCCCGAGCGCGATGACGTTGAGCACGGTGACCAGCCCCATGAGTCCGAGGCCGGTGACCCACGTGGCTCGGCGACGCAGGCCCGGGGCCATGACGGCCACAGCGTGCTGCTGGAAGTGTGTGCCCAGGGCCAGGCAGAACGCTGCTGCGGTGGCGAGGACGATGGCGGTGATGATCATGAGCGTCACGCTAAGGAGCGGGCCTGCCGAAGCACATCATACGAACGAGTGAATGTGTCGGACCGGGGGTGCTACCTGAGGGTGAAGATCGCGGATGTGGCGCCGCCGGGACCGTATTCCCGCAGGTTTCGCGGGTGACTGTGACCGCGGTTCGGGTAGGTTGGAACCATGCCAGGATCTGAGGGAACGCAGGACGGGTACGGGGGAGCCGCCTCGGCGAGTGTGCCCCCACCGTCGTCGACGACGATCCGGGTGGCCATCGTCGACGATCAGGCGATGGTCCGGCAGGGGTTCGGGGCGCTGCTCGACGCGCAGACGGACATGCAGGTCGTCGGCAGCGCGGAGGACGGATCGGCCGTCGTCGACCTCGTCCGCCGCACCGACCCCGACGTCATCCTCATGGACATCCGCATGCCCACCCTCAACGGCCTCGACGCCACCCGCGCGATCTTCGCCATGCCCGGCGAACACCCGCGCGTCATCATGCTCACCACGTTCGATGCAGACGAATACGTGTTCTCCGCGCTGAGAGCGGGGGCCAGCGGATTCCTCCTCAAGGACGCCACCGCCGAGGATCTCATCACCGCCGTGCGGGTCGTCGCCGGCGGGGAGTCGCTGCTCGCTCCCTCGGTGACGCGCCGGCTCATCGCCGAATACGTCGCCGGTCCCACCGTGGCCAAGGACACCGCTGTACTCGGGCAGCTGACGGACCGGGAGATCGACGTGATGACCCTGGTCGCGAAGGGCCACGCGAACTCCGAGGTGGCCGAGCAGCTCTTCCTCGCCGAGCAGACGGTGAAGACGCACGTATCGCGGATCCTCGGGAAGCTGGGCCTGCGCGATCGCACCCAGATCGTCGTCGCCGCGTACGAGTCGGGGTTGGTCGTCGCGGGGAGCTGAGGGGCGGGGCGACTCCGATTCGCGACGCCGCCCCTTGGCTCCGAGAGACTGCGGCACGCATACTTGAACGATGGCGAACACATGGCTGGACATCGAGGTCGAACTTCTGGGCGGCAGAGGAACCACTCTCTGGCCGCGACCAGGGAGGGCATTCGCGGTAGGCCCGTCGCATACCTTCGCCGACCTTGCCGAGGCGGTCAATACGGCTTTCGCCCGATGGGATTTGGGTCATCTCTCTGTCTTCACCCTGTCTGACGGAAGGGTGCTCACGGACGAAGTGAGCGCCGAGGAATTCGGCGCCGATGAGACCGGGCCGCTCCAGCACGCACTCGATTTCACTCAAGTGACAGTGGCAGACACGGTGGCGCCCGGCGACGAGTTCAGCTTCACCTTCGATCTCGGTGACAACTGGGTCCACCGGTGCACCGTGGGCACCCGGCAGATCGACCCGGTCGCAATGTTCGGGGAAGTGCCCGACCGCCTCGTGGCTCATTGGGGATGGGGCGCGATGCCCGACCAGTACGGCAGGCGATGGGCGACCGACGATGGGACGGAACCGGTCCCGCCCGAACCGAAACCCGCCGATCCGATGCTGCAGAGGAACTGGCCGGACGAGGACGATCAGCCGCTCGTCGACGGCCGAGAGGTCAGGGCCGCCACAGCGACGAAGGATGCCGACCGTCTCATCGCCGCACTCCTCGGCAGGCACATCGACGGCATCCTCCAACAGCTCGGCGAGGGGCTGTCCATGGCACTCGAGCGTGACCGTGAGAAAGCCGAGACGGTTGCACTCTCCGTCATCAATCGCCTGACCTTCCGCGGCTTTCCCGGTGACAGCGAACTCGCCGAGGCGCTGCTGGCGAAACTGCAGAGCCAACAGGTTCCCGGCCTCGACCTGACCATCGACATCGACATGCTCTCGTTGGTCCACGAAGGGGAGTTCGAGGAATCGACAGGGGGCTATATCGACCTCAGGAGCGGAGAGGTCATCGATGCGTACCTGGTGGAATACGGTGACGACCATATCGACTTCGATGACGATCCCGACCGCTGGATCTCCTTCGATCGCGCAGAGACCAAAGACGCGTGGAAAGACATGCAGGCCTTCGTCTCCAGTCTGCGCGATCCGCAGACCCGGGACAATGGACTGCTCGCGATCGAAGGGACCGGGGCCTTCCGGCGGTTCCGTCGGTTCGTCGATGAGCACGACCTCGGCGACCGATGGGTTCAGCTCTCTGAAGACCGGAAGTACGGGCGGGCGCGACTGATCCTCGCCGAGAACGGAATCAGGGTCGTGTGACGCGTGAGCCGAGATCCTTGATGATCGTCTCGGCCGAGCCTTCGCGCGCATTCCGGTAACCGGTCCCGGCCCACAGATGCAGGCCGTGCGGGTCGTCTGCCTTCTTTGCCGCGGCGCGGAACTCCTTCGTCAGGTGGTGCACCGCCGGGTAGGCATCCACGGCGAGCCGGTCGAAGTCGCGGACGAAGTCATTGACCAACGCTCGCGCCGGGCGACCTGTGAAAGCCCTGGTCAGCTGGGTCTGCGTGAACTCGTCGGCGGCCAACGCGGCACGGTGCGTGGGCGCAGTCCCCGCCTCATCGGAGCGCAGCAGCAAGGTCCCGACGACGACCGCGCTCGCCCCCGCATCGAGGAGCTCGGCGACCATGGCCTCGCTGTCGACTCCGCCTCCCGCCGCCACGGGCAGGGCCACCTCGGCGAGGATATCGCAGAGGAGATCGACGGTCGTCCGATCCTCGATCTCCCGAGTCGGGTCCGCGGTCCCCGAGTGCCCGCCGGCTCGCGGACCTTGAACGATGAGGCCGTCGACTCCGTATGAGGCTGCGGTGCGCGCTTCCTCCGCAGTGGTCACGGTCGCCACCACCTGCGTGCCGACGGCATGGAGGCGGTCGACCACCTCGGCGGTGGGCAGGTTGAACGTCGTCGACACCAAGGGAACGGGGTGTGCGATGAGCCAGTCGACCTTCTGCGCATAGTGGTCGTCATCGTCGACGGGCTCGGGATTGAGAGTGACTCCTCGTTCGGCCGCGGCCGGTTCGAGGGCGGAGACGAAGGTGTCGAACGCCGCGCGATCGATCGGGACGGGATTCGGGGCGAAGAGGTTGACGCCGAAGGTCTCCGTCGTCTCACGCATACGGTCGATGAGCGACGCGAGAGCCTCGGCGGTGAGGTACCCGCCGGCGACGAACGGGAACCCACCGGCGCGAGCGACGGCTTCGGTGAGTTCGGGCGTCGTCGTCCCACCGGCCATGGGTGCGCCGATGATGGGCAGGCTTGTCGTCTCGAAGGCGATCGTCATGGGTGTCTCTCCTTGGTCTCGACCGGTGGTGGGGCTCTCACTGCCATTTTCACACGCACGTGTCTGCGGGTTATCGGATGGTCGGGTGATGGGCGGCCGGGTATCGGAGTCTGGGTATCGGGTGGGGGAGTATCGGGTGGCCGGCAGACGGCATCACCCGAAAGTATCGGTCGGCGGAGTCGAGAACGCCCCTCTGGCGTGATGCGGCGGGAGACATCCGCTTCCTAACTTCGGTGTCATCGCACCTGATCGACTCGGACGAAGGACCGACATGTCACTCACGCTCAATGAACCCCCGGCACCACGTGAGCGCCCAGTTCACGAGGCAGGACCAGCCACGACCCCGTCAGCCGGGCCCGGCTCCCGCATCGGCGAACCAGCCGCCGTATCCGGACTCGACCCAGCCCACCCCCGCCGGGACCCGGCCATCGACCTCGTCCGCTTCGGCTGCCTCATCGTCGTGGTCGTCCTCCACTCGATGATGAGCGCAGCCGTGCTCGGACCGGACGGCTCTGTGCAGCCAACGGTCGCGCTGACAGGCACTACGAACTTCGCCGTCGCTTCCTGGTTCTTCCAGGTCATGCCTCTGTTCTTCGTCATCGGCGGCTGCGCGGGCATCATCGGCTGGCGCCGCACCCGCGCCCGAGGCGGCACCTGGGCCGACTACCTTCGCGCCCGCCTGCGCCGACTCCTCGTCCCGGTCAGCGTGCTCATCGCGCTCGCCGGCCTCGGCCTGTCCGTGGCCTCGGAACTCGGCGTCCCCGCCGACCTGCTGAGCGAGGCGAGCCGCCGGATCGGCCAACCGCTGTGGTTCCTCGCCGTCTACGTCGGCCTCACCAGCCTGGTGCCGCTGGCGGTGCATTGCCATGAAAGATCGCCGAGGCGGTCCCTCGTCATCCTGGCCGGTGCCGTCATCATCGTCGACGCTGTGGTCGCGATGACAGGGGTGCACGGACTCGGGTACCTCAACTTCATCCTCGTGTGGCCGCTGATCCAGCAGCTCGGCTTCGTCTACGCCGACGCTCTCGGGCGACCGGTGCGCAGGCTGCGGATGTGGGCGGTGCTGGTGACCGCGCTGCTGACCTTGGCCGGGCTCGTCTCCGCCGGGGTCTACAGCCCGGACATGCTCGTCAATCTCAACCCGCCGACCGGCGCTCTCGTACTGCTCGGCGTGGCGCAGATGTGCGCGCTGCGGCTCGTCCATGCCCGGCTGAGTCGGATGCTCGCCGTCCCGAGCGGCAGTGAAGCCGACCCCACCAGCAATGAGGTGGCCTTCGACCCACGAGTCCTCCGCGCGCAGATCTGGGGGCGGGTCATCGACTGGGGCAATCGATACGGGATGCAGATCTATCTCTGGCACATGAGCGTGGTCATCGTCCTCATTGGCGGCCTCGGCGCTCTGGCACAGACAGTGTCGGGACTTCCGGCGGTGTGGGGGCTTCCTGGGCTGGCAGGATTCGTCCTGCCTGACATCGGTTCCGGCTGGTGGTGGGCATCGAGGCTGCCGTGGCTGCTCGTCGTCATGGGGCTCTCGGCGCTTGTTGCCATGCTGACCGCGCGGATCCTGGTGCCCTCCGAACGACGGCTGGCGGCGGTGGGCCGAGGGATCGGCCGCATTGTTCGCGAGATGCGGGGGAGTGCGGACGCAGCTGGAAACAGGACGCCGCGAGATGCCGGATCGTCGCCTCAGGTTCGGGCGCTGACGCCTGAGGTTCGGAGGCTGGCTCATCAGGTCCACGCCGTGTCTCCGCAGCTCCGCGCGGTCATTGCCGTCGGTGCCGCCACCGCCGGCATCGCCATCGCCCTTCTCATCGGGGTTGCGCCTCTGATCTGGACGGTGACGGCGCTCGTCCTGCTGACGGGATCGCTCATCATCGCCGCCGGTCTCGAGCCGAACCTCACCACCGCCTCCGCGGCCACCGCCACCACGGTCACGGCCGATCCGGGTGCCGAAGCCGCCTCGGGGGTCGAGGCTGCTCGGGGAGCAGGGGTCACTCCACAGCGGCGGCCAGCTGGTCGGTGACGGTTCCCCAGCCGTCGAAGAAGCCGAGTTCCTCGTGGCGGGCCCGCTGCTCGGGACTGCCGTGCCGGACGACGGCCGTGTAGTCGGTGCCGTCGATGACGAAGTGTTCGAGTCGGTCCGTACTCTCTTCCCACATGCGGCGCTGGTCTGCGAGCCACGAATCGAGCAGCCGCAGTCGGTCCCGGTTGAGCACGCAGGTGCGTACCCGTCCGGTCTTCTTCGTCCGGATCAGTCCGCAGTTCTCAAGCGTCCGCACGTGCTTCATGAACGATGGGAGCGAGATCGCCAGCGGCTCTGCCAGCTCTCCGACACTCGCGGGACCGCGACCGAGGCGATCGACCACCGTCCTGCGAGTGGGATCCGCGAGTGCCGTCAGCACTGCATCGAGCTGTTCCGAATACTTAGCCATAAAGCTAAGTGTTGCACATCCGCTCTCGCCTGAAAAGGGTGGCGACCGTTGAGCCCCTCGGCACTGAGCAAACGGGAGACTCGCGTGACTGACTCCTGCGGTGTGTGGGCCCAGTGTCGATTGTGACGGAGAGTGACGAATTCTGAGACGCGGTATTGTTGAGCAATATGGATTACTGATACCGTGATGATCGTCAACGAAACACGGCATCACTTCACCAGAGGGCATGATGATCGCTTTTAAGAACTCGCAGACCTGGGCGTTGTCCGCACGGTTCGAGGCTCTTGATTGTCATATGCCCATGCCGATGTTTCGCCTCCTCAAAGGCTGATTTTGCCGGCATCTTCTGCAAGCTGACGCTTACTTCGAGCAGTCGCTCCACACTCCCTCCGGCCGACGGCAGCCACGCGCGGCCTACCCGCAACGCTTAGGTCCGCGGGCTCTCGAATACCGGATTGCCTCGATAGTGTGTTGAGCAATCGTACCCACATCTGCCTTGGCACCCATCTCTGACGCCACTTCCACCTCCGATACCACTCAGGACACTCATGACCACCATCGCCCCTCCCGCCGCCGACCCGATCACCTCACCCAAGCGGCGCAGCCGTTTCGCTCTCGCCGCACTCGCGGCCGGCTCCCTCATCCTCCTCGCCGGCTGCACCGGATCGGCACAGGCCGATGACGACGCCACGCCCCAGAACGGCGGAACACTCAAGGTCGCCTACGACGTCGACCCGACCTGCCTCGATGGACAGCAGGCCGGTCAGAACGTCACCCTCAATATCACTCGCCAGATCACGGACTCCCTGACCGACCAGGATCCGAAGACCGGTGAGATCAAGCCCTGGCTCGCGAAATCGTGGGATGTCTCCGATGATGCGAAGACCTTCACCTTCCACCTGCGTGACGGCGTGAAGTTCCAGGACGGCACGGACTTCACCTCCGCCTCGGTGAAGGAGAACTTCGACGCGATCAAGGAACTCGGGGCCAAGGCCACGATCGGTCAGTCCTACATCGACGGGCTCACGTCGATCACGACTCCCGACGCCCAGACCGTGACGTTCGACTTCGACAAGTCCAATGCCCAGTTCCTCCAGGCGACCTCGACGATGAACCTCGGCTTCTACTCGTCGAAGACCCTCAAACAGACACCAGAACAGCGCTGCACCGGGGACAACCTCGTCGGCACCGGCGCCTTCTCCCTCGACTCCGTCGTCCACAACAAGGCCATCACTCTGAAGCGCAACGACGACTACGACTGGGCCTCCTCCCTGGCCGCGCACGACGGTCCCGCCTACCTCGATGGGATCGAATTCTCCATCGTCCCCGAGGCCTCCGTACGCAACGGATCCCTGCTGTCCGGGCAGGTCGACGTCGACACCTCCGTCCAATCCCAGGACGAGAAGACACTCGACGCGCAGGGCCTGACCATCGTCTCCCGCCCGAACCCGGGGGTCGTGTACAACCTCGTCCCCAAGGTCACCAGCAAGATCGCAGGGGATAAGGCCGTGCGCAAGGCCCTGGTCAAAGGCATCGACCGGGAGCAGCTGACAACGGTCATCTCCGATCATCAGGCCCCGGCCACCTCGGTGTTGGCGAAATCGACCCCACAGTACGAAGACCTCTCCGACCTGCTCGCCTACGACCCGGCCGGAGCGAAGAAGCTGCTCGACGACGCCGGCTGGAAGGAAGGCGCCGACGGCATCCGCGCCAAGGACGGGAAGAAGCTGACGACCACGCTGACCTATTGGCAGGACGCCCCGTTCCTCGAACTCGTCCAGCAGCAGCTGCGCGAGATCGGCTTCGACCTGCAGCTGGAGAAGAAGACGATCGCCGAGGTCACCGCCGTCCAAGCCGAAGGAAACGAGGACTTCACCTTCGGAAACCTGACCCGATCTGATGCCGACATCCTGCGCAACTACTTCGGCGCCGACGAACAGAACTCGAACTCGCGCAAGCCCGGCGAGGTCGACAAGGTGTTCGCCGACACCACCGAAACGCTCGACGAAGACAAGCGGCAGGCCGACTTCACGAAGGCCACGAAGCTCATCCTCGACGAAGGATATTCGATCCCGATCGTCGAACTCACCGGCATCGTCGGCACCGGCACGAACGTCCACGACTTCGCCTTCGAAGCATCGTCCCGCTACCAGCTCCACGACACCTGGCTGGACGGTGAGCAGTGATGAACCTGCGCTACCTCGCCTCCCGCCTGGCCCAAGGCCTGCTCGTCCTGTGGATCGCGTTCACCTTGAGCTTCTTCCTCCTCTATTGGCTGCCCGGCGATCCGGTCATCACGATGCTCGGCGCCGCGGGAGAACCCCAGAACGTCGACCCCGCCGAGGTGGCCCGGCTGAGAGCCGAATTCCACCTCGACCGGCCGCTCATCGTCCAGTACCTCATCGCGCTCGGTGCTCTGCTCCGCTTCGACCTCGGCACTTCGATCCAGGCCGGAACCCCCGTCACCGAGGCGATCGCCGCCGCCCTGCCCTCGACGCTCGCACTCGCCGCGTTGGCCTTGGGCATGGCACTGATCGTCGGGACCGTCATCGCCGTGACAGCGACCCTGACCCGCAGGCCCTGGCTGCGCGACACCCTGGCCGCTCTGCCGGGTCTCGGCGTCGCCCTGCCGACCTTCTGGGTCGGACTCATGCTGCTGCAGGTCTTCTCCTTCCGCATCCCGCTCTTCCCCGCGGTGGGCACCGGCACCCCGGCCGCCATCGTGCTGCCGGCCGTGACCCTGTCGATCCCGCTGTCGGCGATCATCGCCCAGGTCCTGTTCCGGTCGCTGCAGAACGCGTGGATCCAACCCTTCGTCACGACCTTCACCGCCTCGGGCTACACCCGCCTGCGACTGCTGCTGCGCCAGGCCCTGCCCGTGGCGCTGCTGCCGGCCCTGACGATGGGCGGGGTTCTCTTCGGCCAGGCGCTGGCCGGGTCCGTCGTCGTTGAGAACGTGTTCTCCCGGCAGGGCCTCGGTCGCCTCGCGCAGACCGCTGTGACCGGGCAGGACATTCCGCTCGTCCAAGGCATCGTCCTCTTCGCCGCGGCAGTGTTCGTCCTCGTCAACCTCATCACCGATCTCACCTACCCGCTGCTCGACCCGCGGCTGCGCGCCGCACGCCGGAAGGTCGAATCGACAGATGGGAACACCCTCGCCGAGGCGGTCGGCCGTGAGGACGGAGCCGCCGTTGCCAGCCCGGCTCCGTCGACGGCAGCGACCACACCAGGGGGATCGGCGGCAACGGAGACCGAAACCGGAGGAGTGCGCGCATGAGCCTGGCTACCGAACTGCAGAAGAACGCCCAGACTGTCCCAGCCGAGTCCAGCGCGAACCGCATCCACGACGACCGCGTCACCGGCGAGAGTCGCGGCCCCAACTCCGGCGAGGACCGCGCTCCCGGCGGACTCCGTCGCCTCACTTCGGCGGTGGGAGCCTTGAGGATCGGGATCGTCGAGGTCATCGCGATCATCGTCCTCGGCCTCGCGGCACTCGCCGCCCTCTGGCCCACCCTGCTCACCGGCGTCGACCCGCTCACCGGCAACCCAGCCGACCGGCTGCTGCCGCCCGGCGCCGAGCACATCTTCGGCACCGACCAGCTCGGCCGGGACGTCTTCGCCCGCACCGTCCACGGTTCGGCGCAGACGCTGGCGGCCAGCCTCGCCGCGGTCCTCATCGGGGTCGGAGCGGGAGTCCTCATCGGTCTGCTCTCCGGATTCTTCACCGGGGCCGTCGATGCGATCTTCATGCGCACCGTCGACGTCCTCCAGGCCGTGCCCGGTCTGCTGCTGTCGATGGCCGTGATCACCGCGCTGGGCTTCGGCACCCTCAACGTCGCCGTGGCCGTCGGCGTCGCGGCATTGCCCTCGTTCGCTCGCCTCACCCGCGCCGAGGTGATCCGGTGGCGGTCGACCGAATTCGTCCGTGCCGCCCGCGCCGACGGACTCTCCGCCGCAGCGGTCCTCGCCCGACACATCCTTCCGCAGGTCAGGGGCCCGGTCGGGGCGCTGCTCGCTCTCGAGTTCGGGTCCGCGGTGCTCGCCGTCTCTGCCTTGAGCTTCCTCGGCTTCGGCGCCCCGCCGCCGCAGCCCGAATGGGGACTGCTCGTCTCCGAGGGGCGTGACTTCCTCGCCGCCGCCTGGTGGATGACGACATTCCCCGGACTCGTCGTCGCCGCCGTCGTGCTTGCCGCGAATCGACTCTCCCATGCCGTCAACTCCGAGAAGGAATTCCGATGATCAACACCGATCTCCTCGCCTGGCCCTCGGCCGGTGCCGGCACCGAACTCCTCGACGACGACCGCGTCGAGTCGACCGACGACGAAACCCGCACCGCGACGACCGCCGCCACCTCCAAGCGCCCGCCCCAGGGTCCACACGTCCTCGAGGTCGCCGGCCTGAACGTGACCTACCCCGGAGCGAGCGCCCCGGCCATCACCGACATCGACCTCACCCTGGCCCCCGGTGACACGCTCGCCATCGTCGGAGAGTCCGGGTCCGGGAAGTCGACGACAGCCGCCGCGCTGACCGGACTCCTCCCGGCCGGGACGCGGGTCGATGCGAGAACGCAGAGCCACCTCGGCGAGGATCTCATCGGGGCGAAGCCGCGCACGTGGCAGCGGATCCTCGGCACAGGGATCGCATACGTGCCGCAGGATGCAGGCACCGGGCTCAACCCGGTGCGCACGATCGCCTCCGCCCTTGCCGAGACCTTGAGCGTCAACGGCTATGCGAAACCGCAGATCAGAGCCCGTATCGCCGAGGTGCTCTCCGCCGTCGGACTCGACCCTGAGACCCACGGGCGACGGTATCCGCACGAACTCTCCGGCGGACAGCGCCAGCGTGTCCTCATCGCCAATGCGATCGCCGCGCGGCCCGCGCTCATCATCGCTGACGAGCCCACCTCGGCACTCGACGCCACCGTCGCCAAGCAGGTCCTCGACGTGCTCAGCGGCCTCGTCGCCGAATCGCAGACCGCGCTCGTGCTCATCACCCACGACCTCGGCGTCGCGAAGGAACGCGCGGACGAACTCATCGTCATGCAGGCAGGCCGCATCGTCGAGACCGGACCCACCGGCCGTGTCCTCGCCCATCCCGAGCACCCGTACACGCAGGGACTGCTCGCTGCGGCCCCGCACCTCGGGTGGGGTCGGCTGAGCCCGAGCCCGGGAATCGCTCCCGCGAGCGACACCGGCACCGAGGTGGTCACGGCCGATTCCGCCACCACGACAGATACCGTCCACACCGCCACCGAGGTGGTCCTGGCGGGTCGGGCGATCGTGCGGAACTTCGGCGGGGACCGGCCCGCCGTCGACGGGCTCGACATCTCACTGCGGGCCGGGTCGACTGTAGGAATCGTCGGCGAATCCGGGTCGGGGAAGACCACCTCGGCGAGGATCCTGCTCGGTGCCGACCGTGCGGATTCCGGCGAGATCACCCTCCACGGCACGGCCCTGACCGACTACCGCCGGAAGGACCTCGGGCGACGCATCCGGTACGTGCACCAGGACTCGACGGCCGCGCTCGACCCGCACTACACGGTCGAGCGGATCCTCACCGAACCCCTGCGCGGGCACCACATCGGCACCCGCGCCGATCGACCGATGAGGGTGCGGGAGCTGCTCGACTCCGTCGCCCTCGACCACTCGCTGCTGAGACGTACGCCGCGGGAGCTCTCGGGAGGACAGCGGCAGCGGCTCGCGATCGCGCGGGCGCTCGCCGTGGATCCCGAGGTGATCATCCTCGACGAACCCGTCTCGGCGCTCGACGTCGGCGTGCAGGCGCAGATCCTGCAGCTGCTCGTCGACCTGCAGGCCCGCCTCGGCGTCGCCTACCTCTTCATCTCCCACGACCTGGCCGTCATCGAACAGATCGCCGACGAGGTGATCGTGATGAAGGACGGTCGCGTCGTCGAATCCGGGCCGACCGCCCGCGTGCTGCACGAAAGCCGCGACGACTACACACGGGCACTCATCGACGCGGTGCCCTGCTTCGACGACTCGGCCGTGCGGATCACCGGCGGCCGCGTCGGCACGACCGACGAGGTGCCCGCCGCCCCCACCGACCACCTCACCGACCCGACCCTGACAGGAGCGCACCATGCCTGACCTGCACAGCACCGACAAACGGCACAGCACGAACAACCCCGCCACCCACATCCCCGGCCAACCGCGGCAGGTCCACCTCGCCGCCCACTTCCCGGGCGTGAACAACACGACCGTGTGGTCCGACCCGGCCTCGGGCAGCCACATCGAATTCGACTCCTTCTCCCACCTCGCCAAGACCGCCGAGGCGGGACTCTTCGACTTCTTCTTCCTCGCCGAAGGCCTGCGTCTGCGCGAACACCAGGGTCAGATCTTCGACCTCGACGTCGTCGGCCGCCCGAACACCACCGCCGTGCTCTCCGCGCTCGCCGCCGTGACCAAGCACATCGGCCTGGCCGGAACACTGAGCTCGACCTTCAACGAACCCTTCGACATCGCCCGCCGACTCGCGACCATCGACCACCTCTCGAACGGTCGCGCCGCATGGAACGTCGTCACCACCTCCAACGCCTTCACCGGCGCGAACTTCCGCCGCGGCGGCTACCTCGACTACTCCGACCGCTACCGCCGCGCCGAGGACTTCATCGACGTCGCCCGGAGACTCTGGGACACCGCAGCCGGAGACGGGTCGTTCACCCATGACAGTGACTTCTTCGACATCTCCGGCCGCTTCCCCACCGGCGCCCTGCCCGGCGGGCACCCCGTCGTCTTCCAGGCCGGGGACTCCGACTCCGGCCGCGACTTCGCCGTCGGCTCGGCCGATGTCGTCTTCACCCGCCACTCCGACCCCGAATCCGGCCGGAGGTTCTACGCGGACGTGAAGTCCCGCCTCGCCCGCTACGGCCGGACCGAGGACTCCCTGAAGATCTACCCCGGTGTCTCCATCATCCTCGGCGACACCCCCGCCGAGGCGGTCGAACGCTCCCGTGAAGTCGCCGCCCAGCAGGTCAGCGAGGCCGGCGCCATCGCGTTCCTCGAACGCGTGTGGGACCGCGACCTCTCCGCCTTCGACCCGAACGGCCCCCTGCCCGACGTCCCGCCGGCAGCGGAGTCGATCTCGCAGGGACGGGTCAAACACATCAAGGACGCGGAATCCACGATCGCATCCTGGCGGCAGATCGCCGAGGCCGAGAACCTCACTGCTCGCGAACTCGTCATCAAGGTCTCGACCCGCCATTCCTACGTCGGCACCCCGGCCCAGGTCGCGACCGACCTCGCCGAAGCGGTCCGCACCAGGGCCGCCGACGGCTTCATTCTCGTCCCCCACCTCACCCCGGGCGGACTCGACGAGGTGGTCGCGAAGGTCGTGCCCGAACTCCAGGAACTCGGCGTCTATCGCACCGAATACCCCGACGGGTCCCTGCGGGAGAACATCGGACTGCCCGCGGCCCGACCGGCCGCGGACTGGGCGGAGAGCCGCGAACGTGCCCGCGACGTCGAAACCGGCAGCGCCGACATCGGAGGCGGCGGCAGCACCGACACTCCGGCCCGCGAACTCAAGGAGGTGGGCTGACATGCCGCGCGTCGTCCTGCTCTCGGCCAGCCCTTCGGAGGGGTCGAAGACCGAGGCGCTGCTCGAGTTCATCGCCCGTCGCCTCGGCCAGTACGGCCACCGCACGGAGTTCATCAAACTCCGTCACCTGCCCGCCGGACCGCTGCTCGCCGGGGACACGAACGACGGCCTCATCGCCTCGGCGAAGGCCACCGTCGCCGCCGCCGACGCCGTGGTCGTCGGATCCCCGGTCTTCAAGGCCACCTACACGGGCCTGCTCAAGGTCTTCATCGACCTGCTGCCGATGGACGCCCTGCACGGCAAACCCGTGCTGCCGCTGCTCACCGGAGGATCCCCCGCCCACGTCCTCGCCCTCGACTACGGCCTCAAACCGCTGCTGGCCACGCTCGGGGCGAGCTCGATCGGCCGCGGACGCTTCGTCATCTCGAGCAACATCCTCCCGGCCACGGACACGACCCCGCCGAGCATCGACGAATCCGTCGAACGCGACGTCATCGACGCCATCGACCAGTTCGACTCGGAGCTGACCGTCCGCGCCCGGTCCTGCACCCACGCCGAGGCGGCCGCCGCCGAATCCCTCATCACCGCCCCGATCACGACCGACAGGAACCCCTCATGAGCGTTATCATCGCCACCACTCTGACCCCCGACCCGACCACCGGCCCGGCGACCGCGAAGACCCTCGACGGCCATGCGGACTTCGCCCTCGTGACCGATGACTTCACCGGATTCGACGCAATCGAGTACGCCTCCTGGCTGGGACCGCTGACCGGTCGCCTGGGAAT
This sequence comes from Brevibacterium oceani, assembly GCF_017948325.1. Taxonomy (NCBI): domain Bacteria; kingdom Bacillati; phylum Actinomycetota; class Actinomycetes; order Micrococcales; family Brevibacteriaceae; genus Brevibacterium; species Brevibacterium oceani. Next base: position 3,841,925 of record NZ_CP072846.1, on the reverse strand, counting down.
CGTCCCCGAGGTCCGCACCACCCACCTCGAACCCTTCCACCTGGCCACTGCCTCGGCGACGCTCGACTTTACGGCCCGGGCTCGTGCGGGACTGGCCGTGGGAATCTCGACCACCCCCGCCGAGGCGGACCTCTTCGGTCGCCGTGACCCGGCCCCGGCCAATGCGGCCTGGGCCGAGGCCGCATCCGTCATCGACGTCATCCGCCGCCTCTGGGATTCGTGGGACGACGATGCGATCATCCGCGACCGGGCCACCGACCGCTACATCGACCGCGACCGCCTCCACTACATCGAGACGCAGCTGCAGGACTCGACCGGTTCCGACTACTCCGTGCTCGGCCCCTCGATCACGCCGCGACCGCCGCAGGGCCATCCGCCGATCATCGTCCGCGCCGAAGCCGGCAACGAGGCGGCCCGTGCCGCAGCCGACGTCGTCCTCGTCGACGAGGCGCCCGGCAGCATCTCGCTCGAGGACCTGCGCACCGAACTCGACCCCGGGGTGCCGGTGCTCACCGTCCTGCCGGCACCGACGACCCGCGCCGAGGTGGCCGAGCTCATCGGATCCGTGCGCATCCTCACCGGACGCGGCGCCGCGGGGGTGCTGCTGAGCGCGTCCGCTGAGAACCAGCTCGACTTCAGCGTCCGCCTCGTCTCCGAGATCCTCCCCGCCCTGCACGCGGCCGGGCTGCGCGAGACCCCGGAAGCCGCCGCGGCACGTCACGGCGGCGCCGAGCCGAGCGACCTGCGCACCCGCCTCGGCCTCGCCCCGGCAGTGAGCCTCTATGCCGATGTCGATGCGTGAGCGGCCGGAGTCGATGGATCATACGTCCGGCGGTCATACGTCGTTGACGCCTGAGACGGGGCGACACCGCGCCGACCTCACGTTCATCGGCGCCGGCCCGAAGACCCTGGGCATCCTGCTCGCGATCGCAGCGACCGCGGACGCCGGGTCGGGGCTGCGCATCCACCTGATCGAACCGTTCCCGCCGGGGGCCGGGCGGATCTGGCGGACCGAACAGTCGCCGCACCTGTGGATGAACTCGCGCACCGAGGACATCACGATCTTCCCCGACGAGCCCTGCCGTCTCGAACGTCCCGGCATCACCGGCCCGACCCTGCACGAATGGATCCACGGACCCGGCCGGGACCGGCTCGCCGCCGCCGGGCTCGGCGAGGAGGCGGCCGCGCTCGACTCCCAATCGTTTGCCAGCAGGCGGGTCCAGGGTCACTATCTGGCCGCGGCCTTCGAGACCGCTCTGACCCGTCTCGACGCCGAGGTGCACATCCACCGCACCCGCGCCGAGGCGGTCCGTCGTGGCGAAGACGGCCGCGGTTTCGCGGTCACGACCGCGACCGGAACGGTCATCGACACCCGTGTCCTCGTCTCGGCGCAGGGGCACCTCGACATGCACCCGGCCGTCGACGACACGGACCTCGCCGCCCGCGCAACAGGCTCGGCGGGCACCGGACTGTACTATCAGGGTCCCGGGTACACCGCCGACCTCGACTTCAGCGGCATCCCCGCCGGCGCCGAGGTGCTCACTCGCGGCTTCGGGCTCGCGTTCCTCGACTTCATGGTCATGGTCACCGAGGGCCGCGGCGGCCGGTTCGACTCCGCGAGTGAGGGCCTCGTCTACCGGCCGTCGGGGCGCGAACCCGTGCTGTGGGTCGGGTCCTCACGCGGCATCTCCTACAGCCCGAAGCTCGGCTACAGTCGAGCCGACGTGCCCGGCGCCCCTGCCGTCGAACTGCGCTACCTCACACAGGACCGCCTCGGCACCGGGACAAGTCACCTCATCGATTTCACCACGGTGCTCGGGCCGCTGTTCGAACTCGAACTCACCTACGCCCATTACGCCCACGTGCTGTGGAAGCGGAGAATCGAAGCGCCCGAACTGCTCGAGCGCATCGACGACGCTGCGAAGCGGGTGCTCGCGGGAAGCCCACCGACCGACGGCGAGCGGGAAGACGGCACTCGGGCAGGATTCGAGACCATCGCCGCCGTGGCACGACAGAATCTCGTAGCGCAGCACCGGGCGGACGTCGCGGCCATCGCCGACTCGGCGCGGCAGGCCATCGAGGATCCGGCGGACCTGTTCGACCTGACCGCGCTCGATCGTCCCCTGGAGAACCTGCGCTGCGCGGACCATGCCAGCGCCGAGGCCGGGGTGCGTCGTCACATCGAGGATCATCTGCGCCGCAGCGCCGATGCCCAATTCTCCGCGGACCTCGCGGTGTTCGACGCCCTGGTCAAGTCCTACGTCTCAATCCGCATGCTCGTGCGGGCCGGCCGGATCAGCCACAGCGATCGCACGGAATTCGTCGAAGGCAGTTTCCATTCGCTGTTCTCCTATATCGGCAGCGGACCACCACCGATCAGGGTCAAGCAGATCCTCGCCCTCCACGAGGCGGGACTCGTCCGCTTTCTCGGTCCAGGACTGCGCGTCGTGGCCGGCGCGACCGGGTTCACGGCCCGGTCCACGGCCCATCCGGAGGCGAAGACCTTCACCCACTTCGTCGATGCGCGATTGGCCAGGCAGAGTGCGGAGAAGGCCGCCGATCCGGCCCTCGAATCACTTCGCTCGGCCGGAGCACTGCTCCTCGAGGACACTGCTCATGCGAAGCTGTGCACGGACGAGTCGGGCCATGCGCTCGATGCCGACGGGGCCGCGCAGTCGGATCTGTTCCTGATCGGCCCAGCGGTCTCCGGATCGACGGCCGAGGCCTTCACCCGTCCGCACACGGGTGCGCCGGTGTTCGCGGACAACGAGCGCATCGCCTCGGCGATTCTCGACTCCGTGTCGGCAGGATCCGACCGTCGGGAGCTCCTCGCCGGGTGACCGACCGAGACCGGGCGACGGTAGGGCCACGGTCGCACGGGACGGGAAGCCGCCTCGGCGAGGGTCGACGACCCTTCGTGTCGAAAAATGACGATGATCAACGACATATGACATGCAGTGACAGTGCGCGTCACGGGGCGCGCACGCACGGCTGTCGGCGGATCACACTGATGGTCACCGCGGAAGCAGCGGTGACCATCAGTGAAGGAAGGATCCGCCGTGAGTTCATTTGTCACCGAACCCACCACGCCCGCCGGAATCTCGACCCGATCGGTGCACTCGGGAGCCATGCCCGAGGCGCACACCGGTTCGGTTGTGGCCCCGATCTTCCAGACCTCGACCTTCATGATGGACACCCCGGGCGACACCCGCGCAGGCTTCGACTACGCGCGCACGGGCACCCCGAACCGCAGCGACCTCGAAGAGGCGCTGTGCGAACTCGAGAATGCGACATTCGCGGCCGCGGTCAACTCGGGCACGTCCGCCGAGGCGGCGGTGTTCTCCGCGCTGTTGGGACCCGGCGATGAGATCATCATTCCCCGCGACGTCTACGGCGGCACGTACCGTCTGCTGAAGAACGAGTACGAACGGTGGGGCGTGGGCGTCCGCACCGTCGACCTCACCGATACGGCAGCACTGGCGGCCGCGATCAGCGAGAAGACCGCGATCGTGTGGGTCGAGACACCGAGCAATCCCGGCCTCGACATCGTCGACATCGCCGAGACCGCCCGACTCGCGCACGAAGCGAACGCGCTGCTGGCCGTCGATTCGACGTTCGCCACCCCTATCCTGCAGCGTCCGCTCGACCTCGGCGCCGACCTCGTCATCCATTCGACGACGAAGTTCATCAACGGCCACTCCGACGTCATCGGCGGTGCCGTGCTCGCCGGTGACGGCGCCACGTGTGCCCGCGCCGCCGAGGTGGTCGAGCGTCTCGAGAGCCACCTGGCCTCGGTGAGCCTGGGGATCTCCCCGTTCGACGCGTGGCTGACCCGGCGCGGGATCAAGACTCTGCCGGTGCGGATGAAGGCCCACTGCGAGAACGCGCAGGCCGTGGCCGAATGGCTCGAGACCCGCGACGAGATTGCCGAGGTGCTCTACCCCGGACTGCCCTCGCACCCGGGCCATGAGGTCGCGAAGGCGCAGATGAACGGGTTCGGGGGAGTGGTCTCCCTGCGCACCGACACCGAGGAGCGTGCGCTGGCGCTGGTGAAGAGCACGAAGCTGATCACGCTGGCCGAGTCACTCGGCGGAGTCGAGTCCCTCATCGACCACCCGGCGACGATGACGCACCTGGCCGTCGCCGACTGCGAACTGAGCATCGACGCGGCATTCATCCGCTTGTCCGTCGGTATCGAGGACATCGACGACATCCTCGCCGACCTCGCACAGGCCCTCGACGCGACGGCGGGCGCTGTCGGTGGCGGTGCGGCTTCGGCCGACGGGGCCGCTGCCGACGATGCCGATTCAGCAGACGGCTCGGATCGAGAGGCACCGGCAGCGACTCGTCCTACCGTTGCAGTGGTGTGATGAGGCGGTAACGGCGCAAATAGCCGGCGCCGGTATGTTGCGTCGCTACCGGTGTTGGATGGTGGGCGGTATTCACGCCGCGGCAGTGGGGACGGTCACTGCCGTGGGGAAAACCCGATGCGGGGTCGGAGGTCTTCGTGCTGTTGGCCGCGACGTCACTCCCGTAGCGTTATTGCTATGAGTGAGAAGACCCCCGAGAACCCGCAGGATCAGGAGCCGCATGGCACCGATCCGGTGGAGCCTCAGCCCCCCGACACCGAGGCGGCCCCCAGCGCCGGTGAACGCGAAGAATCCATCAGCGCCGAGGCGATCGTCAACGCCCCGCCGACATCTGAGATCGATGAACCTGCGGCCAGTCAGGCCGGAGAGTTCCGGACCAAGCCTCTCGATCTCGACGTGCCGTTCGCCACCGGTGCGACTCGTCAGTACCCGCAGCAGCCGCAGGGGTACGAACAGCCGCAGAACCCCCAGCAGCCGACCAGGCAATACGCTCAGGCTCCGATGGCCCACCTCGCACCGCCGAACTACGCGGCGGCACCCAGCCACTCCGGTCCTCGCACCTACCCCTCAACCCCGGCCTCTTACAGCCCCGCCGGACAGCAGCCCCACCAGCCCGGCCAACCCCCGCAACCCGGTCTGCCGCAGCAACCCCAGCAGCCGCGTCAGCCCCAACAGCCCAGGCAACCCCAGCAACCGCGCCAACCCCAGCCACCGCGCCAGGGGCAGCCTCCGATGCCACCCCCACGGCCACCTCGGCGAGGGAAGCAGCGCACCGAACCGGTCGCCTACGCACCGGTCACCGGCTCACTGCCGCTGACCCGGGACGACGTCACCGAGATCCCCGCCGACGGTCCCATCACGTGGCCCAAGCGCCCGACCGGATTCATCGGGGTCGCGAACCTCGTCCTCTCGGCCGTGCTCGCGGTGATCTGGGCATGGATCCCCCTCGGACTGCTGTTCACCGGCTTCGGCGGAATCTTCGCCCTCGGCCTCGGCGTGCTCGCACTGCTCGTGTGGGTCCTCGTCCAGCAGGGCGCGAACATCGTCGAACGCTACCGCGCCGAACTCATCTACGGCGATAAGATCCCCGTCCCGAAGATCGAAAGCAGCAACCGCGAACCCGGCTTCGGCCGGTTCCTCCACACCCGCTGGCTGCAGGTGAAATCCGGGGCCTTCTGGCGCTCGACCGCCCATCACTACATCAAGATGCTGGTCGGCGCGATCATCGTCGGCGGTACGCTCGCCGGCATCTGCGGAGCGCTGTTCGGCATCTTCTCCGCCATCAACCCCGACGGAGTCAACGCCTTCTTCATCGGCGAATCCATCGAAGGACCGGCCCGCCTCGGCGTCGCCATCGGCTCGGTCATCGTACTCGCCAGCTCCCTGGCGATCCTGTGGTTCGCCCCGCTCCTCGACCGTGCCCTCGACCGGGCACTGCTGGCCCCGGCCCGTACCGTGGCCCTCCAAGCCGAAGTGACCGAACTCGACCGGGCACGCATGGCCGGCATCGAGGCAGCTGCCGCCGAACGTCTGCGCATCGAACGCGACCTCCACGACGGAGCCCAGCCCCGCCTCGTCGCACTGACCATGGCCCTGGGAATGGCGAAGTCGAAGATCGACACCGACCCCGAACGCGCCAAGGAACTCGTCTCCGAAGCCCATACCGAGGCCAAGGGCATCGTCAACGAACTGCGTCAGCTCGCCCGCGGCATCCACCCGGCGGTGCTCACCGACCGCGGACTCGATGCTGCAGTCTCCGCGCTCGCCGGACGCTCGACGATCCCCGTCGACGTCGATGTCCGCCTCGAAGGGCGGATCGGGCGGGAAGCCGAAGCCGTGTCCTACTTCGTCGTCGCCGAATGCCTGACGAACATCGCCAAGCACTCCGGGGCCACCAAGGCCAACGTGTTCATCGCCCCGATCGACACCGGCGTGCAGATCGTCGTCACCGACAACGGACATGGCGGAGCCCGCGTCGACCGGAGCGGACGGCATACAGGAATCGCCGGTCTCATCGACCGCGTCGAAGCCGCTCGTGGCACACTGAATCTGACCAGCCCCGCAGGTGGGCCGACAACCATAGTTGTGGAGGTGCCATGCGCATCGTAATCGCTGAAGACTCTGCCGTCCTGCGGGCCGGACTCGAACGACTCCTCGCCGACGCCGGACACGAGGTCATCGCCGCCGTCCCCGACGCCAACGAACTGCTGGCCGTCGTCCACAACGATCCGCCGGATCTGGCCGTCATCGACGTGCGCATGCCACCGACGTTCACCGACGAAGGCATCCGCGCCGCCGTCCTCATCCGCAAGCAGAACCCCGACGTCAAGGTCCTCGTGTTCAGCCAGTACGTCGAGGAACAGTACGCCTCCGAACTCATCGCCGAGAACACCGGCGGGTTCGGCTACCTCCTCAAGGACCGGGTCGCCGACGTCGAGGACTTCCTCGCAGCCGTCGACGAGGTGGCATCCGGAGGAACCGTCCTCGATCCCGAGGTCGTCTCGCAGATCCTCGTGCGCACCCGGAAGAAGGACGGGCTGTCGACCCTGAGCCCACGCGAAGTCGAAGTCCTCCAGCTCATGGCCGAAGGCAAGTCCAACGCCGCGATCGCCCGCACCCTCTACCTCAGCGCCGGAGCCGTTGAGAAGCACATCAGCTCGGTCTTCACGAAGTTCGGCCTCACTGCCGACACTTCGGACAACCGACGCGTCCTCGCCGTCCTCACATTCCTCGGAGCCTAGAATGCCTGCCACAGTTCGCATCAGCGAATCTGCCCGACTCGGTCTGCGCACGGTGTTGATCATCCTCGCCGCCATCGTCCTCCTCATCCCCGTGATCGTCACCGCCGCCCACGGTGCCTCCCGACTGCACTACGGCAAGCTCGAATCCTCGCAGGCGCTGCCGGAGACGATGAAAGAGCTCAAGGTCGGCCTGTCCATGGGCGCGTCCGTCGACATCAGGACCGACGACGACGCGGACCCCACCGTCGAGCTCCGCGCCACCGGCCCCCGCGACGCTGTTCCGGACCTCACGGTCGACTCACGCGGTGGCGTCGCCGAGGTGGGTCTGGACGATGAGAAGAAGCTCGAGAACACCCGGATCACCGTCACCGTCCCCACCGAGGTGGCCCGCGACCTCAAGCTCGGCCTCGACAGCAACTACGGCACCTTCGACGTCGACGGCGACTTCGCCGAGATCAGCGCCGACACCGATGGTGGGGCTTTGACCGTCAGCGGCTCGGCCGACCGGATCCGCACCTCGACCGACTGGGGTGCGACCTCGCTCGAAGGAACCTTCGGGACCGTCGAGGCGAAGACCGGAGTCGGGGCCATCGACGGCGAGGACCTCACCGTCACCGACCACCTCGATGCGGTCACCTCGACGGGCACACTCGATCTCGCCTTCACCGACGAGGCGATCCCATCCGGCGGCATCAGCGCGAAGACCGAGGAAGGACCGATCGAGCTGCGGCTGCCGAACCTCAAGCTCGCGAACGAAAAGGGCGACGAGGACTTCGTCTACCGGATCAATGCGAAGTCGACCGACGGATCCGTCGACCTGGCCTCGGATCTGAAGAAATACGATGTGTCCGAGGACCCGAAGGACGACGAGGACGAGACGCTGGTGCCGATCTCGGCCACAGCCGACACTGGTACAGTCACGGTCAACCAGAACTGAGAAGCGAGAAGCGACCGGCGCACGGGCGGGCTCATCATGGGTCCGCCCGTGCGGCGTCTGAGAGGTCGGCCATGCAGATCACCGTGTACGGAGCCACCGGAACGTTCGGCGCGCGCCTCGTCGACCAGCTGCGCGAGCGCGGACACACGGTCATCGCAGCCCATCGCGGAAGCGGAGTCGACACGTACAACGGCAATGGCGTCGCCGAGGCGGCCGAAGGCAGCGATGTCCTCGTCGACTGCGTCAACCGGATGACGATGAAAGGGCGCCAAGCCGTCGACTTCTTCTCCCACAGCTCCCGATCGATCGCTCTCGCCGCGGCCGAACAGCCCGGCACCTCCGTAGCCTGCCTGTCGATCGCCTTCCGCCCCGAGGTCGGAGAATCGAAGCTGCTCGGCTACTACCAGGGCAAAGCGGTGCAGGAACGCATCTACCGGCGAATCGTCCCCGAAGAGCGGCTGCTGATCTTCCGTTCGGCCCAATGGTTCGAACTCGTCGACGCGATGACAATCAGTGCCGGCCCGCTGTGCTTCGTCCCGAAGGTGCGCGTGCAGGCCCTGGCCGCCGCGGAGGCCGCGCGAATGATGGCCGAAGCCATCGACGTCGGCGAGACCGGCACCATCGAGGTCGCCGGCCCCGAGATCAGTGACTTCGCGACGATCGCACGCCGACTCAACGCGCATCGGGCTAAGGCAACCGGGACGAAATCACCGCAGGTCATCGGCATCCCACTGCCCGGTCCGGCGTCCCGCGACGGACTCATCCCACCATCGCCGAGGCTCTCCGACGTCACCCTCGACGATTGGCTCCGTACGTACTGAGTCAGTCCCACGTGCCGGCATATGCGGCCTGTACGGTACATACTTTCCCGTCGTCTTTCTCTCCCTATCTTGCACTGACTCCAAAATGTCCGATATTTCGGACGAAATCGATGTGATCTGGAAGACACGCTCTCGTCGCGTGGACTAGCGTCTTCTCAGCATGGTCACGCACGCGTCGGCCATCCGGAACTCAGCCCGCTCCGGGAAGGAAGACGATGTCGTCGCACGAGCATTTGACCCTGACCACCCTCATCCGGTTCGCCGAAGAGGGCGGCACCCTGCCATTCACCGACACGACGGCGATGACAGCCGCCCACGACTTCGCTGTGGAAGCGGTCGACACCGTTCCGATCTACGGCCGCTCGACCGGGGTCGGTGCGAACAAGTCCGTCGACCTCGCTGAGAGCAACTCGATCGACCAGGACCTCCGACTGCTGCGCAGCCACGCCGTGGGGGCCGGCGACCTCGTCGACGACGAGACGGTGCGCATGGCCATGGCCATCCGGGTGAACCAGCTGCTGCAAGGTGGGTCCGGCATCTCGGCCGATGTCGTCGACGCCCTGCGGACCCACCTCGACGAGGGACACCGACCGGTCATCCACGAGGTAGGATCCCTCGGCACCGGAGACCTGTCGCAGATGGCTGAACTCGCCCTCACCCTCACCGGCGAGAAGCCGACCGCTGACGGCACCGCCCGCGCCCTGTGGACTCCGCACGGCGGCGATGCGCTGCCGTTCATCTCGAGCAATGCCTTCACCCTGGCCACTGCGGCGCGCGCGGTCGCCGAGGTGGACCGCTTCATCGATCACTGCGTGCGCATCGCGGCGGCCTCCATGAAGGTCGCCGGAGCCAACCTCGAACCCTTCGCCGCGGCCGTCCAGACCGCACGCCCCGAACCCGGGCAGAAGGAGGCGGCGACACGCATCCTCGACGCCATCGGCCCCAGCTCCTGGGAAGCCCGCCGGCTCCAGGACACCTTCGGTTTCCGCGCGATCACCCCCGTCCTGTCCACCCTGCTCACCGCACGATCGCGGCTGGCCGAGGCCGTCGAGACCGAGATGAACGCGAGCCCGGAGAACCCGCTCGTCGACGTCGACTCCGCGTGGATCTACCACAACGGAAACTTCCACACCCAGCAGCTGATGATCGAACTCGAGGCCACCACGCTCGCCCTCTTCGGTGTCGCCCAGCTCTCCTACGACCGCACGACGCGCCTGTCCGAACCCGACATCACCGGGCTCGAGCCCTTCCTCTCCGACTCCACCCCCGGCAGCAGCGGGATCATGATGGCCGAGTACGTGACCGCCTCGGCGCTCAACGAACTGCGCATCCAAGCCCAACCGGCTTCGCTGTCCAACGTCGTGGTCTCCCGGGGATCGGAAGACCACGCCCCGTTCACGGCCCAAGCCGCCCGCCAGCTGCTCACCGGCCTCGAACAGGCGCGCAGAGTCCTCGCCGTCGAACTCCTTGGTGCCTCCCGCGGAGTGGCGATGGCCGAAGCCGAACGCACTGAAATCTCGGGCACCAACGCGGGCCCGACCGCCTCGGCGCCGTTCCTGGACTACCTCGCCCTCGCCCCGATCGATCCGACGATCACCGACCGCTCACTCTCCGACGACATCGCTGCACTCGAACGGTTCGTCGCCACCGACCTTAAGACCCTCCGTTCGAAGGACATGGCATCATGACTGCATCCTCCAAGCCCACGGCCATCGACGATGTGCCGTTCGGGCGGTTCCACGCTCGCATCACCGCGATGACCTTCGGCGCGAACTTCTCCGACGGCTACGCGCTCGGGATCATCGGGGCCCTCCTGCCCGTGCTCGGCACACAATGGGGGTTGAACGGCGTCGAATCCGGACTGCTCGGTGCCTCGGCGCTCATCGGCCTCTTCTTCGGCAGCGTCATCCTCGGACGCGTGAGCGACCGGATCGGGCGGCAGAAGGTCTACGTGCTCAACTTCCTGCTCATCGCCGTCGCATCCGTCCTCCAGCTGTGGGCCCCGGAGATTTGGACTCTGTTCGCCCTGCGCGTGCTCATCGGCTTCGGCCTTGGCGCCGACTACGCCGTCGGCCCGACCCTGCTCTCCGAATTCGCGCCGAGGCGGCATCGCGGGATGATGCTCGCCTCGCTGACCGTGATGTGGACGGTCGGCTATGTCGCGGCCAATGTGCTCGGCGTCTACCTCGTCGGCGACGGTGACTCGTGGCGTTGGCTGCTCGCCTCCGGTGCGATCCCCGCTCTCATCGTGCTCATCGTCCGCATCGGAGCCCCCGAGTCCCCGGCATGGCTGATCAGCAAGGGTCGCATCGACGAGGCGAAGGCGATCGTGCGCAAATACATCGGCATCGAGATCACCCCCGAGCAGTTCCCAGCCGTGGCCACCGAGGAGGTCAGCGCCGAGGACTTCAAGGAGCTGTTCGGACCCAGGATGCGACGCAAGACCTGGTTCGGCGTGATCTTCTACAGCGCTTTGGTGCTGCCGTATTTCGCGATCTACACGTTCGTGCCGACGATCTTCACCAGCCTCGAGGTCGAAGACGAGGATCTCCAGTACCTGATCCTCAACCTGTTCCTGCTCGCCGGCGGTATCGCCGGGCTGTGGCTCGTGCAGAAGTTCCGCAGGCGTCCGGCGACATTCTGGTCATTCGTCGTCCTCACGGTCTCGCTGGTGCTCCTCGGCGTGTTCTCCGGAGCGAACCTCATCCTGTTGATGATCCCGTTCGCGATCTACACGTTCGTCATGTCCGCGGCCTCGAACCTCACCCAGGTCTACCCGCCCGAACTCTTCCCCACGAGTCTGCGCGCCTCCGGCGTCGGACTGCTCAACGGGCTCAGCCGCATCGCCTCGGCGGTGGGCACCTTCGTCCTCCCGATCATGCTCGAAGGCTGGGGGATCGCGGTGTCGATGTACGTCCTCGCCGCGGTGCTGGCCGTCGGTGCGGTGTTCACGTGGCTGTGGGCACCGGAGACCGCGAAGGATCACATCGTCTGACTCCGACGTCACCCTCGACGATTGGCTCCGTATGCTCTGAGTCCCGGCTCGACCGCCTCGGTGGCGGTATCATCCATCCCGGAGGTTCTTCATGGATTGGATGGAATACGGACTCGACTGGGTCGATGCGGTCAGGGTCGTCGCCTCGTGCGTTGCTTTCTACTTCGGCATCATTCTGCTCCTGCGCGTCTTCGGCCAGCGGACCCTGGCGAACCTGTCGAGTTTCGATCTGGCTTCGATCATCGCGATCGGAGCGATCATCGGCCGGTCCATCCTCGGCGACACCCCGACCCTGGTCGGTGGAGCGCTGGCACTGGCAACGCTGCTCATCCTGCAGGCTGTGACCGGAGCGGGACGCCGATTCGGGCTGATCCGCGGCGTCGTCAACTCACCGGCCGTCGTCCTCATGGCAGGACCTGAGATGCTCACTCACAACCTCGCGAAGTCCCATGTCGACCGCGACGAGGTGGTCGCGAAGCTGCGCTCGGCCGGCATCCGCAATCGTGATGAGGTCGCGTGTGTGATCCTCGAATCGACCGGGCAGATCAGCGTCATCCGCCGAGGTTCCCCGATCGACGAGGACATACTGGAGGGAGTCATCGGGGCCGAGCGAGTGCCCCGCGAAGGCTGAATCCTCGCCGCAGCTCTCCGCGTCCTATCCGTCGAGCCCGAGCACCCGCGCCCCGTTGTGCCACAGCACCGAACGCATCCACTCGTCGCCGAGTCCGAGCCCGGCCAGACCGGAGATCTGGTCGGCATACGGGTAGGGGATGTTCGGGAAATCCGAGCCGAGGATGATCTTGTCCTGCAGACCGGCCAAGCGTTCGCGGTAGGCGGGGGCCACCTCGGCGGGGGTTTGGAAGTATCCCGAGACGTACATCGTCGTGTCGAGGTGAACACCCTCGTAGGTTTCGGCGAGGTCGGCGAACTCGTCGTACTCCGGCATGCCCATGTGGGCGATGACGAACCGCAGCGTCGGGAAGCGCTCGAGCACGTGCGCGACCGCCTCGGGGCCGGTGAACTCGCCCGGCAGCGGACGCGAACCCGCGTGGATGACGATCGGCACCTGCGCCTCTTCGAGGGCCCGCCAGGCAGGGTCGAGCACCCGGTCATCGGGGGAGAATCCACCCACCTGGATGTGGACTTTGAACAGCTTCGCACCAGCAGCCAGGGCGGCGGGGACGTAGTCGGCGGCCTCGGGTTCGGCGTAGAGGGTCCCGCAGTGGATGACGTCGGAATGGGCAGCGGCGAACTCGGCGTTCCAGTCATTCAGCCAGGCGGCCATGCCGGGTTTATGCGGGTAGGTCAACGCTGGGATTGCGCGAATGCCCAGGTCACGGACGATGCGCAGGCGGGTGTCCGTGTCGTACCGGTAGTGGATCGGCCAGGGTCGACCGTAGTTGGCTTCGGCATTGTCGAAGTACGCCCACACCTTGTCGAGCACATTCTGCGGGAGGAAATGGACGTGGATGTCGGCGAGTCCCGGCAGGTCGAGCTCGTTGAGATAGGCGGGGATCTCCGCATCCGTTCGCGGGGGAGCGGTCATCGCCTGGGTGGCTGCATCATCGGAGTCGTTCATGGCCCCACTCTATGACGTGGCTGGGCACGGTCAGGCGGGCGGTATGCCCAGGCAGGGCAGGGCGAGGATGCCGGTTCCGAGGGCAGGCGGAGCGGACATCGGCCCTCAGCGGGCGTGCATGACCGCGGCATAGACTGCCCGCATGAGCTTGCGCGATCCTTATCCGGTCACCGTTCCGGCCCAGGTCAGGCCCATCGGCCAGGGGCCGTTTCGGGCACCCGGTGAGACCGTGACCTGGACGTTTCGTCGGTTCGATTTCGAGCGTGACCGCGCCGAGGTGGCCCGACCGATGCGTGTCATCGCCGATGGGCCCGAGGGCCTCGTGCTGTGGCTATCCGGCGGCACACTGACTCAGGAGACCCGGATCGTCGGATGGGAGGACGCGAATCCGCATGACGTCCCGTTGGCCGCACGGTTCCGGCCACCCGCCGAGGCGCCGACCCGGATCAACGTCGACGGGACCTGGCACGGACGCGGAGTACTGAAGATCGTTCCGCCGCAGGTGCCGTTCTCCGTGTGGGTGCTGCTCAAGGACGACGAGGCTGCTGCTCCCGGAGGTGCAGTGTCCGGCGGTGGCAACTCGGTGCGTGCCGAGTGGTACGTCAATCTCGAAGCCACGCACATGAGAACCGATGATGCCCTGTTCACCAGCGACCACATCCTCGACATCACCTTTCCCGTCTCCTCGCTGCCGCTGCACACTCCTGACGGCGGGTTCGACGTCACCGGGGCGGTCTTCAAGGATGTCGATGAACTCGCCGCGGCCGCGAACTTCGGGGCCTGGCCGGCCGAGTGGTCGGAGATCATCCGCGCCAATGGTGCGGAGCTGCTCGACCACCTCGGCGATTTCGCATGGGCGTTCGACCCGCAGTGGGAGACGGCGGCGCGCGGGCTCGTGAATGGGACGGACAAAGAACTTCGTCCAGAAAAATCGTTCGATCAGGAACATCGATCGATCCCGAATGGTTGCTATGACAGACAGTTCCGATGACGCCGACGTGTCGATGACACGGATCATCCGATGAAAGGAAACAGCCTGATGACGACCAATCACAGGGTTCGCCTGAACTCCCGTCCCGTGGGCGCGCCCACGGCCGAGAACTACCTCCTCGACGAGGTGCCCGTACCTACCCCGGGTGAGGGTCAGGTCCTGCTGCGCACCCTCTATCTCTCGCTCGATCCGTACATGCGCGGTCGGATGTCGGACGCGAAGTCCTACGCCAAGCCCGTCGAGGTCGGCGATGTCATGGTCGGCGCGACCGTCGCCGAGGTGGTCGAATCGAACTCGCCCGACTTCGCCGTCGGCGACATCGTCCTCGGCTACGGCGGATGGCAGGAGTACTCGGTCGAGTCGACCGGACATCTGCGCAAGATCGACCCGGAGCTCGCACCGATCTCCACCCACCTCGGCGTGCTCGGCATGCCCGGATTCACCGCGTACGCGGGCCTGCTCGAGATCGGTCAGCCGAAGGAAGGCGAGACAGTGGCCGTGGCCGCCGCCACCGGACCCGTCGGTTCGGTCGTCGGTCAGATCGCGAAGATCAAGGGTGCGACTGCGGTCGGCATCGCCGGCGGGCCGGAGAAGGTCGCGCACCTGAAGGAACTCGGTTTCGACGTGGCCCTCGACCACCGTACGGGCAACCTCAAGCAGGAGCTGAAAGAGGCGGTCCCGCAGGGCATCGACGTCTACTTCGAGAACGTCGGAGGAGACGTCTTCAACGCCGTGCTGCCGAGGATGAACACCTACGGTCGCGTTCCCGTCTGCGGGCTCGTGGCCAACTACAACCTCACCTCCCTGCCCGAGGGGCCCGACCGTTCGGGTGCGCTCATGGGTCAGATCCTCACGAAGTCGCTGCTGGTCCGCGGCTTCATCCAGTTCGAATTCGCCGAACGGCTCACCGGTCAGTTCCTCACCGATATGAGCGGCTGGCTCAAGGAGGGCAAGGTGCGGTTCCGCGAGGACATCCGCCCGGGACTCGATAAGGCCCCCGAGTACTTCAACGACCTGCTCACCGGCGGCAACTTCGGCAAGATGGTCGTCGCGGTGGGTGCCGAGAGCTGAGGCAGTCGGTTCTTATGCCGAAGTGAGAAAATAGTCGTATGGAATCCGCAATCGAGATCGATGCCGACGCCGTGGCTGAACTATGCCGCGAGTACGGTGTCGCTCGATTGCGGATCTTCGGCTCAGCGGTAACAGGCGAATTCGACCCGGCTTCGAGCGACGTCGACTTCATCGTTGACTTCCTTCCTGGCAGGGCAAACCTCTTCCAGGATTATTTCGGCCTGCTCGAAGGGCTGACTGTCCTGATGGGTCGCAGAGTGGACCTGGTAGTCGGTCGTTCCCTGCGTAATCCCCATTTCCGAGAATCCGCGCTGCGTGGTGCTCGCGATGTCTTTGCAGCCTGAAACGCGGGCGTGGTTATGGGATGCAAAGACATCTATCAATTCTCGTGAATGCCGCTGAGGAACACTACGGCTGTGCACCTGACGGTGCCTCACTTGACCTCACCGGAACAGTTCGCGCTGGTGAGCGGTGGGACCATGTGCGAAACGTTGACGATCTCCTCGACGGCGGCAGCGAACTCCAGCAGACGTTGCTCACTGCCGGGTTTGCCGACGATCTGAATGCCAATGGGAAGACCCTGTGCGGTGAACGTGGCAGGCAGCGAGACTGCAGGGCAGCCAGTCATCGTAATCGTCGACGGCAGCGTCATCCATTCGAGGTAGTCGCGCATCGGCACCCCAGCGACCTCGTGTGGATAGTCGAGCCGACCGTCGAAGGGAGAGACTTGGACGACTGGGCACAGCAGGAAGTCATATTCGGAGAAGAACCGACGCATCCGCTCGCTGATGACTGCGCTGTGAAGCTCTGCTCCGCCGATTTCGGGACCGCTCAGCTGTCGTCCGAGCTCGACATTCCAGATGACGGAGGAGCCCAGATCTTCCCTGTGGGCGTCGACGAGAGGCCCCAGCGTGGCTTCCATCTGCCAGGCACGCAGCACGCTGAAGGCGTGCGGGGCGCCGGAGAGATCTGGCGTGCCCTCACCGACAGCGACTCCGGCCGACGCGATCGCTTCGACGACGGGCACCAGTCGTTCACGAACTTCTGCTTCGACCGGTAAGTCGAGGCCCAGATCGGGACTCCACGCCGCACGAACCCCGCGAATCGAGGCGCCGGTGTCCCAGGGGCCGAGCTCGACATGCCGACCGGCCGGGAAGCGAGGATCTTCACCGGCCTGAACAGTGAGCAGAAGGTGCAGGTCCCGCACGGTGCGCGCGAGCGGGCCTTTGACCGACAACCGAGACCAAGGCACAGCCTCCGGCCAGCTCGGCACCGCGCCCACGGTCGGGCGCAGGCCGACGACATTGCAGAACGACGCCGGGGTGCGCAGCGAACCGCCCGTATCCGAACCGTCGGCTACCGGCAGCATCCGCGCGGTCAGGGCAGCCGCCGCACCGCCGCTGCTGCCTCCGGCGCTGCGAGAGAGATCCCACGGATTATGGGTCTGACCGTACACGGGATTGAACGTGTGCGATCCGAGGCCGAGTTCGGGGACGTTCGTTCGACCGATGGTCACAGCCCCGGCACGACGTTCTCGTTCTATCACGATGTGGTCGACATCAGGGATGCGGTTCGCATAGACGCTCGTGCCCGAGGTCGACACCCAGCCTGCTGCGGGGAGAGTGTCCTTGTGAGCGATCGGAAGCCCGTAGAGTGCGGGTAGATCTTCCCGACCCCGGGTGAAGGCCTCATCGAGTCTGCGCGCGGCGTCCATAGCCCTGTCGGTGTCAAGAGCGACGATGGCGTTGACCTGTGCGTTCGTCTCCTCGATTCGTGAAAGATGTGCCTCCATCACCTCGACGACCGATGCTTCGCCATTCTGCATGAGCGCCACGAGGTCGACTGCCGATGTATTGACGAGCTCTGAAACACCCGCGCCGATGGTGGTCTGGGGCATCAGGACATCACTCCGAAAGTTTCGAGACATTGGACGATGGCGAGGAAGCCGAACAGCGCCAGGCAGGCAACCAGGATGATGTTGGACCACAGGCCGTTGCGAAGTGTCGCCGGGAAGCTTTTCCGATTGAGCAGCAGCAACAGTGCAATCGACAGGATGGGCAGGACGAAGGCGCTGACTGTGGCATAGATGATGACGAGAGCGACGGGTTCTCCGAGAGACGAGACCGCCAAGGAACAGACGAGCACATAAGCCAAAGCCAGACGGTAGGGAACAGACGAAGGGGCCATCGACTGGTCGGCTTTCTCATCGTCGATGCGCCGCAGCACACGCACACCATCCGCGAGCAGATAGCCGATCGCCGAGAAGCCGCCGAGGATAGACGAATAGACGATAGCGACCAGGCAGAGAAGGTAGGCGATCCGACCGATGTCGCCGGCAAGAGGCACTATCGAGTCCGCGAGCGGGATGATGGCTTCGCTGCCGTCGATCGTCGTATTCGTGGTGAAGAGCAGGAAAGTGCCCACCACGGTCATCGCGACCGCGAAGACGGCGATGAAGACGTAGCTGGAGATCGAGTCGATCCTGACGATCGACTTCCACTGGGGGCCATTCCAGCCCTTCTCGCGGATCCAGTAGGAATAGGCGATGATCCCGACTGCTCCGCCTACACCGCCGATCAGGGAGAGCACGGTGATGAAAGACCCGGCCGGAAGAGTGGGGACGGCCGTATCCACTGCCTGAGAAGCGCCGTCGCCTCTGGCCGAAGCGATGGCAACCCAGACCATGCCGAGAAACATGAGGATGCCGAAACCGAGCATCGCAGACTCCACGATGCCGTAGCGTCCGATTCCGATGAGGACGATGGCCGAGGTCACGATGACGATGAAGGTCGGCCAATACGGCAGCCCCGGGATCAGCGCCTGCATAGTCAGAGTGGTGATCGCAGTGAGTCCCGAGCCATAGAAGAACCCGACCAGCAGGACGATTCCGAGGAAGACCGCCGGCAGGAATCGCCCGCCGATGTCGGTGAGATGAGAGAGGAATGTGCGGCTCCCCGTGAGCTGAAGACGCGCAATCGCCTCGGTGAGGCCGAACTTGAGGATCAGGCCCACGATGAAGACCCAGATCAGTCCCAAACCGAACTGGGAGGACGAGCTCAGCGTCGTGACCATGTCACCGGCGCCCACGCTGGCCATGGCAAGCACGATCCCGGGACCGATCATCCGCAGTCGTCCCACCCAGGTCCGAGGAGGTTCAAGCACCGTGCCTGGACGAGGTGCCGCGGTGTGGTTCGCTGCGGGAGGACTTGGTGTCATCTTTGAACTCATGAGCTGCCTACTGACTGTGATCGAATGGATCCGCGGGCGGGTCACCTCAGCACCTTCATCGATGACGATGCTGAACCCTCCTTTTCGAGACGGAACGGCAATTAACACCGTAGACAAGCTTTCGACGTTCGCCATAGCCATGTGCAGAACCGGTGGAATCTGACAGAATCATGACCTATGTCATCTTCAGCGCAAGATTCTTTGGCGGAAGCCCGCCATCTCCGCGTGGGGAGTCAGCCGTCCGCGACGAACGACGCTTCGGACGGGGCACGAATCCTCGCCGCGCTTCAGGTCCACCCTCGCGCCTCCTGGCCGCAGATCGCCGATGTGCTGGAGATGCACGAGAGGACGGTGGCCAGGCGTGGGCAGGATATGCTCGATCGCGGTCTGGTGAGGGTAGCGGCAGTGTCGGCTGGGTCCCCGGGGACGATCATCGAGGCGGAGACCGATCGCGGAGCAGTACGTATGGCTGCGAAGTCACTCGCAGCTCGACTGGATGTCAGCTGGCTCCACCTGACTACCGGTCGGTCGGATCTGATCGGCGAAATCACGATTCCGGATGCGGATCTCGCGGAGGTGGTCATCGACGAGTTGCAGGCGATTCCCGGAGCACGCCATGTGCGAACGAATCCGTCCCTTCGCTATCTCAGGGTGGCGAAGGATTGGGACCCCGGTGTCCTGCTTTTCGAAGAAACCCGACGACTTGCCGAACTCAATGAATTCGGCACGCCCGCATATGAGGTGAGGTGGAATGTTCCGGCCCTCGACGCCGTCGATGAGAAGATCAGTACGGAACTCGCCCGATTCGGTCGCGCGACCTTCGTTGATCTCAGCCGACTTGCGGGGGTGTCCGAATCAACGGTGAGAAGACGTGTGGCCAAACTGGCAGCGAGCGGACGGATCGCGCTTCGCGCAGTCTTCGCTCCCCGGTTGGTGGGGCTGCCGCTGACGGCCATCTTGCGGTTGTCGGTGCGGCCGCGACATCTGAGCGAGGTAGCCTCGCTGGTGTCGGCCGAAGCGAGAATCCGCAACGCCGTCATCACCACGGGCCGATTCGATTTCCTCATCCAGTTAGACACCGCGTCTCGAGCCGATCTGCAGGAGGTGCTGTCAAGCCATCCGATGATGAAGCTTGTCGATCACGTTGAGACCTCCGTGGTGCTCAAGTCGGCGAAGCGCTCGCGCATTCAATTCGACGTCTGATCTTCGCCGGAACGCATCGCCGGCTGAACGCCGTCCTCGAGCCAGGACTCACCCGAAGTGGGCGAACACCTCGGCGGGGGTCAGGCCGAAGCTCAGCGCCAGAGTGAGCACGATGCGAGCCTTGCGGGCATCGAGTATCCCGGCGGGGACGAGTCCGGTCTCGATCAGACCGATCTCGCCGCCGGGGTAACCGTAGGTTCGGTGCAGGCTGGCACCCGAGCCGGTGCGGGAAGCGAGTACGACGGGCATCGACTCGGCCAATCGGGCCACTGCAGGCAGCAGCTCGGCGGGGACATGTCCGCCGCCGACGCCCGAGAGCACGGCACCGGCGAAGTCGGACCCGGCGATGAGATCAAGGGTCTCTGTCGGCTCACCCATCCCCACCTCGGCGAGGGCGACTTTCGCCAGCTGATCCGGACGGGTCAGTCCCGCGAAGGGCGACTGCACGGCGCCCGGGGCGTGAGGAAGGTGGAGGTCGTCCTCGCTCAGCCAGCCGATCGCGCCGAGCACAGGCCCGGAGGAGAACGCCGCCGTCGAGGTGGTGTGCGACTTCGTGACGAACCTCGGATCGTGGACTTCGTCAGTGAACACGAGCGTGGCTGGAAGGCCTTCGACCTGGTCGGACAGGGCGGTGAGCGCAGCCGCGCGGACGTTGGCGGGACCGTCGGCACCGGGCAGGGTCGGATTGCGCATCGCCCCGGTGACGGCGATGTGGGTGCCCGAATCATTGAGCAGCCAGAGCCCGAAAGCCGACTCCTCGAGGGTGTCGGTGCCCTGCGTGAGTACGATGCCGTCGGCCGAGCTCGTGCGGGCGAGTTCGACGACGTCGAAGAGCATCTCGAGGGTGACATTCGCGCTCGAGACCTGAGCGACCTGCGTGAAATCGGCCTGCAGATTCGGCCACACCTGATCGAGCCCAGCGGCCGCGGCGATCTCGGCGCCGCCGAGCGCGGGAGCAACCCCACCTGCGGCATTGGCAGTCGAGGCGATCGTTCCGCCGAGGGCGGCCAACAGCAGGTGAGGGGCGGTCTGCGAAGAGGTCTCAGGCATGATTCGAGTCTAACGTCAGTTCTCATGTCACAGCCGTTTGCTAACCTCCACGCATGGATCCCGATACCGTGCTCCGTCTGGCCCATGAGCAGGCCATGCAGTACCCCTCTGTCGAGATCGACCATCCCTTCGGGCCGGAGAACACCGTGTACAAGGTGCGCGGGAAGATGTTCATGATGGCCTTTCGGCTGCGCGGGATCCCCAGCATCAATCTCAAGATCGATCCCCTCGACGGTGAGGTGCTCCGAGACGCCTATGCCGAGATCACTCCGGGCTATCACATGAACAAGAAGCACTGGATCACCGTGGCAGGCGGCGGGGACGACGGAAGTGAAGGGGAAGCGGCGGACGAACCCGACGACGAGGATGGGAATGGACAAGAGCCGGGGGAGCGGTTCGACTCCGACCTGCTCCACGACCTCGTTCTCGAGTCCTACTGCCTCGTCGTCGCGAAGATGCCGAGGAAGGATCGTCCCGTTGACCCCGTGACCTTCGGCGGGAGGGATGCAATGGGTTGACGTGAGGCAAGCGGCGGGCGGACGAGGAGGACGCGATGGACTGACGAGAGGGATGCCTTGACCTGAACACGGCGCGGGCCGAGTGACCGGGAATTGGCGCGCACCCGCCCGGGCATTGAGAATAGTTCCTATGTCCGCCCTGTCTTCCGCGCTCGCCTACCGGCGACTGCTCGAGTCGAATGCCACTCTGCGCATGCTCCGGGCCGACAACCTCGCCGTCATGGCCGGAACCCTCGACGCCCACCTGGGCCGTCCCGGTACCCGGATGAACACCGAGGACCTGCACGAGAGCATCGACGCCGACCTCGAGGAGCTCCGCGACCACTTCGACCTCTCGCTGCGCACCGCGAAGGCGTACTGCGACGACTGGCGACGGGCCGAGATCCTCGTCCGCCGGCCCGCCACCGGGGCCAGAGGCGAGACCTACGAACTCTCCGCCGCCGGCTTCGACGCCATCCGCATGCTCGAACAGCTGCGCACCCCACCGCAGACCGCCACCGAATCCCGGCTGGTCAGCCTCGCCCAGTCCGTGCACCAACTGGCCATCGACACCGACCCCGACAGCTCCCGCCGGCTGGCCGCTCTGCGCGCCGAACGCGACCGCATCGACGCCGAGATCGCCCGGGTTCGTCGCGGTGATCCCCGCTCCGTCGTCCTCGACCGCCGGCGAGCGAACGAGCGAGTCTCCGATATCCTCCAACAGGCCCAGGGGCTGCCCGCCGACTTCGCCCGCGTGCGCGCCCGCTTCGAAGAACTCAACCAGGAGCTGCGAATCTCGATCCTCGCCGCCGAGGACTCCCAGTCCCAGGTCCTCGATGAAGTCTTCCGCGGCGTCGACCTCATCGAATCCTCAGATGAGGGCCGCACCTTCGCAGCATTCTCTGCTCTCGTGCGTGATCCCGAACAGTCGGCAGCCTTCGACGACGACATCGCCGCCATCCTCGACCGTGACTTCTCCGCCACCCTGTCGCTGGCCACCCGCCGGTCCCTGCGCACCCTGATGCGGCAGATGAAGGACGGTTCCCACGAGGTCTCGGACATCCTCACCGAGTTCGCCCGCGGCCTGCGTCGCTACGTCCACTCCCACGAATTCCAACGCGACCGCGTCATGCGCACCCTCCTCCAGGAAGGGTTGGCCGCGGCAGCACCGGTGTCACAGGAACTCAAACCCTACGACGAGATCGGCATCGACCTCGAACTCTCGAGCGTGTCCCTCGGCAGCGTCGGCGAGGTCATCCTCCACGACCCTGAGGAGTTCAACGCCGGATACGAACTCGGTGAGGCCGCCGACTCCGAGATCGACTTCGCCGAACTCATCGCCGTCGCCCGCGAATCCGAAATCGACTTCGCCGAACTCACCGAGAACATCAACTCCGTCGTCACCTCGACCCATGAAGCCTCCGTCGCCGAGGTGCTCGAAACCTTCCCTGCCACCCAGGGATTGGCGAGTGTGGTCGGGCTGTTGTCCCTGGCCAGCACGTACGGCCACGTCGATCACGACAACCGCGAAATCCTCACCTGGTCCGGCATCGACGGCATCGCCCGCACCGCCGCGATCCGCCGCCACTACTTCACCGAAGGCATCACCCTATGAGGCCCACCGACCACACCGAACTCACCGAGGCGACCGCCGGCGACGGTGCCCACCCGACCTCACCGGCCGGTGACGGCAGGACCTCCACCGAGGTGGGAGCCGCCTCGGCGAGCGAATCTTTCGGGGACGGTGCCGACCACAACCCGTCCGGGCTGTGGTCCGGTGACACCGGGACTCTGGGGGAGCGGACCCGGCGCGTGCTGCTCGAGCTGCTCAAGGGCCCCTACGTCTCCGGAGTGCAGAGCCCGCAGCTGTGGGCGGCGCTCGTGGCCGATGAAGGGCTCGTCCGCTCGCGCCTGCACGACCTGTTCCTCGACCTCGTCATCGACCGCGTCGACGAGTTCGCGTTCACCCGCAAGATCGTCACCGACGAGATCGACGCTCCCGCCGCGGTACGCAGCGAACGGCTGACCTTCCTCGACACGGCTATGCTCCTCGTGCTGCGGCAGCTGCTGCTTGCCGCGCCCGGAGAGAAGCGCGTGATCGTCGACCGCGACGAGGTCTATGAAAGGCTCGCGATCTACCGCACCGGCGATGAATCGACGTTCCAACGCAATCTCAACGGCGCGTGGTCGCGGATGAGCAACCGGCTGCGCGTGCTGCACAAGGCCGGCGAAGATCGGTTCGAGATCTCCCCGATGGTGAAGTTCCTCATCGACGAGGATCGCGTGCGTGAGCTCATCGACGTCTACGAACGCATCGCCGCAGGTGAGACCGATGCCGGAGATGATCTCGGCGACGGCGTCGCTGATACGGGTACCGATGCTGATGATGGCGCTGGCGCCGAGGACGAGGCAGTCACCGAGTCGGGCTCGGACTCCGACACGAAGATCGACGCCGAGGAGGACGACGCGTGACCGAGGCACTCTTCCCACTCGATGCGGCCTTCGTGGCCGATCAGGCGCGCGCCCGCGGGGCGAACCGTCCCGACGTCGGCAGCCAGTGGCGGCTGAGCGAGATCCAGATCGCGAACTGGGGCACCTTCGACTCCGACATCCACCGCATCCCTGTCTCCCACAAAGGCCACCTCATCACCGGACCCTCCGGATCCGGCAAGTCCTCCCTCCTCGACGGCATCGCTGCCGTGCTCACCCCGGACAAGTGGCTGCGCTTCAATGTCGCCGCCCAGACCGCAGGGGCCAGGCTCGATCAGCGCAGCCTCGTCAGCTACGTCCGCGGCGCCTGGACCCGGACCGCCGACACCGAGGAAGACCGGGTCGTCAGCAAATACCTGCGTCCCCGTGCCACGTGGTCGGGCATCATCCTCCGCTACGACAACGGCACCGACCGCCCGCTGTCCCTGGCCCGGCTCTTCTTCATCAAGGGCTCGGGTACGAAGACGACCGACCTCTCCGACGCCTGCGTGTGGGAACGCGGCGAACTCGATCTCGCCGAACTCCAGCACTACGCCCGCTCAGGACTCGAAACCCGCAGACTCAAGGCCGACCGGCCCGATGCCGTGGTCACCTCCAACGGACATCACGGAAAGTTCTACGCGCGGATGCGCAAGACCTTCGGCATGGCCGACGAGTCCGCCCTCCAGCTGCTCCACAAGACCCAGTCGGCCAAGAGCCTCGACAGCCTCGACCGGCTCTTCCGCGACCACATGCTCGAGACCCCGGCGACCTTCGACCTCGCCGACACCGCCGTCGCCCAGTTCGGCGACCTCAAGGACGCCCACGACCACGTCGTCCAATTGCGCAAACAGCGCGACCACCTGTTGCAGCTGCGTGAGGCCTCCGCGAGCTTCGAAACCGCGAACGACATCGCCGCGAAGTCGATCGCGCTGAGCGAATCCCTGCTGCCCTACCAGAAGCGCCGCGAACTCGACATCCTCCGCACCGACCTCTCGGCACTGACGAGGCAGATCGTCGAACTCGAAGTCACCGCCGACCGGGCCGGGCGCGACTACGCTGCCGCCGTCGACGAATACGACCTCGCCCGACGAGCCACCCTTGAACTCGGCGGGTCGGAGGCCGAACATCTCCAGCAGCGCATCGACACCGCGGAGACCGAGCGCCGCGCCATCGCCGAACGTTGGGCGTCACTGGCCCGCCAACTCGAACAGGCCGACATCGACTCCGCCCCGACCACAGCCGCGGAATTCGCCGAACTCCAGGCCCAGATCGCCGCCAGCCTCGACGACGACACTCAGGTCTCCGGACCCAGCCACGCCGACCACGACCGGTTCTCCCAGGCCCGCGCCCGAGTCCGCGAACTCGAAGGCGAGATCGAATCCCTGCGCCGCTCAGGCTCGACCGTGCCGAACAACCTCATGGCGATCCGCTCCGAACTCGCCGCCGGCACCGGACTGAGCGAGAAGTCCCTGCCCTTCGCCGCCGAACTCATCGAGGTCGACCCCCACCAGGCGCGATGGACCGGAGCGATCGAACGTGTACTGCGCCCCATGGCGCTGACCGTCCTCGTCCGATCCGAGAACCTCTCTGCCGTGCGGACCTGGGTCGACGCCCACCACATCCGCGGACGCCTCGTGTTCGAGGAGATCCCACACACCGTGCCGAGTCCCCGTCCCGTCGGCAGCGAGAAATCCCTGGTCAACAAGGTCCACGTGTCCGACACCGGGTTCGGGGACTGGGTGAGGTCCACCCTGTCCGAACGCTTCGACTTCGCGTGCGTCGACCACCCCGACGAACTCGACGACCACCCCCGCGCCGTCACCGTCAAAGGCCAGATCAAGACCTCACGCACGCGGTATGAGAAGGACGACCGCCGTCGCATCGACGACCGCAGCCAATGGGTCCTCGGCGACCGGGAAGCCAAGCTCGAAGCCCTCATCGAATCGCTCAAGGAAGCACAGACGGAGCTCGCCGCCGCCGAACAGGTCGTCGCCGACGCCGACGCCGAGACCGCGCAGGCCCACCGCCGCCGCGGCATCCTCGCCGGTATCCGCGAACAGGCCTGGCGCGACGTCGACCGGGCCGGTGCGGCCGAGAAGGTCGCGACACTCGAACGCCAGTTGGCCGAACTCGAAGACGCCGACGGTGACCTGCAGCAGGCGATCGGTGCCGAACGCGAAGCAAAGACGGTCAAGGACGCTGCCGAGGCCGCACGTTCCGAAGCCGACTACGCTCTGCGCCGGGCCAACGAGGAATCAACGGGCCTGCGTTCGGGCATCACCCGGATCGAGGACGACGTCAACGCCGGTCGCATCGCGGAGGTCGACGGCCACCTCGGCGAGGACTTGGATGCGCGGTTCCGGAAGATCCAACGCAGCATCAAACGGGAGAACCTCGCCGAGGTGGGCCAGCAGGTCTCGCAGACGCTGCAGGAGGAGAAGGACCGGGCGCAGGCCGAGGCAAGCCGTGCCGGTCAGTCCGTGACCCGGCTGGCCGCGGAGTTCAAGGCCGCATGGCCGTCGGTGTCGTCCCAGCTCACCGCCGAGGTCGACGATCGGCGGGCGTATCTCGCGATGCTCGATGAGATCGAAGCGCACGGTCTGCCCGATCACGAGAACCGGTTCCGGGAGCTGCTCCAGCAGCGCTCACGCGACCTCATCGGCGAGCTGCTCAACGAGATCCACGCGGCCCCGCGCGAGATCGAAGACCGGGTCGCGCCGATCAACTCATCCCTGCTGCGGTCGCAGTTCGACGAGGACCGGTATCTGCGGCTCAAGGTCAAGACCCGCCGGTCGGAGACCGTCAACGCCTTCATCGCCGATCTGCGCTTCGTCGCCGCCGGCAGCTGGGGTGACGACGATATGGAGACCGCGGAGAAGAAGTACGACACTCTCGCCGAGGTGATGCGCCGGTTCGCCTCGAGCGAGCACGTCGACAAGGTGTGGAAGACCCAGTGCCTGGACACGCGCCTGCACGTGTCATTCCTCGCCGAGG
Source organism: Brevibacterium oceani (assembly GCF_017948325.1). Taxonomy (NCBI): domain Bacteria; kingdom Bacillati; phylum Actinomycetota; class Actinomycetes; order Micrococcales; family Brevibacteriaceae; genus Brevibacterium; species Brevibacterium oceani. Next base: position 3,814,976 of record NZ_CP072846.1, on the reverse strand, counting down.
AGATCGACGACCACGGTCGTGCGCATGCCACCTACGATTCGGGTGCGGCGATGTCCGGCGGTCAGCAGCAGAAGCTCGTGATCTTCTGCCTGGCCGCGGCGCTGCGCTATCAGTTGGCTGATCCGGACGAGGCGATCTCGAAGTACGGCACGATCATCCTCGACGAGGCCTTCGACAAGGCCGATACCCGGTACACGCGGATGGCGCTCGACATCTTCATCGAGTTCGGGTTCCACATGGTGCTCGCCACCCCGCAGAAGCTGCTGCAGACGATCGAACCCTATGTGGGGGCGGCGACCTCGATCGAGAATCCGAGCCGGCAGAAGACCCTGACCTCGACGATGGTGTGGGACGAATTCGAGGAGCCTGAGGGCCGATGACCATGCTCTCCGTCGCCGAGGCCAGAGCGAAGGCGCGCAAGCGACTGACCTCGTCGATGGCTGAGTGGGCGGCGGAGGCGGTCGCTGAGGTGCGAGTCGAGATCGCCCTCCATCCGCCGACGGAGAAGCAGGCTCTGACCGATCAGGCTGCCGCCGCCGACTGGGCCGCGAGCTGGCGGGCCGTGGAGGCGAAGGCCGTCGGAACCCCGGCCTCGGGACTCGAGATCGAGTGGGAGGAGCGCAACTGGGCCCGGGTCGGTCGCCAACGCGTCCCCATCCGACTTCGGTTGACCACCCCCGACGAGGTGGCCGCCTTCGCCGGCGGCGACACCGCCCGAGACTGGCGGAGACTGCGTGACCGCACCGCCGCGATCCGACAGCGGTTCGGGGAGGTCGGCGGAAGACGTGTCGGCGACGCGGGTCGGGACGGCGACGCGGATCGGGACGGCGATGCGGGTCGGGACGGCGATGAGAGTCGGGACAGTGATGGGGAAACGGTCGGCGAGGCGCTCGCTGCGGCCGTCCGGTCGCAGGCGAAGCGGATCCTCGGGCTCAGCGACGCGTCCTTCGCCACCGTCATCGCCGTCGTCGACTGGCTGCGAACCCACCGGCTCGGTTCGCTGCGGCCACGGCAGCTGCCGATCCGCGGCGTCGACTCGAAATGGTTCGAGAGCCACCGCAGCCTCGTCATCGCGCTCCTGGCCGGGATCGGACACGCCGATGCGGTGAGTGTCCTCGACGCCGAACCGCGACTGCGCCTGCGCATCCTCGATCCGGCGTTGGTCTCCGGCGCGGGATCTGGCGAGGCCGCCGCTGACTCAGACACCACTGCCGCCCCCGCGCCGACCGGCGTTCTTTCCGACGGTCTCGACGACATCACCGCACCGATCTCGCAGCTGAGCGGCCTGCCTCTGGCCCCGAAGCTGGTCTTCGTCTTCGAGAACCTCGAATCGGTGCTCGCCATGCCGGCCTGGCCCTCGGCCGTCGCCGTCCACGGCTCCGGCTACGCCGTCGACCAGGTGACCCGACTCGACTGGATCGCCGGCGCCCGCGTCCTCTACTGGGGTGACCTCGACTCACACGGCTTCGCAATCCTCAACCGCCTGCGCAGCCGCCTGCCCGGAGTCGAATCCGTGCTCATGGACGAAGCGACCCTGCTCGCACACGCAGACCTGTGGGTGCCCGAACCGAAGCCGCACACAGGAACGTTCGCGCAGCTGACCGGCAGCGAAGCCCGCACACTCGATCGTCTCCGCACCGAAGGCGACGTCCGCCTCGAACAGGAACGCATTCCCTGGGAGACGGCATTGGACCGGCTGCGGACTGCTGTCGGCGACGCGACGGAGGGCCACCTCGGCGAGGAGGAACGCGACCGCCGTGAACGCGACCGCCGTGGACGCGACCGCGGTGAACGCGACGATGGGTCCACGGACACGGAGGGCCACCTCGGCGAAGGATCCGATGATCACCGATAGGCCACGCGGGGGAATGGCTGCGCTGTGCCTGGCCGAGTTGGTCTGCTGGGGCCTGCTCTACTATTCGCTGCCGGTCGCGGTCACGCCGATCTCTGCGGACATGGGGTGGAGCCACACGACGGTCACGGCGGCACTCACCGTCGGCCTCATCGTCTCAGCGCTCATGGGACCGACGGTCGGGCGGATGCTCGACGACCGTGGCCCGCGGCTGATCATGGGCACGGGCACGCTCGTCGGGGTCGCCGCACTCGGGCTGGTCGCAATCGCCCCGAACCTCCCCGTCTTCTTCGCCGCATGGATCCTCGCCGGCTTCGCTCAGGCCGCGACTCTCTACCCGCCGGCCTTCGCCGTCATCACCCGCTGGTACGGAGAGGAACGGACGAAGCCGCTGACGACGATCACGCTCGTCGGCGGGCTCGCCTCGACGGTGTTCGCCCCGATCATCGCCTGGCTCATCGATGCACTCGGCTGGCGGGGGACCTATGCGGTCCTCGCCGGGCTGCTCGCTGTCCTGGCGCTGCCGATGCACCTGTTCTTCCTCAACCGGACATGGACCGACGAGGCTGCCGAACGCGCCGAGCGACCGAGCCGGACCCAGCTGCGCACAGTCACCCGCCATCCCCGCTTCATCACCCTCCAGATCGCCGTGGCGATCGCAACCTTCACCCTCTTCGCGGTGACGATCAACATCATCCCGCTCATCATCGAACGCGGGGCCGGCTACAGCCTCGCCGCCCTCGCACTCGGACTCGTCGGCTTCGGACAGGTGGCCGGACGCTTCGGGTACCCGAACCTCGAGAGGCACACCTCGACGCGCACACGCACCGTCATCCTCTTCGCGTCCGGTGCGGTGGGATTGTGGCTGCTCGCCTTCATCCCGGGACCGGTCTGGCTGCTCATCGGCATCGCCATGGTCACCGGGGGAGTGCGCGGATGTATGACGCTGCTGCAGGCCACGGCGGTCTCCGACCGGTGGGGCACGGAGAACTACGGGGCCATCAACGGCGTCTTCGTCGCACCGATCACCGCGGGCACTGCACTGGCCCCGGTGGCGGGCCCGGCGTTGGCCGGAGCGCTCGGCGGATACCCGCTGATGGCGGTGGCCATGGCAGGACTGCTCACCCTGGCGACGCTGCTGTCCGCGCGGACGTAAGAGCGCGCTCAGATCTGACAAGTCCGTGGCCGCATCGGCTGAACGTGTAAAGAAATCGGCGAATTCTTTACACGTTTCGGAGACATGGAAAATCGCTTGTCATGTTCTTCGGCACTGATCGAGTGCAGGTGCGGACGTTCCGATGGGCCACCTCGGCGAGGTTGCTCCCGCGTATTCCCGCATGCGAGCGTGAGGAATCGGACAGCCTCGGCGGGGGAGTCCGGGGCTAGACTGAAGGCGAGGTCAAGGCCCCATCGCGGGCAACCCCTGCCGGGATCCGTGGCAGCGCCCCGGCGCTCGTGTTTCAACGGAAGGAATGACATGCCCACCGTCGCCAGAAACATCGTCGATACTCTCGTATCCAGCGGAGTCAAGCGGGTCTACGGAGTCCCTGGAGATTCGCTCAACGGCTTCACCGATGCACTGCGGGTCAACCCTCAGCTCGAATGGGTCCACGTCCGCCACGAGGAGGCTGCGTCCTTCGCCGCCAGCGGTGAGGCCGCCCTGACCGGCGAACTCGCGGTCTGCGCGGGCAGCTGCGGGCCCGGTAACCTGCACCTCATCAACGGCCTCTTCGACGCTCAGCGTTCGCGGGTTCCTGTGCTCGCCATCGCCGCCCAGATCCCCAGCGACGAGGTCGGTTCGAACTACTTCCAGGAGACCCACCCGACGGAGCTGTTCCGCGAGTGCAGCGTCTACGTCGAAAACGTCGCCTCGGCGGAGCAGATGCCTCGTCTGCTGCGCATCGCCATGCGCGAAGCCATCGAGAAGCGCGGCGTCGCGGTCCTCGTCATCCCCGGTGACGTCGGATTGAGCGAGATCGATGCCGCCGCCGAGGTGGTCAGGGCCTACCCGTCGCACATGACCCCCGCAGACTCCCAGATCGAAGCCGCGGCGAAAGCGCTGAACAAAGGCAAGAAGACGACCATCCTCGCCGGTGCCGGCACCGTGGGTGCCCATGATGAACTGCTCGCCATCGCCGAGAAGCTGCAGGCGCCGATCGTCCATTCGCTGCGCGGCAAGGAGTTCGTCGAATACGACAACCCCTATGACGTGGGTATGACCGGGCTGCTCGGATTCTCCTCCGGCTATGCCGCGCTCAAGGACTGCGACACGCTCCTCATGCTCGGCACCGACCTGCCTTACCAGCAGTTCTACCCCGAAAACGCGACCGTTATCCAGGTCGATGTGCGCGGTTCTCAGATCGGTCGTCGCACGAAGGTCGACATTCCGCTCGTCGGGACGGTCGCCGACACCGTCGAGGTTCTGCTGCCGCAGATCAAGCCCAACCGCAGCAGCACACATCTCAAGGCGCTGACCAAGCACTATCAGAAGACCCGCAAGGATCTCGACGAACTGGCGACACCGTCGAAGCGGACGATCCACCCGCAGTACCTCACCCGACTCATCGACGAGATGGCCGATGACGATGCGGTCTTCGTCCCCGATGTCGGATCCCCCGTGGTGTGGGCGGCCCGCTACCTGACGATGAACGGCAAGCGCCGCCTCATCGGCTCCTTCAGCCACGGTTCCATGGCCAATGCCCTGTCCCAGAGCGTGGGTGTGCAGGCGGCCTTCGAGGATCGGCAGACCATCGCGCTCGCCGGCGACGGCGGGCTGACGATGCTGCTGGGCGAGCTCATCACGCTCACCCAGAACAAGCTGCCGGTGAAGACGGTCGTGTACAACAACTCCTCGCTCAACTTCGTCGAGCTCGAGATGAAGGCCGCCGGCTTCGTCACCTTCGGCACGGACCTGAAGAACCCCGACTTCTCCACCATCGCCGAGGCGGTCGGAATCAAGGGCTTCCGTGTCGAGAAGTCCAAGGACCTGCCGAAGGTCGTCAAGGAATTCCTCGCCTATGACGGGCCCGCGGTCCTCGACGTCGTCACGGAACGTCAGGAGCTGTCGATGCCCCCGTCGATCACGGTCGAGCAGGCCAAGGGCTTCGCCCTCTACGCCATTCGCACGGTGCTCTCGGGCAAGGGCGACGAACTCATCGACCTCGCCCGCACGAACCTCCGCCAGCTCTTCTGAAGCTGAGCCGGCGGTCGGCTGAGGGCCGAGGTGCGGAGGCAGAGCTTCCTCACCGCAGTCAGTCCGCCTGACGGTTCCAGGGGCAACAAGTGGGTACAGAATGCCAATTTGGGGGTCCAAAGTGGCATTCTGTACCCACTTGTTGCGCTGAGAGGGCGGATCGGCCCTCTCAGCTCAACTCAGCCTGGCGCGGGGAGCTCCACCCAGCTCAGGCGAACGAGCCTCAGCCTCGCGGGTACGGGGCCAGGGCCTGCGCGGTGACCAGCGCCGCGGTCATCGCCTCGTGGCCTTTGTCTTCCTGCGAGCCTTCCAGCCCGGCGCGGTCGAGCCCCTGCTGTTCGTCATCGCAGGTGAGCACGCCGAAGCCCACGGGTTTGCCGGAGTCGATGGCCACTCGGTTGAGACCGTCGGTGGCGGCCTGGCAGACGTAGTCGAAGTGCGGAGTGCCGCCACGGATGACGACGCCGAGAGCGACGACCGCGTCGAAGTGCGGGGCCAGCCGGGCCGCGGCGACGGGCAGTTCGAAGCTGCCGGGCACGCGGACGAGGGTGGCGTCGGCGCCGGCTTCGGCGGCGGCGCGTTGAGCCCCGTCGACGAGTCCGTCCATGATCTGGGTGTGCCAGGAAGCGGCGACGATGGCGACGCGCAGGTCGGCGGCATCGACGGTGAGTTCGGGTGCTCCGGAATGGGCCATAATGGTGTCCTTTGTTCAGGGCTCAGAAGAGCCGGTGGTGGCGATTCGGGTGGGCCGAATGCGTCCGTTGTAAGAATGGGCAGTGCGCGGAGGTGTCGTCGATGCGAGTCCGTGCGACTGTGCGCGCAGAAACGGCGTGCGTAGAATCGGCGCGCGCAGAAGTGGCGCGCGACCGGAAGATGAGCTGCCGCCTCAGCTGGCGACGGCTCCAGGGGAGACCGCCTCGGAGGACTCCGCACCCGGAACCGGCGCACCTGGAACTGCCGTACCCGAAGCAGGCGTTCCCGTGACCGACGGCAGAGTCAGCGCATGGTGCATGCGTTCGCGCTTCGTCGCCAGGTAGTGGGTGTTCTCCGGGCGGGCGGCGACCTCGAGCGGCACGACCGCCTCGACCGTGATGCCCAGTTCCTCCAACGCCGCGGTCTTCGCCGGGTTGTTCGTCAGCAGGCGGATGCGCGTGAGCCCGAGCGAGCGCAGAATCGACGCGGCGGCCCGGTAGTCGCGGGCGTCATCGGTGAATCCGAGGTCGAGATTCGCATCCACGGTGTCCCGCCCCTGATCCTGCAGGGCGTAGGCGCGCAGCTTATTGCTCAGCCCGATCCCGCGCCCCTCATGCCCGGTGAGATAGATGACCGCCCCGCTCTGCTCTGTGATGAGGTCGAGCGCCCGGTCGAGCTGCTCTCCGCAGTCGCACCGGTGCGAACCGAACACATCCCCGGTCAGGCACTCCGAATGCACCCGCACGAGCGGAGCTGGGCCTGCCGGATCCGAATCGAGGGAACCCGCGAACACGCCGAGGTGGTCGTGCCCGTCGATCGTGAATGCGCGCGCCCGCAGGCTCCCGTGCTCCGACGGCAGAGGAACCTCGGCCGTGGCGCTCAGAGGCTCGTCGCCCGAAGCCGCAGACTCGCCGGCTGCGCCCGCGGACTCGCCGCGCGCATCCCGCTCCTCCAGGTACGCGATGAGCTGTTCGATCGAGACCATGACCAGCCCATGGGCATCGGCGAAGTCGCGGACCGCGTCGAAGCGCATCATCGATCCGTCGTCGTAGACCACCTCGCCGATCATGGCCACCGGCTGAGCACCGGCCAGGCGTGCGAATTCCACTCCCGCCTCGGTGTGGCCGGGACGTTCGCGGACACCGCCGTCCTTCGCGATGAGCGGGAAGATGTGACCGGGCCGCGAGATCGCCGCCGGGTCCGGGTCGGCGGCGGCGAGCACCCGGCCGGTCTGCGCGCGTTCGGCGGCGCTGATCCCGGTGGTCACTCCCACGGCATCGCAGCTGACGGTGTACGCGGTGCCCTTGGGATCTTCGTTGTCGACGACCATCGGCGGCAGCCGCAGGGCGGCGGCACGGTCGCCGGTCATCGGGGCGCAGATGACACCCGAGGTGTGTCGGACGAAGAATCCCATCGTGTCCGCATCGGCGTATTCGGCGGCCATGATGAGGTCGCCTTCGTTCTCCCGGTCCTCGTCGTCGACGACGAGGATGGGCCTGCCCGAGGCGAAGGCGGCAATCGCCTCCGCGATCGGGTCGAGGCGGCTGGCGTGAGCGACTGAGTCAGTCATGATCGGCTCCTTGCTGTGTGCGGTTGTGCGTCGGCGTTGATGAGTTCGCCGAGGTGGGGCCGGGGTTAGTGGGGACCCCGGAGTCGGTCTGGGCGTCGTCGCCGACGCGGAAGGACAGGAGGCGCGCGGTGTACTTCGCGAGCACATCGACCTCGATGTTCACAGCCGCGCCGACCTCGAGTTCGCCGAAGGTCGTGTGGGCGAGGGTGGCCGGGATGAGGCCGACCTCGACCCAGGACGCCGATTCGCTGGGTTCGGACACCGCGGTCAGGGTCAGGGACACTCCGTTGAGGGCGATGGACCCCTTGACCGCGGTCAGCGGGGCGAGATCGGCGGGGATCGCGATGCGCAGCGTCGACCAGTCTGCTCGGTCGATGCGGTCGACGAGTTCGCCGCGCCCGTCGACGTGACCTTGGACGACGTGGCCGTCGAAGCGCCCCGAGGCGGGCGTGCAGCGCTCGAGGTTGACCCGGTCTCCCGTGGTCAGGGTGCCGAGTCCCGTCAGGCGCAGGGTCTCGCCCATCACCTCGGCGGTGAAATGACCGGGCGTCGCCGAGGTGGCCCTCCGTGTCGAGGTCAGACAGACCCCGTTGACGGCGAGGGATCCGCCGAGGTCGAGGTCGGCGACGAGTTCGCCCGCGTCGATAGTGATCGCGGCCGAATCGTTTGTGTACTCGATGGCCTCGACAGTGCCGAGTCCTTCGATGATTCCGGTGAACATGTGCCTCCGTGGTGTTTCAGTGGTGCGTGCTGGTGATCGGGTGCGTGCTGGTGTGCGGTGTGCCGGTGGGAACGTTCGATGCGTCTAGCCGGTGGGGTCTCCTGCCGAGTCGTCGCGTCTGTGTCGCGGGGTCTCCGTGGCGAAGTGGAGCAGGAAGTCGGGGCCGAGCCGTGAGATCGCCGGCACCTCGGTGTCGTCGGGGACGAGCCGCAGGGCGTCGCCGAGGGTGGCGATGTCGAGGTCCTCGACGCTGCGACGGCCCGGGCCGATGAGCAGCGGGGCCTGATAGCAGAAGATCTCATCGACGACTCCGGCAGCGAAGAAGGCCCCGAGGATGCGTGGTCCGCCCTCGACGAGGACGTGGCGCACTCCCTCGGTGAACAGACGCTCGAGTGCTTCGCCGACGTCGTGTGTGCGTAGCTGCAGGGTGTCGGGATTGAGCGCGAGGAAGGACTCGGCCGGCAGCTCCGACGTGCCGAGCACGACGGGCCGCGGCTGGTGCGGCAGGGCAGTCCCGTCGGCGCCGCGGGCATTGAGTCGGGGATCGTCGGCCAGTGCTGTGCCCGTGCCGACGAGGATGGCATCGACGCGGGAACGGACCTCATGGGCATGTGCTCGTGACTGGTCCGAGGTGATCCACTGGCTGGTTCCGTCGGCAGCGGCGACACCGCCGTCGAGGCTCTGCGCGATCTTCACCGTGACGAACGGGCGGGCCGCGGCAGTGACGGTGACCCACCGGCCGTTGAGAGCGCGGGAGGCGTCCCCGTGCAGGCCCGAGCGCACGCTCAGCCCCGCCTCGGCGAGGGTCTGCCCGCCGCCGGCGGCCACCGGATTCGGGTCATCGGCGGCGAAGACGACGGACGGGATTCCGGCGGCGATGATCGCCTCGGTGCACGGCCCGGTCCGGCCCTGGTGGGAGCAGGGCTCGAGCGTGACGAACAGTGTGGAGGCGGACAGGTCGATGTCGAGGTCGTGGGCGGTGGTGATGACGTCCACCTCGGCGTGGGGAGTGCCGGCACCGGCGTGATGGCCGGTCACGATCTGCCCGTCTGCGGTGAGAATCGCGGCTCCCACCAGCGGATTCGCCCCACGGAAGCCCTCGCGGGCCGCGTCGAGGGCGGCAGTCATCGCCGTGGATTCGAGTTCGGTGAACTCTGCTGGGGCCGTGAACTCCGCGCCCATGAAAAAACCTCCCGAGCCTTCGCCGGGAGGGAGGATATTGCGGGTGCAACCATCAGGGTGTCTCGGATGCGTGAGACGGTGCGGTCGAATGCACCGAAACACAGCGGCCGAGGCCACCATGCTCCTCCCATCCAGACTCTGACTGTCGGTTTCGGAATCTCACCGAATCAACCGCCTGCACGAATGCGAGCGGGTCGCGGACTATGACCGCCGGTACGGAATTTCACCGTCCCCGGAACATGTGAGGCCAGGTTAGCACGACCATCGCCGAGGCGGGTGTGCCGTCCGTCACATGGTGAGACGTGCGGGTGGAGCGGGGGAGTTTCGGCCGTGCGGTCGGGAGTGGGGCGCGGAGTGACGGACGGTTGCGAAACTGCATAACCTAGGTATATAAATGAGTTATGGATGATGTGAATTCGGCAGAGCTCGTGTCGCGACTCGTCGTCGTGTCCTCTCGTCTGACCAGGGCGTTTCGGCGTGTGATCGGCAACGAGAGTTCCTTGGCGGCCCTGCGGGCGCTCGCCGTCGTCGAGCAGTATCAGCCTGTGCGAGTCGGCCATTTCGCGCAAGGGTATCTGAGTTCGCAGCCGGCGGCGACGAAACTCCTCTCTCGGCTCGAGGAGGCCGGGCTCGTGCTCCGAGAGGCGAGTCCGACCGATGGGCGGGCTTCGCAGTTCTCGCTCACCGACGCCGGCCGCGAGCGGTTGGCCGAGAACAGGTCGATCATGACCGAGCAGATGCAGCCCTACTTCGAATCACTCTCGCCCGAGGAGAGACTGAGCGTCGATCGTGCGCTCGGCCTCGTCTCCGACTTCCTCAAGGACCGTCACCCGGTCGACATTGCCGAGGGTGCCGCCGACGAGCCGCCGGTTGCCGACGAATCTTCCGTTACGACTGAATCGTCCGGTACGGCTGAACCGTCTGCAGCGGATGGCGAATCCACCGACGCAGAATCCACAGAAGTCGAGCCCGCCTGATCCGGACGCGACAACCGAAGAACCACAGTCTGAAACGTAAGAAAGAAGGCCGCGGATAGCGCATGAGAGCGTCAACCGATAACGAAACATCAGGAGACGAAACGACGGACAGCGGCGGAAGCGCGTCGATTCTGCATCAGCCGCGGGCCGTGTGGGCCGTGGCCTTCGCTGCGGTCATCGCGTTCATGGGCATCGGCCTCGTCGATCCGATTCTGCCGGCGATCTCCGCCGAGCTCGACGCCACGCCGGCCCAGTCGATGCTGCTGTTCACCAGCTACCTGTTCATCACCGGCGGCATGATGTTCTTCACGAGCTACCTGTCCTCGCGCATCGGTGCGAAGACCACGCTGCTCGTCGGCCTCATCCTCATCGTCGCGTTCTCGGCGCTCGCCGGATTCTCCGGATCTGTCGACCAGATCATCGGCTTCCGCGCCGGCTGGGGTCTGGGCAACGCGCTCTTCATCTCCACGGCCCTGTCGACGATCGTCGGTGCTGCGTCCGGTGGTGCTGAGAAGGCGATCATCCTCTATGAGGCGGCTCTGGGTGTCGGCATCGCCACCGGGCCGCTGCTCGGCGGACTGCTCGGCGGCATCTCATGGCGCGGACCGTTCTTCGGCACCGCTGTCCTCATGGCCATCGGCTTCATCGCCATCGTCGTGCTGCTGCCCGGAGGTACGAGCTCGAACGGGGCCTCCGCCGAACCGATCAAGCTCAGCGCGACCTTCCGCGCACTGGCGCGCCCCGGTGTGGCCGTGCTCGGCATCTCCGCGCTGATGTACAACTTCGGCTTCTTCATCCTGCTCGCCTACAGTCCGTTCCCCGTCGAGGAGGCGGCTGCGAAGATGGGCATCGAGAACTTCGGCGCCATGGGACTCGGCTACGTGTTCTTCGGCTGGGGCATCTGCGTGGCGATCACCTCGGTGTTCGGAGCTCCTCTGCTGACCAAGCGGATGGGACGTCGCCGCAGCCTCATCGTCACTCTCATCGCGCTGGCGGTTCTGCTCGGTGTGATGTCGTTCCTCGTCGAATCCCTCACGGGCCTCATCATCTGCATCGTCATCGCGGGCATGCTGCTCGGTGTGCTTAACACGGTGTTCACGGAATCGGCCATGGAAGTCAGCGACCTGCCCCGTCCTGTTGCCTCGGGAACGTATTCGGGTGTGCGCTTCGTCGGTGGTGCCGTGGCCCCGATCGTCGCGGGATCGGTGTCCGAATCGATCAGCGCGGGAGCGCCGTACCTCTTCGGCGCCGGAGTCGTCCTGCTCTCGGTCATCGTCATTTCGATCGGCTGGAAGACCCTGCGCCGGGTCGACGGCCACATCGACGAGGCGCCAGTCGACGAGGCCTACGCACTGACCGGCGGAGACGCCTGACCGGGAAAGTTGCCTGAGCCGAGTTGCGCTTGATCCAGGGAGAGGCCTGGCGGGAGCAGTTCCGGATCGGCGCCCGAGGAGATGCTCCTCGGGCGCCGATTCTGTTGCTCAGGAATATGGCCAGTCGAAGACCGGCCGGCCTGTTCCAGATCTGGAACCGCGAAAAGACGGGGTCGGTGCGGAATTTGGTGCACAATGGTTTCTGCACAACTCATTCCACACTCCCTAAGACGAAGGTCATCATGTCCTACGACGCGAACGCAGCATACAACTCAGGAGCCGGAGCTCCCGGCCAAGGAATGCCCGGCGCCGCTGCCTCCGGATACGGCGGGCCGGGCTATGGTGGAGCACCGCTCGGTGCGTCCAGCCCCGATGACCTCACCCTCCCGCTCTACGGTGCCTCCTTCGGCCAGGCGGTCAAGCGCTTCTTCAAGAACTACGCGAAGTTCTCCGGCCGTGCCTCGCGCAGTGAGTTCTGGTGGGCGACTCTATTCTGCGCACTCGTCGCGCTCGTGCCCTATATTCTCTTCATCATCGGTGCGGTCATGATGGCAGTCGCGGCTTCTGCTGATCCCTACAGCAGTGGCGCGCCGTCCGGTGGCGGCGTCGCGCTGATGGGCATCGGCGGAGTTCTGCTGGGCCTCTTGTTCCTTGCCACGATCGTGCCCTCCCTCGCTGTCTCCTGGCGCAGGTTGCACGATGCCGGTTTCTCCGGTCTGTTCTATCTGCTCACGCTCACGAGCATCGGCAGCATCGTCGTACTCGTCATGCAAATCATGCCCTCGAAGCCGGAGGGCCAGCGCTTCGACGCCTGATTCGGCGACGGGGTTCGGCTCTGGGTATCACGCCCCGTTGCCGCTATCTCCTACAGCCGCGCGAGCATCACGCCCCGTCAGCGTCACTACGTACCAGTGCAACGGTATGAAGTGCCGCCGGCGGGGCGTTTCGTTGCCAACGGGGCGTTGCATCGCTTGCGGTGTGATCCGCTCCATCGCCGAGGTGGCTGTTCCGTGCGCGAGTGCGCCCGGTCCGTGCGTGATCACTGCCGTCCCGTGCGCGATCACGACCGTCCCTTGCGTGATCACGGTCGGCTCGAGGCCGCCTGAGGTCGTCCCGGCGAGCCCGTGCGAGATCACTCACCGGCCCGCGCTCACCTGCGGCGGAGGGTCCTGACGAACGACCAGAGCATCGCGACGAAGACGATCGCCCAGACGATGAAGCCGACCCAGAACCAGTGCTGACCGATCCACTCGATCGCCGGAACCCGATCGGAACGGCCCAGATACATGCTCGCCACCGCGTACATGCCCAGCGGGAAGACCATGCTCCACAGTCCCGCTGAATAGTTCATCGGCACCCGATGGGCGAAGTGACGCCACCCGCCGGCGATCACGAAGACAGGGATGAGCCAGGTGGCAAAGGCCCAGAGGAGCGCTGAGGAGCCGCCGATCAGCTGCCTGGTGGCATCGAGCATCGGAGTCGACCCGATCTCGAGGATCCGGGACCCCGCGACAATCGAGATCGCCAGGGCGCCCATCGTCACCCAGTACGGAGCGTCGAGGTCCGTGGGCCCGAACCGATGGAGCAGCACCCTCATGCCGACAACCGCCGCGCACGCGATGTAGAGGGCGATGCCCACCGCCCACATGACCACCGCCGTCAGCGCCAGGGACTCGACAAGGCCGGGAGCGGCGAACGAAGTTCTCGGGATCTTGATCGCCAGGCTGGAGGCGACGACGGCCACGGACTGTGCGCCGACGACCCAGACGAACCAGGTGCCGTTCGCGCCTTTGGCCACCGGACGAGTGCGCGAGCCGAGCACGGCGGTGAACGGGATCCCGTACCCGAGAACGATCCACAGCAGCGCTCCGAGGCCGAAGAAGATGAGGGCCAGGCGTGTGAATCCGAGGCCGATGAGAGCTGTGGCGAGAACGTTCGTTCCGGCTACGGCTGTGAAGAAGCCGAACGCCCGGCTCGGGTCGTGGAGGTCATTGCGCAGGGCCTGACGATGACGGATGAGGCGCAGAACGATCAGGGCGCCGAAGAAGAGGTAGAGCGCGACCGCCAGCCAGAAGAGAACGGCCGACAGAAGAGCCAATCCCTTCAGCTGCGCTCCGATCGAGACGATCCCGGTGGCCATGACCGATGCGAAGCACCCAGGCGCGAGCGTCGACGGGCTCAGCCCCCAGTTCCTGCGCAGCCGCAAGGGATGTTCTTCGACCGTGTTCATCCGCTCCTCATCCTCCGGTGTCGATGCCCGACACTCATCGCATCCGATATTACGACCCCCGCCCGCGTCCTGCTTCCGCTAGAAGCGACTGTGTGCGATTGCCGACAGATGTGGCCTCTCGATACCGTTCTATGAGAGAATTCACTGGTGTTACCGAAGGGTAACAAAGGGGAGGCCGCCCCGCTCCGCGACACTCAGTGTGCACGGTGACGTAGTCTGCAGACACATGGGCGGCGCAGAAACGCCCGAACCAGACTTGGTCGACTGAGGGCACGGACGATTGGAAGCCAGGGCAATGGAGAGTACGACGGACACTCTCGCCGAGGATGCCGACACCGATTCGACGGCGATTTCCCTGCAGGGGTGGTCCCTGACGGGTAAGCAGGGCAGCGTCTTCGACGACATCGACCTCGAGGTTCCGGCCGGCGCCATCGTGATCGTCCGCGGACCTGCCGGCAGCGGCAAGACCTCCCTGCTGCTGTCCCTGGCGGGACGGATGCAGGTCTCGGAAGGGCAGGGCCGCCTCGGCGAATTGGATATCAGGAAGCGGGCCCGCGCCGTCCGCGGGCAGGTGGCCGTCGGACACGTCGCAGGGCTGACGGACCTCGAGAACGACTTCACGGTGGCTCAGCACGTGGCCGAACGCCGGATCATGCTGCAGCCCTGGTACAAGCCATGGGTGTCGAAGTCGTCGCTGCGGGAGGTCATCGGCCTCATCCGGCAGACCTTCGCCTCGGCCACCGAATTCATCGATGCGCTCCCCGAGGGGACGTTCTCGACGACGGATGCGCAGGAAGCAGATTTCCTCATCGACGACGACGGAGAGGTCTTCGTCTCGGAACTGAGCGAGCTGCAGAAGTTCTTCCTCGAATTCGGGCTGGCAAGTCTGAGCCGACCGCCCGCCGTTGTCATCGACAACATCGACTACCTGCGCGAAGCCGCTGACCGGGCGCGTGCTTGGGCCGGGCTCCTCATCTACCAGCAGCTGCGCCAGTCGCGGGACCCCGACAACCCGCTGACCGTCATCGTCTCCTGCGAGGACTCCGGCGAATTCGACATCGCCTCCCGATCGCTCGGCTCCGAAGCCGAACCCACAGCGGTCATCGAACTCGAGCTGACCGCGCATCGCCCGAGCCGGCACGGCTCGCGACACTGAAATTCCGACACTGAACTTCCTGCACCACGATCTCGATTCCGAGGAGATTCCCGCATGTTCTCCCTTCCCTGGCTAGAACTCTCACGGTTCAAACGGCACACGATCACGCGCCTGGCGATGATCGTCATCGCCGTCATCCCCGCCATCTACGGCGGCCTCTACCTGGCCTCGAACTGGAACCCGACGGACAACCTCGACAAGCTGCAGGCCGCGGTCGTCAACGAGGACACCGGGGCGAAGAAGCCGAACTCGGACGGGGAGTCCCTGCATGCCGGTGATGAGCTCGTCGACGAGATCACACCGAAGGGCGAGGGCGGATTCGACTGGACCGAAACCAGTCAGGAGGAAGCCGACGAAGGTCTGGCCGAGGGCAAGTACTTCGCGATCCTCGAAATCCCCGAGGGCTTCTCGAAGAATCTCGTCTCCACCGGCGGTGATGACCCCGAACAGGCTGGACTGCAGCTGCGCACCGATGATGCCCACAACTTCATCGTCGGCCAGGTGGCGAACACTGTGCTCACCGAGATCAAGTCCGGACTGAACAAGACGACGACTGCCGAGTATGTCTCCCAGGTCTACGTCGGGTTCAACGACATCCATTCTCAGACCGAGAAAGCCGCGACCGGCGCCTCGGACCTCCACGACGGCGCCTCTGATCTGCATGACGGGACGGGGTCTCTCGTCGACGGTACGACGAAGCTCGACAAGGGAGTCGGCACTCTGCAGACCGGGATCATCGACCTCGACGACGGTGCCGGCAAGCTCGTCAAGGGCAGTGGGGATCTCAAGAATGGTGCCGATACTCTGTCCGAGTCCACCACCGAGGCGAAGAACGGTTCGAAGAAGCTCGCCGACGGTGCCGGGCAGGTCGCCGACGGGACAGGGCAGCTCCGTGATGTCGCCGACGATGCCACGGGCAAGGCCGATGATCTCAAGAAGAAGGCCGACGACCTCGTCGACGGGACTCGTCCCAAACTTCAGCGTGCCGAAGACGACTTCGAGACCGCCCGCACATCGGTCAACGGCGACGTCGACGACCGGGTCAAGAAGCTGAAGGAGAAGTACCCGGACGATCCCGACGTCGCGAAGCTCTCCGACGATGTCGACACCCTCGGCGGAGACCTCGATGATGCGCACTCGCGTGCGAAGGACGCGAAGGACAAGGCGAAGGACCTCGAGGACCCGGTCAAGGACGCCGTCGATGACGTCATGGACAAGATCCACGATGCCGACAAGAAGATCGGCAAGCTCGACGACGGCGCACAGGAGGTCGCGACCGGTGCGGATGATCTGCACTCGGGCCTGGTCAAGCTCGACGCCGGTGCGGGGAAACTGGCGAAGGGAGCCGGGGACCTCAACGACGGGATCGTCCAGCTCAAGGACGGGACCGCGAAGGCGAAGACCGGAGTCGGTGACCTCAAGGACGGTTCCTCGCAGCTCGTCGATGGTTCGACGAAGCTCGACAAGGGCGCTGGAAAGCTCGAAGACGGCTCGAGTGAGCTGGCCGACGGGCTCGAGGACGGTCTCAAACAGATCCCGACGTATGACAAGAACGATCGTGAAAACCGCTCCGACGTCGTCGCCGTGCCGGTCGACGCGGATAAGGTCAAAGACAATGCCGTCGACGCTTACGGTGAGGGCTTGGCCGCATTCTTCGTGTCCCTGGCGCTGTGGATCGGCGGCATGATCACCTACATGGTGCTCAACGCGATCCCGTACCGGGCGCTGGCCTCATCGGCGTCGTCGTCGAGGATCGCCTGGGCCGGCTACGTCCCCGGGCTGCTCTTCGGCGCGGCGCAGGTCGCGGTGCTCTATCTCGTGCTCACCTTCGCCCTCGACTTCTCTGCCGGAGCGTGGGTGGGAACTCTGCTGTTCTCGATCCTCGTGGCCGCGAGCTTCCACGCCGTGCACCAATTGTGTGTGGCCGCGCTCGGCGGTGTCGGCAGGCTCATCGCGCTCGTGCTGCTGATGATCCAGATCGCCTCGGCAGGAGGGACCTATCCGGTCCAGACGGCGCCGGGCATATTCCAGGCCATTTCGCCGTTCCTGCCGATGACGCATGCGGTCAACGGGCTGCGCACGCTCATCGCCGGCGGCGACATGTTCATCGCGGCGCAGTCGGCGGTCGTGCTGCTGCTGATGACGCTCATCTGCCTGGCCGCGACCGTGGTGGTGTGTGCGCGCAAGCGGATGGTCACGCTCACCCAGCTTCACCCGAGCCTGAGCTTGTAGGCCTTGCGCTGAGGTGGAGGGCCGCCTCGGTGGATTGACCTAACAACCGGGTGCGAGGCGAGGAATCCGGTCCGCCGGCCGAGTTCAGGTCATTCCGTGCGGGATTCGCAGACTGAAAACCGCACGAACCGTCCGGAACTCCGCTTGGCATGCCGACTCAGCAGCACCCCGCCTCGTGCCTGTGTTGACCGAGTGCCAGCACCCCGTCGGCCCCTACCCCAGCGCCAGCCGGGCGGCGAGGATGACGAGGACGACGGCGATCGCGACGTCGAGGACCTGCCACACGCGCGGCCGGGCCAGATACCCCGAGAGCCCGCGGGCGCCATACCCGATGGCGAGGAACCAGCTCACCGAACCGAGCATCGCCCCGATCGTGAACGGCCACACGTTGCCGGGCCCCTGCTGGTTGGCGAGGTTGCCGAGCATGACGACGGTGTCGAGGTAGACCCCGGGATTGAGGAACGTCAGCGCGAGCGTGGTGAGGATGATCGAGCGCAGACTGCGCTGCTCGGTATCGGCCTTGAGCCCGCTCGCCTCCCGTGCAGACTTCAGGCTCGTCCATGCGAACCACAGCAGGTAGGCCACACCCACCCATCGCAGGACCTCGAGCGCCCACGGTGCGAGGAGGACGATCGCTCCGATGCCCACGGTGCCCGAGCCGATGAGGACAATGTCGGCGAGGATGCAGATCAAGAGCACGACGCCGAGGTGTTCGCGGCGGATGCCCTGGCGCAGGACGAGCGCGTTCTGGGGGCCGACGGCGATGATGAGCGACCAGCCGGCGAGCAGGCCGGAGACGAGATGAGTGAGCACGAAAGCCACACTATGCTCCGAAATGAATGAAGAAAAACAACGATCTCTTCATGTGATGCAGAATTGCTTCATGAACATCGATCACGTCAAAGCTCTCGCCGCCGTCGTCGACGAGGGGACCGTCGAGGGCGGCGCCTTCGTCCTCGGGATCACCGCCTCGGCGGCGAGTCAGCGCATCCGTGCACTCGAGTCGAAGCTCGGACAGGTGCTCATCCGGCGGACGAATCCGATCACCCTCACCGAGGCGGGCACCGCCGTCCTCCGCTACGCCCGCCAGGTCGAGCTGCTCGAGTCCGAAGCGCTTGATCGACTCCACGGGATCGCCGCTGATGTTCCCGACGGTGTCGGTGCACGTGGAGGGCGACGGGAACCGACGGTGCTGCGGATCGGGGTGAACGCCGACTCCCTGGCGACGTGGTTCCGGCCCGTCTTCGCCGAGGTGGCCGCGTGGGACGATGTCGTCATCCGCATCGATGTCGTCGATCAGGGCAAGGCCCTGCCGCTGCTGACGTCGGGGGAGGTGCTCGGCACGATCACCTCGGCGGAGGCGAGTGCCTACGGCACTCAGGTCCAGCGGCTCGGGTCGATGCGCTATGTCGCGGTGGCCGCGCGATCACTGCTCGAGCGGCACGGGGGAGTAGTCACTGTCGGGGGTCCTGCCCGCGGGGCGCTCGCCGAGGTGGATCTTACGACCCTGCCCATGGTGAACTTCGGCCGTGACGACGACCTGCAGCTGAACTTCCTCGCGGCCGCGGGGGTGAAGGGAGTCCCGCCGACCTCGGTGGTGCCGAGCTCGACGGAATTCGCGGCCGCCGTGGCCGCCGGCGTCGGCTGGGGCATGATCCCGATCATGCAGCTCGACGACCTCGGCGATCACCTCGTCCCGATCACTGCCTCGCCGGCTGTCGACGTCCCGCTCTATTGGCATCACTGGACGCTGGCCTCGGACAAGCTCTCTCGACTGACCGCGGCGCTGAAGGCAGCCGCCGAGGTGATGCGGTGAGGGAGTAGCCTCACGTTGCCACGTTCAGCCGTTTGCCAGTACCGCCGCGAGCGTCGACTGACCTCTTTGAATGAGCTGACATTCGAAGTGCAGACCTCCCCCACACGTGTGGATTCGGGGGGTCTAGCTGTTTCTGGGGCGGGGTCGCCATTACAACTTTCGACCGGTCGGTGTACCGCTCGACGGCTCTCAGCTGAGGAGTTTCTCGATCATCCACCTGAGCTGGGCGTGTGCGACGTCGACAGCCATGGTCTCCGGCGTGATGATCGAATGCAGGGCGATGCCGTCGACGGTCGTGAAGAGTGCCTTTGCGATCGGATCCACCTCGTCTGCGGCTATGTGCCCTTCGTCGGCGAGGCGGTTCAGCCATTGGTGCATGCTGTCATAGGTGACCGTGTGACCGTGCTCGAGGAGTCGGCGCGAGACAGCGCGAGGCTCGGGCCCGAGTGCGCGTAGGTGCATGGAGAACCAGACCTCGAGTTGGATGTCCCTGTGCTCGTGAGTCGGCAGGAACTGAGCGCAGCACTCGTAGAGGCGATCGACGGGATCGATCGTCGAATCGGCGATCGAGAAGTCATTGATGACGGTGTCGATCGACTTGCGCGCAACCGCCTCGTGGAGATCGGACTGTGTCGGAAAGTAGTGGCGCAGCGTCGATGCTCCGACGCCTGCTTCCTGGGCGACCGCGCGCACGCTGAGGTTCGCCTGGCCGGGCTCCGAGTTCTCGGCCAGCCTGATCGCGGCGGCGATGATGTCATCACGCTTCGACATTCGTTTTCCCCTCTTCCCTTGACGCCCTTGGCTTCGGTCAGTGTATAGTACAACGTACTGGCACGCTGTACTAGTAGGTTGTACGGGAGGTGAGACTCCGTGCAGTTGCCCGAGTCGCGTGGCATTCGGAGTGCCGAGTGCCTGAACGACCAAAAGCACCCCGAAACGAAAGCCGAGCCCCATGATCGAGAGCATCCAGAACTTCGCCGCATCGTTCCCCGACTGGCTGCAGTGGGCGGGCGTCATGCTCGCCTCCGCGATCCCGTTCGTCGAGTCCTACTTCGGTGCGGTCATCGGTGTCGCTATCGGCCTCCACCCTGTTGTCGCCATCCTCGTTGCAGTCATCGGCAACGTCATCTCGATGCTGATCTTCGTCTACGGAGCAGGAGCGATCCGCGACAAGGCGACGAAGAACAAGGAGGTCGAGGAGAAGCCGAAGCGGCAGCGGCTCAAGCGCATGTTCGACAAGTTCGGCATACCGGGCGTCTCGCTGCTCGGCCAGACCCTCCTGCCTTCACAGATCACGTCCTCGGCGATGGTCGGCTTCGGTGCCAACCGCAACGTCGTCGCCGTCTGGCAGATCATCTCGATCATTCTCTGGGGCGTGCTCTTCGGAGTGCTCGCGACCCTGGGCATCGAGCTCGCGCTGCGCTGATCCGCCGCCGAGGTGGTCGGACAGAGGCCGCGTCAGTGCCTCGACCTAGACTGGCCCCATGACGGAAAGCACCCCGACATCCCCACCCGCCCCCGACGACTTCGCTGTCGAAGCCCAGCGGATCCTCGCCGAGCTGACCGCCAACCCGAACGCGCAGTTCCGCGACGGCCAGCTCGAATCCATCCGCGACCTCGTGGAGGCGAAGAAGCGCGTCCTCGTCGTCCAACGCACCGGGTGGGGCAAGTCGGCCGTCTACTTCGTCGCCACCCGCATGCTCCGGGCCTCCGGAACCGGTCCCAGCCTCATCATCTCCCCGCTGCTGGCACTCATGCGCGACCAGATCGCCGCTGCCGAACGCGCCGGGGTCCGGGCCGCGAGCCTCAACTCCTCGAACGTCACCGAATGGGACTCCGTTCTCGACGACCTCAAAGCCGGCAGTCTCGACGTCCTCCTCGTGTCCCCGGAGCGGCTGAACAATCCGCAGTTCCGGGACGAAGTCCTGCCGCAGCTGCTGAGGTTCCTCGGCCTCATCGTCGTCGACGAAGCCCACTGCATCTCCGACTGGGGCCACGACTTCCGCCCCGACTACCGCCGCATCGGCCACATCCTGGCCGAACTGCCGCACAACACTCCGGTCCTCGCGACGACCGCAACCGCGAACTCCCGCGTCGTCACCGACGTCGCCGAACAGCTCGGCAACGACACCACCGTCGTCCGCGGCGAACTCGCCCGCGACTCCCTGCGCCTCGGCGTCCTGCCCGGACTCGACGCGAGCGCCCGCATCGCCTGGCTGTCCTCCCACCTCAACGACTTCACCGGGTCCGGCATCGTCTACACACTCACCGTCTCCGCCGCCGAAGACATCACCCGCATGCTGCGCGAACAAGGCCACGAGGCCCGCGCCTACACCGGCCGCACCGATGCCGAAGAACGCGCCGAACTCGAAGGTCAGCTCAAGGACAACCGGCTCAAGGCGCTCGTGGCCACCTCGGCGCTGGGCATGGGCTTCGACAAACCCGACCTCGGATTCGTCATCCACATCGGTGCCCCATCATCGGCCGTCGCCTACTACCAGCAGGTCGGCCGCGCCGGCCGCGCCACCGACTCCGCCGACGTCCTCCTGCTGCCCGGGGCGGAAGACGAACAGATCTGGGAGTACTTCGCGACCGCGTCGATGCCCAACCAGAACGACGCGAACGCCGTGCTCTCCGCCCTCGCCGAGGCGGACGGCCCCCTGTCCGTGGCCCGCTTGGAGACGCTCGTCGGCACCAAACGCTCCCGCCTGACCCTGCTGCTCAAGACCCTCGAGGTCGAAGACGCCGTGACGAAGGTCAAGGGCGGATACGTCTCGACCGGTCAGGGCTGGACCTACGACCGGGAACGGTATGAGAAGGTCGCCGCCGTGCGCGCCGAAGAAGCCCGGGCAATGCTCGACTACGAAGCGACCGGGCAGTGCCGGATGGAGTTCCTCATCCGCCAGCTCGACGACCCCGACCCGCAGCCCTGCGGACGCTGCGACAACTGCGCCGGCGTGTGGTTCTCCGCCGAGATCTCCGACGAACAGCGTCAGGCTGCCGCCGGGAACCTCCACAAGATCGGCCTGCCCATCGAACCGCGCGGCACCTGGCCCAGCGGCCTGGCCAACATCGGTGTCCCGCTCAAGGGTCGGATCCCCGCCGAAGAACTCGCCGAGGAGGGGCGTGCGATCGCCCGCCTGTCCGACCTCGGGCAGGGGCAGAGTCTGCGATCGTTCCTCGCCCCCGATGCTCCCGATGCCGAGGTGCCCGGCCGGATCGGCAAATGGTGCCTCGAAGTGCTCGGTCAGTGGGACTGGGCCACCCGCCCCGAGGTGGTTGTGTCGATCCCGAGCGCCCGTCGTCCAGTGACCGTGCGGTCTCTGGCTGCGAATCTCGCTGCGGCCGGTCGCCTCGTCGACGGTGGCGAACTGCTGCAGGTCGGCGACCACGGCACCCCCGACGTCAACAGCGCCTTCCGTGTCAAAGATCTGTTTGAGGCCTTCGTCGTCCCACCCGAGGTCGAGGAAGCGGTGGCTGGGAAGTCGGTGCTGCTCGTCGATGACGAGGTCGTCTCCCGGTGGACGATGACGATCTGCGCCAGGCTGCTGCGCAAGGCCGGTGCCACCTCGGTGCTGCCATTCGCACTGGCCCTGCGGGCCTGAGGCTCAGACAGCCCGCCGCAGATCCCGGACCAGCCTCGGTGTCGACCATCGGCCGATCTGCGAAGTCCACGTCTGCCACGGGTATGACAGCCGGATGTGGAGGTAGTTGATGTATTCGGCCACCGCGAACAGCCAGACGACCACGATGACGAACGCGCTCAGGCTCATGCCCGGCCACATGACGATGGCGCCGACGGTGCAGGCGAGGAGCAGCACCGGATCGAGGACCCGAAAGCACTGGTAGACGCGAGCGACCGCTCGCGGAATCGGCTCGGGAAGGTGGTGCCGGGCGAGCAGCCAATACGCCCCGCCCTGGACGAGCACGAAGAGCAGCGGGGACAGCGAGAACCACAGCGCCGCCTCGGCGCCGTCAGCAGCAATGAACGGAAGCCAGGACGGGACGACAGCAAAGACCGCTGCGGCGACGATCTCCCCAACCCCGAGGCTGAGGAGACGCCGCCGCAGCGGTGCGAGCCGGTCGGCATCACCCGCCTGCGGTGCGGTCATCGATGCGACAGACCGGGACTTATGGGTTCTGCTGGAGCTGGAACGTCGCTCCCTCGGGATCGGCGACCGTGGCGATCCGGCCATAGGGCGAGCTTTCGGGACCGGCGAGGATCTTCCCGCCGAGCTCACTGATTCGCGTGGCCGTGGCGTCGGTGTCCTCGACGTTGATGTAATGCCGCCAGTACGACACCTGGGTCCACTGGCTGGCGTCGCAGATCCCTGCGACAGCGTCTTCGTCGGCCCCGTGGGTCGCGTACGGGTATCCCTCCATCTCGGTGATGTCGAAGGAGAAGACGTCCCGGTAGAACTCGAGGGCGAGCTGGTAGTTGAGCGTCATCAGCTCGAACCACACCGGCGTTCCCGGAGTCAGTGGCGTGTCGAAACCGGTGAACTCTCCCGGCTGCCGCAGTCCGACGCCGGCGCCGGTGGGGTCGGTGATCACTCCCATGTGTCCCAACGGCCCCACAGCCATGGGGTCGACGACCGGCGCGGCACCGGCCTCGAGTGCCTTGCCGAAGACGGCGGTGATGTCGGCCGTGTGGAGGTAGGTCGTCCACATCGCCGGGATCAGCGGATTCGGGGTGCCGTCCATATTGACCGCGCGCATGGCACCGCCGATGGTCGTTCCGTCCTTTGTGATCATGTTGTAGTGGCCGAAATCCGGGCCTTGGTCGGTGAACTCCCACCCGAAGATCTCCGAGTAGAACTTTGTCGTGGACTCGAACTCGTGGCACGTGTAGTCGATCCAGATGGGCTGGCCCTCACGGGGATTGACTGGCATTGCATCTCCTCAATTGATGGGGTGTGTCGTGCTCATCGGTGGTGCCGGACAGGAGCGTCGGTGGAATCGGTCGTGCTCGTCGGGGCGGGGCTACCTCCAGGTTCGGGTGAAATCGGAGAAGCAGTCGGTCAGTGCCGCCTGCAGCAGCGGGCCGAAGGTCACGCGGCTGACTCCGAGCTCGCCCAGCTGAGCGAGGTCGAGCTCCTCGGGAACGGCTCCCTTGATCGGGTGTGCAGTGACGTTGAGCGGCAGTGTGATCTGAGCGAGGATCGACTTGAGCGTGCCCACATCGGGCAGGCGGACGGGGTAGACGGAGTCCGCGCCCGCCTCGGTGCACAGACGCAGGCGGCGGACCACCTCGGCGGTGGGATCCTCGAAGTCGCCCGGGTATTTGAATACGTCGGTGCGGGCATTGATGACGACGTGCACGCGTTGGGCCTCGGCGGCCTGGCGGAGGCTCCAGATGTACTCGGCGTGCTCCTCCGGACTGCGCATGCTGCCCCGACTGTGGACGGTGTCTTCGATGTTCACGCCCACGGCACCGGCCTCGAGGAGTCCGGCGATGAGCTCGGGAGCAGGGGTGTCGTAGCCGGACTCGAGGTCCGCGGTGACCGGCACATCCACCGCCGAGGTGATGCGTGAGATCCCCTCGAGCGCCTGCTCGAGCGTGATGTTCTCCCCGTCGCCGTGGCCGAGCGAATCGGCCAACGGATGGGAGCCGATGCTCAGGGCGTTGAACCCGACGTCGACCATGGCGCGGGCTGACCAGGCGTCCCAGACGGTCGGCAGCACGAGCGGATCGTCCTGGTGATGTCCCTGCAGCAGAGTGAAGGCGCGTTCGGCGAGAACCGTAAAATCGACCATGGGCAACACTGTTCCATCTCGACGGCCCGACACGCCAGGGGTGCTGCAGGTTCACCAGAAGGTTTCAGGCTGCCGCAGTGATAGCGTAAACAGCATCCGAGGTTGTCACACGGAGGGACCGAGGTGGCCGGGTCCGGCACCATTCGCGTTTCACCCAAACCCGAGCGGGTGTGGGCACTCCTCGCTGTGCTCGCCGGCGCGCTCGCCATCCTCATCGAGATCCCCGCCGCACTGGTCTCCGAAGGGTCCTACTCCTTCGTGCAGCAGTCGATCAGCCACCTGGGCATGACCGGATGCGGGGAGTGGGGCGATGCCGAATCACCGATCGAAGTGTGCTCACCGGCCCACCCGCTTGTCAACGGGGTCTCCATCATGGCCGGAGCGATGCTCGCGATCATCGCTTTCGTCTGGCACGACTGGATCGCCCCGACCGTCTGGGGTCGGTGCGGGTCGTTTCTGCTCGCCGGCGGCGGCATCCTGCTGGCCGGAACCGGAATGGTCCCCGCCGATATCGACCCCACCACCCACGCGGTGTTCGGCTTCGGCGGCGCCGCGGTGCAGAACCTCGGCCTTCTCGCAGCCGGCATCGCGCTGATCCGGCGGCCGGAGAAGCGATGGATCGGGCGGGCCGAATTCGGCCTTCTGACGACCGGCCTGGCAGTGCTCGGCCTCATCGGGACCGTGCTCATGGCCCTTCCCGAGGAGTGGGGACTGCCGATCGGCATCATCGAACGCATCGCCGCCTACCCGTTCCTTCTGTGGTTCATCCTCGCCGGGTGGATGCAGCTGCGTGACGCCGCGAGGCGCCGGCGGGAGCTGGAAGCCAAGGGCTGACGGAGTCCTACAGCCTCGGCGTTCGCGACGGCATCTCGCGCCGGTCGCCCGTGGCCTCGAATGCGGCGGCGATCTCGATGAGAGCGGAATCGTCCCAGCCGCGACCGGCGATCGTCAGACCCACCGGAATCCCGGTGTCGCCCATCGTGCCCATCGGCACCGTCACTGAGGGGATGCCGAGGTGGCGGGGCACGAGGTTGCCGTTGGCCACCCAGGTTCCGTTGCGCCACCCGAGATCCGCCGAGGCCTCATTGACGTCCATATCCGCCGGACCCACATCGGCCATCGCCGGGAAGATCACCGCGTCGAGACCGTTGGCATCCATCCACTCCTCGAGGTCGACCCGCCTCGTCTCCTCGAGTCCGCGCACACCGGACTCGAGTTCGGGAATGTCCGTGACCGATGTGTACCCGTTGGTCCGCACCTGCTCGGGGTAGGTGGCGATGTCATCGTCGAAGCCGGTGTACCGGTCGGGCAGCGCACCCGCCGGGTGGGGGAAGATCGCCGCCCCGTCCACCTCGGCGAGGGTATCCAGGTTCGGATCTCCGTTCGCGGAGAGGAAATCGTCCCATGCCCACGAGGAGAGGTCGTTGATCTCCCGGTCGAGGTAGTCGGGCGAGACGAGACCACGTGTGCTGATCGTCGGAGCGCCGAGGCGGTCGCCCTCGTAATTGCTCACGACCGGGAAATCCGTGTCGACCACCTCGGCGCCGGCGGCTTTGAGATCGGCCCGTGCAGCCTCCCACGCCTCCATCACCGAGGCGCGGGTGTCGATCCGTCCGCCCGTGGGCCCGCCGATGCCGCCGTCCGGGTTCGTCCCCGCCTCCTCATCGGCGTTGATGTACATCCGCGGCACCCCGAGGCGCAGGCCCTTGAGCACCGCGCGGGCCGCCTCGGCGCTTCTCGGCAGCAGTGAGGCGTAGGAATCCGGGCGCACGGTACTCGCGGCAGGGATCTCCACCCATGGCTGGACGCGCCAGAAATCCCCGCGGGTCTCAGCGTCATCACCGACGATGACGTCGAGGACTTCGACGAGGTCGGCCATCGTGCGGGTGTGGGGGACGACGACGTCCATCGTCGGCACGAGCGGCCAGTTGCCGCGCACGCTGATGACCCCGCGGGAGGGGGTGTAGGCGATGAGCGCATTGTGCGAGGCCGGTGCCCGGCCCGAGGACCACGTCTCCTCGCCGAGGCCGAAGGCCGCGAAGCTCGCCGTCGTGGCCGTGCCCGACCCGTTCGACGATCCGGAGGCGAAGGCACTGGTCAGCCAGTCGGCGTTGTAGGGGCTCTCGGCGCGACCGTAGAGTCCGCGCTGCATGCCGCCGTTGGCCATCGGCGGCATGTTCGTCAGCCCCAGGCAGATGGCACCGCCGTCGCGCAGCCGTTCGATCGTGAACGCATCCTTCTGCGCGACGAGGTCGGCAAACGCCGGGGACCCGGAGGCGACGGTGAGACCGGCGACCATGTACGAGTCCTTTGCCGTGTACGGGATTCCATCGAGGGGGCCGCGCACGTCACCGTTTGCTCGCCGTTCGTCGGAGGCGGCCGCCTCGGCGAGGGCCTGCGGATTGGCCACGATGACAGAGTTGAGCCGAGTCTCGGTGTCGGGTGCATCGAAGGCCGCGATCCGGTCCTGATAGGCCTCGACGAGCTCCACCGAGGTGGTGCTGCCGTCTTCGAGGGCGGCTCGCAGTTCGGCGATGGACGCTTCGACGACATCGAACTTCGACATGTTCATCCTCCGGGCACTCGGTGGTGCGCGGCGCACCCGACGGTGCGTGCGCGAGGTGGGTGTGTTCCCGCCCAGACTAGCGCCGATTCGCTTGGCCCGCGTTGCGGATTTCGTTGTCGCGGGCCGGGGAGTGCGGTGTAGGCGGTTGGTGAGGGCGGCGGTCGGTGGGATCGGTGACGGAGATCGATCGGGATTATGTCGGTCGGTACGATCGAAGCATGACGGTCAACGCGATCATTCTCACCGGCGGCCGCTCCCGGAGGTTCGACGGTGTTCACAAACCCGGCGTTGCCGTGGGCGGACAGTCGACGATCTCGCGGATTCTCGCACGTATCCGCGGCCTCGACGACGGTGCCGACATCGGCGCCGACGGGTCGAACGTGCGCGGCGCCGGCGCCGGTGTTGGCGTTGGGGTGTGGGTGGCCGGACCCTTGGACGGGCTCTCGGAGACGGAGCGGGACGACGTGTGCGAGGTCCGGGAGGACCCCGCCTTCGCCGGACCCCTGGCCGGGATCGCGGCCGCCGTCGCGGCGATCCAGCAGGCTGCGTCGGCGATGCCGCCCGCCGACCCAACGCTGATCCCGCCGGCAGACGGGGTCGCGCCGCCTGCAGACGTCACTCTCATCCTCGCGGGGGACATGCCGATGATCACGACGGGCCACCTCGGCGAGCTCATCCGCACCTGCAGGGCGACCGGCGGACCGGCCACGGGTATGGACGACCGGGGGAAGACGCAGTTCCTCTGTGCCGCGTGGCCGACCGAACTGCTGCGCGCTCGCCTGGCCGACATCGGTGACCCCACCGACGGAGCCGTGAAACTCCTCTTCGCCGGGCTCAAGCCAGCCGTCGTCGACGTCGATCCGAACGTGGTGAGCGATTTCGACACCGCAGCCGAGCTCGACGAGATCCGATCCCGGCTGGAGTGACCGATGCGGTCCCTGATGCGGCCGCCGATGGGGGTGGCCGTCGAGTCCGCTGAGGCGGTCATGGCCGCCCATATCCGCCAGACGCGCAGGCTCGTCGAGGCGTCCCCGGAGCTGTTCGACCGAGGCTGAGCCGCTCGACCGCTCGGTGACGCGACACCAGCCTGGTCCATGCACCAAGCTGGTGTCGTGTCACCAAGCCGCAGGCGCTGTCGGTCGTTCGGCTGCTCAGCCCTGCCGGGCCTTGAACTTCGGATTCTTCTTGTTGATGACGAAGACGCGTCCGCGCCGACGCACCACCTGTGAACCCGGCTGCGACTTCAGTGAGCGGAGGGAATTGCGAACCTTCATGGCTGTGACTCCTTAGTGAGAATGAGTATTATTAACTATAATACTATGATCTCAGTGGGAAGGACGCGAATGCAGGAACCAGTCGAGCGACCGGGTGAACCAGCCGAACGATCAGGTGAGCCGACCGAACGGACGCAGAGGCCGGTCGACCGAATGCAGGGGCCGGTCATGGCCGGAATCGACGCGATCGCCGTGGTCGGGCTCTGTGCTCACGAGCGTCGCCGCTATGCGATGGACTTGGCTAAGGCCCGGGGTTATGTCTTTGTGCCCGCCGAGCAGACCGAGCAGGGCATCGACGCCATCGACCGCCTCGTCGGCCTCCTCGGAATGACCGCGGACATCCGCGGATTCGTCCTCGAATACGCGGACGACACTGCCTGCCCGGAAGTGATCGGGGCGCTGAGTGCGGCCGATTCGCCGGCGGTGCTCAGTGACCTCGTCTGCGTCGTCGACCTCACGTGCCTGTCCGGCGACCTCGAAGAGGAGGACCGCTGCGTTCGGCTCGTCGGTCAGGTCGAATTCGCCTCGACCTTGGCACTGCTGGGCCCGATCGGTCGTGAGGATCCAGCGCACGAATCCGGCGATGCCCCAGCGCACGAATTCGCCGAGGCGGTCGACCTCATCGCTCATCTCGCCCCCGAGGCTCATCGATTCGTCCTCGACCCCGGAGCGGTGCACGAGCCCGTGTGCTGGGACTTCACTCATCGACCGCCCTCGGCCGGGTGGACGGCGCTGCTGAATTCGGAGTTTTCAACTCCTGCATATCCGGGAGGTGCCTGGACCGACGACAACCAGCCCGGGGGCGCCTGCCCGGGCACCGACGATTCCGTCGCAGAACTTGTGGGCCTCCCCAGCACCGCGGGCTCCGCGCGCGCCTCAGGCTTCCGCTATGAACAGGCCCGGCCCTTCCATCCGCAGCGACTGCAGGCAGTGCTCACCGCCGCGCTCGGTGATGGCTGTTGGGGACGCATCGTCCGGTCGGCCGGATTCGCGCGCCTGGCATCGCGACCCTACGTGACGGCGCACTGGGATCAGACGGCGACGCGACTCATGCTCGCACCGCTGACGGCCGGGCCCTACCTCGGCGAGGGGGCCGAACTGCTGGCGCTGGGGCAGGAGTTGGCCTTCATCGGCGTCGACCTCGACGAGCCGGGGCTGCGGGAAGCGCTGGAACGCGCGGTGCTCACCGACGCTGAGCTGCTTGCCGGACCGATGGCCTGGCTGGAGTATCCCGACGACTTTCCCGCCTGGGACACCGCGCACCGAGGCTGACGACCGCGGACCTCAGTCAGTTCCGGCGGCTCGGCAGTCGGCGCAGATGCCGAAGATCTCGAACACGTGGTGGGTGATCTCGAAGCCGTGCGAGCCGGCCACAGTCCGCATCCAGTCTTCGCTGGGAGGATCGATCTCGACGGCTGTGCCGCAGTGTTCGCACACAAGATGGTGGTGGTGCTCGCTCTGTGCGCAGGCGCGGAAGAGCAGCGTCTCGCCGATCGTGATCGTATCGGCGTCGCCGCTGCGGCCGAGTGCGTTGAGCTGCCGGTAGACGGTGGCCAGGCCCACGCTTGCGCCGTCGTCCTCGAGCCTGCGGTGGAGCTGCTTGGCCGAGACGAACCGAGTTTCAGAGGCCAGGGCGTCGCGGATGAGGGCCTTCTGCGCGGTGCTGCGCGTCTTCTTCTCCGGAGCTGCCATGAATGAGACTCTCCTCGATGATGCCGAATGAACCCGCATATGCGTGACCGTGCATATGCGGAAGAAGTAATGAAACACGTTACCATTAGTGGGCGAGAAATCGAGCAGACAGCACCAGCACAGGAGACGACATGAGCGGAGCTCGGCGCAGACCGGCGATCCCGGTCATCCTGCTCACCGGCTACCTCGGTGCCGGGAAGACGAGCCTGCTCAACCATCTGCTGCGCCACCCCGATGCCCGCATCGGCGTCATCGTCAACGATTTCGGCGAACTCAACATCGACGCCGGGCTCGTCGTCGGCCAGGTCGACGAACCGTTCTCGATCTCCGGCGGATGCATCTGCTGCCTGACCGATGACTCCTCGCTCGAGGATGCGCTGGTGGCGATGACCGACCCGAGTCTGCGCCTCGACGCGATCATCGTCGAGGCCAGTGGCTTCGCCGAACCGCTCACCCTGGCGCGGATGGTCACGCGCATGGGCCGCCACCGCTTCCACCTCGGCGGGGTCATCGACGTCGTCGATGCGACCATGCACTTCCAGACCGTCGATACCTCACAGTTGCCGCCGCTGCGCTATGCGGCCACGACATTGGTGCTGGTCAACAAGCTCGACCAGCTGCCCGAACCCGACCGCGACGCCGCGATCGAGGCCGTCCGTGATCGTGTCCATCAGCGCAATCCGCGCGTGATCGTCATCGGCACACACCACGCCCGCCTCGACCCGGCCCTGATCTTCGATCCCGGAGTGGGGGAGGCCGAATACGCGAACCGTCGCCGAGGTGGCGCCTCAGTCGGCGAGGAATCGATCCAACCCGAACTGCCCATCCGAGAACTGCTGCGTCAGGCCTATGCTGAGGCCGCGACCGAGCAGACCGGTGAGGATGAGGCGGCCCTACCGCACCGGCACGCCCAGTCGGTGACCGTCACCGGCACCGGCTGCGCCGACCCGGACGCGGTGATGGACTTCGTCGAGGACCTCCCTGCCGGGGTGTATCGGGTGAAGGGCATGGTGCTCGTCGATGTGGGACCACGTCGAGCCCGGTTCGGTGTCCAGGCCGTGGGCCCGAACGTCTATGTCTCCGAGCAGACCGGACAGGCCCCGGACCTGCCCGACGCCGACAGCGTCCTCGTCGTCATCGGTGAGGATTTCGACGCCGAGGCGGCCCGCTCCGCTCTCACCCCCGCGCTCAGTCCCGACGCGGACCCGGAGACCGGCACTGACCATAACGCCGGGGCGGACCGCGCCGAACGCCTCCTTCATCACGTGCGCCTGCACAGCTGATCAGCACCGACGTCAGCGAACGCGGCCTCCGCCGGTCGCCGACTGACCCTGGGCTCCGACAACAGGCCCTGAACTCAGGCAATCCTCCGGGACATCTCCGCGTTTCATGAGGGTGGTCCGGAGGGAAACACCCGCGCCCGATCCCGAACCGGATGCCTAGGGTCGAATCTGAGACCGGAAGCCAAGAGCCGAACCAGACCGGTGATCGAGCGAAATCATCCCTTTGGGGGACACGGCTGACACCATTCGGCCGACGCGAAGATGGACCTCGGTCCGGAAGACTGAATGCGCCGTCCCACCGCCGACCGCAACGAACCGACCGCAAGCCACCACCCCGAACCCGGAGGAACCCGTGTCCCTGATCACCCGGATGAGTCTGAAGAACCGCCTCATCGTCGGACTGCTCACCCTCGTGATCGCCGTCTTCGGCGTCGTCGCGACCACCTCGCTCAACCAGGAGACGATGCCCTCGGTCGACCTGCCCAGCACCTCGGTGCAGGCGACCGTGCCCGGCGCCTCCCCGGAGGTCGTCGAGGAGACCGTGACGAAACCGCTGGAGACCGCGCTCGAGGGGGTCGGCGAGCTCGAATCGGTGACCACCTCCACCTCGTCGGGGATGATGACCGCCGAGGTGACCTGGCCCTTCGGCGAGGACTCCGAGAAGATGACCGACTCGATCCGTTCGGCCGTGGACGGGGCGAAGTCGAACCTGCCCGACGACGCCGAGGTCGAGGTCCTGTCCTATCAGATGGACGACCTTCCGGTGTCGATGTTCGCCGTCTCCGGCGGAGACCCGAAGACGCTCGGCGACCGGCTCGAGTCCGAACTCGTCCCCGAACTGCGCGCCCTCGACGGAGTCTCGAACGTCGAGGTCACCGGCCAGGACGAGCAGCGGGTGACCATCGACTTCCGGCCCGAGGACGTTGCGGAGAAGAACGTCGTCGAATCCTCGGTCCCCGACGAGCTCGAAGCCGCCGGCACAGTCGTCCCCGCCGGTCGCAGCAGCCAGGGAGACACCTCGATGGCCGTGGAGGTCGGCACCGAGGTCGACGCCGTCAAACAGATCGAGAAGACGCCGCTGCGCACCCAGGACGGCACAGTGCTGCTCGGCGATGTCGCCGATGTCGACCTCGACTCGATCGAGAA
Source organism: Brevibacterium oceani (assembly GCF_017948325.1). Taxonomy (NCBI): domain Bacteria; kingdom Bacillati; phylum Actinomycetota; class Actinomycetes; order Micrococcales; family Brevibacteriaceae; genus Brevibacterium; species Brevibacterium oceani. The sequence goes on along the minus strand of NZ_CP072846.1, from coordinate 3,782,263 downwards.
GACCTCTCTGTCCCGCGCCGATGGCAAGGACTCCGTGTCCGTCTCGGTGACCAAGGACCAGGACGCCAACGTCGTCGACGTCTCCCACAAGGTCGCCGACACCCTCGATCGAGTGGGCCCGAAGCTCGGCGACGACACTGAGTTCTCGACGATCTTCGACCAGGCGCCGGAGATCGAGAAGTCGATCCACGACCTCTCCGTCGAAGGCGGGCTCGGCCTGATCTTCGCGATCTTCGTCATCCTCGCCTTCCTCGGCTCCTTCCGCTCGACCATCGTCGCCGCGATCTCGATCCCGATGTCGCTGCTCATCGCGATGATCGGCCTCCAAGTCGGCGACTACACGCTCAACATCCTCACCCTCGGGGCCCTGACGATCGCCGTCGGCCGCGTCGTCGATGACTCCATCGTCGTCATCGAGAACATCCGGAGGCGGCAGGGCACGACCGACCTGACAGTCAACGACATCGTCGCCAGCGTCAAACAGGTCGCCGGAGCCATCACCGCCTCGACCCTGACCACCGTCGCGGTGTTCCTGCCCATCGCCTTCGTCGACGGCATTGCCGGACAGCTCTTCCGACCCTTCTCCGTCACCGTCTCCCTCGCGCTGCTCGCCTCCCTGGTCGTGGCGCTGACGATCGTCCCGGTCTTCAGCTACTGGGTGCTGCGTCGCAGCCCCAAACCCCTCTCACCCAAACGGCAGGCCGCCACCGACCGCAGCTTCGAACTGTGGACCGCCAAGCAGCACAAGAAGTCCGTGGCCCGTGCCGAACGCCGCCAGAAGACGATCGAGAAGAAGAATGCGAAACGTGCGGCCAAGGGCAAGGACCGGCTGCCGGATGCGACCGTCGAACCCGTCGTCTCACCGGCACCAGGGGACGGAGAGGCCTCCGGACGGGTCGACCGTCTCCAGCAGCGCAGCCTGCCCGCCATCATCTCTGCCCTGCACCACCCGTGGCGGACCATCGCGTTCTCCGTGATCATCTTCCTCATCACGATGATGGGTGCGACCTTCCTCAAGACCGACCTGCTCGGTTCGGCCGGAGCCAACTCGCTGAACATCACCCAGACCCTGCCGGCCGGGGCTTCGCTGGAAGCCGCCGACAAGGCCGCGAAGCGCGTCGAGGCCGTCCTCGGCGACGACCCGGACGTCGACACGTACTCGACGACGGTCAACGGCCCGGAGTCCGGAGCCGAGAACCAGTTCAACGTCACCCTCGCCGAGGACTCCGAGGCCGAGGTGGCAACGAACCGGATCCGCACCCAGCTCGGTGACCTCGGTAAGGACGCCGGTGACATCGACGTCCAGGACGCCGGCGGATCCGTCAGCGACGACGTCGAGGTCACGCTCTCGGGCACCGACTTGGGTGCCCTGCGCAAAGCCGCCGACGAAGTGACGGAGAAGATGGCCGACACCGACGGCGTGCGGAACGCCCGCAACGACCTCGCCGCCGACCAGCCGGTCATCGAGGTCGACGTCGATCGGGAGACGGCCGCCGACTACGGCTACAGCCAGGCCGAGGTCGGCCAGGCGATCGCCGCGGCCCTGCACGGTACCGAGGCGGGAACGCTGACGCTCGAAGGCAAGGAACGCGACATCTTCCTCGCCCCGACCCACCCGGATGCGACCCCGGATGAGATCCGGGCCCTCGAACTGCCCGTCACCGAGGTGCAGACGCAGAACGCGCAGGAGGAGGCAACCGACAAGGTCGAGGAGAAATCCGACGCCCGTGCCGAGGAGGCCAAACGCAAGGCCGCCGACGATTCGGCCGAACAGCTCGATCAAGCGCGCGAGGCCCGTGACGATGCCGCCGACCAGCTCGAAGAGGCTCGCAAGGCGCTGCGCGAGGCGGAGAATCCGCCGCCGGCGCCGAGCCCCGATGAGATGGCCGCCGATCAGGTGGAACAGGCCCGCGACGGAGTCGAACAGGCCGAGAAGGGACTGAAGGAAGCCAATGATGCCATCGATGACCTCGTCGACGGCCAGCGTGAACAGGAGCAGACTCAGGAAGAGGAGCAGAGCCTCGCCGACGAGCAGGCCGCTATCCCCGACATCACCGGAGACCCGATCACCGTCGACGAGATCGCGAAGGTGAGGAAGGCCGAGACCCCAGCGACGATCGATCGCGCCGACGGCGATCGCCGAGTCACGGTGTTCGCGACCCCGGCCGAGGGTCAGCTCGAAACGGTCACTGCTGCCGCCACCGACCTGACCGAGACCATGGACCTGCCCGAAGGCGTGAGCTTCGACGTCGGCGGTGCCAGCCAGGAGCAGGCTGATTCCTTCGGTCAGCTCGGGGCGGCTATGGCCGTGGCGATCGTGCTCGTGTTCCTCGTCATGATCGCGACGTTCCGCAGCTTCGTCCAGCCGCTCATCCTGCTCGTGTCGATCCCGTTCGCCGCGACCGGTGCGGTGCTGCTCCTGCTGGTGACCGGAACACCGTTGGGCATTCCCTCGCTCATCGGTCTGCTCATGCTCATCGGCATCGTCGTGACGAATGCGATCGTGCTCATCGACCTCATCAACAAACTCCGCGAGGACGGTCTGGAACTCATGGACGCGATCGTCCACGGCACCCGACTGCGGCTGCGCCCGATCCTCATGACCGCGGCAGCGACGATCTTCGCACTCGTGCCGATGTCGTTGGGCCTCACCGGTGGGGGAGTCTTCATCTCGCAGCCGCTGGCGATCGTCGTCATCGGCGGGCTCACCTCATCGACGGTGCTCACGCTCATCCTCGTCCCCGCCCTCTACCTCCTCGTCGAACGACGCAAGGAGACCCGGGCGGCGCACAAGGCGGAGAAGAGGGAGGCGAAGCGGGCGGCCGATGCGGAGAGGATCGAAGCAGAGACCGCCGAGGTGGCCCTGCGCCCCGACGAGCAGTAACCCCCTCAATTGCTACGTGACGGCGGTCCAGCAACCTCGCGCGAAGTTGCTGGGCCGCCGTCACGTAGCAAATGAGGGTTACTTTTGGGCCTCGGTGAGGCCGGGGAGTTCGGCGGCGGCGAAGCGGATGTGCTCCTCGGTCACCCGTGCGGCTTCTTGCGTGCGTCCGGCGCTGATGGCATCCATGATCTGATGATGCTGGGACTGCAGCTGGGACATGAGCTCCTGTGGATCGTCGACCCGGTTGAACGAGGCGAAGATCGATGCGCGCAGGGACGTGCGGATCGCCCCGGTGAGGTCGGAGAAGAGCTGATTGCCGGCCGCTTGAGCGATGGCGACGTGGAACGCCGTGTCCGCATCGTTGAAGACGTCGATGCTGATGCCGGGGGTGTCCATCATCGCGAGCTGCGCATTGATGGCTGCCAGCGAATCTGTGTCGGCGCGGCTGGCCGCGAGGATCGAGCTCGAGCGTTCGAGTTGGATGCGCGTCTCCGTCACCTCGTCGATGCTGAAGTTCGCCAGGGCGACGTGGAGGCGGAGAAAGCGAGTGAGGGCAGCCGAGGGCATCGCCGCGATGAAGGTGCCCGCGCCGCGTCCCGACCCGCCGGAGGAGCGAACGACACCGAGGCTCTCGAGGACCCGCAGGGCCTCGCGGACGCTGGCCCGACTGACACCGAGCTTCGAGGCCAGGTCACGCTCGGCGGGCAGGAGGTCGCCGACCGTGAGCGAACCGGCCATGATCTGTTCCTCGACGGCATCGATGACGAGCTCATACGTGCTCGGCCGGGTCACCGGCTTCCACGTGGCGGCGTTGTCTTCGCTCATGGTCTCCTCCATCGGATCATCATTTCATGCCACTTCCTCCAAGACCGTCCGGTCAACTTCTTCGGGGACGGCTCCGTCCGCTTCGTCCGCGACCGCCCCGTCAGCTTCCCCGGGGAACCGTCCCGCTCACCTCTCGCAGGACCGTTGCGCAGGAAATTTCGGACGAACACTTGACCCAGATCACATCGCGGTCCTATGCTCACTTAATGGTCTGACCTCATTAAGGCCATACTCAATCGTCCGATCATTCGAGTTCGGGGCGCGTTCACTGGGGAACGGACCCACCGTGGGCAAGCACCGGCTGTGTTGGAGAGATCATGTACACACCTGATATCGCACCGGTGGCCGACAGCCTGCTCTGGTCGTCGCTGTTGGCCATCCTGCCGCTGCTGACGATCTTCGTCACCCTCGGCATTCTCAAATGGAAGGCACACTGGGCCGGGCTGTCAGCCGTCGCCGTCGCTCTCATCGTTGCGGTCGCCGCGTACGGCATGCCGGTCGGACTGGCGGGACTCGCAGCGACCCAGGGCTTCGCCTTCGGCCTGTTCCCGATCATGTGGATCGTCATCACCGCGATCTGGCTCTATGAACTCACCGTTCGTTCGGGTCACTTCGAAGACCTCCGGCTGGTCATCAACGTCATCTCCGATGACCCGCGCATCCAGGCCATCATCATCGCCTTCTGCTTCGGTGGGCTCCTCGAGGCGCTCGCCGGATTCGGCGCACCGGTGGCGATCACCGGCGTCATGCTCGTGGCAGTGGGCTTCACCGCTATGCGCGCCGCTGTCGTCGTTCTCGTCGCGAACACCGCTCCCGTGGCCTTCGGCGCCATCGCCATCCCGATCATCACTGCCGGCACTCTCACCGGCATCGACTACCAGGACATCGGCGCCATGGTCGGCCACCAGACTCCGTTCCTGGCGGCGATCGTCCCGCTGTTCCTCGTCATGCTCGTCGACGGGCGTCGCGGACTCCGCCAGATCTGGCCGCTGGCCCTGGTCGTGGGCATCGTCTTCGGCGCCACCCAGTACATCTCCTCGAACTTCCTTTCGGTCGAACTCACCGACATCATTGCCTCCCTCGTCGGGCTCGCCGCCGTCGTCATCATGCTCCGGTTCTGGAAGCCGAAGGGCGGACAGGACGCTCTCGACCGCATGGCCGACGAGCGTGAGCACGAAGGCGCCGATGCCCCCGATGCCGGATCCGCCTCCGCGGCCGTGTCCACCGATGTCAAGCAGGAGACAGCGGCGCTGACCGGTTCGAGAGTGTTCCTCGCCCTCTTCCCCTATCTCCTCGTCATTGTCATCTTCTCCGTGGCGAAGCTCGTCCCCGCGCTGAACACCTGGCTGGCTTCGACCGATGTGAAGATCCCCTGGCCGGGCCTCGACGGAAACATCTTCACCGCTGCCGGCGAGGTGTCGACGAGCACTGTCTACAACTTCCAGTGGCTGTCCTCGCCGGGAACGCTGCTGCTCATCTCCGGCATCATCGTCGCCATCGTGTACAAGATGACGGCCAAGGATGCACTCGACGTCCTCGTCGTCAATGTCGTGAAGATGCGGTTCTCGATCCTCACCGTCGGTTCGGTGCTCGCCCTGGCGTATGTCATGAACCTGTCGGGGCAGACCATCACCATCGGCACCTGGATCGCCGGCACGGGAGCGTTCTTCGCCTTCCTCTCGCCGATCCTCGGCTGGTTGGGCACCGCCGTCACGGGCTCCGACACTTCGGCCAACGCCCTCTTCGCCACACTGCAGCAGACTGCGGCACAGGAGGCCGGACTCGATCCGCTGCTCCTGGTGGCAGCCAACAGCTCCGGCGGCGTCGTCGGCAAGATGGTCAGCCCGCAGAACCTCACGATCGCGGCGACCGCGGTCGGACTGCTCGGCCGGGAGGCCTCGATCTTCCGCCGGGTCATCGGCTGGTCGCTCGGCATGCTCGTCCTCATGTGCCTGCTCGTCGGACTCCAGTCGACGGTGCTGTCCTGGATGATCCCGTCCTGATCCGCATACCCGAGCTCCCCGGCGCCCGACACACGTGCCGCATCCGCCCAACCCGCCAGCATTGAGACAACCCCGAGAGCAAGGAGCGATACACATGGTCAAGAGACAGATCCCGCAACCTGCCGAGATCTTCGACCTCATGAAGTTCAAGAAGTTCGAACTCGACCCGAAGAAGCGCCGCCTGGACAGCGCGCTGACGGTCGATGATCTGCGCAGGATCGCGAAGCGTCGAACCCCGGCCGCCGCGTTCGACTACACGGATGGTGCCGCCGAGGGTGAGATCTCGATGGAGCGCTCGGTCCAGTCCTTCCGCGATATCGAATTCCACCCCTCGATCCTCAAGGACGTCACGAACGTCGACACTTCGACCCAGATCATGGGCGGCAGCTCTGCCATGCCCTTCGGCATCGCCCCCACCGGGTTCACTCGGCTCATGCAGACCGAAGGCGAGACCGCCGGCGCCGGGGCCGCCGGTGCTGCAGGAATTCCGTTCACTCTCTCGACGCTGGGGACGACCTCGATCGAGGACGTGAAGAAGGTCAACCCGCATGGGCGCAACTGGTTCCAGCTCTACGTGATGAAGCAGCGCGACATCTCCTACGGTCTCGTCGAGCGGGCGAAGAACGCCGGATTCGACACCCTGTTCTTCACCGTCGACGCCCCCGTCGCCGGTGCACGCCTGCGCGATACGCGCAACGGCTTCTCCATCCCACCGCAGCTGACCCCGCAGACGATCCTCAACGCGATCCCGCGCCCTTGGTGGTGGTGGGACTTCCTGACCACTCCGAAGCTCGAGTTCGCTTCCCTGTCGGAGACCGGCGGAACGGTCGGCGAACTGCTCGACTCGGCAATGGATCCCTCGATCGATTTCGACGACCTCGCCGAGATCCGTGCCATGTGGCCCGGCAAGTTCTCCGTCAAGGGCGTGCAGACGCTCGAGGACGCGAAGAAACTCGCTGACCTCGGCGTCGACTCGATCGTCCTGTCCAACCACGGCGGACGTCAGCTCGACCGGGCACCCGTTCCCTTCGAGCTCCTCCCCGAGGTGGCTCGTGAGATCGGCAAGGACGTGGAGATCATCATCGACACCGGAATCCGCAACGGTGCCGACATCGTCGCCTCCCTGGCGCTCGGTGCGGACTTCACCCTCATCGGCCGCGCCTACCTCTTCGGTCTCATGGCCGGCGGTCGGGAAGGCGTGGACCGGACGATCGAGATCCTCGGCGAGCAGGTCGAGCGCACCATGCGCCTGCTCCAGGTTGCCGATGTCTCCGAGCTCAACCCCTCGCATGTGACCCAGCTGCGTCAGTTCAATCGTGATGAGCGGGCCGAGATCATCAGTTCCCGACCTGCGAAGGGCTGATTCGCCGAGGCGGCTGACCGTCATCGCAATCCGCGGAGTGCAGGGGCGCCCGGGTAGGGCCAAGATCCCTGCCGGGTGCCTCTGCCATCTCCGCGAAGACGCCCGTTGCCGGATTTCATTCGTCCGCCTCTGGCTGCTCGCTGCGTGTCAACAGCGGCGTTGGTTAGGGTAGGCTCATCTGTGTGAATCTGACGTTGAAGAATCGGGCGGTCGCAGCGGCCGCCTCCGCACTGACTCTTGCCCTGCTCGCCACCGGCTGTGCTGCCGAGGACGACAAAAGTGCCGACGGGGAGGCTGGCAACAAAGATGTTGCGACCGGAGGTGAGGCCTTCGGCACTGCTGATGAGGAGACCGCGAAGCTCGGCAGTGATGCCGAGGCCGGGGTCTTCCCGCGAACGGTCACGCATGCCAACGGCACGACCGAGATCGAGAAGAAGCCCGAGCGAGTCGTCGTTCTCGATACCGGAGAGCTCGACGATGTCCTGTCGCTGGGCATCACGCCCGTCGGCATGGTGACGACCGAGGGCGCCAGTCCGGTGCCGAGCTACCTCGAAGACCAGGTCAAGGGAGTCGAGACGGTCGGCACGATTCAAGAGCTTGATCTCGAGAAGATCGCCTCGCTCGAGCCCGACCTCATCCTCGGCAGTCAGCTGCGGGCCGACAAGCTCTACGACGAGCTCGACTCGATTGCTCCGACGGTGTTCTCCATCCGCCCGGGATTCCCGTGGAAGGAGAACTTCCGCCTCGTCGGTGAGGCGATGGGCATGGAAAACGCGACGACGCAGGAGCTTGAGGACTACGCTCGTGAGGCCGGTGAGCTCAAGGACTCTGTCGACGGAGACCCGACGATCTCACTTGTGCGCTTCATGCCTGAGCGTCTGCGCCTCTATGCGAATCAGTCGCTCATCGGAGTCATTCTGAATGACGCGGGATTCAAGCGCCCGAAGATTCAGGACGTCGATGAACTCGCCGTCGAGATCTCCCCGGAGAACCTCGACCGAGCCGCCGGGGACTATGTCTTCTACACCAGCTACGGCGACCCGGAGGCGACCGGGGAGAAGAAGGCGCTCGAGTCGAGCCAATGGAAAGGCCTCGACGCGGCCAAGGACGGCAAGGCCATCCGCGTCAATGATGATGTCTGGTTCCTCGGACTCGGTCCGACCGGGGCCGGTCAGATCCTTGACGATCTGGAGGACCACCTCGGCGATTGAGCCGACTCCTCAGCTCCCGGAAGCCGCTCCTCTACGCAATGATCCGTGAGTTGAGCTGATCGATGAACTCATCAGCGGCGGCGAGCTGCCGTGCAAGTCTGTCGCGGCGTTCGTGAGCATCATCGAGAAAGTGCGTCAGCTCATTCGCTCCATCGGCCCGGAACGGCTCGCTTCCGCGAGCACTCTCCAGTGCCCGGAGCAGGTCACCCATCTGCTCCAGCGAATACCCCAGCGGCTTCATCCTGCGAATCAGCATCAGCTGGTCGTGATCGTCTTCTGTGTAGAGGCGGAAACCTCCCTCCGACCTGCCCGAAGGGGTCAGCAGGCCGATCTGGTCGTAATGGCGAATCGTTCGCAGCGACAGCCCCGTACGTTCAGCCAACTCTCCGATGTGCATCATTCCGGTCTCGGCCATCGACACTCTCCTCAATTCACGGCAACCCTTACGTTACGTTAGGGTTGACTTCGGCGCCCGTATGGCGGCTCAGTGCGTTCCCGGATTTCATCTTCCGTGTGAAGCGGGAGCATGCCGACCGCGCTCAAGCACATCTCTCATTCAGATGGTGTCACACCCGACGTGCTCCCGGCCTTGGAGGCTCAAACATGACGACGACCACGACCACCGCCGGCGATCGGAGCCGCTGCCTTCCCGACCCCTCAGTGTCGACCGCGCTGAAGACTCCGCGTATCCTCACGCGAGAAGTTCTGGCAGGACTGGTCGTTGCGCTGGCGCTGATCCCTGAGGCGATCTCGTTCTCCATCATCGCCGGCGTCGACCCGAAGGTCGGCCTGTTCTCCTCATTCATCATGGCAGTGACCATTGCCTTCGTCGGCGGGCGCCCGGCGATGATCACCGCCGCGACCGGCGCAGTCGCGCTCGTCATCGCACCGGTGGCCCGTGAATACGGCATGGACTACTTCATCGCCACCGTCCTGCTTGCCGGAGTGCTGCAGATCGTGCTGGCCGCGTTCGGTGCCGCGAAACTCATGCGTTTCATTCCGCGCAGCGTCATGGTCGGATTCGTCAACGCTCTGGCGATTCTCATCTTCACGGCTCAGCTCCCACAGCTGATCGATGTCCCCTGGATGGTCTACCCGCTCGTCGCGGTCGGTCTGGTCGTTATGATCTTCATGCCGAAGATCACCAAAGTCATCCCCGCTCCGCTGATATCGATCATCATCGTCACCGTCGCCGTCGTGGCCTTCGCGATCAACGTCCCCACCGTCGGCGATCAGGGGGAGCTGCCCCGCAGTCTGCCGGAGCTGTTCATCCCCGGCGTCCCCCTGACCTGGGAGACGTTGACGATCATCGCCCCGTACTCTCTGGCGATGGCCCTCGTCGGGCTCATGGAATCACTGATGACGGCGAAGCTCGTCGATGATGTCACAGACACGCACTCGAGCAAGACCCGTGAAGGATGGGGCCAGGGAGTGGCGAACATTCTTTCGGGGTTCTTCGGCGGTATGGGCGGATGCGCCATGATCGGCCAGACCATGATCAACGTCAAAGCCTCCGGCGCCCGCACCCGCATATCGACCTTCCTCGCCGGGTTGTTCCTGTTGATCCTCGTCGTCGCGCTCGGCGACGTCGTGTCCGTCATTCCGATGGCGGCCCTCGTCGCCGTGATGATCATGGTCTCGGTCGGCACTTTCGACTGGCACTCGATCCGACTCGCCACGCTCAAGCGAATGCCCAAGAGCGAAACGGCCGTCATGGTCATCACCGTCGCCGTGGTCGTCGCGACTCATAACCTCGCCATCGGCGTCGTTGTCGGGGTGTTCGTGGCCTCTGTGATGTTCGTCCGTCGCGTTGCCCATCTCATCGACGTCCGTCGTGAGATCCAGGTACAGAGTGGTCAGGAGGTCGCGCACTATGCAGTCGAAGGGCAGCTTCTGTTCGCCTCCAGCAACGACCTGACGACACTGTTCGAATACGCTGACGATCCGGATCAGGTAGTCATCGATTTCACGAAGTCGCATATCTGGGACGCGTCGACCGTCGCCGCTCTCGATACGATCGAGACCAAATACGAGCAGCACGGGAAATCTGTGGAGTTCGTCGGCATGAACGACTTCACGACTGCGTTCCATGCTCGCCTCACAGGCGGCCTCGGCGGTGGCCACTAGCGGTTTGTTCGCCCTCTGTCCGGCTCTGACAGGCAGCAGAGCCGGCGGCTGATCACCAGCGGGGGGTCGACTATCCGATTTGAAGTCCGAGAGCCTGCAGGTGTCCAGGAAGTCGGTGAGCAGCAATTCACGATCGAGTCGCCGATGACGGAGCAGTGCTGAGAAGTATGAGGAGTGCGGAGCCGACGGTCGAACTTCTACGTCGAACTGGAGCCTCTTTCCGAATCGAATCGATTGCATCCCTCCTCTGTCGAGGCTAGAACGCCCGGTTCGGCAGGTCGGAATCAGGGTCGGCAAGATGTGCGCGGAGGAGTTCGCCGGGCCATGTCGCCGGCGGAGCCTTCTGGCTGCGCACGGTCGCCTGCGCTACGACCAGCTCACTGAGGATCCGCTCGATGTCGAGGCGGGCGAAAGCGGCTTCCGCGTCGGCGAGAACATCCGGGGCACCGAGGAGATCGTGATCTCCGAAATCGACTCTGACGCCCAAACGAAGGTATCGAGGAAGAGTGCCGAAGCGTTCGGCGATCCCAGCAGAGGTGTGCAGCGCTATCGCCTCCCAGACAGGTTCGATCTCCGCAGGCGTCCAGCCTTCGACGTCGAGAAACCGTGCCGCCGCATCCGCACCTTCGATCTCAAATCTCTGGTCGCCGTTGAAGTCTTCAACGGTGCCTGCGTCATGAAAGAGGCATGCTGCGAAAAGAGCGTCCTCGCTGAAATCTTGATCATCGACGGCGGCCAGATGGCGAGCATAGAGGTACGTCCGGAGGCTATGGTTGAACACGGCCGGGTGCTCCCTCGCACGGACGAACCGAAGAGCATCCTGCGCCAGCTCCGGATACTCCAAACCGGTCCTGAGACAGATCTCGGAAAGAATCTCTCGGGTCGAGCTCGTTGTCGAGTTGTCATCGCTGTACGCATTGTTCACATTCGAGTTCATTGTCGATTGCCTTCCGCCTCAGTCCCGGATTCCAGTTCGTTCATCAGTGTTCGGTGGCCAACCGCGCTCCAAGAGCCATCATCACAGCAGCACTCGTGCGATCGAGCCAGATCTTGACACGTTCCCGGGCGAGCACGCCTCGAGCGCGCGTAGCGGCAAGTACTATCGTCGAGCGCCACACGATTCCGATGGCAAGCGCAATGGACACCAACAATACGCCCCAGCCGGCGGCGGGCGATTCTGTGGGAAGGAACTGGGGGAGGATGCTGATGTAGAAGACTCCGACCTCGGGGTTGATCATGGTGCTGATCAGCCCGCTGTGAGCAGCGTCGGCAGAGTTCTGTGGAGACGGTGTCGCAGTCTCCGTTGTCCGTCGTCCGGTTGCGTGGAAGGGACCTTCAGATCGCCATATAGCCAAGCCACACGAGATAACAGGCTCCGCCGATCCTCACCACGAAGAGCGATCATCCGATCAACACCAGGTGTGGCCGCGCCGATGACCGTCACAAGCGCCCAGGCCATCAGATGCTGTGGTTCCATTGTCTGCTTTCAAACGAATGTGAGCGTCATCAACCATGCCAGTTGATCGTCCCCAGGCGTGATGTGCTGGGTAACAGATCGTCAACGTGGCGGTTCGCCAGCCGGTACCTCAACGCTCAGCGGCCAGGTGCGTCCTGCCCTTGGATATTCCGGTTGCCCCGCTGGGACCGGATCGCCCATTCGCGTCCGGTGAATCGATCAGAGACCCTCGGTTCCATCTGCATACTCAGCGAGCGTTTTCCTCCGCCCATTGCGTAGCGATACTGCGTGGTCGCGTCCAAGTTCCTCGGCGAGTTTCGGGCGTGATTGCGCAAAGTGGCCGATCCGTGCCGGCCTGTTTCCCGTCGCTCCAGTGACGATGAAAATGTGACGTCCTTTCATAGGCCAGTGCGCGAGGTGAGCGGCCACCTTCGAAGAGGGGACGCTAAGACGAATCGTGATTCTAAGAGGTTGCGCGGATAGGTGCGGAGTGTGCGTATCCTGCACCCGGCGTGTCGTAGCAGGCTGACACGGAGAAGCGTCAGCTTCGATGGAAGTGCAACCATCACAGTCGAAGACATAAGGACAGCTTCCCCGTGCCAGCCTTTCCATCTTCAGTCATCGCCCCTATCTAGCGCCAATTCAAGACATTTCTGCCCACGATCAACGACGACCACCCCCTCGGATGCCACCGACGGCGAGTTGCTGATCGGATCGTCTTCGACAAGATCCTCACCTGACTCGTCCTCGGCGGTGCCTGCACCAAACATGCCGATGGCCTGGTCTCAGCCACAACATTGCGATGCCACCGCGATGAATGGATCGCCCACGCAGTGTTCGCCGCCTCGAACAGATCGTGTTCGAGGCTTTCGACCAAGTCATCGGCCTGGATCTGACAAGTGACTGCTGCAGATGTCATGGACTCACTGTCGGTGGGCTGCCAGCCCCGTCAAGCGCTATGACTGGAGATGACCCCCTATCCGCGCAACCTCTTGACCGAGAACCTGCAATTGTAGGATCTCGTGGAACTTGTCATAGGCACAGCGCGGTGACCTGCAATGTGACACAACCATGAGACGGGATCTGTCTCCCTAACTTGTCAAAATCCTCATGCGCATAATGGAAACGTCCTCATCCTGCCTCCCCATAGCCCGGTCCGCGTTCGTCCTTAGGGCAACTCAGGTACGGTCAAGAAATGACGACTTCCGCAGCCGCTCCAGTACGACTCATCTACGTCGACGACTCTGGTGCTGGATCATCCGGCATAGTGGCTTACAGCTGGGTCTCTATTTCTGCCGACCAGTGGCGCGAAGGTCTCCAAGAAGTTCTTGACTGGCGCGCTTGGATGCGGGATAGCTACGGGATCCCCAAGAACTACGAACTGCATATGACCAAATTCGCGAATGGACGTGGTAACCCTTCGACTTTCGAAGATGGCTGGAATCGGAGCAAAGCCAATCGCTCTCTCGTCCTTGACGAAACATTTGCTCGTTTCGGGAAGTGGTCGTGGTTAGGTTCTGGCACGATTTTTGCGCGCACGACTGCGAGGCGGCAAGCCTACCGAGACGAACGCGAACGTGTTTATCGAGAACTGGTTGGGACCCTCGAGCGCGAGCTTGCATCTGCCGGGGAATGGGGGTTGATCTACATGGATGGTGATGGAACCGATCAGATTTATCGGCGGGCACATCGCGACCTCGAGGTTGAGAGCCGACGCATCTTGGAAGACCCGTCGTTCCAACACTCACATTTGAGCCAGTGGATTCAGATCGCCGATATTGTTGCCTACGCCGCTTACCAGAATGTGCTGGCGCTGCCCCAGAAGAAATTCGCGTGGAAGTGGTGGCCGACTCTTGACCCAACCGGTACACGAACACATGACGTGTCGTAAAAAGAAGCTGGACCCGTGATCCAACGTTCGTTGGACGGGTCCGCACTAGTACTATCCCACTATCTCCCCGTATTTGCAACTATCCCCCGGTATTTGCACCAGTCCACTTTGCTGTGTGCCCACCAACCGCTGGTGACTGCGCAAAGGCCACATCCAAACCCACGCTGCTCGCGTCGGAAAACACGGCAGTTCATAGACTCGAACCTCGAGACACGGACAACTTAAGTCTGGGAGTGCTCAGTCGTGGTCATCTTTGAAATCGCATTGCCCTGTTTCAGCGAATCTTTTCATCAGGTTGAGAAACTCGCTGGGGACCAGCATGAACCGCGGCTCAAGTTCTTCCCAACCTGGTTCTTTGGCACGTCCACTGTAGGCAACATGATCAGCGTCCACCGCGATCGATTCATCATTCTCACTGCCGTCGACGCCCACGAGGGAGAGATGGTAAATCCACGTCGAACCATCTGCCTCAATGCTTCGAAATGTTGCCTCGAAGACCTGCCTCTCTGCGGACAGGCCTTCTTGGAGCTCGGTGGGCCGACTGTTGAGCATGTCCATCCACTCGTCGAAGACATCCTCTTGTCCGGGGATGATTCGCGAGCGACTCAGTTCGAGACGCATTCCATCTGGGACGGAGACCGGCATCGGGTAGCCCGCGAAGTCGCGGGAAGTGGGATTGAACGGGATCTGAAACGAACGCTCGTGGTTGGTCATGTTTCTATTCTGCTCTGGCAATCCCACTCATCCTCCCCAAGACCATCGACACAGTTAATGACAGATTGGTGAGACTACTGTCACTCCACTGACAGATAGATGAGATTACTGACAACTTGCCGGGATCCTACAAGACATATGTAGGGTTTCGCGGAATTTGTCAGTAGCGGTCTTCGCCGACCTGGGAAGGAGCATCAATCGGAAACAGCCGTTGCCTCGTCATTTTGTCAGAATCGTCAGGCGGATCTGACATTACTACCTCGAGTTCCCTGAGCGTAGCAACAGATTCACTATCCGAGCCTTTGAAGTGCAGTAGGAGCATTCGTCTTTGGCATTCCATCTGCGCACTGTGAAGCGTCGAAGCGGAGATTCGCCAGGTACGGGATGCGCGCGAGAAAGCGGCCGAAGGCGATCCCGAGGAGGGGAGCCATCGCAGGTTCGGATCCTCCGTGGCGTCCGGCCAGCGGTCCTTCCGCGTTCAATTTTGCTTTAACCCCGGAAGAAGACCCCTGGCCGTCATGGTCCGTCGTTTGCCCGAGGCCAACCGAAAGTAGTCGATTACCATGTCTCTGTTCGGCACCTACCGGTTCCATTCGTCTGCTTCTGACATCGAGCGTCCGCGAGGATGGGCGAACCGGTTGGCTATTCCAGCCAAGTAGTCTCGAAGCGTGGGCTGGAGTGGATGTGGACTGCTTCGTACCCGCCTTCGTGGGTGACGAACTTGTGCGGAGTCTCTGCCGGAACGACGAGGATCTGTCCGGCGTGGGCATCGATATCGTCTTTGCCCACTGTGAACGTCGCGCCCCCTCGGCGAATTATGAAAGTCTCCGGGTATGGGTGGAGGTGGAGTCGGGGGCCCAGGCCCGCCTTGGTGGTGGATTCGAAAATGAGGGAGATTCCGGGGTTTGCGGGGATCTCTGAGTAGTTCTGTGTCCAGTCCGCGCCGTCTTCTCGCCCATCGGCGCGATCGAGTACGTGGAAGTCCATGGCTGCTCCTCAATGTGTAGGTGGTCGTCGTGTGGACCGCACCGACGGGGACCGTCGCCGGTAGTGTAGCCCGTCGAAAGTAGAGTGAGTGGAGTCTTAATCGGAGGCGTCTAGCCGAAAATCGAAGCGAGCGGGGGGCCATCGCTTCATCGCGGCTAGGCAGTGGGATGTCGGGCCCGGTGGATGCGCTTCCCGTCATATTGCGAACAGCAACTGAACATTCCGTCCGGTCTCCCCGGTCAGCATCAGATCCGAGCTGAATCGTCTCTATTTCCCTGGTACTGGTGAGCCTGGTGCACCGGCGATGAAGCTGTGTTGGATGCCGGCGATTCGCCATTCGTCGTTAATGCGCACCAGGTGGAATGTGGTTCGCGTGGTGGGCAGTGGATGGCCGCGGGCGGAGCCTCTTGTGTTCACACGAGCGACGGCGATCGCTGAGCCGGAGTATTCTCGGATGCTGACTTCGTCGAGCGAGAGCTCCTCATAGTCCAGTTGCCCGTCGGTGAGTCGCTGCACCCAGGCGTCCTTCTGCAGCTGGAAGCCGACTGGCCCGATGCCGAGGAAATCATCAGTAAGTAGGCTGTTCGTCGTCGATGCATCACAGAGGCGTTCCGAGTCAGCCCATGTGGCCAGTGTGTCGTTGACGGTGTTCATCATTACTCCTTCGTTGTGTTCTTACGTTGCCGACTGCGGGGGACGAGGAAGCCGGTGGTTGCGATCCATGCGAGGGCAGTGAAGCGCCCGACCGGGATGAGGGGCTGGAGCGGTTCGAGGGCCATGGCGAGGATGCTGAGCTCACAGACCGCGGCGACGACAAGGCCGGCCCAGGCGAAAGGTGCCGGCAGCAGACGCTTGATCAGGCCTGGAACCGCTATACCGGCGACGAGCAGACCCAGTCCGGGTAAGTGGGCGTATCCGCCGGTCCCAAAGGCGAGGAAGCCAAGGGCGCGGGTCAGCTCCGGGTGTGTGGCGATGGCGTCTTGTCCTGCAGTCCACGTCAGAACTGCTGAAATTGCCAACAGTATTGAGGCGCTGATTCCGCCGAAGAATGCGATCGCAGGTCCGGGTACTCTGACGCCGAGTCGCTGGAAGCGGGCGTACATGGTCGCGGCGTAGATGCCCATAGGGACAGACGCGCCAAGTTGAAACAGTGCAGATAGACGAACCGCGAGTCCGTGCTGTGTGAAGAAGTCCGACGAATCATCTGCAAACGGGGAAGTGATGGTGTTGCCCTGGCTGAGGGCCGCCATCAGTACGAGGCTCATCAGGAACAGAGCGAGGCAGACGCTTCCGACGATCCCAGGATGGGGTCCATCGGGCCGACGCCGCTTCGTGATGTGTTGATCGGCTTGAGTTCTTTGCGAGTCATTCATGGGGCCGATCATACACCCTATGAATGATTCATCAAGGGGTCTATCATTGTTCCTATGAACTCCATGCCACAGCCTCACCACCGAATTGCTTTCCTGCTCTCTCAGCTCGGCTCGGACGCGGCGAGCCGATTCGAGCAGGCCCTCCTGCCTTTGAACATCACTGCGTCGGAAGCCGGAGTCCTCCGCCTGGTCGCTCGCACTCCCGGAGTCAGCCAGCGCGTGCTCAGTCAGCAGATCGGGGTGGGCCCGAGCCGGATCGTTGCGGTCCTGGACCGTCTTGAACGCAATGGCTATATAGAGCGTCGGCGGAGTAAAAGGGATCGACGCATTCACGAGGTTGCTCTTACTGGAGAGGGTGAGAGGGTCCTCGGTGAAATCCGTCCGCTCGCGGCAGCTCACGAACAGGCATACACGGACTGCCTGGACTCGAGCGAGATTGAGTTTCTGTATGGCCTGCTGGAGCGGATGGCCGCCTCGCGTGGTCTTTCGCCCGACCTGCATCGAGGCACCTCGGCAGGCTAAGCGGAACGCAGCTGACAGTCGAAGTGATCGCAGGACGGGGGTGATGAAGCTTTTTGCGACCTGGCTGCTGAAGAACCGAACTATCGGTGTCCTGTGCTCGACAATTTTACCTGCATAGGTTATAAATAACCTATGCAGGTAAAGGTCAGATCGGTTATCTCTACGGCACGAAGAACTCAGATCGTGCGGGCGGCGATCGAGACATTAGCGGACGTGGGGTTCGACAAGACATCGTTCGCTGAGATCACGCGCCGCGCCGGACTGAGCAGTCAACGACTGATTTCCTACCACTTCGAGGACAAGAATGAACTGCTTTGGCAGATCGTCAATGACATATACAGCGACGCCGCCCATTTCATGGACGAGCGGATGAAAGGTGCTGGCAGCGCACTGGAGCGCTTGCGCACCTATATCGGTGCGAATCTCGAATTTCTCCGGGACCACCCTCGCGAGATTGCCGCACTCACTGAAATCGGACCACACCTTTCGACCCGCTCGGGTGACACCGCTACATCGATGCGAGTACAGCAGCCTGTGATCGAGGGGCTGGCTTCCATCTTGTATGAAGGGCAAGAGAATGGAGAGTTCGTAATGTTCGACGTGCAGGCAGTCGCCGTCATGATTCGGGCCTCGATCGAACGCGCTGCGCAGTGGCTGCACGCCGATCCCCCGCTCGACTTCGATTCATATCGTCAGGAGCTGATCCATACATTCTCGCTGACGATCACTCGGTCCCGAGACTCTGTAAGGAACTCATGACCGCACGAGTAGGCCGCGATCGACCGGCAGTAGTCGTAGTCTTGACCCACCTTGTGGCGCCGCTAGCCGTGTTCTACGGGCTTCGGGCACTTGGAGCAGGACCGTGGATTGCTCTCATGGCGGGGACAACCATTACTGCGATTGAGACGATCTTCACTGCCGTGCATCGACGCCGACTGGATACGGTAAGCATCACGGTACTCGCGATTCTGGTCATCTCGGCGGGTTCGTCCTTGGTGACCGGTGACGCGCGTCTGCTATTGGTGCGCAATGCCGCCGGCACGGCGCTGATAGGGGCATGGTTGCTGGTGACGCTTTGCCTGCGACGACCGTTGCTCTTTGATGGCGCCCGTATGTTCCAGTCCGCGGAAGCGCGCCAACGTTGGGACCGCCGGTGGCAGGGCTCGAGCGTATTCCGTCGAGCATTGCGGGTCTTGACCGCGGCGTGGGGAGCTGGCTTTCTGGTTGACGCTGTCATACGTTTGCTGTTGGCCCTGACTCTTCCTGTCGACCTCGTTCCGCTACTCGACAATGTGCTTCTTGTTGTGACTGTCATGGTCCTGCTCGTTACCCAAAAGATCGTTGGAGCCCATTACCGGAACCGCTATGGTCTGCACCTTCGCCAGGGTTCGAGTGATCAGCGGGAGGACTGAGTAGCGGTCCTGGCCAGGAGGGCCCTGTGGTCACTACTGTCGTGACACCCCTCGGGACCCAGTCCGCGTGGAACTTCCACTCGAGTAGACTGCCGTGACACACGGACCTTTGACACGCGGCGCAATCGTGTCAAGGTCGTACTAGTCACCGGTGGATGAACTCGAAAAATGACTCAAAGTTTGCACCGTAGGAAATCATTCCTCGCATGCCCTGGGATCGGTGTCGTCGTGACGGGTTCGTCGGTAGTGTCTGCGTTGCCGGGCGCGGTTGCCGCAGTCGGCGGGGTCACACCATCGCCGCCGTCGAGTTGGGGACTTGTCCACGAATACCCAGCCGCATCCGGGGCAAACGCGCAGCCGCGTTAGGTCGTCCGTAGTGAGCAAACGAACTGCGTCCAGTGCGAGTAGGTCCAGCAATCGGCAATCAAGCGGATGGTCGGGGAGAAAAATCCAGCTCACTCTCGGCCCAACGCTGATGAGTTCTTGATGTGACCAGGCTCTGCGCGCCGCGGCGGCAACCTCGGTCAAATCCTGCGCGTTGGGCGCGATGCTAGCGGCCACTTCGGTGAAGATCGTAGCCAGACGCTCGCGCAGCTCAATCGCTTGGTCGACGGTCTGCGCGCTTGGCTGCCACCCCCTCTCGAACGGATCGCCGACAAACAGCTCCGCCCAATGGGAGAGGTTCTCGGCTGGGGCGAGCCAGTCATGCGGCCTATCCCCGGCGCGGAAACTGACGAGGTTGGCGAAATCGAGCGAGAGAAACCCGCCGATTGCCTTGTAGGTCCCAGAGTACTCGCCTGGATCCAGAGGAACCGCGTCCGCCATAACCTAATGCCTCTTTCGGTATTGACACGTTATCATTTCTTTTCATAGTCTAACTGATGTAGAACGAATAGACCGTTAGGAGAGTGTAATGCAAGCCGTTCGCAATGAGGCTTCGGTGCCTACGAGTTCTTCCTGGATTCCGGTCGTGCTGCTGATGGTGGGAGCACTCGGCGTCTCTGCCGGCTACGGCATGTTGTTGTTGCTACCGCTATATGTCCGACAACTCGGCGGGGATGAGGGCAATTTTGGGCTGATTCTGTCCTCTGCGGTAATCCCCGCGCTGGTCTGCCTCTTAGCATTGACCCGATGGCCGCAGGCGCTACGCCCAGTATGGGTCCTCGCGTTAGCCGCTGGTTTCGTTGCCATAGCAGCAGGGATAGCCGCTCTAGTGACTGGCGGGTGGTTGCCGCTGATCGGCGTTGGAGTGACAGTGGGTACTGCTTGGGCGGTGATCTACACTGCAGCGCCAATGGTGATGAGCGCTATGGTCACTGATTCCGACCGATCCACCTTCTTTGGCTACTTGACCGGCAGTGAACAGCTTGGGATCGGCCTCGGGCCCGTGGTGGGAGCGGCATTGCTCAGCACTCCCTTGGGATTTCGTGGCACCTTCCTGGTTGCAGCAGTTGTCAGTCTTGCGGCGGTGGCGGCCATCGTTGGAGTAGCCGCGACCACTTCACGGACTCTCCCATCGTCTGTCGCCAACAGAGATGCGAGTCTGCCCTCTCTAGCGCAGGCGACCAGGACAATACTGCGCTCCGAGGCCGCCTCCTGGCTGATAGTGGTCGGGCTGTTCGCATGCCTCTTCACAGCGATGACCCAGTTCCAGACCCTCTTTGCTGCTGACCACAATCTCAGCTACCAAGTCTTCTACTTGACCTACAGTGCCGCAGTTATCCTCGTCAGATTCGTCATCGCCCGCCGCATGGCCGCCTACGACTCCAGGCTAGTCATTGCGGTCTCGGTCAGCGTTATGGCAATCACGGTGTCTGCATTTGCGGTCATCGGTTCCAATCAGGCCCTCTATGCGCTGACTTCGGCAGTGTTGGGGCTGAGCTATGGACTGGCTCTGCCCACGGCGCAAGCAGAGGTCGTCAACGTCTCCGAGGAGTCCGTCCGTGCCCGCGTGTTGCCGCTCGCTGGACTTATCTTCCAAGGCGCAACACTAGCCTTCCCTCTCGCTGTCGGCATGATCGTGGCCAACTACGGATATACACCGCTGTTTGCAGTGCTGGTGGTGTTTGGGACTGTCCAAGCCGCAATCAGCTGGATAGCGTTCGCGCGCCGACGTGCCGCCGGCCCCATGTCTGCGCGCAAGCCCGACATCGCACCGTCACTAGACAACTTTGCGACGATCAGCCGAATCGAGTCGTTGAATGTCGACTGCCAGAACCCGCAACTCCTAGCTCACTTCTGGCAACAGGTTCTCGGGTGGGAAGAGGTCGCTCGTGACTTCCAACGCACACCGCACGGAGCTGACGGTGTTCGCCTTGGTGGCGAAGGATTGCTGATCGACTTCAGGTGGACCGACGAGCCCGCCCCGTCCGGAAAAAACACGTGGCACCTCGACTTAGTTGCTGCGGAAGGTAGCCAGCAACAAGAACTCGACCGACTACTCGACCAGGGAGCACAGCAGATCGATATTGGGCAAGGATCAGCTGAATGGATGACTTGGCATGTCCTGGCGGATCCGGAAGGCAACGTCTTCTGCTTGGTACGCGGAAACGAACAGTAATCACACTCGGCGCTGCGCCCCACGATCGTGATCATACCGATGACAGGGCGACCGGTAGTGGGGTGATGCCAGTCACTTGCTGTCCTTCCCGAACGGTCACAGCGGGCGGTAGGTGGTGAGAACCACGCCAGACTGGAACGACTTGGTCTCCAACAGCTCCAGCCGGGAGATGACGTGGCCGTCGGGGAAGAGCCGTCGCCCATGTCCCTGAACGGCGGGATAGACGAAGAGGCGGTACTCGTCGACCAGGCCTGACGGGATGAGCGCGTGCACGAGGCTGATACTACCGGTGCACACGATGTCCTGCCCATCGGTCTCCTTCAGGCCCCGCACCTCTTCAATCGGGTCTCCGGTGAGCACTATGGAGCGTTCCCAGCCGGGGTCGCCCAGGGTGGAGCTCACGACGTACTTGGTAACTTTGTTCAGGGTCTCGGTGACTCCGGTGCGATCGTCGGTCTGCTGCGGCCAATAGCCGCGCATGTCTTCGAATGTTCGCCGGCCGAATAGTACGGCGTCGTTGGTGGCATCCTGCCGGGCCATCTCCTCGATCAGGTCGTCCTGGTCGTTCTCAGCTTCGGGTGAAAACCAGGGGCCGAGCATCTCGATCGACCCGTCTAGCGTGACGTTCTGAGTGACTATCAACTTCCGTCCGGTCGTCATTGTTTGTCCCCGTTCGCTCCGGTGTTGTGATCTCGCGGCATAATGTTCACTCTGTCCACAATGACGCTAGAGTGACTTCTGGGGTGGGGTCAAGAGGTTTGAGTGTGGAGGCGCATGTCGGCATCGCGGGGTAAGTATCACCACGGTGATCTGCGGTCCGCGCTGATCGCGACCGGTTTGGACCTCACTCGCACCGGGGGAGAATATTCCCGTTCAAGAACACAGTAATCGGGGAGCATTGACGTCGGTGACACTCTTCGGACCGAAGGCGACACCAAGTGCACGTGCCACCTTGGGCATGTATTCGAGGCCATCACGATGATCTGTTGGAATTCGCTCGTCATTGCCACGGGCGAAGGTGTGAGAGCAGACGGAAGCTGGCATTCTCGTCACTGTGCTGGTTGTACTTCCAGAAATTGGCGCATCGAAGACTCAGGAGTGGATCGTCGCTGTTGCCAGGTGCAAGAGCAAGTTGTGCCTCACGGCCGAGTCTCTCGGTCGATCGCTCGGCCCGCTGACAGTCCGCCGACCACGGGTGTACGCCACACATTCGTTCCCATTCACTTCATGGCGGCTTCTCGAGACCCGATCGTGTGCTGGCGAGGAGCTCTCTGACGTCGCCATCGTTGTACTCCCTCACTTCTGGGCGTTCGGGGACAATCGCTGGAAACCGACGGTTACCCCAGGCTTCTGGAGTGAACCGGGGACTACTCTGCGTAAACATCGCCCACAACCACAAGCGTTCGGCATCTGACCACTCAGACTCGGGAAACCGAGTGTCAAGATCAGCAATGGTGGCAAGCTCCTCTCGCCGCCGCCGATAGTCAATCGTTCCGGGCTCGTGAGTCAGCTGGGTAGCGGCAGTCACGATCGCTTGCCGCAGGGCCGGCCATCCGCATTGATCACTGAGTTTGGCCCAGTCGTGGGCGACTCGTGCAGCCTGAACCTTTGGTGCACCGAGGCGCTCGGCCGCTGACGCGGTGGTGATGTTACGGCCCACTGAGGCGATGGCGATGCTGAGAGCGAATCGGCCCGCTCGCTCGTGATTGATCCGATGCCAGGTAGGCCATTTTCCCAGTAGAGCTGTGGAATCGCCCCGAACGGTGCCGGCGGGAGACGCCAGTCCTCGCAGTACGTGGGCACCGGAGTGTGACGGTGGCGCAATGCATTCGGGATCCGCGGCCAGTCGGACCCAATGCGGAACGCCAGCTGCGTTCCCGGCGGAAGATGATCGCGCAGACTGTGCAAGCGGATGGCATGCAATACAGAGTGAATTGGGTGGTCACGCAATTTCTGGGTTGGTCCGATTGCTGCGAAGGGGCCACTTGCGTCGAGGAGGCGATAGTGATCGGCGAGGGCAGCGGCGGTGGTCAGGTCCGGGCTCGTGAGTACTTCATATGCGTGCTCGAGAGCTGTCGCTACTGCGTCTACCGTCCTTGGCTCTCGTTCCTTGATAGCAAGAGCATCAAGAGTCAATAGGACAAGACCGTCCCGGGCCTCTGGTTGTGTAGCAGGAAGTCCTGCAAGCACCCAGTCTTGGCCCGAATCTTCCTCGTCCTCGAGCAATAGTTCAGTGGCCGCCACAAGGCTCGGATCGGCTGTCGACGTTGGGGTTTGGGTGAGATCGGCACCGCAGGGTTTCCGCCGCTTACGGGGGCTAGTGTCTCTCGGGAGATTTTCGGTACAGCGAGAGTTCTCGCGTTCGTGCATCGCCCATGCCGGACCGGAAAAGGGGCGGCCACCGCACTGAGGACATACATCGACGAGCATCACAAGGTGGCGGGGGCACATAGTGACGAGGGGACTTCGCCACAGCCCGGACCATGTCCCGGTCTCAGCAAGACACGAAGGACAAAAACGGCTCCCAAATGAGGGCTTCGAAGAGAATGTCGATGCGTGATACCGCTGAGTCACGCTTGCGAGAAGATCTGAAATACGTGCCTGAGCAGTGTGAGCCTGAGCCCTGGTTTCGTTGGATACCCCGGTTCGAACACTCAATGGGGAACTGGGGCGCGCGAGTCGTTGCTCCACTCGCCACGGGGTGTAGGAACCC
This sequence comes from Brevibacterium oceani, assembly GCF_017948325.1. Taxonomy (NCBI): domain Bacteria; kingdom Bacillati; phylum Actinomycetota; class Actinomycetes; order Micrococcales; family Brevibacteriaceae; genus Brevibacterium; species Brevibacterium oceani. The sequence continues at coordinate 3,758,222 of NZ_CP072846.1, read as the reverse complement.
ATTCGGAACCCGACTTCGCGAAACAAGGCTGCCGGTGAGACACCGAATCGGGAGGCTATGCGTGCCCACCAGCTCGAGAGGGTTTCATCGGGCTCAATGGGCAGTGCCAGTGGCCACGCGTCGAGGTCGTAGCCAGAGGTGATTCCTCGCAAGCGCGTCGATGCGCACTTGTCGTTAGGCTGTGCGGGCGCTGGTTTCGGCTGCATTGTCGATCGTGACCGCAGACAGAATCTCCGGGGTAATGGTTTCGACTCCGGTGGTGATCGCGAGGTAGCTAGCACGGTCGAGTAAGTTCGTCAGGGAACCAATGTGACCTTGTGTGCGACGATGGAGCTCCGCAGCCTGACGCACCAACATGCCAGGTTCTCCGTCGACGAGTAACAGGTGCTCTTCGAGCTTCGTCAGCAGGTGCGACCACGCGCGAGTTCCGGCATTGGTAGTGCGGTTAAACGGTGCGACCGGGACGCGGGTCGAACGGCGTGATGTTTGCGCATATGCGGCATCTTCTCATATTAATCCTTCGTCGAAGAATCGCTTCTCAGCCAAACGCACACCCACATAGACGAACGTCACCGGCATCTCGTTCGCCAGGCCTTTCAGATGGTTGCTGACCTCGCGTCCATGGCGATGTTTGAAATCGATGAAGTGCAGATCGTCGATGACAATGAGCTGGGTTTCACAAGAGCGCACGCAATCGACCGCCAGTGCGCCCAACCGTGCGGTCGTCGCGCGATTGGCGCCTGGATGACCGTAGAAGGCGAGGATTTTCTGGTTCAATCCCTTGAGCGTGACACCCGCATCCAACGGGATGAACGCCACCGGCAACCGCTGATGACCGGCACCAGTCTTGGCACCGAAACGACGCAAAGTCTTGCGATGGTATTCCCTTGCGAAACGAGTCGCGATTGTGGTCTTGCCCAGTGCCGGGGCGGCATCGATCACGATCGATCCCCGTAAACGATCTCCATCGCGTCTGTTCGAGGCCATCACCTGGTCCATTACCGAGAACGCGCTACTCAATTGGACGGTCTTGACTGCCGGAGGATTCGCGTTCCACACCAACCGTGCTTCGTCGTAATCTTCTCGTTCCTCATCGCTCAGCCGATTCAACTCCGTTCGCGACAACTGTTCCAACTCCGGACGTGGGGCAGATTGAGCGAACGCGTCCCAGCCCTGTTTGGTCGCCATGTTGAAACGCTGTGGCTGATGCTCCCGCAACCACCGGGCCCACCGATTCGTCATTCGTCGAACACCTCAAAACCGTCCTGGTCAGGATGCTCTTTGTAATAGCGGGCAAATACATCGTCGAGATCATCAACGAGGTCCAGCTCATTTGCTTTGCGGTTCTTTCGGGCTTCGAGCAGATCGATCACCGCCGGCACAGACGCCGTCTCGCGTGCTTCGTGATTGTCGTCTTCGGTTGTGGACACGCCATGACTGCGGGTAGTGCTGAGGCGTAGAGCCAGCGACTTATCCCGGCGCGCTGTCACAGTGCCTTCATTCCATGAGTTCAGCAGGTCTTGGACGGCTTGGGTTGGGTCCACATGGCGATTGGACCGTAGCGCCAACCACTTCGTGTACTTGGCCGCCTCCAGGGAAAACGGCTGGTCGAGCGCTGGTGCGTGCTCCCACTCCAACGGTTCAAACTCAAGAGTGTCTGGGTTCTGGAACCACACCCGTCGAACATCATGAGCATCAACGAACAACGGCCACTTCCCAGCATGAACCCCCTTGTACGGGGACTTGGAGTTTCGATGCATATTCAACGCGGCACCGTCGTACCGGCGTCCGTCGATCTCGACACCATAGTGCTGGATCGAACGCCACGCGACGTCAAGAAAACTAAACGCCAGGTCCGGCGAACTCGGTACCAACACTCCGCCAGCCTTCGCCAGACCAATTTCGAACATCTCCGCAGGCGAGAACTCCGCGTTTGGCACCTCCGGAACGCTTAACCCTCGGTGCTTGGTGTAATGGTGGACTTGGCCAACCCATTCGCGAATGATCTGTTCAAGCTCTGCTACATAGTAGAAGGCTTGATCCTCGATGTCCGCTCCACGGTTGTAGACGTCCGGGTCCTTGTAGCCGGGAAGATGCTGCAAGAGGCCCTCGCGCAATGTCTTGAAGAACCGCTCGACTGTTGGCTTATCGGTGGGTTTGTGAGGAATTGCCGGCTGAATCGTGATGCCCAGCCGCGCGCAGGCCGAGGTCACATGCGACGACAGGTAGACCTTGCCGTGATCGACAACGATCGCTTCCGGCAAGCACGCCGGCAACCCAGCGACTCGTTCTTGAGACACACCATCCGGCTCTTCGGTACCGACGAGCACATTGCGCGGGACTCCATGGAACGGCCACGCACCGTCATCATCACCGTTCGGTTGTGGAGTCACACATTGGTACAGCACATTCGCGACATCTGCTGCGGTCGTCGAGACAGGGGTCAATCGAAGACCCAGAATGCAACGAGTGAACAGGTCCTGAGCAACAGTCAGTTCGACAGGCACCCACCTCAAAGTGACCGGTTCCATCGCGAACACGTCTAGCGGCGTCGTATCCAGAACCACATACTCACCCGGCCGTGTCGCCCGTAACCTGCCATATGGGCCCCGGGGACGATCGGCAACTGACCGCCGCTGTTTACCACTTCCGAAAGCATGTCGACCCTTCGACAGCTCCTTCAGTCGACGATACGCACTAGACCGAGACGGAGTGCCCACCACTCCCGGCCCGTGCTGCTCGTCAACCCGTTGCTGGATCTTGTCTAAGACAACTCCCATCGTTGGAGTCGACCGCGATGTATATTCCGCCAAAACCTCGGCGCAGGCGGCATCCCACCGCGAATCGATACCCGTGGCGTAGCGTCCAGTCATTCGACTATCAGCAAGACCCGCCAAACCGCCGCTACGATAGCCGGTCATCCAACGCTCCAACGTGCGCGTCGACACCTGCGCCGAGACCGCAGCCTCTCGCAGTCGCTGCTTCAACGAGACATCACCGTCATACTCCAACAACGGGCGCACGACCTCAGCACGCTGATCCAACTTCGCCCGCTGAGCCGGACTCAAATCACTCAACACAACATTCGATGCAGGCTGAGACCCCTCATCTTCTGCAGCCTGAGTATCGTCACCGATGATTTTCGCGCCATCTAACAGCGACAGCGTCGCCACCGAACGGAACTTGTCGCCACGAGACAGTTGTGCGGCGGCCGCAGATATGGAAGCGATTTCCCACATTTCGCCTTCGAACCACACTTGTTTGCCCACCGAAAGTTCAACAACCGACGCCATCGGCGATCTCCTCAAATATTGCTCATACACGCTGGGATGTCCCCATCGCGGCATCGAGGCTTACCTCGTTTTCCCCTGACCACGCCCGAAAGCGGTCACCAAACGACATGCCGCCAGCTCCGTCGAATTCTCGTACATCCTGTGGCCCGAACATTTGGAGACGGCGACTTGATCCGAGAGCCTTGATGTTCGCCAAACGGCGGGGATCGTCACCGGACCACACTTCGTCTCGCCACCCTGCCGCTTCGCAAACCTGTCGTGTCCATGCGAATACAGTCGCGACTTTCGGCCGACTGACGAATTCGGCCGGTTTCACATCGACTACGGTCAATCGACCATCCGAGCCAGTCAGCAAGAAATCAGGTACGTGCCGACGAACCGCTTCACCGTCGCAGCCGCTCAACCACATCGGTTGGCCGGAGATCCAGACAACCCGAGGGTCGAAGTCCGCCACCCACAGTCGGTCAAGTTCCAACCGGCTCTCGTACGGTACGTGGCCGCCCGTAGTCGCAGACCAGAACAGACCCGGGTAGTGACGCTGACGTGCATAGGATCTGGGCGATCGGACCGGTAGACCCTTCGAAAGCCGGGTCTTATCTATAGCTCCCACAGTCGTCGTGACCGAGGAGCCCTCCTCGGTGCGATAGATCAATTCCGTCTCTAACAACGACTTCGTTGTCATGCCTCCAGCTTCCTCGCTCCGACACGAAATTGAGAACTCCGACACGCCACCGACACAAAATTGAGATTCCGACACGAAAACCGACAACCTACAAATTGGTGTAGGATCCCGCGGAACTTGACGTGCGTGCACCGGGCTCACCTGCGATGCGACACGAACATGAGACACCACCTGTCTCACTAACTTGTCAAGATCCTCACACGCTAGTGAGCGCCGCGACTACAACCAGCCCTGGCACCGCAACGATATTCAAGGACGCCCGCGACGCCATCAGGCGACTCGTACGCTTCCGAGCCGCCTCCATGACGTCGGTCCCCGGGGCCCATCGGGCAGCAGTAGCTCGTCTCACGCCCGAGCTTCGGCGGCCGACCCGCGAGCAGTCGGCACCAGTCGCGGCACGAGCCGGACGAAGACGACCATGGCGACGAGCTCGACGAGCGTCTGAGTAACCACGACCAGCGAGGCGAGGTCGAACGCCGCAGGCAGGGCGAGCACCAGCGGGAGCACGACGAGCGAGTTGCGCGTCGCCCCGCTGAACACGACCGCGCGCCTGCCGGGCACGTCGAGGCCCGCCACGCGCCCGGCAAGCGTCCCCACCGCGACCATCACCGCGGCGAAGAGGACGAAGACCGGCACCGCCAGCAGCAGCGAGCCGAGCCGGGCGCTGACGCCGGCGACCTGCGAGGCGACCACGACCGCCAGAGTGGCGACCATCAGCGGCACGATCGCGCCCATGACGACCTCCTCGGCCCTGCGCCCGACGCGCCAGCGGGCGGCGGCGAGCTGCGTGAGCGCAGCTGCGACCAGCGGCAGGGCGATGATGAGCACGAACGCCTCGACGAAGGGGCCGAACTCGACGGAGCCGACGAACTCTGCGCCGACGAAGAGCCACAGGTACAGGGGCAGCAGGAGCATCTGGGCGATCATCAGCAGCGGTGCCGCGGCCAGGAGCCGCTCCTCGTCGCCGCCGGCCAGCCCCGAGAACACGATGACGTAGTCGATACACGGGGTCAGCAGCACGAACAGCACCCCGATGAGCAGCGCCTGGTCCCCGGCGACGATCCGCGACAGCGGCCAGACGACCAGTGGCACCAGAACGAAGTTGACGAGGAGGATCGTCGACAGGAAGCGCCAGTCCCTGAACGCCCGCCCGATCCTGGCGAACGGGATGCCGAGGAACGTGGCGTAGAGCAGCAGCGCCAGCACCGGGTGGATCGCGAGCTCGGCCGGGTGGGCGACGGCGGGCCAGACCAGGCCGATCACGGCCCCGAGGGCCAGCCCCGCGACGTAGAGCGCGACCTGGTGCCGCTCCATCCATTCCACGCTCCCGCGCATGCGTCTCCCTCTGTTCGTTCTCGTGTCTCTGCGCCGGACGCGGTGACTGCGTCCAGCGATTTCGGCGACCTGCGATCAGCCGTGCTGGGCCTGCGGCGGCAGCGCGGCGACGAGCGGGTGGTCCTTGTCGATCACGCCCGTCTTCGCCGCCCCGCCCGGCGAGCCGACGCCGTCGAAGAACTCGACGTTCGCCGCGTAGTAGTCCGACCACTGGTCGGGCAGGTCGTCCTCGTAGTAGATCGCCTCGACCGGGCACACCGGCTCGCAGGCACCGCAGTCGACGCACTCGTCGGGGTGGATGTAGAGCATCCTCCTCCCCTCGTAGATGCAGTCGACCGGGCACTCGTCCACGCACGCGCGGTCCTTGACGTCCACGCAGGGCTGGGCGATCACGTAGGTCATGCCAGCAACGTTAGACCTTGAACCCGAGTTGAAGGTCAAGCCGGCGAGCCGTAGGGTCGGAGCATGAAGATCTCCGAGGTCTCCGAGCGCACCGGGGTGCCCGCGAGCACGCTGCGCTACTACGAGCGCCTCGGCATCCTCCAGACGGCCCGGAGCCCCAACGGCTACCGGGACTTCGACGACGGCCACCTCGAGCGGCTGGACTTCATCGCCGCGGCCAAGCGGCTCGGCCTCGAGCTTCCCGAGATCCGCCGGCTCCTCGAGCTCGCCGACGACGGGACCTGCACAGGGGTGAAGGCCGCCCTGCAGCCTCTCTTGGCCGAGCAGATCGCCGCCGTCGAGCGCCAGCTGCGGGTGCTCTCGCAGCTGCAGGCACAGCTCCGCGAGGCGCGGGACCACGTCGACGGCTGCCCCGACAGCGACGAGCCCTGCCGGTCGGAGTGCGCGTTCAGGGCCTTCGCCGGCGCAGCCGCTCCGGAGGACTGATCGCAGAGCTCTGGCCAATAGGTCAGCATCTGCTGTATGGTCAGTACATGCTGACCATTGCTTCGCGCGTCGACATCATGAACCGCCTCGGCCGGGCCATGGCCGATCCCACCCGCTCGCGCATCCTGCTGTCGCTGATCGAGCGACCCGGCTACCCGGCGGTGCTCGCCCGTGACCTCGGGCTGACGCGCACGAACGTGTCGAACCACCTGTCCTGCCTGAGGGGCTGCGGTATCGTCGTCGCTGAGCCGGAGGGCCGACAGACGCGCTACGAGATCGCCGACCCGCACATCGCGGCGGCGCTCACGGCGCTGGTGGACGTCACGCTGGCCGTCGACGAGAGCGCGCCGTGCCTGGACCCGGAGTGCTCGGTTCCTGGCTGCTGCGACGAAGGGGGTCGACAGTGACGGCGGTCCTGTCCGCGCCCGGCCGTGCGGCGGTCCTGCGGCGTCGGATCCGGGTCGTCGTTGCGATCACGATCGGCTGGAACGTCGTCGAGGCGGTCGTCGCTCTGCTGGCCGGCCGCGCGGCGTCCTCGGCGGCGCTGATCGGCTTCGGCCTCGACTCCGTCGTCGAGGTCCTCTCCGCCGCGGCGGTCGCCTGGCAGTTCGCCGCCCCCGACCCGGCAAAGCGCGAGAGGGTCGCCCTGCGGGTCATCGCGGTGTCGTTCTTCGGCCTGGCCACCTACGTCTCGGTCGACGCTGTGCTCTCCCTGCTCGGCGTCCGCGGGGCCGAGCACTCCCCCTTAGGCATCGCGATCGCCGCGCTGAGCCTGGTCGTCATGCCCTTCCTGTCCTGGTTCGAGCGCCGCACCGGCCGCGAGCTCGGCTCCGCGTCGGCCGTCGCCGACTCCAAGCAGACCCTGATCTGCACGTACCTGTCCGCGGCGCTGCTGGTCGGGCTGCTGCTCTACGCCCTGCTCGGCTGGGCGTGGGCCGACTCCGTCGCTGCGCTCGTCATCGCCGTCCTCGCCGTCCGAGAGGGCGTCGAGGCGTGGAGGGGCGACGCTTGCTGCGCCGCATCGATGGTGGCGCTGACCGGGGAGCGCGAGGCCGAGGGCTGCCGGGACGACTGCTGTGCTCCGGCACGGAGGGCGGGGTCGTGACGTGAACAGGACCGGACCGCTGGGAGACCTCCCGATCGCCTGCACGCTCACTCCCGGCGCGGGCAGGGAGCAGATCGAGCGCTGGCGCGCCTTCGACGGCGAACACGCCCTGGACGTCGAGCGCACGGAGACGTCGTTGGTCGTGCACTACTCGCGGACCGAGGACTCGGTCCGGCGGCTGCGCGAGCTCGTCGCGGTCGAGAGCTCCTGCTGCTCGTTCGTCGACTGGAGGGTCGAGGACGACCGTGAGCAGCTGCTCCTGGTCGTCACCGGCAGCGCCGAGCAGCTCGCCGCGCTCGACGTCGGATAGTCACTGGAGCCGACCCAGTGATCGCTTGGCGCTTCGCCCAGTCGATCTCGCGTTCAGACATCCAGGGCACGACCCAGGTGCTGTCTTCAGGCCGGGGCAACGAAGCTGCTCATCGCACCAGCCTCTTCGATCGCCAACTCGAAACCGAGTGCCGTTCACAGCACCCACAGCCGTCGCGACCGAGGTGCTCTCCTCTGTGAGGTACATCAGTTCCGTGTCCAAGAACCTCGTCGTTGTCATGCCTGTAGCTTCTTCGCTCCGACATGAAATTGAGAACTCCGACATGCCACCGACACGAAATTGAGATTCCGACACGAAAACCGAGAACCTACATTCCTCGCTCCGACATGAAATTGAGAACTCCGACACGCCACCGCCACGAAATTGAGATTCCGACACGAAAACCGAGAACCTACAAGACTGTAGGGTCCCACGCGATCTGTCAGTGCCGTACCGCTGTGACCTGGGGCGAAACTCGCGTGGAACGTAGCCTGAATCTCACTAAGTTGTCACAATCTTCAGCTTCTCCGCGGATCTGCAACACTCAGCACCCCGCTGACCAGCAACAACGCTGACGCGGGAGCTTCCACTGACACATCTCCGGCACGAAATCCGGGATCCTACAGAGCCGTGGTGGACGTGGACCGGCAAATACAGGTCTTTCCTACCCAGATCGGGGCAGTACTGTGATGGGGACACGTTCACAATGTGAGCGGACAGCCTTCTCATCAAGTCGCCGGAGTGGGCCAGGACGGTGCCGGCAGCCTCACCCTGGACGGACAGATTCCTAGCAGGCATCCCTCAAAGAAGGGGCTCAGCATATCTTGAGTCACGTCCGGAGTGAAGCGACCAACTCCTATCCTCGCCAGCCGGTCCCAGACCAGCCACTCCAAGACTCACAGCATGTCGCCTATATTGCCGGAGCCAGGTCAAGATAGCGCTGATCACGGCGTCAAACGCAGGTCGAGACCCCCACCTTGTTGTCCTTGCTTCTTGCTGGCCGCGATCAGGTCTTTTTCTTCGGAATGACCGCCGTGATCCCACGATGTCGCAGATACTCGGGATTGGCTCTCTACCTATAGGCTCAGTCAGCCAGCTCGAGAACGGCGTCAAGGAGAGTCTTCTCTTTGGTAAATCTACGGTAGCTCGTTCAAATGCCGGAGCCGGCGCTGTCCTTCGAGATCGATGTCGAGTTGCTGGATGGATTTATTGCGAGTCTCAATGCCGATAATGAGGAATGCCACTGCGGTCAGCGCGAACCAAGCAGCGAAGTAGAAGAATGCTGAACTGACGCTACCCTTCGATGCTTCAGGATTGAGCAGACTATCTGCTCCGAGAATGATCGCCAGCCCAAGTGGGCCAATCACTTTTCCGATTCCACCGACTCCATAAGCGAAGCCCATCCCGGTAGTTCGAAGGTGGCTCGGCCAGACCTCGCCCGAGTAAGGACCGACGATGGCGAATCCACCTTCGCCGAAAAAGTAGACCCCAATCATCATCAGGAAGAACACCGATAGTCCTGCAAAAGTGAAGTCAGAGGTGACAGCAGAAATGATCAGTGTGACCACGGTACCAATCGCTGCGACTCCGCCAGCGGCACGTCGTCCAATCCATTCCGACATGTAGGAAAACGCAAAGCGTCCAACCAGTGCTCCCAATGTTACGAACACCATGAAGAGGCCAGAGTGCGCGGAACTGATTCCAGCGATTAATACAAGCAGAGTTGGTGTCCACAATGAGAGACCATAGTAGCCGGTTTGCATCCCGATATTCGCAAGTACAGATGTCCAGAAGCTTCTTGGATACTTGATCAACTGACCAATGCCGACTTTTGCTTCCGAACCTTCCGGTGGCAAGTCGACCTCTGCGGGAATCTGGTCGATGGGTAAATGTAGGGCCCAGGCGACAGATCTTCGCGCACCCTCGATATCACCCTGGCGAACAAGGTATCGTGGCGATTCTGGTATCTCGGCTCGAAGCAGGAGCACGCTGAACCCGAGCACAGTGGCCACGATAAGGATTCCTCGCCAACCGATGGCATCCGACAGCAACCAAATCATGAGAGAGCCTAGGAGGAATCCAAACGGAACCGTGGAGGTCACGAGTCCGGTCACCTTCCCCCGCATTGCTTGAGGCATGTACTCCTGTACAAGTGGAAGGTCGACGACATACAAGCCACCTGCACCAAATCCGATTATTACGCGGAATGAGACCAGCCACGCCCAACCCAGCGTGGGATCGTCGGGCGTGAACACTAAAGCTAATGTGGCGAGTGAAAAGATGGTGATCGTCGTTAAGAACACTTTGCGCCTGCCTATACGGTCGGCAAGCCAGCCAAAGAACAGTGCACCTACGATCGCCCCCAAACCGGAGGAGAGCAGAATCCATGAGCTCTGAACAAAGGTGAGATGCCATGGCCCGGACACGAAAGTAAGGATGAATCCAATTAGGAAGTAGTCGAGGAACTCGAGGCAGACAGCCCATGCAGCGACTACTGCGATAAGCGTCTGACGGCGAGTCAACTTTGACTGCTCGTCAAGAAGCTTGAACATATTGTGCCTTTCTGAATAGCCCAGCAGATTGCAAGGCGCGATTCGTAAGCATCCGTACGATGCGCCCTATATTTCCGCGGATGTACGTTCAAGCGGTCTCTCGTCTGAGCCGCCAGAGAAGATCCAGCTCGCCGCTCTCAACCTTTCGAAATTCCTTCGGAGAATACCGTCGAGACGGGTCAAGTCATGGGCGTACGGACGGATTAGTTGAGGCGGCGCAGCAAAGCGGCGAGAGCTTGGCCTCCTCCGATACACATCGTTACGATGCCGAGCTCACCGTCCCGCCTGATCAGGTCTTTCATTACTCGCACAGCCAGGATTGCTCCGGTTGCCCCGACCGGGTGGCCGAGCGCGATCGCTCCGCCATATGGGTTCGTGCGATCTTCAGGAAGGCCCGCACCCCGGATTACAGCTACTGCCTGCGCGGCGAACGCCTCGTTTAGTTCGATCACGTCGACGTCGTTGGGCGCCGTTCCGGTTTGTGTGAAAAGCCGTTGCAGGGCCAACACAGGTGCGTATCCCATCAATTCTGGCTTGATCGCAGCAGTAGCCACTGCTTCCAGCGCGACCAGTCCTCGCTCGTGACCGCGTCGACGGGCAACTTCTTCGCGCGCCAAAACCACGGCGGCCGCTCCGTCGTTGATTCCGGAGGAGTTCCCGGCGGTCACTGTTCCCGATCGGTCGAATGATGGGCGCAGAGCTGCTAAAGACTCGACTGTGGTCTCCGGCCTCGGATGTTCGTCGAGAACAACAAGACTCGGCCTTCGACCCGCGGTTTGAACTGGCACGATTTCATCTGCGAATGCGGCTTGGGCGTCTGCTGTAGTCGCTCGACGTTGTGACTCGGCTGCGAATTGGTCCTGGGCTTCGCGAGACACATCGTATTTGGCCGCAACGTTCTCGGCCGTGACACCCATCGGAATGTCGCGGAACGGGTCAGTAAGCATCATCAGCGTGCCATCGTGGAGAGCCCGATCTCCGAGTTTGCGTCCGTCGCGAGCGTCGAAGTCATAGAACGGCATCCGAGACATCGATTCGTCGCCGCCGGCGACCGCGAAATCGATTTCGCCCTCGCGCAACTGCATGGCAGCCGACCAGACCGCTTGTAGCCCACTACCGCAGAGACGGTTGACGGTATAGCTAGGTACCTCGCTGGGGATGTCTGCAGCGAAAGCAACGCGTCGGGCATTGAATGCGTCCTTGCCCACTTGCCCGATACATCCCATTACGACCTCGCCGATCTGGTTCGGTGCAACGTCGGCACGGCTAAGCGCCGCTCTCGTGGCTGTGCCGCCAAGCTCGTGGGCGGGTACATCCTTGAGCGCGCCTAGAAAGCGGCCGACTGGAGTTCTGGCTCCATCAAGCAACACCACACGGTCTTTCCCTTGCGCATTCATTAGAAGATGGCCAAAGGGTTGACCGGCGAACCGACTGCGCCGGTGATTGGCAATGGAGGTGCAACAAGCAAGAATTCATACCGGCTCTCTGCGGCGCAAGTCTCGGAAAGAGCTTCGAGATCGAAGATCTCTCCAATGTGGATGCCAGCGTTGACAAGCAGGATCAGGTGTAGCGGCTGGTAAACACCGTCGACATCGTTGGGTTGAACCTCAGCGCCCCAGGTATCCGTGCAGAAAGCTGAGATCTCCTTGTCGAATATCCAGTGCGCGCTATCGATGCCGAGGCCGGGCGCATCGCCCGCTTCATATGTTCCCCAGGTGCCCTCAGCTCGGACCTGGGCAATCTGCCCGGTACGGATTAGGACGATGTCGCCCCGGCCGACCTCGACGCTTTGTGCCTCTGCTGCACCAGCAAGATCCGCACTCGAAATCGATTGGCCCGGTTGCATCCATTCGACGCCGTAGTATTTGGGCATATCCAGCAGCACTCCACGGCCCGTGATTCCGTCGGCGACCTTCTCGATGCTGTTGCGTGTAGCGCCATTACTTGTGACGTGTTCGACGCCGTGACCTCCATACATGCGACCCTTGTGGAAAACATGGGCAAGGGCGTCCCACTGAGTTCCGCACTGCAGCGGCATTGTGATGGTGTCGTCGGTGAATCGGAGCTCCTTAATGTGGTCTTGGGCGCCGATAGCAATGTCGCCACCATCCTGTACCATTGTGTGGATCGGGTTATGCCGTCCGCCGAAACGACCGGACTGTGGACCGTTTTCATCAAACGGAAGTGCACACGACACGACTTTTCCGGTTCGGATGAGCTCCCCTGCCCGAACGAGGGTATCGGGCGTTATGAAGTTGAGTGATCCGTGCTCATCCTCGGAGCCCCACTGGCCCCATCGGCGGTAACGTTGGCAGAGCTCTTCGACGTACTGACGTGTGTTGTTCTGAAGCGTAGTCATTACTGTCCTTTCTTGGACGGGTTTGTTGTTGCGGCTAGTTGATCTCGGATGGTGATGTACTCATCGATAGCTTCGGGGTTTTGAAGAGCACTTCGGCTCACCGCATTCTCTGGCGACGCACCCAAGAGAATGCGCTTAACTGGCACCTCGCATTTCTTGCCGTTGAGAGTTCGGGGTATTTGTGTGACGCTGATGAACCGATCGGGCACATGCCGTGGTGACAGTTCTTTGCGGAGAGCCGAGCGAATTTCGGTGAATATCGCTTTCTCATCGACGCCGTCGGCCAAAACGGCGAAGCACATGAGTGGTGCCTCAGTGACGTCGTCCGGGGTTGAGATATCGATGACTAAAGAGTCATGGACATCGGGGAAGGTTTCGATTACAGAATAGAACTCCGCGGTTCCCATGCGAATGCCGCCACGATTTAACGTCGAGTCGCTGCGTCCGTAAATTATGTAGGAGCCTCGCGATGTCTTCTTTACCCAGTCGCCGTGGCGCCAAATTCCAGGAAAGTCTTCGAAGTACGCGGCTCTTCGTCGTGCGTCTCCCTCGTCGCCCCAAAACGATACCGGCATTGACGGCATCGGCTTGGTGACGACCAGTTCGCCCACCTCGTCAACTACAGCCTGCCCGGCGTCGTTGAAGGCCTCGACCGCCACTCCGAGCGATGCGCAAGAGATCTCTCCCCTCCAAACTGGCACGCTCGGAGCTGACATCACGAACGGCGTACATACGTCGGTCCCTCCGGAGTTGGCGTTGATTTGAATGTCTCTACCCACGTGACCAGCCACCCATTCGAAACCCTCTGGCGATAGCGGCGAACCAGTCACGCCAAGAGCGCGTATGGCACGGAGATCGTGATGCTTGCGCGGAGAGTCCCCCGCACGCATCGCGGCATGAATGAAGGCAGCGGACACGCCGAATACTTCGATTCCGTACTCATCTGCCATGGTCCAGAGCCGGTCGCGTGAGGGATACGTCGGACTTCCGTCGTAGCACACGATCGTTGCTCCCACGAGGAGCCCACCCAATAGGAAGTTCCACATCATCCATCCGGTAGTCGTGAACCAGAAGAAGCGAACACCCGCGCGTATATCGTTCATGAGGAGATGCGTTTTGAGATGTTCCAAGACGATCCCGCCGTGGCTATGCACGATCCCTTTCGGCAGCCCGGTGGTGCCGGAAGAGTACAGGACCCAGAGCGGATGATCGAACGGCACTGCCTCAAACGCAATCGGTTCGATTCGCCCTGTCAATTCATCCCAACTGACCGTGCCTACCGCCACGGCATCAGGGTCGATATACGGCACAAGTACCGTTGACAGCAAAGACGGAAGTTGGGCGCGAAGCGTCTCAATGCGATCAGCCAGCGAGAAGGTCTTTCCATTGTATTTGTAGCCGTCGACCACAAGTAGCACTGTCGGGGAGAGTTGCCGGAAACGATCTTCTACTGCCCGAGCGCCGAAGTCAGGCGAGCAACAAGACCAAACCGCGCCCAAGCTCGCAGTGGCGAGGAAGGCAACGACGGTCTCCACGGAGTTCGGGGCAAGGGCCGCAACACAGTCACCCTTTCTGACCCCAAGGTCTTTGAGTCCGGTGCGAGCCGCAGCGACGCGTACCCGCAACTCTCCGTAGGTGATGGATTCTTGTTTGCCGTCTTCGCGTTCAAACAGAATGGCGACGGCATCGTCCTCGTGGCCCGGGCGGGCGGTTAGCACATGCTCCGCGTAATTCAGGGTGGCGCCCGGGAACCATGAGGTGCGGGTCATGTCGTCGAGCCCCTTTACGCTCGTGCGCGCGGACTGCTGAAACCGTACCCCACTGAAGCGTGCCACGGCCTCCCAGAATAGGCTGGGGTCAGAGATGGACCATGCATGTACCTCCGCATAGTCCATAACATCCAAGTCCAAGCAGTAATCCCTGTTCACGAGGTCAACGAACTCAGCCAATGCGGTCCTTTTGACCCTAGTTCTGTCGGGGGCCCATAGCGGATCAGCAACGTCACTCGACACATTTCCTCCAGTTCCAGGTCTGCAACCAATTGGTCGCTTAACAACATGAGTCTGCAGTATCGAGGGGAAGCGAAACTAGGTGGAAGCACACATAGTCATCCTTAAAATAATGTGTTGATGTACATTGGGCGACATAGCCATAGAAAATTTGCTGTCGTAACTTGAGCAACTACGGGTCCTGAGACAGACCTCAGATCTATCGCAAAGGAGCAGTATCGATGAACATGAGTGTTCCGGTGCTTCGCACCTGGATGAAAGCCGTCTCGGAAATTTCGCGAGCGGTTAATGTTGCGGACCCACTGGACGTAGTCCTCACGCGTATTGCAGACCGAGCTCGCGAGCTCATTGGGTTCGACTTCTGCGCAGTGATGCTCTCGGACAGCTCTGACGCGCAGCTCGAGATCGTTGGTTGGTCTGGACTGACTCAGGACTACGTGGGTGAATTCCGCAACAAAGGCTCGTTGCAAATAGGGCCGATCTCACCGGAAGCGGACTCGCCCGCGGCAAGCGCATTCCGGAGTAATCGAACCGTGACTATCTCAGACGTGCGACAGAATGTCCCTCTCTACGGGCGACTCATGGTCTCATCGTTGATGGGGTACAACAGCCTGGTGGCGTCACCCCTGCGAGGAGAACGCAAACCGATCGGAGTGCTGGTTGGGTATTCTCTTCCTGCGCGGCTCTACGGGGCCGCTGACATTGAGCTGACCGAACTACTGGCTGAGCAGACCGTCTCGGCGATTCACACCGCTCGGCTCCGAGCACGCCGCGAGTGGGCAGAGCAAGAACACCGCCGACTCATGCAGTTGGTACTGGACGAAGTTGGGCTCGACGATCTGGTCCAAAGTTTGGGGAATGTGCTCAACGCCTCCGTGGCGGTGATAGAGAATGACGGGAAAGTACTCGCTGCGACCGGCAACGCTGACTTCACTTCTATCTCGAAGACGCGACGAAAGCTCAATGTGCGGCCCAACGGAGAACTGACTTTGATCACTCGGCAGGTGGGCAGCGATGGCAGAGACGCGTGGGTCGCACCTGTTGTTATTGCCGGAGAGGTTGCTGCTCGACTATGGGTGATCGGCAATGATGCCGTCCCTGACACGACCTGTCGTCGCCTGGTTGAACAGTTCGCGCTTGTCGTAGGCATCGATATTATGTCAACTCGGCATGCTCTCGAGATCGAGGAACGTCTCTCGGGCGACCTCCTCGCTGATGTCCTCCAGGAACAAAATACTTCACTGCCGCAGGTGCTTTTGGAACGGGGCGAGGCACTGGGATTCGACCTCAACGCGGCCAGTCATGTCATACTCGTGCGCGGTCACACCATAGTCGAACGATTGCCCGACGTTGCTCGCCGAATTCGTAGGCTCACCCATGTCAATGCCCTAGCAACTTCATACCGTGACGACGTTGTTTTTCTTATGTCGGAAACGCATGGCTCCGGGCAAGGACTCAACCGTGCACTAAGTGAACTCAGCGGCACGTTGGCGCTTCCATTAACCGTTGTGATCAGTCCGCCGATTCACCATTCCAGTGAGATCCGCTCAGCGTATCTAGCCGCAGTCGGCGCCGCTCGACTCCGGGCGAGCGGCGGTGCCACAGGTATCGTCGACCTGAGAGACTTTTCGGTTCTTTCACTCCTAGCCATGGCGGATTCTCCAACTGCATATCACCGTCGACTAGCTAACCAGTTGATCGCACCAATCGCAGAGCAAGATGATCGTCGTAGTACCGACTTGGTGCCCACGTTGCGTACGTGGCTGGCCTCTGGGTTCTCGGTGAGCCGGACTGCTGGAACTCTAACTGTCCATGTCAATACGGTGAGTCAGAGGCTGAACCGCATTGAGAGTCTGATCCGGCGAGATCTGAAGCCTGCTGCCACACGGCTCGACCTTCAGCTGGCCCTCCATGTGTGGGACATTGTGCAAACTGATATTCCGTCTGACTGCGCCAGTTCACGTCGATGAGGGGTTGAAGACCACCACGGTGCCCTCGAAACCCAAAGAGAAATCCGAAACATGAGTGGTCGTGTACCTCGAGCTCAAGGGCTTGTCAGGGGAACCGCGGAGACGCAGACTAGCGGGCGCTCCCACGTCAGCGCGGACTTTGATGCATCGTTCCTTCTGTCTGCGCCAGAATCCTTACCCACAGACCTTGCGCTCTGGGGGATGTGCATTATCATGACTAATGAACAGTTCTTCATTAATGATCTGTGAACTTTGATCGGATCGACGATGGAGTCGAATGATGCACTACCTACCCTCGGCTGCACCCACCTTTGCGCCAAGGAAACCAAATATATGTCGGAGACATTGGGATGGCCGTCAGAGAACCGTGCGTGGATGCAAACTCAGGTGGCGCCAGATTCGGTTGCATAGTCCAGACCGCTAGCACCAAAGGTCGAGTCTGCGGTGTTTTGTCTGTCTGGTAGATCGCATTGACTCGATAACTGTGTGAATTCGAACAATCGGATCTGTCATGCCACAAGGAGAAAAAAATGATTCATATCGAACGTGATGTACCGATAAAAATGGACGACGGCATCGTGCTTCGGGCCGACGTGTTTCGCCCCGATGGGACCACCCCCGTACCCGCGATTCTCACCCTTGGCCCCTACGGCAAAGGAGTGCCTTTTCAGACCGGCTACAAGGAACAGTGGGAGTGGCTCGATAGGACACATCCCAACCTGCTGGACGGATCCACGAGATCGTACTTGACTTGGGAGACCGTGGACCCTGAGATTTGGGTACCTTGGGGCTACGCCGTCGTGCGCGTTGACTCCCGAGGGGCAGGTCGTAGCCCTGGATACCTCGACATCTATTCGCCGCGAGAAGTGCGCGATCTCCACGACGCTATCGAATGGGCGGGAACAAGAAAGTGGTGCAACGGCAAGGTCGGGTTGAATGGAATTTCATACTTTGCAGTCAATCAGTGGCTTGTCGCCAGTCTTCAGCCGCCCCACCTCGCTGCGATGATTCCCTGGGAAGGTGCGGCAGACCTCTATCGCGACAAGTATCGTCATGGGGGCATTCTCAGTAACGCCTTTTTGACTAGTTGGTTTCCCCGTCAAGTACTCTGCGTCCAGCACGGAAACCCGCAAGCTCCGCTTGACCCATGGACAGGTAAATCAGTGACTGGGCCAGAAAAGCTGAGCGAGGACGAACTTGCAGCTAATCATTCTGATCCTTTGCAAGATGCGCTTGCCCGACCTCTTTACGATCAGTATTTCCGTGCTCGTAGTGCAGACTGGTCGAAGGTCACAACACCATTCCTTAGTGCCGCTAGTCTCGCGGGGTACGGTCTCCATCCGCGTGGAAACTTCGAAGCGTTCACTCAGGCGTCCTCGCAACACAAATGGCTAGAGACTCACCCCGGGCGTCACGAAGAATGGTTCTATCTCGAAGAGGGAATGGCGCTACAGAAGAAATTCCTCGATCACTTCCTAAAGGGCGAAGATAATGGGTGGGACACGCAACCGCCAGTAATGCTGCGGCTACGTCGCCCGTTTAGCTCCGACACGATCATTCGGCATGAAGACGAATGGCCCCTCGCTCGCACCGAATGGACATCTCTTTACCTCGGAGCTGGTCACGAACTCGGTCTCGAGCCATCGGACGGTGAGATCTCTATCGATGCACTTGGAGATCCCGTCGCCTTCTATACGACGCCGCTACAGGAAGAGATCGAACTTACTGGCCCACTGGCGGCTACACTCTATATCTCGTCCTCCACTTCGGACGCTGACCTCTTCTGTACGCTACAGGCGTTCGACCCAGACGGCCGGGAAGTCCACTTTCCTGGCACTATCGATCCCGCTACACCGCTTGCCCAAGGATGGTTGCGCGCATCCCATCGGAAGCTCGACCCTAAAAAAACGCTTCCCTATCGTCCATACCACTCCCACGACGAAATTCAGCCGCTAGAGCCAGGACAGGTTTACGAGTTGCAAATTGAAATTTGGCCAACCTGCGTCATCCTTCCTGCGGGGTATTCCATAGCTTTGCATATTAGCGGCCATGATTTCGAACGTCGCGGAATAGAGGACGACCGCGAGGTGGTATGGACAGCTCGTGGCTCCGGGCCGTTCTTGCACACCCACCCTAAAGACCGTCCAACGGATACTTTCGGCGGTCGTACCACTGTCCACACCGGGTGGGATACTCCCTCTCGGTTGCTCCTTCCCGTAATCCCTCGAAAGGAATGGGTCAATGACGACCACTTTGAAAATCAGTCCAATTATCGGTAACTCACAGGCACGGCGGGCTGCCGCCGCCAGCTTCTTCGGAAGCATGCTCGAGTTCTATGAGTTCTTTATTTATGCTACTGCTGCCTCCCTCGTCTTCGGACATATAATGTTTCCCGAAGAGAGTGACGTCGGCGCTCTGCTATCCCTTGCAACATTTGGTGTCGCCTACATTGCTCGACCACTCGGCGCACTGATATTCGGGCACATCGGGGATACTATCGGACGCCGCGCAACTCTCATTATCTCACTGATCATGATGGGCACTGCCACCGTTCTGATCGGATTTCTTCCGACCTATCACCAGATCGGCATTGCAGCGCCAATCGTCTTAGTAGTGCTACGCATCCTGCAGGGCATATCAGCAGCTGGTGAGTCAGCAGGATCGGCATCCTTAACCATCGAACAGGCTCCCGAAGGCAGACGCGGCCTATTTGGCAGCAGCGTCACAAGCGGTGTGGCCGTCGGATTCGTCCTTGCCAGCCTCGTCTTCCTGCCGATCATGGCGCTGCCAGAGGAAGATTTGCTTGCGTGGGGCTGGCGGATTCCGTTCTGGCTCAGTTCAATCATTCTAATAGTCGCATATTTCATCCGACGTCGAATCGAAGAACCTGAAGTTTTTGCAGAAAGCCGTCGAACCGGACACACCTCCAAGATGCCGATCGTGGCCGTAGTCCGGGACTGGTGGCGAGATCTCTTACGCGTCACAGGGGCCTGTCTTTTCCTCGCCGTCCAAGCGCTCATGACTGTGTTTGCGCTCGGCTATGTCCCCGCGACTACCACAATCACGAGTTCCGATATGCTCTGGGTCTGGATTATCGCTAATGCCGTGTCGGCAGTCCTCATGCCGGTTGCAGGTATGCTGTCCGACCGGTACGGGCGCAAACCTATATTCATCACCGGATGCATAAGCTTAGCGGTGTCGGTCTTCGTATTCTTCAACGCAGTCGGAACTGGAAGTTTGTTGTTAGTCGGGCTCGCAGGGGTTCTGACAATGGGCGTGTGTTATAGCTTTGCGAACGGCGTTTACCCCGCGTTCTTTCCTGAAATGTTCAACGTCAGAGTCCGCTACAGCGGATATGCGATCAGCCTCCAACTCGGCCTCATCGTGACAGGATTCACTCCGACTGCTGCGCAGTCATTAGTCGGTGTTGGTGTCGGCCCCGCATGGTTCCTCCCAGCCACTCTCGGAGCCGCGCTTGCCCTCGTTGCCGCTGCGACGGCATGGACAGCAAAAGAAACGGCCCACCTCCCACTCCATGAACTGGGTACAGATCGAAACTTACGCCTCGGAAAACGCCGAATCTCGTGAAGCACAGATTGCTATGAACCGAAATATATTGCTAAGCAAGGAGAGCATATGAAGATTCGCGGTGCAGTTCTAGAAGAAAGCGGACGAACTAGACCATACAAGGAATCCCGCCCGCTTACGATCTCAGAACTAGAACTTGATTCTCCAGAATCCAACGAACTCGTCGTGCAGATTGAAATCGCCGGGATTTGTCATTCAGATCTTTCGGTAGTCAACGGGGATAGGCCTAGACCTCTTCCGATGCTACTTGGCCACGAAGCTTCGGGTCGTGTCATTGACGTTGGAGAGGGGATCAATGACGTATCTATCGGCCAGCGTGTCGTTATGACGTTCCTTCCTCGTTGTGGGACTTGCGTGCAATGCGGTACTAATGGTCGCTTGCCATGTGAGAGGGGCACTGTCGCCAACAATGAGGGTCGACTGATGGGCGGGCGGCGGCTGCATAGAGACGGATCCCTCGTACAGCACCATCTCGGGGTATCCGCATTCGCAACCCACGCTCTCGTAGATCGTCGCTCTGTGGTTCCAGTCAGTGATGATATCCCACCGGAAGTGGCCGCAATGCTCGGCTGTGCCATCCTTACTGGCGGCGGTGCCCTACTAAATGCTGCACGCCCAGAGAAGGGCAACTCTGTCGCTATCGTAGGTTTGGGTGGCGTCGGAATGGTTGCGCTTCTCGTCGCCCAGGCACTCGGCACAGGCTCTGTAGTCGGAATAGATTCCCAACCAGACAAGCTGAACAGCGCGCTCAGTCTAGGAGCACACCGAGCCTACACACCCGAGGAAGCATTGGACGCCGAGGTAAAAGCTGATGTCGTCATCGAGGCCGCCGGCCACCCGAGGGCTTTCGAAACCGCCGTGCAATTGACAGCACCTGGCGGTTCTATGACCACGGTCGGGCTTCCTTCACCTTCCGCGAAGTCAACTATTCATCCTCTCGGACTGACTACCGAAGCACGCGTCATCCAAGGAAGCTACCTTGGATCGGCTGTCCCGGACCGCGACGTCCCTCTCTTCGCTCAAATGTGGCGCGAGGGCAGGCTACCTGTGGAAAGACTTATTTCCTCAACTCTCCATCTCGAACAGATCAATGAGGCTATGGATGTGCTTGCCGAAGGGCAAGCGATACGACAGCTTATACGGTTCGAATCCGAATCATGACCCGAAGCGTATTCTTTAGGGGTGAGCCAAGTGGATTGTCGTGCATGATTCGAAGACAATTCCAGGGACTACACCGTTGCGGCGTCTCACACGGTATCGGATCAACGTGGAAGATCCTTCGATGTGCCGAATGGCGGCATGGCTAGGGCAAGTGAGGCTGGCGGTAGTCACCTTCACGAAGCTTCATCGACATAGCAAGAGGCCGACGTCTAATATCGTTTGAAAGGAGTCCCCTTGGCAGCTACCTCAGCGCCGGGTGATAGCAAACCGCCCTCGCAGTCAAAACTACCGACATCTCGTCGGCGTGTACGCATGTCCCCAAAAGACCGCGAGGTCTCCATTCTCGAAGGTGCAGTGACGTTCTTCGCTGAACGAGGGTTCTCGGCACAGACCCGAGACCTTGCGGCACAGCTGGGCGTGTCCGAGTCCCTCATTTACCGCTACTTTGGCACCAAGGAAGCACTGATCCAACGTGTATACGAAGAGACGATCCTCTCCCGTTGGGATCCCTCATGGCTTACCAGGCTCAGCGAGCGGTCTGTTCCTATTCGTTCTCGTCTGATTAGTTTCTACAGCCAATACTTTTATGCCATCGATAATAGATGCTGGATTCGGATCGCTATGCACTCAAGCCTCGACGGTCTGGATCTTACCAACAACTACATTATGGCTCAGGTTGAGGCCCTTCTATCCACAATCGCATTTGAGGTCCAGGAGTCAATGCACCTCAAAAATAAGCTTGATTTCGAGATCGTTTGGCACTTGCATTCAAGCTTCATCTACTACGTCGTACGCAAGCACATACACATGACGCCGGTCCCAGAAGAGATAGAGAAAATGGTTGAGCTAACGGTAGACAATTTTTTGCACGGGATTGCAGTAGACTCTGACCCTTGATCCACCGATCCGGTTACGTTCGTAACAGCGCGTCAAAATAGAGACAGCCGCGACTTTCGGTCAACTGACGAACTCGGCCGGCTTCACATCGACAACGGTCAATCGACCATCCGATCCAGTCAGCAGGAAATCAGGGACGTGCCGACGAACCGCTTCACCGTCGCTACCGCTCAACCACATCGGTTGGCCGGAGATCCAGACAACCCAGGGATCGAAGTCAGCCACCCACAGTCGGTCAAGTTCCAACCGGCTCTCATACGGGACGTGGCCGCCCGTAGTCGCAGACCAGAACAGACCCGGGTAGTGACGCTGACGTGCATAGAATCTGGACGATCGGACCGGTAGACCCTTCGAAAGCCGGGTCGTGTCTACAGCGCCCACAGTCGTCGTGACCGAGGAGCCCTCCTCGGTGAGATAGATCAGTTCCGTCTCTAACCTGACTTCCACAACTAGGTGCTGATTTCTCGATCCTGTTTGTGTTTGCGCTGGTCAAAAGGTCGCAAATTGTGTTGGTGGGACACTAATCGGCTGTCTACGATGGGGTTATGTCGCCTCGTCTCCGGAAAGTCACCACCGGTTCCGGGGCCACTGCCGTGCAGATCGTGCGCAAACACCGTGGGAAAGTCACGGTCCTTGAACACCTGGGATCTGCTCACACAGAAGCAGAACTGACGGCTCTGCTGACCGCAGGGGAAGAGAAGCTCGCTGGCTACGGTGCAGCCGAGCAGCTCGAGCTCGAACTTGGCCTACCCACCGGCACTAGTGCACCGCCGCGGGCACGAACCGTTGTGGGTTCACGGGCATCCATCCTCATCGACGCCATCACCCAGTCGTGGAAGAGACTCGGCTTCGGCCAGGTGATTGTCAAGCCCCGGGTTTGATGGAGAGTTTTCTACTTGGAAATCGTCAGCTTGTGCACGAGCTAGGCAGCCCGTGGCAGCGCGTTGAAATAGTCTGCTCGGAACGCAGCGGGAGTCGCACCACCGAGTGCTCCGTGAGGCCGGTACGTGTTGAACCAGTGCACCCACTCCGCCGTGGAGATCTCGACATCATCAATACCTTTCCACGGACCCTTGTTCCGGATCAGCTCGGCCTTATAGAGTGAATTTAAGGCTTCGGCAAGGGCGTTATCGTACGAGTCGCCTTTCGACCCGACAGAGGCGACGGCGTCTTGTTCGGCCAGGGCCTCGCCATAGCGAATCGCCCGATACTGGACCCCGCGATCTGAGTGGTGCACCAGCCCGGATAGGTCGCCACCTGCACGTTTCCGCTGATAGATCCCCATCTGCAGAGCATCAAGAGCCAACTCGGTATGCAGCGATCTCGAGACTTGCCAGCCGACGATCTCGCGGTTGAACACGTCGGTGACGAACGCGACGTAGACCCACCCGGTGAACGTGTGCACATAAGTTATGTCGGCAACCCACAGCCGGTCAGGGGCGAAAGCCGCGAAGTGGCGATCGACGAGATCGGCTGGACAGTTCTCCCGCGGTGCTGACCGTGTGGTGTTCGGTGCTTTGGCCCTCTTGATCCCGTGTAATCCGAGGTCTTTCATCAGGCGTTCGATCGTGCATCGGGCTACATGCCCGCGCCCTAACGGGTCGGGTTCGCGGTTGAGGACGATGTGCATCTTCCGGGCTCCGAACGCATCGTAGTTGTTCGTATGCACCCTGCTGATCTCCTCTTTCAGGATCTCGTCACGTTTCTGCCTATTCGAGGCTGGCCGCTGTTTGCGGGCATAGTAGGTACTCGGAGCGATCTTCACGCCGGCAGCACGCAGCGTGGAACAGATCGGCTCGACTCCGAATTCGTCCTTATGCTCGTCGATGAAGGCGACGATTACTTCGAGGGGCGGTCGAGCTCCGCCGCGAAGAAAGCCGACGCCGACTTCAGGATCTGGTTAGCCCGGCGCAGTTCCCGGTTCTCTTTCTCGAGGTCCTTGATCCGCTGGGCATCAGCGGTGGTGGTGCCGGGCCGGTCGCCGGCATCGACCTGGTCCTGGTTGACCCACGACCGCAGCGTTTCGGGGTTGACACCGAGCTGGTCGCCGATACGGCGGAAGATGCCGCGGCGGGCACCCGGGTCAGCTTCGAGTGCGTCGAGGACCATGCGGACTGCTCTCTCACGAAGCTCGAGCGGGTATTTCTTTTGGGGCATGACAGGGAAGTCCTTTCCGTGGCTTCACTGTCTCCATTATTCCCGGGGCGAATCAGTTCCGTCTTTCGTGCATCGCCCATGCCGGACCGGAAAAGGGACGGCCCCCGCACTGAGGACATTCATCGACGAGCATCACATGGTGGTAGGGGCACATAGTGATGAGTGGGCTTCGCCAGAGTCCGGACCAGGTCCCGGTCTCAGCAAGACACGAGGGACAAAAACGGCTCCCAAATGAGGGCTTCGAAGAGATTGTTGGTGCGTGATACCGCTGAGTCACGCTTGCGAGAAGATCGGAGATGCGCGCCTGAGCGGTGTGGGCCTGAGCCCTGGTTTCGTTGGATACCCCGGTTCGAACACTCAATGGGGAACTGGGGCGCGCGAGTCGTTGCTCCACTCGCCACGGGGTGTAGGAACCCATTCGGAACCCGACTTCGCGAAACAATGCGGCCGGTGAGACACCGAACCGGGAGGCGATACGTGCCCACCAGCTCGAGAGGGTTTCATCGGGTTCAATGGACAGTGTCAGGGGCCATGCGTCGAGGTCGTAGCCGGACGTGATTCCCCGCAAGTGCGTCGACGCGCGCTTGTCGCTAGGCTGTGCGGGCGCTGGTTTCGGCTGCATTGTCAATCGTGACCGCAGACAGAATCTCCGGGGTAATAGTCTCAACACCGGTGGTGATGGCGAGGTAACTGGCGCGATCGAGCAAGTAGGTGAGGGACCCGATGTGTCCCTGTGTCCGTCGGTAGAGTTCTTTGGCTTGATCGACCAGCATTCCCGGACGGCTATCGAGCAATAAGAGATGATCCTCGAGGCTTGTCAGAAGGTGAGTCCATGCTCGGGCGCCGGCGGCTGTTTTCATGGTGAAGGGGGCGACTGGAACTTTGGTGGCTCGACGTGAGGTTTGAGCGTAGACCGCATCGTCGCCAAGGAGTCCCTCATCAAAGAACCGTTTCTCGCTGAGCCGGACACCGACATAAATGAACGTGGCGGGCATTTCGTTCGCCAAGCCCTTGAGATGGTTGCTGACTTCGCGTCCGTTGCGATGTTTGAAATCGATGAAATGGAGATCATCGATGACGACGAGCTGGGTGTCGCAGGATCGTACGCAATCAACAGCCAAAGCGGCCAAGCGAGCAGTTGTGGCCCGGGTGGCTCCAGGATGCCCGTAGAACGACAGTATCTTCTGGTTCAAGCCTTTGAGCGTGACTCCGGCGTCGAGGGGGATAAACGCGACCGGTAGCCGCTGGTGCCCATCCGTTGTACGAGGTCCGTACCGACGGAGTGTTTTCCGGTGGAATTCTCGGGCGAACCGCGTTGCGATAGTGGTTTTACCCAACGCTGGGGCGGCATCGATGACGATCGATCCGCGAAGCCGATCACCATCTCGGCGATTCGATGCCATTGCCTGGTCCATGATGGAAAATGCTGCGTTCAACTGAGTCGTCTTGACTGCTGGCGGGTTAGCGTTCCACACCATCCGCGCTTCGTTGTAGTCTTCGACTTCTTCGTCCGACAATTGCCGAATATCCGTGCGCGAGAGTAGCTCGAGAGGCGGGCGGGGTGCAGATTGAGCGAACGCATCCCATCCTTGTTTGCTGGCCATGTTGAAACGTTGCGGTTCATGATCGCGTAACCATGACGCCCACCGGTTCGTCATTCGTCGAACACCTCGAACTTATCGCCTTCGTTGGAGTACTTCTCAAAGACATCAAGATCATCACTGACAGCAGGCTGCTTCTGGCGCCGAGCGAGATGTGTAAAAAGATCAATGACTTCGGGACCCTTCTCTGCGCCTGCGTCTGTGGATTGCGCGGCAAGGCGGCGGGCCAGATTCTTCTCCCGCTGTGCAGTCACTTTGCCTTTGCCATGGCGCTCCAGCAGGTCGTTCAGTGCTTCATCAGGCGCGACATGGCGGTCGGACTTCAGCGCAAGCTGTCGCGTGTAGGCAGCTGCCTCAGCGCTGAACGGTGCAGTAAGTCCCTCAGTGTGCTCCCACTCCAAGGTGTGCCAGACCTTTGACTCTGGGTCCTGGAAGAACACAGTGCGGACGTCATCACGGTCAACCATGATTGGCCACCGCCCAGCATGCGCTCCACCAAAGGGTGAGAGAGCTCCTCGATAGTAGTTCAGTGCCGGTCCGTCGTAGCGACGCCCGTCGATCTCGACACCGTAGTGCTGGATCGTGCGCCAGGCGACATCGAGGAACTCCATCCGAAGATCCTCACTCGCCGGTAGCCGCAGGACACCAGCAGCTGAAGCACCCCGGCTAAACATCTCTGCAGGTGACAGCTCGACAGAATCCATCCGCGGATCACACAGGCCCCGATGCGGTGTGTGATGGTAGATGCCGATCCACTCGCGAATGATTGTCTCTAGTTCGGAGACGTAATAGAAGGCTTCGTCCTCGACTCGTTGACCTCGAGAATAGACGTCGGGGCCCTTGTAGGCCGGGAGATGTTCCAAGAGTTGCTGCCGCAAGGTGCGGAAGAATCGTTCTAGCGTCGGCTTGTCCGTGGGCTTGTGCGGTGTTGCTGGCTGGATGTTGATCCCCAGCCGGTGACAGACGGACTTCGTATGCGCTGACAGATAGACCTTGCCATGATCGACGACGATCGTATCCGGCACAGCCGCAGTCGGCATGGCAATCAAATTATCCGGTACTCCCACCTACGGTGATGGCAGTTCAGCGTCTTGCGGGGGTCCCCAGTGTTGTGGCGTGACCACTTGGTACAGGACTGTCGCGACGTCCTGGGCTGTCGTTGATACTGCACGCAGAACCATTCCCAGAATGCATCGAGAGTATAGGTCCATTGCCACTGTCAGTTCGGTGTTCAGCCACCGGCCGGTGATTGGTTCCATGGCGAAGACATCCAGGCGAGTGGTGTCCAGAACAACGAACTGTCCGGGACGATCTGCTCTTAGCCTCCCCATATGCCCTTGGGGACGTTCCGCTACCGACCGTCTCTGCTTTGCAGCTCCGAAAGTGTAGCGGCCCTTATCGAGTTCCCGAATGCGTCGGTACCCCACTGACCTTGAAGGACCAACCTTGCTCGGGAACCGAGTCGCGAAAAGTGCGTTCGCCTTCTTCAGTACCGTTTTCATCGTTGGATTCGATTGGTCCCGGTACTCTTCGAGCACCTCAACGCAGATAGCGTCCCACAGTGGGTCAACTGTTGGCCGGCTCGGTCGCAGTTGACGCGAATCCACAAGCCCAGCAATCCCTTTTTCGGCGTATCGCTGACCCCTTCGATACGCAGTTCGGAGGGAAATTCCAAGTTCGTCCGCAGCGGCTTGGTACCGTTCGTTTGCCGACATGCTAGAAGGGGCCATCACGAGCTCGTCGAACACTTGAGCCTGTCGTTCAACTTCGGAACGCTTCCCCGGGTTGAGGGCGCTCAGCGCCACGGCCTCGAGCTCACCCGAATCGCTCACGTCTGAGTTGTCGTCGAGTGACGTTGCGGACCCGACCAGAGATGATCCGTGCACCTTCTTCAAGTGAGTGCTTGAACGCAGTGTCACAAGTGCACCATCGAGCTCGACCACAGTCCACGCTGATCCCAGGTACCACAAGCGGGCACCAACCGAGACGTTCAAGCTCCCGTCCCTCATGCCGCGACTCGTTCATCTAAGTGCAAGAGAGTGCCATTGGACAAAGGGCTCCGCAGATCAACTTTTGCCTCGCCAGACCATACGTGTGCGAATAGTGCAGCCCGCCAAAGACTTTCATCAAAGCCGGAAGGCCGTTTGGCTAGAGCCTCACCGACAGTGACTGCGCGCGGGCTGAGGCTCTCCCTGGTCTGTGAGATGAGAGCTTCGGGTAGTCGTTCAGGCCGACGTCCCACAGCCAAAGCCCGGATGTTGCGTAAAACCACTCCATTGTCGCCGGTGAAAACTTCGTAGTCCCATCCGCGATCGCGACACATTTCGCGCGTCGATTCGAATTGCCGTTTCACCTCGGGCTTGTTCACCAACGATTCGGGCTTTACATCAATCACGGTCACTCGCATGTCTGCATGCGTGAGCAAGACATCTGGAACATGGAACCGGGTCGCGGAACCCTCTCGCCAAGCGATTTGGAAGGGCTGCGTTGCAATACCTACCGCTGTTGAATCAAAGTCCGCCAGCCAGAGTCGATCTAGTTCGAGGAGACTCTCGTACACAAGCGTTCGTCTATTCGTCGCTGCCCAGAACAATCCTGGGTAGTTGTGCTGGCCCCGATAGGTCGGCGGGATCCTGATCGGTAGTCCTGAAACAATCGTTTCCGCGCGAGCAGCGTGCAGAGGCGTCGTGACCACTTCGCCGGAAGCGGTGCAATATCGAAGTGTGACCTCTCTCACGCTCACTCTTCAAGTGTGACCTACTGTCAGAAACGCGAGACTACTGACACGCCGCTGACATATAAATGACATTACTGCCACTTTGAGCGGAACCTACAATTGTAGGATCTCGTGGAACTTGTCATAGGCACAGCGCGGTGACCTGCAATGTGACACAACCATGAGACGGGATCTGTCTCCCTAACTTGTCAAAATCCTCATGCGCATAATGGAAACGTCCTCATCCTGCCTCCCCATAGCCCGGTCCGCGTTCGTCCTTAGGGCAACTCAGGTACGGTCAAGAAATGACGACTTCCGCAGCCGCTCCAGTACGACTCATCTACGTCGACGACTCTGGTGCTGGATCATCCGGCATAGTGGCTTACAGCTGGGTCTCTATTTCTGCCGACCAGTGGCGCGAAGGTCTCCAAGAAGTTCTTGACTGGCGCGCTTGGATGCGGGATAGCTACGGGATCCCCAAGAACTACGAACTGCATATGACCAAATTCGCGAATGGACGTGGTAACCCTTCGACTTTCGAAGATGGCTGGAATCGGAGCAAAGCCAATCGCTCTCTCGTCCTTGACGAAACATTTGCTCGTTTCGGGAAGTGGTCGTGGTTAGGTTCTGGCACGATTTTTGCGCGCACGACTGCGAGGCGGCAAGCCTACCGAGACGAACGCGAACGTGTTTATCGAGAACTGGTTGGGACCCTCGAGCGCGAGCTTGCATCTGCCGGGGAATGGGGGTTGATCTACATGGATGGTGATGGAACCGATCAGATTTATCGGCGGGCACATCGCGACCTCGAGGTTGAGAGCCGACGCATCTTGGAAGACCCGTCGTTCCAACACTCACATTTGAGCCAGTGGATTCAGATCGCCGATATTGTTGCCTACGCCGCTTACCAGAATGTGCTGGCGCTGCCCCAGAAGAAATTCGCGTGGAAGTGGTGGCCGACTCTTGACCCAACCGGTACACGAACACATGACGTGTCGTAAAAAGAAGCTGGACCCGTGATCCAACGTTCGTTGGACGGGTCCGCACTAGTACTATCCCACTATCTCCCCGTATTTGCAACTATCCCCCGGTATTTGCACCAGTCCACTTTGCTGTGTGCCCACCAACCGCTGGTGACTGCGCAAAGGCCACATCCAAACCCACGCTGCTCGCGTCGGAAAACACGGCAGTTCATAGACTCGAACCTCGAGACACGGACAACTTAAGTCTGGGAGTGCTCAGTCGTGGTCATCTTTGAAATCGCATTGCCCTGTTTCAGCGAATCTTTTCATCAGGTTGAGAAACTCGCTGGGGACCAGCATGAACCGCGGCTCAAGTTCTTCCCAACCTGGTTCTTTGGCACGTCCACTGTAGGCAACATGATCAGCGTCCACCGCGATCGATTCATCATTCTCACTGCCGTCGACGCCCACGAGGGAGAGATGGTAAATCCACGTCGAACCATCTGCCTCAATGCTTCGAAATGTTGCCTCGAAGACCTGCCTCTCTGCGGACAGGCCTTCTTGGAGCTCGGTGGGCCGACTGTTGAGCATGTCCATCCACTCGTCGAAGACATCCTCTTGTCCGGGGATGATTCGCGAGCGACTCAGTTCGAGACGCATTCCATCTGGGACGGAGACCGGCATCGGGTAGCCCGCGAAGTCGCGGGAAGTGGGATTGAACGGGATCTGAAACGAACGCTCGTGGTTGGTCATGTTTCTATTCTGCTCTGGCAATCCCACTCATCCTCCCCAAGACCATCGACACAGTTAATGACAGATTGGTGAGACTACTGTCACTCCACTGACAGATAGATGAGATTACTGACAACTTGCCGGGATCCTACAACAATTGGCTGTGCAAAGATTTTCACTCCTAACGGAATAAAACCGTCCTCATCAAAGTTGAGTCTGGTGTACGCAACTTTGATGAGGTCGACTTGACGGTCGAAACCTCGAAGAGAATACTTGAGTCCAGTTGGCTCAATGTGTGCGGCCGAGTGGTTCTGACTCAAGAACCGGAGCCGCCCGATCGCACACATTCGAGTCGCAGGAACTCACGATCTGTAAGGAGAGAAAACTATGGCACGTGCAGTCGGAATCGACCTCGGAACCACGAACTCCGTCGTCACCGTCCTCGAGGGCGGTGACCCCAAGGTCATCGCGAATGCGGAAGGCGGTCGCACGACCCCGTCCGTCGTCGCAGTCAACAAGAACGGCGACTCCCTCGTCGGCGAGATCGCCAAGCGCCAGGCCGTCACGAACATCAAGAACACCGTTTCCTCGGTCAAGCGCCACATGGGCACCGACTGGTCCACCGAGATCGGCGGCAAGAAGATGACGGCTCCCGAGGTCTCGGCCCGCATCCTCCAGAAGCTCAAGCACGACGCCGAGGAGTACCTGCAGGAGAAGGTCACCGACGCGGTGATCACCGTTCCCGCCTACTTCAACGACGCCGAACGTCAGGCCACGAAGGACGCCGGTGAGATCGCCGGACTCAACGTCTCGCGCATCATCAACGAGCCCACCGCCGCTGCTCTGGCCTACGGCCTCGAACGCGGCAAGGAAGACGAGCTCATCCTCGTCTTCGACCTCGGTGGCGGTACCTTCGACGTCTCGCTGCTCGAAGTCGGCAAGGACGAAGACGACTTCTCCACCATTCAGGTCCGTGCGACCTCCGGTGACAACCGCCTCGGCGGTGACGACTGGGATCAGCGGATCGTCGACTACCTGGTCGAGCAGGTCAAGAACAACTACGGTGTCGACCTGACCAAGGACGCCACCGCTCTGCAGCGCCTCAAGGAAGCCGCCGAGCAGGCCAAGAAGGAACTGTCCTCAGCCACCAGCACGAACATCTCACTGCAGTACCTGTCGATGAGCGAGAACGGACCCATCCACCTGGATGAGACCCTCACTCGGGCGAAGTTCGAGGACCTGACCAAGGACCTCCTCGAGCGCACCAAGGCTCCGTTCCACGCCGTGATGAAGGACGCCGGCGTGTCCGTCAAGGACATCGACCACGTCGTTCTCGTCGGTGGCTCGACCCGTATGCCCGGCGTCTCCGCCGTCGTCACCGAACTCACCGGAGGCAAGGAGCCCAACAAGGGCGTCAACCCCGATGAGGTCGTCGCGATCGGCGCCGCCGTGCAGGCCGGTGTCCTCGTGGGTGAGCGCAAGGACGTTCTGCTCATCGACGTCACCCCGCTCTCGCTCGGACTCGAGACCAAGGGCGGCGTGATGACGAAGCTCATCGAGCGCAACACCCCGATCCCGACCAAGCGTTCGGAGACCTTCACCACCGCTGAGGACAACCAGCCCTCCGTGTCGATCCAGGTCTTCCAGGGTGAGCGCGAGTTCACTCGCGACAACAAGAACCTCGGCACCTTCGAGCTGACCGGCATCGCTCCGGCTCCCCGCGGTGTGCCGCAGATCGAGGTCGCCTTCGACATCGACGCCAACGGCATCGTCCACGTGTCGGCCACCGACAAGGGCACCGGCACCGAGCAGTCGATGACGATCACCGGCGGTTCCGCACTGCCGAAGGAAGACATCGACCGCATGGTCCGCGAGGCCGAGGAGCACGCAGAAGAGGACAAGAAGCGCCGTGAGGCCGCCGACGTCCGCAACAACGCGGAGAACCTCGCCTACCAGACCGAGAAGCTGCTGACCGACAACGACGACAAGCTGCCCGACGACGTCAAGACCGAGATGCAGGGCGACGTCGACGCCGTCAAGGAAGCCCTCAAGGGCGAAGACGACGACGCTGTGAAGGAAGCCTACGACAAGCTCGTGGCCAACCAGCAGAAGATCGGCGAAGCCATCTACAACCAGCAGGGCGGTGCCGAAGGCGCCGAGGCTGCCGGTGAGGCCGGAGCCGAGGCCAGCGCCGACGACGATGTCGTCGATGCCGAGGTCGTCGACGAAGAGGATGAGGAGAAGAAGTAATGACTTCTGAGGGCAACGATCAGTCGTCCGAGGAGCCAGGCTTCACCTTCAGTGACAAGCGCCGGGTCGACCCGAACACCGGTGAGGTCCGTCCCGAGGCCGACGCCCAGTCGGCCTCGGCCGAGGCCGGCGATGAGCAGGTCACGGATCCGAACGCCGCGCAGGCGGCGGAGGGATCCGCTGCCGACGCCAGCGACCTCGGAGTCGATATCCCCGCCGATACCTCGGGCCTCGAGGACACCGAGGCGGCCGCCGAGCCCGAACCGGGTTCGGAAGCCGCCGCGCACCTCGCGGACCTCAAGCGCATCAACGCCGAGTACGCCGCCTACCGGATGCGCGCCGATCGCGAACGCGAACGCGCAGCCGTCGGCGGCACGATCAAGGTCGTCGAGGCCCTGATCCCCGTGCTCGACGAGGTCAAGCTCGCACGCGAGAACGGCGACGTCTCCGGCCCCTTCGAGACCCACGTCAACAAGCTGATCGACTCGCTTTCCAAGGTCGGCGTCGAACAGTACGGCGAGGTCGGCGACGAGTTCGACCCGAACCTCCACGAGGCGCTCATGCAGCAGCCCTCCGACGAGGTTGAGGAACCGACGGTCTTCCTGGTCATGCAGCCGGGCTACCGCCTCGGTGACCGCATCATCCGTGCGGCCCGGGTCGGCGTCCAGCAGCCGGAGGACTGAACGACGACCTTCGCCGAGGTTGCTGCCCGCCCCGTCCGACAGTGAACTGTCGTACGGGGCTGGGGGCCACCTCGGCGGCGGTCCGGATCTTCGGGGTCACACCCCGGGGATGCGGATTGTGAGGAGACAAGTGAATAGATCGATGAGTGCAATGATTGGAAGGAAAGGAGGTGCCAGGTGAATACCGGACCTCAGAATGATTGGTTCGATAAGGACTTCTACAAGACCCTCGGCGTCTCCAAGGATGCTTCCGATGCCGAGATCAAGAAGGCCTATCGCAAACTCGCGCGCAAGTATCACCCGGACGCCAACCCCGGAGATGAGAAGGCCGAGGAGAAGTTCAAGGAGATCGGACAGGCACACCAGGTGCTCTCCGACAAGGAATCCCGCGCCCAGTACGACCAGGTCCGCGCCATGGGCGGAGGTGCCCGGTTCAGCGCCGGCGCCGGAGGACCCGGCGGAGCGGGCGGCGGCGGATTCGACGACGTGTTCTCCGACCTCTTCGGAGGCGGCGGACGCACCCGGACCCGCACGACCTACGGCGGCGGGGGAGACGTTCCCCCGGACCTCGCCGACCTGCTGAACGGCTTCGGCGGCGGAGGCTACGGTGGCGGCGGATTCGGCGGCGGCTACTCGCCGCCGGTCAAGGGCGGCGACATCAAGTCGAGCACCACGCTGTCGTTCACCGAGGCGATCAACGGAGCCTCGGTGAAGCTGAACATGCCCGGCGGGAAGCCGCTGACCGTGCGCACCCCCATCGGCGTCAAGGACGGACAGAAGATCCGCCTGGCCGGCAAGGGCAAGGCCAGCCCCAACGGCGGTGAGGCCGGCGACGTCATCCTCACCGTGAATGTGAAGCCGCACCCGGTCTTCACCCGCGACGGGGACAACCTGCGGATGGAGCTGCCGGTGACCTTCGACGAGGCGACCCTGGGCGCCGAGGTCAAGGTTCCGACCCTGGGCGGCATGCCGGTCAAGGTCAAGATCGCACCGGGCACCCCGTCGGGGCGGACCCTGCGGGTGCGCGGCAAGGGCGTGAAGACGAAGAAGGGCACCGGCGATCTGCTCGTCGAGGTCGAGATCGTGGCGCCGAAGAACCTGTCGAAGGAAGCCAAGGCTGCGGTCGAGGCGTTCCAGGCGGCCACCGAGGACGATGATCCGCGCGACGGCCTGCTGGAGACGGCCAAGGCCAGTTGAGGTGGTGATGAACGATGCATATTTCGTCGACGGCGGCGGTGTATGTGATCTCGGTGGCGGCGGATCTGGCGGGAATGCACCCGCAGACGCTGCGACAGTATGACCGTCTCGGCCTCGTCATTCCCGAACGCACGGCGGGACGTGGTCGGCGGTACTCCGGACAGGACATCGCCAAGCTGCGGATGATCCAGCAGCTGTCCCAGGACGAGGGGGTCAACCTCGTCGGGATCAAGAAGATCATCGACCTGCAGAATCAGGTCGATGCCCTCCAACACCGCAATGACGAGCTCGAGGACGAGATCCGGACGCAGCAGGCGGCGAAGGAACGCGATGCGCGTGTGTTCGCCGCCGGCACTGCCGGGGACGTCGTATCGATCGCTCGCGGCAGGCGCCCGCAGGGGCGTCCCGAACCCGGCGCCATGGTGCTCTACAACAGATTCCGGCGGCGGTGATCCGGTCGGCACCAGTGATCGATAAGTGACGACTCGAAGAGCGCGAACCCGAATGCGGGTTCGCGCTCTTCTGCGTCTGCGCAGATGGGCGACTGCGCCGGCAAAGTCCCCTGCCGACATCTGCCCGAAACAGAACCGACATGTGCGGAAACAATCGCCTGCAAAAATGAGGTCTTGATCACGGTCGACGCACAAGTCAGGAACCCACAATGACACTGTCTCCGAGCAGGACGGCACTTCCCGAGCCGCGAAACGAAGCACAGCTCGCGGCATCTGAGAGCCTCGAGGACTACACACTCCGCTTCGCCCCCAGGTCGTACCGGAAATGGGCGCCCGGAGTCGTCGCGACGAGTGCGCTGGGCGGCATCGCCTACCTCGCCGACTTCTCGATCGGTGCCAACATCGGCATCGCCCACGGCACGACGAACGGCATCCTCGGCATCCTCGTGGCGGCCATCATCATCTTCCTCACCGGATGGCCGCTGGCGTTCTACGCCGCCCGCTACAACCTCGACCTCGACCTCATCACCCGCGGTTCGGGCTTCGGGTACTACGGGTCCGTCATCACGAACATCATCTTCGCGACCTTCACCTTCATCTTCTTCGCCCTCGAAGGCTCGATCATGGCGCAGGGACTCTACCTCGGCCTCGGCCTGCCCCGCCCGATCGGCTATCTCGTGTCCACGGTGCTCATCTTCCCGCTCGTCATCTACGGCATGAAGGTCCTTGCCAAACTGCAGGTCTCGACGACCCCGCTGTGGCTGCTGCTCATGGTCATCCCCGTCGGCTACCTCATCGCCTGGCAGCCGGATTCGGTCGCGGACTTCTTCGCCTATACGGGCGAAGAGGGCGAGGGCGCGAACTTCGCCTCGGTCATGCTCGCCGCCGGAGTCTGCCTCTCACTCATCGCCCAGATCGCCGAGCAGATCGACTATCTGCGGTTCATGCCCCCACGTACCCCGGAGAACCGCCGCAGCTGGTGGGCGGCCGTCATCCTCGCCGGACCCGGGTGGGTGATCTTCGGGGCGACGAAGCAGATCATCGGCATGTTCCTCGCGGTCTACCTCATCGCCAATGTCCCCGGTGCCGTGAGCTTCGCGAACGAACCCGTCCAGCAGTTCCTCGCCACCTACCAGCAGATGATGCCGCAATGGCTCGCTCTGCTTCTGGCCGTGGTGCTCGTCGTCATCTCCCAGGTGAAGATCAACGTCACCAACGCCTACTCGGGATCGCTGGCATGGACGAACTCATACACGCGGATCACGAAGCGCTACCCGGGCCGGATCACCTTCCTCGTCGTCAACCTGCTCATCGCCCTGGCGCTGATGGAGCTGAACATGTTCGACTTCCTCAACGCGATCCTCAGCTTCTACGCGAACCTCGCGATGTCGTGGATCTGCGTCGTCGCCGCCGACATCGCCATCAACAAATACCTGCTGAAGCTCTCCCCGAAGATCCCCGAGTTCCGACGCGGCATGCTCTACGACTGGAACCCGGTCGGGATCGTCTCGCTGGTGCTCGCCGGCGGGGTCTCCATCGCCATCTACTTCGGGGCGTTCGGTGCGACGGTCCAGCCGTTCTCACCTCTCTTCGCCGTCGGCATCGCCATCGTCGCGACCCCGCTCATGGCGATCATCACCCGCGGCCGGTACTACCTGCGACGCAGCGACGATGGAATCGAGCTGCCGATGTTCGACGAGCACGGCAACCCCTCTGGCGAGACCCTGCGCTGCCATGTCACGGACTTGGAGTTCGAACGTCCCGACATGATC
This sequence comes from Brevibacterium oceani, assembly GCF_017948325.1. NCBI lineage: Bacteria > Bacillati > Actinomycetota > Actinomycetes > Micrococcales > Brevibacteriaceae > Brevibacterium > Brevibacterium oceani. The sequence goes on along the minus strand of NZ_CP072846.1, from coordinate 3,721,551 downwards.
GCCTCGGCGAAGACGGGCGAGAACGGGGAGCGACTCTACCTCAGCTCCCTTGCGCTCTCGACCGACCGCCTCGGCGAGCATGTGCTGCCCGCGGATGCCCCGCGCAGCCGTGAGGACGTCCTGCACGCTCGCGCGGATGCCCCGCATGATCACGTGGATGCCTCGCCCGGCAGCCCGGGCTCGCCGCTGGACCGCACGGCGGCCCCGCACGATCCTACGAAAGGCTGAGGGAACGCGTGCACTTCACTCCGGCCGACACCGAGAAGCTGCTCCTGTCCGTGGCGGGAATGGTCGCCAGGGACCGATGGGAACGGGGAATCCGCCTGAACTATCCGGAGACGATTGCGCTCCTGAGCACCTGGGCCATCGAACGCGCCAGGGAAGGTGAGAGCGTCGAGGAGCTCATGACCACCGGGCGCGAGATCCTCACCCGTGACGATGTCCTCGAAGACGTCGCCGACATGCTCAGCGACGTCCAAGTGGAGGCGACGTTTCCCGACGGGCGCAAGCTCGTGACCATCCACAACCCCATCGACTGAAGGACCTGACAGTGGCAGGAACACGCGACCGAGGGCCGGGTGCCGTTCGAGTCAGCGCCGGAGAGCGCGAACTCAACGTGCGCGAGAACCCGGACGAGACGGCGACGATGACGATCGAGAACACCGGAGACAGACCGGTCCAGATCGGCTCCCACATCCACCTCCCCGACACCAATGCCGCGCTCGACTTCAACCGCAGCAGGGCGGAGGGATTCCGCCTGGACATCCCCGCCGGCACCTCCCTGCGCTTCGAGCCGGGCGCCTCCCGCACTGTGCATATCGTCTCCCTGGGCGGGCGCAGGCGTGTGCCCGGGATCCGGCTTCCCCTCGCCGAGGCGGGGGACCGGTGATGGCGCGACTGTCCACCCAGCGCTACGCGGCGCTCTATGGGCCCAGCCTCGGTGATCAGCTGCGCCTGGGCGACACCGACCTGTGGATCGAGATCGAGGAGGACCGCACCCTCGGCGGCGAGGAGTCGGTCTTCGGCGGTGGAAAATCGATCCGCGAATCGATGAATCAGGGAACGACCACGTCTGCCGAAGGCGCACCGGACACGGTCATCACCAACGTCGTGGTGCTCGACTGGTGGGGGATCATCCGCGCCGATGTCGGCATCCGGGCCGGACAGATCGTGGCGCTCGGACGAGCCGGGAACCCTGACATCGCCGACGGAGTGCACCCGGATCTGCAGATCGGACCGTCGACCGACGTCATCTCCGGCGAAGGGCGCATCCTCACCGCGGGCGCCTTCGACTCCCACGTCCACCTGCTCTCACCCTCCCAACTCCACGAAGCGCTCGCCACCGGGATCACAACGGTCGCCGGCGGCGGCACCGGGCCCTCCGAGGGCAGCAAGGCGACGACGGTGACTCCCGGAGCCTGGCACCTCGGCGCGATGCACCGCGCCCTCGACGATCTTCCGATGAACGTCCTCCTGCTCGGCAAGGGCAACACCGTCTCAGCCGAAGGGCTGGCCGAACAGGCACTCGGCGGAGCCGCCGGATACAAGGTCCACGAGGACTGGGGTGCGACACCCGCGGCCATCGACGCCGCGCTGAGGGCCGCCGGGGAGCACGGACTGCAGGTCGCGCTGCACTCGGACTCGCTCAACGAGGCGGGGTTCGTCGAATCGACGATCGCCGCGATCGGAGGTCGCAGCATCCACGCCTTTCACGTCGAGGGCGCCGGCGGGGGACATGCCCCCGACATCCTCTCGATCGCAGCATTGGAGAACATCCTTCCCGGTTCGACGAACCCGACTCTGCCCCATACGGCGAACACGGTCGCCGAGCATCTCGACATGCTCATGGTCTGCCACCACCTCAATCCCGCCGTGCCCGAGGATCTCGCGTTCGCCGAATCCCGCATCCGGGCGACGACCATCGCGGCAGAGGACCTGCTCCACGACATGGGAGGCCTGTCGATCACGTCCTCGGATGCGCAGGCGATGGGGCGCATCGGTGAGGTCATCACCCGGACCTGGCAGGTCGCCCACGTGATGAAGCACAGGGTGGGCGACCTCGGTGAGACTCTGCCGGCGGACAACGAACGCGCTCGCCGCTACGTCGCCAAGTACACGATCAATCCGGCGATCGCGCATGGCGTCGATGCCCACATCGGTTCGATCGAGGTCGGGAAGATGGCCGATCTCGTGCTGTGGGATCCTCGCTTCTTCGGGGTCCGACCGGACCTCGTCATCAAGGGCGGGGCGATCGCCTGGGCCGGTCTCGGCGACCCGAACGCCTCCATCCCGACTCCGCAGCCGGTCCTGATGCGACCATCCTTCGGGGCCTCGGACGGGGCGCGGCTGTCGGTGTCGTTCGCAGCACCGTCCGCGGTCGAGAACGGGCTGCGCGATGAGCTCGGACTGAAGCGGGAACTCAAACCAGTCGCGCCGACGCGGGACATCGGCAAGAAGGATATGCGCTGCAATGACGCACGGCCGGCGATCGACATCGAATCTGACACCTTCGCCATCGCGATCGACGGCCAACCGGTGACCGCCCAACCGGCGCAGACGCTGCCGCTGGCCCGGCTCTACCAGATGTTCTGAGACCGTGACCTCAACCGACCTTCCCACCCGGCGCAACGCCTCGGCGACTCTCGCGATGCTTCTCGCCGACTCGCGCCTGCCGGCCGGAGCCCACGTGTCCTCGAACGGCCTGGAGGCCGGACTGCGTCACGGTCTCGCCGCGCACGAGGTGGCCGACTACATGCAGACGAGGATGACCACGGTCGTCCGCGTCGAAGCGGGAGCGGCCGTGATCGCCCGACACCTGGCGGGCGTACGTCCATCGGCCGATGGCGCTGCGGGTCCGGAGCAGGGCTCCGGCGATCCGGACCGGGACTCCTTCCGCCCGGAGCGGAGCGGCATCGCTCCGGAGCGGGACACCGTCGTGCCGGACCGCCTCGGTGTTCTCGAGGCCGAATGGGCTGCCCGCACCCCGAGTGCGGCACTGCGGGAGATCGCCGTCGCCCTCGGTGCCGGACTGGCCCGCATCGGACAGAGGATCTGGCCGCAGACGGCTGCGGTGCTCCGGCCCACGCCGCTGCCGCGTCCCATCGTGCTCGGCACCATCGCCGCGTGCGCGGGCATCGGGGCGGCCGATCTCGTCCGCCTCGTCGCCTACGACGACGCGCAGACCGTCGCCGCCGCGGTGCTCAAGCTCGAACCCACGGATCCGATCCGCGTCACCGGCTGGGTGCTCGACGCCTGCGCTGCGATGGAGGACTCCGTGTCCGAATTGTCCCGACTCACCCGCCCCGAGGCGCTTCCCGCCTCGGGTGCCCCACTGATCGAGGACTGGGCAGAAGTCCAGTCCGTGTTACCGAGGAGGCTGTTCCGTGCCTGAATTCCCTGCATCCGAAAGATCCCTGCGACTCGGCGTCGCCGGGCCCGTGGGAACCGGAAAGAGTTCGCTGATCGCTCTCGTCTGCCGCGCACTGGCCGATGAGATCCGCATCGGCGTGATCACCAATGACATCTACACCGACGAAGATGCCCGGCTCCTCCGCTCCGCCGGAGTCCTCGACCCGGACCGGATCCGGGCGATCGAGACGGGGGCCTGCCCGCACACCGCGATCCGTGACGATGTCACGGCGAACCTGCAGGCCGTCGAACGGTTGGAGAGTGACTACTTCCCGCTCGACCTCGTCCTTGTCGAATCGGGCGGCGACAATCTCACGGCGACGTTCTCACCGGCGCTCGTGGACGCACAGATCTTCGTCCTCGACGTCGCCGGCGGTGGGGACGTCGCTCGCAAGGGCGGACCCGGGATCGCGCGTGCCGACCTGCTCGTGGTCAACAAGACCGACCTCGCCGACTACGTCGGAGTGGATGTCGAACAGATGGTCAGCGACGCCACCGAGGCGCGCGAAGGGGGACCGGTGCTCGCTCTCTCCCGCACCGATGAGGCTTCCGTGGCGCGACTGCGCGAATGGCTGCTCGCGCTCCTGGCCTCTCATCGTGCCGGCGCGCATGAGCCGCAGGATCCGGGACCGATGGCTCCGCACTTCCACGCCGATGAGGACGGAGGCTATGCGCACACCCATGATGACGAGGGCGAAGAGCACAGCCATCAACAAGTACGGGTATGACGACCATTGCGGTCGTCGAGGCGGCACCGGGCGAACGGCCGAAGGTTCGACTCGCTCCGGGGCTGCTGCAGCCGAGGCTGGTGACCCGGAAGGCAAGGTTCGCTCATGTCGCGTTGGTTGCGGGAGGGGCGACCCTCCTCGGTGGGGATTCGGTGTCGATCAGAGTCGAAGTCGGCGCCGGATGCACACTGCGGATCGAAGACATCGGGGGCACAGTCGCGTACCCCTCGACGGGAAGGCCGTCCGAATGGAATGTCGATGCGGTCGTCGGTGACGGGGGAGTCCTGGTGTGGGAGTCGTTTCCCTTCGTCGTCGCCGACCGTGCCCATGTCAGACGCCGCACGACGGTGCGCAAAGGTGCGGACGCGCAGGTGTGCCTGCGGGAGACCCTCGTGTTGGGTCGGACCGGAGAGGTCGGCGGCAGAATCGTCAGCACCACCGACATCCGCGACGTCGACGGAACGCCGTTCTTCGTCGAAGAGCTGTCTCTTGACGGGGAGCATCCTCGACCGGGTGTGCTGGGACGGTCGCGGGTGCTCGACACGGCGATCATGGTCGGCGCCGAACCTGAGGAGGAGGCGCCGTCTGACACGGACGAGGGGCAGGTGCTGGTCCTCGCCCGGCCCGGTGCTGTGGCGAGAGCGATCGGCTCGGCAACCCACGCGGCACACGTCGACGTCCGATGGCGGCGTTGGACGAACAGAGCAGAACGGAGAACAGAGTGATGTCTGAACTGGCCCGGACACAGATGACCCGGACACACATGACCCGAGCATACGGGACGATGCTTCCCCACGTCTTGACGCTGTCGGGCATCGCGATCATCGGGGTGTTTCTGGTGATCGTCTCGCTGCGGGAGTCCGCACCATCGGTGGCGTGGGGCCTGGCGCTGACTGCGGTGCTGTTGGGAGCCCGACATGCCTTCGACGCCGATCACATCGCCGCCATCGACAATGTCACCCGGCGACTCTCAGCGAAGGGAACGCCGGCCGGTACTGTCGGGTTCTGGTTCTCCCTGGGGCACTCGTCTGTCGTCGTGGTCACCGGTGTGCTCGTCGCATTCGGGGCAGGGCTGGCTCTCGACCTCGTGTTGGCGGAGGATTCTGCCGCACGCTTCGGTCTCGGACTCTGGGGCTTGTCCTTCGCAACCTTCGTCGTCGCCGTCTTCGGAATTCTCAACCTGGTCTCACTCGTGAGACTGCTGCGTGGGACCGACGATGATGCGTCGAAGGGGCCCAACGGGCCGCTGACGTCGGCGTTCGCCCGCGTTCTCGACACCGTGGACCGCCCTCGACATATGTTTCCCATCGGGCTGCTCTTCGGCCTCGGCTTCGACACTGCGGCGACGATCGGACTGATGATCGCGGCAGGGACGACGGCCGCGGGCTCGTCGGCCACGCTGGCACTGTCGCTTCCGCTGCTGTTCGCGGTGGGAATGGCCGCATGCGATACGGCGGACAGCTTGTTCATGGCGAAGCTCTACGGCTGGGCATCGCGGGGCACCGACCGCTTCCGCGGTTACAACATCGTCATCACCGGTCTGTCCGTGCTCGTCGCGGGGCTGGTCGCCATCGCCGGTGTAGTCGAGGTGGGTGCGGAGACCGAGACGTTCGTCCTGCCCGAGCTCGATACGAGCTACTTGGGAATCGTCGCCACAATCCTGTTCGCCATCATCGCGGCAGCGGCTGCGATCACCCTCCGGAGGGTGAGAGCCGACCGGTCCGATCGAACCATCGTGGCGGATGTGACCCGCTGAGGCGGGCGTGGCCGACTGAGGCCGGAATCGGCAGCTGAGGCGGAGCGGTCGGCGGAGGCGAAATGGTCGGCCAAAGCGAAGCGAAATGAGTCTTCGCAGTTGAGGGGAGTGGAGGACAGAGAAGAGCGCGAACCCGGTTCGGGTTCGCGCTCTTCTCTATCTGTTCTGGAGATGAGTCTCAGATCTCTGCAGGGTCCTGAGCGACCTTCTTGCGGCGCATGGTCAGTGCGACCGCGACTCCACCGATGAGGAGGAGGCCGGCTCCGCCGACGAGGCCGGTGAGTTCGGTACCGGTGCGAGGCAGGTCGCCTCCACCGTTGCCGTTGTCGTCGCCGTTTCCGCCGTCGCCATTGCCGTTTTCATTTCCGTCGCCGCCACCGGCGTTCGGGTCCTTCTCAACCGAGAAGTCACCGGTCAGTTCGTCATCACCGCACGTGACGGTGACATCGTAGTCGCCGATGTAGGCCGAGGCGTTGGAGGCGCTGGTGCCGTAGACGTTGACGTTGGCCTTGCCCTCGTCGTCAGCCTTGACGGTCTTGTCGAATGCAGTGACGCTCGACTCGCCCTTGGGATTGACGAGGAAGCGGACGTCTTCACCGGGCTCGCAGTTCTCGACGGCGAGGGTGACACCCTTGTCGTCCTTGACGAAGTCGGCAGGCGTAATGGTCTCGGGGGAGACGGTCAGCTTGGCTTCGGCAGCCGGGGTGGTCGGATCCTCGGTCTCGTCTTCCTCTGCAACGGTGAAGGCGACCGATTCCGACGTCTGCTTGCTTGCCGCGTCAGCGGCGAAGACGCCGTATTCTCCCGGCTCGATTTTGACTTCGGCCTCGCTCTTGACCGTGCCGGAGACCTTGCCCTCTTCGTCGGCCTCGACTTCAGCGGAACCGAAAGCTGCCTGTCCTCCGCCGATGACCAGCGTGACCTTGCCGCCGGGAGTGAACCCCTTGCCTTCGACCTTGATGCCGTCTTCCTTGAGCTCGGCGGGAGTGACCTTCTTGTCCTCGACGGAGATCTTCGGATCGACCTCGGGGGCCTCTGGCTCGTCGGATCCGTCCTTGGTGACTTCGAAGGTCGTCTGGTGCGACTCGTTGGTGTTCGAAGCGTTGTTGACAACGACGTTGTACGACCCGACGAATGCTTCATTCTCGGTGCCGTGGACGCCGGTCTCGAATGCTCCAGTCTCGTCGGTGGTGACCGTCTGTGTGTTGGGCTCGACCTTATCGTCGGCGTGGCTGACGAACACTTCGTATTCGGTGTTCGGGTTGAGCTTGGCGCCGACGATGGCAACACCGTCGGACGCGAACTCTTCGAGCGAAAGTTTCTGCTTTGAAACTGTGACACCTGATTCTTCGCCAGCCTGAGCCTTTGCGCTGGAGCCCTTCTGGAGCTGAGCGGTTCCAGCTGCGGGTGACTTGGCGGGCTGGGTGTCGGCCGAGGCGGGGGCTTCGGGAGCTGCGATAACCGGGGATGCGGCGAGGCCCGTGATGGCGATGGCCACAGCGGGTGCGAGGGCGAGCTTCTTCATGTATTTCCTTAGAAAATTACAGGTAGGTGTGAAGTATTACGAATGTAACGGTAATGCAACATTCACCACACGCATAGTTGTGGTCATTTTGTTCAGGCTCGAGTTCGGCGCAGTGCCACAGTTCGTTCCCCATTCACCGTGACCATCGGAAAGGGGCGGCCCAGCATGTGCTGGACCGCCCCTTGCTTCAGCGGCCGAAAGTGACCGCCGGCTTCAGATCAGAAGCTCATCGGGTTCTGCCCGAACTTGTTCTTGCGTCCGGTGACAGCGATTGCGGCACCACCGACGAGGAGGAGCAGGGCTCCGGTCGTCAGTCCGCCGAGGTCGGCACCGGTGCGAGGCAGCTGGCTGCCGTCATTGCCGCTGCCGTTTCCGGCATTGCCATTGTCGCCGTTATCCCCGCCGCCGTTGGCACCGCCGGTGACCTTGAAGGAGTCCTTCATGGTGGCATCGCCGCAGGTAGCGGTTGCGGTGTAGGCACCGACGTAGGCCGAAGCATTCGACGAGGTTCCGAAGACGTTGACCGAAGCGTTGCCTTCGTCGTCGGCTTTGACCGTGTTCTCGTAGGCGGTGACGTTGATGCCCTTCGGGTTGACCTCGAAGTGAACGTCCTGGCCGGGTTCGCAGTTCTCAACGGCGAGAGTGACGCCCTTCTTGTCATTGGCGAAGTCCGCGGCCTCGATCGTCTTCGGCGAAACCTTCAGAGTCGCCTCGGCGGGGGCTTCGGCTTCATCGTCGATGACGTTGATGTTGCCGTTCAGCGTCTTCGACTCGGTGCCTTCGCGTTCGATGGTGACACTGAACGGAACCTTGCCGACCTCGAGGTTCTTCGGGTTACCTTCGTACCAGAGGTGGAGCTTGTAGTCGCCGTCGGCGTCGGCGGTCTCGGTCTCTCCGGTGAGGGAGTCCTTGATCTTGTCGCCCTTCTTCACGCCGGAGACCGTGACGGTCACGCCCTTGTCCTTGTTCGCGAGGTCCTCGGCGGTGATCTTCTTGGGGTCCACCTTGAGTGAAGCGTCGATCGGGTCGACGGCGTCCTCATCTTCGGTGACGGTGACCTCGACCGGATCACTCGTCTTTTCGGACTCGTCGTCGGTGAAGGTCAGCGAGTACTTGCCGGCTTCGAGCGACGCGGGTGCGGTCACGACACCTTCGACGTTGCCGTCTTCGTCAGCTGTGACCTCGTCGGCCTGGGCCTTTGCCGCCTGCGCTGAGACGGCTTCGCCGGTGACCGAAACCGTGCTGCCAGGGGTGAATCCGCTGCCGGAGAACGGGAGTCCGTTCTTCTTGAACTCTTCGACCGTGATCTTGTCGGTGCCAAGCTTCACCTTGGGGTCGGCTTCGGTATCGTCGGTGATGGTGAAGTTCTGACCATCGGACCGGATCTCGGACTCCTGGTCGACTGCCCAGACGGCGTAGTCGCCGGCCGGGAGGTCGCTGTCGCCTTCGAACTTCAGATCCGTGGAGATCTTTCCGTCGGCGTCGGATTCGACCTCGACGGTTGCGAACGGTGACTGGGCGTTTCCGCCGACGACGGTGACCTTCGATTCGGGGGTGAAGCCCTCGCCGGTGACAGAGATGCCCTTCTTCGCGAAGTCGCTTTCGGAGATCTCATCGGTGCCGAGCGAGACCGTCGGATCGGCATCGGGGGCCTGTGTGAGGTTGATGACCTCGTTCTCTGTGGAGTCGGCAGTCCCTTCGCGCTGCACCTGCACGACGAAAGCGACTGACTTCTGGGTGAGTTCCTTTGCGGAGTGAAGCTTGAGCGTCGCAGTCGAACCCTGGGCGGTCGCCGACGGGCCGGTCAGGCCGGACTTGGCTGCGGCCTTGTCGCCCTTCTCCAGGCCGGTGACCTTGACGGTGACACCCTCGTCGGCGAGTTCTTCGGCGGTGACCTCACCGGAGGTCACCTGCACCGAGGCGTTGATCGGGTTGACCTTGTCCTCGGAGTTGTCGTCGTCCTTGGCGTCATTGTCCTCGTCCTTGGGGGCAGGCGCGGGCTTCGCATCGACCTTCTTCGGAGGCTTAGGTTTGTCGTCCTTCTTCGCATCCGCCTTTTTCTTGGCGGCGTCTTCCTTGGCCTTCTTGTCAGCAGCGGCCTTCTCTTTGGCCTTCTTCTCGCTCTCGGCCTTTTCGGCAGCCTTCTTCTCGGCGGCTTCCTTCTCAGCCTTGGCCTTCGCGGCCTTCTCGGCCTTTTCTTTCTTGGCCTCGTCAGCCTTCTTCTGCTGCTCGACCTTCTGTTCCGATGTCGACTGCGCGGAAGCGGGGGACTCCGCGGCAGCGACGGGGCTGGCAACAAGCCCGGTGAACGCGAGGGCGACTGCCGGCGCCAGGATGATCTTCTTCATTGGAGTGCCTTCATTCTCGTGTGCGAGGGGTGTGATACGGCACTCATCTTAGGCTCTAAGGATTTTCTCAACTATTTCTGTACGTTTTGTTCAGATTGAGATGTTGTAACGCCTCGGTGAATTTCTGTAATCGCCCCGTGACCTACTAATCGGTAAATTCTCGCGCCCGATCGGACCGGAACCGGTCCGCACGGTTGGCGCGGAATCAATCGGTCGGACGGGCCACCTCGGCGAGGGAATTCCGCCGCGCCGACCTCACACGGGCCAGGCTTCGGCCCTGATCTGCTTGCGTTGTTCGACGGTGGGCACGCGGACGGTCAGCGCCGACGGCCTGACCTCCATCTCCAGGTAGGAGGACTGGCCGAGAGGATCGCCGTCGAGCTGGACGTCGAGGTCCTCGCCGGCCTCGATGACGACCTTCTGGCACTTGCGTGTATTCGTGTGCAGCCCGCGCGAGACCCTTCGCCCGGCGATCGACGCGAGCACGCCGACCCATTGTCCGAGGTTCTTCGGGCTGACGATGAGCACGTCGAGCATGCCGTCGTCGATGACCGCCTGCGGCAGCAGTTGGATCCCGCCCTGCAGGCGTCCGCAGTTGCCGCCGAGCACGGACCTGACCCTCGCCGAGATCCGGTAGTCGTCATCGAAGGTGATCTTGACCTGGCTGGGCCTGCCGACGAGTTTGCGTGAGCCGGCCTCGACGTAGGCCAGCCAGCCGAGGCGGCTCTTGAGGTCATCGTTCGTGTCGGCCATGACCGCGGCATCGAATCCGAGCCCGGTCATCACCGTGAAGATGTGGGTGTCGCCGTCCTCGGCGATCTTCGCCGTGCCCACATCGATTTCCCGATTGCGCCCCCACAGTGCGATGCGCAGTGCCCATTCCGTCTTGTCGAGGACGAGGTCGATGTTGCGGGCCAGCAGATTTCCCGTCCCCAGCGGAACGATGCCCATCGGCGTCGACGTGCCCGTCAGCGCCGAGGCGACCGCGCGGATGGTCCCGTCACCGCCGGCGGCGATGACGACGTCGACCCCTTCATCCAGGGCACGGGTCGCGGCGCCCTCACCCGAATCGTCGCGGGTGGTCTCGAGCACGAGCGGAGGGTTCCATCCCTCGAAACGGCAGATCGCCTCGGCGGTGGAGGCGAGCCTGCGCACATCCGTCTTCGTCGGATTGACGATGAGGGCGGCGCGGTAACGGGCGGAGTCGCTGACCTCCCCTTCGGAGTCGGAGAGGTTCGTCGGATGGGCGTAGCGTCGCACCGTTCTCAGGGTGCGGCGGGAACCGGAGCGGCGACCGAGGAGGAACACGAGTCCGAGCACGACGAGGGCGCCGATGATGACGACCCAGGTCATCAGGGGATCGAGCGCGATGGTCATGTCCCAAATCTACCGCGTCGGACTCGTGTGCAGGCTGAGTGCCGAATATCGAAAACACGCCCGGGCCGTTAAGCTGATGGGGTGATCGATCTAGCGCTTCTCAGAGAAAACCCGGACCTGTTCAAGGCATCGCAGGAGGCCCGCGGAGGATCCGTCGAACTCATCGACGACGTCCTGGCCGCCGACTCCGCACGCCGTGCGGCCATCACCGCCTATGAGGATGCCCGCGCCGACCAGAAGTCCTTCTCCTCCCAGATCGCTAAGGCTGACAAAGAGGACAAGCCCGCACTCATCGCCGAGGGCAAGCAGAAGTCCGAGACCGTGAAATCGCTGTCGGCCGAATCCGAGGAGGCGAGCTTCGCCTTCGACCAGCTCGTGTCCAAGGTCCCGAACCTCATCGTCGACGGCATCCCCGCAGGCGGCGAAGAGAACTTCGTGACCCTGAAGACCATAGGCGAGCCCCGTGATTTCACCGTCGACGGGTTCGAGCCGCTCGATCACCTCGAGATCGGCGAGAAGCTCAAAGCCATCGACACCACCCGCGGCACGAAGGTCTCCGGATCGCGTTTCCACTACCTCACCGGCTTCGGTGCGAAGCTCGAGATGGCCCTGCTCAACCTCGCTCGCGATGTCGCCGAGGAGGCCGGGTTCAACCCGACCATCACCCCGACGCTCGTCCGCCCCGAGGTCATGCGCGGCACCGGGTTCCTCGGCGAGCACGCCGATGAGGTCTACCGCCTCGAAGCCGACGATCTGTTCCTCGTCGGCACCTCAGAGGTGCCCCTGGCCGGGTACCACATGGACGAGATCATCGACCTGACCGACGGGCCGCTGCGCTACGCCGGCATCTCCTCGTGCTACCGCCGCGAGGCCGGTTCCTACGGCAAGGACACTCGCGGCATCATCCGCGTCCACCAGTTCCAGAAGGTTGAGATGTTCGCCTACGTCGAGGTCGAAGACGCCGAGGCCGAACACGAGCGGATGCTGAGCCTGCAGGAGAAGATGCTCGGTCTGTGCGAACTGCCCTACAGGGTCATCGACACCGCGGCGGGCGACCTCGGCGATTCGGCTGCGCGGAAGTTCGACTGCGAGGCCTGGGTGCCGACGCAGGGAACATACCGGGAGCTGACCTCGACGTCGAACTGCACGACGTTCCAGGCTCGCCGCCTGCAGATCCGCGAGCGCCACGACGGAGCGACCCGCCCGGTCGCCACCCTCAACGGCACCATGGCCAACACCCGTTGGCTCGTGCCGATCCTGGAGAACCACCAGCAGGCGGACGGCTCGGTCACGGTGCCTGCGGCACTGCGGCCCTACCTCGGCGGAATGACCGCACAGGGACCGGAGGGCCCGCGCTACTGAGCGTCAGCCGCTGAGCGCCCGGCACCGGGTCTGCAGCACAGGGCGCACGTCGAGCACGCAGGCTCACCGAGACGGACACCGCACATCCACGTTGGGAGACACATTGGCCCCGCACCTCATCGCACTCGACGTCGACGGCACGATCGTCGGCTACGACGGATCCCTGTCCGAGGCGGTGAGGCTCGTGCTCGATCGGCTCGCCGCGGAGGGACACCATCTCGTCATCTCCACCGGCCGTGCTCTGCCGGGTGCGCTCGAGGTCGTTCATGCCCTCGGGCTCAAGCGCGGCTTCGTCGTGTGTTCGAACGGCTCCGTCGTCGTCCGCCTCGACCCCGACCTGCCGCTGGGGTGGGAGATGCACCATGTAGTCTCCTTCGACCCGCGGGATGCGCTGGAGAAGATGCACGAGGCGCTGCCGAACGCGCTCTTCCTCGTCGAGGACCCGGACCTGCACCGGTGGGCATCGGGAGCGTTCCCGGCCGGGGAGCTCGCCGAATCGGACACCCTCGACATCGTCGACTTCGACGAGCTGCTGACCAAACAGGCCACCCGCATCGTCATGCGCGAGGTCAACGGCACGGCTGAGGAGTTCGCCGCCGCCGTCGATTCGCTCGGTCTCCATGAGGTCAGTTATTCCGTGGGCTGGAGCAACTGGCTCGACATCGCCCCCGACGGGATCTCGAAGGCCAGCGGTCTCTCGCTCGTGGCCACCGAACTCGGGGTGGACCACGCGCACACCGTCGGAGCCGGCGACGGACTCAACGACATCGAGATGATCGAATGGGCCGAACACGCGATCGTCATGGGTCAGGCGAAGGACGAACTCAAGGTGCTGGCCTCCGTGGTCACCGACCCGGTCGACGATGACGGCCTGGCCGTTGCGTTGGTCGACTACTTCGACTTAGACGAGTCCCTCCTCGACGTGGAAGGCTCCACCAACACCCGCCCCTGATCTGCTCATTTGCTACCCGACGGCGGCCCAGCAACCTGGCGCAAGGTTGCTGGGCCGCCGTCAGGTAGCAATTAAGGGGTTTGGTGGGTGTGGGTGTCTAGGACCGCGTTGAGGTACCGGGCGACGCCGTCTTCGTCGACCTCCTCGGTGACGGCCGCGGCGATCTTCTTCACCGAGCCCAGCGCATTGCCCATCGCCACTCCATGTCCGGCCCACGAGAGCATCTCGATGTCGTTGGGCATATCCCCGAACGCCATCACCTGCGACCGTGCCACGCCGAGGTGATCGCACAGGTCCTCAAGCGTCTTCGCCTTCGTGATCCCGGCCGGTGCGAGTTCGACGAGCCCGTTGTCCGGTTCGGAGAACGAGGCGTGGCAGGTGTCCTCGACGAGCGGGTCGACGAGGTCGTGCATGGCCTGCGAATCGCTCGTGCCCAGCCGCACGAGCACCTTGACGACCTGTTGGCCGCGCAACTCGGTGACGTCATCGATGACGCGGGCCTCGCGCGATCGGCGGTTGGCGAATTCCCGGTCGATGAATCCCCCGGTGAGCGTCTCATAGGCGAATCCGGCCTCGGGGTGAGCAGCCCTGATCGCCGAGGTGATCTCCCCGATCGTCTCGGCATCGATGGTATGGGCGTCGACGACGGACTGCGCAGCGATGTCGTAGACGACGGCGCCGTTGAGGCAGACGACCCGACCGAGATCCGGGATCTGCTCGGCGATCGGGGCGAGCCAGCGGATGGGCCGGCCGGTGACGAGGACGAAGGGGATGCCCGCGTCCTGGCAGCGGTGGATCGCATCGATCGTCGCTGTGGAGATCGGCTTCCAGTTCAGCAGCAGAGTGCCGTCGATGTCGCTGGCCACGAGGCCGAGTTCGAAGTCGTCAGGAGGCAGACGGTCCGGTCCGATGGTCACAGTCATGATCGCTCCAGCCTAGCGAGTTCCGCCCGCGCCCGCTCCAACAGGTCCGCGGCATCGGAGATGAACCGCTCGGTCGCGCGTGCGCTCGAGTCGATCGGCTTCCCGGCCGGTGCCTCGGTGCGGGCCATCGATGCGGCCAGCACCGCCTCGGCGACCTTCGATGAGGCTTTCGTCAGCAGTTCCGGAGCGTCGCCGACGGCGCGCCGGACCGGGCCGGGAACGATCTGGCCCGACACCGGGTGTGCCGCGTGCAGGCCCGCGGTGATGTCGTCGACGACGGGCACGAGCGCGTTGAGCCGGTGGGTGCCGTCGACGATGACATCGATCGGGTCCGTGGATGCGCCGTTCCCTTCTTCCTGCGCCGAGGCGGCTCCGCCGTTCCCGTCATCGGTCGGGTTCGGATCCTCCACCGCCGAGGTGGGGCCGGGCTGGGGAATGTCACCGGGGTTCCGAGCCTCGTGGAGTGCGAGGGCAGTCGTGTAATAACGATCGACTGCGCGGAGGAAGCGGTCGCGGTTGTGCCGCCACAGACCGGTGCCGAAGCGGTCGTCATCGCTGACCTGCTGCGACCGGCCCGCCTTGGTGAATCTGGCGAGGAAGCCCTTCACAGATAGTTGCCGGTGCTGCGGTCGCCCTGCTCCGATTCCTGCTTCTCGGGTCCTTCTGCCGCAGAGCCGGGCGGAGTCATCCCCGGTGCGACCATGCCCGGCGGCAGCTGACCGCGTCCGGTGGCCTGCTGAGCCATCGCCTGCTGGGCCATGATCGCGGTCTGGATGCCGTGGAAGAGGCCTTCGAGCCAGCCGACGAGCTGGGCTTGAGCGATGCGCAGCTCCGAGGTCGTGGGCGGGCCGTCGGCGGAGTCGAAGGGAAGATCGAGACGTTCGAGCTCGTCGATGAGGTCCTTCGACAGTCCGTCCTCGAGTTCCTCGATGGACCGGCGGTGGATATCCGCGAGTCGTTGCCGACCCTTCTCGTCGAGGTCCGTGCTGCGGACCTCCTCGAGCAGCTGCTTGACCATGGTGCCGATGCGCATCACCTTCGCCGGCGACGACACATCGGCCTCATCCTTCTCGGCGCGGTCGGTCTCGGCTCGGGCGGTCTCGGTCCTGGTCAGGTCGGACTCGGGTGTGCCTGCCGACTCCGCATCCGCGGTGCTGCGTTCGGGGTTCGCTGCACCGTCCTCGGGGTTCTCGGTCATCCCTTGTCACCTTCCTCATCGACGATGAGCAGAACCTTGCCGATGTTCGCCCCGTCCTCGAGCATCTGATGAGCTCTGGCGGCCTCGGACAGCGGCACGGTATCGTGGATGATCGGGCGGATGTCACCGTTGATCACGCCCGACCACAGCCGGTCGGCCACCTCGGCGACGATGGCGATCTTCTGCTCCTTCGGCCGCGCCCGCAGGGTCGTCGCGGACACGGACTTGCGCGGCTGCATGAGCCAGCCGAGGTTGATCTCGGTCTTCGTCCCGCCCTGCATGCCGATGATGACCAGCCGGCCGTCGGTGTTCAGTGCCTTGATATTGCGTTCGAGGTACTTCGCGCCGATGATGTCGAGGATGACATCGGCTCCGGTCGTCCCGTCCTCGTGGGTGCAGATCTCGTGGACGCGTTCGACGAAGTCCTCGTCGCGGTAGTTGATGACGGCATCGGCGCCGAGTTCGCGGCAGAACTCGGCCTTGCGCTCGGACCCGACGGTGACGACGATCTTCACGCCGAGGTGGTTCGCGATCTGGATCGCGGCCGTGCCGATCCCGGAACCGCCGCCGTGGACGAGCAGCCATTCGCCGGCCCCCACGTGCCCGCGACCGACGATGTTCGACCATACGGTCGAGAGCACCTCGGGCAGCGCGGCCGCCTCGGTGAGGTCGAAGCTGTCGGGGACGGGAAGGAGCTGACCTGCGGGGACGGGGACGAACTCGGCGTAGCCGCCGCCGGAGAGGAGGGCGGCGACACGGTCGCCGACGGACCAGCCGGTGACCTCGGCGCCGAGGCTGACGATCGTGCCGGAGATCTCGAGGCCGGGGATCGTCGTCGCTCCGGGCGGAGGGTCGTAGAAGCCTCGGCGCTGGAGCAGATCGGCTCTATTGACTCCGGCGGCATGGACGCGGACGAGCACCTCGTCGGCGGCGATGTCGGGTGTCGGCTCGTCGGTGACCTGCAGAACCTCGGGGTCACCGGGGGAGGAGATCGTGATAGCGCGCATGCCCCCACTGTAGTGGGTGGCGCCGAGGCGGGGCAGGGGTGTCTGGGCAGTGGTGCGCGAGACGTCTGGGCAGCGGCACAGGGCACTTCTGTCCAAACCTAGGTCGCAATCGGACACCGCAACTCAAACGTAGGTCACTATCGGACAGTTCTGGAGCCCAGAAGGGTCCGATAGTGACCTACGTTTGGCCGCCGGGCCCGCCCTCAGGCGAACAACCGGAACATCGGCGAGTTCTGATGCACGCGCTCGACCTCGATGTTCGAGGCTTCCATGCGTTCGAGCAGATTCGGCAGATCCTCGGCGTAGCCGAGCTGGATGCCGACGAAGGCCGGTCCGGTCTCGCGGTCGGAGCGTTTGACGTACTCGAACATCGCGATGTCGTCCTCGGGGCCGAGCACTTCGTTGAGGAAGCGGCGCAGGGCGCCGGGCTCCTGCGGGAAGTCGACGATGAAGTAGTGCTTGAGGCCCTCGTGGACGAGTGAGCGTTCGAGGATCTCGGGGTAGCGGGAGATGTCGTTGTTGCCCCCGGAGACCAGGCACACCACGGTCGACCCGGGCTCGATCGTGATCGGCTTGCCGGAGTCGGGGCCGCCGATTCCCGCCGAGGCCAGGGCGCCGGAGGGTTCGGCGATGATGCCGTCGACCTGGTACATGTCGAGCATCTCGGTGGCCACGGCACCCTCGGCGACGGGCCGGACATCGAGCCCGAGTTCGGACACGACCTCGAAGGTCAGTCCGCCTGCGCGTTTGACGGCGGTGCCGTCGGCGAAGCGGTCGATGTTCTCCAGGGTCACCGGGTGGCCGGTCTTCAGGGCCGCGATCATCGAGGCGGCCCCGGCCGGTTCGGCGCCGATGACCTTCGTGTGCGGCATACGCTCGGCCGCGTACGAGGCGATTCCGGCGAGGACTCCACCGCCGCCGACGGGCACGATGATGTAGTCGGGATCGGTCTCGAGCTGCGCGTGGATCTCGGCGGCGACGGTGCCCTGACCGGCGATGGTGCGGCGGTCGTCGAACGCCGAGACCAGCAGGGCGTCATTGCGGTCGGCGAAGCGGTAGGCCAGCGCCGAGGCGTCGTCATAGGTGGAGCCGGCGATCTCGATGGTCACCTGCTCACCGCCGAAATGGCGCACGCGTTCGATCTTCTGCTTCGGCGTCGTCTTGGGCACGAAGATCGTGCCCTGGATGCCCAGTTCCTTGCAGGCGCGGGCGAAGCCCTGCGCGTGGTTGCCCGCCGAGGCGCACACGACACCACGCGCCCGTTCGTCCGCGTCGAGCTGGAGCATGAAGTTGAACGCTCCGCGGATCTTGTAGGACCGCACCATCTGCAGGTCCTCGCGCTTGAGGTAGATCGTCGAACCGGTCGCGGCCGTCAGCCGCTCGCAGATCTGGAGTGGAGACAGGATGACGGATTCGGAAATTCGCGACGCGGCCGCTTCGACCTCGTCGGCGAGTGTGAGCTTCTGGGATGTCATGTCTGTTTCAACCACCAGACTATTGTGCGCCCTCTGTCTTGCCATTTGGCAACTCGTATCGACATAAGGACGCCCTGAACCCGTCCCGCGCACGCATCCAGCGCTCCCATGCTCACCCCTCACGTCCGCCCGCACCGCCCCGCCGCACCCCGCCGAACCCCGAATCCGCTGTGGACTTCCGGGTTTCGGGTGCGCCCTGAACCGCGAATACGCCCTATCATGATTGGATGGAGGATGCCCGTAATCCCTTCTAGGAGACGTCATGGCCATCAGCAGTGAGCTCGAACAACTGTTAGCCAGCTGGATACCTCGTCAGCCGTGGTTTCCCAAGCTCGCGGCAGATTTCGGGACCGATCCCGACATCACCCCGATGTCGGTGGCCCGCGCGTTCACCTACACCGCTGAAGAGCTCGGCGGCTTCGTCGGTCTCGTGACCGTGATCTCCGTCGGCGACGGCGCGACGCTGCGCCGCCTCAACATCCCACTGACCCTGCGCGGCACTGAAGACATCCATCTGCGCCACGCCCTCATCGGCCGCGTCGACGATCTCGCGCTCGGTCCCGTCCACGTCTACGATGGCGCCGCCGATCCCGTGTTCGTCAACCTCATGGCCGACGCCATCACGAAGCGGAAGGTCTTCGACGGCGGGCAGCTGTCCACCGAGTCCCTGCGCCACAGCCAGGAGAAGACCGAGGCCAGGGACCGGGCGCCGATGCCCTTCCCGGTGACCGCGAACGGTGCGGCCGCCTCGGCGAACGGAACGAATGCCACCCCCGCCGAGGCGGCCCCACCGAAGCCGTCGAAATCGGACCTCGCGGTGGGGGAGACCGAAGAGTTGCCCGTCGAGATCCGTCCGATCGAGGTCTCGGACTCGGGTCAGCACAAGTCCACCGTCGTCATCCACGACGAATACGAGCCGATGGAGCTCTCCTTCTTCCGGGTGCTCGAGAACGGGATGCCGTCGTCGCTGACGATCCCGGTCCTGCTCACCGAGGCGGGTTCGCGCAGCGTGCCCGAGGTCATCGGTTGGGGTTCGGGCCGCTGGTACGACATGTTCGAGGTCCAGGAGATGGAGGCGCCGATGGCGCTGCTCTCCTACGTCGACGTCGAGGCCGAACCCGCATGGCGGGAGGCTGTGGACACCGTGTGCGCCGTGGATTCCGGGTCGATCGGGGCGTACAACGCCCATGCCGCCGAGATGGGTCGGCGCATCGGTGAACTCCACACGGACATGGCCGCCGAGTTCGGCGTCGTCGAAGGCAGCGGTGAACCGACGAAGCAGCTGGTCGCCAAGTGGATCGAACGCATCGACTGGGCACTGGGCCGGGCGCCGCTGGCACTGGATTCGCTGGTCCCGGAACTGCGTGCCCACCGGGCGAAGGTGCAGGGGCTCGAGACCATCGGCACTCTGCAGAAGATCCACGGCGAACTCACCCTCGACCACGTCGTCAGCTCGCCGTCGGACGGGTATTCGGTCGTGAAGTTCACGGACTCGACGAATTCCGATCCGAAGCCGGTCGCACTCGATCTTGTGGCCCTGCTGCGCAGCATCGACTACGCGGCCGGGTTCGCCCGCCTGCAGCGCACCGAAGCGCTCGACTCCGAAGATGGTTCTTTGGTTGTCAACGGCTTCGGCAACGACCCGTCGGCGCTGCGCGCGATCTTCGATTCGCCCGAGTACCTCTGGGCCTCGCAGGTGCAGAACTCGCTGCTGTCCGGGTACTCGCGTGCTCGCGGCGAATCCGTGGGCCTGGGCGATCCGGTGCTGCGAGCCGCGCTCGTCGACCGCCTCCTCGTCGAGGTCGTCACCGAGCTGCGCAACCGCCCGAACTGGCTGTCCGTGCCGTTGGCCACGCTCACTCTCGTGCTCAAGGGCAAGCCCGCCCGCGCCGAGGAGGCTGCCGCGTCGGCCGATGATTCCAACGCTCCCGAGGGCTCCCGCGCTGCCGACTCCGCTGTTGCCGTCTCCGCTGCTGCCGCAGGTTCGGGCAGCGAGGGTGCGGATCGTTCGGAGGGTCCGTCCGCCGAGGCTGAGTCGAGCGACGCGTTCGCCACGGCGGCAGCCGCCGACGAGACCACAGCCGCCGATTCGGAGTCCGTCGCCGCAGCACCGCGCGGAACGGCTGGAACTGTCGCCGCCGCGATCGCACACTCGAGTGGCGATGAGTCTGACGATGCCGAGGCTGACGCGGATGATTTCGTTCCGGACGCTGCGGCCGCCGAGGCGGATGACACTGCGACCGATTCCACCGCCGCGACGATAGGCAATGACGTGGACGGTGCCGCGGATGCGGACGCCGAGGCGGAACCTGCCCCGGTCGCGGATACCGCCGAGAACACCGTCGACGCCACCGCGGATCCAGGGATCGACGACGTCGAGGACTCGACCGTGGTTCCGCCGGAGGACGACGACGAATTCGCCGACGATGC
This sequence comes from Brevibacterium oceani, assembly GCF_017948325.1. Taxonomy (NCBI): domain Bacteria; kingdom Bacillati; phylum Actinomycetota; class Actinomycetes; order Micrococcales; family Brevibacteriaceae; genus Brevibacterium; species Brevibacterium oceani. The sequence continues at coordinate 3,701,062 of NZ_CP072846.1, read as the reverse complement.
GGAGGAGGAGATCCCGGTCCAGCGCGTGCCCGCAACCTTCGCTGCCCGCGGCGCCACCTCCGAGGATGCCGACAGCAACGGTCACTACGTGCAGCCGGCCAAGCCGAAGTCCGCGCCCAAGCTCGGCAAGACGTGGAGCGAACGCTCACACGATGACGAAGGGTCCGGCAAGGGCGTCGACAAGTCCGCCGGGCAGTCGGAACAGAACGAAGGCTCGTCGACAGGTTCGGTCTTCGACGAACTCTTGGGAACCGAGCGCAAGCGCAACCGAATCGAGAAGAAGCGCAAGAAGAACTGAGCCGATCCGCGGCCGGTGCCAGCGATTGGCAGATGCCGATGCGGTTGTGAGAAACTATGGTGGCTCGGCTCTGCGCCGGGCAGGCCGGGTTCGTCTCGATCCAGTCGTCACGAGTGTGCCGACCGAGAGTGAACCGATGGAAGCGTGTCCGAGCGGCCGAAGGAGACGGTCTTGAAAACCGTTGTGCGGCAACCCCGCACCGTGGGTTCGAATCCCACCGCTTCCGCCACATGAGAGGCCCCGAGTTCCGCTGATATACGCGGAGCTCGGGGCGTTTTCGTTGTCAGAGTGAGGGCGGACGACGGTGATCTGGTCACATTCGAGGTCGCGTCTGGCACCCTAGCGGCACACGCAATCGCTTCCAACACCGCTCGTTCAAGGGCCAGCTCATCTGTCGACCCGAGGGCCTTTCGACAAGTGCGCTCGCCCTTGAACGAGGCCGGTGGCAGGCGTTCGGCCGCGCCGGCTCTTGAACGAGGCCGATGCCGGAGTCAGTCGGCGGTGCGCCCGCCCGCGCGCCCGCACCGGCTTCAGCCCGCGCCAACCCTTGAACGAGTCCGGTGGCGAACACCAACCTCAGCCCTCGACGGGCGCCTCGGGTTCGGACATCTCGGCGTCGGCCTCGGGGTCGTCGAAGCTGCGCACCGAACGACGGAAGCCGCGGGTCATCACGGCCAGGTAGATGATGCCGATGGCCAGCCAGATGATGCCGCCGACGAGCGCAGTCTTATGCAGGCTCGCCCACAGCACGCCGGTGAGGATCGCACCGATCGCGGGCATGATCACGTAGTTGAACGTCGTCTTGAAGTCGACGACCTGCCGGGTCCGGAACGCGTAGTGGGCGATGACCGTGAGGTTGACGAAGGTGAAGGCGATGAGCGCACCGAAGTTGATGAGCGCCGAGATGAGCTCAAGGCTGAAGGACATCGCGAGCAGGCACACGGCGCCGACGAGCACGATGTTGAACACCGGAGTGTGCGTCTTCGGGTTGATGTAGCCGAAGGCCCTGCGCGGCAGCACGCCGTTGCGTCCCATCACCAGCAGCATGCGGGAGACCGAAGCGTGGGAGGCGAGCCCCGAGGCGGCGGTGGCGGCGAAGGCGGCGGCGACGAAGAAGAGCTGGAAGATGTGACCGCCGGTGAGCATGCCGATCTCCGGCAGGGGGTCGTCGACGATGGTGAACTGCGAATTGTCGGGGAAGAGCAGCTGCGCGAAGTACCCGGCGACGAGGAAGATGAGGCCGCCGGCGAGCACGGTGAGCATGATCGCCTTGGGCATGAGGCTGACATGCTTGGCCTCGTTCGTGTACATCGTCACGGCGTCGAAGCCGATGAACGAGAAGCAGACCACGGTGGCGCCGGTGAGCACCGCGCCGAGGTGAACGCCCTCGTGGATGAACGGATCGGCGCTGATGATGAGGCCCGCTCCTTCGCCGGCGTTGAGCTGGCCGATGGCGAGGACGCAGAACGTGGCGACCAAGATGACGGCGAAGATGAGGAGGACGCCGTTGAGGTTCGCCGTCCCCCGCATCGAGGACAGCACGATCCCGGTCATCACGATCGTGTAGACGACGACCCAGACCCACGGCGGCGCATCGGGGACCATCGATTCCATGTAGAGGCGGATGATGAGGCAGTTGACCATCGGCAGCAGCAGATAGTCCATGAGCGATGTCCAGCCGACGAGGAAGCCGAGCGCCGGCGACATGGTCTCACGCGTATAGGTGTAGGCCGATCCCGCGGTCGGGAAGATCTTGACCATCTTGCCGTAGCTGAATGCCGTGAAGATCATGACGATGAGAGCGACGAGGTAGGCGGCCGGAACCGCGCCGTCCGTCTGCTCCGAAACGATGCCGAACGTATCGAAGACCACGGTCGGTGTCATGTACCCGAGTCCGAGTCCGACGATGGACCACAGCCCGAGGTTGCGCTTCAATGAACCGGAAGCCGCCATATCAATCCTCCCCAATGAGTCGTGCCGCCCGCCGGGCCGTGCAAGTGCGGGGTGCACTATGCATCATCGGCCCGACGGTGATGTGCGTCATAACTTTAGTCCTTCGACTGCGGAAAACGAAAGTTCTTTCGTTGAATTTGAGATCAATTAGTAGGTCGACCTGTCAGGAATGACGATTTCAGTAGGTGGCGGCGACGATTTCAAAAAGCACCGATGACGAAATCAGTTGCCTTCGCGGGGATGAGCGGAGACATTCCCCGCCGAGGTGGCCTGCAGTTCCGATGCCCACCCAACAAGGCTCCCCCGCCCGCCGAGGTGGCCCCTCACCGCCGGCGCCCACGCCGCCGGGCCCGAGCGTCGCCCACCTCTGCCCGCAGATCGAATGACCTTTCAGTAATGAGCCGAAACGGAGTAGATTGCACTCAAAGGACATGTGGCCCCACAGAGAGGTGTGAGAGACGTATGGCGATCGAATCGCTCAGCGCGGAGCAGTCGGCGGCGTGGAAGGACCGGGTCCTGCCCCCGGTCGAAAGGGTCGCCGAGGGAGTCTGGGCCGTTCCGGTCCCGATCCCGAACAACCCGCTGGTCTACACCTACTGCTACGCCATCGCCGACGGCTCCGGCGTCGTCCTCATCGACCCGGGCTGGGACGGGAAGAACCAGTACCGGGCGCTCACCTCGGCGCTGGCCGATCTGGGTTTCACGGTCGCCGACATCCACGGAATCGCGATCACGCACTACCACCGTGACCACATCGGGCTCGTCCCCGCCCTATTGGCCGAGAATCCGGACGCGTGGGTCGCCATGCACGGCGAGGACCTGCGCTCGATCAAACGGTTCTACACCAACGCCGTCGACATGGGCACCGGAGTCGACCCGAACCTCAACATCGCCCGCGCCTACGGGGTCCCCGAAGACCGGTGGGCCGAAGTCGAAAGCCTGCAGGTCGGCTCGTCCAAAGCGGGAAGATCTGCCAAAACGGGAAAGTCCGCCGAGGCGGGGGAAGCGACCGACCCGATGAGCCTCTACCGGCAGGCGATGAGCCGGCTGCCGGAGACGATCCACGTCCTCGACGACGGCACCGAACTGCCGCTGGACGACGGAACGATCACAGCCATGTGGACGCCCGGGCACACATACGGGCATTCGACCTTCGTCCGGGCCGATGACGATCTGCTGTTCTCCGGCGATCATGTGCTGCCGACGATCACACCGAACATCGGCCTCGATTCCGGCGCGATCACGCACAGCCTCGGCGACTATCTGCGCTCACTCGAGAAGCTGGCCCAACTCGACGCGAATGTCGCGGTGCTGCCCGCCCACGGCTTCCGCTTCACCGGCCTCCACGACCGCAAGGTCGAACTCGTCGAACACCACCACGAACGCCTCGACGAGATCCGCGCCCGCATGGACGCCACCGACGATCACAGCGTCTACTCGATCGCCCAGGGCCTGCACTGGTCGCGCGGATTCGACAGCCTCCACAACTTCAACCTCTTCGCCGCCCTCGCCGAGACCGCCGCGCACATGCACTACCTCGGCATCGACCTCGGCGTGGGATCCCTGGTCGGCGAGAAATGAGCCGACTGTCGGATAGCGATCGTGACCCGGCGAGAAGTGAACTAGAGTCGGCAGGAACCGAGACGAAGGAGTCGACATGAGCACCGAATTCGTCCCCGCCGCCGAAGTCCGGCCGGTGACCTTCGCCGTCCGCGCCTCCGATCACCATGAGCGCGGCCGCCGGCGCGGGGCCGAGCTGCGCACCGGGATCGCGTCCACCCTGGCCGCCTATCGCCGGTACTTCGCCCATCTGAATATCGCCGAGGCGGCCGTCCGCGCAGCTGCGACGTCGAGCCTCGAACGTCTGCAGGCGTGGTCGCCGACCGCCGCCGAGGAGATCGCGGCCGTGGCCGAGGGTGCGGGCATCGAAGTCGCCGAGCTCATGGAGATCATCTCCCGCACCGAGATCATGACCCAGGCGGCCGCAGCCCCGACCGAATGCTCGACCGTGAGCTACACGCGACCCGGCGCCTCGGTGGCCGCGCAGAACTGGGACTGGGCGGCCGACTTCTCCACCCTGTGGCATATCAACGACGTCGGTGCCGTACCAGGTCAGCGCCGCCATGTCGGCATCGCCGAATTCGGGATGCTCGGCAAGATCGGCCTCAACGAGTCAGGCGTCGGAGTCCTGCTCAACATCCTCAAGCACACCGCCGACGGTCCCGGGGGAGTGCCCGTCCACGCGATCCTGGACCGCGTGCTGTCCGAAGCCGACACCCTCGCCGAGGCGCTCGAGATCATCCATTCGGCGCCGACCTCGTCCTCGTCGATCATCACGGTCATCACCGCCGAGGCGGCCGTCCAAGTCGAGATCGCCGGTGACCGCAAACGCGAACGCCGGATGGGCAGCGATGGGAACGGTGGGGTCGGCGCGGATCGTGGGGATCTGGCCGGCGGTGACAGTGGATTCCTCATTCACACGAACCATTTCCTCCACCCGGATCTGCTCGACGGGGCGCTCGAACTGCGAGCGGACTCGACGTCGCAGGACCGCTATCGGCACCTCGCCGAGGCGGTGGCCCGCTTCGAGACGGCACGGCTCGAGGTGCGTGACAGTGGTGCGGGTCCGACTGGAACGTCATCGGCCGCGGCGGCTGAACGCGCCGACACGGCGCAGCCCGTGACCGTCGGCGATCTCACGACACTGCTGACCACCGAGCCGGGAGAGGCGCCCGTGTGCTGCACTCCTGATCCCGGGGCCACCTATGGCAACCGTTCGGCGACGCTCGTGACCGTCCGCATCGACCCGGCGCGCAGACAGATCGAACTCGCGCCCGGGTCGCCGGCCGAGGGTCTGCACGGCAACCGCAGCTTCCAGCTCTGACGAGAACCACCCGACACGGATTCTCCCGTGTCGTTTTCAGATCCGAGCGACTCAGTCCTCGTCCGAGTCTGCAGCGCCCTTTGAGCCTTCGGAGCCCGCGGAGCCTTCCGAACCATCTGCGCTCGCAGCCGCCTCGGTGGCTTCCTGCTCCCGCATCTCGATGACGGCGTCGAGCGCCGAGGCGATCGCATTCCCGTCCTCCAGGGCGGCTTGGATGAGTCGCCACGGCACGAGGTCGAGGTTCTGATCGCCGATGACGAAGCGGATATAGGGCTGCTTCTGCCGCGGATCATCGCGTTCGAGGTCGGTGCCGTAGCGCCACTGACCGAAGCCGATCCGCCGCACTGTCTCGCCGATGAAGCGCATCGCACCGGCGATGAACGGGGTCTCCTCCTCGGTCATCATGTCCTCGCGCGAGTCGTAGCGGACCGCGACCTGCTTGCCCAGCCGGGCCAGGCTCTCCCGATCGAAGCCCCATGAGGCGGGATCGGCCTGCTCCTGCGTCCACGCGGCGATGCCCGGCTCGACGGTGCCGATGAAGCGGGTGAGGAACTCGACCTCCTCCGTACTCGAATTCTCCGCTGTGAGCGTGCCCAGCGACAGGCCCGTGCACTGACGTCGCGGCGAACCGTCGCCGCCGAGCTGCTCCCTGGCCTTGTCGAGGAGCGCGGTGAACACCTCGGCGCTGCGCTGATCGACGGCGGTCAGCGCGATCGCCACGAGTGGGATCGGCTCACCGGCGGCCGGACCGTCCGCAGTGTCGGGACGGATGAACGGCATGCCGTTGCCCGTCGTCTCGTCGTGATCCCAGACCCCGCCGACCGCACGCAGATAGGTCTCGCCGAGGTAGCGGATGAGCCCCTCGAAGAAACGTCGGTTCTCGGCCTTGAGAATCGTCTCCGTGTCAGGGAACTTCGAAAGCACGAAGAGCTCGAGCATCGGCAGGGACTTCGCGCCGAAGTCCTTCGGGAACTTCACCGTCTCCCCGTCCTCCTTCTCGAAGGTCTCGGGCAGATCGGCAAGGACGAACGCGCCGAGGCGGACGTCCATATTGTTGATGAAGGCAGAGTATTCGCGCTGGAGTTCATTCACAGCCTCCACCTTAGTGCCTCAGGCCACAGCAGTCAGTCCGCTTCGCAGGGGCTGAACCTCAGTCCGCTTCGCAGGGGCTGAACCTCAGTCCGGCTCACAGGGGGCGAAGTCGATGAGGTGGAGGAGGACCTCGACGATGAGGCTCGGGTCGATGTCGACATGCTCGTGCATCGGCCGCCCGGCAGCAGCCGTGAGCGCGATCCTGTTGAACACGGAGATGATGACCGTGAGGAAGTCCGGCAACGGCTGCCTCGGCGAGGCTCCCGCGACGTCGAGAGCCGTGGTCACCAGGGATGCCAGCCGATCGAGCTGAGAGGCGTTGAGTTCGACGTAGCGGGCATAGAGCTCGGGGACCCGGAGGCAGTAGAGCTCGATCTCCTGCTCGGCGATCGTCTCGGCCACCGTCTGCTTCTTCTCGTTGAAGACGTCGTCGATGAACGTCGTCATCAGCTCCCTGACCTCCGGCGCCTCTGTGGCGGCCAGGCGCTGGGTCCATCGCTGGATCGTCTCATCGAGTCGGTCGAGATTCTCCGAGATCCGCATCTCGACGATCACGAGCACCAGATCGTCGCGGCTGGAGAAGTTCGAGTAGAAGGCACCGCGGGTCAGTCCGCCGGCCTCGCAGATCTCCTCGATCGAGGCGCCGTCGATGCCGCGCACGGCGAAGACGTCGATGCCCGCCTGCACGAGCGTCGCGCGGGTCTGCCTGCGGCGAGGACTGAGCTCGTCTGTGTTCATCGTCATGTCGCGGCGTGGGTCCTGAAGGTGGTCGGTGCGGCTGAACATCTCATGAGAATCCTCGCAATTCCTGGGATGCATTTGCATAGAACGTGAGGATTCAACAACAATACAATACTGTATCCAATACACTTTTGTATCGAGGTTTTCGTGTCAACTTTCCTCTACGCCCTGGGCCGCCGTGCGTACCGCACGCCATGGCGCTTCATCGCTGCGTGGTTCATCATCTTCGCACTCGTCGGTGCCGGAGTCGCCGCCTTCGCCAAAGACTTCGACGACGACTTCACCCTGCCGGGGTCAGAGGCGCAGACCGCCCTGGACTCGATGAAGGCCACCTTCCCCGAGGCGTCCGGAGTCTCCGCCTCGGTGATCGTCGTCGCCGCCGACGGTGACTCGGTCGAGGACGGGAAGTACAAGGATGCGATCGAAGACGAGGTCGACCGGCTCGAGGACCTGCCGCACGTCGACACCGTGACCTCTCCCTACTCGGACCTCGTCAAGGGCGCCATCAGCAAGGACGAGTCGGCCGCGATGATCTCCGTCCAATACGACGGCACCCAGCAGGAGGTCGGCGAGGACGCCGGAGACAACCTCATCGACGCACTCGACCCGCTGCGCGATGACCTGCCCGGAGCTCAGGTCGAAGGCGGCGGGGAACTCTTCCAGATCACCGGTGTCGAGATCTCCTGGGTCGAAGGCGTCGGCGTGGTCATCGCCTTCATCGTCCTCCTGCTCACCCTCGGCTCCTTCCGCGCCGCGGGCATGCCGCTGATCACCGCGCTCATCGGCGTCGGCATCTCCGTCCTCCTCATCGTCGGTGCCACGGCGTTCGCGACGATCAACTCCTCGTCGATCATGTTGGCTCTGATGTTGGGCCTGGCGGTGGGCATCGACTACGCCCTCTTCATCGTCTCCCGAACCAGAGCCCTGCTCGCCGAAGGGCATGACCCGATCGAGGCGACCGGACGCGCCGTCGCCACGGCCGGTTCCGCCGTCGTCTTCGCCGGCATGACCGTGATGATCGCCCTGCTCGGCCTCTCCCTGGCCGGCATCCCCTTCCTCACCATCATGGGCATCGGCGCCTCGGGTTCGGTGGCCGTGGCCGTGCTCATCTCCCTGACGATGATTCCCGCCCTGCTCGGCCTCGTGAAGTCCAAGATCACCCCGAAGCCGACCAAGCGCTACCGCGAGGCCTTCGCCGCGGCCACGGAACGGGCGAACGCACGCACGGACACCTCGGCGGGGGATCCCTCCACCCAGGCGACCGTCGCGAACACCGGCACCAAGGCGGTCGTGAGCGATCCGGCCACGCGCACCCGGATCGCCGACGAGGCCCGCGCCGAGGCGGGGGAGCCCTACCCGAAGACCATCATGAACCGGTTCTTCGCCGGCTGGCTCAAAGTCGTGACGAAGATTCCGCTGCTGACGATCGTCGTCATCGTCGGCGGACTCGCTCTCTTCGCGATCCCCGCCACGCAGCTCCAGCTGTCCCTGCCCACGGCGGGCGACCAGGAGCAGGGCACCCCGGCGCGGACGACGTATGACCTCATCGACAAGCACTTCGGACCCGGATTCAACGGACCGCTCGTGATGACGAGCCAGATCGTGACCAGCGACGACCCGCTCGACGACGTCGACAAGATCGAGAAGCGCATCGAGGACGTCAAGGGCGTCGAGCAGGTCATCATGGCCACCCCGAACCGTGACGCCACGACCGCCCTGTTCCAGATCATCCCGACCACCGCCTCCGACGATCCGGCAACCCTCGACACCGTCGACCGGCTCCGTGATCTCAGCCGGGACATCGAAGACGACTACGACTTCGACACCGCCGTCACCGGCGCCACCGCCATCCAGATCGACGTGTCCGACCAACTGGGCAAGGCGCTGCTGCCCTTCGGCATCTTCGTCGTCGGACTCTCGATCATCCTGCTCATGATGGTCTTCCGCTCGATCGCGGTGCCGATCAAGGCCACCGGCGGCTTCCTCCTGTCCGTCTTCGCCTCCTTCGGCACGGTCGTCCTCGTCTTCCACGACGGATACTTCGCCGCGCCCCTGGGCATCGACTCGACAGGACCGGTCATCAGCTTCCTGCCGATCATCGTCATGGGCATCCTCTTCGGCCTGGCCATGGACTACGAGGTCTTTCTCGTCTCCGGAATGCGCGAGGCCTACGTCCACGGCTCCTCGGCCACGGGCGCCATCAAGGCCGGCTTCGCCTCCTCGGCCCGCGTCGTCTCGGCCGCGGCGATCATCATGTTCTCCGTCTTCGCGGCCTTCGTGCCCGCCGGTGAGCCGATCATCAAATCGATCGCCCTGGCCCTGGCCTCGGGCATCTTCGTCGACGCGTTCCTCGTGCGCATGTCCCTGGTGCCCGCGATCATGCAGCTGCTCGGCGACAAGGCCTGGTGGCTGCCGAAGTGGCTCGATCGGATCCTGCCGCGCCTCGACGTCGAAGGCGAAGGACTCGCCCACGAGGTGGCCCTGCGCGACTGGCCGGAGCCGAACTCCGACTACCGGGTCTACGGTCGCGGCATCGGCGTCTACTCAGGCTCCCGCGGATTCGCCCGCGTCGACATCTCGCTGCTGCCCGGTCAGATCCTCGTCGCCAGCGGCGCGGCACGTCGGGCTCTGCTGCTGGCCGTCTCCGGCCGCGTCGGCCTGAGCGCCGGGGAGATGAAGATCGGCCAGAACGTTCTGCCCGAACACGCCGGGCGCGTCCGCCGCCAGGTCCCCTACTTCGATCTGGCAGGTGAGGGAGCCGACCGGGCGGTCAGCCCGCGTGAGATCTCACGCTTGGCCGCCTCGGTGCCGGATCTGCTCGTCATCGACGGAGCGGAGAACCTCGGCTCAGAATCCGCGCGCGAACTGCAGGACCTCCTGCCCGAACTCGTCGACGCGGGAACGACCGTCGTCCTCGGACTGCCCGACGGGGACGTCGCGGGCAACCTCAGCCCCGAAACGAACTATTTCCACCTCGACCTCGACGAGGCCAGACCCGACGAGCGAGGCGACACTGACAGCGAATACGGCGGCGAGAGCACCATCGCCGCCGGCAGCACCAACATGGAAGGCGTGCAGTCGTGAGACTCGAACGTGCGAACTCGAAGCGGCCGGTCAACTGGCTCTCCATCCTCGGCCTCGTCCTCATTCCCATCATCGTGGCGGCCGGTTTCATCCTCGCCACCTGGAAGAGCGGGGATCGACTCGACACCATCGAAGCCGCCATCGTCAACAACGACGACGGTGCGAAGGTCGACGGTGAGACCGTGCCGATCGGCCGGCAGCTGACCAGCGGGCTCGTGGGCGAAGAGGACAACAACATCCACTGGGTCATCACCGACGAGGAGGACGCGAAGCAGGGACTCTCCGACGGCACATACGCTGCGAAGCTGACCATCCCCGAAGGCTTCTCCCGCGCCGTGACCTCGGTCGATGACGCGAAATCGGCGACGCAGACGCAGATCGACGTCGACGTCTCCGGCACCGCCCCGGCCACGGACACGCAGATCTCCAGGTCGGTCGCCGAGGTCGCCCGCACCGCCTTCAACACGAAGATGACCGAGAACTACCTCGACAACATCTACCTCGGCTTCAACAAGATGGGCGACCAGATGAAGGACCTCGGCGACGCCGCCGGGGAACTCGACAAGGGCGCGAAGGGTCTCAAGGAAGGCACCGACAAGTCCGCCAGCGGCGCCGGCGAACTGTCGAAGGGCATGCAGCAGCTCGGCGACAACGGCGGTGAACTCAAGTCCGGTGCCGCCGACCTGTCGAAGGGAGCCGGGGACCTGTCGAAGGGTGCCTCGCAGATGTCCGGGGGCCTGAACAAGCTCGACAAGCAGACTTCGAAGCTGCCCGACAGCACGCAGGAGCTCGCCGACGGTTCGGGTGAACTCTCCGACGGCGTCAACCAGTACACGAAGTCGATCGACCAGATCATCAAAGGGTTCGCCGGTTCCGGTGACTCGGATCAGGGCGGACTCGGTGACCTCACGAAGGGCGGCAAGAAGCTCGAGAAAGGCGCGAAGGGCGTCTCCGACGGGGCGTCCGGTCTCTCCGACGGGTTGCACCAGTACCGCGACGGGCTGAAGAAGAAGGCTGACGGTGCTGACAAGCTCGCCGCGTCGAAGCCGGACCTTGACGCGCTGGTCGCCGCCGGCATCATGACCTCGGACGAGGCGGATCAGGCACGTAAGCAGATGTGCCCGACGGGCACGCCCGACGAGGTCTGTCAAGGCATCGAGCAGGCCTATGCGCAGGGACTGCTCAACGGCACCTCGGGCGGTCTCAACGGAGCCGTGGACGGACTCGAGCAGGAGCAGAACGGCTCCTCGCTGCTCGGCGGCGCCGATGACCTCGCCGACGGTGCGGGCGAGCTCTCCGACGGGGTGAGCAAGTTCGTCAAGGGACTCGAGGACGGCCTCGGTGACCTCGCCGACGGGATGAAGGACATCTCGAAGAACGCTCCGAAGCTCCTCGAGGCCTCGAAGGGACTGCGGAAGGGAGCCGCCGGCGTCGCCGACGGCAACCAGCAGCTCGCCGACGGCATGCCCGCCCTGTCGCAGGGCATCGGGAAGGTCGCCGACGGTTCGTCCGAGCTCTCCGACGGCGCCGGACAGCTCAGCGACGGACTCGACAAGTACAGCACCGGTGTGGGCAAGTACACCGACGGCGTCTCCGAGGCTGCAACCGGAACCTCGGAGCTGGCCTCGGGACTCGATGAGCTCGACGAGGGCACCGGCAAGTACGCGAAGGGCGTGACCAAGTTCGCCGACGGGGTCAAGGACGGCGCCGATGAGGTGCCCTCCTACACGGCTCCCGAACGTGATCGGCTGGCGAAGGTCGCCTCGGCGAACATCGAGGCACCCAGCACCGACGGTCTGACGAACGTGCTGCAGGGTTCGACGATCGCGCTGCTGATCATGCTCGCGCTGTGGGTCGGCGGGCTCGTCACCTACACCGTGCTCAAACCGATCCCTGCCTCGACCCTGCTCTCGACGAAGTCCTCGTTCGCCGTGTGGGCGCGCGGATTGGTGCCCGGCGTCGTCGTCGGTGTGCTGCAGGCGCTCGTGCTCTCGATCCTCGCGGTGAGCGTGATGGACATCGATGCGATCCAAGGCTTCGACATCGCGGTGCTCACCTTCGTCTCCGCGATCGTGTTCATGATCCTCAACTTCGCACTCGTGGCGTGGTTCGGCGGTGTGGGCAGATTCCTGTCGGTGATCGCTGTGGTCCTGGCCGTGGCCGGGCGGACGATCGGCGCGGTGCCGCAGTTCTTCGACTTCGTGGCTCCGATCCTGCCGCTGACACCGTCGATGAACGGCTTCGCAGCGATCGCGGCGGGCACTTCCGGTGTAGGTGCGGCGTACGGCGGGCTGTTGGCCTGGGCGGTCATCGGCGTCGTGATGTCGCTGCTCGCGATCGTCCGCGCCCGATCCACGAAGCCCGAAGCCGCGCTCGAGATGGCTTAAGGCGTCGCGCGGGTCAGTTCTGCGCCGCCCGAACGCAAAGCGGCACACTCTGCGCTGAGCAGCCCAGTTCCGGAACTGGGCTGCTCAGCGCAGAGTGTGCCGCTTTCGCATTGTCCGCAGCGCAACGGCCTTTTCGACCCGCATCCGGAGCGCGACGACCGTTAATGCGCTCGTTCAAGCCGGAGCGCACTCGTCGATAGATGCGCCGTTCGATAACTGCGCTGGCGCTTGAACGACGGCTAATGCGAGGTGGCCTCGACCTCGTTCAAGCGGGAGCGCACTTGTCGATAGGTGCACCGTTCCACAAGTGCGCTCCGGCTTAAACGACGGGAGCTGCGGTGTCGCGAGCACAGACCGTCGCGGTTGGGGATCCCGTTAGGGGAGGCGCACTCTCAGAGGAGGTCGAGGATCGCTTCGGCGGCGGCGTGAGAGTCGTTGAGTGTGGCCGCGTTGACTCCCGGGTTCGCTGCGATCGCCAGTCCCCACTGCCGCGAGGACAGCTGGATCGACAGTGCGAATCGGCGCGGATGGACCTGACCCTCGACGTCGATGGTCCGGTAGGGGCGCGGGGTGAGGGCGAGTCCGTTGAGGAACTTCTCCCGACCGTCGTCCAAGGTCAGACGGGCGGCGGTGAGCTGTCCGCGTTCGAGCATGCCGTGCAGCAGGACATCGGCGGCCCGGGACACCGAGTTCGTCGGCGACGCCGCATCGATGACGACGTTGCCGGTGATCCGGCCGGCGGCCTGCGCCGAGGTGACCGTGAAGATATCCGGGTTCGCCTCAGTCACCGAGGTGGCCCCTGCCGGGGTGCCCCCTGCCGAGGTGCCCCCTGCCGAGATGGCAGCCGGGTTCTCTTCGATGCGCATGTCGGGGCCGATGAAGGTCACGACGCCGGCCTCGGCGAGTGCGAGGAGTTCGGCGATGCGCTGCGGGGGAGGGCCGTCGCAGATGCCGGAGACGAAGCCCTCGAACCAGCCGAGGATCTCCATATCGATGCTCACTCGGTCGATGTGGCCGGCGACGATGAGCTCTTTGAGCAGCAGCCGAGATTGCCACAACACCGGAAACAGCGCCTTCTCCGGGCTGCCGGTCGGACCGGCCAGCGAGGCATGCAGGTCGGTGCGCAGGAAACCGAGCATCCATTCATGCAGCGAACCGGACTCCCCGGGGTCACGGCTGACGAAGAGCTCGCCCTCGAGCGGGTTGAGCAGCTCGTGCAGCGACATATGATCGGCGGGATCGGGAACGAGTGCCTCTTCGATCTCCGACCACGCGAACGCTTCGCGGGTGACACGTCCTTGGCGGGCCGCGTCCTCGGTGGACGTCGCACTTGCAGCAGCACGTGGGCCGACAGAGTTCGCCTGCGGGTGGGTCTCCTGCCAGGTGCGGCGGGTCAGGTGGCGTGAGACCGCCTCGGCGATGGCCTCGCGCAGCTGTCCGGGGTCCCCGGCGAACGCCTCGGGTCGGACCTGGGAGAGCGTGTGATAGTAGGCCAGGCGCAGATCGGCGAGGATGAGCGGCCACAGCTGGTCGTTGAACCGGGCCTCGGCGGAACGGTCGCCGTCGAGGTCGTCGAGACCGGCCAGCAGGGCGATGTTCTCACGGGTGAAATAGCGCAGGGGCCAATCCGCCTTCGGGTGTTCCCCACAGATCGGTTTGCTGCGGTACGGGATCCCACGGCGGGAGCCCAGGGCCAGGTGCGGTTCGAGGCCGCTGGGCTCGTAGCGCAGTTCGCCCTTGGAAGTCGAGCTCGGGACGTAGCGGCCCCCGCGTTCATGGGTGAACAGAGTCTGCAGGTCGAAGTAGTTGAGCCCCATACCGCGGACGATGACACGGTCACCGGGGGCCACCTCGGCGACGGGGGTCTCTGCCGGCAGACCCTGGGGCAGGTACAGTCCGCCGTTGCGCTCGGCGAAGGCGGCCAGGCGGGCGCGCTCCTCGGGCTGGGCGCTGGGGATATGACCGACGGCAAGAACGACGGCCGAGGCGATGATCGTCGTCCCGTCCTGACAGCGCACGAGCTGTTCGGGAGGGATCGATTCCCGTGACCTTCCGGGGCTGGCGGCCGGATCGGCCGGGTCGGCGATATCCCCGGCCTCGGATGCGCTCCCGGCACCAGCGGGACCTGTCCCGGACGCAGCCGGCACCGCGTCTGGGAGGTCCATGGCGGGCAGGTCGATGACGGATTCGGCCTTCGTGAGGTGCTCGACGATCTCGACGTACGCGGGTGCACTGCGGCGGATGCGGTCGTAGGAGTCGCGGAGGTAGCGGCCGTAGAGGGCGCGACTGGGGAAGGTCGAGTCGAGTGGTTCGGTGCCGCCTGCGGCGACATACCATTCGCCCATCGACGGGCCGGCGGGTTCCTCGCCCTCGTCGAGGAAAGAGCAGCTGGAGTCGGGGAAGACGGTCTGCTCGGCGATGGTCGTGTTCATCAGCAGGGATTGCGGCTGATCGGTGCGCCAGACGATGCCGGCTCCGGGCGGGTACGGGTCGATGAGGTGGATGGTCAGCGCGGGTTCGGTCTCACCTTCGCATCCGTCGAAGCGCTTCGCGGCCAGTGTCACCAGCCGTTCGAGGGCGGTGAGACCGCGCGGGCCGACGCCGATGATCGCGACCGCGGGAGCCTGCGTACGATCGGCCGCACTCACCCCTGCTCGCCGGTTCCGCCGGCACCTTCCGTTCCAGCCGTTTCGCCGGTGTTGCCCGGGTATCCGGGGAAGTCGTCACCGGGCTTGTAGCCCTTCGGGTAGCACTTGCCTTCGGCATTGGGCTCACCCGGAGTCGACGAGGCGGCCGCGCCCTCCTCGTCGCCGGACCCGGATTCGCTCGAGTCGGTCGAGTCGGCAGCCTCGGTCGAGTCGGTGGTCTCGTCGGTGCCGGACGACGATTCCTCGTCCTCACCGGAGTCCTGGGACTTGCTGCCGTCATTGGTCGGCTGCGGTGTCTCCTCGCCGTCGGAGGCGCCCTTCACCTCGCCGAGGATCCACTTGTGGAGGACGTCGAAGTCGGGGTCGTAGGTGGGGGTGACGTCGTTGTTGATCTGGACCGAGGTGACGTCGCCCTTCTGCATCATCAGGGCGAGTTCGATGAAGGCCGGGATCTCGTTCTGCGGAATCGAGGTCGCGATGTTCCGCGTTGCCGAGTTCGCGAGCTTCGGATATGCCGAAGCGATCTCCTGCGGATCGACCTGCTCCAGCGTGGTCTTGAGCATCCGCTGCTGACGGCACATGCGGTCGTAGTTGTCGCTGCCTTCGCGGGAGCGGACATACCACAGCGCGTCCTTGCCCTTGAGGTTCTGCTGGCCGGGATCGACCCAGCCGTAGATCTCGTTCTTGACCCCGTTCATCGACTTGCCGCCGCCCATCGGGATGGGCCGCTCGACGTCGATATTCACACCGCCGATGGCATCGACGACGTCTTCGAACCCGGCCATATCGACCGAGGCCCAGTAGTCGAGGTTGAGGCCGAGCGAGCCTTCGACGGCCTGCATCGTCGTCCACATCCCCGGCTCGAGGCCGTGAGTGTCGCCGATGGAGTCCTTGTTCTGATCGCCCCACTGCCACACGGCGTTGATGAGGTCCTGCGACGAGTCGCCGGAGGGGCGGAACCCGTCCGGCCACTGCTTCTCGAGCTCACTGCCCTCGGGGAAGATCGGGAACGCGAGGTTGCGGGGGACCGAGATGAGCGCGGCATTGCCGGTCTTCGTGTCGATCGAGGCCACGAGCATCGTGTCCGGCCGGGTGCCCTCACGGTCGTCGCCGTTGTCACGCCCCATGAGGAAGACGTTGATGTAGGGCTTGTCCGCCCACAGATCTTCGGCGTTCTGGGACTTGCCGGTGCTGTCGCCGAAGAGGCTTGCGACGGTCGAGGACTGGACCCTGGCGAAGACGGATCCGACGCCCAGAGGGATGCCGATGATGAGCGCGAGAGAGACGACGAGAACGCCGGCGAGCTTGTTCTGCCAGGGCCGGTACCGGTGCCCGCGCCGCAGCCCGAGGTGGGACACGATCATCACGAGGATCCAGATCACGGCCACGAGGATCGCGCCGATGGCGAGGAAGTTGAGCAGAGACGGGCTGGAGACGACGGTTGCGACCGCACGCACCGGCCCCTTGACGAGCAGATAGATCAGCCCGGTGAGGAGGGCGAGGACGAAGAGTCCGAACACGATGAGGCCGACGGGACGGAAACGTGTGCGCAGCAGTCCGACGCCCGGCAGCAGCGTGCTCAGCGAGGTCCAGCCGACGAGGCTGAAGAAGGTTTCGCCGAGGCGGGAGGAATGCCGGCGGGCTCGCCCGGGCCCGTGGCCGGTTGAGTCACCATCCGACTTCGGTGAGCGCTTCTGGGTACGTTCGGCTGCGCCCGCGCCGGCTGCGCCTGCTCCGGCCGCACTGCGTGCCGCATTGCGGGCGGCGTTCCTGCCGCGACCGCGGCTGCGGTCCTCGGCGGCGCGTCGTTCGCGAGCATCACGCCGAGTGGTCGGGGCTTCGTCGGCGGAGTCCCTCGCCGAGGTGGCCGTGTGGTCGTCCGAGAAGGTGCGCGGGGCATCGCGGTCGGCTCGGCGGTCGGCAGAACGGGAAGGATCGGCAGAACGGGAGGAACCGGCGGACCGGGAGGGGCCACCGGACTCGGATGAATCGGAGTATCTGTCGGGCGGGGTATTCGATCCCGCGGCCGCGGCCACGCCGGCCGCAGAGGCTCCGCTGGCGGCCGCGGCGCGCAGCATGCGTGCTTCCCGGCGAGTGCGCGGGGCTACCGGGCGCGGAGTCGGAGCAGGATGCTGACCGCCTGATGACTGGTCGGCGGAATCCGTCGTCGAATCCGATGATGAGCGGGACCCGGACCGTCCATCGGCTGGTCGGGCACTGGTGTAATCAGAACTGCCGGATGAGCGTCCGGATGAGTCCCTGCCGCCTTGCTTCCTGCTCGACCGAGAACCGCTGGAGCCTCCGGCGTTCCCCTGCGGGGCCGGACCGTTGTCGCTGGCAGCGGTGTCGCCACGGAAACGCGGGCGAGCGGAGGCGCGGAGTCGACGCCCGGCGGCGTGAGAATCGGGGTCGTTCTCATGCGGTCCGTGCTTGTCAGGGGGAAACTCTGGCAAGTTGTCTACTCCTCAAAAACTGTCATTTCGTGCTGAGCGGCCCGCTCGTCGTTCTCATCCGTCGGCGTCGGGTGCATCGTGAGGATGCAGACGTTCCCGGCTGGTTTCCCGGAAGGAAAGGTGAGCAGACCGCAAGGCACATCACGCCGATTTTACGCCCGGACATTGATGAATGCTGGAATTCCGGTGTGGAGGAGCAGAAGAAACGGGACGATCGGCCCGGATTTCCGCCGATCATGGGTCGCTCCTTCTATGACGAAGCCCACTCATGCCTCCTGCACTTTGCTCCGGATGGCTCCTTTCCCTTAGGCTGTTATCCGTAGTGCTGGCAGGTCTGTCGACGAACATTGCGCCAAAGGCGACCAGAGCATTGCAGAAGGAGTCGTGGCTGAGCGGCCGAAAGCGTCACCCTGCTAAGGTGAAGTCCTCCGAACGGGGGACCGTGGGTTCAAATCCCACCGACTCCGCGTAGTGATGAATCCCCGTGGTCCGATGACATATCGGACCACGGGGATTCTTCTCGTTCCGGCCCGGTCCGCACGCGTCAGCGCGACTGTATGTCCAAAGTGCACGCGTAGTGACGAAAATCAGTACGCTCACACTTCTGATGCACAGTCACCTACCCAATGTCCGCGTGAGGGCTGACACGGGCAGCCCGGCACGTGTCGGTCCCAGCACGCACCATCACCCTCCTGCCCGGAGTTCGCGCCGACCGGTTCACCGAAACTTCATCGGTCACGACAAGGGCTGTAGTGAAAGTCCGCGTATTTCGGGCTAGGGTGAAATGAGTCCACCCGCAGAGCCGCCGGAGGCCACTTATACGAACAGCGGACGGCGACATGCGAGGAGAACCGACATCACCATGCGCTCCATCCGCAGGACTGCTCTGTCCGCAGCCGCCGTCGTCCTGGCCATCACCCTGACCGCGTGTTCGTCCGGAGACGATGCGGACGGGTCGAAGACCGAAGGCGCCGAGTCTCAGAAGACCGCCCAGAAGTCCGGCGGAGCCGACGGCTCCGATTCGAAGGGTGAACCCGGATCCGCCGAGGCGGCCGGCCTCGACCTGAATGACCTGCCCGATCCGATGGCCGCCCAGGACATCCCCGCCGCAGTCGAGGGGGACGACGACGCAACGATGACCGTCGAGTTCTTCGCGCTCAAACGACAGGGAGAGACCGTCGTCGGTCAGTTCGGGTTCACCGTGAACTCAAGCTCGACCGAGGAAGACTGGCTGTACGGCTACCTCGGTGACTCAGGGTGGGACCCGTTTCTCGTCGATTCTCAGAACCTGCGCAAACACTCGGTGCTGAAGAAGAGCATCAATCGGGCGCAGACCGAGGTGCAGGGCCCGAAGTTCAAACCCGGTGAAACCTACTACGCCTTCGCCGTCTTCGCTGCTCCGCCGCCAGACGTCAAAGAAGTTGAGGTCTCGGTCGTCGACGGCATGAACCTCGTCACCGGAGCGCAGATCTCGTGAAGATGGCAGTCGCCTGCTCCGCAGCGGCGCTCGCCGTGGGCGTCGCGATCGCCGGGCCCGCCGCATCCGCAGTCGCGAACTCCGTGACTTCGCATGATGTCGCTGACAGGGGCACCCCGACACCCGAGGACTTCACCGACCCGGATCAGTCGATGATCGACGAAAGCATCGTCGATCTCGATCCGGGTATCGACGACCTCGACAAGGGCATCGAAGATCTCGAATCGACCGAAGTCAGCGGCGACTCCACCGTGGTCACCCTCGATACCGACATCCTTTTCGGCTTCGACTCGGCCGAGCTCAGCGACGCGGCGAAGAAGAAGATCGCCGACCTGGTCAAGGACCTGCCGACGGATTCAGAGATCATCGTCGGCGGTCACACGGACTCCAAGGGCGAGGACGACTACAACAAGAAGCTCTCCGAAGACAGAGCCGAGGCCGTCGCCGAGGTGCTCACCGCCGAGAACAAAGACCTCGACGTGACGGCGAAGGGCTACGGGGAATCCGAGCCCGTCGCTGCGAACGAGAAGGGCGGCGAAGACGACCCTGAGGGCCGGGCGAAGAACCGCCGCGTCGAGATCCGCTACAACGGCTGACCGGCAGGCTGGTCGGATGGGAACGCATGCCCTAGACTCGGCATTGTCAGTCAATATGGGAATGTCTGACAAAGCTCGTCATCGGTCGGGTCGCCGATGCGATCGTCCGAACACTGCAAGGAGGTCAGGATGAAGATTCTGCTGGTGGGATCCGGCGGGCATGTCGGAGGCGTCGCCCGTGCCGAGCTCGAGAAGCGCGGCCATGAGGTCATCGGTGTCACCCGCTCGACCGATCCGGGGGTCGACACCTCTGATGCCGACTCGATCTCTCGTCTCCTCGATGCCGTCGGCACCGTCGACGCGATCATCGTTGCAGTGGGAGCTGCGGCTTTCAAGCCGGTCACCGAGCTGACGCGTGAGGACTACACTGCGGCGCTGACCTCGAAGGCGCTCGGCCAGATCGAGTTCGTCACCCAGGGCCTCGACCACCTCAGCGACGGCGGTTCGATCACGTTCGTCACGGGTGTCCTCAGCCGCGAACCCGTGCCCACAGCCGCAGCCGCGGCGATGGCCAACGGTGCCGTCGAGTCGTTCGTCATCTCGGCCGCGCCCGAACTGCCGCGCGGCATCCGCATCAACGCCGTCAGTCCGAACGTGCTCGCGAACTCCCCACACTATCACGACGCCTTCGCCGGAATGGTGCCGGTGACCGACGAGCAGGTCGCCACTGCATTCGTCCGTTCCGTCGAGGGCAACGTCACCGGCCGCATCCTCGCGGTCTGAGGAAGCGTAACAATGGGAGCGGTTGCCGAGGGCAATGAGTCGGGGCGCGGCGACGAAGTCGAGCGAAATCGCACTGGTCGCGCAGTCGACTACTCATCTGCGCGTCCGCCTGTCTCGAACACCGAACGTCGCCAGCGCGTCATCGATGAGATCAAACGTCGCATCGTGCTCGGCGAGCTCACCCCCGGACAGCGGATCATCGAGGCGGAGCTGACCTCGTCGCTTGAGGTCAGCCGCCCGACCGCTCGGGAGGCCCTCAACCAGATGGCGAGGGACGGCTTCCTCATCCAGGAGGCCTATCGCGGCCTGCGGGTGGCTAACATCGAGGTCGAGTCCCTGCTCGAGATCGCGCGTGTCCGTGTGGCACTCGACACCGAAGCCATCGACGAGATCCTCGACGATGCCTCGGGAGAGCGCCTGGCGCGTCTCGAGGAGATCTGGAAGCGCTTCGAGAGTGAGAGCAGTGCGGCCGATCCGCTTGCAGTGCATGGGGCCCACATCCGCTTCCACCGCGGAATCTGGGAGGCCGCGGACAATTACCTTCTGATGCGCATCTGGCCCGTGGTCGAGGCTCAGATGACGATCGTCCTCGCCTATGACCAGTTCACCAGGCGTGATTCCGGCCGTGCTCATGCGATCCATGCGGCACTCATGTGTGCCATTCGCAGCGGTGACCGTGCTCGCATTCGGACCGCACTCGACGTGCACACGATGGACAGTGCCCAGGAACTTGCCCTGCTCGTCTCCGGAAGCGTCGACAGACACTGAGGGCCCGATCTGCGCCGAGACGGCATTGACGATTCCTCGAACTCTGCGTAGCGTACTTGCCAATGTATTGTCATACAACGGGGCCTCGATAGTGGCAGTCTGAAATGTGACGCCAATGCCGATCACGGTCCCGCCGACTCGGGAAACCAATGGAGGTGGCCGGATGAGGACTGTCATCGTCGGAGGCGGCGTGGTCGGGCTGACCAGCGCATACGAACTGGCTCTGAGCGGCCATGACGTCACTGTCATCGAGGCCGAGCGCTGCGGCGCCGGCGCTTCCCACGGCAACGCGGCGAAGATCGCGATCGCCGAAAGCACACCGGTCCCCGCGCCGGGAGTGCTCCTGCAGGGCGTCCGCTGGATGCTCAGACCCGACAGTCCGCTGTCGATCAGGCCGTCCTTGGCCCCCGGGTACCTCAAGTTCCTGCTGCGCATGGCCGCTCACTGCAACACCCGTGATTTCACCGTCGGACTCGACCTCCTCCTGCGCCTCGGCGAGGACGCGAACGACCTCTTCGACGAGTACCGACGGCAGGGCATCGACTTCGAAATGCACGACCGCGGAGTGCTGCTCGCCTTCGCGACCCGCGAACGATTCGATGAACACTGCGAGAGTCTGCCTGCCTTCGAGGCCGCGGGCCACCGTCCCCAGCGCCTGCACGATGATGAGGTCTACGAGTTCGAACCGGCACTGAGCGACCGTATCCGCCACGGACTCTTCTTCCCCGCCGACCGCCAGCTCGAACCCGACTCCCTGACGTCGGGGATGCTCGCGAAGCTGTCCGCTCTCGGCGTCGACGTCCGTGAGGACACACGCATCGGTCGGTTCGTCCGCACCGGCGACACGGTGACCGCCGTGGTCACCACCGACGCCGAGGTCATCGGCGCCGATGCCGTCGTCATTGCCGCCGGAGTCCCCTCCGGAGCACTGGCGGCCGAACTCGGCCAGAAGATCCCGATCTACTCGGGCAAGGGCTACAGCATCGACTACACCCCGGCTCCGATCGAGCTGAAGACCTCTCTGACCCTCGAAGACGCTCGCGTCGCCGTCACCCCGCTCAATGGCATGCTTCGACTGGCTGGAACCATGGAATTCGGCAGCAGGGACGACCGCGTCAACGACACCCGTGTCGGCGCCATCCGTCGCTCCGCGCAGGAAGCCTTCCGTGGCTGGGACGGCGGTATCGGTGAGCAGCCCCCATGGGCAGGATCGCGCCCCATGACCCCGGACGGGCTCCCTGTCATCGGTCGCCTCGGCGCGGCGGCGAACGTCTTCATCAACTCCGGCCACTCGATGCTCGGCCTGACGCTGGCCCCGGGGTCGGCGCGACTGCTCGCCGGCCTCATGGCCGACGGAACGTCGACAGTGCCTGAGGAGCTCCTCGCCCGCATCTCTCCGAACCGCTTCTGAGCCCTCGGCATACCCGCTTCGCCTCAGCCACCAGTTCCGATGAGTGCCTTTCTCCCGTCGTGCAACTATGCTGGCGCCATCAGGGCGGAGATGACTCTCGTCGGTGTCGACGCGGAGTCCGTCGCCGTACTCCCCGGGCCGCTTCGCGACGCCGATGTCGCGGTCGACGGACGACTCGTTCGGGAATCGAGGAGATGTGAAGAACAGGCAGATCATCCAGGCCGTGGATGTTCACGCGGCAGGAGAGCCCGGCCGGGTTCTCCTCGGGTCGAACCTCAAGGTCAAAGGTGCGACGATGGCCGAGAAGCTGCGCTATTGCGAGAAGCACCTCGACGAATTCCGCACTCTCATTCTTCACGAGCCGCGCGGCTACCCGGGGCTGTGTTCACCGATCGTCGTGTCAGCGACGGACCCCAGTTGTGACTTCGGCATGATCGTCATGGAACAGGGCGGGTTCAAGCCGATGTCGGGGTCGAATCTCATCTGCACTGTCACGGCCCTCGTCGAGACCGGATCCGTCGACGTCACCGAACCGGTCACCCACCTGCGCATCGACACGGCCGCCGGAGTCGTCACCGCCCGCGCCGAGGTGGTCGACGGTCGCGCGCGGAAGGTGACCTTCGACAATGTGCCTGCCTTCGTCCACGGTCTCGATCTCCCTCTCGAGGTCCCCGGCTATGGGACGATTCCTGTCGACATCGTCTTCGGCGGTCAGTTCTACGTCCAGACCTCGGCGAGCAGCCTCGGCGTGGATCTCGATCCGGGCGATGCCAAGGAGATCATCCGAGCCGGCAGCGTCCTGCTCCAAGCGGCGAACGAGACCTTCGAGGTGCGGCACCCGCTTATCCCTGAGATCGATTCGATCGGGCTGCCGATGATCCACGGTCCCGCGGTGACCCCGGGCACCGACGGTCGCAACGCCGTGGTTCTGCCCAATGGAACCGTCGACCTCAACGATCCGACCACGTGGTCGGGCACGCTCGACCGTTCACCGTGCGGCACCGGCACGAGCGCTCGTGTAGCCGCAAAATATGTCCGTGGTGAACTCGCCGTCGGGGAGGAGTTCGTCCACGAATCGATGCTGGGAACGACCTTCACAGCCGAAGTGAAGGAGACGACGTATGTCGGTGAGGTGCCCGCTGTGATCCCCTCCATCAGCGGACGGGGATGGATCACGGGATTCCAGCAGCTCGTCCTCGAAGCCGACGACCCTTTCCCCTTCGGCTACACAATCGGCGACATCTGGGGCCGTTGATCCGACTGGCTGACCACCGGAACCGACGATTGAGTCGACGGTAGCCTGCTGGGGACAGGCAATGGTCGACCCCGAAGCGATTCGCCGCACATGAGGAGCGCACAATGACAAATGAATCCGACCGCATCTCCTTCGACGAACTCGTCGCCGCGATCGAGGCGAAGCTCGTCGGTGCAGGAGCCTCCCCGGCGGTCTCACGGGTGCTGGCGACCAACTGCGCGACCTGTGAGAGAGACGGCACGCTCAGCCACGGGGTCTTCCGGGTCGCCGGCTACCTCGATTCGCTCAACCGCGGATGGGCCGACGGCGACATTGAGGCGAGCGTCGACGCCGTCGGTCCCTCGTTCATCCGCATCGACGGACACAATGGCTTCGCACAACCCGCCCTGGCCGACGCTCGAGCGGAGGTTGATCAGGCGCTCGCCGACACCGGTGTCGCGGTCATCGCCCTGCGCAACACCCATCACTTCTCGGCCCTGTGGCCGGACCTGGAAGCGTTCGCCCGCCGCGGGTGTGTGGCACTGGGGATGATCGCCAGCGGCAAGCTCGCCGTCGTCCCCGAAGGGGCGACCAAGCCGGTCTTCAGCACGAACCCCTTCGGCTTCGCCACCCCAGTTGCTGAGGCGGATCCGATCGTCTTCGACTTCTCGACATCGTCGATGTCGCACGGCGACCTGCAGCTGCTGCGCGCCGAGGGCCGGGAAGTTCCGCCCGGCACCGGAGTCGACTCGATCGGAGCGGACACCACGGATCCGGGGGACATCCTCGACGGCGGCGGCATCCGTCCCATCGGTGGTCACAAGGGTGCGCTGCTGTCATTCATGATCGAAACGCTCGCTGCCGGCCTCACCGGCGGCGCCTTCACCTTTGAGATCGACGCCGAGGCGCCGGAGGGCGCCCATACCTTCCGCACCGGGCAGCTCTTCATCGTCATCGATCCCCAGCGGGGCGGCAACGATGCCTTCCTGGGCCGGGTCAGGGAGTTCGTCGATATGCTCCGCGAAGCGGGCATGGATCGTCAGCCCGGCGATCGCCGTTATGCCAACCGCGCCGAGGCCGCCGAGCGCGGAATCCCGATCACCGACACGATCCGCGCTCTGCTCGACTGACCTCACCCGTTCATCCGCCACCACAGCAGCGCCACGTGCAGTGCGGTGCGTGATTCTGCGTCATCGAGGGAGACGCCGAGGCGGTTCTGCAGCTTCGTCATCCGTGCGTAGAGCGCGGGCCGGGACAGATATCCGGCTCGCGCCATCGCTGAGATGTTCCCGCCGTGAGCGAGGTAGAGCTCGAGGAACCCGAGCAGATCCTCAGCATCGGCGCCCTCGTGCGCGGACCCGAGCAGGGGGCCGAGCTCGCCCTCGGCAAAGGCGCGCAGCCGCGAGTCGTCGGCAAACAGCGAGAGCAGTCCGCGCAGGCGGACATCGGAGGAGCGGTAGAACGAGCGCTCGCGCACATCGAGAGTCGACGCCACCTCGGCGACCTGGGAGGCGGAGTCGAGGCGCGCGACCGCATCGAGCAGAGAATCACTGCCCCGACCGACGCCGACCACCCAGCTGGCCGCATACTCCTCGACCTCGCGCAGGAGTCCGGCCAGGAGGGCATCGGCATCGGAGCCGGTCGACCGCCCCGGGTCGCCGGTGCCGCCCGGCCCGCCCGGCAGCCCGGTGCCACCCGGCCCGCCCGACCGGCCCGGCCCGCCCGACGGCCCGGAGGCGCCCGGCCGACTCGAGTTGCGCTTGTTCGCGCCCGCCGCCCTGGCCTCGGTCGGAGCCAGGATGAACCCGAAGACACCCGACTGCAGGCTCGTCGTGAGTACGCACAGACCCAGACGTGCCGCGGCCGCGACGATCTCCTGGGTCAGCCCGCGCTCCTGAAGTTGGATCCGCGTCGGCCCTGTCTCGGCATCCCGATCGAGACGGACGACGACGGGCAGGAACTGCGCATCCTCGACGGGAGCGAAGCCGAGGGAACGCGCACGTGCCCGTGCGGTGCTCTCATCGATGACCTCGGAGTCCGCGATCTCCCTGATCAGGCCGCTCTGCGCTTGCAGCAGCAGGTCCTGTTCGTCACGGTCGGCCATGCGCGTGAGCGTCAGCGCTTCTCCGGCCCGTTCGATGATCTGGTCGAGCGCTGCCGTCGATTCCGCAGGGCCGGGCACGACGAGGCGCCCCCACCGGCGTGCCCGCATCCCTACCGGAGTCTGCCGCCAATCCCGCGCGGCCTCCACACCCGGCGCGGTGCTCGCCCCCGTGACGAGATCCGCCCACTTCTGCGCAAGCGCAGCCGACCCCCGCCCCGCATGGGCGAGGACTCGGTGCGCGACATCCTCCAGGAACACGGGCGTTCCCAGCAGCTCGGCCGTGCGTTCCACGATCGTCTGGGCCCCCGCCCGATACAGGCTCAGCTGGGTGTACGTCTCATGGATCTCCCGCGCATGCTCGAGCCGGGAGATCTGCTGCGCGAGGAGGCGACGGTGGGCGTGCTCCGTGATCCGCACGAACTTGACCCGGTGCGGGAGGATGACGACGGGAAGATCCCTCGCCGAGGCGGCCGCCCGGACAACCGATCCCGCTGCCTCGTCGAAGGCGGAGTCCTCATCGACGAGTTCGATGATCGTGCCAGCGGCTCCGACTCGCTCGAGCTGATCGAGGAATTCGGTCATCGCTTCGGGAGAGTGGCGGAAAGCCGAGGCCGTGGTGAGCACGAGCTCCCCGCCTTCGAGGAACCGTTCGACGTGGTGAGAGTCGGCGATGTGCACCCACCGGATGGTCCGGTCGAGACCCGCCGCGCTCGCCAGCACCTCGGGCTCGGCCGCCCTGACCTCGTCGAGTTCGAGCAGGCCCGCGATGCTCAGCGACGCGCCATCCGTTTCCTTCGCAGAGTCCATTGACACAGTGTAAAGCCGGAGAGAAATATTCTGACAGTTTGACACTACCGGGATGGAGTTCGGCGACCGAGGATGGAGACAGCGAACACCCCGACGACGCAGAAGGACACTTCATGGCAACCCTGAACCACTGGATCAACGGACAGACCGTCACCGCCGACGGCGACACCCGCCTCGGCGATATCACGAACCCCGCCACCGGCGTCGTCAGCGGACAGGTCACACTCGGTTCGCGGGCCACCGTCGAGTCGGCGATCACGGCCGCAGCTGAGGCGTTCCCCGGCTGGCGCGACACGTCCCTGGCCAAGCGGACTGCTGTCCTGTTCAACTTCCGCGAACTGCTCAACGCCCGGAAGCAGGATTTGGCCGAGATCATCACGGCCGAACACGGCAAGGTCGTCTCCGACGCCCTCGGTGAGGTCGCTCGCGGCCAGGAGGTCGTCGAATTCGCCTGCGGCATCGCCGGACACCTGCGCGGCGGCCACACTGAGAACGCCTCGACGAACATCGACGTCCACTCCCTGCGTCAGCCGCTCGGCGTCTCCGCGATCATCTCACCGTTCAACTTCCCGGCCATGGTCCCGATGTGGTTCTTCCCCGTCGCCATCGCCACCGGCAACACCGTCGTGCTCAAGCCTTCGGAGAAGGATCCGACGGCCGCGAACTGGCTGGCCGAACTGTGGACGGAGGCCGGCCTGCCCGACGGCGTCTTCAACGTCGTCCACGGTGACAAGGAGGCCGTCGACACGATCCTCGAAAGCCCCGATGTCGCTTCGGTGTCCTTCGTCGGTTCGACTCCGATCGCGAAGTACGTCTATGAGAACGGCACGGCCACCGGCAAGCGCGTCCAAGCTCTCGGCGGAGCGAAGAACCACATGCTCGTCCTGCCCGACGCCGACCTCGACCTCGCCGCCGATGCCGCCGTCAACGCCGGATACGGTGCCGCCGGTGAGCGCTGCATGGCGATCTCCGTCGTCGTCGCCGTCGACTCCATCGCCGATGATCTCGTGGCCAAGATCGCCGAACGCACACGCACCCTGCGCGTGGGCGACGGGGCGACCGAACCGGACATGGGGCCTCTGGTCACCGCGGCCCACCGGGACAAGGTCGCAGGCTACATCGATGCCGGCGCCGAGGCGGGAGCCATCGTCGTCCTCGATGGCCGCGAGAACACCCCGGCCGACGGCTTCTTCCTCAACCCGACCCTGTTCGACAACGTGACCGCGGACATGTCGATCTACACCGATGAGATCTTCGGCCCCGTGCTCTGCGTCGTCCGTGTCCCCGGCTATGACGAGGGACTCGAGCTCATCAACTCCAACCCCTACGGCAACGGCACCGCGATCTTCACGAACGACGGAGGCGCGGCCCGCCGGTACGAGAACGAAGTCGAGGTCGGCATGGTCGGCATCAACGTCCCGATCCCCGTGCCCGTGGGCTACTACTCCTTCGGTGGGTGGAAGAACTCGCTCTTCGGCGACACCCACGCCTACGGTGACGAAGGGGTCCACTTCTTCACCCGCGGCAAGGTCGTGACCTCACGGTGGCTCGACCCCAGCCACGGCGGACTCAACCTCGGATTCCCCACTAACGACTGACACCCACGCCACACGGAACCACCTCGGCGGCCGATGCGCTCAACGGCGGGCGCATCGGCCACCGATGAAAGAAGGACTGACATGACCACGATCGATACCACCCCCGCCGAGGCGGCCGCCTCGGCGCGTTCGACAGCGGAGTCCCAGCCGCGCATCGGTGAGGATGCCCTCGCCGCCGGGCGCCGGGCCCATGAGCTCGACCGCGCCCACGTCTTCCATTCCTGGCAGGCGCAGGGACCATTCCAGCCGATGACGATCGTCGACGCGGAAGGCTCGTACGTCTGGGACGGGGAGGGGCGGAAGCTGCTCGACATGTCCTCGCAGCTGGTGAATACGAACATCGGGCACCAGCACCCGGCGGTCGTGACGGCGATCCAGGAGCAGGCAGGCAAGCTGTGCACGATCGCCCCGCAGCACGTCAACGACGCTCGTTCGGAGGCCGCGCGGCTCATCGCCGAACGCGCCCCGGGCGACCTCGACCACGTGTTCTTCACCAACGGCGGCGCCGACGCCAACGAACACGCGATCCGCATGGCCCGCCTCCACACGGGACGGACGAAGGTGCTCTCGGCCTACCGCAGCTACCACGGCGGCACCCAGCTGGCAGTCAATGTCACGGGTGATCCGCGCCGGTTCGCCAACGACTACTCGGCCGAGGGCATCGTCCACTTCATGCCCGCCTACCAGTACCGTTCCTACTTCAACGCCACCACCGAGGCGGAGGAGACGGCCCGGGCACTGCGGCATCTCGAGGACATGATCACGCTCGAGGGCCCGGGAAATATTGCGGCGCTGATCATGGAGACCGTGCCGGGGACCGCGGGAATCTACGGCCCTCCGGCCGGGTACCTCGAAGGCGTGCGCGAACTGACGGCGAAGTACGGGATCGTCTTCATCGCCGACGAGGTGATGGCCGGATTCGGCCGCACCGGTCGGTGGTTCGCCGTCGATCGTTGGGGCGTGACCCCGGACCTCATCACCTTCGCCAAGGGCGTGAACTCCGGGTACGTGCCGCTCGGCGGTGTCGCGATCTCGGACGAGATCTTTGAGACCTTCCGCGACCGGGTCTACCCGGGCGGCCTGACCTATTCGGGCCACCCCTTGGCGTGCGCGGCGGCGGTCGCGACGATCAACGCGATGGATTCCGAAGGCATGGTCGACAATGCCGAGCGCCTCGGTGCCGAGATCATCGGTCCGGCGCTGCGTGAGATGGCGCAGAGGCATCCGTCCATCGGTGATGTGCGCGGTATGGGCTGCTTCTGGGCCGTCGAACTCGTGCGCAATCAGGAGACGAAGGAGCCGCTGGCGGCCTACGGCGGCAGCTCGCCGGAGATGAACGAGGTCATCGCCGCGATGAAGTCCGAGGGCGTGCTGCCGTTCGCGAACTTCAACCGCATCCACGTGGTCCCGCCGCTCAACACCCCGGATGAGGACGTCCGCTTCGGGCTCGCCGTCCTGGACCGGGCGCTCGAGATCGCGGATCGGTACGTCACGGAGTAGGCGACCGCCTCGGCAGGGTCGGATGCGAACGGGGCGGTCGCCTCGGCGGGGTCGGACGTGAACGGGGCGGTCGCCTCGGCGGGGTCGGATGCGAACGGGGCGGTCGCCTCGGCGGGATTCGATCCTGACCGGGCCGGCCGCCTCGGCGATTGACGGATGCACGGACCCTGTTCGGAATGTGAGCGCTCTTGCACTCTCGTCCGGGCGGGGTCCGTTTGCGCACGTCAGAAGTGAACAAAAGGTGAACGAGGTGGAGTAGGGTCGAATTGCGGGTGAAGAGCGGTTGAATCTGTGGGTAGACTTCTGCGGGATAGTGATCGCTGGCCGCCAGCTGCATCATCCACGGTCCGAATAGTGTCTATACCCAAGGTCGATTAGTGGAAATCATCTTCGTCGTCGTGCTCGTCATAGCACTGGCACTGTTCTTCGACTTCACCAACGGCTTTCACGATACGGCCAACGCCATGGCCACCCCGATCGCAACCGGGGCGATCAAGCCGAAAGCGGCGGTCACGCTCGCCGCGGTCCTCAACCTCGTCGGCGCATTCCTGTCCACCGAGGTGGCCAAGACCATCTCCGGCGGCATCATCAAAGAAGGCGGCGGGGGAGTCCAGATCACTCCCGACTTCATCCTCGCCGGACTCATCGGTGCGATCATCTGGAACATGGCGACCTGGCGCTTCGGTCTGCCCTCATCATCGTCCCACGCACTCTTCGGCGGCCTCATCGGTGCGGCCATCGTCGGTGCCGGACTCAACTCCGTCGATTTCGGAGTGTTCC
The DNA here is from genome assembly GCF_017948325.1 of Brevibacterium oceani. Lineage (NCBI taxonomy): Bacteria > Bacillati > Actinomycetota > Actinomycetes > Micrococcales > Brevibacteriaceae > Brevibacterium > Brevibacterium oceani. The sequence continues at coordinate 3,670,524 of NZ_CP072846.1, read as the reverse complement.
TTTCGAAGGTCGTCATCCCGGCGCTGGCCGCCCCGATCATCGCGGGATTCGGCGCCTATCTGTGCACGAAGCTGGCGTACGCGATCACCCGGCGAAACGACGACGGCAAGACCGCCCATCGTGCTCCTTTCAAATTCGGTCAGATCTTCTCCTCCTCCCTCGTGGCGCTGGCTCACGGCACCAACGACGCGCAGAAGACGATGGGCGTGATCACCCTCGTCCTCGTCTCGGCCGGCATGCAGGCGCACGGCACCGGCCCGCACATCTGGGTCATCACGGCCTGTGCCCTCGCGATCGCACTGGGCACCTACATCGGCGGCTGGCGGATCATCGACACCCTCGGCACGAAGCTCACCACGGTCAAGCCCGCGCAGGGTCTGTCCGCCGAGACTTCGACGGCCGCGGCGATCCTCGCCTCGTCCCACCTCGGCTTCGCCCTGTCGACGACTCAGGTGGCCTCCGGATCGGTGCTCGGCTCCGGTCTGGGACGCAAGGGCGCCGATGTCCAGTGGTCGACGGCCGGGCGCATCGCCTCCGGTTGGCTGCTGACGATTCCGGCCGCCGCGATCGTCGGCGCCGCTGCGGCCGGCATCGCCCACTTCGGGGTGGTCGGAGTCCTCATCGACACCGTCATCGCCGTCATCGCCGTGCTCTGGATCTTCCTCACCTCGCGCCGGGTCGAGGAAACGGACCTGTCGAACTTCGATGCCGTCGGTGAGGCCGTCAACATCCGCGGACGCAAGCGCAAGCTGCGCAAGGATCGCAACCGCAAGCGCGCCGAAGCGAAGCGGGCAGCACGTCGCGAGGCGTGGGAAGAGAAGCAGAAGGCGAAGCAGGAGCGACGGGCCTCGCACGAGCGCAAGGCCTCGGAATCCGAGGCACGGCGCTCAGCCTCGGCGAGTGTGCCGGCCGGGCAGGGCGATGGGAAGTCGGCGCGGTCGGACGAAACCGGTGACAAGGGGGACAGCAAATGATCGAGTGGAGTTCATTCCTCATCGTCGCGGCCGCGACCTGGGTGTCGGCGGTCGTCGTCATCACTCTCTTCTCCGTGGCAGTGCGCATGCGCGCCGTCCACGTCGACCAGACTGCTGAGGGCCAGGGTAACTCCCTGCTTCGACTCGGGTACTGGGCGGTCTTCGGCATCTGCGGATTGGTCGTCCTCCTCGGCGTCTACCTCATCGTCCCGGCCCTCCACGGCGCCTGACGGCGTGAGACGCCCGGCCTCCGGCGGCCGACCATCCCTCACCGTAAGCGGCAGCTCGCACCGTTGCACCGGTGCGTTTTGCCGCTACCGCTTCGTTGCGTGACCAACTGTGTGACGAGACGCTACCGGTGAGGGTGCTCGGGCGGGAGCCGCTCATTGCTCACTCAAGCAGTCCACGTTCGACGCTGGTTGTCCAATGCAGCCATAGTCGGTGCGCACGGACCTCGCGGACACGAAAATCCCCCAGCCACCTCGGCGGTGGTTGGGGGATTTTCAGTGTGCCAGTAGGCCAGCCTTCAACGAATCATCGGGCTGGCCCTCAGCGACTCAGGCAAGCCCGAGGCGCTGGCGGAGGTTGTCGACCTCGGCGCGGAGTTCGGTCGGAACCGAATCGCCGAGCTCGGCGTACCAGTCTTCGATGAGACCGAGCTCTGTCTCCCACTCCTCAGGCTTGATGGCCAGTGCCTTGCGCAGCTGCTCATCGGTGAAGTCGAGGCCCTCGGTGTCCAGGCCGCCATCGACCGGGGTGAGGCCCAGCGGGGACTCCTGAGCATCCGCGGTGCCGATGACGCGCTCGAAGACCCACTTGAGAACGCGCGAGTTCTCGGAGAATCCGGGCCACAGGAACGAGTTGTCATCGTCGCGACGGAACCAGTTGACGTAGAAGATCTTCGGCAGCTGGGCACCCTCGGTGTTGCCGATGTCGAGCCAGTGCTGCAGGTAGTCACCGACGTTGTAGCCGATGAACGGGCGCATCGCCATGGGGTCGCGGCGGACGACGCCGACGGCTCCGGTCGCGGCGGCGGTGGTCTCGGAGGACAGGACCGAGCCCATGAACACGCCGTGCTTCCAGTCCTTGGTCTCGGTCACGAGCGGCATCGTCGTCTTGCGGCGACCGCCGAAGAGGATGGCCGAGATCGGCACACCGTTCGGGTTCGTCCACTCGGGTGCCAGGGTCGGCACGTTCGCGATCGGGGTGCAGAAGCGCGAGTTCGGGTGAGCGGCCGGGGTGTCGGAGTCGGGGGTCCAGTCGTTGCCCCTCCAGTCGGTGAGGTGGGCCGGAGCCTCGTCGGTCTTGCCTTCCCACCACACGTCACCGTCGTCGGTCAGAGCGACGTTGGTGAAGATGTTGCCGCCTTCTTCGATGGCGCGCATCGCGGTCGGGTTCGTGGTGTAGCCGGTGCCGGGGGCGACGCCGAAGAGACCGAACTCGGGGTTGACGGCGTAGAGCTGGCCGTCCTCGCCGAAGCGCATCCAGGCGATGTCGTCACCGAGGGTCTCTGCCTTCCAGCCGGGAATGGTCGGCTCGATCATCGCGAGGTTGGTCTTTCCGCAGGCCGACGGGAACGCGGCGGCCACGTACTTGACGACGCCTTCGGGGTTCGTCAGCTTGAGGATGAGCATGTGCTCGGCCAGCCAGCCCTCGTCGCGGGCGATCGCCGAGGCGATGCGCAGTGCGTAGCACTTCTTGCCCAGCAGGGCGTTGCCGCCGTAGCCGGAGCCGTAGGACCAGATGGAGCGCTCTTTCGGAAAGTGCGTGATGTACTTCGTGGTGTTGCAGGGCCAGGCGACATCGTCCTGACCGGGCTCGAGCGGGGCGCCGACCGAGTGCACGCACTCGACGAAGTTCGCGTTCTGGGCGTCGATGGCGTCGAGGGCGTACTTGCCCGAACGCGCCATGACGAGCATCGAGAGGACGACGTAGGCCGAATCGGTGACCTCGATGCCGAACATCGGCTGGTCCGCCTCGGCGTGGCCCATGACGAAGGGGATGACGTACATGGAGCGTCCGCGCATCGAGCCCTCGAAGAGACCGTTCAGCGTCTCCTTCATCTCTGCAGGAGCGACCCAGTTATTCAGCGGGCCGGCGTCCTTCTCCTCTTCGGAGCAGATGTAGGTGCGACCCTCGACGCGGGCGACGTCCTCGGGATCAGAGGCCGCATAGTAGGAGTCCTTGGTGCCGTTGAGGCGCACGATGGTGCCGGCCTCGACGAGCTGCGCAGCGATCTGATTCTTCTGCTCATCCGAACCATCGATCCAGACGATTTCGTCCGGCGTGGTCAGGGATGCGATCCGGCCGACGAACGAGAGCACCGACTCATTCTCGGTCGGTGCGTTCTTCAGCTGGTCAGCGACGACATCATGGTCGAGGACAGTCATGAGTGGTCTCCTGTGGGTCGTGTGCGAGGGTTTGGACTCGGGCGGCTGGTCGATCCGTCGAGCGGTGGTACACATCCACCGTAGGATGGGGAGCGACGACAAAATCGCCCGTTTCGGTCACGCGAAGATGTGCATTGGATCACAAGCAGGGCATCAATGACGCGGAAGCGTCAATGATAGGACGTATTGTTTCAACGGGATGACGGTTTGTTTCAGTGCCGGATTTGCGCTTAAGTCCGCGGTTTCACCCCCTCTTCGCCGAGGCGGCTCTGCGGTTCCGTGTGAATGTGGCGAAGCGCACGCGGGAACGATTTGAGCTTGAGTGAAGCGGGTGTGTATAGTTGTTCGAGTTGCAGGGCGGAAGTCCGGTCAACATGCGCCACTAGCTCAACGGATAGAGCATCTGACTACGGATCAGAAGGTTGGGGGTTCGAATCCCTCGTGGCGCACCGAAGGAAAGTCCCTCACCAGGCATGATATCTGGTGAGGGACTTTTTCGTGTATGGGGAGCCGACATCCGTCGGTTGGCGGGATTGCGTCCCCAGCGCGGGGATAGTCCGCGACTGTATCCCGGAAGTGCACACGTAGTGATGAAAATCAGTACGCTCACACTTCTGATGCACAGTCACCGTCTGTCCGGGGCTTTGTGCGGCTGACTATTGATCCGAAGGTTGGGGTTCTGTTGAGTTCTGTGATGCGAAAGGCCCGTCGTCACCGCGACGAACTCGGCGACGTCGTTGCCGTCTTCGCGGACCGGCCCGGCCCGGGAACCGTGATCGGCTTTGTCCTCAGTTGGGTGGTCTGCACAGGCCTGACCTTCATCAACCCGGGGGAGACGCTGGTCTTGGCGATCGCACCCGGCATCATCTTCGCCCTGATCGTCGGACTCATACTGCTCTACCTATCCGGCGAGCGACTCATCGTCTGTGCGCGCGGGCTCATCGTCGGATCCGTGGCTCCCGGATTGCGTCCTTACGCCATTCCCTATCAGCAGATCACACCCGGCAGCATTGCCGGAATCGCCGGCGCGAACAGGTACCTCAAAGAAGTCGGGTTGCAGGGGCAGATGTCGCAGTCGACACTGAGGGCGTCGTGGTGGACGAGGAATGGCGTCCACTTCGTTGCCTGTTCGGCCGAGGATGCCCGGCGTGGACGCAGGCGTTTCACGCTTGCGCTCGACCCGATTCCGCGGTCGATCGACGGTCGTTGGATCTGGTTCGCCGGGACCGGGCGGCAGCCCGCGAAGTCGGCGATCGATGCCATCGCCTGGACCGCCTCGGCGGCGGGATTCTCACAGCTCGCCGAGGCGGCCACTGCACGTGGCGTCGTCGAGCTGACCGGCAACCCCGAGGATGCGGCCCGCCAGCTCCCCGGCCATCCGCCGGTCCGCGACCGCTGAGCGCGGTAACCGGAACAATGACCGACCGTAGTAGAGGAGGAGACCATGCGCCTGGCTTCGAGCGTTCCTGCCGACTACCCGATCCCTGACGACGTCCTCGAGATCACGGGTCCGGATCCGACTCCGGTCTGGCTCAACCAGACGGGCGGCCTGACGGTGCGGTTCGAGCTCGATAGGCGCGGAGGCGCAGAATCCGAGAGCGGACGGCGATGGGGGTATCTCAAGCGCAACCCGTTGCCGAATTCTGAGGATCTCGGACTCGAGGCGACCAAGCTGCGGTGGCTGGATGGCCGGCACCCGGCACCGCGGGTCGTCGCTCATCTCCGCCGAGACGTCGAGGGTGCGGATATCGAATACCTCATGACCGAGGCCCTGCCGGGCATCAACGCCGTCGACCCGACCCGCGCTGCCGAGGCGAACAGCGCGGTCATCGCGATCGCGCAGGGGCTCCGGATGCTGCACGGTCTCCCGATTGACGACTGCCCCTGGACATGGTCGACCGAAGACCGGCTCGGCCTCATCAGTGCCGAGGCCGCCTCTCGACTCGGATCCGTTCCGTCAGCCGACCGGCTCGTCGTCTGTCACGGTGATCCCTGCGCGCCGAACACCCTCATCGGTGACGACGGAGAATTTGTGGCCAACGTGGACATGCAGCGCCTCGGCGTAGCCGACCGGTGGGCCGACCTGGCCGTGGCGACGATGTCATTCGAATGGAACTATTCCGACTACGACGAGGCCCTGTTCTGGGACGCGTATGGAACCGATCCTGACATCGAGCGGATCCGGTATTACCGGGCCCTGTGGAGCGCGGAGTAGCACGCGGAGTGATCCACCGCTTCTATGGGCCGCTTCGGCGAGGGGATCAGCCCCACATGCCTAGCAGGGACATCCACCCGCCGCCGATGAGGCTCCAGATGAGGATGTTGACGATGGAGGCGAGGAAGCCGACCTTGAACCACTCGGCTGTCGTGACATAGCCGGACCCATAGATCACGCCCGCGGGTCCCGAGGCGTAGTGCGAGAGCCCGCCGATGAGGTTGCCGATGAAGCCCAGCGCCAGCGCCGCGAACAGCGGGGGAGCGCCGGTGGCGATCGCAGCGCCGAGGAACACGGAGTACATCGCGACGATCTGCGCCGTGTTCGACGCGAAGAGGTAGTGGACGTAGAAGTACACGAGGCTGAGCACGGCGAACGCTGCCATCCACGGCATCCCGCCGACGAGTCCGGCGACCTCGTCGCCGATCCACCCGATCACCCCGAGGGTGTTGAGGTGGGTGGCCATGCCCACGAGCACGGAGAAGAAGATCAGCGTCGACCAGGCACCCCGGTTGGCGGCCATGTCCTTCAAGGTCAGCACCTTGGTGATGAGGAGGATCGCAACGCCGACGAAGGCCGCCGAGGTGGCATCCACACCGATCATGTCGCCGAACACCCACAGGAGGAGCAGGAGGACGAACGTCGCGAGCATGGTCCACTCGCCGCGGCTCATGGGGCCGCGTTCCTTGAGCTCGTCACGCGCGTGGGCAGGAGCCTCGGGAGTCTTCGTCAGACCCGGTCGGTAGATCTTGGCCATGAACCAGGGCATGACGATGAGCGCGACGAGTCCGGGCACGATCGCGGCCAGAGCCCAGGCGCCCCACGAGATGTCGACTCCGGCGTCGGCGGCGAAGCCGACGGCCAGCGGGTTGCCGGCCATGGCCGTGACGAACATGGCCGAGGTGATGGTGTTGACCTGCACCGAAGTCAGGGAGAGGTAGGCGCCCAGCTTCTTCCGCGACTCATCGGTGGATGGGTGGGAGTCATTGACCGACGCCAGCGACCGCACGATCGGATAGACGACGCCTCCCGCGCGTGCCGTGTTCGACGGTGTGGCCGGGGAGAGCACGAGGTCCGTCAGCGCCATGCCGTATGACAGCCCGAGCGAGGAACGGCCCAGCCATGAGACGAACAGCAGCGCGATGCGGCGTCCCAAGCCGGTGAGCAGGAATCCGTCGGCGATGAAGAACGCGGCCACGATCAGCCAGATCGTCGAGTTCCCGAACCCCTGCAGGGCCTCGGTCTTCGCGTCCATCGTGCCGGTGACCATGGCAGCGGCCAGCCCGATCAGCGCCACCGAGGCCGTCGGCAGCGGCTGCAGGATCAGACCAAGAATGGTTCCGGCGAAGATTCCGGCCATGTGCATCCCGCGTGGGTCGATGCCTTCCGGGGCCGGGGTGAAGTAGATGATCAGTGTGAGGGCGAGGACCGCTGCGATCTTCCCCGCCATCGATAGGCCGGCGTGGGCGCGGGCCTGGCTCGCCGCGGCTTTTTCCAGCGTTCTGGTGCTGGACTGACTGGGCATGGGGCTTCCTTGATTCTCATTCGGGACGCGCCTGATGCCTTCTGCGTTCGCGTTGTGCCGGCGGCTGTCGCTGTCGGCGGCGACAGCGATGGCGTTCGGCGGGATCGGGGCGGACGAAGAGCCCGGTTCTGCGTGATCCGGTATCACAATAGACCCGTCTGAGACTGTTGAGGAGGCTCTCGGCCGGAGGGATATCTCACGTGGCATCGCGAGACGGCGAGTGGTAAGTGACGATGCACAGCTGACGAAGCGCATGGTGCTATTCGGCGAAGCGGGCAGCGGTGCTCGCTCCCGGAAGGGCGGGCAGTGGTGCTCGGTGAAGGAAACGAGGGGCCACCTCGGCGATATCATGATGGCGTGACCACGATCATCTGCGACGACGGCGTCCGACTCGACTACACCCGGACCGGGGATCCTTCCGGCCGTCCGGTCGTGCTGCTCGCCGGGTTCAGAGCCCCGGCGACGAGCTGGCTGTATCAGGTCGACGCCTTGGAGCGTTCTGGGTACTGCGTCTACGCCGTCGATCTGCGCGGACATGGCCGTGCCGACCGACCGCCGTCGGGAGTGACCATGGAGCGCCGAGGTCGCGATCTCGACGAGGTGCTCGAGGCTCTCGACCTTCGTGAAGCATTGGTCGTCGGCGGATCGATGGGCGGAAACACGATCTGGTCCTACCTCGCCCAGGCCGGCACGGAGCGGATCGCCGGAATCGTCATCGTCGACCAGACCCCGGCCATGCTCAACACCGACGACTGGCCCCACGGCTTCTACGGCTACGACACGACGAACGTCGACACCTACTTCGCCGACGGCATCCCTGACACCGGTCGCGGTACGCCGGTGTGGCGCCGCGGCCGGCGGGTCCTGAGGTTGCTTAAAGCGATGAAGGGCGTGGACAAGAATCTAGGCGACGGCGAACTCGTCCTGCTCAACGACCATGCGAAGGCCGATTGGCGGCCGGTGATCGAAGGCTGCGGAGTTCCCGTCCTCTTCGTTGCTGGATCCGAGAGCGAATACTGGCCGCCGGCTCATGCATGGGCAGCAGCGGGCCTCGCCCCGATCGGCTCTTCCGTCGTTCTGCCCAAGGCCGGGCACGCCGCGAACATCGAACAGCCTGGGGCCTTCAATGAGGTGCTGCTCGAGTTCGCCCGAGGGCTGTAGACGCTGCCGGTTCTCAGCGCTTGACTGCGAAGGCCGCCTCGACGTTGGTCATCGTGCCGCGAGGATCGCTGCCCGCTGCTCCTCGGTCAGCGGCTTGACCACCTCGCGGATCGTGACCCCCGACGCCCGGTGCGCCCGTGGCAGGATCCAATCGAAGACCAGGTCCGGACGCCTCTTCGCGGTGTCGCGCAGCACCCAGCCGATGGCCTTGCGAATGAAGAACTCCTTCTCCTCGAGCATGGCATCGGCAAAGCGTGAGAACCGATCGAAGTCCCCGCGCCCGGCACGCAACGGACGCAGATGGGCCAGCAGCGCCGAGCGTCGTATCCAGAAATCCTCATCCGTCGCCCAACGCTCGAGGACCGGATCGAAGCCGGAGTCCTGTTCACTCAGCGGCCCGACGAGGTCACCGGCGAGCGGATCGGCAAGGGCCCAGGTCTTCGCCTCTCGCAGGAAGCGTTCGATGACCTCGGCATCACCGGCGCCGAGGTGGTCCTGCGTGTGGATGAGCACCATCGTCGCCGCGGCGCGGCGTTCGTGGACGGGCGAGGGTTGTTCCGCGGAGCCGACGTTGTCGGGCTTTGCGGTCCCGGCCGGATCGCCTCCGGCTGCCGGCGCCGCCCATAAATGCTGTGCGAGGTCGATGGCGTCGTCGGGGCCGAGTTCCGCCCCGCGAAGCGCTGCTCTGACGACCGAGCGAGTGTCCGGCACGCTCACTCCGTAGTGGGTGAGTTCGCTCTTGAGGTAGGACTTTTCCTTCTCGGCCCGATCGCGGGTGCCTCGGTTGCGCAGCTCCCGGTCGACCGCCTCGGCGATGGTGCGGATGGAACCAGCGGAATCGGAAGTCATGGGATGAATCATCCCATCCGGGCGGCGTGTGGGCGATCGACGTGAGCGGTTCGGCGGCCCCACGCGGCCACCGGGTTGGCAGTCAGATCAGGACGCTCGCCGATCGCAGGTGAATGAAAGCGACGGCCGGCGGGTGCGCTTCCGGGATCGCAATGATCCGCGGAACGCACTCGCCGGCCGTTCTCTGTTCTCAACCGGAGGCCGCGAGTCTCATGCAGCGCGGTAGCTCCGGAAGTCTGTCATCGCCGGACGCGGAACTTCAGTCCGTACCGGCGTCGAATGCGGCGGAGAGGCCAGCCAGGTCGCCGGCTTCGTCCACCTCGGCGTTGGAGTTCGCGATCTCCTCGGCGCCGCCGGCCTCGAGCGAGCCCACGAGCTCCGAGGTCGGGCCAGACACGATGCCCATGGCAGCGTACTGTTCGAGGCGAGCGCGCGAGTCGGCGATGTCGAGGTTGCGCATGGTCATCTGACCGATGCGGTCCTCGGGGCCGAATGCGGAGTCGCCGACGCGCTCCATCGACAGCTTCTCCGGGTGGTAGGACAGGTTCGGTCCGGTGGTGTTGACGATCGTGTAGTCGTCGCCGCGGCGCAGACGCAGGGTGACCTCGCCGGTGATCGCCGAGGCGACCCACCGCTGCATGGACTCGCGGAGCATGAGCGACTGCGGGTCGAGCCAGCGTCCCTCGTACATCCGGCGGCCGAGGCGACGGCCCTCTTCGTGGTAGAGGGCGATGGTGTCCTCGTTGTGGATGGCGTTGAGGAGGCGCTCGTAGGTCACGTGGAGCAGCGCCATGCCCGGGGCCTCGTAGATGCCGCGGGACTTCGCTTCGATGATGCGGTTCTCGATCTGGTCGGAGACACCGAGCCCGTGGCGGCCGCCGATCTCGTTGGCCTTGTAGACCAGTGCGACGGGGTCGTCGAACTTCTCACCGTTGATCGACACGGGCCGGCCGGCCTCGAAGCCGACGGTGACCTCTTCGGTCTCGACCGCGACGTCATCGCGCCAGGCGGCCACGCCCATGATGGGTTCGACGATGTCGAGACCGGCGTCGAGGAACTCGAGCGTCTTGGCCTCGTGGGTCGCGCCCCAGATGTTGGCGTCGGTGGAGTAGGCCTTCTCAGCCGAGTCGCGGTACGGGTAGCCGTGCTCGACGAGCCATTCGCTCATCTCCTGTCGGCCGCCGAGCTCCTCGACGAAGTCCGAGTCGAGCCACGGCTTGTAGATCCGCAGCTTCGGGTTGGCCATGAGACCGTAGCGGTAGAAGCGCTCGATGTCGTTGCCCTTATAGGTCGACCCGTCGCCCCAGATGTCGACGCCATCTTCCTTCATGGCCCGCACGAGCATGGTGCCGGTGACCGCGCGGCCCAGGGGAGTGGTGTTGAAGTAGGTCTTGCCGCCGGAGCGGACGTTGAACGCACCGCACTGCAGGGCGACGAAGCCCTCCTCGACAAGCAGACGCTTGGCATCGACGAAGCGGGCGATCTCGGCGCCGTATTCCTTGGCGCGAGCGGTCACACCGTCGAGGTCGGGCTCATCGTACTGGCCGATGTCGGCCGTGTACGTGCATGGGACGGCACCCTTGTGGCGCATCCACGCAACCGCGCAGGAGGTGTCCAATCCGCCGGAGAAGGCGATTCCAACGTGCTCACCGACTGGGAGCGAAGACAGTACTTTCGACATGACACCAGCGTAACGTCATCGCCCACTGTCTGTCGAATTGTTATGCATAGGAATGTATTTTTATGTGAATGGGCAGGGTGAGGGGAGACTCCATAGTGGCGAAAAGTCCGATTTGGTGAGCGAAAACAGACTTCTCGCCACTATGGACGGAGGCGGCCTCGCCGATTGCTATCGTGTGTGGGTGACGAATCCTCTCGCACCTCAGTTCACCGTCCGCCCAGTGGCTTCCGGTGACATCGAGGCGATCCACGCGCTGACTGCGGCTGCTTTCGGCCAGGTTGACGAGGCAGAACTCGTCGACGCCCTCCGCGCGTCCGGCAATGGGATCGAAGGTCTGTCGTTCGTCGGCATCCTCGACGGTGAGGTCATCGCCCACGCCATGCTCTCTCGGTGCTTCGTCGGTGAGGTTCCCGGGGTCTGTCTTGCGCCCTGTTCCGTGTGGCCCGAGCACCAGCGCACCGGCGCCGGCACTGCGGTGATCGAAGCGCTCCTCGCCGAGGCGGCCCAGCGCGGTGAACCATTCGTCGTGGTCCTCGGCCACGCCGAGTACTATCCGCGCTTCGGTTTCACCCCGGCCTCAGGCTTCGGCATCACGCTGCACGTCGACGTCCCTGATGAGGCGCTCATGGCGATGCCACTGGCAGGCGACGTGCCAGCCGGATCTCTGTCCTTCGCCCCCGAATTCGGAGTCTGGGGCGAAGCGGGGCGGCTGCCCAGCGCCTTCCAGCGAATTGAGGTCGCCATCGGACATTTGCGCCTGAATTTAGGTCGCCATCGGATACTTTTCGGCCCCAGAAATGTCCGATGGTGACCTGAGTTCTTCACTGCAGTCCGAGGTACTGGCGGATATCGCGTTCGAGTTGACGGCGATTGGTCAATTTCGTCACTCGAATAACGGTCCAGCCGGCTATCTTCAGCGCATTGACTCGATCAATATCGGCTGCCCACTGGTATTCGGAGGTTCGGTGATGGTCTCCTTCGTACTCCAGCGCAAGCTTTTCCTTCGGGTACCCGAGGTCAGGATGCAGGGTCTGATTGATCGTCGGGCAGTACACAGCAGGATGGACGACTGGTTCAGGAAGATTTTGGGCGATAGCCCAGAGTCGGAGGTCGGTCTCCATCGGTGAGTCAACGTCCTCTCTGATGAGGCCGACCGCGACTTGGAGCTTTGGTCTGGCTCTGAGGTGCCTTGTCCCGGAGATGTGCGCGGTCAGGTTCTCCAGTGAGAATTGGGGCGAGCTCTTCCAATCGCCGATTGCTGCGTCTCCGATCTTCACCAGAGATTCCACCGAGCACACGGAAGCAAGCTGACTGAAGACCTGCAACGGTCTCAACACGGGCAGACCCAACCACGTGACAGTTCTGAGGACTCTCATCCTGTGCAGGGTGACGCCCTTCCTGCGAATGCGCTTGTTGGTGTCCGAAACGGCCACATGGAGATTGTCGCTTCTGCTGGACGGCGGCAGCGGCCATCCGAACAGTCGTGCCGCAGTTTCTCTGCATGCGACGACGCCCGGGTGCCGGTGGGCCAGAGCTCGGAGCAATTTCGCCTCACCGAGCCAAACGTCGTCCGCCCATGTGGGAACCGGGAATTGGGTAGGGGTGGAATCGTCAAAGCGAATTCCCCAGGCTGCCGATGGAAAGTTGCGGCCGGAACGGATGTCGTAGTCGGAGGCACCTCGTGGGCGGGCCTCGGAGACCGAGAGGATTGCTGGATAGTCGGCATAGTTCAGAGGATGCTTCATGCACAGATCGTTCACTTGGACTCACATTGCGGGAAGACCCGCCCTAGGTGGCTGTGCGAAGCAGTCGAGCGTCCACAGGGTGCTCATGTCTGAGTCAAACCATTGTCCACAACCAGCTGAGGGTGAGTGGAGCGAGACCGTCGGCGAGGCCAGCGCGTTCAGGGGAAGTCTCGGGTGTGGCGATGGGAGTCTCATCGAAGTTCTGCACAGGCGTGAGTGCGAAAGTGGACTCAGGGAAGTGTGTTGACAGAGTAGCGAATTGTGCGTGTACCGGTAGGACAGAATCTGTCGATCTGAGAAGAGTCCTGTCCAAGCGCTCGGCGCCGGCAAATCCGAGATGTAAAGGCCTCACTTGCGAAAGTGGGCGAGAAATGATTGTCACCATCGGACTTTCGGACCTAAACATAGGTCACCATCGGACATTCTGCGCGCTAGAGAATATCCGATGGTGACCTATATTCGAGGGCAACGTTCATTTGTGACCACTATTTCATGGGAGTGCGGCCCGCCGCCTCGTGCAGCAGGCCCAATTGCTGCACCCGCCGCACCCCTACCGCTTCGCCCGGTGTGTCCGGATCGCCTCAGCGACGGCGATCGCGTCGTCTTCGGGTGCGTCGGACTTCCGGTCCGGGCGCGCGGTGAACAGGTAGATGAAGCCGACGACCAACACCACGACGAGACCGATGAGCACGATCCAATCGGCGAAGAACGACCCGGAGTCGCCTGGCAGGGACAGCAGGATCATCGCGAAGATGCCGTAGGCCAGGGCCGCGATGTTGACGACGATGCCCCATCCGCGCAGCGACCACGGTCCGGCCGGCTTCCAGCCTTTGAAGCGTTGCCGCAGCGCACCGAGGACGACCATCTGGAAGGCGAGGTAGATGCCGAGGATCGCGAATGAGGTCACAGCCACGAGGATCCCGTCGTTGAACCAGATGAGCACGCAGATGAGTGCCGGCGCGGTGCAGGCAACGATGAGCGCATTGCGGGGGACCTTCGTGCCGTCGGTGACCTTTGAGAGCCACCGGTGACCGGGCATCATGCCGTCGCGGGCGAAGCTGAAGATCAGACGTGAGGCCGCGGCCTGCAGGCTGAGCACGCAGGAGATGAACGCGAGGATCGCCACCAGCAGGAAGATCTTCGCCCCCACATCGCCGAGGCTGCCTGCCAGGATCGAGGGAATCGGATCCTCGACCTCACCGGCGACGATCTCGTCGAGGTTCGGGGCGGCGAGCACGTAACCGCCGAAGGAGAACAGGGCCGAGATCGCTCCGACGAAGATCGTCATGAGCATTGCCTTCGGGATGCCGCGCGCGGGGTTCGAGACCTCCTCGGCGACGTCACCGCAGGCCTCGAAGCCGTAGAAGAGGAAGAGTCCGGCGACCGCGGCGCCCATGAACACAGGCAGGTAGCTGCCGTCCCCGGCGGTGCCCATGGTGTCGAAGAAGACGGAGAAGCTGTGCTTGCGTTCGAAGATGAGGAGGAACAGGCCGAGCCCGATGACGCCGATGAGCTCGGCGAACAGGCCGATCCGCGCGATCCTGGCCAGCCACTTCGTGCCCGAGAAGTTGATTGCCAGTGCGAGTACGAGCAGCACCAGCGCGAGGACCAGCGTGGTGTTGCGACTGAGCGCGAGGCCGAAGAGGCTTGCGAGGAATCCGGCTCCGAACTCCGCCACCGAGGTGATCGTGACGATGAGCGCGCAGATGTACACCCAGGCGGCCATCCACGCATACCGCTTGCTCCACAGGCGGCGTGCCCACGGGTAGATGCCGCCGGCGATGGGGAACTGCGAGACCACCTCGCCGAAGACGAGTGCGACGAGGAGCTGCCCGCACGCGACGATGACGATCCACCAGATCGACGGTGGACCGCCGGTCGACAGCGCGACCGCCAGCAGTGAGTAGACGCCGACGAGCGGAGAGAGATAGGTGAAGCCGAGCGCGAAGTTCGCCCACGGGCTCATCGATCGCTCGAACGAGTCCCCGTAGCCGAGGACCGCGAGGTGATCGGAATCGGAGAGGTGGTCGCCTCGGTCGCCGGCGGTGCGGCCTGCTCCTTCGGCGCGGTGGCCGCCGGTGGCGCTGTGGTCGCCCGAGGGGTGATGGGCGTCGGAGAGGTGATCGGACATGGTGATGTTCCTTCATACGAATCGTCGTTGATCCTGGTTCTGTCGGCCATCGTAACCCCGATTCCCCGGCCTGGAGACGAATGCGTTCGAACGCGTCCCACCAGCCCGATTCCCTGCCGCGACTCCGATCTCGCCCGCGCGGCTGACCGTGATTTCATCCTCGCGGCGGAGGTGCCGGAACGACATGCGTCATAGCGTGGAATCACAGGCACGGACCACTGATGAAACGGCAGGCACCGTGCAGCAATGAGGAGGAATCGTGAACACGCAGACGCACAACCAGGCAGGATTCGCCGAGGCGACCCGACCGACCGATACGACGCCCGGACCAGCGACGATCGACACCGCCCCTGCGACGATCGACACCACCGCGGAGGCTCCCGGCATCTCCACCACCACCGAGGCGGTCGATACGAAGGGACGCCCACTCGCGGGCGTGCCCCGCCGCATGCCCTGGCTCGAGCTCGGCCTCTTCGCCGTCATCGCGTTCGGCCTCGCCTGGCTCGCATGTCTGCCGCTGTGGACCTCGGGCGAGGGACTCAGCGATCCGCTCGCCGTGCAGCTCTGCGGCGGACTGATGATGTTCACCCCCCTGGTCGCCAGCATCGTCGCCTCCATCATTCAGCGTCGGAGAGCCCGCGCAAGGGGAGAGGCCATGGCCAGCGCACCCCGTTACTTCGGTTTCTGGCCGCTGCGGCCCTTCGGCCGAGTCCTCTGGATGACCGTGGCCGCCTTCTTCGGCATCATGGTGCTCGTCGTCCTCGGCTACCTCCTCAGCGCTGCCTTCGGTTGGCTCGACCTCGACATCACCGGACTGTCCGCTTTCAAGGAGCAGTTGGCTACACTCCCGGGCCTGGAGTCCGTGCCGACGGCGGTCGCCGTCCTCGGCTATCTGCTGCTCATGCTCGCGGCTTCGGTGGCCACCGCCTTCGTCACCATCGGGGAGGAGCTCGGGTGGCGCGGATGGCTGCTCACGAGTCTCCGTCCCCTCGGCACCTGGCCAGCCATTCTCATCGTCGGTGCCGTCTGGGGCCTGTGGCACGCGCCGCTCATTCTGCTCGGCTACAACTTCGGTCGCCCTGACATCACCGGTCTGGCGTTCATGGTCGGCGGCTGCGTCATGCTCGGCATCCTCTTCGGCTGGCTGCGTCTGCGCACCGGATCCGTCTGGCCCGCAGTCTTCGCCCACGCCGCCCTCAACGGGTCCAATGCGATGCTGCTGGGGCTGCTCATGGACTCCGGCGCCTCAACTCCCGACCCGGCGCTCATCGCATTCCTCGGGGTCTCCGGGTGGATCGTCTCTGCCATCGTCATCGTGGTGCTCGTTGTGACCGGGCAGTTCCGCAAGCAGCCGGAGCTGGGGATCAAGAAGGCCAAGCCCGCCGAGGCTGTCTCGCAGCCGACTGCCCACGTGCAGAACGCGTGATCATCAGCGAAACGCGCCGCTGGGGCCGACCTCGAAATTGAGGCACGCCCCCGGCGTCCGTTAGGCTCAAAAACCCATAGACCTAAGGAGTCTCTTGTGATTTTTGGATCATCGCTGCTGCAGACGGCAGGACGCATGCTCACCGCCCCGATCTTCATCACCGGCGGACTGTCGGCCATCAAGGATCCGGCCGGAAAGGCGGCGATGGCCGAGTCGACGCTCGATGCCATCCGCGAGTACGTTCCCGCGCTGCCCGATGACAACGAGCTGCTCGTGCGCATCAACGGCGGAGTGCAGATCTTCGCCGGTGCGACCCTCCTGCTCGGCATCAAGCCGCGGCTCTCGGCGCTGGCGCTCGCCAGCTCCCTCGTCCCGACCACGCTGGCCGGACACTCCTTCTGGGAGATGGAGGGCGGCGACGCGAAGGCTCATCAGACCCAGTTCTCGAAGAACCTCGCGGCCCTCGGCGGTCTGCTCCTCATCGCCGGAGACGGCGACAACACCAAGGCAATCGAGAAGGCTGCAGCGAAGGCTGCGAAGAAAGCCGAGAAGCGCGCCCTCAAGCAGGCCTGAGTCCCGTCGATGAACCAGCCGCCCGCTGACGGATCAGACGACCGGGGTCCCGGCCGTGAGACCACGTCAGCGGGCGGTGAGTCGACCGATCCGTTGCCCGCGGACCCGATGTTCGCCGAGGTGGCCGACATCGTCACGTTCATCGAGGCTCCGGAACCGGACCTCTGGATCCGCCCGAGCACACCTCCGGCCACGATCGAGATCGTCGAACATGATCCGGCGTGGGCCGAACATTACGCCGTAATCGCGGACAGTATTCGCGACTCACTCGCGCGAACCGGTTGCTTCGTCGGCATTGACCACGTGGGGTCCACCTCTGTGCCGGGATTGAAGGCGAAGCCGATCCTCGACATCGCGCTCGTCGTCACCGAGCCCCGCCACGAGGACGACTACGTACCCGCGCTCAACTCGATCGGGCTCGACCTGACCGTCCGCGAGTCGGCATGGTATCAACACCGCCTGCTCAAACGTCTCGACCCGGCACAGGGTCAGATGCACTGCAATGTCCACGTCTTCGGGCCCCGCTGCGCGGAGGTGGCGCGCATGCGACTCTTCCGCGACCACCTGCGGACACACCCGGACGATCGTGAGCGGTATCAGGCGGTGAAGCTGGCCTCGGCTGCGCAGGCGAACGCTGCGGGCGAGACCGTCACGGACTACAACGCCCGCAAGCAGTCGGTGCTCCGCGAGATCTATCACCGCATCTTCGCGGGCAGAGGCTGGGTCTGACTCCAACATGCCGCTGAATCCGACGGACCTCTGATCCCAACGCACCCCTGGCAATCGGGTGGGAAACGCCTATGCTCGAAGCATGGTCAAGGCACTCCTCATCGTCGATGTCCAGAACGACTTCACCGAAGGCGGCGCGCTCGGCGTGACCGGCGGCGACCGCGTGGCCGAAGGCATCACGCGCCACCTCGCCGCTCACGCCGGGGACTACGACGCGGTCATCGCCTCCCGCGACTGGCATGATCCGGACAGCGACAACGGCGGCCACTTCAGCGACACCCCGGACTTCGTCGACAACTGGCCCGTCCACTGCGTCGCCGGTACCCCCGGGGCCGAATACGACCCGCTGCTCGACACCGCGCCCATCACCCACCACGTCCGCAAGGGCCAGGGCAGACCCGACTATTCGGCCTTCCAGGGCACCACGGAAACGGGGAGCAGCCTCGGTGAGCTTCTTCACGACCTCACCGTCACCGAGGTGGACGTCGTCGGCATCGCCACCGACCATTGCGTACGCGCTTCTGCCCTCGACGCACTGGACTCAGGCGTGAAGGTCCGCGTCCTCACCGACCTCGTCGCCGGCGTCGGTGTGGACTCGAGCACGGCCGCGCTGGCTGAGATCGAGGCCGCGGGCGGAGAGCTCGCCTGAAACGCTGCTCGTCCGCGCGGAACCTCTAAACGCACCCACTCCTCCGCGCGGCCACGAGCTCTCACTTATCGCTTAGCCCGAAGAACGCGTCGTGCACGACACGTTTTTCAATCCAACGGATAAGTGAGCCCAGGAGCCTCCCCGGAGCGAGGCCCAACCGAACCCGTCTCCATCGAAAGTTGCAGATCAGGTCCGAACTCTTCGGCGATGTGCCCAGGTCCGTGAATTGATGGACTTGAGTCATGAACAGACAACTGGCGACAACCGCACGCACACTGACATCGAAGCGCGGTTCCTGGTTCGTCCTCGGCGGGGTCGTCGTCCTCGTCGCGCTCCTCTTCGGACTCCTGTCCGGAGCAGGAGAGGACCGAGCCAACGAGACCGCTCCGACCGACTCCGAATCCACGCAGGTCCAGCAGACCCTCGACAAGTTCCCGAATGCGGACGAACAGTCCGTCATGGTCGTCGCCTCGAAGGACGACGACTCTGTCATCAGCTCGGATGAGCAGAAGGATCTGGGCACACTCGGCACGACGCTGAGCGACTACGCCGATCAGCAGAAGTTGGACTCCGGCGACTCTGCCGCCCAGAACTCCGGTGACGCTGGTTCCGGCAGCTCCGGCGCCCGGCCGATCATGAGCGACGACGGCAGGGCCGCACTGCTCATGGTCCCCATCGAGGTCGGACTCAACAACGCCGACACCGCGGACACCGTCGACGGACTCCGCGACTTCATCGCCGATGACTCACAGGCCGGTCAGCTTCAGGACTCGGGCATGTCCCTGCTGGTCACCGGCGGTCCGGCGATCGGCGCGGACATCGCCTCGGCGTTCAACGGTGCCGACTTCACTCTGCTCATCGTCACCATCGTCATCGTCGCACTCCTGCTCATCATCACCTACCGCTCACCGATCCTGTGGCTGCTGCCGCTCATCGTCATCGGCACCGCCGACGGACTCGCCTCGACCGTGACCGCGGCCGTCGGCGACTGGCTCGACCTGCAGTTCGACGCAGGAATCATCAGCGTCCTCGTCTTCGGTGCCGGCGCGAACTACGCACTGCTGTTCATCTCCCGCTACCGCGAAGAGCTGCGCCGCATCGCCGACCACCGCACCGCCCTCGCCGAGGCGTGGACACACACCGCGACGACGATCCTCGCCTCGAACCTCACCGTGGTCCTGTCCCTGCTCAGCCTCGTCTTCGCCATCATCCCCGGCACCCGCGGCCTGGGCATCACCGCGGCCGTCGGCCTCCTCATCTCCGCAGCTGCTGTCCTCTTCGCCCTGCCGCCGGTGCTCGCGATCTGCGGCAAGCGCGTGTTCTGGCCCTTCGTCCCGAAGGCCGACGACGCGCTCACCGAGCAGGGCTCGGCTGAGGACACCACCCCCGCCGAGGCGGCCCACCACTCACCGCAGGAGCTCGCCGACCGCGCGGCCGGCACCAAGGACAGGGCCGCCTCGGCGAAGCCTTCGATCTGGCGGAGCATCGCCACTCGCGTGGTCCGGAAACCCGGGCTCCACCTCGGCGCGGGGATCGTCATCCTCGGCGTCATGGCCACCGGCTTCATCGGTTCCTCGATCGGGCTCGACCAGACCGAGAAGTTCCGGGTCCAGTCCGAATCGGCGCAGGGCCTCGACGTCCTGGCCGATCATTTCCCTCCCGGCGAATCACAGCCGATCTGGGTCGTCGCGAACACCGATGAGGCCGATCAGGTCGTCGGCTCGGTGTCCGACATCGATGGAGTGGTGCGCGCCTCGGCGGTCGATGGCACGAACATCGACGGCACTTCGGTCACGAAGATCATGGTCACCGGCGAGTTCGAACCCGACAGCGCGAAGGGACTCGACCTCGTCTCGGACATCCGCAGCGACGTCCACGCCATCGACGGAGCCGACGCCCAGGTGGGCGGGGCTGCGGCGACGGAACTCGACGCTCGTGACGGCAACCAGGCGGACTTCTTCACGATCGTTCCGATGGTCTTGGCGATCAGCTTCATCATCCTGCTCGTCATCCTCCGCGCCCCGATCGCCGCGTTCACCCTGCTGCTGGTCAACGTGGTGTCCTCGGCGGCGGCCATCGGGCTCGGTGCGTTCCTGTCGCGGACGTTCTTCGGTCAGTCCGCACTCGATGCGCAGGTGCCGATCCTCGCGTTCCTCTTCCTCGTCGCGCTCGGCATCGACTACTCGATCTTCCTCGCCCACCGCGCGAAGAAGGAGTCGGTGCTCCACGGCGGACGCCAGGGCATGATCGAGGCCGTTGCCCACACCGGCGGCGTCATCACCAGCGCCGGCATCGTGCTCGCCGGAGTGTTCGCGGCACTGGGCATGCTGCCTCTCATGGTGCTCGGCCAGCTCGGCCTCATCGTCGGAGTCGGTGTGCTCGTCGACACGCTCATCGTCCGCACCGTCATCGTGCCCGCGATCTTCGGACTCGCCGGCAACCGGATGTGGTGGCCGAACAAGACGATCACTCACTTCGATGAGGGCGACGCTGCGGGTACGGCCGGCGGTGCGGCCGCAGGCTCGACCGCCGGTGGCGCGGCCGCAGGCTCGACGGCCGACGAATCGGCCGCACGCTCGACGGCCGACGAAACGGCCGCACGCTCGACGGCGCTCGAGCACGACGCACAGCCGACTCACCTGCTCGCCGAGAAGGAACTGGCGGACTCCGGGTCCGCATCGCATCACGCCAAGCACTGAGCCGCCGTCTCACTGAGCCGCCTCCTCAGTGAGCTCGGCGGGATCGACTCACCGAGTTCGGCAGGCCTGACTCACCGAGTTCGGCAGGCCCGGGCGACGACCACCTCGTCGCCCGGGCCTGCTCGGTTTCCACATCGGGCCGCACATCGGCCCGCCCACCGGGGTCGATCATTCACACCACTTCGCAGGATGTGGTTGAGTTGGCAAGGAGAATCGTGAGAGCACAGGAGCATCGCTTCGGCACCTTTGTCGCCGAAGCGGACCTCGAGGAAGGTGGCGGCGTGGGCGCACGCAAGTGGACAGAGCGGACGATGGAGTACGGCCAGCACGCCATCGCCCTCGTCCTCACAGTCATCTCCTGTCTGCGCGCCGTGACCACCGGCGCCCCGATGCTCGCCGCAATCGCCGTGAGCGTGGTGTTCCTCGCCTGGTACGCCCTCGGCGCTGTCCGCGCCGCCCGCAGCGGCGCACTCGTGCTCGCCAAGTGGTGGCTCATCGTCCTCGCTGCCGCCTGGCTGTGCACCCTGCTCGTATCCGCCGAGTTCATCTGGATCGCCTTCCTCCTCTGGCTGCTCGCAGGGCACCTCTTCTCCCTGCGCATCGCCGTCGTCTTCACCGCATTCACCTACATCGCGACGATCGTCGCACCGCTGGCGCATTACGGGAACGTGCAGACCCCGAGCATCATCGGCTCCCTCATCGGTGCCGTGTTCGCCCTCGGGCTCTCGCGCGGCTACATCGAACTCCTCCGTGAGGGGCGGCGCCGCGAGGAGCTCCTGCGCTCCCTCGAACTCGCCCACCAGAACCTGCTCGACCTGCAGGACGAACTCGCCCTGACCCAGCGCCATGCCGGCGAGATCCAGGAGCGCACCCGCGTCTCCCGCGACATCCACGACACGATCGCACAGTCGATCTCGTCGATCCGTCTCATCGCCCACGCCGAGGCGGAGCGGACCTCCGATGACCGTGCCGGCCAGGTGCTCGCCCAGGTCGAGGACCTCGCCGCGCAGAGTTCCCGCGACGTCCGCCGCATCATCGCAGCCCTGGCGCCTGCCGAACTCGAGGACGGGGCGCTGACCGCAGCGATCCGCCGCCTGCTGGCCCGGCTGGAGGAAGACAGCGGGATCAGCGGTCGCCTCGACATCGACGAGACCCTGCCGACCCTGTCCGCCGAGGTGGAGGTGGCGCTGCTGCGCACCGCACAGTCGGCCTTGGCCAATGTCCGTCAGCACTCGCAGGCTTCTCGTGTGATGGTCAGCCTCATGGACCTCGACGGGTCCATCCGCATGGACATCGTCGACGACGGGGTGGGCATGGCCGACCCCGAGAAGCGACAGCGGAATCCTGAGTCGGGTTTCGGACTCGACTTCATCGCCTCGCGGATGCGCGAACTCGGCGGGGAGCTCGTCATTGAATCGAACCCGGGCTCCGGCTTCGCGATCTCCGCGACCCCGCCCAGCCAATCCCAGCTGCACACCCGCGGCGAAGGACTCAGCACGCCTGCTGAGGGTGCGGCCGCGGACACGACGGGCCACCTCGGCGAGGGTGGCAATAGTCGGCACATGAA
The DNA here is from genome assembly GCF_017948325.1 of Brevibacterium oceani. Classification (NCBI taxonomy): domain Bacteria; kingdom Bacillati; phylum Actinomycetota; class Actinomycetes; order Micrococcales; family Brevibacteriaceae; genus Brevibacterium; species Brevibacterium oceani. The sequence goes on along the minus strand of NZ_CP072846.1, from coordinate 3,648,210 downwards.
TACGGACACAGGAGAGAACGCATGAGCATTCGAGTGATCCTCGTCGATGACCACCCGGTCGTGCGGGCGGGCCTGCGATCGGTCATCGACGCCCCCGAGCACATCGCCGTCGTCGGCGAGGCCGGCAGCGGCGAAGAGGCGCTGGACGTCGTCGACGAGCTCGACCCCGACGTCGTCCTGTGCGACCTGCGACTTGGAGACGGGATCGACGGCATCGAGTTGACCAAGCGGCTGCGAGCCAAGGACAACCCGCCGGCGGTGCTCATCCTCACCACCTTCGACCTCGACTCGGAGATCGTGGCCGCGCTCAATGCGGGGGCCTCGGGCTACCTGCTCAAGGACATCGATCCTGGCGACATCTCGACGGCGATCGAGAGAGCCGCAGCGGGGGAGACCTACATGCCGCCGGAGATCTCGTCGAAGGTCTTCGCCGCGATGCGCAATCCGAGTCCGAAGCTCACCCGGCGGGAGCGCGACGTCGTCAAGCTGCTGGCCACCGGGGCCTCGAACGTGCAGATCGCTCAGGAGCTCTTCGTCACTGAGGCGACGGTGAAGAGCCATCTGGTCAACGTGTTCACGAAGCTCGGGGTGGACTCGCGGGCCCGCGCCATCCGCGTCGCAGAGGACCAGGGGCTGGTGTAGCGCCGGCTGTCATTCTGGGCCCGTTGCTCGGTCTGCTCACATCCACCACGCATCACCGACAATAAGAAGACGAGCTTCTACGAATCCGAGACGGGTGAACTCGTCGATGAGCACAAAGCAGATGAGTACGACGAGCTGACCTCGGGCTACAGCGCTGTTCTTGTCGCCGGTGAGAAGTCGACAACCATGTGGGCTGTCGTCGACGCCTGACCTGCACGCGGCAACGCGTTGATTTGCAGCGAACGCTGTCAGCCTTGCGACTCCGTGTGAGGTGCGAGCAGCTGATCGAACGTCGTGCACAGCGGCCAGAACTGGGAGCCCGGGATCGGAATCCCCGCGAGAGAGGCCTCGAAGAACGTGAGGTGGGTGCACCAGCCTGTCGCGTACGAATCGATCAGCGAACCGAGACCATCATGACGCAATACCAGCGTCGTGGACGATTCTGCATCGTCACGGGCAGGCGCACCATCGGCAGCAGCCGCCTCTGTGACGGCCTCGTCGGCCGTCTTGCTGGCTGTCTGGTCGATCGTCTCGGTGGTCACCTCGGTGGAAGCGAATCCGCCCGCCCCGTTGGAACGGTCTGCGACAGCCTCGGCGAGCTGGATCGCGATCCTCGTCATCGGCTCGTCGGGGAACGACCATGTCGCCTCCACAGCGAAATCGTCGATCGTGAGAATCTCCGAGCGGCACAGATAGCTGTCGGCGTGATCGATGATGATCTCGCCACCCACCTCGGTGCCGAAGACGAGCGGACGACCGAGCCACTCATCGAGTGACTCGACATTCTGCAGATGCCGCCATACATCCGTCGGAGCAGACGGCAGAGCCCACGCCATGGTCAGACTGTCAGCGACACGATCGATCTCGATCCCTCTCAGCGGCATCGGCAGTCCTCCTCGCAACAGCAGCGGCGCGCATCGTTCTGAAGTCGAGACTAGCGGAGAGCGCCGCCGACCGAAACGGCGGCCGAGCGCAGAATGTCAGATGAATAACTGATTGGTAATTGTCTGCGACGTCGCACCTGGTGAGGGCACCGACAGAGCCGGGTCGAGACCTGCTGCGTCGTCAGGATCGACCCGGCTCCGCTACGGAGTTTCACCTCGTCCGGGTAGTCTGTTCCCTGCGCATCGGGACAGCCCTGCGCACGTGCAGACCCCGTTCGGATCGATGCAGTGGAGGTGACATGGCAGGCGAAGGCGAAACGGTTCCGCCTCGTCCGGCGACCCCACCGAACCGTCGCATCGGCGCACTGTCGGGCAATACGAAGGGCATCGACGCAAGTGTTGGTGCTGATGCCAGTGAGAGTGCCGATACCGGCTCGGGCCAGACGGCTCGGGCAGACCGAGACGCCGCTGCCCCGGCCGACTCTGCCGATTCGACGGCCGCCACCGCGGCTTCCGGCGATCCTGCCGCACTCGCCAGCCCCGCCTCGGCGCCGGTGGACATCACTCTCCCGCACGTCGGGGAACTCGCCTCGGCGAGCGAAGATGCCATCGTCGACCCCTCGGAACCGGTCCTCGAAAGCATCGACCTCGACACCTGGAAGTGGCCGGAGTACTTCGCCTTCGCGCTGACCCGGATGCAGGAGATCTTCCCGACCGGCGGAATCCCGCGCGGCATCGGACCGGTCCGCGAATACATCACCGAGGACCACGACTTCCGCCCGCTGACCATCGACCGTGAGAAATGGCCGGCCATCGACGAGGACTGGACCACTGTCGGCGATGTTCTGTCGGGCACCCACACCGACGCCTGGCTCGTCACCCGCAACGGGATGGCGCTGGCCGAAGAATACGCCTGGCCGATGAAGCCCGCCCGCCAGCACATGCTCTTCTCCGTGAGCAAGTCCATCGTCGCCACCGTCATCGGCGCGCTCGCCGACTCGGGCCTGCTGCGCCCCACCGACCTCGTCACCACACACGTGCCCGCCCTGACGAAGAGCGGATACGCGGGAGCGACCATCCGCGACCTGCTCGACATGCGCTCGGGCATCAAGTTCTCCGAGGAATACCTCGAGGACGGCTCGGAGATCCGGGCCCTGTTCGAAGCGGTCGATTTCGCGCCGCGGACGGCCACCTCGGCGAATGGGATCAAGAACTTCCTCACCGGTCTGACCAGCGAACGCGAACACGGAGCGGCCTTCGTCTACCGCAGTTGCGAGACCGACGTCCTCGCCTGGATCGCCGAGGCGGTCACCGGCCAACCGTTCTCGATCGTCGCCAGCGAATTCGTCTGGTCGAAGATCGGCGCCGCCCACGCCGCCCAAGTCTGCCAGGACCGGTGGGGCGGTTCGATCGCCGACGGTGCGATCAGCACCACCCTGCGCGACCTCGCCCGATTCGGCGAGATGATCGCCCGCGGCGGCACGACCTCGGGCGGTGAACGGGTGCTGTCGGCAGAATGGGTCGAGGACATCTTCACCGGAGCCGCAGACTCCGCGAAGGTCTTCGCCGCCTCCCCATCGGGGCGGTCGTATCCCGGCGGGATGTACCGCAGCCAGTTCTGGCTGCCGTCGGCCAACCGCGACATCGTCATCGGCATCGGCATCCACGGCCAGATGCTCTACATCGACCGCGCCACCCAGACCATCGGCGTCAAACTCTCGAGTGACCCGGAGCCGGTGAGCCTGGCCGCCCAGCACGGGACCCTGGCCATGTTCGAAGCCATCACCGAGGCGGTCGGGCCCGGCGAGGTGGTTCCGGAAGGTTCTGCTCCCGGTTCGGAGGAAGCGGCTGCCGCCCCGGAGGCAACTGCTCCTGCTCCGGCGGCGCAGACTCCGCCCGCGCCGAACTTCGACGCGACTCCGCTCATCGCCCAGACCACTCTCTACTGACGCCCCTCTCGTCTCCGCCCACCTCGCGGAAGGTAGTTGTTTGGTCGATCCGCCGTGGTTTCGTCGCCGAAAACGCGGTGGAACGACCAAACAATCGGTCGACGGTCAGACGAGGGGCCACAGCAGGTCGACGAAATTCGGTGTGACGAACCCATGGCGGTCGCCTCGGTGACTGGGTAGCGTGAGGATCGGAATGACACCGATCACAGGAGGCACCACGATGACCGATTTCTTCGACCGCGAGAACGACGGCAAGTACGACAAGGCGTACAAGGAGACCACCCCGGATATCCTCAAGGCCTTCGGCGAGTTCAACAACGCCGTCTTTGCTCCCGAGGGCCGAGAGATCCCGCTGAAGTACCGCGAACTCATCGCCTACGCCGTCGGTCTGACCACCCAGTGCGCCTACTGCATCGACGCGCACTCCAACGCCGCGGTGAAGGCCGGCGCCACCGAAACGGAACTCGCCGAGACCGCGTGGACCGCCTCGGCGATCCGAGCCGGGGGAGCCTTTGCCCACGGTCGCCTGGGCTTCAAGCTCACCGGCACCCACGAACACTGAGGCTCACCTCGGCGCGGAGCTATCGTTCCCGGCCATCACGACCCGGACGGGTTTCGGCGGTGCCGTCACCACCGGAAACGTCGCGGCCCGGAGCAAGGCCGGATCGCTACACTGAGAGGCGATCATGAGTGACGAGTCCCGCACCACCCCACGCAGGTCACCCCGTTCGCGCCCGCACCGCATCGTCGTGCTCGCGCTGGACGGGGTGTCTGCCATGGACCTCGGCGTGCCGGTCCAGGTCTTCGGCCCCGAATCGAATGCCGCCACGGCACGCACCCGCACCGAGGTGGCCCCACCCGCCCGACCCACAGTCGATGGTGAGATGGCTGCCGCGGTCGTGGGGGAGGTGCCATCGGCAGTGCCGGTCGGCGAGCGAGCCGGGGCAGTCCCTGCCGGGATCTGGCCCTATGCGGTCGAGATCTGCGGCGTTACCGCCGGCACGGTCACCGGCCCAGACGGCCTCGGCTATTTCGTCGCTCGCGGACTCGAGGCGCTGGAGACCGCGGACACGGTCGTCGTGCCCGGAGCCACCTCGGCGGTCGGACACGAACCACCCGCCGCCGTCATCGGTGCGCTGCTCTCCGCCTACGAGAGAGGCGCGCGGATCGCCGCGATCTCGACGGGAACCTTCGTCCTTGCCCGCACCGGCCTGCTCAACGGCCGCCGCGCAACTACGCACTGGTCGACGGCGAAAGAACTCGTGCGACGGTTCCCCTCGATCGAGGTCGACGAGAACGTCCTCTTCATCGACGAAGGACAGCTGCTCACCTCGGCCGGAGCCGCCTCGGCGATCGATCTGTGCCTCCACCTCATCCGCAGCGACCATGGCGTGGGACTGTCGAACCAGGTCGCCAGGCGCCTCGTCGCCGCCGCCTACCGCAGTGCCGGCCAGGCGCAATACGTGCCGCGCAGCGTGCCCGACCCGCTCGGCGACGACTTCGCCGACACCCGCGAATGGGCTCTGCAGCACATCGGGGAGAAGATCACGCTGCGCGAGCTCGCGGCCAATGCCGGAGTCTCCGTGCGCACTTTCTCCCGCCGCTTCGTCGAAGACACCGGATACACGCCCATGCAGTGGGTTCTCCGTGCTCGCGTCGATCTGGCCAGGGAGCTGCTGGAGAACTCCGATTTGGGCATCGAGCAGATCGCTGACCAGGTGGGACTTGGTACAGGAGCCAACCTGCGCATGCACTTCCAACGCATCCTCTCAACCTCTCCGAACGACTACCGGCACTCCTTTCAGGGGTGATCCCGGGGCCGCCTCAAGGCCGAACCGGAGCCACCGAAGCGTGACCTCAGTCGCGCTGGCGCGATACTTGCGACTTCTGGCAAATAAACTGGCGAGAACCTTGCGTAGATTGTCTGACTGGCCACTGTTGCCAAGCTCCCGAACGGCCCATGATGGAGATATCAGAACAAACCCCCGTGTTCAAGGAGTGACATTGACTCGCATCGCCATCAACGGTTTCGGTCGCATCGGACGCGCCACCCTGCGTGCCCTCACCGAACGGGGCAGCGACCTCGAGGTCGTTGCCATCAATGATCTCGGCCCCGTCGACGATCTCGCGCGGCTGCTGAAGTTCGACACCACTCTCGGACGCTTCAACCACAACGTCGAAACCACTGACGACTCGATCGTCATCGACGGCAGCACCGTCAAGGTCTTCGCCGAAAAGGATCCGGCCAAGCTGCCGTGGGGTGAGCTCGACATCGACATCGTGCTCGAGTCCACCGGCCGCTTCACCAAGGCCGACAAGGCCCGCGCCCACCTCGACGCGGGAGCCAAGAAGGTCCTCGTCTCCGCCCCGTCGAAGGGCTCGGACGTCACCCTCGCCTACGGAGTGAACTCCGAGGCCTACAAGCCCGAATACACGATCATCTCCAACGCCTCGTGCACGACGAACGCGCTGGCTCCGCTGGCGAAGGTCCTTGACGACGTCGCCGGAATCGAGCAGGGTTTCATGACCACGGTCCACGCCTACACCGGCGACCAGATGGTCCAGGACGGCCCACACAAGGACCCCCGTCGTGCCCGCGCCGCCGCCGAGAACATCATCCCCACCTCGACGGGCGCCGCCAAGGCCATCGGCCTCGTCCTCCCGCAGCTCGACGGCAAGCTGAGCGGCGACGCCATCCGCGTCCCGGTCCCGGTCGGTTCGATCGTCGAACTCAACACGACCGTGTCCCGCGAGGTCACCCGCGAAGAGGTCCTCGACGCCTACAAGAAGGCCGCCGACGGCGAGCTCAAGGGCATCCTCGACTATGAGACCGAGCCCGTCGTCTCCTCCGACATCGTCGGTCAGGCCGCCTCGTCGATCTTCGATGCCGCGCTCACTCGCGTCGACGGCAAGCACGTGAAGGTCGTGGCCTGGTACGACAACGAGTGGGGCTTCTCCAACCGCGTCGTCGACAACCTCGAGTTCATCGGCCGGAACTGAACTTCACCGGCGGATATCCGCCGGTGACCATGATCGTCGCCGAGGTTGTTCCCCGGTGCCGACGGATGCACCTGTGGCCTCGAACCTGCGTTGAGCAGGATCGAGGCCACAGTCGTCACTTCAGGGCCGAATATCCTCGCCGAGGCGGCTCGTCGCCTGCGATCGACGCTCAGACGTCGTCGGCGCCGGGTGTGCCGCCTTCGTCCTCCCAGCGTTCGATGGCGCGGACCTTCGCGCGGCCGAACTTCAATCGCACGCCGTAGCCGCCGTCCTTCCCGTCGGGGATGAATCGCGCACCGTAGTACTCAAGGGCGAGAATGAGGCGACGCTCCTGCTCTGCAGTGAGGTCCTCGCGCCCCTTCTCGTAGTCCTTCAGCTGGGACTTCTCGATCTCGGCCTGGGCCGCCACATGCTTCGCCGAGATCTGGCAGAGGATCCGGGTTGCGCGGGCCAGGGGGCCGTCGATGATGATCTCGTCTGTGCTCATGCCTCAACCATGCCAGAGGCGTTCATGCGTGCCAAGACTGGGGCCGCCTGCAGTTCCCACTTCGGTGACTGCAGTGAGGCGGGATCGCTGCGCGCTGCAATTCGAGAATTCGTATTGTCGCAGATGAGACTATAAATTATTGATGTTCTATTCTGTGGCGAGCAGGCCATGTCAGTGCTTTCGTCTAATGTTCGTCTCATGCTTCCGCCATCGGAGTCGGAAGCGACGCGTCGCAGGGTGCGGCGCATGACGGAAGGTCAGAACAATGGAGATCAGGACCAGAAGCATCCGCAGCTTGGCGTATCGCTGCGAAGAATTTCTCGACGAGAACGGCAAGCCGCGCTCGATCAGTTACCCGAACAGCCTCGCGCTGTGCATCCTCGACGCGCTCTTCATGACGGGCTCCCACCCGACCGCGATCGACAATGTGATCGAGCGGTACACCGCCAGGCATGGCGGCACCGACGGGGCGAAGTCGCTGCGCTATTCGATAGCCGCGGCCGGAGGATCTGAGAAGTGGGCGCGGGAGGTGATCTGCAACCTCAAGCCCGCCCACACCCAACCCGGAGCGATGCTCAGGGCCGAGGTCGTCGACCGTGCCACACGGCTGATGGCCGATCACGGCATCGACACCGTCGACGACCTCCTCGCTGCGGTCGGTGACGAACCGTCGACCGGGCGGCATGCCAACGAGGTGGCCCGTGCCTGGAGGGAGCTGCCGAGTCAGAAATCGGGGATCTCCTGGCGAGCACTGCTCATGGTCGCCGGGTCCGATCACTTCGAGATCGACCACCGGGTGAGAGGATTCTTCGGCTGGCCGTTCGGCAGCTACCCTCGGATGACGGACAACGAGGTGCTCGAGCTGATCTCAGCGACGGCTGACTACCTCGATGTCGACGACAGGGTGGTCAAGCAGATCGTCTGGCAGATCTCGCATCGTCGGCTCCGGCCGGACCCGAAGCGCAAGGAACTCGTTCTGCCGCACTTCTTGGACGACGAACTCGACGAGGAGCCGGATTGGTGGCCTGGGACGTATGACCCCGAAGTTCGCCATGAAGCTGATGAGTGGGCGTCGATCTTCGAACCCGAATACAGAGCTGCCCCCTTCGAATCCGATGAGGCGTTCGAATTCCAGCGAGCGGTCGAACCCAGGAGAGACCTCGCGCCAGCAGACGAGGACGAACCTGACTGGGCATCGCCGTATCCGCTGCCGGGAACGACCGGCGCAGCCCCCTTCTGACTAGGGCTCTGACTAGGCCGAACGGCTGAGCGCCGACCGGGTTCGGTGTCGTTCCGACCCGGCCGGGTCAGCGCCCCGAGTTGCGCCGGTGCTGTGCGGCCAACCGCACCGGCGCGTTCGGGGCGCCATACCCCTGGTAGTCATTGCGACGCTCGACCATCTCGAAGAACACCGACCCGATCGTCGAAGTGTAGAAATGGAGGAATTCGCCGCGGTCGTCCCGGTCATAGAGGATGTTGTTCTCCCGCAGCCGCTGGAGAAGTTCGGGCATGAGGTCGAAGCGCGCCTCGAGGTCTTCGTAGTAGTTCTCGGGAACGGGCAGGAAATCCAGACCTCTTGAAACTGCGGTTGCGGCCGCCGTGAAGATGTCATCGCAGGCCAGAGCGACGTGCTCGGGGTAGTCGCCGGTCGCCGAGGATTCGGCTGACCGCGGTGCGAGGTTGAGCGGCATCCGGATCGCACCGTCGGAGCTCGCCATCACCTGCGAACGGACGAGACCCGACGGGCTGGGCACATCGTTCGACGCCTGAGCATGGAGGGCCAGCAGGGAGGTGTAGAAGAGCACCGCCTCGTCGTAGTGGTGGGCAGGCTGGGCGAGGTTGACGTGGTCGATGGCCGAACGGCGGTCGTCGGGGACGTTGCCGAACTCCTCGGTCCACGTCGGGTCGACGCCCGTCCCGTCGCCGAAGAAGACCTCGGAACCGTCGGGAGCGAAGACACCGCGCAGGATCTCCTCGTCATGAGCCTGATCGCGGGGTACCTCGGTCGCCTGGAGCAGGATCGCCCGATCCATGGCGGCATCGGCATCTGCCACAGCGAAGCCGATCCCGCGCAGGTGGGTCCCCGAGCCGACAGGTGCCGTCGCGACGTCGGCAGAAGTGTGGGGTGCCGACGAGGTCGAGATTGCCGACGAGGAGGGCGCAGTCGAAACTGCCGGATCGACACTCATCGCATCGATACTGGTCGACTCGGTGACGACGATGCGCGCCTGTCCGCGACGCCACAGCTGCACGTGCGGCTTCGTGCGGTGGAACCCGACGAAGCGGAAGCCGAGCTGATGGATCTGCCGGGTCAGCGCACCGAGGTCGTCGGTGTCGAGTTCTACGTAGTCGACGCCGCGAGGTTCGGCGACCTCGGGCAGTCGCTGCAGATCGAGATGCACCTGGCCCGTGTCGTCCTGCTCGGACGGGCCGTCAGTGACCGCGGCAGTTCCGGTCGACCCTGCACCGGTTGCCGCGGCCCGATCCGCCACCCGATCCGCGGTCGCCGCCTCGAGCCAACGCAGGGACCGCAGGCCGTCGACCGCGGTGCGCTGAGTATCGGCCTGTCGGAAGGAGTCGTTGAACACCTCGAGTGAGACCGGCCCGGCGTACCCGGTCAGCGCCACTCGGGTGAGGAAGTCGGTGAGGTCCCACGCGCCTTCGCCGGGGAAGACCCGGTGATGGCGGGACCAGCTGAGTACGTCCATTGACAGAGCCGGGGCGTCGGCGAGCTGGAGGAAGAAGATCTTCTCGCCCGGAATCTCTGCGATGCGGGACAGATCCGTGCCGCGGGAGAGGATGTGGAAGCTGTCGAGGCAAGTGCCGATGCGCGGATGATCGGCAGCCTTGACCAGGTCCCAGGCGCGGTCGTACTCGGAGACGAACCGGCCCCAGGCAAGCGCCTCATAGGCGACGTCGATCCCGTAGCGCTCGGCCAGGTCACCGAGGCGTCGCAGCTGCTCGACGACGATGCCGTCATCGCCGATGGTGGCGGTGCCGACGTTCGAACACAGGAGCATCGTGTCCATGCCCAGGCGCTTCATCAGTCGGAACTTCGCCTCGACGCGGGCGAGGTTGGCGCCGAACTGCTCCTCGTCAACGCCTTCGAAGTCACGGAAGGGCTGGAATAGGTCGAGGGTGAGTCCGAGCTCGGCGGCCTGGGCGGCGATCGCCTCGGGGGAGTCAGGGGAGACGATGAGATTCTGTTCGAAGATCTCCACCCCGTCGAACCCCGCCTGAGCGGCGGCGCGCAGCTTCTCGTCGAGTGTGCCGGACAGGCACACCGTGGCAATCGATGTTCTCATCGTGACCTTTCCTCATGGACGGTGTCGATCTCTTCCAAGCTCAGTCCCTTCGTCTCCTTCGCCGTCATCGCAACCAGTCCGACGACGATGCAGGCACCCGCGGTGAAGGCGGCGACCGATACCCAATTCTCTCCTCCTGCGCCGGCGACGGCAGAGGCGAGCACGGGAGCCAGGCCGCCGGAGACGGCGAATCCGACCTGGGTTCCCAGGGCCAATCCTGTCACTCGTGCCGTGGTGGGGAACATCTCGGCGTAGAAGGACGGCCAGATCGAGTTCGCCAGCGAGTACGCACAGCCGGACATGACGGCACCGAAGACGAAGATCAGCGTCCAGTTCCCGGCAGAGACCGCACCCAGATACGGGAACATCATCAGTCCCGACCCGACGGCGCCGGTGATGAACACCGGTTTGCGCCCGAACCTGTCAGAGAGCAGAGCCGCGGCCGGGATCGCCAGCAGTGCAACACCATTGGCGGTGACCGAGACGAGCAGCATCGTCGAGCGCTCGAGTCCGACGATCGAGGTGGCGAACGACAGCGACCATACGGTGAAGACCATGTTCACGGTGTTGACCATGGCACACACGGCGACACGCACGACCGCTGCCTTGTGCCAGCGGAAGACCTGCATGAGCGGCGGGTTGTCGACGCGGGACTCCTTGAAGGCCGGCGGCTCCTCGAGGCCGCGGCGGATCACCCAGGCGGTGAACACGACGACCGCGGAGAGCCAGAACGGCACGCGCCAGCCCCAGCTGAACAGTGCCTCGTCGGGCAGGAATGCGGTGAAGGGAATGAAGACCGCGGTGGCCAGCAGGGTTCCGGCCTGAGTGCCGTGCAGCGTCCAGCTCGTCGTCCACGACCGCTTCTTCTCCTCCGAGTGCTCGAGCGAGACGGAGATCGCGCTCGCCTGCTCGCCTGAGGCCGACAGCCCCTGGATGACCCTGCAGAGCACGAGCAGAATCGGAGCGAGCATGCCGACCTGCTCATAGGTCGGCAGGCAGCCGACGAGGAAGGTCGAGATGCCCATCATGAACAGCGTGAGCATGAGCACGAACTTGCGGCCGAAGCGGTCGCCGAGCGGGCCCATGATGAGCGCGCCCAGGGGGCGGACGACGTAGGCGACTCCGACGGTGCCCATGGCCAAGAGGATGGAGATTCCCGGAGCAGTCGTCTCAGGGAAGAACAGAGTGTTGAGCACCAGCGCCGCTGCGGTCCCGTAGACCGCGAAGTCGTAGTACTCGAGGGCTGAGCCGGTCCAACTCGACAACGCCGCGCGCAGCGGTGTCTTCGTCGGGCGGGCTTCTTCGATCGCTTCGCTCATGCTTCCTCGCATCTCTTATTCTCGTGGACCGTCGGTGGGCCATCGATACGAACTGCCGATTGCCATAGTGTGGCAATCGTTGTTACATTGTGGTTTACAGTGTGATCGACATGACATAGCCTGTCAACGTGGGTCAGTGAGGAACAGCCTCGCTGACGGCAGCCGATCACCCACCAACAGCAGCAACGCAAGGAGGCGAGACATGCCGCCCAAGGGCTCGAACTCGGTGACGAAGACCTTCGAGATGCTCGATCTCCTTGGCGAACATCCCGACGGCATCAGTGCTGCGCAGGCAGCGGAGACCACCGGCTACCCGTTCTCGACGGCCTACCGACTCCTCGGCGGCCTCGTCGAATCCGGTTACGCCAGCTTCGATGCACGCACGAAGATCTACACCCTCGGCATGGAGGTCTTTCGCCTCGCGCAGAAGGTCGCCCACCGCCGCGGCCTCGCCGGTGCGACGAAGGACCTGCTCCAAGACCTCACGGCGACGACGGGGGAGTCGAGCATCCTCGCCATCCGCCGCGGAAACGCTGCGCTGACCGTGCTCACGGTCGACGGCCCGCAGTTCCGCACCACCACCGACCCCGGTGACGAATCCCCGCTGCACACCTCGGCGATCGGGCAGGCCCTGCTCGCCCACGATGAGAACGCCGACGCCACGATCGACGCCATCGACCTCGATGCGCGGACCCCGTATTCGATCACCGATCCCGCACAAATGCGCAGGAAGCTCGAACAGATCCGCGACACCGGATGGGCCGGACAGTCCGAGGAGAACGACATCGGCATGAACGCGCTCGCCGTACCCGTCTTCGACCTCGACGGTCGGCTGCTGGCCGCACTGGCGCTGGCCGCCCCCGTCTTCCGCCGCAGCCTCGACGAGCTCGTCGCGCTCGTGCCCCAACTGACCCAGACCGCCGCGGCCGTCGCCGCCCGATTCCCGAGGTGACCATGGAAGAAGTCCTCATCCTCAACGGCCCCAACCTCAACCTTCTCGGTGAGCGCGAGCCCGAGATCTACGGCCGCACCACCTTGGCCGACATCGAACTGATGTGCTCAGATGCCGCCGCCGAGGCAGGGCTGTCCGTCCGCTGCATCCAGTCCAACCATGAGGGTGGGCTCATCGACGCCGTCCACGAGGCGAGGCACTCCACCGTCGGAGCGATCATCAACGCGGGAGCGTACACGCACACGTCCTTGGCTCTCCATGATGCGCTGAAGTCCTACGAGCACCCCATCATCGAGGTGCACCTGAGCAACCCGCACGCCCGTGAAACCGTGCGACACCACTCCTACCTCTCACCCGTGGCCGCGGCCGTCATCGCCGGAGCCGGCGCGCAAGGCTACGTCCACGCGATGGAGGTCCTCATCGACCTCCTCGGCGAACAGTCCTGACCACCCCTCATCCGTTCCTGAAAGCGAGACCATGACCTCCTCCCTCCTCCTCGGACTCATCGGCGACGGAATCTCCGCCTCCCGGACCCCGCGCATGCACGAGAACGAAGGTGCCGCGCACTCCATCCCCACGATCTACCGGACCATCGACGTCACCGAACCGAAGCGCGCCGACGCGAGCCTGGAGGAGTTGCTGACCGCGGCGATCCGCCTCGGATTCGACGGGCTCAACATCACCCACCCGTTCAAACAGCAGGTCATCGGCCTCCTCGACGAGGTGGATCCGGTGGCGGCGCGCATCGGCTCGGTCAACACCGTCGTCATCGACGAGACCGGTGCGACCAAGGGCTTCAACACCGACGTCACCGGGTTCGCCGCCGGATTCCGTGCCGGATTGGACGGTGCCGCCACCGAGGCGGTCGTGCAGATCGGCGCGGGTGGAGCCGGCCGTGCCGTCGGGTTCGCCCTGGCTGAGCTCAGCGTGGGTGAGCTCATCATCGCCGACACCGACCTCGAACGTGCCGCCGGCCTGGCCGCGGGCATCGGACGGGTGGACTCGGTCGGAACCCGGGCGCGAGCGATCGGACTCGATGAGCTGGAGGAGGCGGCCGCCTCGGCGAATGGGATCGTCAACGCCACCCCGGTGGGGATGAAGGCCTATCCGGGGACCCCCGTCGACACGACGGTCTTCGGCGCCGACACCTGGATCGCCGACGTCGTGTACTTCCCGCTCGAGACACAGTTCCTCGCCGAGGCCCGGGCCAAGGGATGCCGGACGCTCGACGGTTCCGGGATGGCGGTCAATCAGGCCATCGACGCGTTCGAACTCTTCAGCGGACAGAAGGCGGACCCGCAGCGGATGCGCGAGACGTTCCTGTCCTTCGGAGCCTGACTCAGTCCCGGGTCGTCGGACTCAGTCCTCGGCGGCCTTCTCGGCTGCCTCCGCCTTCTTCTGCTTCCGGTATTCCCGGTAGAAGCTGAGGACGAAGATGCCGACGATGAGGGCGATCGTCAGCCACCAGGCGTACTTGTCGACGATCTTGAGGATGTCGACGGCGGCCTCGCCGAGCTGATAGCCCAGCACCGTCCAGATGAGGGTGAAGAGGAGGCAGCCGATGAGGTCGGCGATGAGGAACAGCGACAGACGCATCCGGGTCCAGCCGGCGACGATGTAGACGAGGGTGCCGGGGATGCCCGGGCAGCGCGAGATCACCGTCATGAGGAACAGCGCCCAGTTCGGGATCTTCTTCAGCTGGTTGATGCGCTTGAGCTGACGCTCGTTCTGCGCGAAGAGCCGGAGCACTCCATCGCCCCAGCGGCGACCGGCGAGCCAGAACGCCCAGTCGAGCTTGGCCATGCCGATGAAGCCGGCGACGATGACCAGCCACAGCGGGATCTCGCCGATGCGGGCATAGGCGGCCGCCGCGACGATCGAGGTCTTCGCCCCATTGATGAACTCCTGCACGACCGGAGCGTGGACGAGCATCCACGGCCGCAACGGCATGAGTCCGAGGTAGATGAGCGGGACTCCGATGATGATGAACAGCAGCAGTTTGTCGAGTCCGGCGGCCTTGCCCTGCCACGGTTTGATCGCCGCCCAGGGATTCTGCTTTTCCGTGCTGTCTGCACCGTCTGTGGTCTCCGCAGATTCCGCGTCTTCCGAGGTTTCTGTGCGGTCGGGATCCACTCGGTCATCGCTCATCGGGCGTCGTCCTCGGCGGTGCTGCGGCGGGCATCTCCCCAGATGTCGACGCCGGAGTCGACGGCGAACTCGTCGATCGCTGACAGCTCGTCGTCGCTGAACTCAGCCGCCTCGAGGGCGGCGACATTGTGCTCGAGCTGGTCGACCCGGCTGGCCCCGATGACCAGCGAGGACACGCGCTCGTCCCGCAGTGCCCAGGCCAGCGCCATCTGTGCCAGCGACTGTCCGCGGGTGGCGGCGATGTCGTTGAGCGACCGGATTCGGGCGAGATTGTCGTCGGAGAGGAATCCGTCCTTGAACGAGGGCGTCGCCTTGCCGGCGCGTGAGTCCTCAGGCACACCGCCGAGGTACTTATCCGTGAGGAGGCCCTGAGCGAGTGGGGAGAAGCAGATGACGCCGAGGCCTTCATCTGCAGTCGTCTCAAGCAGGCCGTCGTCCTCGATCCACCGGTTGACCATCGAATAGGAGGGCTGGTGGATGAGCAGCGGAGTGCCGAGGTCCCGGGCGATCTGGGAGGCGCGGGCGGTGTCCGCGGCAGAGTACGAGGAGATGCCCGCATAGAGGGCACGCCCCGACCGGACTGCGGAATCGAGGGCGCCGATGGTCTCCTCAAGGGGAGTCGTCGCATCGGGGCGGTGGGAGTAGAAGATGTCGACGTAGTCGAGGCCGAGTCGGCGCAGCGACGCGTCGAGACTGGCCAGCAGGTACTTACGGCTGCCGCCGGGGCCGCCGTAGGGACCGGGGTGCATGACCCAGCCGGCCTTCGTCGAGATGATGAGCTCATCGCGGTAGGGTGCGAGGTCCTCGCGCAGCAGGCGACCGAAGTTCGTCTCCGCCGAGCCCGGGGGAGGGCCGTAGTTGTTCGCCAGGTCGAAGTGGGTGATGCCCAGATCGAATGCCCTGCGGACGATGTCGCGCTGGTTCTGGAACGCGACGTCATCGCCGAAGTTGTGCCACAGCCCCAGCGACAGGGCGGGCAGGACGAGCCCGGAGCGGCCGACCGGGCGGTAGGTCATCGAATCGTAGCGGTTCTCCGCGGCCTGGTACACGCATTCTCCTGAACTGAGTGGAAGAGGTCGTGTCCCAGCTTACGGGCGCACGTCAGCTACTGGCGAGCGGCCAGGGTGCACACGCACGCGCGGTTGCCGTCGGCATCGGCGAGCACGGTGAACGAGGGCGTTTCCTCCTCGTCGACGATCGTGCCTCCGGCATCGACCGCTGCCTTGATCCGATCCGCAGCGACGGCGGCCGGCACGGACACGTCGACGTGCAGGCGCTGATGCGGCACCTCGTGCTCTTCGCAATCCTGGAACCACAGCAGCGGGACCCGCCCCGACGGGTCGACGACATCGGGACCGGAGACGTTGCTCTGATCGCCGGTGAGCAGTGCAGCCCAGAACGGAGCGATCGCATCCTGGTGAGCAGTGTCGAGCCCGAGCTCGAGAACGACGGGAGCATCGGGATCCGCGCTCACCCCCGCCGAGGCAGCCGCCTCGCTGATCTGTCCCGCGAGGTCGAGATCGCGTTCGGTCACCGCCCCGGTGTCGTGGCTGGTCAGGCGGATGTCGACGTGGGGGAAAGTGAGCGTGACATCGGGATGGTGGCCGGCCGCCTCGGCGAGGGATCCGATCTCAGCCACGAGATCGAGCCCGGTGGCGAAGTCCCCGGTGAGGAATCGGGCCTTGATGCAGTCCGGCAGGCCCTGCCAGTCGCCGAGTCCCTGGGAATCGAGTGCGTCGAGCAGCTTCTGTCCGGTATATGCAGTCATGGACCCATGCTAAGGACTCAAGTGTCCGGCGTGAACCCCTCCCGCCCTCTGCGGTGAACCCCTGTGCAGAGAACCCCTCTACCCGACTCGTGCGGCAGGGGGCGTAACGTTGCCCCAGTGTTTGGCTCAACCGCATACCTCGTGACGCTGCTCTTTGCGTCGATCGCGCTGCTCATCCTCCTCATCAACTGGAAGACGAAGCTGCATCCCTTCCTGGCGCTGCTCATCACCGCAGGGCTGACCGCGTTGGCTGCGGGTGAGGAGGTCGGCAAGATCCCCGAGACCCTCATCGCGGGAGCCGGCGACACCCTCGGCGAGACCGGTGTCGTCGTCGCCCTCGGGGCGATGCTCGGTCGCCTGCTCGCCGACAGCGGCGCGATCCAGCGGATCGCGAACCTCGTCATCGAACACTCCTCACCGCGGGCTGCGCCGTGGATCATGACGGGTGTGGCCTTCATCATCGGCATCCCGATGTTCTTCGAGGTCGGCCTCGTCGTCCTCATCCCCGTCATCTACGCGGTCGCCTCGCAGCTGGAGAAGAAGACCGGGCAGAAGAATCTGTGGTACCTGCGCATCCTCGTGCCGGCGATCGCAGCGCTCGCCTGCCTCCACGGTATGGTCCCGCCCCATCCGGGTCCGCTCATCGCTGTCTCCGGGCTGGGCGCGAACGTCGGGCTGACCATCGGACTCGGGCTCGTCTGCGCGATTCCCACTGTCATCCTCGCCGGCCCCGTCTACGCGCGGTGGATCGCCCCGCGGGTGAAGCTCGAACCCAGCGATGACCTCATCGACCAGTACACGGGTCAGGGCACCGGCGGTCGGGGCACCTCTGGTCAGGGCACGGCTGGACGGGGCACGGCTGGACAGCGCACCGAGGTGGCCGATCGTCCCCTGCGCACGATCCCCATCTGGCTCGCCTTCGTCACCGTCCTCGTGCCCGTCGTGCTCATGCTCGTGCACACGGTCGTGCAGCTCGTGGCCCCGGATTCGTCGTTCGAACCCGTCGCCGAGGTGCTCGGCAACCCGGTCATCGCGATGCTCGCCGGAGTCGTCTTCGCCGCCATCGCCCTCGGCTGGACCTCGGGCATGGGCGGGGAGCGGATCCGCAGCTCCTTCGGCGAGAGCCTCAAGTCCATCGCCGGAGTCATCCTCATCATCGGCGGCGGCGGGGCCTTCAATGAGGTGCTCAAGGACTCGGGCATCGGCGACGCGGTCGTCGGCGCGACCTCGCACCTGGAGATGAACCTCGTGCTGCTCGGATGGTTCATCGGCATTCTGCTGTCCTTCGCGACGGGCTCGGCGACGGTGGGCATCACCTCGGCGACCGGCATCGTCGCTCCACTCATCGGCGATCACTCTGCCGCCTACGTCTCCCTCGTCGTCATCGCGATCGGCTCGGGTTCGATCGGGCTGAACTGGGTCAACCACGCGGGATTCTGGTTCGTCAAGGAGAGCTTCGGCATGACACTGGGCCAGGCGACGAAGACGCACATGATGGTCCAGACTCTCGTCAGCGTCTTCGGCCTGATCTTCGCGTTCCTCCTCTCACTCTTCTTCATCTGATTTCCGTCGATCAAGCGGTAGCGCAGATTTGGAGTCGTCAACGACTCGATAAGTGCGCTCCGCCTTGATCGAGAGCAGTCGAGCGGCGTGCTTTCCGTCGATCAAGGCGAAACGCAGATTCGGAGTTGTCGACGACTCTATGGAAGAGCTCCGCCTTGATCGAGAGGAGTTGAGCGGCGAGAGAGTCCGGCGCCTAGGTGCAAAGTAGACCAGTGGTCTTGAAATTGAGTGTGTCCTGTGACTCAATGGTGTCGTGACCAAATTCCACTCGATCCGCGATCAGCTCCTCGACCGCCTCGAAGGCATGGCCGCCGGCGAGCAGTTCCCGCCCGAACGGCAGCTCGCCGAGACCCTCGGCATCTCGCGGATGACCCTGCGTCGCGCGATCGACGAACTCGTCGCCAAAGGCATGGTCCGCAGACGACACGGCACCGGAGTCTTCGCCCTCGGCCCGAAGCTCGACCAGCCGCTGGCCGCGAGCTCCTTCACCGAAGACATGGTCGCCCGTGGAATGCGCCCCGGCTCCCACATCCTCAGCTTCGACACCGTCGCCGCCGGGGCACACATCGGCAGGCGCCTCCACCTCGCCGAAGGCGACGACGTCATCGCCATCCTGCGACTGCGGCTGGCCGATGACGAACCGATCGCCCTCGAGGAACTCCACATCCCTTCCGCCCTCGTCCCCGGGCTGAACGCCGCTGACCTCGAAGATCAGTCCTTCTACGAACTGCTCCGCCACCGGTTCGGCATCAGACTCAGCCACAGCGTGCAGACGATCGAGCCGACCCTGCTCGACGCCGCCGAGGCAAAGCACCTCGACGTCCCCGAACTCTCCCCGGCCCTGCTGTTCGAACGCACCTCCCGCGGCGCCGACGACGTGCCCTTCGAATTCGTCCGCTCCGTCTATCGCGGCGACCGCTACAAGATCCGCACCGAACTCACCGTCCCCGACCGCGGTGTCGCGGACAGAGCCGACTCCGCCGCAGGCGCTCCCGCCACCGTCCCCGACCGCACCATCCCCGCCCCCTCCGGAGGACACCAACCATGATCATCGCCGGACTCATGACCGGAACCTCGGCCGACGGACTCGACCTCGTCATCGCCGAATTCCTCCCCGACCCCACCGTCGGCTCCGACCTCGTCGGCGCGGACCCGACGACCCTGACCGTGCGCATTCTCGCCGAACGTGAAACCCCCTTCGACGAGGAACTCCACGGCGACATACTCCACTTCCTCGAACCCGCCGACGTCCCCCTGTCCCTGGTCAGCGGCGTCGATGCCCGTCTCGGCCGATTCTCCGCCGAGGCGCTCGCTGAGCTCTGCCGGGACACCGCCGTCACCCCCGACCTCGTCGTCTCCCACGGACAGACCGTCCGACACGACATCATCGACGGGCAGGTCACTTCGACCTTCCAGCTCGGGCAGCCGGCCTTCATCGCCGAGGCGCTCGGAGCGCCCGTCCTCTCCGACGTCCGCTCCCGCGACGTCGCCGCCGGCGGCCAGGGAGCCCCGCTCGTCGGGCTCCTCGACTCCCTCCTCCTCGGCGACGTCGAGACCCCGACCGCGGTGCTCAACCTCGGCGGGATCGCGAACATCACCGTCGTCGCCCCAGGTCAGGAACCCATCGCCTTCGACACGGGACCGGCCAACGCGCTCATCGATATCCTCGCCCGCCGCATCACCGACGGCCGGGGAGCGTGCGACCGCGACGGGGCGCTCGCAGCAGCCGGCGCCGTCGACGACGACCTGCTCACCGCGCTCCTCGCCGAGCCCTACTATCGTCAGGAACCCCCGAAATCGACGGGCAAGGAACTCTTCCACGCCGCCTACCTCGACTCGTTCCTCGACGTCCACCCCCACCTCGGCGAGCATGATCAGATCGCCACGGTCACGGCGCTGACCGCGCGGACCATCGCCGAGGCGGCCCGCCGTTTCGACGTCACCACGGTCATCGCGTCGGGAGGTGGCACCCGCAACCCCGAACTCATGCGTCGCCTCGGCGAAGAACTCGGCGAGAACGTAGAGCTGACCAGCACCGACGCCGCTCTGGGACTGCCAGAGGGAAGCAAGGAAGCGCTGCTCATGGCGCTCATCGGATGGCTGAGCTGGCACGGTCTCGACGGCACCGAACCGAGCCTGACCGGGGCGAGCGGCCCGCGCATCGCCGGACGGTTCACCCCCGGTGACGGTCCGCTGCACCTGCCCGAGCCCCTCCGCCGACGGCCCACCCGGCTGCGACTGACCGACTGACCCGAACCCGACTGACCGACTGAACCGAACCCGAACCGACCCCCCCACACTCGATCCCCTCTATCAAGGAGAGACCAATGCAGATCATCGACCTCCTGGTGATCATCGCCTATCTCGTCGCAACGGCGTGGCTGGGACTGGCGCTGAGCGGTAAGCAGAAGAACCTCAAGGGCTACTTCCTCGGCGGTCGCGACCTGCCGTGGTGGGCGGTGTGCCTGTCCGTCGTCGCCACCGAGACGAGCGCCCTGACCGTCATCGGCATCCCCGTGATGAGCTACCTCGGCGACCTCAACTACCTCCAGCTGGGCTTGGGCTACATCCTCGGCCGCGTCATCGTCGCCTACTTCATGCTCCCGCGCTACTACGACGGTGAGATGGTCACCGCATACGCCTACCTGGGCAAACGCTTCGGCACCTCGACGCAGACCACAGCCGGGGTGACGTTCCTCTTCACCCGCCTGCTCGCCGACGGCATCCGCGTCCTCGCCTGCGCCATCCCGGTCAAGGTCATCCTCGACGGACTCGGCATCCACACGAACTACTTCGTCATCATCGTCGTCCTCTCCCTGGTCACGATCGCGTACACGTTCATCGGCGGCATCAAGGCCGTGGTCTGGGTCGACGTCGCCCAGATGCTCCTCTACGTCGTCGGCGGCATCCTCGCGATCATCATCATCTCCGCCTCGGTCGGCGGCGGTTGGCTCGCCGAGGCGGTCGAAGCCGGGAAGACGAACATCTTCGTCTTCGAAGGCAACCCGATCTCCGCGGACGCCTCGTTCATCCCCTCCTTCCTCGGCGGCGCCGTCTTCGCGATGGCCTCGCACGGTTCGGACCAGCTCATCGTGCAGCGGTTGCTGTCGTGCCGGTCGAAGCTCGAGGCGCAGAAGGCGCTCATCTGGTCCGGCATCGTCGTGGTCGTCCAGTTCGCGATCTTCCTCGCCGTGGGTCTCGCACTCTGGGCCTACTACGATCACGCCCTGCCCGCAGACCTGGGACTGACCCGCGATGACGAGATCTTCCCGAAGTTCATCATCGAGGGTCTGCCCACCGGCATCTCCGGACTGCTGCTGGCCGGCATCCTCGCCGCCGCGATGTCGACCCTGTCTTCGTCGCTGTCGGCCCTGTCGTCCTCGACGGTCAATGACGTCTACGGCAAACTCAAGCGCACCCCGATGACCGACGAGCAGGGCTTCAAGGTCGGACGCTGGGCGACGATCGGCTGGGGCATCGCCTTCATCCTCCCGGCCACGATCTTCGAATCCGACTCGGGTAGCATCGTCATCCTCGCCCTCGGCATCGCCAGCATCACGTACGGCGGGCTGCTCGGCGCCTTCGTCTTCGGCATCGTCAACAAGCGTGCGAACGCCGTGGATGCGAACATCGGCTTCGCGCTCGCCGTGGCCGTCAACGCCTTCTTCTTCGTCATGGAGAAGTACGTCACCGGTGAGGTGTGGGTGGCCTGGCAGTGGTACCCGGCCCTCGGCGTCATCGTCACCTTCGTCGTCGGCGGGCTGCTTGCCCTGCGCCATCCCGCGCCCGCATCGACCGATGCCACCGCCGCCGAGGTGGAAGGCAGCACCCGCCGATGACCTCCTCCCGATCCCCGAAGACCCAGTCCGGATCCCCGCAGTCCCACTCCGAATCCCCACGCCCGCTCTCACCGACCGAGCAGCGCAATCCGGCCAGCGCCGGTCTCGACGAGCTCGACGCCCTCGGCGTCCTCCGGGTCCTCAACACCGAGGACCACGCGGTCATCGAGGCGGTCTCCGCCGCCCTGCCGCAGCTCGCCCACCTCGTCGACATCGCAGCCGAGCGGATGCGCCGAGGCGGCCGTGTCCACTACTTCGGTGCGGGCACCTCGGGCCGGCTCGGCGTCCTCGACGCCAGTGAGCTGCTGCCGACTTTCAACCTCGAACCCGGCCGGGTCGTCGGGCACATCGCCGGCGGGCAGGCCGCGCTGGTCAACGCCGTGGAGAACGCCGAGGACTCCGGGGCTGACGGACGAGCGGCCGGAGCCGAACTCGGCCCGGACGATGTGGCCATCGGCATCGCCGCGAGCGGGTCGACCCCGTATGTCGGCGGGGCGCTCGAGGCCGCGCACGCGAACGGTGCCCACGCCGTGCTCATCTCGAACAACCCGCACGCCCCCGTCGCCGAGAGCGCCGATGATCACATCCTGCTGAACACCGGCCCCGAGGTCATCACCGGATCGACCAGGCTCAAGGCCGGCACCGCGCAGAAGCTCGCCCTCAACGGGTTCTCGACCGCGCTGATGGTCGCCTTGGGGCGGACGTGGGACAACCTCATGGTCTCCGTGGTCGCCACGAACGAGAAGCTGCGTGAGCGCACCGTGCGCATCCTCATGGAGGCCGCGGACCTCGCCGCCGCCGACGCCAGGGCACTTCTCGAACGCTGCGACGGTGATCTCAAGACTGCGATCGTCGTCTCCTTCGCCGAGGTGGCCCCCGCCCTGGCAGCGTCGAGCCTGGAGTACCATGATGGTTCGGTCCGGGCTGCGATCGCCGAGCTGGTGGAATCGGGCGGAAGCCGCGGACCGGACGGCTCGGGCCCGGGTACCGTGGGCGTATGAGCTTCGTCCTCGGCATCGACATCGGCGGAACCGGAAGCAGGGCCGCCCTCGGCGAGGTGACCTCGGGCCCACGCATCATCGACCAGATCACTGGTCCCCGCATCGAGATCGGGCCGAGCGGCAGCACCGTCCTCCGCGTTGTACGGGAACTCGTGCGATCGGCCGCAGATACGTGGGCCGACCGTTTCTCCGAGGTCGCCGGCATCGGCGTCGGCGCCACGGGCATCGCGTCGCTCGCCGAGGACCCTTCGGATGCGCTCGCAGACATCTCTGCCGAGTTCGGTATGCCGGCGGTCGCCGCCATCGATGCCGTGACCGCGTACCTCGGCGCCCTCGGCGGGACCGGTGGAGCGATCAGCGTGCTCGGCACCGGAGCCATCGCCATCGCCCACCCTGGTCCGGACAAGACGGGAATGTGGTCGTCCGAGTGGTCGCGTGCCGACGGGTGGGGGCATCTCTTCGGCGACCGCGGGGGAGGGGCGTGGCTGGGGCGCCACGGCCTCGAACTCTCCCTGCGCACCCACGACGGACTCGATGAGCACGGGCGTGCACTGCTCGAGGCGGCCACCCGCCGTTTCGGGCCTCCCGCCTCCTGGCCGGGACAGTTCTACACCCGGGGTGACCGGGCCGGACTGCTCGCCGAGTTCGCCGCCGACATCGCCGACTGTGCCCGAGCCGGCGACGCAGCCTCGGCCGAGCTGCTCAGACAGGCCGGTCACGAGGCGGCCCGCAGCGCCGTCGCCGCGGCGCGGACCGCCGGTGCCGATGATGCGTCGACAGTTCGCTCCACAGGTAATGGCACTCGCCCGGGACCGGCCGCCGGCATCGCCGGCATCGCCGACATCGCCGACGTCGCCGACGTCGCCGATACGACGGTGCGTATCGCACTCACCGGGGGAGTGACGGCCGCCGGGAGCCACCTCGTCGAAGGATTCCGCACCGAAACCGCCCGCCTGCACCCACACGCCACCATCGTCGAGCCCGCCGGCGGACCACTCGATGGAGCACTCACGCTCGGCCACCTCGGCGCGGGTGGGAGGATCCGTCCACAGGATCGGGTCGTCTGGATCTGACAGGGCGTCAGGTCACGCGAAACTCGATAAAGTCGTCGCCGGCGACGTCCTTTTCGAGCTTCGCGTGACCTGAGGCGAATTCAAGCCCTGACCATCCGCACTTCGCGGACCCCGTCGTAATCGTCGGTCTTGATGGTGCCGTCGGCGACGAAGCCGTTCTTGATGTAGAACGCCTGGGCGCGGGGATTCGGGTCGGCCACCCACAGTGCCGTCGTCAGGGAGGGATCGAGGACCGCGTCGAGGAGCTCCTGACCGGCACCCGATCCGTGGATCGATCGGTAGGTGTAGAGCACGTAGAGGTGCCGGTCCTCAGCCCCGCCGTCCGCCTCCGGGGGACCGGCCATGGCGATGCCGACGATGCGGCCGTCGGACTCGGCGACGGCACAGGCGTATTTGTGCGGGTCCGCCTCGGTGATCACATTCGTCCACATCTGACTGCGCCGTTCGATGAGTTCGGGGTCGTCGAGGAGGTCATCGGGCATGAGCCCGCGGTACGTTTCGCGCCACGTGTCGACGTGGACACGCGCCATGGCGCGGGCGTCGTCGGGGACGGGAGGGCGGATGATATGGGCCATAACAGGAGGCTACCGGACAACACATGCTGTCGGGCGACTCCTCTGACTGGTAGTCGGCACGAAATATTCATCTGACCTGCACCTGCGCACAAACCAGCGGCCAGCCTCGGCGCGCAGGATCGACAGAGTGAGAACCAATCGCCAGTCTGCGTCTGAACCAGTTCCCTCTGAGGGACCACGTCCTCGACAGACTTCCGACGATCTCGAACTGCCGCTGGGACCGCGCACTCCCGCGTACCGGTTCTTCGAGGCGCTGCCGGCGATCATCAGCTTCACCGCCGTCGGCCTCGTCTTCGTTCTTCCGTTCATCGATGCGATGGTCGGTGCAGTCTATGTTCTCTCGATCGTCGGGCTGATGTTCGCCCGAGCCATGCTCGGGGCGATCGACGTGACCCGCGGGTTCCTCCGCTATCGGCGTGCCGCCCGGGTGGACTGGGCCGCCCGCCTGACCGATCTCGAGCGGGCCATGGATGGGCGCCCTTCCTTGGCGCATCCGCGAGGAGGTTTCCGTGCTGCCGAGCATAAGGTGCTTGTCGAGCAGATCACCGGCGATCCGGGATCGATCATGCGGCCCTCGTCCCTGCTCCACGCCGTCGTCGTGGCTGCCTACAACGAGCCTTATCCGGTCATCGCCGACACGATCCGTACGCTGCTGCACACCTCGACGTCACCGGATCGGCTGCTCGTCTTCTTCGCGTATGAAGAACGCGGCGGACCGGCTATGGCCGAGACCGCTCGCCGTCTGGACGCCGAATACGGGTATCGTTTCGGGGCATTCGTCCTCGTCAAGCATCCGGCGTCGCTGCCCGATGAGGTCGCCGGCAAGGGCGCGAACATCACCTACGCCGGGCACCGTCTGGCCGAATGGGTCCGCGAACGAGCCATCGACCCTCATCGGGTGATCGTCACCAGCCTCGACTGCGACAACATCCCGCACGAGTCCTACTTCGACTGTGTCGCCTACGAATATGCGATCGCACTGGACCGAGAGCGTCTGTCCTTCCAGCCGATCAGCCTCTACATCACGAACATCTGGGACGTGCCGGCACCGTCACGGGTGGTGGCCAGCGCGAACTGCTTCTGGAACCTCACCACCACGGTTCGCCGCCTCGCTCTGCGCAACTTCGCATCACATGCCCAGCCGCTCACCGCGCTGGTGGAGATGGGGTTCTGGTCGAAGCGGACCATCGTCGAGGACGGTCACCAGTACTGGCGCAGCTGGTTCCATTTCAACGGCGACTACCGGGTTGTGCCCATTCACGTTCCGATCTTCCAGGACGCGGTGCAGGCGGGAACGTTCACGGCCACGATGGTTGCCCAGTTCAGACAGCTCAGCCGCTGGTCCTATGGAGCCTCGGACGTACCCTACGTCGGGGTGCGCGTGTTCGCCGCTGACGCCCGCTCCCCGTTCTGCCCGGGAGTCCTCAGGTTCCTCTCACTGCTCGAAGGCCATGTCAGCCTCGCCTCGATCTCGATCATCATCGCCATCGGCGGCTGGATCCCCTTCGTCGTGGCCGCCCAGACGGGACAGGCCACCTCGGTGGTGGAGCGGATGCCGATGACCGTGGGCATCGTGCAGCAGTTCGGCATGATCGGACTCGTCGTTTCCGTCCTCGTGTTCAATGCGCTCCTGCCGCCGCGGCCGGTCCACGTTCCGCGTGAACGCCGCGCGACGATGTGGCTGCAGTGGCTGCTCTATCCGCTCACTCTGCTTGTGTTCAACTCCTCGACGGCGCTGTATTCGCAGTGGTGTCTGCTCACCGGCCGTTACCGCGAACGCTTCGACGTCACGGAGAAGACGGCCGGAGGGATGCCACGGACCGGAGTATGAATGCCGGCGCTTCCGGCCGCATCTGACTCCCCATGTCCGACGTCCCACTCCCCTCGCCCCATACCGACTGTCCACCGCGAGGGTTAGGCTGGTGGGTGAGTCCTTCGAGTCGCGAACCGAGGAGGGTGCCATGGCCGACACCGAGCACGTTGACTGCATCATCGCCGGAGGCGGTCCGGCCGGAGTCGTCGCCGGGCTGCTGCTTGCACGCGGGGGCGTGAAAGTGGTCGTGTTGGAGAAGCATGCGGATTTCTTCCGCGACTTCCGCGGCGACACAGTTCACCCGTCGACGCTGCGGCTGCTCGACGAACTCGGCCTCTACCACCGGTTTGCCCGCATCGCGCATCGCCAGGTGTCCAACATCAGCCTCATGGACCGGTCCGGGAAGGACTTCGTCCTCGGCGACCTCTCGAGGTTGAAGGCTCCCCATCCCTTCATGACCATCGCGCCGCAGTGGGACTTCCTCAATCTGCTCGCGGAAGCGGGGAGGAACGAACCGGGCTTCGACCTGCGGATGGGTGCCGAGATTACCTCCCTGATCTGGGAGGACGAGAGAGTCGGCGAACGGGGCAGCCCACCCGGCAGCCCAACCGGCAGCCCACCCGCCGACAGGCACGGCAGCCTGCCCAACGACGGGCCCGGCGCTCGGGTCGTCGGCGTGAGAATGCAGGGGCCGGACGAGACCGACGGTCCGGAGTCCGTGCACGAGCTGCGCGCCCCGCTCGTCATCGCCGCCGACGGGCGGTGGTCGATCGCCAGGGAGGAGGCGGGCCTGCCCGTTCGCGAACTTCACTCGGGGATCGACGTGTGGTGGTTCCGCATCGACACCGAGGCGGTGCTTCCCGATTCCGTCGCCCCGCGATCCGAGCGTGGGAACGTCTTCGTCGCGATTCCGCGGGACGGGCATGTGCAGATGGCCCGGCTCATTCCCAAGGGCGCTGACGAACGCCTCCGCGCCGAGGGCATCGAAGCGCTGCGCGATGCTGTGGCTGCCACTTTCCCGGCCCTCGCTGACGATGTCGGGGCGATCGACTTCGACGACGTCAAACTCCTCGACGTGCGCCGCAACGAAGCGCCGAGGTGGTTCATCCCCGGTCTGCTCTGCATCGGCGATGCGGTGCACGCGATGAGCCCGCTCGGCGGAGTCGGGGTCAATCTCGCCGTCCAGGACGGCGTTGCGACGGCCCGACTGCTCGCTGAATCACTGCGCGCCGGCACGGTGAGTACGAGGCAGCTGCGCCGAGTACAGCGTCGCCGACTGCTGACGACGAAGGCCGTCGAGCTCCTGCAGGCCGGCATCCACCGCATGGTCGAACCCGTCGTCCATCACGGCGGCGACATCCACCCGCCCGCCGCGTTGGAATGGCTGCTCAAGAAGTTTCCCGCGCTCACCGTCATCCCCGCCCGGATTCTCGGAATGGGCATCACCCCTGAACATGCCCCCGACTTCGCCCGCCGCCCGGAACGCTCCCAGCCCGACCTGATCGATCAGCGACAATGAATGTGCCCCACCCGCGACGACAACGAGCCGATGGCACCAATGAGAAGGAACCCATGACTGCCGAGCTGCTGCTGCGCGCACCGAACCGCGACGACGAGGCGACCCTGCGGCAGTTCCATGAGCAGCTGCGGGCCGAAGACTTCAGTTTCCTCCTGGCCGAGGGATCGTGGGACGACATCCTCTCAACGATCGCCCGCGAGGCCCGCGGAATCGACCTCCCACCTGACCGAGTACGGGCCGAATTCCTCATCGCCGAGGTGGCCGGACAACCCGTCGGACGCACGTCCATCCGCTACGAACTCAACGATTTCCTGTTCGAGTTCGGCGGGCACGTCGGCTATGCGGTCGCTCCGGAATTCCGACGCCGAGGTTACGCCCGGCAGATCCTCGCCCGCTCGGTCGAGCGCCTCCGAACTGCGGGCGTGACGGACGTGCTCGTCACCTGCGACGAGACGAATACCGCGTCGGCGCGCGTGATCGAGCAGGGCGGCGGCGTGCTCGACGACGTCCGCGAGGTCGGCGACGGACCGGCCAAACGCCGGTACTGGATCGGCGAGGATTACGGAAATCCTCAGGGCGGTTGATGGCCTTCACCCCTGTCACGGCACTCCGGGGTCGCGTACCGTCGAAGACATGAACTCACTATTCGACTCCATCCGCAAACTCGGTTTCCGTCGCGGCCCCGAGAGGATCCTCGGAGGCATCGCCGGCGGTCTCGCCGAGGTCACCGGCATCAACGTGTGGCTGATGCGCCTGCTCGTCCTCATCTCATTCGCTCTGCCCGTTCTCGGTGTCGGGGCCTACGCCGTCGCCTGGGCCCTCACACCATGGCAGGACGGGTCGATCCCGCTCCAGCGTCTCTTCGGCGGTCAGATCGAACGCTGATCGGGTTCCACGCCGAAAGCAGGAGCAATGACCGACAACAGGTGATTCGTCGACGAATCGCCGGAGCCGGCCGAACTGGAACTGCAGAGCGACAATCCTGTGCGTACTCAGATCGAACAGGCAGCCGACATGAGGAACTGCAGCTTCTCCGCATCGGTGGAACCCGGTTCGGGGTGGTAGATCGCGAGGACGAGCCCGCGATCGGTGTCGCCGACGATGAGCTTCTCACGGAGCAGCGTCATCTCACCCACCTTCGGGTGGTTGACGGTGAAGCGCCAATTCTGCCGTGGCTGTACGTCGTGGCGTGCCCAGAGTGTGCGGAATCGTTCGCTGGCAAGTGACAGTTCTCCGACGAGGTCGATGAAACGGGTGTTCAACGTATCGGTTCCGACCGAGCGGCGGAATCCCGCGACGAGTCTGGCGGTGGTGTCCTCCCAATCGGTATACAGTTCCTGCTCTCCGGGGTCGAGGAATACCGAGAGCAGCCGATTCTTCCCAACGGTCAGTTCCGGTGAGATCGCGGTCGCGAGTGGATTGGCGGCGAGCACGTCGAAGTAGCGGCCCTCGACGAATGCAGGAAGATTGATGGTGCTGAGCAACATTGCGATATTCTCCGGCACGACCTCTCGGGTGGGACGCCGTCGTGTTCTGTTCCCTTTCGGCTCGGCGAGGGACAGCAGATAGGCAGTGCCGATGGCGTCGAGACCGAAGACTTCAGACAGCGCCTGCAGAACCTGAGCTGAGGGCCGTCGGTCACGCCCCTGCTCCAAGCGAAGGTAGTAGTCGGCGCTGATGTCCGCCAGAAGAGCGACTTCTGCGCGGCGCAGGCCGGTCACGCGACGATTCCGCTGAGTGGGCAACCCGACGTGCTCCGGTTTCGTTCTTTCCCGCTGAGCACGCAGATAGTCACCCAGCATGTTCTCGCAATCGGCCATGATCACAGCCTAATGGTGCCACCTCGTCTGACAGTGGTCCTGTTGGGACCACTGTCACAAGGGTCTACCTTGGCGCATTGAGCAAGGGCGACGATGGAAAGCGCGACATGAGCTGTCGCTGCTGAGCCGATCTCACCCGAGGTCGACGTCGTCCGCACCGACCGGTGCGCAGATAAGGAGATGCACTATGCGTGAATTGGCCGTTGTCACCGGAGCCTCATCGGGCATCGGGAGAGAGTATGCCCGACGTCTCGCGCGGCGGGGAACATCTCTGATCGTCGTGGGGCGTCGGGAGGAACGCCTCACCGAGCTTGCCGGCGAGTTCCCCGACGTCCGGGTGACGCCGGTCGTCGCTGACCTCTCGGGGAGCACCGGCATCCGGACCGTCATTGATGTGATCGGAGATCAAGCCGTAACGATGCTTGTCAACAATGCCGGGGTCGCGCACTACGGTCCGTTCGCCGATCTGACTCCGGCACACGCCACTGAGCTGATCGGAGTGAAGGTTCACGCACCGACACTGCTGACACGCGCAGTGGTCCCGGGCATGATCGCCCGTGGTCAGGGACAAGTCGTCAACATCGCCGGGATGATCGCGTTCAGCGGACCTGCGACGCTCGAGCAGGTCGGACTGCGTCGGTCGGTCTATGCATCATCGTTGGCCTATGCTCTCGCTTTCTCGCAGACGCTCCGAGCGGAGATCTCTCCCTACGGTATCGGCGTCCAGGCTCTGCTCCCGGGCGTCGTTGCGACCGAATTCCACGAACGACAGGGAATGGACCTCTCAACGGCCCAGCGGATGACTGCCGCCGACGTCGTCACCGCCAGCCTGCGTGCCATCGAACTCGATGAAGGTGTCACTGCCCCCGGCGTCGAGCAGGACCACCTTCTGCAGGAAGTGTTCAACGCCGATCTCGCCGCGTTCGGGGCACAGTCAGCAGAGCTGGCAACCCGTTACCGCGAATGACGATTCGCGATCATACCCGCACCGAGGAGGTATTGTTGACTATCCCGACCACCGTCACTCCCGTCGGCTTCATAGGCTTGGGTGACCAGGGCCTTCCCATGGCGAATGCGATCGCCGAGGCTGGATTCGACTTGCACGTCTGGGCGCGACGGCCCGCCTCCCTGAAGGCTCTCACCCGAACTGCCCACGTCGCACACGACTCGATCGCATCGCTCGCCTCGGCCGTGGACATCGTCGCTCTGTGCGTGAGCACCGACGACGGAGTCGTGCAGCTCGTTGAGGAGATTCTGCCCTTCTTGGGGGCTGGGAAGACTGTGATCAATCATGGCACGGGGACCCCCGGCAACGCGCGGCGAATGAGTGAACTCGCCGAGGATGCAGGCATCGCCGTGCTCGACGCGCCTGTCAGCGGCGGCCGTCCCGCGGCAGCAGCACATGCTCTCACCGTATTCCTCGGTGGGCCCGCCGACGCTGTGGACGCAACGACACCGGTCATGCAGGCCTACGCGGAGAACATTATTCACATGGGAGCGTCCGGAGCAGGCCAGATGACCAAGCTGCTGAACAATGCCCTCCTCATCCTCAATCAGGCTGCGATCGCTGACGTGTTCGAACTAGGGGTGCAGACCGGTCTGTCCGCCAACGCGCTCGCTCCTGCGCTGCGGGCCGGATCGGCGGACAGTCGTGCTCTGCGTCTGATGAACACGATGGTGACGCCGAACACCGTCGATCATCTTGCTGAGGTGGAAGCACTCGATATGCAGATCCTCGAGGAGGCTCTGCGGAGCGAAGGAATCGATGCATCAGCGATCATTCAACGGGGATTGTCCGGAACCGATCGCCTCGGCGCTGTGATCGAACAACTCCAATGATGGGTACAGGCCCGGCAGTTCCACTCGGGCGTGCCTGTGAGGGACCGCGCGCCACGATGAGTGAGGGTCGGCTGCGGTTTCGCGAACTCTGAGGCCGCAGGTGTCGCCCGACTCCCACCGGGTCCCGAGTTCAGATCCCGATCGTGTTCTCTCGGTATCGGGCCAGAAGGACTCTGAGCTGCCGGGACTCGCGCTCCGACAATGCGCTGAATCCGAAGCGTGCCTCAGCCAGGCTCCGGCTCGCTCGATCTGTGGCGGTGCGACCCTTCGAGGTGATCTCGACGAGAACCGTTTCGTCGTCTTCGGGGCAGACGACTCGCTTGACCATGCTCGCGTCCTCGAGCCATGTCACCGAAGACGAGGTCGACGGTGCTGTGCCCTGCAGCCGATCGAACAGGTCGACGAGAGGGATCGCGCCTTGAGCGTCGAGGAACAGCATGAGCAAGACCTCGAATCGAGAATAGTTCAGCCCGAGGGGGCGAAGCAGCTCATCCAACTCAGCGGTGAGACGACGCTGAGTGTCCATCAGTGTCGTGACGGCCTCCATGCGGGCCCGTTCAGGCCAGCGCAGGTCCCAGGCATACGCGGTTTCCGAAATCGGATCGGCGGGAGAGGTCTCATGGATCACGATCTCCTCCGATGTCTCAGACTGCCTTGGCATCTCCAGCTCCATGGTCTTCCATTGGTAAGACTCTCCTGCTGAGATGTCGGAGTCCACGTCGGTGATGACCTCTGACTGTGAATCTGTCTCGTCTGTGGCGATGGCGTTGTCTTCTGTTGCGGACTGGGCATCGTTATCTTCGTCTGAATCGAAGGGTGAGAATGCCGAACGTAGGCCCGAACGCTGGATGACGCGTTGGATGGTGAGATCGCGTTCGTCGGGTCGACCCACAAATCGAATATCGCGCAGACCCTGGTCTTGCGCTGCGGATTCGAAGACGAAGTGCCCGTACCTGAATACCCGACCCAACAGAGGTTTGTGCACCGAGATGTCGAGGATGCGCGACATCGGCATCGTGGCCTTGTGCTGGGTGAAGATGCCGTGGATCCGGAAGACGCGCATGTTCGTGATGACGAACCTGTCCATGTGCACGATCAGGAACCGATAGGCGCCGAACAGAACGATTGCCGTTCCGATACCCACGGGAATCCAGGCGAACTGCAGTGCGACCACCGTGCTGGCGGACATCACCGCAACTCCGAGTACGATGATCGCAGTTGGAATGAAGAAGGCCAGTGGATGACGACGCACCTCATCGATGACTCGTTCGCCTTCGGTGGAGATGAGATGCTCATCGACCCTCGGATCAAACAGCGTGGCCACGACGAAGTTCCGTGTGCACCGAGGTCAGGCTGAGAGCTCGGTGAAGAAGGTGACGATGGAACCCACTCCGGTTCCGACTGCCGCAAAGGCATTTCGAACGGCTTCGGCGGAGTCCTCGGGCCGGGTGAACAGATAGAAGGCTCCGAAGACGATGACGAGCGTGACGATGGTCCGCTTCAACCACTTCACGAGAACTCCTTTTGCCGCACCGTAGCGGCTGCGGACGTTTGGCTGCAAACTCCTTTATAGTAACGCTGCCTGTCACTTAGTCTGAAGAGGACGCGCCGACGAAGTGTGATGACGCTCTCGTTATCGCATGATTATTCTCCGATGACTTCTTTCCGTCACTTGACGTTCACTTCAGCGCCGGGTCGCCGGGGCCCTGCTCTCAGCGCTCGCTGTC
Organism: Brevibacterium oceani; assembly: GCF_017948325.1. Classification (NCBI taxonomy): domain Bacteria; kingdom Bacillati; phylum Actinomycetota; class Actinomycetes; order Micrococcales; family Brevibacteriaceae; genus Brevibacterium; species Brevibacterium oceani. The sequence continues at coordinate 3,614,987 of NZ_CP072846.1, read as the reverse complement.
CAGCTGGGCCATGAGGGCCTCCGGGTAGCGGTCGCCCTGGACCTCGGAACCGTCGAGCACCTCGGCGACAGCGGTGAGATCAGTGGGGCTGAGCTCGACTTCGGCACTTGAGAGGGTCGCGCTGACCTGCTCCGATGTTCGCGAACCGACGACAGGGACGATGTCCTCACCTTGCGCTTCCACCCAGGCGATCGCGAGCTGGGGCAGCGTGATCCCCTTCGCCGAGGCGACGGCACCCAACGCTGAGACGATTCGTTCGTTGTGGGTGAGGTTGTCCCCCTGGAAACGGGGGAACATCGCCCTGGTCCCGTCGGTCTTACCTGCGAGCAGTCCCTTCGCCAGCGCTCCGTACGCTGTGACGCCGATCCCGAGATCGCGGCAGGCGGCGAGGATTCCGTTGGACTCGATGGAACGGGTGAGCAGAGAGTACTCGATCTGCAGGTCGCTGATCGGAGCGACCTGCGCTGCTCGGCGGAGCGTCTCCGCGCCGACCTCGCTCAGTCCGATCGACCGCACGTACCCGGCCTCGGCGAGCTCGGCGATCGTGCCCACTGTCTCTTCGATCGGTACGTTCGGGTCGAGTCGCGCCGGGCGGTAGATGTCGACGTGGTCCGTGCCGAGGCGCCGGAGTGTGTAGGCAAGGGAACTGCGGACTGTATCGGGTCGAGAGTCGAAACCGATGAAGGATCCGTCGGGGGAGAGCACGGCGCCGAACTTCACTGAGAGGACGACCTCATCGCGACTGCGTCCCTTCAGCGCTCTGCCGATGAGCATCTCGTTGTGCCCGGCTCCGTAGAAGTCGCCGGTGTCGATGAGGGTGCCGCCGGCGTCGAGGTACGTGTGGATCGCGGAGACGCCTTCGTCGTCCGTCGTCGGGCCGTAGGCACCCGTGAGCAGCTGCGACCGGAAGATGTCGGTCTCGGCAGCACTGTTCGGCGTCGCACTCCCGGCCTCAGGCGAGAGGAGGTGGCGATGCTCGCCGGTGTCTCCGTCGACTACTATTCCCGGCTCGAACAGAGTCGTGGGGCGACACCATCGGCCGGAGTCGTCAACGCGGTTGCTCGAGCTCTGCAGTGCGACCGGGATCAGCGTGATCATCTGTTGTATCTCGCGGGCCATCCCGTCCCTCCGCGCAGTGCCGACGGACACATCCGTCCAGGGCTCATCGCCGTGGCCGACCGGCTCGTCGACGTTCCGGCTGTCATCGTCACCGACCTCGGCGAAGTGATCTGGGCGAACCCGTTGGGGCGTGCATTGTTCACGGACCTGCCGGAGGCGCCGGGACGGGAACGGAACCTCATCTGGAAGTGGTTCGAGGACCCGGAGTCGCGACCGATGCCCGAGGAGGACTGGGAGAAGATTTCGGCAGCGCATGTGAGCGATCTGCGGGCAACGTATGCGCGCAGATCTGGGGACCGACTAGTGAAAGAGTTCGTAACGGATCTCATCGAGGTCAGCGACGAGTTCGCTGAACTGTGGGAGCGCCACGATGTAGCAGTCAGGCGTTCCGACATCAAGGTATTCACTCATCATGATGTCGGCCGACTCGAGTTCCGGTGCGAAGTGCTGCTCACTCCGGACGACGATATCTCGCTGCTGGTCTTCTTCCCCTTCGAAGGGACGGAGACGGCGAGTCGTTTGGAGCTGCTCGGGGTCGTCGGGACACAGTCGTTGACAACGGGATGAGCGATCGGCGGTGGCAGGACGGGTCGATCCCGCTCCAGCACCTCTTCGGCGGTCAGCTCGAACGCTGAACGTCCTCCACAGTCGCCGGGGCTCCACTGGTGCATGACGCCGACCAACTCGTCCACTAGCGTGTTTGTACAAGCTCCAGTCTGGTTCAGAGAGGAGCTGCGAAGAAGGCCGTTCTCAGCTCGGTGACGAACGTGTCGGGCACTTCTAACATGGGGAAGTGACCACCGCGGTCGAGGACATTCCAGTGGCGCAAGTCGGTGAACCGTCGTTCGACCCAAGAACGGGGGAGCTTGCGCAGTTCCTTGGGAAAGACGGAGACCGCAGAAGGTATGTCTATCGATGTCGTCATGTCCAGACCGGGACTGAACTCAGCATCGCCGTTGATGTTCTCCCAATACAGTCGAGCAGAGGAAGCACCGGATGCACTGAACCAATACAGCGCGACGTTGTCGAGCAGTCGCTGGCGTGACACAGCATTCTCCGGGTGTCCGTCACAGTCGGCGGCGTCGTGGAACTTCTCAATGATCCAGCTGAGCAGGGCAACGGGTGAGTCGACGAGTCCGTAGCCGACGGTCTGTGGTCTGGTGGATTGGATTGCCGCGTATCCCATTCCACTCCGCCGGAACTGCTCTTCGTGATCCAGCCAGGCACGTTCCGTGTTGGTGAGTTGGTCGTCGTCGAATCCACCCGGTCGGGAGGCATGCGGAACTGTGGTGTGCATCATCGCGACCTTCTCAGGATGGCGGATGGCCAACGTAATGGTGACCATGGCGCCCCAGTCTCCGCCCTGTGCGAGGAAACGTTCATAACCGAGCCTGTCCATGAGCTCTGCCCAAGCGTCGGCGATTCGTCGCAGGCCCCAACCAGTGTTGCTGGGCTTTTCCGAGAAGCCGAAACCAGGGAGCGACGGCAGTACAACGTGGAAGGCGGGCTCGTCGTCGGGTGGATTCACCAGTCCGTCGATCACGTCGAGGGCCTCGACGACCGACCCGGGCCAGCCATGGGTGATCAGCAGCGGGCGCGCGTCTGTTCGAGATGACCTGATGTGCAGAAAATGGATGTCTAATCCGTCGAGCTCGGTGTGCCACTGGCCGTACGCGTTGAGTTCGCCCTCCAGGCGGCGCCAGTCATGGTCGCACAGCCAGGAATGGCTCAGTTGGCGAACATAGTTGAGCGGAATGCCCTGCTCCCATTCCTCGCCGTCTCGCGTTACGGTTTCGTTTTCGGCCAACCGGGTGCGACGTAAACGTTCGTGCAGGTCATCGATGGTCGCGGCTGACAAGTGGAGAGTGAACGGCATGATCTCAGTGCTCGGGGTGCGTTGATCTTTGGTCATTGTGAAACTCCTTTCGGGAGGTCAGTCGGTGTCGTAGCGTGTCTTTAGAACCACAGCTGTGCCTTCATGATTCGGGCTTGATCGCCCAGTGAGCGATCCGCGCGGCTCCCCATGGCCGTTCCGCCAGTCGACGATCATGAAGTCGTCTCCCAGAGAAGCGACCCCGAATTGCTCAATCCCACGTTTCCGAGCGGATCCAGCCGAGCGTGACAACCTCCACCCGACAAGTGCGGTCTCCGGGTGTGGTTTCCGTGATCCACGGTTTGCAGCGCTCAACTCCCAACTCCAACGGTGTAGTTGCAAATATACGGAGCGTGAGCGGCAATTGCAACCGGATCGTTGGATTTGGGTAGACTTGCGAAATGGCTTGGGACACGGAGGGTACACGGCGGCGAATCAGGGAATCGGCGACTGCCGAATTCGCTGCATTCGGCCCGGACGGCACAACGATGGCGCGCATCGCCGAACGTGCAGGAGTGAACAAGGAGCGCCTGTACAACTACTTCGGCGACAAGCGGGCACTGTTCCGTGTGGTTCTCTCCGATGAGTTGACCCATCTGTCTGAATCGGTAGTCCTCCCTGCTGGGGATGACTTCGAACTGATCGGCGAATTCGCGGGCAGGACGTACGACTATTATTCTGAACACCCTGAGCTCGCGCGATTGCTGCTTTGGGAGGGACTCGCCGACGGGACGATCGTTGATGAAGCGGATCGCACCGATCATTACCGGCAGAAGGTCGCCGCCTACAGTGACGCTCAGCGGGCCGGAATTGTCGGTAGCGCCATCGACGCCGATCACCTGGTGCTGTTGGTCATCGGCCTGGCGGCGTGGTGGTTCTGCGTGCCGCAGCTAGCGCGGATGGTCACCGGCATTGCTCCGGACAATGAAGTCGAACAGCAACGGCGCCGGTCCTCGGTGGTCACCGCCGCACAGCAGTTGGCCGAGGCGCGTGGCGACGCCGACCCTCTGCGGGGCCCCGCTCGTTCGTCTGCAGCACGCGGCAACCGGGCATCCGACGACGAGTGAGTCCTGGCTGTGACTTGCCGCTCAAGTGTCACTAGATCACGATCGTGTTCTCTCGGTATCGGGCCAGAAGGACTCTGAGCTGCCGGGACTCGCGCTCCGACAATGCGCTGAATCCGAGGCGTGCGTCAGCAAGACTCCGGCTTGCTCGACCCGTGGCGGTTCGCCCCTTTGAAGTGATCGCAACAAGAACCGTTTCGTCGTCGAGGCAGATGACTCGCTTGACCAAGCTGGCGCCCTCGAACCATGTCACCGAAGACGAGGCCGACGGTGCTGTGCCCTGCAGTCGATTGAAAAGGTCGACGAGAGGGATCGCTTCCTGAGCGTCGAGGAACAGCATGAGCAGAATCTCGAATCGAGAATAGTGCAGCCCGAGAGAGCGAAGCAGCTCATCCAGGTCAGCGGTGAGACGACGCTGAGTGTCCATCGGTGTCGTGACGGCCTCCATGCGGGCCCGTTCAGGCCAGCGCATGTCCTACGCCTGCGCGGTTTCCAAAACCGGATCAGCGGGAGAGGACTCATGGATCGCGATCTCCTCCGAGGTCTTCTACTCGTCATTCGACGTTCACCTCGGCGCCGGGTTGACTGAAGAACCCTGCTCTCAGCGTTCGCTGTCGAGTTCAGCCATGAGCGCCTCGGGATAGCGGTGGCCGCGGACCTCTGAATCGCTCAGCACCTCGGCGATGGCACTGAGATCCTCGGGGTTTAGCTCCACCTCAGTGCTCGACAGTGTGGCTGTGACCTGGTCCGAGGTGCGCGATCCGACGACCGGGACGATGTCCTCACCCTGTGCTGCCACCCAGGCGATCGCGAGCTGGGGGAGTGTGGTCCCCTTCGCCGAGGCGATCTCACCCAGACGTGCGACGATACCTTCATTGTGGGCGAGGTTCTCCCCTTGGAAGCGTGGGAACATCGCTCGGCGCCCATCGGTCTTCCCCGCTAACAGTCCCTTCGCCAGTGCCCCGTAGGCAGTGATGCCGATCCCGAGCTCACGACACGCGGCGAGGATTCCGTTCGACTCGATCGACCGCGTGAGCAGGGAATATTCGATCTGCAGGTCACTGATCGGAGCGACTTTCGCCGCTCGGCGGATCGTCTCCGCGCCGACTTCGCTCAAACCGATCGACCGCACGTACCCAGACTCGACGAGTTCGGCGATCGCGCCCACAGTCTCCTCGATCGGCACGTTCGGGTCCAGCCGAGCAGGACGATAGATGTCGACGTGGTCCGTGCGGAGGCGACGCAGTGAGTAGGCCAGAGAGTTCCGGACGGCCTCGGGCCGTCCGTCGAATCCGATGAAAGCACCATCGGGTGAGAGCATGGCGCCGAACTTCACCGACAGGACGACATCGTCGCGGCTGCGGTCTGCAAGGGCACGACCGATGAGCATCTCATTGTGCCCGGCTCCGTAGAAGTCGCCGGTGTCGATAAGGGTGCCGTGGGCGTCGAGGTAGGTGTGGATCGCGGTGATCCCCTCACTGTCCGTCGTGGGACCGTAGGCCCCCGACATGCTCATGGCTCCGAGACCAGGTGTGGTGACGAGGGGGCCGTCGGTGCCGAGGCGGCGATGGGAGATGGTCTGTGATTCGTTGTGTGTAGTCATGCCGCCCAGTCTGTCCGGGTTGATCGACGGGGAGAATGCTCTGTCGATCCACGGACAACCTGTCCCTGGATACTCGACCGAGTTGGGCGGAGAATGATGAGATGACTGATCGTTCGGGCCTCGCTGATTTCCTTCGCCGACGCCGTGAGCAGCTTCGACCGGAAGATGTCGGACTCGGCAGTACGGTTCGGCGGCGCACTCCGGGCCTCAGACGTGAGGAGGTGGCGATGCTCGCCGGCGTCTCAGTCGACTACTATTCCCGGCTCGAACAGAGACGCGGGGCGACGCCGTCCGTCGGGGTCGTCAACGCGGTCGCTCGAGCCCTCCAATGTGACAGGGATCAACGAGATCATCTGTTGCACCTCGCGGGCCATGCTGTCCCTCCGCGCAGTGCGGACGGTCATATCCGACCTGGGCTCATCGCGCTGGCCAACAGGCTCGTCGACGTTCCGGCTGTCATCGTCACCGACCTCGGCGAAGTGGTCTGGGCGAACCCGTTGGGCCGTGCACTGTTCACCGACCTTCCGGAAGGACAGGGCCGGGAACGGAACCTCATCTGGAAGTGGTTCGAGGACCCGCAGTCGCGCCCGATGCCTGAGGAGTACTGGGAGAAGATCTCGGCAGCGCATGTGAGCGATCTGCGGGCAACGTATGCGCGCAGGTCGGGGGACCGCCGGGTGAAAGAGTTCGTAACGGATCTCATCGATGTCAGCGACGAGTTCGCTGAACTGTGGGAGCGCCACGATGTAGCAGTCAGGCGTTCCGACATCAAGGTCTTCACTCATCATGAGGTCGGTCGGCTCGAGTTCCGGTGCGAAGTGCTGCTCACTCCGGATGACGATATCTCGCTGCTGGTCTTCTTCCCGCTCGAACGGACGGGGACGGCGAGTCGTTTGGAGCTGCTCGGGGTCGTCGGAACGCAGTCGCTGACATCGGGATGAGCGACGGGCGGTGGCAGGACGGAGCGATCCCGCTCCAGTGCTTTTTCGGCGGTCTGGTCGAACGCTGAGGCCGCGCGTACCTGACTTCGCGTCTATCTGACCTGCGACGTTCGGCGGAAGACCTTGACCGGTACAGAGTCGATCGTCGGTGCGTCGAGGAACGCCCAGATGACGACGGTGATGGCGATCGGGAAGAACCCGACGGCGAGGTATCGTCCCATTCCACGCCAGAGCCCGACGCGCCTGCCGTGATCCACCTGCAGCGACACAACGCCGCACAGTGCCTGGCCGGGCGAAGCAGTGCACCCGTAGAGGGCACCGAAGACGAGGACCATGAGCGGGTAGCTGATGAGACACGCTCTCGTCGCGGCATCGAGTGAGATCACGCTCGCTGCGGACAGAGCCAGGGCCATGCCGATGATCAGTCCGGTGGAGACGAGGACGAAGAGCGCGTCGAGGATCCTCGCCCACCAGCGCCTGGTCGGTGAGGCTTGTGGCAGGAGAGCGCCGTTGCGGTAGGTCCCATCCGCCGGGTCATGCATCTTGGTACGGACGTAGGCTCCGTAGTTCGCGCTCATCTGCTCAATTCTCTCGTCATCGGCTGGGCACCCGGCCCTGCCATCATATTCGCTCTGCAGCTCAGGGCGCGGGGATGTCGAACTCGGAGCGGAACTCCGGGACCTTCTTGTTCTCGCCGATGACCTTCGCTTCCGGTCGGACGTACGCACCCTTGAGGGAATCGGCGGTCTCGCTGATGTAGATCGGCACATAGCCGGTGTGCTCGCCCTCGCGGCGGGGAGCACTGTCGAAGTACTCATAGCCGGCGTCTTCGAGTTCGTCCTTCGCCGTCGATGCGTAGTTCGCCTCGTCTCCTCCGTCATCGAGGTAGAAGTCGGACACGCTGATCGTTCCGCCGTATTCCTTGCCGGGGACGACCCTCACCTCGAGGTAGACCATCTCACCGTCGGGGTTGTCGCTGGCTTCGTAGTATTCGGTGGGGTTGTTGCGCACCGCCGAGACGATGGTGACGACGTCCCCGGTCTCCTCGTCGGTGAATTCGGCGCCGACCTTCACCTCGGTGCCCTCACCTGCGGCAGCCGCGCCGTCGGTCTCCGCTGCCTCCTCAGCTTCCTCGGTCTCCTGCGAGAGCGGAGCCGAATCGGACTCTTCGGTCCGTTCCTGCTCGCTGGAGTCGGCCTCGTCGGCGGTGTCCCGATCGTTCGCCCCGCAGGCTGTGAGCGCAAGCACCGAGGCGACGGCGACAGCGGCTGAACGTGTGAGCAGCGTGGTCGGGCGGAGTCGGATGCGGTTCATGGTTCTTCCCTGCTTTCGATTGGAGGAGCCGACCGCGAACGGTGCCGTCGGCGGCAGTAAGTAGCTGACGGGTCCGACACTATGCGGTCTCTCGCCTGCAGAGGGTGCTCGATAGGGCACATGCTGTGCCGGTTCTGATACAACCGATGGGCTGCGCTGCACTCGACGGGCACCGGAGCCCGTCCGCCTCTGCGACCCAATATGACGAATGCCCCTCACCTGCGTTTATGCAGGTGAGGGGCATTGTCGAGTGTGGGCCCCGTGGGGATCGAACCCACGACCCGCGGATTAAAAGTCCGCTGCTCTACCAACTGAGCTAGAGGCCCCTTCCCAACATGACCGCATGGCAGAGCCCGCGAGAAGCAGTTGGAGACTCACTCATATTAGAGGTTCGCGACCGCATTACTCAAACCCGACTCAGGGGCATAAGAACGGGGCCGACGGCGACTCTCATCACCGTCGACCCCATTCAGAGAGTCCCTCAGATCTTCGTCCTGCAGTTCACCACAGAACGCTGACGATCACTTCTCCAGTTCGGGGCGATCATCACCGTCATAGGTCCGAGGCAGACCGTCCGGCGCCTCGAGCTTTGCGGAGTCGCTGGGTTCGATGACCTCGGACTCGATGCCCTTGTCCTTCTTCAGCTTCCCGACCAGCGCGGAGACGTACTTGAGCCCCGACAGCAGTCTGCGATCCTTCTTCGGGGCCACATACTCGGGATCGGTCTCGATGGGGAAGACCGTCGGTGCGGCACCGAACGCTTCGGTCGACTCCTTTGCGACCTGGCGGGCCATCTGCGCGTTGACCACGCCGCCGATGACAGCACCGATGCCGAAAGGCAGGAGCCGACCGACGAGGGAACCGCCGGCGCGCGCGGCGAACTTGCGGATGAAGGTCTTCCGCAGTTTGCGCACCAGCAGATCCACCAGCGGAGCGGGCAGCTGTTTGGTCACGGTCGAACCCCAGCTGCCGAGCATGGAGTCCACTCCGCCGTTCTTCTTGCTGAAACGCTGAACGAGGTTCTTCCCGTCCTTGCCCAGCATGAGGCCGAGCACCAGTGCGTTCGCACGCTTGGCATCGGCGACAGGCAGTCCGTGGATCTCCGAGACCGCCTGCGCGAACAGAGCGGTGCCCTCGAGGAATCCTCCGGTCTCCACGGTTGCCACGCCGAGAGCTGCGGTCGTGCCGAGCCCGGGGACGGCCGCGGTGGCACCGACTGCGGCTCCGCTTGAGGTCGTGAGCGTGAGGTAGTGACGGCGAATGATCTTGATGAGCTCTTCGGGAGTCGCATCGGGGTGCCTGCGGCGCAGACTGCGCACATAGGCCAGGGCGACGGGGCGCTGCACGGACAGCAGACGCGACAACATCGACTGGGCGCGGGGATTGAGGGTGCCATCGTCGTTGACCGCGAGCTGCGCCGCCTTGTCGATGCCCTTCTTCGCCACTGATGATTTTGCCACGAGAGTTCCTCCTCGTTTCGGTCACTCGCACCTGCGGGTCGCAGACGCGAATCACTGCCAAGCTTAGTAGCGACCACTGTGAGTCGAACGAGCGGATCCTGACCGTCGAACGAAAGCCGGACTGTGACCTGCGCCCTGGTCGGCGCACACTTGCAGGGACTAGACTGCCCTGACGATGACACAGCGCCCCTTCCACCGCCCCGTTCCCCTCGCCGACCTCGACTCCGTCGGCGCCTCCGACGACCCCGTCTCCCGCTCCGAAACGTCCCACGCCACCGCTGCCCTGCTCCTCGGTGATGCCGACGGCAACCGCGACGAGGCGGCCACCAGGCGATTCATCGACCTCGCCGATGACATCGGCTTCGAGCTCATCGCCGAGATGTGGTCGGCCGCCCCCGCCGTCTCCGCACCCGGTGCCCTCTGGCGCCTCTACGCCCTGCGCCAGTGGATCAGGACCGCGCCTCGCGAACTCTCCGAGATGTTCTCTGACGGACAGCGTCGCATCGACCGCGGCATCGGCTACGAGGAGATCCTCGCCGGCGTCGAGCTCCCCGCCGGCCCCGACGAAGTCGCCCGCGCGATCGACGAGATCCTCGCCGGGGCCTTCCGCGGCGACGTCGTCATCGCCCTGCTGCGCGCCGCCGCGTTCGTCGGCATCTGCGCCGAAGGCACCGACGACGCGGACACGGGCACCCGACTGCGCCGACTCTCCCAGGACCTCACCGACGCCGCCGTCGCCCATCGCCGAGGCGGCCTCGACTGACCGGTGACCCCCGGAAGCAGTCTCGCCGAGGTGGCCCCGACCAACTCACGCACGCTCGTTTCCGTCTCGCCGACCTCGGGATCGTATTCCTGCCCGGCCATCATCGGGACTGTGAGATTATCAACGCACGAAGGGCCGCCTCGGCGGTGGACTCATCAGTGTGAACGAGTATCGTAGGGGGTGGCCTTCGGGCCACCGGACGCTGGATCGCTGAAGCCCCGGGCTCCAAATTCAGCCGCTTCGAGCGGCCTTCCGCCGAGAGGCGCTCTCGGTCCAGCGTTCGGCACATATCATTGAGGCATCATGCACATTCGTCCGGCGCGACCGGGCCCCGGGCAGGAGGAGCGCATGCGGCTCAAGCGAGTACCGCAGGACACTGTCTTCTATGAGCGGCTGTCCGATCTCGTCTCTCAGATGCGGCAATGCAATCTGGTGCTCGCTGAACTCTCCGGCATCGACGTCGGCTCCCGTCGTGACGTCGCCGACCGCCTCCGCGAGATCGGGGACAAGGCCGACGAAGACATGGGCGCGATGCTGCGGGCACTGCGGGAGAACTACATCACCCCCTTCGACCGCAACGACCTGTACCTGCTCAGCCATCACATGCGAGACATCTGCCACCGCCTGCACGGGGTCGGCTTCGTCCTCGCCTCCGAGGCGTTCGATCCTCTGCCCTCCGGTGTCCCGGAGACCCTCGCGGTGCTGTCGAACCAGACCGACCACACCTCCCGCCTGATCAGTCGGCTGCCGGGCAAGCTCGACCAGTGGGACTATGTCGATGCGATCAATCGGTTGACGTACCAGGTCGAGACCCTGCAGTGGCGGATGTCGGACGCGGTGCCGAACTCCAAACGAGGGCTGACCTACATGGCCGCGGTCTCCCAGCTCGGGCAGGCGTTCGTCCGGGCCGCCCACGGATTCACCGAGCTCGGCAAGGTCGTCGCCGCCATCGCGATCAAGGAGTCGTAGTCCGTGGAGCTGCTGTTGGCCGGTGTCATCATCGCCGCGGTGATCTTCGCCGGCTCGAACGGCTTCCACGACGCCGCTCTGACCATCGGCAACGCCGTTGTCGGGCGTGCACTCAAACCGGGCTGGGCGCTCAGCCTGGCCGTGGTCTTCAACTTCATCGGGGCGCTGCTCGGCGAAGGCATCGCCCTCGTCGTGGCCAACCAGATCGTCTTGTTCACCGGCTCGGACTCCCTCATCCTCACCTGTCTGCTCATCGCCTTCGTCGCAGCGACGATCTGGAGTCTGTTCACCTATTTCCTCGCGCTTCCGGTGTCTTCGACGCACTGTCTGATCGGCGGTCTGCTCGGCGCCGGTGTGGTCTTCGGGTTCTCGGTCAACGGTGCCGAGGCGATGAACTCCGTGGTGTGGCCGCTGCTGCTCTCACCTATTCTCGGGTTCGCTCTGGCCTGGGCGCTGACGCTGCTGGTGTCGAAGCTGCTTGCCTCGACACCGCCGAAACCGATGTTCAGAGGTGCGCGCATGGTCGACTCCGTGCTCACGGCCTCGCTGTCACTCGTCCACGGCGTCCAGGATGCACAGAAGGTCGCGGCCCTGGTCATGGTGGCCATCCTCGCGGCCGATTCCACCGCGCAGGATGGTCTCTCGGTCTTCGACATCTCATGGCCGGTGCGCATTCTCATCGCCGCCGCGCTGGCAGTGGGCACCGGGCTGAGCGGTTGGCGAGTGGTGCGGACCCTGTCGGTGCGGATGGTCCGACTCGACCCGCTCAAATCGGCCGTGGCCGACGGGGCCGCCTCGGTGCTCATGTACATTGCGGCCCTGGTCATGCGCGTGCCGGTGTCGCTGACCTTCGTGCTCGGGTCGTCGATCCTCGGCACCCAGTACGCGGGTCGGAAGGGCCACGCTCGGGCCCGCTACTTCGTGCCGATGTTCGGTGTGTGGCTGCTGACGATCCCGGCCGCGGCGCTGTTGGCCGTGGTGATCGGCGGGATCGTCAGGGTCACGGTCATGTGACTGCTGTTTGTGTCTGCCGCCCGAGACAACGGCGCCGCGCCGAGACCACTGTGTGTGCAGGAACCGTGGTCTCGGCGCGACGCCGTTGTCTCGACGGGCTCGTACCGATGGCCGGGCCGCCACTGCGCGGGGCAGGCCCCAGTGCGGTGCCGGCCCTGGCGGACCCAGCCCCAGCGCGGTGCCAGCCTCGGGCACGGCGCGGGTTCGGCCTCGGGGTATCAGCCTCGTGACTTGCGGCCGAACACGGACCCCGTCGTGATCATCGCGGCTGCGAGGACGAAGTGCAGCCAGTTGTCGGCGCTGTTGAGCGGGACGAAGTTGCCCATCGACTCCATCGGCACGACGAGTCCATAGATCCACAGCACCGCGTAGACGATGCCGCCGACGATGAGGTAGCTCTTCGCCAGCCCGCGTGAGCGCAGGCCCAGCAGGCCGACGATACCGAAGAGCAGGTGGACGACGTTGTGGAGCACGGAGACCTGGAAGATGCCCAGCAGAGCCGCCTCCGAATGGTGCCCGGCGAACATGATGGTCCCGAGATTTGTGGTGATCCCCGGGATGAAGCCGAGGATGCCGACAAGCAGGAACACGGCGCCGAAGATGCCGGCGACGACCTGCACTGGGCTGCGCCCTCCTTGCCTGAGGGTGGCGGTGCGCGATGACTGGGAGTCGGACGGTGAAGCGGAACGCGGCGTGGTCATGACGGTCCTTTCGACGGAATGATCAATGTCACCGGTGATTCGGAGCCCTCCCGGTCGCGGATGGATGTCGTAACGAGGAATTCTCCGCAGCGGGCACCACCCCTGACCTGCCGCGAGCGCCTGTCGGCATGGCTGGGTCCCTTGGGCGGCAGGCGCGTGCCGATCACGCTGGCGACGATCCCCGCGACGATCGTGCCCCTGGCACTCTTCACCGGCGGCATCGGCCTGATGCGCACCGTCTTCGCCGGGCCGCCCGAGGTCTTCGCCGACAGCTGGTGGGCGACGATCGGTCGGAGGCTGAGCGCCGAGACAGCGGCTGAGCGCCGAGACCACTGTGAACACAGCGTTGCCTCGGCGCTCATCCGTTGTCTCGGCGCGATCGCGTCATGTGCGCCGGGGGCCGTACGTGGTGAGCAGGTTGCCTTTGCTCGTCTGCTGCACATCGCGCAGCTCCAGGCGAGTCGTCGCTCCGCCTTCGAAGAGTGAACGTCCGCTGCCCGCAACGACGGGATGGATCGCCAGAGTCAGCTCATCGACGAGCCCCGCCTCGACGAGCTGACGGACCACCGACATGGAACCTTCCACGGCGATCTTCCCACCGTCGGCCGCCTTGAGACCGCGCACGAACTCGACGAGGTCACCGTCGATGAGGCTCGAATTCTCCCACCTGAGATCTTCGGACCGCAGAGTCGTCGAAGCGATGTGCTTGGGCGTCGCGTTGATGAAGTCGGCGAACGGCGAGTCTTCGCCCTCGGTGTGACTCGGCCAGTAGTTCTCCCACTCCTGATAGGTGACCCGGCCGAGGAGGCAGTCATCGACTCCTCCGATGGCTGTGGTCATCCATTCGCCCATCTCTTGGTCGAAGGAATCGAATTGGAAGTTGAACGGGTCCGATGCGACGCCGTCGAGTGACTGGAACAGGGCGGCGATGACTGTGCGGCTCATGATGTACTCCTCGTTGAGTGTGTGTGGCTCAGTGCAGTGATGCTCGAACAGCAATTCTCGAATGGTTCATAAACTGAACTACTATTTCAATAATGAACCGAAGTGGTTACACTGTCAATCATGAAATCGTATGGCCAGTACTGCGGCCTCGCTCGGGCAGCCGAGGTGCTGGGGGAGAGGTGGTCGCTCATCATCCTCCGTGACCTCCTCGTCGGGCCGAAACGCTTCAACGAGCTGCGTCAGGGCATCCCCGGAATCCCGTCGAACCTCTTGACCACCCGGCTGCGAGAACTCGAATCCAGCGAGATCGTCGAACGCAGCCTCGAAGGGCGCCACGTCGTCTACCGGCTCAGCGACTACGGCAATGACCTCGGGCCGGTGCTCATCGGACTCGGACGATGGGGCTCTCGCCGCCTCGGTGCCCCGCGAGAGGGAGAGGCGCCGACAAACAGCTCACTGGCCGCCGCACTGATGACGTCCCGCACAGGGGACGCAGTCGAGCCATTCACCGTCGAGGTGACCGCGGGCCCGGCCATCGCGCACGCCGCCGTGTCCGCGACCGGTGTCGACGTGGCCGAAGGCGCCGATCCGCACGCGCAGTTCTTCGTCGGCGGATCCGGACTGCGGGATCTCCTCGCCGATGGCGATGCACAGGCGGCGCTTGCGGCCGGAACCGTGACAGTGGGCGGCGACCAGCGCCTGCTGGCCGAGTTCGTTCGGGCCTTCCGCGCCCCGCTCGACGAGGCAGTCGGCAGCTAGCCGGCAGGGTGCGCCCGCCGGCAGAGTGAGCCCGCCCGCAGAGTGAGCCGGACGCGGCGAAAAACAGAATTGTTTGGTCGATCCACCGTGATTCTGACGAGCAGAACGCGCCGGATCGACCAAACACTGACGTGTTGCCAGTGCATTCGGCCCGAAACGACGAACCGTGCACCCAAAAGACTGACCGTGTGCCCAAAAGACTGACCGGACGCCCGCAACGACGAGCCGTCGCGGCCGCGGCCTCACATCACCCGAAGCGGCCGGAGATGTAGTTCTCGGTCTCTTCCTTGTCCGGGTTGGAGAAGATCGACGAAGTCTCGTTGAACTCGATGAGCTTGCCCGGCTTGCCGGTGCCGGCGATGTTGAAGAACGCGGTCTTGTCGGACACGCGTGCGGCCTGCTGCATGTTGTGCGTGACGATGACGACCGTGTACTTGTCCTTGAGGTCGTTGATGAGGTCCTCGATCGCCAGCGTCGAGATCGGATCGAGGGCCGAGCACGGTTCGTCCATGAGCAGGACCTCGGGTTCGACGGCGATTGCGCGGGCGATGCACAGTCGCTGCTGCTGACCGCCGGAGAGTCCGGAGCCGGGCAGGTTGAGGCGGTCCTTGACCTCGTTCCAGAGGTTCGCTCCGCGCAGGGCACGCTCGGTGAGGTCGTCGGCTTCGGACTTCGACAGGCGCTTGTTATTCAGGCGCACCCCGGCGAGCACGTTCTCCTTGATGCTCATGGTCGGAAACGGGTTCGCACGCTGGAAGACCATGCCGACCTCGCGGCGGACGTTGACGGGGTCGACGCCGGCGCCGTAGATGTTGTTGCCGTCCATGAGGACCTCGCCGGAGACGCTGGCTCCCGGGATGACTTCGTGCATGCGGTTGAGCGTGCGCAGCACGGTGGACTTGCCGCAGCCGGAGGGGCCGATGAAGGCGGTCACGGAGCGGGGTTTGATCTGCATCTGCACACCGTCGACGGCGCGGAAGTCGCCGTAGAAGATGTCGAGATCCTTGATGTCGATCTGCTTGGACATTGTGTTTCCTATCCGTGGATATTGATGAGTCTAGAGAATCGAAAGCTGGCCATCAGCGTCCGGCCTTCGGGGCGAGGACCTTCGCGATGATGCGGGCGAGCAGGTTGAGGACCATGACCAGCACGACGAGCACCAGGGCGGCGGCCCAGGCGCGCTCGGAGCTGGCCAGAGCGGCTGCGCCGGGGGAGACCGGGCGCAGCTGCGAGTCGTAGATGAAGGTCGGCAGCGTCGACATCCAGCCGGAGAACAGGTTCCAGTTCAGCGTCTTCGCGAAGCCGGCGGTGACCATGATCGGAGCGGTCTCGCCGATGACGCGTGCGATGGCGATGGTGACGCCCGAGAGGATCCCCGACACCGAGGTGGGCAGCACGATCTTCACGATCGTCTTCCACTTCGGCACGCCCAGGGCGTAGGAGGCCTCCCGCAGATCCATCGGCACCAGACGGAGGATCTCCTCCGTGTTGCGCACGACGATCGGGATCATCAGCACCGACAGGGCCACGGCCGCGGTGAAGCCGGTCTTCGCGATTCCCGCCGAGGCCGGCATGATGAGGTTCGCGACCGTCGAGAACAGCGCGAAGGCGAAGAGACCGGCGACGATCGAGGGGATGCCGGTCATCACGTCGACGAGGAAGGTGATGGCCTTGCCCAGGCGGTTCTTGTTCGCGTACTCGACGAGGTAGATGGCGGTGAGGACGCCGACCGGGATCGAGATGATGCATGCTGCTACGGTGATGAGCACGGTGCCGACGATCGCATGGTAGAAGCCGCCGGCCAGGGTGGCCTCGCCGGCGACATACTGCTGATCGAGCACGCCCTTCATGCCGAGCATGGTCCGGGTCAGCAGGTCGCCGCTGATCGCGGCCCCGCCCTTGGATACGGTCAGCCACAGGAGCGAGACGAGGGGAACGCACGCGAGGATGAACGTCGACGTGACGATCGTGGTCGCGACCCGGTCGACGGCCTTGCGGCGGCCTTCGTAGGAGGCGGAGAGCACGAACACGGCGATGAGGTTGATGAGGCCGGCGAGGACGGCGACGACGGGGATGTTGAAGCCGCCGAAGGCGATGAAGCTGATGACGATCGCCGCGATGATCGAGGCTGCTGCGACGACCCACGGGGTCGCTTTGGGCAGCTGTTTTGAGGTCAGCTTCGCGGGCTTGGAGACGACGGTATCTGCAGTGGTCATTCTTCTCAGCTTCCCTTCACCGAAGTACGGGCGACGATGGCGCGGGCTCCCATGTTCACCAGCAGGGTGATGACGAAGAGGACGAGTCCGACCGTGATGAGCTCGGACAGGCGCAGGCCGGCGGCCTCCGGGAAGTTCTGCGCGATCTCAGAGGCGATCGTCTGGTTGCCGCTGACGACCAGTGAGGCAGTGAGGACGCCGGGTGAGAGGATCATGGCCACGGCCATGGTCTCACCGAGTGCGCGACCGAGGCCGAGCATGGTCGCCGAGACGATGCCGGACTTGCCGAACGGCAGCACGGCCATCCGGATCATCTCCCAGCGGGTGGCGCCGAGGGCCAAGGCCGCCTCCTCCTGCAGACGCGGGGTCTGGAGGAAGATCTCACGCGTGAGCGAGGTGATGATCGGCAGGATCATGATCGACAGGACGAGGGACGCGGTGAGGAGGGTGCGGCCCGTCTGCGACACCGAGCCGTCGGCGGCCGGCGCGAAGATCGGAATCCAGCCGAACCACTGTGACAGCCACAGGTAGAAGCCAGTGAGGTTGCCGGCCAGCGCGATGCCCCACAGGCCGTAGACGACCGAGGGGATGGCGGCGAGGAGGTCGATGACGTATCCGAGCACCGGGGCGAGCTTGCGCGGCGCCATGTGCGTGGTGAACAGCGCGATGCCCAAAGCGAAGGGCGTCGCCACGACGAGCGCGATCGCCGCGGAGATGAGCGTGCCGATGACCAGCGGCCAGACGTAGGAGAAGAACCCCTTGCCGCCGGTGATCTGCGAGGGATCGGTCAGCTGCGCTTCGATCGTGTCCTTCGACTGGGCGAGCAGGAACAGGGCCACACCGGCGAGGATGACTAGGATCAGGATGCCGGCGATGAGTGTGGCGGCCGAGAAGATCCGGTCGCCGGGACGGACGACGGCCTTGGGTGCGCGCCCGTCGGGCTTCGAGGACGGCATCTGCTGCCCGGCCTCGGGTTCGGAGCTCGGCCCGGTGGGGCCTGACTCGGTGGTCTGTGTGCTGGTCGGCACAAGTACTCCTCACGTGACTTGTGGTGGAACCGGGGTGGTCCCACAGGCACCGAAGAGCGGCGCAGGGCCTCTGCGCCGCTCCCGGTTGGTTATTCTTCGAGGTCAGAGACCACGATCATGGAATTCGGAAAGGCTCACTCTGCGACCTTGATCGAGTCGATGACGGTCTCGATCTGCGAGCGCAGGTCGTCCGACAGCGGGGCGGAGCCGGCCGAATCGGCGGCCGACTTCTGTCCCTCTTCCGAGATGACGAACTTCTCCCAGGCCTTGACCATGTCCACGGTCTCCTGATCCTTGTAGGAGGAGCAGACGAGGTGGTAGGAAACGAGCACGATCGGGTAGGCGCCCGACTCGGTGGTGTCGCGGGCCAGGTCGAAGGCGAGATCGCCTTCGCCGCGTCCCTCGACCTTCTCGGAGGCGTCGACGACCTTGGTTGCGGCCTCGGGGGAGAGCTCGACGAACTCGTCGCCGACCTTGACCTTGGCGGTCTTCAGCTCACCGACGGCCGAGGCATCCGCGTAGCCGATGGCTCCGTCGGTGTCCGAGACGGTCTGGATGATGCCGTCGGTGCCCTGAGCGGCCTCGCCGCCGTACTCCTTCGGGAAGTTTCCGTCGACCTCGGCGTCCCAATCCTTCTCGGCGGTGGCCTTGAGGTACTCGGCGAAGTTCTCGGTGGTGCCCGAGTCGTCGGCGCGGTGGACGGCGGTGATCTTCGTGTCGGGCAGATCGGCGTCCGGGTTGTCCTTCTTGATCGCCTCGTCGTTCCACTTCGTGATGTCGCCCTTGAAGATCTTCGCGATGGTCTCGGGCGACAGGTTGAGCTCGTCGACGCCTTCGACGTTGAACGTCACGGCGATCGGGGAGATGTAGACCGGGAATTCGTAGGCTCCGTCGGCGCCGCAGGCTTCCTTGCCGGCCTCGACCTCATCGTCATCGAGGTGAGCGTCGGATCCGGCGAACTGAGCGTTGCCTGCCAGGAACTGCTCACGACCGGCACCCGAGCCGTCGGGGGAGTAGTTGACGGTCACGCCGGAGTTCTCCGAGGTGAAGTCGGCGGTCCAAGCATCCATGGCGGCCTTCTGCGAGGAGGCGCCGATGCCGGTGAGGGTGCCCTGCAGGTCACTGTCGCCGCCGCTGGCTTCCTCTCCGGTGGCCGAGGCTCCGCCGCAGGCTGAGAGGGTGAGAGCGCCGACCGCGAGAATCGCTGCGGAGGGGGCGAGATGCTTCATCTTCACGAAGATGCCTTTCATGTTGTGGAGACAGCTCGAGAGTTCTCGATTGTTCGCTGTCCACGCTAAGGATCACGCGTGAAGTGCAAGGAGGTGGAACGTGAATGGGAGGTGAACGACGGTTGAAGGATCCGCGCGGTTCTGAGTGCTCGGTCACAGCCCCGGCCGTATTCGTGAAAGGATCGTTGTCAGCCGTCGATGGGGCGGACGCGTTCGATCTCGACGATGCGCGGCACCGGGCCCGGACGCACGTAGACGATGAGGACCTCACCGGGTTTGAGGTACGGGTCCTCCTTCGGCAGCTTCTCGACGACCCGTTTGGGTGCGTGCGAACGGTAGACCTCGAAGATCGTCGGCAGCACTGGACGGTGGGTGCAGAAGATGACGGGCTTGCCCTTCTCGAGGATCTTCTCGATCCACCGTGCGGTCTTCGCCGGGTTCGCCGCCGTGGCCTTCTCGGACAGTGTCGTCACCTTCTTGATCGACTTGCCCGTCGCCGCCGACAGCGGAGCCAGGGTCGCCATGCACCTCTTCCACGGGCTGGAGATGAGCTTCTTCGTCTCCCACGCCCCGAGCAGCCCGGTCAGCGCCATCGCCTGCCTGGTGCCGAGCTTGAGCAGGGGGCGGACATGCTCGGTCTCATACCACTTCGACCGCGGGAACGCCTTGCCGTGGCGGACGAGGATGAGCGGCCAGGCCGACAGCGCCTCCGTCGAATCGTACTTCTCCAGGGCATCGAGCTGATCGCGGTCGGCATAGGAGGTCAGCTTCGTCCGCGCCTGCTCGACCGGCAGCCACTGTGCCCGGTCGACCTCGCGTTCGTTCATCGGCGCGAACGGGGGATCGCCCTTGACCTCGGCGGACCAGTAGAAGACCTTCTTGCGGTTCTTCCCTCCCACCATGTAATCGGCCGTGGGCAGCGGGATGCCCAGATGGATGTCGAATCCCGTCTCTTCCCTGACCTCACGCACGGCCGCTTCGGGCAGCGTCTCACCGGGCTCGACCTTGCCCTTGGGCCAGGACCAGTCGTTGTACTTCGGACGGTGGATGAGGGCGACCTCGAGGCCATCGGCCCCATGACGCCAGCACACGGCACCGGCTGCCAGCACATCGGCGTCGACACGCGACGACGCCTGCGCGGTTTCGACCGGTGAAGGGCCGCTCACGCCTCGTCCCCGATCCGCCGACGATTGCGGTGACGGCGGATGAGCTCCGTCTGATAGTCGATGAGGATGGTGCCGTCGGCGTCGTGGGTGCGCCGGGTCCACTTGCCGTCTGCGGCGAGTTCGAACGCCGAGGTGGTCTCCGCGAAGGCGAGATCGAACAGATCGATGATCTCCTCCCGGTGGTTGTCCTGGACGATCTGCACGAGGGTCTCGACCCGCCGGTCGAGGTTGCGGTGCATCATGTCCGCCGAACCGATGTAGACGATCGGGTCCCCGCCGTTGCCGAAGACGAAGGCGCGGGAGTGTTCGAGGAACCGACCGAGCACGGAGCGGACCGTGATGTTCTCGCTCAGCCCTTCGATGCCCGGACGCAGGGCGCAGATGCCGCGGACGAACACCTCGACGCTCACCCCGGCTCGGGAAGCCCGGTAGAGGGCGTCGATGATGGCTTCGTCGACGATGGAGTTGACCTTGATCCTCACCTGCCCGGCACCGCCGGCCTCGGCGATGGCGATCTCTGATTCGATGAGGTCGACGAGTCCGGTGCGCACCTGGGTCGGAGCGACGAGGAGGCGTGAGTACTCCGAGCGCGGGGCGTAGCCGGAGAGCTGGTTGAACAGCTTCGTCAGATCGTCGGCGACGGCGGTGTCTCTGGTCAGCAGACCGAAGTCTTCGTACCCGCGTGCGGTCTTCGGATGGTAGTTGCCGGTGCCGACGTGGCAGTAGCGGGCCAGTCCCTCGGCCTCCTGACGGACGACGAGGGAGAGCTTCGCATGCGTCTTGAGACCGACGATGCCGTAGACGACGTGGACGCCGGCGCGCTCGAGCTTGCGTGCCCACGTGATGTTGGCCTCCTCGTCGAAGCGGGCCTTGATCTCGACGACGGCGAGGACCTGGATACCGGCCTGCGCGGCATCGACGAGGGCATCGATGATCGGCGAATCGCCGGAGGTGCGGTAGAGCGTCTGCTTGATCGCGAGCACATTCTTGTCCGCGGCGGCCTGCTCGAGGAAGGCCTGCACACTCGTGGAGAACGAGTCGTACGGGTGGTGGAGCAGGATGTCACGGCTGGACACGGCAGAGAACACGTCGACCTGATCACTGGATTCGCGCAGGGAGAGGTCCTTGTTCATCTGCGGAACCATCTTCGGATAGTGCAGATCATCGCGGGGCACATCGGCGATGTCGGACATGCCGGAGAGGTCGAGCGGCGTCGGCAGATGGTAGATCTCGGATTCGTGGATGCCCAGTTCGTCCTTGAGCATCTCGAGCACCCGGGGGTGGATGTTCTCCGTGATCTCCATCCGCACGGCCGGTCCGAAGCGGCGGCGCAGCAGCTCTTTCTCCAGGGCCTTGAGCAGGTTCTCCGCATCGTCCTCTTCGACCTCGAGGTCCTCGTTGCGGGTGACGCGGAACGTCGAGTGGTGGATGACCTCCATGCCTTCGAACAGCGTGCCGAGGTGTTCGGCGATGATGTCCTCGAGGGCGACGAAGCGGGCCGGGACGTCGCGTCCGGCGGGGCGGTCGGTCGCCTCGGCGACGTTGAAGAACCGGGGCAGGCGAGGTGGCACCTTGACCCGGGCGAAGAGCTCCTTGCCGGATTCCGGATAGCGCAGGAGCACGCCGAGGTTGAGCGAGAGGCCCGAGATGTAGGGGAACGGGTGCGCGGGATCGACCGCCAGGGGTGTGAGGACGGGGAAGACGTGACCGAAGAAGAATTCGTCGACGCGGGCGCGCTCGTCCTCGGTGAGGTCCTCGACCTGGACCTTCGTGATCGACTCCGCGTCGAGGCGGGGGCCGATGTCGTCCTTGAGCAGGGCGGCGTGCCGGCTCATCAGTTCGTAGGCGCGCACGCCGATGTCGTGCATGACCTGCGCGGGCATCCGGCCGGTGACACTCGGCACGGCCAGGCCGGTGTTGATGCGGCGTTTGAGGCCGGCGACGCGGACCATGAAGAACTCGTCGAGGTTGGTCGCGAAGATCGAGAGGAACCGGACCCGCTCGAGCAGCGGGATCTCCGGGTCGGAGGCGAGGTCGAGGACGCGTTCGTTGAACGCGAGCCAGCTGAGTTCGCGGTCGAGGAAACGGTCGGCCGGGTCGGGCAGATTCAGCTCCTGCCCGGCTGCTGCGATGTCGTACAACGCTCTACTCCTTCTCGCCTGCGGGTGCATAGGCCACGTGCGCGATCGCGACGTGGAAGCCCAACCGCTCGTACAAGCCTAGCGCCGGAGCATTGTCCGATTCGACGTAGAGTTCGATGACCCCGGCCCCGTCGGCGACCATCCGTCGCAGGCCCTCGACCGTGAGCGCCTTGCCCACCCCCTTGGCGTGGATGTGCGGGTCGACCCCGACGACATAGACCTCGCCGAGGCGGCCTTCAGTCTCCGTGTCCGTGATCTTCGTCTGGTGGAAGCCGATGACCTCACCGTCGCGGACGGCGAGGATGACCGTATCCGGGTCGAAATCGTCGGCGGTGACGATGGAGTCGATGTCGGCGCGGGTCTGCGAACCCTGTTCGGGGTGCCAGTCGAAGGCGGCATTATTCACGGCCAGCCAGCCGTCTTCGTCACCGGGTGCGAACGAACGGATCTCCACACCGTCGGGGGCATCGGTCTCGGGCAGGTCGGTCAGGCTCAGACCTCCTTCGGTGCGCATCTGGTAGAGGACGCGGTCGCGGCCGAGTCCGTACTTCTTCGCCAGATGGGCAGCGGCGGGGTGGTCGCCGTGGGACCAGCACCAGGCCTCGGGCTGCTCGTCGATGATCGTCCGCAGCAGCTTCTCGCCGAGGCCGGTGCCGCGGTGTTCGGGGGCGATGACGAATTCGGCGGCGTGCCGCTCTCCCTGCAGGGCGCGGATGCCGAAGCCGATGAGCTCGGCTGCGCCATCAGGGTCTGTGATCTGCGCACCGTCCCCAGCGCCGGCGGACGGGGTTGTGCCGCTGCCGTACACACGCCACACGCTCGAGGCGGTCTGCGCCTCGTGGGAGGTGTCCTCACCGGTGGCGATGGCGATGAGCCCGCCGGAGATCTCGGCAGCGCCGTCGGCGAGAGCCACGCGGTCGAGGAACGCCTGCTCCGCCTCGGTGAGGGTGTCGATGGGGGTGCCCGTGACCGCTCCGCTGGCCGTTATCGTCATACCTTCACGTCCTCCGTGCTCGTCGTCTCTCCCGAGTCGGGATGCTCGTCTTCGGGGTGCCCGCTCCCCGCGGAAGTCGAGGACTCCTTCCCTGATTCCGCGGAGTCGGGTGCGTCGTTCTCCTCGCCCTCATCCTCGTCCTCGGTGACGCTGTCAGCGCTGAATCGGTAGCCGACATTGCGCACCGTGTGGATGGCGTTCTCGAGGTCTTTGCCGAGTTTCGCACGGAGGCGTCGGACATGCACGTCGACGGTGCGGGTGCCGCCGAAGTAGTCGTCACCCCACACGGCCAGCAGGATCTCGTCGCGGGTGAAGACGCGTTCGGGGTGCATCGCGAAGAACTTCAGCAGCGCGAACTCGCGATAGGTCAGGTCGAGGCTGCGACCGCCGAGCTCGGCGGTGAATGCGGTCTCGTCGATGCGCAGAGTGCCGGTGACGACGATCATCGGCTCACCGTCGGCATTCCACGGACCGCCCTCGACCCCCTCGCCGAAGTACCCCTGCGCACCGGCCTCCCGGGAGGTGGCGACCGGGCCGCGCCCGGAATCGAGGGGACCGCGTCCGGTGCGGACCGGCCCCCGACCGATGCCGCTGACCGTCGCCCCCATGCCGCCGGCGCCGGCAAGATACGGGCCGCCGAGGCGCGCCCCGCCTGAGTAGGGGCCGGAGGCCGCAGCCTGACGCTGACGATCACGGGCCACGCGCAGCCGCGCCTCCACCTCGGCGGGGCCGGCAGTCGTGAGGATGAAATCTGACACGTTCCACTTCGCCGAGGCGGTCGCCAGTCCGCCCTCTCCGAGCACGACGATGACCGGCGCGGTGACGCTGCGGTGGGTGAGCACCTCGGCGATCCGCGGGGCCAGGGACAGGTCGAGGCAGGCGTCGGCAATGACGACGTCGGCGTCGAGCGACTCACGGTCGGCGGTGGTCAGGGCCTCGGCGCCGAGGCGGCTGACCTGGTGTCCGAGGTACTGCAGCGATTCGGGGGCGATGGGGGATTCGAGGCGAGCCGTGGGGCAGATGTGCAGGATCCGCATGTGCTGCCTCCACCTCCTCGGTGTGTGTCGTCTGAGTAGAAGTATAGCGAGTGCGAAATCGCGAAGCCGTGACCGGATGAGGCACGATAGTGCTGTGATCAGATGGATTCGAGTAGCCGTCGCACTGGTGCTGGTGCTGGCCCTGAGTGCCTCCGTGTACTGGGGCTACACGCTGTTCCTGTTTGCGACCGGGCTCATCGTCTTCGGCGTGGCCTACGGTTGGCCGCGCCTGACGGACTCCCCGCAGCCGCGGGCGACGTCGATCATGCTCGCCCTCTTCGGGGTGGCCGGTCTCTTCGCCGCATGGAACGACGACTCCGCACCATACCTCGACTGGCTGCCGGTGCTCGCGGGCCTGGGCCTGCTATGGACGTTCGTGCAGAACCTCACCCGCGGAATCGGCGCCTCGGACGCGGTGGCGAACGTCTCCGCGCAGGTCTCCGGCCTCGTCATCGTCCTGTCCGCGAGCACCTGGGTCGCGGCGATCACGGTGCCCGGTGACAAGGAGGCCATCGTCGTCGGCCTCTTCGCTCTGCTGATGGCCCAGTGCATGACCGCGCTGCCGTGGCCGGCGATCTACACCTCGCCCCTGGCTATCGTCATGGCCACCGCCGTCGCCGGAATCCTCTCCGTGCTCGTGTTCGAACATGCGATCTCATGGCCGACCGCGCTCGTGCTGGGAATCGTTATGGGTCTGCTCGTCGCCGCGGTCGATCGGATGCTCGGACTCGTCGCGTTCGCGAAGTTCCAGGCGGCGAGCCTCGAGGCCTCACAGAACATCGAGCTGAAGAAGAACGTGGAGAAGGCGCGCAGCTTCGCCGTCCAGCTCGCCCTGGGTGCTGCCCCGATCGCCCTCGGCGGCGTCGTCGTCTACGCCCTCGAACGCATCGCACTCTGAGGACCTCCCCATCCGGGTCTGCAGCGGACTTCTGTGCCGGCGAACCGGATGCACAACGAGTTGCCGGGAACTGTAGACTGAGGGCATGGAAAATCTCGTTGCTCTCGAAATCGTCTTCTCCAGCCTCGTCGGCATCGCCGCACTCGGTGCCCTGGGCGTGGGAGTCAAGGTCGTCACCGCGCTGTTCAAAGACAACCGCTGAGACCGATGATCGAACTTGACGCCTCGGTCCATCCGGAGCTCGTCCCCCTGTCCTGGCTGATCGGGTCGTGGGAAGGCGTCGGAGTCGTCGGCTACGCGGATACGCCTGAGAAGCAGTTCGGCCAGCGCGTCGACTTCGTCGCCCACGAGGGCACCCCGTATCTGCAGTACACCGCGCATGCGTGGCTGCTGACCGAAGGCGGGGAGCTCGAATCGACCCTGACGCTCGAGACCGGCATCTGGCAGCTCGTGCGTCAGCGCGATGAGGGCGACGTCGGTCCGGGCATGATGGTGCCCACCGCCGACCAGAGTTTCACCTCCGCCGCGGCCGTCGAAACGCTGCGCACGAATGACGACGCGTTCGAGATCGAAGCCGAGATCGTTCACCCGCACGGAGTCATGGAACTCTACGCGGGCACCGTCAAGGGCCCGCGCATCGACCTCGCCACCGATGTCGTCGCCCGCACGAAGACCTCGAAGGAGTACACCGCCTCGACGCGGATGTACGGACTCGTCGGAGGCGAACTGATGTGGGCCTGGGATATGGCGGCCATGGGTCACGAACTCGCCTCCCACTCCTCCGCCAGATTGAAGAAGCTGTCTTAAGATGACCGATCCCGTGTCGCCGAACTCTGACGTCTCCGATTCGCCGTCGCCGGAGACTCCCGACACCCTCGCCGAGGCTCCGGCCGGCACACCTGAGGCCGTCGAGACCTCGACGGATGCCCTCGCCGAGGCGGCGCGTCGTTCCTCGCTCGCCCGGGGTCTGAGCTCGACCGCGGTGCTCGGAGCGGGAGAGCTGGCGCAGACGCCCATCCACTACGGGGCATCCCTGCGCGAACAGCGCGTCCTTCAAGAGAAGGACGGCCTCGTCGACCTCGCCCATCTGCGGGTGCTGCGCTTGAGCGGCCCCGACCGTCTGACGTGGCTGAACTCGATCACCACGCAGAAGATCGATGCCCTGGCTCCCGGTGTGTCCACCGAAACCCTCGTCCTCGACCCCAACGGCCGCATCGAAGGCTGGCTGAAGATCGTCGACGACGGCGAGGCACTGTGGGCCATCAGCGACCTCAACACCGATGAGACCCTCGACTTCCTCCGCAGGATGGTCTTCATGATGCGCGTCGAGATCGAGGACCTCAGCGACGACTACCAGTGCTTCGGCGCCGTCACCGCCCTGCCGGAGAAGCTGCCCGTGACGAAGCTGTGGTCCGATCCGTGGCCGCACATCGGCACCGGTTCGGCGTCCTACGCCCAGGTCGACCTCGGCCTCGAGGTCGCCGGCACCGACCATCCCGGACTCGAGACTCCGTTCGTCATCGGCATCGTCAGACGCACCGACTTGGCCGGGCTGTCAGCGAACGATTTCGCCATGGCCGGGTTCGACGCATGGGAGGCGCTGCGGATCGCCGCCTGGCGACCGGGACGCAATGAGATCGATCACAAATCGCTCGTCGGCGAACTCGACCTGCTCCGCACGGCCGTCCACCTGGCCAAGGGATGCTACCGCGGTCAGGAGGCGGTGGCACGGGTCCACAACCTCGGTCAGCCGCCTCGGCGGATGGTCTTCGTCCACCTCGACGGGTCCGGGCACATCGCCCCCGACCCCGGCACCGAGGTGCTCGCGGAGGTCCGTGGATCCGAACGATCCGTGGGGACGCTGACCTCGGTGACCGTGCACTGGGAGCTCGGCCCGATCGGCCTCGCCGTGGTCAAACGCAATCTCTCGCCCGAAGCGACCCTGAGCTTCGAAATGAGTGACGGCGACCGTGTCGTCGGCGCCCAGGAGACCATCGTGGTCCCCGTGCGCGAACACGAACGCGAACTGCCGGGCCGCAATCGCGACGTCGACGCACGCGGTCGCAACCGCTGATTCGTGCCATCGATTCGGCAGGTCTCCTGCCACTGATCCGCCCGATCGTCGATTGCCGGACCAGCTGATCTCCGGCACCCGAATCGCAACGGATTCCGCACCTGTCAACGAGCGGATCGTGATGTTCTGCTCATCCCGCGGACGGCAAGTGACAAGAACCGTCGCGAACCCCTATTCTTCCCTTTATGACAGCTTTGGAAATTGGCGGCGAAGCTCTGCCGCAGGAACGTCAACTCGTCACCGAGATCCCCGGACCGAAGTCCCGTGAACTCGAGGCGCGTCGCAAGTCAGCCGTGGCGACCGGTGTCGGTTCGAGTCTTCCCGCCTATGTGGTGGCCGCCGGAGGTGCGATCCTCAAGGACGTCGACGGCAACCAGCTCATCGACCTCGGGTCGGGCATCGCCGTGACCACCGCCGGCAACTCGAACGCCCGCGTGGTCGAGAACGCGAAGGCCCAGATCGAGGCCTTCACCCACACCTGCTTCATGGTCAACCCGTACGAGAGCTACGTCGAGGTCGCCGAAGCCCTCAACCGCCTCACCCCGGGCGACCACGAGAAGCGCACCGTGCTGCTCAACTCCGGCGCCGAGGCTGTCGAGAACGCCGTGAAGATCGCTCGCGCCCACACCGGCCGCGACGCCGTCGTCGTCTTCGACCACGCCTACCATGGCCGCACCAACCTGACCATGGCGATGACCGCGAAGGCCGCTCCCTACAAGGCCGGCTTCGGTCCCTTCGCCGGTGAGGTCTACCGGGCACCGATGTCCTACCCGTTCCGCGACAACGACGCGGCCGGCACGAAGATCAGCGGTGAGGATGCGGCCAAGCGCGTCATCACGATGATCGAGAAGCAGATCGGCTCCGAATACGTCGCCGCGATCGTCATCGAACCCATCCAGGGTGAGGGCGGCTTCATCGTTCCGGCCGAGGGCTTCCTGCCCACGCTGGTCGAGTACGCCCGCGAGAAGGGCATCGTCTTCGTCGCCGACGAGGTCCAGGCCGGCTTCGCTCGCACCGGCAAGATGTTCGCCTCCGAATGGGAGGGCATCGTCCCCGACCTCATCACCACGGCCAAGGGCATCGCCGGCGGTCTGCCGCTCTCGGCCGTGACCGGTCGTGCGGAGATCATGGACTCGGTCGGGCCGGGCCGCCTCGGCGGAACCTATGGAGGCAACCCCACCGCATGTGCCGCCGCCCTCGGCGCGATCGCCGCGTATGAGGAGGACGGGCTGGCCGATCGGGCCGGACACATCGGCGAGATCATCGTCGACCGTCTGACCAAGCTGCAGTCGAAGTACCCCGAGGTCGGCGACATCCGCGGCCGCGGAGCCATGATCGCCGCCGAGTTCGTCGAGCACGACTCGATCGAGCCGAATGCGGACCTGGTGAAGAAGATCGCGGACTACTGCGCGAAGAACGGCGTCCTCGTGCTCACCACGGGAACCTTCAGCAACATCCTGCGCTTCCTGCCGCCGCTGACGATCTCCGACGAGCTGCTCCACGACGCCTTCGACGTCATCGAGGCCGGTCTCGCCGAACTCCTCCCCGCCTAACCCCTCCAATTACTACCTGACGGCGGCGCAGCAACCTCGCGCAAGGTTGCTGGGCCGCCGTCAGGTAGTTCGGGGGAGGGGGATGTAGCACAATAGAGGCCATGACTTCAGCGATCGACCGCTCGAGCATGAGCGTTCCGGCCCGTGTGTGGCGGTTCCTCAGGGGACCGCGCTTCATCGACCTGCCGATCCGCCTGCTGGCGCTCATCATGGGCCTGACCATCCTCGTGCCCGGGTCGTTCGAGATCGCCGAACCCCGCTACGCCGCGTTCCTCATCCTCGCCTACGGCCTCATCGTCCTCGCTGCATTCCTGCCGCTGACCATCGTCATCGCGACGACCGGACTGGGCATGGTCTTCTCCCAGCTCTACCCGAGCCTCGAGAACATGTACCCGGAGGCACTCATCCTCGCCACGGCGGTCCTCATCAGCCGTCGCCGGTGGATCGGGTTCGCCCTCGGCACCGTGGGCCTGGCCGCCTACCTCATCGTCGCGACTCGGCTGGGTGCCTATGACGCCGGATTCGAGGGGCTGACCGACCTCGGCTACGGTTGGCTGACCTACGCGCTGCTCGGTCTGTCGGCGAGCTTCGTCGAGGTCCGGATCCGCCGCGAGATCGGCCGGCGGGAACGTGCCGCTGTCGAACACCAGAAGACCCTCGACGCGATGCGCGCACGGTTCACCAGCGATATGCACGACACCATCTCGCACTCCCTGACCACCGAGTCCGCGATCATCCGCACGCTGGCGAAGGAGACCGACTCGGAGAACGCCGCGCGACTGCTGGCCGAGCTCTCGCTCGTCAACGCCGAAGCGACCAAGCGGCTGCGCCAGCTGGTGACGAGTCTGAGCACGTGGGAGGCCGAGAGCTGCACCGGGGACCGGCGCAGTTCCCGCATCCGCTTCCGCACCGAGGCCGAGCAGCTGACGACCGCGATCGAGGACGGATGCACGGCCGGTTCTGTGCCGCTGACGACCAGTCTGTCGCCGCTGCCGGCGTATTCCTCGAGCACGCTGGGCCACCATTTCCGCGCAGTCATGCTCGAACTGGCCACGAACGTCATCCGCCATTCCACCCCGGCGACTCCCGCGTCGATCGAGGTCGAGATCCGCGGTGAGCACGGAGACCGGGCCGAGCTGATCTGCCGCAGCACCAATGAAACCCCCGCTGAACTCACCCAGGTGCCGCGATCGCTGGCCCGACGCGCGACCGCAGTGGGCGGGGCGTGCCGAGTCGAGACCGATGAAGAGAAGAGAGCCGTCGTCGAGGTGGCCCTGCCCGTCCGCTTCCTCTCACCGTCCGCAGGCGCCCCGTCCGCACGTCCGTCCGCAGGATCACCGTCCGCGGGTTCGCCGTCCGCGACGGCGGTCGCGAACCGCGGGGCCGCGGGAACCGACGCCGACATGATCGATGTCATCGGCGACGACGTGCTGTCCGCGTCATGGGACGGAGGCGGCTCGCCCGCCTCGACGACGATTGGAGACGGGTCGGAGTCGGCATCGGACGGAGGCGGATCGAAGTCGTCGTCGACCGATGGCGGCTCGGCCTCCTCGGCGACGGCCGAAGGCGAGCCGATCACGTCGGCGACAGGCGAAGGCGACCGTGAGTCGAGGGCTCCGGAGCCGGACCGCGCGCCCGCCGCCAGCGGTGAGAGCCGCGCGAACGAGACGGCCCGCTCCGGCGGACCGAACAGCCCTGGCGGCGACCGTCCCTCTCGCGATGACTCCGCCGGTCGTCGGAACAAGGTCGACGCGTGACATCGGTCCTCGTCGTCGACGATGATTCCTGGACGACCCGCGCGGTCACGGCGGCGCTGCGGGACAACGGCGACTTCGAGGTCCTCGACCCGGTGCACTCCGGCGAAGAGGCTGTCGAGTCCTTCACCGTGCACCGTCCTGACCTCGTGCTCATGGATGTCAACATGCCGCCGGGAATGAGCGGCGTCGACGCGACGGCTGCGATCCTCGAGCACGACCCGGACGCCCGCGTGGTGTTGCTGACCACAGTGGCGCCGGGGCCGGGAATCGCCCGCGGACTCGAGGCCGGTGCGCTCGCCGTGGTGAATAAGACAGCGGGCGAGGAGGAGCTCGTCTCGGTGGTGCGGGCCGCCTCGGCAGGGGAGTCGCCCGAACTGCTCAAAGGCCTGGCCGAGGACATCAGCATCAGCGGCGATGAGCTGCCCGAGGCGCCGACCTCCGCGCCTCAGCTGACCGATCGGGAACTCGAGCTGCTCATCCTCCTCTGTCAGGGGCACGGCTACGACGAGATCGCCGAAGCGCAGTTCGTCACGATGAGCACGATGAAGACACATGCGAAGAACCTGCGCATCAAACTGGGCGCGAAGAACCTCGCCCAGCTCGTCGTCCGCGCCCTCCAGTTCAAGTACTACTCACCGGAGTAGGGATCCCTCGAGGCCACCTGCCCGCCTACTACAGTGGGAACCATGACCGATGCCGCGAGTCCCCGCCTGTCCCACCTGATCCGGGACACCGAGGGCTTCCTCCTGCCGCTCACCGAGGTGGCCGACGACATCCTGGTCACCCGGGTCGAATTCGACTTCGACCTGCCCGCCGATACACAGGCGCTGACCGGTACGGTCGTCCTCATCGCCGAGGCGGTCGGCAGCTCCGACCGACTCGATGCGCTGATCGAGACCCACCGTGGAGCGGCGGCCCTGATCCTCTCGCCCGGAGCTCACGACCACCTCACCGACACCCCTGCTTACGGTGAGGGAGGAACCGCACCGGTCCTTCTCGAACGGTCTGCAGCCGTGACATGGTCCGAAGTGCTCGTCCACCTCCGCCAGCTCCGGGAAGGCGCCGCGAGCACCCTGGCCTGGCCCGATGTCGACGACCTCAGCGCGCTGGCCGCGGTCATCGCGGAGTCGACGGGCGCATCGATCACCATCGAGGACCCGGCCTCCCGCGTCCTCGCCCACGCCAACCTCGGCGATGAGCTCGATGAGATCCGCCGCGAGACCATCCTCTCCGGTGCGATCCCGGGCTGGCGCATCGCCGAACTCGAGGAGTCCGGATTCCTCGACACCGTGCGCCGCTCGACCGACGTCGTCGAACGTCCCGCCGACGGTGCGACCCCGGCGCGTTCGGTGATCGCACTGCGCAGCGAAGGCGAACTCATCGGCACGATCTGGGCCGCCTACCCGGAGTCCGTGCCCGCGGAATCTCTGCGCGAGGTGCTGCGCGAAGCGGCCCGCGCAGCACTCCCGGTGATGCTGCGCACCCTGCGGCGCTCACCGTTCGAGAAGCGCATCCGCCGCGAAGCTCTCGGGTCGATCCTCCTCGGCGCCGCAGATCTGGGTCCGGCCGCGACGCTGCTCGCGCTGCCCTTCTCCGGGCATTACTCGGCCCTCGCCTTCGCCGAGGTGGCCCCCGAACGGGAACCGGCGCTGCGGTTCCACCTGCGTGCGGCCTTCGCCGACGCCGTCCTCGCCCACGACGACCGCACCGGTCGGCTCGCGGTGCTCCTCCACATCGACGGGGACCTCACCGCGACAGAGATCAAGCTCCGCGTGGTCACGGCACTCAAACGATCGCTGCCCTCGTCCGAGATGCTCCTCTTCGGGGTGGGTTCCACCGTCGAGAGGCTCGATCATGTGCAGCGGGCCTGGAGGGAGGCGGTCGACATCGTCGATGCGCTGCTCAGCCGCAGTGCGCCGACCGATGATACGTCGCCGACCCACACCGCGCAGGCGATCGGAGCCACCGCCGATGACGTCGCCGCCGATCTCATCGGGCTCATGACGGCTGATGCCCTCCGCGCCGCGGAATCGCAGGTCTCGATGCGCAGTGCGGGCCCGCAGTCCGGGGCACCTTCCGCTGGCCCGCAGATCTCGGCGCCGGCGCGGGCGCTCGCCGCCCACGACGCGGAGCATCACGGACAGCTGCTCGAGACGCTGCGGGTCTACTTCGCCACCGTCGGCAACTCCGCCGAGGCCTCCCGCCGGCTGCACGTCCACACGAACTCGCTGCGCCACCGGCTCGGCCGGATCGAGGAGATCACAGGGCTGTCGACCTCCGAACGCGCCGAGAGACTGTGGCTGGAGCTCTCGGTGCTCGTCGTCGACAGGGAGACCGCCATCGGCAGCAATCGAAGCGGCAGCCGCTGAGCCTGATTGTCGGTTCATCACAACGAGACCGCGTGAACTTTGGCGCAATAGTGTCCGAACCTCATAGCGCCAGCGTTCTAGAGTGCATTCATACCGCTGACGAAGGACATGATGCACACCAGACACGACGCTTCCTCGACCCCTGCCCGGCGGGCGCGCGCGATCACCGCCGTCGCCGACAACTCTGACCACACTGACGCACCCACCCTCAGTGACGATCCCACCCACAGTGACGCTCCCGCACGCGGCGACGCTCCCGCCCTCGGTGACGCACATCCCGTCATCGGTCTCATCGACCTCGACCACATCGACGAGGCCTTTGCTCAGCTGAGCTCGGCCTTCGCCTCCGACCACGACGTCCTCCACGCGGTGGCCTGCAAGGCCGTGCCGCTCCGCCCGCTGCTGCGCCTCTACGCCGAGGCAGGAGCCGGCTGCGAGGTCGCCAGTCCCGGTGAACTCGAACTCGCCCTCGCCGCAGGGTTCACCCCCGACCGCATCGTCTTCGACTCTCCCGCGAAGACCTGGACCGAGCTGCGCCGGGCCGTCGAGCTCGGAGTGTCGATGAACATCGACAGCCTCGAGGAGCTCGCCCGACTCGACACCCTGTTCGACGAACGACACCCCACCCCAGCCTCGGCGAGGGTCGGGATCCGCATCAACCCGCAGTCGGGCACGGGCACGATCGGCGCGCTCAGCACCGCCACCCAGACCTCGAAGTTCGGCGTCGGCCTCACCGACGAAGGATCCCGTGAGGCTGTCATCGAGGCCTACCTCGCCCGGCCGTGGCTGACCCAGATCCACGTCCACTCGGGTTCGCAGGGCATCGGCCTCGACCAGGCTGCCGAGGGCATCGCCGTGGCCGTCGAACTCGCCGCAGAGATCAATACCCGCGTCAACCGCCGGCAGGTCACGCGCATCGACATCGGCGGGGGACTTCCCGTGAACTTCGACGGCGAGGAGGTCACTCCGACCTTTGCCGACTACCGCGCGGCCCTCGAGGCCCGGATCCCCGAGCTCTTCGACTTCGACCTCGTCACCGAATTCGGGCGCGCCCTGCTCGCCAAGGCCGGCACGATCCTCACCCGCGTCGAGTACGCGAAGACCACCGGCGGCCGCCGCATCGCCATGACCCACGCAGGCGTCCAGGTCGCCACCCGCACCGCCTACGCCCCCGCCGACTGGCCACTGCGCATCCTGCCCTTCGACTCGCAGGGCAGACCCAAGATCGCCGAGGCGGTCCCCACCGACGTCGCAGGCCCCGCCTGCTTCGCCGGTGACCTGCTCGCCCGCGATCGGATGCTGCCCCGGCTCGACGCCGGAGACCTCGTCGCCGTCCCCGACACCGGCGCGTACTACTTCTCGAACCCCTTCTCCTACAATCTCCTCCCGCGCGTTCCCGTCTACGGCTACCGCATCCCCGTTGGAACAGATGCCCGATCTGACCAGGCCGGACCCGACCAGGCTGAACTCGGCCCAGCCGACGCAGGGGCCTCCGCCACCGAGCCGACCGACACTGTCCCGACCGGGCCCTCCCCATCCCCGGATGAATACGGCACCGGGGGCCGCCTCGGCGAAGGGGCGCCGCAGTTCGTCCTCATCCGGGCCCGGCAGATGATCGACGATGTCCTCGCCGAGGCGGGGGAGCCGGACCTCACTGCACCGCCCGCGGGCGGGCCCTCCCGCACCGCAGGGAAGGACGGTGAGCGCGACGCAGACAAACAGGGCGCGTTTATCCGAAGTTGAGGTCAGATCGACTTAGGATGAAGTGTGAGCAGGGTCTCACCTGCAGATATCCATAACCGAATCACGGAAATGACAGAAGGACAAAGATGTTCACCAACCCCACACTGCGCAGAGGGTGGCGCCGGTGCCTCGCCGGCGTCGCCGCACTGGCGCTGGCCGGATCGCTGGCCACCACGCCCGCTCAGGCGGCGACCTCCGAGGCCCCGGGCGACGACAACGTGCTGCGGATCGCCACCGACGGCTTCATCGATTCATTCAACCCCTTCACCTCCTTCTACCTGCTGCCGACGAACACGTTCCGGTACATGTACGAGAACCTCGTGGCCAACGACGCCAAGGACGGCTCGGTCACCGAGGGTCTCGCCACCGAATGGAACACCGACGACGACGGCCTGGTCTGGACCTATAAGATGCGACCGGACATGAAGTGGTCCGACGGCGAACCGCTGACCGCGAAAGACGTCGCCTGGACGTACACCCAGATGATGGAGAAGGACGAGATGGCGGTCGCCAACGGCAGCCTCGTCGAGAACTTCGACAAGGTCGAGGCACCGGACGACGATACGCTCGTCATCACCTTGAAGAAGCCGCAGGCGAACAATCCCGGCCAGGAGATCCCCGTCGTCCCCGAACACGTGTGGTCGAAGATCGACAAGCCAGGCGATTTCAAGAACGACGAGAAATCCGTCGGTTCGGGCCCGTACCAGCTCGAGAGCTATGAGGCGAACAAGTCCGTCACACTCAAGGCGAACCCGAACTTCTGGCGCGGCAAGCCGAAGCTCGACGAGATCCAGTACCGCTACTACACGAACTCCGACGCCCAGGTGCAGGCGATCCGCTCCGGCGAGGTCGACTTCATCACGGGCTTGAGCCCCGAACAGTTCTCCGCCCTCGACGGAGCCGAGAACGTCGAACTCAACGACGGCCACGGCCGCCGCTTCAACGGCATCTCGATCAACCCGGGAGTCGCCGATGCCAAGGGCAAGGAATTCGGCACGGGGGCGAAGGCGCTCAAGGACAAGAAGGTCCGGCAGGCGATCCGAGCCGGCATCGACGTCGAGACGCTGCGCAAGC
Organism: Brevibacterium oceani; assembly: GCF_017948325.1. Classification (NCBI taxonomy): domain Bacteria; kingdom Bacillati; phylum Actinomycetota; class Actinomycetes; order Micrococcales; family Brevibacteriaceae; genus Brevibacterium; species Brevibacterium oceani. The sequence goes on along the minus strand of NZ_CP072846.1, from coordinate 3,579,183 downwards.
AGGTCATGCAGGACTACGCGCAGCCGGCGACGAGCTTCATCCCCGCCGTCTACCCGAACTGGGCACTCAAGTCCGACAACCCGGTCATCAGCGGCTTCGACGTGAAGAAGGCGAAGAAGCTGCTCGACGACGCCGGCTGGAAGGAAGGCTCCGACGGCATCCGCGAGAAGGACGGGAAGAAGCTCACACTGCGCTTCCTCACCGATGCCGACGCTCCGATCGAGCAGAGCACCGCGAAGTTCCTGGCTCCGTGGATGAAGGACATCGGCATCGACCTGAAGAACGAATCGACCGACGTCGACACCGTGTCCGAACGCACCACCAAGGGCGACTACGACATGTACTTCTCCGGCTGGTCGATCAACCCGGATCCGGACTACCAGCTGAGCATCAACACCTGTGACCAGCGTCCCGACGCCGAGGGCAACGGCGGCACCAGCCAGGACGGCTGGTGCAACAAGGAGTTCGACAAGCTCTACAAGGCTCAGCACGTCGAACTCGACCAGGCCAAGCGCCAGGACCTCGTGCAGAAGGCCCTGGCCATCCACTACGAGGAGACCCCCTCGGTGACGCTGTGGTACCCGAACCAGCTCGAGGCCTACCGCTCCGACCGGTTCGACAACTTCACCAAGCAGCCCACCGACGGCGGTGCCATTGCCAACCAGGTCGGCTACTGGGGTTACGCCTCGGTCGAACCGGTCAGCGACGAGGACGCCGCGAGCAGCGGCGGAATCGGCACCGGCGGATGGATCGGCATCGGCGCGGCTGTCATCGTCGTCCTCGGCGGAGGCGGCTGGCTGCTCAGCCGTCGCAAGAAGTCCGACGACCGCGAGTAACTGACCGCGAGTAGCAGCCCGCGACTAGCAGCCCGGCGCCGTCGTCCCGGACGTCGCACCAGCGGCGTCCGGGACGCAGCCCCCGTCAGGGCACAGCCCCCGTCAGGGCACAGCCCGGCCCCTCCCCTTCAGTACCAGGAGCACCACAGTGAGCACACCCACCCACGACGACCCCCGGACGGGGGACCCGAACCAGGGGCACACCGGATCGGGACCCGGCCCTACGGGCAAGGGACCCGACCCCGTGAACGGGGAAGCCGCCTCGGCGCCGGGATCGGTCGGCACCGATCTCGCACGGGACATGGACGAACCGCCGGCGGGCGGATCCTTCGCGCGCTACTTCCTCCGCAAGCTCGGCGGGGCGGCGACGTCGATGATCCTCGTCGTGCTCCTCGGCTTCTTCGCGTTCCGCCTGCTGCCCGGCGACCCGGTGCTCAAGATCGCCAAGGAACGGCCGATGAGCCCGGCCCAGATCGCCGAGCTCCGCAGCCAGTACGGACTCGACAAACCCGTCATCGTCCAGTTCTGGGACTACCTCGTGGGCATCGTCACCGGCGACCTCGGCGAGTCCTACGTGTACCGGAAGTCCGTGGCCTCGCTCATCGGCGAATACCTCGGCCCGACCCTGCTGCTCACGGCCACCGCCGCGGTCATCGCGATCGCACTGGGACTGTGGCTCGGTCAGCTCTCGGCCTGGCGACGCAATTCGCTCTTCGACAAGGTCGCCTCCTCGACCTCGCTGATCTTCTGGTCCGTGCCGACGTTCTGGCTCGGCCTCATCCTGCTGATGATCTTCGGCGGCACCCTGCAGTGGCTGCCCACCGGCGGCATGGTCACCCCGAGCCTCGAACCGTGGTCGGCAGCCGCGGTCATCGACGTCATCAAGCACCTCATCCTCCCGGTCATCACCCTCGTCGCCGTCGTCTACGCGCAGTTCCTCATGGTCATGCGCGCCTCCCTGCTCGAGGAGATGAGCGAGGACTACCTCACGACCGCCCGCGCGAAGGGGCTGACCGAGGACGAGGTCCGCCGCAAGCACGCTGTGCCGAATGCGCTGCTGCCGACGGTCACCGTCGTCTTCCTCCACATCGGCGGGCTCATCGCCGGCGCCGTCACCGTCGAGGCCGTGTTCTCCTGGCCGGGGCTCGGCAAACTCACCTTCGAGGCGATCCGCGGCCCCGACCTGCCGCTTCTGCAGGGCACGTTCGTCGTGTTCTCGGCGATCATCATCGTCATGAACCTCGCCGCCGACCTCGTCTACCGATTCCTCGATCCCCGCGTCAGGAGGGCCTGATGAGTGCAGACACCCCCGCCGAGGCGGCCCCCGAGCCCTCGTCGAACGGCTCGGACCCGCGTGGTGCAGAATCGCGAGGTGCGGCCCCCGTCGTCGACGGTGCGAAGCTCGTCCGCGAACGCCGGCTGAACAACGCGAAGAAGAACTGGGCGCTGTTCCGCTCCGACATCCCCGCGATGGTCGGCGCGGTCGTCCTCCTCTTCTTCGTCATCATCGCCGTCGCCGCCCCGCTCATCGCGCCCGAGTCGCTGCTCGACGTGACCAAACAGCTCGACGTGCCCCGCTACGCCCCGCCGAGCCTCGAGCACCCCTTGGGCACCGACGACCTCGGCCGCGAGATGTGGGTGCGCATCCTCTGGGGTGCCCGCGTGTCCATCCTCGTCGGCGTCGCCGCGACCGTGATGTCGATGGTCATCGGCACGATCATGGGCCTGGCCGCCGGTCACTTCACCGGGCTCTTCGGCGGCATCATCATGCGCATCGTCGACTTCTTCATCGTCCTGCCCTCCCTGCTGCTGGCGATCGTGCTCTCCTCCGTCCTCGAACGCGGAGTGTTCACGATCGTCGTCGCCATCGGGCTGACGTCGTGGGCCTCGACCGCGCGCATCGTGCGCTCGCAGACGCTCAGCGTCGAATCCCGGCTCTACATCGAAAGGGCGCGCATCCTCGGCGCCGGGCATCGGCACATCCTCTTCCGTCACCTGCTGCCGTCGGTGATGCCGCTCGTGCTCGCGAACACGACCCTGACCGTCGGTGGGGCGATCATCGCCGAATCGACGCTGTCCTTCCTCGGCCTCGGGGATACGAGCAAGGAGTCGTGGGGCACGATCCTGAAGAACTCGATGGACGTCTCGGCCGCGACGTCGGGCTACTGGTGGTACGTGCTCACCCCCGGCATCGCCATCCTCCTCGTGGTGCTGGCCTTCACCATGGTCGGCCGCGCGCTCGAGGCCATCATCAACCCCGCCCTCAGGAGCCGCTGATGACCGACTTGAGCTTCGAGAACGTCTCGATCACGTACCGTTCGTCCTCCGACCGCGGCGACGTCGTGGCCGTGAAGGATGTCAGCCTCGACCTGCCCGCGGGAGCCACACTGGGCATCGCCGGGGAATCCGGGTCGGGGAAGTCGACGCTGATCATGTCGGCCCTGCGGCTGCTGCCCAAGTCGGCCCGGCTGGACGGGCGGGTCCTCCTCGGCGGGAAGGACCTGCAGGACCTCAACTTCGGGCAGATCCGCGCGGTCCGGTGGGCGCAGGCCTCGATCGTGTTCCAGGGTGCCCTGCATTCGCTCAACCCCGTCCGCGAAGTCGGGGGCCAGATCATCGAGGCGCTGACACACCATGCGAAGGGAACGTGGACGACCCCGGAGAAGCGTCGGGATCGGATGTTCGAACTCTTAAGCGAGGTCGACCTCGACCGGTCGAAGGCCATCGCCTACCCGCATGAGCTCTCCGGCGGGCAGAAGCAGCGGATCATGATCGCCATGGCCCTCGCCTGCGAACCGGACATCATCATCGCCGACGAGCCGACCACGGCCCTCGACGTCATCGTGCAGAAGCAGATCCTGTCCGGGCTCGCCGCCCTCGTCGCCGAGCGCGGGATCTCGCTGCTGATGATCAGCCACGACCTGGCCGTGCTCTCTGCAGTATGTGCGAAGCTCGCGATCATGCGGCACGGGAAGCTCGTCGAATACGGACCCAGCGACGACGTCTGCCTGCGACCCCAGGAGGAGTACACGAAGCAGCTCGCCGGTGCTTTCCCGCAGATAGGTGACCCCGAATCCCGGCTGCATCCCCGAACCCTCAAACCCGCCGAGGTGACCCGAGCCGAGCCGTTCACCATGAGTGATGAGGTGGTGCTCGAGGCGAAGGAACTCAGCGTCTCCTTCGACACCCGCCACGGTCGCGAGAGAGCCGTCCGCGGCGTGGACCTGGCGCTGCATAAGGCGGAGATCCTCGCCGTCGTCGGCCAATCCGGTTCGGGGAAGACGACCCTGGCGCGGTCGCTGCTCGGGCTGCAGGAGGTGGAGCCGGGCTCGCAGCTGTCATTTGCGGGCGAGCCGCTGCCGAAGAAGGCGAAGGCGCTGCGGACGTTCCGGCGGCAGGTGCAGATGATCCTGCAGGACCCGTCGGGTTCCCTCAACCCCAAACGCAGCGTCTACGAGGCGGTGGTCGAAGGGCTGCGTGTGCAGGGGATCAAGGACCGCGAGTACGAGCGGGTCATCGGAGCCCTCGAAGCCGCCGAGCTCACCCCGGCCGCGGACTACCTCGAATCGATCCCGCAGGAACTCTCCGGCGGACAGCGGCAGAGAGTCGTCATCGCCGGGGCGCTCGCCTTGGATCCGCAGGTGCTCATCGCCGACGAACCGGTGGCGTCCCTGGATGCCTCGGTGCGCGGGGAGATCCTGTCGCTGTTCCTCGCACTGAAGAAGAACCTCGGCATGAGCGCGCTCATCATCACCCACGACCTGGGTCTGGCCTGGAACATCGCGGATACAGTGGCAGTGATGAAGAAAGGTGAGATTGTGGAATACGGTGACGTGGACACGGTGCTGAAGGACCCGCAGCACGCCTACACGCAGGAGCTGCTCGCCGCGGTTCCGCGACTGGGAAGTCAGAGTCTGGTGAGGAATGAGTAGCCCGGAAGCGGTCGGACCAGTGGCAGAGGGAGACGGCGCGGGCACGATTGTGTCGAGCCCGTACCTCTCCACCGCACCCCTGCAGTCCGGCGACACCGTGCGTCTCATAGCGCCGTCCGGGCCCACCGATGAGGAGTCCTTGCTGCGCGCGATCGCCCAGCTCGAATCCTGGGGGCTGCGCGTCGTGCCTGGTGAGAACGTCCGCGCCAGGCACCCGCGGGTGAAGTACCTCGCCGGCACCGACGAGCAGCGGCGGATCGACCTCGTCGACGCCTGGTGCGATCCGGACACCGACGCCGTCATCGCGCTGCGCGGCGGATACGGAGCCATGCGCCTGCTCGACGGCATCGACTTCGACCTCATGCGCAGGCACATGTGGAGGGCCGACGGCCGACCCAAGCTGCTCACCGGGTCCTCGGACATCACCGCCCTCCACCAGGCATGGGAGCACCACCTCGGCGTGGCGACCCTGTTCTGCCCGATGGTCGGCAACGATCCGTTCAAGAGCTCGACGGTGGTCCCCGACGAGGTGGCCTCCTGGCTCTTCCACCCCTGGGGCGGTCGCGAGCTCGGCTTCCCTGAGGGTGCGGGCGGTGCGGGCACCTCCTCCGAGCCGTCGCTTAGGTGGGCGAAACGGTCGGATGAATCCGCCGGTGACCCGACCATTTCGCCCACCCAAGACGGTGCCGACCCGACCATTTCGCCCACCCAAGGCAGTGCTGCGGCGGCATCGCAGGGAACTGGTGCGCGAGAAGCTGCTGGGCAGGGAACTGCCGCGGCCGCCCGCCCGCTCAGCCGGGCGCGGACGTTGGTGCCAGGACGAGCGAGGGGCCGCCTCGGTGGGGGAAACCTCAGTCTCGTGGCGGCAGGGATCGGCAGTCCGGAGCTGCTCGGCGCGAGTCGGTGGCGGGAGACGGGCGGGCCGACGATTCTCATGCTCGAAGACGTCGACGAGGAGTTGTACCGGCTCGACAACCTCATGGTTCAGCTCGTCCGCGGTGGGTGGTTCGCCTCGGCCGATGCGGTGGTGCTCGGGTCGTGGGAGGACTGCGCACCGGTCGACGAGGTGGAGGCGCTGATGATGGACTACCTCGGCGATGCGGGCGTTCCGGTGATCAGCGAGATGGGATTCGGGCACGACCCGGATGCCCCGAGCGTGCCGCTGGGCGTCGCTGTCACGCTCGAAGCGCCGGCGAACGCGCGGCCGCGGATGTGGGTGGACCCGGCGGAAGACCGGATGACGAGTACGACATGACGGGTACGACATGACGAGCGGGGTATGCCGGGTGCCGCACGACGAGTACGACACGACGAGTGCGACACGACGTATACGACGGAAACGAGACTGACAGGAGCACGATCATGAGTGAACTGAACTTCGACGGACCGAACTTCGACGGACTGCCGGGGGTGCGCTTCAGCGCGTTGGCCTTCGACGTCGACAGCGGGGAGAGGGTGTTCGCCCACCACGAGAACGACGAACTCGACACCGCCAGCATGGGCAAGGTGTTCCTGCTGCACACCGCGCTGCAGATGTACAAGGACGGCACGCTCGACCTCGAGGAGCGACTGCATCGCCGACCGTCCGAACGGGTCGATGAGTCAGGGATCTGGTACCTCATGGAGCAGGACGATCTGAGCATCTTCGACGTGGCCCTGCTCATCGGCGCCTTCAGCGACAACTTCGCGACGAACGTGCTCATCCGTCGTGTCGGCCTGGAGAACGTCGCAGCTCAGGTGAAGGCGCTCGGGTACACGGACTCGGGTCTGCACGACTTCCTTCGCTGGCCGCGACCGGCCAAAGCGCCGCGGACCCTGTCGACGGGCACCGCCGCGGAGCTCTCCGACTTCATGGCCCGGCACGCCAAGGACGAGTTCTGGGACGAGTCGACGAACGAGATCTTCCGTCGCTGGTTGGGCGCCGGCGCGGACACCTCGATGGTCGCCTCGGCGTTCGATCTCGATCCGCTCGCGCATTACAACTACCAGCGCGACGTGTGGGTATGGAACAAGACGGGCACGAACGGGACGATCAGGGCCGATTCCGGCATCGTCATGACGCGGACGCGCCGGGTCGCCTACGCGGTGTTCGCGAACTGGGAGCCGGACACCGACCGCGTCGTCGACGTCATGCCGGTCATGCGCGAAGCCGGCGAAGCCATCCACCGATTCCTCTGATCGTTGCCGTCGAAGGGGCTTCGTCTGTCGCCGTACGACCGCCGTCTCCGGTCGAGCGGACCTCGACGGTGTCTGCTCGCCGTTCGACTCCCGCTGTTCCACTCCCGGTGCGGAGAACCGTGGGGTAGTCTGGTGGGCGATGTCCGAAACGATCTACCTCACAGGCGAAGCGAAGGCTCCGTCGAACAACCCGATCACCAGCCAGTTCGGTCTGTTCTACGTGGCTTTCGAGATCGCACCGGACACTCACCGCATCCTCGATGTGGACTGCACGGCGACGTTGGCTCTGACCCGCAACTTCATTCGGAGCCTGTTCGTCGATGCCGACATCACGGACCCCGGTCGACTCATCGAACGCATCCAGCGGCGTTACCACGGTTCCTCGCAGAAGGCGCTGATCACAGCAGTGAACAACGCCGCGAAGAAGTACCGCGAGGTTGCCGCTTAAGCGGCGCGTCCGACCACCGCGATTGCCCGGGCCCTCACCGGACCGGATCCGATCGACAACTGCACATTGCTTCATCCCCGGTGCCGCCAGCGGTGCCGCTGTCGGGATGGACGAATTCAATGAGGAAGTGTCGTTTGTGATCACGGACGGTTATCTATTCATCAGCCTGCTTCTGGCGATCTCCGCAGCGCTCGTCGTTGCGGACAGGAGCGGGCGCTTCAAGCTCTTCAAGTATGTGCCCGGCTTCGTCATCCTCTACATCGTGGCCGCTCTGCTCAATACCATCGGCGTCTTCGACCACACCGGCGGGGACATCGACGACGTCGGCGACACTCTGCGCACGGCGTTGCTGCCCGCGATGATCCTGCTCATGCTGTTCAAGTGCGATATCCGGCAGATCATCAAGCTCGGGCCGAAGCTGCTGCTGACCTTCGCCGTGACCGCGGCGAGCATCATCGTAGGCTTCATCGTCAGCTACCTCATTCTGCACTCCAGTCTCGACCCGGAGGCGTGGAAGGCTCTCGGCGCACTCAACGCCTCGTGGACGGGCGGTTCGGCGAACATGGTCGCTGTGCAGGAAGTCGTCCAGGCGCCCAAGAACGTGTTCGGCTATGTCCTCATCGTCGACACGGTGCTCTACTCGTTCTGGCTGCTGCTCATCTTCTCCTCCGTGGCGGTCTCCGACAAGTTCGACAAGTGGACGAAGGCCGATATGTCGAAGCTCGACTTCACGAATAAGGTCGATGCTGAGGAGGAGAAGCCGATGACGCTGTCATCGATCTTCGGTCTCATCGGATTCGCGCTGCTCGCCTCCGCCTTGGCCACGCGCATCGGCGACATGCTGCCCGAGGTCGGCGCGGTCATCGACAGCACCGCGTGGACGATCCTCATCGTCAGCGTCCTCGGCCTCGCCATCGGCTCGACTCGCTTCGGCAAGACCGCCGGATCCAATGAGCTCGCCTCGATCCTGCTCTACCTCATCATCGGCATCATCGCCTCCGGCTCGGACTTCACAGCTCTGGCCGAGGCACCGCTGTACCTGGTGGCCGGAATCATCGTCCTGGTCGTCCACATCGCCATCATGCTCATCTACGCGAAGCTCACCCGCACCGAACTCTTCAGCCTCGCCGTGGCCAGCACCGCGAACATCGGGGGCATCGCCTCGGCGCCGGTCGTGGCGGGAGCCTTCAACCGGCAGCTCGTCCCGGTCGGTGTGCTGTTCGCGCTGATGGGAACGTTCCTCGGCACATTCTTGGGCCTCTGGTCGGCACAGATCCTGTCCGGGCTGGCATGATGAACGGACCGACACACCCTCGCCGAGGCGGCCGACCTCCCCATCGCGGGCGCGCCGATCCGTGCACGCCCCGCAGCGCCCCGACCATGTCGCACCGGCCCGCCCGCACCTGCCCTGACCGTAACCGCTCGACCGGAAGGACCCAACCATGACCGCATCCGCCACTGAATCCGCACCAGCCACAGAATCCGCACCCGCTGCCGTCGACGTCTTCGACGGGCATAACGACCTCTCCTGGTTCCTGCGCGAAGAACGCGACTACAGCGTCGAGGGCCTCAACGACCCGACCGTCTCGCCGTTCACCACGATGGATCAGCTGGCGGCCGGGCACGTCGCCGCGCAGTACTGGTCCGTCTACGTCCATTCCTCGATCACCGGAGCGGATGCGATCAAGGCCACGTGGGAGCAGATCGATGCGGTCCAGCGCTTCGTCACCGCCTACCCCGAACGCCTCGCCTTCGCCCGCACCGCCGCCGATGTCCGTGCTGCCCGCGCCGCCGGGAAGGTGGCCTCCCTCATGGGTGTCGAGGGCGGTCAGCAGATCGACGAGTCCCTGGCCGTGCTGCGCTCCTATGCCCGCGCAGGGGCCCGGTACATGACGCTGACCTGGTCGACGACGCATTCCTGGGCGGACTCGGCCACCGACGAACCTCAGCATGGGGGCTTGAGCGAGTTCGGCCGCGAGGTCGTTGCGGAGATGAACCGGATCGGCATGATCGTCGACCTCTCCCATGTTGCGCCGTCGGTGATGCACCAGTCGCTGGATCTGAGCACGCTGCCGGTGATCTTCAGCCACTCGTGCGCGTTCGGGCTCAACCCGCACCCGCGCAACATCCCCGACGACGTTCTCGATCGTGTGCCCGGCAACGGGGGAGTGGCGATGATGACGTTCGTGCCCTCGTTCGTCTCGAACGCACGTCGCGAATGGGTCGAGGCCGGGGAGAACGGCACCGCCCCCGAGGTGACCGTGGCCCAGGTCGCCGATCACTGCGATTACGTACGCGAGAGGATCGGCATCGATCACATCGGCCTCGGCGGCGACATCTGCGGCGTCGACGAGCTGCCGACCGGGCTCGGCGATGCGGGCCAGTACCCGAACCTCTTCGCCGAACTCGCCTCCCGCGGCTGGTCGCAGGCCGATCTGAACAAGCTCGGCTTCGACAATGCGATGCGCGTCCTCGACGCACACGAGGAGGCGTACACCGCCTTCCTCAGCACGAGCGACAGTACAGCCGGATCCGACGACACAGCGGCACCCACCGGCACGACCGCCTCGGTGCCGGCTGAGACCGGCACGGCAGCACCCGATGGCGCAGCCGCCTCGGCGGGGTCGGAATCATGACCCGACTGCTCGTCATCGTCAATGACATCGAGTCTCAGCCGGGGCAGCTGACGCGGTGGATGATCAGCGAGAACGTCGAATTCGACCTGCGCATCGGGGGTATCTCGCCGCTGCCGGGGCCCGACGCGCTCAGCGCATATGACGGGCTGGTCATGCTCGGCGGCGGATACATGCCCGATGAGACGGACCGGGCACCGTGGCTGGCCGATGAGGCCGCGCTCGTAAGGCGTGGGCTGGAAGCGGACCTGCCGCAGTTCGGCATCTGCCTCGGCGGGCAGCTCATCGCGCACGTGATTGGCGGCGATGTGCGCGCACAGACCGGAGCACCGGAGAAGGGGTACACGAGGATCGACACCACCGCCGAGGCGGTCGACGACCCCGTGTTCTCCGCGATCCGATCGCAGACGTCGTTCGTCGAAAGCCACGTCGATCGCATCGTCTCACTGCCGGGGGAGGCGACGCTGCTGGCCCGTAGTGAGGTCTGCGAGTTCCAGGCGTTCCGGGTCGGCCGGGCCTGGGGGACGCAGTTCCATCCGGAGTCGACGCGAGAGAACATTCTGCGATGGGATTCGGAGAAACTGCGGACACTCGGGTTCGATAAAGCTACGCTGTTGGATGAAGCGAAGGAGCTTGGGCCTGAGAGCGAACGTGATGCGAAGGCGCTGTTCACTGCGTTTCTCGATGTTGTGCGGAGCTGAGGCATACTGGGTCAGGCTCTGACCACCGTCGGAGTTGCCAGGACTGCCAAGGCTGCGGGAACTGCCAAGGCTGCGCCGGTTGCAGGGCTGCCAGGACTGCGGCGGCTGCAGGAACTGCCAGGACGGCGGCGAACCGGCCGCTGACGACACGGAGGAATCATGAGCGACAAGGGACCGACGACCACGGTCGAATCAGGTGATGGGCAGCAGCCCGAGACCCTCAAGCGGGTCATGGGGCCGAAGCTTCTGCTCCTGTTCATCGTCGGCGACATCCTCGGAACGGGCGTCTACGCGCTCACCGGCCAGGTGGCGGGGCAGGTCGGCGGTGCCGGCTGGGCACCGGTCATCCTCGCCTTCGCAATCGCCCTGATCACGGCCTTCTCCTACATGGAGCTCGTCACGAAGTACCCGGAGGCCGCGGGCGCCGCCCTGTATACGCACAAGGCGTTCGGGATCCACTTCGTCACCTTCCTCGTCGCATTCGCCGTCCTCAGCTCGGGCATCACCTCGGCGTCGACGGCCTCGAACGTGTTCGCGGCGAATATGGTCGCCGGCTTCGGCTGGGACATCTCGGGCACCGGCGTGATGTGGATTGCACTCGGATTCCTCACCCTCGTCGCTGCGATCAACCTCCGCGGGGTCGGCGAGAGCGTCTGGTTCAACGTCGTCCTCACTCTCATCGAACTGACCGGTCTGCTGCTCGTCATCGTCGTCGGATTCTTCGCCCTGGGGTCCGGCAGCGCCGACTTCTCGCGGGTGATGATCTTCGAGACCGCCGATGACAAGAGCGTCTTCCTCGCGATCACGGGTGCTACGTCGCTCGCCTTCTTCTCGATGGTCGGGTTCGAGGATTCGGTGAATATGGTCGAGGAGACGAAGGACCCGCGGATCTTCCCGAAGATCATGCTCTCGGGGCTCTCGATCACCGGTGTGATCTACGTGCTCGTGTCCATCGTCGCGGTCGCGGCGGTTCCGATCGGTCAGCTCTCCGAAAGCGAGACCCCGCTCCTCGACGTCGTCCGGGCCGGTGCGCCCGGGATTCCGATCGACGCGATCTTCCCGTTCATGACGATGTTCGCCGTCGCGAACTCCGCGCTCATCAACATGCTCATGGCCAGCCGCCTGCTCTATGGAATGGCGAAGCAGAACGTGCTCCCGCCGGTGTTCGCGAAGGTGCTGGCCGGCCGCCGATCGCCGTGGGTGTCGATCATCTTCACGACGCTCATCGCCTACGCGCTCATCATCTCGGTGACCACGATCCTGCCCGAATCGGTGACCGCATCGCTGGGCGGCACCACCTCGCTGCTGCTGCTCGCGGTCTTCGCCGTCGTCAACGTCGCCGTGCTCATCCTGCGCAGGCAGCCGGCGAAACACGAGCACTTCAAAGCACCGACGTTCCTGCCGTGGATCGGCGTATTCAGCTGCGCATTCCTCGTCGGCCCGTGGGCCCGCCTCGACGACCTCATCCAGTATCAGATCGCCGTCGCGCTCGTCGGAATCGGCGTCGTCCTGTGGGCCATCACCTGGCTGTGGAACCGTTCGACGAAGGGCACGAGCACCCGCTTCCGCAATCCCGAGGAGCTGACGTGAGGAACCCCCTCGCCGAGGTGGGGCACCGTTATCCTGGGAAGCAGGGCCACCGCGAGGTGGGGCCACCGTCCCGCCCGCTCAGTTCTGTTTCGTTTCAGCCAGCTTCTATCAGCGCTCAGATCAGCGAAGGTGAATAAATGAGCATTCTCGTCGGTTACGTCAACAATCCTGCCGGTCATGCCGCGCTCGACTCCGGAATCGCGCAGGCGAAGAAGGACGGCAAGGAGCTCGTCGTCGTCAACGCCTCCCGGTCGGCTCAGCGCAACGATTCGTACCGCCTCGGCGAGGGTGAGCTGAAGTCCGTGAAGGACTATCTGTCACGGTCAGAGGTCGAATACCGGGTGCTGACCATGGGCAGCGAATACGATCCGGCCGAGCAGATCCTCGACACCGCCGCCGAGGTGGGTGCCGAGCTCATCGTGCTCGGCACCCGGAAGCGCACCCCGGTCGGGAAGTTCCTCCTCGGCTCGACGATCCAGAAGGTCATCCTCGACGCCGAGGTTCCGGTGCTGTGCGTGAAGGCCGCACACTGAGGCTGATTGTGCGCTGACGGGGACTGTGCCCGATGCCTCGCGCACTGAGGGTGATTTTGCACTGACGGGGACCGTGCCCGATGCCTCGCGCACTGAGGGTGATTTTGCACTGAGGCCATCGTCCGGCTGATCAGCCGACCGAGCTGATGATGAGATCGGCGTTGACGTGTGCACCGGCGAGGACGCCGCTCGCGGCGCTCGCCACGACCATGGCCGACATGTCGGCGCTGTTGCCGATCGCCCACACGCCGGGCACCGCGGTCTGGCCGGCCATCTGCGTGGGTATGTAGGTTCCCATTCCGCTCGGGTGCTCGTCGACTTCGCCGCCGAGCTGGCCGAACAGCTCGGAGTTCGCGCGTGCGTAGCCGCCGACGGCGAGGGCATCGAAGGTGAGGGTTTCGACGACAGCCACGGCATCCACTGTCCGTCGCTTCAGGGATAGGACGGTGCCGGCGTCGGTGCGGTCCACCTCGGGGATGTGGGCGTCGATGTACTCGATGCCGAGCGAATCGAGCATCCTGACCTGGTCGTCATCGGGCTCGGGAGCGTTGTGTCGGATGAGGGTGACGTCGTTGCTGAGCTGGGAGAACAGCATCGCCTGATGGTAGGACATCGCGGTGGTCCCGATGATGCCGAGGCGTTGCCCGCGGACCTCGTATCCGTGGCAGTACGGACAGTGCAGGACGGTCTCGCCCCAGCCCTCGGCGAGGCCGGGGATGTCCGGCAGTTCGTCGGTCAGTCCGGTGGCGATGATGATCCGCTGGGCGCGGACGACGATCCCCGCCGAGGTGGTCAGTTCGAACCGATGCCCCGGGCCCGCCTCGGGGGAGTGGGTTGTGCGGGCTTCCGTGACAGTTGCGTCGAGGAAGGCCACTCCGTAGTCCTCCGCCTCGGCACGGCCCTTCGCGACGAGTTCGAGAGGATTGATGCCCTCGTTGCCGAGGACGTTGTGCGCATGCGCGCTCGGCGCATTGCGGGGCTGACCAGCGTCGATGACGACGACCGAGCGCAAGGATCGGGCGAGTGCCACCGAGGCTGCCAAACCGGCAACACCGCCGCCGACGATGGCCACCTCGACGGTCTGAGTGTCGTGGGCGGACGAGTGGGCGTCGGTGGGTGATCCGGGGGCGGTCGGTGCTGTGGGGTTTGCGGGCGCTGTGGTGGCCATAGTTCTCCTCAGGTGTCATTCGTGGCTGCCGTGGATCGGTCGTTGCGATGAATCCGTGGCTGCCGTGGATCGCTGTATGGACAGTCTGTGATGCGACTCCACGAATCGGCAATATTATTTGCGGAAATAGCAAAACATTCTCTGCTGCCGGTGTCGTCCGCTGGTGTGGACCGGCTTCGTGCGCGCCGGTCACTGCTGCTTCCTGTAAGACCCCGAAGTGGTGTCAGTGCCGAAATGTAGTCTGAATGCAGGTATTGGAGACCAGGCCTCCTCAGTTCTTCTCTTCCGGGATTCGCTGTGTCTTCCCTCTTCTTCCGCCCGGCGGGGAAGCCTTCTTCTGCCCGGCGGGAAAGGCATCTTCCGCCTGGCCGGGAAGTGCGATGCATGACGGCTTTATCGGCTTTGCGGTCCGACACTTCGAGCATTGCCCGATGACGATCCACTCCTTGCCGGGCCTCAGTCTCATAATGACGTCAAGGAATAGAAGAATTTCGAAGAGGGAAAAGAGAAAGGAATACAAATAGTACAGAACTATAGACAGCGTTCTAATCCTGATTTAGAATATAGGTAGCCGAAGACATCAACGATGATGAACGGACACAGAGAACATGGCTCTCATCCCCGACCGTAGGCACGACAAACAGAACGACGAATCCGACTCGGCTTCGTCGACCCCGCTTCGACCCGACACCCCGATGCCGACCCCTTCCGAAGGGCCGGAGACCGCCGCGCCGTCCTATCGGGAGCTTCTCGAACGGGCCGGCCTCGATCTCACCGGTCATCCCCTGGCTGACCGCTTCGACGGTATCGCCGACGACGCGACCGACGACGAAGACTTCGCTGCCACCCCGTCGACTCTGCAGGGAAGCGACCTGCGAGACGCAGAAGGGCTGTGGTCGCGCAAGCCCGTTCAGCCAAGCACCGAAGACGATGTCAAGGCGTATATCGCGGAGGCCGAAGCGCGCCAGGCTGCGTGGATGAAGAAGAAGCGCGAAGAGAGCGAGACACCGGAACAGCGCGAAGAGCGTAAGGCGCGTGAAGCGCGCGACGAACGCGAAGCGCAGCAGTTCCGTGAGGACTGCGAACGCGAAAGCGCCGAACTGGACGCACGGTTCGACCAGTACGAAGAGGAGAAGCAGAAGGCGCAGGAGGCGGCACGCGAGGCCGAGCTCGAGCGCGCCGAGCGCCATAGAGTCGTGGCCGAGAACGCCACGCCGACGGCGGGTGGTCACCCCCTGCTCGACGAGTATCGCTGGTCAGACCTCGAGCACATCGCGCCGGAGGTCACCGACAGCGTCGAACAGCTCCAGCGCCTGCTGGGCGAACTCCGCGACTTCGCGCGGCCCATGGGGCCTGATGACGCCGTGACGGTGCTCGACGGGCTCGAAACGCTCGACCGACTGACCGAGTCGTTGTCAGTCGTCACCCTTTCGGTCTTCGACCGGGTCGGAACGCCACGCGACTACGGGGCGAAGACGACTAAAGCGCTGGTTCAGAATCGTTTGAACCTGTCTTCTCAGGAGGCCTACCGCAGGACGCAGCTCGCCGAGCATCTGGGCAAGCGAACCGCTATGAGCGGGGAATCGATCGAACCGCAGTTCGCGACACTGTCGGCAGCCCTGCGCGACGGCATCCTGTCGTCGAACCAGGCGTCGACCATCATCAAGTGCCTGAAGAGTCTTCCGCCGACGGTCTCCGACGACGACAAGCTCATGGCCGAACGGCTGCTCGTCGACAAGGCGCCAGCCGTTCGCGTGCGAGACATTCACGCCCTCTTCGAGGAGATCTGCGGCTGGATCGACCCGGACGGGCGGGAGCCGAAAGAAGCGGCCGATCGCGATGACTTCAACGTCAACTTGCGCCAGCTCAAGGACGGCACCTGGACCCTCAAGGGCCGACTCGACGCAGAGACGGGAGGAGTCCTCAACGGACTGCTCACCTCCCGGATCAAGGCCGACAACGCATCGGACGAGGAAGCCGACGCGCCGTGTGCGGAAGGCAGCGCCGACGGTACTGCCAGTGCCGGCACGGAAGGCGCTGCGGGTTCCGAGTCCCAAGCCGGGACGCTCGCCGACAGCGCTGCTGAGGCCGCCTCCGGCGCCGCGGAGGCAGACAGCGATCAGGCCATCGTCGACACCTTCACCGAAGTTCTGCGCGGGGATCGCTCCGACTGCCTCGACCCCTCACTCGACTTCTCACAGCCCCAGGTCGGCGACAACGGCGAGATCCCGCAGGGCGCGGGCGTCAGGGAAGACGGCACTCTGGTCGCGATGGCTGCACAGCAGCCGAGCGTTCGCCGCCGGATCTACGAACGGTTCTCCAGCCTCGTCGGTGGTATCGAGATGAACCGCATCAAGGCGGGCGCCGCCTACGCCCTGGTCGTCACGGCCAAGGCCGAGGACCTCGCGACGCAGACCGGCAAAGCCGCCACCGGGGTCGAGGCACCATTCCCGATCACCTCGGCCGCTCTGGAAGGACTCAACGGATCGGTGTTCTTCCACCTGATGGGCAAGAAGACCAAGTCGTTGGCGCTCGCGACCGAACGGCGACTGGCGACCGAGAAGCAGCTGGCGATCCTCGCCAGCCGCGACCAGGGATGCTCATTCCCCGGTTGTGACACCCCTCCCGGATGGTGCGAAGCACACCACATCGTCGCTTGGGCAGAAGAAGGCGAGACCGACGTCAACAACTTGACGTTGGCGTGTTCGGCCCACCACCACCTGATCGACAAGTCCGATTGGTACTGCATCATGCTCAAGGACGGTCGCCCGGCATGGGTGCCTCCGACATCGGTCGACGCGGCTCGGACACCGATCCTGCATGCGCGGTTCATCGCGCGGGAGATCGGAGAGACCCTCTTCGGCTGACCGACCTCGGGACTGCGGACGACCGCAGCCCCGACACCGGATCGAGGCTCAACCCAGTGCCCGCATTGGCACCGGGCTGACAGTCGACCCGCCGGCCGAACCTACAACCGACCGTGCCAACCGGCTCGGCTGTACTTCCGGCCATAACCGGAATGATCCCGTCGCGCGCACTGTTGCTCGGATATGAAGCTTTCCATTCTCGACCTCGTCCCCGTCCGGACGGGACAGACCACGTCAGACTCGTTCGCTGCGTCCAAGCAGATCATCGACACCGCCGACAGGCTCGGGTTCACTCGCTACTGGGTGGCCGAACACCACAACATGCCCTCGATCGCCTCGACGATGCCAGGGCCGGAACTCATGCACCTCGGTCAGGGAACTGAACGCATTCGGCTCGGCTCCGGCGGTGTCATGCTTCCCAACCACGCGCCCTTGGCCGTTGCCGAACTCTTCGCGCTGCTCTCCGCGGTCTACGGCGATCGCATCGACCTGGGCATCGGACGTGCACCCGGTACGGACCCGATCACCTCTGCGGCTATGAGGGGCCACCTCGGCGAAGGTCGGATGGTCGATCGCGAAGGTCAGACCATCGACCCAGTCGAACAGTTCCCGCAGCATGTGATCGATACCCTCAGCCTGATGCGGCCGGAGGGTCTGCGCGTGCCTTTGCACGGTGGCCGCGAGCACGTACTCAAGGCGACACCGGACCCGGTGCCGGGCACTCAACCGCTGCCATGGCTGCTCGGGTCCTCCGGCTACTCTGCTCGATTGGCCGCAGAATTGGGCATGCCCTACGTCTTCGCGAACCACTTCGCGGCAGGGGCCACGACCGGAATGAAGATCTATCGCGACAATTTCACACCCGGAGCCTACGGCGACAAGCCACAGACCTTCGTCACGGCCAACGTCGTCGTCGCGCCCACCGCCGAGGAGGCGCAGCTGCGCTCTGAACCCTTCATGCTGCAGATGTCTCGACTGCGCACGGGTGGTCCGATGGAGAAGCTGCGCCTCGCCGGTGATGACGTCCGATCCGTCATGACCGATCAGCAGCGCATGGTCGGCGAAGAACTGTCGGCCAACTGGATCGTCGGTGATACGGAATCCGCTGCCTCGCAGCTGGAAGAGCTCGCGGCACGATTCGACGTCGACGAGATCATGATCCAGCCGGTCGCAGGTGCGATGGAAGGTGAAGATCTGCGTGAGGATCCCGGGCGGATTCAGACGCTCGAACTGCTCGCCGGAGAATTCCTCAAGGGCTGACGGCCTGGCGTTCGCTGACAGCACGGTGAATCAATACTCTGCGGCTGATTCCGCCTGTCCACAGTCACGGTCGGGAGGCTGACGACTGTTCAATAGGTTCCCTGCTGAGGTCTCAGCTCAGCATCGAATCGGGCAAGTGGACTTCAAACCTTCGACAGAGCACGCTATCCTGTCACAGTGTCATGAATGCTGCCAGTCGTTCGACAGCCAGCAGGATCGACACCGTGCACCGTCTCGGCACCAACGAGGTTCCCCATCAGGGAATCCCTGTCGGTGACGAGGCAAGTACGCCGAATGCGTTCGCGCATCTTCGGAGACTTCCCCCACGCGGGCCTGCCGCCCGCAGACCGAAAGAGAAATAATGCGTACCAAAATTGCTGTTTCGGCAGCACTTGGGGTCGGATTGGTTTTCGGCTCCGGTGCTCCCGCACTCGCGAGCAGTCTGACCTCGACCGATGCCGCAAAGTCAGCCGAGATCTCAGCCGATGTCGTCCCCGGTCAGGAACTCGAACGAATCAGTGACGGAGAGGTCGAAAAGGGCGAAACCGCCTACGTCGACGTCACCGTGGCCACCCTGTGGACCGACACAGACGCACCACGCAAGGCCGACAAACCTGCCCTCGGACACCCCGTCGACCTCGCCAAGTGGAACAAGAACCTCAAGAGCACCGAGGTCCGGCGCGGTCTGACCAGCAAGACCGAAACACAGGCCACCTACGGTTCGGAAGTCACCGTCCTCGACACCAAGGGCAAATGGTCCTACGTCAGCGTCAAGGACCAGAAGACCCCGAAGAACAAGAAGGGCTACCCCGGTTGGCTGCCGACGAAGCAGCTCGTCGAGAACGACCGCTTCACCAAGCTCCGTGACGAGCAGCCCCGCGCCGTCGTGACGAAGCCCAAGAGCGAACTCGAAGGCATCGAGTTCACCAAGGACACTGGAGCCGACGTCAGCTTCAACGTCGATCTGCCCCTCATCGCCCAGGACGTCGATGATGTTCGGGTCGCGCTCCCTGGCGGCGGTGCCGCGTGGATCGATGCCGACGACGTCGACGTCTACGATGTCGGCGAGAAGCCGGCGAAGCCCAGCGGCAAGGACCTCGTGAAGACCGCAAAGCAGTTCGACGGACTGCGCTACCTGTGGGCCGGCGTCTCCGCATACGGATTCGACTGCTCCGGCTTCACCTACAGCATCTACCGAGCACATGGCATCGACCTCCCGCGTGACTCGGGGGAGCAGGCGAAGGTCGGCAAGGCCGTGTCCTCGAAGAACCTCAAGGCCGGCGATCTGCTGTTCTTCTCCACCAGCTCAGGAACCGTCCACCACGTCGGCATGTACATCGGAGACGGCAAGATGATCCACTCGCCGAACGCGTCGAAGGACGTCTACGTCACCGATTGGAAGAAGTGGGATACGGGCAACGAATTCTCAGGAGCCCGCCGCATTCTCTGATCACGCAGCGAGCGAACTCGAAGGCCGGCACCCGACGTACGGATGCCGGCCTTTGGTGTCGGCTGTGGAGCTGCAGCCTCTCGGCGCACGTAAGTCGAAACGAGTGTCCCAATGGTGCCCGACACTACGTCAATGGCGCGCGAGTTCTGTGAAGTCAGTCGCACGACTTCTGCGACTTCGGTGTCGCAGCTTCTGTGACGTCAGTGGCACGCCTCCTGTGACGTCAGTGGCGCGAGCTCTGTGTCGACTTGAGGAAGATCGCGCGGGCCAGATCGTCCCGACGCTCGATGACCAACCGACGCAGAGCCGCTGGAGCCTCAGCATTGGCAGCCAGCCAGGCATCGGTCTTCTCGACGACAGCATCCTCATCGACCGACCACCGCGGGTAGAGACCAAGCACCAGACGGCGAGCGATCTCGATCGAATTGCTCGTCCAGAACCCCAGCAGCCCGTCGAAGTACTCGTCGACATAGTCCTCGATGAGCGGAAGCGCACTCGGTGCGATGAACCCGGAGATGATCGCCGAGAGTACATCATTGCTCAGCGCGCTCGCCTCGCGGATGGCCTCCCACGCCCGAATCTTGACGATGGGCAACGGCAGGGCAGCGCTCGCCGTCTCCGCATGGAGCCGACCCGACGAACTCGGATCCGACTGATTCTCCCGCGCGATGTCCGTCTGGTCCGCCCAACCGAGGCACACAAGTGCCGTCAGCGCGTTCCACCGCAGCGCATGGTCATTGACGAGTCCGCGGAAAGGCAGCGCCGCCGCCGAATGCTCGGCACGACCGACACCGGCTGTCCCGCTCACATCGGCAACACCGTCTGAGTCCGAACCTTCGCCGAGGACCTCCGGATACATCCGGTCGATCTCCTCACCAACCGGCACCGCGAGGATCTGCGTGGCGAAGCTGCGGCCCATCGCCACAGCCGAGCTCCCGGCCGCACACCGCGCCGTCCGCGACGTCAGCGCAAGCACGAGATTCGCCAGATTCAGCTGTGCATCGGAGCCGGACTTCGCCGCTGCCAGAGCATCGAGCGCCGCCCCGAGCAGACCACTGATCGCAGCATCGAAATTCCGATCCGCCACCCACTGATCGATACAGGTCAGCGCGGTCTGGCTGAGGCCGGCCATGATCCCCGCATGGCTCTCCTTGCCGAGGCTGCGCGCATACGCCGTGAGGTACTTCTGCACCGGCATGAGACCATCGCGAACCGCGTTGTCCAACGCCGACCACACCAGCGCCCGCGACAGCGGGTCGGCGATCCGAGACGCCGAGGTGACCGCCGCCTCGATCGAGGCAGGATCGAGCCGCACCCGCGCATAGTCGAGATCGTTGTAGTTGAGCAGCGTGATGACCCCGGCGCTGCGGCCGACGAGCTGCTCCACCTCGGCGGATTCGGTCGCGAAATCGAACCGGAACGTGTCCAAGGGGACGATCGCGCGACCGGACCTGCCGAGCGTGGCGATCTCGATGGTGTGCGGACGCAACAGCGCGGCACCTGCGGCCGAATCGGCCTGCGTGATGGTCGCACGCGTGATCGATTCGGACCCCGTCCGTCGCCGAGGCGGCTGAACCTGAGCGCCGGCATCGGCGCTCGAGGCGAAGTTCGACCCACCGCTCGAGTCGGAAGGCCGGCCCGCCACCGAGCCCACAATCGAGCCCGCACCACCGCCATCGCCGCCGTCGGCAGTGGCTCGCAGCCGTGCACCCGCGCTCGAGGAGATGCGAACACCGTTCCCGGTCCCGGATGCTCCACCCGCCCTCGCAGCGGTACCCGACGCGGTGCTCGGGACCGCGGCCGCCACGGACGCGCCGCCTGCGCCACTGGCGCCACCTGCGCCGCCTGCGCCACCCGACCCCGCAGCCGACGCGTCAGCGTCGGTCGTCAGATCCAAGGTCAGCTCGGATACACCCGAGGTGCCCAGCCATGCGCCCGCCCAGTTCGCGATGTCGCGGTCGGGAGCCGCCTCGGCGAGGCATTCGAGGAAGTCCGCGAGTTCGGTATTGCCGTATTCGAAGCGCTTGAAATACAGCCGGGACCCGGCGAAGAACGCCTCCCGGCCGACGAACGCGACGAGCTGCTTGAGCACGGACGCGCCCTTGGCATACGTGATGCCGTCGAAGTTGAGCTTCGCGGCCTCGACATCGGGGATGTCGGCGACGATCGGATGCGTCGTCGGATACAGATCCTGCGTGTACGCCCACGCCTTGCGCCGCAGTGCGAACGTCACCCAGCCGTCGGTGAACCGGGTCGCCTCGGCCAGCGCGAGCCCACCCATATAGTCGGCGAAGGACTCCTTGAGCCACAGGTCATCCCACCACTTCATCGTCACGAGATCGCCGAACCACATGTGCGCCATCTCGTGGAGGATGACATTCGCGCGCGACTCGTACTGCGCATCCGTGACCTTGTCACGGAAGATGAGCGAATCCGTGAACGTCACCAGCCCCGGATTCTCCATCGCGCCGAGGTTGTACTCCGGAACGAAGATCTGATCGTACTTGCCCCACGGGTAGGGGTAGTCGAACTCCGCGGTGAAGAAATCGAGCCCGGCCTTCGTGACGCTGAAGATGTCATCCGCATCGAGATGATCGACGAGGCTGGCCCGCGTCCACGCGCCCAACCGGACGACCTCGCCGGTGTTAGGATCCGTCCACGTCTCCGTCGCCCCCTCGTAGGGCCCGGCGGTGATGCAGGTGATGTAGCTCGACTGCTTGAGCGTCGGAGCGAAATGGTGGGTGACGGCGGCGGCACCAGCCGCAGACGATGCACCAGCACCGAGCGCCGCCGGACCCGCGGTGGCGACTGCCGGCTCCTGACCCGTCTCCTCCCGGTTCGACAGCACCTGGAAGTGCGCAGGAGCCGTGACGGAGAAGATGAACTTCGCCTTGAGGTCGGGCTGATCGAAGTTCGCGAACACTCGCCTGGCATCGGTGGGTTCGTACTGCGTGTAGAGGTAGACCTTGCCGTCGGCCGGATCGGCGAACCGGTGCAGGCCCTCACCCGAGGTCGAATAGCGGGCACGCGCCTCGATCGTGAGGGTGTTCTTCCCGTCGCGGACGGGGAAACTGACACGGGCACCGTCGAACACCTCGGCGGGGTTGAGGCTCTCACCATTGATCTCAACCAGGCTGACGGAATCCGCAATGAGGTCGATGAACGTCGAACCTGCCGAACGAGCCTTGAAATCGACGACAGTGCGGGAGAAGTAGGTCTCGTCCTCGGTCTCGGCGTTGCTGACGTCGATATGGACGGTGTAGGTCTTCACCTTGAGCAGCTGTGTGCGACTCTGCGCTTCGTTCCGGGTGAGATTCGTTGTCATTCAATAGCCTCCTCGGCGCACCGACTTTAGCATGCCACATTTCCGGTACTCTGAGTACAGCAACAGTGAGCGGCAGAGGGGACTGATGGCGGAGAATCGAGTCGGCGAACTGCCACGGCGGGCGGTCCATGTCGCCGGTCACCGCCTCCGCCTCGGGCTCAAGCGACTCTGGGCGAACTCCGGCCAGCTGATCCAGATCCCCATCGCCGCCACCGCCGCCTACGCGTTCTGCGTCTACGTCCTCGGCCATCCCTACCCGTTCCTCGCCGCCGTCGCCTCGGCGGTGGGAATCGGCCCCGTCGCCGATCGCCGCCTCCGTCGGGCACTCGAGATCGGCATCGGCGCGACGTTCGGGGTGCTCGTCGGCGAGCTGCTCGTCAATGTCTACGGCTCCGGCATCTGGCAGCTCGCCGTCACCCTCATCATCGGTCTGATCATCGGCACGATCCTCAACTCCGGCGGCATCTTCATCACCCAGATCGCCGTCCAATCCGTCTATGTCGTCGTGGTTCCGGCGACCGCGTCGAGCTCGCCGTTCCCACGCACCCTTGACGCCCTGGCCGGCTCCGTATGCGCGATCCTCCTGGCCTTCCTCATCCCGCGAGACGCCCGCAAAGCGCCCCGCCGGCTGGCCGCGGACATGCTCGAGGAGATCGATGTCGTCCTCAAGATGATGCGGCGGGCACTTCAGGACTCCGATTCCGCGCTGGCCAATCGTGCCCTCGAGCGCGCCCGCGAGACCCAGGACATCATCGACTCGTGGGGCTCATCGCTGCGGATCTCCCGGGAGGCGGCGAAGATCAACGCCCGGGCCCGTCGTCACGCCGCCGAGGTGACCCGCCTCTCCCGAGCTCACAAGTTCTCCGACCGGGCGATGCGCACCATCCGCGTGATCGCCCGCCGGGTCGTGGGCATCACCGAGCTCGACGTCGACAAGCCCGTCATCGCTGATTACGTCGGATCATTGGCCGACGGTGCGAAGAAGCTCGAGATCGCCCTGCGCAGAGGAACCGACCGATCCCTCGCCGAGGCGGCGCTGTCCGAGGCCGCGAGCACGCTGGATCCGCGGGCGAAGCCCGATTGGGACATCCACGACGAATCCCTCGTCCTGCTGCTCCGCACCGTCGCCGTCGACCTCCTCCAGGCTGCGGGCCTGACGAGGGAGGAAGCCCAGTCACGGATGCCGCCGCTGGACGGCGGCGCGGGCAGCGGCGACGGGCCGGTCGCAGAATAGGGGTCCGGCTGCTCGGCTGCTTCGGACGATTCGTGAGCTGCACGCGACCACGCGGCTGCACTCGACCACGCGGCTGCGCTCGGCTGGGCCTCAGCTGCTTTCGACGACGAAGACGGCGTTCGTGCTCGGTTTCAGCGCCGTGAAGCGATGCGGCTGGTCGCCGGGATGCGTGAGGTAGTCGCCGACGCCGAGTTCGAAGGACTGCCCGAGGACGTCGATGCGCGCCGCCCCGTTGCCGAGGATGACATGTTCGATCGTCCCCTGCGGATGCGGTTGCGACATCCGCGGCTCACCCGGTTCTGCCTGGATGAAGTAGATGTCACGTCGGGCGTTCGTCGGCGAAGGCGAGAGCAGGGTGGCCACATAGTTCGCCGTCGTCGAGGGCAGACTCGGCATGTCGCCGACATGCTGGAGGGCCACCTCGTGGGGCGGAGGGTCGAGCAGGCGCGCCAGCGGGATGTCGAGAGCGGCGGCAAGCGCCCACATCGTCTCGAGGCTGGGATTGCCGCTTCCCGTCTCGAGCCCGGACATCGTCGACTTGCCGATGCCTGCCCGTCGGGCGACCTCGGACAGGGACAGGCCCGCACGCAGCCGCTCGCGCTTGAGCGCTGCGGCGATCTGCTCGCTGGGGGACAGGGCAGAGCCGGATGTGGCGGCGGAGTCCGGATCGGAGCTGGAGTCCGGTCCGGCACTGGAGTCCGGTTCGGCACTGGAGTCCGCGCTCGGATCTGCCTGGGTATCGGCCAACGGATCGGCCTGTGAATCGGGCTGAGGTTGAGAACTCATGTGTTCAGCATACCGGCAATGTCGTTCGGGTTGACGAACGATTACGCGAGGTGCAGTGTATAGAACATGAGTTCACTATTTCGCACGGTTGGGAAGGTGCTGCCCGGTCGCCGGCGGTCGCAGGAGGGTAAGCGCCCGACCGAGCGCGTGCTTCCCAGGTCGACCTACCGTGCCATCGCCATCGTGACCGTGACGATCATTGCGGTCGCGCTGTCCTATGGTGCGATCTCGGCGGTCTCGGGCTTCGCCTGGTGGCAGACGCTGCTGCTGGCGATGTTCGCCCTCGGCGGTGCCGCCGAGTTCACCTTCGTCGGCGTCATCGCCGCCGGCGGTGCTCCGATCCTCGCGGTGCTCGCCGGGCTGCTCGTCAACTCCCGGAACTTCGCCTTCGGCGTCGCCGTCGGCCCCTTCTTCCCCCGGGACTGGCGAGCGCTCATCGCCGCCCACTGGATCAACGATGAATCCACCGCGCTCTCACGCACCGGGCACAACGACCGCGCGCGCTGGCACGCCTTCCTCCTCATGGGTGCGGCCATCGCCATCATGTGGCCCAGCGGTTCCATGCTCGGCCAATGGCTGGGCAACGTCATCGACGCCGATCTCCTCGGCCTCGACGCCGCCTTCCCGATCATCCTCTTCTGCCTCATCAGAGGCGACCTGAAGAACCGTGCCACCTTGTCGCTGACCCTCGTCGGCGTCCTCATCGCCGTGCTCCTCACCCCTGTGCTGCCGCTGGGGTTGGGTGCGGTGACCTCGCTGTCCGTGTTCGTCTTCGTCGCGGCAGGCTGGGCGGTACGCTCGCTGATCCGCCTGCGCCGAACCGCAGACCATCGCCGAGGCGGGGGTGCGGCCACAGCCGAGAACGAAGGCGCGGCCACAGCCGAGAGCGAAGGCGCCGACCCCGTCGCAAGCGGAGGCAGCGCCGAAAGCGGAGGCGGCGCCGAAAGCGGAGGTTCCGACCCCGCCGAGAGCGAAAGTGTCGACGTCTCGAGGGCCGGAACCTCACATCCACAGAAATCGGACCGTACACGGAACTCGGACCGACCCATCAACGCAGGAGAGGGGCGACGATGAGCGCCGGGAGCTTCCTCATCGCCCTCGTGGCGCAGAGCATCGGAACCTACCTCATGCGCTTCGCCGGAGTGAAGCTCGGCGGCGCCATCGCCACGAAGGGCCGGCGCCGTCAGCCGGTGACCAGCGGTTCCGCGGGTGCCACCTCGGCGGGAGCCGGCACTGTAGGCACCACCTCGGCGGGAGCCGGCGATGCAGGCATCACCTCGGCGGTGGCGACCGAATCAGGCACCTCCCCGGCGGTGGCGACCGAATCAAGCGCCACCTCGGCGACCGACGGCTCCGCCGGCGCCACCTCGGCGGGGGAGGGCGATTCGGGTGCCTCGACCGAGCGCGTGACGATGTGGATGGATCGTGCGACGGTCGTGCTCATCGGCGCCGTGTTCGCCACGACGGCGATCTTCGACGGCCAGGACCTCGCCGATCCGGCCCGCCTCATCGGCGTCGGGGTCGGGGTGCTCGCTGCGATCGTCCGCGTCCCGATGCTCCTCGCCGTGGTCATCGGCATGGGCGTGTGCGCGCTCATCCGCACGACCGGCATCCTCTGAGGGACCGCACGACGGCGTCCGCTGAGTGCCACGACGGGCATCCTCTGAGAGCGCGGTGAGTCGAGGGTGGGCAAATGCCCAGGATCAGTCGTGCGAACCTGACCGAGCGGTCGGTGCTTGCTAGGCTGGGGGAATGGAATACATTGCGGGCTTTCAGAGTCTCGTCTTTCTCGCGCTGACGGTGGCCGCCTTCGTCGTGCAGCTGTGGGCGTTCATCGACTGTCTCCGCTTCAAAGACGAGAACTACCGTGCCGTGGACAAGCAGAGCAAGAAGTTCTGGGTCATCCTCCTCGGCGTCGGACTCGCGCTCGCGCTCATCGCACTCCCGCCGATGGGAATGCGCATGATCTTCCTCAACATCATCGCCCTCGTCGCCGGCATCGTCTACCTCACCGACGTCCGCCCGAAGGTCAGGGCCGTCGACCCGCGCTACCGCAACCGCTGAGGCCCGTCACCTGATGAGCACACCCCGCACCACGTCCGCGCTGCACTCCAGCACCGCATGAGCGACGACCTCAACCTTCCCGGTCCCGATACCGGCTACGTCGCGACCTTCGGCTCCGGCCGACCGCACACCCTCTTCAGCCACGGCTTCGCCGGCGCTGTCCGCGACACCCGCCCCTTCAGCACCGGCGTCTCCGGCGCCCGCCATTTCCTTCACCTGCCCGGCCACGGAGGCCGGCCCTCACCCGGCCCCGGATGGACCTACCCGCAGATCGCCGAGGCGCTCGCCGAGGCCCTGCGCACCACCTCGGCGACGCGGGCCCTCGGGGTATCGATGTCCGCCGGCGGTCTGCTCCACCTGCTCAGCACAGCCCACCCGGCGATCGCGAATCTCGAGAAGCTCGCCCTCGTCCTTCCCGCCTCCTTCACCGGATTCCCCGCCGAGGTGACCGCCGCCAACCGCTCCTACCTCGAGCGACTGCGCCGACTGGTTGCCGATGAGGACGTCGACGGCATCGTCGATCTCATGCTCTCCCGCGAACCCGCCGAGGTGGCCGAGATGCTCCCAGCGCGAGCATGGACGAAGGCGAAGGCGGAAAACCTCGTCCACACGGACATGTCCGACGGGCTCGGCCTCGCCCTCGAGATCGCCGTCGACGACACAGCCGAAGCCGCAGAGAACCTGCGGACCTTCCCCGGCGAGGTCCTCATCCTCACCCACGAGGACGACCCGGCCCATCCCGTCCCCATCGCCGAGGCGATCCACCGAGCCATCCCGAACTCTCGCCTCGAGGTGCTCCCGGCCGGGTCGATCCTGTGGCGCGGACGCCACGAGGTGCGCCGCATCCTCGGCGAATTCTTCGCCTAGGCGTTGGCTAGACTGTCCCCGTGCGCATCTCCGTCCTCTCCCTCCACACCTCACCCGCCGCTCAACCCGGCCAGGGCGACGCCGGAGGAATGAACGTCTACGTCGATCAGTCGGTGCGCGCCCTCGCCGAGGCGGGGCACAGGGTCGACGTCTTCACCGCCGATCCCGGCGGGCTGGATGGAACCGGGCATGCTGGGAGCAATGCGGGAACCGGGGACGATCACGGCACCGGTGGTCACGACGGCTCCCGGATGGAGATCACCGAGTCCATCACCCTCCACCACTTGCCGACCGCGGCGACGACGAAGGACGAACTCGCCGACGCCATCGACGAACTCGCGCGCCTGCTCAATGACCACCCGGACTTCCGCGCCGCCGAGTTCATCTGGGCCCATTATTGGATCTCCGCCGAGGCGGCCCTGCGCGCCCGTGAGATCACCGGGGACACTCGCGGCACAGTTCCCAGTGCCGGCCCCGAATCCACGTCCGTCGCCGGGATCACATCCGGCGCCGGGATCGCGTCCGCGTCCGGGGACGTGCCCATCGCCGTGAGCATGCACACGATCGGCGCGGTGAAGAACCGCGACTCGGAGAGCAGCCACGAACGACCCCAGCGCCTGCAGGCCGAGGAGCGGATCGCCGCAGAGGCCGACCTCGTCGTCGCCGGCACCCCGGTCGAGCGGCGCGACCTCATCAGCGAAGTCGGTGCCCAACCGGAATCTGTCATCATCGCCCGACCCGGCGTCGACCACACCCTCTACCGGCCCGGCGAGAAGGCGGCCGCCCGGGGCCGACTCGGCTTCGACACCGATGAAGCGATCGTCCTCTACGTCGGGCGCATGCAGTTCATCAAGGGCACCGACGTCGCCGTCGACGCCCTGGCCGAACTTCGCGAGCGCGACCCGCACCTGGCTTCCCGAACCCGAGGAATCCTCCTCGGCGCAGCCTCCGGTGTCGACCCGAAAGCGACGGGCGGCGGTGACGTGCCCGCGACGATCTCCTCGTCGTACCTGCGCGATCTCACCTCCGCCATCGCCGCGGAACCCAGCGTCGAGGTGCGGCTGCCCGTGCCCGCGCACGTCCTCGTCGACTACTACCGTGCCGCCGATGTGCTCATCGTGCCCTCCCGCAGCGAATCCTTCGGCCTCGTCGCCGCCGAGGCCGCCGCCTCAGGACTGCCCGCGATCGCCTCGGCGGTGGGCGGACTGCCGGAGATCGTCGAACACGGCCATTCGGGACTGCTCATCGCCGACCACAATCCGCGCCACTGGGCGACGGCGATCGAGACTCTGCTGCGTGACAGCGAGCTGCGTCGCGAACTCGGCGTCCACGCTGCCGACAGAGCTGAACGCTTCGACTGGGGACGCACCGTCGCCGCCGTCCTCGATGCCCTCCCGGACTCTGACTCCGCGGCATCCGACTCTGCGGTTGCCGACTCGGCGGTTGCCGACTCGGCGGTTGCCGACGAAGCGCAAGCAGGTGCGGGAGTACGCTCGCGATCCGCGGCGCTCGGAGCGTGCTGAAGGACTTCGATACGACCTGAAGGACTTCGCCGCCTGCTGAAGGACTTCGCCGCCTGCTGAAGGACTAGAGTCGGCGGTGAGCACGAGAGTCGAACGAAAGGCGTGAGACCATGAGCACCGACACCGAGGCGATCCTCACCGGCGTGCGCACGTGGGCCGAGAGCAACGACGTGCCCGTCGACTCCGTCGAGGACTCCGAGATCGTCGTCACCCTGCCGGGCGAGAAGAAGCTGAAGACGAACGTCGCCATCAGCGTCTTCGCGCGCACCGCCCACCTGCAGGCCTTCGTCATCCGCCACCCCGACGAGAATACGGCCGAGTTCAATAGGTGGCTGCTGCAGAAGAATCTCAAGCCCGGGCCCGTCGCGTTCGCGATCGACAGCCTCGGCGATGTCTATCTGCGCGCCAGCGTGCCCAGGGAGCACCTGCTCGCCGAGCTCGACGGGCTGCTCGGAGCCATGCTCCAGGCTGCCGATTCCTCGTTCAACGAACTCCTCCTCATCGGATTCCTCACCGGAATGAAGCGGGAATGGGCCTGGCGCGTCAGCCGCGGAGAATCGACGCGCAACCTCGCCGCGTTCGAGAAGGAACTCAGCGGTGATGACAACGAATTCCTCGGCACCTTCACCGAAGGTGAGAAGGTCGGTGAGGGGAGCCCACCGCTCAGCCAAGACGGAGTTTGAGACCCTCGTGGCTGGCGACATAGCCGAGGCGAGCGTAGAAGCGCTGCGCATCGGCGCGTGACTTGTCGGTCGTCAGCTGCGCGAGTCCGGCTCCGAAGCGACGACCGCAGTCATGCGCCCATTCGAAGACCGCGGTGCCGAGGCCGTTCCCCTGTGCGGCGGCACCGATCCGCACCGCCTCGATCTGCAGGCGCACAGTCCCGCGGCGCGACAGGCTCGGCACGAGGCTGAGCTGAAGGGTGCCGACGATACGGCCGTCCGCATCGGGTGCGTCTGTGGTGTGCTCGTCGGCAGCACTGCCTTCGACGACGGAGACGAGCAGCTGATTCGGGTCGTCCGCGATGAGCGCGAACGCCTCGGCGTAGGCAGTCGAATCGTCAGCGACGGACGCGGCTGACGGATCGCCGGCTGTGTTGCCGGCATCGGCGCTGCCCTCGCGGGCGGCACCGAGCACATCATCACGTAGCAGCGCGACGAGGGCGGGCAGATCGGATCCGACCGCGCGGCGGATCGTGAAGCGTCGTCGCTTCACTTCGATCGATTCGCCGGTGAAGGACTCGAATCCTCTGCCCGGAGCCGCCTCGGCGCTCATCGGTCTGTCATCATCGGTTGGTGCTCAACGGCCTGTGATGATCGGTCAGTGCCCAACGTTCGGTGCTCAACGGTCCGCACCGCCGTCAGCGGAACCGGATGCGCCCACGGAGACGCGCTCGGGCGCATCGACCGGAGGCTTGCCGTACGGGCGCCGAGCGAAGACCGAGGCGAGCAGTGCACCGGAGACGTTGTGCCACACACTGAAGACCGCACCCGGCAGAGCAGCCAGCGGCGAGAAGTACGTAGTCGCCAGGGTCGAGGCCAGCCCGGAGTTCTGGAGGCCGACCTCGAAGGACAGGGCCCTGCGCGTCGGAGTATCGAGGCGACAGGCCGTCGCCACTCCGTAGCCGACTGCCAGTCCGAGCACATTGTGAGTGACGACGGCCAGCAGCACGAGCACACCGGCCGTGGCGATGGACCCGGCCGAACCGGCCACGACGATCGAGACGATGTAGGCGATGGCGATCGACGCCAGCCACGGCAGCACCGGGGCGATCGCATCGACGACCTTGGAGGCGAAGACGCGGACGAGGACTCCGACGATGACAGGCACGAGCACCGTCTGGCAGATCGAGATGAACATCGACCCGAACGGCACATCCATGTACGAACCGGCCAGCCACAGGGTCAGCAGCGGGGTGAGCACAGGAGCGAGCAGCGTCGACAGGGTGGTGATCGACACCGACAGCGCCGTGTCGCCCTTGGCCAGATAGGTGACCACGTTCGACGCGGTGCCCCCGGGAGCACAGCCGACGAGGATGACGCCGACGGCGATCTCGGCGGGCAGGCCGTACACAGTGACGACGAGGAGGCCGAGCAGCGGCATCGCGACGAACTGGGTGACGACGCCGAGCACGGCGACCCAGGGGCGTTTGGCGATGCGTGCAAAGTCCGGAAGCGTCAGCGTCAGCCCCATGAAGAACATGACCACACCGAGAGCCCATGTGATCGTCGGGGCCAGAGGGGTGAAGGCATCGGGGAGGAGCAACCCCAGCACGCCGGCGATGACGACGAGCACGGGCAGGGCCGTGACGGCGATGATCGAACTGCGGTCGGCAGTGGGAGCGTCTGCGCTCGCGGATCTTGGAGGCGTCGGTGTGTCTGACATGAGGTCAGACTACTCCGCTTGTATTGCGATGCGAGACATTCTGTCGAATATTGAGATTTCGGACGGTGGCGACCGAAGAGCGAATCTGGCGCCCCACTTGTCACCGGGCTGGACGACTGCTTCCGTCTCACTCAGATGGCGGTCGCGAGAGACCGCCCGGACCGGTCGTGCAAAAATGGTGCCATGACGTATAACCTCATCCTGCTGCGCCACGGCGAGAGCGAATGGAACCAGAAGAATCTGTTCACCGGGTGGGTCGACGTGCCCCTCACCGACAAGGGCCGCGCCGAGGGCCAGCGCGCCGGAGAGCTGCTGCGCGAGAGGGACCTCATCCCCGACGTTGTGCACACCTCCCGTCTCAAGCGAGCGATCCTCACCGCGAACATCGCCCTCGAGGCCGCCGACCTCTCCTGGCTCGACGTCCACCGCAGCTGGCGGCTCAATGAGCGCCACTACGGCGCTCTGCAGGGCAAGAACAAGAAGGAGATCCGCGAGGAGTTCGGCGAAGAGCAGTTCATGACGTGGCGCCGGTCCTTCGACACCCCGCCGCCGGCGCTGGCCGACAGCTCCGAGTTCTCGCAGGCCGGTGAGGCACGGTACGCCAACCTCGGCGATTCGCTGCCCCGCACCGAATGCCTCGCCGACGTCATCGACCGCCTCCTGCCCTACTGGTACGACGTCCTCGTTCCCGAGCTCACCGTCGGCAAGACCGTGCTCGTCGCCGCCCACGGCAACTCGCTGCGCGCACTGGTCAAGCACCTCGACGGCATCTCCGACGCCGACATCACGGGACTGAACATTCCCACCGGCATCCCGCTGCACTACGAGCTGACCGAGGACTTCACCCCGGTCAAGCCCGGAGGCACCTACCTCGACCCCGACGCCGCCGCCGACGCGATCGGCCAGGTCGCAAACCAGGGGCGCTGAGCCTCACCCGAACAGAATGACGTCACGGCCCGGTCGCTCGGTGATCGACCGGGCCGTGATGCTTCCGGGCCGTGATGCTTCCGTTCACCCTTGGATGCTGGCCGGGGACAGCTCGCCGGCGATCTCCGACATCTCAGCAAGCAGGTGGGCGATCGCCGGAGAGTTCGTCATCGACTGCCGCCACACGAGGTAGATCGTCCGCGCGATCGCGTGATCATCGAGCGGGACGGCGACGACGTCGTCGGGCAGATGCGGCCGTCCGAGGCGGGGCACGAGCGCGAGGGCGCCGACCGCACGGGTGAACTCGACCTGAGTGTCGTATTCGATCGCCCAGTATCCGATCTGCGGTTGGGCCCCGACGTCGTCGAACAGCGCGGTCAGCCAGCGGTGGCAGACCGCCCCTCGCGGAGCCGAGACGAATTCCTCGCCGACGAGGTCTGCCCGGGTCACCTCGGCGCGCGATGCGAGAGGGTGGTCGCGATTCATCACGATGTCGGCCCGGTCGACCGTGATGAGCTGGGAGGTCAATGTCGACGGCAGATAAGGCCCCGCATCCGACCAGTCGAAGATCAGCGAGGCGTCGATCCTCCCTGCCGCGACCATCTCGAGGAGTTCATCGGGCTCCTCCTCGATGTTCGTCACCGTCAGCTCCGGCGCCGAGCGGCGCAGCCGCGGCAGCGTCGGCACGAGCAGCCCGCGGATGCCGGTCGAGAACCCTCCGACGGTGATCCTCCCGCGCGGCACACCCGAGCGGGCGCGCGCATCGGTCTCGAGGCTCTCGATGTCAGCGAGGATCTGGGCACCTCGACTGCTCAGTTCCCTTCCCATCGGAGTCAGCGAGATTCCTCGCCCCGTCCGCTCCGTGACGGGAGCGCCAAGGTGACGGGAGAGCTTCTGCAGCTGATGACTCACGGCCGCCGGGGTGTAGCCGAGCGACTCGGCCGTGACGGTGACCGAGCCGATCGTGTCGAGGGCGACGAGGGTGCGCAGCGCGACGATATCAATCATCAAAAAATTTTAAACGAATCATGGACTAGTCTTCAATGGATATTTGATCGGTTGGCTGAAATGCTGGTGACATGCGCCCGATTCATCAGATGCTCGCCCTCCTCGTGGTCCTCCTGTGGGGCGTCAACTTCATCTTCATCGATCTCGGCCTCCGCGACTGGCCCCCACTCCTGCTGGTCGCCGCCCGCTTCACCTTCGTCGTCCTCCCGGCGATCTTCTTCGTCCGCTTCCCGCGGGGGAACTTCCGTCGCGTCCTCCTCATCGGCGTCTTCATGTCCGCGGGCCAGTTCGGCCTCCTCTACACAGCGCTGTTCCTCGGACTCCCGGTGGGGCTGACCTCGATCGTCATTCAGATCCAGGCCGCGTTCACCGTCCTCGTGGCCGCGCTCGTCCTCCGCGAGATCCCGAACCGCAGGCAGACGATCGGCGTGCTCGTCGGCCTGTCCGGCCTCGCCCTCATCGGGGTCAGTCTGCAGGCGGACGTGCCCGTTCTCGCATTCGTCGTCGCGCTCGGTGCGGCTCTGTCCTGGGCGATCGGCAACGTCATCGCCCGCGGCGTCAAGGAGGGGACCAACGGCGTGCAGATGACGGTGTGGTCGGCGATCGTCGTCCCGCTTCCGCTGTTCGCACTCTCGTTCGTCATCGACGGTCCCGCCGAGGTCACACGGGCCCTGTCCCATCCGACCTGGGGCGTCGTCGCATCGGTCGTCTACACCACCGGACTGGCCTCACTCGTCGGCTACGTCATCTGGAACTCGCTGCTCGCCCGTTTCCCCGCCTCTCAGGTGGCGCCGTTCTCACTGCTCGTCCCCCTCGTCGGTGTCGTCGCGGCATGGCTCGCACTCGGCGACCGGCCGACCCCGGCCGAACTCGCCGGCGGGGTCCTCCTGCTCCTCGGCGTCGCGGTGACGACGGGAGTGCTGCGGACGATCGCCCGCGGCCTCACGGGAGGTGTCCGCCGAGGCGTCGGCCGGCGCCATCGGGTCGTGGTCTCGACGACCTCGCCCGAAGAGGTGAACTCGCAGGACGAGGCGACCTCGCAGGACGAGACGACCTCGGCGGAGGAGATGACCTCGCCGGACGAGGCGACCGCGTCGAATGAAACGGCGAAGGGCGCGGTCTCAGCGAGATCGCGCTGAGACCGCGCCCTTGCCCGGTGGCGGGCGGTCCGCTCACTTCTTCGACAGGTACGGCTCCCAGTTGCCGGTGAGCAGGTATTCGACCTTCTGCGAGACCGAGACCGCGTGGTCGCCGAAGCGCTCGTAGTAGCGCGAGAGCAGGGTGACGTCGGCGATGTGGCGTGGGGCCAGCGATCCTGCGGGCGCCTCGGCGAGCTTCGCGAAGACGCTGAGGTGGAGCTCATCGAGCTCCTCATCGATCGCGTTGATCGTGGGCACATCGGACAGGCCGGGATTCGACAACAGCCGCTGCGTCGCCTCGGCGATCTTCTCTCCGGACTCACCCATGCGGGCGAAGGTCGACTCGAAGGTCTCGGGAATCGCCGACTCGGGGTAGCGGATGCGCACCTGCTGGGCGATGTGACGGGCGAGGTCGCCCATCCGCTCGAGAGAGGCGGACATCCGCAGCGAACCGATCACGGCGCGCAGGTCGGCGGCGACGGGAGCCTGCAGGGCGAGCATCTCCGCGGCCTGCTGATCGAGGGTGAACTGCATGTTGTCGATTACAGCGTCGGCCTCGATGACCTGTTCGGCCAGTTCGAGGTCATTGGACCGCAGCGCCTGATTCGCCAGCCGAATCGCTTCGAGCGCCTTGGTGGACATGCCGACCAGCTGGGTGGCCAGATCGTCCAGTTCGTTCTTGAAGACTTCGCGCATTGACGGCTCTTCCTTACTCTCGATCGTGCGAGGGGGTTCATCGGGGTGACTGCTGGTGCGCGCATCCGGTCCTCGGCCGTTCATGGACCGGAAGTCCGTTCATGGACAGGCAATCCGGTCACGGACCGGTGAACCGGTCAGCGGCCGAGGGCGGGGGAGCGCAGGCACACAGACGTCAGCTTCGCACGGACGGATGAACGTCGCCTGTCGGGAAGGTGAATTCCTCGGCAAATGGGCCCATGCAAGGTGAATTCGGTGCGCCGGGACGGTGGAGTGCACCTAAGCTTGAGGTTGTGGATCTCTTGGTAGTGGCGGTCCTGACCGGCGTCGTCGGCCTGGGCCTCGGCATAGCGGGCATTCTGGCGTTCCGATTCAGCGAACGCTCCCGCGATGCTGCCGATCTGCATTCCGAGGACGACCTTCCCGAAGGCATCGCCGAGGTGCTCGCCGTCCTCTCGTCGGCCGCGATCGTCATCGACGCCGGCGACGATGTCGTCAAAGCCTCCCCGGCCGCGTATACGTTCGGCCTGGTCAGAGGCCATTCGCTCGCCTCACCCGAGATGCTGCGCGTCGTCGGCCGAGTGCGCGCCCGAGGTCTCATCGAGGAGATCGACCTCGAACAGAAGCGCGAGAACTCCGATTCCGTGCTCCGCTTCCTCCACTCCCGCGTCGCACCGCTGGGCACCTCCTTCGTCCTCGTCCTCTGCGACGACCAGACCGAATCCAAGCGCGTCGACGCCGTCCGCCGCGATTTCGTCGCCAACGTCTCCCACGAGCTCAAGACCCCGATCGGAGCGATGGCCCTCCTCGCCGAGGCGGTCACCGACTTCGCCGACGATCCCGCCGCGGTCGAACGCTTCGGCGGACGCATGCAGCGTGAGTCGAAGCGACTGACCCAGCTCGTCCAGGAGATCATCGACCTCTCCCGCGTCCAGGATCACGCCGCCCCCGCGACCACGGAGAAGATCTCCGCGGCCGAGGTGGTCGACGATGCCGCCGACCGTGCACGCACGCGCGCCGAAGGCAAGAACATCCACATCGAGATCTCCCCGCCGTCGGATCTGCTCATCGAGGGCAACTACGAGCTCCTCGTCAATGCGGTGCGCAATCTCATCGACAATGCCATCAACTACTCACCCGACGGCACCCGCGTCGGCGTCGGCGTCGATCTCGTCGACGAACGCGTCGAGATCGCCGTCACCGACCAGGGCATCGGCATGTCCGCCCAGGACACCGAGCGGGTCTTCGAACGCTTCTACCGCGTCGACCCGGCGCGGTCGAGGATCACCGGCGGCACAGGCCTGGGCCTGAGCATCGTCAAGCACATCATCGCCACCCACGGCGGTGAGGTCCGCGTCTGGAGTCAGCTCGGCAAGGGATCGACCTTCACGATCGTGCTGCCCCTGGCAGGCACTGCCCCCGACCACGCCGCCAGCGATTCGGCCCCCGACGGGGTGCTCATCGAGCACTCCGCAGACCCGGCACCGGCAGCGGTCGCGACCGGGGAACCTGAGGAGGGCGCGGATTCGATCGGCGTTGCAGACTCGGCGGGCGCCGCCTCGGCGAGTGAGAACGACGTCGACGATGACGGTGCAGACGTCGACGATGACGGTGCAGAGGACAACGCGCCTTCCGCCGGTGATAATGGAGACGGCGACGTCGCCCGGGCCGACCGTGACGGCTCGACTGATGAACTGACCGATGAAAGCGAACAAAGGAAGCTCACAACGTGACTCGTATTCTGCTTGTCGAGGATGAGGATTCGTTCTCGGACCCGCTGTCGTACCTGCTCGGGAAGGAAGGATACGAGGTGACGGTCGCCGATGACGGGCTGAAGGCTCTCGCGGAATTCGACCGCAGCGGCGCCGACCTGGTCCTCCTCGATCTCATGCTGCCCGGCGTCTCCGGCACCGAGGTGTGCCGTGAGCTGCGGGCGAAGTCGAACGTGCCGATCATCATGCTCACGGCCAAGGACTCGGAGATCGACAAGGTCGTGGGGCTCGAACTCGGCGCCGACGACTACGTGACGAAGCCCTACTCCTCACGTGAGCTGCTCGCTCGGGTGCGTGCGGTGCTGCGGCGCAACGTCGAATCCGACGGATTCGAGGACGAGTCCGTGCTCGAGGCCGGGGGAGTGCGCATAGACGTCGAACGCCACGTCGTGTCCGTGCGCGGCGAAGAGCTGTCCATGCCGCTCAAGGAGTTCGAACTGCTCGAGATTCTGGTGCGCAACTCGGGGCGTGTGATGACCCGCGGTCAGCTCATCGACCGCATCTGGGGCGAGGACTACGTTGGTGACACGAAGACCCTCGACGTCCACGTCAAGCGCCTGCGCGCGAAGGTCGAGGAGAACCCTTCGGAGCCGCGACTGCTCACGACCGTCCGCGGGCTCGGATACAAGTTCGAAGCCTGAGGTCCTCTCTCCATTGCAGGAGGTTCGGGGTTCGGGGCCGGTCTGCAGGGCAGGAGGTTCGGGGTCCCGGGCCGGTCTGCAGGGCCGAACCCATGGACCGGCCGCGGCTCGCGGGCGCGGTCTCGCGGCCGCGGTCGGCCCGGAACGGCAGTGAATGCGAAAGGAGCCGCTCACATCATGTGAGCGGCTCCTTTCGTCTGGTTCGCCTGAGTCGCCTGCTTCGGCAGGCGGTCGGGCAGATCAGCCGTTGGCCGTTGCGCCTTCGGTCGCGGTGCCCTCATCGGAGGACGTCGCCTCGTCGGATGACGCGGCACCTTCGGATGAGGTGGCATCGTCGCTGGGCACGCTCGACGGCGACTCGGTTGGCACGTACTCCTCGTAGTAGGGCAGGGAATCCGAGAGCACCTGGGTGCGGATCGTCTTCTCTTCGCCGCCGACCGTGACGGTGATGTCGACGAGGTCGCCGGGCTGAGCGTCGAGCTTGTCGACCGTGACGACGTCCTTGGACGTGGTCTCGGGACTCTTCGGATCCTGGACGAAGGTCTCGCCGGCCTTGACGGATTCGTCCACGGTGGTGCCAGAGGCCTCGATCGTCACATCGGCGGTGGAGTCGCC
This sequence comes from Brevibacterium oceani, assembly GCF_017948325.1. Classification (NCBI taxonomy): domain Bacteria; kingdom Bacillati; phylum Actinomycetota; class Actinomycetes; order Micrococcales; family Brevibacteriaceae; genus Brevibacterium; species Brevibacterium oceani. The sequence continues at coordinate 3,540,605 of NZ_CP072846.1, read as the reverse complement.
CTTGTTGAGGAGGGTGAAGAACAGCTGCGCCGGGCCTTCGCCCTTCTCATCCATAATGAGCATCAGTCCGCGGACCTCGACGTCACCGACCGTGCCAGAGGCGCCGTCGCCGCCGTTGTAGTGGTATTCCGCGGTCTGGTGGGGAGACAGCAGGCTTGCACATCCGCTGACGGGGATAACGAGAGCGAGTGCGGCAACGGCGAGGGCCGCGCGGTTGTGCCGTTTCATTATGCTCCTTGAAGTGGCAATACAAGATCAGTCTGTATACTACCCGGTTTTTGACCTGCTGTAGAACCGGGCCCGATCCGCAGGTGAAGTCCGCGACCGGTCGCCATGGGCGGGGCGTGGCCGGTGGCACTCGAGAGGTTCGGGGTGTCGCTCGGGAGGTTCTGCAGGTTCGCGCGTGTCGTGAGTTCATACGAAGTTCATTCCTCGTCGCAGGCGGGGAAATCGTCGGCGAATCCCGCAGGTGCGACAGGACAACCGATGCCGACGTCCCCGCTGGCGAGGCGGTTGAGCGGCCCCTCGGTCGAGGATGAGGGGCGGAGCCTAGCATGAAGAATCATTACCCTGAGCGATTTCTGTGGCGCGCCTCATGGTAAACTGGGATTCCGCGAAAGGGGTTTGAAGAGAATATGAGTTTCCAGGTCGGCGACACTGTTGTCTATCCACATCACGGTGCAGCGACAATCCAAGAAATCAAGAAGCGATCCATCAAGGGTGAGGAGAAACTGTATCTCAAGCTCCAGGTTGCCCACGGCGACCTAGTGATCGAGGTGCCGGCCGAGAACTGCGACCTCGTCGGTGTGCGAGACGTCGTCGGTGAGGAAGGCGTGGAAAAGGTCTTCAACGTCCTCCGCGCGGAATTCGTCGAGGAGCCCGCCAACTGGTCCCGCCGCTACAAGGCGAATCTTGAGAAGCTGCAGTCCGGCGATGTCATCAAGGTCGCCGAGGTCGTTCGTGACCTCTGGCGTCGCGAGCAGGATCGCGGCCTGTCGACCGGCGAGAAGCGCATGCTCTCCAAGGCACGTCAGATCCTCGTCTCCGAACTCGCCCTGGCCGAGAAGAAGGAAGAGTCCGAGGCAGAGGCCCTGCTGGACGAAGTGCTCGCATCCTGAGCACCTGTGTCATCATCCCGGCCGCGGGGTCGGGATCTCGTCTGGGCGGCGGAGAGCCGAAGGCCTTCGCCCATATCCACGGGCGGAGCCTTCTGGCTCGCAGCCTCGAGACGATCATCTCCTCGGGAGTCGCCACCACAGTCGTGGTGGCCGCTCCCGAGGATTTTCTTTTGCGTGCACGTGAGGAAATCGACTCGGTAACCGAGCGCATGAATACCTCTATTCCAATCACAGCCGTAGCAGGTGGAAAAGACCGCACTGCTTCGGTGCAAATCGCCTTGAAACATGTCAGCAATGCTGAGGTCGTGCTCGTCCATGACGCGGCGAGGTGCCTGACCCCGCCCGATGTGTTCCGTCGCGTGCATGCCGCGGTGCTCTCCGGCGCCGAGGCTGTCGTCCCCGTTCTGCCCATGATCGATTCCGTCCGGCGGGCAGTTGTTCACCCCGCGACGGGATCGAGCACGACCGCCGGCGATGACACGGGTGTGGATCGCACTTCCGACGGCATTGTTCGGTCGATCCGCCGCGATTCTGTCGCCGAAACCACGGTGGATCGACCAAACAATTCTGATCCGGCAGCGGTTGTGGGAACCGCCGGGTCCTACGCCGTGGTGCGCGGAGATCTCGATCGGGCACACCTGCGACGGGTCCAGACCCCGCAGGGATTCCGCGCCGAGACTCTGCTGCGCGCTTACGACCATCACGTGACCGACGATGTTGTGACTGCCGAGGGCGACGTATCGGGCGAGGACCTCGACGCGGTGCGCGCGGCCGTCCCCACCGACGATGCCGGCCTCGTTGAGCGTCTGGGAGTCGAGGTCGTCGCCGTCGCCGGTGACGAAGAGGCACTGAAGATCACTTATCCGCTCGACCGCATCCTCGGCGAACACCTTGCACGATTGAGAGACGCAGACACTGACTCTGGGCGTTCTGGAGGCTCTGGGAGTTCCGAAAGCAGTGGAACCTCGAGGAACGGTGAGACCTCGGGGAGCGGGACAGAAGGAGATCCACGATGAGCACGATGATTCCGCGCACCGGCATCGGTGTCGACGTCCACGCGTTCTCCGTCGATGCCGAGCGCGAGCTGTGGGTTGCGGGTCTGCTGTGGCCGGGAGAACGCGGACTCGAGGGGCATTCGGATTCCGACGTGGCGGTCCACGCCTGCTGCGATGCGCTGTTCTCCGCTGCCGGCCTCGGTGACCTCGGTGAGCACTTCGGGGTGGATCGTCCGGAGCTCGCCGGTGCCTCGGGTGCCGACCTCCTCAGCGAGGCGGCCCGCATCGTCCGCGACCACGGCTTCGAGGTCGGCAACATCGCGGTCCAAGTCATCGGCAACCGGCCGAAGATCGGCTCCCACCGCGCAGAAGCCGAGCAGATCCTCTCCGCCTCCGCAGGCGCCCCGGTCTCGGTGTCGGGGACGACGGCCGACGGACTCGGGCTGACCGGGCGAGGCGAGGGGGTCGCTGCCATCGCCTCTGCACTTGTGTACGAGAACTGAGACACGAGAACTGAGACACGAGCCGTGAGAGATCCGAACAGAGAGGCAGGCGCACGATGAGAATCCTCTTTCAAGGAGCCGGAGCCATCGGCCTCGCCGGAGCCGCGCTGTTCACCGACGCTCACGAGGTTGCGGTCGTGTCTCGTAGGCCGGCCCCGTGGCCGCGAGCGGCCTATCCGCGTCGAGTGAGTGTCATCGATCCGAGCGGTGATCAGCGCCCGGTCGGACCCGGCAACGGCGGTTCAGGGGACGGCGGACCCATTGACCGCGGTTCAGGCGAAGGCGTGCCCGGCAGCGGCCGTTCAGGCGACGGCAGGCCCGGCGACAGCGGGCCCGTCAACGACAGGTCCGGTGCGCAGCTCCGTGCACATGCGGATGGCGACACCTCTGCCGAGGCTGCACCCGGATGGTCGGTGACGCGGGTGGCGGCGACGAGGCGGGTGACGATCACCGATTGGGACCGGGCGCGGGAAGCCGGTCCGTGGGACCTCACCGTCCTCTCCACCCGTCCGTGCGACCTCGACCCGACGGTCGCCTCGGCGATTCGTCAGATCTCCGCCCCCGTCATTGCGATCACCAGCCAGGTCGATGGGGACCTGGACCGGGCGCGGACGCAGTTTCCCGACGCCGAGGTGGTCGTCTTCGGTCCTGCGTTCGTGTCCGAACGCGTCGCCGACGGCGACGCCGCGACCGGGCATGAGGTGCGCTATTGGGCCCCGCCAGCCGCGCCGAGGTTCCTCGTCAGCGGGCGGCGCGAGACAGTGAAGCGACTGGTCCGTGAGCTCGGCCGACTCGTCATGCCGGTGCCGCCCTCCGCGATCGCGCTGCCGCCGACAGTGTTCATCCCCTACGTCGCGGAACTGAGCATCCGCGGCGGCTCCTGGGTTCAGCTGAAGTCGCACCTGAATCGTCCGGCGAGGGCCGCCGCCGAGGCAGTGCGGGCACGCAGCGGACTGCCCCTTCCCCTGTCTGCATCGGTCGCGAAGGCCGTATCGGCGCCGGTCGCTCGAGCCGTGCTCGAGACGATGGAGGCGGTGCTTCCCATCGACGTCACCATCTACGCCGGTCGGCACTTCGGCCGTCACGTCGGGCAGACTCGGGACATGCTCACCGGGTGGGCGACACGTGCCTCGGCAACGACGGCTCTGCGGGAGCAGATCGCCGCGCTCGACGCCGCGGTTGCTGTCGACTGAGCCTGTGGCTGAGCCTGGTCGGATTCGGTCTGACTCGGCTCTGCCAGGTCCAACTCAGTCTGACTCAACCCAGTCTGAACCAGCTCGGCTCAACCCATTCTGGCCGGGCCCAGTCTGACTCGGCCCAGTCTGACTCAGCCGGGTTCAGGCCAGCCCGGCAGGATTCAGGCCAGCCCAGCACGGCCCGGTCGGCTTCAGCCCAGCCCGGCTCAGGCCCTCGCAGCGGGTCGGCGTTTGGTGACGATGAGGCCGACGAGGTAGAGCGCGACGACGAAGACGAGCGTCCCGATGATCTGGAAGCGCACGGACGCGACGGTGAGACCGAGGCCGATGATCACGGCGATGCCGGCGAGCGTGACATACGACAGCCACGGGTAGCCCCACATCCGCAGCGGCAGGGGGTCCCCGGCCGCCTCGGCGCGGCGACGCAGCACGATCTGCGAGACCAACGTCGCGACCCAGGTGACGATGAGCGTGGAGCCGACGATGTTGAGCAGGACTCCGAGCACCTCGGCGGCCCAGAAGTAATTGAGCGCCACAGCCACGAAGCCGAACGCCGAGGTTGCGAGCACGGCTGGAACGGGCACGCCGCGACGGGTCGTGCGACCGAGCCCGCGGGGCAGCATGGACCGCTGCGACATCGAGAACGCCATCCGGGAGGCACCGTAGATGTTCGCGTTCATCGATGACAGCAGGGCGATGACGATGACGGCGGCGAGCAGGGAGGCGACGAACGGCAGGCCCGCCGTCTGCAGGACAGCGACGAAGGGGGACTCGCCGAGGCGGTCGTCCGTCCACGGCAGAACGAGGACGATGATCGCCACCGAACCGATGTAGAGGAACAGGATGCGCCACACGATGGTCTTGATCGCCTGGCTCACGCTGCGCTCGGGGTTCGCGGTCTCGGCGGCGGCGACCGCAACGATCTCGATGCCGCCGAAGGCGAAAGCGACGACGAGCAGTCCGGCTGCGATGCCCGAGATCCCGGTGGGCATGAACCCGTCTGAGAAGATCTGCGCGGGCGGTTCGGCCGGAGTCCAGCCGAGGAGGTAGGCGATTCCGAGGACGAGGAAGAGCACGACGAAGGCGACCTTGAGCAGTGAGAACCAGAACTCGAACTCACCGAAGCTGCCTGAAGTGGTGAGGTTGATGGCCGTGAAGACGAGCATGATCGCCAGGGCGATGACCCACTGTGGGACCGCGGGAACGTAGGAGGCGGCGATCTGCGCGGCGGCGGTGGCCTCGGCGGCGACGACGAGGCACAGCTGCACCCACCACAGGGCGCCGACGGCGAACGCGGCGGCAGGCCCCATCGCCTTGCCCGCGTAGTGGGAGAACGCTCCGGGATTCGGATCCGCGGCGACGAGTTCGCCGAGGGCGCGCATAACGAAGATGACGATGAGGCCGGCGACGACATAGGACACGAGGACCGCTGGGCCGGCCGCCTGCACGCCGGCACCGGAACCGACGAAGAGGCCGGCGCCGATCGCCGAGCCGAGGCTCATCATCACCAGGTGGCGGGGCTTCATCCCCACCTTGAGGCCGGTGGCGTTTGCGGAGGTGTCGGAGCCGCGAGCCGAGGCGGATGACGCGTCGGAGGGCTGTTGTGAGAGTGAATCGGGCACCCGTCGAGTGTAGCCGTCGGCAGTGCAGAAGATGCATGCTGGGTGCTCTTGAAAGGGAGGTCAGCGGCCGCCGCAACTCCACCGAAAACGACGCGGCCCCCGGATCGCTATGAACCGGGGGCCGCGAGTCGGGTGGAGATGTTCAGGCAGGACGATCAGTGCCCACGCTTGATCCACTCCTCGAGGCTCGGACGCTCGGCCCCGATCGAGGTCGCATCGCCGTGCCCGGTGAGCACGACAGTCGCCTCGGGGAGTTCGAAGAGCACGTCGCGGATCGACTCGATGATCGTCTCGAAGCTCGAGTACGACCGACCGGTCGCGCCGGGACCGCCGTTGAACAGCGTGTCACCGGAGAACAGCACCGGACCGACCGCGCGACCGGCACCGGCCGTGGCTGGTGCGGGCAGGCCGGTCTCGACGAAGAAGCACGTCGAACCGGGGGAGTGGCCCGGAGTGTGCAGCGCCTTGAGTCGGATACCGCCGACGGTCCAGGTATCGCCGTCGGCGATCTGACCGTCGGGGCGGTAGCTGTCATAGGTCATGTCCCACAGGACGTAGTCATCGGGATTGAGGTAGACGGTGGGATTGCCCACTCGCTGCGCGAAGTCGCGGACGACTCCCACATGGTCATCGTGACCGTGCGTGAGCAGAACGGCCTTGACCTCTCTCGATCCGACCGCCTCGGCGATGGCATCGATGTCGTGGGCGGGATCGATGACGATGACCTCGGAATCGTCGCCGATGATCCACACATTGTTGTCCACGTTGTGGGTCTCCCCGTCGAGGGAGAACGTCCCGGAGGTGACGAGATGGTCGATGGCCGTCATCAGAGTTCCACCACCGATCGCAGGACCTTGCCCTGGCCCATCTTCTCGAACGCCGCCTCGACGTCGCCGAGTCCGATGCGTTCGGTGACGAACTTCTCCAGCGGGAATCGTCCCTGCTGGTAGAGGTCGACGAGCATCGGGAAGTCCCGGTCGGGCAGGCAGTCGCCGTACCACGAGGACTTCAGCTTGCCGCCGCGGCCGAACACGTCCAGCAGCGGAACGGTCAGCTCCATCTCCGGGGTGGGCACGCCGACGAGGACGACGGTGCCGGCGAGGTCGCGGCCGTAGAAGGCCTGCCGCCAGGTGGCGGGAAGTCCGACGGCGTCGATGACGACATCGGCGCCGAATCCGCCCGTGCGCTCCTGGATCGCGGCGACGACCTCGTCCTCGCTCATGCCCTTGGTGCTCACGGTGTCAGTGGCGCCGAGGTCCTTCGCCCATTCGAGCTTCTTCTCATCGATGTCGAGTGCAATGATCGTCCCCGCCCCGGCCAGAGCCGAACCGGCGATCGCCGCGCAGCCGACGCCGCCGGCGCCGATGACCGCCACGGACTTGCCGCGGGTGACCTCACCGGTGTTGATGGCGGCGCCGATGCCGGCCATCATTCCGCAGCCGAGCAGGCCGACGACGGCCGGATCGGATTCGGGGACCTTCGTGCACTGGCCGGCGGCGACGAGGGTCTTCTCGGCGAAGGAGCCGATGCCGAGCGCGGCCTCGAGCTCGGTGCCGTCGGGCAGGGTCATCTTCTGTGAGGCATTGTGCGTGGCGAAGCAGTACCAGGGCTCTCCGCGCTTGCACGCGCGGCATTCGCCGCAGATGGCACGCCAGTTGAGGATGACGAAGTCTCCGACCTCGACGTTGGTCACACCCTCACCGATCTCAGAGACGACTCCGGCGGATTCGTGGCCGAGGAGGAATGGGTAGTCGTCGCTGATGCCGCCTTCGCGGTAGTGGAAATCGGTGTGGCAGACGCCGCACGACTTCACATCGACGATGACTTCGCCCGGTCCCGGATCCGGGATGACGATGTCGGTGAGTTCGACCGGGGCTCCCTTGCTGCGGGAGATGACGCCCTTGACAGTCTGTGGCATTGCGTCTCCTTTGTGTCTCCGGCGACGGGCCTCCGAGGCACTCGGTGCCTGATGGGGCCGCGCTCGGTGTCAGAAGTGGAACAGAGACACCCCGGGTCGGGGTGTCCTCAGCCCCCACCCTAACCAAGCGGGCTGACGTGGACCAGTGGTGACCCGGTGGCGAGACGGTGCGCTCGGCATGGCCGGGGTGAGGGTGGAACGACGGAGGCGGCCCGATGCTTCGGATGCATCGGGCCGCCTCGGTGAGGGTGAGCCGTTCCACGTCGCCGAGGCGGCGCTGCGGATCCGGCTCGACCGGACGTGATCAGTCGGCGACGTCCTCGTCGGGGTGCTTGCGCAGATGCAGCATGGCTGCGATCAGGCCGCCCCAGACGGTGACCATTGCGATGACCATCATGACGATTGCTGAAGTGCCCATGTCAGGCTCCCTTGGTTTCGTTGCGGACGTTCTCTTCGGCGACGGAATCGGCGATCGCCGATTCCATCTCATCGATGGTCTCCTTGGGCCATCTGATGAGGGTGAGGACGATCGAACCGACGATGAGCAGTCCGATCATGCCCCAGCCGTAGACGCCGGTGATGAGCGGCGGGTAGCCCTCATAGCCGTCGGAGATGAATGTGATGATCTGCGTGATGAGCATGTAGACGAGCACCACGCCGGTGATCGAGATGAGCGTCATCCAGATCGGACCGAGCTTGAAGCTCGAGACCGCGTTGAGGTGACGGCTGAAGACCGGCAGCTTCCGCATGGCCCAGCCGACGACCACGATCGACATGATGGCCGAACCGACGATGCCGACGTTGTTCGCGAACGCATCCATCGTATCCAGCGCATACAGGCCGGTGACGGTGGGCATGAGCAGAATGGACACGACGCCCATTCCTCCGACGATCCATGCTGTCGAGGCCTTGTTGCCGACGCGGAACTTATCCCGCAGCGCCTGGATGGGCACCTGGATGATCGAGATCAGCGAAGTCAGGCCCGCGAAGACGAGGCAGGCGAAGAAGACGAATCCGAAGATCGCGCCTCCCGGCATCTCCGAGATCAGCGTCGGGAAGCCGACGAAGGCCAGGCCGATGCCCGAGGATGCGACATCGGCGACCTCGACCCCCTGAGCGGTGGCCATGAAGCCCAGTGCCGCGAAGATGCCGATGCCGGCGAGGATCTCGAACGCGGAGTTCGAGAAGCCGACGACGAGGCCGGCGCCGGTGAGGTTCGTCTTCTTCTTCAGGTACGAGGCGTAGGTGATCATGATGCCGAAGGCGATCGACAGAGAGAAGAAGATCTGGCCATAGGCCGCGATCCAGACCTTGTGATCGGCCAGCGCCTTGAAGTCCGGAGTGAACAGCGCATTGAGTCCCTCAGCGGCACCGGGCAGGAACAGAGACCGGACGACGAGTGCGAGGAAGAGGACGATGAGCAGCGGGATGAAGATCTTCGAGAAGTTCGCGATGCCGTTCTGGACACCCATGAGCAGGATGATGAGGACAACCGCCCAGACGAGGATGACCGGGATGAGCACACCGGGAACGAAGTCGAGCGAGATTCCGGGATCACCCATCTTGAGATACTCGCCGAAGAAGAATCCCTCCGCGTCGTCGCCCCACGCCTCTTTGAGCGAGAAGAACATATAGGAGCCGGCCCAGCCGATGATCGCGGCGTAGTAGATGCCGATGACGATCGCGACACCGGTGGCGAACCAGCCGATGGGCTCTGCACCCTTGTGGGCCATTCGGTGGGCCAGCGGTGCCGAACCGCGCGAACGGTGACCCATCGCGTAGTAGAAGAACAGCAGCGGGATGCCCGCTGTCAGCAGTGCGACCAGATAGGGGATGATGAAGGCGCCGCCACCGTTCTCATAAGTGATATACGGGAAGCGCCAGATGTTGCCGAGGCCGACTGCCGAACCGATGGCCGCGAAGATGAACGCGCCGCGGGAGACGAAGACCTCCCTCTGGGGTGATGACTTGGGTGACATGATGTCCTTTCTTGGCCGGTCGCGGATCTGCGCGACCGAGATTGGCCCCCGCAGTCTCTTCTGTGAGACGGAGGGGCGCGGCTGAGGTCCGAAACGCGAGAAAGCCGCTCACGTCGAACATTATTGCTTGCCTCCACTTTACTGGGAATCACCTGTGCGGTGTGCCGTAAGTCACGTGAGGTGCGTAACAGTCGTGCATCGAATCCGGGGAAACGGTGAATCCGGTGCGGGCCGGTAGACTTGATGGCGTGACTATCTCCCTCTACAACACCGCCAGCCGCACGACGGAAGAACTGCGCCCCGTCACCGACGGACACGTGGGGATCTACGTCTGTGGCGCCACGGTGCAGGGCGAACCCCACATCGGTCATCTGCGTTCGGCCTCGGTCTTCGACACCCTGCGCCGATGGCTGCTCTACAGCGGCTTTTCGGTGACAATGGTCCGCAACGTCACCGACATCGACGACAAGATCCTGTCGAAGTCCGTCGAAGAGGGCCGAGAGTGGTTCGCTCACGCCTATAAGTACGAGCGGGCCTTCACCGACGCCTACGACGCACTCGACGTGCTCCCTCCGAGCAGCGAACCTCGCGCGACCGGCCACATCACCGAGATGATCGAACTCATCTCCCGCCTGATCGAGGCAGGCCATGCCTATCCCGCTCTCGACGGCAGTGCCGATGTCTACTTCGACGCCGCCTCGTGGGCCGATTACGGTGAGCTGACGAATCAGAGGCTCGAGGACATGGAGTTGGCCGAGGGCACCGAGCTGCGCGGGAAGAAGGACGCCCGCGACTTCGCGCTGTGGAAGGCCCACAAGGAGTCCGAACCCATCACCGCGTCCTGGCCTTCCCCCTGGGGACGCGGTCGTCCGGGCTGGCACATCGAATGCTCGGCGATGTCGACGAAGTACCTGCGGTCGAACTTCGACATCCACGGCGGCGGACTCGACCTGCGCTTCCCGCACCATGAGAACGAACTCGCCCAGTCACGGGCCGCCGGCGACCGGTTCGCGAACATCTGGATGCACTCCGGACTGCTCAACGTCGGCGGGGACAAGATGTCGAAGTCGCTCGGCAACTCGGTCTTCGCCTCCGACCTGTTCGAGTCCTTCAGCCCGTTGGCCCTGCGCTACTTCCTCACCGGAGCGAGCTACCGGTCGGTCCTCGACTTCTCGCCGACGGCGATGGAACGCTCAGCAGCCTCGCTCGAGCGGCTGTCGAACTTCCTCCAGCGGGCCAGGCAGTCCCTCGGCGCTCAGGCCCCGTCTCTGCCGGATGTCAGCGACGGATATGCGACTCGCACGCTCGATGTTCCCGTCGAATTCGCTGCCGCCCTCGACGACGATCTCGGCATCCCGCGGGCCCTGTCCGTAGTCTTCGCCCAGGTGACCGAGGGAGCGAAGCTCCTCGATGCGGGAAGCGACCCGGAGGGTCTGGCGAGAATCGTCGCCGAGGTCGAGCTCATGCTCGACATCCTCGGCGTCAACCCCAGCGCTGCGGTCTGGGCCGGTTCGGCCACCGACGCGAAGGCGGAATCGGCACTCGATTCCCTCGTCGCCGCCCAGGCGAACAAGCGTGCCGAGGCCAAGCGGAACAAGGACTACGCGACCGCGGATGCGATCCGCGACGAACTCGCGGCGGCCGGCGTCATCATCGAGGACACGGCCGACGGATACCGCTACCACCTCGGCGAAGGCTGAGGACCACGAACATCGGCCACGGGCACATGCTCGCGGCCTCCACGCACCCGATAGGAATCACATGGCTTCCACTCCCCGCTCCGGCGGTTCGAAGAAGGGCCCGACCAAGGGGTCGGGCGGTAAGAACAAGCGCGGACTGCGCGGCAAGGGCCCGACGCCCAAGGCCGAGGACCGCGTCTACCACAAGGCGCACAAGGCCGCGCAGAACCGCAAGACCTCCAATGCCTCGGCGCAGGCGAAGCGGAAGAAGAGGGAACTCGGGCCGAATATGGTCGCCGGGCGCAATTCGGTGCTCGAGGCGCTGCGCGAGGGAGTGCCGGCGACCGCGATGTACGTCTCCGGTCGCATCGACTCCGACGATCGTGTCCGCGAGTCGATCACCCTGGCCACGCAGCGCGGCATCTCGATGCTCGAGGCGAGCAAGCCCGACCTCGACCGACTCACCGACGACGCGATCCACCAGGGCATCGCCCTGCAGGTTCCGCCGTACGAATACGCCGACCCCTCCGATCTGCTCGAATTCGCTGCCGACCGGGCCGAGACCCCGCTCCTCGTGGCCCTCGACGGGATCACGGATCCGCGCAACCTCGGCGCGATCGTGCGTTCGACCGCGGCCTTCGGCGGTCACGGGGTGATCATCCCCGAACGGCGCGCCGCCTCGATGACGGCCGCCGCGTGGAAGACCTCGGCCGGGGCCGCCTCGCGGATCCGCGTCGCCCAGGTGGTCAACCTGGCGCGGGCGATCGACGAGCTGAAGAAACAGAACGTCTTCGTCGTCGGCCTCGACATGGACGGAGACGTAGAGCTGCCCGAACTGAGCTTCACCCGCGACCCGCTGTGCATCGTCGTCGGCTCCGAGGGCAAGGGACTGTCCCGACTGATCGCGGAGAAGTGCGACCAGATCGTGTCGATCCCGATCGCCGCGACGACCGAATCGCTCAACGCCGGCATCGCCGCGGCCGTCTCTCTCTACGAGGTGGCCCGAGCCCGCCGAACATAAACCCCTTTTACTACCCGACGGCGGCCCAGCAACCTCGCGCAAGGTTGCTGGGCCGCCGCCACGTAGCAATTAGGGGGTGAGGGTGGTGCGGTAGGTCGCTTCGTCCATCGCGCCGACGACCGAGTGACGGCGGCTGTAGGTGAAGTAGACGAGCGCGCCGACGGCCATCCACACACCGAAGACGGCCCAGGTCCGCCCGCCGAGGTTGAGCATGAGGAACGCGCACGCGAGCGCGCCGAGGGCCGGGATGACCGGGCCGAAGGGCACCGTGAACGACCGCTCGAGGTCGGGACGCTTCACCCGCAGGTAGATGACGGCGAGGTTGACGAGGAAGAACGCGAAGAGCGTGCCGATGCTCGTGGCGTCGGCCAGCTCGCCCAGCGGGATCAGCGCCGCCGTGATCGCGACGAGCCCGCCGACGATGAGGGTGCCGGCCACAGGAGTGCCGGTGCGCCGGGAGACGACGCCGAAGATCTTCGGCACCATGCCGTCGCGCGCCATCGTCAGCAGGATTCGCGACTGCCCGTAGAGGACGGTGATGACGACGGAGAAGATCGCGAGCACCGCGGCGACGGCGAAGAGGAGGACGGCGAGGTTCGAACCCGTGAGCTGTTCGACGATCTGGACGAGCGGGGCCTGGGCTCCTGCGAACCACTGCCACTGCCGGGCCCCGATCGCGGCCACCGCCACGAGCACGTACATGGCGGTGACGATGAGCATCGAGAGGATGATCGCCCGCGGCAGGTCGCGGCGGGGGTTCTTCGCCTCTTCACCGGCCGTCGAGGCTGCGTCGAAGCCGATGTAGGAGAAGAACACGCTCGAGGCGGCCGCAGTGACACCGGCGGCGCCCATCGGCAGCATCGGCGCGAAGTTTCCGGCCTTGAACGCGGTGAATGCGACGATCGCGAAGAACACGAGGATCCCGAGCTTGACGAACACGAGGATCGTGTTGACGATGCCGGATTCCTTGGCCCCGCGCATGAGCAGCACCGTCGCCAGCGCCACGACGACGAGTGCCGAGACGTTGATGACCCCTCCGGGATTGTCCGCAACCCCCGGCCCGGTGGTCAGAGCGCCGGGCAGCTCGAGCCCGAACACCCGCAGGGTCTCATTGACATAGTCGGCGGCACCGACGGCGACAGCGGCGACCGAAACCGCATATTCGAGAACTAGGCACCAGCCGCAGATCCAGGCCACACCCTCCCCGAGGGTCGCGTACGAGTACGAATAGCTCGACCCCGACACCGGCACCATGCCCGCCATCTCGGCATAGCTGACCGCCGAGAGCAGCGCAGTGACGCCGGCGAGGACGAACGCCAGCCACACCGCGGGACCCGCGACGGGAACGGCCTCGCCGAGGATGACGAGGATTCCCGTGCCCAAGGTGGCCCCGACGCTGATCATCGTCAGCTGGAAGACGCCGAACGTCCGACGCAGCCGCCCCGAACCCTCGGTGTTGCCATCGACCCGTGCGCCGTCGTCGATCTGTGCAGAGCCATCGACCCGTACGTCGTCGATCCGTGCGTCGGTGACCATCGAGCCGATCGATTTGCGCCGTCCCAGTTGGCGCAGCACCCCCGCCGAGGTGGCTGTCGGGTGTGTGGAGGGCGTGTCAGAATCGGTCATATGAATATTCTTGCATAATGATGCATATCTTCTCGGCTGGGTTCCCCGCGATCACGGGGAACGATCGACCGCCGCGTCGCCGATCTCACACGAGCCACGTCGCCGGGCAGTCTCCGAGCCGCACCCATCCACGCCGCCCGGCAGGCGGCGGGGCCGCACCCAACCGCGCTGAAACACCCGCCGGACGGGTCCCGACTCACCCGCATCACACGTCGGGGGTGAACCGTCCGTCCTGGGCCATCCATCCGCCGTCGACGAGCTGCGAATGCCCGGTGATGTAGCTCGATGCGTCGGAGGCGAGGAAGAGGACGGGCCCGGCGATCTCGTGCAGACGACCCCAGCGGCCCAGGGCGGTTTTGTCGGCGTACGCGTTCCACCACGTCTCGTCGGCCTTGATCTGCTGCGTCAGCGGAGTGTCGAAGGGTCCGGGCAGGATCGCATTGACCCGCACGCCGTGCCCGCCGAGCTCGCTGGCGAGTGTCTTCGTCAGTTGCACGACCCCGGCTTTGGCCGCCGCGTACAGGCCCTGACCCGGTTCGATGGCCAGCGCCCTGAACGACGCGTAGGTGACGATGGAGCCGCGACCCCGAGCTGCCATCTCCCGGCCGAAGCCGCGCATCAGCCGGTAGGTGCCCTTGAGGTTGATGTCGATAACCCGGTCGAAATCGTCATCGGTCGTCGCGGTCAGCCGCTTGCGCACGTTCGCACCGGGGGTGACGACGAGGACCTGCGCATCGGCCCGGGCCGCGACGAGGGCGTCGACGGAGTCTGTGTCGGTGATGTCGACAGCGACGGCCTCGGCGGATCCGGCCCCGCGGTCGGCGATGAGCGCGGCGGTCGCTTCGGCCCCGGCGAGGTTGAGGTCGGCGGCGACGACGTGGGCTCCCGCGTCGGCGAGACCGATCGCGCTGGCCTGGCCGAGGCCCGAGCCCGCGCCGACGACGACCGCGGTGCGACCGGTCAGCTCGAACAGGCCCGGGATCGACGGATTGTTCTCGTTCGTAGGCATCGGCTCGGTGGTGGTCATCAGGGATCCTTCCGTGGGGTTTCGGCCGGGAGGGACGACATCGTCCCTCCTTCACGATCAAAGCTATGCCCGCCGAGGCGGCTCCACCGTTGTCGTTTCACCCTGTGGAACATCGGTGGGGGAGATTTCCACGTCCCACTGCGGGAGCTGCCGATTTCGGTGGGGCCTCCCATCTGCGCTGCCTCCCACCGGCGGGGCCGTGCAGTGGGGCGGGCCGTGCGGTCGGGTGACTCCGCCTCGGCGAGGGTCAGAACTTCTCGCTGTCGACGTAGCGGATCTCATCGGGGAGGTTCGCCAGGTAGTCGACGATGAAGTAGGCGATGGCCTCCATGGTCGGGATGTCGCGCTGTCGGGCGCGGGCCATCGTCCGCCGATGCTCGGCGAATTCGTAGAAGATCTGTCCCGGCTCGAGCTTGCGGGTGAGGTTCTCCGGGATCGCCTGGATGAGGGGTTTGTAGACCTCGTCGAGCCAGCGTCGGGCGGCCTCGGATTCGTCGAGTTCGTCGACCTCGGCGATCTCCGGGGCGGAGCGGAACGAGTCGAGGTCGTTGAGCATCGCCCGTGCCTGGTTCTCGTTCGCCCCGATCCCGGTCAGGCGCAGCAGACGCCGGGAATGGTGATTGGGTTCGACGACCTTCGGTTCGACGAGCAGGCTGATGCCGTCGAGGTCGGTCGTCACGGTCACCTCGCCGAGGTCGAAGCCGAGATCGTTGAGGCGGCGGATGCGTTCGTCGATGCGCCAGCGTTCGTTGACGCTGAACTCCTCGACCCGGGTCAGCTCCGTCCACAGCCCCTGATACGACTCGCACAGCCGCTGCCCGGCGGCCATCGGATCGGTCTCGGGATCGACGAGACCTGCGGCCTGCAGGTCGAGGAAGTCCCCGGCGATGTTCATCCGCGCGATCCGCAGGTCCATGTTCCGCTGCCCGTCGGAGAGCTGGTCGTGCAGTTCCCCGGTCTCCGCGTCGACGACGTACGCGGCGTAGGCGTCGGCGTCACGGCGGAAGAGGGTGTTCGACAGTGACACGTCGCCCCAGTAGAACCCGACGAGGTGGAGCCGGGCGAGCAGCACAGCCAGAGCATCGACGAGGCGGCCCCCGGTGTCCGAGGCGAGATCCCGGGAGAACAGCGCCCGGTAGGGAAGGGAGAATTCGAGGTAGGCGGTGATGAGTGCGCCGTTGAGCCTCTGCCCGTCTGCGGTGGTCCGGCCGCTGACGACGGCACGCGGTTCGACCAGCGGCACGTCGAGGTTGCCCAGTGCCCCGAGGATGTCGAACTCCCGCATCGCCTGCTTGTCCTCGGTCTCCTTGATCGCGAGGACTTCGTCGCCGATCTCGACATAGCGCACCACATGGCGGGAGATGCCGCGGGGGAGTCCGCCGAGGAGCTTCTCCGGCCACTGTGCCAGCGGCAGATGCCACGGCAGTTCGGCGAGGGCGGTGCGATCGGCGTGGCGGACCGTGTGGATCTCGGGCGCCGTGCCGGGCTCCGATGCTGAACCCGGCTCGGGCGTCGTGCCGGGCGCGCCCGCTGTGCCCGCGGACGAAGGCTGGGACGGGATGCCCGGCACGGGTTACTCGTCCGGGGTCGAGGCCGGGTCGGTGTGTGAGACCGAGTCCGGGTCGGTGGAGGACACGAGCGCCTCGGCGAGTTCGGGCTTCTCCACTCCGATGAGCCTGCCGCGGTCGAGGAAGGCGATCCGGTCGCCGAGGACCTTCGCATCGGCGAGGTCGGAGGTCGCATAGATGGTGGTCAGCTCGAACTCCTGCTGGAGCTCCTTGATCAGCGACAGGGTTTCGGCCTGCTGCTCGGGGACGAGGTTGACCACGGGCTCGTCCATGATGAGCACCTTGGGCCGGCGGACGACGGCACGTGCCAGCGCGACGGTCTGGCGCTGCAGCTGGGTGAGGTCGCCGGGAACGGAGTCGAGGATGTCGGTGAGCCCGATCGTCTCCATCACGGATTCGACGCGGTCGGTGATCTCCTCGACGGGCAGGCCGTCGACGCGCAGCGCGAAGCCGAGGTTGTCGCGCACGCTCATGTGCGGGTAGAGGGCGTAGCTCTCGAGCGCGAGGGTGACGTCGCGGTCGTTGACTGCGGTGTGGGTGATGTCGACGCCATCGATGAGGATGGTCCCGGTCTTCGGGGTCTCGAGCCCGTGGAGCATCCTCAGGATCGTCGATTTGCCGGACCCGGACGGGCCGTAGAGGACGAGGAATTCGCCTGTGTCGACGAAGAGGTTGAAAGGATGCACGGACTCGGACGTCGTGTTCTCGTAGACATGACTGAGGCCATTCAACGACACCGTTGACATAAGTCCTCCTCTAAGTAACTCGGTGAGCAGCTGGTCGTCGGTGACCTGGCGGGGATGCTCAGTCCCTCTCATCCTACGGGGTGGATCGGGCGGGTGCTCAGTCTATTCGACAAAGCGTAGAGTGATTCTCAGCACGATGGCTCTGCGCCGACGCACACAACAGCCGAAAGTAGACTGGCACGCATGAAGGTCACGCTCGACGAGGTCGCCGCCCGGGCCGGAGTGTCCCTGGCCACGGTCTCCCGCGTCCTCGGCCGGCGCGGTGCCGTTGCTGAGACGACGCGGGCCAAGGTCTTCGAGGCGATGAATGAGCTCGGCTATTCGCGTTCGACGCTGCTCCATGATGCGCCGAGGCGGCTGGTGGCCGTCAGTGCCCCCGGCAACCCCGAATACTGGCAGGTCCAGGTGTGCACCCGTGTGGCCCAGGCTCTGCAGGAGCACGATCTGCTCGTCACCCGCCCCCTGGTGGAGACCGATCCCGAACCGCTGCAGGTCGCGATCGACGCCGGGGCCGTGGCCCTGGTGACGCCGACGCTGACGAGCCTGCACACCGAGATCCCCTGTATCCGCGTCGACGAGCAGTCCGCCAGCGACGGTGAGGACCTCGGCGGCTCCGACCTCATCGCCGCTCGGCTCGACCTCGGCGGCGGAATGACCACCGCGTTCGAACATCTGCGTGCGATCGGTCACCGGCGGATCGGTCTGATCTGCAACGACAGCGGCGAACTCGCCGTCCAGCTGATCCGCCGCTTCCTCGCCGAACACCCCGCACGGAATCTCGGACTCGACCTCGAGGACTGGATCGCACGGGTGCCGAAGTCGTTCTCCGGCGGCTCGCGAGCGGTGCTTGAGCTCAAGGACGCGACCTGCACCGCGGTCATCGTGCAGTCGGCGCTGCAGCTGCACGGCGCCCTCTACGGACTGCGCAACCGGCACCTGCAGGTGCCTCGCGACATGTCGATCGTCGGCTTCGGCGACTCCCCGACGATGAAGTTCACCGGTCCGCCGGCCACGGTCCTCGGCCTCGACATCGAGGGCCTGTCGAACGCGCTGGTCGCGGCGACTCTCAACACTCTGCGGATCTCGACGACAGGGGTGCCGACGGTGCCGCCGGTGTTCCGGCCCCGCCTCATCGCCCGCACCTCGACGACGGCGGCCCGGCAGTGAGCGAACAGAACAGCGCCGGGCAGGCTCTCACGCCCGAGCACCGGCACGTCCGCCTCGCCGAGATCGCGGGCACGGCCGGGGTCTCGAAGGCCACGGCCTCCCGTGCCCTGCGCGATCCCGATTCGGTCTCGGCTGCCTCGAGGCAGAAGGTGCAGCAGGCCCTGGCCATCCTCGGCGCGGCCGGTCACGGTCCCGAGCAGCAGGCCCCCGGGCAGTCGCGCACCGGCGGCGCCGGAGGCGGGGAACCGCTCATCGCACTCATCAAACCGGCTGTGTCCGCGGGCAATGTCGACCCCTATTCGCGGCTGGCCGAGATCCTCACGAACCGGATGTACGGGCTGCGCGTCGCCGTCGTCCATATCGAGGCCGTCGCTGAACACAACGAGTCGCTCGCAGAGACGATCCTCGACGACGCACGCGGCGGCCCCCGGGTCTCCGGGGCCATCGTCGTCGGCGGCGGTGCCGCCGGAGTGCTCGCGGGGATGCTCGCCCAGCGCGGGCTGCCGCTCATCCGCATCTCGAACGCCCGTCACGACGACGGGATCTCGCGCATCTACCTCGACGCGACCGGAGGCATCGATACTGCTGTGGCCCACCTCGTCCACCTCGGACACCGTCGGATCGGACTCGCGGTGCTGCGCGATTCCGCGGCACCGGCCCGGATCGCCGGGTTCCGCCGGTCGATGGCCGGCATCCTCCACATTCCCGCCACCCGCGATCAGGCCCCCGTCGTCGAGGCCGCAGGAGGGGCGATGGCCGGAGTCGCCGCCGCTGACGAACTCATCGATCTGCGGTGCACTGCGGTCATCGCGTGCGCCCCGTCACTGTCCTTCGGCCTGCTCGAGGCCGCCCAGCGTCTGCGCCTCGACGTACCCCGCGACCTGTCCGTGCTCACGGTCGGCGACGTGCCCGATGCCGATGTCATCGAACCCCCGCTCTCGCAGGTCGTCTATGACTGGGCGACCGTCGCACAGTCCGCGATCGACGAGATCCGCGGAATGATCGCCGCCGGTGAGGACCGTGTCCATGTCGACTACACCGTCAACCCCGATCTCGTGCTGCGCGCCAGCGCGGTACCCCCGCAGCGCCGCTGAGCGGCGGTTCAGCCGCGCTCGGCGCCGAGGTGGTCCGCACGTTCGGCTGCGAGTCGGCCGAGGAGATCGGCCACGGCATCGGGCCCGGTGATCCGCCACCTCGCCTGAGTCGGAGCGGTGCCGACCTTGACGGTCAGGCCGGCTTCGAGAGTCGGGCCGGCTTCGTCAGGCAGACCGGTTCTGTCAGGCAGACCGGTTTTGTCAGTCTGGCCGGTTTTGTCAGTCGGGCCGGAATCGAGAGTCTGGTCGGCTGACAGATCGTGCAGGGCGGCGAAAGCATCCTCATCGGTGACGTCGTCGCCGAGATAAGCCATCGCCGTCGGCGCTCCCGCGCGGGCCAGGAGCCGCAGGCCGTCGCCCTTCGTCGCCTGCTTGACCGCGAGCTCGGTGATGTCGTGGCCCTCGATGACCCGGATGTCGGGGAACTCCTCGGCGACCTGCATGGCGTGCTCGTGCAGGGCAGCGGCGACCTCGGGGTCGAAGCCGCGGGTGTGCACGGTCCGCGAATAGGGTTTGAGCTCGACGAGCAGGTCCGTCAGCATCTCCGATGCGGTCGGCGGAAGAGCGTCTTCGAAGGCCTCGATGTGTGCATCGATGGCCGTGAGCCTCTCCTGCTCGGCCGCGGTGAGCTCGGGGGAGTGCGAGGCCCCGGTGCCGTGTGCGAGGTCCGCGCCGTCGCGTCCGACAGGGGCGATTCCGGCACGGTCACTCTCGATGCCCGAGCCGAGCGCCGCCTCGGCGCCGTGGGAGCCGATCATCCACACCGACTCCGGTGTCTCGGTCAGCCGTGACAGGGTCGCGATGTCACGGCCGGAGACCAACGCCACCCGGGTGTGCGGCAGCCTGGCCAGGGCAGCGATCGCCGCGGCCGATCCCGCGGTCATCTGCGAGGTCTCGGGATCGTCCTGCAGGGGTGCGAGCACCCCATCGAAATCAAGAGCAACCAGCAGGGAATCGGCGGTGGCGAGCTCACGCAGGTCCACCTCGGCGGGGGTCGACAGGGCAGGGACGAGCACGGTCGGCTTCGATGTCACTCGGCGCCTCCTAGCGGGCGGTGGAGATGTCGTCTGTCCACTCGGCATCATCGGGTCGGTCGGCGCGATCGGAGGGGGCGGCCGGCACATCCGGTGGCGGTGCGGTCCGGTTCTTCTGCACCACGGGCCCATCGGGGACGATGACCTCGGGATTGTGCTTGATGTGCTCGAGCTCGGCGAGGAAGTTCTGCGACCACCGGCTCACGGTGTCCGTGGCGACCCGCTTGCGCATCTGCTTCATCCGACGGGAGCGGGTCTTCTCGTCCATCTGCACGGCCTCGAGGATGCCCGCCTTGAGGTCGGCGATGTCATGGGGATTGACCATCACCGCGCCCTTGAGCTGTTCGGCCGCCCCGGTGAACTCGGAGAGCACGAGGGATCCGTCGTCTCGCCTGCGGCAGGCCACATACTCCTTGGCCACGAGGTTCATTCCGTCGCGCAGAGCGGTGACCAACATGACGTCGGCGGCGAGGAAGAACGCCGTCATCTCATCGCGCGGGTAGGAGTGGTGGAGGTAGCGCACGGGGATCGAGCCCACGTCGACCTGTTCGCCGTTGATCCGACCGACGGCGAGTTCGACGTCGTGGCGGATGATCTTGTACTGCTCGAGCCGCTCGCGCGAAGGCGTGGCGATCTGGATGAGCACGACGTCCTCGACATCGAGGCGGCCCTCGGCGAGCAGCTCCCCGAACGCCTTGAGCCGGTGTCGGATGCCCTTCGTGTAGTCCATGCGATCGACGCCGAGCATGACCACCCGCGGATTGCCGACCTCCTCGCGGATCTGCTTCGCCCGCTCGAGGATCTTCGGATCGCGAGCGAGCTCCTCGAGGTAGGGGGTGTCGATCGAGATCGGGAACGACTCGGCGCGGACGAGGTGGGCGGGGAGGAAGTCACCCGGCGGGACCGAGACCGTCGACCCCTTCGTCGAATATCCCAGTCGCCCGCGCACGGCGCGACGGAAGTTCGCCGCGTCCGCCGGCCGTTGGAACCCGATGAGGTCGGCGCCGAGGAGGCCGCGGAGGATCTCATCGCGCCAGGGCAGCTGGGCGAAGAGCTCATAGGGAGGGAACGGGATGTGGTTGAAGAAGCCGATCGCGAGGTCGGGGCGCAGCCGCCGCACCATCTGCGGAACCAACTGGAGCTGATAATCATGGACCCACACGGTCGCGCACTGCGCGGCCACCTCGGCGACCTTGGCCGCGAAGCGCTCATTCACCCGCACATACGCGTCCCACCATGTGCGGTGGTACTCGGGCGGAACGATGACATCGTGGTAGAGCGGCCACAGTGTGGCGTTGGAGAACCCTTCGTAATACCTGAGGACATCCTCACTCGTCAGGGTCACCGGGGTCAGGTGCATGCCGTCGATCGTGAAGGGTTCGAACTCCTCATCGGGCACCCCCGTCCACCCGATCCACGCGCCCTCCTGGGACTTCATCACCGGAGCCACCGCTGTGACCAAACCCCCAGGTGAGGTGCGCCATTGCGCGTTCTGATCATCGGGGTCGCGGTCGACGGGAAGACGGTTGGCCACGACGACGAAATCGCTTCCGCCGGTGGGGATCTCGGTGCTCGGCTCGGCAGAGTCGACGGTGCTCATCTGCGCCTCCTCCTGTGTCGGTCCTTGGAATGAACTGTACCCGCTCGACTAGGCTTGGCCAGGTGATGGTTCAGGAACTGGGGGGCTACCGCCTCATCGAGGAGCTCGGCTCGGGCGGCATGGGTGTCGTCTACCTCGGTGTCGACGGCGGAAACAACCCGGTCGCCGTCAAGGTCCTCCACCCCCACATCGCCAATGACGAGACTGCGCGCAAGCGTCTGGCCAGGGAGACACGGACCCTGCGGCGCATCCGCCACCCCCGCATCGCCGAGGTGCTCGATGCCGAACTCGACTCCGCGCAGCCGTTCATCATCACCGAATTCGTCGACGGGCAGACGCTGTCCGATGACGTCCGCGACAACGGCCCCTTCGCCGAGGACGAACTCGTCCACTTCGGGCATGCGCTGCTGGACTCCCTCAACGCCGTCCATGACGCCGGTGTCATCCACCGCGACCTCAAACCCGCGAACGTGATGATCATGGACGGAGAGCCCATGGTCATCGACTTCGGCATCGCCCAGGTCGCCGACGAGGTGCGGGTGACCGCGACCGGACTCGTCATGGGCACGCCCGGCTACCTGTCGCCGGAGATCGCCGATGGGAAGGCCTCGAGCGAGAAGACCGACTGGTGGGGGTGGGCCGCGACGATGGCCTTCGCCGCGACCGGTCGCAATCCCTACGGTTCCGGACCGCTCGAGGCGGTGCTCGGACGAGTCGCCATGGGCAAGTTCGATCTCGATGGGGCGCCGAAGAACTTCGTGCCCCTCATCGCCGCCTGCCTTGACTCGAAGCCCGAACGTCGCCCCTCAGGGCAGATGATCCTTGACGCCCTCGTCGACATCGAGTCCGGACGGATGCCGCAGCTCGGCTCCGGGCCCAGCGGAGGATCCGGTGCCGGGCCCGGTGGCGGCATCAATCGTTCCCCGAGCGGAACCGCGGTCATGCCTGCCGTGGATGACGGCGGAGCCGGCGGCGGTGGCCTCGGGGCCGGCGCTCTCGGCGCTGCCGGTGGTGCGCTGGCCGGGGGAGTGGCCGGCGGCGCTGCCGGCTACGGTGCGGCCGGGCCCGGGGGAGCCGGATCCGGAGCGGCCGACGGGCGCGGCGGAGTGCGCGGGGACTACGCAGGATCGGGGTATCCGGGCTCGGGGTATTCGGGAACAGGCTACCCGGGAGCCGCTGACGGCCGTCCCGGTGTCGGCGGGCCCGGTGTCGGCGGGCCGGGCCATGCCGGACAGCCGCAGTACCCGGGCTCCAGTCGTCCGACGAATCATGGAGGTTCCGGCCACCTCGGCGGCTCGGGGTACGGACCCGGGCAGATGCCCGATCCGACGCGGCAGGGCACGGCGCCGCCGGTCGGCAATCCGAACGGCAGCATCCAGGCCGCTCCGGGATCTCGGATGGCCGGCGCCGACCTCGGCCGGGCAGGATTCGTCCAGTCCGGCAACGGGCAGGGGTCATGGTCCGGTCAGAGCGGTCCCGATGCCGGAGGCCATGGCGCGGGCAATCAGGGTGCCGGTGGTCAGATCATGCAGCCCGGAGGTCCGGGCGGGCAGATCGGCCAGCCCGGCGGACCGGACGGTCAGCCCATGCAGCCGGGTGGGCCAGGCGGATATCCGTGGGCTCCGATGACCTACCGGCGGGTGCGCAGCGGCGGATGGGTCGTCTTCGGTCTCATCGTCCTCGCCGTGGCCGTCATGCCGCTGAGTCCGCTGGTCATCTGTGTCGTGGCGCTGCTCTGGTCGGTGCTCGCACGCACGGGCACGCGTCTGGACCGGAAGGTCCAGCGGTACCGGTTCGAACGCGGAATGGAATCGGGCGGATTCGGGCGGGCGCTCGCCTCGGCGCCGGGGGCGGTGCTGGCATCGGTCCTGACATCGATCGCCTCGTTCATCCTGCCGGCGATCGCGGCCGTCGCCATGCTCGTGCTCACGCGACTCGACATCGCGGGCATCGTGCCCAGCGGCGATTCCGAACAGTGGTCGGTGTGGGCCGCTGGGGCCGCGGGGTCGCTGGTGCTGTGGGTCGGTCCGGGAGCGTCGAGCCTGCGCTACGGCTCCAGGGCGGTCGTCTCGGGCGCAACGCGGAACCACCTGGGGCGGCTCATCGCGCTGGCGGTGACGGCACTGCTCGTAGTGCTCGCGGTCATGGTCATCCAGTCGGGAGCGGCCATGTCCTGGTGGCCGCTGCCGATCAATCCCTTCGACTACCTGCCGGGGCCGGTGTAAGCGATTGGACACCTTGCCAGGGAAGCCTGCCGGGCGTGCCCGAGACGTGGGGACTCTCGGGCGGGTTCGGTCTGGGCGGCGGGGGACTCTCGGTCGGGTTCGGTCTGGGCAGCGCAGCCGGTGACGGGCTCTAGTTGAACCTTGAATATTTCTGGGAGCCGGTGCGGAGACAGTTTCGGTACAGTGGTGCCGTCGGGTCGCCACAGCCGCCCCGCACGCTTCGGGCCGCAGGCCGCACCGATGTCAGACGATCCAACGTGAGGAACAATGGCGAAGAACAGCTCCGGAGACGACAAGCGCAAAAAGGCGCGTGAGAACGCCCGCCAGATCGCAGCGAATCAGGCGAAGAAGGAGAAGACCGCCAAGACGATTCTGTACGTCGGCATCGGTGTCGTCATCGTCGCAGTCCTGGCCGTGGTCGGTGTGCTCATCTTCCAGCAGAACAAGCCGGCGGTGAATCCCGAGAACTACGTCTCCGAGGGCATCACGGTTTCCAAGGACAACGCTCTCGTCCAGCCGTTGAAGATGCCGGAAGGTGAGAAGACCGACCTTCCCGCCGCGACCGACGCCGGCGCGAAGAAGGACGCTGCCACGGTCACGGTCTACCTCGACTTCCAGTGCCCGGGCTGCAAGGCCTTCGAAGACTCGAACTCCGGCATGCTGAAGAAGCTCGCCAATGAGGGAACGATCGTCATCAACTACAAGCCCGTGTCGTTCCTCGACCGCATGTCCAGCGGCAACGAGTACTCGACCCGTTCGGCCAACCTCGCCGCCTGCGTCGTCGACAGCCAGCCGGACAAGGCCATCGACCTCTTCGATGCGCTCTACGCCCAGCAGCCCGAAGAGGGCTCCGAGGGGCGCTCCGACGACGAGCTGCTCAAGGTGGCCAAGGATGCCGGAATCGACACTTCGGCGAAGCTCAAGGCCGATCCCGAGCAGACCGTGGAGTCCTGCGTCACCGACCAGACGTTCAAGAAGTTCGTCGAGCAGTCGAGCCAGAGCGCCCTGGACGACAAGGTCGAGGCCACCCCGTGGGTGCTCATCAACGGCAAGCACACCGAGAACACCAGTGACCCGCAGGCGCTCGCCACCGAGATCCTCAAGGCCACCGGAGAAGTCAAGGGCTGATCGCCGAGGCGCTTCAGCTGAGCGCATCGCTTGCGAAGACCGGTTCCCGCCGAGGTGGGGGCCGGCCTTCGTCATCCCCGCCGAGGTGGGGCTGGCCTTCGTCGTCCCCGCCGAGGTGGGCGTCAGCTTCCGTCGTCCCCGCAGTTTTGTGGCGGGCACGGGCCATGGACTACTATCGTGTAGGCGCAGACGCTCGGTCTGCACCACGCCTCCTTAGCTCAGTTGGTAGAGCACCGCTCTTGTAAAGCGAAGGTCGTCAGTTCGAGTCTGACAGGGGGCTCCATCTGGGAAGGCCCCGCGATCCGCTAGAACTAGCGGAACGCGGGGCCTCTTCTATGCCCCGTTGTAGCAGCGTGCCCACACTTTGCCCACACTTCATATCGCCTCGGTCCTCGCTCGGTCCAGACTCGACGCCACGGTATCGATGTCGTCGTGCCGCTGGACGCATTTGCGAGGGGGCGGTTTCGCAACTGTAGGTCGGATGTGCACACGTACTGCATAAAATCAGTACGTACACACTTCCGATGTACAGTCACGCAACGGAACGGGGCGGAACGGGGCGGGGTGCGAGAAGTTCGAGCGCACCACGTGCTGAGTTCGGCGCAGGCGCCAGCGAGCCGTCCGTGAGGCAGCGCCGACGCCGCTGCCCGCCGACGCCGCTGCCCGCCGACGCCCCTAGCCGCCGCCGTCGCGTCTGAACACGAGCATGAGCGAACGCATGCTTAAGACGAAGCCGCCGAAGAGCAGCACGAAGCCGAAGAATGAGTACAGGTTGATGTCCTTCGTCAGCAGCGGTCCCTCATCGCTGGTGATGAGCATGATCGCACCGACAACGGCGGCCCCGGCGAGGACGGCGACGATGAGCTGCTGGAACAGACTGGTGAGGAAGCTGCGGTCGGAGGGATTCTCGAGCACACGCATGTTCATCGAGAACCGGCCCTGCTCGAGGTCTTCGGTGATCTTGTTGATGCGCCGGGGCATCCGATCGATCATCGGCATCAGCTGCAGCGCCCGACGCTGCAGCTCATCGGTGATCTTCGTGCCCTTGAGCTTCGACCGCACGAGTCTGTTGCCCTCTCGCCTGGACACGGCGACGACGTCGAAGCTCGGATCGATCGTCAGCAGCGCACCCTCGACAGAGGCCATCGCCCGGAAGGCGGCGCTGATCGGTGCCGGCACGGAGAACCGATGCGCGAGCACGAGATTGAACAGGTCGTCGAAGAGCTTCTGCCCCTGTGACGCGCGGGTGCCGCCGCCGTAGCGCAGCAGGAGTTCGCCGACGGCACGTTCGACCTCGCGGTCATCGAGACCGTCGGGCCGACCGAGCAGTTCGATGAGGGCGTCGGTGGCCCCGGCACTGTCGTTCTGATCGATCGAATAGAGCATGAGCCCCAGCGACGTCTGCGTGCCCGGATCGAGGCGACCGACCGCACCGAAGTCGAGCAGACCCAGCTTTCCGTCGGGCGTGATGAAGATATTGCCGGCGTGCAGATCGGCGTGGAAGATCCCGTCGCCGATGATCTGTTCGAGTGTGGCACCCAGCAGCGTGGTCGCCAAGCGTGAGCGTTCGGCATCACTGAGCTCGGTCAGCAGCGCCCCCGCCCGCGACACCGGCTTGCCGGGCAGTCGATCCATGACCAGCAGCCGTTCGCCGCTGAGCTCGGGATAGCCGTGGGGTACGGTGACGTCGAACTTCCCCGAACGCCGCAGAGAAGACTCGATGCTGGCCATGTTGTCGAGTTCGATCCGGTAGTCGAGCTCCTCCTCGAGCGTGGTGGCGAATCCGGCGGCCAGCGACCGTACGCCCAGGTCCCTGCCCCATGACGTGGTCTTGTTCAGCCACGACGCCAGCCGCAGGATGATGTCGAGGTCCTGGGTCACCTGGTTGAGGGCCTTCGGCCGCTGCACCTTGACGATGACCTCCGTGCCGTCGAGCAGCGTCGCCTCATGCACCTGCGCCACCGAGGCGGCCGCCAGCGGGGTGGAGCCGATCCGTGCGAAGACGTCGCCGATGGGTCGCCCGAGACGTTCGGAGATGGCGGGTTCGATGACCGACCAGGGTTCGGGCGTGACCTCGGTCTGGAGGGTCTCGAGTTCACGGACGAAGACGGGAGGGAGGACGTCTCGGCGGGTCGAGAGCATCTGTCCGAGCTTGACGAAGGTCACCCCCGCCTCGGCGAGGGATTCCTTGAGGGCCCGCGCGGTTTTGACCTCGCGGCCGGGCGAGTCTCCGCCGAATCCGCGCAGCTGGGAACCGAGGCCGTGCCGGACCGCGATGGACACGACCTGGGCGTAGCGGCGGGCGCGGCGCCGGCGGGACTTCCACCCGAAGAACAGCGACTGCGGGCTCGGCAGGGATCCGGTGGGAAAGGCCGCTTCGAGCATGACGAGGGCACCGACGCCGAGGGCGAAGATCCACCCGAGGGCGAGCACCGTGAACAGCACCGCCACTCCGGGCGAGACGTCGAGGCCGGTGGAATTCTGCCCGGTGCCGGCCCGGTAGAGGTACTGCACGGTCACGGCCACGACGGCGCTCATCACGAGGCCGACGGCGAGCGTGCGCGGCCAGCCGGTGGGAACACCGACGACGCGGCGGACCACGGTGGCGGCGAACCACGACTGGAGGAAGAGGAAGACGAGCGCGGCCAGGCTGACCAGCACGTATCCGCCGACGTCCAGGGCTTCCATCGATGACTCTCCTGATCCTGATCGGGCCGGCAGCTTCGGACGCTCGGCCGAACCTCGTCGAAACGGTCACCACCAGCCTAGTCCGTCGGTGCGGACCTGCGAGCGGGCGTGGTGCAGGGGTTCGGGTCCATGGCAGACGACAGCCTCCGGAGCCGGGAGCGGCGACAGCGCTGGAGTCAGGTACGGCACCGGAGCCGGATCCGTCGCCGGTCAGACCCGACGCTCAGACCCGACGGTCAGACCCGACGGTCAGACCCGACGGTCAGACCCGACGGTCAGACCCGACGGTCAGACCCGCCGACGCTCGGGCCCGACGCTCAGACCCGACGTTCAGACCCGCCGACGCTCGGGCCCGACGCTCAGACCCGCCGGTCAGACCCGGCGTCGCCGACCGGGCAGTCCGATCTGTCGTGCCCAGACGAGCACCCAGACCGCGCCGAGGAGGGCGAAGAGTCCCGGAAAGAGCACACCGAATCTCAGCGTGGTCAGGGTGATGATGAGGGAGAGCAGGCTCGGTCCGCCGAGTTTGCCGCCGTTGTTGAAGATCGCCCAGATGCCGAGGAAGCGGGGGCGACCGACTGCGGGGGACAGGTCCGCCCCGATCGTCATGTTCACTCCCGCGCCGAGGCCGTTGCCGAAGGCCATGACGGCCGCGGCGATGACCATTCCCGACAGATCGGGAAGGACGACCATGATGATGAATCCGGCCCCGAAGATGCTCAGGCACCCCACGAGGGTGGCGATCCGTCCGAGGTGGTCCTTGATGTAGGCGCCGAGGAACATGACGATGAGTTCGAGGCCCGCCCCGAAGGCGATGATGAGCGAGATCGAGGACTCGTGCAGGCCGATCTCCACGCCCCACAGCTGAATGACCACCGGCTGTGCGGCGCGTGCGGCCGAGAGCGTGATGATGGTGATGCCGACGAGCACGACGGACTTCCACCGCACATCCAAGGGCGGGCGGCGCTCCCGCTTCTTCCTGCGCTCGCCCCGGGCCGCCTCGGCGGAGGAATGCTCACCGAGGGGGCCCTCACCCGCGGAGTGCCGGCCGGGGTCGGTCGGACCGGTCGACGGCTGGCCGAGGGCCGCCTCGGTGTCGGTGCCTGTGCCGGAATCCTCCGCCGAGGCGGGACTCGGGTGATCGTCGAAGCCGGGGATCCGGGCGATCGGCAGCGCCATGATGACGATCGCGGCGACGGCGGTGATGCCGGAGAAGACGAACACCGACCAGATCGGCATGAACAGCATGAGTCCGGCGCCGACCATCGGGCCGACGAGGTTGCCCACCCGCTGGGTGCCGCCGAGCGCGGTCATCGCCTTGGCCAGGTCGGCCGCGGGCATGACCTCGGCGACGACGGCCTGCCGGGCGAGACTCCACACGTCGGAGACCGGGGCGAAGAGCATGAGCGCGATCGTGTAGATCAGCAGCGAATACGGGGAGTCCCACACGAAGGCCGCGACGACGGCGGTGAGGACGACGACGGCGGCGAGCGTGGCCACGAGCATCGCCCGGAAATCGCCGAGGCGGTCGATCAGTATTCCCGCCGGGACCGTGGCCGCCAGCGACACGGCCCCCATGATGCCGACGATCGCGGCGGCGAACGATGCGGTCGAACCCAAGGTGAGCGCGCCGAGGACGAGGATCGGCATGATCGCACCCAGCCCGACGGCAAAGAGCAGAGACGGCGCGAGGACCGGCCACAGGATGGGTTTGAGCACCGGTTCAGTCTAGTTCGTCACCGCGCCGAGCCTGACCGGCCCCAGCGGGGCTGACTCATCCCACCGGGGCTGACTTACCGCGGAGGCACTGACTCACCCCAGCGGAGCAGCCGCCGGCAGCCGCACCTCGAAGCAGGCCCCCACGCGTGTGTTCGTCACGCCGACGGTGCCGGCATGGGCCTCGACGATCCCGCGCACGATCGCCAGCCCGAGCCCCGCACCGCTGGTGAGCACGTCGTGGTCCCCGGAAGTGTCGTCGGGGGTCCGCGATGGGGTCCCGCGCCACCCGGTCGTGAAGATCTCGGTGAGTGCCTCGGCGGGGATGCCCCCGCCGGTGTCGGAGACCGTGAGCACGGCGTGACCGTCGCTGTGACGGCTCGTCTCGAGGACCACCTCGGCGCGGTCGGGGGAGTGCTGCAGGGCATTCATCAGCAGATTCTCGACGACGCGGGTCAGCTCCTTGGGATCGCCCGTGACGGTGAGGTCCGTGAGCCCGCGCGCCTCGACGGTGATCTGCTTCGACGCGGCCACGGGACGCAGGTCGGCCACGGCATCGGAGACGAGATCGTAGAGACCGACCTCGACGGATTCGAGTTCGAGGCTGCCCGACTGGATCCGCGACAGGGCGAAGAGGTCATCGACCATGCGGGAGAGCCGGTCGACCTGGACCCGCATGTTCGCGTAGTAGCGCTGGGGATCGTCGACCATGCCGTCCTCGAGGGCCTCGGCCATCGCCTTGAGGCCGGCCATCGGCGTGCGCAGATCGTGGGCGATCCACGCGATGAGCTCGCGTCGCGAGCGATCGAGCGCGGCCGCCTCGTCGCGGGCATCGGCCAACCGGTTGCTCATGGCCACGAGCTCGGCTCGCAGCCGCGCGGTCTCCGAGGCATCCTTCGCGTCGGGGGTCGCGCTGAGTCGGCGGCCCTGACCCACCTCGGTGGTCAGCGCCCGCAGGTCCCGGTGCTCCCTGGCGACGACGCGGCCGAGGACCAGCGTGACGACGGCCGTCGAGACGAGTGAGGCGGCGGCCACGGTGAGGAAGACGAAGAGGTCGTGTTCGGACAGGTACATCGCCGAGGCGATCGCGACCATTCCCGCGAGCACGGAGCACAGCGTCGTGGCCACGATGATGGCCAGGCGCATGGTCAGGGTGCGGCGCCGAGCCAGCCACAGGGCGAGGAGCCCGAGCGCACCGACGATGCCGGAGCAGCCGAACGCGACGACGAAGATCGTCGCCGAGTCGGGCAGAGGCAGCAGCATCAGCGCACTCCCTCGGCAGCGGATTCGGCGTCGGCACCATCGACGTCGAAGCGGTACCCGGCGCCCCAGACCGTGGTGAGGAAGGTGGCGTGTGAGGGATCGTCCTCGATCTTCTCTCGCAGGCGGCGGACCGTGACGGTGATCGTCGACAGGTCACCGACCTCCCAGCCCCACACCGACCGCAGCAGCGTCTCCCGGTCGAAGACCTGATTCGGATGCTTGAGGAAGAAGGCGAGGAGGTCGAACTCCCGGGCGGAGAGCTCGAGCGGATCGCCTCCTCGGCTGACCTTCCTCGCCGAGGCGTCGAGACGGAAGGGCCCGAGCGCGAACGGTGCCTCAGGGGTGGATTCGTCGACGGTGCGCTTGAGGATCGAACGGACCCGGAGGACGAGTTCGCGCGGGGAGAAGGGCTTCGTGAGGTAGTCATCGGCCCCGGACTCGAGCCCGTCGATGCGATCCTCCGTGGCCGAGAGCGCCGTGAGCATGAGCACCGGAACGTCGGTGAACGTGCGCAGACGGCGGCACACCTCGGTGCCGTCGATGCCCGGCAGCTTTCGGTCAAGGACGACGAGGTCGGGCCGGACCGCGGTCACCGAATCGATGGCCTGGAAGCCGTCGGTGACCTCGTCGACGAGGAATCCCGCGCTGCGCAGGTAGTTGCGGGCCACCTCGGCGACGGTGGGATCATCCTCGACGAGGAGGATCCGCCGATCGCGCAGGGCGGAGTCGGGCGGGGGTTGCGTCATGGTTCCAGTGTAGGAAGCGCGGCGGTCTGCGGCCGACGAAAACCGTCCGCATGCCCGCTTTGTCTGCGTTTCGTAAGGATTCGACCGGTCTCGGGCGGCACCGTCGTCCCTAGTCTCGGACCATGCCGACATCACCTCCGCACCAGGCTCTGCCGAACAGTGCTGACCCGAATAGTGCTGACCCGAACAGTGCCGATACGAACCGTGCCGATACGAACCGTGCCGATACACACAGCGCCGATACGAACCGTGCCCGCATCGACCTGATCCTCCCGTGCCTCGACGAGGCGGCCGCCCTGCCCGGGGTGCTTGCGGGCCTGCCGGACGGGATCAGGGCCATCGTCGTCGACAACGGCTCGACCGATGCCTCCGCCGAGGTGGCCCGCGCCCACGGTGCCCACGTGGTCGTCGAACCCCGGCGCGGTTTCGGGTCCGCCGTGCACGCCGGGGTGCGTGCCGCCACCGCCGAGGTGGTCGCGATCTGTGACGGGGACGGATCCTTCGATCTCGGCGAACTCGACCGGGTGACCGGTCCCGTCCTCGCGGGCCGAGCCGACCTCGTCCTGGGTCGGAGGCGAGCCGTGAGCCCGCGCGCCTGGCCGTTGCACGCCCGGTTGGCCAACCGTGCGCTCGCCGGACTCATCAGGCTGCGCGCCGGCATCGTTCTCCGCGACCTCGGACCGATGCGGGCGATGCGCCGGCACGATCTGCTCGCCCTCGACCTCACCGACCGGCGCAGCGGCTATCCGCTCGAAATGGTGCTCCGCGCTCGAACTGCGGGCCTGCGCATCCGCGAAGTCCCGGTCACCTACCGGCCGCGGGTGGGTCGATCGAAGGTCACCGGCACCCTGCGCGGCACCCTCACCGCGATCACCGACATGTCCCGCCTGATCAGAGAGGAGACACGATGACCACGCTCATCATGCTCGCCAAGGAATGCGTGCCGGGAAAGGTGAAGACCCGCCTCAGTCCTCCGCTGACCCTCACCGCCGCCGCCGAGGTGGCCGCCGCCTGCATCGACATCACCGCCGCCGCCGTCGACCGATTCGACTGGACCCGGAAGGTCCTCTGCCTCGACGGGACACGGCTGCCGAGGGACTTCACCGGGTGGGACATCGTTGCCCAGTCAGACGGTGACCTCGACGAGCGGATCGCCGCCGTGCTCGACGCCTGTGCGGGCCCGACCGTGCTCATCGGCATGGACTCACCACAGCTCGACCGCGGTGTGCTCAATCTGTTGAGCACCGAGTGGCCGGATGACTGCGACGCCTGGTTCGGCCCGGCCGCGGACGGCGGGTTCTGGGCGCTCGGCCTGCGCGAACCCGTTGGTGACCTGGTCAGAGGGGTGCCGATGTCCCGAGCGGACACGGGCGCGATCCAACTCGAGCGGCTGCGCGCAGCCGGACTGAGGACGACGCTGCTGCCGGTCCTGCGTGACATCGACACGGTCGCTGACCTCGACGCCGCCTCCCAGCTGCTGCCCGGCACGCTGCTCGCTGAGTTCGCTGATCGGGCGGGCGCTGCCGTCCGCGCGGGCGTCACCACCGGTGACGTTGTCGCAGACTTCGCCGACTGCGCAAGCCTTGCTGACCGCGCGGAGGCATCATGAGTGTGAGTGCGGCGCCCGTGGGTTTCGGCCACGGCGGAGCCCGCCCGTATGATCGGGCGCTGGTGATGGGTGGCGCCCTCTACCTCCACGGGATCGGCGACGATCGTGCGCCGACGCTCATGGATGTCGACCGGTATGCCGCCGAGGCCGACGCCGCCGATCTCACAGCCATCGGCCGAGCCGCGGGTGCCGTCATCGACCTCGGCTGCGGGCCGGGGCGGATGGTGCGGGCAGCGATCGCCTCCGGTCACTTCGCACTCGGAATCGACGTGTCCCCGACGGCCGTGGCCATCGCTCAGGACGCCGGTCTGCCGGTGCTGTGCCGCGACATCGATGCCGTCCTGCCGCTCGAAGGTCGGTGGGGGACGGCACTGCTCATCGACGGCAACATCGGCATCGGCGGAGATCCGGCGCGGCTGCTCGACCGTGTGCGAGCACTCCTCGACCCTCGCGGTCGCATCATCGTCGAGACCTCCGCGGGCCCGGACGAGGCGCGATCGTTCCTCGCCGAGGTCCGTGACCGGTGCGGCCGCACGAGTGCCGCGTTCCCTTGGGCACAGATCGGCAGCACGGCCCTCGCTCGCACCGCCGCCGAGGTGGGACTGCGCGTCGAGGAGACGTGGAGTCATCAGGCTCGCACATTCCTCGCCCTCACCGGCGTCGACGGGCGGCGATGAGGCCGATCGTGAGCACGATGGCCGTGGCCGCCACGACCACGCCCCAGAGCACCAGCAGATTGTCGGCGTAATCACCGGGCAGGATGGTCGGGTTCGCGACCCCGCGGCCCTGTGCCCAGATCTCTGGAACGACGACAGCAGAGACGAGACTCGCGGCCACCAACAGTGCCCGGGTCACTGCGAGGGCGCGGTGACCGAAGAGCGCAGTTCGGATAGAGAGCGCAGTTCGGACAGGCGGAGGACGGTGCGCGGCGAGGATGCGGTGGCCACGAGCATGTTCCGCCGACTCCGACGTCATTGCGGAGTCCGGCTCGGGGGTGGTTCGGGGTCCGAAGAGTATGCGCCCGAGCACGGTGACGACGGGGACGAGGACGCCGTCGTGGACGATGACAGCGGCGGCCAGCCAGAGGCCGAGCCCGATGATGCTTGCTCTCCCCACGGTCGTGAGCACGAGGAACGCGCCGTAGGCGACGAATCCGATTCCGGCGATGACGAGCGCCGTGCGGGTGATGTCGCGTGAGCGCAGCGGGGGCCTCATCCGATCACCTCGATCGTGCTGATCCATTTCGTCTGCAGCACTCCGGGGCGTCCGGGCGCGATGATGCGGGCCGGATATCCGTGATCGAGGTCGAGGGGTTCTCCGTTGAGCCCGAGGGCGATGAGGGTGAGTTCGTCGGCGGCGAACTCGGGGCCCATCTCGCTGACTGCGTAGCCCCCGCGGGTCTGCAGGCTCGTGACCCGCAATCGTGAGTGCGGGTCGATTCCCGACCGCGTCAGGACATCGCGGACGCGGACTCCCGTCCACCTCGCCGCGGTCGACCAGCCCTCGACGCACGCGATCGGAATGTCTTCGGTCGACTGGTCCATCGCCTCGAGCTGGGATCGGCTGAAGCCGTGGACGATGCCGTTGCCCCTCACCTCGAGCGTCCAGGCAGGATCGGCGGCAGTGGTGAGGACATCGGCGGCCGCGGCGGTGCGGTTGACCGGCAGTCCCTGCGGGCCGTCCCCGTAGCGGCGGGGACCGAAGAGGTTGAATGCGGAGAGGAACCTCGTCGACTGACCGGCGGTGAAGCCGACGACGGCGACGGTCGCCGCGGCCACCGAGGCGAGGAACGCCCGACGATCGGACCCTGCCGTGCGCACATGGTCAGCCGGCACACGGTCGGCCTGCACATGGTCAGTCTGCACGCGGTCAATCGGTGCGGGGTCCGTGTCCACTTCGCCGACGTCCACGGCTGCGTCGCCCCGCCTCGGCGAGGGTCGGGACCTCCAATGTTCGCGGATCGTCGGCAGCTGGAAGGCGATGTGGGCGAGGAGTGAGCCGACGATGACCCAGGCGAGGGCGTAATGGACGGTGCGGAAGGAGAACGGCCACGCATACCAGTGGTAGATGTTCATCACGCCGATCGTCAGCTCGAGCAGACTCGAGGCGACGAGGACGCCGATGAGGCCGCGTTCGAGCGCATGGATCGCCGAGGTGATCGGCGGCCACGTGAACAGGCGCGGGTAGACGGTCCACAGCTTCGCGAGGAGCAGCGGGACCGAGGCGAGTCCCGCAGCCACATGCACCCCCTGGGTGACCTGGTAGAGCACGGCCGGGCGGGTGGGGAACCGCATCCACGGCAGCGGGTCCTGCAGGTAGTGACTCCAGATCCCGGTGGCGAAGCAGAGCACGAACGTGAGGCCGAGCAGCCTGCCGATGACGACGGCCGTGCGCGGGCCGCGCACCGAGTCGTGGGTCTGCTTCTGCGCGGAGTCTGTCGTCTGCTCGTGCGTTGAGTCGGGCGTGTGTTCGTGTACGGATTGCCGCCTCGGCGCGCCCAGGCGCTCGCGCACCGAGGAACGGAGCTCGGTGAGACGGTCGTTCGGCAGATGGCCGGGGGTGTGTCGTCGCGGCATGATTCGACCGTAGGGATCCGGCGCCGGTGATGTGCCCCGATTTCCTTACGGTCCGAAGACAGCGGGCACGAGACACCGCCTCTGTCGACTCGGCCCGGTCGCCTCGGCTCAGGCATCGACGCTCCACCTCTGTCATCGTCTCGTAAGCAAATCGCACGGTCCTCGGGCAGGTGGTCACGACACAATGGCGAGACAGCAGCGACTGCAGAGACGACAGCGACAGCAGACACGACCACGGCCGAGCGGCAGCCTCGGCAGAGGGAGCACACATGGACGACACCGCGCGATCGATGAGCACCGGCCCCCACCTCGACGAGGGACCCCACCTCGGCGAACGGTCCGAGGCGAACGAGCCACCACGGATCGCCGTCATCGGCGGCTCCGGCCTCTACGACCTCCTCGACGAGGACTCGCGCACCGAACTCGATGTGTCGACTCCCTACGGCCCGCCCTCGGGCACGGTCACGGTGGGAGATTTCGGCGGTCGACGGATCGCGTTTCTCACCCGGCACGGCGCCGGACATACGCTCGCTCCGCACGAGATCAACTATCGGGCGAACATGTGGGCGCTCGCCTCCCTCGGGGTGCGCGCGGTCGTGAGTTCGAGCGCGGTCGGCGGCATCAGCCCCGACATGCCCGTGGGGTCCTTCGTCATTCCCGATCAGATGCTCGACCGGACCGTGCAGCGGACCGCGACGTACTCCGGTGACGGTATGCTCATCCACCTTCCCTTCTCCGATCCGTTCACCCCCGTACTCGTCAACGTTGCACGCGCAGCCGTCCGCAGCCTCGGCGAGGACGTTCCCGCCTGCGGCACCACCGCAGTGATCGAAGGCCCACGGTTCTCCACCCGCGCCGAGTCCCGCCTGCTGCGCGAATCCGGCGCCCACATCGTCAACATGACCCAGTATCCGGAGGCCGCGCTCGCCCAGGAGTTGGGAATGGGCATTGTCAACCTCTCCTTCGTCACCGATTCCGATGCCGGGGCCACCAGCGCCGAGGCGGTCGATGCGGACACGGTCCTCCACCGGCTCGCAGCCGCCCGACCGAGGATCCTCGCGGCGTTGTCTGCGATCGTCACCGCGATCGGATCCGATTTCGCGCCGCCGAGGCTCGTGCCCGACGCAGTGGTGCGTCGGATCCTCGCCCTCCCGGTCGCTGACAGGCCGGTCGCTGGGGATCCCGTCGCCGACAGGCCGGTCGCCGGAGACCCCGTCGCTGACGGATCCTTCGCCGAGGTGGTCCGCCCGTGACCGCGTCCCGTCCACACCTGCTCGTCACCGGGGGCGCCGGGTTCATCGGCGCCGAGGTGGTCGCCGCGGCCCTACGCGAGGGCTGGAAGGTCACTGTGCTCGACAGCTTCCGCTCCGACGTCCACGCCGGAGCGGTGGATGCCGCCGAGCTGCTCGGACGCTTCGGCGAGGAATTCACCGGCCCTGGACTCGGCGCGCCCGCGTCCGCCGACCTGCGCATCGTCGGCGGTGACGTCGCCGATCCGCAGGTTCTCGACCAGGTGCTGCCGGGAATCGACGCCGTCAGTCACCAGGCGGCGAAGGTCGGATTGGGCGTCGACTTCGCAGACAGTCCCGACTACGTCGCCAGCAACGAACTGGCGACGTCGATCCTCCTCGCCGCGATGGCCCGGCATGGTGTGAGGGATCTCGTCCTCGCGTCCTCGATGGTCGTCTACGGCGAGGGCGCCTACCGTGACGAACAGGGTCCCATCGACGCCGGTCCACGGACCATCGCCGATCTCGAAGCGGGACGATTCGACCCCGTCTCTCCGCGCACGAATACCCCGCTGACCCCGGAGCTGATCAGCGAGGACGCCACACCCGACCCCCGCAATGTCTACGCCGTGACGAAACTCGGCCAAGAGATGCTCGCCGCCGCCTGGGCGCGGGCGACGGGCGGCCGCGCCGTCTTCCTGCGCTATCACAACGTCTACGGACCCCATATGCCGCAGGGGACTCCCTACGCCGGAATCGCCTCGATCTTCCGCTCGGTGCTGCAGGCGGGAGGCCGACCGCGCGTCTTCGAAGACGGTGCACAGCGTCGTGACTTCATCCATGTCAGCGACGTCGCTTCCGCGAACATCGCCGGCCTCGACTTCGCTCGCACCCAGGGGCCGGGCACGGTGCGGGCCTTCAACGTCGCCAGCGGTGATGTCACCACCATCGGTCAGATGGCCGAAGCCCTGTCCTCGGCCCTCGGCGGACCCGAACCGGTCATCACGGGGGAGTACCGCCTCGGCGACGTCCGCCACATCACCGCCTCGGCACAGCGAATCCGCACCGAGCTGGGCTGGCGACCTCGGATCGGTTTCGCCGAAGGGATGGCCGAGTTCGCCCGCGCTCCGATGCGCGAACCGGTCGGCAGCAGCGCTCGCCCGCCTGCCGGCAACAGTGCTGGCCCGTCCGCCGAAGACAGCGCCCGCCCGCCTAACGGAAGCTCAACTGAACCGACTGGCTGGCCGTGATCGACGAAGACCCGACCCCGTCGGCCGGAGACGCGGCCCTACCGACCGGAGACTCGACCTCACCGACCGGGGATTCCGCCACGTGGACAGGTGCCAGCAGGGCGCGGGCACGCTCGGGCAGGGGCAGTCTCATCGGCGTCCTCGCCGCGCTCATCCTCATCGTCGTCGCGATCATCGTGCCGCCGAGCACCGGCTGGGACGTCAAGGCGCTGTCAGCTGCGCCGCTGTTCGCCGAACTCCGGCCGCGGATCGGCCCCGGGAGTGCCATCGCCCTCGTCATCGCCGCAGTCGTGCTCGTCTGGGGCCCTCGCCTCACCGGCCGTCTGCGCTGGTGGCCCCTGCTGTCATGGACGACCCTCGTGTCCGCGGCGTGGATGCTCGCCCTGGATGCGGTCGACGGGTTCGACCACCTCGGCGGGATCCTCAACAGCGCGGAGGAGTATCTGCCCACCGCCCGGGCGCTCGCAGACGTAGGCCTGCCCTCGGCGATCCCCGACCTGCTGTCCGGGTATGTCGCGCGCATCCCGCTCGCGGCAGCGGACAATCTTCCGGTCCACCTCGCCGGGCATCCGCCGGGGGCCGTGCTGTTCTTCGCACTCCTCGTCGCCGTCGGGGTGCGATCGGCGTGGGGGATCGGCCTCGTCATCACCGTCCTTGCCGCGACGATTCCCGCCGCGGTGATGTGGACCCTGCGCAGCCTCGGCGCCGAGGCTGGGGCGCGCAGTCTCGCGCCGTTCCTGGCCAGCGCTCCCGCAGCGATCTGGCTCGCGGTCTCCGCCGATGCCGTCTTCGCGAGCACGGGAGCGTGGGCGATTGCGGTCCTCGCCTGGTCGACGATGCGGTCCGAGTCGGGATCGAACCGACCGCGAACAGTCGTCGGCGGACTCGCCGCCGGTGTGCTCCTCGGTCTCGGGGCGTATTCGAGCTACGGGTTTCCGCTGCTCGGCCTCGTCGTCCTCGCGGTGTTCGCCGCTGCCCGCACCCTGCGCCCCTTGTCGTGGCTGATCGTCGGAGGGCTGGCCGTCGTCGCCCTCTTCACAGCCGGAGGCTTCTTCTGGTGGGAGGCCTATCCGGTGCTGCGCGAGAGGTACTGGGACGGATTCGCCGCGAGTCGGCCGGCAGGCTACTGGCTGTGGGCGAACCTCGCGGCACTTCTGTGCGCAACCGGTCCCGCACTCGGTGCCGGCCTGACCGCGGTTGTGCCCGCACTGCGATCCCGCCTCGTCGCAATATGGAACGGGTCACTGCGATCCCTTCCCGCCGCAGGACGGAAAGGAACGCTGCGCACCGATGCGACCGATGCGACCGATGGGGCCGGTGGGACCGATGGGGCCGGTGGGGCCGGTGGGACCGGTGAGGACGGCCGATGGACCATCGGCATCCTCTCCGCCGCCGCAGTGGGAATGGTGATCGCCGCAGACCTGTCGAGCATGAGCCGCGCCGAGGTGGAGCGGATCTGGCTGTTCATGGTGCCGTGGCTGCTCGTCTCTCTGGCCGCGGTCCCGGTGCGGGCCCGATCGTGGCTGCTGTCGACGCAGCTCGTCTTCGCCCTCGTCCTTGCCCATCTCGTGCACAGCTCATGGTGAAACGGCTCCGTTCGTCCTAGGCTGTCCACAGACCTGACGAACCACACCGCGAAAGCACCTGACATGACCTCGACGACCTCCGCACGCTTCCGCCTCGTCCCCATGCGCCCTCGCGATCCGGGGGAGGCGGGCCGGGCGGCCAGCACGCTCGAGCTCTTCTTCGACCTCGTCTTCGTCATCGCCGTGTCCATCGCGTCCTCGCACTTGCATGACACGGTCACTGACGGCCGCCTCGGTGAGGGGGTGACGAACTATCTGCTCGTGTTCTTCGGGATCTGGTGGGCGTGGATGAACTTCACCTGGTTCGCCACCTCGTTCGACACCGATGATTGGCTCTACCGGGTGCTCACGATCGTGCAGATGGGCGGGGTGCTCATCCTCGCCGCCGGCATCGGGCCGGTCTTCTCCGACGGGGACTTCCGGCTCCTCATCGGCGGCTACGTCCTCATGCGCGTCATCATGATCTCCCAATGGCTGCGCGCGGCCCGCGGCGCCGGGCCCGCGCGGTGGACGACGATCGTCTACGCCTGTGGGATCGGGATCGCGCAGGTCCTGTGGGTGGCCTGGCTGGCCATCGACGACCCCGTCATGCGCGCGGCCGGCCTCGGGCTGCTCATCCTCGCCGAGGTGGCGGTGCCGGTCATCGCCGAGACCCGCGGCACGACCCCGTGGCATCCGCACCACATCACCGAACGCTACGGCTGCTTCACCATCATCGTGCTCGGCGAGAGCCTGCTGGCCTCGGCGGACACGATCTTCGACGCCCTCGCCGAGGTCGCCGACATCGTCCCGCTCATCTCACTCGGCGTCCTCAGCCTCATCGTCACCGCCGCGATGTGGTGGATCTACTTCTGGCCGCCGCACCACCGGGCGATCGGCAGCCTCGGCGGATCATTGAGATACGGATACGGCCATTACTTCATCTTCGCCGCCGCCGGCGCGTTCTCTGCCGGAGTCGGAATCGAAGCCGATTCCCAGCTCGGCGACAGCGCTCTCGATCCGGTGCTGGCGACGTTCACGGTCTCGGTGCCCATCGCCGTGTTCGTGCTCGGCGTGTGGCTGCTCGCAATCCGCGCGAACGCGAACGGCATCGTCAACACCGTCGTCCCGGTCTGCGCGCTCCTCGTCCTCCTCGACCCGATCATCCCGATCCCCACGTTCCTCACGACGTTCTTCATGATCATCATCGTCATCACCCTCATCGTCATCCCGCCGAAGGGCGGAGGCTCGGAGTACGACGCCGAGGTGGTCGCCGGGTGACGTGCAGGACCGGGCACTCCTTCGCCGAGGTGGGAGAGACCCTCGCCGAGGTGGCCGCCGGGTGAGCGCGGCCGCAGGCGAGTCGGCCGCTGGGTCAGCGACACAGTCGCCCGCCCTCGTGACCTACCGATGCGTGGACGAACGTGGGACGCTGGAGGCATGAACATCCACAGTGTCGTCCCGCCCTACCTCCTCGATGCCATCGCCGAGCGCGGTCCCGAGAAGTTCCCCCGCGCCGCAGCGGCCGCTGCCAGCTGTCGGATGTCCGACGAGTCCTGCCGCAGCCTCCGCCTGACCGGCCTGCGCTACACCCCGCCGGCCGACCTCGAGCAGACGGAGACCCTCGACCAGGCTGAGACCCTCGAGACCGGCGACCTCGCGAACCGGACCTCGACCTCGGGCGACGTAGGCAGTGAAGGGGCGAGCGGCCGAGCGGCCACGGCCGGCAGGCCCAGAAGCGCCGGACTGCAGCGCCTCATCCACGACGCCCAGGGCAAGGAGGTGCTGCCCGGTGTGCTCGTGCGCAGCGAAGGCGAAGACCCTGTCCCCGATGAGGCGGTCAACGAGGCCTTCGACGGTCTCGGCGCCGCGTACTCGCTGTTCTCCGAGGTCTTCGACCGCAATTCGCTCGACGGAAATGGGATGCCGCTGCTGGCCAGCGTCCACTACGGCCAGGACTACGACAACGCGTTCTTCGACGGCCGCCTCATGGTCTTCGGCGACGGCGATGCCGAGGTGTTCACCGGCTTCACCGGGTCGCTGTCGATCATCGGACACGAACTCTCCCACGGCGTCATCAGCCACACCGCCGATCTTGAGTACTCCGGGCAGCCGGGAGCGCTCAACGAACACTGCGCCGATGTCTTCGGGGCGCTGACCGACCAGCACGACAACAGCCAGAACGCCGAGGACGCCGACTGGCTCATCGGGGCCGGCATCTTCACCCCCGAGGTCACCGGGCGTGCGCTGCGCTCGATGATCGAACCCGGCACCGCCTACGACGACGATGTGCTCGGCAAGGATCCGCAGCCGGGCCACATGGACGACTTCGTCACCACGGATTCGGACAACGGCGGCGTCCACCTCAACTCGGGCATCCCCAACCGGGCGTTCGCGCTCGCCGCCGTCAGCGTCGGCGGTCCGGCCTGGGAGAGCGTCGGGCAGGTCTGGTACGGGGTGCTCACTGGCGACGAGATCACGAAGCAGACCGATTTCGTCGGCTTCGCAGAGCTGACCATCGCCGAGGCGGCCGAGCAGTTCGGACCCGGATCCGACGTTCACGATGCGGTCGTGACCGGGTGGGAAGCCGTGGGCATCTCCCATGCCGGTTCGGCGCGCGGGAATGAAGGGAGCAGCTGGTGAGCGAGGAGCCTGCCGGTGCCGCAGGCGCCGCAGGCGCCGCCGACAGCGGCGCTGAGGGGTTCGGCCGATTGGTCGTCGAGCGCTCGGGCGGGATCGGCGGAATGCTGGTCGTCTGGGAGGTCGACATCGACACGAGCTCCCGTCGCGACGATCTCGGCCGCAGGGTGACCGAACTGCCCTGGTCCGATCGCTCCACCGCCGATCCGGCTTCGACCAGCTCAGCCTCGACCAGCTCAGCCTCGACCAGCTCAGCCTCGGCCGGCTCAGCCTCGGCCGGTGCCGACCGCTTCGACTACCTCATCGAGAGCCGGTTCGGCCGGGTGCGTTTCGGCGAGGGACAGATGCCCCAGGAGTGGCGGCGCCTGGTCGACGAGGTCCGCGAGGTCGCCGAACCGCAGAGGCGCCGACCTGACTGACCCTATGCTGGAGAGCATGACCGACGAGAAACCGACTCCGACCACTGACGCTCGGACGACCGCAGAGCAGAACGTCCGCGACCTCGAATCCGGGATCCATACGGATCTGAAAGAGACGATGACCTACGGGTCCTATCTCGACCTCGACCGACTGCTCGGCGCCCAGCACCCCGTCAGCAGCCCCGAACACCACGACGAGATGCTCTTCATCATCCAGCACCAGACCACCGAACTGTGGTTCCGCCTCGTCATCCACGAACTCCTCGACGCCCGCCGACTCATCGCCGCTGATGAACTGCAGACCGCGCTCAAACGCATCGCCCGCGTCAAGCACATCCAGAAGACCCTGACCGAACAGTGGTCAGTCCTCGCCACGCTCACCCCGAGCGAATACGTGGGCTTCCGCGACCAGCTCGGCCGCGCCTCGGGATTCCAGTCCTGGCAGTACCGGGCGGTGGAATTCCTGCTCGGGAACAAGAATCGCGGCATGCTCCAGGTCTTCGACGGTGAGCCCGAGGCCCGCGCCGCACTCGAGCAGTACCTGAACGAGCCGAGCATCTACGACGAATTCCTCGCCTGCCTCTCCCGTCGCGGACTCCCGGTGCCCAGGCGCCTGCTCGACCGTGACAAGTCCGAGGCCCACACCTTCGACGAGGAACTGTTGGAGACCTTCCGCATCATCTACGAGAATCCCGATGACTACTGGCTGGAGTACGAAAGCTGCGAAGAGCTCGTCGACCTCGAGGAGAACTTCCAGCTCTGGCGCTACCGGCACATGCGCACGGTGCTGCGGATCATCGGCATGAAGCGC
Source organism: Brevibacterium oceani (assembly GCF_017948325.1). Classification (NCBI taxonomy): domain Bacteria; kingdom Bacillati; phylum Actinomycetota; class Actinomycetes; order Micrococcales; family Brevibacteriaceae; genus Brevibacterium; species Brevibacterium oceani. The sequence goes on along the minus strand of NZ_CP072846.1, from coordinate 3,496,847 downwards.
GGCACGGGCGGTTCGAGCGGGGTCGGTTTCCTCCAGAAGGCACTCGACCTCACGTTCTTCCCCGAACTGTTCGACATCCGCACCGGCATTGAGAACGGCCCCGGCACGCGGACGGATTCCCCTGATGCCTCGTTCCAGCCGCCACACCCCCGCGCGGATGCGTAAGGAGCACCTCGACTAACCGAGCAGCACCTCGGCTAACCGAGCAGCAGCTCGCTGACCTGCGGGAAGTACGGCGACTCGGGGTCGATGACATCGGCATGATTCGCCCCCGCCAGCTCCGTGCGGACGGCCGGGAAGACACGTGAGAATTCGACATTCACGATCCCGTCGGCATCCCCGTGGATCGCATGCACGTCGACGCGTTCCGGGATGAGCGCGACGCGCGAACGCGGATCGTGGCGCAGATAGGCGGCGAGGTCCTCCTCAGGGCGCAGACCCATATAGTCGAGCACCGCACCGTCGCCGAGGTGTCCCTCGACCTCACGGAGCAGGTCCGTCACCGGCGCCAGCGGCCGCAATCGGATCCGCGGTCCCTCGGCCGGCAGATGCGAAGCCCACGCGAGGACCAGGCAGCCGCCGGCCGAATGACCGGAGACGATGAGGTTCTCCCGTGCCGCAGCACTGACACCCCAACCGGGCAGTTCGGCACAGATCGAGTCGATGGCCGCGGTGACATCGTCGAGCAGGTGCGGCTGTCCCCCGACCCGCCGGTATTCGACGAGCGCGACGAGCACCCCGGACGACGCCAGCGCCCGAGCCAAGGGGCGAGCATGGCCGAGATCCGTACGAGGTCGGAAGTATCCGCCGTGGACGAAGATCACCGTCGCCGAGGCGGCCGCCGGGTCGCCGTAGACCTCGACGAACTGCTCGGGGGCGTCCCCGTACACGTGCCGGAATCCCGGCACCGCGTCGGACCCGCGGCCGATTTCGCCGAAGGCTGCGGTCGGACCACCGAGGTCCGCACCGGTCTCGGCGAGTTCGACGATGCGCGCACTCTCGTCGCTCACCTCTCTGCCCTCATTCGGCCGCCCCTTCAGCGCGCTCGACGAGGTCGCGGACGCGGGTGAGTTCGGGCAGCTTCGGATCGAGTCTGTCCCCGGAGGACTCGCCGCGCAGGCGCCGGCCGACCCACGGGCCCAGGTACTGCTTGGCCCACCGGGACTCCTCGCTCATCACCTCGCGGATCGCCCGCGTCGGTCGGGCGGGGATGCCGAAGCCCTCGACCGGCAGCGAGTGGCCGGATTCGAGGGTGGCCAGAGCCTGTTCGGCGACGAGGTGGTGGCCCTTGGGGGAGAGGTGGATGCGGTCATCGGCCCACATCTCCGCAGCATAGAGCGAACGCAGCCCCCAGACATCGATCATGTGGCAGCCGTGACGCTGCGCGATCGACCACAGGTGCGCATTGTAGACACCCACGCGCGGGCGCACCGCCCGGATGAGCGGAGTGCTGAACTCGGTGTCGAAGCCGTTGCACATGAGCACCTCGATGCCGGCCTCTCGCAGCGCGACGACGGCGCGTTCGAACTTCGCGGCCAGGGTGTCGATATCCGCTTTGGGCCGCAGACAGTCGTTGCCGCCGGCGCACAGGCTCACGAGGTCCGGCTTCAGCTCCAGGGCACGAGGCACCTGTTCGTCGATGATGCGGTCGAGGAGACGGCCGCGGATCGCGAGGTTGGCGTACGACACGTCCGGGCTGCCCACGGAGGATTCGGTGAGCATGAGTGCCAGACGGTCGGCCCACCCGCGGAAACGGTCGTCGGCTCGGGGATCGGGATCCATCAGTCCTTCGCTGAACGAGTCTCCGACAGCCACGTATGAGGTGATGGTCTTGAGCATCAGGGATCCTTCTCTCGTCGTTCTCCCATCCAGACTATACGCACGCCCTGACGCGGCGTCCGTCCGGGGACGCCACGACGGTGCGGGGTGCCTCGGTCGAAACGGGATGTGGCGTAGACTCGACACCGCATCCAGACGTCGCCGCCGACCCCTTCGCAAGGAGCACAATGTACCGTTCGGTTCCGGTCCCCGCCCCCACAGATCTCGTCATCACGAACGCACGGATCGTACCCGTGGCCGACGAGCGCGGAAACCGTGCCGAACCCCTCGAATCGGGCACGCTGACCATCTCGAACGGCCGCATCGCCGAGGTGGCCGACGGGTCCGTCGACACCTCCGCGCTGCCCGCCGGAACCGAGGTCATCGATGCCGGCGGACGCTGGGTCCTGCCCGGTTTCATCGAAGCTCACGGCCACCTCGGCGTGCATGAGGACGGGGAGGGCTGGTCCGGTGACGATACGAACGAGATGACCGATCCCAACGGGGCGGGCCTGCGCGCGCTCGACGGCATCGACCCCACCGATCTCGGCTTCAAGGATGCGCTGCGCGGAGGAGTCACCTCGGCGCTCATCAAACCCGGTTCCGGCAACCCCATCGGCGGGCGCACCGCGTTCGTGAAGACCTGGGGTCGGATCGTCGACGAAATGCTCGTCACCGAGGATCTGTCGGTGAAGTCCGCCCTCGGCGAGAACCCGAAGCGCGTCTACGGGGAGAAGAAGGTCACCCCCTCGACGAGGATGGGCACCGCGAAGATCATCCGCGACGCCTTCGTCGACGCCCGGAACTACCAGGCCAAACGTGCCCACGCCGAGGCCGAGGGCACGCCGTTCGACCGTGACCTGGTCAAGGAGACTCTCGCCGACGTCCTCGACGGCAAGCTCGCATGGGACCAGCACTGCCACCGCGCCGACGACATCGCCACGGCCATCCGCCTGTCCGAGGAATTCGGCTACCGCCTGGTCATCAACCACGGCACCGAAGGCCACAAGATCGCCGACTACATCGCCGACAAGGGCATCGACGTCATCCTCGGCCCCCTGATGACCAGCCGGTCGAAGGTCGAGCTGCGCGACCGCACGCTGGCCACCGCGGCGGCCCTGGCCAAGGCGGGCGTGCGCATCGCCCTGACCACCGACCATCCGGTCATCCCGATCAACTTCCTCATCCACGAGGCCTCGCTGGCCGTGAAGGAAGGACTCGACCCGGTCGTGGCCATCGAAGCGCTGACGATCAACCCCGCCGCGATCTTCGGCCTCGAGGACCGCTTGGGCTCCCTGTCCGTCGGCCGCGACGCCGACGTCGTCATCTGGTCCGGTGACCCGCTCGACCTCGACTCCCGAGCAGAGCAGGTCTTCGTCTCCGGACGCCGGGTCTTCGAATTCGACGCGCAGACGGGAACCGCGAACATCGCCGACCCACACGGCCCAACTCTCATCAGCGAGCCGTGAGCGACGAGGATCTCGAAGACGCCACCACCGCCGAGGTGCGGGTCGATCCCCCGACCGCGCCCGGTCCCGTCCGCGGATCGACTCCGGCCACGGGCGCCAACGGCAATCCCGAGGCCGGATCCCAGGCCCTGCGGGAGCTGCTCGAACGCACCCGCCTGCAGCGCCTGGCCGAGCTGCGGGAGCCCCCGACCGGAACCCAGCCGGACGATGTCGCCAAGGCCGCGGCCGCGAAGGCGGCGAAACCGAGCCGGAGCGGGGGACGGGCGAAGCCCCGGACCGACCACCTCGGCGCCTCTCAGCGGATAGCGCAGAAGGTCGCCCGACGCACCGTCGGCAAACTCGTCTCGGGCACCACCACGACGAACACCCAGCCGGTGCCGATCGTCACCGCGCTCAGGGGCACTCCGTACCAGGCGCCGGTGCAGGCGACCGAGCCGAGCGAAGACGAGGCGCGGATGATCCTCGACCTCGCCGCGGACATCGCGGCGATGATGATGCGCGCCGGTGCCGGCACCAGCGATGTCGAGGTCTCGGTCATCGCCGCATGCACCGCGTGCGGTCTCGCCACGGTCGAGGTGGACCTGACCTCGAACACCCTCGTCGTGCACTACTCGACCTCCGACGGTCGTCTGCTGACGGTGATGCGGGTCAACCGCGGCGAATCCACGCACTATGCGAAGCTCGCCTCGGTGCACAAGCTGGTGACCGACCTCGTCGACGGTCGACTCGAATTCAACGAGGCACGCAACCGCCTCGACGCGATCCGCTCCCAGCGCCGGCCGTTCCCGCAGTGGTTCACCACCGGCGCGTGGGGAATGATGGTCGGTGCGCTGGTTCTCCTCCTCGGGGGAGGGCCGGTCGCGGTTCCTCTGGGCATCGCCATGGCGATCCTCATCTTCCAGGTCGGCAAGTGGATCGGCCGGACGCACCTGCCGTCGTTCTTCATCACGGCGCTCCAGGCCGCCGCGGCGACGCTCATCGCCACGATCGCCGGTGACCTCGGGCTCATCGCCTCACCGCAGTACCTCGTGGCCGCCGGCATCGTTCTGCTGCTGCCGACGCAGTCGCTCTATTCGGCCGTGCAGGACGCGTTGACGAACTTCCCGCTCACCGCGGCCGGACGCGTGGTCGGGGTGTTCATGACCCTGGCGGGCATCGTCTCCGGCATCGCCTTGGGCGTCGTGTGCGGGCAGGCGATCGGGCTGAGCCATATCGAGGTGCTCGTGCCGAAGACGAGCCCGCATGTGGTCACCGCCATCCTGTCGATGTTCGCGGCCGTCGTGGTCTCGATGTCCGGTGCCGTGGCGATGTCGGCCAGGCGGCGGTTCATCCTGCCTGCGGCTCTGGTCGGGCTCGCTTCGCACATCACCATGATGTCGCTGACCCTGCTGCACATCGACAATGTGCTCGCCAGCCTGCTCGCGGCCACCGTCACCGGGTTCCTTTCGAGGCCGTTGGCGCTGCGGCTGGGAGCACCGGCGATCGTGCTCATGATCCCCGGCATCTACACCCTGCTGCAGGGACTGTCGATCTTCACCGCCGTCTACCAGATCGCCTCGGACTCGGAGAACGTCTCGTTCGCCGTCGGCCTGTCCTCGCTGTTCACCGCGATCCTGGCGAATGCTGCCCTGGCCGTCGGCGCGGTGTTCGGCAGCTATCTGGCACTGCCGCTGAAGAACCTCAAGAGCCGCAGCTCGGCCGAGGAGAAGGTCGAGTCGGTTCGCAGCGGAGAGCCGGTGACCGCGGTCGTCGACACCGTCCAGACCGGCGGGACGAAGACGCAGACGGGGTCGGCGCCGACCGAGTCGTGAGGGTTCAGTCGGAGCGGTCAGGCTCTGAGGCGGCAGCGCCCAGTTGTGAGGGCTCAGCCCTGAGGCGGCAGCGCCCGCTCAGCCCTGAGGCGGCAGCGCCCAGTCGATGGGCGCGATACCCTTCTGCCCGAGCAGCTCGTTGACCCGTGAGAACGGGCGGGAGCCGAAGAATCCGCGGCTGGCCGACAACGGCGACGGGTGCGGGGATTCGATGATGGCCACCTCGGCGGTGCCCGACGTCAGCAGGGGTGCGAGATTGCGGGCATCCCTGCCCCAGAGGATCGCGACGAGAGGCTGATCGCGTTCGGTCAGCGCGGCGATCGCACGTTCGGTGATCTCCTCCCAGCCTTTGCCCCGGTGGGAGGCAGGCTGTCCCGGGGCGACGGTCAGCGCCCGGTTGAGCAGCATCACGCCCTGCCGTGACCACGCACGCAGATCTCCATGGGCGGCCGGTGATATCCCGAGATCGGCCTCGAGCTCCTTGTAGATGTTGCCCAGCGACCGGGGGAGGGGGCGCACCTCGGGGTCGACGGCGAACGACAGGCCGATCGGATGCCCCGGCGTCGGGTAGGGATCCTGACCGACGATGAGGACCTTCACCTCGGCGAGCGGTTCGGCGAAGGCACGGAACACGTTCGATCCGGTGGGAAGGTACTCGCGCCCGGCGGCGAGTTCGGCGCGGAGGAAATCGCCCATCGCGTGGATGCGGTCCTCGACATCGGCGAGGGCCTCGGCCCAATCGGGGGACATGATCTCGGTCATCGGAGGCGTCGACGTCATGGGCACGAGTGTAGCGAGGCCGAGTCGGCGTGACACATCAACGGTTACCCAGGAGTGTTTGGTCGATCCGCGGTGATTTCCTTGATGAAATCGCCGCGGATCGACCAAACAACGATGTGCGGCAGGCGTGAGGTGCGCGCACCCGTGCACGTGTTTCGGTCGCCGTGCACGTGTGCACGTGCCGCAGACCGGGTGTGCGTGATCGCGTATCGATCGGGAGTATTGCCGTTCAACGCCACACGTTATGCTCGGCCTAAGGAGTTCATCGTTGAACGAAAGGACGAGAATGTCGGATTTCCCCGAGGCCAAGAACTGGAAGATGCTCATCGGCGGCGAGTGGGTCGATGCCGCTGACGGCGACACCACCGATGTCATCACCCCGATCGACCGCAACGTCGTCATCGCGAAGGTGCCCAACGGCAAGGAGGCCGACGCCGATCGTGCCGTCAAGGCCGCGCGGAAGGCCTTCCCCGAGTGGGCGGCCGTGCCGTTCAAGGAACGCCAGAAGAAGCTGCTGGCCTGCGCCGATGCGCTCGAAGCCGCCTCTGAGGAGCTGGCCCAGCTGACCGCGATCGACACCGGAAACGCGATCCGCACGCAGGCCCGCCCGGAGACCATCACCCTGGCCGACCTGTTCCGTTACATGGGCGGAGTCGCCGGAGAGGTCAAGGGCAACACCCTGCCCGCCGGTGACGGACAGCTCCAGTACACCAAGCGTGTGCCGCTGGGCGTCGTCGCGGGCATCCTGCCCTGGAACTCCCCGCTGATGATCGCGGCCTTCAAGACCCCTGCCGCGCTCGCCGCCGGCAACACGATCGTCCTCAAGTGCGCCGAGGATGCGCCGCTGACGATCCTCAAGATGGCCGAGATCATCGCCGACATCCTCCCCGCGGGTGTGCTCAACGTCGTCACCGGCAAGGGCTCGGTCATCGGTGAGGCCCTCAACGTCCACCCCGACGTCGACAAGGTCTCGTTCACCGGTTCGACGAGCGTCGGCCGTCACGTCGCCGAGGTGGCCGGTGGCCGTCTCGCGCATTCGTCGATGGAGCTCGGCGGCAAGTCCCCGAACATCATCTTCCCGGACTCGAACGACGACGACACCCTCCAGCAGGTGCTGCTGTCGACTCGCTTCGCCCGCCAGGGACAGTCCTGCACGATGGGCTCGCGCCTCTTCCTCCACGAAGACATCTACGATGACTTCCTCGCCAAGCTCGTCGATGCCGTGTCGAAGATGAAGGTCGGCGACCCTCGCGATGAGGACTCCGACATCGGCTGCATCATCAACCAGAAGCAGTACGACCAGGTCGCTTCCTACATCGAGATGGGCAAGTCGATGGACGGCGTCGAGATCGCCTACGACGGCTCCGATTCGCTCGAAGTCGGCGAGCCCGGCTTCTACCATGCACCCGTGATCTTCTCGAAGGCCAAGAACGACTGGCAGACCAGCCGCGAAGAGATCTTCGGTCCCGTCCTCTCGGTCATTCCGTGGAAGGACATCGACGAGGTCATCGAGATGGCCAATGATTCCGACTTCGGTCTCGCGGCCTTCGTCTTCACGAAGAACGTCGACGCGGCGTTGACCATGGCCAACCGCATCGAGTCCGGCTGGGTCCAGGTCAACCAGGGCGGCGGCCAGCTGGCCGGCCAGTCCTACGGCGGCATGAAGACCTCCGGCTTCGGTCGCGAAGCCTCGCTCGAAGGCATGCTCGAGGGCTTCACCCAGATCAAACAGGTCAACATCCGCATCCGCTGAGCGGATACGCTCGCCGAGGTGGGGCATCCTCGCCGAGGTGGCCCGCCTTCCCCGAGGTGGCCAGCCCGGCCGGGACCGGACCCCGAGTCCGGGGATGGGCCCCCCTGAGGCGGGGCCGCCTCGGCGAATGACCCCGTCACTCACCCCGTCTCAGCGCACAACAATCAGGTGTGCTGCGGCGGGGTGGTGCGGTTCTCGACGGGCGTCGCGAGGGACCTCACAGCTTCGGCGGCGCGCCGAAAATTTCGGTCCCGTCGATCGGGCGATAATATAGAAGCACAGTCACCTCTCGAAGGAGCACATCCCCTATGCCGCCGAACAACGACACCTCAGAACTGAGCGAGCTCGAGGTGGCCGTTCTCGAATTCGAGCGGCGGTGGTGGAAATACGGTGGAGCCAAGGATCACGCGATCCGTGAGCGATTCGACATGTCGGCCACCAGCTACTTCCAGATACTGAACTCGCTTCTGGACAACCCTGCCGCTCTGGCCAGCGATCCGATGCTGGTCAAGCGCCTTCGCCGGATCCGCACCACGCGGCAGAGCGAGCGCGCCCAAGCCCGCGTCTCGAGGTAGATATGACCGACGAATTCGACGAGATCGAGCCCGGCCGGCGCAGCGGCGCCCATCGACAGGAATCCGCAGCGTCGTCGAACATCGGTGCCATCTCTCTGGTCATCGTGCTCGCGCTCGTCGCGGTCCTGCTCGTCGTGGCCGCCATCAACATCATCTTCTCCTCGATGGGCAATCCCGAGTCGAAGATCGCCGACCCGCCGGCCTCGGAGTCCGCCTCGTCCGAGCCCTCGCCGAGCGAGAGCGAAGTCAACGTCGCCGACGATTCGATCACCGTCGACGTCCTCAACGGCTCCGGCGTCTCCGGCGCCGCGAAGAAGTTCTCCGAAGCAGTCGAAGACAAGGGCTGGAAGCTCGGCCAGGTCGGCAACTATTCGACGAACCTCACCGACTCGACCGTGTACTACAACGGCGAGGACAACGCGTCGCAGGCCAAGCTCGTCGCGAAGTCGCTGGGCATCTCGGCCACAGAGGCCTCCTCGGACTTCGATGCCGACGTCACCGTGGTCATCTGCTCGGACATCGCCGACCGTGGGCCCGAATCGGGTGGAGAGAGCACAGAGGGCGCCGACTCCTCCGACGGCTGATGACTGCCGCGTTCCCCACGTGAACAGGGCGAAAAGCCTAAGGTAACGAATCTATAACAGTGTTGAGCGACCCCGGGTGGGGTGCGCGGCTGCGGTAGAGTGGCACCAGCTAGGCAAGCACAGCACCTTGTGTTCTATTCGTGCTTCACCGAGATTATTCTCCCGAGGTCAATGAGAGAAGTCGCGGGGTCGGTTGAGTTTTACTAGCTTCCGCAGCTCGATGCGGTCGCCCGATCGCGGCTGATCTGCGGGATTTCAATGGCACTGCACTGTATGGAGAAGTAATGGCACAAGGTACCGTCAAGTGGTTCAACGCTGAAAAGGGCTATGGATTCATCACCCTCGAAGGCGACAACCAGGACGTGTTCGTTCACTGGAGCGCAATCCAGATGGACGGCTACCGCTCTCTCGAAGAGGGCCAGCAGGTTCAGTTCGAAGTTGGAGAAGGACAAAAGGGTCCTCAGGCGGAGTCCGTCACCCTCCTCTGAGACTGGCTGCTGATAAGCACAGTTTTCTGATCCGCTGTACGGCGAGGCCCGAACGACCATGTGGTCGACCGGACTGACCGTGCGCGGGGAGAGCGCCGATCAGGCAACTGCTCGGCGCTTTTCAGCGCCCGGACTCAGTGGTGCTATTGGAGGCCGTGGGTTGCGCGGAATGAGGCACTCCGAATAGCCGAGGGTGCGGGCGACGACTATAGATGCGAACAGGCACACTTTACGCCGAGTAGCCCAAGGCCGAACTTGAGCTATTCGGCGTAAGTTGTGCCGATTCGTCGTTTGCGCGTGTAGGGCGCGTGGATCGCAAGGCGGCGGTACTCGGTGTGTGCGGTCGTGAGGTGGCGAAGCAGCGCGGCAGCGTGGCAGAGGCGCTGGGCCAGTGGCTGTTTCGCGCTGGGCCGAACCGCCTCGGCGATGGTTGAGTACTAGCCCTGAAAGCGGTTGCCGCGACGCTCAGGACGGCCGCTCGGGCGCCCGCAGGCCCCGAGAATCCGCGGATGAGGACCGTGATCCTGCTCGGTCAGCTCGCGAACGTGCGACGACATGACCGCGATCGCCTGCCTGCCTCCACTGTGACGACAGACGACGAATATTTGCACTCGCATAGTGAGAGTGCTAAATCTAGTACTGGTGAAAACCGATGGGTTCCCACCAGTCGTCTCGAGAGCGTGGTCCTTATGTGGAATGGAACATGCGGACACACTCTCTGCCGTCGCGGGCGCTGATGACTGCTCTGGATTCCCACTCCACTCCATCAGGGAGGATCTAAGCCACTATGGCAAAGATGATTGCATTCGACGAAGAAGCTCGTCGGGGACTTGAAGCTGGCCTCAACCAGCTCGCGGACGCGGTCAAGGTGACCCTTGGACCCCGCGGTCGCAATGTCGTGCTCGAAAAGCAGTGGGGCGCACCGACCATCACCAACGATGGCGTCTCCATTGCCAAGGAGATCGAACTCGAGGACCCCTACGAGAAGATCGGCGCCGAACTCGTCAAGGAAGTCGCCAAGAAGACTGACGACGTCGCAGGCGACGGAACCACCACCGCTACCGTGCTCGCTCAGGCTCTCGTCCGCGAAGGCCTGCGCAACGTGGCAGCCGGTGCTGATCCGCTCAGCCTCAAGCGCGGCATCGAGAAGGCAGTGGAAGCTGTCACCGGTGTCCTGCTGAACAACGCCATCGACATCGAGACCAAGGAACAGATCGCCGCCACCGCAGGCATCTCCGCTGGAGATCCCGCCATCGGTGAACTGATCGCCGAGGCCATCGACAAGGTCGGCAAGGAAGGCGTCGTCACCGTCGAGGAGTCCAACACCTTCGGACTCGAACTCGAACTGACCGAGGGTATGCGCTTCGACAAGGGCTACATCTCCGGTTACTTCGTCACCGACACCGATCGCCAGGAAGCTGTCCTTGAGGATCCCTACATCCTCATCGTCAACTCCAAGATCTCGAACGTGAAGGACCTGCTGCCCGTCCTCGAGAAGGTCCAGCAGTCCAACAAGCCGCTGTTCATCATCGCCGAAGACGTCGAGGGCGAAGCCCTGGCCGTCCTGGTGCTCAACAAGCTCAAGGGCACCTTCAAGTCCGTCGCCGTCAAGGCTCCGGGCTTCGGCGACCGCCGTAAGGCGCAGCTGGCCGACATCGCCATCCTCACCGGTGGACAGGTCGTGTCCGAGGAGGTCGGGCTCAAGCTCGACAGCGTGACCACCGATCTGCTGGGCACCGCCCGCAAGGTCGTCATCACCAAGGACGAGACCACCATCGTCGAGGGCGCAGGAGACGCCGAGGAGATCGCCGGACGGGTCGCTCAGATCCGCGCCGAGATCGAGAACTCGGACTCCGACTACGACCGTGAGAAGCTGCAGGAGCGCCTGGCCAAGCTGGCCGGCGGTGTCGCAGTCATCAAGGCCGGAGCCGCCACCGAGGTTGAGCTCAAGGAAACCAAGCACCGCATCGAAGATGCTGTGCGCAACGCCAAGGCTGCTGTGGAAGAGGGAATCGTCGCCGGTGGCGGCGTCGCCCTGATCCAGGCGGGCAAGGCTGCCTTCGGAGACCTCGCACTCGAGGGAGACGAAGCAACCGGTGCGAACATCGTCAAGGTCGCCATCGAAGCCCCGCTCAAGCAGATCGCCACGAACGCCGGCCTCGAAGCCGGTGTGGTCGCCGACAAGGTCGCGAACCTCGAGCCCGGATTCGGCCTCAACGCCGCAACCGGTGACTACGAGGATCTGCTGGCCGCCGGCATCAACGACCCGGTCAAGGTGACCCGCTCGGCCCTGCAGAACGCCGCCTCGATCGCCGGTCTGTTCCTCACCACCGAGTCGGTCGTCGCCGACAAGCCCGAAAAGGCCGCCGCAGGTGCAGACGCAGCTGCCGGCATGGACGGCATGGGTGGAATGGGCGGCATGGGCTTCTGATCTGACCTCACCGTCAGATCAGCCCCGCTGTTCGATCGGCCGTGCCGGTATCCGCAAGGGTGCCGGCACGGCCGTTTTCATACCCGGTTCACAGGCGCCATGCGCGATTCCGCGGGTGCCATGGTCCCCGACGAGGAGGCGCCGAGGGTGCCCGGCGTCGGGCGATTCGCTTCAGCAGTGCCCTCGGCTATTGTCCGCGCGGATGCCCCCGCATAGGCTGGGCGCATGACTTTCACCGGCACCGATGCCTGCGGAAACAGCCCGAAGAACGTCTTCGTCGCCGAGTTCGAAGAGAACCTCTTCAATGGAGTCAGCGATTCTCTCGCCGAGTCGGTCGCTGAGGACTGCGTGCTCCAGATCGTCCGGACCGAGGGAGTCCGGACCGCCACCGGCCGTGACGAAGTCGTCGACGCGCTGCTGGAGCTCTCGGCGCATTCGCCCGAGGTCGGCCACCTCGAAGCCGCGATCACCCACGGCAAGGCCGCGGCCGCCTGGGGCTATTGGCAGGCCGAATCAGACAGCGATGACCTCAGGCACTTCTCCCACACGATGTGGTTCACCACGCACAAGGCGCAGGACTTCGGACAGATCAGGGTCTTCCAGGCCTGAGGAGCCGATCGGGATGGCCGGCTACCGGCAACAGTCGGCTCAGCAGCGACGACCCGCGTCAGTCCCAGGGGTTGTCGCGGTGAGCGCGCCGCCCTTCGCGGCGCCGGCGCCGCTCATCCCGGCGGGCGATCTGTCCGGGCGAATACGGCGGGTGGGACGGGTGCGGCGGCTGCAGTCCTCTGCCGAACTCGGATTCGTAGTCATCTGCCGACTGCTCACCCTTCTCGAGTTCGCGTTTGGCCTCCGCATCGCCGAGGTGGGCCCGCGCCCTGCGCGTGAGTTCCCGCTTGCGCTCGCGGATCGTATCCTCCTTGTGACCGACTCGGGAGAAGAATCCCAGGAGCATCGGGATGATGGCGAAGATCGGCCAGAAGAAGATGAACTCCCCACGCGCGATCGACGTGAACGCCCAGATGGCCAAAGTGATTCCGCCGGGGCCGGCGATGAGGCCGAGCGCTGCCCGGCGCACTCGATCCCGGTAGTACTGCTGCGCCGCGACGTCGATCTGCTCGGGCGTGATCGGAACCCGGTCGGCCTCGAGTCGGGCCAGAGCCTGCGCGCGGCCGGCATCATCGAGCTTGTCCGGTTCGACCTCGGACGGATCGGCGAGGACGAGGTCCTCGATCAGCGCTGGGACCTCACCGAGAGTCTTGACCTTCGCGGCCGCCTCGGTGCGTTCGTCGAATTCCTCCACGTCGAGCTGACCGAGCGCATACGCCTCCGAGAGCACATCGGAGACGACCGCACGGTCGGCGTCGGAGGCACGGACCTGTCCGTGTGATCGCGGATCGGCGCTGAATCGCGACCAGAGGGGACGAGCGTTCATGATGAATACTGTAACCCCGCTCCAGCCCTTCAGCCTCGGTCGCGGCAGGGAAGTGCGCTGCATGCAGGCCGGGAGACGCACTGCATGCAGTCAGGGAAGGGTACTGCACTAGACTCGACCGGGTGGAACCCGTCGTCGTGCTCATCCTCTTCGCCGTGTTCCTCGGGGCGCTGTCCCAACGCGTCACCGGGATGGGATTCGGCCTGGTCAGCGGCCCCTTCCTCGTCCTCCTCCTCGACCCGTACAGCGGGATCATCCTCGTCAACATCTGCGGGATCGTCGCCTCGGCCTCCGTCTTCGCCCGCACCTTCGCCGAGGTGGAATGGCCGTCGTTCCGCCACCTGGCCCTGGGCGCGGTGATCGGAACGATCCCCGGTGCCCTTCTCGCCTCCGCGCTGCCGACCGCGCCGCTGCAGATCCTCATCGGACTGCTCATCATCGTCTCGCTCATCAGCTCACTGACCCTCGGTCGCCTCGGTCGCAGGATGCCGGCGAACCTCGGCACGCGATTCGGGGCCGGCACGCTCTCCGGGGCCATGTCGGCGGCAGCGGGAGCCGGGGGACCAGCCGTCAGCGCCTACGCGGTGCTCACGGACTGGGAACAGCGGTCCTTCGCGGCCACCCTGCAGCCGTTCCTCGTCGTGGGGACCGCCTCGGCGGTGGTGGCGAAGGTGATCGTCCACGGCGGGGTGTGGCCCGCCCTGCCGATCGGCACGTGGATCGGTCTGGGCCTCGTCCTCGTGGCGGGACTGATCGGCGGGGACTGGCTGTCCCGACGCATCGACGCTGCGATCGCACGGATCGGGATGCTCGTCCTCGCCTTCGGCGGGGGAGCCGCGGCACTCGTCAAGGGGGCTGCGGCGCTGCTGTGAAGCGCTCGAGAACTGAGCGGATGTGGGGGACGGGTTCAGTCGTCTGTCAGTTTCGTCGGGCATACTGTTCGAGGACGCAGATAGCCGGGGAGGCATAGATCGTGACTGAAGTATTTCTGCTGCTGCTCGTTGTTCTCGGAGCCGTATTCTTCATCGGCCACCGTAAAGAGAAGCGACGTCAGCGCGAAATCCACGCCGCCGAACTCCAGCAGGTGAAGAAGACCGCCGAGGAGGATGTCACATCGTTCGGCGAAGAAGTCGCCGAACTCGACATCATCACATCAGGTGTGGATCTCGACACCGGTGGAGCGCAGGACTACAAGCAGGCGCTGGACTCCTACGACATCGCCAAGGAGACTCTTGAGAAGGTCTCCGAACCCGCTGACATCCGTCACGTCACCGAGGCGCTCGAAGACGGGCGCTACGCCGCGAAGTGCGTGCGCGCCCGCGTCGAAGGCAAGCCGCTTCCCGTGCGCCGTCCGCCCTGCTTCTTCAACCCGCAGCACGGACCCTCGGTCGAGGACATCGACTGGGCCCCTGCCGGCGGTCAGCTGCGCCCCGTACCCGTGTGCGCTGCCGATGCCGAACGCGTGGCCGTCGGCGCCGATCCCATGGTGCGCAAGGTCGTCACGGCTGACGGACACACGCGTCGTGCCTATTGGGAGGCCGGCCCTGCCTACGCCGAGTACAACCGCGGCTACTTCAACTCCTACGCCGGCTCCGGCCTGCTTCCCGGCGTCCTCATGGGTGCCATGATGTTCGGCGGGATGGGCGGCGGCTGGGACGGTGCCTACGGCGGTGACATGGGCGATGCTGGCGGCGGAGACGCCGGTGGCGACATGGGTGGCGACGGCGGCTTCTTCGGCGGCGACGGAGGAGACGGCGGCGGACTCTTCGGCGGCGGCGACGGCGGCGGATTCGACCTCGGAGACCTCTTCTGATGGAGACGATCGAGATCCGCGGCGAGTCGATCAAGCTCGGTCAGCTGCTCAAACTCCACGGTGTGGCCGAACACGGTGCCATGGCCAAGGACATGATCGCCGACGGTGAAGTCACCGTCAACGGGGAAGTCGAAACCCGCCGAGGTGCGACGATCCGTCCCGGCGACCGCATCGAAGCTCTCGGCGAAGCCTTCGAAGTGGGCGCCGAACAGGACTGAGAGCTGAGAGCAACAACAAGGAGGGTGTCCCCGCGGGGGGGGGGACACCCTCCACTGTTTTGGTTCGGCTTGCCGTGTGTGTTCTCGGCCGCTTAACGGAGTTCGGACGCTCCCGGGGTGTCGTTCATACCCGGAGCATCCCACAGGGCCGACCAGTTCGACGTGTCTTCTTCGAACGGCAACTCACCGGAGAGGACGCCCTTGACCTGGATCTCGAGCGGATTGTCCCGCTGCTTCGGGCCGGACTGTACGAACGGGTAGAAGGTGCCGCGCTTGTACTGGTAGACCAGTGCCATGCGCCGACCGTCGGGGTGGACGAAGTACACGGTGGTGCACAGCAGCATCGTGTCGAAGCCCTGGTTGACCAGCGCCGAGTTCACGGCGTGGATGTTCGTGACGAGGTTGACCACCTCGGCGTCCGCATCGGCGACGACCTGCCAGGTGAATCCGTAGCCGTCGTTCTCCTGCCGCACCGAGGCGGACGGGTCGGAGCTGATGAGGGCGACACTCTCGGACTCGGCCGACTGAAAGGCGGCCCCTTCGACCTGGCGGAAGGCGACGGCGCCGACTCCGGTCGGGGTGAAGCCGGTGGCCGCCTGCAGGGTCAGTGCGGCGGGCGGCAGGGCGAAGAGGTCGTCGAGGTTGGCCCGCTTCGGTTTGGTGCGGCCGAGCAGTGCGTCGAAGAAACCCATGGAACTCCTAGTCAGGTGGTGCTGTGGGGTGAGCGGGGGCAGACAGCGGCGCGTTCTCGAGTGCGCTGCGACCGTGACCGGTCACTCGGGGCGTGAGAGCTGGGCGGAGATCTTCGCCAGCTGATCCAGCCGCTTCTCGAGCGAGGGGTGGGTGGAGAAGAGCTGACCGAAGGCGGCCTTGCCGCTGATGGCCGGGATGAGGGCCAGATGGTTCGCCGAGGCGGATGAGCGCAGATCCTTCTCCGGGATCTTGCTCATGTCCCCGCTGAGCTTCGTCAGCGCCGAGGCCAGCGTCGAGGGTGCACCGGTGAGGATCGCTGCGGCACGGTCGGCGGCGAGCTCACGATACCGTGACAGTGCTCGGATGAGGACGAATGACAGCCCGTAGACGACGGCTCCGACGAGGATGAACAGCAGCTGGATCGGGATGCCGTTGTTATTGTTGTTCGACCGCCCGAAGCTCATGTAGTAGCCGGCGCGCATCATCAAAGCAGCGACCACACCGGTGACTCCGGCGACAGTCATCACGGTCACGTCGCGGTGCGCGACGTGGGAGAGTTCGTGAGCGAGGACGACCTCGACCTCGTCACGATCGAGCTTTTCGAGCAGACCGCGGGTCACGCACACCACCGAGCGTTCGGGGGAGCGGCCGGTGGCGAAGGCGTTGGGGATCGAGGAATTCGACACCGCTACACGCGGCTTCGTCGAGTCGGCCAGCTGGCAGAGGCGGTCGACGATCGTGTGCAGCTCCGGTGCCTCCTCGGGTGACACCTCACGACCGCCCATGGCCCGCATGGCGATCTTGTCGGAGAAGTACCACTGGAAGAAGAACGCACCGGCACTGACGACGACGGCGAAGATCACGCCGGGGATGTTCTGACCGAAGATCCACCAGATCGCGAGGATGAGGATGACGTAGATGAGCCCGTTGAGGAAGATCGTCCATCCCATCCGCATGGTCAGTCCGTTGTCTTTGACGAAGCGATTCTTCATCGTCGTTCCTCTCTGGGTATGGCAGAACCGGCCCACCGTCTCAAGCGAAGACAATGGGCCGGGTTGATCATTGCGGTATTCGGTTTCAGGCCGGGTCCGGGATGAAGCCCTCGCCCGTGAGCAGCTCGGCGATCTCGGCCAAGGTGGCATCGACGAACGGGATGACCACATCGGAGGAACCGAGGTAATCGTCGGCGACCGGCTGGCCATTGGCCGTGACGTAGTCGTGCAGCGCATTGAGCGCGGTGCGGGCGGCTTCTTCGTTCCCGGCGTTCACGGCATCCTCGACCTGATTGTCGTACTTCTGCAGCAGGTCCTGGTCGACGTGGGCGACGTCGAACTGTCCTTCGCCCATGATGCGGATGATCATTGCTGATCCTCACCTTCGAGCGACTTCTGATCCTGCTTCTCGGAGCCGACCGGCAGGGACTCACGCATCCGCTGCAGTTCCATCTCCACGTCGTTGTCGCTGGAGAGAGAATCGAGCTGTGCGGTGATGTCGTCCTTCTGGGTGCCCGTGACATCGTCGAGGGCACCGGAGGCGAGCAGTTCGTCGACAGCGCCGGCACGTGCCTGCAGAGACGCGGTCTTGTCCTCGGCACGCTGGACGGCCATTCCGACATCGCCGAGCTCTTCGGAGATACCCGAGAACGCTTCGCCGATCTTGGTCTGTGCGTCAGCAGCGTTGTAGGTGGCCTTGAGGGTCTCCTTCTTCGTGCGGAAGGCGTCGACCTTGGCCTGCAGGCGCTGCGATGCGAGGGTGAGCTTCTGCTCTTCGCCCTGCAGGCCCTCGTGCTGGCTCTGGAGATCGGTGATCTGCTGGGTGAGCCCGGACTTGCGCGTCAGTGCTTCGCGAGCGAGGTCCTCACGGCCGATCTCCATGGCCTTCTGCGCCTGACCGGACAGCTTGTTCTGTTGCTGTTCGAGCTGGTTGATCTGCAGCTCGAGACGCTTGCGACTGGTGGCGACATCGGCAACACCGCGGCGGACCTTCTGCAGCAGCTCGAGCTGCTTCTGGTACGAATAGTCAAGGGTTTCGTTGGGGTTCTCGGCCTTGTCCAGAGCCTTGTTGGCCTTGGCACCGAAGATCGTCGCGATCCGTTGGAAGATACTCATCCGTAGTCGACTCCTGCATTGGTTTGACCCGACGCTGCCAACCCGATCCACTCCGGTCCGGAGATTCTCGGCCAACACCGCCGCGAACTATCGCTCTTCAGTCTACTGAGAAAGGCTGATAGTTTGCCAGACGCCGGGTACGAGAACGAAGAGATCGACGATTGCCCGTCAGGGTGCGAAGAGACGCGAGTTCGCGGTTTCGACCTCGGTGTACTGACGGGCCGCGGTCGTCAGTGCTCCGTGGACCGAGTCGAGGGATTCGATGAGCTGCTTCTGCGCATCCTTCCACTGGTTGATCACGGCCTGGAAGTTCTGTGCTGCGGCTCCGCGCCAGCATTCCTGCAGTGCCAGCAGGTTGCGCATCATCGTGTCGGACTCGGAGACGAGATTGCGTGATGTTCCGGCTGCGGTGCTGGCGGCGGACTGGACGCGTTCGGCGTCGACTTCGAAACTCATGATCACTCCTGTTCGTCGGAAACCTCCCGCCGCGGTCGGGTGGGATGGCACCAGTCTCGGAGTCTGCACGGAATCGACACAAGGGCAGAGAAAAAGGGTGTGGACAGCGTTCGGCTGTCCACACCCTCTGTGCGTTCGAGTCAAGGCTGCGTCCCCAGGCTCGAACGTTCGAGTCACCGCGTGCCTATTTCAGCACGAGCGTGACGTCGACCTTCTGCTCCTGTCCGCCGCGCACCACGGTGACCTCGACGGGTTTGTTCACCGGCTGAGCCCGGACGAGGGCGCGCAGCGCAATTGCGTTGTTCACCTTGGTCCCACCCACGGCGACGATGTCATCGCCGTCCTTGATGCCGGCCTTGGCGGCAGGCGAACCGCCCTGGACCGACTGCACTTTCGCGCTGCCCTGGCTGATGCCCCCGTTGTTGATGTGCCCGTCCGTGAGCGTGATGCCGAGGAACGGGTGCAGGGCCTTGCCGTTGGCGATGAGCTGATCGGCGATCATCACTGCTTGGTTGGCAGGTATCGCGAAGCCGATGCCGATCGAGCCGGACTGTTCGCCCTCTCCGGCCTGGCTGAGCGAGGCGGCGGCCGAGTTGACGCCGATGAACTCGCCGTTGCCGTTGACGAGCGGGCCACCGGAGTTGCCCGGATTGATCGCCGCATCGGTCTGGATGGCGTTCGTGATCGTCAGCTCCTTCTCCTGTGAGCTCGCGTCCTCGCCGATGTTCTCCGTGGACACCGGCCGGTCGAGTGCGGAGACGATGCCCGTGGTCACGGAGTCGGCCAGTCCCAGCGGGTTGCCCAATGCCATCACCGGGTCGCCCACCGTGAGCTTCTTCGAATCGCCCACGGTCAGCGGCTTGACCTCGTCGGGGACCTGCTCGATCTTGATGATGGCGATGTCCGTGGACGGGTCGCGGCCGACGATCTCGGCCTTCGTCGTCTCGCCGTTCTTCATGGTCACGGAGATCTCACCGCCGGGAGTGTCAGCGGGTGCGACGACGTGGTTGTTCGTGATGACGTGGCCCTGATCGTCATAGAGAGCACCCGAGCCCAGGCCCTGGACCTGGCCGTTGGTGCCGACCTGGATCGACATCACACTCCCCGAGGTGTTCTTCGCGACCTGAGTCCAGTCCGGAGTCTCGATCGTCTGCTCGGCGACCTTGCGCGGCTCTTCGCCCTGCAGCGCCGACATCGCATAGTTCCCGCCGAAGGCGAGCCCACCGCCGAGGAGGGCGGCAATGGCCGCGATCGCAATCGTCGCTCCCCAGCCGGGGCCCTTCTTCCCCCGCCGAGGCGGCTGTTCGGATCCGTAGGGACCGTAACCCGGTGCGCCGAAGGTCCCCGGTTCTCCGGGAACGCCCGGGCCGCCGAGTGCTCCGGAACCGCCGGGACCTGTCTGGGATCCCACTGCAGTGGGCTGCGAGCCGATGCCCGAAGGAGAGGAGCCAGTGGCGTACATCTGCTGAGAGCCGGGGCCAGGCTGCTGAACACTCGGCTGCTGAGTACCAGGCTGCTGAGTGCCAGCTTGTTGGGCACCCGGTGAGGCATAGGACGAATTCGCGTAGCCGTATCCGGCTCCCGCTCCTGCAGCGCCTGCTGCTCCGGCGGCACCAGCGCTCGCGGCGGTGTGGGACTGCGAACCACCGGGCTGCTGTGCTGCTCCGGGGTACTGTGAACCGCCGGCATAAGGAGAAGCGGCGGATTGGGCGTCTCTCTGCTGACCACTCGACTGATACGGCGAGGGCTGCTGCGGCTGACCCTGCTGCGGCTGACCCTGCTGCGACTGGCGCTCTCGAGTTCCGCCCGCCTGCGACTGTGCCTGCTGCGGTTGCGTCTGCTGCTGCCCAGGCCAACCCGGCTGCTGGCTGACCGGCTGCTGGCCGCTCGGCTGATTTGGCTGACCGGTCTGACCCGACTGATTCGGTTGACCCTGATGACTGAACTGACCCTGCTGACCGCCGGGTCGGGCGGAACCGTCCACAGGGTTCTGTGCCCGAGTGGGCTGTCCGGAGGCGGACTGGCTCTCCTGGCGCGGGTATCCGTACTGCGCCGACGAGGCGGCGTCGGGACGTCGTTCTGGTGGTGCGACAGGCGGGCTGACGCGAGCCGGCCCGTTCGACTGCGGACGTGAGGCGGTGGGGAAGGTGCGCGGAACCTCCGGGGATTGGCTGCGATAGCCCCCGCCCGTCGGACCGCGACGACCCGCGGTCGAGGAGTCGCGGCCCTCAGCCGAGGAATCGCGGCCCTCGTCAGACGAACCAGAGCCCGTCGCCGAGGCGTCTCGGCCGTCCTCCTGATTCGGGAACGTGCGGTGGTCGTCGTCTCCGTGCCGTCCTCGACCGCGGGACGTCTCACCCGGGTCCTGGGGGTTGCTGTTGTCGCTCATCGCTCGTCCTTTCGTGTGTCCGCAGCGGTCTCGGCGGTTTCGGAGATGGGCAGATCGATGCGGAACGTCGCACCGCCGCCCTCGGTTTCGTGTACGGAGATCGCGCCGTGGTGATTCTCCACGATCGCCTTGACGATCGACAGACCCAGCCCGGATCCGCCGGTATCCCTGGTCCGGGAGACATCGAGACGGTAGAAGCGCTCGAAGATCCGCGGCACCACCTCGGGGTCGATGCCGTCGCCGTGGTCCCTGACCTCGAAACGGACACGACCATTGGGGAACCCGCGCAGGGAATCATCGACCGTGATCGAACCTGCCGCGGTCACGTCGGGGACGATGCCGGCCGGCTCCTGAGCGTCGGCCTGATCGTTCCCGGCGGAGTCACCTCGGCGGAAGATGCGGACGCCACCGGTGACGAAACCGCGCTCACGGCTCTTCTCCTTCGCGCCGTTCTTCGCTCCGCTGCGCCCGTTCTGCCCCTTCGCTTGAGGATCGCTGCCCTCACCGGAGTCCGCGGAATCGGCACCAGGATTCTCGGGCACTCCGACGACGCCGACGGCGAATTCGATCGCCGTGTTCTCGGGGGTGTGGCGCACGGCGTTGCCGGCGAGGTTGACGATGACTTGGCGGATCTTCGATTCGGATCCGCGGATCATCGGCACCGGCGCGGCGTCCTCGCCGTCGAGCCCGATGAAGCTGATGTCGCGATCAGGGGCCTGAGCCGCAGCATCGGCGGCGGCATCGCGGACGACCTTGTGCAGGTCGATCGGGCCGATCTCGGCGGGACGCTGTTCGTCGAGTCGGGCGAGCACGACGAGGTCGTCGACGAGTACCCCCATGCGCTTGGCCTCGGACTCCATCCGCTCCATGGCGTTGCCGATATCCGCTTCCTTCGTGATCGCACCCTGCCGGTAGAGCTCGGCATAGCCGCGGATCGTCACCAGCGGGGTGCGCAGCTCGTGCGAGGCGTCGGAGACGAACTGGCGGATGCGCTTCTCCGACCTCGTCTGACCGTCGAAGGAGTCCTCGATGCGTCCGAGCATGGTGTTCAGAGCCGCCGACAGCCGCCCGAGTTCGGTGTTGCGCGGATAGCTGGGTACGCGTTGGGACAGGTCGCCGGCGGCGATCCGGGAGGCAGTCTTCTCAATGTCGCGCAGGGGCCTGAAAGTGTTGTTGATCGCCCAGTAGCCGACGCCCGCGACCATCGCCAGGGCCAGCAGGCCGATGCCGATCATCGTGTTGCGGGCGCGTTCGTTGATGTTGTCGACCTCGCGGTCGAAGGGCACCGCAATGGACACGAGTACGTCGGTGTTCTTCACCTTCATCGCCCGGGCACGCCACTGGGAGCTCGTGCCGGCTACGGTGAAGGGTTCGCCGCCGCGGGCATAGACTTCCTTCTCATCGACCTTCGGCAGGATCGGTTGGTTCTCCGGCTCCGGGGCGACGGGGTCGCGGATCGGTTCCCCGTCGGTGTTGTAGAACTGCACATAGAAGCCCCCGGGCAGCAGGCTCTTGAGCTGGTCCCAGGAATTCGAATCGATCGTCGTCGACGACGGAGCATCCTCGGCGTCGGAATCGTCCCCGGACTGGAGCTCGGCGGGCTGGAACACATCACGGTAGGCCTGCTTGGCCAAGGTCTCGGACGCACTGATGAGGCGCTCATCGGTGCGTTGGACGAGACTGTCGCGAAGGTTCTCCAACACCCATGCGCTCGTCCCCGTGAGGACGAGCAGCATGAGGAGCATCATGATGGCCAGCAACTTGGTGGTCAGTGACCATTCTTCCCAGAAGCCGGGGCGGGAGGGACGGGATTCTTTTGCCACGTAGGTAATCTATCGCCCTTGCTTGGACGACTACTTGGATTCCGGTGTGCGCAGCATGTAGCCGACCCCGCGCTTGGTCTGGATCATCGGAGTCCACTCCATCTCGACGGGGTGGCCGGCGGCGTCCGTCTCCGGGGTGACGTCGATCTTGCGACGCAGGTAGGAGATATAGGACTCGACGATGCCGGTGTCGCCGCCGAAATCGTATTCCCACACGTGGTCGAGGATCTGCGACTTCGACAGCACCCGGTTGGTGTTGAGCATGAGGTAGCGCAGCAGCTTGAACTCGGTGGGGGAGAGGTCGATGAGGATGCCGGAGCGGCGGACCTCGTGCGTGTCGTCGTCGAGTTCGAGGTCGCCCGCCACGATGACGGCGTTCTCCTCGTCCTCGAGGCTGTGCGTGCGGCGGAGGACGGCGCGGATGCGGGCGACGACCTCTTCGAGGCTGAAGGGCTTCGTCACATAGTCATCGCCGCCGACGGTCAGTCCGGTGATCTTGTCCGAGGTATCATCCCGGGCAGTGAGGAACACGACCGGAGCGTTCATGCCGATCTGACGCAGACGGCGGGTGACGGTGAAGCCGTCCATGTCGGGCAGCATGACGTCGAGGACGAGGAGGTCGACGTCGGTCTGTTCGGCCAGACGCAGCGCCTCGGCGCCGTTCGCGGCCGAGACGACGTCGAAGCCGGCGAAGCGGAGGCTGGTGGACAGGAGTTCGCGGATGTTGGGCTCATCATCGACAACGAGCAGGGTGGCTTCGATGTCGGAGTCGTTCTGTGCTGTAGTCATGGCTCCAGTCTGGGCGCCATTTCTGGGAGTGGACTGCAAGTCAGCTGAATGCCAATGTGAGCTGCATCACTGTAAAACTCTCAGGAAAGTCGTTTGGGGTCCGATTCGGCGCATTCGCTCTCAGGAACGGAGGGCTGATTTCAGGGAAAAATGCGCTTGCGGTCAGGTTGGGTTCAGGAATAGTCGCCGAGGTGGCCGTGCGTGGGCGAGTTCCGCTCAGAGGCGCTGGGGTGGGCGACGGTCGAGGAGTTGGTGTGTCACGGCGAAGCGCAGGACCCGATCGGGCCGGTGTCGGTCGTAGGTGACTTGGCCGATCGTGCCCTGCATCGACGGGCTCTGCTGGACGAGGTGGCGGACCCAGCGATCGCGGCCCCGGGTATCGACGAAATGAATCACGGCCAGACTCGGTGCCCGGGCGGAGGTTCCCGACCAATAGTCGACGACGCTGCCTTCCGCCAGACCGATGATGGGATGCGGCGGGTGGTCGAGGATCGGGTAGCGGGCCTTGCGGAAGGCGAGCAGACAGACGGCGATGAGTCCGACTCCGGCCGCAATTGAAACCAGCCACCAGGCAGGTGCTGCTTCGGTCATCGCGGGAAGGAAGCCGAGGGCAAGACCGCCGCCGCAGCCGAGGGCTGCCAGCTGATAGCGGAAGAAGCGCGTGAGGCTGCCGCCGGTGCGACGGCGGCCGAGCGCTGCGCGCATGAGCAGGTGGCAGACGACGACGGAGATGATGGCTGCAAGCACGGCGAGGGCGATGAAGAAGAGCTTCTCGCTCGTCGGTTCTCCGGGGTCGCCGGAGATGAGGGTGAGGCTGGTGATGAGGAAGCCGACCGTCAGCGTGACCGACATGGTGAAGATGCCGGCTAGTCCGGCGGCGAACTTGCGACCAGGGGATATGCGCAGGGGCTGCAGGGACATGACCGGGATTCCTCAGTCGGTCTCGGAATGGCGGGCGCGGAAAGCCGCGACATGGGTGCGGTTGGCGCAGCCGCCGGTATCGCAGAAGCGCTTCGAGCGATTGCGACTGAAGTCGGCGAGGTAGGCCCGGCAGTCGTCGGCCGCGCACCGGCCGAGACGGTCGAGGTCGCCGGAACGGATGAGGTCGATGAGGACGAGTGCGACATCCGCGGCCACGCGATCGGCGAGGCTCGCCTGGGCGCCCGTGGCGTGCAGGTGCCAGTCCCAATGGTCGTGTTTGACCAATTGCGGCACAGAACCGGAGTCGCTGAGTGTGAGATTGATCTCGTCGACGACCGCCGAGGTGGCCGTTTCGACCTCGTCTGCGGTCTCGGCGAGGATGCTCGCATCGAGCGCAGTGGCGAATCGTTCGCGTAGTCGCAGGGTCTCTGCGACGTCGCTTTTCGTGGCCGTCAGCGGGCCGGAGAAGTCGTGCCGGGCCGCGAACTCGCGGAGTTTTGCGGCCGTCGTCAGTTCATCACCATCGGTCGCGACGTCCTCGGAGGTGTTGAGGAGGTCGACGAGCATCGTCAGGTTTGCGCGAATGTCGTAGATGAAGGCCATGGCGGGAACCATTCTGCCACACGAATGTAAGCACCAAAATGCACTTGACTCATTTCAAATCCAGAGTCGATACTGAAACTGCTCGGCCAGGGGAATCACCTGCGTCGGGCCGCCTCGGCGAGGGGATCACCTCTGCCGGCAACCACCTCGGCGGGGATCATCCGCCGGCCAATCCACCCGCGTTTCACCACTTCAGGAGGTCAGTCATGAGTCGCACCGTCGTTTTGGGGTTCCTGCTCACTCTTGCCTCCGCGTTCTTCTTCGCGGTGTCGGGGCCGATCGCGAAGACGATGTACGCGATCGGGTGGACGCCGGGCGCGGTCGTGCTCATCCGACTGGCCGGGTCGGCGGTGCTCCTGCTCATCCCCACGCTCATCGCACTGCACGGACGCTGGGGCGAGGTCCTCACGCATTGGCGCACCGTCGTCACCTACGGGCTGGTCTCGATGGCCGGCGTGCAGGGGTTCTACTTCGTCGCCGTCGAACACCTCACCGTGGCCGTGGCACTGCTGCTCGAGATGACCGCACCGATGCTCATCGTGTTCTGGATCTGGGCGCGCACGCGGACCCGACCGGCGACGGTGACCTTCATCGGGGTCGTGGTCTCGATGATCGGACTCATGCTCGTGCTCAACCTGCGCGGATCGTCGATCAGCATCTTCGGCGCGGTCATGGCGATGGCCGCAGCGGTGTGCCTGGCCAGCTACTTCCTCGTCTCGGCGAAGGACACGATCACGATCCCGCCGGTCGCGCTGACCGGCCTGGGAATGGGCATCGGGGCGCTGGCGATGTCGCTCATCGTGCTCGTCGGCGTCATGCCGTGGGGTGCGGTGGCCTCTGATGTGGACTTCGGCGGAGTGTCGATGTCGTGGATCGTGCCGATGGCGATGATCGTCGTCTTCACCGTCGGCGCCTACATCACCGGCATCCTCGGTCTGCGCTATGTCGGGGCGACCGTCGGGTCCTTCGTCAACCTCATCGAGGTCCCGTTCTCGGTCATCGTCGCCTGGCTCGTGCTCTTCGAGATGCCCGCACCGATCCAGCTCTTCGGCGGAGTGTTCATCCTCGGCGGCGTCGGCTTCATCAAGTGGGGCGAGGCCCGCCTGGCCGCCCGAGTCGCCCGCCGCGAGGTCGTCGTAAGCTCCGACGCCAAACCCTCCCTCATTACTACCTGACGGCGGCCCAGCAACCTGGCGCGAGGTATCTGGGTGCCCGTCGGGTAGCAGGGAGGGGTCAGCGGACCTCGATGTTGTAGCTGTAGCCCTGCTCGGTGAGGAAGCGGCGGCGCTGCGCGGCGAAGTGCTCGTCGACGGTGTCGGCGGCGACCACAGTGTAGAACGTCGCGGAACCCTTGTCCTCCTTCGGGCGCAGGATCCGTCCGAGCCGCTGGGCTTCCTCCTGCCGTGACCCGAACGCCCCGGAGACCTGGATCGCCACCGAGGCGGCCGGTAGGTCCACAGAGAAGTTCGCGACCTTCGAGACCACGAGCACAGGGATCTCACCGGAGCGGAATTCGCGGAAGAGCTCTTGGCGCACCGACTCCGGGGTCTGACCGGTCAGCACCGGGGCGCCGAGTTCGGCTCCGATCTCTTCGAGCTGGTCGAGGTACTGACCGATGACGAGGATCTGCGCATCCGGATGGTCGGCGACGAGCTCGGAGACGATCGGCAGCTTCGCATCCGAGGTCGCGGCCAGGCGGTATCGGTCCTCGCCGTCGGCTCGGGCGTAGGCTGTGCGGGTTCCGCCGTCGAGGCGCACCCGCACCTCGTGGCAACTCGCCGAGGCGATGTAACCGAGCCGTTCGAGTTCCTTCCAGGGCGCTTCGTACTGCTTGGGTCCGATGAGGGAGAAGACCTCGTCCTCACGGCCGTCCTCACGCACCAGCGTCGCGGTCAGACCCAACCGGCGCCTGGCCTGCAGGCTTGCGGTGAGTCGGAAGATCGGAGCCGGCAGCAGGTGCACCTCGTCATAGATGACCAGCCCCCAATCCTTGGCGTCGAGGAGTTCGAGGTGCAGGTAGGAGCCCTTCCGGCGAGTCGTCAGCACCTGGTAGGTGGCGATGGTGATCGGCCGGATCTCCTTCGTCGACCCTGAGTATTCACCGATCTCGTCCTCGGTCAGGGTGGTCCGACGCAGGATCTCGTCCTTCCACTGCCTCGCCGAGACCGAGTTCGTCACGAGGATGAGCGTCGTCGTCTGCACCCGCGACATCGTCGCCACCCCGACGACGGTCTTGCCCGCCCCGCAGGGCAGCACGACGACTCCGGACTCACCGGACAGGGACTGGTCGATGGCCTGCTTCTGGTAATCGCGCAGATGCCACTGACCGCCGTGGGCGTCATCGGACAGGGCGATCTCATGCGCCTCGCCGTCGACATAGCCGGCATGGTCGGAGACCGGATGGCCCAGCTGCAGCAGCGCATGCTTGAGCTCGCCGCGTTCGGACGGATGGACGAGGACGGATTCGTCGTCGATGCGCTTGCCGAACTTGCCGACGAGGTCGGGCTGACCGACCAGCTCATCGAGCAGTCCTGTCTCCGTGGAGGTCAGGGTGAGTCCGTGGATCGGGTGGTCGATGAGGGTGAGGACGCCGAAGCGGTCCATGATGTCGACGATGTCGACGAGCAGTTCGTGCGGGACCGGGTACTTCGCGAATTCGAGGAGCACATCGACGACGGATTCGGCGTCGTGACCGCTGGCCCGGGCGTTCCACAGTCCCAGCGGAGTGATCGTATAGGTGTGGATGTACTCGGGGGTCCGCGACAGCTGAGCGAACGGGGCGATCGCCACGGCCGCCTCGACGGCCAGGGGATGCCCTGACTCCAGCAGCACAGTCCGATCGGACTGCACGATCAGCGGACCATTCATACAGACTCCCATTTCACGAGTGCACTTCACAGGTGCTTCGACACCAGAGGGGACAACACGTCCCCGGCCCCAATTGTTCCCTCCCGTGCTACCCGACGGCGGCCCAGCAACCTGGCGCGAGGTTGCTGGGCCGCCGTCGGGTAGTAATTAGGAGGGGTCGACGCTGACGATGCGGGCGATCGACAGGGATGCTTCGGCTCCCGTGGATGTGACCGTGCCGCGCACCCGACCGGCGTTGAGCGTGGCCGGCAGCATCTCGATGGTGCGCTCGCGGCCCTGCGAGTCGGCGATCCGGATGACCACCCGCCGCTTCGCCTCGGCGGCCTCGCGTAGCCGATCCATATGCCCCAGCGGCTCATCGGTGCTCGTCATCGCCTGCGCCCCGGTCGGGGCCGAGCGGAGGATGCGGATGTATTCGCCGAGGTGGCCGTCACTGACGCGCGGACGCCGACGCACATTGACCTCGGGTTCGGACTGCGTGATCACTTTCCGCCGGCGCACCGTTCCGGTCGCCGAATGCAGCAGCGCATGATGGTCACCGGCCTCGAGAAGGTGCATCGTCCGCTCGGGCCCGAGCTGGGCGATCGCCACCGTCGGCGCCAGGCGCTCGAGCCCGGCCGGCAGCATCGCCTGATCGGAGAGGATGACATCGAGGTCGACGGGGTCGTCGACGACGAGCACGGCTCGGGCACCGGCGACGCGGACCCGCCGCAGCTTCGAGGCAGTGTTCTTCACGAGGAAGTCCAAGGTCGACGGCAGCTCTTCGGCGCTGATCTCGGCGAGTTCGGCCAAGGCGTCCTCGGCGCTGACGCCCGACTGCATGGTGTCCTCGATCGTCTCGGCGTCGATGCGGTAGACGGTGCCCTGTCCGCGGGCCTCGACGACGGCGTACATGCGCAGGATGTGGTGGACCCGCGGTTCGATCGGACCCGTCGCCACCGCCGTGAGATCGGACTGGATGAGCACCGTGTCGACCTCGTCGCCGAGGCCGTCGGACACCGCGACGATGACGTCACCGGGGACTGCGAGGGCGTCGACGGCCACTCCCAACGGTGCGATCGAGGGGTCCTCCTTCCCGTGCTCGACCAGTGCCGCGTCCAGTCCTGCTGCGAGGCTGACCCCGAAGCGGCTCGGCCCGAAATGGTCGGGCTGCTGCAGGGGAGTGGTCGCCAGACCCAGACTCACGCACGCATGGAGCACCGCATCGGTCATCGCGGACTCGTGCGCCTGGATCATGGGGTGGCGGCGCAGCACTTCGGCATGGATCCACCCTGCCGCACGGGCCGAACCGAGACCGATGTCGTGAAGGATGTCGAGGACGGTCAGGCGCAGCAGCGGCATCGCCGGCACCGACTGTCCGTGCCCCTTGAACAGGGACTTCTTCGGTGCGGCGAGCACCGTCAGCCGTTCGTTCTCACTCGCCCCGGCCGCCAGCTGCGTGACGTCGAGGGACTCGCGCAGCCATGCGCCGACCAGCGCCGCCCAGAGTTCGGCTCGATCGGCCGAGAGCGCGGACTCGGCATCGTCGGCGGCCGTCCACTGCGGGTCGAGGGCATCGTCGAGCACTCCGATGAGGTGGAGTGACTTCGCGGCCAGCAGCAGAGTGATCGTCTGCTCGAGTCCGAGATCGAGGGTGCGGGCGAGCCGGGAGACATCCCGCTTCGAGATCCCGCCGCTGGTCAGCCGTGAGATCGGGGTTGCGGAGAGTTCGTCGACGAGCCCGCGCAGGGACGAGATCACCTCGGCGACGGCAGCCTGTTCGGAATTGTGGATGAGCGCCTGACCGATCGTCGCGGTGCTCGCATCGACGGTGGCCGGATCGACCTGCCACGGGCGGGTGCGTGCGGAATCGGCCGCCGAGGTGGGCAGGAGCGTGATGGCCTCGGACTGGATCCGCCAGACCGGCTGCGCGGTGAGCAGGGCAGCATGATCGCCCGACCCCGACCCCGACCCCGACGCAGCCCCTGACCCGGACGTCGGCCAGGCCAGGCCGAGGTCGCGCAGGCGGGGGAGGGTCGCCTCGGCGCGGGCGGGATCGATATGAGCATTGTCACCGACCGCGATCTCCGGGCTCGTGCGGGCGGCCACGGCCAGCGCAATGTAGACGTCGAGCTCGCCAGCCTGAAGCGCCTCGATGCCGCGGGCGACCCCGACGCGCGAGGACGCGGCCGCCGCCAGGGATCCGATCGTCGGTGACTCGGGTTGGAGGAGGTCGCGTCGCGTCCGGACGAAGGACTCGAACTCGGCATCTGAACTGTGGGACAGCCACTGGCTGAAGGTCATGGACATCGTCGCTCAGTCTATCGCGAGGGGTACACTGGAGGGGCAGAGAGACAGGAACTGCGAACTTCAGGAAGGACGCGCATTGTCAGCCAATCGAGTCGACACGGTCATAGTCGTCGCAGCGGTTGCCGCCGCAGCCATCGGGGCGCTCGGCCTCATCGGCGTGCTCGGCCAGGCCCGGATGGGAATGACGCCCAGCCCGTTCCTCACCTATCTGCCCATGATCCTCGTCCCCATCGCCGTCGCCCTGGCCTGTGTGGCCATGGTCCGCGCGGCGCTCAGACGCAGACAGACCGAGGTGGGACCCAGCTGATTCCATTGCTTCTCCCGCCGAATCGGCAGGCTCGGCGAGCGGAATGATCCCCGGGATCACCGCCCGATCCGAGTGATCGGTACGGTTGAACCGAGCAGACCGCCCACAGTGATCGGGACGCTCAGAGCGATCCCCTCGCCGAGGCAGCCGCCCACTCCCGCAGCATCGCCGAGTCGGTGACGCGCCACCCGGTGATCGGGTGCGGATCACCGGTTCGCAGGGGTTCGGAGGCCCGAACCAGACGGCACTGGGGGCCTGAAAGGGTGCCGGGCTCGGACGGGCCGCACGCTCCAGCAGATCGGCTCACTCCCTCACCATCGGTCCCGATGCCTCACGGGAAACCCGGGAACCGGCCTCCCGCCCGCCCAGGCGCGAACATGCACCACCCGCTGACGAGGCGCAGACACGCACTACCCGCCCACAGTGGCGCACACAGACACATCCGCCCCAGCGGCGGATACCAGCACGGCCGCCCACCGAGGCGGACACAGACACGGTCCGCCCCAGCGGCGGGCGCCAGAAGAAAGGACATCATGCCCACCGGACGCGTGAAATGGTTCGATGCCGACAAGGGATTCGGCTTCGTCGTCGCCGAGGACGGCTCCCAGGCCTTCCTCCACTCCTCAGTGCTGCCCGAGGGACTCGAGGTCACCAAGGGCACCCGACTCGAATACGATGTCGTCGATTCCCGCCGCGGAGCACAGGTGCTCAAGGCCCGCCCGCTGAGCGCCCCGGGCAAAGTCTCCAAGGCCCGGCGACGCCCCGCCGAGGACATGGCGGTTATGGTTGAGGATGTCATCAAAGTACTGGATGACCTCAACAACGGACTGCAGCACGGCCGCTACCCGGATCCCACACACGGGAACAAGGTGGCCAGCCTGCTGCGGGCGATAGCCGACGATTTGGAGTCCTGATGTCATCGCTGTTCAGTGAGTGGCTGGCCCAGCAGACCACAGCGTCCGCGGTCGAGAGCGAAGCTGCGGGTGCGGTCGAGAACGATGCCGCAGCCGCCGTCGACAACGACGCAGCGTCCGCCGCTGGAAGTGCCGCATCGACCGACGCCGAGGCGGCCGCCTCGGCGAAGGCGACGAAGTCCTCACGCGGACGTGCGGGCTCGGAAAAGCGTGCGGGCACCGAGAAGATCGTGCTCGACACCCAGCTGGCCGCGGCGATCGACATCGCCCGTTCCGCCATCGCCGAGGTGGCCGGCAGTGCCGTGATCGGCGAGCACCTGGGAACGGTGGCCGAAGGCACCCGTCTGGTCACGCACTACTTCGTGTGCACCGATCCGACCTACCGCGGCTGGCGCTGGGTGGCCGTGCTCGCCCGCGCCCCGCGGGCGAAGAAGGTCACCGTCTGCGAGACGGCGCTGCTGCCCGGACCCGATGCGCTGACCGCGCCCGAATGGGTGCCGTGGGAAGAACGCCTCGAACCCGGGGACATGACACCCAAGGACACCCTGCCCAAGCTGGATAGGGATCCGAACCTGCAGCCGGGCTTCCAGCAGACCGAGGACAACTCGGCGGACAACATCGACCAGATCCAGAACTTCGAGTTCGGTCTCGGGCGTGAACGCGTCCTGTCCTCGGACGGTCTCTCCGCCGCCGCCAGTCGGTGGGCGGACTCGGACGCCGGGCCCGACGGCGAGTTCGCCTCACGCGCTTCGGCCCACTGCGGATCCTGCGGCTACCTCATGCCGATCGCCGGATCTCTGCGGCAGAAGTTCGGAGTCTGCGCCAACGCCTGGTCGCCGTTCGACGGACGCGTCGTCGGACTCGAATCCGGGTGCGGAGCCCATTCGGAGACCGACGTGCACAAGCCCAATCATGAACCGGCCGAGGCCGTCGTCGACGACTACTCCGGCGAACTCGAACTCCAGGAGGGCTGACCTCCTCGATGTCCCAGACGTTCCGGTCGCTGTCGGAGCCGAACTACCGGCACTGGTTCGCCGGTGCCCTGATCTCCAACACCGGAACGTGGATGCAGCGCACGGCTCAGGACTGGATCGTCCTGACCATGCTCACGAACAACAACGCTTCGGCGCTGGGCATCACGATGGCCCTCCAGCTGGGACCCCAGCTGATCATGTTCCCGTTCGCGGGCAGCCTCGTCGACAAGTTCGACAAACGTCGCCTGCTCATGGTCACTCAGGCCCTGCTGGGAACCATCGGACTCATCCTCTTCGCCCTCGTCATCACCGATGCCATCGTGCTCTGGCACGTCTACGTGCTCGCGTTCACCCTCGGCATGCTCACGACCTTGGACAATCCGGCCCGGCAGGCCTTCGTCTCCGAACTCGTGGGGGAGAAGCTGCTGCCGAACGCGGTCAGCCTCAACTCGGCGTCGTTCAACGGCGCCCGCATGATCGGCCCCGCCGTGGCCGGTGTGCTCACCGCCCTCATCGGCGCCGGTCCGGTGTTCCTCATCAGCGGCCTCGGATTCGCCGCGACGCTGACCGTGCTGCTCCGCCTCGACAAGTCCCGGCTGCACCCCTCGGGACGACGGGGCAAGGGCGGGGTGCTCGGAGGTCTGCGGTACCTGCGCGAGCGACCGGACATCACGATCGTCCTGATCGTGCTCTTCATCGTCGCGACCTTCGGCTTCAACTTCAACATCTACACCGCGACCATGGCGAAGATCGAGTTCGGCCGCGACGCCAGCGGATTCGGCCTGCTCAACTCGGTGATGGCGATCGGCTCGGTCACGGGTGCACTGGCCTCGGCGAGGCGGGAGAAGCCGCGGCTGCGGTTCATCTTCGGTGCCGCCGGGGGCTTCGGCCTGGCCGTCGGGGTGGCGTCGCTGATGCCCAACTACTATCTCTTCGCCGGCTCACTGGTGTTCGTCGGATTCGCGTCGCTGACGATGATGACCTCGGCGAACGCCTATGTGCAGACGACGACGGCACCGAACTACCGCGGTCGAGTGATGGCCATCTATGCCGCCGTCGTCATGGGCGGCACCCCGATCGGTGCGCCGCTGGCCGGCTGGGTCGCCGATACCTTCGGCCCGCGCATGGCGCTGACGGTGGGAGCCGCCTCGGGGATCATCGCCTTCGGCGTCGGGCTGGCCTGGATGATCCTGGCCAAGGACCTGCGCGTCCACCGCGACCCGAAGTCGCGGATCCGGCTGCACGTCAGCTATCAGGGTCGGCCCTGAGAATAGCGCGTTACGGTGGAAGGCGGCCGGCCCCGGACACGGTCGTCCCTGAACTCGGCCGACCTTGAGGTTCGTCGAATAGAATTCGGGGGACCACCTCGGCGACGGAATTGGAACTGCCTGTGACTACTGACATCATCACCTCGGCGCTGGTCGGCGTGGCGATCCTCGTCGGCTGCGTGGGCATCATCGTGCCCGTCCTGCCGGGGTCGATCCTCATCGGCATCGCGGTGCTCATCTGGGCCATCGTCATCGGCGGGCCCGCCGCCTGGATCATCTTCGCCATCGTGGCCGTCTTCGTCGCGGCCGGGATGAGTTCGTCACTCGTGCTCACCGGTCGGAAGCTCAAATCCATGCAGGTGCCCAACTCTTCGGTGCTGCTGGGCGGGGGGCTCGGAATCGTCGGCTTCTTCGTCATCCCCGTGCTCGGACTGCCGATCGGGTTCGTTGCCGGGCTGTTCCTCGCGGAATACTCTCGACTCAAGGACGCCTCGACCGCCTGGACCTCGAGCTGGGAGTCGATCAAGGCGATCGGCCTGGGCGCCGGCATCGAATTCTGCCTCGCGCTGCTCGCCGCGCTCACCTACGGCATCGGGCTGCTCGTCCACTTCCTCGGGTAGGGGGCTGCACTTGCTCCGGTGGGGCTGGGCGGGCGCCTTTTCCGATTGGATGTGGCCCGCTCCCTCCGGCGGGGCGGAACGGACCATCCCTCACCGTTCGCGCCGCTTCGCACCAACAGCGTCAACGCATACGGTCAGCGCCATAACGCCCCGGTGCAACGGGAGGTTATGGCGCTGACGGTGCGAGTCGCGTGATGCCTCGGCTGGTATCGCGCCCTGCGGCAGGGTCGGCAGCTGCCTCAGGCCCGCGGCTCACAGCGCCAGGTGGGCGATCTCCGGTGCCCCTTCGCCGAGTATCAGCCTGGCCAGCCCGTCGCCGATGAGCGGACCCATCGTGAGTCCACCGGCACCGAACCCCGAAGCCAGCCACAGTCCGTCCGCGCCCGGAACGGCTCCCGCGTAGGGCAGCGCCCCCTCGCGCGTCGACATGGGGCGCACGCCGACTCGGGTCTCGAGGACGGTCGCCTCGGCGAGCCCCGGGGCGATCCGCAGCGCGTCGTCGAGGACCTGTTTCGTGCCGGCCGCCGTCGCGCGGACGTCGAAGCCGACGCCCTCCTCCCTGGTGGCTCCCGCGACGATGCGGCCTCCGTCGAATGGCGTGATGTAGTGGTGGTCGAGCGGATGAATCGTCGGCCACGGCGATGTGTTGACACCGCGCAGCCCCAGATGGAGCAGCTGGCCACGCTGAGGAGCGATCCCCACCGGGTGACCGAGCCGGTCAAAAATGTCAGCACTCCGCGCCCCACCTGCGATGACGAGGGCATCGAAGTCCTCCACCGCCGAGGTGATGCGCACCGACCATGTTCCCCTGCCCTCAGTTCCCCTGCCCGGTGCGGTGATGGCCTGCGCAGAGTCGGCGACGAACCTGGCGCCATGCTGCCTGGCTCCGGTGAGGATCGCATCTCGCAGAACCCGCCCGTCGACACGTCCGCCTCCGGTGATGAGCAATCCGGTCATGTCCGGAGCGATCGGAGGAAAGAGCTCGGCCAGTTCCGCCGCATCGACGTCATGGATCTCGCCCGCGACGGACCCGGCGGCCGCGACGCGCTCACGGATGGTCGCAGCCGCCTCGGCGAGGGTATCCGGGTCGTTGTTGACGACGAGGGCGCCGGATCGGCGGTAGCCGAGATCCGGGATGCCCAGCGCGCTCAGCCGTTCGAGGAACGCCGGATAGAAGTTCCCGCCGGCTGCGTACGTCTCGTAGTAGGCACCCGTGCTCGTTGACACCCACGGTGCGATGATCCCCGCGCTGGCCGCTGTCGCCTGCCCGGCCATGGCATCGTCGACGATGGTGACGTCGACGCCGCGGGAGGCGAGAGCGAAAGCGGTGCTGGCCCCGGCGATGCCGCTGCCGATGACGCCGACGCGGGCGCAACTGTCGACGGTGCGTGCTGGTGCGTCGGTCGCGGTGCTGGTCACGGTGCGCCTCCGAAGCCTACTTCAGGGCGTCGACGACGAAGTCGATGCAGGCAAGCAGCGCCCGAACGTCGGCCGGGTCGACCGAGACGAAGGTCGCGATGCGCAGCTGATTGCGTCCGAGCTTGCGGTAGGGCTCGACGTCGACGACGCCGTTCGCCCGCAGTACCGTGGCCACGGCCGCAGCATCGACGGAATCGTCGAAGTCGATGGTCGCCACGACCGACGAACGATCCGCGGGGTCCGTGACATAGGGGAGGGCCGCCTCGGCGGCATTCGCCCAGTCGTAGACGAGGCCGGAGGACTCACGGGTCCGCTCGCTCGCCCAGTCCAGGCCGCCGTTGTCGTTGATCCATTCGATCTGCTCGGCCAGCAGCAGCAGGGTCGCCACGGCCGGGGTGTTGTAGGTCTGGTCCTTCCGCGAATTCTCGAT
The DNA here is from genome assembly GCF_017948325.1 of Brevibacterium oceani. Classification (NCBI taxonomy): domain Bacteria; kingdom Bacillati; phylum Actinomycetota; class Actinomycetes; order Micrococcales; family Brevibacteriaceae; genus Brevibacterium; species Brevibacterium oceani. Next base: position 3,460,801 of record NZ_CP072846.1, on the reverse strand, counting down.
CGCGGTGACCAGGTCGAGCGAGGTCGGGATCCAGCGTCCGGAGTCCTTGATCTCCTGCGCGCGGGCGATGGCGCGCGGGGACAGGATGGCCACCCACAGTCCGCCGTCGGAGCCCATGTTCTTCTGCGGCGCGAAGTAGTAGACGTCGGTCTCGGCGATGTCGACGGTCAGGCCGCCGGCTCCGGAGGTCGCGTCGATGACGACGAGGGCGTCGTCGTCGATCCCCGCCGGGCGGGTGATCGTCGTGGCCACACCGGTGGAGGTCTCATTGTGGGGCCATGCGAAGACGTCGGCGGCTGATTCGCCGGTGGCCGCCTCGGCGGGGGAGGAGACGAGGCCGGCCTCGGCCAGTGCCTCGGGCGTCGGGATCGCCGAGGTGCCCGGTTCGGCGCTCAGGATGAGCGAGGATTCGAGGTGCGGGACGGTGTCGGTGGCCTTGGCGAATTTCTGTCCGAATTCGCCGAAGGTCGCATGCGCGGCACGATTGCGCACGAGGCCGAAGGCGGCGACGTCCCAGAACACGGTGGATCCGCCGTTGCCGAGCACCACCTCGTAGCCCTCGGGCAGGCTGAACAGGTCGGTCAGTCCGGAGCGGATGCGTCCGACGAGGTTCTTCACCGGTGCCTGGCGGTGGCTGGTGCCGAGCACCTCGGTCGCGGCAGCGTTCAGCGCCTCGATCTGTGCGGGGCGGATGCGGGCCGGGCCGGACCCGAAGCGTCCGTCGGCGGGCAGGAGGTTCTCTGGGATCGTAATATTCGTCGCAGTCACGGTCGACATTCTACGGTGGGCCGTGCCCGCGCCCGCCGCCGGTCCGTCATGTGACGCGGCGACTGCGTGGGCAGGGATCGGCACGGCAGCAGGTCCGGGGACGCCGGGCGCACGGCGACGGGTGCCCGGGCCATCGCCGATATCCCAGTGTCAGACCCGCGTCGTAGAGTGAAGGTATGAGTGAGCCCGTCGATCGCCTCCCGCAGACCAGGAAGTCCTACGACTCCAGCATCTTCGATCATCCGGACACCGCGCCGCTGACCCTGTTCCGACAGTGGTACGACGAGGCGGCCGACCATGTCCGCGAACCGAATGCGATGACCGTGTCGAGCCTCGACGAATGGGGCCCGAGCTCGCGCATCGTCCTGCTCAAGGGACTCGATGAGCGCGGGTTCCTCTTCTTCACCGACTACGACTCCGCGAAGGGCCGGCAGCTGCGCGCCGATCCCCGCATCGCCGTGAACTTCCCCTGGCAGGACATGGAGCGACAGGTCCGCATCCGCGGCCTCGCCGAGGTGGCCGCTCCCGAGGAGTCGGACGCGTACTTCGCCGTCCGCCCCCGCGGTTCGCAGATCGGCGCGAACGTATCCAAGCAGTCTCAGCCGGTGGTCGGCCGAGAGCAGATGCAGGCCGAATACGATGCCGCCGTGGCCGAGTTCGACGGCAGGGACGTGCCGCGTCCTGACCACTGGGGCGGATTCCGCGTCCGTGTCTTCGAGATCGAATTCTGGCAGGGCCAGCAGAACCGGTTCCACGACCGGTGGGTCTTCCGCCGCTCCGATGGCAGTCACGAGGTCGCGAACCTCGACGACGTGACTGCGTGGACCGCCACCCGCCTCTACCCGTGAGAGCCGCTTCTGCCCCTGTGCAGCGCCGGGTGAGCGATGCCGGGTGAGCGGTGCCGGACCGCGGCAGCAGACATCGCCGCCGTGGTGGTGAAATACTTGACCCGCTTCAAGCGTTACGGCATGGTCGACCGCCTCGACAGCCGGTGTCGATGATCTGTCGTTCGGCGATTGGGAGAGGGCTGAGGCGCGGAGACGGAAGGCCTGGGAGAACGGCTCTGCGCAGCTGCGTTCTCTCGACTCACGGGAAACGCTGAACGCACGATAGGATTGGGACAGAGATCGCAACGGCCGCGACCAGGAGCGCCTGGGCGGCGGTCGGCGCAGGGTCGCAACGGCCCGAATGGTGACAACGCCTGAAATGGTCCGAACGACCTGAAGACGAAGAGTGGAGTGGCTGGTCAGAAGTGAACGACCTCATTGATACAACCGAGATGTACCTCAAATCGATCATCGAGCTCGAAGAACAGTCGATCGTGCCATTGCGTGCCCGGATCGCCGAGCGTCTGGATCACTCCGGCCCCACCGTGTCGCAGACCGTGGCCCGGATGGAACGCGACGGGCTCCTTCATGTCAGCAACGACCGTCACCTCGAGCTCACCCCCGAAGGTCGCCGGATCGCCACCGATGTGATGCGCAAGCACCGTCTGGCCGAGCGTCTGCTCTCCGACGTCGTCGGGCTCGAATGGGAGCTCGTCCACGACGAGGCCTGCCGCTGGGAGCACGTGATGAGCGAGCAGGTCGAGCGCAAGCTCGTCACCCTCCTGCCCGACACCTCCTCGGGCCCCTACGGCAACCCGATCCCCGGACTCGACGTCATCGGGGGAGAGGCCTCGAAGACCACCGAGGTGGTCGACCTCGCCACCGCCGTCGGACGCGACGGGGCGAAGAAGCTGACGATCGCCTGGCTGGCCGAACCGCTGCAGGTCGACATCCACCTGCTCCAGCAGTTCCAGGTCGCCGGAGTCCTGCCGGACAGCGAAGTCGAGATCTCACGCAACGGCGAATACATCACCGTGCAGGTGCCGGGCGCTCAGGACGTGCTCGACCTGCCGTTGGAGACGGCCTCGCACGTCTTCGCCTACCGCAGCTGAGCAAGACACCGCTGAGCAGACACCGCTGAGCGAGCCGCGGAGGGCCGCCCACAAGACCGGAACTGCGTGTGACTTCGACCGGAACTGCCTCCGGCTGACCCAGCGTGTGCAGCCATGGGCCCGCCCTCGGTAACGAAGGAGCGGGCACATGAGTCTCGATTCGTTACAAATATCTGTGATCTATGACCCAGGGAGTGGTTCTCCACCCCCTGGGTCGAGTCGTATAACGGGAAAATGTTACGAAATCTTGAAGAGGTTTGATGCCTCTGACCTGGGCTTTTATGGAAAACATCACGGGTTCCCTCCGGCCCTTGTGACAGAAACGTGACAATTGGTCACCGATTGGTTACAGTTGTGGAGGTCGTTCACGCAATGACGACTTCGCAGCGAGAGCCGCACGCCACGCTCGCTGTGAGTTACCAAGGACCGATAGTGGCGGTTGGCCCGGAAAGCCAATAGGTACGAGAGGGAAAACGTGGCAACTAAGCAGCATGGCCGCCGCGCCGCAGATGCCAAGGTCAAGACTCCACTGACCGAGCTCACTGAACTTCTGAATGCCAACTCTGGTGTCTTCGGACGTCGCGCAGCCGTTGTTGCTGCCAGCGGTGGTCTGCTCACCGCCGCGGTGATGCCCGCCGCAGGCCAGGGTGCAGACGACCAGAACGAGGTCTCCGCTCAGGCCGAGACCACTCAGCAGGTCGACTTCAAGAACCAGACCGTCACCATCGGTGACGACTCCAAGGACAAGAAGAGCGAGAAGAAGAAGGCCGACTCCTTCACCGCCGCTGACCAGACCATCACCGCCGAGGCTGCTCCGAAGCCCAAGCCCACCCCCACTCAGACCTCCACCGCTGACTCCGATGAGTCCGCCGGCACCTCCGACGAGGATGCCAACAGCGGCTCGTCCGACTCGGGCGAGAGCGATTCCGGCTCAGACGCCGGCTCCATCGACGGATCGAAGGCCGAGCAGGTCCTCGGCTGGGCCGCCAAGGGCGTCGGAACCCCCTACGTCATGGGCGGAACCAGCCAGAGCGGCTGGGACTGCTCCGGTTACACCTCGTGGGTCTACAGCCACGTCGGCGTGAACCTGCCCCGCACCTCCGGTGCCCAGAAGGGCGCAGGCCAGATCGTCTCGCAGTCCGAGGCCAAGCCGGGCGACCTCATCTGGCACCCCGGCCACGTCGGCATCTACGCCGGTGGCGGACAGATGTACGACGCAGGTTCGCCGAGCTCGGGAACCTCGAAGCGCAGCTACAGCTGGATGGGCAACGTCACCTTCATCCGCGTTCTCTGATCAGCTTCACCGAAAGCTCCCCGTTCGACTCGACGGTCCTCGAGTCGGGCGGGGAGCTTTCGTGTACCCGGAATTCCCTCGCCGAGGCGGGGCGCCCGCTTTCGCCCGCGACCTCGGGCTCGGATCCTGAAGAGGTGGGCCCCGCAGCCGCACGTGCGTTGGCGCTCCCGCGCCCGCTCGCGTGCGCGCCCGCGCGAAGTGAATGGAGGCCGAAGATTCCGTGACGCGAAGTGTATGAATTGGGTCACAGCCGTCCGCGGCGTTACTCTGGAGAGGATTGAGTTCCATGAACGGTGTCGACCCGAATGGATCGACACCGCCGAGCTGAAGGAAAGCAGATGGGGCAGAGTCGAATACATCGAATAGCCGCTCCAGTCTCTGGTGCGGAGTACATACGTGTCTCCGTGCCCTCTTTCCAGGCGTCGTGCCCATGAGCACGGCGCCTTTTGTGTTCCCTGGGGCCGAGGCAGCCGGTTTCGGCCCGGAAGAGAAGAAGATGAGGGGCGAGATATGAAGACTCTCGTGCTGAATGCCGGTTACGAACCGCTGTCGATCGTGCCGTTCACACGCGCCGTGGTGCTCGTGCTGACGGGCAAGGCGACAGTGCTGGCCGCAGAGGACATCCCGGTGAGATCCGAGCACATGAGTCTCGATCAGCCCTCCGTCATCCTGCTCACCCGCTACGTCCGCCCGCCGAGCAATCGTCGCGTCTCCCTGTCCCGTCGCGGCGTTCTTCGCCGGGACAATCACCGCTGTGCCTACTGCAGCAGGGCCGCCTCGACAGTCGACCACGTCGTGCCGCGTTCCCGCGGGGGAGTCAACAGCTGGGAGAACCTCGTCGCCTGCTGCCGCGAATGCAACAACCGCAAGGGCAATCGCACATTGAGCGAGATCGGGTGGAAGCTCAACGTGCACCCGCAGGAACCCCGCCTCGGGCAGCTGTGGATGCGCGGCATCGACAAGCCCGTGGAGAAGTGGCGACCGTTCCTCGAACTCTCCCGCGCCGCCTGAGGGCCCAGCCGTTCGATGCGCCCGGATCACCCGGGTGCGCGGGCTGGGCGCTGATGTCCTGTGAGGTTCGAAGGCTCAGCATCGTCCCAGATAGGGAACGGTGCTGTCCGTATTGCGGTGGAATTCGGATAACGATGTGACATACGCGAAGTTCGCGGGCGCATTGTGTTCTAGGGTGGACGAAAGAGAAGAGTTCTCCGACCTGAGGAGCTTGCCATGAGTGAGCAGGACCGAACCCAGAACCCCGACTCGGCTCCGGCCGGTGAGCCGGAAGCCGTCATCGTCGGCATCGACGGATCCCCGCCGAGCCGCAATGCCCTGGCCTGGGCGATCCAGGAGGCTCGCTCCCTGGATCGACCGATCCGCCTCGTCGGTGCCTACACGATCCCGAGCGTCGCCGCGGCCGCGATCGATGTCTCCTATGTGCCCATCGACGACTCATCGATCCGTCAGGCCGTGACGAACACACTCAAGGAAGCCGCCGCCGAGGTCAAGGCCGCCGGCGTCCCCGTCGAAGCAGTCATCGAGATCGGTGATGCTGCGGGCGTGCTCATCGACGAATCGAAGACCGGCTGCCTCACCGTCGTCGGCTCCCGCGGCCGGGGCGGCTTCGCCGGACGGCTGCTCGGCACGGTCTCGAGCGCGCTGCCCGCGCACTCGGCCTGCCCGACCGTCGTCGTCCCCTCCTGCTGGGACAGCCAGGCCGACCGCCCGGCCCACCCGACATCGTCCCGCCCGATCCGCCAGGACGGCGTCGAAGTCGAGGAGCACGATCCCGACGCCGAGGCGATCGAAGGACTGCGCTTCGACGGCAAGGTCGTCGTCGGCGTCGACTCGCTCGGCGCCGAATCCCCGGCGCTGTGGAAGGCCGCCAGACTCGCCGTGCGCCGCGGATCTCCGCTGCACATCGTCGCCGTCATCACGACGACGGTCATCGGCCCCGAATGGCTGCCGAGCACCGCCGACCTCGAACGTCTCGTCAACGAAGGGGCGGACAAGCTCGTCGTCGCCAAGCAGCGCCTGGCCGAGGAGTTCCCCGACCTCGACGTCACCTGGACACTCTTCGACGGCCAGCCCGCCGAGGTGCTCGTGCGCGCCTCCGACACGGCCGAGGTGCTCGTCATCGGCTCTCGCGGGCGCGGAGGATTCGCCGGCCTCCTGCTCGGTTCGACCTCGCAGTCGGTGCTGCCGTACTCGCAGTGCCCGACGATGGTCGTGCGCGTGGCCCGCGACCACAACAAGCGCCGGAAGGACGGGGAGATCCCAGAACCTGGCCTGTGATCCGGCGGAACTGCCGGAAGACAATCGCCGAGGCGGCCGATCCCGTGCTTCGACTGGGAGAGACTCGAGCGGCGGCTCCGACGTTCACGTCGGAGCCGCCGCGCGTGACTTGAGGTCCATTTCATGTGCGCTGCTCAGAGCCGCACATTCGTGTCTCAGTGAGCGCGGTAGAACTCCGGCTCGGTCAGATCGTGCTCTGCCCTGATGCTGCGAGACAGTCCCTCGAGGGCTACGAGCGCGTCGACGACAAGTTCCGGAGTGACGGGGAAAGGCATGTTGTGGATGGTCTCACCCTCGACCGTTGCTGCTTCGGCAACCGCTCGGAGGTCCTTGACGTCAGTGGGGCTCAGTCCAATCTCGGTCAGGGTGTTCGGCAGACCGACCTTCGTGGTGAACACCACGAAGTCCTCGATCTCCTCGGCGGCGGCTCCCTCGAGGACGAGCTGTGCGAGCGTGCCGATGTTGACTTTCTGACCGTGTGAGAGCCCGTGCGTCTGGGGTGCGGCAGTGAGGGCGTTGTGGATGGCGTGAGCGGCGGCGAGTCCGCCGGATTCGAAGCCGAGCCCGGACAGCAGTGTGTTCGCTTCGACGACCTTTTCCAAAGCTGGGGTCACCACTTTGGATTTCACCGCCTCGATGGCCTGGAGAGCATTCTCATGGAGAATGTCCCAGGACAGCCGTGCGAGTGCGACGCTTGTCTCCGTCTGGAGCCCGCCGGCCATGGTGGTTGCGTGTGCCCGGCGTGCCGCGCGTGCCTCGACCCACGTGGCCAGGGCGTCGCCGATCCCGGCGATGAGGAACTGCACCGGGGCATGGGCAATCAGTTCGGTGTCGATGAGCACCAGATCGGGGTTGTGGGGGAAGAAGCGGTATTCGAGGAACTCACCCCCGTCGGTGTAGATGACCGCCAGGGCAGACGTCGGTGCGTCTGTGCTGGCAGCGGTGGGCACGCTGGCCCAGCGTACACCGGCGAGATGTCCGGCGGCTTTAGCCGCATCGATCGCGGAACCGCCGCCGAGTCCGACGATGATATCCGAGCCGGTCTCCTTGATCGTGGCGGCGAGTGAGTCGACCGCATCAGGGGTGGCGAAGCCGCCGAAGCCGACGCGCTCGATCGGAAGTTCGGCATCGCCGAAACTTGCTTCGACCGAACCTCGCACGATGTCCCAGACGACATCGTCGACGACAACGAGGGGGCGTGAGCCGATCGTGGCGATGAAGTCTCCGATGCGGGAGATTGCGCCCTTGCCTTGGACATAGCGCGAAGGGCTGATGACTGTGCTGATTGGAGCGACCATGGGATGGATCCGTTTCCTCGGGCCCTGCGCGGGGGCGATGCGTACAGTTCCCTCAGCGATGTCGTATCGTCGCCGAGCACTTGCACACTAGCAATGCACCGAGATCGGACACCGTGAACTCGACAGCGCCGAGTCCGGCACCGTTCGTGCGTACCTCGGGGCGGACTGCGGAGGCCTTGCCGAGATCTCCTTCCCCTGGGCGCTACGACAGAGTTCATTGATCCACGGTGGCGTCGATGACGATATTGTCGACCGACCGGAGGAGCGCCGCAAGCAGGTGAGGATGACGAGTCGATCCGGTTCGTCCGCCCACACTCGGCCATCGCCGGAGACGTCTGTCCTCGGCACTAGGAGTCGGTCACGATGTAGTCGCGATCCTGGAGGGTGATCGTCTGACCCGCTCGGACGCGCGGCTCACCGGAACCGGCATCGGTGGGCTTGGTCCAAGGCAGTTCGGTGCCGTGCACAGAGTGGAGGGAAACGTAAGCGGTGCCGCGTTCGCGAAGGTCGGGCGTGCTGTGATTGCACACCACGCAGCCGCAGAGACAACACCCTGACTCGCTCCCGCCAAGGCAACATAGTGGAAGCAAGTACTATTGTCTTGCTGGATGGACGGCGAAGTGAATTGCCGAAAGAAGTGTTGGCAGCTCCACCAGCACCGATGTTCCGTCCCTTTGGGTGAAATCACAAGTTCCCCTGGTGGGAGAGTGGACGTCGCCGGGCGCGATCACACAGAACTGCGCCCCCGGGCAGATTCGAACTGCCGACACCGGCTTTAGGAGAGCCGTGCTCTATCCCCTGAGCTACGGGGGCCAGGTGGTCGACCTCAACCACGATCACCCAGTGTAGCGTAGAAGAAACCTCAATGTTCCACGGTGTGCCAGCACCTATTATGAGCAGATTCTCGTTAGGGTCGAATTGTGTCGGATTCCGTTGCAGACGAACAGTTCCCAGAACTCGGAGAGGTCTTTGCCGAGTGGAAGAAGCAGGCCGCCCATCTGGGCGGTCGCGACACCATGCTTCATTTCCGGGACTCGCGCGATGGCAGCATCGACCTCTCCGGTGCCCACCCGTCCGGGCTGGCGCAGCTGCTCGCCGGTCGGGCCACCCGCCTGTCGAGCCTGATCCGCGATCATGACATCCTCGCCGACGCCAGGCGTCGCGCGAAGTCCATCCGCTCAAAGGCCGAGCAGCTCGACAATGAGCGCGGCATCCGCACCGCTCATCTCGCGATCGGCTTCGCCTCGTGGACGGAGAAGGATGCGAAGTTCAAGTTCAACGCGCCCGTGGTCATGCGCCACATCACGCTGGTCCCGCGGGGTTCGCGCGTCGAGGATTTCGAGATCGTGCTCGGCAACGAGATCACGATCAACCCCGCCCTCGTCCACCACCTCAGCGAGGAATACGACCTCGAGGTGCCCGTCGACGACTGGATCGAGGCAACCGGGGGCCCGCACGGGTTCGACCCGAGCCCGGCCCTCGACCGACTCCGCGACCTCGCACAGGACGTGCCCGGCCTGCGGATCAACCATCGTCTGATCATCTCGACGTTCGCGAACATCGCGAATCCGTTCTCCACCGACTATCTACCGACCCAGCACCCTGTGCTCCGCGCCCTGGCCGGAGACGAGGATGTGCGGGCGGCACTCGGCGGGCCCTCGTACGTGCCGCAGCCGGCAGGGTCGCGTGATGCGAAGGCAGAAGGCACTCGCGAGGAGAAGGCCGCTGCGGCCGGCACCGCGAAAGAAGAGAACGAGGCGAAGGCAGCGAAGTCGCCCGTCGATGAGGGCAAGCTCGCGCGAACCAAGGCCTCCGACAAGGCCTCCGATGCGGAGCCGACGCCCAGCACTGCGGCGGAAGCCGGCGTGGATGCGAAGACTGACTCAGACGCTGAGAAGACTGCGGAAGCGGCCGGCGACGGCACGCTCAGTGAGGGTGCGCGTGGCGAAGGCGCCACCGGGGACAAAGCCGACAAGGATGCATCCGCACCGAACGAGAAGTCTTCGAGCACTGGGTCCTCGGCTCACGGCGATGATGAAGAGGAATACGGTCAGCCGACTGTTCCCATCACCGATGAACCGCTGACAGATGAACCGCTGACCGGATCGGCATCAGAGGCCGCTACCGCTGAGGCGAAGGCCGATACCTCCGCGGGTACCGAAGTTGCCACCGAGGCCGACGCCGAACCCGAAGCACCCGGTGCGTTCGAGTCATCCGATGAGTCCGAGTCTGAGGCCGCCGGCGAAGACGTCGTCCCCGCCGCGCTCAAGGAACCCATCACTCCGCTTCCCGATCGGAAGCCGCAGGAGGAGTTCCTCGTCATCGACGTCGACGGCGACCAGCAGGCCGTCGTCGACGCCGCCGTCTCCGGCCATTCCGTCGTCGTCGACACTCCGCCCGGAACCGGGGCCACCCAGGTCGCCGTCGCGGTCGCGACCACCCTGGCCCACACCGGCAAGAGCGTGCTCTTCCTCGCCCAGACCTCCGACGCGCTCGATGACTTCTCCTCCCGCCTCGGCGAGGTGGGGCTGGGCGACTTCGCCGTCGACACCCGCGAGGGCTCGGAGCACATCCGCAAGCAGCTCATCGGCCTCATCGCCTCGGCGGAGAAGTCCGAACGCCCGGAACTGTCGACGCTGCTGTCCGATCTCAACGAGCAGCGGGCGACGCTGGCCGACCACGTCTCGTCCCTTCACCGTCGCCGCGAACCCTGGGACGTCTCCGTCTACGAGACCATGCAGCACCTCGCGGAACTGACCTCGGGCGATGACTCTCCGCAGACCCCGGTCCGCTTCGACGACGACATCCTCGGCGCCAGCGACGACCGCCGCAGCGTCCTGCGCGGCAAGCTCGGCGAACTCGCCTCCCTCGGTGCCTTCACCCTCGACGTCGAAGACACCGTCTGGTTCGGCGCCGACCTCAAATCCGTCGAAGAGGCCGAAGCCGCACGCACCGTCGCCGAACGCATCGGCCGGACGATCCCGGACCTCGTCGCCGCGACCGAACCCGTGCTGCAGAAGGCGAAGCTCAACCCGCGCCGCAACGTCGACGACTGGGCGCGCGCCATCCGCGTGCTGATGCGCGTGCGCAAGACCCTCGACAGCTTTGCTCCCGACATCTACGACCACCGCCTCGACGACCTCATCGCCGCCACCGGCACCGCCGAGTACCGTGCCGATGCCGGCGTCGAGATGGGCATGATGCAGCGTCGCCGGCTGAAGAAGTCCGCCCAGGAATTCCTCCGTCCCGGCGCCGAGGTCGATGACCTCCATGCCTCCCTCATCGATGTCCGCGCCCAGCGCGTGATACTGACCGACCTCGCCGGTCACGACGGCCGCCCGCAGATCCCGCGCGGCGTGCTCGAAGCCGACGAGATCCTCCAGAGCGTCGAAGCCGACGTGGCCAAGCTCAGCCCGATCCTCGAGAGCACTCCTGACGGCGGTGACCTCGGTTCGATGCTCATCGAGGAGCTCCAGGCCCGCGCCGAGGCGATGGGCAGCGACTCGGAGAACCTCGCCGAACTGCCCGAACGCTCCCGCCTGCAGCGCGAACTCGACGCCGAGGGTCTCGGCGACCTCATAACCGATCTGCGTCGTCGCAAGGTCGACGACAGCCTCGTCGGCCCTGAGTTCGACCTCGCCTACTGGGCGTCGGTGCTGCAGACCATGGCAGGCGAAGATCCCGCGATCGGCCGCCACGACGGCGCCGCTCTCCACCAGGTGGCCGAGGACTTCCGCGAGAACGATCGGGCCTTCGTCGCCGCCGGTGCCTCTCGTCTGCGCTTCAACCATGCTCAGGCGTGGAAGCGCGGCATCGACGCCGACCCGATCTCCGCCGGAGTCATCAAGCAGGAGCTGCTGTCGAAGCACACCTCGGTGCAGCGGATCTCCACGCAGGCACCCGAACTGCTCACCACCCTGGCCCCGGTGTGGATGGGCAGCCCGTACACGGTGCCCGAACTGTTCTCCGCCCTGCCGCTCTTCGACGCCGTGGTCATCGCCGACGCCGGCCGCCTCTCGGTCGCCGACGTCGTCCCCGGGATCACGCGCGCCCGCCAGGTCATCTCCCTCGGCGACTCCCGGCTGCTGGGCCCGCGCCCGTTCTCGATCGCGGTCGATCGGTTCGGGATGGACGACGGGAATCATCCGGACTCGGTGCAGGACCGCCTCGGCGAGTTCCTGCCGCGGATGCGGCTGTCGAACTCCTACCGGCTCTCACCGGTGGGACTGATCGACCTGGCCAATCGGCACTTCTACGATTCGACGATCTCGACGCTGCCGACGGCGCACACGGGCGAGGGCAGCGGCCTCGAATTCTCCTACGTCGCCGACGGCCGCGGCCCCACCGACATCGGAACCGGCCGGGTCGAGAGTCCCGACGCCGAGGTCAAGCGCGTCGTCGAACTCGTGCTCAAGCATGCGCGGAACCGGTCTCGCGAGTCCCTGGCCGTCGTCGCGCTCACCCCGCACCACGCTCAGCGGGTGGCCACCGCGATCTCGCGGGCGATGAAGGACCTGCCCTATGTCGCGGCGTTCTTCAGCGACTCGTCGAAGGAGCCCTTCGTCGTCACCGACGCCGAACGCGTTCAGGGGATGTCCCGCGATGCCGTGATCTTCACGCTCGGCTACGGGCGCACCGTCCACGGCCGGGTCATCCACGACTTCGGTCCGCTCTCGGGACCTGACGGGCGGAGGATCCTCGCGGCGACGATGACGCGTGCCCGGAAGCGGCTGACCGTGGTCTCGAGCATCGAGGCCGAGGACTTCGATCAGCACAAGCTCAGTGGGGGAGCGGTCCTGCTGCCGCGGCTGCTCGAAGAGGTCGCCGCCGGCGGCGTCAGCCAGCCCGGACCACACGGAGAGATCTACGATCCGCTGATGGGCGATATCGCCGATCGGCTGCTCCAGCTCGGCGTCGTCGCCCACGAACACTACAACGGCATCGATCTGGCCGTGGCGAACTCGACCGAGGACGAGCACGGGATGATCATCGCCGTCGCTGGTGACGGGCCCGAATATGCCTCGATGCGCAGCCTGCGCCAGCGCGATCGAGTGCTGCCCGAGCAGCTGACCCGCCGCGGTTGGAAGTTCATGCGAGTGTGGTCGACGGATGCGTTCGTCGACCCGCAGTCGGAGACCGAGAAGATCTTCGAAGCCTGGCGCTCCACCGTCGAGACGATGAGTCCCCAGGCCGTGCTCAATGCCGCACGCGCCGCCTCGGTGGTCGTCGGACGCACGGGCAGCCGCCCTAAGCTCGTGCCCGGACTGCCGATGCACAAGTACACCGCCGACGGCCTCGACCAGATGACCGACTGGATCCAGTCCGATGCTGTCGTGCGCGGCGATGGGGAGATCAAGGACCTCCTGCGTACGGCGCTGGCCCAGAAGGGCAGCTCGACGCGCGGAGACTCGCAGCTGCAGGCCGCGGTCGATCGCTATCGTGAGCGTCACGCTCAGGCGAAGAAGGTCACCGGCTCCGAGGTGTTCATCCCGCGGTCCGGTTCGGCCGGTCCCGTCGAGGACGAGATCCTGCCGACCTTCGACACCGGCAAGATCCGTGCCGATGAGCTCCGATCCGCCGGGCTCGTCCGAACTGCGAGCAACGACCAAGTCGCCGAGGCGGCCGATGAGTCGGACCCGGGTGCTGAGGCGGCTGGGTCGGACTCGCAGTCTGCACCCGTTGCCGGCGCGGAACCGACTTCGGGTGACGCCGCACAGGCGGCCCGGACGGACGTGACGGACGCAGAATCGGCAACCGACGTGACGGCTGATGCGAAGGCAGCAGAGGCGAAGACCAACGCGACGTCTGAGGTGAAGCCGACGGCGCCGGCGAAGTCGGATGCCGACGAGGCGGAGAAGCGCAGTTCCGAATCGGCCACGGAGTCGAAGAACGACGATGCCTGAACAGCCGGACGAGACTGTTCCCTGTGATGGGGGCCGGTCGTCCGAGGTCGAGCAGAATCGTGAGCCCGAGGTCGAGCGGAACCGTGAGTCCGAGGCGGAACCGGCAGCCGAGGCCGCCGGTTCCGCGGATCCCGGCGAGCCGAAAGCTCACGTCGACGCGACCGAAACCGACTCCGACGCGAGCGCTGACGCGGAGCGTCGAGCACGGCTCGAAGCAGCCAAACGACGCTATCGGGCCACTCTGCGCAACGAGGCCGAGTCCGGCGGCGGAGGATTCAGCGAGGATTACTACCGCTCGCAGAAGCCTCCGCACTGGTCCTAGGGTCCTCTGATCGTACGGTCCACTGACCGTCAGGTCCACTGACCGTCAGGTCCACGGATCGTCAGTTTCACGGGTCGTCAGTTTCACGAGTCGTCAGTTTCACGGGTCGTCAGACCAGGTCGGAAGCACCAAGCCTCGGCGGAATCGTCGTTCAAGCCGGCGCGCACATGTCGAAAGGCGCACCGTTCGACATGTGCGCTCAGCCTTGAACGAGCGTGAACAGCCGCCGACATTGCGCCGGATGGGCCGGGTTTCGGCCCGGACAGTGTGCCGAATAGGGCCGGGTTTCGGCCCGGACAGTGTGCCGAATAGGCCCGGTAGTCGGTCCGGACATGAAGAAGGCCCGCTCCTTGCAGGGAGCGGGCCTTCGCCGTGGGCGACTGGAGATCAGTGACGCGGCGGCTCGTTCGGGTCGACCGGTCCGCTGCTTGCAGGACCCTCGGCGGGTCCGGCGGTGGCAGCGGTCTGGTTGCGCAGGATCTCGCGGATGTCGCCGAGCAGATCCTCGGTGGTCGGAGGAACTTCTTCCTCGGGGGCTCCGCGCTTACGCAGCTCGTTGAGCTTGTTCATCGGGACGATGATGATGAAGTAGACGATGGCGGCAACGATGAGGAAGTTGATGGCCGCGGTGATGACCGCACCCAGGTCGATGGTCGTCTCGGGGACGTCCGGCTTGATCTGGAACGAAAGGGCCGGGCCCTCCGCACCGCCGACAGCGGCGATGAGCGGGTTGATGATCTTGTCGGAGAAGGCGGTGACGATCGCGGTGAAAGCACCGCCGATGATGACCGCGGTGGCGAGTTCGACGACATTCCCCTGGAGAATGAAGTCTCTGAATCCCTTAAGCATTAGAGAGACCCTTTCGGTGTGCTTGTTCACTGAAATGCGCTTGAGAATTACCCAATTACGTTCCAATGGTACACAGGAGTAACACAATCTCGACAGATTTCTCCGCGATTCTCGTCACGGTTCGATCATCATCGAGCGTCTCAGGTATGTGATCAGCGGGGACACTCGCACGGCGAGCAGGGATGCAGGCCGGTCAGCTCGGACACACGCACCGTCGCTGAGGTTCGGGCGCGAGCCCTTCGGAGCCGATATCGGCTCGGTCAACGAGGCAGTATTGCGAAGCTGATCGGCAGTCCGGCGAATTCCGCGACCCGTCCGGCGTCCTCGGCAGAGAGGATGACCGATACAAGCTGACCTGATTCGGCGGCCATTCCCTCCGGTTTATCGACGAGGCGGGCGATCGTCACCTTTTCGACGACGACTTCGGACCCGCCGTCCGGAAGAGAGGAGAACAGGCGGATTTTCTGCCCCGGTTGCAAGAGGGCGGCCGAGGCGTCGTCGGCGAGGCGGATCGGCATGAGCAGGTCCCGGCTGCCCTCGGGCAGAGCCTGCTGGTCGAGCACGATTGATGCCGTCAGAGCCGACCCCTGCGACAGCCCCGCCGAGGTGTGTCGACCCTTCGCCTCGGCGATGGAGGTGAACGCCTTGTCGGGCACCAGGTCGGGTGGGAAGTCCTTGAGGGCAAGGTCCTGTGAGGTGAGTTCGGCGCCGGGGGCGAGATCCGTTTTCGCTACGACCACGGCGGTTCCGGATTCGCTCGGAGTGAGCACCCAGACGATCAGGGCGCACGCACAGGCGAGGCAGACGGCGGCGAGGATGCGCTGCGGGCGGATGCGAGACGATCGCGCCCACGTGGTCGACGTGCTTCGGAAACGCTGCAGGATGCCCATGGGACGACCCTGGTGTGGCCGGGCCGGTCGGGCAAGGGAGCGGATTGGGCCTGTGGATGCTGATCGCTGTCCACAGGCGATCGACGCTCAAGTGGCGGCGGCTCTCAGCCTGCTGCGGGGGTGCTCGCCGCCGAGGTGCCGGACGACGAACTGGATGCGGAGGAGTCCTTCGCTGAGGAGGAGCTGGCGGCGTCCTTCGACGATGAGTCGGAACTCGAGGAACTCGAGGAACTCGAGGAACTCGAGGAGCCGACGGTGCTCGAGGTCGACGACCGGGAGTCGGTTGCGTAGAAGCCCGAACCCTTGAAGCTGATGCCCACAGTGCCGAAGACCTTCTTCAGGCGACCCTGGCATTCGGGGCAGACGGTGAGCGAGTCGTCGCTGAAGTCCTGATGAATATCAAAGGCGTGACCACAGCTCTTGCAGGCATAGGAGTAAACGGGCATTCGAGACCTTTCTTCGACGAGAAGATTATAGTGCACGCCGAGCCGTCGCCGCCGCACCGGTCCGCGATGTGCACAGGGTTATCCACATGTCAACACGTTGGAGTGGGTGCTGATTCCCCATTCTCAGTCACCATATGAGGGTCAAGAATGCGCGGGTGGACGCGAAGGAGAGTAGGCGTCGACCGTCAGGCGGGATCGAAGGTGTGCAGGCCGGCCTCGGTGATGGCCGCGGGTATGCGGAGGTCCCAGTCCTCGGCGATGAGCCCGGTCAGCCCGAGCTCGGAGGCGAAGCAGACCCCGACAACCCGCGGCGCGGATAGGGTCGGGGCCGATTCCCTTTCCACGCTCGGGCTCCTTTCCGCTTCTGCGTGGTTCCCGCGGTCGAGCGGTGCCACACCGTGGGGCCCGAAGGTGCGGTCGTAGAAGCCGCCGCCGTTGCCCAAACGGGCGCCGTCGGAGCCGAACCCGAGGGCCGGGACGAAGATGAGATCGAGGCCGAGCTCGGCCGTCAGCAGCTCTTCCGCAGAGAGGAGCTGCGCATCGCGCCGAGGTTCTCGGATGCCCCATTTGCCCTGCGGTTCGACAGTGGCCATCGACCCCGTGACTTCGCCGAACGCGAGCGGCTCTCCGACCTCCGTGACGACCGGCAGGAACACTGTTCCCCCGGAGGCAAGGAAACGGTCGATGGCGGGGTCGAGATCCGGCTCCCCGGAAAGAGACGCATAGGCGAGCAGGGAACGCACCGGGCGGGAGGAAATGACCACCCACGCAGCGTCGGACACGGACCCGGTGGAACCGGGCGCCACCTCGGCGGTGGAGACGCTGGGCCGACCATCGGTCGCGGTCGCGATCGAACCGGGCGCCACCTCGGCGCGGGCACGGTCTGCGCGAGCGGAACGGACATGAGAACGCAGCTGCGCCTTGGAAGTCGATGAGTTCACGTCAGTCAGAGTATCGGGGTGGGGCCGATTGGTTAAGATGACTTCATGAGTGATGAAGTGCAGCGCACCGTTCGCAAGGCCGTGATCCCCGTCGCCGGCCTCGGAACTCGGTTCCTCCCCGCCACGAAGGCCACCCCCAAAGAGATGCTCCCCGTCGTCGACAAACCCGCGATCCAGTACGTCGTCGAAGAAGCCGTCGATGCCGGACTCCAGGACGTCCTCATGATCACCGGGCGGAACAAACGACCGCTCGAGGACCACTTCGACCGGGTCGACGGACTCGAGGCCGCGCTCGCACAGAAGGGCGACGACAAGAAGCTCGCCGCCGTGCGCCACCCCTCCGAACTCGCCGACATCCACTACGTCCGGCAGGGCGATCCGAAGGGCCTCGGCCACGCCGTTCTCAAGGGTCGCCAGCACGTCGGTGCCGAACCCTTCGCAGTCCTCCTCGGCGATGACCTCATCGACGAACGCAGCCCCATCCTGCCGAAGATGATCGAGGTCGCCGAGAAGACCGGCGGCAGCGTCGTCGCCCTCATGGAGGTCCCGCCCGAGGCCATCCACCTCTACGGCTGCGCCGCCGTCGAAACCACTCCCGATGACGAGGTCGTCAAGGTCACCGGCCTGGTCGAGAAGCCCGCCACCGAGGATGCGCCCTCGAACCTCGCCGTCATCGGCCGCTATGTGCTCGCCCCAGAGATCTTCGACGTCCTCGAGACCACCGAACCCGGTCGCGGCAACGAAATCCAGCTCACCGACGCTCTTCAGGAACTCGCCGGCGATGCCGACGGTCACGGCGTCTACGGGGTCGTGTTCAAGGGTGCCCGCTATGACACCGGCGACAAGCTCGACTACCTCAAGGCCGTCGTGCAGATCGCGTGCGACCGTGACGACCTCGGCGAGGATCTCAAGGGATGGCTGCGCGACTTCGTCCCCACACTGGACTGAGCAGGGACGCCTGGTGTGGCCCGTCATCCTGACTGATCGACAGTCCGATATCGTGCTGCGACCGCTGCGCCGACGCGATGAGCAGGCGTGGCGTGAGGTCCGCCGCTTCAACCGCGACTGGCTGCGACCGTGGGATGCGACCCTGCCGGCACCCGGCCAGGAGCTGCCGGGATTCCGCACCATGGTGCGCATGCAGGACCGGCAGGCCAAACGCGGCCAGACCGTGCCCTTCGCCATCGAGGTCGGCGGGGACTTCCGCGGCCAGATCACCGTATCCGGACTGAGCTGGGGATCCATCCTGTCCGGGCAGATCGGCTACTGGATCGACTCCCGCGTGGCCGGCCGCGGCATCACCCCGATCGCGGTGGCGATGGCCGCCGACCACTGCTTCTTCGCCCTCGGCCTCCACCGCGTCGAGATCAACATCCGCCCCGAGAATACGGCCAGCCTGCGGGTGGTCGACAAGCTCGGCTTCCGCGACGAAGGGCTGCGCACCCGATACATGCACATCGACGGACAGTGGTGCGACCACCGCACCTTCGCGCTGCTGTCCGAAGACGTCCCGCAGGGCCTGCTCGGGGCGTATCGGCACGGCACCTCCGGAGGAGCAGCGAGCTGAGCTGAGCGTGCGGCGAGCTGAGCCGGTGTGCGCGGCGGCGCGGCACGTGCCCGCACCACCTGGGAATTCTGTGAACTTCGCACCTGTTTGACCGACACACCACCTGCGCTCACGTCTTCGCCGATGCCTGCAACTTAGGGTGGCATTGTGGACACCAGCATCATCGTCGTCATCGCCATCGTCGTGGTCTTCGCCGTTGCTGTGCCCGCAATGATTCGGAAGTCCGCGACGGAGCTCTCGCGCGCCGAAATCGACACGGTCCCCGACAACGCGGCCGTCGTCTCCGCGACAACCCCGATTCCCGGGCACGACCATTCGGTGCGCACCCAGGTCTTCCACGACAAACCTCGCAAGACCCCGTCCGTGCCGCTGCCGGATGTCTCCCGCACTGAAGCCGCACCGCAGCTGAGCCTGTCGTCGACGCCCGATTTCTCCGTCATCGACGGTCAGGCGGAAGCGACGACCATCGCCGAGGCGGCCGATGAGTCCCAGCTCCACGTCATGCCGATCGCGGTCGGTGAGTCCCACTCGGCCTACCCGACCGAGCATCCAGCCGGCAGCTATGGCGCGGTCGCCGGTCATGGTGGAGTCACCGGGCAGAACGGGGTCGGCAACCACAGCGGAGTCGGCAATGTGCGGACGCTCCACCCTGCCGTCCACGCTGTGTTCAATGACTCCGCCCGCGGATCCGGCTCATCGGGTGGCCGGCAGAGTGATCCGCAGGCCGGGCAGGGTCGAACTGCACAGCAGCATCCGCCGCATGCGCAGTCGCCTGCGGCAGGCGCCCTATCGACGATCGGGCCGGCCGACCGAGGCGGCGCACCAGGCGCCGGCGGATCGGGCACGGGCCGGGGCGGCCACCTCGGCGACGGTGTCCCGAAGGCAGACGAACCACAGATTTCCAATCCGAACGTCGGAGACGATGAGGAACACGCGATGACTGAGCAAGCAACGACCCTGCGGGAGTCCCTGAAGTCGCTGAACACGATGGTCAGGGGATTCGCCCTGGTGTTCCTCGCATCGGTGCTCGGCATCCTCGTCACGAGCGTGCTCGCACTCTTCTCGGTCGTCCACATCGCGTTGGCCGGTGTCTTCCTCGGCCTCGCGGTCGTCTCCCTGTTCCTCGTGCGCACCCTCAACCTGCGCAAGGCCGATGTGAAGAAGAAGCTGCGCCGGCTCGACCGGTCGCCGCGGCGATCCGCGCAGACGGTGCCGGTGAAGAAGCAGCAGAGCCACGCGGCCGCTGGTGCCCAGGCGTCGGCGCCCGCGCCGGTCGACGAGCAACCCGCCCCGGTTGCCAAGCAGTCGGCACCGTCCGCCCGGCAGGCGGCCCCGTCCACCCAGCAGCCTGCCCCGGATCGGACGACGGCACGCACCCGCACCGCGGCACGGTCGGCCGCCTCGGCGTCGACCTCGAGCGGAACTGCCGCCCGGATCGCGGCCGCAGCGCAGGCGAAGAACGGATCGACGAAGGCCGCACAGGCCCGGGCCGCGATGGCCCACAGCACCGAAGCCAAGGCCCGCGAGGAAGCCGACACCGGTGAGATCCCCCTCGTGCGCGTCCGCAAGGAAGCCAGCGAGGGACACACAACCCGCCAAGTCCTGCTCACCGGGCCGATCCCGGTCGTCAAGGAGGAAGCCTCCGCCGAGGCGGCCGCCGACGCCGCTGAACCGTCCACTGACGCTGCCGACTCTTCGATCGTTCCTTCCGCTGAGGATGACCCGTCCGAGACGGCGACGACCTCCGCCGAGACCCGGACTTCCGAGGCCCGGGCCTCCGAGACCCGGGCCGCTGAGAAGGACGCGACAGAGGCTCCGGTCTCGCTCGGGTCCGACCTCGACGCCGATGCCCCCGCGGCGGAGAGCGGCCGGGCCAGCGTCGACGCGGACGTGCATGCGGCACTGAATGCGGCTGCCCCGAAGGTCGACGACCCGTTCATGCAGCGACTGAAGTCCCGTGACGGATGGTCGCCGACGCCCCTGCCGGTCCCCAGCTACGTCGGCGCTCCCGAGGCCGAGCACCAGGCGCCCTCGGCGACGGCGGCCGACGCCAGTTCGTATGAGACCGAGGCGCGCAGCCGTGAGGACATCGCCGCTCAGTTCGCCGCCGAACTCGGGTACCGTCCGGAGCTCAGCGACTCCGCCCGCGAAGAAGGGCCGCTCGGACACGGACGCAAGGCGATCCGCACGAACAACGCCGCCGACCTCGGCGCCGTCAACGACGTGCTGGCCCGCCGACGGGCCTGACGCACTTCGGCGTGGGCGGGGGCTGACGGCCCTCGCCGCGGTCGGGACTGACCCACATCGGTGTGGTCGCGGCGCACTCGACTCGCAGCCCGGGCAGGCGTCGTATCATCGACCACTGAAGCTGCACACCTTGTTCTCAACGACTCACGTTCTTCGGTGAGTATTTCGGGGCAGGGTGTGCCGATCAGTCGGTGAAGACCGACCAGCAGATGGCGTTCCGGCGGCGCTGATCCTCGAGGACGAGCTCACGGACCTCGCCCGGGAGCCGTTGTCGCTGCCACCGAAGTTCTGACCGTCCCGCTGCGAAGTCGGACTGCTTCGGACCGCGGGCGGCCTTGATCGCATACGCGGCAGCACCGAGGTCGTGCTCGGCGACGTGGCCGACGCAGGCCGCCTGCCCTGCCGCATACGCGGCGAAGCGGGCCGGACCCGTGAGCGGCCTGGCCGCGCCCATCGCATGCCCGCCTGCGGCGCGAGCGGTTATCATCGGCATCTCACCGGCCGTCCAGGCTCGAGCCGCGGCGATGGCCTGCTCGGGCCGAGTATCCTCCGGGCAGACGGCTGTGAAGAACGGGAGGACCTGCTCGGCGCAGTCGGCGGCCCACAGGGCGAGAAGTCGATGGTGGTCATCGGTGAGGGAGCCGCCTCGGCGAATGGTGATCATCCGCGGATCACGGACCTCGGGGAGGATCATACGGAGCCCCTCCTGTCTCTGCGCGATGGGCCGGTGTCTCTGCGCGGTGGGCCGGGACACCTCGGCGCGGTGCGGTCGCGGCATACGGTGCGGCCGCGGCCGACGGCGGACACCGATCAGGCGCCCTGGGTTCCCCATGCTACTGTTCTCAGCGATGATTCCGGCTGTCAACCCGCGATGGTGCGCCGACCACTCAAGCCCTGCAAGGAGGCACGCATGTCCGCAGCCGAGAGCCACAATGCCGGTGACCAGGCAGGAGCCAGAAGGGCACGTCGCGCCGCAGTGGGATCGTTCATCGGCGCCGTGGTGGAGTGGTACGACTTCCTCCTCTACGGGATCGTCGCCGCCCTCGTCTTCGGTGAGCTCTTCTTCCCCGGCTACAGCGCACACGCGGGAACGCTCGCGGCCTTCGCGACCTTCGGCGTCGGCTTCGTCTTCCGTCCGCTCGGCGGCATCATCTTCGGCCATTTCGGCGACCGCCTCGGTCGGAAGTCCATGCTCATCTGGACGATGACGATCATGGGCGTCGCCACCGCCCTCATCGGTGTGCTGCCCACCTATCAGTCCGTCGGGTGGGTGGCTCCGGCCCTGCTTGTGACGCTGCGCTGCATCCAGGGTGTCGCCGTCGGCGGCGAGTGGGGAGGCGCGGCCCTCATGGCCGTCGAGAGCGCTCCGTCGAAGCTGCGGGCGTTCTTCTCCAGTGGCGTGCAGATGGGGTACTCGTTCGGTCTGCTCCTGGCCACCGGCTTCGTCGCTCTGCTGAGCGGCAACTTCTCCCAGGAGGCCTTCCTCGCATGGGGATGGCGCATCCCCTTCATCTTCAGCGCTGTGCTCGTCCTCATCGGACTCTGGATCCGGGCCGGTGTCGAAGAGTCCGAGGAGTACCTCGAACGGGTGAAGAACGCCGAAGAGGACAAGGTCGCCACAGTGCCGCTGTTCGAGGCGTTCAAACGCTTCCCCGCTCAGATCGCCCAGATCGTCGGGCTGCGGTTCATCGAGCTGCTGACGATGTACATCGTCACGACGTTCGCGCTGTCGTATTCGACCGAGGAACTCGGCCTCGACAGGCAGGTCATGCTCAACATCACCCTCCTCGTCGGCGGTCTCGGCATCGTCACCATCCCGGCCTTCGCCTACCTCTCCGACAGATTCGGACGGTTGCGCGTCTACCTGACCGGCGGCTTCGTCGGGCTGCTCAGCGCAGTGCCCTTCTTCTTCGCACTCGAATCCGGCAGCATCGTCGCCATCGTCATCTTCGCGGTCCTGCTGGTCAACATCGCCCACGACGCCGTCGTCAGCGTGCAGCAGCCGCTCTTCGCCGAGATGTTCAGCCCGGAGTTCCGCTACAGCGGTGCGGGTGTCGGCTACCAGCTCGCCAGCGCGATCGCCGGGGGCTTCACGCCGTTCATTGCGACCTTCCTCGTCGGCGTCGGTGACGGATCGTGGTACCTCGTAGCGGCGTACCTCGGTGGTGGCTGCCTCATCTCGATCGCCGTCGCCCTCTACCTCGTCCGCCAGTGGCACGTGGCGCAGAGCGATGCGCAAGCGTCGGCGACACCGGGCACCGACAGATCGGCGCGTTCACTGGGCTGACGGCCCATTTCAGGTTCACGGGGCTGACAGTACATTCGAGACTGAGGCGACAGTAGGAGAGCCGCCGGTCGTGGACATGTCCACGACCGGCGGCTCTCCTGGTGACTCGAGTCAGCGGCGCTCACGCTCGACGAGGTTCCGTAGCGGCTGGCTCAGGGGCCGCGTCTGATCAGGCGCGGGGTGTGGCCACGTACTTGATCTCGAGGAACTCGTCGATGCCGACGCGTCCGCCCTCGCGGCCGAGTCCGGACATCTTCACTCCGCCGAACGGTGCCGCCGGGTTCGAGACGAGACCGGTGTTGAGGCCGACCATGCCGACCTCGAGCTTCTCGGCGAGGCTGAGTGCCCGCTCGATGTTCTCGCTGAACAGGTAGCCGGCCAGACCGTACTCGGTCTCGTTCGCCAGGGCCATGGCCTCCTCGTCGGTGTCGAAGGTGACGATCGGGGCGACGGGGCCGAAGATCTCGGTGGTCCGGATCGCGGAGTCGGCGGGCACCTCGGTGATGACGGTCGGGTCGAAGAAGTAGCCCTTGCCTTCGATCCTCTTGCCGCCGGTGAGGACCTTCGCGCCCTTGGCCACGGCGTCGTCGACGAGTTCGGCGACCTTGTCCAGGGAATCCTGATCGACGAGCGGCCCCACCTCGGTGCCTTCATCGAGGCCGTTGCCCACCTGCATCGATCCGAGGCGCTCGGCGAGCTTGGTCGAGAACTCCTCGGCCACGGCCGAGTGGACGAACAGGCGGTTGGCCGCGGTGCAGGCCTCGCCGCCGTTGCGCATCTTCGCGAGCACGGCACCGGTGACGGCCTTGTCGAGATCGGCATCCTCGCAGACGACGAACGGGGCATTGCCGCCCAGCTCCATCGAGGTCTTCATGACATTGTCGGCGGCCTGCTTGAGCAGGCTGACGCCGACCTCGGTCGAGCCGGTGAACGTGATCTTGCGGGCGATGCCCGCCTCCATCCACGGGGTGACGACGCGGCGAGCCGACTCCGAAGTGACGATGTTGAGCACACCTGCGGGCAGCCCCGCCTCGTCCAGCACGTCGACGAGCATGAGCGAGGTCAGCGGGGTCAGCTTCGCGGGCTTGAAGACCATGGTGCAGCCGGCGGCGATGGCCGGCCCGATCTTGCGGGTCCCCATCGCCAGCGGGAAGTTCCACGGGGTGACGAGGATGCAGGGCCCGACCGGTTCGCGGGAGACCATGAGGCGGTTCTTGCCGTCGGTCGACTGCATGAAGTCGCCGGAGACGCGCACGGCCTCCTCGGAGAACCAGCGGAAGAACTCGGCACCATAGGTGACCTCGCCCTTCGACTCGGCGAAGGGCTTGCCCATCTCCGCGGTCATCACCGCGGCGATGTCGTCGGCGCGTTCGATGAGGAGTTCGAAGGCGCGGCGGAGGATCTCGGCGCGCTCGCGCGGTGGGGTTGCCGCCCATGAGGCCTGGGCGTCACCGGCAGCCTTGATGGCGGCTTCGGCGTCGGCGGCCGAGCCGTCGGCCACGGTGGTGATGACCTCGCCGGTGGCGGGATTGAGAACTTCGAGGGTCTTGCCGCCTTCGGCCTCGCGCCACTGTCCGTCGATGAACAGTCCGGTGTTGAGAGTGTCGATGATCGGGGTGATGTCCACGACGGGATCTCCTTGGTTGTCGTCAGAGCGGAACCGCGTCGTCGTTGGGCGCGAAGGACGAACCGTTTCGGGCGGCCCTCGGCGGCGATCGAGCGTGCGGCCCTCTCAGTGTAGGGGCCTGAGCCCCGCGCGTGTAGGGGGCATGAGGCCCGCGCACACTGCGGAATTCGTCGCTCGGGAACCTCAGTCGCGCGGCTGACGTGCCAGGATCGACAGGGAGGCGTGGGTGAGTGCGCTGGTGGCGATCAGTTGGCGATTGTGCATCGTGATTCCGCGGATCACGCGGAGGCAGACCTCGTCCCGACTGAGTTCGGGGCCGATGGGGCGGATGTTGTCCCGGGCGACCGAGGCGATGGCCTGGCACTGAGCGACGACCGAATCGACGTCGACGCGGTAGCCGGCGGCATCTGTCATCGCGAGGACTCGGGTCAGCGCAGTCCTGGCGGCCGATTCCTCGTCCGGCCAGCCGAGGCGGTCGAGGGCCTCGTCGACGATCTCGTCGAAGCGGTCCGGCGGCGTCGCGGCGCCGCCTGTGATGTCATCGCCCGTGGTCGACTTGAGGGCATAAGGTGCGGATCCCGGAGCACGCAGCGCCGAGGCGGGAAGCCCGGAGTTTCCGCGTAGGGCGAGTTCCTGACAGATGCCCATCAGCTCGATCGTCGACAGTGAGTCATCGTCAATGGCCCGGGTGAGTTCGGCGATGCCGGTGATCGGGATGGACAGCTCATCGCGCAGCCACCTGATGAGCGTGAGCCGGTGGAGATGCGAGTCGTCGTAGACGGCCGTGGTCGCATTCTTCTTCCGGCCGGGCGGCAGGAGTCCCTCATGGATGTAGTACTTGATGCTCGCGGTGGAGACCCCCGTGGCTGCAGCCAGAGCGCTGAGTTTCATCACAGACCTCTCTTCGCCGCATCGGATAGTGAGTACAGCCCGAACTATCTACGTTGCCGCTATTGGTTAGCGACACTATCTTAACTGTATGTCCACATTGTTCGTAGCCATCCACGCCATTGCCGCCTCGGGTGTCGTTCTGCTGGGCCCGATTCAGATCCTCCGCCGCACCAAGGACCGCAAGCACCGCTTCATCGGCCGGTCCTGGGTCATCCTCATGTACTTCGTGTGCGTCAGCGGAATGTTCATCTACTCTCTGACCGGATCGTTCACCGCCTTCCACGCGTTGGCGATCTGGACCTTCATCTCCACGACCCTCGGCGTCATCGCCATTCGCCGCGGCAAGGTCCGCCGCCACATCTTCATGATGGTCGGCTCGTACCTGGGTGCGCTGACCGCGGGCATCTTCGCCGCGATCATCCCCGGCCGTGATATCCCGCGGCTGGCCGTCAGTGATCCGGGACTGCTGTGGTCGCTCGTGGCCCTGGTGATCGTGCTGGTCACGGCCTGGGCGGTCTACGTTCTGCGCTTCGTCTCCGGGCAGGATCGTGTGTCGGCAGTCATCGGCGTTGCAGTGCCGACGGATCCGACGCCTGCTCCTTCCGGTGCAGCTGCAGCGCCGGCGGTATGACGCCGGCACCTGCCGGTCGGCTGTGACACAGCCGCGCGTCGAAGATGACCGCGCGTCGAAGATGACCGCGCGTCGAAGACGACGTTCGGAGCGAAAGCGATACCGCCCTCAGGCGACGTTCGCGTCGAACTCCGTGTTCTTCTGCAGGAAATTGTGCACATAGGAGCACGTCGTCCGGAACTTCAGCCCCGCCTCGGCGCTGGTCTCAAGCGCGAAGCGCACGAGCTTCGCGGCGAGCCCGCGCCCGCCCCATTCGGGGGAGACCTCGGTGTGGGTGAAGGTGCGGACCGTGCCCTCGGCAGTGTCGTCGGGGCCGGCCTCGCGGTCGATGTAGTCCGCGACGCCGATGACCGCGCCGTCATGGGAGACGGTGAAGCGGTGGGCGGCGGCATCCTCGGCGACGGTGAAGGTCTCTCCGTTGACCTCGAAGTCCATGTCATTCCTCTCGAATGTCCGTGCCCGGCGGCACTGTGGCGGCGTCCGCGGCGCTGGGACGGTACCCGGCGGCGCAGCGATGGTCGGTACTGCGGCGGACGATCGGTGTCGATCTGTCCTGACCTCTGACACTATAGTTCTGCAGTCGGGAAACCGACTAGCCTGATGAACAAAGACGCAATGGTCGGGTTCGCCCGGCGGCAACCCAGTCGAACGCTCGCGAAGGAGTCGGTCACATGTCCTCACCCACCCCGGTCACCATGGTCGATGCGCACGAAATGATCCTCCATGAGGCCGGGTACGAGGTCACCGAGCTTACCGAGGCCGACATCGCCGACTATGTCGAACTGGTGTCCTCGGCCTACCGCGGGGAGGGCTCGAAGCAGGGCTGGACCACCGAGGCGGACATCCTCGGCGGGCAGCGCCTCGACGTCCCGATGGCCGAGGAGATGCACGCCGAGACCGACTCCGTGATCCTGCTCGTCCGCGACGGACAGGGGCGGGCCGTGGCCAGCGTGTACCTGCGCGAACCCGAGAACGGGGAGGCCTACCTCGGCGTGCTCGCGGTCTCGCCGCTGGGCCAGGGCAAGGGCGTGGGGTCGGCGCTGATGAACCTCGCCGAGGCGTGGGTGTCCGAACGCTGGGGCGCGCACGCGATGCGGATGAGCGTGATCAACAAGCGCGAAGAACTCATCGCCTACTACGAGCGCCGAGGCTACGAGCGCACCGGTGGGGTCGAACCCTTCCCCTACGGCGACGAGCGCTTCGGTGTCCCGAAGGTCGACGATTTGGAGTTCGTGCTGCTGCTCAAGCCGCTGAGCTGAGGGGCAGGCTGACGGTGCCGGAGCCTGCGCTGGGCTCGCGCCGGTGCCGGCCTCATAGGTGGGCGTTTTGGTCGGATTCTGTTGCTCTGGACCCGACCAAAACGCCCACTCAGTGGTCTTCGCGAAGCGCTCAACGCTGCGAAATCCCGCGGGCATCGCCCGCAAGGCGGACAGTCAACCTCAGAACAGCATTGCGGGCACGACGAGGCCGCCGACCAGGGCGACGGGCCCGATGACGACCATCGACATGCCGAACTTCACGAGGATGCGCGTCAGACGCGGCTTGTCCTCGGTCGGGGCGGTGGCGACGACGGTGGCACCGAGGGTGGAGAACGGTGAGACGTCGACGACGGCCGAGCACACGCCCAGTGCCGCGATGAGCGCCCAACCGGGCACTCCACCTGCGGCGATGAGCGGTAGGGCCAGTGGCACGAGGGCCGCGAGAATGCCTGTGGTGGAGGCGAACGCGGACACGAGCCCGCCGACGATGCAGAGGACGAAGGCCGCGATGAGCGGCGAACCGATCGACTCGGCACCTTCGCCAAGGAGGTCGACGGCTCCCATGTTCTGCAGCACCCCGACGAAGGTGATGATGCCGCCGACGAGCAGCACCGTCGACCAGTCGATCTTCGGCAGCGCCGCCTTGCCGGTCTTCGGGTCGACGAGGGAGAGGATCGCGCCGAAGAGGAAGCACAGCAGGCCGATGTCGGGATCATTGCCGAGAGCGGCGAGGACCACGACGCTGCCGACGAGGCCGATCATGAAGATGACGGTGAGGATCTGCACGAACGTGAAGGGTGCGGAGTCGCCGGTGTGCTCCGAGCTCGAGGAGTCGAAGAGCGCTTCGTCCTCGTCGTCCTCACCGAAGGCCACCTTCGTCGCCGAGGCGGAGCCGCGGGAGATGCGTGAGCTCGCACCCGCTGTGGTGCCGCTGGTATCGGCGGCGGCTCCCGCACCGGCACCATCCGAACCGGCACCGTCGCCGTCCGAACCGGCGGACCCTGCGCCGGTCGCGACAGCAACGGCGGACTTCCGGCCGAACAGCGACCGACCGTACATGAAGTAGGCGACGACGAGCATGATGAGATACGTGACCACGGCGATGCCGAAGAGCACATAGGGGGAGAGGTCGATGCCGGCCCCGCGTGCGGTGCTGTAGGTGACGATGCCGTAGAGACTGGTCGGGGCGAAGCCGCCGGCGCCGATGGCGAAGCAGATCGCCAGTCCCATGAGCGCGTAGTCGACCTCGTACTTGCGGGCGACCTGCATGCCCACAGGCATCATGACGAGGCCCGCAAGCGGTGCGCCCATCGCGGCGATGCAGCCGGTGATGACGAAGAAGACCGCGGGCAGGAGCACTGCTGAGGAGCCGACGCGTTCGAGGGCCCAGTCGATGATCCGATCGACGGTGCCGTTCTCCTGGGCGATGGCGAAGAAGTAGGTCACTCCCGCGAGGAGGACCATGATGTCGAGCGGGAACTCGGCGATGATGTCATCGACGACCATGTCGGTGAACAGCAGTCCGGTGCCGGCGGCGCCGACGAGCATGAGCACGCCGATCTGGACGCCGCGGACTGCGCCGACGGCGAAGAGTGCCACGAAGATGAGCAGGGCGATGATCTGGGTGAGCATGATGTCCTCGAGAAGGCTGAAGCGACACTGTGCATCGCTGGCTGATTCGCTGTGAGACACTACCAGCCCTACTCGCCGGTACGCGGCAGGCGTGCCCGACCCGTCGCAGAATCCCGATAAACGGCACACCCTCGCCGAGGTGGCCCCAGAACTACCTGACGGCGGCTCAGCAACTTCGCGCCAGGTTGCTGAGCCGTCGTCAGGTAGTAGTTTGGGGGCGGTCTCAGGTGAGGAGGAGTGCTCCGCCGAGGCCGATGATCCCGACGATGATCGTGACCGCTGCGGCCAGGGCGAGGGGGCGTGCGCCGAGGTTCTTCAGCGCCCGCCACTGCACGCCGCGGCCGAGGGCGAACATCGCCATGGCCAGGCACACCGTCTGGATCCAGCCGAGCCCGGTGACCGCGAACTCCGGCAGCAGACCGAAGGTGCGCAGCGCCGCCATGGCGAGGAAGCCGAGAACGAACAGGGGCACGATCGGCGGCCGTGCAGTCTTCGCAGGTGCCGCAGCGGTGCGAGCCGCACCCGAGTCGGTGCCGGCTGAACAGGCCGTGCCGGACCCGGCTCCATCTGAGCCGGCCGTACCATTCGAGCCCGACCGGGCACCCGGCTCGGGGTCGAAGCTCGACCGGGCACCTGCCTCGGGGTCGAAGCTCGACCCGGCCCCCGCCTCGGCGAGGGTGGACTGTGCATTCGAATCCGACTGCGCATTCGCGTGCGCCTTGGCCTCGCTGCGGCGCACCGCGTAGCTGAACACGGCGACGGTGGGGGCGAGCATGATGACGCGGGCGAGCTTGACGAGGACGGCGACCTCGAGGGCGGCGGGGCCGATGATGCCGCCGATCGCCACGACCTGGGCCACCTCGTGGGTCGACGCCCCGCCCCACATGCCAGCGGTGGCCGGGGCGAGCCCGAAGGCGGTCGCCAAGGACGGGATGATCGCGATCATCAGGGTGCCGAAGAGGACGACGAGCCCGATTGCGGCGGCGACGTCCTCCTTCTTCGAGCGCAGGGTCGATTCGACGCCGGCCACGGCTGCAGCCCCGCAGATGCCGAAGCCGCAGCCGATGAGCACGGCAAGGTCACGGTCGACTCGCAACGGGCGCGCGAGCGCCAGCGCCGAGCAGATTCCGGCGGCGACGATGACGGCGGCGAGCACGAGGACGAGCCAGCCGAGGTCGAGGATGTCACCGAGCACGACCTGCGCGCCGAGGGCGACGATGCCCACGCGCAGCAGCGGTTTCGCCGCGAAATTCAATCCGGACAGGAACCTCTCGGGCAGGTCGGGCACGAGGTTGCCCAGTGCGATGCCGAGCACGATCGCCACGAGCAGAGGGGAGAGGACCGGCAGCAGCATGGAGATCGGCCACGCGATCGCCGTCGCGATGGCTGCGACGGCGAGTCCGGGAAGGAGAGAGATGATGCGGTGCATGTCCCCAGTCTGACAACCCCTGCGATGGGGCGGTAGACGGCAATTCCGCGTCAACCCATACTCATCTGATATGCCATGATGGGCATATGCACGACCTCACGGACATGAAGGAGTGGCCGGAGCTGCAGGCGTTGGGGCTGCTCGTGGCCCTCAGCGGCAATGCGCGCTCGATCGGCCAGGCCGCGGCGAAGCTCGACCTCGCCCAGCCGAATGCCTCGCGCAGCCTGCGCAATCTCGAACGTGACCTCAAGGTGCCGCTGCTCAGACGCTCACCGCGCGGAACCGAGCTCACCGTCGAAGGCCAGGCCGTGGCCGAATGGGGGTCGAAGGTCATCGAAGCCTATGACACCCTCAACGCCGGCATCCGCGCGATCCAGGACGCCCGCGCCGGCACCGTCAAGGTCAGCGCCTCGCTCACCGTCGCCGAATACCTCATGCCCCGCCACCTCACGACCTTCCGCGCCGCCCACCCGGAGATCGGGATCGGCCTGTCCGTGGAGAACTCCGCCACCGTCATCGACCGGGTGCGCCGGCAGAGCGTCGACCTCGGGCTCATCGAATCCGTGTCCGTGCCCTCCGACCTCACCGCCGAGGTGGTCGGTCGCGACCGACTCATGATCGCCTGTGCCCCGAGCTTCGCCGAGGCGTGGTCGAAGCCCATCACCGCCGAGGCGCTCGCCGAAGTTCCGCTGCTGGTCAGGGAAGTCGGTTCGGGCACTCGGGAGGCCATCGACTCCGCCCTGGCGAGCGTCGGGGGAGTGCGCGTGGCCGGAGAGTACGGATCGAACTCCGCTTTGCGCATCGCCGCAGCCACCGCCGTCGCCCCCGTGGTGCTCTCCGAACTCGCGCTGCGCGATGACTTCCGGGCCGGACGGCTGCTGCCGCTGCCCGTCGACGACTCCGTCGATCTCGCCCGCGAACTCCACGCCGTCTGGTCGCCCGGCCGCCGCCGGTCCGCCGGGGCCCGCCTGCTGCTCGAGCACATGGTCCGCAGCCTCGGGTGACGTGGCGTCGGTGAGGGGTGGCGGGGCAGGATTGCGCCGGCCGGCATGTACCGCGCGGCGTGCACTGCCTGGGCCGCGCCGCTGCGGGAACAGGGCCCGCGTCGAGGCTGTGCCGGCAGCTCATCTCGTACGGCGGGCACCGACGATGCGGAATGGACCGCCTCTGCACGTGAGGGCATGCACCTCTATATTGGGGACCATGACAACGCCTGAGTCCACATCCACCAGCCGCACCGAACTCGCTCCGGACACCATCGTCGTCGAAACCGGACGACCGGTTCGCGTCGACGGCGCCTCGGTGAACCCGCCGATCGACCTGTCCTCGACGTTCATCAGCGCCGGCGACATCGAGAACTCGCCCTACGCCTACGCCCGCTTCGACACCCCCGCGTGGTCACCCTTCGAAGAGGCACTCGCCCAGCTCGAACATGCGAGCCTGCCCGGGCTGGTCTTCGGCTCCGGTCTGGCGGCGATCTCCGCAGCGATCAGTCTCGTCCCCGCCGGCGGCACGCTCATCATCCCGAAGCACAGCTATCAGGGAGCGCTCGCCTCGGCGGAGCAGATCGCGCAGCGGCAGGGCTTCGACCTCGTCACCGTCGACATCGCCGACACCGAAGCGGTCATCGCCGCACTCGATCACGCAGGTTCGACAAGGTCGGCTGGGCCCGAGGTAACGGGGGCAGCCGACGGCACCACCACCTCGGCGGGGGACGGCACATCCGCTTCCGGGACGGGCATGCTGTGGATCGAATCGCCGACGAACCCGATGCTCGAGGTAGCCGACGTTCCCGCGCTGATCGCGGCCGCGAAGGACCGCGGGTTCCTCGTCGCCGTCGACAACACCTTCGCCACGCCGCTGCTGCAGACGCCGCTCGACCTCGGCGCCGATGTCGTCGTCCATTCGGTGACGAAGTACCTCGCCGGACACTCCGACGTCGTACTCGGGGCGGTGCTGACCAGCAGCCCTGAACTGCGGGAGCAGCTGCACACCGAACGCTCGATGCGCGGCGGAATCGCCGGACCCTTCGAGGTGTGGCTGGCCCTGCGCGGGCTGCGCACCCTGGCCGTGCGCCTCGACCGCGCGCAGACCAACGCCCAGGCCATCGCCGAACGCCTCGCCGCCCATCCGGCCGTCGTCGAGACCCGCTACCCGGGCCTGCCGAACGACCCCGGCCATGCCCGCGCGAGCGCACAGATGAATGGGTTCGGCGCGATCATCGCCTTCACCGTCGACACGGCGGAGAAGGCCACCGCCATCGCCGAGGCGGTCCGACTGTGGACCCCGGCGACCTCCCTGGGCGGGGTGGAATCCCTCATCGAACGCCGGCGTCGGCACGCCGCCGAACCGGAGACGGTGCCCGAGGGACTGATCCGGTTGAGCGTGGGGATCGAGAATCTCGAAGACCTGTGGGCCGACCTCGAGGCGGCGTTGGGCTGATGGAGCACACTCCGGGGGATCGGGGCCGCTCGGGTCACGGTGAACGTTCGGGTCACCGCGTGCCTTCCGGTCACCGTGAGCGTCCGGATGCCCGGGGTTACGTGCTCGACCGACCGAGCGCGGAGGATGTCGAGGAGTTCTTCGCTATTGATTCCGACCCGCGCGTGTGGACCCATCTGCCCAGCGGTCGGATGACGGGCAAGGGCGAGGCGAAGGCGATCCTCGCGCGGCTGACTCAGCAATGGGAGCTCGACGGTCTCGGGCCGTGGATGGTCAGGGACGTCTCCCGTGGCGACCTCCTCGGCCACTGCGGCTGCTCGCTGCGCGGGTTACCCGAGCCCGGCGCCTCACGCAATGTGCCCGGGGCATTCTGGAACCTCGGCTACCGGTTCCGCCCCGAGACTCAGGGGAGGGGACTGGCGACCGCGGTCTCCCGCGACGCGATCGACGCGGCGGCAGCCATCGACGCCGAACTGCCGGTCGTGGCGTATCTGCTCGAGCACAACACCGCCTCGGCGCAGGTCGCTCGCAAGCTCGGCTTCGAACTCGTCCACCGGGCGCCGGACGCCGGCAACCCGGACCCTGCTGCCATCCGACTCGTCTTCGCCGACCGCGAGCTCACTCCCGCTCAACTGGACGCGACCCTGCGCTGAGGGCGGTGCCGCATTTCTCCTGGAGGTGGGTCCACCGCGAAATGCCGACGCGAATCACGGTGGATCCACCTCCAGGAGACGCGCCCGAGCATCGCGCGACGCAGGGTCGCCGGTCGGGTGACGCGAACTCGTCGCTCCGGCGCTTAGGCGTGTCGCTGCCGGGCGCCTAGGCGTGTCATTGTCCGGCGCTTAGGCGTGTGACGCAGATCAACTTAACGTACGTTAAAGTGGCGGTGGAAGCACGTGTGCCTCTTGGGGTGCACGGAAGCAGAAGTGCCAACAGCTGCCCGGATCGCCCGCCCGCACGGGTCACCGGGATCGCACGTAAGGAGTCGCATTGTCCGACAGCGTTCTCGTCAACGTCAGTGGTGACGTCACCACCGTCACGATCAACCGGCCCGAGAGTCTCAATGCGCTGACTCAGGAGGCGGTGCTGGCCATCGGTGAGGCCGTCACCGAGGCGGAGGCGAAGTCGCGAGCGATCGTCCTCACCGGCAACGACCGGGCCTTCAGCTCCGGGGCCGACCTGCAGGGCGGAGTCTCCGAACGCCAGGGCATCGAACTTGACCAGGCGAATGCGATCATCCGCAGCCTCATCGACGCCTCGGTGCCCACGATCGCCGCGGTGTCGGGACCGGCCGCCGGAATCGGCTGCTCGTTCGCTCTGGCCTGCGACTACCTCGTCATGAGTGAGAAGTCCTACCTCATGCTCCCCTTCACGAAGATCGGCCTCATGCCCGACGGCGGTGCCACTGCCCTCGTCGCCGCCTCGGCCGGTCGGCACCGTGCCCTGCGCCTGGCCCTGACCGGGGAGAAACTGCCCGCCGCCGACGCCTTCGACTGGGGTCTGGCCAGCGAGGTCGTCCCCGCCGGGGAGCACCTCATGCGCGCGTCCGAGCTCGCTGCGGCGTGGGCCAAAGGCGCACCGCAGGCGATGGCCGCGGCGAAGGCGGCGATCAATGACGCCACGCTCACCGAACTCGACGGCGCCTTCTCGCGGGAGGTCGAGGGGCAGGGGCAGCTGCGGGCCTCGCAGGACTTCGTCGAGGGAGTCGCCGCCTTCCTCGAAAAGCGGACCCCGACGTTCACCGGCGACTGACCCCACCTCGGCGAAATCCCCGGCCCCACCTCGGCGTCGGGTCTCTGATTGATAACACCTGCCGCTTCGGATGTGATCGGCCTCACCTGAGCCGATAGTCTGACGGCAACGACCACCCGCTGCAGACGAACCAAGCGGTTCGCCCGCAGCCAAGCACGAACGAAGGAGTCTCATGCTCACTGGCATCCCATCCACCCTCGGCGACAGCTACCAGCTCAACACCACCACCCTCATCAGGCATGCGGCCACCGTGTTCGGCCAGTCCGAAGTCGTCTACCGCCGCTCCGACGGATCGTGGGGCAGGTCGAACTACGCCGAGGAATTCAAGCGCATGGCGCAGCTGGCACACGGCCTCGATGAACTCGGCGTCGGTGCCGGCTCCATGGTCGGCGTCATCGACTGGAACTCCCGCCGCCACCTCGAACTCTACTTCTCCGTCCCCGGCGTCGCCGCCACCATGCTCCAGCTCAACCTGCGCCTGGCGCCCGAGGATCTCGCCTACGTCGTCAGCCATTCGAAGTCCGACTGGATCTTCGTCGACGAATCGCTCCTCCACGTCGCCGAGGCGCTCGCCCCGAAGCTCGACGTCAAGGGCTGGGTCGTCATGACCGACAAACCCTCGTCCGAGATCGAGACGAGCCTGAACAACGTCGTCTTCTACGAAGACCTCATCGCCGACAAGCCTGAGACATACGACTGGCCCGTCGTCGAGGAGAAGACCGCCGCCTACGCCGGCTACACCACCGGCACCACGGGCCGGCCGAAGGGTGTCTACTACTCGCACCGCTCGATCTACCTGCACACCATGGGCGGGCTCGCGGCACTCCACGCCGACTTCGACGACTGCGTCATGCCCATCACCCCGATGTTCCACGTCCTGTCGTGGGGCTTCCCGCAGAACGCGGTGGCCGCCGGTGCCAAGCTCGTGCTGCCGGGCAAGTTCGCGGCCGAGGAATTCGGCGCGATCGGTCAGGCCTTCATCGAAGAGGGCGTCACCCTGGCCAACGGTGCACCGGCGATCTTCGCCCCGATGCTGGCGATGATGAAGAACATGCCGCAGCCGCCCGACCTCAGCGGGGTTCGTCTCGTGTCCGGGTCCTCGGAGCCGCCGCTGTCGATGATGCGCGGGTTCAAGGAGATCACCGGCGCCGAGGTGATCCATGGCTACGGTGCCACCGAGACGACCCCGTTGGCCACGACGAACTGGAAGCTCAAGCCGGGCATGGACCTGGACGAGGAGGAGCGTTGGGACCTCAAGCGTTCGCAGGGTCTGCCGATCATCGGAGTCGAGCTCAAGATCGTCGATCCCACCGGCGAGGAGCTGCCGCGCGACGGGAAGTCGATGGGCGAGATCCTCATGCGCGGACCCTGGATCACCGAGTCGTATTACCAGCTGCCGGACAACTCCGAGCGGTTCCTCGACGGCTGGTGGCGGTCGGGCGACGTCGGCGTCATCGATGAGTTCGGCTACCTCAAGATCACCGACCGTCTCAAGGACGTCATCAAGTCCGGCGGCGAGTGGATCTCCTCGATCGACATGGAGAACGGCATCCTCGACAACCCGAACGTCAAAGAGGCGGCCGTCATCGGCGTTCCCGACGCGAAATGGGACGAGCGCCCCGTGGCCTACGTCGTGGCCAATGACGGCGCCGAGGTGACCCGCGAAGACATCATCGAAACGCTTGGTGAGCGGTTCGCGAAGTGGCAGATGCCCGATGAGGTCAACGTCGTCGACGAGCTGCCGCGCACCTCGGTGGGCAAACTGGACAAGAAGCTGCTGCGCAAGGAGTGGGACGAGAAGTGAGCTGAGCTCGTCTGATTGGGCTGGGCTGATTAGGGCCGATTGGGTTGGGCTGGGCTGATTGAGCCGGCTGGTGAGTTGGCTTAGCTGGGCTGATGAGCTCATTCAGCCGAGACAACGATAGAGCGCCGAGACAACGCTGTGTGTGCACAGTGGTCTCGGCGCTCCAGCGTTGTCTCGAGGAAGAGGCTGGTGGAATAAGTGCCAGCTGCCCTGCTCAGGGATGGTGGAGCAGGTAGGTGCCGCCCTTGAGGCAGGTGTCGACGACCCAACCGTCGCCGACCAGGCCGGTCAGCGAGGTCCGCAGCGCCATGCGCCAGCGACCGGCCAGCTCAGCATCCTGACCGCGCAGGTCCTCGATGTCGGAGGGGAAGTCGAGCGAGACGACCTCGGTCTCCTTCGGCACTTCGCTGAGCAGGGGCTCGCCGTCGTCATCGGCGCGAAGGCAGGGGAAGGCCGAACCGGCATCGGCGATCGCCGCACGCGCCGGACGGTCGAGCGGCCAGGACACCATCATCCGGTCGCTGGCCTGCCCGGAGTTCACCCCATCGCGCATCTGGCCATAGAAGTCCTCGAGGTATTCGACCATGCCGACGCCGAGGCGCTGGAAGTTGAAGTAGGCATTGCGGGCGACCAGCGGATCGAAGGTCCAGGTCATCTCCGTGATGCCGAGGTTGAGACACCACAGGCGCTGGTGCAGTTTCATCGCCGAACCGGCTCCGCGGCCGATGACCTGGTGACGCACGCCGGCGATGTGCGAATGCATGACGGTACCCAGGGGCTGGCCGAAGAAGCCGATGGTCACGCCGATCATCTCGCCCGGGTCATCGACGCTGTAGGCGGCGGAGACGTAGTTGCCGGCGTGGGCGAAGGCGATGATGAGGCTGGGTTCGAACACGGTCGAACCGGTCTCGTCGACGCTCCAGACCTCGTCAAGCAGCAGCGAGGCCCGAGCCGCCTCCTCGGCGGTGTGGATCTCGCGCACCTCGATTCCTGCGGTCTCGGCCGCGGCGGCGAATTCGTCTTCCGCCAGGGCGATGATCTCCGAGTCCACTGTTCTCAGTTCTGCATTCGCGCTCATGGTGACATTGTGCCACCGAAGCGAAGCCGCGACCGGGCGCACACGGCAACGTTTCGGGCACAGGTCGACAGGCGTCCCGCGGCCTCGCGCCCAGGTATAGCCTGGACGCATGAGTTCTTCTGTCGCTGTCATCGGGGCCGGAACCATCGGCCGCTCGTTCGCCTTCCTCTTCGCCCGCAGCGGGTACACCGTACGGGTCTTCGATCCTCGCGATGACCTCGCCGAGGTGGTCTCCTCACTCCAGGCCGAAGTCACGTCCGCCGCATCGTCGCAGAATGAGTCGGCCGCGCAGATCGGCAGCATCGAGGCTGCCGATTCGGCCGCGTCGGCCGTCGCCGGGGTGTCCTTCGTGCAGGAGTCCGGGCCGGAGGATCCGGATGCGAAGCCGGAGCTGTTCGCCCAGATCGCCGAGGCGGCCCCTGCCGATGCCGTGTTCGCGACGTCTTCGTCGACGATCCCGGCCTCGTTCATCGCCGAGCACCTCGACGCGGCTGCTGCGGCACGGGTGATCGTCGGACACCCGTTCAATCCGCCGCATCTCATGCCGCTCGTCGAGGTGGTTCCCGCACCGGCGACCTCACGCGCGGCCATCGACGCGGCGGTCGCGTTCTACCGCAGCTGCGGGCGCGAGCCGGTGGTGCTGAAGCAGGAGATCCGCGGGTTCGTCGGCAATCGGCTGCAGAATGCGCTGATGAAGGAGGCGATCGCGCTCGTGCAGAACGGCGTGATCTCGGCCCCGGATCTTGACACGGTGATGAAGAATTCGCTGGGTCTGCGCTGGTCGGCTGTCGGGCAGTTCGAAGGCATGCACTTCGGCGGGGGACGGGCAGGCATCCGCGGCTTCATGGACCACATCGGTCCGGCCTTCGCCGCGATCGAGGACCTGCCCGTCGACGTCGACCCATCAGCCATGGGCGAGGTCTTCGATCAGGTCGAACAGGCTTATGGGCCGACCCCGACACCGCAGGCCGCCGAGGTCCGCGATCGGATCCAGCGCGCGGTGCTCGAAGCCCGCGGCCAAGACGTCTGAGGCGCAGCGGACCCAAATATAGGTCACTATCGGATACTTTCCGGGCTCAGAAATGTCCGTTTGTGACCCACATTCAGAACGTGCTGAGCCTCAGACCGCTGCCTGGTAGAAGTACGTCGTCCGTTCGGCAATGAGGCCCTCGGTGTCGAAGAGGAAGAAGTCGGCGAAGCCCACCGAGGTCTCCGATCCGTCCTTGAGCCGACCGTTGAACACGCCTCGACTGGAGGCGCGGTCGCCTTCGACGAGGATCTCCTGCAGTGAGTGCGCACCGGATTCGATGACGCGCTCGCCGTGGTAAAAATCGGTGATCTGCTGCCCGAGCATCGTCGGGTATCCGGGGCGGTCATAGCTGGCGTCGGCTGAGAACAGCGCCGAGGTGGCGTCCGCATCCCCGGCATCGACGGTGGTGTAGTAGCGCTTCACGAGTTCAGTCACACTGGCCATGGTCTTACCGTAGCAGTGACCCGTGACACACACTCACCGCAGTGAAGAGTATCGCCGAGGCGGCCCGCCGCTCCGTCATTGCCGTCCCCGTGCCCGCCGTCCCCATGCCACCGGCGCAGTGTCACCGCCCCCGCGCCACCGACGCAGTGCCACTAACGCCGTGCCGCCAACGCCGTGCCGTCGCCGCCGTGCCGTCGGCGCTGGTTTCGCATCTCACCACCGCATCGGGTTAATATCGATCTGCTAAAGATAATGATTCTCACTAGAAAGAGAACCGGAATGATGAAACCACACCAGGCGATGCTCGGATCGGCGGTGGTCGCCTCGGCGCTGCTGCTCGGCGGCTGCCAGCCCGGCGACGATGACACCGACTACGATGCCGTCGGGCAGGAGGAGAAGACCGCGGAGGCCGGAAGCGAAGGCAAGGACGGGGAGAAGTCCGGCGACGGTCATGCTCAGGAAGTCGCCGGCTCCCAGCCGCGACTCGTGACCACCTATGACGGTGGGATCATGACGCTCGACGCGACGACCCTCGAGGTCATCGACGATACGAAGCTCGACGGCTTCAACCGCCTCAACCCGGTCGGCGATGACCGTCATCTCATGGTCTCCGTGGCCGACGGATTCCGCCTCTTCGACGCCGGTGTCTGGACGCAGCCGCACGGCGATCACACCCACAGCTATGCGGCCGACCCCGTCCTCACCGACACCGTCTTCGACACCGAGCTGCCCGGACACGTGGTCACCCACGGCGGATCGACTGTGCTCTTCGGCGACGGGGACGGCAAGATCCAGACCTTCGACACCGACGACTTCGCCGACGCCCCGAAACCCGAGGTCACCGAGGCCGACGAGCCCCATCACGGAGTCGCCGTCCGCCTCGACGACGGATCCACCTTGCACACAGTCGGCACCGAGGACGAGCGGTCCGGGGCGAAGGTCGTGGACAAGGACGGCAAGGAGATCGCCCACAGCGAGGACTGCCCCGGCGTCCACGGAGAAGCAGCGGCCAAGGACGAAACGATTGCACTCGGCTGCGAAGACGGGATCCTGCTCTACAAGGACGGTAAGTTCGACAAGGTCGACGCTCCCGATGACTACGGGCGCATCGGCAACCAGGCCGGCAGCGACGACTCCCGCTACGTCCTCGGCGACTACAAGGTCGACAAGGACGCCGAACTCGAACGTCCCGAGAAGGTGAGCGTGACCGACACGAAGGACGGCACGCTCTCGCTCGTCGACCTCGGCGCCTCCTACAGCTTCCGCTCGCTCGGCCGCGGCCCCGAAGGGGAGGGAATCGTGCTGACCACGGACGGGACGCTGACAATCATCGACCCCGAAAGCGCCGAGGTGACCGATGAGTACCCCGTCATCGACAAGTGGAAGGAGCCGGTCGAATGGCAGAAGGCCCGGCCGACGCTCTTCGTCCAAGGTGAGGTCGCGTAC
Organism: Brevibacterium oceani; assembly: GCF_017948325.1. Lineage (NCBI taxonomy): Bacteria > Bacillati > Actinomycetota > Actinomycetes > Micrococcales > Brevibacteriaceae > Brevibacterium > Brevibacterium oceani. The sequence goes on along the minus strand of NZ_CP072846.1, from coordinate 3,420,293 downwards.
GTCAGCGACCCGGCGAAGCAGAGCATCCACATCGTCGACCTCGACGACGGCGAGGTGATGGCCAGCAAGAAGCTGCCGCACGCGACGAACGAACTCACCGGAGTCGCCGGCTGAATGACCGCCTCGGCAGGTGATCGGTCCCGCCGGTACTCACCCCGGCGGGCCCGAAGCCGGCTGAAGCACCACGTCGGTGTCGGCGGGCGTCGGGAGCACCACCTCGGCGCCCGCTGACAAGATGCTCAAGAACTCGCCCGGGAGGTGAGATGTGCATTGCCGACGCCGGGATTCGGTCATAGGTTGGAGGTGACCGAGGCACAACCCCGATTCGAAACGAGGACAGCCATGACCACCACCGCATACCGTGTGACCAACCCGGCGACCGGCGAAGTCGCCGAAGAATTCGCCACCGCCACCGATTCCGAGATCCTCGCCGCCCTCGACCGTTCGGCGACGACCTTCACCGAGTGGAGCCGGACCACCGTGGCCGAACGGGCGAAGGTCCTCGCCCGCGTCGCCGAGATCTACTCCGAACGCGCCGAAGAGCTCGCCGAGGTCATCAGGCTCGAAATGGGCAAGGCCGTGCCCGAAGGCAAGGGCGAGGTCGGCCTGTGCAGCCTCATCTACAAGTACTTCGCCGACAACGCCGAGTCGTTCATGGCCGATGAGCCGCTGCGCGGACCGAAGGACGCCACCGCCATGATCCGCCGCAAGCCCGTCGGCTCGCTGCTGGGCATCATGCCGTGGAACTTCCCCTACTACCAGGTCGCCCGCTTCGCCGCCCCGAACCTGGCTCTCGGCAACACGATCCTGCTCAAGCACGCACCGCAGTGCCCCCGCTCGGCCCAGATCATGGAGGAGATCTTCATCGACGCCGGCCTGCCCGAGGGCGCGTACATCAACATCTACGCGAGCAACGAACAGGTCGCCGACATCATCCTGCCCGACCCGCGCAACCACGGAGTCTCGCTGACCGGTTCCGAACGTGCCGGGGCCGCCGTGGCTGCCGAGGCGGGCAAGAACCTCAAGAAGGTCGTGCTCGAACTCGGCGGATCCGACCCCTACATCCTCCTCGACTCCGCCGACGTCAAGGAGTCCGCGAAGACCTTCTTCGACACCCGCATGGGCAACACCGGCCAGGCCTGCAACTCGCCCAAGCGGATGATCGTCATGGACGACCTCTACGACGACTTCGTCTCCTCCATCACCGAGGAGGCCAAGAAGCGCACCCCCGCAACGCCGGGTGAGGACGGCGCCCGCCTGTCCCCGCTGTCGTCGGTGGCCGCAGCTGACCGCTTCATCGAGCAGGTCCAGGACACCGTCAGCCAGGGTGCGACCCTGCTGGCCGGCGGCAAGAAGTACGACGGCGGCGGCGCCTACGTCGAACCCGTCGTGCTCACCGGAGTCGAAAAGGGCATGCGCGGCTACTACGAGGAGCTCTTCGGCCCCGCCGTCATCGTCTACAAGGTCGGCACCGAGGAAGAGGCCGTCGAACTGGCCAACGACACCCCGTTCGGCCTCGGCGCCGCCGTGTTCTCCGGCGACATCGAACGGGCCGAACGCGTCGGATCGCAGATCGATTCGGGCATGGTCTTCCTCAACGCCCCCGAGGGAACGCGGGAGTTCCTGCCCTTCGGCGGCGTCAAGCGCTCAGGCGTCGGACGCGAGCTCGGACCGCTGGCCATGGACGAGTTCGTCAACAAGCAGCTCGTCTACAAGCAGGACTGAGACCACCACCGCGCGTCCGCGCACCGCTCAGGGCGCTGCTCTCTACCGAGGGCAGCGCCCTGATTGTATGCTGAGATCGCACACAGCGAACTCTCAGCGGGAGGTCTCCCATGTCGGCACCGAAGCCGTCGACCCAGGTCAATGCCGCAGCCTCAAAAGGGATCATGCGTCCGATCAACCGATTCCTCGAGCAATGGATACCGTCGGCACTGACCTTCGCCATCGTGCTCACCCTCATCGTCGCGGTCCTCGCGCTCATCCTCACCGATGCCGGTCCCGCCGAGGTGGTCACCGGCTGGGGCGAGGGACTGGCCGGGCTGCTCGAGTTCATGACACAGATGTGCCTCATCCTCCTGCTCGGGCACATCCTCGCCAATACCGGCCCTGTGCGGAAGCTCCTGGCGTGGCTCGCCCGAGTGCCCGGCAACGCGACCTTCGCCTACGTCTTCGTCTTCGTCGTCGCCGCAATCGCCAGCCTCATCACCTGGGGCCTCGGTCTCGTCGTCGGCGCCCTGCTCGCCCGCGAGATCGCCGTGCAGTCACGCGAGCGCGGAATCAAGGTCCACTTCCCACTGCTCGTGGCCGCGGGCTATTCGGGGTTCGTCGTCTGGCACATGGGCTATTCGGGGTCGGGTCCGCTGACCGCGGCCACGCCGGACTCCTTCCTCGCCGACTCCCTCGGTGGGAAGACGCTGCCGGTGTCCGAGACGATCTTCGCCGGCTGGAACCTGCTCGCGATCCTCGGCGTCATCGTCGTCTGCGGTCTCCTCTTCCTCCTCCTCGCACCCAAACCCGGCGCACCGGTCTACGAACTCCCCGCCTCGGTGACGTCGGAGAAGCAGTCCCACGTCGACGAGGAGGTCGTCACTCCCGCCGACCGCATCGACGCCTCACGCATCCTCACCCTCGTCGTCGGTCTCGCGCTCGTGATCTACCTGGTCATGCACTTCGCCCAGGGTGGGGGACTGACCCTGGACATCGTCAACTGGTCGTTCCTCGCCCTCATCCTCCTGCTCGTGCGCAATCCCTTCGAACTCATTCACCTGACGAAGGAAGCCGCCTCGAACGTCGGCGAGATCCTGCTGCAGTTCCCGCTCTATGCCGGCATCCTCGGCATCATGTCGTCCACCGGGCTCATCGCCGTGTTCTCCGACGCCTTCGTCTCGATCGCCAACCCTGCCTCGTTCGGTGTGCTGGCGCTGCTCTCAGCCGGCCTCGTCAACTTCTTCGTACCCTCCGGCGGCGGACAGTTCGCCGTTCAGGGGCCGATCATGCTCGATGCGGCCAACCAGCTCGGCGTCGACCCGTCGATTGCGATCATGGCCGTGTCCTACGGCGACCAGTGGACGAACATGCTGCAGCCGTTCTGGGCCCTGCCGGTGCTCGCGATCGCAGGGCTGAAGATGCGCGACATCCTCGGCTACACATTCATCACCTTCCTCGCCTCCGGGGTGGTGATGGCGCTGGCACTCTTCCTTGTGTCGCTGTGAACCATCCGCACCTCCCTCCGCACTGCCACGGTCGGCAACCGCCTCGCCCGCGAGCCGCTCCGGTGGCAAGTTGTCCTGTTCCCTTCCGAGATCCTCGCCGTCCTTCCCCTGGGAGGTTACCCGCGGCTACGATATGGTAGCCTGCATGGTTGGCCCCCCGCCCCATGACCGGGACGTTGGGAGTGTGCCACTCGACGCACCGCAGATATGCGGTCAGCCAGGCTCGACAGTGTGCAGACACCTGATCGAGCGCAGATGCCAGGACGCAACCTCGTCCGACGAAGGAGCGATCAGATGACAGCTACAGCGGACATCTCCTCAGAGCCGCCGAAGAAGAAAAAGGAGAAGCCTGTTCTCCCTCCCGTCAACAAGCCGGTATTCATCGCTGCGGCCTTGGGGACGCTTGCAATCACGGTGTGGGCCCTGATCGCTCCCACCAACGCCGAGGCGGTCCTCGGTGCCGTCGTCGGATGGACCTCCGACTGGTTCGGCTGGTTCTACGTCCTCCTCGTCGCGGTCGTCCTCGTCTTCGTCATCTATCTGGCCGCGTCGAAATATGGAACGATCAAGCTGGGCCCCGAACATTCGAAGCCCGAATTCGGTCTCATGGCATGGGCCTCGATGCTCTTCGCCGCCGGCATCAGCACGGACCTCATGTTCTTCGCCGTCTCCGAGCCCGTCACCCAATACCTTGCACCGCCCTCCACCGAAGCCGAGACCGTCGACGCCGCCCGTGAAGCCACAGCGTGGACGCTGTTCCACTACGGCCTCAGCGGTTGGGGCCTCTACGCACTGATGGGGATGGCCCTGGCGTACTTCGCCTACCGGATGAACATGCCCCTGGCGATCCGTTCGGCACTGGCGCCGATCTTCGGCAAGCGCGTCAAGGGCGGGTTGGGAGACACTGTCGACTTCGCCGCGCTCCTCGGCACCGTCTTCGGCGTTGCCACCTCATTGGGCATCGGCGTCGTCATGGTCAACACCGGCCTCAGCACCGTCCTCGGTCTGCCGATCTCGACGGGCGCGCAGATCGGCATCGTCGTCATCGGTGTGGCCGTGGCCACCCTGTCCGCAGTCTCCGGCGTCGACAAAGGCATCAAGTTCCTGTCTCTGCTCAATGTGTTCCTCGCTGTCGCCCTGAGCCTCTGGGTTCTCATCGCGGGCAACACGCAGTTCCTGCTCAACGCCTTCGTACTCAACATCGTCGATGTCGTCCGACTGTTCCCGAACATGGTCGGCCAGACCTTCGCCTTCGAGGACACCGGAACATGGATGACGGATTGGACCCTGTTCTTCTGGGCCTGGTGGATCGCCTTCGCCTCGTTCGTCGGCCTGTTCCTCGCCCGCATCTCCCGCGGTCGGACGATCCGGCAGTTCGTCCTGGGCACCCTGACGATCCCGTTCCTCTACATCATCATGTGGATCTCGATCTACGGAAACTCAGCGCTCGACCTCATCCGCAGCGGAGACAAAGACTTCGGCGAGCGGACCATGCTCAACCCGGAGGGCGGCTTCTACGAGCTGCTGTCGAACTATCCCGGGTTCTTCGTCATCGCCGCACTGGCCACGGTGACAGCGCTGCTCTTCTACGTCACGACTGCTGACTCCGCGGCTCTGGTCATGGCCAACCTGTCTTCGCGTCTGCCGACCCCGCAGGATGACGGTCGTCCGGGTCTGCGGATCTTCTGGGCCGTTGCCACCGGAGCTCTGACGATCGCCATGCTCATCGTCGGCGGTGTCGGTGCGCTGCAGAACGCCACTGTCATCATGGGGCTGCCGTTCGCCTTCGTCGTCATTCTCGTGATGATCGGCTTGTACAAGGCTCTGCGGGTCGAGGCGCATCGAGTCGAAAGCGTTGACACGAGCCTACCTGCCTCCCTGGCCCGCCGCTCCCGCGGTCCCGGCAACGAGACCTGGCAGCGGCAGCTCGGCCGGGTGCTGTCCTTCCCGAACAAATCCCGTGCGAAGGCCTTCTCCGACGATGTCCTCATCCCCACCCTCACCGAGGTGGCCGAAGAGATGGAAGGCAGAGGCATCGGGTCCCGCTGTGGTCGGGTGGACAACGAAGGTGTGTTCGTCGAGGACGGCGAACTCATCGAGTTCGAGGTCGACGGGGAAGGCGAGTTCCCGTTCCGGTACCAGGTGTGGCCGCACAAGGTCAGCGTGCCCTCGTTCGGCGGCATCGTCCCGCGCGGCACCGGTCAGGACTACTACCGGATGGAGGTCTACCTCGACGGCGGCACCGGTCAGGGCTACGACATCATGGGCTACTCGAAAGAGCAGATCATCGACGACGTGCTCGATAAGTACGAACGTCACGTCGAGTTCCTGCAGCTGCAGGAGAACATCGCCCACGGCGAGGACTGAATGGACGAAGAATCGGATTCGCTCGGGGGCGGCGGGGCGGTCGTCGGAGACGATGGGCTGTCCCGCACGCCCTGGGCCTACGGTGACCCGGCACTCCTGAGCTACTACGACACAGAATGGGGCCTGCCCATCCACGATGAGGCGGGATTGTTCGAACGCATGAGCCTCGAAGGGTTCCAGGCCGGACTGTCGTGGCTGACGATCCTGAAGAAACGGGATCGCTTCCGTGAGGTCTTCGCCGGCTTCGACCCTGAGGCCGTTGCCCGGTTCGGCGAGCCCGAGATCGAGGAACTGCTCCGCGACGCCGGAATCATCCGTCACCGCGGCAAGATCGAGGCCTGCATCAACAACGCCGCGCGTGTGATCGAGCTGCGCGAGGACGGTGGGCTCGACGAGTTCCTCTGGTCGTTCCAGCCGGCCGAGACGCCTCGGCCACGAACCCTGGTCGAGATTCCGACGACGGGTCCCGAATCCGTGGCGCTGTCGAAAGCACTGAAGAAGCGAGGGTTCCGCTTCGTCGGACCCACCACGATGTACGCACTCATGGAGGCGATCGGAATGGTCGATACCCACTTGCTCGACTCCCACCGCCGAGGTGCCTCCGGAGTGTGGCCGGCATGAACGACATCTGCGTCTCCGCTCTGGTCCTCCTCCACCCGCACCGGGGCGATCTGCTCATGGTCCGCAAGGCGGGCACCACCTCGTTCATGCTCCCCGGCGGAAAACCCGAAGCGGAGGAGACCGCCGAGGAGACCATCATCAGAGAGATCGCCGAAGAGCTCGGGCTCGGGCTCAGTGCGGACCGGCTCCGGGCCCTGGGTACGTTCACGGCCGAGGCGGCCAACGAAGCCGACCATCGCGTCATCGGCGATGTGTTCTGCTACGACGGTCTGCCCGAGGAACTCGACATCGAGGACATCGCCCATCTCGCCGAGATCGCCGAGGCCGGATGGTTCCCCATCGACCCACTGCCCGAGGACACTGAGCAACGTCAGTTCGCGCCGCTGACCCGCAACGAGGTTATCCCCGCACTGCAGGCGACCGGGCGGCTCGCCGGGTGAGAGCGCGTCCTGTGAGACTGAGGACTGGAAGCGCTGCTGTCGTTCGGGCGTCAGTCCTCTGACTGTCGCGAATAGGCGATGAGAGCTCGGTAGAGGTCGATCGGGGCGCAGTTCGCGCCCTTGGCCAGGGACTTCATGAGCTTGCGGTAGGTCTGATAGTCCATGCTCGTCGGGTTGTCCGTGGGTACGAGGTCGTAGTCGTACAGCACGGACAGGGAACGGGTGTCCATGATGGAGAACTTCTTCGGATTGAACACGGTCAGCAATGTGCTGGCCAGCGGAACACCCACCCCGGGCAGGATCTGCAGCAGCGGCAGCCGCAGGTGGTTGGGAGTGCCGTCGTCGAGAGCGGCGCCGGTGACGAAGTCGATATCCCCGGAATCGATGGACTCCAGCCGCGGCAGAACGCCGACTGCCTTCCACTCGGCGACCTTGAGGAAGTGTTTGCGCTTGTAGGACTCCCGAGTCACCACCTTCGGTCCGATCGAGCTGAAGAGGTCCGATTCGACGTCGGTGAGGACGTAGAGGGGTTCGTACTTGAGGACGAATGCCGTGTCGACGGTGCCGCTGGGAGCAGTGCGGTTCAGCTTCGCAGAGTTCATGAGCCGATGGTAGGCGGTGAGTCTGACCTGCAGGTGAACACTGCCTTGCTCGCAGGCGTGGAACCGATGGGCGCGTCAGCCGGGTCGGTTGCGATGTCGTAACCTCGGATTATGAGCACCGAACCACACGACCGACGGACCTACACGCCTGCGTTGTTGGGGCTGGTCTGGACGGGGATGTTCGGGTTCTCCGCTTTCTTCTTCAGCTATTCCACGATGGTCTCCATCGCCGCGGCGGGCGGGCTCTCGACCGTCACCGGCGGCTCCGTGCTCACGACGATGATGATCGGAGTCATCGCCGCTCAGCCGTTCGCGCCCTGGGCAGGTCGTGCCTTCGGCTTCAAGGGAGCGCTGCTCTTCGCCATCGTCCTGCAGCTGCTCGGCCAGCTCCTCGGACTCTTCGTCACTCCCGTCCTGGTGGGGCTCGTCCTCGCGGGCCTGTCCGGAGGCATCGGCTTCGGGCTCTTCGTGGTCCTGGCCAATGCGGCAGTGCCCGGGACCACCGCGCCGGGACGTATCGGCAAAGCACTGGGATTCTTCGGCGGAATCACCTCTCTGGCATCTGCGGTCGGAGCCCCGCTGGGGCTGTGGCTGGTCGAGACGATTCCCCTCTGGACCTTCCGCATCATCGTCTGTGCGTGCCTCCTGCTCGCCGTGCCCACGGCCATCAGGTTCGTACCCGGTCGGCAGCCTCGGCGGAGGAAGGGCGAGGCCGGCAGGTCTGACGTCGATATCGATGTCGACATCCGCTCCGGACGGAACGAACGACAGCGGCTGCGGCGGGTCCGTCGGCGGGCCGGGGAGGCGCTCGGGCTCGTCCTCATGCTCTCGCCGTTCCTCGTCGGCATGATCGTCTTCGGTCTCATCATCGGATTCGGGCCGGGCGAGGAGGTCGCCGGTGCGGCCCTGTTCATCGCGGCCATGCAGGTGTCGGCGGTGATCGGACGCTTCGTGGCCGGAGCCGTCGCCGACCGCTTCCCGCCCTTCGCTCTCAACGTCCTCGGTCTCGCTGTGGCCGCGATCGGCCTGGTCTGCGCCGTCGTCCTCTACGGCGGGTCCCTGTTCGCGGCGATGATCATCATCGGTCTGGGATTGGGCACGATGCAGTCGGCGAGCCTGGTGATGGCCTTCGCCTCGGTGAGCACGCCCAGCCGGGCCAGTGTCGCCTGGAACATGAACTTCGACGTCGGACTGGCCGTCGCCGGCGTGCTCGGCGGACTCGGCTTCACCTACCTCGGGTCGTCCTCGACATTCCTGCTCTGTGCGCTGCTCCTGCTGCTGGCCGGTGCGCTGTCATGGATCGCGCGGACGCTGCAGAGCCGGCGGAGCGGCGCGGGCTGAAGGCTCCGAGGCATCGCTCAGGTCTCGTCGTCCAATCGGGCCAGTAGGCCGACGGCTGCGCGCGTGTAGTCATCGATCCAGCGGTCGTGGATGCGTTTGATCGGCAGGGGAGCAAGGGCCAGCTGGCGGGTTCTGCCTTCCTTGCGGCCGGTGAGGAGCTCGGCGCCTTCGAGGACGCGGATGTGTTGGAGGACGGTCGTGCGATCGAGGTCCGGGAATGCCTCGCAGACCTCGCCTGTCGAGAGCGGGCCCGTGCGGACGAGGTCAAGAATGCGTCGGCGGGTGGGATTCGCCAAGGCCTTGAATACGGCATCGTCGCGCTCATCCGCATCTGCATTCGGCATAGGCTGATCTGTTCCTTCCTGACCCGACATGTGGTAAAAATATCACATGAATGATGAGAAGAACGCTGAGAGACGACCACTCGAGGAGCTGTCCTTCACGGTGACCGGGTATGTGTCGAAGGCTCCGCACGAGACCTATGAGGCTGTCGCCGATCCCGCGCAGCTCTCGCACTACTTCACCACCGGCGGTGCGCGCGGCCGGCTGGAGACCGGTGCCGAGGTCAGCTGGGACTTCGCGGACTTCCCGGGTCGCTTTCCCGTCGAGGTCGTCGAGGCCGTGCAGGATGAGAAGATCGTCATCCGGTGGGAGGGATCCGATCAGTCGGTCGAGCCGAGCACGACGACGACCTTCGAGTTCACCCCCGTCGACGAGGGTGCGCGCACTCTCGTGACGATCACCGAGAAGTCGTGGAAGCTCACCCGCGGGGGATCCGAGGGTGCCTTCGGCAACTGCATGGGCTGGACCGGGATGCTCGCGGCCCTCAAAGTGTGGGTCGAGCACGGCATCAATCTGCGCGAGGGCTTCTACAAGTGAGCTGATTCGCCTTCATGCCGAATCACTGAACGCGATGAGGGCGAATCTGCGACCTTGAGCCCAAGGGTCATCGCCGAGTTCTTCGAACTTATGCCCTGTTCGGAGTGAGTAGGCGAAGCTCGGCGTTGAGGAGGTGAGGGAGCGAACGATGCTGTGACGGATCGAGGCCCCTCAGCCAAGCTTCGGCGATCTGCAATACGTCCCCATGTGCCACGAGGACAATTTCAGATGCATCGCCTTCGGGGTCGTCGATCAGTGACTCAACGAGCGCGCGAATCCGCGCGGCAACGTGTTGCGGAGTCTCCACCCCGTCAGGCCAACCTCCGTTTTTGAAATCTGCTGTCCACACCTCGTCATATCGAGCTGCCGGGCCGTCTTCCAGGGAGCCGAAATCTCTCTCGCGCAGACGCGAGTCGATACGTGGAAGATGGGCTCCCCAAGCCTCAGCTGCTATCTGAGCAGTTTCGTAGGCGCGCGCAAAATCACTGGTGATCAGAAGCGTGTCCGAGGGTAAATGATTGACACGGGAGGTCTCTTCTACTTGTTGCCTGCCTAGATCCGTCAGTGACGCCCAGTCGAAAGCGCGAGGGCCCGGGCGGCTGACAACGATCTGCTCGACGTTTGCTCGACTTTCTCCGTGGCGGAGTCCCCACAGTCGTGTGTGGTGGTTGTTGAGGATGTCGGTCACAGCAGCCTGCGGTCCTTTCGTGACTGATACGTGAACATTCTGCGGCCACATATGACTCCCAAATGAAGGTCAGGAGTCGATTGGATCTGAGACACCGATTCTATTGTGTGGCGCGCAACAGCCAGTGTAGCGTTTAAATCGATTTAAACCCCGAGATTCCAAGACTTCTGACGAACACCTATTTGGCGGTCTTCCACCACCGAGAGAGGGCGGATCATGAACTTCGACGGCTTCGAGAGTCCGCAGACGAAACGGTTTCAACGGAAGGTGACCGTCTTGTCTGCAGGCGGCACTTTCCTTGACGGATTCGACCTGACGGTCATTGCTGTGGCCCTGCCGATGATTGCAAACGAATGGGATGTCAGTGCGGGCGAGAAGTCCCTCATCACCAGTTCGGCGATCATCGGCTCTTTCATCGGTGCTGCCGTACTCGGCAATCTCACTGATCGTTTCGGCCGCAAGGCGATGTACGTCATCGACTTGCTCGCCTTCGTAGTGTTTGCGGCGCTGACTGCATTCTCCCAAGATGTCTGGCAGCTCATCATCTTCCGATTCCTGCTCGGCATCGGAATCGGTGCCGACTATCCCATATCTGCGACCATAGTGTCCGAATTCGCCTCCAAGAAGGGACGCGGGAAACTCTCCACGTCGCTCGGTGCAATGTGGTTCGTCGGAGCCGTCGCCGCATATCTGGTCGGCTTGGCTGTGCTGCCACTGGGGGACAACGCTTGGCGCGCCCTCTTGCTGGTGGGGGCGTTCTTCGCGCTCATCGTCTTCATCTTCCGCGTGCAGCTACCCGAGTCGCCTCGCTGGCTCCTTGCTCACGGCCGAACTGAGGACGCGAAGAATGTCGTCGAAAAGGTCACCGGCGTACGACCGACCGAGGCTGAGCTCACCGAAAGCGACCAGCCTAAGCCGGGTGAATCGTCCAAGCTCTTCGTCGGTGTCCAGCGCCGGCGGACCCTGTTCGTCTGCGGATTCTGGTTCTGCTACGCCACCGCTTATTACGGCATCTCGATGTACACGCCGACGATTTTGGAACCGTTCACCAACGGTTCCCACGTCAGCGTGATCATCGGATCCGGAGTGGTTGCACTTCTCGGACTCGCCGGTTCCATCATCGGTATGAACCTCGTCGACAACTGGGGTCGGCGTCCTCTCATCATCACCTCTTTCGCCGGTCTCACTGTGGCGCTCATCGTGTTGGCCTCTGTCATCGGACCGAGTTTCGGGTTCCTCGTCGTCCTCTTCAGCATCGCTGTACTCTTCGCCAACTCCGGCGGAGGCATCCTCAACTTCGTCTACCCCACTGAACTGTTCCCCACGTCACTGCGAGCAACAGGCTCCGGACTGGCGACCTCGGTGAGCCGCATCGGATCGATCCTGGGCGTGCTGGCCTTCCCCAACCTCGTGGCCGCGTGGGGGAACAACGCGGCACTCTGGGTGTTTGCCGCTGTCGGCGCCGCGGGCTTGCTGATCTGCCTGTTCATGGCACCGGAGACGAAGAACCGCAGCCTGGAGGAGATCAACTTCGAGGTGCCTGCCAATGCCTGAACGTCGTGACTCCAAGGTGATGACCACAGTCGAAACGACGCTGGTTCCCGACAGCGCCGAAACGTATCGTCGACTCCGCCGGAGTGCCGGTGAGCAGCACATCGTGCGCACCGATCTGGTGCCTGCGATGCCAGACGAAGATCCTGCCGACGAAGAAGTCCGGCTTGCAGGGCTGGTGCACTTCACTGATTTCCAGATCGCGGACCTTGCCTCGCCAAGTCGAGTGGAGTTCCTCCAACGGCGTGAAGGGCAACCGGAATGGGCGCGCATGCTTCCCGCATACCGGCCGCAGGAGTTTCTCCTGGCCCATGCGATCGAAATGACAGTGCGCAGCATCAACGGACTCGTCTCTGGGGATCCGGGACGATGGGACATCGCTCTGACAACAGGGGACAACACGGATTCGGCGCAGTCGAACGAGCTCGACGCGTTCCTCTCCTATCTGGCAGGCGGCACGATCGAGCCGGCAGCTGGCACACGTGGCTTCAGCGATGCGCCGGTGGGCCTGGGCGATGAGAACTACTACAACCCCGAGCCTTCGTCACATGATCAGTGGAAGAGGACGAAGGGGCTGCCGACACATGCTGGAGCGTTGGCGGCGTCTGCCGAACCGTTCGACGGTGAGGGCCTGAGTCTTCCCTGGCTGAGCTGTTTCGGCAACCACGACTGCCTGGTGCAGGGACGTTCTGCCGAGCCGAGCGGATACGATGAGTTCCTCACCGGTCAGGCTAAGCCCGTGGGTGTGGCAGAGAATGCCGCTCCGCCTGGAGACAAACTCTCTGCATACGTCGAGGACCCGACATGGATCTCCCAAGGGGCGAGTCATCCCATAGAGCGTGATTCTGAGCGACGGATGGTGTCGAAAGCCGAGTATGTCGACAGGCATCTCTGCGCCGCCGGTTCTCCCCAGGGACACGGATTCACCGAGGACAACAGATCAACCGGTCGCGCATACTACGTCTACGACGAACTTCCCGGAGTGAGAATGATCGTTCTGGACACTACCAATATCGCCGGGCACGTCGACGGGTGTGTGGATCAGCGACAGTTCGAATGGCTGGAAGAGCGGCTCGTCGAGGTCCATACCTCGTATCATTCGGAGAGCGGCGAGATGGTCAAAGGACGCGGGGGCGACCGGTTGGTCGTCATTGCGTCGCATCACGGGCTCTCCACGATGACCAACGACTACGGAGCAGACTCGGAGACAGGCGAAGACCGACGCGGAAAGCTGTACCTCGCCGACGAGGTCGAAAGGCTCCTGCATCGTTTCGACAATGTGGCCCTGTGGCTGTCGGGACATACCCACGTGAACAGCATCACCCCTCGGCCGGGTATCAGCGGCGGATTCTGGGAAGTCTCGACGGGCTCCATCGCAGAATGGCCGGTGCAATTCCGCGGCATCGAGATCTCGGCAGGTGCGTCGGCGGTCCGGCTGCGGGCGACGATGGTCGATTCCCAAGCGCCGGCGACGCCGGACGGAACCCTGAGCCTCGAGGATCTCGCGTCCCTGCATCGGGAGATCGCTGCCAACGACGATGGTTCTGTCGGTGGGCTGTACGCCGAAGGCACCGTTGCCGATCGCAATCAAGATCTCCTGGTCTCGGTCTCGAGTGAGCTTCTCACCAATCTGAGATCTTTTGGGGCGGAGCGCTGAGGCCAGCGCCTGGAGCGAACCGGTCGAAGGCGGCTTAAGGCTCGAGTGATCCGGTCAAGTCAGCACCTGCCAGCTGGCTGAGAAGCTCGCAGTCAAGATTCCGGGACAATGGGAATCGTCGGCAGTCGGCGAATTGAACCAGAGCCGTGGACGAACTGCGAGAGACCGACAGATTGAGCGAGGCAGGTGACGGATGGACCCATACAACGACAGCGGAATTCCGAACCGTCGACCCACGGTCCGGACAGTCGCCGAGGCCGCAGGAGTGTCACCATCTCTCGTCAGTTTCGTCTTCAACGAACGTCCGGGAGTCTCCGAGTCGACGAGGAAGCACATCCGCAGCGTTGCCGCAGACCTCGGTTATCAGCCGGATCCCCGCGCCCGCGAACTGCGGACAGGCAAGGCGGCGATGATGGGTCTAGTGGTGAGAAACGTCGCCAACCCGTTCTTCAACGAAATCCTCATGGGCATGCAGGAGAATGCAGAAGGCGACGGGGTCTCGATCCTCGCTATGGACTCGCAATTCGACGCAGAGCGCGAAGAAGCACACGTTCGTTCGCTGGCTTCTCGACGCACCGCCGGATTGGCCATCGTTCCAGTCGGCGACGCGTCCACGGTCCGACTGTGGCGGCAGCTGCAGCCGTCAGCACCGTTGGCCATCGTCAATGCGCGGCTTGCAGCCGCACCAGACGTCCCCCATGTGACTCCGGACGATGAGACAGCGGTGGACCTCGCTTTCAACCACCTCCGCGAACTGGGGCACACCCGGATTGCACTGTTGTCCGCACCGCCGCAGCTCATGCCAGACGGCGATCGGACCGCACGCTACCTGCAACTGTGCTCTGAGCATCACGTCAGGCCCCACCCCATCTACGCCTCATTGCGAGGAGACGGACTCACCGAACATCTGTCCGACGTCTTCGCGTTACCGGCTGCCGAGCGTCCGACGGCAATCATCACCAATTCAGATCACACGGCGGCCCACGTCTACCATGCGATTCATCGTCAGGGTCTGTCGGTCGGTCGCGACATCTCAGTGGTCGGCCACGACGATCTGGCGACCTCGGCCCTGCTGTCCCCGGCGCTGACGACGATTCGGGTGGACCTTCGCGAGATGGGACGGCAGGCCTATCGACGACTCACCGAACCCGGACTCGGAAACCATCGAGAGCACGTCGAACTCATCGTGCGAGGCTCGACCGGACCTCCGATCGAATCGTGAGTACGGTGCCGGCCCACAGAAGGCCTCAGTGAGTCGCCTTCTTCGGCTCGAGCCCATGGGAGTTCTTGATGAAGAACGCTCCGATGATGCCGAGGACGCCGACACAGGCGGCGACGAAGAATGCGACGTTCGCGCCGTGGACAAGCCCGGCCACTCCGTAGGTCTGCGGATCCCGTGCGGCGGAGACCATGACTGTCACCAGGGCCGCAGTGCCGACGGAGGCGGCGATCTGTCGCATCGTGTTGTTCAGGGCCGTGCCGTGAGGGATGAGGTGTGAGGGCAGCTGGTTGAGCGCCGCCGTGGTCACCGGCATCATCACCATTGCCACACCGAACATGCGGACGGTGTTGACGACGGCGAGGTACACGAATGAGGTGTCCGGATCCAGACGGGCGAACATGAAGGTCGTGCCCGTGAGCAGTGTGAAGCCGGCGACGGCCAGCCACTTCGCACCGATCGCATCGAAGACTCGTCCGGTCACCGGTGACATCAGGCCCATCACCGCAGCGCCCGGCAGCAGAGCCAGTCCGGATTCCATGGCGGAGAAGGTGTTCATGTTCTGCATGTACAGCGGCAGGACCATCATGCCGCCGACCATGACGATGAACACGCACATGCCCAGCAGGGTGTTGAGGGTGAACATGCGGTAGCGGAGGATGCGGAACTCGAGGATCGGCTGCTCGAGCTTGAACTGGCGCAGGATGAAGAACGTCAGCGACACTGCGCCGACGACGAGGGGGATGAGCACCTCGGCGCTGACCCACCCGGCATCGCCGGCGGTGCCGAAGCCGAAGAGCAGGCCGCCGAAGCCGAGCGTGGAGAGGATGATCGAGAGCACGTCGAGACGGGGGAAGGTCCGCTCGGTGACGTTCTTGAGCAGGAAGTAGGCGATGGCGAGGTCGATGATCGCGATGGGCAGCATCATGTAGAACAGGACCTGCCACGGCATGTGGTCGACGATCCAGCCCGACAGGCTCGGCCCGATCGCCGGGGCGAACGCGATGACGAGCCCGAAGGTGCCCATCGCCGATCCGCGCTTCTCGACGGGGAAGATCGCGAACAGGATCGTCTGCATCAGCGGCATGATGATGCCGCCGGCCGAGGCCTGGATGACGCGTCCGATGAGCATCACGGGATAGACAGGTGCGATCGCGCAGATGAGTGTGCCGATGATGAACAGGCCCATCGCAGTGAAGAACAGTCCGCGGGTGGTGAACTTCTGGATGAGGAACGCGGTCACCGGGATCATGATGCCGTTGACGAGCATGAAGCTCGTCGTCACCCACTGGGCGGCGCCAGAGGTGATGTCGAAGTAGCTCATGAAGTGCGGCAGCGCGGTATTGAGCAGCGTCTGATTGAGGATGATGACGAAGGCGCCGGACACGAGCACGGCGAGGACGAGATTCCGGTTGATCGGGGCGCCCTCTGGCGATTCCTGCCGGCTGGTGTCTGCGTTCGTCAATGCCATCCCTTCACCCGTTCGTCTGCTGAGAACCGCTATTCAGCGGCAATCCGCCTCGGGCAGTGCGCTGTTTCAGCACGCCGTTGCGCCGAGAATTTCGATTCCCAAGTTATATAACTTCTTCATGCAGTTTAACGCACGCACCCGACCGAGGTCGCTCCGGGGGAGTGTGATTTCATCAACGCGACCGCGCGCAGACACCGGTCGTCCATGCGGGCGTCTATCAGTCGACCGGTGAGACGATCACCGAACAGCGGGAGTACTCGCGGGGCCACGCTCGACTGGAATTTGCAGGTCGATCCGCGGTGTTTTCAGCGCTGATAGCACCTTGGATCGACCGAGAAATGCCCCTCCACTACTGGGAAGCAATCAGCGGGCGAGGGATAGGTCTTTCAGGCGGAGCCGTCCCTCGAGCACCGCTGAACGGCGACGCGGTCGAGGAATCGTCAGGTCAGGCGGGTCTCCGGGGAGCGGGTCTTCGACGGGTCCGTCTCGGGCAGGTCGCCGAGGACGTCGTCGATGCGGGCGAGCACCTCGGCGTCGAGGGTGACCCCGGCGGCTTCGGCGTTCGAGGTGATCTGTTCGGGGCGCGAAGCGCCGACCAATGCGGTGGCGACGTTGTCATTGGCGAGCACCCAGGCGACAGCGAGCTGCGCCATTGTCAGTCCGAGGTCGGCGGTGATGGGTTCGAGCTTCGCGACCGCAGTCAGCGTGGTGTCGTTGAGATAGCGGTTCTTGATGATGTCAGCGCCGCCGCCCTCCTCGTCGGTGGCACGCGAACCTTCGGGCAGCGGCTGTCCGACCTTGTACTTGCCGGTCAGCACACCCTGGGCGATCGGTGACCAGACGATCTGGGAGATGCCGAGTTCCTTCGACGTGGGCACAACCCGGGACTCGATGACTCGCCAGAGCATGTTGTACTGCGGCTGATTCGAAATCAGCTGGATGCCGAGGTCCTGTGCCAGGTGGTGGGCGGCACGGAGCTGGTCGGCGTTCCACTCGCTGACGCCGATGTAGAGGGCCTTGCCGGCACGGACAATGTCCGCGAACGCCTGCATCGTCTCCTCGAGTGGAGTCTCGTAGTCATATCGGTGCGCTTGGTAGAGGTCGACGTAGTCGGTGCCGAGTCGCTTGAGCGAGCCGTTGATCGACTCCATCATGTGCTTGCGGGACAGGCCGGTGTCGTTGTGACCCTTCGGGCCGGTGGGGAAGTAGACCTTCGTGAAGATCTCGAGCGACTCACGCCGCTGACCTTTCAAAGCATCGCCGAGGACCTGTTCGGCCACGGTGTTCGCGTAGACGTCGGCGGTGTCGAAGGTCGAGATGCCGGCGTCGAGTGCGGCATGGACGCATTTCGTCGCCGTGTCGTTTTCGACCTGGGAACCGTGCGTGAGCCAGTTTCCGTAGGTGATTTCGGAGATCTTCAGGCCGCTGTTTCCCAGATATCTGTGCTCCATGTCTCCAGCCTACGTCTGCTGGTCAAGAGGTGGGAAGGAGTTATGATGTACTCACCGAAGCGAGGGCGTACACAGGCCGCATGCCCGAGGACCCAGGGGAGTCCGAGCTTGAGGAGATTTCTCAACAGTGTGGTGCGGAAGCGCGGTGGCCGACTGTTCGACGAGTCGCAGCCGCAAGATTCGTTTGCCTGGTGTCGCGGCTGACGATCGTGATTCGCAGACCGCCGCCGCGAGGACGACAGGTCCGACCATAACGAAGGCCCCGATGAGATTGGCCGTCACCATTCCAAGCCGAGGTGGCTTGGACAGACTACGGCGCGGCCACCTCGGCGATGTGACCCCGCAGGACCTGAGAGAAGGCCTCCGTGTTGCCGCTGCGCAGGTGGTCGGTCAGCGCCACATGCTCGGCGATGATCTCCTCCCACCGGGCCAGCAGCCGGTCGCGGGAAGTGAAGAGGATGAAGCGGTGCCGGTCGGACAGCTGCCCGTAGAGTTCGATGAGCACAGAATTGCCGCTGGATTCGACGAAGCCGCGATGGAACTCGAGCGTGAGGTCGATGAAGGTCGCGATGTCTCCGGCATCGAACGCCTCGCGCTGCTTCTCGATAAGCGCGTCGAGTCGGTCGGCCAGCTGCTGCCGCAGGGCCTCGGGTGCGCGGTCGACGCCGGTGGTCTCGAGGACGAAGCGGGCATCGGCGAGTTCGGCAATCGTCCGTTCGTCCACGCCTTGCACGATCGCCCCGCGCTTGGGATAGATGTGGATCCACCCCTCATCCTGCAGCCGTGCCAGTGCCACGCGCACCGGCGTCCGACTGACCTCGAGTTCGGCGGCCAGTGCTGCCTCGCCGAGCATGGTTCCCGGCACATGCGTACCGTTGAGGATCTGCCGACGGATCTGCTGGTAGGCGTGCTCGGCCGCGCTGGTGCCGCCTTCACGTGTGCTCATATCCTCATCCTCCCTGTCGCGCTCGCCGGCGTTCCATTCGACGGTCGCACGGCGTCATGACGGGGCGTGCTCAGTTCGACGGTGATGACGACTCCCCGGCGGCCGCCTCGGCGAGGGCTTTGTCGGGCTCTGCCGACCGGCGGCCGGGCCAGGACATGAGCGGGACGGCCTTGATCGCGAAGGTGAGGGTGATGAGCAGGACGAACGTTGCCATGAGGTTGATCCAGAGGAATCCGCCGGCCTCGAGAACGGTGCCGGCCATGGCCGCCATGAGCGCCCCACCGAGGTTCATCGCAGAATCCGAGATGCCCTGCAGGGGCACCTTCGCGTGAGCCGGCACCGAGGCGGTCAGCAGCGCCGAACCGCCGATGAGGAACATCGACCAGCCCACCCCGAGCAGGGACAGCGCGGTGCTCAGCAGCACCATCGACGACACCGGGGCGAGGGCATCGATGACGCCGAGGGTGATCGTGGCGGCGAAGATGATAACGCCGCCGGCGATGACGACGCCCGCACCCCACCGGTCGGCCATCCACCCGAAGATGGGGGAGAGGGCGTACATTCCGGCGATGTGGATGCTCACGACGATGCCGATCGCGCCGAGGCTGAACTCCTGATGGTCCATGTGCACCGGGGTCATGACCATGACGTTGGTCATCATCATCTGCCCGGTGATGATCGTGATCATCGCGAACAGCGGCACCGGTCGCGCGAGCGCGAACCGCAGCGCCTGTCCGAGCCTCATCTTGGCCGGTGGTGAGTCCGTCTCGGCGTCGAGGTCAGAATCCGTGGGCGGCTGCTCCGTGCCAGCGGTGATCGACCGGGACAGCGTCGAGGCGAACAGAGTGGCCAGGGCAAACGCGCACATCGAGATGAGGTAGGGGCCGGCCAGGCCGTTCATGCCCAGGGCCTTGCCGAGGTGGGCACCGGGATCCGTGAAATTCGGTCCGAGGACGGAGCCGACCGTCGTCGCCCACACGACGAGCGACATCGCTCTGCCCGCGGCGGCAGGATCGGCGAGATCGACAGCGGCATAGCGGGCCTGCAGACCCGAGGCGGTCGAGGAGCCGCACATCATCATCCCGAGCATGAACACCGGCAGCAACTGAAAGGCGACGCCGATGAGCACGACCACCGCACCGAGCGTGCCGACGCCGAAGCCCAAGGTCAACGCCTTGCGCCGGCCAGAACGTCCGGCGAGCACTGCGAGGGGGTAGGCGATGAGACCGGCGCCGAGGATGACGCTCATCTGTGCGAGCCCGGCCATCGAGGTCCTGCCGGTGATCTCCTCGGCGAGCAGACCGCCGACGGCATACCCGGAGGCGATGCCCGCTCCGGAGAGCAGCTGGGCCGTGATGAGTTTGGCCTGTTCGCGAGCGCGACTCGTCATCGGGGTCTCGCCTTCCTGTGCTGTGTCGCTGTCGAGGTACTCGCTCAATTTATCTTGGATCCATCTTGGATACAAGATGCTGATGCGTGGAATCGTGCGTGTGTGTTGCGGTCCGGAGTTGTGATTCAGAGTCGCGAGGTGCGCAGGCCGATGGCCGACTGTGATGCGCCGACGAGTGCGAGGCCGAGCAGCGGAGCCGCCGCCGACCCGGCGGTCTCGAGGCCGAGGCCGAAGGCGAAGGGGCCGAGAGCGGCGCCAAAGCGAGTGCCGGACCGAGGCTCAGCGACATCGAATAGACGCCGGTGAGACCGGAGCGGACTGCGGAACGTTCGGCGGAGATGATCGAGGGGGAGAGCACCGTGACGATCGCGATCGAGAAGCCGAGGAGTCCGGTACCGATGAGCAGCGGAGCATCGCCGGGCGCCGAGCGGATGATCATCCCGACCACAATCGCGATCAGGGAGAGCCCGACGGTTCGACTTCGGCCGAGACGATTCGCCAACATCGGGGCCACCGGCGCAGCCGCCAGCGTCAGAGCCAGAGGAACGCTGGTGAGTAAGGAGACGAAAGTTTCCCCGTGTCCGGTGTCGTCCATCATGCTCGGCAGGAGTGGGGACAGTGAGATCATCGGAATCCGCAGACTCAGTCCCACAAGCAGAATCGCCGCCATGGCGAGGGCGAGGGCCGCGAGCGGGCGGGGAGGCGGCCCCTGCGACGATGGGGAATCGGGTGCGTCTGACATCCCAGACAACCTTAACCGTGGCAGGTCCCGGGGCGATGGGTGGTCTGAATCTGAGATGACGCCTGCGGGGGCGGTCCAGCGACGGGGCAGGTTCTCACTGGAACGAGGACGGCGCTCGGCCGATCTCACGGGAGAACGCGGCCGAGAACGCCGCCGGTGAGGAGTAGCCGAGGCTCTCGGAGACCTGCGTGATCGTCTGCGACCTCAGCTGCTGCAACCCGACGAGTACACGAGCACGGGTCCGCCACGCGGCCGGACTCATCCCCGTCTCTGCGCGGAAGACGCGGTCGAGACTGCGCTCGCTCATCTGCAGCTGCTTCGCCCAGTCGCGATTGCTCAGCCCGAGCTCGGGGCCGTCGAGGTAGTCGATGCAGACCTGCCGCAGGCGGGCCTCGCGGGGGAGCGGAACCTCAAGCGGCACCGCCGAGGCGCGCTGGAGTTCGAGGAGGATGAGCGCGAACACGTGATGCTGGTAGGCGGTCATCTCCTCGGCGATCTCGAACGAATCCGCGGTCCGCAGGAGCTCGCGCAGCAGAGGAGTGACCGTGATGACCGTGCACGTCTCCGGCCACCACGGCACGCTGGTCGGTTCGATGTAAAGGCTCCACGTCGTGACGTCGAGGAACCGGACGAGGTGCTCCACCTCGGCGGGGATGAGCACGGCCTGATGGGTCGGGACCGTCCACGAACCGTCCTGAGTCTCGACGAGCATGACCCCGGTCGAGCCGTAGAGCAGCTGCGCTCGTCGGTGGCGGTGATAGGGCAGGGCCGTGTCCGGCGGGTACTGCGTGCCGACGGACAGCACGTCCCACGGGTGGGAGTCGACGTCGTCGATGGCGAGAGTGGGCACGATTCGAGTGTAGTGGCGAATTCTCACAGATCAGCGGCAGACTATCGATTGCCTGCCTGGCGTTGGGTGCGCTGAGATAGGTGAGTGGAATTCATCGGACTCATCCTCATCGGCTGCCTCGTCGGCCTGACGACCGTGCTCTTCGGCTTCGGCGGCGGCTTCGTCACCGTCCCGATCATCACGCTCGTCGATGCGGATCTCGGGCACGACACGGCACGGGTGGCGGCGGCCACCTCGGCGCTGGTGATGCTCGTCAACGCCATCGTCGCCACGGTCTCGACGAAGCGCGAGACCCTTGCCCACCTCAAAGGGCGGTGGTGGCTGCTCGGACTGCTCGCCCTCGGCGGCGGGCTCGGGGCGTTCGCCGGCGGCTTCGCCCCGGACGCGCTGCTGCAGTGGGGATTCGTCCTCTACATCGCAGTGACCGCCGTCGACCTCCTGCTGCGCCCGGGATTCTTCCGCCCCGGTGACCGAGCCAGGGTGGAGACAGGTGAGGGTGGTCGCGGGATCTCCGCGATCTGGGGTGTGCCGATCGGCGGGCTGGCGTCCTTCCTCGGAGTCGGAGGGTCCGTGATGACGGTTCCGATGATGCGCCGGTCTGGGGCGACGATGACCGTGGCCACGACCCTGGCCAACCCGCTGACCTTGGTGATCATGAGCCCGGCCGTGCTCGTGACGATCCTCGACCCCGCCGCGATCGACGCCCCGGGCATCGTCGGAGCCCTCGACCTGGTGTCTGCAGCCGCCCTGCTCATCGGCGGTCTGCCGATCATCGTACTCCTGCGCAGGCGGGTGCCGAAGATCTCCGAGATCCTCCATGCTTGGGGGTATTTCGTGCTGCTCATATCTGCCGGAGTCGTCGTTGCCGTGGCCTGAGGTGCTCACATGAGCGCGAGCATGCCCGTCATGCCGAGACCCATGACAGCATGGCAGAGTGTGTGGATGCCGATCCGGCGCGAGCGCACAAGCAGGAAGAGCCACCAGACTGCGGCGAGGACGGACAGGACGATCGCGACCCAGTTGACGGCCGTCGCCCAGTCGGGGGTCTGAGCCATCAGGAGCGGCATTGCCAGGAGCATCCACACCATTGCGGCATTGAGCACGATATGTGAGACGAGGCTGATCCTCGGTGTCCGTCCCCCGAGTCCGATCGCTCCGATGATCATAACCACGGTGAGCGCGGCGAAGAATGCGACCTGCCCCCATGTGGCGATCGTCCCCGTGCTGACCCAGACCATGGCGATCATGCCGATGCTCATCACGAGGTGGTTGGAATGCACGACCAGATCCATTCTGGCCGCGCCGACGTCCGGACAGGTGGGGCTGCGAGTCTCGTTCCAGTGTCTGAGGACGTGGATGAGGCAGACGAATCCGGTGAACGCGAAGGCCGCTGTCAGAATGAGGGACCAAGGAAGCGAAATCATCCCGAAATACTACACGTTGTAGTAGTGTGCTGCGCAACCGCAGCTCCTGGTGTGCGTCGTATGGGCCCCGCCGGTGCGTCGCGGTGTCGCGGCGGCTCGCGCGGCACGTCTGAGCGGTTCAGTGCTGCGAAACCAGTCCCGGTGGCAAGTGTGCCCATCGCGAGGCCGACGGGGTATCCTCGGTGATACGACAAGCTGACGAGCGAGAGCGGAAGATGAAGCGCAGGAACAACGGCGAACTGGAGAACGCGGTGCTCACGGCGCTGTGGGGGCAGGATGAGCCGATGTCGGTCGCCGAACTGCAGTCAGCTGTGCCTGCGCCGAAGCCTGCGTACACGACGATGATGACGGTCCTGACCAGGCTGGAAGACAAGGGCCTGATCACTCGGGAGCGGGTGTCCCGATCGCTGATGATCACCCCCGTCCATTCCCAGGCCGCGACCGCAGCCTCTGAGATGTCGCGGACGCTGCGTGACTCGACCGATTCCCGTGAAGTGCTGATGTCGTTCATCGGTTCGCTGGATGATGACGAGATCGAAGTCCTGCGCTCCTTCGTCCGCGACTGATCCGATCCGGCATGCCCGTCACGGTGATCGCTCTCCTCGTCGCGGCTGCCGCTGTCTTCTTCCTCTCGCCGGTCGTCCTCTCCTTCGGGCGCTGGCAGTCCCGGCGGCCGAGCCTGGCGCTCAAGGCCTGGCTGGCAGCGCTGATCGGCGGCCTGCTGCTCAGTGCCGCCGCCGTCATCGCGCTCATCGTCGGCGCTCTCGACGCTGAGATCGGAGGTGCCGGCTCACAGGCTCTGGTTCCGTGGATCGCCGGCTGGATGGCTCTTTCCGCGGCCGGGATCGTGCTCGCTCTTGTGCTCAGTGCATCGGATGACTTCGGGCGTCGGCTCAAGGCCGAGGCTCAGGTCCTGCGCTCGAGGTGGACGGACTGGTACATCGATGCCCCGTTTCGCATCGTCACCGTCGAAGATGATGCCCCCTGCGCATGGTCGCTGGCGGGTCGGCCGCCCGAGATCTACCTGAGTACGGGCATGCGCCGTGTCCTCAGCGGCGGTGAGTGCGCGGCGATCATCGCCCATGAGAAATCGCATGTGCTGCGACGGCACAATCTTGTCCTCCGGGTCGCTGCGGTCAACTCCGCCTGTCTGCCTCGGCGACTGCCGGTGTCTCGGCGGTTCCGAGCCAGTGTGCTCACGCTGGTCGAGATGATCGCTGATGACGATGCGGTGCAAGCGACATCGGCGGCGGCGGTTAGGAGCGCGCTCGATGTCACCGGCGGTTTCAACGGCGATGCCTCGCTGCGCCTCCGGTCGCTGCGGCTGCGGCGCATCCACTTGGGGGCCGGCTGAATCCCACTCGAATCACATCTACTACACTGTTACGTAATATGGTGGGCAGGATGACAACAGCCCGCGGCGGATCTGCCGGCGGGACAGGAACAGGCAGAGCACCTGTAGCCGCAGCAGTGCTCACGATCACTGTTATCGCCGTGACTGCCGCGATCATCACCGGAATCCTTTCCGGCTCCGAGGTCTACACCTCGATCGCGCGGGAGTTTCCCGGCACGGCGGTCGTCGTCCTCGTCGCGGTGCTGCGGTCCGTGCACGTGGTCTTCTCCATGTTGTCCTTGGGCATGCTCGCCGTCGTGCTCATGTTCACCTCCCGCACCACCCGACCGGGGTGGTCCCGGACCAGTGTGACGGCGCATGGACTGCTGCGGGCCTTCAGCGCGATCTGGGTCACTGCGGCGGTGATGCTCATCGTCGTCGACGGACTCAATACCAATGGGCTGTCACTGACGGCGCTCAACGACCCGAACCAGTTGGGCTTCGCCCTGACCGGGACCTTTTATCCGACCGCCTGGCTCATCGTCGCCGTCGCGGCGTTCATCGTCTTCGCCGTGGCGCTCCTCGCGGAGTCCTGGGCGGCCCACGCGGTGAGCCTGTGGGTCGGCATGGTCGCTATCCTCGCCCCGGTCGTCATCTCGCAGGTTCTCGTCGGGCCCGACCACGATCTGGGCGAAGACGCAGCGATCATCCAGACTCCGCTGGCGGCAGTGGTGCTCGGTCTCCTGACCGCCGGGGTGGTTCTCGAACTCGTCCACCCGCATTGCGGCGCCCTCGGTCGGATGGCCCGGTCCAAGCTGATGTGGGTGGGAATCATCGTCATCGCGTGCGCCGATGTGGTGATCTCGGTGTTCAAACTCGCCGGGACTCCGCTGCTCGACTCGACGACCGGCTGGCAGCTGCTCACCCGTTGGGCGGCCTTGGCCGTCATCATCATCGCCCTGGTGACGGCAGCCTCGGCGAAAGCACGAAACGGTGCGCGTCACGCGGATGGAAGCCCCGTCTCGGCGCGGTCGGGTGCGGCACGGACCGGTGCGGCACGGGCAGGCATACTCCTCGGGGTCACAGCATGGGCGGCGATGACGGCGTCCATGGTGCTCGTGCCCTCACCGAACTACTTCGCGCCCAACAGCACCGTCGCCGTGTTCCTCGGCTACACCGTCGAGGCAGCACCCGATCCGATCGTCCTGCTCACGCACTGGCGGATCAACCTCCTGCTCACCTCGGTCGCGGTCGCCGCCATGGTCACTTACGGCTTCGGTGTGCTCAGGCTCCGCCGCCGAGGAGACTCCTGGCCGGTGGTCCGGACGATCTGCTGGGTGACGGGGTGGATCATCACCATCGTGCTGATGAGCTCGGGCCTGGGCAAGTACTCCCCGGCCGACTTCGGCATCCACATGATCGTGCATATGACGCTGAACATGCTCATCCCCGCTTTTCTCGTCGGAGGCGGGCCGATCACACTTCTGCTGCGAGCGACCACCGGCACCGGCCGCCTCGGCCGGCAGATCCATGCTCGGATCAACCAGCTCATCGGCTGGAAGGGGCTGCGTTTGCTGCTCCACCCGCTGTTCGTGTTCGTCGTCTACATCGGCTCGTACTACGCCCTCTATCTCACGCCGCTTTTCGCCGAACTCATCCAGTACCACTGGGGCCACCAGCTGATGAATGTGCACTTCCTCATCGTCGGCTACATGTTCTTTTCGCTGGTCATCGGCGTTGACAAGCTGCCGATCGAACTGCCGCACATCGGCAGGCTCGGCTACGTCATCGCCGCGATGCCCTTCCACGCGTTCTTCGGCATCGTTCTGATGATGACGAACACTCCGGTGGCGCAGAACTTCTACCGCACCCTCGATCTGCCCTGGCTCGACATCCCTGCCGAGCAGTACTTCGCCGGCGGCATCGCCTGGGCCGGAGGCGAATTGCCGCTGCTGGGCGTGGTCATCGTCCTGGCCGTGCAATGGACCAGGCAGGACAAACGCGACGCGCGACGTTTCGACCGCCACGAGGACGCGGGCCTGAGCAATGAGTTCTCGGCGTACAACGAGATGCTGCGCAAGCTGGCCGAACGAGACGGGGTCGTCGCTGCCGACAACGAGCCGGACGCGCCCGCGAACTCGGCCGCGAGCAGCGCGGCGCAGGAAGGAACGAACGAACGTGAGCAGTGACAGCACGGTCCGCGAGGACAGGTCGGCACAGTCGATGGGACTGACCGGCGGAATCGATATCGACATCACCGGGATGACGTGCACTGCCTGCGCCCGCCGGGTCGAGAAGTCGTTGAACCGCATCGACGGAGCCACCGCGTGGGTGAACTTCGCGACCGAGCGCGCACGCGTGACCGGACTGGACGACCCCGAGGCGGCGCTGGCCGCGGTGAAGAAGGCCGGATACGGAGCTCAGCTCCATAAGCCCGGTGACGACGCCTGGTCCCAACGCGCCGCCGAGGTGCGTCTGAGCTCCCTGCGTCGACGTCTCATCCTCGCCACAGTCCTCACCGTGCCGCTCATGGATGCCACCATCGCGCTGGCGCTGGTTGAGGCGTGGCGCTTCCCCGGCTGGGAATGGGTCTGTGTCCTCGTGGCCCTGCCGATTGTGACCTGGGCGGCTTGGCCGTTCCATCGCTCGGCGTGGAAGAACCTGGTCAACCGGACGACGAACATGGACACCCTGGTGTCCCTGGGCATCACCGCAGCCTTCGGCTGGGCGGTGGTGACCGCAGCCTTCGGCTTCAGCGGACCCGACGCCTGGCTGGGATTCGGACTCGTTCCCGACGGCGCCGATGCCCTCTACCTCGACGTGGCCGCCGGGGTGACGACGTTCCAACTGGCCGGTCGGTACTTCGAGACCCGGTCGCGGCGCAAAGCCGGGGACCTGCTGGCCGCGTTGAGCGATCTGGCACCGAAGACCGCGCACGTCCGCGCTGAGAACGGAACCTTCGTCGACACGCCCATCGAATCGGTCCGGCCCGGCGACGTCGTCCTCGTCCGCCCCGGCGAGACCGTGCCCGTCGACGGCACGATCGTAGACGGCACCGCCGAACTCGACACCAGCAGCCTCACCGGCGAGCCGGTGCCCGTGCTCGTGACCGCCGGCGATCGCGCCGTCAGCGGTTCGTTCACGACCAACGGGCAGATCGCAATCGCCGCCGAGGCCGTCGGCGCCGACACCCAGCTGGCGCAGATCGCGACGATGGCGGAGAAGGCGCAGTCGCAGAAGGCTCTGGTCGAAAGCCTCGTCGATCGGATCACCGCGGTCTTCGTCCCCGTCGTCCTCGTCCTCGCCCTCGTCACGCTGCTTATCTGGCTGCTGCCGCTGGGGCACTCGCCGTCGCGGGCGATCGGGGTGGGCATCTCCGTGCTCATCATCGCCTGCCCCTGTGCGCTCGGTCTGGCCACACCGACCGCGCTCATGGTCGGCATCGGCCGGGGTGCCCGCTCGGGCATCCTCGTCAAGGGCCACACCGCCCTCGAGGCCAGCGGCCGGATCGATACGGTGCTGCTCGACAAGACCGGCACCGTGACCACAGGTTCCCTGCAGGTCGCGGGGTCGTGGCTGCCCGAGATGGACCGCAGTCGGCTGCTGGAGAGGATCGCCGCCCTCGAGACACGGTCGGAGCATCCGGTCGCCCGCGGCATCCTCGATCACCTCCGATCGCTCGCCGAGGCGGGGGCCGGCACCGCCGCCACGGTCACGGACGTGACCGTGCTGCCCGGGGTCGGGATCGAAGGCCGGGTCGATGGGCACTCGCTGAAGGTCATCAGCGCGTCCGCTGCTGTCGAGGAGGCCGATCTGGGCCCGGAACTCGCCGACTGGACCAGCGCCCAGGCGCAGGCGCAGCGCACCGTCGTGGTCGTCGTCGACGATGGGACCCCGCTCGCCGGATTCGCCCTCAGCGACGACATCAAACCCGACGGCATCGCCAGTGTGGAGCGACTGCGGGCCCTGGGTCTGCGCACCGTGCTGCTGACCGGCGACAGCTCGGCTCCCGCCGGTGTCATCGCTGAGCGGATCGGCACCGACGAGGTCATCGCCGAGGTTCTTCCGGGTGACAAAGCAGCGGTCGTGGCCTCCCTGCAGGAGGTCGGCCACCGAGTGGCGATGGTCGGAGACGGCATCAACGACGCCTCGGCACTGGCTGCAGCAGATCTCGGCATCGCCGTGGTCACCGGTTCGGACATCGCGATGAAGTCCGCCGACATCATCACCGTCCGCGACGACCTCGGTGCCATCGCCGAATCGATCATGCTTTCCCGCAAGACGCTGGGCACCATCCGCGGCAACCTCGTGTGGGCGTTCGGCTACAACGTCTTGGCGATCCCGATCGCGATGTTCGGCCTGCTCAACCCGCTGATCTCGGCCGCGGCGATGGCGATGTCCTCGGTGTTCGTCGTCTACAACAGTCTGCGGCTGCAGCGGGTGAAGCTGCACGTCTGACCCTCTCCGGGCCAGGCGACGATGGGACGGTCGACAGCCTGGCCCGCGTCAGACACATGCATGGGCCTGGCTGACAGAGGCCGGGCGGAGCGGTGATGCGAAGATGGCTTCCGGGTCACATCATCGTCACACCGAGGGAGCTCTCATGATTCGCCAGTCCATTGCCAGCGGAATCCTCACTATCACCATCGATAACTCCTCTCATGCCAATTCGCTGACCGATCAGGCCCTGGCCGATCTGCGTGATGCATTCGACTCGACCTCGAGGAATGGGGATCTGGGCGGAGTGCTCGTCAACGCTGCCGGGAGCAGGGGATTCTGTGCGGGGATGGATACTTCGCAGTTCGAGCATCGGAATTCCAATCGAGTTGGTATTCGATGCCCGAGGTTCGGATCGGCATTCCCTCGGTGCTCGAATCGGTCAACCTCCACCGCCTCACTGGATGGACGAGGGCCACCGAGATGATCGTCACCGGCAACCGCTATACAGCCGAACAGATGGAGTGCTGCGGGTTCCTCAACACAGCGGTCGACGACGCTGTGGTCGACGAGGTCGCAGTGGGCCTCCTGCGCGACACTATGGAGTCCGACCAAGCCGTCATTGCCCAGCAGAAGCGACTGTTCCATACGTCGAAGAATTCCTTTGAGACTGAGGCGATCGCGGATTCGCGCAGAGAATTCGCACTGGCCTTCGTACGGAAGAACGACTGAGGGAGGGCATCCTCGGCGGAGTGGAATGCCCGGGCGCCGAAGCAGGGGATCAGGATTCCCAGCGGCGCTTGCGCAGAATCGGCGGCAGGCCGAAGTAGATTGGCGGGCGTGCCGAGGCGGCCGATGGTGAAGGTCCCGAAACGGCAGCGCTGCCTGCTTCGTTCGTTCTGCCCGCGTCGTTCGCACTGCCCGTGCCGGTGCCGGCACCGCCCTCGTCACGTCCACTCGTCCCCAGGGCCCACGCGCTCTCCCAGCTGATGAGCTCGCCCGCGTGGCAGACGGGGTCGCCACCGCTCGACGGCGGCTCGGCCCACATCCACAAGTTGATCCCAAATTCCATGAGGACGAGTTTGCTGCCGGTCTCCCGCGTCGAGTTCTCCTTGACCAAGGTTGTCCGCAGCTTCGCCGAGGCCTCCTCGAGTTCCGTCCACCCGTCCTGTCGGTGCGGCAGGCAGACCCACGTCCCCGCGGGTACGTCGGAGGCAACGAGGTCGTCGAGCGTGGTGATCGTGATGCGAGGCTCGCCAGGTGAACCCGGCTCGACCGTCGCGAGCATCTCCCCGAAACACGCGTGGGCCACCTCGGGGGAGGGGGCGACGATGAGTTGGTGGGCCGCCTCGGTGCGCACCTCATCAGGGGAAAGATGCGTGAACGGATTCGCTCGCATCGACCCGAGCACCTGCGTCCAGTGCCCTGGTATCGTCCCGTCGGCCAGAAATCCGCTGGTGCGCGGACGCTCCGCATCGTGTCGCATCGAAAATCCTCCTCGCCGAGGCTGCTCACCGTCTCTCTCCATCATGCACCCACCCGTCGGTGGAGTCAGGGGCGGCGGTCGGTGTACGAAACTGGAGACAGGAGATGGAGTGCGCTTTAGAAGAACACACCCCAGACGATCACGATTGCGAGAATAATCCCGCCTAACCACGTCCAAGGACTGCCGAAATTGATGGTCCAGCCCCAGCCATAGCGTTTGGGAATCATCGGGGCGCGGTCTCGCATCGACGCGTAGAAGAGGCCCAGTTTCCAGTTGGAATCGTCTTGGCGGAGCGCCTCGACGTTGGGTCCTCGCTCATTGAGTGTCACAGCCTTCCGGCGATCGAGATTATGTGTGTAGTCGTCAGCCTACGCCCGGAATCCGCTCGTTCGGCAGCGCTCTGTAGAGAAAATCGACAGCGATCTAACGAATAGGAAACGTTCCTACCGGGTCCATGCCATCGATGTTCCGTCAGCTCTACACTGTTCGAAGTGGATCGAGCAACGGCATACGTGTCGGCTCGGTCCACGACCACGTCTCAACGATCTCGCCCGCCGGCGAGCCCGCTCCTTGTGAAAGCCCATGCCCTTGCTCTCTTCCTCACGCCGCGCGCTTGCGGCACTCGCGGCAGTCCTCACTCTCGGTCTCCTCACCGGATGCGCCGAGGCGACCGAACCGACCATCGACACCGCCGCCTCCAGCAAGTCTGACCCCAAACCGAGCCAGCAAGCTCTGGAACCGAGCAGCGATTCCGAGGCACTGACGACGGCCGATGACGCCGATGCTGGCCGGGATGGGGACGAGGGCCGTGCGGGCAGTTCGGCCACGGGCACCGCCCTGGCCATGCTCGAGGAACTGCCGGTCAAGGGCCGGGCGCCGAAGACCGGTTACGACGGCGACCTGTTCAAGTGGCGTTCGGACACCGACCACAACGGCTGCGACACCCGCAACGATGTGCTCCGCCGCGACCTGACAGACATCACGCTCAAGGCCGGCACGCAGGGCTGCATCGTCCTGGCCGGCACGATCGCAGACCCGTACAAGGGTGAGACCTACGACTTCGACCGCAACGCCAATACCGTTGACATTGACCACATCGTCGCTCGGTCGAACGCCTGGCAGACCGGTGCGGCGAAGTTCGACGAGGAGACGCTCAAGGAGTTCGGCAACGATCCGCTCAACCTGCTCGCCGTGAGCTCGAGCCTCAACCGGCAGAAGAGCGACGGCGACGCCGCGACCTGGCTGCCGCCGAACAAGTCCTACCGCTGCGAGTACGTCGCCCGCCAGATCGCGGTGAAGCACAAATACGACCTGTGGGTGGTTCCGGCAGAGAAGGCCGCCATGGAGCGCATCCTCGGTGGGTGCGAAGGTCAGCCCGCCTTCACCGAGGATGCCGGCTGGCCCGACCCAGGCGACGGCGACAACGTCACCACGAAGGAAGAGGCCCGCCCGGCGAAGCAGGAATCCTCGAGCTCCGGGTCGGGCTCGTCGTCGGGAAGCGGAGGTTCGGGCTCGTCATCGAGCGGTTCTGCGAACTCGTCGACCTACTTCGAGAACTGCACCGCCGCCCGCGAGGCCGGGGCCGCACCCGTCCACCGCGGCGACCCCGGATACGGGTCGCACCTCGATCGTGACGGTGACGGGGTCGCCTGCGAATAGCCGCCTCGGCGGGTCGGGTGTGTAACTTTTGGAGTTGCGCTCAAGGCATCTCGGCACTGTGCACGCCGGACTTGAGGTTCTGCAAGGATCCGAATTTAGAGTCTGCAATCATCCGAATAGAAGACCTGCATTCATCCGAATAGAAGACCTGCATTCATCCGCCTAGGCTAAACTCGGCACATGGACACACTCAAAGTGCTTGGGCGGGAGTACCGGCCGCGCGTCATGGATTCCGTATTGCGGGAAGCGTTGGAGACTGCCGGTGCGGTTGTCATTGAAGGAGCCCGTGCGAGCGGTAAGACCATGACAGCTATGAACGCTGCCGAATCTTTTGCATTTGTTGATGACCCGGAGACGCAGGCTCTGCTTGATATTGCTCCGCGTTCCTTGCTGGTTGGGGATACGCCCAGACTGCTTGACGAATGGCAGGGTGCTCCCGACCTCTGGAATCTCGTCCGTCGCGCGGTTGATTCTGCAACGGACCTCGGGCAATTCATTCTGACGGGCTCTGCCCTACCACCAGATGACATCACTCGCCATACCGGTGCGGGGCGGTTCCTTCGACTGCGGCAACGAACGATGTCGTGGTGGGAAAAGATGGACTGGCGCTCGGGCGAGGTCAGTTTGAGTGCGCTTTTCGACGGTGAGGCTCCTGACGTTGATCTTGAAGCGGGCCCAGATATCGACTCAGTTATCGATGGCCTACTTCGTCCTGGCTTTCCAGCTATGACTGGCATGTCCATGAAGCAGTCGGCAGCGCGTCTTCGTGGCTACATAGATGACCTAGCTCGGACCGATCTTCAGCGGATTGCGGTGGTTCGCCATGATCCTGCCGTTATAAAACATCTCATCTCAGCTTTAGCTAGGTCAGTCGCATCAGAAGTTACATTTGCAACCCTGACATCTGATCTCCGATCGATCGCACCTCGGATCGATGAAGAGACAGTAAGCAATTATGTCTCTTTGCTCCAGCGCCTCTTCATTGTAGAGGCGCAACCGCCGTGGAGTCCTACGTTGCGGTCGCGTGCGCGAGTCCGCACCTCCCCAAAGTTGCATCTCGTGGACCCAGCTTTAGCTGCTGCTGCACTCGGCGCGAGCCAGCAAAGTCTTCGAAACGATCTAAATACCTTAGGTGTGTTGTTTGAAAGTGCAGTGACGCATGACCTTACTGTTCTTGCCTCTCCGCTAAGCGGGGAGGTCCGGCACTATCGAGACTCGAACAACAAAGAGATAGACGTGATCATCACTTTGCCTGACGGTCGCTGGGCTGCGATCGAGACCAAGTTGGGTGGACGTCAGCTCTCTGCGGGTGCGGAGTCTCTCAACTCAGTGGTCTCCCAAATCGACACCTCGAAAATGGGTTTTCCAGCATTCCGCCTAGTCGTTACTGGAACAGGACCGATTGTTGTCACGGAAGACGGCACGATATCAGTTCCACTCTCCGCGCTTGCGCCCTGAGCATCGCAATTTCAGCGGCACGACTGTCGGCGAATAGCCACCTCGGCGGGGTGGGTGTGCTGGTTCACAAAACGGGTGGGTAATCTAAGCGCAGACCCGATGTTCGACCACGGCGAGTCCACCGCGTACACCGACCCTGGTCACCGACGATGAGGAGCCCCACCATGTCCGGATTGGACACCGCACTGACCCCGCTGCGCTTCCTCGAGCGTTCCCTCGAAGCCCACCCCGATCGCGAGGCGATCGTCGACGGGCCCCGCCGTTTCACCTACCGGGACATGGCCGAGACCGTCCAGCGCCTCGCCGAAGGACTCACCCGTCGCGGTCTGAAAGAGGGCGACACGGTGGCCGTCCTCGCGCCCAACAGCGCCGAGGCACTCATTGCCCACTACGCGGTCCCGCTGGCCGGTGGGGTACTCGTCATGCTCAACACCCGACTGGCACCGCCGGAGGTCGAATACATCCTCGGCCACTGCGAGGCGAAGTTCCTCTTCGGCGACGCCGGCCTCCTGCAGCCCATCGTCGAGGCGGGTGCAGCAAAGTCTGTGGAGGCCATCGTCCTCCATCCCGAAGCCGACGGCACTCGCGGTGAACTCAGCGCCACGGACACCGAGGTCGAACACTATGAGGATTGGGCCGCCTCGGCGCCGGAGACCCCACGGATGTGGGAGGTAGCCGACGAGACTGCGACGATCACGGTCAACTACACCTCGGGCACCACCGGTCGGCCGAAGGGCGTGATGTACACGCACCGCGGCGCGTATCTCAACTCGCTCGGCGAGGTCGTCACGCAGGGCTTCGAACCGCTGACCCGCTACCTGTGGACCCTGCCGATGTTCCACTGCAACGGCTGGTGCACGACCTGGGCGCTGACCGCGGTGGCCGGCACGCACGTGTGTCTGCGGGCCGTGCGCGGAACCGATGCGTGGGCGCTCATCGACGCCGAATCGATCACCCGCATGGCCGGCGCTCCGGTCGTGCTCAACACCATCGCCGGGGCCAAGGAAGCCCACGATATGGGCGGCGAGCTGTCGATCACCACGGCGGGCGCCCCGCCATCGCCGACGACGATCGCCCTGCTCGAACAGCTCGGCATTCAGATCATCCACGTCTACGGGCTCACTGAGACATACGGGCCATACTCCTCGTGCGAACCGCAACCCGAATGGTCGGAGCTGCCGGTCGAGGAGCGTGCGGCTCTGAAGTCACGGCAGGGGATCGGCATGATCAGCGCCGAACGCGTCCGCGTCGTCGAACTGCGGGACGATGCAGAGCTGAACGACGTGCCCGCCGACGGGGAGACGATGGGCGAGATCGTCATGCGCGGCAACAACGTGATGAAGGGCTATCTCAATTCCCCGGAGGACACCGAGGTGGCCTTCCGCGGCGGATGGTTCCACTCCGGTGACCTCGCGGTGATGCACCCCGACGGCTACGTGCAGATCCTCGACCGGGCGAAGGACATCGTCATCTCCGGTGGTGAGAACATCTCGACGATCGAGGTCGAGCAGGCGATCGTCGCCCACGAATCCGTCGCCGAGGCGGCTGTGGTCGGGATGCCCGATGAGAAGTGGGGTCAGCGACCGTTGGCCTATGTGGTGCTCAAGGACGGCGCCGAGGTGACCGCGGACGAGCTCATCGCCTTCGTCAAGACCCGCATCGCCGGGTACAAGGCACCGGGCGGAGTCGAATTCGTCGACGCGCTGCCGACGACCTCGACGGGCAAGATCCGCAAGAACGCCCTGCGGGAGATGGCGGGGCACTGAGGGGGTCTGGGGCGGCTGACTGCGCGTCAAGGGAACCGGCAGCGAGGTTCCGGTTCCCTTCCCGTCAGCCCTGTCGCTTCGGCAGCGGCACGTTCTGCAGGCGCAGCTGTCCGCGCGAAAGCTGCTTGTCCGTCGCCGAATCGGTGATGATGACCTCCCACAGCTGCTGCGTCCGACCCTGGTAGAGGGCCGTGGCCTTGACGGCGACACGGGCGCCCTGGCTCGGGCGCAGGAAATCGGTGGCGTTGTGGACGCCGACGGCGAATTCACCGCGGTCGGCCACGGCATGGCTCGCCCCGATGCTGCCGGCGCTTTCGACGAGGGTGGTGTACACGCCGCCGTGGACGACGCCCCACGGAGTGTGGTGATTCTCGTCGAGCTCGGCATATCCCCGCACCGAGGTGGCCGTGACCTCCTCGACGATCAGTCCGGCGGCCGCGACGAATCGGCTCGCACCCTCCAACGAAACATGGGGTGTGGGTGTCGAATCGGTGGTCATCGATGTTCCTCCTGTGGGGCTGAAATGCTGTGGGGCTGAACTGGCTGGCTGGACAGTGTGCGGACTGTCTACCTGACAGTCGGTCCGCCCACGATCTCTCGGATCCCCTCGACCGCCGAGGTGACCGCGAAGTCGGGGAACCGAGTCGTGAACTTCTCGGTGTCGAAGATGTTATCCCCGCGGTATCGGGGGAGAAGCTCATCCACCTCGGCGAGGGCGGGAACGAACCGTCCGCCGAGGCGGAAGACCGCATTCGGCAGCACCGTGTAGCTGATCCGTCGGTCGAGGACGGTCGCGGCGATGCCGATCATCTCGGAATAGCTCGGCCTCGACCGGTCGATCGGCAGATGCCAGGTCTGGCCGAAGGCATCGTCGGTGTTGCCGATGAGCGCCATCGCCCGCGAGGCATCCGGAGTCCAGATGAGTGAGCGACGCGTCGCGGCGCTGATCGGGACGAAGGGTCGCTTGCCGTCCCTGATCCGGTTGAAGACGAGCGAATTCGACAGGCTCTTCGTCGACCCGGGTCCGTAGAACTCCGGGGCCCGGCAGATCACGGCTTCGACCCGGCCTGATCCCATCGCCTCGAGCAGCATCGTCGCGATCTGCGCGCGGACGCGTCCCTTGCGGCCGTTGGGGACGAAGGGCGTCGATTCGGTCTGCGGTTCCGGCGTCCCCGGATACATGTAGGTGTTGTCGAAGAACACGAGCTTGACCCCGTGCTCGGCGCACGCGTCGATCGTGTTGGCCATCATCGTCGGGAACTTCGCCTCCCACAAGGCGGAGTCCATGGGCAGCCCGACCGTGAGGAAGGCGATGTCGCTGCCGGCAACGGCTCGGCTCGTCGCGGCGGCATCGGTGAGATCGGCGGAAACGAGTTTGTCGTCGGGATGCACGGCCTTCGGATGCCGGCTGACCAGCCGGATGTCGCTGGTGAAGTTCCGGCGCAGCTCACGGGCGAGCTCATCGGCGATCGGTCCGCCGGATCCGAGAATCGTCTGCATACGTCCTCCTGTCCACTGACACCCGCGCGCTTCGCTGGCACCTGCGCGATTCGCTGGCAACTGCGCGATGCATTGACACCCGCACGGCCGTGGCCTAACTTCGCTGGTGCAGGCCCGACTCTACCAAGGCAGGAGAAGCCGATGGTCGATGTGCTCTTCGTCGTCACCGCCGCAACCGGGTGGACACTCAAGGACGGCTCCGTCCACCCCACCGGCTACTGGGCCGAGGAGTTGGCCGAACCGCACCGTCTCTTCACCGAGGCCGGGTGGTCGATCACCGTGGCCACCCCCGGAGGGGCGCCGCCGACCCTCGACGAACTCAGCCTCGGTGTGGCCGGTGGTCTGCCGAAGAAGCGCGCGGAGATCCGCCGCTACCTCGAATCGATCAGCGATGACCTCGACCATCCCCGCACCCTCGCCGAGGTGGACGAGGCCGATTTCGGTCTCGTGTTCTATCCCGGTGGCCACGGTCCGATGGAGGACCTCGCCGTCGACGAGGACTCCGGGCGGCTGCTGCAGCGCAGGCTCGAGTCCGGTCGGCCGCTCGCGCTGCTCTGCCACGCTCCGGCCGCGATCCTCGCCGCGACGAACTCGGATGGGACGAATGCCTTCGCCGGCCGGACGATGACCGGCCTGTCGAACGCCGAGGAGAGGCTCAATCCGTTCGCGTGGAAGGCGAAGTGGCTGCTCCAGGACGCGATGATCAAGGCCGGAGTCGACTACGACAAAGGGATGATCCCGCTGCGCCCGCATGTCGTCGTCGACGGTGCGCTCTACTCGGGTCAGAATCCGCAGTCCGCCGAGGCGCTGGCGGAGAGGATCATCGCCGACCTCGGGGACTGATAGACCTCGGTGACTGAGCTCTGGGACAGTGAGCCGAGCCGATCACGCCGGACCGGCTCCTACTCAGGTAGCGGCACTTATGTGACTTTGGGCGACGCGACCGAGCCCCGGCTCACGAGAACACAGAGATCCCGAAGGCCGCGAACACCACGAGATGCGCGGCCCCGTGCACGGCCGTGACCCGCTTCGCTGCGAACGTCGCCACCGAGAGCAGAAGCATGAGGCCGAGCAGCAGCTGATTCACCGGAGATTCGGCGAGTACGACGGGCTGATCGGTCAGCAGCCCGATGACGAGGACGGTCGGGATCGTCAGCCCCACCGTCGACACCTGCGCCCCGTGGCAGAGGTTGCTCACCCGCTGAATCTCGCCGGCCCACGCCGCCCTGAGCGAGGTGATCGACTCGGGCAGGAAGACGATCATCGCGATGACGATGCCCGACAGTGCCACCGGAGCACCGAGGCGACCCAACCCGTCATCGAGCAGTGTGGCCATGTCGTGGGAGAGGAGGACGATCGGCGTCACCGTGGCGATGAGCAGGGCCAGCCGAATGAGGATCTCGACCCGATGAGTCGACAGGATTTCCCGGATGCCCGGCGCCGTATCAGCATCCGGTGCCGTATCAACATCCGATGCCGTATCAACGTCGGGAGCCGCCTCGGTGACGGAGCCCGTGTCCACGGCGGGATCGGCCGCCTCGGCGAGGGTGCGTGTCAGCCGGGGATCGACCTCGACGAAATCGGCGGCCTGGGCGCCCATCTGCCGGGTGAGGAAGAAAGCGTAGATGCCGATGGTGAGCACGATGATCGGGATCTCCTGCCACGGCAGGTAGCTGCCGCCTGAACCGATGACGGCGGGCAGCGCGAACGCGAGCGCGGCGAGGACGACGATCATCGACAGGTACGTCGAGACGCCGGTGCGGTTGTGCACGAGGTCCTCGTGCCGGAGCCCGCCGATGAGCAGGCAGAGCCCGACCACGGCACCGAGGATGATCATCGTCACCGCCATCACCGAATCACGGGCGATCGTTGCGTGGTCGCCGGGGCCGAGCAGGACCGCGGCGATGAGCACGACCTCGATGAGCACGATCGACAGGGTGAGGACGAGTGATCCATAGGGGTCGCCGAGGCGGCCGGCCAGGTGCTCGGCCTCGTGCACGACGCCGAACGCGCAGATGAGGATGACCGCGACGATGACGATGAGCGCGGTGATGAGCAGGGGAGCCGGCACCGGCGGTTCGAGGAGGGGGCCTGCTGAGAGGAGTGCGACGTAGGCGCCCCAACCGAGGAGAAGTCTGATGATCGCGGTGGGAGTGATGATGCTGCGCAGTGCGGCGGTCATGACGGTCTGTTCCAGTTCTTAGAGGCCGTCCTCATCGCGTTGGGAAGCGAACGGGTCGTCCCGTTCGTCACTGTGTTTTCAGGGTACCCAATCCCGCCGAGGCGGGCCAACTGGCTGGAAGCTTCCAGCTGGCTTCGCCGACCGCTCACTCCAGCGTCGAGCGCACGAGGTGTGACGCGTGCGCTCGACGCTAACCTGAACGGTCGAATATGCGCGACAGCCGGTCGCCGATGTCATCGCCGCGGCGACCTGAGTCCTTCACTGCGAACGGGATCCCCGTCTGCTGTCCGCGCCACCCGCAGGTGATCGCCTCACCGAGCAGGCTGAGACCGATGCTCAGGGTGATGGGACGCACCGCCTCCTCGGCGCCGATGGCCTGGGCGCCGAAGTGCAGTCCGGCGCTGGCGGCCAGGCTGAGGCCCCAGACGATGAGCGTCTTGACGGTGTATCTCTGATGAAGGGTGCCGTCCTTCTCGAAGAGCACGGTCGAGCCCCCGCGCAGCATGCCGAAGCCGATGCCGACGGTAACAGAGAC
Organism: Brevibacterium oceani; assembly: GCF_017948325.1. Classification (NCBI taxonomy): domain Bacteria; kingdom Bacillati; phylum Actinomycetota; class Actinomycetes; order Micrococcales; family Brevibacteriaceae; genus Brevibacterium; species Brevibacterium oceani. The sequence goes on along the minus strand of NZ_CP072846.1, from coordinate 3,381,083 downwards.
GGCGAGGAAGGCGATGTTCGCCGCGCTCCAGTGGTCGAAACCCCACAGGTCCTTGATCGAGATGCCCAGCAGAATGAGCGGTGGCACGGCTAGGTCCTTCGCGTCCACGGGCTCTCCGCGGAAGCGGCGAACGATGACGAACACGATGATGGCGATGACTGCGATGGCGATGAGTGCCGGATGCATGAGAAGCCCCCCTCGGCTTAGTAGCATGAATGTGCTAAAACGATAGCATGATGTGGCACGGTTATGCTATAAAAGAGTCATGCCGAAGATCGTCGATCCTGTCCAGCGTCGTGAAGCCATCGCCGATGCCGTCTTCGCGATCGTCCTCAAGCAGGGCTTCGCCAAGGTCTCGCTGCGCGCGATCGCCGAGGAGGCCGGTCTGGCGATCGGTTCGATCCGGCACTACTTCACCACGGCTGAAGGCATTGTGCGCTTTGCGCTCGAAACGCTCGTCGCGCGGATCGGCGCTCGCCTCGAGGATCGCCTTGCTTCGCTGCTGCCGCAGCTCGACGCGGGTTCGCTCAGCGGAGATGCGGCCAAGGAAGCGACCGTCGACCTCCTGGCCGAGCTGCTGCCGCTCGATGAGGTGAGGCGACAGGAGTCAGTCGTGTGGTTGGCCTTCGAGGAGACCGCGCGGACGGATCCTGCGCTCGCCGATGTCTTCGAGACCTCGGTGCGCGGTTCGCGACAGCTGATGGTTCGGACGCTTGAGAGTATGTCGCGTAGGGAAGTGCTGCGGCGCGATCTCGATATCGATCTTGAGGTCGATGCCCTCGCGGCGCTCGTCGACGGGCTCACTCTCCGTGCGACGCTGCATCCCGAGGTGGTTCCTCCAGAGCGTGCCCGCGAAGTGCTCTCCGCTCACTTGGAAGGGCTGCGGGGGTAAGGCGCTGCGTGTCGCCCGAGGGGGCGTGAATGAGTACCGGGCTCGCACCATGATGAAGTCATCTAGTGCAGTTCGGACCCGGAATGAGTCCTGCGGGTCGAGTTGCATGCAGGGAGGCCCTACCCGCCGAGGCGGTTGTGCCTTCAGGCTTCGGCCGCGACCGACCGTGCCCCCGAAGTCCGCGTACGACCCCTGCCCTTCTTTCCGGAGAAGAGGAAGCGGTCGATGCTGAACCGGCCCGGTCCCATGGCGGCGATGAGCAGCGCACCGGCGGCCAGCGCGGCGACGAGTTCCCAGCCGCCCTGATCGACGAACGGGGTTGGCGTGAGGTGGACGATCACCAGCGCCCCAATGACGTTTGCGGCCAGGAGGGCGCCGACGATGGGAGTCAGCGCGCCGAGGATGAGCAGTGCGCCGCCGATGAGCTCGACGAAGGTGGCGAAGGGCGCGGCGATCTCGGGCAGCGGCACTCCCATCTGCGAGAACGAGTCCGTGGTTCCGGCGACAGTCCACTCGTTGAACTTCTGCCAGCCGTGGGCGATGAAGATGACGCCGAGGGCGATTCGGGTGATAGCGGTGATGATGTCGCGGGCAATGGTCGGAAATCCGGTCGTTGCGTACACGCTGCGCTCCAGGGTTGATTGAAAGTACAACCACACGCTATTGGGTGAACATGGCAAGAGTCTGATTGCGCTTCCGCCCGCGAAGGGGTAGGGGTGAGTGACTCGACGATCCGGGGTCGGAATCGAGTGGGGGACCGGGGTGACTGCGGGAAATCCCGTGGGTGTCCGTGGCCACGACCGCTGACGCGGCAACAAGTGGGTACAGATTGCCATTCTGAGCCCGGAAATTGGCAATCTGTACCCACTTGTTGCGAGAGAGCGGAGGGGCGTCCGCCGGCACTGCCGACACCGCCCGCACCCGCGCAGCCGGCAACTGCCTCACCGCTTAGAACCCGTAGGCGGCTTCCTTCTCCTCACGGATGGCGGCGTAGGTCTTCGTCAGCACGATCGTGTCCTCGACGAGGCGGTCGAGGCGGGCGACGACATCCTCGCTGACGATCTGGCCGCGGTGCAGATCGCGCTCCTCGACGAACACGTACGGCGAGACGACCTGCGCCTTCATGTACGTCAGTATCGGCAGGAGGTGCTGCTGCGGGATGAGATAGTGCTTCGCCGAGCCGGCCGTGGCGACCGCGGCCACGACCTTGTCGCGGAACGCGCCCACCGGCAGCAGATCGAAGACGTTCTTCAGGCTCGCGGGAATCGAGGCCTGGAAGATCGGCGTGCCGATGATGATCGCATCAGCGTCCATGATCGCCGCGGTCACCCGCCCGGTGTCACCGGAGTATTCGGTGAAGTTCCGGCCGTCGGAGAAGACCATGTCCGCCTCGGCGAGGTCGATGAGCGTGACCTCGATGTCGGGATCCTGCCCCATCACCGTCTGCGCGACATAGTCCATCACGGTGCGCGTCTTCGTTCCGACGTTCGAGCCGGAGAGAACGACGATCTTCATCAGACATGCTCCTCTGCTGCCGTGGCTGCGGCCCCAGCCGGAGTGCCAGCCGTCCCAGCCGGAGCGCCAGCCGTCTCGGCGCTCGCCGACGTGCCCGCTGCTGCGGTGTACTTCTTCACCGCCGGGATGATCTCCGAGCCGATGGTCTCGATCTGCATCAGCACCCGGTCATACGGCATCCCGCCGAAGTCGATCTGGCCGAGGTAGCGCTGATGTCCGAAGACCTCGTGCTGGTGGAGGATCTTCTCGACGATCTGCTGCGGGCTGCCGATGTTGACGATGCTCGCCGGATCGACGCTCTGGGCGAAGAGCTGCTTGGGCATGCCCTGCCCGTTCGTGCGCTTCATCCCCTCATTGATGTGCGGGTAGAGCCCTTGCAGCGCCTCCTGCGAAGTCGGTGCCGTGTAGAGGAACCCGGCCGTGGCGATCGGAAGAGCGGCAGGATCGAAGCCGGCATGACGTGCCGCCTGACGGTAGGCGTCGACGGTGGGCTTGAATGACGAGGTGGTCCCGCCGAGGTGGGCCATCACCATGGGCACGCCCGCCAGTCCCGCCTTGACCGCGCTCGCCGGTGCGCCGCCGACCGCGCGCCAGATCGGCAGCGGGGTCTGCTCGGGGCGGGGGAGGACCTCGGCATTGTTGAGCGGGGCCCTGAACTGCCCGGACCACGTCACCGATTCTTCGCGGCGAATCTTGAGGAGCAGGTCGAACTTCTCCTCGAAGAGTTCCTCGTAGTCGCGCAGATCGTAGCCGAGGAGTTCGAACAGTCCGATCCGTGAGGCGCGACCGGCGACGAGCTCGGCCCGACCTTCGGAGAGGTGATCGATCGTCGCGAAGTTCTCGAACACGCGCACCGGGTCCGAGGTGCTCAAGATCGTCGAGGTGCTGCCGATCCGGATCGACGAGGTCGCCTGCGCGATCGCGCCGAGGATGACCGCGTGCGCCTGCGAGGCGAAGAACTGCTGGTGGCTCTCGCCGACGCTGAAGAAGTCGAACCCGGCATCCTCGGCGGCCTGTGCGTAGCCGACGAATTCGCGGATGCGCTCGCCCGCACTCCCACGTGTACCGTCGGCAGGGTTCGGCAGATGATCGCCGAGGCTGTACATCCCGAACTGCAGCCCCTGAGTGGGGTCGAAGCCGACAGGATCCAGGGTGGTCGTGTTCTCGCTCAAGGTCTCTCCCATGCGTCTGAGACCGTCCCGCAGGGCCGATCTCGATTGATCATTTGCCCTGTCAACTGATACGTGCGGAGATTTATTCCGCACCCCGCCGAGGTGGTGCACAGGTCCCCGCCGAGGTGGCTCAGAAGCCCCTCGCCGAGGTGGTCAGTCGTTCTCTTCTGCAGCAGCCCGTTCGGCGAGGCTGTGGTCGTAGAGCTTCTTCATCAGCGCGTGCAATGTCCGCTGCTCGTCCTCGTCGAGGACGTCGTCGAAGAGCGCGGACTGCTGATGCAGCTGGGAAGGGAAGGCGCGTTCGAGGGTCTCAAGCCCCGCCTCGGTGAGGGAGATGTGCTTGGTCTTCCACGTCTGCTCGCGCGTGATGAGGCCCTCGCGTTCGAGGCGGGCGAGCATCCGGGAGATGCCGCCACCGCTGACTGTGAGCCCCTTGGCGAGGTCGGTCTGGGTGACGGGTTGGAAGTTGCGGATGTGGGCGAGGGCCTCGAACTGGGCGACGGTGAGGCCGAACTGGCGCAGGTGATCGTTCGAGAGCTGGTTGCTGTTCTGGACGAAGCGGACCATCCGCAGCCAGATGAGCGTGCTCAGTGACAGATCCTCCACCGCGCCTCCTCCCGCCGACTTTGTGTTCGAGTTTCGTCCTCAGAGTACCCGCCCACAGCGGTAGGCATAGTGCTGCTGACCCGCCCCGGGTGCCGCGAAACAGCGGGCCGATCGCTTAGGTGGGAAAAATGGTCCACTCAGCTTCCGCGGAAGAACCCGACCATTTCGCCCACCCACGGCCACGCGACCCGGCCAATTCGCCCACCTAAGGCAGCGTCTCGTGAGGCTGTGGCCTCTGAGCACACGGGAGAGTCTCCCTTCTCACCTCGCAGGGCTGCGGGGGGGGTGAACCGTCACGTCGGCATCATCGATGGGTCTGCAACTCACAGCTTGCGCCCAGGTTGCTCATAAGCGCGGCAAAAGAGCCGACATTTTCATTGAGATGACACCAAAGCGCCAGAGAGAGAAGAAACATGCTGACATCACGTTCGAAGAGATGGGCCCTCAAAGCCTCTGCACTTGTCCTCGCATCCGGATTGGCCCTCTCCGGCTGTGCGGCGGGAACCGGCAGTTCGGCCGGTTCGTCCTCAAACAGCAGCGAGACGACTTCGCTGTCCTCCTACGCAGCTGACACCGAAGACGCATCGACTACCGAAGAGACGATCTCGGACACCTCCGCAGCCATCGAGGACTTCCTCGATACCTTGAGCGACGAGGAGCGCGAGTCAGTGCTCTACGACTACGACGACGACACGAAGACGACGTCCTGGTCGAACTTCCCAGTGACCTTCGTCGACCGTGCCGGTCTCAACCTGTCGGACCTCACTGAGGAGCAGCAGGCGGCGGCCATGAAAGTCCTCGAGGCTCTTCTCAGTGAGGAAGGGTACGACACGGTCACCGGAATCATGGGCGGCGACGAGTACCTTTCGGAGAACTCAAGCAGCACTGAGTCCTCACTGGGGCAGTATTACATCGCCTTCTTCGGCGATCCCTCGGACGATGACGCCTATGAGGTTCAGTTCGGAGGACATCACCTGGGAATCAACGCCACTCTGGAGGCTTCGTCGAACGAGGTCACGTTCGCTCCGACCCACCTCGGTGTGCAGCCGGCCGTATACAAGGACGACGAGGGCAATGAGGTGCAACCGTTCGACGGCATCTACACCGACGCCTTCGCCTTCTTCGACAGCCTCAGTGATGAACAGCAGAAGACTCTCACTTCGGGTGATGTGAGTATGTGCGCCCCGGGCGACACCTGCGATTTCGCCACCGGCGACGGCCTCACAGGCGCAGACCTCACGGACGAGCAGAAGGATCTGCTTCTGGAGCTGGTGGCCAACTGGGCAGGCATGGCAGACGAGGAGACCACAGAGACCACTCTGTCGCAGATCGAATCCACTTTGGACGATACGGTGATCGCCTGGTCGGGTGAAACCACCTATGACATGAGTTCAGGAGACGGGATCTCGTTCTCGATCTCCGGCCCCGACGTGTACGTCGCGCTCCAAGCCCAGCAGGGATCGGCTGGTGCCGATGTCGATGGAGTGAGCACCTCCGGGTGGGGGCACGTCCACTCGATCTATCGTGACCCGAGCAATGACTATGCCGGCAGCGTGACGCAGCGGGAATCCAGCGGGATGTCCGGTGGCCCCGGCGGAGATGCCTCCGGAGGTCCCGGAGGTGATGAGGACGGGGCGCCGTCTGGAGCACCCGGTCCCGCCGAAGACTGACTCTGACGTCGCCTGGCACGGCCGCAGAGAATCCGAGTCGGATTCCCTGCGGCCGGAGTCTCGGGCCGTCAACTCAGCGTGCAGAGGCAGTGTCTCGCAAGGTGCTGGTGCCTCACGCACGGCGTGGGAGAATGGGGCTGACGACGCGGCCGGCGATCACCCGATCGGCCGCGGCACTTGACGAAACGCACGATCCACAGGGCTGACATGGGAAGAGGGAATGCAGGTGAGTGAGACGAACACCGGCCTCCTCGGCGCCGGACGCAAGGCGGCGGTCATCATCGCCTCCACCTCGGCGGCCAGGGGAGAGGCCGCGGATACGACGGGCCCGATCCTCGTCGACTGGCTGCGCGGCCGCGGCTATGAAACACCTGAGGCGATCGTCGTCCGCGACGGCGAACCCGTTGGCCAGGCCCTGCGCGAACTCCTCGTCGACACTCCTGAGGACAAGCGTCCGCGCATCATCGTCACCAGCGGCGGCACCGGGCTCGCCCCCGATGATAGGACACCCGAGTTCACCGCCGAACTCCTCGAACGCCAGTCCCCGGGCCTCGTCTATGCGATGTGGCGCAAGGGGCTCGAATCGACCACCTCGGCGGTGATGAGTCGCGGAGTCGCCGGCGTGCGGGGCCGGAGTTTCGTCATCAACTTCCCCGGTTCGAAGGGCGGGGTCAAGGATGGCATCAGCGTCATCGACGACCTCCTCGAGCACATCCAGACCTCGGTCGAGGACACCACCGACCACGGACCCCGGGTCTGAGCCGATGGCACAGCGCAAGGCCGTCCGTGCCCGGGTCCACAAGTTCGACGCCGCCGGCGAGATCTCCGCGGGCCCGGATTCCCTGGCCGGGGAGGAGCCGCTCGAGATCAACCTCGACGGCGAGCAGTTCTCCGTGACCATGCGCACCCCCGGCAACGACGTCGAGCTCGTCGCCGGGTACCTCCTCTCCGAGGCGGTCGTGACCTCGATGGACGACATCGTCGAGATCGACTTCTCCGCCGGGCTCGCCCCCGACGGGTCCCGCAACTACAACGTCGCGAAGGTGCGGCTGCGACCCGGAACCTGGAGCGCCGAGGCGGCCCCCGCCCGATCCGTCTACACCTCGTCCTCGTGTGGGATCTGTGGGACGGCGGCCATCGACGCGGTGACGAAGACCTCGGCCTATCCGCTCATCCCCGCCACTTGCCACGTCGACGAGGACGGGGAGTACGAGTTCCCGCCCCTGCTCTCGGCCGCGCGTATCGGTGAGCTGCCGGACCGTCTGCGCTCGCAGCAGGCCGTCTTCGACAAGACAGGGGGAGTCCATGCCGCGGCACTCTTCGCCGTCGGCGACGACCCGACCGCCGAACCCGAACTGCTCGTCGGCCGTGAGGACGTCGGTCGGCACAACGCCGTGGACAAGGTCATCGGCTGGGCCATGGCCAACCATGGACTGCCGCTCAGCCGCACCGTCCTGCAGGTCTCGGCCCGGGCGTCGTTCGAGCTCGTCCAGAAGTCCGCGATGGCCGGCATCCCGATGATGTCGGCGGTCAGCGCGCCCTCGGCGATGGCTGCCGAGCACGGCCGCAGTGTCGGCGTCACCGTCATCGGCTTCAACCGCCGCGGCCGGTTCAATGCCTACTCGTACCCTGAGCGCGTGGCCTAGCGCAGGTGAGCACCGATCGACTCACAGCGACGTGAGGATGCTCTTGAGTCTGCTCGCGGTCTCCTCGAGTTCACGGGCCTGGTCGATCAGCCTCGCGTGCTCGCGCTCGAGCGTGGCCACGGTATCCGCGCTCGCGGCTCCGTTCATGCACGGCAGGAGCTCACGAATCACCTCGGTCCCGAGGCCGGCATCGATGAGTCGTCTGTAGAGCAGTACCCGCTCCACATCATCGGCCCGGTAGCGGCGTTGGCCGCCGGAGGTTCGCACCGGGGCGAGCAGACTCTGTTCCTCGTAGTAGCGCAGGGCACGCGGGGTGCAGCCGGCCCGTCGCGCCATTTCTCCGATGGAGAGGAGGGGCAGACGCGTTGCCGGATGTGAATTCTGTGACATTCGCCTCATCCTCTTGAAGTTGACGCCGACGTCAGACTCTAGCATCGAATCACCCGCCGCACCTGGTGGGCGAACCGGTAACCACTGCGATCAGTGGCCACGAAGAGAGTGCGAAGTCGGAGACCGACGCCGCGCAGAGCAGAAAGAGGAAAGCAGACATGAACATCGACAAGAGCATTGCCATCGTCACAGGAGCCAACCGCGGTCTGGGCCGACAGTTCGCCGCCCAACTGCTCGAGCGAGGCGCATCGAAGGTCTACGCGGCCGCCCGTCGACCGGAGACCGTCGATCTGCCGGGAGTCGAGGCGATCCGTTTGGACGTCACAGACCAGGATCAGGTCGACGCCGTCGCCCGCAGGGTCGGTGAAGCGGACATCGTCGTCAACAATGCCGGCTTTTCATCCTTCGCCCGACTCGTTGACGGAGATATGGACGACATCCGCCAGGAGATCGAAGTCAACTACTTCGGTGCCCTGCACATGGTCAGAGCGTTCGCGCCGATCATGCGGAAACGCGGCCACGGCGGCTTCCTCAACGTCTCATCTGTCATGGCATGGCTGGGCTACGAGCATTCGAACTCCTATGGAGCATCCAAAGCCGCCAACTGGGCGATGTCGAATGGACTGCGAGAGGAGCTGGCCGGAACAGGGATCCAGATCAGCTCCCTCTTTCTCGGAAGCACCGACACAGACATGATGGCAGGCATCGATGTCCCGAAGAACCGCCCCGAGGAACTTGTCGCCACCGCCCTCGACCAGTTCGAAAATGGGGTGAACGAGATCCTCGCCGACGACGCTGCCATAGCGCTCAAGGCGGGACTGTCGGAGGATCGCGGCCGGTTCACCGCCTCCTCGTATCCCGAGCACGTGGCGTAGCCTGGATGAGCATGGTCGGCCGCGGCCGACCATGAGTCCGGAAAGGCAGAACCGATGACATCACGACCATCGCTGACCGTCGATGAAGCCCGCACCGAATGGGACATCGACCGCACCTTCCTCGACTCCTGCTCATACGGTCCGCCGCCTCGGCGCGGGTGGGACGCCCTCCAGTCTTCCCTCGACGAATATCGGCGTGGAGCCCGACCGTGGCAGGGCTGGGCCGGGTCCGTCCAGACCTCCCGCGAGCTCTTCGCCGAGCTCGTCGGCCTCCCCGCCGAATGGGTGGCCACCGGTGCCGCCGTGTCCCAGCTGCTCGCCCCGATCGCCGCCGCCCTGCCCGACGGCGCCGAGGTCCTCGTCCCCGACATCGAGTTCACCTCCGGGGTCTACCCATTCGCCGTCCACACCCACCGCGGCGTGCGCGTGCGCACCGCCCCGCTCGAATCCCTCGCCGAGGCGGTCGACGACTCGACAGCGCTCGTGTCCTTCTCCGCCGCCCAGTCCGCGACGGGTGAGGTCGCCGACACCCCCGCGATCATCGACCGCGCCGCCGAGGTGGGTGCGCTCACCGTCCTCGACGGCACTCAGGCCGCCGGCTGGCTTCCACTCGACGGTGCCGGCGTCGACTTCCTCGCCGTCGCCGGATACAAATGGCTCTGCGCTCCACGCGGTACCGCGCTGCTGACGATGCGGCCGCTGACCAGCACATTCACACCCGAATCGGTGCGCAGCCGGCAGTCCGAGTTCACTTCCCGTCTCACCCCGGTCGCGGCAGGATGGTTCGCCGCCGGAGGTGCCGCAAGCTACGGCATGCCCCTGCAGCTCGCAGACTCCGCTCGGGCCTTCGACATCTCTCCGGCGTGGCATTCGTGGGTGGGGATGGCTCCGGCCCTCGAACTCCTCCTCGACGTCGGCGTCGACGCGATCCATGACCATGACATCGGTCTGGCCAACGCGTTCCGCACGGGCCTCGGGTTGGACGAATCGAACTCGGCGATCGTCTCCGTCGACGTGCCGGACGCCGGGTTGGCGCGACTCGACGATGCCGGCGTCCGGTTCTCCGTCGCCGACGGGCGAGCACGCTTCGGCTTCCACCTCTACAACGATGGCGACGACGTCGCGGCGGCCCTCACCGCCCTCCGCGGGACGCTGTGAGGCGAGCCGTCCTCGAGGCGGTCATTCCACCTCGGCGTCATTCCTCCTGTGCCTCGGCGTCACCCTCCGCACCATCGGCATCGACCACCATGTCGCTCTCCGCGAGATCGGCGCTGTCGCCCTCAGCGCCATCCTCACCGTCACCGGCGGCCGTGTGGGTGTGCATGCGCATGCCCTCGGCGTTGAAGATGCTCAGCACCTGCGCAGACTTAGCGCCCGTGGCGGAGATGCTGTGCGGAACGCGCGTGTCGAACTCGGCGGCCTCACCGCGGGTGAGAATGAGGTCCTGATCGCCGAGGTGGAGTCGGACCTTGCCTGAGAGCACGTAGAACCATTCGAAGCCGTCATGGATCCGCGGCTCCGGTGCCTCGGCGACCGGCGGGTAGATGATCTTGAACGTCGCGACAGGCGATCCCTCCGGGGCGAGCGGGGTGATGACCATCCCGTTCCTGCGGACGGAGCGGCGACGGACGCGGGGATCCGGCGGATTCGGTGTGACGAGTTCGTCGAGCCCGACGCCGAGGTGGCGGGTGAGCGGGATGAGCAGCTCGAGGCTCGCCTGCCGCTTGCCCGACTCGAGGCGCGACAGGGTGCTCGTCGACATCTCGGCACGCGAGGCCAACTGGTCGAGGGTCCACCCCTTGCTGGTGCGCAGTGCCCGCAGTCGAGGCCCGATCTGCTTGAGCTCGTCGGTCATGTCCGTCCCTCCGTCGTCCCTTCGCCCCGAAGCCGCGATGCAGTACCCGCGCCGGCCAGACACCGATTGCGCGTCGGCCGAGCGCCGAACCCGCTCCCCGCCCAAGGCAATGTCTTGCTGATTCTGCAAGATCGTTTGCAATAGCGCAAGTTCTGCGGTGAAATTGAAAGCATGAACGACACCGAGCACGTCAGCCACAACGAGCACGACAGCCACGCAGGCCACGAATCCTCACCCGAGGAGTACTGGGAGGGCGAATACTCCGGCAGTCCCGCGCGCTGGTCGGGCAACGTCAACGGCACAATGGCCGCGGTGGTCTCCGAGCTGCCCTCTGCGCCGGGGCACTCCGCTCTCGATCTCGGATGCGGCGAGGGCGGTGACGCCGTGTGGCTCGCCTCCCAAGGCTGGCAGGTGACCGCGGTCGACATCTCCGCGACCGCCACGGCACGCGGCGCTGAACTCGCCCGGACGGCGGGTGTGAGCGAAGCGATCACCTGGGTCACCCAGGATCTGGCGACGTGGGAGACGACGGAGACCTTCGATCTCGTCACCGCCTCGTTCTTCCACTCCACCGTCGAACTGCCCCGCGAGCAGATTCTCCGCCGGGCAGCCGGACAGATCCGTCCCGGCGGTCACCTGCTCCTCGTCACCCACGTCTTCGAAGGCCCCGACGACATCCCCGAGTGGTCGCTGCGCTTCCACGGCACCGACGACCCGAACGACCCAGAGCTGCAGAAGCACTTCAGCGTGCTCAAGACCCCCAGCGAGGAAGTGGCCGCGCTCGACCTCGACGATGCCGACTGGACTCTCGAGAAGCAGGAGATCCGCCTCCGCGAGGCGACCAGCCCCGACGGCGTCGAAACAGCAACGGTCAAAGACGGGGTTATCCTGCTGCGACGCAGCTGAGCAGACAGTAGCCTTGTCCAGCCCCTGACCTCCCTCACCTGCGCTCCCGCCATCCAGCTACGATGCTGACCTGAAGCCAGGGCGCACGAGCTCCGGCACGACAGCAGAGCTCAGAACACCAGAGGGGGAGCGGCGGATGACCGGCACTGAGCAGAAGGCTCCGGGAATCGGACTGATCACCGTCCTCCTCGGCGCGGTCGCGGCCGGTCCGATCCTGCTCTACGGCCTCAGCGCCACCAGCGACTCCATCATCGCCGAACTCGGCATCTCCGAGGGCCACTTCGGCCTGCTCGCGACCGCCTGCTTCGGCGCCGCGGCCATCGGCAACGCCACGATGGGCAGGCTGGCCGACCGGCATTCCGACCTGGCCCTCATGGCCTTCATCTTCATCCTCAGCACGCTCGCCCTCCTCCTGGTCGCCGTGCCCGACGGATTCTGGATGCTGCTGCTCGCCGCGGCCCTGGCCGGGGTCGCCCAGTCCTTCCCCAACGGCGTGACCAACCGGATCCTCCTCGAGCGCGTCCCCACCGCCAAAAGGATCGGCTGGGTCGGCATCAAACAGTCCGGTGTCCAGGTCAGCCAGCTCGTTGCGAGCCTGGCCTTCCCTGTCCTGGCGATCGGGCTCGGTTGGCGCGGCGCGGCCGTGGCCGTGGCGATCATCCCCATCATCCTGCTCGTCATGACCTGGCGATCCCTGCGCGCCACCCCGCTGCTTCCCACTCCGACCACCGGCACCCCCGCCGAGGCGGCCGAGCCGAGGCGGCCGAGCCGACCGCGGACGCTGAGCCCGAATCCGGGACAGCTGACATCGCCGAGGGAGCCGACCCGCCCGCATCGCTCGACCGCACCGCGAACGATCAGTCCGGATCCGGCCCAGCCGACACCACCCCCGCGCCGCGGACGAAACACCCGGGAGTGGTCTGGGCTCTGGCGGCCTTCGGCCTGCTCAACGGCATCGGCGTGCAGGCGACGAACGTGTACATGCCGCTGTTCGCCGTGCGCGAGCTCGACTTCTCCCTCGTCCTCGGCGGCGCGACTGCTGCCCTGGCCGGAATCGTCGGCGTCATCGCCCGAGTCAGCTGGGCCAGACGCATGGCCAAGGGCGCCTCGGGTCCGCACCTGCTGCTCGTGCTCGCCCTCATCGCCCTGGCTGGAGCGGCACTGTTCTTCACCGCGGGGGCGACCGGATGGTCGGCGCTCATGTGGGTGGCGGTGGCCCTGCACGGCATCTCCGCGCTCGGGGTCTCGGTGGTGCTCATGTCCGCACTGATGCGCGTCATCCCCGCGCCATCGATGGTCTCGGCCAGCGGCATGGTCACTGCCGGAATGTTCTTCGGCTTCGCACTCGGGCCGCTCGGCATGGGACTGCTCGTCAGCTCGGCGGGAGGCTTCCTGCTCGGGTGGATCGTCGTCGGTGCCGTCTACCTGCTGTGTGCGCTGCTCGCCCTCGTGCTCATCCGCCAGCGCACCCGCGGCTGACAGACGTCGCTCCGCGCCTCAAGATCTCGCGATGGCCAGTCGCAGCGACGGTCAAACCCGCGTCGCTGCGAAAGGCACCCTCGCACACGTGAAAATCAGTCGAACCCGCAGGGCGGCGCACTGCGAGGTGGGGTTCGCAGTACGCCGCCGCGAGAGAGCGAGGGGATCGCTCGGCCGGGCCTCGAGGGGAGTGGCTGACCGCTCGGATCATCGCCGGCGACTCTCGTCGACGACGTTCATCCGTCCGGCCTCGCCATATTCGTTAGCCTGGCTAATGATGAATCTAGCACATGCCGAGTAAGCTGTCAGCGTGACATCGGCAGACGGCAGTGCGCCCTCGAGCTCAGGGCTCAGATATTTCTCGGATGAGTCGGAATTCTCCGACCGTTCCCGGCTGACCGCCGCCGAAATCCGCGAAAGCACCGCCGTGATGGAAGCGCTGCACCAATGGCGCGAAGCTGATCGCCTGCTCGCTGAGGCAGCTCGACGCTACATGGAACTGAATGAGTCGGACATGCGCGCCATTCGTATGCTCATCCACGCTCAGAAGCAGGGGATCCTCGTCACCCCGAAGGACATTGCCGCCTGGGTCGGGATCTCGGGGGCATCGACGACGAAACTCATCGTCCGCCTCGTCGACGGTGGGCACCTGGTGCGCGTGCCGCACCCGCGGGACAAGCGGACCCTGTGCATCGAGGTCACCGAGTCGACGGCGTTGGCTGCTCGCGGGGCGATCGGTCGTCAGCATGCTCGCCGCTTCGATGCCGCGGCGGCGATGAGCAGTGAGGAGAGGCAGGCCGTGATCCGCTTCCTCGAAGCACTCACCGAGGCGGACCTGCCCCGAGGCGTGCTCGCGGCGGCTGCGAATACCGACGAGGAAGCCCCAAACAGGGATGTCCCGCGCAAGGGCGAACCCTGAGGTGAGCAGGGAGGCGCCTGCGCCCCCGAAGGCGGACAGGCGAGTGCCCCCAAAGGCGGGAGGAGGCCCGGCGGCCGATGATTCTGCATGGGTGATCGGGTCGCTGGCCAGACTGATGATCGAGTGTTAGCTTGGCCGCATGAACGCCAAGCGACTGACACGGATCACGACAATCTGCACGCTCAGCGCCGGACTCGCCCTGGCCGGGTGTTCGAGTTCCGGAGGCGACAGCTCCTCCGACTCCCCGGCGCCGGACGAGACCCGGAGCGAGTCCCAGGGTGAGAGTCAAGAGGCCGGCGACAGCGGCTCCGCGGACGGCTCGAAGAGCGCCGACGAATCAGCCTCGGCGTCGACGACACCCGAGGATGCCGACCTGAGCAAGACGATGCCGTCCACCTCCGCCGAGGATGCGGTGAAGACCGCCGAAGACAAGGTCAAGGCGAAGGACGGAATCCTCCACGCCGTCGAACTCGACTACGACAGTGACGACGGCAAGTGGGAATACGACGTCAAGATCAAGGACGGCGACACCGACCACAAGGTCGTCATCGACGCGGATTCGGGCAAGGTCATCCGAGACGAGTCCGAAAGCAGCGACGATCCCGAGAAGGCCATCGACCTGAAGTCCCCGATGACCTATGACGAGGCCTTCGACCTCGCGAAGAAGAAGGCCTCGGGAAGTCTCACCGGCTGGAAGCTCGAATACGACGACGGCCAGCGCGAATACCAGTTCGACTTCGACGATAACGGAGACGAGGTCGAGGTCACCGTCGACGTGAAATCGAAGAAGGTCATGACCGACTGACTGGCCGACCGCCGACTGGCAGGCTGACCGCACTCTGGGGAGCTGGCCGACTGAAGGGGTGACCGTCCGCCGGCCGGCGCTACAATAGAACTCATGTACGAATATGAGGCTCCGGCGCAGGATTCCGAGACGCCGGCGTGGATCACCCGCTATCGGAACTTCAAGACGCTGTGTTCCTTCGTCTGCGGGGAGTACATCCGCTTCTACCTCACCACCGGCTGCGATCAGATCACCTACACGCATTCGCAGATCACCGAGGGGTTGCCGAACTACTCGTGCCGCCTGACCTCTGTCGACGGTGCGGTGCTCCTGCTGCCGCTCGACGACTGGCTGGAGTCTCTGGATGAGGTCCAGCTGCTGGTGCGGAACTGGTTGGGCGAAAACTCCGACCTCAAGGGGTGCAAGCCGGAGAAGTCGCACTATCAGGGTGACCGATACTGGTTCACCCGGTGGCAGGACGCCAACCCCTGGTGAAGGCCGCGGTGAAGGCCCTGGTGAGCGCGGCCTGCGAATCGCAGCGTCGACACCGGCCGGGGAGGCCACAGTAGAATCGGGTCATGGGCAAACGTGTGATCATCATCGTCTTAGCCGCCCTGGCCGTGCTCGGACTGGTCGCCGGCATGCTCGGCGGCACACCCACCTGAGCTGGCGGCGCAACTTCGCAATGCTATGTTGAGCGGCATGGGAAGCAACGACGATCTCAACTCACAGCAGCCGGACATGACGAGTCAGAAGCCGATCGTGAAGACCTTTCACGACGACATCGGTGTGCTCAACCATGTGCAGAAGCTCGCTTCGGAGGGCGTGCCGAAGACGGCCCTGCACATCTTCGCCCATGACGCCGAAGGTGCCGATGAAGTGGTCGGCACCGGTGCCGGCGGAACTCTGAAAGGCGTCAGGGAACTCGTGGCCGAACGGTACAACGAAAGAGACGACGAACTCAGGGAACGCTTTCAGCAGTACGGCTTCGATTCCGATGAAATAGAGAAGTTCGAATGCGAGCTCGACAACGGAGCGATTCTGCTTGTGATCGACGAACCCGATCGCTGTGCGGATTATAAAGGCAAACGCCGGACTCCGTAAGGGGCTGGTCGCGGTCATCGAGATTTGGGACGGTGGAGTCTCGGTTCGGCTGAGGTCGCGGAGCAGACGTGATCCCTGCTTCGCTGAGTACCTTCCGAACTTCGAGGAAAGGAGAAGCCGTGACCGCGAAATTCAACACGACGAACCCGGCAACCGGAGAGGTCCTCAAGGAGTTCCCCACTGCCAGCGACGAGGAGATCTCCACCGTCATCGACGCCTCCGACGCTGCCTTCCAGGCATGGCGGACGACCGATGTCCGCGATCGCACCGCTCCGCTCGCCCGAGCGGCGGACCTCATGGACGAGCGCAGGTGGGACCTCGCTGAGCTCCTCACACTCGAAATGGGCAAACTGCGCGCTGAGGCTGAGGCCGAGGTCGAACTGGCGGCGAGGATCCTGCGCTACTACGCCGAAGAGGGACCGCTGCTGCTCTCCGACGAACGGCTCGAACCCGCCAGCGGAGGCAGCGCCGTGATGAAGTGCGAACCCATCGGCCCGATCCTCGGCGTGATGCCGTGGAACTTCCCCTACTATCAGGTCGCCCGGCTCGCCGCACCGAACCTCGTGGCGGGCAACACCATCATCCTCAAACACGCATCGAACTGCCCGCAGTCGGCTCTGGCGTTCGAGAAGGTCATGAACGATGCGCGTCTGCCGTCCGGCTGCTATCAGAACGTCTTCGCCGACAACGATCAGATCCAGACGATCATCGCCGACGAGCGTGTTCGAGGCGCTTCGCTGACCGGCTCCGAAGGCGCCGGTGCGGCAGTGGCGAGCGGCGCGGGAGACAATCTCAAGAAATCGATCCTCGAACTCGGCGGAAGCGATCCGTTCGTCGTCCTCGATTCAGCGGATCTGGACGCAACCGTCAACGCCGCTGTGAAAGGGCGGATGACGAACTCCGGCCAGAGCTGCATCGCCTCCAAGCGTCTCATCGTGGTCGAAGATCTCTACGACGAGTTCGTGGATCTGCTGACGGCGAAGATGTCGCAGTTCGTCGCCGGCGACCCGGCCGACTCTGTGACGACGATGGCACCTCTGTCCTCCGAACAGGCCGCCCGAGACCTCATGGAACAGGTCGAGGACGCGGTCGACCACGGTGCGAAGGTCCACACCGGCGGGCACCGAGTCGATCGACCGGGTGCCTTCGTCGAACCCACGGTGCTGACCGGGGTGACCGAACAGATGCGCGCCTACTCGGAGGAGCTGTTCGGTCCCGTCGCGGTCGTCTACTCGGTCGCAGACGAGGATGAAGCCGTCGCACTCGCCAATGACTCCTCCTTCGGCCTCGGCGGCACGGTCGTCAGCGATGACATCGAGAAGGCCCAACGCGTCGCCGACCGCATCGACACCGGAATGGTGTGGATCAACCAGGCCACCTGGACCGAACCCGACCTGCCCTTCGGGGGCACGAAGCGCTCGGGCGTCGGTCGGGAGCTCGGTGCCGAGGGCATCCGCGAATTCGTCAACAGGAAGCTCATCCGCACCCCCTGATCGGGCAGCTGAGAACGAAACCGAAACCTGGAAGGAAACAGATGGATCTCAACATCCGCGACCGCAAGGCCCTGGTGACGGGGGCGAGTTCGGGCATCGGACTGGAGACGACCCGCCAGCTCCTCGCCGAAGGATCCGTCGTCGTGATGACCGGCCCCGATCCTGATGAACTCAAAGCCGCCGTCGACGAACTCGCCGAGTTCAAGGAGCGAATCTACGCCCACGACGCGGACATCGCCGATGACGAGTCTGTTGACGCTCTCGCCGCGACCGTCGCCGCCGAGGTCGGTGACCTCGACATCCTCGTCAATGTCGCCGGCATTCACGGGGCCGGCGGCCTGTTCCACGAGATCAGCCAGGAGGGCTGGGACCGAACCATCGACGTCGACCTCATGGGACCGGTCCGTGTCACGCGGGCGTTCCTTCCAGGGCTTCGCCGAGGTGGCTGGGGCCGCATCGTGTTCGTGTCCTCCGAAGACGCGGTGCAGCCCTATGACGATGAGTTGCCGTACTGTGCGGCCAAAGCCGGCATGCTCTCCCTGGCCAAGGGACTCTCACGCACGTACGCCTCCGAAGGACTGCTGGTCAATACCGTCTCTCCGGCGTTCATCGCCACCGCCATGACCGACGAGATGATGAATGAGCGAGCACAGCAGAAGGGAACGAGCTTCGACGAGGCCATCGCCTCGTTCCTGCGCGAGGAGCGTCCGTTCATGGAGCTCGGTCGCCGCGGCCGACCGGAGGAGGTGGCCAAGGTCATCGCATTCCTGTGCTCCGACGCCGCGAGCTTCGTCAACGGTTCGAACTATCGCGTGGACGCCGGATCGGTTGCCACGATCTAGTGCGCCACAGCGCGCCGAACACCGAATACAGGCACAGCAGAGACGACAGGAAGAGGAGCATCCGACATGGCTGAGTTCCGATATGTGATCATCGGCGGCGGCATGGCCGCTGACTCCGCGGCCCGGGGGATCAGGGAGATCGACGAGGAGGGTTCGATCGCCATCATCAGCGATGACGTCGACGAGCCCTATACGCGTCCCGCGCTGAGCAAGCGACTGTGGACCGACGAGAGCTTCGATGAGAGCGACAACTACTTCGACACCGCCGAGGCGACCGGAGCCCGGATCAGCCTGCGCACGGAAGCGACCGAGGTCGACGTCGACGCGAAATCCGTGAGGACGACCCTCGGCGACTTCACCTATGACAAGCTGCTCTTCGCCACTGGCGGGCACCCGAAGGGCATCGATCTGGACGAAGGCGAGCGGGTCATCCGCTTCCGCGAATTCGCCGACTACCGCCGTCTGCGGGACCTGTCGGGCCAGAACCTGAGCATCGCAGTCATCGGCGGCGGTTTCATCGGCACCGAACTCGCCGCTGCTCTGGTGCAGAACACGACCCGAACGACTCTGATCTTCGACGACGACACCCTCGGCGGCTCCATCTTTCCGCCGGACCTCGCCAAGCAGTTCCACGAACTCTATCGCAGCCACGGAGTGACTCTCGTGCCGGGCACGAAGGCTTCGGGTGGGCACGTCGACGGCGATCGAGTGGTGCTCGACTGGGACGGCGAGTCGCATGAGTTCGACGCAGTGGTCGTCGGCCTCGGCATCGCACCGGCGACCCGGCTCGCAGAGGATGCGGGACTGGAGACCGATGACGGGATCATCGTCGACGAATCGCTGCGGACCTCGAAACCGGACGTCTTCGCGGCTGGTGACGTTGCTCGCTATCCGGACAGGCTCCTCGGCCGGCAGCGTGTCGAACACGTCGACAACGCCACCCAGATGGGCAGGGCCGTCGGGCGGATCATGGCCGGCGCGAACGAGTCCTACACCCACACGCCGTACTTCTACACGAATGTCTTCGACTTCGGCTACCAGGCGGTCGGCGAGCTCGATCCCGCTCTGCGCACCGTCGAAGACTGGCAGAAGCCCCATACGGACGGCGTGGTGTACTACCTCGGCGAGGACGGACGCGTCCGCGGGGTTCTCATGGTGAATATGGAGGGCCGACTCGATGACGCTCGGGAGGTCCTGGGCGAAGACTGGGAACACGTACCGGGCGATCTCGTGAACAGGATCTCGTGAACTGATTCTCCGAGGACGGACCCGCGGGAGCCGTAGACTACTCGCCTTCGGGCATTCCCACCATGCCTTGTCGGCCCCGCAGAGTGTGCTTAGACTTCCTGGCAATCAGGGGACTCTGTCCCGGAAGTGTCCAGGAGGCGTGAGATGAGCGAGAAGATCGAACTCGGGACGATCAAGACCGATGTGCCGGCCCGGTTGGACCGGCTGCCGTGGGCCCGCTTCCACTGGATGGTCGTCGTCGGACTCGGCAGTGTGTGGATCCTCGACGGACTCGAGGTCACGATGGTCGGCAACGTCGCTGCTCGGATGACCGAAGAGGGCAGCGGCATCGACATGACCGCAGGGCAGATCGGCACCGCCGGAGCCATCTACGTCCTCGGTGCCTGTGTCGGCGCAATCGTCTTCGGCCAGCTCACCGACCGCTTCGGTCGCCGTAAGCTCTTCCTCATCACTCTCGTGCTCTATCTCGTCGCCACGGTCGCCACCGCGTTCTCCTTCTCTCCGTGGTACTTCTTCCTCGTCCGTTTCCTCACCGGTGCCGGCATCGGCGGCGAGTACGCGGCTGTGAACTCTGCCATCGACGAACTCATCCCGGCCCGTGTCCGCGGTCGCATCGACCTCATCATCAACGGCTCCTACTGGCTCGGTGCCGCAGGCGGGGCGGCGACGACCCTGCTCCTGCTCAACACCGATATCCTGCCGAAGATGATCGGCTGGCGTCTGGCCTTCGCCGTCGGGATGCTGCTGGCGATCTTCGTCTTCGTCGTGCGGAAGAACGTGCCCGAAAGCCCGAGGTGGCTGTTCATCCACGGTCAGAACGACGAGGCCGAACGCATCGTCGGAGAGATCGAAGACGGCGTCGAGTCGGAGACCTCACAGACCCTGCCGCCGCCGAAGAAGACCATCACCGTCCGGCAGCGGAAGACGATCTCCTTCGTCGAGATCATGAAGGTCGCCTTCACGATCTACCCGAAGCGAGCGTTCCTCTGCCTCCTCCTCTTCGTCGGGCAAGCCTTCCTCTACAACGGGATCACCTTCAACCTGGGCACGCTGTTCAACGGCTTCTACGGAGTGGCCGAGGCCAGCGTGCCGATCTTCATCATCCTGTGGTCGCTGAGCAACTTCGCCGGCCCCGTCGTCCTCGGCAGACTCTTCGACACGATCGGTCGGAAACCGATGATCTCGTTCAGCTACCTCGGATCGGCGGTCGTCGCAGTCGTCCTCGCGCTCGTCTTCAACGCCGAGGTCGGCGGAGAATGGCTCTTCCTCATCATCCTCATCGTCTGCTTCTTCCTCGCCTCGTCCGGAGCCAGTGCGGCCTACCTCACCGTCAGCGAGATCTTCCCGATGGAGACCCGAGCTCTGGCCATCGCGTTCTTCTACGCCATCGGCACCGCCGCCGGAGGCATCGCCGGACCGCTGCTCTTCGGCGGCATGATCGAGTCCGGCGACCGCTCCCAGGTGGCCTGGGCGTTCTGCATCGGGGCGGCTGTCATGGCGCTCGGCGGCGTGGCCGAACTGATCTTCGGAGTCAAGGCGGAAGGTGCCGACCTCGAAGACATCGCCCGACCCCTGACGGCCGAGGACGCTGAGAGTGCCGAAGGCGCCGCGGAGAGCGGTGCCGAACCGACCGAGCGCAGCGAGCGGGCAGACTCCGCCGGCACGGCCGAATCGTCGGCGGGGCCCGAGGCTCGAAGCCGTGGAGATCGCCTGCGTCCGGGCCCGGGATCGGTCGGCGTCTATGCCCCGTGGCCTTCGGTGTCCTCACGCGACGTCCCGCCCGAGGTCTCGGCCAACGAGGTCAACGGCATCATCGATTTCGTCCGCGACATGGAACCTGTCGGAGAGGTGGAGCTCTACCGTGCGATCGGCGCTCGCCGGTGGGGCCCCGGACGCTTCCATGCGGCGGTGCGGGAAGCGATTCGACAGGGAGCAGTCCATCGCAATCGCCGAGGCAGGCTCGAGTACCGAGGCGATCGGTCATAGACCGGTTTCGTCGGTCAGCGGGGCTCGCGGAGGCGGCGGAAGCATATCGATGAGTTCATTGACGGCCTCGGCCAGAATGTCGTGCTGATAGGGGGTGAGGAAGTAGGCCTCGTGGAGGTAGGCGTCGAGTTCGTATTCGGTGAGATCACCGCCGAGGCTGACATAGTGCAGCCACACTCCGAAAACCGACATGTTCCAGAATTCGGCAACCTCTTTGAGCTTCCTCCGTCTTCTGATTGCTCGCTCGTCTGAGAACTCGGTGCCGGATCGGGGATCGATGCGCTTCGGGTTCTGATCGTCCATTCGTCTGCTGATTCGGCTCGTGGATCGGCAACAGGAAGTCTGTCCTGCCGGGTGTGTCGGCGATCCGGAACCCAGCGACCCTCGATCGTGCTCGGGTCACCCGTCTCGGATCTTCCGGAAAGTGTATGTTCTGTTTCTCGATCGAGGCTAGGGGTGATCGACGATCCGGCTGCCGCGTCTGAATCGCCGCGAGCCCCCACTGCGCGCGCCCTCCTTCCGGACCTCTACGCAGGTATTTCCGTGAGGCCCCGTCGCCTCTGTCGCATCTGCCGCCCGTCCAATAGCGTGAGCGGGTCAGAAGCGGAATGAGGTGACGAGATGAGCGGTTTCGGCATCGAGGAGGAATTCCTCCTCGTCGATCGACGTTCTCTGCTGCCTGCTCGATCGGAGAGCGGCCTGCAGGAGATCCAGCGCGCGGTGAGTCCGCGCAGCGGATCAGCCTGCGCCGAATGGCTGCCCGGCCAGATCGAGTTCGCAACTCCCGTCCTGACCACGGCTGCCGAGGCGTTGGAATCGCTGCACACGTTTCGCCGCGGCCTCTCGGCAGCGGCTGGGCAGCGCGGGCTGCTCGCTGTCGGCCTCGGCACAGCGCCTCAGATTCCGGAGACTCCGGCGGGAGTCAGCGAGGGCGGCCGGTACCGTGAATTCGCACAGCTCGCCCCCGGGATCGCCGCCGACCAGTACGTCAACGGCATGCATGTCCATGTCGACATCCCCACCAGGGAAGCAGGCCTGAGGGCTGTCAACGGCCTGCGTAACTGGATTCCCGTGCTCACTGCCTTGAGCGCGAATTCTCCCCTCTGGCGCGGAGCCGACAGCGGGTTCGCCAGCTGGCGTTCCATCCATTACCGGCGGTGGGTCGTCTTCGGCATTCCGCCTCACTTCCACGACCTCGACGACTACGACGCGCAGACCGATGCTGCGCTGCGGTCCGACGTGGTGATCGATGAGGCGACTCTGGGGTGGCTGGTCAGGCTCTCGCCCGGCACAGGACCGTCGAAGTCCGGACCTGTGACGTGCAGCTGGACACCGAGACCACCGTGACCCTCGCGCTGCTCATCCGTGCGCTCGCAGACGTCGCTATGAACGACCGGGTGAGCGACCCGGTCATTGCGAATCTGCTGAACATCGCTCATTGGCAGGCTGCGCGTTTCGGCCTCACGGGAGCGCTGTTCGACCCGGAGACGCTGACCACCACACCGGCTGCAGAAGCCGTCCGAAAAGCCTTCGACCATGCACGGCCGGCCCTGTTGCGCACAGGGGACGCCGACCGAGTTCACCAGGGGCTCTGTCGTCTTCTCAAGTGGGGTACCGGGTCCGAAGAACAGCGTCGGGAGGTGGCGATAAAGGGGACAGGGGGCCTGCTGGAATTCGCATCACACAGATTGACAGACATTTCTCACGATGAGTCCAGACACTATGCTGCGACACTCTGAACCGTTTCTGACCCCCCTTGACGGATTCGGGGTGGCTGAACAGACGATTGTGAAAAGGGCAGATTGCTCTTGGCTTCCACGAAAGCCCGCAGACGCGTTCAGGACTCTGCGACGGTCTCGGACGACAGGCGGAGACGAATTCTCACCGCACTCGTCACGAGGCGATATACCGCGAAACAGCGATCAGCACAGAGGGGCGCCAACCCATCGCATGGCAATCCCAGCCCTGGGCCCCTGGCTTCCATCCTTCAATCTCGGTCCGTGCCCATCAGCGCGGAGACGGAGGCAATCATGAACAACAAGATGAAGATCACCGGCCTGATACTGGCGGGCTACATGCTCGGCAGAACCAAGAAGCTCGGCCTGGCACTCACGGTCGCTTCAGCCGTAGCCGGGACGACTGCAGCGAAGAATCGCGATCAGCTTCTGGACGGACTCAAGGAATTCGCTGATTCTTCGCCCGAGCTCAAGAGTCTTCAGGAGAAGATCACCGGTCGCCTGGCCGAATCCGGCAAGAGCGCGGTGAAAGCCGTGGCAGCGAAGGGAGTCGATCAGCTCAGCGTCAAGCTTCAGGATCAGACCGAGAAGATGAAGTCGACGCTCGATGACGCCGCCGACTCGATCGACCCCAATGTCGATGACAGTGAGGGCGCGGACGACGAAGAGGACGCACCCGAGGCAGAGGACGAGAACGCTCCCGAGAACGCGGAGGAGTCTGAAGCCGAGGAGGCGGAGCAGACCGACGATGAGCAGGAGGGCGACGAAGAGCCGCAGGCAGAGGAGCAAGCTCCGAAGAAGCCGGCAGCCAAGCGCTCCACGACGTCGAACCGCTCTGCGAGGGGCACGCGTTCGTCGAAGTCTTCGACCGCTTCGCGCGGCTCGCGCACGAAGTCGGGCTCCAAGCGCTCGACGACTGCGAAGAAGACATCGACCCGCGCCACCGCCAAGCCCGAGGAGGCCGAAGATGAGTGATGATTCGATCTTCAGCGGCCTCAAACAGCAGGCCGGAGAATTTGCCAAGACCGTCGGACGCAAGGCGGTGAACTCCGTCGGCGACAGAGTCGAGAAGATCGCCGATCGTCTCGATGGTGTGGGCGAGGGTCCGGCACCCGCAGCCCAGGCCGGCGCAGAGGAGATCGCCGAGGGCAAGTCACCGGCGAAAGCGGCGTTGTCCGCAGCGACGACCGGTGTCAAGGAGAAGGTCAAGGGTCTGTTCGGCGGCGGCTCGAGCGGTTCGGGCGGCTCCGGTGATTTCAAGTTCTCCAACATCGTGGAGACCGCCGAGGTCGGTGTCCCTCTGAACGTGGCCTACAACGCGTTCACGACGTTCGAGGACTGGCCCGACTTCATGAAGAAGGTCGAGAACGTCGAACGCACCGACGATGTCACCCTCAGCATCAAGGGACAGGCCGTCTGGTCGCATCGGACCTGGGAAGCCACGATCACCGAGCAGGTTCCCGACTCCCACATCGTCTGGGAATCGACCGGCGAGAAGGGCTATATCAGCGGCAGCATCTCCTTCCACGAGGTCGCGCCCAGGCTGACTCGGATCATTGCAGTGGGCGAGTATCACAAACAGGGCTTCATGGAAGGCGTCGGTGCCCTGTGGTTCACCGTGCCCCGTCGTTTCCGCCTCGAATTGAAGTTCTTCGTCCGTCATGTGATGAGACAGATCATGCTCGACCCCGACAGCGTCGAAGGATGGCGCGGAGAGATCCGCGACGGGGAACTCGTCACCTCCCACGAGGACGGCCTCGAGCAGGAGTCAGAGGCCGAGTCCGCCGAGGGCGACGCCGATGAGGACTACGAGGAGGAGCCCGCCGAGGGCGACGCCGATGAGGACTACGAGGAGGAACCGGCAGAGGAATACGAGGAGGAACCGGTCGAGGCAGATGACGCGGAGCCGGCAGAGGGATACGAGGACGAGGAACCGGCCGAGGCAGACGACGCGGAGCCCGCAGAGGACTTCGAGGAGGAGCCGGAGGCCGCTGAGTCCGAGGAGCCCGTGGAATACGAGGAATCCGAAGAACCAGACGATGAGGGGCGCGGCTGAGCGCCCTCCGATTGGGAAGTAGGCAAGGACAATGAGCACCAGCACAGTTGAACGTTCACGCGGCAGCTACGTCGACCGTCCGTCATCGAGCTCGCTCGCGGACGTCATCGAGATCATCCTCGACAAGGGCCTGGTCATCGATGCATACGTACGCGTCTCACTGGTGGGGATCGAGATTCTCACGATCGACGCGCGCATCGTCATCGCCAGCGTGGACACCTATCTGCGCTTCGCCGAAGCGACGAACCGCCTCGATCTGACCCAGCAGGGCGGACGCGATCTGCCGGAGATGATGGGCGGAATGATGGAGAACGGCTCCAAGGGCAAGACCCAAGGAGCTGTGGAAGGCATCAAGGATGCCCTCACCTCGGATGACTCCGATGACGACTCCGATGAGAGTTCGAACCAGGAGAAGTCGCGTCGCCGGACCAAACGCCCGGCGCGCAGCTCCTCGGAGTCCGAATGAGTGAAGAAGGCGCACCCTTGGCAGATCGGTATCTGTACGGGATCGTACGCGCCGGTGCCGAGCTGCCGACCGGGCCCGACGGGATGCAGGGCAATGCCCTTGCTCTCGTCGAGTCCGGGGCAGTTGCGGCCGTGGTCACGGAACTCGCGGACAGTGGGATGCTGGGCACTCCCGAAGCTCTGCAGAACCACAGCGTCGTCCTCGACGAGCTGGCCGAGAAGCAGCCGGTGCTGCCGCTTGCATTCGGAACCGTCGTCCCCGGAGGGGCCGATATCGCCGAGGAGGTTCTCGCTCCGCAGGCGGAGGTCTTCGCCGAGGCGCTCGAACAGCTGTCCGGATGCACGCAGTTCACCCTGAGGATCACCTTCGATCGAGACGCGATACTGCGGGAGATCGTCAGCGGCAACCCTGAGGTGGCCGAGCTGAGGGAGAGGATCAGCGGCACGAGCGAAGACGAGACGCGGAACGAACGCATCCGGCTCGGAGAGATCGTCGTCACGACGATGGAGAGCTGGAGAAGGACCGAAGCTCCTCCGATCCTCGAGCAGATCCGCTCCGCGACCGTCGAGACGGCGATGCGAGAAGTCGGCCAGGCCGAGGACGTCGCCGAGGTGGCGGTGCTGGTCCGCAGGGACGCCCTCGACGAGTTCGACGCCGTCATCGAGGAGTTGGCCGAGGCGAACCAGGAGCGGATGAGATTCCGGCTGATCGGACCGCAGGCACCCTACGACTTCGTCCCCGAGGCATAGGTGACGTCATGGGACTCCTGTCAGCAGTATTCGGTGCTCCCTTGGCACCGCTCAAGGGAACCGTATGGGTCGCCGAGCAGGTCAGAGGAGAAGCCGAGAAGCGCTATTTCGATCCCGGTGCCATCCGGCGCCAGCTGGAAGAGGTTGCCGAGGCACGCGAGCGCGGATCGATCAGTGATGACGAAGCCGATGCCCTCGAGCGTGAGCTCGTCGGACGACTGCTCGAGGGCCGTCGGCGCAGAACCGAGGAGGACCGATGAGCGAAGAGTCGAGAGCGAACGAAGAGTCGAGAGCAGAGGGCAACTCTGCAGACGATGGGGGCACCACCACGAAGCGCGCCCGGAAGCCGGCTGAGAAGGAGCGCACGACAGCCGGGACGCCCCGCCGGTCGTCCGCATCCGCGTCGTCTTCACGCGAGAAGGCGACGTCCTCGTCATCTGAGAAGGCGAAGTCGTCCTCACGCTCGGAGAGTCGGTCCCACAGCGCGACCGGTCAGAGGATCTCTGCGGTCAGCGCGGTGAAGAAGGCGATCGAGCAGTTCAGCACCCTCACCGGCAGACCTCCGGAGTCCGTGGTCGGCACGAGGTGGAAGGACGACCGCTGGTCCGTGCGTCTGGAGGTCGTGGAATCGCGACGCATTCCCGACAGCGCGGATCTGCTGGCCGAGTACGAGGTCGAGCTCGATGCGGACGGTGAGCTCATGGCCTATGACAGGAAGGATCGCTACGTTCGCGGCCGGCCGAGCGAGTGATCGAAAGGGCGATATGAGCATCATGAATCAGTCGAACGACGCGATGCAGCCGCAGCGCAGCCAGGAAGGCACGCTCCTGCACGTCGTGGAGACGCTGCTGGACAAAGGCCTGGTCCTCAACGCGGACATCATGGTCTCCGTGGCCGGTGTCGAGCTGCTGGGAATCCGGATCAGGGCCGCCCTGGCCTCCTTCGAGACCGCGGCCCGCTACGGACTGGACTTCCCCGCGGGCACGGACCGGGAGACCGTCGCATGGAAGGAAGCAGTCGAGCAGAAGGACACCTGCCCCGAATGCGGGAAGCGCTCCGCACTCGCGCAGCTGATGAACGACTACTGCCCCTGGTGCGGGTGGCAGAGTGCGCGTTCGAAGCGGATCGAGGCCGGGGAGCAGGCCCAGCTGAACTCCGCGGACGACGCTGACACCTCCTCGGAACAAGCCGCCGGCTCTTCCGGCGACGACCGCTGAGGCGACCATGCCCGCAGACGCAATCATGCAGCCCACACGCGACCCGCGGGCGACTCTGCCCGATCTCATCGAGGTGCTTCTCAACAAGGGCGTCCATCTCAACCTCGACCTCATCATCTCGGTGTCGGACATCCCGCTCATCGGAATCAATCTGCGCGCCACGATCGCGGGGATCGAGACGATGATCGAGTACGGGATGATGCAGCAGTGGGACCGAGACACCCGGGAGTGGGTGCAGAGAGCGGTCCGCACACATCTGCCGCTGGCCGCCGACGAGGAGATCCTCGCCAAGATGGCAGGAGGGCACTATCAGGACAACTTCTATCGGACGTGGCGGCCCGGCAGCGCCTATCTCACCACCCAGCGTCTCATCATCCATCGACGGGACCCTGCAGAGACACTGTGGCAGACGCGCCTGGACGCGATCGCCTCGGTCTCCGCGCTGCGCGAGCCCTCCATCGGAGGTGAAGAGCGCACGCGCATCCTCGTCGGGCTCAACGACGGCACCGAGGCGATCCTTTCGGCCCTCGAGCCCGATCGCCTCATCTCCCTGGTCCAGGCTCGGCTCGACCGGGCCGACGGCGGCTCATCCTCGGCGCCGGAGGCGACGACGGCGGAGGACCGACCTCTGCGAGAGGGACGGATGTGGTTTCTCGAGACCCTGTCGTCCGGGAGCACGTGGCGCGGCGGGCAGGCGCAGCTTTCGAACACGGAACTGACCTGGAGGTCGCCGATGGACGGCCGCGCCCGAGTGCGGATCTCCCCTGAACAGCTGAAGGCCATGCACCGGGAAGAGCACAGCAACCCCACCGACGACGGACAGGCCCTCATTCTCGAGACCGGGGACTCGACCATCACACTGGCCGCAGACGATGCCGGTGCATGGTCCAGGATGCTCGATGACTGGCGAACAGGAGCACTCGATGACGGGGCTCGCGTGCCGCTCGAGGAGCCCACGCGACCTGACAGCAACCGCGCCGACCGCGCCGAAGAAGGAGCAGCATCATGACGCTCAATGTCAACGAGGAGAGCCTCAAACACGGGGTTCTCACCCTCGTCGTCACCCTCGTCGAGGTGATTCAGGAAGCCCTCGAGACCCAAGCGGTGCGCCGGATGGAAGGCGGGGACCTCACCGAGGACGAACAGAACCGCCTCGGCGAGGCCCTCCTCGAACTCGATGAGGCGATGGACCAGATCAAGGACCAGCACGGGATCACCGGCTCCGTCGACGATCTGCACCGAGGCCTCGATGACGTCGTCGATGAAGTCGTCGACAAGCTCATCAATCCGGCCAGATGGGCCGAGGAGAACGGAAAGGGCGTCGAATGAACGCCGATGGTGACATGCTCTACGTCTACGCCATCGTCGCCGGCGATGACTACACTCCTGCCGTCACGGGCATCGACGGTTCCGCGCTCCACATGGTCGGACGCGACACCGGCCCGAGGGCCGTGGTCCACCGCCACACCCGAGGTCCCTTCGACGGGCCGGACGATTCCGTGCGTCGGTGGGTGCTCGAACACAGCGAAGTCATCGATGATGCCTGGCAGAACTCACCGGCCCTCCTCCCGGTCTCCTTCAACGTCATCGTCCGCTCGGACCCGGAGACCGAGGCGACGGCGACGAAGCAGCTCGAACAGTGGCTCGACGACTCCGCGGAGACGCTGTCGAGACGACTCGAGGAGCTGCACGACACCTCCGAGCTGCGCGTCGAACTGTCCCTGGACGGAAGCCTGCTCGAGGAGGTCGACGCAGAGGTCGGCGACATGAGGACGGAGGTGGAGAACCGTCCTGCAGGAGTGCGCCGACTGCTCGAGAAGCGACTGGAGAAGACGGAGAAGGAGATCGTCGATCAAGCGGCCGACAGGATCTATCCGGAGATCAGGGCCAGGATCGCCGCCCACTGTCTCGACATCGAGGAACACCGCTCCACGAGCCGCGAGAGTGGATTGACACCGGTGATCATGGCCTCGTGCCTGGTGAGAAGCACAGAGATCACGGCGCTGGGAGCCGAGCTCACCGCGCTGCAGAAACAGCAGCCGGCTCTGTCCATCCGCTTCCTCGGCCCGTGGCCGCCGTATTCCTTCGCCGACGTCTCCATCAGCGAGGAGGGGAACCCGAGCAGCTCTGCACCAGACGCGCCGACGCCGAACCCGCAGGGGGAGACAACATGAGAGTCGCAGTCGTCGGAGCGACCGGCAACGTCGGCACAGCGGTCCTCGACGTGCTCGGGCGCACGCCCGAAGTCACCTCGGTGCTGGGGATATCCAGACGGATGCCCGACACCGAGGCCGAACCGTATTCCGGATGCGAATGGAGAGCGATCGACATCGCCGCCGCGAGCAACCAGAACACGGCGCACCGCGATCTCACAGAAGCGCTGACCGGTGCCGACTCCGTCATCCACCTGGCCTGGCTGATCCAGCCCAACAGCGACCGGGACCTGCTCCGACGCGTCAACGTCGACGGCACGTCCCGTGTGGCCGCAGCCGTCGCGGCGGCCGGCGTCCCGCATCTCGTCGTGGCGTCCTCGGTCGGCGCCTACTCTCCCGATGACAGCATGGACAGGCGCGATGAGGAATGGCCGACCGAGGGGATCCGCTCCTCCCACTACAGTGTGGACAAAGCCGCCCAGGAACGCGTACTCGACGACTTCTGCGCCGAGCATCCCGAGATCACGGTGACCCGGCTGCGCCCCGCACTCATCTTCTCAGCCCCTGCCGCCTCGGAGATACAGCGGTACTTCCTCAGCACCTGGATGCCCGTCCAGCTGCTGCGCGCGGGTCGGCTGCCGTTCCTGCCGCTGCCCGCGGGACTGCGCGGCGTTCAGGCGGTGCACTCGACCGACGTCGCCCGTGCCTATGTCGCCAGTGTCCTCCATCGCCGTCCGGGTGCCTTCAACATCTGCGCCGATGATGTGCTCCATCCCAAGGATCTGGCCGAACTGCTCGACCACGGCAGGCACGTCCAGGTTCCGGACGGCGCAGTACGCGCGGCTCTGAGCGTGGGCCACAGCAGCTCACTGGTCGCCGCCGATGCCGGATGGCTCGACATGGGCCTGCACGTGCCGCTGATGGACAATGCGCGTGCACGGCGGGAACTCGACTGGGAGCCGGAGTACAGTGCCATGGACGCCGCGCGCGAACTGCTCAAAGGCATGGCCGACGGCGAGGGCACCGCCTCCGTCCCGCTGCGTCCACGCGATGTCGAACATACGCAGCTGCGGGCAACCGACGATACGAGCAGCGGGCACGAAGCATCGGGTGCGGACGAGCAGCACAATGAGATCGACATGGACCTCCTGGGCCTCTATCTCAGCGACCATCTCACCGGGGCCACCGCCGGAGCGGAGAGGATCGAACGGATGGCGGCCGACTTCGCCGACACTCCCGTCTTCGCGGCCCTGTCCGAGCTGGCCGCGGAGATCCGCGGCGAACATCTCTACGTCCGGCACCTCATCAGCCAGATGGGCCTCCGACGCCGTCCTCTCGCCGAGGCGGTCTCCTGGGTGGGAGAGAGGATCGGACGGCTGAAGAGCAACGGCTCGCTGCTCAAGCGTTCGCCCATGACTCTCGTGCTCGAAGCCGAGCTCATGCGCAGCGCGGTCATCGGCAAACTGGGGATGTGGCAGACGCTTGAGGACAACGCCGAGGCACTCGGCCTGGATGCCGAACAGTTCCGTGAGTCCGCGCAGAAGGCAGAACACCAACGCGAAGTGCTCGACACAGTGCACAGCTATGCTCGGAGCCGAGCGTTCCGCCGGGATCGGGCTGTCTACGATCGGGCCTCGGGAGTCAGCCCTGTGCGCAGCGACTGAGACACCGTGCCGCGCGGGGCGCCCCGGAAATATGCTAGGGCGCTGCGGTGCCGAAGCGGACCGAGACCGTTCGCAGAAGCGCCCGCAGCGCCTGTTCCTGCGTCTGCGTGAGCACCTCGATGGGTTCGCCCGAGAAGTGGTGGAGTTCGGCGGTCACCTCGTCCGCAACGAGGACCGCGATCCATGTCGTGCCCGGTTCCTCACCGTCCTGGCCATGCGGACCGCCCGCCCCGGTCGCGGCCAGAGCCACGTCGGCGCCCAGAAGCCGAGCGACGGATCGCGCCATCGCCTCGGCTGAGGTCCGCGAGATCACCGACCCGCGCGGGACCTCGAGGAGCGTGTGTTTGACCTCGCTGGAGTAAGCCACGATGCCGCCGACGAACCAGTCCCCGGAGCCGGTGACGGCAGCCAGCTGAGAGGCGATCCGGCCGCCGGTGAGCGATTCCGCGACGGCGACATGCAGACCGTGGTCCGTGCAGAGTTCGGACAGTTTCTCGGCCGACCGGGCGGCGTCTCTCTCATGTCCGTCTCTGCTGCTCCCTGCCGCGGCGGCTTCAGTCATGGGTAAACCGTCCTTTCGTGGTCCTTCCCGCGACGGGAAGTTCGACCGTCGGCTGCAGACAGACGTCGGTGCCGTGCGTGCACTTCCGCTGCCGGCGACGCCACCCTTCTTCAGCGTTGGCAGGCAGTGTCTCAGGACCCGACCCGGGCCCACGCCCGGTGCTCGCTCAGGCCCTCCTGCAGCTGCGAGAGCGCTGTTTCGAGGTCATCTCTGCAGTAGACTCCGGGGTCGTCGGCCTTGATGCCGTACTTCTCCATCATGGTGCAGGAGCCTCCGCTGGCGGCGATGAACTTGAGATGACGCCATGCTTCCGTGATCAGGAGCTCGATCTCGGTGGTCAGCTCGGCACCATCGGCGAAGAAGAAGGCGTCGAATTCGCTCGAGGCCACGGTCAGGTATGTCCGCTCGACCGCGATGCTCCGCTCGCCGGAGGTGATGCGTCCACCCACCGGAGCGATCGTGATGGGCACCATTCCCGCCTCGGCGATGCGATCGTAGGCACGGATGACCTGCTCGGCGTCGGTCTCGCTGCCGGTGACGATGCCGATCTTGCGCCCGTCGACCGGCCAGTGCTTCCCCACCTGGGACAGTGCCGGGCTCGGTTCGATATCGCTGCGCGGCGGCGTCTGCGCTGCAGGGGCCTCGAGCCCCAGCCCCTCGGCGACCATGCGGGCAAGCTCCGAGTCGATGCAGGCGAGCACAGCGACCTCGCGCGCCCGGATCGTCTCCTCGCCGCATTTGCCGAGCTCGAAGGTGAAGGCATCGGCGAGGTGCTGCTGTTCGACGGGGGTGAGGCTGAGCCAGAACATGCGCGGCTGCGAATAGTGGTCGTCGAAGGACTCCGGCGAACGGCGTTCCTTCTTCGACGCCGGAATCTCGTGCGCGATTTCGACGAACGTATGCGCGTCGGCCTGCTCGGCGGGGAAGGGGTTGCCGCCGTCGAGCGAATTCGGTTTGTACGGTGCGGCGCCGCGGTGGTCGGCAGTCTGGTGCATTCCGTCACGGAACATGTCATTGACCGGGCAGTGCGGACGGTTGATGGGGATCTGGGAGAAGTTCGGTCCGCCGAGGCGGGTGATCTGAGTGTCGAGATAGGAGAACAGCCGGCCCTGCAGCAGCGGGTCGTCGGTGACGTCGATGCCGGGCACGAGGTGTCCGGGGTGGAACGCCACCTGCTCGGTCTCGGCGAAGAAGTTGCTGGGGTTGCGATCGAGTGTGAGCATTCCCAGTGGCTGCACGGGTGCGAGTTCCTCGGGCACGATCTTCGTCGGGTCGAGCAGATCGATTCCTTCGAAGGTCTCACTGGGGTCGTCGGGGAAGACCTGGACGCCGAGTTCCCACTGCGGGCATGCTCCGGCTTCGATGGCGTCGGCGAGGTCCCGACGGTGGAAGTCGGGGTCGACGCCGTTGACCATCTGCGCCTCTTCCCAGATGAGCGAGTGGACTCCGGCCTTCGGCTTCCAGTGGAACTTCACGAGGGAGGTCTCACCGGCGGTGTTCTCGACTCGGAAGGTGTGGATGCCGAAGCCCTCCATCATGCGGAAGGAGCGGGGGATGCCGCGATCGGACATCTGCCACATCGTATGATGGGTCGCCTCGGTGTGCAGGGACACGAAGTCCCAGAACGTGTCATGGGCGCTCTGCGCCTGGGGGATCTCACGGTCCGGATGCGGTTTGGCCGCGTGGACGATGTCGGGGAACTTGATCGCATCCTGGATGAAGAAGACCGGGATGTTGTTGCCGACGAGGTCGAACACCCCGTCCGTCGTATAGAACTTCGTGGCGAAGCCTCTGGTGTCGCGAACGGAATCTGCAGACCCTCGCGAGCCGACAACGGAGGAGAAGCGTGTGAATACCTCCGTCTCGACGTCGGGGCCGAGGAAGGCCGCCTTCGTGATCCCCGAGGCGGAGCCGTAGGAGACGAAGGTTCCGTGGGCGGCGGAACCACGGGCGTGGACCACACGTTCGGGGATGCGCTCATGGTCGAAGTGTGTGATCTTATCCCGCAGGTGGTGGTCCTGCAGCAGGGTCGGCCCGCGGGAACCCGCCTTGAGCGAATGATCCGTGTCATAGAGGCGGGCGCCCTGGGCAGTGGTCAGCCAGCTGCCCTGCTGGGCCTGGTCCGCCTGGGTGTCGCGGCTGGGGACCCCGGTCGGCGTCGTCGGATGCGGTCCGCTCTGGTCCTGCTTCGGCGGAAGCGGCACTCGCGGTGCCGTCGGCTCTTCGAAGTCCGGAGTGTGGGAACCGGGCTTTCCTGGAACGGTCGGACGGTCTTCTGAACTCACGATGTCTCCTCATTGATGACAGGGTTCTCACTCCTGCGTTGGCGTGTTCCGACAGTAGAGGCGATCCGCGAACGTGTGGAGCCTCTTGTGCCGAAGCGGGAAGAGGTTTATGCTTCCGCGTTCGGATCGAGGACGACCTTGATGCAGCCGTCGGTCTTCTGCTGGAACATCTCGTAGGCTGCGGAAGCTGATTCGAGGGGGAGCCTGTGGGTGACGAGGTCATCGACGCCCAGCGGGTCCGCGGAATCCTCGACCAGGGGCAGTAGGTCATCGGTCCAGCTGCGGACATTGCACTGTCCCATCCGCAGTTGGATCTGCTTGTCGAAGAGGGTGAGCAGCGGCATGGGAGACAGCGCTCCTCCGTAGACTCCGCTGAGCGAGAGGGTGCCGCCGCGACGGACCAGATCGGTCCCTGCATGGAGGACCGCGGTTCTGTCGATGCCGCTGGTCTCCATGAGCTTCCGTGCGGCAGGCGGCGGAAGCAGACCGGTCACCTGCTGTGCGGCTGAGGCCAGCGGGGATCCGTGAGCTTCCATTCCCACGGCGTCGACGACCGCGTCGGGCCCGCGCCCGGAGGTGGCTTCTCGGATGGCCGAATGCGCGTCCTCATCGAAGTCGAAGACCTCGATCCCGTGCCGAGCGGCCATGTCACGCCGTTCGGGGACCGGGTCGAGAGCGAAGACCTGCGCACCGAGGTGTCTGCCGATACGGGCGGCGAACTGGCCGACGGGCCCCAGGCCGTAGACGCCGAGCGAGTCGCCTTCCCGGATCCCGGCGTATTTCACTGCCTGCCATGCCGTGGGGAGGATGTCGCTGAGAAAGAGGTAGCGGTGGTCGGGAAGGTCGGCACCGACCTTGATCGGTCCGACGTCGGCATAGGGGACACGGAGGTATTGCGCCTGCCCGCCGGGTACGGACCCGTAGAGGCGAGAGTACCCGAACAGCTGTGCACCGGACCCGTACTGCCTCACCTGTGTGGTCTCGCATTGGGTGTACAGCCCTTGCTCGCACATCCAGCAGCGGCCGCAGGAGATGGGAAACGGCACGACCACGCGGTCATCGGTCGACAAGCCGGAATCGGGGCCGGCCTCGATCACTCGCCCCATCGTCTCGTGTCCGATGATGTCTCCGCGGTCCATGAACGGTCCCAGCACTTCGTAGAGATGGAGGTCGGACCCGCAGATGGCGGTGGAGGTGACTTCGATGATCGCGTCATTGGACTTGTGGCGGATCGGATCGGCGACCGTCTCCACCGAGATGTCTCGTTTCCCCTGCCAGGTGACTGCGCGCATTGCTTTCTCTCCTTCTCGATCGAGAGTCTGTGTCTTCCGCTGCTTCCCCGTCGACGGCGGTGGATGAACTGACAGCGTGGCAAAGTGCAGCGGCGGTGTCAGCGGCGGTACGAGACTCATACTTCATCGCCGCTGAGACGTTGCGCAGCCGCGCAACCAGGAATTCGGCTCCGTCTGCGGTCCGGAACGGCAGCGGTGTCTGAGGCACCCGGCGGGCGCGAGCACCCCCTGGACACTCCTCGAGGCCAGTGAACATGATGAGTGTCCCGCACTCGGAGACTCGGTCAGCCGGCCGTTCCCGCTGTGGGAGAGCAACCGGCACTCACACCGACACAAGGAGACGATGACGATGACGACAGCACGTGAACTGATGACTCCGGGCGCGAGGTGCGTCGGCGAGAACGAGACAATCGAAAAAGCTGCACAGCACATGCGCGAGGACGGTTTCGGGTCCCTTCCGATCTGTGGGGAGGACAACCGGCTCAAAGGGATGATCACCGATCGTGACATCGTCGTGAAGTGCATCGCCGAGGGCGGAGACCCGAAGTCGGCGACAGTCGGTGATCTCGCCCAGGGCAAGCCGGTGACCATCGGTGCCGATGACAACGTCGGCGAGGCGCTGCAGACGATGAAGGACCATCAGGTCCGCAGGCTCCCCGTCATCGACGGGCACGAACTCGTGGGCATGCTCGCTCAGGCCGATGTGGCTCGCAGCGAGTGGGACACCCGCATCGGAGACCTTGTGGAGAAGATGTCCGAGTGAGATCGTCGGCAGGTGCGGCGAAAGAGTATCGACAGATGCGGTCGATGCCCTATTCGACGGAGTTCTCGTGCTTATGCCCCACGCTCTTCGGCAGAGTCTGCATCTGGGCGGCGATGACCGGATCGCTGTCGATGTGCTTGCGTGCGATCGGGCACGAGACGGTGATGGGGATCCGCCGATTGAGTGAGTCGTCGAGAGCCAGGCGCAGAAGTTCGCGGCAGTGGCGTTCGGAATCGAGTGGCTCAATGGCTTCGCAGTAGACGAACATGATCTCGTCCGGTGTGATCGTGTAGTGAAGCGAGGCGACGAGCTTCCCGGGAAGGTAGAGATCGAATTTGGAAGCTTCGCTGTTGTTGAGCAACGTGTACACAGTGGTCCCCTTGAGTTCAGGAAGGT
Organism: Brevibacterium oceani; assembly: GCF_017948325.1. NCBI lineage: Bacteria > Bacillati > Actinomycetota > Actinomycetes > Micrococcales > Brevibacteriaceae > Brevibacterium > Brevibacterium oceani. The sequence goes on along the minus strand of NZ_CP072846.1, from coordinate 3,344,362 downwards.
GGCCATCTGCTTGACCGACTCTCAGCTTAGTCCAGCGGCGCACCGGACAACAAGCGGCAGGTCGATGAGATTGAGAAGCCCTGCGTGCCCGATCAGTCGGTGACCATGCCCGGCAGCGCACCGGTGCGGACGAACTCCTCGGCGACCTCCCGCAGCTTCATGTTCGTCTTCGAGCTCACCTTCGTGAGCAGCAGGAACGCCTCGTGCTCACTGATCTTGTGCCGTTCCATGAGGATCCCCTTGGCCTGGCCGATGAGATCCCGCGAGGCCACTGCCTCATAGAGTTGTCCCTGCTTCTGCGCATTGGCCAGAGCGAGGGAGGCATGGGCGGCCACCCCGCTTCCGATGTCCTCAGCCGCCTGGTCGAAGGCGCGGGGCGTCTTCGAGTAGAGATTGAGAGCGCCGAGGCTGTCGACCTCGACGAAGAGCTGGAAGGCGAGCATGCTCCGCACTCCTTCCGCGACTGCGCTGGAGGCGAACCGTGGCCAGGGAGTGGCATCGGTGAGATCCGGGACCCGGACGATGCGATGCTCGCGGATGGAATCGAAGCACGGTCCTTCGTGCAGCTCCGACTGCAGAGCATCCAGTCGTTCGGGGACCAAGTCCGAGGGAGCTCGGGACCGGATGAGGTCACCACGGGTGACGATCGAGAGCGACGCGTAATCCGCCCCCGGAATGATTCGCAGCGCTTCGTCCACCATCGCCTTGAGGACGAGGTCATCGGGTTCGAGCACGAGTGAGCGTGCCCATTCGCCGATCTGCGCCGTCAGTCGATGCCGTTCGGCATCGGTATCCGTGGGCGCCGGATTCGCAGCTGCCTCGCGGTGTGTCTCAAGATCGTCGTCGGTCGATTCTGCTGAGGTCTCGTGCATCAGAGATCGCACTCCAATCGTGATTCAGATGTCGACCCTGGGATCGCTGTCTCCAGTATTCGTCCACGTCGGTCCCTCGTCAATGGCCTCCGACGGTGGTTTTCCGTCGCAGTCCCCGGACCCTGCGGTGAAGTGTCCCTTCATCGCAGAGTCGACTTCAGCTCCTCGACGCGTGTGGTGAGTCCGGCGATGTCGAGCCCCTGACTCTTCTCGTGCAGTTCCCGAGTCTGTTCGGGACAGAGGATGCCGGACGCGATGAGTCGGGAGACCGGTGTGTCCGGCCGGTCGTATTCGCGTCGGCGCTCTCCCGCGGGAGTGAGACGCCAACCCACCGGGTTCTTCACGGGCATGAAATAGTTGAGGCGATCGGCCAGGGCCGACCACAGCTCGTTGACTCTCGCGATCGCGGCATCGAGGTGGTGCGGCGTGCCGAGCGGGAGGTCAAGTCCGCTGAACGTCCGATCGGGCACGCGAGACCCGTGTCGGAGATCGCTCATGCAGTGGAATTCGATGAGGTTGTCCTTCGCCCACGTCTCGATGGCGCTGTCCGGAACCGCAGGCGGCAGCAGAACTCCGGTGACGATGAAAGGCACCGCACGGACCATTCGCGCGAGCATGTCGACGACTTGAGTGCCGGGGGCGAAGGTGGTCGTGCACACCCACCCGATCTCGACGTCGGTGAATGTCACTGTGACGCAGTCCTCGCCGGCCGGTGTCGTGATCGTCAGCAGTTCGACGAGGAAGTAACCGGGTTCGGGCTCAAGGAGCGAACGTATGCGCTGCCGCGGAAGCGAGGTGCGCATCCCCGCCCCGGTGCCGGTCAACCACGAATCGTCGTGGTCGCCGGCCTTGGCACTGCGCAGGTACCGATCGATCGTCGCCGCGGAGATATCGAGGAGTTCCCTTCGCACCGACGGCGAATAGCCGTGCCGTCCCTCACGGAGGTGGCCGTGCCTCTCCAAAGAGTCCAGACAGTCGGACATCCCCGCCTCGAGGTACTTGCCGCAGGGGCGGCCGGAGGCCTTCCACACCAGTTCGAGAGCCCGCTGGGCACGGGGCGAGAACTTCTTCGGCTTGAGGCGGCGGCGGTCGACGACGGAGGCGAGGGAGACTCCGGCCCTGATCTGGTGGAACTGGCTGCGCAGCTGGTGGCGCGCGTGATCGCGAGTCCAACCGGTCGCCTCGGTGAGCGTGTCGAGAATCGTGCCTTTGTCCTTGCGCGACGACGCCTCATAGGATCGAGCGTAGGTGCGGGCCAGCTGGATTGGTGAAGTCATGATGGCATCCTCCGAATCGGATCGAGGAGCCGCTGGCGGCTCCCGTGGTGCCAATGACGCTATTGAGGGAGAAGTTCGTGCGGAAGGGTCTTTACAGATCCGCAGGTTTCGTCTAAACGGCCCGGGTGGCCTCTGGGGTGCTCAATCTCACCCACCGCAACGGCCAGTCGGGAGTTTACCTGGGCACCGCAGCGTCTTGTCGCTGCCGAGACCGGGGACCTAGCGTGAACACATGGATAACGTACTCACAGCCACAGCACTCGTCTGCACTCTCAAGCCTTCGCCGTCCGCCTCGAGCAGCGCTGTCATCGCCGTTGCCCATCAGGGGCTCAACGAAGACACTCGCAGCCAATGCCGCACATCTCAGCTCGCTCCTGGCCGGGCGGCAGTACACTGTTGTCTGAGCCGCCACCACTGCCCGCACTCCAGTGAGGATAGAAGGACCACGATGATCGGACGTCTCAACACCACCGCTATGGACTGCCCTGTCCCGATCGACACGGCGCGGTTCTACCGTGCGCTGCTCGGCGGAACAGTGGCGCCGAACGAGGACGCGGACTGGGTCAACCTCTATGAGCCGTCCGGGCGGGAGATCCTCTCCTTCCAGCGAGCCGAGGACTTCGTCGCCCCGACCTGGCCGGACAACTCCGTTCCGCTGCAGGTCCACGTCGACATCCTCGTATCCTCCTATGAGGAGGCCGAACCCACGGTCTTCGAGGCCGGCGGCAGGTTGCTCGACGACTCAGCCGAGCATCCGAGCTTCCGCGTCTACGCCGATCCGATCGGGCGACCCTTCTGCCTCGTCCTCGAATGACGTCACCACGCCCTCGACTGAAGTCGCCACGCCCTTAAGTGACGTCACCGCGACGATGAACAGCGGAGATTCGAACGAGTCGGCGGCGGTCTTGTCTCCGGCCCATGAGTCAGCAGCCGGCGTATCAGCCGAAGATGCCGACGATGTAGGCGACGAAGAAGAACACGATGATCGCCAGCACGCAACCGATTCCGACGATCGCCCATTTCGTCTTCGGCGGCCGCGACGCCGGAGGGTGGGGCGGCGATGCGGTCGCCGAATGCGACTCCGGAGGAGTGGCGCCGGGCCGGACACTGCCGCCCTCCTCGAGGTCGGGATCGCCGTCCGGCCCCGGATCGAGGTTGGGATTGCCGGTGCCGTGCGGGTCGGTGTTCGGCCTCGGCTGTTCGTCATCGTGTGAACTCATCATGGTCTCCTTCCGATCCCACAACCTCGATGATCGTCCTGGAGCGGACGGTCAGGGTGTGGGCTGGCCGCCGTTGACGTTGAGGGTCTCACCGATGACGTAGCTCGACTCCGACGAGGTGAGGAAGACGTAAGCGGGAGCCAGCTCCGTCGGCTGTCCGGCCCGGCCCAGCGGAGTGTTCTTCCCGAAGTGCGGCAGAGCGTCCTTCGGCTGTCCGTCCGAGACCTGCAGCGGGGTCCAGATCGGCCCCGGTGCCACGGAATTCACCCGGATACCCTTCGGAGCGAGCTGAGTGGCCAGCCCCTTCGTGAAGTTGTTGATCGCGGCCTTCGTCGACGCATAGTCGATGAGGTGGGCGGAGGGCGAATACGCCTGAACGGAAGTGCTGTTGACGATCGTCGATCCGGGCTCGAGGTGCTCGAGCGCGGCCTGGGAGACCCGGAACATCGCGTGGATGTTCGTCCGGAAAGTGTCCTCCCACTGCTCGTCCGTGAGATCGGCGATGTCTTCGACGGCGATCTGTCGACCGGCATTGTTGACCAGCGCATCGAGTCCGCCCAGTTCGGCGGCCGCCCGCCGGACGACCTCGCGGCAGTAGTCGGGGTCGGACAGGTCCCCCGGCAGCGGCACGGCCTTGCGGCCGGCCTGGCGGATGACCTCGCAGACGTGCTGGGCGTCTTCTTCCTCAGCGGGCAGATAGGACAGGGCGACATCGGCTCCCTCGCGGGCGAAGGCGATCGCGACGGCGGATCCGATGCCGGAGTCCGAGCCGGTGATCAGCGCACGGCGGCCGCGGAGCCTGCCTGTGCCGGTGTAGCTGTCCTCACCGCGGTCCGTGCCGGGAATGAGTTCGGCGTCGAGTCCCGGTTCGGGCTGATCCTGCTTGGGCGGTGAGATGTCGGGGAATCGGTTGACTGGGTCTTGGAAGGTCAGCTGGTCGCTCATCGTCTTCCTCCTCGATTGTGGTTGTGCGTCTGTTGGGGCAGCGGGGCGGAGACCCTCACGCTCGTCCCGGCGTTCGGATGCCGGAAGATCTCTCCGTGCGGCTTCGTTTTCGCCGCGTGAGCCGCTCATCAGGAATTCTGCTTCGTCTTCCGCTTGCTCTCCTTCTCGAGTGCATCGACGAGCTCCTTCTTCGTCATCGACGAACGTCCCGAGATCTTCAGCCTCTTCGCCTGCTCGTAGAGGTGCTCTTTCGAGGCTTTCGCGTCGACTCCGCCGGCGGTCCTGCGGTCGGTGTTCTTGCCGCCGGCGCTCTGTGCGTCCGACGGGCCGGAGGAGCCCTTCTCCTTCCATTTGTCGCCGACCTTCTCATAGCTGTGTTTGAGCGCGTCGTAGGCGACCTGGTGAGCGCGCTTCTCGTCTCCGTATTGGTCGATGGCCGAGTCGTAGGCTTTGGCGAAGGTCCGCTGAGCCTTCTTGCTCGACTTCTCCAGCGTCGAGGGCAGCTCGCTTTCCTTCGGCTTTCCTGTCTTCGTCGTCTTCGGCATGGTGGAACAGCTCCTTCGTGGTGGGTTCGAGGTTTCGGTCAGTTGGGTGAGCGGTGCGCTCAGGCCGGCGCGGCTCGGCTCGGATGCATCGGGTCTCCTCCTTCTCAGCTGTCGGCTCCGATAGTTCCGGTGTGGAAGACGAAACCGCTGCGAGGCAGCGTCGGAAAGCGGTTGAGCGGAATGGACAGATCCTGGGTGGGCGTCTCTGTTGCGTCACGCGCCAGGAGCCGGGTGGCCCGCTTGAGGAGTTCGACGGTGCTCCATTCGCCCGGACAGCGGTGGTCGCTGCCGTGCCGGCCTGCTCCTTGGGCGATGAGCGTGTTGGGGTCTTCGGCCCAGCTGAAACCGCGGAAGCGTGCGGGCTCGAATGCTCCAGGATCTGCCCACAGACGCCTGTCGTGGCAGGTGCCGTAGAGGTCGAGGATGACGCGGTCGTGGACGTCGAACCGGTGGCCGCGCCATTCGAAAGGTGTGCGGACTCGTCCCGGGACCGCAGGGAAGAAGGGATAGAAGCGCCGCACCTCTTGGACGAATGGTTCGAGGTCGGACTCATCGTCGGCGGCGAAAGCCTCGCGCCACCGGGGGTGTTCGGTGAGTGCGACGGCGGCGAAGACGATGAACCGGGCCACGGCGACCGTGGGACGGAGGATGTTGATGAGCTCGACTGCCGCGACCTCCGGCGACAGGAGCTGCCCATCGGCATCCGTGTGGTGGGCGAAGACGGCCAGAGCGGTGTCGGCAGACGGCGATGAGTCGCCTCGGCGCACTTTCTCGATCTGCCGAATTCCCCAGTTCTCCGTGCTGCGTCTGCGCCGTCGGGCATTCCAGTTGCTCGGTCCCGCCGTTCCCGCCCGGTCGACCATGAGGCCCAGCTCGTGGGTCAGGCGAGGCACATCGGTGTCCTCGATGTCGATGCCCGCCCACCGGCAGGCCGTGCGCGTGAGCACTGCGCGGGCGAAGTCGTGCAGGACGATCCGTCGCGGCCCGGGCCGAGCATCGCGGGCCAGCACCCATTCCTCCTCGAAGATCTCGCCGAGGCGGTCGATCGATCCGCTGTCCATGAGCGAGAGGAAGGCCGCCTTCCTCCGGTGATGAGCCGGTGGGTCGAGGGCTTGGACGGAGCCTTCGTCCTGGAGCAGGTGCTGGACGCTCGTGGGCATCGCACCCGCTCGGGTGAGGTGCTCGCCGTCGTAGAAGATCCCCGCCGCCTCCTCACCGAGGATGAAGGTGGTCGGTTTGAGGAACAGACGTGTGGTGAAGAGGTCGGTGCCCTCGGTCTCGCAGCGGCGGGACGCGAAGGCATAGCCGTCTCTGAGAAAAGCGGCCGTGCTGTCGATGGGCGCTCTCGTCATGCCGATTCCCCTCCGCAGCTTCTCATCCCGTGCGTTTCTTCGCGGCGGACGACTTCGTCGTCCCCGATTTCTTCGACGAGGTCTTCTTCGCGGTCGACTTCTTGCCCGACGTCCCCTTCTTCGATGACCGAGAACTGTCCACGGACTTCCGCAGCGCCTCCATGAGGTCGATGACATCGCCGCCGGTGTCCTCCTCGGAGTCTTCCTCGTCGAAGGTCTTCTCGACATCGAAGCTCTCGCCCGATTCGATCTTCGCGTCGATGAGTCTGCGCAGTTCGACCTGGTAGTCGTCGTTGAACTCCTCGGGGGTGAAGTCCTCGGAGTAGGACTCGACGAGCTTCTCCGACATCTCGAGCTCCTTGTCCGAGATCTTCGCCTTCGAGTTCACGCCCTTGAAGTCGACGTCGCGGATCTCATCGGCCCAGCGCAGGGTCTGGATCATGAGGACCTTGCCGCACACCCGGAGCACGGCCAGACGCGTGCGCGTGCGCAGAGTGAGCTTGACGATCGCGGTCCGCTCGGTGTCCTCGAGCGTCTGCCGCAGCAGGAGGTAGGCCTTCGGCGTCTTCGACGTCGGTTCGAGGAAGTAGGACTTCTCGAGCATGATGGGGTCGATCTCATCGCTGGGCACGAACTGGAGGACATCGATGTCGTCGTTGTCCTCTGCGGGAAGTGCCTCGAAGTCCTCGTCCGTGAGGACGACCCGGTGCTCGCCGTCGTCATAGGCTTTGTCGATGTCGTCGTACTCGACGGTCTTTCCGCATTTCTCGCAGCGGTGCTGGTTGTGGATCCGTCCGCCGTCCTTCGCATGAACCTGGTGCATTCGCACGTCGTGGTTCTCCGTGGCCGAGTACAGCTTCACGGGCACATTCACGAGGCCGAAGGCGATGGAACCGGTCCAGATAGCTCTCATGCCCCCATTGAAACGCAGGTTTCGGGCACTGGCTAGCCCCCTTCGTGTTGCGGCAACCGTCCCGGATGGTTCCCACGGAGATGACGATAGGCTTGCATGGTTGACTACGATCAGTTTCGCTCGGAAGAGGACAATGGAAGCACAGCAGCTAATAGCCTGGGCACTCGTGGCAGTCATCGGCGCGGCCACACCTGGAGTCGACCTCATGATCGTCCTCCGGTCGACGCTCTTCCACGGACGACGCTCAGGGTTCGCCGCCGTTGTCGGTGTCGAAGTCGGACATGCCATATGGGCAGTTGCCAGCCTCGTCGGCCTGACGGCATTGCTCGCCGCTTCGACGATCGCATACGACGTGGTGCGGATTGCTGGAGCGTGTTATCTCGTGTGGTTGGGGTGTATGGCGATCTGGAAGTCTCTTCCGCGGAACCGGTCAACCGACACCGAGACGGCGGCACCGGCTCCTCAGAACCCCATCGATGCTGCTCGCAGCGGACTGATCAGCAATATGCTCAACCCCAAAGTCGGAGTCTTCTACATCAGCATCCTTCCCCAGTTCCTCCCGACAGAAGCGACAGCAGGCGGCTGGGGATTGCTTCTGGTCTCCATCGCCCTGGCAGTCGGCATCATTTGGCACTCGGCCATCGTCCTCGCCGCCACCCGAGCCCGAAGCGTGCTTACACGTGAACGTGTCAGAATCTGGCTCGATCGCACGAGCGCTGCCGTGATGATCGCTCTTGGAGTGCGCTTGGCAACCGACCATTGACGCAGCGCGGAACCTAAGAGCAGACGTGCGCTGGAGGAGACAGACGGGTTGATGGGGCTGTTCAAAAGGGCAGCGGGTGCCCGTGCTGCAGGGGGGTAGACGGAGGGCGCCCTGTAACTCAGGATAAGAGAATGGGTTCAGTATCGAAGGTCGTCGGACTGATGGCCGATCCCGGGGTGCCGCAGAAGATCGCTGAGACGGTTGCAGCTTCTCTGCAGCGAGAACTGGCCGATCGTATCGAGGAGGTCGAGTGGCGCGTCGATGTCAGCAAGGAATCGTTCTCGCTCACCCCTGACGGTGACATCCCCTTCATGGACAGAGCCGAAGACCTGAGAAGTCGGTATGAGTGGGACTACATCGTGTACCTGACCGAACTGCCCCGCCACCATGACACCGAGCCGATGCTGTGCGAAGTCAGCACCGCCAATCGAGCCCTGCTGATCTCGGTTCCGGCGTTGGGCGCTCATCGTCTCCTTGCACAGACACGGAATCTGGTGGTCGCGCTCATCTCCTCGACGCAGGAAGGCACAGGGCAGAACTCGTTGGAGGACTCCGTGCGATCGATCGCGAACCTCAGAAGCGCGCGCGGGGGCCGCGGGGACCCCGGTCCGGGACGGGATGACACCGCCTACATCGTGATGCCCGGATGGCACAACCGCCTGCGGCTGCTGTCGGGAATGGTGCGCAGCAATCGGCCCGGGCGGATGCTTCCCGCACTGACCACCTCCATCGCCGCAGCGGCGGCCGTGGGCACATTCGGTGTCTTCTACAGTTCGATGTGGACACTGGCCGATTCCCTGCATCCGGCGCGTCTGCTACTGATCGGTCTGCTCGTCATCGCGGCGCTGACCTTCTGGCTGATCTTCCGCAATCGCCTCTGGACCAAGCGGCGCGATGCGGTGTACGCATGGCAGGGCGGGCTGGACAACACCACCACGGTCATCATGGTGGGTACGAGCGTGGCCCTGATGTTCCTGGTCCTGTTCGCCTTCCTGTTCGCACTGGGACTGGTCGTCGTCGACGATGGTCAGCTCGGTTCCGAACTCATGCATCCCGTGAGCTTCTTCAACTATCCGAGGCTTGCGTGGTTGGCGGCTTGTCTGGGCACATTGGCCGGAGCACTCGGCTCCAATTTCGACAGCGACGATGAGATTCGGCGAGCAACATACAGCAAGCGTGAAAACGAACGTCGCGAACGACGCGACAGCGACAACGAGGCAGAGGCCTGAGTCCTTCTGGGTCACGCTCGCACGGGTCTCTTGCGGGCACACTGCTGAGGCACCGTCGCCGCCCTGCACGATCGGCGAAGCGATGTTAGATTGGCGATTCGAAGGCGAACCGGCTGCCGGACGGCGGCCTTCGCAATCATCGGATGAAGGAGTACCCATGGCTGTCATTCTCTGGATCATCGCAGCGCTGCTCGTCGTCTCAGGGATCGCTGCCCTCTTCAGGAAGCAGATTCTCTGGGGCGTCGTGCTCATCGTCGTGGGCTGCCTCGTCGGGCCCGGGGGAGTGAGCATCTTCACCTGAGACTGCGGACGGGACGGAAGGGATAAGGTGAGCAGATGTCTCGTCTGAGAATCGAATCCCTCCGCGACATCGTCCGTCGTTTCGTGCCCTGGGCGGTCGCCGGCCTCGCCAGTGCGGTGCCGGCGACCGTCGCCGTCTCGATGGCCGTCGACCTCATCCAGAAACGAGGGCGGAAGTCACGTCCCGCGCCGCGACCAGGAACGTTCAGTTCGACGGTCGAACAGTCAGAACTCGACATCTACACCGACGGTTCCACTCTCTACGACGCCATGCTCGATGCAATCGGCTCCGCCCGCGAGTCGATCCTCATGGAGACGTTCATCTGGAAGAACGACGAGGTGGGGCAGCGATTCATCGACGCATTCAACGCGGCGGCGGCCCGCGGTGTGGAGATCCACCTCATCTACGACGGCTTCGCCAACCTGTCGGTGCCCAGCTCCTTCTACCGTCAGCTCTCCGAACAGGTCCGTGTCCTGCGCCTGCCGACAGTCGCACGGCAGTTCTGGCGAGGTCCGCTGCGCCATTCGGGATTCAACCATTCGAAGATCCTCGTCATCGATGACGATGTGGCCTTCGTCGGCGGGTTCAACATCGGTTCCCTCTACGCCCGGCACTGGCGCGATACCCACCTGCGCTCGATCGGGCCCGGAGCATGGGCGCTGCGACAGTCCGTCGCGGAAGTGTGGAATGCATTCCATGCCGCAGACGACCAGATCTCCTGGGTCCCGCCGGCGGCGTGGGAGTCGCAGCTGCGCGTCTCGGCGAATCTCCCGGTCCATCTCGTCTATCCGATCCGCAACATGTACCTCAATGCCTTCGCCCGAGCGCGGAAACGGATCTGGCTGACGACTCCCTATTTCATTCCCGACCAACAGCTGCTGCGCTCTCTCCTCGAGGCGGCGGAGCGTGGCGTGGACGTGCGGGTCATGGTTCCGCAGGAGTCGAACCACATCCTCGGCGATTGGCTCTCCCGCGGTTTCTTCGAGCAGATGATCAACTCGAAGGTCACGGTTCTGCTCTACACCGCGAGCATGATCCATTCGAAGGTCGCCACGGTCGACGGCGAATGGTCGACGGTGGGCACGGCGAACATCGATCGGCTGTCACTGTCATACAACTACGAGACGAATGTCGAAGTCATCGACCGCGCATTCGCCGCTGAGATGGAGAAGGTGTTCGACAGCGACGCCACGCACTGCGTCGAACTCGGCGTGGGCTGGCTCAACCGCCACCGGCTGACCAAACTCGCCGAACGCGCACTCGTGCCGATGCGTCCCTGGCTGTGACCCGGATGAGAGAGTGGAGTCATGGCCACGGCCAGCGGCATTGGGCTGGCCGCGGTGAAGGCCTTCCTCGACGAGGGCGCGAACGTCGTCACCGATGAAACCCAGGGTGACCCGGGGCAGCGGGCCGAGGCGGAGCTGGGCGCTGGGGTAACACCTCCTACACCATCAGCAAGCACGCCGTGACCGGGGCAGTCGCGGCGGCAGTGGCCGAGCTGGCGCCGCTGGGCATCCGTTCCAATGCGAACGCCCCGGGGATCATCATGGACGGCGTACGATCCGCCAGCCTTCAGGACGGCGTTATGGATGTTCGAGTCAGTCGTTCGGAGACGCTCCAGACACGAGCGGCCTCTTCAGGGCTGCGGAGACGGCTGTAGAGCGACTGTCGTCCGGGAGGGCCTCCGAGATGGCGGAATCCGGTCGGCCCGTAGAACGTGCCGCCTGCGGCTTCGGGAGACGTCGCTGCCATCAGGGCGGGCAGCTGGGCGGTCTCGACCGTGCCGAAGAGGATGCCTCGCGCGGACAGTGTTGTGATGACTCTCCGCAACGGGGTCTGTCGTGTCCGGCCCACTTCTGGTCGGGCGGCGAGGAGGTTCGTCGGTGCGACTCCTGGGTGCGAGAGGTTGCTGGTGATGCCCCACCCGGCTTCCCTGCTGCGGCGGTCGAGTTCGAGCCCGAAGAGTCCGAGTGCGATCTTCGACTGACTGTATGCGCCTTGACCGTGGTATGACCGTTCCCAGTTGAGGTCATCCCAGTTGATGGAGTGCTGGTTGGCGGCGATGCTGACCTGCGACGTCACGCGGGCGCGTCCCGCGCGCAGGAGCGGCAAGAGGTGAGCTGTCAGGGCGAAATGGCCGAGGTGGTTGGTGCCGAACTGGAGTTCGAACCCGTCAGCGGTGGTCTGCCTGTCCGGGGGAGTCATGACACCGGCGTTGTTGATGAGGATGTTGATCGGGTCCCCGTGCTGCACCATCGCCTGTCCGAACGCGGCGACCGAGTCCAGTGACGACAGGTCGAGCGACTGCAGCGTCAGATCCGCATCGGGGGTCTGTTCGCGGATCTTCGTCACGGCTGCTTCCCCCTTGCGGGGGTTGCGCACCGGCAGGACAACGCGGGCTCCGGCCGCCGCGAGACGGGCTGAGATGCCAAGCCCCATACCGTCGCTCGCTCCTGTGACGACGGCGAGCTGATCGTGCAGGTCTGGAATTGTGATATCGGGGTGCTGGCGAGTCATGGCCGTCCGTTCGTCGGGGTCTGAGGATCTGTCGATTTGGTCATGCCGGAGCGCCGCCGCTGACGAGGAGATGCTGGCCGCTGATCCACCGGGCAAGAGGCCCGGCGAAGTACTCCGCGGCGTCAGCCACATCATCGACGGTGCCGAACCGGCCTTCGATCGGACGGCTCTGCTTGAGAAGGGCCCGCATCGGATGTTCGTCGGCCACGGTGGTGAATACGCCTGCCCCTTCGATGGCGGTGGGGATGATCGAGTTCACGGTGACGCCGCGTGCGCCTACTTCCATGGCGAGTACTTCGACGGCATAGCGGGCCGCCATCTTGCTTGCGCCGTAGAGTCCGACTCCCGGTTGCACCATCGCCGTCGTGCTGGAGCCGATGTTGATGATCCGCCCGTAGTCGGCGACATGACGAGCGGCCTTCTGCAGCGTGAAGAAGCTGCCTTTTGCGTTGATTGCGAACAGTCGATCGAACTGCTCTTCGGTTGCTTCGAGAATCGGCTGGTCGACGATCTCCACGCCGGCGTTGGCAACCACGATATCGAGTGCGCCGAATGCGGAGATGGATTGGGAGAACATGCTGTCCAGGGCGTTCGGATCAGAAACGTCGGCCTGGAGCGCGATCGCCTCTCCTCCACCTGCCTCGATCTGCTTGACGAGGGAATGCGCCTCATCCTCGCTGCTCGAGTAATTGATGACGACTCTTGCGCCGAGTGATGCGTACCGTGTGGCGATTGCGCGTCCGATGCCTCGCGCAGAACCAGTGATGAGTGCAGTCTTACCGTGAAGATCAGTCATAGATCGGCTCTCTCTTATCCGATTGTGCAGCTGAAAGTGCTGTCGATGTCCAATATAATCAGACAGGTGCCGGATTAAAAGCCCCGGCGCAGTTCATTCGGAGAGGAGGGACATGAACCACGTGGCACGCAGCGGTCCTGGGCGTCCGGGAAAGGATGAGGCGAGGCTCGAGCCGCCCACCGTCCTGGAGCGGGCACTGGCGGCGTTCGCAGTGCAGGGGTACGACGCCGTCTCCCTGCGCCGGCTCAGCGCGGACCTCGGCATGGGCCATACGTTCGTCTCCGACCGCTATGGTTCGAAGGAAGAACTGTGGAAGTCCGTCGTCGACTACGCGATGGAAAGGTGGCTCGCCGTCGTCAACGTCGAACTGGCAGACGGTGACAGAGACGATTTCGAACGACTGGTCGGTTCCGTCCGGGCTCTGCATCGGGCAGCGGTCGGATCGCCCCACTTCGCTCGTCTCATCGATCAGGAAGCACGGACCGAGTCTGCGCGGTTGGGTTATCTGCACGAGGTGCTGCAGCCGGTGAACGAGACCCTCAGATCGCTCTTCGATCGACTGGTCGCCCACGGCAGTCTGCGTCCGATGCCGTGGTATCTGTTCTACTTTCTCACCACTTCCCCGACCAGCTTGTACAGTCAGCCGCCTCTGGCACGGCTGATGGGTCGGCCCGATGATGCCGATGATCACGACCTCGTGACCGATCTCATCCTCGGTGGGCTGCTGGAGCTCGACCACGACTGACTCAGCCGATACCTCGTTCTTCGTGGACGGGCGGCGGTGCCGCGGGACCCCCTATTCGCGGCTCTTGAGTGGAGGTAGGCTCGGCCCATGCTGGATGTCCTGCCCGCCGCGCAGAAGCTGCTCTTCGACCAGCGGCAGCCGCGTGATGTCGCCATCGCGACGATCATCGCGACCGAGGGTTCGGTTCCGCGCCCGGCGGGAACATCGATGCGTGTCGATGCCACCGGGGCCATCATCGGCTCCCTCACCGGCGGATGCGTCGAAGGAGCCGTGCTCGAGGCGTGTCAGGACGCGCTCGCCACTGGACACGCTTCGGTGCAGGGTTTCGGCTACAGCGACGAGGACGCCTTTGCCGTCGGCCTCATGTGCGGTGGCCGCATCCACGTGCTCATCCAGCCCTTCCGCTCAGGCTGCCCCAGCCTGCGATCGGACAGCGAACCGGTCGCCGTGGTGCTGCGGCTGCCCTCCGCCGACGATGCCTGTGCCCCGATGGCAGCTGTCTTCGCCGCCGCTGTGGACGAGAGCACGGGGCCGAGCACCGACGCCTTGGCCGTCAGTCTGGAACCTCTGGTGCCCGACGCCGTGGTCGAGACCGCTGCGCAGCGCGTCGGTGCCTTCATCCGCAACGGTCGCACCGGCAGCATTCGTCTCGCCCCGCCGGAGGGCGGCAGCGAGCCGATCGAACTGTTCGTCGAGACCCGCATCGAACCGGCCCATCTGCTCGTCGTCGGAGCCAACGCCTTCAGTCGTGCCCTCGTCGAGGCGGCCAGGCCCTTGGGACTGCGCATCACCGTGTGCGATCCCCGTCCGGCCTTCGCCGATCCGGCATCGTTTCCCGGCGCCGAGGTGGTCCGGGCATGGCCGCACCGATTCCTCACCGAAGCCGCAGCCACCGATGAGCTCGACGATCGGAGCATGATCTGCGTCCTCAGCCACGACCCGAAGGTCGACATCCCCACCCTGACCGTCGCACTCGACCTCGACGTGGCCTATGTCGGCGCGATGGGCTCGCGTCGCAGTGACCGCGACCGCCGCGCGGCCCTGCGCGAAGCGGGAGTGGAGAGCCCGGCGCTGGCACGTCTGCACTCGCCGATCGGTCTCGATCTGGAGACGTTCACCCCCGCCGAGGTGGCTGTGTCGATCCTCGCGGAGATCCTTGCCGTCCGCGGCGGCCGTCGACAGGTCGGTCCTCTCAGCGACGATGCCTGACTGCAGCCCTCAGCCGGTGCAGGTCCTCAGGTACGTCGACATCGGCACCGTCATCGAGATCGGAGCAGTCGATGAGATCGACGACGTATCTGTGCGCTGCGAGCAGATCACGGGCACCGATGTCGCCGTGTGCGGCAGCCGCCGCATGGCTCGTCCAGCTCGCGTCGAAGAGCACCGGGTGACCGCGCCGAAGCTGCCCCTCTGAGTCCCGGTGCGCCGCAGCGGTGATCGCACCGGGACGGTGGGCGGCGGTGAGACGCGCGACTTCCGCCGCACAGATTCCGGGACGGTCCACGGGCGTGACCATGACGTCCGGTCCGGGCCCGATCGCCTGCAGGCCGCGGCGCAGCGAGGACCCCATTCCCGAAGACCAATCAGGATTGACGGCGATGACCACACGGTCACATCCGGCAAGCGCACGCGCGACCTCCTCGCGGCAGGCTCCGGTGACGACTGTGACGTTCTGGCAGCCACCGTCGAGCAGGGCGAGCACGACGGATTCGACCAGGGTGAGCCCGTCCTCCCTCATCAGCAGTGCCTTCGGCCCCCGGCCGAGGCGTTGCCCCGCTCCGGCGGCGAGGACGAGACCCGTCGGGCGTCGGCCGGCGAAGGGCTGCCAGGGACGTGTCGCCTCGGCCTCGCTGCTCATTTCGGCAGGAACGCGTCGCCGAAGACCGGCAGATCGCGGACGCGCACCCCGGTGGCGTTGAAAGCGGCATTCGCGATCGCGGCTGCGGCACCGACGATGCCGATCTCGCCGATGCCGCGAGCACCGAGCGGTCCGGCGTGCGGGTCCTCCTCGTCGAGCCATTCCGCCTCGATGTCGGTGATGTCGGCATTGACGGGAATGTGATACTCGGCGAGGTCGTGGTTGACGACGTGACCGAAGCGGGGGTCGAGTTCGCCCTTCTCATGCAGTGCCATCCCGACGCCCATGGTCATGCCGCCGATGAACTGTGAGCGGGCGGTGCTCGGGTTGACGATCCGACCGGCGGAGAACATGCCGAACATGCGCCTCAGTCGGATCTCACCGGTGCTCGGCTGGATGCGGACCTCGGCGAATTGGGCGCCGAAGGAGTGCAGGGCGAACTTCTCCGCCGCGGGATTGGCCTCGGCCTCTCCCTTGGCCTCGGCGCCGAGGGCAGGATCGGCTCCGTGCTCGGAACGGAGCGCCTGGGCTGCGGCGACGATCGCCGTGCTCCAACTCGCCAGGCCCGTGGATCCGCCGGCCACGGTCGCGTTCGGCAGCGTGGTGTCGCCGATTCGCAGCTCCACCTGCCCGATGGGAACGCCGAGGGCGTCCGCGGCGGCCTGGGACAGAGCGGTCCATGTCCCGGTGCCCAGGTCGGCGGCACCGATCGAGACCTCGAAGCCTTCGGGAGTGCGGCGGATCCGCGCGACGGAGCCCGGCTGCCTGCCTGCCGGGTAGGTCGAAGAGGCCACGCCCATGCCGATGAGCCAGCCGTTCTCCTGACGGTTGCGCGGCTGCGGATTCCGCCTCTCCCAACCGAAGCGGTCCGCACCTTCTCGCAGGCAGTCGATGAGCCGGCGTTGGTTGAATGGCAGCCCGGTGTCCGGGTCGGTGGTCGGTTCATTGCGCACTCGCAGCTCGATGGGGTCGAGCCTGGCGGCCACGGCGAGTTCGTCCATGGCGATCTCGAGTCCGACCATGCCCGGGGCCTCACCGGGAGCACGCATCCAGGAGGGCACCGGCACGTCGAGCGGAACCACTCGCTGGGTGAGGCGGCGGTTGTCGCCTGCGTACATCATGCGGCCCGGCTTCGTCGCCTCCTCGGGGAACTCCTTGGTCTGCGAGGACATGGAGACCGCATCATAGGCGAAGGCCGTGAGCGTGCCGTCGGCTCGAGCGCCCAAACGGATGTGCTGCAGAGTCGGAGCCCGATAGCCGGTGATCGAGAACATCTGCTGCCGGGTCACGGCATACTTCACGGGTCGACCCGGCACCGCCTGCGCGGCGAGGGCAGCAAGCATCATATCCGCGTGGGGGACGCCCTTGGAGCCGAAGCCCCCGCCGACATGCGGGGAGATGATGCGGATCTTCTCCTGCTCCACCCCGAGGATCGGCGCCAACGTCGCACGTGCGGGGTGCACCCCCTGCGTCGAGGTCCACAGGGTCAGCTCATCTCCGTCCCAGCGGGCGACGGTCGTGTGCGGTTCCATGGGGTTGTTGTGTTCCATGGGAGTGCTGTAGCGCGCATCGATGCTCACGTCCGCCTCGGCGAGGGCCGCGTCGACATCGCCCGCGCGCACATCTCCTCCGCCCGACTCCGGTTCCCGGGACTCAGGATGGTCCTCCCGCAGCTCGACGTCGTGATCGTCCTGCACATAGGTGATCTCGACGAGGCCCGCCGCATGGCGGGCCTGCTCGGGGGTGGTGGCGATGACGGCACCGAGGTACTGGCCGCGGAAGCCGATCTCGGCAGAGCGCAGGATCGCGAGCTCACCGTCGTCCGTGTCCGCCGGCTCGGGGGCGCTGTCATGGGTGAGCACGTGTACCACCCCCTCTGCAGCTTCGGCTGCGGAGACGTCGATGTGCGCGGCACGCCCGCGGGCGATCGCCGCCTGCAGCGGGTAGAGGAAGAGCGGATCGTCGAGGGGGTGCTCATAGGCGTAGGGGGCGAGGCCGCGGACCTTGTCGGGGCCGTCGAGGCGCACCTGATGGGTGCCGACGGACGTGGTCGTGAGCAGGTCACTCATGAGTGTCCTCCGTGGTCGATTCCGGCAGAGCTTCCGGGACTCCGGTGAGCTCGGCGAGCACGGTGCTGATCGCTCCGCGTGTCATCCGGACCTTGAAGCGGTTGCCGTCGAGGGGCTCGGCCGCCTCGAGCTCGGCGTCGGCTGCTGCCAGGAACGTCTCCTGATTCGGTTCCGCGCCACGCAGCACCGCCTCGGCGGCGCGGGCTCTCCAGGGTCTGTGGGCGACGCCGCCGAGGGCGATCGCGGCCTCACGGATGATCGGTGCGGGCCCTGCGGTGTCGACGTCGACCCGGGCCGCGACGGAGACGAGAGCGAAGGCGTAGGAGGCACGGTCGCGGATCTTCCGGTACGTCGAAGCGCCGGGCTTCGGGGGAGGGAGCTCGAGGGCGGTGATGAGCTCGCCGTGGTCGAGGACCGTGTCCTGGTCGGGGCGATCCCCGGGCAGCCGGTGGAACTCGGTCACCGGGATCCGGCGCTCACCGCTTGCACCGAGGACGACGACCGTGGCATCGAGTGCGGCCAGAGCCACGGCCATATCCGAGGGGTGGGTGGCCACGCAGTCCGCTGAGGCACCGAGGATCGCGTGGTAGCGGGTGTAGCCGCCGATGGCCGAGCAGCCGGAGCCGGGATCGCGTTTGTTGCAGGGGGTGGTCGTGTCCTGGAAATACACGCACCGGGTGCGCTGCAGCAGATTCCCGCCCATCGTGGCCGCGTTGCGCAGCTGACCGGAGGCACCTGAGAGCAGGGCACGTGAGAGCATCGGGTAGTCGCGTCGGATGCGCGGGTCGGCGGCGGCGTCGCTGTTGCGCACCATCGCACCGATCCGCAGGCCTCCATCGCCGAGTGCCTCGACCTCCGTGAGCTCGAGGCGGTTGATGTCGACGACGAGGTCCGGTTCTGCGACTCCGAGTTTGAGATGATCGACGAGATTCGTGCCTCCGGCCAGGAACACCGCATGGGGACGGTCGGTGACAGTCGCGACGGCTCCGGCGGCATCGGCGGCGCGTTCGTAGTCGAAGGGATTCATCGTGACTCCTCTGCGGCTCGGCTCACGGCCGCGACGATGTTGACATAGGCTCCGCAGCGGCAGAGGTTTCCGCTCATCCGCTCGCGGATCTCCTCGTCGGACAGCTCGACCGGTCCCTCGAGGTCATCGGTGACCACGCTCGGTGCGTCTTCGGCGGCTTCGGCCAGCATGCCCGCGGCCGAGCAGACCTGGCCCGGCGTGCAGTACCCGCACTGGAACGCGTCGTGGGCGAGGAATGCCCGATGCAGAGTGGAGAGCTCACCCTCGGGGGCCAGACCGTCGGCGGTCGTGACTTCGGCGTCGTCGTGGGTAAGCGCGAGTGCCAGGCAGGAGTTGAGCCGACGACCGTCGATCAGGACGGTGCAGGCCCCGCATTGGCCGTGGTCGCAGCCCTTCTTCGCGGACATCACCCCCAACCGGTCCCGCAGCGCATCGAGAAGAGTGGTTCGAGGATCCACGACCAGAGTGTGCTCCTGGCCGTCGACGGTGAGGTGCAGCGAATGTCCCATGTGGGAGCCTCCAGACAGCATTGTCGACGTCCGGCCAATCTAACCCCGTTCGGACACCCCGACAAGAGGGGTCAGCTTTCCTCCTCGGGAAGGCCGGAGTCCTACAGCGGGGAGGTTCGGGCGGCCCCGCACCCCCTGTTGCACTTGATCGGCGCCGAGTACGGTGAAAGGACCATCCGGCACGAACGGTTGCGAACGAGGAGGTGCCCAATGGCACGCCGCGAGCAGAAGGTCACGGTCGAGGGCCATCGACTGACATTGAGCAATCTGGACAAGGTCCTCTACCCGGAGACCGGCACGACGAAGGGGGAGATCCTCGACTACTGTGCCCGGATCGCCCCGCACCTCATCCGCCATGCCCGGGACCGGATCGCCACGCGCAAACGCTGGGTCGACGGGGTCGGCACTCCCGATGACCCCGGAGATGTGTTCTTCGAGAAGAACCTCCCGGACTCTGCCCCGTCGTGGATCCGAACACGGGCGATCCGGCACTCCACCGGCACCAAACGCTATCCCCTGGTCAACGATCTCGCGACCCTGACCTACCTCACGCAGATGGCCGCGCTCGAGATCCATGTGCCCCAGTGGAGGGTGCGCGCGGGGGCGAAGGACCCCGGCACGATCGACTCGGAGACCCGTTTCCCCGACCGGATGGTCTTCGACCTCGACCCCGGTCCCGGGCGCGGTCTGGCTGACTGCATCGAGGTGGCCGAGCTCGTGCGCGAACTGCTCGAGGGCATGGACCTGGAGGTCTACCCGGTGACCAGCGGATCGAAAGGCGTCCACCTGTATGCGCCGCTGGACGGTTCGGTGAGCTCGCAGCACGTCTCCGACGTCGCCCATGAACTCGCCCGCAGCCTGGAAGCCGACCACACGAAGCTCATCGTCTCGGCGATGAAGAAGACGCTGCGGGAGAACAAGGTCCTCATCGACTGGTCGCAGAACTCGGCGTCGAAGACCACGGTGGCTCCGTATTCTCTGCGCGGCCGCTTCACCCCCATGGTCGCCGCACCGCGCAGGTGGGACGAATTCGACGACCCAGCCGCCGTCGAGCAGGTGCGCTTCGAGGAGGTCCTCGACCGGATCGACGATGTCGGGGACCTCCTCGAACCTCTCGCCGAGGCGGTCGGAGGAACCGCCTCGGCGCCGGAGTCCGGAGACGGGGCAGAGTCCCGAGCCGATTCGGAGTCCCAAACCGACCCGAAGTCGGACGAGGACCCGGAAGCCGAGCGCGACCGACTGGAGGTCTACCGGTCCAAACGGGACCCGAAGCGCACGAGCGAACCCGTGCCGGCGAAACAGGGAACGAGCGGGGACGAACTGAGCTTCGTCATCCAGGAACACCATGCGAGGAGCCTCCACTGGGACTTCCGACTCGAACACGATGGTGTGCTGGTCTCCTGGGCGCTGCCGAAGGGACCGCCGACCGACCCGGGGAAGAACCACCTGGCGGTCCAGACCGAGGACCACCCCCTCGAATACGGCAGCTTCGAAGGCACGATCCCGAAAGGGGAGTACGGTGCCGGTGACGTCGAGATCTGGGACGCCGGCACCGTCGAACTCGAGAAGTGGCATGAGGGCAAGGAGATCATCGCGGTCCTCCACGGAAGTGAGGACGGCGGCCTCGGGGGAGTCCGGCGATTCGCCCTGTTCAACACCGGGAGCCACGGTCCGAACAAGGACCCGGAGAAGAACTGGATGATCCACCTCATGGAGGACGAGCCGAAGAAAGAGGCTCTGCCGGCGGATCTGTCCCCGATGCTCGCGAGCATCGGAGACATCGATGCCGTGCGCAGGGAAGCCGAGGACTGGGCCTTCGAGATGAAGTGGGACGGCATCCGTGCCCTGGCGAGTGTGCAGCCGGGTGACGGGGACCGCAGCGGCAGCATCGAGCTGACCAGCCGCAACGGCCGTGACATGACGAGCACCTATCCGGAGCTTCGCGAACTGACCGATTGTGTCGAGGCCGACTGTGTCCTCGACGGGGAGATCGTCGCCCTCGGGCAGGGCAGCAGACCGGATTTCGGGAGGCTCCAGCGCAGAATGGGACTGAGTCGGGAGAGCGACGTCGAACGGGAGCGGCAACGCACCCCCGTCTACCTCATGGTCTTCGACGTCCTCTACGCCGACGGAACCTCGCTGCTGCGCACCCCCTATACGGAACGGCGCGAACGTCTGTTCGAACTCGTGGCCGAGAGCGAGCACATCCATGTGCCCCAGGCCTTCGAAGGAAGCGTCGACGCCGCCTTCGAGTCCAGCCGGAAGCTTCGACTCGAAGGGGTGATGGCGAAGCGGACCGACAGCGTCTATCTCCCCGGAAAACGCACCCGCACCTGGGCCAAGCTCAAGCACGCCTCGACGCGCGATGTCATCATCGTCGGCTGGCGGACCGGTGAAGGCGAACGCTCGGGCAGCTTCGCCTCACTGCTGGTCGCCGCCCATGACGATGACGGGCTTCACTACCTCGGTCGCGTGGGCACCGGATTCGACGAGGCGGCCCTGCGGAGTCTGCGCTCGAACCTCGATCGCCGGTCTCGGAAGACGCCGGCGCTCACCGTGCCGGCCGCCGAGTCGCGGGATGCTCACTGGGTGCGACCGGACCTCGTCGGAGAGGTCCGGTTCTCTGGCCCGACCGAGGCCGGACGCCTGCGGCACCCGGTCTGGCGCGGCCTGCGCGCCGACATCGACGCAGAGGACGTCCGAGTCTGAGCTGCCTCGGCTGACAGGCGGTCGCTCAGAGCGAACGGAACGTTCCCGCATCGGCCCGCGCCCAGTCGCGGCTCCAGGACTCGGGCGGCTGTGCCAGCAGCTCTCCTGGTTCGAGCCAGTCGTAGAGATCGGCGTACGAAAGGTGTTCGTTGCGTCCGATGTTGCGGTGGAGCTGCTGTGGGGAGAGCTCGGTGGGATCGCTGACGCCCATCGAGGCCATGATCTCCACGGCCTGCTGCACGGTCGCCTCCTGGTAGTTCCGCACCCGTTCACTCTTATCACCCACGTGCAAAGCCCTCTGCCGTTTGGGGTCCTGGGTGGTGACACCGACCGGGCACTGCCCGGTATGGCAGATCTGAGCCTGAATGCAGCCGACTGCCATCATCATGGCGCGGGCCGAGTTCGTATAGTCTGCCCCCTGGATGAGGCGCTTGACGATGTCGTTTCCGGCGGCGACCTTCCCGCTGGCGCCGATGCGGATCCGATCCCGCAGGCCGGTCCCGACCAGCGCGTTGTGGACGGTGAGGAGGCCGTCGGTGAGCGGGGTGCCCACGTGATCCTCGTACTCGAGGGGAGCGGCACCCGTGCCGCCCTCGGAACCGTCGACGATGATGAAGTCGGGTGCGGTCCCCACCTCGAGCATCGCCTTGCAGATCGCGAGCACATCCGTGCGGGATCCCACACAGAGTTTGAACCCCGTGGGCTTGCCGCCCGAGAGCTCGCGCATCCGTGCGATGAACTCGATGAGTTCGACCGGGGTGTGAAAGACGCTGTGGGCGGCCGGGCTCACGCACTTCTCACCTTGCGGAACGCCTCGCGTCCGGGCGATCTCAGCGTTGACCTTCGCCGCGGGCAGGACGCCTCCGATTCCGGGTTTCGCACCCTGGCTCAGTTTGAGTGAGACGCACTTGACCTGGTCGCGGGAGCTTTGGTCGGCGAACTGGGCGGGGTCGAAGCCTCCGCTGTCGGTCCGGGCACCGAAATAGCCCGACCCGATCTCCCAGACGAGGTCGCCGCCGTTCTCGAGGTGGTAGTCGGAGATCCCTCCCTCACCGGTGTCATGGGCGAAGCCGCCGAGGTCGGCACCGCGGTTGAGCGCCCTGACGGCGTTGGGCGACAGGGAGCCGAAGCTCATGGCCGAGACGTTGAGCAGCGCCATGCTGTAGGGCTTCGCACAGTCGGGCCCGCCCACCTGCACGCGAGGCGTCTGGTCCGGAACCGCGACGGGCGCGGTGGAGTGGATGAGGAACTCATAGCCGACGGAGTTGACGTCCCGTTCGGTGCCGAAGGCCAGCTCTCCGTGGATTCCCTTCGCGCGTTCGTAGACGAGGGAGCGGATGTCTCGGTCGAAGGGCCGTCCGTCCCAGTTGCGTTCGATGAAGTACTGCTGGAGTTCGGGTCGGAGCGTCTCCAACAGGAATCGCAGATGACCGACGACGGGGTAGTTGCGCAGAATCGAGTGCTTGCGCTGCAGCAGGTCGTACACGGCCACGCCGACGACGGCGAGCACCACCGCACCGAGGACCCACCACGCCCACGGTCCGACGGCTGCAGCCCAGGCCACCGCCACCAGTCCGATCAGCGCTGACGTGATCGCCAGGAAACGCCCCATGGAAGACTCCTCACTCCGAGTACCGAGGCGAGGTCGAGACGACCTCGCCTCCCTCACTCCATCGTGGACCTTCGGCCGACGCTTGGGAAGCGGCAGCGACATCAGTGGGAAGTCTGCTTGTCCTCTGAGGCGTCGGTGCCGTTGTCGTTGAAGCCGATGAGGTCATAGCCCATCTCGGCGAGTTCTTCGTCCTCGGAGCCGGGTGGTGTCGAGCCGTCGATGGGCCGACCGGCTGTCTCATTGAAGAAGTGGATGCCGATGAGCCCGATGATTCCGGCGGCGACGAGGTAGACGGCAGGGAAGAGCTCGAAGCCGGTCTTCTGGATGACGAAGGTGTTGACCGCCGCGGTCGTTCCGCCGAAGATCGCCGTGGAGATGTTGTAGCCGATGGCGAAACCGGAGAAGCGCACCTGCGTGGGGAAGATCGCCGGCAGCGTCGCCGAGACGCAGGACTGGAGCATGACCTGGAGCAGGGCGATGATGCCCAATCCCAGGATCTGCAGGCCGGTCCCTTCGGCCTGTATGAGCAGGAACGCGGGGACGGAGAGGACGATGAACCCGATCGCCGAGGTGTAGAGGGCCGGTTTGCGCCCGATGGTGTCGGTCAGCCGGCCCAGGGGAGTGATGACGACCATCATCGCAGCGAGCACAATGACGAGCGTGACGTTGCTCTCGACCTCCGAATGGCCCAATGTGCTGCTGAGGTAGGTGGGCATGTACGTGAGCACCATGTACTGGCCGATGTTGAGCAGTACCACGAAGGCCATGAGCATGGTGATCTGCTTCGAGTAACCGCGGAAGAGTTCGCGGAAGGGCTTCTTCGTCGTCTGCTGCCGGCTCGTCGCCGCGGAGAAGGCCTCGGGCTCATCGAGCTTCATCCGCAGCCACAGCGCGATCCCGCCGAGCGGGAGTGTGAGCAGGAACGGCAGCCGCCACCAGCCGGCATCCATGCCGTCGCTGCCGACGAAGACGAGCAGAACGGTGCAGACCAGGGCCGCCGAGGCGGTTCCGGCCAAGGTGCCGAGTTCGAGGAACGAACCGCAGAAGCCTCGGCGTCTGTCCGGTGCCGACTCTGCCATGTAGACGGCCGCACCACCGTACTCTCCGCCCGTGGAGAAGCCCTGGACCATCCGGCACAGCAGCAGGAGCACGGGAGCGAACGCACCCAGGGTCGCATAGGTCGGCAGGATGCCGATCAGCGTCGTCGGGATGGTCATCATGATGATGGTCAGGACCATGATGTGCTGTCGCCCCACCTTGTCGCCGAGGGGGCCGAGGACGAAGCCGCCCAAGGGTCGGAAGACGAACGAGAGGGCGAGGAAGGCGAAGGTGAGTGCCACACCCCACTGGCCGGGGAAGAACGCATTGGCGATGTAGACCGAGACGTAGGAATAGACACCGTAGTCGAACCATTCGACGGCATTGCCGAGGGCGGACCCGCTGATGGCTCGTCTGAGTGTGCGTCTGTCTTCGGTCGGCATCGTCTTCATGTCGATGCCGTCGGGCGTGGGGATCTTCTCAGCGGAGTCGCTCACAGCGTCTGCCCTCCCTCTGCGGTCGTCTGTTCCGTGGTTTCTCAACGGTTTCTGGCCGGCAGGTTAACACTGCGATCAGGACGTCTGCGCCCCCTTACGGGAACGCGGTGACTGCGTTAGTCTCGGGAGACCTGTGACAAATCGAAAGTGAGGAGCAGACAATGAATACACCTGAGAACATCGCCTACACCGCTCGCGCGGAGATCACCGGCGGTCGGGACGGACATGGCGCCACCGACGACAAGATGGTCGACGTCGACCTGCGCACACCGAAGGAACAGGGCGGACCCGGCGGCGGCACCAACCCCGAACAGCTCTTCGCCGTCGGCTACGGGGCCTGTTTCCAGGGCGCACTCGGGCTGGCGGGCAAGGAACAGGGCGTCGACACCTCGAAGTCCGTCGTCAACTCCCAAGTCGGAATCGGCAAGGAGGGTGAGAGCTTCGGCCTGTCGGTGAGACTCGAGGTCAGCATCCCCGACGTGGACCTCGAGACAGCGCAGAAGCTCGTCGACCGCACCCACGAGCTCTGCCCCTATTCCAAGGCCACCCGTGGCAACATCCCCGTCGAGGTCGTCGCGGTCTGAGACCGGTCGAGGACTTCAGCCCTCCTCGTCATCCTCTTCGTCGAGGGTGCTGAAGTCCTCCACCTCGCGGGGCGCGCCCGCGACGAGGATCTCGTCGTTGGCGTAGAGAGTGACATCCTGATCAGCGATGTTCCAGCTGTCCTCACCGTCACGCCTGAACGCGACGACACTGATCCCGTACTCGCGTCTGATGTCGAACGACGCCAGCGGTGAATCCGAGATGCGCACCGGCGGGGCCGTGCGGGCCAGTACGAAGTCTTCGCTGACGGGCATGAAGTCGGACATGTGCCCGCGGATGAGATGCGCTGTCCGGCGCCCCATATCGTTCTCCGGACGGATCACATTGTCGATGCCCAACTGTCCGAGGATGTCCGCATGCGTCTGACTGACCGCCTTGGCCCAGATATGCTGATTCCCGATTTTGAGGACCTTCGAAGCGACGAGGATGCCGGCTTCGAGGTCATTGCCGATGGCGATCACCACTCGACTGACCTCCTCGATGCCGAGCTGACGCAGCACGGTCTCATCCGTTGCATCCGTTCGGGAGACGAAGGCGAGCTTGTCGGAGTACTGGGCCACGACCGCCTCGTCGATGTCGATGCCGATGACGTCGACGCCGTAGGCGGCCAGTTCCGTGGCCAGTGATCCGCCGAAGCGACCCAGCCCGATGACGGCCACCGCACCGTCCCTGGCCAGGGGGTGGGGGTTGCCCAAGAAGAACGCCGCAGGTCGCGTGCGCCACTTTCTGCTCTTCATCTCCGGTCTCCTTTCCTGAAGTGCGTGGGTGCTGACTGTGAGGCAGTGATGCCGGTCGGGCTGCTCAGCCGATGAGCGGCCGTTCGACCGGGAGCTCGTAGCGGATGGCCCGTGCCCGCAGCGCCAGTCCCGAAGCGACGGTCACCGGGCCCAGCCGACCGAGGATCATCACTGCGATGAGGACGGCCTGACTCGTTCCGGGCAGCCCCGCGGTGATGCCGGTCGACAGGCCGACGTTGCCGAAGCCGGAGACGACCTCGAAGAGGAGGCGATCGAGGCCGGGACGCGGGTCATCGAGCATGAGGACGATGGTGGCCGTGGCGATGAGCGCGAGAGCGAGGACGATCACCGTCGTCGCCTGTCGGTACGCTGATCGTGCCACTCGGGATCCGAAGAGGTTCGTCGCCGTGCCTCCGGAGATCTCGGCCCAGGTCATCGCCAGCAGCACGAGAACAGTGGTGATCTTGACCCCGCCCGCGGTTCCCGCCGGGCCTCCGCCGACGAACATGAGGATGTCCATCACGAACCAGGTCGCGGGATGCAGCTGAGAGATGTCGACGGTGCTGAAACCCGCGGTGCGTGTGGTCGTCGATTGGAATGCGGCCGCCTGCAGCTTGTCCCACAGGTCGAATCGTCCCAGAGTTCCGGGGTTGTTCCATTCGACTGCGGCGATGAACACCGTGCCGACCAGGAGCAGAACCGGAGTGGCGACGACCACCGCACGCGTCGTCATGCTCCACGCCAGCGGGGCCCGAAAGCGTCGGACGATCTCGATGAACACCGGATAGCCGAGTCCGCCGAGGATGATCGCCGCGGCCACGGGTGCGCAGACGAAGGGATCGGTGGCGTAGCCGGCGAGGCTGTCGGATCTGAGACCGAAGCCGGCGTTGTTGAACGCCGAGACCGCATGGAAGATCGCGTCCCACGCCGCGTCTCCGGGTTCTTCACCGTAGTGGACGGCGAAGCGAAGGAACAGCGTCGTCGCAACGACCGCCTCGGTGGCGAGGGTGAGACCGATGATCCGCAGCACCATGGGTCGGACGCCTCCGATATCGGAGCTCTTGGCCTCGGCGGCGGCCGACTCCCGGAGCCTGAGCCCGACCTTTCCCGCGACGAGCATGGCCAGAAGAGTCGTGAACAGCAGGACGCCGAGGCCGCCGAGCTGGATGAGCCCGAGGATCACTGCCTGACCGAAGAACGTGTAGTCGCTTCCGGTCGAGAGCACCTCCAGGCCCGTGACGCTGATTGCGGAGGTGGCGGTGAAGAGCGCAGACAGCACTGAGATGCCGCCGGGAGTCGACGTCGCTGCGGGCAGCATCAGCAGGCCCGTGCCGAGGAGCAGAGCCGCAAGGTAGGTCACGACCACGCGGTCGATGGCATTGCGATTAGGATGATGCACGGTCGGCATGCTATCGACCCTGAATCAGCTCTGCCGTAGACGTCATAGGCTCAACAGTACCGATGTTCCCCCAGGCCACAAGGGGGTCTGTTCGGCACTCGGCTTACGGCCGGATCGCTCGTTCCTCGCTGCCGTGTCCGGGAGTGAGATCTCCCAGTTGGGAAGGTCGCAGGGGAGTGAAGTGACCCGCGGACTCGGTCGCAAGCACGCGTGCTGTGAGGCAGACGTGGTCGCCTCCGTCGTCGAGCATCGCGACCCGTTCGACGAGGAGGCGGTTCGGCAGGTCGGCGAGCAGCGGCACCCCATCCTCGGTGATGGTGAAGTCCAGGCCGGAGAATTTGTCCGTGTCCGATCCGGAGACCGACCCGAAGTGCCGGGCCGGTTCACGGTCGGAGGTGGTGAGGAAATGCACGGCGAAGCGGTCCGCACGCAGCGCGACCCGGTAGGTGTGGTTGGCTTTCGACAGCCAGAGGCAGTACCGCTGAGGCCAGATGCTCGCCTGGGAATGGAAGCCGACCAGACAGCCGGCCCGTTCGCCCTCCGCCGAGGTGGTGACGACGATGAGCGGGGAATCGACGGAGCCCATGAGGTCGTCGAGAGAAGTGCTCATCAGACTCTCCCGTCCGGTGGCTTCGCCTCGTAGCGGAGGAAGAGGGTGTCATCGGCGACCATCGTCGACTTCAGAGAGAACTGAGCGATGCCCGCTCCGGGAGGAGTGACGCTCACGGGAAGCTGATCGCCGCCCATCATCGGTGAGACCGACAGACACAGCTCGTCGAGGCGGCCGGCGGCGACGAGCTCTCCGAGCCACCGCGGTCCGCCTTCGCAGAGCACGACCCGATGGCCGAGACCGGCAAGGGCCTGCAGAGCGGCGGCTGGTTCGACCCGCTCCTCACCGGCGATGATGACTGTCGCCGCCTGTTCCGCGGCCGCCAGCAGATCGGGGTCCGCTTGTGCGCACGTGATGACGATGGTGCGCGCATGCTCGGGGGCCGCGGCGAAGACCTGGGATGACCAGTCGAGGTCGAGACTGCGACTGACCACCGCCACCGGCGGCATCTCGGACTGTCCCCGAGCCCGCCGCTGCGATCGAGCCGATTCGCTCAGACGCATCGGCGCATAGCCTTCGCTGCGCACCGTCTGCGCGCCGACCATGACGACATCGGCGATCTGTCGCATCCTCCGGAACAGAGCCTGATCCGGTTCTGTCGACAGAGCGCCGACGCGCCCGTGGATGGCGGCGGTCCCGTCGAGACCGGCGACCATGTGGCCGGTCACCCAGCATTCGTGTCGCGGCTGGGAGCGGTCGACCTCGAGATAGGGCGTCAGTGGGTCCGGAATCGGTGCGCTGCGTTCGAGAGGCTCCATCCGTGCAGTCTACTCAGCCTTGCCAGGCGTTGTCGGTGAAGAAGCCGTCGATCCAGCCGGGCAGGCGGTGCCCGTCCTTCGCGGTCTCGAGGGTGTAGGGGGCGACGTGGAAGCCGGCCTTGTCGAGCGCGTGCATGTCCTTCTTCGGCAGCTTCGTGCTGGGCCCGACCCATTCGATGCCGGCGTCCTCGATCTCGTCGAGGGACTCGTCGGGCAAGGTCGCCCCGGTGAGGTAGAGCGAGGTGTACCCGCGTTCGGCGATCGTCTTCGCTGCTTCGAAGTCGAAGGACTGGACGATGAGTGAGTCGGCCAGTCCGCGTTCGTCGAATTCGTCAAGCACCTGATCGACTTCCGCCGAGGTGGCTCCGGGCTTGATCTCGGGCACGAGGACGACGTCGCCGCCCATCTCGTCGAGGAGTTCATCGAGGGTGACGGTGGCGGCGTCTTCTCCGCCGGCCGGGTGCTTGATGGTGGCTGCATCCCATTCTTCGCGGCTGAGATCCCGGATGGGTCCGCTGACTCCGTTGAGAGTGCGGTCGGCGGTGTCGTCGTGGTTGAGGACCGGGGTGCCGTCTGCGAGGAACTGGATGTCCATCTCGGGCAGGAAGCCGTCTTTCGCCGAGGCGGTGAACCCTTCCATGGATTCTTCGGGGTAGACGTCGGCGCCGCCTCGGTGGGAGATCGTGGTGGGGAATGTCAGGTCGGTGACTTTGTCGGGTGCGGTGTAGTCGCTGGGGGAGCCGAGTCCCGGAGCGTCATTCCCTGCTGAACCGAGGCTCGCGGCTGTCGCGGGGGAGATGCCGGCACCGAAGGTGGCCGATACCGCGAGTGCTGCAGTGGCGATGATCGTGAGTGGGCGGGTGGGCGTGGATGTCGCATTCTGTGTTCTCACGCCAGCGACGCTAGGAGCGGCAGGCGACCGTGCGGCGAAGACGCCGTGAACGCCTCCGGCAGGTCAGAAGAACGTGCGGGAAATGGCCGGGCCACTCTGCGCAGCGGACATCACTCCGGACCGTCAGAGTGACCGAATTCTAGTGCTTTCAGCAGTTTCACGGGAGGGGTAGCGTCGATCGAGCGGCTTTGGAATCGTGGGTGCACAGTTCGCATTCGTACCCATTCCGACGATATGGCGAGGAGGAGCTGCCCATGGACTACACCCGACTCGGGAACTCAGGCCTGCACGTCTCACGGCTGGCGCTGGGCACCATTCCATTCGGATCCGGCGGAGGATTCGAGAAGATTGCAGGCATCCGCGGCGACGACGCTCGACGCCAGTTCCGCGAGGCCCTGGACCGTGGAGTGAACTTCATCGATACTGCAAATCTCTACTCCGCCGGTGATGCGGAGAGGGTGCTCGGCGAAATCATGGGCGACAGACGTGATGATGTCATCCTCACCTCCAAGGCTCGGATGCCCACAGGTGAGGGGCCCAACGATTCGGGTGCGAGCAGACAGCATCTGGTGCGAGCAGTCGATGACAGCCTCGAACGGTTGCGCACCGATCATCTCGATCTGCTCTACATCCACCAGTGGGACGGGCAGACGCCGATCACGGAGACCATCTCCACTGTCAATGACATGATCCGAGCCGGGAAGATCCGTTACTGGGGAGTCTCGAACTTCAGCGCCTGGCAGCTGACTAAGACGGTCTATGAAGCGCAGCTGGCGGGACTCGAAGGACCGATCGCCCAGCAGGTGTACTACACGCCCGAGGCCCGCGAGATCGAATACGAGATCATCCCGGCCGCGCGTGACCTGGGAGTGGCGACGTTCGGCTGGAGTCCGCTGGGAGAGGGGCTCCTCAACGGGAAAGTCAGGCGCGGTCAGGAGACGCCCTCCGATACTCGACAGGGAACCGGCTGGCCGGAACCTCACGTCACCGACTGGGAACGAGCCTATGACCTCATCGACCTCTTCGCTCAGATCGCGGATGAACTGGGTTGGTCGATCCCGCAGGTTGTGATCTCCTGGATCCTCGATCGCCCGGGTGTGGACGGCACGGTGATTGCGGCTCGGAAGTTCGAACATCTCACCGACGATCTCGATGCCGCGGAACTGACGCTTCCGGCGGAGGCCCGGGATCGGATCACTGCGGCTTCGCAGCTGCCCGCCTACTACCCGCATTGGCACAGGATGATGACAGCCCAGGACCGGCCCGAGCCCGCCGAAGTCGAATTCCACGCCGAACAGCGCCGACATGTCTTCGGTGACGACACATAGAGTCACAGACCACGCACAGAGACACATATATGGGAAGAAGGTGTTTGACCATGCGCAGCGATGAGTTCCTTAAGAACGTCACTGAAATCGGCGGTCCGAGCGATCCTGAAAGCGCTGCCGTCGTGACCCGGACGGTGCTGGACAATCTCGGAAAGCAGCTCAAAGGCGGAGAAGCAGCAGATCTGGCCGCACAGCTCCCTGCCGAATTGCAGGAGCCGCTTCAACGGCACGGCGAGGAAGACCCGTTGACCGACGACGCTGATGAGTTCCTCCGTCGTCTGGCTGATCAGCTGGGCGAGGGGATCGATCCCGAAACCGCAAGGGCCTATGCCCGCGCAGTGCTCTCGACAGTGGATGCAGCAGTGTCCGAAGGCGAGATCGAAGACCTCCGCTCACAGCTGCCCGCTGGCTTCGCCCCACTCTTCGAGGACTGACACGGCCGACCGTCTACGACGCGGGTCTCTCACGGGAACCGTCGACAGTTCCGGCGATCACATCCATTTCTTGACGCGGAAGACGACGTAGAGGACGACGCCCAGCCCGAGCATGAGGCCCAATGCCATCGGGTAGCCGAAGACCCAGTGGAGTTCGGGCATGTCATCGAAGTTCATGCCGTAGATCGCACCGACGAGAGTGGGTGCGAAAAGGATCGCCGCCCATCCGGAGATCTTCTTCATGTCCTCGTTCTGTCGCTGAGCGACGAGGGTCGAGTTGACGTTGAGGATCTGGGACAGGGCCTCCCTCAGCTCGCCGGCTTCGGCGAGGACGCGGGTGAGGTGGTCGGTGACGTCGTCGAGGTAGGCGCGCAGCTCGTCCGGTATTGCGTACTTGCTGGCCCCGTTGCCCAACGCCTGCGTCAGACGGTTGAGATGCGTGGAGTTGTGGAGGACGTCGATGACTTCCTGGCTCAGGAGATAGATGCGCTCGGCTGCGGCAGTGTCACCGCTGAAGACCTGCCGCTCGATCCCGTCCTTGTCGATCTGCAGCCCGTCAAGGACCGGGAAATAGCCGTCGACAGCCGTGTCGAGGAGTCGATAGACGAGTGCTTCGGGCCCTAGAGAGAGCAGTTCGCGGTCCTTCGTCCACGCGCGCTTCTCGTTCGTGAAGTACTCCCGAATCCCGCCGAGGCTGCCCGGGATGGGCGTGCCGTCGATGAACCGATCACCCTGACAGATGATGACGAGCACATCGTCTTTCATCAGCAGATGGAACTCGTTGAACTCGACTTCCTCCTTCGCATCGATGTACACCGCCGACTGGAGGACGACGAAGAGCACCTCACCGTAGCGTTCGATCTTGGCACGCTGATTCGCGTGGTAGAGATCATCGACGAGGACGGGGTGCAGGTCCCACGCCGAGGCGATCTCAGCCAGAAGCTCGGGAGTGGAGGCGGGGATGATCACCTGGGTGATCGCCCCTGATTCCGTGGAAGCATCGCTGCCCGAGTCGGGCACCGTCAGGGCGTCGGCGAAGGAGTCGGAGACGATGAGGTCCTGAGGTTCGCTGTCGACGATGCGGCGGCTGAACAGAGACGCAGCCTCGGGCGTGGGCGTCGCTGGAGCGGCCGCTGGGCGCTTCCGCAGAGACGGTCGTTCGAATCGGTGTCGGCTGACAGGTGACATGGTGCTCTCCTCGCTGGATCACACTTAAACTAGCCGATCTCGGCCGCTTGCGTCGATTGCCGGTCGGCAGACCGTTCACCTGGAGAGGAGGGCGAGTTCAGTGGGAACACAGACAGGCATGCACAATAGATGCCATGACCTTTCACCCGGCAGATCTGCCGCACACTGCGGTTCGTGGTGCCAATTTCGCACAGTCGGTTGCCAAGCTCGTGGCGCAGAGACTTCGCGAACGTGTCCGCGAATCGCGGCTGCCGGACGAATTCTCTCCCCAGGACGACGACGCCTTCGTCGCGGCCGGCTACTTCGCAGGAGACCTCACCTCGGTCTACCAGCTGGAGCAGTGGCTGTGGCCCTTCAAGCAATTGGAAGCACGGCTCAAGGACGACGGCCATGGAGATCAGCCCTTCGGCATCATTGTCCGCAACGCTCCAGTGGCGGAGTACCTCAAGGGCATCACCTCGTTCCCGGTGCGTTTCTCACGCCTGACCCACGGTCTCGACAAGTTCATGCAGTCCCCGAGCCTCCGTGCCGTCTTCTATGTCAACCAGGGAACCAGCAATTTCCAAGCGCTGCGCTACCCCGAGCCCGCACACGTGCACCTCAGTCACGGTGAGAGCGAGAAGATCTCGATGATCTCCAATCAGCTCAAGGGGTACGACTACGTCTTCACAGCCGGTCAAGCCGCCAGGGAGCGGATCGAACAGACGCTCTACGGAATGAGCGACGATCGGATGTTCGATGTCGGACGTCCCCAACTGGACTGTCCTCGCTCTGTCCCCCGGGAGTGGATCGAGTTCAAGAAGGCTCACCCTGACGGGAAAGCGGTGTTCTATGCGCCGACATGGGAGGGCGATTCTCCGTCGATGGCCTACGGAACAATCGCCTACAACGGCGAAGCCATCGTCACCTCGCTGCTGGAAGCCGGTTATCGAGTGATCTTCCGCCCTCATCCGCGTACCGGAGTCATGAGTCATGACTTCGAGAAAGCGGTGGAGGACGTGGCGGAGATCGTCGAGTCCGATCCGCGTGGGTTCCTCGACAAGAGTCCGGATGTGTCCTGGCAGCTCGACGAGGCCGATCTCGCTGTAGTCGAGATGACCTCGGTCGCTTTCGACTGGCTCGCCTCCGGGAAACCGCTGGTGATGGTCAAACCCCATGAACCGGACGCGGAAGTACTCGAAGGAGGGCTTCTGGACCGCTGTCCGTCAGTGGACCCCGACGGCCGGGAAAGCGTCGTCGACGTCATCGCCGAAGCCGTAGCCCGAAGCGAGTCGGTTCCCGCATTGGCGAAGTTCTACCTCGGCGACACCGAGGCGGGTGAACAGACCGCACGATTCATCCACGCGAGCGAGCGAGTCATCGAGCTGCGTTCTGAAGAACGCGGGCTCAAACACGGCGGGTGAGCCATACGACAATTTCTTAACTTGAAGTTACAGAATGGTAAAATAACGCCGGACCAATTCCGCGGCCCACCACCTGGGCTCCGATCACTGGACGGAAACAGCAATGCGACGAGTCATCACCTACGGAACCTTCGACCTGCTCCATTACGGGCATATTCGCCTGCTCCAGCGGTGCAAGGAACAGGGCGACTACTTGGTGGTGGCCCTCTCGAGTGACGAGTTCAATGCCGGCAAGGGCAAGAAGTCGTACTTCTCGTATGAAGAGCGCAAGCACATGCTCGAGGCGATTCGCTACGTCGATCTCGTCATTCCCGAAGACAATTGGGAGCAGAAGTCGACCGACGTCGACAAGTACCACATCGACACCTTCGTCATGGGCGATGACTGGGAAGGCGAGTTCGACTTCCTCAAGGACAAGTGCGAGGTCGTCTACCTTCCTCGTACTCCCGAGATCTCGACGACGCGAATCAAGAGCGAGCTGGGTAAGTCCTGACCGAAGGGGCGCGGACTTCGCGCTATCGTGGCTGGAGACCAACCATGGACCAGAGAGGAACGGACGTGCCCGAACAGTCTCCGGCGAACCATCCGACGCTGGCGGAGCTTCGGGCCAAGGCCCAGCCGATAGAAGTCCGCAGTCGAAAGAACGCGGAGCACTGGACCGCGCAGCTCTACCTCCGGCACATCTCGATCTACTTCACCATGTTGCTCGTTCGGACCAGGATCAGCGCCAACGGTGTCACCGGACTGATGATCCTGGCAGGTTGGTGCATCGCCGGAAGCCTGCTGATCCCCGGAATCTGGGGCGCCGTACTTGCCGTGTTCTTCTCCCAAGTGCAGATGTACATCGACTGCTGCGACGGTGAAGTCGCCCGCTGGCGAGGCACGAGCGGAGCCAAAGGCGTCTTCCTCGACAAGGTCGGCCACTACACCACAGAGGGCTTGGTCGCGGTTGCCCTCGGAACTCGGGCCGTGGGGGAGTGGAACAACCTCGTCGATGACCCGGCCGGTTCATACCCGCTTCTCCTCGCAGGCACCGCCTTAGCCGCACTGGTCCTGCTCAACAAGGCGCTCAATGACATGGTGCATGTCTCCCGCGCGTTCAACGGACTCGACAAACTCGCCGACTCGAAGGAAGCCACCGCGGTCAATCCGGGTCTCGTCGCCACGCTCAAACGCATCGCCCGCTTCGTGCCCTTCCATCGGATCTTCCATTCGGTGGAGATGTCTCTGATGGCGCTGCTCTCAAGCATCGTGACTGCGATTGCTGTGACGGCAGCGGCCGAACCGCTGTTCGGAGAACGGTGGCTCGTTCTCATCATGGCACCCCTGTGCCTCTTGTCGGTCATCGGGCATTTCCTGTCGATCATGGCATCGAAGAGGCTGTCATGAGCGAAGAATCGAGGATCCTCTCCCAGCGGTTCGAAGAGAACCGACGCTACACGTTCGGCGTCGTCGTGCTGAGCCAGGGAAAACGACTCGACGACCTCAATCGCGGTTTCGAATCACTTCTCGCGCAGAAGGGCGTCGACCTCGACATCGTCTGCGTCGGCAACGGATGGGATCCCGAAGGCATCCCGGACCAGGTCAAGAAGCTCGGCCTGCCGGAGAACCTCGGCATCCCGGCCGGACGCAATGCCGGAGTGCCGCACGTGTCCGGTGAGTTCCTGTTCTTCCTCGATGACGATGCCTGGCTGCCGGATGACACCTCGCTCATGCGCATGGCACAGCTGATGCGCACCAAACCGCGAATCGGACTGATCCAGCCTCGAGTCGAGGAACCCGGAGGACCGGACGCACCGAAACGATGGATCCCCCGGCTCAAGAAAGGGACGGCGGATCACTCGTCGAACGTGTTCTCGGTCTGGGAAGGCGCAGTCTGCATGCAGCGTCGAGCCTTCGACGAATGCGGCGGCTGGCCCGCACCTTTCTGGTACGCCCACGAAGGCATCGAACTCGCCTGGCGAGTCTGGGACGCCGGGTACATCGTCTGGTACATGGGCGACCTCGCGGTGGCACACCCGGTGATCGACCCCAGACGACATGACGAATACTTCTACATGAACGCCAGGAACCGCGTCTGGTTGGCCAGGCGAAATCTTCCCTGGCCGTTCAGCTGGGCATACGTCGGTTCGTGGACCCTGATGCAATGCATCAAGTGGGCGAACAAGCCGCACCAGCTCAAGGCCTGGATGGAAGGGTGGCGAGCCGGCTGGCGGCTTGACCCATGGGGCAAGGACGAAGACCGCCGAAAGCTGTCCGGACGCGGCGTGCTGCGAATGTCACGGCACGGGCGACCTCCGATCGTGTGAACGCGGGTGTTGTGCGCCCAGTGCGCGAACTTTCGCGCCGAGAACTGACAGGGACCGCGGTCGGGTCCGATCTAGCCGACTGAGAAACCGAGTGGAGCCGATACATGTCGTCATCAGCCCCAGTTGCTGAAAACTCTTCTCACGCGAACAGTGCTCCTCAGACCTCCGGCTTCCGGTCCGACATCCAGGGACTGCGCGCACTGGCCGTGGGAATCGTGCTGCTGTACCACCTGTGGCCGACCACATTCGACGGCGGATTCGTCGGTGTCGATATCTTCTTCGTCATCTCCGGCTTCCTCATCACCAGCCACCTCATCAAGAAGCCCCCGCGCAGTTGGGGGGATATCGCGAACTTCTGGGCCAGACGGATCAAGAGGCTGCTTCCCGCGTCGCTGCTCGTCCTCTTCGTCGTCGGCGTCGCTACCTTCCTCGTCGCGCCCCAGTCGATCTGGGCAGACACCGGCCGACAGATCGTCTCCGCAGCGCTGTACGTCGTCAATTGGGACTTCGCGATCTC
This sequence comes from Brevibacterium oceani, assembly GCF_017948325.1. Classification (NCBI taxonomy): domain Bacteria; kingdom Bacillati; phylum Actinomycetota; class Actinomycetes; order Micrococcales; family Brevibacteriaceae; genus Brevibacterium; species Brevibacterium oceani. Next base: position 3,307,390 of record NZ_CP072846.1, on the reverse strand, counting down.
CAGCGTCGACTATCTGGCAGCCGACAATGCACCTTCCCCGGTGCAGCACTTCTGGTCGCTGTCGGTCGAAGAGCAGTTCTACTTCCTCTGGCCGATGATCCTCGGCCTGGCATTCCTCCTCGGTGCGAAGTTCGGGCGGTCCCGACGACTCGTCGGGTTCACCGTCCTCGGGGTCTTCGTCGCGTCGTTCGTCTTCTCCGCCTGGTACACGTTCGCAGAACCGGCAATGGCGTACTTCATCACGCCGACGCGGATGTGGGAACTGGCATCCGGCGGTCTCATCGCCGTCTTCGTGACGTTCATCCGACCCGAGCGCCTGCCGTTCAGCTCGCTGCTCGGGTGGATCGGGCTGGCGGGCATCGTTGTGGGCACGTTCGTCATCCGTTCCGACATGCCGTTCCCCGGATTCGTGGCTCTCGTGCCGGTGGTGTCGACGGCACTCGTCATCTTCGCCGACTCACGCGGGCCCAGATCCGTGCTCCCTCTGCTGTCGCTGCGGCCGATCCGCTTCCTCGGCGACATCTCTTACTCCGTCTACCTCTGGCATTGGCCGCTCATCGTCCTCGTGCCGTACCTGTCGGTGAAACTCGGAGGTTCGGAGGCCCTTGGGTTCACCTCAAAGATCGTCATCATCATCGTCTCGATCCTCGCCGCCTGGGCGTCGACGACCTGGGTGGAGAATCGCTTCCGGAAGACCGCGGTCCTCAGCGGTTCGGCGAAGGCGTTCGGCTTCGCTGTCATCGCCATGGCCATCGTCAGCGCCCTCGGGGTGAGTCAGGTGACCATCGCCAATCGGATCGTCGAACAGAACGAGGACAGCCTCCAATCGAAGCTGGCTGATCCGGACTCCTGCCTCGGCGCCGGGATCCTCCTGCCCGGAGCGAAGGACAATCCGAACTGCGAGAACATGAACACTCTGCAGATGGAACCCGCAGCGGCGAAAAAGGACAAGTCGAAGGCCTACGCAGACGGGTGCTGGGCGAGTGCACCGTATTCCAGCAAACCCGAATGCACCTACGGTGACGGTTCGAAGCACATCGCCCTCGTCGGCAACTCCCATGCCGGGCACTGGCTGCCGACCTTGGAGAGACTGGCGGAGAAGAACGACTGGACGATCACCACGTTCCTGGCGTCGAACTGCAGTATCTCGACCCTGCCCCAGGAACTGTCGACTCCGGACGAGACCAAGGGCTGTCAGGACTACGCGGACTGGGTGGTCGACCGCACCACCGCGGGCGGATTCGATGCAGTGATCACGTCGGAACGCCAATCCACACCGCTGCAGGGCATGGACTGGGACGAAACCGAACAGAAGGCCCCAGAGGGGCATCGGTCCATCCTGCAGAGCTGGGTGGACGCGAAGCTCGACGTCATGGTCGTCAGGGACACGCCCTACCCGGGCGGCGAAGACATCAACGTGCCCGACTGCGTCTCGAAGCATGAGGACGACCTCGACGCATGCTCGGGCACCCCCGAGTCCTGGCACTGGATGGATCCCCTGGCCGCCTCGGCGAGGACAATGGACTCGAAGCACATCTCCGTGATGTACCCGCAGGACTGGTTCTGCCCGGACGGCACCTGTGAACCCGTCATCGGCGGAGTCATCACGTACTTCGACACCGCTCACATCACTGCCACCTATGCGCAGACCCTGGCGCCGCAGTTCGACGCGAGCCTGCGCCGGTCGGGGCTGCACACCTTCGACTGACTGATCGGGCTCGTCGGTTCACCGAACTGACAGCGAAGTCCGATACTGTGTGACCCTGATCGGTCCCGACCACCGACTGTTCACTGAACCCTCTGCAAAGGACGACACGAGTGACCACTGGACGCAACTCAGCAGATCGATACATCAGCAAGGGACGCGAGCTGATCAAGCCCGTGGTCCACGGAGTTGCTCGACGGGCACTTCCCGTGGTCGAGAGGGCGTCCGGCACAAAATACGTGCGCGAACGTGCTGCCGGAGGCAAAGGCAGCAAGAAGTCGGCCGCCGCGGCGCAGAAGAACGCAGCCGCCACCGCCCGGGCGTATCGGAAGCTTGCCGTCGGGCTCAGGGGTGGAACCGCCGAAGACATCGATGGCTGGAACGTCGCACCGTCGTCGCGCGAGGTCGCGTCCAAGGAACGGCAGCTGGCACGGCTGAAAGCACATTCGACGCTGTCCGAGTCGCTGGCCAAGGGGGAGTCCTTCGGCCCCTCGAACGTCCACGCGGCCAGAGCACTCATCGCCGCCGGCTTCCAGTCCGAGGTCGTGTCCATCGGACTCGGCCTGTGCGCTCAGCCCCACCACGAGGAGGTCGGCAGAGCACTTCTGGGAATGGCGTATCAGCGTTCCTCGGAGCCGGCCGTGGCGTGGGCGGAATTCGCACAGGTCGATGATCGGGATCTCATCGTCGCGGCCGCCGAAGAGTACTACCCCACTGCCATCGACTCCCTCGGGCGTGAAGCTCTGCCTCTGCTGGAACGATCGAACGAGTCCGGAGAGACGGAGCGGTGGAGCGCGAAAGCCGTGCTGCGCACCGCCGAATCTGCCTTCTGCATCGATGCCTTCGATCACGTCCGCACCCTCGTCGAATCACGCCTGAAACAGGACGACCACCTCGACGAGGCGGTGCGCTATGAACTCACCCGCATGCTCGACTGGCTGCCCGGCGGCAAACACCTCGAACCAATTCCCACGACATCGGGGACACGCAATTTCGGTGTGCTCAGTTACGATCAGCCGGGCATCCGCTCCCGCAACATCGGCGACTACATCCAGACGATCGCCTCGATCGGTCACCTCCTCCGCTATGAGAACCTTACGTTCTCCGGTGACAAAGGGCTGACTACGCTCTTCGCGAAGCTCCGCGAGTCCGTCAAAGAAGAACGGAAGTACCCAGGTCCCGAAGCCGAGCTCAACCTCGTGGAGGTCTACCGCGACGGCAACGTCTACCAGGAGATCCCCGAAGACACCTGGTACATCGCCTTCGGCTGGTACATGCACGACATCTTCGGAAAATCATTCAACATTCCGTTCCATCCGAACCTTCGACCTATCCTGCTGTCGGTCTTCGTCCGCTATCCCGAGATGCTCACTCCTGAGGCCATCGCCTACCTGAAGAAATACGGCCCGGTCGGATGCCGCGACTGGCAGTCAGTGGCGGTACTCCGCGCCGTCGGCGTCCCCGCCTTCTTCTCCGGATGCCTGACGACGACCGTCGATACGCTCTTCCCCGCACCGTCTGCCGACCACCGGAAGGGAACCCTGCGAGTCGATTGGACGAAGGGCGGCAAGGGCCCGCAGAAGAAGCAGACAGTCACCGCCATCCGCGACAAGTCGTTCCCGGAGAACCTCGAACTGGCCCGCAACTGGGTCGCCGACTATGCGTTTAAGTACAAGCAGGTTCTCACCTCTCGTCTGCACGCCAATCTTCCCGCACGCTCTGTGGGCGCGGACGTCGAGTTCGAGCCCAAGAACAAGTCCGACTCTCGATTCGGCGGACTGATCGGCATCAACGACGACGAATTCGACGCGATTCGCAACGGAATCCTCGACAAGCTCTCCGTGCTGATTCCCCTCATCGCCACGGGAGCATCCGAAGACGAGATCTACAGCAAGTGGGTCGAGATCACGGCAGACGATATGGCTGTCGCCGATGAATACCTCGCCACTGCGCAGCTGCCCGAGGCGGACGGGGCCGCAGTTGCGGCATCGCTTCAAGCGGCTGAGAAGCCGGCGCCGGAGAGCAACGTCACGGACATCGTCATGACCGTCGACAAGGGCGAACAGCCGCTGGTTGCAAATGCGGTCAAGGCCATCGACGACCACGCATCGGAGCGCTTTCGAGTGTGGCTGCCTGCGGGCGCCCTCGACCCGGTTGAGTCCGACGACATCGGGGCGCACCTGTCCAACGGCACGATTCACCTTCTTCCCCCGATGACGTTCCCCGGTGTCGAGAACACCAGCGACCTGGTGCAGGCTCTGCTGCCGGAACTGTTCCCCGACCATGAGCGGCTCGTCGTCGTTCCCGCGGCGGCGGAGGTCAGGGCCGACATCGCCGAACTTGCGGCCACCGACCTCGGCGACGCGTTCATCGCGGCGAAGCACGACGTGAGGAAGAACCGATCCAGCGGGCTCACCCTGATGCGGCGGACAGCCAGCTCATTCGGCGACGACCACGTCGGTGCGCTCAAGTACGTCTTCGCCAGCCACTCGGGAATGAACGAGGACTTCGCTCCCTTCGACCCTCAGATCGCTGTGCTCAATCCGAGCGCACTGCGCAGAGAAGGAATTGCAGATCGTGTCCTCGGTCTGCTGTCCGAGGTCACCATCGGCTATGTCGATGCTCTGCAGACGGCGGTCCGTGGACGCTATGCGGATCTCGACGGCGACTGGAACGTCCGCGCGCAATGGGAGACCTCGGCGGATCCCAAGATCGTCAACTGGCGCGGCCAGACCCGCCACTACGGTCACATGGCGTTGAGTCGGTGAAGCACCACCTTCAGCGCCCTTCTCGCCCTTGAACTGAAGAAAGGCATCAGCAGTGAGCCTGAATGCTCGACCATTCCCTGAGACCAACGGCAACCATGCTGACCCGGTCGACACTGCCCGTCCTCTCGGCACAGACGCAGTGCATGACTATAACCTCCTCTGGGGAATCCCCGAATCCATGGGCGGGATGACGACCGCCGCTCTCCGACGGATTCGCAGCTTTCAGAAGTTCGGTCATCCGCTGTCGCAGACCATCCTCACGTTCAGCCCGCGGATGGATACTGATGAGACGAGGGCCCGTCTGATCGCTCAGGGAAAGATCAGCGACGACGTGGAGCTGGTGAACATCTGGCCGGAACTGCGCGCCAGAACCGAATCAGGTCTGACTGCGCTCAAGGGCGAATCGCTGCGGGCCCCGGTACCGCCGGAGGGCGGCGAGGTCGAGAACATCACCGCCTTCTACGATGTGTTCCGCAACACGCGGACCGGAGCAGTCATCCGACGCAACTATCGGCGAGCGGACGGAAGCCTCCTGGTCGCTGACATCGAGGATCCGAAGCTCGGCAGACGGTTCATCCTGCATTCGCCGGACGGACGGTCGATGACGGAATGGCGGCGACCTCGAGATTTCTACAATGCTTGGATCTCGGCGGTGGTGACGAAGGAGCCTGCCGTCGTCATTGTCGATGAGAAGAAGGTCAGCGAGTTCATCCACGAGATCTCGGACCGGGCCTTCCCACTCATTCTGTTCCTCCACGGGACCCACCTTCGCCATCCGTGGAACGGGAACCATGGTCAGATCCTGCCGCGCAGGCTGGACACGATCCGCAACCTCGACCGTTTCGATCTCGTCGGAGTGCAGACGGAACAGCAGGCCGAGGCGGTGAGAGCCTTGGGATTCACTGAGGCGAACATCCGACTGCTGACGGGAGAGCTGCCTGAATCGGCAGTGCTGGAGGAAGCTCCGCGGCCGCGAGCACTGAACTCGGCTGTCATGATAGCCAACCTCATCGCGCTTAAACGCATCGATCATCCGATCCGTGCGGTGGCAGAACTGCGAAACCGCGGAATCGACGTCTCCTTGACCGTCCTCGGTGAGGGCAGCGAGCGAGGCAGGCTCGAGAAACTCATCGACGACCTCGACCTCGGCGATCGCGTCGAACTGCCCGGCTATGTCACCGATGTGACAGAACGACTGCAATCAGCGTCGTTCTCGATGCTCACGAGCACGAGTGAGGGGCTGCCGCTGTCGATGATGGAATCCATGGGGGCCGGATGCATCCCCATCGTCTATGACATCACCTACGGCCCGCGGGACCTGATCGAGCACGGTCGCAACGGCTTCATCACACCGTGGAGCGACATCGGCGCGCTGGCCGACCAGATCGAGACCTTCCTCTCATCGGATGAGAACCGCGTGGACGACATGCGCCGGGAGGCAAGGAGAACTGTCGAACGATACTTGCCTGAAGCCGGATACCAGCGTTGGCGGGACGCGCTGGAGGAAGTGACGGTAGTGAACCTGCCCGATGACCGGGTCGACGAACCGGCACCACCGCTCGACGCCAAAAAGCTCACTTGCGAGGCGACGCCTCGAGGCTGCCGGTTCGAGATCGAACTCGACCAGATCCATCCGGCGATCGCCGAGAGCCTGGAGCTGGTCGTTGCGGGCCGGACGCTCAGCACCTTCTTCGTCAGCAGCAGTACGCAGATCTCAACCCGCAGATTCGGCAACAGAGTCGTTCTTAGCTTCGACGTCGACTACGCGGGCTTCTCGGAGTCTCCCGACGAGACTTTCGACGTGTTCCTGCGCAGAGCCCATGACATGTGGACAGCGAAGCGGAGGATTCAGACGCCGAAACGGTTCCGCGCCGTGCAGGCAGGGGACAGGGACTGGTATTCGACGAAGCACGGGAACCTGTCGGTCCGACCACGTTCGTAAGACAGACGCGATACCTCAGTCGTCGCTGGACTCGGCGTTGGTGCTCTCTGAATGGAACTTCCTCAGTTCGACGGTGCGATCGACGATGAGATCTGAGACGGCATCGGTGAACAGTGCCGTCGACGTCCCTTTGTCTCCTTCTCCGAAGTAGTGCTGCCTGAGTTCCTGCCTGGCAGCGGCGGCCGTATCCTCGGAGAGCATCTCCAGCAGCATCGATTCCACTCTGTCGACCGTCGTTTCGTCGATGATCGGGGTGGCTCGACTGATGGGAGCTTCGGCATTGAGCTTGGTCGTATCGGTGCGGCGATCCGTCAGTGCCAAGGGCTTGTGCGGTTCGAGGTAGAGGTAATCGAGGCCGACACTGGAGATGTCGGTGACAAGCAGGTCGACCTCGTCGAACATGGCGAGGATGTCTCCCTGCATGAGCACCTGGTGCTGCTGCATCGGGTCGTCGATCGCTTCGTTCGCGTGGTCGATGAGCGCGAGGATGCGCGTGCTCGCCTCGGTCATTGCAGGGTCGTTGGAAGCTTCGACCCGGGGATGAGGCTTATAGATGAGTCGAGTATTCGGGATCCTCAATGCGGCCTCAACGATCTGAGGGCCGTAGAGGTCGACCGAGGTGTAATTGTTCGACTCGTTCTCACCTTCCCACGTCGGCGCGTACATGATCGTCCGTGCTGACGAAGGCTCGAGCTCGGCCGGCCTGTCGATGTCCAGCTGCGGGCGACCGACTTTGACCAGCGCCGATTCGTCGAAATCGATGAGCGCTCTGCGGTGTCGTTCGATCGCAGCATCACCAGCGACGAACACCTTGTCATAGGACTTCGCCTGGTTGGACACCATACTCAGCTTGTCCGACTCACCATGATTGACGTGAACGTGAACCATCGGGGCGAAGGCCAGGGACTGGAAGTTCGTCACACCGTTGTTCACATAGAGCGCGAGCTTGAACTCGTTGGCATGGTAGAAGGTGTGAAGAGGGTCGAAGCGTCGTTTGAAAACCACCGGCAGGTGGGTGGATTCCAGTGCTTGAAGCAGTGCCGATCCCTTGCGCAGGACAAGAACGACCCGGTGCTTCTTATGCAGTTCCTCGAGGACGGGGAGCCACTGTTCGAGCTGATAGAACTTGGAGCTGCGATCACCGAAGTAGACGACGACTTCACCAGTGGCGTAGCTGCCATCGAATTCGTCTTCGAGCCGGTTCCACCGCTCGGTTCCTCTGATCCACTTGCTCGTGTTCTTCCAAGCAGGCGATCGCACCGCCCAGAGGGCGGTCTTGCGGAGCAGGCTCTTCAAAGTGTCCCTTTCGACGTGGACTCAGATGCTTCTACCTGTTGAGAAGCAGTTCGGAGTTCAATTTTACGGGCAACCAGGTTGGCGGTCACTGAAAGCCTCAAAGCGCTATTCATCGAACGTAGGAAACTGACACGCCAGCTGGTAGGTAATCCTGAATTTGGTGCTTTTGCGACCGAAACGGTCATCTGTAGGTAATATCTCCTCCGATGCAGACACGTGATTACAGGCTGGATAAAGCCAAAGGACTCCTCATCTTCGTCGTGGTGATGGGGCACTTGCTGGAAGCGATCTCGGGCTGGGACATGGGATACAGCCGTGGTCTGCTGACGGCGATCTATTCCTTCCATATGCCGGCATTCGTTCTCCTGGCGGGTATCACGGCGAAGTCGAATCGCCTCGGAGAACGTGTCCTTACGTTCGCTGTGCTGGCCGTATCTGCGCAACCTGTCTACTTCTACTGGTCGGTGTTGTTCGGCAGCCGCCCCGACTTGGAATTCGCCGAGCCGTATTGGATCACCTGGTTTCTTCTCGCGATGGTCTGGTGGATGCTCGCTCTGCCGCTGGTTGAGCGGTTCCCCACTCCGATGCTGTGTCTGTCGATCCTGATCGGAATCTTCGGAGGATTCCTGCCACTTCTCGACTACGAACTGTCGGTCGGTCGAACTATGACATTCTTTCCATTCTTCGTTGCCGGGAAGCTCTATGGAACGCGACTGCTCAACTGGGCCGCGCAACTGAACGTCTGTGGCAAAGCGGGGCTGACTGTTCTGGCGGCCCTTCCTATAGCTGCGCTGTTCATCAATGACGTTGACAAGAAATGGTTCTATGGTGCGCGAGGATTCGAGTTCCTGGACGTAGCGATACCGTTCGGCGTCGGTATGAAAGTCTGCATCGCGACCAGTGCGATGTTGACGATCATCGTAGTGTTCGCTTGGTCCGAACGTCTACCAGGATTTCTCGTCAGCGTGGGCCAACGAAGCCTGGCAATCTACATTCTGCATGGACTGCTCGTTCGAGCGTCTGAGGGCAGCCTCGAATCGATGCTCGACAGAACTTCGGGTTCCGTCACCATAGCTCTGTGCATACTCGTCGCCGCGGCGTTCACACTGTTGCTCTCGTGGGCTCCGCTCAATCGAGCGATCCGTTGGTACAGTTCCACCCTCGCAGGACTGATCGTCAGTGCTTCGTCCATCGTTATACCGAAGAACAGTTCTGCCCGACATTGATACGCAAAGTAACGGCCTCGAACCTTGAGGCTGTTAGGCTATTGGGGTTACGAACGGTTGAATCTGAAGTGTCGTGAAGACGAAGCCCGCAGGGGTAAGGGGAGCGTGTGTCCGAAGAAGTTACGATAGTCGACATCACTTGGGAGCGAGTGAATCTGAGGTTCATCGTCGACTTCCCCGGGACGGCGGTCGACGCTTTCTACCTCACTTCGAATGCGAACCCCGGTCGGACGTTGTTGCCGGTGCAGTTCCGGCCGGTCGAAGCGGACCGATACGAATTGACGATCAACGTTACGCAGTTCAATCGGCGCGCTCAGGTGCCCAACGGTACGTATTTCCTGGTGGCCCACCGTCGTGGGCAGCTTCACCCGGCGAATTTCCCTCTCGGGCGTGTGAATGAATTGGACGATTGCTCGCGCGCATTCGTCTATAACAAGAATCGCTCGGCCTACACCGTCACATTCGGTGTCTCTGACGACGAAGATGCCCCGTTCTTCCTGATGCGAACTTATGCCTTCGGGCGGTCGGCAGGAAAGCCTTCCTCCCAGGTCGCCAAAATGAAGTCCAAACTTCGCAAAAAGTGGACCAACTCGAAGCGCAAGGCACTGCGCGGAGTCTACAAGGTTGCGTCCAAGAGACGACCTGCTGAAGGCAACAACATCCTGTTCGCCTCGGAGGCACGACCGAACATGCAGGGCAACCTCAAAGCGGTCCACGACCGAATGATTGAGCGTGGTCTCGATCAGGACTACAACTTCGGTTACTCGTTCCGCACGGGTCGGACCAGTTCTCGCCAGAACGCGCTCAACCTTGCGTGGCAGATGGGTAAGGCCAACACCATTCTGATCGACGACTATTTTGCTGTGCTCAATGATCTGGGCGATCGCAACCAGCAGAAGATCATTCAGCTGTGGCACGCTGGCAGCGGCTTCAAATCGGTAGGGTACAGCCGCTTCGGTCAATATGGCTCACCGAATCTGCGAAACGCTCATCGTCTGTATTCTTACGCGATCTGCGGATCACAGCATCTACGTGACGTTTACAGTGAAGCATTCGGCATCGAACGAGAGTCCGTGTTCGCCACCGGTCTGCCTCGAATCGACGGATTCCTCAGGGAGGGCCGTGCCGAAGAGGTCATGACCGAGTTTGAATCTCAGTTCCCCATGACCAAGGGGAAACGCAAGATCCTCTGGGCCCCGACTTTCCGGGGCCGCGGCTCGGGCGATGCCCATTACGACTACGACATCATCGACTTCCAGAAACTCTACGAAGCCTGTGGTGACGACACTGTCGTGCTGTTCCGCCAGCATCATTTCATCCCGGATCCCGCACCCATTCCAACGGAACTTGGCGATCGCCTTGTCGACGTCGCATCGTGTCCAGACACGAATGATCTGCTGCTGATCTCGGACATATTGATCACCGACTATTCATCAGTGATCTACGAATACGCTTTGCTCGAGCGGCCGATGATCTTCTTTGCCTATGACCTCGAGACCTATTCGGCTACTCGGGGCATGCACCGAGAATACGAGGAAGCCGCGCCAGGAAGCATCGCGACGAATTTCGATGAGCTGGTCGCATTGCTGCGTGCGCCAAAACTGAGTGTCGCGAAGACAAAAGAATTTGTCAGTGAGAATTTCGACTACGTTGACACCCACAATTCCGATCGGGTCATCGACACATTGGTTCTGTCCGATCCGATAATCGAAACGATCTCTGCAACCCCCGCACCCGATGTAGAGCTCACATTTGCAGGCAAGGCCAGCGAAATGTCGGATTCCGGTGAGGACGGAAATGATTCCACTGACGCCACCGAAGATTCGGCACTAATGTCGACGTCGACGCGCTAACGAACTAGGAGTACCAATGGCAAACATCGCAGTAGTCTTCGCCGGAGGCGTCGGAGCCAGGATGGCTCACAGTTCGCGTCCGAAGCAATTCTTGGAGATCCACGGACGGCCCGTGATCGTGCACACGTTGGATGTATTCCAGCAACACCCGGATATCGATTCCATTGCTGTGGCGATTCTTCCCGAGTTCCGGGACTATCTGGAGAGTCTGGTCAAGCGATATGAGCTGACTAAGGTCAAGTGGGTCGTCGACGGCGGGTCGACCGGACAAGAGTCTCGCCACAATGCGCTGAAGGTCGTGGCCCAAAACAACGGTCCGGACAGTCTCGTACTCGTTCATGATGGAGTGCGTCCGCTCATCGACGCCGACCTTGTCTCGAGGAACATTGAAACCGCACTTGAGTTCGGATCCGCTGTGACCTGCACGAAGATGACTGAGACTGTCGTTGTAGAAGAAGGTGCCGGGATCAAGGACGTCATTCCTCGCGATCCGCTGTGGACTGCGCAAGCCCCTCAGACATTCCGCCTCGGCGACGCGCTCGAAGGGTATGACCGTGCAGTGGCTGAAGGTGAGAACGACTCGATCGACACATGCACTCTCATGCACAGCTTCGGCTATGACGTTCATCGGGTCGAAGGTCCGCGTACCAATATCAAGATCACGACTGCCTCTGATTACTACGTATGTCGCACCTTCCTGACTTTGATCGAGGACCGGGAGGCATTCGGCGGTGAATGACGTCGTACTGTTCGACTCTCCGGTCTTCAATGAGGATGTCAGCCAGATAACAGAGTCAAACCTGCCGTGGGAAACTTATCGCGGTCAGCGAATTCTCGTTACGGGTGCCTCAGGCATGATCCCGATGTACATCGTCGGCACGCTTCTCGCCGCGAATGAAAAGTACGATCTCGACCTGATGGTCACTGGGTTGGTTCGCAGCCCGGAGAAGGCAAAGGCGAGGTTCGGAAGTGCCCTCGGAAGGAAAGATTTCACCCTTGTCGAAGGCGATGTGACAAAGCCCGAATCCATCAATGGGGCCCACGAAACCATTTTCCACGGAGCTTCGCCGGCCCGTCCGACGTTGCACAAGGCCTCGCCCGTGACAACGCTGAAGGCAAACACGCTGGGAACTCTCTACCTATTGGACGCCCAAGTGGCTGGCGGTGGCGGTTCGTTCGTATTGTTGTCGTCGTCGGAGGTTTACGGGGCCGTCAAGGGCGGTCAACTCATTACAGAGGATTCGGTCGGTGAGCTTCAGCACTTTGTATCACGAGCAGGTTACTCCGAAGGCAAACGCATCGCAGAAACTGCCCTGGCCGCCTACGCCGATGAGTTCGGCATCAACTCACTGAGCGTTCGGTTCGGACACATCTATGGTCCCGGTATGGCTCTTGATGACGGGCGCGTGCAGGCCGACTTTCTCGCTGACGTCGTGAATGGCCGAGACGTTCGTATGATGAGCGCTGGTGCTGCCACGCGTACATATACTTATGTCGCTGATGCCGCCAGAGGGCTCTTCTTTGCACACCTGCGAGGACAGGAAGCCGTCTACAACGTGGCGGACCCTGCCGGCAATATCAGTATCCGTCAACTTGCCGAGACTTTCGCCAATGCGCGACCGGAGAAGGCGCTGCGGTTGGCATTCGACAATCAGGAAGACGTGGCACACTTCTCTCCAGTGGCATCTTTGGGACTCGCTTCGGAGAGAATTGAGCAACTGGGGTGGACTTCGCTGCACGGACTCGATGAGGGAGTATCTAGAACGATACGAGCGTTCGAAGACGGTCCGCTGATCTGAGACCGAGCGAATTCGGTGCAACACTGATGCTGCCGCCGCTGGCCTGTGCGTAATCGGGCGCAATGTAGTCCTTCTCGAGAACTGAGCTGACGTGAAGAAGACCCGTGTCCTTTTGTTGACCAACCGTGACTCCGACAACGTCGGCGACCAAATCATCGAGGCGTCGGTCATCAGCCTTCTGAAGGTCGTGGCTCGTAATCTGAACATCGATGACGACTCGTTCGTAGTGTCGAGTCGAGCGGCGGGGATCATCTCGAAGAAGTATCTGAAGACCAGTGACGAAAGCCTGCTGACAGGGGCGCGTAAAGCGATTTCGAAAGCGGACCTACTCATATTCGGTGGTGCGCCACTCTTCAACTATAAATACCAATCGTTCTACCGCCGTACCATCCGGACCATTGAGCTCGCGAACGAGTATGGGGTTCCTGTCGTGTTTTCGAGCATCGGAGTCGAACCGTATTCGGACTCCGACCCTAGATCGCAGGCGCTGAAGAGGGCACTCAATCTGCCTGTCGTCCGGCAGATCACTACACGAGACGATCTGCAGTCGGTGAACAGATACGTCTCGAGACGGTCCACAGCTACCGCTCTCGTTTCTGACCCTGCGGTCGTGGCAGATAGGGTGTTCGAGCAGGTGCCGGACGTTTCTCTTCCTCGGACTGAGTCGGGCGGCCGAACCATCGGACTGGTCGTTACCCGTGCGGGAATCTTCGCCGACAATGACATCAGGTTCTCGGAACAGGACCAGCGTCGGCTCTGGCTGGATACGATCGCCCTGTTAGAAGAAAGAGGGGATGACTATCGTCTATTCACGACCGGTCATTTTACCGACGAGATATTCCTCGATTCCTTGGTTCGACATCACGGAGTGCCGCCGAAGAAGGTCGCATTCACTGTGAACTCGCCAGACGAACTCATTCGGGAGCTTCGCAGGTGTGAGGGGGTCATCGCTTTCCGGCTTCATGCCAGCATCACTGCATTCGCACTTGGGATTCCGTCAATCGGTCTGTCGTGGAACTTCAAGGTGCCCGAATTCTATAAGGGGATAGGGTATTCAGAACGCGCAGTTGGTCCAGCGGAATGGAACGCGCGTAGCATCGTATCGACGCTCGACTCCGCAATCCAAGAGGGAGTAGCGAAGGACGAAGACTACCTGTACAGCGTCTATCGCACCCTATTCGAAGGGGTCAAAGCTGTTCTGGCTCCAGGCGAGGCAGCTGAGCCATTCCAAATGGAGAAGGTATTCGAAACGCTTCCCCGGTATTCAGGCACGTCGGAGAAGGAGTACCGGGCGAAAGTCCAACGTAAGTTGAGGCGGTCCTACGAGCACTACTACTTCCAACAGAATCAAGCTGCGAGGAAAAGTCGATCCAAGCGCTTCAAAATGCGCAAGTCTGTGAGCAAAGCGCGGCGAGCGATGAGGAGGCTTGGTCAGCGTTCGCTCGAAGTATTTCGGAGAGTCGGGAACTCATAACCAGTTCATCCACATGCTCGAATTCGACCGGCTGACTGCAGGCAAGTAGAATGACGGCTTAAATAACCTCGCAGCGGTTGCGAGGTAACGATGCGTGATCATAGGTATTGCGACACAGCGGAGCGGTAGGTATGGGTACTACAGATATTGGTCAGAGAGCAACCGCGTTTGTCAAGAATACGGTGAAGTCGAGACTGGGGCGGAGGTTCCCAGACACCATCGGCATGAAGCGCCACCAAAAGATCCTTGATCGCTACGAGGTCAATGACAATATCGTAACCAAAGATGGCTCAATCCCGGTGTTTTGGTGGACCGACGCTCCGAATTTCGGAGATCTGCTCTCGCCTTGGCTTGTGCAGAAGATGACTGGGTTAAATGTCGAATTCGCTGACAGGGATGAGCCGCATTATGTAACGATCGGCTCCATTGTTGGCAGGGCCTCGGACAACTCTCTGATATGGGGTACTGGATCATTCGGCACTGAGACCAAAGCGAGACTGTCCCCGAAGGCGAAATACCATGCAGTTCGAGGTCCGCTGACCCGGCAGATCCTCAAGAACGCGAAGATCAACGCTCCGCAGATCTACGGTGACCCCGCTCTTCTGATGCCGCTTTATTACTACCCCGAGGTGCCGATTACGCATGAGATCGGCGTCGTGGTTAGGTGGAGTGAGAAAGAGTGGAAGAGCGTTGATATCGATCCTCGGATCAAGATCATCAACTTGAAGACATCAGATGTTGAAGAGACGATTGACGCCTTTATGTCTTGCCGCAGGATCATCTCTTCCTCGTTGCACGGTCTGATCATTGCCGACGCTTACGGTATACCGAACTCATGGCGACAGTCCGAGACAGGAAAGGGAGGCATCTTCAAATACTTCGACTACTTTGCCTCAGTCAACAAGTACCGTGCACCTCATCAGTATTCGATAGGGAAGGAAGGACTCCAGGTTGAACACCTGTTGAAGAGTTTCTCCTTCAACTCCCAACCGATCGAGTTCAAATACTACAAGCTTCTGGACGCTTCTCCCTTCCTTCAGCGTAAAGGGAAGAAGGGGAACGCAAGTAGGTAGAAGCAGGTAACTGGGCTGGCTTCCTCCGAACAGCTGAAGGGTCTTGGCTCGACAGTTCAGGAGGTCGCGAAGGAACCGGCGCGATCACATTTGTCAGTCACCGGGGTCTCTTGGAGGTCGTTTCATCGATCTCCAAGAGACCCCGACTACCTTGTCCCGAGGCGGACGAGCTTCTTTCCGCTTCTTCGAAACGTGCGATACGAGCGACTAAGCAGCTGTCGGCGAGCCGAACCTCGTGGTAATAAGAGTTCTTCTACACGATCGAAGGTGGATTGACCAGGGGCACTGGGGAGTACACGCTGCCCGGACGGGAGCCGGACGCCTTTCTGGGCGAGTACCGACAGCCCAACTTCATGATTCGTCAGGCCAGGACCCTGGACTACCCGGTCGAATTGGGCGTCGTCCAATCGCCGTCGATACTCGTGGGCGAAGAGGCCCTTGAGAACGCGGCTCTTAGCGATATGGGATTTAGCCGATTCGCTGCTCAAATTCTCGATGGCGGTAAAGGAATCATATTCCTCGGCCTCGGAGGATAAGACACTCAAGCCCTCTGGAACGTACGAGATCGTAGAAATCCTGTCCCCGAGTGTCTTGATCTCCTTGAGCAACGGCTTATCCACTGGTGCCGTTCTGTCGATCACTAACACGGTCTGCTCTGCTGATGACTGTCCCGACTCGATCAACTTTCGCAGGAAGCCGTCTGCTTCGGGACCTTTGGCAATACTGCCAGCCCAGAACGCGGCGGTCGGGCGTCCATCCCGAGGTCTCCGTGTGGGAACGTTCGCAGCTTCGTTATTTATGAAGAAATCTACCGCGCGTTTTGAAGAGTGACCGTCCTCGCGGGGACAGAATCGATTCTGTGCCCGCTTGTATCGTTCGCCTTGCAACGGATCGTGCACGTGATCGGCGTCGGGTCCAGCTTCTGTTATTGCCGTCGCAAGCGATTCCACCGAAGACAAGAGTTCCTGTCTGGTTTGGGCAACGTCACCCGGCAGATCGTCGAGTTCCAGGTTGAGCCCTCTGCTGCGACCGTAGTCGTCCAGATCGTAGAGATACTGCACTATCGGTCTGCCTGTGGGCAGGAAGTCGAAGAAGATGCTCGAATAGTCGGTGATGAGGATGTCGACGACAGTCATCAGGTCGTTTGAGCTGATGTCGTGGGGAGGGATGACTACGTCGCCGATGAAGTCGCTAACCGATGAGTCTTTGATCAGGCGATTCATTCGGTGGTGACCTCGATACATCAGTTGGATATCGAGGCCCGCCAGCGCTTTCAGATCATCGACGAGCTGGCCTGTGTCGACTACGTCCTCATCATTATCTGCCCGCCAAGTCGGCGCATAGAGAACACGCGGTCGCAGATCGCCGAGTACTTTTGGATCCTCGGTGCCGTAGACGTGGCTGAGACGTGACAGATCTCTACGAGCCGGGTTCAACGTGAGGTCGACTCTCGGGTAGCCAGTTTCCGCAATAGTCGAGTTCGAGACACCTGACATTGAGTACGCGGAGACCACTGCGTCGGTCATGAACTCGCAGGGCGTTAGGACGTGGGTGGCCTTGTTGAATGTCGCCGTTCCCGCAGGGTTGCCAAAGCGCGCTTTTGGCGTATTGCGCCCAAGAGCCTTGTACGGAATTCCATGCCAAGTGTTCAGATACTGCTGCTCTGGTCGACGCGTGAAGAAGCCCGGGAGGTTGGCGTTTCCGACGATTCGACCGGCTGTGGCCAAGAAGTAGGCATAGGACGCGGAACCGCGGCGCGCGAATACGACATCGGGAAGGTGTCTGTACCTGTCGGGGATTGATTCGCTTCCATCGAATGACCACACATGTACGAACTCGCCATACGACGGGTGTGAGCGAAGGTATTCGAAGATGCCATATGGGTTATCGCCCATGCGTGCGCCGGACATAGTCTCATAGAAGATGACCCTGCGATTGACCGGCGCGGAGGACCTGTACTTGATAAATTCCCTGCGAACGGCTTCAGCCTTTCCCAGCGGTTTGACCCAGAAATCACCAGTCACCTGCGCGTACTTGAGTGCCCTATGCAGCGGAGACTTTCCACGGCTCATCCCTCTACGTCCTTTCGACTGGCGCAACCATCGCCGATCAACCAGATTCTACCGGCAGGTGACAGTTGGAGTTACCAGTAAGAGCCTACTTGACTCACGGTGTATCCAGAGGTTTGCAACTGAAGTCGTCAACGCACTCTTTCAAGAACGCCTGACCTTGTCGATGAACTATCTAAGAAGGTCGTTCGACGCCGACCTCGGTATGCTCTCAACCTGTGCCCACACGGCCACGAAGACCGCCGGCATCTACCCCGACTGGAGTGGCCAACTTCGGGACCTTATGCGAGCCAATGTCGGCTCCATTTATCGATACGGTGAGCCGGTCTGCGGCGAGGTATGGCAGTTCCGTCATATGCATCGGAGTCATGAATGAGACGAGTCCGGCGGATATCCGTTGCGGTGTTCATCGATCTGTGTTTGAAGGAGGTCGGTGAGAACTGTGAAACTATGCTGCCTGCGATTCACCACCAGCGGATGGTGTTGTAGTCGACGGTCTGATTCGCCTCAAATGAGCTCGCGACCGGGAAGTACGCGTTGAGGAACTCCATGACTTCTTCATCGCTGAGTGGTTCGACCTCTTCCGCCGGTGCGTCATTGAGACACAGCGTGGAACGGTTGCGCTGGCGAAGCGTCTCCCGCAACACCCAGCGGTAATTGTCGGCGCGAATATTGATGTAACGGTACGTGATCGACGTCGCGACGGGCTTTCCCACTATCTGCGAGTAGTAGTGGAACAGCTGGTCGGCGACGATATCGTCATGGTGACGGAACCGGCTCGCCCAAGTCCGCTCATAGTCGCTCCGGAACTTCCTCTCCATTTCGAAATGCACGCTCTTGAGCATTGGATACGGTGTGTGCTTGATAGCTCTGGTGACAGTGACCCCGAACTCTTCGCGCAGGATCTGTCGAATATTTCTTGTCAGATTGAAATGAGGACCGTCCTACGCCGTTGGAGCACCAAACGGTCGATGGTTGCGAGAAGGGAAGACCTTGACTGCACCGCCGGGCAGGAAGAAATCCTGCGGTCGGACAGGCTTTCCGAACATGACATCGTCATTGAGATAGATAAAGTGTTCGCTCAACCCGGGAATGTGATGGTGCCTAGAGATGATCGAATTGCTGTTGAACGTCGGTAGGTGGTTGGGATCATCGTAAATGTCGCCGTGATCGATCATGACAATCTTCGGATGGTCTACATTGAGCCAGGAAGGTACCTGCCCGGCCGTGACGATGTAAACCTTATTGAACCACGGTGCGAAGTACTCCAGCGATCGGAGCGAGTACTTCAGCTCGTCCTTGGACTCGAACCTGGCCTCATGATTCGCTTCGGGATGGTACTCGTGGCCCGCCAGCTGTGCTTCGAGCCGTCGTTTCGACGCGACCCATTCAGGATCGGCGCGGTCGACCCAGGTGTAGACGGCATCAACAGGGAAGGTGGTGTCCTCGAGCATGTTCTCTGTCAGCACGTCAGGAAGCAGACACTCGCGGCCTGGCGCAGCCACCGTGATGACATTCAGTTCAGGGTCGGCGGCGAGTTCCACCACCGAAGACAGGGCGACTGGACCCGAGCGGCCAGACCGGGCGTAGATCGGCGTTGCCAACTGCCTTCTCACGAGGGCAGCTGCCACTCGCCGTTTGTCGTCGAAGTGGACACCGATCCGATACCCGTGACCCGAATAGTCTTCGACCAGCCACCACGTGATCCCGTGTGAGTCGAGGGCATCGACGGTGAAGTCGAAGTTCGCCTTCGCGGCGGCCGCCGGTGTCATCTCTTCGACGAGCTCGGTGAGCAGCCCGCCATGATGAGTCACCTCACGATCTAACGAAAAGCCGCGCTTCTCTGATCTAAAACGATCGGCCACCTCACGTCGACGGTTGAAGCTCCGCAGTCGTTTCAGCCCATATCGACGAAGCTTGAGGTACCTTCGCTCTCCCGCGACGTCGATGACAAACGGTTTGGCGATCCCTGCCGCCTTTGTGATGAGTCCTCGCTCCACGGCGTTCCCTTCTTAGGTTGCAGCTCGAAACTTGATGGGACCGGAAACCGGTCGTTGAGGAATCTGTCTACTTTGCTGTCGATGGTCTCGCGCGATTCCTCGCACAGCGCCGTCTCGTTGAGGCAGAACGCGTCCAGATCATCGGCTCTGGCAACTCTTGCCAATTGCAGATCCAGGTCGGGACGGCCGAGGTCGATGAATCGGTAGCCGATCTGTCCCTCTACAGACTGTCTTCTTTCGAAAGCGTCGAAATGGTGCAGAGGCGACGCAATCAAGTAGTCGCTGGGCGACCGGAACGCTGAAGCGGCCACCTGGGCGAACAGATCGGGGTGTTCGCGCTCCATGACTTCGAGCACAGGTCTGATCTGAGGGTGCGGAGTGTGCTTGAGCCGGTGGGTGACCGTGCGTCCGTATACGTCGAGCAGGTAGTCCCTGCCCTGCTTTGCAGCAGAGATGATCGGCAAGTCACGGGGCGACCAGCCGCCTATATCGATGGGGACGGCAGAAGGGAAGTGTCGGGCCACCCCGTTGCCCGAATAGAACAACTCCGGGTCGGTCGGGCGGAGAAAGAAGCAATCGTCGTTGAGATAGACATAGCGATCGCAGAGCCCTTCGATGTGATGCAGCTGCGACTCGATCGCATGAGAGTTGAACGCCGGAAGCACCGATGGGTCGGTGAAGATATCGCGATGGTCGACGATGGTGACCTTCGGATGCTCGGTGTCCAGCCAGTTCGGTACCTGATCGTCAGTGACGATATAGATGTGGTTGGCCCACGATGCGTAGTATTCGAGCGATCGCAGCGAATACTTCAGCTCGTCCCGAGTGGTGAACCGCGATTCCGCCAGGGCGCTGGGCTCAGTCGCGCGTAGATCGGCGGCATCCTTAGCCTCACGCATTCGGGCCCGCCATTTCGGACCCGCACCGTCGACCCAGGTATAGACGATATCGACAGGCTCTTGGAGTGTGTAGAGGTGAGGCGCAGGCAGTTTGAGGCGATGCTCATCGCGTACCGCATGGAACCATGCGGTCGGTTCGATGTAGTCGACAGCCAGTTCATGGTCAGATTTCCTGCGATGACGAGTTCCTCCGATGTGCGAAGCCCCATCGGCACGGGGCCTGTCCTGCCCCAGCCTGTCCCACAGCTCCACTGTCACCGTGAGCGCCGAGGTCGACAGGTCTCTGTCGTTGGCGGCGATGTGATGCCTCAGGCACGTGATCGAAGCGATCCTGGCGCGATGCTTTTCCGCCTTTCTGGCAGCGACTTCCGACCCGTCGGCGGTGAAGTATCGTACTGTCCAGGAGCTCTTCCTGCTGCCACTTTCGGGATCGGAATCATGAATTTCCGCGATTGGCTGGATCGCTTGAGAAGAGAATTCTTAGTCGATGACCAACGTCGATGCGAGGACGCTCAACCGCGGAAGTTCGACGAACTCGACCTCGGCGTAGCAAAGCACGTCACGGATGGCAGAAAGGCTCTGGGTCTGGGCTCTGCGCGGGTCGAATGAGTCGGCTGGTGTACTCGCCCTAGGCCGAGCCGCAATGTGCGTCTCTGCCACTGATGTTCGCCGTGCCGCAGTTTCGAGATCCACGCTTTTCGCTGAGGCGTCAGTTTACGAGCGACATACGATCGCGCCGAAAACGGTGAACTCCACAAATCAGAACGCCTCCTTGCGCCTGTCTTCGCCGACACCCAGGCCCTGATCGGGCCACCGGTGTCGAAAAGACTCTACTCATTTCTCAACGGATGTGGTGTCAAAATCGCCGGGGATGCTTGATTGTGATATCCGTGGGCTCGGCTGCAACCAAACCGATTCACAACTGCCGAATTCACGAGGGGTGGAGCACGGATTCGGTTACAGGTGGATGTCTAGCTCGGTATTCGTCGGCGACAAGAAACTAATCGGTGACTCAGTAACTCTTGCCAAAATCGCAACTTCTGTGCAGACTGTATGGGTGGCCACGACAGACGAAGGTGCTGACAGCACGCAGAAGTCGCTCGTGATCCGTGTCCGCGACGCCATCAAGAACGCGGGAATCAACCACAGCGAGGTCGCCCGCCGGATCGAGCTCGACGCCAGCAAACTCTCGAAATCCCTGGCCGGAACACGGAAGTTCCGAGTCGAGGAGATCTCACGCATCGCCGAGCTCACCGAGGTCAGCACTGACTGGCTCACGACCGGGAGAACGGCAGGGCCACCTCGGCGGGGGAGGGCCGCACCGATACCGGGTATTGATCCCCCCAAAGCATCGCCCGACGGCGACGATATCCCGACGATTCCCCGGCAGGGCGACACCACAGAATCACCCGCGGCCGACCCCACGCAGGAGTGGATGTCGAAAGGCACCCGCAGCCGGGTGACGATCATCGCTGCTGCCTGGGAGCTCTACGCCGACCTCGGCATCGCCAAAGTGCGCACCGAAGACGTCGCCCGCGCGGCCGGTATGACCACCTCGGCGGTGAACTACCACTTCCGGACGAAGGACCAGCTGCTGCAGGCGGCCCTGCGGCACTCACTGGACATCATCGCCCAGACCCGCCACCTCAACGACCCCGCCGACCCCGCCGCCGTCCTCCGCCACTTCGCCCGACTCCACGCCGGCATCGATCTGAAGATCCGCCGCGTGTGGTCGATCTGGCTCCAATGCTGGGCCCGCGCAGCCACAGACGAAGGCGCCCGCGCGAACCTCACCGCTGTCTACGGCGAATGGCTCGACATGATCACCGCGGTCGTCGAGTCCGGACAGCGATCGGGCGCGATCCGCACCGGTGACACCTCCCTCATGGTCAAGGCGCTGGCGATCTTCATCGACGGCCTCGGCGTCGCCCGCACCACCGAACACATGCCCATCACCGATGACGAGGCGCTGGCCATGCTCGAGAACTACCTCGCCGCCCACGTCCTCGCCGACGATGACACCTCCACACCAGACACCCGAACCCCGAAGTCAGAGAGAGTCGCCGCAGCCGGCGGGCCCGATTCGACGTCCTAGGAAGAAGGCACATGAGAACACCGAACCGAAGACAAGCGCTGGGAGCCGGACTCGCGGTATCCGCGGTCGCCGGACTCAGCGCATGCGGGGGAGGGACCGTCGGTGCCGCCGACGCCGGTGACCCCGCCAAGGGCGGAACCCTGCGGGTGGGAGTGACCGGCGGCAACTCGGCCGACACCGTCGACGCCCACATCCCCGTCAACAGCGGCGACATCGCCCGCACCGTCAACCTCTACAACTGCCTGCTGACGAGGACTGACGACTACAAGATCCAGCCTGAGCTTGCCGAATCCTTCGAACCAAACTCGGACTCGACCGTGTGGACGGCAACTCTGCGCGAAGGCGTGAAGTTCTCCGACGGACGCGACATCACTCCCGACGATGTGGTCTTCACCTTCGAACGAATCAATGACCCTGACGACCCCAAGACGGCATCGTCGAGCTTCACCATGCTCGACAAGGTGATTGCCACAGGCGACCGGACCGTCGAATTCCGCCTCTCAGAGCCCAACGGCCTGCTCAACGACTCGGTGTCCGAGTACACGTGCGGCATCGTTCCCACCGACTACGACCCGAAGAAGCCCGTGTCCTCAGGGCCGTTCAAACTCAAGTCCCACACCCCTGGCCAATCGACGGTGATGGAGCGCAACGAGCACTACTGGCGCAACTCGACCTACCTCGATGAGGTGGACGTGCTCAACTTCAATGACTCGGATGCCCTCATCAACGCGCTCCTGTCCTCACAGGTCGACGCGATCGCACAGATCCCACTGGCTCTCGTCGAAGTCATCGACGCCGATGAGCGCATGGCCATTCTCAACTCGAAGACGGGCATGTGGCTGCCCTTCACCATGCGCGTGGACAAGAAGCCCTTCGATGATGTGCGGGTCCGTCAGGCCTTCCGCCTCGTCGTCGATCGCGAGCAGATGATCGAACAGGTGCTCTCCGGCTACGGAACCATCGGCAACGACATGTTCGGTCCGCTGAGCGAGAACTACCCGGACTTCCCGCAGCGCAAGCAGGACATTCCGAAGGCGAAGAAGCTCCTCGCCGAGGCCGGCTACCCCGATGGGCTCGAGGTCGAACTCGTCACCGCGCCCATCCAGTCCGGAACTGTCGAAGCGGCTCAGGTCTTCGCCCAACAGGCCGCCGACGCGGGAATCACGGTGAAAATCCGCAAGGTGGATGCCACAACCTTCTTCGGCGACGAATACCTCAAATGGGATTTCGCGCAGGACTTCTGGTACACCCGAGACTTCCTCCCGCAGTGCGTCTCCTGCGTCATGGACGTCTCTCCATTCAACGAAACCCACTGGAGCGATAAGAAGTTCTCGTCCATCGTGCAGGACGCACGTGAGATCCCCGAGAGCAGCAAACGGAAGAACCTCGAGCATGAAGCCCAGAAGATGCTCTACGACGAAGGCGGATACATCATCTGGGGATTCGCCAACCAAGTCGACGCCTACCAGAAGTACGTCGGCGGTCTGAAGGAGAATGCCACAGGCAGACCCCTCGGCGGGTGGAGATTCGACCGCGTGTGGATCGGAGAGGTGTGACATGTTCGGAAAAGTGATCGGCAAGCGGCTTATCTTCTCCGCCTTCATCCTCATCGCCGTCTCCCTCCTCGTCTTCGGCGCCACCCTCCTGCTGCCCGGCGACGCGGCCCGGGCCATCCTCGGCCAGCAGGCCACCCCCGAGCGCATCGCGGCACTCAACGAACAGCTGGGACTCAACGATCCCGCCTGGCTGCGCTACCTCCATTGGCTGGGAGGGCTCTTCGTCGGTGACTTCGGGACCTCCTCGGCGTCCGGGGGACCTGTCTCCGAACTCCTCGCCGACCGGATCGGGGCCTCCTTCGTCCTCATGGGCCTGGCCGCGGTCATCTCCGTGCCGCTGGGCATCGGCCTCGGCGTCTACCAGGCCCTGCACCGCGGCAAGCGACGCGACCAGACCATGACCGGGCTCAGCCTCGTGCTCGCGGCCATGCCCGAGTTCGTCATCGGCATCGGCCTCATCGCGATCTTCGCCACCTCGGTATTCCAGATCCTGCCCGCCGTGACCCTCGCCCCGCCGGGCGAACCCGTGTGGAACCGACCCGAACAGCTCATCCTGCCGACCCTGACCCTCATCCTCGTCGTCACCCCCTACATCGTGCGGATGATGCGAGCGACGATGATCGAGGTCCTCGACTCCGGCTTCGTCGAGATGGCCCGCCTCAAAGGCGTGCCCGAGACCCGAGTGATCATGCGTCACGCCGTCCCGCACGCACTCGGCCCGGTCGCACAGGTCGTCGCGATCCAGCTGGCCTGGCTGGCCGGCGGCGTGGTCGTCGTCGAGTTCCTCTTCCGCTACCCGGGACTCGGCCAAGCACTCATCGACGCGGTGACCTACCGTGACGTGCAGGTCGTCCAGGCGATCTCCATGCTCGTCGCCGCCGTCTACGTCGTGGTGAACCTGGCGGCCGATGTCGTCGGCATCCTCACCAACCCGAAACTGAGGAGCGCAGCATGAGCACCGACGCCAACAGCCTCGACGACCTCAAATCCGCGGCCACCGACGCCGCCGAGGTTCCCAAGGAATCCCAGACCACCTACGTTCCCTTCTACAAGCGGGTGCTCGCGCAGAGGCAGGGCAAGATCGGTCTGACGATCACGCTGATCATCGTCATCCTCGCCCTGTGCGGGCCGCTGCTGCTGCCGTGGGCGACGGGCAACACCGCCACCCAGTTCGTCACGAAGCCCTTCAGCCCCTATGGGCTGTTCGGATCGGACAACCTCGGCCGCGATGTGTTCTCCCGCTTCCTCGCCGGCGGGCTGACCCTCATCATCTACGGTGTGCTCGCCACAGTGCTCGGCATGGTCGTCGGCGCGATCATCGGCATGCTCGCCGCCTACGTCGGCGGCCGATTCGATGCCGTCATCATGCGCCTCAACGACGTCATCCTCGCCGTCCCGCAGCTCGTGTTCGCACTCCTGGCGATCACAGTGCTCGGCCCACAGGGGTGGGTACTCGTCACCGTCATCGGGCTGACCCACGCACCGCGCATCGCCCGCGTGGCGAGGTCGGCGACATTGGGCGTCATCACCGAGGACTACATCAAGGCCGCGGAGATGTACGCGATGCCGAGGTGGAAGGTGCTCCTGCGTGAGCTGCTGCCCAACATCACCGGGCCCTTGAGCGTGGAGGCCGGACTCCGCCTGACCTACTCGATCGGCTACATCGCCTCGCTGTCCTTCCTCGGGCTCGGCCTGCAGCCGCCGGCCGCCGACTGGGGCCTGATGATCAACGAGAACCGCATCGCCCTGTCCATCCAACCCTGGGGCGTGCTGCTGCCGGTCATCGCCATCGCACTGCTGACCATCGGCACCAACCTGCTCGCGGACTCCTTCGCCCGAGCCACCGCATCGACATCAGTGGAGGCCTGATGAGCACGAAGACGCAGACCGTTCGCCACGACGATGCGAACGAACCGAACGAGAAGATCGTCCTGCGGGTGTCCGACCTGCGGGTGCTCACGAACGCCGGCGACGAGATCCTCCACGGCGTGGACTTCGCACTCTCCCGCGGTGAGATCCTCGGACTCGTCGGCGAATCCGGTTCCGGCAAGACCACCGCGGGCCTGGCCTGCATGGGCCATTTCCGGGAAGGGCTGAAGTTCGGGTCCGGTTCCGTGAGCATCTGGCCCCGCGGTGAGGCCTCCCATGTGGAGGTCGGCGACCTCGACGAGGTGGCCGTGCGTGAGCTGCGCGGCTCCCGGATCGCCTATATCCCTCAGGATCCCGCGCTCTCGCTCAATCCGGCCATGCGCGTCGGTGAGCAGATCCGGGAGGTCCTCGACATCCACGGGTTCGGGTCGTCCGAGAAGGAACGGACCGACCGGGTCGCCGAGGTGCTCGTCGACGTCGGTCTGCCCGGGGACAAGGCGTATCAGAAGCGCTGGCCGCATCAGCTCTCCGGCGGTCAGCAGCAGCGCATCGGCATCGCCATGGCCTTCGCGATGTTCCCCGATGTGCTCATTCTTGATGAGCCGACCACCGGCCTCGACGTGTCCACGCAGTCGGTCGTGCTCGACACGATCCGACAGATGACGGTGGCCAACAACGTCGCCGGCCTCTACATCACCCACGACCTCGCGGTGATCAAGGACATCTCCGACCGAGTGGCCGTGATGCTGCGCGGCAACCTCGTCGAAGAAGGACCGGTGTCGGCCGTCCTCGAGGACCCGCAGCACGAGTACACGCAGATGCTCATGGCCGCGGTACCGGACCTCGCCGGTCGCAAGACCATCGGGGATGGTGCCGCCGAGGAGAAGAAGCCCTCGGAAACGGACGGGGCGACGCACATTCTCGTCTCGTCGGGGGAGCCTGGTGGGCCCGCGGATTCGGGCGGGCACGGATCCGACGGTGACGCACGGGACGGGGCGGCCGCCTCGGCGGGGGATTCTGTTACCTCGGCGGAGGAGCGGGACGGTGGAGCCGCCTCGGCGAATGCACCCCTGCTCGAGGCCAAAGACATCGCGCTCGCCTACGGGAAGGCGCAGATCCTCGACGGGATCAACCTCGTCCTCGAACCGGGGGAGTGCACGATGCTGCTCGGCGAATCGGGGTCGGGCAAGACGACGCTGTCGCAGTGTGTGGCCGGGCTCAACGATGACTATTCGGGGTCGGTGCGGCTGCGGGGTACGGAGCTGGCGCGGTCGACGCGCAAGCGCACGAACGAGCAGCGGGTGGGCATCCAGTACGTGTTCCAGTCGCCGTTCTCCTCGCTCAATCCGCGGCGGTCGATCGGGCAGTCGCTGACGGTGCCGTTGGAGATGAGCGGGGAGGGCACGGCCGCGAGCCGGAAGGCCGCTGTCGAGGAGGCACTCGATTCGGTGCGGCTGGGGCGGTCGTTCTATCACCGGCGTCCAGGGGATCTCTCCGGCGGTGAGCGGCAGCGGGCGGCGATCGCCCGGGCCCTGGTCAACGCGCCGTCGGTGATGGTCTGTGACGAGATCACCTCGGCGTTGGACGTGAGTGTGCAGGCCTCGATCGTGGGGCTGCTGCGCACCCTGCGGGAGGAGCGGCAGCTGGCGATGCTCTTCGTTACGCACAACATCGCGCTGTCGAGGCACATCGCGGACAACCTCGCCGTGCTGAATAAGGGCAAGATCGTCGACTATGGACCGACCGCCTCGGTGCTGGAGAACCCCTCGCACGAGTACACGCAGGCACTGATCTCGGACGTGCCGAAGTTCTGAGGGGCGTGTCACCGTCTGCGGACGGCCTATTGGCTTTGTAGCCGAGTCTCAGTCGGAGATAGTTCATGTGTGGATGAGGACAGCCCCTCTCCAGCTAGGCCGGGCTACCGGTGTGCCGTACTCGGCTCGGTTAACCGAGCCGAGTACCTGTCGGGTCCGATCAGCGGCCGGTGCGGTGCTGGAACTACCGACGCGTTACCCGTCGTACGTACCCCGCGAGTCGAGTCGAGAAGCGTCGATTGATCTCTGCCTGGAGTTCTGCGTTCCGCTGAGAGAGTGACTCCACTTCTGATGAGAGTGACTTCACTTCCGACGAGAGGGAGTCAACCTTCTTTGTGAGCGTGCCCAACTTCGTGCGATTCTTGCGCCCTGATGTGAATTGCTTGAGGTAGGCTCTCTCGGCTTTCCCCAGTTTATGGCGAAGGTCGAACTCATCCGTATCAATGATCTGCGACCTCGCCTCCAGAGAATCCGCGACTGACTGGAAGTCATACCTTTGTGCACCGGCGTCCGAATTGAGCACATGGGCGCCTAACGCCTCGTGTATGTAGGTGTACGTGGACATCAGATAGGCGGTGTAATCGGGGTCATCTTCGGGCGCCGGGCGTGCCTGATCGAGGAGCTGGAATGAGTGTTCAGCATCCCACTTATCGAACGGAAGCACGCGTTCCGGGTGTCCTATCGCCTCGTAGAAATGGGGAAGCTTGTCATTCCACTCCAGAGCGACAGTAGGAATGCCAAACGAGTAGGAGATGATTGAGGAGTGCATACGTATGGATGCAATTTTTGATCGGGTCGCGATCGCCTTGACAACCTCTCGGGTCGTTTGCGGGAGGATGATCTGCTCATCTGAGAGACCGTGTTTCTCGGCGAAGAATCGCAAAGTATTGTTGTCTCCCAGGCTCCCATTCGTGTACAGCTTGGGAATCATGCCGTGGGATTCTGCGAGAGTGACAAGGTCGGCCAGGTATGACATTTCCTGCGAGAGTCCCCAGTCGCGTTGGTTAGCTTTGAACAATCCGCCGCGGACTACGTTGATCCCGATCGTGCC
Organism: Brevibacterium oceani; assembly: GCF_017948325.1. Classification (NCBI taxonomy): domain Bacteria; kingdom Bacillati; phylum Actinomycetota; class Actinomycetes; order Micrococcales; family Brevibacteriaceae; genus Brevibacterium; species Brevibacterium oceani. Next base: position 3,278,901 of record NZ_CP072846.1, on the reverse strand, counting down.
GTCTGGAACGACGTCAGTCATTCCATAGACAAACTTGGTCCAAGTTGCCGGATCCGCAACCTGTCGCACCTCGAATGGTGCATCCTTGGCGACTTCCTGGAAAAGAGGAAGATTCTCGCGAACAGACAGAGCGCGGACACAGCGCTTATTCACGATCTGGGCTATAGCGTCGACTCGACCGTCGTCGGCACCCATATTGTTCAAGCCCATCGAGGAGAACACCACGGGAATGCCACGCTCGTCGGCTGCAGCGGTGATCCGGTCCATATGTTCGTAGAATCCAAGATACGACTGACCGAAGAGCCCGCCGCCGCCAAAGAAGATGGCATCACAGTGTTCGAGTTGAGATTTGTCGAAGCCCTTCAGTGACAGCGGAGCGAGTTCGTAGTCGTCGGAGCTAAGGCCATAGTTCTCGAGAGCAACTTCGAGCAACGCGAGAAAACTGGTGCCAATGAGGTTGTCGCCGAAGTTGTCGTCGACATAGGACACTGTTGCAATTCGTAGTGACGAGGCCATGCGTTGGACACCTTCAAGAGATCTGCTGGTCAGAAGTGAGGGATTCTAGATGAGCTGCGAGCGAGTCTAGCTGATCAGTGGACCAGATCGTATGAACAGGGAACTGGCAATAGACCCAATCCAAATCAAGACACACCTACCTCATCGAACCGCTTCGACGAGCGGGCTCATTCCGCTCAGAGCAACGAACGAGGGCTAACACCAATACCCTTATGTTCGTGGAATGATGGTCGATTCTGCAGTCGGTAGTGCCCGAATAGCGCCGAGCAGCTTCGATGTTACCCCCCGGCTTGCAGCAGATGGAGATCATCGATCGAGCCTGCTCCTGCCAGCATTCCCACGATCAGTTTTAACATGCCGAATCAACCAATTCCCCGCGAGTACTTGTGGCGTTGCATCGACATAGCAAAAGTGAATCTCCAAGCCAGCAGCACGAGATCAACTTCGCAGTGAGGCGCTACCGCGAGGGCGCGTCGACAAATTGGCAGTCGGTACCATAAATGTTTAAACAACCTGGAGGTTGTTTCGGTATCATTGGCTCTATGGCGATCCCCTAGGAGGAAGTTATGTCGACGCTCGAACCTGAGTTCGTGAAGGCACGGGCGAAAGTGCTGGCCCGTGAGGATCGCGAGCTCAAGGCCGCGCTGATCCGAATCCGACAGGAGTCTGATCTGACTCAAAAGGATGTCGCTGAGATCATGGGAGTCTCGCAACAGGCGATCCACAAGCTCGAGCGCTACGACTCTGATCCGAAAGCATCGACTCTGCGTCGATATGCGAATGCTCTCGGAGCGATGTATGAGCATCGGGTTCAAAAGGACCACGGGCAATCAGCATGGTTGGCGGCTCACAGTAGGTGGGCGACGGCGAGGAAGCTGTCCCTGCCTATGGGGCCGCTGGCCCCTGTTGGTTCTCTTTCGGCGGCACGGGACTGGCGGACAGCGAAAACGTCAGATATCGGACTGGCAGGCTGATCGGCGATGGAAGGTGCGGAATCAGAGCTGAGCGGTCTACGGGAATTCATCGATCGAGTTCGACTCGAGTCGGTGCAGTTCCACGAAGTCTCCGCTCGTCGTTTCGAGTCAGGCCCGGACGAGGCTGACAGTGACATCACCATCGAAGTGCAGATCAAGGAAGATTCTGACAGATTCGGTGTTCGTCTCAGGGGCGCGACCCAAGTTCCTGCTGGTGAAGCTGTGGTCAGCGTCGCAGGTCAATATGTCATCGAAAACGGAAACGCGCCCAGCAGCCGCATCATCAAAGAGTTCGTCAACGAAGTAGCTGTGATGACTGTGCTTCCCTACCTGCGTGAAGGAATAACCACCATCACTGCAAAGGTGTTCGGCGCTCCACTGAATATCCCGATCATTGCGCAGGGTGACATTGCGGTGGAACCGGACGACCAGGACGCTGTGAAAGGCGTCGCTCAGGTGTAGTCGGCTAAGCCGAACGTCGATCCACCCGATTCTGGTCATTGCGGTGATGTGGGCTGGGATGCCCGCTGTTCGCCGAGAGCCCCGGTCACCGTCGGCGGGACGCCCTGACTGCACCTGCCAGATCGCCCGAGAGCTCTTGCCGGGTGAGCTGGGTGAGCCGGCCGATCGCCCTGATCAGCCCGTCGGACCCGCGGTAGCCGACCGTTCGGGCTGCGGAGGCGACACTCGATCCCGCGCGGATCCTGCGCAGGGCCAGGTTGAGTCGCTTCCGCGTCCTCCACTGCACGAACGACAGGCCGAGATCGTCCTTGACGATCCGTTCGACGTGGCGTGTGCTCATCGAGTGGCGCGCGGCGACGGCGCTCAGCGGCAAAAGCAGCGTCAGGGGATCGTCGACGATCGCTCTCACTGCGCGGTGCTGAGACTCGGGAATAGGGAAATCATCGACGGCGAACGCGCTCAGCTCTGCGTCGAGGGCGTGCCTGAGCGGTACCCGCTCGGCCTCGCAGTTCGGGGACGAGGCGAGGATGAGCAGAGCCGTCTCGCGCAGGGCGGGTGAGTGGCGGATGTGCAGGAATCCCTCGGGCGGCTCTGTCTGCGGTGACAGTCGGGGGCCGAGCATGATGGAGCCTGACTGTGCCGTGACCGAGTGGTCGATGCCTGCTCCCAACCACAGGCTGGCACCGGCAGAGAGACTGAGGTGTGTCGCTTCGAATCCGTGTCCGCGCAGACGCGCGTCCACGGAACCGCTGATGACATGGATAAGCAGCGGATACGAATGACTGTGCCAATCATGCCCAGCGAAGTGCACCGGTCGTTCCGTCTCGGTGCCGGTGCGTCGGCGAAGAACATGTCGTGCTGGTCGTGTGATGATGTCGCCTTTGTCGTAAGTAATTCGAAGAGTTTGGTTAGGCTGGGCTATGTTCTCTGATTCTAGTTCCTCACCCGACAGAGGTAGTCAATGTCCTTGCTCCGTCGAACCTGTGCGCTCTTTCTGGGCGCCGGTCTCCTGCTCATCAGTGCCTGTGCCGGCACGTCGAATGCGTCTGATGACGGCACCTCGGCGAGTGGAGCCGAGACGCGTGCCGTCGAGACCGAACAGGGGGAGGTTGAGGTTCCAGCCGATCCGCAGAGGGTGGTTGTGCTCAACTACGCCCTCGCCGGCTATCTCTTCGATCTCGACGTGCCGGTCGTCGCCACGACACCCGAGGTCACGGACTCCGATGGGGAATTCTCGCGTTTCTGGTCCGAGAAGGCCAAGGCGCAGGGAACCGAGTTCCTCCCGTGGAGCAACGACGGTTTCGACCTCGAGTCCATCATCGCGGCCGATCCTGACCTCATCATCGCCGGAGGAATCGGGTTCCCGCTCAAACACGCGACCGATGCCTATGACAGACTGCAGGAGGTGGCGCCCACTGTCCTCGTATCCGGCGACAAGCAGACATGGCAGGACCAGTTCTCGTTCATCGCCTCCGACGTGCTCGGTCGGAAGGATGCCTATGAGAGGTTCGAATCCGCTTACGACGATCGAGTCGCCGAGGTGAAGGACAACATCACGGTCCCCGAGGGCGAGATCTCCATCCTCACGCTCGACAGCAAGGACACTCCCTATATCCTCATCGAGGACAAGAGCCTGTCAGCTGCGCTCGAACCGCTCGGGTTCAGAACCGCACCACTGTTCGAGGAGAACGACATCGAACCCTACATTGCGGGCGGGGATATGTTCGGGCCCTCGCTCGAGGTGCTGCCTGACATACTCCGCTCAGAGACGGTCTTCGTCGTCGGCTTCAACAACGCGAGCATCGGCGTCGACGACCTCAAGGGCGAAGCACCGTACGATCGCGTCCCTGCCTTCCAGTCCGGTCAGGTCTATGACCTCCCGTCCTGGTCGATGCGCGGCGACTATGACGAGGCGATGGCCCTGCTCGACACTGTCGAGGACATGTTCCCCGCGACGCAGTGACGACGAAGCCGATCAGGGAGCTGACGACGGCGGATCGCTCGACACGTCCTGGTCATCGGCGTTCTCATCTTCATCACGGTTCTCATTATCAACGGTTTCGTCGGAGCGACCGAAATCGTCGGTGTCCACCCTGTCGAGATACTCCGACGAAGGGGCGGCACCGGCACTGTGGTCGAGATTCTCCGTGGCCTTGCGCATGCTGTCGGCGGTGCTGCCTTCGGTGTTGTCTTCGGTCGACATTCTGGTCACCTTTCGCTGGAGAGCGCGGATGGGTGATCAGTCTACGCGGGGCCCCAGCCGAGCGGCACCCCTTTCGAGTCGCTTGAAACAGTGTCAGCATGGGTACATACACCCGATGAAGAAGGGATGATCGTGATGAGCAATTCCAGCGAAGACGAGAAGGAGCCGACACAGGTCCCCGAGGAAGCCAAGGATGATGTTGCGGAAAAGCCCGGCACGGATTCCGCGTCGAAGCAGCACGAGGATGACCTGGTCGATGAATGGGAGGAAGAGTCGTTCCCCGCGAGTGATCCGCCAGCACATTACTGACTCCCGCGATCGTAGGGGCCCGGCACCATACAGGTGCCGGGCCCTGTGCCGCCGCGTGGGCTCGTCCTAGGCGGGCTGTGAGTTCTCGGGGCCCTTCTCTGCGTCGAACTTCTCCCGGTAGCGCTGTTGTGCTTCATTGAGGAGCTTCGGCGATAGGCGGGCGATCGGTTCGACGTCAACGAGCAGCGGTTCGCAGTCGGGGCCGCGTCCCACCTGTCGGCCGGTGAGTATCCAAGCAAAACGGTCGGGGTTCTTTTCTTGGAGGTGCTTGTACTGGCAGAGTTGTCGAGCCAGCCAATCGCCCAGAGGGCGAGTCCACCAGTCCTCCGGTGTCAGAGGGTTGACGGACAGACCGGGAAGTTCGAGACCCGACTCGGTGTCGATGCTCCCGCCTCGGGTGTCGCTGTCGAAGCCCTCTGAATAGCGGACATAGAGCCCGCTTTCAGTGGACGCGAGCTCTTCGAGTGCGGCCAGTGTCTCCACCATCATGTGATGAACTCCCTGACACTCAGCGCCACCGGGCAGGTCACAGCAACCGTCATCCCTCGATCTTCAACGACTCGCGTCGCCAGTCTCAAGAGCACCTTGCAGTGCTGAGCGGCGGCCAAGGTCTCGGCGATCTCACAGGAGACGAAAGCAGCCTCATGGGTGACCCCGTCGAGCCTGTAGTGCAGGGCGGCGACCACCTCACCGGCGAGACGGAGCTCGAAGACGGCTGCTTCCCGGTCGTCGACGAGCGAATACTCGCCCTCGCTCGTCCAGATCGCACGGGCGGAGAATCGACCGGGGTCAAGAGGTGTTTCGCCGTCATCGCCAAGAGTCATGAACATACCGATCCCTCAGAAAGGAGAGGGCCGACTTCTTGACCTGTTCAGACTATACGTACCGTGCTGTGGTACGGCAATAGGTCGACGCTCGGCCGTATCCCGGTCGGTCTCACGGGACCGCCCGCGGCGGCCGAATGGTGCTCGCGAATGAGAATCTGATGCACCGCAGCAACCGTCTTTCGTGATGCGGTCTCTGGACGGTCGACGGTTCAGTCCATAGTGTCGAAACACCAATCGGGAGACCTGCAGGGAAGAAGGCACAATGACTCTCATCGACACCAGCGGCACGGACGTCGTCGACATGCTCACCGCTGATCACAGGGAGATGCTCGAGCTGCTTCGCCGGATCGAGAGGACCGAGGACCTGGACGAGCGACGCGACATCGCCGATACCGTCATCGCCGAGGTGATGCGGCATTCGGTGGCCGAAGAGATGATCGTCTATCCGTCGATCGAAGAGCACGTTCCGGGCGGGACGGACGAGGTCGAGCACGACAAAGAAGAGCACGAAGAGCTTGTCCGAGTCATGAAGGAACTCGAGGGCCTCGACGTGACCGAGGGTGCTTTCCTCGAAAAGGTCATCGAGTTCGAGCAGCTGCTCGACCATCACGCTCGGGACGAAGAGGACGAACAGTTCCCGAAGCTCAGGGAACACATTCCGCAGGACCAACTCATCGATATGGCCAAACGGGTCGTTTCAGCGAAGAAGGTGGCTCCGACTCGGCCCCATCCCAACGCTCCGCACTCGGAACTCTTCCACAAGAGTGTCGGCCCCGGTGTCGGAATGGTCGATCGTCTGCGCGATAAGCTCACCGGACGCGAATCCTGACGCTCGGCGGTCACGAAGGGCCGTTGGCCTTGGCGGTTCTCACGAGGCGTTCGACTCCGCCGGCCCAAGGTTCTCCATGCCCGACGAGCACGGTGCGCGCGCCGGTCTCGGCAAGGGCATCGAGCGACTCCAGAGCCCTGGCGGGGTCAGCGGTGGCAGCGCTGGAGACGATCTGTGCCCCCGTCGTGCCGCGATACGGGTTGAGTGTGACGAGCGCGTCGCCGGCGATGACCGCGTCCCTCTCGGGGAAATGAAACGCGCAATGGCCCAGCGTGTGGCCCGGTGTGAAGACGACCCGTGGCCGACCGGGCACGTCCGGCTCTGCAGTGCGAATGCGTGTGACCTCTTCGATGGGCTGCGGCCACCACGCACGATTCTTGACAAAGGCTGCGACCATGGGCATTGCCTTGAACTGTGTGAGCAGGTATCACGTCAGTGGCCGGTCCCGGCCGTACTGGCGCGGGTGGCGGGTCAGCGGCACATCGTTGTCGTGGACGTAGACGGGGACGGCGGCTTCCGAGCGCAGCCGCTCGGCGAAGCCGATGTGGTCGAAGTGCCCGTGCGTGAGCAGCAGAGCCCGGATGTCGCCCAGCCCATGACCGAGCCGATCAAGAGCGTCAGCCAGCGAACGCCACGAGGTGGGGACGCCGGCATCGACGACAGTCAGACCGTCCTCGCCTTCGACGATGTACCAGTTGACGTACGAATCGTCGATGCGATGGATCCCTTCGGCAACCTCGGCGATGGGCATATCAGCGGTCCGTGAAGCGTCGACGATTGAGGACGAGGGCGCTGACGATCATCACGACCGCCAGCCCGAAATGCAGCCAGTTGTCCGGGGTGTTGAGGGGGACGAAGTTCGCCCCGGACTCCGCGTTGATGAAGAGACCGTAGAGCCACAGAGCGGCATAGACGATTCCGCCCCACAGCAGGTAGTGGAAGCACCCGGCGGGGGAGCGGCGGACGAGCGCTCCGGCGATGCCGAACAGCAGGTGGACGATGTTGTGCAGGATCGAGACTTGGAACAGGCCCAGCAGCAGCGCGGTCGAGTGGTGGCCGGCGAATCGCATCGACATGTAATTCGACGTCGCTCCCGGGATGAACCCGAGAACACCGGCCGCCAGGAAGAGTATGGTGACGATGAGAGCGGCCCATTGGACGGGCCGACCGCGCTCAGCGGGAACGTCTCGCACGACGGGCTCATCGGTGGACATCGCGCCTCCTCGATTGGCGAACCGATCAGATTGCGCTTCCACGCTAGGGCGCAGTGCCTCACCCCTCAATAGGCAGGGGTGACTCACAGACAGCCGACGCGGACGTCTCGCTCGAAGCCGCGACCCTCGCGCTGCCAGCTCAGTGAGGGCTGCGTTTCGTCTACTCGGTCATCGTGAGTACGAGTTTGCCTGTGGTGCGATTGGTCTCGCCCTCTCGGTGGGCTTCTGCCGCCTCCGTGAGAGGGAACGTCCCGGCAATTGTGGCACGCAGCGCACCGTCGTCGACGAGTCCTGAAATGATTTCCAGGGTGCTGCGCGAGGAGTCCACGAGCATCCGGAGAGCTCGAACTCCGAGCTGATCTGCTTCGCGAAGGAGATCGTCGGAGCCGACAGGGATGAGCGACACGAGAGAGCCGCCCTTGTGAAGGGTGTGCAGCGAACGCATCGCCGTGTCACCGCCGATCGTGTCGAGCACCGCGTCGACGTCTCGCACTCGCTCGGTGAAGTCCTCCGTACGGTAGTCGATGACCTCATCGGCGCCGAGCTCCCGCAGGAAGCCGTGTTTCTCCGCGCTCGCGGTACCGATCACGTATGCGCCCCGCGCCTTCGCGATCTGCACAGCTATGTGCCCGACGCCGCCTGCGGCCGCGTGGATCAGCACACGCTGTCCCGACTGCAGGTCGGCGTTGTCGACGAGCGCTTGCCACGCGGTCAGAGAGACGAGGGGGAGTGCCCCGGCCTGCACATGGTCGACCGATCGGGGCTTCGCTGCGAAGAATCTGGCCGGGGCGGCAACGTACTCGGCATGGGAGCCGAGCCCGAACGGGTACGACAGCATGCCGAACACCTCGTCTCCGGGCTTGAACGTCGCGACGCCGATGCCGACGGCTTCGACCACGCCGGAGACGTCCCACCCGAGCACCAATGGCAGTTCGTCGACGAAGCCGTGGCCGGCGCGGTGCTTCCAATCGGTGGGATTGAGACCTGCCGCCTGAACTCTGACGAGGATTTCGTTGGGGCGGGGCTTCGGGCGCGGCAGCTCGGTGATTTCGAGAACGTCGGGACTGCCGAAGGTCTGCTGGCTGACGGCGCTCATCGTCGTTTCGGTGTTCATGGCTCCATTGTGTCACTGCAGGGCCGGGTCTGCGGAGGGTCCCGGCGGGGTCAGTCAGTCAGCGAAAGGCGTGGTCGGCTCGGGCTGGTCGAGGGAAGCGACGATGTCACCGGCAAGCGTGCGGAGTTTGATGTTGCGATGAGATGAAGCCTCCTTGAGAATGGCGACAGCTTCCCCCTGGCTGCACGCTGCCTGGGCCATCGTGATCCCGACGGCGACGTCGATGACGGTGCGTGATTCCATCGCCCGCTGTCGGTGTTCGGCCGCCTCGGCGAAGCGGGCGGTCCGGACTGCCACGCGGAGTGACCTCTCCACCAGCTTTCCGAGCCTCTGCACGGCCAAGAGCGTCTGCTCCCCGAAACGGTAAGGCTGCACGGCGTAGAAGCTCATGGTCGCGTCCGCGGTGTCGTCGATGTCGAGCGGGACCGCCACCATGCTTCGCAGGCCGTGGAGCACAGCGATGTCTACGTAGCCTCGCCAGCGCTTCTCGTCCTCAGCGTCATCGATGCGGATGAGCGAGCGGGTCTTCTGCGCCTCCATGCGCGGTCCCGCGTCGAGGTCGGTGTGGATCTCGTCGAATCGCCCCGTAGCCTCGTCGCTGACGCCGACGATGGTGGCGCGTCTGTTCCGCACCAGAGTGATCGCGCATGAGACCGAAGAATCTTGTCCGATCTCCGCGGCAGCCAGGGCAGCGAGTTCATCGGCAAGTCTGCCGAGCTCGTGTTCGGAGGCCAGAAGCCTGATGAGGAGTTCTGCGGCCGATTCGCGGTGAGGGTCGGACGCATCAACGATGTCCTTCAACGTCTGCGGTTCAGTCTGGGACCGCTGGTGTGGATGATCCGCGTGAGAAACTGCGGGTGAAGGGGAAGGCGATACACAATTCAGGGGTCCTCACATCTGGAGGCCGCCTGCTTGACCTTGCAATATCCTACGCAAGGCTGGTGCCGCTCCCAAAATCGACTCTTCGGCGCCTGCTCGAACGATGACGGCCCGGCCCTCGTCGGGAGCACCGGCAGACGACGTCTCGCATAAAGGCGTCGGCCTGGTTTGTCAAGGTTGTTTACAGGGACCCTGCGGCGATGCCAGGCTGAACTCATCGCGCAGAGCGCGGCGGGATCCTGCGAGGTTCCGACAGATGTACATAGATGCTGAGGAGGAACAAGGGATGAACCACAGTCACTTGCGCACGATCTACGAGAGCGGCGGTCCCTACGCCACGGTCTACCTTGAGGGTCGCGCTCCTTCAGCCGATGCCGACACGCAACTCCGCCTGCGCTGGTCGGAACTGCGCGACCGACTGTCCGAAAGCGGGGCAGGGGAGCCGCTGCTCGAGTCCATCGAAGGGATCATCCTCGTCGATGAGCCCACCGAGGTGCACACCGACGGTCGGATCATCGTGGCGAACTCCGGAGGAGTTCTGCTGGACGAGCACTGGGACGCGGCGCTGGGAGAAGGCGACGATGCGCACTACGGGGACGTGCCCGAACTCGGTGCCTACCTCCGCCAGGAGTGCAGACAGTTCGACGTCGTCCTCGTCATCGCCGGTCAGGACGGGGCGGCCGTCCGCGAACTGAGCGTGACTCCGGATCGCGAACGCAGCGAGAACGCGCCGGTTCACGTGGCCGGCGACAACGACGAAGACATCAATAAGCCACGGCGAGGAGCGTACTCACACAACCAGATCCGGCGCCGAGTCGACGAGATCATCAAAGACCATGCGCGCAGTGTCGCTGACTTCGTCGACCGACTCACGACGGACCACGCACCAGACGCGGTCGTTTTGGCCGGAGAAGTCCAGGGCAGAACGGCGGTCAAGGCCGAGCTGTCTGTGAAGGCCGAAGAGCTGCTTCACGAAATCTCGGAAGGCGGCGACGACGATGAGGGCGCCGAAGAGGCGATCGATGTGGCGGTGCGAACGCTCATCACGAAGCTCGCCGGCGAGCGCGAAGCCACGAACTCGGAGCGACTGGCCGAGAGCAAGGCACACGACCGTGCGGTTGAAGGCCGCGCGGAAGTCGAGAAAGCTGTCGGACGCGGAGCAGTGGCAACCCTGCTGCTCGACGACGCCGAGGCAACCGAGGGAGAAGCCGCCATCGTGGCCCAGGCCGTCCTGTCCTCGGCAGAGATCGGACTCAGCCATGACCCGATGGCCGACGGGATCGCCGCGGTCCTCCGCTACGACGTCGCTTCTGCATTGGCGGATTGAACAGGTGGTCCTCGCCGACGAGCACAGGACCGATAGCTGACCGATTAGTCGAGCAGATCCGGACGGGGCGTCGCTGCCATGCGACGCCCCGTCCTTTATGGTCTCAAGGTAGATAGTATCCCAGGGGTTAGTAAAGTGTGTAGACTCGTGTCCTGACAGCCGATCACGGCAGTCTGGAAGGACACACCGATGAACCGACCGACGACCCATCGACCGACGACCAAGAGGCCGAACCCCGAGCACTCGAGGACACCGGATGACGAGATCATCCGCAAGACTCACACCCCACGCCGCACCCTTGTGCTCGGCGCGACCGGCTACATCGGCGGCCGCCTCGTGCCCCGCCTGCTCCAGGCCGGTCACAAGGTCCGCGTCGGAGTCCGTCGACCCGAGAAGCTCAAGCAGGTGCCGTGGGCAGCCGACGTCGACGTGCGCACCGTCGACCTCGATAGCGGTCGCGGGCTGAGCGAGAGTCTCGACGACATCGACACTGTCTACTATCTCGTGCACTCCATGGGATCCGGCGGTGACTTCGAAGCACACGAGGCCGAGGCGGCCACACGATTCGCCGAGGCGGCCGCGTCCGCCGGTGTCACCCGCGTCGTCTACCTCGGCGGACTCCACCCCGAAGGCCGAGAACTGTCGAAGCACATGCGCTCACGCGCGAACGTCGGCCGCATCCTCCTCGACTCCGCGGTCGACGCCATCGTCTTCAACGCCGGCATCATCATCGGCTCCGGATCGGCGTCGTTCGAGATGATCCGCCACCTCGCCACGACCCTGCGTTGGATGCCGGCACCGGACTGGGTGTCCAACCGCGTCGAACCGCTGTCGGTGCGCGATGCCCTCTACTACCTCGTCGCCGCCGACGACGTCGACGAGACGATCAACCGCTCCTTCGACATCGGGTCACGTCAGATCCTCACCTATGCGCAGGTGATGCGGACCTTCGCCGAGGTGGCCGGGCTCAAGCCCCGTCACGTCATCGCGCTGCCCCTTCCCGCTCCGACGCTGTCAGGCATCTGGGTCGGGTTGGTCACCCCGCTGCCGTTCAGCCTCACCCTTCCGCTCGTCCAATCCCTGCAGGAAGACGCGGTGGCCTCGGACCAGGAAATCGACGCGGTCATCCCGCCGCCCGAGTCCGGGCTCATCGGGTTCGCCGACGCCGTCCGCCTCGCTCTGCGCCGCGAGGTCGAAGGTGCCGTGGACACGAACTGGGACGCCGATTCCGGGGGCCTCGACGAGGCGGCCCTGCCCTTACCGAACGATCCGCAGTGGGCGGGCCGACGCATCTACTGCGATGAGCGTTCGGCGACGATCACCGGCGTCACGGCAGCCGAGGTGTGGCCCGTGATCGAGGGGATCGGCGGCGCGAACGGATGGTACTCGTGGCCGCTGGCGTGGAAGATCCGCGGCGTCTGGGACAAAGCCGTCGGGGGAGCGGGCCTCAACCGTGGCCGCCGTCTGCCTGACACCCTGCGCATCGGTGACCCCGTCGACTGGTGGAGAGTCGATGAGCTGGAACCGAACTCGCGACTGCTGCTGCGCGCCGAGATGAAGGTCTCCGGTTACGCCTGGCTCGAATTCGAGGTGACGGATTCCGATGGGGCGTCGGGCGGGGGCTGCGACTACCACCAGACGGCGACCTTCATCCCCTCCGGCGTGCGCGGGCGCCTCTATTGGGCCCTCGTCGCTCCCTTCCACCGGTTCATCTTCCCCGCCATGGCGAAGAACATCGCCGCCGAGGCGCGGCGTCGGGCTCAGTCCGACTCGGCCTTCATCCGGTCATAGGCCGCCAGCGCCGCCTGGCGTGAGGCCTTGAGGTCGACGATCGGCTCGCAGTCCCCGCCGGTCCGCTCGGCTCGGGTGAGCCCGCCCGGACCCTGTCCCAGCCACCGGCTGACGTATTCGCCGTGCGGGTCGAAGCGCTCCCGCTGGCGTTCGGGGTTGAAGATCCGGAAGTACGGGGCGGCGTCGGCCCCGCACCCGGCCACCCACTGCCAGGACACCGGGTTGTTGGCCTCATCGGCATCGACGAGCGTGTCCCAGAACCACTGCTCACCGTGCCACCAGCCGATGAGCAGATTCTTCGTCAGGAAGCTCGCCGTGGCCATCCGCACTCGGTTGTGCATCCACCCGGTCTGCCACAGCTGAGCCATGCCCGCATCGACGAGCGGGATCCCGGTCGTCCCGTTCTGCCAATGCTCCAGCGCTTCGGGATCGTCCTCGTAGGGGAAGCGTGCGAACTCCGGACGCATCGGCTCGGACTCGACGTGGGGCAGGTGGTAGGCCAGGTGCCAGGAGAACTCCCGCCAGTAGAGCTGCCGGATCCACGCATACCGGTCATCATCGCTGACATCCGGCAGGTCGAGTGCCGCCGCCAGGGCCTGCCTGGGGGAGAGCTCACCGAACCGCAGTCGCGGTGACAGTGCCGAGGTGCTGTCGGGATCACCTGGGACATCATGCGAGTCGCCGTAGCCGTCGATGCTCTCGCGAAGGCCTGTCAGATGCCGCTGGGCCTCCCGACAGCCAGGAGACCAATGCTGCGCGACGGTTGACTTCCACCATTGCGGAACCGTCGCCGAGGTGGTGCCGTCGGGGCCTGGACCGCTGGGATCGGTGCCGGTGCCGCCTGAGTCGGTTCGGCTTCCGTTGAGAGGGTGTGACCCGTCGCGGAGGCCGAGACCGTCGAGATCTTTCGCCCAGTCGTGGCCGTTCATCGCTGCCAGGCGATCTTCAGGCAGCGGCGACTGCTTGGCCGGGGCTGAGAGAACATCTCCGACCGAACGATCCCGCACGGCGGTGAAGTACGGAGTGAAGACCTTGTAGAAGTCCCCGCCCTGTGGGCTGACCGTCCACGGTTCCACGAGCAGCGCTCCTGGATGGGAATGCGCGGGAACACCGTCATCGGTCAGCAGGGTCTTGATCTTTGCGTCGAGGTCGCGGGAGGCCGGCGCATAGCGACGTGACCAGCGGACGGCATCGACGCTCAGGTCTGCAGCGGCTTGCGGGATGATGTCGGCAGCCGGCCCGGAAGCGAAGAGCAGCGGGATCCCGAGCTCGTCGAGTTCGGACGCCAGGGCGCGCAGGGATTCGTGCGCCCACCAGCGGGCCGCCGCTCCCAGCGGACGGGGGCCGAGGCCGTCGCTGTCACGCTGCTCTCTGATCCAGATGCCGATCACCTGGCCGTCGGCGCGTGCCGCCGTCAGTGCTTCGTGATCGGTCGACCGCAGGTCGTCGCGAAACCAGACGAGGGTCAGCTGGCCATGGTCAGGTGTGCGGTCCTGGCTGTCGCTCATCGGTTCGACTCCTTCTTTGATCGGTGCGCGCTGCCAAGCGGGTCACGCCGCATCGGGCCCTCAGGGCGGCGATCCCGTCGCAGACGCCCCAGCAGTCCCCGTCGCAGCAGGCCCTGTCGGGGCGGCGACCAGATCGGAGTGCCCTCGACCCGCCAGCCGGCGAGCAGTTCATTGGCGGCGAGGTAGCCGGTGGTGGCCGCCCGCTCCATGAGCGCCACGGGCAGTTCGCACCGAATGTGGTCACCGGCGAGGACGAAGCCGGGCAGCGGAGTGGTCACTCCGGGGCGCTCGCCCCACGGGCGTGTGTCGGTGAGTCCGCAGTCGGATTCGATGAGGAGTTCGCGGTGGAGGATCTCGTTCTGCTGGGTCTCCGGATACACCTCGTGCAGGTCCGCGAGCAGGCGTCCGATCAGCTCCTCCTCGGACTCCTGGCCGGTCAGTGCGTAGGCGTGCAGTTCGACCACGGAGCCGGAATGCTCGTTCGTCCACCGCGCGGCACCGTCCTCGAATCGTTCGAGCACGGAGACGTTGTCGAGCAGCGCGAAGCCGCTCGTGCCCAGGAACGCCGGCCGCTCGGCCAAGACCGCCTCGGCGAACCAGAGCCGCAGCACGGCGAACGCCGGTGCGTTGCGCTGCCCGCCGACTCGGGCGAACCAGTCCTGCGTTCGCGCACCTTCGGCTCCCGAACTGCTCGGGGCGTATTCGTGCGCGGGCCCCGAGCCCTGCGCGTCGCGGCCCGCATCGGTGCTGTCGTCATCGATACCGTCGGCATGCTCCTCGATCGTGGCGATCAGCCGCCGTGTCCCAGCCGGATCGGCGGCGAGGACGAGGGCATCGGAGTCGATGTCACCAGCACTCGTTGTCTCGACTCTCCAGCCGCGTGGGGTGCGGGAGATCGTGCGAGCCTCGGTGCCGGTCTCGATCTGCACGCCCAGACTCTGCAGGTATCGCCCCAGCGGCGCCCAGAGGGCGGTGTCGTAGTCGTCATCGGGGACGTCGAAGAGCAGGCCTTCGGCCGACCCGGCGAAGTAGGTGTGGAACATCGCGACGAGCTCACCGGCGGAGAACTCGTTCGGATCGGCGAAGAAGGATCGGGCGAAGACCTCGAGGGCGAGGTCGCGCGCCTGCTCGGGGAAACGGAGGCGATCGAGGAACGCCGCCGCCGACTCCCCGTCATACCGGGAAAACGAGTTCGGGAAGTCGACATCGATGAGTTCGAGGGCCGTGCGCAGGTCGACATCGGCCAGCCCGCGCAGGGGGAACGTGGGACTCGCGAGGACGAACCCGAGCAGATTGAACGGGGGAGTCCGCGGAATCGAGGCGAAGGAATCGGTGGGGCCGCCTCGGCGGGTGAGGGGATAGTCGGGGATCGGTCGGAGACGATCGAGGCCAGGGTCGGCGCGGGACAGCAGGTCGCGCAGGTTGTAGTACTGCCGGAAGAACGCGTGGAATCCGCGGCTCATCGTCCGACCCTCGTCCAGCGGCCACGCACTGACTCGCCCGCCGAGGCGGGGCCCGGATTCGATGATCGTGACCTCGGCTCCCCGTTCGGCCAGGATCGTCGCCGCCGACAGGCCAGCGATGCCGCCGCCGATGACGCTCACGGTCTTCGGCCGGAACAGACGGTCACGTCCGGGGACGGCGGGGATGCGGACGGCGTGGGGGTCGCGGGGGTTCACGGGGCCTCCTCGGTGCGGTGGTTGAGGGCGCGCTGCCAGAGCATGAGCACCGCGGTGATCATGGCGAAGCCGAACCCGAAGTCCTCGATGGGGATGTCGAAGGGGAAGCGGATGCCGAGGAATTCTTGCGGGTTGTAGATGACGATCGGGTCGGACAGCTTTGTCAGCCATCCGTCGACGAGGCATTGGAAGGCCAGGCAGATGGCCAGCGCGCACCAGTACTGTGCGCGGCGGAAGATGCCGCTGCGGACGACGAAGAGCTCGAGCCCGATGACGACGAGCATGCCGATGACGGTCCACACGGTGTACTCAGGGATCATGGCGTCTTGCCTTCGTCCGGCGGGCGGGGATCGGCGTGGGTCGGGCGGGTGGCGTTCGTCGGGTGATCGGCGGTCATCCGGCGGGTGGTGCGCCGCTTGGTCCAGCCGATCACGGTGCCGACCGCCTCGTAGCTGAGCAGCGCGCAGACCGGGATGACGAGGAAGAACACGAGTTCCTCGAGCGGCAGGATGCCGAGGTCGATGCCGGTGACGAACCGCGGATCGTAGGTCCAGTGATCTCGGACGATGGCGACGATGTCCCAGACGGCGAAGACGACGACCACAGGCAGCAGAGACTTGAGCAGCAGCGGCAGCCGGCGGTACACCCGCGCCGAGAACACGAACTCGAGCGGCAGCGTGATGAGCACGCAGGCGCCCATGAGCGCGAGATATTCCCAATGGCTGAAGCCGTGCCAACCGGCGAGGCCGTCCCACGCGGCGATCATGGATTCGCCTCTTCACTGGGCGATGTGGCCCGCGCGACCCGGGGCGTGCGGGGTTCGTGCGATGCACGTGCGGGGCGAGCGGGCACGACGAAGCCGAGGTCGATGGTGCGGATCCGATAGCCCTCGATGAGGTCGTCCCATTCGATGGTGGGCTCGGTCAGCAGCCGAGGCTCGCAGGCGAGGAGCCGGTGGAGCAGCACATCGGTCTCGAACAGGGCCAACGGCATGCCGGGGCAAGCGTGGGCGCCGTCGCCGAAGCTCAGGCCCGCGGCAGGGGCAGTTCCGCTCCGGTGCGGGCAGACCGCCTCGGCGTTCGCACCGTAGACGTCGGGATCGACGTTGGCCTCACGCACGCAGACATCGATGAGGTCGCCGGCCGGAATGGTGGCGTGATCGTGTTCGTCGCCGGCTGAGGTCGTGCTGTGGCCGTCGCCGATGTCGATCGCCGAGGTCGCGCGACGATAGAGATGCCCGACGACGGGTTCGACACGGATGATCTCTTCGAGGATGGACAGCCGCCGAGGCTGGTCGGCCGCGAGGTATTCACTGCGGAGTTCGTCGTTCTCGAGCAGATGCCAGCAGGCCATCGCAATGAACTCGCGGGTCGTGACCATCCCCGCGGTGCCGTAGGTGAGGCATTCGACGAGGATGTCACCGGTGCTGTGCCCGGAATCGAGCAGATGAGAGATGACATCGCCGCGGTGCTCGCGCCGGTGAGCCCGGATGGCCGGGCGCACATCGTGGGCGAAGAAGCGCAGAAGCGGCACGATGCCGTTGACCGCGGCCTGCATCCATTGGCGTTTCGTCCGTCCCCAATTCTCTGCGGCGAGGTCGACCGGCGGCTGACGGAAGAAGGAGACGAGCCGTGCGGCCATGCTGTCGGTATCGGACTCGGTGAGGCCGACCACCTGCGAGGTCACGTCGACGGTGAAGTGCAGGGCCGCCTCGTCGAGTCGGCACCGGCCGGTGACCACGGCCTCGTCGACGATGGACTGCGCGGCTTGGACGATCTGCTCGCCGTAGCGGTCGGCGATGACGGCGGGGGCGAAGAACCGGGCGACCTCCCGGCGCTGCCGGTCGTGGGCCGGGCCGTCGGAGATGAGGATCGGGTGGGCGCGGAAGAGTCCGCGGGGGATCTTCTCCGCGGTGAAGCCCGCCTGTGTCGAGCGTCCGCGGGCGCGCAACACCCGGCGGGCCGGTGCGAACGCACGAAGCCGCCACATGCTGCGGGTGGAGGAGGCAGCCTCGGCGGGAGGAGCTGCCGGCTCGTCGTCGCGCAGGGCCTTGCGCTCGCTCGCTCCCGAGCGGCGTTGCACCCGAGGAGCCGACGTCACGGTTGGGTCGCCCAGTCGGCGTTGCTCAGGGACAGCTCTTCTGACATTCCGTCGAGAAAGCGGATGACGGCGTCGCGTTCGCCGCTGGTCAGGCGGGCGGCGGCGTAGATGCGTCGGGCCTGTGAGCGGCCCACTGTCTCTCGTGCCGAGCGCGCCGTCTTTTCGGTGACGGTGATGGCATAGGCCCGTCGGTCGCTGGGGTGGAGTGCCCTGATCACGTGGCCGTCGCGCTCCAGACGGTTGATCAGCTTCGTCACCGAGGCGGCGGACATGTTCATGTGCACCGAGAGCATCTTCGGGGTCACCACCTCACCTTGGCGCTTCGCGGCGATGAGATAGTGCAGTGCGCGCATGTCCTGTTCGCTCAAGTGCATGAACTTCCGCGATGCGTCGGAGAGGGCGCGCTCGGCCTCGCGGAGTCGGGCCAGGGAGTTCATGAGGTGAGCGATCTGCTCTCGGTCAGTGGTCGAGAGGCCCGAGGAATCGACGATGTCACCGGGGAAGCCGTGCTCTGAGCCGGTGTACATGTTCGCTGTGATCGGGTCGTGACTGTCCGCGACCTCCGGTGATTCCATAGCGCCATCTTACTGATCGTTTCCCCTCGAACGCAGAAGAATATCTGTCTGTTTATATTACACCAAAGTGTAGTATATCGTTGAGGCTACTGACCCTCGAACGAAGGACTCATCGATGACCACAGCCGCGGGCGTCGCGTTCGGCCCCTCCATCACCTCAGGCATCGAGTCCGAGATCAGGCGCGAAATGGACGCTCGAGCGCAGCAGCTCGCGGCCCTGGGTTCTGCGGCGACTCACGCGTGGGATCTTGCCTCGCGCTGCGTTCTCGGCGGCAAGCTGGTGCGACCGCGGCTGCTCGTCGGCGCGGTCGACGCGCTGGGCGCTTCGCGGCTTTCGGACGGTGTGGACGTCTCTGTCCGGTCGGGCACCGAGGTCGGAAGTCAGCGGAACGCCGGGGCGAGGGAGCGGTCGGTGCGCATCGCTGCCGCAGTCGAGCTGCTCCATTTCGCCTTTCTCCTCCATGACGATGTCATCGACGGTGACCTCATGCGGCGGGGGCGTCCGAACTTCATCGGGCTCCTGCTCGAGGAGTGGGATGAATCCGGTGAGGTTGCGGGCACTGCCACCTCGCGGCTGCGTGCCGCACGCAGCACCGCGATGTTGGTCGGCGACCTGCTGCTGTCGACCGCTCACCGAATCGTCTTCCGCGAAGCGGCCCCGGGGCAGACGGGGCAGCGGCTTCTCGAGGCGCTCGATCAGGCGGTGCTGGAATCGGTGTCGGGAGAGCTGACCGATGTCGCCCTCAGCTCCGGTCGTATTCGTCCGGAGCTGGCCGAGGTGGTGGAGATGAGCCGTCAGAAGACGGCGACGTACTCCTTCGAACTTCCTCTGCGATCGGCCGCCATCCTCACTGGACTCGAACCCGAAGCCGAGGCGCTCCTCGGACAGGTCGGTGCCCTCCTGGGCCTGGCCTATCAGCTGCAGGACGATCTGCTGTCGGTCTTCGGCCATTCCGACGACCATGGCAAGGACCCCTATTCAGACCTGCGCGAGGGTAAGGAGACCGCGATCATCGCCCTCGCCCGACGCAGCGCCGCCTGGCCGCTCATCGAACCGCACTTCGGTGTCGGCAGCCTCGGTGCTGGTGAAGGTGCGCAGATGCGCTCGCTGCTCTCCGACTGTGGGGCGGAGGCCGAGGTTCGTGCTCTCGTCGACGAGCTGTCGGCGAATGCGCGCGAGCTCTTTGCGACCGAAGCGGACCTCCTCGGTCCGGACATGGTGCTGCTCCTCGACGACCTCATCGGTGCCCTCGACGGGAGACGATCATGAGCCGCGGCGTGGACCGCTTGGGTCCCCTCGGGCGCTATTCCTCAGTGTCGGACAGGATCGCGAAATCGGTCATCGGGGCCTATTCGACGTCCTTCGGACTCGCGACGCGACTGCTCGGGTCCCGTCACCGGGACCATGTGCGCAACATCTACGCACTGGTGCGGGTCGCGGACGAACTCGTCGACGGGGTGGCCGCCGAGGCGGGTGTTTCCGCCGCCGACCAGCGACGGATGCTCGACCGGCTCGAAGCCGAGACCGAAAGCGGAATGCGCCTGGGATACAGCAGCAACCCGATCATCCACGCCTTCGCGCGCACCGCACGAGCATCAGGCTTCGGTGCCGAACTGACCCGACCGTTCTTCGCCTCGATGCGCACCGACCTGCAGCTGACGCCCTCGGATCCGCAGATCGCCGAGGCTGCCGAGCAGGTGGGCTTCGGCCCCGACGACCACGCCGACTACGTCTACGGGTCTGCGGAGGTCGTGGGGCTGATGTGCCTGCGGATCTTCATCCGTGACGAGGACTGCTCGTCTGATACGGAACGGCGGCTGGTCCACGGTGCGCGCAGCCTCGGCGCCGCATTCCAGAACGTCAACTTCCTGCGCGACCTCGGCGATGACACGCAGCGCCTGGGGCGCAGCTACCTCAGCGAGACGGGTACGGTCAGTGCCCGGGCAAAGGAGCGGTGGATCGACTCGATCCGCGATCAGCTCGATGCTGCCGCGCAGACGATTCCGCTTCTGCCCGGCGATGCCCGACTGGCGGTCCTCTGTGCGTTGCGACTGTTCTCGGCACTGACCGACAGGCTGGCCGTGGTGCCGGCCGCCGAGCTCCCGCGTCGACGCATCCGCGTGGCCGGCCCACACAAGGCTGCACTCGTCCTCCGGTCGCTGTATGAAGTGCGGCAGGGGGTGAAACGATGAGCCGGGTGATCGTCATCGGCGGAGGAATCGCAGGGCTCGCCACCTCGGCGCTCTTGGCCCGCGACGGTCAAGAGGTGACCGTCCTCGAACGTGGGGATCACCTCGGCGGGAGGGCCGGCAGTATTGAGGAGCAGGGGTTCCGATTCGACACGGGGCCCTCGTGGTTCCTCATGCGGGAGGTCTACGACCATTTCTTCGCGCTGTTAGGAACGAACACGGACGCGCAGCTGGATCTGCGACTCCTCGACCCGGGATATCGGGTCTTCTCCGAACCCGATGACGTGTCCGGACTGCGCAGTGTGACCGTACCGCACGGCGTCGAGGCGGTGGCCGAGCTCTTTGAGAGCATCGAACCCGGCGCAGGCAGCGCGGTGCGGAAATATCTTCGGTCGGCGGGCATGACCGCCGACGTCGCCCGCCTACGCTTCCTCTACAACCCCTTCACGCGGCTGACATCGATGCTCGGGCTGGACGTTCTCCGGTCAGTGCCGGAGCTGACCAGACTGCTGTTGCGGCCGCTGGCTGGATTCGTGGAGCGGCGGTTCAGGGAACCGATTCTGCGGCGGATCCTGACGTATCCTGCGGTGTTCCTCGGCACCGATCCGAATCGGGCGCCGGCGATCTATCACCTCTTGAGTGCGTTCGATCTGGACCAGGGTGTCTTCTATCCGATGGGCGGGTTCAGGGCTCTCGTCGAACGTATGGAAGCGCTGGCTCGCGAGGTCGGGGTCACGGTGATCACCTCGGCGGAGGTGACCGAAGTGATGACGCGGGAGACGAACGGTCGAGCGGCTGTCGGCAGCGGTCGATCAGGTGTCGGCGGCGGTCGAGCGGCTGTCAGCGGAGTCCGCTGGACCGATGCCGAGGGGCGGTCGCATATCGAACCGGCCGACCTCGTCGTCTCTGCGGCCGATCTGCACCACACGGAGACCGAACTGCTGCCATCGAGGCTGCGCACCTATCCCGAGTCGGCGTGGTCAAAGGTCGAGAGCGGACCCGGGGCGATCATCGCGATGCTCGGAGTCGACGGCGATCTGCCCGAACTCGGGCATCACTCGCTGTTCTTCACCGATGAGTGGGAGGAGAACCTGCAGGCGATCTTCGGCACCGACCAGCGGATTCCCGATCCGGCGTCGTTCTATGTCTGCAGACCCAGCGCCACGGATCCCGCGGTCGCACCGGACGGGTGCGAGAATCTCTTCGTTCTCATTCCGGTCCCTGCCGACGTGGAGATCGGCAGCGGGGGAGCGGACGGCGACGGGTCTCCCAGCGTCGAGGCTGCGGTCGATGCCGCGATCGAGCGCATCGGGCTGTGGGCGGGAGTCGGGGATCTGCGCAGTCGGATCAGAGTCCGCAGGACCGTCGGCCCGGCCGATTTTGCCCGAGATTTCCACTCGTGGAAGGGTGGAATGCTCGGGCCGGCACACACGCTTCGCCAGAGCGCCTTCCTGCGGATGCAGAACCAGTCGCGGCGCGTCGATGGGCTCTATTACGCCGGGGCGACGACCGCGCCGGGCATCGGTGTGCCGATGTGCCTCATCAGCGCCGAGGTCGTCGCCAAGCGCATCCGCGGGGATCACTCGGCAGGGCCGATGCCCTTGTGAAGCTTGCTTGGAAGTGCCCGGTGGCTACTCCCCGGTCCCGGACCAATGGTCGATCATCATCTGATGAGCCTGCTCCTGAGTGAGCTCGGAGAGTTCTTCCTCTGACAAGTGGAGCTCTGCTCGAAGACCCTCGGCGAGCCATCTGGGCAATTCCTGCGGAGGCGTGGGTTCCGGATGCGCCGGAACCTTCGAATACCGCTCACCCAGCGCTTCAAGCACGTCGACCAGTGGCTTCACTTCTGGTCTCGCCTGCTTCTTGAGCTTGTCGACTCGGGTCTTCATCTCGATATAGATCTCGTCGTCACTCCGAGCTCCAACCGCCCAGACCTCCGCGATCTCGAGAACAGGCCGATGATTTTCATCTGTCGTCTGACGCCAGATGATCCGCCAGTGCCGGTTTCCAACCACCAGTTTCCGGAAAGGCACCAATTCACCCAAAAGCGGTTCACCGGCGAGAGGAGATCTCTCCAAAAGAATCATCTTGGCGAAGACATCCCGAAGTATTTGGGGGTCCTTCTTCTGCAGGCGATGCAGATCTGCGATCGCATCCTCGGTCAACCGGACGCGAGCGGGGGACTGGTCAATCACAACGACCCCTCAGAGGTCGTGAAGGCCGGCGTCGATTTCATCCTCAAGTTCGGTCCTGCTGATCCCGAAATGATCCATCGCCTGATCGAGATCTGTGCGGACGCCACTGTCTGTGGCCATACGAGCCATGACCAGGGCAACGTCTCTCAAGGATTCGCTGTCACGTTTGAGCTCCTCGAGCTCATGGGTGGCGACGACGGAAGCGACCGGCCGACCATGGCGAGAAAGGGTGATCTCTTCACCGGACTCAGCTGAGGAGACGAGCCCCGAGATGCCCGTCTGATTGGCTTGAGAGATAGTCAGATTCGTCATGTCATCATTCTACCTAGTTTTCTAGGTAGTCTGCAATATACAACTCAGCTGTTGGTCGAATAGGCCTGCACACTTTCTTCGATGGGCAAGTAGCGATATCACAGGAAAGCTTGTTTATCTATGGCCGGCAGGCGGTAGGGTGGAACCGGCGACCGTTGGTTACGAACCATGTAACGGGGAAGGCGATTGCAGGCATGAGCAGAACAGAAGTTTCCGCCGGAAACAGCTTCGCTCTGTCGCGGCCTGCCGTGAACATCACCGTCGCTTTGATGGTGCTGATTGCCGGAGCGATCTACTGCTCGTTCTACCTCGTGGGGCACATTGCGGAGAATACGGTTTTCACCTTGAGCAATGTGCACGATCTGTCCGATGCCATGTTGGCTCCGATTCTCACATCGATGATCATGCTCCTCTTCACGCATAAGACGCTCGGCCGGTTCCTCGGCTATACCTACCTCGTGCTTTTGAGCCTTGGGATCGCCGCGTCGTGCGCTAATGCCATGATCTTCGATCGTTTTGATTTTACGCAGTACGAGATACTCCCGAGAGTGCTCGTCACCGTTCCGATGGAGATCGTGCTCTTCACGGTTCTCACCGCCCTTTTCATCAGCGGCGAGGCCATCGTGCGCGAACTGAGGGGCCGAACGCGACGCCGAACTGCTGCGCGACTGACGGCTTGAGGCAGCCGGGACTTCGTCGCGGCACACTTGACGCCGGTTAGCCCAGTTTCGAAACTGGGCTAACCGGCGTCAAGTGTGGTGAAAAGGCGGGGTCGCCGCCGAAAAGCTTGGGATGCACACCGAGACCCCCAGTGAGGAGCCGGTGTGGAGTTCCCGCGAGCTCAGCTGCTGGTCGAGTAGACCTGCTGTGAGCCTCCGGCGCGGGTGCGGTTGCGGCGACGGGTCTCGGGGCTGGTGCCACGAGAGTCGGAGGCGCGGCGGCTGCTCGGCTGACGGCTCGAGTCACCCGAGCGCTGTCCGCCCGACCGGCCACTGCCGGAACGGCCGCCGCGGGAGTTATCGCGGCGACTATTGCCCTCGCCGTTGTGTCCGGTACCCCGACCACGCCCGCTGCTCTCGCCACGACGGGATTCGCTGCTGCGACCGCCACCGGCGGCACCTGAGTTCTCGCGGCTGCGATCGGTGCCGCTGTTGCCGGCGCCATCGCGTCCTGAGCTTCCGCCGCGTCCGCCACGGCCACCTCGGCGACGGCGGGATGAACGACCATTCGACGTTGCCGGTTCGGTCTTCTTCCGCGGCTGTGCTGGTTCCTTCGGCTGCGGTTCGACATACTCGGCGATCTCACCGACGAGCTCGGTCACCTCGGGGGAGTCGGCGGTGACCTTCTTCGGGGTCGCTTTGATGGCGGCCTTGCGGAGCAGGACTTGGGTGTCCTTGCGCTCATCGGGCGTCATCACGGTGACGACGTCGCCCGCGCTGCCGGCGCGAGCGGTGCGACCGGAACGGTGCAGGTACGCCTTGTGTTCGGTCGGGGGATCGACGTGGACGACGAGCTCGACGGAGTCGACGTGGACGCCGCGGGCGGCGATGTCCGTGGCCACGAGCACCTTCGCGTCACCATTGGTGAATGCGGCGAGGTTGCGGTCGCGGGCGCCCTGGGACAGGTTGCCGTGGAGGTCGACAGCGGGGATACCGGCGGCGGTGAGCTGGCGGGCGAAGCGCTTGGCCCGGTGCTTCGTGCGGGTGAAGAGGATGCGGCGGCCCGTGCCCGACGCGAGCTTGTGGACGAGCGCGTTCTTATCGTCGACCGAGACCTCGAACACGTGGTGGGTCATGGCCGAGACGTGCGAGGTCGCCTCGTCGACGGAGTGGAGGACCTCATTGTGCAGGAAGCGACGCACGAGCTTGTCGACGTCGTTGTCCAGGGTGGCGGAGAAGAACATCCGCTGGCCCTCGGTCGGAGTCTGCTTGAGGATGCGGGTGACGCCGGGCAGGAAGCCGAGGTCGGCCATGTGGTCGGCCTCGTCGAGGATGGTGACCTCGATCTGCTCGAGCGTGAGGACATCCTGGTTGAGCAGGTCCTCGAGGCGGCCGGGGCAGGCGACGACGATGTCGACGCCGGAGCGCAGTGCATCCTCCTGGCGGCGCTGTTTGACTCCGCCGAAGATCGTCGTCGTCTTCAGGCCGACGGCCTTGGCCAGCGGGTCGATGACGTCGGTGATCTGGGTGGCGAGCTCACGGGTGGGGGCGAGGACCAGTCCGCGGGGCTGGCGGGTGCGGTTGGACCGGCCGCCGGCAGCCTGCGATTCGGCGAGGCGGGCGACCAGCGGAATGGAGAAGGCCAGGGTCTTGCCGGACCCGGTCTTGCCGCGGCCGAGCACATCGCGACCGGACAGGGTGTCCGGAAGGGTGTCCTGCTGGATAGGGAAGGCGGACGTCTTGCCCTCACGGTCGAGGGTGGCGACGAGTTTCTGGGGGACACCGAGTTCGGCGAACGAGGTCGGTGCCGCGGTCTTCTTGGTGCGGGTGGTGGTGCCGCTGCGACCGTTGGAGGAGCTGCGGTTGGTGGTGCGTGTCTGTGACGTAGTGATGGGATGGCCCTTCGACGTGCCGGAGGGCGTGCCGGTGCCGTGGTTGGGTGGCAGGCAGCCGCTTCCGGTCATGGAATGAGCGCTGTCGGCGCTCTCGATCGCCGAGAGAAAACGGCTTCGGAATATGCGCGGGTGATCTCACCCAGCTGCAGAGACGAGGCGTCCTGACGACGCAGGGAACCCGAGAACGGGTTCGCAAGTGTTACCAGTATAGCGGGGGAGCGGCCAGGAGCAGAATTCGCGGAGCTGCTGTCGGTCGGTTCGTGCCGGAACGTCCGGTCTCACCGGGTCAGTGAGGAACGGCGATGGACAACGCGGCGCCGGGCACCTCGATGATGGAGTAGGTCTCCAAGTCCCTGGGCTTGAGTCTGCTGCCAGTGGCAAAACGAGGGTCGAGACTGATGGCCACAAGATTGTGATTGGCCAGGAGAATGGCGTTGTCGCTGAGTGCCTCGAGGAGGGTTTCGATCTCGTTCTCCAGGCTGCGAACCGTCATATCGATCCCTGCCACGCCATAGAACTCACCCGAGATCTCCACGGGAGCAGTGAATGTGAACGCAAATTGGTCGGTGCACATGTAGTCGACGAACGGGCCGGTCATGTGCCCCTGACGGGTCGCAGCCGGGACGCGGTACCACTCGATCTCTTCGAGTCCTGACTGGTAGGTTCCGAGTTCGGTGAGATCGGCATCCAGCGGAATGGGTTCGGACCGTCCCGCGGCGGGTTGAGCGACCCACCACATCAGTGATCTCGCTCGAGCCGTCACAGTGGGATGAATACTCACGATTCCGGCGCCGGCGAAGCGGTCGGTCGACGTAAGGACATCGAAGGCGACCTTTTCGACCTGACGTTCGACGGTGCGCGGATCGGAAGAGATCGCCTCGATCGCCGCTTCGGCGAGGCGATCGATCGTCTCGGGTACGTCGTTCTGCCAAGCGGTGATCGACTGGATCACTCTGGCCAGGGCAGATTTCTGATCAATTGTTTTCACGTTCTTGCCTATGTGCGTCATTGCGTCGGGACAACAGCCACCTCAGTGAGATGTTAACAGCCGCCTCGCGGGCCTCTATCGCGGATGCAGTGTCCCCGGAGATCATCTCGTCGAGCATCGATTCATGGGAGCTGAAGATCGACTCGCGAAGATCGGGGTCATCCAGTCCCATCCACAGCAGTGCACCGAACTCGTTCTGAATGCGGATCTGCTCGTGGACGAGGCGGACCGACTGAGCCTCTCCCGCCAAGCGCAGATCCAATCCGCCCTGCACGGATCGAGCCGCCGCACCGTCTTGCGGCACTGCTCGAAGAAACGACTCTCTGACTCCCACGAGGTTCTGCTCGAGTCCCATCTGCGCGATCGTATTGAGAACAGCGTCCGTGATGGCTCGGTAGTAGACAGCGAAGTCATTGATCTCGGCACGGGAGAGAGCCCGAATGCGGCTCTCGAGCAGGCCGCGAATCTGGACGGAGTCGGCGGCCACGAAGCTGCCGCCGCCGCGCCCTTGTCTCGTATGCAGAAGATCGGTGGCCCGAAGCTGCTGGAGGGCCTCCCTGACGGTGACGAGAGAGACGCGGAAACGCGATGCCAGAGTTGATTCTCCAGGGAGGCGATCACCGGGGGCGAGGACGCCGGTAGCGATTGCGTCCTCGAGTCGCTGCCGGATTCGGGGAACAAGCGCTTTGTCCCCGATCGGCGCATAGATGGCTGCGGTGACTGGCGAGTCGGAGCGGCGATCATCCATATCTCCATTGTCCGAATACAGGCTGAGAAATCCTTGAAACATATGGTTTCATGTGTTTGTATGATCTGCAACACATCAAGAGTTCAAGGAGAGTGTGATGACAGAGTCCTCCGGTATGGCGATCTCGCTCCGCGGGGTCGAGCGCAGGTTCGGTGAGGTCGCCGCGGTCGATGGCGTCGATCTGGACATTGCCGAGGGGGAGTTCTTCTCCATGCTCGGCCCGTCGGGGTCGGGGAAGACCACTGTCCTCCGGTTGATCGCGGGCTTCGATGAACCCACTGCGGGAACGATCGAGCTGGCCGGCAAGCCGGTGCATCACTTGGCGTCGTACGATCGTGACGTCAACACGGTCTTTCAGGACTACGCTCTCTTCCCCCACCTGAACGTGATTGAAAACGTCGAGTTCGGATTGCGCGTGCGCCGCATCGCCAAGGCCAAGCGACGTCAGTTGGCCCGGGAAGCACTGGAGCGGATGCGGCTGGGAGCCTTAGAAACCCGCCGTCCGGGCGAACTCTCCGGTGGACAGCGGCAACGTGTGGCACTTGCGCGCGCCTTCGTCGTCGACCCGAAGGTGCTCCTGCTCGATGAACCCCTGGGTGCACTGGACAAGAAGCTGCGCGAGCAGATGCAGATCGAGCTCAAAGATCTACAGCGGAACCTCGGGATCACCTTCGTCTTCGTCACTCACGATCAGGAGGAGGCGCTGACGTTGTCGGATCGGATCGCGGTATTCAACGACGGAAAGATCCAGCAGGTCGACACTCCCGAGAATCTCTACAGCGCCCCCGCGACCGAATTCGTGGCGTCCTTCGTGGGTACGTCGAACCTGTTCGATGAACAAGCCGCTCACAGGCTTCTGGGGCTGTCGGGGACCTACACCATCCGTCCGGAGAACCTCCGCTTCATCGCGGCGGAATCGGGCCGTCCCGGCAGGCTGTCCGGAACCGTGCGCAATCGGATGTTCATCGGCTCGAGCCACCGGACGATCGTCGATGTCGAGGAACTCGAGATCTCTGTGCTCGAACCGGCAGGATCGCCGAACCGTGAAATCGGAGACGCGGTGGCGATTGATTTCAACGATGCGGACGTTCGGAAACTCCGGACAGACGGTCTCTCAGCGGCCTGAACCGCCAGTGAAGGATGAAGGAGAAAAGTGAGATGAAACTGAGAAGACGCGCCGGAGTCGGCGTAGCTGCCGCCACGGCCCTGGCATTGTCGCTGGGGCTCAGCGCCTGCGGTACGGCATCGGGAGGCAGTTCAGACGCCGACACCGAAGAGCTCAAAGAACTCGGTGACCCCGAAGGGGAGGTCTCGATTCTGGCCTGGCCGGGTTATGTCGAAGACGGCTCGAACGATCCCGGCGCCGACTGGGTGACGCCATTCGAGAAAGACACCGGGTGCAAGGTCAATGCTCAGACCTATGGCACCAGCGATGAAGCCTTCAATCTGATGAAGCAGGGCGGCATCGACGTGGTCGCCGCCTCGGGGGACCTCTCGCTGCGCCTCATCGCCGCAGGCGATGTCCAGCCCATCAACAACGACCTCGTTCCCAACTACGAGAACGTCTACGACTTCCTCAAGGATCGGGATTGGAACTCCCGGGACGGAAAGAACTATGGAGTTCCACACGGCTATGGCGCCAATCTGCTGATGTACAACAAGAAGGAATTCGACAAGGCGCCGACCTCGTGGGATGTCGTCTTCGACAAGGCCGACGAGCACAAAGGCAAGATCACCGCTTATGACTCGCCCATCTATATCGCCGACGCAGCGGTCTATCTGATGGAGCATCAGCCTGATCTGGGGATCAAGAACCCGTATTCGCTCGACGAGAAGCAGTTGGACGCCGCAGTCGAACTGCTCAAGAAACAGAAGCCCAATGTGGCTGAGTACTGGTCCGACTATCTGAAGTCTCTGCAAGGGTTCGAGAACGGCTCGGTCGTCGCTGGCACCGGCTGGCAGGTGACGATGAACGAACTCGATCCGAAGAAGTTCGGCTCGGTCGTTCCCGATGAGGGGACGACGGGGTGGAGCGACACCTGGATGATCTCGTCGAAGACGGAGCATCCGACGTGTTCGTACAAGTGGCTCGACTACATGACCAGCGCAAAGGGCTCGGCCGCTGCCACCGAATACTTCGGTGAGGCGCCGAACAATCCAGGAGCCTGCGAGGAGGCCAAAGATCCGAACTTCTGCGACAACTACCATGCCGGCGACAAGAAGTACGCGGAAGGCATCTGGTACTGGACGACACCGGTGACGGAGTGCCTGGACGGACGCACCGACGTCAAATGCACCGACTACTCCGCCTGGACCAAAGCCTGGCAGCAGATCAAGGGGTGATTGACAATGAGTCAGACCAGCAGAGCTGAAGGGCGGCTCCCCGCTCCGCCCATGACAGCGTCACGTCGACTTTCGAGCTTCTTCGCAACACATCGAAAGCTGTCTCTGACTGCCCTGCTTGCGGCACCGCTGGCCTGGCTCGTCCTCATCTACATCGTCTCCCTGCTATTGCTGCTGGTGACCGCTTTCTGGTCGACGGACAGCTTCACCGGGCAGGTCGTCCAGGACTGGACCCTGGGCAATTTCACGGCGGTCTTCACCGAAGCGCTCTATCGGGCAGTGACGGTGAGGACGCTCATCATTGCAGTATCCGTCACGATCATCGATGTGGTCATCGCCCTGCCGGTCGGATACTTCATGTCCAAGGTAGCCGGCCCACGGCTGCGCGGAGCGCTCGTCGTCGCGTTCCTCATGCCGCTGTGGGCCGCCTATCTGGTCAAGGCTTATGCCTGGCGAACCATCGTCTCGCCGCACGGGCTCCTTGACTCATTGGGGATCTCGCCCGGCCTGGGGCTGATCGCAACGATCATCACGATGTCCTATATCTGGTTGCCATACGTCGTGATGCCCGTCTATACCGGGTTCGAGCGGATTCCCGACAACCTCATCGAGGCGGCAGGCGACCTCGGGGCAAAGGGCTGGAAGACGTTCACCGCGGTCATCGTCCCTCTGGTATGGCCCTCTGTCATCGCCGGTTCGATCTTCTCGTTCTCGTTGACCCTGGGTGACTATATCGCCGTGCAGATCGTCGGCGGCTCCCAGCAGCTGCTGGGAACCCTGATCTATGCCAACGTCGGAACCGGAGGGAATATGCCGCTGGCTGCTGCAACCGCATTCATTCCGATCGTCGTCATCGTCATCTACCTCACTGCAGTTCGCCGAACCGGCGCCCTGAAGAATCTGTAGGAGATCCCATGCGTATTCCCACACCGGTCAAAGCCGTACTCAGTGTGATCGTCTGCGCCGTCTTGGCGTTCGTCTACATTCCTCTGATCATCGTCGTCATCAACTCATTCAACGCCAGTCAGTCACTGGGGTGGCCCCCGCAGTCCTTCACCTTCGAGTGGTGGATCAGAGCATTCAGCGACAAGGGGGCTCTGTCAGCGTTGGGTACCAGCCTGGTGGTCGCGGCATGCGCCACCGTCATTGCTCTCGTCCTGGGGACGCTCGCCTCCTTGGCGCTCGACCGGTTCGAATTCTTCGGAAAAGAAGGAGTCAACCTCCTCATCGTCCTGCCAATCGCGCTGCCCGGAATCATCACCGGTATCGCATTGAACAACGCCTTCACCACGATGTTGGGCATGCGATTGGGGCTGATGACGGTGATCGTGGCTCACGCGACCTTCTGCATCGTCACGATCTACAACAACGTATTCGCGCGCATGCGCAGGATGTCCGGCAACCTCAGGGATGCGGCCATGGACCTGGGTGCCGACGCCTTCACCACGTTCAGGCTGGTCACCTTCCCTCAGCTGAGAAGCGCACTGCTGGCCGGCGGTCTGCTGGCATTCGGGCTCTCTTTCGACGAAATCATCGTCACTCAGTTCACTGCCGGTACCGGGGTGCAGACTCTGCCGATCTGGATCTTCGACAATATGTTCCGACCGAATCAGGCCCCGATCGTCAACGTCATCGCGACTTTCCTCGTCATCGTGTCGATCATCCCGATCACGTTGGCGAACCGTATCGGCGGAAAGGCGGCGACGGGCGTGGCCTGACGGTCGAATGACCGGTCAAGAGCTACCTCGGTAAAGAGGGCGGCCGCGGACTTCGGCATCGCCACCAGTGCACAGTCCATCGGAACTGCGGCTGCGGATCGCGCGGGGAGCTTCGAACCTTGGCGCTGAATTCGTGTTGAGATGCGACGGGGTCGTGCTCGGATAGGGCTTCTCAACGCTATCGGGGAGTGGTGTCGGTCGTTTCGAGCACAGGTTCGGCCGTTTCGGGATCGGGATCGGTTGCTTCGAGTGCCTGGTTAGTGACCCCACGGACGGGGACCGGAACGGTCACCTCACGATCGGGCTCGGCGACCGGGTCGGTCACCGCACGATGGGGATCGGCGGCGAGGCCGACCGGCCGCTGACGTGCTCGGCGATGACCGGTGACCCACCCCGCCAGCGTCACCGAGGCCCACCCGATGACCACGCCGGCGATGTCGTCGAGGAGGTAGTGCCAGCCGAAGTAGAGAGTGGCGATGATCGTGACGCCGAAGAAGATCCAGGTCATCGCTCTGATCGCCGGCTTCTGCTGTGTCCGTGTCATGAACAGTGCGGCGGCGAAGGTGACCGAGACGTGCAGCGATGCGAATGCGGCCACCCCTTGGATGGAGTCGCTGCCGAAGGGGTTGCTGAGGTAGTCGAGGCGAGTGGAGAACAGAGAGTCCTGGAGCTGACTGACCCCGGTGTCGGGCAGCGCCCGATAGGCTTCGGGATTGCTGAAGGCAGGCCCGACCGACGGCAGGAGGTAGTAGCTGATGACACCGAAGACCCAATTGAGGCACAGAGTCGTGGCATACCACGCGCCGATTGCATGGTTGCGACTGAGGACGAGGACCGCGCCGAGGCTGATCGGGATGAGCGGAAGATACGCGAGGTAGGCGATCGAGAGCAGGCTCGCCGCGATATCGGTGCCGAGCAGATCGTGGAGCACCACTGCCGGATTGTGGCCGCCGGCGAGCCAGTAGTCAAGGTGCAGCAGCTGCCGGTCGTAGAGCGTGCCGTCACGGACGACGGGCAGCACGCTCTTGAGATTGCGGTAGGCGACGTAGCAGACGTAGAAGCTCAGCAGTCCGGCACCGATGCACAGCACGCGATGGGAGTTCCACTCCTTCTTGGCCACATCGACGAGGGTGGCAGGCAGGTTCCGCCACCCGCTCTGTCTCACCGCCTCGACGATGACCCCGCCGCCGATGAACCCGAGAACCAGCAGGGGCAACCGGATGTAGGAGGGTCCGAGGAACCCGTCGGGGTCACGCAGCGGGAGATCGAGACAGAGGGATGAGATCACGGCGGCCGCTCCGACGAGCAGGGACAGCGCCATGGCAAAGGTGTAGGGCCAACGTCGCATTCTGGTCATCGGCACACTGTAGTGATTCTGTTTCAGTGCTTCGTCGGATTTCCCTCGGAGTCGGCTGACCGGAATCGGCTGACCGGATTCGGACCAGAACAGAACGGTCCACCCACTGTGTGCCTCGCGGCATTAGTGTTGGTGCATGACAGAAGGTTCGTCGAACGCGACTCCGCCTCGCGATGACCCGATTCCCGAGGGCCTCAAACTCGGTGCCCGCTTCACCGGATACCTGTTGGTGATCATCGCGGGGATCACGGTCGCGGTCTTCGTCGCTCTGCAGGTCGCCCAGATAGTCGTCCCGTTTCTGGCCGGACTCGTCCTTTCTGCGCTTCTGGTCCCCATGTCGACGTTCCTGCAACGACACCGGTGGCCGAAATGGCTGGCGGTGGTGACCGTCTGGGTCGTCGTCCTCGGCCTATTGGCCGGACTCGTCCTGCTCATCACCTTCCAAGTCAGAAGTGAGATACCTGAGATCCAAAAGCAGGTCGCGACGACGCTGGACGCGGCGAAGCAGCTCTTGGCCACGCAGCCGTTCGGACTCACCGAAGCCAAACTCAACGAAACCATCGACTCCTCGGGGAAGTGGCTGCAGGACAACGCGGCCGGTCTCGGCTCCGGTGCCGCCGAAGTGGGCACGACGGCGGCCCATGTCGTCGAAGGCGTCATCATCATCCTGTTCGTCACCCTCTTCGCGCTCATCGACGGACGGGGCATCTGGGCCTGGGTCGTCAACGTCTGGCCGAAGAAGGCACATGCGCGGATCTCCGCGGCCGGCGAGGCCGGGTGGAAGACGCTGTCGAACTTCATTCGGATCCAGCTCGTGGTCGCGGCCAGCGACGCTGTCGGGATCGGCGTGGGCGCGCTGATCCTCGGCGTCCCCTTGGCGGTGCCGATCGCCATGGTTGTCTTCCTCGGCGCTTTCGTGCCGTTCGTCGGTGCGATCGTGGGCGGCGCAGTCGCGGTGGGCTTGGCGCTGCTCTTCAACGGCTGGGTGCACGGCCTCATCATGCTCGGGATCGTCATTGTCGTTCAGCAGCTCG
Organism: Brevibacterium oceani; assembly: GCF_017948325.1. Taxonomy (NCBI): domain Bacteria; kingdom Bacillati; phylum Actinomycetota; class Actinomycetes; order Micrococcales; family Brevibacteriaceae; genus Brevibacterium; species Brevibacterium oceani. The sequence continues at coordinate 3,245,155 of NZ_CP072846.1, read as the reverse complement.
AAAGCCACGTCCTGCAGCCGTGGCTGACAGGCCCCACAGTGAAGATCCACCCTCTGGCGGTGATCCTCGGAGTGACAGCGGGAGCCGCGGTCGCAGGCATCGCCGGGGCCTTCTTCTCAGTGCCGGTCATCGCGACTCTCAATGCGATGATCCACGCGGCCAAAGATTACAGAGTGGGAACGTGATGAGACGGGTCTCGCCACGGCTGAATCGAGTGCGGATCGTCAAGGGCGCTCTTCGCCGTCTGCTCGAAGACGAATGCCTCGACAGAGCAGCTGGCTTGAGCTTCTACGCTCTGCTCTCTGCCGCACCGGCCATTCTCGCCATGGTGTCGCTGCTCGGCGTGGTCGGGGAAGCCGAGTCGACCACGAAGGCGGTGCTCTCCTTGGTCCACGATGTTTCGGCCGAGGCAGCCACGTCGATCCGTCCATTCATCGTCGAACTCACCAAGGCGTCCTCGGCCGGAGCCACCCTCATCGGCAGCTTGCTGCTGGCGATCTGGTCGTCGTCGAAATACATCGGCGCATTCGGCCGTGCCTTGAATGCTGTCTACAGGGTCGAGGAGAGTCGGCCGTATTGGAAGCTCAAGCCGCTCATGCTTCTGATGACCCTGGTCACGCTCATCGTTCTGGCCACTCTGGGGCTGCTTCTCGTGCTGTCCGGTTCCATCGCCGAAACGCTCGGCGAATTCATCGGTATGGGCCCCACGGCACTGCTGATCTGGAACGTGGTCAGATGGCCGGTCTTCGTCTTCTTCGTCATGCTGCTCATCGCCCTGCTCTACTACGTGACCCCGAACGTCAGGCAGCCGAAGTTCCGGTGGGCCAGCCTCGGTGCGTTCATCGCTCTGCTCGTGCTGCTTGCCGTGTCGGCCTGCTTCGTGCTCTACATCAACAACTTCAGCAGCTACAACGTCACCTATGGATCGATCGGGGGTGTGATCGTGGGGCTCGCCTGGGTGTGGATCGTCAACCTCTCGCTGCTCCTCGGCGCTGAGTTCGATGCCGAGATCGAACGTGAGCGTCAACGACAGTCCGACAGGCCCGCTGACGGGATGTTCCGACTTCCGGCGAGTGCCGGCGATTCGAGCGGAGACAGCCGCCGGCGCACTGCTGAAAGCAGCCACAGCGGCCCTGGGCCGGAGAGTCAGTTTCCGGGCCGCTGACCGTGCCCTCTCAGCCCTGTCCGCGTTGATCGAGGAGTTTCGACGCGAACGCGGCGGCATTGTGCAGCACCGTGTTCGTGTCGTCGAGGATGCGCCCGAAGTGGAGGAACGAGTGGAGCACATGCGTGTACTCCTCGAACTCGACATCGTTGCCCGCTCGCTCCAAAGTCCTGGCCAGGGCGCGGCTGTCGTCGCGCAGCGGGTCGAGTCCGGCGGCCACGACGAACACCGGAGGCAGACCGGACAGATCGGCGGTGAGGTGTGCGACGTAGGGAGACTCCGCCTCGTCGGGTTCGGCGAAGTATTCGCCCATGAGGTTGTTGAGGTCGTTGGCTCCCATTCCGTCCCAGTCGCCGCCGAAGAGCCTGCGGCTGGCGGAATCGATGAGCCCGTGGCCGCCGTAGATCGAGATGAGGGCGCGCAGAGCCGCAAAGCTCTCAGGGTCTGCCGCCACGACTTCGGGTTCGTCGCGCAGCAGCAGTGCCGCACCCAAGGTGAGACCGGCCCCGGCCGAATCGCCTGCCACGGCCAGCCGTGTACCGTCGATGCCGTACTCGTGACCGTGGCGGGCCAGGTGGTCGATGATCGCTGCGCATTCGTGGAGGGCCTGCGGGTAGGTCGCCTCGGGGGAGAGGGAATAGTCGACGCCGATGACGGCGCAGCCGGCCGCCTCGGCGAGGACCCGCATGATCCGATCATGCGTATCGAGGTCGCCGACGCTGTACCCGCCGCCGTGGAGGAACACGATGCCGGGCAGGACCGCCTCGGCGGTGGGGCGGTGGATGCGGATGGGAACGTTGACGCCGGCGGCACGGATGTGTCGATCGTCGGTGCGGGCCATGATCGGCCCGCCCTCGTTCCACACGGACCGTTCGGCACGGTATTCGGCGCGCTTGGCCAGGGTGTCGCGGTCGGCTGGGATGTCGCTTTCGGCTGAGCCATTGCAGTCGGCCGGGCGCTGGCAATCGGCGGCCTGCGCGGCCTCTTCGCCGATCGCCCGACATTTTTCGGCCCGCGCAGCCTGGATGGACAGGACTTCGCGCATCTGCGGCGACATCGCCTCGACAATGTCGGCGGGAATCGTGGCGAGCAGCTCTTCGGTGAGCTCGGAGTCGACGGTCACGCCCGGAATCATCGGCCTCTTTCCTGGTCAGCGGCTGTTTCACCCAGTCTAGCGACCTTCCATTTAGAACCTACAGGTTCTATGATCGATGTGGGGCGTGGAAGACGGACTGCCTCATGACCTACGCGCAATGAAAGGAAGTGAGCACCATGGCTATGAGTCTCGAAGACTTTCTCGCTGAGCATCCCGTGAACCGGGCGTCGGTTGAAGCACATAAGGACCGAATGCTCGCTGAGGTTCGGGCGTACCGACTGCGCGAACTACGAGAGGACGCGGGCCTGACTCAACAGGAGCTCGCAGATCGGATCGGGGTGTCCCAGCGGCAGGTCTCGAAGATCGAACACGGCGAACTCGACAATGCCAAGGTAGGCACGGTCCGGAGATACCTCGAAGCCGTCGGTGGTGGTCTTGCGCTCGAATATGTGATCGGTGACGAACGCGTACAGGTTGCCTGATTTATCCGGCGGCTGCCCGCGGAATATCCCGTGCCCAAGGCTGTTAATACTGTGGACGTGCGTGGCCATCTGGCCGCGCCGTCTGAGGAAGCGACGGACACACCAGGAGCGAGCCCTTGACCGAATCGATGCACGCAGAACACTTGCGCACCGAACACATGCGCCGACACGAGACCGACCACGAGGTTCCCTGGTCCCTGCCCATCGTCGTGCGCCGGTCGAAGACCGCCATCGCCCGCCACATCGACGTCCTCGAAGCCACCTCCCGAGCCGTCGTGACCTTCCTCGACGATCCGCGCACCCAGCCCGGCGGGGAGTGGCACGACGCCGTCGCCTACTGGCGCGACGGAGCCATCCGCAAGGTCGTGCGCCGCGGTGACGGGAAGAAGCTCGAAGATGCACGGGCGCTGGGCAGCGTGAGCGTGACCTTCGGCGGCACGGATGACTTCGCCCCCGCCGAGGCGTCCGTGTTCGTGCCCGGACCCGTCGAACCGCTGCCGCATGAGCTCAAGAAGCTTCAGGTCGGCGGCACCGAATTCCCCGATGAGGGAGAATCGTCGATCCCCGCCGCCGAGGCGGTCGTGACCATCGAACTCTCACCCGAGCTGACGCTGACGACGGGCAAGGCCGCCGCCCAATGCGGTCACGCCGCACAGCTCGCGTATGAGCAGATGCCCGACAGGGTGCGTGAGCGTTGGCGCGCTTCGGGCTTCAACCTGCGTGTGCAGACCGCAACGAAAGAAGCATGGGCGGCGAATGAACAGCAGGTTAGCGTCGTCGACGCCGGGTTCACCGAGGTCGACGGACCCACGGAGACCGTGCGCGCCAAGTGGTGAGGCTGCAGCTGTCGAAGAGATGATCTCGCGACGTGCTGTCGTCGGCACGACTCCCATGCCTCCTGACGCCGCGGCGATGGTTGGTGAGGCCTGGAAGCCGGCAGGTCAAGGTCTTGACAGGTGGAATGGCGAGGACAAGCCTGGAGGGCCAGGTCCGGTCACCTGACATCAGGTCGGCTACGGCACATTCGACATCGAGACTTCCTGAGGAGAACCCCCATGGCGACGTCCGTCAGCGACTTCATCATCGATCGACTCATCGCCTGGGATCTGCACCAGTGGTACGGATACCCGGGCGATGGCATCGGCGGCTTCGATGGAGCCATGGGCCGAGCACAGGATGAGGGCAAGGACTTCGCCTATGTGCGTCCCACCCATGAGGAGGAGGCCGCGTTCATGGCCACCGCCCACGCGAAATTCACCGGGAACGTGGGCGTGTGCGTCTCGACTTCGGGTCCCGGAGCCATCCATCTCATGAACGGCCTCTATGATGCCAAAGGCGACAACGCGCCCGTCGTCGCCATCGTCGGCCAGCAGGCGCGGGTGTCGCTGAACTCCGAATTCCAACAGGAGATCAACCTCGAACGACTCTTCGCCGACGCGGCGGTGTTCGTGCAGACCGTGACCACACCGATGCACGCCCAGCTCGTCGTCGACAAGGCCGTGCGCATGGCCAAGGCCTACCGCGGACCTGCCGTGGTCATCCTCCCCGCCGACGTGCAGACCATGGATATGGAAGAACCTTCGGTCGAGCATTTCGTCTCCCGCACGGGTATCGGCTACGCCGAGGACCGCCTGCGACCAGACGACGACGCGCTCGCCCGCGCGGCCGAAGTCCTCAACAGCGGCCAGAAGGTCGCCATGCTCGTCGGGCAGGGCGCGATAGGGGCGACCGATGAGGTCATCAGCGCCGCCGAACGTCTCGGTGCCGGTGTCATCACCACGCTCCTGGGCAAACAGGTGGTGCCGGGAGACGTCGGATACCACACCCAGCAGCTGGGACTGCTGGGATCGCGTCCGAGCTACGACATGATGTAGAAATGCGACACCCTGCTCATGGTCGGCACGAACTACCCCTACGGCGAGTTCATGCCGCCGACCGGGCAGGCCCGGGCCGTGCAGGTCGATCTCTCACCGCGTCACCTGGGCATCCGCTATCCCACCGAAGTCAACCTGTGGGGAGATGCGAAGACCACCCTGGCGGCCCTGCAGCCGCACCTGACCCAGCATCAGACCGAATGGCAGGAGAAGATCGCCGAGGAGAACCGGGACTGGACGAAGGAGAACACGTGGGTCGCGCAGACCGAAGCCGATCCGATCAACCCCCGCCGCGTCTTCGTCTCCCTCAACGAACGTCTGCCCGAGAACGCGATCATCACCTGTGACGCCGGGAGCACCGCCGACTGGTACGGCTTCCACATCGAATTGGGACCGAACCAGATGGGCAACCTCTCGGGTCGGATGGCCTCGATGCTCGCCGCGATGCCCTATGCGCTGGCCGGCAAGTTCGCGCATCCCGACCGTCCGGTGGTGTGCACCATCGGCGACGGAGCCTTCCAGATGATGGGCATGAACGGGCTGCTCAACGTCAAGCGCCACTGGCAGGAATGGTCGAACTCCACCTTCGTCGTCCTCGTCATCAACAACGGGGACCTCAACCAGGTGTCCTGGGAGATGCGGGAGGCCGGTGACCCCAGGTGGGATACGGCCCAACTGGTCGAGTCGATGGACTACGCGGGCTACGCGGAGCTGCTCGGACTCAGAGGCATCGCCGTCGACGACCCGGAGGACATCGACGCGGCCTTCGACCAAGCATTCGCCGCCGACCGGCCGGTCGTCCTCGACGTCCGCTGCGACCGCAACACGCCGCCGCTGCCGGCCCACATCGCGTTTGCACAGGCCAAAGGCCTCGCGGAATCGCTGCTGGGCGGGGACCCAGAGCTCGGGCAGGTGGTCAAACAGAGTTCTCGCGCCACCGCCGCACGGCTGTTTGCGCGCATGGGTCTGACCTCGGACGACTGAGTCGGCTGGTCGAGCTGCCGCGTCAAGCGGTGCGGCAGGTCTCGTGAACCATTACCGCGGACACCGGTGATCCGGTGTCCGCGGTGGTCGCTGTGTCGGGGAAGCGCTGGTTCGGATTCAGCTCTCGGGGGCGTTGTCGAGGTCGTCGAGTTCCTCGTCGGTCAGCGGCCGCGTCTTCGTGCCGTTGCCGAATTCGTCGAGGTAGATGATGTGTTTGACCATCTCGCCGGTCTCTTCGTCCTTGACTTCGACGATGTCGCCGGGTTGGGTCGCCGGCTGGTAGAAATCCTCATTGACTCCGGTCATCGTGACCACCTCCTATAGGTCTTCTGACCATACGCCAGTGTGACAAGAGTCTCAATGATCCCCTTTGCTACCTGACGGCGGCCCAGCAACCTCGCGCAAGGTTGCTGGGCCGCCGTCAGGTAGCAATAGAGGGTCTGGCGGGACCAGAATCGGTAGTCTGGGTGGATGGAACGTCTCAAATGGCACACCGACGGCGGACGCGATCGCAATGTCGCCGAGGAGGCTCGTCCTGGAGAGGACGAGTTCCGCGTCGACATCGAACGGATCCGGTTCTCCCCGTTCTTCTCTCGGCTGGCCTCGGTCACCCAGGTGATCCCGCAGGCCGGATCCGGCACGGTCATCCACAACCGGCTGACCCATTCGCTCAAGGTCTCCGCGGTGGCTCGGTCGATCGCGATCACGCTCAACAACGCCGATGAGCGGACACGGGAAGTCGTGGGCCGCCTCGGCGGGTGTGATCCGGTGGTCGTGCAGGCGGCAGCGGCCGCCCACGATCTGGGGCACCCGCCGTTCGGCCACCTCGGCGAGAAGGAGCTCGACCGGGTGTCGCGGCAGGTGCTGCGCCTTGATGATGGATTCGAGGGCAATGCGCAGACGTTTCGGATCCTCACCGCGCTCGACAGCTGTGAGGCTACGGCTCGGGGGCTCAACCTCACGCGGGCGGTCAGGGCGGCGGTGCTGAAGTATCCGTGGGAGCGCGGGGAGTGGAGCGGTGATCGGGCGGACTCGGCGGCGCGGATGCCGCGCGGGGTCGGCGACGAAGTGACCGAGGGCGCGATGAAATATTCCGCCTATGTCACCGAGGTCGACGAGATGGCGGAGGTGCTCTCCGCGTTCCCGGCGATCGGTCGGTATCAGCAGACGCTCGAGTGTGCGGTGATGGATGTCGCCGACGATATCGCGTATGCGGTGCACGACCTCGACGATTTCTACCGGTCGAACGTGCTGCAGTACACGGCGGTGTCGGCTGAACTGGGGCGATGGCTGCGTGACTGTCGGGACTTGGCGACGTTGGATGATGCCGACCTGGACAGGCGCCGGCCGGGGCATGCGCTCGAGGCTATCCGGCGGCACATCGGGGAGAAAGACCCGTGGATCGCGTCCGAGGAGGCGTTTCGGGATTCGGTCGAACGGATCAATCGGGACCTCGTCGAGGGGCTGCTCGCGGTTCCCTACGATGGGGGACTCGAGGCGGATCGGGCGGTCACCGGGTTCACGCGGCGGTGGATCGATCGGCTGCAGGCCTCGATCGTCGTCGATCCGGATCCGCACATCCGCAGCGGGCATGTGCGGCTGAGCCAGGAGGCGTGGCATGACGTCGTGGTGCTGAAGTTCGTGCATGCGAAGTTCGTGCTCGAGCGGTCTGACTTGGCGGTCTATCAGCGCGGGCAGACGCGGATCATCGCGTCGCTGGTTGAGGGGTTCCACGAATGGCTGCTCGACCCGGATGAGGCGACGCGGATTCCCCGGCGTCTCGTCGATTCCGTCGAGGCGTCGACGCAGGAGTACCAGGACCTCTACGCGCGCAATCCTGCCGCACTGGGCGAGGAGGGTGCGGCGGCGATCGTCCGGCGGGGCCGGGCGCGAGCGGTCGTGGACTACATCGCCTCGTTCACCGATGCGCAGGCGATGTCTGTCAATGCGCTCATCACTGGAGCCTCCGAGGAGCCGTGGGAGGCCGGGCGCGGGTTGTAGGGGTTTTGCTTGGCATACGAACGGCGGGACCGAAGATCTCTCTTCGATCCCGCCGTTCGTTCTGTTCAGCGTTCGCTGCTCAGCTGGTGGGCCGAGCCGGACTCAGCGTTCGGGTGATGGGCCCGAACGCTGAGTCCGGTTAACCTCAGTGCTTGCCTGCCGAGGCGCGGTAGCGGCGGGTTGCCCACACCGCTGCGGCGCCACCGGCGAGGAGCAGTGCGGCGAATCCGATCATGGCCGGGACGCCGTCGGCGCCCGTCCGCGGAAGGTCTCCGCCGGCGCTGCTGCCGGAGGCGTTGGTGCTCGAACCGGCCGAGGCGTTGGCACCGGATCCGGCATTGGCGTTCGCCGAGGTTCCGGCGTTGGCCGATGCGGCCTGATCCGAATCAGCCGATGCCGAGGAGTTCGCCGAGGCGGCCTTCTCAGAATCGGCCGAAGCGCTGGCTTCGTCACCGTCGGCCGAAGCGTTCGCTTCGTCACCGTCGGCCGAGGCATTGGCCTCGTCGCCGTCGGTGGAGGCATTCGCCTCTGCGCCTTCAGCGGCAGCGTCAGCCTCGTCGCCGTCTGCGGCAGCGGTAGCGGAAGCCTCGGATGAGGAATCCGCTGTCGATGCTGCCGAAGCGGCGGCACCGGCGTCGGCGTTGGCTGCGGCCGAAGCCTGAGCGTTTTTGTCATCCTCATTGTCGGCGTTTGCAGCGGCGTTGGCTGCCTGCTGTGCCGAGGCGTTCGGATCCGATGTTGCGTCCGCCGAGGTCTCCGAGGAGGCCTCTTCGTTGGCTGCTGCCTGAGCGGCCGCTTCGGCATTCACGTCAGCTGCTGCCGATGCCGTGTTGTCGGCATCGTTGTCGGCTGCCGCCTGAGCGGCTGCCTCGGCGACTGCGTTGCTGTTGTCATCGGCGTTGGCAGAAGCCGAGGCCGATGCGGCAGCGTTCACATTGGCATTCGCATCCGAATCGTCCGAATCGGTGGCCGTGGCTTCGTCCCCGCCGTCGGCGTCAGCCGCTGCGTTGGCTGAAGCTTCCGAGGAAGAGTCCGCGGTCGAGGCTGCGGATGCAGCTGCTGCCGGATCGGCATCAGCAGCGGCCGAAGCATCAGCGTTCGTCGAGTCCGAGTTGTCGGCGTTCGCGGCGGCGTTGGCCGCCTGCTGCGCCGAGGCGTTCGGATCCGAGGTCGCGTCCGCCGAGGTCTCCGAGGAGGCCTCTTCGTTGGCGGCCGATTCTGCGGCTGCTTCGGCGTTCTCGTCGGCTGCTGCCGATGCCGTGTTGTTGGCATCGTTATCGGCGGCTGCCACTGCTGCTGCCTCGGCTGCCGCGTTGTTGTCGTCATCGGCGTTGGCCGAAGCCGAGGCCGAAGCGGCTGCGTTCACGTTGGCATTCGCGTCTGCGTCATTGGCAGCATCGGGGTCCGCAGCTGCGCTTGCGTCAGACTCGGCTGCTGCCTCTGCAGATGCCTCGTTCGAGGAATCAGCGGTGGAAGCGGCTTCCGAAGCGGCTGCGGAGTTGGCATCCGAGGCCGTCGACGCTTCGGCATTCGTGTCATCGGTGTTGTCTGCCTGTGCAGCGGCCTGTGAGGCTGCCGTCGACGAAGCATTCTCATCCGTTGTCGAATCGGCCGAGGCCTCCGATGAGGCGTCCTCGGTCGCTGCCGACTCTGCGGCTGCTTCAGCATTCTCGTCAGCTGCTGCCGATGCCGTGTTGTCGGCATTGTTGTCGGCAGCTGCCTCGGATGCAGCCTGGGCGGCCGGGTTGTTGTCACCATCGGCGTCGGCCGAAGCCGATGCCGCAGCCGCTGCGTTCGCGTTCACATCGTCATCGCCCGGTTCTTCCGGTGCTTCGTCAGTCGCACGGACCGAAGACGAGGCCAGGTTGATGTCGATGGCATCGGCGGCCGGGAGCAGTTCCAGGCTCACCGCACTGACGGTGAAGCCGGGTCCATTGGAGCCCTTGACCTGGCTCTCTTCTGCCGGATCCTTTGCAGTCGGCTGCTCGTTGATCGTGAGATCGACGACCTGGTTGAGTGCCTTGAAGACCGGGTCGAGCGAGTCGAGCAGCGGGTTGACGATACCTGTGACGCCGCCGGCGACCTGCTCGGCCGTGGAATCAAGGATTCCGCCGATGAGGGGCTTGGTGATGCCCAGCAGGGAGCTGATCAGTGGATCGGTGATCGCATTGAGCACGGAGCCGACCGGAATGCCAAGCAGATCGAGGTCGGTCGTGATTGTCGGTTCAGAATCGTCCGTGCCTGCCAGCTGTCCAAGAGTGGCGTCCACGTTGATCGCTCCGCTTGCCGCGCTGCCGCCCAACAGCGAGATGTTCGCCGGCAGATCGATGACAAGGTGCACGTCGTTGAGCGCATCGGACACGGTGTCATTAACCTTGCCGGACAATGCGCCAAGCGCATCGGCCACGGCATCGGTGATCTTCGAGATCGTGTCAGAGGTGAGCACCTGGGTGTTCGGGTCGAGGCCGTTGAGGTCAGAGGCGTCGCCGCCCTTGACGATCTTCGCGAGGTCGATCTTGATGTCGCCGTTGGCGAGATCGATCGAGACGATGCCTGCATCGTCCGCGAGCTTCTCCTTGATGACATTCTCGACAACGCTATTCAGTGCATCGCGAACCTCGACGGACACCTGAGCATCGTCGCCACCGACCGTGATTGATGCGAGTCCGACATTGACGTCCACGCCGACACCGGTGAGGGCGCTGACCAGACCCTCGTCGCCGATGACCTCTTCGAGCGTGCCGCCTGCACCGTCAACGACCTCTTCGAGAGCGCCCGAGAGGTCGCTCACAGCGGGGCTGGAGACCGTGAGGATGCCATCGGCGACGGCGTACTCGGAGTCATCGGCTTCGCCGTTGCTGTTGGCGGTCGACGCGATCGCGCCGAGTTCGAGGCTGAGTTCATCGACGATCTGATCGGTGACGCCGTCGAGGTTGAGCTGGCCGAGCACCGAGGTCAGGTCGACCTTGGCGTTGCCGTAATCACCGTTGTTGATGTCATCGAGGTTGAGTCCGCCGTCTGCCCCGACGGCACCGGCACTGGCCGTGGCGTCGTTGTAGGCAGGAGCGTGCCCATAGGCATTGAGCGCTCCGCCCTCACCGAGCTCAAGGAGACCGTCGCCGCCCTCGTTGCTGATCAGCGGGATGCCGATTCCGGGGAGTTCGACTCCGATGGCCTGGAGCACCTCGGCGTTGATCGGCGTGCTGTCCGCATCCGTGCTGGCCGGAGAGCTGCTGTACGCCGACAGGGCGTCGAGCGCGTCGGCGCCCAGGATGTCGGCGTCGATCAGCTGTCCGTAGGCTTCTGAATCTTCATTCGGATTCTGCTCGTCGGCAGCACCTGGCGACGTTGTCAGCAGTGTCAGACCCACTGCCGTCGCCGCGGCGACAGACCCCACCGCGATCTTCCGACCGGTTCCGGGCCGGCCTCTCAGTTTTCTCATGATTCTCCACATCGTTCGGATTCTGATCACTTCCAAGCACGGCCTGGACGGAAACGGGCAGTTTCCTGGCAGATCGCTCACAACATTACGGAGTAATCAAAAAGTAATCAGTAAATCACAGGAAAAGTTACCTCGTCGTTATAGTTACGCCCAGGTAGATTCAAGTGCTCGTTGCGGGTAGTGGAAGTGGCGGAGCTCCTGTCTGCCGTAGTCATTAAAACCCAAGGTGGTCGACTTGTGGTCTCAGAGTGGTGCCCCCGACTCGGAAAGTGTCACAGTCATAGTCGAGTCACTGAGACAGCACCTTATTGTCACGGGTTGGGACACAGAAGTCTGGCCTCGATGTCGGTCCGTGACCAAGCGGTGACCCGCAAGGTCACGCTTCCGCGGTGTGGACGAGCGACTCCTGCCGCCTTGCCAACATCTACAGTCGACTCAACCGGCAGGAACGACGAGGATCAGCGAAGGAGTTGAGGCATGGCGAAGACACCACGGTGGGCCGTCATCGGAGCTGGCATCATCGGAGCCGCGGTCGCCCGCGAGATCCTCACTCGCCACGACCGAGCCGACGTCACCCTCTTCGAAAAGGAGGACCGTCCGGCAGCCCACCAGACCGGCCACAACTCCGGAGTGGTCCACGCCGGTCTCTATTACGAACCCGGCAGCCTCAAGGCCACCCTGTGCCGCCGCGGCGTCGACATCATCCGCGACTTCGCCCAGGAGCACGGAGTCGCCTATGACGAATGCGGCAAGGTCGTCGTCGCCACCGACGATGTCGAAGTCGATCGCCTCCACGCCATCCACGACCGCGCCCGGGCCAACGGTGTGCCCGACATCGCTCTGCTCGAGCGCGATGGCCTGCGCGAAATCGAACCGAACGCCGAAGGCCTCGCAGCACTTCACTCACCCCACACCGCAATCATCGACTACTCCGGACTCACCGACGCTCTCGTCGCCGACTTCCGCGCCCACGGCGGCCGCGTGCGCTTCTCCACCCCGGTGAAGTCCGTCGATCACCGAGGCGGCTCCACCGCCCGTGACACTGCCATCGTCCGCACGCCGGTCGATGCCCAGGAATACGACCACGTCATCGTCTGCGCCGGGCTCCAATCCGACCGCCTCGCCGCCCGCTCCGGACAGGCCCGCACACCGACCGTGGTGCCCTTCTTCGGCCAATACTTCATCCTCGATGCCGCACACAGCGATGCCGTCAAGGGACTCATCTACCCCGTACCCGACCCGAAGTATCCCTTCCTCGGCGTCCACGTGACCCGGCGCATCGACGGCGGACTGATGATCGGGCCCAACGCCTTCCTCTCTTTCTCCCGCGAAGGCTACCGAGGCCTCGGCCTCAACATCCCCGATTCCCTGGGCGTGGCCGCCGACCCCGGATTCTGGCGCTTCGCCGCCGGCAATATGGCCACCGCTGTACGTGAACTCCCAGGCGTGCTCTCCATCGAGAGATTCGTCGCCGAGGCGGCTCGCTACGTCCCCTCCCTCGCCGGGGCCGACGGTCACCGCGCCACCCGCGGAATCCGCGCCCAGGCGATGAATCGGGACGGAACACTCGTCGATGATTTCGTCATCGACCGGGCGGGAGCCACGATGTTCGTCAGGAACGCGCCCTCCCCGGGAGCCACCTCGGCGCTGGCCATTGCCGAACACCTCGTGGGCATCGTCGACGGCCAGCGATGACGGTGCCGGGCGTCGACGACGAAGGGCCGCCTACCCGACCGTGAGGACGGGGAGGCGGCCCGAAGATCAGAGTGGCTGCTCAGCCGCAGCGACTCACTTGGGTGTGCGGGTCTCTGCGCTGATGAACCAGGCCTGCTGCTCAAGCTGAGCGATATAGCTGTGGAAGATGTCGGCGGTCGTCGGATCCGCCGAGTCGACCTCGTCATGGCAGTCGCGCATCGAAGCCACGGTCGCTTCGATCGACGCGACCATGTGATCGATGGCGTCGTGGGTGCTGATCTCTCCGTTCGGGAACTCCGGCAGACCGGTCTGTTCGGCGATCACTGCAGGGCGACCGTCAGGGGAGGCGTGGAGAGCCCTCATACGCTCGGCGATCTCATCGCTGCCGGCACGGGCCACGTCTGTGACCTCGTCGAGGTTGAGGTGGAGGTCACGGAAGTTCGTGCCCACGATATTCCAATGGGCCTGCTTGGCCGTGAGGCTGAGCGCGATGAAGTCGACAAGAACCGTCTGGAGGTTCTTGGTCAGGGCATCAGAGGCGATGAAACCCTTCTCGGCGTTCTCGCGAGCGGTCTTCTCTGAGCCGTGGGGATCGGGAACGGTCACTGACTGTGTCATGATTCTTGCTCCAATCTCTCCGGTTACGGGTGAATCCGGAGTCTGTTGCCACCATAACGCCGCCCGGGGTGGGACGTAACCCCCGTCAGGCCGTGCCGGTCTCCTCGTCCTGGGCGGTGTAGACGCGGGAGCGCAGCCGTTGGGCGTGAGTGAGGTTCTTGAGGTCGATGTCGCTGTCGAAGCTCGACCCGAGTGCGCCGGCTACGACGCCCATCGCGGCGCTCAGCCACGCGATGTCGAGGTAGTTCGTCAAGCGGGCTTCGGGCCGGTGGATCGTCTGCGCCATGAAATCGGGGTCGATGACGATGAGTCCACCGGCGAGGATGCCGATGACCAGCAAGGCATAGAGCCCGGTGACACAGATGATGAGTGTGAGCACGGTGGAGAGGTTGTAGTAGAAGACGACTTGAGCCAGGCGCTCATTGACAGGACGGTCCCAGAGCCGATTGATCGTGATCAGCCAACCGACCATGACAGCGATGGCGATGGCACCGATCGAGATGAGACGGGCGGTCGAGAGGTGATGGGACATCTGCCAGATGGAGCTGTAGAAGATGCCGAACGCACCCGTCGCTGCCGCTGCGGCCATGGCCCGGGAGAGTTTGCGCGACATCCGCAGCGGCTCGTTGGCCATGGTCATGCCCAGCACGAGGCGAGTCCCGCCGGTGAAGGTGTGAGCGTGGAGGGTGCGGCGGCCCGATTCGGCCCGACTCGACCACTGGCCCCAACGAGGAAGGCGACGTGACTTCGCGGGCAGATGGCCGTCGGGCAGGAGCTGATTGACGCAGCTCATATAGATCTTCAGCAGGCGGCGCTTCGTCGTCACAGCGCCGAGGGTGGGGCAGGAGATCACAGCGATGTTGCGGTCCGGCAGGACCTCGGCGATGAGCGGTTTGCCCTGGGTATGGCGCGGGATGTCCGTGAGCATGATGACGAGGTCCGCTGCGGGAAAGCGGTCGACGATCGCATCGAGGGTCGACAACTCCAGCCGATGGTCGGCCTGGACACGCAGCGCCTCAGTGCACACGTCGACGGTCACCTCTGACTCGAAATCCTGTCGGAGGAGTTCGGCGAACTCGTCCTTGAGCGAGGCCACTCGCCGGCTCGGCGGACCGGGATCGCAGATGAGGAGGGCATGCATTTTCCCACTGTGGCAGGGCCGGTTCGGTCTGGCCAGGGCGACGGCGAATTCCGACGCTTTCCACACGGCTCATTCAGGTCGTCGGGTCGATGGCAGTGTGGCGAACACGTATTCTGATATCGCAGATGTTCTGATGTCGAGGATTCGACGGATGAGCTCGAGTCGACGAGATGAAGGAGGACGCGGTCAATGGCAGTTCTGGTGACCGGAGGAGCAGGCTACATCGGTTCGCACGTGGTGCGGCTGCTCACCGAACGCGGTGACGATGTGTTCGTCGTCGACGACTACTCCACAGGCATCGCGGCCCGAGTCGATGGTCTGCCCGTCGTTGACCTCGACCTGGCCGCAGCCGATGCGACCGACCGCCTCGCCGCCGCCATCGAGGAGCACCAGGTCGATTCGATCATCCACTTCGCCGCGAAGAAGCAGGTCGGCGAATCCGTCGAAGAACCGGTCATGTACTACCGGCAGAACATCGGCGGCCTGACGAACATCCTCGCCGCCGTAGAGCGCTCCGGCATCGAGTCGCTCGTCTTCTCCTCCTCGGCCGCGACCTACGGCATGCCCGATGTCGACATGGTGCCTGAGGATCTCACCTGCCGTCCGATCAACCCCTACGGCCAGACCAAGCTCATCGGCGAGTGGATGATCGACAACCAGATCACCGCCTCGCAGATGCGGGGAACGACGTTCAATGCCGTGAAGCTGCGCTACTTCAATGTCGCTGGTGCAGGTTGGCCCGAACTCGCCGACACCGCGGTCATGAACCTCATCCCGATCGTGCTCGGCCGACTCGCCGACGGCAAGGCGCCGATCATCTTCGGGGACGACTACGCCACCCCGGATGGCACCTGCATCCGCGACTACGTCCACGTCAAAGACCTCGCCGAAGCCCATATCGCGGCGCTGGACTACATGAAGGCCGGCGGCACCACGGAGACCGTGTTCAACGTCGGCACCGGAACCGGGGCGTCGGTGAAGGAAGTCATCGACACCATCGCCGAGGTGACCGGCCGTGACATCGTCCCCGACATGGGCGAGCGTCGCGCCGGAGACCCGCCGGCCCTCGTCGCCGACGTCTCCCGGATCCAGGCCCTGCTGAGTTGGAAAGCCGAATTCGGTCTGGAGGAGATCGTCCGCAGTGCCGTCGAAGCCGCGGGGATGCTGCCTGGGCAGAAGTAGACGGCGCGTAGAAGGGCAGGACTGATGGTTCCGGACCCGGTCTCAGCAGCGCTTGACTGGGTCCGAGCACGTTCCGCGGCAGGGCAGGATCTGCCATCCCGTGCGCGTGTGGCACTGCATTTCCATCCCGGTGATGCTGTCTCGGAGACCGGAGTGCTCGCGTCGATTCTCGCTCAGGGGCGGTATGTGTCCCAGTTCGTCACGGGAACGAGCAACGGCGGTCTGACTGCCTTTCCCGGCGGTGACCGGTGGCACTGGGAGCAGAGGATATTCGGCGGAGCCTATGACCATGTGGAAGTGCAGCATCGACCGGTCTATGGAGCTCTTGACCTCGACGGCGATCCCTATGGCCCGGCACCTCGATTTGGGTCGGCCCACCTGCGTCTTCGCCCGGAGACTCTTGCTCGGGCGACCTTTGCCTATCCGGACAGCACATTCGGCCCGGAAATCTTCGGCGTCGCTGACCGGATGGGACTCATTGCCGACTTTCGTCGCGACGATTCGGCCGGCGGCCCGGCTGTTACTCAAGGACGCGGTATGTCCCGCGACCGTCTCGATCACTACATCGAGGCTCATATCCACGGAGAGGTGAAGGTGCCCGAAGACGTCGAAGCGCTGGTGATCGATCCCAGCTTCGACGATCATGCGGTGCTGGAGACGGCGGACCGCTGCGGTCTCGCCGTCGAGACTCATCCGGGTTATGTCGCCGAGGTCTCCCAAATCGCCGCGCATCCGGAGTATCGGGGCCAGGACGTGGTCGAGCTTGCGCAGCGGATCGCCGAGGGTGTGGGGAGCTCAGCGCAGCTGAGACCCATCCACGTCGCGCGCGCCCGACGGGCGTGGGATCTCGACGGGCAGCAGATCAAGAAGGTCTGGCACTGCCTCGCGCGATTCGGCCGGACCTGGTGAGACCACGCTGTCACTCAGCGGATTTCATCTCGCTTTCGACGACCCATTTGTGGTTCGTCATCTCCATCTCATCTGTCTTCAGGTCGACCATGTAGACGGTCTCGTCGGTCGCTGAGTCGATGGTCGCCTCGGCGCCCTTCATACCGGGCATATGGTCGGCATTGACGGTGACCTTCGCGCCCGTCTTCAGCGGCGCTTTGTTCGGGTCCTCAAGCTCTTCGTGGACGACCCACTTGTGGTCCTTGACCGGACCTCCACCGTCGGTCGGCGTGTAGCTGATCGAATAGGTTGTCGTGTCGAACGCGCCGGAGACGGTTGCCTCGGCGTCCTTCATCCCCGGCATGTGATCGGCAGAGAGAACGACTGTGTCGCCGACGTCGAATTTGGGGTCGGCGGCCTTCGTGATTCCCTCGGGCGGGTCGCCGCCATCGGCTGCGTGTCCTTCGTGACCGCCTGATTCGTGTCCTGAATCGTCTTCGTGATCGGATCCGCTGGATTCGTTCGATGCGGACTC
The DNA here is from genome assembly GCF_017948325.1 of Brevibacterium oceani. NCBI lineage: Bacteria > Bacillati > Actinomycetota > Actinomycetes > Micrococcales > Brevibacteriaceae > Brevibacterium > Brevibacterium oceani. The sequence goes on along the minus strand of NZ_CP072846.1, from coordinate 3,228,052 downwards.
GTGACTTCCGTGGGAGCCTTCGCCGTCGGATCCCTGAGTGCCATCATTCACGGTCGAACAGCCTGCCAATGCCAGCCCGAGTGCTGCGACGACTGCCGCAAATCGGATGGTCGGTGAGAGCTTCTTCATAAGTGGTCTCCTGGTTCTGTGAGACGGCCGCGTCGGAGATCGCCCGGCGGAAGATGGGACAATTTCACGGCATCCCAGCTCGCGGACCCGCCACGCACACCCTATACCCCTGACGGGTATGATCGCCAAGACGACAGAGGTGCTCTGCACCCGTAGTGACATGGGGATATATATGAGAACGACGCGATTCGTGCTAGACGGTTTTCGTCTAGCACTTTCGTAAATTGATCTGATTTGCATCTTGCCTTGACCGGATCGCATTCATAGACTCGGCTGTCATGAACACAACCACAGTTGCTTGTGTCACGTGTAGTCCGGGAGTGCGCCGATGAGCGAAGTCAGTCTCAAGCAGTTGCGCTGTTTCCTCGCTGTGTACTCCGAAGGAAGCTTCACGAAAGCTGCCAAGTCCTTGCACATGGCACAGTCGCCGGTCAGCCAGTCTGTTGCCTCCTTGGAGCGGCACTTGGGAGAGAAACTCTTCGAGAGGAGGCCGCGTGAAGTCATCCCCACTGCCGCGGCTCGCGGGCTCTATCCCGAAGTGCTCGAGCTGCGACGCCGTGCCGATTCGCTCCCACAGCTTGCAGCCGATATGCGTGACGGGAAGAAGACTCAGCGGATCCGCCTCGGCGGTGTCAGCTCCACTTTCCCGGCCATCATCACCGGAGTGCTCGCGGCTCTCGACGACTACTCGATCGTCGTCTCCGACGGCGCCAGTTCCGACCTCACACTTGCTGTCGACAACGGGGACATCGATGCATGCCTGGTGAGGGAGTTCAGCAGCCACCGGCCCGATGAGAAGATTGCGTTCCGGGAGAAGCTGTGCGTGGCATTTCCAAATTGCCATCGGCTGGCCGGCCGCAGCGAAGTGCATGTCGGCGAGATCAGCGACGAGCCGGTCGTGTTGTTCCACCGTTCCTCTGCTCCCGTCGCATTCGACCTCGTCGCCAGCATCTTCATTGAGCACGGACGAACGATGCGCACGGTCGCACATGTGTCGAACGAGCAGGCCATCCTCGGGCTGGTCGCCGCCGGGGCGGGCATCAGCCTCGTGCCGGCATCGGTTGCCATCCAATCGTGGAGCGGTGTCGCATTCGCCTCCCTCGCCGAGGCACGGCACACGTATCCGCTGACGATCCGCACCGCGCCTGGAGACCCGTTGAAACTGTTGGACCCGCTGACCGAAGTGCTCGGCAGATGGGCGGCAGAAAACGACCTTACGCCCTGACCTTTTATCCGACCTCTCATCCACGAACCGCTTTCACAGGAGACTGCTCTCATGGAACCCACGGAATTCAGCCCCTCAGCGCTGCTCGTCGATGCCGGACTCATCGGCGGCCTGCTCGTCGTCGGCACGATCCTGCGGGCAAAGATTCCGGCGATCCAAACGATGATGATTCCTGCCGGAGTCATTGCCGGTGTGCTCGGTCTGGTGTTCGGCCCCAATGTTCTCGGCTGGCTGCCGTTTTCGGACCAGCTCGGCGAATACACCTCACTGCTCATCGTCCTGGTCTTCGCCTGCCTGGCAATGACCAGCGACTTCAACATCCTCAAAATCGGGCGATCGGTCGCCGGTTTCGCGAGCTACGGTGTCCTCATCTACGCCGCGCAGACGGCCATCGGCATGGGGCTGGTCCTGCTGGTCCTCGGTCCGCTGTTCGGGGCACCTGATCATGTCGGGCTGCTGCTGTTCGCCGGCTGGGCCGGTGGCTTCGGTTCAGCAGCGGCGATCGGTACGGTATTCGCTGATTCCGGAGACCCTGCCGTGCAGTCCCTCGCGTTCACCGCAGCGACAGTCGGTCTGCTCGTCGGAGTCGTCGGCGGTATCATCCAGGCGAAGTACGGTGCAGTGAAGGGATACGCCCGTGAGTTCTCCGGCCTCGACACGGTGCCCGCCGAGTTGCGGACCGGAATCCTCGACGACAACGTCGAGCAGCCTGCGATCGGTACGCACAAATTCTCCGGCAGCGCCATCGAATCGTTGACGTTCCAAGCCGGAATCGTCGCCGGGATGTCTGCGGCGGCCTACGGAATCAACGTCACCCTCGGCGAACTCATTCCTTCTGTGGCATTCCCACTGTTCTCAATCGCGTTCCTTGTCGGCCTCGTGCTCCGGGCTTTGCTGTCCGCGACGTCGACGACGAAGTTCATCGACAAGGACACCCAGAGTTCCATCTCCGGATCTGCGACTGACGTCCTCATGGTGTGCGGGATCGCCTCAGTAGTGCCGAGCTTCGTCGTCGACCAATGGCTCTCACTTCTCATTCTCTTCGTCGTCGGTCTGGCCCTGTGCCTGTTCCTGGGCCTGTGGGTCGCCCCGCGGGTAATGGAAGACGGGTGGTTTGAACGGCAGCTCTTCACCTGGGGCTGGGCGACAGGGGCGGTCGCCACGGGCATCGCTTTGTTGCGCATCGTCGATCCGAAACTCAAATCTCGCACCCTTGAGGACTTCTCGCTGGCGTATCTCCCGGTCATCCCGGTAGAAGTCACCGCCGTGACGTTCGCTCCATTGCTGGTCATCGCCGGCGCCTCGTGGGCAGTTGTGGGAATCTGGGGTGCGATCACCGTCGTCGCTGTCGCCGCAGCGCTCGTCGTTGTCGCAGGCAACAGACGCAGCCGGATCCAGGTGTGATGCGCCCGCGAGAGTGACCAATCACCCAACCACTTCTTGAGGAGAACAGCTTTGACTCACCACATCGTCATCGGAGCAGGGCTGGCCGGTGCCGCAGCCGCGTATTCGCTGACCGCGCGCGGCGAGGACGTCACTGTGCTCGAACGGCATACCCCGGCCAACGACCGTGGCAGCTCCCATGGTTCGGCCCGCATCTTCCGCTACGCCTACCCCGACCGGCTCTACACCGAACTGGTCGTGAGATCCCGGGAACTCTGGTCCCAGGTCGAAGCCGAAGCCGGCACCGAGCTCATCTCCGTCACCGGTGCGATCGACCACGGCGACGTCCGGCACACCGCCGAACTCGCCGAGATCTTCGACGCCGTCGGAGTCGCTCACGAAATCCTCGACCCCGCAGAGGCCGCCGAACGCTGGCCGCAGTTCGCGTTCGATACCGAGGTTCTCTTCCACCCCGACGCCGGCGTCATCGACGCCGAAACCACCGTGAACACCCTGCTCGACCTGGCGTCGGCCACCGGGCACGCACGGGTCCGCACGGATTGGACAGTCGCCGAGGTGACCCGACGTTCCGCGGGAGGGTTCAGAGTCACCTCGGCGACGGGGGAATCCGTCGAAGGGGGCCGCGTCATCGTCGCTGCCGGCGGATGGCTGCCCGCCCTCCTCGGCGATCTTGGCCTTCCTGAGGGATTCCTCTCTGCGCTGCCGCGTTTCGAAGTGCGGCAGGAACAGGCCTTCCACATGCCCTACCGCGACGCCGACGAATCGGGACTGCCGCGCACATCCTGGCCGACGTTCATCCACAAGTCCTCCGAGATCTTCACCTACGGCCTGCCGGGCGGCAGGGATGCCGGATCCACCGGCCAGAAACTCGCCCAATTCAACGGTGGGAAGGTGATCGGTTCGGCTCTTGACCAGGACGGACAGATCACCGAGGAGATGCGGACCCGGATGATCGACTATGCGAAGCGGAACCTGCCGGGACTCATTCCGGAACCGTATGCGGAGACCACGTGCCTGTTCACGAACACCCCGAACGAGGATTTCGTCATCGACGAGGTCGACGGGCTCGTCATCGTCTCCGCGTGTTCGGGGCACGGGGCGAAGTTCGCGCCGCTCCTCGGCGAATTTGCGGCCGACCTCGCCACGGGCGCCGACGATGTTCCGGATCGGTTCCGGTCGGGCGGCGCTACCAGGTGATCTGCCGGCGACGGGGTGGGTCAGCGCTTTGACGCGATGATGAGATGCCGCGTCGAATGGGCGACGAAGGGGTCGCCTCGGCGCATCCGGGCATCGAGCTCACGCAGCTGCGGCTCATAGCTTTCGACGCTGAAGTCGGGAACCCACCACGGGCACTTGCGCAGGATCCACACGACGGCCCCGACGTCGTAGAACTCCATGCGGCAGCGTGCGGTCCGCAGCTTGTCGATAGCGAGTCCGGCCGCCTCGGCGGCTGTGGTCTCGGCTTCGGGATCGCGGGCCTTCCGGTTCTCCGGCAGCGGCCCGAGGAAGAACTCGCTGAGGTCGAACGCCGAGGCGGGGCCGACGTGCTGGGCGAGGTAGGTGCCGCCGGGCACGAGCACGCGGGCGATCTCCGACCACACGGGCGTGACCGGATGACGCGAACTGACGAGGTCGAAGCTGCCGTTGGCGAAGGGCAGGCTGTGCGGGCCCGCCTCGACGACATCGACCCCGCGCGGACCGAGCCGGTGCCGGGCGATGGCGACGTTCGGGGCGTAGGACTCGGTGACGGCCATGCGGGCAGGCAGGACCGGTGCCTCGTCGATGACCTCTCCGCCGCCGGTGTCGATGTCGAGGGCCGCGGTCGCCGTCGACAGGCGGCGGGCGAGCAGTGTCGCGTAGCCCCACGGCGGACGCTCTTCGGTGGCGCGCCAGTCGAGCCAATCGAAACCCCACCCGGAGATATCGGCGGACCGGGCTTCGGCGACGAGTTCGTCGAATGTGCGCATGAGGCCATCCTGCCGCATTGGATTGTCGGGTGTACAGGTGATGCCGGTCTGCGGACACCCGCACGCAATCAGGTTTCGGGCACCGCGTCGGCAGTCGGGATCGGCGCTCGCGAAATGATCAATGGAACCTTCGCGTTATGTTCAGTCGGACACTCAGCGGAGGGCCACCTCGGCGAGGGAATGCTTCGGTGTACGGACCCCGGCTGACATTGCGCGAATTCTCGGTTCGGAGGTGGTCACAAAACGGACCATAAGCGGCATGATGGCCTTATGACCACAGATATGGATATTGCGCTCAGCGCCGAGCTCGATCCCATCGTCGACATCGCCGCTGGGCTGGGTCTCGACGCGCAGGACATCATTCCCCACGGATGGACGAAGGCGAAGGTGCCGATCGACGTCCTCGACGAGGCTTCGGCCGGCGCCGAGGATGGACGACTCATCCTCGTCACGGCCATGAGTCCGACCCCGGCCGGGGAGGGCAAGACGACGACGAGCATCGGCCTGGCCGACGGGCTCAACGAACTCGCACGGTCGAAACCAGAGGTCGGCAAGGCCGTGCTTGCGCTGCGGGAGCCGAGCATGGGCCCGGTCTTCGGAATGAAGGGCGGGGCGGCCGGCGGCGGATACGCCCAGGTCGTGCCGATGGAGGACATCAACCTCCACTTCACCGGGGACTTCGCGGCCATCGCAGCGGCGAACAACCTCGCCGCGACGATGCTCGACAACCACATCCACTTCGGCAACGAGCTCGACGTCGACCCGCGGCGCATCCACATCCGCCGGGTCGTCGACCTCAACGATCGCGCGCTGCGCGGAGTCGTCGTCGGACTCGGGGGACTTAACGGGGGAGTGCCCCGCGAGGACGCCTTCGACATCGTGGTCGCCAGCGAGGTCATGGCCGTGTTCTGCCTGGCCACCTCGTTGGCGGACCTCAAGGAGCGGCTGGGTCGGATCGTGCTCGCGCACAGTCGCGGCCGCGAACCGATCACAGTCGTGGACATCGGGGCGGCCGGGGCGATGACGGCACTGCTGCGCAATGCTTTGGCGCCGAACCTCGTGCAGACGCTCGAGCACTCGCCGGCGTTCATCCACGGCGGCCCGTTCGCCAACATCGCGCACGGCTGCAACAGTCTGCTCGCGACGAAGGCCGGGCTGGCGCTGGGCGACTGGGTCGTCACGGAGGCCGGATTCGGTGCCGACCTCGGGGCCGAGAAGTTCCTCGACATCAAGTGTCGGACCGCGGGCATCTGGCCGTCCGCCGTGGTCGTCGTCGCGACGCTGCGGGCATTGAAGTACCACGGCGGGGTCGACGTTGCCGACGTCAACTCTTCTGATGTGACAGCGGTGATCGAGGGGATGAGCAATCTCGAGCTGCACTGTCGGAACCTCCGCGAGATCTACGGTCTGACCCCGGTCGTGTGCTTCAACCGATTCCCCACGGACACCGATGAAGAGATGGCCGCGGCGATTGCCCATTTGGATGGGGTCGGCGTCGCGGCCGTCGAGTCGACTCACTGGGCCGACGGTGGCAAGGGTGCATTGGCGCTCGCCGAGGCAGTCGTCGAGGCTGCTGGGGGCGCGGGGGCCGATGATGGTGCGGATCGGGCCACCTCGGCGAAATTCAGCTACGACCTCGACCAGCCGCTGGAAGACAAGATCCGCACCATCGCACAGCGGATCTATCAGGCGGGCGACGTCGACCTGCCGCCCGCGGTCAAGCGGAAGCTGCGTCAGTTCACCGACGAGGGGTACGGGGACGCGCCAGTGTGCATCGCGAAGACGCAGTATTCGCTGTCGACGGATGCGAGCCTGCGCGGGGCTCCGACCGGCCACATCATCGAGGTCAAAGACGTGCGGCTCTCCGCAGGAGCCGGCTTCGTCGTCGTCATCGCCGGTGACATCATGACGATGCCGGGCCTGCCGAAGGAGCCCTCGGCACTGAAGATCGACGTCACCGAAGACGGCAACATCACCGGCCTCTTCTGACCCTCAATTGCTACCCGACGGCGGCCCAGCAACCTGGCGCGAGGTTGCTGGGCCGCCGTCACGTAGCAAATAGGGGTCAGTCGGTTTTGGTTACTCGCTCGAACACTGCGTCGAGCGTTGCCGCGAGGTTCGCGCGGTTCGTCTCGTCCATCCAGTCCCGGTTGACCATTTCGTTGAGTCCGCCCGTGGTTTCGTGCGCGGCGACGAGGTCGGCGATCGGGGCTTCCGACTGGTCAAGGGTGGTGCCGAGACCGACGAATTGGCCGCGGATGAAGTGGTCGGCATCGGCCTTCTCCCAACCCTTGTCGATCAGCCACGCGGTGATCGTCTGGAGGAACGCGAAATGCGCCGACATCGTCGCGGTCACTGCGGATAGCGTGCTGAACTTCGTCTCGTCCTCGGCGGTGACCGATCCGCCGAGGACGTCGAGCAGCGCCTCGACATCGTGATCGGCGGGGAACATCGCCGTCACTCCCTTTCGCTCACGGACGGCCGGGAGCGGGATGATCCGAACGATGGTCGAGCCGTGGGGGAGGAGTGCTGCGATTTCGTCCGTCGGCACTCCGGCAACCGCGCTGACCACGGTCTTCTCTGCCGGGATGTCGAGGTCACCGAGGACGTCGGCGGCCTGCTGAGGGAGGACGGCGAGGACAATGAGGTCGCTGCGATCGACGACGTCCTGATTGCTCTCGGCCACCTCGGCGGTCTCAATTGTGTCGGCCAGGTGCCGTGCGCGCTCGGCATTGCGCGGGGAGAGCACGAACTGCAGGCCGTGCTCCGGCCGGCCGCCGTCTTCAGCGGCGGTGCCCGCGCTCAGCCCTTCGACCATCGCCGAGGCGATCTCTCCGACTCCGATGAATCCGATCGTGCTCATATGGTCCTCCTGCAGGTGACGTAGCTTCCGTCTCGCATTGTTCCATCAGGAACGGAACGCCACCAGTCTGTCCGCTCCCGACCGAGAGCGGGAGCCGCCTCGGCGGGGGATCGGGCGTGTACATCACTCGAAACTGTGCAGGACAACCTCGGCGACGGCTTCGACCAGGGCCGCACCCTCATCGGAATCCGGGTCATCGGACTCCGTGAGCACGGACATGACGATCGGGTCCTTCCCGGGAGGTGTCACGACGGCGACGTCGTTCTGGATGCCGTCGGAGTGGCCGGACTTGTCTCTGACCGTCCACCCGTCGGGAGCCCCGGCGCGGATGAGGGGGTCTCCGGTCGCGTTGTCCGACATCCACTCCAGCAGCAGTTCTCTGTCATCGGTCGACAGTCGTGCGGGATCGAGCAGCCCTGCAAGATTCGCGGTGAAGGCGTCCGGCGTCGTCGTGTTGTCGGAACTGTCCGGCTCGACGACGTTGAGTTCCGGCTCCTCGTCGACGACCTCGGTGATCGGGTCGCCGGCGTCCTCCAGTGCCGCATCGAGTCCTTCGGGGCCGTCGATCTCGTCGAGCACGATGTTCATCGCGGCATTGTCGCTGACGCGCAGTGCGCTTTCGGCTACGTCGGCAAGGGGCAGACCATCGTCGACATGCTTCTCGGTCACGGGGGTCCAACCAGCCCGGTCGACGTCAGCCTGTGACCAGGTCACTCGTCTGTCGAGTTCTTCGGGCGTGGTGCGGTCGAGCAGCTCGGCGACAGCGAAGACCTTGAGCGACGAGGCGAAGCCGAAGCGCTCGCCTGCTCGATGGTCGACCGTGGTGCCGTCGGCGGTATCGATGGCGCTCACCCCGACTCTTGCGGCGAATTCCTCTTCGAGGGATTCGAGTTCCGCGGTGAGCTCGTGATGTTCGGACTGGTCGGGACTCGGAGTCTGTGCGGCACCGGCCTCCGCCGAATCGGCGCTGGGAGTGCAGCCGGCGGCAACGGCGACTGCCAGAGTCATTACGGACAGCGGTTTCCATGCTGGAGTGTGCATCGGATCGGTCCATTCACTCGTCGGGACACGTCTTTGATCGGGACATGTCATCGGGTCGGTGCTGCCGCCTCGTCAGGTCTGATCGGCGACAACTCATCTGGGCGAGCAGGCGGGCGCGAAGCTGCTCTAGTGCTGTTCGATGACCTTCTTGATGGCGCGGAGAGTCTCGGGGATACCCGTCCGCGCAGCCGAGGTTCTCTCGGCGATCTCCTCGGCGGCGTGGTCTCCGTACTTCTCGACGAAGAATTCCTGCCCCTCGGGAAGGAATTCCCAGGATTCGGTGAGCAGTGTGCCGCCTGCCGCTTCCTCCACGCTATACGTCCAGTGGACTCGACCAGGTCCCACGCTCCATCCGAACGCGCGGCCCTCATCAGCGACGACGACCTGGCTGCGGGTCTGCCACTCGCGATCCGCAGTGACGTTGCGACCGGTGAACCAGGCGCCGACATGCGGGCTGTCGCCTTCATCCCACCAGCACTCTCGGCAGATCGGCGACCATTCGCCGGTTCGGGTGACGTCGGCAACTGTCGCATAGACGGTGGCAGGATCAGCGTCGATGCGGATGGAATCGGCGAAGGTGAGAGATTCGGTCATGTCGGCCAGTCTAACGACTTGGTCGTACGCCACCGCCCTGAGAACTTTCACCGGTCAGCGCCGTGCGTGAACCGCTGCCGGCGGACGCTCGTCCTACACGCGGTGGTGTAACCGCCCGCAGGAACGGGGTGATGCAGTGCTGACGGCGGAAACTTGATGGCTGCAACCCGACGGCGGCCCAGCAACCTGGCGCGAGGTTGCTGGGCCGCCGTCAGGTAGTAAGAGGGGTCAGAAGCTGGGGAGGACCGAGCCGTCGGACCACTTGTCCTCGATGAACTTCTTCACCTCGGGGGAGTGGAGGAGGTCGTCGAGCTTCTTGATGTTCTCGTCGTCCTTGTTCGCGGTGCGAGCGGCGAGGAAGTTGCCGTACGGGTTGTCCTCGGCCTTCTCCAGCAGGATGCCGTCCTTGGCCGGGGACAGGCCTGCCTCAAGGGCGTTGTTGCCGTTGATCACCGAGGCGTCGACGTCCTCGAGGGTGCGAGCCAGCTGGGCGGCGTCAGCCTCGACGAACTTCACATTCTTCGGGTTGTCCTCGACATCGGAGAGTTTCGCATCGACCGCGTCGACTCCGTCCTTGAGGGTGATGAGCTTCGCCTCCTCGAGCATCTTCAGCGCCCGGCCCTGGTTGGACGGGTCGTTGTTGATGCCGATCTTCGCGTTCTTCGGGATGTCCTTGACGTCTTTGATGTCCTTCGAGAACAGCGCGAAGGGCTCGAGGTTGATGGGTTCGAAGCCGGTGATCTCGTAGCCCTGGCCCTCGACCTCGGAATCGAGGTACGGCTTGTGCTGGAAGTAGTTCGCGTCGATGTCACCGTCGTTGAGCGCCTTGTTCGGCAGCGTGTAGTCGGTGTACTCCTTGACCTCGATGTCGAGGCCGGCATCCTCGGCGAGGTTCTCCTGCACGAAGTTGAGGATGTCGCCCTGCGGGACCGGGGTCGCACCCACGGTGAGCTTCGTGAGGTCGCCGTCCTTCTCGCCGACGGAATCGGTGCCGCCGCCGACGAGTCCGCAGCCCGAGAGCAGCAGGGTCGCGCTGGCTGCGATCGCGATGAGCTTGGTCTTCATGGTTCTCCTTGATGTGTTGTGTGTGTCGTGGAGTGGTGCGGTGCGAGGTCAAGTGGGTTGAGATTGTCGAATTCGTAGCCGATCCGAGCAATCTGTACCCACTTAACGCGGAAGATTGCCGGATAACCCGCCGAGGCGGCTCATCGGTGGTCGACCGCGCGGGCCAGCCGATCGCCGATGAACTGGATGAGCGTGACGATGAGGACGAGGACGATGATGCAGGCGATCATCGTGTCCGCCTGGTAGCGCTGGTAGCCGTACGAGATCGCCAATGCGCCCAGGCCGCCGCCGCCGACGGCGCCGGCCATCGCGGTGTAGGACACCAACGTCACCGAGGTGACCGTGGCGGCCCCGATGAGACCGGGCTTGGCCTCGGGGACGTAGACCTGACGGATGACCTGACCGTTCGAGGCACCCATCATCAGGGCCGCTTCGACCTTGCCCTCGGAGACCTCACGCAGGGAGTTCTCGACCAGACGGGCGTAGAACGGGATCGCCCCGATCGTCAGAGAGACCACGGTCGCCTGCCAGCCGAGTGCGGATCCGACGACGAACCGGGCGAAGGGGATGAGGGCGATGATGAGGATGATGAAGGGGATCGAACGGGTGACGTCGACGATGAAGGACAGCACCCGGTAGACGAACTGGTTCGAGTTCAGTCCGCCCTTCGACGCGGTGAACAGCCAGATGCCCAACGGCAGTCCGAAGAGCACGGCGAGCCCGGTCGACCACGCCGTCATGAGCAGGGTTTCGACGGCAGCAGGCCACATCTGATCGGTGATCGCGGGGTTGTCGAACCATGTGGGATCGTTCATCAGGCTGCCTCCTCCGCATAGATGCCATCGGCTTTCAGGGCGCTGATCAGCCCGTTCGACTGGTCGGCCGAGCTCACGGTGAAGCGCAGCCGGCCGATCTGACGACCCTCGACCGTCTCCACGGCCCCGGCGAGGATCGCCTCGGCGCTCACTCCGGCCTTCTGTGCCGCGGTGAGCACGGTGGGCAGGTCGGTGCCGGCCAGGGACACCTCGACGAGGCGGCCCTCCGAATCGTCGATGCCGACCGGAGGCAGCGGAACGAGGTCCTTCGCCAGTGCCGATCCGGGTTCGGAGAGCACCTCGGCGAGCTTCCCCGTCTTGGCCACGCGGCCGTCGGCGAGCAGCGTCACGGAATCGCAGATCTCGCGGACGACGGACATCTCGTGGGTGATGATGAGGACGGTGATGCCCAAGCGGTCGCGCAGGGAGCGGATGAGGCCGAGGATCTGATCCGTCGTCGAGGCATCCAGCGCCGAGGTGGGCTCATCGCACAGCAGCACCTTCGGCTCCGCGGCCAGCGCTCGAGCGATGCCTACGCGCTGCTTCTGTCCGCCGGAGAGCTGAGCGGGATAGTTGTCGACGCGGTCACCGAGGCCGACGAAGTCGAGGAGTTCCCGAGCCTTGGCCAGGCGTTCGGCTTTGCCGATGCCGGCGATCTTGAGCGGCTGGGCGACGTTGTGCAGCGCGGTGCGCGAATCGAGGAGGTTGACGTGCTGGAAGACCATGCCGATGTTGCGGCGGGCCTCGCGCAGACCGGCGCCGGACCGGTTGGTCAGGTCGACGCCGTCGATGGAGACCGCTCCCGAAGTGGGGGAGTCGAGTCCGGTCAGGCAGCGGATGAGCGTGGACTTGCCTGCGCCCGAGCGGCCGACGATGCCGTGGATCTCTCCGGCCGGGACCGAGAGGTCGATCTCCTCCAGGGCGACGGTGTCTCCGAACACCTTCCGCAGTGCGCGCAGCTCGATCACAGGCGCCTCCTCGTGTGGTTGGTCAGCGCCGCGCACGGTGGTGGGCGGCGGATGAAGGGGGATGAGTCGGCCTACGATCCAGTAATGCCGACGATTCAGGATGCCAAGGAATTCCAGGATGCTCACAGGCGGATGTCATAAATCGACGCACAACCGAACGATCGTGATGAACGACTCACCCGAATCGCCTGACCGGAGGGTGCCAACTCGTCCACGCGAAGTGCGCCAATCGTCCGCACGAAGGGTGTTGCCGTCCCCGCGCGATGGGAACATACTCACCGTCCCCGCGACCTCACCGCGCCCGCGACGAGCACTCACACGAACCCTGCGCAAGATGGCCGACAGATGAACACGACGGGAAGTGCCCGCCAACGCGGACGACAGTTCTCCTTGTCGTAACCCTGCGGCAACCTCGGCGGCGTATCCCTGAATGATCAGATTCGGGAACAGGCGACGTTGGGATATGCATGTACGAAGAACGGGCGAGGATCGCGGCGATCGTTCCCTGCCACAATGAAGAGATCACCGTCGCGAAGGTCGTCGGCGACCTCAAGGCCGCCGTCCCCGGAATCACTGTCTACGTCTATGACAACTGCTCGAGCGATCGCACCTCGCAGCGTGCCGCCGAGGCGGGCGCGATCGTGCGCAAGGAGAACGTGCCGGGCAAGGGCAACGTCGTCCGCCGCGCCTTCGCCGACATCGACGCTGACATCTACGTGATGATCGACGGCGACGACACCTACGAGGCCGCGCACCTGCCCGAGATGATCGACACGCTGATCTCGGGCCCGTACGACCACGTGCTCGGGGTGCGTCAGGACAACCAGGAGACCACGTCGTACCGCCCCGGCCACGAGGCGGGGAACCGGATGTTCAACCGGCTGACCGGGGCGCTCTTTGGCTCCGAGGTCTCGGACATGCTCTCGGGCTACCGGGTGTTCTCCCGGCGCTTCGTCAAGTCGTTCCCCGCGATCAGCCGCCGGTTCGAGATCGAAACCGAGCTGACCGTGCACACGATGTCCCTGCGCCTTCCCACCACCGAGGTGGCCGTGGACTTCCGCGACCGACCCGATGGAAGCGAGTCGAAACTCTCGACGTTCAAGGACGGGTTCCGCATCCTCGGGCTCATCTCCGCACTCGTGAGGCACGAACGACCGCGCCTGTTCTACGGCAGCCTCACTCTGCTGCTTGCGGCCCTGTCGCTGGTCTTCGGCATTCCCGTGGTCTGGGAGTTCTGGCAGACCGGACTCGTGCCGAGGTTCCCGACCGCGATCCTCGCCGCAGCACTCATGGGGCTGGCGTTCCTGCTCGGCAGCGTGGGACTGACCTTGGACGGTCTGCGGCGTGCCCGCCGTGAGACGTCCCGGCTGGTCTACCTCGGCCTGCCTGCCGTCCAGGCCGGAACCGCCATACAGCGGCAGGCTCCGGAACAGACTGCTGACCGGCTGTATGCCGGCCGACGGCGAGCCGATGAGCAGGTGCAGGCGCGACTGGCTTCATGACGCAATCTGACTCCGACGACGCGGACGCATCGGGCAGCTCATTCGCACCAGCCGCCGCGGGCACTCCGGCCACTCCGGCCGCTCCCGCTACTCCGGCCTTCGGGGCGAATGTTCGCGAGGTGGTGTCTCAGCCATGGGTCTGGGATCTGCTTCTTGCGGCGATCACCTTCGCCTGGTCGTACATCTTCATCCGCCTGTTTGCGCCCGGGCGCATCAACGTCGACATCGGCAATCAGTGGCAGCAGGCGATCGGGAAAGCACCCGTGAGCGATTGGCATCCGCCGGTGATGAGCGCCGTGTGGAAGGTGCTCATCGATCTCACCGGTGATCCGGGCAGTCTCCTTGTCCTGCAGGTGGTTCTGTTGGCCGTGGCCGTGTGGGTGACGGGAGTGCTCATCCATCGCCGAGGCGGCCCCCGCTGGGTGTCCCTGCTCGGGCCTGCGGTGATGGCCGCTCCGTGGGTGCTGTCGCAGATGACGACCCTGTGGAAGGACTCGCAGATGGCAGTGGCCCTGCTGCTGGCAGTGGTCCTCATCGCCGTCATCCGACTGAGCCGGCGGTCGCTGACATCGTGGGCGTCGTGGGTCATCGTGCTGTGGATTCCCGCGGTGATGCTGCTCGTCTATGCGGTGGCGCTGCGGAAGAACGCCGTGTTCGCTCTCGTGCCGATCGCCGTCTACGCCGCCTTCTGCCTGCTCGAGGCCCGGCCGACGAGGTGGCGCCGGGCTGCACAGTCGCATGACCTTCCCGAGCAGCGCCCTGCCCCGAGATCCAAGCCGCGCACCATCCTCGCCCTGACGGGGCTGTCGGTGCTCTTCCTCGGCATCATCGGCGCGGGCACCGTGGCCACGGATGCGGCGATCGGGTCGCGCGTCGAGGTCGAGCACACCGGACAGATCTCGCAGATCTTCCTCGATGATGTGATGTTCTCTGTGCCCGAAGCTCAGCTGCAGGCCTCAGACGCCCCGGCCGAACTCAAGGACCACATCAGCTCCGCCCGGGACACATGTCTGGCGAAGGGCGAGATCTGGGACGCGTACTGGAACTGCTACGGCCGCGGTGTCAGCGGTCGCGCCTTCAGTCCTTTGGCTGATCAGGATGAGCTCAGGGACCTGTGGCTGAACGAAGTGATCACCCACCCGGTGCGGTACGTCGAATACCGGGCCTCGGTCTATTCGATGTACTTCTTCTCGTCGAAGCTCGAGTACTGGGAGTCCGACTGGGACGCAGAGGCGAAGAAGATCGGCTATCCGACCGGCAACACGAAGGCTGACTTCATCTTCGAGCCCTTCGTCAATGACTTCGCTCTCGCAACGTTCCCGATGCTGTTCAAACCGTGGTTCTGGACGCTCATCGCCGTCTTGCTGCTGGCAGCGGTCGTGCACACGCGCCGGAAGGCTTCGCGGTCCCCGGCGCACCAGCCAGCACCGAGGCGGCCCTCGCCACGCTTCGGGCCCGAGATCACGGTCCTGGCCACCTCGGCGCTGTGCTACATCGCGGGATACTTCCCGATCGTGCCGGCCAACCATTTCCGATACACCTTCTGGCCGGCCTTGGCCGTGACCGTCGCCTGCGTGCTTGCGCTCTCGACCTGGAGGCGAGGCAGCCCGGACACAGCCACACTGCCGAGCGCGGCATCCAGCGAGTCCGAAACCTAGGGTCATAGACTGTTTTCAGTTATGAAAGAGTCATTCTCGGTCCGTCTCCGGCGCCTCGCGGTGGAAGCCTTCAAGTTCCTCACCGTCGGCGGGCTCGGCTATATCGTCGACGTCGGGCTGTCGAATGTCCTCGCCTACGGGCTCGGCCCGATCCCCGCTCTGCTCGACGGCAGCCCGATCAAGTCGAAGATCATCTCCACGATCCTGTCGATGATCGTCGTGTGGCTGGGCAACAGACTCTGGACCTACGGGGACCGGACCACCCAGTCGAACCTGCGCGGCGTCGTCCTGTTCGTCATCGTCAACCTCGTCGGCATGATCATCTCGGTCGTCCCTCTCGGCGTGACCTGGTACCTGCTCGATATGCGTGACCAGCTCACCTACAACCTCTCGACGAACGTCATCGGCATCGGGCTGGCGATGATCTTCCGCTTCTACGCGTACCGGACGTGGGTGTTCAAGGACCACACCCCCGACGCCGAGGTGGTCGTGCCCTTGGAAGAGCCGAGCCGAGTCCCCGACGACCGGAGCTGAGCACAGTCGGCCAGTTCAGCCACTTGATGCTGAGCGCTCTGCGGCAATCCGCGTCAGCGGGCGTAGCGGAGCCTGCGGTAGGCGCTGATGATCGGCGCCGGTGTGACTGTGCGCAGTTCCGCGCGCAGGAGCAGGCGCTTCTGCTTGAGGAAGGCCGATCGACGGTTCGGCAATTGACCGGCCTTCGCCCGAGTGGCCAACAGTCCGAGGTCGCGACGAAGCTGCCCGTCGTCGGAGTGGAAGTAGTTCTCGGCCAGCCACTCAGGGTCAGGAAATCCGATGTTTCCGGCGACCACGTCGGCCAGTGTTCCGGTGGCACCGGACTCGGCGAAGACCTCGTTGAGCAGCTCCCGGTCGATACCGAAGTCCGAGATGAGCAGGGTCGGCACGCCCCGGTCGATGGACTCGAGTGCCGCCGTCGATGACACGGTGACCAAGGCCGATTCCGAATCCAGGAAGTCGCTGAGAGGGCCGTAACCCAGCTCGATGCGATCGGCGCCGGAAACGCGGCGAGTCCGGAAGTCGGCGAGGATCTCGAAGTAGGAGTGCTGCTCGTGATGGGTTTCGAACTCGCCTGGACGCGAACGCATCTTGATCACGGCCGTCGACTTCGGATGCCGGTCGGCGAACTCGGCGAGTGCTGCAATGATCGCTTCGCGGTCAGCACGCTCGGCGGGGACTTTCGCCTGCGGGGTGAACACGAGGGTACGCGGAACCGCGAGAGTGTTCGAGGCATCCAGAGAGCGCGGGCTGGCAGGGGGTGTGGTGTGTGAGTCACGGTCCGAAGTGGGACCCGGCGCGGGTGGGGCCGCCTCGGTGATGGTGGATGTCCGAAGCCGCGGGATACCCTCCGAACGGAGCATCGGCAGGCGAGCCAACAGCACCTCGCACGGCACCTGAGCTGCGGTGCTGGCCTCGGTGTAGGCGGCCACCTCGGCGAAGGAATGTGCGATGAACGCATCCATCAGCCGGCGATAGTTCATCCCCTTGCCGCTGGCCGGCAGGCCCATGCCGGGCAGACCCGAGACCAGAGCGGGACGGTCGGCCCGGCTGTGTGCGGTGAGGAAGACCTGGGCGACGATCGGCCCGGTGGCGGCACCGAGGACGATGTCGGGGGAATGGTCGGCGATGACCTGAGCGAGGTCGGAGCGCGCGATGACGGGGATCTCGCGGTGCTGCCAATCGGTGCCGGCCACGGCGCTGGCGATCTGCTCGTCGGTCGGCAGGATCGGGTTGTCGATGAGGAAGACGCGGCCCTCGACATCCGGCAGGCTGGACAGCAGCTGGGCCGCCCATTTGAGGTAGGACTCGCTGTCGGAGACCGAGAGGATGCGGATGGGGTCGAGGCCAGCCGATCGGCGCGGTGCGGTGGCCGACAGCCACGGTGCGGTGGCCGAGCGTGACGGTCCGGCGGCTGACGGCGGCATCAGAGGACCGCTGCTGTACGGGTCGGAGGGATCAGGTGTCGTCATCTGCCTTGACCGATTGGGAGTTGAGGGTCTTTCGCAGACTATCGGGCGCGGCCCCGGTCCACCACTTGGCCGGGACTTCGGTGACGTCGATGGTGACGTCCGGATTGAGCACCGCCAGTGACACCGCCGCAGTCGACGGCAGGCTGCGGATCGTCGAATCAGGCGGAAGGTTGATCAGGCGCAGCTCGATCGGCAGACCGACGTGTTTGATGCGCACCCGTTCGTCGCGGGCGAGGTCGGCGAGGAACTCGTCGGCCTCCCGGCGGTGCGGATAGTAGGTGATCGATCCGTGGGCGTCGACGATGCTGTCGACCCACGCCCGATAGTCCTTCTCCGCGATGAGTCCGTCGGCGGCGAGGGACGAGCCGATGACCGGGTTGTCCCGCGGGTGGCTGCCGCCGGTCGGCAGGGTCTGGAGGTGTTCGAAGCGGTGGCGGGTGATCTCGCCGCCGGATTTGAGGAACGCCTTGCGCAGCGGCTTGGCCACCGGCAGCGCGGTGTGCCACCGCAGTCTGCCCACCGTCGCCTGGCCGCGCAACCGGTCGGCGACATGGGCGGCCATGATCGTGCGCGAGGCCTTGAGCTTCTGCCGCGGACGCACCAGGGGGCCGCGCTTGGCGGTGAGGATCTCGATCGTCGAATACGTGGCCAGGCCGTCGTCGAGGATGACGATTTCAGGCATGCGACGCTCGAGGTACGCCAACGCCAGGGCCTTGTGCACCTGCCCTGAGCAGGCATCACCGAGGTAGATCCGGTCGAAGGCCGACTTCCGCAGCACTCCCGGCTTCGCACCGTCGCGTTCGAGACGCACGTTCTTCGGCAGCCAGGCGGGATCGAAAGCATCGAGGAACGAGGTCATGCCCTTCGCGCTCGCCCGGGCACGGATGAGCAGATCCTCATTCGGCTCGTGGGATTCGAGCGCGGAGAGGAACTGGAGCGGGGATTCGACGAAGGCGACGGCGGTGCGGTTCTTGCTCACGGGTGTCACCGGCTGTGGATCCGATTCATGATGCGCTTCTGCTTCCTCACGATAGCCTTGATGGCTAGGGTTCCTGTGCGTTTGACGACCCTTCTGGGGGCGAAGGCCTTGGACAGGCTTCCCGGCAGGTCGAGAGCGGTCAGCCGCTTGCGTTTGAAATAGCGACGGTAGCTCTGGGCAGCCGCGGGATTTCCGCGGCCGTCCTCGTCGAAGACCTCGGACAGGAACGCACTTGCCTGACCTCGGAGGTCGTGAGACAGGCCCGGTGCCATGCAGTATGTGACCGCGGCGAGCAGTCGTTCCAGCTGCACAGTGTCGAGCGCATCGTCCAGCGCAGGGATGCTGCCGTCGCAGATCTCGGCGATGACCGTCAGCGGGATCCGATTGCTGTTCTGGTACGGGGTGATCGCATCGAGCAGCAGGTCGGCGCCGACCGAGAGCGCCGGAATCCGATAGATCTCTCGAGCCGTCATCAACGCGGTGGAGAACCCGCCGACGATGAGGTCGGGACGGAGCCGGTCGATGATCACCTCCGCCATCACGGGCAGCGTGAGGATGTGCAGCTCGACGCCCAGGCGCTCAGCCGCCTCGAACAGGGGACCTGTCTGCGAGGGCGGAGCGGCCGGGTGCGGTTTGAACACCACCGACCTCAGTCCGCGGGCCGCAGCGCCTTCGATCATCTCGACATGCAGCTGCGTCTCCTCTTCGCTGCTGATGAGGCCGAGCGCCGACAGGTACTGACCGACGACGAGGGCCCACGGCAGGGTCTCGCCGGCCGAGGACGAGGTCCTCGACCCAGAGCCGCCCGACCCAGACTCACCCGACGCAGAGCCACCCGACTCACCAGCCTTCAGCACGCCGCCCAGCTCGGATTCGAGCGCTTCGGCCGAATGCTCTCCGACCTCTCTGACGACCGCGGTGAACGCCTCGAAGGTCAGGGGACGGTGAACGATGTCGAATTCGCTGAGGAGCCGCGGAGAGATTCCCGGCACCAGCGGGAGATAGTGGAGCACAGACATCCGCTGCCCATTCGTCAGCGGAATCTGGTTCCGGGTGGGTCCGAAGCTCATCAGACCGTCGGCGTGCACACGGATCGTGGCACGTGAGAACACCCGCCCGAGAGCGATCGCGGGATTGACCTGCGGTGATTCGAGGATGAGTTCGACGTCCTCGTTCTCCAGTCCCCACAGGCGACGCAGATAGTCTTCGACGATCGGCAGATCCGCATGGTCGGGCCGCCATGACGACGGATGCACATGCAGCGGTGCCAGCGCCTGATTGAGGTCGACGACTCGGTCGAATCTGCGCACCAGGGAGTCGGCCCCTGGTGTCTCGACGAATGAGTCTGAGAGCTCCATGACGACCGCGTTGTTGCTCACGAGCAGGATCCGTTCGGATGCCGGTGGCACATCCTCGGCGGCTTCACCGCCGGTTTCCATGAGGGCCGGTTCAGCAGGCCGGTCGTATTCGCCGCTGTCGATGCCGGCAGCCAGGCACACGAGCTCGAACAGCGTCGAAGCCAGGAATACCTGTTTCATTTCACCATCTCCAACACGAACGAGGAAGCATCGTTGAGGTAGCTGCTGACGTTGAGCTGACGAGCATGCTTCTGAAGCACGAACTCCTCCCTGAGCAGTTCGGCGGGGATCTTCGCCGAGATCGTCCGCGAACCCTGCCGCAGCTGAGACCGCAGCGGTGCAGGGGAGGCGCCGAACCGATTGATCTGGTGATCGAGGATGGCCAGCCAGTTCCGGATGGCCTTCGGCCAGAAATGCTCCGCCTGCGGGTCCGCGTCGACGAGGTCGAAGATCTGACCGAAGGCGCGGATGAAGTCGAGCTGCCTGGCGTCGACGATGCGTGAGAGCGAATTCGTCATTCCCCTCCGGTAGAGGATCCCGGGAGCGTCGACGACGGCGAAGGAATCGGCCTGCAGGTGCAGGCGCCAGATCCACGACCGGTCCTCGGCGGTCATGAAGTTCTCCGGGAAATGGAGGATCCCCTGGTCGAGCACCCGACGATGGAACAGTCCCGCCCACGCATACGGATAGTCGACCATCGTCGACTCGTAGACGGGCAGGATGCCCACCCGCGGGTCGAGCGGCACGTTGCGCACGGACATCGGTGCCGATTTCCGGACTCGCTTCGTCCCCTCCACCGTCGTGTGATCGCAGCGGAGGAAATCCACGCCGAGGCGGTGCGCCGCGTCGAGGAGCGCCGACAGGTGCCCCGGTGCGAGCCAATCGTCACCGTCGAGGAAGGCGATGTGCTCGCCTTCGGCGGCGGCCAGTCCCTTGTTGCGGGCATTGGCGAGGCCGGTGGCCTCGGGGTTGGTCAGCACCTCGAAATGGGGGAACCAGGTGCTGAATTCCTCGAGCAGTTCGGGGGTCTCGTCGCTCGATCCGTCGTTGACGAAGATCAGCTGGGTGCGGTCCCAGACGTCCCCCTGCTTCAGCAGCGAACGGAAGAGCGTGCCCAGGTAAGCGGCGCCGTCCTTGGCGGGGATGATGATGCTCAGGTCGAAATCGGTCACAGGCGTTCTCCGAGGATTGCGGTCATTCCGGCGTCGGCCCGGCGGTCGTTGGGGCGGGCAGAGAAGAGCCACCTCGGCGCAGGAATCCCTCGCCGAGGTGGCTTCCGACGAATGCTCAGACGGTGACCTTGCGCAGCGAATCGATCTTCGATTCCTCGCCCGGCATGATGCGCTTCTCGCCGTCGCCGAAAGCGGTCTCGAGGACGCGGACGCCCTTGACGAGAGAAGCGAACTCGCGGGGCTCCATCGAGGCCGACTGGTCCGAACCCCACATCGAGGAGTCGAGCGTGATGTGGCGTTCGATGGTCACAGCACCCAGAGCCGCGGCGGCGAAGGAGATCTCGAGGCCGAGCTCGTGACCGGAGTAGCCGACCGGCACGCCGTAGCGCTCACGCATGGCCGGGATCGCCTTGAGGTTGACCTCTTCGGGCGGCAGCGGATAGGTCGAGGTGGCGTGCATGAGGACGAGCTTGTCCCGGTCGAAGACCTCGACGGCCCGATCCAGGGTCTCCCAGTCGGACATGCCCGAGGAGCACAGGACGGGCTTGCCGGTGGCGGCGATCGCGCGCAGCAGTTCGAAGTCCGTCAGCGAGGCCGAGGCCACCTTGTAGGTGAGCGCATCGAACTCGTTCTCAAGGAAGTCGACGGAATCGGTGTCCCACGGGGAGGCGAACCACTGCAGTCCGACTTCCTTCGCGTAGCGGTCGATCTCGGTGTACTCATCGATGCCGAACTCGACGCGGTGCTTGTAGTCGATGTAGGTCATCTCGCCCCACGGGGTCGAGCGGATCTTCGACTTCTGGTGTTCGGGGACGGCGACCTCGGGGTTGCGCTTCTGGAACTTCACGGCGTTCGCGCCGGCGGTGACGGCGACATCCATGAGCTGCTTGGCGATCTCGACGTCGCCGTTGTGGTTGATGCCGATCTCACCGATCATGTACACGGGCTGATTCGGGCCGACGAGCTGATTGCCGATGGCCACGGGGGCGAGTTGATCAGTCATGAAACCTGCTTTCGGTTGGCACGCGGCGTGGCTGCGTGGGTGGTGAGCAGCGGCTGCTGCCCGGTTGACGGTTGATGGTCGGTGAAGGTGGCGGATACGGAGGTCAGCGTCGGTCCGGGGAGGTGCCCGGCCGCCTCGGCGGGGATCGGGATGAGGTCGCAGGCCTCACGCACGGCACCCCTGCCGCCGGGTCGGTCGAGGACCACGCGGGCCGCGGCGATGACCTTGGGGTGGGCGTCGGCGACCGCGATGGGCCAGCCGACGACGTCGAAGGCCTCGAGGTCGTTGATGTCGTTGCCGACGTAGGCCACGCGGGCCGGGTCGAGGTCGTTCGTCTCCATCCATGCGATGAGGATGTGGGCCTTGTTGTCGATGCCTTGGGCGACGTCGACGTGCAGCTTCTCCGCGCGGCGGGTGACGACCGGGTTGCGTTCCTTCGACAGGATCATCACCGGCACTCCGGCCTTGACCAGGCGGGAGACCCCCATGCCGTCGCCGCGGTGGATGCGGACCTGTTCGTTGCCGTCCTCGTCGACGTAGGCGCCGTCGTCGGTGTGGACGCCGTCGAAGTCGGTGACCAGGGCGTCGACGTCGATGACCTGCGCGGTCTCCTGTGTGGAGGCGATGGCGCGGACGAGACTGAGGTCGGACATGTCGTCGATCTCGCGGGCGTGCTCGGGCGGGACCTCTTCGATGCCGATGCGGCCGAAGAAACGGTGCTCGTGCTCGATGAGGCCGGCGGTGCGCATGACGTAGAACGCGCCGGTCTCGTTGAAGTGCTTGGCTCGGTCCTGACGGCGGGGGCGGTAGCTGGCCTCATGGCCGACGGCCACGGCGGTGTCCTCGTCGTCGAGGCGCCACAGGAAGGAGTGGTCCTCGACCGCGGAGAACACGACGTCGGCTGCGTCGTCGCGGACGGTGCGCACCGCGTTCTCTATGGACGCGGAGTCGATGAAGGGGGAGGTGCACTGCATGAACACCGTGATGTCGACGTCCTCATCGAGGGTCGACAGGGTGTGGATGAGTGCGGATTCGCTGGTCGCGGTGTCCCCGGCGATGGCCGCGGGTCGGCGGGATACCTCGGCGCCGGCGCGCTGGGCTTCGGCGGCGATGCCGTCGTGGTCGGTCGAGACGATGACGCGGTCGATGCTCGGGCTCGCCTGCGCGGCGTGGACGGCGCGGGCCAGGAGCGAGACTCCCGCGACCTTCTGCAGGTTCTTCAGCGGGATCCCCTTGGAGCCGCCGCGAGCGGGGATGATGGCGACGGTCCGGTGCAGGTTGGCCGGCGTCGCGAGGGCCGCGGTGGTGCCTGCTCCCGGCGTCGGCTCGGGGGCATTCTGTTGAGGGGTCGTCGAAAGGTCATTCACAATGATTCGACGCTAACGATGCGGTGTTACCTCAAGGTGAACACGCCATGTCGCCGAGGCGACCCTTCGATGGCGAAGCCGTGACGAAAGTGCTGGTGGGGTGGTGCGAGGCAGCGAGCTGCACGCCGGTCAGCGCCAGGTGATGTTCCACATCCGGTTGTTCCAGGCGGAGAAAGGGATGACCTCGCCGGTGTAGATCGGCCAGAAGTAGGCGAACGCGAGGACAGCAGCGGCAAGGACGGCACCGACGACCATCCGGCGGGAGAACAGTGCGATGGAGACGCGCGCGAAGAGCCGCTTGGTCGCGGATCCGGACCTGGCCCCGGTGCCCGACGTGGTCACGATGCCGGGCTTCGTGGAGCTGTCTGCCCCACGATCCGGCGCTCGACCCCACAGCAGGGTGAGGCAGTAGGTCACGGCGAGCACGACGAAGGGCACCATGACGATCGTGTAGAACGTGAAGATCGTCCGCTCCTGGTAGGCGAACCACGGCAACCAGGTCGCGGCGAGGCCGGCGAGGATGACGGCGGGGCGGACGTCTCGGCGGATGATCCACACCACGAGGCAGATGAGCACGGCGAACGGTGCAAGTCCCCAGATCACCGGGTTGCCCACCGAGGTGATCGCCGAGGAGCACTTGTCGACCATGCATCCCATCGAACCGTGATCGTAGGACTCGTAGTAGAACGACGTCGGCCGCCACTGCACGATCCAGCCCCACGGATTCGACATGTACGGATGTTCGGAATCGAGGCCGACGTGGAACGAATACGCCGTGTAGTGATAGTGCGCCAGGGACGGCAGCCACTGCAGCCAGTCCGGCAGCGACTGCCACCAGCCGAAGTTCTCGGCAGCCCAGTGCCGATCCCATGCATTGTCGGAGCGGATCCACCCGGTCCAGCACACCAGATAGGTGATGAACGCGACCGGGACCAATTTGAGGAACGACGGGACGGCATCGCGAAGAAGCATGCCCAGCCACGGATGGACGACCCCGGCCCTGTACCGAGAATGCACGTCCCACGCGACCAGGAGGATCCCGAACACGGCGGCCGCATAGAGACCCGACCACTTCACACCCATGGCCAGGCCGATGCTGATTCCCGCGGCGATCACCCAGGGACGCACGCCGAGGCGGGGCCCGAAATTCACGGTGCCCCCGGACGTGGCCCGACGCCTCCGTCGGGTGCGGGTCTCGGAGTGGGCCGCCTCGGCGAGGGTGGAACCGGGTCGATGGGAATCAGCGGGTGCGGAGTCGGTGTGCTGGCCATCGGTCTGCGGGGGAGCCGCGGTCGCATTCGTCCAGCGGGCGAGGCGCTTGGTCACCTGTTCGCGATCGAGCACGATGAAGAAGAAGGCGAGGAGCACGAAAGCCATGAGGACGATGTCGAGCAGGCTCGTGCGGGAGTGGACGAAGTGCTCGCCGTCGACGGCGAGGAGGCCGGCGGCGACGCAGGCGAAAAACGCCGAGCGGAAGAGCTTCCAGGCGATGACGCCGAGGAGGAAGATCGTCAGGGTGCCGATGATCGCCACCGAGAAGCGCCAGCCGAAGGAGTCGTCGACGCCGAAGAGGTGGATGCCGATGCCGATGAGCCATTTGCCCAGCGGCGGGTGGACGACGTATTCGGGGGTGGGCTCGATGACGCTGGGGTCGCCGGCGTTGAAGGAGTCGTCGGCGTTCTCGGGCCAGGAGCGCTCGTAGCCGAAGTTGAAGACCGAGTACCCGTCCTTGACGTAGTACGTCTCGTCGAAGATCAGGCGGTGGGGGAAGTCGAGGCGGAACAGGCGCAGGGCCGCGCCGATGCCGGTGATGATGAGCAGGGTCGGCCACATCCACAGCGGTGCGCGGGTGGCCCACATGCCGGCGTGGAAGGTCCGCCGCCGCATGGCCGCGGCTCCGGCGCGCACCTTCTCGCGTCGCTTCGCCAGGCGTTCGCGGGCGATGCGCCGGGTGGGGGCCGGGGAGTCTGCGGTGTGTGTCATCGTCATCCAGTTTAGAGAGCGGGCGCGGTCGGACTCTCATGCGACCCGCAGGGAGTAGTCGGGTGGAAAGTGCTCGGGGAAGTCGAGTCGGCGGGAACATGGAAGATGAGGTTCGGCACGGACAGCGGTATCGGCGAGCATTCGTCGGCGCGGACCACTAGGGTAGTGGAAGACAGCCAGAGTCCGAGCCAGAACGGTGAAGCACGTGTCTAACAACCCCGATTACCGACCGAACCCGCCTCAGGTCGGCTCGCAGCAATTCAACAACTACGGGTCCCAGCCGCAGAACGGTTCGGGACAGTACTCGCAGGGCCAGGCTTATGGGCAGGATCAGCAGTACTCGCAAGGCCAGCAGTACGGCCAGAGTCAGTCGTACGGTCAGAGTCAGCCATATGGGCAGGGCGGCTACAGCCAGTCCGACCCGTATAGCCAGCAGAATGGCTACGGTCAGGGAGGCTACAGCCAGCCCGGTGGCTACAGCCAGTCCGACCCGTACAGCCAACAGGGTGCCTACAGCCAACCAGGTGCCTATGGTTCGTACAGTCAGCCGGGTGCTTACAGCCAACAGGGTGCCTACAGCCAACCAGGTGCCTATGGTTCGTACAGTCAGCCGGGTGCTTACAGCCAACAGGGTGCCTACAGCCAGCCGATGACTTATGGTGCGCAGCCGATGATCGTCCGGCCCGTGGCGAACAAGATGGCCGTGTGGTCGATGTGGATGGGCATCGGCGGCATCGGCGGAGGGTTCGTCTGCGGCGTGCTCTCGCTGATTCCGTTCATCGGATACCTGTTCAGCTTCATCGCGATGTTCCTGTGGATCGCACCCGTGCTCGCCATCATCTTCGGACACATCGGCCTGAGCCAGATCAAGCGCACCGGTGAAGAAGGGCGCGGTCAGGGGCTGGCCGGACTGATCATCGGCTATGTCAGCATCGGTCTCGGACTCCTGAGCATGCTCATTGTGATCGGTATCTTCGGGATCGGCTTCCTGGCCATGATGGGCGGCTCCTGAACCGTCGGGACTGACTCGCCGGCTGAGCGGCCTCAATTGACTCACCACTCTCCACGCACGGCAACCCTGTGCGTCGGGACAGTTCGCGACAATCGATGAGCCGCCTCGGCGAGGTCGGATTCCGGCCCTGCAATCCCTGGTGCAGGACTGCAACACGATTCGGAGTCCGGGTGCGTCGGACCTCGATAGCGTAGGTGTCAGACAAGGGGAACCGTGGAATCCGGGCCCCACGACCGGCCAGAGCCATCGGAGAGCAACTGACATGTACACGCGCCAACTGCCCATCGGCAGCACCTACACCGGATCGAACCGATCGTCGGCGATGAACGGTTCGGTGTCGGCCGCCTCGGCGCCGCAAGCTGTGCCGGCTGAAGCTGCGGTGGTTCCGGCCTCGGTGCACACACCTGTCACCTACGGCAATGCGGCTCCGGTCGTCATCTACCAGCAGGTCGCGCCGACGAACTCCGCGGCGATCGTGTCGCTGGTGCTCACGCTCATCTCGTTCACCTCATCGATCTTCCTCTTCGGCATCGTCGGGATCATCTTCGGTCACGTCGCCCGTTCACAGATCAAGAAGCGCGGTGAACGTGGCAATGGAATGGCAGTGGCCGGACTGTGGCTGGGCTACCTCAGCGTTCTCTTCTGGATCGGCTTCTGGCTCGTCTACTTCGGCATCATCGCCCTGGTCATCGGCGTCGGCATCGCCGCAGGAGGTGGCACTGTCAGCTGACGATTCGCGGGGTCGGGGACCGAGCCGCCGTGCTGTCCTGACGAGCCTTGATCGCTCCGCAACTGTGACAGACCTGTAACCGCCCCACCTTTTGCCGGAATCGACGACTCTGTACCGTTGAAGGCAGACACAAGGAGACTTCACCATGAGCAGCCAGAACAACTGGAACAATCCGGACATGTACTACCAGCAGCCGCAGTCGAATGCGGGCAGCGGCTACGGGGCACAGTCCTACGGCTCGAATGGGGCATACGCTGCCAACACGCAGTATGCCGGCGGCCCGGGCTACGTCTACCAGCCGCTGCCGCCGACGAACACGCTCTCCGTCGTCGCGCTCGTCTGCTCCGTCGCCGGATTCATGATGTTTCCGATCATCGGCGGCATCGCTGGGGTGATCATGGGCCACATCTCCAAGAAGCAGATCAGCGTCAGCGGTGAACGTGGCGAAGGCATGGCGGTCGGCGCACTGTGGGTCGGGTATGTCGGCACCGCACTGTGGGTCCTCGGCTTCCTGGCCATCATCTTCCTCTATCTCGGCATGTTCGCCCTCATCCTCGGCACAGCCGGAGCCTCGTGACGCAGCCGAGTGATTCAGAGTCGCCCGGTCCCGACCCCACCGGCGGACGACTCATCCTGGTCGGGACTCCGATCGGCAACCTCGGCGATGCGAGCCCGCGGATGCGGCATGCCATCGAAACCGCCGATGTCATCGCCGCCGAGGACACGCGGCGGTTCCTCTCCCTGGCGCAGCGGCTCAACCTCACCCACACGAACCGCGTCGTCAGCGTCTTCGACCACAACGAAGGGCATCGCGCGCCCGAGCTCGTCGACCTCATCGCCGCAGGTGAGACCGTGGTTCTGCTCTCCGATGCGGGAATGCCCGCCGTCTCCGACCCCGGCTATCGCGTGGTCAGGGCCTGCGCCGAGGCGGGGCTGGCCATCTCGTCGACCCCGGGCCCGTCCGCGGTGCTCATGGCCTTGGCGGTCTCAGGACTGCCGAGCGATCGCTTCAGCTTCGAAGGGTTCCTGCCCCGGAAGTCCGGACAGCGAAAGTCTCTGCTCGAGGAACTCAAGGCCGAGAAGCGGACGATGGTCTTCTTCGAAAGCCCCCACCGCATCGTCGATGCGATGGACGACTTCGCCGAGGTGATCGGCGACGACCGGCCCATGAGCATCAGTCGCGAACTCACGAAGACTTACGAGGAGACCCTGCGCGGGACGGTCGGATCCCTGCGGGAACTCGCCGCCGAAGGGCTGCGAGGGGAACTGACCCTGGTGCTCGCCGGCGCCGCCGAGGTCGAAACGGCTCCGGAGGACCACCTCGGCGAGGTCAGTGCTCTGGTCGATGCCGGGGTGCGCGCGAAGGAAGCCGCCGGACAGGTGGCGAAGAGATTCGGGCTGTCGAAACGAGACGTCTACGAGGCCTGGCTCCACCGGGAGTGAGGGCCGTGCTGGTGCTTTGCCATCCCCGGGGCCACCTACCTCATTTCTCGCCGCCTAATCGCGGACTCGACTTCGGCGTACTCAGGTGTGGACAGCAATCGGCACAACTCAGGCTGAGCAGCCCAGTTCGGAACTTGGGCTACTCAGCCTCAGGTGAGTCGGAAAAGTGACCGACCCATACTCTGGGGCCACATGCTGCGACCACTTGCTGCGATCACTTGCGCTGTGACCACTGTGGACAGGGCCACCACTTGCACACCTATCGCTGTGGACCGAATCGGCGAATCCACAGGCGATTCTTCTGCCCTTGTCGCGCCAGGGCACGGCAGTGACGATGCCGACATGAAGAGCAATGTTGTGTACTTCCAGGATCTGCGAATTGCAGGGGCGACCAACTCGGACATCAGCAATGCGTTGAAATGCTGCCTGATGAAACTGTCGCGCGGCGTCTATTCGGTCATCCGCAGATGTGAGACTCGCGCCCACCGTCGGTTCCAGGATTTCGCCGATGACATCGCCTGGTTGAACTATCACGAGACAGGGCGCCACCAAGATCGTGAGCAGGCACGGTCGTACCAGGACCACCTCAAGATCTTACGGATACGTCACTACCCGCACTATCGGCCCGGCGACATCGTGTGCGGCATATCAGCCGCTCGACTGCATAAGTTAGGGATGTTCAACGAGCCGGAACAAGCGGTGTCGGTGTTCCATCCGGTCTCGAGTACGTCCTCTTCCGAACTCATCAGGCGGCGCAGGCCGATCTCGGACGACGATGTCTGCCTGGTCGATGGGCTTCGAGTGACCTCGGCGGCACGAACCGCATTGGACTTGAGGGCAGAGCTCGGCGCGGGAGCCTGCTTCGCCGCAATGGAACAGACACTTCGTCGGCACATGGTCGGCGACGACGAAGACGAAATCTTCAGAATCGGGTATGCGCCGTTTCTCATGGATGACGTGCCAGAGGCCGTCGAGGAAGTGTTCAGCTCACCGATTTCACGATTGTCCAGGGGGCGGAAAATCGCTTCGGCTCTCGCGACGTACGTATCGCCGCTGTCGGAAAGCTATGCGGAGAGCCGTGCTTCTCTCAGCCTGCATCTGCTGGGACTGCACGAGTTCATCCAGCAAGTCGAGATCCGCGATGGCGGTCGGCTGCTGACACGACTCGATTTCCTGTTCCGGGAGGACAGAGTCGCGATCTATGTGGACGGGACGCAGAAATACGTCGACGGCGGATTCGACGTGATGAACAAGGAGAGCCGTCAGCACAACCGGCTGTTGGCGATGGGTTACAAGGTCGTGCGATTCAAGTTCAATGAGGTACTCGAGGCGAAGAAGTTCGGCCAGAAGCTCTTCCAACAAGTGCCTGAGCTGAAGAGCCGGTGTCGCGAGCGGCTGATTCTGTGACTCCGCTTGTCGCGCTCGCTTGGTTCAGGACGCGATCGCCTGGTTCAGCACAACTTAGGCTGGGCAGCCCAGTTCCGAACCTGGGCTACTCAGCGCACACTGTGCCGGAAGCCTCGGGACCTCGCGCACACCACCGCACTCCCGCGGACCCGTGCACGCCCGCAACGCCGCGTCCCTTAGACTGAGTGACCTATGGGTTACTACTTGACGACAGCGATTGCCTACCCCAATGGGGCCATTCACATCGGGCATGCCTATGAGTACATTGCGGCCGACACGATCGCCCGGTTCAAGCGACTGGACAATCACGAGGTCTTCTTCGCCACCGGCACCGACGAGCACGGGCTGAAGATGCTGCAGGCCGCGAACAAGCTCGGCATCACACCCAAGGAACTCGCCGACGACAACGCGAAGAACTTCCGCGACACCCAGCTCGCCCTCGGTTCGACCTTCGACCGGTTCATCCGCACCACCGACGAAGACCACTACGAGGCGTCGAAGGCCATCTGGCGCAGGCTCGAAGAGGCCGGCGACATCTACCTCGACACCTACGCCGGCTGGTACTCCGTGCGCGACGAGGCCTACTACACAGAAGACGAAACCGAGGTCGTCGACGGTGTGCGCCTGTCCAAGGAGACCCGCACCGAGGTGACCTGGACCGAAGAGGAGTCCTACTTCTTCCGCCTGTCGAAGTACCAGGACAAGCTGCTCGAGCTGTACAAGACCCATCCCGAGTTCATCGGCCCCGATTCCCGCCGCAACGAGATTGCCTCCTTCGTCGCCTCCGGCCTCAAGGACCTCTCGGTCTCCCGCACCACCTTCGACTGGGGCGTGCCCGTCCCCGGCAACGAGAAGCACGTGATGTACGTGTGGATCGACGCTCTGACGAACTACCTCACCGCCGCCGGTTACCCCGATGACCAGGAACGTCTGAACAAATGGTGGCCCGCCGACGTCCACATCATCGGCAAGGACATCATCCGCTTCCACAGCGTCTACTGGCCCGCGTTCCTCATGAGCGCCGGCATCGAGCTGCCGAAGCGCGTCCACGCCCACGGCTTCCTCTTCAATTCCGGAGAGAAGATGTCGAAGTCCGTCGGCAACGTCGTCGACCCGCTCGACCTCGTCGACGCCTTCGGCCTGGACACGCTGCGCTTCTTCCTCTTCCGCGAGTTCTCCTACGGTCAGGACGGGTCCTACACGAAGGACTCGATCATCACCCGGAAGAACTCGGATCTGGCTAACGAGTACGGCAACCTCGCCCAGCGCTCCCTGTCGATGATCGCGAAGAACTGCGACGCGCAGGTGCCGCAGCCCGGCGTTCTCACCGAGGCGGACGAGGCCCTGCTCGCGCTCGCCCGGGCCGTACCCGACACCGCCCGCCGGCACGTCGACACCCAGGCCCTCCACCTCTACGTCGAGGCCTGCTGGAAGGTGCTGACCGAGGCCAACCGCTACTTCTCCGCACAGGAGCCGTGGAAGCTGAAGAAGACCGATCCGGACCGCATGGCCACCGTGCTGTGGGTGACGATCGAGGTCGTGCGCATCATCTCGATCCTCATCCAGCCCGTTATGCCCGATTCGGCCGGCAAGATCCTCGACCTCCTCGGTGTCCCCGAAGGTGCCGGCGAGGCCGGAGCGAAGGTCCTGCCGACTGCGGCCGAATCCGGGTCCGGTGCCGAGGCGATGGAGACCGTGACCGCAGGTGCGGGCATCGGTGTCGCCGCTGGTGCGGCGTATGCCTCGGCCGGCCTGGCACCGAATGTCGCCGAGGCGGCCGCCGGTGGGATCGCCGCCGCCGAGGTGGATCCCCGGTCCTTCGCCGCAGTCGAGTTCCCGCTCGAGCCGGGCACCCCGCTGCCGAAGCCCGAGCCCGTTTTCCCGAAGTTCGTGGAGGAGTCCGAGTAATGGCCTCGCGCGCCGCCGGAACCTATCCACCGGTGCCCGAACCGCTCGCCCACCCCGTCGTCGACACCCACACTCACCTCGACATCTGCACCGGTGTGCGGCTGCCGCTGGGGGCCGGTGAACCCGAACCCGAGGTAACCCCGAACGAGGACGAGGAGTTCCCCTCGCTCGACTTCTTCCACGACACCGCCGCCGAGGCGGGAGTCCGTCGCATCATCCAGATCGGCTGCGACCTCCCGGCAGCACGGTGGACGACCGAGCTTGTTGCCGCCCAGTACGCAGGTACCGCCGAGGCGGCCCGAGTCACCGACTCTGCCACCGTTCCCGCGCCGCCGGCCGACGGCCGGACATGGATGCTCGGGGGAGCGGCACTCCATCCGAACGAGGCGCCGCGGCTGGCCGAGCGCGGTCTGCTCGACGATGCTCTCACCGAGATCGAGACGCTCGTGGCCTCGCACGACCGCATGCGTGTGGTGGGGGAGACCGGCCTCGATTACTTCCGCACCGGAGAAGAGGGAGTGGCCGAACAGCACCGCTCCTTCCGCGCCCACATCGAGATCGCCAAGCGCACCGGACGTGCCCTGCAGATCCACGACCGCGAAGCACATGCCGATGTGCTGCGCATCCTCAAAGAGGAAGGCGCTCCCGAGGTCACGATCTTCCACTGCTTCTCCGGTGACGAAGCGATGGCTCGCGAGTGCGCAGCCGCAGGCTATTACATGTCCTTCGCCGGAAACCTCACGTTCAAGAACGCCGACGAACTGCGCCGTGCCGCGGCCGCCGCTCCGCTCGAGCTTCTGCTCACCGAGACCGACGCCCCGTTCCTCACCCCGCACCCGCACCGAGGGAAGCCCGGCGGGCCGTACCTCACCGCGATCACCGCGCGGAAGCTCGCCGAAGTGCGCGACATGAGCGAAGCGGATCTCTGCGCGGCCGTATGGGCCAACGCCGAGAGAGCCATCGGCAGCTGGGACTGAGAACCCAGGCGGTTGGGACGGGAGCTCGCGACGTGTTTCGTCACTGGGGGCGAAGGCGTGTGCGGAAGCGCCGTGCGCTGCTCAAGCCAGCCCCTGATCTGTGAGCAGGATAACGGAATGCAGGGCCGCCTCGGCGAGGGTTTGTCACGGACCTGAGAGCCCCGGAATCACAGGGAATTCCAGGTCAGGCGGGCTCTCAGCAAACTCTCACCGTTACATTTCCGTGATATTTTGCGAGCGGTGTAACGAATCGGTTACAGTGGTCAGGTCGATAAACTCTGCTCAGGGATATTTTTGTGATTGATTTTCTGAAGAACCGCAAGGTTCAGATCGCTGCTCAGGCGGTCGTGATCACCGGACTCGTCGGTGGCACGGGTGCCGTCGTGACGATGAACAAGCCTGTGACCTTGGACGTCAACGGTCAGGCCGAGGAGATTCGCACCTTCGGCGGAACCGTCGGTGACATCCTCGACAGCCATGACGTCGACGTCGACAAGCGCGACCAGGTCAAGCCCGGCGTCGGCACGAAGGTCGACCGGGACATGACGATCACGGTCAATACCGCGAAGAAGGTCTCGCTGTCGGTCGACGGTAAGAAGTCGAGCGAATGGACCAACGCGAACACCGTGGGTCAGGCACTCGCCGACCTCGGCGTCGACGCGAAGGGCGCCGACCTCAACGCCGATGCCAAGCAGCGGCTGAAGGAAGACGACAACGACATCGACGTGACCACGTCGAAGGATCTCACCGTCGTCGCCGACGGCAAGGACCACAAGGTCTCGGCTGCCGTGGGCACCGCGAAGGAAGCGCTGAAGGAATCGGGCGTCGAGCTCAAGAAGGACGACTTCCTGTCCGTGCCGATGTCCGCCGAACTCTCCGACGGACAGGTGCTCACAGTCAACCGCGTCGAGAACAAGACCGTCAAGGACAAGCAGGCCATCAAGGCCAAGGTCGAGACCAAGAAGTCCGACTCCCTCTACCAGGGTGAGACCAAGGTCGAGTCCGAGGGTAAGGACGGCGAGAAGCAGGTCGTCTACAAGGTCAAGACCATCAACGGTGAAGAGGTGAAGAAGGAGAAGAAGGACGAGAAGGTCCTCTCCGAGCCCAAGACCAAGGTCGTCATCCAGGGAACCAAGAAGAAGGAGACCCCGGCCGACACCGGCGGCTCCGACTCCGGTGGCTCCGACTCCGGCGATTCCGGTGACTCGAGCACCGGCGGCTCCGGCTCGGGCGGCGGCTCCATGAGCACCGCTGAGATCAAGGCGATGCTCGGTGGACCCGGCTCCAAGTGGTACTCGGTCGTCGAGTGCGAGTCGAACTTCGACCCCAAGGCCTCGAACGGCACCCACTTCGGTCTGTTCCAGTTCCTGCCCCAGACCTGGCACTCCATGGGAGGCAGCGGCAACCCGTCTGATGCCAGCCCGCAGGAGCAGTTCCAGCGTGCGAAGAAGCTCCAGGCCGAAGCCGGCTGGGGACAGTGGCAGTGCGCCTGATCTGAAACACTGGTCTGGGAACGCCCACAGACCGTCGGCCGCTGTTGACAACAGATATCGACAACTGAGCTGAGGTGGCCGACGCAGCGCGGGCCCCGGGAGAGATCCCGGGGCCCGCGCCTTTTGGCAAATGGATGCCTGCCTTGCTGTCAGGCTGTGCTTACTAGTCCCGGCCTGCCTACTAGTGCCGGCCTTGCTTACTACTCCCGGCCTTGCTTGCTGCTGCCAGCTTTGCTTACCGCTGCAGGCCCATGGGATGGTTGACCCAGGCTTTTGTGGGCCGGCTGCTCCGGGTGCAGCCCTCGCACCGTCCGCCGAGCAGCTCCCAGCTGCGGAATTGACCGCGGCGCCCCCGGAGATGCGTGGCGGCCCGGCGAGTTCCGGACGTTTCGTGCGGGAACCGAGTGCCGAATCCCGCACGAGACGTCCGGAACTCGGCAGGTGAGGCCGGATCGCGCCCGGGAACTCGGGAGTGGAAGTTCGGCCCGCACCGAAACTCGAAAGCTGGGGCCTGACCGCGCCGCACGAACGGACGCCGCCCCTCCTTGCCACTCGGGCGTCGGCCCATCCGCCCTTGTAGGCTCAATCTGAACTTTCGCCCAGAGCATGACGAATTGTTGGCACTCAAGTTGACCGAGTGCTAAGAGCGTTCTAGAGTCGAATTAGCACTAGCACTCAGTGAGTGCCAGTTTCATGAGACGGTCGAATCGCTCGGCACCCGCGACGACGAGAGGTTCATGGCAGCAGCCGCCGTCTGACTCAATGAAGAATGAACCCAGCGAAGGGAGAGGGCCCGATATGTCGGTCTCCATCAAGCCACTCGAAGATCGGATTGTCATCCGTCAGGTCGAAGCAGAGCAGACTACCGCCAGTGGTCTGGTCATTCCCGAAACCGCCAAGGAAAAGCCTCAGGAAGGCGAAGTTGTCGCAGTGGGCCCGGGTCGCGTTGCCGACAACGGAAACCGCGTGCCGGTCGACGTCGCCATCGGCGATAAGGTCATCTACTCCAAGTACGGAGGAACCGAAGTCAAGTACGCCGGCGAAGAGTTCCTCGTGCTCTCGGCTCGCGACGTGCTCGCCGTCATCGGCTGAATCCCCTGAACAACTAACCCACAGACAGGAGGACGAATGCCTAAGACACTGGAATTCAACGACGAAGCTCGTCGTGCGCTCGAAAAGGGCGTCAACACCCTGGCCGACACCGTCAAGGTGACGCTGGGACCCAAGGGCCGCAACGTCGTGCTCGACAAGAAGTGGGGCGCTCCCACGATCACGAACGACGGTGTGACCATCGCCCGTGAGGTCGAGGTCGACGACCCGTACGAGAACCTCGGCGCTCAGCTGGCCAAGGAAGTCGCCACCAAGACCAACGACATCGCCGGTGACGGAACCACGACTGCGACGGTGCTCGCTCAGGCCTTCGTCAACGAAGGACTGCGCAACGTCGCCGCAGGTGCCGCACCCGGTGCCCTCAAGCGCGGTATCGAGACCGCCGTCGAGGCAGTCTCCGGACAGCTCGGCACCATCGCCCGCGACGTCGCCGACTCCTCGGAGATCGCGCACGTCGCCGGTCTGTCCGCCCAGTCCGAAGAGATCGGCAAGCTCATCGCCGATGCCTTCGACAAGGTCGGCAAGGACGGCGTCATCACCATCGACGAGTCGCAGGCCGCGTCCGTCGAACTCGAAGTCACCGAGGGTATGCAGTTCGACAAGGGCTACCTCTCGCCGCACTTCGTGACCGATGCCGATCGTCAGGAGGCTGTGCTCTCCGACGCTCTCATCCTCATCAACCAGGGCAAGATCTCCAACATCCAGGAGCTCCTGCCTGTCCTGGAGAAGGTGCAGCAGGCCGGCAAGCCGCTGTTCATCATCGCCGAGGACATCGAGGGCGAGGCACTGTCGACGCTGGTCGTCAACAAGCTGCGCGGCATCATCAACGTCGCCGCCGTCAAGGCTCCCGGCTTCGGTGACCGCCGCAAGGCCATCCTCGAGGACCTCGCCGTC
The DNA here is from genome assembly GCF_017948325.1 of Brevibacterium oceani. Classification (NCBI taxonomy): domain Bacteria; kingdom Bacillati; phylum Actinomycetota; class Actinomycetes; order Micrococcales; family Brevibacteriaceae; genus Brevibacterium; species Brevibacterium oceani. The sequence continues at coordinate 3,191,979 of NZ_CP072846.1, read as the reverse complement.
CTCACCGGTGGCCAGGTCGTCACCCCGGACATGGGCATGAAGCTCGACCAGATCACTCTGGAGGAGCTCGGCAACGCCCGTACCATCACCGTCACCAAGGACAACACCACGATCATCGATGGTGCAGGTTCGGACGAGGGTGTGGCCGGTCGTGTCGCTCAGATCCGCGCCGAGGTCGAGAACACCGACTCCGACTGGGACCGCGAGAAGCTGCAGGAGCGCTTGGCCAAGCTCTCCGGCGGTGTCGCCGTCATCAAGGTCGGCGCCGCCACCGAGGTGGAGCTCAAGGAGCGCAAGCACCGCGTCGAAGACGCCGTGTCCGCAACTCGTGCAGCCATCGAAGAGGGCATCGTCGCCGGCGGCGGATCGGCTCTGATCCACGCCGCGAAGGTTCTCGAAGGCAACGACCTCGGGCTGTCCGGGGACGCCGCGACGGGTGCCGACATCGTCAAGCGCGGTGTCGTCCAGCCGCTGCGGTGGATCGCCGAGAACGCCGGCCAGGACGGATACGTCGTCGTCGCCAAGGTCCAGGACCTCGAGTCCGGCCAGGGCTACAACGCCGCAATCAATGAATACGGCGACCTCATCGGCGCCGGCATCATCGACCCCGTCAAGGTCACCCGTTCGGCTCTGCGCAACGCCGCTTCGATCGCCGCCCTGGTTCTCACCACCGAGACCCTGGTCGTCGAGAAGAAGGAAGACGAGGACGAGGACTGAGCATCACCCTCGATCCGCGTCAGCTCTGACTGACCCCGGTGGCTCGGAACATCACGTTCCGGGCCACCGGCGCATTCACCCCGCACCGAGGTGGCGCTGTCCCGGACGCGTGAGATGGCGCCACACTCTGCGCTGGGCAGCCCAGTTTCCGAACTGGGCTGCCCAGCGCAGAGTGTGGCGAACCCGAGTCGCGGCCGCCCGAGGGGCTGTTCACTCGGGCGTCGTGCGCGGTTCACCTTCTGGCGACGTCTCCCCAATAAGTTGTCGCGGAGGCCCAACGCACGGGCGATACGCGGACTCTAGGGAGACATGAAACGTATTACGATGATCGGCGATGTCGGTTGGAGCCGGTTCTACCACCTCGGCGACGAGGCCATGACCGAACTCGCCATCGATGCGCTGCGCGATCGCACCGACATCGAGATCACCCTCATCGCCGGTGAACCGGAATACGCGGGACGGATGTACGGCGTCGATGCCATCCCGCGTATCGGCTTCAAACGCGATAGGAAGCCGAACATCGCACGGATGAAGAAGGTGCTCGCCCACGTCGAGGGCGAAAGCGCGGGGAGTACATTGGCCCCAGACGATCCTGCCGTCAGAATCATCGAAGCGGTCCGGAACTCCGACGCCGTGCTCGTCGCCGGAGGTGGGAACCTCAATTCGATGTTCGCTCACCACATCTACGAACGGGCGACCCTGGCAAAGATCGCACGCGCCCTCGGCAAACCGTACGCGCTGACAAGCCAGACGCTGGGACCGCTGATCTACGAGGAAGATCGGGGACTCGTCCATGATCTTCTTGCAGAAGCGCAGTTCATCGGCACACGTGAAAGCTATACCACCGACATCGCCGAAGAACTCAGCTCTGGTGAGGCGACGGTCCGTCGACAGGTGGACGACGCGTTTTCTCTCACAGCCAGTGACGACGACCGGGCAGCCGTGTCCGACCTGGCTGCCGAGCCCTTCATCCTGGCGAGCTTCGCCGAGAAGGCTTCCACCCCGATGATCAGCGACACCGATTACCACGCAAGACTGGCCGAACTGACCCGGCGTGTGGCGGATGACACCGGTCTGAGAGTGCTGCTTGTGCCGCACGGAGGAGCTCTCCCGCCTGCCGATCAGACGCGAGACCAGCTCACCGACATCACGATCGCCGAAGCGAGCGGAAACGACAATGTGGTGCCCACCCGCATGCTCACCGCCCGACAGCTCGTGGCCCTGACCGAGCAGGCGGCTGCGGTCATCGGCACCCGATACCACGCAGCGATCTTCGCGGGTGCAGCCGCCGTGCCGTTCATCTCGCTCGCTCCGAATCTCTACTCCTCGATACGCATGCGCGGTGCCGCAGAGAACGTCGGCATGGAGAACTATGTCCTTCCCCTCGATTCCGTCGACGACATCGTGGCGACCGCCGTGGGCGTCATCAGCGACAGGGACTCCCTTGCCGCGGCGCTGCGCGGACAGTCCACGAGGCGGCGGGAAGAGCACCAGGAATGGTGGAACTTCCTTGTCGCCAAGACCCTCGGTGAGACAGCGTCCACTGCCGAGGCTCCAGGCTTCTTCCACGCTGCTGAGATTCCGAATCCGTACGTCGCCGATATCGACGTTGTTCGTGAGAGACTCAATGCTGTTCAGGACTACGGGCTGGTCATGGCATTGAAGGATCGGAAGCTGGCGCAGGCCAAAGCCGAAGTCACTGACGCGAAGGCAGAGCTCAAGCGCCTGCAGTCAGAGCTCGATCGAGCCCGCCAGAGCCGCGAGCAGACAGAGTCCGAACCGGCAGTCCGGGCCGCGCGGCGTGTGGAGGATACCGGACGCAGGGCAGCGGCCCTCGCGCGCAAATCCTACAGACACTTGGCTTCTCTGCGGAGATAGCACTGATTCCGAGTCACGCGCATGCAGGCGGCTCTCAACTACTGATCAGTCAGTTTTCATGTTCCCGGCCGCCGATGATCGTTAGTCTGGAGCAGACAGACCGACAGACTGACTGACACACAGCACCGACGCTTGAGGGACACCATGACAACCGGCGCAACGATGCCCATCGCCCGACTCCGTGAGGTCTCGAAGATCTTCGATCCCACTGGTGCCGCGGTCACCGCACTCAACAGGGTCAGCCTCGACATCGCACCGGCGCGCCTGACCGCCGTGATGGGCCCCTCCGGGTCGGGAAAATCGACCCTCATGCACGTTCTCGCCGGACTCGACCGCCCCACCGAAGGCGCCGTCCACCTCGGCGAACAGGAGATCACCGATCTGCGCGACCACGAGCTCACCGCCCTGCGCAGGCGGCGGATCGGGTTCGTCTTCCAAGCGTTCAACCTCGTGCCCACGCTCAGCGTCAAGGAGAACATCCGGCTGCCCTTCGACCTCGACGACCGGAAGCCGAACGCCGAGGAACGCGAGTGGATCTTCACCGTCGTCGCCCGCCTCGGGCTCGGCGACCGGCTGAAGCACCGACCGGGCGAACTCTCCGGAGGCCAACAGCAGCGCACCGCGATCGCCCGCGCGCTGGCCACCCGTCCCGACATCCTCTTCGCCGACGAACCGACCGGCAACCTCGACGGCCGATCCGGTCGCGAAGTCATGGCGATCCTCTCTGACGCCGTTGCAGACTTCGGGCAGTCGATCGTGCTCGTCACCCATGACCCGCTCGTCGCCGCCCACGCTGACCGCGTCATCTTCATCGCCGACGGCACCCCCGTCACGGAGCTGAACGAGACGATCAGCGCCGAGGCGATCTCACAGACGATGCTCGAACTCGACGAACGCGCCGAGGCGGCCGATCGTGAACGCGCCGAGGCGGCCGGGAGCCGCCGATGAGTCCGCTGCGAGAGATCCGGGCCAATCCGGGGCAGTTCTTCCCCAGCGTCCTCGTCGTCTTCATCGCATCCCTCTTCGGCACCACCATCATGCAGGGCATCGCGATCCTCACCGCCTGGCTGACCTCGGCGAAGATCATCGCCGAATCGACCAACGCCCAGAACCTGCTGACCGTCGTCGGATACGTCTTCTTCCTCATCGCCCTCTTCGTCTCCGCCATCGTCATCGCCAACACGTTCTCGATCATCGTCGCCGGTCGCAGCCGACAGCTGGCGCTGCTGCGCCTCATCGGGGCGTCGGCGAAACGGCTGCGACGGGCCGCCTCGGTGGAGGGTCTGCTCATCTCCGTGCCCAGCGCGATCCTCGCATTCGCCGCCTCGACGGCACTGTCGTGGGCGACGTTGAGCTACCTCGGCGAACGGGTCACGACACACGTCGGCCTGCTCGACCCGGTGATGGTCGTGCCCGCGCTCGCGACCATCGTCGTCACCTGGGGTTCGGCGTATCTGGGTGCCTTTCGGATCACGCGGATCTCCCCGATCGAGGCCACCTCGCAGGCCGTCGACCGCCGCCTTGAGGATGCGCGGGCCTCGCTCGGGGCGCTGACGGCCACCCTCCTTCTGCTGACCATGGGGCTGACGTTCCTCATCAGCGCCGTCGTCGGGGCCGGGTCGCAGCGGCTGTCCATCATGGGCGTCCTCCTCGTCGCCCTCGGCGCGGTGCTCACCTTCCTCGGCGTCATCGTCGGCCACCCCTGGATCCTGCCGCCGCTGCAGGCTCTCATCGGTCGGCTGCTCGGCCGGACCGCGGTGTCCCGGCTCGCGGCGAAGACGATCGCCCGCCATCCGACGCGGAATGCCCGCACGGTCATCGGCCTCGTCATCGGCATCACGCTCATCGTCATGTTCGCCACCGCCATGACCACCTTCCGTGACCAGATGGTCGCCTATGCCCGTTCGCTCGGCGAGGGCGGGTGGAACGGCCTCGAGGACGCCCTGGCCGACGTCGTCGACAAGACGATGCTGTTCTTCCTCGGCCTCATCCTCTTCTCCGTCATCATCGCCGTCATCGGGGTCGCCAACGCCCTCATGCTCTCCGTGCGGCAGCGCACCCAGGAGATCGGCCTGCTCAGGGCGCTCGGGCAGACACCGAAGCGCGTGCGCCGGATGATCGCGGCCGAAGGTCTGCAGCTGAGCCTGACCGCATGCGTGATCGCCGTGCCCTTGGGCATCGCCTACGGCTGGATCGGGGCGCTGACCCTGCTCTCGCCGCTGCTGGGGATCTTCGCCCCGTCCGTGCCGTGGTGGGTCATCATCGCCGTCGCCGGAGGCAGCCTCGTCGCCGTCCTCGCCGCCAGCCGTGGACCGGCCCGAGCGGCGACGTCGATCAGCCCGGTCGACGCGCTCGAAGCCGTGTGACGTCGGGTCAGGGGTCGATGCTCGCCGAGGTGGCGCTCAGTCGGCGGTGTCCGACGGGGTCCGGGTCCGGTAACGGTCCGGTGTCGGGCCGGGCAGCCCCTCGCCGGGGCGGCGCTCAGCCGGCCGCGCCCACCGGGCCGAGGTCGGACTCAGCCGGCCGCGACAGCTGAGTCGAGGTCGGTCACCGTTCCGGTGGAGCCGTCGACGCGGACTCGCTGACCGGAGGTGAATCGGCTGGTCGCGTCCCTGATTGCCATGACGGCGGGCAGTCCGAGTTCGCGGGCGGTGACCGCACCGTGCGAGAGTGCTCCGCCGCTTTCGGTGATCACGCCGCTGGCCTGGTAGAACAGTGCCGTCCAGGCGGGATTCGTGGTTCGGGCGACGAGGATCGCGCCATCGGGGAATGACGAGAAGTCGGCGGGGGAGTGGACGACGAAGACCTCTCCTTCGACAGTTCCCGGGCTGCCAGCGGTGCCCGTGATGTGGTCGCCGTCAGTGTCGTAGGCGGGAGTCGACGCGCCGTACTCCCACTCGGGTGTGCGGTCGACCGCAGCCTGGTAGGCGGTCTTGTTCTTCGCTGCGATCTCCGTGAGACCGGACAGTGCAGCCGCACGGTCCGAGGTTCCTGCTGCGCTGGCGCCCGCACCGCCATCGGCATTGGCTGCTCCTGCCTCAGCAGCGCCGGTATCGGCCGCGCGGATCGCTTCATCGAGGTGCTCGAAGTCGATGAAGTACACGTCCGAAGCCTCGGGCAGGACTCCGGCATCGACGAGGCGGCTGCCGAGTTCCTTCAGGGCCCGACGCATCGGCAGAGTCAGCCGAGTCGTCTGATAGTGCTCGAGATCGTCGAGGGCGGTGTAGGACCGCGCCAGGCGGATGACCTCCTGGACGAGGTAACGCAGCTGCTCCGGCGCGGCATTGACGACGGCGCGCTCGGTTTCGGCCTGCACGATCTTGCGCTCCATGCCCGATGAGGCCGGCGACTGGGCAGGCTGACCTGTGACACCGGCATCGTCCGCTCCACCCGCGGAGGACTCGGTCGACGGCTCACCCCGACCGCTTGCAGCAGCTCGTTCTTTCACGGTCCGTGCGGCGAGCAGCCGGATCTGGTCGAGCACGATGTGTGGGGCTTCCACCCAGGTCGGGTGGTAGGCATCGAAATCGAGCTCACGGTGTCCGTGCTGGGCCAGGAACTTCTCGAACTCGCCCGCGAACTCCGGGAACTGCTCGATCACCGCCACTCCGGCCTCACCGTGGTTGTCCTCGAGCGCGGCCAACAGCTCCGGATCGTCAGCCACGACGTCTGCGAGGACCCTCAGTTCGGAATTGACCTGCGAGGTCTTCGTCTCGGTCGAGGCCATGAGACGTTCGAACACGACCTGAGCCTGCTCCTCGTCGAGGGCGAGTGAGAGCATGCGCTGCAGTGCGGCATACAGCGTGCCCTGCGTCAGAGAGATCGCGATGTTCGGCCGGAAGTACTCGGTGCCGAGGTCGCTGATCGCGATCACGTGCTCCCACACCTCGAGCAGCGACTTGTCCTCGAGTGGTTCGTTCGACAGCCGTCCGATCCCGATGAGATACGTGTCGAGGTCGCGCATCCACTGCACCGGCAGCTCCTGGACCCACCCGAACTGCCGAGCGATCTGCGGCAGCGATTCCGTGATCGCCTCGACGCTGGAGAGCATGTTCGTCGGCAGCCGTCCGGCGTAGAGGTCGACGGCGGTCTGGTTGCCGTAGATGTAGAAGTCGCGCATGACGAACCACTTGTCATCGAACGGCGGGAGTCCCATGAGATCGAAGCTGTGATTGAGCGAATGGTGGAACCCAGCCTCCACGAGGTCCCAAGTCAAAGGGGTCACCGGGGTCGGGAAGCGTTCCGCGGATTCGTCTCGGGTCCACCTCGGCGCGACCCGGGTGATCGGCCGCGACTGCAGCAGGTAGAGGTGCCCGTCGTGGATCGCCCACTCGATGTCCTGCGCGAACCCGAAGTGGTTCTCCGCCTCCACCGCGAGTTCGGCCACGGCTCGAGTCTGCTCCTGCGTCAGCGCCGGACGCGTCCGCTGACCCTCGCCGAGGTGGGTGCTGGCGGTCCCATCACCGCGTAGAACCAGCGCAGTCGGCTTCTCAGCGATCTCGGCCGCGACCTGTTCCCCGTTATCCCTGCGGACCCGGAACTCGTCGACGGGTTCCTCTCCGCCGACGACCGTCTCCCCGAGGCCGAAGGCCGCATTGATGAGCACCTCGTCGGTGTTGCCGCGCACCGGGTCGACGGAGAACGCGACCCCGGCGGCCTCCTCGGCGCCGACAGCGACCATGAGCTGGACGACCACGGCCATCCTCGCCTCGAGTTGATCGACGCCGAGCTGCCTGCGGTAACGGAAGGCGTGCTCGTTCCACAGGGAGGCATAGCAGTCGCGCACCGCCTCGGCGATGGCCGGGATTCCGCGTACGCCGAGGTAGGTGTCGTGCTGCCCGGCGAACGCGGCACCCGGCAGGTCCTCCATCGTCCCCGAGGAACGCACGGCCACGGCCTCACCGTCGAGACCGGCGGAGGTGGCCGCCTCGGCGAATTCGGTCAGCCACGCCTCGGGGATCGCGGTGGTGCGGATGAGCTCGGCGATCGCCTCGGCGGGGGAGTCGGTGCCGATGAGCTCGGTGATGCGGGTCTGCAGGGGTGCGATGAAATGGGTGTAGGCATCGGCGGTGACGATGAATCCGCCGGGAACGGGCAGGTTCTGCGCGGCCTTGGCCAGGCTCGCGCCCTTGCCGCCGCTGCGGGCCAGGTCGGTGGCGAGGGGATCGGTGAAGCTGAGGGTGAGACTCATCGGTGCTCCTTCGGGTCTGCGGCTGATGCACATCTGCGGTTGACGAGGCGGTTCACAGCCGGATGCGGCGCATCCCCAGCAGCAGCCAGCCGATGATGCCGCTGAGGACGCCGGCGCCGATGACCGCGGGCCAGAAGACGGCCGCGACGATCAGCGCCGGTACCCAGACCATAACCGCTGCGAAGCCCGCGAGGAGGCGGAAGAATGTGACAGTATTGCGACCGTCCGCCCGCGACCCGGCGAAACCCGCGGCGACGAGGACGGGTGCGAAGAGCCACATGAGTGCGAACCCGAGAGCGCGGATAAGTGGGTAGGTGCGGGGCGGTGAGCCGGTGTTCGCCGAGGTGGGGCGGCTGTTCTCAGCGCCGTCTGAGTCGGCGCAGCGCCCAGCGCCGGTCTGAGCGCCGGCGTCGTCCTTACCGCTGGTTGCGTTGCCCGCCCGCTGGAGGTCGAGGAATGCCTGCGCGTAGCTTGCCCCTCGGCCTGGGGTGCGCCGTGCCCGTTCGAGCGCCTCGGTTTCGATGCGGGCGAACGTGGCCTCGTCCGGGCAGTTGACCGAGACCGCGTCCAGGGCCGATTCCATCGCCGAGGCGATCGCCGCCTCCCACTCCCGCCGGTCTCGGCCGTTACGCGAGGGGAGCGTGACGGCGGGTCCGCGGACCACCTCGGCGCGGGAGCGGAATCGATCCGGGGTCGAGTAGAACAGGCCCACGGGGATGACCTCGACCTCGGTGCCTTCGTCGATGAGGGTGCACATGATGCGGGCGGCACCGGACTTGTACGGCTGCGGGCGGTGGCCCCATTCGCTGCTGGCTTCGGGGAAGATGCCGAGGTCACCGCCTCGGCGCAGGTGGGTGAGGCCGGCGTCGACGGGGCTGGCCACCGAGGCCGGATCGAGACCGTAGCGGTCGACGTCCTTGGGTCGGACGACGGGGATGCCGGCGATGAAGAGGCGAAGGAACCAGTGGTGAAGGAGTTGGATCGAGACGAGGAACTGGGCACGGGGGAATGCCGCAAGCACCTGATGGCCGTCGATCGCGCCGTTGCGATGGCTGGCGATGATGAGGCGGGGATGCCGGGTGGGGGAGGAATTCGACTCCTGGCTGAGGTCGAGCACGCGCACGCGACCGAAGTACACGGTGCGCATGGCCGCGTTGATGATCCGGTGCCGCAATCCCAGTGAGGCGTCGCTCATGACACCAGTCCACCACAGGTTCGGGTGAGATCGCTGGTTGATTGTGGACTCTCAGCAGGCAGTTAACCTGTAATATGCAAGGTAACTTGCACAATAGTTGTCGAATGATTGGAGAGGCGGCAATGGCGATGATGGGAATGATGAGCGTCGTGTCGATGGTCGTCTACGCGTGCATCCTGCTGCTGGTCCTGGCAGTGCTGACCGTGGGACTGATGGTGCTGCTCAAGGTGAATCGTCGTCTTGCCGAGGACAGTCGCTACCGAGCCCGCGCACGGAGCGCGGCGGAGGCTGCTGACTCGACGGGCGCTTGAGGATTCGGCACACTTTCGGCCGAGCAGCCCACGTTGCGAACTGGGCTGTTCAGCGGAGATTGGGCCGAAACTGCGTGGGCCCGGCCTCAGCTGCGTCGGCCCGGCCTCAGCCGCGGCGGTGGGTGGAGAGGCAGCGCCGGCGATCGATGCGCAGGACTCGTCCGGCGTTCCGTCGGCAACGCTGCTTGCACTCTTCCCGCGCGAGGAAGTTCGGACGGGGAGTGCGGATCACCCCAGCCGGACGGCGATCATCGTTGTACTCGTCCGCAGTCCAGTCGTCGGTCCGACGAGCACCGAACTCAGAGGACGCGATGAATGCTTTGAGCTCGTCGATGAGCCGCATCTGCATCTCATTGATGTTCTCATCATTGCCCGGGAAGTCGAGGAGGACGTTCACGGCTTCGTCTTCGCAGACGACGACTCGGACGAAGAGCTGTCGTGGGTCCTCGGGGTCACGGATAGTCGCCATGCTGTCCCATTCGTCGTTGGCGAACAGGCCGAGCACGATCGGCGTGACGACCTTCGAATAGAGGAATTGTTCCGTCAGCTCGATGCAGTCCGTGTCATCCGCCGCAGTGTCTGTGCTTTCCGCCATGCCTTCCGCCACAGAGTCCATGTCCTCCACGATAGGGTCCATGTCTTCCACCATAGAACCTGATTGCCCGAGATTCGGCAGGCGGGTCGGACAATTGCGGGATTATCTCAAAAAGTGCGGGATGCAGGGGCGTCGGTGCCAGCGACAGAAGCCTCGCGCAGGCATTGCCTGAAAATGCGCCACTATAAGCTTCCATAAAGAATATAAACTCTATAAACTCGTATAAATGGCGTTTTTGGTTTGGGAAAGTGATTACCGATGAGTCTACCGTTTGAGATTCCTCCGGTCCCTGACGAGTCTGCCAGGCAGTCGCCGTTCACGCCCACTTTCGGGGCGATTCCGCCATTGCTGGCTGACCGGCAGAATCTGATCAATGATTTCGCCTATGCCCTTGACAGCGGGCCCGGTGCACGGGGGAGAGCAACCCTGGTGACCGGGACTCGTGGTGTGGGGAAGTCGGTCATGCTGCGAGTCTTTCGCGATGTTGCGGAATCCCGGCAGTGGCTGACAGTCAGTGCAAGAGCCACGGGTGGCTTTGTTGATCGGTTGACGACTGCGCGTCTGCCGGAGGCTCTGTCGAAGTTGGACACTGCGAACACGACTCGCACGCGCCTCAAAGGAGGCAGTCTGTCTGCGCTGGGTTTCGGCGGCAGCGTCAACACCGAGTCAGAGAACACGGCTCCCGTGACTCCGGATTTCCACCACCAGCTCATGCGGACGCTCGAAATTCTCGATGACCATGGGACAGGTCTGTTGCTGACTTTGGATGAGGTGCATCGGTCGCATCTGGAGGAGCTTCAGGAGGTGGCTGACGCGCTTTCGACGGCAGTGGCCGATGGTGCGCCGTTCGCGTTTGCCGCTGCAGGTCTGCCGGAGACGATCAATGGCTTGGTCAATGACGATGTCTCAACGTTCCTCAGGCGTGCCGAGAGGGTGAACCTCGGCAACCTGTCGTCTGCGGGTGCCGCTGTGGGTCTGCGTGTTCCGATTGAAGCAGCCGATAAGCGCATCGGCGATGAAGCCCTGTCGGCGGCTGTGGAGTCGTCGTCGAACTATCCCTATCTGGTGCAGCTGATCGGTGACAATGCATGGCGTGCGGCAGGGTCCGCTGAAGAGATCGCTCTTGACCACGTGCAGGAAGCGGCACAGGACGCGAAGGAGACGATGTTTCGTCAGATCCATGAGCCGACGTTGGCAAGTCTGCCGGAGCGGGAGCGGCAGTACGTGGCGACGGTGGGTGCCAGCGGTGGAACTGCGAGGACCGGGGCGGTGGCTGACCGCATGGGTCTGTCGGCATCTCACGCAGGTGTGTTCCGAGACCGCTTGATCAATCGAGGCGTCATCACCTCACCGCGTCGAGGCGAAGTCGAGTTCAGCATCCCCTACACCGCGGACTTCTTGCGCTCCGAGCAGGCGAAAGCCGGGAAGACCTCCACCCGCGGGTGATTTCCTCCACGATGCTGAAGTATCCGTGAGCATGGGACGCCCGCATAGACTGGACCAATGCCCCGCAGCCCGCTCCCGCCCCGCGAAGGGATCTCCGCGACCGCTCTGCGCGCCCCCGGCGGGAGGGCCACGCACGCGAAGAATCACCTGCCCGTGCCCGAGTCGATCGGTGACTGGCTCGAATCCGAATTCCCCGAGGCTGCCCCCGCTTCGCGTCACAGACTCCTGACCGAAGGGGATATGCGCGCCGAGGATGGGCGACCGGTGAAATGGGACGATCCCGTCATCCCTGGCGGGTTCTACTTCTTCCACCGACCGGTCCCACCGGAGGACCGGATCCCCTTCGAAGTCGGCATCGTCTTCGAAGACGAAGACCTCCTCGTCGTCGACAAACCGCACTTCCTCGCGAGCACTCCGAACGGCCGCTTCGTCCGCGAATGTGTCGTCACCCGGCTGCGCGTCGATCTCGACCTGCCCGATCTCGTCGCCATCCACCGCCTCGACCGCATCACCGCCGGCCTGCTCGTGCTGTCCAAGCGCCCCGAGACCCGCGGTCGCTACCAGCGCCTGTTCCAGGACCGCCGGGTGACGAAGACCTACCGTGCGCTCGCACCCGCCCCTCCCCAGGAGCTCGAATTCCCGCTGGTGAGGGAGTCCCGACTGGTCAAACCCGTCGGCGGACGGCAGGTCCTCGAGGTCGAAGGGGAGCCGAACACGATCAGTCGGATCAGCCTCGCCCGCACCATCAGCGGAACCGGGCGGTCCACGGCCATCGCAGAGCCACCTCGGCGAAGGGAATCCGGCAGTGCCGACAGGGAGCGTGCCGACTGGGAGTGTGTCGGGGAATCCGACGGCGCGCCGCCTCTGCGAGGGGATGAGATCGCGGAATACGAGCTCGAGCCGTTCACCGGCAAGACCCACCAGCTGCGGGTGCACATGAACGCGCTCGGGGTGCCCATCCTCGGGGACCCGGTCTATCCGGTCGATGTGGCACCGGACCCGTACGATTTCTCATCACCGCTCCAGCTGCTGGCCGCGGAGCTTGCCTTCGACGATCCGCTCACGGGGAACCCTCGTCATTTCAGCACCCGGATGAGCCTCGGCCAGGCACCCGTGACAGCGTCCTGAGCGATCCGCCTCGGCCGGTCCGGCGGTGGAGTTCGCCCACCTTCGGCAGGGACACGGTAGCCTGGTGCCATGAGTCCACATGCCCCCGGATGCACCTCAGAGGCCATCGTCGCCCTTGTCCGCACCCGCATCACCAACGGCGAATACCCGGCCGGAAGCCCGGTTCGCGATGGTGCGCTGGCCAAGGAATTCAACGTCTCACGCAACACCGCCCGCGAATCGCTGAGCCTCCTGCGCCACGCCGGACTGCTCACGCAGGAGCCCAACCGCGGGTTCTTCGTCTCGACGTTCGGCATCGACGAACTCAAGGACCTCTACCGGGCGCGTCGGGTCTTCGAGATCCGGGCCGTCCAGGAATCGCAGGACGCCACCGACGAGGCGATGGCCGCCGTCGAAGCCTCCGTCATCCGAGCCGAGACCGCACCGAAGAACGAAACCTGGGCCGATGCGCAGGAGCACTCGGCCTCGTTCCACCGGGCGCTCGTCGGCCTGCTCGGCTCCCCGCTGCTCGACGAGTTCTACCTCAACCTCATGGCGCGCCTGTCGACGACGTTCTCGCGCTCGCCGGAACCGGGGAAGTACCACTCGCATTGGGCTAATCCGCATCGGGAGATCCTTGAGAAGATGAAGTCAGGGGACCGGCAGGGTGCCGAGGGCCTGCTGCGCATCCACCTCGACGACTCCGAGGCCTCGACGCTCGACCTCGCGCGGTCGGTGGGCGAGGGACGCTAGAGGCGTGTAGCCAGTCTCACAGTGTTCGGTACTTGAAACCATAGCGGTCGACTGTCGCGCTCCGATAGAGTTGACCCACCGTATCTTCGCGTCGAAAGGCTGTTTTCATGGGAAACCCTGAGCAGGAATCACAGGCCGCAAACGATCCGTTCTCCCTCACGGGCCTGACGTATGACGATGTCCTCCTCCTGCCAGGCGACACCGATGTCATCCCCTCCGAAGCCTCCACCACATCTCGGCTGACCAAGGAGATCGAGCTCAACATCCCGCTCGTCTCCGCGGCCATGGACACCGTGACCGAATCCCGGATGGCCATCGCCATGGCCCGTATCGGCGGACTCGGCATCATCCACCGCAACCTCTCCGCCGAAGACCAGGCCGACCAGGTCGACTACGTCAAGCGCTCCGAATCGGGCATGATCAACGACCCGTTGACCATCACTGCGGACAAGACGCTCGAAGAGCTCGACGAGATCTGCGGCAAGTACCGCATCTCCGGCCTGCCCGTCGTCGACGAGAACAACGTCCTCGTCGGCATCGTGACCAACCGCGACCTGCGCTTCGTCACCCGCAGCGAATTCCCCACCCGCACCGTCGCCGAGACGATGACGAAGATGCCCCTGGTCACCGCGCCCGTCGGCGTCGCAGCCGAGAAGGCCTTCGAACTGCTCGCCGAACACAAGGTCGAGAAGCTGCCCTTGGTCGACGACAACAACGTCATCAAGGGCCTCATCACCGTCAAGGACTTCGTCAAGACCGAGGAATACCCGCTGGCGACGAAGGACGACGAAGGTCGCCTGCGCGTGGGCGCCGCCGTCGGCTTCTACGGCGATGCCTATGAGCGTGCCGGAATGCTCGCCGAGGCGGGCGTCGACGTCCTCGTCGTCGACACGGCCAACGGTCACGCCAGGGGAGTCACGGACATGATCCGCAAGATCAAGTCCGATCCCGCGTTCGCGAACGTCCAGATCATCGGCGGCAACGTCGCCACGAAGGAAGGCGCTCAGGCGCTCGTCGATGCCGGAGTCGATGCCGTCAAGGTCGGCGTGGGCCCCGGCTCGATCTGCACCACCCGCGTCGTCGCCGGCGTCGGTGTCCCGCAGGTCACTGCCGTCCACCTCGCCGCCCAGGCCGCCCGCGCGGCCGGTGTTCCGGTCATCGCCGACGGCGGCCTCCAGTACTCCGGCGACATCGGCAAGGCCCTGGTCGCCGGTGCCGACACCGTCATGCTCGGCTCCCTGCTGGCCGGCTGCAATGAGTCACCGGGTGAGCTCATCTTCGTCAACGGCAAGCAGTACAAGGCCTACCGCGGCATGGGTTCGCTCGGCGCGATGGCCCCGCGCAAGGGCAAGTCGTACTCGAAGGACCGCTACTTCCAGGCCGACATCGCCACCGACACCGACCTCATCCCCGAGGGCATCGAAGGCCGCGTCGCCTACCGCGGTCACCTCAAGCAGGTCGCCCACCAGCTCACCGGCGGTCTGCGCCAGACGATGTTCTACGTCGGCGCGCGCACCATCGACGACCTCAAGGCCAAGGGCAAGTTCGTCCGTCTGACCACCGCGGGGCTGAAGGAAAGCCACCCGCACGACATCCAGATGACCGTGGAGGCCCCGAACTACGTCGTGAAGTGATGTAGGGAGGCCACTGACTTCGGTCGAGAGGCCCTGATCGGTGAGAAGCTGCGGTCCCCGCTTGCATGCGGGGGCTGCGGCTTTTTGCATGTGGGCTCTTTGCGCGTGGACCCGGGCGTGGGCTGGCAGCAGCGAGCTGTGGGCCGGAGGAGGCTGTTGCTGCTGGTGTTGCTGCCGGGAAACGACTGGCGTGACGAAAATAGGTCGCTTCCGGATACTCTCCGGTGACGAAAGTATCCGGATGCGACCTATATTCGGGCAGGCAACTATTCGTTCAGGCAACGTACACCGGGGTTGGTCAGCGGGTCGGATCGCGCGCTGAGCGGCGAGTTCCGGACGATCCGTGCGGAGCTACGGCCGAAAATCCATCACGGATCGTCCGGAACTCGGCGATGGCGCTCAGACGACCGCAGTCGCCACCGACCAACTGTGGCTGCGCGTAGGTGAACGGCTGCGGCACAGGCGAACAGCGATGACTGCGGCCGTCGTCGCTGTCTCACGATGCCAGACGAGCGGAGCTCGTGTGAGGAAGACCACGAGATGAATTTCTGAGGCGATGCACCCGTAGTAGGCGGGGCCTCCTTGCCCTGGGAGCACTGGGGAAGACAGCATCGCCCCATGTCAGAATGCTACTCCCGTAGTCGGTGAACTCCGGCGAACGCCCTTCGAAAAGTGCTGCACTTAGGGTAGGTTTCCCTAATGCCAACCGCGCTCCGCGGTTCGCTCATCGAAGGAGGAAACCTCACAGTGACGACTTCTCTGCTCTCTGACACCGAAGCGGCACCACCCGCTGCACCCCTCCGCACCCCCGAAACTCCCCACGCCGATTCGAGTCCTCAGGGTTCGAACGACTCTCGCACCGACGCTCTGCTCGGTGCCCACAGCGCCGACGAGTATACGGCGCTCATGCATGACGTCGTCGACTCGCTCGGCCGACGTTTCCACGCCACCGACGCGGCCACCTCGGCGAATGACCGCAGCCAGCTCCAGGCCGCTGTCGACGCCGTCGATCTCGACACCCCCGGCGTCGGCAACGCCGAGGCCCTGCGCGAGGTCGACGCCCTCTACGCTGACAACGCGGTGTGGTTCCACCACCCCAGCTACGTCGCTCACCTCAACTGCCCCGTGGCCGTCCCTGCCGTCGCCGCCGAAGCGATGCTCGCAGCCATCAACACCTCGGTCGACACCTACGACCAGTCCGAGGTCGCCACGCTCATGGAGCGCCGCCTCATCGACTGGACGTGCGGACACCTCGGATTCGACGGCGGCGACGGAATCTTCACCTCCGGCGGAACCCAGTCGAACCTGCAGGCGCTCTTCCTCGCCCGTGAGAACGTCATGGCCGGGCTGGTGGGCGATGGTGGCTCGGATCCCGCCACCCGCCCGGGTGCCACGACCCGCCCCGATCTCCTGTCCCGGCTGCGGATCCTCGCCACCGACCAGGCCCACTTCTCCGTCTCCCGCGCAGCCTTCCTCCTCGGCCTCGACGCCGAGGCGGTTGTCACCGTCCCGACCGACACCAGCGGCCGCATGAACGCTGAGGCCCTCAACGCCACCCTGCTGGCGATCGAGGCCAACGACCAGATCCCCATGGCCGTCGTCGCCACCGCCGGGACCACCGACCTCGGCGTCATCGACCCGCTCGAGCCCATCGGCGAGGCGTGCGCAGCGGCGAACGTGTGGCTGCACGTCGACGCGGCCTACGGGGGAGGCCTGCTCTGGGCCCCGGCTCGTGCCCACCTGCTCGACGGGATCGGCCGGGCCACCTCGGTGACCATCGACTTCCACAAAACCTTCTTCCAGCCGGTGTCGTCCTCGGCCCTGCTGATCAGGGACGCGTGCCTCTTCGCGCCGACGATCCACCACCACGACTACCTCAACCCCGAAGCCGAGGCGCAGTCGCATGAGGCCGAACCCAACCAGGTCGACAAGTCTCTGCAGACCACCCGCCGCTTCGACGCACTGAAGCTGTGGACGACGCTGCGGGCCCGCGGGGCGAATGAGATCGGGTCGATGCTCGACACCGTCTGCGACCTCGCCGCCGACGTCCGGCAACTGCTCGAGGGCCAGGCCGACTTCGAAGTCCTCGGCGCCTCGGATCTGTCGACTGTGCTCTTCCGCTTCACCCCGGCGACCGCCGGCGTCGAGGCGTGTGACGAACTCGTGCCGATGATCCGCCGGGTCCTCTTCCGCTCCGGCCGCGCCGCCGTCGCCCGCACCACCATCGACGGCAGACCGTGGCTCAAACTCACCCTGCTCAACCCTGACACCAGCATCGACGACATTACAGCAGTGCTCGACCTCGTCCGCGCCACCGGGCACGGAATCCTCGCCGGCCGGCACATCACCACCGAAGGAGGCGCAGCTTGAGCGCACATTCCACCCACGTCCACGACCTCCTCGGCGTCGGCATCGGCCCCTTCGGACTCGGCCTGGCCGCACTCTCGGATCCGCTCAATGATGTCGATGCGGTCTTCCTCGACCAGCGGCCCGAATTCCACTGGCACCCGGGCATGATGATCGAGGGGTCGACCATCCAGGTGCCGTTCCTCGCCGACCTCGTCACCATGGCCGACCCCACCTCGCCGTACTCGTTCCTCAACTTCCTCAAGGAACGCCGGCGCCTCTACCCCTTCTACATCCGCGAGTCGTTCTACCCGCTGCGCGCCGAATTCGACGAATACTGCCGGTGGGTCGCCGCCCAGCTGGATTCGCTGCGGTGGAACCGTCGCGTCGTGTCCGTGACCAGGGAGGACGGCATCTTCACCGCCATCGCCGAGGTGACCGACGACTCCGATGCGGTCGTGACGACCGAGACCTACCGCGCCCGACACCTCGTGCTCGGCGTGGGCACACAGCCGGTGCTGCCGCCCGCTCTGCAGGGTCTGGAGGGAGAGCGGGCCGAGGGTCGTGCCGCCGGCTCGACCGGCGGATCCGGCCAGCCGGCTGGCGTGTCGGGCGCGGCCGGTGCCGGGCCGCTCATCCACACCGCGGACTACGTCGACAACCGTGAAGCGCTGCTCGATTCCGGTGCGGTGACGATCGTCGGCAGCGGCCAGTCCGCCGCCGAGATCTATCGCGACCTCATCGAGGACGCCGAAGACCGCGGAGTGCGTGTGGACTGGGTGACCCGCTCGCCGAGGTTCTTCCCGATGGAGTACACGAAGCTCACCCTCGAGATGACCTCCCCGGAGTACACCGATCACTTCCGCGCTCTGCCCGATGAGCTGCGCGAACACGTCGGCCGCGAGCAGCGCACCCTGTACAAGGGCATCTCCGGCGACCTCGTCGACGACATCCACGACACCCTCTACCGGCTCAGCCGCGGCGGACGGACACTGCTGACGAACCTCGTCTCCGAGGCCGAACTCGAAACCGCCGAGGTCGACCCGATCAGCGGCGAATACCTGCTCGGCTTCCGCAACACGGCGCTGAACGAGACCTTCACCCGGAGGTCCGGCTCGGTCATCGCCGCCACCGGCTACAAGTCACGGGTGCCGGACTTCCTGGCCCCGCTCGGCGACGAGGTGCGCCTCGACTCACGCGGCCGACTCGACGTCAGCCGCCACTACTCGATCAACGACGAGGGCACGATCCACGTCCTCA
Source organism: Brevibacterium oceani (assembly GCF_017948325.1). Lineage (NCBI taxonomy): Bacteria > Bacillati > Actinomycetota > Actinomycetes > Micrococcales > Brevibacteriaceae > Brevibacterium > Brevibacterium oceani. Next base: position 3,173,546 of record NZ_CP072846.1, on the reverse strand, counting down.
ACGGCGAAGAGCACACCCACGGCGTCACCGCACCCGACCTCGGCTTCGGTCCGTGGCGGGCCTCGGTGGTGCTCGCCGAGGTGACCGGCAGGGAACCGTATCCTCTCGAGCACCGCATCGCCTTCCAGACCTTCGGCGTACCGACCGACGAATCCGATGCCGTGCCCGCCGCCTTCGCACTCGACGACTCCAAGGAGATGTCACACGCATGACCACAGAACTCATCACCGACCCGAGATCCACCACCACAGGCGAGTCCGCCGCGGCCCGCGCGAGGGAGGATCCCAACGGTGCGGAACCGGCCGCGGACTCAGCCGCGCCGCCGGCTGCGGAACCGTCCGCGGATCCGACCGCGCCCCCGGCGACTCAGCGCCCGGCCGCCAAGCTCACGGCCGCCTCGGCGAGGGTGACCATCCGACCGCTCGACGTCGACCGGGACACCGCGGCGCTCCACGCCTGGCTCACCCACCCGCGGGCACGCTACTGGATGATGACCGACCTCGACGAGGCCGGAGTGCGGGCCTACCTCGAGGGCATCCGCGACTCCGCGGACGATGCCGGCTGGGTCGGCTCCGTCGACGGCCGCGAGAGCTTCTACGTCGAGACCTACACCCCGGACAGCCTCATCCCGCAGAGCGTCCTGGCCACCGGGCCCGGGGACATCGGGATGCACCTGCTCGTCGCACCCCCGGCCGGCCCGGCCGTGCACGGGCTGACCGACCGCATCATGGCCGAGGTCATCGACTTCTGCCTGAGGCCCACTGACCAGGGCGGACGCGGAGCTCAGCGCGTCGTCGTCGAACCCGACGCCCGGAACGACGCGATCATCGAGAAGAACCGGGCCGCCGGCTTCACCCCGATTACCGAGGCGACCATCATGATGGGCGAGATCGAGAAGCAGGCGCTCGTGAGCGTGTGCACGCGTGCCGACTTCGCCGGCAGCGCACTCGCCCCGCTCATCGGATCCGACGATCACCGAGGCGGTGCGACGCCCGACGCCTACGCCCACCTCAATGCCGACGCCTTCGCCGTCGTGCAGCGCCACCTCGTGGCCAAGGCTCTGTCCGAATTCGCCCACGAACGACTCATCACCCCGGTGCGGGTCGGCGCCGATGGGGGTGCCTGGGAGCTGAGCATCGACGGTGCCACGCTGTACACGTTCGCCGCCCGCGTCCTGCCACTCGAGCACTGGCTCATCGACGAAGCGAGCATCACCCGTCGGCAGGGCGAGACCGAGGTTCCGCTCGACGCGCAGGAACTCGTCGTCGAACTCCAGGACGCACTGGCCATTCCCGAGGATCTCATCTCGACGTACCTCGAGGAACTCGCCTCGACCCTGGCCGGAGCCGCGTTTAAACTCGAGGACGCGCGGGCCGGACGCCGACCGAACTCTCACGAGCTCGTCGACGCAGACTTCCAGACCACCGAGGCGGCCATGACCGAAGGCCACCCCGGGTTCCTCGCGAACAACGGCCGCATCGGATTCGGGCTGTCCGATTTCCGCCAGTGGGCGCCCGAGAACGGACAACTCAACCGTCTCGAATGGGTGGCCGTCAGACGCGACCACAGCCACCTCTCCCTAGGTGAGGGGCTCGACGAGCCCGGCCACCTCGACGAGGCTCTCAGCGACGGCGAACGGGAGCTGTTCGATTCCCGAATTCGGGCGGCAGGGCAGGATCCGGCTGACTTCCACCTCATGCCGATCCACCCGTGGCAGGCCGATCACCGGCTGGCGATCACTTTCGCCGCGGACATCGCCCGCGGGGACCTGCTGCCGCTGGGGGCCGGACTCGACAAGCATCAGGCACAGCAGTCGCTGCGCACATTCTTCAACCATTCGCGGACCGGTGCTCCGTATGTCAAGGTTGCGCTCGCCGTGCAGAACATGGGGTTCCTGCGCGGCCTGTCACCGAAGTACATGCGCGACACTCCGGCCATCAACGACTGGGTCGCAAACCTCATCGGCTCCGATGACACCTTCGCCGGCGCCGGGTTCCGGGTGCTGCGGGAACGTGCCGCGCTCGGCTACACAGGAGATGTCTACCACCGGACGAAGGAGACGAACCCGCACCGGAAGATGCTCGCGTCCCTGTGGAGAGAGAACCCTCTCGACAAGATCGAGCCAGGTCAGAAGCTCATCACGATGGCCGCGCTGCTGCATCGCGACCACGAGGGAGTCTCCTTCGCCGGTGAGCTCATCCGCGCCTCGGGGCAGGATTCTGCGGCCTGGGTGCGGTCCTACCTGCGGGCGTACCTGTACCCGCTGGTGCACGCGCTGCTCGCACACGACCTTGTGTTCATGCCGCATGGGGAGAACCTCATCCTCGTCCTCGACGAGCACACGGTGACCGGGGCGTTCATGAAGGACATCGGCGAAGAGGTCGCCGTGCTCGGCCACCGCGAACTGCCCGCCGACGTCGAGCGCATCCGCGCCGTCGTGCCGGGGGAGGAGAAGGCGCTGTCGGTGTTCACCGACATGTTCGACGGCGTTCTGCGACACCTCTCGGGCATCCTCGACGCCGACGGGCTGCTGCCGGCCGAGCAGTTCTGGACCGTCGTCGCCGAGGTGCTCGACGAGTACGAAGCCGCGCACCCGGAGGCGGCAGGAGGGGTGAACGGCGACGTCGACCTGCGTGCCGAGTCCTTCGCCCACTCGTGCCTCAACCGCCTGCAGCTGAAGAACACGAAGCAGATGGTCGACATCGGCAATCAGGCCGAATCCCTGCTCTACGCCGGCTCCATGGACAACCCCGTGGCCCGCTGAACCTGTGGGCGATTCCCCCGCCGAGGTGGGGCACCGGTACAGTGCCCCACCTCGGCGATTGCCGTCAGTAGTTCGACGAGTGATCAGTTGCCGCGCCATGCTGCTGGGTACGTCTCCGGACGATCAGCAAGGCAAGTGACCATGCCAATGGGATGGGTATCAACGGCCCGCAGATCAGCCAGGCGAGAATCATCGCGACACCGGCCACGCGGTCCGTTCGGTCCGCCAGCGGTTAGTATCATTCCTATGCTCGACCGCGCGGCGCTGCGCGGCGGCTCGAACCAGCCCCCAGACTCGAAGGCGTGCTCATGGCGAAGCAGAACGATCGGCCGACCCTGGCCACCGTCGCTGCCCGCGCCGGAGTGAGCATCAAGACCGCCTCCCGCGTCCTCAACGGGGAGAAGCACGTCGCCCAAGCCACCGCCGAGAAGGTCGAAGACGCCGCGGCCGAACTCGGCTTCCGCCTCAACCCCACGGCCAAAAGGCTGCGCGCCGGCGGGCGATCGCCCTATATCGGCATCGTCCTCACCGACGCCGATGACGCCTTCCAGGCTCGAGTGTTCTCCGCCCTCGAGGCAGAACTTGCGACCGTCGAGCTGCGCCCGGTGGTCACGGTGGCAGGCGACGACCCCGAGCGTGAACAGGCCTTCGTCGACGAATGTCTCGCCAACGACCTGTCCGGAATCATCGTCGTCCGTTCCCACCCCGACGCCGGCGACATCTACGCCCGCGCCGCAGCCGCCTCGGGGATCCGTATTGTGTCGTTCGACCCTGCGGTCAGCGGGGACGGAATCAGCATCCTCGCAGGTGACGAGGTCGACGCCGGCCGCCTGGCCGCCAAGCAGCTGCTCGACCACGGACACATCGCCCTCGGCGTCATCGGCGACCACTCGACCTCGCTCATCACGACCCGACGGCTCGAAGGCATCCAATCCGCCTTCACCGGCCGCCACGATGTCGGGTGGCGTGCCTATATGCGCGAAGACGCCCACGACGAAGCCAGCGCGAAGAACGTCGTCGCCGCCTGGCTCGGCTCCCGGAGCGCCCCGAGCGCACTCATCACTCTGTCGGCCACGCTCACTCAGGGCGCGATCGACGCCTGTCGCCGTCTCGACGAATGGCCCGCGCTGGTGGGCATCGACGATTTCCCCACCGCCGAACTCCTCGACGTCACCGTCATCGATCGCGACGTCGAGACCATGGTCGCCGAGGCGGTCCGCCGTCTCCAGGTCACGACCGGGGAGGGGGACGGCCGCCTCGGTGGGGGTGCCGGTGAAGGGGAGGGCCGCCTCGGTGACGGTGCATCACTGGGACAAGACGTCTTTCCGGTTCGCGTCATCGCCCGGGGCAGCGGAGAGGAATTGCCCGAGCAGGCGCGAAGACTTTCGTCGCGAAACAGTTGACACCGGGGGCCGATGGGCGAATCATATTCAACAGCCTGACAACGTTGTCAGAATGATTGAAAGGTTCACAATGAGGCACAACCTTAAGTCCCACAGGAAGCTGGCCCTCTTCGGTGCCTCGGTCGCGATCGGCGCTCTCGCGCTCAGCGGCTGCGGCAATCAGAAGGGCCAGGGCAACGACGAAGCCGACAGCGGCTCCGGCGGCGACGGAGACGTCACCATCGCGCTGCTGCTGCCCGAGTCGAAGACCACTCGGTACGAGTCGCTCGACAAGCCGAACTTCGAGAAGTACGTCGCCGAGGCCAACCCCGATGCGAAGATCGAATACCGCAACGCCAACCAGGACGCGACGCAGCAGCAACAGCAGTTCGAAGCCGCAGTGACCGAAGGCGTCGACGCCATCGTGCTCGACCCGGTCGATGCCTCAGCGGTGTCCTCGGCGCTGTCGAAGGCCGAAGCGAAGAAGATCCCGGTCATCTCCTACGACCGCTTCTTCAAGGGCGCGGACTACTACACCTCATTCGACAACAAGAAGATCGGCAACCTGCAGGGCCAGGCCGTCCTCGACGGACTCAAGGATGCCGGCGTCGACCCGAAGTCAGGTCCGGTGTGGATGGTCAACGGCGACCCGAAAGACCCGAACGCCGCGGACTTCAAGGCCGGTGCCGAAGAGACCCTCAAGGATGCCGGCGTCGACATCGCCGCCAGCCACGACACCCTCGACTGGAACCCCGACGACGCTCGTCAATGGGTCGAAGGTCAGCTGCAGGGCAACGGTGAGAAGCCGATCGCGATCTACTCGGCCAACGACGGCACGGCCGGCGGTGTCATCGCCGCGACGAAGAAGGCCAAGGTCGAACCCGTCGTGACCGGTCAGGACGCCGAGGTCGACGGACTGCAGAACATCCTCAAGGGTGATCAGTTCGCCACGATCTACAAGTCGATCCCGCCGCAGGCCGAGTTCGCGGCGAAGGCCGCAGTCGCTCTCGCAGGCGGAGAGGACGTCGATGCGGGAACGACTTACAAGGACACCCCGACGGACTTCGTCGAGGCCAAGGTCGTGACCAAGGACAACATCAAGGACATCGTCGGCGATCAGATCAAGGCCGACGACATCTGCTCCGGAAGCGTCGAGAAGCTCTGCAAGGACGCCGGAGTGAAATGATCCGGCGCTGCAGCTGAGCCCGTTCTGCATCTGAACAGGCTCAGCAGCGCTGCAGAGACGACATGACCGTCCCGGCGGCCGGCACCCGTCAAGGTGCCGGCAGCCGGAACCACCCAGAGTCGGACCATCGACAGTGACAAGTAGGAACAGATGACATCTGAGACACCCGACCCCGCACCCGCTGCTTCGCGGGCACCGGGCGGCGGCAATGACACCGTGCTCGAACTGCGCGGAATCAACAAACGCTTCGGGGCTGTGCAGGCCCTCACCGACATCAATCTCACCGTCGGCCGCGGCGAGGTCGTCGGCCTCGTCGGCGACAACGGCGCCGGCAAATCAACGCTGATCAAGGTCATCGCCGGAGTCCACGCCGCCGACGAAGGCGAACTTCAGATCAATGGTGCGGCACAGAGATTCTCCTCACCGAAGGACGCGCAGAAGGCCGGAGTGGCCACCGTGTTCCAGGACCTCTCCCTGTGCGAGAACCTCGACGTCGTCGCCAACCTCTTCCTCGGGCACGAGAAGACCCGCGGAGGCGTGCTCGACGAGGTGGACATGGAAGCCAAATCCTGGGAGCTGCTGCGCAGCCTGTCGGCAAAGATCCCGAGTGTGCGGGTCCCGATCGCGGCGCTGTCGGGCGGACAACGCCAGACGGTCGCGATCGCTCGCTCGCTGCTGGGCGAACCCTCCCTGGTCATGCTCGACGAGCCGACTGCCGCCCTCGGTGTGGCACAGACGGCCGAGGTGCTCAACCTCATCGAGAGGCTGAAGGAACGCGACCTGGGAGTGCTGCTCGTCAGCCACAACATGGCCGACGTGCAGGCCGTGTGCGATCGGGTGCACGTGCTGCGCCTGGGCAAGGACGCCGGTGACTTCCCTGGTGACGAACGCACAGATGTGCTCGTGGCCGCGATCACGGGAGCCAGTGACAACGTCGTGACCAAGCGCGCGGCACGGAGGGGTGAACGTCGATGACCCGCAATTCCTTCATCACTGACGAGAGGATCTCTTCCGAAGGACTCGTCGGTACGTTCGTCCGCCGCGTCAAAGAGGGCCAGCTCGGGTCGTTCCCGGTCATCCTCGCTCTTGTCGTCATCGTCATCGTCTTCCAATCGGCCGATTCCAACTTCATCTCTCCGGCCAACCTCGTCAACCTCTCCACCCAGGTGGCGTTCCTCGCGATCCTGGCGCTGGGCATCAACCTCATCCTGCTGCTCGGTGAGATCGACCTGTCGCTGGCGCAGCTGGGTGGATTGGCCGCCTCGCTGCTCGGTGTGCTCGTCGTCCGGCAAGGTGTGCCGCCGGCGCTTGCTCTGATCATCATGCTGCTGCTCGGGCTGGTCGTCGGTGCGATCCAGGGCTGGTTCTTCGCCGTCGTCGGCATTCCGGCGTTCGTCGTCACCTTGGCCGGTCTCCTCGCGTTCACCGGTCTGACGCTGACGACCCTGGGCACGCAGAAGAACCTGTCGATGTCCGACACCTTCGCTTTCGATTTCGCCAGCTTCTACTTCCCGGCTATCTGGGCGTACGTGTTCGGTGCGATCGCGATCATCGGCTTCGGCGCCGGCATCATCTATTCGAAGCTGCGTCGGCACCGCGAAGGGCTGGATGCACCGAGCTGGACCTCGGTGATCGTGCGCATCGTGCTGCTGGCTGCGATCGTGTTCGGGTTCCTCATCCTCGTCAACCAGGACTTCGGGCTGGCGATGCCGTTCTTCCTCATGATCGTCATCGCCATCGTCATCGACCTCGTGCTGCGTAAGACCCGCTACGGCCGCTCGATCTACGCCGTCGGCGGCAAGGTCGAGGCGGCCCGGCGAGCAGGCATCCGTGTGACCTGGGTGCGCATCAGCGTGTTCATGGCCGCCGGAGTCCTGGCCGCACTGTTCGGTTTCATCAAGACCGGCGTGACGACGAATGCGGGATCGACGCTGGTGAGCACGCAGGACCTGCTCAATGCGATCGCCGCGGCCGTCATCGGCGGCACCTCACTCTTCGGAGGTCGTGGAACCGCGTGGGCGGCAGTGCTCGGTGCACTGGTCGTCGGTGCCATCAACAACGGTCTCTACCTCATCGGCTTCAACTCCGATGCGCAGCAGATCATCACCGCGCTCGTCCTGCTCACCGCCGTCGTCATCGACGCGCTCAGCCGCCGCGGCCAGAGGTACGTCGGCCGGGGATAGGTGGTCACTGTCGTCTGCCGTTTGCCGACCGCTCAAGTTGCCGCCGACCGCTCACCGCATAGCGCGGTACAGCGTCGCTGACTTGAGCGGTCGGCGAAGTGGCCTCAGGACAATAGGTCAACTGGGAGGAAGCGCGAGGCGCGTGGTCGCCGTGCCTCGGCCGGGCTGATACAGTCGGAGCCAATGACATGGGGTGCCTCATGAGGATCCGTTCGCGCCGAAGAGCTGCGCATGGAGGACACCGAGGCTGAGAGAACACCCATCGAACCTGATCTGGGCCATACTAGCGAAGGGATCGTCATGGTTGACTTCGACCTGCGTTCTGCCAACGCACGACTGCGTGCGTCCAACCCGCTCATCCAATGCATCACGAATACTGTCGTGCAGCAATTCAGCGCGAACGTGCTCCTGGCCGTGGGTGCCTCCCCGGCGATGCTCGACCACGAGGCCGACGCCGGACAATTTGCCGGCATCGCGAGCGGAATCCTCATCAACTTCGGCACCGCCTCGAACCATCAGCTGCTTGCCGCCGACGCCGCCATCGACGTCGCGAACGCCGCCGGCAAACCCTGGGTCCTCGACCCCGTCAGCGTCGGCGCCGTCGACTTCCGCACCTCGCGCATCCGCCGCGCCGCCGCCGACCACCCGACAGCCATCCGCGGCAACGCCTCCGAGATCGCCGCACTGGCCGGAGTCGGCCTCGGCGGACGCGGAGTCGACTCCACCGACGAGGTCGACGCCGTCCTTCCCGCCGCGGCTCAACTGTCGCGAAAGACCGGCGCGATCGTCGCGGTCTCCGGACCCACCGACGCCGTCGTCGCCCACATCGACGGCACCGACCACGTCGCCCGCATCGACGGAGGCTGCGAGTTCATGCCGCTGGTCATCGGCACCGGCTGCTCCCTCGGTGCCGTCACCGGCGCCTACCTCGCCGCCGCCCGCAGCGGACTGGCCGATCCTGATGCCGACGCCTCGGCCGTCGACGCAGGCGAGCACACCGCCGACGGTGGAGCCGCCTCGGCGAGGTTCGAAGCCGTGGTCGCCGCGCACGCCCACTTCGCGGTCGCCGGGGAACTCGCCGCCGACGGGGCGAAGGGGCCGGGCAGCTACTCGGTGAACTTCCTCGACGCGCTCCATGCGGTCACCGGCGACCAGCTCGCGCAGGCGCGGGTGAGCCTCAGCGTGCTCGATGCCGGCGAAAGCGTCCAAGCATGACCGCCGGATCCGCGCACATCGCCGACAGCGTGCACGCCACCGACCGCTTCGCCGGCATCGACACCCGCCTCTACCTCGTCACGGACTCCGCCCAGTGCAAAGCGGCCGGCCGCACCGTCGCCGAGACCGTGCAGGCCGCCGTCGCCGGGGGAGTCGGCATCGTCCAGGTCCGCGACAAGGACATCGACGACGGGGACTTCTACTCGCTCACCCGCCAGGTCATCGCCGCCGTCGACACCGCCACCCGCGGCACCGACCGCACCGTGCCGGTCGTCCTCAACGACCGCGTCGAGGTGGCCCGCCGCCTCATCGACGAAGGCGAGGACATCCACATCCACGTCGGCCAAACTGATGCCACCGTCGCCGAGGTGCGCGCCGCCTTGGGCGAGGCACCGCTCATCGGTCTCTCGGCCGCGAACAGCACCGAATTCGCCGCGGCCCGCGACTCCGGCGTCGTCGACCTCGTCGGCATCGGACCGGTCTTCGACACCACCACGAAGGCCGACGCACCCGAGGGAATCGGACCCGACCGCCTCGGCGAACTCGTCACCGAGGCCGGGATCCCGGCGGTCGCGATCGGCGGGATCAGCCTCGATCGAGCCCCTGAGCTGCGCGGACGCGGACTCATCGGGATCTGCGTGGTCTCGGCGATCTGCACGGCCGACGATCCGACCGCCGCGGCCGAAGCGCTGCTCGCAGCCTTCGCCGACGGTGATGAGTCGGCCACGGGAAGTGACGCATCCTCATGGACTGACGCATCCTCATGGACTGACGGATCGGGCGGGCACCAAGCATGAGCACGCGCCCGCCGATCACCCTGTCCATCGCCGGCACCGACCCCAGCGGCGGCGCCGGCATCCACGCCGACCTCAAGACCTTCACCGCCCGGAAGACCCTGGCCACGACCGTGATCACCGCCCTCGTCGCGCAGAACACGCACGGGGTGTCCCGGGTCTACCCGATCGACGATGACTTCGTCGCCGACCAGTTCGACTCGGTGCTGACCGACATGCCTATCGACGCCACGAAGTCCGGGATGCTCGGCACTCGGTCCCTCGTCGAGCTCGTCGTCGCCCGCGCCGCCGAGGGCAGGCTCGGATTCTACACCGTCGATCCGGTGATGGTCGCGACCTCCGGACACCGTCTCCTCGAGGCCGACGCCGTCGACGCGGTCCGTACCCACCTGCTGCCCGTGGCCGACCTCATCACCCCCAACCTCCCCGAGGCGGCACTGCTCCTCTCCGACGACGAACCCGAGGCGCAGACCTCCGAACAGATGCGTGACCAGGCGCTTCGCCTCCTCGAGCGTGGTCCGGGTGCCGTCCTGCTCAAGGGCGGGCACGGCAGCGACGGGGACGTGCTCGACATCCTCGCCACCCGCGACGGACAGATCCGCGAGTTCACCCACCCCCGCGTGGCGACTGCGAACACACACGGAACCGGGTGCACCCTCTCGGCCGCGATCACCGCCGAGGTGGCCGTCCTCGGCCGCGAACGTACAGCGATCGGGCCGGACCTCCTCGGCGAGGCCGTCGGCAATGCCCTCGACTACCTCGCCAGGGCCCTGAAATCGGCCGCTGACTGGCAGGTCAGCCTCGATCCCGAGGGAGCGCACGGACCCGTCGACCACCAGGTCGACATCGTCCGCGGCCGACCCGCCTGACCTGTCCAGACCTGACCAGTCCAGACCTGACCAAATCAGCCCAGAGCAGCACTCACCTCGCTGCGAATCACCGTCCCACGTCACACGAACACACAGCACACGAACACACCCACGTCGCACGAGTACAAAGGAGTTCCCATGACCGTCAACTTCTCCGCCGGACCACTGACTGCCCAGCTCTGGGACCGTGTCCGCCCGATCGTCGAGGAGATCGAGGCTTTGCCGTTCCTCGCTCAGCTCGCCGACGGCAGCCTCGACGCGCGCGCCTTCGTCAACTACATCTCCCAGGACAGCCTCTACCTCAACGGCTACGCGAAGGCCATGTCGTTCCTCGCCGCGAAGACCGTCGACCGTGACGAGTCCCGATTCTGGGCGGGTTCGGCCGCCGAAGCGATCACCGTGGAAGAGGGAATGCACGAAGAGCTGCTCGCCGATTCGCGGCTGGCGACCGCCCTGACCGAACTCAACGAGGCAGGTTCCCGTTTCAAGGCTTCACCGACGACGCTCGGGTATGTGTCCTTCCTCATCGCCACGGCTGCCAGTCGCTCCTACGGCGAAGGCGTGGCCGGTGTGCTGCCGTGCTTCTGGGTTTATGCCCACATGGGCAAGGTGCTCGTCGAACAAGCCGGACAGATGACCGAGGACCATCCGTACCGCACCTGGGTGCAGACCTACGACTCGCCTGACTTCGACGAATCGACCCGCCACGCGGTGCAGATCCTCGAACAGGAACTCGCGAAGGCCCCGAGCGAGGAGGCTTCCCGGATGCGCGCGGCCTTCGAACAGGCCTGCGTGTACGAACTGCACTTCTGGGCCTCGGCGCATGCGATGCAGAACTGGGACGTCTCCGTCTTCCTGCCGCAGGACGCGACCGTCTGACGCGATCGGCTCCATCGGTCATCTCGGCGGGCGGAGCCTGTGGAGGAGTCGCCACACGGCGAAGACCGTTGCGATGAGGAAGACCGCGGTCGGGACGAACGTCATCCACTCTGGCACCGTCGAGCTGCGCGCCTCGTGCATGATAATGACGAGCACCGAGGCGAACAGCAGTGCGACGAGGCCCGCGGTGATGCGCATGAACTCCATGAGGCAGTCGAAGAGGTAACCGCGATTGCCCGCTTCGAGCCAGTAGTCTCTGTGCGGGATGTTGAGGAATGCCGCCGGCACTCGCTCCCAGATCCACCGGATCGAGAAGACCGTCGAGATGCCGAGGCCCAGCGGAAGCAGAATTCCCAAGGTTCCTGCCTTCGACGACCAGTCATCGGCCCGACCCGCGGCATCGAAATGACTGGGCACCGGTTCGGGCGCAACAATCCAGAACCACACCGCCGCACCGGTGAGTACGAGCATCGAACCGACGGCGAAGACGAGCGCGGCGACCTCTCCGGGCGAGTTCCGGCGTGGCTGAGAAGAGGAAGGCATCCTGCCACTCTAACAACGGGGGAAGTCGGCGGCTCAGTGCCTCACTGGCGCGGATCTGGGCACCGAGCACGTAGCTCAGGGCCTTACGCGCGTGGCTCAGTGGCTCAGGACCTCACGCGCGAGCGGTGCCTGCCGGGTCGTCCGGGTAGTGCGTCATCGGACCGAAAGACCCGAGAGCGTGCCAGCCGCGGCGCAGCGTCGTCCACAGCAGCACGTGGTCGACCTCGATCAGGGGGACGCGGTCATGTTTCGGACAGGCGAACCGACCGATGAAGAACACAACGGTCGTGAACATCACAGCGATCATGAACAGTATCAGCAGATCCATGGCGGCCCCCTCACACCCGGTTCGATTCGACATTCTCAGTCTCGCCCCAAATCACGGAGAAAGATAGGGGCTATCCCACTTGCTGAGCGCACCGTGGTCAAAGTCACCCGTCGGTGAGGTCGCAATCACGCGAACGACGATGCCAGACTCTCTGCTGCCGAGACGACGGCGCGGGCGGCGGCGCGACCCTGTTCGGCCGTGATCGAGGACGGGAAGGTGAAGCGCACACTCGTCTGCGCGACCTCCGCTGCGATCCCCAGTGCCGTGAGCACATGCGAGGGTTCATCGTCGCCGACCGCGCACGCCGATCCGCTCGACGCGGTGACGCCGAGGCGTTCGAGTTCGAGGAGCACCGCCTCACCGCTGGTGCGAGAGAAGCAGAACGACGCATGGTTCGGTGAGCGCGATTCGGCGCTGCCGATGAGGAACGCACCGGGGACGGCGCCAACCACCTCGGCGATGAAATCATCGCGAATGGCTCGGACACGTTCGGCGGCTTCGGTCCGCTCCGCCTCGGCGAGTTCGAGGGCCGTGGCGAGGGCGACGGCCATGGCCACGTTCTCCGTGCCCGAGCGGCGCCCCGCCTCCTGACCGCCGCCGTGGATGAGAGGTTCGACGGGGATGCGGGCACGGATCGCGGCGACCCCGATGCCCTTCGGCGCCCCCACCTTGTGCCCGGCCAGGCTGAGCGCGTCGACGCCGAGCCCGGCCAGCGGCAGCCAGCCGGCGGCCTGCACCGCATCCGTGTGAAACAGCGCCCCCGCCTCGTGGGCGATGCCGGCGAGGCTCGTGACGTCGGCGACCGTGCCGATCTCATTGTTCGCATAACCGAGGCTCACGAGCACGGTGTCAGGGCGGACCGCCCGGGCCAGGGCCTCGGGCGTGATCGTGCCATCGGAGTCCGGAGCCACCTCGGTGACGGTGAATCCGTGGATCCGGTGGAGGAATTCCACCGAGGCGAGCACCGCTTCGTGCTCTATGGGGGAGGTGACGATGTGCCGCCGAGGTGGGGCCGCCGTCCGTGCACCGAGGGCCATGCCGATGATCGCGAGATTGTCCGCCTCGGTGCCGCCGCTGGTGAAGGTGATGTCGGTGGTCCGCATGCCGAGCACCCGCGCCACCCGCGTGCGCGCATCGGTCAGGGCCTCGGAGGAGAGGCGCCCGATCTCGTGGTGGCTCGACGGGTTGCCGAAGGCACCGACCAGATACGGCCACGCCGCCTCGATGGCCTCCCTGCGCACGGGGGCCGCCGAGGCGGTGTCGAGGTAGAGGCGGGCACCGTCCATGTCAGTTCTCCCGTGCTGCGGCGAGGTCGGCGGGCATTGGGTTGGTGTTGTCCAGTACGAGGTCGAGGCCGAGGTCGATCGCGCGCACGCTGTGGGTCAGGGCTCCCGAGGAGATGACGTCGACACCCGTGTCAGCGATCTGCGGGATCGTGTCCAGGGTGACGTTGCCGCTGGCCTCGACGATCGCGCGGCCGGCGATGAGGTCGACGCCTTCGCGCAGCTCGTCGGTGGTGAAGTTGTCGAGCATGATGATGTCGGCCCCACCGTCGAGGACGTCCGGAATCTGATCGAGGCGGTCGACCTCGACCTCGATCGTCGTCGTGTGCGGCAGGCGGGCTCGGGCGTCGCGGATCGCATCGGCGATGCTGCGGTCCTCACCAGCAAGGACAGCGAGGTGGTTGTCCTTGGCCATGACCGCATCCGAGAGTCCGAACCGGTGGTTGTGTCCGCCGCCGCACACGACCGCGTGCTTCTCGAAGGCGCGCAGACCCGGTGTGGTCTTGCGGGTGTCTGCGATGCGGGCACGGCCGACGGCCGCATCGACATACGCCCTGGTCTGGGTGGCGATGCCGCTCATGCGCTGGCAGAAGTTCAGCGCGATCCGCTCGGCCCGCAGCACCGCTCGGGCGGGCCCGGTGACGGTGGCGAGAAGCCGGCCGGCTGAGAAATCGTCGCCGTCGGCTGCGGCGAGGTCGACCGTGACCGAGGGGTCGATCAGGGTGAACGCGCGGGCGAAGACCTCGATGCCGGCGAGCACTCCATCTTCCCGTGCGCGCAGCTCGGCCCTCGCCGAGGCGGTCGCCGGGATGAAGGTCTCCCCGGTGATGTCGCCCCAGGGGGCATCCTCGTCGAGGGCGAGCCGGAGCGCGGCGTCGATGGTCGCGGTGGTCAGCATGCGGCGGCCTCCTGAAGTGCGGGGTGAGTCGGAACAATGTCGGTGGGGTGCGCGGGGTCGGTGCGGTGCGCAGTGTCGGTGCGTTCGGCGCGTGGGTCGACGGTGCCCGGCCGTGTGCCGTCGGCGTCTGTCCGTGAGCCGTCGGCTGCGGGGAGGGAATCGGTGCGGGCATGTGCGCCGAGGCTGTCCTCCCGTGCCAGCGCATGCCGAGCCATATGTTCGGCGATGAGTGCGAGATTCGCGGTCTCGTATGCCTCGATGAGCGACTCGTGAGGGAGGTGTCGGTGCGGGAGTTCTTCGTGCGGGAGGTCTGCGTGGGAGAGGCGGTCGAGCAGGGTCCGCAGGCCCGTGGCCGTGCGTTCGACACCGAGGTTGTCCCAAGTGAGAGCCTGCAGCTGGGTTCGTGTCAGTGCCGTCTGGTGCAATTCGTGAATGGAACGGTGCGAAGCACGGATCGGGGAGCGCAAGGGATCGTGGTCGCGGTGCATCAACGGTGAGTCATCGTCAGCGAGGTCGCCTCCGGACGAGTGCGACCCGGTGCTGCCGAGCTGGGAGGTGATGGCAGCGGCCGCGCGGCCGGCGAATACTGCTCCTTCGAGCAGCGAGTTCGAGGCCAACCGGTTCGCGCCGTGGACTCCGGTGCACGCGACCTCACCGACGGCGAAGAGACCGTCGATGCTCGTGCGACCGTCGAGATCCGTGGCCACCCCGCCCATGAAGTAGTGGGCGGCGGGAGTGACGGGAATGAGGTCGGTTGATGGGTCCAGGCCGTTAGTGGCCAGGCCTGCGGTGATGCTGGGGAATCTCGCGGCCACGTCGGGCACGTTTCGGGCGTCGAGGAAGCAGGGGCGACCGTCCTGAGCCGCCGAGGTCCGGTGCAGGGCCAGCGCCACCACATCGCGCGGGGCGAGTTCGGTGCGCGCGTCGACCTCGGGCATGAACCGGCGGCCGTGCTCATCGAGCAGAAGTGCGCCGGCCCCGCGCAGCGCCTCGGAGAGGAGGAACCCGGGCCCGGTCAGCGCGGTCGGGTGGAACTGGAAGAACTCGAGGTCACGCACCTGTGCGCCGGCTCGGATGGCCGCGGCCAGTCCGTCGCCGGTCGCCGCAGCCGGATTCGTCGTATGGGCGAAGACCTGCCCGGCACCTCCGGTGGCGAGCACGACCGCCTCGGCGTCCAGCCGTTCGAGGCGACCCTCGCGCAGGACGGTGACACCAGTGGCGCGGCCGGATTCGGGCGTGCCCGCCTCGGTGGTCACACCGGACGTGGTCACACTTGAGGTGGTGGTGCCTTCTTCGGCGGTCACGCCGGATGCGGTGGCGTCGTGTTCGGTTGGGATGTCGATGAGCATCGTATGCTCAAGCAGCCGCACCCGGTCGGCGACCACCTCGGTGCGCAACCGTGTCGTCAGGGCCGCGGTGATGGCTTGTCCGGTCGCGTCACCTCCAGCGTGGAAGATCCGGGGATGCGAATGTGCTCCCTCCATCCCGCGCGACCATGCCCCGGTCGGATCCGTGTCGAAGTCGACCCCCGCCTCGGCGAGGGAGACGATCGCCTCCCCACCGGCCTCGCACAGGGTGCGCACGGCATCGACGTCACAGTGTCCGGCTCCGGCGGACAGGGTGTCGGCGATGTGCGAGTCGACAGTGTCGTCGGTGCCGATGACACCGGCGATCCCGCCCTGCGCCCACGCGGTGTTCGACTCACCGAGGCTGCCCTTCGTCACCACGGTGACCTCGTGGCGACCGGCCAGAGACAGGGCCGCGCTCAGCCCGGCGATCCCAGTCCCGACGATGACGACCCGGCCCGTCGCTTGGAAGGTCGGGTGGTCGGAACTCAACGGAATCGGCCGCTGCGGTTTCGTGCTCATCAGATCCGAGGCTTCGCTGCGAGCATCCGTTCGAGGGAGACGCGGGCAGGCTCGGCCACCTCGGCGTCGACGGAGATCTGATTGACGACCTCGCCGGCGAGGAGCGATTCGAGCACCCAGGCGATGTAGCCGGGGTGGATGCGGTACATCGTCGAGCACGGGCAGATGACGGGGTCGAGGCAGAAGATCTCGTGCTGGGGATATTCGGCGGCGAGCCGCTGGACGAGGTTGATCTCGGTACCGACGGCGAACGTGGTCGGCTCGGTCGCCTCGGCGATGGCCTTGGTGATGTACGCGGTGGAACCGGACTCGTCGGCGGCCTCGACGGTCTCGCGCGGGCATTCGGGGTGGACGATGACGCGGACATCGGGGTGCTCGGTCCGGGCCTTGGCGATCTGGGCGGGGGTGAAGCGTTTGTGCACGGAGCAGAATCCCTGCCACAGGATGACGCGGGCATCGGTGAGTTCCTGTGCGGTGTTGTTGCCCAGTGGGCGTGTGGGGTTCCACAGCGGCATCTGATCGAGTCCGATGCCCATGTTCACCGCGGTGTTGCGGCCGAGGTGCTGGTCGGGGAAGAACAGGACCCGCTGCCCGCGTTCGAAGGCCCACTCGAGGACCACCTCGGCGTTGGACGAGGTGCACACGATGCCGCCGTTGCGGCCGCAGAAGCCCTTGATCGCGGCGGAGGAGTTCATATACGTGACGGGGATGATCGGCACGCGGCCGTCAGCGTCCGGGGCAGTGCCGAAGACCTCGGCCAACTGCTCCCAGCAGTCCTCGACCTGGTCGATCGAGGCCATATCGGCCATCGAGCAGCCGGCGGCGAGGTTGGGCAGGATGACCGACTGTTCAGGCTTCGAGAGCAGGTCGGCAGTCTCGGCCATGAAGTGCACGCCGCAGAAGACGATGGCCTCGGCTTCCGGGTGATGCTGGGCGGCCTGGGCAAGCATGAACGAGTCGCCGATGTAGTCGGCGTGTAAGACGACCTCGACGCGCTGATAATGGTGGCCGAGCATGACGACCCGATCACCGAGGGCGGCCTTGGCGCTGCGAATGCGGGCGTCGAGCTCCTCAGGCGACGCTTGCTTGTACTCCTCCGGGATCTCGCCCTGCCGCGGGGCGAGGGCCGGGATCGGGTCGGACAGCGAGGCGCCGGGACCGTAGCCGGGACGTTCGTCGACGTCCCACGGGGCATCGAGCAGCTCCGTCGAACACATGTCGTCGCCCTTGCGGCCGGCAGAGATGTCCTTGAGGGTGAGTTCGATCGAAGCTGTCGTGGTCATCATCGTCCTTCGTTCCAAGTTTTGCTCAAAGTTGATTTAATGCTTTGCGCAGATTTGAGCTTAATCCTGCGGCCGTGGAATGTACAACTCCGGGTTCCGCATCGGCGCGGCGAAGGTGCTGGTGGGCGCGGCGCCGACGATCACGGCGACGATCGCGCCGACGGGCGCTGGGGAGATGGCCGGGGAGGCGGCGGATGCTCTAGGCTGTGGTCTGGCTCGCAAACCGAGTCGATGCGCACTGCGGTGGGCGCCCCGTGAGAGGACTTGTCGCTTCCGACCGGAGCACAGGCCTCACCCCGCCCGCGCCGACACTGACGACATCGCACCTCCGAAGGATCCTCATGCCCGAAGCGGCACATTCGAACCAGACAGCATCCACCACCTCGGCCGAAGAGCCGTCCCCGTACGGCGGGGCAGCGACCGCGCCCTCCGGGACCGCTGCCCGCGGCGCAGGCGACGCGGGCAGCGCGCCGGCGGCCCCACCTCGGCGAATCCGCACCCTCGACCTCATCAAGGCCAAGGCCGAAGGTCGACGCTGGGCGATGCTGACCAGCTATGACCAGTACACGGCCGCGCTGTTCGAGCAGGCCGGCGTCGAGGCCCTGCTCATCGGCGATTCGGCGGCGAACAACGTCTATGGCCACGACACGACCCTGCCGGTCACCGTCGACGAGCTCATTCCCTTGGCCCGCGCGGTCGCCTCGGCGACGTCACGGGCCCTCATCGTCGCCGACCTGCCCTTCGGCAGCTACGAGGTCTCCGACGAACAGGCCGTGGCCACGGCCGTGCGGTTCATGAAGGAAGCCGGCGTCCACGCGATCAAGCTCGAAGGCGGGGTGCGGATGGCCTCGCGGATCCGCGCGCTCACGAACGCGGGAATCCCCGTCATGGCGCACATCGGCTTCACCCCGCAGGCCGAGCACAACCTCGGCGGGTACAAGGTCCAGGGTCGCGGCGGAGCCGGTGATGCGCTGCTCGAGGATGCTCGGGCCGTCGCCGAGGCGGGTGCGTTCTCCGTGGTCATGGAGATGGTGCCATCCGGTCTGGCCGGACAGGTCACGGCCGAGCTGGACATTCCGACCGTGGGCATCGGTGCCGGCGCCGACTGTGATGCGCAGGTACTCGTGTGGCAGGACATGGCCGGGCTGCGCACGGGACGCGCGCCGAGGTTCGTCAAGCGCTACGCCGATCTCCATTCCGTGCTCACCGAGGCGGTCGGGACCTATGTCGACGAGGTGAAGTCCGGAGTCTTCCCCGAACCCGAGAGGAGCTTCGACTGATGGAGGTCGGCGGCATCCAGGCGCTGCGAGCCTGGCGGGCGCGGCAGGCCGGTCGGGTCGGACTCGTGCCGACGATGGGCGCGCTGCACTCGGGTCACCAGGCGCTGATGACCCGGGCCCGCGCCGAGGCCGACCTCGTCGTGACGTCGATCTTCGTCAACCCTCTGCAGTTCGGTCGGGACGAGGACTTCGTGCAGTACCCGCGCCCGTTCGCCGCAGACCTCGAGAAGTGCGAGGAGGCCGGGGTCGACTTCGTCTTCGCTCCCGCGTTGGGTGAGATGTACCCATCGGCACCGGAGGTCCGGGTCGTCTCCGGGCGGATGGGTGCGG
The DNA here is from genome assembly GCF_017948325.1 of Brevibacterium oceani. Lineage (NCBI taxonomy): Bacteria > Bacillati > Actinomycetota > Actinomycetes > Micrococcales > Brevibacteriaceae > Brevibacterium > Brevibacterium oceani. The sequence continues at coordinate 3,154,461 of NZ_CP072846.1, read as the reverse complement.
TGTTCGAGGGTGAGGCACGGCCCGGTCACTTCGACGGCGTGCTCACCGTGGTGGCGAAGCTGTTCACCCTCGTCGACCCGGATCTCACTGTGTTCGGGCTCAAGGACATCCAGCAGTTCTGCCTGGTCAGGCGTATGGTCGGCGATCTCAACTTCGATATCGAACTCATCGGTCTGCCCGTCGTCCGCGACGCCGACGGGCTGGCGATGTCGAGCCGCAACGAGTACCTCTCACCGTCCGATCGGGCTCGTGCGCTCGCGATTCCGCGCGCCCTCGATGCCGCGGCCGAGGTGGCTCGAGGGGCGGGCGCGGAAGCTTCCGGCGGGGGCCTGCCGGGAGAAGTCGAAGACGCGGCCCGGGCGGTGATCGACGATGCGGTTCGGCGCGGGGATCTCGAACTCATCTATCTCAGTCTCGTGGAGGAAGCGACGCTGCAGCCGTGCGGTCCGGACTTCCGGGGATCTGCGCTGCTGCTCGTCTCCGCAACCGTCGGCGGCACCCACCTCATCGACAATCTTCCGCTCGAATTCTGACGGCGCGTCGGTGCCGGTCGGCAGGCGGGTCGAGCGATTGCCGGCGGCCCGTCGACCGGTTGTATCGGCGCTTCGATATGCAATCGTGATCGGTTTATGAACATTCTGTTAACGCGTTGAAATGTTCGTCTGTGACAGCGGTGCGATGCGTTCACATGTGTGGTTTCGTGAATCGGATATCGGTCAGAAAACCTTGTTCTGAAAGTTCGCTAAGAATAGACTCCAAAACAGCAAGCGAAAAAACGCCTTGTCAATTCGCTGTAGCCGAAGGAGAAAAGCGACATGCAAAGCCAAGACATATGGTCGGTCTTGACGAAGGTCGGACTGGCAATCGTCATTCTCATCGTCACCTGGATCCTTGCCGCCATCGTCAAATGGGCGATCGGCAAACTCGTCACGAAGGTGCCCGCTCTTCAGAAGGACGGAAGCAACGGACAGCAGATCGGAAAATCGGTCGGACAGATATCCGGACTGGTCATCTGGCTGCTCGGACTCATCGCTGTCCTCCAGCTCTTCGAACTCGATCAGGTCCTCACACCGCTGCAGGGTCTGCTCGATGGAATATTCGGATTCCTGCCCAATATCATCGGCGCGGGATTCATCTTCTTCATCGGCTACGTCTTCGCGAAGATCGCCAAGCAGCTCGTTCAGACGGCACTCAATGCCGTCGATCTGACGAAGCTGACGTCGAAGTTCCGCTCACTTGGCGACAAGGCCACCGGCGTGGTCGACGGTTCGGCGAACTCCGGACGGCCTCAGCACGATGTCACTCAGCAGGTTCCCCAGGGTCAGCAGGGGATGCCGCCCCAGGGTCAGCCTCCCCAGGGCCAGCAGGGAATGCCGCCGCAGGGTCACCCGCAGCAGCCCGGCTACGCTCCGAACCCGAACGCCGAGGCGAACGCGAAGATCTCGAACCTCATCGGCAACCTGGTCTTCGGGATCATCATCATCGTCGTCGCGATCTCCGCGCTGCAGGTGCTCGGCATCGAAGCGATCTCGGGTCCGGCCGAGCAGATGCTGCAGATCTTCCTCAATGCGGTACCGCTCATCATCGCCGCCGGCATCCTGCTGGCGATCGGCTTCGTCATCGCGAAGTTCCTCGGCAATCTGCTCGAGCAGATCCTCGAGGGCATCGGCACCGACAAAGCCATCAATGAGATCGGCATCGTTCCCGAAGGAACCAGCGCCTCGAACGTGATCACCCGCATCGTCCAGGTCGCCATCATGATCTTCTTCGCGATCATGGCCACCCGGATGCTCGGCTTCGAAGAGATCACGAACATCCTCAACGAGATCCTCGACCTCGGCGGCAGCGTCCTCTTCGGCGCCGCGATCATCGCCGCCGGCTTCCTCATCGCCGCGATCATCGGGAAGTTCATCACGAACAATCTCGCGTCGAAGGTCCTGCGGTACTCGGCCATCGCACTGTTCATCGCGATGGGTCTGCGCTACATGGGACTGGCCGATTCGATCATCAACCTCGCCTTCGGCGCGGTCGTCATCGGCGGTGCCGCGGCAGCGGCCCTGGCCTTCGGCCTCGGCGGTCGTGATGCAGCCGCGAGGATGCTTAACAAGGTCGACCTCGACGAGGTGGCCGACGGCAAGGGCGCCGGCGCAGCGTCGAACACCGGCACGGTCGGAAACGGCGGGACCGGCAATGGTGGGCCTGGTGCGAACGGGGGAGCCGCCTCGGCGGGGGACCCTCAGCACTGACGCACTGAACCGCTCAGCGACCGCCACCTGAGGCCGGACGCGACAAGGGGTGGGGGAGTCGAGACAGAATCTCGACGCCCCCACCCCTTCGTCGTGCCTTACGCACGAAGCTCGGGCCCGCCTCCGCGCGATTCGTCACGCTTGCTGGGTGGGCGAAATGGTCCACTCCGGCCCTCGTGGGGACTCGACCATTTCGCCCACCCAAGAAGCTACGCGAAGTGCCGACGAGCGATACCCGCAGCCACTGGTTCAGATCGGGATGACGATGACGGCGATGCCGATGACGAGCAGGATGACCGAGGAGGCCGCCTCGATGACGAAATCGGCGCTGCGATGAGCCATCGCCGAGGCCGCGAGGCTCGCCATGCACGCGAGGATCAGCTGATACGACAGCAGGACGCCGAGCACGAGGGCGATGAGGACCGCGTAGTCGACTCCGCTCGGCGAGGCGGGCACGAGCGTGGGCAGGATGGCGAGGAAGAACAGGCCGACCTTCGGGTTGCTCAGCGAGGAGATGATCCCGCGGCGGTAGGACACGACCGAACGCAGGTGCCCCTTCGTGCTCGACTCCATGACGGTCGCGATCTCGCTGACCGGGCCCTCGGACTCATTCGCCGAGGTTGCCTGACGTTGGTGCCGGAGTCGCCGACGGAGCCGGATGGCCTGGCGGGCGGCGAGGATCCCGAGGAAGCAGAGGTAGAGGCCGCCGACGATCTTGAGCACCTGCACGGCCGCGGGGTGGACGGTCAGCAGTGCGGATACGCCGGTGAGTGCGAGGACCATCCAGATGACGGTGCCGGTGGCCGTGCCCAGTGCGTAGACGAGTCCGGCCTTCCGGCGCAGGGAGGAGAGACGGATCGTGAGGATCGTCTCGGGGCCGGGTGTGACGGCGAGGGCGGCGGCGGCGCCGGTGATGGTGATGATCTCGGGACCGGTCACGACTCTCCTTCGGAAGATGGTTGATCAGCGCGGGGCGATGCGTGGAGCAGGTGAATGGTGCAGGTGCATGGGGCGGGCGGTTGGTCCGGCTGGGACCGGCCGGTGCGGGTGGGGCAGCCGGAGGGTGCCCCGTGGACACGACACGTATCCCACGGGGCACATGACCATTCTGACGGCACCGATCGATCATGAAAAGCAATTGATAATGAACAACCATCAGGTGCAGCCGAATAGTGGTCAGCTAAGCTGTCACCATGTGGGATCTCAATCGTCTGCGGGTCTGGCGAGCCGTCGTCGCCACCGGCTCCGTCGTGGCCGCGGCGAAGAGCCTCAACTACACACCGGCGACGATCAGCCAGCACATCACCACGCTGCAGAAGTCCGTCGGCGCCACGCTGTACCGCCGGTCGGGCCGCGGCATCGAGATCACCGAGTTCGGCAAACGTCTGGCCGAGGACTCCGGTGAGGTCTTCGCCTCGGTGGCCAAGCTCGACGACCTCGTCGAGAGCTTCCGCAACGTCAGCCGTCCCCGTATGCGCATCGCCGCCTTCACCTCCTTCAACGCCCGCCTGCTGCCGGGCATCATCGAAGCTGTCGCCGCGGAGCACCCGGATCTGCGTTTCGACATCCAGCTCAACGAGCCGGCGAAGGGCCGGCGCAGCCCCTGCCTCATCGAGGTCCGCGCCGAAGTGCCGCAGGAGGGGGAGGTCCATCTGCCCGGGATGACGCGCATCCCGCTCTTCGATGACGACTATCGGGTCGTCGTCTCCGAGCGCCACGAGCTCGCAGGACGTGAGTCCGTGCCGTTCATCGACCTCGCCGAGCAGCATTGGGTCGATCACGACCTGTGGTCGGGACCGACGAGCACGGTCGTCGACCTCGCATGTGCGGCCGCGGGGTTCGAGCCGCGGAACTTCGCGGCCTCCGAGGACGACTTCGCGGCACTGGCGCTGGTCGCCTCGAATCTCGCGATCACCGTGCTGCCGCGACTGTCGACACTGCAGCTGCCCCCGGGTCTCGTCGCTGTCGATTTCACCGATCCGGTGCCGGTCAGGCGGATCGTCATGCACGTGCGGGAGAAGGAGGCGCACCTGCCGCATGTGCGCGCCTTCACTGCCGCCGCCGAGGCCGCCGTCGCCACCCACCTCACCTCTCTTGCTACCTGACGGCGGCCCAGCAACCTGGCGCGAGGGTGCTGGGCCGCCGTCAGGTAGTTCTGGGAGGGGAGACGCCCTGTTCCTCATAGTGGGCTGAGACCTCGCGCAGAGGGTCGTGGGATAGGCTGTTGGCGTGAGTTCTGAAATCGAAATCGGCAAAGGCAAGCGCGGCCGTCGCGCCTATTCGCTCGACGACATCGCCATCGTCCCCGCTCGGCGCACCCGCGACCCCGAAGACGTGTCCCTGAGCTGGCAGATCGACGCCTACCAGTTCGAGCTGCCGTTCATCGGCGCCCCGATGGACTCGGCCATGTCGCCGGAGACCGTCATCGCCCTCGGCCGCTTCGGCGGACTCGGCGTGCTCGACCTCGAGGGCCTGTGGACCCGGTACGAGGACCCCACCCCGCTGCTGGCCGAGATCGCCCAGCTGCCGGCCGAGATGGCGACCTCACGGATGCAGGAACTCTACTCCGCACCCATCCAGGCCGAACTCATCACCGCCCGTCTCGAGCAGATCCGTGAAGCCGGCGTCACCGTCGCCGGCGCCCTGACCCCGCAGCGGACCCAGCAGTTCTACAAGACCGTCATCGATGCCGGCGTCGACATCTTCGTCATCCGCGGCACCACCGTTTCGGCCGAACACGTCTCGACTCACACAGAACCGCTCAACCTCAAGCAGTTCATCTACGAACTCGATGTGCCCGTCATCGTCGGCGGCGCCGCCACCTACACCGCGGCCCTGCACCTCATGCGCACCGGCGCCGCCGGCGTCCTCGTCGGCTTCGGCGGGGGAGCGGCGGCCACCACCCGCAAGACCCTGGGCATCCACGCCCCGATGGCCACCGCCGTCGCTGACATCCATGCCGCCCGGCGGGACTACATGGACGAATCCGGCGGCCGCTACGTCCACGTCATCGCCGACGGCGGACTGGGCACCAGCGGTGACATCGTCAAGGCCTTCGGCGTCGGCGCCGACGCCGTCATGCTCGGCACCGCACTGGCCCGGTCGACCGAGGCCCCGGGCCGCGGCATGCACTGGGGCGCCGAGGCCCACCACCCGGAGCTGCCGCGCGGCCACCGCGTGGAACTCGGCACTGTCGGCAGCCTCGAGCAGGTGCTCTTCGGACCCGGCCGCACAGCGATCGGCGAACTCAACCTCGCCGGTGCCCTGCGCCGCGCCCTGGCCACCACCGGCTACCTCGACCTCAAGGAATTCCAGCGCGTCGACGTCACCGTCTCGCCCTACCAGACCGGATCGGTGGTCTGATCTGTTCCGTCTGGCGCTGACCCCCAAATGGTTGGGGTCCCTGCTCCTCGTCCTGGTGCTCGTCACCTGCTTCGTCGGCCTCTCGGCGTGGCAGGTCAACCGAGCCCAGCACAAGAACGACGTCACCGAATCCGCCGGAGTCGAGAAGCTCAAGGACTTCAACGACGTCATGGACGCGCAGGCCCCGATGCCCGGCATCCTCGCCGATCAGCGGGTCAGCCTGTCCGGGCGCTGGCTGCCCGACGACCAGGTCGTCGTCCCCGGCCGCGTCCAGGACGGTGACGACGGGTACTGGGTGGTCACGATGTTCGCCCCCGACGGGGCCCACCTCGGTGACGGTGTCGAAGCGGCGAATGCTGATGAGAAGACGATCGCGATCCCCGTCGTGCGCGGGTTCACCACCGACGCCGAGGCGGCCGCGCAGTCCCGCGCGAAGACGGGCAAGGTCGATCTGACCGCCCGCATCGGACCGATCGAGGGTCCGGAACCGGGCAATGATCTGCCCGATGGTCAGGTGCGCACCGTGTCGACCTCGCAGCTGATCAACATGTTCCCTGACCTGCTCACGTATTCGGGGTTCCTCATCCCCGAGACCGAGACCGGAGCCGCCGCCTCGGTCGGCACCGACGGCCTGGCTCAGGTCCCGCCGACGACGACCCGCGACGAAGGCGGATTCGATCTGCAGTCGGCGGTCTATGCCGTCGAATGGCTGATCTTCGCCGCGATGGCCCTCTACATGTGGTTCCAGCTGCTGCGCGATGACTTCCTCAGGCGCCGCCTCGGCGAGGATTCCCAGGATCCGGAGAACCCGGTCGAGTATGTTGTCGTCAAGGCCGCAGGTCGATCGACCATCGACCCCGAGGTGATGTCGGGATTGACCGGGCTGCCGGCCCACCGCCACGGTGGGAAGAAACCTGCCAAGTCGCCCACACGCGCCGACCGACCCACACGCGCCGACGGCACCACCAACGCAGACACAGGCACCACCAGCACCACCACCGACACAGACACTGACAGCACCACCGACAACCGCACGCCCGGAGGAAACTGATCGTGAGCGACGACCGCGAGTCCTTGGACTCCCGCCCCGACTTCGACGAGACCAACGTGTGGAGCGTCAAACGCTTCACCTCGGCACGCAATGCGCTGAAGTTCTACCGTGTGATGGCGCTCATCACCGGCACCATGCTGCTCATCCTCACGGTCGAGATGATCTACAAATACCTCATCGCCGCCGACTCCGAGACCGCTCTGAACTTCGGCGGCTTCAACCTCGCCGCGGCCATCGCGATCTGCCACGGCTGGTGCTACGTCGTCTACCTCATCGGCTGTTTCTGGCTCAATCAGCAGATGCGCTGGAGCCTCGGCCGCTACCTCATCCTCGCGCTCGCCGGCGTCGTGCCGGTGATGTCGTTCATCCTCGAACGCCGCATCCACCGCCAGGTCGACGCCGAGCTCGAAGCCGCCGTCGTCGTCGCCCCCAAGAGCTGAGGGCCCGCGGTCCGCAGACGATTCACCTCGCCGAGGCGGCCCTGACCTCCCGTCCCTACCCTCGCCGAGGCGGCCCTGACCAGGCCGCAGACGTGCCCTGACCGTGGGGTGTGCCCCGAATTCGGGCGGCGCGTGACTGGCGCATAGAATTGGATCATGACGCAATCCCAGTCCACGCAGGTGCCCCCTGTCCTCGTCGTCGATTTCGGCGCCCAGTACGCCCAGCTCATCGCTCGCCGCATCCGCGAGGCCGGCCTGTACTCGGAGATCATCGCCCATGATGCCCCGGCCGCCGAGTTCGCAGCGAAGAAGCCGGTGGCCATCGTGCTCTCCGGCGGACCCTCGAGCGTCAACGACGAGGGAGCACCGAGCTTCGACACGTCCGTGTTCGACCTCGGCATCCCGACCATGGGCATCTGCTACGGCTTCCAGCTCATGTCGACCAGCCTCGGCGGACGCGTGGCGAAGACGAACAAGCGCGAATACGGATCGACCCCGCTGGCGGTGACCGAGCAGGGATCGCTGCTGGCCGAGACCCCCTCCGCCTACAAGGTGTGGATGTCCCACGGTGACTCCGTCGCCGAGGCGCCCGCCGGCTTCGACGTCCTCGCCTCCACCCCCGATACCCCGGTGGCCGCCTTCGAATGCCCGGCGAAGAAGTTCGCCGGCGTGCAGTGGCACCCCGAGGTCCTCCACTCGGAGAACGGGCAGAAGATCCTCGAGAACTTCCTCTTCAACGTCGCCGACCTCACCGCCGACTGGACGAACGAATCCGTCATTGACGAGCAGGTCGACCTCATCCGTGCCCAGGTCGGGGACAAGAAGGTCATCTGCGGCCTGTCCGGCGGAGTCGATTCCTCCGTGGCCGCAGCCCTCGTCCACAAGGCCATCGGTGACCAGCTCACCTGCGTCTTCGTCGACCACGGGCTGCTGCGCCAGGATGAACGGAAACAGGTCGAGAACGACTACGTCGATTCGATCGGCGTTCGACTCGTCACCGTCGACGCTCAGGAGCAGTTCCTCGGTGAGCTTGCCGGCGTCACCGACCCGGAGGAGAAGCGGAAGATCATCGGCCGCGAGTTCATCCGCACCTTCGAGACTGCTGCCGCCGATCTCGTGCTCGAGGCTCAGGAAGGCGACGGTGAAGAGATCGCCTTCCTCGTCCAGGGCACCCTCTACCCCGACGTCGTCGAATCCGGCGGCGGATCGGGCACCGCGAACATCAAGAGCCACCACAATGTCGGCGGACTGCCCGATGACATCCAGTTCGAACTCATCGAACCCCTGCGTGCCCTGTTCAAGGACGAGGTCCGCGCCATCGGTCGTGAACTCGGCGTGCCCGAGGTCATCGTCTCCCGCCAGCCCTTCCCCGGGCCGGGCCTGGGCATCCGCATCATCGGCGAGGTCACCGAGGAGCGCCTCGACATCCTGCGCAAGGCCGACGCCATCGCCCGCGAAGAGCTGACGAAGGCCGGCCTCGACGGCGAGATCTGGCAGTGCCCGGTCGTCCTCCTCGCCGATGTCCGCTCGGTCGGCGTCCAAGGTGACGGCCGCACCTACGGCCACCCGGTCGTGCTGCGCCCGGTCTCGAGCGAGGACGCGATGACCGCGGACTGGACCCGCGTTCCCTACGACGTGCTCTCCATGATCTCGAACCGCATCACCAACGAGGTCGACGACATCAACCGCGTCGTCCTCGACGTCACCTCGAAGCCCCCGGGCACCATCGAATGGGAATGATCGTCTGCCTGCCGATCAGCTGAACCGTGCCCCTCGCACGGGGCAGCGGATGATCGGCTCAGGCAGCGCCGAGGCGGCCACCGGACCCCCGAATACCGTTCCTGAACAGTGTTCAGTTACAGTGGTGGGGTGCCCGGGGCCGCCTCGGGCGCATCCGGACGCCGATGGCCGGTGGATCGGGTGGATCACGAACAACGGAGTACACATGTCTCAGGCACCAAGCACCGCCTCGGCGGGCCTCACTCGCCCCCGCTCTGCCGGCCGCGCCGGTGATATCGCGCTCATCGCGGTCTTCGCCGCCCTGCTCGCAGCGTTTGCCATGATGCCCCCGGTTCCCGTCGGCCCGGCCGGCGTGCCGATCACCCTGCAGACCTTCGCGATCGCCCTGTGCGGCATGGTGCTCGGACCCTGGCGGGGCGCAGCCGCAACCCTGCTCTACGTGGTGCTCGGTCTGCTCGGACTGCCGATCTTCTCGGGCATGAACGGCGGCATCGGCGTGCTCGCCGGCCCCAGCGCCGGCTACATCCTCTCCTTCACCCTCTACGCCCTGGTCGCCGGACTCATCGCCCGCTGGGCCGTGCGCCGCTTCCGCGGAGCGAAGCTCGGGGTGACCCTGTTCATCGGCGGATTCGCCGCGAGCCTGCTGCTCAACCACCCGCTGGGCATCCTCGGCATGTCGATCAACGCCGATCTGCCGCTGCGGGTCGCTGCCGTCGCCGATCTCGCCTACTGGCCCGGCGACATCATCAAGAACATCCTCGCCGCCTCGGTGGCCGTGCTCATCCATCGTGCGTTCCCTGACGTGCTGCGTCGCCGCGGGGTGAGCGTGACCTCTGTGGGCCGCTCCGGTGCTGTCGCCGCGGGGCAAGCGGACACGGCTTCCGCCGGACCTGGCGGGACGGCTGCTGCAGGACCTGCCGTCGACGGTCCGGCCGCCTCGGCGACGGAGAAGGAATCAGACGCCAAGTGACCCGTGAGATTCGCTTCACCGACGTCGGCGTCGGAGTCCTCGACGAGGGACCCGACGGCGAGGTCGTCCGGCCGATCCTCCAGGACGTCGGCTTCACCCTGACCGAGGACATCGTCGCCGTCATCGGCGCCAACGGCTCTGGCAAGTCGACCCTGCTGCAGCTGGTCAACGGCCTGGTCACGGCGAACGCGGGGCAGGTCCTCATCGATGGCCTCGACCCGTATCGGGAACCTGCGAAGGTCCGCTCCCGCGTCGGTTTCGTCTTCACTGATCCGGCCGCACAGCTGGTCATGCCCACCCCGATCGAGGACATCGAACTGTCCCTGCGCAAGTCAGTGCCGAAGGGCAGAAGGCGGGCGGCTGCCCTGGTCGTGCTCGACGAGCTCGGCATCGCTGACCTCGCCGAACGCAGCGTCTATGAACTCTCCGGCGGGCAGCGGCAGCTCGTCGCCCTGGCCGCCGTGCTCGCCGTTGATCCGCAGATCCTCGTTCTCGATGAACCGACGACGCTGCTCGATCTGCGGAACCGAGAGCGGCTGCGGGTGCACCTGCGCGAGCTCGTCGCCCGGCGGGGGATGCGGATCGTGCTGACCACTCATGACCTCGACTTCGCGCAGATCGCCCAGCGCGCCCTCGTCGTCGAGGACGGCCGCATCGTCGCCGATGCCACCCCCGCCGAGGCGGTCGAGACCTACCGCGAGATGATCATGAGCGATACGCCATGAGCGGGGATTCCCGCCGTTCCGATGGAAGCACGGGTGTCTGCGGGACCGGCGAAACCGGCAGGGCCGCCAGCGGCGGCGGAGGCCCCGCCTCCGCGACGTGGCGGAGGAACGCGGGTATCAGACCGCGCCCGCAGCTCTTCGGCAAGGTTGCTCCCACCCGCGGATGGCTGCACGCTGTCCCGACCGGGGTGAAGCTCGCGCTCATCGCGGCGATCGGCATCGTCGCGCTCATCTTCCGCGATCCCGTGATCAATTGGTCGATGTTCGTCGTCCTCGTCGTCATCGGTTTCACGGCGCGGCTGCGCGTCACGTACCTCCTGCGCACGTGGCTCTATGTCGCCGTCTTGGTGGCCATCGTCATGACCCTGCAGTTCTTCTTCGGGTCCCTGCAGTCGGGTCTGGCCGTCGGCGGGACCGTGTTCGCCTGTGTGCAGGCGGCGCTGCTGCTGACGTTGACGACGACGGTCGCGCAGCTGCTCGATACCTTCACCGTGATCGTGTCTCCGCTGCGCTTCTTCGGTGCCAACACCGAGGCGATCGCTCTGACGGCGAGCCTCATGGTGCGGGCGATCTCTCACATCTCGGGGCTGTTGGGGGAGGCCGAGCGGGCTGCTCGCGCCCGGGGTCTCGATTCGAGCATCAAGGCCAGGGTGGTGCCGGCGATCCTGCGTTCGGTGAAGTACGCGCAGGATACGGGGCGTGCGCTCGATGCCCGCGGCATCGTGGACTGAACGCATTCACGCAGTCCGTCGCTTACGTTCCCGCCTTATTACTGACTGATGAGCAGCAGTTCCGTTCCGTGTCATGGGTGACCCGTAGAGTGCTGGCACGTCATCGGATCAAAGCAATGTTGCTGGATGACAGCCCGGATGAAAGCGGAGAGATGTCGAGCCCAAGCCTGCGGTCGCCCGTATTGGAGAGGTTCTACCTCGCCGCTGCCCCGAATCCGATCGCGTTCATCGATGAGTCGATGCGGCAGCCGACCAGTGTGGGGGAGGGTCCGGCTGGTGAGGAGGTTGCTTTCTATCAGATGGCCGCTGTCATCTTCTCTTACGCTCGCTTGGATGCTGTTCGCGAGCGACTGGTGGATGTCGCCGGAGGGTCCTATTGGCATACGAGTCAGAAATTCCGCGGATCCGATTTCGACCGCGGAGACATCATCGAGATGATCGAGACGGTCACCGAGGAATCGGTGTGGAACGTGATTGCCGTGAAGCTGCCGTTGGCGGGCAACTCTCGCCGGGATCTCGCTCGGGCGAGAGCCCTGTGTCTGGACCGGCTCGTCAGAAACCTCACTAGCGGCACCGGAGACGAGGCTGTTCGAGGGATCGTCGCTGACAATAATAAGGATCAGAAGCTCAACGGGCTGGACGAACAGGTACTCGACAAGCTGCGTAGTTCAGGCGCTATTCACTCCGACGTGGCCTTCACTCACAGCCGAATGGGAGACGAGCCGCTGTTGTGGTCGGCTGACACAGTGTCGTGGGCGGTGCAGCGCAATATTCTCCGAGACGATATGAGGTTCATCGAGCCGACTCTGCGGGAGGGCAAACTGACGATGATCGATGCCGTCGACGGAAAGCTCTTGAATATGAAGCACCCCCTGGGTGCTTGCGCAAAAACCAGGGGGCCGTCTTCCCAAAGGCCGGGATTATCCGGTAGCCCGGGGCATGACGTTGCTTCATCGTCTATCATACCAGCGCGCTACGCCGTCGACCAAGGAAAGTCGTCTGCGCCCGGGCAGTCGGTGGCTCGGGATCTCCTGCGCCAGATTCGTGATCGGCGGGAGAAGTCTCGGCAGGGGCGGGTGAGGAGAAGCAGTCTGTGAATAAGAAGCACCCCCTGGGTGCTTCCGCAAAAACCAGGGAGCCGTCTACCCAAGGGCCGGGATTATCCGGTAGCCCGGGGCCTGACGTTGCTTCACTTTCATGGTATCAGCGCTGATTTCGGCCGACGATGAACTGCATTTCCCCGTGGTCTTGATCTGCGGCACTTCGGCACGCGGACTGCGATGCTCAGTCGGTCTCAGCGGGCCTTGACCCCTGACTCAGGTGACTATTCGGTGTAAGGAGTAGCCTCGTCGGAAGAGGGTCCGAGCCCCTCGCGAACCGAAGGAGACATGATGACTGACGTCGATCGAACCGTCCTGCTGGCTATGGATTTCCAGAATGGCATCGCCGGAGACGAGGCCTTCACCTCCACCGGAGTCCTCGAACGCGCACGCGACGCTGTGGCCGCCGCACGCGAGCACGACATCCCGGTCGTGTGGGTGCGGGTGGCGCTGCGCGAGGGCCAGCCGGAGCTGGCGGCGACCGCATCCTTCGCGCAGATCGCCGCGCACGGGGATCTTGATGAGGCCCATGCATCGACGAGCATTCATGAGACCCTCGACCGGCACCAGGGTGAGCCGATCGTGACGAAGCGGCGCATCAGCGCGTTCACCGGCAGTGACCTCGAGGTGCTGCTGCGCGGGTACGGAGCCTCGTCCCTCGTGTTGACGGGTGTTGCCACGAGCGGCGTCGTACTCTCAACGGTGCGCCAGGCCGCGGACCTCGACTTCGAACTCACCGTGCTTGCCGACGCCTGCGCCGACCGCGACCCCGAGGTTCATCAGCTTCTCACCGAGAAAGTGTTCCCGAAGCAGGCGACTGTGACAACTGTCCAGGACTGGTCCGCCGGCCTCGCCTGACGCACGTTCTCGCCCGAGTCGCGGTATCGCCTGACGGACCTGTTGCGTGCATGGCCGACGTCCCCTGACCAACACGCCCACATGCGTACTGCGCCGACCGCTCATGTTAGCGACGTTGTGCCAAGTTATGCGGCGAGCGGTTGTCGCTGACGTGAGCGGTCGGCGGAAGGGAGAGAGGTGGCGGGGGGAGCAGGGCAACCTCAGAAGGGCAGGGTGTCCTCGAGGCGAGAGTTGACCATCGACGCGAACCCGCGACCGAGCACCTGCGGCGCGGGGTTCTCGATCGCCCTCGAGTAGTGGCCCACCAGCTGAGAGCACACGCTCTTCCAGCTCCGGGACTGCACCTGTTCACGACCGGCGACGCCGAAGGCTCGGCGCTTCGCCTCGTCGCCGAGTAAGTCGACGGCATGTCCGCGCATGGCACCGAGGTCCTTCGGGGCATAGAGCCAGCCGGCGCGGGAAGAGTCGACGAGGTCGAGCGGACCCCCGCGAGCCGGGGCGATGACGGGAACCTCGGAGGCCATGGCCTCCTGGATCGTCTGGCAGAAGGTCTCGAGTTCGCCGGGGGCGACCATGACATCGAAGCTGGCGACCGCCTGCGCCAAAGCGTCCCCGCCGAGGAACCCGGTGAAGTGAGCGTTCGGCATCGACCGTTCCAGACGCGTCCGCCACGGCCCGTCGCCGACGATGACGACCTTGGCACCGGGCAGGTCAGTGAGTACTGCGAGGTCGTCGACCTGCTTCTCCGCCGCCAACCTGCCGACGAACCCGATGATCTTCTCACCGTTCGGCGCCACGGATCGGCGCCACGCCTCGGACCGATGACTGGGGTCGAATCGGGACGAATCGACCCCACGGGCCCACAGGGCCACCTCGGCGACACCGAGTCCCTCCAACTGATCGATCGTGTAACTCGACGGTGCGAGCGTGAGCGAGGAATGCTGGTGGATGTTGCGGACATGGTTCCACAGCATGGCCTCGATGCCGTGCATGCCGTACCGGGCGGCATAGGCGGGCACCTCGGTCTGGTAGATCGCGACGGTCGGGAGGTTGAGCGTCTGCGCGGCGAGCACCCCGCGCCAGCCGAGCACGAACGGGCTGGCGAGGTGGACGACGTCGGGAGCAAACCGCTGAAGGAGCCGACGGATTCGGGTCACGCCTCCGGGTGCGACGCGGATGCGACGATACTTCGGCAAGGCGATCGAGGGAACCCGGACGATGCGGGCTCCGACGACCCCCTTCGGACCGTCCCTGCGGGTGCCCGGGGCGATGACGAGAACTTCGTCGCCGCGGTCGGCCAGGTGGTCGATGACCCGCAGGAGTGAGTGGGTGACCCCATTCATGTTGGGGAGGAAGGATTCTGCAATGATCGCTACTCTCACGTTTCCCAGCCAAGACCTCTTCGGTGACCAATGCGTGACTCGAAGGCGACGCGGCGGCGACATCTGGCCGAAATCGCTCGCGGCGAGTACGACAGCCAGTGCGCCAGAGCGAACGACCCGCAGTCATTGTGTCCGCATGGTGGCCTTGTCGCGACGAATCTCAACCCTGCGTAAACTGAGGTGTCGGAAAAGCCCGGGGCGCGAATGCGCAATCCGGGATGAGCACAGGCGAGGGGAGTGGCCGTGGGCTGGTACATCGTCGGCGGGTGCGTCCTCGCCGCTTTGGTCGTCCTGTTCGTCATCCTCACGGTGCTGCGCTTCAACCAGCTGTCGATGGCGCGGTCGCTGTGTGACGAAGCCAAGCGCCAGCTCATCGGCGAGATCCGCGCCCGCCACGCCCTCGTGCCCGCCTACATCGGCACCCTCCAGCAGATCGCGGGACAGGATCTCTCCCGGCTCGAACTCGCGCTCGCCTCCGCCGAACGCGCACCCTTCGATCATCGCGGTGCCGCCGCCGAGAACGCTCTGACCGCCGCCGTCAACGATGCCGCGCTCATCCCGTCGGCGCGGGCGGAGCGGTCCCTGTCCTCGGACTTCGCCCGTTCACAGACGGCCGCGGTCGACGAGGAGATCGACACGACGATCGGCCTCCTGCACGGTCAGCTGCAGGTGCTCACCGAGCGGATCCTCGCCGGCGCCCGCTTCTACAACACGAACGTCGAACGCTATCACCGCCAGCGGATGCGTCCGATCTCTCGCCTGTTCCAAGGCGTCTTCCAAGCCCGCGAACCGTTCACCGAGGTGGCCGACGACGAGGGCAGCCCCGCCTCGGCGAGGGTCGTATCGTGACTCGGTTCCGCATCGATCTGGGCTACCGCGGCACGGATTTCCACGGCTGGGCGAAGCAGCCGGGCCTGCGCACCGTGCAGGACGCCGTCGAATCCGGGCTCGTACGCATCACCGGCACCGAGGTGGCCACCGTCGTCGCCGGCCGCACCGACGCCGGCGTCCACGCCCGCCGCCAGGTCGTCCACATCGACCTGGGCGAGGACGCTGTCGCCAAGCTCGTCGGCCGGTCGAATCGGTTCGCCGAGGTGGCCCTGCTCTCGCGTCTGCGCGGAGTCCTCGCCGCCGGCGACTGCCCCGACATCGTCGTCCATGCCGTGGCCGAGGTGCCCGAGACCTTCGACGCCCGGTTCTCCGCGCTGTGGCGGTCCTACCGGTACCGACTCGCCGATCACCGGTCGTTCATCGACCCTCTGCTCACAGCCGTGACTCCCCGGCACATGGGCGAACTCGACGCCGAGGCCATGGCCGAAGCCGCGGCCGAGGTCCAGGGTCTGCACGACTTCCTGCCCTTCTGCAAGCCGCGTGAGGGGGCCACGACGATCCGCACCCTCTATGAGCTGAGCGTCGAACGCGATCAGGACGCGGTCATCGTCATCGACCTGCGAGCCGACGCGTTCTGCCATCACATGGTCCGCGCCCTGGTCGGAGGCCTGATCAAGGTCGGATCCGGTAGCTGGCCGGTCACCCGACCGGCCGAACTCATCGCCGAGGCGGACGCCGGGATCACTCCGGACGTGCCCATGTTCGTCACGTCTGCCGAAGGACTCGTCCTCACCGAAGTCGGGTACCCCGCACCCGAGGACTACGCCGCCCGCGCGGCCCAGACGATGGCCCGTCGCGACCAGGAGTGAGCGGAGAGTGATTGTCCGACTCGGATGATTGATGTCAGCAATATGGGAGGATCCCTCTTCCCAGTTGTGAGAATCCTGTGTAGATTCACATTGAGGTAACTCACAGTTCGCATTGGCACTGCAGGATGGAATCCGGCTTCATCCCCACAAGCACGGTTGATGTGCGCCTGACTCGATGATCGAAGGAACCGAATACATGTCGAAACTTGTGACCAAAGTGCTGGCCACGGGTGCCGCAGTGTCGATGCTGACACTGCCGGGACTCGCGCCGGTCGTCGCGGCGCCCAGCTTGGGCAACGGAAACTCTGCTGAAGACAGTGCTGTGCCGAGCACACCCGCTGAAACCGGTACCGAGAAGACCGCTGATTCCGCGAACGGAACTGACACGGCAAAGCGTACGAACTCCGGCGGGGGCGCCGTTCATCACGCTGACGGTGCGGAGGATTCCGAATCCGACGCCCAGGCGGCAGAGGCAGGCACTCAGGTCCAGCTCCTCAACCTCACTGATTTTCACGGACGCATCTCCGAGACCGGCACCCAGGTCGCCTCCGTCATCGAAGAGCAGCGCGCAGGATTCGACGGTGCCGGGACCGCGGTTCTCTCGACCGGTGACAACATCGGCGCCTCGACCTATACCTCGTCGTCGCAGAACGATACGCCCACTCTCGACGTCCTCAACGCGATCGGCGTGCAGGCCTCGGCCGTGGGCAATCACGAATTCGACAGGGGCATCGACGACCTCACCGGGCGCGTCACTGACGAAGCCGACTTCCCGTACTCGGCGGCCAATGTCTATGACAAGGGAACAGAGAACGTCGTCGACGGCCTCGACGAGTACTCCGTCGTCGACGTCGGCGGGGTGAAGATCGCCGTCATCGGCGTCGTCACGAAAGACACCGCATCCTTGGTCTCTCCCGACGGGATCGCCGGTCTCGACTTCGGCGATCCGACCGATGCGGTCAACCGCGTCGTCGATGACATCGACAAGCTGCCTGAAGACGAACAGCCGGATATGACCGTCGTCGAGGCCCACCTCGGCGCGGCCACAACCGAGAGTCTCGAAGAGGCGGAGGCTTCGAACGCCGAGTTCAAGAAGCTCGTCACCGAAACCGACGCGTCGGTCGACGTCCTCTTCACCGGACATACACACCTGCCGTACAAGTTCGAAGCTCCGGTGCCCGGAGACCCTGATCGCACCCGGCCCGTACTCGAAGCGGCGAACTACGGTGAGATCGTCGGCCAGGTTCAGCTCACGGCTGACGGCGACGGCAATTGGGATGCGGATGCGGTCGAGCTGCTCGACACCGCGGACAAGAGCTACGACTCGCCGGTCGTCGACGAGGTCGCGGGCATCGTCAGCGACGCGGAGGAGAAAGCGAAGGAACTCGGCTCGGAGGTCACCGGCACGATCAGTGAGGACATCACCCGGGCGAAGAAGGGTGACGACGAGGACCGCGGTGCCGAGTCCACGCTGGGCAACCTCGTCGCGGATGCACTGAAGGAAGGCGTCGAGGAGACACAGCTGGAGGAGGCCGACTTCGGGATCACGAACCCCGGCGGTCTGCGCACCGACCTGCTCTGCGACGATATCTACAACGACGAGGACGAATGCGAGGTCACTGTCGCCGAGCTCAACAGCGTGCTGCCTTTCGCGAACGACCACGGCGTGGTGACGATGAAGGGTGAAGACGTCATCGGTCTGTTCGAGGAACAGTGGCAGCCGGACGGGTCATCGCGTCCGTTCCTGCACCTGGGCATTTCAGATGACCTCGACGTCGTCTATGATTCGAATGCCGACAAGGGCGAACACGTGAAGTCGGTCAAAGTCGACGGCAAGGAGATCGACCCGAAGAACGACTACCGGGTCGCGACGCTGAGCTTCCTCGCAGCCGGCGGCGACAACTTCACTTCGTTCGCCAAGGGCGACTTCGAACAGTCCGGTCTGACTGACTTCGAGACCTGGGAGAACTACTTCAACAAGCACCAGGACGAGGGCAAGGACGTCACCCCCGACAAGAACGAACGCCAGGCCGATGCGGCCAAGGACGTCATCAGCAGCGGTGACCTCGAGGCCGAACTGACCGGACCGAAGTCCATCAAGCCCGGTGAGAGCGCCGACTTCGTCCTCACGACCGACGCGAAGTCGAAGGTGGCAGGTCCGGTCGACGTGACCGTCGATCTGCCGGACGGATACACCGCCGAGGCGGCCGGGAAGTCCTCGACCCAGTCGACGTCCGCTGACGCCCCCGAGGTCAGCGCCGAGGACGAAGCCGCGAAGACGATCACGCTCGATTCGATTCCGGCAGGGAAGTCCGAGACTCCCGTGACCGTGACCGCGCCGAAGGATGCCTCCGGTGACGTGACCGTCAAGGTCAGCCTGCAGGCGAACGCCGACGGCCCATGGTGGGACGACAACCCGCTCCCGCTGGCTCATGAGTTCAAAGCCACCGCCACGGTCGGCGACGACGCGAATGCCTCGGCCGGAGACGACGGTTCGGCCGACGGCGGTGCTGACGGCGGCAACGCCGACGGTAGTGACAGTGCGGCAGGTGGTGCGGACGGTTCGTCCGCGGCCGGCGGGGCGAGCGCCGACGCTGATGGCGCGAACGCCTCCGCCGACGGCGGTTCCGCCGACGGTTCGGGCTCGGATGCGAACGGTTCGAAGGACGGCGGCGACCTGCCTCGCACCGGTTTCGAGACCTTCAATATCGTCGCTGCGGCTCTGGCGCTTATCGTCGCCGGCGGCACTGCGGTCACACTCGTCCGTCGCCGGAAGATCAACAGCTGACACGACGCCGATACTGTTATCGGCACAGACTGCGGGGCCGGAGAGTTCACCTCTCCGGCCCCGCAGTTCTGTACGCGCAGGCCCCTGCCCGCAGTTCTGTACGCGCAGGCCCCTGCCCGCAGTCCTCTACCCGGTGCCTGCCGAATCACCAACACACGGCCGGGCATCCACCACCGGTAGCGGCACACCCTCCTCGGAGCGGCTTGTCGCACAGGTGTTTCGGTAGGTTCTGTCGCTGCCGCGCTGAGGTGTCGTCGGGTGTAGGCGCTGCGGCTACTGGGCTGAAATGTCGTGGGGTGTCGACTTTGCCTCGCCAGCACCGTCGAGCACTGGCGGCAGGCTGGCGCGGAACGTCTCGAGGTGCGCGAGGATCGGGACGAGGAAGAGGATGCCGACGGCCGGCACGACGATGCCCGAGTCGTTGATGACGGTGCCGACTCCTAGCAGGATCGCGAGGCTGATGACTGCCGCGCGCAGCAGCGGAATCCGCCGGTACGTGTCGTCGAGTCCGCGCAGGCCGAAACGCTGCGGATCGAGGGCGAGCCAGAAGACGCCGATGATGAAAAGCGGCAGCACCAGCGTCATCCACGACTGTGTGAGGATGTCGATGTTCATCCCGATCTTGCGGGCGAGCACGCCCAGCGCCTGACCATTGATGATCGAATCGAAGAACCGCCCGAAGTGCGTGCGCTGGTCCGCCGGTCGCAGCCAGTCGAGGAACAGCACCGTGAGCATGACGAATCCTGCGATGCCGACCGTCAGGCCCAGACGCTTGAGGGAGAAGCGGACACTCGCCGCGGCCAGCACCAGGTAGGCCACTCCGACGATGAGCGTCGGCACCGACCCGAACTTCGTACCCAGACCCGGTGCGGCGAGGATGACGCAGGAGACGACCACAGGCAGCGTGACGATGAGGACGCGGTGCAGCGGCTTCGTCACCAGGGATGCGAACCCGGCCACGGCCAGCAGCAGCGCACAGCAGTACAGCGCCAGCGCTGAGTTGCCGATCCCGTAGAACCGGGAGGCGATGAGCAGCGGCTCACCCAGCAGCGTCGACATCTGCAGCTGCGAACCGGTCATCACGTCATAGGCGAGCACGCAGACGGTGACGACCGAGACGAAGAGCACCGGCCCGAACTTGTGCCTGCGCCACGGTCCGAGCAGAGCCAAGACTCCCAGCAGCAGCGACCATCCGACCAGGGCGCCGAGCATCGCGATGTCCGGATTCGTCGCCCGCTCCCACGGCACCGTGTTGACCAGATACGTCGAGATCGGCATCGCCGCGAACACGACGCCGAGGCGGTAGGTGCCGGAATGGATGAGTTCGCGATGGTTCTTCCGCAGGAACCACGCCAGAGCCAGCAGCCCGAGCATGAGCGTGGCGACGACCGGGAAGAACCATGTCGACAGGTCATTCTGCGTCTTCACCGCCACCTGACGGTCGAGCACCGCCTGATAGCGGGCCTTCCAATCGGTCCCGTCCGACCCGGCGGTCATCGGTGCGCCGGCGGCATTGTCCATCTCCTCGGCCCCGGAGAGCTGAACGAGGGTCGGAGCGAGGTCCGGCACCTGCACAAGCCCCGGCTGCCTCGTCGACGACGACGTCAGCAGCCCCGCCGACTGGCCGGGCCGCAGCATCATCGTCGCCTGCATCGACGACCCCTTGTGCGCACCATCGGCGATCGAGGAGAACACGATCGGCGTGCGCCCCTCACCCATCCGATTCGGCCGATCGGCATCTATCCACCCGGTCGCCTCGAGGATGTCCCCGACCTGAGCGTCGAGCTTCTTGAGCGAATACCCGTCGGCGGCGGTATTGCCGAGATCAACAAGCGTGAGCTCCCCATTCCCGGCCGACTTCGCCACGTCCGATCCCAGTTGAGAGCTCACCGGCGACCAGTTCTTCACATGCCCGGTGGGGGTGGCGGCGGCGATCGCAGCACCGTTGCCGAAGGAACGGATATCGGGGACCGCCTCGGCGAGGGAGCCGAGTGCAGCATCGTAGTTGTCACCGCGCGCGACCTGCGCATACACATCCCAATCGGCGACCCAGCCGTTCATCGGCGCGGCCGGTTCGCGGCACTGATCGCGGGGTTCGTCGGCGGCTCGTCGGCCCGATCCCAGCCCCAGCCAACCGTCGACCGGGCAGCTCGTCGACCGTACGCTGCGGGGCGTGATCGTTCCGATCTGCGCGTTCTTCATCATCACCCACAGGTGCGGGGTCGTGCGCGGGTCGAGGTCCTCGAACCTGAATCCGGAGACGCTGACCGACACGGCTCCTTGTCCCTTCGCCGAGGTGGTCCTGCCCGAATCCTCGTCCGTGCCCTGAGCGTCGGCGGCCGATCCGGCACTCACCGAGGTGGCCCTGCCAGCCGATGATGGCCGATCCGACGCGTGGACCTGGGCCGCGGTCGCAGCCTGCGGGAGACCGAGGATGACGAGGACGACGGCGAGCACTCCGAGGAGAACCCGAGCCGCGGTTGAGGGAACGCGCATGGTCATCGGCTCACCTCCTCGGCGCCGGTGACAGTGTCACTATCACTGTCACTGTCGGTGTCGGTGGAAGTACTGCCATCGCCCGAGCTCGGCCGGGTGCGCGGCCCGGCGACGACGTCCTCGGCGTGGTCGGCGCTGAGTGCGAGCAGGAAGGGCAGGAGCACCATCGCTCCGGTCGAGGGCACAGCGACACCGGAATCGGTGAGCACGAGACCGACGCCGAGGCCGGTGACCGCGGCGAGGAACCCGAAGTGGAGATCGGAGTCGGCGAAGACCTGCGGCAGCTTGCCCCGCCACTTGTTCGCCAGTCGCCCGGCGCGACTGCCGCCTTGCCCGCTGCCGCCATGCCCGCTGCCGCTGAAACCATTCGCTGCGAACCGGGGGAAGACCACGAGGTAGCGGAGGAAGAAGAGGACTGCGATGACCGCGAGCGGGGTGACGATCGCCAGCGCCGGATTGATCTGGATGATGTGGAGGTTCGCGCCGAGTTTGCGTCCGATGACCTGCAGCGCCTCACCCGTGACGATCTGGTCGAAGAAGGTGCCGAAGTGCGACCGCGAACCGGCCGGACGCAGCCAGTCGAGGAACGCGATGCCGATGAGCACCGCCAGCGACGCCAGACCGATGAGCCCCAGACGCAGCAGGGACAGGCGGATCTTCGACAGCAGCGCCAGCAGCACCATGAGACCGGCGAGGATCGCGATCGTCCCGCCGAACTTCGCCCCCCACGAGGGATTGCCGGAGACGAACACGGCGGCGAGGCCGATGATGAGAGGAACGACGATGACGGCCTTGCGATGGCCGCGAGCCCGCAGCCAGGAGACGAGCAGCCCGAGGAAGACGAAGAGGCTGACGATGAAGATCGCGGCCCCCTGGTTGCCGAGGCCGTAGTAGCGGCCGCCGACGATCGGGTTGTAGCCGAGCAGGGAGTTCGCCTGCAGGTGCGATCCGGTCGCCAGGTCGGCCGAGAGGATGACGATGTTCGCCGCGGACAGGGCGCCGACCCGACCGCGCCACGACCGTCCCCACGGTGGGATGAGCGAGACCGCGAAGAGCGCGGCGGCGGTGCCGAGCACCGAGAGCAGCAGGCCCAGATCCGGCTGGTTCATCCGCGACCAGGGGATGAGTCCGGCGAGGAAGGCTCCCATCGGCAGGGCGGCGATGCCGAGAGATATCCAGCCCAATGATCGGTGGACGAGCGGTGCCAGGGTAGCCCCGCCTCGGCGGCCGAGGATCGACCGGCTCAGCAGCAGCCCGCAGGCGATGAAGAGGCAGTAGAAGACGATATCGAGGGTGATCGAGAACGTCGACAGGTGCGCATAGATCGACGTCGACTTCTGCGCATCCGCGACGAGGTCATCGATGCGGGTCTGCGGATCGTCATCGGTCGGGGTCTGGGTGAAGCTGATCCCGCTCGATGACGGCACGTCGAGGAGGTCGAGGATGCCCGGGGCCAGGTCCGTGATCTGCAGCAGACCCGGTGTCCGGGTCGTCGGTGAGGACAGAGACGAGGGTTCGACGCCGGGACCGGAGGCGATGAAGGCGCGCAGCTGCGGCAGCCCCGAACTGTCGCCGAGGCCGGCGACGATGACCGTCGGATCGGCCGCCCCGTCCTTCGCGTTCTCCCGCACCTCTTTGAGCCTGACCCCGAGGCGACGGTCCGCCTCGGCGACGCGGTCCTCCCGGTCGACGTTCGGCGGCACCGTGTAGGAGTAGTTCGGGATCGGGTCGTACAGCCACGACCGGATGCCGATCGCGCCGAGGTCGACGACGTCGAGCCGGCAGTCTGTGGCGTTGGCGTCCTCCGCATAGTTGGTCACCACGCCGTCCTCGTCGGCGGCGGCGTAGGCGGCGCCCGGGCCTTCGGCGGCGACGCAGGGTTCGAGGATCGAGTCCTCGGCTTCGGCGGCGGTGCCTTCGGGCACGACCTTGCCGCGGTCGGCCACGGCACGGGCGAGCATCCCGTAGTCGACGGAGTAGCCGGATCCGATGTTCGGCTCTTTGACGGAGTCGAAGTCGTCGATTCTCGCCGTGGTCGCCCCGGCTACGGACTTCCTCGCATGAGTTTCGTCACTTCCGGCCGCGGAATCAGCTCCGGTCGCACCCTCGTGGATCGGCTCGGAGGCGCCCTCGTCGGAATCGATCGAGTCGGAGTCGACGTCGGTGGTCGGGGCGATCATTGCCGGGCAGCGGGCCGAATCGGACTCGTCGGCCGCCTCGGCGTCGGGGGTGGGGCCGGCCTGCGCGCGGGACCCGGCGCCGAAGGACAGCCATCCCGATGCCGGGCAGGTGGCCGAGCCGATCGTGCGCACATTGAGGTTGGCCGCGGCCCCCTCGGAGAGCAGGCGGTAGAGGTTCGGTGTGCGCTCAGCATCGATATCGTTGATGGTCAGGCCGGGTATGCCGAAGACGATGGTCTTCCCCGCCGGGTCCGTCGAGGCGCTCGCCGAGGTGGCCCCTGCCGTGCCGTCCGATCCTTGAGCGGCGCGCGATTCCTCCGCCGAGGCGGTCGTGGGCTCCGAGGACGACTGCGTCGTCGCTGTATCCGCCGAAGCAGGGGAGAGCCCGAGTCCCATCGTCACGAGCCCGACCAGGAGGCCCAGCATCAGGATTCTGAATGCGGGAAGTCGTGGGAGCAGGCTGGAGTGAGTCGGCACAGATCAATACTATCGGCTTGGGTTTCCGCCCGTCCTGAGACCGCTCTGGGCGTTTGCTCCCCGGGTGAGGGGCCGTGTATATTTGATTGTCGTTGTGTGTGCTTGTCGCACTCCCTTACATAGCCTCATGCGTTGCAGGCCCGTAGGTGAGGGGAATGCGTCGATAGGTTCACCCGATTGAAGACAACCAGCGCTTGAGACCCAGCGGACTCACGACTCGATGAGGATCGAGCGCTGCACTGAACAAGATACGAAAAGAAGGCTACTTTTGCGTACGTACACACCCAAGCCCGGTGACATCGAGCGCCAGTGGCACGTCGTTGACGCCACTGACCAGGTGCTCGGTCGCCTTGCTTCGCAGGTTGCACGCCTCCTGCGCGGCAAGCACAAGACCACCTTTGCTCCGAATGTCGACACCGGTGACTTCGTCATCATCATCAACGCCGACAAGGTCGCGCTGACCGGTGCGAAGCTCGAGAAGAAGCGCGCTTACCGCCACTCCGGTTACCCCGGTGGCCTCAAGAGCGTCAACTACGCCGAGCTGCTCGCCACCCACCCCGAACGTGCAGTCGAGAAGGCTGTCGCCGGTATGGTCCCGAAGAATCGTCTCGGACGTGCCCAGATGCAGAAGCTGAAGGTCTACGCAGGTGCCGAGCACCCGCACGCCGCTCAGAATCCGCAGCCGTACGAACTCAGCCAGGTCGCGCAGTAAGCGCCTGAGCTCTAGACATCCCGAGGAGAACCGTGGCTGATACCACCAACGCGACAGAAACTGTCGAAGAAGAGATCACCGAATACACTTCCGAGACTCCCGCATCTGCCGGCCTGGGCGAAAGCACCGCTGGCGGACGCGGACAGTCCCTGACCGCTCCCGGCAACGGGGTGGGCCGCCGCAAGCAGGCAATTGCTCGCGTGCGTCTCGTTCCCGGCACCGGTGAGTGGACGATCAACGGACGTACTCTCGAAGAGTACTTCCCGAACAAGCTGCACCAGCAGCTCGTCAACGAGCCCTTCACCCTGCTGGACCTCGGTGGACGTTTCGACGTCATCGTGCGCATCTCCGGCGGCGGACCTTCCGGCCAGGCCGGAGCCGTCCGACTGGGCGTGGCTCGCTCGCTCAACCAGATCGACGCGGAGTCCAACCGCGCCGAGCTGAAGAAGGCCGGCTACCTGCGTCGCGACGCTCGC
This sequence comes from Brevibacterium oceani, assembly GCF_017948325.1. NCBI lineage: Bacteria > Bacillati > Actinomycetota > Actinomycetes > Micrococcales > Brevibacteriaceae > Brevibacterium > Brevibacterium oceani. Next base: position 3,129,026 of record NZ_CP072846.1, on the reverse strand, counting down.
GTCCCCGAGCGCAAGAAGGCCGGACTCAAGAAGGCCCGTAAGGCACCTCAGTTCTCGAAGCGCTGATCGACCTGTTCGAGAAGCTGCGGCTGGTCTGCCACTGAGTCGCAGTCATCGACAGTTCAGTTCGACGAACGTAAGAATGCGGCCCCGAACCTCGTTCGGGGCCGCATTCTCATATCCGGGTGCGGCGGTGCAGTTCCTGTGGCGCGGGTGCGGTGCTACGGCCGCTCTGGTCCGGCAGTGTGGCGCACGACCGTCGACGCCGGTCACCTGTCGCCTGTCGCCTGTCGCCTGTCGCCCAAGCTCAAGCTCAAGCTCAAGCTCATCGTTCAAGTCTGTCGTTCAAGCCGACGCGCATCTTACGAACGTTCCACGGTCCGAATCCGTCGTTCAAGCCGAAGCGCATCTATCGAAAGCGCCCACGCGCCCAAACTTGTCGGTCAAGCCGAAGCGCATTCATCGAACGGTCCGCCGGTCGATATGTGCGCTCTGCCTTGAACGAGTCCGTACCAAGTCGCAAGCACCGCAACAAGTCGCAACCGCTGCGCTGACTGCCGGGGCCTCGGCTGCGATCAGCCGCCTCGGCGAAGGAATCGACTAAGATCGACTCCGACATTGACGAAAGGATCCCCACATGTCTCGACTCTTCGGCACCGATGGTGTGCGCGGACTGGCCAATCGCGATATCTCGGCCAAGCTCGCACTCCAACTCTCGGTCGCAGGTTCTCGCGTGCTCAGCCGCGGCTGGGCCGGGGAGAAGCGCCCCTTCGCCGTCGTCGGACGTGACACCCGAGTGTCCGGCGAATTCCTCTCCGCCGCGCTGAGCGCGGGCATCGCCTCGACCGGGGTCGATGTGCTCGATGCCGGAATGCTGCCGACTCCCGGCATCGCGCAGGTGGTCAAGGACACCGGTGCCGCCTTCGGCGTCGTCATCTCCGCCTCGCATAACCCCATGCCCGATAACGGCATCAAGTTCTTCGCCGCCGGCGGGAAGAAGCTCGACGACGCGGTCGAGGACGATATCCTCGCGATCTTCGATGAGGACTGGGACCGGCCGACCGGCGCGGACGTCGGACGCATCTCCCGTTACCCGGCCGCCGCCGACGAATACACCGAGCACCTCGTGGCATGCCTCGATGCCGAGGGTGTGCGCCCCTTGTCCGGTCTCAAGGTCGTCGTCGACTGCGCCAACGGCGCCGCATCGATCGTCGGGCCCGCCGCGTTGCGTCAAGCCGGCGCCGAGGTGATCGTCTCCGCCGCCGAACCCGACGGCTTCAACATCAACGACGGAGTCGGTTCCACCCATCTCGGTCCGCTGCAGCGTCTCGTCGTCGAGACGCAGTCCGACCTCGGTGTGGCCTTCGACGGGGACGCCGATCGCTGTCTGGCCGTGGACGCGCTCGGTCGCGTCGTCAACGGTGATCAGGTCATGGGCATCCTTGCGATCGCGCTCAAGGAGCTCGGTGAGCTGCGGGGCAATACGCTCGTCACCACTGTGATGTCGAACTTGGGACTCAAGCAGGCGATGGACAAGTACGACATCAGCACCGTCCAGACCGCTGTGGGCGACCGGTACGTGCTCGAGCGGATGCTCGCCGACGGGTATGCGCTCGGCGGGGAGCAGTCGGGACATGTCCTCATGCTCGACCACGGCACCACCGGTGACGGCGTGCAGACCGCTCTGCACCTGATGAAGCGGATGGCCGATGCCAAGCGCACTCTGGCCGACCTCGCCGCGGAGATCCCGCAGCTGCCGCAGGCACTTGTCAACGTCAAGGGCGTGGACAAGAACAATGTCGATCACCCGCAGGTCGCCGCCGAAGTCGCCGCCGTCGAGGCCGAACTCGCCGACACCGGACGCGTGCTGCTGCGCGCCTCGGGTACGGAGCAGCTCATCCGCGTGATGGTCGAGGCCGCCACCGAAGACACAGCCACCGAACAGGCCGAACGCCTCGCCGCCTCGGTCAAGGAGCACCTGGCGCTGTAGCCGTCCGTGGCGCTCCGCTGCCCTCAGGTAACGCGAAACTCGAAAAAGTCGTCGCCAGTGACGACTTTTTCGAGTTTCGCGTTACCTGAGCCTGTGTGTTTGAGTACGCAGTTTTCCACAGGCCATTCTCTCGCCCTTGCGCACGGGTCTCCCGCACCGCGATGGTGGGTGCATGTTCGCGTGTCTGACGTCGGCAGAGCTCAGCGCCGCTGGATTGAGCTCCCACCAGCTTCGGTTGGCTGAGCGCTGTTGCCTGAGGAGAGTCCGTCGCGGTGTCTACGTGGTGACGGCGGTCTGCGACGATCCGGCGCATCGAGTCATCTCGACTGTCGGGTCGGCACCTGGAACCACCTTGCCGCAGGAGTCGGGAGGGGCAATGAAGCGGAACGAAGATCTGCGCATCCTCGTGCGATCCTATGTCGACGATCTGCCGGATGGAGCGGCCTTCTCTCACCGAAGCGCTCTGATCGTCCACGGCCTCTCGATCCCGTACTCCGAGAAGGGTCCACCAACCCGTGTGGAATTCGCCCACCCGGAGGTCGGGGCGCAGCGTTCCTTCGTGCACGTCTGGAAGAGGCCTCTGGAGGGGAGCATCGAAGTCGTCGACAGGTGCAGGGTCACCACCTTGCTTCGGACGTTGCGCGACGTTGCCCGTGACTGCCCTCTGGCATTCGCCGTCGCCGTCGTGGACGAGGCGATCCGTCGGAATCTCACCTCTGCGCGAGAATTCGCAGACTACTGTGCTCGCAACCTTGTGAGAACCCGCCAGCGACGCATCGACGCAGTTCTCACGAATGTCGATGGTCGGCGGGAATCTGTGGCCGAATCGATCACCGCGGTTCGGTTCGTCGAATATTCAATACCGGGCTTTTCGCCGCAGGTGGTGATCTGTGACGAGAACGGCGACTTCGTCGCCCGGACCGACTTCGCCAATCGGAAGGCGCATGTCATCGCTGAGTTCGATGGTGCAGGGAAGTATTACCTCGACGGAGCCGATCCGAAGCGGGCGTTCGAGCATGAACGCCGCAGGGAGTATTCGCTGCGCAATCTGGGCTACCAGGTCTTCAGGATCACCTGGAAGGATCTTTTCAGCGGCGACCTCTTCCTGCGAATCAAGGAGAGCGTCAAGAGGCGCAGTGCGCAGACGGCGTAGTCGGCGAACTCTGCGCGGGAACGTGCAAAGGGGACACACGCCGATCGCGCGAAAACCAGTGCCTTTCAGGGTGCCGCACCGCAGCGAGTTCCGCTCAGGTCGCGCGAATCTCGAAAATATCGTCACTGGCGACGAGCTTTTCGAGATTCGCGTGACCTGAGGCCGGAGGGGCCGCCGGCCCGTCAGCTCGAGGCGAACTGGGTGGCGTAGAGCTCGGCGTATCGGCCGCCGCGGCCGACCAGTTCCTCATGCGTACCTGATTCGACGATGCGACCGGCCTCGACGACGAGGATCGTATCGGCCTGCCGCACCGTGGAGAGCCGGTGCGCGATGACCAGTGCCGTACGCCCGTGCATCGCCTGGGCCAGGGCCTGTTGGATCGCGGCTTCGTTCGTCGAATCCAGCGCCGAGGTGGCTTCGTCGAGGACGACGATCTCCGGGCTCGCCAGCAGCATGCGGGCGATCGTCAGTCGCTGACGCTCACCGCCGGAGAGACGGTACCCGCGCTCACCGACGACCGTGTCGAGACCATCGGGCAGCGCGTCGATGACGCCTCGCAGCTGCGCGCGTGTGAGTGCATCCCACATCTGCTCCTCGGTGGCGTCGGGATTGACGAGCTGAAGGTTCGCGCGGATCGACTCATGGAAGACGTGACCGTCCTGGGTGACCACGCCGACAGCCTCGCGCAGATCGGCGAACGACAGATCCCGCACATCGACTCCGCCGATGCTGATCGTGCCGCCGGTGACATCGTAGAGGCGGGGCAGCAGGGATGCGATCGTCGACTTGCCGGCACCGGAGGACCCGACGAGGGCGACCGTGTGTCCGGCCGGAATCGTGAAACTGAGGTCATGGATGACCTCGTCGCCGCTGCGGGAGTCGAGCACGGAGACGTCCTCGAGACTGGCCAGGCTGACCTGTTCGGCACTCGGGTAGGCGAAGTCGACATGATCGAAGGACACGTCCAGACCGCCGGCCGGCAGCGCACGCGGCTTCTCGGGTTCCTTGAAGTACGGCACAAGATCGAGGATCTCGAACACGCGCTGGAATGACACGACAGCGCTCTGGATGTCCAGACGAGCATTGGCGAGCATCGTCAGCGGAGTGTAGAGCCGGGTCAGCAGCAGCGCCAAGGTGACGACCTGACCGGCATTGAGGTTGCCGAGCACGGCTTGAGCACCGCCGACGCCGTAGACCAAGGCGAGAGCGAGGGCGGAGACCAGCGTCAGTGAGGACACGAACGTCGACTGCAGCATCGCGACCTTCACCCCGATGTCGCGGACCTGTCCGGCGCGGTCGGCGAACTCCTCATTCTCCTTGCGGGGATTGCCGAAGAGCTTGATCAGCGTGGCGCCGGCCGCGGAGAACCGCTCGGTCATCCGCGTCGACATGTCCGCGGAGTTGTTCGCGGCTTCGAACTGCAGGGAGGCGAGTCTGCCCGACAGCATGCGGGTGGGGATGATGAACAGCGGCAGCAGCAGGATCGACATCACGGTCACCTGCCACGAGATCGTGACCATGACACCGACCGTCAGGGCCAAGGAGACGAAGTTGGACACGATGCCCGACAGCGTGTTGGAAAACGCCCGCTGGGCACCGATGACGTCGGTGTTGAGCCTGGAGACCAGGGCGCCGGTGCGAGTGCGGTTGAAGAAGGCGATCGGCATCGCCTGGACGTGGTCGTATACGGCCGTGCGCAGATCGAAGATGAGTCCCTCACCGATGCGCGAGGACAGATAGCGGTTGGTGATCGAGATGGCGGCGTCCGCGATGGCGAGTCCGCCGATCGCGACGGCCAGCCACACCACAGTGGCCACCGGACCGCCGCCGGTGATCGCGTTGACGACGTCGCCGGCGAGCACTGGATTGAGCACGCCGATTCCCGCAGTGAGCACGGAGAGGATGAGGAAGACGATGAGTTTGCGCTTGTGCCGGGAGGCGTATCCGGCGATTCGCCGGTAGATGCCCGGCTGGATGGACGTCTGCGGGGTCTTCTGGGTCTTGACCGAGGAGTACATGACGCGGTGAGGGGAGGGCATACTCATGGCGGGCCCCTTTCTGCTGCCGATGCGACCGGAGGCCGACGGGGATCACCGGCGGTGATGAACGGGAATGCCCGTGGCGATACGAGGATCGCCCGTATCCGGTCGCCGCCGCGGGCAGGTGACCCGCTGGCGAAGAATAGAACAGTGCACACAGTGCAACTGCGTACGAGCCGAAACTATTTCCTCACTCGTAAGCGAAGTCGGTCACAGCACGCGCGCACGGCACGCCCACCCGGCATGACCGCGCCTCACAGCTTCCGCAGCTGGACCTTCCGGATGGTGTGGTCGGCGGACTTGTGGAGCACGAGGTCGGCGCGACCACGGCTGGGTTGGACGTTCTCCCGCAGGTTCGGGAAGTTGATCGAGTCCCAGATCTCCGTGGCCAGGGTGATCGCCTCGTCGTCGCCGAGCTTCGAATACCGGTGGAAGTAGGATTCCTCGTCCTGGAAGGCGCCGTGCTTGAGTTTGAGGAAGCGGGAGACGTACCACTCGCGGATGTCCCTCGAGCGGGCGTCGACGTAGACGGAGAAGTCGAAGTAGTCGCTGATCGACAGGCCCAGCGTGCCGTCGCTGCGCGGGCGGGCGGGCTGGAGGACGTTGAGGCCCTCGACGATGAGCACGTCAGGGGACCGGACGACCACCTCGGCGCCGGGGACGATGTCGTAGGTGTGGTGGGAGTACACGGGCGCGCGGACCTCGGGGGATCCGGCCTTGACCGCGGCGATGAACTGCAGCAGCTTGCGCCGGTCGTAGGATTCGGGGAATCCCTTGCGCCCGTTGAGGCGGCGTCGTTCGAGTTCGGCGTTGGGGTAGAGGAACCCGTCGGTGGTGATGAGCTCGACCCGCGGGGTGTCGGGCCACCGCGCGAGCAGTTCGCGCAGCACACGGGCCGTCGTCGACTTGCCGACGGCGACGGATCCGGCGACGCCGATGACGAACGGGGTGCGTTTGGCCTCCTGCGGTTCCAAGCCCCGATCGTGCAGCGGGGAGAAGAACTCCCTGGTCATGTCGTGTTTGGCCCGCCGGGCGGAGACGTAGAGGTTGAGCAGCCGCGACAGCGGCAGGTACACCTGGGCCACCTCGTCGAGGTTGATCCGATCGCCGAGGCCGCGCAGTCTCTCGATGTCACGCTGCTTCAGCGGCAGGGGAGTGGCCTGGGCGAGCGTGCCCCACACATCCCGGTCGAACTCCCAGAACGGGGACACCGATTCGGACTCGAGGCGGCGTCCGGTATTCAGACCAGCGAGGCGGCGCGCACGGTCCAACTGAGGGTCGACATGGCTCATTCGACCATTGTGTCATGCGTCATGTTCGCCCCGTCACCGAGGTCCGACCCGGCGCCGTACCCGCCCCATCGCCGAGGTTGCTGTCGGGCCCCTTACCAACCCTCGCTGAGGCGGCGGTCGACCTCCATCACCGATGTGGTCATCGGTGCCCGTGACCGCCCCCGCGTGCGGTTCGTCACGTTGACCCGATCGTGACTCGCCGGAATGAGCGAGATTCGCCGGGAGTGCGTAAAATCTCCCTCATGTGTGGAATCGTTGGCTATGTATCCAAGGCCCCCGTTGACAATGCCGATCATCTGGCGCTCGACGTCGTTCTCGGCGGGCTGAAGAGGCTCGAATACCGCGGCTACGACTCCGCCGGTGTCGCGCTCGTGACGCCCGAGGGCGAACTCGCCTCGGCGAAGAAGGCAGGCAAGTTCTCTGCCCTGACCGAGGAGATCGACGCCCATCCTCTGCCGGCCGCGCAGACCGGCATCGGCCACACCCGCTGGGCCACCCACGGTGGGCCCACCGACCTCAACGCGCACCCGCACCTGGCCGACGGCGGCAAGCTCGCGCTCATCCACAACGGCATCATCGAGAACTTCGCGCAGCTGAAGAAGGACCTCGTCGCCGAGGGCGTCGAATTCCTCTCCGAGACCGACACCGAGGTGGCCGCCGCCCAGCTGGCCAAGAACTACCGCGCCACCGGTGACCTCACAGCCGCGATGCGTGCGACCGCGGGCCAACTCGAGGGTGCGTTCACCCTGCTCGCCGTCCACGCCGACCTGCCCGGCCAGGTCGTGGCCGCCCGTCGGAACTCGCCGCTGGTCATCGGCCTCGGCGAGGGAGAGAACTTCCTCGGCTCCGACGTCGCCGCGTTCATCGACTACACCCGCACGGCCGTGGAGATCGGTCAGGACGAAGTCGTGACGATCACCCCCGATGAGGTCACGATCACGGATATCGAGGGCAACCTCGTCGAAGGTGAGCAGTTCGAGGTCGACTGGGACACCGCCGCCGCGGAGAAGGGCGGCTTCGCGTCCTTCATGGACAAGGAGATCCACGACCAGCCGCAGGCCGTGGCCGATACGCTGCTCGGCCGCCTCGACACCGAGGGTCATCTGACCCTCGATGAGATGCACATCGACGAGAACGTGCTCAAGACCGTCGACAAGATCGTCGTCATCGCCTGCGGCACCGCCGCGTATGCCGGCCAGGTCGCGAAGTACGCGATCGAGCACTGGTGCCGCATCCCCACCGAGGTGGAGCTCGCCCACGAATTCCGCTACCGGGATCCGGTGGTGACGGAGAAGACCCTCGTCGTGGCGATCTCGCAGTCGGGGGAGACCATGGACACGATCATGGCCGTCCGCCACGCGCGTCAGCAGGGCGCGAAGGTCATCGCTATCTGCAACACCTTCGGCTCGACGATTCCGCGCGAATCCGACGCTGCGCTCTACACCCACGCCGGCCCGGAGATCGCAGTCGCCTCGACGAAGGCGTTCCTGTCCCAGGTCGTCGCCTGCTACCTCCTCGGCCTCTACCTCGCCCAGCTGCGGGGAAACAAGTTCCGCGACGAGATCGCCACGATCCTGGGCGAACTGCAGACGATCCCGGCGAAGGTCCAGCGCATCCTCGATGAGACGAAGGCGCAGGTCCTCGCCCTGGCCGACCGGAACAAGGACGTCGGCTCGGTGCTGTTCCTCGGCCGTCACGTCGGCTACCCGGTGGCGATGGAGGGGGCGCTCAAGCTCAAGGAGCTCGCCTACATCCACGCCGAGGGCTTCGCCGCCGGTGAGCTCAAGCACGGACCGATCGCGCTCATCGACGACGGTCAGCTCGTCATCATCGTCGTACCCTCGAAGCGCGGCCGCGATTCGCTGCACGCGAAGGTCATCTCGAACATCCAGGAGGTCCGCGCCCGCGGTGCGAACACCGTCGTCATCGCCGAGGAGGGGGACGAAGAGGTCGACCAGTTCGCCTCCGAAGTCATCGCCGTCCCCGAGACGACGACGCTCATGGCTCCGCTGCTGACGACCGTTCCGCTGCAGATCTTCGCGATGGAACTCGCCACGGCCAAGGGCCTCGACGTCGACCAGCCGCGCAACCTCGCGAAGTCGGTCACGGTCGAGTGACCCGCCTCGGTGCCGGACGGGATATGGTCGGTCCGGCACCGTGGACCGATGATTGTCGCTGCCGAGGAGTCTGAGGAGGAGCGAATATGGCGATTCTAGGGATCGGCACTGACATCGCCGATGTGCCGCGTTTCGCCGAGCACATCGAACGCGTGCCCGAACTCCTCGACCGGCTGCTCACCCCCGGCGAGCAGCTCAAACGCAACGGAAAACGCCGTACCGATGCGTCCTTGGCGGCCCGGTTCTCCGCGAAGGAGGCACTGAAGAAGGCGATCGGCTTCCCCGGGTGGCTGCCCTGGCAGTCCGCCGAGGTGGTCCCCGCCCGCTCCGGTGCGCCAAGTTTCCGTCTGCGTGGGCTCGTCCTCGAGCACTTCAAACGCATCGGCGGCCAGAACATCCACCTCTCGATCACCCATGATGCGAACCTCACGATGACGTTCGTCATCGCCGAGGGGGAGGGGCCGTCCCTGAGCCCCGGCATCGAGGGGGTCGCCGAGCACTTCACCCATTCGATGTACGGACGGAATCCTCGGCCCCAGGACTGATGCCGGAGGTTCTAGGACTGATGCCAGGGGCCTGACGCCGGAGGACTGACGCCGGACGACTGACACTGCAGCTGAGACAATGAGTCCATGGATTCACGGACTCGCAATGTTGCAGTGGTGCTCTTCGACGGCTTCGAGGTGCTCGACGTCTTCGGCCCCGTCGAACTCTTCAGCCGACTCCCCGATGCCTTCGCCCTGACCTATGTCACGGCGCAGCCGGGACGTGTGCGCAGCGCCCAGGGCATCGAGGTCATTGCCACCGAGTCCTTCGACACCGCGAACACCCCGGACATCGTCATGGTCCCCGGCGGAATGGGCACCCGGCAGTTGGTCGACGACCGAAGCTTCCTCGGCAGCTTCGTGAACTGGTCGGCCGGTGCCGAGCTCATCACCTCAGTGTGCACCGGTTCGGCGGTCCTCGCGGCCGCGGGTCTGCTCGACGGGTACCGGGCGACGTCGAATAAGAAGGCGTTCACCTGGGCGGCCGAACACGGTGAGGGCATCACCTGGGTGCCGCAGGCGCGTTGGGTCGAGGACCGGGACCGGTGGACCTCATCGGGTGTGGCCGCGGGCATGGACATGACCGCCGCGCTCATCGCCCATTTCCACGGCGCCGAGGCGGCCGCGACCGCCGCGAACGAGATCGAACTCGACATCCACACCGATCCCGACTGGGATCCATTCGCTGCCCACCACGGACTGGTGTGACAACGGCGATTATGGGCAAGGCAGGGGCGCTGCGGGACCGTAGCGGAACCGTTGCGAAGACTGCTGACCATTCATTGCTCCCGGTAGAATTGAGGGTATCGAGCGGAATGCTAGGGAGGCCGATCGAGCGATGCAAGCAACCGCGAACGATAACCGGTCGATTCGGGCCGCTCACGTAGCCGAAAGTGCTCACAGCGGCGAGATGGAAGGTCTCTCGGTCAGTGCGGAGACCGAGGCGGATGCCGAGTGCTATATCAGTGGAGACATCGACGCCGCCGAGGTTGTGGCCCGGACTCGCTTGCGTTATGGACTTTCGTGACCCGATGCCGGACCCTGCGACAGTTATCCGGCCCAACAAGACCAACGCTCAGTCTCAATCCGTCTGCGCCTGGTGGGTAATAGACTCAGCACCATGAGCTCACTTCCCAACGATGCCGACGTCACTCCCACCGCGAACGACGCCAACGCCGCTGCGGCTACCCCCACACCCACCATCCACCTGCCCACCGCCGAGGACGCCGCGGACATCGCACCCGGCCTCGTCACTCTTCGCCGCGCACTCCACGAGAACGTCGAGGTCGGCCTCGACCTGCCGGTGACGCAGAAGCTTGTCCTCGACGCCATCGAAGGCCTCGACGTGGAAGTCAGCACGGGCGAGAACCTGTCCTCGATCACCGTCGTCCTCCGCGGCGGAGCCCGCACGGAAGACTCGACCGGCGTGGTGCCCGCTGTCCTCCTGCGCGGGGACATGGACGGACTGCCCGTGAACGAGGCGACCGGATTCGACTTCGCGTCCACCTCGGGGAGGATGCACGCCTGCGGCCACGACCTCCACACCGCCGGCCTCGTCGGTGCACTCAAACTCCTCCACCGCGACCGTGACTCCCTGCCCGGCGACGTCGTGTTCATGTTCCAACCCGGCGAAGAAGGCTACGACGGGGCGGGGAAGATGATCGACGAAGGCGTCCTCGACTCCGCCGGACCCCGGGTCAAGGCCGCCTTCGGCATCCATGCCTCCGCCGACGCCGACCTCGGAGTCGCCAGCTCCCGCCCCGGGTCCTATATGGCGGCGTTCTCGAAGATGACGATCACCGTCCACGGCAAAGGCACGCACGCCTCCCGCCCCGCCACCGGCAAAGACCCCATCCAGGTCGGCGCCATGCTCGTCGGCCAGCTGCAGGAATACGTCACCCGCCGCTTCGACATCTTCGACCCGCTCGTCGTCACCGTCGGCCAGTTCAACGGCGGCACCGCCCCGAACGTCATCCCCGACAGTGCCCGCCTCGTCGTCAGCGTCCGCACCTTCTCCGAAGCCGTGACCTCCCGCGCCGAGGTGGAGCTGCCGAACCTCGTCCGTGACCTCGTCGCCGCCCACGGTTTCACCGCCGAAGTGGACTACGAGCAGATCCTTCCCCCGACGATCAACAACGACGCTGAAGCCGAATTCTTCCTGGCCACGTTCACCGACCTCTTCGGTGAGGAGAGGACCGTGCGCAAGGCCAACCCGCTGCCCGGCTCCGAAGACTTCTCCCGCGTCCTCGACGCCGTCCCCGGGGCCTACGGACACTTCGGAGTGGCGCTGCCGAACCTCCCTGTCGACGAACGCGAAGCCAACCATTCGCCACGCGCTCGCCACAGCGACGACGGTCTGGCCGACCAGGCACTGTTCCTCGCCCATCTTGCCGGCCGCCGGCTCGCCCAGCTGGCCGAGGACTGAGAGCACCGGCCCCTCACCACGGTCGGCTCTGGCCCCGAAGGGTGGAAACGGCATACGGTGCAGGGATGGACGTGAAGGAGCAGCGATGAGTGTGTTTGCCTATCCCAGTCAGGTCATCCGCGACACCGAGGAGCCCCTCCTCGACGCCGGTGTCCCGCTCATGGCCCGTGCCGCCCGTGCCCTGGCCAACATCTGTCTTGAGACACTCAGGGCCGACCACGGCCGAGTGACCGGGACCCGCGTGAGCGTGTTGGCAGGACCCGGCAACAACGCCGGGGACGCCCTCTTCGCCGCAGCCACGCTCGCCCGGCGCGGTGCGGCCGTCACGGTCATCACCCTCTTCGACCGCACCCACGCCGAGGGACTCGCCGCGGCCCGCAGTGCCGGAGCCCAGGTCATCGCGTTCACGCCGACCGAGGACGGCTCCTCCTCCACCGCCACCGAGGCGGCCGACCCTCCCGAGTCCCGCACCGGCGCTGCCTCCACCGGCACCCCCCGCACCGACGTCCTGCGTGAACTGACCCGGGCCGACCTCGTCCTCGATGGGATACTCGGCACCGGGGGCAGGCGCGGACTGCCCGACCACATCGCCGCACTCATCGCCGACTGGGCCCCGCACCGAACCGGCCGCCTCATCGCCGTCGACGTCCCCTCCGACCTCGATCCCGGCCCCGAGGATGCAGGCTCGGACGGTGCACACTCTGTCGACACCGACCAGCGGCTCCACGCCGATCGGACCGTGACCTTCGGCGGGCTCAAATCCGAACTCGTCGACCCCCGCGTCGCCGCGTTCACCGGCTCCATCGACGTCATCGACATTGGACTCGACCTCGACCCGGAGCTCGCCGACGCCGAACTCCTCGACTCAGCCGACCTCGCTGCTGACTTCCCCCGCCCCGATCCGACCGGGCACAAATACTCCCGCGGCATCACCGGGGTCCTCGCCGGTTCCGAAGACTATCCGGGGGCCGGCGTGCTCACGACCACCTCGGCGGTGAATTCCGGAGCCGGAATGGTCCGCTATCTCGGATCCCCGCTCGTCGCCGAATTCCTCATCGGCCTCCACCCCGAAGTGGTCAGCGCCTCCGGTCGGGTCGACGCGGTCGTGCTGGGGCCCGGCGACCCCGAATCCGACTACGTCCAAGCCGTCGTCGACGGACTGAGCGACACGAACACCCCGGTCGTCATCGACGCCGGGGGACTGGATATGGTCGGCCGCGCCGAGGCGATGGCCGGCACCTGGCTGGCGCACCGCTCTCTCATCATCACCCCGCACGCCGGTGAGCTGGCACGGCTGCTCAGCCGCCTCCTCGGCGAGATCATCACCGCAGGCAGGATCGGTCAGAACCCGGCCGGGTGGGCCAGGCAGGCGGCGGAGCTGACCGGGACGATCGTCCTGCTCAAGGGCCACCACACGGTCATCGCCGCGCCCGACGGCTTCGTCGTCCTCCCCGAACCCGGACCGGCGAGCCTTGCCACGGCCGGGGCCGGGGACGTGCTCGCCGGGGTCCTCGGGACGCTGTGCGCGATCGCCTCGGCGCGCGCTCGCTACGGCGGTGACGAGGCAACGCTGCCGCCGCGGCAGTGGGCTCGCCTGGCCGGACTCGCGGTGCTGCTGCACAACGAGGCCGGCCGGCGGGCGATCACCGCGGCCGGTTTCGCCGATGCCCTCGCCGAGGTGGTGGACGAGCTCATCCGCGCCACCGACTGAACCGAGCACCTCCACTCAGTGAATGACGATCTGCGTCTTCGTCGACCCCTCCCACTTCATCGCCTTGACGAGGCTCGCTTCGTACATCGACACGCATCCGGCGGTCTTCATCGACTCGGTGTTCGCGTGGAGGAAGATCGCCGATCCCTTGCCCGGGGTGCGGGCCTCGTTGTAACCGATGACCTGGGCGTACTTGTACGGCTTCGGCTGGTAGAGCGATTCGCCCTTGTAGCCCTTCGACTTCAGCTGCATCGTGTTGTACCCCTCGGCCTTCGTCGCGTCTCCGTCGACCCAGACGTGATCGCGGGTGACCTTCGTCCACGTCTTCTTCAGGCCCGGGTTTGCCGAGGTGCCGAAGCCGTCGCGCATCCAGAACACGCCCTTCGGCGTCTTCCCGTCACCCTCGCGCTTGCTCGCCGTCGTCCCGTTGTAGCCCAGCCGCGCCTTGTACGGACCGCTGTCGCGGACGTAGCGTGACCCGGACTTCGAGCACAGGTAGATGTCGGCGGTGATCGTCGTACGCTGTTTGACCTCGATGGCCTTGCCGGCAGTGACCTTCGAGTTCGATTCGATGCCGGTGCAGTACTTCGACGCCGCCGAGGCTGCCCCGGCACCCGAGGCAAGGGTGAGGACCGCGGCGAACAGCGCGGTCACGAGCACCATGGTCAGGGTGCGGGCGGATGTGGTGGTGTGCATGACTTCTCCTTTGTCATCGGTTGGGTCCGCGCGCCTCGGCAGGGTCGCCGAGACGTGCGGGGGTTCATCCTAACCACCGGTGAGGTGGGCAACATGGTGTCGGCGGTAGTCTTATCCAGTGACATCTTTCGACATTCCCGAGGCTCTCGTGCGAGCAGAGATCGACGAGGCGGCCCTGCACGACAATGCCTCCGTCCTTGCCGAGCGGCTCGCCCCCGCCCGCCTCAAATGCGTCGTCAAGGCCAATGCGTACGGCCACGGCGTCGACCTCGTCGCCCCGGCACTGTTCACAGCAGGATGGCGCGAGTTCTGCGTGGCCACCATCCCCGAAGCACTGCAGCTGCGCGAGCTGCTCGGTCCCGAGGCGCAGATCCTCGCCTGGCTCTACGGACCCACCACCGACCTCGATGCGGCGCTGCAGGCCGAAATCGCTCTCGGCGTCTCCACCGTCGGCAGCCTCGACCGTCTCGCCGAGGCGGCCCTGCGCACCGGTACCACCGCCAGGTTGCATCTGAAGATCGACACCGGACTCGGCCGCAACGGGCTGGCCCCGGACGACCTCGTCCGCGCCTTCGACTGGCTGCGCCGCCATGACGAGGAACGTCGTCAGAGCGCAGATGCCGGCGACGCTCGACCCGAAGATCCGAGCCAGACCTCTGCCGCACCGGGGATCCGCATCGTCGGCATCATGAGTCACTTCGCCGTCGCCGATGAACCCGAACGTCCCGAGACCGCCGCCCAGAGTGCGGTCTTCTCCTCCGCCCACGGGCAGCTGCGGGCCGTGCTCGACGCCGCGGACGGCCGCCTCGGCGAATCGGAGGCACTCGATGTGCACATCGCGAACTCACCGGGCGCGCTCACCCTCGGCCCGTGCCCGGGAACCTCGGCCAGGGTGGGGCTCGCGCTCTACGGTCTCTCCCCGCTCGCGGATGGGGACGCTGCGGCCCTCGGGTTGCGCCCGGCGCTGCGGCTGCTCTCGACGGTCATCAACCTCAAAGACATTCCCGCAGGTCACGGCGCCTCCTACGGGCTGACGTTCACGGCCGCGAGCGACACACGCTTCGCGCTCGTGCCCGGCGGGTACGGGGACGGGCTTCCCCGTGCGGCGTCCAACCGCGCCGAGGTGGCCATCCGCGGGCGCCGATACCCCGTCGTCGGGCGCATCGCCATGGACCAGATGATCATCGACATCGGAACCGGGAATGACGACGTGGCCATCGGCGACGAGGTCGTCATCTTCGGCCCCGGCGGACCCAGCGCCGCCGAGTGGGGGACCTGGGCGGACACGATCAACTACGAGATCGTCACCCAGCTCAGCGCCCGCGTGCAGCGGTTCGCCCGCGCGGACAGCGCAGAATCGGCTGGTGCGGAGTCGGCCAGCGCAGAATCGGC
Source organism: Brevibacterium oceani (assembly GCF_017948325.1). NCBI lineage: Bacteria > Bacillati > Actinomycetota > Actinomycetes > Micrococcales > Brevibacteriaceae > Brevibacterium > Brevibacterium oceani. The sequence continues at coordinate 3,113,666 of NZ_CP072846.1, read as the reverse complement.
CGGCCGGCAGCCGGCCTCGGCGGACGGTGTCGAGCGATGAGGGCGCACCTCGGATCGCTTGCGGACATGCGCACTTTCGCCGAGGAACTCGCCGGGCACCTGCGCGCCGGTGACCTGCTCATCCTCACGGGCAACCTCGGTGCCGGAAAGACGACGTTCACTCAGTCATTGGGCCGGGCGCTCGACGTGACGGGGCGGATCACCTCGCCGACGTTCATCATCGCCCGCGAACACCCCTCGCGCTCCGGCGGGCCGGCCCTCGTCCACGTCGATGCCTACCGGCTGGCCGACGGGGAGGAGCTCGAAGACCTCGACCTCGACTCCGAACTCGACGAGTCGATCACCGTCGTCGAATGGGGTGCCGGACTCGCCGAGCAGCTGAGCACCGACTACCTCGAGATCACCATCGCACCGGTCTGGGGCGCAGGCGACGTGGCCGACACCGGCACCGCCGCTGACGACGAGATCGAGGATGAACGGCGCACCGTCGACCTCACCGGCCACGGCGACTCATGGTCGGGAAGAATGGTCCGCGTGCACGCCGCGATCTCAGCGCTTGAGGGCATCACAACCGAGGGAGACGCCTCATGATCATTCTCAGCATCGACACCTCGCAGTCGGCGTCCGTAGCCCTCGTCGACACCGACACTGACACGGTCATCGCCGCCGAACAGGCCGATGACCAGCGTCGACACGTCGAGTTCATCGGGCCAGCGCTCGCCCGTGTGCTCAAGGCGGACGTGTTGCCCGAACTCGTCGTCGTCGGCATCGGCCCGGGCCCGTTCACGGGGCTGCGGGTCGGCATCGCGGCCGGCATCGCCGTCGGCCAGGCCCGCGGCATCCCCGTCAGGGGACTGCTGTCGCAGGCGGCGATCGCCGAAGAACTCGTGCGCAGCACCTCTGACGGGCCGACAGGCACTGACGGTGCGACCGGCACCGAGCGCCCCGTGCTCATCGCCTCCGACGCCCGCCGCAAAGAGGTCTACTTCAGCGTCTACGATTCGGCCGATGCGTCCCTGAGTGCGGGACCGTTCGTCGCCAGGCCCGCCGAGGTCGCCGCCGTCCTCGCCGAGCACAACTATGTGTTCGACCCTGCCGGTGACGCACACGAGCTGACGGACGCTGCTGCCGATCGGATCGGTCAGCGGCTCGGTCGCGGCTTCCTTCTCTACCCCGAAACCCTCGGCGCTCCGTCGCTCGAGGACCTCACGGATCCGCGTGCCGACTTCCTCGCGTTCGCGGTTGCGCGGGAGCTCGCCGCCGGTCGGGAGTTGAGCGAGCCGATCCCCGAATACCTGCGTGATCCCGATGCGAAACCGACCCCGGTGCGTGAGAGCTCCCTGAGATGACCGCAGCGACGACCATCGCCGAGCTGCCCTGGTGGGATCTCGCCGAGGTGGCCGATCATGATGCGGCCGTCTTCGGTCCCACCGCGTGGACACCCGGGTACTACTGGTCGGTCAAGGCACAGAACGGTACGATCATGCTCGCGGCCAGGACCGCCTCGGCGGGGGAGCCTGACCCGGACGGGGCCGTCGACGGTTCGACCGCAACGCAGGGCACCGCCTCGGCGGGGGAGTTGGCCGGGTGGATCGTTATGTCCTTATCCGGTGCGGAAGCCGATGTCATGACCATCGCCACCACCGAGGCTGCACGCGGGCGGGGCGTCGGTCGGGCCCTGCTCGACGCGGGGATCGACTGGGCGAAGGACCGCGGGGCGGAGGTCGTCCATCTCGAGGTCGACGAACGCAACACCTCGGCGCTGGGCCTCTACGCCTCCCGCGGATTCGTTGAATGGGGACGGCGCCCGGATTACTATCCGGGCGCCGCGGCCGTTCTCATGCGTCTGCGGATCAGTGACTAGGCGACCGGGACCGCCCGCAGTTCCGTCGCCTCGGTGAGGTCGACGAGGAGGGCGCCGTTGAGGCGGAAGGCCTCCATCGTCTCGTCGATGACGATCTGCTCATCGCCGCCGGTCGCTGCCACCTCGTCGAGGAGGCAGCGGTAGGAATCCTTGTACGGCTTCGTCTTGCCCAGCGCCGTGAAGTCCCACATCGTCAGGGTGGTCGCGGGCAGGCTGTAGTGCCGACCCATGAGGGTGCCGATCGCCTGGCCGCCGGAGAGGTCCCCGAGGTAGCGCGTGTAATGGTGAGCGATGACCTGCTCGGGACGCTCCAGCCCCGCGAGGTGGTCGGCGTAGGCGGTGGCACTGGGCATCACGGGCAGATCCTCACCGCCCAGCGCGGCCAGGTCAGCTGCGATGCGTTCGGAGCGGAAGAGGTTCACGTCGTGGAAGGGCGCGAAGACCGGGTCGTCGGCGAACGTCCGCGACTGGGACTCGAGCACAGCATAGATGACCTCGTACTGCTTGAGAAGGAGGGCATACGCCCGCGAGTCCAGTCGTCCTTCCATGAGGTCGACCATGAAGGTGGTGTGCTCGACCTCGTCGTGGATGGTGGCGGTGCTGGCCCTGAGGCGAGCTGAGAACGGTTCAGACATGATGACTCCTCGGGGATCACTCGGGGATTGCGGCGATCAGAACCTCAGTCACCGCGACAATGATGTGATCGGCATCATTGTCTGATAATAGTTTAGCCTAACCTGCTTTCTGGGTGGTGATCCGAGCCGATGGGGGCTGAGGTCGAACAGGTAGGCTGGAGGCATGACACGTGTGCAATTGGCAGATACCGATCTCTCCGTCCATCCTCTTCAGCTGGGTGGCAATCCCTTCGGCTGGGGTGCGGATCGGGACCAGAGCTTCGCGGTCCTCGACGCCTACGCTGCGGCAGGCGGAAACTTCATCGACACCGCCGACGCCTACTCGGTCTGGGTCGACGGCAACTCCGGTGGAGAATCAGAGACGATCATCGGCGAATGGATGAAGTCCCGCGGCAACCGTGACGAGATGGTCATCGCGACGAAGGTCGGCATGCTCCCGAAGCACAAAGGTCTCGACCCGGCGAACATCCGCGACTGCGTCGATGACTCGCTGCGCCGACTGGGCACCGACCACATCGATGTCTACTACGCCCATGTCGACGATGACGAGGTCGACCAGGTCGCCGTCGCCGAGACCTTCGACGCTCTCGTCCGCTCCGGCAAGGTCAGCTACCTCGGCGCCTCGAATTTCAGCCTCGAGAGGCTGCAGTCGGCGAGGAAGATCTCCACGAAGTTCTCCCTGGCCTGCTACCGCGTCGTCCAGGACCGGTTCAACCTCGTCTCCCGCGCCGCCGTCGACGAACAGAAGCAGGCGTACCTGCGCTCCGAAGGGATCGCCGAACTGCCGTTCCACTCCCTGGCCTCCGGGTTCCTCACCGGCAAGCACACCGGCGGTGATGCCACCGGCAGCGTCCGCGGCGAACGAGTCTCAGGATTCGTCGAGGATCAGAAGGCACTCGGCGCCCTCGAGGCCCTCCACGACGTCGCCTCGGCCCACGACGCGACGATGACGGCGACGGCCATCGCCTGGCAGCTCAGCCACGACTTCATTCCCTCGACCATCGCCTCGGCCCGGGTGCCCGAACAGCTCACCGAGCTGCTTGCCGGCACGCAGATGCAGCTGAGCGACGAGGAGATCGCGGCACTGAACGATTCGTGGGTGGAGGAATGAGCACACCCTCCCCACGCCTCGTCAGCTGGGAGAACGGCACCGACCTCGTCATCGAGCTGCTCCTGGCACGCGATGTCGGGACCGTCTGGGACGCCCTGACCGACAGCGGCACCGCGGCGGCATGGTTCGCGCCGTTCCGCCTCGGCGAGGAATCGGAGGATGCAGGGGATGACGCCGACGTGCCCGCGTCCCGTCCGATCACCTTCGAACTCGAGGACATCGACCTGAGCGGGTCGGTGCTCAGCTGCGAAGAGTATGACCACGTGCTGCTCGATCTCGACGACTTCGGGGTGCTCGGCATCCGGCTTCTGCCGCTCGAAGGTGATACGGGTGAGGGGACTCTGCTCGTGTTCACCCAGACCGCGGCCGATGTCGACACCGCTCGTGCGCAGGCGAGCGAATTCGGGCCCATGTGGGACACCCACCTGCGCCTGTTCACCCGCAGCCTCGGCGTCAACATCGCCGAGGCGACCGAACCCGAACTCGACGCCGCATACTCCGACCTCGCGCTCGAAGCCGGGGATGCGGGAGACGGTCCTGATTCGGTCGACGCGAGTTCGGCCACCGCTGATAGGGCCGAATCGTGAGCGAACCCCTCGTCCTCGGCATCGAATCCTCCTGCGATGAGACCGGAGTCGGCATCGTCCGCGGGCGCACACTGCTGACGAACACGGTGTCCTCATCGATGGACGAACACGTCCGCTTCGGCGGAGTCGTGCCCGAGGTCGCCTCCCGGGCCCACGTGCAGGCCATCGGCCCGGCCATCGCCTCCGCGTGTGAGACCGCCGAGGTGGAGCTGTCCGACATCGACGCCCTGGCCGTGACAGCCGGGCCGGGACTGTCCGGGGCGCTCATGGTCGGTGTCGGTGCGGCCAAAGGACTCGCCGCGGCACTGAACAGACCGCTCTACGGAGTCAACCACCTCGCCGCACACGTCGCCGTCGACCTCGTCGCCGAGGACGTCGACGGGCTGACCACGCCGACGATCGCGCTCCTCGTCTCCGGAGGACACACGGAGATCCTGCGTATCGGCGATGTCGTCACCGACATCGAACTCCTCGGCGCCACGATCGATGATGCCGCAGGTGAGGCCTTCGACAAGACCGCACGTCTGTTGGGACTGAACTACCCGGGCGGACCGAACATCTCGAAGGCCGCTCTCGGACTGCTCGACGGCACCGGCGTCCCGGGCGACCGGAAAGCCGTGACGTTCCCACGCGGACTGGCGAAGAAGCAGGATCTTCGTGATCCGGAGCGCCGGTACAACTTCTCGTTCTCCGGGCTCAAGACCGCGGCCCTGCGCGAGGTGACGAAGGCCGAAACGCTCGGCGCCGACCTGCGCGTGGCCGATATTGCGGCCGGTTTCGAAGACGCCGTCGTCGACGTGCTCGTGACCAAGACCGTGCTGGCCGCGGCCGACACCGGCATCGACCATGTCGTCCTCGGCGGGGGAGTGGCCGCGAACTCGCACTTGCGTGAGGTGCTCGCTGAACGCTGCGCTGAGGCTGGGGTGACCCTGCGAGTGCCGCCCTTGAAACTGTGCACCGACAACGGAGCCATGGTCGCGGCCCTCGGCGCCGAGCTCGTCTCCCGCGGAATCGGGCCGAGCGATCTGTCCTTCGCAGCCGTCTCATCATTGGATGTCGATCATGTCCTCGTCTGAGAACGACCCGAAAGCTGCCGCAGGAGCTGCCCCCGAAAGCGCAGCTTCCGACAGCGCAGCAGAACAGAACGCACAGGCGGCGAAGTCCACGCGACTGCCCGACGGTCGGCCGCCTCGGCGATCGGGTGACGGATGGACGTACGGATCGGACGGGAAGAAGCACTGGGGGCTCAACGGGGCCGCCGGACTCATGCTCGTCGATCCGGAGCGCGGGGTGCTCATGCAGCATCGGGCGCTGTGGTCGGTCGAAGGCGGAACCTGGGGCTTCCCCGGTGGGGCCCGGGACATGGGGGAGTCGGCGGTCGAGGCCGCGATCCGCGAGTCCTGGGAAGAGGCCGGCGTGCCTGACCAGGACGGATCCGGCATCGAGATCGTCGAGACGCATGTCCTCGATCTCGACACCTGGTCATACACGACGGTGATCGCGAAGACCCTGCGCCGTTTCGACGCCGTCATCAACGACCCCGAGAGCATCCAACTGTCGTGGGTGCCGCTCGACGAACTCGACGATTACGAGCTGCACCCGGGAGTCGCCGCCGCACTGCCGACGCTGCTGGAGCTGCTGCGCCCCCACCTGTGAGTGGTGCATGTGAGGGTGAGGCTTGTCGGGTCGGCGCGGTCCCGCCAAATAGTGGTCAATAACGGACACTTTTGGCGCTCAGAAATGTCCGATTGTGACCTAAGCATCGTACCGGGATGCGGAATCACGACCCAGTCGTTCTCACGGATTGATGCCGCGGCGCCCGCTCAATCGAAGGAACCGGGCTGGCTTCTGACCATGCGGGTCATGGTGACACCTGTGTTCGCAAGGCGATGCTGGCCATCTGTATTGAAACCAGCCCGTTCGTAGAAGGAATGGTTGCGCGGATTCGTGGTTTCGAGCCAGGAGCCCTGCGCTCCGAAATCGTCGAGGCCCACCTCAAGCAGCTGGCCGCCGACTCCCGAGTCCCGATGTTCCTCATCAACTGCCAAGTCGTGGAGGTACGGCCCTCAGGAAGCGCGCCAGTTGCTCTGGCGTCCTTCATCGATGAGGCGAGTGCATTCAGTTTTTCACCCAGCAGCAGAGACGCGACCGTTGCGGATGTGGGGAGTGATCGTTTGGGCGGTGGCGTATTCGGCACGCCCCACAGTGATGCACCGATCACTTGGCCTCCATCTATCGCCACATGTCCGGTCCCCGCGGCCGCATAGCTTTCGACGCTCGGCCAATAGAAGATGGCGATGGCATCAAGACGCTGGTCACGGCTCATCTCCGCTGGCGGAAACAGCCAGTTGATGAGCGGGTCGTTGGCAAAGGCCCGGGCAATGAGCGTGCGTGCCCGCGGTCCGTGGTCAGGGGTAATGCGCGCAATCGAGAGTCCCATGCGCTCATGCTACGCGGTGCGGTGCAGCTGACATGGCTCGGTTGCACGGAAAGGGGCTGGGCTGCCGCTTGGTCGCAGAGCCCACGTCGTGAAGTGCCTCCTCGGTGGACTGTTTGGTCGATCCACGGCGATTCAGGCGCTCAGAACGCCGGGGATCGACCAAACAAATGATGGAGTAGGCAGGTCGGCCTCGAGACGACGGTGGAGCGCCGAGACCACTGTGTGCGCACAGGTGTCTCGGCGCTCCACCGTTGTCTCGGCGTGCGGCGCCCCGCAACCCTTCAGCGGTAGGAATTGCGCAGGTCGCCGATGAGCGAACGGGTCACCTCGGTGAGCGACCCGGTGGCGCCGAAGACCTTCTGCAGGCGCTGGTAGGGGACACCGCGTTCGATGATCGTCGTGATCGAGTGCAGCTCCTCGGTGCAGCCGAGGCGTTCGGCGACCGGGGACAGACGTTCGATCTCATCGGCCAGGCACTCGGTGACCAGCCGCTCGTCGGCGGCGGCATTTTCGATGATGATGGCATCCATGCCGTAGCGGGCGGCTCGCCACTTGTTCTCGTTGTGGAACCAGTCGGGCATCGTCGGCAGGGTCTCACCGGCATCAAGGCGGGCCGACATGTCGTCGACGAGGCACTGGATGAACGCGGTGATCGCGAGGATCTCCTCGAGTGTCGGCAGTCCGTCGCAGACGCGGACCTCGACGGTGCCCCAGTGCGGGGCGGGACGGATGTCCCAGCGGATCTCGTTGATGTGGTCGATGATGCCGGTGGTGAGCATGTCGTCGACGTACTTCTCGTAGTCGGACCACTGTTCGAACTGGAAGGGCAGCCCGGCGGTGGGCAGCTGCTGGAACATCATCGCCCGGTTCGAGGCGTACCCGGTGTCCGTGCCGCCCCAGAACGGGGAGGAGGCGGACAGTGCCTGCAGGTGCGGGACGTAGGCGAGCAGGGCATTGACGATCGGCAGCACCTTGTCCCGGGAATCGATGCCGACATGGACGTGGACGCCGAAGATGAGCATGTTCCGACCCCACCACTGGGTGCGGTCGACGAGTTCGAGGTACCGATCCTTGGCTCGGACCTCCTGCGTGTGCCACTGGGCGAACGGATGGGTGCCCGCGGACATGAGCTCGACGCCGCGAGCCTCGGTGAGGCTCCGCAGCGCACCGATCGAGGCAGCCAGATCCTCGGCGACGGTCGACACCTGTTTGTGGACGCCGGTGACGAGCTCGATGGTGTTCGTGAGCATCTCACCGACGATCTTCTTCTCGAAGTCGGGAGCATGCTCGGCCACATCCGTCAGCAGGGTCTCGGCGGCAGGGGTCAGGTCCAGGCTCTGTGAGTCCAACAGAGCCAGTTCCCATTCGACACCGAGGGTGGAGCGGGGAGAGCGTGCAAAATCGACCATGGGTCGATCATAATCGCGCGGACCCGTTTCGCCTGATTCGGCGGTGCGTTTCGGACTGTGTGATCGCGCGCTGTCCTCACGCGGCCTGTCGCACACCCTCGACGATCCGTCGTCCCGACTCGGTGTCGAAGAGATGCAGACGCGCGGCATCGGGCACGACCCGGACGTTGTCACCGCGGCGGATCGTCGACCGTCCGGCGACCCGGGCCACGACCGTCCTCTCTTCGCCGGGCAGACCCGCCCGCCCGTGCACATAGGCATCGGCGCCGAGCTCCTCGACGAGGTCGACCGTGACATCGAAGCCGTGTTCACCCTCGGTGCGCAGGTCCTCGGGACGCACCCCGACGGTGACCGTCTCACCCGTGACCTGGCCGCGCTGCTCCGCGCTGAGTTCGATCTGCACGTCGCCGAGGCGCAGCGTCGACCCCTCGAGACCGACCTCGACGAGGTTCATCGCGGGAGATCCCATGAACCCTGCGACGAAGAGGTTCGCCGGCCGGTCGTAGAGGTTCGCGGGCGTGTCGACCTGCTGCAGGCGTCCGTCGGCGAGGACCGCAACGCGGTCGCCCATCGTCATCGCCTCGACCTGGTCGTGGGTGACATAGACGGTGGTCACGCCGAGGCGGCGCGTCAGTGACGCGATCTGCGCACGCGTCTGCACCCGCAGCTTCGCATCGAGGTTCGACAGCGGCTCGTCCATGAGGAAGACCTGCGGGGAGCGGACGATCGCCCGGCCCATCGCTACGCGCTGTCGCTGTCCGCCGGACAGCGCCTTGGGTTTGCGGTCGAGGAAGGGCTCGAGGTCGAGCAGCCGGGCGGCCTCCTCGACGCGTTCGTCTCGCTCGTTCTTCGTCACGCCCGCGATCTTGAGGGCGAAGGCCATGTTCTCGCGCACGCTCATGTGCGGGTAGAGCGCATAGTTCTGGAAGACCATCGCGATATCGCGTTCGCGTGAAGAGAGTGCGGTGACGTCGTTGTCGCCGATGCGGATGTGTCCGGAATCGACGGGTTCGAGCCCTGCGAGCATGCGCAGGGTCGTCGACTTCCCGCAGCCGGAGGGCCCGACGAGGACGAGGAACTCCCCGTCGTCGATGTCGAGACTGATCTCGTCGACGGAGGGTGCCAGTGCCTCGGGGTACTGACGCAGTGCTTTGTCGAAGGTGACAGTGGCCATGATGTTCTCAACCTTTCGCGGATGCGGACGCATCCGATGATCGACGGTGATCGTGCAGTGAGTTCTCGTGCGTATAGGTCCGGTACTGCTGCCGCACCCGAGACGGTCTCGGATGCAGGGTGGCGACGAGTTCGACCGGCCACTCCGGCAGCGACCCGGTCAGCGTCCATGCCGCCTGCCGGGCGGCACCGATGGCCACGTACTCGGCCTGTTCGGGGACATCGATAGGCACCGTGAAGATGTCGCGGGCGACCTCGCGGACCGCTGGATTCCTGGCCGCCCCGCCGATGATGAGCAGACGGCGGGCTTCGAGACCTTGCGCGAGGACCGCGTCGAGTCCGTCCGCGAGTCCGCAGAGCATGCCCTCGACGAAGGCCCGGGCGACGTTCTCGGCCGAGGCGTTGGCCAGGGTCATCCCCTCGAGCCGGGCGGTGGCATCGGGCAGGTTCGGAGTGCGCTCGCCCTCGAAGTAGGGCACGAGCGTGATCCCGTTCGCCCCCGGCCTCGAGGCCAGGGCCAGGGCCGCGACCTCGTCGTGGCTGATGCGCAGCAGGGTGCTCGCCGAGACGAGGACCCGCGCGGCGTTGAGGGTCGCGACCAACGGCAATCGCCCTCCGTCGGCGGAGGCGAAGCCGGCGACCGTGCCGCTGCGATCGGCGATGGGCAGGTCCGTGGTGCCGAAGACGGTGCCCGAGGTCCCGATCGAGACGACGACATCCCCCGAGGTGACCCCGAGTCCCAGTGCGGCCGCAGCATTGTCGCCGGCCCCGGGCCCGACGACGATGCCCTCGGCCGTGTGCCCGGCCGCCTCGTTGGGGGAGAGGACCCGGGGAAGGATGATCGCCGAGGTGGCGCTCGGGCCGGTCCCCACGGCTTCACGGGCGTGCTCGCCGAAGGCGATGCGGAAGAGATCGAGATCGTAGCCGCCCGAGGCCGGATCGAAATAGGCGGTGCCGCTGGCATCGGAGGCGTCGGTGACGAGGGCGTCGAGCACGGGTCCGTTGGCCGAGGAATCGGCGGATCCGTACCCGAGGAGCCGCCAGGTCAGCCAGTCGTGGGGGAGGGCGACAGCGGCCACCTCGGCGGCATTGGCGGGTTCGGCGTCGCGCAGCCAGCGCAGCTTCGCGCCGGTGAAGGAAGCCACCGGCAGGACACCGGTGCGGGCGACGAGATCCTCGGCCCCGACCTCGGCGATGAGGTCCCGGGCGGCAGCGTCGCTGCGCAGGTCATTCCACAGCAGCGCGTCACGGATGACGCGGCCCTCGGCATTGAGAGCGACGAGTCCGTGCTGCTGGCCGCTGATGCTCACGGCCGCGACATCGTCGAAGCCACCGGCGGACTCGATCGCCTCCTGCAGTGCGGTCCACCATTCCTCCGGGTCGACCTCGGTGCCGGGAGGGTGCGGGGCCGAACCGGTACGCAGGATGTCGCCCGTGTCGGGGTCGGCGATGACGACCTTGCAGCTCTGCGTCGAGGAATCGATGCCGGCAACGAGGCGGCGGGCGACGGTCATGACTCCTCCTCGGCGGGAGCAGCCTCGGTGGGACCAACCTCGTCGGGTGTGGCCTCGTCCGGGTCAGCCTCGGCGAGCACGGCGTCGGCGAGGGCACGGTCGATGACGGCGACGTCGAGGATGCCCGCCGCACACGCCGCCCGCACCGCACGGGCGCGTTCGGCCCCGCGGGCGACCCCGACGGTCGTCGTGGCCCGGCGCAGCTGGTCGAGAGTGACGGCGATGACGCGATTATCGATCGTGGTCACGTCCTCACCGGCGGCATCGAAGAGACGCCCGGACGCCTCGGCGACGGCACCGTCATCGATGCCAGCCTGACGCTGGGCGAGGGTGCACTTCTCCCACACCGAGGACAGCCCCTCGGCCCACGAGGCGACGGAGACCACGGCGAGATCGAGGTCGTCGGCGGCGGCGAGCGTGCCCGAGATCTCGGGCAGGGCGCGCAGGTCGGAGGCGGTCTCGGCCTCGGTGACGAGCAGCGGGGCCGGCAGGCGGACCACGCTCACAGCCGGATCCTGTCCCAGCCGGGTGAAGATCTCGGAGCTGGGACGGTGGGATTCGAGCCGCAGCGCACCGGCGAGCTGCACGATCGTGCACCGCGGCAGGGCCGGAGTGAACGCGGCCGCAGCGTCGAGGGTGCGCGACCAGGACAGGCCGATGCGCATCCCCGCCCGGGCCCTGCGGCCGACGAGTGCGAGGGCGGCCCGGCCCATCTGCTGGGAGGCCTCGGCCTGGTCGGGGATGTCGACGATGACGACCGAGTCCAGGCCGAGGGCGGCAGCCGTGCGTTCGGACAGGCTGTCGCCTTCACCGGCATCGGTCTCGATCGTGATCGTGACGACCCCGGTGTCGACGGCCTCCTGGAGGAGGCGGGCGACTTGGAATCGGCTCAGCCCGTTGGCCTTGCCGATCTCGACCTTCGACCGGCCCTCGAGGTAGTGATCGCGGGCCAGCTGCGCGAGGAATCTGCGGTGGCGGGCAGTGGGTGCTGTGCTCATCATCCTCCCTTCGGCGTCGACGACTTTGTGTTCGCTCATATGTGAAGTCTTGCACATCTGTGTGTTCCGTGACACAGTATTGCACATATGAGCACCGATGCTCATATGAATTTCTCGAAGCGAACCCGATGGCGGGCGGCAATCCCGCGATGATGAGGGAAGGCACAACGATGAAACACCAGATCACGGGCCGAGGCGCCACCTGGGCGGCCATCGGCATGGTCGGAGCACTCGCACTCTCTGGGTGCGGCGGGGCCGGCGGCAGCTCCAGCGGCGGGGGAGGCGATGAGGTCAATGTCCTCATGGTCAACAATCCGCAGATGCAGGACCTGCAGAAGCTCACGGCCGACCACTTCACCAAGGACACCGGCATCAAGGTCAATTACACCGTGCTGCCGGAGAACGAGGTGCGAGCGAAGATCGGACAGGAATTCGCCGCCCAAGCCGGCAACTACGACGTCGCGTCGATGTCGAACTACGAAGTCCCGACGTATGCGAACAACAAGTGGCTGACCCCCATGGACGAGGGCGTCGCCGATGCCGAGGGCTTCGACCAGGACGACATCCTCACCCCCATGGCCGAATCGCTGAGCGTCGATGACACGATCTACGGCGAACCATTCTACGGTGAGGGCTCGTTCCTCATGTACCGCACGGACATCTTCGACAAGGCCGGAGTCGAGATGCCGGAGAACCCGACCTGGGACGAGGTCGCGAAGCTCGCGGCGAAGGTCGACGGGGCGGAGAAGGGCACGAAGGGCATCTGCCTGCGCGGCCTGCCCGGCTGGGGCGAGATGTTCGCTCCGCTGACCACGGTGGTCAACACCTTCGGCGGCACCTGGTACGACGAGGACTGGAACGCCCAGGTCGATTCGAAGGAGTTCAAGGAAGCCACGAACTTCTACGTCGACCTCATCAAGGACCACGGCGAATCCGGTGCCCCTCAGGCCGGGTACACCGAATGCCTGACGAACCTGCAGCAGGGCAAGGTCGCCATGTGGTACGACTCGACCGCCGCCACCGGCACCCTCGAAGCCGATGACTCACCGGTCAAGGGCAAGATCGGCTATGTCGCCGCACCGGTGAAGGAGACCGAGTCGAGCTCGTGGCTCTACACCTGGGCCTGGGGCATCCAGGCCGCCGGCAAGAACCAGGACGCCGCGAAGCAGTTCGTCGCATGGGCCTCGTCGAAGGACTACGAGGAGACCGTGGCCGAAGAGCTCGGCTGGCAGCACGTGCCGGCCGGCAAACGGACCTCGACCTATGAGAACGCGGACTATCAGAAGGCCGCGAAACCCTTCTACAAGCAGACCGAGGACGCCATCAACTCGGCCGATCCGGAGAACCCGGGTGTCCAGCCGCGGCCGACACTGGGCGTGCAGTTCGTGACGATCCCGGAGTTCGCGGACCTCGCCACAGGCATCTCCGAAGACGTCAGCTCCGCCATCGCCGGACGCACCACCGCGGACAAGGCGCTGGAGAAGGGCCAGAAGGAAGCCGAGAAGGTCGGAGACAAATACAAGAAGTGACCGTGCGGCCACAGCGTTGACTGCGCAGCCTCGGGGCGGATGATCGACCCCGCCCCGAGGCACAGGCCCTCGCCCGCGCAGACCCTGCCCCCGAGGAGCGACCCCAGCCCCGAGGCCGCACCCGCTTCAGCCCCACCACCGCCCCACAATGCGAAGGATGTTCGACGTGTCAGCACCCGCCGCCGAGCGTGCATCGAGACCGATCACGCCGCCGAAGACCCCAGCCAAGGACCGATGGCTCAAACGCGCGCCCATGCTGCCGGCGCTGATCTTCGTCATCATCGTCACCCAGATCCCGTTCGCGATCACGATCATCATCTCGTTCATGAACTGGAACGCGGCCTACCCCGATGACATCGCCTTCGGCACGCTCCAGAACTACGTCACCGTGTTCACCGACTCGAACCTGCTGCGAGCCGTGCTCGTCACCGTCGGACTCACGGTCGGGGTGGTGCTCGCCTCGGCGCTGTTGGGGTTGGGCATCGCGCTGCTGCTCGACCGGAAGTTCATCGGCCGCGGATTCGTCCGCACCCTGATGATCACCCCGTTCCTCGTCGTGCCCGTGGCCGCGGCGCTGCTGTTCAAGCACGCGATCTTCAACCCCTCGTACGGTCTGCTCAACGGGCTGCTGACCGTGGTCTTCGGTGACAACGCCCCGCAGCCGGACCTCATGTCCTCCTCACCGCTGCTGGGTATCGGGCTCGTGCTCGTGTGGCAGTGGACGCCGTTCATGATGCTCATCATGCTCGCCGGACTCCAGTCACGGCCGATGGACGTCTACGAGGCGGCGCTCGTCGACGGCGCCGGACCCTGGCAGACCTTCCGCTTCATCACTCTGCCGCACCTGCGCCGCTACATCGAACTCGCCGCCCTGCTGGGCACGATCTACATCGTGCAGAACTTCGACATGGTCTTCACCATGACCTCCGGCGGACTGGGCACCGCCACCCTGCCCTACGTCATCTACCAGGAGTTCTTCGTCGCGCAGGACTACGGAGTCTCCTCGGCCGTCGGCGTCATCGTCGTCATCGCCTCGCTCATCATCGCGACCTTCGCCCTGCGCACCGCATCCACCCTGCTCAAGGAGGAGAACTCATGAGCACCCCCGAGACCCAGGCGCCCCTGAGCACCCGCCCCGAGCCCGGCATCACCCCCACCCCGACCGAACCCGGCTCACCCGGTTCCGTGGGGCCGCCTCGGCGGAAGGCGAACGCACCGAGGCGGCCCGGCCAAGGTCGGACCGGAAAGATCCTGCTCGGCCTGCTGGCCTGGCTCGTCGGGCTGCTGTTCGTCTCACCGCTGTTGTGGATGCTGCTGACCAGCCTCCACGCCGAGACCGACGCATCGACGAACCCGCCGAGCTTCTTCGCCCCGCTCACACTCGACTCGTATGTGAACTTCTTCGGCGGCGGCAACGGCGCGAACCCGTGGCCGTTCCTCATCAACTCCGCCGTGGCCGCGATCGTCTCGACCCTCATCGTCCTCGTCCTGTCGACGATGGCCGCGTATTCCCTGGCCATCCGTCGCATCGAACGCTGGTCCGATGTGCTCTTCTTCCTGCTGTCGACGAAGATGCTGCCGATGGTCGCCGGTCTCCTGCCCGTCTACCTCGTCGCGAAATCAACCGGCATCCTCGACACGTGGCTGCTGCTCATCATCATCTACTCGGCGATGAACATGCCGATCGCGGTGTGGATGATGCGCTCCTTCCTCGCCGAGGTGCCCATCGAAGTCCTCGAGGCCGCCGAACTCGACGGCGCGCGGCTGCCACGCGTGTTCGTGCAGATCCTGCTGCCGCTGACCGCGCCGGGACTGGCCGCCACGGCGCTCATCTGCTTCATCTTCTCGTGGAACGAACTCCTCTTCGCCACCGTGCTCACCTCGACCGCGGCATCGACGGCTCCGGTGTTCCTCACGAGCTTCGTCACCTCCCAGGGGCTGTTCCTGTCCCAGGTGTGCGCGGCCTCGCTCATCATCTCCGTGCCGGTGCTCGTCGCCGGAATCGCCGCCCAGGACAAACTCGTCCAGGGCCTGTCCATGGGAGCCGTCAAATGACCGCACCGACCCCTGCCGGAAACCCCGATCCCCGCCGAGGCGGCCCCACCCTGGCCGCGTCCGCGCAGAACCTCGATCTGTCTGAGCAGAACCTCGCCGAGGTGGCCGACCGCGGTATCACCGTGCCCACCTATGATCGGTCGGCAGTGCGGCCGGGCATCGTCCACTTCGGGGTCGGAGGTTTCCACCGAGCGCATATGGCGATGGTCCTCGACGACCTCATGCAGGCAGGATCGGCCACCGATTGGGGGATCGTCGGCGCCGGTGTGCTGCCCCACGATATTGCGATGCGTGATGCGCTGGCCGGCCAGGACCACCTCTATTCGCTCACCCTCAAACACCCGGACGGTGCCAAGGAACGGAGGGTCATCGGGTCGATCATCGACTACCGGTTCGGTCCCGACGATCCTGCCGGCCTCCTCGAGCTGCTGACCGATCCGACGATCCGCATCGTCTCGCTCACCGTCACCGAGGGCGGGTACAACGTCAACCCCGTCACCGGGAAGTTCATCACCGATGAACCGACGATCGCTGCGGACGCCGAGGCGCTGCGGGCCGGTACACTGCCGGCGACGGTCTTCGGGTATGTCGTCGCCGCGCTGAGGCAGCGACGGGAGGCCGGCACTCCGGCGTTCACGGTGCAGTCGTGTGACAACATCTCGGAAAACGGGGAGGTCGCCGCGAAGATGTTCACGGCCTTCGCCCGTCTAGTCGATTCCGAACTCGCCGAGTGGATCGAAGCGAACGTGGCCTTCCCGAACTCGATGGTCGACCGGATCACTCCGGCCACCACCGATGCGGACCGTGCTGAGCTGCTCACCGACACCGGTCTCACCGATGCCTGGCCAGTCGTGGCCGAACCCTTCTTCCAATGGGTGCTCGAAGACGCCTTCACCGACGGTCGCCCGCCGTACGAACAGGCACGGGTTCAGGTCGTCGACGACGTCAAACCGTATGAGCACATGAAGCTGCGGCTGCTCAACTCCGGACACCAAGGATTGGCGTACTTCGGTCTGCTCGGCGGGTACACCTTCGCGCACGAAGCGATGGCGAACCCGGACATCCCGGCCTACCTGCGCCGGTACATGGATGACGAGGGCACACCGAGCCTGGCACCCCTGCCCGGCATCGACCTCGAGGAGTACAAGGACACGCTCATCGAACGGTTCAGCAACCCAGAGATCCGCGACACTCTCGCCCGCCTCGGCGCCGAATCCTCCGACCGCATCCCCAAATGGCTGCTTCCCGTGGTCAGGGACAACCTCGCCTCGGGCCATCCCGTCGAGGTGGCCGCGGCGATCTGCGCCTCCTGGGCCCGCTACGCCGAAGGCCACGACGAGACCGGCGGTCGGTTCACCATCGTCGACCGCTACGCCGAGGAGCTGCAGGCGGTCGCGAGCACACAGGACGCCGACCCGCTCGCCTTCATCCGACAGGAGCAGTTCTTCGGGGATGTCGCCGAAGATCCGCGCTTCACCGAACCGTACCTCGCGGCACTGACATCACTGCACGCACGTGGAGCGAAGGAGACCGTGCGGCGCTTGGCCGCCGGCGAAGCGCTGTAAGCAGCCCGGCTCGGGAAAGCTGAGGGGGTCGGCCCGAGCAGGTCGGCACTGTCGGGTTGTGGGCTCGTCCTGGTGAGCAGTTCAATGGGCGCCGAGTCAGGGTCAGCGTCTAGCATGGAGGCATGTTGCGTTCTCGCCTGAGCATTCTGGCCCTGACCACGACTCTCGCGCTCGCCGGCTGTTCCGGTTCGACATCCGCGCCCGACGGGGAGAAGTCCCCGAACGGATCCGGCCAGCAGGCAGAGGCGCAGACCGAGCAGACTCCGCAGCAGGACCCTGCCGACATCGATCCGTCCGATTACGAAGATGAAGCCGCCGAAATCGTCGACGGCTTCTCCGATGACGAACTCGCCGGCTCCCTCATCGTCGGCACGTGGAACGGCACCGACACGCAGACTCCGGTGGACATGATCAAGCAGAACCACCTCGGCGGAGTCATCGTCATGGGGTACAACCTGTCTGAGAATCCGACGAGTGACCAGGTCACGGGGCTGACGAAAGCGCTCAAGGGTGCGCGCACGAAGGGTCAGCCGGTGTCGATCGGCGTCGACCAGGAGGGCGGCCCGGTGTCCCGGCTGAGTTCGGCGGCACTGCCGTTCCCACCACTCATGGGGCTGGCCGCGACCGATGACTCCGATCTCATCACCGAAGCGACGACGGTGCAGGGGCAGAACCTCACCGACCTCGGCTTCACCATCGACTTCGCCCCGGACTCCGATGTCACCGTGGGGCCGAAGGACAAGGCGATCAACGTCCGCTCGGCCGGCACCGACCACAAGGACGCCGCCGACGTCGTGGCCGATGCGGTCACCGGGTACAAGGCCGGCGGGGTCGGCAGCTCGGCGAAGCATTTCCCCGGCCACGGCCGCCTCGGCGTGGATTCGCATGAGAGCCTGCCCGTGTCGGAGAAATCGATCGACGAGCTCGAGGACACGGACCTTCTGCCGTTCAAATCCGCGGTCGAGGCCGACGTGCCGATGGTGATGATGGGCCACATCGGCCTGCCCGATGCGAAGACCACCCCGGCCACACTCAATAAGAAGGCGTATTCGGCGCTGCGGGACAAACTCGACTTCGACGGCGTCATCATCACCGACGCTCTGAACATGAAGGCCGTGCCGCAGAATCTCAAGGGCGGGGAGACCGTCAAGGCGCTCGCCGCCGGCGCGGACCTCGCGCTCATGCCACCGGACTCGGGTGCCGCGCAGAAGGCGATCGTCACAGCCATGGGTGATGGGACGCTGAAGAAGAAGGACCTCGAGGAGAAGTCCGAACGCGTCGTCGCCATGCAGCTGGCCACCGCGGAAGCGCAGAAGAGCGTGAAGGCGGAGGACTCGGGAGAGTCCGGGAACGGTTCCGACGGGAAGAAGACCCTCACCGAGGTGGCCGAGAAGTCCCTGACCGTGCTCAAGGGCGAATGCTCCTTCGACGGTACGGACTCGCTCTCGATCGTCGGAGGCAGCGACAAGGAGAAGGCCGAACTGACGAAGGCGGCCGAGGACGTCGGACTGAGCGTCGGATCGGGCGGAACTTCGGTGAGCCTGAGTCCGTCGACCTCAGCCGATGTTGCCGTCGGCACCGCGGCCCCATGGACGATGCGCAGCACCTCGGCGAAGTCGGCGGTGACCGCCTATGATTCGAACCCCTACGCGTTGAAAGCCGTGGCGAAATGGCTCAAGGGCGACCTCAAGGCTTCGGGCAAACTGCCCGCTGAGTACGAGGGAAGCGACGCGGCACCCGACTGCGGGTGAGCAGAGAAAACCCCTCGCCGGTGAGAGTGCCGACGAGGGGCTCTGGTGGAAACAGATCAGAGGACGCGGATGAACTGGGCGCCCTGCGCTGTCATCCAATCGACGCTGCGGTAGCTGGTGTCTACGCGTGAGTTCCCGGCGTCGTACATCATGCCGTCGCCTGCGTAGATGCCGACATGTCCCGGTGACCAGATGATGTCGCCCGCCTTCGCCTCGGAGGCCGAGACGGTCTGCCCGGCGCCCTTCTGCGCCGAAGACGTGCGCGGCAGATTCACGCCGACCTTGCCGTAGACGTACGAGGTGTAACCGGAGCAGTCCCATCCGCTGGGCGAGGTTCCGCCGGAGACGTATGGAGTGCCGACGTACTGCTTCGCGATGGCGATGACCTGCTCGGCCTTCGACCCGTCCGGAACCTTGACATCCCCGGAGCCGGAGTCCGCCCCGTCGTCCTTGCTCTTGTCCTTGCCTGAATCCGAGGGAGCGTCATCGTCGGATGACTTCTTGGGAGCGGTCGTCTCCTTCGGCTCGTCGGACGAATCCTCTGCGGGCGCCGGGGCGGCAGTGGTCGTCGGCTCTGGGTCGGGCTTCGGCTTGGGTTTGGGCTTCGGCTTGGGGGCAGCCTCGGCGGTGACGGTGCCGGCGTCGACGGTGACCGCAGCGCCGTGATCGCCGGACTTCGATTCGCTGCCGGCGTCGATGGTCGGTGTCTGATTCCTGAACTCGACCGGCGCTTGCTTCTCGGTCTCGGCGGATACCGAAGCCTCGTCGTCGGTTCCCTGCCCTGCTGCGGGCAGGACTGCTGCGGTGAGCAGACCGCCGCTGGCGGCCACCACTGCAGCCCGGCGGCCGAATGCTCCGGAGTTCGCAGCGAGCAGTTCGCTCAGCTCGGTCAGCGGTGTCTTGGCCTTGGTAGCGGCGGCGCGGCGGCCGTGTTGCTTAGGTGCCACGGTTTCCTCTCATTGCCTGTCTGACTTGAACGATAGCCACCACTGTAACGAAGTTGTGATCTTCTGTCACGTTATTGTTACAAAAGGATTGCCGACGCCGGTTTTCGGTATCAGTCCAGGTCAGAGGGTTAATTGCGACATAATCAGTGGTGAGAGGGTTATGGTTTGAGCCGAGCCGGGCAAATGATTCGGCGCGTACTTCTTGCCCTGAATAACGTTTCGTGACATTCGCGGAGCGTGGATTCGTACTCCTCGAAGCGCGCTGGGCGTATGGCGAGCGGCCGAGTTCCGGACGATCTGTGCGGTGAAACCGGCCGAATTCCCGCACGAATCGTCCTGAACTCACCGGCATTGTCCCGAGAACAGAGCGGGAGACCTCGAGACAACACACAGGAGTGGCCCGCGCGCGGCAAGAAGCAATTCTCGGTTTCAGGCCCCGGTCTCGACGGGGCGATCCGGGTCGGCCGACCATCCGGACCAGCTGGCCGGGTAGAGACTCGCCTCGATTCCGAGGCTCGCCAAGGCCAAGGCGTTGTGGCAGGCGGTGACGCCGGAGCCGCAGTAGACGCCGACAGGTCCATCGAGGGCGCCGAGGTCGGCGAAACGTTCACGCAGCAGCGCCTCGGGCAGGAACGCCCCCGCGGGGACGTTGGCGGTGGCCGGGGCGTTCTTCGCCCCGGGGATGTGCCCGGCCTGCGGGTCCAGCGGTTCGGTCTCCCCGCGGAAGCGCTCACCGGCACGGGCATCGAGCAGCACGCCGTTCCACGCCGCGGCATCGTCGGCGTCGATGACGGGCAGGGAGCCGGGGGAGATCTCCACCGAACTCGGCTCCACCGCACGAGAGTCGCCTGTCTCGAGCTCACCGCCGGCCTCCCGGTAGGCGGCGAGTCCGCCGTCGAGAACGCGCGCGTTCAGCCCGGCCCATCGCAGCAGCCACCAGGCGCGAGCCGCGCCGAGCGAGGAATTGTCGTCATAGACCACGACCTCGGTGTCGGTGTCGATGCCCCACGTGCGCACCGTGTTCTCGAACGCCTCGGGGCTCGGCAGCGGGTGCCGGCCAGCGGTGGCATCGGTGCTGTCGTGGTCGGCGAGCTCAGTGTCGAGGTCGACGTAGATCGCGCCGGGGATGTGCCCGGCGGCGAAGTCGTCCCGGCCATCGGGTTTGGTCAGGGTCCAGCGGACGTCGAGCAGCCTCGGCGGGGGTGTCGATGTCAGTCGGCTCAGCAGCTCATCGGCGGTGATGAGGACGTCGGAGCGGGTCATGGTGTCTCCTTCTGCGGGTGCGTGAGCAGGACGACGTGCTTGTCGCCGAGGCGGGTGAACACGAGTGTCGCCTTGTCTCCTTTGGGCAGCTTGAGTTGGCGGCGCACCTGGTCGGGCACGATGTCGGCGCCGCGCTTCTTGATCACGACCGAGCCGATGCCGCGGGAGACGAGTTCCTTGCGCAGGCTCGGGATCTTCGCGGGCAGGATGTCGACGATCTCGTAGGCGGTGACTCCGGCGGCGGCGGGTCCGCTCGGTTCGACGTCGGTGGTCAGATACGCGATCGTCGGATTGAGCCGGCGGGCCTGCAGGGGTGCGCACAGGGCCGTGATGAGGCCGGCGCGCACGATCGCTCCATCGGGTTCGAGCAGGTACCGGCCGAGTTCTCCGATGCCCTCTTCATCCGTTTCGGGCAGATCGTCCTCGTGGACGAGGAGGGTGCGCTCGCCCATGATCAGCGCGCTGCGGCCTGGACGCTGCCGGGCGGTGCCGAAGTAGAGGCAGACCTCGACGACTTCGCCGTGGTGGGAGACCCATTGGGCTTCGGCTTCGGCGGGGATGAGGTCGTGGTCGAGGGCCGGGCCGAGCTTCACACCGGCGGCCTTCGCCTGCATCGCCTGGTCGACGACCCAGGACAGGGAGGGGGAGAAGGCCTCGGGGTCGGTGATGCGTGCTGTCGATCCGCGCTTGTCGGCCTTGCCGATCGTGCGGCGGGCCGGATCGAACCAGAGAGCGTCGAAACCGGCGAGGTCGACGTCCTCGGCGCGGGCATGCTCGACCGCGGCATCGGGAAGATGGCGGAGGTTGAAGGCGGCGATGGCGGCGGTGACCTCGTCGGCGTCGACGGCAGACACGTGGGCCCCCATTCCGGCGAAGGCGACCGAGTCCGCGCCGATACCGCACCCGAGGTCGGCGATGCGGAACGTCTCGTCGTCGGGAACCGCGCCGATGAGGCGGCGGGCGTGGTGGGCGGCGACCGGAAGCCGGGTGGCCTGGGCGAGCCCGTCGCGAGTGAAGAGCATGTCCTCGGCGAAGGGGCCGAGCTTCGCGGCCGCCTCTTTCCGCAGCTGAGCCTGGGTGAGCAGGGCCGCGGTCACCTCGGCGGAGTAGCCTTCTTTCCGCAGCGCCTTCGACCGGGCGAGGTCGTCGTCGGGCAGATCGTCGATGCGATCGAGCCGGTCGAGCACGGCGACGTCGAGCAGTTCGGTCAGAGTCTGCGGATCCATAGCCTTCACCCTATCGTCCGCGGGGTGGCCGCAGATACCTCGCCGAGGCGGCCCCGCCGTCCGCCCGGACGCAGACCTGTCCGCCCGGACGCGGGCCGGTCCGTGTGCGCTGGTGCGGGACGGCCCGTCCGCGCAGATGCGGCCCGGCCCGTCTGCCGCCGAACCGCCGGACGCGCGGTGATTGTGCCAGACGGACAGTGCTGTAAGTTGTTGGCTGTGACGTTACTGACCGCCCGCGACATCCGCGAACTTGCCGCTGACATCGGTCTGCGCCCGACGAAGCAGAAGGGGCAGAACTTCGTCATCGACCCCAATACCGTGCGCTCGATCGTCACCGCCGCCGGCCTCGAAGATGCTTCGAATGTCGTCGAGATCGGGCCGGGCCTCGGCTCGCTCACCCTCGGCCTCCTGGAGGCCGGGCACAGCGTCACCGCCGTCGAGATCGACGACGTGCTCGCACAGAAGCTGCCGAGCACCGTGGACAGGTATGCCGGTGCCGAAGCCCCATTCGCCCTGGTCAACGCCGATGCGCTCAGGGTCACCGAGCTGCCGGCCCCGAACAACCCCGACGCCCTCGTGGCGAACCTGCCGTACAACGTGGCCGTGCCCGTGCTCCTGCATTTCCTCGAGACCTTCCCGAGCCTGACCACCGTGCTCGTCATGGTCCAGCTCGAGGTCGCCGAGCGCCTGGCCGCCGCACCCGGCTCCCGCACCTACGGCGTCCCCAGCGTCAAGGCCCAGTGGTACGGCGATGTGCGCCTGGCCGGACGGATCGGCAAGAACGTGTTCTGGCCGGCTCCGAACATCGACTCCGGTCTCGTCCGCATCGACGTCACTCGCACCGACCGTGACCCGGCAATCCGCCGACGCCTCTTCACCCTCATCGATGCCGCCTTCGCCCAGCGCCGCAAGACCCTGCGGGCAGCCCTGTCCGGGTGGGCCGGGAGTGCGCAGCGGGCCGAGGAGCTGCTCACCGCCGCCGGCATCGACCCGAAGACCCGCGGCGAAGCGCTCGGCGTCGCCGACTTCGAACGCCTCGCAGCCGTCGCTGACCCCGCCGAGAGACCCTCGACATGACGACGCGGCTGCACCCGATTTCGACGGACCCCGCCCCGGTGAAGGTGTGGGCACCGGGGAAGATCAACGTCCACCTCGGTGTGGGCGGCGCCGCTGATGACGGGTATCACGAGCTCGCGACCGTGTTTCAGGCGCTCAACCTCGGCGAGACGCTGACCCTCATTCCCGGTGGGACGCGGTCGATCATCGTCCAGGGTCGTTACGCGGATGCCGCGGTTCCCAGCGATGAGTCGAACCTCGCCCGGCGCGCCGTCGACACCCTCATCGCCGCCCTCGAGGACGGCCGGGACGTCGACGTGCTGCGCGACCTCGACATCGTCATCGACAAACAGGTGCCGGTGGCCGGTGGAATGGGCGGGGGATCGGCGGACGCGGCCGCCGCGCTCGTCGGCGCCGCCCACCTCATCGGGGGAGTCGATGACGACGTCCTCCACGAGGCGGCCGTGGCCGTCGGTGCGGATGTCGCCTTCCTCCTGCGCGGGGGCACGGCCATCGGCCATGGGCGCGGGGAGAGACTCAGCCCCGTCCTCACCCGCGGGACCTTCCACTGGGTGATGGCCACCTCGGCGAGTCCGTTGCCGACCCCCGATGTCTACGCCCGCTTCGACGAACTCCACCCCACCCCGGTCCAGGCCGTCGTCCCTGACGAGGTGCTCACGGCGCTCGCCGCCGGCGAGCCGGAGGCGCTCGCGGCCAACGCGGCCAACGACCTCACCGAGGCAGCCGTGGCCTGCATGCCCGAGATCGCCGAGGTGATGGAGGCCGGGTGCGACGCCGGTGCCCTGCTGCCCCTGCTCAGCGGATCGGGGCCGACGATCGGATTCCTCGCCCGCGATGCCCACCATGCCCTCGACCTCGCGGTGCTGCTCCAGGCCACGCGCGGAGTCAACGAGGCCCTGCGCACGACCGGCCCGGCCCCCGGCGCGCACGTGGTGGCGGGATCGTGACGCGCAGTCCCCGCAATCTTCACGAGCACCTGCGAGACCAGGTCGGGCAGGACATCGTGGCCGGTCGACTGGCTGCGGGGACGATCGTCAAGGCCGAGGATCTGCGGGCCCGCTACGACGTGTCGTTGTCCGTCGTGCGCGAAGTCGTCCGCGTCCTCGAATCACTCGGCATGCTGCGGCCGGTCAAACGGGTCGGACTCGTCGTGCTCGCGATGCGTGAATGGACGCTGCTCGACCCGCTCGTCATCAGGTGGCGGATGACTGAGGCTCCGGCTGGGCAGCTGCGATCGCTGACCGAACTGCGCGTGGCCATCGAACCCGAGGCGGCGGCGCTGGCAGCACGGCATGCCACGGCCGAGGTCGCCGAGGAGATCATGACCCTGGCTGCGCGGATGCGCTCGAGCGGTCGGCAGGGAGATGTCGAGGCATTCCTCGATGCCGATGTCGCCTTCCACCGCGCGGTACTGGGCGCCGGTGGCAATGAGCTCTTCGCAGCCTTCGACACGGTCATCGGCGAGATCCTCGCCGGACGCACCGGAGCCGGACTCATGCCGCAGTTCCCGCACCCCGATGCCCTGCAGTGGCACTTCGACGTCGCCGACTCCATCGGCCGACAGGAGCCGGGCCGGGCGCGAGAGGCGATGGCGAAGATCGTCGCCAAAGCCGACGACGAGATGGGCAGCGTCTGGGCCGACGAACCCCGTCACCCCGGCCGCTGAAGCCGTCCGAATCGGGACTCGGACCTCAGTACGGGCTGACGAACCCGATCAGAACAGGCTGACGATCCCGTAGAGGGCGAGGCTGAACAGGAATCCGACGGTGCCGAGCAGCGTTTCGGCGACGGTCCATGTCTTCAGCGTCGTCTTCGTGTCCATGCCGAAGAAGCGAGAGACCAGCCAGAAGCCGGAATCGTTGACATGGCTGGCGAAGACCGAACCGGCGGCCAGCGAAAGCACGATGGCGACGACCTGCAGGCTCGAGAAATCCGGGTTGCCCACGACGATCGGCTGCACGAGCGCGGCCGCCGTGGTCAGCGCCACTGTGGCCGAACCCTGGGCGATGCGCACGATCGCGGCGATGACGAAGCCGGCGACGATGACCGGCAGACCGAACGAGGCGAGCGATTCGGCCAGGGAGTCGCCGATGCCGCTGGCGCGCAGGACACCGCCGAACATGCCGCCGGCGCCGGTGATGAGGATGATCGAGCAGACCGGTCCGAGGGCTGAGTCGACGACGGTCTCGACGAGGCTGGGCCCCTTGTTCTGTCGCCAGCCGAGCAGCCACATGGCCATGACGACGGTGATCAGCAGCGCGATCGGGGTCTCTCCGAGCAGGCGCAGGGACGCGACGAGCGTGGACTCGGTGTCGACCCAGCCGGCCTCCCCGGCAAAGTTGAGCCCGGTGTTGAGGAAGATGAGGATCAGCGGAAGGGCGAGCAGGACGATGACGTGGCCGAGCTTCGGCTTGGAGGAGAACTCGGCGAAGGCATCGTGCTTCCCGCCCGAGAGGACGTCGGGCACGGCGACGTCGATGCGCCGGCCGATGATGAGTCCGAAGAGGTAGCCGGCGAGGTACCAGGAGGGGATCGCGATGATGAGCCCGCAGATGAGGACGAGTCCGACGTTCGCCCCGAGCAGACCGGACGCGGCGACGGGGCCGGGGTGCGGGGGCACGAAGATGTGCATCGCGGAGAACGCCATCGCCGCGGGCATCGCGTAGAGGAGCAGGGAACCGCCGAGGCGGCGCGCGATCGTGAAGATGATCGGCAGCATGACGACGAGGCCGGCGTCGAAGAAGATGGGGAACCCGAAGAGCAGGGACGTCACTCCGAGTGCCAGCGGTGCGCGCTTCTCACCGAAGACTCGGATGAGGGAGTCGGTGAGCACCTCGGCGCCGCCGGAGAGTTCGAGCATGCGCCCGAGCATCGCGCCGAGTCCGACGAGCAGCGCGACGCTGGCAAGGGTGGAGCCGAAGCCGTCATAGAGGACATCGATGAGGTCGCCGGGGCGGATGCCTGCGGCCAGGGCAGTGAGCACGCTGACGATGACGAGGGCGATGAAGGCGTGCAGCCGCGCCTTGATGATGAGCAGGAGCAGCAGGGCGATGGCCACGGCGGCGAGTCCGAGGAGCGCCGGGGAGGACAGGGTCCAGGCCAAGTCGAGATCGGTCATTGTTCCTCTTCCTTGAGGTCAGGCGGACGGGTGGGCGGTGTGGTTGAGAATCATGATCACAGACCGTCGGTGCTGCCGGCTGAACCGGTGCGATCGAGACGGTCGAGCGCAACGAGGACGGCGTCGAGGACCGCCGGGATCGTCTGATCGACATCGACGACGGCGTGGGCCTCCTCGACCGCGAGGGGTTCGAGCGTGGCCAGCTGTGAGTCGAGCAGGTCCGGGGACATGAACTCGTGGTCGCGGCGGGCGAGATGGTCGGCGATGACATCTCGGGGACCATCGAGGTGGATGAAGACGAGGTCGGGCGCTGCCTTGCGCAGCAGGTCGCGGTAGGAGCGTTTGAGCGCCGAGCAGGCGATGACGGGTGCCGGCTCACGCCCGGCTTCGGCGGCCACGGAATCGAGCCAGGGGGCGCGATCGTCGTCGTCGAGCGGTGTCCCCGAAGCCATCTTGGCCTTGTTGGCCGCCGAGTGGAGATCATCGGCATCGACGAACGGGCGCTCGAGAGCCTGCGCCACCTGTGCGCCGAGGACGGTCTTGCCGGTTCCCGAGACACCCATGATGACGAGCGGCGAAGAGGAAGGGCGTTGACCCATGTCCGAAACCTCTCGATAAAATATGAGGAAAAACCTATAATCGCTTATTAAAACAGATTTATTGCACCGTAGTGCTGGTGGCGAGTGACTGTCAACAGCGCCGCTCCCAGGAAAGGGGAATGCAGATGAAGGCCGACGTCGCGGTGATCGGAACCGGTGTGATGGGGTCGAACCTGGCGCGCAACCTCGCTCGGTCCTCGGGCCACAGGGTGGCGATCTACGACCGCGACCTCGCCCGAGCGCAGTCGGTGGCAACGGACTTCCCCGAGGCTGAGTTCATCGTCGCCTCGAGTCCGGCCGACCTTGCCGACAAGCTCGCCGGCCCGCGCGTGGCCATCCTCATGGTCAATGCCGGACAGGCCACTGATTCGGCGATCGCCGACCTCACCGAGGTGTTCGCCCCCGGTGACATCATCGTCGACGGTGGCAATTCGCACTTCCAGGACACCATCGCCCGCGGCAGGCGGTTGGAGGACACGAGTATCGAGTTCGCCGGCGTCGGCATCTCCGGGGGAGAGGTCGGTGCCCTGCTCGGCCCCTCGCTCATGGTCGGCGGATCGGCCGCGGCGTGGGAGCGTCTGCGTCCGCTCCTCGAACCCATCGCGGCCAGGGCGGAGTCAGCGTCGGCCGACGATTCCGATGCGGTGGCCGATTCCGAATCGCCCGCCGTTTCCGGTGCGGCCGCCGACCCTGGTGCGGCCTGCGTCGCCCATATCGGCACCGATGGGGCCGGCCACTTCGTCAAGATGGTCCACAACGGCATCGAATACGCCGATATGCAGCTCATCGCCGAAGCGTTCACCCTCCTGCGTGACGGTCTCGGGATGGCCCCGACGGAGATCGCCGAGGTGTTTGCGCGCTGGAACGACACCGAGCTCGAGTCCTACCTCGTCGAGATCACCGCCGATGTGCTGGCCCACGTCGACGCCGCCTCGGGGCGGCCGTTCGTCGACATTGTCGCCGACGCGGCGAAGGCCAAGGGCACCGGTGCGTGGACAGCGCAGGCGGGCCTCGACCTCGGGGTTCCGGTGCCGACCATCGCCGAGGCGGTCTTCTCCCGTTCTCTGTCATCCGCGGCCGATCTGCGCGCCGAAGGCAGGCGGCTCGAGGGGCCGCGCCCCCATACTGACGCCGTCCCCGCCGACGGCGGCACTGTCGCTGTGACGACTGTTCCGGACGGTGACGAGCGTGCGGCACGCATCGACGAGATCGGACGGGCCCTGCTGTTGGGCAAGGTGATGGCCTACGTGCAGGGCTTCCACGAGATCTCGGCCGGTGCGGACGAACACGGGTGGGAGGTCGACCTCGGCGAGCTCGCCTCCATCTGGCGGGCCGGGTGCATCATCCGGGCGCGCCTGCTCGATCGCATCGTCGACGCCTACGGCACCGAGGCCCGGGCTGCGACCCTGCTCGCCGATGGCTATGTCCGCGACGTCGCCGGACGGTGTCAGGATGCTCTGCGCTCGACTGTGATCCGTGCGATCGGCCGCGGGATTCCGGTGCCCGGGCTCACCTCGACCCTGGCCTACTACGACGGGCTGCGTACCGAGGCCGGCAGTGCGGCGCTGATCCAGGCGCAGCGGGACCGCTTCGGCTCTCACACGTATGCGCGCAAGGACCGTCCGGGAGTCTTCCATACTCTGTGGTCGGGGGATCGCAGCGAAGTCGAAATCTGAACGGTCAGCCGCCTCGGCGACGGGGATGTGAGCGTCCGGGTCGCCCCGGTCAGGGGCGAGACCGGCGTCGGGCCGCCTCGGCGACGGTCGATTCGGTCTCATGCCGCGACGCCGGTGGCCGGAATGCCGAATGAGTGGCTATGTTAGAACCATGACTTTGCCACACGAAGATGTTGACCCAGACGGCCTGCTCGAATACTCGGTGGTCTTCACCGACCGCTCGCTCAACCACATGTCGAAGAGGTTCGTGTCCGTGATGCAGGACATCACCAGGATCCTGCGCTCGGCCTACGACGCCGAGTCCGTGGCCATCGTCCCCGGCGGCGGCAGCTACGCGATGGAATCGGTGGCCCGCCAGCTCGCCACCGGCAAGAAGGCGCTCATCGTGCGCAACGGTCTGTTCTCCTTCCGCTGGTCGCAGATCCTCGACGCGGGAGCCATCGCGTCGGAGACGACCGTGCTCAAGGCCTCGGCCGACAGCTCCGAGCACCAGTCGGCATGGTCACCGGCCCCCGTCGCCGAGGTGGTCGCCGCCATCGAGGCCGAGAAGCCCGACGTCGTATTCGCTCCCCACGTCGAGACCGCCTCGGGGATGCTGCTGCCCGATGACTACGTCCGGGCCGTCGCCGAGGCCGTGCATTCGGTCGGTGGCCTCTTCGTCCTCGACTGCATCGCCTCGGGTGCGATGTGGGCGTCGATGACCGACCTCGGCGTCGATGTGCTCATCTCCGCTCCGCAGAAGGGCTGGAGCGGTTCGCCTTGCGCCGGCTACGTCATGCTGAGCTCGGCCGGTCGGGCCGCGGTCGAAGCATCGACGTCGACGAGCTTCGCGATGGACCTGAAGAAGTGGCTGTCGATCGCCGACGACTACGAGGAGGGGCGGACCCCGTACCACGCGACGATGCCGACCGATGCGCTCACGCACAATGTCGAACTCATGCGCGAGACCGAGGAGCGCGGCTTCGACAAACTCGAATCGGCGCAGCGTGAGCTCGGAGAACGCGTGCGGCGGGTCTTCGCCGATCGCGGTCTGCCCTCGGTGGCCTCGGACGAGTTCGCCTCGCCGAGCGTGGTCGTCGTCCACACCGACAACCCGAAGCTGGCCACCGGAGCCGACTTCAAGGAAGTCGGGGTCCAGATCGCTGCGGGAGTGCCGCTGCAGTGCGATGAACCCGAGGACTTCTCGTCCTTCCGCATCGGCCTGTTCGGTCTCGACAAGCTCGGTGACATCGACGGCACGGTCGCCCGCCTCGAAGCCGCCCTCGACTCGATCGGCGTGACGCCCCAGGGCTGAGCGTCGGCGACGTTCGCAGTCGACAACACCGCCTGCCGCGGGCGTCGTCGCCCGCGTCACGTCCTACAGGTAACCGCAACACACACACTCAGCGCCATAACCTCCCGTTCCAACGAGAGGTTATGGCGCTGAGTGTATGTAGAGCAGCTGCCGGTGAGGGATGCTGCGCTGCGAGGCGGTGTCGCCCAGCCTCAGGCGGTGTCGCCGAGGGCGACGACGTTCTCGGCGAGACGTTCGTTGTCGCCGTACATGAAGTGGTTGCGCATGTTCTCGGAGAACCGGCTGGCGTCGGTGGTCAGGCCGACGGCTTCGGCGACCTCACGGATGTGCATCGGGGTCGCCCCGCAGCACACGCCGATGTAGTTGACGCCGAGTCCGTAGGCTTCCTTGGCGAACGCGCCGATCTCGTAGCGGTTGGTCTGCAGCGGATCGAGCGCGGTCGGGAACGTGCGTCCGTGCGGGGAGGCCACCTCGGCGCGGGGATCGGAGAGGTTGAAGAACGTCGGCTCGTCGGCTGTGGTGCGGTAGGGGATCGGCAGGGCGCCGACGTGACAGGACACGGCCTCACGGATCTGCTTCAGCCACGGGAGCATCGTCGCGGGCCCGCGGAAGCAGTTGAGTCCGACGACGTCGACGCCGAGCTGCTCGAGCTTCTGCGCGGTCTCGACGATCCCGACTCCGTCGGCCATCTCCTGGAACGCCATCGGTGCGAGGGTGAGGACGACGGGCAGGCCGCTGGCCTTGGCGATCTCGGCGGCGGCGATGGCCTCACCGGCGAAATAGAAGGTTTCGCCGATGATGAGGTCGGCACCTTCCTCGACGGCCCAGCCGACCATTTCGGCGAACATCGAGCGGACCTCGTTCTGCTTGGCCTCGTCGGCGGGGTCCCAGATGTTCGAGTTCGAGATGTTACCGGCCATGAAGTTCCCGGGCTTGCCGTCCGCAACGGACCGGGCGATCTGCAGGGCCGAGCGGTTGAGCGGCTCGAGGAGGTCTTCCTTGCCGATGACGCGCATCTTCTCGCGGTGACCGTTGTAGGTGAAGGCCTCGACGATGTCCGAGCCGGCGCGCTGGAAGTCGACGTGGAGGCTGCGCAGAGCATCGGGGAACTCGAGGGCCACCTCGGGGACGAATTCGCCGGCCGAGAGGTAGCCGCGCTTCTCGAGCTCGAAGAGGAAGCCTTCGGCGCAGATCACGGGGCCCGCGTCGAGGCGTTGGGTCAGTGCGTTTGTCGCGGTCATGGGTGCTCTCCGATTCGATGGTGGGGGATCGTCCATGTCCGGGTGGCGACCCAGACCACAGAATCACACCATCAATCGCTGCGGCGATGTCCGTCACAATGACATATTCCGACGTCACAGCCTTGAGAGGGCGAGTCAGCGTTCGTCGTCGGGCGGGGTGCTCAGATAGACCGGCAGGCGGCGGTACCGCACGGCACGCTGTGCGGCGTCGGCGGGCACCTCCTGAGTGGTCTCGTATGTGGCGTTGTTCTGCGGTACCTGATGTGTGCCCGGCAGCGGATACTGCTCGACTTGGGCAGGGGAGGTGAAGCCCGGCTGAATCGGCTGATGGTCGTCGACGGAAGGCTGGCCGCAGCCGGCGGACTGACCATGGCCGGAGGGCTGGCCGATGGTCTGCTCGTAGCCGGCGGAGTGGTCATAGCCGGCACCAGGCAGCGGCTGGACCCCGAAGCCGAGTCGGCTCGGGCCGTCGCCCTCGGCGTATGCGTCACCAGGGTGCGCATAGCCGTCATTCGAATAGGACTGCACGCCGCCCGCGACCGCGCCGCCCGCAGTCGCACTTCTTGCGCCCGAACCCTCCGCGCTGCGTCCGCCCGAACCACTGGATTCTCGCCGCAGGAACGGGAACGGCTTGAGGAGGAGGCCCGTGATGGTCGAGGTCCACCAGCGCAGAGCCCGCTCGAACGGCGACCAGGACAGCAGCCCCGTCCACACCACAGCAAGCGCCACGCAGATGAGCAGGACGATGGCGTCATGGAGCACATTGCGGCTGTCGTCGAGGACCGGCTGCAGGCCGCGGACGACGAAGCCGTGGAGAACATAGACGGCC
Source organism: Brevibacterium oceani (assembly GCF_017948325.1). NCBI lineage: Bacteria > Bacillati > Actinomycetota > Actinomycetes > Micrococcales > Brevibacteriaceae > Brevibacterium > Brevibacterium oceani. The sequence continues at coordinate 3,081,765 of NZ_CP072846.1, read as the reverse complement.
AGGCTGTTCCTGCCGATCTTGGCAAGCGTGTCCTTCGTATTGCTCAGCCACGACAGGAGCGCCAATGTCATGAGGAGTGCGCCGATGTCCATGATGAGTCGCAGACCCACACCTTCGGGCACGCCGACTTTGAAATGCGCGAAGTTGAGGCTGCCGTAGAGCCAGTTGTAATCGACCTGGTCGTGGTAGAAGTATGCGACGACCCCGAGGGCCGCGATGCTGAAGCCGAGCTTCTGCCAGATCGCGAGGCTGCCTGCCCAGCCGATGATCTGCTTGCCGTAGAGCTTGCCGATGACGAAGAAGGGCCAGAACGCCATCGTCCGCGCCGCGGAGAGTTCGGTGTCGAGGATCGGCAGCATTCCGCCGAAGAGCCCGACGACGAGTGAGGCGACGAGCATCGTGCGCGGGAAGCGTTCGATGAAGGGGACCGTGATCATCCACCACGCCATGGAGAGCAGGAACCACGTGTACCAGAACGGCCGGAGGAATTCGTAGTCGGGATTGAGCCCGAATGCCCACATCCACACCCACATCAGCGGCAGCACCGTGGCCAGCAGGACGAAGTAGGTCAGCACCCGCTCTGCGAGTCGGTTGGACTTCGCCGTGATGCCGGCGAGGAAGACGAAGGCCGGCATGTGGAACGAGTAGATGAGGTACATCGGGGCGCCGAGAATCGGAGACTCCCACGGTCCCGTCCGTGCGAGCAGATGCCCGAGGACCACCGTGAAGATGAGGATCCCCTTGGCGCGGTCGATGCGATAATCCCGTGTTGACACGCCGATACATTACCGCACATGGCCCGATAACGATAAAGGTCCGAGGTGGTCAGGCGAGCCCGGCACCCACCCCGGCGATGTGTCTCGGCCGCTCCGAGGGTCAGCCGCGGGCCGCGCAGTCGACGCACTGCGCCGCATACGGGCGGATCTCCAACCGTGCCGGTGCAATGTGCGTGCCGCAGCTCGTGCAGACACCGAATCGTCCCTCATCGAGCCTGGTCAGAGCCTCGGCGATTTCATCGAGCCGATCCTGTGACTGTTCGAGCAGGGTCGCGGCCTGGGACCGTTCGAAGGCCAGCGTCGCCCCCTCCGGGTCGTGCTCGTCATCGCTGTTGTCGCCCTCTTGAGCGGCCGAGACCTCATCGATGCCCCGCGTCAGCCGGCTGATCAGCGACTGCGCATCGGCCCGCTCGGCCTCAAGCAGCTCACGGAACCGGCCCTCATCCGTCATCGTCCACTCTCTCCCGCTTCGGACTCACCTTCACGCCGCTCGTCGTCCGGACTCAGGCCTCCAGCGCCTCGGTGGCGTCGAGCCAGCGCATCTCGAGTTCGTCGAGTTCGTCCTGGGACTCTCGGATCGCCGAGGTGAGCGCACCCAATCCTTCGAAGTCCGTCTGGTCGTGGGCGGCCATCTCCTCGTGCTTGGCAGCGATCTGCGTGTTCAGCTTGTCCATCCGCCGCTCGATCGAGGCGAGTTCCTTCTTCGTCGCGCGTGCCTCGGCGCCGGTGAGCTTGGACCCGGCATCGGATCCCCCGTTCGCCGAGGCGGCCCCACCGGAACCGGCCACGTCGGCTTCCGCGGAAGCCCCGTTCCGACCCGAGCCCGCACTCGAACGGTTCGATGCGGAACCACCGGAGCGGGCCGCCTCGGCGCGCAGGCGCAGGTACTCCTCGACCCCACCGGGCACATGGCGCAGGCCGTGATCGAGGATCGCGTACTGCTGATCGGTGACGCGCTCGAGCAGGTAACGGTCGTGGGAGACGACGATGAGGGTGCCCGGCCACGAATCGAGGAGGTCCTCCATCGCCGCGAGCATGTCCGAATCCACGTCGTTCGTCGGTTCGTCGAGGATGATGACGTTCGGCTCGGCCATGAGCAGCAAGAGCAGCTGGAGGCGACGCTTCTGTCCACCGGAGAGTTCCTTGACCCGAGCGGACAGGTGCTCCTTGGCGAAGCCGAGCCGCTCGAGCAGCTGGGCCGGCGTGTAGTCCTTGCCCTCGATCGTGAACGACGTCTTCGATTCGGAGAGGACCTCCCTCACCCGGTCCTCGGCGATGCGGGCGAGGTCCTTGAACTGCTGGTCGAGGACGCCGATCTGCACCGTCTTGCCGCGCTTGACCCGTCCGGAATCAGGGTCGAGGGTGCCGGCGACGAGTCCGAGCAGGGTCGACTTGCCTGCACCGTTGGGACCGAGGATGCCCGTGCGCTCGCCGGGGCCGATGCGCCAGGTGACATCGTCGAGGATCGTGGTGTCCCCGAAGTGCTTGGACACGTCGAGCAGGTCGACGACGTCCTTGCCCAGCCGGGCGGTGGCCATCTTCTTCAGCTCGATGGGATTGCGCACCTCGGGCACATCGGCGATGAGCTCGTTGGCAGCCTCGATGCGGAACTTCGGCTTCGACGTCCTCGCCGGGGCACCACGGCGCAGCCAGGCGAGCTCCTTGCGCATGAGATTCTGACGCTTGGCCTCGGTGGCCGCGGCGATCCGGTCACGTTCGACGCGTTGGAGGACATAGGCGGCATACCCGCCTTCGAAGGGTTCGACGATGCGGTCGTGGACCTCCCAGGTCTTCGTGCACACCTCGTCGAGGAACCAGCGGTCGTGGGTGACCAGGAGCAGTGCGCCGGAGTTCTTCGGCCACCGCCGGCGCATGTGCTCAGCCAGCCAGGCGATGCCGTCGACGTCGAGGTGGTTCGTCGGCTCGTCGAGGATGAGCAGATCCCAGTCGCCGATGAGCAGGGCCGCCAGGGCCACTCGGCGACGCTGACCGCCGGAGAGGCTGGAGACCGGAGCATCCCAGTCGAGGTCGGAGATGAGGCCGGAGATGATGTCGCGGGCACGTGGGTCAGCGGCCCACTCGTGATCGGCGGCGTCCCCGACAACCGAGTAGCCGACGCTCGCCGCGTCATCGAGGTCATCGCTTTGGCCGAGCATGCCCAGACGCAGCCCGCCGCGGTAGGTGACGCGACCGGAGTCGGGTTCGACCGTGCCGGCGAGCATGCCGAGCAGGCTCGACTTGCCGTCGCCGTTGCGGCCGACGATGCCGATCATGTCGCCGGTCTCGACGCCGAGTGTCACGGAGTCGAAGACGACGCGAGTGGGGTATTCGAGGTGCAGGGCTTCGGCCCCGAGGAGATGTGCCATAACGCCCTCAAGCCTAGTTCACTCGGACGCTGAGCCCTTCACGCGGATGCGCTCGCCGTCCGTGGACGTCCGTGCTCGCAGCCCGACCTGGCTCAGGTCGTTCGCGTCTCAAAGATGGCCTGGTCAGCGTTCGCATTTCGGACGGACGAGCCCCCGCCGTGACGGTTTATTGCGTTTTCGTATCGGTGTCCGTGATTGACCTGCTAGCGGAGCTTCCGAGGACTCGGAAGTGCATTAGACTGACCGAAACTCACCAAAATATGACAGATCGTCCAGTGGTTTCACATCTTCGGCAGGGGCAGATAGGGGCCTCGACCGTGTCCGCTGTCGGTAAGAGGAAAGAGAAAACGTGAAGAAGCTCGCATCCGCGGTGTCGATGATCGCCGCATCTGCCCTGGTTCTCTCGGCCTGTGGCTCGGGAGGGGGCGGAGACTCCGCCGAAGACTACCTCGCCTGCATGGTCTCCGACTCCGGCGGTTGGGACGATCAGTCGTTCAACCAGTCCGGTAAGCAGGGGATGGAGAACGCGAAGAAGAACCTCGGCATCGAAGAGAAGGACGCGGAGTCGCAGGGCGATGCGGACTTCAAGCCGAACGTCGACAACATGGTTCAGGCCGGCTGCAACCTCACCTTCGGCGTCGGATTCCTCCTCGAGGACACGATCCAGGAAGCCGCCGAAGCGAACCCGGACCTCAACTTTGCGCTCATCGACTCCACGTTCTCCGATGCCGACGGCAAGCCCGTGACCGTCGACAACGCCAAGCCCGTCGTCTTCAACACCGCCGAGGCCGCCTACCTCGCCGGTTATGTCGCCGCGGCCTCGTCGGAGTCCGGCAAGGTCGGCACCTTCGGCGGCATCCAGATCCCGTCGGTGACGATCTTCATGGACGGCTTCGCCGATGGCGTGGACAAGTTCAACGAGGACAACAAGAAGGACGTCAAGCTGCTGGGCTGGAACAAGGACAAGCAGGACGGCTCGTTCTCCGGTGACTTCGAGAACCAGGGCCAGGGTCAGGAGCTGACCAAGCAGCTCATCTCCCAGGGCGCCGACGTCATCATGCCCGTCGCCGGTCCCGTCGGCCTCGGTGCCGCCGCGGCCGCGAAGGACGCCGGAGACACGAAGCTCATCTGGGTCGACTCCGACGGCTACGAGTCGACCGAATACGGCGACATCATCCTCACCTCGGTGGTCAAGGAGATCGCGAACGCGGTCGAGGACACCATCAAGGAAGGCAGCGAGGACAAGTTCACGAACGAGCCCTACATCGGCACCCTCGAGAACGAAGGTGTGGGACTGGCCCCGTACCACGACTTCGACGACGAGGTTCCCGAAGACGTGAAGAAGAAGGTCGAGGATCTCAAGAAGCAGATCATCGACGGCTCACTGACCGTCGAGTCGGAGAGCACGCCGAAATAAGGTCATCGGTTAGACTGCAGGGCCGGAGATCTTCGGCCCTGCAGTCTTCAAGTTTGTGAGGAGAACCGGGAGCAGTGAAACTCGAGCTTCGCGGGATGACCAAGGTGTTCGGATCGTTCGTGGCCAATGACCACATCGATCTCACCATCGAACCGGGCGAGATCCACGCCCTGTTGGGTGAGAACGGCGCCGGCAAGTCCACCATGATGAACGTCCTCTACGGACTCTACGACGCCGATGGGGGAGAGATCCTCATCGACGACGAGCCGGTGAAGTTCGCCGGCCCCGGAGACGCCGTGGCCGCCGGCATCGGCATGGTCCACCAGCATTTCATGCTCGTGCCCGTGTTCACCGTCGCCGAATCCGTGGCGCTCGGCTACGAGCCGACGAAGAACCTGGGCCTCCTCGACATCAAAGAGGCGCGCAAGCGGGTCATCGAGATCTCCTCGCGCTTCAACTTCAATATCGATCCCGATGCCCTCATCGAGGATCTGCCCGTCGGAGCCCAGCAGCGGGTCGAGATCATCAAAGCCCTGTCCCGCGATGCCGAGATCCTCATCCTCGACGAGCCCACCGCCGTGCTCACCCCGCAGGAGACAGACGAACTGATCTCGATCATGCGCCAGCTCAAGGAGCAGGGCACCTCGATCGTCTTCATCACCCACAAGCTGCGTGAGGTCCGCGCGATCGCCGACTCGATCACCGTCATCCGGCGCGGCAAGATCGTCGGCGAGGCCTCCCCGGACTCGACCGAGACCGAACTGGCCAGCCAGATGGTCGGCCGTGCCGTGTCGCTGACGACGGAGAAGGACGACGCCGACCCCGGTGACGCGACCTTCCAGGTCCGCGGGCTCACCGTCGTCGACAAAGCCGAGAACGTCGTCGTCGACGATGTCTCCTTCGATGTCCGCCGCGGCGAGATCCTCGCCGTCGCCGGTGTCCAGGGCAACGGACAGACCGAACTCGCCGAGACGATCATCGGGCTGACCGAACCCCGCCTGGGAACGATCACCCTCGACGGGAAGAACCTCGTCGGCGAATCCGTCAAGGACCGCCTCGGCGCGGGTATCGGCTTCGTCCCCGAGGATCGCTCGACCGACGGGATCATCGCCGAATTCGCGATCCGCGAGAACATGATCCTCGACGTCTACGACCGCCAGCCCTACGCCAAAGGCCTCAACCTCAGACCCAAGGTCATCACCGCCGAGGCCAGAAGCAAGGTCGACGAGTTCGACATCCGCCTCGGCAGCGTCGTCGACCCGATCTCGACACTGTCGGGCGGCAACCAGCAGAAGGTCGTGCTCTCCCGCGAGCTCGGCCGTGAGCTGCGCCTGTTCATCGCCAGCCAGCCCACTCGCGGCCTCGACGTCGGATCGATCGAATTCGTGCACAAGCGCGTCATCGCCGAACGCGACGCCGGCACTCCCTGCATCATCGTCTCGACCGAACTCGACGAGGTCTACGGGCTGGCCGACCGCATCGCCGTGATGTACTCCGGCCGCATCGTCGGCATCGTCGGGCCCGAGACCTCGCGGGAGGCGCTCGGTCTGATGATGGCCGGCGTCCCGGCCGACGAGGCACTGGCCGCGACCGCGGACTCGACGACCGACGCCACCGAGAAAACGCAGCCAGCCGCCACAGCGGCACCGGCTGCCGACGACGACTCAGCCACCACCTCGGCGGAGGAGACCGAATGACGACTGATACCTCACCGGCGGCACCATCACCGGCACCACCGCCGGAGGTCGAGGCCGAGGACGGCAAGGAGCAGAACCTGCTGCAGGAGATCCTCTCCGGGTCCTGGCTCGTCTCGCTGCTGGCGATCGTGCTCGCACTGCTGCTCGGCGGTATTCTCATCGCCGTGTCGAACACGGAGGTCGTTGCGGCCGCGGAGAACTTCTTCGCCGCTCCCGGCGACTTCTTCGCCACCCTCTTCTCCACCGTCGGTGAAGCGTATTCGGCACTGTTCCGCGGTGCCGTCTTCGACTGGGACGCACGCACGACCGAGCGCGCGATCCGCCCGCTGACCGAATCGATGGTCTCGGGCACCCCGCTCATCCTCACCGGCCTCGGCATCGCCCTGGCCTTCCGCTGCGGACTGTTCAACATCGGCGGACAGGGCCAGGTCATCCTCGGCGCGACCATCGCCGGCTTCCTCGGCTACGCGCTGCCGCTGCCCCCGGTCGTCCACATGCTCGTGGCCGCTCTCGGCGGCATCATCGGCGGAGCGATCTGGGCCGGCATCGCCGGTGTCCTCAAGGCACGCACCGGGGCCAACGAGGTGATCGTGACGATCATGCTCAACTCGATCGCCGGCTATGCGCTCGGATACCTGCTCAAGCAGAACTGGTTCACCCACACCACCTCGGCGAACCCGCAGTCGCGCGTCGTCGACGATTCCGCGCAGATGTTCCTGCTGCTGCCGGCGCCGTTCCGTCTCCACTTCGGATTCGTGCTGGCGATCCTCGCCGCGATCTTCGTGTGGTGGCTGCTCGAGCGCTCGACCATCGGCTTCGAGTTCAAGGCCGTCGGTGCGAACCCGCACGCGGCCCGCACCGCAGGCATCTCCGTGTCGAAGGTGACCATCCTCGTCATGATCGTCGCCGGTGCCCTGGCCGGACTCGGCGGAGCTGCGCAGGTGCTCGGCACCGAGTTCAAGCTCACCGGAGGCATCAGCGGCTCGATCGGATTCGACGCCATCACCGTGGCCCTACTGGGCCGGTCGAAGCCGTTGGGGACGTTCCTCGCCGGTCTGCTGTTCGGCGCCTTCAAGGCCGGCGGCTACCTCATGCAGTCGCAGACGGGAACGCCGATCGACATCGTCCTCGTCGTCCAGTCCGTCATCGTGCTGCTCATCGCGGCCCCGCCCCTGGTGAGGTCGATCTTCCGGTTGCCCACGCCGGTGCTCAAGCGGAAGGAGGACTGAGATGACCGCTCAGACCGTGGAGAACATCCCTTCGACCCAGGTCAAGGCCGTGGCGCCGATCGCCTGGAAGTTCCCGATCGTGTATTCGATCCTCGCCCTGGTGTCCTTCGTCTTCTTCGGCCTCATCGGCCGGGACGGTGAGACGACCTTCCGGGTGGCCACCGGCGGAGACTTCTTCGCCATCCCCGATATCAATGTGTCCTCGACCGCGGCCGGACTGACCCTGGGCATCCTGCTCGTCGTCATGGCAGCGGCGTCGATCTACTTGGGCGTCAAGCGCATCAGCGTCGGCTCGTGGTTCCCGATGCTCTTCGGCGTCCTCTTCGTCATCTCCTTCCTCGCCTGGGCCGGCGGCGGTTCCGGCGGCGTGATCCCGCTGACGACCCTGCTCGCCGGGGCCCTGGCACTGTCGGTGCCGCTGATCTTCGGTGCCATGTGCGGCCTCGTCGGCGAACGCTCCGGCATCATCAACATCGCCATCGAGGGCCAGCTGCTCGCCGGTGCGTTCCTCGCCGCCGTCGTCGCCTCGGTGGTGAAGAACCCGTACGCGGGGCTGCTCGCCGCGCCGATCGCCGGTGCACTGGTCGCCGTGATCCTCACGTTCTTCGCCGTGAAGTACTGGGTCAACCAGATCATCATCGGCGTCGTCCTCAACGTCCTCGTCGTCGGACTGACGAGCTTCCTCTACTCGACGGTGCTCACCGAGGACCCCGCACTGTGGAACGCGCGCCAGAAGCTGCCGAACCTGCCCATCCCGCTGCTCTCGGACATTCCGGTGCTCGGACGGGTGCTGTTCGACCAGAACATCCTCGTCTACATCATGTACGTCGTCGTCATCGCCCTGCAGATCTTCGTGTTCCGCTCGAAGTGGGGTCTGCGGATGCGGGCAGTCGGCGAGCACCCGAAGGCTGCGGACACCGTGGGCATCAAGGTCAACTTCACACGCGTGCGCAACACGCTCATGGCCGGTGCGATCGCCGGACTCGGCGGAGCCTTCTTCACGGTCGGCTCCGGGCTGGCCTTCGGCAAGGAGATGTCGGCAGGACAGGGCTATATCGCCCTGGCCGCGATGATTCTGGGCAAGTGGAACCCGAAGGGGGCGCTGCTGGCGGCACTGCTGTTCGGCTTCTCGAAGAGCCTCGGCAACACGCTGCAGTCGATCGGCACGCCCGTGGCCAACGAGCTGCTGCTCATGCTTCCCTACATCGTCACCGTCTTCGCCGTCGCCGGCTTCGTCGGCCGGGTCCGCCCGCCCGCTGCGGAAGGTGTTCCCTACGTGAAATGAGCCCCACCTCGGCGATGGGATGAATCCCACCGTGGGACCCGGCCGACCGGGTCCGCCCGAGATCTTGCGGCACCCCCTCGACATACCAGCAGTCACACCCTGAAGGAAGAGGTATCCCCATGACTGTCCCCGACACCGACGCATCCGAGCACGAGGCCTCCGAGCACGTCTGGAGCGACGAACCCACCCCGGTCAGCCCCGATGAGCTCAGCGAGGGCACCTGGTCGCTGCTGCGGGAGGAGGCGAAGCGGGCGATGGCGAAGGCCTATGTGCCGTACTCGTCGTACTCCGTGGGCGCCGCCGCGCTCGTGTGCGACGGGCGCATCGTCAGCGGCTGCAACATCGAGAACGCCTCCTTCGGCGTGACCCTGTGCGCCGAATGCTCGCTCGTATCCGATCTGTTCATGTCCGGTGGAGGACGGCTCGTCGCCTTCGACTGCGTGGACGGGGACGGCAACACCCTCGTGCCCTGCGGACGCTGCCGGCAGCTGCTGTTCGAACACGGCGGTGATGACCTCGTGCTCAATATGCCCAGCGGACGCGCCCCCATGTCCGTGGTCCTGCCCGAAGCGTTCCGACCCGACCATCTGAACGCCTCCGACGCGGCCCACACCGCGAAGCACTGACGACTCCACCTCCGCCGAGGCGGCTGTCCGTGACCGTGGCACCGCCTCGGCGGGTGGGGACGGGTGGACGGTCGTATTCGGCGGGGAGCCCAACCTCGGCGGGTGGGAGCATAACCTCAGCGGGCAAACGAACGATGACAGAGAAGGAATGAGACTGTGACAGTAGAGGCATTCGACGCCGTCGACGTCATCGCGACCAAACGTGACGGGAAGGCGCTCAGCAGGGAGCACATCGACTGGGTCATCGACGCCTACACCCGCGGGGCCGTCGCCGATGAGCAGATGGCCGCGCTGGCCATGGCGATCTTCATCAACGACATGGAACCGCGCGAGATCGCCGACTGGACGCAGGCGATGATCGCCTCCGGCGAGCGGATGGACTTCTCGACGCTGTCGCGCCCGACCTCCGACAAGCATTCGACCGGGGGAGTCGGGGACAAGATCACCCTGCCCCTGGCCCCGCTCGTCGCCGTCTTCGACGTCGCCGTGCCGCAGCTCTCCGGCCGCGGCCTCGGCCACACGGGCGGGACCCTGGACAAGCTCGAGTCCATCCCCGGGTGGCAGGCAGGGCTGAGCAACGACGCGATACTGACCCAGCTCGAGGACATCGGCGCCGTCATCTGCGCGGCCGGATCCGGACTGGCCCCGGCGGACAAGAAGCTCTACGCCCTGCGCGACACCACCTCGACGGTCGACTGCATTCCGCTCATCGCCTCGTCGATCATGTCGAAGAAGATCGCCGAGGGCACCGGCGGACTCGTCCTCGACGTCAAGGTCGGCTCGGGTGCGTTCATGAAGGACCTCGCGAAGGCACAGAAGCTGGCGCGGACCATGGTCGACCTCGGCACGGCCGCCGGGGTGAAGACCTCCGCCCTGCTCACCGACATGTCCACGCCGCTGGGTCTGACGGTCGGCAATGCCCTCGAGGTCCGCGAATCCGTCGAGGTGCTCGCCGGTGGGGGACCGGCCGACGTCGTCGACCTCACGGTGGCCCTGGCCGAGGAGATGCTGCGCCCTGCCGGAAAGTCCGACGTCGACGTGCGCGCCGCGCTGTCCGACGGTCGAGCCATGGACAAGTGGACGGCGATGATCCGAGCGCAGGGCGGCGACCCGTCGGCGGCCTTGCCCGTGGCCGAACACACCGAGATCGTCACCGCACCCGAGTCCGGGGTGCTGACCACGCTCGACGCGCTGTCGGTGGGAGTCGCCTCGTGGCGGCTGGGAGCCGGTCGCGCCCGCAAGGAGGATCCGGTGCAGGCCGTCGCCGGAATCGAACTCCACGCGAAGCCCGGCGACACCGTCACCGCAGGCCAGCCGCTCATGACCCTGCACACCGAGACGCCCGAGCGTTTCGCCCGGGCGATCGAAGCGCTGGAGTCAGCGGTCGAGATCGGCGGGGACGCCGCCTCGGTGCCGGAGTCGATCGTGTTCGAGAAGATCAGCTGAGCCCCTGCCACCCCGCTACCCTGAAGCCACCGCACCACTTCACTTGGAGGAACCCATGACCAGCCGAAACGATGTCGCCGCGATCATCGACCACACCCTGCTCAAGCCCGAAGCCACCCCGGCCGACGTCGAAGCGCTCGTGGCCGAGGCGAAGGATCTCGGGGTGCTCGCGATCTGCGTGTCCCCGTCGATGCTGCCGATCACCGATCCGGGCGAGCTCGTCGTGGCCACCGTCGTCGGATTCCCGTCCGGCCAGGTCAAGCCTGAGATCAAGGCGGCCGAGGCTAAGCGCGCGGTGGCCGACGGTGCCGCCGAGGTCGATATGGTCATCAACATCGGCCAGGCCATCGCCGGGGGCTTCGACGGGCTCGAGGCCGACATCCGTGGGGTCGTCGAGGCCAGCGGGGACGCGCTGGTCAAGGTCATCATCGAATCGGCAGCGCTGAGCGATGAGCAGATCGTCGAGGCCTGCCGCCGCGCCGAGGCCGCCGGGGCCGGATTCGTCAAGACCTCCACCGGATTCCACCCCGCCGGCGGTGCCAGCGCCCACGCCGTGGCACTCATGCGGGAGACGGTGGGCGATCGCCTCGGCGTCAAGGCCTCCGGCGGCATCCGCACCGCCGAGGCGGCCGAAGAGATGATCGCCGCCGGCGCCAGCCGCCTGGGCCTGTCCGGCAGCAAGTCCATCCTAGAATCCCTCTGATTGCTACCCGACGGCGGCCCTGCAACCTGGCGCCAGGTTGCTGGGCCGCCGTCGGGTAGCAATCAGAGGGCGAAGAAGGTTTTGAGCTCGGTGCTGATCGACGTCAGGCGTTCCGCCAGCGCCGGTTTGAGTGAGGCACTCGCCGAGGTCGCCGGCAGTCGCACTCCCGCGCTTGCCGCCGCTCGTGCATCGGCCTCGGATGCGGCGTTCAATTCGGAGGGCTCGGCGACGACCTCGAGGTAGCACTTGAGCTTCGGTTCCGTACCCGATGGGCGGACGATGACTCGTGAGTTCGATTCCGAGAGCAGCAGGATCCCGTCGGTCGGCGGCAGGCCGTCGTATCCGGCGGAGAGGTCGTGGACCTCGGCCACGGGGGATCCTGCCAGCGTCGCCGGCGGGTTCTCGCGCAGCTTCGCCATGGCCGTGGCGATGAGCGAGACGTCGTCGAGGCGGAAGGACAGCGGCGCGGTGGCGAAGTAGCCGTCTCGTCCCCGGATCCGGTCGAGTTCGGCCTCAATGCTGCTGCCCTCGGACTTCAGACGAGAGGCCAGAGCAGCAAACGTGACAGCTGCCGAGATCCCGTCCTTGTCGCGGACGGCAGCCGGGTCGACGCAGTAGCCGAGAGCCTCCTCGTAGCCGAAGACGAGTCCGGGCACGCGCGAGATCCACTTGAACCCGGTGAGCGTGTTCACTGTGGCAAAACCATTGCTCGTCGCCGCGGCCGCGAGCCCCCGAGAGGACACGATCGAATTCGCGAAGACGGGTGCCGACTCCGCGACGCCGGCAGCTGTCTCGTCAGCAGTTCCCGATCCGGACTGGTCAGCCTGATGCGTGCCCGCAGCAAGCCGGGTCGCGGCATCCTCACCGAGGAGCAGCCCCACCTCGTCGCCGGTCAGCTGTCGGTAACCGGCTGCTGTCGACGAATCCGGGATCGCCGCGGAGAACCGGTCCGCATCGGGATCGTTGGCGATGATGAGTTCGGCCCCGACCTCACGCGCGAGGTCATAGGACTCATCGAGCGCCCCGGCCTCTTCGGGATTCGGGAAGGACACTGTCGGAAAGTCCGGGTCCGGAGCCTGCTGAGAAGCCACTGGGTAAACGTCGGCGAACCCGGTGCGGGTCAGGGCCGCCTCGGCGACACCGGCACCCACACCATGCAGGGAGGTGAGCACGATCGACAGCTCCCCGCTCGCCCGCGCCCCCATCGCGTCGATACGGGCCAGATAACGCTCGACGATCGACTCATCGAGGTGCTCCCACCCGGATTCGGCACGCGGCACCGAGACGACGGATTCGACGGCGGCGATCTTCTCGGCGATGAGGGCATCGGCCGGGCTGACGATCTGTGCTCCGGCCCCGGCGAGAGCGGCATCCGGATCGGATTCGATGGCCTGCAGCGGACGCAGCCCGAGGTAGACCTTGTACCCGTTGTCCGCCGGCGGATTGTGGCTGGCCGTGACCATGACCCCGGCATCGGCGCCCAGGTGGGACAGTGCGAAGGCGAGCAGCGGGGTCGGCAGCTGTTCGGGCAGCTGGATCGCGACCCCTCCAGCGGCGGTGACGACGGCGGCGGTGTCCGCGGCGAAGTCGGAGGACTTGTAGCGGGCGTCGCAGCCGATGACGACGCGGAACCCTCCGCCCACGGTCTCGGCGAGGAATGCCGAGAGCCCGGCCGCGGCTCGGATGACCACGGCCCGGTTCATCCGGTTCGGACCCGCGGCGATCTCCCCGCGCAGGCCCGCGGTGCCGAAGACGAGGGGACCGGCAAACCGGTCCTCGAGATCGGCCACGGCCGCCGCATCCCCGGCCTCAGCCTCGGCGAGGATGTGCTCCAGGGTCGTCGCGGTCTGCGGATCGGGGTCGTCGGCGATCCAGGCGCGGACCACCTCGGCGTCGAATCCGGCGGTGAAACGATCGGCTACACGGGTCATGTTCGGTCCTTTGCGAGGTCGCGGAGAGGGAGAGGTCGAATGCGGAACGGCGCAGGGAGTGCGCGGAGCCTCAGAGCTTCGCGACGATGTCGGCGAGCAGGCGGGAGATGCGCGGGGCGGCCGCGGCTCCGGCTTCGATGACCTCGGCATGGGAGAGCGGGGTCTCCTGGATGCCGGCGGCGAGGTTCGTCACCAGCGAGATGCCCATGAGCTCGAGTCCGGCCTGACGTGCGGCGATGGCCTCGAGCGTCGTCGACATGCCCACGAGATCCGCGCCGAGGATGCCCGCCATGCGCACCTCGGCGGGCGTCTCGTAGTGGGGGCCGCGGAACTGCGCGTAGACGCCCTCGTCGAGGGTCGGGTCGATCTCCTTGGCAATGCGACGCATCCGCGGGGAGTAGAGATCGGTGAGGTCGACGAAGTTCGCGCCCTCGATCGGCGAGGTGCCGGTGAGATTGATGTGATCGGAGATGAGCACCGGGGTGCCGGCCGCCCAATTCCGGTTGAGCCCGCCGCAGCCATTAGTGAGCACGAGCGACTGGCACCCGGCGGCAGCGGCGGTGCGCGCACCGTGGGCGACGGCACGCACGCCCTTGCCTTCGTAGTAGTGGGTGCGCGATCCCAGCACGAGCGCATGCTTGCCGCTGGCTTCGATCCGCACGGTCCGCAGCATCGCCACGTGCCCTTCGACGGCTGGAGCGTGGAAGCCGGGGACCTCGGCCGCGGGAACCTCGCTGATCGTTTCGCCGAGGAGGTCGGCCGCGCCGCCCCACCCGGAGCCGAGGACGAGAGCAATGTCATGGGCGTCGATCCCGGCGGCGGAGTTGATGGTCGTGGCCGCGGCCCGGGCGGCGGCGGTAGGATCGCTTAAGTCAGTCATGACGCCAAGATTATCAAGTTCCCCACCGCCCAAGGAGCGAGCACATGCCCATTCGAGAGCTGAGCGACGGTGACGATCTGCGCCTGAACGAGGTGTTCGCGGACGCGACCACCCCGGCCGGTCATATGGCCAGGTCACTGTTCCGCCCGTCCTCGGATTCTCCGCTGGTGCGCTCCGTCATCGCCGAGGTGGTCCCCGAGGTTCCCGTCGGAGCCGCCGCGATCGCCGAATCCCCTCTTCACCCTCACCGTGCCTGGGTGCACGTCGAGGTGGCCGCCGAGGAACAGGGGCACGGTCAGGGACGTGAGCTCTTCGAAGCCGTGTGCGCCGAGACCCGTGGCACCGGGCTTGAAGGCCTCGACCTGCGAGCCCGAGTGCAGGCCGGCAGCACGGGGGAGGGCTTCGCGCAGGCCCTCGGCTTCACTCCGCTGACGACGACCCGTGTGATCCGGGTGCCCGCCGGTGCCCTGCCTCCGGCCGGAGGCGGCCGGGCGGAGGACCTCGAGATCGTGGCCACCGGTTCGGTGAAGCTGACGAAGGCGTTCCTTGCTTGGTACACCGCAGTCAACCGTGACGATGCCGTCGGCCCGCTGACGATCGGACAGGTCAACAATGCCTTCCTCTCCGAGGCTGCCGGTGCCCATGGTGCCGCACTGCTCGGCGGTGCGGCCGGGACCGCCGAGGCGGGTGGGCTGAGCGCTTTCGCCGTGTCCTATGCGCGGGAAGCCGATGAGACCGAAGGGACCGTGCCATCGGCCGGTGAACCGGGCGCCGGCACGGTTGGTGCTGGAGCCGCCGCCGGTGATAGGGCAGGTCATGCTGTCGTCGATCAGGCCGAGGAGGAAGCCCCGACCGAACTCATCCTCGGGTCGATGTTCGAGACCCGCGAGGACGCCGAGACAACTGGTGAAGACTTCGCCGCGGCAGTCGCCGATGCCGAACTGCTCCTGGCCCGGCTGTCGGTCGATGCCGATGTCGTCATCGAGGTCACGAGCGGAATGCCCGTGATCTCAGCCCTCGCCGACCGCCTGCTCGAGACCGGAGCGGCCACCGAGCTCTACCGTTACGAAACTCTCACAGGACCACCCGCCGACCTGAGCTGATCGGCCGCGACCGCGCTGGCTGTCGCGGTCCATCCCCGGCGACTGTGCCGGCCGCGGACCGGATGCGGAACAGTCTTCGGCCCTCGTCGGCGGTGAGGAGCCGCACCGCTCGGGCACGATTCTCGGTGGCGAACCATCCTGTTCCCGCCAGTCCGTCAAGCGGCGCCTGCCGGAACAGACCCAAGCCGGTGAGGTCCTGACGGGTGTGAACGCCGATGACGAGCAGAGGCCCGAGATTCTGCGCTTTCGACAGGGCAGACCCGTAGCCGGGAGCGAACCGCGTCGGCACGATGAGCACGTGCAATCGCCCGTCGAGGGGATCCCAATCGAGCGGCTCCTCCTCTTTGTGTGCATCATCGTGGACGACCACTGTTCCCAGGCACCGCATCAGTGCGGCGAACTCGCTCTTCCCGCTCTGCGGTGAACCGCGGACCGTGAGCACAGAGCCATCACGCTGCGGATCCCAGGTGACGAGCTCACCGAAGGCATCGACGCCGATGGGGAGGGCAGCGCGTTCGAAAACGGTGTCGACCGAGTCAGTGAGACTCTCGACGACCGTGCTCGCCGCGTGGTCGAGACCGCGCCATCGAGGTGCGATGCCGCGAGATGTGACACCGCGAGATGTGACACCGCGATCGCCCTCCGGGGCCTCGAATGGGTCGTCCGGAGAACCCTGATCCTGAACGAGCTGAACATCGGCGCCTTCGCTGCCGGTTGACTGCACACAGGGGCCTCGGATCACGGCACGGAACTCCGGCCAGGTTCCCGCGAAACGCTGCCGACTGAGGCCGAGACTCGTTCCGTCGTCACCGGTCTCCGGAGGGAAGATCAGCTGGGTGGAGAACCGCGAACTCCTGCTCGTCGCATTGCGGGCTCCCGAGAGCAGGAACACGAGGCCGGAGCGCGAACCGTGTCCGAGCAGCCGCTCTGCCCGCTCGGCCCAGTAGTGGTCGAGCTCATCGATGAGTTCCGCCCAGTTGCCGCAGACCAGCAGACTCGGCGGGGCGGTCGCATCGGTCGCTCCGGTGGTGAGGTGGTCGAGCACGGACTGCATCGTCCATCCCGTCGGTATCGCACAGCTGATCTCGGCCCAGTCGAGTGCCGACGCGATCCTGCCGAGGGCGATGATCCGACGTGTCGGCGCGGCCGCGCGTGCCATGCGGATGAGCACGGAGTCCGTGGTCTCCGGATCACCGTTCATGAGGATCGTCGACCCGTCGACGTCCGGGTCATACGTCCAGTTCTGCCGCCTCTGCTCGGAGGGGATGTCGATGATCCCCGTACCGTCGCCGCTCGCGTCGTCCGGGCCGGGCAGCGGTGCGAGTACGACCTGCGGCGAGCGTGCCCGCTCGCCGATCGTCTGGGCCGCGGTGATGAGGTTGTCGACGCTGACGCCGCTCGCCCCGCCCGGCAGACTGGGAACCGGTCCGGCGTTCCAGGTCCGGACGCGGGGACGCAGAACAGCCTCGGCGGGGGACACGCTGTCGAAGGGGACGGCGACTCGGAATCGGGCGACTCCGAGCCCGGTGTCCAGGCAGGCGGCACCGGGTCTGTCCACCGGCAGCAGGGCGCCGTCGTCGGTGCCGATGACGTCGAAGGAATCGGTTTCGTCGCGCACTCGCAGGCACACGCGGATGTTGATGTTCGCCTTCATCTGCCCGGTGACGACTCCGAGGGGCCGCTGAGTGGCGAGGATGAGGTGGACGCCGAGGGATCGACCGAGTGCAGTGAGGTGTTCGAGCAGGTCAGCGGCCCGCGGATGGGTGGCCATGAGGGCGTGGAATTCGTCGATGACGACGACGAGCTGCGGTGGCGGTTCGGCCAGGTCGAGAATATGGGCGCAGCCGCCCGCGGCCAGGAGGCGTTCGCGGCGGGTGATCTCAGCGCGGACAGACACGAGCGCGCGGAAGGCGAGACCAGAGTCGAAGTCGTCGAGCACGCTGTCGGTGTGCGGCAGGTCCTGCAGCGGAGCGAAGGTGGCACCGCCCTTGAAATCGATGAGGACGAATCGCAGGCGCCGAGGCGGATGGGCCAGGGCCATCGACAGCAGCCAGGTCTGGAGGAGGAGTGATTTTCCGCTGCCCGTGGTCCCCGCGACGAGAGCGTGTGGCCCATCCGCGAACAGATCGATACCGACGTCACCGTCGGCTCCGCGACCGATGACGACCGGCCCCGGTGCGGGGTGGCGCCAGCGCGAGGCGATTGCCTCGGGAGCATCATCGCAGAGCTCGCCGAGGCCGTGGTTGGGCCAGGGGTGAGGGACCTGTCCGACGTGGCGGCGTCGGTGCAGGCTGACGAAGCGGGCTGCGGGCATGAGGGTGGCGATGAGCGGCCGACCGGGGACCGGTCCACGAGGCGCGCTCGAGGCGGTGGTGCGTGCCTGGGCAAGGGGTCCCACGGTCAGCGAGATCGTCGCGACAGGACGCGGGCCGTTCATCGTGAGCTGAGCCGGGTGTGTGGTGTCGTCGAGGTGGAGGTCGACGGCGGCATCGTCCTTGGCGCCGCCTCGGGTCAGAGGGTGGGCGGTCTGCTCACCGGTATCGGCGGCGAATCGTGTGCCGGCCAGCTCCGGAAGCTGGGCGAGTGCGGGGCAGGGCCGCCAGTCATATCGGTGATCGGACAGCCACGCGAATGCCATTGTGCGCAGGGCTTCGGACTCTCCGCTGACGGTCACCGAGGTGGACATCGGGTCGACGCGGATCGGCATCGCTGCGAGCACGATGCGACCGTCGACATGGTCAGAGGCTTCTTGAAGCTGTTCGTCGATGGTGAGATCGCTGAGGACAGCGCCGAAACCCAAGCACAGCCCCGAGGAGGCGAAGGCGGTGCGGCGATGGCCGGCCTCGAGTTCGCGGAGTCGGGTGCGTGCCTCGTCGAGGGCGGCGGCACGATCGCGGAGGCACTGTTCGCTGTCTCGTGTGAAGCGCTTCTTCTCGACGAGGTAGGCGACGTACCCGGAGATCGGTGCAGAGACGCTGAAGAGTAGGAACCACCACATGCTCGTGACAACGGCCAGCACCACGCCGATGCCGATGGGAATGAGGAAGGTCCACCATTGGGGTGGTCTTGCAGGCTGGGGATCTGCGATCGTCTTCGGTGCGATGTGGATGTCCTCGCCGCGACCCGACGGCGGGGAGCGGATCTGCGGTGTCTGCGAGGCCGGGGTCGTTTCAGCCGTTGCCGCCGTGCCAGGGGTCGTCCCAGCCGTCACGGCCGTGCCAGGGGCTGGAGCGAGGACTGTTGCGCCTATTCGGACAGTGGCCTGGGAACTTGTGGCATCGAGTGTCAGCGGCATCGGAGTCCGCGAGAGGCAGGGGTCGATGATGGTGAGAGAGTCGGCGTGGGCAAGGCGTGACAGGTGTGTTCGGCGTGGATCGACAGCGAGGGTGAATCCAGAATCCGGGCCGGCCAGAACCGACACCGGTGCCAGTTCGGCCTCGGCGCGGTCAACGGTGCGCAGAGTCATCGCTCCGATGAGCGTGATCGGATTGAGAGCCTGCCACCGACCCCAGCTGATGGTCTCGAGGTTCTGGCCCTCGCACCGGTTGCCGTCGATGAGGTCCTCCGGTTCCAGCTTCGGGCCGAAGGCAGTGCGGAAGACGTCGAGTGCCGGTGCGGTCGAGTCGGCTTCGACGCTGCTGCTGGTGACTGCTCCGTTCGTCTCGATGCGATGGACGAGTCCGAGAGTTCTCATGACCACAGAGTCTCCGTGTCGCTCGGGAGGGTCAAGGGCGCTGACATGGCCTGTGGATATGGCCCGTTCGTCCACAGACCGACCATGCGCGAGTGGGGCGAGCATGCACAGGAATCGGCGTCGAAGTCGCCCGGGATCGAACCCGAGCACCGAGACTTCGTCAGTCCAGGCGCAGCGCGCCTCGGGCGTAGGCGGTGGCCTGAAGATCGATGAGTTCGGGGACGAAGGGCGAGAGCAGGGCCGGCGAGTAGCGAGCCTCGATTCGGATCCGGACCGAATGAGCGCCGTCGGCATTCGCACTCAGCCGCAGATGGTGCATCCCCTGCGGGGTCGGGACGGCGTCCAGGTAGCGTCCGGCAGCACGTTCGGCTGCGGGCGGGGAGAATACGAGGCCGGGATCATCGCCGGGAGCCGGCTCGAACGAGTCCGAGGCCGCCAGCGCCGCCGAGTCCGCAAGACCCTGAAGCTCCCGCCGTGCCATGTGCAGGTCGGTCAGGGCTGCGATGAGAAGAGCGAGCAGCAGGGCGATGACGACGAAGCCGATGGCCAACGGCGTGATCGAACCGGCATCCGGTGGCTGTCGTTGCGCATCTGCCGAGGAGCCGGCCTCAAGTTGCTCTTCGTCCGACATCTCATTCGCCTCCCGTGGCGACGACGTCGGTGTGATTGGCCCGCAGAGTGATGTGTGGCGAGTGATCGGATCCGAAGAGCAAGGGAAATCCCGGCAGCGAAACCTTCGTTTCGACACGTGCGGTGATCAGAGAACCGGCCTGTCCACAGGCCCCGGCGCACGAGTAGGTGATCGATGTCGGTGTGTCGTCGACTCCGAAGTCGGCGAAATGCATCCTCGCGACGGCCTGCGCCCTGGCCTCGGACGGGTTCGCATCCCGAGCGGCGATGCGGGAGGCGGACATCGCCGCCGAAGTGGTCGCGTAGCTGGCGGCCTGCAGCTGAGACAGGGCGAGCATGAGATAGATGACGGGAATGAGGAGGACGACCGCGGCGAAGATGAATTCAACGACGGCGGCCCCCGAATCCGCCCGATCGGTCCCGTTATCCGCTCGATCGGACCTCGCATCCGCCTGATCGGTCGCGCCGTCGTCAGCCACGGTCGATGTCCTCGACGAGGGACCGACCCCGCAGATCCCACACCTCGGCGGGCCCCCACAGCCCGAGCACGGGCAACGGGGTGCGCACACGCACCTCGACGATCTCGGCCCCACCTCGGCGGGAGGTCGAGACGGTGACCTTCTGCGCATAGCGCTCGCCGACGGACACGCGGATCAGGTCGGCGGTGAGTCTCTGCCCGTCGCGGGCGGTTTGGTCGGCCAGACTCGCCTGTCGGGCCCCGGCGATGGCGGAGTCGATGACCGTGTTGCGCACGTGGATGACGAGTCCGATCTGCAGAGCACCGGCGAGGATGAGCGCCAGCAGCGAGGCGACGAGCGCGAATTCGGCGACGGCCGAACCCGTATCGGCGCACGCCAAACCATCGGTGCGACCCACATCTGGATCGCCCGGCGGTGAGCACGCGTCGTCGTCGGCCACTTTCGGATCACCCTGCTCCGCGGACCTTGTTCATCGCATCCTGGAACATCGAGGTGAACGCCTCGCCCGCCAGGGCCCAGAGAGCAACAACCAATCCTGCTGTCATCAAGGTGATGAGAACCCAACCGGGCACGTCACCGCGATCGGGCGGATCGTACTCGCTGTCGAAATCGGTGTCCTCCCCAGGATGAGGGGCCGAGCCGGAATCGGCCTCGGTCCCGTACTCACGGTCGGTCGCCTCGCTGCGGGTGGAGCCACCTCGGCGATGGGGCGCTCCGGCGATCAGCCCGAATATGAGCGCGATGAGTCGGTAGCTGAACTGGCGGAACATGGTGTCTCCTTCTTCCGGGTGAACTGCGGGACGATCATCTGGGTCAGGTTCGACCTTCGGTCGATGGGCTGCGGCGTGCTCCGGTGCACGCGGGTCGGCGGTCACGGGCTGAGGTCGAGGACGGTCAGGGACGGGAAGACGGCGAAGATGACGGTGACGGGGAGGACGAAGACGACGACGGGTACGAGCATCCCGATCTCCTTCCTCCCGGAGAGCTCGAGCAGCCGTCGTCGTGACTGTTCGCGCACGTCAGCGGCTTGGGAGCGCAGCACCTCGGCCAACGGCGTGCCGCGGGTCATCGACACTGCCAGGCCGTCGACGAATTGGACGATCTCGGGGATCGCGATGCGCGTGGCCATGCCGTCGAGCGCTTCGACCAGAGGAGTGCCTGTGCGGGTGGCGGCCAAGGCTGCCCGGAGTTCGTCGATGAGGTCACCCGAGCACGTGCGGCACACCCGTTCGAGAGCCTCGACGATTCCCTCACCTGCGGTGATAGATAGAGCGAGGAGTTCGGCGACGGTGGGGAACTCGGCGAGGACGCGGGATTCGTGCCGGCTGATCGCCTGGCTGAGGCGCCAATCGTTGAACACATGGCCGGCGATGCCGCCGCTGATGATGAGGACGAGGGTGACGATGGGGGAGAATCCGCGCTGGGCCGACAGCAGACCGGCCAGCCCTCCGCCGGCGATCATGCCCACGAGGATGCTGAGCACCTGGTTGATGCGGAAGCGTTCGATCGTGGCATTCCCGCCGAGGCGGTCGATGCGCAGCCGCAGAGTCGCATCCGTGGTGATGCGCGAGGTCACCCAGAGCGTCGAGGTGACCAGCCACGATTTCGCCAGTCCCCAGAATCCTTCGGCACGCGGGGTCGGGGGAGCGTAGATGTCGACCAGGGACTCCTGATCGCGCAGGTACGGTGCGATCCGCGACGACAGGCTGGGACGGCGCAGGGGAGGCAGTGCGAAGACGAAGGCGCACAGGGCGAGTCCGTTGAGCAGTCCGAGTGCGAGCACGGACAGGGGATCGCCGAGGATGCTCATGCCGCCTGCCCGCCGGTCTCGTCTGCGGCGCTGATGAAGCGGCGGTGCGCTGCGCTGAGTGAGGAGCCTTCGATGACCCGCGGTTCGCTCGGGAGTCTGCCGATGCGCTTCATCGCCTGGTAGGCCAGCAGCGATACGACGAATCCTGCGGCCAACAGGATGAGGCCCGTCTGTGAGTTGTAGGCCGTCGCGGTCTCCGGCCGGGTGGACAGCAGCGCGAGCACCACCCATGGTGCGGCCACGGCCAGACGGGCGCCGTTGACGGTCCACTGCTGTCGGGCGGAGAGTTCGTTGCGGGTCCGAGCGTCATCGCGTACGAACTGCGCCAGAGCGCGCAGCATGGTGCCGAGATCACTGCCGCCGACCTGCCGAGTGACGCTCAATGCTGCGACGATGCGGTCGGCCACCGGATCCGCACTGACCTGCCTGAAGCGCTCGAGTGCGAGGGCGAACGAACCGCTGGCACGGTATTCCTCCGCGAAGACCTCGAACAGGGGACGCAGCGGCTCCGGTCCCCGATAAGCCAGTGAACTCAGCGCCTCGGGCAGGGACAGGCCCGCTCGGACTCCGGAATTGAGGTGGTCGAGGGTCTCCGGCCACAGCTCGCGCCGCATCACTTCGCGACCGCGCGCACGGTGCTGCAGCAGCCGATGCGGCAGCCACGAGGCGAAGAGGCCGAAGCACAGGGCGATCGCCCACGAACCGGTGAGCACGGTGGCGACGACCGCGACGACGCAGAAGGCGGCGATCGAGATGAGCAGCAGGTGGACCGGGCGCAGGCGAGGAAACCCGGCCCCGGTGAGCATGTCGTCGAGTTCGCGCACCCACCGCCGCTGCGTCCTCGCCCCGGCCGGTCGCTGCCACAGCGACATCCAGATGAGCAGCAGCCCGACCCCGAGGCAGGCGCCGATGAGCAGTGCGTACTGCGAATAGCTCACGCCGCCTCCAGAATGGCGTGCAGATCCCGGCCGATGGCCGCGAATCGTTCGCCGAGGTGGCCGAACCCCTGACCGCGGACGAGCTGTCCGTGTGGGGAGTGGAAGATCGTGTCGAGTTCGACGACGTCGCCTTCGACGCCGCCGGGGACGGCACAGATTTCGTCGACGCGGCGCACCCCGGTGGGGTCCCGTCGCAGGTGGACGACGACGTCGAGGCTGACGGCGACGGTGGGGACGACGAAGGCCGACGAGATGTTCGCCCCGGCGAGCAGTTAATTAGGTATATGCAAATGTATACTGGTGTTATGGGCCAAATTGGAGTGATTTACGGTCGAGCGTCGAAGGATGCCAGGCACACTGGTACCAGTGTGGACAAGCAGATCGAACGTGGAGAGCGTTGGGCCAGGGGAGAAGGGATCGACCTCCTCAAGCCCATCCGTGATGACAACATGGGGGCGACTAGGGGCTCGCGGGAACGACCGGGGTTCAAGAAGGTTCGTGAGCTGATCGAGCGACAGGCGATCGATGTCTTGATTCTGTGGGAAGTGTCCCGGTCGACGCGAGACGCCTCGGAATCCGCGGCCCTCTTGGACGCTGCTGAAGACAATAACGTCGTCATTGCCTCCGACGGAAAATGTTATGACCCAGCGGATGAAGCGGATCGACTCCAGCTCCAAATCATGTTCTTGATGGCCGAGAGTGAAGGACGTCGGACGAAGAAGCGCAACGTCGATTCGGTGACCACCAATGCCCAGCGTGGAACCCCGCACGGCCGGCTCCCATACGGCTACCGACGCGTTTACGATTCGACCAGTGGCGCACTGCTCAAACAGACTCCCTACGATGACCACGGTCAGCTTCTGTTCGAAGCAAAGGTACTCGCAGATGCCGCTCACGAGGTTCTTCGTGGAGTGCCGATACGACGAGTGTGTAAGCAGCTTAATGACCAGGGCGTCCCGAGTCCCCGAAAGCCGAGAGCGAAGACTCAGAAGGAGCGGCCCGAGGACATTGTCACGCTCTGGGAGCGGGCGACGCTACGCCAACTGCTACTGAACCCGACGATTGCCGGCAGACGCGTGCACCAGGGGAAGGACATCGGCCCTGCCCAATGGGAGCCCATCGTCGAATACGGAACTTGGTTGAAACTTAGGGCCCTGCTGACGGACCCATCCCGACTGACCGTGTCTATTCCCCGCGGACCGTCGCCTCGTCACCTTCTCACCGGGATTGCGCAATGCGGAGAGTGCGGAGCTCGACTCAAAGCTGCGGTCAACGCAAAAAGAATGAAGAAGGCCTATGTGTGCCGTCACGAAGGTTGTATGAAGGTGACGGTGACGGGAGAGAAGGTTGACGCCTTGATCGAGTCCGCAGTGCTCGCTCTGTTCGCCTCGGCGGGGTTTCGAGCGAGCCTGACTTCAGCCTATCGTGAGCGCGTCGAGTCGGAAGCGAAAGCTCCAGATATCGCTAGTCAGATCGCGGAACTCGAAGCTGAGCGCGACGAACTCGAGGCGATGCGAGCGGAAGATCCACCGACCATCACGAAGCGTGCGTATATTGCGGAGGACCTCCGCATCGAGACGGCGATCGACAAGCTTCGCGAGTCTGAGGTCGCAACGATCACATCACCTGCCCTCCGCCGGATGCTGAGTGAGAGCGATCTTGAGAGCAGTTGGAAGAGTGCGGACCTCATGGACCGGCGTGAGATCATCCGAATCCTCTTTGACATCACTATCAACCGAGCTGAGCGGAACACCGGTCAACGTTTTGACCCGAACAGAGTAGTTGTTGGACCAAGCGCATTCCTGCGCGACGATGTACTGCACGGAAGTTGATTGGCAAGCCAGGAGAGTTAAGCAGCAATCGATTCTGTTTCGGCTGCTACTGCAGCTTCTGGTTCCAAGATGTCGACGAGGCGTCGAGCGACGTTCGGGCCAGGTGCTCGAAACCTGTTGATCGTTGAAGTCAGCCATTCCTGGTACTCATCAGAGAGGTCTGTCGCATGGCTGTTGCGTGAGGCGGTCATAGCGTGGAACTTTCGGGGTCGACTGCACCCCGGCTCCCCGCTTATTCGCTTCATTCGCCGGATGATATTCGGGTGTGCACCCCACGCCTCTGAGTCGTGGCCCCGATGGGATCTCTATCTATCCACGTTCAACATTACCTATCGAATCGGCTGTCCAATAGGGGTTGAGAGGTCTATACGGAAAGTTGCGGGTGGGGACCGACTGATCTTGTCGGAAGAGCCATCTGCAACGCTTGAAATCGTAAACCAGTGCCTCGCATAACGAAATGGATACTAATGGGGTAGTGGGCAGGTTCTTGAATCATCAACATCCTATGATCCAGTCATGGCCAAAAAACTCCTTGCCACTATTGTGGCCACAACTCTCATCATCACAGGCTGCGGGCCCGACAAGTCTGGGGGCAGTTACGACGACGTCGAGGCGCTCAGGGATGCCTTCGTAGAAGCCGGAGGAGAGTGCGACGACTGGAACCAGAGCAATAAAGTCAGCGGTGCTGCGCAGTCCGGCGAATGCGGGACGGATACGGTGCTGTCGACTTACCTCACTCGAGACGCAGTCCAAGACCGCATCGCCGAGACGAAAGATTCCATCTTTGGCGAAATGGGCGGCGAGTGGCTTACTGGCGAGAACTGGGTGATCAACACGGACGATGTTCGTGGAATCCAGAAGAAGATGGGCGGGACGATCGTCTCGTTCAGCAACGACGAGGGCGAATGATGGCAACCTTCTTCGGCATGCTCATCGTCTGGGCCATCAGCCTTGTCGTACTCATTCTCGTGATCGCACAAGGTGTTCGGGTCGGAATGCGTTGGTCGAGAAAAGACGAGATTCGTGAACGTGAAAACGCGGGCAGACCATACCGTCCTGGCGAGTCAGTCTTCAACTACAAACCGGAGCAGTCGGGGACCTTCAAACCTCGCAACGACTTCAAATAGAACTTTGCTTCCCCGGCCACCACACGTCGCCAGGCAGTAGCCATACTCCGATAATTGAGCACCTGATGTCGGTGAGCTCGACGAAGATGGATCCGTCGAACCCGAGCCGTGTTGCAGTCCCCTCGAGCCATTCGGTGCCGTCTCGCTCCCACTCGATGCGAGTCCGGACCGGAACCGGTGGACGAGTACGGAACGAGCTTCTCACGCCAGTATCGTTTTGGATCTTCTGCCAGTAGCGCCACGTTGCGGTGCCATAATCTTCAGTCATGAGGCCATTGTGCGCTGAGGCGCTGACACTAGCGGCCCAGTTGTGGCCAATTCCAAACAGCCATTCATTTCTGCCACAGTTCATGATTGGTGTCCTGAAGATCATCTGAAGCAGTTGCGTGGTCCTTTTCACCTCTGACCAGACCGCACAAACCACAGCTGCTTAGAACTTCCTAGTGCACGGCGAGAATTCCAGTGCGCTGTCTCAACTTCATCTGCACTCATACGTAGTATTAGACCCATGGCTTCCCGTACATCATCGTCAGCACTGAAGCTGCTTGACCAGCTCTACTTCTCGTCGACCTCGAAGACCGATAAGGGGACGAAGTTCGAACGGTTCACTCAGTCGTTCCTGCAGACGGACCCGTTGTGGTCTGAGCAGTTTGAGAAGGTGTGGATGTGGGATCAGTGGCCAGAGCGGTGGGGGCCGGACACCGGGATCGACCTGGTCGCCGAGCGCCGCGACGGTGGCAGGGTTGCCATCCAGTGCAAGTTCTACGACCCGACCCACAGGGTCTCTAAAGCTGACATCGACACGTTCCTCTCCGCGTCCGGTCGCGGCGGTTTCACCGAGCGGATCGTCGTGTCCACCACGACCCAATGGGGCGCGAACGCAGAAGCCGCAATCCGCGAGCAAATGATCCCAGTCCGCCGCATCGGATTGGAAGACTTCGAGCAGTCACGGATCAACTGGGACCTGTTCGACCCCGAAACCCCCACGGTCTTGGAGCTCTCCGGTACATCAGACCTTCGTCCGTACCAGCGCACTGCCATTGACCAGGTCACTGAGGGGTTCGTCGACAATGACCGAGGCCGCCTGATCATGGCCTGCGGAACTGGCAAGACCTTCACTTCCCTACGGCTGGCAGAAGAGACCGCCGGATCCAGAGGAA
Source organism: Brevibacterium oceani (assembly GCF_017948325.1). NCBI lineage: Bacteria > Bacillati > Actinomycetota > Actinomycetes > Micrococcales > Brevibacteriaceae > Brevibacterium > Brevibacterium oceani. The sequence continues at coordinate 3,054,636 of NZ_CP072846.1, read as the reverse complement.
GCGTGCTGTTCCTCGTCCCGTCGATCGCACTGCTGTCGCAGGCGCTGCGAGAGTGGTCGAACAACACCGCCGTCGGCATCTCGCCGATGGCAGTGTGCTCGGATGCAAAAGCCACTCGCGGTCGCAAAGCGAACGAAGATACTCCAGAGATCTCGGTTGTCGACCTGGCACTACCAGCGACGACGGATCCAAACCGGCTCGCACAGCGGATGAAGGACAACCGCGCCAGCGGCGAGGGAATGCGGGTGGTCTTCGCAACCTATCAGTCGATCGACGTCGTCGCCCAAGCACAGAAGATCGCCGGTCTCGAACCGTTCGACCTCGTCATCTGCGACGAGGCCCACCGGACCACCGGCGCGACCCTAGCCGGCAGCGAAGAATCCGCGTTCGTCCGTGTCCACGACAGCGACTACCTCAAGGCGTCCAAGCGGCTGTACATGACTGCGACACCACGTATCTACGACGACGCGTCGAAGGCGAAAGCCGGCAAGGCGCAGGCCGTTCTCGCCTCGATGGACGATGAAGACGTCTATGGCCCTGAGTTCTTCCGGCTCGGGTTCGGAGATGCCGTGCAGATGGGCATGCTCACCGACTACAAGGTCCTAATCCTCACAGTGAACCAAGAGACAGTCGGCGAGGCCATGCAGGATGCCTTCGCCCAAGACGGTGAGCTGACCCTTGACGATGCGACGCGACTGATCGGCTGCTGGAACGGCCTGGCCAAACGCGGAGACGTCGAGCATTCTTTCGACCTCGACCCACAACCAATGCGCCGCGCAGTCGCCTTCGCCAAGGACATCAAGTCCTCGAAGCGCGTCGCCAATCAATTCACTGACGTCGTCACCAGCTACATCGACAATCACGAAGATGAATCGCGTGATGACCTGCTCGACGTCGAGGCAAAGCACGTAGACGGTTCGATGAATGCGATGGAACGCACCGAGCTCCTCGAGTGGCTGAAAGAGGACACCGACGGCAATTCTTGCCGGGTCCTGTCCAACGCACGGTGTTTGTCTGAGGGTGTGGACGTGCCCTCCCTGGACGCCGTGATGTTCCTCAACCCCCGCCGGTCGGTCGTCGACGTGGTCCAATCTGTCGGTCGTGTGATGCGTCTGGCCAAAGGCAAGAAGTACGGTTACATCATCCTGCCTGTTGTCGTGCCGGCCGGCGTTGCCCCGGAGAAGGCGCTCGATGACAACAAGAACTTCCAAGTGGTTTGGGATGTCCTGCAGGCTCTGCGTGCCCACGACGAACGCTTCGACGCAATGGTCAACAAGGTCGAGCTGAACAAGACCCGTGACAAGAAGATCGACGTCATCGGTGTCGGTTTCCCAGGTGACGAAGACGACTCCGGCTCCAAGTCGGGGTCAGAAGCTGACTCAGGAAGTGGAGCCCAAGGAACACTCGAACTGCGGCTGTCGCAAATGGACGAACTGCGTGACGCGATCTACGCACGGATGGTCAAGAAGGTCGGCTCACGCACCTACTGGGACCAGTGGGCCAAGGACATCGCCGTGATCGCCCAGTCCCACATCACACGGATCACAGCACTGGTCGATGACCCCGATACGGCTGCGTCCCAGCAGTTCGAAGTTTTCCTCGACGCGTTGCGCCGCAACCTCAACGAATCGATCACCAGTGACGGAGCGATCGAAATGCTCGCTCAGCACATGATCACCAAACCGGTATTCGACGCTCTCTTCGAAGACTATTCATTCACCGACCGCAATCCGGTTTCAATGGTGATGAACCGGATGGTCGACTCGCTGACCGCAATGAACGTGGACTCCGAGGCTCAGTCGTTAGAGAAGTTCTATGAGTCGGTGCGATTGCGAGCGGCAGGTATCGATAATGCCGAGGGCAAGCAGAAGATCATCACTGAGCTCTACGAGTCCTTCTTCAAGAACGCTTTCCCCCGTGCTGCCGATGCCATGGGTGTCGTCTACACGCCGATCGAGATCGTCGACTTCATCCTCCGCTCGGTGAACGACGTGCTTAAGAAGGAATTCGGGCACTCGATCAGCGACGAAGGCGTGCACGTGCTCGACCCGTTCACCGGGACCGGCACGTTTATCGTCCGTCTCTTGCAGTCTGGACTCATCGACTCCGCGGACCTTGCCCGGAAGTTTGCGTCTGAGCTGCATGCGAACGAGATACTTCTGCTCGCGTACTATATCGCCGCTATCAATATCGAGACGACGTTCCATGACCTACATGCGGCGAATCGTAACGTCGATCTTGCAGCAGAGGACTACAAACCGTTCGATGGAATCGTCCTGGCGGACACGTTCCAGCTTACTGAAGATGGTGACCTTACTGACGAGATCGTGTTCCCAGCGAACAATTCTCGAGCAGAGGCTCAGAAGAAGCTCGACATCCGTGTCATCGCTGGCAATCCGCCATATTCGAGAGGACAAACCTCTGGCAATGACGACAACGCCAACGTCAAGTACCAAACCCTCGACGCCCGAATACGCGAAACATTTGCCGCACGTACCGACGCGACTAACCAGAACCTTCTTTACGATTCCTACATGCGTGCGATCCGTTGGGCAAGTGACCGCATCGGTGATGAAGGCGTAATTGGCTTCGTTACAAATGGCGGATGGATCGAAGGAAACACGGCGAAGGGGGTACGGAAGACTCTCGCAGACGAGTTCACCTCGATCTACGTGTTTAACCTTCGGGGAAATCAGCGCACCGCCGGTGAAACCAGCCGAAGGGAAGGAGGAAAAGTTTTCGGCTCGGGAAGTAGGAACACCGTCGCGATCTTCCTCCTCGTTCGCACGAAGAGCCACGCTGGCCCCGCGACGATCCACTATCGCGATATCGGTGACTACCTCAGCGCCGAGGAGAAGCTGAAGATCGTCGGTGAATCGATGCTCGATACGGTCCCGTGGCGGATCATCACGCCAAACCAGCACGGTGACTGGATCAACCAGAGAGACGAAGACTACTTGTCTTACCCTATTCTCGGCGACCGCAAACGAGTCGAACCGCCTGGGGTGCCGTACGTCTTCGCTCTCCATTCCCTCGGTGTAGCGACCGGGAGAGACGCCTGGGCGTACAACTTCGGGCATGAAGCACTCGCGGGTAATGCTGAGCGCAGCATTGCTGAGTATGATCGACAGCTTTCGGTGATCGGGGGGACCGATGCCACTCCCGAAATAGATAAAACCAAATTCTCGTGGAACGAGAACGCTCGTGCCGATCTTCGGCGCGGACGGAGCTACGTTTTCGAGTCAGAACATATTCTCACTTCACTCTATCGCCCCTTTACCAGGTCAAATCTCTACTTCGATCAATCCCTCAATGCCCGCCGGTATCAGCTCCCAAATATCTTCCCAACGGCAAATCATGACAACTATGGTTTCTATCTCACCGGGATCTCCTCCCATCACGAATTTTCCTTACTTGGCACCAGGCTAGTCCCTGACCTGCACACATTGGACTCCGGACAGTTCTTCCCTCGATACAGCTGGGAAGCTGTTGAGTCCGACGCCCTAACTCTGGATCTAGATGAGGAGATCGTCGACGGCTACCGACGTGTCGACAACATCACTAACGAGTTCCACCAGCTCATGCGCAAACGATACGGCGACTGGGTCACGAAAGACGACATCTTCTCCTTCCTCTACGGCCTGTTGCACTCGCCCGCATACCGTGAGCAGTACGCGGGTGAGTTGAAGCAAATGCTTCCGCGTGTCCCTCCCGTGTCCTCGTCGTCGTTCGGCGCGTTCGTACACGCGGGCGACGAGCTGTTCCACCTCCACGCCGACTATGAAAACGTCGAACTGTACCCACTCGAAGTCGTCGGTGGGGAACAACCACCGATGGATGCTCAGGACGACTACTACCGAGTCCAGAAGATGCGATTCCCCGCTGGGAAGAGGGCCGCATACGCTCCTGACACCTTAATCATGAATCCGCAGATCACTGTGCGTGGTATTCCCGAAGAGGCGTACCGCTACCAACTCGGGTCGCGCAGTGCGATCGAGTGGATCATGCGCCAGTACCAGGTAACGACGGACAAGGCGTCCGGCATCGTCAACGACCCGAATCAGTGGGGCATCGAGCACGGTAATCCCCGCTACATCTTCGATCTGCTCCAAAAGGTCATCACGGTCTCTGTGCGCACTGTGGAGATCACCGAATCGCTACCGTCGATCAATACCGGAGAGAGCGGATCGAGTTCATAGTGTGGAGCCTCCGTGCCAATAGCTCTGACGATTCGTATTTCAAAACGCTGAGTCCCACGCCTCGGCTATCCTGAACACATGTTCTCGACGATGAGTCCAGTATGAGCATCTGTGCAGTCGTGTGGTGTGACCGTGACGCAGTAGCGCGTGGTCTTTGCGAGCGATGCTATGCCAGATATAAGCGCGGACTCAGTCCGAACGATACTCAGCGGTATACGTCTCGGGAGACCAAAGAGCGCGTGCGATTAGAGGCGACGCAGCGTCGTGAGGCTGGCGAAAGCATCGCTGATATCGCGTCCTCGCTAAACCTGAACGAATCGACAATGGGCAAATGGCTCCGGGCGTGGGGAGTGCGGCCGACAGCGGGGAAGTATGGTCAACCACTTGCACAGAATCAATGGAAGCGGTGGACTCGAGAAGAGGCAGTTATTGCTCTCACACGCATTGACCTGTCGATTGCCGAGCGCGCCAAGCTCTTGAAACGTTCGTACACGGCCGTAGCAGGTTTTATCCACGACTATCAGCAACGACCGGATGACCTGTATGGGATCAAATAGGGACTATGGTCCGGCTCTTGTGCACCCTGATCCGACTAACGGCAACTGCACGGAAGCAATCGACGAACTCGGGCCCGTGCTCATCGCGTCAATGACGGCGCTGGCCAACGATGCCTTACTTGAGGAAGGGGCCTGACACTATTTCTGAGCTGACGGGGCCTTTCGAACACTGGTGCGAGGTGTGCGGGAAGACTGAGGTTCTGACGTCCGAGGAGGCGTACCGTACGGGGTGGGACTTCCCGCCGCGCATGGGGCAGTGGGGTGTCATTAGTCCACGTACCTGTCGGACGTGCCCGATGAACCGTACAGTCTGGTGGGCCATGGCCATGGATGGATACGACGCGAAGCAGCTCAGTCCTGCGCAGAGAGAAGTCGCTATACGGATTATGGCCGAAGGGCCCGACGGCTATGGTCATGATGAATGATTCAATTGATGACTACCGCCATCCGGCCGGTCGGCTGGAAGCGTGCTCAATCCCTTGCTAGGTACAGCGATTGAAGCGCAGGCTCAACGACGAGGGGCACGTCGGAGAGTTCCGTCGTAGGGCAGGACTAAGCCCACGTTCTCGGCATTATCAGTTCTAATCAGCAGTTTCTCGGCCAGACGGTCGATTGAGCCATTGCGAGAATCGAGCAAACCATCCAGGTCGTCTGGTCCTGCCTTCCACCAAGGCTTGCTCATCCTTGAAACAGTTGATCACTGGCATCGGGAAGTGAAAGAACTGTGAGTCCCAGCCTTCTGGCTTCTGTCCTTCCGCCCACCACTGATATCGGACACCCACTGATCCGACGTAGGCTGCCATCACACAACCTCTGAACTCCGTTCGTTCAGGATCGGTCCAAACGCAGTCCCCGCTCATCGTCAAGCCTTTACCTGCGGCACGGTGGACAGAGTCAGTTGTCACTAGAGCCATGTGGGCATCGGCCATGTCGTCAGCCCCATCCAGGAAGGCCCGAAGGGAGTCAGGCACAGGTAGTCCGGACCGGACCATCCGGCATCCGAAGTGCTTGGCGTAGTACCTGGCGAGGTTAAAGGTGTCGTTCTGCCAGGTGTCTCTGTAGATCTCCTCGAAGTCGATGCCTGGGAGAATGCGGACCCACGTCTTGTCCAGATAATCCGAGAATCTCGAGTACGCCCGATCGAACGGCTGAGAGCGATCATTATTGCAGGTGCCGCACATGGACTTCGGGAACTTCACAACTCCATGGCGGTCCCGCTTGATCCCACGTTTTCCGCGGATTTCTCGCGTTCCTTCGTCCCCCACCCAGATGAGGAAATCATCTCCCATCAGTCGGGTGAGATCTGACTGTTTGTACTTGTGTTCGCCAGTGGTCGCGGGATACTCTCTGCACCACCAGCACAGCCCGTCCGAGCTCACCTTCAAATGGTCGAGCGCCCCAGGTGGCAACCAATCTTGGGGTGAGTAGTTTCCTATTGCCATGTGATTCCCGTTCAAGCTGGCTAGATCCGAATGCTTCAATGAACATACGGTCAATCCGATCCTGACCTCTCAAGAGTTTCATGCGGATCTGACATGACGGCAGTTTCGAAACGTCTTGCAGACACCACCTTTACGAGCCTCGACAAGTAATCGCAGTTGCTTAGGCGATGCAGTCAGTCAATCGTTTGAGTCGTAACAGGGTCCACCAGCAACGACAAGGGCTCGATCCCGAGCTTTTCTGCCAATGCAGTGAGCGAGTCCAGTGACATGTTTCTCTCGCCGCGTTCCAACGAGGCCACGTAGGTCCGGTCGTATCCGAGGCGTTCAGCCCACCCTTCCTGGGTATAGCCGCGCTCCAGGCGAATGGCACGGAGGTTCGCCCCTAGCCGCTGGTTGAGTGGACCTCTCTTCTGCACTCAAACAGACTCGCCCGACGGTACTTATAGATCCACGTACTTATAAGTATCATTGACGTCGTCATGACCGACCGATAGCCAACGAGAGCCGAAGCGAAGCGGTACCTGCGCGCCGGCTTACAACGAGATGAAACGGAAGAAGACCATGGTGACGAGGACGATTCTGGTCTCCGATCTGAGCGGTGAACCTGAGGCGGAGACGGTGACGATCGGCTGGAAGGCTGACTGGTATGAGACGGAACTGACTGCGGCGGAGCACGCTGAGCTCGATGAGAAGCTCGATCCGTACATAGCGGCCGGCCGGAAGGCGGTAAAGAGCCCGTCGAAACATTTCGTGCCCGACACGACGGTCGAAGAGCGGGAGGATATCCGCGCCTGGGCGCGGGAGAACGACTATGAGCTTGCTCGGTACGGCAAGATCCCGAACTTGATCTACCTGGCGTACCAGGCCGCTCACGCATGACGCGCATCGCTTCGATCAAGTACTACCAGAGCTGAGGCGCCTATCACCGCCAGGGGCAAATGCGGCCGACCCCAGCGCAGTTCAACTCCGTGGAGAACGACGACTGAGGCGGGCCCACGGAGGACCGCGACTACTACATCGACGGGTCGGTCGAAGTGACCCGGAGATTGAACGTCCTGCGGTTCTCGGCCGCTGATGGGACGTACGAGTCCTTCGTTGCCGGACCGAATAAGGTGATGGACTGATGCCTGACACCCGGCGCTGCGAGCAGAGGCTCGCATGGCGAGGTCGCGTTAACGGTTAGCACCACTACGCCTGATCCCCTGCGTCCGACGACACTTCGACGAGGGCCTGGTAACGACGTGGTCGACACCTGGAAACGCCTGACAGGCTGGCGGGGCAGGCAGGACGGGTCATTCGCGACCGGAGACGATAGACCGCTCTTTGTATGAGGACTGACTTTGCCCAGCGATGACCCCGGCCAGACTGCCACTGCTTATGCAGTTGAGCTCGTAGGCTGATCCCAGCAGTGCCTCGCATCGCGATCACGAGGCGTCGCTTCTTGGGTCGACGGGTCTGTGGTAATGGCGCTTCTCACCGCGTGGAATCGAGTTGCCGTCGCGTGAGCACCGTCGAAGGCGGACCACAGCTGGAAGAGGGGTGCTTGGCAGGTCGGGGAGGTGGGGGCAACCCCTTAGGTGTTAATTTCCACCCGGAGCAACGAAGCTGCTCATCGCGCCGGTCTCCTCGATCGTCGTCTCGAAGTCCGACTCGGAGACTAAGTGCAGCAGATCGACTGGCGATAGGGTTGCGCCGTCCTCGCCGCTCGGAAGCCCAACCTGCGGAGTCTGCCACCAATCCAACAGCGCCGTCGCGACACGCGTTGGATCTGTGTCTTGACATGAGGCGGCGAACGTCTTGTTGATCTCCGCGAGGGCGTGGATGATCTTGCCGTCGCGGAACTGGAAGGCGGGATAGTGCTTGACGTTCCCCAGTTCGATCTCGATCACCACTCGGTACTTGACATAGGTTCGCAACAGCGACTTCTGCGCGGCACGCTTCCGTGCCGCTCGCTGCTTCGGCGTTGTTGGCTCGGACTTGGACCTGGGCTCAGCGCTTGTGAGTTCCGCGCGGGTTTCAGGGGCAGTAAGGCACTCGGCGCGGTCGAGCAGACCGGCTGCCAACATGGGTGAAGGGTCGAGCGTGAAATCCTGGTCCCACACCAGGCTGCTCCGCCAATCATCGGGGAAGCCGAGCTGACTCATGGAGAACCCGATCTCCTGCGATCGCGCTTCGATGAACTCGGCGACGTCGACCACGTCGGAGCTCTGCGGCGCGATGCTCAGCATCAAGTGGCGCAAGATGAGCAGTACGCCGTAGAGCTTGTTGTTCACGCCCTCCTTCTCAAGAGGAGCCAGGAGGCCGTCGGGATCCGTGCGCAGCAGCCCCGGCCCATCAATCACCACGTCGAGCGTGCGGTTCCACAGCCGGCCGTAGTGCGCGCAGATGTTCCGCACGTTGCGAAGGTTGTTGAGCCAGTTGTTCAAGGCCCCGCGGTCGCCTTTGCCGTCGGCGGTGCTGATCTGGAACCGCGCGGCCAGGATCTCTTGGTCCGCCTGGGGCATCAAATTGCAGAGGCCGCTCAGCAAGCCGAAGGACATCACCTCGGTGGCCACCCAGATCGGCAGGTGCGGGCCATAGTTGTCGCGGAAGTGCGCGACGAAGTCGCCCCTCGCCCGCCTCTCGTGTCGGTCGTATTCCTCGAGCCATTTGCGGTAGGCGGCAATCGGTTCGGGTGACGCGCTTGGGTCCGTCGGCCGGAGCGCACCGAGCTTCTCGGGATGCCGGTGGACAAACCGATCTTGCCTGCCGAGCCGGTGGCCGAGGTGGAACCGCAGCGCCGTCTCGACCGCGCTGAGGACATGGCCCAGACGGGTCCGTAGCTCGTGGTCGAATTCGTAGAGGTCGACCACGTGGGCCAGGCTCGTGCCAGGCACAAACGTGTCCAGACGGATCTCGCGGCCGTTCTCGTCGAACCAGTCCGCAGGGGCCTCGGGCCGAGCTCGATGGAGGTGCCAGTACCCCGACAGCCGGTAGTAGCCATAGCGCCTGAGCACGCCCGAAGCGAACTTCTCAGTACCGCAGTCCATGCCTCTCGCGCGCAGTCGCCGAATCTGCTCGGGGACGGTTAGGAACGGTTTGACGTAGGTACTGTCCGGCGCGCTCATGCACTCATCGTCTTCGCGTCTCCGACCCGGGAAAAAGAACAAGTCCGCGTCTCATCGCGAGAAGCGGACCTGTCGTGTTGGTTGAAGAATACTCGATCGCCTTATACGGGTCAAACGCCCGTAAGCCCATTGCGCCCTGTGCAGTGGTCGCTCAATGACCCGATCGACGATCAGCCGGTCTGCGACGCCCGACGCTTGGCAGCGACCGTCTTGCGGGAGCGGCGCAGGTCGGCCAGGGTTTGGTCGATGTCGCTGGTTTGGTCGACGTCGACCGAGAGCGCGTCGTCCAAGCGGCGATCTCCACCGTCATCGCCATGAGCATCGCGTAGTCAGTTACTCATCCTGTGAATTTCCTAGTCCATTCTGGCATCGAACGATCCTCAAGAGTGGCCTTGGCGGCAGGGTGCGCCGATGGTGACTATCGGCAGCCGTCTCAAACACAGCATGGGTTCGGAGGCGAGGTAGCTGCACGGGAGGATAGGCAATTCTCTGATGGTCCGGCAGAGCAGTCGCTGGTAGGCGAACCGTGGGTGATCAATATGCGGTACGGCTCCAATTCAGTAAAATCTGTCGCTCGACAAATTTACCTATGCAGGTTATAAATAACCTATGCAGGTAAATTCAAGGTCGGTCACCTCTACGGCGCGAAGGACGCAGATCGTGCGCGCGGCGATTGAAACGTTTGCGGAAGTCGGTTTCGAAAAGGCATCGTTTGCTGAGATCACGCGCCGCGCGGGAATGAGCAGCCAACGGCTGATTTCCTATCACTTCGAAGACAAGAACGACCTGTTGTGGCAAATCGTCAAGGACATTTACAGCGAAGCTGCCCAGTTCATGGAAGAACAGATGCTGGGGGCAGAAAGTGCTGCCGAGCGCCTACGCGCCTATATGGGGGCCAACCTCGAGTTTCTCCGCGACCATCCACGCGAAATCGCCGCACTCACAGAAATCGGACCCCACCTTTCGACCCGCTCGAGGCAGTCCGCAACATCGTTACGTGAGCAGCAACCTGTGATCGAGGGATTGACTTCCATCTTGCGCGAGGGGCAAGAAACTGGAGAGTTCGAACAGTTCGACCTACAGGCCGTCGCCGTTATGATTCGGGCCTCGATCGAGCGCGCCGCGCAATGGCTGCACGCCGACCCCCCGCTCGACTTCGAATCCTATCGCCAGGAGTTGATCCGTACTTTCATGCTGACAACCACTGGGACTCGAGCCTCGGGGAGGAAGCCATGACCGCACGAACAGACGGTGATCGATCGGCCCTAATACTCGTCTTTACCCACCTTGTGGCACCGCTGGCTGTGTTCTACGGACTTCGAGCGCTCGGAGTCGGGCCATGGTTTGCACTTGTGACTGGGACTGTCATTACCGCAATCGAAGTGATTTCCACTGCGGTGACCCGACGTCGGCTGGACACGGTGAGCATCACGGTACTCGTGATTCTGGTGATCTCGGCGGGCTCGTCCTTGGCCACAGGCGACGCCCGTCTGCTCTTAGTGCGCAATGCCGCAGGCACAGCACTGATAGGGGCCTGGTTACTGATAACACTCTGCCTGAAACGCCCGTTGCTCTTTGACGGGGCCCGCATGCTCCAGTCCGCAGACGCCCGCAAACAATGGGACCGCCGATGGCAGGAATCGAATGTATTCCGTCGTGCATTGCGGGTCTTGACAGGAGCCTGGGGAGCTGGCTTTCTGGTCGACGCCGTCGCACGTTTGGTACTGGCCATGACTTTGCCAGTTGATCTCGTGCCGCTCCTCGACAACCTGCTACTTATCGTGACTGTCATCGTCCTGATCATCGTCCAGAAGCTAGTCGGCTCCCATTACCGGACCCGCTATGGCCTGCAACTTCGTCAGCCATCAGGTGACCGGCACGAGCACTGAACTGCGGCGGCTGGAGAGGCCGAGGTGTTCGACCTCATCAGCTCAACCGCCGAGATTCCAAAAGTTTGACCAACTCACCCCTGGAGGTGCGCATGCGTCGAGTTCGCTACGAAGTCAACGGTGGTCCTGAAGTCCTCTTCACAGAGAGTGTTCCGGTCCCCGAGCCTGGTCCTGACGAGTTGCTTGTTCGCGCCGAGGCGGTCGGGGTCACCTTGCCTGTAGTCCGCAAGGTCCGCGAAGGTACTGAGCCGGGCCCGCTCGGGGGTGAAGTCGCGGGTATCGTCACTGCAGCGGGCGCTCATGTCCTCGATTTCGCCGTCGGTGATCGTGTCACCGGGCTCTGTTTTTCACATGCCTACGCAGAGTGCGCTCGTGTCCACCAGTCGATGGCCTCCCGAATTCCCGATAGGGCAAGCTCGGTCGAGGCTGTCGCGCTAGTCCGGAGCGGTCTGGTGGCGCGGGGAGCATATCAGGCTGCGCGCGCCAGCTCGGGTGAGAGTGTGCTCGTGACCGCCGCGGCCAGCACTGTCGGAGCTTTCGCTCTTCAATACGCCGCAGCAGGGGGTGCATCTCGTATCGTCGCAGCCGTCGGCAGCTCCGCCAAGGTTGACTTTGTTCGCTCCCTCGGGGCCGACAGTGTCGTGCTCTATCGCGACTCTTCCTGGGGCGATCCGGTCGATGTCGTACTCGATGGAGTCGGCGGCGGACTCCTCGGACCCGCGGTACGCGCTCTCGCTCGCGGTGGTCGACTGGTTGCGTTCAGTTCGGGCGGTGGCACAATCGATGCCTTTGAACTCATGCGTCGCGGGGCCTCGGTCACTGGCTTCCAGATGGGTGCTCTCGTCCGCGAGGATCCACTGCAGTACGCGTGCTGGCGAGACGAGCTTTGGAATCTCTACTGTCATGACGATCTGCGCGCGCCCATCCACGCGGAGCTCCCGCTCGAGCAGGCTGCCGAGGCTCACACGATCATTGAATCGCGGCGCAACCTTGGCAAGGTTGTTCTAGTCACCGGTGGGTGAACTCGAAAAACGGCTCAAAGGCCCCTACGCTAACAAATCGCTCATGGGTCAGGGCTGGTGTCGTCGTGATGGGTTCGTAGGTAGTGACGGCGCTGTCGGGCACGGTTTCCGCAGTCGGCGGGATCGCACCATCGCCGTCGTCGAGTTCCGGAAGAGTCCAAGAACACCCAGCCACATCCGGGACAAGCGCGCAGTCGCGATAAGTCGGCCGTCGTCAGCACATGGACCGCATCCAGCGCGAGAAGATCCAGCAAGCGACAATCAGGCGGGTGGCCGCGGTGAAAAGACCAGTGCACTTGCGGTCCATCGCTGGTGAGTTCTTGGTGGGACCAGGCACCGTGAGCAGCAGCGGACATCTCGGTCAGATCCTGCGCGCTGGGGGCAAGACCAGCGGCCACGTTGGCAAAGATTGCAGCCAGAAGTTCGCGCAGTCCAACCGCCCGGTCGATGGACTGTGCGCTTGGGTGCCACGAATTCACGAACGGCTCGCCGATCATCAGGTTCGCCCAGCGGGACAAGTTCTCGGGTGGAGTGAGCCAGTCGTGCGACCTATCCCCAGAGCGGAAACTGACGAGATTGGCGAAATCGAGCGAGAGCTTCCCTCCGATCGCCTTGTAGGTCCCGGCGTAGTCGCCCGGATCCAAAGGTAGCGCTTCCGCCATAATCTAACCCCACTTTCACTGTTGACACGTTATCATGTCGATGCATAACCTAACGTGTAAGAATCTGATTAACCGTTAGGATAGCGATATGCCAACCGTGCACCTTGAGTCTTCGGCACCTGCTGGTGCCCCCCGGCTCCCAGTAATGCTGCTGATGGTTGGAGCGTTCAGTGTTTCGGCCGGCTATGGCATGTTGTTGTTACTGCCGCTCTACGTGCGACAACTCGGCGGCGATGAAAGCGATTTCGGTTTAATTGTGTCCTCTGCGGTGGTCCCGGCGCTCGTCTGCCTTATAGCGTTGACACGGTGGCCGCAAGCCTTGCGTCCCGCATCGGTCCTCGCATTAGCCGCTGGCCTCGTCGGCATAGCGGCGGGAACAGCCGCACTCGTGGCTGGCGGCTGGGTACCGCTAATCGGCGTAGGAGTAGCAGTCGGCACCGCGTGGGCGGTGATCTACACTGCAGCGCCAATGGTCATGAGTGCCATGGTCACCGATTACAATCGGTCCACCTACTTTGGTTATTTGACCGGCAGTGAACAACTTGGAATCGGCCTCGGCCCCGTAGTTGGCTCGGCATTGCTCACTACACCGTTGGGATTTCGCGGGACTTTCCTAGTCGCTGCAGTCCTTAGCCTCGCAGCCGTGGCGGCGATCGTCGGAGTGGCCGCCACGACCCCAGCGGTTCCTCAAACGAAAATTGCTGACAGCGATGCGAACGTGCCCTCCCTCGCGCAAGCGTCCAGGACAATACTGCATTCCGAAGCGGCCCCGTGGTTGCTCGTGATCGGGCTATTCGCGTGTCTGTTCACCGCGATGACGCAATTCCAGACTCTCTTCGCTGCTGATCACCATCTCAACTACCAGGTCTTCTATCTGGCCTACAGTGCCGCAGTCATCCTCGTAAGATTTGTGGTTGCCCGCCGCATGGCCGCGTACGACTCCCGGCTCGTCATTGCGGTCTCGGTCACCATTATGGCGACAGCAGTGGCCGCCTTCGCGGTCATCGGCTCTAACCAGGTCCTCTATGCGTTGTTCTCGGCGGTGCTGGGACTGACCTACGGTCTGGCCCTGCCCACCGCGCAAGCAGAGGTCGTCAACGTCTCCGCAGAAACCGTCCGTGCCCGAGTGTTACCGCTCGCCGGACTTATCTTCCAAGGGGCCACACTAGCCTTTCCCCTGGCTGTCGGATTGATCGTGGCCGATTTCGGATACTATCCGTTGTTCACAGTGCTGGTGGTGTTCGCGCTCGTCCAAGCCGCAATCAGCTGGCGAGCATTCGCGCGCCGACGTGTCGTCGCCCCCGTGCCGACGCCCGAGCCCGACACAGTACCGCCATTGGACACGGTTGCGACGACCAGCCGAGTCGAGTCGTTGAACATCGACTGCCGAAATCCTCGACGCCTGGGGTATTTCTGGCAACAAGTCCTCGGCATAGAAGAGGTGGCTCGTGACTTCCAACGCACACCGCACGGAGCAGACGGAGTGCGCCTTAGTGACGAAAGGTGGCTCATCGACTTCAGATGGACCGACGACGCCAGCCGACCTGGCAAAAACACGTGGCACCTCGACGTGGTCTCCACAAAAGGCAGCCAGCAACAAGAACTCGATCGATTGCTCGCCCTGGGAGCACGACAGATCGATATTGGGCAAGGATCGGCTGACTGGGTGACTTGGTATGTCCTGGCGGATCCGGAAGGCAATGTCTTCTGCTTGGTAAGCGGAAACGAGTAATGACCACAGCCGACCCCAGGATTAGTAGGAGTAGGGGTTGATGTTGGCAAACGTGAATTCCAAGGACGCGATAGCCTGCATCGGCAACTCGGTTGCCGCTCTCGTACACAACAGGGGGTCGGCGTTCAGATGTCAATCGAAGCAATCAGTTATACCTTCTACAGCTTAGGAATCTCAATCTCACCCGCAGTAATCGCCGTGCGACTTTAAATGGGCAACCCAAAAAGAGCCTCGATGATCCTCGGGGCTTAACACGGTCCTGTCTCTACAACATCCACGGTTCTTACGACCGATGCGCGCTCCAAAGTGAGAAGCATTAGTTCCGTTTCTAACAACGTCCTCAGTCTCATGTCTCCAGCATCCTCGCGCCGACATAAAACTGGGAACTCCGACACGTCCGACGCGAAATTGAGATTCCAACACCAAATCCGAGAGTCTACACTTGGCCCCGTTTCGCAACAACACCACCTGATAAAAATGAGGACCGGCCCTGGACCTACCGAAGTAGGCGGAACCGGTCGTGATAGTTGAATACTATCGCGTGATGTAGCTATGAGCACTGCCCCTAGTACCCAACACAGAAGTTAGGCATCCGTTGACCGATGGCCGTTGGGGGCCGAGAGCGTCGTCTCATAGACACCACCCTTACGAACCTCGACCTAATCCAACCAAGTAGTCTCGAAGCGTGGGCTGGAGTGGATGTGGACTGCTTCGTACCCGCCTTCGTGGGTGACGAACTTGTGCGGGGTCGCTGCAGGAACGACGAGGATCTGTCCGGCGTGGGCATCGATATCGTCTCTGCCCACTGTGAACGTCGCGCCCCCTCGGCGAATGACGAAGGTCTCCGGGTATGGGTGGAGGTGGAGCCGGGGACCCTGGCCCGCCTTGGTGGTGGATTCGAAAATGAGGGAGATGCCGGGGTTTGCCGGGATCTCTGAGTAGTTCTGTATCCACTCCTCGCCGCCTTCTCGTCTATCGTCGCGATCCAGTAAGTGGAATTCCATGGCTGCTCCTCAGCGTGTAGGTGATCGTCGTGTGGGCCGCACCGACGGTGACCGTCGCCGGCGGTGTGTGCTGACGAAATTGGAATGAGCGGAGTCTTTATGGGAGGCACCTACCCGAAAATCGCAGCGAGCAGGGGTCGGTGCCATCGTTTCATCGCGCCCGGTCAGTGGGACATCGAGCATGTTGGATGCGCTTGCCATCAAATTGCGAACAGCAGCTGAACATTCCGTCCGGTCTCCCAGTTCAGCGTCGGATCCGAGTTGAATCGTCTCTATCTCCCAGGTACTGGTGAGCCTGGTGCACCGGCGATGAAGCTGTGTTGGATTCCGGCGATTCGCCATTCGTCGTCGACGCGCAGCAGATGGAACGTGGTTCGCGTGGTGGGAAGCGGATTGCCGCGTGCGGAGCCTCTTGTGTTCACACGAGCGACGGCGATCGCTGAGCCGGAGTATTCTCGGATGCTGACTTCGTCGAGCGAGAGCTCCTCGTAGTCCAGTTGACCGTCGGTGAGCCGTTGCACCCAGGCGTCCTTCTGCAACTGGAAGCCGACTGGCCCGATACCGAGGAAATCATCAGTCAGTAGGCTGTTCGTCGTCGATGCGTCACAGAGGCGTTCCGAGTCAGCCCACGCCGCCAGTGCGTCGTTGACGGTGTTCATCATTACTCCTTCGGTGTGTTCTTACGTTGCCGACTACGGGGAATGAGAAAGCCAGCGGCTGCGATCCAAGCGAGGGCGGTGAAGCGCCCGATCGGGATGAGAGGCTGAAATGGTTCGAGGGCCATGGCGAGGATGCTGAGCTCACAGACCGCGGCGAAGACTAGGCCGACCCAGGCGAGAGGTGCCGGCAGCAGACGCATGATCAGGCCTGGAACCGCTATACCGGCGACGAGTAGGCCGAGGCCGAGTAAGTGGGCGTATCCGCCGGTCCCGAAGGCGAGGAAGCCAAGGGCACGGGTCAGCTCCGGGTGTGAGGCGATGGCGTCTTGTCCTGCAGTCCACGTCAGAACTGCTGAGATTGCCAACAGTATTGAGGCGCTGATTCCGCCGAAGAATGCGATCGCAGGACCGGGTACTCTGACGCCGAGTCGCTGGAAGCGGGCGTACATGGTCGCGGCGTAGATGCCCATAGGGACAGATGCGCCCAGCTGAAACAGTGCGGATAGTCGAACTGCGAGTCCGTGCTGTGTAAAGAAGTCCGACGAATCATCTGCAAACGGGGAAGTGATGGTGTTGCCCTGACTGAGGGCTGCCATCAGTACGAGGCTCAACACGAACAGAGCGAGGCAGACGCTGCCGACGATCCCAGGATGGGGTCCATCCGGACGACGCCGCTTCGTGCTGTGTTGATCGGCTTGGGTTGCCTGCGATTCATTCATGGAGACGATCATACACACTGTGAATGATTTATCAAGGGGTCTATTATTGTTCCTATGAACTCCATGCCACAGTCACACCACCGAATTGCTTTCCTGCTCTCTCAGCTCGGCTCGGATGCGGCGAGCCGATTCGAACAGGTGCTCCTGGCCCTGAAGATCACTGCGTCAGAAGCCGGAGTCCTCCGCCTGGTCGCTCGCACTCCCGGGGTCAGTCAGCGCGTGCTCAGTCAGCAGATAGGGGTGGGTCCGAGTCGGATCGTTGCGGTTCTGGACCGGCTTGAGCGCAACGGCTTCATCGAGCGTCGGCGCAGCAAAAGGGATCGGCGCATTCACGAAGTTGCTCTCACCGGAGAGGGGGAGAGGACCCTCGCTGAAATCCGTCCGCTCGCGGCGGCTCACGAACAGGAATACACGGACTGCCTGGACTCGAGCGAAATTGAGTTTCTGAATGGGCTACTGGAGCGGATAGCCGCCTCGCGTGGCCTTTCGCCCGACGTGCATCGAGGCACCTCGGCAGGCTGAACGGACTGCAACTGACAGTCGAAGTGATCGCAGGACTGGAGTGATGGAGCTTATTGCGACCTGGCTGCTGAAGAACCGAACGATCAGTCTCCGGTGCTCGATATAGTTATACCTGCATAGGTTCTAAATAGCCTATGCAGGTAAAGATCACCTAAACGAGACGCCTTTGAGCGTCCCTAATGTCCAGGCGGATTAGCTGGTCGAGGTGTCTCAATCAGAGGGACTCTTGGATGCTGGGTTTCTGAGACAGTCGGGTGCCATGCTGGTCAGATGAGTGAGAACGCGAAAATTGTATTGGCAGACGTGAAGCGCCACTTCGAGGATGCAGACCTCGATGACATCGCCGATCGGCCGGATGAGCTCGGATTCTCCTGCTCCTTCAAAGCGAGGATTGATGAGCATGAGCCTGGACATCCGACTATTCGATTCGATGCGGACGTGGCCCCCGGCGGAGACGTCGACGGAGCCACGGTCAAGGTGGAGGTCGGCGAGGATTCCGTTACCGAGCTCATTGAGCCGGGCACCGGCATGCATCGAGTGTGTCAACGCTGGCTCACCGACCTTTGGGAGACCTGGGATGAGGGAGAGGTCGAGGTGTCGGAGGAGGTGCACGTGGTGTCTGCATCGGAATTGGAGACTGGGGACCGATGGTTCCGATACGACTTGACGGTGGCCGGGGTCGACAATGACGGATTGACCCGCGACGAAAACCCTGCCGTCAAAGTTCGCTACGAAGAGACCACAGGTACCGACCGGTGGAGCGCTGGTCGGTTGTTCGCTGTCGTCCGCAGCAGTGCCGCTGCCGAAAGCGACTCCGGCAGCTGACCTCGCATTGGAAAAGCGGAGGGCCAGCGAGGTCTCACCTGGCTGGCCCTCCGGCATCGATTGGTCAATTGTCCTCAAGAGACTTTCGGTGACGATAAAAGGTGGCTCGGGACCACCCGACCAATGCTGCCGCTCTCTGCGGCGAGAGATGCTCGTATTTGATGAGCCGTTGCACAGTCCGTACCTTTCGGGCGGTATCCTCCGGGTCCGCTGGCGGACGACCGAACCTCACTCCGCGGGCTCGAGCCGCATTGACTCCGACCTGGACGCGCTCTTGGATGAGCTCACGCTCATACTCGGCGAACGTTGCCATGAGGTTGAGCATGAGCCGGCCCTCACAGGTTGAGGGGTTGATGCCGTCGGTGAGTGAACGCAGGGCGACGCCCTGCTCTGTCAGGGCGGTGACGGTCGAAATGACGTCGATCATCGACCTGCCGATCCGGTCGATCCTCCAGATGACAAGTTCGTCGCCGTCACGGAGACGCTCGTCGAGGAATGACCATCCGGACCGCGAGTTGGCAGCTTTGGAACCTGAGATCTGGTCGGAGAAGATGTGACTGTCTTGGACGCCAACGTCGTAGAGCGCCCGGCGCTGGAAATCATCGTCCTGTTCGTCCTTGGTCGAGGTTCGTGTATAGCCGTATTTCATGGGGGAGTGTCCTTTCGACGCCGTAGTCTCAATCTCCGTAAGTGCGGTCGCGTTGGAGCTGGGCTACCTCTGCTGCGAGGTACTCACCTCCGTCCTGGATGAATTGCTCGCGGTCACCGGGCTCGAGCTCGAGGCGACCCGCCACACCGTGCTCGACCTCGAACTGCTTGAGCTTCTGGTCGACAAACTTGTCGAAGATCGGTTGGTACGAGCGCCCCCTCGCGTCCTTCCGAGTCAGGAACTCCTCAGTGAGCTGCGGCACGCTCTGCCAGAACTGAGCTTTGAACGTCTTCATGGCTTTATCGGTGCGGTCCCTGGCCTCGTCGATGCCGAATGCGTAGCCCCGTCGCTTCCCCTCGTCCGTGCCTTCTTTGATGGCCTTCCGGCGCAGGGACGGAATCTCCGCTTCGCGGCGATCGAGAATCCCCTCACGTTCGTCCAACCGTGACTGCCTGTCCTCGAAGTCGCGTTTGACCTCGGCGACCTCAGTCTTGAACCCCCTGATCTGGCGCTTGGTGGATTTGTGGCGGTCGATGGCCTCGCGTCGCGCGTCCATGGACTTGCTGTACTCGGCCTTGCCCATCCCGACCAGATGGCGCTCCTCGTCGAAGTCAGCTGAGACGTCATAGCCGCGGTCGAGAAGATGGTCTTTGAGGCCGGAATGGTACTCACTCAGCTTTGCCGGCCCGCTCTTCTGCTTCCCGTTCTCGTCTCTGACATCTCGGTGAGAGAACCACGCCTGAGATGACTCCACCCGGAGGCCGTCCTCGTTCTTCGGATCAGGAGCGAACGTGTCGGCGACGATCTGCACGTGTGGAGTCGATTCACTGTGCTGGATGTCGTAGCCGAGGACCGCGTCGGCACCGCCGGGAATCACATTGTTCGCGAGGTAGGAGACCACGTCCTCGAAATACCGTCGTGCCTCGTCTCGATCACGGGCGACCCACCTGCTGCGCTTCAACGGAACCCCATCGTCGTCGAGGACAGGGCTACCGGTTGACTTGTCCAGGACGGGATAGAAGTCCGGGACTTCGACGCAGATCGACTTCGGCAGATGGGACACGAGCAGGGAAGTGGTGACGGTCCCGCCTTTCATCTTGCCGGTCTTCGGATCGAGCTTGTCCTCACGGAATTTCCGCCTCACTCGACCGACCCGTCCGGCACCGTAGTCAAGAACCTCCTGCCGGCGGGTGCACGTTCGGAATCCGCCCTCGCTGTCGTTGACCATCGCCTCATTGAAAACCTCGTCAGCGACGACGATGTTGGGATTGCGTGCGGCCCAATAGGCGATCGAGTCCTCGTCGAGTTCGCGCATCATTTCGTGAATGATTGCGCTCCGCTCGCTGACATTCTTCGTATGCTGAGCATGAAAGCCAGCGCGTCCGATAACGTCCGACATGGTCACTCCTCGATGCTGCTGGATCCGTGAACACTGCTTGTTCTGACAACCGTCACGACGTGGGTGGGGACCCCTCCTGCTTCGCAGCCCCACACACGTCGTGCCGACACAATCTTTTGTCCTGCATCCCCTTCTGCTTCACCGGATTGACCGGACAGTTCGGGACCCGACGGGGATGCAGGACAAGAGATTGTCTTAACCCCGTAAGACAACTTCCGCTTCGCTGCAGTTGTCCGGGGCCCTCCGGGGGCCGCTGCGCGGGGCAAACTGCCCGACAGCAGGCGACAAGCGGAGTCCTTCCGGCCACGACCTGCACCAGTCCTCTCCGGCGAGAAATTCGACAATCTAAGGCTGTGCGCCCATCGCCCTATTGAGAGCACACTGGGCCTGTCCCGATTGGTTCGTGGGCCTATGATTCCGAACGTTGTTGGGTGCGTCAGCACCGATGAACGATGTGCCTCAATGGGGGACCTTCTTGTGCGAGGGCCACCTTCGAGGTCTCCTGCAGGTCTGGCTGGGTCCTCACATTGGTCTTCGGGGACACAACCTGACGACACCACGAGGTCTCCGACGGGCCGCAATGAGCCCTCGGGCTTCCACGGTCCGACTGTGGTCTCGTTCGAGTCTTGCCGTGACCTCTGTGGTGTCTCGTCCGTGCCAGAAGGAGCCCATGTTCCGCCAGTTAGCTGCCTAGATGGCTCGTGAGTGTCTCTAACGGGTCTCATGATGGTCCTCTTCCGGTTCCGCGAAGACACTCGGAAGGCCGCCTGCGTGCGCTAACGCATTGAGGACAAGGCGGATCTCGTCAAGATCGAGTCCGGGGATGGCATCGCCGAGGTCGACTGGATGGTCGTCACTGACGAGGCTGCTCGCGACGGACAGCACCCGACGCTCTCCGCCGCTGAGGTAGCCGGCTTCGGCTGTGGCGACGTCGGGGTCGAACCAGGTACGACCTCGCTTGTCTGTGCGGATCCACGGCCCGTCGAGAACCCGGCCGTCGAGCGCACTGACGATGAGCTCGACCGCGGCCTCGGAAGGAAGCGAACCATCTGCCCATTTCCGGAGTGCATCGGCCCGATGTTTGCTCATGCCGTTGTCCCCGCGTCGATGTCTGCCAAATTGGCCAAATCGAGTTCGGTTTCTCGAATCAAGACGCGGTTGCCGACCTTCGCCGTCGCAAATGGACCATCAGCGACGCTGACACCGAAATAGTTCTTTGATCTGCCTCTGTGAGTCAGGAGCATGCGGTCTGCAACTGGGGTGATGTCTCGTGCCATTACTGCGGGAACCTCCATGTCAAGACACCTAATGGACGATCTGCCGTTCGTTTGGTGTCTCGACTATTCCCCGCGCCTCCGGCTAGCACTGCCGAAGATCTTCTGGTCGCCTGCGTGGTCGAGCTCAATTGGGGCCGCGTCCCCTGTCGTGCGTCTCCTCCATTCGTCAGTGCTGACAGAGGATCCAAACACTCTTGCTAATGCGGCGACGAAGCGATTCATGCGCTCCGTCCTGTTCTCAATTTTACCAAGCAGCGCTACCTAATGGGTCAAAATCAGAGGCGGTAGTCGAAAGTGGGCGCTACAGGTTTTGGTGGGATGGATGCACGCGAGAGAAATAGTTTGAGAGGTCAAATGCGACTTTCGATTGTGTCGCTTGAAGCGAGAACTGTTGTCACTCAGAGCCGGTGTTCACCTCGTCGTTCTGCGGCGTCTCAGGGGAAGTGCATTCCTCGACGGCCTAGCAGAATGACGTTGCTTGGTGTCCGACAGACAGCGGGTAATTGACACTCTTCATCGTTGTCCTGGCTGGGTAAACGCTAGCTGCCAACGCTGTCGACAGCGACTCCTCGATCTCGAGGGAGGAAGAACCACCGCGAAGTAGGCGGGTCTGCCTTCAACGGTTGCGGAGATGAAATGTGTACCACGAAGTGGTACACACCTCGAAGGCCATCTGACCAGGGTAAACACCGAAATGGCTACTACAGATCGTGAGGTGTGTACCACTTCCTAAGTCGACGTGGTACAGGTGTTCTCCCTGGTCAGGGGCATTATTTGAGCATTTGTACCATGTGTACCAGATATTTCCGACTTCTATATAGAAATTTGCGCTACTTGATGTCTTGCGATGAGGGCCATTGGGGAGCAGTGGGACAGAATCCTATATATAAGTTAGAAAAGAATGGTACAAGTGGTACAAGGGGTATCGAAAAGCCTTGTGACCTGGGCAAACGAATGTACCACTTCAAAATCTCCGCCTGGTACACGTGGTACGGGGCCCGTGTTCACTTACCTTCTGACCTGCAGAAACGAGATGTACCACTCACGAAAAGCGTGGTACATCCGAAACGCTACCCCGCAGGGGTATAGATGAGTCGGTTGAAGTCCTGTGAAGTACTGATGATCACGGTGAAGGTGGCCAAACGAGCCGAGAGCACTAGATCGTTGAAGGCATGGACGCGGCCCTGCGATGTGGCAGTGCCATAGAATGTATGGCCGATCGCGGGTCCTGCGACCTGCAGCCTGGAGGCGACTGGGGCGACGTTGGGCAAGCGACGATTTGCCTGACCTGGTCATGTCCAACCGGTCACGGCCTGACCGCTGTGCGATCTGAAATTCCGCCGAGTCCATTCCCGCCACTCTTCATAGCTCAGATCTGGTCGCTCACCTTTCGGGAGCCTGATGGCTCGAAGCGGATCGGAGTCCTCAAGGTGCTGTTCCGACCACGCCAAATACTCGCCGAGGACACCCAAGTTCTCGTCGGTGGGATCTCCGAGATTGATAGCACTTCTCAACCGCTCCACTGTGTCAGTGAGCTCGCGATGCCGGGCGACATCGGATCTGAGCTGTTCGAGCGTCTCGAACCACGAACTGTACCGTTCCGCGCGCTGTCGAAAAATCTCCGCTCGCCGTCGTTCCTCAGCAATCTCGATGTCGCGTTGTCGCCACCGCTCTACCAGCTCGCGTTGCTTGACCGAGGCCTCTTCAATGCGTTCGATAGCGCGTATCAGTTTGTCCTCGATGTAAGTCGCGGCAGTGTCTTCAATGCCATAGGCATTTGTAGAGCCTTCTCTGATTTCGAGTCTCATGCGGTCCGTAGGCTCGAAATCGTACTTCGGTGCGTATGACCAGCTATATCGTTCTTTGCGAGCGATTTCTTCGTCAGTGAGCTTGTGTTCGACGCGCTTTTGACGCATCCGCAGTCGGATCGCCACTGGTTTGTCACCGGCATCGATCGTGAACAGGTCAGCGCCGGGGGAGACCCTTGTTCGTCGGTCGGTCCAGGGGTCACGTCGGATCGTCGACGGATTCGCCGATACGGTCCAATCGCGGCGAACTGCTTCTTGCACAAGCGCATGAAGAATGAGCAGGGCTCGTTGCCGCTGCTCACTCGGTACGTCGAGACGCGCTTTGTGATCGATGATCTCGCGCACTGCTGTGTGCGGCCGGCGCAACTGAGTCGGAATGTCGATAGCGCCGGGCAACCTCTGAGGCTCAGCGGGCGTTGGCCCTGGCTTTGCATTGACAGCGATTCGACCTTTAGGCGACTTGCCAGGGGCGGTAGGTGACCTGTTGGAGGCGGAGCTACGCTTGGGAGGAGCAGGTAGATTACGGCCGGAACTTGCCCGCTCCAACTGTGGATAGCGGCCGTGCTCGAGGTAGTAGGAGCCAGCTTCGGTAATCGTGGCGTTCCATTTCCCGGTGCTCTTGCTGACCCTGATGAGTTTTCGATCTTTGAGTGCAATGGCGCTCTTCTTGAACGTTTCAATCGGTGGATTGTCAAGGTCTGCACCGTCGGCCACCCAGCGTAATACTTGGAGTTGGACGTCGTTGATTGAACGGTTCATATAGATAGCTTGTCACCGTGCGCCTCGACCGTCGAGGGAGAAGCGAGATTGGGTTGCAAATGTGAGGAAGCCTGCTGACCTTGCAAAACACGTTAGGCGTGATGATTGTCGATAGCAATCTCGCATGATTTACGCGAAAGGATGTTGCCAGCGCGCAGCAAGTTGAATGAAGTGGGCGATACTGAGGCAATGAGCACCACCATCAGCCTCCCAGTTCCACTGCACAAACGTCTTCCTGAAGCGGTTTGCGAGAATATTGCTCAGTGGCAACACATTCTGCATCATGACACGGGAGTGATTATCCAGACCCTGCCGTCAAGCGCAGCGAGGTCGATCCTTACCGTTGCCGTAAACGACGCACTTTCGTTGGTCGACCATGTAGACCGTTTTGACGGAAGAACGGCAGCTTTATTGGCCCGCGCTCTTTTCGAGCACTGGATGAACATCTGCGACGTGTTAGATGTGCCCGAGCTTTCAGAAAGATATGAACGGCATCGATTCGTTACTGCGCAGCAGATTTCGTCGAACATTGATTGGGTGTCGTTGCTTACTCCAGCCCAGCGTCACAGGGAAGAGCGGCGTCTCAAGAAACTTGGCAGAATCACAAAAGCTTCCTTTGACGAGTCCCTGAGTGACTACGGTAAACAGTTCAAAAAGGGATGGGCCGTCGGTCCACTCAAAGACAGGGCCGACAAGCAAGGAGCTAGTGACCAGTACGAGACCTATCGCATCTTGTCGTCGGTCGTCCACGGGACTAGCGGAGGACTTGACGGGCTAGTCCATGAATTTGGTGAGCATCGGTCACATCTCGTGGGCGCTGACTTCGGGTTTTTGCCGCAGTCTTACGCAGAGGGCCTGTATAGTTTCTGCAAACTCGCCGAGCGCATAGATCAGTCTGTCGCATCCACAGAAGCACATGACTTCGTCGCACAGACGGCACTACTCATGAACCATCTGTCCGAAATCTATCGAGAGATCGAGAAGGAGAAAGCCCGGATATGGCCGACTGGACCTTCAGTATCAATACTTGCGATTGCAGCGGTTTATCCATCTGGAAAAGTCAATTGGTATCTCCACAATGTCACCGAGGGAACAGTTGTTCGCGCGGATCCTGTAGGGGAGACTCCCGACCTAAGCGCCGTTGTCGACGCGGCTCATCAGGCCAGCTTGATTAGACCAAGTAGCGACCCCGTATTGGCAACAGTTGACGGAGCGGTCCTCACTGCGAAAACTGGCGCGACTTATGGACACTGGGAGGGGCTGAAGGGGCGAGATGATTTTGAGCTCATTTCGAGGTTTATCCCACAGCTTGACGGCGTCGAAGTGATCGATCGGAATTCATGACTCTTTGTCGGACTGCCGACAACGCCGACTTCAGCGTCATGACGTGAGGCTACCTCGAGCCACGATCCTGCGTCCTGTTCCCACGTTGTTCCACCCCCAGTTCGTCGGACATTCACTTCGCGCCATCACGATTGTGTGCATGGTGACCATCGGTACATGGAATCTCGAAAACCTGTTCCGTCCCGGAGATGACTCCGGGCCCAAGAGCTCTCAAGAGTATGAGAGCAAGCTCGATGCGCTGGCGTCGACGATCACGGATCTCGCTCCAGATGTCCTTGCCGTTCAAGAGGTCGGCGACCCGCATGCTCTTGATGACCTCGCGGAACGGCTTAAGGGCACATGGCGCACGGCATTGGCCGAACCCGACGCCCGTGGCATCCGTGTCGGCTTCCTGTCCAAGTCGGCGCTGACCAAGGTCGAAGAGATCTCAGATTTCCCCGACGGGCTGTCGCCCGTCCAGGTCGATGACGAGGGCGGAACGATTGAGCAGATGGGTCGCTCCGCGCTCAAGGCACGTATCCGAAAAGGCGGCGCGACGATCGACATCGTCTCAGTCCACCTCAAATCCAAACTGCTGTCGTACCCCGGCGGTCGGTTCTCGCCCCGGGATGAAGACGAACGTGCTCGATACTCCGTTTATGCTCTCCACCGACGAGCAGCCGAGGCCTCCGCGGTCCGCGCCGGAGCGGTCGAACTGCTCGGTGGTGACGGGCGCGCGAACAGAGTCATCGTCGCGGGCGATCTCAATGACGAACCTCAAGCTGCCACGACGCAGATTCTGCTCGGCCCTGGTGGCTCGGAATTCGGCACGACCGGCTTCGATCGGGCCGACAAGGGTGATGCTGATCGAATGTGGAACCTGGAACAGCTGATCCCGGAGAAAGAGCGGTTCACGCGTATTTATCGTGGCCAGCGCGAACTTATCGACCACATCTTGGTCAGCCACGCGCTGACTGATTCCGTTGAATCGGTCACCACTGGGGGAGTGGACATCTCCTCAGTGTCCGACTCGCCAGGTCGACGCAACGCTGCTGAAGCTTCGGACCATCGTCCCGTTGTCGCGACTTTTAACCGCAGCTGAGCTTCTCCTCTGGCGCAAGCTGCTCGACTTCGTCGAGCCAGGCAAGTCTGCAACGTCCGCGCCGTCGTCTGTTCAGTCAGAGCATGTCGTGTGTCGTCAATGTGACGGCGATGTTCCTAGACCTGTTCATTGGCGGAGAGGCAAGCTCGGCGCTGGCGTCGACTCATCGAAAGACTGCGCTATAGGCTAATCTGAGAAGCGCATAAGTACACAATCACGGGTTGAGTTCGGAGAAGTTCGAAGCTCGTTCCAGAAGTCCCGGCAGAACCGGTTGGATCTGGGTAGATTGTGAAGATGGACGAGTCTAAACAATCCTGGAAGCCAGGCCTATCCAGGTCTCCAACGAATCCTTTTTCAGACGAACCCTCTGAGTCGATTGATTCTGAACTGGTGGGGGTGCACTGCCCTGTACAGGCTGGGCTTTTCGGGTTCGCCGGTGCCGCAGCTTTTGGATAAGTACTTGACCATCGGCGATGTACATGTCACTCAATCGCTCAGACCGTTTCGATATCAGTACACGGACGTTGTAACAACCGACCATGAAATACCCCGGATGATTGAGACAACTAGACGCTTGTGGTCTCGTCCTGGTCAGTTGGTTACAGTGGCACAGACTGAGTTTCTTGTTGAAGAGCACCGTACGGGGGACCAAATTGACGGCGCGAGATCGCTGTGTGAGTCCGCTTTCGGAGCCCTATCGGCAGTCATCGACGAACGTTTCATGGATCGGCGGTTAGGTGAATTCGTGAGCGTCACGACTGCGAACGATGACTACTTTGTCGATACCACCAATGCTATGCGATCGTTTGCTCCGGGGGTTGGCGGCGTGAGCCTGAAGGAGCTGACCGAACGGGCTGCGTCTTATCCCTGATCCACCGTCAAGGGCTTTCTGGGCCGGAACTGTCAATGTAGTCGAAGTGTGATGGCAGGCGGGTACACCAAAGAGCCAGCCCACCCGTCTGGTACTTCCACTCACAGTTTCCTCATCAGGCCCCGCAGGGCGGCATCGTGCACGAACTTCGGTGCCTCTACGGACTCGATGCCGCGTTCCATAACCGCGACCACTGAGCCTGCCACGGCCACAATCTCGGGAGATGAATAATCAGGCGTCTGCCCGTCCTGGCCAACCGTGCTGGGATAGCAACGATCTTCCTCAACAGTGACTGCATTCGCGCCAACCCCATCCCCGCCGCACATGCGGCAGCCCGGGCAAGATTGAACGCGATGGTCGCGAACGCCAGCCAGGCTTGGTTGGCCACGAACTTTCCCGATGGCAGGTGTGCCAAAGGGCCCTGCTTGTGTTCAGCGATGACTTGCTCGACGATCGCGTGTCCGCGATGCCGGCGATCGGCCTCCACCGTCGATAGGTCACTGTTGGTGATGAAGGCGTGATACCGCCAGGTGGCAAACAGTGCCTCCTGGGAGTCGGGTTTGACCTTGACTCTGCGCACCACCAACCGGCACTGCACTCGTTCGGCTTTCGGACGCGACGTGAAAGCGGTGAACGAGGCTACTTCGGCGACCTCAGCATCAGAGATCCACTGACCGGACTCGTCGTCATAGATCGCTTGCGGGTAGGAAATTGGCTCCCACCGGTCCTCGTCGATGCTGCTGATCGCTGCTGTCACGGTCTTCCACTGCGGAATCGTGTAGGACCACCAGGCTCCAGCCTGTTCGGCTGCGGTGATATTTACTCGTTGGCAGAAAGCAGCATCGGCACGGACGAGAACCCGCCGCTCCGGAGCCATCCGGGCGATGGTGGACAGTCCACGGGCCAGGTGCCAATCAGCGTGATCTCCGGAGCGAATATTGCCCCGCCGCAGCTGGGACTCGAGCACTATCGGGGCCGACCCTTCCGTGTGGGCAGTCACCAGCAGTGCGTTCAGCCCCCGCACTCCTGAGTAGCCGAACGCCGCAGCCTGTTTCTGGTGCCCGTGGACACCACGAATGGTGTCATCCACGTCGACCATGATCGGCCCCTCACCTGCCGGGATCATCGTCGACAAACGGCCCAGCAGGTCTCGGTTCGTCTTCGCGATTTGGAGGACGTGTCCGTAAGTGAACGAGCGGAGGAATGTTCCCAGTGTCGATGGTGCCCGGACAGCACCGATGAGTTTCGGTGTGGCTCCGGCTCGCAGCAGGTCGAGGTCATCGATGGAATCGGCTCCTGCCAGCATTCCCGCGATCAGTGTCCGCGACTTCACCACAGGGTTCGGTGATGCCACCCTCATCGTCGACAACGACTGGCTCAATCCGGCTTGCTCGGCAAGATCGAGCACTGGTGCCAGGCCGGCCGCCGACACGAGGTTCGACTCATCGAAGATGGGTGTACGGGTATGAGAGACTGTCACTTGCGAGGTGTCCTTCTGACGTGTGGATTTGGTGGCTTCAGCACTACTATTTTCCCACGTCAGAGGGACATTTCCTATTCACGACACCATCGTCAGCCATCACCAAAACGGTGGATCAAGGCTAAGTAGACCAGACAGTTGAGCGAGACGTAGTGCTGCATGAACCCCGAAACCATCATTGCCCATGAGGGTCCCGCCAAGTGCCTTTTTGGCTTGGCGCAGGCGATAATACAAGGTTGTCCGGTGCACGTTCAGCGTTGCTGCCGTTTCTTCCACGTCCCCATCGCGTTCAAGGTATGTCAGTAATGTCGACGCGAGCGGCGTCTTGTGCTCCTCGATCAGCGAAGCTACCCCCGCATGTATTGAGGAAACACCGGCCAGGCTCCATTCTGTGTCCAGGAAGAGCCTGTATTCCCCAAGAGAGTCCCAACTCGCCTGGCCTTCCAACCCTGCCACACGCTGGCAGATGCGGGCTGTGAATGCCGCTTGACGGACAGATTTCGAGAAATCATTGACTGAACCCATAGCCCCGCCGACCCCAATAGCACTCACAGATGTTGCATGCAGCATGGCGGACCTGCGTACAACATCGCTGAGAACTGCCAGGCGAGACCTGTCAGCTTCGTCTAGCGAAGTGAGTAGAACGAGTTGGTTATCGCGCGTATATCCGGCTACGTTGTTGCCCTCGGAGAGGCCGATTACGCTGTTTAAGATCGAGTCCAAGGGGAGCGTCTCTGGTTGTGTGTGTGAGACATCAAAGTCAGGTTCGATGCAGACCACGCCTACGTGCAGACGTTCTGAGTCAGCAAGATCATAGTGATCTTCCAGCTGCTGAAAGAGGGTCTCCCTGCGGTCCTTGCCTGCTTCCAAAATCCCTAGTAGAAGTTCGCCGGCATGTGTTGCGTCGCGAAGCTGCTGGTCGTTGTGCTCGACAAGATGAGGCAACAGGTCGGCTGTGGTCTCCACAACTGTCGAGATGTCGTCCTCACTCACTCGTGGGCTCTCATCAATGAGCCAGATTCGGGCAATGATCCGCCCTCCGACTAGAACCGGAACGACGATTCGGGCCATGAGGTTGTAGTCCGCGTTCGCCGGTACCCGCAGAGGATGTCTCGAATGAATGACACCGCAGTCAACGAAATACTTCAGGTGGTGATCTGCGGGTTCCCGGTAGAGAAGAGCCTCCACCCTTGGATCATCGATCTTGCCGAGTTGGGCGCTTGCGGCCAAAGGTCGAAACGCAGAGTCCTCGAGGTAAACCGCACGGCCCAAACGGCTTGCAAGTTCATCAGTTGCTTGTTGCAGAGCGTGCACGTGTCACCTTTCGCCCCTGGAGAGTTGCTTGCCTGCCACCGGAGCGCTTCCAGGTCGACCCATGGCCATGATTCAACAATAGTAGCAAGGCACGCACCTCCAGCCGGTGAAAGTGTGGATTCTTCTCCGATGTACTCGCCGTCGGGCCTCCCTACTATTGACTCTCTGTACGCCTGTTGAACTCAGCCATTGCGATCAGACGATGCCTTGGTTCAACTTCACCGAAGAAAGGACTTCCTATGGCCGAGTTAGATTGGCATGCCGAACGCGCGGATCTCGAAGGAATGGCCCTCCTGGACCGAGAGCCAACCAATGAAGACATCGATATGAAGCAGGTGCGCGGCTATCGATTGAACAGAGTTCGAACCCAAATGAACGAGCTCGGAGTCGATGCCCTAGTAATTTCAGATCCCGTGAACATTCGCTACGCTACGGGCGCGAGAAATATGCAGGTATTCTCAATGCGCAATGCTCCTGCTCGATATCTGCTGCTGACTCAGAACGACTCAATCCTGTACGAGTTCACCGGATGCCTACACTTGGCAAAAGGACTCGAAACCATCGACGAAATTCGTCCGGCGAAGACCGCAAGTTTTGTCGCGGCCGGCCCCTTTATCGGTGCGATGGAGCGACAGTGGGCAAAGGACATGCTCCACGAGATCAACAAATTGGTCGGAAAGGGCGCAACTGTTGGGCTCGAGCGCATGAATGCTGGAGCCGCAATCGAGCTCAACCAGAATGGAGTTCGGGTGGTAGATGCCCAGTATGCACTAGAAATGGCGCGATCGGTGAAATCCGCGGAAGAACTCAAATGCGTCAACGCTTCTCTACGCGCTACGGAACGAGGAGTGCAGGCACTGCGTGATGCCATCCAACCAGGACTCAGCGAGGTAGAGCTTTGGTCTGTGCTACATCAGTCAATAATCGCGCAGGACGGTGACTATATCGAAACGCGACTGCTCAACGCGGGAGAACGCACAAATCCCTGGTTCCAGGAGACTAGCGAAAACATCATCGGACCAAACGAGCTTATCGCGTTGGATACCGATGTGGTTGGTTGCTATGGCTATTACTCTGACTTCTCAAGGTCATTCCACTCGGGCCCGAAGAAGCCTTCAAACGAGCAGAAGACTCTTTACAGAACTGCGCGCGAGCAATTGAAGTACAACACCTCAATCCTGCGGCCCGGAATGAGTTTCCGCGACTACGCGATTGAAGCGTGGGACATTCCAGGCAAATACTACGAAAACAGATACTACCTCTCTGCACATGGTTGTGGAATGACCGGAGAATACCCCTACTTGTATCATACTGGCGATTTCCCGGACGCTGGATACGACGGAGAAATCGTTCCCGGTATGGTCATCTGCGTTGAAAGCTATATTGGATTGGATGGCGGAAACGAAGGGGTCAAACTAGAAGATCAGGTGCTTATTACTGAAACCGGGGTAGAGGTACTGTCACGTTTCCCATTTGAGGAATCATTGCTCAACTGAATAGCGATATTTAGTCCCCAACGGTGAGAACGCGCACCAATCTGCGAATGCGCTAGTTTAACATTCGCAGATCCATGTTTCGAAGGCGAGATGTGGATCTGCGTTGTTAAAACTTGCCTTCTCGCTGCAGCGTAGAAATTAAGGAGGCCTGGTAATGAAGGCACAAGATTCACGAGTATCAATATATGTTCTTCCAATAACCGCACTATTTGTTCTTGTGTTCGTCACATGGAGTATTATATTTCCAAATGTGCTCGACGAAGTCTTGACATCAATCGTCAACGCAATAAGCGGGAACGCGCCATGGTTCTATCTCGTAGCGACAGCCATTTTTGTGATCTTCCTCTGCGCGTTAGCTTTGAGCCGATATGGTCGAGTACGGCTGGGGAAGGATCACGAGGAACCAGAATTTAGTCGAACTTCGTGGTTCGCAATGTTATTCGCGGCGGGAATGGGAATTGGGCTAGTATTCTTCGGAGTAGCTGAACCGGTCTCTCACCTAAATAACCCTCCATATGGGCGTGCTGAAGCGGGAAGCGCAGCCGCAGCGGAACTGGGTATGCGTTACACATTCTTTCACTGGGGGCTCCACCTTTGGGCGGCATACGCTGTTGTCGCGCTATGCATAGCGTATTTTACATTCCGCCTGGGGCGGTCTGGAATGCTCAGTTCAGCATTTCCAGGCCTAATGAACAAGCGCAGTAGCGCGCCAATTGGTGACGTGATCAATATCCTTGGAATACTGTCGACAATGTTCGGGGTCGCCGTTTCCTTTGGCCTCGGGGCACTTCAGATCAACGGTGGACTGAACTATTTATTCGGCGTCCCTGTCAGCCCTATAATGCAGATACTGATAATCGTGGTAATAACTATCGTGTTTACGATATCTGCAATTAGCGGAGTCGCTCGCGGCATCCGCATCCTTAGCAATATTAACATCGTACTTGCGATCGCTCTTATGCTACTGATACTTGTTATAGGCGCTACTGTCTTTTCTTCCAACATATTTTTTGAAACACTCGGTGGATATATCCATAATCTTCTACCGATGAGTCTCGACCAGAACGCTTTTGACCCCGGACAGAGCAAGTGGGCTCAAGATCAGACGTTATTCTATTTCGCGAATGCAATTGCTTGGTCGCCCTTCGTGGGGACTTTCATTGCCAGAGTATCTCGGGGAAGAACGATTCGTGAGTTTGTGATTGTTGTCCTCATCCTTCCAAGCCTCGCGTGCTTCGCCTGGTTTTCTATCTTCGGTGGAACGGCGCTTAATATTGAGCTTGGTGAAGGAGGGGGAATAATTTCGAGAGCTGTAGAGAATGATGTCACCACTGCTTTGTTTATTACTCTTGATCAGTTGCCTTTGTCGACCATTACATCGTTGGTTGCTATCGTCTTGGTCAGTGTGTTCTTTATTACTTCTGCGGATTCCGGTACTTTTGTCCTGGCAAGCATGTCTACCGGGGGTAGTCAGAATCCAAAACTGTTCGTCAAATTGATATGGGCTATTGCGGTGAGCGCTGTTGCGTCTGTTACTCTACTCTCCGGGGGAATTAACGCTTTGCAGAACTTGCCTATTGCGATCGCTTCTCCGTTGACACTAATTGTACTGGCCATGTGTTTTTCCCTTTACCGGACAATGATGAGAGAAGAGCCGAGAGTTTCTACGTTAAATCAGTCTAAAGTTGAAACGTGACTGGAGTGGGAGCAAAAGGACATACAATCAGGGTTCGTTCGTGCTGAGTTGGCTGCTGTCGTTCCTCACTGCTTAGCATTGAATGTTACAGAGGAAAGACACATCGAGAATGAACGTCGCGTACACCCACCGAGCCTGCATCGGGATATTAGTAGTGTACGCGACCCAGACACAGTTCGGGCCAGGAGCTGTGTACTCGCGCTCGACTCGATCGTCCGGCCCACTCCTCAGTCCGTGCTGAGGCTGTCTTCGGACGCTTCCTCTTCCGACGAAGACCGTTGGTGCCCCGCTGGCGCGTCAGCCCCTGAGTTCCGCAACTTTAGCCTTGATCCACCGATTCGCTTGATGGCAAGGGGCTCACTCGGATTCGAGTGCGAACGCGGTGCGAGGGCAGGAAGTAGTGTCCCGGTCTCCCACCGGTCTCTTCCACATAGATGATTCCCCGGGGTCTCCCCCAGACCCTGCGGCGTCGTGCTCGAGCAGGAGCGAATCGGTCAGGACAATGATCGTGTAGGTGGGCTCAGAGCCGCGTGCCAGAGTCGTGCGAATTCCGTCGACCACGGCCACCGTCTCGGCAGGTGCACAATCAGCTTCCTGGCCCGGTGAGCGATCCGGGCCGGGATGCCGATGATCCGTGTCCGCAGCGTCTGAGCGCGCACTTTGCTCATCCGTCCACCGATGAGTCCGGCAGCAGCCCGCAGCAGGTTGTGTGTGATCGCTGCGACTGCTACCCAGGCGGCGTTGGCGTTGAACACCCCAGAGGGCATATGTGCCAGGGCACCGTTCTTCAGCTCCGCATTGATCTGCTCGATGATCGCGTGTCTGCGGTGGATGTGATCAGCAGCGACGGTGTCGAAACGGTCTTTGTCCACCGTGGTGAAGAACGCGTGATAGCGGAACAAGTCGAACAATGGGTCCTGTCCGGCAGTGCGTTTGGTCTCGTTGAGCTCCGGGATGCGGCGGACCACCAAGCGGCCGGCGGCGTGCAGGGACTTCTTCTTCGAGGTGAATGCGGTGAACGGGACCTCGGCGACTTCGGCCTTCGAAATCCAGGCCCTGGTCTCTTCGTCGTAGATCGCTTCGGGGTATTCGATGCCAGTCCATGCGCCGTCGCTGATTGTTCCGATCGCTGCTTTGACCTTCTTGTCCATGCGCACCGTGATCGATACTTCAGCCCGGCATCCCGGGCGGCTTTGGTCACAGTCGAGGAGTAGTACGCCGAATCAGCCCTGACCAGGGGTGGGAGGCCGGAGTTGATTCGGGTCGTGGTGGCCAGAGCGTCGGCGACGAACTTGTCAGCACCCCGGGCTGACGAGGTTGAGCCCTTGCGCAGGCGCTGGCCGACGATGATCTGGCCGGAGTCGCCCGTCGATGCGGTCGCCAACAGTGCGTTGAGGCCACGACTGCCTTGGTAGCCGAATCCAGCTCCCTGCTTCGACGCGGAGTGGACATCGATGACGGTGTCGTCGACATCGACGAACACCATCGCTTGTCCAGTGTCTTCGCTGGCTGGCAGCAGCGGTGTGTGCTCGTTGAGGTTGGTCAGGAATCGGGAAGAGATCGCGTCGAGTTGCCGGACGTGGCCGAAGGCGAACGAGCGCAGGAACGATCCCAGAGTCGAGGGCGCGTAGACACGATCGAAGAGGTGTTGCATGCCGCCGTGGCGGAGGATGTTCATGTCATCGATCGAGTCGGCCCCGGCAGCCATTCCCGCGACCAGGGTAGCCAGTTTCGGTGCAGGGTTCGCGCCCTTGTCGGCTCCGGTGGTGGTCACGGTCAGACGGTCTTCGGCGAGGTCTGGCAGGCCCGCCATCTGGGCGAGGCTCATGATCGGGACGAGCCCGGTAGTGGCCGTCAGGTTCGCATCGTCGAAGGAGTGAGACACAGACGCGGGTGTGTGGTTGAATAGCACCTGAGAGGTGCCCCTTTCTTGAACGGGAATGTTGACTTCGAACATCATCATTTTCCCAGTTCAGAAGGGGCATTTCCATTTCACGCGCGGCTTGATCCGGCTACTCGCATTGGTGGATCAAGGCTAAGACAGATCCGGTACGCAACTGCGCGACTAAAGTTTGCACGCTCCGTTTCAAATGTTCGCCCCCTCGAGGGCGTGGGCAGTGTTGCGTAGAACCTGCTCAACCTGGGTAGAAAGATCGTCGCCGCCAACGTGATTTCCTTCACCGTCGCGAGAGATCTGGCCACTGATGAAGAATTGTCGGCTCCCTGAGGCGATGGCGACATGATCATAAGGTGTGTGAGGCTGCAGCCCTTCAGGGGTAAAGCGGTGCACTGACATTGGTGAGCTCCTTCTTGAGAGACGGGGGTCCTCTATTGAAGTCTGGTCACCCGTGGATACTGCAGGGAGACGTAGTTTCGGCAACGATACTTCGAAGGTCTTTTCGAAACACTCAATGAACAGCGCAGTCAGGAGAGATCTGAACAAGAATCGATCTTTCTGTATCTTGGGACGCGGCGTGAGGTGCACCGCGCTGGCTCTCGCCCGATGATCTGTTCGTAAGAGCTGCTTTGAACCTCGGTGCGGAGCATCGCAAGTATTCACGGGGGCTCTTAGCTCCATCATGCATGTCATAAGGCGGCGTCAAGATACTCGTTTGTACCGAGAGTGGTGCCGCGACCTCGCGTGAACTGGCAACGAGGCTGTAGCGTCTCGGGGATCTAGACTTCAACTAATCGACCAGGCTCGTCAGAGCTTCGACAACGACGCTGTCGACGTCGATTGAGCCCCGTTCCCGCGCGGCTTCGCGCTGTCTGCGTGACCTGTCGAACGGCACCCTGACAGGTGGGCCCTCACGTTCCGGTCGCGCGGTTCGTATTCTCTCTGCGTGCTCGGCGACGTTGTGTTTGTATTCGTCGCGGTCTCTCAGCAGTTCGGGATCGATGAGAATGAGGAGGAATCCGAGGTCGCCTATCGTCTGCGTTGGTATTGCTGGTGATCCGGTCATCATTCCCATCAGATGAATTGCTAGGGAGAGTCCGGATCCTCGGTGTCCGCCCCAGGTCGCCAGCGCTCCTTCCAGCGCCTCACTCGGTGATGTCGTAGGTGTGCCGTCTGCTGCCCACGCCATCCCGTGAGGAAGGTCTCGGCCATGTCTTTCAGCCAATTTGACCTCGGCGTGTACCAGAGCAGAGGTGCCGACGTCCCAGATGACCGGGGCCTCGGAACTGGGGAACCCGAAACCGATCGGATTGGTCCCCAGCAGCCCCTCGGTGGAACCGTATGGTGCCACGAAAGTTCCAGCGTTGCCGGCAGCCATACCGACGTACCCTGCGTGTGTTACCTGCTCCAGATACCAGCTGAACATGCCTGTGTACCAGGTGTTGTTCGCCCCGACGATGCATAAACCGGTCTCAGCCGCGAGCTCCAGTGCGAGTTCGGTCGCTCGTTGAGCAACGACATAGCCGATTCTGTCTCCTCCGTCGAGGGTTGCGGACAGTCCAGTGCGTCGTATGACTGAGATTTCTCCAGGCGTGGGCGAGGAAGCGATTCGTTCTGTGATGGATACTGCTCGAGCCAGCCCTCCATAGGCTAGGCCGCGCAGCTCACAGTCGATGAGGTGATCGACCGTGATTGCTATATCGGCGTCAGGCAATCCTGCAGACCGAAATGCATCGGCCGCGAGTGTTCGCGCCTCAGTGAGTGTCAACGTGGTGGTCTTTGCGGGCATAGCGTTATCCTGCCTTTCCGACGGAGGCCGGAGACTGCCAAGTGAAGTCTGCGGACGGTCTTTCGTTTGAGGCATTGGGGACAGGGCCGATGCGGCGGCTGAAACCTGGTGAAGGCACGCCGACCTCATCTGCCCACCACCTGGAAGTCTCGATTAGGGATGAAAGGTCAATCCCAGTTCTTACACCCATGCGTTCGAGAATCAGGACGACGTCTTCGCTACAGGTGCCGCCTCCCGGGTAGTTGGGCATGGCCGGATGCCCCCCGGACCCCCCGAGAGAGACATCGATATTGGCGATCCCAAGTCGGGCGAGCTCAACCGCGTTTGCAACGCCCATTCCACGTCCGTCATGGACCTGAACAGTGATACGATCCGCGACGTTGTGTTCAAAAGCGGCGGTGATTAGCTGTGTCATTTGCAGCGGAGAGGCGTAACCGCTCGAGTCTGCGAGAATCCATTCACTCACTCCCGCGTCGGAGAGCATCGGTGCCATGTTGTTGATGAGTTCGGGGCCTCGGGGTGGTCCGCTGGGTCCGCCCCAAGCGAAGATCAGGTACGTGCCGATCGTGACGCCCGAGCCTGCTGCGATTCTCCTCAGTTTTGCAAGCTGCTCAATGGACTCTGCCGTCGTCATCCCCGTGTTGGCCCTAGAGAACCCCTCATCTGCTGACAGCAGGAACCAGGCATAGTCGACTCCAGCGTCGATTGCTCGCCTGAGGCCGCGTTCGTTGCCGACGCAGCAGTGCCATTGAGTTCCGTAGGAGCGGTCGACGCGTTGCATCACCTGCTCGGCATCGGCTAGACCCGGTACGAGATCGGGGCGGACGAACGAGGTCGCTTCAATGGCTTGAATCCCTGCGGCGCTCAGCCGGTCAATGAGTTCGACCTTAATGGGCGTTGGGACTGTGTGGGCCTGACAGCCGAGCCGGGGCGCGATGTCCTTCAGCCGAACGTCCGTCGATGGCCCTTCGCTTGCCGATTTGGGACGTGGCGATGTCACTGGATTGTTATCAGAGTTCATGGTCAGATCCTCAGATCACTCGGGTTGGTTTGCGACCGGCGGCGTGCGAATCCCATGTCAGATCGGTAACTCCTCCGGACCGCAGCTCGGCCTTGCGGATCTTGCCGGTGGGAGTCCGCGGGAGGTCCGCGAGCACTCGAAAGTAACGTGGCACCATGAAGTGGGGGAGTCGCTGATCACAGTGCTCGTACAGTGCATCCAAATTGAGATTGTCGGGGTTATCGGTTCCGATCACCGCCAGAACTTCGTCCTCACCGAGCTCAGAGGGCGTGCCCACCGCTGCTGCCTCGGTGATGCCGGGGAACGACAGCAGCACCGACTCGACTTCGTACGAGGAGATGTTCTCGCCTCGGCGACGCAGAGCATCCTTCTTTCTGTCGACGAAGTAGTAGAAGCCGTCGTCGTCGGCATACCCCAAGTCGCCGGTTCGCCACCACAGGTCGCGCATTGATGCAATGGTCGCCTCGGGGTCGGCGAGGTAGTGGGTGTACATGACGCCTGAGGTTCGTGGCCGGTAGACGATCTCGCCAACTGCGCCCGGGGCCAGCGGCTCTCCGTTCTCACCTTGAATCTGAAGCTCGGTGGTTCTGGTGGGCTTGCCGATTGATCCGATCTTGCGACCGGTGAGGGGGTTGTACGTGACGTTCTTGATTTCGCTGAGACCGTAGCCTTCCACGATGTGAAGATCGAATCGGTCTTCGAACGGCATGAGGACTTCTGGCGGAGCCGGGGCGGCAAAGACTTTGCGGACGGGATTGTCGCGATCATCCTCACGACGTGGTTGGGCCAGGAGCATGGGCAGCACAGAGCCCAGGGCGTTGAACATCGTGATGCCATTGGCCTTCACATCTGTCCAGAACCGGCTGGCGCTGAAGCGATCGCCGATGACAACGGTAGCTCCTGCGTAGATGCTGTGGAGGGTGATGTTGAGCAGGGCCGCGCCGTGGAACAGGGGCAGGCACGTGTAAAGTCTGTCCCAATTTTGAGTCTCCATCGCTTCGACGTTCTCCCGTGCGGCGACGGTGAGCATCTGGTGCGGGCACACCACGCCCTTGCTACGACCAGTAGTACCTGAGGTCAGGGCGATCATGGCCACATCGTGCGGATTCAGCTCAGGCGCAGAATAGTCTGCGTTGGCTTGCTTCTCCAGGTCACTCCACCCAATCACTCTCGGAACGGACGAGTCGTTTTCCATCGGTGCAGTTGCTGGTTCGGAAGAATTGATACAGACGACGTGCACAGGGTGCGCGAGCTCAGCTGTGACTTCCTCGAGCGCGGGCAGAAACGCCGGTTGGGTGATAATTACTCGGGCAGATGTTAGCTGCAGTGCGTGGAGGAGGAACGTGCCCTTATACGCAGTGTTGACTGGTACGCAGACGAACCCGCCGCGAGCCGCACCGGCCCATGCGGCGATCCACTCGATGCGGTTTCGCATCAGAATGGCGACGCTGTCGCCGACTTCTAGGCCGAGTCCGGTGAGGCCTGCTGCGACTCTGTAGGCGGTGAGGTCGAGTTCACCGTACGTCATGGATCCGGTTGGAGTCACGATGGCCGATTTGTCAGGGTGGCCGGCTGCTCTGCGTGCGATGAGCCCACCGACAGTGCCCCCGCCGAGGTCATTGAGTCTGCGGTTGTTCGTGCTCAGCGTCTTCGTTGACGGCATCTGTCATAGGCCTTTCTTGACTTCGGAGACGAATTCCTCGATTGATGGATCCCACGCTGCTTCGACGCCGGTAGTGAACAAAAAGGCATCGATTCCAAGCTCACGGTAGCTCTTCAGAGTGGAGTACACCCGATCGTAGGAGCCGACCAGTGCCTGTGAGTTCGCGAAGCCACCCAAGAGCTTAGTGAGACCGGTCCAGAAGCAGTCATCATGGAGCTCTTCATCGGTTAACGCAAGTGCGCGCTGGCGGCCGACGGATGTGTCGCCCTTTGACGACCGCAGGAACCGATTTGTGCCTTGTGCTTCGCTGATCTCGTGTTCCGCGGCGCGGGCCAGTTGCCAAGCTTGGTCATCGGTCTCTGCAACGAAGAGGCGGAGGTTGATTGAGTATCGCATGTTCCTTTGGTGTTCTTCGGCTGCTCGGTTGACCCGTTTGATCCGTTCCTCAGTACCTGCCAGCGGCTCGCCCCACAGCATGTAGAGGTCAGCGTGCTTTGCTCCGAACTCGACGGCATCGTCGCTGTCTCCACCCATGAAGATGGGAACCTGTCCTTGGTAAGGGCGGGTCTGCAGGGAGACTCCGGAGGCCGAATAGAACTCGCCTTCGTGGTCAAAAGGTTCGGCGCTTGTCCAGGAACGCCGGACGACGTCGAGATACTCGGTAGCTCGCCGATACCGATCGGCCTTCGGCAGCGAGTCTCCCTCTCTCTGCAGATCTTTATCGCTTCCGCCGACAACCACGTTGATAGCAAGCCGACCTCGAGACACTACGTCGAGCGACGCGAAGTATCGGGCTGCCGCTGTTGGCGGCATCACTCCGGGACGGTGGGCGAGGATGGGGGAGAAGCGAGATGTGCGTCCCAGCGCATAGGGGACAACCGCGTGGTTATGGGGCCAGACAGAGGAATAGCCGATGAGGACTCGATCGACCACGTCTGATTTGTCGAGGGCGTCGATTCTGTCGTGAAATGCCTCGGGGTCGATTTCACCGCCGACTAGCGGCTGGGCTCCTGTGAAGATCTCTGTCATGATGCGTCCTTCGGGTTGATGACTTCGCTCGCATGTGCCGCGAGCGTCTGGAGTCGGTTGACGATGAGCTTCAGGCCATCCGTCGTTGTGGTGGGTGGGAGTCCATATGCGGTGAAGACGACCTGTGCAGTTTCATTGGTGTCCAGCACCGGGACCGCTACGGTGCGTAATGGTGGAGCGTGGTTGCCCGCGCCGGAATTGCTGTGCAGGTCGGGTTCGTAGAGTGGACTGCTCGGGTCCAGCATCTGTTCTACCTCGGCGATCTCATCACCGCCCGGGCCGGTGAGAGGTAGCTTGGCAAGGGCGCGTTCGAGTTCTGAAAAGGGTGTTCCGTCGCTCAGGCTTGCCGACCAGCCTCGTTCTCGGACTCGCTCGACCAGTGATGCGGCGTATTCCCTCTGTGCGCCTGGTACTTGGCGGATCCACTCTGCTGGTTCCGACCACGCTGCGAAGGCAGCCCCCAAAGGAGGGGTATATGGCATGCGTTGGCCGATCCGAGTTGGGAGTCTGTCTGGGTCTGGGTGCCCACTGGTGGCAAGGGCGACGATTTCATTGCGCAGCAGCGCCGTGGCCACGACTTCGCCGCCGACAGCGTGTGAAGCCTCGACCATTTCTTCTCGGACGGCATCGACGACGCGCAAGTGAGTAATCAGATCGGTTTCACCACTGGCAGTCAGCGACGGCGAGGAGACTCTGCCGTATCCTCCCTGGAAGTACAGGAGGGGCGACGAGGATCGATCGATTGCGAGATCCTCAACGTGACCGACAACAATGTAGTGGTCGCCTTCGTCATGCACCGAAACGATCGTGCAGTCGATCCAAGCGACCGCGCCGTGAAGTACCGGAGCCCCTGTCTGTTCTGTCCGCCAATCGACTCCGTGGAACTTGTCGCCGCCCTTGACCGCCAATTGTCGAGAGATTCCTTCTTGGTCGGCGGCGAGGACGTTGACGCAAAAGCTTCCGGATTCACGGAGTGCCGCGAACGTCGTCGAGGTCTTCATCGGCATGAAGGCCACCAATGGAGGATCGAGTGAGACAGAAGTGAAAGACGTGGCGACCATACCCACTGGTGCGCCGTCAGATGCTCGTCCTGTGATGCCGACGACACCGGCAGGGTAGTGGCCAAGTACGTTTCGGTAGAAGGCTTGGTCGGTTGCTCTTTGGGGCGGCTGTTGCGCCCTTTTGTTTATCAGCATGCTTATACGCTAGCGCTGACCGGTCAGTTATGCAAGCATGCTTACATTCGAGGTTGTTCGAGCTCCTGAATGTCAGCCTCGACGGCGCGGGCGCTGTCGCGCAGTGCTCTGACCATGACGGATAGGTCGATGCCGTCGAGATTCTTCGCGATGGCATCGTTAACCTTGAGGACCTCGATATCCATGTCGCGAAGTGTCGACCGGCCGTGGTCGGTAAGAGTCAATGACATGGCGCGTTCATTGTTCGGGCTCACGGCGCGATCGAGATATCCGAGTTTGACGAGATTGGTGACAATGCGCGTCATTGTCTGAGGTTTAACGAAGCAGCGCCGGGACAATTGAGCCAATGACAGGTGGGGTCGGCTGTCGAGGACGCGCAAGGCCGCATACCCGGAAAGGGTCAGTTTCCATGGCGCGAGTCGCAGACTGCCAATCTTTGCCGTGGCTCGTTCGAGACGAAAGACGGCGTCGACGAGATACGTCAGGTCCTCGTCGTATGGTTCGGTGGATTCTTCATCTTTAGACACACGTCGAGCATAGGGGCGGGGCGTGCTCGGGCGCTACATCATTGCGGCGAGGCGTGGAGCAGGCGTGATTGGCGGACTATGTAAGCATGCGTATAAGCATGCTTGCAAAACTCGGCATTGGACCCTACTCTTGAAATCGTCCTCATCGGCGAGGGCGTCAGTCATTCGAAAGGAACCCGCACTATGGCTCTTCCCGAGATCAACCTGCAAAGACAACGCCGGACCTCACGTGCCAGTGTGGCCGCAGCAGTCGGTAACACCATTGAAACTTACGAGTACGCTTCGTTCGGCTTCCTGGCCACAGTTTTGGCATCGGTGTTCTTCCCGAAGGAGTCGTCGACGGCAGCGCTCCTGTCCACGTTTGCCGTCTTCGGCACCGCCTTTCTCGTCCGGCCGCTTGGATCTGTCTTCTTCGGCATCCTCACAGACCGACTTGGTCGCAAACCCGTGCTCGTCGTCACCGTCGTGGGTATGTCAGCGATGACTGGACTGATCGGTCTTCTGCCGACACCAGAAAGCATAGGAATCACAGCTACGGTCCTCTTGGTGCTCTTGCGTATCACCCAAGGACTGATGGTCGGAGGCGAATACACAACCGCTGTCATCTACGCGACGGAGTTCGCCCCCGCCCACCGGCGTCCTGAAATGGCGAGTCGTGTGCAGGTGGGTAGCGTTGTCGGTTTGCTCCTCGCAGCACTGGTCGTCGTCGGGCTCAGCGCGAACCTCAGTCCAGATCAGATGCATGACTGGGGCTGGCGCGTGCCCTTCCTGCTGGGTCTCCCGCTCGGAGCCATCGGACTCTACTTGCGGGCTCAACTTGGTGAGACGCCTGAATTTGAAGAAGTTAAGATCGAGGCGCGCGAAGGGGAAGACCCGCCGATTCGAACTGCGACAACCATAGACCCGACGAGCAAAAGCTTCTGGCACCACGGACGAGAGATCTTCCTCATCGCAGGCGTGGCTGTATTGCACACGATCGGCTTCTACATGACCTATACATACATGCAATCGCTTCTCGCCCAACTCGGCCTCGGCTTGTTCGAAAGCACGGCGGTCATCGTCGTCGCATTGTTCGTGGGGGTCGTTGCAGTCATCAGCGGTGGTCTCTTGTCCAATCGGATCGGCGCGCGTCGAGTGCTTCTGCTCTCCTCGGCCAGTACGTTGTTTGTCGCCTGGCCCCTATGGGACCGAATTGTTGCAAGTGGAGAATCCGGATCCATGGGAGTCATCGTCTTATGCGTCGCACTCGTCTCCGGTCTGCCGGCGTTATACGCCTCCTCCACCCCGGTTGTATACGGAACGCTCGCCGGTGTTGCACGAAGGGGAGTCGTGACCGCTGTGGCGTACGGAGTGACTGTCAGCCTCCTCGGCGGTGCCATTTCGTTTGTCGCGCAGTGGATCGTCAACGAAACGGGAGACCCTCGATCGCCGGCGTTGCTCCTCATGGCTGCCGCGTTGATCTCAGGCATCGCTGCATTCAACCTGCCGAAATCAGTGGGAGGCAGTCAACAGTAGCGCAGCCGCCGATTTCAAACTCGCCAGAACAGGGCTTGCTAGCATGGAACTTGTTCAGCTGTCTCTCGTCTGTCGGGTTCGGTGGCTCAGCTCGATCGCGCGCATATGGATCGTGAGCGCGCACAAGGTGACATACTTCGGCTCGTTAGCCGAACTGCCCGAAATTTGTACTGACCAGAGAGGATTAGTGGCTCCGTGACGGGTACCTCCTCTGACCAGGCGGCCTCAGCTAAGGCGGGCGACGAACTGCGGATCGATGCTCCTCACCGCGAACTTCTCGACCAAGTCCACGACAGATGGTCGCTGAGCGTGCTGAACGAACTATGCGAACGTCCCAGCCGCTTCAATGCGCTTCGCCGCGCTATCCCTCAGGTGTCGCAGAAGTCTCTGACGGCAACACTGAGGCGTCTGGAACGAAACGGAGTGGTCGAGCCCGAGATCGTCTCAACACGTCCAGTAGCCGTC
The DNA here is from genome assembly GCF_017948325.1 of Brevibacterium oceani. Taxonomy (NCBI): domain Bacteria; kingdom Bacillati; phylum Actinomycetota; class Actinomycetes; order Micrococcales; family Brevibacteriaceae; genus Brevibacterium; species Brevibacterium oceani. The sequence goes on along the minus strand of NZ_CP072846.1, from coordinate 3,010,021 downwards.
ATCTACCGAATCACGCCGCTGGGCAAAACTCTCCGTGACCCTATCGATGTGCTCCTGGCGTGGGCAGACGACCACTTATCCAACATCCAGCGCGCTCGAGAAGCCTTCGATGACGCTCTTGACGGTGTTTAACAGTGCGAATATTCGCCCAAAGTGTGAAAAGGAGAAGGACATGAGTATTTTCATTGTGAGGTTAGAGCACCCTGACGAGGCTGGGTGGCAAGAATGGGTTGGTCCTCATGTTGAATGGGTACGCGAGCATGTCGCCGCCGGTACGATCATTGCTTCCGGACCCTCAGTGGGAACCGATATTCGACAGGGATGGCTCGTGATGCGGGCCGTGGATGAACCCGAGCTTCGCCAGTACTTGGCCTCCGATCCATTCTGGCAACATGGCATCGTGGAGAATCTTCTCATCGTAGAATGGGATCCGATCTTCGGGGAGCTCGATCGATTGTCGAGCTCTCCAGGGGGCGTTCCCTCGTTCGGCGAATAGGCCGTATTGAGATGTTAAGACTCTCAGCGAGCTGCGAGCGACGGCTCTGCCAATTGTTGCTATCAGAAACTCCTCGATTCATACCCGTCACCAGCGTCCAGGTGATCGGTGATGGCACTGTCGCGCGCAGGGAAATCAACGGACTCGCGGCAACTGAGATGTCCATCTCGGCAAGATTGCTGATGGGTGACTGCGAGTTTTCGCAGGGGAGAGGAAGACGGTGTGGCAGACAGGGTGACTAAAGCGACTATCGTTCGAGAACTGTGCATTGACCTCGCGGAGGAGCAGCATCGACTTCGCGAAGTGCTCAATGGCCTCGGTGAGTCCGACTGGGCAAGGCTAACGCCGGCAGAGCACTGGACGATTCACGATCAGATTGCGCATCTCGCGCACTTCGACTTCATCACGCGCCTGGCGGTCGTGCAGCCCAACCGGTTCATCGCCATTCGCGACACGATTGTTGACTTGCAGACTTATGTCGACCTCATAGGCCCTGCAAATCTATCCCGGACGGGTGAGGATATGCAACGCTGGTGGTGCGTGGAATCATCGAAGCTGGTCGACGTAATCAAAACAGCGGACCCGGGCACGCGAGTTCCTTGGTTTGGTCCTCAAATGAGCCTCCCGACGAAAATAACGGCTCGCATCATGGAAACTTGGGCCCACGGTCAGGACATCAGAGACGCTCTCAAAGTGCCTCCATCGCCCTCGTCCAATCTCGCCCACATCGCCAGAATCGGTGTGCTTGCTTTTCCCAACAGCTTTGCGGTGCGCGGAATCGACGTGCCGACTGCCGCTGTTCGAGTCGAGCTTGAGCTTGGCGACGGAACGGTATGGACAGCGGGACCTGACCACGCGACAGAGACGGTGACCGGGCCGATCGAAGACTTCTGCCTCGTTGTCACCCAACGACGGCACATCGCCGATACTGCACTTAGAACTGAGGGACTGACAGCTTCGAGATGGATGAGAATCGCTCAGGCATTCGCGGGACCTCCCGGATCCGGGCGCGCGCCTGGTCAATTCGCAGCGCCACATAGAATCTCAACTGCTAGGAACCAAACCGCAGACTGATCATGACTGCGAACGTGGTGGCGCAACGAGAAGTAGCATCGCGCGAGCGAGTCGTGTGAAAACGAATTCCCGTTCACCAATGCCTACGGGTGGGTGATCCTTTGTAGCCCTGGAGATGACTGCCTGTCGAGGAGGAATCAGGCGGTCGCCCGCATCAGTCTTGGTGTCGCATCGTTGAAAGCAGGACCAGCTTGTTGCACACCCTGTATCGTTTGTTCGCCCCCACCGTCAACTCTCTCGTCTTCCGACCTGCCAAGAACGAAGTGGGTGGGCGCGGTACAGAGTTCTGCACTTTTCGGCCGGATTCTCAACGTGACCTGTGCAAACGGCTCTGCGGATCTTCCGCCGTAACCTGTCTCCGCAGGAGTTCGCATGCGTTTCCACAAGAATTCCGCTCCCTGTGCCTGTCCCGTTAGCGTCTGCCTTCTGGCCTGACCTGTCCTGCGCACTATCTGGCCTGACCGGAATCCGCGCGCCGGGGCCTCGGGCGACAGGTGTCATCGGTGACGTCGCTCCGGCAGAGCTTCGCACCCGGTTGGAGCGCCGGACTGAGCTCGACTTTCCCGTTGTGTCACGGTGTGTTGGGCGTGATGCGCCGGTGTTTGCTCTCGTTCTCGCCGGCGGCGAATGCGCTGGCCCGGTAGCAGGAGCCGTTGTCGATCACGATTCGACCACGCAGGTGAGGTAAAAGCACGCCGTAATTTCTCCGGTCCTCAATCGGGGCGAAATCCGCGAGCGGCGGCCCGTGCGATGGTGAGCCTTCCGTCCGCGGCCGTGGACTTAGGCCCGACTTTAGATTCGATGCCTAGTGCCGTGGTTTGGAGACGAACGAGTATCGGGACCAGATCGGCTCCGAAGCTCCGCCGCGACGACTCGATCTGACCGCTCTTGAACCTGTGGCTGGTTCGAACCAGCTAAGGAATGCTCTGTGACGGAGGAAGCGGCAATGACGGAAGCTTGGCGCGCAGAGATTTCAGGAGAGTCGCGTCGTCACGTAGCCTCCCGAGTACTGCTTGTTGATATATTGCTCGGTTAGGATATTTGAGCGCCTTACTGATCGCATCGAGTGCTGGGCTGTCGCGAACGGAGTATGCGGTGACGAGGACCTCCCAGTTACTTGCATTCACAGCCTTCTCGAGGGCGTCGAGCTGATCTTGGTAGGGGGAGTCCACAGTCAGATTTAAGGAAGCTCCAGTATTGGGAATTTCTGACCTTGACGGCAATTCGGACTGAATGCGGCGGTGCAGAATCTTCTCAGCGTTCGCTGCTGCGAGATTTGATTGCACCTCCAGACTAGCGATCTTGGCGACTCCGGCTCGTAACGCGTCATCGAAAAGTGTTTCCGCTGACGAGCTCAACTGACGTTCCTGCCATTTTGCCATCGCCTGGATGACTTCAGGGAGAAAGTAGAGTGACTCGACCTCGTTGACCGGTAGGGCGAGGATTCCCTGCTCCTTTAGTTTCTCTGTTTCGGCAGAAGTACGGGCATCACCGTCTACGATTCCGGCTGCAGTTATCCAATGAAGCTCAGCAGCTCGTCGGAGACTGCTGACCATCTGGATGATCTCTCGGCATGAGCCGACAGATTGGATCGACCAACCAGGAAAAAGAAGCTCGTAGAGTGATGAGTCGAGACTCGCGGGCGTGCCCTCGACGAACAGGATTCGATCGCGGCCGCCTAGAACTGCATGCCGTGCTTCCTCAGGTATTGGTGCCTGCGTAGGTAACTCCTCGAGGTCCCACCCCGAAACGTTTGGCTCGTTCCATGCTACGGCGCGAACAATCATTGTGTGCGCTGACTCGTGGCGCAGCCTATCAACGAGGTACAGATCATGAGTGAAGACCACGAATCCGCAGTCCGGCCGATCAGTGACCATCTGGCCGACTAGGGACCCAGAGATCGAACGGTGCAAATGCCGTTCGGGTTCGTCCAGGATGATGACCGTGCCCTCGTCAGCAAGCACCACCTCAGCGGCGAGCAGGAACCCTGCCTTCTCACCATCAGACATCTGTTCGATCGGGTATTGATGTCCGTCCTTTTGCACAGCGAACGACATGTTTGGTCCGATATGGAACGTCAGCTCCAAGCCGACAGCCTGAAGTAGACAGGAGATCCGCAACAAGGGGGAAGACTCCGGTTTCTCGGGAATAGAACCGCCGTCCACTAGTTTGGCAACTCGAGAATTTCGCTCGTTCTCGGCACTCATGAGACGAAATAGGAGGCCGGCAGTTCGGTCGTCCCCCCGGACATCCCGGTAGCGCGATGTCGGTTCACGGTCTTCGTAAGACAAAGTGGTCGAGATGTTCGTGAAGTACGAAGCGGTCGTCTCTGGGCCCGATGAGGACAGCCACAACCGGCGGTGAGCGAGAAGGCGCACGGTAGGTACGTTCTCAGGAACCTGCTTGTGCAGCCAGTGGCTGAGTGCGGACTTCCCTGTGCCGTTTGCTCCGACGAATACTGCTGATTCGCCAGGGGAGAGCGAAAGAGAGAACGGGGTGCCGCTGAGAGTCGGAATGTCCCAGGCCATAAGTGAACTCATAACAACAGAATGAGGCATCCCAGCGGCGGTGTCACGCTGAGGTCGAATGCGTGCGCCGCCAAAGGAGTGTGAGGCTTGTCCCTTCTTCCGTCCCTACTAATATTCTCGACCGGAAGGCTTTGGCGATTCGATTCTTGACCCGCGATTCGGGCCGTCGCGGCGGGGCATATAAGGAGCAGCGATCCGGCGCTCACGAGATGCCCTGACTATGCTGGCCCTGCCCGCCTCGTCGCGCACCATCTCTAGACTCACTACTTCGTCATTGGCATAGATCCTGAGTACTTGGACCAGCTCTGCGACTTCGATGTAGGTCAGCGATTTCTTGCTGCTCTTATCAGATGCCACGAAGATGCCTTCCAGTCGGTGGGGCGGCTCTTCACTGGCGCAGAACGAGAACACGAGACTATGCACGACACGATTACACAGCTCTCGGACAGAGATTCTCTCTTGCTCGACCTGGTCTAGGTCGAACATCTCCCAGAACTCGTAGCGGTTCCAGAAGTCCGGTTGCGGCCCCACCAGACGATGCGAGAGCACCTGTACGAGTTCGCCCCGGGCCTCATCGCTGATCTTTCCTGGCGTGTCCAGAAGCTTTCGCATGGCGAAACTTGCGATCATGACGTCGCGCTCCAAGAGGAAACCCGTGCGTTCAGTCCATCGCCTCTGGCTGGCTCTCCTTTCTACGTCGTCAGCGATCCTGTGTAGGGCCTCTTTCCAAGGGACGGAGTTGTCAATCATCTATGTACTCACCTCGTGCTGTCGCTCGGATTCTTGAGTGACAATTCACAGCCCATCTTTATCGTGCTCAACCCTATCTCGGCTCACCTCAACTTTATTCGCCAGATCTCGTGTTCAGGTACAGGGATATCCGTGGGCAGATGGAGGGTGCGCCTGCTCGACCGAGGCAGTTCATGCGCTGTGTCAGGGGCGATTGGCACGATGGTTCCATGTTCTGGCAGCGACGCAACATAGAAGACTACCTTTATATTTCCGTGGGCAAGATCGCCGGCATTGATGCAGGGCCAACCTCCGTGCAGGTGGCTGCTGATGTTTCCTTTTCTTTGGGTATTGATGCCGCGAAGCTCCAGTTTGGCGGACACGCGATCGACGAGCGTCCGGTTCATATGAAGTACCTGGAACAAATTCGTCCGATTCTTGAAGCATGCGCATACAGCTACCGCGATCCGATGGTGGAGATTGGGGACTGGGTCAAGTTCAAGACCACCATGCACTGGGCGACGATGCACCCCGACTCGGGACGAGATGGAGAAGACCGGGTCGTTGTCTTCGTTACGCCCTACCCTCAGCCGGAGGGGGGCGACGATCTCATCTTGCTTGGGTCCACGTGTCATCTGACAGACAGAACCGGATCCGTCGGTCGCATGGGCTCAAACAGCGACACGCTTTATGAGATCGCGAGTTCACCTGACCTCGACACCCGGCCGTGCTGTGGTTTGGACTCGAACGCTGCGGAAGCAGCCTGCCAACTGGACCGCATAGTTACTGAAGAAGGTCCCCGGTGGCAGGCGCAGCAGGTCGAGGGCTTCGCGAGAGTGCTGCACGTAGTTGACTCGATCAACGTCACCCGCTCCGTCGTAGCGACGCCGCTATACGTGAAACTCACCGATCCGACCTCATTCAGGTCACGCAGACTTGCAAGGAAGCGCCGGAAGGCCATCGAGAAGCACGGTGTCGAGTTCATTCCTGGTAAGTACAGAAAGTTGAAGTACACCTGAAGCGCAGGCGTAAGTTGTTCGGCCTGATTACAGTCCCAGCAACGCGAAATCCTAGAAACAACACCGCGAAGAATCTTGGCAGATACAACTTCATGGCTGAAGTGTCGACAATTTTCGCCGACTCGATGAGCAACTTCGCGCGTAACATTGAGGGGGCATAGCGGGGGACGAGTGATGGAAAGTACCCCAATCTGCGCTACCTGTTCTAGGTGCTCTAGGCTTCGGTTCAAAAATGTCACCATCGGTCGTGCATGAAATCGCGACCGCAGCCGGTTTTCTCTCGATATGTTCGTTTCGGCACGCTCGATCTCGCACACCCTGTATCGCCTGTTCTCCCCGGACAGGAGGCGAGCAGGGCGAGCCTGCGCTTGCGTTCCTGGCTGATGCAGAGTACTCCGAAACTCTTCGCCTGCTATCGCTACTCTGTGGGATGTTCTGCCACGGCTGGCGTCGCGAATCCCGTTGAGTTTTATGGGAATGTCAGTGGTGTAAGGGACAATTTTCCGTATGGATGCTGATCTGTCTCGCTTGCCTGTTGGAACATCCGGCTGGCTTACACTCGTCAATTACGCGCTGGAGCTGGGCGATCTGTCTGAGGTCGACTATCTGGAGTTGAAAGGCTCGTTGTCGTTCACCGACCGGCAGAGTATGAAGCGCTCCGCCGTTGTCTTGAGCAGGGCGATCTTGGCGATGGCAAACCGCATGCCCGACCTTGCAGAGAAGCATTTCAGTGGGTCGGGTGTCGTGTTCGTCGGCATAGACCAATCGCAGACGCTGGTGGGAGTCGATGCAGTGGATGCAGCGGTACTGCGGGATCTTATCGAGCCCTATGTCGGCGAGGACGGTCCGACGTGGGACCACCAGTTCATCAACCACCCGGACGGTCTAGTGCTGGCGGTTATCGTCGATCCTCCGCAGTGGGGCGATCGTATCCATCCTTGCCGTAAGGATTATTCCGACGACGCTTCCAAACTTGCGATTCGCGACGGCGAGGTGTTGGTCCGTGTGCCGGGCAAGAGCCGTCCCGCAACCAGCTATGACCTGATGAACTTGGAGCGACGACGCGTCAAGGCTCCGCACACTGGTGCTCAAGTGCAAGTCACTTACTCTGGGGCCTTTGACCGGACAAGCCGCGCTAACGTCCGCGATCTCATCGAGAATATGGTCGGGACCGAGGTAAATGCACTGATCGAAGGGATCCCTAACTCAGTCACGCGGAGTTCGTACGTTCCTGGTATTCAAACGATCCTGGATCAGACTTCAGTTCGTGCCGACAGGCGTAGCACCGAGCAGTTTCGTGCCGATGTGGAGCAGTGGCAGAAGGAGTGTCGCGACGCCACCGAGCGCGTAGTAACGGAGTTCCTGCTCCACACGCTCGATCACGGTACGTTCGTGATTCGCAATGAGTCGGACCGCTACCTCGAGAACGTCCGTGTGGAAGTATCGTTCGGGTCAGACGTTACCTTGTTGATGGCATCAGACTCTGACTACTGCGATCACGGAGGCCAGTTCAAGCCGTTCCAGATTTTGCCCGAACGTCCTCCGAAGTACGGCGACCTCAAGCCATACGGATTCGATCACAGCGGACTCTATTCGGGTATCAAACCCGCAACTCTGAGCCACCCCGCGCCGAACATGGATCTGGAAGCGACTCCCGATGGATACGTCGTTTCTTGGTACGTCGGCGACCTGCCTCCTCGAGCGACGATAAGCGCAGATGAGGAGTTCGCGATGTTCACTGACGAGAACCTGCGCGTACACAATCACGGACCGACGAAGGACCACCACGCGGCGATGCCGACCGAGATCGGTGGTACGTGGGAGGTGACGGCTCGCGCAGTGGACTACGTGTTCCAGGGTGAGGTTACGGTCAATTGCCGGCAAGAGGCTGGAACACTTCTACTGTGGCAACGCGGCACGTCAACCTAGTAGGAGCCGACCACGCACCGTCAAAGGGCCCCTAGCCCGGATGTTTATCCGTGGCGATCGACGACTTTTGACGCTTTCGTCGCCCCGCAGGCGACTGTCCCGCTCTTCCACGGAACTCATCCTGAGGCGGGTAGGGGAGCGGTGCAGTCGATGAAGTTTTCGGAGCACTTCGGCATCCGTCTCTGGCATTGCATCGCCTGAAAGTCGCGAGTGGGCGTGCTACTCGTCCCATAGCCCGGAGTCGCAGCTTTCCCATATCACCGTATTACTGAAGGATCAATGCTTGACCTTCCGAAAAATCCGGAAGGAGGATAATTTCTTGGAGATGTCGTTACACCCCAGACGCGAGTCGCAGCGCACTACTCTGCTTGCCGACGTCATCGTTGTCGCCGCCGCACGTGCCGGGTGCTCGCTTATTTCAGGCCCAGCCGCGCGGGACCCCGAGGTCAAAGACGAGAACCCCTCGCCGACGCCGTCGACCTCCGACGAGGTACAGCGGGCCGCACTAGAAGAGGGATCGGACGCCTACTGCGCCGTGGAGGACGACTACGAGGGTGGCTGGAGGGACGTCGGCGGCGGTCAAATGGCCTTTGCCTTTCTGCAGTGTTCGTCGGATCAAACGTGGAGACCAAGAGCGAGATGCGCAGGGAGTCGGCGAGCTCGATATTCTTTACTTATTCGGAGGGCAAGATCCTGCTGGCCTCCACGCCACTCGGCACTGGCAAGCTTGCCGACGGCGAGGTGACCAAGGAGTCTATCAAACTGGTCGCCGAGGACCTCCGGGGCGGCTGGCTGGTGCACAAGTGCGGTCCCGAGACGACAATGGAGATCACGCCGATCGGGTACAAGTAGCTTTAGTGCCTGGGCGACGACGTCTGGTACACGAAGTAGTGGACGGTGTGAGAGCTGTCCTGCGACGGCGTCAACCCGCTGTCGAAGGACCGAATCACTGCTAGGTTCTCGGCCCAAATCAAGGTCGGGGACCAGACCGTCCACACGACGATGGGCAACTACCTCACCAGGCTGCCGAGGACATTCGCTATCCCTGGGGGTGCGACCGATACTCCCGATCCCGGCATGGCGGTACTACTACGAGCACCACGTTTGGAAGTAGAGTGCCAAACAGGGTGCGCAAAGAGACAGTACGATTTGCACCTTCCCTTTGAACTGTTCGCCCCGGCGAGCAGGGGCAGCGTGCAGATCTTCGTGATCGCCGCGCGAGCGGAGTTCGCGTGCAGCGTCGACATTCCGGCCAGGCCCGAATTCAAGGCGATGAGCATGTCGAGGCTCTCGGCCTCGCGGACCTCGCCGACGATGATGCGGGTCGGGCGCATGCGCAGGGCCTCTTTGACCAGGGCCCGCAGGGTGACCTCGCCGGTGCCTTCGAGCGAGGGCTGGCGGCACTGCATCGGCACCCAGTCGCGGCTGGGCAGGTTGAGTTCGAAGACCTCCTCGCAGGAGATCGTGCGCTCGCGGGCCGGGATCGAACCGGCCAGGGCGTTGAGCATGGTGGTCTTCCCGGCCTGCGTCGCCCCGGAGACGAGGATGTTCGCTCCGCAGGCCACGGATGCGTCGAGGAATGCGGCGGCGCTCGGGGTGAGCGAGCCGTTCGAGACGAGATTTTCCAGATTGCGGGGACGGGCGATGAACTTGCGGATATTCACGGCCGGGTGGCTGCGCGTGATGTCGGGCAGCACCACGTGCAGGCGGGAACCGTCGGGCAGGATCGCATCGACGAAGGGCTGCGAGAGGTCGACGCGACGACCCGAGGTGCGCAGCATCCGCTCGATGAGGTCGTCGAGTTCAGCGGAGCTGAGCTTCGTCGTCGTCAGCTGGTGGACACCGTCGACGGCGATGAAGACTTCGCTGGGACTGTTGATCCAGATCTCCTCGACGTGCGGATCGTCGAAATAGTCCTGCAGGACGCCGAATCCGGAGAGCTGATTGTCGATATGCCTGAAGGTCTCCTCCTTGTCCTCGAGGAGGGGCAGGTCGGCGACGAGGCTGCGTTCGTCGTATTCGGCGATGACGGTGCGGATGAGCTCACGGGAGCGCTGAATATCGGCGCGCGGGTCCACATCGAGATCCCTGATCCGTTTGTGGACCTCGCTGGTGATGACTTCGGTGGCTTCCACAGTGAACCCTTGCCCAGACCATTCAAATGACAGCGAGATTTGCTGTTTAACCTAGCTGTAGTCGAATGAATAATCCAGAGTGTTTGCGAATCTGTGGATAACTTCTGCGCGAGTTAGCTAATGACATGGATGTAGTTACAGAATATGTCTTTGCATGCGGGTGAGGGTGGAAGCGGAGTGTGCTCGGGGCAGGGCTGACCTGCTGTGCGGGGCAGGTCTGTCGTACTGTGCGGGGTCTGTCTGCCGGTCTCGGTGTCCAGTTGCGCAGGCGCCCATTCCGGTATACATTCTCTTCACCAGTTCTCGCGATGAAGCGACTCGAGCCGCGCCGCCGGCGGGATGAATAGGATCTCCCGCCGGCGGCGCTTTTGGTTCCCGGTGTGACTGTCCGGTCTGTGCTGCCGGCCGCGTCGGTCTTCGCCGACGGATTGTGCCGGCGCGTCGGCGGGCTGTGCGGACGTTCGCAGGCGGGCGGCGCGGAAACGGCGGATGCACGCCGAGGTGGCCCAACCTCGGCGCGCATCCGCCGTTTCCTGCCCCGGGGAGGGCATGCACTAGAATCGAGGTATTATGGCCTCCACTGATTACTCTTCCGAAATCGCCAACCTCCGTCAGACGTACAAGGCGATTCTCGACGTGTCCGACCTGGACAATCTGCGCGACGAGGTCGCCGAGCTCACTGAGGAGGCGTCGTCGCCGACCTTCTGGGACGACCCGGATTCGGCGCAGAAGACCTCGGCGAAGCTTTCGCACAAGCAGGGGACTCTGGAGAAGCTCGAGAAGTTCGGGCAGCGGATCGACGATGCCGAACTCCTCGTCGAGATGTCGCAGGACGAGGGTGACGCCGACTCACTCGAAGAGGCTGATCGGGACATCAAGAAGCTGCGCGATCAGCTGGCCGAGCTCGAGATCTCGACTCTGCTCAACCACGAGTACGACGAACGCTCGGCCGTTGTCACCGTGCGTTCGGGCGCCGGCGGCGACGATGCGACCGACTGGGCGCAGATGCTCACCCGCATGTACATCCGCTGGGCGGAGAACCGCGGTTACGGCGTTCAGGAGCTCGACACCTCCTACGCCGAAGGCGCCGGAGTGAAGTCCGCGACGATCCAGATCAACGCTCCGTACGCCTACGGCACGCTGTCGGTCGAGGCCGGCACCCACCGCCTCGTGCGCATCAGCCCCTTCGACAATCAGGGCCGCCGGCAGACCTCCTTCGCCGCGGTCGAGGTGGTCCCGCTGATCGAGTCGACCGACCACATCGAGGTCGACGAGAACGATCTGCGCATCGACGTCTACCGGTCATCAGGGCCCGGCGGGCAGTCGGTGAACACGACGGACTCGGCCGTGCGCATCACCCACATCCCCACCGGCGTGGTCGTGAGCATGCAGAACGAGAAGTCACAGATCCAGAACCGTGAGGCCGCGATGCGCGTCCTCCAGTCACGACTCCTCGAGCGCAAGCGCCAGGAAGAGGCGGCGCAGAAGAAAGAGCTGGCCGGGGACATCAAAGCCAGCTGGGGCGACCAGATGCGCTCCTATGTCACGCACCCGTACCAGATGGTCAAGGACCTGCGCACCGGCTACGAGGTCAACAACCCCTCGGCCGTCTTCGACGGCGACCTCGACGGACTCATCGAGGCCGGCATCCGCTGGCGCAAGGAACAGGAGATCGCCGAGGAGGCCGAGGCCTGAGCTGACCGCCGCCTCGGTGAGGGCATCGCCACAGTCCGACGCCCGACTGTGAACTTCATCAGATCGCAACACACGCCCGCTCGCCTCCCGGGACATCGCGGAACTGTTACGTACAGTGGAATCGGCCGAGCCACCCGCGACATGATTGAAGACCGACTTGATCAGATTCGACTCCGTTTCGAAGTCCTACGACACACGAACACGTAAGGCACTCGACGACATCTCGTTCGAGGCCGACCGCGGTGAATTCGTGTTTCTCGTCGGAGCCTCCGGTTCGGGAAAGTCCACGGTCATCCGTCTCATCCTCCGGGAAGAGGTTCCGACTGCCGGGCGGATTCATATCGCGGGCAAATCCGTGGTGAAGATGCCCAGCTGGAAGGTGCCCTATCTGCGGCGGGGGATCGGAACCGTGTTCCAGGACTTCCGCCTGCTGCCGAACAAGACCGTGTTCGCCAACGTCGCCTTTGCTCTGCAGGTGATCGGCAAGTCCCGCGCTGCCATGTCGACTCTGGTCCCCGATGTCCTTGAGACCGTTGGCCTGGCCGGGAAGGAGAAGCGCTATCCCAGCGAACTCTCCGGCGGTGAGCAGCAGCGCGTGGCCATCGCCCGTGCCGTAGTCAACAAGCCTGGGATCCTGCTCGCCGATGAGCCCACGGGCAACCTCGACCCGACGACGAGTGCCGACATCATGAGTGTGCTGGAGAAGATCAACCGCAACGGGACCACGGTGCTCATGGCCACCCACGACGGTGAGATCGTCAACAGGATGCGCCGCCGCGTCATCGAGCTTCGTGAGGGCGAGATCGTCCGTGATGTCGAAGAAGGCACCTACGGAGTCGCCTCATGAGGGCCGGCTTCATCCTCTCCGAGGTCGTCTCGGGCCTGCGGAAGAACTTCTCCATGGTCCTCTCTGTCATCCTCGTGACCTTCGTGTCCCTGCTCTTCGTCGGCGCCGCGATCCTGCTGCAGATGCAGGTCGGGCAGATGAAGGACTTCTGGTACGACCGAGTGCAGGTCTCCGTATTCCTCTGCCCGTCTGACTCGGAAGCGACGAACTGCGTCGACGGTGAGGTCACCGGTGATCAGAAGGAGCAGATCAAGGCCGAACTCGAAAGCTCCGAACTCGCCCCCTACGTCGACAAGGTCTACTTCGAGGACAAGTCCGAGGCCTACGAACACTTCCAAGACCAGTTCAAGGGCACCAGTCTCGAAGGCACCGTGCCCAAGGACGACATGAACGAGTCCTTCCGGGTCAAACTCAAGGACGCCGAGAAGTACGACATCATCAAAGAGACGTTCTCCTCGACACCCGGAGTCGAAGAGGTCGTCGACCAGAACCAGCTGCTCGACCGGCTGTTCGGGGTGCTCAACATCGCCACCATCGTGGCCGTGGCCATCGCCGGCATCATGCTCGTGTGCGCGATGCTGCTCATCGCCACCACCATCCGCCTCTCCGCGTTCTCCCGACGCCGGGAGACAGGCATCATGCGACTCGTCGGTGCCTCGAACACGTTCATCCAGATGCCGTTCCTCCTTGAGGGAGTCATCGCCTCGGCGATCGGCGCGACACTGTCCGCCGGCGTGCTGGGTGTGCTCGTGCACTTCGGCATCAGCGGCTGGCTGCAGGGGCAGGCGACCGGGTTCAGCCTCATCTCCGGCTGGGACGTCCTCCTCATCGCCCCCGTGCTCATCGTCATCGGCGTGATCATGGCCGGAGCCTCCTCGCTCATCACCCTCAACAAGTACACGAAGGTCTGAGATGAAGCACAGGCTCGGACTCGCCGTCACCGCGGCTGTACTCGCGCTGGTCCTGCCGACCGCCTCGGCGGTGGCCGACCCCAGGGACGACAAGAGCAAGGTCGATGACCGCGTCAAGGAACTCCAGCAGGAATTCGAGGGACTCGACGAGGATCTCGCTCGCGTCATCGCCGAACGCGATGAGGCGCAGGAGAAGCTGCCCGACGCGGAGGCGGAATCGAAGGCCGCCGACGATGCATTGGCTGAGGCGATCGAGAAGGATCAGGACATGGCCGCGCGGCTGACCTCGGCCGAGAACGCGCAGAAGGATCTCAAGTCATCGATCAAGTCGGGCACCGAGGAGATCGGCAAGCACAAGACTTCGGCCGCGCGCATCGGCCGTCAGGCGTACCAGAACTCGGGCATCACCTCGGACCTGGCGATGCTCCTGCAGATGGCCGAGGGTACGAGCGCCGACGGCGGCATCGGGCGGGTGGATTCGGCTGTGCGCAGCCAGCAGCGCACGATCGACAAGCTCTCCGAGCAGCGCGCACTGAACAAGAACAATGAGGAGCGCCTGTCGGGCGTGACCGAGAAGATCTCCGACCTCAAGGACGAAGCCGCCGAGGCTGTCGTGGCCAAGGAAGCCGCGCAGGTCGATGCGAAGAAGAAGGCCGACAGCCTCAACGATCTGATCTCGGCGAAGGACGATGCGGAGAAGACGATCTCCGACAACAAGGCCACGACCGAGAAACAGCTCGCCGATGAGAAGGCCGAGCAGGACCGTCTGGCGAAGAAGGTCCGCGAGTGGGAGAAGGAGCAGGAGAAGAAGGGCAACTTCACCTTCGGTGACGGTGTGCTGGCCAACCCGGCCAAGGGCTACCCGATCACTTCGCCGTTCGGCTATCGCATTCACCCGATCACGGGGGCGAAGAAGCTGCACTCCGGAACGGACTTCGGTGTTCCCTGCGGCACCCCGATCCACGCGGCCGGCGACGGCGTCGTCGTCGGGGCCGGCTGGACGGGCGGCTACGGAAACCGGGTGGTCGTCTCCCACGGCAAGATCAAGGGCGACTCGATCGCTTCGACCTACAACCACAACACGAAGGTCAAGGTCCACGCCGGCCAGAAGGTCAAGAAGGGCGACGTCATCTCGATCTCCGGCACGACCGGCGCCTCGACCGGCTGCCACCTGCACTTCGAGATCATGAAGAACGGCGGCTACGTCAACCCGATGCCCTACATCTCCTGACCCCATTTGCTACCCGACGGCGGCCCAGCAACCTTGCGCAAGGTTGCTGGGCCGCCCTCGGGTAGCAAATGGAGGGGCTTCGGCGTTGGGGCCCTGGCCGGGATGGGCTAGAATGGACGGCTGTGTGCGCGAACGCGTCCACCAGCGATGAAGAAGCAGAGAGGAGGCCGGTCATGCCGAAGGACACAGGCAAGAAAGTCATTGCGAGGAACCGCAAGGCACGCCACGACTATCACATCGAAGACACGTGGGAGGCCGGTCTCGTGCTCACCGGCACCGAGGTGAAGTCGCTGCGCGAAGGCCGGGCCTCGCTCACCGACGGATTCGCGCTGATCTTCCAGAACGAGGCATGGCTCGAGGGCGTCTACATCCCCGAATACATGCAGGGGACCTGGACGAATCACACCGCGCGCCGGCGTCGCAAGCTGCTCCTCCACCGAGAGGAGATCCTCAAGATCTCGCAGAAGGTCAAGGAATCCGGCCGAACCCTGGTGCCGCTCGAACTCTACTTCGACGGATCTCGGGTCAAGGTCGAAATCGCTCTGGCCAAGGGTAAGCGCGAATGGGACAAGCGCCAGGCGCTGCGCGAGGCGCAGGACAAGCGTGAGGCCGAGCGCGCGATGAAGTCCAAGCAGTTCCTCTAAGCCTCGCCGAGGCGGTCGTGACGGTGGCCGTGGCCGTGCGGAATACGATTGGCTCGGCCGGTGTTGAGCGAGTATGCTGGTGTTCCTGTCCAGCCGAGAAACCCGCCTCAGCGGGCGCCAGAGCGAGGACAGGATTGGTAACAGAATATGGGGATGATCGGTTTCGACGTTGGACACTGCGTCGGGAGAAGCGGGCCGAGAATGCAGAGTCATCTCGTTAATGTCCTCTGCAAAACAATAGGTGCTAAGTCTAACAACCGCACCGATTTCGCCCTCGCTGCCTGATAGAGCGCGAGCTGCGAATCCGTCAGCCTAGAGTTGCCTCTGCTCTAGATCCTGGCGTCGCTTAAGAGGCCACTGCTTCAGGCACATGTTGGGGGTGCCTGAGGGACTCTTACTCAACTCCGTTCGTTGGCTTACGTGTTCGTGCGATAGCCAGAACCTAAGACACTAGTTCACGAACTGCGCCCGGAGAAGTCCTGACAATCTGCCGACGGACGCGGGTTCGATTCCCGCCATCTCCACTGTGAAGAGCCCTGGATGCCTTGCGGATCCGGGGCTTTTCTGTACCCATCCGGCCGGACGGCCGATATCGATCAGCCGATCGGCTGAGGTCCGCGGGGTTGCGAACCGGAAAGATCGTCATTGTCACGATCTGAAACATCCGGAAGGAATCCCCATGAAGAAGGCGATCATCGCCCTCGCTGTCGTCTGTTCGCTCCTCGCTGTGATCATCGGCGGTCTCGTGTTCGGAGAGCAGAAGGCGAAATCCGACCTCGAGGGTCAGGTCGGCGAGTTCCTCGACGAATGCGGCGTCACAGCCACATCGATCGACGTCCACGGTCGACCGTATCTTCTCTATGCGGCGAAAGGGGACGCCGACCTCACTTACGCCGACCTCGACCCGGTCGACGGCACGAACAAGGACCAGCTGCTCATCCATCGCCTCTCACATGGGACGGCCGATCGGCTCACCCGATTCATCACGTTCGACTACCCATCCGCCGGGGCCACACCGGTGCTCAACGATGACGGATCCTACTCCGAATTCGCCACGATCAAAGGCAAGAAGGTGACGTTCTCCGCGCAGGCTGATGGCACGAGGCTGCAGGTCTTCGCGGACGGTCGCCCTGCCGGTGAGCTCAAGCTGCCTCAGTCGGCTGAGGTCAAGGGAGTATCGGCTCAGGAGGTCGGAATCGGCGTCGAGATCGAATATTCCTCGTCCAGCTGCCGCTGATCACCCCGTCAACACCGACTGCCCCAGCTGCCGCCGAGTACCCCGGCAACCCCGAACGCCCACGGCGTCCCCGACTAGACTGAGACCCAATGAGACGAATCATCGCTTGGCTGTGGCTGGTCCCGGTGCCGCTGACGTTCGTGTTCGAGCTGTTCGTGAACTCGGACCCGATGCTGACCATCGGAAACGTCCTCGCCGTCGGCGCGAGCCTGCCCATCCTGATACGGGTGCAACGGGCGACTTGCGGTGTTTCGACGTTGTGGATCGCCGTCCTCGGACTCGTGATCGGTCTCGTCTTCGCCGCCTGGGCCCAGACGATGAGTCTGACCGTGATGTGGCTGAGTCTGGTCGCCATGACGATGTTCACCCGACTTGCCACGAGTTGGGTGAGTGTCGCGTTCATCGTCCTGCTCGCTGCCGGCAACGCCGTCGTTCCATCGCTCATGCCCGACGGGCTGATCTTCAGTCTTGCGGCGATCATCGTCATCGTGGTGGCCATCTCGATCGGTCTGATGCTGCGCTTCGCAGACCGTTCCCTCACCGAGCGGCAGGCCACCGCCGCCGAGGCGGAACGCCGTCGCATCGCCACCGAACTCCACGACCTCATCGCCCATGAGGTGACCGGAATCGTCGTCCTCGCCCAGGCCGCCGGCCGCAGCGACAATGCGGCGCTGACCTCGACCGCCCTGCACAGGATCGAAGAGTCCGGGACCCGAGCCCTGACTGAGATCCGCCGTCTGGTCTCTGACACCCGGGCGGAAACCGGGACGCGCGCTCCGGTCGCCTCCGGGCCGCAGTCGCTGCGGGACCGGGTCACCGCCTACGGCGATCAAGCAAGCATCGATATCGCCGACGGTCTCGACAACCGCACTGGATCGAACCATCAGGTCGGATCGGAGTCTTCGGGGGAGACCAGTGGTGCACCCACTCCGACCACCCCGGGCCCGGCCTTGGGGCTGGACGAGCGCGTCTGGCCGGTCCTCGACCGGGTCCTCGTCGAATCACTGACAAACGTCCGCCGCCATGCCGGCTCCGACGCCGCGGTCGCCGTCCGCCTCGACCGCGACGAATCGCATCCGGAGACACTGGTGATGACGGTGACGAACGGCCCGGGCACCGGAGGGGTCGGAGCCGGAAGCGGTACGGGACTGAGCAGTCTGCGGACCCGGGTGAGCCACCTCGGCGGAACCGTCGAGGCCGGACCCGAACCCGACGGCGGCTGGAGCGTACGCACCCGCCTGCCCGGGGCAGCGGGAACATCAGCGCAAGCATCGGCCCAGCCGCCGGCCCAGCCGCCGGCCCAGCCGACGGCCGAGCCATCGGCCCCGCCGACGGCACCATCTTTCGAACAGCCGGAGGAACCCCGATGATCACAGTCGCCGTCGTCGATGACCAGGAGATGGTGCGGATGGGGTTCTCCCTCATCCTCGACGCCGAGGACGGCATCTCTGTGATCGGCCAGGCCGCCGACGGCGTCGAGGCGATCGAACTCGCGAGGAGGGACACACCGGATGTCATCCTCCTCGACATCCGCATGCCCCGCCTCGATGGGCTCGCCGCCCTGCCGCGACTGACCGAGCATTCGAAGGTCATCATGGTCACGACCTTCGACGACGATGACTACGTCGACGCGGCACTCGCAGGCGGTGCGAGCGGCTTCCTGCTCAAGGACGCCGGCGCCGACCTCCTCATCGCCGGAGTCAGGGCCGCAGCCAACGGCGATGCGCTCATCTCGCCCTCGCTCACTCTCGACCTGCTCAGCCGTCGGGCCGCGACACAGAGCACGGACACGCGCGCGGTCGACCGGCTGAGTGAGAGGGAACGTGAGGTCGCGAGGCTCGTCGCCATCGGGCGGACGAATCAAGAGATCTGCGAGACCCTCTTCATCTCGCTCGGCACCGTGAAGACTCACCTCGGGAGCATCCAGACTCGACTCGAAGCCCGCAACCGCGTCGAGATCGCCGCAGCGATGTGGGAATCCGGCGTGATGAATCGGCCGTGACCAATCGGCCGAACGGCTGACCCTGTCCGGACCGAATCGGCCACCGAGCCGATGTCCCGAGTGCCCGCGGCGACGAGGATGGATGCCATGACAACAACACCGCAAACCATCGACAGCCCACCTCGCCGCCGTTCCAGGATCGTCGCCCTCGACGTGGTCCGCGGCTTCGCCCTCTGCGGGATCCTCCTGGTCAACCTGCCGCCCATGTTCGACCTCGGCGTCGACGGTCAGGCGATGGACTTCTATCGGGTCTACGAGGATGTCGTCCAGAATCGCTTCTTCCCGATCTTCTCCTTCCTCTTCGGCATCGGCTTCGGCCTGATGTGGCTGAGCGCGACTGAGCGCAGCCCGCGCCCCCGGCTGGCCCTGCTCCGCCGCTTCGCGTTCCTCGCGGTCATCGGCGGCCTCCACCAGCTCCTCCAGCCCGGCGAGGCGCTCCTGCCCTACGCGGTCGTGGGCATCGTCGTCCTCCTGCCCACGACCTGGATTCCGAAACGCTGGCTGACCATCTCCACCGGCATCCTCGGTGCAATCCTGCTGGTCGCTGCGATCATGACCGGGGGAGGGATCACGACCATTCCCGGTCTCTTCCTCCTCGGCCTGGCCACCGGCTGCAGCGGGCTCATCCGCCGCGCCCTCGACCACCCCGGACGACTGGCCCTGCTCGGATCGGTCGCCGCGGTGATCAGTGTGGCTGGATTCCTCGTCACCGACTACGAGACACGGCAGATCAACCAGTGGATCAACGCCGGCCTGGGCATCACGATGGCCTTCACCTACGTCGTCATCGTCGTCCTGCTCCTGCG
Source organism: Brevibacterium oceani (assembly GCF_017948325.1). Taxonomy (NCBI): domain Bacteria; kingdom Bacillati; phylum Actinomycetota; class Actinomycetes; order Micrococcales; family Brevibacteriaceae; genus Brevibacterium; species Brevibacterium oceani. The sequence goes on along the minus strand of NZ_CP072846.1, from coordinate 2,990,738 downwards.
CACCCCCGCCGAGGTGGTCCTGCGTCCCGTGCTCTCCCCGCTGGGGCGAATGGCGCTGAGCAACTACGTCGGAGCGACGCTCCTCATCGTCGCGGTCCGTGCGGTGACCCCTGATCTCAGCCGGTTCGATTCCCATGGCGGTTACCTCGCCGGCCTCATCATCTCGATCGGGATCCTCACCCTGCAGGTCATCGTCTCGGCGGTGTGGCTGCGGTTCTTCGGGCAGGGTCCGTTGGAGAAGCTGTGGCGCTACGTCACCTGGGGTCCGAACCGCGAGTCCGTCGCCGCCTGAGCTAGAGGTTCTGCCTGAAGCCGTCAGCTCTCCCGGCACACCAAGTGGGTACAGATTGCACATTTTCGAGTCGGAAATGGCAATCTGTACCCACTTGTCTGTGCCGCGGCGTCCGTAGGACGGTGAAGTCCGGGGGACTCAAGACGAGCTGATTCGGACTCTTCACGAGTTCACGCGGATGACCTCTTCCTGGTACGGAGCAATGATCGCCCCCGAGATCCGCAGGTCGAGGAGGAGGAACTTCCGGTCCTCGACAGGAGTCACCGTCCACTCCTCGACGACGTCCAGATCGGCCAGCGATCGCACCTCGACTCCATGACCGCCGGCCGCGGTGGCCAAGGCGGCGAAATCGATCTCGTCGATGAGCATCGGCGACTTCTCGAGCCCCTTGAGCCCGTAGAGGTTGACCTCGGCCCCGTAGGCGGCGTCGTTGAAGACGACGGCGATGCCGCGCCCTCCGGCAGAGCGGATTGCAGTGTCGAGATCGGACAGAGCCATGGCACCGCCGCCGTCACCGGTGGTGAGCACGATGGTCGATTCCTGATTGGCTCGGGCCGCCCCGGCCACGCTGTGCCAGCCCAGTCCGATCGACTGGAAGGCCGTGCCGACCATCGCCAGACGATCGGGGGCGCTGGGCTCCCAGAACATGTTCGCCCACGCGATGAAGTGTCCGCCGTCGGAGACGACGACTCGATCGTCGGGCAGGAGCTCGCCGAGGCGGGCGGCAGCGGCCCGGGGATCCAGACGCCCATCCTCGGCGAATTCCCTGCCCACCTCGTAGGCGCGGTCGGCCGTCGTGTCCACGGTCTCGCGCCACCCGCTGGATTGAGCCCCGTCACTGCGCAGCCGGGTGACCAACTCCGAGGCGGCCAGTTTCGCGTCGGCGCGAACGAAACCGCCGACTCGGGCGTTCGTCGCACGATCATCGGTATCGATCTGCCACACCTGCGTCGAGGGATCGAAGAGCTCACCGAAACGCATCGTGAACTGATTGAGCGAAGCGCCGAAGACCACAGCCACATCCGCCTCACGAATGCGCTCCATCGCCCCCGGGGCTCCGAATCCGCCGGTCACGCCGAGGTCGAACTCGGCATCGGGGAACACGTTGCGACCCAGCGCGGTCGTCGCGGTCAGGGCGCCCGTGGCCTCGGCAAGGGCACCGAGCTCGGCCTCCGCACCGGCCAGCCAGGCACCGCGCCCAGCCAGGAGCACGGGTCGCTTCGCCTCGGCGAGTTCACCCGCCAACCGGTCGAGCAAGACCCGTACGAAATCGGTCGCCGGGGCCAGGGGAACAGGGCGCCCGGGGCCCGGAACTTCCGGGATCTCGCCGATGTCGAGGGTCGCGACGTCGTAGGGGATCGCCAGCACAACGGGCACGCGGTAGGTCAGAGCATGTTCGACGGCGGTGACGGTCGCGGCGGCCGCGTCGACCCGGCCCACGGTGTAGGTGCGCACACCCACTGCCGAGGCCATGGCGATCTGATCGACGTCCCAGGGGCGCGGGCCTGACGTGGGCTCATCACCGACGACGAGGACGAGTGGCACCTTCGCCTGTGCCGCCTCGGCGAGAGCGGTGAGCGTATTCGTGAAGCCGGCGCCGTACGTCGTGGTGGCCGCGGCGATCCGCCCGGAGGTGCGGAAGTGCGCATCGGCCGCGACGACGGCTCCCGCTTCGTGCCGAACTGCGGTGTAGTTCGCCGCGGTCGAGGTGAGCAGGGCATCGAGGAAATAGGCGTTGCCGTTGCCCATGAGACCGAAGACCTCATCGATGTGGCGGGCAAGAGTGTGGGCGACGTGTGCGGAGGTGTGAGCCATGGGAGACCTTTCGCGAATGAGATATGGAAATGAGGGATCCATATATGTCTCACACGCTGGTTCGGCCTCCTGCGACCCGTTCGGCCCTTGCGACCTCTTCGGCTGCTGTGACCAAATCGGGCGCCGACCCGGCGGCTTCGTGCTCCTTTTTCGAGCACCGGCTGATGTGCGCTCGCCCTACTCGCCGTCTTCCGGCGTCGCTGAGAGCAGCTCAGCCTGACTCTTCGAATATAGGTGACTGTGGCGCTCGTCTCCAAGTCGCGCGGGACCCCAGCGCGCAGATCCGCACCCATCAGAACTACCTGACGGCGGCCCAGCAACCTTGCGCGAGGTTGCTGGGCCGCCGTCGGGTAGTAATCAGCGGCTCAGGCGCTCCTTCCACGCGGCCATGATCTCCGGTGAGGTCGGCTTCGATGCGAAGGATCCCACGAGGTAGCCGATGAGTGAGGCGATCAGACCGAGGTAGATGGCCTCGTTCGAGTAGATGCCCATCGTGATCATGATGACGACCGTGGTCACGGCGCCGAGGATCATGCCGGCCATGACGCCGACGATGGTTCCCCGCTTGAACACGAGACCGCCGAGGATCGGGATGAAGAGACCGGCGACGAGGAGGTTGTACGCGACCGTGAGCGCTTCGACGACGCTGGGCATGATCATCGCCAGAACCAGCGTGACGACGCCGAGGCCGATGAGGTAGATCCGCGAATCGCGGATCTCGTCCCCGGTCTCGCGGACGAGGGACTTCACCAGCGTCGACTTTGTCCCGGATGCGCTCGCCGAGGTGGTCCCGCCCGATCCGTCGACCGATCCCGCACCGTCGGTCGGGTCCGACCCGACGCTCGCCGAGGCGGCCCCACCCGCACCGTCGACCGAGACCTCAGGCGCGACGTCCCTGCGTTCGAGGATCGGTTCGACGATGTCCTGCCGACACACGGTCGAGGCGGCCATGAGCGAACCGGAGGCCGTCGACATCATCGCGGCCAGCGCCGCGGCGAGGACGAGGCCGGCGAGGACCGGCGACATCGAGGCGCCGACGACGGCGACGAACACATCATCGGGAACCTCGATTCCGGGAACGATCTTCGTCGCGGCCATGCCGATGAGCGCACCCGCGACCGCGTAGAGCAGGCAGTACACGCCGGCGGAGAATCCGCCCCATCGGGCCACACCGGGGGAGCGGGCGGTGAACACGCGCTGCCAGATGTCCTGCCCGATGAGCAGGCCGAGGGTGTAGATGAGGATGTAGCCGAGCACGGCCTGCCAGCCGATGCCCACCGGTGAGGTCTGCTCGGCCGGCAGCGAGGCGAACAGATCGCCCAGTCCGCCGGACTTGCTCAGCACGATCGGGAGCATGATGAGGAAGATGCCGATCGTCTGGATGAGGAACTGGACGAAGTCGGTCAGAGTGATCGACCACATTCCTCCGAGCATCGAGTAGAGGATGACGATGCCGCCGCCGATGAGCACCGACCAGAACTTGTTGAGATCGAACAGGGCGTGGAAGATCGTGGCGTAGGCGACCGTCGAGGTCGTCGAGATCATCAGCCCGTAGGCGGTCATGATCGCGCCCGAGACGAACCGCGAACCCTTCCCGTAGCGGAGTTCGAGCATCTGCGAGACCGTGTAGATCTCGAGCTTCTGGATCTTCGGGGCGAAGAACAGCGACAGGGTGATGATGCCCAGACCGATCGCGAACACCAGCCACATGCCCGACAGCCCGGCGGTGTAGCCGAGGCCGACCCCGCCGATCGTCGAGGCCCCGCCGAGGACGACGGCCGACATCGTGCCCGTGTAGAGCCAACCGCCGAGGCGTCGGCCGGCGACGAGGAAGTCGTCCTGGTTCTTCGCCTTGAATCTTCCCCAGATTCCGAATCCCACCATGGCGGCGAGATAGATGATGACAACGAGTGAGTCCACTGCGACTCCTTCTTTCGGCTCGGCTCGATAGCCGATGCTTGGTTCGACTCGGTGATCGACCCGCGGCACGAGCGCCGCGGGTCGGTTCGGATCAGTTTCCGACGGTGATGTGAATGACGGTGGGTACGGTGCGATCGAGCGCCTCGGCGACGGTCGACGGCAGGTCGGAATCGATGTCGGATTCGGCGATCGTCACCCCGGCCCCGCCCATGGAGCGGCCGAGGGAGGCAAAATCGGGGCGCGCCAGCCGGACCGCGAAGGGCTCCATGTCCCGCTCGACCATCTGACCTTCGATCTCCGCATAGCCGCCGTTGTCGACGACGACGAAGGGAATGCCCAGCCCCAGCTCCGTGGCCGTCATGACCTCCTGGACGGAGAACATGGCCGCTCCGTCGCCGACGATGCACGCGACGGGACGAGTCGGATCGGCGACCTTCGCCCCGAGTGCGGCGGGAATGCCGTAGCCCAGGGTTGCGAAGCCGGGCATGTAGAGCAGCTGGTCAGGGGTCCGTGCGGACAGGGCGTGCACGGACCCGTCGTAGGTCACCTGCGAGGAGTCACCGGCGATGACGACATCCGGCCCTGCACCGTCCTCGACGAGCCGGGTGACGCGGGATCCGATCGATGAGAAGTCGAAATCGGCGTCCCGGTTCTCCCGGATCTCTTGGACCCGTGCGGCCCCGGATCCCTTCGCCGAGGCGGCCGTGCCGTTGGTCTCGGGCGACTCCGATCCGAATCCACCCGCCGCGGCGGCGGTGGCCGCGTCGTCCGTCGCCGTTCCGTCGTCGAGCACGTCCATGAGCGCGGTGAGGAATTCCGCGGTGTCCGCGCAGGCGAGGATGTCCCCGGGCAGGTTCTTGTTCAGCTGATCCGGGTCGATGTCGCAGCGGATGACGGTCTGTTCGACAGACTGATCGCGGACGCCGATCGCACTCTGGGCGCCGATGACCCCGCCCCACAGGTCCGAGTCCGCCAGTTCCGAGCCGAGGACGATGAGCACATCCGCTGCAGCGGACTCGGCCTGCACAGAAGGGAAGCGGACGTTCGAACCGAGCGAGAGCGGATGGTCCTCGGGCAGAATGCCCTTCCCGTTGGCCGTCGTCGCCACGGGAGCATCGAGTGCCTCGACGAAGCGGGCCACCTCGTGCTGCGCGCGACGAGCTCCCCCGCCGGCGATGACGAGCGGACGCCGGGCGGACCGGACCGCCTCGGCGGCGCGGGTGACGACATGATCGTCGAGGGCGGGACGACGACCGGAGAACGGGGCCGGGACGCTGCCGTTCCAGGCTCCCTCGAGCACATCGAGGGGGACCTCGATGTGCACGGGTCCGGGGCGGGCGGAGTCGAACATCGCGAACGCCTCGGCGACGGCCTGGGCGGCACCCTCGGCGGTGCGGGTGCGCTGGGAGGACACGAGCAGCCGGCCCACCGCGCCGGAGGAGTCCTTCGTCTCGTGGAGCATGCCGACGTCGGCGCGTTCGAGTCCGGTGGGCACACCGGGGGAGAGGATGAGCATCGGACGCGACTCCGCATACGCGGTCGCGGCGGCGGTGAGGACGTTCGTCAGTCCCGGACCCGAGGTCGTGATGACGACCCCGGGCTTGCCGGAGACGAGGAAGTATCCGTCGGCGCCGTAGCCGGCTCCCTGCTCGTGCCGCGGTGTCACCGCGCGGATCCCGTACTCCGGCAGGTGCCGGTAGAACTCGAGGTTGTGGGTGCCGGGGATGCCGAAGATCGTGTCGACGCCGTGCGCGGCGAGGGTGGCCACGACAGCCAGCCCGCCGTTGCGGAATTCCTCGTTCGTCATCTCAGACTCCGAGGGCTTCGCCGGAGGGACCGGTCGGTTCGGTGGCGCCGTTGGCCTCGGCGGCCCACAGGGAGAGCATCTCGTAGCCGACGTGGGCGGCGGCCAGGCCCGTGATCTCGGCGTGGTCGTAGGCCGGGGCGACCTCGACGATTTCGGCGCCGACGACATTGAGGCCCTGCAGACCGCGGATCGAATTGAGCAGCTCCCGGCTGGTCATGCCGCCGGCCTCGGGGGTGCCGGTGCCGGGTGCGGCGGCCGGGTCGAGGACATCGATGTCGACCGAGACGTAGACGGGGGCGTCGCCGAGACGGGCACGCATGCGGGCGACGACGTCGGCCACCGAGGTGAACTGGTATTCGTCGCTGCGGATGATCTGGAAGCCGAGCACACCATCGTCCTCGAGGTCCTTCTTGCCGTAGAGAGGTCCGCGGATGCCGACGTGCATGCAGGATTCGAGGTCGAGCAGACCCTCCTCGCTGGCGCGGCGGAACGGGGTGCCGTGCGTGTACGGGGCACCGAAGTACGTGTCCCAGGTGTCGAGGTGCGCGTCGAAGTGGAGGACGGCGATCTTCCCATGCGTCTTGTGCAGGGACCGCAGGTTCGGCAGGGCCAGGGTGTGGTCCCCGCCGAGGGTGAGCAGCTTGGCACCGTCGGCACGCAGGGCATCGGCGTTGGCTTCGACGGTGGTGATGGCCTCTTCGATGTCGAAGGGGTTGACCCCGAGGTCACCGCAGTCGGCGACCTGCTGCCAGGTGAACGGGTGGACGTTCGTGGCTTGGTTGTAGGGGCGCAGCAGCTTCGAGGACTGGCGGATGTGGGCGGGGCCGAAGCGTGCTCCCGGGCGGTAGCTGACGCCGGCGTCGAAGGGGATGCCGATGACCTTGACGTCGATCTTCTCACCCGGACGTTCGGCCTCGACTTCGTCGATGCGGGGCAGCAGTCCGAAGGTCGGGGGTCCTGCGTAGCGGGGTGTCTTGCTGTAGTCGGCTGGGCCGAGTGGTTGAGACGACATCGGCTGTCTCCTTCGTTCTCGCGAGTTCATTCTGGCGGGCGAACCGACCCAGGCAGGTCGGCGTCCCTCTTCGTGTAACCGACCCAGGGGGTCGGCGGCGCTCGGCCGGTGTGCCATCAGCCTAGGACGTGGCGCAGGCAACACCGATATCCGTCATGGATGAAATGGGCAGAGGAGTGTCCGGAATGGATAGCATGGGTGCATGGTCAGCCTCGAACAGCTGTGGTCGCGCAGCGAACTCGCCCTCGACGTCCTCGTCGACTCGCCCACAGCCGCCGAGCAGGAGGTGACGATCGTCCACTCCTCGGAGCTGCCGGAGGTCGACGAGTGGCTCGCCGGCGGAGAGGTGCTCCTGACCATCGGGGTCGGGCAGGACCTCGGGGCGGAGACGGTCAAGGACTATGTCCGCCGCCTCAAGGCAGTCGGCGTCCATGCGCTCGGCATCGGGCTGGGCTCCGACCTGCCGTGGCAGCACGTGCCGCCGATCCTCATCGCCGAGGCCGAAACGGTCGGTCTCCCGCTCTTCGGGGTGCCCGAACCGGTGCCGTTCGTCGCCGTCGTCGATGCCTTCACCCGCATGCGCGAGGCCGAGACGAATCGTGAGCTGACCAGGGCGAGCAGCGCCGCAAGACGCTTCGCCGCCGCACTGGCGCAGTCTGGACCGGCAGCCCTGGTGGCGGATCTGGCCGAGACGCTCGGCACCCGGGTGCGCTTCGTCTCGCCCACAGGGCGGGCCCTGACCGGAGAGGACGCCGATCCTGATGTGCGTAAGGTGCTCGTCGAGGAGTGCCTGAAACCTTCGCTCGCCCCGCGGCTGATCCGCACCGGGGAGCACATCGTGGAGGCCGTTCCGCTCGGCAGCGAGCGTCCGCTGGGGTGGATCCTCACCCCCGCCGAGGCGGCCGGATCTCCGAAGACGCGTGCCCTGCTCCTGTCGACCGCGGCCTCACTGCTGGCGATGACGCTGTCGGATCGGCCTGCCCGGACCGGGCGATCACCCCTGTTCACGACGGCGATGACCACCGAGGAGGCACGCGCCGAGTGGGCGCGGGCGACGGGGCTGGCACCGGTGGCGACGATCGGGATGCGCATCTTCGGCGGGGTGCGCGGGGATACGGCGGAGAACCTCATCGCCGATATCGTCGGCGAAGCGCTGCTCACCCGCGCCGGGTCGATCCTCGGCGTCGCCGGCTCCACCGAACGCGGTCTCGACGACCTCGTGCTCAGGGCCGCCGAGGCGACGGGGCTGGAGGCGCTGACGGAGAAGAGAGTGGCGCCTGTTCGGATCCACCACGCGTGGACGCTGTGGCGGACCCAACACGAATCAGCGGCATCCGAGGTCAGAGCTCTGCTGTCCTCGGTCGATGAGGATGCTGCCACCCGCTTCGTCGACGGTGTCCTCGGCGAACTCATCCGCGCCGGGGGAGGCCAGGAGCTGTTGGAGACGCTGCGGGTCTACATCGCCGCCTCGGGAGCCAGGGAGCAGGTGGCCGTGGAACTCGGCATCCACCGTCACACGGTGCGTGCGAGGCTGAAGAAGATCGAGTCGCTGCTCGGCCGGGATCTCACCCGGGCCGGCGACGTCCAGGCCGTGGCGATGGCCCTCGAACTCGCTGAACTCTGATGACGGCCGTGCACTCCCGCCCTAGCCGAAGTGTTCGGCCCGGAAGGTCCGGGCGATGTCGAGGACCCGGTCGAGCGCTTCGTCCTCGCCGATGCTGATGCGCACCCCGGCACCGAGGTTGCGCACCGCCACTGCCTGTTCGACGCAGGCGTCTTCGAAGGCGGAGGACTTCTCACCCAGCGGCAGCCACACGAAGTTCGCCTGAGCCTCGGGCACGTCCCAGCCCTGTTCGCGCAGTGCCTGGGCGAAGTCGTCACGGGTCGCGGCGATCGAGCGGGCACGTTCGAGCACCTCATCCCAGTGCCTGAGCGATTCGACGGCGGCGGCCTGGCTGAGGTCGGTGACACCGAAGGGGATGACGGCCTTGAGCAGGCCGGTGATGACCTGCGGGTGGGCCACCGCGTAGCCGACGCGCAGTCCTGCCAGGCCGTGGGCCTTGGAGAAGGTGCGCACCAGCACGAGGTTCGGGTGGTCCCTGACCAGTTCGAGTCCGCGGACGCGGTCGGGGTCAGTGGCGAATTCCCAGTACGCCTCGTCGAGGGCGACGAGGACATGGTCGGGGACCTCGTCGAGGAAGGCGCGCACCTCGGCGTCGGTGAGGACCGGACCGGTGGGGTTGTTCGGTGAGCAGAGGATGATGAGGCTCGTCCGGTCGGTGACCGCTCGCGCCATCGCCGGCAGGTCATGGCGGCCGTCGGCGGTCAGCGGCACTTCGATGCGTGCGGACCCGGCGAGCCCGGTCGTCTGCGGGTACATCTCGAACGACGGCCACGGGTAGATGGCTGCGGTGCTCGCGTCCGAGGTGATCTGGGTCAGAGCCACGAGCAGTTCGGAGGCTCCGGTGGTCACGACGAGTTCATCGATCCCCACGCCGAGGCGGTCGGCCAGTCCCTCTCGCAGCGTCAGAGCCGCGTCGTCGGGGTAGTGGGCTGGGTCCGTGGCGTGGGCGACCATCGCCTCGAGCACCGCGGGCAGGGGTGGGAGGAAGTTCTCGTTGGAGGAGAGTTTGAATGACCGCAGTCCGTCGACCTGCCGCGGGGGCTTGCCCGGAATATAGGGCGGGAAGGTGTCGAGTGCGGTCCGCAGGCGCGGCGTCGACGGAGCAGGAGAAGAGGGGTTCTCGGCGTTCATGCCCTCATGATGTCACAGGCGCATGGGCGGACGATCGCGTGGGAGTCCCGTCCGCGGCGAATCGTTCTCGCATCCGGATTCGGACCGAGGCCGTCTCGTCCGACTCACCACGGTTTGTCCGGTGAGGACCGTCCGCCGTTGCCGCCGGGACCCTGCTGTTGCTGTTGTCGGTCGGAGTCCTCGCCGCGCTTCTCCAGCTCCTCCCGCTTCTTCTCGCGTTCGGATCTGCCCTCGGATTCGTTCGAGTCATCCGATTGGTCGGAGTTCTCCTCCTCGGACTTCTTGCCATCTCCGTCGGAGGACTTGTCGTCGGACTCCTGATCCTTCGAATCCTCGTCTTGGGAGTCGCCACTCGAATCGCTGTCGTCGGTGCCGTCGTCCTTGGCCTGCTCGCCCTTCTTCTTGTCTTCGACGCGGTCCTTGGCCTGCTCGCTCTTCTGCTTCTCCTCGCTCTTCTTCGGCTGGCATTCTTCGGGTGCCTCGTCGAGAGTCTTGAGCGAACGGTCGTAGAGTTCCTGCGACTGGTCGGGATCCTGGGACGAGATCTCATCGGCCTGCTTCTCGTAGACGAAGGACAGGTTGATCCGGACCGCGCATTCGGCGGAGGTCGGTGCGATCTCGAGCGCGGCTTCGAGATCGGCCTGAGCCTCGTCGTAGTCGCCGACGGCCGCCTCGGCGGTGCCGCGATTGAAGTAGCCGATGTGCCGTTGGAGGGGGCTGAGCCGCAGGAACGCCGTCGCTGCCTTCTTCGCACCGGGGAAGTCGTTCGAGGCGTAGCGGACCTGGGAGGCGGTGCCGAAGTACGCGGTCAGACCGACATAGGCGGCGACGAGGGTGAACACCGTGCCGAGGATGAGGTTGATCTTCGTGATCCGGCGCAGTCGCGACCACAGGCGTCTGATCCGGTTCATCGGGGGCCTCCTCGCTGGCCGGGCTGCACGGGTGGGGCGGACTGCACGGGCTGGCCGGGCACCCCGCCAGGACCGGGTCCTAGAGGTTCGGGTCCTGCAGGCATGCCGCCTGGCCTCGGCTGGTAGGGAACATTCCCGGGTCCGGGAGGGCCGCCTCGGCGTGGGCGTGGGGGAGTGATCGCCTTGAGGCGGAGGTATTCGCGGACGCCGAAGACCAGTTCCACGGCGATCCAGGCGAAGACGAGGATGAGGGGAACCCAGAAGTACTCGTCGACGGTGACTCGGCCGTCCTTCTTCACCAGGGCCTGGTCGTACTTCGGGGCGGTGTAGACGCTGGAGATCTCACCCTTGCCGTCGCGGTGGTGGTAGTCGACGCCGAGGTCGGAGGCGATCCGTTTGAGGTTTCCCTCGTCGATCTTCGAGATCCCCGGATTGCCGTTGCCGTCGACGATGTAGTCATCGTGGTCGGCGCCGTTCGTGTCATCATCGCCGCCGAGGCCCGGTTCGTCCCCGCCGGTGCCGTCGCCGACACCGGTGCTGTCGCCGACGCCGGAGCCGAAGGGCTGCGAATCCCGCATCTTCCCGCCGGCTGACGTGCCGTAGCCGAACACCGCGCCGCTGTCGATGCGGGAGGCGAAGGACGACCACGAGTCGGGGTCCTGGTCGACCGTCTGCTCACCGTCGCCGAAGTAGAACACGACGCTCTTATTATCGGGTCGGTCGTCGGAGTTGGCGCTCATGCGCTTGTCGAGCTCGTCTCCGGCCTCGGTGATCGATGACCCCTTCGAATTCACTGAGGTCTCCGGGGTCAGCACGTCGACGGCGGAGGCGAAGGCGGTGTGATCGGTCGTCAGCGGCATCACCGTCGCCGCGGTCGAGGCGAAGGTGATGATGGACAGGCGGGTGCCGGGGAACTCGTCGGCCAGCGCGAGCATGTCCTCCTTCACCCCGTCGAGACGGGTCCGGTCTCCGTCGAAGTCCTCGGCGGCCATCGACGTCGTCGTGTCGACGACGAAGTACACGTCCGCTTGGGCCTCGTACTCCTCGGTGGTCGACTTGATCGGAATGCCGGGGCGGGCGAGTGCCACCGCGAGGATCGCGACGACGCCCATCCGGGCGAACCATTTCCATCGCGGACCGTCGCCGCGGACGGCGGGAATGATGCACACCGTGAGCAGGGCGAGGACGATCAGGCCCCAGCCGAACCAGGTGAAGACGGGATCGAAGATCATGATTTCGTCCTCCATGCCAGGACGAAGACTCCGGCGAGCCCGAACACGGCGAGTCCGAGCGGGATCGCCGGCATGTCGTGGACGATCGTGTAGGAGCGGCCCGGGGTGTTCTCGGCCTCCTGGCTCTGGATCTCCTCGACGATGCGGTCGATGGTCGAGGCCGAGCCCATGTCGAACTGCTTGCCGCCGGTGCGGTCGGAGACCGATTTCAGCTCTTTCGTCTGCGTCGTCGTCAGGATCGAGGGCGGGGACAGGCTGTAGACGCGCACGTCGGCATCGACGGCGATGTCGGCGGCCTCGTTGAGGTCGAACAGCGGATCACCGGCGAGCATGTTGTCCGTGGCGAAGACGATCGACCTGGACCGCTTCTCGTCCTTCCGGTCGAAGTTGTCGACGCAGCTGACCAGCCCGTCGCCGATGAGGGAGGACCCGCCGATGTTCGGAGGCGAGGTCGACCACGAATAGTCGGTGCCCTCCGAGCCCCAGGTGCGGAAGCCGTCCTCGGCCTCGGCGAGGAAGTTCTCCACCATGTCGTAGTCGTCGGTGAGTGGGAACGCCGAGACCGCTGTGGCATTGAAGACGGTCATGCCGATGCGTTCTCCGTCGAACCGGTCGACGAGCTCCTGGTAGGCCTCGAGCAGGTCTGCGTCGTAGCCGAGCATCGAGCCGGAGACATCGAGGCAGAGCATGACGTCGCGCAGCTTCTTCTCCGGATTGACGGTTTCGATCCAGGCAGGGCGGGCGATGCCGGCCAGGGAGGAAAGACCGGTGAGGACGATGACGCCGAGGAGGGCGACCGTGGTGAGCAGGCGGGTGCGCATGGCTCGGCGGAAGCTCGGCAGGCTCGTCATCCGACCGCTGTGGGCCACGGGCAGCGACGACGCCGTGGCCTTCGGACGGCGGAAGAACCAGACCGCCGCAACGGCGAGGACTGCGAGGATGAGGGCCAGCCACCAGAATATCAGGACCATCGGGCCACCAACTTCCTGGCATCGGCGATCTGCGCGTGCAGGTCCGCCGGTTCCGTTTCTGCGAACTCGGCTTCGTAGAGGCCGAGCAGACACGCGGCGAGGTCGTCGAGTCCGGCGACCGCGGCATCACGATAGGTCAGGTGCTCGGACTTCACACCCCAGGCGTCATGAGCGAAGTCGCGGACGATCTTCGCCAGCGACCGCGCCGAATCGCGGACATCCGCGTTCTCCGAGTCCAGATCCGACTCCACGTTGGAGATGCGTGAGAAGTAGGTGCTGCGCACCGGGATCGGGATGCGCGGACCGCTGGCTCCGGTGGCCCCGGCGGCGAGCCGGATGAGCGGGGCGAAGAAGTTGCCGGCGACGATGAGCAGCACGAGGATCACCGCGACGTACCAGGCGGGTGAGATCTGCAGCGGACCGACGAGTTCAGCGGGGCCCACGGCGGTGCCTCAGCAGAAGGGTGTGGAGTCGGCCCAGGGCCGACTTCGGATGATCGATCTCGGTGTGGGCGATGCCCAGCTTCGCGAGAAGGTCGATGCGATGCTGTCGGCGGGCCGCCTCGGCGAGGGCGAATTCCTGTCTCACCTGCGGTTTCGTCATCACCGCTGACGGCAGTCCATGATCGGGGCGGGCGACGTCGAACGGCGCCGAGGCGGCCGGCAGTCCCGCGAGATCCGCGTCGGTGACCGTGATCCACAGGACCTCGTGCTGGGCGCGGAGTCGACGGATCGTCGCCTCCTCGTCGGGGCCCAGCGGGGCCTGGTCGGAGATGACGACGAGCAGCATCCGATGGTTGATGTGGCTGCTGATCCACTGCAGCTGGGTGTTGATCGACCCGGGGGAGTCGGTGCCCGCTTCGGCGAGGATCTGCTGGAGGAGGTGCTCGAGGTGGGCTTCGCTGCCCTTCCGCGGGGAGGCGGTCGTGCGTTCGGCGCTGCCGTGGATGAGCATGACGTCGTCGCCGTGGCGCACGGCGAGGTAGCCGATCATTCCGGCCATGAGGATCGCCAGGTGGCGTTTGTCCGCTCCCGCCGAGGTCACGGCGTCGAAGTTCCGTGAGGTGTCGACGACGAGGCCGAGGATGTGCCTGCGATGGGCGACATAGCGTTTGACCAGGGTCTCGGTGTGGCGGGCCGTGGCCTTCCAGTCGATGTCGCGGATCTCGTCGCCGGGGATGTAGTCGCGCAGATCATCGAAGTCGAGGCTGTGGCCGTGGAACACCGAGGAATAGTCGCCGTCGAGGAGACGACGGGTGCGCCGGTGGGCGTGGATGGTCATCCGCGCCTTGATGCGATTGAGCAGGACAGTCATCGTCGCGGCCGATCAGGGGGTGGGCACGGCCATGAGGAGGGCATCGACGATCTGGGCGCTCGTGATGTTCTCGGCGGCGGCTTCGAAGTTCAGCTGGATGCGGTGGGCCAGCACCCGGTGGGCGAGGTCCTTGATGTCCTCTGGGATGACGTAGTTGCGGCCGCGGATCATCGCGAGCGCCCGGCCGGCATTCGTGAACGCGATCGAGGCGCGCGGGCTGCCGCCGTACTCGATGAAGGGGGCGTAGCGGCCGAGGTACTTCGCCGTGTTGCGGGTGGCGTGGACGAGTTCGACGAGGTAGCGGGTGATCGCGGGGTCGATGTAGATGGTGCGGGCATAACGCTGCATGGTCACCACATCGTCGAGGCTGCACGCCGGATCCGGCACCGAGTCCCTGTCGAAGACGCCGGAGTCGAGGCGGGTGAGGATCTCGACCTCTTCGTTCGGGTTCGGATGGGTGAGCAGGTCCTTGATCATGAATCGGTCGAGCTGGGCCTCGGGCAGCTGGTACGTGCCTTCCTGCTCGATCGGGTTCTGCGTGGCCATGACGAGGAACGGGCGGGGGAGTTCGAAGCGCTGACCGCCGATGGTCGTCTGCTTCTCCTGCATCGCCTCGAGCATCGCCGACTGCGTCTTCGCCGAGGACCGGTTGATCTCGTCGAGGAGCACGATGTTCGCATGCACCGGGCCGAGCACGGTGTTGAACGAGCCTTCATGGGCGTTGTAGATCTGTGAGCCGATGATGTCGGCCGGCAGCAGGTCGGGAGTGCACTGGATGCGGGAGAACTTCCCGTCCACGGCATTGGCCAGGGCCGCCGCGGCCGTGGTCTTCGCGAGTCCCGGGACGCTTTCGAGGAGCAGATGGCCGCCGGAGAGGAGCCCGATGAGCAGGGATTCGCGCAGACGCTGCTGACCGACGACGAAATGGTCGAGATAGGACTCCAGCCCCTTGAGGATGGTCTGCGCGTATGCGATCTCCTGGGTGTTGGCCGGTGCGGTCGCCGTCATAGTCCCCGTGCCTCTCGATTCGATGCGGTGTGGTCTCCAGCATATTGGTTGGCACTGACGTGAGACAGCCCACCACGTGTCAGTGCTGACACACGGCGCTTTGCACGATGCGGCTGCCGGTGATGTCTGGCCTGGGGCACAGCACGAATCTGTCGTGGAAAATTTCCGAGCGTGCGCCTGTTCCGGTCTCCGTGCCTGCGCCCGTTCCAGTCTCCGTGTCAGTGCCGACCTGTAGCGTCGATGGGACCGATCGAGGACGGTGGACCGAACGCACTAGCGGAGGTGGTGGAAATGGTCCCGACACACCCACAGGCAGAAATTTTTTCTGTGGACAGCGGTGGAAAACTGCGTCGGGAAATCGGTGGAAGAACAGCTCGTTCGCCGCCGTCCCCAGTGTCCTCGCAGGTGATCGAACTACATGGCTGTCGTTCACAGCCTGTGGACGACTGTGGACGATGAGCACACAGGGGTGTGGACCGTCGAAATGACACTGGTGTAACACTGGATATAGGGGTAAGGTCGTACCCGAACACAACATCTAGTGGTCGCCCCTGGGCCTGCGCGTCGTGATCTTCATCATGATTCGGCAGGCGGAAGGCCCGATCACGCCACACAGAACGCGGAAGCCGCAAGGCAGAATTGAGGAGTCGCCATGATCACCGTGTACACCAAGCCCGCTTGCGTCCAGTGCAACGCCACCTACCGTGCGCTCGATGCCAAGGGCCTGAAGTACAAGTCGGTCGATCTCAGCGTCGATGAGAACGCCCTCGACGTCGTCAAGGCCATGGGCTACATGCAGGCACCTGTCGTCGTCACCGACAACGATCACTGGTCGGGATTCCGCCCGGACAAGATCGCCACCCTGACCGGCGAGCAGACGGCGTCCGTCGTGGCCTGAAATGCTCCTGGTCTATTACTCCAGCAGCTCTGAGTTCACCCACCGCTTCGTCGGCAAGCTGCGGCATCCGGCTCTCCGGATTCCGCTGCTGACGAAGCAGGAGACGCTGAGGGTCGACGAACCGTTCGTCCTCGTGACTCCGACCTACGGGGCGGGACGCAATCAAGGCGCCATCCCCAAGCAGGTCATCAAATTCCTCAATAACGAAGAGAACCGACGGCATCTCGTCGGTGTCATCGGCGCCGGAAACACGAACTTCGGCGAAGATTACTGTCGCGCGGCCAAGAAGGTCGCCGTCAAATGTCAAGTACCCCTCATGTACCGAGTCGAACTCCTGGGAACCCCGGAGGACGTCGATGCGGTGAATCTAGGATTGGACAAACTGTGCGCGAGCTCGCTGAAGACCGCAATGTAGAGGACATCATCCGCGAAGAGACGGACCTGGACTACCACGCGCTCAACGCCATGCTGAACCTGTATGACGAGAGCGGACGGATCCAGTTCGAACGTGACAAGCAGGCTGCCCGGCAGTACTTCCTCCAGCATGTCAACAACAACACCGTCTTCTTCCACGACCTCAAGGAGAAGCTCGATTACCTCGTCGAGAAGGAGTACTACGAGCCCGAGGTCCTGGAGCAGTACTCGTTCGACTTCATCGAGGCGCTGTCGAAGCGCGCCTACGACCAGAAGTTCCGCTTCCAGACCTTCCTGGGCGCCTTCAAGTTCTACACCTCCTACACGCTCAAGACCTTCGACGGAAAGCGCTACCTCGAACGCTTCGAGGACCGCGTCGTCATGGTCGCCCTGTTCCTCGCCCGCGGCGACGAGCTGCTGGCGACCCAGCTGGTCGACGAGATCATCTCCGGCCGGTTCCAGCCGGCCACTCCGACCTTCCTCAACGCCGGCAAGAAGCAGCGCGGTGAGCTCGTCTCGTGCTTCCTGCTGCGGATCGAAGACAACATGGAGTCGATCGGCCGGTCCATCAACTCCGCCCTGCAGCTGTCGAAGCGCGGCGGCGGCGTGGCCTTCGCCCTGACGAACATCCGTGAGTCCGGTGCCCCGATCAAGAAGATCGAGAACCAGTCCTCCGGCGTCATTCCGGTCATGAAGCTGCTCGAGGACTCCTTCTCCTACGCCAACCAGCTCGGTGCCCGTCAGGGTGCCGGTGCCGTGTACCTGCACGCCCACCACCCGGACATCTACAGCTTCCTCGACACCAAGCGCGAGAACGCCGATGAGAAGATCCGGATCAAGACCCTGTCCCTGGGCGTCGTGATCCCCGACATCACCTTCGAACTGGCCAAGCGCAACGAGGACATGTACCTCTTCAGCCCCTATGACGTCGAGCGCGTCTACGGCATGCCCTTCTCCGACGTCAACGTCACGGAGAAGTACACTGAGATGGTCGACAACGCCTCGATCAAGAAGAAGAAGATCAACGCCCGCGAGTTCTTCCAGACCCTGGCCGAGATCCAGTTCGAGTCCGGCTACCCGTACGTGATGTTCGAGGACACCGTCAACAAGGCGAACCCGATCGACGGCAAAATCATCATGTCCAACCTGTGCTCGGAGATCCTTCAGGTCTCCGAACCCAGCCGGTACGACGCCGACCTCGGCTACGACGAGATCGGCAAGGACATCTCCTGCAACCTCGGTTCGCTCAACATCGCCCTGACGATGGACTCGGAGAACTTCGGACAGACCGTCGAGACCGCGATCCGCGGGCTCACTGCCGTCGCCGAGACCTCGGACATCCAGTCTGTGCCTTCGATCGCCCGCGGCAACGACATGTCCCATGCCATCGGCCTGGGCCAGATGAACCTCCACGGCTACCTCGCCCGCGAGCACGTGTACTACGGCTCGGACGAGGGCCTGGACTTCACGAACATGTACTTCTACACCGTCGCCTACCACTGTGTGCGGGCGTCGATGGAGATCGCGAAGGAGCGGGGCACCACGTTCGCCGGCTTCGAACGGTCGAAGTACGCGACCGGCGAATACTTCGACAAGTACACCGATGAGGCGTGGGTTCCGCGCACCGAGCGGGTCGCGCAGCTCTTCACCGAGGCGGGCGTGCACATCCCGACTCAGGACGATTGGCGCGAGCTCAAGGCCCAGGTGGCCGAGCACGGCATCTACAACCAGAACCTGCAGGCCGTGCCGCCGACCGGTTCGATCTCCTACATCAACAACTCGACGTCGTCGATCCACCCGGTGGCCTCGAAGATCGAGATCCGCAAGGAGGGCAAGGTCGGGCGCGTGTACTACCCGGCTCCCTTCATGGACAATGAGAACCTGAAGTACTACCAGGATGCGTACGAGATCGGGTACGAGAAGATCATCGACACCTACGCCGAGGCCACGAAGCACGTGGACCAGGGCCTGTCGCTGACGTTGTTCTTCATGGACACCGCCACCACCCGTGACATCAACAAGGCGCAGATCTACGCATGGCGCAAGGGCATCAAGACCATCTACTACATCCGGCTCCGGCAGCTCGCGCTGCAGGGCACGGAGGTCGAGGGCTGCGTCTCCTGCATGCTGTGACCATCGAATCCGGCGGACCGATGCGAATCGGTCCGCCGGATTCATGCGGGGTTCGCTCGGACACATCGACCATCGGCCCCGACGGATCGGACGCTCGTCTGTGCAGCAGACCGTTGAATCTCAACGCGAAGACGACTTCGTGACTTTTGCAGAACTGGACTTTTTGGGAAGAGGGAAATCCTTGGAGAATCTGACTCTGGCCTCGCATGTCGACGCCATCAACTGGAACCGCGTCGTCGATCCGATCGACGATGAGGTGTGGGATCGCCTGACCGGCAACTTCTGGCTGCCGGAGAAGGTTCCGCTGAGCAACGACATCCCCTCCTGGGCGACTCTGACCGAGGACGAGAAGACCCTGACGATGCGCGTGTTCACCGGTCTGACCCTGCTCGACACGATCCAGGGCACGGTCGGTGCGATCTCGCTCATTCCTGACGCTGTCACGCCGCACGAAGAGGCAGTGATGACGAACATCGCGTTCATGGAGAGCGTGCACGCGAAATCGTATTCTTCGATCTTCTCCACGCTGTGCTCGACAAAGGAGATCGACGAGGCCTTCCGCTGGTCGCGGGAGAACACCTACCTGCAGTCGAAGGCTGACATCATCCTCAGCTACTACCGGGGTGACGACCCGCTCAAGCGCAAGGTCGCCTCGACGCTGCTCGAGTCCTTCCTCTTCTACTCCGGCTTCTACCTGCCGATGTATTGGTCGGCGCATGCGAAGCTGACGAACACCGCTGACCTGATCCGGCTCATCATCCGCGACGAGGCCGTGCACGGCTACTACATCGGCTACAAGTACCAGAAGGGGCTTGAGTCGCAGTCCGAGGAGCGCAAGCAGGAGCTCAAGGACTACACGATGAACCTCATGTTCGAGCTCTACGAGAACGAGGTCTCCTACACCCACGATCTCTACGATTCGGTGGGGCTGGCCGAGGACTGCAAGAAGTTCCTCCACTACAACGCCAACAAGGCGCTGATGAACCTCGGCTATGAGGCGATGTTCCCCAAAGAGGTCACGGACGTCAATCCGGCGATCCTCGCGGCGCTTTCGCCCGGCAGCGATGAGAACCACGACTTCTTCTCGGGCTCGGGCTCGTCCTACGTCATCGGCAAGGCCGAGAACACCGAGGACGAGGACTGGGACTTCTGATCTGACGTCATCGCGGATCGCACAGAGGTCCGGGGTCGCAGCTGTCTGCGACCCCGGACCTCTTTTCAACGTTCACGCCGCCGGGCAGGCGGCCTCACGGCCGGGTCGACAATCGGCCGGGCAGACAGTCTCACGGACGGGCAGACAGCCCCACAGCCGGGCAGACAATCGGCCGGCTCAGCCGTGGAACTGCGTCTGGAACGAATCCGCCCTGACCACAAGACATGGGGCTTGGAATACTTCCGTATGAACGAGCGAACGCCCACTCGCTGCGTAAAACCCGGCAGCAAGTGGGCGTTGTCGTGACCTGTGTGGATCAGGCGGCGGCCATCGGCGTGACCTCACGCAGCGAGGTGCCCGTGAAGAGCACGATGCGACCGGTCGCATCCTCGATGGTGACTTCGCCGGGAGCCTGACGGCTGATCCTGGGATCGATCATCCCTGCGTGTGCGAGTCCGCGCTGGACCCACTGTGGGAACTCAGACATGGGTTCCCTCCTTTCTTCAGTTGTGAATAGCGGCAACGACGCGCACTATTCCTCAGGTTGTCTAGTCGGCGATGGGTAGTCGCCGATGGGGATCTGCAGTTCGAAGAGATACAGTGTCCGGATCATTCATCCGAAATGATGAACCAGGATCGGAGCCTGCGACTCAAATGGATTGTCGGCAGGAGCAACGCATCGATCGGTTCGATGAATGCGGACAACTTCGAACGCAAACCACTATCATAGCCGTCCATGACCGCCACTGTCCATTCGAGGTGGTGGAGCCCACAGAAGCAGGCGTCGAGGCTCGTCCCTACTGACCGCACGGCCCAGACCGTGTGTGACACGCGATTCGCGCGCACACATTCCCCTCGCCGAGGTGGCGCGGCCGCGTCGAGATGGCTCAGCGACGGCCCTGCAGGCGTCCGCGCAGCCTGACCCACAGCACCGCTGTGAGGATGAGCAGGACAATGCCGGCACCGAGGAGGCCGAGTGCCAGGGGGTTGTCCATGGCTGCGCCCAAGGACCGGGAGGCGAGGGAGGAAGAAGCCTGGCCGTCTCCGTCATCGTCTGCGGAATCCTTCGCCGAGGCGGCCGTTTCGTCCTCGTCCCCGCCGGCGTCGCTGCCGCTGCTCGGTGCCGTCGGCTTCGCCTCGGCGGTGGCCTGCACGCCCACGGGGACGGTCTGCAGGGACTTCGGTTCCTTCTGCGCGAAATCCCATTCGAGAAGATCCACGGCGACCTGCCTCGAGTTGTTGTCGATGCCGAGCATCGTCGCAACCACACGGTGACCATCGCGCTCAGCGACAGCCACATAGGAGCCCTTCGCGGCCCGAGTGAACCCGTTCTTCAGGCCCAGACCGCCGTCGACCTGACCGACGATCTTCGTGTGGTTCTGGATCTCGTAGCCTTTGAACTTCTCTTTCGTCTGCGGGTTCTTCCCGCCCGGGAATTTGAACGTCTCCGTCCCGATGACCTTCATCAGGTAGTCGTCCTCGCACACCGCCCACGCAAGCTTCATGAGGTCTTCGGCGCTCGTGTACTGGCCCTTGGCGTCGAGGCCCGAGGTGTTCGCCGCATGGGTATTGGACATGCCCAGTTCCGCGGCCTTCTGGTTCATCAGCGACACGGCCTTCTTCTGCCCGCCGGCGGCTCGGCCGAGGGCATTCGCGGCATCATTGGCACTCGACATGAGCATCGCGTGGAAGAGCAGGTCGATGGTGTACTTGTTCTTCTGCATGAGGCCGACCTTCGTCCCGTCGATCTCCATGTCTTCGAACTCGGCCGTGACTTTCTTCTGCTTGTCATCGAGGACGTCGACGAGGGCCAGCGCAGTCAGCAGCTTGATCGTCGAGGCAGGAGCATGCCTTTTCTCCACGTTCTTCGCCACGTGCAACTCACCGGAGTCGAGGTCGCCCACGAGCCAGGAGGTGCCCGTCGGCTTCGGGGCCTTAGCTCCGTCGCCGAGGTCGTCGGGACTCACATATGCCGGTGCCGTCTCTTCGCCGGTCGGAGTCGTCGCCGAGGCGGCGGGGGAGAGGACCAGCTGAGCAGCGACAAGCGCGAGGGTCAGCAACGCGGTGGCGACCGACAGGAACCTCGGCTGCCCGAAACCGGAGACGGGTCCGTCGGCGGTCGCAGTCGCAGACCTCGGTGTCGAAACGGTCGTCGGGGAAGCAGTGGAGCCGGTGGAACGCATGCGCCCCAGTCTACTTTCGCCTCGAGTCGTCCGTATTCAGGTTTCCCTCACCGAGGCGGCCCCACCGAGAGCTCCCAGTGCTCGCTCACCGAGAGCCCCGTGCCGGCGGTATGTTTGCCATACTCTTCTCTGGGATACTCACGTTCTTCGGTGAGTGTTCCGGAGAAACGTGTGCCGAACGAGGGGTGGCTGCGCGATGAGTCGCCGGTTCGGCCTATTCTGCGCTGGGTAGCCCAGTTCCGGAACTGGGCTACCCAGCGCAGAATAGGCCGAAACAGGGTTATCGCGCAGGCGAAGGCCGGCGCACACACGAAAGCGGCCGTACACTCGAAAGTGCACGGCCGCCTCGGTGATCATGCTGCGGATCGATCCTATACGGATCAGACCACGCGAATCAGGCCACTCGGTTCACACCACGCGGATCGGACCACTCGGTTCACACCACGTGGGTCAGAAGGCGCGCTGGAGAACCGCCTGCTTCACCTCGGCGATGGCCTTGGTGATCTCGATGCCGCGCGGGCAGGCCTCGGTGCAGTTGAAGGTGGTGCGGCAGCGCCACACGCCTTCCTTGTCGTTGAGGATCTCGAGGCGCATGTCCCCGCCCTCGTCACGCGAATCGAAGATGAAACGGTGCGCGTTGACGATCGCGGCCGGCCCGAAGTATTGGCCGTCGGTCCAGAACACGGGGCACGACGAGGTGCACGAGGCGCAGAGGATGCACTTCGTGGTGTCGTCGAAGGCCGCACGCTGCTCGGCCGACTGCAGACGCTCACGCGTCGGCTCGTGACCGGAGGTGATGAGGAAGGGCATGATCTCGCGGTACGACTGGAAGAAGGGCTCCATGTCGACGATCATGTCCTTCTCGAGCGGCAGTCCCTTGATCGCCTCGACGGTGATCGGCTTGGACGTGTCGAGGTCCTTGAGCAGGGTCTTGCAGGCCAGACGGTTGCGACCGTTGATGCGCATGGCATCGGAGCCGCACACGCCGTGGGCGCAGGACCGGCGGAAGGACAGCGAGCCGTCGATCTCCCACTTGATCTTGTGGAGGGCGTCGAGCACACGGTCGGTGCCGTACATCGTGACGTTGTACTCTTCCCAGTGCGGCTCCGAGTCGACCTCGGGATCGAAGCGTGCGATCCGGAAGGTGCAGTCGAAGGACGGAATGGAACCGCCTTCGCCCGAGACGCTCTGGGGCAGGTCGATCTTCGACGCTGGTTCGGCTGTTTCTGCAGTGGTGCTCATCAGTACTTACGCTCCATCGGCTGGTAACGGGTGACGATGACGGGCTTCGTCTCCAGACGCATGCCCTTGATGCCGTCGGTCTCCGCTTCGGGATCGAGGTAGGTCATCGTGTGGTGCATGAACTTCTCGTCGTCGCGATCCGGGAAGTCCTCGCGGAAGTGTCCGCCGCGGGATTCCTTGCGGTGGATGGCGGCGACGGAGATGACCTCGGCGAGCTCGAGCAGGAAGCCCAGCTCGACGGCCTCGAGCAGATCGAGGTTGTAGCGCTTGCCGCGGTCCTGGATGCCCACGTTGTTGTAGCGTTCGCGCAGCTCGGCGATCTTGTCGAGGGCTTCCCGGAGGGTCTCGTCGGTGCGGAACACCTGGACGTTGGCGTCCATGACGTCCTGCAGATCCTTGCGGATGGCACCGATGCGTTCGGTTCCGTCCGAGGTCCGCATCTTCTCGAGCAGTTCGACGACGTCGGTCTCCGGGTTCTCCGGGAGTTCGACGGAATCGGCGGTCTTCGCGTATTCCGCGGCGGCGATGCCGGCGCGCTTGCCGAAGACGTTGATGTCGAGAAGCGAGTTCGTGCCCAGGCGGTTCGAGCCGTGCACGGACACGCAGGCACACTCACCGGCCGCGTAGAGGCCGGGGATGATGTTGTCGTTGTCACCGAGGACTTCGGCCTCGATGTTCGTCGGGATGCCGCCCATCGCGTAGTGCGCGGTCGGGAACACCGGCACCGGTTCGGTGTAGGGCTCCACACCGAGGTAGGTGCGGGCGAACTCAGTGATGTCGGGCAGCTTCTCGTCGATGTGCGAGGGCTCGAGGTGGGTGAGGTCGAGGAGGACGTAGTCCTTGTTCGGTCCGCAGCCGCGGCCTTCGCGCACCTCATTGGCCATCGAACGGGCCACGATGTCACGCGGGGCAAGGTCCTTGATCGTCGGGGCGTAGCGTTCCATGAAGCGCTCACCCTCCGAGTTGCGGAGGATGCCGCCCTCACCGCGGGCCGCCTCGGAGAGCAGGATGCCGAGGCCGGCGAGGCCCGTCGGGTGGAACTGGAAGAACTCCATGTCCTCGAGCGGGATGCCGCGGTTGTAGGTCACGGCCATGCCGTCGCCGGTCAGGGTGTGGGCGTTCGAGGTGGTCTTGAAGACCTTGCCGACACCGCCGGTGGCGAAGATGATCGACTTCGCCTGGAAGATGTGGATCTCACCGGTGGCCAGTTCGTAGGACACGACGCCGGCCGGGCGCTTGACCCCGTCGACCTCGGTCATGACGAGGTCGAGGACGTAGAACTCGTTGTAGAACTCGACGCCGTGCTTGACGCAGTTCTGGTAGAGGGTCTGGAGGATCATGTGACCGGTGCGGTCGGCTGCGTAGCACGAGCGGCGGACGGCGGACTTGCCGTGGTCGCGGGTGTGACCGCCGAAGCGACGCTGGTCGATCTTGCCTTCGGGGGTGCGGTTGAAGGGCAGCCCCATCTTCTCGAGATCGAGGACGGCGTCGATGGCTTCCTTGGCCATCACCTCGGCGGCGTCCTGGTCGACCAGGTAGTCACCGCCCTTGACGGTGTCGAAGGTGTGCCATTCCCAGTTGTCCTCTTCCACGTTCGCCAGTGCGGCGCACATGCCGCCCTGGGCTGCGCCGGTGTGGGAACGGGTGGGGTAGAGCTTGGTCAGCACAGCGGTGCGGGCGCGCTGTCCCGACTCGATCGCCGCACGCATGCCGGCGCCGCCGGCGCCGACGATGACGACGTCGTAATGATGTACCTGCATGTTTCTCCTTTAGGCCTTGCAGAACTCAGCCAGGACCGAGGGGTCCGCTCCGGCCGGGCAGGGATCGAACGTGAAGATGACGAGCGTGCCGAGCACGATGACGATGACCGAGGCGATGTAGAGGATCATCTGCAGAGCCATGCGTGTGCCGGGCTTCTCGGAGTAGTCCATGATGATGGTGCGCAGGCCGTTGGTGCCGTGCAGCATCGCCAGCCACAGCATGAGCAGATCCCAGATCTGCCAGAACGGGCTGGCCCACTTGCCGGCCACGAAGCCGAAGTCGATGGCCTGGACGCCGTCGCCGGCCCACAGGTTGACGAACAGGTGGCCGAAGATGAGGATCACGAGGACGACGCCGGAGACGCGCATGAACAGCCAGGCGAACATCTCGAACTTCGAGCGGGTGGACTTGTGCCGGGAATAGCCGGTCCGCGGAGCCGGAATGGATGTAGTGCTCATGTCAGCCTCCGAAGGTGTGCATCAGCTGGCGGGGAACGAAGGCGATCATGATGATGAGCCACAGAATGATGACTCCCCAGAACAGCTTCTTCTGATTTTTCGGGCCGCTCTTCGAGAAGTCGACCAGAATGACGCGAAGACCATTGAACGCATGGAATGCGATTGCGGCGACGAGCGCGATCTCACCGAATGCCATGACCGGTGTCTTGTAGGTTCCGATCACAGCGTTGTAGGCCTCGGGCGAGACGCGAACGAGGGCAGTATCGAGCACGTGGACCAGAAGGAAGAAGAAGATTCCGACGCCTGTGACGCGATGCGCGACCCAGGACCACATTCCTTCGTTTCCTCGGTACAGAGTGCCCGTAGACGCTTTGGCCACGGAGCATCCTCCATCTTGATTATTCGGGTGTGTACGTCTAGAAACTACGCTCAAGACCGCTTCCGTGCCAGTCGAGACACCACAGAGCGCGCGGGATCACACGACTACCCTGGCAATTCCCTCAAAACTGGGATTTCGTGTCTCATGGAATTTCAATTACATCACAGTCGTGTGAGCTAAATGATTTCCCTCACGCTCTGACCTGGGTCGTCCTGTGAGACGTCCGCCATCGCCGAGGTGGTGCCGATCGGAGGCCGGCGACCCGCACCGAGGTGGTGGCGGGCTCGACCGGACACCCGCGCCGAGGCGGTGCCCAGGTGAGGATGTCCCCACCGCTGGTCTGGGGTCGACCGTCGCCGACACGGCGGACAACCTCGGCGAAGCGCTGCCCGAACTCTGAGACACTGAAATCGTGAACACGCACTTCCACGCCATCATCCCCGCCGGCGGTTCCGGAACCCGTCTCTGGCCCCTTTCGCGCCGGGCGACCCCGAAGTTCCTCCACGATGTGCTCGGCCTGGGCCGCAGCCTCATCCAGGCCACCTGGGACCGGGTCGCTCCCATCGTCGGAGACGACCGCGTCTGGGTGGTCACGGGGCAGAGCCATCTCGAGCAAGTCGTCGAGCAGCTGCCGGAGATCTCACGGTCGAAGATCGTCACCGAACCCTCCCCGAAGGACTCCGCCGCGGCCATCGGCCTGGCGACGATGCTCATCGCCCGGGAGGACCCCGAGGCGATCGTCGGTTCGTTCTCCGCCGACCACTCGATCACGAACGTCGACGAATTCCGGCTGGTCATCGATCAGGCCGTCGCCGCCGCCGAGACCGGCGACATCGTCACCATCGGCATCATGCCGCGCAATCCCGCGACCGCCTACGGCTACATCGAGACCGGTGAGCTGCTCGGACTCGACGGGGCACCCACGGCCAGGCGCGCACTGGCATTCGCGGAGAAGCCCGCCGCGAGCACCGCCCGGAACTACGTGAACTCCGGTCGCTACCGCTGGAACGCCGGTATGTTCATCGCGAAGGCCACGGCCCTCCTCGACGTCCTCGCCGAGGAGGACCCCGCCCTCTTCGCCGGACTCTCCCGCATCGCCGCGGCCTGGGACACCCCCGACCACGACAGCGTGCTCGGCGAGGTCTGGCCCGGGCTGGAGAAGCGGGCCATCGACTATGTGGTGGCCGAACCTGCCGCCGCGGCCGGTCGGGTCATCGTCATCCCCGGGGACTTCGGCTGGGACGACGTCGGCGACTTCGACTCCGTGGCCCGGCTGCGCCAGCCCGTGCCCGGTGAGCCGCGCGGGGTGATCTCGATCGGCGGCAACACCGACCTGCTCGAGGTCGACGCCTCAGGGGTCGTGTTCTCCGAAGGCCCGCGGACGGTGGCCATCGTCGGTCTCGAGGACCTCGTCGTCGTCGACACCGATGACGTTCTGCTCATCACCTCGCGCTCGCACGCGCAGGATGTGAAGAAGGCCGTGTCCGTCGCCGGTGAGCGCGGACTCGACGAACTGCTCTGATCACCTGCGCACACAGGCAGGTCGTCCACCCACCACCGGCCTCGGCCTGAGCACCTGCGGCCGCACCGTCGCCGGAGTATGTCGAAATTGGTCGCAATCGGGACAATTGTGACGACCAGTGCCTAGCATTGCTTCAAATGTCCGACATCGCCATCCCCGACCCGTGTTTCTCAGAAGGACCCGACGTGATCAGCTCGACTATCGCTGAGATCGGTGCAGAGCTCATCGATTTCCGCCGCGACATCCATGCCCATCCGGAACTGTCCTTCCAAGAGTTCGAGACCACCGACAAGATCGTCGCCCGCCTCGAAGCCGCCGGCCTGAAGCCTCGGCGGCTCGAGGGAACCGGCGTCGTCTGCGAAGTGGGTGAAGGCCCGGTCACCGTGGGTCTGCGCGCCGACATCGATGCCCTGCCCGTCGACGACCTCATCGACGAGGAGTTCCGCTCGACGGTGCCCGGAGTCGCCCACGCCTGCGGCCACGACGTCCACCTGACCTCGCTCATCGGCGCGGGCATCGCCCTGCAGAAGATCCACGAAACTCGGCCCGGAGGACTCGGCGGCCGGGTGCGGCTGATCTTCCAGCCCGGCGAGGAGGTGACCCCCGGCGGGGCACTGCGCGTGATCTCGCAGGGTGTGCTCGACGACGTGCCCGAGGTCTACGCCGTCCACTGCGACCCGAACGTCGACATCGGCAAGGTCGGTTCGCGCATCGGCGCCATCACCGCTGCCGGCGACACCGTCATCATCCGCCTGTCCGGTCACGGCGGGCACACCTCCCGGCCGCACCTGACCGAGGACCTCGTGTACGCGCTGGGCAAGCTCGCCACCGATCTGCCGTCGACGCTGGGCCGCCTCATCGATCCCCGGCACGCGATCTCGCTCGTGTGGGGCGAGATCAGCTCCGGCCATGCCGCGAACGTCGTCCCCAGTGAGGGGATCCTGCGCGGGACCCTGCGGTGCCTCGACGTCGACGGATGGAATCAGGTCGCCGAGGTGCTTCCCGAGCTCGTCGATCGCATCGCCGGACCGTACGGGGTCGAGGTCGACCTCGAACATCGCCGAGGTGTCCCTCCCGTGGTCAACACCGAGGACCAGGTCACCCTCATCGAAACTGCGGTCCGCGGTGAGCTGGGGGAGAACTCCGTCCAGCTGACCCCGCAGTCGATGGGCGGGGAGGACTTCGCCTGGTACCTCACTCACTGCCCGGGCGCCCTCGTACGTCTGGGCACCCGGACTCCCGGCGGCATCACCTATGACATCCACCAGGGTGATCTGCTCATCGACGAACGCGCGGTCGAAATCGCCGCCCGCGTCTTCACCGCCACCGCACTCAAGGTCCTCGAGCGCGATCGCTGACCAGCGTTCTGACTCGGTGCCCGACTACCTCCTGTCAGGACGGGCCGATAATCTTGGTCCCATGAGGATGAGAGCCCGAGCCACCCGGATCGCCGCACTGGCCGCGGTCGGCGTCCTCACACTCAGCGCCTGCTCCGTCACGACACCCGAGGCTCTCCAGGAGCCGACGCTCGGGTGCTTCGTCTCCGCTCCCGCCGGCTTCGACGATCATTCGGCCGGGGCGCTGACCCTGGAGGAGGCGGAGCTGGCCCGCGGTGCCGGGGTCTTCTCCGGCACCTCGAGTCAGCGTGTCTCCGGTGTCTCGGCCACCTCGGCGGCTCTGCAGCGGATGCATGACCAGGACTGCGCACTGACCTCGGTGATCGGGCCCGGCGGAGCGGACGCACTCGGCAGCTTCGCCTCCGCCCACTCCGACGATCTGTTCCTCGGCGTCTCCAGCGGTTCGCGCGAACTGCCGAAGAACGTGCTGAGCATCGACTTCGACCTCGTGCCGCCGGCCTTCATCGCTGGCTACATCGCCGCCACCGCCAGCGAGACCGGCGAGGTCGGCGTCGTCGTCGCCCGTGGATTCCCGCAGGCTGGGAAGATCCTCACCGCCTTCGACGCCGGGGTCGACCTGTACAACGAGGAGAAGGACGACGGCGCGCAGAAGGTGAAGTCCTACCGCAGCGCCTCGGCGGTCGATCGCACGATCGCCGACACCCGGGAGGCGGGGGCGGATTACTTCGGTGAGTCGTTCGACGATGATGTCGACGTGCTCGTCCCCTTCGGATCGGCGGCCGCGACGGGGGCGATCACCTCGGCGGAGGAGGAGCGCGTCGATCTGCTCAATGATGCGGAGAAGGCCGAGGACGGGGCCGACGAAGGGCCGAGCCTGCCGAAGATCGTCTGGTACGGAACGGCCGGAGGCTTCTCGAAGTCGATCGTCGCCACCGTCGAACCCAACGTCCGCCGCGGCCTGCGCGCGATGTTCCCCGATTGGCCGCAGAGCAAGAACCCCGACGAGGTGGCACCGGCGTCGAAAGAGGAGCCGGAGGAGATCGGCGGCTTCCGGGTCGGCGATCGTCGCTACCTGGGCACGGTCGACAACGGCGGGGTGCGGATCGTCGCCGAGGACGGGTTCCTCTCACGCGTCTCCGACGCCGGCCGCGGAATCACGGACCTGCGGGAGCGGATCAAGAGCGGAGACATCGACCCGGAGGGGTGATTGTCGACCGGTGCGGATCTCAGCCGAAGTGAAGTGTCATCGGATAAGCTGAGACGGTGATGAATGTACCCGCCGGCGTCGCCTCCGACGACCCCATCCTGCAGCTGCCCAAAGTCTCCCTCCACGATCACCTCGACGGCGGTCTGCGCCCGTCGACGATGATCGAACTGGCCGATCGCATCGGCCACACCCTGCCCGCCGCCGACGCGGAGTCGCTGGGGAAGTGGTTCTCCGAATCGGCGAACTCCGGTGACCTCGTCCGCTACCTCGAGACGTTCTCCCACACCGTTGCGCTCATGCAGGACCGTGAGGGTCTGCACCGAGTCGCCAAGGAGTGGGTCCTCGACCAGGTCGCCGACGGCGTGTTCTACGCCGAGGCGCGGTGGGCTCCCGAACAGCACCTCGAAGGCGGGCTCGAACTCGACGAGGTCGTCGACGCGGTTCAAGGAGGCCTTGAGGCCGGGGTCTCCGAGGCGGCCGCCGACGGCAAGTTCATCCGCGTCGGTCAGCTCATCACCGCGATGCGTCAGGCGGAGAACTCCCTGGCGATCGCCGAGTTGGCCATCCGCCACCGCGAGAAGGGCTCCGAATCCGGTGTCGTCGGCTTCGACATCGCCGGACCGGAGAAGGGCTTCCCGCCGTCGGCGCACCTCTCTGCGTTCAACGCCCTGCACCAGGCGTATGTGCCGGTGACGATCCATGCCGGAGAGGCCGCGGGCAAGGAGTCCATCCACGAAGCCGTGACCATCTGCCATGCGCAGCGCCTGGGCCACGGTGCCCGCATCGTCGAGGACATGGACATCGTCGAAGGGGAGGGCCAGCTCGGCAGCCTCGCCGCGTGGGTCCTAGATCAGCAGATTCCGCTCGAGCTGTGCCCGAGCTCGAACCTGCAGACCGACATCGGCGGCACCATCGCCACCCACCCGATCACGGGCCTGAAGGACCTCGGCTTCGCGGTCACCATCAACCCGGACAACCGGCTGATGTCGGGCACCTCGGTGACGCGCGAGATGCGGCTGCTCGTCGATGAGGCCGGATGGACGCAGACGGACCTCGAATGGGCGACCGTCAATGCGGTGACTGCTGCCTTCCTGCCCCTGGATGTGCGTGAGCGTATGCTCGACGAGATCCTCATTCCGGGATTCGCTCGGGTGACCATTTGAGCCCTCGCAGCGACGGCACCTCAGGGTCCGACGGCACCGGGGCCCACGGTCCCGGCGAGTCCGCTGCGACCGGCGGCTCAACGGGCTCGGGCGGCCACGGCGTGCCCACTCCGCGGGAGATGCTGCTGGTCGTCGTGGTCCTCGGCATTCAGTCGTTGGCCCTGGTCGGCGCGGCGGTGTCGTTCCTCGTGGCGGCCTTGGGGGCGGGTCAGTTGGCGACCTCGCTCATCGGCCTGGCCGTCATGTTCCTCATCTTCGCGGCCGGAATCGCGGCGGCGGCCCGGGGCGCGTGGCGCCTGCACCGGTGGGCGAGGCCCGCGTCGATCGCCTTCGAGCTGCTCGTCATCGTGTTCGGGTTCTCCGTCATCGGCGGAACCCTGTGGCTGGGGCTGGTGTGCCTCGTCTCCGCCATCGCCGTGATCTTGGGATTCTTCCTCCCGGCAACCGTCGACGCCTACAACCGCGCCCTGGCCGAGTAGTCTGTCTCACCGAGGCGTCGCCGGAGGCGACCATTTCTGGACGCTCGCGGCCTGAGCCGCGATGAGCCTCCCAGGAACTGCTGCGAAAGCCGCGTCTCGGAGGCCGGCGAGCAGCGGGTTCTCGAGTTGGAACAGCTGCCCCATGAGCCGGGACTTCTTCGCGATCGACTGTGTCCGCGGCCGGCGCATCGCGTCGAAACGCCGCAGAGCCGCAGTGAGTTCCGGGTCCGTGTCGGACTGTCGGTCCGCGTCGGGTTCGTGGCCCGTGTCGGATTTCGCACCCGCCCCGAGGTCGGACGACGGTTCGGACGCGCGTTCGGCACCGTCTCCAGCGCCGCGGCGTACGAGCAGCGGGGCCAGCAGGGCGGAGAGCGTGGCTGCATCCTCCAATGCCTGCCCGCCTCCCTGCCCGAGGTTCGGCGTCATCGCATGCGCGGCATCGCCGAGGAGCACGACCCGGCCGTCGTGATACGTGCGCAGCGGACGGCTGAGGTCGCAGATGGCGGTGCGGGCGACCGCCTCGGTGTCGGTGGCGTCGATGAGTTCGGCGATGGGGGAGTGCCAGCGGGAGAACATCTGCTCGACCGTGGCCTTCTCATCAGCGAAGCTCGCGTGCTCGGGCATGTTCGCCACAGCGAACCAGTAGACCCGGCCGTCGGCCAGCGGGGCGATCCCGAAGCGACGCCCGTGTCCGACCGATTCCCCGGCCTCACCGTCGAGATCCACCGGCACCGAGGTGATGCCCCGCCACGCCGAGTACCCCGAGTACCGCGGGGCCGCCGCTTCCCCGGCGACGCTGGTGCGGATGCGACTGTGGAGACCATCGGCTCCGACGATGAGGTCGAAGCGATCCTCGGCAGTCGGCAGCGGCCCTCCGGTCCTGACGGCATGGTCGGATCCGGTGGACCCGATGGGAGCACTGGGGCCGACAGGACCGGTAGAGCCAGCGGGACCATCTGGAGCCGAGGGACCAGCGGAATCAGCAGAGCCGGTGGCGAAGGCCAGTGTTCCGTCAGCTCGAGCCGCGACCGCCTCGGCGGTGGTGCGCACGGTTCCGGGCTCAAGTGCCTCGAGAAGGATGCGGTGGAGATCGGCGCGGTCGACGATGCGCAGGGCGCCGACCGAACCATTGGGCACACGGGCGATCCACCGTCCGTCGGAACGGCGCTGACCTGCGGTGAAGCCTTCCACGCTGCTGTCGGTGACGGCGTCGAACTCATCGCGCAGGCCTAAGGCGTCCAAGGCGGCCAGACCGTTGGCGAAGATCGACAGCCCCGAACCGCCGGCTCTGACCTCGGACGCGCGTTCGAACACGGTCACCTCGGCGCCGGCTCTCTGCAGCCCCACAGCTGCCGAGAGTCCGCCGATTCCGGCTCCGACGATCGCGATTCTCATAGCCGCATCATCCCATGGCTTCCTGCTGCCGCTTCAGTGGTCGAAACGGTCGGAGCCGTGCCTTGGGTGGGCGAAATGGTCGGAGATCCCCGCGCGGGGGAGGCGACCATTTCGCCCACCCAGCGAACCGTGCCCGGGCGGCGTCGGGTCGTTGGACCGCTGCGGGAGGCCGTCAGGCTACTGGAGGTATTCGCCGCAGGCCTCAGTGAGGAAGTCGCCGGCGACGCCGCCCTCTTCGCCGAGGCTGATCGCCGTCATCTGGATACCCCACCACACGCGCGGCGAGCCGCCCCACTGCTGGCGGAACTCCTCGCGCCGGTCGGGATCATCGGCGAGGTCGTCGGCGGCGAGGCCGATCCGATCCTGCGCATCGTCGGCGGTGCAGCGTTTCTCATCGTCAGGGCCCTTCGGGTCGAGCTCCGGGATGTCTTTGTCGTCGACGGTCTTGAGCGTGTAGGCGGAGTTGCCGATCTCCTCGACGTCGAAGGTGCCGTGGATGAGCAGGAACGGCGAGAGGTCGTCGTCGACGTTCTTCGCATCGACGGTGACGCTCACGCTGTCGGGACTGTCGGCGGTCACGGTCATCTCACCGGAGTCGGGCACCTCGGGGTTGCCGGTGTGGACGTAGACCGTGAGGTAGGCGGGAGTCTTCTTCTCGGCCGCCTCGGCGAGTCCCTGCCACAGCGGATCCGTATCCTTCTTCCCGCCCGGGGAGGAGTCGACGACGGTGACGTCGGGAGCGTCCTTGGGGGTCTCGATCGGGGTGACCTCCTCCTTGCTCACCGAGGGCCGCTCCTGGGGGCGGGTCTCCTCGGGCGTCGACACGCAGGCCGTCGTCGTGGCCAGCAGAGCAGCGGCGGACAGAAGGGCAAGTGGTCGAAGTCGCATGGTTCCTCGAAGTCATATCGGAGTCCGGGTGAGACGTGGGCGCACCGGTGGTGAGCATCCTGGTCTCCAGCCTAATGTGCGGGTGCCCGCGAGCCCGGGCTGACGCGCGGCCCAGTGTCGAAAGCGCGTTACACAGCGTTGAAAGCACGCGGCGCGAAGCATCGAAAGCGTCAGGCGCCGGTCCGACCGCGTCAGAAACCCTGGCGACTCAACCCTGTCGAGCTTCGGCGATGAGTTCGCGCAGACCCTGCCTCTGCTGGCCATCGGAGTCGAAGTTCGCGTCATCGAGCCAGGTCAGGTAGGCCGTGCGCAGCGCCGGCCATTCGGAGTCGATGATGGAGAACCATGCGGTGTCGCGATTGCGGCCCTTGACGATGAGATGCTGTCGGAACAGTCCCTCGAAGGTGAAGCCGAAGCGTTCGGCCGCCCGCTTCGACGGCGCATTCGCGTCATCGCATTTCCATTCGAAGCGGCGGTAGCCGGCGGAGAAGGCGAAATCGGCGCAGAGGAAGAGTGCCTCGGTGGCCGCTCGGGTCCGCGACAGGGCCGGGCCCCACAGGACGTGTCCGACCTCGATGACGCCATTGGCCGTATCGATGCGCATGAGCGCCTGCCGGCCGACAGCATCACCGGTGGACCGGTCGACGACGGCGAAGAAGAGGGGATCGGAACTGTCGGCCGCCTCGGCGATCCAGGAATCGAATTCCGCACGATCGGTCTGCGGGGTCTGCGGCAGGTAGCGGAACCGCTCCTCGATGCCCTCGGGCGCGGAGACCGCAGCGAAGAGCGCATCCGCGTGTGCGGACGGATCGAGGGGTTCGAGGTCGACGAAGCGACCATGGATCGTCTTGCGCCGAGGCGGCTGTGCGCCTGTGTAGTCCGTGAACTCATCGGTCATGGCTGGCTCCTCGTCGTCGGGGTCGGCGGTGTGGTTATGGCGTCGGGGTGCGCCCGGCAGCGGGCGGTCGGGGATCGTCGGGACCGGGGTGGCCGGGGCCGGGGGATCGGCGGACTCACTCTTCGTCGCTGTCGAAGCCCGTGGACAGTTCACGCAGCAGGGAAGCGAGCTTGCGGCTGCCGGCGGGGGTGAGCCCGCTGAGGATGTCGCGTTCCTTGAGCAGCAGATCCGCCAGGGCCGAATCGACCGTGGCGCGACCGCTGTCGGTGAGCTGAACGAGAACACCGCGACGATCGCCGGGGTCAGGACGCCGCTCGACCCAGCCGCGGGCGACGAGACGGTCGATGCGGTTGGTCATGGTGCCGCTGGTGACCAGGGTCTCCTGGAGCAGGGTCGAGGGGGAGAGCTGGTACGGCTCGCCGGAACGGCGCAGCGCGGAGAGCACGTCGAAAGCCCAGCCTTCGATTCCGTAGTCGGAGAAGCTGGCCTTCCGTGCGAGGTCCAGCTGCCGGGCCAGACGCGAGACACGGGAGAGGATCTCCATCGGCGAGACGTCGAGATCCGGACGTTCGTGTCGCCAGGCTGCGACTATTCGATCCACTTCGTCCATGAACCGATTTTACGTCCATATCAAGAATCTTGACCACAAAGATACTTTTTGACGAGACATTGCTTACTCTCAAGGGTCCATCTAACCTGCGGGGTTGGATGGACGGGTGCGTTTGGGAATATGGTTGTCCTTGGTTGTTGCATCCGTCAACGAACCTGCAAGGGCAGACCGCCCGGCAGTGAGAGCGAAGGAATACACGTGGATCTTTTCGAGTATCAAGCACGTGACCTGTTCGAGAAGCACGGAGTGCCCGTGCTCAAGGCCCAGGTCGCGACGACGCCAGAAGAAGCGAAGAAGGCAGCTGAGGATCTGGGCGGCGGCGTTGTCGTCGTCAAGTCGCAGGTCAAGATCGGCGGCCGCGGCAAGGCCGGCGGCGTCAAGGTCGCGAAGAACCCCGACGAGGCCGAAGCGCGCGCCGAGGACATCCTCGGACTCGACATCAAGGGCCACATCACCGAAAAGGTGATGATCGCCGAGGGTGCCGACATCGCTGAGGAGTACTACTTCTCCGTCCTGCTCGACCGGTCCAACCGCACCTACCTGGCCATGTGCTCCAAGGAAGGCGGAATGGAGATCGAGCAGCTCGCCGTGGAACGCCCGGAAGCGCTCGCCAAGATCCCCGTCTCGGCCATCGACGGCATCAACGCCGAGAAGGCTGCCGAGATCGCCGAGGCTGCCGGCTTCGACGCCGACACCGCTGCGAAGATCGCCCCCGTGCTGACCAGCCTGTGGACCGTCTTCGAGTCCGAAGACGCCACCCTGGTCGAGGTCAACCCGCTGGTCAAGACCGGTGCCGGTGACATCATCGCCCTCGACGGCAAGGTCTCCCTCGACGACAACGCCGATTTCCGTCACAAGGAGCACGAGGAGCTGCGCGACATCAGCGCAGAGAACCCGCTCGAGCTCAAGGCCAAGAAGCTCGACCTCAACTACGTCAAGCTCGACGGTGAGGTCGGCATCATCGGCAACGGCGCGGGTCTGGTCATGTCGACCCTCGACGTCGTCGCCTACGCCGGTGAGAACCACAACGGCGTCAAGCCCGCGAACTTCCTCGACATCGGAGGCGGCGCCTCGGCCGAGGTCATGGCCAACGGACTCGACGTCATCCTCGGCGATGACCAGGTGAAGTCCGTCTTCGTCAACGTCTTCGGCGGAATCACCGCCTGTGACGCGGTGGCCGACGGCATCGTCAAGGCCCTCGAGATCCTCGGTGATCAGGCCACGAAGCCGCTCGTCGTCCGCCTCGACGGCAACAACGTCGACGAAGGTCGCGCCATCCTGAAGAATGCCGCGCACCCGCTCGTCACACTCACTGACACGATGGACGGTGGAGCCGACAAGGCCGCCGAACTGGCTGCTGCCAAGTAAGGAAAGGTCTTTACAACAATGTCTATCTTCCTGAATTCCGATTCGAAGATCATCGTCCAGGGCATCACCGGCGGAGAGGGCTCGAAGCACACCGCCCGTATGCTCGCCGCGGGATCGAACGTCGTCGGCGGTGTCAACGCCCGCAAGGCCGGCACCACCGTGAAGCACAACGACAAGGACGGCAACGAGGTCGAGCTGCCCGTCTTCGGTTCCGTCGCCGAGGCGATGGAAGCCACCGGTGCCGATGTGTCCGTGGCCTTCGTGCCGCCGGCATTCTCCAAGGACGCCGCGATCGAGGCCATCGACGCCAAGATCGGTCTGCTCGTCATCATCACCGAGGGCATCCCGGTGCAGGACTCGGCAGAGGTCTGGGCCCGTGCGCAGGCGGCCGGAAACGCCACCCGCATCATCGGGCCCAACTGCCCGGGCATCATCACCCCCGGTGAGTCGCTGGCAGGCATCATCCCGGCCAACATCACGAAGAAGGGCAAGCTGGGTCTCGTCTCGAAGTCCGGCACCCTGACCTACCAGATGATGTACGAGCTGCGTGACCTCGGCTTCTCGACCGCCATCGGCATCGGCGGAGACCCGGTCATCGGCACCACGCACATCGATGCGCTCGAAGCGTTCGAGGCCGACCCGGAGACCGAAGCCATCGTCATGATCGGCGAGATCGGCGGAGACGCCGAGGAGCGTGCCGCGGCCTTCATCAAGGACAACGTGTCGAAGCCGGTCGTCGGCTACGTCGCAGGCTTCACCGCTCCCGAGGGCAAGACCATGGGCCACGCCGGCGCCATCGTCTCCGGCTCCTCGGGAACCGCTCAGGCCAAGAAGGAAGCGCTCGAGGCTGCAGGCGTCAAGGTCGGCAAGACCCCGACCGAGACCGCCGAGCTCATGCGCGGACTCCTCGCCTGAGTCGAGCACTCCCGCAACAGGTGAGCGCCTGACCGGCAGGTAACTGGCAGGTAGCCCGCACACAACTGTCCCTTTGAAGTGCACACGTAGTGAATTTATGAGCTGCGTCTGCACTTCAAAGGGACAGTTGTCGTCTGGAGGGTCTGGGGGGGGGGGGGGGCACGCACCCGGGTGCCGCCAGCGGTTGCTCGTGACGCCGACGGTGGTGTGTGCTGCTGCCGAGAGGGGATAGTCTGAGAGCGTGAACGCCCAGACACCTGATCAGACAGCGCAGTCGCAGAACCCTGCGGACACCCTCATCAATTCCGGCACCGCCGCTCCGCCCGTCGACACCAGCCCGGATGCGCACCCGCGCAACTTCGGCTCCGACAACTGGGCCGGCGTCCACCCGGAGGTGCTCGACGCCATCGCCGAAGCCAACGTCGGCCACACTCCCGGCTACGGCGGGGACCCGTGGACGGCCCGCTTCCACGACATCACGGCCCACCACTTCGGGCCCAAAGCCCAGGCGTTTCCAGTCTTCAACGGCACCGGTGCCAATGTCCTGGCCCTGCAGTCAGCTCTGCCGCGGTGGGCAGCGGTGATCACGACCGCCTCGGCGCATATCAACTACGACGAGACCGGCGCCCCGGAGAAGGTCGGCGGGCTCAAGATCGTCGGCGCCGCCACCGAGGACGGCAAGCTCACCCCCGAGACCATCGAGTCCGCGATCATCGGCCGCGGCCACGAGCACAATGCACAGCCGCTGGCCGTGAGCATCTCCGAGTCCACCGAATGGGGCACGACCTACACCCCCGACGAGATCGCGGCCATCGCGGCCACCGCCCACGATCTCGACATGATCGTCCACGTCGACGGGTCCCGTCTCGGCAATGCGGCGGCTCACCTCGGCGTCGGGTTAGGCGACATCACCTCCGCCGTCGGCGTCGACATCGTCAGCCTCGGCGGGACGAAGAACGGCCTGCTCGGCGCCGAGGCAGTCGTCGTCCTCAATCCCGACATCGGCCACGGCATGCGCTTCCTGCGCAAGATGAACCTGCAGCTGGCTTCGAAGATGCGCTTCCTCTCCGCGCAGCTGAATGCGCTCTACGAGGGCGACCTGTGGCGGAACTCGGCCACCCGGTCCAATGAGAAAGCGAAATACCTCGCCGACGAACTCGCCGAGGTGGCCGCCAGCGGCCGTGTCCCTGGACTCGAGATCGTGCAGAAGGTCGAATCGAACGTCGTCTTCGTGCGTATGCCCGCCGAGGTGGCCGCCCGCGCCCGACAGACGTTCGCCTTCGCGGACTGGCCCTTGGAGAAGGGCATTGTTCGCCTTATGTGCGCGTTCGATACGACAACCGAGGACGTCGACGCCCTCGTCGCTGCGATCGCAGGGGACTGATTCCGCCTCGGCTTAGACCGCGAAATCACTTCGTGAGGTCGAGATCGACGACGGTCGATACCTGTCCGAGTCGAAGATCGAAGAGAAGAAACACTGACGAAAGAAGATGGATGAAGAAGGCCTTTGTTCCTGCCCTGACAATTCTGCTCGTGCTCATCATCGGAGTGATCGGATACATCCTCAATTCGGGGCCCACAGCAGATGACGAGGCGACAGGAGACTCGGACAGCTGTGACGTCTCGGATTACACCATGGGTGTGAAATGGCAACAGCAGAGCGCCGAGGCGGTGGCCCTTCAGGGCCAGACCTACGGTATGGCCACGCGAGCGCTCGACAAAGCTGTCGCTGACGCCCCGGAAGGAGAGGGCCTGGCCATCATGACCGACCTCGACGAGACGGCCATCGACAATTCGAAGCTCTTGGCTCGCGATATCGCCGAATGCCACGACTTCAGCGGCTGGGATACCTGGGATGACTGGGAGAAGAACGGAGAGCCGACTCTCATCCCCGGCGCTGCCGAGTTCTTCGACCATGCTGACGAACTCGGTGTCGACATCTACTATGTGTCCGACCGGACCGAGGAGAACCGTGCTGAGAACGTCGCGACTCTCGCTCAGTTGGGCCTGCCGCAGGCCGATGACGAGCACGTCCTGCTTCTCGGACCGCCGAAAGCCGAACGACGAGCACAAGTCGAATCGGACCACACTCTGCTTATGCAGCTCGGGGATTCGCTGCACGACTTCGACGGCGCATTCGCGGACGCTTCCGTCGAAGAGCAGCGGGAACTCGTGGAGAAGAACCGAGCGAAATTCGGGTCCGAGTGGATGATCTTGCCGAACCCGACATATGGCGACTGGAGCGAGTCCGACCTGGACGAGTGGAAAGCGCCGGTCCGCACCGACGACTGAGCACATCCACGATTGGAGCCGAGACAACGCCGGAGCGCCGAGACACCTGTGCACACAGCGTGGTCTCGGCGCTCCGGCGTAGTCTCGAGGAGCTGCCTGCCGACGAGTCCCGCCGCAGACGGCCCCGACCGGATCACCTGCTGGATCAGTCGCCCTTGACGTTGACGAGCTGACGCAGGGTGTGGCGGATCTCGACGAGCTCGCCCGCATCCTCCATCACCTGGTCGATGGGCTTGTAGGCCTGCGGGATCTCATCGATGAACGCGTCGGTGTCGCGGTACTCGATGCCGGCCATCGCCTCACGCAGCTGATCGCGGGTGAAGGTCTTCCTCGCCTGCGTGCGCGAGTACTGGCGTCCGGCCCCATGTGGTGAGGAGTTCAGCGCCACCGGGTTGCCCAGGCCCTCCACTACGTAGGACGCGGTGCCCATGGACCCGGGGATGAGCCCGAGTCGGCCGGACTCGGCCTCGATGGCACCCTTGCGGGAGACCCACACTTGCTTGTTGAAGTGGGTCTCTGCCTGGGTGAAGTTGTGGTGGCAGTTGATCCGCGCCTCTTCGACCACGGGCTCGCCCATCGTCTCGGAGACCTGCCTGGCCACGCGGTCCATCATCTCCTCGCGGTTGAGCAGGGCGAAGTGCTGCGCCCATTTCAGCTGCCGGATGTAGGCGGTGAATTCCGGTGTGCCCTCGACGAGATAGGCCAGATCCGGGTCCGGAAGCTCGATCCACCACTGCTTGCACAGGCGGGAAGCGACCTTGATGTGGTGCATGGCGATCTTGTTGCCGATGCCTCGGGACCCGGAATGGAGGAACATCCACACCCGATCCTCCTCGTCGACGGAGACCTCGATGAAGTGGTTGCCAGACCCCAGGGAGCCGAGCTGGTGGCGCCAATGTCCGGCATACTCGCCCGGGTCGAAGCCGGCCTTCTCGGCCAGTTCTTCGAGCTCGGTGATCCGCGGAGCCGCGGTGGCGACGATCTTGCGGTTGTAGGCGCCGGCCGAGGTCGGCACCGCCCGCTCGATCGCCTCCCGCAGCCCCGTGAGGTCGCGGGCCTCGAGCTGGGCCCGGGTGAACTGGGTGCGCACCGCGATCATGCCGCAGCCGATGTCGACACCGACGGCGGCAGGAATGATCGCGCCCAGGGTGGGGATGACCGAACCGACGGTCGCGCCCTTGCCCAGGTGAGCATCCGGCATGAGCGCCAGATGGGGGTAGATGAACGGCATCCGCGCGGTCGTGTGCGCCTGCTCCAGGGTCTTCTCATCGAGCAGAGACGCCCAGGAGATCAGCCGTTTGCTGAGTGTGTCCATGATCCTTTCCTTGATGTGATGTGCGGGTCCGGCCCCACAATTCTTGGGACCCGTGGGCCTGGAACCCACTGGTCCGGGACCCGCATCGCACCGATCGGAAAGCCATGCGATATGAGAAATGCCCCGGACCGTGATCGGTGCGGGGCGATGAGATGCGCTGTCTCAGCGCTCGCGCAACCGAAGGGTCGACTGATGAAGGGATTCGAATTGCTTCGATCCCTTGAGTTCGCGCGAGTTCGCGACAACGTTCATCAGTGGATTCCTTCGGATTCGTCGACCGCGCCGAGGTGGTGCGGCCCATGCGTCGAATCGACGCACTCCCTGCGCCGAGGTGGCGCAGACGTTCGACTATACACGAACCGTCCGGTTCGTGCCTTACTTCTTCTTCCGGCGGTCGACCTTGACGGAGACGACGGGGACGTCGGAGTCGAGGATGATGCGCTGAGCCGTCGAGCCCATGATGAGCTTGCCGACGGGGGAGCGGCGACGCGATCCGATGACGATCATGCGGGTGTCGGCGGTCGCCTCGGCGAGTGCGAGGAGCTCTTCGACGGGATCGTTGCCGCGGAGGAACTGGAGGATCTCGTGGGAGACCTCGGAGGACTGCAGGGTCGCCTTGAGTTCGTCGATGTCCTTGTTCGTGGCCACACCGCGTTCGTCGGGAGTCTCGCCGATTCCGGCATTGAGGACGACGAGGACGTCATCGAACGCCCGAGCCTGCTCGATGCCGAATTCGACAGCGGCCTTGCCTTCGGGCGAGGGGGAATAACCGACGAGGATTGTCATGATCTCTCCTGGTGCGACATTGGACGAAGCTCCCTCAATTTGTAGCACATCCGCCCTGTTCGAACGGGCGGTGTTCGACCTCTGACGGTGTACGGCAGCAGATTCGGAAGGAGATTCTGATCACACGCAGACCGGGGGAGAGTGTTCGTTTGCTGAACAACTCGTCGGTGTTGCCTGAGAAGCAGTAAGGTGACCTGGGCGCTTTGCGCCTCTCCTCGAGTATCAGAAAGTTGTATCAGTGACAGAATCGAATAAGAACCCCGGCGCTGCCGACGCGCACGGCGCGAGTGGCGGCACGGGTGAGAAGAAATCAGAATGGCAGACGGTCAAAGCCATCATCGCGGCCTCGTCGGGCAACCTCGTCGAATGGTTCGACTTCTACATCTACGCCTTCTTCAGCGTCTACTTCGCCGAACAGTTCTTCGTCGAAGGCAACCCGACGCTCTCGCTCATGCAGTCTGCCGGAGTCTTCTTCGTCGGCTTCCTCATGCGGCCCATCGGCGGGTACGTCTTCGGCCGTGCCGCCGACCGACTCGGGCGCAAGAACTCCATGCTCATTTCGATCCTGCTCATGTGCGCCGGATCCCTGTGCATGGCGATCCTGCCCACCAGCGCCACCGCCGGTTCATGGGCGGCCATCCTGCTGCTTCTTGTGCGTATGGTCCAGGGACTCGCCGTCGGGGGCGAGTACGGCGCGACCGCGACCTACATGTCCGAGGTCGCCACCGAGGGCAAGCGCGGCTTCTACTCCTCGTTCCAGTACGTCACCCTCATCGGCGGCCAGCTGCTGGCCAGCCTGCTGGCCGTCATCATGACCCACACGCTGGGCACCGAGGACATCGAGGCCGGCTGGTGGCGTCTGCCGTTCGTCATCGGCGCCGCTGCCGCCATCGTCTCGCTGTGGCTGCGCCGCGGTCTTGAGGAGACCACCTCAACGGATACCCGCAAGAACGAGAACTCCGGAAGCTTCCGCGAGGTGCTGCGTCACCCGCGCGCGTTCTTCGTCGTTCTCGGCATCACGTGCGTCGGCTCGCTCGTCTTCTACGTCTTCACCACCTACATGCAGAAGTTCCTGCTGCTGCAGAACGAAGGCACCCCCGGCGAAGAG
Source organism: Brevibacterium oceani (assembly GCF_017948325.1). Taxonomy (NCBI): domain Bacteria; kingdom Bacillati; phylum Actinomycetota; class Actinomycetes; order Micrococcales; family Brevibacteriaceae; genus Brevibacterium; species Brevibacterium oceani. Next base: position 2,947,776 of record NZ_CP072846.1, on the reverse strand, counting down.
ATCTTCAACAAGGGTTCGATCGCCGACCTGATGACGGTCTGCCTCGTCATCTTCGTCGTCATGCAGCCCATCGCCGGTGCGATCTCGGACAAGATCGGCCGGAAGAACAACATGCTCATCTTCGTCATCGGCATGATCGCCCTGCCGATCCCGCTGCTGAGCATGATCGGCAAGGCGCAGTCCGTGGTCACCGCCGGTATCCTCATCGTCATCGCGATGGCCTTCATCAGCATGTACACGTCGATCTCCGGCATCGTCAAGGCCGAGATGTTCCCCGCCCACATCCGCGGCATCGGCGTCGGATTCACCTATGCGATCGGCAACTCGCTCTTCGGCGGCTCCGCCGAATACGTCGCACTGTGGTTCCGCAATGCCGGAATCGGCGGCTGGTTCGCCGTCTACGTCGTCATCATTGCGCTCGTCAGCTTCGTGGCCGTGCTCTATATGCACGACAACCGCAAACACTCGACGATCGACAACGCCGATTCCTCGGCGTACAAGCGCATCAGCAGCTGAGAACCTCGCCGAGGCGGCCGACCCCGGCCGCCCCGGCGGACCTTGCGTAGGCGCACCCTTCAGGCAGGCATCGGCGGGCGGGCACACGGCCACCTGCAGGGACGGTTTAGACTGGCCGAATGTCCGCCTCCCTGCTGCCCGCCGATTCTGCCGCCGCCGAACGCAGCCGGGACCTACTGGCGGAGTTTCCGCACTTCGCCGACGCTCCCGGGCTGCCGCAGGCTCGCATGCTCGTCGAGTACGTCATCGGCCGCCGCTCCGGTGAGCTCGATGTGTCCGGTCGCGACGCGGCCGGGACGTTCATCGCCGCCGAGGAGGTCGCGGCGGTTCCCCGCGACATCATCGTCATCGACGATGCGCGGGGCATCCAGGCCGCACTGCTCAGTCGCCTCGCCGAGGTGGCCGTCCATCACGATCGCCTCGACGAGTCCCGCACCGCGGTCGTGGTCGCCGATGGCGCACAGGTCCCCCTGCCCGAGGAGATCCCCGCACTCGACGAGCTGGGAAACGCTCGTTTCGCCACTGGACGCGACGTGGAACCCGGGTCGGCCCGTGCCACCGGGGGTGACACGGAAACCGACTCGGCTCGTGCCACGGGATCACCCGCTTCGGCGGGGGAGTTCGACCGTGAGACCTGGGCGGTCATCAACGCTCCGAAGGCGGTGAGCGCCTTGGCCGAATCCGTGACCGCGCTGCAGCCGCTTGTGTCGACGATCATCGTCATCGGACGCAGCGACGCGATGAGCCGGGCGGTGAACAAGGAACTCTCGCGCGGCTTCGGGCGGGTCGACGTCTCGCCCGGGGTGGGCAAGCATCGGATGATCATCGGCAGCCGGCCATTGAGCTCGCCGAGCCTGCCGGACTTCCCAAAGCAGGGGACTATCGCCCACCCGAGGGTCGGCGAGATCGCGGTACGAGCCCACGGTGCGTGTTTCTCAGGCGTGAAGAGCGACGAGGGGTCGACCCTGCTCCTCGATGCTCTGCTGGGCCTTTTGCCTGGTGCGAGCAGCGCGGCTGATCCGACGGACGCTCACTCTGCCTCCGGACAGATGGAGGGACGGACTCCTAACTCCGTCCTCGATCTTGGCTGCGGGAACGGGTGGCTGCTCACCGCGGTCATCCGTGCCACGGGAGCGTCACGTGGAGTCGGGGTGGATGTGTCGAAGGCGGCGGTCGCCTCGGCGCGGGCCACGACGGAGGCCAACGGAATCGATGCCGACATCGTCCTCGGTGATGCCGCGGACCCCGACGATGATGCTGTGGTCGCTCTCGGCACCTTCGACCTCATCGTCCTCAATCCGCCGTTCCACCAGGGGACGACCATCGAGACCGACACCGCCGAGGCGCTCATGGCAGCAGCCGCGGCACACCTGGCGCCCGGGGGCCGGGTGCTCACGGTCTTCAACACGCATCTGCAGTATCGTCAGCGGCTCGAATCTCGCATCGGACCCAGCGAGCAGCTGGCGCGGAACAGCAAGTTCACGGTGATCGTCAGCCGCGCCTGAGGCAGAAGAGCCCCGAAGAATTCGCTGCGGTCGGCGGGACCGGCTCCGCCTGTGCTCAGGAGTGGTGTTCCCCGCGATAGGTCCGCCACGTGCTCACCTGATCCCAGATGACGATGGCCCAGACCGCGATGACCGTGATGATCTGTTGGACGTCGGCATTCGGGGTGTTTGTGAGCTCCGGGTGGAGGACGGGCTGGGTGAGCAGGGCGACCGTGAGGAAGACCGCCATGGCGACATCGGCGATCCCGCCGATGAGCACTACGATCGGCCTCGCCGAGGCGGTCGTGAACTTCACGATCTCGACCGCGGCGAGGAGAGCCAGGAAGCCCCAGTATCCGAGCAGCCAGCCGAAGCCGAGATCCGGATTGATGAACGTCTCCCCACCGTTGAGATGGCCGACATAGAAAAGGGAAGTCGGGATGAACGGGACCATGGCCAAGGCCACGATGAAGACCAGCCCGAGCCCCGCCTCGGCGCGGCTCTGTTTGCCGTGGGAATCGCGACGATCGAGATCATCGACCGTCCACGTGCCCGACTGTCGTTTCCGCATCGCTTCGGCCGCACCGCCGTCCATTCCGCGGTCGCCGAGGCCGATGATGATCGTGATGGCGGCGAACGCGGTCAGCAGGGCGATGACCGTGTTGCCGGCCGTCTTGCCGATGATCTCCCCGATCTGGGCTTCGGGCGAGAGGGCGATGGTGGTCACGACGTTCGTGAGCACCGCGAGCAGACCGACGAGAGGCAGAACCCACCGCAGTGCCCAGACGAAGAGTGGATAGGAATTCGGGCCGATGAAGTGCTGTGGGGAGTTCGAATACTCTCGCGACAGCACCGCGGGATCGCCGAGTTCTTCGAGGACTTCGCGTTCGATGGTGGCGGTGCGATCCGGGGTCGGGTCCGTGCCCTCGCCGAGGCGGGCATCGACCATGTCATCGATCGTGGCGGTGATCTCGGCGGCGATGTCCGGGCGGGCGTCTTCGGGGAGATGACGGGTGACGTTGTCGACGTAGATTTCGGTGAGCGCACTCATGGTGTGCCGTCCTTCCAGAGCTCTGTGATGCTGGAGTCGAGTTCGAGCCAGTGGCTGTGCAGTGCGGCGGCGACTTCGGCGCCGCTGTCGGTGAGTGTGTAGTACTTGCGGGGACGAGCCTGTTCGGTGTTCCAAACGGCTGTGAGCAGGCCCTGTTTCTCGAGCCGTCGCAGCAGGGGATAGAGGGTGTTGGCCTCGGTGGGGATGCCTGCTTCGGTCAGAGTCGTCAGCAGCGAGTAGCCGTACTGTGGGCGCCTGCAGGCGACGAGGCTGGCGAAGACGACAGTGCCGCGGCGCAGCTCCTGTTCGTGCGTGGCGAGTGCCTTGTCCGTGTCTTCGTCCATGCGTGACACGATAGTGTGTGACGCACACTATTACAAGAGGCGAGGTATGGATTCGTCTCTGTGGCCTCGCAGACGCCGGCTGTTAGTCTCGTCGCATGGAAACGCGAAGGTGGGTGCTCTTCGATATCGGAGGAGTCCTGGAAGTCGTCGATGACGACGCGGTGTGGCCGAAGTTTCAGCGTCGGTGGCAGGAGCGATCGGAACTCACTCCGATCGCGTGCTGAAGTCGCGATCCTGTCGAATTCGGTCGATGGAGCTCGTTGTGAAGAGGATCGCCGGTTCGGTTTCAGTGCTGTCTTCGATCCTATTCTCTACAGCCACGAAACGGGTCTGCTCAAGCCGGAGCCGGAGGCATATGAGAATGCGCTCGACCGCATGGGCGCCGAACCGCAAAACGTGTTCTTCATCGATGACCACAAGATCTGCGCGGGGGGCGCTCGTGCCGTGGGCATGAACTCGATCGTGCATCGTGACAATGACTCGACTATCGCCGCCGTCGAGAACTACCTCGAGGGATGAGTCCAGGCGGCTGCCGTGGGAGTGTGCTCAGCGTCGAGTCGGTCTGGTCAAAACCGGCAGGCATCATCGTTAGAGTTGACTGACAGCGGAAGCGTCGGACGGAGGTTCATGTGGTTCAACGGTCTGCACTGGCTGGATTCATCTTCGGATTCGCGGTCTCGGCCGGTCTGTTCATCCTCACGATTCCGAGCCTGTTCGACGATGCTTCGGGTGGGCATTCGTGGATAGTCTGGGTGTCGTTCGGGGTTGCTGTCGCCTGTGGTGCAGGTATGGTTCTCACTTGCCGCAACACCACATGATGAGGTGGCCTATTCCGTGAGATCGAGCATCGGCGTCGGACGCCGGAAACCGCGGGTGACGAACGTGAGGTACGCGGTCCCGATGATGAGCCAGACGAGGCCGATGAGCAGCGTCCGCGGTGACAGGCTCGTCCACAGCCACAGGGTGAGGCAGAAGCCGATGCCCGGCAGCACGATGAAGCTCACGACAGCGCGTGCCCCGCGGCGCTTCCCGTCGATGATGAAGTGCTTGACGACGGAGAGGTTGACCGCGGAGAACGCGATGAGCGCCCCGAAGCTGACCATCTCCGAGATGAAGCTGAGGTCGACAGCCAACGCGAACAGCGACACGACGCCGACGGAGAGCGTGGCGAGGATCGGGGTGTGAAAGCGCGGGGAGAGGCGCCCGAAGAAGCTCTTCGGCAGCACGCCGTCGCGGCCCATCGCGAAGAGGATGCGCGAGACCGAAGCCTGCGAGGTCAGCGCCGAACCGCAGGCACCGGCGACATAGGCGGCGGTGAAGAAGATCGTGAGGAACTCACCTCCCGCAGCGCTCATGACGTCAAGAGCGCCGGAGTCGACATCGGCGAACCGGTTCGACGGGTAGACCAGCTGAGCGAGGAACGACAGCAGGATGTAGATGAGCCCGCCCGTGAGAGTCGCGATGACGATGGCCCGAGGCACCGTGCGCTTGGCGTCCTTGGCCTCCTCCGACAGTGTTGAGACCGCGTCGAAGCCGAGGAAGGACAGGCAGAGGATCGCCGCTCCGGCCATGACGTTGCCGAATCCCGGAGCGCTCCCGTCGCCGGTGAAGGGTGCCGCGAGATCGACCGTTCCCGACCCCGTCATCGATGCGATCCCGAGAGCCGCGAAGGTGAGGATGAAGATCGCCTGCGCGGCGATGATGACGATGTTCGCCCTGGCCACCGAGACGATGCCGATGACGTTGAGAATCGTGACGAGGACGATCGCGGTGAGCACGAACACCCATGCGGGGATCATCGGGAACGCCGCGGAGAGGTAGATGCCGATGACGAGGTAGTTGATCATCGGCAGGAACAGATAGTCGAGCAGCAGCGCCCATCCGGCGACGAACCCGATTGCGGGCCCGAAGCTCTTCTGCGTGTAGGTGTAGGCCGATCCGGCGAAGGGCAGCTCATGCGCCATCTTCGCGTACGACCTGGCGGTGAAGACCATCGCCGCCAGTGTGATGACGTACGCCAACGGCACCCGTCCACCGGTGACCTGTGTGACGATGCCGTAGGTGGTGAAGATCGTCAGCGGCACCATGTAGACGAGGCCGAAGAAGACGAGCGAGGGCACACCGAGGGCGCGCTTGAGCTGACCTTCGCCGTCCGCTCCGGTGTTGGCCGTCGGCTGTGACATGGTCGGTCCTTTCTCAGGCCTGCGAATGTACGGCAGCGCCGCCGAGGTAGGTGGCGGCAATTCGTGTGAGCGCGAGTTCGCGTGGGGGCAGGTCCCGTGGATCGTGGTCGAATCGGATGAGGTCGGCACTCGCCCCGACCTGGATCGAGCCCCACGGCTCGGCTGAGTGATCGGCGAAGGCCTGATGGGCCACAGCGGTCGAATACGCGTCGAGGGCGCGGTCGATGTCGACGATCTCCTCGGGTGTCCACCCGCCGTCCGGTTCGCCCGCTTCGTTCTGCCGGCTCGTCCCGATCGCCAGACCTTCGACCGGTGTGCCCGAGGTGCACGGCCAGTCCGAGCCGAACGACAGACGTCCGCCGCCGTCGAGGATGCTGCGCATTCGGTACTGCTGCCGGGCTCGATCCTCGCCGAGGCGGGGCACCGTGAGCACGGTCATGAGGTCATCGAGCTGTGCCCACAGGGGCTGCATGTTCGCAATCACCCCGAGCTCGGCGAACCGGTCGAGGTCCGCGGAGTCGACGAGCTGGGCGTGCGCGATGACCGGTCGGCGATCGCGCGATCCGTTGGCGGCGATGGCCGATTCGACGGCGTCGAGGGCCTGCCGGACGGCGGCGTCGCCGATCGCGTGGATATGGACCTGGAAACCTGCCGCATCGACGGCGCGAACCGCCTCGGCGAGGGTCTCACCCTCCCACACGCGCAGACCATGATTGTGCAGGGACGAACAGTACGGTTCGAGCAGGGATCCGGTCTCGTTCTCGACGACGCCGTCGGCGAAGAACTTCACGGTCCGGGCGCTGAGCATCGGATCGGCGAGCTCCTCCACGCGCCTCCTGGCCTCGATCATCGCCGGCAGCTGCTCGGAAAAGCGCCGCGGGTCGGCATAGAGCGCGAGATTGAACCGGATCGTCAACCGGCCCTGAGCCGAGGCGGCAAGATAGGTCTCCACATCAGCCGGTTCGACCCAGGCATCCTGGACCCAGGTGACTCCGCGCTCGAGGTAGTAGTCCGCCGCTCGCTCCAGAGCACGCAGCCGCACGGATTCGTCCAATGGTGGGCGGACGGCATCGACGAGGTCGACGGCACCCCACTCCCGCAGTGTTCCCAAAGGTGAGCCGTCACCTCGTCGGGGGATCTCCCCGAGAGTCGGTTCGGGGGTGTCCGCGGTGATCCCGGCCAGTTCGAGGGCGCGGGAGTTGCACCACACCGTGTGATAGTCCCAGGCTCGCAGGACGACGGGACGGTCGGATACGGCCTCGTCGAGCCAGCGGGCATCGAAGAGACCGCCGGCGACGAGGCTGCCGTCGTAGGACGCTCCGGTGATCCACTCGAGTTCGGGGTTGGCCTCGGCGAAGCGGGCCACCTCGGCGATGATCTCGGCAACACTGGAACACGAGCGCACCTGCGGGCCTTCGGCTTCGAGCCCGCCGAAGATCGGGTGGGCGTGACCGTCGCCGAAAGAGGGCATGAGGAAGCCGCCGTCGAGATCGACGACCTCGAGATCGACAGAGTCTGTGAGGGAGCCCGACTCCGCGGCCGCCTCGGCGAGCTGCGCTTCGACATCGGTCGAGCCGATTGCGACGATGACACCGTCATCGACGAGCAGGGAGTCGGCGGTCTCGGTTGAGGCTCCCAGCCAGATGGTGCCGTTGTGGAAATGTGTCAAAGCCACGGTGGGTCTGTCCCTCGCTTCACTGCGTACGATCTCTGATCCGCCACTGTTACGAACAGCGTTCGTATTTGTGACTGAGAACACGATACACTCTGCATGAGGTCAGCGGAAGTAGGAGGCGAGATGGGATTGCGGCTCAACCGGGAACGGCTCGTGGATGCGGCGCTCGTCCTCGTCGACGAGGAGGGCGCGGAGGCACTGTCGATGCGCACCCTCGCTGCTCGTGTCGATCGGCAGGTGTCCTCGCTCTACAACCACGTCTCCGGGCGGACCGAGCTCATCGAACTCATGCGCGCCCGCATCGTCGCCGACATCGACGTCACCGCGTTCGGGTCCGCTGAGGAGCCGGAGTCTTCTGCACGGACAGCTGACAAGGGCTGGGATGCGGCGCTCGAGGAGTGGGCGGGGTCCTATCTGCGGGCGTTCGCGACCCATCCCAACCTCATCCGACTGCTGGCGACCACACCGATCCGCCACCATTCCGCGTATGCGATGTATGACGCCGTGGTCGCCGGTCTGGTCCGAGCCGGGTGGCCCGAAAGCCTCGTCTTCGCCGTCGTCCGCACCGTCGAGGCACACGTCCTCGGCTCGGCTCTCGATATCGTCGCACCCGGAGATCTGCTGGTCCAGGGTGCCGTCGACGCCGGACTGCCTGCTGTTCGGGAGGCGTTGTCCGAACGCCACGCGCCGACCTATGGTGCGGAGGCGGCGTTCTCTCTCGGACTGCGCGCCCTCATCGACGGGCTGCGGACACGGCTCGCCGAGGTGGCAGGCTGAAGCTCAGCCCGCGTCGACCGAATCCACGGCCAGGTCAGAGGGCTGCTTGCGGAAGCCTCTTGTCGTAATTGCGAGGATGACGGCACCGATGACCAGCCAGCTTGCGCCGAGGGTGATCGCGTGGATGTCGAGCTGGGTGAGCAGATAGCCGATGACGAAGACGCCGATGATCGGGCAGACGAGGTAGAGGACGATGTTGTGCGGCCGGCCCGCTCGTCTCTCTTTTGCCCAGTAGACGATGACCGAGGCATTGACCATGATGAAGGATAAGAAGGCCCCGAAGTTGATGAACGACGTCGAGGTGGCGACGTTCATGAAGATCGCCACGAGTCCGATGGCGGCGATCGTCAGCAGAGACAGCACGGGGGTGTGGAAACGCGGATTGAGCTTGCCGAAGAAGCCGCGTGGCAGCACCCCGTCGCGGCCCATCGCATAGAGCAGTCGGCTGCCCGCGGCTTGAGCGGCGATGCCCGAAGTGAACTGGGCGATGACGAGCGCGGCGAGGAAGACCGCACCGAAGAGGTGTCCTCCGATGCTTCTGGCGATCTCGAAGGCCGCGGCATCAGAATTCTCGAACACCCCGCCGGGATGGACGAGCTGGACCGCATAGGCCACGACGACGAAGATTCCACCGCCGATGAGGGCGATGAGCATAATCGCCTTCGGCACTGTCTTACGAGGCTCGATGGTCTCCTCGGTGAAGGTGGTGACGGCATCGAAGCCGAGGAACGAGTACGCAGCGACCGCGGCACCGCCGCCGATGGCCACGAGTGTGGAGTCGATGCCCGTGAACGGGCTGGCGCTGAATAGCCCCGCGGCACCGTCGGATCTGAAGACATCCGCCAGTGACAGGGCGACGAAGATGACGATGACGAGGATCTGGAACGACATCAGGATGAGATTGGCCCGATCGGCGACCTTGATGCCGACGACGTTGAGGACGGTGGTGAGGACGATGAATCCGAGGATCCACACCGCCATCGGCACGGCCGGGAACTGCGCCTGCAGGTAGGAGCCGCCGATGAGCCAGATGACCATCGGCAGGAACAGGTAGTCGAGCATGGTCGCCCAACCGACGAGGAAGCCGACGCGGCCGTCGATCGTCTTGCGCACATAGGTGTAGGCCGACCCCGCCACTGGATAGGCCGCGGCCATCCGGCCGTAGCTGTTGGCGGTGAAGAGCATGGCACCGAGGGCCAGCAGATACGCGCTCGCGCTCGCCCCATTGGTCTGCGAGGCGATGACACCGAAGATGCCGAGGACGATGAGCGGCGTGAGGTAGGCGAGGCCGAAGATGACCAGGGAGGGCAGTTTGAGCGTGCGGTTGAGCGTGACGGTGTCTGACATGGTCACTCCGTTGTCGATGTCATGGATGCAGCTGTGGATGAGGTCGTAGTGATGGGTTCAGGTGCGGCGACGGGTTTGTGATGAAAGCGTCCGTCGGAGTGTCGACTCAGGGGTTGCTCTGCCCCGGCGTCCAGCGGGTGGGGTCGAGCGAGCCGTTGTAGAGGGGGAGGGGAATCGGCGCATCGTCGGGCGTGAACTGGGACCACATGCAGTTGGTGCCGGCGGTTCCGACTTCGCGCACGCGACGAACTCGGGCCGGATCCACGCGGACGACGATGGTGTCCTCACCCAGACCCGCTTCACCGAGGACGAAGCCTTCGGGGTCGGCGGCGATGCTGCGCCCGCGGCCGACGGGCTCGGCGCAATTGACGCTGAGGACGTAGACCTGATTGACGATCGCATTCGCTCGGGCGAGGACGAGCTCCTGCTCGCGGTCCTGGCTGGTCGTCTTGACGACGTTGAGGATGGCGTCGGCACCCATCCAGCTCAGATGCCGAGAATGCTCGGGGAACCAGGCGTCGTAGCAGATGGAGAGTCCGAACGTGCCGTGATCGGCAGTCGGGGCGACGACGAACTCGGTGCCCGGCCGGTGCGGTTCGTAGGGGCGCCAGGGGAACATCTTCCGGTACGTCGAGACGAGTTCGCCGGCTGGGGAGAAGAGGAGCTGGGTGTTGAAGAAGCTGCCGTCGTCGGCGATCTCACCGATGCTGCCCGGGCACAGCCAGATGCCGTGGTCGGCCGCGATCCGTCCGATGTCGGCGACGAACGCTGAGTCGAGGTAGACGGCCTTCTGTCTCAGTGCGGACGACCGCTGCTCTGCGGGCAGGTCGTCGACGCTGTGGAGGTGGAGTTCGGGGTAGACGAGCATCTCGAGCTCGGGATGCCGCGTCGTTGTGGCTGCCACATCGGCACGGAAGTCGGAGAGCGGATCGGACCCGGTCAGCGGCGACCGCTGGGCCAGTCCGACTGCCATTTCGCTGGTTTCCACTGTAGTCCCTTCGACAGGTTCTCACGGCGCCGGAAGGCATCGCCGCTTTAAGTGATCAGTTTGATCACTATAAGTCGATGTGACGTTAGACTCAAGACATGACGGAGAGAAATCCTTCGACACCCGATCCGGGGCCTGCGGAGGCGCGTGCGGTCGACCGGACTCTCTTCGCCGCCCCCGGGGCCGCCGAGCTCACGCGTCTGTCCGCCGTCGACACCGTCCGTGCCCGTGTCCTCCTCTCGATCGAACACGCGCTGTTGGCACCCGGCAGCAGACTGCCAAAGACCGAGCTTCTGGCCGCCGGGCTCGAAGTCAGCGTCATCACCGCCCGGCGAGGTCTCGAGAGCCTTGTCGATGATGGGGTCCTTGTCCGCCGGCGGGGTCGGGGCGGCGGCACCTTCGTCGCCGATGATCCGCCGCATCTCAACGACTCCGCCGTCACTGCCTACCGGGCCGACGCCGATGCGATCCACAGACTCATCGACCAGCGCAGTCTGATGGAATCCGCCATCGTCGCCGAGGCTGCCCTGCGCGCGACCCCCGACCAGTGCGATGAGCTCGACTCACTCATCAGGGCCTCCGCCGAGGCTGCTGACTGGCACGAGCATCACATCCCCGATACCCGGTTCCACCATCGTGTCGCCGAAATCAGCGAACTGCCCGAGGTGCCGACTTATCTGGCCAGCTATGGCGGACTGACGAAGTACTTCGTTCCCTATCCCCAGGAGCAGCTCGAGGAGGGGCGGGACCATCATCGACGGTTGGTGGCCGCTCTTCGGGCGCACGATCCGATCGCAGCTATGGCGGTCACGCGTGTTCACGTGGATGCGCTGCGTCGCGAGATGTTCGTCGGACTCGAACGCAACGATGAGACAGGCACGTCGTGATGCCTGAACCGATCGAAACGGGTGGGTCGATCGCATCTGAACTCGAAGAATTCTGGTCGCTGGTCCGCGCCCGCATTCCGAATCTTCCGGATGAAATGCCCGAAGCGTGGGCGTTCGGTGCGACAGCGGACCATGCGGACGGACTCCTCGCCCTCGTCGTGTCCAGAATCAAGACGGCAACCGCCTCGGCGCTGTGGGATATCGAAGCCGACGGCGAGTCCGTCCCCGAGGTGGGAGAGCTGAGCATCATCCTCGACGGGCGGGAGCGGCCGCGTGCGGTCATCGAGACCACTGCCGTCGACATCGTCCCCTTCGGCGAGGTGACTGTCGAACACGCGTGGTCCGAAGGTGAGGGTGACCGCACCCTCGAGGCCTGGCGTGAGATCCACGAACGCTTTTGGCATGAGCACGGCCGTCGAGGTTTCGCCGTCGACATGCCCGTCGTCTGCGAACGTTTCGAACTCATCTATCCGATCATTCACGCCGACGAGGTGCTCAGTTCATGACCGCAGCAGAACCCGCCGAGCATTGGACGCTCATCCACGCAGAACGCGCCCGTCTTCTCGGGGTTCTCGAGGGCCTCTCCCCGGAGCAGTTCACCCAGCGTTCGCTCTGTGACGGATGGTCCGTCGACGAGGTCGTCGCCCATCTCAGTGCGGCAGCGAACACCGGACGGTGGGCCTGGATCAGCAGCATCATCCGATCCGGTTTCGACCCCGCCAAGCACAACTCACGCCTGCTGTCACGGTATCGGGGACGCTCACCCGCCGAGACCGTCGAAAACTTCCGCGAGGCGGTCACGGCCACGATCGCGCCGACGAAGGACTATCCGGCGTTCCTCGGCGAGGTGGTCGTCCACAGCCAGGACATCGCACTCCCGCTGGGGATCGAACTGTCGCCCGATCCAGAAGCGGTCGCATCCGTGGCCCGCTACTTTGTGGCGAAGGATTTCGCGGTCAACAGCAAAACGTTGGCCAAGGGTCTGCGACTGCGCGCAGACGATGCGGACTTCGACTCCGGATCCGGCCCGATGGTCACCGGACGACTGCTCGACCTCGTCATGGCGATGGCCGGACGCCCCGAGGCTCTGCGTGCACTCAACGGCGACGGCGTGGCCGAATTGCGAACCCGCATGAGCTGAATCGGGTGCCGCCACGGGGAGCCCTTGAAGGTCCAGATTCCTTGTGGACCCAGACACCTTGCAGACCCAGGTAATACGGCTCAGCCTTCAGCCGCGTCCCCGGTCCGCAGCTGTTTGCGGCTTCGCGTCGTAGGTCACCCAGTTCGTCTTGGTGGCCACCTTGTCGTAGAGCACCTGCGCCTGTTCGTTGTCGGAGGCGGTGATCCAGCGGACGACGGAGCGTCCCTCCTGGGCGGCGATCTCCTGTAGGCGCGCGACGAGGGCACGCCCGGCACCGGACCCGCGCACCTCGGGGTCGGTGAAGAGGTCATCGAGCCAGATCCCGACGCTGCCGGTGGAGGGGCGGGAGAAGCGGCGGAAGTCGGCGATGGCGACGATCCGTCCGTCCACCTCGGCGACGAGGCTCTGGACCTCATGGTCGGCATCGACGATCCACGACCAGACGCGGGAGACAATCTCCTCGGACTCCGGCAGATGGTAGAACTCGCGGTAGGCGCGGAAGAGCTCCTTCCACCGCGACTCATCATCGGGCGAGGTGGGGCGGACGGACAGCTGTGACGGGGCAGAGGAGTTCATCGGGACCTTTCCGGGGTAGACGATCGTGTGGATGACACTCTAGACGCCCAGAGTAAGTGGAATGACGGAGAGCAGTCCGGGGACGATCGCAGTCAGGCACAGCGACGTCGCGAGGAAGATGCGGAAGACCGTGTTCTGTCTGTCTTCCTGGGCATTGGCGACGACCAGGGTCCCGGCAATGTGGATCGGATTCATCACCATGAGCCCGGAAGGGACGGCAATGGCGGCGACGATCCAGAAGACGTTCGGCGAGTCGCTGAAGAATCCGAAGGCCAGCGGCATCGTCAGGCTGAGCACGCCGAGGGCGGATGACTCAACATTGCACAGCACAGCAGTGAGGTAGGCGAGCACCAGCAGTAAGACCGCACCGGATCCAACAGCTCCCATGCCGCTCTGGATCGCATCGATGGTGCCCACCGACTCCAACAGGCCGAGGTAGGTGAGGAGGCCGCCGATGAGCAGAGTCGCTCCCCAGGGCACCCGGCTGAACATCTCCTTCTGCGCGGGGTGGAAGACGATCTGAAGAATCGCGGCGACCGCCATCGACGTGAGACCGACGTCGAGCCCGAAGGCGATCACACAGAGGACGAAGGCGAGCAGACCGACGATCGAACTCACCGCATAAACGGTATTCGTCGGAGTGGAACGGGATTCTTCACCCTCGGCGACCTGGGACGCCTGCGGTTCTACGAGTGTTTGACCGCGACGCGCCAGCCACCGGAAGACAATCTGCAATGCGGCCAGGCAGACGGCGGTGACTACGACGGCGACGAGCCAGAGCGACCACTCCGAGTACGAGACGCTGGCCTTCGCTGCGAGGTGGCTGATAGTGGCCCCCGTCGGGTTGAGCGGAGACATCCCCAGGCCGATGGAACCCATGATCACGCCGAGGGCATTGATGAGGTAGGTGCCGGGATACTTCACCGAGATGAAAGCGATGATTGGGACCAGGATGGCGACGGGCCCGGTCCCGAAGATCCCCACGGTCGACAGGAAGCCGCCCAAAACAAATCCGACCCAGGGAATCAGCGCTCTGCGAGCACCGACGATGCGGAATGCCCCGTTGATGATCCAGTGGACCGCCCCGCTGAGCTCGAGATGGCTGAACATCAGCGAGACACCGATGATGAGCACCACCAGGTTCGCGGGGAAGCTGCTGTAGACGTCGTCGGCCGAAGCGTCGGACACGATGAGCAGAATGAACGCGGCGAACAGCGAGAGGATGCCGATGTTGATCTTCTTCCACACGGCGCCGATCAGAATCAGCACGAGCAGAATCAAAGCGATGATCTGGGCTGTTGTCACGGGATCCTCCTTATAGCCATGATGGTGCGACCCAAAAGCACCCGGTCACGCTATCAGGAGACCTTGCCCGTTGTTTCGCTGTCTCGATGCGGATGAAGCAGTCGAGGCGAGGGCGCCGCACACGCGGTGAGCCTTCGGCCCGAATGTCAGTCGAAGACGACGAAACAGCCCTCCACCGCGACCCATCGGGGCCGGGCAGAGGGCTGTTTAGTCGTACGCGAGAGGGGACTTGAACCCCTACGTCCGAAGACACTGGAACCTAAATCCAGCGCGTCTACCAATTCCGCCACTCGCGCTCAAGCGGCCGCATCAGCGGCCGCGACGCCCTCAAGACTAGCAGGACGCGGGAGTGTTGCTGGACACTCCGAAGGCTCAGGCGGCGTCGATGCCCAGTTCCTTGCGCACGCGGGCGACGTGTCCGGTGGCCTTGACGTTGTACTGGGCGAGTTCGACTGTGCCCTCGGCGTCGACGACGACGGTCGAGCGGATGACGCCCTGGACGACCTTGCCGTAATTCTTCTTCTCTCCGAAGGCGCCCCACTCGGTCATCATCGTCTTGTCCTCATCAGAGAGGAGGTCGAAGTTCAGGCCTTCCTTCTCGATGAACTGCTGCAGTTTCTCCGGCTTGTCCGGCGAGATGCCGAGGACGACGATGCCGGCGGCCTTGAGTGCCGAGAGCGAATCCCGGAAGTCGCAGGCCTCGGTCGTGCAGCCCGGGGTCATGGCCGCGGGGTAGAAGTACACGACGACCCGCTGACCTCGATAGTCACTGAGGCTCACGGACTTCCCGTCCTGATTGACGAGAGTGAAATCCGGGGCGGTGTCGCCGACAGACAAGCGTGGCATATGAACTCCTGAAAGCGTGGTTGGGAAACGTTCTCGGTCACCCACTCTACCGTTCCGCCGGGTCTCGGTCGCTCGGGTCGGCCCGCTCAAGAGATCTCAGGGCCTCGCGGTCCGCAGCGGATCACCGGTGGTCTCAGAGTGTCGCGGCCCAGTCCGCCACCGAGGTGACGAGCGCCTGGCGAGAGAACACCTTTTCCGTGAGGACACGATGGACCTCCGCGTCGGGGTCCGCGCAAGCATCGGCGAGCACCGTGAGACGGAAATCGAGATCCGCGGCACGACGCACGGTCGAGAGCACGACCCCGCTCGTCGAAATCCCGCCGAGCACGAGCGAATCGACGCCCAGCCCGCGCAGCAGCACCTCGAGATCGCTGCCGGCGAACGCGGAGATGCGCTTCTTGACGACGACGGCCTCATCGTCCCGAGGGCTCAGGCGATCAATGATCTGGGTGGCCGGAGCGTCCAGACTCATCGCGTCGTCACCGCGCTCCTTGGCAGCAGAGAACGAGAGGTTCGACTCCGCGATCTCGGGGCAGCCGGGCCGGAAGGCGACCCGCACGAAGACGACAGGCATACCGGCATCGCGAGCGGCAGCGAGGGCGCGTTCGGCTGCGTCGACGGCAGGTTCGAAGCCGGGACGTCCGGCGATTCCGGCCTGGAAATCCATGAGAAGCAGTGCTGAGGTCATACGAGAACTCCGATCTATGAGAGGTGGGTGGGAGATGGACGATGAGGGGCAGACGATGAGAGACGGGTGGGAAAGGCAGGACAATTAAGGACCGCACCGATAGCCAGTTTCAACTGCACAGTCTAGACTGTCAATATGTCGATGTCAGAATCCACCGATCCTTCGCCGATGACCGACCCGTCGGAGACGACCGACCCTTCGCAGGCGAACGCCCACCAGGTGGCGGTCGATCTGCGAGCTGTCCTCGCCCGGCTCATCCGCCGCCTGCGCGAGACCACGCTCGAGGACTCGCTCACCCCGTCCCAGGCCTCCGCACTGTCCCGACTGAGCAAGGGCGGGGTGTCCACGGTCGCGGCGCTCGCCCATGCCGAGAAGGTCCGCCCGCAGTCGATGGCCGCGACCGTCGAGTCGCTCGAGTCCCGCGGCTTCCTCACCCGCAGCCCGGACCCCACCGACGGCAGGCGGCAGATCGTCGACCTGACCGACGCCGGTTGGCAGCAGGTCGAGGGGCAGAGGGAAGCCGGACTCGCGTGGCTCGACCACAGCCTCGCCGAGGAGGTCACCCACGCCGAACTCATGACGCTGGCCGAGTCGAGCAGAATCCTCGCGAGGATCCTCGACCGATGAGACTAGATCCTCGACCGATGAAACAGGCTCCCTCCGACCGTTTCGACCGTCGCCTGCTCGCGCCGATGATGCTCGGTGCGATGCTCAACCCGATCAACACCGCGATCATCGCGGTGGCACTGACCCCCATCGGCATCGCCCTCGGCGCCCCCGCCTCCGAGGTAGTCTGGCTCGTCTCCGGCCTCTACCTCGCCACCGCGGTCGGCCAGCCCCTCGTCGGCCGCCTCGTCGACATCTTCGGGGTACGGACCCTCTTTCTCGCAGGCGGCGGGCTCGTCGCGATCGCCGGGACCATCGCATTGCTGGCACCAGAGACGCATGCGAGCCTGTGGTGGCTCGTCGCAGCACGCGTCATCCTCGGGCTCGGCACATGCGCGGGATATCCCGCGGCGATGCACATGATCCGCGCCGAGGCGACCCGCACCGGAATCGAATCCCCGGCGAGCATCCTCACGATCCTCACCGTCACCACCCAGACCGTCGCGGTCATCGGACCGACCCTCGGCGGCCTCCTCGTCGGCAGTTGGGGGTGGCGGGCGACCATCGCCGTGAACCTTCCGCTGGGGCTGGCGGGGGTCATCCTCGGTTGGCTGTACTTCCCGCGCAGGACCGGACTCGAGCCCGCGCGGTCCGATCGACCCCGCCTCGACTGGCCCGGCGTCGCCCTCTTCGCGGTCTCGATCCTCTCACTGCTCGTCTACCTCCAGAACCTCTCGCCGAGCCTGATCTGGATGCTGGCCGTCGCCGTCATCGCCGGTGCCGTGCTCGTGTGGTGGGAGCTGCGAGCCCCCGAACCCTTCATCGACGTCCGCGTGCTGGCCGGCAACGGGCCGCTGCTGCTTACATACCTGCGGTCCCTGCTCACCGCGACGATCTCCTACGTCTTCGTCTACGGGTTCACCCAGTGGCTCGAAGAGGGACGTGACCTCAGTGCGACCGGGGCAGGGCTCGTTCTGCTGCCCGTCTTCGCCGGCGGGATCGCGGTGTCGATCGCCTTCGGCCGCAGTCCCGAGGTGGCGTGGAAGCTCATTCTCGGTTCGATCGCGCAGCTGCTCGCCGGCGTCCTCGTCCTCTTCATGACCGACGGCTCACCGCTGTGGTTCCTCGTCATCGCGATGCTCGTCCTCGGCATCCCGCAGGGCCTGAATAACCTCGCGATCCAGACGACGCTCTACCATCAGGCCGAACCCGGGCGCATCGGATCCTCGGCGGGGCTGCTGCGCACGTTCATGTACCTGGGCGCGATCCTCGCCTCGGTCATCTACGGCAACGTCTACGGCGCTCACGCGACGAGCAGCGGATTGCACATCCTCGGCTGGGTCGTCGTCGGCGTCGCCATCGTCTTCATCGCCATCACGGCCTTCGACCGCAGCCTCGCCGGCATCGGACGGGCGTCCGCCGCCGCCGATCACGACCGGAACGAGGACTCGACCGTCAGCTGATCCGCGCGATGACTCCGCCGACGGCGATCGCGTCCCCGATCTCGGCGACGCGGCTGAACGTCCCCGATGTCGGAGCTTCGACGCGCGTCTCCATCTTCATCGCCGACAGCACGGCGACATCGTCACCGGCGTCCACTTGTGAGCCGTCTTCGACGAGGTAATCGACGAGGCTGCCGGGAACGGGCGCGGTCACGTCCCCGGCGTTCTCGCCGCCGTCCCCATCCGCCGAGGCGGCCCCGCCGTTCCCGACTGTCGTCCCGTTCCCGGCCCCGCCGGCCGAGCCGAGGGCCGCGAGCAGTTCCGCGGGCAGGCCGATGGTCGTGAGCTTCCCGTCGATTTCGATGGTCATCCGCAGCAGCTCCTCGCAGCCCGCGGGTGCCGGACGGTCCTGGGTGTCGAGGCGGGGGAGGAGCTCGGTCTCGATCCACTGCGTGTGGATGCCCGCGACGCCGTCGGAGCCGAGACCTGTGAACGCCTCATCGCGAAGGATCGCCAGAGAACACGGCAGCACGGTTGCCGGGCCCTCGATCCTCAGCTCTGTGGCCGCGGTGATCGTCCGCGCGATCGCAGAATCACGGTTGGGACCTGCGACGATGAGCTTGGCGAAGAGCGAGTCGAAGGCCGGCTGCACGGCATCACCGGCCACGACGCCGGAATCCCAGCGCACGCCGGGACCGCCGGGAACGTCGAGGGTCTCGACGCGGCCCGGAGTGGGCAGGAATCCACGGCCCGGGTCCTCGGCGTTGATGCGCAGCTCGATCGCATGCCCGGTCGGCTCCGGGGTGGCCTCCACCGACAGTCCGTGGCCGAAGGCGATGCGGAACTGTTCGCCGACGAGATCGACCCCGGAGGTCACCTCGGTGACGGGATGTTCGACCTGCAGTCGGGTGTTGACCTCGAGGAACGTCATGGTGCCGTCGGCGGCGAGGAGGAACTCGACGGTGCCGGCACCGCGGTAGTCCACCTCGGCGCAGATGGCCTCGGCCGAACGATGCAGGCGCTCGCGCTGATCGGGCGTCAGTCCCGGAGCGGGAGCCTCCTCGATGAGTTTCTGATTCCGTCGCTGGGCCGAGCAGTCTCGGTCGCCGACCGCCACGACGCGTCCCTGCCCGTCACCGACGACCTGGACCTCGACGTGACGGGGCCGCTCCAAGAACTTCTCGACGAAGCACTCCGAGCGTCCGAACGCCTCGGCGGCCTCACGGGTGGCCGATTCGAAGGCTCCGGCCACCTCGGCGAGGTCGTTGACGATCTTCATCCCGCGCCCGCCTCCGCCGTGGGCGGCCTTGATGATGATGGGCAGCCCTGCCTCGGCGGCGAAGTCCTCGACCTCTCCCGCGTCCTTCAGCGGGCGGTCGATGCCGGGCGCCAGGGGAGCGCCGACCTTCTGCGCGAGCTGTCGGGCGGTGACCTTGTCGCCGAGGGCCGTGATGGTCGCAGCAGTCGGGCCGATCCAGGTCAGCCCGGCGTCCTCGACGGCGGCGGCGAAGTCCGCGTTCTCGGACAGGAAGCCGTAGCCGGGGTGGACGGCCTCGGCACCGGCGGTCTGCGCGGCGGCGAGGATCGCGTCGATGCTCAGGTACGTGTCCGCGGCGGTCGTGCCGGGCAGCGTGAAGGCCTCGTCGGCGAGGCGCACGTGCAGGGCATCGGCGTCCTGATCTGCGTAGACGGCGACCGAGGTGTGCCCGTGCTCGGCGCAGGCGCGGATGATGCGAACGGCGATCTCTCCGCGGTTGGCGATGAGGATTCTCGACATTGTTCAGCTTTCGTTCTCGTGAGGGTGGGGCGCCTCGGCAGTGCCGTTGCTCTGGGCCCGGCGAGTACTCGATGCAGGGCAGTCGGCGGTGAAACGCAGCTTCACGCCCGGGGGCAGCTGCGCGGCGAGGTCGAGGTCGTCGACGCTGCCGATGATCGGATAGCCGCCGGTGAGCGGATGGTCGGGGCCGAAGAGCACAGGCTGCCCGTTCGGCGGGACCTGGAGGGCACCGGTGACAGCGCCCTCGCTGGGCAGCTCACCGGTGCGGGCACGTTCGAGGGCGACCTCACCGGACAGGCGCAGCCCGACGCGGTCGGATTCGTGGGTCACGGTCCACTCCTGACCCAGCAGAGTGTCGATTCCGGCGTCCGTGAACCAGTCCTCGCGTGGCCCCAGGGTCACCGACAGCGTCACGGTCTCACCGGGTTGCGGCAGATTCCGGGGCGGTGCCGGGCGCGGATCGACGAGGTGGGGCGCGGTCTGCGGGTCGTGCAGGGCGAGGAGGGTGCCCTTCTCAGGCGTGGCCGGACCGAGCCCGGCGAGCGTGTCGGCCGAGCTGCTGCCCAGCGCCGTCTCGACGGCGATCCCACCGCGCAGCGCCAGGTACCGGCGGATGCCGCGTTCGACCGTGCCGAGTTCGAGTTCGTCACCGTCGACCAGGGCGAAGGCCTCGCCGAGGCGGGGCGTGTGAACCGTGCCGTCGACCGCGGTCACGGTGATCGTGCCCTCTGCTCCGGTGACCGCGGCGACCGTATCGCCGGTGACGCGCAGGAGCGCACCCCCGCCGAAGCTCTCGAGCCCGGCCGCGGTCTCGGCATTGCCGACGAGGCGGTTCGCGCTGGTCAGGGCGCTGCGGTCGGCGGCTCCGGCACCCGAGACGCCCATCGACGCGAACCCGGGACGTCCGAGGTCCTGGATAAGCAGTTGGAGCCCGGGTCGCACGACCTCGAGGTGGTGGGCTGCCGATACCGGCGATGCTGCCGGTGTTGCGCTCGCCGAGGTGGCCGACCCGGTGCCGTTGGGTGCCCCGCCATCCGTGTCGGAGGCAGCCGATTGCACCGCCTCGGCTGCCCCGTGTGTCGACGTATCCGTCGACGTCCCCACTTCGACGCTCTCGCGTCCCGCGTCGGTGAACGTCACGATCGTGCCCGGTACGAACAGGGCAGGAGGTTCCCGGTCGAGGTCCCACAGTGTGGCGTCGGTGCGGCCGATGAGCTGCCACCCGCCGGGGGAGGAGCGGGGGTAGACGCCGGTGAACTCCCCGGCCAGGGCCACCGCGCCCACGGGCACGCGGGTGCGCGGAGAGGACCGGCGGGGAACGTCGAAGAGATCGTCGTCGCCGGCAAGGTAGCCGAAGCCGGGGGCGAACCCGGCGAACGCGACCTCCCAGGTCGCGGCCTGGTGGCGGCCCACCACCTCGGTGGGGGAGACGTTGAGGAGGTCGGCCACCTCGGCGAGGTCGTCCCCGTCATAGATCACGGGGATGCTCACCTGCCGGGCCTCAGCCGACGTCGACTGGGTGAGGTCGAGCCCGCTGACGGCCTCAGCCAGGGCGCTCGCCCTCGTGCGGGATGGGTCGAAGCTGATGAGCACGGTGCGGGCGGCGGGGACGAGCTCGACGACGCCGGGCAGGTCGGCGGATTCGAGGCTGTGGTGCAGTGCCATCGTCGCGGTCAGGTCGGCGCACTCGACGAGGAGGTGCCGGCGGGACGCGGTGTGGAAGGTCAGCCCGGTGGGGGCGGGTGTCGGTGCGGTCATCGGCGGTAGGTGTCTTCCGGTTCGTCGGTGATGAACATCTTCCCAGGTGAGTGGGTGATGGCGAAGGGCACGCCCGAGGCTTGGAGCGCCGCCTGCGGGGTGACTCCGCAGGCCCAGAAGACGGGGATGTCGCCGTCGTTGATGACCGGCGGGTCGCCGAAGTCGGGGGAGTCGAGGTCGGTGATGCCGATCTGGGCGGGTTCGCCGATGTGGACGGGGGCGCCGTGGACGGCGGGGAAGCGGTCGGTGATGCGCACCGCCTCGGCGACCTGGGAGGCGGGGATCGGGCGCATGGACACGACCACGTCTCCGCTGATCCGACCGGCCGGGGTGCATGCGGTCGAGGTGCGGTACATCGGCACGTTGCGGCCGGCCTCCTGGTGTCGGATCGGGATGCCCGCGGCGGTCAGCCCGGTTTCGAAGGTGAAGGAGCAGCCGATGAGGAAGGACACGAGGTCCGGGTGGGTCTCCCACGCCGAGGTGGCATCGGCGACCTCGTCGACGAGGTGCCCATCCGTCCAGATCCGGTAGCCGGGGATGTCGGTGCGGATGTCGCTGCCCGGGGCGAGGACCGATTCGACCTGCCCGGGTTCGAGGACGTCGACGATCGGGCACGGCTTCGGGTTGCGCTGGGTGAAGAGGAGGACGTCGAAGGCCCAGTCGGCAGGCACGGCGATGAGGTTGGCCTGAACGAGGCCCGGTGCCATCCCCGAGGTGGGGCCGTCGAATCCCGCTCGGATCCTCTCGCGGGCTTCCGCGCCCGTGTTCATTTCCCGACCCCGGCGAACGCGGCGATCGTGACTCCTTCGGATTCGAGGAGATCCCGTGCCGCGCGGGCCATGTCGATCGACCCCTGGCTGTCGCCGTGGAAGCAGATCGATTGGGCGTCGACGTCGACGAGGCTGCCGTCGATCGCTTCGACCTGCCCGGTCTGCACGAGGCGCAGCACCCGGGCGGCCACGGCGTCGGGGTCGTGGAGGACAGCGTTCGGCTCCGACCGGGAGACCAGCGAGCCATCGGGGTTGTAGGACCGGTCGGCGAAGGCCTCGGCGGCCACGGACAGTCCCGCCTCGGCGGCGACGCGGTTGGCAACGCTGCCGGCGAGTCCGAGGAAGACGAGGGAGTCGTCGACGGCTTTCACAGCGTCGACGACGACCTTGGCCTGTGCTTCGTCGTGGACGATCGCGTTGTAGAGCCCGCCGTGGGGTTTGACGTAGGCGACGGTTCCTCCGACCGCGGCAGCCAGGCCGAGAAGCGCACCGATCTGGTATTCGACCTGGGCCTGCAGGGTCGTCGGCGGCACATCGAGGGCGCGGCGGCCGAAGCCCTCGTAGTCGTCATAGCCGGGGTGAGCGCCGATGACGACTCCGCCGCGGGTGGCGGCATCGACGGTGGCGCGGATGCCCTCTGGATTGCCGGCGTGGAACCCGCAGGAGACGTTCGCGCTGGTGACGAGTCCGAGCATGGCGTCGTCGTCGCTGACCACTCGGTCGGGGACGTTCTCGCCGAGGTCCGAGTTGAGGTCGATGGTGGCGCCGGCGGCGCCCGTGTCAGTGGCTGTCATAGTCACCCTCCGATTCCGATCATTGCGAAGATGGGGCCGATGGACTGCACGGCCGTGTACCACGTGACCAGTGTTGCCGCGGTGCCGATGATGAGCAACCACTTCGGGTACGAATCCGTGCGCAGCAGGCGCTGTCGGAACCAGCCGATGTACATGAAGACCGTCAGGCCGATCGGCAGGATGAGGCCGTTGAAGCCGCCGACGAAGACGAGCAGCGTGGCCGGAGCGGTGCCGAGGACGAGGTAGACGACGAGCGAGACGACGATGAAGGCCACGGTCGCCAGCTGCAGCGGCCAGCCGCCGCCGAGCCGTTTCGAGAACGCGGAGAGGAAGGTCGCCGAGGTGTAGGCGGCGCCGATGACCGAACTCAGTGCCGCGGCCCAGAAGATCGCCCCGAAGATGCGCATGCCGGCATCGCCGAGGACGGCTGCGAAGGCCTGACCGGCGGGGTTGGCCACGCTCGAGTCGAGGTCGAGGGCGACTCCGGAGGCGACCACGCCGAGGATGGCGAGGAAGAGGACGTAGCGCATGACGCCGGTGACGACGATGCCCGAGAGTGCCGAGCGCATGACCGAACCGGCGTTCTCCGGGCCGGTCTTGCCGGAGTCGAGGTAGCGGTGTGCGCCCGAGTAGGTGATGTAGCCGCCGACGGTGCCGCCGACGATGGTGGTGATCGTGGCGAAGTTGATGGTGTCGGGTACGAGGGACTGCTTGATCGCCTCGCCGACAGGCGGGTTCGACACGATCGCGACGATGCAGGTGAGGATGATCATCCCGATGCCGAGGACGAGCACGACGGTGTCGACGACCTTGCCGGCGCGCTTGAACAGGAAGATGCCGATTGCGAGCAGTCCGGTGACGAGCCCGCCGAGCTTCGGATCGATGCCCAGCAGGGCGTTGAGGCCGAGCCCGCCGCCGGCGATGTTGCCGATGTTGAAGGCGAGCCCGCCGACGACGATGAGGATCGAGAGGATGATGCCCGTCCCCGGGATAGCTGAGGATGCGAGCTGGGCGGCGCGTTTGCCCGACGATGTGACCATCCGCCAGATGTTGAGCTGGATGGCGATGTCGATGAGGATCGAGATGAAGATCGCGAAGGCGAAGGCCGCACCCATCTGCGCGGTGAAGGTCGCCGTCTGCGTGATGAATCCCGGCCCGATCGCCGAGGTGGCCATGAGGAAGATGGCCCCGACGATCGCGCTGCGGCTGATCTTCGCCCCGAGCTCGGTCTTCTGATCCGCGGACCCGGAGGCGGTGGCGTCCGAGGTCGGTTCCGGCGGCTGGGCTTCCGGTGCGTCTGGCATGGGAGTCTCCGACTGTCTGTCTTGTCGATCTGGCTGGATTGTCAGTGTGGCTGGATTGTCAGTGTGGCTGGATTGTCAGCGGCGCGATGGCCGATCCGGCCGGGTGGCCGATGGTCGGCTGTGGCCGATGGTGCTCTGTGAGCGGTCCGCGGCTGAGAACAGCGGTGTCTGTGTCGTGGACCACTCGGTGAATTGGTAAACAATCTAGCACCTATTGTTCAACAAACATAGACGTGGGTCACAAGTTCTCAGAGAAATTGTTGACCGGAAGATGGCTGTTCGCGCCGCTCTGTCATTAGGATGAAGGTGTGAATCACGACTCATCCCTGGTCAACAGGCTGACCGCCCGACTCATCGCCGGAGAGCTGCGTCCCGGAGACCGTCTGTCCGAAACGTCGCTGGCCAAGGAATTCGATGTCTCGCGCAACACTCTGCGCGAGGCCTTCCGTGTCCTCGGTGAACAGGGGCTGGTCACTCACATCCCGCACCGAGGTGTCTCTGTGGCGTCGCCGAGCACCGCCGATGTCGTCGACATCTACCGGGTGCGCCATCACGTCGAATGCTCGGTGCTCGAGCATGCTCCGCGCAACCACCCGAATGCGGCGCAGATGGAAGCGGCTGTCGAGGTGGCCGAGAAGTCCGCGGCGGAGGAGAACTGGCTGGAGGTGGGCACGGCGAACATGGCGTTCCACAACGCCGTCGTCTCGCTCTCGGACAGCAGACGGCTGATGCGCTCGTTCTCGAACGTGCTCGCCGAGCTGCGGCTGGCCTTCCTCAAGGTCGAGGTCCTCGACTTCCTCCACGCGCCCTTCATCGAACGCAATCGCGAGGTGCTCGAGGTCTACCGAACCGAGAGTCCGGCTGCCGCCGCGGCGAAGCTCGGCACGTACCTCGGGGATTCCGAACGGCAGGTGCTCGGCGCCTACGCCCGCGCCGGCCAGGACTGAGCGATATAAGGCAAGTTCGGCACACTTCGCGCTGGGCAGCCCAGTTCGGAAACTGGGCTGCCCAGCGCAGAGTGTCCCTCTTGATCCCTCACCCGAGTTGCCTGCTGCCGAGACGATACACCTTTCTCCGGATCACCCACCGAGCAACGTGAGCATTCGAGAGAAGAGTATTCCGATCGGTTTGCCCTGAGATGCCGGTTGGTGTCGCGGACCCCATTTGGGGCTATAAACCACCCGCGAATGCGAAAGAACCGCTCCCGACGTGATGTCGGAAGCGGTTCTGGCTTCTCTGTGCACCCCCCGGGACTTGAACCCGGAACCCACTGATTAAGAGTCAGTTGCTCTGCCAATTGAGCTAGAGGTGCGTGCTGCGCGTCCTGCGCAACGAGAATTAATATTACTCAGGTGTCGGCCGATCATGCAAACCGGGATCGGCCCGTATTCGATTTTGTGATGAACGTCGCAAGCCCCAGGTCAGAGACCCCGGACTTCCGACCGCGCCGACTCGGAACCCAACGATTACGGGTCAGCCGGCACACCCAGTCCGACGCCAGTCGAACCCTATAGATACATCCCCGAACTCGACTGTTCGGCGGTCTCGGAGATCGCATGGACGTCGCGCTCGCGCAACAGCACGTACAGCTGTCCTTCGAGCTCCACCTCGGCGAGCTCCTCCGGATCGTAGAGGACGGTGTCGCCGAGGTTGGCCTGCCGCACATGGGGCCCGGCCGCAACGACCTTGCCCCACACGAGGCGCTTGCCCATGCTGGCGGTGGCGGGGATGACGATGCCCGCCGAGGACTTGCGCTCTCCGGCCTCGGGGCCGGGTTCGAGCAGGATCCGGTCATGGAGCATCCGGATCGGCAGTGGCGAATCAGCCACGCTTGCGACCGGAGAGTCCGACGATCAGGGCGGCGATACCGAGGACGGCACCGGCACCGAGGGCGATGATCTCGGGCTTGGGGGAGCCGTCCTCCTCGACGACCTCGGACTTGGCCTTGTTCACTGCGCGCGTCGCCAGCACCTTGGGGTGGATGCGTCCGACGAGCTCGTCGATGCTGTCAGCGATGCGCTCCTCGCGCAGACGGATCGACTCCGCGAGCTGTGCGGTTGTCGCCTGGTCGACGGTCACATCTGAGGTGTAGACGTTGTCAGTCATCGGGTCGAGTCCTCCCGGTCGAGAATGCAGATTGCGTCTGTGACCTTGTGCCACAGTGCTTCGCGTTCCAGCTTAGCGGCTGGGGGATGCGAGTGTCAGATATCGGGTGCGGTTCGGTGGAATCTTACGATCTCGACTTCTGCTTCAGTCGGAACCGCACGATCTCGACCTCCGCATCCGTCGGCATCGCGGGGTAGTGACCGCGGAGGTTCGCGATGTAGCGGTCCACTCCGTCCGTTCCGTTCACCTCCAGATCGCCCGGGCTGAGTTCCGCGACGCGTTTCACCGTCACCGAGATGACTTCCACCGGCAGCGGATCGAGCTCCGTGTCCTCGAAATAGGCCAGAGCCTCACCGGTGCTGTGGGATTCGTTCCAGCGCACCGTCAGGGTCTTGGTCCCCGCGGCGACCGCCTCGGCGCAGCGGGCATTGAACCGCAGGAGTCGCAGCGGTGCCGCGTCCGGGTGCCGGTAGGAGTGGGGGAGGAGGGCCGGGATCGGTGCGATCGTGGGCTCGCCGGTGGCTTTGTCGGGCAGTGCAACGAGTGCGTCCGGGTGGAGGTCGAGGATGACCTGCCGGCACCGGCCGCAGGGGGCGAGCAGGCCGCGGTCGTGGTCGCCGACTGCGGCGATCGTCACCAGCGGACCCGATCCGGCCGCGGCGGCGGTTCCGATGGCGACGAGTTCGGCGCACGGCCCGCCGGTGAAGTGGTGGACGTTGACGCCGGTGTGGATGCGCCCGGACGTGTCCATTGCGGCCGCGGCGACCGTGTGGGAGGCATCGGCTCCGAGGCGGCGCGCGAGCGCTCCGGCCGCGTCGATGACGCGCAGTTCGGAGTCGAAGAGGTCCATGACTGCGATCTTAAGTCACAGATGCGTAGGTGATCCTGGGTGAGTGAAGGAAATCCTCGCCGACGTGGCCGACCTCGTCCGTGGGTCCTCAGTCCTGCTTGCCGCGGCGTCCCATGATGTAGATGATGAAGCCGACGGCGGCCATTCCGGAGGCGGCGAGGACGAAGACCGGCCAGGAGCTGACGATCGTCGACACGATGGATTCGCCGAACGACGTCGAGGGCTGCTGATTCGCGCGCGGAGAGGGCTTGTCCCCTCCGGTGATGAGGTCGGTGTCGTCCTTCGGGGTAGGGGCATCGGGGTTCTGCGGCACCGGATCCGAATAGTCGGGGCGTTCGGAGTGGTCCTCGTCGCCGGGCAGCCATTCGTCGCCCGCGGTGCCGGGAATGGTCTCCCTCTCGTCGTCCTTCGAACCGTTGCCGTTCGACGGGTCAGGGGTGGTGTTGTCGCCGTCGGCTGTGCCGACAGGGGAGCCGTCCGGGTCGTCGGAGTCGTTGCCGTCGTCGTCCTTGGACGACGAGTCCGAACCCGAACCCGCGGAATCCGAGTCGCTGTTGCGGGAGTCGTCGGACCGTGCCCCGGAGTCCGAATTGGAGCTCTTGCCGTCGGTGTCGTCGTCCGTCGCCGAGTTCGCCTGGTCCTTGGACCCGGAGTTCGATGCCGAGTTGCTGTCCGATGAAGAATTGCTGTTCGACGACGCGGAACTGGTCGAAGAGGCACCGTCCTCGTCTCCCGAAGTGTCGCTGGAGTCGTTGCTCGCAGAATTCGACCGATCGGCATCACTACTCGCCGAGTCGTTCGAACTTGCATTGTCGTTGTTCGATCCGTCCTTGGCGGCGGTGCGCTCGTTGTCGGCCGTTCCGTCCTGGTCGGCGCCGTTCGTGGAACCGTCGTCGTCGGCCGACCCTTCGTCCGAATCAGTGTATTCTTTGCCCTTGGCAGTGATGTTTTTGCCGTCGGCGGTGAACGTCCACTTCGGGTCGGAGTCGAAGTTCTCGAACTTCATCGGCTCGCTGGAGCCGGCGGCTCTAATCACGCCGTCTTCGCCGAACTCGAACTTCGTGGGAACGTCGGCCTGTGCGGTCGCATCGGCGACGGACTGTCCGCTGTCATCGGTGTCCGAGTCGCTGCCTCCGGAGCCTGTGTTGCCGTCGGCCGTTGAGTCCTGAGCGGGAATGCGCACCATCGACTGCTTCGGGCCCTCGAATTGTACGTTCTTCCAGCTTTCGGGCAGGCTGCCGGGATCGCCATTCGGTGCGGTCACAGAGAGCTGCTGGGTCTTCGAGTCCCATTCCGCCTTGAGTGTCTTAGCGGGTTCGCAGGGACCGTCTTCACCTGGTGTCGGCTCGCCCTCTTCGGGAGCCGCGCACGCTTTGTCGTAGTTAGGATCAGGTTCATTGTCGTCCGAACCGTCGCCATTATCGTCCGATTCGTCGGCGGGCTCCGAATCGGCATCGGGATCGCTATCGGCGGCTGTCGGCCCCGGACCGTCGGAATCGTTGCCGTTGGAGGCATCATCGCCGCTGGAAGAGTCGGTCCCCTCGGAATCAGCGGCAGCCTCGGTGTCGGCGGTATCTGTCGAACCGGCTTCAGCCGAAGGGGATGGTGAGGGCTGCGCGAATGCGGGGGTGAACGTCGAGGAGACAGGCAGTGCCACCAAGGCAAGCGCAGCGCCGATGGCGGCGATTCTGCGGTTGAACTGGTGTGAAACTGGCACTGCGTTCCTTAGCGGAGGGGATTCCGGCACTATGGGGTCAAGGGGACATGACGTTCAGACACATCGATCCCATCTTAATGGCTTGATCAGATGTGTTAAAGCCTGGGCTCGTTCGGCCGCAGGGACGGACGTCGGACCACTGTCCTGACCTGGACCTCGACAACCGATCCCCGGGCCGCCGGCCATCGAACTGCCGATCACCGGGCTACCTGTCCTCGGAGTCTGAGGTCTTCGGATACGAGCGGACCGTGGAGTCGTCGCCGAGTACCAGTGCCGAATCGCCGCCGTTGACGATGGCCAAGAGGTCGGTGTCGGTCTTGAACGCGTGCTTTCCGGCCAGCAGGCACGACGTGTTCGTGTCCATGGTGCAGGGGACGATGGTTCCGCGCGGTTCAGAGAGGTGAATGTCGCGGTTGGAGACATCCATGAGCAGCAGACCCGACTCGAGGTCGAAGAGGTAGGGGCCGATATAGGCGCGCTGGCCGCCCTGACCGCGCACCCAGGACTTCTCGCCGACGATGTCGGTGGTCGTGGTCACGGTCGAGAGGATCGAACCGTCCTTGAGGGAATGGACGACGAGCTGGATCCGGTGGCCGGAGTTCGTCGACGCGCCCTGCTCGCCCCACAGGGTGATGGCCTTCCCGTGACCAGCGGAGATCCAGTCGATGATCTGCAGGTCGTCGGCGGGACGTTCGAGGTCGATGCTGCGTTCGTCCCCGGTCTTGACGTTCTTGGCCTGGACCGGTCCGTTCCAGTCGGAACTGAAGAGCTCGTCGTCCTCGATCGCCATCGGCGTCGAACCGGCTTCCGGGGTCGGCACGTTCTCGAGGCCGTCGGCACCGAAGGTGGAGAGCTTGTTGCCGGACTTGATGAGGACGCTCGTGCCGGCCGAGGTGATGCGAGCGTTCTCCGGCAGCCGATAGGACTTGGGCTTCTTATCACCGTCGAAGAGCGCCTCGGCGGTGTCGCCTGCCTGCCACAGCAAGGCGGGACGGCCGTCGATGACGGTGTCGACGGCAAATGTCGGGGCCTCGCTGATCTTCGCTTCGTAGCGGGACTTGCCGGTGTCGGAGTCGAGGACTTCGAGCTTGTTCTTATAGACGAGGAGGACGCCGCGGTCCGAGGCGGTCACCGACGCCTTCTTCGGCACCTTGGCCTCCCAAGAGGGGGAGTTGTCGAAACTCGGAACGACGTCGTTGGTTTTGTCGACGGAGAATTCGGAGGCCGGATTGATCTGCTGCTCTGAGCCGATCGTCTGCGGCGAATCATCATCGTTGACGGGGACGATGTTGGGGACGACGAACGCCCCGATCATGAGGATCGCCAGCCCGATGAGGACCAGACCGGGAACGGTGACCTTCCTCAGTCGCTGCGGACGGCTCCGAGCGGAGCGCTTCCGCACTCGGGTCTTCTTCACTGCGGGTGCCGCGGGTGCGGCCGGGCCGGAGAACGGGGTCCCGAGCGGATAGCCGTCGCCGCCGCTGCCCTTCTGTTGGGCGCTGTCGTCGGACGGCTCTCGGTCTTCGGAGCCGGCATCCGTGGTCGCGTTGCCGGTCCCGGTGCCGGTGGCCCCGGCGGCCCCGGCGGCGCCGGCGGGGGCTGTGGCGGCGCGGGAAGCAGCGCTGTCGCCGGATTCGGCGGCGGCCGCCTCGGCGTTGGAATCGTCATGGTCCTCGTCTGTGGACCGCGCGCCCGCGGATTCCGAAGTCCCATCCGCGGAATCCGCTGTCGGAGCGTTCGCACCTGACGAGGATTCGGGCTCTGGACTCGACGAGGTTGAGCCCAGCCGTCCGTCCTTATCGATGACCACCTCGGCGGTCTGGGTGCCGTCGTCGATGGTCACGGCCAAGGGTGTTTCGGTCTCTCGGGCGTAGTCGCCGAGGTAGGCGATGGCCTGTCCGGTGTCCGAATAGCGACTCGTCGCCCCGTTGAGGGAGATGTAGGTGAACCCGTCATCGGAGACGGAGATCAACGCACGAGTCATGTACAGGGTTCCTTGAGTGATATCGAGGACAGGGCCGAATCAATCCTAATGAATGTCGCTGGGTGCTCCTACCGGTTTTCCGAAACCGTTATACAACGCTACTGAATCGTTGCACGTGAGGAGATCTCTGTCTCATTGTGCCAGGCGGGCGGTTCCGGTTTGCCCGTCTCCCGCGGGTGAGGTTAGGATATATCTTGCTGTCTGCACCTGCGGTGCAGCGCATGTGGTGGGTATAGCTCAGCTGGTAGAGCGCCGCGTTGTGGTCGCGGATGTCGCGGGTTCAAGTCCCGTTACTCACCCCGATCGGGAAGCCCCGTGATCCGTTGGTATCAGCGGAACACGGGGCTTTTCCCATCCGCCGTGGGGTTCTGCCCGCGACGAACTGCCTGCGGCGATCTGCCCGCGATGAGGATACGCCGTCGATAATGGTCCCATGACCATCGACTGCTCACTGGCCGTCGTCGGCAGCATCAACGCCGACATCACCGCCACCATCTCCCGACTGCCCACCACAGGTGAGACCGTCGGCGGTGGCATGCTGACACGCTCACCTGGCGGGAAGGGCGCGAATCAGGCCGCAGCGGCCGCCCGCCTCGGTGCGCGCACCCGGATGATCGGCGCTGTCGGGGATGATGCCGAGGGCCGGGAAATGGTTAAGGCCCTGCGCGCGGCCGGGGTCCTCACCGAAGACATCGCCGAGGCGGACGCCCCGACCGGGACCGCGCTGATCATGGTCGACGCTCACGGTGAGAACCAGATCGCCGTATGTGAAGGGGCGAACACCGAGGCCGGCCTCGACGGGGTGGAGTTCGCCGACGACGAGGCGGTGCTCACCCAGCTCGAGATCTCCATGGATCTCGTCACCGAGCTCGCCGCTCGAGTGCCCGGATTCTTCGCCGTCAACGCCGCCCCGGCCCTGCCCCTGCCCGCCGAGGTGGTCGATCGTGCCGATCTCATCATCGTCAACGAGACCGAGTACTCCCTCATCCCGCAGCTGCAGGAGGCGAGGCTCGTGGCCGTGACCTTTGGATCCCGAGGGTCGTCCCTATTCGCCCGCGGTGAGCAGATCGCCTTCGCCGAGGCGCTGCCGAGGACCCCGGTGAGCACCGTCGGCGCCGGTGACGCCTTCGCCGCGGCCCTGACCATCGGGCTGCGCATGAGCCTCGTTCCCGAACGCGCCCTGTGCGCGGCCAACGCCGTCGGCGCCGCGGCCGTGATGGACGCCGCTGCGCAGCCGGCCTTCGACCCGTTCGAGGCGTACCTGTCCGACTGACCTCCCTCGGCGACTCCTGACAGCTGCCGTCTCGTCTGAACCGACTGACCTGGCAGACTGGGACCCAGCGGACTCGTCCGCTGCCACACTCCGGCCAGCCGTCATCGCACCGGCCACCACTCGACCAGCCACCACCCGACCCTTCGAGGAGGACACCTGATGAGTACCCCAGCGTACGACCCTTCCCTGTTCACCGGGCTGAGCGCCTTCCCGCTCACCCCGTTGGACGGCGAGAACCTCGACGAGGATGCCTACATCGGTCTCATCGAACGGCTCGTCCTCGCCGGCGTCGACTCGATCACGGCCCTCGGTTCGACCGGATCGTACGTCTACCTGGATACCGAGGAACGTGCACGGGTCGCGGAGCTGACCGTCGAATCGGCCCTCGACATCCCCGTCCTCGTCGGCGTCGGAGCGCTGCGGACACGGGACGTGCTCGCCAATGTCGCCTCCGCCGAGGCCGCCGGTGCGCAGGGTCTGCTGCTGGCGCCGGTGAGCTACCAGCCGCTGACGACCGACGACGTGTTCGAACTCTTCCGCACCGTCGCCGCCTCCACCGACCTGCCGATCGTCGTCTACGACAACCCCGGCACCACCCACTTCACCTTCACCACAGAGTTCTACGCCCGACTCGCCGAACTCGACGGTGTGGCCTCGATCAAGATCCCCGGCTTCCCGCTCTCACCGGCCGGCTGGGATGAACGCATCGGTGAGATCCGCGCGGCGATCGGCAATGAGGTGACCATCGGCATCTCCGGCGACGCGTTCGGTGCCGACGGTCTCATCGCCGGCTGCGACGCCTGGTACACGGCCGTCGGCGGAACCCTGCCCGAACCGATGCTCGAGATCACCCGCGCCGCCGAACTCGGCAACGTCGACGTGGCCCGGGAGCTCTCCGCCGAGCTCCAACCGCTGTGGGATCTCTTCGCCGCTCACGGCGGCAGCCTGCGGGTGACCGCGGCCATCGCCGAACACTTGGGCCTCGTCGGTCCGGGCAGCCTGCCGCTGCCGATCCGAGGTCTTGACGGCGCTGCCAAGCGCACCGTCGCCGAGGTGGTCGACCGCCTCGACCTCGCCTGACCCGGTCCGTAGGCCGACCGCTCACCTCAGCGTCGACCGCTCGCCGCATGACTCGGTACAGAGTCGGCAACGTGAGCGGTCGGCGGACAGAGGCGAGGGCGTTCACCAGGTGTCCATCTGGGGTTCGACACCGGGTCATGCCGGGTGCCTATGAATGGGTGATTGCGGGTCCAGCCGGTCCGCGCCCATCACGATCCCGGAGACTCGATGACTAACCCCCTGTCTGCGAAGACGCTCACGGCCCAGGCGGCCGCCCTCCTGCTGACCACCGGATTCGCCGTCGGCGGCACGGTCGCGACCGCACCTGCCCACGCGGCGGAAGTGTCCGATCCGATCATCTCTTCGGCGCCCGATGCGCAGATCGAGATGGGGTTCCTCGGCTCCCACGGGACCGGCCAGTTCGACGAGTCCGCTGCCGAGATCACGGCCGTCCACGGCGACACCGTCTTCACCGTCAATGCGCAGGCGGCCACCGTCGACGTCCTCGACGCCTCGGACCCCGCGAACCCGAAGAAGGTCTCCGAGATCACCGGCACCGGAGTGGCGAACTCGGTGGCGATCCGCGATGACGGACTCGGTGTCATCGCATTGGAGGATGAGGACAAGACCCGTCCCGGCTCAGTGATGTTCTTCGACGCGAACGACCCCGAGGCGGAGCCGCTGGGTCAGGTGCCGGTTGGGTCCCTGCCCGATATGGTCACCGTCACTCCCGACGGCACCCACGCCCTGGTGGCGAACGAAGGCGAACCGGCCGATGACTTCTCGACCGATCCCGAAGGATCGGTGTCCGTCATCGATCTGCCCGCCGAGGTGGCCGCACCGTCGGAGTCGGACGTGCACACGGCCGACTTCCACGAGTTCGAAGACGGCGGGACGAAGACCCTGCCCGAGGACGTGCGGATCTTCGGCCCCACCCCCGAGGCGGGCCTGCCGGTCTCGCGCAATCTCGAACCCGAATACATCACCGTCGCCGGGGACAAGGCCTACGCCACCCTGCAGGAAGCGAACGCGATCGCAGTCGTCGACATCGCCGAGGCCGCGGTGGAGACGATCCTCCCGCTGGGGCTGAAGGACCACGGGCAGGCGGGCAACGGTCTCGATGCCTCGGACCGCGACCCCGAGGACGCGCCCACGGTGAACATCACCGAGTACGAGGGGCTCAAAGGCGCGTACATGCCCGACACGATCTCGACGTTCTCCGCCGGCGGCACGGACTACCTGGTCACCGCGAACGAAGGCGACTCTCGAGAATGGGGAGACTTCGTCGACGGAGCCCGAGTCAAGGACCTCGGCGAGGACGGTCTGTCACCGGTGTGTGAGGCCTCGCCGCTTGCTGACAAGCTCGACGATGAGGACCTCGGACGACTCAACATCATCACCGATATGGGACTGAGCGAGGACGGCGACTGCTATGAAGAACTCGTGGCCTTCGGCGCCCGGTCGTTCTCAGTGTGGACGACCGATGGGAAGCTCGTGGCCGATTCCGGTGACGAGTTCGAACGGCTGACCGCCGAGGCGGTGCCGGAGTTCTTCAACTCGAACCACTCCGAATCGAATCTGGAAGGACGCAGCGATGATAAGGGACCCGAACCCGAGGCGCTGACCATCGGGGAAGTGGGGGAAACGACCTACGCCTTCGTCGGCTTCGAGCGCATCGGAGGGATCGCCGCCTTCGATCTCACCGACCCGAGCGCGCCGAAGTTCGCAACCTATTTCAACAACAGAGACTTTTCGGTGTCGGTCGAGGACGAGATCGAGGATGCCTCCGATCCGGCCGCGCTGCTCGCAAGCGCCGGCGACCTGGGGCCGGAGGGCATCACGTTCCTCAGCGCCGATGAGTCGCCCACAGGCGAGGCCGCGCTGGTCGTCGGCAACGAGGTGTCGGGAACGACGAGCCTGTACTCGGTGGCCGACCTCGCCGATGGCGGGGATGGCGGAGACAAAGGGGATGAGAACGCCGGAACCGACGAAGACGCTGGCGCGGACACAGATGCCGGAGCAGGCGCGGACGCAGCGGCCGGTACCGGCGCCGAAGCGGATGAGGATGGCGGAAACGGCACTGATGCGGATGGTGCCGGCTCCGACGACGACGGCGCCGCTGAAGGTGCGGGCAGCGGGTCGGATTCGGGTACAGGGACAGGTGCCGACGGAGCTGGCTCAGACTCCGGCAGCACCGGTTCGAGCGGGACGTCGGCATCAGATGGGTCCGGATCGGACGAGCCCGGATCAGATGCGTCCGCCGATGGCACCGACGGTTCGACCGACGCCAATGGAGGCCCGCTGCCGCGCACGGGCGCTGATCTCGGTCAGTACCTCATCCTCGGCGGGATCGCCCTGGGCCTGATCGCCCTGGGCATCGCGGCCTTCCTGCTGACCCGCCGCCGAGGCTGACTCGCAACCACGAATTCGCCGACCGGTCGAGTTGCCTGCGAAAGCTCGCCGCATAACGCGGTACAGCGTCGCTGACTCGAGCGGTCGGCGAAGGGGCCCGTCACAACCGCGGTCGGCGAAGGGCGGGTCCCAGCCAGTCCCTGTCAGTCGATCTTGCCGATGGGTTCGCGCTTCTCGGCCTGGAACTGGTCCTCGGCTCGGCCGCGGGCCCAGTAGGCCGAGATCGACAGCGACTCGCGGGGAACCTCGTGTTCCTTGAAGATCTTGCGGATCGTCTTGATCGTCTCGCGCTCTCCGTGGGCGAAGACCTGCGGAGTCCCTTCCGGCCAGTCGAGTTCGCGCACCGCGGCAATCAGCGCCTCGTCCGAATCGACCCAGGTGACGTCGAACCCGGCGGGCAGCTCGGGGAGCAGTCGATCCTCGGCATGTTCGACATTGGCGAGGATGACACCGGTCGCCTCCGCAGGCATCGCTTCGAGTGCGGAACTCACGGCAGGGATCGCCGTGTGGTCGGCGATGAGCAGATGCCACGGGACGTCCGCCTCGGGGGCGTATTTGCCGCCGGCTCCGACGAGGACGATCTGATCGCCTACCCGGGTGCTCTTCGCCCACGGACCGGCAATGCCCTCATCGCCGTGGACGACGAAGTCGATCTTCACCCATTTCTCGACCTCGTTGATCTCGCGCACCGTGTAGGTGCGGTTGCGCGGCAGCTTCTCCGGGGAATTCTCGCGCAGATCGGCCAGGTCGTAGGGAGGGGTCAGCCCGTGCTGCGGATCGGCGAACATGATCTTGACGTATTTGTCGGTGGCGTCGTTGTTCGAGATCGCGTCGAGTCCCGACCCTCCGGCGGTGATGCGGATGAGGTTCGGAGTGATCTCCTCGATTGCCTGGACGCTGAGGATGGCCTGGGGTTTCGGAGGACGAGCGGGACGCTGGTCAGGAGTGGCGGATGCCGTCATGGGGTTCCTTCCGTGGAAAAGCCCACGCCGAGGCGGTCGGAGGGCCGCCTCGGCGCTGAAGGGATTGTAAGGCTCACCTTAGCAAATGCCGATCAGCCTGACCTACCTGACGCGTTCGGCCATCTCTCGTCGGCGGTCGTCGCGGACACGCTTGAGTCCCTTGACGGACTTGAGTGAATCGAGGATCGTCGCGCCCGGCAGCGCCGAGTTCGGGCCCTTGCACTGCATCATGTCATCGGGGTCCATGAGCACCACACGGGTGCCGTCGTCCTCGAGGCGGGACAGGGCCTCGGTGAGCATGTATCGGGCCACCGAGTTGATCTCGTTGACCCGGCGCAGGTCGAGCACGAACGTGTCCGTGGTCGACTCCGGTTCGTCCATGGCGCGCAGGACGTTCTCCGAGCCGCTCCACTGGATGAGCCCCTGCAGGCTGCAGATGCGGACCATCTTGCCCTCGCCGTCGACGAAGCGACGGTCACGGCGGATGATCGAGCGTGCCGGTTCGGGTGCGTCCATGATGTGCAGGCTCAGCCGGTTCGAGAGGTCTTGGAAGATCTTCGCTCCGCGCACGCTCGTGCCGTGCTTGTCCAGGCGCGGGGAGTAGGTCGCGATGCCGACCTGTCCGGGCATGACGCCGAAGACTCCGCCGGAGACGCCGCTCTTGGCGGGAATCCCGATCTCCGTCATCCAGTCGCCCGCGGCGTCATACATCCCGCAGGTCATCATCACCGCGAGCACCTGCCGGTTGACCCTGGGGGAGAGCACCTGTTCGCCGGTGAGAGGGTTGACGCCGCCGCCGGCGAGCGTGGAGGCCATGATCGCGAGGTCCTTGACCGTGACGAGGATCGAGCACTGCTCGATGTAGCCGCGCACCACCTCGTCGGGGTCATCGTAGAAGATGTCGTAGGAGCGCAGCATGTTCGCGATCGCGACATTGCGGTAGGCCTCGCGCCATTCGCCGTCGGCGACGCCTTCGTCGATCGCCAGCTCGCGACCGGCGAATCGGGAGAGCCCGGCGCGGACGATCTCGGTGCGTTCGGCCAGGCTCGCACCCGGATCGCCGAGGACGGAGTGGATGGTCATGGCCCCGGCGTTGATCATCGGGTTGAGCGGCCGGCCCGACTTCTTATCCAGCGAGAGCTCGTTGAACTTCTCACCGCTGGGTTCGACGCCGACCTTCTCGAGCACGCCGGCCAGACCCTCCTGTTCGAGGGCGAGGCCGTAGATGAAGGGCTTCGACATCGACTGGATGGAGAACTCGTGCTCGGCATCCCCGGAGGTGTATTCGATGCCGTCGAGGGTGGAGATGCAGATCGCGAGCTTCTCCGGATCGGCGGCGGCGAGGTCCGGAATGTAGTCCGCGTTCTCTCCGGACCGATCGGGACGGAAACGATCGAGCGTCTCATCGAGGAAATCCGGGATGGGTGATCGCATGGCTCCTCCTGCTGCATGTGGGGTCGGTCGTGTGGCCGCTCATCTCGCGTCCACGGCTGAGACAGCGCGGCTTGACGCAGACTGCCATTCTCACACACTCGAGCGTCGACGGCGCATGTTCCAGGACTGGCACCGATCGTGGCGCCCCTGCCATCGGCGGCGATCCTACGGTGGAACCATGACACGGACCAAGCTGTTCCTCATCGCCGGCTTCGCGGTCTCCGCCGTCGCCGTGATCGTCGTCGGCGTCCTCGGGATGGTCGTCCGCTGCGTCGCACCCCAACCCGAGGCGCAGGATCTGCCCGATCATGCGCTGACCCCGGAAGAGACCATCACCGAGGTGGCCCCGCACAAGGAGGGAACCGTGGCGGTCCGTCAACGGCTGGTCTTCGAGGCCCCACCCGAGGGTGGGGACTCCGTGGGACTGTGGGTCGGCAGCGGGGGACTCGGCAGGAATCCGGTCAACGGCAGCCGTCTGGCGATGATGCCGGTCGTTGAGGAGCTCACCGCGGTGGAGCTGAGCACGGACGCAGGGTCGACGCGCCGACAGCCGCAGGAAGCAGGCGAACTCGACGTGGAGGTCGAGACCACGCGTGAGAAGGACTTCGACTATCCCAGGGCGCACTTCTCACTCCGCCCGAAGGACTCGGAGGGACGGGCCGCGCGGTGGGAGGAGGGTCGACACGTCGTCGGGGTCGACTACGTGCTCGACAAGGTCTTCCTCACTGTGTCCGGCCGCGAGGCCATCGTCCTCCCGCTGTCTGTCATCGGCGCACCCCGAGCGACCGAGGCGACGCACACGATGATCGTCGACACCGATGGCCCGCTGCACTGCCCGGCGAACAATGTCGACTTCGCACTGACAGACTGCGCCGATGACTTCGCGCAGATCGACAACGCCGGAACCGACGGCACGAGCCGAATGACCTGGCGGGAGGACAACGACTTCGACCATGACGTCGTCGTCATCGACCCGCCCGAGAACATGAACGCCCGACCTATTCACCCGATCGAGAGAGGCTGATGAGCATGCCGAACGAACGATGTGCCGAGGCGACGGCCGCAGTGTCGGCCTCGGTGCTGACTGGGTCGATCGTCGTTGTGGGATTGATGCCCGGCGGCGCGGATGCGGCACCGAATCCGCTGCGGGGCAGCGAGACGACGCACACGATGACGATCGCCGCCGACGGCTCCTATACCGTACGGATGGACACGACGATCGACCTGGCACTCGAGACGCGCTGGGGCTTCGGCGACGAGATCCACGACGGATTCCGCCTGCCCGACACCGACGCTCTGCTGCCGCCCTATCTGCGGGCGACGTATTCGCAGCCGCGGGGAAGCATCGAATCGACCCCCGCCGAGGCGACCCTTAAGAAGGAGCTGCACTCCGTGGACATCGGGTTCAGTACGGACGACCTCGATCCGGGACGCCACCGGGGGACACTTGACTATCGGGTCAACGGTGCCGCGATTCCTGCTGCCGACCTCACCGAGAGCAGGGAGAGCACGGAGGGCAGTGACGATGGCGGAGTCATCGTCTACTTCCGTCCTCTCGATCGCGGCAAGCTCGTCATCGAATCCGATGCGCGCATCACCGGCGTCGACTGTGAAGCACTGGCCCCGCACGGCAAACCGTGTGGTGAGAAGACGAAGGGCTCATGGTTGGTGTCGGCGGAGGAGATCGAGCGCTCGCGACCCCACAGCATCGATGCCGTGCGGATCACCCTCGATGCGGACCCCGACGGGGTCGACGATCCCGTCATCGATTCCTAGGCTGCGATTCTCGGGCTGCGATCCCGAGGCTGCAGACAGATTCGAGGCCCCCACCGATGACGGTGGGGGCCTCGGCCCTGAGGATTGCCAGAGACAGAATCAGTTGTTGCTGCGCGGGTCCGTGCCCTCCTCGCCGCGGCTGGACTCCGAGCCGTTGCGAGGATCGTCGGCCTGCTCGCGCTCGCCGTCATTCCGTTCAGCGCTGCGGCCTTCGTCCTGTCCACGCTCGTTGCCGATCGCGTTGTCGGCGGCGTCTCTGGCCTTCTGGATCTTCTCGGAGTGCTTGCCGCCGGTCAGCGACTCCGCGACGCCTGCCGCTTTGTCGAGGACCGAATCGCTCATCTGCTCGGCCTTGTCGGAGTTGAGCTTGTCCTTGACCTTGGGGTCGTTGGCGAGATTCTTCGCTTTGTCGAGGAACTTGTCGAATGCCATGGCACGGTCCTTCGTGTCGGTCGAGCGCTCTGTCGATGCAGATCGCGGGGTTGGACTGGGGACGCTTCGAATCCTAGTGGCGGTGTCTGTGACGCAACTGGCAATGCCCCGCCATTCCAGCGAGAGACGCGCGCTTGAACGAGAGATCCGCGCTCGAACGGGAGACAAGTGGGTCCAGATTGCCATTTTCACGTCGGATATGTGCATTCTGAACCCACTTGTCTGGCTGCGGGAGTGGCCAGACAGCCTCGCCGACAGGAAATTGCCCCAGCCCGCTGGACGGCCGACTCAGCCACGAAGGCCCGCTGGACGGCTGCCCCAGCCCGCCGGCGGCGGCTACCCCAGCCCTCCGGACAGTCGAGCGTGGAGTGACTCGGTGTAGGCGTTCATGCCGATCAGTTCGACTCTCGTGCCCAGGGCCTCGTACTTCGTCACGATCGCGTCGAGGGCGGCCACGCTCGAGGCGTCCCAGACGTGCGCTTCGCTCATGTCGATGACGACCAGGCCGGGGTCGTGCGTGTAGTGGAACTGGGTGGTCAGGTCGTTCGAGGAGGCGAAGAAGAGCTCGCCGCGGACCGCGTAGTGGGCGACTGCCTCGGTGCCGGTGGGATCAGACACACCCGCGTCGTCAGCGGGTGCGGCGTCGTCGGTGACAGTGCGTTCGACGGTGACGAAGTGGGCCACTCGCCGGACGAAGAGCACACTGGCGATGAACACGCCGATGACGACCCCGATCGCCAGGTTGCCGGTGGCGACGACGACCGCGACGGTGGCGACCATGACGAAGGTCTCGGACTTCGGCAGCGTCCGCAGGGTCTTCGGGCGGATCGAATGCCAGTCGAAGGTGTCGACGCAGACCATCATCATGATCGCCGCGAGAGCGACCATCGGGATCATTCCGACGATGTCGCCGAGGGCGACGACGAGGAGCAGCAGGAACGCTCCGGCCATGAACGTCGAGATCCTCGTCCTGGCCCCGGACGCGCGGACGTTGATCATCGTCTGCCCGATCATCGCGCAGCCGCCCATCCCGCCGAAGAGCCCGGAGATCATGTTCGCCGCCCCCTGGCCCCAGGATTCACGGGTCTTGTTCGAATGGGTGTCGGTGATCTCGTCGACGAGCTTCGCCGTCATCAGCGACTCCATCAGCCCGACCAGCGCCATCGCCAGCGAATACGGAGCGATGGTGCGCAGCGTCTCCCAGGTCAGCGGCACGTGCGGGATGGAGAGTGAGGGCAGACTGCGCGGCAGCTCACCCTGATCGCTGACCGTGGGCACGTCGAGGGCGAAGGCGACGGCGATGCCGGTGACGACGACGATCGTCACCAACGGCGCGGGAATGATCTTCGTCCACTTCGGCATGAGCACGAGCACGATGACGGCGAGGGCCAGCAGCGGGTAGACCATCCACGGCACCCCGATGACATGGGGCACTTGGGCCGCGAAGACGAGGATGGAGAGGGCGTTGACGAACCCGACCATGACGCTG
The DNA here is from genome assembly GCF_017948325.1 of Brevibacterium oceani. Lineage (NCBI taxonomy): Bacteria > Bacillati > Actinomycetota > Actinomycetes > Micrococcales > Brevibacteriaceae > Brevibacterium > Brevibacterium oceani. Next base: position 2,906,023 of record NZ_CP072846.1, on the reverse strand, counting down.
CGGGGGATGAAGCGGATGAGCTTCGCGACTCCGCACACGGCCAGCAGGATCTGGAAGACGCCGGCGAGGATGACGGTGGCGATGAACATGTCCATCCCGTGCTCGCGGGCGACCGGTGCGATGACGAGTGCCACGGCACCGGTGGCCGCGGAGATCATGGCCGGGCGGCCGCCGAGGATGGCGATCGAGGTGGCCATGATGAACGCGGAGAACAGACCGACCTTCGGGTCGACACCGGCGATGATCGAGAACGCGATCGCCTCGGGGATGAGCGCCAACCCGACGACGAGCCCGGCGAGCACCTCACGGGTGAGCAGCCTCGGCGACTTCAGGGCTGTGAGCACGGTCGGGTCGGGGCGGTAGCGGCGGGAGTCGTCGGTCGTTGCGGCGGGGATCGGTGTCGTCACTTCCGGAACCTTACCCGATCGCTGGGATGGTCGGCCTCTCGCCGAGGCGGCTCAGCCGTCCCGCCCGAGTCACCGGGCACACTCGGCTCAACGTATACTCGCGGCCCAGCCGTCTCACTCGAGCGTGACCCCGGATCCGTGGAGGCGGACCTGCAGTCCCGCCTCGGTGGCGGTGATGTCGGTGAGTTCGAGCCCGGCGGGCAGGAAGTCCAGATCGATGACGATGTCGGAGATCGCCGAGGTGAGGAACCCGGGCAGGCTGTCCACGTCGACGTGTGCGGAACCCAACCGGATCTCGGACGCGTCGACGACGGCACGTCGGCCGTCGGCCTTCGGGTCGATGCCGATGAGCAGGTCCTGGCCGAGCAGGGATCCTTTGAGGAAGAGTTCGCCGTCTTCGGTGGTGAACGTCATTCCCGCAGGCAGGGACGCATGGTCGGAGGTGAGTGCGTCGAGTGTGGAATGGGGGAGGACCGCGGTGGCGTCGACGGTGCCGATGGGACGTGAGGTGTCGGTGGGGACGTCGTAGAGCTTCGCGTCGACATCGGTGAAGTCGACGTCCTCATAGGTCGCCTCGTCCGCGGTGATGTGCACGGAGTCCAGCTTCCCGGACGCCATCTGCGTGAGCACGGGGAACCCCTCGACGGAGACGTCGGCGTCCCCGTAGTCGGAGAGTCCGTCGGCGATGCGCTGCTCGGTCGTGAAGTCGACGATCCGATCGGCGGCGATGACACCGATGATGAGGGTGAGGACGATGACGATCGCGGAGACGATCCACGTCTTCCGCCTCGACCTGCGCCGAGGCGGCTGCTGCGGATATTCGAGGGTGCGGGCGCTCGTCATGGACACCATTGTCCCCGATGGGGGCCGGTCGGCGCGCATCGGGGCAGGCTCACGAATCGAGGATGACGACGTCGAGGGTGCGCGGACCGTGGACGCCTTCCACCCGCTCCAGTTCGATGTCGCTCGTGGCAGAGGGCCCCGAGATGAACGTCAGCGCCGCTGTCGCCTCGAGCCGTGCGATCCCCTCGGGGACGATGTCGACGACGTCTGCGACACGCACCACGCAGATGTGATGGTCGGGCACGAGGGTGATCGCCCGCCGGCCGCATTCGGGGGACCCATCGAGGACGATGGTTCCCGTCTGCGCGATCGCCACCGCCGAGGCGGTCACCACCGCAGCCTGCGAGTCGAGTTCGGGGATGCTCAGCTCCTCACCCGGGGCATCGACCGAGATGTCACCGGTGAACGCCTGCAGCCACGACTCGTCGAGCCCGCGCGGGACGACGATCTTCGACCCCGCTTCGAGCAGGTCGGCGATGGTCTTCGCCGGATCGCCTGTGACACGGTGGACGTTGGCCTTGTAGTCGACGAGGCGGTCGACGAGGAGTTCGATGAGCTCCTCACCGGAATGCGTGCCGGTCCGCGCATAGTCAGCGCTCTGCCCGACGACGCCGCCACCGGCTGCGGGGGCACCAGCGTGAGCATGCTCGGCCTCGGCCGAGGGGGCGCTCTCCCGTCCGGTCGGCGCGGAGGGAACGGTGCCGGAGGTCGATGACACGTACTCGCCGCCACCTCGGCGACCGAGGGCCTCATTGATGCGTCCGAGGATCTCTTCGCGTGCGGTGTCCGTCATTTCTCGTCGCCCCCGTTCTCGGTCTCGCCGTCGTGATCCGTCCGGCCTTCGGACTCGGCCTGGCCTTCGGACTCGGCCCACAGCTGGTGGAAGCTCTTCTCCGGCAGTCCGGGAATGTCCCGGCTCGACGTCCATGCGCCGGCGATGCCGGGGAGGGCGTTGATCTGTCCGCCGCGAGTGGCCTTGTGCGCGAAGGGCAGGCCCTTCTCCGCGGCGGCCATCCGCTTGCCGTCGCCCATCATCCACGACGCTCCCGTGAGCGCCGTGTCGAGTTGGGTGGAGACGGGGGAGTGGTTGGCCTTGACGTCTTCGCTGCGCAGGTGGACGAGGATCTCCGGGATGTTGATCTTCACCGGGCACACGTCGTAGCAGGCCCCGCAGAGGGATGAGGCGTAGGGCAGAGAACCGTTCGCCTCGTCCTCCACGCCGGTCAGCAGCGGAGAGAGGATCGCTCCGATCGGGCCCGGGTAGGTCGATCCGTAGGCGTGTCCGCCGGTGCGCTCGTAGACGGGGCAGACGTTCATGCACGCCGAGCAGCGGATGCAGTTGAGGGCAGTCCTTCCGTGCTCGTCGGCGAGTGCCCGGGTGCGTCCGTTGTCGAGGAGGACGAGGTGGACGTTCTGCGGTCCGTCGCCCTCGGTCCGTCCGGTCCAGAACGAGGTGTACGGGTTCATCCGCTCACCCGTCGAGGACCGCGGCAGCAGCTGGAGGAACGCCCCGAGATCGTCGAAGCTGGGCAGGAGCTTCTCGATGCCCATCACGGTGATCAGGGTCTCCGGCAGGGTCAGGCACATCCGCCCGTTGCCCTCGGATTCGACGACGCCGAGGGTGCCGGTGTCGGCGATGCCGAAGTTCGCGCCCGAGACCGCGACCTTGGTGGTCAGGAACTTGTGACGCAGATGTCGACGGGCAGCCTCGGCGAGGACCGCCGGGTCGTTCGTCAGCTTCCCGGCGTCGGGCATCTTGTCCATGAAGATGTCGCGGATCTCGTCACGGTTGCGGTGGATGGCGGGCACGAGGATGTGGCTGGGCTTGTCCTCGCCGAGCTGGACGATGAGTTCGGCCAGGTCGGTCTCGAAGGCGTCGATGCCCTGGGTCTCGAGATGTTCGTTGAGCCCGATCTCCTGGGTCGCCATCGACTTGACCTTGATCACCTCACGGCGCCCGTTAGCGAGCACCGGGACGTTGGCCTCTACGAGTTCGGTGACGATGGCGTTGGCCTCATCGGCGTCCCGGGCCCAGTGGATGGTTCCACCGGCGGCGGTGAAGTTCTCTTCGAACTCGACGAGGTATTCGGGCAGATTCGCCATCACCTGGTTCTTCGCCCGGGAGCCGGCTTCGCGCAGCTCCTCCCAGTCGTCGAGTTCGGCGACGACCCCGGCGCGTTTGTCCCTGATCGACGAGGTGGCATGGCCGATGTTGTTGCGCAGCTGCTGGTTCGACAGGTGCTGGTGCGAGACCTCGGGGAAGGGCTCGGTTTCGACGATGTTGCCCTGTCCGCCGGGCAGATCGCTGTGTGCGTGCTGCGAACGCATCAGCGGCATTCCCAAGAACGTCATCGCAGGCTCCCTCCGCTCACTTCTGCTCCTTCGCCGGGCACCCGCAGCGGGTCCTCCTTCGTCGAGGCGAGGATCCGTGCCAGGTGGACCGCGGCCTGACCGACACGGAACCCCTGTGCCCTGCTCGGCTCGGCCGGGGCAGTGCCTCTTTCGCCTGGGGTGAGGTGGTCGTCATCGTCGGCGCCGACGACGGTCGTCAGCTTCTCGGACGTGTGGCCCTGCGCATCGGTCGAACTCGTCTCCTTGACGTGGACGGCGGTGACATCCGGGGTCCCGCCGAAGCTGCCGGTGCGTTCGAAGCGGGAGATCCCGCCGCCGATGTGGAGCAGGCAGGAAGCGTCGCCGCCGGTGCAGACATCCGCGTGAGTGGCCTGGACGGTGCGCACCTTGTCCGCGAGCATCGCCGAGGACACCTCCGGGTTCTTCACGGAGAAGGTGCCGCCGAAGCCGCAGCAGGAATCGGCCAGGGGCAGTTCCACGAAGTCGATGCCCTCGACGGAGCGAACCAGCGAGGACTGCCGGTCGCCAAGGCGCAGCAGCCGCATCCCATGGCAGGACGGGTGGAAGGTCACCCGGTGCGGGAAATAGGACCCGAGGTCGGCGGCGGCATCGGTGACACCTGCGACGTCGGTGAGGAACTGGGTGAGTTCGTAGGTGCGGTCGGCCACCTCGGCGGCCTCGGAGGCCAAGGCCTCATTTCCCTGCCGGCGTGCGACCATCGGCTGCTGATGGCCCAGCGAGGCCACGCAGGAAGCGGAAGGGGCGACCGCGACATCCCATTCGGTGCTGGTGAAGGCGCGGACGTGGTTGGCGATGACCGGTTCGGCCTGCGCGAACTTGCCGGAGTTGATGTGCATCTGCCCGCAGCAGGACTGGCCTTCGGGGAAGACGACCTCATGGCCGAGGCGGCGGAGAATGCTCACGGTTGCCTGAGCAACCTCGGGATACATCGCATCGACGATGCAGGTGGCGAACAGTGCGATCCTCATCTGACCTCCAAGCAGGACTCCGTGCGGTTGCGAGGATCGTCTGCCGACCGGGCCGATGTCGAGGTCGGGAACGGTCCTTGTCACTCCGTGTCCAGACCGTAGCACCGGGGCTCGTCAGTGCAAACACCGTCGCCCCTGCGGCGTCGCCGACCGCCCGAGCGGTGCGGAAGAGCCGCTGGGGCACGCGCCGTGCGGGCGATTTAGGACGCATCCGCCTGCGCTAATTTCTTCCCCGCCCGTGGCCCATTTACCTGCGACGATGACGCCCATAGGATGACGCTATGGACAACCAGCGCACACAGACCATCCGCACGATCTCCGCCCGCCTCAACTCGTTCCACTCATCGATGTACTTCTCACAGACGGTCGGTGCCGTCTACGCCGAGCACGGCCTCGAACCCGGGGTCGAAGGCAATATGGCCGCCCGCTCGGCACCGCTGGGGCGGGTGAATCCGGGAGTCGTCAGCGCCGCCTACTACAACTACTCGCCGAACTTCGTCGCCGACATGCTGCCGAAGCTGTGGGACACCGTCACCCCCGAGGAGATGGTGCAGGCCCGCTTCGACGCCGTCGCCGCGTTCATGGACGAACTCTTCGGTGACCGTGACGACATCGCCCTGCTCACCGAGGCGGCCACCCAGGTCGACGAGGCCGTCCAGCCCGTGCTCGCGAACATGGACTTCGCCGGGCGCACGCTGGCCGCGGCCACGGCCGATGCGCTCGGCGGTCACCGGGGCGAGACCGTGTTCGAGAAGCTGTGGGACTCGGCGACCATCGCACGTGAGTTCCGCGGCGACGGTCACGTCGCCTCCCTCGTCACCGCCGGCGTCCCCGGCATCGACGCGCTCATGCTCGACGTCGCCACCGGCGCCGGATTCCGCCCCCGCGCGGCGCAGAAGACCCGCGGCTACACCGATGAGGAGTGGCAGACCGCCCAGGCCAGGCTCGCCGAGGCGGGGCTGATCACCGTGGACACCGACGATCGCGACTACGACCTGCCCGTCATCACCGACGCGGGTCGGGAGCTGAGGGAACAGGTCGAGCAGCTCACCGACGGGACCGTGGCCGCGGCCTGGTCCGTCCTCGACGACGATGAGCTCGAGGCCCTGCTCTCGCCCAGCCGCACCCTGATCAAGGTCATCGCCCAGTCCGGGGCGTTCCCCGCCACGGTGTTCGCTCAGCCCGCGAAGAAGGCCGGCTGAGCCTCAGGTCAGTCGGACTCGCCCGACTCGGTGCCCGTCGGGAAGCTCGCGGTCACCTCGGCGGCGATGGTCTTCGCCTCATCGGAGCTCGGCCCCTCGGCGGAGAACACGGCCTTCCGGTAGTACTGGAGCTCGACGATCGAGTCGATGATATCGCCCAGTGCCCGGTGGCCGCCGTGCTTGGCCGGGGCTTGGAAGTAGGCGCGGGGGAACCACTGCTTGCTCAGTTCCTTGATCGAGGAGACGTCGATGATCCGGTAGTGCAGGTAGTCGACGAGCTCGGGCATCTGCTTGGTCAGGAAGACCTTGTCGGTGCCCACCGAATTGCCGCCGAGCGGTGCCTTGCCCGCCTCCGGGACGTGCTTCTTCACGTACTCGAGGACCTTCGCCTGCGCATCGGCGACGGTGGTGCCCCCGTCGAGTTCGGTGATCAGTCCCGAGGTCTTGTGCATGTTCGTGACGAAGTCGTTCATGTTCGCCCGCGCCTCATCGGAGGGCCTGATGACGATGTCGATGCCGTCGTCGAGGGGATTGAGCTCGAAGTCGGTGACGATCGCAGCCACCTCGATGAGTTCGTCCCTGACCTCGTCGAGGCCGGTCATTTCGCAGTCGATCCAGACAATTCTGTTGTTGCTCACCCGCCCAGCTTAGGGCAGATGTCGTCCGCGCGACACGTCGGGGCGCCTTTGGGAACGGGCGGGAGGCGACGTGACGGCGGGGTTCGCTGTGGGCGGCAGCCGCCTCAGGCGATGGTCGCACGGTAGGCGGGAGCCGCCTCGGCGAGGGTCTCTGGTGTGAACGTCGACACACACTGAACATGCGCACAAAGGCGATGCCCGGCATGTGACTTAAACTTGGAGGGTCCCCGATACCGGGGTGCCATTTTGCTCGGCTGAGGGAAGGTTCGCTCGTGCGTTACACATTCGCTGTGATTCTCATGGTGGTGGGTGTCGTCGTCGGTGGCCTCGGCATCCTGCAGAAGACCCTGTGGGCGCCGGAGGATACGATCACTGCCACCGCGCAGATCGACTCCGACAAACCGGCGGTCGTCGTCGACCCCGGAATGCTCAACCTCTACGAAACCCCCACCACGCTGACGGTCAAGGGCAGCGGCGATCTCACCATCGCGCAGGCCCCGATCGAGAACGTCGAAGCCTGGGCCGGACAGTCCGGCTATGACCGCATCACCGGCCTCGCCGAGGACGGGAAGCTCACGACCAAGGCCACGGACGGCGACGGTTCGGTGCCCGACCCCAAAGGTGCCGACCTGTGGCAGAGCGAGGTCAACGGCACCGATTCGGTCGAACTCGAATGGAACGACGACGCCAACCGCACAGGCTTCCTCATCGCCGGCAACGGCGACGCCGGTCAGGTCAAGACCGTGACACTGGCGTGGCCCAATCATGCTGACACCCCGTGGGCGCTGCCGCTGATGATCGGCGGCGGAGTCATCTTCCTCGGCGGCCTCGTGCTGCTCTTCTTCGGTGCGAACAATGCGAAGAAGGAAGCCAACCGCCGCAAGGCGCGGCAGGAGCGTCGCCGCAAGCTCGCCGAATACGGCACCGCCTTCGCCATCGTCCCCGTGTTGGCGCTCAGCGCCTGTGGGCCCGAAGAGCTGCCGAAGCCCGAACCCTCCGAAGCTCCGAGTTCCGCGGCGGCAGGAGTCACCGACGACCAGGCCAAGCGGATCCTCGACTCGGTGGCCGAAGACGTCAACGCAGCTGACAAGAAGACCGATGCGAAGGCGCTGGGCAAGCGTGCCGCCGGCCCCGCCCTGCAGCAGCGCGAAGACCTCTACAAGGTCAAGGACAAGGTCAAAGACCAGAAGATGCCCGCCGCGGTGGCGAGTGACGAGATCGTCGCGAACTACACCTCGGCGACCGACTCGTGGCCGCGCGTGACCAGCCTCATCACCTCCGCCGGTGGAGCCTCCCAGCTGCTGGTGCTCACCCAGGAGGACCCGCGCAGCGACTACAAACTGTGGTCGCAGACCCAGCTGACGAGCGGCACGAAGCTGCCCGAGCTGCCTGACTCCCGGCAGGGAGCGCAGATGCTCGAACCCGGCGACAAGGACTTCGTCGCCACACCGGAGGCGGTCGTGTCGAACTATGCGAAGGCCCTGGGCAGCGGCAAGGACTCGAAGGAAGCGAAGAAGTTCGACGCCGATGACTTCTCGAAGTCCATCTGGAAGAACCAGAAGGAACTCAAGGACAGCGCCGCAGCCGGCAAGGCCGAGGTGAAGTACGACTACAAGCCGGGCAAGGAGCTCGTCGCGCAGGGCACTGCCGGTGATGCCGCCATCGTCACCGGAGTCGTCCAGGCCGAATCGACGATCAGCCCCGAATCGACAGGCGGACGCACCGGAACCCTGAACCTGTCCTCGCCGCAGAAGGAACTCATCGGATCGGACTCCACCAAGGAGCCGGTGACGACGAAGACGACCCAGGTGCTCACCTTCCTCGTCCCCAAGGACGGAAAGGTCAAGCTCATCGGCGGCCTCGAGACCCTGGCCGGAGCCGAGGCGGGCTGACCGGCGTCGGGTATCGGCATCGTTCGTCCGCGATTGCGCCGACGGACGCGATTGCGCAGACGGCGGCTGGCGAAGCAGTCGCCGCGGAAATAGCCGCAGGCTCACCGATGTTGATACCTTCTGTTGGATAAGCTTCCAAGCAAGGACCAGGTGCGAGACCGACTTCGACGGACCCGCCGAACGCGTCATAAAGGAGACCCCGTGTCAATGGATCCCTCGCAGGAGAACACGCAGCCCAACCAGGGGCTCGACCTGTCCGCTGTGCGCAGCAAGAACATGCCGCAGGAGCAGGCCGGCAGTCCCGGACAGGCTCCCACGGGACCGGGAGCCGCGGGCCCCGGTGCAGCGGGTGCTGCTGGCGGCGGGGGAGCGCAGGACCCGAATGCGGTGGCCGTTCCGTCCCTGGTCTTCGATGTCGACGAGGCGAGCTTCAACGGTGTCGTCGCGATGTCCGACCGGGTCCCCGTCGTCATCGACCTGTGGGCCGAATGGTGCGAACCGTGCAAGCAGCTCTCACCCGTCCTCGAACGCGTCACCGAAGCCTACGGCGGCCGTCTCGTGCTGGCCAAGGTCGACGTCGATGCGAATCCGCGCCTGCAGCAGGCCTTCGGGGTGCAGTCGATTCCCACGGTCGTCGCCATCGTCAAGGGCCAGCCTGTCCCACTCTTCCAGAGCGCCGTGCCCGACGAGCAGGTCCGCGCCTACTTCGACGAACTGCTCAAGCTCGCCGCAGAGAACGGCGTGACCGGCTATGCGGTGGCCGACGGTGCCGAACCCGAACCGGCCGGTCCCGCCCACCCCGAGGCCGAGGAGGCCCTGGCCAAGGGTGACTTCGATACCGCCGAGCAGCTGTTCAAGGCGGCCCTGGCACAGTCCCCGGCCGACGACGAAGCCAAATTCGGTCTCGCGCGGGCAGGCCTCGGACGTCGCCTCATCGACAAGGAGCCTGCCGAACTCATCACCGCCGCCGATGCTGACCCGAAGAACGTCGACCACGCGATGGCCGCCGCGGACGCCGAGGTCGTCGGCGGGAATGCGAGCAGCGGCTTCAACCGACTCATCTCCCTCATCCGCACCACGACCGGTGACGAGAAGGAGACCCTGCGCCTGCGGGTCCTCGAGCTCTTCGAAGTCCTCGGCGCCGACGACCCAGCCGTGACCAAGGCACGGACCGCACTCATGAGGGCACTGTTCTGATCCAGCGAATCCGACTCATCACGGCCATCCTCTTCGGCGTCGCGGCACTCACGCTCGCCGGACTGGTCATCTCCGCGCTCTCGGTCGTCGGCACCGACGAGATCACCGAGACCCCTGCGTTCAAGGTCAAGGACGGTGCCTATGCCCTCGTCCTCGACGAGGGAATCGTGCCGTATTCGGGCTCGAGCGTGACGGTGAAGGCGAAGAACTCCAAGGGGACCGAGCTGTTCATCGGCACCGCGAACGGCGTCGACGCCGACAGCTACCTCGACGGGGTCGCCCAGGAGCAGATCAGCGACGTGTCCTTCCCGAATGCGACCGAGCATCGGTTCATCCCGGGTCAGCCGAAGCCGGAAGCCGCCATCGCCGACCGTGACTGGTGGATCAGCCAGGACACGGGCGAGTCGGTGGCCAAGACCTTCGACCTCGATGCCGAACCGCAGGTCCTCGTCATCGCGCCGGCCAACGCCGACGACACCCTCGACGGGACGAGCGTGGACGTGTCCATGCGCGTCAGCGGTGTGCTCGGACTCAGTCTGCTCGGCATCGCCGGCGGCATCATCCTCGCCGGCTTCTCCGCGTTCTTCTTCATGCGTTGGTGGCAGTCGCGCATCCGTCCGCCTAAGAAGGACCGCGCCTCCGGCAGCGGCCCTGACGGTGGGGGACCGGGCGGCAGCGGCCCGGGCGGCGGGGGCCTGGGATCACCCACCGACGACGCAAGAGCCGGCCGGCGCGGCCCGGCCGGAGCAGAGTCGGGTCCGGCCACGCAGCCGATCTCGACGGTGCAGCCCGGGGCCACATCCGGCCCGCCTGCGCGACCGACCGGGGCGCCGCCTCGGCGACGGGATCTGCGGAACCGACGGTCGCTGCGTGCGGTCACGGCCGCGACCTTGGGCACGACCCTGGCGCTGAGCGGCTGTGCGAGCATGCCCATCGCCAAACCCAGCAACCCGGACACCACCCCGTACGAGCGCACCGCGCTGCGCCCGGGTGAGGCCGGCAAGTTCATGACGGGCTACACCGAGTCGCTCGACAAGACGCTCGGGAACAAAGGCGACGACCTCGATAAGATCCAGGCCGCCCCGCTCATCGACCGCACCCGCGCCCAGATCCAGATCGCGGACAAGGCCAAGCAGAAGCTGCGTGCCCCGAACTTCACCGAGGTCGTCGCGGGCAGCCCGAGCTTCACCGATTACCCGATGTGGTTCTACGCCTTCGGCACCGCGGACAAGAACTCCACCGAGGGCGACGAACAGCTGACGCAGGTCTCGCTCGTGACCCGTGAATCGGCCTCGGCCGACCCGCTCGTGCGCTCATCGTCCTACATCCCCTCCGACCAGATGCCGACGCTGATGGCCGACGATCGCGGGGCCGTCGAGACCGGGCCGGAGGACTTCGACGACGAACTGGCGACCTCGGAGAAGGACGTCTCGTCCTTCCTCGTCGACGGCAAGGCCGAATCCGGGGCTCCCGGCGGACTCAAGGAGGGCGGCTTCAAGGACTTCCGCGACTACCTCGGCGGTCTGCGGGACAAGGACTCCGGCTTCGACAAGGTCGACGTCGACTGCAAACCTTACGAAGATCTGGCGTTCAAAGACATGACGCTGGCCACCGAGGACGGCGCGATCGGGATGGGCGAGGTGCGCTGCACCCTGACCATCAAGGTCCCCAACGACTACGCCCTCGACCTCGGCGACACCGTCGAGGCCGTGAAGACGAACGACAAGGACGGCGACACCGTCAAGGTCGACACCGCGCACCCGTACGTGCTGATGCAGACCGGTGACGATGTCTCCGCCGTGGCCACCGACTGGAACGTCCTGTCCTCACGCGTGGAGTGATGCCGCGTGGTTCGCGCGGCGGCCGGGCGGCTCAGTCGCGGTTCGCGCGGCGGCCGACCCGGATCAGCCACCAGAGGCCGATGAGCGGGAGGATGAGCGGGATGAACCCGTACCCGCTGCCGAAGTTCGACCACACGGACGGCTTCGCGAAGTCCTCCGGGTGGGTGTAGCTGAGGATGCCGACGACGATGACGCCGATGAACTCGATCCCGCACGCGGCCAGTGCGATCCGATGCGAGATCCGCTTGCCGATGACGAGGCAGACCGTCGCCACGATGTAGATGACCGCGGCGAATGCCGAGAGCGTGTACGCGATCGGCGCGACGTCGAATTCGCGGATGAGCTGGTAGCCCGCGCGTGCCGTGGCCGAGAGGGCGAAGACCCCGTAGACCGCGGTCAGCGCCCGACCGGGTCCGGTGTGCATCGCCGAATAGGGGGAGCGGCTTTTCTTGGTCACTGCCAAATCTGGTCCAATCTCTCGATCATCACGACCACCGTCAGTCCTGCCGCGGCGAGGACTCCCGGCCCCCAGCGGCTGAGCTCTGCGAATGCCCAGAACCCGGCGAGGGCGATGACGAGGATCGCCGTGATCACGTAGCCGAAGTAGAGCAGCGGATCGACGTCGTGGGTCGATCCGAAGGTCGCGATCGAAAGGATCAGCTGCACGATGAGCAGAAGCAGCAGCAGGGCAGTCGCCCCGAGAAGGGCCTTGCCCGCCGGCCTGTTGCGAATGGTCTCGACGATCGACCACAGGGTCAGGATGCCGGTGACGGCGTAGAGGACGATGGTGTAAACGGTGAACACGGCCCCAGTGTAGTCGTGAACGGGCCGCACGTTCGCGGGGCGGGGCGCGCTCCCACGGGTGAGATGCCGCACGGATCCTGGCCGAAGTGCGACTCAGCCACTAAAATCGCAGGGTGCCCATCTATCTCGACCACGCAGCCACCTCGCCGATGCCCGCCGAGGTCCTCGAGGTCTACACCGCCGAACTCGCCGCCAGGGCGAACCCCTCTGCCCTGCATGCCGTCGGCCAGGCCGCACGGATGCGGATCGAAGAGGCCCGCGAAGCCGTCGCCCGCGGCGTCGGCGCGGCCACCTCGTCGGAGGTCATCTTCACCTCCGGCGGCACCGAGGCCGACAATTTCGCCGTCAAGGGCCTCTACCTCTCCCGCAACGGCGGTGCGTTCGAACACCCGGGCCGCCCGCGCGTGCTGACGACCCCGATCGAACACCACGCGATCCTCGACTCCGTGGAATGGCTCGAAGGCTTCGGCGCCGAGATCGTCTTCCTCGACGTCGACGCCCAGGGCCGAGTCGACCTCGCCGCGGCCGAGGCCGAGCTGCGACGGGACCCCGACCGGACGGCGCTCATCAGCGTCATGGCCGCGAACAATGAGATCGGCACCCTCCAGCCGATCGCCGAACTCGGGGCGATCGCCGCCGAACTCGGCATCCCCTTCCACATCGACGCCGTACAGGCACTCGGACAGATCCCGCTGAACTTTGCGGACCTGCACGCCACGGCCATGTCGATCACCGCGCACAAGATCGGCGGACCCGTCGGCATCGGCGCGCTCCTTCTCGACCGAGGCGCGGCTCCCTCCCCGATCCTCCACGGCGGGGGACAGGAGCGCGGTGTCCGCTCGGGCACCCTCGACGTCGCCGGCGCAGTCGCCTTCGCGAAGGCCGTCGAGCTGGCCACCAGCGACCTCGAGTCTCGGGCCGTCCGGTTCTCGGCACTGCGCGACCGCCTCATCGGCGGCATCGAAGCCACGATCGAGGGCGCCGACCTCTCCGGTCCTCGCGGTGCCGGCCGCCTGCCCGCCAACGCCCATTTCACCTTCGCCGGCTGCGAGGGCGATTCGCTGCTGTTCGGCCTCGATGCCAGGGGCCTGGCCACCTCGACGGGTTCGGCCTGCTCAGCCGGTGTGTCCCGTCCCTCGCATGTGCTGCTGGCCTGCGGCATGGATGAGGACGCGGCCCGCTCCGCGCAGCGGTTCAGCCTCGGCCACGATTCGACCGAGGACGAGGTCGATGCCCTGCTCGCGGCCCTGCCCGAGGTCGTCGAGCAGGCCCGCCGGGCCGGGATGGTCTCGGCAACACCCCGATGGATGCAAGGAGCATCATGAGAGTACTCGTCGCCATGTCAGGCGGAGTCGACTCCTCCGTGGCTGCGGCTCGTGCCGTCGACGCCGGCCACGAAGTCGTCGGCGTTCACCTCGCCCTGTCCCGCATGCCCGGAACCCTGCGTACGGGTTCGCGCGGCTGCTGCACGATCGAGGACTCCCGCGACGCCCACCGGGTGGCCGGGATGCTCGACATTCCTTTCTACGTGTGGGACTTCTCCGAACGGTTCAAGGAAGACATCGTCGATGACTTCATCGCCGAATACGCGGCCGGACGGACTCCGAACCCCTGCATGCGCTGCAATGAGCGCATCAAGTTCGCCGCCCTCCTCGACCGGGCGCTGGCGCTCGGCTTCGACGCGATCGCCACCGGCCACTACGCTGAGGTGCTCCGTGACGACGACGGTCTGCCGGAGCTTCACCGCGGTGAGGACCTGGCGAAGGACCAGTCGTACGTCCTCGGTGTGCTCACCTCGGATCAGCTCGAGCACTGCTACTTCCCGATCGGGGCCACCGCTTCGAAGGCGGAGGTCCGCGCCGAGGCGGCCGAACGCGGCTTCTCCGTGGCGAACAAGCCCGATTCCTACGACATCTGCTTCATCCCCGACGGGGACACGAAGGCCTGGCTGGCCGACAAGATCCCGATGCGTCCCGGCCTCATCAAGGATGCCGAAGGCGAGGTGCTCGGCGAGCACGACGGAGCGATGACCTACACGATCGGTCAGCGCAAGGGCCTGGGCATCGAAAAGCCCGCCGCCGATGGCAAACCGCGCTTCGTCACCGGCCTCGATCCGGCGACGAACACTGTGACCGTGGGTTCGCGCGCCGACCTCGCGGTGTCGCACCTCACCGGCATCCGCACCTCGTGGGCGGGCGCGGCACCCTCGGATATGGGACATGACCCGGAGTCGGGAATCGACTGTGAGGTCCAGATCCGTGCCCACGCCGACCCGGTGCCGGCACGCGCGTGGCTCGGCGAGTTCGTCGCCGAGGCACCCGAACACGAGGTCAGCCCCGTCATCGACGAGGTGGAGGTGCCTGCCGCACGTCCGGCCGGCCAGCTCATGCACGTCGACGTCTCCGAGGAGCTCTCCGGGGTGGCTCCGGGTCAGACCATGGTCATCTACCGCGGCACGCGCGTCCTCGGACAGGCGACCATCGACTCGACCGCGAAGGATCACGTCGGCCCCGCCCGGGAGGCCGCCCGCCTCGGCGCGTGATCGGGCGGCGATCGTGAGCGTTCGACGATCGTGACGCGATGACCGGGCCGTAAGTCCGTGTCTGGCGATACTGTGGAGGCATGAAGGAATCTCCCCAGGATGTCGTCGCGGCTCCTTATGGAACCTGGTCGTCACCTCTCGACGCCGCCGAGGTGGCTGCCGGTGCCGCGCCCATCTTCGACGCGGCCTTTCGCGGGGATGAGATCTTCTACTCGACGAAAATTCCGTCCGAGAAGGCCCGCACGGGACTCGTCCGCACCTCGCTGTCCCGGCCCGGCGCTCGTGAGCAGATCCTGCCGTCCGGGTTCAACATCCGCTCCGCCGTCCACGAATACGGGGGAGCGGCCTGGGCGCTCGATCCCGACAGCGAGGTCGTCTACTTCGTCAACGCCTCCGACCAACGGGTGTGGCAGATCCTTCCCGGGCGGAACCCGCACGCTCTGACCCCGGACACCTCGGGGCGGATCCGCTACGGCGATCTGACCATGACGAAGTGGGGGCTGCTGTGCGTGCGGGAGGACTGCCGCTCCACCCGTCGCGAACGCGCCGTCGTGCTCCTGACCAAGCATGGGACGACGAATGTGCTCTCCACTCATTCGCATTTCATAGCCTGGCCGCGGCTCTCGCCCGATGGAAGCACCCTGGCGTTCATCGGCTGGGAGCACCCCAACATGCCGTGGGACGGGACGAATCTGTGGCTGATCGATGTGCGCACCCCGGCCACGCCTGCCGTCGGCGTGCTCATCGGCGACGCCATCGACCGTCCGCTGCAGGCGCCGCCGGAGCTGCCTTCGCCCGAGGATGGGGGAGTCTCTCTGCTGCAGCCGGAGTTCACCTCGAACACGTCTCTGCATGTCATCTCCGACCACGGAGGTCACTGGGCGCTCTACGGCCTCGACTTCGACCCGGTGACGGCGACTCCCACCGTCTCGGATCGGCGCCGAGCGCGAGCGGAGGTGCCCCCGGAGCCGAGGAAGTTCTCGGTCGAGCAGCTGCGTCCCGTCATCGACACCGGGGCCGAGATCGGCGGGGCCCTGTGGCAGCTCGGCACGCGGTGGCACCTGAGCGACGGACGAGAGGTGTGGGCACACACGCAGTCGGCGACGGCGACCCTCGTGCGTCGACGTGTCAGCACCCTCGACGGGAGCGCCATCGACGGGAGCCACCTCGGCGCGGGTACGCTCGACGGCGCCAGCCTCGACGGCACCACCCTAGACGCCATCACCCTCGAGGGCGAGACCTTCGGCACGATGGAGCTGCTCGACCTCGGCCGCACCCATCTGCTGCTGACGGCGAAGTCGGCGAAGCGCCCCGGCACCCTCTACGCGGTCGATCGGGCGACCGGTGCCTTCACCGAGATCGCCCGGGAGCGACTCGACACCCACCAGGGCTACTACTCGCGACCGTCTGTGAGAGAACTTGGGGGAGTCCCGGTCGTCATCCACCCGCCGCACAACCCCCGCTTCACCGCGCCCGACGACGAGCTGCCGCCCTACGTGGTCTCGATCCACGGCGGGCCCACCGGCCAGGCGACACCGGACATGTCCGCCCGCACGAGCTTCTTCACCTCCCAGGGCATCGGCGTCCTCGAGGTCAACTACGGCGGATCGACCGGCTTCGGACGTGCCTGGCGCGATCGCCTGCGCGGACAGTGGGGCATCGTCGACGTCGCCGATACGGTCGCCGCCGTCAACGGACTCGTGGCCGCAGGACTCGCCGACCCGCGGCGCATCGCGATCTCAGGGGCCTCCTCGGGCGGGTGGACCGTGCTCTCGGCCCTCGCTGAGACCGACGTCTTCGCCTGCGGGACCTCCTATTTCGGCGTCACCGACCTCTTCCGCTTCGTCGTCGACTCGCACGACTTCGAATCCCACTACATCGACAACCTCGTCGGCCCGCTGCCCGAGGCTCGCGACGCCTACATCCACCGCTCACCCATCCGCCGGGTCCCCGACATCACCGTGCCCGTCGCCGTCATGCAGGGCGACCGCGACCCGATCGTCCCGCCCTCACAGGCCCTGGAGTTCGTCGATACACTCGAACTGGTCGGAGTGGAGTACATTTACCGTCTGTACAAGGGCGAATCGCACGGGTTCGTCCGCGCCGAGACCATCATCGATTCCCTGGAAAGCGAGTTCGGATTCTATGTCGACGTCTTCGGAATCCCGCGCACCGGCTGAGGCGGCCGATCCCCGTCCCGCTCCTCACGACGCCGAGGCGGCCGCGACCGGATCGACGAATGCTGAGCCGACCGTGTCGACTGAGTCGACCACCGTGCTCCCGGCGACTGTGCTCCCGGCCGCCACGACGACCGGAATCTGGTTCCCCGGGGTACGCGACTCGAGTCGCGGCTACATCGCCACCAGCCCGGTCCGGGAAGCAGCCGCGACCGCCTTCGACGTCCTCGCCGACGACCTTCCGCCCGTCCCGCTGACCGCTCACCTGAGTGAGGACCGGTGGGGTGCCGACGCGATCGGTCGCGCCGTCGGTCTGCTCACCGACCTCCACGTCGACCGCACCTCCTACGGATGGCGGCTGACCGCCTCGGCGGGCAAGGACGAACGACGGGAGGACTCGGCACTCATCGAGGCCTTCGACGCGATTGCCGAATACGGTCAGTCCCGGCCCGGCCAGGTCCAAGTCTCGCTGCCGGGACCGTGGACGCTCGTGACCGCGCTGAGCCTGAGTTCGGGCGAACGCGTGCTGGCCGATCACGGGGCCAGACGTGATGTCATCCAGGCCTATGCCTTCGGCATCGCCGCCTTCGCCGAGCGGATCTCCTCACTGGGAATGCAGCCGACGATCCGCCTCGTCGAGGCCCGCCTGACTCCCGTCCTCACCGGCACCTGGCCGACCGTGTCCGGGTGGGGCAGCCTGCCCGCGATCAGCGAGACCCAGGTGTGGGCGGCGCTCGAATCCACACTGCGCCACCTGCCGCCGACCGTGCTCAGCCTCCCCGACCTCGCACCCCTGCACCTGCGCGGGGCGCAGATCACCGCCGCCGAGGTGGTCCGACGCACCGGAGCGAGCTCCGTGTCCGTGCCGTTGGCTACGCTGAAGGCACACGGATGGGAACAGCTGGCGATCCTCGCCGAGGCGGGGCTCGGCCTCTGGTTGCGCCTGCCCTCCGACGCCGGCGCGCACCCGGACGCGGTCAACCACTGGGTCGACCGGATCCGCACCCCCTGGTCGCGCATCGGCATGGGGGTCACAAGTCTGCGCGAAATCGGCATAATCGCCGGACCCGAACTGCCCCTGACCTACCCGCCGCTGCTGGAGACCACGCACGCGACGAGTCCCGAGCACAATCGGGGAACCATGACCATCGCCGCCGGTCTGCGGCGCGCTCTTGAGGAGATCGAATGACCACGACACCGGGCAACGCCGATGATGCGAAGTCAGCGGAATCGACGACGGACGACCTGCAGAGCGCCGACCTCTCGAACGCGGCCGAGCGTGCCAAGGCCCACGCCCAGCTGACGGAGAGGATCGAGGAGCTTCGTGCCGCGTACTACCAGGACTCGCTGCTCGTCTCCGACGCCGAATACGACGACTTGGTCCACCGCCTCGAAGACCTCGAGGCCGCCTACCCCGAGCTCATCACCGACTCCTCACCCACACAGACCGTCGGCGGCGTCGTCGACACCTCGACGTTCGACCCCGTCGAACACATCGGCCCGATGTACAGCCTCGACAACGTCTTCGACTTCGAGGAGCTGAGGACCTGGTACGAGCGGACGCGGTCGGCGGTCTCGGCACGGTCGAAGTTCCTCTGCGAACTCAAGATCGATGGATTGGCCGTCAATCTGCTCTACCGGGGCGGGGAACTCGTCAGGGCGGCGACTCGCGGCGACGGTCGCATCGGCGAGGACATCACCGCGAACGTCCGCACGATCTCGGACATCCCGCAGCGCCTCGACACGGAGCATCCGCCGGCCGAGGTCGAGATCCGCGGAGAGGTGTTCTTTCCCGTCGAGGACTTCGCCGAGCTCAATGCCTCCCTCGTCGCCGAAGGCAAGTCCCCCTTTGCGAACCCGCGGAACTCCGCGGCCGGTTCCCTGCGGCAGAAGGATCCCGCCGTCACGGCACGCAGGCCCCTGCACATGCTCGTCCACGGCATCGCCGTGTGGACGCCCGCTGACGATTCGCATCCGGAGCCGGCTCACCAGTCCGAGGTCTACGAGCAGTTCCGGTCCTGGGGACTGCCGATCAGCGACTACTTCAAGGTTCTCGAGACCGTCGACGAGATCGAGGACTTCATCACCTACTACGGCGAACACCGCCACGACGTCACCCACGAGATCGACGGCATCGTCATCAAGATCGACGACATCGCCGTCCAGGAGACGCTCGGCTACACCTCGCGCGCGCCGAGGTGGGCGACGGCATTCAAATACCCTCCCGAGGAGGTCACGACGAAGCTCCTCGACATCCAGGTCCAGGTCGGCCGCACCGGACGCGTGACCCCGTTCGCGGTGATGGAGCCCGTCACCGTGGCCGGATCGACCGTGGAGCGGGCGACCCTGCACAACGGGTACGAGGTTAAGCGCAAGGGAGTGCTCATCGGCGACACCGTCACCCTGCGCAAGGCCGGCGACGTCATCCCCGAGGTGCTCGGCCCCGTTGTGGCTCTGCGCGACGGGTCCGAACACGAATTCGTCATGCCCACCCACTGCCCGTCGTGCGGGACCGAACTCGGTGAGCAGAAGGAAGGCGATAAGGACCTGCGCTGCCCGAACTCCCGGTCGTGTCCCGCGCAGCTGGCCAACCGCATCTTCTACCTCGCGTCCCGGGCGGCCTTCGACATCGAGGCCCTCGGTGAGGAGGCGGCGCTCGCGCTCACGGCCCCTGCCGAACCGGAGACGCCGCCGCTGACCTCGGAGGCCTTCCTCTTCGATCTCACCGCCGAGGATCTCGCGGATGTGAAGATCTGGCGGGACAAGAAGGTCAAGGGCGTGGAGACCGGGGAGCGGGAGCTCGTGCCCTACTTCTACACGCGGGGGACGGCGAAGAAGCCGAGCGCCCCGAGTGCGAATACGACGAAGCTGTTCGACGAACTCGACAAGGCCAAGGACCAGGACCTGTGGCGGGTGCTCGTGGCCCTGTCGATTCGTCATGTCGGACCGACGGCCGCACGGACTCTGGCCGCGAAATTCCGCACCCTCTCAGCGATCCGGCAAGCCGGTCTCGAGGAACTCGCGGCCGTCGACGGGATCGGGTCGACGATCGCGGGCAGCATCCGCGACTGGTTCGACGTCGACTGGCACAACGAGATCGTCGACACCTGGGCGGCCGCCGGAGTGCGGATGGAGGACGAGGAGGTCGAGACCGGCGAGCAGACGCTCGAAGGTCTGACGATCGTGGCCACCGGGTCGCTGAGCACCTACACCCGTGACGGCATCAAGGAAGCGATCCTCGGAGCCGGCGGCAAGGCCGCGAGCTCGGTGTCGAAGAAGACCGACTACGTCGTCGCCGGGGAGAACGCCGGATCGAAGCTGGACAAGGCCGAATCGTTGGGCGTGCCGGTCCTCGACGAGGAGCAGTTCACGACCCTGTTGGAGACCGGCAGCCTCGGTTGATCCCTGTCTGAGCGTCGAGCCCGGCACGCCTGGGAATACATCCCGGATCAGGGCGGTTCCATGGTACGGCTGTGGACTCATTCGTGACCGAACTCGAAGTCGGAGTTCAGACTCAGCCAAGCTCAGAGACAGCTTCGGATGAAAGAGTGTAGGCCATGAGATGGATTCCCCGACTCCTCGCCGGTACCTGCGTGGTCGTCGCCGCGGCCCTCACCGCCGCTCCCGTGACGGCCGGTCTGGCCGACCTGGTGCTCAACCCGGGACCGCAGACCACCAAGCGCGGCGCTCAACCGGCTCTGACCTCCCAGCGCACACCGTCTGCCCCGACGATTACCCGCAGCGATAAGTCGCCTGACCGCACTGCAGCCACGGACAGCCGCTCGGGCGCCGCTGGTGCCGCCGTCATCGAGGGCACGATCGTCGACGATGCCACTGACGATTCATTCGCCGGCGAGGCCTCCCGATCTGGAGCCACACGAACAGGGGCCACCGGCACCTCGGCCGCCCGAACCGCGACCACTGGCACCACGGTCGCGAGCACGGAACTCGTCGCCGCCACCCCCGATGCCGCACGAGCCCGAGTGACCGATCTCGCCGCCGACCTGCAGGCCGGCGTCGATGCCGGGGAGTTCACCCAGGCCGACGCCGACCGGGTGCTCGACGACATCGCCGGATACATCCACGGCGACCGCACCTGGCCCGAACGCCTCTCCGCCTAATTACTACCCGACGGCGGCCCAGCAACCTCGCGCCAGGTTGCTGGGCCGCCGTCGGGTAGTAATTAGGCGGGGTGAGCGGCCCTGGCGAAGCGATTAGACTGGGGTGCGAGTGAAACGACGATGAAAGGCAGGGAATGACGGAGTCTTCCGCAATCACCCCCGAACAGGTGGAGCATCTGGCTTCACTGTCTCGGATCGCCATGAGCGAGGACGAGCTGAAATCGCTCGCCGGTGATCTGAGCACAATTCTGGGAAACGTCGCCAGGGTCAACGAAGTGGCCGGCGACGATGTGCCCGCAACCAGCCACCCCATCCCGCTGACGAACGTCATGCGCCCCGACGTCGTGGGTCCGACGCTGACCAGCGAACAGGCACTGGCCTCGGCCCCGGCCGCCGAGGATGACAAGTTCCTCGTCCCGCAGATCCTCGGGGAGGAATGAGATGACCGCACTGACGAACAAGAGCGCCCTCGAACTCGCCGCAGGTCTGGCCTCCGGCGAGTTCTCCTCCGTTGAGGTCACGCAGGCCCACCTCGACCGCATCTCCGCCACCGAGGACGACTTCAACTCCTTCATCACCGTCACCGACGAGGCGGCCCTGGCCACAGCGAAGGACATCGACGCCAAGCGCGCCGCCGGTGAGGACGTCCATGCCCTGGCCGGCGTGCCGGTGGCGCTGAAGGACCTCGTCGTCACCGAAGGCGTGCGTACGACGGCCGGATCGAAGATGCTCGAGAACTGGATCCCGCCCTACGAATCGACCGTGCACAACAAGGTCAAGGCCGCCGGCCTGCCCGTGCTCGGCAAGACCAACCTCGACGAGTTCGCGATGGGATCGACGACCGAGCACTCGGCGTTCGGCAACACCCGCAACCCGTGGAACCTCGAGCACGTGCCCGGCGGCTCCTCCGGCGGCGCGGCCGCCGCGCTCGCCGGCTTCCAGGCACCCCTGTCCGTGGGCACCGACACCGGCGGATCCGTCCGCCAGCCGGCCGCATTCACCGGCACCGTCGGCGTCAAGCCCACCTACGGTTCGATCTCGCGCTTCGGCATCATCGCCATGGCCTCGAGCCTCGACCAGGTCGGCCCGATGGGCCGGTCCGTCGCCGATGCCGCTGCCCTGCACGAGCTGCTGGCCGGACACGATCTGCTCGACTCGACCTCCCTGCCCGATGAGGCCGGCGGGTTCCTGGGTGCCGCGCAGTCCTCGGAGCTGAAGGGCAAGAAGCTCGGCGTCATCAAGCAGCTGCGCGGCGAGGGTTACCAGGACGGGGTCCGCGATGCGTTCACCGCAGCACTTGAGACCGCTGCCGCCGCCGGTGCCGAGATCGTCGAGGTCGACTGCCCCGCGATCTCCTACGCCCTCGACGCGTACTACCTCATCATGCCCTCCGAGGTGTCCTCGAACCTGGCCCGCTACGACGGCATGCGCTACGGCCTGCGCGTCGAACCCGAGGCCGGTCCCGTCACCGCCGAGACCGTCATGTCCGCCACCCGCGCCGCCGGCTTCGGCGACGAGGTCAAGCGCCGCATCATCCTCGGCACCTATGCGCTCTCGGCCGGATACTACGACGCCTACTACGGTTCGGCGCAGAAGATCCGCACCCTGGTGCAGAACGACTTCGCGAAGGCCTTCGCCGCGTGCGACGTTCTCGTGTCCCCGACGGCACCGACGACGGCACTGAAGTTCGGCGCCGAGGCGGCTGCCGATCCGATGGCTCTCTACTTGGGCGACGTGGCGACGATCCCCGCGAACCTCGCCGGAATCCCGGGCCTGTCCCTGCCGGCAGGGCTGTCCGACGGTCTGCCCGTCGGGTTCCAGATCCTCGCCCCCGCCCGTGAGGACGTCAAACTCTACGAGGTGGCCGGACCGCTCGAAGCCGCCCTCGAAGCCGCTGGCGGGCGCGTGCTCGATACCCTCGCGGAAGGACTGACAAAGTGAAATACGAAGACGCGATCAAGAAATACGATCCGGTCATCGGCATCGAGGTCCACGTCGAGCTCGGCACCGCGACCAAGATGTTCGACGCCGCCCCCAACACCTTCGGCGGCGGAGCGAACACCAACGTCACCCCGACCTCCCTGGGCCTGCCCGGCTCCCTGCCCGTGGTCAACGAGAAGGGCGTCGAGTACGCGATCAAGATCGGTCTGGCGCTCGGCTGCGAGATCGCCGAGACCTGCCGGTTCGCCCGCAAGAACTACTTCTACCCGGACGTGCCCAAGGACTTCCAGACCAGCCAGTCCGATGAGCCCATCGCGGCCGAGGGACAGGTCGAGGTCGAGCTCGAGGACGGCATCATCGTCACCGTCCCCGTCGAGCGCGCCCACATGGAGGAAGACGCCGGAAAGAACACCCACGTGGGCGGCGCGACCGGCCGCATCCAGGGCGCCGACCACTCCCTCGTCGACTACAACCGCGCCGGCGTTCCGCTGGTGGAGATCGTGACCCACCCGATCACCGGGACAGGGGAGCGGGCCGCCGAGGTGGCCGCCTCCTATGTGCGCACGCTGCGTGACATCTTCCGCGCCCTCGACGTCTCCGAGGCCCGGATGGAACAGGGCAACGTCCGCGCCGACGTCAACGTCTCCCTGCGGGAGAGCCCCGACGCGCCGTTGGGCACGCGGACGGAGACGAAGAACGTCAACTCCTTCCGCTCGATCGAACGCGCCGTGCGCTTCGAGATCGCCCGCCAGGCGACCCTGCTCGAGGCGGGGGAGAAGATCGTGCAGGAGACCCGGCACTTCCACGAGGAGACCGGTGAGACCTCCTCGGGACGTCCGAAGTCCGACGCCGACGACTACCGCTACTTCCCGGAGCCCGACCTCGTGCCACTGCAGCCGTCCCGTGAGTGGGTCGAAGAGCTGCGCGCCACCCTGCCCGAGCTGCCGGCGCAGAAGCGTCGCCGGCTGCTGGCCGAATGGCAGTTCTCCGATCTCGAGATGCGCGACATCGTCAACGCCGGACTCCTCGAGGCCATCGAGGATACCGTCACCGCCGGTGCGAAGCCTGCCCAGGCGCGCAAATGGTGGACCGGTGAGGTCGCCCGCCTGGCCAACCAGGAAGAGAAGCACCCCACCGAGATCGTCACGCCCGCGCAGGTCGCCGGGCTCGTCGATCTCATCGGGCAGGGCAAGCTCAACGACAAGCTCGCCAAGGACGTACTTGCCGGAGTCGTCGCCGGTGAGGGCGAGCCCGCCGAGGTGATGAGTGCCCGCGGACTCGAGATCGTCGAGGACACCGGTGCGCTCGAGGCCGCCGTCGACGAGGCGATCGCTGCGAACCCGGACGTCGTCGAGAAGATCAAGGGCGGGAAGATGCAGGCCATCGGCGCGCTCATGGGCCCGATCATGAAGGCCACACGCGGGCAAGCCGATGCCGGAAAGGCCAAGGACCTGATCCTCGCCAAGATCAACGGCTGAATCCCGGCAGGGTTTCCTGCCCGAGACTCAGGATTGATCCAGCCACACCCTCTAGACTGTGCATCCAAGGGAGCCGAGCGGTTCCCTGGCACAGCGGAGGGTGTGGCTTCTCGCATTCTCCGATATCCACGGTCGGCACCGTCCCGAGCCGTGAGAGTGCACGCACGCGTGGAGGTGAGAACGGTGTCTTCGTGGAAGTCCCTGTGGAAGAGCGAATGCGGCAAAGCCGCTCCGATCTATCGAGTCCTCGTGCCCGAGAGCGTCAGTG
The DNA here is from genome assembly GCF_017948325.1 of Brevibacterium oceani. Classification (NCBI taxonomy): domain Bacteria; kingdom Bacillati; phylum Actinomycetota; class Actinomycetes; order Micrococcales; family Brevibacteriaceae; genus Brevibacterium; species Brevibacterium oceani. The sequence continues at coordinate 2,881,331 of NZ_CP072846.1, read as the reverse complement.
ACGACGTCAGGCGCGCATGGGATGCCCGCGGCTACCGATACACGGCGGGAGCACCGAGCGCGATCATGCTCACCGGCGGAATGAACCGCAACCTCTTCCGCTCGAGCGTCGTGTTCAAGGGAGGCACCGCCGCAGGCACGGCCGTGACCGCGGGATTCGCCGCACCCGGCGGACTGGCCCTGGTGTCGGGATTCGCCGATGCGGCATTCACCTTCGGCGGGCTGGGCGCCGCAACCGCGCTGGGCACGGGAATCTTCGCGGCCGTGACCGGACCGAAGTATCTGCGTGATCCGAAGCGGCTGAGCCGGAAGGCCCGGCGCAAGGTCACCGGAGCCCGCTGGATCACCCCATCGAGTCTCGGATACGTCGCCGGCCGCAAGGATGGCCGCGACACCGACGAACAGCGCCTCTTCCACCTTGCTGTGACGATCGCACGCAAGATCGTGCGTACCCGCGCCTGGACCCACCCCATCCTCAAAGACCACGTCTCCCGCGTCGACCTCGACCATGCGGTGGCCTCGATCGGCATCCGTCTCGAGGAACTCGTCGCCCTGCGCGAGGAGATCGAGGGCATCCGCGATGCGGGAACCGCGAAGTCCGTCGAGACCTACCTGTCGAAGCTCGCGGTGGCCTTCACCTCGATGGCCCGCCGTGTGGAGTCGATGCACGAGTACTACGAGCGGCTGCTGGCGCTGGACGAGCAGCTGCTGCTCCTGCACAATTCCGAACGGTCCCGCGAACTCGGCGACCGTGTCCTCGACGTCCTCTCACGCACCGCCGCCGACGACTCGGCCGACTGGCAGTTCCGGGAGCTGCGCATCGATGCGGAGTCGCAGTCGTCGATCATCTCCGGCCTCGTCGCCGAGCTCGATGAGACGGCCGATGACTTCGACGACTTCGACTCCCGGCTGGCGGCGGCTCAGAAGTCGGTCGACGAACTCGAGGCCTGAACTCTCAGTACCCGAACGAGTCGGGTCTCAGTGCCCGAACGGGTCGAGGTCGACTCCGGGCATCCACGACCGCCCCGGCTCGTTGTAGCCGTTGGCGGACTGTTCCTTCTTCCACTTCTTCGACCACCGCTTGTCGAGCTTGTCGACGTAGAGAGTGCCCAACAGATGGTCGTATTCGTGCTGCATGATGCGTGCGAACCAACCTTGGGCGCTCAGGGTCACCGGCTGGCCTATCTCATCGACGCCGTTGACCGTGACTCGGTCGGCGCGCTTGAGCGGAAAGTCGAGGCTCGGCACCGACAGGCACCCCTCGGTCTCGTCGTCGGGATCCGGGCGGGTGTCGGGAACCTTCGAGGAGATGAGCACGGGATTGACGAAGGTGCCGCGGCGGCGCACACCGAAGTCGTCCTCGGCGTTGAACACGAAGATGGCCTTGCCGACGCCGATCTGCGGTGCGGCCAGCCCGACGCCGTTGGAAGCATCGAGGGTTTCGTGCATGTCCGCGACGAACTCGGCGAGCTCCTCGTCGAACTCGGTGATCTTCTCTGCGCGGCGATGCAGGACGGGCTCGCCGTAGATGACGATGGGGTGAATGGCCATGAGCACAATCGTATCGGCCCGCGCACCGGCGCTCGGCCGCGGGGCACGGGCAGGATGCGGACCCAGCGGGCCAGGCCGACCCGCACTGCCCGCGCTGGGGCGACGCGCCGTATGCGGGGGAGGGCCGCCTCGGCGTCTCAGAATCGCCGGGCCCATTCGTCAACGCGGTTCGGGACTTCGCACCGCACCCCCTCCGCCCGTCGTCGATGCCGACGATGACGAGGTGCGATTGCTCAGCGGTTGGGGCCCTCCATTCGCAGTGAAGGCAGACGTCGTCGCAAGAGTTTCATCCGATTGACACACGGAGTCACGAAGTTTCGCTCCGAGCGAACACATATTGTTGAGCAAGATTTCTGGGAACATGCTCAGGGTCGGCGTGGTTATGATGAGCACAAGCCGTCTCGGACCACGAGATGCAAGCTGTCGCTCCACCCGTTCAGGTGCACGTCTGCCGAACGGCGAGTGGCCGTCGGCGGCGGTGCACACAGAATCGTGAAAGGACTCACTTTGACCATCTTCAACAATGTCTCCGAACTCGTCGGCCGCACGCCGCTGGTCCGCATCAACAAGGCCAGTGATCGGTCGGGCGCCGAGATCGTGGCGAAGCTCGAATCCTCGAACCCCGGCAACTCCGTCAAGGACCGCATCGGCGTGGCGATGATCGACGCCGCCGAGAAGTCCGGTGAGCTCAAGCCCGGCGGAACCATCGTCGAGGCGACGTCGGGCAACACCGGCATTGCGCTGGCCATGGTCGGCACCTCCCGCGGCTACAAGGTCGTCCTCACGATGCCCGAATCGATGTCGAAGGAGCGCCGTGCCCTGCTGCGCGCCTTCGGAGCCGAGCTCGTCCTCACCGACAAGGCTGCGGGCATGAAGGGCGCCGTGGCGAAGGCCGAAGAGGTCGCCGCCGAAGGTGCCGTGCTCGTCCGTCAGTTCGAGAACAAGGCCAATGCTGAGATCCACAAGGCGACTACCGGCCCTGAGATCCTCGCCGACACCGAGAACAAGGTCGATATCTTCGTCTCCGGCATCGGCACCGGCGGCACCATCTCCGGTGCCGGCGCCGCTCTGCGAGAGGCTCTGCCCGAGGTCAAGATCGTCGCCGTCGAACCCTCCGCCTCGCCGCTGCTGACCGAAGGCACCGCCGGACCGCACGCCATCCAGGGTCTCGGTGCGAACTTCGTGCCGGGCATCCTCAACACCGAGATCTACGACGAAGTCGTCGACATCGACAACGAGGCCGCCATCGAACGGGCACGCGAGGTCGCCAAGGAAGAGGGACTGCTCGTCGGAATCTCCTCGGGTGCTGCCCTCGTCGCTGCCGAGCAGGTCGCCTCGCGTCCTGAGAACGCCGGCAAGCGCATCGTCGTCATCCTCCCCGACTTCGGTGAGCGTTACCTGTCGACCCCGCTGTTCTCCGAATACCTCGACTGATTCGAACGGCTTCAGTCACTCGGCCTCGTCGGATGCCTCGAGCTTCCACTCGAGCATCCGTTCGGCTGAGCGCCTGACTTCGAGGGCGTCAAACTTCGGTTTGGCGCCCTCGCCGTTTCGGAATTTTTGCCGGCGCAGCGGACTTGAGTCAGATGACCGGCAGCAAGGACAACGGGAACGCTCAGATCGGTGAGCGGAACGACTTGGCGGCATAATTGAGCGGCACGAGACGAAGGAAGAGAGCGGAGACGATGAAGGCACTGTGGACGGCGGCTGCGGCGGCAGCGGGAGCGGCGATCTACGGATTGACCCGACCCGGAGTGCGCGAGAGCCTGCGTGAGGATCTCGACACCGTGCGGCGGCGCGACCCGGCGGCCACGAGCGACTTCGTCTCCCTCGTCTCCTACCCCGGAATGCATGCGATCTGGGCCCACCGCGGCCTGCACCGCCTCTGGCAGCACGAGGCGGGCAAGGTGCCTGCGCGGCTGATGTCTCAGATGGTGCGCACACTCACCGGCGTCGAGATCCACCCGGGAGCGACGATCGGGCGGCGGTTCTTCATCGACCACGCCAACGGCGTCGTCATCGGGGAGACCTCGGAGATCGGCGACGACGTCATGCTCTATCACCAGGTGACACTCGGCGGCACGTCGATGGAGCAGACGAAGCGCCACCCGACGATCGGCAATCACGTGCTCGTCGGCGCCGGCGCGAAGATCCTCGGGCCCGTCGTCGTCGGCGACAACTCCGCTGTCGGAGCCAACGCCGTCGTCGTCAAGGACGTGGCGGCCGATTCGAGCGCCGTGGGCATCCCTGCAACTGTGCGTTCGAAGAAGGGCGGCGCCTCCGAGGCAGAGGCCGAGGCTGAATCTTCAGCGACACAGCCGGACTTCGTCCTCGAGGACCCTGCCCTCTGGATCTGAGCTCACGCCCGCGTCCGGGTTCGGTGTCAGACTTCTCTTCACCAGACGCGGTCACCCCATCGACCATGGAGAACTGACCGCATGCGGCTCCTGCCTTCGGGCAGGGGCCGTTTTGCGTCCCATGTCTGGGCAATCCATTGCCTGTGCGTCCGGTGTTTGGTCGATCCACCGCGCTGGGGCCCGGGATACCGCAGTGGATCGACCAAAGAATCCGAAGAATGACCCTCCACTCCATGCCCGGGAATACTTTCGCGACCACCTCTGTTAAGCTTTCAACTAGTTACTTCAAAACTGAAGTTTTAGTTCCTCGCGAAGCCCGCTCGGGTGACAGCGGAACCGCCGGATCGATGGCGGTACCCGCTAGGTCGTCAGCGATCGGGCCGCGTCGGCAGCGAACAGAAGGAGCAGTCATGGAATTCGGAATCTTCACCATCGGGGATGTCACCTCCGACCCGACCGACGGCACCACGGTCTCAGAGCACCAACGGATCAAGAACACCGTCGAGATCGCGAAGAAGGTCGAAGAGGTCGGCCTCGACGTCTTCGCGACCGGTCAGCACCACAACCCGCCGTTCGTCGCGCCCGCGAACCCGCCGGTGCTGCTCGCGAACATCGCGGCTCAGACGCAGCGTCTGCAACTGTCCACCGCGACCACGCTCATCACCACCACCGATCCCGTGCGCATCGCCGAGGATTACTCCTATGCCCAGCACCTCTCCGACGGTCGCATCAGCCTGATCATGGGCCGCGGCAACACCGGCCCGGTCTACCCGTGGTTCGGCAAGGACATCCGCGCCGGCGTGCCGCTGGCGGTCGAGAACTACAACCTGCTCTACCGGCTGTGGCGGGAGAAGAACCTCGACTGGGAGGGCAAGTTCCGCACGCCGCTGAACGGGTTCACTGTCACCCCGACCCCGCTCGACGAGGTTCCGCCGTTCGTCTGGCACGGGTCGATTCGCAGCCCCGAGATCGCCGAGCAGGCCGCCTACTACGGCGACGGATTCTTCCACAACAACATCTTCTGGCCGATGTCGCACACCGCGCGGATGGTCCAGCTCTACCGCCAGCGGTATGAGTACTACGGCCACGGCAAGGCCAGCCAGGCGATCGTCGGCCTCGGCGGTCAGGTGTTCATGCGCAAGAACTCGCAGGACGCCGTGCGTGAGTTCCGTCCGTACTTCGACAACGCACCCGTCTACGGTCACGGGCCCAGCCTCGAGGACTTCTCCACGCAGACCCCGCTGACCGTGGGTTCGCCCCAGGAGGTCATCGAACGGACCCTGAGCTTCCGCGACTGGGCTGGGGACTACCAGCGCCAACTCTTCCTCATTGATCACGCCGGGCTGCCGCAGAAGACCGTGCTCGAACAGCTCGACCTCCTCGGCGAAGAGGTCATCCCCGTCCTCCGCGAGGAGTTCGCGAAGGGTCGTCCGGCCGACGTCCCCGACGCCCCGACCCACGAATCGCTCGTCATCCGCCACCGCGAGGGCCGCGATCCGATCCCCGGCGGCGGCGAAGGCTCGCGTGCCTTCGAGGACCGTCAGGCACGCGCCGCCGAAGCGGCGAAGGAAGGAGCCGAACAGTCATGAGCACCACAACCATGACCATCGTGGCCGTGACCACCTCGCTGAGCGAGGACTCGACCACACTCAAACTCACCGACCGGATCCTCGCATCGGCCACCTCGGCGGGGGAGTCCGTGGGTATCGAGGTCAACACGGAAGTCATCAACATCCGCGACCTCGCCACGGCGCTGTCGGACATGACCCTGACAGGGTTCCGCTCGGAAGCACTCGAGGCCGCGTTCGCCGCCGTCGTCGAGGCGGATGCCGTCGTCTCCGTCGCGCCCGTGTACAAGGTCGCCCCGGTCGGGCTGCACACCCTTTTCTGGCAGCTCATCGATGAGAAAGCGTTGGCGCGCACGCCGGTGCTCATCGCCTCGACCGGCGGCACGCCACGGCATTCCCTGGCCGGGGAGGCCGTGCTGCGGCCGATGCTGGCCTATCTCAAAGGCGTCGTCGTGCCGACCACGGTCTTCGCTGCCACCGATGACTGGGGTTCGAGTGAGGGCGGCCGGGCGCTGAGCGCCCGCATCCGCCAGGCCGCCGAGGAGGTCGTGTCCTTGACAGCGACCCTGATCGGGGCCGGCAAAGGTGACCTCGCCGAGGTGGCCGATCCCGAAACCTCCGATGCGCAGTTCGCCTCCGGCGAGGGAGCGGGTCGGGCTCGGGGAGCGGGCCAGGACGGGCGAGACGGTCGCGGCGGTGGAATCGTCGATGAGTTCGATCCCGCGAACGTCACCCCGTTCGCGCAGTTGCTCGAGGGCTGAGATGACCGAGATCAGATTCGGCCGAGACCGGGAGACGCTCGCGCTGAATGCCTGGCGGACCTACTTCGAGACTTCGCAGAAGGTCCGCCAGGCGCTCGAGGTCCAGCTCAAGGACGATGCGGGGCTCACGGTCAGCGACTACAACACGCTGCTCCTGCTCTGGGAGGCCCCGGACCGGACCCTGACGATGAGCGCGTTGGCCAAGAAGCTCGTCTTCTCACCGTCGCGGCTGAATTATCGGATCAAGGTCCTCGAGGATTCGGGTCTGGTGACGAAGACGCCGTGCCCCGAGGACGGTCGGGCCCACAACGTGGCACTGACCGAGGCCGGGGCGCGAGCGTTCCTCTCCGCCGGTGCACAGCACAAGGCATATGTCGACGAGATCTTCTTCGACCATGTCAGCGATGAGGAGCTCGAGGTCCTCGAATCCGTGTTCACGAGGATCGGCGGCGCACTGCCGGAGTGAGGCAGGCGTGCGATCGCGCGGCCCGACCTGGGGGTACGGTTCGACGTTCCGCCTGCGCCCGCATCTCATTGTGACGAGAGTCTCGGCGACACCGGGGACAGCGTGCCACAATGAGGGCATGTCCCTCACCACCATCGCCTTCCCGACCACCGAACTCCGCAATCAGGTGATCGCACGGATCCCGGCCCACCAGCGAGCGAACGTCGACCTCGTCGTGTTCTCCGACGCAGAACGATCGGCCAAGCTCAGCCGCGATGACGTCGACGTCGTGGTCCTGCCCTACCTCGACTCGGGGCCGACCATCGAAATGCTCGACGAGCTGCCGAATCTCCGTCTCGTCGTCACCCAGACCACCGGCTATGATCCCGTCGCCCACCTGCCCGAACGCGGCATCCAGGTCGCGACTGCCTCGGGAGTGCACACGGGAGGCACCGCCGAACTCGCGCTCGCACTCACCCTGGCCAGTCTGCGCGGCATCGACGACGCGGTGCGATCGCAGGTGTCGCGGAACTGGGCGCATCAGCGTTACCGCTCCCTGCAGGACCGACGTGTGATGGTCATCGGTGTCGGTGAGATCGGCGCGGCCATCGCTGATCGCTTCGATCCGTTCGAGGTGCAGCTCACCCGTGTGGCCTCGAGTGCCCGCGAGGACGAGCGCGGACAGGTCCACGGCGTCGACGAACTCCCGACCCTGCTGCCCCACACCGAGGTGGTCGTGCTCATCACCCCGCTCAACGACGGCACGCACCACCTCGTCGATGCCGACTTCCTCAGCCGACTGCCGGACAATGCTCTCATCGTCAACGTCGCCCGCGGCAAGGTCGTCGACACGGATGCGCTCGTGGCGGAGCTGTCGACCGGGCGACTCCACGCAGCGCTTGACGTCACCGACCCCGAACCGCTGCCGGAGAACCATCCGCTGTGGGGGACTCCGAACACGCTCATCACCCCGCATGTCGGCGGGGACACCTCGGCGTTCGAGCCCCGGGTCGTGAAGATCCTCGCCGAACAGGTCCGCCGCATCAACGACGGAGAGCAGCCGGTCAACCTCATCAGCGTGTGAGTGCCCGGGAGCAATGAGCCGGACGGACGGCCGGTGAGCCGGACGGACAGTCGATGAACCGGGAAGAATAGGTTACGTCCATCTGACCTAAGCGGGCCCGGATCACCGCCTCTGACCTCGGTTCTCGCATGGTGCCCAGGAGGGGTTCCATCATGCGAGAGTCGGGCGTGCGGATGCTGAAATCGGGCGTAGCATGCCTGCATGAGCATCGATTCAGACACCGCCACTCCCGACATCAAACCCCGTTCCCGCGACGTCACCGACGGGCTCGAAGCCACTGCCGCCCGCGGCATGCTGCGCGCCGTGGGGATGGGTGATGACGACTGGGTGAAGCCCCAGATCGCGATCGCCACCTCGTGGAACGAGATCACCCCCTGCAACATGTCCCTCCAACGCCTTGGTCAGGCCTCCAAAGAGGGTGTCCATGAGGCCGGCGGCTACCCGCTGGAATTCGGCACCATCTCCGTCTCCGACGGCATCTCGATGGGGCATGAGGGCATGCACTACTCGTTGGTCTCCCGCGAGGTCATCACCGACTCCGTCGAGACCGTGATGAGCGCCGAGCGCCTCGACGGTTCGGTCCTCATGGCCGGCTGCGACAAGTCGATTCCCGGAATGCTCATGGCCTCGGCTCGCCTCGGACTCTCGAGCGTGTTCCTGTACAACGGTTCGATCATGCCCGGAACCGCGAAGATGGAGGACGGCTCGGAGAAGGAAGTCACCCTCATCGATGCCTTCGAGGCCGTCGGCGCCTGCCGTGCCGGCACCATGTCCCAGAAGGACGTCGACGCCATCGAGCGCGCCGTCTGCCCCGGTGAGGGCGCCTGCGGCGGCATGTACACGGCGAACACCATGGCTTCTGCCGCCGAGGCTATGGGCATGTCCCTGCCCGGCTCGGCCGCCCCGCCGGCCATCCACCGCAACCGCACGATGTTCGCTCGCAAGTCCGGCGAGGCCGTGGTCAACCTGCTGCGGCAGGGCATCACGACGAAGGACATCATCACCCGCGAATCGCTGCACAATGCGATCGCCGTGGTCATGGCCTTCGGCGGATCGACCAACGCGGTGCTCCACCTGCTCGCGATCGCCCACGAAGCCGGCGTCGAGCTGCAGCTCGACGACTTCAACCGCATCGGCGACAAAGTCCCGCACCTGGGCAACGTCAAGCCCTTCGGTCAGTACGTGATGAACGACGTCTTCAAGATCGGCGGCGTTCCCGTGATCATGAAGGCTCTCCTCGACGCCGGACTGCTCAACGGCGACTGCCTGACGGTGACCGGCAAGACGGTGGCCGAGAATCTCGAATCGATCAACCCGCCGGACCCCGATGGAAAGATCCTCCGCGCGCTCAACAACCCGATCCACGCCACGGGCGGGCTCACCGTCCTCCAGGGCTCGCTCGCACCCGAGGGTGCCGTGGTGAAGTCGGCCGGCTTCGACGCCGACGTCTTCGAGGGCACCGCCCGGGTCTTCAACCAGGAGCAGCCGGCCATGGACGCCGTGCTGAACGGCGAGCTGAAGAAGGGCGACGTCGTCGTCATCCGCTACGAGGGCCCCAAGGGCGGACCCGGAATGCGTGAGATGCTCGCGATCACCGGCGCCATCAAGGGAGCGGGCATCGGCAAGGACGTCCTGCTGCTCACCGACGGTCGGTTCTCCGGCGGCTCGACGGGCCTGTGCATCGGTCACATCGCCCCCGAGGCTGTCGACGGCGGGCCGATCGCGCTCGTCGAGGACGGGGACAAGATCACCGTCGACATCGCCGCGCGATCGATCGAGCTGCACGTCGACGAGGATGTCCTGGCCGAACGTCGCAAGTCGTGGACGATCCCCGAGAACCACCGCCTCAAGGGCGTGCTGGGCAAGTACGCGAAGCTCGTGCAGTCGGCCTCGAAGGGTGCGGTCTGCTTCTGATCACTCACCGTTCCACGCCCGTGTGAGGTTCCGAAAGCGGGGCTGAGCGAGCAGAGCAGAACCATCGCCGAGGCGGTGCAGACGAATGGTCTGCACCGCCTCGGCGATTGTGTGCCCGCGTGGTCGTGAGTTCGTGGTCAGGTGATCTTTCGACGGGCGCGGATCCTTCTGAGAGACCGTCGAACGGCACTGCAGTTACCGGAAAGTTACATCGGCGTGTCGCCCGAGATCATGCGGATTTCTCCTTGCCGGCAACGTAAATACTGCAAGGGAAGTTTGTGTGACGGGTCACAGCGGGATACAGTGCAACTTACGTTCAGTCATTTATGAAGAACCATTGAGGGTTCGTGCATAAAGATTGATCTGGGCACCGCATATTCCAAAGGAACCTTGATTGCTGATGATTCACACCGTCTTCCCGATCCGCAAAGAGATCTATACTCAGTTCCCCGGTCCCATGCACCATTCCGCTGCCCACGGTGAGGTTCGGTCGAGCTCCGCGTCGTAATCGACACGATGGGCAAATACGTTCTTCGGCGGTTCGTCAACTACTTCATCCTGGCGTTCATCGCCACGGTCACCGCCTACATCGTCTCCAGCTCGTTCATGGATCCGGCCTCCCGTTATCGCGGGCAGAATCCGCCCTTGTCCGAGGCCTCGATCCAGTCCATTCTCAATGGTCACGGCACGAATCCCGATGTGCCCATCCTCGAGAGGACGTGGGACTGGCTGACCAAGATCTTCCTCCACGGCGACTTCGGCACGACGATTCACAATTCGCCGGTGCTCCAGGAGATCCTCGTCCGTGCCGGGGTCAGCCTCAAGCTGCTGCTCATCGGATCGATCCTCGGTGCACTCCTCGGCGTAGTCCTCGGTGTCTGGGGTGCGGTCAAACAATACAAGGCCTCCGACCAGACCGTGACCTATGCGTCGTATCTCATCATCGCCACCCCGACATTCGTCATCGGCGTGATCCTCATGATCCTGGCCACCGGTTTCAACAATATGGTCGGCACCACCCTCATCAGATTCTCCGGTGATTATTCGGCGAATATCGATCCTGGCTTCGTCCCGTGGTTCACTGACCAGTTATCGCACATGTTGCTTCCCACTCTGGCGCTCGTACTCATGGGGGCAGCGACATACTCCCGCTATCAGCGCTCGGTCATGCTTGACGTGCTCGCTTCGGACTTCATCCGCACCGCCAGATCCAAGGGCCGAACGCGCAAGACCGCGCTGATCAAACACGGTGTGCGCGTTGCGCTGATCCCGATGTCGACGTACTTCGCCTATGCGTTCGGCACTCTCGTCGCGGGCTCATCGATGCTCGAGGTGGTCTTCTCCTGGAACGGCATGGGCCAGTTCACCATCAACTCGATCCTGCAATCCGACATCAATGGAGCAACAGGCTCCGTCCTCTTCGTCGCAGTGCTCACACTCCTGGCTTCGACCCTGTCCGAAGTCCTCTATGCCGCACTCGACCCGAGAGTGAGGATCTGACATGGCCACAGACATCCCGATCTCCACCGAACCCGACACCGAGGAGGTGTCGAAGCGGTCGAAGCCGACATCCCGAACGATCCTCATCTGGCGTCGCCTGCGATCAACACCCCGCTTCTGGGTCGGAGGCATTCTGCTCGCCTTCTTCGTGCTCTTCGCGCTGTTCGGCAATACCATCAACATCTACTCTCCGACCGACCAGGACGTCTTCGCCCTCAACGAGGGCCCGAGCGCTCAGCACTGGTTCGGGACGAACACCATCGGCCAGGACATCTACGCCCAGACCGTGGTCGGTCTGCAGAAGTCGCTGCTCATCGGCATCATCGCCGGTCCCTGTGCGAGTATTCTCGCGGCGATCATCGGATCCGCGGCCGGCTACTTCGGCGGTCGCGTCGAGGCAGTCATCGTGTGGTTCATCAACCTCCTGCTGGTGCTGCCCTCGTTCTTCATCCTCGTGCTCATGGCACCGCTGCTGCGGCAGCTGTCTTGGATGGCCATCGTCGTCTTCCTCGTGCTCTTCGGATGGATGATCATGGCCCAGGTCGTGCGCAATCAGACCAAGGCGATCAAGGATCGCGACTTCGTTCGTGCCGCTCGCTACATGGGAGTCTCGACCCCGAAGATCCTCAGCCGTCATATCATTCCCAATGTCGCGTCGATCCTCATCGTCGATGCCACCCTGGGCGTGGTCTCGGCGATCATCGCCGAAACGTCTCTGAGCTACTTCAACCTGGGCATCCAGAAGCCGGACGTCTCGATCGGCACACTGCTGGCCGAGGGATCCGGGGCAGCTGCGACGCGGCCGTGGCTGTTCGTCTTTCCCGCCGGTGTCCTCGTGCTCATGCTCTTCGCCATCAGTCTGATGGCCGATGCGCTGCGTGATGCGATCGATCCGACCTCAGGAGTCAACCGTGACTGAAACTCTCGATATCGACCTGCAGCCGGTGAGGGCGGAAGCTCCGATCCTCGAGGTCAAGGACCTGACAGTGACCTTCCCCAACCCCAAGGGCGATGTCCAGGCCGTGCGTGGGGTCAACTACGAGGTCAAGCCCGGAGAGTTCCTCGGCATCGTCGGCGAATCCGGTTCCGGCAAGTCGGTGTCCTCGATGGCTGTGATGGGTCTGCTCCCGTCGACGGCCGAGATCACCGGTTCGATCCGCTACCGCGGTCAATCGCTGTTGGACATGAACGACCATCAGATGTCCAAGCTGCGCGGTCGTGAGATCGCGATGGTCTTCCAGGACCCGCTGTCGGCTCTGACCCCGGTCTACACGATCGGCGAGCAGATCTCCGAAGGACTGCTCATCCACGACCCGAGTCTGTCGAAGGAGGCCGCGAACGATCGAGCGATCGAGCTGCTGAGGATCGTCGGCATCCCCGGTGCCGAAAGGCGGGTGAAGTCCTATCCGCACGAGTTCTCAGGCGGTATGCGCCAACGGGCGATGATCGCCATCGCGATCGCCAACGACCCGGATCTCATCATCGCCGATGAACCGACCACGGCACTGGATGTGACCATTCAGGCGCAGATCCTCGAGGTGCTCCAGAAGGCCCGTGAGATCACCGGCGCCGCGATCGTGCTCATCACTCACGACCTCGGCGTCGTCGCCGGAAATGCCGATCGGATCGCGGTCATGTACGCGGGTCGGCTCGTCGAGACCGGGGGAGTGAATCAGGTCTTCGGCAACCCGCAGATGCCGTACACGACCGGGCTCCTGCGCTCTGTGCCCAACCTCGCGACCGCCGGCACCCAACGGCTCGTCCCGCTTGAGGGCAAGCCGCCGTCACTGTCGAATCTGGCGCCGGGGTGCCCCTTCGCCCCACGCTGCCCGATCGCCCTCGACGTCTGCGGTGAGGTCGAACCCGAACTCGTCACACACGGCGTCGAAGGAGTCACTGCGGCCTGTCATCGCGCAGACGAGATCGCTCGCGGGGACCTTTTGGCCAAGGACATCTATCCACGGCCGGAGCCGGTGGCGAAGCGCGTGAAGGACGATCAGGCACCGAACATCCTCGAGGTCACCGGTCTGCAGAAGCACTTCCCACTTCTCAAAGGAGCGGTATTCAAGCGACAGATCGGCACTGTCAAAGCCGTCGACGGCATCGATCTCGAGATCAGAGCGGGTCAGACCCTCGGCCTCGTCGGCGAATCCGGGTGCGGCAAGTCGACGACCATCGGCGAAGTGCTCGAGATGGTGGCTCCGCAGGAGGGCAGACTCGTCATCAACGGAGTCGACGTTGCGGATCTGAGCAAACGCGAGCGCCTGGCCATGCGCAAAGACGTCCAAGTGGTGTTCCAGGATCCGATGGCCGCGATCGACCCCCGACTGCCGGTGGGAGAAGTCATCGCCGAGCCGCTGACCGTGCACAAGGTTCCGGCACAGGAACGCAGTGACAAGGTCGCCGAGATGCTCGAACTCGTCGGGCTCGATGCGTCGATGGCAGAACGCTATCCGCACGAGTTCTCGGGCGGTCAGCGTCAGCGCATCGGCATCGCGCGAGCCCTGGTGACCAACCCGAAGCTGCTCGTTCTCGACGAGCCGGTCTCCGCGCTCGACGTCTCCGTGCAGGCCGGCGTCATCAACCTGCTCGAGGACCTGCGGGACAGCTTGGGACTGTCCTATCTCTTCGTTGCCCACGACCTCGCGGTCGTTCGGCAGATCTCGGACTACGTGGCAGTGATGTACCTCGGACGGATCGTCGAATACGGCGAGTCCGACGCGCTCTATCGCCAGCCGCGACATCCCTATACCAGGGCTCTGATGTCGGCGATTCCGGTGCCGGATCCGGTCGTCGAACGTTCGCGGGAAAGGGTCCTGCTCTCCGGCGACCTGCCCAGCCCGACTGACGAGATCTCCGGCTGCAATTTCCGGACTCGGTGTCCGCTGTTCACCCTGCTGCCCGACAGCGAGAGACAGGAGTGTCTGACCGAGGACCCCCGACCACGCCCGGTGGACGGCGATCTGGTCGCCTGCCATTACGCGGAATGGACCTCGGATTTCGACTCCGCGACCTGAGCTCTCCCCACACAACCACTTCGAGTAACACCACACAGGAAATGAGGAACTCATGAGAATGAGGAAGAAGGCGACAATGGTCGTCGCCGCGACCGCTGCACTGGGCCTGGCACTGTCCGGCTGTCAGCAGGCGAACAAGGACTCCGGCGGAGTCGACAGCGACAAGGCCGACAAGGAGATCTCCGGCCTGCCCAGTTCTGACTACCAGAAGGCCGGATACGACGAGGTCAAGGATGGCGGCACTCTGACCTATCCGATGACCGAGATCCCCGCAAGCCTCAACTACTACCACGCCGACGGGGCACACGTGGACAATAACAATCTCTACGGAACCTCGCTGGGCGGACCGATCAAGATCAAGGACGACGGCACCTGGGAAGTCGACAAGAACTACGCCGAGAGCGTCGAGATCGCCAGTAAGGACCCGCTGGTCATCGACGTCAAGCTCAACAAGGACGCCGTCTGGGAAGACGGCACGCCGATCGACGTCGACGACTACAAAGCGTTCTGGAAAACGCAGAACGGTGAGAACAAAGAGTTCGAGGTCGCGTCGACCAAGGGCTATGAGGACATCGAGAAGATCGAGTCCGGCAAGGACAAGCACGACGTCAAGGTCACTTTCAAGACCCCGAATATCGACTGGCCGAACTACATCGGCGCCTATCTTCCTGATGAGATCGCTGAGGACGTCGACGCGTTCAACAAGGACTACACGAAGAAGGTCCTGCCCTCGAACGGTCCGTACAAGGCCGACAAAGTCGACAATAAGTCGGGCGTCATCACGATGGTCAAGAACGACAAATGGTGGGGTCAGGAGCCCAAGCTCGACAAGGTGATCTTCAAGGTCGTCTCGCAGGCGCAGCAGGCCCAGGCCTATGCGAACAAAGAAATCGACCTCGTTGATGTGGGAACCGACGGTGACTCCTACAAGACCGCCGGCAAACGCGAAGACGGTGAGATCTATAAGTCGCAGGGCATGCAGTGGACTCATGTGACGATGAACGCAGAGAAGGGCGCGCTCAAGGAGCAGGAGGTCCGGGATGCCATCGGCCACGCGATCAACCGTGAAGCCATTGCGCAGGCCGCCATCGGACCGGTCGAAGCGCCCGTGACCCTGGTCAACAACGTCACCTTCATGCCCGGGCAGGAAGGCTACCAGGACAACACCGACGGCAGCCTCGACTTCGACCAGGATGCTGCGAAGAAGATCCTCGACGACGCCGGCTGGAAGGAAGGCGACGGGGGAGTGCGTGAGAAGGACGGTGAGAAGCTCGAATTCAAGATCGTCGTTCCCGCAGACACCGCGTCGAACGCGCAGCGTGCCGAACAGATCATGAAGGACCTCAACGAGATCGGCTTCAAGATCGAGATCGAGACCGTGCCTGTGGCCGCGTACTTCGCCGATCACGTGCTCAACGGCAACTTCGACATGGCGACCTTCACCTGGGAGGGAACGGCCTTCCCGATCTCCTCAGGTTCGAACCTGTTCTACCCCGCGGACTCGGAGCAGAACCACTCGAAGATCTCCAGTGACGCGATCGGTGAGAAGTTCAAGGCCGCGACGAAGACCCTCGATCTGGCAGAAGCGAAGAAGCTGGCCAACGAAGGCGATGCCGAGGTGCTCAAGCTCAAGCCGCTCATTCCGTTCTACCCGACTCCCTACGTGTGGGGCGTGCGGAACGACGTCGTCAACCTCGGTCCGCGTCAGCTCGAGTCACCGGATTGGACGACGATCGGCTTCAAGAAGTGAGTCACTGATCGTCTGACGCCACCGAAGACCGCCGGCCCCGTGGGATCACGTTCCCCACGGGGCCGGTCTGTGTTCGCCGGGAAGAGTCCGTCCGCTCAGAGGAAGCCGACAATGACCAGCAGCACGAGGACGACGGTGACCCCGATGACACCGAGATTCCAGCGGAGGTCGACGTCATCGCTCGATCCTGCGCCGTGCGCAGTTGTGTCCTTCTGCGACGTCGATCGGCCGTCGGCCAGAGCTTGTTCCCAACGGCGGTGGAGTTCGAACGACGGGTGGTTCGGCAGTGACTCCGGCAGGGTTCCTCCGGTCAGACCCGAATCGATCTTCCGGCGGGGCATGCCCGGAGCGTTCCACGGACGGATCGTACTCGTTCGGCCATTCGCCGAGGCGGTCTCGATCGTGACGGTGGCACTCAGCCGGATATCCCGGATGCGAACGTAGGGCAGTGTCGTCGTGCGCAGGACCTCACGGACTTCGACCCGCTCCTGCCCGACGATGAGCCCTGGTCGCCACAGCACCACGAAGGCGAGCCAGCCGATGAGGAGCAGAGCAGGACCGAACCTGCCGACGGTGTCCCAGGCGCCGCGGACGAGAGCATCGCCGAGGAGGTAGGCGAGGAAAGCCCAGACGATGATGGTGATGACGGGGCCGCTGCGTTGTCTCAGGACGATGGGTGCACTCACCTGCTCAGCCTATCGGCTCTACGATGGAGGCCACACGGATCCAGGAGGAACAGCATGCGCATCGTCGTACTCGATGACTATCAGCAGGTGGCCGCCGACTTCGCGGACTGGAGCGTCCTCGATGCCGAGGTCGAGTTCGTGTCCCGTCCCATTGTCGACGACGAAGACCTGGTCGCGACGCTCGCCGGCGCCGAGGTGGTCGTGGCCATGCGCGAGAGAACGCCGTTCACCGCTGGTCGACTCTCCCGACTGCCGGACCTGCGACTGCTCGTGACCACAGGGCGGGTCAACGCCTCGATCGATCTGGAGGCGGCCCGAGGCCAGGGGATCATCGTCTGCGGGACCGAATCGACCACCTCGGCGACTCCGGAGCTGACCTGGGGACTCATCCTCTCTGTCCTGCGCAGCATCCCGGCCGAGGACGCCTCGGTGCGCAATGGTGGATGGCAGACCACGGTCGGGGGAGACCTCGACGGACACCGCCTCGGCGTGGTCGGTCTGGGGCGCCTCGGTGCAAAGGTGGCGAGCGTGGGTGCGGCCTTCGGAATGGACGTCGTGGCCTGGAGTCAGAACCTCGACGCGGATCGGGCCGAAGGCCTCGGCGTGCGAGCGGTGAGCAAGGAGGAGCTGTTCTCCACCGCCGATGTGGTCACCATCCACTACAAACTCAGCGAGCGCAGCCAGGGCCTGGTCTCGGCAAACGAGCTCGAGCTCATGAAGCCTCGCAGCATCCTCGTCAACTCCTCCCGAGCGGGCCTCGTCGACACCGAAGCACTCATCGAAGCCCTCGAGGCGGGACGGATCCGGGGCGTCGGACTCGACGTCCACGACCTCGAACCGCTGCCGTCCGACCACCGTCTGCGCAGCACCCCGCGGACCGTGCTCACTCCGCATCTGGGCTATGTCACCGAGGACACGTATCGGATCTTCTTCACCCAGGCGGTCGAAGACATCGCTGCGTGGACGGCGGGGGAGCCGATCCGCGTACTCACCTGAACGGCGAGGCCACGCACCAGAACCGTCAGCCTCGTCAGGCGCCGCTGCTGCACCCACCAGGCAACGACGAAGCCGCCGGAGAGTCGGAACTCTCCGGCGGCTTCGTGACTGTCGATCACCAGAACTGAACTCGCCTCGGCGGGCTCAGCTTATGCGCTCAGCGCACGCGACCAGCGCTCAGCGCACGCGACCAGCGCTCAGCCCATGTCACCAGTGCTCAGTTCACTTCGGCGGGATCGGCCGAGACGCGGCCGCCGTTCTCCAGCGCATCGATGGAGGCCACCTCGGCGTCGGTGAGTTCGAAGTCGAAGACATCGAAGTTCTGGGCCATGCGGTCACGGTTGTTCGACTTCGGGAAGACGATGTGACCCTTCTGCAGGTGCCAGCGGATGATGGCCTGTGCCCAGGACTTCTCGTGTGCGGAGGAGATCTCGCCGATGACGGTGGAGGCGTAGTCGACCTTGCCCTGTCCGAGCGGGCCCCAGGCCTCGATCTTGATGTCGTGCTCGGCCAGCAGCGGACGGGTGTCGACCTGCTGGAACTGCGGGTGGACCTCGATCTGGTCGACGGCCGGGATGATGCCGGTGTCGAGGATCTCGGGCAGGAAGCGGTAGTCGAAGTTCGACACACCGATGGACGTGGTCAGGCCCTGATCGCGGTAGCCGGGGAAGGCCTCCCAGGTCTCCACGGAGTTCTTGTTCTCCGGGGTCGGCCAGTGGATGAGGTAGAGGTCGACGTGGTCGAGGCCGAGCTTCTCGAGGCTCTCGCCCAGGGCCCGCTTCGATTCCTCGGCGCCGTGGCGGTCGTTCCAGAGCTTCGTGGTCACGAACAGTTCGTCCCGGGCGATGCCGGACTTCGCGATCGCGCGGCCCACACCTTCCTCGTTGCCGTAGACGGCGGCGGTGTCGATGTGGCGGTAGCCGACCTCGAGGGCATCGGTGACGATGCGTTCGGTCTCATCGGGATCGACCTTGAACACGCCGAAGCCCAGCTGAGGGATGGTCTTGCCGTCGTTGAGGGTGAGTGTGGGAACGGTCATGGTGCCGCCTTTCATCACTGTGGTTGGAATGGTCCGCGGGGGCGTCCGCTGGGACCTCGTCAACGTCCGGTGGGACGTCGTCGCGGTGCCGGGCACCCGCGGTCGGTGCCCCTGCGACTCTACAACGACGAACCCGGCCGCGAGCATTCCCGAGACCGATTCCGCCGTGAGCGATCATCGGAGACAGTCAAGGGAAAATCCATCACCGAGGCGGCCCGCCGTTGAGCGGGTAATCCTGTGCCGAGGCTGGAACAGGTTCGACCACCGAGACCGCGAGACTTTCGATAGGTTCGAAGCATGATGAGCAGACAGCCCCGGTTCGCCGGGTGGGCCAGGGTCGGAGCGGTGATGATCGCTGCGGTTGCGCTGACCCTCGGCATCTCCGGCTGCACGAGTCCTGACCTCAGCAGCAGGGCTGACGACATCGGCGGAGTGCTGTCCGCGTCGCCAGGCGTCGAGGAGGTCGAGACCTCGTATCAGAACGGGTTCGATTCCGGCAGGTCGATCACCTACAGGGTGACGATGGACGCCGGGGCGAACACTGCCCAGGCCACCGAGGTGGCCGCCGCACTCGACCTGGAGACGGGCGACGAATTCGACCGCTACACCCAGAACCTGAGCCTCAACATGGCGGGCCGCATCATCAAGGTCAGCGATACCACGAACGGCGACATCATGGCGGCGAAGGTGCCGCGGCTTCTTGAGATGTCGACAGCCTTGTCCGTCGACGAGGTGAACTGGAGCGAACAGTCGGACGACGTGGATTTCGACGACTCCTTGGAGGTCCGTGACTCAGGGACGGACGCGTTTCAGACTCTCTCCGCGGCGAGGGCACAGTTCGGATCCGAAGAATTCCAGCTGAGGACGAGGGAGACCTCCGGCGTCGACTGGTATGTGGCGTTCCCTTTCTCGGAACAGGGACAGGAGCGCTTGGAATCGGTGTTCGATCCTCTGCGCACGTCGTTGAATCGACTCAACATCGATGGCGACCAGGTGTCGTCGTTTGTCGCGGTGGTCCCGGCCGGCCCCGATGAGGTCATTCGTCTGAGGGGAATCATCGACCGCATAGCGTCCACGACGACCAACTCATGGAACTTCTCCTGGGCGGAGGGGGCCGACCCGACCGGTCAGTTCGACTCCGCGTCCGGCGGAATCGTCAACGTCGGCGGGTGCGAGTACGACGAGGACTCCGAGGGGCAGCTGACCCAGTCGGCTCAAACCATTCAGGATCAGCTGCGCGACACCTACGACACGTGCCGCTAAGGGGGAAGCCGCCTCAGTCCGCGAACACCGCGTGGACGTCGCCGGTGAGCTTCCGACCGCCGAGCTCGGTGAGCTCGAGAACCACAGCCGATCCGACCACCTCGGCGCCGAGGTCGCCCACCAGCGACTGTGCGGCGGTGAGCGTTCCGCCGGTGGCGAGGATGTCATCGACGAGGAGGACGCGCTCGCCCTCCTCCAGGACATCGGGTCCTTCGATCGTCGCGGTGCCGTACTCGAGGGAGTAGGAGACCGCGGCCGCGGGCTTCGGCAGCTTGCCCGCCTTGCGGATGGGAAGGATGCCCACTCCGGTCATCGCCGCGATGGTGCCGGCGAAGAGGAAGCCGCGGGCCTCGAGCCCGCCGACGATGTCGAACTGTCCGTCGAAGGGTTCGATGAGTGCCTCGGTGACGGCTCGCATCGCCGGGCCGTCGGCCAGCAGCGGGGAGATGTCGCGGAAGATCACTCCCGGTTCGGGGTAGTCGGGAATCGAGGTGATGAGGCTCTGCGCGCGGGCAAGATCGGATTGAGTCACGGAACAACGATACGCGACCGTCTTCCCGCGCTCATCGGCGAGGAGTATGGTCGAAGCATCACATACCGGACTCGACGAGGAGGCCGAGATGAACCGCACAGTGAAGGCGGTCGCTGTCGATCGGGCATTCGAATGTGTCCGGCGGGAGCATTTCCTGCCGCAGGATCAGCGGGCGTGGGCGATTGCGGATGTGCCGCTCGACATCGGCTGGGGCCAGACGAATTCCCAACCGAGCACGGTCGCTGACATGCTCGACCTCCTCGCGCCGGAGTGCGGCGACTCGGTCCTCGACGTCGGTGCAGGGTCGGGGTGGACCGCGGCGCTGCTCGCCGTCATCGTCGGGCCCGAAGGGCGGATCATCGGAGTTGAGCGTCATGCGGAGCTGATCGCGCGGGCGCGGGGAGCCGTCGAGGATTCCTTCGCCGAGGCGGGTCTCGGGCCAGGAACGGACGCTCAGTCTCCTGCGCCGGTCGAGTTCGTTCAGGCGCGTCCGGGTGTCCTCGGGGCGCCGGAGCGCGGGCCCTTCGACCGGATCCTCGTCTCAGCGGGGACCGATCATCTGCCGGATAATCTTGTCGACCAGCTGGCCGTCGGGGGAGTGATGGTCATTCCTGTCGGCGAGGAGATGCTGCGCGTCGAGCGGCGGGGAGAGGACATCGGCAGCGCCGAGGTCACCCGTCACGGCCGTTACCGCTTCGTTCCGCTCGTGGTGGAGTAGGGGTGTCAGCCGGCCTGCTCGCAGAGCTTCTTCTTGAGCTTCCGGCGTCGGCCGATCCAGCTGCAGCAGCTGCCGACGATGAGACCGCCGAAGATCCAGATGAGCGTGTCGGAGGTGTCGATCCTCGACTGATTTCGTTCCAGCTCGGTGAAACGGCAACAGCTCGGTGCAGGGGCCAAGCTGCTGCAGTTTGACCAAGCTGCTGAGGCGCGGCGAGTTTTGCCCTGACAGAGCCCGCCAATCTTCTTAACGCATTATATTGACGTTTGATGGCATTTGATACATACTAATATAATGTATCAGGTTTTCGTGACGACTGAGCTTCGGCGCCTTGGGCTCTCAGACCGCGAGATTCGCGCAGCTGTTGGTTGCTGTCTGGAACGCATCGCCCGCGGCCGGTTCGCCGTGAAAGGTATATGTGCGGATCCTGGTCATGCGAAGATCTGGACTCCATTGGCCGACGGAGATGCCGATGAGCTCGCCTGGCTGGGGGACAAGCGGGATGCCATCGAGCGCGTGAAGATATTGATCCGGACGCGGGCCGATCTCGTCAACCGGCGGGCGGAAGAGAATTCGGAAGCAAAGGGCGAAGTCTTCTCGCATCTCTCCGCCGCTCTGTTGTGGCAGCTGGAGGTGGTCGAGATTCCGCACTCGCGAGCAGAGGTCATCCGTTCCCACACCAGCGGCCGGTTCACTCACCTGATTGTTCGTCGAAGAGAGCTCTGCGATGAACATGTCGAGCTGCTCGGGGACACGACTGTCACCTCGAAGGCCCGCACTCTCATCGACACTGCTCGTGACTACGCTCTCGACGTCAGTCTTCCCATGCTCGATGATGCTCTGCGAAGGCAACTGGTGACGAAAGATCAGTTGAGGAAGGCTGTCGACACCTGTCATGAGAATCGATGTTGCCGGAGAGTCGAGACGGCACTCGGGTTAGCCGACGGTCGTCGAGAATCACCGGGGGAATCCATAGTTGCGGTCCGCCTGTATGAAGTCGGCTTGAATGGCTTCGAACCCCAAGTTGAGATCTTCGATGAAAACGGCTTCTTCGTGGCGAGGACTGACTTCACTCACCGTGACTCGAAGACGATCATCGAGTTCGACGGTCGAGCCAAGTACACGCTCGATGGTCGTGACCATCGGCGAGAGTTCGACCGTGAACGAGAACGCGAGCGGCGCCTGCGGGCATTGGGCTATCACGTCATCCGAGTGTTCTGGAAGGATCTGTGGCGGCGGCAGACGTTCACTGACATCGAGCGGATCGTAAGGAGCCGAACGCAGCGGCGCGCAACAGGTAGCTGAGTGCGGTTCGTACTTCCAGCTCGGTGAAACTGCAGCAGCTCGGCGCAGGGACCAAGCTGCTGCAGTTTGACCAAGCTGGCACCGACGGGGCGCCAGTAGGAACTGCCCGCCTCGGCCAAACGAGAGTTACACGAGCGAGTCGCGCCATGCCTGATGCAGCTGCGCGAACTTGCCGGTGCCAGAGATGAGCTCGTCCGGTGTTCCATCCTCGATGATCCGCCCGGAATCCATGACGAGGACCCGGTCGGCGATCTCGACGGTCGAGAGCCGGTGGGCGATGATGATCGCCGTCCGCCCCTCGAGTACCGTCGCGAGCGCATCCTGGACGAGACGTTCGGACGGGATGTCGAGGTGGGCGGTCGCCTCGTCGAGCACGACGATGTCCGGGTCGGCGAGGAACACGCGTGCGAACGACACGAGCTGACGCTGCCCCGAGCTCAGCCGCCCGCCGCGCTTCTTCACATCAGTCTCATACCCATCGGGCAGCCGGCGGATGTATCCGTCGAGGCCGACGGCGCGAGCTGCGGCGACGACTGCCTCGTCGCTGGCAGCCGGATTGCCGATGCGGATGTTGTCGGCGATCGTGCCTGCGAAGAGGAACGACTCCTGGGTGACCATGACCACCGACGAGCGCAGCTCCGCATCCTCAAGGTCACGCAGATCCATCCCGTCGATGGCGACGTGCCCCTCGCTCGGATCGTAGAAGCGGGTGACGAGCTTGACCAGCGTCGACTTTCCGGCGCCGGTGGCACCGACGAGGGCGACGATCTCTCCGGCAGGAACATGCAGATCGAAGCGGGGGAGAATATCGGGTCCGTCAGCGTAGGCGAACCGGACGCCGGTCAGATCGAGTGAGCGCCCCGATCCTGTGTCGCCGGCCGACGAATCCGCTGGCGCCTCCGCTGGCGCCCCCGCCGACGCCCCTGCCGGCGCGCCCGGCTCCGGAGCACCTCCGGCACCAGCCGACCCCGACCGTACGGGCAGATGAGCAGGCTGGCCCGGTTCGGCCACTGCAGGTTCCGCGTCGAGGACCGCAGCGATCTTCTCCAACGCCGCCGAGGCGGACTGATAGAGGTTGAACGACTGCACGAGTTCGTCGAGCGGACCGTAGAACCGCCGCAGATAGAGGATGAACGCGGCGAGCACGCCGACCTGCGTCCAGTCCTCGATGACCAGCCACGCACCGACGACGATGATGACCGTCTGCGTGATGTTGCCGACCAGCCGCGTGGAGCCCGCGAACCAGGCGACTCCGCGCAGCGCGTCGGTGTTCGCATCCCGATACTGGATGTCCTCATCGCTCAGCGTCGACCGACGGTCGGGCTGCCGACGGTACGCCTGGACGGCGCGGATCCCGCCCATCGTCTCGACGAAGTGGACGATGACCTTCGCGATCGAGGTGCGCGTGCGCCGGTAGGCGCTGCGCTGCGAGGAGTGTGCGGACTTCGTGATGAAGAACAGCGGAACGAACCCGGCGAAGACGACGAGCGCCAGAGGCACGTCGAGCCAGACCAGCGTGATCGCGATGAAGAGCATCTGGAGCACGGCCAGCGC
The DNA here is from genome assembly GCF_017948325.1 of Brevibacterium oceani. Classification (NCBI taxonomy): domain Bacteria; kingdom Bacillati; phylum Actinomycetota; class Actinomycetes; order Micrococcales; family Brevibacteriaceae; genus Brevibacterium; species Brevibacterium oceani. The sequence continues at coordinate 2,857,292 of NZ_CP072846.1, read as the reverse complement.
CGTGTCGAAGAGCGAATACGACAGGAACTGCTGCACCGACTCCATGTCCGAGGTCTGCCGCGACACCAGCCGGCCCGAGGTCGACTTCTCGTGATAGCCGAGATCGAGCCGCTGGACGTGCGCAAACACCCGCGAACGCAGCGAGAAGAGGATCTTCTGTGCCGTGATCCCGACGAGCCTCGTCGAGGTGAACGCGAGCACCGCCGAGGCCACCGCGGCGGCGATGAACAGCCCCACCGCAGTGAAGAGCGGCCCGGTGTCACCGTCGACCGCCCGCGGAATCCCCTCATCGAGGGCCCGGGCGATGAACACCGGGCCGATGACGAGGGCACCGGCCGTGAGCACGACGATGACGAGCAGGAAGATCGCCATCGCCCGATGCGGTCGCACCAGCGACCACAGCAGCGCCCGCGCCTTCTTCGCGATGTCCGGCGGCAGCTGCTCGACCTCGTCGTCCCGATCGAGTCGCGGCATGCTCATGAGCGTCCCCCCTCCAGTCCTGTTGCGTTCGTTTCCCGCGCCGAGGCGGCCGACCCCTGACCTGCCGCGCTGGCTCCCTGCGCCGAGGCGGCCGATCCCGGGTCTGCCGCGCTGGCTCCCATGAGCTCCCGATAGAGCGGGGAGGACTCGAGGAGCTCCTCGTGCGTACCCTGAGCGACGATGCGGCCCTCATCGAGGACCGCGACGACGTCGGCCAGGGCCGCCGTCGAGGGGCGGTGGGCGATGATGAGTGTCGTCGAATCCGGCAGGATCTCCCTCAGCGCTCGCTGCACCCGATCCTCGGTGTCGACGTCGACGGCCGAGAGGGGATCGTCGAGGACGAGGATCCGCGGCTTGCCGATGACGGCACGGGCGAGTGCGAGTCGCTGCCTCTGCCCGCCGGACAGCGACAGCCCCTGCTCGCCGACCTGGGTGTCGAGGCCGTCGGGCAGCCGTGCGACGAAGTCCGCGGCGGCACTGATCTGCAGGGCTTGCCAGATCTCGTCCTCGCTCGACCCGGGCGAGCCCATGACGACGTTGTCCGCGACCGATGCCGAGAACAGGATGGGATCCTCGAAGGAGACCGAGACGAGGTGGCGCAGCTCGTTGACCGGCAGATCGCGGATGTCGATGCCGTCGATGCGCACAGCGCCGTTCGTGACGTCCTGGAGTCGGGGGACCAGGGAGGCGAGCGTCGTCTTGCCCGAACCCGTGGCCCCGACCAGGGCGAGCGTCTGACCGGGGTCGATCCGCAGATCGAGGCCGGTCAGCGTCAGTCGCTCGGTGTCGGAGAAGTGGAAGGAGACATCGTCGAAGCTCAGCTCACCGCGGTACTTCCCGACATCGGGGTCATCGTCGATGCCGCCGCCGGAGTCCGTGATGTCGTGGCGGATGTCGATGACCTCCCAGTAGCGCCCGGCCGCTGTGAGTGCCATGAGCGCATCGGCCAGGAGGAACCCGAGCATCTCGATGGGCATCCGCATGACCATCGAGACGGTCACGCCGGCCACGACCGTGCCGATCGTCGTCCACCCGGCGACGACACCCCAGGTGCCGACGCCGACGATCGCCACCTGGGCGAGGGTGGGCAGGAGGATGAGCACGCTCCAGAACCACGAGTCGAGCTTCGCCTTGCGGATTTCGAGGTCCTTGAACTTCGTCGACAGCAGCCCGAAGCGCTCAGCGGCCCAGGGGGAGCGGCCGAAGGACTTGAGGATCCGGATGCCCTGGATGGATTCCTCGACATCGGTGGCGATCTCGCCGACCGCGTCCTGCGAAGCGCGGGAGGCCAGCCGGTACCGACGTTCGAAGATCGCGACCGAGATGATCGTCGGCACCGCCATGACGATCATAATGAGTCCGAAGGTCGGCTGCAGGGCGACGAGGATGATCGTGCCGATGACGATGACGACGGGAGTCGAGAGCAGGAACGGCAGACCGAACGCGAAGAATCGGCGCAGCTGGGAGAGGTCGTTCGTCGCACGAGAGAGCAGCTGACCGGACTCCCACGAATCGTGGACGGCCACCGAGGTGTACTGGAGCCGGTCGAACAGGCGCGCTCGCCAGCGGATCTCCCATTCGGAGACGACAGGAGCGACGATCATCCGTCGCGCCCACATGGCGACTGCCTCGCCGATGCCGATGAGGAGCACCGCGAGTACGGGCAGCCAGAGCGCCTGCAGGTTGCGGTGAGCGATCGGGCCGTCGATGATGTGACCGGTGATGATGGGGACGACGAGCTGGATGCCGTTGGCCAGCAGAGTGAGGACGAGTACGACAACGTACACGCCGATGCGGGAGCGGAGATCGGGCCAGAACCGAAAGAGGGGACGCACGATGATCAAGCCTAGTCGTGGGGTGTGACACAATCCACGGATCCGGCAACCGGGCTTCCCGTTTCTCTCACCGCTGAATTCCGCGCTTGGCGGGGAAGCGGGGCGGCCTCGGTGATGTGGGCCGGACCCCCTCGGTGATGTGGGCCGGGCCACCTCACCGATCTGCGCGGGGCCGCCTCGGTGATGTGGGCCGGATCCCCTCGCGGATGTGGGCCGGGCCACCTCGGTGCCGGTCTCACCTGACAAGCCTTAATGATCCCATAATCCGAGACAATAGATTGCGAGGTTTGACACCCCCGACCGCCGCGGTGAACTATTGAGCCATGAACAACCTTCTTGTCGTCGTTATTCACCAGCGCGCGGATCTTCCGTAGCCTGTCAGACGACACGTTCCGCGCGCCCCTACCGAAACCGGAGGGGCGTTTTTCATGTGAAGACGAGAAGGACACCTAGGAAGGATAGGAATCGATGGCAGCCAAGCCCTCGACCGCGAAGGACACGGGGAATCAACCCGCGGCCACGCCGGTCACCGCCACACCGTCCAGTATTCGTCGCGCAGCCGGCCCCGACGTCCTCACGGGAGCCCAGGCGATCGTCCGCAGCCTCGAGAAGCTCGAGGTCGACACGGTGTTCGGGCTTCCCGGCGGGACCATCCTTCCGACCTACGACCCGTTGTTCGAGACCGACAAGATCCGGCACATCCTCGTCCGCCACGAGCAGGGAGCCGGTCACGCTGCCGAGGGGTACGCGGCCTCCTCGGGCAAGCTCGGTGTGTGCATCGCGACCTCCGGGCCCGGCGCGACGAACCTCATCACGGCACTCGCCGACGCACACATGGACTCGGTGCCGATGCTCGCGATCACCGGTCAGCAGGCCTCGAGCCTGCTCGGCACCGACGCCTTCCAAGAGGCCGACATCGTGGGCATGACGATGCCGGTGACCAAGCACAGCTTCCTCGTCACGAAGGCCGAGGACATCCCCGCCGCCCTGATCAACGCCCACCACATCGCGACCACGGGCCGTCCCGGTCCCGTGCTCGTCGACATCACGAAGGACGCACAGACTGGCACCGCACCGTTCGTGTGGCCCGAGGAGCCGGCGCTGCCCGGCTACCGTCCCGTCCTCAAACCGCATGCCAAGCAGATCCGCGAGGCCGCACGGCTGATCTCCGAGGCTGCCCGGCCGGTGTTCTACATCGGCGGCGGCGTCATCCGCTCCGAGGCCGAGAAGGAGCTGCTGCGTCTGGCCGAGGCGACGAACATCCCCGTGGCCACGACCCTGATGGCCCGCGGCGCGTTCCCCGATTCGCACCGACTGCATCTGGGCATGCCCGGAATGCACGGCAGCGTGCCCGCCGTGACCGCGTTCCAGAAGTCCGATCTGCTCATCGCGATCGGTGCCCGCTTCGATGACCGCGTCACCGGCAAGCTCGACTCCTTCGCCCCCGACGCGCAGGTCATCCACGCCGACATCGACCCGGCCGAGATCGGGAAGAACCGTGAGGTCGACGTCGCCATCGTCGGCGATGCCCGCGAGGTCCTCGCCGAGATGCTGAACGAACTGCGCGGCAAGTTCCCCAAGGCCCTCGAACGTCAGCGCGAGCCGTGGTGGCGCTTCCTCAACCGCCTCAAGCAGACCTACCCGCTCGGCTACGAGCGGCACGGCGAACTCTGCGATCCGCAATACGTGATCTCGCGGATCTCCGCGCTGACCGGCCCCGAGGCGGTCTACGCCGCCGGGGTCGGCCAGCATCAGATGTGGGCGGCACAGTTCGTCGAGTTCGAGCGTCCGAAGTCCTGGCTGAACTCCGGCGGACTCGGCACCATGGGCTACTCCGTCCCGGCGGCCATGGGCGCGAAGGTCGCCCAGCCCGACCGCGTCGTGTGGGCCATCGACGGCGACGGCTGCTTCCAGATGACGAACCAGGAGCTCGCGACCTGCGCGCTCAACAACATTCCGATCAAGGTCGCGATCATCAACAACTCGTCCCTGGGCATGGTCCGCCAGTGGCAGACACTGTTCTACGACGGCCGGTACTCCAACACCGACCTCAACACCGGACACGAGACGATCCGCATCCCGGACTTCGTCAAGCTCGCCGAAGCCTACGGCTGTGAGGCACTGCGGGTCGACCGCAACGACGATGTCGATGCCGCGATCGAGAAGGCGCTGTCGATCAACGACCGGCCCGTCGTCCTCGACTTCACGGTCCCGCCGGATGCGATGGTGTGGCCGATGGTCGCGGCAGGCGTGTCGAACGACGAGATCGAATACGCCCGCGGCATCCGCCCCGAATTCGACGGGGAGGGCGAAGAGGAGGCCGAGGCGGCGATCGCCGAGGCTGACGCGGATGAAGACGGCACGGTGCGTTCCGTGGCTCAGATCGAAGGAGGCCTGGAATGAACAACCGGCACACACTCTCAGTCCTGGTCGAGAACAAGCCCGGTGTGCTCACCCGCTTCACCGGACTCATCGCCCGCCGCGGCTTCAACATCCACAGCCTCGCCGTGGGCGTGACCGAATACGACGAGCTCTCGCGCATCACCGTCGTCGTCGACGTCAACGACGTGCCGCTGGAGCAGGTGACGAAGCAGCTGAACAAGCTCGTCAACGTCATCAAGATCGTCGAGCTCGAACCCGAGTCCTCGGTGCGGCGGGCGCACATCATCTACAAGGTCAAGGCGAATGCGGCGACCAGGCCGCAGGTCGCCTCGGCGGTGGAGATGTTCCGCGCGAAGATCGTCGACGTCGGCCCGGACTCGGTGAGCATCGAAGCCACCGGAGAGCTCGGCAAGGTCGATGCCCTGCGCGAGGTCCTCGAACCCTTCGGAATCAAGGAGATCGTGCAGTCGGGCACCGTGGCCATCGGCCGCGGGGCGAAGTCGATCACCGACCGTGCCCTGCGCGGCTGAGCTGGGCCGCCTCGGCGAAGGATTTCGCGTTCCATTTCGTGGAACGCGTGAGATCTCAATAAGTGAACAGCAGTACCGAACTGTGAAACAATGGGGACATCACCCCGAACTCAGAAGGAGCTAGAACTATGGCAGCAGAACGCTATTACGACGACGATGCCGACCTGTCCGTCATCCAGGGCACGAAGGTCGCCGTCATCGGCTACGGCAGCCAGGGTCACGCCCACTCGCTGAGCCTGCGCGACTCGGGTGCCGAGGTGCGCATCGGTCTCAAGGAAGGCTCGTCCAGCCGTGACAAGGCCGCTGCCGAGGGCCTCGAGGTCGGCACCCCCGCCGAGGTGTCCGAATGGGCCGACCTCGTCGTCATCCTCGCCCCGGACCAGGTTCAGGCTGAGATCTACAACGCGGAGATCGCTCCGAACCTCAAGCCCGGCAACGCACTGCTGTTCGCCCACGGCTTCAACATCCGCTTCGACTACATCCAGCCTCCCGAGGGTGTCGACGTCATCATGGTCGCCCCCAAGGGACCCGGACACGTCGTGCGCCGCGAATACGTCGACGGCCGTGGCGTTCCCGTCCTCGTGGCCGTCGAGGCCGACGCCACGGGCAAGGCCTGGGACCTCGTGCTCTCCTACGCCAAGGGAATCGGCGGCCTGCGCGCCGGCGGCATCAAGACGACCTTCACCGAGGAGACCGAGTCGGATCTCTTCGGCGAGCAGACCGTGCTCTGCGGTGGCACCTCCCACCTCGTGCAGTACGGCTTCGAGGTTCTCACCGAGGCCGGCTACCAGCCGGAGATCGCCTACTTCGAGGTCCTCCACGAGCTCAAGCTCATCGTCGACCTCATGGTCGAGGGTGGCATCGCCAAGCAGCGCTGGTCGATCTCGGACACCGCTGAGTACGGCGACTACGTCTCCGGACCCCGCGTCATCACCCCTGACGTGAAGAAGAACATGGAGGCGGTCCTCGCCGACATCCAGAACGGCAAGTTCGCCGAGCGCTTCATGAACGATCAGAAGAACGGTGCGGCCGAGTTCAAGGAGCTGCGCTCGAAGGAAGAGACCCACCCGATCGAGTCGACCGGCCGTGAGCTGCGCAAGATGTTCGCCTGGCTCAAGGACAGCGACGACGACTACACCGAGGGCACTGCCGCTCGCTGAGTCTCATCCTCACCCTCGCCGAGGTTGTGCGTCTGATCCATCGGACGTCGGCCCCGCGCAGGGCAGCTGAGGCTGTGTGAGGAAGAACGAGCCCCGGACACCAGTTGGTGTCCGGGGCTCGTTCGCGTCCGCAGGCGGGCGTGGGGGAGACTCTGCCGCCCTAGGCGGCGAGCCGGGCCGCCCGTCTCGCCGCCTGGATCCTCGGGTCGGGGATCGGTGCGGACTCGATGAGTTCACGGGTGTAGGACTGCTGCGGGTCGGTGAGCGCCTGCCGGCTCGGACCCTGCTCGACGATCGCTCCGTCCTTGAGGACGACGACCTGGGAGGCGAGCTGTTCGACGACGGCGAGGTCGTGGCTGATGAACAGGCAGGCGAACTCGTGCGCTTCGTGCAGTTCGGCGAGCAGCCGGAGCACTCCCTGCTGGACGGAGACGTCGAGCGCTGAGGTCGGTTCGTCGGCGATGAGGAGCGTGGGGTCGAGAGCCAGTGCGCGGGCGATCGCGACTCGCTGTCGCTGCCCGCCCGAGAGTTCGTGCGGGTAGCGTTCCGCGAAGTCGGCAGGCAGGCGGACGTCGTCAAGCAGGCTGCGCACCCGGGCCGTCGTCTCCTTCGTGCGCAGCTCTCGGTGGACGCGCAGCGGTTCGGCGATCTGCGTGCCCACGGTTCGGCGCGGGTTGAGTGAACTCCTCGGGTCCTGGAAGACGACACCGATGTTCGCGCGGCGCCGACGCTGCCGACGATTCGGCCGTGTCGTCACCGCCTCACCGGCGACGAGCGCCTCGCCCGAGGCAAGGGCCTGACCGCCGGTGAGGACGTTCGCGATCGTTGACTTTCCCGACCCGGATTCGCCGACGAGGCCCATGATCGTCCCGGCCGGAACGACGAGGGAAACGTCGTCGAGGGCGCGGAGTTCCCCACCGGGAGCGCGATGGACGACGCTCGCCGAGCGCAGCTCGGCGGCCGGAGAGGTTGTGACGGAGTGGGTCTCGACGGGAGAGGTCGCAACGGGGCGCGCGTCGGGGGAGTCCTCCAGGTCGGGCACCTCGGCAGAGTTCCCGACGACGGCAGAGTCTCCCACCGCTGCAGAGTCCGCGTCGACAGCGCTGAGTCTCGGCACCGCGGCCAGCAGTTCCTTCGTGTAGGGATGGGCCGGAGCGGCGAAGATCGCATCGACCTCACCGGTTTCGACGATGCTGCCGTCCTTCATCACGGCCACACGATCGGCGACATCGGCGACGACACCCATATCGTGGGTGATGAGGAGGACGGCCTGCCCCTCGTCGGCCTGTCGGCGCAGCAGGTCGAGGATCCCGGTCTGCACGGTGACGTCGAGGGCCGTCGTCGGTTCATCGGCGAAGAGGACCTGCGGGGAGTTGATCGTCGCCAGCGCGATCATCGCCCGCTGCAGCTGTCCGCCGGAGAGCTCGTGCGGATAGGCCCGTATGATCCGGTCCGGTTCGCGCAGACCGACCTTGCGCAGCTGAGCGGCGACGCGATGTCCGGTCGACGCGCTGCTGCCGGACTCAGCCTCGGCATCGGACCGTGCCTGAGCTCCGGCTCCGGCAGTCCTTCCGGCGTCCTTCGCGTGGGCACGGACCGCCTCGGCGATCTGGGATCCGACGCGGAACATCGGATTGAACGCACCCATCGGCTCCTGGAACACGACGCCGATGCGTTCGCCGCGGATCGGCCGCAGTTCGGCCGCATCGAGACCGACGAGGTCGACATCAGGGCTCATCTCATCCGACTGCCCGACCGACCCCGACTGCCCGGCCCCTCCCGCATCCGAACCACCGTGGAGGATCACGGACCCGGTCTGGCTCGCCCCCGGCACGAGGCCGAGTGCGGCCAGCGCGGTCACCGATTTGCCTGAACCGGACTCGCCGACGAGGGCGAGGACCGAGCCCGGGACGAGGTCGAAGGAGACGTCCCGGGTGATCTCGCGCGCGCCGAAGGACACCGAATGCCCCTCGTAGCGCAGTGCCGCTGCGATCTCTGCCATCGACACTCAGCCCTTCAGCGAAGCCTTGAAGTACACGGGGTAGGCCGGGAAGTCGCCGATGACGAAGTTCTCGACATTCGAACCGTGGAGGAACGAGTTCTTCGTGTAGATGAGCGGAACGATCGGCGCATCCTCCATGATCGTCTTGTCGGCCGCGGCCCACACCTTCTGCGCTTCGGCGGGATCGACCGTCTCGGTGGCCTTCGCGATGAGAGCGTCGACGTCCTTGTTCTCATACCGCGAGAGGTTGAAGTTGCCGTTGCCGATCTGCGAGGAGTCGAAGAGCGGCTGGATGTTGCCGTTGGCCGAGGGGAAGTCCGGCTGCCAGGACCCGAGCACGAGGTCGTAATCGGGCTTGTTCGCCGTGGCATCGGCCGAATACGTGTTCGTGTCGACGGACTTGATGGTCGTCTTGATGTCGACGCGGGCCAGAGCCTCCTGGATCGCCTCGGCTTGTGCCACCGAGGTCGCATCGTTCTTCACCAGCAGCTTGAGCGTGCCGAGCTTCTCACCCGACTCCTTGAGCAGGGACTTCGCCTTCTCGACGTCGCCGCCCGGATCGGCCTCGTACAGGTCGTAGTCCTGCCGTCCCGGGATTCCCGGAGTGATGAGCGTCGAGGCGTAGTCGCCGGCGATCTCGCCGCCGCCGGCGATGCGGTACGTGTTCTTGTCGACGGCATAGTTGATCGCCTGACGGACCTTGACGTCGTCGAGGCCCTTCGATTCGTTGTTCATCGCGAGGTAGGCCAGCGCCCCCGGCCCCGAGGTGACCAGCCGCGACTTCGCGTTCGCGTCGTTCTGCACCTGTGCGAGCTGCGAGGCGGGCACGAAGCTTGCGGAGAAGCCGTTCTTCGCATCCCCGGAGTCGGAGATGAGCGCCTGCGAGGTCACCGAGGCGTCCTGCCCCAGCTTGAACACGACCTCGTCGGGTCCGGCCGTGCGCACGGGGTCGGTGTCCTCGTCCCACTCGTCATTGCGGGTGAGCACCGCCTCGGCGCCGGACTTGTTCGACTCGACCTTGTACGGACCCGAGGCGACGGGGTCCTGACCGTACTTGCCGGGGTCGTCGGAGTCCTTCGGTACGGGGGAGAACGCGGGCATCGAGGCGATCCACGGGAAGTCGCCGAAGGCGGAGTTGAGGTGGAAGACGATCGTCTTCTCATCGGGGGTCTCGATCGAGTCGAGTTCCTTGCCTGTGAACGGGCCCTTGTAGTCCGATCCGCCTTCGAGGATCGACTTGTGGTAGCTCAGGCCGCCGGAGAGCTCGGTCGAGAAAGAGCGTTCGAGGCCGTACTTGATGTCGGCGGTCGTGATCGGCTTGCCGTTCTCGTACTTCAGACCGTCCCTGAGCGTGAACGTCCACGTCTTGCCGTCGTCGCTGGCCTTGCCCGTGTCGGTGGCGAGATCGGGCACGACCTTCGCCTCCTTGCCCGGCTGGATGTCCCAGGTGGTCAGACGGCGGAGGACGAGCCCGAGTGAGGTGATCGCCAGACCCTGGCTCTTGCCCGGATCGAAATCGATGTCGGGGTCCTCGCTGAAGATGCTCAGCGTTCCGCCCTTGTGGGTCTCACCGAGCGTGTCGGACTGCGAATCGTCGTTCAATTCGGGGTTCGCATTGCATCCGGTGAGGACGAGCCCGAGGGCAAGGGTGGCCGCGACGAGCGCTGATCTCTTCATGGTGGTCCTTCTCAACTGAGGTGTGGCAGGGGCAGGTGGGGTGAGACTGCGGGCGGAGACGGAGAATGTTCTCATCGGCTCGCCCGGATTCTCGGGTCGAGGAGCGAATAGCTGAGGTCGGCGAGCAGATTCGCGATGATGACGATGGCTGCGGCGAAGAGGGTGACCCCGACGATGACCTGGATGTCGAGGCTGGAGACGGCCTCGAGCAGCAGGGTGCCGACGCCGCCGAGGGCGAAGACCTTCTCCGTGATCACGGCCCCGCCCAAGAGTCCGCCGACATCGATGGCGAACAGCGTGGTCAGCGGCACGACGAGGTTGCGCAGTCCGTGCTTGCCGATGACGACGGTCTCGGACAGTCCCTTCGCCCTTGCCGTGCGGATGTAGTCCTGGCCGAGCACCTCGAGCATCTGCCCGCGGGTGAGTCGTGCGTAGATCGCACCGTTGGCGATCGCGAGCACGACCCACGGCAGGATGAGGTGGAAGGCCCACATCGCGGGGTTCTCGGTCAGGGGGATGTAGCCGCCGATCGGCAGCACGTTGAGGGTGAACCCGAAGAGGAGGACGCCGAGGAGGCCGAGCAGATAGGTCGGTGCGGAGATCCCCGTGATCGCCGCCCCCATCACCGCGCTGTCGGTGAAGGTGCCCCGCCTGAGTGAGGCGATGAGACCGGCGGCGATGCCGCCGACGGCCCAGAGCACGGCGGCGCCGAGAGTCAGGGACAGGGTGATGGGCAGGCGGGAGACGATGAGGTCGGTGACCGATTCGCGCAGCCGGAACGAGTATCCGAAGCACGGGGCGTCGCAGTGGATCGCCGCGGCTCCCGAACCGAAGGTGCGACCGGTGACGATGCCGCCGAGGAAGTCGAAGAGCTGCTTCCACCAGGCCTGATCGACGCCGAGGTAGCGCTCCACCTCGGCGAGCCTGTCCGGAGAGCACGGTTTTCCGCATGAGTACTGGGCCGGATTCGAAGGCATGAGGTAGAAGATCGCGAAGCATGCGGCCGCGATGATGAGGAGAACGAGAATCGCACCGATCGTGCGGGAGGCGATGAATTTCGCTCGGTTCACGGCTGGCCTCCTGCGCTCATCGGATCGGCTGCCGCCGCGTTCTCATTCCCGTGCTCTGCAGGGTCGAGGGCGTCGCGCAGTCCGTCTCCGAACATGTTGAACCCGAGCGTGACGAGGAACAGCGCCATGCCGGGGACGATGAGGTACATGGGGTCGACCTGGACCCAGCTGATCGCATCGGAGATCGATCGTCCCCATGAGGGGGTGGGCGGGTTGACGCCGACCCCGAGGAAGGACAGGGCCGCTTCGGCGCCGATCTTGCCCGGAATCGACACCGTCGTGAACACGATGACGGTGGCGAGGATGTTCGGGGCGATCTCGCGGACGATGATGCGGCCGCTGCCCGTGCCTTGGGCGGCCGCGGCGCGGACGAATCCGCGTTCGCGCAGGGACAGGGTCTCGCTGCGGATGACGCGGGCGATGGACGGCCAGCCGAAGAGTCCGATGACGAGGATGAGCAGCAGCGGGCGGGGGAAGCTCGCGGGAACCGTGGCGGACAGGGCGATGGCGAAGATGAGGAAGGGGAAGCCGAAGATGATGTCGGTCAGCCGCGAAAGCAGGCGGTCGGCGATGCCGCCGTAGAAGCCTGCGATGAGTCCCACTGCGACGCCGACGGCCACGGAGACGACCGTTGCGGCCAATCCGATGAGCAGCGACACCTGGGCGCCGTAGGACACGATGGCGAACAGGTCGCGCCCGGTGCGGGGCTCGACGCCGAACCAGTGCTGCGGGCTGACGCCGCCGAGGTGGCCCGCCGGTGACGTGTCGGGACCGAGCAGATCCGGATTGTAGGCGTAGGGACTGTTGCCGGTGATCGCGGAGAAGACCGGGGCGAGGACGGCGAGCGCGATGAAGAGGATGATGAGCCCGAGCCCGATCATCGCCGGCCGGGAACGTCGCAGCCGGGACCAGACGGTGTCCGAGCGATGGCTCGGCGCTGGTGGGTCTTCAAGCACGCCAGGGGTCCTTCGATTCATGGTCGCGGATGGTTTGCTGGAGTTCGGGATCGCCGAACTGCTCAACAATTATGCGCCTGATTGTCGCCTGGGCAAAGTTTGGGGAGCCTCTGTGCCGTCGAGCGGCAGCGATGCCGTGGAATCGTCCGTGGGCCGCAGCTGCCGTTTTCAAGGCTGTGACCACGGCTGGAGCGCGGGTAGCGGCGAGGCAGGCGAGCACCCGCGGCATTGTCGCCGACGGAGAGGTGAGTTCGAGCACGCGGATGGGGCGATCGGTTTTCGTTGAGCCCGTGCGGTCGACTCCCGGGCTCGGACACTCCGCTCCGGCCGCTCATTCGGTGCCGTCGAACGAGATCTGTCGCCCCGCCTCGGCGATGGGAGTGATCCCCAGCAGTTGAAGATGGGGCGGCAGAAGATGGGCGCGGGAAGTGATCTGGACTACTGTGGATGTGTGACGAATTACAGATTCGAAGACTTCAAGCCGACCATCGACGAGTCCACGGGAGAGCCGGACGAGCGCACGAAGGGGTATTTCGCCTCGACGAGCGTGGGCTTCCACGACGTCCGTTCGACCGATAAGGCGCTGAAGGGCCGGGTCGAACGGGCGATCGCCGACGGGCGCAGCCTCACGGCCGTCTACGCCGATCAGGAGTACGAGCACGGGCTGGACTCCTCGATCCCGGTGGCGACGTTCGCGTGGTTCGAGAAGCTCGTCAACGTGGGTGGGGGACGGCTCGTGCCCGGGCACCTCATCACCTGGATCACGGTGCGCCCGACGCATCGCCGGCGCGGGCTGCTGCGGTCGATGATGACCACGGACCTCGCCGAGGCGAAGGCGAACGGCTACCCGTTCGCCGCACTCACCGCCACCGAGGGCGGGATCTATTCGCGGTTCGGTTTCGGCGTGGCCACATGGTCGCATGCGATCGAGGTCGACACCTCGCCCGGGTTCAAGATGGTCCGCGAACCCGATCGACGCGTCGAGATGTGCCTGCCCAGCGAGCTGCGGGAGCTCGCGCCGGAGATCTACGACCGGTTCATGCGCACCTCGCCCGGTGCCATGCAGCGCCAGCAGACCTACATCGAACGCGCCACGGGAGCGCTCAACACCGAGACCGGCGAAGAGGACCGCGGCGTCCGCGCGGCCCTGCACTTCGACGAGCAGGGTGAACCCGACGGCTACGTGTCGTATAAGTTCGCCGGCTGGTCGAAGACCCCGCCGACGGTCGACATCATCGACTTCGTCGCCGTCACCGATGCCGCCTACGCCTCCCTGTGGTCGTTCCTCGCCGCCATCGACCTGTCCACCCGGGTGACCTTCGGCGAATCCGCCGAATACTCCCCACTGCCGTGGCTGCTCACCGATTCCCGGCGAGTGAAGACCGTGGCCACCGAGGACAACATCTGGATCCGTATCCTCGACGTCAAGGCCGCCCTCGAGGCCCGGCCCTGGTACGTGCCGGGGACGCTGACGATCGACGTCGACGATTCGCTCGACCTCGCCGGGGGCCGGTTCACGATCACCTCGGATGGTGAGAGCGCCGAGGTGACTCCCGCGTCCGAATCGACGCCGGCAGATCTGGGGTTGGGCATCGCCGAACTCGGCTCCCTGTACTTCGGCGGAGCCGACCCCGTCATCCTCGCTCGAGCCGGACGCATCGACGAGCAGACGCCGGGGGCCGCAGTGCTCGCCAGCGCGATGTTCAGCCTCGGCCGAGCACCGTATTCGCCGAACGGGTTCTGAGCGCTGTCTGTCGAACGCGCGGCCGGGCGGGCCGGTGTTGGCCGGGCGGGTCGGCGTCGACCGGCTCGCCACTGTCCGGCCCGGTCTGTTGAGCAGTCTTCCCAGAATCTGAGACCTTGTGAAAGCCTTCACAAAGTCTCATAAGATGGACACGTCCCGGACGCAACAGGAGGAAATCAGTGCCCAAGCCCGTCGTGCTCATCGCCGAAGAACTGTCACCGGCCACCATCGAAGCTCTCGGAGGAGACTTCGAGGTCCGCCACACCAACGGCGCTGACCGATCCCAGCTCCTGCCCGCCATCGCCGATGCCGATGCGATCCTCGTCCGCTCGGCCACGCAGGTCGACGCGGAGGCCATCGCGGCTGCGAACAACCTCAAGGTCATCGCCCGCGCCGGCGTCGGACTCGACAATGTCGACGTCCCCGCAGCCACCTCGGCGGGTGTGATGGTCGTCAACGCACCCACGTCGAACATCATCTCCGCGGCCGAGCTGACCATGGCCCACATCCTGGGATCCGCACGCTACTTCGGCGCCGGCAACACCTCGCTCAAGGCGGGGGAGTGGAACCGGAAGAAGTACACCGGCGTCGAACTCTACGAAAAGACCCTGGGCATCGTCGGACTCGGACGCATCGGCGGCCTCGTGGCCGAACGGGCGAAGGCCTTCGGCATGCGGCTGGTCGGCTACGACCCCTACATCACGCAGGCCCGCGCCGCCCAGATGGGCGTCGAGGTCCTCGATCTGCCCGGGCTGCTCGCCGTGTCCGACTTCGTCACCGTGCACATGCCCAAGACGCCCGAGACGATCGGCATGATCAGCACCGAAGAGCTCAAGGCCGCGAAGCCCGGCGCCCGGTTCGTCAACGTCGCCCGCGGCGGAATCATCGACGAAGAGGCCCTCGCCGAGGCGGTCGCGTCCGGTGAGATCGGCGGAGCCGGCATCGACGTGTGGAACGTCGAACCCCCGGAGCACTCGGCGCTCATGGACCTCGACGCCGTCAACGTCACCCCGCACCTCGGTGCCTCGACGCACGAGGCGCAGGAGAAGGCCGGCGTGGCTGTCGCGAAGTCCGTGCGCAAGGCCCTGGCGGGGGAACTCGTCCCCGACGCGGTCAACGTCGCCGGCGGCGCCATCCACGAGGACGTGCGTCCGGGCATCCCACTGGCCGAGCGTCTGGGTCGGGTCGTCAACGCTCTGGCCGATTCCTCGGTCACGCATTTCAAAGTCGAGGTCAATGGCGAGATCGCCGACAAGGACGTCTCCGTCCTCAAGCTCTCGGCGCTCAAGGGCCTGTTCAAGGACGTCGTCTCCGACCAGGTGTCCTACGTCAACGCACCGCTGCTGGCCGAAGAGCGCGGCATCGGCGTCGAACTCACCACCGACCCGTACTGCGAATCCTTCCGCAACATCACCCGCCTGACGGCGACGACGAGCACCGGACAGCGGATCTCCGTCTCGGGCACCGTGACCGGGCCGAAGCTCGTCCAGAAGCTCACCGAGGTCGACGGCTACTCGCTCGAGATCGAACTGACGGACAACCTGCTCATCTTCCGCTACGAGGACCGTCCCGGCATCATCGGTCAGCTGGGCCTGGCCCTGGGAGCGAACAACGTCAACATCGCCGGCATGCAGGTCTCGCCGGCCTCGACGAGCAACGAGGCGCTGTCCGTGCTCGCCGTGGACTCGGTCGTCTCCGACGAGGTCGTCAAGGCCGTCGCCGGTGCCGTGAATGCTTCGGCCTTCACCGGCGTCTCACTGCAGGAGGACTGATCGTCTGAGGCGTCCGGTCGTCTGAGGCGACCGCCGCGCGCACAGGCCGAAGGCCCGCTCAACCCTCTGGAAGGGGCGAGCGGGCCTTCGTCGTTGCCAGCGTCCACACCTCATCGGCGAGCACGGCCGCCGAGATGCCGATGAGGGCTCCGGCGAACGTGTCGGAGAGCCAATGCACCTGCAGCGCGGTCCGCGACCACATCATGGTGAGGATCCACACCGCGGCCAGAAGCATCGACCAGTGGAACCGCAGACGCTGCGGCACCGCGGTAGGGTCCATGGAGCCGGCGCGGATCATCTGCGAGCGGGTCGCGATGATCGCCAGGCCCATGGCCAGAGCGGCCGCACCCATCGAATGCCCCGACGGATAGGAATATCCCAAGGATTCGTAGAGCTGGTGCTCGGGGCGAACCCTGGTGACCACGGCCTTGAGCGACTCGGACAAAGCGATGCCCAGGAGCATGGTCGTCACCAGATACCCGGCGGACCGGAAGCGGCGGCGGGCGGCGAAGATCGCGGCGAGTATGACGGTGCAGATGACCGCGCCCAGCCCTCCGCCCACCTCGGCGAGCGTGACAGCCACCCAGTACGGGACGGTCTCGAGGTCGAGGCCGACGAGATTGAGCCAGGCCACGTCGATGGTCGTGGGCCCGACGATGCTTGTGCGCAGCCACAGTCCGAAGGCCAGGACGAGCAGGATGGCCGGCAGGGTCGACCACAGCAGCCAGGCGGGCTGGCGGATTCGGGCAGAATCCGGTGGCTGACGAATCAAGCGTTCCAGAGGCCGTAGGTGTCGGCCAGCGAGGCGATCTTCTTCGCGCGAGCCAGACGGGGAAGGTAGGAGCCGTCGGTGATCTCGGATCCGCCCTCGGCGGCTTCGAGCATCTGGCGGGCCCAGTCGCGTTCATCCTCGCTCGGGCTCATCGCCTCGTTGAGGGTGTTGACCTGGTCGACGGTGAGGACGAGTTTGCCGGTCATGCCCATCATGTGGGTCACCTCGGCGTCGGACCAGACCTTGTCATCGTCGGCGTCGGCGGCCGAGGGACCGTCGATCGGGCCGGGCAGGCCGCCCATGCGGGAGGCGATGGTCAGCCGGGAGCGAGCATAGGCCAGGGCCATCGGGTCCCCGGAGAAGCCGGTGTCCTTGCGGAAATCGTTCGTGCCGAAGGCCAGACGGAAGGTGCCGGGTGCCTCGGCGATCTTCGTGGCGTTCTCCACGCCGCGCGCGGATTCGAGGAGGGCGATGACGGGCAGGCCCGCCTTCGCACGCATCGCGGTGTAGGAGACCTGCTCGGGACGTTCGGTCTCCGGCAGCATGACTCCACGCAGTCCGGGCAGCATGGCGATCGCGGCGAGGTCGTCGTCCCAGAACTCGGATTCCATCTTGTTGATGCGCACCCAGGCGGACATGCCGCTGTTGAGCGCGCGGACGACGTTGTCGCGGGCGTCGAGCTTCTTGTCATCGGCGACCGAGGCCTCGAGGTCGAAGATCACCGAATCCGCTTCCGAAGTCTGCGCGGGAGTGAAGATCTCCTCCTTCGCGGCATTGACGAGCAGCCAGGACCGGGAGAGCTTGGCGGGCAGGGCTGCGGCACGGGCGTTGCGGATGGTTTCGGTCAATGATCGACTTTCTCTCGGGGCTGGACGCTGGCTGCCCCCACGGGGTTTGGGGTGCTATATTCCATCTTCGTCTCTTGGGCGGCAGTTTTGTAGCCGTCAACGCGGTTTGGGACGTGAAATTGTTCATGATGGCGACCGTGGGGCGGAATTTCGGACCGCTGATGATTCTTGTCCGAATTGTAGGACGCCCTAGTTGCATGGTGAGATGGCGGCCTATTCTGTCTCCATGAAGTTCTCAATCGCAGTCATGCCCGGCGACGGAATCGGCAACGAGGTCGTCCCCGAAGGTCTCAAGGTCCTCCGTCGTGCCATCGAGGTCTCGGGCGAGCCCGTCGAGCTCGAGCTCACCGATTACAACGTCGGCGCTTCGCGCTGGCACGAGACCGGTGAGACGCTCACCGACGAGGAGCTCGAATCGCTGCGCAAGCATGATGCCATCTTCTTCGGCGCATGCGGGGATCCGTCGGTGCCGTCGGGCGTGCTCGAGCGCGGGGTCATCCTCAAGATGCGCTTCGGGCTCAGCCACGCGGTGAACCTGCGACCCTCGAAGCTCTTCGCCGGAGTCACCAGCCCGCTGGCGGACCCGGGGAAGATCGACTTCGTCGTCGTCCGCGAGGGAACCGAGGGCTCGTACACAGGATCGGGCGGGTCGGTGCGCACCGACACCCCGCAGGAGGTTGCGACCGAGGTCTCGGTCAACACCTGGTACGGCGTCGAGCGGGCGGTGCGCGATGCCTTCGAGCGCGCGCAGGCTCGGAACAAGAAGCTCACATACGTGCACAAGCACAATGTCATGGTTCACGCCGGTCACCTGTGGCGTCGCGTCGTCGAGAAGGTCGGCCAGGAGTACCCCGAGGTGGCCGTCAACTACGAGCACACCGATGCGTGCACGATCTACATGGTGACGAACCCCGAGCG
Source organism: Brevibacterium oceani (assembly GCF_017948325.1). Taxonomy (NCBI): domain Bacteria; kingdom Bacillati; phylum Actinomycetota; class Actinomycetes; order Micrococcales; family Brevibacteriaceae; genus Brevibacterium; species Brevibacterium oceani. The sequence continues at coordinate 2,839,146 of NZ_CP072846.1, read as the reverse complement.
CTACGACGTCATCGTCACGGACAACCTCTTCGGCGACATCCTCACCGACCTCGCCGCCGCGGTGACCGGCGGAATCGGCCTGGCCGCCTCGGGCAATCTCAATGTCGAAGGCACTGCGCCGAGCCTGTTCGAGCCGATCCACGGTTCGGCTCCGGACATCGCCGGGCAGCAGATCGCCGACCCGACGGCGTCGATCCTCTCCGGAGCGCTCATGGCCTCCCACCTCGGACTCGAGGTCGTGGCGAAGGCCATCGAGGACGCCGTCGAAGCCGACCTGGCCGAGCGCGACGGAACGAAGCGCTCGACCTCCGAGGTCGGCGACGCGATCGCGGCACGACTCGGCTGAGGCTGCGGATCGGTCTGAGGCTCGGACCTGTTCTGATCTGATCTGATCGCCACGGTCGGTGACGTGGCCGTGGACGATCCGACCGCCTCGGCGAGCTGACGAACTCACGACTGAGCCGCCTCGGCGAGGTTCGGATCCGCACGACGACAATCCCCGACTGCAGGGTCGATGAGGACATCACCCCGGTGCGACGCGCGCCGGGGTGATGGACTACCCTGACAGTGTCACTCATCACACATGAGAAACATGAGAAAAGAGTTCCGATGACTGAATTCACCGTTCTTAAGAATCTCCAGCCGCAACCCGAGCTGGTGCGAGAGAACATCAAGAAGGATCCCGGCTTCGGCCAGTACTTCACCGATCACATGGCGCACATCCGATACACGATCGATGACGGCTGGCAGGCACACGAGGTCAAGCCCTACGGACCGCTGGTCCTCGACCCGGCCGCTGCGGTCTTCCACTACGCCCAGGAGATCTTCGAGGGTCTCAAGGCCTACCGTCACGCCGACGGATCGGTCTGGACCTTCCGCCCCGAGCGCAACGCCGCGCGGATCAATCGCTCCGCCGAACGCCTGGCCCTGCCGCAGGTGAGCGAAGAGGACTTCATCAACTCGCTCAAGGCCCTCGTCTCCCTTGATCAGGCCTGGGTTCCGACGCCGGAGTCGGCAGCCGATGAGTCGAGCCTGTACCTGCGTCCGTTCATGATCGCCACTGAGCGGTTCCTCGGTGTGCGGGCCAGCCACGAAGTGGACTACTACGTCATCGCGTCGCCTGCCGGGCCGTACTTCTCCGGCGGGATCAAGCCGCTGTCGATCTGGCTGTCGCCGAAGCTCAAGCGCGCCGGCGCGGGCGGCACCGGATTCGCCAAGTGCGGCGGCAACTACGCGTCGTCGCTGGTGCCGACCAACGAGGCGGCCGCCAAGGGCTGCCAGCAGGTGCTCTTCACCGATGCGGTCGAGAATAAGTACATCGACGAGCTCGGCGGCATGAACCTCATGCTCGTGACCAAGAGCGGCAAGCTGCTCACCCCGGCGCTCAGCGATTCGATCCTCGACGGTGTGACCCGCCGTTCGCTGCTCGACCTGGCCCCGCAGCTGGGACTCGAGCCCGAAGAGCGCCAGATCTCCGTCGAGGAGTGGCGCGAGGGAGCCGCCAGCGGCGAAATCGTCGAGGCCTTCGCCTGCGGCACCGCCGCGGTGATCACGCCGATCAGCAAGCTCGTGTCCGATGACTTCACCATCGATCATGGCGAAGACGCTGGCGAGAAGACGATGGAGCTGCGCAAGACGTTGCTCGACATCCAGTACGGTCGCGCCGAAGACACGAACAACTGGCTGGTGCGCCTGGCCTGAGGGTCTGGCAAAGGGTCTGGCGCTGGCTTCGGTTGGAAACGGCACAGCCTGCTGTGACGGCCCAGTCTGCGTTGTGACGGCCCAGTCTGCGTCGGATAGCTCGGTTTCGAAACCGAGCTGACCGACGCAGACTGGGCCGCATCGCGTTCAAGAACCATGGTTGATGCTGTCGTGGATGTATGGCGAGCACGACTGACGGCTGTTTTGCTCAACTGTGCGTTAATTGGGGTACTGTGTCTTCGTGCACACCACCACCTCGGCGTCGGTTCCGACAGCCTCCGAAGTCATCGCTCACCTGCCATGGAAGTGGCGCACCCAGGGTGCCATCTTCATCATCGGCGGGCTCGGTTTCATGTTCGACGCCTGGGACGTCGCGCTCAATGGGTTCCTCATCCCGCTGCTCAGTGACTATTGGGATCTAAACATCGGGCAGGCCGCATGGATCGCCACGGCCAACCTCATCGGGATGGCGCTGGGCGCGTTCATCTGGGGCGGCATCGCCGATGTCATCGGTCGGAAGAAGGCCTTTACACTCACGCTCCTCGTATTCTCTGTCTTCACGGTCGCCGGAGCCTTCGCGCCGGCCTTCGGATGGTTCATCCTCTTCCGGTTCCTCGCCGGTTTCGGACTCGGCGGATGCATCCCCGTCGACTATGCCCTGGTCGGGGAGTTCACTCCCAGCCGCCACCGCGGTCGCGTGCTCACTGCGATGGACGGATGGTGGCCGATCGGGGCGTCGCTGTGTGCCTTCGTCTCGGCGTATCTGCTGGGAGTCGGGGACTGGCGACTGATCATGCTCGTCATGATTGTGCCGGCGCTGCTGACGGTGGCAGTGCGTTTCGGAATTCCGGAATCACCTCTCTATCTCGCCTCGGTCGGCCGTTACGCCGAAGCCGATGCCATCATCAAACGGCTGGTCGAGCGCACCGGCGCACAGGTCACCGAGTGGACGCACGAACCGGTCGGCGATGCCGGGGCTGGGCAGGAGACAGCCGCGCAGACTGGTGCGCCGCAAGGCACAGCCGCCGCGCAGGCGAACGATCGCGTCGACGGGCAGGCGAACGAACCCGCAGACGAGCAAGCAACGTCGCCTTCTGCGCCGGGACCCAATGTCAGCGGACAGCTGCGTGCGGCGAGCGGTCAGCTGGTGCAGCTGTGGCAACACTCCGCGAAGACGACGCTCGTCGCCTGGTCGCTCTTCGTCTCCGTCCTCCTTGTCTACTACGCGGCACTGACATGGCTGCCGGGGATCCTCAAGAAGCAGGGGCTGGCCGACCAGGCGGCATTCCTCGTCACCGGGTCGATGACCGCGGTGGGCATCCTCGGCGTGATCGTCTCTGCGCTCATCGTCGAACGATTCGGACGCAAGTGGGTTCTCGGAGTCTCGTCAATTCTGGCTGCGATCCTCCTCGTCGGATCCGCCGTATTCATCGAAGCCTCCGGCACCGAACTGACGTGGTCGGCGAAGGCCGCGATCATCAGTTTCGGCTTCGTCATCCAGATCGCGATCCCGACGCTCTACACCTATGTCTCCGAGCTCTACCCGACCCGCTTGCGCGGATCCGGCTTCGGGTGGGCTTCGGCGGCATCGCGTCTGGCCACGGGAATCGCGCCGATCGTCTTCGGTGCGTTCATGTGGCCCGTGCTCGGGCTGACGCTGACTTTCGCCCTCACGGGAGCCCTCGTCGTCGTCGCAGTGGTGCTTATGGGATTGCTCGCCAGAGAGACGACCGGCGAAGAGCTGAGCTGAGGACACGATTCGGCCCTGACCTCACGATCAGGCCCTGACCTGGAGGAACACTCGCCCGAAATCTCGTGTCAGTGCCGACGTCTAGTGTTGAGGGCATGGAAGCAGAGCAGGTTCCGGACGTTCTCACCGAGATTCATCGGTGGCGTCGCAGCCTGTCCGAAATGCCCCCGGCGAAGACCGAGGAAGAAGCCATCGATCGCATCACCGCGCTCGAGGAACTCAACTCTGCAAGCGCGGCGGCGCAGGCGCGTGAGACCTTGACGTTCGATATGCTTCGCCGCAACCGCGAAGCCGAGGACGGTGTGGCCAGTAAGAAGCAGGGACGCGGCCTCGGCGCCGAGGTGGCTTTGGCGAGGAAGGTCTCGCGTTCCCGGGGTGCCGCCCTGCTGAAGTTCTCCCGCACTCTGCTGATGGACCTGCCCAAGACCTATCAGGCGATGAAGGGCGGTGACATCTCCGAGGAGAAGGCGCGGGTCGTGGCCAAGGAGTCCGACTGGCTGCCGCGGGAGAAGCGGCAGGAGCTTGATGAGCGCATGGCCGAACGCCTCCCCGAGGTGGGTGTCAGGCGCCTGGGAAACGAAGTGCGGGCGTTGGCTCAGAAACTCGACCAGCGGGCCGCGGTCGACCACCTGGAGCGTTGTGTCGAGGAGCGTTCGGTGAGTGTGCGCCCTGCCCCGGGCAATATGGCTTATCTAACTGCGCTGCTGCCGATGCCGGAGGCGGTTGCCGCCTTTGCGAACCTGACGAAGTCGGCACAAACCGTCATCGCCACCGGCGATGCCGGCGGTCGGTCGCAGGGCCAGATCGCTGCGGACCTTTTGGTCGAACGTGTGACCGGGCAGGAGTCCGCTCAGGCGGTGCCGACCGAGGTGCATCTGATCATGCAGGCGAGCAGTCTGTTTGCGCCGGGGGAGGAGTCTGCGTGGTTCCCTGGGGTCGGTCCGATTCCGGCCCAGGTGGCGCGTGACTTCGTGGCTGAGAATGATGCTGCGGTGTTCCTGCGTCGCCTGTATACCCGGCCTGAGGATGGGCAGTTGGTGCGGATGGATTCTCGTCGCAGGGAGTTCTCCGGCCTGCTTCGGCGTATGGTCGTCCTGCGTGACGATGTGTGCCGCTCGCCGTGGTGTGAAGCTCCGATCAAGCAGGCCGATCACGCGGTTTCCTTCGCTTCCGGCGGAGACACCGACTGGGAGAACTCCTCCGGCTTGTGTGCAGCCTGCAACTACGCGAAGGAACTCTCGGGGTGGCGCCACAATGTCACCCCGGATGCGCTTGAAGTGGTCACGCCTACGGGGCACCGGTACCGTTCGCGGACGAAACCGATCAGTGAGCCCGACCCGGGCTTGGTCGACGGCAAGGTCGCTGCCGAGACGGCGGTGCCGCCGGGGATTCCGGCAGGGACCGGTCCTCCGGGGGCTCCGGTGGGAGCCGGTCCGCCGGGGACGTCGGTGGGAACTGGTCCGTCGAACCTGGTGGTCGGGTCCGACCCGCCATCGACCGACCCACCAGCCGGTGAGGTTGGAACACCACCACCGACCGACAAGGTCGGGGAGACGACGACACCGGCGGACGGGGCCGGAGGGACTCCACCGACCGCTGACTCCGACGTAACACCACCGGCGGACGGGGTCGAAGAGACTGACGACCCGATGTGGCAGGTGCACGTTCCCTGGCGATACATCCGCCGGGCCGAGCAGCCGCCACCGCTGAGAATCGGTGGAACCACCGTCAATGTCGACGTCTACGACGCCGACTACGAACCGCTGAGCCCGATCGAGGAGTCGCTCCTCACCGGAATCCGCAAGCACATCGGATTCCGGTGAGGCGGGCGGCAGACGGTGGACACCGAAAGTTCAACTGCTCGTCTCCCATCTCAGTTAGGGTGATGGCCATGAGCGAGGCGAACGAGCCATCCCTGGCCGACGATCAGGAGCCCGCGTCCCCGGTTGATCAGGACTCCGCGCCCCCGGCCGACGACGTCTCGGTTGACGTTGTCTGGGGTCTCCCCACCGGCCTGGGACCGTACTGGGAGGCGGTTCCCTCCAGCCCCGGCGTCTCGGGAGTCCTCCCGCCGCGCAGCGAGGTCGAGGAGCTCTACCGTGCCGCGGCCGCCGAACCGCCCCTGAACGAAGACCGCGAATACGCGAAGCTCTTCGCCGACGTCTACGATGTCTCTGTTCGCAACGGCCAGGTGCTAATGGCCCTGACCCGGGCCCGAACCGACGGCCGACTGACGTCTTTCGCCTATGGCCACTACTGGAAATGGGAAGAACAGAAGTATCCGTGGGCATTCGAACTGCAAAGCAGTCTCGGCGAGAGCTCGCTCGACCTCGAATCGACGTTCGCGCTCAACCTCCTCGCCCGAGATCCGAACCATCGCGACCGCGGAATCGGGCGGCGCACGCTCGAAGTCTGGCTGCATGAAGTCGTTGGTTACGGCTGCTGGCTGCAGACCGATGACATCGACAGCCCTGCCCGTCGCCTCTATTCGAGTCTCGGCTTCACAGACCTCGGCCACGGTCCTAAGGCTCCGAACGGACGCCCTGGCCTCGTGATGCATCGCCCGGCCAGGTGACGAGCGGCTGATGCTGGTCCATTGGTGCACTCGACTGAGGTCCGACGAAATGCTGCGGCCCTGGGCAGCACAGAATACTTGACCGCACAGAATTCATGACCACACAGATCACCGGGCTGATCGATCACTAGGATGGGCATTATGCGTGATGACGACCCCACATCGACAGGCCCGATGACGAGCACTGAACCGACCGAAGCCGAGCAGAGCGATTCCGGGCAGACCGAAGCTGAGATGCCCGAAGACGAGAACCTCTGGCTCGAAGACATCCACGGCGATGGCCAGCTCGCCTGGGTCAAGGACCAGAACCAGAAGACGCTCGCTCGTTTCCACGACGACCTCTTTGACTCCATCGCCGGGGACCTGCGCACCGCGCTCGACTCCGACGACCGGATCCCGATGGTCACCAAACGCGGCGACCACTTCTTCAACTTCTGGCGCGACAAGACCAATCCCAAAGGCCTGTGGCGACGCACCACCTGGGACAGCTACCGCACCGAGGCTCCTGACTGGGAGATCCTCCTCGACGTCGACGAACTCGCCGCCCGCGAGGACACTGCCTGGGTCTGGGCCGGTGCAATGGTGCGCCGCAGCGACAACCGTCGCGCTCTCGTCCTTCTCTCACCCGACGGAGGAGACTCACACCGCGTCCGCGAATTCGACCTCGTCGACAAAGCATTCGTCGACGGCGGCTTCGACATCCCAGCCGCGAAGACCCGGCTGGCCTGGCTCGACGACGACACCGTCCTCGTGGCGACAGAGACCGACGAGGACTCGCTGACCACCTCCTCCTACCCTCGCCAAGCCCGCGTGTTGCGGCGCGGACAGGACATCGTCGAGGCCCCGATCGTCGCCGAGGTTCCCCGCGACCACGTCGCCATCTTCGTCGGCAGCGATGTGCGACCCGGCGACGAGACCACGGACCGTGCCGTCATCGTCGACGCCCTCGACTTCTTCAACTCCCGCCTGAGCTTTGTCGATCTCGATGAGATCAGGACGGCCGACGGCTCGCTGCCGACCGATCCCGAAGCCTGGTCGAATGCCCTCACCACGGTCGACGTCCCCACCGACGTCGAGGTCGGCTTCGAACGCGACCTCGTCCTCTTCCGACCCCAGTCGACCTGGACCGCCACCACCGCCGAGGTTCCCGCCGGAGGTCTCGCCGTCGCGGACATCGCCGACGTCAAGGCCGGCCGGATCAACCCGCGGGTGATCTTCGCCTCCGACTCCCACACCTCCCTGCAGTCGTTCACCTTCACCCGCGACTACCTCGTCCTCGAACTGCTCGCCGACGTCCAGTCGAGGCTCACCGTCCTCGACCTGCGCAACGACTTCTCCACATCCACACTGACCGGAGTGCCCGCCAACCACATGGTCGGACTCGGTGCCGTCGACAAGTTCGACCCGGCCACCGCCAACGACTACTGGATGGTGAGCACCGGATTCCTCACCCCCTCAACCCTGTCGTACGGGACGCTCGGCGCTGATCCCGGAGACACCCACTCCGCTGAGGGGGTCAAGCCCGAGACGGCCGGGCCGGCGGTGCCCAGCCCCGAGGTGGTCAAGTCCGCTCCCGCCTTGTTCCCAGCCGAAGGGCTGAGCGTCGAACAGCACTTCGCCACCAGCACAGACGGCACGACGATCCCGTACTTCCAGATCGGGTCCGACGACCTTGAACTCGACGGGAACAACCCCACACTCCTCGACGGCTACGGTGGTTTCGAAGTCAGCCGTACACCCGGCTATTCGCCGGTTGTGGGCATCGGCTGGCTGGGCAGAAGCACCCGCGGCAAGGCCACTACTTCGATGCAGTCCGGCCGCCGTGGCGTCTACGTCCTGGCCAACATCCGAGGCGGCGGCGAATACGGCCCCGAATGGCACACCTCGGCGATGCGGGAGAACCGGATGCGCTGCTACGAGGACTACTCCGCCGTTGCCCGCGACCTCATCGACCGCGGCGTGACGAGCCCGCAGAAACTCGCCTGCGCCGGCGGCTCGAACGGTGGCCTGCTGGTCGGGAACATGCTCACCCAGTACCCCGAACTCTTCGGCGCCGTGTCCTGCGGCGTCCCACTGCTCGACATGCGCCGGTACACGAAGCTGAGCGCCGGCTACTCGTGGAAGGCCGAATACGGCGACCCCGACATCGCCGAGGACTGGGAGTTCATCCGCCGTTTCTCGCCCTACCACCTCATCGAAGACGACCGTGACTACCCGCCGGCGCTGTTCTGGACCGCCACTTCGGACGACAGGGTCGGACCTGTCCAAGCCCGAAAGATGGCCGCCCGGATGCAGGCGAAGGGGATCGAAGACGTGTGGTTCTTCGAAGACACCGAAGGCGGACACTCGGCCGCCTCGGACAATGAGCAGACCGCGTTCACCCGAGCCCTGAGCTACCGCTTTCTGTGGAACGCACTGACAGGGGAGTAGGTTGGGAGACATGACGAACGAGACGCAGGAATTCCACGGCGAGTACAAGGTCATCGGCGGCAAACTCGTCGTCGCCGATGTCACCACCGACGGCCGGACCATCACCGAGGTGAAGATCTCAGGTGACTTCTTCCTCGAACCCGAGGAAGCCTATTTCGACCTCGCCCCGGCACTCGTCGGCGCCAGCGTCACCGCCGACAATGCCACTCTGCGTCACCGCCTCGACGACGCCCTGGCAGGCTACGGCTCCGAACTGGCGATGCACGGGTTCTCCACCGCCGACATCGCCACCGTCGTCCGCCGTGCCCTCGGTTCTGCCGCGAACTTCACCGACTTCGACTGGCAGGTCATCCGCGGCGAAGTGCTGCCCACCCAGCTCAACGTCGCCCTCGACCAGGTGCTGCTCGAAGAGGTCGCCGCCGGCCGTCGTCAGCCGACCCTGCGCTTCTGGGAATGGGACGACACCGCCACCGTCATCGGCGCCTTCCAGTCCTACGTCAACGAACTGCGTCCCGAAGGCGTGGAGAAGTACGACGTGCAGGTCGTCCGCCGCATCTCCGGGGGCGGGGCCATGTTCATGGAGGGCGGCAACTGCATCACCTATTCGATGTTCGTCCCGCCCTCCCTCGTCGCCGGTCTCGACTACGAAGAGTCCTACGTCTTCCTCGACCAGTGGGTGCTCGCGGCGCTGAAGACCCTCGGCGTCGAAGCCTTCTACAAACCGATCAACGACATCTCCTCGACGGGCGGCAAGATCGGCGGCGCCGCACAGAAGCGCATGCGCGACGGCACCCTCCTCCACCACGCGACGATGAGCTACGACATCGACGCCGACAAGATGGTCGAAGTCCTGCGCATCGGCGAAGCGAAGATCTCGGACAAGGGCGTGGCGAGCGCGAAGAAACGCGTCGACCCGCTGCGCAGCCAGACCGGTGAGGCCCGCAAGGACATCATCGACGTCATGGCCGACACCTTCGCCAGCCGCTACGGAGCCAGCTACGGCACCTACACTCAAGCGGAACTCGACCGGGCCCAGGAACTCGTCGACGAGAAGTTCGCCACGGAGACATGGACGCACCGCGTCCCGTGACGGTTAGGGCTGACTTCCGCGGCACGATCGTTGCCCTCGGCGGGGGCGGGTTCTCGATGTCGGAGACAGGGGAGTCAGCCATCGACGGCGCTCTGCTGCAGATGGCGCGGAACCGCCGACAGACGGTGCCGAGGTGGGAGAGCAGTCCCGAACTCCCACACGTGTGCTTCGTCCCCACCGCCTCCGGCGACAGTCGGGACTACATCGGACGCTTCGAAGCCGCTTTCGCGGGGAGGGCCCAGACTCATGTGCTGTCCCTGTTCGGACAGAGCCCGTGGGACTACCAGGACCCGGCGATGCTCGAGGACATGGACCTCGTCTACGTCGGCGGCGGATCGACGGCGAACCTGCTGGCACTGTGGCGCCGGCACGGCGTCGACGAGATCATGCACGATGCCGCAGCCGGCGGGACGATCCTCGCGGGCATCAGTGCGGGAGCCAACTGCTGGTTCGAAGCCTCGTCGACGGACTCGTTCGGACCACTCGCCCCGCTGCACGACGGACTCGGATTCCTGCGAGGGAGTGTCTGCCCCCACTTCCACGGCGAACCCGGACGGGAGGAGTCCTTCCTCCGCTGGATCGCCGATGGGAGTCTTCCCGCCCCCGGCATCGCCATCGACGACCATGCCACGGTCGTCTACGTCGACGGCGAGGCCACCTCGGTGATGGTGGAATCTGCGGAGGCAGGGGCTTTCGTCGTTGACCGCGAGGGGATGCACGAATTTTCCGCGGAACCCCTTCGGTGACCCGTTGTAACTGTCTGTAGGATTGGGAACCAATCACGTCCCCTTTACGAGGAGAACCATGCGCCAGGTCGAACCGTCCGTTGAACTGCTCGCCAAGCCCAGCATCGACTGGGAAGCGATGAGGACTTACCTCGACGAGGTGGGCGGAACCTCCTGGGCTGATCGTGTCGAAGATGCCGAGTCGCCCGACGCCGAGGATCTCCTCGAGTTCTCCGGACGCATGTGCTACCGCTCGTGGGAGCCCGGACTCAACCCGAACGTGTCCCGCGTGCGCACCGATTCCGCGCAGTACCTGGGCAATGTGGTGAAATCCCAGCACGGCTCGGTCCTCGAGCACGCGAACTTCACTTTCGTTCTCCACAACGTCTCCCGTGTGCTCACCCACGAGCTCATCCGCCACCGTGCGGGCTCGGCGTTCTCGCAGGAGTCGCTGCGCTACGTCCGCCTGGCCGACATCCCGTTCTGGTTCCCCGAATGGGCCCGCGAGGATCCCGAGCTCATGGAGCGCAGCCTCAAGGTCCTCGACACCCTCGAGGAGCACCAGAAGTGGATGGCCGAGCACTTCGAACTCGACGAGGACGGCACGAAGTTCTCGCACAAGAAGCACATGACCTCGTTCATGCGCCGCTTCGCCCCCGAGGGACTGGCCACCGGCATCGTCTACACCGCGAACCTGCGCTCGCTGCGCCACGTCGTCGAGATGCGCACGGCCAAGGGCGCCGAGGAGGAGATCCGCCTCATCTTCAACAAGATCGGTGAGGTGATGCGGGAAGAGGCTCCCGCGGTCTTCGCCGACTACGAGGTCGTCGACGGAGAATGGATCCCCGGCACCCGCAAGGCCTGAGACCGGACCCGCGGGGCTCGAGACCGGACCCGCTCCACCCACCAGCAGCACCGCGCCGCCACTACCATCACCCGACGGTGAAGTTGGGCAGAGATCAGGAGGAACTCCCATGGCCGACATCTATGCAGCGCAGCTCAATCCCGGCAAGCTCGAGGTCATCACCGAGTGGGTGAAGCGACAGGACTGGGCCGTCGAGCTCGACCTCGAAGCGAATCCGCTCGAGAAGGTCACCGCGTACCGGTTCGACGATCCCGCTGGTGAGGTGGGCATCGAAGTGCACATCGTGGCCAGCGGCGACCAGCTGCTGCAGGTTCCGATGACCTACCGCGCGGCCCCGCTCGAGGGCGGAGACGATGCCTTCGTCGCGAACATGGAGCACTCGATCCTCGGCAAGCGCTGGGTGTACGCGGGCATGGGCGATCCACTCTTCCGCCAGCGCCTCGACCACACCATCGCCACCGCGTCGACCGCCGCGAAGCAGTACCGCGTCGACGACGCGGGCAACCGGCAGAATGAGATCACCGAGGTGGCCCACGCCTTCGGAACGGGGCCTCTGCCCGGCGCCGGGGACGTTGAGATCCTCTACCGGCTCTCGCCCGAATCCCCGGCCGAGAAGTCCGACGCCGGTCTCCTGCTGGGACGCTGGGACGGGCAGGACACGAACGTGGTTCTCGCAATCATGGTGTGAGGAGACGATGAGCGAGAACTGCATCTTCTGCCAGATCGTCGCAGGTGAGGCGCCGAGCGCACCGATCGCCGAGACCGAGTCGACGTTCGCGTTCATGGACATCCAGCCGGGATCGGACGGGCATCTGCTCGTCGTGCCCAAGCGGCACAGCACGGACCTGCGCGATATCCCTGCCGACGATCTGGCCGCCGTGGCAGTCGAGTCCCAGCGCATCGCCACACACGCCTTCGACGCGTGGGGCGCCGACGGGGTCAACCTCCTCAACTGCTGCGGGGCCGAAGCGTGGCAGTCCGTGTTCCACTTCCACATGCATGTCATCCCGCGCTACCGCGACAAGGACCGCGACCGCCTGCGACTGCCGTTCGAACCCGGCGTCCGCGGAGATCAGGAGCTCATCGTTGGGCTCGCCGCGAGTATTCGGGAGTCACTGAGCGAGGGATGACCCGGGGCTCGCTCATCGGGCAAGGTCGATGATCGTCATCCCGGCCGTACGAGCCGGGACGTTCATCGCCTCCATCGCCTCCGGTGCCTCGTCGAGGCCGATGACGTTGGTGACGAGATCCTGCGGCCGGAGCCTGTCCTGGACGACGAGGTCGACGAGGTCGGGGTACTCGGCGGCAGACATCCCATGCGAACCGAGCACACTGAGTTCGAGTGCGATCACCCGCGGCACATCGACGACGGGTTCATCCGGCAGCAGACCGATCTGCACATGCCGGCCCAGGGGCGCCAGCGCCCCGATCGCGGCTCTGATCGTATTCGCCCGACCCAGCGCGTCGACGGTCACAGCCACCCCATCGGGGTCGGTCGACGCGAACTGTGCGACCACCTCGGCGCTGAGATCCTCCGGACTGAGATCGCGGGCATTGACGGTGTGCGCGGCGCCGAGCTCACGGGCGGAGGCCAGGGCAGCATCGTTGACGTCGACGGCGACGATCTTCGCGCCGAGGGCGCGGGCGATCATGATCGTCGACAGCCCCACTCCGCCGCAGCCGAACACGGCCACCGTCTCACCGGCGGCCAGCCGAGCGCGCACGCGCAGCCCGTGAAAGGCCGTGGCGAAACGGCACCCGAGCCCGACCACCGCGGTCGCCGGCAGATCCTCGGGCACGGCGACGAGGTTGGCGTCGGCATTGTGGATGACGACCTGATCCGCCCACGATCCGTTGTGGGTGAAACCCGGCTGCGTCTGCTCCGGGCACACCTGTGCATCGCCGTTGACGCACCACCGGCACGTTCCGCACCCGCAGACGAAGGGCACCGTCACGCGCTGGCCGACGTGGAATCCCGTGACACCCGACCCCGCCGAGGCGACCCGACCGACGAGCTCATGCCCGGGAACATGGGGCAGGGTGATCGTCGAGTCGTGGCCCGCCCACGCGTGGTGATCGCTGCGGCACACCCCGGTGGCCTCGACGTCGATGACCACCCCCGCATCGGGAGCGGTGGGTGCGTCGATGTCCCTCAGCTGGGGCCGGGCAGAGAACTGATCGAAGATGATGGCGCGCATACGCCCGATCGTAGGTGGTGCGGTCGGCCGGAACCGCGGGTGTCCGCTCTGTGGCGGTAGGGGTGACGAGGCGGCCCACGATGTGTGCGCCGACGGGGCTGCCGACACCTCAGCACCGACACGTCGCCGACAGCTCAGCGCGGATGCACCCCGGCCGCGGCGAGTACCTCGAGCAGGCGCCGACGCAGCTCTTGAGCCCGGGCCGAAAATTCCTTCTGCCGCACCATGTACTCGGCCTTGCCCGCTGCGGTCTCGATCGCGACGACACCATAGCCCCATCCGCGCAGGTCATACGGGGAGGCCTCCATGTCGAGGGTGCGGATGTCGAGTGCCAGGTCGAAGCAGTCGACGACGAGAGCCGAGTCCGCGATCGGCGAGATCTTCATCGCCCATTTGTACAGGTCCATCCCTGCGTGCAGGCAGCCGGGCTGTTCGTTGGCGACCATGCCTTCACGGCTCGGCTGCAGGGTGTTGAGCGGCCTGGCCGGTGCGGTGAAGAAGCGGAACGCGTCATGGTGGGAGCATTGGATTCGGTGGCCCTCGACCACGGCGTCGGTCTCGGCCGGGCTCAGGCGCAGCGGCACCTGCTGATGCCGCCGTTCCTCGTCGGTCAGACGGTAGACCATCGCCCATTCGTGGATGCCGAAGCACCCGAAGTTCGCCTCCCGATCCAGCGTCGATGCCAGCAGGGAGGCGATGAACTTCGCCCCGTCCCCACGGTCGGCACGCCAGGAATCGAGGTCCACCTCGGCGATCTTCCGGTCATCATCGATGCGATACCAGCGCCGGTCGAAGCAGCGGCGGTCAGCCTCGGTGAGCAATTCGATGCGCACCCCCGGCCCGGGATGCCATTTCTTCAGCTGCCCGACCTTGAACGGGTAGTAGGTGAAGAGGAAATCCTCGACCGGATGGGTCTCCTGCCGCATCCGCCGTGCAATGTGCGCATCCGTGCGCTCGCCGATCGCGGCCTCGTGGGCATCGCGCAGCGGCCGCCACACAGAGGCGGGCACGACACCATCGCCGAGGTGGCCCGACCCAAGGTCGGCGCGCTCGGTTGCGATGGGGGTCACGGACGGTGCTGAGGTCACCGATCCATTGTCCCAGACGGTGGGTGGGCACGCATGTCCGCCGGGCACGATGCGGAGAGGTTCAGCGTCCCGAACGTTTCGTACCCTTCTGCGCCGGTGCGGCCAGCGGATCCTCCGGCCACGGGTGCTTTGGGTAACGACCCCGGTTCTCGGCCCTGACGTGGGCATATGCATTCGTCCAGAATGATGCGAGGTCGCTCGTCACCGCCAGGGGTCGCCCAGCAGGGGAGAGGAGGTGCATCGTCACCGGGAGCCGGCCTTCGCAGATGCGGGGAACTTCGGTCCACCCGAAGCACTCCTGAAGCTTGACCGCGAGGACGGGGCTCCCGGCCGCGCCGTCAGTCCCGGTGCTGCCGTCTCCAGTGCTGTCGCCCTCGGCTTCGAAACCATCGGGATCGGCATAGTCCAGGCGGATGCGTGAGCCGGTCGGCACCTCGAGATGCGTCGGAGCGAGTTCGTCGAGGCGGGCCGCCTCGGGCCAGGGCAGCAGTGTGCGCAGCGCGGTGACGAGGTCGACCCGGCCGGGATCGGTGCCCCTCGCGATCCGGTCGAGGGCCTCGGGGCACCAGTCGGGCAGCGTCTGCGACAGGTGCTGCCAGCTGACATCAGGCCACGGCTCACCGAAGACATTGCGCAGCAGACCGAGTCGTGCGCGCAGCGATTCGAAGGCTTCCGAGGGGCGCAACACCTCTCTGGCGCCGCGTTCGCCCACCGATTCGGCGATGGCTCGACGCGCCAGTTCGGCGCTCGCCCGAATCGGGGTGGCCGAGAGCTCGATCCCGCCGAGGCGCTCCCGCCGGATGGCGCGGACCTTGCCGTCGGCGAAGGTCGCGGTCTCCTCCGTGGCCAGCAGCCCGGTACCGGCGAACTCAGCGACGTCCTGATCGATAGGGACTGCGGCGCGGATGATCGCGCGCTGGCCGGTCAGTCCCACCTCGGCGATGGCCAACCACGGACTGCCCTGCAGGGACGAATCGCGTGGCAGGGTGGCCGCCGTGCCCGAGGCGAGCAGATATTCGGAGTCCGAAGAGCTGCGCAGACGAGCGATCTGCAGTGGGAAGGACAGGGCGGTGACGAGCCCGAGGTCGTCGGGGGTGAGTGTGCCGCCGCTCGGCGCAGTGCCGTTGTTCGGCGCGGAATTGGTCGTTGAGTCGGCGCTCTGCGCCGGCGCAGCCTTGCCCGTCGTGGAGCTGTTCGACGCGAACTCGCGCGCCAGCCCGGCGAAACGCTTTCGGCCTTGAGCGAAGCGGGCGTCTTTGCCGCGGCGCAGCTGCCGCAGAAGTGCGGTGAGATCGGCGCCGGGAGCCCGCTGATCGGACTCGATGACCGCGATGGCTTCGGCTGCGAGTCCCGGAGAGAGCAGCGACGCCCCGTCGAGGAGACCCCGCGCCGACCACACCGAAGAGGGAATCGTCGCGATCGCCCGGCCGGTCTCGGTCACATGAAGATCGGAGATCGGGAGCTCGGCGGCACCGCGGACAGAATCGCGCTCGCCGCCAACGCCGGTGGTTCCGTCGGCTTGGTCCGATGCTTCGACCGCACCCAGCGCCCCAAGGTTCTCGATCGCCTGCCGCTTCGGCCCCGCCGGCAGGGGCTCGGGCAATAGGGATTCATCCCCACCCCACATGGCCAGCGCCAGCACCGCGGCGGTGAGGTCCGAGGTCGCGACCTCCGGCGGAGTGTGCTCGGGCAGGCTCGCCCAATCGGCCTCCGAGAGGCACCGATAGGCCACGCCGGGGCCCTGCCTGGCCGCGCGACCGGAGCGCTGCGTGCCCGACGCCTTCGACTCACGCATCGTCACCAGCCCCGACATGCGACGGCGCGTGTCCAGGCGCGGACCGCGGGAGAGACCCGAGTCGACGACGATGCGCACACCCGGCACCGTCAGGGCCGACTCGGCCACCGAGGTCGTCACGATCACCCGCCGCACCGCATCCGAGCCGGCCGGGCGGAGGATCGCATCCTGCTCCTTCGACGGTGTCCGCCCGGTCAGCGTGTGCACCTCGACCGCCCCGGCCCCTGACTCCACACGCCGGCGCACGCGTGCGGCCACCTCGTCGACCTCACGGGCACCCGGTGCGAAGACGAGCACATCCCCGGCACTGTTCTCACGCAGCGCCTGCACGGTCGTCTCCGCCAGATGATCAAGGAAATCCCAGGTGACACCCCTGGCATCGAGGGGCCTCTGCTTCGCCGGTGCCCACTGGATCTCCAAGGGATGGGAATCGGCGGCCACCGACAGGACCCGCGCGGGCGACTGCGGCCCGGCCCCGAGCCGCTGCACCCACATCCCGGCATCGAGCGTCGCCGACATCACGACCAGCGACAGATCGGACCGGAGTTCGATGAGCTCCCGACACATCGCGAACGTGAGATCCGTGTCCAGCTGCCGCTCGTGCACCTCATCGAGCACGACCGCCGACACCCCGGACAGCTCCGGGTCCCGCAGCAGCCGGGCCATGAGCACGCCCGTGGTGACGAACTCGATGACCGTGGCAGCCGAGGTCCGCGACTCGCCGCGGACTGTGAAACCCACGACCTCGCCGAGGCGGGTCCCCGTCAGCGACGCCAGTCGCCTGGCCGCGGCGCGGGCGGCCATCCGCCGCGGCTGAGTGACGATGATCCTCCCCGGTGCGACCCGCGCGTCGGCCGTTCCGGCCGTTCCAGCCGTTCCGGCCGATCCGGACGTTCCAGCCGATCCGGCCGAGGACTGGGCGAGGACCTCGGCGATCATCGGCGGAACAAGGGTGGTCTTGCCGGTGCCGGGAGGAGCCTCGACGACGAGCCTTGGGTAGGGCCCCACCTCGGCGATGGTGAGCTCGTCGATGAGCTGGGCCGCGGGCAGGGAGCCGCCGATGCGGGCCAGGTCGAAGGTGTGCGGAGTGGGCGAATGCGGCATGGCACCAGTCTCTCAGCCCTGTCGCGCGAGCCGCGCAGCCCACTCCGCGAGAACTCGGCGAGAACCCTCGCGCGGAGGCGGGCCGTCACTGACTAGACTGGGGCACATGCGTATCGCCAGATTTGTGCATCAGGACGAACCCAAATACGGAGTGGTCGAAGGTGAGGTGCCGCCGATCGCCGACGGCAGCTGGGACACCTCAGGACTCGAACTCGCGGTCCTCGACTCGGACCCGTTCTTCTCCCCGGCCCAATCGACGGGGGAGAGGCTGAAGTTCGACGATGTGCGTCTGGTCAGCCCCATCCTTCCGCGGTCGAAGGTCATCGGCGTCGGCCGGAACTTCGCCGACCACGCCGCCGAACTCGGCAACGAGGTGCCGGTGTCCCCGCTGACCTTCTTCAAGCCGAACACCGCCGTCATCGGCCCGGGCGACCCCATCCGTCTGCCCGCCATCAGCGAATACGTGAGCTACGAGGCCGAACTCGCCGTCATCATCGGCCGAGTGGCCAAAGGCGTGAAGGCCGAGAACGCCTTCGATCACGTGCTCGGTTTTACCGCGGGCAACGACGTCACCCTGCGCGACATCCAGAAATCCGACAAGCAGTGGTCGCGGGCGAAGGGCTTCGACACCTCGTGCCCGCTGGGACCCTGGATCGAGACGGAACTCGACGTCGACGATCTGGGCATCCGCTCCTGGGTCGACGGGGATCTCAAGCAGGACGGCACCACCGCCGACTTCATCTTCGACATCCCGACCCTCATCGAGCACCTGTCGGAGACGATCACCCTGCTGCCCGGCGACGTCATCCTCACCGGAACCCCCGCCGGAGTCGGCCAGATCGTGTCCGGCAACCGCGTCGACATCGCCATCGAGGGACTCGGCGTACTGTCCAACCCGGTCATGGACGCCTGAGCACACCACACCACCGACTCACACACACCACACCACAAGAAGGACAATCGTGAGCGTCACAGTTCGTTTCTGCCCATCACCCACCGGCACCCCGCACGTCGGCATGGTCCGCACCGCCCTGTTCAACTGGGCCTACGCCAAGCACACCGGCGGGAAGTTCGTCTTCCGCATCGAAGACACCGACGCCGCTCGCGACTCCGAGGAGAGCTTCGGCCAAGTCGTCGAGGCACTCAAGTGGCTGGGCCTGGACTGGGACGAAGGCATCGAGGTCGGCGGACCCAACGGCCCCTACCGCCAGTCCCAGCGCAGCGAGATCTACGCCGACGTCATCGAGAAGCTCAAGGCCGGCCGCCACATCTACGAGTCCTACTCGACGAACGAGGAGGTCGAGGCCCGGCACAAGGCCGCCGGACGAGATCCGAAGCTCGGCTACGACGGGTACGACCGCGACCTCACCGACGAGCAGAAGGCCGCCTTCCGCGCCGAGGGCCGCGAACCCGTGTGGCGTGTGCGCATGCCCGATGAGGACATCACCTTCACCGACCTCGTCCGCGGCGACATCACCTTCAAGGCCGGCACCGTGCCCGACTTCGTCGTCGTCCGCGCCAATGGGCAGCCGCTGTATACCCTGGTCAATCCCGTCGACGACGCGCTGATGGGCATCACCCATGTGCTCCGCGGCGAGGACATCCTGTCCTCGACCCCGCGTCAGATCGCACTGTACGAACGCCTCAAGGCCATCGGCATCGCCGAGGCGACCCCCGAGTTCGGTCACCTGCCCTACGTCATGGGCGAGGGCAACAAGAAGCTGTCGAAGCGCGACCCCGAATCGAACCTCTTCCTCCACCGCGAGAACGGGTTCATCCCCGAGGGTCTCATCAACTACCTCGCCCTGCTCGGCTGGTCCATCGGACCCGACCGCGACGTCTTCAGCGTCAAGGAGTTCACCGAGGCCTTCGACATCCACGATGTCCTGCCCAATCCGGCCCGCTTCGACGTGAAGAAGGCCACCGCCATCAACGCCGACCACATCCGCCTCCTCGACGTCACGGACTTCCGTGACCGTCTGGTGCCCTACCTCCAGGCCGCCGAGGTGCTTCCCGAGTCACCGTCGGAGGCTCAGCTGGCGATTCTGGATCAGGCGGCGCCGCTCGTGCAGACCCGCATGAAGCTGCTCAGCGAGGCCCCGGACCTGCTCGCGTTCCTCTTCACCTCCGACGCCGACCTCGTCATGGCCGAAGACGGGCTGAAGACGCTCAAGGATTCGGCCCCCGAGGTGCTCGCCGCCTCCATCGAGGTCCTCGAGGGACTCGAGGAGTGGACGACGGAGAAGCTCGAAGAGGTCCTCGCCGCGAAGCTCGTTGACGAGATGGAGATCAAGCCGCGCCTGGCCTACGGTCCGCTGCGCGTAGCCGTGTCCGGCCGCAAGGTCTCCCCGCCGCTGTTCGAGTCGATGGAGATCCTCGGCAAGGACTCCTCGCTGACCCGTCTCAGGGCCCTGGCCGCACAGCTGTGAGCCTGAGGAATTGAGCATGAGCGAGCAGACGAACTGGACCCGTGGGGGACTGCACTTCTCCGATGTCACCGTCGATGTGCCCTTCGATCATTTCGGACGGGCGGAGGGCGCCGCCTCGGCGGGTGTGAACCTGCCGCAGACGCTCACCGTCTTCGCCCGGATCATCGCCGCCGAGGCGGCCAGTCGGAAGCCCTACCTCGTCTACCTCCAGGGCGGGCCCGGCGTCGAGGCTCCACGCCCGGTGACGCCGGTGAGCCCCGGATCCTGGCTGGCGCGCGCCTTGGAGGAGTTCCAGGTCGTCATGCTCGACCAGCGCGGCACGGGCCGGTCGAATCCGATCGGTTCCGTGGACGGGGCCATCACGGGACTCGAGACCGTCGGTGAGGATCCGGCCGCAATCGCCGAGGCGCTGTCGTTCTTCCGGGCCGATTCGATCGTCGAGGATGCGGAGATCCTGCGCGGCCACCTCGGCGCGGATTCCTGGTCCCTGCTCGGCCAGTCCTTCGGTGGGTTCACCACGCTGCGGTACGTGTCCGCGAATGCCTCGTCGCTGCGCGAGGTGTACTTCACCGGTGGGCTGCCTGCCATCGGACTCGACCCGGTGGAGGTCTACGGACGGACCTGGGAGGGCATGATCCGCAAGTCCGAACAGCACTACCGCACCTTCCCCGGTGACCGGGAGAAGATGCGTCGGCTGGTCGATCTCGCGTCCGTGGGGGAGGGCATCGCCCTGCCCGGCGGGGCGCGGGCGACGGGGGAGCGGATCCGCCTGCTCGGACACTTCCTCGGAGCCTCCGACGGACCCGAGAAGCTGCATTATCTGCTCGACCTCGACCCCGCCTCGGCGGCGTTCCGCCACGACCTGGCGGCGTCGCTGCCGTTCTCCGGACGCAACCCGCTCTACGCGGTCATCCACGAGTCCTGCTGGGCCGACGGCACCGTGACGAATTGGGCGGCCCGGCGGGCGATGCCCGATGCCGTCCGCGAGGACCCGACCCTGCTGGCCGGCGAACATGCTGGACCCGAATCCCTGCACGAGGATCCCGAGCTCACCCCCTTCGCCGAGGTGGCCGACCTCGTCGCCGAGCGGTCGTGGCCGAGCCTCTACGACGTCGATGCCCTGCAGGCGGCCGAGGTCAGGGGAGCGGCGGCGGTGTACTTCGAGGACGCGTACGTGCCTGTGGAGTATTCCCTGGCCACAGCCGAGCACCTGTCCGGCGTGACGCCGTGGGTGACGAATGAGTACGAACACAACGGCCTGCGCGCCGACGGCTACCGGGTCCTCGACCGGCTCATCGGCCTCGCTCGTGGGTGAGCGGTCCACGCTGGTGGGGCCGGGGCTGGGCGCCGGTGGCTGGGTGTCGGGCAGGTGCGATTCTGTTAAGAAGGTCACACTGAAAAGGGGCCGCTGCGATTTGTCCGGAAGCGGTCTGCTTGTGTAGAGTTATATCTCGTTGCTCAGGGAAATCTCCTCGGGGATGACCTTGAAAAGCATTGGGCTATGGTGTAATTGGCAGCACGAGTGATTCTGGTTCATTTAGTCTAGGTTCAAGTCCTGGTAGCCCAGCGGACATCATCCGGAGGGAACTCCAGGTGTGTTGTTCTGAGCCCCCGTCGTCTAGTGGCCTAGGACGCCGCCCTCTCAAGGCGGTAACGGCAGTTCGAATCTGCTCGGGGGTACGGTTGAGCCCCGCATCGATTTTCGGTGCGGGGCTCACTCTAATTCACGGGCGCCTGTAGGCCGGAGGCGCGGCGCGCGGTGGGTCACTGTAGGCCAGAAGTGCACGCGTAGGGCACAAATGCGGGGGCACGCGCACTTTCGATGCACAGTTGCGGTGTCCGCAGCCGATCGCAGCTGGATGCGCCGAGGCGGCACCGCTGAAATCAGCGACTCGCCTCGGCGCAGTGATTGCACGTGGGCACCTCGGTGCAGTCCACAAACGGGCTGAGCGAGGCTCAGTTGAGCGAGACTCAGCGGGAGACGGAGTCGGCGATCCTCTTTGTGTTCTCGGCCGTCTTGATGTTCGACACAATGAGCTCGAGGACGAGGCGGACTCCGATGACCCAGAGGGCCGGGATGATCCAGCCGAAGACGATCGCGAGGATCAGCGGCAGGATATTGAAGCTCGGTCCGCTGCTGTAGTACGCCATGGCCGAACCGGCTGCCACGCCGGCGCTGATGCCGGCGACGATTGTGCCGATGTAGGACAGAGCCGCGACGATCATCGCGATGATGTAGATGAAGCCGGCCCACTTGACCGCAATGAAGCTGTCGAAGCGGAAATCGAAGAGTGACTTGAAGAAGCCCTTCTCTCCGGTTCCGGGTTGCGGGGTCTGAGCGTATCCGGGCTGACCGTAGGCTCCGGGCTGAGCATAAGCCTGCTGGTAGCCGTCGGCCTGGCTGTACCCCTGCTGGCTGTACCCCTGCTGGCTGTACCCCTGCTGGTAAGCGCCCTGCTGATACGCATCCGGCTGAGCGTAGGCGCCCTGCTGGCTGCCCTGCTGCTGGGTCTGCTGCTGATAAGCGTTCGGGTCGTAGGTTCCCTGCTGATACCCGTTCTGAGCGCCCTGGCCCGGCTGCGGGTAGTCATATTGAGCGGTCTGGCCGGTCTGCCCGTAGTCGTTGTGTCCCTGCTGGGTCGCGTCGGGCTGTTCGCCGGTGGACTGCGGCGAGGACGCGTCCTGCGGGTCGTGTGCCGTGGGCTGATCCTCCCCGTGATCAGGGACCGAGGATTCCTGAGCGCCGGGGTTCGACTCGGACTGGTCTGGCCGGCCTGAGGTCGGGTCGTTCGGGTTCTGCGGTGTCGACATGGTCGCCCCTCTCGCGAATGGACTGCAGTCCGGGCGGAATGCAGCGGCTGGAAAACTGCCTGTATTCGCAACCTATCAGGGCGCCACCTGCCGAGGAAGGTTCATTGTCATGTTGGCGGCGCACTCCAAGCGACGACTCAGGCAGCTCCATCGGTGTCGGCATTGGAATCGGCACCGGCACCCTCGGTGCCATCAGCGCCAGCATCAGCGGACTCGCCGCTCGCCTCCAGCGAAATGCTCCAGGCGACGCTGAGCTCCTCACCGGGGCCGACGGTGTCGAAGTCCTCACCGGACTCGCCGGTGGCGAAGGCGTTCGGCGGGCACGTCATCGGTTCGATCGCGATCGCTCGCCGCGCCATTTCCGGGTCGAGCCCGTCCCCGGTGCACACCTGCCAGGTGCGGAACTCCGGCCCCATGCCGATGATGATCTCACAGTCATCGGCGCCCCTGAGCCGAGCCCGCGACCATCCGCCGGGCCCGCGGCGAGGAGCGCCGAAGGCATCGTCGAGCACGGCGCCGCCGATCGAGCGCAGCGCCCGGAAGTCCTTGCACACGATGCACGCGGATTCATCGGCGACATGATCGGCAGGGATCACCGTGCCGTCATCGAACGGGCGCACTTTTGTCGGAATGAGTCGGTCGTCGGTCTCGTACCAAGTGGTCGCGGGAATGAGGAGCTGTGCGCTGTCAACGAGGCCGGGAGTGCTCGTACAGGCCGTGTGGGCAGGCTTGCCGGTGGCACCGTCGGCTGTGGGGGTCGGCGCATCGGCGACACCATCGACCGGCGCCGCATCCGAAGCCCCACCAGGGGAGAGTGAAATCCCACCAGGCGACAGCCAGGGGTGGAAGCCGAACCCGAACGGGGCCCGTACCGACCCCGTATTCACTGCACTCGCGCTGATCCGCAGCCCCGCCTCGGCGAGGTCGTAGGAGACGGACAGGGAGAACGGGAACGGATAGCCCTCCGACGGAGCCAACGCGTATTCGAGGCGCACCGAGGATTCGGTGCGCTCGGCCACGGTCCAATCGACGTCGGCGACCAACCCGTGCAGAGCGGTGTCGTGCTCGGGCTCAGTGATCGGCAGCCGATGTTCGATGCCGTCGAAGTCGAAGCGACCGCCGTCGATCCGATTCGGCCAGGGCGCGAGCACGGCCCCGTCGAAGGCCTCCATCGACACCACGATCGGGCGATCGCCCACGGTGAAGCTCACCAGGCTCGCGCCGATGGGGGAGATGACCGCCGAGGACTCATCACGGGCGAGTTCGATGCAGGTGGTCATGAGTCTCCGTGATCGGCGGCGGCAAGCGGGTCGGGGCGGGAAGCGCAGTTGCAGATATTCTACGCGCAACACCCGCTCCGAGGGCGTCAGATGTTAGCATTATGATCGAAAATGATCAGTTTTGGGAGGTCTGATGGCAGCGACACATCACCGTTCGAGTCTGGCCGACGGCCGCGAGGTGCTGTTCTTCCAGGACCCCGATTCCCCGACCCCGACGATCGACGCCGATCCCCGCCCCAGCGAAGCCCGGCCCCACAGCGGCACCCTCCGCTTCGACGTGCTCACCGGGGAATGGGTGGCCGTGGCCACGCACCGCCAGTCGCGCACGCACCTGCCCGCCGCCGCCGACTGCCCGCTGTGCCCGTCCACACCCGGCCGCCACACCGAGATCCCGGCCGCCGACTTCGACGTCGTCGTCTTCGAGAATCGATTCCCCTCGCTCGGGCCCGGGCTCGGCGATGTTCCCGCCGCGCCGATCTCGGCAGATTCCCTCGCCGAGGCGGCTCCCGGTGAGGCAGGATTCGATTCCTCCGCGCTGACGGCCCCGGCCTATGGCCGCTGCGAGGTCGTCGTGTTCTCCTCCGAGCACGAGGGATCGTTCGCCGGCCTCGGGCTGACCCGGGCGCGCACCGTCATCGACGCCTGGGCCAATCGCACCGCCGAGCTGTCGGCGCTTCCCGGCATCGAACAGGTCTTCGTGTTCGAGAACCGGGGAGAGGAGATCGGGGTGACGATGAACCACCCGCACGGACAGATCTATGCTTACCCGTATGTCACCCCGCACACCGCCATCACCAGCGCCCGCGCTCAGCGGTATCACGCTGAGACCGGTCGGGTGCTCATGGGTGACGTCCTCGACTTCGAACAGGGTGCAGGGGAGCGGATGATCGTCCGGTCCGAGCACTTCTCCGCCTTCGTGCCCTTCGCCGCGCGCTGGCCGATCGAGGTCCACATCGTCCCCCATCGCCGGGTGCCGAATCTCGCCGAACTCGACGAGGCCGAACGTGACGATCTCGCCCGGGTCTACCCGGAGATCCTGCAGCGCATCGACGGTCTCTACCCGACACCCACCCCCTACATCGCGGCCTGGCATCAGGCCCCGGTCAACAGCCCGGACGCATCCGCCGATTGGCTCCACCTCGAGATCACGAGCCCGCGACGAGCGGAGAGCAAGCTGAAGTTCCTCGCCGGCTCCGAAGCGGCCATGGGTGCCTTCGTCGGCGACGTCTCCGCCGAGGAGACCGCGGCCCGGCTGCGCGCGGTGAACGTGCCATCCGAGAGCGCGGCGACCGGGAGCGTGACGAGCGGGAATGCTGCGACCGAGCGTGCTGCAACGACGACCACGAGCGAAGGCGGCGACCGATGAACCAGTCCTCTGCTCCGAATGCCGCGAGCCTGTCGGCCGAATTCACCACCCTCTTCGGCTACGAACTGCTCGGCTGCTTTCGTGCCCCCGGTCGGGTCAACCTCATCGGTGAGCACACCGACTACAACAACGGGTTCGTCCTGCCTATCGCCATCGACCGTGCCGTCCATATCGCGATCGGACGACGACCCGAGAAACACAGCGCCGAGGTAGGAGAACCTGACCGCGGGACGGCACAGCCGCCGCTGTGCGCTGAGAGCATCCGGATCATCTCGGACCATCGCGACGATTCCGGGCTCCGGCTGTCCGGCCAGTTCACGGCCGAGGAACTCGCACCGGGAGTGCTGCACGGCTGGCTCAATCACCCCGCCGGAGTGGTCGACGAGATCAGGAAGACGACGGGGACGATCGTCGGCGGCCTCGACCTCTACATCGAATCGACGGTGCCGGTCGGCGCCGGACTCTCGTCCTCGCATGCGCTCGAGGTGGCGGTGCTCATCGCCCTCGACGATGTCTACGGGCTCGGACTCAGTGACGCGGAGAAGGCGCTGCTCACCCAGCGGGCGGAGAACGACTTCGTCGGAGCGCCCACGGGCATCGTCGACCAGGCCGCCTCTATCATGACCGAGGACGGGCACGCGCTCTTCCTCGACTGCCGCGACCTGCGCACCCGGCAGATCCCGTTCGACCTCGATGCGGAGGGCCTGAAGCTGCTCGTCATCGACACCCGCGTCTCCCACTCTCACAGCGAAAGCGGCTACGGGGTGCGGCGGAAGACGTGTGAGGACGTCGCCGCGATCTTCGGCGTCGACAGCCTGCGCGAGGTCGACGACACGACCGATCTGAGCGGTCTGACCGAGGAGCAGCAGAAACGGGTGCGCCACGTGTTCAGCGAGAACGCCCGTGTGCAGGCCATGGTCGACCTGCTCGAAGGGGCGGTTCAGGAAAACGAGGCCGACGGCAGGATCCGCGGCATCGGCGACCTCCTGCTCGCCTCCCATACCTCTCTGTCCGAGGACTACGAGGTCTCGTGCGTCGAACTCGATGCCGCTGTCGCGGCCGCAATGGGCGCCGGGGCCATCGGGGCGCGGATGATCGGCGGCGGCTTCGGCGGCTCGGCGATTGCGCTCATCGACGATGACGCCGTCGATCGGGTCAGTGCCGCCGTGATCGATGACTTCGCGGCACGCGGATACCGTGCGCCGGACATCTTCGCCGTCAGCGCCGGCCCCGGCGCCGGACGCCTCGACTGAGAGCCCGCCGACGGCCATCAGCCATCGGTCCAACGCCATCGGCTGACCGGCGACTATTGACCAACCACCCTCATGGGTTCACCATTGAAATCGAGGTTCTTTTTCTGAACCGTACTCGATGAGGAGGCCATGATGGACACGTGCGAGGTCAATGGAGTCGTACTCGGCGTCGAGCGCTTCGGCGAGTCGACCGCGCCACCCGTCCTCTGCCTCGGCGCCCCGACGATGCTGTCCTGGCCGGACGCCCTGTGCGAAACACTCGCCGACCGCGGGCGATTCGTCGTGCGCTGCGATCTGCGCGGATCCGGGGCATCGACGCGCGGAAACCCTGAGGCCCCTGACTACACGCTGCGCGATCTCGCAGCCGACGCCGCGGCTCTTGCCGCCTGCCTCAGCAGCGCTCCCGCACACCTGGCGGGCATCGGCATCAGCGGCATGGTCGCCCAGGTCGCCGCGCTCGATCATCCTGGTGCCTTCTCTGCGCTCACCCTCATCGGGTCCCGCCCCGTGGCACCCGGCCCGGTGGACGAGGATCTGCCCGATCATGACGATGCCGTGATGGGACGCCTCTTCTCGCAGACGATGCCGGAGTGGACGGACATCGATGCGGTCGCCGATCATGCCGCCGAAGGTGCGCGGGTGCTCGGGAATGATCCCGAGGAAGCGCGCAGGGGCGCGATGCGGATCTGGCAGCGGACACGGTCGGCCGATGGGAAATCGCCGTCATCAGATCCCGCCGCATACATGGCCGATCAGCTCGGGATGGTCTTCTCCCGGCTCGACTGCCGACCGCGCTGGCGCGAACGCCTGCCCGAAATCGGCCTGCCCACGCTCGTCGTCCAAGGGAGGCAGGACCCGTTCTTCCCCGTGGGCAACGGGGAAGCTCTCGCTCGCGAGATCCCGAACTCCCGCCTGCTCGTCCTTGACGAGGCGGCGACGGCGATTCCCGCAGGTGACATCGCCGAGGTGGCGAAGGCGATGGCGAGCCTCTGAGCGGGTCCGGCGCGCAGAATCCCCGCCGGCGCGCGAGTATGTCGGCCAGCGGGGGTTCTGAACGATCAGTCGGCCTTCGGCCCCGCCTCGGTGCCGGTGACATCGTCGGTGTCCTCGATGATGCGGAGCGGGCGGATCTTCGCCCAGGCGAGGAAGACGACCGCGGCGATGAGGAGTCCGATCCCGGTCCACAGATTCGCGTCGATGCCCCCGGTGCGCTCGGCCTCGTCGGGGGTGAAGCCGACGATCCCGGCGATCGTGAGGATGATGCCGAAGATCCCCAGCAGAATGCCGATGAAGTTGCGGATGTCGAAGGCACCTGCGGTCTTCGTCAGTTCGTTTGCTTTGCTCATGGTGTTCACTGGCTCCTTCACCCGAAGGTCACATTGAGGATGATGACGAGGACCAAGGCGACTCCCGCGATGGGCACCGGACGCTTCCAGACCGGGGGTTTCGGTTCGCCCAGATCCTCGAAGTCGGTCTTCGGAGTCTCCGAATAGACGAGCCCGCGCAGCTCATGGGCCGGCTTCGGCGCAGTTCTGAAGGTGACGATGACGGAGAGGATGATGTCGACGACGAACGCGGTGCTGGCGGCAAGGAACGCCGCACCCTGACCGGGCAGATCGAGCACCCCGGTCTCAGCGAGGACGAACACGGCCACGGCCGAGAGCGTTCCGCCGACCAGGCCGACCCAACCGGCTGTCGCGGACATCCGCTTCCAGAACATACCGAGGATGAACGTTGCGAACAGCGGTGCGTTGAAGAAGCCGAACAGCGTCTGCAGATAGTCCATGAGGTTGGAGAAGTTGCCGGCGATGAGGGCGGTGAAGATCGCGACGATGCAGGCGCCGATCGTGGCGTAGCGGCCGACCTTGAGGTAGTAGCCGTCCTCGCGGTCCTTGACCACGTACTGCTGCCACAGGTCGTAGCTGAAGACCGTGTTGAACGCGGAGATGTTCGCGGCCATTCCCGCCATGAACGCGGCGAGCAGACCCGCGATCGCGATGCCCAGCAGACCGTTCGGCAGGACCTCGCGCATGAGCAGCAGCAGTGCGTCGTTGTAGGTCACACCCGTCTGCGCCTGCGCGGCCGCCTCGCCGGCGGATGACGAAATCTCCTTGAACTTCGTCATCTGCGTTACGAGGACCGCGGAGATCATGCCGGGGATGATGACGATGAAGGGGATGAGCATCTTCGGGAAGGAGCCGAGGATGGGCGTCAGCCGTGCGGCGTTGATCGACTTCGACGCCATGGCCCGCTGGACCTCGACGAAGTTCGTCGTCCAGTAGCCGAAGGAGAGCACGAAGCCGAGACCGAAGACGATGCCGACGACAGAGAGCACCGGATTGGAGAAGCCGGAGAGCTGTTCGCCCGGCCAGCTGCTCAGCTGCTCGGCGCCGAGCATGCCGTCGCTGCTCACTCGCTCCTTGAGGCCCTCCCAACCGCCGACGCGATTGAGTCCGATGATCGTCAGGGGCAGAAGCGCTGCGACGATGACGAAGAACTGGAGCACTTCGTTGTAGATCGCCGCGGTCAGCCCGCCGAGCGTGATGTAGGAGAGCACGATCACGGCGGCGACGACGAGGGCGATCCACAGCGGCCATCCCAGCAGACGATTGACGATCGTGCCGAGCAGGAACAGGTTGACGCCGGCGATGAGGATCTGCGCGATCGCGAACGACAGGGCGTTGACCAGGTGGGCGCCGGTGCCGAAGCGCTTGCGCATGAACTCCGGCACGGATCTGACCTTCGAACCGTAGTAGAAGGGCATCATCACCACGCCGAGGAACAGCATCGCGGGGACCGCGCCGATCCAGAAGTAGTGCATCGTCGGCATGCCGTACTGCGCGCCCGTGGCGGACATGCCCATGATCTCAACGGCGCCGAGGTTGGCCGAGACGAACGCGAGAGCCGTGACCCAGGCCGGAAGGCTCCGACCCGAGAGGAGGAACTCGATGCTCGAGGAGATGCCGCGTTTGGCGAACCAGCCGATTCCGAGGACGAAGATGAAGTAGATCGCTATCAGCAGATAGTCGATCCACTGTGCGTCCAGGCGGATTGCTTCCAAGGTTCCTCCATATGCGTCAGTGCATTCGTACAAAGTGCGTCAGCGCAAGGCTGTGTGTGGTGTGTGACACCCCGAGTGGACACTTTAGAGGATTGTGAGCCTGATCGCTAGTGATCGAACCTGAACAGTTTTGATCGTTTCGTGCTCAAGGGATCTCGCACACCGGCTCACCCGCAAAGACGCATGGTGAAGGACCCTCTGCGGAGGGAGATCCGGGCAGTGTTCCGCGCGTGTCACAGGCGGGTGTGGAGAAGGCGTCAATCGGGCGGACAGAGGAGGTCAGTCGCGCGGGGTGGTGGGCCCTGTCGGGGCCGGATTCTCCGCCGTGGCATCCGTCTCCGTCTCGCCGCCTCGGCGTCGTGCTCGTTCTTTCGCTTGGACGCGGGAGAGCAGCACCTGGGCCACGGCGACGATGAGGAGCACAGCGCCGTTGACGACTGCCTGCCAGTTCGAGTTCGTCAGACCCATCCTGTTGATGAGGTTCGCGACCACCTGCAGCAGCACCACCCCGACGAGCGACCCGACGACCGTGCCCGCACCGCCGGTGAGCAGCGTGCCCCCGAGGACGACGGCGGCAATGGCCGTGAGTTCGAGGCCGACGCCGAGGGTCGTCACGCCCGAGGCCGTGTATGAGGCTGTAAGCGCACCCGCCAGGCCGGCCATCGTGCCGGAAACCGAGAAGACGATGAGGGTCGAGCGCAGCACCGGCAGTCCCATCAGCCTGGCCGCATCGGGCTGCCCGCCGATGGCCAGCAGCGTCGACCCGTACGAGGTGCGGTGGAGGACGATGACACCGACGGCGAAGAGGATGAGGACGATCCACACGGGGAAGCCGAGACCGAGGAACGAACCGCGGCTGAGCTGGAGGAAAGCCGCCTCGGCGGGCACCTTGTAGGTCTGCGATCCCTCTGCGGTCAGCGCCAGCAGCAGACCGCGGGCGAAGAGGAGCCCGGCGAGGGTGACGATGAACGAGGGAATGGCGGTGAACGCGACGATCGCGCCCTGGATGAGTCCGATGAGTGTGCAGACGAGGAGCGGGACGAGCAGGGCCGCGAGGAAACCGTACTGGGACGCCCACGCGGCGAGGACGCCGCCGAGGGCGAAGACCGACCCGACGGACAGGTCGATTCCGCCGGTGAAGATGACGAAGGTGAGACCGAGGGCCAGGGGAGCGAGGAACGCCGCCTGGAGGGCGATCTGGCTGAGGTTGCCCACCGATGCGAAGGACGGGTAGGCCAGCGCCGAGGCGATGACGAGTCCGAGCAGGATCACCAGGGCACCGTTGCGCTGAGTCAGTCGTGCCAGCTTCTCGGCCCGCGTGCGAGTGCTGGTGCCGGTGGCGACCACTGCGGTCGGGGAGGCGTCACTCATGTCTTTCTCCTTCCGACCTGGAGGGCCACGGCGACGACGATGACCACCGCCTGAACCATCTGTGACACGGAATCGGGGATGTTGTGGGAGACCAGGGTGGATACGATGAGCTGCATGAGCAGGGCACCGCCGACGGTGCCGAGCACCTTGACCTTGCCGCCGGCCAGCGAGGTTCCCCCGATGACGACCGCGGCGATCGCTGAGAGCTCCATGAGCAGGCCGAGCGTCCGCGGATCGCTCGCCTGCGAGCGGGCCGCGACGAGGACCCCGGCGAAGGCCGCGAGCAGGCCGGAGAGCACATAGACGCTGACCAGGACCGTTTTGATGCGGATGCCGGCGAGTTCGGCCGCCTTCTTGTTCCCGCCGATCGCCTCGATCATCACGCCGAACGTGGTCCGGCGCATGAGGAAAGCGACGAGGAGGACGAAGGTGACCGCGCTGAGCACCGAATAGGGGACGCCGAGGAGCGAGCCGGAACCCAGCGTGCTCAGTCCCGGGTCGGAGAGGTTCTTGATCTCACCGCCGATGACGTTGGCCAACCCCCGCCCGCCGATGAGCACGGCCAATGTCGCGACGATGGGTTGGATGCCGAAGTAGGAGACGAGTACGCCGATCATCAGTCCCGACAGGCCGCCGGCGACGATCCCGACGAGGATCGCCGGTACCGTCCCGTAACCGATGTAGAGGGGCATGATCGCGGCCGAGAGCGCCATCACGCTGCCTACTGACAGATCGATGCCCTTCGTGCCGATGACCATCGCCATGCCGAGGGCCACGATGAGCACCGGTGCGGTCTGGATGAGCTGGAGGCGCAGGTTGGCGACGGTGAGGAAGTGCGGCGTGATGATCGTGTTGACGATGACGAGCAGGGCCAGGGCGACGTAGACGCCGTAGTTCGCGATCCACGATCGTGCCGATCGTGAACGCGAAAGACTCGCCGAGGCGGCCGTGGGCATGGCCTTCATCGCTGACCTCCGTCGACGAGAGCGGAGAGGACACGGGAATTGTCGACATCATCCCCGGTGAGCACCTTGGCCACGGAACCGTCACGGAGGACGAGGACCGCGTCGGCACCGGCCACGAGCTCCTCGGTCTCCGAGGAGATGAGGACGACGGCCATGCCCTTCTCGGCGAGCTCGTCGATGAGAGCCTGCACCTCCTGTTTGGCTCCGACGTCGATGCCGCGGGTGGGTTCGTCGAGGAGGAAGACCGCGGGTTCCGTGCACAGCCAGCGGGCGATGAGCACCTTCTGCTGGTTGCCGCCGGAGAGTTCGGAGACGAGCTGTCTGGGGGAGGAGACCTTGATCCCCAGCCGCGAGATCCAGTGATCGACGAGCGTGTCGATCGCGCGGTCCGAGAGCACCCCTAGTCGTGAGACCCGGGAGAGGACGCCGAGGACGATATTGTCGCGGACGCTGAGCTCGGGCACGATGCCTTCGGCCTTCCGGTCCTCGGAAAGCAGCGCGATCCCGGCGCTCAGCGCCGCGGGGACTGAGCCACGGCGGACGCGCCGGCCCCTGACCGTGATCTGCCCGGAGCTCGTCTCGAGGCCGCCGTAGATCGCCTTGACCGTTTCGCTGCGACCGGACCCGAGAAGACCGGCCAGGCCGACGATCTCACCGGCTCGCACCGAGACGTCGACGGACTGGAGGCGTCCCGGGGCGCTGAGATCCGAGGCTTCGAGGACGACCTCGGCTGCAGCTGCCTGGTCATCCGATTCGGTGAACGAGGTGGCCCCGTGTTCGGCGATGTCGCGACCGAGCATCGCGGAGATCAGTCCGCGTCGGTCGATGCCGTCCATCGGGCCGGTGTGGACGACTCGACCGTCACGCAGGATCGTCACCTCGTCGCAGAGTTCCCACAGCTCGTCGAGGCGATGGGAGACGAAGACGATGCCCGCACCCTGATCGCGCAGGCGCCGGGCGACTCCGAACAGGACTTCGACCTCCCGGCGTTCGAGCGAGGACGTCGGTTCGTCCATGATGATGACACGCGCCTCGGTGGTCACGGCTCGGGCCAGGGCGATCATCTGCTGCACTCCGAGGCCGAGCGCACCGAGCTCTGTGGTCACGTCGACGTCGATGCCGAGGTCGGAGACCACCTCGGCGGCCCTGCGATTGAGGGTGCGGGCGTCGATGAGACCGAGCCGGGTCCGCGGCTCCCGGCCGAGGAAGATATTGCGTGCCACCGAGAGCAGGGGGACGAGGTTGACCTCCTGATAGACGGTCGAGATGCCGGCGTCCTGCGCCTGCGAGGGGTGGTCGAATCTGACCTGGGAACCGGCGAGTTCGATGGTGCCGGACTCGGCCTGGTAGACGCCCGTGAGGGATTTGATGAGGGTCGACTTCCCGGCGCCGTTCTCGCCCACGATGGTGTGGATCGTGCCGGGCCGCAGGGTGAAGTCGACATCATGGAGTACATGGACGCCGGAGAAGGACTTGTTCAGTCCGCGGGCGGCCAGCGCCGGCGCAGCCCCTGCGGGCGGCTGCGCCGACGTCGGATCAACGCGTTCGGTCACGTCAGAACGCCTGACCGGCCTGCTCTTCGGCGTTGTCCGGGGTGTATTCGCCGTCCTTGATGATGATGTCCTCTGGGATCTCCTCGCCCGAGTAGAACTTGTCCAGCGTGTCGAAGACGAGCGGCCCGAACCGCGGATTCGATTCGATCACGGCGTTGTACTTGCCGTCGACGATCGCGTCCACGGCGTTCTTCGTGCCGTCGATCGAGACGATCTTGACGTCCTTGCCCGGTTCCTTGCCGGCCTCCTGGATCGCCGCCATGGCACCGAGGCCCTCTTCGTCGTTGAACGCGTAGACCGCATCGATCTCGGGATTCGACTGCAGCAGCTGAGCCGTGACCTCCTGGCCCTCCGACCGTGAGGCGTTCGCGGTCTGTTCGGCGACGATCTCGATATCGGGATAGTCGGACTTGACCTGGTCCTTGAAGCCCTTCTGCCGACCGTCGGTGACGTTGTTGCCCGAGGGGCCGAGCAGCACCGCGACCTTCGCCTTGGAGTCGGTGGCCTTCGCCAGGGCATCGGCGGCGCGCTTGCCCTGCTTGACGAAGTCGGAGCCGATGAACGTGAGGTAGTCGTCGCAGGACTTGTTCGTCACCTTCCTGTCGATGGTGACGACGGGGACTTTCTTCTTCTTGGCCGCGTTGAGTGCCGAGTCGAGTCCGTCGGAGTTGACCGGGGCGATGACGAGCATGTCGACGTCCTGGCTGAGCAGGTTCTCGATGTCGCTGATCTGCTTCGGCAGCTCATTGTTGGCGTTGGTGACGACGAGATCGGCACCGGCTTCTTTCGCGGCGTCCTTGAGCGACTGGGTCTCGGCGGCACGGAAGCTCGCGGAGTCCGGTTCGGACTGGGAGAAGCCGACCTTCGCGCCTTTGATGTCGACCTTGTCTGCTCCGTAGTCGTCCATGGTGCAGGTCGGTCCTGAAGAGCCGGCGCTGTCGGCCGCCTGGGCCGCTTCGCCACCGCCGCTGCTGCTCTCAGCCTCGGAGTCGCCGCCCTCGTTCGTGCAGCCAGACAGCAGAAGCCCGCCGGCGGCGGCGACGGCACACACCCGAATGGCGGTGGAGCGGAAGAGTGAATGCGATTCTCTGATTTTCATCTGTGCCTCTTCTGTCGGTACGGCTTCGTTGCCGTGACTGATCAAAAGTTATCAGAATCACAATAAAACAATCAAGAAGTAGAGGTGTAGTGATTTGCGCGGCGCGCAGATTCACACGGCTTCGACCTCGACGCCGGCGGCGCGGAGCGCGTCGAGCTCAGCATTCTCGCTGTTCACATCGGTGATGAGGTGCTGGATCTCATCGGTCGGGACCGTGAGTACGGATGCCCGGAGGCCGACCTTCGTGTGGTCGACGAGTGCGATGACTCGGCCGGCGCCAGCGGCCATGGCCCGATCTGTGTCGGCGACCGGGAACGCCGGGGTCGAGAGGCCGAAGTCCGCGGCCAGGCCGTTGCCGGAGAGGAACACCGTGTCAGCGCGCAGGCCGAGGAGCTGAGAGACAGTGCTGCCGCCGACGAAGGCACGGATCGAGTGTCGCAGGGTGCCGCCGACGACGATGACCTCGTTGTCGGGGGAGGAGACCATGGCCTCGGCGACGAGCAGGGAGTTCGTCACCACCCGCAGCCCCGAACGGGTCACGAGCTCCTTCGCCAGCAGCTCCGTCGTCGTACCCGGGCCCAGCGCCACGACATCGCCGTTGCGCACATAGGTCGCCGCGGCCCGGGCGATCGCGGTCTTCTCCGCCAGCGCCTGCTCGAGCTTCTCCGCGTAACTGGACTCCCGGGCGCTCGAGGCGAGCACGGCACCGCCATGGGTGCGCACGAGGCGCCCCTCCTCGGCGAGCTGATCGAGGTCGCGACGAATCGTCACGGCCGAGGTGTCGAGCCTCTCGGACAGGGCGGTGATGGAGACGGCGCCGTCTCGCTCGATCGTATCGACGATGATGTTGCGTCTCTGGGCGGCGATCATGGGGCCATAGTACAGACCGCGGGCCCGAGGAGGAGTTCCTCAGGCCCGCGGGCGTGCGCAGGCGCGCATACGAATGATCAGACGCTGCAGGCTCAGCCGCGCACGAGGGCTTCGGTCAGTGTCCTGGCCGCATCGATGACGGACTTCGCATGCAGGCGTCCCGGCTGACGGGTCAGACGGTCGACGGGTCCGGAGATCGAGACGGCGGCGACCACGCGGTTGCTCGGTCCCCGCACAGGAGCCGACACCGAGGCGACGCCGCGCTCACGTTCGGCGATCGACTGGGCCCAGCCTCGGCGACGGACACCGGAGAGCATCGTCGCGGAGAACCTGGCCCCGCGCAGTCCCGTGTGCAGACGGTCCGGCTCCTCCCAAGCCAGCAGCACCTGAGCCGCAGAGCCGGCGCGCATCGACAGGGTCGCGCCGATCGGCACAGAATCGCGCAGGCCCACGGGCCGTTCGGCCGCGGCCACACATAGGCGCAGATCGCCCTGCCGGCGGAAGAGCTGCGCGGACTCGCCGGTCTGATCGCGCAGCTGCCCGAGCACGGGGCCGGCCGCTGCGAGCAGACGGTCCTCCCCGGCGGCCGAGGACAGCTCGGCCAGGCGGGGACCGAGCACGAATCGGCCCTGCAGGTCACGGCCGACGATGCGGTGGAATTCGAGGGCAACAGCCAGGCGGTGGGCAGTGGGGCGTGCCAGTCCGGTCAGCGTCACCAGTTCGGCGAGAGAGGCGGGTCCGGCCTCAAGTGCGGAGAGAACCATTGCGGCCTTGTCGATGACTCCGACGCCGCTACCATTGCTTGTCATAGCACCTATTGTGCGCGTCTCAGTGGGCGAGATGCAAGTTCGAAATGCGATACGGGCGAGTAGATTTCTTCGCATCACCACAGAACCAGAGCAAGGACAGGCAATCCCTGTACCGGCGGGAGGAACCATGCCACGCACATTGGCCGAGAAGGTCTGGGCCGATCACGTCGTCTCACTTGGTGTTGACGGTGCGCCGGACCTGATCTACATCGATCTCCACCTCGTCCACGAGGTCACGAGTCCGCAGGCATTCGACGGACTCCGACTCGCCGGGCGCCCCGTGCGCCGCCCCGATCTCACCATCGCCACCGAGGACCACAACACGCCGACGTGGGACATCGACAAGCCGATCGCCGAACCCACCTCGGCCACGCAGATCAACACCCTGCGCAAGAACGCCGAAGAATTCGGGATCCGCCTGCACAGCCTCGGCGACGCCGACCAGGGCATCGTCCACGTCGTGGGACCGCAGCTGGGCCTGACCCAGCCGGGCACGACCGTCGTCTGCGGCGACTCGCACACCTCGACCCACGGCGCCTTCGGGGCCCTGGCCTTCGGCATCGGCACCTCCGAGGTCGAACACGTGCTCGCCACCCAGACCCTGTCCCTCAAGCCCTTCAAGACGATGTCGATCACCGTCGACGGCGACCTGCCCGAAGGCTCGAGCGCGAAGGACATCATCCTCGCCATCATCGCGAAGATCGGCACCGGCGGCGGTCAGGGCTACGTGCTGGAATACCGCGGTTCCGCGATCCGTCAGCTGTCCATGGAGGCACGCATGACGATCTGCAACATGTCGATCGAGGCCGGTGCCCGTGCCGGCATGGTCGCCCCCGACGAGACGACCTTCGAGTACGTCAAGGGCCGTCCGCATGCCCCCGAGGGCGAGGACTGGGACGCCGCCGTCGAGTACTGGAAGACCCTCTACACCGACGAGGGCGCCGAATTCGACCGCGAGGTCGTGCTCAAGGCCGAAGACATCGAACCCTTCGTCACGTGGGGCACGAACCCCGGCCAGGGCCTGCCGCTGTCGGCGTCGGTGCCCAGCCCCGATGACTTCCACGACGAGAACGACAAGGCCGCCGCCGCCAATGCGCTGGCCTATATGGGTCTGACGCCGGGCACTCCGCTGCGCGAGATCGAGGTCGACACCGTCTTCCTCGGTTCGTGCACGAACTCGCGGATCGAGGACCTGCGCGCCGCCGCCGAGGTGGTTCGCGGCCGGAAGAAGGCCGACAACGTCCGCTTCATGGTCGTCCCCGGCTCCGCGAAGGTCCGCCTCCAGGCCGAAGACGAAGGCCTCGACGTCATCTTCAAGGACTTCGGCGGCGAATGGCGTTTCGCCGGCTGCTCGATGTGTCTGGGCATGAACCCCGATCAGCTCGCCGAGGGGGAGCGCTGCGCCTCGACTTCGAACCGCAACTTCGAAGGTCGGCAGGGCAAAGGCGGACGCACCCACCTCGTCTCACCGCTCGTGGCAGCGGCCACCGCGGTGCGCGGCACCCTGTCCTCACCCGGCGACGTCAGCGACCTGCCCCGGGATGCCGAACCTGTGGAATGGGCCGACGAGCGCCTGTCCCTGACCCTGACGCCTGTGTCGGCGAACGACTGACGAAGGAGCACCGATCATGGAAGCATTCAGCACCCACACCGGCGTCGGCGTTCCGCTGCGCCGATCCAATATCGACACCGACCAGATCATCCCCGCGAAGTTCCTCAAGCGGGTCACCCGCACCGGCTTCGAAGACGCCCTGTTCTACCGGTGGCGGACCAATGACGACTTCGTGCTCAACGACCCGGACTTCGCGAACGGCTCCGTGCTCGTCGCCGGCCCCGATTTCGGCACCGGTTCGTCGCGCGAACACGCAGTCTGGGCGCTCAAGGACTACGGCTTCCGGGTCGTGCTGTCCTCGCGCTTCGGTGACATCTTCCGCGGCAACTCCGGCAAGGAAGGACTGCTGGCTGCGCAGCTGGCCCAGGACGACATCGAACTGATCTGGAAGATCCTCGAGAACCACCCGGGGACCCCGATCACCGTCGATCTGGGTGAGAAGACGGTCACCTGCGACACGGTGACCGTGTCCTTCCAGATCGATGACTACACGCGCTGGCGCCTGCTCGAAGGCCACGACGACATCAGCCTCACCCTGGCGAAGGAGGACGACATCGTCGGCTACGAATCCTCCCGGTTCGCGTTCAAACCGACGACCCTGCCCGCGAAGGTCTGAACCCTCGCCGAGGTGGGGCCTCCACCTCGACCCCGCACGGTGCGCGAAGCCGACTGGCCGCCTCGGCGAATCGATGACGGCCCCTCGTCTGCGATAGTCTTAGACGGTGTCCGAACCACAGTTCGGGCACCGTCTCCGAGTCTCCGCAGGCTCGGAATCGCACGTCGGAAACAGGGAGGAACATGCTCGAAGTACGTGGGGGGAATCCGCTGGACGGCACCGTCCGAGTCCGCGGCGCCAAGAACCTGGTGCCCAAGGCGATGGTCGCCTCCCTGCTGGGTGAGACCCCATCAGTGCTCCGCGGCGTGCCCAACATCCGCGACGTCGAGATCGTCACCGGACTCCTCGAACTCCACGGTGTGCGCGTCAGCTCCGCGCCCGACGGTGACCTGCCCGACGGAGAACTCCACCTCGATCCGGCCGATGTCGCCCAAGGCTCCATCGTCGACATCGACGCCCACGCCGGCTCCTCGCGCATCCCGATCCTCTTCTGCGGTCCGCTGCTCCACAGCCTCGGGCAGGCCTTCATCCCCGATCTCGGCGGCTGTCATATCGGGGACCGACCCATCAACTTCCACCTCGACGTGCTCCGCAGCTTCGGCGCCGAGGTCGACAAGACCCCCGGCGGCATCATGCTCAAGGCCTCCCGTCGCCTCCAAGGCACGAAGGTCGAACTGCCCTATCCCTCGGTCGGAGCCACCGAACAGGTCCTGCTCACCGCGGTCCGCGCCGAAGGCGTGACCGAGCTGCGGGGCGCCGCGATCGAACCCGAGATCATGGACCTCATCGCCCTGCTGCAGAAGATGGGTGCGATCATCACCGTCGACACCGACCGGGTCGTGCGCATCGAGGGCGTGGAGACCCTGCGCGGCTTCATCCACCGCGCCCTGCCCGACCGCAACGAGACCGCGTCCTGGGCATCGGCGGCCCTGGCCACCGGCGGAGACATCTTCGTCTCCGGAGCCAGCCAGCCTGAACTCATCACCTTCCTCAACATCTTCCGCAAGATCGGCGGCGAATTCGACGTCCAGGAGACCGGCATCCGCTTCCGGCACCCCGGCGGCAAGCTCTCCTCCTTCGCGTTGGAGACCGACGTCCACCCCGGGTTCATGACCGACTGGCAGCAGCCCCTCGTCGTCGCGATGACCCAGGCCGAGGGCCTGTCGATCATCCACGAGACCGTGTACGAGAACCGCTTCGGCTTCACCGAGGCCCTGCGTGACATGGGGGCTCAGATCCAGCTCTACCGCGAATGCCTCGGCGGCACCCCCTGCCGCTTCGGTCGGATGAACTACCAGCATTCGGCGGTCGTGTCGGGACCCACCGACCTCAAGGGCACCCGCATCGACGTGCCTGATCTGCGCGGCGGCTTCAGCCACCTCATCGCCGCACTCGCCGCCCAGGGCACGAGCGAAGTCCACGGCATCGAGCTGATCAACCGCGGATACGAGAACTTCCTCGATAAGCTCACGGGCCTCGGCGCCGAGGTGTCTGCATGAGGGCCGACCATGATCCCGGACGCGAAGCGGACGTGGACGATCACGTACTCGTCTCCTTCGACCCCGCCTCGGTGCGGTCGCAGAACCGGGCCGGCACCGTCGCGGCCACAGCCGCCTACGGCCTGATGCGCACGGCCACGAGGATCCGCGTGAAGGGCCTGGACAACCTCCCGCCCGAGGGAGAGGGCATGATCGTCGCCGCGTACCATGCGAACCACCTCGACCCGATCCTCGTGGGCCTCGCGCTCAAACGCAACGGCCGGATGCCGCACTTCCTCGCGAAGTCCACCCTGTTCACGGGCATCCTCGGCACGATCCTCAAACGCATCGGGCAGATCCCCGTCCTCCGTGCCTCGGCGCAGGCAGGGGACTCCTTGGCGTATGCGAAGCAGGCCCTGGCCAAGGGCGAGACCGTCGTCATCTACCCCGAGGGCACGCTGACGAAGGATCCGGACTTCTGGCCCCAGCACTTCAAGACCGGCACCGCCCGCCTGGCGCTGGAGACCGGAGCGCCGATCATCCCCGTCGCCCACTGGGGGCTGAACGAGATCTACCCGCGCGGGGACAAGAAGCGTCTGCGCTTCAGGCCCTTCAGCCACGACTGCGTCGTCGAATTCGGGCCCGCCCTGGACTACTCGGACCTGTGGTCCCACCGGGACGAGAAGTCGACCATGGGGGAGCTCTCCCACCGGCTGAAGAACACGATCGCAGCCATGGTCGCCGACCTCTCCGGCCGTGAGCTGCCGACCCGATTCGCAACTGAGGAGACGGACGAATGAGCGTGGATAAGATCGCAGTCCTCGGAGCCGGTTCGTGGGGGACGACCTACGCCGCGGTCATCGCCGACGCCGGATTCCCCGTCACCCTCTGGGCACGCCGGCCCGAGGTCGCCGAGGAGATCAACTCCTCCCATACGAATGAGCGCTACCTCGGCGATCGGGTCCTGCCCGAGCTGCTGAGCGCCACCGATGACGACATCGCCGCCGTCACCGACGCCGACGTCATCGTCCTCGCCGTGCCGGCGCAGACGCTGCGTGAGAATCTTTCGCGGTGGAAGCCGCACCTGCGTGACGGGGTCAGGCTGGTCAGCCTGATGAAGGGCATCGAGGTCGACACGGGCAAGCGCATGTCCGAGGTCATCGCCGAGGTCGCCGAGGTCGCCGATTCCCAGATCGCCGTCGTCTCCGGACCGAACCTCGCCCGTGAGATCGCCGATCGTCAGCCCACCGCCACCGTCGTCGCCTCGGCCGACATCACCACCGCCGAGGTGGTCGCCGAGATCAGTGCGAACGCGTACTTCCGTCCGTACACGAACACCGACGTAGTCGGCGTCGAGCTCGGCGGCGCGGTCAAGAACATCATCGCCCTGTCCGTGGGCATCGCCGATGGTCAGAAGCTCGGCGACAACTCGAAGGCCTCGATCATCACCCGCGGACTCGCCGAGACCTCCCGTCTGGCCGCGGCCATGGGTGCTGAAGCCCACACCCTGTCCGGGCTCGCCGGGCTCGGGGACCTCGTCGCCACGTGTGCGTCCCCGCTCTCGCGCAATCGCACCTTCGGGCGCCACCTCGGT
This sequence comes from Brevibacterium oceani, assembly GCF_017948325.1. NCBI lineage: Bacteria > Bacillati > Actinomycetota > Actinomycetes > Micrococcales > Brevibacteriaceae > Brevibacterium > Brevibacterium oceani. The sequence goes on along the minus strand of NZ_CP072846.1, from coordinate 2,797,658 downwards.
GAGGGGATGAGCCTCGAGGAGACGATCGCCCACACCTCGCAGACGGCCGAGGGCGTGAAGTCGGCCCCGGCCGTGCTCGCGCTCGGCAAACGCTACGGCGTCGACCTGCCCATCACCGAGGCGGTCTGCGCGGTGCTCGCCGGCAGACTGCAGGTTGACGAACTGGCAGGATTGCTGTTGTCTCGGAAACGTAAGCACGAAGGACCACCGCCAAAGGAGCAGCCATGAGCGCGAATTCCCCGTTCTTTAACCTTCCCGAACTCCCGACCTTCACGCTGACCAGCACTGACATCGAGAACGGCGGTGTGCTCACCGGCCCGCAGCTCTCCGGTGCCATGGGTGTGCCCGGCGGTGAGGACGTCTCCCCGCAGCTGTCCTGGTCAGGCTTCCCCGAGGAGACGAAGGCGTTCGCCGTGACCTGCTACGACCCAGACGCCCCGACCGGGTCGGGCTTCTGGCACTGGGTCGTCACCGACCTCGACGCCTCGGTCACGAGCCTGGAGGCCAACGCCGGCGACCCGAGCGCGAACCTGCTGCCGGCCGGTGCCGTGACCCTGCGCAACGACGCCGGCGAACCGCGCTTCGTCGGTGCCGCACCTCCGGAGGGCCACGGTCCGCACCGCTACTTCTTCATCGTCACTGCACTCGGTGAGCCGCTGGGAATCGACGACTCCGCCACTCCCGCCTTCGCCGGTTTCAACATGTTCTTCAAGGCGATCGGACGGGCCTGGCTGGAGTGCACCTTCGAACTCAAGTGAGCTAGAGTTCTTCAGTCCGCGCACACGCCCTCAGATCGTGCGCACCCCGTGTCCGGCTCAGTTCGCGGGAGTAACACACAGCAAGGAATCGCATGGCAGACAACGATCACCGGCCTCTCGTCGCAGTCCTCTTCGGCGGACGATCGAGCGAGCATTCCGTCAGCTGCGTCACCGCGGCCGGCGTGATCGGCGCCATCGACACCGAGGCCTTCGACGTCCTTCCCATCGGGATCACGAAGACCGGGGTGTGGCGGATCGTCGAGGACTGGGCGGACATGCGCTTCGACCCACAGGCGATGCCCGAGGTCACCGACGACGGCACCGAGGTGATCCCGCCGATCTCCGCGAACGGCGCACCGCTGCTGCACCGTGATGCCGACGGCCGGTATTCCGAACTCGGCACCGTCGACGTGTACTTCCCGCTGCTGCACGGCCGGTTCGGTGAGGACGGCACTCTGCAGGGGCTCTTCGAGATCAGCGACACCGCGTTCGTCGGCTCGGGAGTGTTCTCGTCGGCGGCGAGCATGGACAAGCACTATACGAAGTCGCTCATGGCCAACGCCGGAATCCCCACCTGCGACTGGGAGCTCGTCACCGAGACGATGTGGGAGGCCGACCGGGCCGACGTCGAGTCCCGGGTCGCCGGTCTCGGCCTGCCCGTGTTCGTCAAACCTGCTCGTGCGGGTTCGTCGATGGGAGTCAGCCGGGTCGCCTCCGCCGACGGTCTGGAAGCGGCCCTGGTCGGAGCCTTCGAACACGACTCCAAGGTCATCGTCGAACCCCAGGTCAACGGCCGTGAGGTCGAATGCGCCGTGCTCGGGTCCCTCCACGACTCACACCTGCGCACGTCCTCACCGGGCGAGATCAGTGTGTCGGGGGATCATGCGTTCTACGACTTCGATGCGAAGTACCTCGATCTCGCCGACGCCGAGGTGACCTGCCCGGCGACACTCGACGAGGCGACCACGGCACGGGTGCAGGAGTTGGCTGCCTCGGTGTTCCGGCTCTTCGACTGCACCGGTCTGGCTCGCGTCGACACGTTCGTCACGGACTCCGGCGAGGTCTTCATCAACGAACTCAACACGCTGCCCGGGTTCACCCCCACCTCGGCGTACCCATTCATGTGGGCCCAGTCAGGGCTCGAATACTCCGAGCTCATCGCCGAACTCATCTCCATCGCCCTGGTCGATCACGCCCGCGTGAAGTGAGCGGGCGCGGCTAGCCCTCGAGGTCGTCGGCGCCGACGCACTTCTCGTCGGGCTTGATCTTCGCGAGTGCCGGTGAGATCGCGGCGAGCACATCATTGCCGGACTCGGCCTTGCGGTTGACGAGCACCTCGACGGCGGGCGTGCGGCCGTAGCTGGTGAACATCCACGTCGAATCGTCATCGTCGGTCGGTTTCGAGATCCAGTCGACCCCGCTCACGCTCACGCACTGATCGGTCGTCGGTCCGGGCGGCGTGACACCGCAGCGCAGCACCGCGATGTTCGGATCCCCCCACGCCTTCGTGCCCTGCGACGAGGTGGTGCGTGCCTTCGCTCCCGAGATCTCATCGGGCAGGGTGAGCATGATGTCAGCGCACTCGGGATTCGCCGCATCCTTGGCCGGGTCGACGATCACCGTGCGCGAACAGCCCGAGAGTGCGACGCCGGCGAGCACAGTGGCCACGGCGGCGACGGCGAGAGTGCGCGGGCGGCGCGTCTCTCGTCGGGTGCGGTGCGGCGAAGCCGAAGCGCTGAGCGACGAAGTCGAGGCGCCATACGGCGAAGATGAGACGCGGCGCGTCGAGGCAGGGCGAGATCTCATAGGACAACCGTATCTCCCGATAGCCTTGAGCCATGACCCGACTGTCCGAACTTGGCGAATCACACGTTCTGGGGCGCATGCTCACCCACAACCGGAGCGGATCCCAGGTGGTCGTCGGACCCGGAGACGACGGAGCCGTGACCCGGCCCAGCGGAGACCTCGTGTCCACGGCGGACATGCTCGTCGAGAACGAGGACTTCACCCGCGACTGGTTGGACTGGGGAAAGCTGGGGCGCAAGGCCGCGGCCCAGAACCTCGCCGACGTGTGCGCGATGGGCGCGGTGCCGCACGGACTGCTCGTGTCCCTGGCCGTGCCCGATGACACGGACATCGCCGACCTCGAAGCGCTGTTCTCAGGCATCGTCGCCGAGGCGTCCCGCGCAGGTCAGGCGCTCGAGCGCGACGTACCGATCATCGGCGGGGATCTGTCCTCATCAGGCCTCATCGTCGTGGCGATCACGGCGCTGGGGACCGTTGCTGCCGGGACCGGGGCGTCCGGTGTGGGCGGTGCGGGGTCGACGACAGCGATTCTCCGCTCGGGAGCTGCACCGGGAGACGGCGTCTACCTGGCGGGCACCGTGGGGAGGGCCGCCGCGGGACTCGAGCTGCTGTTCGCAGGGCTGCGCTCTGACACGGCAGCCCCCGATCTCGCGGCCCTCATCGACACCCAACTGGCACCGCAACCGGACTATGCGGCGATGGTCACCCTGACGGCCGCCTCGGCGATGATCGACGTCTCCGACGGGCTGAGCACGGACCTCGCCCGCATCGCCGACGCCTCCGGGGTCGGCATCGACCTCGACCGTTCGGCACTCCAGGGGCTCATCGACCCGCTGCTGCCCGCAGCCGAGTATGTGCTCGACTCCCGCGCCCATCGTGGCGGTTCCGGTGGGAGCTGCACGGGCGGGGCGAACAGCACGGATGGGGCGGCCGGCACGAACGATGCGACTGAGGTGGAGAGTCTCGCACTGTCCTGGGTCCTGGGCGGGGGAGAAGACCACGGCTTCGCCGCGTCGGCACGCCCGAGTCAGAGCCCTGGAGTAGGCTGGCGGAGGATCGGAGAGGTCCGCTCCGGACACGACGTCAGCCTCGACGGCACAGCCGTGCCGACGAGCGGTTTCAGCCATTTCGGGAAGTGACATGACCAACGCCATCAGTCTCAACGGTCGCCTGGCCGCCAGATGGGCCCGCCGGGCGGTCGACCGGCTGCGCAAGGAACGCACCGAGATCGACGAGCTCAACGTCTTCCCCGTTCCCGACGGTGACACCGGCACGAACATGTACCACACGCTGCGCTCGGCCTACCTCGCCGTCGAGGAGCTCACCGGACCCGTCACGCTCCCGCAGGTCGTCGCCGCCCTGGCCGCCGGCGCAGGACGAGGCGCCCGCGGCAACTCCGGACTCATCCTCGCCGTCGCCCTCCAAGGTGTGGCCGACGCACTGGCCGGGGTCACCGTCGCCACCGCCGACGCCATGGCCACTGCCCTGGAGACCGCCTCCGACCGGGCCCGCGCCGCCGTCGCCCGACCCGTCGACGGCACCATGCTCACCGTCCTCGACGCCATGGCCACCGAGGCCCGGGAACACGCCGATGACGGTGAGAGCCTGTTGGCCGTCATCACGGCCGTGCGCGAACGCTCCCGCTCGGCCCTGCGTGAGACCACCGGGCAGCTGACGGTGCTGCGCGAAGCGGAGGTCGTCGACGCCGGCTCCACCGGGATCGTCGAACTCTTCGACCTCCTCTACGCCACTGTCACCGGTCGCACCCCTCAGGACTCGATGCTCACCGAGGTCTCCCGGGCCCCCCGCATCCTCCACGAAGCCACGGCCGAGGAACTCGAGATCGTCGCGATTCTCGCCACCGTTCCACCGGACGGACTCGCGAGAGAACTCGACCGCCTCGGCGGGACCTCGATCGTCATCAACCGCACCAAGGTCCACGTCCACGTCGCCGACGAAACGTCAGCAGCGGTCGTCATCGACCACCTCGGCGAATACGGGATCGCCCGCTTGGACATGGAGGATCTGCGCCTCCACGAAGAGGAGGGCGAGACGAAGCTCATCGCCCTCGTCCAGGGCACGGGACTGCTCATGCATGCCGCGCTCAACGGGGCCACCGCACTCACCCCGGCCGTCGAGGACCTCACCGAATCGATCGCCGAGATCGTCGCCGCCGAGGACCGTGAGGTCATCGTCGTCCCCAGCTCCACCTCGGCGCTCAAGGCATTGTCCGGATTCAGGGCGCAGGTCGTGCGCTCACGCAACGTGGCCACCCTGCTCTCGGCTCTGGCCGTCTACGATCCCTTCGCCCCGGCGGCGGAGATCTTCGCCGACATGACCGAAGCGGCGGCCGGCACCAGAGTGGGGACGATCCTCTCGGCCGAGCAGCTCGCCGCGAACCCGCCGACGGGGGCACTGCCGGTCATCGACGAACGGGTTCACGCGGTGGACGGCGCCGCCTCGGCGGTCGAACCTGCTCACCGCGCGGCGGGCGCGACGGCTTCGGCTGTCGGTGGAGCACATCGGGCCCAGTTCTACCGGGTCTACATCGAGGGGAAGGCGAAGACGCAGAGCACGGAGCTGTCGACCCTGGTCGAGAAGCTCGCCGACCGCCTCCTCGGCGCGGGCGGGGAGCTGCTCACCGTCGTCCACGGACCCGATTGCGCACCCGAGGTGCTCGACCACCTGCGCGGGTGGATCGCGAAGTCCCACGACAACGTCCACTTCCAGGACATCGACGCCCGGGACTCCGGAGTGCTCGTGATCATGGGGGTCGAATGACGACCCGGCTCGAGGACAACTTCCGACCGGGCGACCGGAAGAACCTCGCCAAGCGCGGGGTGCACACGGTGACGGACCTGTTCCGGTTCTTCCCCCGGCGGTACCTGGTGCCGGGGGAGAGGACCGAGCTCGGAGCCCTGCCGCTCGGGGAGACCGCGATCATCCAGGCCGAGGTCATCTCGGTGAACACGCGGCGGATGAAGCAGCGACGCGGCACCATCACCGAGGTCATCGTTCATGACGGGCAGCAGTCGATGAAGATCGCCTTCTTCAACCAGCACTGGCTGGAGAAGACGCTGACCCCGGGGCTGACCGTCGTCTTCGGGGGCAAGGTCGAATCGTATCGGGGGCAGCTGACCCTGGCCTCGCCGGCCTGGCTCAACCGCACCGAGGACGATCATGAATGGACGCCCGACGACCTCAACTCGCCGTTCCCCATCTACCCGGCGGTGAAGAAGATCGCGCAGTCACGCCTGTGGGGTGCGATCAAGACGCTGCTGCGTGTCGCCGGTTCCGAAGAGTTCGAGGATCCGCTGCCGAAGGGCCTGCGGGAGAAGTTCGATCTGCCGGATCTGCGCACCGCGCTTGAGGACATGCACAAGCCGCGGACGATCGAGGACGTCGAACGGGCCCGGCAGCGGTGGAAGTGGGAAGAGGCCCTGGCCCTGCAGACCGAGTTCGCCTCCCGCAAGGCCTCCTTCGCCGCCGTCCAGGCGACACCCCTGCTCACCCGTGGTCCGAAGAGCCGCCGCTTCGACGAGTCCATGCCCTTCACACTCACCCCCTCCCAGGTTACGGTCGGTGAGGAGATCGGTGAGGACATGGCCAGGGACCAGCCGATGCACCGCCTGCTGCACGGCGACGTCGGCTCCGGTAAGACCCTCGTGGCGCTGCGGGCCATGCTCACCGCAGTCGATTCGGGCGCCCAAGCGGCCATGCTCGCCCCCACCGAGGTGCTCGCCACCCAGCATTTCCACTCGATTCAGCGCCTCCTCGGCGAACAGATGGCGCTCTCGCCCCTGCTCTCCGACGATGACCAGGTGACGGTGGCGCTGATGACCGGGTCGATGCCGGCACGTGAACGGCGCGAGCTCGCCCTCGACCTCGCCACGGGGAACATCGACATCGTCGTCGGCACGCATGCGCTGCTCTCGGAATCGACGATCTTCGAAAGCCTCGGCCTCATCGTCGTCGACGAACAGCACCGCTTCGGCGTCGAGCAGCGTGAGGCGATGCGTGCGAAGGGCGGAGTGACCACCCCGCACACGCTCGTGATGTCGGCGACCCCGATTCCGCGCACCGTCGCGATGACCGTCTTCGCCGACCTCGACGTCTCGACGCTGACCGAGATGCCCGCCGGGCCGAAGGACATCGCCACCCACGTCGTGCCGATCGTCGCCCAACCTGCCTGGTTCGCCCGCGTCCGCGCGCTCATGCGGGAGACGATCGAGGCGGGACGCGGAGTCTTCGTCGTCTTCCCCCGAATCGAACCGAGCGACATCGAGGACCCGGAGACCGGTGAGGTTACGGGTCAGAAGCAGGGAATCGAGGACCTCAGCCGCAAGCTCGAGGACACCCCGGAGCTGGCGGGAACGAGGTTCGGGCTGCTGCACGGGCGGATGTCGACCGGTGAGAAGGACAAGGTGCTCAAGGACTTCTCCGCCGGAGACATCGACGTCCTCGTGTCGACGACGGTCATCGAAGTCGGCGTCGATGTGCCGCGGGCGACGATGATGGTCATCGCCGAGGCCGAGAACTTCGGGGTCGCCCAGCTCCACCAGCTGCGCGGACGCGTCGGACGCGACGGCAGTGCGGCCATGTGCTTCATGCTCACCGAGCTGAGCGAGGACAACGAGAGCTACGCCCGCCTGCAGGCAGTGGCCGAGACCCTCGACGGCTTCGCCCTGGCCGAATACGACCTCGACTCCCGCGGCGAGGGCGACGTGATCAGCGGCTCCCAGTGGGGCGGATCCTCACTGCGGCACCTGTCGATCCTGCGCGACTCCGAGATCGTGGCCGAGGCGAAGACGGTCGCCGAACAGATCGTCGCGGTCGACCCCTCACTCGAGGCGGTGCCCGCGCTGCGCGCCTTCATCCGTCGTGTCCTGCCCGAGGACGACGCACACTTCATCGAAGCAGGCTGAGGAGGCAGGTATGAGAATCATCGCCGGAGCGCACAAGGGAGCCAGGCTGTCCTCCCCATCGGGGGCGAACACCCGCCCCACCTCCGACCGAGTCAAGGAGTCCCTGTTCTCGATGCTCGAGGGCTACGGGGTGCTCCAGGCCGCGAACGTCCTCGACCTCTTCGCCGGATCCGGCGGCCTGGGATTCGAAGCGATGTCCCGCGGAGCCGCGCAGGTCGACTTCGTCGATTCCTCGCTCGCCTCGATCCGCTCGCTGCAGGCCAATGCGGACAAACTCGGCCTCGACCACTCCGCCGACGTCCACGCCGGCGACGTGCTCCAATACCTCGCCGGACTGCCGGGATCCGAGCACCCCGAGGCGCGGATCTTCGACCTCGTGTTCATGGACCCGCCGTACCCGCTCGGCGAGGATGCGGTGACGCAGATCCTCGGCCGCTTGGCAGCACACCTGGACATGGAGTCGATCGTCATCATCGAACGTGCCGCGCGCTCACCGGAACCGACGATGCCGGTCGGCCTCGAAGTATTCCGATCGAAGACGTTCGGCGAAACCGCAGTGCACTTCGTCCAGCTCGTCGGGGAGACGGACTAGAACACGCTAGCTTGGTGAAACTGCAGCAGCTTGGTCCATGCGCCGAGCTGTTGCAGTTTCACCAAGCTGGAGTGAAGTGTTCGGGCCTCAGAGCACGCTGGAGAGGAACGATTTCGTGCGTTCGTGGCTCGGGTTGTTGAAGATCTGGTCGGGCGGACCCTCCTCGAGGACCTGACCGCCGTCGAACATCATCACCCGGTGGGAGACGTCGCGGGCGAACTGCATCTCGTGGGTCACCAACAGCATCGTGATGTCCGTGGTCTCCGCAATGTCACGCAGCACCCCGAGCACGTCTCCGACGAGCTCCGGATCGAGCGCCGAGGTGACCTCGTCGAGGAGGAGGATCTCCGGACTCATCGCCAACGCGCGGGCGATGGCCACACGCTGCTGCTGACCGCCGGAGAGCCGGGTCGGGTGCGCATCGGCTTTGTCCGAGAGTCCGACCTTCTCGAGCAGGGCCTTGGCTTCCTTGACCGCTTCGTCCTTGGACTTTCCGAGCACGTGGACGGGAGCTTCGATGATGTTCTCGAGCACCGTCATGTTCGGGAACAGGTTGAACTGCTGGAAGACCATGCCGATGCGCGTGGTCATCTCGCGAGTGCGCTTCTTCGGCAGCTCGACGCGTTTGCCGTCACGTTCCTCGAAGGTCAGCGGTTCGCCGTCGACGAAGATGTAGCCGCCGGTGAGCTCCTCGAGCGTCATCACGAGGCGAAGGATCGTCGTTTTGCCGGAACCGCTGGGCCCGATGAGGGTGACACGCTCGCCGGGTGCGACGGTGAAGTTGAGGTCCTTGAGCACGGTCGTGGGCCCGAAGCTCTTCTCCACGTCCTTGAACTCGATCGCCGGGGTCGCCGAGGCCGAGGCCTTCGGCCTGGAGGGGGTGGCCGAGGAGGTAGGAGTGTCTGGGGTGTTCTCAGTAGGTGGCAAGGCGTCGATCCAATCTCTGAATGAGCAGTGAGGTCGGGTAGCTGGCGACGAGGAAGATGATTCCGGCCAGGGTGAAGGCTTCCGTATACGCGAAGGTCGAACCGCCGAACTCCTTCGCGGCCGTGACGAGTTCGACGACGGAGATCGCGAACAGGAACGGGGTGTCCTTGAACATCGCAACCGCATAGTTTCCCAGCGAAGGGATGGTCGCGCGCAGCGCCTGCGGCAGCACGATCGCGGTGAAAGTACGCACCGGCGGCAGCGACAGCGCAGTCGCCGCTTCGAACTGGCCCGGAGGCACCGAGTCGATTCCGGCCCGGTAGCTTTCGGACATGTACGTCGAATAGTGGATGCCGATGACGATGAAGCCGATGACAAGGGCCGGGACATTGACGAGACCCGGGATGTCGGCGAACGCGTAGTAGACGAACAGCAGCTGCACGACCAACGGAGTGTTGCGGATGAACGCCACAAGGAGTCGGACGAGCCAGTTGATCCAACGCGGGAGGCCGCGGATGGCCACAGCGAGGATGAGTCCGAGGATCGCGGCGATGACGGTGCCGACGACTGTCGCTATGAGTGTGTTGACGAATCCGCGGAGCAGGATCGGCAGCGCCTCAGCGGCGAATTCCCAATTCCACATCAGAGGCCACCTCCCTGACCGGGGAAGGGTCCCTTGGTGGGATCCGTGCCGGTGCCGTGGTTGGCACCCTCATTCGCTGCAGCGTGCGAGGCGAGCCGGTCGCGGCGCACGGCGTCTGCGCGAGCGAGGCGTCTGGCTTCGCGGCGGTCGGTGCGCGAATTCGGACGCCTGCGGCCCAGCGCCGCCGTGGCTCTGCGTTCGAGGAAGTTCATGAATTCCTGGAGCAGCCAGGCGAGCACGAAGTAGATGATGAGACTGACAGAGTAGGAGAAGAAGGTGTCACCGGTCGCTTGGCGCAGCTGACCGGTCTTGTCAGTGAGATCGGACAGCGTGATGAAGGAGACGACCGCAGTGCCCTTGAGCAGCTGGATGAGCAGGGTCGCGATCGACGGGATCATGAGCGCCCAGGCCTGCGGGAAGATCACACGGATCATCCGGCGAGTGGGGGAGAGGCTGAGCGCGATCGCGGCCTCCCACTGCCCCGGTGCCACGGTCTTGATCGAGGAACGGACCACCTCGGCGCAATAGGCTCCGTAGTTGAGCGCCAGCGCTGCGATGCCGCAGACCATCGGATCGAGATCGAAGCCGAAGAGCGGCAGGACGAAGAACAGCCAGAACAGCTGCACGAGCAGTGAGGTGCCACGAAAGAACTCGACGATGATGCGGGCCGGGATGCGCAGCCAGGCGCTCGGCGAGGTCATCGTCAGCCCGAGGATGAGGGCGATGATCACGGCCCCGATGCTGCCTGCGACCGTGAGGATGATAGTTGTCTGAACTCCCTCCCACAGCTGTGGGAGGAAGTTCAGCAGCGTTGAGACATTGTCGTCCATGGTGCGTGACTACAGTGCCGACTCAGGAATCAGCGGTGGGAAGTTCGCCCTTGCACAGCTGATCGGTCGTGATCGAACCGTCGGGGCGCTCCTCCTTCGTGAACCCGTAGTCGCCGACGGCATCGAGGTAGGACTTCTCATCGGAGACGATCTTCTCCAGACCCTTGTTCCACTCGTCGCGCAGCTCGTCGTCATCGGTGCGGAAGACCGTGGCCCCGGCGCCGACCTGCGGGACTCCGTCGATCTCCTGGACGAAGGAATCGCTGACCTCGACACCGGCGTCGGCGTTGTTCTTCGCCATCCAGTTGAGCGAGATCGCGGTGAGGGCGAAGACATCGGCGCGACCGGTGGTCACGGCGTCCATGCCGTCCTGCGGGGTGCCGACCTGCTGAGTCTTGATGCCGAGGTCCTTCGCGTAGTCGGACTCGATGGCACCGGTCATGGTCGCGAGCTTGACGCCCTTCTTCTTGACATCGTCGAGGTTCTTCATCCCGTCCTGCTTGCCCTTCTTCGTCATCAGGGCGGTGGTGTACATGAACTCGGGATCACCGAAGGCGGCCTGTTCACAGCGGTCGGGCAGGATCGACATGCCGGCCGAGATCGCGTCGAAGCGGTCGGCGTTGAGGCCGGGGATGAGCGAACCGAACTCGGTGTTGACGCCTTCGACGTCATCGACGCCGAGCTCCTTGAACACAGCCTTCGCCAGGGACACGGAGGCACCTTGGAGCTCACCGCCCTCTTCGAAGCTGTACGGAGCTTCACCGGCGAAGCCGACAGTGATCTTTCCGTCGTCAATGGCCTTCTGCAGGGTCGACTTGTCCGAGTCGCCCCCTCCGCAGGCACCGAGCGAGAGCGTCAGCGCGAGGATCGAGGTCGCTGCGGCCAGTCCCTTGATGGATTTCATAGCTGTCCCTTTCGTCGAACATCGACACACCATCGTGACGTGCGTCTCATGGACAGTATTCAATACTGATGTTGTCCGAATGTCACACTGTCTGACAACGTTATATGATCGTGATCGTGACGAACCCTCCGACTTCCGAACTGCCGGTCCTGCGCAGAGTGGTCCGATCGTCGACGATCGACCTCATCGCCGACCAGCTGCGCAATGCCATCTACAGCGGATCGCTCGAACCCGGTCAGTCCATCAACGAGGTGCGCACGGCCGAACTCCTCGTCGTCTCCCGGCCCTCCCTGCGCGAGGCGCTGCAGAGGCTCATCAGCGAGGGTGTGATGACGCACGCTCCCGGACGCGGGGTGCACGTGAGTCGCATGCGGGCGTCCGACATCGACGACGTCTACGCCGTCCGCGAGGCGATCGAATCGCAGGCGGTCAAGCTCATCATCCGCCACGGGCGCTCCGTGCACGGGATCTCGACTGCGCTGACGGAGCTGGAGCGGGCGATCGAGGACAATGTCGCGCGCACCATCGGCGACGCCGACCTCACCTTCCATCATGCGCTCGTCGCCAGTTCGGGGTCGGTCCGACTGAGCGATCTCATGAAGGTCTCGATGGTTCACACCAGGCTTCTGTCGCTGTCCGATGAGCGCGGGTACGAGGTCAGGTGCGACCTCATCGACAGCCACCGGGAACTCGCCGAGGCGGTCGCCGCGGGGGAGGAGTCGCGTTCCCTGACCGTCCTGGCCCGGATCATGGCCGAGGCGGCCTCTCGTCTGCACGATCCCGATGACGGGCTTGAGGCACGGGTGGTTCGCGGCCGCGAGGGCGAGGCGTCCGTCGATGACCAGTGGCTGCGTCTCCGGGAGAGCGCAGTAGGGGTGAGCGTGCAATAGCGAGAGCACCGACGTCCGGTGTCGGACTCGCCGTCGCCGGCTCGCGACCTGGACCCTCAGGCGTCTGAGCCGGGGCTGCCGATACGATAGTGAGCATGAAGGTCGTCTGTCCCGGTTCCTATGATCCGATCACCATGGGTCATCTCGATATCATCGCCCGCAGCTCTCGCCTCTTCGACGAGGTGGTCGTGGCGGTCGTCCACAATCCCTCGAAGGCCGGACGCTTCGCCCCCGACGTCCGCGCCGACCTCATCCGGAGTTCCCTCGATGAGGATGAGCGGACCCGCAGCGTCGAGAACGTGAGCATCGACATCGTCTCCGGCGGCCTCCTCGTCGACTACTGCACGTCCATCGGCGCCCCGGCCGTGGTCAAGGGGCTGCGCTCGGGCACGGACTTCGCCTACGAACTGCCGATGGCGCTGATGAACAATCACCTGTCCGAACTCGAGACGATCTTCGTCCCCGGCAACCCCCAGTTCGAACACGTCTCGTCCTCACTCATCAAGGAAGTCCACGCGAACGGCGGAGACATCGAGGGGCTCGTCCCCGCCTCGGTGCTCGAGGCGCTGCGCAGTACGGGAACCGATGCCGGCGACGGCGCTCGCTGAGGGATGAGCGCGGCAGCTCCAGCCAACAGGGCCTGGTTCACGGGCCTCGTCATCCACACGATCATCGCCCACGCCACCTACAACGGGGTGCGGGTCCTCATCTCCTACCGCACGCTCGAACTCGGCGGATCCGGAGTCATCCTCGGTCTCATGACCGCCTGCTACTCCCTCGTCCCTCTGCTCACGGCTCTCCTCGTCGGCCGCCTTGTCGACCGGGGCTATGCCACGGCGGTGCTGTGGACGGGAACGGTGCTGTCGATCGTGCCCGTCGCGCTCGCGGCCATCGCGCCCAACCTCGGCGTGCTCCTCCTCGCCACGATGAGCCTCGGTTTCGGGCAGCTGCTCACCACCGTCGCCTCCCAGGCGCTCATTCCGCAGAGCTTCCCGGCCTCCCAGCTGACTGCGAAGTTCGGGCACCTCACCCTCGGCGTCTCGATCGGGCAGACCATCGGACTGCCCGTGGCCGGCATGATCGCCGACGCCACCGCCGGGGACGCCCACATCACGAACGCGCTGTGGTTCATGACCGGGCTCTCGGCGCTCACCCTCATCGCCGCCGTCATCGTCATGCTCCGCGGGCGCACCCCGCACGTCTCCCGCGCCGAGGCTGCCGAGGGTGCGCAGACCCCGTGGACGCTGCTGTCGCTGCGGGGGATGAAACCGGCGATCTTCGCCTCGATGGCCACGCTCGCCGCCGTCGACCTCATGACGGCGTACCTGCCGCTCATCGGTGAGCAGAACGGCCTGTCGGTCACCCTCGTGACCTGGCTGCTCGCGCTGCGGACGCTCGCCTCGGTGATCTCACGGCTCTTCATCGGCTATCTCACGCGCAAGTGGAAGAACCTCTCGCTGCTGTGGACCGCCTCGGCGGTGGCAGGGCTGAGCGTCGTCCTCATCCCCGTGCTCAGCCAGCCATGGACGCTGGCCCTCCTGCTCACCCTCGCGGGATTCTGCTTCGGCCTCACCCAGCCGCTGACGATGACGTGGGTGTCGACCCTGGCCGACCCGGCGAACCGGGCGGCGGTGCTCTCGATCCGCTTGGCGGGAAACCGACTCAGCCAGGTCGCGATCCCCTCGGCCGCCTCGGCGCTCACCGCCCTTGCCGGATCCGGGATCGTGTTCACGATCTCGGGGGCACTGCTCGTGCTCGCCGGGGGAGTGACCTGGCGCAACCAGCACGAGAAGTGGTGAGCGCGCAGGGGATCGGACCTGAGCGCATCCGTGACGGCGAAGGTGAGCAGGAACACTCGGCCGCCTCGGCGAACCCGATTGGTAATGGTGGGCGTTGATGATTAGAATGGTGAGTCGCGTGTGAACGCAGGAGCGACATCCTCAAACGCACCAGGAGGACGGGGCATGAAGAACAGATCTGAATTCGTCTATGATCTCAGATCCATGGGACTGCTCGGTCATCCGGGTGAGTGGGAACGGGTGAACACCACCTTGTCGGCTCCAGCGGATCTCAAGATCGAAGTGATCGGGGTTGCGGAAGGTTCACCACTGACGCTTGAGCTGATGTTCGAGAGTGTGTCGGAGGGGATCTACGTGTCGGGCACAGTCTCGGCAACGGCCCGCGGCGAAGACGCGAGGACACTCGAGCCCATCGAGCTGCCGATAGATGTCGACATCCAGGAGATGTACGTCTATGAGCAGGCCGAAGGCGACGAGGATTCCTACGTCATCGACCGGGATCAGCTCGACCTCGAGCCCGCGATCAGAGACGCCGTCGTGATGGCTCTGCCGTTCAATCCCTCACGGGATGAGAGCGAGGAGTTCAGCTACACCCTGGGGGAGGACCTCGAGGTGGACGATGACGAATCCGAATCGCCGTTCGCATCATTGAAGAATCTGTTGGATGAGAAGAAAGAGAGCTAGACGTGGCTGTTCCGAAGCGTAAATTGTCGCGCAGCAACACCCGCCACCGTCGTTCGCAGTGGAAGGCCAAGGCCCCGAACCTGGTCAAGACTGTGGAGAACGGTCGCGTTGTGTACTCGCGCCCTCACCAGGCCAAGGTCGTCGAAGACGCAGCCGGCACCCCGCTGTACCTCGAGTACAAGGGCCGCAAGGTCGCTGACGTCTGACACTGTGGACACAGACACCACAGCAGCACTGAAGAAGAGTCTCGGGATCGACATCGATCCCGAGACTTTTCGTCTCGCGCTCACACATCGCTCCTTCGCGTTCGAAGCCGGTGGGATCCCCACCAACGAGCGCCTCGAATTCCTCGGCGACTCCGTGCTCGGCCTCGTGGCCACCGAGTCGCTGTTCTACGACAACCCGGATCTGCCCGAGGGGCAGCTGGCGAAGATGCGCTCGGCCGTGGTCAACACCCGTGCCCTGGCGTCGATTGCGCGCAAGCACGGCATCGGCGAGCACATTCTTTTGGGTAAGGGTGAGGAGCTCACCGGAGGTCGGAACAAGGACTCGATCCTCGCCGACACCGTCGAGGCCCTCATCGGCGCCACCTTCGTCTCCCGCGGACGCGAGGTCGCCTTCGCCTTCGTCCACCGCCTCATCGACGGCATGCTCGACGATGCGGTCAACCTCGGCGCTGGGATGGACTTTAAGACGACCCTGCAGGAGGCCGCGGCCGACCTCGACCTCGGAGCCGTGAGCTACGAGATCACGTCGTCCGGGCCGGACCATGCAATGGTCTTCACTGCCGCCGCGATGCTCGGCGACAACAGCTGGGGCGCGGGCGACGGGTCCTCGAAGAAGGCTGCCGAAGCCGCCGCCGCCGAGGTCGCCGTCAAGGCCATCCGCACCATCTACCCCGACTACCGGCGCTGAAGATTCTGGGCCGACGCTGATGCCTGAGCAACATGCCTGAGCTTCCCGAGGTCGAAAGCGTCCGCCGCGGCGTCGACGAATGGACGGCCGGAAGCACGATCACCGGCGCCGAGGTGGTCGACCCCCGAATCCTGGGCACGACGTCCCAGCGTCGCATCGATTCTTCTGCCGTCGACGCCTTCGTCACCGCGGTCTCCGGGGTCCGGATCCTGGGTGCCGAGAGGCGCGGGAAGTTCATGTGGCTCAGCCTCGGTGAGCAGGTCGGGCTCTCAGCCGGTCCTGAGCTCGGCATTCTCCTTCATCTCGGCATGAGCGGTCAGCTGCGCATCCACTCACCCGGTGAGGAAATCCATCGGCACACTCGTGCGGTCCTGCACCTCGACAGCGATCGCGAACTGCGCTTCGTCGACCAGCGGATCTTCGGCCATATCGGTGTCCAACCGCTTGTGCACGGGTACGGTCGGCTCGTCCCCGCCTCGGCGATTCATATCGCTCCGGACCCGTTGGAGCCCGCGTTCGATCCGGAGATCGTCGTGGCGGAGCTCGGCAGGAAGCGCACGGCGATCAAGGCCGCGCTGCTCGACCAGACGCTGATCAGCGGAATCGGGAACATCTACGCGGACGAGGCCCTGTTCCGGGCCGGCGTGCACCCCTTGGCGACGCCTGCGCGGACGAGGAAGAGCCGCCTCGTCGCCGTCCTCGAATCGGCAGCGACGGTGATGGCTGACGCCCTGTCCGTCGGTGGGACGAGCTTCGACAGTCTCTACGTCAACGTCAACGGCGAATCGGGCTATTTCGACCGGGCGCTGCTCGTCTACGGCCGCGGCGGACAGGAATGCGTACGTTGCGGGACCGCGATCGAGAAGATCACCGTCGGCGGCCGCGGCACGCACTTCTGCCCCGTCTGCCAGAAGCCCCCGCGGTACCGGTAGGGGCGAATCCCGGGGAGTCCGGCTGGGGAGGATCGCCGGCTGTCCGATAGGGGTGAGCTATCGGGGCCCGATCGGGTGAATCACCGTAGGTCCGAGACAGTGCATGCTTCGTCTCGAAGCATCAGTCACTGTGTGCCTCACCTCGTACCGTGACCGGCTCTTCGCACCGCTCCCGAGTCTGCGTACCGGTGTGAGGCTCTGAAGAGCTGCTTACGGTGAGGCATGCCGAGTGAGTAGACTCGGGCGGGAGATTGCCGGCTCGGCACTGACTCGGAGAGGAACGCTCATGTTCACGGTTCCAACGATCGTCGCGGGGGTGCTTCTCCTGCTCGTCCGCGCGCTGCTGGCAGTGGCGTTCGTTCGCGAATTCATCGTCAAGGCCAAGGACATTCCGCGATTCGCCAAGGCCGACGGACTGAATGTCCAGACCGCATGGTTCGTCGCGATCGCCGAACTCGCTGCAGCGGTCTCGTTCGCGACCGGCGTCCTCGCCCAGTGGGCGGGCATCGGCGTGATCATCCTGATGCTCATCACGACCTGCCTGCACGTGTTCAAATGGCACTCGACGTACTGGGCATCGGCCGGAGGCCCCGAATACGACCTGCTCCTGCTGATGCTTGCCGCGGTCGTCACCGTCTTCGGAACCGGACCGATCGCGATCCCGACCCTTTTCGGCATGTGAGTCGAGGCGGTTCCAGAGGAGGAGTCAGCGGTGCGGGGCATCTGCCACCGGCCCTGGCGGTGCGAAGAGCCGCTTCCGGTGAGGGGTGCAGATTGGCAGCGCGGCACGTGCTCAGGCAGCGCGGCACGTGCTCAGGACGTGCGGGTCAGGCGGCGGATGAAGAACAGCGTCGCCACGGTCAGCAGGCCGGGAACGACGAGCCCGAAGATGATGAACCCCGGCAGGCTGCCGAGGCGATCGAGCATCCATTGGAAGTTCATGCCGAAGAACCCGGTCGCGAGAGTCAGTGGCAGGAAGATCGTCGCCACGAGAGTCAGCCGCTCGGACACGACGCTGTCCTGCTCATTGAGGACATCGCCGAGCATCGCGTAGAGGCGAGTGGTCATCGAATGGTTCGCGCCGAAGGCCGTCGCCGCACGGGCGATGAGGCGCTGCTGATCCTCGCCGAGGCTCTGCGCGAGCTCTTCGTCCGCCGACAGCAGATTCTTCTGCGCCGCCTGGGTCTCACCGATCCGGAACAGTTCCGCGCGCAGTCGTCCCATGGACCGGCGCCTGGGTGATGACGCATACCCGACTGCCTGTGACTCCAGTTCCTGACATTCGTCATCGATCTCTTCGAGGGCCTCTTCGCAGCGACGCGCGACAATGAGGATGAGTCCGACGAGAACCGACCAGGCATCCTCGTCCGAGTCGACCGACAGGTGGCGTGAGATGGTTTTCAAAGCCTTGTCGTCTCCTATGACGAGCAGTCCTCGGTCGCTGGTGTGAATGTGCAGAGTGTGCTGCGTCCGCTCACCATCGAGGACGAGCAGCGCCACGCTGATCTGATCCCCGATGACGCTGACCAAGGGCCGGCGCGGACTGGGATGGTGTGTCGGCAGAGTCAGGTTGAGAACTGCTGAGGCCTCGGTCGAAAGTTCGTCATCCGTGTTGCCGGCGAGGACGCAGAGCCTACTGTCCCTGTGCTCGTGGATAGCAGCGATGTCATCGGCGATGTGCATCCGTGGTGCCCTTCCTGTCTCTCTGGTTCAGCGGCGCAGGGCCGGTCACATCTGTCTACAGTACCGGCGCCGAGCCCGGACTACCTGGACATGCCTGAGAGAAACGCCCGATGGCCATCGACGAGGGTTCTGCGCTCCTGGGACAGATCAGGTGGGCTGAACAGGTTTGCGGGGTTGGTCGGGGAGACCCAGAGGGCATTGATCTCCACGATGGAACCGTCCCGCAGACGTGCGGCCGCGACTAGTCGCGGCCGAGAACCAGGAGCCGGAAGGAGAATCCGGTCGAGATCGCGCCACCCGATGCGATGCGCACGACCGACGAAGCCGCACCAGATGAACTCCTCGGGAGTGATCTCCAATCGTGCCCGCGAACCCCTCCGGAAGTTCACTCCGGCCCCGATGAGCAGGATGAGAGAACCGAAGAGGATGAGGAGGAACCAGGTATTGATGACGAACGCCAGAACGATCGCCACGATGACCGCCAGCAGTGCCATGACGACGAGCATCCAGCCGACGGCGATCGAGACCTTTCCCTCGCGTCTGATGATCGTGTTCATCCGAGCAGATCCTTCCGTCCAAAACACCTGACGGCGGCCCAGCAACCTCGCGCGAGGTTGCTGGGCCGCCGTCAGGTAGTAAGAGGGGTCACTTTTGGGTTGTGTCCGCCTCCGTGTCGTCCTCGGTGTCGATCTGGAGTTCCGAGGTTTCGAGGCCGAACATCTCGCCGTCGTACTCGTCGACCGCGGTGGCCACCGAGGTCTCGAGCACGTGCGCGGCCAGCTGCTCCTGGATGATGAGCGGATCCTTCGACAGGTCCTTCCACACCGCCACACACAGCAGCAGCATGACGATGACGAAGGGCAGCGCGGAGACGATCGTGATGTTCTTCAGACCGTCGAGCGCCTCGGCGGGATCGGAACCGCCCGCCAAGAGCATCACCGCAGCCACGGCACCGGTCGCGGTGCCCCAGAAGATGACGAGGCCCTTGCCCGGCTCCTGCATGCCGTTGGCGGACAGGGTGCCCATGACGATCGAGGCCGAGTCCGCACCGGTGACGAAGAAGATCGCGATGAGAATGACCGTGACGATCATGAGGATGATCGCGATCAGGTTCGGCAGCGGCAGGGCGCCCAGCAGATCGAACAGGATCGTGTCCATATTGATATCCGGCTCGCCGTCGACGATCTTCGCCAGGGCCTTGACCGTGCCCTCTCCGCGTTCCGCACGCTCCTGGATGCCGATCGCACCGCCGCCGAAGATCGCGAACCAGATGGTCGAGACGACAGAGGGGACGATGAGCACGCCGGTGACGAACTGACGCACCGTGCGACCGCGCGAGATTCGTGCGATGAACAGACCGACGAACGGCGACCATGACACCCACCATGCCCAGTAGAAGACCGTCCACGACGACAGCCACTCGTTGACACCCTCACCATTGGCCGCGGTGCGCGAGGCCATCTGCGGCAGATCCTGGATGAACGAGCCCACCGAGGAGGGGATGACGTTGAGGATGAACAGCGTCGGTCCGCCGATGAAGACGATGAGGGCGACGATGACCGCGAGCACCATGTTGATGTTCGACAGCCACTGGATGCCCTTCTCCACACCGGAGACCGCCGAGGCGACGAAGGCCGCGGTGAGGATGGCGATGATGATGACGAGGACAGGGGAACTGACCTCGGACATGATCCCCGCGGACTCGATGCCGCCGCCGATCTGGATGGCACCCAGACCCAGTGAGCAGGCCGAACCGAACAGGGTCGCAAGGATCGCGAGGATATTGATGACCTTGCCGCCGACGCCGTTGACCGCCCGCTCGCCGAACAGCGGGGTGAACATCGACGAGAACAGCTGCGAACGCCCGAGGCGGAACGAACCGTAGGCCACACCGAGGCCGACGATGGCGTACATCGCCCACGGGTAGAGGGTCCAGTGGAAGAGCGTGGTGCCCATGGACGTGCCCATCGCCTCGGCGGTGGAGCCGTCGACGGTGTTCGGGGGAGGAGACATGTAGAAGAAGAGAGGCTCGCCGACCGCGGAGAACACCAGTCCGATGCCCATGCCCGTGGCGAACATCATGGCGATCCACGATGAGGTCTTGAACTCCGGCTTCTCATCGTCCTTGCCCAGTGGGATGCGCCCGAATCTGCTCATGGCCACGACGATGACGAAGATCGTGAAGATCGTGGCGGCGATGACGAAGAGCCATCCGAAGTTGTCCATGACCCCGGTCAGCAGCGTTCCCGCCACCGCACCGAGGCTCTCGGGAGAGACGAATCCCCAGACGACGAAGGCGACGGCGAGGATGCCTGCCGCGAAGAAGACGACCTTGTCCAGACCTTCTCGTCTGAAGGGTCTCAGCTTCGTCGTCGGATTCTTCAGGTGCTCGATGAGCTCCTGGATCTTTGTGTGTTCACTGCTCATACTCGAAATTGCCGAACGGAATCGCTGCTCGTGACTGTGACGAGAACAGACTCCCTCCTCGGCATTCCTTCCTTGGGTGGACGGCATCGGACTGGCTGCCGAAACGGTCCGAGCAGACTGCACTCGAACGCCTCTCGTCCATGATCTTGGCAGACATCGGGCGAAGAATGCGGGAATTTCGACTCACGCGCACGATTTCGCCGCCTCGGCTGTGCTTCACCGCCGTCAAAGCGCGGCGACATGTCAGAGGCCCTGCCGCATGCGGCAGGGCCTCTTCCAGCTCCCCCGGCTGGGCTCGAACCAGCGACCCTTCGATTAACAGTCGAATGCTCTGCCAACTGAGCTACGGAGGAACAGCGTGGTTTCCCACGCACGAAGAGCGAGCCTACCAAAATTTCAGGGAGTTCGCAGAATTCTGCGGCGATTGCGGCATTCCGACCGCCCGTGAGCCCGTCTCACGCGGGCGAGACGGATATGCTGGGTTCCACGATGCATCTCAAAAGCCTGACCCTGCGTGGATTCAAGTCCTTCGCCTCGGCCACGACTCTCAAGTTCGAGCCGGGGATCACCTGCGTCGTCGGTCCCAACGGTTCGGGCAAGTCCAATGTCGTCGACGCCCTGTCCTGGGTGATGGGGGAGCAGGGCGCGAAGAACCTGCGCGGCGGGAAGATGGACGACGTGATCTTCGCCGGAACCTCGAAGAGGCAGGCCTTGGGCCGCGCCGAGGTGACCCTGACCATCGACAACAGCGACGGAGCCATCCCCGTCGACTACACCGAGGTCACCATCTCGCGGACCCTGTTCCGCACGGGCGGTTCCGAATACGCGGTCAACGGCGCTCCCGCCCGCCTGCTCGACATCCAGGAGCTGCTCAACGACTCCGGCCTGGGCAAGGAGATGCACGTCATCGTCGGTCAGGGCCGCCTCGACGCGATCCTCCATGCCGACCCGCTCGAACGTCGCAGCTTCATCGAAGAGGCCGCTGGCGTCCTCAAGCACCGTCGGCGCAAGGACAAAGCGGTGCGCAAGCTCACCGGCCTGCAGACGAACCTCGACCGACTCACCGACCTGCGCAGCGAACTCAACCGGCAGCTCGGGCCCTTGGGCCGCCAGGCCGAAGCCGCGGCGAAGGCCGCCACCGTCCAGGCCACCCTGCGCGACGCCACCGCCCGTCTGCTCGCCGACGACGCCGTGCGGATGCAGTCCTCGCTCGCCTCGTCGACCGAGGGAGAGGACCACAGTGATCGCATCTCCGACCTCGACCACCGGCGGATGCGCACCGAGGCGCGGCTGAGCGAGATCGAGACCCGCCTCTCCGGTCTCGACGCCGAGCTCGAAGCCCAGCGGACCGCGGAATCGCGGACCCAGACCCAGATCGTCCGCGCCCAGGGGCTGACCCAACGAGCCGAGGACAAACGCTCGCACCTGCTCTCGGAGGTCACCAGCCTCGGCCGCCGCGAATCGAAGTCACCCGATGAGCTGCGTGGCCAAGCCGAACGCTTCCGCTCCGAGCTCACCGACGCCGAGGCGGCAGTGACCGAGACGACGACCGCACTGAATGCCAGCCAGCAGCGGAAGGAAGAGCTGACCCGAGCCCTGCGCAGTGCCGAGGACGAGGTCAAGGCCGCACAGATCGCCATCACCGAGGCGGTGAAGAACCGATCGGCGCTCGTGTCCAAGCAGACCCAGGCCGAAGAGCGCATCACGGACCTCACGACCCGCATCGAGTCCAACCAGGCCGAGATCGAGACCGTCACCGAGCGCATCACCGCCCGCAGCACCGAACTCGAGGCCGCCGAGACCGGAGTCGAAGACGTCGAAGCCGGCGAAACCGAACTCGACTCCGCCTACGAATCTGCTCAGGAGACCCTCGAGCAGCTCGAAGCCGAACGCACACAGCTGCAGGAGAGACAGGCGCAGACGGCGTCCGAACTGTCCTCGGCCAAGGCCCGCGCGGAAGCCCTCGCCCTGGGCACGGCGCTCGAGGCCGACCTCGAAGAGATCGTCAATGCCGACCTGCCCGGAGTCGGCACGGCCGTGACCGAACGTCTGAGCGTGACCACCGGCTACGAGATGGCCGCGGCAGCGGCCCTGTCGACCACCGTCTCCGGTGTCATCGTCGACAATCCTGAGGTCGCGCTGGCCGTGCTCGACCACCTCGGCGAGGACACGAACGTGTCCCTGACCGTGCCCTCCGGGGCGACTGCCGTCGCCGTACGCTCGACAGGCGCCGCACGCTCGACAGGCGGCAAGGGCGGCGACAGCCCTGCCGCGCTGCCCGACCTCGCGAGCCTGCCCGGAGCCGATGCCGAGGCGGGAGCGCTGACCTGGCTGCGCGATCTCGTCAGCAGCGACGTCCCCGAACTGCAGACCCTGCTCGATGAGTCCCTGCACGCCGTGGTCTGCGTCCCCGATGCCCGCACCGGGGTCGCCCTGACGACCGCCCGCCCCGATCTCACCGCCGTCACTGCGCACGGGGAAGTGCTCTCGGCCACTCGCATCAGCCGCGCCCGCACCGCCTCGGGCACCCGCCTGGCCTCCCAGACCGCCCTCGAGGACACGCAGGCGACGATCACCGCACTCGAAGAACGCGCCGTGAGCATCGACGCCGAACTCGCCGAGCTCGAACCGCGCCTGGCCACCGCCCGTCAGGACTCGGCCGCGGCATTGGACGCACTGCACTCCTCGGATGCGAAGATCATGGCCGCCGCCGAGGAGGTCTCGCGCATCACCGGCGAGATCGGCGTCGCCCGCACGCGCCTGCAGCGAGCTGAGGAGAACGCGGCGGAGCTCAACTCCCGCCTCGACGCCGCCCGTCGCGAAGCCGAAGCCGCGCAGGCTGCGCTCGCCGGCGCCGCCGAGGTCGACGAAGTCGTCGACACCACCCGGCGGGACGAACTCAGCGCCGAGGTCTCCCAGTCCTCGGAGGACCTCGTCGAAGCACGCATCAGCCACAAGTCCGCGACCGACCGGGCGCGGTTCTTGAGCGACCGGGTCGAGTCCCTGCTGCGGGCGGCCAAGGCCGAAGAGGCAGCACGGGAGCAGACGCAGCGCACGATCGCGAAGAAGAAGCGAGCGGCCGCCCAGACGCTGCTCATCGCCGAGACCGCGGCCGACGCGGTCACGCTCGCGACGGACACGGTCGCCGAACTCGGTGAGGCCATCCAGGTCCTCGTCGACGAACGCGGCGGTCTGCGCGAGGAGAAGAGCCGCCTCGGCGAGGAACTGAGCCTGACGAGGACCGAGCTGCAGAAGCTCAAGGACGCCGCCGCCGAGGCGGAGCTGGCCAAGGAGCGGTACCGGCTGAAGCTCGAGGAGATCGCGCATCGGTCGGAGGAGGAGACGGGGCTCGGCATCGAGCGGCTCATCGACGAATTCGGACCGCACCTGTCCGTGCCCTCCTTCGAGGAGGACGTGGAGGATCGGCCGTACGTGCGCGCCGAGGTCGAGAAGCGGCAGAAGCAGGCGGCGGCCTCGCTCAAGCGCATCGGCACGGTCAATCCGCTTGCGCTCGAGGAGTACGAGGCCCTGAAGGAGCGGCATCAGTTCCTCGAGAAGCAGATCGCCGACATCGAGGCCTCGCGCAAGGACCTCATGCAGCTCGTCGAAGAGGTCGACAAGCATGTCGAACGCGTCTTCGCGGAAGCCTATGCAGACACGGCCCGCGAGTTCGAGGACATCTTCTCCCGGCTCTTCCCCGGCGGCGAAGGGGCGCTGAGCCTGACCGATCCCGACGACATGCTCACCACCGGTGTCGACGTCCACGCGCGACCCGCGGGCAAGAAGGTCAAACGGCTGTCGCTGCTCTCCGGCGGGGAACGCTCTCTGGTGGCCGTGGCCATGCTGGTGGCGATCTTCAAGGCCAGGCCGAGCCCGTTCTACGTCATGGACGAAGTCGAAGCCGCCCTCGACGATCTCAACCTCTCACGCCTGCTCACCGTGTTCGAAGAGCTGCAGGACTCCTCGCAGCTCATCGTCATCACCCACCAGAAGCGGACGATGGAGATCGCCGATGCGCTCTACGGCGTGACGATGCACGGCGACGGGGTGTCGAAAGTCATATCGCAGCGCATCCCCTGAGTCCGATTCCCGACGATCGCATGGTCCGCCGTGGTCACAGGCCGGTTTGTCGGTGGTGCCCAGGAGGATCTCAGGGAATTCTCCAAGTGCCATGCGGGGGCGGAACACAATTGTCGTGTTCTGGGACTATAGACTTGGCTCGGAAGACAGGTATTCGAAGAACGTGAGGAGCGAGACGTCCATGGCCGAGGCTGCTGATCTGCGAGGTGGCTCGAGGGCATGAATGCAGTACTGGTCGTCATCGTCGGACTCGCGATCTCGTTCGCTCTGGCACTCTTCGTCGTCCTCCTCGTCGCCCTGCCCGGCCTGCGTGCCGAAGGCCGCCTGCGCTACTCCTCGGATGTGCAGCGGTTCCGCCTGCCCGCGGAATGGACCGGCTACGACGACGAAGTCCACGAATTCTTCGGCCACGACGACGGAACCTCGCACTTGGCGACCCGCGAACAGGCCGCCGTGACCGCGATCCGCGACCACTCGTATGTGCTCAGGCCGCAGCCCAGACGTCACGCGGCCCCCTCACTCATCACCGTGCGGCCGCGCACACGCCACTGGAAGATCCCCGAGTCGGGCACAGGGTGGAGGACCACCGCCGGTCTGCTCTTCGGCAGCCGGGGTTCCTGACACACAGACGACAGCGGCCCCGCACGACCGAGGCCGATCGCGACGGGACCTGCGCCGATCGATTCGGGCGTGCGGACCCGGTGCGAACCGACAGATGACACCAGCCCGGTGAGAACCGGGAACTCGAGTGCCGTGGGCAGACCCGCGGGTGCTCAAAGGAGGACGGAAGAACAATGGATCAGCCGATCATCTTGCTCATCGTTTTGGCCATCGTCTTCATTCTCGTCGTCGCGCTGGGCATCAGCCTGCGCGTCAGCGGAAAGAGGAAAGGGCTGCGCGACGAGCGCACCATCGATGCCGACGTCACCGGTGAGCTCAGTGCCGATGAGATCGCCGAGGCGGTCGAGAAGGAGAAGGCCGAAGCCCGCGGTTCCGAGGTCCCCACGGAGCCGGCCGGTCGGCTGGTGCGCCTGCGTGAGAGGCTCGCGAAGTCGAACACCGGGCTCGGACGCGGGCTGCTCAACCTCCTGTCGCGGGACAATCTCGATGAATCGACGTGGGAGGAGATCGAGGACACCCTCATCCTCGCCGACGTCGGAGTCGAACCGACCACCGAACTCGTCGACCGACTGCGCGAACGCGTCAAGGTCCTCGGCACCCGCGACCCCGAAGAGGTGCGCGGACTGCTCCGTGAGGAGCTCATCACCCTCGTCGACCCCACCATGGACCGGTCCCTGGCGAACCAGGCCACAGGCGGCGATCCGGCGGTCATCCTCGTCGTCGGCGTCAACGGCGCCGGCAAGACGACGACGGTGGGCAAGATCGCTCGTGTGCTCGTCGCCGAGGACAAGACCGTGCTGCTCGGTGCCGCGGACACCTTCCGCGCCGCCGCAGCCGAGCAGCTGGCGACCTGGGGCGAGCGCGTCGGCGTCGAGACAGTGCGCAAGGAAGAGGGCGCCGACCCCGCCTCGGTGGCGTACTCGGCCGTGGAGAAGGGGCAGCAGGACGGCGCCGACGTCGTCCTCGTCGACACCGCCGGCCGACTGCAGAACAAGCGCGGACTCATGGACGAACTCGGCAAGGTCAAGCGTGTGGCCACCCGCCCGCTGGGCGAGGGCCACGACATCGACGAGGTCCTCCTCGTCCTCGACGCGACCACCGGACAGAACGGCATGCAGCAGGCGAAGGTCTTCGCCGAGGCGGTCGACATCACCGGCATCGTGCTGACGAAGCTCGACGGCACCGCCAAGGGCGGCATCGTCGTCGCGGTCCAGCGTGAGCTGGGCGTCCCCGTCAAGCTCATCGGACTGGGGGAGGGCGCGGACGACCTCGCTCCCTTCACCGCCGAAGGATTCGTCGACGCCCTGCTCGACTGAGGGCCCCGATTGAACGCTCAGCAGTCCTGACGGCACCGTCGCGCGACTGATCCCGCGCATTCTTCGAGCCTGGTCTCACCCGCGTATTCGCAGGGTGAGACCAGGCTCGTCACATTCCGGAAACATTTGCGACTCACCACTGTGACATGCGTCATGGAGACTGTGTCTGCCCGGTTCGATTCGGAACCGGCCGAGACACGAAAGAGACGACATGGAACTCGATGCAGTGAATGTATGGATGATGGTCGCCGCGGGGTTGGTGCTGCTCATGACCCCCGGGGTGGCGTTCTTCTACGGAGGAATGACGCGGATCACCTCGGCGATCAATATGATGATGATGGTCTTCTCCGCGATGGCCGTCGGCGGACTCGTCTGGGTCCTCTTCGGGTACGGACTGAGCTCCGGTGACTCGATCGCCGGAATCGTCGGCAACCCGCTGTCCGAACTCGGACTCACCGGCTCGGTCGCGAACGACCCGGCCTCGCTGATCTCCATCGGCTACGGTTCGACGTTCGCGATGATCGCGATCGCCCTCATCGCCGGAGCCGTCGCCGACCGTGCGAAGTTCTCCACCTGGCTGGTCTTCTCCGCCGCGTGGGTGACCCTCGTGTACTGCCCCCTGGCGTTCATGGTCTGGGGAGACGGACTGCTCAGCGAATCCGGTGCGATCGGCAGTCTGTTCGGACCGGCCATCGACTTCGCCGGAGGCACGGTCGTCCACATCAACGCCGGCATCTCCGCCCTCGTGCTCGTCGTCGTCATGGGACGCCGCGCCCGCTTCTCGACCCCGCACAAGCCGCACAACATCCCGATCACCGTGCTCGGGGCCGCGCTGCTGTGGTTCGGCTGGTTCGGGTTCAACGGCGGTGCGGCCACCACCATCGAACAGGGCGGACTCATCTGGATCAACACGCTGGCAGCACCTGCCGCCGGCATGATCACCTGGATCATGATCGAACGCCTGCGGGCCTCGCGACCGAGCAGCATCGGCAGCGTCTCGGGAGCGATCGCCGGCCTCGTCGCGATCACCCCGGCGTGTGCGAACGTCGACCCCTATGCGGCCGTCCTCATCGGCATCGCGGCAGGCGCCGGTGCGATCTTCGCCGTCGAAGCGAAGAACCGTCTGCGCTATGACGATGCGCTCGACGTCGTGGCCGTCCACCTCGTCGCGGGAATCATCGGCACCGTGATGATCGGGTTCTTCGCCTTCCCGAACGAGGACGGGCCCGCCGGGCTCTTCTACGGAGGCGGCTTCGAACTCCTCATCGCACAGGTCCTCGCGTGCCTCGTGGCCATCGTCTACGCCGGTCTGCTCACGCTCGCGATCTCTCTGGTCCTGCGCTCGACGATGGGGCTGCGGATCGACCCGCGAGAGGAACTCGAGGGAATCGACACCTTCGAACACGCGGAGCAGGCCTACTCGTTCCGGTGACCCCAACAGACGCCCGTCCAGGCGGCCGGTGGGTCTCGCCGGCCGCGTGAACGGGGGAGAGTGCGACGTCGTGCTCATTGATCGCCTCGGCAGGGTGGAAGCAGACCACCCCGCCGAGGCGATCGGCCGTTCCGCGTGCATGGGAAGGTCAGCGTCACCTCGGCGCCCGGCAAGGCGCGCGGGAAAGTCAGCGCCACCTCGGCGGGGGTTCACGGGGCATTGTCAGCACTCTTGGTTTCAGCCCGGCACGGGTGAGTTGCTAGTCTAGAGAGTCGACCAAATCATCGTGAAGAAGGCTCGTTCGTGTTTAATTCTCTGTCCGACAGGCTCACCGCGACTTTCAAGAATCTGCGCGGGAAGGGCCGACTGTCCGAAGCCGACGTCGATGCCACCATCCGCGAGATCCGGCGCGCCCTGCTCGACGCCGACGTCGCTCTGCCTGTGGTGCGAGCCTTCACCGGGCGGATCCGCGAGCGGGCGCTGTCCGAGGAGGTCTCGGGCGCACTCAATCCGGGCCAGCAGGTCGTCAAGATCGTCAATGACGAACTCGTCGCCATCCTCGGCGGACAGACCCGCCGGCTGACCTTCGCCAAGCGACCCCCGACGGTCATCATGCTCGCCGGCCTCCAGGGTGCCGGTAAGACGACCCTGGCCGGGAAGCTCGCGCACTGGCTGAAGTCCGAGGGCCACCGGCCGATGCTCGTCGCCGCCGACCTGCAGCGACCCAACGCCGTCAACCAGCTCCAGATCGTCGGCGAGCGTGCCGGCGCGGTCGTCTACGCCCCGGAGCCGGGCAACGGCGTGGGCGATCCGATCCAGGTCGCCACCGACTCGATCGAGGTCGCGAAGTCCAAACTCCACGACGTCGTCATCGTCGACACCGCCGGTCGCCTCGGCATCGACGAAGAACTCATGCAGCAGGCCGCCGACATCCGCTCGGCGGTCAACCCCGACGAGGTCCTCTTCGTCATCGACGCGATGATCGGTCAGGACGCCGTGAAGACCGCCGAGGCATTCCTCGAAGGCGTCGACTTCACCGGCGTCGTGCTCTCGAAGCTCGACGGCGACTCCCGCGGCGGTGCGGCCCTGTCGGTCGCCGAGGTGACCGGCAAGCCGATCATGTTCGCCTCGACCGGCGAATCGATGCAGGACTTCGAGCAGTTCCATCCCGACCGCATGGCCGACCGGATCCTCGACATGGGTGACATCCTCACCCTCATCGAGCAGGCCGAGAAGAACTTCGACGAGAAGCAGACCGAGAAGCTCAAGAAGAAGGTCGAAGCCGGCGAGGACTTCGACCTCAACGACTTCCTCACGCAGATGGCGGGCCTGAAGAAGATGGGCTCGATGAAGAAGATGCTGGGCATGATGCCCGGCATGAGCCAGTACAAGGATCAGCTGGAGAACTTCGACGAGCGTGAGGTCGATCGGGTCGAAGCGATTGTGAGATCGATGACACCGCACGAGCGGACGAACCCGAAGATCCTCAACGGCTCCCGCCGCGCCCGCATCGCCAAGGGTGCCGGGACCACGGTCACCGCGGTCAACCAGCTCATGGAGCGCTTCACCCAGGCGCAGAAGATGATGCGACAGATGACCCGCGGCGGCGGAATGCCCGGCATGCCCGGTGGCGGCATGCCGCAGATGCCTGGAATGGGCGGAATGCCCGGTGGCGCCGGAAATCGTAAGAAGAAGGCGGTGGGGAAGAAGAAGGGCCGCAAGGGCGGCCAGTCGGGCAACCCCGCCAAGCGCGCGCAGGAGGCGCAGGCTCTGGCCGACAAGAAGTCGGGCAAGACCAAGGACCCGGTCGGTTCGGCCTTCGGCGGCGTCGATCTGGGCAAGGACGAGGAATTCGATCCGGCGAACCTGCCCAAGGGATTCGGCGGAATCTTCCCAGGTGGCAAGAAATAGAGCCTTCTGGCACAATTGACTCTTGTACTTTTGCTCTCGGTCCGGGCCCTCTCATCCGCGCCGAAGTGATAGTCCGAGCCGCAGCTTCCGGCAGGTCAACCCCACGACTCTCCTGGATCAGCTGTGCACACAGAACACAAAAGGAGACACCACTAAAGTGGCAGTCAAAATTCGTCTGACCCGCATGGGCAAGATCCGTGCACCCCACTACCGCGTCGTTGTCGCTGACTCGCGCACCCGTCGTGACGGTAAGGCCATCGAGCAGATCGGCATCTACCACCCGACCCGTGAGCCCTCGGTCATCGAGATCGATTCCGAGCGCGCCCAGTACTGGCTCGGTGTCGGTGCTCAGCCGAGCGACCAGGTCAAGGCCCTGCTCAAGCTCACCGGTGACTGGCAGAAGTTCACCGGCGAGGGCGAAGCGGTCAACACCGTCAAGCCGCAGCCGGAGAAGGAAGCCTACGTGGCTCCCAACGCCGATTCGGTGATCAAGGAAGCCATCACTCACAAGGGCGGCAAGTCTGCGGACGCCGCTGCTGACGACGCTGCCGAGGCTCCGGCCGAGGAAGCCGCCCCCGAGGCCGCTGAAGAAAGCGCTGAAGCCTGAGATGTTGCCTGATTCGCTCGAGCATCTGGTCCGCGGCATCGTCGATCATCCCGACGATGTCTCCGTACGCTCGCGTTCATCGCAGCGCGGCACGACCCTCGAGGTCCGGGTTCACCCCGAAGACCTCGGCCGGGTCATCGGCCGTGCAGGCAGGACCGCCAAGGCCCTGCGCACCGTGATGAACTCACTGGCCGGCCGTGAGTCGGTGCGAGTGGACCTCATCGAGGCGTAACACCTTTTCTGCGTGAGGGGATGCAGTGCGAAAGCGCTGCATCCCCTCACGTGCATTCACACTCGGGACGCCGATTACACTGGTGCCTGACCGACAACCCCGACCCTCGAGGAGCAGCATGGACACGGTCATCGCCCGGCTGGGCAAGCCGCATGGGATCAAGGGCGAGTTCACCGTCGAGGTGCGCACCGACCGGCCCGAGGAGCGACTGACCCCCGGGTCGACCTACGCCACCGACCCCGACATCGGGCCGCTGACACTGAAGTCGGCGAGGTGGCACCGCGACCGCCTGCTCCTGGCCTTCGACGAGGTCCCCGACCGCAACCGCGCCGAGGAGATCCGCAACACACTCATCCTCGCCGACCAGGATGATGACGACGAGGACACCGACGCCTGGTACCTCGATGACCTCATCGGGCTGAAGGTGTATGAGAACGACGCCCTCGTCGGAGAGATCGTCGACGTCACCAACGGCACCGCCCAGGACCTCCTGCACATGAAGCACACCGCCGGGCACGTCGTGCTCATCCCGTTCGTCACCGCAATCGTCCCCGAGGTCGACATCGAGACCGGACGCATCGACGTCACCCCGCCCGCCGGCCTCCTCGACGCCGAATGAGCGAGAACCCACCCGTGACCGGTGGCGACGCTGCCGCGCCTGTGACGGACACCCGCGCCGAGGCGGCCGATCCCCGGATGTCGATCGACGTCGTATCGATCTTCCCCGAATACCTCGCCGGCCTGCAGCTCTCTCTGATCGGCAAAGCCGTCGACCGCGGGCAGCTGGGGCTTGCAGTCCACGATCTGCGCGACTTCACCTTCGACCGGCACAACACCGTCGACGACTCACCCTATGGAGGGGGAGCGGGCATGGTGATGAAGGCAGAGCCATGGGCGTTGGCCCTCGAGCACGTCCTTGCCGGCGGGTCCGGCGAGAAGCCGACGCTCATCGTGCCCAGCCCCGCAGGTGCCGTGTTCGATCAGCGCATCGCCGAGGACCTCGCCTCCCGCAAGCACCTCGTCTTCGCGTGCGGCCGCTACGAAGGCATCGATCAGCGTGTCATCGACTGGGCCGGCGAGCACTTCGAACTGCTGCCCATGAGCATCGGCGACTACGTCCTCAACGGCGGCGAGGTGGCGTCGATGGTGATGATCGAAGCCGTCAGCCGCCTCATCC
Source organism: Brevibacterium oceani (assembly GCF_017948325.1). Lineage (NCBI taxonomy): Bacteria > Bacillati > Actinomycetota > Actinomycetes > Micrococcales > Brevibacteriaceae > Brevibacterium > Brevibacterium oceani. The sequence goes on along the minus strand of NZ_CP072846.1, from coordinate 2,765,567 downwards.
CCGGCATCATCGGCAACCCCGAGTCGCTGACCGAGGAGAGCCACGAAGACGGCCTGCTCGAATACCCGATCTATACGAAACCGGCCGAATGGCGTGGACGCGAGGTCCCGGAGATCCTGCTCAGCGGCAACCACGCCGCGATCGCCCGGTGGCGACGTGACCGACGTCTCGAACGCACTGCCGAGGTCAGGCCCGATCTGCTCGCCCGACTCACCGACCTGAGCAAAGACGATCTGGCCGCCATCGAACGGTTTGAGTCCGAGCGCTGAGCCGTGGCAGAATGAAACGTCGCGTTTGTTGGCGTTCACCTGCTTCAGGGGGATGGGCGCCCACACTGATCCGCCCGGTCTGAAACGGCGGGTCCACGGGGAGAGATCCCGACAGACGATCCAGTCACCGGTTCACCGGTCCGATATGCGTGTCCTCGACCTGAAGCAGGGGCCACAGGAGAAACCACAATGCAGAAGCTCGATGTTGTAGATGCAGCCTCGCTGAAGTCCGACGTTCCCGAATTCCGCCCGGGCGACACCCTCAACGTTCACGTCAAGGTGATCGAGGGTACCCGCTCGCGTATCCAGGTCTTCAAGGGAATCGTCATCCGCCGCCAGGGCGACGGAGTCCGCGAGACCTTCACCGTCCGTAAGATCAGCTTCGGCGTCGGAGTCGAGCGCACCTTCCCGGTGCACTCGCCCAACGTCGACAAGGTCGAGGTCCTCGCTCGCGGTGACGTCCGCCGTGCGAAGCTCTACTACCTGCGCGAACTGCGCGGCAAGGCTGCTCGCATCCGCGAAAAGGCCTGATCTGCCTGGCACCGTGGGATACGATCACACTGTGCCGAACAGACGAGAAGACGCGACCTTCGGGTCGCGTCTTCTGTCTTCGGGCCGGTTCTGGAAGACCGTCGCGATCATCGCCGTCGTCATCGTCATCCTCGGCGGGTCGGTCCGCGGCTTCGTCATCCAGCGCTTCACCATTCCCAGCGCTTCGATGGAACCGACGCTCAAGGTCGGCGACTCGATCACGGTGTGGCGACCCGATGCGCTGCGCGGTGACATCCGACGCGGCGACATCGTCGTCTTCGACGGCCGCGGCTCCTTCGTCGACGACCCGCTGCCCACCCCGCTGCAGAAGATGGGATCCTGGGTCGGCCTCGGCCCCCGTGACGTCTACTACGTCAAACGGGTCATCGCCCTCGGCGGCGACACCCTGCAGTGCTGTGACGCGAAGGGCCGGTTGCTGCTCAACGGCAGACCGCTGCGTGAGGACTACGCGCCCAGCCCCGCCTCGGCGGTGGAGTTCTCCATCGAAGTCCCTGCCGACACGATGTGGGTGATGGGCGACAACAGAGGCGACTCGGCCGATTCGCGATCCCTGCTGGGGCGCCCCGGTGGGGGATTCATCCCCACCGATCGGGTCATCGGCCCCGTGATCGGGTACGGCTCCTCGGTCGACTGAGCCCCACCTCGGCGCGGGGCAGCTGCGAGCGAACCCCAACCTCGGCGAGGTTCCGCGCGTGACTGAGCCCCACCTCGGCGCGGGTGGCGAACTCACCTGAGCGCGTGGTCAGGCTGGTGCTGGTACGCTCATTTCATTCCCTGGAGGAGCAGTCCTCAGCGACAACCGTGGTCCGATGTGAAAGCGAACGAATGACAAGCGAATCCGAAGCTTCCCCGCCCCCAGCCTCGAAACGGTTCGCCCGCGGCCTGCTCGAGACCGCAGCGATCATCGTCATCGCCCTGCTCATCTCGACGGCATTGAAGACCTGGGTCGTCCGCTCGTTCTACATCCCCTCCGAATCCATGATGACCACCCTCCAGGTCGATGACCGGGTGCTGGTCAACCAGCTCGCACCGCGATTCGGTCCGCCCAACCGGGGCGACATCATCGTCTTCGACGATCCCGACCATTGGCTCTCGGCGATGGAGACGGCAGAATACACGCCCAACCCGCTCCTCGAGTTCATCGGCCTGGCTCCCTCGGACGCGGGGAATCAGCTGATCAAGCGCGTCATCGGCGTCGGCGGCGACACCGTCGAATGCTGTGATGCGCAGGGCCGCATCAAGGTCAACGGGGAACCGATCGACGAGACGTACCTCGACGACGGCACCGCACCCTCCGAGACGGACTTCAAGGTCACCGTGCCCGAGGACCACTACTGGGTGATGGGCGACAACCGCAGCAACTCCGCGGATTCCCGCTATCACATGGATGCCGATCCGTTCGTCGCCGATGACGACCTCGTCGGCACCGTCTTCCTCATCAACTGGCCGTTCAAGCACTTCGGCTGGGTGTCCGATCCCGAAGACGTGTTCGCCGATGTGCCCGCCGCCGAGGGAGTCACCGGGAACTGATGGGTACACGAGGACTGAGCGACCTCAGCGTGGAGAACGCACTGCTGAGCGAGGGCTTCGACTTCGTCATCGGCGTCGACGAGGTGGGCCGTGGTGCCCTCGCCGGTCCCGTCAGCGTCGGGGCCGCCCTGTTCGACCTGCGAAGGCTCACCGCCGCCGAGGTGCCTGCGGGCATCCATGATTCGAAGCAGCTGAGCGCGGCGTCCCGGCAGGCCGCCACCGCTCGTGTGCGCAGTTGGGCGGCCGCCGCGGCAGTGGGTTCGACGAGTCCGAGCGAACTCGACGAACTGGGGATGACGATGGCGCTCAACCTCGCCGGTCGCAGGGCGTTCACCGCGATGCTGGAGGAATGGGCCGGCGGGTCAGGTGCCGCGTCTGCGGGTGGGTATGCCTCGGTCGGGACAGCTGACTCTGTCGGTGGTTCGAGTCGTGGGTCTGCAGGCGTGTTCCCGGCGTCGACGACGGTCCTGCTCGACGGCAGCCATGATTGGCTTTCCGCCCCACTCACCCTCGATTGCCTGGGGATATTCGGCGACTTCGCCGATCTCGATCTGCCGGAGGTACGCACGATCGTCAAGGGCGACGGCAGCGTTCCCGCGATCGCGGCGGCGAGCATCGTGGCGAAGGTGACGCGCGATGAGGTGATGATCGCACTCGCTGCCGAGAATCCGCACTATGGTTGGGAGTCGAACGTCGGATACGGGACGGCGAAGCATCGGCAGGGCATCGTTGATGTCGGCCCGAGCATCCACCACCGGAGAAGCTTCCGCTTGCATGCGGTTTGAGTAAGGAGGGCTCAGTATGAGCGCCGATGATCTGGACGACTACGAAGCGCAGCTCGAACTCCAGCTGTACAAGGAATACCGCGACGTCGTCGGCCTCTTCGCCTACGTCGTCGAGACCGAACGCCGCTTCTACCTCGCCAACCACGTCGACCTCAAGGCGCACAACGACGCCGGGGACGTGTACTTCGAACTCACTCTGCGCGATGCGTGGGTGTGGGACAGCTACCGTTCGGCACGGTTCATCAAGACCGTGCACGTGCTCACGTTCAAGGACGTCAACATCGAGGAGATCGCGAAGTCCGACCTCGAACCCCCGACGTCCATCCGCGGCTGAACGGACCCGACTTCGGCAGCCGGACTCCACTCAGGTGTGCGCACCGACTCGCACGCGTTCTGCTGTGGAAGGTGCGCCGACTCAAGCGTGATACGCCTGTGGGCGGTCAAGCCGTTTCCACAGGCACCGAGGTCGCTCTTCCCCTGACTCGTCTGCCCATGGTCTTCTGGCCGACATGGGACAGAGACGAACTGCAGGGCGAGCACGCACCGCCCGAGGGATGCGCAAGCAGGCGCTGGGCGAGCACGGCGAGGACCTCGCGGCGGCGTTCCTCGAAGCCGCTGGTCTGGTCATCATCGAACGCAACTTCCGGTGCCCGCGCGGCGAACTCGACATCATCGCCCGAGACGGAGACACCGCGGTCTTCGTCGAGGTCAAGACCCGTCGCACCGGTGCGTTGGGCTCCCCGCTGGAGGCCGTGACCGTGTCCAAACTCGGACGCATCCGCACACTGGCCGGTATCTGGCTGAGCGGCCAGGACGAATTCTTCCCAACCACTCGCATCGATGCGCTCGGCATCATCATCGAACCGAGCCTGCAGTACTTCCACTGCCCGAACATCCAGGTCGACTCATGAACGGCGAGGTCCTCGCTTCCGACTCGGGCGACAGCACTGCCACCAATGTGATCGGGAGGGCCTCGGCCGTCGCCCTGTGGGGACTGAGCGGAAAGATCGTGTCCATCGAAGCCAGCGTCAGCGCCGGCCTGCCCGGCATCGACATCGTCGGCTTGCCGGATGTGTCGGTCAGCGAATCCCGCAAACGACTGCGGGCGGCACTGGCCTACCTCGGCACTCCCGTGGCCACACAACATCTGACGATCAACCTCACCCCAGGCACCGTGCCGAAGGTCGGCACCGGCTTCGACCTCGGCATCGCCGTCGCCGTGCTCAAAGCTCTGGGCAAGATCGCCTCCGACGACACCGGCGAGGTCATCCACCTCGGCGAGATCGGACTCGACGGGAGGATCCGTCCCGTCACCGGGGTGCTGCCGTCGCTGCACTCGGGTGTCCAAGCAGGTTTCGATCGTTTCGTCGTACCCGTCGGCAATGCCGATGAGGCCGCCCTGGTCGTCCGAGCCCGTGTGCAACCGGTCGCCTCCCTGGCCGACGTCGTCAATCTCTATGGCGGATCGATGGCAGTGCCACCGCTGCCTGCCGTCCTCGAGATGGACCGACCCGTCGCTGTCATACCAGACCTCCACGACCTCGCCGAAGTCCAAGGCCAGGCCGAGGGCCGCTTCGGACTCGAGGTCGCAGCTGCCGGTGGACACAATCTGCTCATGCGCGGGACCCCCGGTGCGGGGAAGACGCTGCTCGCACAATGCCTCCCCGGAATCCTGCCGCCGCTCGATGACGACGAAGCCGTCGAAGTCGCCACCGTGCGTTCCCTGCGCGGTGAACTCGACGGCAGCAACGGACTCGACCATCGGCCCCCGTTCGAGGCACCGCACCACCGCAGCACCGCCTCGGCGCTCATCGGGGGACGACGCCCGGGCACGGTCGGCATCCTCAGCCGAGCCCACCGCGGGGTGCTGTTCATGGACGAAGCCCCGGAATTCTCCCGCGACGTCCTCGAAGCGCTGCGCCAGCCGATGGAAGCACGGCGTGTGCACATCAACCGGGCGTGGGGGTCGATGGTGCTGCCGGCCTCGTTCCAACTCGTTATGGCCGCGAATCCGTGCCCGTGCGGAGTCGGCATGGCCGGGGCCGGTACGGACTGCCGGTGCACGCCGTTGGACAAACGTCGCTACCGCAACCGCCTGTCCGGACCGCTGCTCGACCGAGTCGACCTGCAGCTCGAACTCTTCCCCGTCTCACCGGCCGATCTGCGACTCGGCGGAGGCCAGGAGACCAGTGAGACCGTGGCGGTGCGGGTCAGCCAGGCGCGCGAAAGGCAGGCCGAACGCTACGCGGACTGCGGGTGGCGGCTCAACGCCGAAGCACCGGGAGCCTGGCTGCGTGACCACTTCGCGTTGACACCTCAGGCACTGTCCGACCTCGACAGGGCCTTGGACACCGGTCGGATCACGATGCGCGGCTACGACCGGGTGCTGCGGGTCGCCACCACGCTGGCCGACCTCGCCGGAGCACCCGGCCCCGACCCGGAGACGATGAGAATGGCGCTCGCCCTGAGGACACAGGAGTCATGACCGATGAGCACGAATGATGAGGTCCGCACCGCGATCGCCGCACTGCTGCGCATCGGCGAACCCGGAGACGGCCTGCTCAGACGATTGGTCGACGATATCGGCCCGGTCGCCGCCCTGGCGATCATCACGGCCGTCGCCGGCGGACAGTCCTCCTCGGACGAAGCGGTCGCCGGACTCGCATCGAACGGCACCGGCGCAGCTGCGGGTGGGGCTGTCGCACACGGGGAGCTCGGCGGAGCCATCGAGCGATGGTCGATGCGCGTCGATGATGAGTGCGGGGGAGGGGACCTCGACAAGGTCGCCCGCCTCGGCGGTCGCCTCATCATCCACGGCGACGCGGAATGGCCGAGCATGCTCGACGACCTCGGACCGGCAGCGCCGCTGGGACTGTGGGTGCGCGGAGCAGCGGAACTGGGTGCGGTGCTCACCCGCGCGGTCGCCGTCGTCGGTGCCAGAGCTGCCAGCAACTACGGAACCAAATGCGCCTCCGACCTGGCGTGGGATCTCGCCTCGCGCGGCATCACTGTCGTCTCCGGGGGAGCGTTCGGCATCGACGCCGCCGCACATCGTGCCGCCATCGCCCGCGAAGCCCCGACGGTCGCCTTCATGGCCGGGGGAGTCGACCGCTTCTACCCGGCGGCCAACGCCGACCTGTTCGAACAGATCCTGGCCACCGGCGCCATCGTGTCCGAAACCGCTCCCGGGATGACCCCGATGCGCCACCGCTTCCTGCTGCGCAATCGGCTCATCGCCGCCTCCGCCCAGGTGAGCGTCATCGTCGAAGCCGGATGGCGCAGCGGGGCCCTCAACACCGCCCGGCACGCACTCGAACTCTCCCGACAGGTCGCCGCATTCCCCGGGTCGGTGTACTCGGCCTCATCGACGGGTGCGCACCGGCTCGTGCGCGAACACGAAGCCGAACTCGTCACCTGCTGTGATGATGTCGTGGCGCTCATCGACGATGAGGCCCCGACGCTGTTCGACACGACCGGTACCGGCAATGCGTGGGCCGGGTCGGAGGGCGTGGACCCCGTCGATGACCTCGATGAGAGGGAGAAGATCTGCCTCAACGCACTCTCGGCGACCAAGGCTCTCGATGCGGGGACGGCCGCGGCTCGGGCGGGGCTGACCATCGCCGATGCGCTCAGCGCACTGAGCGCTCTCGACCTCGCCGGCCTCGCCGAGCGCCGCGACTCGGGGTGGGTGAAGCTGCGGAAACCACAGCGGTGAATCCTGGGCCGTCAGTGGTCGCCTGCGTATCCTGGAGGTGTGAGCACAACGTCGACCGTCGCCGAGGTGGTGTCCGGCTATGCCGACCACCTGCGGTCCCGTGACGTGTCCGCACACACCGCTCGCGCCTACGTCTCCGATGTCACCGACTTCCTCGACCACGCCGTCCACTCGACGAAACTGCGCCGGGGCACGAGCACGGGGGAGGAGCGCTCGCCGGCCGATGCGGGCGCGAGGCTCGACCTGGCGGCAATCGAACTCGATGACCTGCGTTCCTGGCTCATCGCCCTTGATGACGCCGGTGCAGCGAAGTCGACGGTGGCACGCAAGATCGCAGCAGTGCGTTCCTTCTTCGCCTACGGAGTCAACAGCCTGGGACTGCCGAACAACCCGGCCGCGCGTCTGCGCACCCCGAAGAAGGACTCCCGCCTGCCCACGGTGCTCAAACCACAACAGGCCGCGAGCCTCATCTCTGCCGCGGAGACGCAGACTGATGGGACTGCAGCGGGAGACCCTGCGCAGGGTGACTCTGCTCAGGGCGGAGACCCTGACCCGCTCGACGCCGCGAAACGGATCCGCGACGCCGCGATCCTCGAAATGCTCTATGCCACCGCAGTGCGCGTGTCCGAACTCACCGGGCTCGACCGGGCCGACGTCGACCACCGGTCGTCGATGATCACCGTGCTCGGCAAAGGCAACAAGGAACGACGCGTCCCCTTCGGCGCTCCGGCACAGAAGGCGTTGGACGACTGGCTGAAGGCGTGGGAACTCTTCGCCGGACCCGGCAACGGCGATGCGCTGTTCCTCGGCGTCCGGGGCGGACGCATCGGAGCCAGGCAGGTACGCGAACTCGTTCACCGGTATGGCGCCGATGATCCCAGTGCACCGGACATCGGACCCCACGGACTGCGCCACTCCGCGGCCACCCACATGCTCGACCGTGGCGCCGATCTGCGGCAGATCCAAGAGCTGCTCGGCCACTCGACGATGAGCAGCACCCAGATCTACACTCACGTGTCCATGCAAAGGCTGCAGGAGACTTACCGCCGGGCACACCCTCGGGCATGAACACGTGACTGAACGCTGCCGCTGATCGACGATGGTGCAGCGGCGGGGAATTCAGCGGCGATCCTTCAGGTGACCTTCGCGATCGCTCGGCGCGAGGCACCGAGTTCTGCGTCTGAGTGCGTGGACCGCGGCCCCAGTCGTGACGGCGGCACCGGCTGCGGCCATGATCAGCCCGATCGCCACATTGCGCTTGGCTTCAGTCCGGCATTCTCGGATGCCCTGCGGCAGCGATCGCCCCGGAGCCTCAGTGATCTGAATGGCATTGATGCCCATGGGGCAATACCACCTTCCTTCGCTGTCGGGGGCGACCGACGGACCGATCTGGACAACGAATCCACCGATGATCAGTCCCACGGCCAGGAGACCGACGACGACGGTGCGCGCTATGTTTCTGCGTTGCCTGGCGACGATGACGAGGAAAGTGATTGCCGCGATGCCGGCAACAACTGCCCATATCGCGGCCGCGAGATCCATCCACGGAGAGTCGGGGAGTAGGTAGAGATTCGCGCTCATGAGCTACCCGATCTGTCCGAATTCAGTGTGATCTGATTGATCATACTGTTCGGCAGCGACACGTGCCTGAAACACCTCAGCGCAAGAGCCTGAGACACGTCCGGACCCGGACACTACTTGCGGAACTCCCAATGCCAGGGTTCGGGCAGCGAACCGGACTGCCTCGCCCACCCGGGATGGATCCACCCGAACTTCGGCGCGTTCGCCCGCATCCACTCATGCTGAGCCGTGCCGAAGGAGTTGATCCCGCTGCCGAGATCGACCGCCAGCGCCCACCCGTGATTCGACGTCCCCGGAGTCGCCGCCATCCGTCCCTTGCGTCGCTTGAGAATCACCTGCGTCGCATAGTCGCGATAGGCATCGGTGACCGAGATCGGAGCACCGAACCGCGCTTCGAACGCGTGGGAGAGCCGGTCGAACGCGGCCTGCGCATCGCAGCGCAGCATCTGTCCCGGTGCGGTCTTCAGCTGGCACATCGCAGAGGCCGGGATACGACCATTGCTGTGGCCGCCCCAGGCACCAGCACCTGAGGTCGTCGAGTCCCCACCGCCCTTCGGCTCCTCGGCGGGTTTGCGGGACAGAGGCAGCAGCAGCGATGTCTCCTGCCCGAAGAGCTTCCCGGGATCGATGTAGCGCTTGTCGCTGTCGGCCGGCCACGCCCCGATGTGCAGACACGACTGCTCACAGTGGCTGCCTGATCCGACCTCGCCGATGCGCTCGCCCGCTTCGAAGGCCTCGCCCTGCCTGAGATCGGTCGCAGCCGGCTGGAAGGAGAGCACATGCCCCGAAGCGGTGAGGATGCTCACCGTGGCCATTCCCGCGACGGTGCCGGCAAAGCGGATGGTCCCTTTCGTCGGGGCACGCAGCGGCTCGCCCTCGACGGCGAGCACATCGATTCCTCTGTGTCCCTTGAGCCACGGCTTATCAGGAGGGTCGAAGGCCGTGATGATCTCCATCGCCGGAACCGGCGTAACCCAGCTCTGCTTGGTCGCATTCGCAGCCTGCGCTCGTGAACCCGAAGAGGTGTTCGTGCTGGAGACTGCGGAGGTGCTCGCGCGTGAGACCGGTGTGCTGCTCGTGTCTGCTCCCGGCAGCGATGCACCTGACGCCGGGGGAGTGAGCGTGAGCATGAGCGCCAAGGCGAGGATCGCGGTCACGAGCAGAGTGGGACCGACGCCGCCATTGCCGCCATGTCGGCAACGTCTGCGAGAGTTTCGGCGGTGGTGCAGGCAACGAGGCGGATCAGGTGCGAACGGATTCATACGAGCATGGAAGCCGACCCCTAAGCCTCTGTCACCCCCGGCGACGGGCCCTGTGGAGGAGGAAGATTCGTCCACAGGGTCCAGGCGTGCGAGTGAGCGGTCTGTCCCCAGTGATCGGCGTGAGAGTCGCCTGTGCCGTCCGCTGGGTTGAGGGTGGAATCGCGCCGCGGGACGGACGCGGACTCCTGGACCGGGGCCGTTCAGCGACGGTCAAGGGGCGAGCCACGGCAGCGCCTGTCCACACGGGTCGACGCACGAGTCGGCGGGTCGATGCGGGCCGGAGAGCCACCTCGGCGAGGGTGGGCCTTCGATTGGAAATGGCTTGCCCGAACGGGATAGACTGATCCCAGCAGAAGCATGTCTTCTGACTACGCGTATTCGAATTCTTCTCCTTCCCATGGTGCAGGCCACCCGATGGTGAGCCTGTGGGGCGGATGAACCGGATACCAGGAATCAACCGAAAATGTCATCGACGCCGTCATCAGGTCGAACCGATCCGAGATCGCACAGATTTCGAATCGCTGCGATCACGATTGTCGCGCGCGTGACGTAAAAGCACCTGAAGGTGCACAGAAAGGAGGGCGTCGGCATGGCCGTCGTCACCATCCGCCAGCTGCTCGACAGCGGCGTTCACTTCGGACACCAGACCCGTCGTTGGAACCCGAAGATGAAGCGCTTCATCTTCACCGAGCGCAACGGCATCTACATCATCGACCTGCAGAAGTCGCTGGGCTACATCGACAACGCCTTCGAGTTCGTCAAGGAGACCGTCGCCCACGGTGGCTCGATCCTCTTCGTCGGCACGAAGAAGCAGGCCCAGGAATCCATCGCCGAACAGGCCAAGCGCGTGGGCCAGCCCTTCGTCAACCAGCGTTGGCTCGGCGGTATGCTCACGAACTTCCAGACCATCTCCATGCGTCTGCGCCGCCTGAAGGAACTCGAAGAGATCGACTTCGACGACGTGGCAGGCTCCGCTCACACGAAGAAGGAACTGCTCATCCTTCGCCGTGAGAAGGACAAGCTGGAGAAGACCCTCGGCGGTATCCGCGACATGCAGCGCACCCCGTCGGCCGTCTGGATCGTCGACACCAAGAAGGAACACCTCGCCGTCGACGAAGCCAAGAAGCTGGGCATCCCGATCATCGGCATCCTCGACACCAACTGCGACCCCGACGACGTCAACTACCCGATCCCGGGCAACGACGACGCCATCCGCTCGGTCTCGCTGCTCACCCGCGTGATCGCCGACGCCGTCGCCGAGGGCCTCATCGCCCGTCACTCCTCCGAGGACGAGGGTGGAGAGAAGAACGTCTCCGCCGTCGAGCCGATGCCGGAGTGGGAGCGCGAGCTGCTCGAAGGCAAGTCCGACGAGGAGAAGCCTGCAGAGGCCGCCGCCGAAGCTGCCCCGGCCGCGGAGTCTGCTGAAGCAGAGGCCGCACCTGCCGCTGAGGCCGAGACCGCTGAAGCCGCACCTGCCGCTGAAGCCGCTGCCGACTCCACCGAGTCGACAGAGTCCTGATTTCCTTTAACTCCACCACCCTGAGGAGAAAGAATGGCAAACTACACTGCCGCTGACATCAAGGCACTGCGTGAGAAGACCGGCGCCGGAATGATGGACGTCAAGAAGGCTCTCGACGAGTCCGACGGCGACCAGACCAAGGCCATGGAGGCCCTCCGCGTGAAGGGCCTCAAGGGCGCCACCAAGCGTGAGGGACGCTCGACCTCCGACGGTCTCGTCGCGACCCACGTCGACGGCGGCGTCGGCACCATGATCGAACTCAACTCGGAGACCGACTTCGTTGCGAAGTCCGAGCCCTTCATCAAGCTCGCCGACCAGGTCCTCGAGCTGGCCGTGGCGAACAAGGCCGACTCGGCCGAGGCGCTGCTCGCCGCCGAGACCGACGGCAAGCCCGTCTCGCAGTTCATCACCGAGTCCGGTGCCACCCTGGGTGAGAAGGTCGACCTCCGTCGCGTCGGCCGCATCGAGGGTGCCAAGGTCGCTTCCTACCTGCACCGCACGAACAAGGACCTGCCCCCGCAGGTCGGCGTTCTGCTGGCCTTCGAAGGTGACGATGAGACCGTGGCACACGATGTCGCCGTGCACATCGCCGCCATGAGCCCGAAGTACTTCTCCCGCGAGGACGTTCCGACCGACATCGTCGAGAACGAGCGCCGCATCGCCGAAGACACCGCGAAGAACGAAGGCAAGCCCGAACAGGCCCTGCCGAAGATCATCGAGGGTCGCGTCAACGGCTTCTTCAAGGAGAACTGCCTGCTCGACCAGGGATTCGCCAAGGATCCCAAGCAGTCCGTGGCCAAGGTGCTCGAGGCTTCAGGCGTCAAGGCCACCGGCTTCCTGCGCTACCGCGTCGGAGCCTGAGACGACACTGACCGCTGAAGCAGACACCCGTCTGCTTCGCAGGTTCCCCGGGTGAGTGAGAACTCATCCGTGAGGCGGGGTCGGACCGAGAGGTCCGGCCCCGTTTTTCGCTAGACTGTCCCAGACGCACAGCCCGGGCGGCGATCCGCCCGGGTCTCGATCTGCCTGCACGGAAGAAGGACTCAATGACAAGCACTCCGGTTCACGAATCCAGCCACCTCAGCCATCCCGTCCGCACCCATCGCCGTCGCGTCCTGCTCAAGCTCTCCGGTGAGGTCTTCGGCGGAGGCCGGATCGGAGTCGATCCCGATGTCGTGGCTGCAGTGGCCCGCGAGGTCGCCCCCACCGTCGAAGACGTGGAAGTGAGCATCGTCGTCGGCGGCGGCAACTTCTTCCGCGGCGCCGAACTCTCCCAGCGCGGCATGGACCGCACCCGCGCCGACTACATGGGCATGCTCGGCACCGTGATGAACTGCCTGGCCCTCCAAGACTTCCTCGAGCAGACCGGAGTCGACACGCGCGTGCAGACCGCGATCCCGATGTCCCAGGTCGCCGAATCCTATATTCCCCGCCGCGCCATGCGGCACATGGAGAAGAACCGCGTCGTCATCTTCGGCGCCGGCGCCGGCCTGCCCTACTTCTCCACCGACACCGTCGCCGCCCAACGTGCCCTCGAGGTCCACGCCGACGAGGTGCTCATCGCCAAGAACGGCGTCGACGGCGTCTACACCGCCGATCCGAAGGTCGACCCGAACGCGGAGAAGCTCGCCTCGATCACCTACCAAGAGGCCCTGCAGAAGGGACTCAAGGTCGTCGACGCCACCGCTTTCAGCCTGTGTATGGACAACAAGCTGCCGATGCACGTCTTCGGCATGGAGGGCGAAGGCAACCTCCGCAAGGCCATCAGCGGCGAGAAGATCGGCACCATCGTCCACTGAGACAGTGCCATCTTCCACTGAGTCGGCACCTCGCCGAGGCGGCCGCACCGCGCCCGATCCACCCGACGTCTGCGCAGGTGAGGACACTCCTGCGAGGATTCGGTGCGGCAATTTTCAGTGATGACCCATAGAATGAACCCAAAGCTTACAGAGATGGAAAGAGTGAACCGTGATTGAAGAGACACTGGCCGAGGCCAGAGAGAAGATGGACAAAGCCGTCGAGTTCACGCAGGACGACTTCGGGTCGATCCGCACCGGTCGCGCCAACCCCGCGCTGTTCGCCGACATCGAGATCGAGTACTACGGCGCTCCCACCCCGCTGCAGCAGCTCGCGTCGTTCCAGACTCCCGAGGCTCGCACGATCCTGGTGACCCCCTACGACAAGGGCACGCTCCAAGACATCGAGAACGCTCTGCGCAATTCCGACATCGGTGCCAACCCCGCCAACGACGGCAACATCATCCGCGTTGTCCTGCCGGAGCTCACCGAGGAGCGCCGCAAGGAATATGTCAAGATCGTCAAGGGCAAGGCCGAAGACGGCAAGGTCTCCATCCGCAACATCCGCCGCCACGCCAAGGATGTCCTCGAACGCATCAAGAAGGACGGCGACGCCGGTGAGGACGAAGTCACCCGCGGCATCTCCGAACTCGACGACCTCACGAAGAGCAAGGTGGACAACATCGACCAGCTGCTCTCCCAGAAGGAAGCCGAGCTTCTCGAGGTCTGATGATTGCCGTGACCGGGACCGACAGCCCCGCAGCGAATCCGGCTCCCTTCGGGGAGCCGGATCCATCACGTGACGCTGCGCGTGCTGAGAGCCCCTTCCCCAGGCGCCGGGATCTGCGCAATTCGGATAAGCCGTATTCGCCCGATGACCCGGATTTCAACCCCACCCCCGAGGCGGCCGCCGCCGAAGAGGAGCCGCCGCCGAAGGACTACGGTCGGGCCGGGCGCAACCTGCCCGCCGCCATCGGCATGGGTCTGCTCATCGGGGGAGTGGTGCTGGCCTCCCTGATCTTCCTGCCGATCTCGTTCCTCTTCCTCATCCTCGTCGCCATCGTCGCCGCGATGTGGGAGCTGGCCAACGCACTGTCGCGTTCGGGCTCCCTCGTCTCCCGCGTGCCGACGATGGTCTCGGCCGCGTGTATGGTCGTCGCCACCTACATCGGCGGCAGAGAAGCCCTGTGGGTGACGTTCGCGGCCAGCGCCGGCGCCATCATGCTCTTCACGATGGTCGAGCGTCGCAAGAACGCGGTCAAAGACGTCTCGCTCTCCCTCTTCGCTCTCACCTATGTCGGCCTCATGGCCTGCTTCGTCGTCTATCTGCTCACCCAGCCCGGCGGCAACTACCTCGTCATCGTCTTCCTCGCCTCCGTCGTCGCCTCCGACACCGGCGGCTACGTCTTCGGCGTCCTGTGGGGCAAGCACCCGATCGCACCGCGGATCTCACCGAAGAAGTCCTGGGAGGGCTACCTCGGTTCGGTCGTGTTCTCCGCCGCCGTTGCCACGGTGTTGGTGGTCACCCTCTTCGATGCTCCGTTCTGGACGGGTCTCGTCTTCGGCGTCGTCATCCCCGCCTTCGCCACCCTCGGCGACTTCAGCGAATCGATGATCAAACGCGATCTCGAGCTCAAGGACATGGGAACCCTGCTGCCCGGTCATGGCGGTGTGATGGACCGTCTCGACTCGATCCTGCCGACAGCGCCCGTCGCGCTCGTGCTGTTCTCGGTCCTGCCCGGCTTCCTCTGAGGTCCGCCGCTGGAAGCGGAACTACACAGTCGGGGCGAATCTGGGTCCCGCCTCGGCGAGGGAATGAGTCCCCGTCCCAGGCGTGGCACCGCCCACACGACAGTCCCCGCCGCATCATGAGACAATGGGGGCGTGAGTTCTCAAGCAGGCAGAAGGCAGACCAGGCCCGTCGTGGAGCATCCCGACGGCACCACTTCGAAGACGCCCACCCGTGACGGGCGTCCCCTTCTCAACTTCAAGTCCGCGCGCGTCCAGCAGCCGCCGGAGCACCTGGCGGACATGACCATGGACGAACGCGTGGCCGCGGTCACCGAGATGGGCCTGCCCGCGTTCCGTGCCAAGCAGATCTCCACTCACTACTTCAGCCACTACGTCACGGACACTGAGCAGATGACCGATCTGCCGAAGGACCGACGCGCGGAGATCCAAGAGCGTTTCTTCCCGCACCTGCTCACCGAGGTCCGTCGCCTGCGCACCGAGAACGGCGACACCATCAAGTTCCTGTGGCGCCTCTTCGACGGTGCCCTCGTCGAATCCGTGCTCATGCGCTACCGCAACCGGGTCACCCTGTGCGTGTCCAGCCAGTGCGGCTGCGGCATGAACTGTCCCTTCTGCGCCACCGGCCAGCAGGGCCTGACTCGCAACATGTCCACCGCCGAGATCGTCGAACAGGTCGTCCGCGCTAACCAGGTCATCGCCGCCGGCGAACTCGCCGCGGCACCGTCATCGGACATGCCCGGTGCGGGGGAGACCGCGCTCGGCGCGGAATCCGACGAAACGGACTCCGACGCTGAGTCGGCGTTCGACGGGGACGGGGCGGCCACCTCGGCGAGCGGACCCGAACGGGTCTCGAACATCGTCTTCATGGGCATGGGCGAACCCCTGGCCAACTACAAGCGCGTGATGAACGCGGTGCGCCGGTTCGTCGGCACTGGACCCGAGGGTCTGGGTATGTCGGCGCGGCGGATCACGATCTCCACGGTGGGGCTGGTGCCCGGCATCAACAAGCTCGCCGCCGAGGACATCCCCGTGACCTTCGCGCTCAGCCTCCACGCGCCCGACGACGAACTGCGCGACGAGATGATCCCGGTCAACACCCGGTGGAAGGCCGACGAGGCGATCGACGCCGCCTATAACTACTTCCAGGTCACCGGTCGACGCGTGAGCATCGAATACGCGCTGATCAAGGACATGAACGATCACGTGTGGCGCGCCGAGCTGCTGGCGAAGAAGCTCAATGCCCGCGGTCGCGGCTGGGTGCACGTCAACCCGATCCCGCTCAACCCGACCCCCGGTTCGGTGTGGACGGCATCGGAGCCCGAGGTCGCCGACGAATTCGTCCGCCGCCTCGTCGACCACGGCATCCCGACGACGATCCGCGATACCCGCGGTTCCGACATCGACGGTGCCTGCGGTCAGCTCGCCGCAGCGGACTGATCCGAGCCCCGGGCTGACCGACTCTTGGCCGAGCCCCGGGCTGACCGACTCTTGGCCGTCCGGTCAGCCGGAGTCGGCCTGGTCAGGACCTCACGTGTGAGCCGCGAGCACGCAATTTCCACGCCATCCATCTATCATGGTGGAAACGACACAGCCACTCGCTTCTGGAGGAGACATGGCGGACACGACTTTCCCTCGAATGTCCGGTTGGAAGAACGGATACGACCCCAAACAGGTCGACAGCTTCTTCAAGCGGGCACGTGAGTCCTTCGAGCGCCCGACACCGCAGCCCGGCGACCTCGACTCGCGAGCCGTGCGCACGGTCGGCTTCGACCTCGTCCGCAAGGGCTACCACGTGGCCGTCGTCGACGCCGCCCTCGACCGGCTCGAGGACGCGTTCGCCAAACAGGCCCGCGACCGCCTCATCGCGCAGTCGGGTCAGGACGCCTGGGTCTCCGAGCTCACCCGCGTCGCCGCGTCCCTGCGGGGACGTCTCGTTCGTGAGGCCGGGGAACGCTTTGACAACCCGGCTCCCGGTGTCATCGGCTACGACATCGTCCAGGTCGACGACATGTGCGACAAGGTCAACTCCTACTTCACGCAGGGCGTGGCGATGAGCGTCGACCAGGTCCGCCGCGTGCTGTTCAAGACTGCGAAGGGCAAGAAAGCCTACGACGAGGACCAGGTGGATGCGTTCATCGACCGCGTCGTCGAGGTGATGGCCTCCGTTGACTGACTTCCACTACTTCTCCGTTCCCACCGCCGATCAGCCGGGAACCCTCAACCCGGTCTACGAACTCCTCGACTTCCCGATCGTCATGGGCCGGGCCGACGATGTCGTGCTCACCGGCCCCGCACCCGAGAAACCCCTGGTCGACGGCCGTGAGGTCACCGATCCGCGTCTGATCGCCGCACTGTCGGTGCCCGTGGAACTCGACCGCGCCGAGGTGCTCGACCGCAGCTCGAAGCTCGCCGGGGTGCTGCGCACGATGGGCGTGATCCCCGAATCCGGTGCGGTGCTCACCCTCGCCGAGGAAGTCCCGCCCCTGGCGCGTGCGCTGACGCTGCTGGCTGCCGCCAGAGTCGGGCTGAGAGTCGATCTCCGCAGTGGTGCAAGTGCGGGTGTGACGGCCGGAGAGGTTGCCAGTGGGAGTGCCGGTGATTCGAGCGCGCCGATCGTCGTCCACGGCATCGAAGCCGAAACGGTTGAACCCGGGCGAGCGTCGATCAAGGTCACTCGCTCCCGTTTCGAAGGCGTGGGCGTGACCATCGACGGCGAGACCGCGAACCTCGACCAGGCGATGCGCGATTCCCGCGTCGAATTCGCCGCCGTCGTCCCACTGCCGCCCGACCAGACTCTGCTTTTCACGGACTCCGGTGAGATCGATGCGATGTCGAGCCTCGAGTGGCTGCGACGCGAGGTGCTCTCTGAGCCCTGAGCTGCCGCGGTCCGGCGCCCACTCGCCTGAGGCGTCAAGCGACCCGAGGTACCACCCGACAGTGGAAGCGTTGCGCTCCGCAGGCTGTGTCTTCGCCGACGAAGAAGCCGCCATCCTCCTCGAGTCGGTGGGCAACGGTGCCGGATCAGGTGACTGTGTCGCTCCGGGCGGCAGTGCCGTTTCGAGCGGCAGCACGGGTTCCGGCGCCGTTGTCGGGCCGGGTGATCGAGTCGATTCTTGGCTCGACGACCGGGTGGCCAGGCGGGTCGCAGGCGAACCGCTCGAACAGATCGTCGGCTGGGTCGACTTCTCCGGACTCAAGCTGCGCACGCTCCCAGGCGTCTTCGTTCCCCGACAGCGGACGCGACGTCTGGCCGAACACACGGTGCGCGTCATCGAACAGATGCCTCGGCTGCAGGCTGTCGACGGACGACCCGGTCGTCGTGGTGGCTCCGGCGAGCCGGGTGGGCCCAGCAGTCTGAGTGGGCTCGGCAGACTGGGTGGGCTCGGCACCGAGGCTCAGATTACCCAACACGGTACCGAACCGTGGGCACCGGTCGTCGTCGAAGCCTTCTGCGGGGTCGGTCCGGTGGGATCCTACGTGGCTGCCTCAGTTGCTGAGGTGAACCTCCACCTCGGCGACACGGACGCCCACGCCGTCGAATGTGCCGTCGACAACGCCCGGACTGCCACTGGCGGGCTGCCGAACGCGAGTGACGATCTGCCTGCCGCCGCGTCGACCGGCCATGCGGCTTCGTCACGGAGTTCGGACTCTCGCGGCAGCGTCGTCCGGGGCCACCGCCTCGACTGCCTCGTCGGCCTCCCGGACGAACTGCGTCACAGCGTCGATGTCATTGCAGCCGTTCCGCCCTATGTGCCCACCACTGCGGCGGACTTCCTGCCCCGAGAAGCCGTGGACTTCGAACCCGGCACCGCCCTGTTCGGCGGCGTCGATGGGCTCGACCTCGTCCGCCGCCTCATCGCCGAGGCCGACCACTGGCTGGCCGCGGACGGAGTGCTGCTCATTGAACTCGGCCGCGAACAGGCCCCCGAAGCGCTCACGTACGCGGCCGCGCATGGGCTGGTCGGGTCCGGCCGCCTCGGCGAGGGCGACGACAACGGGGAAGAAGTCGTTATCGGCGGTCCGCACGAATGCTGCGGCGACCACCTCGGCGAGGGTACCGACGGCACGGACGACCACCTCGGCGAGGGTACCGACGGCACGGACGACGACCCGGACGAGCACACGGTCGTGCTCGAACTGCGCCGCACACGCTGACCCGATCGGGCGGAGGCACACTACTGTCCACTGAAAGTGTGTGCGTACAGCATTCGATCACTACGTGTGCATTTTCGATAGACAGTTGCGGCGTGGGCAGTCGCGCCGAACGCTCTGGTGGTGCTGATGAGGCTGGAAACGACGACCGCCCGCCGAACTCCGCAGAGTCGACGGGCGGTCGTGGTGCAGTGCATTCGCGCCGGTCACGATGCCCGATGCAACAGGGTGCCCGATGCAACGGTCCCCATTGCAACAGGGTGCCCGAAGCAACGGTGCCCAATGCAACAGGGTGCCCGATGCAACAGGGTGCCCAGCGCAGCGCCTGAGCGTAGGGCGTGGTGCTCAACGCACCGTGATGCTCAGGCCTCAGCACCGCGCCTCGCACCGCGGGCTTCAGCCTCAGCTGATCAGTTCGCGAAGGCGTTGATGCCGGTCATGGTCCGGCCCAGGGTCAGCTGGTGCACCTCGTGGGTACCTTCGTAGGTGAGCACGGTCTCGAGGTTGACCGCGTGACGCAGTGGCGGGTACTCGCTCGTGATGCCCGATCCGCCGAACAGGGCACGCAGGTCGCGGCAGACGTTCATCGCGGTGTCGACGTTGACCATCTTGCCGAGGCTGATCTGCTCGGGACGCACGCCCTTCTCCGAGTCCTTGATCTTGCCCAGGTGCGCGGCGAGCAGCGTGATCTGCGAATACTGGCCGAAGGCCTTCGCGAGCTTCTGCTGCGTGATCTGGAACGATGCCAGCGGACGGTCGAACTGCACACGGGTGCCGGTGTACTCCAGTGCCGAAAGCAGGGCATCGCGGGCGGCACCGGTGACACCGAAGACGATGCCGTAGCGGGCCTCGGACAGGCAGGACAGGGGGCCTTTGAGCCCCTTGGCCTTCGGCAGCATCGCATCCGCGGGCAGGCGCACATTGTCGAGGACGATCTCACCGGTGATCGAAGCACGCAGCGAGATCTTGCGGTGGATCTCCGGGGTCTGCACACCCTCGGTGTCCGAGGGCACGACGAAGCCGCGGACGACGGGCTTGCCCTTGTCATCGACCTCTTCGGTCTTGGCCCAGACGACCATGACATCGGAGACCGGGGAGTTCGTGATCCACATCTTCGCGCCGTTGAGGATCCAGTCGGAACCGTCCTTCTTCGCCGTGGTCTTCATCCCCGACGGGTCGGAACCGACATCGGGTTCGGTCAGACCGAAGCAGCCGATCGCCTTGCCGGCGGCCATCTTCGGCAGCCATTCTTCCTTCTGCTCCTCCGAACCCCAGTGGTGGATGGCAAACATCGCCAGCGACCCCTGCACGGAGACGAGCGAACGCAGACCGGAGTCGACAGCCTCGAGCTCACGGCAGGCCAGCCCGTACTGGGTGGCGGTCGATCCGCCGCAGCCGTAGCCGTCGAGGTGCATGCCCAACAGGCCGAGCTCGCCGAGTCCTTCGGCCAGTTCACGGGCGGGGATGGTCGCGTCGAGGAAGTAGTCGCCGATGTTGTCGCGGACGTTCTCGTCCAGCCACTTCTTCACTATCGATGCGAACTCGAGGTCATCGGGTTCGAAGACCGAATCCAGTCCGAGGATGTCGTCGGGGCTCAGCGTCGTGCTCATATCCATCTCTTTCGCCATTGATTGTCTTCATTCTCAGTTTTACCGGAACTGTTTGACCGGAACCCCGAATCAGACCGGAGTCCCGAAGCAGTGCAGATGACCAAGATCCGAGGGGCGACGCACGGGGTGGTGTCGAGTCATTTCCCAGAGAACTTTGGCATCATCGGTTGGCGTGAGTAAACGTCAATTCATTGTAGTCGGCTCCACCGGGTCGGTCGGCACCCAGGCCCTCGACGTCCTGTCCGACCACGCGGAAGACCATGCGATCGTCGGTCTGGCCGCCGGCTCCCAGCTCGACCTCCTCATCGAGCAGGCGCTCGACTTCCGTGTTCCCGTCATCGGGCTCACGACCCCGCCGGATCAAGGCGAGACCGCCGTCCGTGCCCGGTTGGCAGAGGCTGCCGCTCGGCGCGGGGTGAGTGATCCCGTCGAGGTCATCCACCTCGGTGACACCGCCGCCGAGGTGGTCGCCGGCCTGGACGCGGATATGGTCGTCAACGCGATCACCGGTGCCGCCGGACTGGGAACGACGCTGGCCGCACTAGCGCAGGGCACCGACGTGGCCCTGGCGAACAAGGAGTCCCTCATCATCGGCGGATCCATCGTCCTCGACGCCGCCCGCGCCACCGGCGCCCGGCTCATCCCCGTCGACAGCGAACACTCGGCCATCGCCCAGGCCCTGCGCGCCGGCACCCATGGTGAGGTCAGCAAGCTCATCATCACCGCCTCGGGAGGTCCCTTCCGCGGCATGACCCGCGATGCCCTGCGCCGCGTCAGTCCGACTCAGGCGCTCAATCACCCCACCTGGTCGATGGGGTCGATGATCACCATCAACTCCGCGACCCTGGTGAATAAAGGACTCGAGGTCATCGAGGCCCATCTGCTCTTCGATATCGACTTCGACCACATCGAGGTCGTCGTCCATCCGCAGTCGCAGATCCACTCGATGGTCGAGTTCACCGACGCCTCGACGATCGCGCAGATCTCCCCGCCCGATATGCGCCTGCCCATCTCCTACGCTCTGGGCACTCAAGACGATGGGACCTCGAAGAGGCTGCGCTCGGGTGCCGTGCCGCACAACTGGGGCCAGCCCATGCACTGGTCCTTCGAACCGGTCGACCACCTCGCGTTCCCGGCCCTCGGACTGTCCATCGATGCCGGTCGGAAGGGGCGCAGCTACCCTGCTGTGCTCAATGCCGCCAATGAAGTCCTCGTCGCCGCGTTCATCTCCGGAGACATCCCCTTCACCGGCATCGACAAAGGCCTCGCCCGGGCGCTGGCGACTCATGAACCGGCCGCCGAGCACACCGTGGACACCGTGCTCGCCGCCGACACATGGGCGCGTGAGTTCGCCACCGCCGATGTCACCGAACAGAAGCGCGGCGCCGAACAGCAGAACGGGGGCCGCGCATGACCGTGCTTCTCTACATCATCGGGATCATCCTCTTCCTCATCGGCATCTCGATCTCGATCGCCCTACACGAACTCGGCCACCTCACCCCGGCGAAGAAGTTCGGGGTCAAGGTCACCCACTACATGGTCGGCTTCGGCCCCACCCTGTTCTCCTTCCGCCGCGGCGAGACCGAGTACGGCATCAAGGCGTTCCCGCTCGGCGGCTTCATCGCGATGCCCGGCATGTACCCGCCGGAGGAGGCGACGACGAAGCGGGTCGACCGGGCAGGTGCGGTGGCCGCGGTCGACGGTGACACCGCAGGATCAGGCGCAGTCGACGGCGGTGTCACGGGGACGGAGAGCCACCTCGGCGAAGGAGTCGCGGAAACGGCGGGCCACCTCGGCGAGGGAATGACCGGTGAGGGAACCACCGGGGAAAATGCGGCGCCGCTGCGTCGGGATCGGAAACGACGTAAGGGGCGCCTGTTCGAGAACACGATGGCCGATGCCCGGGAGTTCTCGAATCAGGAGATCGAGCCGGGGGAGGAGCACCGGACGTTCTACGCCCTCAGCGTGCCCAAGCGGCTCGTCGTCATGTTCGCCGGGCCGTTCGTCAATCTGGTCCTCGGCATCCTCATCATGGCGATCTCGCTGCTCGGCATCGGGGTGACGACTCCGATGACGACCGTGCAGACCGTCGTCGAATGCGCTGTGCCCGCGTCCGAGGCCCAGCAGCGGCCGGCGGATGAGCAGAACACGTGTCGCGATGACGATCAGCGCACTCCTGCGTGGGAGGCCGGGATGAAGCCCGGGGATGAGATCACCGCGATCGCCGGCGTTGAGACGACGGACTGGGATCGGCTGTCCGCGGTCATCAAGGACCACGCCGGTGAGCGGGTCGAGGTCGACTTCACCCGCGACGGGAAGGCGCAGTCGGTGACCGTGCCGATCATCGCCACCGAACGGCCGAAGGTCGACGACTCCGGCAAGGCACTGATGAACTCCGACGGGACTCCGCAGACCGAGACCCAGGGATTCCTCGGCATCGGACCCGTCCAGGAGCGTCAGCCTCTGCCGCTCGGCGAATTCGCCGGAGCCGTCTGGGATCAGGTCTCCGGAGTCTTCCACGCGATCGTCACCCTGCCGGTCAAGCTCGTCGACATCGGCGAGGTCGCGGTCGGTTCGAAGGACCGCGATGCCGAAGGTCTCGTCGGCATGGTGGGTGTCGGCCGCATCGCCGGCGAGATCGTGTCCACCGACAAGATCGACGTCATCGACAAGGCGCAGATGGGCCTGGGCATGCTCGGCTCGCTCAACATCTTCCTCTTCGCTTTCAACATGATCCCGCTGCTGCCACTCGACGGCGGACACATCGCCGTCGGCCTCTACGAGGGTGCCCGCCGACGCATCAACCGGTGGCGCGGACGCGGGCTGATCGGACCGTTCGACACGGCGAAGCTGCTGCCGCTGACCTACGTGTGCATCGGACTGATGCTGTGCATGACGGCGCTGCTCGTCTACGTCGACCTCGTCAAACCCATCACCCTCGACGCGATCTTCAACTCCGGGGGATAAGGGCGCGGGGCTCAGGCGCTGAGGTTGATCGCCTGCACCTCGACGAGGTGGTTGAGCCCGACCGTGACCGTCGCAGACTGATCCGGTGTGCCCGGCACCGTGACCACTCCGCGCAGCGGGGAGACCATGGTCAGGTCCGCCTCGGTGAACGGGGCCGTGACCTGCTTGGCCGCACGCCACCGGGAGAAGCGCTCACGCCGTTCGCCCCGGGGCTCGTCGAGATCCATGTTCATCGAGAACAGCTCATCGGAGACCGCGTCGTCGAAGCCCGCGACGAGGTTCGCCGCAGCCAGGACCGTCTGAATCTGTGCAGGCTTCGCCTCATAGCGAGGCACCGGCGCCGAGGTGGTGCTGCGGTCAATCGTCAGCTCCGGTTTCCCGATGGCTGCCGCCCATCCTGCGTCGACGGCGTTCTGGACGCTGCGCTGAGCCGGATAGTACGTGGTGTTGCCGAGCACGACGATGCTCAGACCCAGATCGGGGAACCAGCGCATGTGCGATCCGTAGCCGGGGTAGCCGCCCGAATGGCAGACCACGCGTCCGAAGCGCGAATCCAGCCGGGTCTCCAGTCCGTACCCGTAGATCAGCGTCTCCGCATGGTGCTCGCTGCGCTGGGACTCCATGAGGCGTCGGCCCTGCTGATTGCCGGCGAGAACGTGCGGCAGCGATCCGGACTCCGCTTCGAGATCGTCGAGCGCGTCGAGGTGGGCTGACATCCACGTGCCGATGTCGTCCACTGTGGAGATCACTCCGCCGATGGGGGAGAAGACCCCGGGACCGGTGAGCTCGGCCGGGTGCAGACCGCCGTCGAGGTCGACACGGAATCCCGGTGCCAGGTCGGGGAAGTCGGTGTGGTCGAACCCGGTGCGCGTGAGCCCGAGGGGCCCGAAGACCTCCGTGCTCACAAGCTCGGTGAACGTGCGGCCGGTGAGCGCCTCGGCGACGATGCCTAGTACCGCATAGCCGAGGTTCGAATATTCGTAACCGGTGTCGGCGGGTGCCGTGGCGATCGCACCGCGGCGCAGCCAAGCGATCAGCTCATCCGGGGCCATCGATTCCATCCGGTCGGCCCACGGATCGTCCTTCGTGAACCCGGTGCCCATGGTCAGGGCCTGCCGGCAGGTGCGGTCAGCGATCGCGGTGCCGGCCAGTTCGGGCACGAGCTCGCCGAACGGCCGGCCGAGGTCGAGACCGTCCGCGACGAGGAGACCGATGGCCGCGGCGGTGAACGACTTCGTCATCGACGCGATCCGGTACGGGATCTCAGCATTCGCGGAACGGGTGGGGCCGCCTCGGGGGAAGATTCCCCAGGCCAGGGAACCACCCTGGTCAGACAGCGCGCTCGCCTCCTCATCAAGGGAGGCAGACATCGCTTCGATGTCGGGGTAGGCGCCTTTGCTCACGGGTCCGCTCCTTCACATCTTCGGCACGCTTCTGGCAGGTCAGCTTCACACTACCGTGGTTGATGCGCGGCCGGGCACGGACTCAACGCACGACGGGGACTCATCCGGGAGTCCTACAATGGTCGTGGTTCGAACAATCCGGCCGCAACGAGGCGCCACCTCGGCGTCGGCATAATCATCGTCGCTGGTCACCAGCCAGACGGAAGGATCGTCCTCGTGACAACGGTGAATCTCGGAATGCCCGCCCCACCACCTCCCGTCCTCGCGCCCCGGCGGAAGACGCGGCAGATCAACGTCGGTCGGGTCGGTGTCGGATCCGAATCGCCCGTGAGCGTGCAGTCGATGACGACGACGCCGACGACGGACATCAACGCGACCCTGCAGCAGATCGCCGAACTCACCGCCACCGGCTGCGATATCGTGCGCGTGGCCTGTCCCACCGCCGACGACGCCGCGGCCCTGCCGATCATCGCCGGCAAGTCCCAGATCCCCGTCATCGCCGACATCCACTTCCAACCCAAGTACGTCTTCGCCGCGATCGACGCCGGCTGCGCCGGGGTGCGCGTCAACCCGGGCAACATCCGCAAGTTCGACGACCAGGTGAAGGAGATCTCGAAGGCCGCCGCCGAGGCGGGGGTGTCCATCCGCATCGGCGTCAACGCCGGTTCCCTGGATAAGCGGCTGATGGAGAAGTACGGCAAGGCCACGCCCGAAGCGCTCGTCGAATCCGCGCTGTGGGAGGCGTCCCTGTTCGAGGAGCACGACTTCTACGACTTCAAGATCTCCGTCAAACACCACGACCCGGTGATCATGATCCGGGCCTACGAACTCCTGGCCGAACGCGGGGACTGGCCGCTGCACCTCGGCGTCACCGAGGCCGGGCCCGCCTTCCAGGGCACGATCAAATCTGCGACCGCCTTCGGACACCTGCTGGCCGAAGGCATCGGCGACACCATCCGGGTGTCCCTGTCCGCACCGCCGGCCGAAGAGGTCAAGGTCGGCAACCAGATCTTGGAGTCGCTCAACCTGCGGCCCCGCAAGCTCGAGATCGTCTCCTGCCCGTCCTGCGGACGCGCCCAGGTCGACGTCTACACCCTCGCCGAGGAGGTCACCTCCGGGCTCGAAGGTATGGAGGTGCCGCTGCGGGTGGCGGTCATGGGCTGCGTCGTCAACGGTCCCGGCGAGGCCAGGGATGCCGACCTCGGGGTGGCCAGCGGCAACGGCAAGGGCCAGATCTTCGTCAAGGGCGAGGTGATCAAGACTGTGCCCGAGGCCGAGATCGTGCAGACCCTCATCTATGAGGCCAACCGGATCGCCGCAGACGCAGCGGATGGGAAGGACGGCGCGTCCGGGGCATCGTCGGGGCGGCCGTCGGGGCCGCCCGAAGTCGTCGTCGGCTGAGTGCGATACGTTAAGGCGAAGAGGTTCATCATCAACAGGCGCGGTTAGGGAAGAGTTCGAGAGCAGATGGTGCTGAGGATTGCGCGGCTGGGACATCAGCACACCGGGTGGCTGAACGATCTGCTCGCGCGCAATCCCTGCGAGAACGTCTACCTCATCTCCCTCATGGAGGTCACCGGAACCGCTCAGCTGAGCTCACCGGCAGGCACCCTCTTCGGCATCTTCGACGGGGACCGCCCCGTGGCCGCCTACTGGGTCGGCGGGAACATCATCCCCGTGGCGGCGACCCCGGCGACGAACGACGTGCTCGCCCGCAAACTCAACGCCGACGGTCGCGTCGGGTGCTCGCTCATCGGTGACCGGACGGTCATCGTCGACCTGTGGGGCAGGCTGAACTGGGGCCGCCCACGCGGCGTGCGGGAACGCCAGCCGCTGCTGGCGATCAGCTCCGATCCGCTCGTGACCCCCGACGAGGAGGTCGTGCGGGTGACACTCGATGACCTCGGGGCGGTGTTCCCCGCCAGCGTCGACATGTTCACCAAAGAGGTCGGGTTCTCACCCATCGAGGGCGGAACCGCAGGGTACCTGTCGCGAGTGCGCGGGATCATCCGCGGCAAGAACTGCTACGCCCGCATCTCCGACACCCTTCCCCAGGGAGGTCCGGTGCCGCGCTGGCCGGCGACCGAGCAGGATCAGCAGGTGCTGTTCAAAGCCGACATCGGCATCCGCGCTCGCCGCATCGTCCAGGTCCAAGGAGTCTGGGTCCATCCCGAGGTGCGCAATCAGGGGCTCGGGGCCGCCGGCATGGCCGCCGTCGTCCAGCGCACCCGCGACAAGGGGCACTCCACCGTGAGCCTGTACGCCAATGACTACAACGAGGCGGCCCTGCGCATGTACGCCCGCGTCGGCTTCGAGCAGGTCGGCACCTTCGCCACCATCATGTACTGAGGTGGCTCACGTTCGCCGACCGCTCAGTCGCGGCGGTTGCGGGACTGCGGTTTGGCCAGGTCGCCCAAGAACTTCTCCATCTCGCGACGGTCCTTCTTCGTCGGCCTGCCCAGTCCCTTGTCACGGCGGGGCACGAAACCGCGCAGCGCGGGATCCGGTGGGGGAGTGAGGTCCTCATAGCACTGCACGGCCACCGACGCCTGCATTCGGGTGGGGATGAAACCGGTGATCGACCAGATGAACTCGGATCCGGCCTTGCGCACCCGCACCTCCTGACCGATGCTCACCTTCTGCGCGGCCTTGACCCGCTGGCCGTCAACCTGCACATGCCCGCCGCGACAGGCCTGGGTGGCGAGGTTGCGGGTCTTGAACATCCGCGTCGTCCACAGCCACATGTCGATGCGCATGTGCTTGCCCGCAGACCGGTCGATCTCGGTCATGGGCGCTGGTCCTCGTGTGTGCGGCCCGCATCCTCGGTGACGTTGAGTCGGGAGTCGGCGCGCAGGGCGAGTTCGGAGCGGCGGGTGAAGGTCTGAGCGGGGCGTCCTCGCCCCTGGCTGACGGCCTGCCCGGTGGGATCGAGCAGCGGCAGCATCGTGCGCCGGAACGTATCGGCCTGCAGGCTCTCACCGGCGACGATCTCATGCAGCTCGCGCAGCTGCCGCAGCGAGAACTCGGATTCGAGCAGACCGAACGGATCGGGGGTCCGCTCATGCAGCGCCCGCAGACGGTGAACGGCCACGCGCACGATCTCCTGATGCTCGGCGCTGAGCTCATGCACCTCGTGCACGGGAACGAGCCGGCGACGGTGGATCGGGGAGTCGACGTGATCGGAATCCCTGGCGGCCGCCTCGGCGGGGGAATCGTCAGATTCGGAATCGGTCACCGGAGCGGAACCAGCCGCCTCGGCGGGGGTGCTGTCATCATCGGTGCGCCCGATATCGCTCGGGGCGAGCACGTCGAGGTGGGCCACGGAGATCACCCAACCGCGATCGTCGCGGTCGGGCTGGTCGAACACGTGCAGCTGCACCGGGGCACGATCGACGAGGCGCGCCTTCTCGCGCAGGCACCGGGCGACCGCCTCGGCGAGGCGCTCCTGCGGACGCAGGATCGACCCCGGCAGCTGCCACACCCCATCACCAGGATGAGTGAGGAGAACATGCAGGCCACGGCCGGGCACGGGGCAGAGGACCGCGGTGTCGACCGCGACCGAGGGCCGCGGGAACTGCGTGAGTTGGCTCGGATCAGGCATGCTCTTCGTATCGTTCGCACTCGTCGTCGATGGATCCGGCCGGCGGACGGTGACGCCCCGACCGGTGCCGCGCTTTCGCACAGCACGCACCAGTCTAATTCTCTTCGCGCAGGTGACGAATCCACGGCCGCATCAGGCTGTGCTGTCGTGCCGGCAAGCAAACGATCGGGCGCACGATCGACACACGGTCGATGGTGAGAGTTTCGGGCCCGATCCGATTCCCTGCCCCTCGCCCGCGTGCGATAGTGTTCGATCTGAGTCCTGACGAGTTGAGGAGAATCACCCATGGCCCTGCGCATGTCGTCCCTGTTCGTGCGAACCCAGAAGGAGGACCCGGTCGGCGCCGAGGTGGCCAGCCACAAGCTGCTCCACCGCGCCGGATACATCCGCCGGTCCGCACCGGGGATCTACACGTGGCTGCCGCTGGGCCTGGCCGTGCTCGGCAAGATCGAGGCCATCGTGCGTGAGGAGATGGCGCTCGCCGGCTCCCAGGAAGTCCACTTCCCGGGCCTGCTGCCCGCAGACCCGTACAAGACCTCCGGCCGCTGGGAAGCCTTCGGACCCGACCTCTTCCACCTCAAGGACCGCCGCGAGAACGACTACATCCTCGCGCCCACCCACGAGGAGGTCTTCACCCTCCTGGTCAAGGACCTCTACTCCTCGTACAAGGATCTGCCGCTGTCGATCTACCAGATCCAGACGAAGTACCGCGACGAGGCCCGCCCCCGCGCAGGTCTGCTGCGCGGACGTGAGTTCATCATGAAGGACGCCTACTCCTTCGACGTCGACGACGCCGGACTCGACGCCTCGTATGAGGCCATGCGGGTGGCCTACCTGCGTGCCTTCGCCCGCCTCGGCCTGCCCTGCCTGCCGGTCAAGGCCACCCCGGGCGCGATGGGCGGATCCGGCACCGAAGAGTTCATCTACCCCTCCGAGGTCGGCGAGGACACCTTCGTCCGCTCACCCGGCGGATACGCCGCCAATGTCGAGGCCGTGACCTCGATCGTGCCCGAAGCGATCCCGTACGAGCAGTCGCCTGCCGCTCATGTCGAGGACACCCCCGACACCCCGACGATCGAGACCCTCGTGGCCGCCGCGAACGCCTCGCATCCGCGCTCCGATCGCGAGTGGACGGCCGCGGACACCCTGAAGAACGTCGTCTGCGCCGTTACCCACCCCGACGGCACCCGCGAGATCATCGTCATCGGCCTGCCCGGCGACCGCGAGGTCGACCTCGACCGCGCCGCAGGCACAGGGATGCTCGGCGACGGTGAGGTCGACCTCGAAGCCGCCACCGCCGAGGACCTCGCCGCCCATCCCGAGCTCGTCAAGGGCTACATCGGACCCGGCAACTCGCTCGAGGCACCTGTCCTCGGACTCGAATCGGCGTCGAAGATCCGCTATCTCCTCGACCCCCGCGTCGTCGACGGCACCCGCTGGATCACCGGCGCGAACGAACCCGGACGCCACGTCTTCGACCTCGTCGCCGGTCGCGACTTCACCTCCGACGGCACGATCGAGGCCGCCCAGGTCGTCCTCGGCGATCCCGCGCCCGACGGTTCGGGACCGCTGGAGCTGGCCCGCGGTGTCGAGATCGGTCAGATCTTCAAGCTCGGCCGCAAATACGCCGAAGCCCTCGACCTCAAGGTGCTCGACCAGAACGGCAAGACCGCGACCGTGACGATGGGCTCCTACGGCCTCGGCGTCACCCGCGTCATGGCCTGCATCGCCGAGGAATACCATTCGGAGAACGGCCTGCTGTGGCCTCAGCACCTCGCCCCGGCCGACGTCCACATCATCGTCGCCGGCAAGGGTGAGGAGATCGCCGCGGCCGCCGAGACGATGACCGCCGAACTCGAAGCCGAGGGCGTGTCCGTCCTCCTCGACGACCGGAACAAGGTCTCACCCGGGTTCAAGTTCGCCGACGCCGAGCTCATCGGCATCCCCACCGTCATCGTCATCGGCCGTGGGCTGACCGACGGGCTCGTCGAGGTCCGTGACCGCCTGGCTGATGCGAAGTCCGATCTTCCCGTCGCCGAGGTGGTTCCCACCACCGTCGCCCGCGTCCGTGAGGCGTACGCAAAGGCGAATGCGGCCGCCGATGCTGCCGTCGCCGCCGACGGCGCGGACACTGCTGGGACCGGCGCGGACTCCGCTGCCGTCGTCAACGGCTGAGGCACCTCGGTGTTCGAAGCACTCACCGGCGGCATCGATGTCACCGTGTCCATGGTCCTGTGGCTGCTCGCCGCGGGAGTCCTGGCCGGGTGGATCGATGCCGTCGTCGGCGGGGGCGGGCTGATCCAGCTGCCCGCGCTGCTGCTCGTGCCGGGGATGAGCCCGGTCCAGGCGGTCGCGACGAACAAGATCGGGTCCATTGCGGGCACGACCGCCTCGGCGATCACCTATCTGCGCACGATCACCCCGGACCGGTCGGCTACGATCCCGGCGGCCGCCTCGGCGTTTCTCGGGGCAGTGGGCGGGGCGAAGCTCGCCACGCTCGTCCCGAGTGAGGCGTTCACCCCGATCATCCTGGCAGCCCTCATCGGGGTCGGCATCTTCACTGTGCTCAACCCCAGCCTCGGCGCCGATGCCACCCTGCGCTTCGGTGAGTCCTCGAAACGCCATCACGCGCTGTCGTGGCTGATCGGACTCGTCATCGGCATCTACGACGGGGTGCTCGGGCCGGGGACGGGGTCCTTCCTCGTCATCGCGTTCGTCTCGATCATCGGATTCTCGTTCCTCCAGGCCTCGGCCACGGCGAAGGTGATCAACTGGGCGACGAACTTCGGCGCACTCGTCTACTTCGTCCCCGACGGTCAGGTCGTGTGGCTGCTGGGTCTGGTCGTGGCGGTCGGCAATGTCGCCGGAGGCGTCGTCGGCGCCCGCACCGCGCTGAAGAGGGGATCGGGGTTCGTGCGCGTCATCTTCGTCGTCGTGGTCTCGGCGATGATCCTCAAACTCGGCTACGACATCGTCGCCGACCTCATCCACTGATTTGCTACCCGACGGCGGCCCAGATACCTCGCGCAGGGTTGCTGGGCCGCCGTCGGGTAGTAATCAGCCGATGGGTTTGAGGGCGTGGGCGTTGACTCCGGCGACGTCGGCGCCGGACAGGGCGCGGGCGACCCACAGGGACCTGGCTGCATCGGCCAGGCTCGACTGCGAACCGCCCGAGGCTGCCCGCAGGTACCAGAACATGTTCGTGATCTCCCGGGCCACCGTCGCGCCCATCCCGTACTGCGGGTCGATGCCCGCGCACAGGGCGAGGTCCGTGGCGAACCCGCGCAGCCATGCCGCCTGCGCCTGCGGATGCTCGGACGGGATCTCTGCCAGCCGGTTCCACAGCACCGGGGCCATCGTGTACGCCGTCGGCCCGGCCAGCGGCTGCGGGTCGATCGCCTTCCACGTCGATACCCCCGTCGGATCCGGATTGCCGGCGAGGATGTTGTAATAGTGCAGGTCAGCGTGGATGAGCCAGTTCTCGTCCGACGCAGCCAGGGTCTGCATCCAGTTCCGGGCGAAGGACAGCAGCAGCGAGTCCTGCTGACCGGCCTCCGACCACCCGGTGAGCAGCCCGGCGTCGGCGTCGAAGCTGTTCAGCCATCCGGCGACGACGTCCTGGACGCGCAGGAACTCCGCACTAGCGGGAATCTCCAACGATCGCTGCAGGGCACCCCACACCGGCGGCACATCGGCCAGCGGCAGCACCGAGAGATTGTCCTTCGTCCGCAGTCGCTCCTGCAGGGTCACCCGGAAGCTGCGGTCATCGCGGATGACGCGCACCGCCCCGTGCCCGTTCCACATCTTCAGCGCCCGCAGCACCTGCGCATGTGCGGCCGTATGCGCCGAGGTGGGAGCCGCGAACCGCAGCACCCCCTGATAGTTCTCCTGGGTGAGCACCGGAATCACGAGCGATTCGCAGCCGGCCCACGGGGCACCGGGCACATCGTCGAAGCGCAGCTTCCACCGGTCGAGGACCTCATTGGCCATATAGTCGAGCGCGGCGACCCACGCATCCGTGCGGTATTCGCCGATGATGTCGCGCGTCGAGCGGTAGAGGACCGGTGGCACCTTCACTTCTTCGCCTCCGCCTGACCGGCCTGGCCGTACTCGTAGCGCAGCGGCTGCGGCTGGGCGAAGATCGCTCGTGTCCTCGCCGATTCCCATAGGCGCAGGATCGCCGAGGTGTCCCCGTCCAACCATGGCAGCAGCGCCGAGGCGAGTCCGTCCTCGAGGTTCAGTGCGAGCTCCTTCGCCGACTGCGCATCCGTGGGGGTGGGGTCGAGCTTCCACGCCGATGCGTTCGGATCCGCCTTCTTTTCCCCGAGACCTTCGAGCATCTGTCCCGCCAGCGATCCGAGGGATTCGAGTCGGGCCAGCGCTCCCTTGCGTTCGGCTGACTTCGGTTCGAGGTTGACCGCCAGGCGTTCGTAGCCGTAGGCAGCGGCCCGCGACTGGTCGAGGATCGCGTTGTAGACCTTCGTGCGGTCGTCGTCTGCGTCAGCCGCGTCGTCGCCACCCGAGCCGTCGGCGTCCTCGCTCTTGCCGGCGTCCTCGCCTTCGTCTGTGTCGCTCGCGTCGTCGGCCCCGTCCCGGATGAGTTCGGCGGCGGTGCCGACGAGCTCGGGCTTCTTCTCACCGGCGACGAGAGTCATGCCGGTGGCCACATCGGCGAGCACCGGGATGAGACCCGAGCCGAGCCGGGACGAGGCTTCGAACACGGCCTGCGAGACCGCCTCGGCGGCCTGAGCGAAGGTCCGATCCTCTTCGGTCGGGGCGGGTTCGGTGGCGAACTCGCTCGGCGGATTCCACTCGGGACCGATCGCTTTGGTGAACGCGGCGAGGTCCTCACCTGCGGTTTCAGGGTCTCCCGAACCCGGAGTCGTGGAAGAGAGGATGCGGGCGATGCGATTGCGCAGCTGCTGCGTGGAATCGAGGGTGGGGATGTCGGGATCCGTGTCCAGCCGCAGCCCGCATGCGCTGAGCAGTCCCAGGCTCACGCCGCCGACGCCGACGGTGAGGAGGGCTCGGCGGGTGAGGGGAGAACGCATACGGCAATCCTATCGGATGCTTAACCTGCACCGACGCTGTCGCTTAGGGTGGGGGATAGGCGGTCAGCAGGCGAAACGAGCCGACCGTCGGATCCCTCCGCCCCACCTCGGCGGGCGGGAAGGCCAGCGAAGAGGAGGAGAAATGGACGAGGACGTCGAACGGATCACAGGTCTGCTCGCACCGCCCTTGGAATCGGCGGGATTCCACCTGGAGAACGTCAAGGCCGTCGCGGCCGGGCCCCGTCGCACCCTCACCGTCGTCGTCGACCTCGACGAGTCGAGCACCGACCCGATGTCGATGGAGAAGATCGCCGAATCGACGAAGATCGTCGGCGACACCCTCGACGAGGTCGAGATCTTCCGCGACAAGCCCTACCAGCTCGAGGTCACGAGCCCGGGCGCGACCCGGAAACTCGAGACGCCCCGCCATTTCCGGCGCGTCATCGGGCGACGCCTCGACATCACCACGAAGAAGGACACGTTCAAACTCGACCTCGCCGAGGTGGCCGACACCTCGATCTCGGGCACGGACCCGGCGAAGCGGGAGGCCCGGACGATCCCCCTCGACGACATCCGCAAGGCTCAGGTCGAACTGAAGTTCCGCTGACGGCGCCGAGGCGGTCCGGCGACGAAGCCGGACCCCGCGGTTCCGGCTCGGCCCGGCGGTTCCGACCGGCGCCGAGGCGGCTGAGCCCTCGCTGACAGGATGCGGGCGGAGACTGGGATAGACTGTTACGCCTGCATAAGTGAACACAGACAATTCAATGCTCGAATGAGCCGGAGAGGACATAGGCACATGGACATCGATCTCAATGTTCTGCGCGTGATCGAACGAGAGCGTGAGATTCCGCTGGACACCCTCGTCGAACTCATCGAACAGGCTCTCTTCCTCGCCTACCAGAAGACCGAAGGCGCCTGGCCCGACGCCCGCGCCGAACTCGACAAGTCCACCGGTGAGGTGCGCATCCTCGCCGTGGAGTTCGACAACGACGACAACCCCATCGGCGAATTCGACGACACCCCCACCGGCTTCGGCCGCATCGCCGCCCAGACCGCCCGCCAGGTCATTCACCAGCGCCTGCGCGATGTCGAGGACGAATCGCTGCTCGGGACGTTCAAGGGCCGTGAGGGCGAGATCGCCTCGGGCACCATCCAGCAGGGCAACGACCCGCAGATGGTCCAGATCGACCTCGGCGATGTCGAGGCCGTGCTGCCCCCGCACGAGCAGGTCCCCGGCGAGCAGTATCGCCACGGCACCCGGATGCGCGTCTACATCGCCGACGTCCACAAGGGGCAGAAGGGCACCTCGGTCACCGTCTCCCGCACGCACCCGAACCTCGTGCGCCGGCTCTTCGCCCACGAAGCCCCCGAGATCGCCGACGGCACCGTCGAGATCGTGTCCCTGGCCCGCGAGGCCGGCCACCGCACGAAGCTCGCGGTGCGCGCTACGAAGCCGGGAGTCAACGCGAAGGGTTCGTGCATCGGCGAGCTCGGATCCCGGGTGCGCGCGGTGATGAACGAACTCGGCCAGGAGAAGATCGACATCGTCGACTACTCCGACGACCCGGCGAAGTTCATCGCCCACGCACTCTCGCCGGCCAAGGCCAAGCGGGTGGAGATCCTCGACGCCGCAGCGCAGGAGTCCCGCGCCGTCGTGCCGACCGATCAGCTCTCGCTGGCCATCGGCAAGGAAGGGCAGAACGCCCGCCTGGCCGCGAAGCTCACCGGCTGGAAGATCGACATCGTCGCAGCGGACTGAGGTCACCGAGGCGGTCGACTGACCCTGCCGAGGCCGCCGAACGGCGGCATCGTCGCAGTCCAACCGCCTCGGCGAGTGATTCGCACCACTGGCCCCCTTGGCGCGAGCCGGGGTGCCGGTGCTGTAGAATCATTCATTGTGAATGCTGGCGATGGACCCGTACGGACGTGCATCGCCTGTAGGCAGAAGGACGATCGGAACGCACTGACACGCTTCGTGTTCCGTCCCGATCAGCACCCGGCCGTCGTCCACGACGTGTCAGCGACACTTCCCGGACGTGGTGCCTGGGTGCATCCCGATGAGAAGTGCCTGACGAAGGCACGGACCACTGCCGCCTTCGCTCGAGCCTTTCGAACGAAGATCACCGCTTCGGACCTTCCGAGGCCGGACACCGAACCCAAAGAGAACGGGTAGACGAATGGATGACAAGTTGTGAGTGTCGCACGATGACACCCAGACGGAAATCGAGAGAGCAGTGAAATGAGTACTGCTCTTCATTGATGAGGTTCTTTCCTGACCGGGAAGGAACCCGGACAGGAGAACTGTGGCAAAGCCCCGTGTCCATGAGCTCGCGAAAGAGCTCGGCACAACAAGTAAGAACGTCCTCGAGAAGCTCCAGGACATGGGCGAATTCGTTCGCTCTGCTTCCTCGACGCTCGAAGCGCCCGTCGTGCGCCGAGTGAAGGAAGCCTTCGCCGATTCCGGATCAGCCGAGGGTCAGAAGTCCTCCGGCGCGAAGAAGTCCGCCAAGCCGGCCGCGAAGCCCGGAGCCCCGAAACCAGGCGCGAAGCCCGCACCCAAGCCCGCCGCGAAGCAGACCCCCAAGTCGACCCCGGCGAAGTCGACCCCCGCCGAGGCGGACGCCCCCGCTGCGAAGTCCGCACCGAAGCCTGCCGCTGAGCCGGCAGCCGAGGCGAGCCCGGCACCGGCCGAGTCCGCGGACTCATCTGCACCCGAGGCATTCGAGGCATCCGAGACGAAGTCCTCGCCGAAGCCCGGAGCACCCAAGCCCGGTGCCGCAGCGAAGCCGGGCGCACCGAAGCCGGGAGCTCCGAAGCCCGGCGGCGCTGCCAAGCCAGGCGCCCCGAAGCCCGGCGGCCGTTCGGCTCGTCCCGGCAACAACCCCTTCGCATCCTCGCAGGGAATGCCGAAGCCCGGCCGCGGCCCCAAGCCCGGCGGACGCTCCGGCGGCCAGGGTCAAGGCGGTCAGGGTGGACAGGGAGGCCAGGGCGGACGTCCCGGCAACAACCCGTTCGCACCCTCGCAGGGAATGCCGAAGCCGGGTCAGAAGCCCCGCTCGGGCGGCGAAGAGTCCTCGGGCGGTCCGCGTCCGGCACCGCGTCCCGGTGCGCCTCGCCCCAACCCGTCGATGCTCAAGAACTCGGCACTGAACAAGCCTGCTCCCGGTCGCGGCCGCGGCGGCGGACGCGGCAACGCTCCCGCCGGCGGTCCCGGTGGACCGGGCGGAGCACCGGGCGGCGGTCCTCGTCGCGGACCCGGCGGCGGCCCCGGTGGTCGCGGCTCGGGTCGCGGTCGCGGAAGCACCCAGGGTGCGTTCGGCCGCGGCGGCGGTCCCCGTCAGAAGGGACGGAAGTCGAAGCGGGCGAAGCGCGCAGAGCTCGAGCAGATGCAGGCTCCCTCGGTCGGTGGCGTCACCGTTCCGCGTGGAGACGGCAACACACCGCTGCGTCTGCGTCGCGGCTCGTCGCTGGCCGACTTCGCCGAGAAGATCAACACGGATCCGACGAACCTCGTCACCGTGCTCTTCCACCTCGGTGAGATGGCGACGATCACCCAGTCCCTCGACGAGGCGACCTTCGAGGTCCTCGGCGAGGAGCTCGGCTACAAGATCGAGATCGTCTCGCCCGAGGACGAGGACCGTGAGCTGCTCGAGACCTTCGACATCGATCTCGACGCCGAGGCCGCGGAGGAGGACGACGAGGATCTCGCCGCCCGTCCGCCGGTCGTCACGGTCATGGGTCACGTCGACCACGGTAAGACCAAGCTGCTCGACGCGATCCGTTCGGCCAACGTGGCCGGTCGAGAGGCCGGTGGCATCACCCAGCACATCGGTGCCTACCAGGTCGAGGTCGAGCACGAGGGCCAGGAGCGCAAGCTCACCTTCCTCGACACCCCGGGTCACGAGGCGTTCACCGCCATGCGTGCCCGTGGTGCGAAGTCGACCGACCTCGCGATCCTCGTGGTCGCCGCCGATGACGGTGTGATGCCGCAGACCATCGAAGCGCTCAACCACGCTCAGGCGGCCGAAGTGCCGATCGTCGTGGCCGTGAACAAGATCGATAAGGACGGGGCGAACCCGGCCAAGGTCATGCAGCAGCTGACCGAATACAACCTCGTGGCCGAGGAATACGGCGGCGAGACGATGTTCGTGCCGATCTCCGCGCTCAAGCGTGAGGGCATCGACCAGCTGCTCGAATCCGTGCTGCTGACCACCGATGCCGCACTGGACCTGCGGGCCAACCCCGACAAGTCTGCTCGCGGCATCGCGATCGAGGCCAAGCTCGACAAGGGCCGCGGCGCTGTTGCGACCGTCCTCGTCGAGTCCGGCACGCTGCGTCAGGGCGACGCGATCGTCTGCGGCACCGCCTATGGACGTGTGCGTGCGATGTTCGATGAGAACGGCAACCAGGTCGACGAGGCGGGTCCGTCCCGTCCCGTCCAGGTGCTCGGTCTGTCCTCGGTCCCGCGCGCCGGTGACTCGTTCATCTCCACCGATGACGATCGCACCGCACGTCAGATCGCTGAGAAGCGCGATGCCATCGAGCGCAACGCCGCTCAGGCCCGCGGTCGCAAGCGCATCAGCCTCGAGGACTTCACCAAGGCACTGGCCGAGGGCAAGGTCGACATGCTCAACCTCATCCTCAAGGGCGATGTCTCCGGTGCCGTCGAAGCGCTCGAGGATTCGCTGCTCAAGATCGATGTGGGCGACGACGTGGACCTGCGCATCATCCACCGCGGCGTCGGTGCGATCACGGAGAACGACATCAACCTGGCCACGGTCGACAACGCGATCGTCCTCGGATTCAACGTCCGTCCGGAAGCGAAGGCTCGCGACCTGGCCGACCGCGAAGGCGTCGACGTCCGCTACTACTCGGTCATCTACCAGGCGATCGACGACATCGAGAACTCGCTCAAGGGCATGCTCAAGCCCGAGTTCGAAGAGGTCCAGACGGGCACCGCGGAGATCCGCGAGGTCTTCCGGTCCTCGAAGTTCGGCAATATCGCCGGATCGATCGTCCGCGACGGTCTCATCAAGCGCAACTCGACCGCTCGCGTCACCCGCGACGGAGTCGTCATCGGCGACAACGTCAGCATCGAATCGCTGCGTCGGTTCAAGGATGACGCCACCGAGGTCCGTGAGGGCTACGAGTGCGGTATCGGACTCGGCAAGTTCAACGACCTGCGCGAAGGCGACATCATCGAGACCTTCGAGATGCAGGAGAA
The DNA here is from genome assembly GCF_017948325.1 of Brevibacterium oceani. Classification (NCBI taxonomy): domain Bacteria; kingdom Bacillati; phylum Actinomycetota; class Actinomycetes; order Micrococcales; family Brevibacteriaceae; genus Brevibacterium; species Brevibacterium oceani. The sequence goes on along the minus strand of NZ_CP072846.1, from coordinate 2,726,798 downwards.
GCCGCGCGACTGATCGCGGCCGATACCTGACCGCGTAGGGCTCCTGAACGCAGAGAGTCGACATCGACGGCTCCGGCCGGTTCCATGACGGGACCGGCCGGAGCCGCTTCGATTCCACAGATATCATTGGGCCAGAGAAGTTGCTCCGGCCCCGACGCAAAGGACATCAACCATGGCAGACCCGACCCGGGCTCGCAAGATCGCCGACCAGATCAAGGTCATCGTCGCGAGCACCATCGAGCGCAGGCTCAAGGATCCGCGCCTCGGCTTCGTCACCGTCACCGATGTGCGGGTGACCGGCGATCTGCAGCACGCCACGATCTTCTACACCGTCTACGGTGACGACCAGGACCTCATCGGCACCGGCAAGGCGCTCGAATCCGCAAAGGGATTCATCCGCTCCGAGGTCGGCAAGGGCCTGACGATCCGTCTGACCCCGAGCCTCGAATTCATCGCCGACGCCGTCCCCGAGGCGGCCGCCCGTCTCGATGGACTGCTCGCTCAGGCCGCAGCCGACGATGCTCGCGTGGCCGGTCTGGCGAAGGACGCGCAGCATGCGGGGGAGTCCGACCCGTACAAGAAGAACGACGACACCGACGAGGACTGACCTGGGACGTCGTCGCTGCGGACGGCGACTCCCATCGTCGGGTCCACTCGGGACGAGCACTTGATCTTCGTCACGTGCGGAAAAAACTTCCTGTAACAGTTTTGTTATCTTTCCCTGGTGTCGTAGACTTTTTCCGGTAACGAAACGATTACGACTCTGTTAAGGGATTTCTGCATTGGGTAAGCACTCTTCACCGAAGCCGTCGTTCGCGAAGCAGCTCGTCCGGGATCTCACTCCCAACAAGCGCTCCTCGGGCCGGCACTCAGCGAACGTGCCGTCGACGGCGACGTCTGTGCTGGCGACCGTCAAGCAGCGTCCCGTCGTCGCTGCCATCGCCGTTCCGGCAGCCGCGACCGCAGCCGTGGTCGGTTCGACCGTCGTCATGGGACCGCCCGACACAGGCAATGTCACCACCGAGGCGGCGAACACCAGGTCCGAGGAATCGACCAGCCCCTCGCAGGTGAGCCAGGACGAACTCGACGCTCAGCGCGAGAAGGCCGGCGAAGAGTACCTCGACAAGGTCAAGGACGACCCGAAGTACAAGAACAAGTCCTCGAAGACGACTCTCGAGGTCAAGAAGCCCAAGCCGACCGCGGAGTCCTCCGCCGAATCGAGCAAGAGCGACGACTCCTCGTCCTCGGATGAGAAGTCGAAGAAGGATGAAGGCACCTCGAGTGACACGTCGGTGCCGCCGTGCAGCGTGTCCTCCTCGATCGAATCCGGCCTGCTGCCGAACGCCGTCAACGGCTACCGTGCCGTGTGCGCGAAGTTCCCCGAGGTCAAGACCTTCGGCGGACGCCGCCCGGGCACCGGTTCGGACCACAACACCGGTGAGGCCGTGGACATCATGATCACCGGATCCACCGGCGACCGCATCGCCGACTACCTCATCAAGAACCAGGGCAGCCTCAACGTCAAGTACGTCATCTGGAAGCAGCGCATCTGGATGCCCGGACAGGGTTGGAAGGGCATGGAGGACCGCGGATCCACGACGGCCAATCACTTCGACCACGTGCACGCCTCCTTCAACTGATTCCTGCCTTCGTGAGCGATTCTTCCCCGCAGGGCATCCTCGTCTGCGATAAGCCGCAGGGCCTGAGCTCCCACGGCGTGGTCTCCCGCATCCGCCGCTGGTACGGAACGAAGAAGGTCGGCCATGCCGGCACTCTCGACCCGATGGCCACTGGTGTGCTTGTGCTCGGTCTCGGCCGCGGCACCAAGCTGCTCACGTACATCACGGGAGTCTCGAAGACTTACCTGGCGACGATCCGGCTCGGCTCCTCGACGCCGACCGACGACGCCGACTCCGACCCCGACCGGTTCGCCGCACCCGCGGACCTCGCCGCCGTCGACACCTCGATCGTTGAGGCGGCTGTCGCGAAGCTGCGCGGACCCATCGACCAGGTGCCCAGTGCCGTGTCGGCGATCAAGGTCGACGGCAAACGCTCCTACGCCCGCGTCCGCGCCGGCGAGGACGTTCAACTCAAGGCCCGCCGCGTTGAGATCTCCTCCTTCGAAGTCATCGACATCCGTTTCGCCGCCGCCGACGGTCACGTCGACGTCGACGTCGAGGTCGACTGCTCCTCGGGCACCTACGTGCGCGCCCTGGCCCGCGACATCGGCACCGACCTCGGTGTCTACGGGCACCTCACCGCGCTGCGCCGGACTCGAGTCGGTGACTTCGAGCTCGACCAGGCGGTGACTCTGCCTGCCGACCTCGACACTGCGGCCCCCGCACTCACGTCCCTCGCCGAGGCGGCCCGGACCTTCCTGCCCGTCGTCACGGTCGACACCGATCAGGCCACCGCCCTCATGCAGGGCAAGGTGGTGACGGCGGCCGACTGGACTGCCGACGCGCCGGAATCATCGTCGGGTGCACACGGGGAAGTTGCGCACGGGGAAGTGGCAGTCATCTGCGATGACGTGCTCGTCTCCGTCGCCGAGGTGCGCCGCGACGGCGGTCTCAAGTCGCTGACCGCCTTCGCCATCGACCTCGCCTGACTCGGCGCAGCTGCGCCGATCTCGCATGGGCTGTCGCACCCGCTCACTCTAAACAATTTGAAAGCTTGTATTTTGATAATACAATCAAAAGGCTTGTTTCGACCCGCGGGATCTGCTGTACTGAAGTCATGTTCGTCCTCACCATCGACCAGCAGGACTCGCGCACGAGCGATGATGCCGTGCCCTCCGTCCTCGCGGTACTCGAGCCCATCGACACCGTCATCCCGTTCGCCCGCACGATCGGCGACGAGGTCCAGGGCGTCCTCGACGATCCGGCCGCCGTCGCCGAGGCAGTGCGCCGCATCGCCGTCGCCTCCGGCTGGCACATCGGCCTCGGTGTCGGTGATGTCGAGCAGCCGCTGCCGACGGCGACCACCGAAGCCAGAGGCCAGGCCTTCTACGCCGCCAGACAGGCCGTGGAATCCGCGAAGTCCGCGCCCGCCCACCTCGTCGTCCGCAACGACAGCGAATCCGCCGAGTGCGAGTCCACCGAACGCACCCTCGCCGAGGCTGCCCTGCGCCTGCTCGTGACGACGCTGGGCGAGCTGCGTGCCCACTCGCGCGGCTACGTCGACCACCGACTCGACCACCCCGATGCGACTCAGGCCGAGATCGCCGCACTCTTCGGGGTCTCACAGCAGGCCGTATCGAGAGTGCTCGCCCCCGGCACCGCCGAGATCGTCGCCGGCGCTCAGAATCTCGCCGCACATCACCTCAGGCAGCTGGACCGATCCACGCGGGCGGATCAGCCGGGCCAGGCGGAAGGAGGCGCCCATGTGGACTGACGTGCTCGTCGCCATCGCGGCCGCAGTGGTCGCGGCCCTCATCGGCTGGCCGCTCGTGCCGGCGTTCCTGCGCCTGACCCATTCCGGTCCGGGCCGCAAGCCCGAACGGACAGGGGCTGAAGACGTCGAGGTCCTGCGCGGCGGCATGTGGATCGGCATCGTCGAACGCGCCCTCATCGCCGGCGCCATCGTCCTCGGTCGCCCCGAACTCATGGCCGTAGTCATCGCGGTCAAGGGACTCGGTCGCTTCGCCGAGATCAAGTCCTCGGCCGCGGCGGGGGAGCGATTCATCATCGGCACCTTCGTCTCCATCGTCCTGTCTTCCCTCATCGGCGTCATCGGCTGGGCAGTCATCGCCTGACCGGAGGGCCGCCGGTTCGATCGCGACCGCACGGCTGCCCGCCCCACCTCGAGCCCACGGCGACCAGACCTTCTGACCTCACGGGCCCACCCTGGACCCGACCCGACGGTCACCCGAGGCCCGAGATCGGGCGGGGCCACCTCGGCGAGGTGCGGGTTAGGAGCGAAACCATGTCTGCGATAATCTGAGTCGGTGCACGGAAGGAGCGATCGTCTGGTGAAGCTGTATCACGGACTCGATGAGGTCGACGTCGACGATGTCGGCACTGTCGTCACCCTCGGCAACTTCGACGGCGTCCACCGCGGGCACCAGACGGTACTCGCCGCCGTCGCCGCCCGCGCCCGGGAAGAAGGACTGGCATCGATCGCGATGACCTTCGACCCCCACCCGCGCACCGTCCACCGGCCCAACGAACCGACGGTGATGATCACGAGCAGCGGACAGCGCGCCGACCTCATCGCCGCCACCGGCATCGACGCCCTCCTCGTCCAGCCCTACGACCTCGACTTCGCCGCCCAGACGCCCGAGGAATTCGTCCGCACCTACTTCGTCGAGGCACTCAAGGCACGCATCGTCGTCGTCGGCGACGATGTCCGCTTCGGCCGTGACAACGAAGGCACCATCGACACGCTGCGCCGCCTCGGCGAGGATTACGGCTTCCGCACGGAGACGATCGACGAGGTCGGACGCGGGGGACGGTATTCGTCCTCCCGGATCCGCGAGCAGCTCACCTCGGGCGACGTCGCCGAGGCGGCCGATCAGCTCGGCCGCTACCACGCCGTCCACGGCACCGTCGTCCACGGTGATGCCCGCGGCCGCGACCTCGGATTCCCGACGGCGAACCTCTCGGACGATCACGCGGGACTCGTGCCTGCCGACGGCGTCTACGCCGGCTGGGCCACGTTCTCCGGCGAGGGTCAGCCGTACCCGGCCGCGATCTCCGTGGGCACGAACCCGACCTTCCAGGGCAGCTCCCGCCGGGTCGAGGCGTACGTGCTCGACAAGGAATTCGGCGAATTCGATGTCTACGAGCGTGAGATGACTCTCGAATTCGTCGCCCGCATCCGCGGTCAGGTCGCCTTCACCGGGATGGACGACCTCATCGTGCAGATGCACGAGGACATCGCCGATGTGCGCGAGGTCCTGCACACCTGATAAGCTGATCTCTGCCGTTTTCACCGGCCGCGGTCCCATAGTGCGACGATTTCAGGTCGTCGCGCCGCGCAACGATACGAAGGAGAACCCATGGCTCTCGACACTGCTGTGAAGCAAGAGATCATCAAGGAATACGGAACTCACGAGGGCGACACCGGTTCTCCTGAGGTTCAGGTTGCACTGCTGACCCGCCGGATCTCGGATCTCACCGAACACTTCAAGGATCACAAGCACGACCACCACTCGCGTCGCGGCCTGCTGCTCCTCGTCGGACAGCGTCGCCGGATGCTCAAGTACCTCGCGAAGGTCGACATCGAGCGTTACCGTTCGCTCATCAAGCGCCTCGGTCTGCGCCGCTGATTCGGCCGGCGGCCGGCATGGTCGCACGCTGAGACGACAGCCACGGAAGCGTCCCACCTTCGGGTGGGGCGCTTCTGTGCTTCTGCGGTTTCGTGCTTCTGCGGTAGACTCGTCAGCGGACAACCCTGACATGGACGTTTCGGTCTTCGGTAGTGGCCTCCGGAGGAATGCGCACCCCGACTTCTGGGGTGCCGGTTCCGTGGGCCCCGATCGATGACCGGCGTGGATCCATGGGGTGTCCGAAGCAAATATCCCGCCGACTCCACACGGAATCGCGCACTGCATCGAGCAGGCCGATGTCTCATGCCTCGAGGACTTCCCTCGAGCGCTGAGGTCCGCCGTGTGCCGGCACAACAGAGGAGACTACGTGGGACTCAACCCTGAATCCGCCGTTGCCCATATCGACAATGGCAGCTTCGGTTCGCACACCATCCGCTTCGAGACCGGACGCCTCGCTCAGCAGGCCGCCGGTTCCGCCGTCGCCTACCTCGACGACGACACCATGCTGCTCTCGGCCACCTCGGCCGGCAAGAACCCCCGTGAGGGCTTCGACTTCTTCCCCCTGACCGTCGACGTCGAAGAGCGCATGTACGCCGCGGGACGCATCCCCGGCTCGTTCTTCCGCCGGGAGGGACGCCCCTCGACCGACGCGATCCTCACCTGCCGCCTCATCGACCGCCCGCTGCGCCCGTCCTTCGTCAAGGGCCTGCGCAACGAGGTCCAGGTCGTCGTCACCGTGATGTCGGTCAACCCCGACCACCTCTACGACGCTCTGGCGATCAACGCGGCCTCGATGTCGACCCAGCTGTCGGGTCTGCCGTTCTCCGGCCCCATCGGCGGCGTGCGCATCGCGCTCATCGACGGCCAGTGGGTCGCGTTCCCGAACCACTCGCAGCTGAATGACGCCGTGTTCAACATGGTCGTCGCCGGTCGTGTGGTCGGTGACGACGTCGCCATCATGATGGTCGAGGCCGAGGCCACCGACAACGCGATCGACAAGATCAAGACCGGCGCGCAGGCCCCCACCGAGGAGGTCGTGGCCGAAGGCCTCGAAGCCGCCAAGCCCTTCATCGCCGAACTGTGCCGCGCGCAGTCCGAGCTCGCCGATCGTGCTGCGAAGCCGACCGTCGAATTCCCCGTCTTCCGCGACTTCGAGGACGACGTGTACGAGGCTGTGAAGGAACTCGGCGAGGCCAAGCAGACCGAGAACTTCCAGATCGCGGACAAGCAGGAGCGCGACGCCGCCGGCAGCGAACTCCTCGACGAACTCCTCGAGAAGCTCGGGGAGCGCTTCGCGGGCCGTGAGAAGGAGATCGCGAACGCACTCAACGCCCTGACCAAGCAGGTCGTGCGCAAGCGCATCCTCACCGAGCAGATCCGCATCGACGGCCGTGGGCTCAAGGACATCCGTCCGCTCACCGCCGAGACCAACGTCGTCCCGCGCGTGCACGGTTCGGCTCTGTTCGAGCGCGGAGAGACCCAGATCCTGGGCATCACCACGCTCAACATGCTCAAGCTCGAGCAGACCATCGACTCCCTGTCGCCGGTGACGAGCAAGCGCTACATCCACCACTACAACTTCCCGCCCTACTCGACCGGTGAGACCGGCCGTGTGGGCAGCCCGAAGCGCCGCGAGATCGGCCACGGAGCACTCGCCGAGCGCGCCCTGGTCCCGGTCCTGCCCAAGCGCGAGGACTTCCCGTACGCGATCCGTGAGGTCTCCGAGGCCCTCGGCTCGAACGGTTCGACCTCGATGGGCTCGGTCTGCGCCTCGACGCTGGCCATGCTCTCGGCCGGTGTGCCGCTGCAGGCACCCGTGGCCGGCATCGCCATGGGACTCGTCTCCGACGTCATCTCCACCGATCAGGGCGAGCAGACCGCGTACGCGGCTCTGACCGACATCCTCGGTGCCGAAGACGCCTTCGGCGACATGGACTTCAAGGTCGCCGGAACCCGGGACTTCGTCACCGCGATCCAGCTCGACACGAAGCTCGACGGCCTGCCCGCCTCGGTGCTCGGTGCCGCGCTCAAGCAGGCCCGCGAGGCCCGCATGGTCATCCTCGACGTCATCGCCGATGCGATCGACGCTCCCGCCGAGATGGCACCGACGGCTCCGCGGATCATCTCCGTGAACATCCCCGTCGACAAGATCGGTGAGGTCATCGGCCCCAAGGGCAAGATGATCAACCAGATCCAGGAGGACACGGGCGCGGACATCAGCATCGAAGACGACGGCACCGTCCTCATCGGCGCCACCGACGGACCGGCCGCCGAGGCCGCTCGTTCGATGATCAACGCGATTGCGAACCCGCAGGTCCCCGAGGTCGGCGAACGCTACCTCGGTACCGTGGTCAAGACGATGAGCTTCGGCGCTTTCGTCTCCCTGACCCCGGGCAAGGACGGTCTGCTGCACATCTCCGAGCTGCGCAAGCTCAACGACGGCAAGCGCGTCGAGGACGTCGAGGACGTCGTCGGCGTGGGCCAGAAGGTCCAGGTCGAGATTACGAAGATCGACGATCGCGGCAAGCTCTCGCTCGCCCCGGTCACCGAGGACTCCGATGAGTCCGAGTCGAACGACGAGGGATCAGACAACTGATACTGGATAGTTCACACACCGGGGAGGGCAGCCGAATCGATCGGTCTGTCCTCCCCGGTGGTTTGACGCTGACCACCGAACATATGCCGGGCCTGGCCTCGGAGACGATCGGCATCTGGGTCGCTGCGGGTTCCCGCGACGAATCCGCCGAGACCGCAGGCTCCACCCACTTCCTCGAACACATGCTGTTCAAGGGAACGGGGTCGCGGGACGCGAAGTCGATCGCTGCGGCCTTCGACCGCACCGGCGGGGACTCGAACGCGATTACCGCCAAGGAGCTCACCTGCTATTACTCGCGGTGCCTCGTCACCGACCTGCCGAACATCACCGGGCTGCTCATCGACATGGTCTCGAACTCGCAGCTCGATGCTGACGAGTTCGAACGCGAGCGCGGTGTCATCATCGAAGAGCTTGCGATGTCGGCCGATGATCCCGGCGATGTGCTCTTCGACGATTTCGATGCTCTCGTCTTCGGTCAGCATTCGCTGGCCCGTCCCGTGGGGGCGACGAAGGATCAGATCCGCGTGCTCGGCCACCACACGGTCATCGACCATTACGCCTCGACGTATATCCCGCCGAGGCTGGTCATCGCGGCCGCCGGTGGGGCAACGCATGAAGAGGTGCTCGCGATGGTCGAGGACGCCCTCGCCGAGGCGGGGCTCGGGTCCCGCGCCGACGTCTGGTCGGGTGCGGGGAACGATCACGACGCGGGCAGCATCGACACGCGCGCGACCGACGGCGGGGCCGCCTCGGCGGCGGTCGGTTCGGATTCGGTAGCCAAGGGATCGCACCTGGGCGGCGCCGCACGCGTGCGTCCGGAATTCCACTCGGGGACCTCGCACACCGTCAAGGACATCGAACAGCTGGGGATCATGCTCGGCTGTGAGGGCCTGGAGGAAGGCCACGAGGATCGGTTCATCTACTCTGTCATGCTCACGATGCTCGGCGGCGGAATGTCCTCGCGGCTGTTCCAGAGCGTGCGCGAGGAGCGTGGGCTGGCCTATGCCGTCAACTGTGTGGCCAGCCAGTTCACAGACACGGGAACGTTCGGCATCTACGCCGGATGCACGGCAGAGAACGCTCAGGCCGTCGTCGATCTGGCGCTGGCCGAATGGGATCGGCTGGCGCAGGAGGCCCCGAGCCGGTTCGAACTCGACGAGATCGTCTCTCAGCTGTCGGGGTCGATGGTCCTCGGGCTCGAGTCCTCGGCTGCGCGGATGAACCGGTTGGCCAGGTCGGAGATCTTCGGTCTGCCGCTCGAGGCCCCGCTGGATCTCATCGAACGCGTCCGCTCAGTCACCTCGGAGCAGGTCAGCGAGATGGCCGGTCGTCTGCTGGCGCGGCCCAAGGCATTGGCCATGGTCGGCCCCGCCGCCGAGGTGAAGCTGGCCTGAGCGTTCGTCGGCGTACCAGGGCTGTGACTTCAGCCGTGGGAAGCCAGGCGACAGGAGGGGGAAGGGAGGCGGAGAGATGGCGCGGAAGAACCCGGCCGTGCGTCGGGAGGAGGTCCTCGCGGCGACGGTCGAGGAGATCGAGGCGACAGGGCTGCGCACCCTGCGCGTGTCCGATGTCGCCGCTCGTCTGGGTCTGAGCGCCAGCCTCATCATCTACCACTTCGAAACGAAGGAAGCCCTCGTAGCCGCGGCCTTCGACTATGCGGGGCGGCAGGATATCGATCGCGCGCGGGAGCTGGCGGCAGGAACCGATTCTGGGCGCGAAGTGTCGGCCGGTACCGTTTCGGCGCGGGAGCGGCTGCGAGCAGTGGTCGGCTGGTACCTGCCCAGCGGTTCTTCGCGCAGCTGGAAGATCTGGATCGACGGCTGGTCGGCCGGTCTCTTCGACGAGGAACTGAAGTCGACGTTCGCGGCGATGGACAGGGAATGGAAGTCGATCCTCGCACGTCTCATGGAGGAAGCCATCGCAGCGGGGGAGTGTGCCGCTCCTACCAGCGGCGTCGACGCTCCTACCCGGGGTGCCGAGACTCCTACCGGCGGCACCGACGCGAGGGCAACCCGTATCCTCGCCTTCCTCGACGGACTTGCCATTCAGATGATGGTCAACCCGGAGGCCGTCGAGGCCGAGCAGCTGAGGGTGTGGGCTGACGACTTCCTCACCCATGAGCTCGGGTGACTCGTCTGCGCGGCTCTGGATGGCGATTGTTCGGTCGATCCGCCGCGTTTTCGTCGCCGAAAACGCGGTGGAATGACCAAAATCGCACGCAGATCACGGCACCGCTCTCAGCAGCGGGCTGAGAAGCCACCGTCGGCGGAGAGGAGAACGCACTGCCGCACGCGATCTTGACGAGGCCAGCGTCATCCGGCAAGACTGTAGTCGGAGAATTTACTGAACCACGATTCAGTAAGATTGACGGATCCGCCAACACCGGCTGATCGATCAGCGGAGTTGCGTTCGACCGAGCTCCTGGAGGCCCTATGTTCATGGAGATCACCTGGCAGGACCCTGCCACCGGCGCGGCAGGCTTTGTCGTCATCGACACCCTCGTGCGCGGCACTGCCTCGGGCGGCTTGCGCATGCGCAAGGGCTGCACCCTCGACGAGGTGCGCGGGCTCGCCCAGGGGATGACGCGCAAGGAAGCCATCCACCTCCGCGAAGGACGGGCCTACGTGCCCGTCGGTGGTGCCAAAGGCGGCATCGACTTCGATCCCCGCGCGCCTGGCGCCAAAAATGTCCTCGAACGATTCCTCGTCGCGGTCAACCCGATCATGCACTCCTATTGGGCACTCGGCGAAGACCTCGGAGTCCGGCAGGACGACATCGACGAGATCCTCGACCGTCGTGGCCTCGGTTCAGGACTCACTGCCGTCGACAAACTCCTCGATGACCCCGCAGCCGCCTCGGCGCGCGTGGAGCGCTCCTTCACTACCGTCGTCGACGGCATCGCACAGGACGAACTCGTCGGCGGACTCGGCGTGGCCACCTCGGTGATCGCCGCACTCGAAGCGGCCGGCCGGGAACCGGGCGAATCCACCGCCGTCATCCAAGGCTTCGGGTCGATGGGCGGCGCCACTGCCCGCTACCTCGCCGAGGCGGGACTGCGGATCGTCGGCATCGCCGACGCCGATGGGTTCGTGTCGAACCCCGACGGACTCGACGTTGAGACCTTGCTGGCCAGCCGTGATTCCTTCGGCGGCATCGACCGTGCGGCACTGCGGGCAGAAGATTGCGATGGGAATCGTGACGACTGGCTGGCCGTCGACGCGGACGTCCTCGTCCCGGCCGCCGTCAGCTACGCGATCACGCCGGAGAACTGCGATGCGATCCGAGCCTCGCTCATCGTCGAGGCCGCGAACATGCCCGTCCTCCCCGCCGCCGAAGAAGCGCTGTTGGCCCGAGGCGTCACTGTCATTCCGGACTTCCTCGCGAACTCGGCGACGAACGCCTGGTGGTGGTGGGTGACATTCGGTGACGTCGACGGCAGCTGGGACGACAGCCGCACCATCGTCACCGAGACACTGCGCGAACTCACCACCGAGGTGCTCGCCACCGCCCGTGACCAGGGCATCAGCCCTCGCGTGGCCGCCCAGGCGAAGGTCGATGCGAACCTCGCCGCACTCAATGGCGGCGACAGATGAGCAGCACCGACCTCTCAGACGAAGGGACAGTCATGACCACGCAGGACCTCACCGGCGGCGCCCACCTGGCCAGAGCCCTCACGGCCGAAGGCATCACGCGCGTCTTCGGGATCCCCGGCACCCACAACCTCGAGATCTTCGCCCAGTTGAGTGCGCACGGCATCGAGGTCATCTCGCCCCGCCACGAGCAGGGAGCCGGCTATATGGCCGACGGTGCGGCCCGGGCCACCGGTGAGGTCAACGTCGTCGTCACCACCACTGGTCCGGCCGTGCTCAACGCGCTCACCGCACTGCTCCAGTCCTTCACCGACTCGGTGCCGGTCCTCCTCGTCTGTCCCGGCATGCCGCTGACCCACCCCGGGCGCGGCAACGGACTCCTCCACGAAGTGCGCAACCAATCCGGTGCACTGTCCGCCGTGCTCACCGAGGTCACACGGGTCACCAGCCCCGGCGAGGTGTCGTTGGCCGTCGGGCAGAGCCTGTCGGCCATGCGTTCAGGCCGCACCCGACCGGCTGCCATCGAGATCCCGCTCGACCTCATCGAAGCCGCGGGACCAGGCCGGCTGCACCCGTCCATCACACGCCCGCATCCGACCGCTGATCCGCAGGCCCTCGAGACCGCCGCCGAGGCGGTCGCCACCTCCCGACGTCCGCTCATCATCGCCGGCGCCGGAGCCCGATCCGCCGGTCCCGCGATCCTCGACCTGGCCGCGACCTTGGGTGCCGGGATCATCCTGTCTTCGAATGCGAAGGGCATCATCGACGACCGGGAACCGGCCTGCCTCGGGGCCGTCGGGGTCCTCGACTGCCTGCCCGAACTGCTCGCCGATGCCGATGCCGTCATCGCCATCGGCACCGAACTGGCTCCGAGCGACTTCTGGCCCGAACCGCTGCCCCTGCCCGAGACCGTTGTGCGCATCGACATCGACGAGGTGCAGATGCTCACGAACGCGAAGGTGAGCCACCCGATCCTCGCCGACGCGGAATCCGCGACGGCCGGGCTCGACGGTGTGCTGAGGTCTCGCCGCGCTGATGAGACCACTCGGGCGGCAGCGGCATGGGCCGGGCAGCGGAAGGCGGCGGCAGCCTCGGCGGCCGAGGAATCGGGCCGATCCTGGGCGGACCTGTGCGGAGCGCTCAACTCCTTCACCGCCCAGGCGGAATCGCCCGTGATCGTCGCGGCGGATTCGACGATGGCCTGCTACTACGGAGTGCAGACAGGCTGGGCTGCTCGGGCGGGGGATCGGTTCCTCTACCCGGCGGGAGCGGGAACACTCGGCTACGGTCTGCCGGCAGGGATCGGCGCGAAGCTCTCGGCCGCCTCGGCGCGGGTCATCGCCATCGAAGGCGACGGCGGATCGATGTTCACGATCGCCGAACTCGCCGCAGCGGTGCAGGCGAAGGTGCAGGTCACAGTCATCATCGTCGACAACGGCGGCTACGGGGAGATCCGCAACGAGATGGCCGACCGCGGTGACGCACCCTCCGGCGTCGTCCTCGACGGGCCGGACTTCCCGGCGCTGGCACAGGCGATGGGCGCACGCGGAGTCCACGTCGAGGGAGAGGCGGACCTGCTGGCAGCCCTGCTCGACGCTGACGAATATGCAGGCCCGACGCTCATCCACATCACCGAGCGATCGCGGGCGGGGGAGGCGATGCTCCCCGCCTGACCACCTCGGCGGCGATCTCGACATGCGGGACACTGTGTCGGCAGAAGTCATGCGAGGGTGCGGTTCGGACAGGTTTTCCGGTCATTTCATGGGAATTGGAATAGAGGCCGCGGACCCCTTGTTGTCCGAGATGTGACCCTGGGATAGGGTCGAAATGAAGCCACCGTTCGGTGGACATCACATCTCATCAGGAGGAATCTCATGGCTGAGCAGTACACACTTCCGGAACTGCCCTACGACTACTCCGCTCTTGAGCCGCACATCTCGGCTCGCATCATGGAGCTGCACCACGACAAGCACCACGCCACCTACGTCAAGGGCGCCAACACCGCCGTTGAGCAGCTGGCCGAAGCCCGCGAATCCGGCAACCTCGCCAACGTGCCGAAGCTGACCCGCGACCTCGCGTTCAACCTGGGCGGTCACGTCAACCACTCGATCTTCTGGAACAACATGTCCCCGGACGGTGGAGACAAGCCGGTCGGTGAACTCGCTGCAGCCATCGATGACCAGTTCGGTTCGTTCGACAAGTTCCGCGAGCACTTCACCACTGCGGCCACCACGATCCAGGGCTCCGGCTGGGCCGTTCTCGTCTACGACCAGCTCGGCGGAAACCTCTTCATCGAGCAGCTCAAGGACCAGCAGTCCGACATCCAGCTCGGCGGCACCCCGGTTCTGCAGCTCGACATGTGGGAGCACGCCTTCTACCTCGACTACCAGAACGTCAAGCCCGACTACGTCAAGGCTTGGTGGAACATCGTCAACTGGGCCGACGCCGGTGCACGCTTCGACCGTGCAGTCGCTCAGACGAAGGGTCTCCTCCTCGGCTGACCCCTCCCAATTGCTACCTGACGGCGGCCCAGCAACCTCGCGCAAGGTTGCTGGGCCGCCGTCAGGTGTTTTGGGGGTACGTTTGTGGGGTGGACGAGCGCGGATAGGCTGAGCACATGAGCGCAATCCTCCGACATTGGCGCACTGAAGATGCCGAGGCATTGGCTGAGGTGTATGAGCAGGCCGACGACGCTCTGCTGTCCAACATTCCCGACGACCGCAGTCTTGTCGGCGCTCGTACATGGATCGAGACCATCACCGGCGCCGAGGCGGAGGGCAAGGTCTGTGCCTTCGTCATCGTTGACCATGCCGACGGATCGGACCTACGCATCCTCGGCAACGTCATGGCCTCCGGGATCGATCACCGGCATTCGACCGCGTGGATCTCCTACTGGATTGTCGCCGAGGGAAGAGGCCGAGGGCTGACCTCGGCGGGACTGCGCAGCCTCGTCGATCATCTCCACGACGATCAAGGGATCTATCGACTCGAACTCGGGTACCGGGTGAACAATCCGGCCTCGGCCGCAGTGGCGATGAACGCTGGTTTCCTCATCGAAGGCCGCGAACGAGAGAAACTGGTCTATGACGGCATCCGCTATGACACCGAGGTCTGCGCTCGTCTGCGTGGGGACCCGCGGCACAGCGGAACCCGGCTTCGCGTGATCTGAAACATCGGCGGCGCCACAACCGAAACCCAGAACTACACCTCTCTGGGGTCGTGGGAACTGACGATGCGAATGTCTTTGTCGCCAGACAGAGTGGCGATCTTCCTGACCGTGTTCATTCGTTCGGCTTCGTCGTATTGGACTGAACGGGCGAAGTCCTCTACTCCGGCGGGCGCGGTACTCAGCAATTGGGTGTGATGATGGAAGGCGTCGCCGACGTGAAGCAGCAAATGGTCGTCTGTAGGGACGAGAACCCCTACGTGTCCCGGTGCATGTCCGCCCAGAGCTATGAGTCGGATCGTATTCGGCAGCCCGTCCAATGTGAACGTGGCGAATCCTCGCCACTCGGGAGCAGGTCGGGGACTCGGCGCCCAGACGATATCGTGTGACCACTGCGCGGGCACCAGCCCGGCGCCACCGTCGCGGACAACATTGCGACACTCGTCGGCAGCATGGATTCGTGCCCACGGAAAGTCGGAGAGGCCGTCGACGTGGTCCCGGTGATGATGCGTGACGATGACGTCGGTGACTGAGTGCGGGTCCCGCTTGTGCGCCGTCACTTGGGATTTCAGCGTCTCGTCCGGATCGAGGGCCGGGCGTGCAAGGTCGAGCCACTGCTTTCCGAAACGAGAAACCGGGTCTGCGATTCCGGCGTGGCCGATTCCTGTGTCCACCGCGATCAGCCGGGCCCCATCCTTGATGAGGAGCACACGGCAGACGAAGTGATCGGTTCCGAAAGCGGCCTCGCCGCCGCGCATGTTGAGTGTCCCGCAGTTGAGTTCGACGATGTCCATGGCTATGACTGTAGGAGTTCGAGTCGACACGAAGTCAACTACCATGACGCCATGAGGATCGGAGAAGCCGCAGAATATCTTGGGGTGAGCACACACCTGCTCAGGCATTGGGAGGGCGAAGGCGTCATAGATCCGCCTCGGACGGCCGGCGGAGCGCGGCAATACAACGCTCAGCAACTCGGTCTTGTGACAATTGCGTTGAGATGCCAGAAAGCGGGAATGCCTCTGCCTGTGATCGCACGCCTGCTCAACGGAACTCGCGATGAGAAGGTCGAACTCGTAGCCGCTCAGCGTGATGAGATCCTCCGTCAACGAGAACTTCTCAATGCGTCGGCCGAATACCTCGGGCATGTGCTCGAATGCACGCATCCTCTGATCAACGACTGTCCGGCCTGTTCGTCGTTCGCTTCCGGTGGCCGCTGACTCTGCATCTGCCCTCCAGAACTACCCGACGGGAGCCCAGATACCTCGCCCCAGGTTGCTGCGCCGCCGTCGGGTAGCAAATGGGAGTGTTCTTTGGGTCACCGGATGTGAGGAGACACCCTCGGGGTCGCTAGACTGGCGAGCGGAGATCGCAGGGATCGTCACACGAGGAGTCACAGACATATGAGCATTCGCGTAGCCGTCATCGGAGCCAAAGGGCGGATGGGATCCCATGCCGTCGATGCGATCGAGGCTGCCGATGGCCTCGAGCTCGTCGCCGCACTCGGCAGCAGCGACTCGCTCGAGTCCCTGCTCGAGAAGAATGTCGACGTCGCCGTCGAACTCACCGTCCCGAAGTCCACCGAGGACAACGTCACCTTCCTCGTCGAACACGACATCGACACCGTCGTCGGCACCACCGGCTGGGACAACGACCGACTGGCCCGCCTCGAAGGCACACTCAAGGACCACCCGAAGGCCGCGGTCCTCATTGCCCCGAACTTCTCGATCGGTGCGGTCCTGGCGATGCGCTTCGCCGAACTCGCCGCCCCCTACTTCGACTCTGCCGAGGTCGTCGAAACCCACCACACCCGCAAGCTCGACGCACCCTCGGGCACCGCGAACCACACGGCCCAGCGCATCGCTGCCGCCCGCAACTCAGCCGGACTCCCGGCCGTCCCCGACTCCACGGAATCCGACCCGCTGGGTGCCCGGGGAGCGGTCATCGACGGCATCCACGTCCACGCGATCCGCCAGCAGGGCATGAACGCCCACGAGGAGATCCACTTCGGCTCCGACGGCGAAGCCCTGACCATCCGCACCGACTCGCACTCCACCTCGGCGTTCATGCCGGGCATCGTCACCGCGGTCCGCTCGATCGCCGACTACACGGGGCTCATCCACGGCCTCGAGAACATGCTCGACCTCTGATGTCGAAGGCCAAGATCGGAGCGATCGTCGTCTCCGTCGTCCTCGTCTTCTACTTCGTCCTCATGGGACAGCGGGCCTGGATCCTCGTGCGCGAACCCGACCTCATCCCGCGCATCATGGGCATCGCCCTGTTCGTGCTGCCGATCATCGGCGCCTGGACGCTCATCGTCGAACTCATCTTCGGTGCGAGGACTGAGAAGCTCGCCCGCATCCTCGGCGACGAGGGCGGACTGCCCGTCGATGATCTGCCGCGGACACCGGGCGGGAAGATCATCCGTGAGGCCGCCGATGAGGAATTCGTGAAGTACCAGGCCGAAGCCGAGGCCGCACCGGGTGACTGGCGATCCTGGTTCCGCCTCTCCTGCGCCTACGACGCCAGCGGCGATCGCAAACGCGCCCGCGCCACGATGCGCAAGTCGATCGCCCTGTTCCGTGAGGGGCAGAAGCAAGGCGCCTGATCGCGGTCAGGAATGGTTCGCCGAGGCGGCTGACCCCGACCCCGGCCCTACTCCGAGGCGGCTGATCCCGACCCCGAACCCGACCCCGACCCCGCCGAGCCCGTCCCCGACCCCGGCGATGCCGACCGGATCACAGCCGCGATCCCACCTTCCAAGGGCCCGCGCTGACCGACGAACATCTTCCACAACAGCGGCATGAGCACGAACGTCAGCGCGTGCACCAGATACTCCGTGGACTGTTCGGCCACAGTTCCCGCGCCCTCCGTCGGATCATTGACGATGGCCGGCCGGGTGATCTCGATCAGCACCACATGTGCGGCATACACGCTCAGCGGCATCGATCCCGGTGCCGACAGCGGGGCGAGCGCCCACGACCGGCGTCCCAACAGCACCGTAGCGGCCTGGCACGCCACGATCGTCATCACCGCCGTTCCGGCCGTGGAGAGCAGGTCGAACGGCGTCGCCGAATGCGGTCCGGCGATCGCCAGCCACCACCACGAGGTCGCCGAAGTCACCCCGTAGCTGCCGGTGAACAGGGCCGCGGTGAGATCGATGCCCCACATCTGTGAGTCCTCGACAAGTGCCGCATCCCCACCGAAGACGTTGAGCAGCAGCCAGGAGGAACCGCGACCAACGACGAAGAGTGAGAGTCCGACGGTGAACAGGCCGAGCAGATGTCGGCCGATGTCGAGCTTCGCCACCGCCATGCCCAGCAGAATGTAGGACATCCACTGCAGCACGGGGTAATACCCGGTGAGGAAGAGGTCGGTGAGCATCGTGCCCGGAGTGGCGAAGTCGAAGAAGCCCATCGGCAGGTAGCTCGGTTCGAGGAGGAACGTCGACCGCACCCACATCGACACCACGGGAGTCAGGAGCATCCACGCTCCCGTGATCGCGAACAGGGCGCCGGCGCGCAGCCGCAGGAAGAGCAGCGCGAGGGCGAACATGATCCCGTAGTTGACGAGGATGACCGCCAGCAGGCTGGAGATCGATCCGAGGCACAGTCCGATGATCACGATGGCGGCCGCGCGGATGAGCACGCTCGGCACGGCATCGCGCAGCCGCCCCCGGCCGTCATGGGCACCGTCCAATCGGGAGCGGGTGGAGAGCACCAGCGAGCAGCCGGCGAGGACCGCGAACAGCGCCGAGGCGCGACCGGCGAAGATCGCTGCCCACGTCGGCATCCCCGTGTCATCGGCGAGTGCGAAGATGTGCGTGACCATCATCGCCAGCAGGGCGATCCCGCGGGCGGCATCGAGACCGATGAGCCGTCCGGCAGGGCTGAGCCGATTCGCCACCGTCGCCGAGGTGGTGCCTGGGTCGGATCCCTGCGCTCGGTGAGGGTCTGCCGGGTGAGAGCTCATGGTTCGATTCTCACACGACTATGCCGACCGCGCGCGTACGCGCCCGGGGTATCTTTATGCCATGACTTTCAACCCGAATGCCGATATCAGCGGCAACAGGACGAGCAAGCGCGGCCGCAATACCGCGATTGCCGGCGGCGGTGTCGGCATCGTCGGGCTGCTCGTCTTCCTCATCGGTCCGCTGCTCGGCGTCGATGTGACCGGACTGATGGGCGGGTTGGAACTCGATGACGGAGGCGGCCAGAACTCCTCGAGCGGGACCAGCATGTCCCAGTGCGATACCGGCGAGGATGCGAACACGAACGTCGATTGCCGGATGGCCGGGGCTCAGGTCGTCCTCGACGACTACTGGGAGAAGAAGGTCGATGGGTATCAGCCGCCGGAGCTGACGATCGTCGACGGGCAGACGTCGACGGCGTGCGGCACCGCGTCGAATCAGGTTGGTCCCTTCTACTGCCCTTCCGATCAGGGCGTCTACATCGATCCGAGCTTCTTCGACATCATGCGTCAGCAGTTCGGCGCTTCCGCCGACGAGCTCGCCCAGCTCTACATCGTCGGCCACGAGTGGGGCCACCACATCCAGAACATCACCGGAGTCATGCGCGAACACCCCAACGACGGCACCGGGGCCGAGAGCAACAGCGTGCGCACCGAACTCCAGGCCGACTGCTACGCAGGGGCCTGGCTCGGCAATGTCACCACACTCACCGACGACAACGGCAACCCGTACCTCGAAGAACCCACGCAGGAACAACTCGACGACGCGCTCAACGCGGCCTTCGTCGTCGGCGATGACCACATCCAAGAGCAGTCCGGGTTCTCCAACCCGGAATCGTTCACCCACGGCTCGAGCAAACAGCGCCAGAAATGGTTCACCTCCGGCTACAACGAGGGCTTGAACAGCTGCGACACCTTCGCGGTCTCCGGCGACGAGCTCTGAGGCGCGAGCTCTGGGTGTGCCAGCCGCCCGAACATGGCATGCGACTTCGTCAGCCCCCGGCAGTGGCGATGAAGAGCCAGCCACGTCCGGGAGCATAGGGGAGATCATGAACCTCAACGTCGCTGAAGCCCGCATCCGACAGAGTCCGCTCGACCGCAGGTTGTGATCTGAAACGCAGCGTTGACGTCGAATCAATGCGTTCCTCATCGAGGTGGAAGATCGTCGGCGAGATGAAGGTGACGAACTCACCGTCGACGTGAATCGCCTCGACCCATTCCTCCACAATGCCTACCTCGCCGAGATCGACGGTGCGGTGAGTCGTCTCTTTGGTCCACCGCTCCCAGGCGCGGTCAAACGGGTCACGCGTCTCGAAAACCAGCCTTCCTCCGGGGCGAAGGCAGTATCGAATAGCACGTAACGTGGAAAGCCAGTCACTGTCGTCGAGGAAGACCTGCGCGACATTCGCAGTCATCGTTGCCATGTCGAAGGAGTTCCACCGGGCAATGTCGTCAGCCACGTCCGGGGCTGTGCCGACGACAAGCTCCGCTGTGCCTTGTGTCAGTTTGGACTGTGCAACGTCCACGGAGGCTTGAGCGGGGTCGACGCCGAGAGCCTCGACATCCATATCGACAAGCCGAGTGATGAGTACCCCGGTGCCGCAACCGACGTCGAGCACGGTGTCCGCTCCGAACTCGGCTACCAGATTCACATATGTGTCCAGGTCCGATCGGTCGGGATCGAGCGGGTCATAGACACGTGCGAGTCGGGGATGTGAAAAGAGGGCATCAGGCATGGCTCCCGAGTAACTGCCGCAAACCCGTCAGACATCAGGGCGACTTGATATGTATCCCTATTGTCGACCTGGTCGGGTCCGATTAGAGTGAACTGAAACTGTGCGACGAGGGGGCAACACGGTATGGGTTCATCGGACGCACTCAGCGGCGCACAGATCAACGCGGCAGGATTGAGTGACTGGCGACAGCTGGCCGGACCGATTCGCGCACGCTTCCTCACGGCGAACTTCGCCGAAGCGCTGGAATTGGCCGGAGCTGTCGGGGAGGCGTCGGAGCGGGCCGGCCTCGCGCCCGAGATCACCCTGACCGCTTCCAACGTTGTCGTCACCCTGAGCAGCGAAGCCGAACGAGGGGTCAGTCGCGACGATCTCGACCTTGCTCGCACCATCAGCGAACTCGCCGCCGAACAGGAGCTTCATGCCGAACCAGCGAGTCTGCAGCAGGCGGAGTTCGCTCTCAATACGACCTCGGGAGCTCGGGTGGCAGGTTTCTATGCTGCTCTCCTCGATGCCGAATTCGACGGGGTCCACGTAAACGGCGGATTGGCTGACCCGACCGGGCAGGTCAACACCGGGCTGTGGTGGCAGGAACCGCGGACGAACAGCCGCTTCCCGCTGCCGGAGACCGAGTCCCCGCAACGCTGGCATCTGGACGTCTGGGTCGGCCACGACGAAGTCGAGAACCGAATCGACTCCGCCCTCGCTGCCGGTGGACGTCTTATCAGTGATGCAGCGGCACCGTCCTACTGGGTGCTCGAAGACCCTGACGGCAACCGGGCCTGCATCTGCGCAGCTATGGTCGATTGATCGGCGGGGCGGACCCCGTTGGACCAGGAATGAGTCCGTGGATTCGTCGCCAATGCATGAAATGGTCGATGACGACACGGACATCGTGGTGCGGCAGCACCTGTCCCAAAGAGTCGCGGTGCGACGGCAGAGCAAGACGATGAATGACGACCCTGCGCCCATCGCGCAGACGGAGCGCACAGATTCGACGGGCATCGCCCGCACTTGGCGGAATGATCGCAGCGATCTGTGACCAGAAGACCCGTGTCCGACGGGACCACAGTTGATCACACTCAATACCCTCGTCATGAATTCTCAGGCTCACCTTCAGGGACCGTACGAAGACGAGGACCAGTGCAGCGAGGCCGAGAACTCCCGCGACCACGATCACGACTCCGAACGCCACCACAAGGGCCCGGGAACCCCCGTCGATGAGGCCGGCGAAGAACGTCATGACGACGAACCCGAGTCCGATGGCCACGACGCACAGCAGCGACGTGAAAGCGTACATGACGGCGATGACGGGTTGGAGGTCCGAAGCGTGCAGCCGCCCGAGGTCGACTCGCATCGGTCCGAGATTCGGCTGTCCGGTGATCTCCATGACTATTCTCTTTTCATCCGACCCGCGAAGCTGTCCCCGCAGATCACTGCAGATACTGATCACTAAAGACACTATTCGCCTTCGGCCGGAGACAACAGTATGCGCGTGTGTCGAAATCGCCACGTGCCGGTGCGGCGCCGCTCACAGCCGTGCGATGGTCTCCACATCCTCGCCGAACTCCCGGGCCGTCGCCTCGGACACCGTAGCCCGGGTCGCACGCAGCGCCTCGAGGTAGTCATCGGTCGAGAGCACATCCGTGCGCGACGCGATGTCGACCTGCTGCTGCCGCAATGCCGAGGCCAGCGCCTCCTGCGAGGCGCGCCGGGCAGCATATTCGATATCGGCTGGGGTCAGCCCGTCACTTGCATCGACAAGCACCGCGAGATCCACAGCGGAGACCGTGTGCTCGGGGATGTAGCGCGTCCAGATCGCTTCCCTCGCCGTGGCATCGGGCAGCCCGATGGGAATGACATAGTCGAAGCGACCGTGGCGGAGGAACGCCGCATCGAGGGCGCGCACGAAGTTCGTCGCACAGATGAGCAGCCTGCCCTCCCGATCCCGGAACTCCGCGACCTGCTTGAGCAGCTCGTTCGTCACCCCCTGCGTCGGCGACGGCGGCTCACCCCCGCGCTTCGACGCGATCTCCTCGACCTCGTCGATGAACACGACCGCATGCTCGAGTTCGTTGATCTGCTCGAACGTCGACCGCAGGCCCGCGGCCACACCGCCGGGCTCCCCGGACAGACGCGAGGGGAAGACCTCGACGAACGGCCAGTCCAGACGTGAGGCCACCGCCTTCGCGAAAGTCGTCTTCCCCGTCCCCGGAGGGCCGAAGAGCATCACCGCCCGAGGCGGGACGACCCCGAAATGATCCGCCAGATCAGGTTCGGCCAAAGGCACGACGAGGCGGTCCTCGAGCATGTCCTTCTCCTCCTGCATCCCGCTGACCGAATCCCACAGGTGCCGCGGCAGCACCCGACCTCCGACCGCCTTGAGCCGATCGAGCTCCCGACGTTGCACCGGCAGGTGCCGCTCGACGTACTCCAGCTCCGGCCGAGCCTCGAACCCATTGCCAAGCAGGGCGGCGAACGCCGAAGTGGAGCCCGGCACGAGCATCGACAGCTTGCCCAACCCCAGCGGCATGAGACGGCGTTCGAGCGCATCGAGCAGCCCCGCCTCGGCGCGGGTTCCCTGCTCCGGATCATCCCGCACGGAGCCGAGCACGTGGAAGAACACGATCGCCCCCTGACCGTGCGCGGCCCGGCCCACGGCGGCACCGACGATCTCCTCATCTCGGACGGCGACGACGGCCTGATTGCGCTGACAGGAGGCAAGGACCTCGGACAGCGGATACAGGGTAGGGGCGGGAACAGAACCGGCCATGGCCTCCTGCTCAGCCGCCTCGACGAGGCGGATGATCCCGTCGAGATCGTCATCGTGGAAATCGCGGATGCGGGTGCGGGTCATCGAAAGCTCCTTCGGTGGCGGGCAGGCTCCCAGCGTAGACGATTTCGGGCCACCACCTGTGATCTGTCTCTCACCATGCCAGGAGCACAGCCGCCTCGGCGGGGGAAGGACGACGCGTGAGCGCGGGGGACCGGGAGGGAAACCCTGGCCACATACGCTGGAGAGGGGAGGCGAACATCATCCGCAACGCGGATGGGCCACTGCACGGCCCGGCGGGTGTGGGCGGTATCCTGGGGGCATGGCGATTCTCGGTGACCAGGCAGCAGCGACTGCCATTGATGCGTTCGGTACCGTCGGCACGGCAATGGTGACGCCGTTCAAGCGTGACGGCAGCATCGACTATCCGGCCGTCGAGAAGGTGGCGAACCACCTCGTCGAACTCGGAAACGACATGCTCGTCGTCTCCGGCACCACCGGAGAATCACCGACGACGACCGACGATGAGAAGATCGAACTCCTCCGCGTCGTCCGCGGAGTCATCGGCAACCGCGCGAAGATCATCGCCGGCACCGGCAACAACGTCACCGCGCACACCATCGACCTCTCGCAGCGCTCCGCGGTCGCGGGAGCCGACGGCATCCTCATCGTCACTCCCTACTATTCGAAGCCGACCCAGCCGGCGATCGAAGCGCATATGCGCGCCGCCGCGGACTCGACCGACCTGCCGGTGATGCTCTACGACATTCCCGGCCGCGCCGGTGCCCCGATCATCACCGACACGCTGCTGCGGCTGTCCGACCACCCGAACATCCTCGCGGTCAAGGACGCCAAGGGCGACCTCTTCGCCTCCTCGTTCGTGATGAACAACTCGTCGCTGGTCTACTACTCCGGCGAGGACGCACTCAACCTGCCGCTGCTCTCCCTCGGCGCGCTCGGCCTCGTGTCCGTGGCCGGACACGTCTGCTCCGACCGCTTCGCCCAGATGGTCCGAGCAGTGGCGAACAACGACCTCAACACCGCACGCATCCTCTCCCGCGACACCGCGGACGTCGTGGATGCGCTCATGAACCACATGCCGGGAGTGATCTCGGCGAAGGCCGCATTGCAGGCCCAAGGAATACTCGACAACCGCGACGTGCGCATGCCGCTGCTCCCAGCTGATGAGGAGCAGGTGGCATTCGTCGCCGCCCAATTGACCAGGAGTGGTTACCTCAGTGAATAATGCATTGACCCAAGAACTGTCCCGTCCGCCGAAGATGGACAAGGAAGCCGTTCGCATCGTCGCGCTCGGCGGACTCGGCGAGGTCGGGCGCAATATGACCGTGTTCGAATACCACGGCAAACTCCTCATCGTCGACTGCGGCGTCCTCTTCCCCGAAGAGGACCAGCCCGGCGTCGACCTCATCCTCCCCGACTTCTCGTACCTCGACGATCGCCTCGACGACATCGTCGGCCTCGTCCTCACCCACGGCCACGAAGACCACATCGGTGCCGTGCCCTACCTGCTGCGCCGCAAGGGTGATATTCCGATACTCGGCTCGAAGCTGACGATCGCCCTCATCGAGGCCAAGCTCAAGGAACACCGGATCAAGCCGATCACGCGCGTGGTGCGTGAGGACGATCTCGACCAGCTCGGTCCCTTCGACCTCGAGTTCGTCGCCGTCAACCACTCGATCCCCGACGCCCTGGCCGTGTTCATCCGCACCGGCGCCGGCAACATCCTCCACACCGGCGACTTCAAGATGGACCAGCTGCCGCTCGACGGCCGGATCACGGACCTGCGTGCCTTCGCCCGCCTCGGCGAAGAGGGTGTGGACCTGTTCATGACGGACTCGACGAACGCCGAGGTCCCCGGCTTCACCGCGCTGGAGAAGGACATCGGGCCCGTGCTCGAGAACCTCTTCGGCACCGCCGAACGCCGCATCATCGTCGCCTCCTTCTCCTCCCACGTCCACCGCGTCCAGCAGGTGCTCAACGCGGCCAACGCCCACGGCCGCAAGGTCGCCCTCGTCGGCCGCTCCATGGTGCGGAACATGAAGATCGCCGAAGACCTCGGCTACCTCAACGTGCCGCAGGGGTCGATCATCGACATCAAGAAGGTCGACGACTACCCCGAGGACCAGATCGTCCTCATGTGCACCGGCTCCCAGGGCGAGCCGATGGCCGCCCTGTCGCGGATGGCCAACCGCAACCACCGCGTCGAGGTCGGCGACGGCGACACCGTCATCCTCGCCTCCTCGCTCATCCCCGGCAACGAGAACTCCGTGTTCAAGGTCATCAACGGCCTGATGCGCCTCGGCGCCCGAGTGATCTCGAAGGCCGATGCGAAGATCCACGTCTCCGGTCACGCCTCCGGCGGCGAGCTGCTCTACTGCTACAACATCGTCAAGCCGCGCGGAGTCATGCCCGTCCACGGCGAATGGCGCCACCTGCTGGCCAACGGCCGTCACGCCGAGGCGACCGGCGTCGATCCGGACAACATCGTGCTTGCCGATGACGGCTGGGTCGTCGACCTCAAGGACGGTCACGCCGAGGTCGTCGGCGCCGTCGACTGCAACTATGTCTTCGTCGACGGATCGTCGGTCGGTGAGATCACCGAGGCCGACCTCAAGGACCGCCTCGTGCTGTCCGGTGAGGGCTTCGTGACGATCTTCATGGCCGTGAACTCGCAGACGAAGTCGCTCATCGCCGGCCCCGAGATCCACGCCCGCGGTGTCGCCGAATCCGACGACGTTTTCGACTCGATCGTGCCGAAGGTGAAGAAGGCCGTCGAGGATGCCCTCCGTGACGGCACCACCGACCAGTACCAGCTCCAGCAGGTCGTGCGCCGCACCATCGGCCGCTGGGTGTCCTCGAAGCTGCGCCGCAAGCCGATGATCGTCCCGATGGTCGTCATCGTCTGAGGTTCAGAGTTTCTGAGTCCCTGAACTGCTGCGGGTCGCAGCGCGGAACGATCCCGCGCGGGCGCCGATGCATTTACAGCTCGGTGAACCTGCACTAGCTTGGTCCCTGCACCAAGCCCGTGCAGGTTCACCGAGCTGTTGGCGTTTCCGGGGCTGGTCCCGGTGCGGCACGTGTCTCCTGCGGGTGGATCCGTCTCGATGTCTCGCTGATTTTCGCGGTGGATCCACCCGCAGGAGACATCCTCGGTCTGAGCAGCCCGCACCCCGACGGCCACCACGCTCGACACCCCGTCTCGAATCCAGGATAGGGTTTGACGAGACGTTCATCACCTCATAGTCTTTCGTCGTGTGAACAAACATTTTCACGATGTGGAAGTTCGCAGGCCAAACCCCGTTGACCAGCGAACACGGACGCACCAGTTGGTGCGGACAAGGACGCAGCACTGCGGTGCTGACTAAGGAGAACCAGCGATGACCGCTCATATCGAAAACCTGGACATCCCCGCCGGGATGGAGATCACCGGTGAGCTGCCGGACGGGGCTGAGAAGGTCCTCACCCCGCGAGCTCTCGAGCTCATCGTCGAACTGCACCGGAAGTTCAACGGCGAACGGCTCAATCGCCTCGAAGCACGCAAGGTCCGTCAGGAAGAGATCGCCGCCGGCGCCGACCTCGACTTCCTCGAAGAGACCGCCGACATCCGCAACGATCCGACATGGCAGGTCGCAGCCCCGGCTCCCGGCCTCGAGGACCGCCGAGTGGAGATGACCGGGCCGACGTACAAGAAGATGACGATCAACGCCCTGAACTCGGGGGCGAAGGTGTGGCTGGCCGACCAGGAGGACGCGAACACCCCGCAGTGGGATTCGGTCATCCAGGGTCAGCTCAATCTGCTCGACTCGCTCAACCGCGAGATCGACTTCACCTCGCCCGAGGGCAAGTCCTACACTCTGGCCCCGGATGAGGAGCTGCCGACCATCGTCGTCCGCCCCCGCGGCTGGCACATGCCGGAGAAACACATCCTCATCGACGGTGAGGAGACCTCCGGCTCGCTCGTCGACTTCGCCCTGTACTTCTCCACTGCCGGTCAGCTCCAGATCGAAAAGGGCAAAGGGCCCTACTTCTACCTGCCGAAGATGGAATCCCACCTCGAAGCGCGCCTGTGGAACCAGGCCTTCGAGCTCGCTGAGGACACCTTCGGCCTCGACCGCGGAACCATCCGGGCCACTGTGCTCATCGAGACCTACCCGGCCGCATTCGAGATGGAGGAGATCCTCTACGAACTGCGCGAGCACTCCGCCGGACTCAACGCCGGTCGCTGGGACTACATCTTCTCGGTGATCAAGAACTTCCGCGCTCGTGGCTCGGACTACCTGCTGCCGGACCGTTCGGACGTGACCATGACCGTTCCGTTCATGGACGCCTACACCGAACTGCTCGTTCGCACCTGCCACAAGCGCGGCGCGCACGCGATCGGCGGCATGTCCGCGTTCATCCCGTCGAAGGACGAGGCCGAGAACAAGGCCGCCTTCGACAAGGTGCGCGAGGACAAGTCCCGTGAAGCAGGCAAGGGCTTCGACGGTTCGTGGGTCGCCCACCCTGGCATGGTCGCCCTGTGCAAGGAGGTCTTCACCGAGACCCTGGGTGAGAACGCCAACCAGATCGAGAACAAGCGCGAGGACGTCAACGTCTCCGCCGCGGACCTCCTCAACGTCAAGGCCACCCCCGGTGCGATGACGGAGAAGGGCCTGCGGACGAACGTCAACGTCGGCATCCAGTACCTGCGCGCCTGGCTCGAAGGCAACGGCGCGGTCGCCATCCACGGGCTGATGGAGGACGCCGCGACCGCGGAGATCTCCCGTTCCCAGGTGTGGCAGTGGCTCGATGCCGGAGTCGAACTGGACACCGGTGAGACGGTCACGAAGGACCTCGTCGAGCGCATCGTCGCCGAGGAGGTCGCCAAGCTGCCCGGTGACGAAGCCGATTGGAAGGACGCCACCGACACCTTCGTCTCGGTCGCGATCGCTCCCGACTACGTCGACTTCCTCACCCTGCCGGCCTACGCCCGCATGCCCTGACCTGCAAGCGGTGACCACACCGAACGCCCCCGAAATCTGTGCCGTGCGCACCGATTCGGGGGCGTTCTTCGCTAAGCTCGACCTACACATGCACGCAGCGCAGCGTCCGCAATCGCTGGAACAGAGGTGGGGATGAGCCGGACCACAGAACTGCCGCGACTGGCCAGTCCCGACAGCATCGCCGAGCTTTCCGAGCTCATGGCCCGCGCCCATGCCGAGAACCGCACCGTCGCCGTCTTCGGCGGCGGCACCGCCTTCGACGACAATCCGCCGGCAGCGACCCCCGGGCTGCTCATCGACATGACCGGCCTCGCCGAGGTGGCCGATCACGCCGAGGTGACCGATCGTTCCCAGACGGGCGGCCGTTCCGTGCCCGCTGACCGTTCCGTGTCAGACGGAACCCTGCGTGCCGGTGCGGGAGCGAAGATCAGCGCGCTCGACCGCCTCGCCGCCGCCTCCGGGCAGGAGATTTTTCCCGACCTGCCTCTCGACCGGATCGAGGCCGGAGCCAGCCTCGGCGGAATGATCGCCACGGCCGCGACAGGACCGCGCCACCTGCACCGTCCCCGCCTCGCAGAGTCCGTGACCGCGGTGACGACCGTCGGCGCCGACGGCACGATCGCCCGCACCTCAGGTGGACTCTCACCGGCCCTGACCGGCCGTGACCTGCCCGGGCTGATGACCGGGTCGTTGGGCACGCGCGCGATCATCGTCGAGGCCGAGATCCGCCTGACCACGCGGCCTGAGTCCGAGGGATTCGTCTGGATCCCCGGCGCCGAGGCGGCCGCCGACCTCCTCGCGGCCCGTCGCGTCCCGGATGCGGTCGTCATCGAACGCCCGCCCGGAGCGCCGGCCGCGACCGTCGCCCTCATCGAAGGGGAGACGGCACAGGTCGAGTCCGAGGTGGGCCGCCTCGTCGAGGCTGTCCCCGGTGCCACCGCCTGTGCGCGTCCGGAGTGGTGGGGCAGGCGGGCGGGGGTGCCTGTGACGATCGGTGTGTCGATCGCTCCGGACTTCCTGCCCGACCTGCTCGAGACGACCGCCCGGCTCGAGGACGCGATCGGCTATCCGCTGCAGCTGTGGGGGAGTGCTGTGGGGCGGTTCGAACTCGGCGTCGGAGCACCGGAGACCGAACCGGGAGTGGCGACCAGGGTGGTGCTCGAACACCTGCGTTCCTTCGGCCTGCACCGCATCGGCGCCCGACTGGTCCATGCGCCGGCCACCGTGTGGGACGGCGTCGACGCATGGGGTCCGCTGCCGGGCAGGCAGGGTCTGCAGGAACTCAAGAACGACTGCGACCCGCGCGGGATTCTCTCACCCGGGCGCGGCCTCGGCGGAATCTGACCTCTACTTCACCAGCAGCCCCTCTACTTGACCAGTTGCCCCTCTACTTCACCAGCAGCACGGGGCACTCGGCCTCGAGGATGACCTGCTGCGCGCTCGAGCCCAGCAGCAGCTTGACCACGGGGGAGCGGCGTTTGGTCGACATGACGATGAGCCTTGCGTCGTGGTCCTCGGCCAGGGCGAGGATCTGTTCGGCGGGATCGGATCCGGCTCGCTGGACCTCGAACTCGACCCCCGCCTCGGCGAGGGCCTCACCCAACCGGGTGCACTCGGCCAGAGGCGATACCGACGGAGCGGTCGTCGTATCGGTTCCGAACACGACCGCGCGCAGGCAAGCCTCCTCGCGGTGAGCGGCCGCCAGCGCGTGGTCGAGCACCGCGGGGGAGGCATCGGCGCGCATGGCCAGGACCACGGTCGCCGCGGCGGAATCGACGCCCGGAGAGGCCGTGACTCGCAGGTTCGGGGTGGGGAAGCGGGGGTGCGGGGTCGAATACAGGTCAGTCATGACAGGTCTCCGATCAGCCGATTCCGATGACGCCGATGGCGACACCCACGGCGAGCATGACGAGGGCGACGATGAGCGCCCGCCACAGCACCTTCTTGTGGTGGTCGCCGAGCTCGACGCCGGACAGGGAGACGAGCAGCAGGATCGCGGGCACGAGCGGCGACTGCATGTGCACCGGCTGGCCGGTGATCGAGGCGCGGGCCATATCGGCGGCGGAGATGCCGAAGTGGGCGGCGGTCTCGGTGAGCACGGGCAGGATGCCGAAGTAGAAGGCGTCGTTGCTCATGAAGAACGTCATCGGGATCGACAGCAGGCCGGTGATGACGGCCATGTAGGGGCCCATCGAGTTCGGGATGACCTCGACGAGCCATTCGGCCATCGCGTCGACCATTCCGGTGCCGGACATGATGCCGGTGAGCACGCCCGCGGCCATGACCATCGCGACGACGGAGATGATCGCGGTGGCGTGGCTGGCCAGCTCGGCCTGCTGATCCTTCATCTTCGGGAAGTTGACCATGAGAGCGATGACCGAGGCGATCATGAACAGGTACGGCAGCGGCAGGATGTCGGCGATGAGCAGGACCATCACGGCCACCGTCAGGCCGAGGTTGAACCAGAACAGCTTCGGTCGCAGCGTCGCCCGGTTCGGGTCGAGGGCCGTGTTCGTCAGGCCCGTCCCGGAGCCCGATTCGGAGTCGGATCCTGAGTCGGATGCGGTGTCGTACGCGGAGTCCGAGTCGAGCGCCGATCCGTCGGATCCCGTCGCCGAGGCGGCCGTGCCGATCCCGTCACCGTGGCCTCCGGTGGTGGTTCCGTTGCTCGTCGCGGTTCCGGTTGCCGAGGCACCCGCGGTCGCACCGTGAGCCGAGGAGCCGGCGGCGGCGCCGACGAGGTCCTTACGCGGGTTCGAGCCGCGGCCCTCGATCCAGGCGACACCGTTCTTGGTCAGGCGACGGCGCTCGGAGATGCCGAGCAGGTACGCGAAGATGAGGCACACGAGCAGGCCCGCGATGAGCGAGGGCACCATCGGGGCGAAGATCTCGTTGGCATCGATCTGCAGCGCCGAGGAGGCCCGCGCCGTCGGTCCGCCCCACGGGACGATGTTGAGGGTGCCGTTGATGAGCCCGGCCACGCAGGTGAGCACGATCGGGGACATCTCGAGGCGCTGGTAGATCGGCAGCATGGCCGCGGTGACGACGATGAAGGTCGTCGATCCGTCACCGTCGAGGGAGACCGCGCCGGTGAGCAGCGCGGTGCCGAGGACGACCTTGACCGGGTCATTGCCGGCGACCTTGAGGATGAACTCGACGAGCTTGTCGAAGAGGCCGACGTCGATCATGATGCCGAAGTAGATGATGGCGAAGAGCAGCAGCGCCGCCGTCGACGACATCGAGGCGATCGCGTCCATGACCATCTCACCGATGCCCAGACCGGCCCCGGCGAAGAGACCGAAGATGGTGGGCACGAGGATGAGTGCGAGGATCGGTGAGAGTCGCTTGGTCATGATGAGCGTCATGAAGACGATGATCATGGCGAAACCGAGAATGACGAGCACGGGCTTCTCCTTCGAAGACGAATGTGAGGCTCGAAACACCGTAGGGCCCAGATCACTCACCGCGCGCGTTTGTGCGCACTGATGGCGTTTAGATCGTTGACCACCTTTTGCGCATTGCGCTCAAACGCGGCTACGCTTGCCGCGTGTCCCGCCCCCGACGATCGTTCTCCCGCCGTGTGCTGATCTCTCAGCTCGCGCTCGTCGTCGTCATCCTCGCACTCGTCACCGGCGTGTTCGCCTGGTTGGGCTCGCGCACCGTCACCGAGGTGACCGAGACCAAAGCACTGGCAACTGCCCGCACCCTGGCGATCGATCCGAATGTGCGAGCCGCCGCGACGAAGGCCTCGGACGAACATGCCGATGAGCCCGACGAGCAGATCGTCGAGTCGATGCTGAAGATCACCGATGACCTGCGGGCCCGATCGGGCATCAGCTTCGCGGTCATCACTGACGACCGCGGCATCCGGCTCACCCATCCCGACCGGTCGAAGATCGGTCACCGGGTCTCCACCTCGCCGGAGGAGGCCCTGGCCGGGCGGGAGAACATCTCGCACGAGTCGGGAACACTCGGGGAGACGGTGCGGGCGAAGGTCCCGATCTACTCGACCGCCGATGACGAGACCGTCGTCGGTGAGGTCTCCGTGGGCATCTACGCCTCCGTGCTCGATGCCGATCTGCGGCGTGAGCTGCTCCTGCTAGGTACCGTCGCGGTGCTCGCGCTGGCGCTCGGCGGTGTCGTGTCGGTGATGCTCGGGCGCAGGCTGCGGCGCGAGACTCTCGGCGTCGGCCCCGAAGAGCTTGCCGAGAT
Organism: Brevibacterium oceani; assembly: GCF_017948325.1. Lineage (NCBI taxonomy): Bacteria > Bacillati > Actinomycetota > Actinomycetes > Micrococcales > Brevibacteriaceae > Brevibacterium > Brevibacterium oceani. Next base: position 2,694,490 of record NZ_CP072846.1, on the reverse strand, counting down.
GGCCCGCGACCAGGGAGCCGTCCTCCACGGCCTCGACGACGGAGTGCTGGGCTTCAGTGCCGACGGCACCCTGACCCTGAGCAACTCGAACGCGAAGGAGCTGCTCGGTGCGGCCGACGGTCAGGACCGGGCCGATGTGAAAGGCAGGGCCACCTCGGCGAGGGAACTCGACGGCGATGATATCGACGGCGACGACATCAATGTGCCCGACGAGATCACCACGATGATGGCCGATGTCCCGGCCGAAGGCGCGCTGCGGCGGCGGATCACGATCGGCGAGCGGATCCTGCTCGCCACTGCCGTGCGCGTCCAACGCGACGGGGTGTCCGTCGGCGGGGTCGTGACCCTGCGCGATGAGACGCAGATGCTGACGATGGCCCGCCAGCTCGAGTCCGTCACCGCGATGGCTCGGGCCCTGCGCACTCAGCGCCACGAATTCGCCAACCGGCTGCACACCGTGCTCGGGCTCGTCGACACCGGCGCCACCGACGAAGCCCACACCTATCTGTCGTCGATCCTCGGCACCGGGCCGATCGCGACCCCCGTCGAGGACATCGATCTCGTCTCCGACCCGTATCTGCGTGCCGTCCTGGAGGCGAAGGGGACGACCGCCGCCGAGGCGGGGGTGACCCTGTCCGTGGCCCCGGATTCCCTGGCCGTGGGCACCGTCCGCGACCCCGAGGCGGTCACACTCATCCTCGGCAACCTCATCGACAACGCCGTCCGCGCGGCCGTCGCGGGTCGGGGCAGTGCGGGTGCACGCGTCGTGGTGCAGCTGCTCAGCTCGGGACGCGAACTCCACGCGGTCGTCACCGACACCGGCGACGGGGTCGATGCGGACGTGGAGGAGAAGATCTTCGAGGAGGGATTCTCGACGGCGGAGGCCGCCTCGGCGCCGGACTTCGGGATCGGACTGACCACGGGAACCGGGACCGGGGACGGCCACGGACTGGGCATCGGTCTCGCGCTCAGCCGCCGGGTCGCGGAGAAGGGCGGAGGACGGGTGTGGCTCATCGACGGTCACGACCCCGACCTCGGCGGGGCGAGCTTCGGCATGGTCCTGCCCGATGCACTTGAGGAATTTCAGCAAGATGAGGAGAGATGATGGTCAACGTTCTCGTGCTCGATGACGACTTCTTCGTGGGGCAGATCCACGCCCGCTACGTCGACGAGGTGCCCGGCTTCACGGCGCTCGAACCGGTGCGGGATCTGGCGACGGCCAGGGAGGTCATCGCCGACCAGGACGTCGACCTCATCCTCGCGGACTACGTGCTGCCCGAAGGCACCGGGCTCGAACTCATCCGTGAGACGGACATCGATGCGATCGTGCTCTCGGCGGTGACGGACCCGCAGGTCGTGCGGGCGTCCCTGCGGGCCGGGGCGATGACGTACATCGTCAAACCCTTCGCCGCCGAGGTGCTGCAGAACTTCCTGCGTCGCTATACCCGATTCCGCCGATACTGGGAGCGGGAGAAGGTCGGGCAGGCCGATCTGGAGCGGCAGCTGCGCAACCTCTACGATGCTTCGGCCGCCGGCGGGTCCGGTGCGAGCCCGGCCGGATCCTCGACGACGAGTCGGATTCTTGCCGCACTTGAGGAGGCGCACGGTCCGATGACTGCCCTCGAGGTCGCCGAGGCGGTCGGGGCCTCCCGCGCGACCGCGCAGCGCCACCTGGCGAAACTCGCCGAGGCTCGGACCATCACCGTGTCCCTGCAGTACGGGTCGACGGGGCGGCCCGAGCATCTCTACGCCACGAAGTGAGCGGGCGTCGGTGCCGACGCTGCGCTGCTACCGCTGGCCCGTTTCGCTCACAGCTTGGTGAACCTGCAGCAGCTTGCTCCCTGCACCAAGCTGCTGCAGGTTCACCAAGCTGCTGACGAAATGTCGGCGGTCGGCGAGGCGTCAGTCCGGCGGGTCATTCGCGCTGAGCAGGTCGAGTTCACGCGGGAGCGTGCGCATCGTCAGCAGCGGTGAGACAAGCACGGGCAGCGCTCCGAGAAGTGAGCACGCGGCGAGAATCCACATCGTCGAGGTCACGCCCAGCCGGTCGCCGAAGACTCCGGCGAGGAAGGCGCCAAGCGGCATCGGACCCCACACGAGGAAGCGGATCGAGGCGTTCATCCGCCCGAGCAGCGGTTTCGGGCACATGCGTTGCCGGAAGCTGACCTGAGCGATGTTGTATACGACGACGGCCCAGGTGACGATGAACCAGCTGATGAGCAGGGTCGGAAGTGCGGGCAGCACGGATGCGAGCGGCACACCGAAGAAGCAGGTTCCGGCGATCGCCGCCGACACGGCGATGCTTGTGCCTTCGCCGATGAACTTCTGCACCCAGGCGGCCGAGAGTGCACCGAAGATACCGCCGGCCGAAGCGACGGACATGACGATGCCTAGCTCGACCTGGTGGAGTCCGAGCGTGGTAAGCGCGTAGAGGACAAGGAGGGCAAAGACACCCGAGGACGCGAAGTTCGTCAGGCCTGTGCAGGCGGTGATGCGTCGCAGAAGAGGGTGGCCGAGGACGAAGCTGAGGCCCTCGCGGATTTCGGAGACGAAACCGGCGCGGGTGTCTGTCGGCTGAGGCGTCTCCCGGTGACGGATGAGTCCGACGAAGAGGCTGGACAGTCCCATGCAGATACTTGTCAGCCCCACAGTCAGCGGTGCGCCGATGGCGGTGACGAGCTCCGACGCGAACGTCGGGCCGGCGACTCCCGCGGTCTGTTGGCTGGCCTGGAGTTTGCCGTTGCCGTCGGAGATCGCATCACCGTCGACGAGTTCGGGCAGATAGGACTGGTTGGCGATGTCGAAGAAGACGGTGACGATGCCGACTCCGGCGGCGACGAGGTAGAGCTGAGTCATGCTCAACGTATCGAATGCCCAGGCCAAGGGGATGGTCAGGAGAATCGCGGCGCGGATGATGTCGCCGGAGACGATGACGAGCTTCTTCGGCAGCCGGTCGACCCATGCGCCGGCGGGCAGGCTGATGAGGAGGAAGGCCGCGGATTCCAGGGTTGCGAGGACGCCCATCTCGAATGCGTCGGCATCGAGGAGCTGCACGGCGATGAGGGGGAGGGCGAAGAGCACGAGCTGGGAGCCGAACACGGAGACGGTGTCACCAGCCCAGAGCTTCATGAAATCGAGGTGTCTCCACAACGATGTGCTCTTCGGCTGTTGCGCTGGATCGGCCTGCTGCGAAGGCTGCGCTTCGCGTGCTGAAGTTTCCGGTTCGCGAGGCGGTGGTGAATCAGCTGGAGCCATGGCTCTTCCTCGAGTTCGATGGTTAGTGATTGAGGAGTGTCAATCAGTAATCTTCCATGAGCGATTGAGGGAAGTCAATCACTTCGGGTGATTTGATTGACTTTTTTCGATCACTCGCTAGCGTTGAAGCATGAATGATGACACTCCCGCAGCGGCTTCTCTGGCCAGAGCTGTTGAACGCCGGGATGCCACCGAAGCCGAGGCGAAGGCCCTGGCCTCGAGCATCCGGATCCGAATCCTCCGGCTGTGTCTCGATGAGGCGCTGAGCAATAGGGAGATCGCCGAGGCGGCCGGGCTCAACCCGGCGACCTCGCTCCATCATGTGCGCATGCTCGCCGACACCGGATTCCTCGAGGCGCAGGAGGTCCGGCGGGGCAGACGTGGGGCCAGAGAGATTCCCTATCTGGCGACGGGCAAGAGCTGGTTCCTCAATGCCGGTGACATGACGCACCAGCTGCTCGAGGCCTTCACCGCGGAGTTCACCGCGGCCCCCTATGAGGAGCGAACGATGGGACGGATGGCCGCGATGCTCACGCCCGATGAGGTCGACGAGTTCCGTGCGCGCATCGACGAACTCTTCGAGGAGTTCCGGTCGCGCCGGAAGAAGGACGGGGCAACTCAGTGGGGACTGTTCATCGCCATGCACCCGAGCTCGCCCGCGATGAGCACTGCTCAGAGAACGTCCGCCGAACCCGAGGCTGCCGACGAATGCGAAACGGATGACGAGAGTGAAGGAGGCCCGCATGTCCGTGGATGACCTCGACGGTGGAGCTTCCGGCGCGGTCGACTCCTATAGCAACGCACGCTGTGCGGCTATATACGACGTTTTCGAAGGACCGGATCGGTACGACCTCGATGTGTACGCGGCGATGGTCGACGAGTTCGGGGCCGCCTCGGTGCTGGATGTGGGGTGCGGCACGGGAGCGTTCGCGTCGATGCTCGCAGTGCGGGGTGTGGAGGTCGTCGGTGTCGACCCCTCAGCTCTGGCTCTCGACGTGGCGAAGAGCAAGCCGGGTGCTGAGCGAGTGACCTGGGTTCATGGAACGGCGCCGGATGTGCCGCCCCTGCAGGTGGACATGGCATTCATGACGGCCAATGTCGCTCAGGTCTTCCTTGGCGATGAGGACTGGTCGGAGACCTTGCGTGCGATCCATGGCTGCCTGCGGGAAGGCGGACGGCTGGTCTTCGAATCGCGCAGGCCCGAGAGGAAGGCTTGGGAAGACTGGACAAAGGCGACGACTCACTGTCGTGCCGAGGTCGAGGGCGAAGGACCGGTCGAATCCTGGGTACAGCTCGAATCGGTCGATGGCGAGTATGTCCGCTTCGTCGGGGTCACGGTATTCGAGTCTGACGGCGCGCGGGTGGAGGAGCGGTCGACTTTGCGCTTTCGGAGTCGAGACGACCTGACCTCATCACTTGAGCGCGAGGGTTTCGTCGTCGACGAGATCCGCGACGCCCCGGACCGCCCCGGTCGCGAGTTCGTCTTCATCGCGCGGGCGGTCTGACGGAGTTCTTGGCCCGATTCCTTTCGCTGGGTGGGCATTCTGGTCGGAAAAATCCTCACGCGGATCCGACCATTACGCCCACCTAACGGGCCGCCGTCGCCGGAGGGAACGACGTAGCGTGGCCGGCAGCGAAGCAATGTAGACGGCACAGGAAAAGCCGAAAACTGTCTCTCGTGGATCGCTCAGCTCGCGGCCATATCTGCCTTTTCGAGAGCCTTCGGCAGGAAGTCGTCTGTCATGTATCCGGTTACCCCGTCAATCGCGTCCTCTTCGACCACTAGACTTGTTCCGGCCTCGACGGCCATGTAGTGGACGGTCAGCAGTTCGCCGGCCCATGAGACATAGCACGATGACATCACCATCTTTCCCTGGCCGGTAAACGTGCCGTCATAGGCAGTCGCGCAGAACCCCACACCTTTGTAACCCGAGGGCTCGAACATATCCGATGATTCAGTCGGTCTCGCCGTGAAATCGTCCGCGCAACCATCCACAGTCTTGCGTAGGTCCTTCAGGATCGTGTCTGACTCCTTTTCGGTCCTGGACAGCGACGTCATGATGTAGGCGGCATTGCTGTCGCCGGATTGCTCATATGATCGGGCAGTCGAAACGCCATCCAAGTCCGACGAGTGCGTCCCAATCGCACCGATGATGCATTCGGTCTGAGTTGTGGCGTCATCGGATGAAGACCCTTCTGAGTCGAACGGGTTGGTCGACTGTTCTTCCTTCTCGCCGAATTCGGTCGAGTCGTCAAGGGTGAATCCTTCCGGGATGTCATCGAGCGAGAGCACTCGAGCGCTGTAGTCGTCAGGACTGAGAGCTGCGCGTTCGCTGGCTTCCTTCGCCTCTGCATCTGCCGGGTTTGCGGATTCTTCGGACTTTCTGCCGCCGTTGTCTGCTTGGTTGCCGGAATCATCCCCGCAGCCTGTCAAAGCGAGTGCGCATGTTGCGGCGATGAGTCCCAGTGCGAAGCGTTTCAACGTTCAGTCCTTTCGTGTGTTCAAGTCGACATTGAGCCTACAATAGTTGTTGTCTTTTGGCGGGCGGTGGACAAGGTCAGAGCTGGCAGCCTGGACATTCGGCGGCTAACTGTTCGTGCGGCTCGTGGCTGGCGTCGAGGAGTGAAGAAGCGGCGCACTGCTGGACCTGCTCTACTCCACTAAGTGGGCGTTCTGGTCGGAAAAGACTCAGCGGGATCCGACCAGAACGCCCACCTAACGGGCCGCGACCGGAGGGGAGGACGGGCCGCGACCGGAGGCGAGGGCGAGGCGCGCCCGGTATTGACGCAACGTGCACGACGCAGGGAAGGGCTGCCCACGCGCACCACGCGCACCTCGCGCACCTCGCGCAGCCCGACCGCGCCCAGCCCACAGCCTCCCCGCCACACGCCGAAACCTGCGGATTTGCTGGGCAGGAGCGCAATATCGTCCTAAGATGAGAGACATGGCGACCAGAACGACTTCCCCCGCTTCTGGTTCCGGAAAGCGCACAGCGTCCAAAAACGCTGGTCGGTCCGGTAAAGCGGGGACCGAAGAACCCGGGACAAACGTTGTCACCGGTGCGTGGAATGGAGTGGCCCACATGGCCGGAAACCGTGCGCGAAAGACCCTGAGCGACGAACCGACCGATCAGTCACCGACGAAGAGGGACGGCACAGCGTTCTTCCTCATCGGGCTCTCGATCGTCATCGCCGCCTTCGAATGGTGGAACATCCCCGGCGCGATCAGCGACGTGGTGCGCTCGATCGTCGAGGGCACCTTCGGACGTGTGGCACTCGCCCTGCCGGTGATCCTCACCTGCTATTCGATCCGCCTGTTCCTCCGCGGTGACGACAACCGCGGCAACAACCGGATCCTCATCGGCGGCATCTTCCTGCTGCTGTCCGCCTCCGGCCTCGCCCACATCGCTGCCGGCAATCCGAGCTTCGTCAACTCCCGTGAGGCCATGGCCAACGGCGGCGGAGCCATCGGCTTCGTCATCTCCTCACCGCTGATGACCGCGACCACCGTCTACGTGGCCGTGCCGCTGCTCGTCCTGCTCGGACTCTTCTCCCTGCTCGTCATCACCGCCACCCCGGTCCGTGCGATCCCCAAGCGCCTGACCGATCTCTACTGGCGACTGACCGGGGGAGCCCGGCCCGAATCCGGCGCCGAGGCGGCCGAGACCAAACGGTCCGACCTCGTTGCCGAGAACGGCCGCACCTCCGACCTCAAACCCGTCATGGGCGCCAAGCGCCGCAGCCGGAAGAAGAAGACCGAGATCCCCGATCTCGACGCCGAATCCGCCGACGACGAAGCCGTGACCAAGGCCTACGACAAGGCCTACATCAACGAGAACGAGATCTCCGAGGACGAGACCGACACCGAGGTCATCGACACCGAGCCGAAGCTCAAGCCCGGCCAGCGCCGCCCGACCAAGGCCGAGCGCGAAATGGCCGCGCTGAAGAAGACCATCGGGATGGACGACGACGCCGCCAACGAGGCGAAGAAGTCCGAGCCCGCGGCCGCCTCGGCGCCGGTGCCGACCACCAACGCCCCCGCGCCGCCCCCGACCGAGCAGCTGCCCGAACGGGTCGAACAGCTCACCCTGGCCGGCGACGTCACCTACACCCTGCCGTCATCGGACTTCCTTGTCCCCGGTCCGCCCGCCAAGGAGCGCTCCGAGGCCAACGACCGCGTCGTCGAGGCTCTGCGCGACGTCATGACGCAGTTCAAGATCGACGCCGAGGTCACCGGGTTCTCCCGCGGACCCACGGTCACCCGCTACGAGGTGGAGCTCGGCGCCGGCACCAAGGTCGAGAAGGTCACGGCGCTGAGCAAGAACATCGCCTACGCCGTGGCCAGTGCCGATGTCCGCATCCTCTCGCCGATCCCCGGCAAGAAGGCCATCGGCATCGAGATCCCGAACTCCGACCGTGAGAACGTCGCACTCGGCGACGTGCTGCGCTCGAAAGCCGCCCGCAAGACCGACCACCCGATGGTCATGGGCGTGGGCAAGGACGTCGAAGGCGGATTCGTCGTCGCCGACCTGTCAAAGATGCCCCACCTGCTCGTCGCCGGTGCCACCGGTGCCGGTAAATCGAGCTTCGTGAACTCGATGATCACCTCGATCATGATGCGCGCGACCCCCGACGAGGTGCGCATGATCCTCGTCGACCCCAAGCGCGTCGAGCTGACGATCTACGAAGGCATCCCGCACCTGATCACCCCGATCATCACGAACCCGAAGAAGGCAGCCGAGGCGCTCGAATGGGTCGTGCGCGAAATGGACGCCCGCTACGACGACCTCGCGAACTACGGGTTCAAGCACGTCAAGGAATTCAACAAGGCCGTCCGCGAGGGCCGCATCCAGCCCCCGGCCGGTTCCGAACGCGTGCTCCAGCCGTACCCGTACCTGCTCGTGGTCGTCGACGAGCTCGCCGACCTCATGATGGTCGCCCCGCGCGACGTCGAGGCCTCGATCCAGCGCATCACGCAGCTCGCGCGTGCCGCCGGCATCCACCTCGTGCTCGCCACCCAGCGACCCAGCGTCGACGTCGTCACCGGTCTCATCAAGGCCAACGTGCCCTCACGTCTGGCGTTCGCGACCTCGTCGCTGGCCGACTCGCGAGTCGTGCTCGACCAGCCCGGTGCCGAGAAGCTCATCGGTCAGGGTGACGCCCTGTTCCTGCCGATGGGCGCGGCCAAGCCGATGCGTGTCCAGGGTGCGTGGGTCAACGAGTCCGAGATCGAGAAGGTCGTCGAACACGTCAAGAGCCAGCTCACCCCGAACTACCGCGAAGACGTCGCCGTCGAGGCCCCGAAGAAGCAGATCGACGAGGAGATCGGCGACGATCTCGAACTCCTGCTCCAGGCCGTCGAACAGGTCGTGACCACCCAGTTCGGTTCGACGTCGATGCTCCAGCGCAAGCTGCGCGTCGGCTTCGCCAAGGCCGGCCGCCTCATGGACCTCATGGAGTCCCGCGGCATCGTCGGCCCCTCCGAGGGATCGAAGGCCCGCGACGTGCTCGTCCGTCCCGACGACCTGCCGGGGACGCTGGCCATCATCAAGGGCGAGACCCCGCCCGAGGACTCCGGCGGCGCCGCTGCCGAGGCCCCGACAGGCGGCGGTCAGAACCAGGGCGGCCAGGGTCATGGGGAGCCCGGGTATGCCTCGGCTGCCGGGGACTACGACGAGGAGTTCGACGACGACTACGGGCACACGTCCCACGGCTCGGCCCCCTCGCATGGTTCCGGTTCGTCCGACCGCTACGCCCACGGTGTCGGCCACGCCGCCGACCTCAGCGTCGGCGACGTCGACCCGGAGACCGGGCTCGAGGTCGTCGAATCCAGCGGCGAGGACGCCTGGCAGCTCACCGGCCGCTGAGGCTCTCACCTCACTGCCGTGGTCGCGGACGGCGCGTCCGTCCCCGACACGAACAACCACACCCATCGCCGAGGTGGGGCACCGGGTCACCGGAGCCCCACCTCGGCGATGGTCTTTGCGATGATCTGCCCAGCTCACTCCGATAGGGTGGAGATGTGAACGATCGAGCCGAGGCCGGAGCCTCTCAGCAGCCCTCCGCAGAACCGAGTCCGTGGAACCTTCCGAACGCGCTCACGGTGCTGCGCATCCTCATGGTGCCCGTCTTCCTGGTCCTTCTTCTTGCCCACGGAGGCGATGACGTGACGACCCGGTGGTGGGCGCTCGTCGTATTCCTGTTGGCGATGCTCACGGACAAGATCGACGGGGATCTGGCGCGCAAATACAACCTGGTGACGAACTTCGGCAAGATCGCCGACCCGATCGCCGACAAATCGCTCATGGCCGCCGCGCTCATCGGACTGGCGATCATCGTCGAACTGCCCTGGTGGGTGCCGGTGATCATCCTCGTACGTGAGCTCGGCATCACCGTGCTCCGGTTCTTCATGATCCGGATCGCCGTCATGCCCGCCTCCCGCGGAGGAAAGATCAAGACGGTGCTCCAGACCGTGGCGATCGGGCTGTTCCTGCTCATCTTCCCGCTGGCGCCGCTCGTGCCCTCGGTCGTCTACGCCATCCTGCTGGTCTTCGCGTGGGTCGTCATGACCGCGGCCATCGTCGTCACCATCGTCACCGGCGTCGACTACTGCGTACAGGCGGTCAAGCTCTACCGTGAGGCTCAGAGCGGTGGGGCCGCTGGTGCCGGGACGGGTGACGGCAGCGGTCGCGGAGACGGCGGCCAGGGGAACGGCGGCCAGGGTGACGGAAACGGCACTCGTGGCTGAGTCCGACCAGCTCGAGACCAACCGGCGCATCATCGCCACATGCACCCGGTTGGGACTGTCTGTCGCCTCGGCGGAGTCGCTGACCGGCGGGCGCTTCGTCGCCTCCCTCGTCGACGTTCCCGGAGCCTCGGCCGTCGTGCGCGGGGGACTGGTCACCTATGCCACCGATCTCAAAGCGAGCCTGGCCGGCGTCGATGCCGACCACCTCGAGGAGACCGGACCGATCGACCCGGTCGTCGCCGCACAGATGGCTGTGGGCACGGCCGCGGAGTGCGTCGCCGACATCGGGATCTCGTGCACCGGAGTCGCCGGACCGGAGCCACAGGACGACAAACCCGTCGGGCTCGTCTACACGGCGATTGCCTTCGGCGGCAAGGCGAAGGTCTTCGAGCACGAGTTCGCCGGTGATCGGGAGGAGATCCGCACGTCGACGGTGCAGGCGATGTCGGTCAACCTCGACGAGTTCGTCGCCGAGCTCGCGTACGGGCCGAGCGCGGAATAAGTTCACCGTCGACGGGGTTGACCGGGTAATGCCTATAGGACGAAAATTCTCCAGAGTCTTCGAATGGACTGGCAATACCATCCGCTCGGGGCACCAGGTTGGTGCTGTGTCACGGCCAGGTTGTAAGGTTGATGGAACTACCACGACGGGACGCGCTGACAAAGGGAGGGCCGCGTAATGTTACTGAGAGTCGAAATCGGCGACGCGCTACGTTCCGCCCGCCGTCGTCAGGGCCGCACCCTGCGCGATGTCTCGACAGGGGCCAGCGTGTCGCTGGGTTACCTCAGCGAAATCGAGCGCGGACAGAAGGAAGCCTCGTCCGAGCTGCTGTCGGCTATCTGCGAAGCACTCGACCTGCCGCTGTCGGCGCTGCTGTCATCGGTGTCTGATCGATTCGCCCTCGAAGAGGGTGTGCAGATCCCCGACACCATTCCGCAGGAGCTCTCGGACAAGATCCTCGGTCACCCCGAGGGATACTCTGCTCCGCGGCTGGCTGCTAAGCCCTGATGCGCCATACTCTCTACTGGATCCTCATGAACGAGGAGTTCGGTGAGGCTCGTGCTGCCTCCCTGCACACCGATCTGACACTGAGTTCCTTGGGTTCGAGAACCGCGGCGCAGGCATTCGACGCCGGCGTCGAACCACGCGATATCTGGATCGCCGTCTGCGATTCCATGGGTGTCCCCGAATCCCGCCGTCTCGGCAAAGAGAAGCCACGGTCCCGCCCGTTCTGAGGCGGGATTCGGTTTCAAGATCGCGCGGGTCGCTCGAGAGTAGACTGGCGATATGAATCAAGCGGTCCCGTTCATCACATTCCAGCCCAGTCGCGGCCAGAGCACGGTTGAAGCGATGGAGTCCTACCTCAAGATCTTCGGAGACGGGCGAGTGCTCCTCGACAATCGGTATGGCCCTGGAGGCCCTGGTGCCGAGGGCACGGTCATCATGGCGGAGATCGAGATCGCCGGCCAGCGCCTGCGATTCAGCGACAGCTTCGTCGAGCACGAATGGAACCTCACCCCTGCTGTGTCCCTCATGGTCGACTGCGAGTCGTCCGAGGAGCTGGAGCGCATATTCGGCGAGCTGAGCGAACAGGGGACCGTATACATGCCGCTCGACGACTATGGCTTCGGCCCGTTCGGCTGGGTGGGCGATCGCTTCGGACTCACCTGGCAGCTGGGTCTGGCATCCGCGTAGATCGCGGGGAGACACGCGACACGCTCGAATATATAGAACACTTGTTCCCATGTGCGTTATCCTGGTGAGGAATCGCGGGACCTGTGATGTCGAGTGGCTGGTTATCCACCGGGGAATTCCTTCCTCTGTCGTTATGTCAGTGCCATCTTCTAGCCTTGGTCTCAAAGGAAAAGCAACGATGAGGAGACGTCATGGCACGTACACCCAAGAACCTCCAGGTTCCCACCGGCGGCGATAAGTCGAAGGCTCTCGATGCCGCACTGGGGCAGATCGACCGCAACTACGGCAAGGGCGCGATCATGCGTCTGGGCGAGGGCGTTCGCGAACCGATCGCCTCGATCCCGACCGGTTCCGTCGCCCTCGACATCGCTTTGGGCATCGGCGGTCTGCCGCGCGGCCGCGTCGTCGAGATCTACGGTCCGGAATCCTCCGGTAAGACGACCGTGGCCCTGCATGCTGTGGCCAACGCGCAGAAGGGCGGCGGCATCGCAGCCTTCATCGACGCCGAACACGCCCTCGACCCCGAGTACGCGAAGAAGCTCGGCGTCGACACCGACCAGCTCCTCGTCTCCCAGCCGGACACCGGTGAGCAGGCACTCGAGATCGCCGATATGCTCATCCGCTCCGGCGCCCTCGACGTCATCGTCATCGACTCCGTCGCGGCACTCGTGCCGAAGGCCGAGATCGAAGGCGAGATGGGCGACAGCCACGTCGGCCTCCAAGCCCGTCTGATGTCGCAGGCGCTGCGTAAGATCACCGGTGCCCTCGCTCAGTCGAAGACCACCGCGATCTTCATCAACCAGCTGCGTGAGAAGGTCGGCGTATTCTTCGGCTCCCCAGAGACCACCTCGGGTGGTAAGGCACTGAAGTTCTACGCGTCGGTCCGCGTCGACGTCCGCCGCATTGAGACCCTCAAGGAAGGTCAGGACGCGGTCGGAAACCGGACACGGGCGAAGATCGTGAAGAACAAGGTCGCCCCGCCGTTCAAGCAGGCCGAGTTCGACATCCTCTACGGACACGGAATCTCCCGCGAGGGCAGCCTCATCGATATGGGCGTCGACAACGGAATCGTCCGCAAGTCCGGCTCCTGGTTCACCTACGACGGCGACCAGCTGGGACAGGGCAAGGAGAACGTCCGCAACTTCCTCCGCGACAACCCGGGTCTGGCCGAAGAGATCGAGCTGAAGATCAAGCACAAGCTGGGTCTCATCAAGGCCGACGAGCCTGAGGCTGAGGAAGAGACCGAAGCAGCTGGAGAAGCACAGACGGATGACGTCGAAGTCTCCTGACACTCCGCAGCCTGGCGACGAGTCCGCCGCACCGGCCCAACAGGACGGTGCGGGGGAATCGGCGCAGGCCGCGACCCTGTCGGAGCTGCGCAGTGCGATCTCCGAGATCGACCAGCGCCATGCCGAAGGCGAGGCCGGGTTCTTCGCTGGGCTGACCGGCTTCGACGAGGATCGCGGTGCGGGCTTGAGCACGGGCGCGGGCACGGGCTCCGCTGCCACCGCTCGACGAGGTGGCCGTACTGGTACCACTGCTCAGAGGCCGAAACGGGGTTCCCGATCGGGTTCGGGAACCCGGAAGAAGAAGCCAGGCAGCAATAGGCGCCCCCGCAGAGAACCCGACAACGGGTGGGCAGAAGGCAACACCGAGTCGGTACCCGACTTCGTTGATGCCTCAGATCTCCTAGCCGACGACTGGGCCGACGCCGGTGCCGGTGCCGATGCCAGCGCCCGCGGCTTCTCCGTCGATGCTGACCCGGTGGACTTCGACACCGACGAGGACGATGCACCGGACTTCGACGCCGACTATGCGCAGGCGAAGAAGACGGCGATGAACATGCTCGCGATGCGCGACCACTCGCGTGAGGAGCTGCGGAAGAAGCTGCTCAAACGCGACTTCATGCCCGAGGCCGTCGACGTCCTCCTCGACAAGCTGGAGAACTCCCGGCTGCTCAACGACGAAGAGTTCGCCCATCGCTTCGTCCGCGCGCAGCGGGAGAACCGGAAGCTGTCGAAATCCGTGCTCAAACGCGAACTCAGCAAAAAGGGCATCAGCCCCGAACTCGCCTCCGAAGCCGTCGCCGACGTCGACGGCGAAGAAGATCTCGCCCGCGAAGTCGCCGCAAAGAAGGCCGCTTCCACGCGCCGACTCGACTATGCGGTGCGCGAGCGCCGCATCCTCGGCATGCTCGCCCGCCGCGGATTCCCCTCGGCGATCTGCATCAAGGTGACCAGAGAAGTCCTCGCCGACGACTGAGGTTCCCCGGGGCGCCGGCGACTGACGTTCCTCGGTTCCCCAGTGACGCAGCGTTTCCGCCGGTGGTGACCCCGCTCCTCGAGTGACGCCCCGGAGGCCGGGAACGGCTAGAATGGTTGCGCCATGACTGAACTGATTGACTCTCCGACGACGACCGGGAACACCCCGCGCAGCTACGAAGTGAAGACCTACGGCTGCCAGATGAACGTGCACGACTCCGAGCGACTCTCCGGACTCCTCGACGACGCCGGGTACATTCAGGCAGACACCGACGATCAAGCCGACGTCGTCGTCTTCAACACCTGCGCCGTGCGTGAGAACGCCGACAACCGCCTCTACGGCAACCTCGGCCAGCTCGCGAAAGTCAAGGAGCACCACCCGGGTCTGCAGATCGCCGTCGGCGGCTGCATGGCACAGAAGGACCGGGACACCATCGTGAAGAAGGCCCCCTGGGTCGACGTCGTCTTCGGCACCCACAACATGGGATCCCTGCCGGCACTGTTGGAGCGCGCCCGCCACAACGAGGAAGCCCAGGTCGAGATCCTCGAGAGCCTCGACGTCTTCCCCTCCACCCTGCCCAGCCGCCGCGAATCCCAGCACTCCGGATGGGTCTCGATCTCCGTCGGCTGCAACAACACCTGCACCTTCTGCATCGTGCCCAGTCTGCGCGGCAAGGAGAAGGACCGCCGCCCCGGCGACATCCTTGCCGAGGTCGAGGCGCTCGTGGCCGACGGAGTCGTCGAAGTCACTCTGCTGGGACAGAACGTCAACTCCTACGGCGCGGAATTCCGCGACAAGGGTGCCTTCGCGAAGCTGCTGCGCGCCGTCGGCAACGTCGACGGCATCGAACGCGTCCGCTTCACCAGCCCACACCCCGCCGCGTTCTCCGACGACGTCATCGACGCCATGGCCGAGACTCCGACCGTGATGCCGCAGCTGCACATGCCGCTGCAGTCCGGGTCGGACACGATCCTCAAATCCATGCGCCGCTCCTACCGGACCAAGCGGTTCATGAACATCCTCGACACCGTGCGCGAACGCATCCCGCACGCGGCGATCACCACCGACATCATCGTCGGATTCCCCGGCGAGACCGAAGAGGACTTCCAAGGCACGATGGACATCGTCCGCCGTGCCAGGTTCTCCCAGGCATTCACCTTCCAGTACTCGATCCGCCCCGGCACACCGGCGGCCACGATGGACGACCAGGTGCCCAAGGAAGTCGTCCAGGAACGCTTCGAACGCCTCACCGCTCTCCAAGACGAGATCGCGTGGGACGAGAACAAGCAGCAGATCGGCCGAGAGGTCGAGGTGCTCGTCACGAAGCTGCCGCATGACGATTCCCCGCGCCTGAGCGGACGCGCCGCCGACAACCGCCTCGTCCACGTCGGCATCCCCGAAAGCGCCGAGCTGCCCCGCCCGGGTGACTTCGTCACCGCCACCGTCACCGAGGCGAAGCCCTACTTCCTCCTCGCCGACTCCGGCTACTCGGTGCGCCCGTCCCGCGCCGGCGACGCCTACGACCGGGCACAGGCCGACAGCTGCGGAGCGCCCACCCCCGGGCAGGCCGCGGCCGGCACGACCAACCTCGGCATGCCGACCATCCGCCCCCGCGCCTGAGATGGGCACCTGCGCCCTCATCCCCGCGGCCCCGGTGCTGCTCGACGACATCGACCGCAGCGAACCGCCGCGGATCGCACAGTTGCGCGAAACCATCCGGCAGGTGCTGCGCACCGAGGAATCGTGGGCGCTGCCGATCGAGACCCTGCCGCCGGTGGCAGGACTCGGAGGGTGGGGCATCGACCGCGGAATCGACATGGAGACCGGCCGGCTCCTCACAGGCGAAGAATGGGTCGAGGCCGTCGAATCACTGACACCGACAGAGCGTCAGATCGCCGAGGCGGCCGCCCCAGCTGTCATCATCGCGTTGCTTCACGCTCACGCCGCCGAGGTGGCGGTCGGTCCGATCGGCAGCAGCGAGAACCTGCTCCTGCCGCTCGACCTGTCCGGAGCGGCCACGGACGATGCGCCGTTGGCACCGGTCGACGGGGCAGCTGAGTTCGACGCAGCACTCGTTGAGGCACTCACTGCCGCCGGTCCTTCGGACCTTAGCTCGGGCAACGCTGCCCGTCCGCGTTCAGATCGCTCCCTCACCACCACATCGGACCCCGTTGCCGCGGTCGACACAGGTCGCCTCCTCGTGCTCTGCTCCCAAGCACACAGTGTCCACGCCGACCTCACCGTGGTCGAAGCAGGAATCCGAAGCCTCACCAGCGCGAATGCCAGACTGTCGCCATTCGACCTCGTCTTCGATGAACTGGTGCACGAGGTGCGTTCTATCTGCGGAACCAGCACCTTGACGCGAGATGACGATGACTGAGCCTGTGAACGACGACCGGCGGCCGATCATCACCGTCGTCGGTGCCACTGCCACGGGGAAGTCGGATCTGGCGCTCGATCTTGCCGGCCACCTCGGCGGGGAGATCATCAACACGGATTCGATGCAGTTCTACCGGGGGATGGACATCGGCACCGCGAAGCTGCCCGTGGGTGAACGGCGCAGCATTCCGCACCATCTCATCGACTTCCTCGATGTCACCGAAGAAGCGAACGTCCAAGACTTCCAATCGCGGTCGCGGGAGGCCATCGCCGAGATCCGTGACCGCGGCAGGCAGCCCTTCCTCGTCGGCGGATCCGGGCTCTATGTCCGTGCCGCCGTTGACCACATGGAATTCCCCGGCACCGACGCCGAAGTCCGCGCCCGGCTCGAGGCCGAGGTCGCCGACGACCGGTGGCGGATGCATCAGCGGCTGGCGGCACTCGACCCGGCGGCAGCGGAGAAGATCACCGTCAACGATCAGCGGCGCATCGCCCGCGCCCTCGAGGTCATCGAGCTCACGGGGCGACCCTTCAGTGCGCAGCTGCCTGACTATCAGGAGATCGAACCGACGATCCACCTGGGTTTGAGCATGGACCGTCCAGTCCTCCACGAGCGCATCGCGGCACGCGTGGAAGCGATGTGGGAGATGGGTTGGGTCGATGAGGTCCGGCGCCTGCTCGATGTCGGCCTCGCTGAGGGAAAGACCGCCTCGCGGGCGATCGGCTACGCACAGATCCGACGCCACCTCGACGGTGAGCTCACCGCAGCGGAGGCGAAGGAGGAGACGACGGTGAGGACCCGACAGTTCGCCCGCAGGCAGGACACCTGGTTCCGCCGAGACCCGCGCATCCACTGGATCGACGGCACCTCAGTCAACCCAGAAGCGAACCTCGCAGCCGCACTCGAGGTCCTCGGTCGGTCCTGAACGCCGCTCGGGACCAGGGCATGTCTCCTTTATGTGAGGTCTTGCTCAGCACGCTCTCCGAGTCCGAGCTGGAGCAGGTCTTCCGCGCGAGCGGCGGTCGCACCCGCATTGCCGCCTCCCTCGTCCGGGCCCGAGTCGAAGCGGGACTGCCTGCGGGCGACACCGACCCGGATCGGACCGTCGCAATGCCGTCCCCGGAACTGACTCCGACCGTGGGCGCAGGCTCCCGCGAATCTGCCGCGCTCTATCTACTCGCCCTCTTCTCCTGGACACCGCAGATCCCCCGAGCATGGTCGATCTGGTCCACGCCGCCTTCGCTGCCGCAGAGGTGGCGACCTCGGCCACACCTGAGGAGCTCACTTCGCTGCTGACCGCAGAGGGCCTGCTCACCGCGTCTGCCGCCGATGTGGTGTTCACGGTCCCGGACCTCATCCGCGCACTCATGCGTCGAGTCACCGCTCTCGACGCGAATCTTGCCGAGAAGAGTCCGCGCGAGGCTCTCGGCGCGGCGGTCTCCGATTCCATCGGCCGACAGCGTTCGGACAGACGCGAAGGCTTGACCGAGGTCGTCGAACTCGTCCTCGAGCTCCGTGATTGGCACGTGCTCGAACGGGGATGGGCGCGCCGTTCGGTCAACGTCTTCATCGATGTGCCCAGCGCCATCGAGACCTACCTCAGCGTCCCCGAGGATGTGCTGGCGAAGAACCCGATCCTCACCCTGGCCCGCAGCGCCGCCCGTCGCATCGACTCGACCCGCACGCGTCTGGGCACCTACATTGTGCCGACACTGGTCTCGCCCACCGATTTCTCCAGCATTGTGCTGCCCGAGATGCACGTACTCCTGTCCGCCGAGACCGAACATCGACTCACCGCCGACGAGGTGACCGTGGTGACCATGCTCGAAGCGCGGACGCATCGGCTCAACCGGGAGAACGAAGCCGCGTTGAACGTCATCGAGGTGGGACGGGAACGTCTGCGCCACGTGGGCGAGGGAGAGCCGGGGCCCACGCTCATGCTGCAGGCCGAACTCAACCTCGAGCACGGGCGGAATCTGGTCGTGGCTGGTCGCTTCCCCGAAGCGATGCGCGTGCTCCAGCGGGTCGTCCAGTTCGCCGAGATCTACGCCCCGAACTCGCCGCATCCGCTGCTTGCGTGGCTCGTGGAGACAGCCCTGGCTGGAATGGGACATGGGCACGGATCTGACATGGACCGCAACCTGGAACGGGCACGTGAGGACGCTCGCAGATTCGGAATGGCCGCGTTGCCGGACGAATATACGGCCCTGTGCATCGAATTGATGCGCAGCCTGGACCGGCTCGATCTCGATGCGGCCGGGCAGATCCTCATCGCACTCGCCCAGGCGAAGCCCACCCAATTCCTGGGGCCCATTCCGCACGTGCTGAGAAGTCTGTGCTTTGTGTATGAAGGGCGAGCCTCGGCCGCGGCGAAGCTGCTCGTGGAGAGCCCGCAGAGTCCGGGGTACTCGGTCGTCAAGGCTCGTCAGGCCTTCGTCTTCGGGCAGCACGATCCCCTGTGGACCGCCACAGGACAGGTGCTGGCGGGCGATGAGGGGCCCAGGCTCAAGAGCTCCGCCATGGCTCTGCGTGCCGACATTCTCCACCATGAGGGCCGTTCCGCCGAGGTGCTGGAGGCCTTCGTCGACATGCTCGCCTACTGTGCGATCACGGCTTCGGTGCTTGCTGTCACTCAGCTGTCGAAGGCGGCCCGGGATGCGCTCATTCCCGCTTCGGCCGATCGTTCCGAGTGGGTGGCCGTGGCGCGGTCGTTCAATTCTGCGGAGATCACGTCGGCCGTGTTGCAGAAGCGTCTGCTCGAGCTGCCGGAGACTTCTCCGGTGTCCCCGGACTTCCAGACCGATCTCACGCCGACCGAGCAGTCGCGGCTGTTCGCGATCGACTCATCGAAGTCGATCGCGCAGATCGCCCGTGAGTTCGGAGTGGTGCCGGGTACGCTGAAGAACCGACTGTCTGCGCTTTACCGCAAACTCGGCGTGCGCAGCCGCGCCGAGGCTGTGGCCTACGCCCACCGCGCTCAGCAGAGGTGACTGCGTGAGAATCGTCTGCGGGGAGGCGGCCGCCTGCCGGCCAGTTGTCAGAGGCACCGGAACGATCGATCCACCGCGAGCAGTCTGAGTTCTCCGTCTTCGGCGGTGGATCAGTGGCAGAACTCCCACCAGCCGACGACGTGACAGTGGGATCCTTCGTCAGGGTCTTCTCCGTCGGCGTCTGAGGTGTCAGAAGCATCTGCTGCAGTCGAATCGTCTGCGTCTGCGACTGCTTCTGAGCTCGAGTCGACCCCCGCATCCGGTTCGCTGGGCGCGGTCGAGGAGCCCGCGTCGCCGTTCGCAGCCGCATCGTCAGTGGCTTCCGACGATTTCGATGAGGAGTCGGAACTCGGTTCTGCTGGGGCCGAAGGAGTGCTGCTCGGTTCTGGGCTGGGCTCGCTCGAGACCGTCGGCTCCTCGGCCGGTGTGGGTTCGGCAGTCTCTGGGGTCGTTTCGGATGAGGGCTCATCCGGTTCGGCAGGCGGAGCCTCGGCGGGTCCCTGCTCTTCGTCATCGTCCCTCGGCTGCTGCCGGTCGGACGAGGAGGGGGTCTGGGTCTTATCCTGCGGGGCGGGCTCTTGAGTGTTCTCCCTAGAGGCCCGCGACCGCTCCTCCTCGCGTGAAGCGGAGCGCTCAGCGGCGTTCTGCTCGCGTTCGTCCGAACTCTCACCTCTCTCATCGCTTCCGGCCGGCCCAGCAGCGTGCGGTGGAGAGACTGAAGAAGGCGTCGTCTTCGGTGAGCCAGCATGCGCGGAGGAAGTCTCTGCCGCAGCAGCAGACTGTGGGGCAGGGTCGCTCTGAAGATTCACAAGTGTGGCGGCACCGGCCGCGATGGCGGCACTGGCGGCGATGCTCGCGATGGCGACTTTGACCGCCGACGCCCCGGCCGCGATTCCGGTGGTGCTGCCTCCGGAGCCGCCCGCAGCCGCTGTGCCGGTGGTACTCTTCGAAACTGCGGCTGCCGGACTTGAGTGCGGCTCCGCGGCGATCGCACCCGACTGCCCTTCGGGCCCGACGTTCGCCGTTCCTGCTCCCGTCAGCAGCACAGCTGCTTCCGGGAAATGGCCCCATTCGATCAGCGCGGCAGCGAGAGCAGCGGGCGTGATCCATGCCTGGAACGTCGTATTGACGCTGCGGAGCTTGAAGGACTGACGGCGGCAGTGACCGCAGTGGCTGAGATGGGTCTCGATCGCTTCGGAGCGTTTCGGGCTCAGCTGCCGGCGCACGAAACGCGCAAGCTCGGAGGAGTACTCCGCACATTCAGGTGCACTGGGTTCGACGTGTCCCTGCAGATAGGCGGCCCGGAGCCCCTCTCGGGCACGACGCAGAAGCGAGCTGAAGGAATTCGGCGACAGCTCCATCTTCTCGGCTGCATCAGCGGTCGGTGTCCCGTCGATGTCGATGAGAATGAGCGCGTTCTGCCAGGTGTCGGGGAGGGCCCTGAAAGCACGGCCCAGCTGATCGCGCTCAGCCACCTCGGCGGCGTGATCGCCCGGTTCGCTGTCTGCGAGGAACGTCAGCACATCGGGTTCGACGATCGTTGTGGCACGGGCTGTCGCCGTGCGCCGGTACGATTCGGAGCGCACCGCGGCCATGAGGTATGCCTTGAACGACTCATCAGGTCCTTTCCCCTGTCCCCAGGCGCGCCAGATCTTGGCGAAAGCCTCGGCGACGGCATCTTCTGCTTGCGCACGATCACGGTTGAGGCGCAGTGCGAAATGCAGTGCGGGCAGCCGATGTCGGGCATAGAGCTCACCATAGGCTGCCCGTGCGGCTGCTGATTCGGGCCGGTGGTCACGGATGCGGGCACAGAGGTCGGAGTCGCTGAGTTCGCTGCCCGGGCGCGGCAGTCCGAAAGGGGAGCGGGAACTATCGGCCGATGACGACCACGCTTCGGTCATCGGATCATCGCCTCGAAAGTAAGGCGCGGACGTCGATGGGGAGACTGCATGAGGGACCTCAACTGTGAGTTCGGGGACAGTTCGGGGCATTTCAGGGTGAGTGGAAGAACTCTACAGGAGCAGAACCCAGCTTCCCAATCACCCAGGTCTGGGTGCACGGCGACGCATTCTCGGCCGCATGCGCAGGAAGGCCCACGTGTGACTGAGCAATTTCAATTCGGCCGGACACACGACCGAAGACCTTGTCCTCGTGCTCCGGAAGAAACTTCTGGAACTCGCGAACGAAAGCCTCCGCGCGCAGGTCTCAGTCTATGGAGAGGTCAAGACCCACGATCGCTCTGAGCCTGAGCCGGCAGTTGGACAACAGCCGATTCGGGTCCCCTCCGAGTCCCGGACTCGCCCGAGGCGGCCCTGTAGAACCACGTGGCTACAGGGCCGCCTTGCACCCCCATAGTCAGTGCATCCGCTTACCTGGCATTCGTCGAATGTGCAGGTGACGGCTTTTTCTGAAGGAGCCAACCCTTGTCTCTGAAGCGACATCCTCTGACGAAGCACGGAGCCGCGATCCTCGCATCGTCCGTTCTTGCCTCGTTCGCATTCCTCGGTGCAGCCGTCGCGCCGGCACAGGCCGCGGCAGAACCCCTGCCGAACCCCTCATTGGCCGACAAATGCGGCCTCGATATCGGGGTCGTCCTCGACCTGTCGAATTCCTTGTCCGATCGAGACGTCGACGATTCGAAGTCGGCCGCCAAATCTGTCGTCAGCGGTCTCTCGGGGACTCCCAGCAGAGTGTCTGTCAACTCGTTTGCGACGTTCGGACCCGACGGCACCAATGCGCCGATCAACAGTACGTCTGTCGCAACCTCGGACTCAGTGGACGAACTCAATGAGCAGATCGACGCGCTTCGGCGGGTTCCGCAGGATTCGGGAGGCACGAACTGGGACCGCGGGCTCGGGCAGCTGGGCGGCACGAACCACGACTTGGTGCTGTTCGTCACCGACGGCAAGCCCACGGCATACGGGGTGCCGGGGTCCGAACAGGGCAATACCGACCGCGGTACGCGAACCGATCAGATCGACATCGATAAAGCCATCGAATCGGCGAATGCGCTGAAATCTCAAGGTACCAAGGTCGTCGGTTTGGGAGTGGGCAGCGAGATCAACGAGGGCAACATCAAGCTGGTCTCGGGCCAGACCTCAGGAGACGACTACTATGTGGTCTCTGATTACTCCGAATTGGCCGAACAGCTCCGTGAGATCGCCACGAAGAGCTGCCGCGGAACTCTCAACGTCACCAAACTCATCGACCCGGGGGTCGGCAAACATGCGAAGAGCACCGCGAAATACCCGGGCGAGGGCTGGACGATCTCGTCCCCGGATTCGGTAGACGGGGTCGAGAAGACCACCGATGCGGCCGGGACGGTGAGCTTCAAACTGCAGACCCCGGCCGAAGGAGTACGGGCCTCGGAGAAGCAGCAGGAAGGCTACCGACTGCAGCAGCAGTCCGGTTCAAACGCGCACTGCACCGCAGACGGACGCGACGTCGGCACCAGAAACATCGCCGACGGATTCGAATTGACCGAGACTGTCGACACGGACGCGATCATCACCTGTCGGATCGTCAACGAACAGATCCCCGGAGCACTGAGCTGGAACAAGGTCGACGAGGACGGCAAAGCGCTGGCCGGTGCGGAATTCACCTTGACGGGTCCGGACGGCGAGGACTTCGTCGTGGCCGACAACGGAGAGCTCGACGCCGATGAGGCGGCCGGGCAGTTCGAAGTGACCGACTTGGCCTGGGGCGACTACACCATGACGGAGACCCGCGCTCCCGAAGGATATGTGCTCACTGACGAGACACAGACCGTGACGATCACCGGTGATAAGCGGGACGTGGCGTTCTCCGACATCGTCAACAAGGAGGACGTCGGAGCTGGTGCCGATCCGGACGGCGAAGCCTCCGCAGACCCGGGTTCAGACGCGGATGCTTCCACCGATCCTGATGCGTCCGCAGATTCCGACGCGTCGCCTGATGCGGACGCTTCCACTGACCCAGATGCTGCCGCCGACCCCGACGCATCGAAGGAGTCAGATGCCGAAGCTTCGACCGATCCCAACGGTGGTGACGATGCCTCGACTGACCCGGACGGCAAGGACGAGGAGTCAAAGGATGCGGACGCCACTGCCGATTCGGACGGCCAGGACTCGGCATCGGCCGATCCTAGCGGCCAGGACACAGCTTCGACGGACACCAATGCCAAGGCAACGGCCGATCCGGATGCCAATGCGGCGACTGATCCGGGTGCTGGCGACTCGACCGCAGCTGATCCGGACGCTGATGACTCGGCCGCGACGACCTCGAACGCGGGCAGTACTGCGTCGAGCACGTCCGCGGGCGGAAACACCTCAGCAGATGGATTCGCGAGCGACAGAGGAGGAAGCACCAGCGGAGGAAACGACCGCGGCAGCGACGGCTCTCGTCTTCCGAGGACAGGCGCCGCTGGAGCGATGACCTTCGGCCTCCTCGGCGTGATCCTCGTCGGGGGCGGAATCGCCGCTATCCTCGTGTCGAGGCGACGGAAGACCGACCTGCTGTGATGCAGTCTCGTATCTGATCCGAGCAGAGGGCGGAGCCGAATCGATATCGGCTCCGCCCTCTACCGTCTGGAGAATATGGCGGGTGTCGTGCCCAGGGTCGAGCGGAAATGGCGGGTGAGATGGGCCTGATCGTGGAATCCTGACTCCGCGGCCGCCTCGGCGGGGGAATGCCCGGCCAGGAGAAGCCGGCGGGCGCGATCGACCCGGCGGCCGATGACATACCGGTGGGGTGCGATCCCGAACGTCGTGGTGAACACCCGCACCAGGTGGCTGCGGTGGGCGGCGAGCTCGGCGGCCGCCTCGGCGATGGTGAAGGACTCGAGCAGACGATCATCGAGCATTTCGCGCAGACGTCGGGCAAGCGGCGCATCGGGCGCGGTCTCGGCGGCGGGGACGAGTCGGGAATTCGCGATCTCCTGCAGGGCCAGCACTCCGCATTCGGCGGCGAAGGCATCGGCGGGATCGGCGAGGGCGGCGTGGATGTCGGTGACGGTGCTCCGCGCATCGGCGCCGAGCAGGGTGGGCGAATCGGTCGCAGCGTTGATGGTGGCAGGTGGCAGCCAATCGGCATCGAGGTAGAGCACGCGTTTGCGAAAGCCCTGGTCAGTCAGTGCGGAACGGCCGTCGTGGGGCACCTGCGGCGGCAGCAGAGTCACGGCTGTGGGAGTGGCAATGTGGTCGTGACGGTCGAGGTCATAGGTCACGGCGCCGTCGTCGATGAGCAGCACTGTCCACGAATCGTGGGTGTGCGCGGGGTAGGCGTGATGGTCGAAACGGGCGTGCAGGACTTCCTGCACCTGCGGGACCGCCGGGTGCCACGCGCGGATGACGTCGACCATGCAACAAATGTACAAGACCGGCGGTGCCGCGGTCGGCAATGCTGGATGCATGCACGAGAACACGAATTCCACAGATCAGACCGAAGATCAGCCCACCTCCGCCGAGGCGACCACCAAGAACCCGACCACGGGCCCCACCGCTCCGGTCCGGTTCGACACCAAGGTCGTCGTCGTCCTTCGCGACGATCTGCAGCCGTGGCAGGAACTCAACGTCACCGCTTTCCTGATGTCCGGAATCGCCACGATTGATGAGGGCCTGGTCGGGGAGAACTACCGGGACGCCGACGGCAATGACTACCTGCCGATGCTGCGCCAGCCGGTCATGGTGATGACCGCCGATCGGGACAAGCTCGCCTCGATCCGGGCGAAGGCAATGGGACGCGGAATCCCGACGGCGATCTATACCGAGGAACTGTTCTCCACCGGCCACGACGCAGCCAACCGGGCTGCCGTCGCCGGTGTCCCGGCGGAGGAGCTCAACCTCGTCGGGGTAGCCCTGCGCGGTGCGAAGAATGGTGTCGATCGGGTGGTGAAAGGCGCGCGGATGCACCCGTGAGGTGGGGCTAGGGAGCAGTGGGAGAAGATCGAACCACTCCTGCCCTCGAACGGCGGTAAAAGAGCCCGACCGTTTGAGAACAACCGCCGAATCGTCGAGGGAATCGTCTACCGCTACCGAGCTGGCATCGCCTGGCGCGACCTGCCTCGTGAGCACTTCGGACCCTGGCAGAGAGTATGGAAACGCCACCGCCGCTACGCCGCCGACGGCACCTGGGACCGAGTCCTGGCCCAGGTGCTTTCTGCTGCTGATGCTGTCGGTGACATCGATTGGAACGTCTCCGTCGATGGCACCATCAACCGTGCCCACCAGCACGCGACGAAGACGACGCGCCCTGACCAGGACACAGGGGGCTGCGTAGAATTACAAGAATCTGCCCGATCAGGAGTGTGAGCCGCCCGGACACGGCATCGGTCGCTCATGTGGTGGGCTGACGACGAAGATCCACCATGCCGTCGACGGTAAAGGTCGGCCTTTGGCTGTCGTGGTCACCGGCGGACAGCGACATGACGGGGTGATTCTGCCGCAGGTGCTGGCTGATATCCGAGTGCCACAGGCTGGTAGCGGTCGTCCTCGCACACGTCCGGACGCTGGCTGATTGTGCTTATGGGTCCAAAGGTAACCGCGACTACCTGCGCGCCCGCGGTATTCGGGTGGTGATCCCGGAGAAGAAGGATCAGATCGCGACCAGGAAGAGGCGCGGCAGCAAAGGTGGACGACCGCCAGTGTTCGATGCCGGTGTCTATCGGAACCGCAACGTTGTTGAGCGTTCGTTTGCCTACGTCAAGCAGTGGCGAGGGTTAGCGACGAGATACGACAAGCTCGCGATCACCTATCGAGCGGCCGTCGTGATCAGCGCGGTTCTGACATGGCTCCGCCAATCAAGGAGGCATGCCACAACTCCGAGGCTGACCCACTTCGGTCCTGAACGCCGACTGTATCGTTCGCCGTCGCCTCACCGATAGGATGGAGACATGAGCACCCCGGATTCTCCGTTCGCCGCCTGGGCCGAAGCCGAGTTCGTCAAGGGACACGGCACTCAGAACGACTTCGTCCTCCTCTCCGACGACGACAGCCGCCTCGAGATGCACCCCGAAACCGTGGCCACGCTGGCCGATCGGCGGGCCGGGCTCGGCGCCGATGGGATCATCCGCATCGTCCGCTCGGCCGCCAGCGGCATCCCGGGTGCAGCCGAACAGGCCGAAGCCGGTGCCGAATGGTTCATGGACTACTACAACAGCGACGGCAGCCTGTCCGAGATGTGCGGCAACGGCGTCCGCGTCTTCGCTCACGCGCTCGTCACCAGCGGACGTGTTCCCGCCGACACTCGTGACATCCTCGTCGGCACCCGCGATGGCATCAAGACCGTGCGCACCACGCTCAACCCCGCCCTCGGAGTCCAGACCGGCGACGATGTCGTCGGCGCCCGTACCACCGTTCCCGGTTCGGCCGGCGACGCCTGGTACACGATCGACATGGGCGAGTGGTCGCTCGACCCGTCGAGCTCCGTGCTCGTGACCACCGGCGGCATCGAGGTCGCCCGTCCGGGTCTGCGCATCGCCACCGGCAATCCGCACACCGTCGTCGCTCTGGCCGAACACTCCGAACTCGGTGCCGCCGATCTCCGTGACGCACCTGTGCTCGACCCGGTTCCCGGCCAGGGATCCAATGTCGAATACATCGTCATGGAACCGGCCCGCTCCGATGTGGCCGGGGGAGAGGGCGCCCTGCGCATGCGCGTCTTCGAACGCGGCGTCGGCGAAACCCGCTCCTGCGGCACCGGAGCCTGCGCCGCCGCGATCGCCGCCCACCACTGGGCAGGAGAGAAGTCACCGCTGCAGTGGCGAGTCGACGTCCCCGGCGGCCAGCTGCGCATCGAGATCGATCCGAACCCCGAAGGCACCAGCGGCCGCGTCAGCCTCGCCGGACCCGCCGTCCTCGTCGCCAGCGGCACGATCAGCTGAGATCAGTCGCGGTTGACGGTGAGCACGCGGAAGCCCTTCGATGACCCCGTTCGTGTGACCTCGAACCCGTCGCCCAGCATCCCTGCGATCCACTTCTGCAGGGAATCGGCGCCGAGATTCTTCGACACCACCAGATCCGCGCGACCGTCCGGCGCCAAGCGCGGCAACCACGTCTCGAGCAGTTCGTGCAGCGCCTCCTTGCCGATGCGGATCGGGGGATTGGACCGGATCGCGGCGAACTGCAGATCAGCGGGGATCTCATCGGCGGTGACGGTGCGGATCGAATCGAGACCCAACCTGCGGGCATTGGCCGCGGTCGTCTCAAGTGACCGGGAATTGACGTCGAGTGCCCACACCCGCACGTCCACCTCGGCGTCGGTGGCCTGCAGTCCCGTATGCAACGCGATCGGCCCCCAACCGCAGCCGAGGTCGAGCACATCCCCGGCCGGAGGCTCGGGCAGATGCCGCAGCAGCACGGCCGTGCCGAGGTCGAGGCGCGTGGGTGAGAAGGTGCCTGATACGGTTTCGACGGTGACATCATGGCCGCCCAGATCGAGGCTCAACTGCCGGGTCTTGGCCTCGCTGCTCGGCGATTCGGTGAAATAGTGCTCTGACACCACTTCAGTCTAGACGGCTGTGGGAGAATTGATAGACACCGTCTCTGGTGCACAGCACCACCGCCGGTGCGAAGAATGACGACCCCCGCACGCTTTGTCACGTGCGGGCGGTACACGAACAAAGGAATGAATGACGTCTGAAGACAAGGAGCGTCGCGACGCGATGCTCGACCGTGTGCTCTCCCGCAGCGCCCAGGCGCTGAGCGATCATGACACCACCCACGAGGACGACCAGTTCGACCTCGCCGAACGTGCCGCACTCACCCGTGTGGCCGGACTCTCCACCGAGCTCGAAGATGTCACCGAGGTCGAATACCGTCAGATCAGGCTCGAGCGCGTCGTGCTCGCCGGAATCTGGAACACCACTCAGGCCGAGGCCGAGAACTCGATTCGTGAGCTCGCAGCTTTGGCCGAGACCGCCGGCTCCGAGGTCCTCGACGCGCTCATCCAACGCCGTGACAAGCCGGACCCCGGCACCTACCTCGGCAAGGGCAAGGCCGCGGAACTCGCCGAGATCGTCGCCGCCGTCGGTGCCGACACCGTGATCATCGACTCCGAACTCGCCCCCAGCCAGCGGCGCGGACTCGAGGACGTCATCAAGATCAAGGTCGTCGACCGTGTGGCCCTCATCCTCGACATCTTCGCCCAGCACGCGAAGTCCCGTGAGGGCAAGGCCCAGGTCGAACTCGCCCAACTCGAATACCTCCTGCCCCGCCTGCGCGGCTGGGGCGAATCGCTGTCCCGTCAGGCCGGCGGCCGTGTCGCCGGCGGTGCCGGAATCGGCTCCCGCGGACCCGGTGAGACGAAGATCGAGCTCGATCGCCGCCGCATCCGCACCCGTATGTCGAAGCTGCGCCGTGAGATCGCGAACATGGCCCCATCGCGGGAGACGAAGCGGAAGAACCGCGCGCGGAACCATGTGCCCTCCGTCGCGATCGTCGGGTACACGAACGCCGGCAAGTCCTCCCTGCTCAATCGCCTCACCGACGCCGAGGTGATGGTGCAGAACGCCCTGTTCGCGACCCTCGATCCGACCGTGAGACAGGCCCGGACCGCCGACGGCATCACCTTCACCTACACCGACACCGTCGGCTTCGTCCGCAACCTGCCCCACCAGCTCGTCGAAGCCTTCCGCTCGACCCTGGAGGAGGCCGCCGGCTCGGATCTCCTCCTCCACGTCGTCGACGCCTCCCACCCGGATCCGCACGGACAGATCCAGGCCGTGCGCGACGTCCTCAAGGACGTCGAGACCGAAGAGATCCCCGAGCTGCTCGTGTTCAACAAGTCCGACCTCGCCGAGGAGGCTGTGATCACCGGTCTGCGCGCGGAATATCCGCAGGCGCAGTTCGTCTCCGCGGTCGCGGAGAACGGAATCGACGGACTCGTCGAAGCCATCGAGGAGCGCCTGCCCGCCCCCGACATCGACATCACCGTGCTCATTCCATATGAGCGCGGGGACCTCGTGTCGAAGATCTACGCTCTCGGCACCGTCGAACACGAAGAACACGGCGCGGAGGGCACGAGCCTGCAGGCGAAGGTCCCGGCCGAAATCGTCGACGAGCTGCGTGAATTCCAGCGTCCGGACCTGGTCATCGATCAGTGACGGTCGAAGAGCTCCTCGAGTCGGCTGTCGGGGCGATCGGCGGTTCGACACGCACCGGTCAGCAGGAGATGGCCCAAGCGGTCGCCTCGGCGGTGGACAAGGGAATCCACCTTCTCGTCCAGGCCGGCACGGGCACGGGAAAGTCCCTGGCCTACCTCGTCCCCGCGGCCGAATACGTCACCCGCACCGGCGGCAAGGTCGTCGTGTCCACGGCGACCCTGGCGTTGCAGACGCAGATCATCCACCGCGACCTGCCGCGACTGTTCAAGGCCGTGAAGAAGGATCTCGATCCGCTGCCACGGGCCGCTCTGCTCAAGGGGCGCCGGAACTATGTGTGCAAGCACAAGCTCTCCGGCGGCTACCCGGACGAGGGCGAGGGAATGCTCTTCGACCTCGGTGCCGACGCCGAGGCGGGGCGCAAACCCTCCGAACGATCGGGCCTGGGGGAGGAGATCCAACGGATCCGCACCTGGGAGAAGACCACCGACACCGGTGACCGCGACGACCTCCTGCCCGGCGTCAGCGACCGTGCCTGGTCACAGGTGTCCGTCAACGCCTTCGACTGCCTCGGCGCGAACTGCCCGCTGGTGACCGAATGCTTCGCCGAGATCGCCCGCAACAAGGCCGCCGAGGCCGACATCGTCGTGACCAACCACGCCCTGCTCGCCATCGACGCCTTCGGTGAGTCGAACGTGCTGCCCGACCACGACGTCATCATCATCGACGAGGCGCACGAACTCAAGGACCGGGTGACGAACGCCCTGTCGGGTCAGATCAACACGAGCATGCTCTCGGCCGCTACCTCCTCGGTCCGCAAACACACCACGGTCCAGGACGGCGTCGTGTCCCTGCTCGACTCCGCGGCGGCGGCACTCGAACGCGCTCAGTCCTCGGTGCCCGAGGGGCTCATCCTGCACATGAGCGAGGCGCTCGGACTGGCACTGGCACAGATCCGCGACTCCGCACGTCAGATCATCAACGACATCGGCGGGAAGACCGAAGAGGCCGACGCCGGACGGCAGATGGCCAAGGCCCGCTGCCAGGAGATCTTCGAACTCGCCGAACGCTTCTGCGATCCGGGCAAGAACGACGTCATCTGGCTCTCACGGTCGACGTTCAGAGAGAAGGAGACGACGAACCTCGTCGTCGCACCCCTGAGCGTGGCCGGAACCATGCGCAACGGCATCTTCGAGGAATCCACGGTCGTGGCCACCTCGGCGACCCTGTCCCTGGGCGGGAACTTCGACGCGGTCGCAGCCTCGCTGGGACTCTTCGGCCCCGATGCGCCGAAATGGGACAGCCTCGATGTCGGCTCGCCCTTCGACTACGGCAAGCAGGGCATCCTCTACGTCGCCTCCCACCTGCCCAAACCCGGTCGCAGCGGGCTGAGCGAGGAGACGCTGACCGAGCTCGAAGAACTCGTCAGGGCTTCGAACGGCGGAGCTCTCGGCCTGTTCTCCTCCCGTGCCGCGGCGAACGCGGCAGCCGAGCACCTGCGGAACAAGTTCGACTTCCCGATTCTGCTCCAGGGCGATGACGGTCTGCCCGCACTCGTCTCCCAGTTCACTGCTGACGACCAGACGTGCCTGTTCGGCACGATGTCGCTGTGGCAGGGCGTCGATGTGCCGGGTCGGACGAACCGACTCGTCATCATCGACCGGCTGCCGTTCCCCCGCCCCGATGACCCGCTCATGCAGGCGCGGGCAAGGGACGCCGATCAGCATGGGGTCAACGGCTTCATGGCCGTGTCCGCGACCCATGCCGCCCTGCGACTGGCCCAAGGTGCCGGTAGGCTCATCCGCTCGACCGGTGACAGGGGAGTCGTCGCCGTCCTCGACTCACGGCTGCGCTCGGCACGCTATGCCGGGTTCCTCGTCAACTCGATGCCGCCGATGTGGCCGACGACGAACGCGCAGCTCGTGCGCACGAGCCTGAGCCGCCTCGCCGAGGCTGAGTCAGAGTAGCCCGCCGACGCTGAGCCGGAATAGCACGAACGCCCGCGACCGAGTGGTCGCGGGCGTTCGATTCAGCGGCGGGAGTGGCTCTCGCCGGAGGGCGGGTCAGAGGCGGCGGATGACCGCGACGACGAGGCCCATGATCTGGGCGTAGGTGCCGTCGATGGGTTCGTAGTTCTCGTTCTGCGGCATCAGCCACTGCTGACCGGCCTTGCGCTTGAGCGTCTTCACCGTCGCCTCGCCGTCGAGGAGGGCAGCGACGATCTGACCGTTGTCCGCGGTGTGCTGCTTGCGCACGACCACCCAGTCGTCGTGGCAGATGGCCGCCTCGATCATCGAATCGCCGACGACCTTGAGCAGGAACATCTCGCCCGAGCCGACGACCTGGGTCGGCAGAGAGAAGACATCGTCGACCTCCTGTTCGGCGAGGATCGGACCGCCCGCGGCGATGCGACCGACGACCGGGACCTGCACCGTGTTGTTCGACAGCTCCTCGAACTTCGCGCGCTCCGCCTCCTCCTCTTCGAAGGGGTTGACCACCTCGATGGCACGCGGGCGCTTCGGATCGCGACGGACGTAGCCGAGGCGTTCGAGCTGTGAGAGCTGGTGGGCGACGCTCGAGAGCGAGGCGAGTCCGGCGGCCTTGCCGATCTCACGCATGCTCGGCGGGTAGCCGTTGGCGACGACAGCGCGTTCGATGGTCTCGAGCACGAGACGCTGCCTGGGGGAGAGGCGGAAATCGCCCTCACCGGTCGAACCCTCGGGGATCCGCACCACTTCGTCATCGCTGCGGGCGGCAGCGATCTCGCTGGCGACATCCTCGTTGCGAGGCCTGCCTCTGCCTCGTTTGTTCTGAACCATTGCTCGTTCCCCTTCGTTCTATTCCCTGCCGATGAACACCGTGTTCTCCGCTGCGGAGAATCTCGTGTCAGTGCCGACTGAGATGGTTCTGACAGATCAATCAACAACGCTGGTTCCCTCTCATTGTCGCATAGATGTTCGAGTCGGACTGGACATTTGTTCGATTGGCATGTTGAATAGAACAGACGTTCTACCGATTACTGGTGGAATCGTACGGATGAAAGAGGTAATGCGATGTCTGCACAGAACACAGGACTGCGCCTGACCACTCGTGGACGTCAGGCGGTGCGCCTGCTCAGAACTCTGCTCATTGCTCTCGTCGTCATCGGCGGAGCACTCTTCCTGGCAACTCAGTCGTTCTCGGCCGCCGCTGTGGCCGAGACGGAATCCGAGAGCGTCGGCATCGCCGCCGACTCGGTCGTCGTCGGCGACGGCGAATCGCTGTGGACCGTGGCGGCGAACCTCGGCATCGACCGCGACACCCGTGATGTCGTGTCCGACATCATCGAGATCAACCATCTCTCGACCCCGACCGTCCACCCCGGACAGACCCTCGACGTTCCCGTCAGCTGAGGCCGTACCCGGCCTCGGCCCGGCGGGCGCCGGACCGGGCCATATCGGGTCGGCGTCGGACGTGTATCCGTCTGCCCTGGGTCAGGCAGGCCCGAGGTCGGCAGTTACGGACTGAGCCTGGCAGGTTCGCCATCTCGGCGTCTCGCGGCCCGACCCGCCGCGTGGTCGAACGGTGTCTCTCGGTAGACTGATCGCGTGGGAAACATCGAATCTCTGCCAGTGCGTTCGGACCTCGTCGGACTCAAGCCGTACGGGGCGCCGCACCTCGACGTGCCGGTCCAGCTCAACGTCAACGAGAACGCCTATCCGCTGCCCGAAATCGTCGTCGACAGCATGCGCTCCGCAGTCGAGGACCACTATGCCGGTCTCAACCGGTATCCCGACCGCGAGTTCACCGCGCTGCGCGAACACCTCGTGACCTACCTCGACGGCGTCAACGACCGTGCCGGCGACACGGTCGAACTCACCCCCGACATGATCTGGGCCGCCAACGGCTCGAACGAAGTCCTCAGCCACATCGTCCAGGCCTTCGGCGGACCGGGTCGCACCGTGCTCGGCTTTACCCCGTCGTATTCGATGCACCCGCTCATCACCACGGGGACCGGGGCCACCTGGCAGGACTCGGCGCGCAAGGGCGACTTCACCCTCGACGCGGACTCTGTCGCCGCCGAGGTCGCACGCGTCGATCCCGACATCGTCTTCCTCTGCACCCCGAACAACCCGACCGGCACTTCGATCGGCCTCGACGTCATCGAAGCCGCCTACGACAACTGCTCGGGCATCGTCATCGTCGATGAGGCGTATGCGGAGTTCTCCCGACCCGCGAAGTCATCGGCAATGACCCTGCTGGCAGGCCATCCGCGCCTCGTCGTCTCCCGCACCATGAGCAAGGCCTTCGCCTGCGCGGGTCTGCGACTGGGCTACGCGATCGCCGCCCCCGAACTCATCGACGTCCTCCGCCTCGTCCGCCTGCCGTATCACCTCTCCGAGATCACGCAGGTCCTCGCGTGCACCGCACTCGAACACGCCGAGGTGCTGCTGGGCAACGTCGACCGACTCATCGACTCCCGCAACCGGATGTCCGCCCACCTCGCCGAGGTGGGATTCCGCGTCCATGACAGCGATTCGAACTTCGTCCTCTTCGGCAACATCTCCTCCCCGGCCGAGCTGTGGCAGAAGCTGCTCGACCGCGGAGTGCTCATCCGTGACATCGGCATCGACGGACACGCCCGCGTCAATGCCGGCACCGAGGAAGAGACCGAGGCGTTCCTGCGCACGATCGACGACATCCTCGCCGAGGACCCGAGCATTCTCTTACAGCAGCCGGATTCCGCGACCGCCGCCTCGGCGACAACGTCGACCCCAACGACCGCCCCAAACCCGGCGACCCCGACCCCGTCATCAGCCGCCCCGACGAAAGGCACTCCATGAGGCAGGCCCAGAACTCGCGCACGACCTCCGAATCCACGGTGTCCGTGTCCGTCGACCTCGACGGAACCGGTGCCTCGACGATCTCCACGAGCGTGCCGTTCTTCGACCATATGCTCACCGCCCTGTCGAAGCACTCGATGATCGACCTCGACGTCACCGCCACCGGTGACACCCACATCGACGTCCACCACACCGTCGAAGACACCTCGATCGTGCTCGGCCAGACCCTCAAGGAGGCCCTCGGCGACAAGGTCGGCATCCGCCGCTACGGCTTCGCCGCCGTCCCGCTCGACGAGGCCCTGGCCCAGTGCGTCGTCGACGTCTCCGGGCGTCCCTACTTCGTCCACGAAGGCGAACCCGAAGGTCAGCAATACCACCTCATCGGCGGTCACTTCACCGGGTCGATGACCTCACACTCGCTCGAATCCATCGCCTTCCACGGCGGACTGACCGTCCACCTCGACCTCGTCCGCGGCCGCGACCCGCACCACATCGTCGAAGCCCAGTACAAAGCCTTCGCCCGGGCCCTGCGCGAAGCCGTCGAGGAAGACCCCCGCAGCAATTCCGTCCCCAGCACCAAGGGAGTCCTGTGAGCACCACCGTCGTCGTGACCCCCTTCGGGGTCGCCCAGCAGCTGGCCGCCGCCTGCGTGCTGTCGAACATCTCCGGCACCATCGTGCCGATCGGAGAGTTCACCGGCATCGTGCTGAGCAACACCGATGTCGCCTCCGGCAACGAGGCGGCCGCCGCGATCTCGAAGCTCGCCGGCAAACATGAGGTCCTCCTCCTCGTCCGCAGCGAGGAGCAGATCGACGCCGGGCACTACCGCCACGGCACTCGCGAATCCGACGTCCCCGCCGGGCTGGCGCTGAAGAACCTGCCCGACGTGCTCGAGGGCCTCCTGCTCGAGACCGTGTCGGCACACGACGTCGACGGCAGTATCGAGACCAGTTCGATGACGAAGCTGCAGGCCAGCGCCGCAACCATGAGCCCCGGCCGAGCGGCCGTGGCCCGAACAGCTCTGTTGTGGATCATCGTGGCGATCCTCGCGGGACTGGTCACCGCCTTCGGCCTGGCGCTGGGAATCGGCGGCAACACCGTCGCCTGGGTCGTCGCGGTCTTCGGAGCCATCGTCCTCCTCTTCGCCCTGTGGCGGATCTGGTCGGTGCTCGGCAAGGGAGCGAAACGATGACGACAGTCGCTGTCCTCGACTACGGAGCCGGCAACGTCCGCTCGGCCGTGCGCGCGGTTTCCGCCGCGGGCGCCGAGGTGACGCTGACGGCCGATCACGACGTCATCGACGACTCCGACGGACTCCTCGTCCCCGGCGTCGGCGCATTCTCCGCCGTCATGGAGGGATTGCAGAACGTCGGAGGCGTCGACCTCATCCGCAAGCGCCACGAACAGGGTCGACCGCTGTTGGGCATCTGCGTGGGCCTGCAGGTTTTCTTCGCCCGCGGCGAGGAACACGGCGTCAAAACCGAGGGCATCGGTCTGTGGCCGGGTGCCGTCACCGGACTCAACGCCCCCGTCGTCCCGCACATGGGATGGTCGCAGATCAGCGCACCGTCCACCTCGGCGATGTTCGCAGGAATTGAGGACGAACGGTTCTACTTCGTCCACTCCTATGCGGCGACCCAGCCGCCACCCGGCACAATCGTCACCACCGCCCGACACGGTGAGGACTTCGTCGCCGCCGTCGAGGACGGGACCACCTGGGCCGCCCAGTTCCACCCGGAGAAGTCCGCCGGGGCCGGTCAGCGGCTGCTGCGCAACTGGCTCGCGACGTTCTCCGGCTCGACGTCCGCATCCGGCCCTGCGCCCAGCTCCTGACCGAGCACACCGACTACCATTGCCCGAAACCCTGGAACCGTCCGAAAATCCGCCCAAACCCCGTGGGCACCTTCGCAGAAAGGTCACAATGACAGACACCCCGAACAAGCTCGTCCTCCTTCCCGCAGTCGACGTCGCCGACGGCAAGGCCGTCCGCCTCGTCCAGGGTGAAGCCGGCACCGAAACCGACTACGGCTCACCCATCGACGCGGCCCAGGACTTCGAGAATCGGGGCGCCGAATGGATCCACCTCGTCGACCTCGACGCTGCCTTCGGACGCGGCTCGAACTCCGATCTGCTCAACCAGGTCGTCAAGGCCGTGGGCATCAAGGTCGAACTCTCCGGCGGCATCCGTGACACCGAAAGCCTCGAACGGGCACTCGACACCGGTGCCGAACGCGTCAACATCGGCACCGCCGCACTGGAGAACCCCGAATGGACGGCCGAGATGATCGGCCGCTTCGGCGATCAGGTCGCCATCGGCCTCGACGTCCGCGGCACCACCCTGGCCGCCCGCGGCTGGACCCAGGACGGCGGCGACCTCTACGAGGTGCTCAACGCCCTCGAAGCCGCCGGCTGCGCCCGCTACGTCGTCACCGACGTGCGCAAGGACGGCACCCTGCAGGGCCCCAACGTCGAACTGCTCAAGACCCTGGCCGAGAAGACCGAGACCCCGATCGTCGCCTCCGGCGGCGTGTCGAGCCTCGACGATCTGCGTGCCCTGCGCGAACTCGTGCCCTACGGCGTCGACTCCGCGATCGTGGGCAAGGCCCTCTACGCCGGCAAGTTCACCCTCGAAGAAGCCCTCGACGTCGCAGGACGGTGAGCCGGTGAGCACGCACTCACACGGATCCGACGGTGCGCCCGAACAGTCGAGCCATCAGCAGCCCGCGGGCCATCCGAACGGTTCCGACCACTCGCACGGGCCCGACCATTCGCATGGGCCGAGCGACTCGGCCGGGCGGGCCTGGGCCGGGCGCGATCTCAAGCCCAACCCGTTCTCCGGTGACTCCGGACTCGCCGATGCCGGGCTGCTCGAGGCGCTGGCCGAGGTTGCGAAAGCGCCCTTGGACCCGGAGGCCCACCAGAAGGTCGTCACCGCCCTGTCCGGGATCCGGCTCTATGCCCCGATCGTGCCGATGGTCGTCGACCAGGAGGTCGGGGAGAACGGGCTGATGTCCGACAATTCCTCGGAGATGGCGATGGTCCGTCTCCAGGCCGAGGACGGACGTGAGTGCACCCCCGGATTCTCCGGGATACCCCCGCTGACCGCGTGGCACCCCGATGCCCGTCCCGTGCCGATCGAATCCGAGCGGCTTGTGCTCGGCGCGATCGAAGCCGAGTCCCAGCTCGTCGTCCTCGACCCCGGCGCCGAGTCATCGTTCCTGCTGCGCCGACCGGCCATGTTCGCCTTCGTCCAATCCCAGCCATGGACTCCGTCCTGGGCCGACGCCGAGGTGGCTCACCGTCTGCGTGCCATCGCCGAATCCTTCCCCTGGCTGGCCAAGCTGGCGATCAGTCCCGGCAGCAGCTCCAGCGTCCACCTCGGGGGACCGGAGCTCGGAATCACCCTCGGCGTCGAGACCGATGTGGCGCAGGATGACGTCCGCCGGTTCCAAGAGGCTGTGGCCGGAGACGAGGAACTCGTCACGAAGATCGACTCCCTGGCCATCCGCCTCGTTCGATCCTGATCCCGCTGGCACGGCCACGTGCCTGTTCCCGGCCGCGCCGCCTCGACGATGTGCCTTCCCGCGACGGGGGTCCGCGTAGCCTCCTCCCGTCAAGCCGCCTCGGCGAATTCGACCGTTGACGGACACCGGTGTGTCGCAGCGGCACGGCCCCTATGCTTAAGTCCCATGAACGAACTCCGTGACCTCGGCCACCCGACCACGCCCGATGAGAGCTACCTCGACGAGATGGCCCGCCAGACCGAAGTGCGCGCTGCACGGGCAGACGCCTGGGAATCGGAGTTCACCGGCGCCCCGGAGGCCAGCCGGACCGGCATCGCCACAGCCCTGAAGGACGCCGGCGACGAGCTGACGGACCTGCTGCACACCATCCATTCCCTGGCCGAGACCGCCTTCGTCGAATACGACTCCGTCGCGGCGATCGCGCAGGTGCTCGAGCACCACGGCGTCGACGTCGACACGGGACTCTTCGGCGTCGACACCACCCTGCGCGCGACCACCGGCTCCGGGCACGGTCGCACCATTGCGATCCTCGCCGAATACGACGCCCTGCCGGAGATCGGCCACGCGTGCGGGCACAACATCATCGCCACCGCAGGCGTCGGCGCCTTCCTCGCTCTCCACGCCCTCTGGCGGCAGGACCCTGACGCGGTTCCGGGCACCGTCGTGCTGCTCGGCACCCCGGCCGAGGAAGGACACTCGGGCAAGGAGGTCATGGCCCGGGCCGGAGCCTTCGACGGCATCGACGCGGCCATCATGGTCCACGGGTACGGCTATGACTGCGCCGACCAGGTGTGGCTGGGCCGCCGCCTGCTCACCGTCACCTACTCCGGCATCGCCGCCCACGCCTCGGCGCAGCCGTTCATGGGCCGCAACGCCCTGGATGCGGCCAACCTCTTCTACCAGGGGCTCGGCCTGCTGCGGCAGCAGATGCCGCCGATCTCGCGTCTGCACGCGGTCATCAGCGACGGCGGCACCCGACCGTCGATCATCACCGAATCCGCGACCGTGCAGTGCTATGTCCGCTCGAAGTTCCCCGAGACGCTCAAGGAACTCTCCGACCGGGTCGAGGACGCCGCGAAGGGTGCGGCGCTGATGACCGGGACCGGTGTCGACGTCGAATGGGACGAACACCCGCCCTCGCTGCCGGTGCGCACGAACCAGGCGCTGACGGCCCGGTGGGCCGAACACGAGCAGAACCGGGGACGTTCCCCGCTGCCCGGCGGCGTCCTCGACGAGTCGATCGCCGCCTCCACGGACTTCGGCAACGTGTCCTACCGGATCCCCGGCATCCACCCGCTCATCAAGACCGCCGACGCCGAGGTGGCCCTGCACACCCGTGAGTTCGCCGAGGCTGCGAAGACTCCCGCAGCCGAATCCGCTGCCGTCGACGCGGCATACGGGCTGGCCTGCACGGCCCTGGACTTCCTCATCGATGATGCCCTCGCCGCCGAGGTGACCGAGGAGTTCACCCGCGACGGGGGAGCCATCGACGTCGCACACTTCTTCGACTGAACTCGACCCTCCAGCCCTCGCCACCGACCAGAAGGACTGCTCATGTCAACGACGACCACAGGAAAGGTCGGCATCGGCCAACGCATGCTCGACGGAATCGAACGGGTCGGCAACAAGCTGCCTGAACCGTTCACCCTCTTCCTCGGACTCTTCCTCCTCACCGGAGCGATCTCGACGGCCATGGCACTCGCCGACGTCTCGGTGTCGATTCCCGGCAGCGACGAGACCGTCGCCATCAAGGGACTCTTCACCGGTGAGGGCCTGTCGTGGTTGACAACGACGATGGGGGACAACTACATCGGGTTCCCGCCGCTGGCCACCGTGCTGCCGATACTCCTGGCCGTCGGTGTGGCCGAGAAGTCGGGCATGCTCGCCGCGGCCGTGCGCATCGCCTTCGGATCGAGCCCGCCATGGCTGCTGCCCTATGCTGTCGGATTCGTCGGCGTCGTCGGTTCGATCATGGCCGATTCGGCGTTCATCATCATCCCGCCGCTGGCCGCGCTCGTGTTCAAGGCGGCAGGACGGCATCCGATGGCCGGACTCATCGGCGGATTCGCCGCCACCGGAGCCGGCTATTCGACATCGATCGTGCCCACCAGCCTCGACGCGCTGTTCGCGGGCATCACCACCTCGGTGATGGACACCCTGCCGGGAACCGAATACGCAGCGGTCAACCCGGTGTCGAACTACTACTTCAATATCGCGGCCTCGATCGTGCTCGCGCTCATCGCGGGCTTCATCATCGATAAGCTCATCGAGCCGAACATGATCCGCAAGGGAGTCCCGCGCGAGTATGCGAACGTCGGTGGGAAGGGCCTGGCCAAGGAGTATCAGGCCAAGGACAGCCCGTATAGCGACCAGCAGGCGGCTGCCGACCGGCGGGGTGCGGCGGATGAGACGGCAGCCGACCGGCGCGGTGTCACCTCGGAGGAGTCAGGGTCCGAAGAGTCCACAGACGAGGAGATCCAGGCCCACCTCGAACCCGAGGAGAAGAAGGGCCTGATCTGGTCGATCGTCGCGGCACTCCTGCTCACCGCGGTGCTCCTCTTCGCCTTCCTCATCCCGAACTCGCCGTGGCGCAACGACGACGGCGGATTCCTCCCGGAGTCGCCGCTGCTGTCGTCGATCGTGTTCATCGTCTTCGCGTACTTCATGCTCATGGGCGTTGTCTACGGCTTCGTCGTGCGCACCGTGCGCTCGATGAACGACCTGGTGAGGATGATGAGTCAATCGATCATCGACATGATGTCCTTCCTCATCCTCGCGTTCATCCTCGGCCAGTTCATCGCCCTGTTCAACTGGACGGGAATCGGTTCGTGGATCGCCGTCGCCGGTGCCGACGGGCTCGAGAGCATCGGCCTGACCGGGTTCGCCGCTGTCATCGGCTTCATGCTGCTGGCCAGCCTGCTCAACCTCTTCATCGTCTCCGGTTCGTCGATGTGGACGCTCATGGCCGCGGTGTTCGTGCCGCTGTTCGCGATCCTCGGCTACGAACCGGCATTCATCCAGGCCGGATTCCGCGTCGGCGACTCGGCCACCCAGGTCATCACCCCGCTCAATCCGTACATGATCGTCCTCCTCGGCCTCGTCCGCCGGTACGAACCGAACGCGGGGCTGGGCACGATCATCTCCCGCATGTTCCCGTTCGTCATTCCGTTCTGGCTGGCCTGGGCGGCGCTGCTGGCGATCTGGTTCTTCTTCGATCTGCCGCTGGGTCCCGGCAACGGAATCTTCCTCAAGTAAACGGAATCATCCTCAAGTAGGGGAGCGGTCGAGCCGCTCTCACTGCTCAGAGCATCTGTCGCACGCCGTCGCGCCAATCGGTCGTCGGGACGGAGCCGGCCAGCGTGCCCGGCTCGATGACGCAGGGTTCGTACCAGATGGGTCCGAGCTGGCCCACCTCGTACATCGAGCGGTCGAACAGTCCGATGGTGCGGATGACCCAGTGAGGCAGCGCCAGCGGCCGCTTCGCCCGGGAGCCGAGTTCGGAGTGCGTGAACTCGGCGATCTCGGACAGAGTCGGATTCGACGAGGGGGCGATCAGCAGCCGGTGCGTCCCCGCGGCGACATCGGCCAGCAGTTCGGCCGCCCGGATCATCGCGGCGGCGAGGTCGGCGATGACCGTGATCCCGTGGGCGACATCGGCGCGAGCGGGAAGAAAGGCTCGCCGTCCGTGCGCGATCGGTTCCGTGATGCACATCCTCACCACCGAGGTCTTCGGCTCCGCCGTCCTACCGAGCAGATCCCCAGCGATGACGCTCGCCGAGGTGGCCGGATGCGCCGCACGCGCCTCGAGGAGGCGCTGACGGATCCGTCCCTTGTCCTCGACGGGCGCGAAGGGGGAGTCCTCGGTGATCGGCCGGTTGAGTCCGGCGAAAGCATAGACGGATTCGGGGAAGACGACGGGGATGTCGAGCTTGGCGGCGGTATCGAGGACTGCGGCGTCGAGTGCCGGAAGGACCCGTTCCCAGACCCGGCTGTCATAGGCCGCGTGAGCGCAGGCGAAGATCACGTCGGCCCCGCGGGCGGCCTCGATGAGCTGTTCGCGATCACTTGCGTCGGCCTTGAGGCGAGTGGGCGCGGCGACTGTCGTGGTCGCGGCTGCGCCGCCCTCCGTCGGTGTCGAGTGTGAGTGCGCAGCCGCGGGTACGCCGCCGGAGCGGGTGGCGATCCGGACCGTGGTCCCGGCGTGGGTGAGTTGAGTGGCGATCTCTGCGCCGATCTGTCCGTTTCCGATGATGAGTGCAGTGGTCATGGCGTTCAGTCCTTCTCATGAAGAGTTCCCGATTGAATGTCCGAGAGCAGTGCTCTCTCAATCGAGCGTAGAGTGGTCAGCCGCAGAAAACAAGAGCGGTGCTCACTTTTGTTATTGACGCTCTCGGATCGTAAGGTGAAGTCATGACCGAGACGACTCCGCGGCAGCGCGCGCGGCTTGAGACGGAAGCGCAGATCACGCAGATCGGCAATCGGATGATCGACGAGGACGGTGTCGCCGGCCTGTCTCTGCGGGCGATCGCCCGCGAGCTCGGCGTCGTCTCGAGTGCGGTCTACCGGTATGTGAAGAGCCGTGACGAACTGCTGACGATCCTCATCCGCGACGCCTTCACGCAGATCGCCGACGCGGTCGATGCAGGCCTCGAGGAGGAGCGGTCCGTCCAGACCCTGGCATTGAGCATGCTCGACTGGTCGCGGCGGTTCCCCAGCCGCTGGGCACTCATCTACGGAACTCCGGTGCCCGACTACGAGGCGCCCAGGCAAGAGACCGTTGTCCCGGGAACGCGAGTGATGGTGGCGCTGACGCAGCTCATTGCGACATCGGCGAAGACAGCTCGCGGGGGAGAGGTGCGGAGCGCGGGCTCGCGTTCAGCGTCGAGCTCGGCGGCGAAGGCTGGGACCGGATCGGCCGATGCGACGAGCACCGCTCGCGCGCTCGGTCCGCTTCGGGATGGCCTGAACGAACTCGGCATCGAGTGCGATGACGCGGTGATCCTGCGGACGCTGAGCGTCTGGGTCGCGATCATCGGAGCGATCAACAGTCTGCGCTTCGGGCAGTTCGGCCCGGGCTTCGACGACCATGAAGACGATCTCGTCAGGGCGCTCATCGCCGACCTCGGATTCTGAGGAGGACGCACTGGCACCTCATCCCGCGCAGGCTGCGAAAGGGGTGTGTCCAGCGCGCTGTGCAAC
The DNA here is from genome assembly GCF_017948325.1 of Brevibacterium oceani. NCBI lineage: Bacteria > Bacillati > Actinomycetota > Actinomycetes > Micrococcales > Brevibacteriaceae > Brevibacterium > Brevibacterium oceani. The sequence continues at coordinate 2,651,538 of NZ_CP072846.1, read as the reverse complement.
AGCGCTCGTCCTCGGCGCAATACGAAGGCGGCTCCCGATGTGAAGTCGGGAGCCACCTCGGCGATTGGAGATATGACTGCGGCCCCCGATCGATGATCGAGGGCCGCAGTCGAACCTGTTGGAGGGGGAGTTGGCTCAGCGGACGGGGCCGGTGAACTTCTCTCCGGGGCCCTGGCCGGGCTCGTCCGGGAATTCCGAGGCCTCGCGGAAGGCCAGCTGCAGGCTGCGCAGGCCATCGCGCAGCGGGCGTGCGTGGTGGTCGCCGATCACCGTGGCCGCGCCGGTGACGAAGCCGGCGAGTGCGGTGATGAGTTTGCGGGCCTCGTCGAGGTCCTTGAGGTCGGCGCCCCGACCTTCGGGGGTGTCCTCGGCCAGGCCGCACTTGATGGCGGCGGCGGACATGAGATGGACGGCGCTGGAGGTGATGACCTCGACGGCGGGCACCTCGGCGATGTCGCGCGTGACGTCGGCCATCGCCTCGGCGGGAACGGAATCTTCAGAACTCATGCCATAAGCTTGACATAGAAATCAACGCACCGATCACGCAGGGGCCTCGATGTGCGAAGAGTCATGAAGCGTAGTACACTGAATGCTGGTGCGAAGCGGAGTCTGACTCCCACCTTGATCGCGAAGAGCGATCGGGTCCAGAGATCTGCCTGAAGGATCACTATCCGGAGGGATCACAGATCGAGGTGTATTCACTGAATCGGTACGGTCCATCGTACTGCTCGTGTGTGCAGGCTCCCTTGGCATATGTGTCAACGGGAGCCTTTTTCGTTGTCACGACCACATTTGAGCAAAAGGAGTGAACACATCAGCGAGACGCGCATCAATGACCGGATTCGGGTTCCCGAGGTCCGGTTGGTCGGACCCAATGGTGAACAGGTCGGTATCGTTGCCATTCGCAAGGCACTCGATCTCGCCCGCGAGGCAGATCTCGATCTCGTCGAGGTAGCACCGCAGGCGAAGCCACCCGTAGCCAAGCTCATGGACTACGGAAAGTTCAAGTACGAATCGGCCCAGAAAGCCAGGGAAGCCCGGAAGAACCAGGCGAACACTGCGCTCAAGGAGATCCGCTTCCGTCTCAAGATCGACGAACACGATTATGAGACGAAGAAGGGCCATGTCACCCGCTTCCTCGAAGGCGGCGACAAGGTCAAGGTCATGATCATGTTCCGCGGCCGTGAGCAGTCCCGCCCCGAGATGGGCATCAAGCTGCTCAACCGCTTGGCCGAAGATGTGTCGGAACTCGGCACCGTCGAATCCTCCCCGCGGGTCGACGGACGCAACATGGTGATGGTCATCGCCCCACTCAAGTCAAAGTCTGACGCCAAGGCGGAAGCTCGGAAGGCATCGGCTGGTGCCAAGGGCAAGTCCGCCGAGGTGAAATCCCGTCGCGATCGGGTCGCTGCTGAGAAGAGTGCAGGCGACTCGGACGCGTAAGAAGTAAGTAACGTCGCGTTCCAGGCCGCTTTCGGCCTGTGCGCGGAAAGTAGTTGCCAGCGGTTGATGCCGGCAACGAATTGCAAAGGAGAACGGCACTATGCCGAAGCAGAAGACGAACAGCAGCGCCAAGAAGCGCATGCGCGTGACTGGCAGTGGCAAGATCATGCGTGAAGGCGTGAACAACCAGCACAAGTTCGAGGGCAAGTCCTCGGCTCGTAAGCGCCGCGTGTCCACCGACCAGGTCCTGACCGGCGGAGATCGCAAGATGGCCCGCAAGCTTCTGGTCAAGCTCAAGGGCAGGTGAGACCCCTTACGGGTCTTCTCGTCCTGGACATCGTCCAGGGCAACCCGGATACGATCCGGGACTTCCCAAGATTGCCGACCATCGGCTCCCACAGCTTTCACCAGAGACCGGCACTGCCGGCAGATTGAGAATTTTCAAAGGAGTAACACGTGGCACGTGTGAAGAGAGCGGTCAACGCTCACAAGAAGCGCCGGGTCATCCTCGACCGGGCAAGCGGCTACCGCGGACAGCGCTCGCGCCTGTACCGCAAGGCCAAGGAACAGGTCATCCACTCGCTGGTCTACAGCTACCGTGACCGCCGCGCCCGCAAGGGTGACTTCCGTCGCCTGTGGATCCAGCGCATCAACGCCGGAGCCCGCGCGAACGGCATGACCTACAACCGTTTCATCCAGGGCCTCAAGGCCGCTGGCGTCGAGGTTGACCGTCGTATGCTCGCTGAGCTCGCCGTCAACGACTCGGCCACCTTCGCGCACCTGGTCAAGGTCGCCAAGGACGCTCTTCCTGCTGACGTCAACGCAGCGAAGACCGACGCCGCCTGAGCGACGTCACCCTGATATTCGGTCACCACGGTGACTGCCGACGGCCCCGAACTGACATGGTTCGGGGCCGTCGAGTCTGTTCGGACTCTTCCCGTCTTTCGCTCCCTCCCGGCCTTCCACTGCCTCTCTCGACTCTTAGGACCACGCACGCATGAAGCTCCCAGACGTCATCTCCTCACCGCAGTCGAAGCGGATCAAGAACGCCGCGAAGCTGCTCAAACGGCGCGACCGCAAGGCCACGGGGCAGTTCCTCGTCGAAGGGCCCCAAGCCGTGCGTGAGGCACTGGCTCATTCGGGTTCGGTCGTCGAGCTCTTCATCACCGAGGAGGCTGCTGAGGAGCATCCCGAGTTCATGGCCTCGGCCAAGCACGGGCGTCTCCAGTGCAGCATCGTCACCCCCGAGGTGCTCACCGAACTCGCGACAACCGTCAACTCCCAGGGCGTCGTCGCCGTGTGCAAGACCCTCGACGTGGAGCTGACGTCAGTGGTGAACAAGGAAGCGCAGCTCATCGTCGTCCTCTCCCAAGTCCGTGACCCCGGCAATGCGGGCACGATCATCCGCCTGGCCGACGCCGCCGGTGCCGATGCCGTCGTGCTCACCTCGTCATCGGTGGACGTCTACAACGACAAGGTGGTTCGCTCGACCGTTGGATCGCTCTTCCACATCCCCGTTGTCACCGGAGTCGGACTCTCCGAGGTGACCGAACTCGCCCGTGCCCGTGGCCTCCAGGTGCTCGCCGCCGATGCGAACGACGAGGCTCACGACCTTCACCACCCGTGGGACACGGGCCTCGACCTGACCGCACGCACCGCGTGGGTCTTCGGCAACGAGGCCTGGGGGATGAGCGCCGACGACCTTGAACTCTGCGATTCGTCAGTTGCCGTGCCGATCTACGGTTCGGCCGAGAGCCTCAACCTCGGCACCGCCGCCGGCGTGTGCATCTACGAAAGTGCGCGCAATCAGCGGATGTGAGGGTGGGGTCTCGTTGTGCACACAGGTTGAGTTGCTGCGGGGCCGTCGTCTCCGGCTTCTTCCGTTCACTTATCACTGCGGCCGAAGAACGCGCCACCAACGACGTGTTCTTCACCCGGACGGGTAAGTGAGCTCCGTTCCTGCCGGCAATTCGACAAACAGGTGCCGGCATAGAGCATCCGACTTCGTCTGGCGCGACGGTATCGGCCGGTCGGACTCCTTCTGACGATGGTCATCGGCCCACGAATCCGGGTCCTGTGCGCACGAGTGGCTGGTTGTCCACAGGCCGGATTCTTACCATTGCCACAGAGACCTGTACCTGACCATGCTGAGGGTATGCACGTATGTGTCTCCGCTGCGCAACTCAGGACCGCCGGCTGGTCGACGTATCAGATCAGCCAGGCGCTCAAATGTTGTCTGAACAAGGTGCGCCGAGGCGTCTATGTGGTCACCGCAGAGTGTTCTCTGCCGGACCACGAGTTCACTGCTGCCCTGGCTTCTGCCGAAGGCGTTTGGCTTCCTCACGAAACGTCGGGCATGCGTAAGCAGGCTGAGGAACTGAGCATCAAGGCGCGCTCTTATGTGGGGCGGCTGCCACCGGGTGCCGTGCTCTCACACCGGAGTGCGCTCATTGCCCACGGACTGCCCATACCGTACTTCGACCGCTGCGATCCGCTCACCGTCGAGGCCGTCCACCCGGGTCGGGGGAGCAGGCGGACGAACCTCTTCGTCCGGTACAGAGATCTGGACCCAAGTGCCGTCATCGTGCTGGACGACTGTTCTGTGACTACGGTTGAACAGACCCTACTCGATGTCTCCCGTGACTATCCGCTCGCATTCGCCGTTGCCGTCGTTGATGCGGCAATTCGGAAGTCTCTGGTGACGGCTGAGTCTTTCCGTACCTATTGCGAGGCGCATCCTGTGCGGACGCGTCAGCGCAGAATCGCGGCGGTCATCGACAATATCGACGAGCGGCGGGAGTCCATCGGCGAGTCGATCTGCGCCGTGAGATTCGTCGAGCACTCGATTTCAGGATTCGAACCGCAGGTGACCATCCTCGATGAACGAGGAAACTTCGTCGCGCGCACCGACTTCGCCAATGAGTCGGTTAAAACCATCGCGGAGTTCGACGGAGCGGGCAAGTATTACCTCGATACCACCGATCCGAAAATCGCGTTCGAACATGAGCGGCAACGCGAGTACCAGCTCCGCAACCTCGGCTATACCGTTTTCCGGATCAAATGGGCGGACCTCTTCGCCGCCGATCTGTTCCTCCGCATCAAAGCGACAATAGCGAATCGGCGGAACGAACAGGCATGAAAGTGTGTGGGAGCGGCAGTGCGCCGTGCCTCACTTACCACTCAGCTCGAAAAGCATGTCGCCCACGACGCACTCTTCGACCCAACCGATAGGTGAGCCGCAACTCAGAGCAACCTTCAAACGCGGGCCAAGGCGTAGCGGAGACCGTCGAATTCGTACACGCCAGGAACGGTGATGATCGCGCAACGGCAGGTACGGTCAGCGCAATCGCTCACGTGGCAATCGGGACGATCGAGCTGGGCGCGGTATCGGTGGTCAGCTTTGCGCGGCCGCCTTCGCGGTCTGCTCGTTGGCGACGAGTTCCCAGATGTAGCCGTCGAGGTCGGCGAAGTAACCCATGTACGAACCATCGACATCCTGACCAGGATCGGCTGATCCGCTGGCGGCGACCGCACGGTCGAGCACCTCGTCGATCTCGGAGCGCGTGGCGAACGCGCAGGAGATGATGCTCGCGCTCGGAACAGGGTGTTTGGAACCGGGCTGACCGGAGAGTTCGAGGTACTGTCCGTACTCGTCTGCGGCGATGAAGAAGATCGACAGGTTGGGCAGTTCGAAGGCGACGATGCCGTCCTCAACACCGTCTGTCGTCAGGCCGAGGCCGTCGGCATAGAAGGTCGCTGTGGACTGAGGATCAGCGACGGGCAATGACAGGATCGTTGTCAGTGGCTTCATTTCTGCAGTCTAGTTACCGGAGACGAGCCGCGGGAAGAGCGGCGACGTACTTCCGCGCCGGCTGCGTCACAGGCACCCGATACGGTAGGCAGATGACGACCGAAGCCCCGCGCCCTCCGAAGATCTCACTGAACAGCCTTGCGACGGGCTACCTCGGCGATATCGGTCCAGAGGAACTCCTCGAGGGGATGGAGTTCACCGACCTTGACCTCGCCGAGGTGGACGCCACCCAAACGACGTTCCTCGACTGTCTATTGACGAACCTCAACTTCGGCGATGCCGCAGCACCGATCGACCTCACCGGTGCCCGGTTGTCCGGAACGAGGATCAGCGACAGCCGCGCAGATACCTGGAACATGACCCGGGCAAATATTCTGCACACCGAGATCACCGGGAGCCGCCTCGGTGCCGGTGTCGTCTATGACAGCGAATGGGAGAAGGTGCTCATCGCCGACTGTCGGATCTCGTACCTCAACCTGCGCGGATCGAAGCTCACCGACGTGGAGTTCCGCGACTGCAAGATCGACGAGATCGACCTCGACCGAGCCAAGGTCAGCCGCGTCTCTTTCCCCGGCAGCACCGTCGGCGCATTCCAATGCGAGGGCGCAACGCTGGGCAACGTCGATCTGCGCGGCCTGCAGCCGCACAAGCTCTCGGGAATACACTCGCTTCGGGGAGCGACCATCGACGACACTCAGCTCATGCTCTTCGCAGAACTCTTCGCGAGCGAGCTCGGGATTACGGTGGAGTGACCTGAGGCCATCAGGTCGCCGACCCCGCAACTTCACCAACCCACAAACCTCACCGCGACCCCAACTCGTCAATGAGCACCCGCTTGTTCTCCGAGTAGTCGACGGGGACGACCACGACGTGCACGCCCCCGGCCGAGAACGCCGACTCCAGCGCATCGCTGATGTCGTCAACGTTCTCCACCCGGTGCCCCGAAGCCCCGTACGCCTCCGCGTATTTGACGAAGTCAGGGTTGTTGAACGTCATCCCGAAGTCAGGCATGCCGTCGGACTCCTGCTTCCAGCGGATCATGCCGAAGGCATTGTCCTCGAGGATGAGTACGACGAGGTCCAACCCCAGCCGTACCGCCGTCTCCATCTCCTGACTGTTCATCATGAACCCGCCGTCACCGACGACCGCCATCACCCGACGCTCCGGATACGTCAGCTTCGCTCCGATCGCCGAGGGCAGCCCGGCGCCCATCGTCGCCAGGGCATTGTCGAGCAGCAGAGTGTTCGCCCGGGTGGTGCGGTAGTTGCGGGCGAACCAGATCTTGTACATCCCGTTGTCCAGCGCGACGAACCCGTCGACGGGCATGACATCGCGAACCTCCTGGACGATCCGCTGGGGGATGAACCGATCCTCATCGGCCCCCTCGTGGATCCTGATGAGGATGTCATCACGCATCGGCAGGAGCGCCTCGGCGGTGGGCACGGGACCACCGAGCACCTCGGCGAGCGTGTCCAAGGACGGACCCAGATCACCGATGACCTCGAACTGCGGGAAATACACCTGCTCGACCACGGCGGCACGGTAGCCGATATGGACGACGGTCGGTCCGTGCTCGTCCATCGTGAACGGCGGCTTCTCCGTCGTATCGTGACCGATGGTGACGATGACATCGGCGGAATCGATTGCGTCGTGAACGTAGTCACCGGCCGTCAGCGCCGCCGTGCCCATGTAGAGATCCGAGGCGCCGGTCACCGACCCCTTGCCCATCTGCGTGGTGACATAGGGGATGCGCATCCCGGCGACGAATCGCGAGAGATGATCGGTGCAGTCGGCCCGGGAGGCATCAGCGCCGAGCATGAGCAGCGGCCGCTTCGCCTCACGGATGACGTTCGCGGCATTCGCGATCGCCGTCTCCCCGGCGACGGGCCGAGAATTGGTGTGCGGTTCGATGAGCTCGAACCCGTCGACCGGCAGCCCCGCGATATCCTCGGGCAGTTCGAGATGGACAGGTCCGGGACGCTCGGCCTGAGCGACGCGGAAGGCCTCCCTGACCATCGTCGGAATCATCGCCGCCGAGGTGATCTGCTTGCTCACCTTCGTCAGCGGGTCCATCGTCGCCACCGTATTCACCATCTGGAACGCCGCCTGCTCGGCCGTGCGGATGCCCTTCTGACCGGTGATCATGATCACCGGCATCCCGCCGAGGTGGGCGTATGCAGCCCCGGTCGCGAGGTTGAGTGCCCCCGGCCCGAGCGTCGTCAGACACACTCCCGGCTTGCCCGTCAGCCGCCCATACGTGGCGGCCATGAACGCGGCGGCCTGCTCGTGGCGGGTGAGGATGAGTTCGATCGAGGAGTCCCGCAGAGAGTCGACGAAGTCGAGATTCTCCTCACCGGGAATGCCGAAGATGCGCTCGACGCCTTCGTTCTCCAGAGCACGGACCATGACATCGGATGCACGCTGTGTCGTCATGGTCCCGACCCTACGCTTTTCCCGATTCGATCCCTATGACCCACCCCACACCACCAGCACCGAGGCGGCTTACCCACCCAGCGGACCTGCCCGACCGCGGGGCCACCTCGGCGGGGGAGCCGACCCCACCCACCCAGCGGACACCGCCCCGACCGCCGGGACCGGAGACGATAGACTGAAACCGAAGAGAAATGACGTCCCATCGACACGGACAAAAGGACATTGATGACAGACCAACTCGACCCCTTGGACGAGTCGGCCGTGAAGCAGGCCGTCGACGCGGCCCTGCAAGCATTCGCGGACGCACGCACCCTCGACGACCTCAAGCAGGCGAAGATCGACCACACCGGTGACAAAGCCCCGCTGGCGCTCGCCAACCGGGCCATCGGTTCACTCGACAAGGCCGACAAGGCCGCCGCCGGCAAGATCGTTGGCAAGTCCAGGGGGCAGGTCAAGCAGGCCCACGACGCCCGCCTGGCAGAACTCGAGGCAGAACGCGACGCCGCGGTCCTCATCGAAGAGGCCATCGACGTTACCCTGCCCACCGATCGGCGCCACCTCGGCGCTCGCCACCCGCTGTCGCTCATCCAGGAACAGGCGGCGGATTACTTCATCGGCCTCGGCTGGGAGGTCGCCGAAGGACCCGAGATCGAGTCCGAGTGGCTGAACTTCGATGCGCTCAACTTCGGGCCCGACCACCCGGCCCGGCAGATGCAGGACACGTTCTTCGTCGACCCTGCCGAGGCGGGACTGGTGCTGCGTACTCACACCTCGCCCGTGCAGTCGCGGTCCCTGCTCGAACGCGGAGTTCCGCTCTACGTCGTGTGCCCGGGCAAGACCTTCCGCACCGATGAGCTCGACGCCACGCACACCCCGGTCTTCCACCAGATCGAAGGCATCGCCATCGACAAGGGCCTGACCATGGCGAACCTGCAGGGCACCCTCGACGGCTTCGCCCGTGAGATGTTCGGCCCGGAGTCGAAGACCCGCCTGCGCCCGAGCTTCTTCCCGTTCACCGAACCGAGCGCGGAGATGGATTTCTGGTTCCCCAACAAGGTCGGCGGACCCGGTTGGATCGAATGGGGCGGCTGCGGCATGGTCCACCCCAACGTGCTGCGCGCCGCCGGCATCGACCCCGAGGTCTACCAGGGCTTCGCGTTCGGCATGGGCATCGAACGCACCCTGATGCTGCGCGAGGGAATCAACGATATGCATGACATGGTCGAAGGCGATGTGCGCTTCTCGGCCCGTTTCGGAATGAAGGCTTGATATGCGCGTCCCACTGAACTGGCTGGCCGACTATGTCGATCTCCCAGCCGAGACAGACCCCCATGCCCTTGCGGCCGAATTCGCCGCGATCGGACTCGAGGAAGAGGACTTCTTCGGCCCCGAGATCACCGGACCCCTCGTCGTCGGCCGGGTCCTCGACCTGGTCAAGGAAGAGCACTCGAACGGCAAGACCGTCAACTGGTGCCGCGTCGACGTCGGACCCGAACACAACGAGGCCCAGGACGATCCGAAGGACCCGCAGCCCGGTCCCGAGGTGCCCAGCCGCGGGATCATCTGCGGTGCGCATAACTTCGTGCCCGGCGACCTCATCGTCGCCTGCCTGCCCGGAGCCGTCCTGCCCGGCGACTTCGCCATCGCCGCGCGCAAGACCTACGGACACAAGTCCGACGGCATGATCTGCTCGGCCAAGGAGCTCGGCCTCGGCGAGGACCACTCCGGCATCATCGTCCTGTCCGACCTCGGGCTGACCGGTGAACCCGGCGATGACGCGATCGCCCTGCTCGGCCTCGACCAGGTCACCCTCGACGTCAACGTCACCCCCGACCGCGGTTACCAGCTGTCGATGCGCGGAATCGCCCGCGAGTACGCACAGATGAAGGGGCAAGCCTTCACCGATATCGGCAGCCCCGCCGTTGCCCCGGTGAACGCTCCGACGACTGATGGGTTCCCCGTCGTCATCGACGATGCGAACCCCATCAATGAGGTGGCCGGTTGTGACCGTTTCACCGCGCTCCGGGTCACCGGGCTCAACCCGGAGGCGAAGACTCCGTTCTGGATGCAGCGTCGCCTGCAGCAGGCGGGTATGCGCCCGATCAGCCTGACCGTCGACGTGACGAACTTTGTCATGCTCGAACTCGGCCAGCCGCTGCACGCCTATGACTCCGCGCTGCTCGGCGACGAGATCGTCGTCCGCCGTGCCACCGCGAGGGAGAAGTTCACGACGCTTGATGACGTCGAGCGCAAGCTTGATCCCGAAGACCTGCTCATCACCGACCGCGGTGCTGACGGTGCGGGTTCCGACGGCACGGGCGGGAAGATCATCGGTCTGGCCGGTGTCATGGGTGGTGCCGCTGTCGAGGTGCACTCGGGCACCACCGACGTCGTCATCGAGGCCGCTCACTTCGACCCGATCTCGATCGCCCGGACCTCGCGTCGCCACAAGCTGTCCTCGGAGGCCTCGCGTCGATTCGAACGTGGAGTCGACCCGAAGCTCGGACCTGTGGCGGCCCGTCGTTGTGCGGACCTGCTCGTCGAACTCGGCGGCGGCACGCTCAGCCCTGCGACCACGCAGATCGGCGACGCTCCTGAGCCGACCGTCATCGAACTGTCGGTTGAGCGCATCGGCAACCTCGTCGGGGTCGAGTACACGACCGCCGAGGCCACCGGGCTGCTCGAGGGCATCGGCGCGACCATTGAGGTCGTCGGCAAGGACCGACTGGCCGTGACCGTGCCCAGCTGGCGCACGGACATCACCGACGACGTCGACCTCATCGAGGAAGTCGCCCGCACCGGCGGCTACGGACGCATCCCATCGATCCAGCCCGCGGCACGCCCCGGCAACGGACTGACGATCGCGCAGAAGACGCGTCGTCGGATCTCGAACCTGCTCGCCGCCGACGGCTTCACCGAGGTGCTGTCCTACCCGTTCACGAGCACGAAGCGCGACGATCAGCTGCGGCTTGAGGCCGACGATGTGCGACGTGAGCACGTTCGCTTGGCCAACCCGATGTCCGAAGACCTGCCGCTCATGCGCACGAACCTGCTATCGACACTCGTCGACCTCGTGGTGCGCAACCTCGGCCGCGGGGCCAAGGACGTCGCGCTCTTCGAGGCGGGACTCGTGTCCACGTCGGCAGGTCTGCCCGAGGGACCAGGACCGCGGCACCTGCCCGGATATCACCCCACCGAGGCGGAGCTTGAGAAGATCTACGCCTCCGTGCCGGCCCAGCCCTACCACTATGCGGGCATCATCGCCGGCAATGCGGAGCTGGCCGGAGTCTGGGGCAAAGGTCGTAAGGCCGAGGCCACCGACGTCATTGACACCGTGCGCCGGATCGCTGCGGTCAATGGGCTCGAGGTCACCGTCGAGTCCGACCAGATCGCTCCATGGCATCCGGGTCGGGCCGCGAAGTTCGTCCTCGCCGACGGTCAGGTGCTCGGTCACGCGGGTGAGCTGCACCCGAAGGTGTGCGAGAACCTCGGCCTGCCCGCCAGGACCGTCGCCTTCGAGATCGACCTCGACGCACTCCTGGCACAGGAGGACCTGCGAGCCTGGGACGGTGCCCTGTCGACCTACCCGGTGTCCCGTCAGGACGTCGCGCTCATCGTCGATGCGGATCTGCCGACGCAGACGCTGGCGGCGACCTTGCGTGAGGGTGCGGGCGAGGAGCTCGAGCTGCTCGAGACCTTCGACCTCTACACCGGCGACCAGCTGCCCGAGGGCAAGAAGTCGCTGGCGTTCCGCCTGACGTTCCGCGCCCAGGACCGCACGCTCAAGGCCGATGAGGCCTCGGCGATGCGTGAAGCGGCCACGAAATTGGCCGCCGAGCGTCACGGCGCCGAAGTCCGCAGCTGAGAAGAGTGCGTCACAGAGCCCGGTTGACCGCTACAGTGGTTCGACCGGGCTCTGCCGTACCTGGACCGTTGGCCACCGCGCCAAGGACGCCCGACCACTCGACCCCGAGCACCCGTCCCACACACCACGACACCTGACCATACGTACCCGCCCACCATCGAGGAGCTGTGACCATGTCAGAGAAGCTGCCCTACGGAACCACCCTGCCCACAGGCGACGCCGCATCCGAAGCGACTGCGGTCCCGGCCGAGACGATCGCCGTCATCACCGGCGGTGCCCGCGGCATCGGCCGGCACCTCGCCGAAGCGTTCGCAAAGGCCGGGTATCACGTGGTCGTCACGGCCACCTCGGCGGAGAAGGCCGAGACCGCGGCGGCGGAGATCCTGGACGCCACCGGGGGAGCGATCACGGGAGCCGGACTGCGTACCGACGATATCGATTCTGTGAAGGCTTTCCGCGACGTCGTCATTGGACTCGAATCCGAGACCGGTTGTCGCCTGCAGGTGCTCGTCAACAATGCGGGACGTATCGAAACGACCGAAGGTCCGCTGTGGGATGCTGACCCCGAAGCTATCAAGGGTGTCGTCGATGCCAACGTCCTTGGTGTCGCACTCATGGTGAACACGTTCGCTCCGGGGCTCATGGACGCCGCCGAGGCGACCGGTCGTCCTAGTCGCATCATCGACCTCAACTCGGGGTCGGGGGCGCAGGGCACTCCGGCGTATGCGGTGTATTCGGCGTCGAAGGCCTCACTGTTCCGTCTCGCTGATTCGGTCGTGCACTTCGGACATGAGAAGGGACTGCGGATCTTCGAGATGGCACCCGGTGTCGTCGAGACGGCGATGACGAAGTCGATGCCTGTCCACGATTTCCGCACCGGCGACGACTGGACTTCGCCCGCACAGGTCACCGACCTGGCGCTGGCGTTGGCCTCGGGAACGCTGGACACATTCACCGGGCGATACGTCCGTGCTGGTGCGGATTCGGAAGAGTCCCTGATCGCCGAGGCAGCCGCCGGTCTGTCGGATTCGTCCCGTCGACTCGTGCTCGGCTGAGCGCTCAGCAGTAGTCGACGATCAAGCGGCTCAGCCGGGCAGGTCGATGACGACCTTTCCGTGCACGTGCCGCCCAGCCTGCAGTTCGACAGCAGACCGCACCTCATCAACAGGGAAAGTCGCTGCGATCGGTACCCGCATCCGGCCTTCTGCCACCAGCCGGGCGATGTCCTCAATGGCACCCGGGGCGGCGTTGGCACCGTTGGCCGGCGTGACGCCGTCGACAACGGCTGCGATGGTGGTCATCCGGGAATCGGGTACACCGAGTTCGCGTGCCACGTTGATCGTGTCGGTGCTGTGGAGGTCCATCGCCGCGGTGATGCCGCCGGGGGCCAGGTCGCGGAGCCGCTCGGCCAGTCCGTCGCCGTAGGTCGTCGGTTCGGCTCCCAAAGTACGCAGGGCGTCGGCGGTGGTTGCGGAACCTGTACCGATGACGCGGGCGCCCGCGAGGCGGGCGAGCTGAACGGCAAAGACTCCGACCGCGCCTCCAGCACCCCCGATTAGCACGGTGTCAGAGGGGCCGGGGTCGATTACGGCAAGCGCAGCGGCGGCCGTACACCCAGCAATGGACAGGGATGCGGCTACTCGGTCCTCGAGCCCCTCCGGGGTGCGGTGGACGTCGCCGCCCCTCCCGATGTGCCCGGGTGCGTCCACGACCACGTAGTCGGCGACGCTTCGCGAGAAGGCGCCGCCGAACACTCGGTCTCCGACCTCGAATCGGCTGCCATCGGCTGCGAGGGCCCCGTCGCCGACCGCGTCCACAACACCTGCGTAGTCGTTGCCGAACCCACACGGCAGGCTCAGTCCGAACCGAGCGGCGGCGTCTGGGTCGGAGGTCATGAACCAATCCATCGGATTCAGGCCGGCAGCGGTCACCCGCACCCGAATTTGCCCGGCGCCGACAGACGGCACGGGTACCTCGCGTAGCTCGAGGGTCTCGGGACCGCCGAACGACTCGACGAACTGAACGGCTCTAGCAGTGCTGGACGGTGTGGAGGTGCTTCTGGATGGGCTCATGGTGATCTGACTCCCGGATGCGACCTGGACAGAGAAACGGACTATGCTTCGGTACATGCCGATAGTAGCACAAGCGGAGCGTGATCCGTTTTGAGGAATCCGGAAGCCCGCGCCCCGCGCGCGGACGCATCACGCAACCGCAAGCAGCTCCTCGACGCGGCGACCCGTGTATTCGCGTCGTCCGAGGCATTGCCGTCGCTGCGTGAAGTTGCGCGAGAGGCTGGGGTAGGCATCGCCACGCTCTACCGACATTTCCCGACGCGCGAGGACTTGGTGGCTGCGATCTACAGCGATCAGGTCGAACGGCTCACCGGCGGTGCCCGTGACCTGCTTGCAGAGGTGCCGCCGTCCGAGGCGCTCCGACGCTGGATGGATCTGTTCGGGGGCTGGGTCGCGAGCAAAAGCGGCATGTTGGACACGTTGCTTGCCATGATCGAGTCCGGCGACATCGCCCACGCTCAGACCCATTCTGAGCTGGTCGGAGCCATCGAGGACATTCTTCGCGCCGGCGAGTCAGTGGGTGATCTTCGCGGCGACGTCGCAGCCGAAGACATCGCCGCCAGTCTCATCGGCATCTTCAGCGTGGCCCCCATACCCGAGCATGCCTCCAGAGCCGGGCGTCTGCTCGACATTCTGCTGAACGGCATCAGGCCTCGTCTCTGACCCGATCCTCATCGGGACCGCTGCGTCGCGCCTACAAAGGTTCGAGGGCGGCACCGTGCTGACGATGTCGGACGGTTTCTCAGCTGTACCATGATGGCGGCGAGTTCATTGGAGCTTCACATACAATCACACATGCCCAAAACGCGAACCGATGCCCGCTCATCGGCTGCGTCGATCCGCTTGGGTTCCGATGTTGTCGCGCATAGTTCGAGAGGAGATCTGTGTGATGCGTACTCTGCTCATCGACAACGCCGACTCGTTCACGCTTAATCTCTTCCACCTCGTCGCCGAGGTGAACGAGTGCGCGCCGACTCTTGTGCCCAATGATTGGGCAGAGTTTTCGCTCGACATGCTCGACCAGTTCGACAATGTCGTCATCTCCCCGGGCCCGGGCACTCCGGAGCGGCCGTCCGATTTCGGCATTTGCGCCGAGGTGATCGAACTTTCCCCGATCCCTGTGCTCGGGGTGTGCCTCGGGCATCAGGGGATTGCGCACGTTCACGGGGGAGTTGTGGCGCATGCGCCAGAACCCCGGCACGGTCGGGAGTCTCCGATCAGACATTCCGGCACCGGGCTCTTTGTGGGCCTTCCGTCGCCATTCTCGGCGGTGCGGTATCACTCGCTCGCGGTCTCGGAACTGTCCGAGTCTCTCGAGGCGACGGCGTGGTCCGAAGACGGCGTCGTCATGGCGTTGCAACATCGGACGAGGCCTCAGTGGGGAGTCCAGTTCCACCCAGAATCGATTGCCTCCGAGGAAGCACGGACGCTGCTGCAGAACTTCGCCGACTTGACCGTGGAGTGGTGCGCACGACGTACGAGAGCAAACGTCCCCGCGGGGACGAGTACGGCATCCGATCCGCGGCATTCGACCTTTCGCGTCCCCGCGGGGACGCTCTCAGATCGTCAGCAGGTTCGGGCCGCCGAAGACCGTTCTGATGCACCGCGTCGATACATCCTCGACACCGACGAGCTGCCGCAGACAGTTGCCGACGCCCGCCTGTTCGCTGAGCTCTTCGGCGGTCAGCGCGAGTCGATTTGGCTCGATGGCAACCTGCCCGGCAACGCCTCCTCACGGTTTTCGATCATGGGTGTACCGACGGGTCCGCTGGCTAAAGTCGCGACAGCCTCGGTTCGGGACGGAACAGTCGCTGTCCGCACGAACAATGACGGAGCAACGCCGTTTCTTGCGACCTCCGGATTCTTCGACTGGCTCGACGCGGAACTCTCCAGCACCGATGCCGACCTGGCAATCGGTGAGGCTGAATCATCTGGCACAGACGCGGAACTGCCCGCCACAAACGCCGACGGCCCCGACCTGCCGTTCGAGTTTCAACTCGGGTGGGTCGGCTACCTCGGCTATGAGCTCAAAGCCGAGGTCGGCTCACCGAACCAGCATCAGTCCGACCTGCCCGATGCCGTGATGATGTTCCTCGACCGTGCCATCGTCATCGACCACGACACCGACCGCATTCACCTGCTCGCACTGCGCGAACCCGATGACCCTGCGGGCCGTATAGCGTCTCAACAATGGTTCGATGAAATCCGCGCACAGATCGAAGCGATCCCCGCTCACGACGCCGGTGAACCCGTTCAGCCGGGCGCTACCTCGGCGCGAGGTGAGGGCGCAACATCCTCCGGCCTCTCACGCTCACACTTGTCGGCCCGGCATAGCCGACATGAGTACCTGACCCTCATTGATCGAGTGCAGCGGGAGATCACCGACGGCGAGACTTACGAAGTATGCCTGACGAACATGCTCGAGGCCACGGTCGACCCACACGAGGACGCACTGGTGAAGTATCTGCGTCTACGTCAGGACAATCCGACGCCGTTCGGCGCGTTCATCCGGACCCGGGACGCAGCGATCCTCAGCACCTCGCCG
The DNA here is from genome assembly GCF_017948325.1 of Brevibacterium oceani. Classification (NCBI taxonomy): domain Bacteria; kingdom Bacillati; phylum Actinomycetota; class Actinomycetes; order Micrococcales; family Brevibacteriaceae; genus Brevibacterium; species Brevibacterium oceani. The sequence continues at coordinate 2,635,369 of NZ_CP072846.1, read as the reverse complement.
GAACGATTCCTGTGCATTGATGCCGATGGGCGAGTGGAGTCGAAGCCGATCAAGGGCACGCGTCCCCGCGGGGACACATCCGAGGAGGACGCGGCGATCATGGCCGAACTAGCGGCCTCGGTGAAGGATCGGTCGGAGAATCTCATGATCGTCGATCTGGTTCGGCACGACCTCGGGCGCACGGCCGAGCTGGGATCGGTGCAGGTGGAGTCGCTCTTCGGCATCGAGTCCTATGCGACTGTGCATCAGATGGTGTCGACGGTGAGCTCACAGCTGGACGAGCAGAGCAGTCCGGTGGAGTGTGTGCGGGCGGCATTCCCTCCGGGGTCGATGACCGGAGCGCCAAAACAGCGCACGATGGCGATCATTGATGAACTCGAGGCGGGTGCGCGCGGGGTGTACAGCGGTGCGGTCGGATACTTCTCGCACAACGGTGCCGTTGACCTCAGCGTCGTCATCCGCACCCTCGTGGTCCGTGACGAGACCTGGAGGTACGGGGTCGGTGGGGCGATTGTCGCGCTGTCGGATTCCGATGAGGAGTATGCGGAGACGGTGGTGAAAGCGGCACCGCTGCTGCGGCTGCTTAGTGGAGCCGAGTTTCCCGGTGGGAACGACTCGACCGAGGTGCGTGGCGTCAATATTGGAGTTGGAGACGGCATCCATGCGGTGATTCCCACCGAGGTGGCTGGTCCTGCCAACGACAACATTATCGATCTCGCAAGTGGAGTTGACTGATGACTGTTTGGGTGTGGAACGCGCAAGAGTGCCGATTCGAGGAGCCGTCGAAGGACGTCAGCACGTGGACGTTGCTGGCGGCGGATTCGTGGTTGGTCGTAGACGGGCGAGTGAGAGCGTTCGAACGTCATCAGGCACGATTTGCCGATGCTGCAGGGCAGGTGGATGTTGGTGATCTGGTCACTGCCGAATTCTGGGCGTCGGTCGTTGAGAAGATCCCGAAGACGGGGGAGTGGTTCCCCCGAGTGGACGTTCTTGAGCCGGCACCGGGTGGCGATCGAATATTGGCGTTCCGTTTACGACCGGCACCGCACCAAACTGGTGAACTGCGAGTCCTCATCCCTCCCTATTCCGATCCACGTAGCACCCCTGGGCGTAAGGGACCGGACATCGCATTGCTGGAGGAGCTCCGGACGCAAGCTCGAGAGGAGCACGACTGCGGTGAAGTGCTCCTACTCAGCGAGGACGGTTATGTCATCGAGGGCGCGACGACGAGCCTGTTGTGGTGGGACGGCGAAACTATGTGCGTGCCCCACAACGACCTGGTCCAGCTCTCGGGCGTCACCGCCGCATTAATTCAGGCCGAAGCGCGCAACCGCTCCATCGATATTGAACGGCGTCATGCCCGTCCTGAGGATTTCAGCGGGCGCGAAGTGTGGCTGGTTAATGCCATGCATGGAATCAGGAGAATCAGAGCTTCCTCTGGCCAATTTGTCTCCGATTTCGGTTCTGAGCTGGAGCATTTCAGCGAATGGAGACTGTGGCTGGCCGGTCAGACTGAACCGCTATTGAGCTGATCCTGCTCGAGAATACTAAGAGCCAACTCGCCGGGCAGCGTGATTTATGCGCATGCTTGAGAACTAGAGCTGAGTGGGCGGGTCAGGGTTGTGAAACCCACAATATTGAGCGGATACGGTCTCTCGAAATCAACTGGACATAGTTGCGTCGGAGTGATTGTCGATTTCCCGCATGAATGCGCGAATGTGAGTCTTACCGGTCTGAGTCAAGCAGATTTGATACCAGCGACGAAATACGTAGTGCTGTCGATCGCCATCATCTATCGGTTTGAATACGGACGATTTCAGGTCGGCGAATGCTTCATTCAGTTGGTCGCGTCGAAATTCAGGTGATAATCTAAATCCCAAGGATACTGACGATCGCACGAATGATGATGCGAGCCATCCGAACAAGCCGGTAAATAGTAAGAATATTCCAAATGCAGTGTAAAGAATTACCGCTAGAGCTATAAATGTATGATCGGCTATTCCGTTTGGGTCAGCGATTGAGCTGAAAGTCAACACTAGGATAAACGACACCATGGAAAAGAAGACTAAACCGATGCTCTGAATGGCCCTGTTTGGGGCGAGCCGATTGATCATGGCGTTTTCCACTGTGGCACTGCCTACAGCGTATGCGGCCTTGCCTAACACGGTGCCGTCATCCATTCCGCGAAGGACCGCAAGTTCATCTTTGAGTGCTCCAACCTTCTCGCCAATCCTTCCAGGGCGAAACCGGTGGAGCATCTCTGTTATTACTACCGCAATTACTGTCGATCCAAGCGCAGTACCAACCAATTCGATCATGCGAGTAGCGTAGATGGCAGGGCTGACATGAGTCGGTCGTTCGTATGGTGACGTACGCTCGCGGTCGGGTATTGGTAGTCATGTTGTGGAGGTTCGAACGCCGAGGTTGCCCGCAGGCTATTCCGGGCTACTGTGGCCTTAGCCGCCGTTCCTTTCGACGGTGTCAGTCAAGATCTGTTTCCATCTTTCGAATCAGTCGTCGCAAACCAGCTGGCTCACTGGATACTTCTGATTGGGAACATGCCGCAATGTGCCTAGCTCAAACGTTCCAATGTGCGTTCAACGGCCTCGGTTATTCGAGGAGACTCGGTACTTGCCAGGCGAACTCTCAGATGAGTTTGAGGAGATTGCGTGGGTCTTGTTCGTATCGACGATCCTGCGGGTCGACGTTCACCACCAGCCAAATAGGGCCCACACAACCAACGGGCCGACGGCAACAGAGATCAGTCCGTAGGCCAATAGCTGCCTGAATAGTCTTGGTCGGACTTCTTCCTGCGCGGAACCGAGAATTAGTCCTCCTGTGATCCCCAAGGGATTGATATCCACGACAACAGATGCCAAGGCAACTGCCAGTATGGCTCCAATGGGCGAAACGCCGGCCTCGACCACATTGGGAATGAGCGGCATAGCCGTGACGAAGACCGCGATCGAGCTTGCCGCGAATGAGGTGATTCCTGCGATATAGCACAGGAGCAGGAGGGTGATCATTGGAGAGCCCTCGACTGTCAGAAGCTGACTGATGCGCTCGAAGGCGCCGAGGCTCTGCATGACACCGATATAAGTGAGAAGACCTCCGATCAGCAGCACTACAGCCCAGGGAATCCTTGCGACTGCCGCCGAAGGCTCCATACCGAGGATCATCATCTGTAGACAGGCGACAGAAGTTCCCAGCAGCCCTATGTTCGCGTCGAATCCAATTGCGAAGACTAGAACTAGAGCGATCCCGCCCAGGGTGACGACGAGGTCTCGGGTTCTAGGGATTGTTCGGACTGCGGTCGCGACTCCACCGCCCCCAGGCGTGTAGGACGCGTCGAAGCGTTCGATCTGCCCTTTGGGGAGTAGCCCTCGAGACCTAGAAACTACCAATGCCCCAATACAGACTAGGACACCAGCAAGGATTGATCCGGCCAAAAGACTGATCGGCATATGTCCTGGAACCGCAAGATTCGACGCGGCAGCTTGTTGTTTGGCAGTGATGCCAAAGACGGCCAAGGGAGACAACAGGCCGCTGAGGATTCCCATAATGCCGAGGACAGCCATCATGAGTGGTGGCAATTTGTACCGGGCGGACAATCCAAGCGCTATTGGAGCCACGATTGCGGTGGCCGCGGCCGGGAGCGTGCCGAAAGCCGTTAGCAGTGCGCCGGCGAAGAATGGAACTAACGCCACCAAGGTCGCATTGCTGCGGACCAGGCGGAGTATGCCGTCTAGCATCCAATCCAGAGTGCCATTGATCTGTGCCACTCCGAACAGCGCTGTGACACCGACGATCATAATGAAGAAGTCTCCGGGGAAGGCTTGGATGACCTCGTCGGCTTTCATCCCAGCTGCAACGCTGATGATGAAGGCGGCCGCGAACGACCCTAACCCGAGGTTGAAGCCTCGCACCATGGTGGCAGCGAAGAGCAGAATGAGAACGATAATTGAAATGTCTGCGATTGTCATGATTACAAACCCCTCAGATCACATTCCGAGTACGGAGATCTGCGATGTCGGCAGAACTGAATCCAGCCAGTCCGGCAAGGACCTCGGCTGTATCGGCCCCGAGCTTAGACGGCGGTCCACCGACTTTTCCCGAGAAGCCTGAGAAGCGTCCGGCGGGTGCCTGCACCAGCCGTCTTCCGCCGTTGCCATCGTCAACCTCGACCACCGACCCACGATATTTGATATGCGGATCATTGCAGACTTGTTCGGCCGAGTTGATCGGCCCGGCTGCGACTCCTGCCGCGGACAACTTCTCCAGCAAGTCGCCGCAATCATGAGCGCGAACGAACTCTGCCACTTGCGCTTCGATTTCTTCTCGATGCTCAATTCGGCTCATTAGTGACCCGTAGAGCTTTAGTTCGGGTGCTTTCATCGTGGTGACGAGCCGTTCCCACATTCGCTCGGTTGAAGCGGGGATCGCGATCCACACCTCATCCTTCGTCCGATAGAGGCTGTTTGGGCTGATATGGGGGTTTCGGTTGCCTTGTCTCTCCACGCTTCTCCCCGTCACACTGAAGTCAGTGATGAAGTCCTCCATCATGCGCAGCAGTGGCTCGTAGAGTGGAATATCAGCCAGTTGCGGCTCTCCAGTAAGGTCACGCTGGCGCAACGCCAGGAGGGCGGAGAAGGCGGCATATATGCCTGTTACGCCGTCGGCGACCGGGTAGCCTGAAAACATCGGGGCGCCGTCCGGTTCGCCCGTGCGATAGGTCAGACCGGCGAAACCTTCCGCGACACGGGCAAACCCGGGTCGATCTGCATAAGGGCCCGTACGTCCGAATGCACTGATGTGGACCATAACCAGGTCTTTCCTGAACGGTAAGAGGTCATCGAAGTCGATACGGAACTTCTTCAAGGTCGCTGGACGAAAGTTCGTCACGACAATGTCCGCACCCGCAGCCAGTTTGCCGACGATCTCGGACGCATCATCATGATGGAGGTCTAGGGTGACACTCTTCTTATTTCTTCCGTGCATCGTCCAAGCCGCGGATTGGTCGCCGTCAAATGGCGGATATCCCCTGGCAGGGTCTCCAATGCCTGGCTGTTCGATCTTGATGATTTCCGCCCCGAACTCTCCCAGTAATGTCGCCGCCAGCGGACCGGCAATGATCGTCGAGATGTCGAGTACCCGTACTCCTGACAGAGGCTGTTTTGGCATAAGTGTTTTCCTTTCACATCGTCGTGAAGCTTGTACAGCGAACAAGCGCTACTCCCAAGCATCGTGGCTTCGGTGGCGGGTGGGAAGGAGTGCTCAGCTTGCGTAGGTGATAGGAAAAAACTCTATACTTTGGGTGTGAAGATCCAAAGGGTGCATTACTTTCTTGCGGCGGTCGACACCTGTTCGTTTCGAGCGGCCGCTGCTCGTTGCAATGTCAGTCAGCCGACTCTGCGTGAGCAGGTTACTTTGCTCGAAGAAGAGCTGAACGTTGTCCTATTGACGCGTAGCAGATTTGGCGTCCAACCAACGGAAGCGGGGCAGAGTCTTATCCCATACTTTCTTCGACTGATCTCCTCCGAAGAGGTGATTCACCGTATGGCGGCCGAGGTGGGCGGAGCCTACCGTGGCCGCGTCACTATCGGTTCCATCGCAACACTGGCCGAATCGCTGTTGGCGCCTGTGACAGCGAGACTGCTCGAGCAGCATCCCGATCTGCGCTTCGAAATTTCGGAGGCTAGCTCTGCCGATATCGAGGCGGGAGTACTTGGTGGTGACTTTGACATCGGAGTCATCTCATCACCTAGAACACCCGCGACGAAAGGGATCAGCAGGACCAGGTTCGCTGGTGTCGGGTTGGCCGTCGTCGTGCCGTCTGACCACGCTCTCGCCGATCGAAGGACGCTTGAGTGGCAGGATCTGGAAGCATGGCCAATTGTCACCATGCGTCCAGGGACTGTCATCGGGGAGGAACTTGTTCATCGACTTCCTGACGCCGAGGTTGTTGTCAGGGCCGCATCGGGTCGGACAGTCAAAGTGATGGTCAAAAATGGGGCGGGCGTCGGAGTCCTTGCCGCCGTCGACAATCCGGATCCCGGCATGTCTTTGAAGTGGATTCCACTGTTGGATACTCCTCAGCTTGAACTCTGCCTGTTACATCGGAGCGGGAGTCAGCCTTCCGCAGCCGCCCTAGTTGTCAGGCGCTTCATTGCGGAACAGGGTGTCGCGATGTTCGACTACTGATAATCGAGTCGGTGTTCGCGAAGGCGTAGCAGGCTGGTCCTCAAGGACAGCTGAGTCGAGAGGACCGCGGGCCCCCTGTTGTTGACCTCGAGGCAGGTCTCCTCATTAAGAACCAGAGTCGCGATGCACTGAGTCTCGAGTTGCTCGGTCGCTTCAGCTACAACACTGACCTCAGCTCGGGTTAGGGTGCGCAGGACATTCTGCCCTGCGCCGTGGACCCGGCATTGAAAGAAGCACTGTTCCTCCTCGCCGACTCAGTTGTTCAGTTCGGGCATGCCAAAGGCATGCGCATCTTCGAGATGGTTCAGGGTGTCGTTGAGACCACGACGAGAAGTTCCATGCCGCACCATGATTTCCACGAAAGCGTTGACTGGACCAGCCTGGAGCAGGCTGCCAACCGGGCGTTGCATCCGGCCTCGGGCAGACTTGAGGCGTTCACCGCGCGGAATGCCCGTGCAGGCTAAAACTCGCAAGCCTCCCGGATCACCGCATGTGGAAGCGTCGTGCAAACGAATTCTGCTTCAGTCAGAGAAATTGTTACCCTGAAATTGCATCAAGAACCCCTGCGACTACCTAACAAGGAGCTTTTCATGCAACGCGCACTGCACACCAGTCTGGCTGTTTTTACCGCAGTGGGCGTTGCAAATGCAACGCTCGTCTCGCCGCCGATAGCGGCACACGCAGCTGATGAAGTCGACAGTGAAGGATTAATTGCCTACGCTGCGGCCCCATCGTCCGAAACCAATCCGACCAGGCTGCCGCAGATCAGGTTTGCGTACGGCAGCGAGCCGGACAAATCGTGGACCTTCCAGAACTTCGATCGAAATGATCATTCTGGTGCCGATGTGCATGGTCTGACTCTGTCGAATGACGGTTCGCGCGTTGCCTATGTGGTCGAGAACAACAAGGGCACATATCTCCAAGTGCGCAATACAGTCACCAACGATCTTGCCTACAACAAGAAGGTCATGAAGAACGGAGAGTACGGAACCATTCCTAAGGTGTACGACATCTCAGCAGATGGTGAACGACTCCTGACGAAGACCTGTATCTATGAAACCGACGATGAGACTTGCTCTGACTCGCTCGTTGACGTCGACGACGGCAAATCGCAAAAGGTTCCGACACTAGCTTCGGATGACTCAATCGTCGGCTTCAGCCAGTCGGGAGAGGATGTGGTGCTCCAGCGGACCAACGTTGCAGACGGACCGATCGACGCTGTGGATCTGACAGATTCGACGTCCACGACGGTGGTGCCATCCGAATCCGGCGTCTACCGCAGCCCGGGAGACGTCTCGGCTGACGGATCATTGGTCTTCGAACAGTGGCAAGGAGACGGAAGCGCAAAGGTGCAGCTGCGTTCGGTGAAGGTCGATGGTACCGGGGAGGGCGCTCTGTTGAAAACCAATACAGATTGGAACGCGCGTTTGTCGCCATCCGGGAAAGAGGCCCTTTTCGTCCGTGACTCGGAAGCACCGACGACGAACCATGACGACCCCGGGCCGTATGACGTGATGCTCGGAGAACGTGATGGCTCGGGTGCCAAGACGCTGTTTCCCGCCATCAACTCCGACCAGTGGGATTGGTCGGCTGATCCGGGAGTGAAGAAGAGCTGAACCGGCACGGCACTACGACGGAGGAGCTCGTGCGGTCGCTCTCCCCGGGACCGATGCAGGGGCCTACGGACGTGGACAATCGTTAGACGTGTGCGAACTCCTCGGCCATCATCCACTCCACAATCGCGGCCACATGGGCGTCGACGGAGTCTATGGCTGGCAGGGGAGCGGTCTCCGGTGGAACCAACAGGCCGATCTCCGTGCATGACAGTGCCACTGCATCCGCGCCGCGTGCCTTGAGGTCGTTCATGATCTCGACGTACCGCTCACGTGAGGCATCGGTGAAGATGCCCTGAGTGAGCTCGTCGAAGATGATCTGATCGACCTCGAGGCACGTCGCCTCATCCGGCACGAGAGTTCCGATTCCCTGTGCCTCAAGCCGATCGGTATAAAAGCCGTCGAGCATCGTCCATTTCGTGCCCAGCACCGCCAAAGTCGAATACCCCTGACGCTTCGCCATCGTGGCAATCGCATCGACGATGTGAATGAGTTGGGCGTCGACCGAAGCCTCGATGGCTGGGGCGCACTTATGCATGAGGTTCGTTGCGATCGCCACTGCCTCAGCGCCGCCGTCGACCAGGCGCTGCGCCGTCCCCGCCAGTGCCGCATCGGCGCCGGCCCAATCCTCGGCGAGCTGCAACTCCCTGATCTCGGCGAAATCCGTGGAGTCGAGCAGGATCCGTGCCGAATGATGACCGCCGAGCCGACTCGCCACTGCATCATTGATCTTCGTGTAGTACTCGATGCTCGAATGCCAACTCATACCACCCAGCAGACCGATCCTGCGCATACTCTCACTCCTCAATCCGTCGACATCCTCGACCACCGAAAACTGTCCTAGATCTCCAGTCTGGTCCGATCTCGCCATCGTCGGTAGACCCAGTTCCCTCTGCTCTGACATAAGCTGGGCTTATGGCAAATGTGTTCGAACAAGCCCTCGACCTCGGCGAACCGAAACGACTGCTCATCTTCGGCGCCATCGCGGAATCCGGCAGCATCGGTGCTGCCGCCCGCGCACTCGGCTGGTCCCAACCCGCTCTGTCCCAACACATGAACGCACTTGAAAAGGACCTCGGCGTCACCCTCTTCGACCGCACCCCGCGGGGCATCAGGCTGACCACTGCCGGTCAACTCGCCCGCATCCGCGCAAGCGAAATAGCCGCCTCGGTGACAGGGCTGCGCGGTGACCTCGCGAAAGCCTTCGGCCTCGGCGGACGCAACGTCCGGCTGGCAGGGTTCCCCAGCTTCGTCATCGGCCCATTGGCCGCAGCCCTCGGCCGTCTCGAAGCCAATGCCGGCACGGGCGCCGAGACCCCGCAGCACCACTCGTACGAAGTCGCCGAGGCAGAACCACCCGAAGCCATCACCCTGCTCGAGAACGGTGACATCGACATCGCCTTCCTCTTCCACCACGAAGACGAAACCCCACCCGAGCTTCCCGGCCACACCACCATCGACCTCGGCGCCGACCACCTCGACCTCCTCGTCCCCGAACGCTGGAACCGTGCCGGCCAGATCCAACACCTCACCGACGTCGCCGACCTGCCGTGGATCATGGGCTGCGTGCGCTGCCGCTCGACCGCCGAACGACTCTGCCGCAACGCCGGATTCGAACCCCGGACCCGCCACATCACGGATAACCCCGGCGCCATCCAATCACTCGTCTCCAACGGGCTCGGCGTTGCGCTCCTGCCACGCAGCGCCCGCCGCTACAACCGCGTGACCGGCATCGACCCCATCGCCATGGACGAAGCTGGCGCCCGCCGAGTCACGGCGATGATCCCCGACGGACTGGCCGACGCCTCGGAAGTCGGCGACCTCCTCGATGCACTGCGAGCGGTGGAAGTCACAGCACACTCCGCCCTCGGCAGCCCAAACGATGGCTACAGTGAATCGTGATGCTCACGTTCACGAAGGACCTCGAAAAGTGCCTGACGGTCACCACAGCCGCGGCGATCATCATCATGATGCTCCACATCGTCCTTCACGCCCTGACCCGGTCGCTCTTCGACGCACCGATCTACGGCACCAACGAGATCGTCGAATACTGGTACCTGCCCATCGTCGCCCTGCTCGGGATCCCGGCCGCCCAGCTGCAGAAGGAACACATCACCGTGACCATGGCCATCGAACGGGCGAAACCCGCGACCGCCTCGGCGTTCAAGATCTTCGCCTGCATCCTCGGTGCACTCGTCTCCATCGGCTTCGCCTGGTTCGGGTTCGGCCGGGCCCTTACCTACATGGACATCGGGCAGACCGCCGACGTCTCCTCGGTCATCACCTGGCCGGTGTACTTCCTCGTTCCTGTCGTGTTCGTGCTCCTGGCCGTGCTCTACGTGCTCGACGCCATCGTCATCGTCCGCACCGGTGAACCCGACCTCGACCTCTCCACCGGCGAGCCCGCCGAGACCGACCTGGAGAACCGCAGCTACTGATGAACCGGCCGAAGCCACCTGCGAACACGACTGCCAACGCCGCGGGCACGGGCCTGCCCGCCGCACCACACTCGAGCACCCCGGACGGCTCCACCCTCTTTCCCACCGGCACCCGCCGCCAACGACCCGGTGCACTTGCGTTGATTGTCGGCTGCGGGCTCGTCGCCGTCTGCCTGATCGGCCTCTTCACGAGCCCGAACGCAGCCATCGGCGGTGCCTGGTGCATCGCCATGATGCTCGTGCTCATCTTCCTCTCCGTGCCCGTGGCCATCGCCTTGTCCGTACCGTCGATCGTCGGCGTCTACGCGATCAGCGGAGTCCCCGCGACCATGAATGTGCTGGCCACGGCACCGTTCAACGCAGTCTCGGATTGGACGATGAGCGTGCTGCCGATGTTCATCTTCATGGGCATGCTGCTCACTCAATCCGGCCTGTCCGGCAAGATCTACCGCGTCGCCGACCACTGGTTTTCCTGGCTGCCGGGCGGCATCGGCATCGGCACCACCTTCGCCGGGGCAGGCCTGTCCGCCGTCACCGGATCGACCATCGGCATGACCTACGCCCTCGGCCGAGCAGGCATCCCCGAAATGCTCAAAGCCGGCTACGACCGACGCATGGCCGTGGGCACGATCATGGTCGCCGGCATGACCGGCAACCTCATCCCACCCTCGATCCTCATGGTCATCTACGCCGGAATCGCCTCCGTGCCCGTCGGCCCGGCACTCATGGCCGGTGCCCTGCCCGGCATCCTGCTGGCCGTGTGCTTCGCCGTCTTCATCTTCACCCTCGGCGTCATCGCACCGAAGCTCGTCGGCCGCACCCGTACCGACCGCAACGCAACCACCACATGCAACGCAGCCACCACAGACCCAACCCCAACCCGCCCCCGCACCACCTGGCGCGACCGCTTCACCTCACTCGCCGGCATCTGGGGCTTCGCGATCATCCTCATCGTCCTCTTCGGCGGCATGTTCTCCGGCATCTTCACCCCCACCGAGGCAGGCGCCGCCGCCGCGCTCTGCTCACTCCTGCTGTGCCTGTGGGAGAAACGGGGCGAGACACCGTGGCGCAAGGTCACGGACTCGGCCATGGATACGGTGGCGGCCACCTCGGCGATCTTCTTCATCATGATCGGCGCGACCATGCTCACCAGCCTGCTCGCCATCACGGGACTCGCCCCCATCCTCACCGGATTCATCACGAGCCTTGGCCTGTCCACGCTGGGATTCCTGCTCGTCCTCATCGTCCTCTACATCGTCATGGGCATGTTCTTCGACACCCTGTCGATGATGCTGCTGACCATCCCGATCCTCCTGCCCACGCTCGAGACGATGGGCGTGAGCGCACTGTGGTTCGGGGTCTTCGTCGTCCTCCTCGGCGAGTTCGCCATGGTCACCCCGCCGGTCGGCATCATCCCCTACATCGTCCACTCAATCGTGAAGAACCCCGCCGTCAACCTCGGCCACACCGTGACCCTGCGCGACATCTTCCTCTCCCTGCTGTGGTTCCTGCCCGTCGTCGTCATCTTCCTGATCCTCATGGTCACCGTGCCCGGCATGACCGAATGGCTGCCTGACCTCATCGAACGCACCAGCGGAGGCATGTCCGGCTGACCCTCGCCGAGGTGGCCCCACCGTTCCCGTCGACGCCGCGATCCGTGGCTGCCGCGGTGGGTTTTCGTCCGCGTGGTGTGAGGGGAGTCATGGTTAGGGTGACCTCATTCGGGCATATGATTGGAGGGAATTCTCAGGCATTGTTCAAAGGAGTCCCATGAAGCGTATCTCTTCGGCGGCCCGCCGTCCCGCCATCGCCATGGTCGCGTCGCTGGCACTGCTGGCCGGGTGCGCCGGCTCCGTCGGCGGCAGCGGAGCGAACTCCGGCGATGATGCGGGGGAGGGCTTCGCCTTCGATGCCTCGCAGGATGAGATCGATGAGGCTCTGGCCGACCTCGACCCAGTGACGCTTAAGTTCCAGCCCTCGGCGATGTCGGAGAAGTCGATCCTCGCGCCCAACGGACTCGACGTGAAGAAGGCCATCGAGGAGCGCTCGGGCAGGAAGATCACCGTCGACATCGTGTGGGGTCAGGCGATCGCCAGCTACGCCGACGTCGATGATGCCCTGGCCGATGGTCGCGTCGACCTCGCGTTCACTCTGCCGTCGTACACCCCGGCCGAATACCCGGCCTTCGATGCGATCGGCACAGCGATGTCGACGCTGCCGTCCTCACCGGTGGCCAGTGATTTGGCGGCCAACGCGGCCGGTGTGCAGGCGGCATGGGAGACGCCCGAGGTGCTCGCCGAGTTCGAGGACAAGAACCTTGTGCCGCTCATCCCGATGCTCGCCGCCGGTGACTACGCGACGATGTGCTCGAAGCCGATGACCTCGGCGAAGGACTGGAAGGGCAAGCAGATCCGCGTCGGTTCGGCTGCTGCTGGCAAGCAGGTGACCGACCTGGGTGCGACTCCGGTGTCGCTGTCGTTCCCGGAGACTTATGAGGCGCTGCAGCGCGGGACCGTCGACTGTGACCTCGGGCAGCTGGCACCGAACGTTGAGGCCGGCACCTTCGAGGTCGCCCCGAACATCGGTGTTGCCGCCGATGCGGGTATCGCTCGTTCGGCCGGTGCGATCACAGCGGGCAAGAAGTACTCGGAGCTGCCGGTGGCCTATCAGCAGGTGGTCTTCGATGCGATGTCGACGACGTTTTCGACGATGATGGAGGTCGTCATCGGGGCGAAGGCCCAGGCGGTCGAGCAGGCGAAGGACAACGACGGTTCGGTCAAGCCCTTCGACGATGATGTGCAGAAGCAGATGGCGAAGTACGCGAAGACGCTGTCGGACAAGACCGCGGAGAAGGCCAAGGTCTCAGAGGCTCCCGCGACGCTGAGTGATGCAGCGAAGGAATGGCAGAAGGTTGTCACCGACCTCGGCTACGACGACAAGGGCGACTTCGCTGAACTCGACGAGTGGTACCCGGAGGATGCGAACTACGACCAGCTCGGCGACGAACTGTTCGAGAAGGTCATGAGCGAGCACCGGCCGGAGTGAGCAATCAGCGGGGACAGCCAGCCGAATCGGCTGGCCTCAGTCGCACCGACTCAGGACCGTTTTCGATCCGTGTCAACCGAGGAGCAGGAAGACGAGCCCGAGGATGATGAAGTACATCGAGTTCGGCAGTGCGAGAACCATGACCTTCACCGGATCGACTTTCGTCTTCAACGTGGCGCCGACAATTCCACACACAACGAACGCGGTCAATCCGACGGGCGGCAGGTTCTGAGCAGCGGCGGCAATATGACTCATACCGACGGCGATGCTGGACGGATCGACTCCGGCATTCTCCAGAATCGGGGACGCGAACGGAACGACGATCGTCTGAGCCGCAGTCTGCGATCCGACCAGCATTCCCAGGATCATCAGGGCGACGGTGCTGATCACTGCGACTCCGGAGCCTGACACATGTGCGGCCATCTCGGAGACCGTGTCGACGGCTCCGCTGGCGTAGAAGCAACCGATGAGAAAGGCTGCGCAGAGCTGGATTCCGACTGTCTGCCGCACATTCTTCAGCCCGGTGCCGATAGTCTCGAGCGGAGCCTTCCGCACCTCGGTGAACCCGAATGCCACGATCGTCGCAACGATGATCGCCAGAACCACGGGGAACGCCAAACCGTTGAGGATGGGCACTGAGTTCATCCACGCCGTCACATCTCGCACGCCTGGGATCTCAGCAAAGATGTCGTAGCCGGTCCCGGTCTTGAGCAGCACGATGACGATGAGTACGGCCAAGGGAAGTATGCTCTTCCACCGCTCCCGCGTCAGTCGTCCCAACTGAACGAGTCGTGTCCCTTCGTCCTTCTCCACCATCGTGGCGAGCGCAGCGTCTCCTCCCGATGCCGAGAGGTCCCCTGACGCCTCGAGCTTCTCCAGTCTGCGTCTGCGAACGAAGCGGAACGATTCGAGGATAGCCAGCACGACGCCGATCGTCACAGTCAGGTACGACCACAGTGTGACCGGGTCGGGGTCCGTGCCGACGAGAGAGGCTGACAGGTAGACGGCTTGGCTGATCGGTGGCATGAGAGAGCCGAGAGACGCCCCCAGGAGGATGATCATTCCGATCTGGGCTGGTTTGATCTTCATCTCGGCCAAGGCATGGATGACGAGGAACCCAATGACGGTCGCTGCGGCGATCGCATCACCCAGCAGAGACCCTGCCAGGGTGAGAGTGACGAATGTGGCGGCAATGAGGCCGCGCGGAGACTTCCCGAACAGTATCTGGAGGAATCGCATCGTCGTGCTCATGGCACCGATCCGCACCTGTGTCTCAGCATAGATGCTTCCGAAGATGCTCAGCGCGATGACCCATGCCAGCTTGTCGATTCCGTCGACTGTGCCGGTGACGTAGTCGATCGGAGCCATGCCCGACAGAAGTGCGGCGGCGAGTCCGCCGCCCACGAGTGCGACTTGGATATTGCCGCCGATGACGGGGATCTTCTTGATGAGCGCAATGGCGAAGAGCACCGCCAGAGATGCGATGACGACAATCATGATGCCTGCTTTCGTCGAGCCGCGCCGGTGCGGCCTGTATGTGCCAAGGTCTCTCTGAGACCTGTGAGGGCTGGAAGATAGTCACCCGTTGTGCTCTCCCCGGTTATCAGATCTCTGACCAGGATGCCGGTGATCGGTGTCAGCGCTATGCCATCGCCTTCGTGCCCGGCAGCAGTGATCCAACCGCCGAGGTCAGGGCTCCGTTCGATGATGGGCAGCCCATCGCCTGTGTACGGTCTGAGACCGGTCATCGCCCTCACGATGCGCACACCTCTCAGCGAAGGCACGATTCGGGACGAGTGTGCGGCGATTGCCGCAAGGACCTCGCGGTCAGGGTGCTTGTCGAATCCTGCGAACTCCCGGCTTCCACCGATCAGAAGAGTGCCGGACGCGGTCTGGCCGAGTGACAGGCCGATCCCATAAGGCGGCGCTTCGGCTCCGGGCACATCAGCAAGATGCTTAGCCGCGACGTACTGGGCGCAGAGCAGATTGCCGTTGACGATCTGTGGATGTGCCTCCGAGACGAGTATTGAGCCTCGCCGAGGCATGATTGGTGTGCCGACTCCGGCACGAGACCCGACCACGCCGGCGAAGGGTCCCGCCGCATTGATGACCAGTTTGGTCGGAATGCGACCTTTCGACGTGACCACGGCCTCGGCCTGAGAGCCTCGGCGGACGACGTCGAGGAACTCGTGCTGACGACGGATTTCGGCTCCAGCGCGAACCGCCGCATCCACGAGTGCTGCATTGAGCGAGAGAGGATTCACCTCGGCGTCATCAGGACTGTAGCTGGCCCCGAGGATGTGCTCTGAGAGACAGGGCTGATGTGCTCTCGCCTGGTCGCCATCGAGCAGCTCCACGGTGATACCTGCCTGTCGCTGTTCTTCGACGAAGCTCTTCATGAAAGTCAGTTGAGTGTCCGTCTCGATGGCGACCATGCCGCCTCCGGGGCTGAACTCGATGTCGGCATCGAGCTCGTCGGTCAGCGTCGAGTACATCGCCCGGGACTCCACGGCCATCCGCATCGGCAGACCCGGCCGTTTCGACTGGAGGAAGATGGCTTTGTCGCACGACCCCGAGGCTCCCGCCCCTGGTGCTCCAGAATCGATGACGATGACCTTCATTCCGATCTGCGAGAGCCGCCATGCGATGCACGAGCCGATGACCCCGGCTCCGATGACGACGACGTCCGCTGCTGGATCGCTCATACCGTCGCCTCCCTGGTGGAATGAGCAGCCCATAGTTCGCTCATCCGGTGTCGGCCTTCGACGATCCGCGGCATGAAGGAGATCGGTGCCGACGCACGAGCCGTCTCCACGTCCGTCCGTGCTGATTCTAGGTCGGCCTGTGACACCCTGCCCGTGATGCGCGCGGCGACAGCGGTTCCTGCCAGCCGTCCCTGCGTTTCGGCGACCAAAGCCGACTCGATCCCCGTGATGTTCCCTGCCACATAGAGGCCTCCGACCGTGGTCTCCAGGTCGGGCCCGTGCAGCGGAACTGTGCCGCCGAGCTCTGCGATGTCTACGAGGACGCAATCTCGGGTGAGATCTTGGAGCGGGTGCAGGCCACCGCTGATGCACACCGAATCCACTTCGATGACCTTCTCGCGGCCCATGGGCCGTCCGGCAGCATCCACCCGGGAGGTGCGGATCGCCGTGACACCGGTGTCTCCTTCGATGCCGACGACGCATTCGCGCAGGTGCAGGGGCATCCCCGCCAATCTGACGCCGACAGCCGGCCAGAGCCTGGCGACGAGCTCGGTGATCCCGGGGATTCTGAGGACGTGCATCGCCGCTGAGAGCAGCCGGTTCGGAGCTAGATTGCGCAGCTCGGCAAGACGAGAGAAGATCTCGCTCGGTCTCGTGAACGGCCCGGTCGCTGTCGACGGGGGAGGGAGGTAGACGCCCTGAACCGGGGCTCCGGCTGCTGCCAGCTCGTCGACGATCGAGAGGGACAACGGGTCGATCCCGATGACGGCTAAGCGATCGCCGGGCAGCACCCGATGGACATTGAGCATGGTCTGAACCGCCCCGACGGCGAGCACGCCCGGAGTCGTCCATCCCGGCAGACCATATGCAGTCTCGGCTGCTCCCGTCGCGATGATGAGGTAGTCCGCGGTCAGCGTGCGTCCGCCGCTGATGCCCAATCGAAAACGTGGAGGCGAATCGAGCGACACTTCCGCTTCCGCGCCGCGATCGCTGGCCGATCGTGTATCGAGCGACCAGACCAAGCAGCCGGATTCGATCGTCACTCCGGACTCTCTGGCGCCGTGCGCCAGGGTACGGGCACGGTCACCTCCGACGAACCACGATCCGTTCCTGCGATAGATCTGAGCGCGCAGTCGGCCTCCGGGTGCGGGAGATTCATCGATGACAGTCACCCGAACGGAGGCTGTTGTCGCGATAAGGGCAGCTGCGGCGAGACCGGCGGGGCCCGCACCGACGACGACGACGTCCACGTGGCTCACAGTTGGGGATCCGCTTCATCCACGCCCGAAGACCCGAGTGTTCTCACTTCCATGCCCTCGCGCACCGGCGTCAGACAGGACCGGGCGCCGACCTCTGAGCCGTCGTCGTCAGTGATGAGCAGGCGGCATTCGAAGCAGTGGCCGATTCCGCAATACATACCTCTGGGTTGGCCGGTGCTGCTGCGGCGGAGGGCTCGCTGTCCGTCGGCCCACAGCGCGACGGCAATCGTATCGGTGTCTCGGGCGCTGACCTCGCGGCCATCAACGATGATCTCGATGGTCTCCGAGGTGGACGCGCCGAGCACGGGATGCTTGTCTATGCGGGTCATGGCTGCTCTTGTCCGGCGTCGGAAACAGTCGCGGCGATGTCCGCCAGCAGCACCGGTCTGAGGACCGCATTCCTCTCAAGTGAACCGACTGCAGACTCACCGAAGATACTCCGAAGCATCGGTCCGCAGACTCGCCCCTGACATGGCCCCATCCCGACGCGCAGACGCCGTTTGGCCTCGGGCAGGTCGAGGGCGCCGTCGTCGTCGATGCAGGATTCCACACTTTGGAGGGTCACGTCTTCGCATCGACAGACGATGTAGTTCTCTTGCATTCTCTATCCTGCCTCGAACCATACGACGACGTTGCCGCAGGGAATCTGCTGAATGATGGTCGCTATGAGAGATCATTCAAACTCAGAATCTGTTGTCACCGGTAGATGTCGAGGGCGAGAGATGCTCGAAGTGAGCTTCAGCTCGGCTCGACCTCCGGAGGCACGCTGAGCATCGGAGTCTCAAATGTCACGCCGAATGCGGTCAGGGTCCAATCGAGAAAGTCCTTCGCCGCACTGCGAAAGGCCGAGATCGCGATATCGACGAGCGGATTCCTGTCCGTCGTCCGACTGACGAGGAGCACTTGTCGGCGAGCGGCAACCTCATTGAGCCGATAGAGCCGAATGGTGCGATCGATGCCCAACGCCAGGATCGGAACTAAGGCAATGCCCAAGCCCTGATTGACGAACCCGCGGATCACGTCGAGATCGTCGTTGCGATGAACTACGTGGGGGACGAAACCGGCGGTCTCGCACACGCTGCCGAGAACTGAGTCGCGGACGCTTCCCCTGCTTCCGCTGACCCACGGCTCATTGCGGAATTCCCGAATCGATTCCCGCATACCCGACGGCCCCTGATCACGTCCGAGAACGACCATCTCCTCTGACAGCAGGGGCGTTCGTTCGAGCCCGACGTCGAGTGGCGGCAGCAGCCCGGCGTATTCGTAGACGAGACCGATGTCGGCTTCCCCTGTTCTCACCGCTTGACTGACATCCGCGTGGGCACCGGGCGACACGACGCTGATCTCAGCGTCGGGATTCTCCGCCACGATGTTGGCGACGGCTCGGGGCATCAGCTGGGCGGCGGACTGCCCGCAGCAGTCACGCGCAGCCGTCCGAGCACGCCGTTGGAGTGGGTATTCATCTTGTCGGCGATTTCGGCGAGTGAACCCAACAGACCGGCGCCGAGTTCGTACATCTGCTCACCGGCGGCTGTGTCGGTGACACTGCGAGGGCCACGTTCGAAGAGGCTGACTCCCAACGTCTTCTCCAACTGCGAGATCTGCTGAGAGATCGCCGACGTCGTGTAGCCGAGCACCTTCCCCGCTCCGCTGAACGAGCCGTGGTCGACGACGGCTCTGAGCGCTCGGATATGGAGGAAGTTGACCTTCGACGGATCCACTGCCATCGGGGACGACCTCAGAGCTTCGGGGCGAACGAGGGGCCGACGACAGCATTGTGCGCGGCTGTGATCGCCGTGTGGTAATCGAAGACCGGGAGGCCGAAGCGTTCCCTTAGGCTCTTGCTGAACGGCACGAAATTGGTGCATTCGAAGACGAGCGCCCGGACATCGGGATGTTCGGAGACGAGATCCTCGACCGCGAGGTGGATCTCCGAGTTGAGCCGATCGACGTCGGCAGTGGGGGAATTGTCGATGAAGACCTGCGGAAAGTAGGAGTCCTCGCGAAAACTGCCGATGCGGATGTCGAAGTCGCCCGGACTCCAGCCGGCCGCCGTGAAATGTGAGTCGTCGAGTTGGGGACGTTCAGTGAGAATCCCGATCGCCGCATCACGACCGACGATGCTGGAGACCAGAGGAACTTGAACCAGCGACGAGGCGACGACGGGGACGCCGAGTTCCTCGGCGAGGATCGGTTGGATCGCTGCCAGGTATCCGCAGCTCGTGCCGATGATTCTGGCTCCCTTTCGCACCAGATTGCGGCCACCGGTGAGGAACGCGTCGACGAGCTCCTCGCTGACGTCGACTCCGATCACTCCTGATGGCAGAGCCTTGGGCACGATCTCATAGATTGCGGGAAAGTCCCACGTCGCGTAGTTTCCCACGTCTCCGCGGATGCGAGGGAATTGGGTTTCCAACATGAGAAACCCAACGGCATCTCCGTATACGGTTGAACCGCCCTCGACTATCGCCATCTCCGACCAGCATCCTTCCATCCGCTCTGATTGAACCTGCGGAGCATATCCGCCGGAGTGCTCCCGTCGGCGAGGTTCGCCGAGGGGCGAGGGGCTCAACTCTGAATCGCCTGCGCCGACTGACTCCGTCGCTTCTGAGGTCTACGATATCGGATGGGAATCCTACCTCCTCGATGCACCGCAAACTCTCACTCTCACTCGGCCTTGATCTACTAGGCTGGTGATGGCGCTGCTTTCCGGCGCCCGGCGTCGAACCTCGGCGACCCCGGAAGGACCCAAGGCAGGCGAGAGAAAGGCGAGAAGCGGGTGACGATCCTCTACACCATCGGACTGGGCGTCCTCAGCGCTCTCATCGTCGGATTCCTCGTCCGGCGGATGATGCTCACCGGCACCGGCGCCGCCCGCAACACCATCGTCTCCCTCATCATGGGCCTCTCGATCTGGCCGATCACCCTCCAGGCCTACAAGTTGCTCGGCATCTCCGAATCCGACCAATACCCGAACCTGTCGATGAGCTTTCCGGCGATCATGGTCTTCCTGCTCCTCTTCGCCTGGTTCATCGTCATCCAGATGTTCGTCCTCCTCGCGATCGAACTCATCATGCCCTCGGGCACGCTCAGCTCACTCATCCGCAACGCGCCGAAGATCCCCACCTGGTACCGCCGCCTCAACCGCCTCGCGCAGATCCAGAAGATCCTCATCAAATTCGGGCTCGCCCGCTACCTCAAACCGCGGATCCCGACGCTGCGAGTGTCCTTGCGTGAGATCGCCGCGACCACCCGCGACGCACTGGCTGCCTCGGGGGTCACGTTCATCAAGCTCGGTCAGTTCATCGCCACCCGCGGTGACATGATCCCGCACGAGTTCGTCGAAGAGTTCTCCACCCTGCAAGCCGGTGTGAAACCCGTCCCGTTCTCCGAGGTCAAACACCAACTCGAGTCCGAATGGGGCAAGCCCGTCGCCGAGGTGTTCGCCGAGTTCGACGAAATCCCCTTCGCCGGCGCCTCCGTCGCCCAGGTTCACCGTGCCGTGACCTGGGAAGGCCAGGCCGTGGCGGTGAAGGTGCAGCGACCGAAGATCCGCAAACAGGTCCGCGCCGACTGCGACATCGTCCTCACCCTGGCCGAGCGACTCGAACGCACCACGGAATGGGCGAAGAAGATCGGCATCGCCAAGCTCGCCCGCAGCTTCGTCGACTCTCTCCAAGGCGAACTCGACTACCGCGGCGAACTCGGCCATATCGAGGCACTCAGACTCGCCGATGAGACTGGCCGATCGACGACGAAGACCGACTCCACCGTCCATATTCCGCACGTGTACAAGCACCTGTCCGGCGAGTTCGTCCTCGTCATGGACCTCGTCGAAGGTGTTCCCCTCTCCCACGCCGCCGAGGTGGTCGACCACCTCTCGGACATCGCTCGCCGAGAGATCGCCCAAGACCTCTTCCTCATGGTCGTCCGTCAGGTGCTCGGCAAAGGCATCTTCCATGCTGACCTCCACCCCGGCAACATCGTCATCTCGAAAGCTGGCCGGGCGGGCCTTGTTGACTTCGGTGCCGTGGGCCGCATCGACAAGCGCGATCGTCGCGCCATCGCTCTGCTGCTCATGGCTTTCGACTCGCAGAACTCACAGGCTGCGACGGCTGCGATTCTCGAACTCCTCGGCACACCGAGTGACGTCAACCTGCGTGAACTCCAGCGCGAGATCGGGCAGATCATGCTCAAGTACGGTGACGGTCTGCCGGGCTCTACCTCGGCGGCGTTGTTCGGCGAGCTGATCGACTTCGTGGTCGACTTCGGGTTCCCGATGCCTGCCTCGGTGGCCACTGCCTTCCGGGCGATCAGCACGCTTGAAGGATCCATCACGCGTCTCGTCCCCGAACTCAACCTGCTCTCCCTGGTCACCCAGAACGGGAAGACGTTGCTGCGCGAGGTCGGGGGACTGGGCATCGACCGCCATGAGCTTGCCCTCTACGCAGCCGCAACCGCCCCACAGATGGCCGAGCTGCCCGGACAGCTCTCGCGCATCGCCGGACACCTCCAGGACGGCACTCTCGACGTCGGCACGAGTGGACTGAACATCTCGACGATCAAGAACCTGCTGGTCTCCACAGTCGAGCAGTTCATCCAGGTGATCGTGTCAACGGCGCTCATCCTCGGCGGAGTCATCCTCATGGCCGCCGACTTCGGACCAGCTCTGGCTCCTGAGCTCAAACTCTTTACCTATTTCGGCGCCTGGATGCTGCTGGCCGGCAGCGTCATCGCCGCGCTCGTGTTGGCGCCGGCGCTGCGCCAGCGGATGATGTGGGAAGGGATGGGGTAGCAGAGTGCCAGCCCTATTTCAGCCAGTATTCGACCCTGTTCCACTCGACGAATTCTTCTCGTCAACGTTGATTAAGAGAGCCCGACGCGCCGCAGCCACGTGGTGGCGCATGGCGGCCGATGCAGCATCAGCATTACGAGTCTTCAGGGAATAGAGTATCGCCCTGTGCTCACTCAGCGAGCTCTGTCGCGGGTGAACGGTAGTCAGATCGCGATACTGCCGCATCACCAAAGGGTAGTGAAGTGCATCGACGAACGATTCCAAAGTGGGTTGCCGTGCTGACTTTCGGACCTGGCGATGAAACTGTCTATTCAACTGGGAGTAGTCGGAGGCCGCCTTATCCCTGTCGGCGACGGCCATCTTCTCGCAGATATCGGTGAGGTCCTCAAGTTCCGCGTCCGTTGCCGACACAGCTGCCTTGGCAGCGAGAGCTGATTCAAGGACCTCGCGCGCCTCGAGGATGCTGATTGCCTCTTCGATCGAAAAATCCCGCGTACGAACACCGCGATGTGGCTCGCTGGTGAGGTACCCCTCTTGAGCCAGCTTGGCTGTCACCGACCGCACAGTGCCGCGAGAGACATCGAGCAGCTTCGTGAGGTCGGCCTCTGTCAATCGAAAGTTGGGCTCGAAGTGGCCGGCAATGATGAGATCGCGGAGGTGATGGTAAGCCTGAACGAATGGTGTAATCGGCGGCTCTGCTGGAGTGATGACTTCATCGCTCATGGGTAAGTATTCCTCCGACTACGCTGACGTGGCTCAATCGTGTTCAGCCCAACGCCGGATAGAGTCGGGCCGCAGTGTTCTCAAGTATGTCGGCACGAGTATCCGGGGTCAAAGCACCGAGAACACGGTTCGCCAGACCGAGCAGCTCATTGAGCGGTTGCTCCGCTGCAGGGCAATTTGATCCCCAAGCGATTCGATCAGCTCCGAACGCATCAATGACAGGGCGGAGAAACTCGGTGGCCTTTTCGCCTGCTTCGTCAAGACCTTCCAAGGTGCGGTGAGTGAGCTTCAGGTGCAATCCGGCATTGCCTGCCAGCGCCGTCAGGCTCGCCGCCGCGTCTGAGAGAGAATCCCGCACTGCTGGGTAGCCGCAGTGGTCGAGCAGGATAGTGGCATTCGGAAATCTCTGGAGGAGCTGCGAGAGGACAGGAGACGTCGTCGCGTCCAATCGGAGCTGCAGGCAGACGGGGACAGAGGCGCTGCTGGCTGCTTCCCAGAATTCGTAGGTGCTTTCGTCGGCAAACCACATACCCTGTTCGGACACCGTACTTCCAGTCGTGAAAAGGCGAACACCCGAGAGACCGGATTCGATGCCAGATATCAATCGCTCCCTGGCGTGCTCTGCGAGTGGGTCGAAAGTGCCGACTGCAGTGAAACGGTCAGGGTGGCGTTTTGCCGAGTCGAGCACGTAGCTGTTGTCGTAGCCATACGCGGTAGTGGCCTGAACAAGCACGGCCTTGTCGATTCCGACCTGGTCCATGCGCTCGAGCAGTCCCTCGGCCGTCACTGGACGGTCCTTCGCCCAGACGGATTCCTTCCCACCCAGAGGAGAACGAGGGTAGTTGTCATCGTCGTCGGAGAGAATGTGGCAATGGCTGTCGATGATGGGCATAGTTGACTCCTATTTTTGTCTGACCGCTCAGCGGTCTTCGTAATCGCCCTGAGCAAACAGGTCGTTGGCATGCTTCTTGCTGAACAGTCCCTGGCTCGCACCGAAGCGAAGCATTGCATCGATGCTGGCACGATTGTTCTCGATTCCGTAGGGAATCGGGTCCGAACCGATCTTTTTGCTCTGCTTGGCGAGGCGTGGCAGGGACGACCACGTGGGATCTGCCTCCAGCTGCAGCGACTTAGCCTCAGCGAATGCCTCATAGAGCTTCGTCGGCAGGGCAGGATCGGAGGCAATGAGCTCATCCTTGATGACGATGACCGAGTGCAGGGGGTAGATTCCCGTACGCAGGTACGAATCAGCTTCGATCACGTCGTGGTCAGGAAACAGCGGGTAGGTTTCGCCGGTGTCTGTCGGTGTCGATTCCCAGCCCGAAGTCGGTTTGCCGGCACGCCCTGTTCCTGCGTTTCCGGTGAAGGAAGCAGCGAGTTCATCTGCCGTCAGCAGGGTTCCGAGCGAGCGGTCATCCGTGACCCGTTCGACGTTGCTTGGAACATGACCAGGCACATGATCATCATCGTCGACGACCCAAGTGATCGAGTCGATGTCGACACCGTAGTCCTCGGCCAGGATTCCGCGTCCCCAGACGCCGGTACTCACCGTGTAAGCACGAACACCCACACGCTTGCCTTCGAGGTCTTTGGGAACCGTGACCCCGGAGTGCGGTCCGCATTGGATGTCGGCGTGGTGGAACTTCCTGTTGATGAAGACGGGAATCGCAGTGATCGGTACGCCGGCTTCCCTTGCCATCACGTACGAGACCGGAGCGAGCTCGCATATGTCGAACTCGAGGTCGCGAATCATTCTCCGGTAGCCGGCGATGATCGGGCGAACCGTCACGGGGTTGACAGTATGACCAGCGATGACGGACCGACCGTCGAGCAGGGCATTCACATGGGGATAGTCGCCGAGTGCGATGTTGAGCTGAGAGATGATGGCCTCCTAGATTGTTAAACAACATTTTGACAGTAGCACAGCCGTGAATCCGATAAAAGCACAAAATAGCCTCTTGCACTTGTGATGATAAGTGTGTAGCGTTACACATTGTTCGACAACCTTTTAGTTCTACCATCGCCAATGTCGGCGTATCCACATCGGTTCCGATGTCATGCCGACCGAAGAGGGCGAACGGATCGGAGTATTACCTGTGATCGAATTCAGCGAGGAAGTCCATGTTCCTCATTCCCCGGAGATCGTCTGGAGTGTCCTGTCGGATCCTGAGCGCTGTGTCGAGTGCATCGAAGGGTCACGACTCGGCGAGTTTCACGAAGACGGAAGCTTCGATGCCTTCATGGCAGTGAAGTTTGCCGGCCTCAAAGTCTCGTTCAAGGCAAACGTCACCCTCGAGCTCAATCAGGAGGGCAAGACCGGTCGGCTGAGCGGAAGTGGAGGCGACAAGCGTGGATCTACGCGAGTGACGATGGGCGCTGATTATGCCGTCATCGCCGACGGCAACGGCTCGAGCGTTACCCTGGACGGAAGCGCAGAGGTCAAGGGGCCTTTGGCCGGGTTGGTCTCGACCGGTGCGTCCTTGGTCGTTGATCGCATGGCCAAATCATTCACCCGCGAACTCGCAGCGAAGTGTGACGCAATCAGCGCAGTGGGAACGGAGGGCGCACTGTGAGCACGAGGCTGAACGGAATCATCGAGCGGTTCGAGCGGGGGGAACGCGTCTTCGCCACCTTCGCTTCACCAGATCCGGCTTCTGCCATCGCGTTGCGCGGCACAGACTACGACGCAGTCATCTTCGAGGCTGAGCACAAGCCCTGGGATGCCCCTGAACTGCGCGATGCATTGCAGTATCTCCTGGATCGCCGTCAGATCAATGAGGCCGAGACACTTGCTCCTTCGCTCACACCGATTGTGCGTATCCCTCCGAACGGCAAAGAACGGTCGCAGTGGCACGCGAAGCAGGCCCTTGACTTGGGTGCGTATGGAATCATCTGGCCTCACGTTGACACTGTGGACGACGCCCGAAATGCCGTCGAAGCCTGCCGATATCCGGGACTGGACCAGCACGACCGCAACGAGCCGTTCGGTACTCGTGGGGACAGCCCCGCCTGGGCCGCGAAATATTGGGGCCTGCCGGTCGACGAGTACTACGGACGTGCCGATGTATGGCCGTTGGCTCCGGCGGGCGAGATTCTGGTGGGCTTGATGATTGAGAGTGTCAGAGCGATCGACAACCTCGAAGCAATACTGGATGAGGTCCCGGGAATCGGGATGATCCTCATCGGCGAGGGAGATCTGAGCCAAGAACTCGGCGTCCCACGCCAGTTCGAAGATCCGCTTGTCCGCGAACATAGGGACCGCGTTGTGGAGATCGGACGCGCGAAGGGTGTGCCTGTGGGGCATCCGCACGTGACAGAGCGCAATGTCGACGAGGTGCTCGAACAGGGGTACCAATTCCTCATGTCGGCTCCAGTGACAACCTATCCCGGTCTCGAACGCGGGCGAGCAGCGACGAAGAATGACTGATACGGAGACACCGATGTTCATAGATATCCATGCCCATTTCACAACCGTCCCGCAGGCCCTCAAATCGTGGCGGGATCAACAGATCGAAGAGATCGAAGAGCATGGGCGACACCTGTCTCCGGACGGGTTCGACATCACAGACGATGAGATCGCCGAGGCACTGAGCAGCAACCAGGTCAGACTTCAGGATGAGGAAGGCATCGACTTCTCACTGCTCTCACCCATCGCGGGCAAGATGGCTCACCACTATGGTGATCAAGAGACCAGCCTGACATGGAGCCGATTGAGCAACGACGTCGTCCACCGTGCGTCGGTTCTCTTCCCCGACCGGTTCGCCAATGTCTGTCAGCTGCCGCAGTCACCTCAGGGAGAAATCGAGGTATCCGTGGAGGAGCTTCGGCGCTGCGTCGAAGATCTCAGCTTCGTCGGATGCAATCTCAATCCGGACCCCTCGGATGGCTACTGGCAGGCGCTGCCGATCACCGATCGATACTACTACCCGCTGTATGAAGCGATGGTCGACCTCGGCGTCCCGGCGATGGTGCACTCGTCGATGTCAGCGAACCCTGCTGTCCACGGCACATGTGCGCACTATCTCAACGGCGATACGACAGCGTTCATGCAGCTGTGCCAGTCGGATTTGTTCAAGGATTTCCCCGACCTCAAACTGATCCTTCCCCACGGCGGTGGTGCAGTGCCGTACCACTGGGGGCGTTACAGAGGCGCGATGCAGGATCAGGGCCGAGGCGAACTCACCGAGATCATCGGCAATAACATCTACTTCGACACCTGCGTCTACCACGCCAGAGGTCTGAAGCTCCTGTTGGATGTGGTGCCCACATCCAACATCCTCTTCGCGTCCGAGATGATCGGTGCAGTCAGGGGGACGGACCCTGACACAGGTCGCCGATTCGACGATACCCGATTCCTCCTCGAGTCACTCGACGGAGTCTCCGAGCAGGAGTTGGCATCAATCGCCGCTCACAACGCCTTCGAGGTATTCCCCCGGTTACCGGAGATTCTTGAGAAGACCGGGACGACGCCATCCACACCCGCCGCTCTGACCCACTGAAGGACACGTGATGACGAAAGTCTACGAAGCACTTGCCGACGCCTTTGTCGCAGAGGGCACGACCCACATCTTCGGGATGATGGGTGACGCCAATATGCACTGGATGACGGCCATGGCCGAACGAGGCACCACGCTGTATGAGGCCCGACATGAAGGTTCTGGCCTGGCCATGGCAGACGGATGGGCGCGAAGCACCGGCAAACCCGGTATCGCCAGTACCACGAGCGGTCCGGGAGTGACTCAGCTGGCGACGAGTCTCGTGTGCGCCAGCCGGGCGGGAACACCGCTTGTCGTGTTCTGCGGTGAAGTCGCCCTCGGCGATCTTGGCGCGGTGCAGTATCTCGACCAAGCGAAGTTCGCCGACGGGGTCGAAGCCGGGTTCGTCCACGTCAATTCGGCCGCCCGGGCACAGGAGGCAGTTCAGCGGGCCTTTTTCATCGCACGCACCGAGTCCCGCCCTGTCATTGTCAGCGCGCCCAATGATGTTCAGCTGGCGGACTGGGACGGGCCCGAGACTTATGTGCCTTCCACCGAGCTCATCGACACAGCGCCCACCCGACCGACTCCGGAACGAATTCAGCAAGCTTCACAGATCATCGCCGAAAGCGATCGAGTCGTCGTCCTCTTGGGAAGGGGCGCGCGGAACGCGAATGCAGGCGAACAGATCCTTGAGCTGCAGCGACGGACTAAGGGACTCCTGGCCACAACGCTGCAGACCAACAACTGGCTGCGAGAAGAGACTCCTTACTATGCGGGCATCTCCGGACTGTACGGCACCGCCGCGGCTCACGAACTGCTGCCGGACGCCGACTGCGTGATCGCGATCGGCGCCAGCCTCAACCACTTCACAACCGAACACGGCTACCTCTATCCTGACGCACGCTTCGTTCAGATCGACATTGCCGATCAAGTGGTCACTGGAACCGGACAGCCGGTGGACTGCTATCTCCGGGGGCACGCAGAGCAGGCCCTCGACGGGCTGCTCGACATCCTCGGGGAGTCGACATCGGAGGGCTATCACACCACGGAGGTGAGGGAACTGCTCAGCGATGCCGACACCATCAATGAAGACTTCGTCTCCGAGGAGGGTCTGCTTGATCCGCGAGAGGTCATCCTCTCCTTGGACGAGAAGATCCCCGCAGACATCCCATTGGTCACCGGCAGCGGTCACCAGACGGACTTCGGCACGATGCTCTTCACCAGAACGCGTGAGATCGTATCGAATTACGGACTCTTCGGCGCAATCGGTCAGGCACCGATGCTGACAATGGGATGGAGCGCCGGACAGGGAAACAGGCCCACCCTTGTCATCGAGGGAGACGCAAGTTTCATCATGCATCTGGCCGAATTCGACACTGCCTGCCGTTATGGGTGGCCGGTGCTTGTCATCGTGCTTGACGATGAAGCGCTCGGTGCCGAATATCACAAGTCCGGCGCGCACGGTCTGAAGCCGGAACTCGCCGCGATTCCGGCTCCCGACCTCGGAGCCGCAGCAGTGGCCCTCGGCGGGCGTGGAGCAATGATCCGCACGATCGACGAACTCGAACGCGCAGTCGACGAATATGTCGCCGATCCTGCTCCAACGGTTCTCGACGTCCGCATCACGAGAGAAGTCCTCAGCATTCCCTACCGACGCCTCCTGCGCGCCGAAGATGTATGAAACCGACAGCACACGACGAAAGGGGAGTGGTCCGATGACCACCACCGACCTCGAATACCTCATCAACGATGAGAACCTTGCCGAGGCTGCCCGAACAGCTTTCGACGCCTCGCCCGACATCGACACAGCCACCGCCTCCGACCTTCGTCCGGTCCACAAAGGATTCAAGGACTTCGTCGGCGGGGATGCCTATGGTGTCAGCGAAGTCGCGATCGTGACGATTCTGCAGGCGATCGCAAGCGATCGCCCCGTCCTCTTCCTGCCGCTGACCGCGCTTGGACGCTTCCAACACCAGACACTGATCAGCGTCAAAGATCTCACGGTTGACGAACTCGCCGGACGGACCGTCGGCGTCCGCTCATGGAGCCAGACGACTGGGATGTGGGTACGAGGGATCCTCACCGATCAGTACAAGACCGATCTGCGAGCAGTCAATTGGCGCACCTACGGAGGAGGCCACCTCGACGAGTTGCCCGACCCTGCATGGGTGCAGCGCGCAGAGGCCGGCGCGGTGCTCGCCGATGATCTGCTGGGTGGGCGAGTCGACTTTGCCATCATGGGCAACGACCGACCACAGGAACCCCAAGTGAAAGACGTGATTCCAGACGCGCGAGAGGTCGCCGAGGACTGGGCCGCCGAGGTGGGTTTCGTCCCTGTCAACCATGTGTTCGGCGTTCGTGCAGATCTCGCGCGAGCACACAGCAACGCGATCCTGCGCTGCTACGACGAAATCGCGTCACGCCTGCTCTCACGGCGGGACGGGGAGAATACCCCGGTGATGGAGCCGTTCGGCTTTGCCGCCCTGCGTCCCGCGGTGACTGCTGCGGCCAGATATGCCTGGGAGCAGGACCTTCTTCCTCGCCAGATCTCCTACGACGAGATCGTCGACCTCACCACCTCCGCGCTGGGAGTCTCCGCCTCTCGTCTCGGAGCCTGAGCACGGTCCTGACCACAACGCAGCCCGCAGACCAGTCCTTCGCTGCTCCTCGAAACAGAAGTACGGGATCTGCCCTCGACAAAGGAGTCATATGAACGAGCCCTGGACAGTCGCCCTCCGCGACTACCCGCACACCACTCCACTCAAAGACGGTTCTGTCACGCCGGACGGTGTGAGCCTTGAGTTTCTCGACATCGAGCCCATCCATCGGGCGTTCGCCCCAATGGTGCGTCGCAGCGCATTCGACGTCTCCGAACTCGCCATAGCGACGTTGTTCCAAGCCCTCGAGGCGGAACGTCCGCTTGTGGCTCTGCCCGTAGTTCTGCACGGCAATCTCCACCATCGGTCCATCTCGGTTCTCAACGGTCAGAGCAAGGTTGCTGCAGCTGAGCTCCCCGGGAGCAGGATCGGCGTCCGTGCCTACAGCCAGACTACGGGGATGTGGGTCCGAGGCATCCTCTCCGACACGTTCGGAGTCAGATCGCAAGACGTCACCTGGGTGACTCGCGAAGGCCCCCACGTCGAGAGCGCGGTGGATCCGGACAACGTCGAACACACCGACGAGGCTCTGGTGGGCCTGCTCGAGAGCGGCAAACTGGCAGCCGTCGTGATGGGGGCACGATCAGCTGATCACGACGATCGGCTCACCCCGCTGCTTCCTGACTGGAAGATTCGCCAGGAACAGTACACAGACACCCACGGCTGGGTGCCTATCAACCACCTGGTCGTCGTCCGGCGCGAGCTGGCTGAAGAATCGCCTGAGCAGGTTCGCTCCCTCTACCACGGCTTTGCCGACGCGATCGAATCGGCCAGACCATCGGTCCCGGGCGGTACGACCCGCGAACGAGTGGTGCAGGCGGGAATCAACGACCAGCTGGTGGCCACTCTGGAAACAGCATTGCGATACGCCCGCGAACAGGAAGTCATCCGGCGGAACATCACTGTGGATGAGATCTTCGCACCGTTCAGGGAGCTCATCGGCGAATGACCGATCCGGCCGGTATTCGGCGACCCTCGGGCACCGGCACCACAACACCGTACTACCCAGAATTCTGGAGGACCCATGCACTATTTTGATACTCACACACATGCAATCTCCGCGGATAGCGAAGCATTCCCTCCCTCGCCGCTCGGCGGCACTCGATCCGAATGGTCGCAGACACGGCCCGTCGATGTTGACGGACTGCTTCGCAGCCTCGATGATGCGGGAGTCGACCAGGCCGTTCTCGTTCACGCCTCCACCGTCTATGGGTTCGACAACCGTTACGCGGCCGCGGCTCTCGACGCGCATCGAGACCGGCTCGTCGGAGTGGGCTCTGTCGACTTCCTGGCGCCCACCGCGATCGACGATCTGCGCAAGCTCATTGAAGATGATGGGTTCAGCGGGGTGCGGATTCGCGTCTCGGACGGTACAACCAAAGTACCGACACCTGGGTCAGGCATCACCGATGAACGAATGAGTCGCGTCTGGGAATACGTGGCCCAGCACGGAGTCCCGGTGTGCATCCAGATGCATTCGAAAGACGCACCGAAACTGGTTGAGATCCTCACCCAGCACCCGGCGATGACCGTGCTTCTCGATCACCTCGGTCGGCCCAATGCGTCTGGCGGTGCGCCCTACGACAAATTGGCTGAACTGGGGCAGCTTGCTCAGTTCTCCGGAGTGCACTTGAAGATCACGCCGCCGTCTCTGAAACGCCTGC
This sequence comes from Brevibacterium oceani, assembly GCF_017948325.1. NCBI lineage: Bacteria > Bacillati > Actinomycetota > Actinomycetes > Micrococcales > Brevibacteriaceae > Brevibacterium > Brevibacterium oceani. The sequence continues at coordinate 2,603,791 of NZ_CP072846.1, read as the reverse complement.
ACGACGAACCTGGTGCAGAAGTCGACGACGTTCTTGGACGACTGATCGATGTCTTCGGCGCACAGAAGCTGATGTGGGGGTCCAACTACCCGGCTTCCGATGGCAGATTGGCCTCCCTCCTCGAACTTATTCAGTCCTACCTTCCTCAGAATCTGGCCCCCGAGGCCCTCGAAGCGATCATGGGCGGCAACGCACATCGCATCTACCGCGGCTGACCCCTCCGAGGTCAGTCAGTCTCCATCCCGCAATGTTGCGGGAAGCCGAACCCATTGGAGTAATCATGAAACGTCGGATCAGACGAAGTCGTTGTGGTTCCGCGAGAGCTCGGTCTGCGTTTGCCGCAATCGCCGCGATCGCAATCATCGGACTTCAAGGGTGTACAACTCCGCCGAGACCGGCAAGCGACCTTCCGACTTCGAAGTCGGAACTCGTGCAGATGGCCACCGAGGAAGGCGAAGTCGCGTGGTCTGCGCCCAAACCGAAAGCTCAGATGCAGGGAGCGATCGACCTTTTCGAGAAAGAATACCCAGGCATCAAGGTCAAATTCACCAACGCCAAAGCTCCGGATCAGGTCAGTCAGATCAAAGTCCAACAGGCAGCGAAGAAGGTGGCGATCGATGTCGCCGCCGCGGGAGAACTCACGGTTCCTCCTTCGCTGAAGATGGCAGAGGCCGTGAAATGGTCCGACTACGGCGTCGACGCCTCCGATGCCTCTTTCGACAACAAGATGATCTATATCTGGGCCTCTCCGAAAGTCTGGGCCTACAACACCTCGCAGCTGGCACCGGAAGACGCACCCAGCTCATGGGATGAGCTGCTCGAGACAGACATTCCGGGAAGAAAGAAGGCGATCGAAGGACGCGCCTCGTTCATGACTGTCTGGAACGTCAATAAGAAGATGGGGCAGTCAGCAGCCTTGGACTGGGCTGGCCGCCTGGCAGCACTTCAACCCCACTACACAACGAATACCACTGAAGCCGAACAGCTCGTCGAATCTGGTCAGGCCGCGATCGGCACCAGCCTGATGAACCTCGCGCTGGAAGGTAAGGATTCGGGGGCTCATCTGGACATTGCGCCGGTCACACCCACCAGCACCAATGAGACTTTCATCTATGTCCCCAAGGGTGCTCCGCATCCGGCCGCTGCTGTTCTCTTCTCATCCTTCCTGTCATCGCAAGAAGCGCAAGATCAGTTGGCGAAACATTACAACTCCCGCATCCCGCGCAATACCGACTGCTCGGCGCCGAATATGAACGAGGCGCTCAAAACTCTGTGTGACAACGATATGGAATGGAGCTCCACCTCAGACCTTGACGAATATCACTCACTGACCAAGTTCTTCCCCGACGCGCAAAAAGCGCTCGGCACATACGCAGGATAGGTCGAAAACGTATGTCACTGAATACGACTCCAACCGACGAGCATGTCGTCCCAGAGTTGCAGGACGATCCTCCCACGGCACACGACCGAACTAAACGAGTTGCGGTCCGATCATGGCCACGAATTCTGATCAACACCGTTCTCGCCATCGTCGTCGCTTATCTTGTCGTCGTCCCCTTACTCATATTGGTCTACAGCAGCCTCAAAGACTCCGGATCCGACCTGCCTTTTCAGGTCCCTGGGTTGAGCTTTGCGAACTACATTGCTGTCTTCACGACCAGCACATTGTTCTCGGTCATTCTCAACACACTGCTCTACGTCGTCGGCACCCTTATCGTCTCGCTCATCTTGAGCCTGGTCACCGCCTACCTGTTCGTGCGGACTGATATTCCGGGTCGAAGGATACTCGAATCCCTCACCCTGGCTCCGATGGCCATTCCCGTGACAGTGGGAGCGATCGCCTGGGCTCTCGTCGCGAACCCGGTCAACGGGCCACTGGCGATCATTATTCGACAGCTGTTCGGACTGCAGATAGACGTCTATACGCTGCCGGGGATGATTCTGGTCATGGGACTCTTCGGCGTGCCCACGATGTATCTCATGATCGCCCCGGCCCTCGCGTCCATCGGACCCGAGTTCGAAGAGGCGGCAGCCACGCTGGGGACCCCGCTATGGTCTCGATTGCGACTGATCGTGCTGCCTCTGATCAGACCGGCACTGTCATCGGCATCGATCCTTCTGATCGTCGTTGTGCTCGAAGGGTTTGCGATTCCGGCACTCCTCGGTTTGCCGAAGCAGATCTTCGTCTTCAGCAGTCTGATCCAGCAATACCTCCAACCGCCAACAGGCGCTGCCGACTACGGCAAAGCAAGCACCTACGGCATCATCATATTGGCAATCACCTTGGCCCTGACACTGATTTCCAATCACGGAACTCGCGACGCCAGCCGTTTCAAGGTCGTCACAGGCAAAGGATACAAACGCGCCCGTACGCCCCTGGGCGCGTGGCGCATTCCGATCGCAGCAATCGTGTGGTTCTACATGATCCTCAGCGTTCTCCTCCCGGTGCTTGCGTTGGTCTGGACGAGTCTGTCGCCGAACAACCGGCCGATTTCGCTGAGCGGTTTGAGCACATTGACGCTCGACAATTACGTGCGATTTCTGACAGGCGACGGGATGGGACAGATTCTATGGAATACGGCCCAAGTCGTCCTCGTCACCGCTACCGTAACGACCGCTCTGGCCACCTGGATCGCTTTGGCCGCATCGCGGAACAGTTTCCCCGGCAGCAGACTGCTCATGGAGTCGACGACTCTCGTCCTGGGGATTCCCAGCATCGTTCTCGGCGCCGGTGTGCTGTTCCTCTACCTGTTCCTGCCCGTACCGCTCTACGGCACCGTGTGGATCATCGTCATCGCCCTGGTCACACGGTTCCTTCCGCGGGGAGCGCGATTGATGCAACCGGCCATCATGCAGATCGACGAGGGGCTCACCGAGGCTGCCCGCGTCACGGGTGCAACACCTTTCACGATCACCCGTACGATCATGCTCCCGTTGCTTCGTCCTGCCCTGTTGAAGACCTGGCTGTGGGTATTCGCCCACGCCTTGGGCGAACTGCCCATCGCCCTACTGCTGACCAGCTCATACAACAAAACTCTCGTGGTTGAACTCTGGGATTCGTTCACCACAAGCGCCAATTACCCGCAAGCCTGCGCTCTAGCCGTCGTAGTGCTGATCATTTCGGCCGGCGCCACCCTCGTGGTCAACCGAATCGGAACCAAAGGAGAATCATGACTGGAACCGCAACTGACGCGTTGACAACGTCGATCAGCGTCGAGAAACTCAAGAAGCGCTATCAGCGCACTCAAGGTTCTACCACCGAGTTTGCCGTCGATGACGTGTCTTTCGACGTTCCGGACGGCCAGTTCCTGACGCTTCTCGGGCCGAGCGGCTGCGGCAAGACAACCACCCTGCGGTGCATCGCCGGATTGGAAGAACCGTCTGGTGGGCGGATTTCAATGGCTGGAGAAGTGGTCTACGACGAAGCGCGACGACGCTCCGTCAATCCGGAACAGCGCCCGATCGGAATGGTTCCGCAGTCCTACGGGATCTGGCCCCACATGACCGTGCTCGACAACGCCGCGTTCTCATTGCGTCACGGTCGTCGCAAGAAGGGCCAAACGAATATCCGAGAACGCACGATGGCCATGTTGGAGCAAGTGGGGTTGAGCGCCTACGCGGACCGATGGGCGACACAACTGAGCGGCGGTCAGCAGCAGAGACTGGCATTGGCGCGCGCCTTGATGTCGGAACCAGAGGTACTCCTGCTTGACGAACCGCTGTCCAACCTCGATGCCAAGCTCAGGGTCAAACTGCGAGGAGAGCTGCGCGATTTCCAAGAACGATTCGGAGTCACAGCTGTCTACGTGACGCATGATCAGGCGGAGGCCCTGGCCATGTCCGACATCGTCATCCTGATGAATCAGGGGAAGATCGAACAGATCGACACTCCAGAACGAATCTACTCGCGACCGAATACCGCGTTTGTTGCGGACTTCATCGGCAGCGCCAATCTGATTCCCGCGACTGGGTCGAGCGCCAACACGGGTGAAGTTGTTGCGGACACGGCCATCGGCCCCGTGCGCTGTGCCAGCGTGGAGCAGGCATCGGCTGCGGCCTCCGGAACAGTCTGTGTCCGGCCCGAGGACGTGAAGATCATCGACTCATCCAGCGAGGGCTCGAACGTCTTCTCCGCGACAGTCACCAGCGGCGAATACCTCGGCGATCGACTTGAACTTGTGCTTGACATTGGAGGAACAGAGGTACGAGCTTCTGTCGGCGCAGAATCTCCGGCACGTCCCGGTTCCAGCGTGACGATCGGCATCCCGTTGGAAAAGGCACGCTGGCTGACTTCATAACGGTTGCGGCGAGACCTTGCTATGTTCCGGAACCGCGTGAATCCATGTGACAGCACAGAGAAGTGGGGAAGCAATGAGAGCACGTCAACCGATGCATGTCACCGTGTACCAAGACATCGTCGAAGGAATTTCAGCAGGCACTTTCGTGCCAGGCGACTTGCTGCCATCAGAGAGCGAGATGGAACGGCAGTACAAGACCAGTCGAACACCGATCAGGCAGGCGTTGCGCGAGCTGGAAACTGAGGGCTACATATACAGGCTGCAAGGCAAAGGTTCGTTCGTCTCGCACCACAATCCGAGAGGCAGATGGGCTCAGACAACTGGGTTCGAACACCACTATTACGCAAATGGGGGTCAAATATCAGCTCAGACGCTCAGCGTCGGGCACAGAGTGCACTCTGAATATGCAAAGGTTCTGCACGTGGATCCGGACGCTCCTCTGCTGTGCATCGTTCGTCTTCGCACAATGAACGACATCCCTGTCCTCTACCTGAAGCACTACATCAGCCCGAACGTGGGCGTCAGCTATGAAGCAACAAAAGGCGCAGGAGATTTCGTCTCCAAAGATGCGTTCTACGCCGAATCAGCAAATATCGAGGTCTCAGAGATCGAGGAGCGACTCGTCGCGGTCCACGCTGGCGAGGAAGCGGGCAAGTACCTCGGCATCGAACCGTCCACTCCGATCATCCATATTCGGCGTGCATCATCAGCCCTGGGGATCGGTCCTGTGGATGTCACTGAATATTCGGTGCGCACAGACGTCTGGGACTACGTCACTCATTACCGCAACAGCTGAACGACCGGATTTGGAAGGAGGGCGTCAGGCGTAAACCAGTACATCCCGCAGAAGTATCCGAGCCAAATGGATTTTGCAGTTGGAAGGACCCCCAAAGATGTGGACCACCGTAAGTCGAACCGACCATAGAAGATTATCAACAGGAGGACGTGCCGCACGTACCCTGAAGTTCGGAGCTGCAACGCTCTGCCTCGCCGCAGTCTCTGTCACAACAGGATGCGGCGGCGAAAACACTGGCTCCGAAAGCTCCGTCACCGTAGCCACATCCTCGAATGGACTCTCATTCCTGCCGATCATGGTTGCTGAAGAGAATGGCTACTACAAAGATGCTGGCCTCAACGTCACCCAGACCTCTGTCAAAGGCGGGTCCACTGGACTGTCTGCGCTCGCCGGAGGTAGCGCACAATTCTATGCTGGGCTCCCTGAAAGCCTGATCAGCGCCAGCGCGGCAGGGTCAGAGGCCAAGATCATCAGTGCGCTCACCCAGACAAACGACTATAAAATCGTGTCCAGCTCGGGCATTGACAGCTTGAGTCAGCTCTCGGGTAAGAAATTCGGCATGCTCAATGAAGGCAACGGTACCGACGTACAGCCCAAACAAGTTTTGGACGATGCCGGCGTCGGTTCTGAAAGTGTCCAGTTCATCGCGTCCGGAAGTGTCTCAGATCGATTGTCAGCGCTGGAAGCAGGACAAATCGATGCGACTATTCTCAACACACCTTTCGAGTTTCAGGCAGAAGAAGCAGGCTTCAACACCATAGCCGACTTGTCCGACGAGGTGGACGATTATCCTGCCCAGGTGATCATGTCGGGGACGAAAACTCTTGAGGACAAACCGGAAACGGTCAAGGAATTTTTGAAGGCAACAAATAAAGCAACTAAGTTCATCAATGAGAATCCCGATGAGGTCACTCAGATCGCGGTCGAATCGACCGGAATTGAAAAGAATCTCGTTCAAAAAGGCTTAAAAGAGTTTATCAGCACAAAACATTACTCCGAGTCCGGTGAAGTTTCGGACGAGGGACTTGAATGGGCTTCCAAGACACTGTCGAACTACACTGATCAAAATATTCCGGCCGATCTGGACGATTTGGTTGATCTCTCTTATCTGCCCGGAGGTGAGTCATGACACGCTTCAACGCAGGGTCCGTCAAGGTCGAGAATGCCTACTTCGCCTACGGCAGCAAACTGATTCTTGAAGACATCTCTTTCGAGATCGAACCGGGACAGTTTGTCGCAATCATCGGTCCCAGTGGTTGTGGGAAGAGCACCCTACTCAAGATCGTCCAGGGACTGCTGAGCCCAAATTTCGGGAAAGCGGAGATTGATGGTGAAGTGGTTGACGGCCCCTACGGGGACCGCGCGATGATCTTCCAGCACTTTGCTCTCTTGCCTTGGTTGACTGTATTGAAGAACATCTCCCTGAGCCTCAAGTATCAGGGCACTCCTGAGCTTGATCGCATAGACGCAGCTCGAAAGTACTTGAAGCTCGTTGGATTAGACGGTTCTGAGGAACTGTATCCGCAGCAGCTGTCAGGCGGAATGCAGCAACGAGTCGGCATTGCTCGTGCCTTTGCCAGCGAACCTTCGGTCCTGCTGCTCGACGAGCCGTTTGGCGCCCTCGATGCACAGAACGCCGAAATCATGCGAGAGGAACTCTCGCGGATGGTACGTCACGAAGGCAAGACCGCAATTATGGTGACACACAATTTGGACGAGGCCCTCGGCCTCACGGACAGGGTGCTTGTCATGGGTGCGCGACCCGGGGTGATAGCCGAGGATGTCCAGATCGGCAGCTATCGAGGATCTTGGTCTGACCATGACTGGTCAGGCAGCAATGAATATCGGGATCTTCGAGAGCGGTTGTGGAGCGTACTTCGCAATGAAGTGCTTCGTACACAGAAGGCCGAAGTGCAGGGAGCTGAATCATGAGCACGAATACCACTAAACGCACTCCCAGGAGTGGCGCAGCGTTGAAGAATGATCAAGTGCGGTCTCTGGTACGGCAGTCAGCTGTGACGAGACAACGTCGCGATCGGCTCGAGAGGACGTTGCTCCCTTTCGGAGTCGTCATCGCCGCCCTTATCGTTTGGGAGTTGTGGGGGAGGATCGCGGACTTCAACCCACTCTTCTTCAGCTATCCGAGCAGAATCTTTGCTTCACTGATCGACTATTCTTCGGGAACGCTGTGGACTGACATCGGGACCAGCGCACTAGAGTTTTTGATTGGCATGGTTATTGCTATAGTTGCCATTCCTCTCGGACTTGTGATTGGGCGCAACAGACGCTTGGTCTACGCATTGAACCCGATCATTGACGCTCTGTATTCGACGCCAATTGTCGCACTGACTCCATTGTTTGTCATTTGGTTTGGTCTCGGAATTTCTTCGAAAGTCGCAATGGTGGCTATCGTAGCCTTCTTCCCACTGTTAATCACTATGATCGAAGGCGTGAGCACCGTAGATCGTTTTCTGGTTGACGCTGTTCGAACCCTGGGGGCGTCGCGCCGTCAAATATACACCGACGTGATAATTCCGGGCACGCTGCCGTTTATTGTATCGGGCCTTAGGCTAAGTATTCGTGGTGGTATTATCGGGGTGGTTCTGGGGGAATTCCTTGGTGCAACCGGCGGTGTAGGCTATCGAATCCGTGTTTTCGCAGAAGCATTCAGGACACCTGACTATCTTGGTGCAGTCGTGGTCCTAGTGATATTTGCTGCCTGTCTTAACGTCCTGCTCAAACTTGTTGAAAGACGATTCGCACCATGGCGAGAGGCGCTGATTGAGGCTTGAACGCGACTGCCTTAGCGCTTGCAATGAATGATCAGCGAAAAGAGCTCGTCGGGTTATTCGCCCGCAGGGTTCGCGGGCACTGACCGGCGAACCCTGCGGTGTTCCATCGTGCTCGACCCTGACTGAGTACTTGCGATGCTGTGTCGTGAATCCACCGTTGAGAGGCGGCTCTTCGCAGCAGAGTTTATAGAGCGTCATTTCGGGCACAGCTGGGTGACTCTACCGATTGATGTACACCACGCAGGGCTACTCGGCTCTTCGCAGTTGAGCCGTTTACTCTCACTGACAAATCTCGAGTCACGCGCGGGCGACTCCTTCGCTGGCGGTCGCCTAGGCGCTCGTGGTGGCGACGGCACCGGCGTCGCAGAATGAAAAGGACCTCTTGCCGGACGAAGAGCTGAGCGAGGCCATCGACGACCTCGACGTATTCGGATCGGGCTCGGCGAAGACGAGCGCCGGCGATGGAACGGAGATCGACTATGAGTTGATCGTCCCCACGGTCTTCGTCGGCCCGAAGATTACCTCCGAATGGCGTGAGGTCGGGTAGAAGGCTGCCGACGCTGCCGGAGTGGCGGACAACTTCAGCGCAGCATAAGCGTGAGTACGACGACAAAGCGGGGGAGTTGAAAGAGAGGTGCAGGGACACGGCAAAGGATGTGACCTTCGCCGCCGCGCCTCTCTACGACAGTACGGAACAGGGATCGTATAACCGCGAGTACAGCGGATCGTTCATCACGAACATCCCGGAGGGCATCTCGGATCTCGACGAGGCTGATGCGATCCTGATCTCGACCAATCCCGATAACAACATCCGCGATCCACGATTCGAGAAGGAAGTCATGAGTACCGAAGCTTGGAAGAATCGGCCTGCCGTGAAGAACGGTAACGTCCTCAAGGTGCCCTACCTCATGTCGACGACCTATGCCGGAGCGATCGAAGCGCTCGACGCGTTGGATCAGCAGCTCGACGGACTCGATCTGGACTGAGGCATCGGGGCGGCTGATGTGAGTCACCTCGCGCGACGGTAGTGCTCTGTTCGAAGGGCACCACCGTAGCTACTGGTCGGTAATCTTCGCTAGGATGGCGACTATGACTGACGCAGATCGGGTGGCCGAGCCGGTGAAGACGACACGCATCAGCGATACCGCACTCATCTTCGAGGGCGGTGGGATGCGGGCTTCACTCACCAGCGCGATGGTCGTCACCTTGCTCAAGGCTGGGATCGACTTCGACTGGGTCGCAGGTATCAGTGCTGGCGCCTCGAATGCGGTGAACTACCTGTCTCGAGATGCGTGGCGAGCCCGTCGGTCGTTTGTCGACTTCGCCGCGGACGAGCAGTTCGGCGGATGGCGCTACTTCGCTCGTGGACAGGGCATGTTCAACGCGGAGTACATCTACCAGCGGGCCGGTGCTCCCGATCAGGCGCTGCCGTTCGACTGGGAGACGTTCAACTCGAACCCCGGCGATATGCGTATCACCGCCTTCGATGCGGAGTCCGGCGATGACGTTGTCTGGTCGCGCAAAGACACCCCGCACATCGATGACCTCATGGTTCGAGTCCGCGCCTCATCGACGATGCCGGGGCTCATGCCGCCGGTGCACTTGGACGGTCACGTGTACGTCGACGGCGCCATGGGGGAGGACGGCGGGATCGCTCTCAGCCAGGCTCAACGCGAGGGCTTCGAAAAGTTCGTCATCGTCCTCACCCAGGAACGTAGCTACAAGAAGGTGCCGCAACGCTTCCCTACCGTTTTTCGTGGAATCTTCCGCCGCTACCCGGCTTTGGGCGAGGCGCTGCTGACCAGATGGAAGCGCTACAACGAGACCCGTGAGCGTATCTTCGCGCTCGAAGAAGAGGGCGAAGCCCACGTGTTCGTGCCAGAACGCATGCCTGTCGACAACAGCACTCGAGATCTCTCCCGTTTGTCCGCCGCCCACCGGATGGGGTTGTCGCAGGCGAGGCGTGAGCTGCCAGCGATGCGGGAGTTCATCGGGGCGTAGCAGAAGCAAAGTCTGTTCGGGGCGACCGGGTAATCGCTCCGACAGTGCATCGTACCCAGAGCGCTTTCCGGTTGATGAAGAAGTGCGACAAAGCCGGAATTCCCACCTATTCCCACTGATAACATCTGTTGTATGGGAAAGAGCCTCGGTCCTGGACAGGACCCCGATCTCGACGTTGTTCGCTCAGCTGATGCCTCCGCTTCCGATCTGCAGAGGATCGCGGGGACCAGATCGGACCTGCTCCCCGACATCGCCGCTCATCCGAACGCCTATCCGGATCTGCTCGACTGGCTGGCCGCGCACCCTGATCCGGCTATCCAGGAAGCGCTCTCTCGCCGAGGCTGGACCTCAGGCTGGCAGCAAGACACTGCGCAGTATTCAGCCCACCAGCATGGACCTGCTGCACCCGCCGGGTCCTCGCCCTCCCCGCAGAATCGGAAGAACAACAAGCGGACATGGATGCTGGGCATTGGAGCAGCACTCGTCCTCGTCCTCGCGGTGACCGGAGGATTCTTCGGCGCTCGTTTCCTCTCCGGCTCCAACTACGACAAAGCACCCAGCCAGAAGGCGGCCGTCGACCTCGCCGACGTCGGACGTAACGCCCAGCTGACTCAACTCCAGGCCGGCGACGATGCCGATGACGCCCAGCAGCTTGTTCGCGTTGTCGGTCCCCGACAGTCGGTGATCATGGCTCTCCACGAAAAGACACTGCAGCCGACCTGGATGGCACCGGTCCCGCACGATGACGTGACGGAACCAGATCCGGCCGGCGTCGTCGACGAGGACTCCGAGGCTGCCGCGGACGATTCCGGAGACGACGATTCAAAGAACTCCGGTCCAAAGCTTGACGGCACACCCGTCGACTGCAAGTGGTCGGCTGACTCCGTGGTCTGCGGCGATCGCACGATCAGGTTGAAAGACGGCGAAGTCAACCTCAAACCAGGCGATGACTCGAATAGCTCGAAGTCGGACGGATCAACCGCGGATACGGACAATGAAGACCCCAACGCCACTGAGGTGAAGGACCCAGACACGGAGGCCGTACCGGTCACCGTCAATGACGACGGCAAACTCAGCTCGCCGTCCGGCAATTCCTACCCCGACGTGAACGTCGACCCCGACGCGACCGTACGAATGGTCGGCGCTGGTGAAGACGGGCCCTGGGTGGTCTCGGACGGCAAGACGGTGATCGCAGTCGACGGTGACTCCGTGCTTTGGAAGTCGGAACTCGGCGAGAGGGCGGCGACGGCGACCGGCCTCGGCGAGCCACGGCTGCGACCGAACTGGACGATCGAGGACGATGTGCTCGTCATCGCAGACGATGCAGGTGTCCACGGTGTGGCCGTCGACTCGGGCCAGGAGCTATGGCGCGTCGATGCTGAACTCGACAGCTTCACCGTCTCCGGCACGCATCTCATGATCATGTCCGACAGCGTTCTCGAGGTCTTCGACTTCACCGATTCCAGCGACGTCGACACCGTCAAAGCCGATCCCGGCTACAACCTCGGCGACGGTGGCGCGATCGCGAAGTTCCCGGGCGCGGACGCGTTCAAGAATGCGAAGCTGTCAACGCCACCGGGATGCGTGGAGTTCGGCCTCGCCTACGAGGACTACTACCTTGGTGACGGCCCGCTGGAACCGAAGCCCGAGCACGAGGTGGAATTCTCCGATGGTAAGGCCAGCGCTGACGACGGACACTATTCCGGTATTGCCATGGAGGAGTTCAGGACGACTCGGATGGGCACGAAGGCCGTGACTGCCGTCGAATTCAGCTGCAACGGTGGGGGCACCTACATCTACCCATCGATCGGGCTCTACGATGAGGACCTCAAGTTGCTCGACTCGATCGAGCTCTGGGATGACGTCGAAGATCGTGGCAACTCGGCAGACATTTCCGGATACGCTCCCAAGCCCTACTTCAACTCGGTCAGCCCGATGGGGCAGTACCTGGAGCTCAACGTCGGCGGAATCGGCGTCTACGGTGACGACGGATGCACTGCGTGCGAGAAGTCCGCGAATGCTGATGCCCTCTACCGCTGGGACGGGAAATCCTTCGCCCATCAGGACACCGTCTACCACGTGCCCTCCGGTGACGTTCGTACGCCGGTCATGGCCGAGGTGCAGAAATTCGCCGAGGCGGTCGCCACCGGCAACGACACCGAGGCGAGCAAATCGGCGACACCCGAAATGATGTCATCGCTCGATGACGTTCTCGGTGACGGTCAGACCTCGAACCCGCCGACGGTCCGTTCCGAGCAGTTCCCCAAGGGCGTGAAAGTCGACACGTGCGAGCTCATCCAGCCCTATGAGGATGGTGGCTACGGAGGCGAGTACTACTTCGGCAACGGCAAGACCATGCAATATCTGTCCGCCCGGGACGAGATCCGGGCCGGAGACACGGTCTGCGGCGTCACGACTCCGGATACGGGCAGCGGCGACGAGTACTACATGTACCTGCTCCTCAGGGGCACCCCGGACGGCAGTGTCAAAGTCTACGAGGCGGGCCGGCAATACGGTTGAGGCGCCAGCGACTCGGAATCCTCATCGTTTGGTTCTCCTCGCTGTGGCGGAGCAACAGATCATGGCCTGAGTTGCCTCATACTACCCCTGCCCAAAACCTAGCTCCACCGAAACGTCGCGCGCTCTTGCCAACATTGCGGACACGCACACCTACGCCGAATGTTGTCGTTTGGTGTACGGAAGCGGCTTTCTCGGTAGTACCTGTGTGAAGATCCGGTGTGCAATCTCGCTAGCGTAGGAAAGCGCTATTCGGTAGCAACCGTGGAACGCTCTGCTGTGTAACCTCGCGACATCGTGGAAACTGAAACTCACCACTTCGGGGACAACCGGTCTCAGAGCCTTGTATGTTTCGTTCCACGTCCGCTACAGAATACCGCTCCCCTCCAATCCCCTCCAAGAGAATGGCCGAACACATCGGCGAATGTTCCTGAGAAGTCACAGGACGTGGTGTCTCGCTTCTTATCACATTCTTGTTAGCGAGGTGTTGAGACAGTAAGGAGCAGTAAATTCGGTCTCACACAACCTTGTTGCGAACGTGCTACCGAAAGGCGCTTCCGCGAGCGGGTCCTAACGGCTACCTACACCCAACTCTTTTGAAGAGTCCGGCGCCCATCTTAAATAATAGGCGAAAAACGGGTCGGCGATATAAAGTGTAGAATATTCATTATCGTATTCAAGCACCGGCTCTCCAGCAATCTTTTCTCGAGCGATCTTGGTCATTTGATCCAAGATGTTGGTGATCTCGTGACGCTGAGGAAGATCAGATTCCAAAACCTTCCTCAGAGCCCCGCGCAAATCCTCGTATTGCATTGAGGTCATAGGTCCGGTGTTGGCAATTGCGGCCAACACTGCCCCATAAATATCTGTCTTGATGCCATTTTTTAACACACGCACGTTGCGGTCGTTTCGTTGCCGTGGACCTTGCTTCAGGAGGTCAAATGCAGTTTTTGAAGAGGCTCCGGCTCGTGCCCGAAAAAAATTCCCCCCATTCGATATCATGCTCCTGAGCGGCTTCTTTTTGCGCGAGGCGCCCGAGTGCCAAACAATGAGTCTGCATCAAGTGCGGACTACCGAAGCTTTCCGTAGCGAGACGAGAGCTGGTCTTATCGGAAAAATCCATTGAAAGTGCGGAGAATCCCTTAAGCGCGATTGCTTCGAGATCCTCATCAACCCAGTTTCCGAGCGAAATATTGTCTAATCTGCCAGTCATCTCCTTTTCCACCCGGACGGCGTCAAACGCACGGTGTGGAACGGACACTAATATTACAGGCAGTCCTTCAAATACCAAATCTTTGACGCCTCGAATAATTTTAACCTGCTCTTCCGATGCCAGGTAGTGAAAATCATCAACTATTAGGGTCAGTTTGCTCTCTCGTAGAGCTTCTCTGGCGGCAGACTTATTGGACCGCTTCCGTCCTCGTGAGGCTGTCCGCTGCGAACTATCCACATTTGAAATGTCGCCACCCGTTCGTGCTACACCAGCATTGATGCTTGCGTTCCCGCTTGCGCTATATTCGTTTCCGACGTTGGCGCTGAGGCCGTGATCCGTAAACACTTCTAACTGGTCGCAAATGAATTCCCAAAGTTCCTCTGCTGTATCGATAGCACCACCCGACAGCCATAAAGCCTCCGGAAAGAACCGTTTAAGCAAGACTGTCTTGCCAGTTTTGGTGGGGCCCGACACGGATAGAAGCGAAGTGTGTGGTCCCTCTGCCCACTCTTCGACCCGCTCTTCAATTCCGAGATGTTCTCGCTTAACGTATGTAGTTCTGGGCATTCCTCCCGGAATGAAGACCTCGTTGATGTTTAGTGTATTCATATCCTGGCATACCTCTATTCTTTGTAGTTGATTCGGTAGTGTCGAGTGGGCGGCTGATGAGTAAATTTACTTCGTGCTAGGTCTAGGGGACGGGTTGGTCGAGAGTAGTTTACACCTGAAGTGGAGTTGCTCTGAGAAATGAGTCCGAACTTGGGCGTTTTGTGTAGGCTTGTGGTGACTTCAGAGGTTCTGACAGGCTTGTTTCACTGAGGGTTGGCGCTCTGGTCGGGATTTCTAAACTGACTATACCGTTAATGCTTGTTTTGATTGTATTTATCGGTGTTTGTGATCGTTCTGATTCTGTGGTGTGGTTGCCTTGTTTGTCCGATCTCGGAATATTGGTGAGCGGTGTCAATGCATGTGAAAGTAGTTTTGTAGGTATTTTTGCATATAGGGATCGGCGGAGAACAGGTAGGTCCCTCGAATTGCTCGTGTTAGCAGCACGTTATATATGTTTTTCACGTAGCTAAGCAGGTCCTCGTCGGTATATTTGATTCCCAGCTTGGGGTTGTTCTCACGGCCCTTCTTGTCGTGATAGTTGGCACGATCAAAGACGAGCTTGCCTGCTTGCGGGTTGTAGCGGAGATCGTTTCCGATGATGACGCCGACATAGTTGAGGTCGTAGCCCTGAACGGTGTGGATCGAACCGACCTCCTCGGCTGATTTTGGTGAGTTGATCCAATCCGTCGTGGTCGTGTTCCACCGCATCTGCTGGCCGTCGAGCTCGATATCGTAGGCGCTCTTGTCGTTCTTGCTGTTCCATGGCCACGCATAGCCAGCTACCAATCTAGACAGTCCGTACTCTTCTTCGCGTTTCTGAAGTTGCCGCCTCATTTCGCCAAGGTCAGTGAACATTCGTAGGTCGTAGTCGCCGAAGTCTTTGCGCTCCGTTGGAGGATTGTCACTGAGCACTTCGCGAATGTAGCCGACGTAGTCATTGTCGGTTGAGACCCGCATTTGTGTTTGAAGGGGGTAGAGCCGACCTGCTGCTCTAGCTCTTGAGACTAGCTCTCGAGTCTTGGTTGCTGGCAGGTCCGCAGGCCTAACGGTTTGACCGGCATCGAGCATGAGGATCGAGTGCGAACTCTGCTTTCGAATCCAATCCAATTGCGTCTTCTGAGGGTCGTCCCAACCAAACAGTCTTTCGTTGATCTGAATGAACTTCTTGTTGAGCGGTCCCGACGCCTGGTTCGCTCGCTGGTTGAGTCTATGGGCCTCGTCGACGACGAGGAGATCGAAACGCTCTGAGCTCTCGCCTACCTGGAACGGCGTCAGCACCATGTCCTTGCTGAGTCCGGGCGTCAGCTTGAATACCTTGGCGATTGAGTCCCGCAGCGATTGCTGAGGGACCACGATTGCGAACTTGAGAGAATTGAGTAGCTCGGCATGCTCAGATGTGAAGTAGTCGCTGAAAATGGAGTCGATGTCGAGCGGCTCTTTTGAATCGCGGCGCCTGATGTCTTCCAGCAGCTTGAGCAGGTAGATCGCAACGACCGTTTTGCCCGTTCCTGGATTGCCCCTCACAACGACGGTGTTATCAACACCGCTCTCTAGATCGTCAAAGAAGCCCTTGAGAATGTCATCGACAGCGACGGCCTGATCGTGGTTAAGGGCTTTGAACGGGGAGAGCTTGAACAGATCACTGTTGATGATCTGCGGAATCGTGCGTTTGAAGAGGTTCTCTTGAGTCCGGAGCTCTTCGAAGATCTGGTGGAACGTCTTGTTGTACTTGTCGCGGTCGTAGTACTCGGCGTCGGTGATGCCAGCATTGAGGTTGAGGACTTGGCGGCTGCCGTCACCATGGAACATGCGGATGAGGAACGACTCCAGATCCAAGCACGCTGATTTATTAAACGTGTCATCGAGGACTACTCTGACCGACTTCAGTTTCTGTTTAGCATCAGATTTCAAATGCTGTCGCATCCGTCCCTCGACGTTGAGGGACTCACCGATGTACACCTCTTCGTGATTATTCATCACATAGACAACGGGCCAGTTTCGATGTCGTGGGTGAGCGGCTCCCCACGCTTCGACCCGTTCTGATTCGAACGGAAGCCGTTCGATCTTAAAGCTGGTCATATTTCACACTCCGCCCACGCGCCTTGTCCACGGGATACTTCTCGCGCGTCTTCTCAAGTTTGTCCAAGACGATGGTGTCGGGGTCCAGACCCAGTTTGTCCGCGAGCAACATGCAATAGGTCAGCACATCTGCTAGCTCGTCCTTTGCAGATTCGAGGTCAGCATCTCCCCATTGGAAACACTCGAGCAGTTCTGCCGCTTCGATGGAGACGCTCTTCGCGAGATTCTCGGGTGTGTGGAACTGCTGCCAATCGCGCGCTGCCATGAACTGACGGATTGTGTCGCGAACAGAATCTTCGTACATGACTTCAAGGTATCAGCGTCGTAATGAGATGTGGCAGTACGTCGTATAACGCAACGATTCAAACGTTGAATGAGTGAAGGGCTGAAGCCGTACTTCCTGAGGTCAGCATCCCGACAAATTGAGCCCGGAGTTCCTGAACTCAGGTAGGAACTCCAGGCTCAAATCAGTGGCGAACGGTTCAGTCCGTCAGTAGCACCACCTTGCCGGTCGTCTCCCGACCCTCAAGCGCCCGGTGAGCATCCGCTGCGTCCGCCAGGGCGAACGTCGCGCCGACGCGGAAGTTGAGCCAGCCGTGTTCGACCCCGTTGAAGAGCATCGCCGAACGCTTCGCCAGCTCCTCCGAGCTGCGAACGAACCAGGCCAGCGACGGACGGGACAGGAAGATTCCTCCCGACGAGTTCAGACGCTGAATGTCGAACGGCGGCACCTGGCCCGAGGCTCCGCCGAAGAGCACCATCGAACCCAGCGGCTTGATTGAGGCCAATGACGCATCGAACGTGTCCTTACCGACTCCGTCATACGCGACATCGACACCCTCACCGTCGGTGAGCTCCTTGACCTTCGCCGTAATGTCCACGCCCTCGCCATAGAGGAACACGTCGTCGGCACCGGCCTTGCGGGTCAGCTCCGCCTTCTCCTCGGTGCTTACCGTTGAAATGACATTGCCGCCCAAGTGCTTGATGATCTGCGTGAGCAGGAGCCCGACACCACCAGCCCCGGCATGGACGAGTGCCGTCTGTCCCGGCTTGATCTCATGCGAACTCGTCGCCAGGTACTGCGCCGTCAGGCCCTGCAGCGGCATCGCCGCAGCCACCTCGGCGCTCACACCCTCCGGCACCCGTAGCAGGAAATCCGTATTCACAACGACCTGCGTCGCATACGACCCCGGCGCCTCATGCCAGGCGACACGGTCGCCGACCTGCCAGGACTCGACGCCCTCGCCCACCTCGGCGATCCGACCCGTACCCTCAACGCCGACGATATGCGGGTACTCCATCGGATACACGCCCGAACGACGATACGTATCGATGAAGTTCACACCCGCCGCCTCGACATCGACGAGCACCTCACCGGCACCCGGCTTCGGGGTCGGAACCTCACCGAACTCGAGCACCTCGGGTCCACCAGCCTGCATCGCACGCACTGCCTGGGTCATCACGCCTCCTGCATATAAATTAATTGCCTGGTATGGTTATACATATGAACGATCTTACGGTTGCCGTCTCCGGTGCCACCGGATACGCCGGGGGAGAGGTCCTCCGGCTGCTGAGCACTCACCCTCACTTGAACGTCACGACGGTGTGCGGACATTCCACTGCTGGCGAGAAGCTCGGCCGACATCAACCCCATCTTGCCCGATATTCCGATTTCGTGGTCCAAGAGTCCACCGCCGAGGTGCTTGCCGGCCACGATGTCGTCGTCCTCGCGCTCCCACACGGACAGTCCGGACAGATCGCCGCCGAGCTCGAATCCACGAGCCCCGACACCCTCATCGTCGACCTCGCCGCCGACCACCGCCTCATCAGCGCCGCCGCCTGGGAGAAGTTCTACGGCTCCGACCACCAGGGCACCTGGACCTACGGACTGCCCGAACTCCTCACCGCCAACGGCACGAAGCAGCGCGTGACCTTGAAGACCACGAAGCGCATCGCCGTGCCCGGCTGCAACGTCACCGCCGTGACGCTCGGTCTCGCACCGCTCATCCAGGCCGGACTTGCCGCACCGACCGGACTCAACGCCGTCCTCGCCAATGGCGTCTCCGGTGCCGGTAAGGCTCTCAAGCCGCATCTCACCGCCGCGGAGATCCTCGGAAATGCGTCGCCGTACGGCACCGGTGGTACCCACCGGCACGTGCCCGAGATCGAACAGAACCTCAACGGAGTCCTCGGCGCCGACGCTGCCGACGGCCCCACCCGGATCTCTTTTACCCCGACGCTCGTTCCCATGGCCCGCGGCATCCTCGCGACCATCACCGCCGACGCCGGAGAAGCCGGACCGCGGACCGCCGAAGGCCTCCTCGACGCAGCCGCGCTCAAGGACCAACTGGCCGCAGCCTTCGCTCAGACCTATGGTGATGAACCATTCGTCCGTGTCCTGCCCGAAGGACAGTGGCCGCAGACCGCGGCGACGACCGGGTCGAACGTCGCGCAGATCCAGTTCACCGTCGACGAACGCGCCTCGACAATCCTCGTCGTCGTGGCCTTGGACAACCTCGTCCGCGGCACCGCCGGGCAGGCCCTCCAATCCATCCACCTGGCACTCGGCCTCGACGAGGCCACCGCACTTCCCCTCGAAGGAGTCGCCCCATGAGCGTGACCGCACCACTCGGCTTCAGTGCTGCAGGACTGACGGCCGGCCTCAAACCCTCCGGCACCAAAGACCTCTCGCTCGTCGTCAACACCGGGCCCTCGGACGCCGTCGCCGCCGTCTACACGTCGAACCGGTGCAAGGCCAACCCCGTCCTCTGGTCCCAGAAGGCGTCGGCCAATGGTCAAGCGCGGGCCGTCGTCCTCAACTCCGGGGGAGCGAACTGCTACACCGGCGACTTCGGGTACGAGACGACGACCCTGACCGCGCAGACCGCCGCTCAGCTGCTCACCGAGACCGGCACCGACACGAAACCCGAGGACATTCTCGTCTGCTCGACCGGACTCATCGGCGTCGGCGGCCAGGACTTCCGCGACGCGATCGTGGACAACCTCGCCCCGCTCGTCGCCGCGGCCGACACCAGCGTCGAAGCCGGCCAAGCCGCCGCAGAGGCGATCATGACCACCGACACCGTCGCGAAGACCGCCACCCGCGAAGGCTCTTCCGGGTTCACGATCGGCGGCATGGCCAAGGGCGCAGGCATGCTCGCCCCCGGCCTTGCGACCATGCTCGTCGTCATCACCACCGACGCCGCCGTCGACCAAACCGTGCTCGATGCGGCCCTCCGGTCAGCGACGAACCAGTCCTTCGACCGCCTCGACACCGACGGATGCATGTCGACGAACGACACCGTCATCCTCATGTCCTCAGGCGCTCACGACGCCACGGTCGACACCGATGAGTTCACGGGCCTGGTCAAGGAGGTCTGCCTCGACCTCATGCACCAACTGCACGTGGACGCCGAAGGCGCCCACCACGACATCGCCATCACCACCCAAGGTGCCGCAAGCGTTGACGACGCCGTCACGGTGTCACGCTCCGTGTCACGGTCGGCCCTGTTCAAGGCCGCGATCTTCGGGGAGGACCCGAACTGGGGTCGCGTCGTCGCTCAGGTGGGAACCACCTCGGCGGAATTCGATCCCACTCAGATCGACGTGATCATCAACGGCGTCGAAGTCTGCCGCGCCTCCGGGCCGTTCGAAGACCCCGAGAAGGTCGAGTTCCGACGACAGGTCGACGTCGTCATCGACCTCCACGCAGGCGATCACACCGCCACGGTCTGGACCTCGGACCTCACCCACGATTACGTCGAAGAGAACAGCGCCTACTCCACATGAACAGCCCCGTAGACATGTCCACGAAATCCACCGCCGCCCGGCTCGCCGCCGCCCAGGTCAAGGCCGAAGCGCTCACCGAAGCCCTGCCCTGGATCAAGACCTTCGCCGGCGCCACCATCGTCATCAAATACGGCGGCAACGCGATGATCTCCCCGGAACTCCAGCAGTCCTTCGCCGACGACATCGCCTTCCTCCGCTTCGCCGGCATCCGCCCCGTCGTCGTCCACGGCGGTGGCCCGCAGATCTCCGCCATGCTGAAACGCCTCGGCATCGAATCCGAGTTCAAGGCCGGGCAGCGCGTGACCACCGAAGAGGCCGCCGAGGTCATCCGCATGGTCCTGTCCGGCCAGGTCAACCGCGACATCGTCTCCCGCATCAACCAGAACGGTGACGCCGCGATCGGCCTGTCCGGTGAGGACGCCGACCTCATGCTCGCGCACAAGACCACCGCCGAGGTGGACGGGCAGACCGTGGACCTCGGCCGGGTGGGCGAGATCGCCCAGGTGAATACGACCGTACTCACCGAACTCCTCGACGCCGGACGGGTGCCCGTCATCTGCTCGATCGCCTCGGAGATCGGGGGCGAAGCGGGAAAGCCGCTGAACATCAATGCCGACCTGGCCGCCTCGGCGGTGGCGAAAGCCCTGAAGGCGGACAAACTCATCATGCTCACCGATGTGCCCGGCCTCTACGCGAACTGGCCGGACACGTCCTCGCTCATCTCCCGCATCGGCCCGGCCAAGCTGCGCGAACTCCTGCCCTCACTTGATGCGGGCATGATCCCGAAGATGACCGCCGCCCTCGAGGCCATCGAGGACGGAGTGCAGCAGGCCCACATCATCGACGGCCGGATGGCGCATTCGCTGCTGCTCGAGGTCTTCACCTCGGAGGGCATCGGCACCATGGTCGAGGACACCATCGTCGAACCCGCGCCGCTGGGCGACGGACACACCACGGAGGTCAATCATGACTGACACGACAGAGACACAGGGGAAGGACGCGGCCGGATCGGCTGCGGACGGACAGTCTGCTGACAATCGGTCTCAGGCCGATCAGGTGTACGCGGATCAGGCGCAGACGTGGCGTGATGACTTCTCCCGCGTGCTCTCCCCGGTGTTCGGGTCCCCGCAGCTCGACCTCGTCCGCGGTGAAGGCTCCTATGTGTGGGATGCCGCGGGCAAGCAGTACCTCGACCTGCTCGCCGGCATCGCCGTCAACGCGCTCGGCCACTGCCACCCCACCTGGGTCCAGGCCATCACCGAGCAGGCCTCGACACTCGGCCACATCTCGAACTTCTTCACCTCACCGGCGCAGATCGGCCTGGCCGAGAAACTCCACGACGTCCTCGACCTGCCCGCCGGGTCGGCCGTGTTCTTCTCGAACTCCGGCACCGAAGCCAACGAGGCGGCCTTCAAGATGGCCCGCCGCGCCGCCGGCGGGGGACGGCCCTTCATCATCGCCATCGAGGGTGCCTTCCACGGCCGCACCATGGGAGCCCTCGCCCTGACGGCGAAGGAAGCCTACCGCGAACCCTTCGCCCCCGGAGTCCCCGGAGTCGTCCACGTTCCCTACGGTGACGTCGATGCCCTCGAGGCCGCCATCAACGAGAACACAGCCGCCGTGTTCATCGAACCCGTACAGGGAGAGGTCGGTGTGCGCACGCACCCGGCAGGCTACCTCACGGCGGTGCGGGAACTGACGACGAAGGTCGGGGCGCTCATGATCCTCGACGAGGTGCAGTCGGGCATCGGACGCACCGGCTCCTGGTTCGCTCATCAGGATCCCGAGATCGGCGAAGGCGTCGTCCCCGACATCATCACCTCGGCGAAGGGACTCGGCGGCGGCATGCCCATCGGCGCGACCATCACCGTCGGCGATGCGAACACCAAGCTGCTCGAAGCCGGCCAGCACGGCACGACCTTCGGCGGCAACCCGATCGCCTGCGCCGCCGGACTCGCCGTCCTCGAGACCATTGAATCCGAGAACCTGCTGACCCATGTGGCCGAAGTCAGCGACTGGCTCAAGACCCAGCTGGCCGCGGTCGACGGCATCGGCGAGATCACCGGCAAGGGACTGCTGCTCGGCCTCGAGCTCGTTGCCGGTGCTGACGGGCAGGTGCCGGACTCGAAGGCCGTGGCCGCCCGGGCCCTCGATGCCGGGTTCATCATCAACCCCGTTGCCCCCGGCCGCCTGCGCCTGGCCCCGCCGCTGACCATCACCACCGAGGAACTCGCCCCGTTCGTCGAGGCCCTGCCCGGGCTCATCGCGGGCTGAGCCGCTGACCCAGCGGGCGCAGGGGCTCAACGGGCGCAGCAAATCAGCGTTCGCAGGGATCGCGGGGCCACCTCGGCGCCGGCACCACTCACTTAACACCGAAGGACACGTTATGACACGCCACTTCCTCAAGGACACGGACCTCACCCCGGCCGAGCAGGCGCAGGTCCTCGACCTCGCCGTCGAACTCAAGGCCGCCCCGTACTCGCGGACCCCGCTGGCCGGCCCCCAGACCGCCGCGGTCATCTTCGACAAGACCTCGACCCGGACACGCGTGTCCTTCGCTGCCGGCATCGCCGCGCTCGGGGGACAGCCGCTCATCATCAACCCCGGTGAGGCGCAGCTCGGGCACAAGGAATCCATCGCCGACACCGCCCGCGTGATGTCGCGGATGGTCTCGGCGATCATCTGGCGCACCTACGCCCAGGCCGGGCTCGAAGAGATGGCCGAATACTCCTCCGTACCCGTCGTCAACTCCCTGTCCGATGACTTCCACCCCTGCCAGATCCTCGCCGACCTGCTCACCATCCGCGAACACCGCGGCGACGTGGCCGGGCAGACCATGACCTATTACGGGGACGGGGCGAACAACATGGCGAACTCGTACGCCCTCGGCGGAGTGACCGCCGGCATGCACGTGCGCATCGCCGCCCCGGCCGACTATCAGCCCGCCGAGGCGATCGTCTCCGAAGCGAACGCCCTGGCCCAGACGACCGGTGGATCGCTGACCGTCACCGACGACCCCGTGGCCGCCGCGCACGGTGCCGACGTGCTCGTCACCGACACCTGGGTGTCGATGGGCCAGGATGCCGCCGGTCGTGACGACGAGGCGTCCCCGTTCACGAAGTACCAGGTCAGCCAGGAACTCATGGAACTCGGCAACGACCCGATCTTCCTCCACTGCCTGCCCGCCTACCGCGGCAAAGAGGTCACGGCCGAGGTCATCGACGGCCCCGCCTCGGTGGTCTTCATTGAGGCCGAGAACCGTCTGCACGCGCAGAAGGCGCTGCTGACCTTCCTCCTGGAGAACCGATGAGCGAGAACATGAGCGGCGGGGCGAATTCGGCGCCGCTGACGAAGACCGCCCGCCAGCAGAAGATCATCGACCTCATCACCCGTCAGTCCGTGAGGTCCCAGATCGAACTCGCCGAGGCGCTCGCCACCGACGGCATCACCGTCACCCAGGCGACCCTGTCGCGCGACCTCGCCGAGGTGGGGGCCGTGAAGATCCGCTCGACCGCAGGATCCGTGTACGCCGTTCCCGGTGAGGGCGGGGATCGGTCCCTGCAGCAGTCGACGGGGGAGTCCCTCGACGCGAAGCTGCCGCGGATCCTCGAAGAACTCCTCGTCTCCGCGGTCGCGCAGGACAATATGGTCGTGCTGCGCACCCCGCCGGGGGCCGCACAGTACCTGGCCTCGGCGATCGACCGCTCCTCGATGACCGGGATATTCGGCACCTTGGCCGGTGATGACACGGTGCTTGTCATCGCCGACTCCTCCGTCGGGGGAGACACCGTGGCCGCGACCTTCCTCGAGTACGCGGCCGGCGGGCTGGCCGAGGGCTGAGCGCGACCTTCGCGGTGAACGCGGGGTGGGCGCCACCTCGGCGATGGGTGATCGGGGATCGCCACCTCGGCGATGGTCGCGCTGACTGCCGGCGGGCCAGACCTGGAACAATGACTAACGAACTTCAACATGATGATGACCGGACCGGCGCGGGAGCGCGTCGGTTGAGAAAGGACGAGCTGTGAGCGAACGACTGAGCCTGTGGGGCGGACGATTCTCCGACGGTCCGGCCGATGCCCTGGCCGCGCTGAGCAAGTCCACGGACTTCGACTGGCGCCTGGCGAAGTACGACATCGCCGGCTCCAAGGCCCACGCGAAGGTTCTCCATCATGCGGGCCTGCTCAGTGAGGACGAACTTGCCGGCATGACCTCGTCGCTTGATGAGCTGCTGCGCCGCGTTGAGACCGGTGAGTACGTGGCCGCGGAATCCGATGAGGACGTGCACTCCTCGCTCGAGCGTGGGCTCATCGAGATCGCCGGACCCGAACTCGGCGGCAAACTGCGGGCCGGACGCTCACGCAACGACCAGATCGCGACGATGGGACGCATGTACCTGCGCGATCACGCCCGTGAGGTCGCCGGCCTCGTCCTCGACACCGTCGAGGTGCTCATCGCGCAAGCCGAGGCCCACCCCGAGGCGCCGATGCCCGGACGCACCCACCTCCAGCACGCCCAGCCGGTGCTGCTGGCCCATCATCTGCTTGCCCACGCGTGGCCGCTGCTGCGTGACGTCGACCGGTTCGTCGACTTCGACTCGCGGGCAGGAGTGTCCGCCTATGGTTCGGGTGCTCTGGCCGGATCGTCGCTCGGGCTCGACCCGCAGGCAGTGGCCGCGGATCTCGGGTTCAACGAGTCGGTGGAGAACTCGATCGACGGAACGGCGTCGCGTGACGTCTTCGCCGAGTACCAGTTCATCACGACGATGATCGGCATCAACCTCTCCCGTCTGTCCGAGGAGGTCATTGCGTGGGCGACGAAGGAGTTCTCGTTCGTCACTCTCCACGACTCGTACTCGACCGGGTCGTCGATCATGCCGCAGAAGAAGAACCCGGACATCGCCGAGCTCACGCGCGGCAAGTCCGGTCGTCTCATCGGTGACCTCACGGGTCTGCTGTCGACGCTCAAGGCGCTGCCGCTGGCGTACAACCGGGATCTGCAGGAGGACAAGGAGCCGGTCTTCGATGCCACGGATACGCTCGAGCTGCTGCTGCCGGCGTTCACCGGGATGATCGCGACGCTGAAGTTCAATACCGAGCGGATGGCCTATCTGGCGCCGCGTGGGTTCGCTCTGGCTACGGACATCGCTGAGTGGCTGGTGCGTGAGGGTGTGCCGTTCCGTGTCGCCCATGAGCTCTCGGGCGCATGCGTGCAGCTGGCCGAATCGCGTGACGTCGAACTGTGGGACCTGTCCGACGAGGACTTCGCCGGAATTTCCGAACATCTGACACCGGCCGTGCGCGAGGTGCTCACGACGCTCGGGTCGATCGATTCGCGCAACGCCAAGGGCGGCACGGCTCGGACGGCCGTCGAGGCACAGATCGCCAACGCCAAGGCCGAGGTCGCGCGCCTGCGTGAGTTCGCAGGGTCGGCTCGGAGCGTGTGAAGGCTGAGAAACCAGACAGAGATTTTAGTTCGGTGCCCGGGCGAGCGGAGAGAATCCGCTTGTCCGGGCTTCGGCTTTGCACATCAACAACCTCATTAGGAGGTCGAGACATGCGAAGAAGAACAATCCTGCTCATCGGCGGCGCCGTGACCGTCCTCCTCGGGGCAGGTCTCTATGGCCTCGGACTGCTCTTGGACACCGGCTCGGACCCGGGCGACGCCAACATCGGAGCCGGAATTGCCATGTTGTTCGGAGAGTTCGTCGGAGCTCTCGGACTAGCTGTTCTCGTGGCCTGGGTGATCGCGGCGCTCGTTGCCCGAATGAGGCAGCGAAACATTGACCGCTAGTGAGATCGGGCAGGCACTGGCGGTAGGCAGAAATTCAGTGCCTCTCCAACATCAGGATCGTGACGGCCTTGATGATTGGCTTTGGCGCTTCCACCAGTGTGGATCGGTCTCAGCAGCAGTCCTCCGGAGGATTTCCAGAGCCGTAGCCAGCTTCTTCGAAAGTCGTGCTCCGGTCATCGTCACTCCAACAATCGTGTTGGCAAACTCCGGGTTTGTCACCGGCAGATACCGAACCGGCATGCCCTGGAAAGTCAATGTGTCAGGATGAGGCACTGCATTGGCCAAGGAAAAACCGAGTCCCAAGCCCACCATCGACCTGATTGTCTCCGCATTCGGAATGAGCCAACGAACAGAAGGCTCATAACCGATTCCGCGGATCTGGCTGATTAAGAGGTCCGCGGTTGGCGGAGAATCAAGCAGAATGAGCGGATCGTCGATGAGTTCGGCGATATCAACGCCGCCCTTGTCCGCCGCAGGATGATCAGCAGACACGATGGCGTGCAATTGCACCTCAGCGAGGTCGTGCCTGGTGATTCCCTCGATCTGAATCTGTTTGCGGTACATGACAGCAACATCGACCTCACCGTTGAGAACCATCCGTTGAATGGTCATCGGATGGGCCTCGACAAAGCTGATGTCCACTTGCGGGTGGTGCTTGACGAACTGAGAAGCTGTAGCTGGAAGCATCCGTGGCCCCGCCGTCGGTATGCAACCGATGCGCAATGGTCCTTGCAGGGCAGACGACTCGTCGTTCAGAGATTCCACTGCGTCTGTGACACCTGAGAGAATTTCTCTGGCACGTACGCCGAATTCCCTGCCGGCGCTCGTTGGTCGAGCGCGTCGAGCCGGACCGCGTGCAATGAGCGTGACTCTGAGCTGCTTTTCGAGTTGGGCGAGAGCCGCAGAGACCGTCGCCTGTGACACACGGCAGTCCTTCGCCGCGTTGCTCACCGAACCGCGATCGAGAACAGCGAGGAAATACTCGAGCTGGCGAAGCGTGATGTCAGTCATAGTCAGAGTCTATATTGAAGCCAGTAATAATTTGCTTTTCTTTTTGACGACGACGGGAAAGACTGAGGAGGTCAAAGACGCAACAACGTGAAAGTGCCGGGTAATGAACGATTCGAAGATGAAAGTAGTCACTCTAGGAACCGCAGGTGGCCCGCGATGGTGGAAGGGCGATTCCAAGGATCGGGCAGGTATCTCAACGGCGGTCCTCGTTGAAGATCGCTTTTATCTCGTTGACGCCGGTCACGGTGTTGGACGCCGCATCCGTCAGGCTGGCCTCGAACTCGGTGGCCTGGGCGGCATCTTCATCACTCACCTGCATTCGGATCACACCATCGACCTACCGTCACTTGTGGTGTTCGGCATGCATGAGCTCCAGCAAAGAGTCGACAACCCGGTTCCTCTCCTCGGACCCGGCCCTCGTGGCACGCTCCCTCCAGTCTCCCCGCGAGCAGTCGTCCCGCCTCGACCTGTGGCACCGGCGAACCCCACGCCCGGTATCGGCGACATGTTCACAAGTATCGTTGGGGCGTTCGCCACAGACCTCAACGACCGCGTGCTCGACTCGCTGCGTCCGTCACCTGAAGTCCTCTTCGATCCCCGCGACATCGAGATCCCAGAGGGCATCGGTTATCATCCGAACACTGCTCCGACCCCGGATATGGAGCCTTTCGTCATCTTCCAGGATGATCTTGTCGCCGTGACTGCGATCCTCGTTGAGCATCCGCCAGTGGCACCCGCGTTCGCTTTCAGGTTCGAGAGCGAGCACGGATCGGTGACCATTTCGGGCGACACCTGCGAGACCGCCAACCTCGCCAAGCTGGCGCAGGGAACTGATCTGCTTCTTCATGAAGCGATCGACTTCGACTGGGTTGATCAGATGTATGCGCACCGTGACGACGATGAAGGCAGTGCCTCCCGCGACCACCATTACAAGTCACATACCTCGGTCAGTGGTGCCATTCGTATGGCCACCGCGGCACAGGCTCGTGTGCTGGCGCTGCACCACCTTGTTCCCGGGTCGGCCGATGAAACCGTCTGGCACAAGGGGCACACCGGATTCGACGGAACATTCCTGGTGCCAGAGGACCTCGACACCATCAACATCACCACGGCCGCACAAGCCGCAATGAGGAGCTGAAGCAACTATGAATGACAACAAAGACGTTGTTGACAAGGATGGTCTCCAAACCTCCCTGAAGACGCCGGAGATGCGACGAATCCTCACTTCGAGCTTCGTCGGTTCGGCTATCGAGTTCTACGATTTCATCCTGTACGCAACTGCGTCCTCGATTGTGTTCGCGAATCTGTTCTTCGCAGGACTCGGGGCGGGACTGTCGCTGTTCGCCTCCTTCAGCACCTTGGCCGCCGGCTATCTGGCTAGGCCGCTGGGCGGTGTGATCTTCGGTCACTTCGGCGACAAGGTGGGGCGCAAGAAAGCATTGATCGTTTCCATGGTGATGATGGGAGCCGTCACCGTGATCATCGGCCTCATGCCGCCGACTGCGTCAATTGGGATGATCGCACCCGCATCCCTCTTTACCCTTCGGATAATCCAAGGCATCGCCGTCGGTGGAGAATGGGGCGGTGCTGCCCTCATGGCACTCGAGCACGCGCCGAAGGCCCGGCGCGGACTGGCTGCGGCGTTCGCCAATGCCGGTGGTCCGGCGGGAGCGATCCTGGCGACGCTCATTCTGTCACTGACTGCGACGCTGACTGGGGACAACTTTGTGACTTGGGGCTGGCGTCTGCCGTTCCTGCTTTCGGCCGTACTCATCGTCGTCGGCCTTGTGATTCGTCTCAAGGTCAGCGAAACACCTGCCTTCCAGCAGCTCGAAGAGGAGAGCGAGGAGAGGAAAGTCCCGCTACTTACAGTGTTTAAGAACTACAAGCGCCAAGTGCTCATCGCTCTCTTCGCAACGATGACTATCTATGTCACTCAGGGCCTGACGACCGTCTGGGGCGTATCGGTCGCAGTCGCAGCAGGTGAGGACAAATCCGATGTCCTCAACTGGAAAGCCGTCGGAGCGTTGACGACGCTGATCGTCACCTTCATCGTCGCCCGTCTCAGCGACAGGATCGGGCGCAAACGTTCTCTCATCGGTGCCCATGTGGTGGCCGCAGCCCTCGCGGTTCCGATCGTGCTGCTCATCGTCAGCGGAGAACTCAACCAGTACGCCGTTGCAATCATTCTCGGCAATGGAATCGTCCAGGGCCTGTGCTATGGACCTATTGCGGCCTATGTCTCTGAGCTCTTCCCACCTGCCGTGCGATACACCGGCGCATCGGTCGGCTATCAGCTTGCCGCTGCGCTCGGAGCGGGACTGTCACCGATGATCGCGTCCGCCCTAATCTTGATCCCGGGCGTCGGCCCCTACCTCATCGGAGGGGTCTGGGCACTCTTCGCTGTAGTCGGGGCGATTGCCGTCATGGCGAGCCGTCCCTTTTCAGAAAGTGACCCGAATCCTGGGGCGTCGGTCGTAGAACCCGACATCGAGACACTGGCTCAGGTTCACGGAAAATAGAATCGTCATTTTGAACCGGCCGATAGACGAGTGATCTGAGCGTTGAGGAATCTCTGCTCGGGAACGTTCGTGCACAGTCTGCTGGCGGTCCGGTATGCGGCCAGCGCCTCGGCGGAATCTCCGAGCGCTTCCAATTATCGGCGCCCGGACGGCGTGCAGTCGGTGGCTGCGGCTTCGACTGCGGCCTCGGCTATGGATGACTCATCAGGACGGAAGCGCGCGAACACCCGTCGTTCACGCTCGAGGCGGCTACCGTCCTGACGTTTGGCATCGATGAGCCGACGCGACGCGACCCGCAGCAACCGACCTCGGGGCTTGTCCGGCACTTCTGCCGACGGCCAATGTAGGGAGTCTTCGAGCAGCGCCTCCTGAACGGCGTCTCGCGGCGCCACACATTCTCACTGGACGTCATCGTCATTCATTCGCCGTAGTCACCGAAGACCGGTCGCAGCTCCAAGGGCGGCACCGCTCGTTCGGCTGTCGATACGCAGATCGCCAACGCCAAGGCCGAGGTCGAACGCCTGCGCGAGTTCGCAGGGTCCGCGCGGAGGGGGTGAAGGCTGATCGCACTGGAACTCCGCCTCAGAGGTAAGATTCCTTGTGATAATCTGCGAACCGGTGTCCCGTGTGTAGCTGAGCTTCTCCTCAGCTGCTCTCGTGGCACCGGTTCTGCACATCGACGGTCTTTCGGGGAGGTCCCGGCATGCGAAAGTTCCTGCTCACCAGTGGCATTGCGCTGATCGTCGTCGGTGGGGCGATGTTCGCAATGGGACTCTATGACAACAGCAAGCCGACCGGAGGCGGCGCCAATATCGGGGCAGGTATCCTGGCGGTCCTCGGCGAGAGCCTGGGCATCATCGGCGTCTGTGCTGTTGTCGCTTCTGGCATCACCACGTTGGTCGTCTGTTTGAGGAAGCGTGCTTCTGCGCACCGGTGAGTCGGTGAACGGACTCAGCTGAGAGGCGAGACCACAGTGACGCCGAGGTCCTCAAGCAGTTCGTCCAAGACGATGCGTCCGGCTCCTTCGCCGATCGCTCCGACCGCTGTCAGCGACTGGGTGAGAGCCAGACCATCGCGGCCTTTGGCCAATCGGTCGGCGAACAGGACGAGAGCTTCGGTGTCGGGATGATGGCTGATCTCAGTCTGGCGAGAGTGCCAGACGATTCCTGCAAGATTCTGCGTGGACGCATGAATGGCCTTGGCCACGGTGCGCGTGCACGGATAGTGCTCCTGCGCTGAGGACGCGATGGCGGGACGGGGGATATTCAGCTGCGTCAACGCTGAATTTCGCAGGTCAGCTACTTGCAGCGTCTCGGTTGGCTTCAGGCCGACGTGAAGTTGCCCATAGAATCGCGCCTCGGAGACCTCGCGCACGACCCAAGCGCCGATGTCGCGAAGCACCGTCTCCAATAGGGTTGCGTGAGGAGTCTTCGCCAAGTAGACAGTTGGAACTCGGATGTCAGTTCCTGCCTCGTTGAAGGGCGAGAACCTTGCATCGCCGTAGACGGGGTTGGCCTCGGTATGGCCGAACCGTGAGCTGTAGACCCGATGCCATGTGCTGCCTTCGCTGATTGTGCACGTCGGCAATTGCCCTGAGCGCGCGAGTTCAGTCAGGACGTCGGTGGCGACGGGGCAGTGGCCTGGTGCTGGGCACTCGAGATCTTCGGGTGCGAAGCCAAGTCTCATGCGCCGACAGGAAAAGCGAGGTCGGCAACCTGACGCTCGACGGCACGAATGACTCGTTTCCGATCCGTGACGATCGCGTCGGCTGGGATCTCCCCGCTGAGCAGTCCGGTAGGACTGGTCAACCACGACCACAAGGACCACGGTTCCATGCCTGCAGCCAGGAGCGGTTGGACAAGCTGCTCGCTGACCAGTTCGTTGAGCTGCCCGTCCGCGGAGAGCTGGACGTTGGGGATGAGCGTCTTCCCTTTGACCTCAACGGTGAACAGCAGATTGTCTCTCCGCAGCCGATTCACCCACGAGCGTGCACCGCCTTCTCTGGTTCCGCGGAGCTCGGCAAGCGTCTTGTAGGTGGCCGCGCCTTCGTCTTCGATGAGTCGGACACGTGCGTCGGCGGTGCGAACTGCCTGCTTCTGTGTGGCCTCCGAAACCAGAGGGAGGTCGTTGACATAGGCCCGGTCCACTGTGGCGCGGAGCTCGGCTCGCGCTTGGATCCGGAGTTGGACGTGTTTGGCATGAGCTTTGATCGCGTCCTGAGCCTCAGCCTGAGTCAGCCCATAGAGATCGAGCTTGATCGTCTGCTCTGAATCATGCGCTTGAGCGGTCATTGCTGCCTCCTCGAATACATTCATTCTAACAATTGCAACATGCCACAATCTAGTGTTGCGTCGGTCATCGATCTGAAGAATTCGCCTGAGGGCGCTGACAGGCATGGCCATGTTCGAACCACTAGGCGGACACTGGGTTCACGTTTCGTGAGAACCGGTCCGAGCCCTTCGAGTTCCGTCGTCGTGCATTCGAAGACGAAGAAGATGCGCGTGCGGCGGCGACAGCACGCAGGGAATCCGGAAGAGTGAGCCACGAAGAATTAGATCGTGAGCTCGGCCTGAATCGATCACGTAAGGAAGAAGATTGAGGGCGCGCGGTGCGGACGAGGCAATCCGTCGCAGTTGCTCAGATGGCAGTCAACGGAAGGAGCCACCTCAACGACCACGTAGAATTGACCGCGTCGGCCTCGAGCCGACACACCACACAGATTCGAAAGGACCGAAGTGACCGACATCTTCAGTGAACTCAAGGCCCGTGGGCTCGTCGCGGTTTCGACCGACGAGGCCGCCCTCCAGAAAGCTCTGGAGACGGAGTCGCTGACCTATTACGTCGGTTTCGATCCCACCGCGCCGAGCCTGCACATGGGCAACCTCGTCCAGCTGCTCACCGCCGCCCGCCTCCAGCAGGCCGGGCACAACCCGCTTGCGCTCGTCGGCGGTGCCACCGGGCTCATCGGCGATCCGCGGATGTCGGGGGAGCGGACGCTCAACCCCCGTGAGGTCGTCGAGGAATGGGTCGCGAAGATCCGCGCCCAGGTCGAGAAGTTCCTCGACTTCGATGGGCCGAACGCCGCGCAGATCGTCAACAACCTCGACTGGACCTCGCAGCTCTCGGCCATCGACTTCCTCCGCGACGTTGGCAAGCACTTCCCGGTCAACCGGATGCTCGCAAAGGAATCCGTCTCCGCGCGCCTCAACAGCGAAGCCGGCATCTCCTTCACCGAGTTCTCGTACCAGATCCTCCAGGGCAACGACTACCTCGAGCTCAACCGCCGCTACGGCTGCACCCTGCAGACCGGCGGTTCCGACCAGTGGGGCAACCTCACGTCGGGCGTCGACCTCATCCGTCGCGTCGAGCAGAAGACCGTCCACGCTTTGGCCACCCCTCTGATCACCAAGGCTGACGGCACGAAGTTCGGCAAGACCGAATCCGGCACCGTGTGGCTGGATTCGTCCCTGACCAGCCCGTACGCCTTCAGTCAGTTCTGGCTCAACGCCGATGACCGTGACGTGGTGAAGTACCTCAAGGTCTTCTCACTGCGCTCGCTCGACGAGATCGAGGCGATCGAAGCCGAGTTCACCGCAGCCCCGCACACCCGCGTGGCCCAGAAGGCCCTCGCCGAGGATGTCACCACCCTCGTCCACGGGCGCAAGGCTTACGAGCAGGCGATCGCTGCGGCTTCCGCCCTCTTCGGCGGTGGTGAGCTGGCTGGTCTCGACGCCTCGACCCTGGGGGCGGCGACCGCCGAGCTTCCGCGCGGTGATGTCAGCACCGCGCAGCTATCCGACGGTCTGCCCGTCGCCGACGCCTTCGTCACCGCCGGCATCGTCAAGTCGAAGGGCGAGGCTCGCCGCGCCATCAAGGACGGCGGAGCGTACGTCAACAACGTCAAGGTTGCTGACCAGGATCAGACCATCACCCCCGCCGAGGTGCTCCCCACCGAAGCCGGGGGAGTGATCCTCCTGCGTCGGGGCAAGAAGACTCTCGGAGCCGTTGACATCATCAACTGAGCCGCCGTCACCGCAAGCCAGCGCCGTGTCCCCGATCCCGGGAACACGGCGCTGACGCATTCACCGGCGCCTGCAGTCTCGCCAAGCGTTCTGCATTTCACAAGCCATCACCTTGTCTTGCCGGAATACACGGTTTTGCATTGTGTATCGCTGTGGCGGGAATTGACCTTTGCCCGTGCCCATCGGCCGAGCCGGATTGCCTATCGCCCGAACCGGATTACCTATCGCCCGAACCGGTTGCAGCCTCGGTGGCAACTCCTCAGGAGGCGTGGGGCTTTCTTCATGGAACTCGACGCGCCGATCGACCAGACTGGTATCAGACTGACCGTCGAAAACTGACCGTCGAAAGAGGAGACTATGCGAACGCTGCTCAACATCATCTGGTTCATCTTCAGCGGACTCTGGCTCGCACTGGGCTACTGGGCCGCCGGCATCATCGCCTGTATCTTCATCGTCACCATCCCCTGGGGCATCGCATCCTTCCGCATCGGCAACTACGCGCTGTGGCCCTTCGGTCGTGAGGTCATCGAGACCAGGCCGGCAGGGGTGGCGACCACCCTGGGCAACATCATCTGGCTGATCGTCGCAGGAGTCTGGCTGGCCATCGGACACGTCGTCACGTCGATCCCGCTGTTCGTCTCCATCATCGGTATCCCGCTCGGATGGGCGAACATCAAACTCATCCCCGTCTCGCTCATGCCCCTGGGCAAACAGATCGTCGACAGCGACTCCCTCATGCCCGGCTACCGCGGAGCCTGAGCCTGCGGTCTACGAGCTCTGTTCCTCGAGCTCCTCGAGAGAGATGCGGCCTTTGCGTACGGCCCAGAGCACGCGGCGGGTGCGCACGATTCGCGGCAGAGTGATGATCAGCAGTCCACCCAGCATGTTGAACGGGATAACGATCCCGAACCACTGCAGGAAGTCGAGGACCGAGATGTCCGCGCCGGCCATCATGGCGGCGAGGATGACGATCGCATTGATAGCTCCGTGCAGCATGCTGGCTCCAATCACCAGCAGACCAGTGATCATGCAGACGATCGCCTTGACGACGTCATTCGATGTTCCCTGTTGCATCCGTGTCGCCAATGTGATCGTCGCGCCGGCAAGAAGGGAGAGAGCGAGCATGACGACGAGGGACGACTGGTTGATATAGCCCAGCGCCATATCGACGAGCGTTTGGTGGTAGTCCGGAAGGGCAAGGACGATCAGCCACGCAAACACCGCTCCACCGAGCAGGTTGGTCACGAGAGTCACCGACCAGAGCCGAAAGACCTGGGTCCAATTCGCTTGGCCCGCGATGACGGCATTGATCGGCAACAAAAACTCTTCGGTGAATAGCTCCGAATGCGCCAGCTTCAAGGCCAGTAGGCCGATGCCGAACGCCATCCCTGCAAGGATCTCCGACCCGGTCACCTGCTTGACGAGCACCATGGCCAAGATGCCGAGACCGACATCGATGCCACCGAAGAGTCCGGTGACGATGAGCTCCGGCCATTTCCGATTGAGCCGCTTGGCGCCCTCTGTGACTGTATTCGCTGCCTCGTCGATGAGCGCGTCCTCGAGATCGAGGTCGTTGCGGCCGAGTCGCTCTCGCTGCTCTTTCTGAGTCATTGGGTCAGTGTAGGGGCGCGGCACTGTGAATCGCTGGGAGTCGCCTGCATGATGAGGGCAGGACGCGGCCGCACGTGGTTGGCATCAAGCGGGTGTAGGTGCGGGACATTGGCGCACCGGCGCCGTTGCAGAAACACCCGCAGACCTGACCTTGCTAGCTCGGTGACAGGTGTCACAGTACGAATCCCGCTTTCGAGTTGCACGGTCCCGATGGAGTGGTCTAGAGTTATATCTCGTTGCCCCGCCGGAAACGAGGTTCTCAGAACAGAGTTTCCACCGGGCCTGACCAGGACAAACAGGGTTTGTCAGGTGGTTGGGACGGATGGGGTGGCCAACAGAAACTGATACCCCCAGTGAACGCGCACTGTTGTGTGTGGTGATGGGTGTGTGTTTGTGGTTTGAGAATCCAATAGCGTGTTTGTTTGAACAAGTTGTGATGCCAGAACATTTATTTTCTGGTGAGACAATCACACGATCGAGCATCTGTGTTCATCCTGTGTGGGTGGTTCTTCGCCGGACCTCCCGCGATCATCGGGGTGGGCGTTGTGGGTGTTTGGTCGTTTTTTAGTGGTCAACCTTCTCACCCCGTGAGGGGTTGGCTGTCTTGCTGGGATTCATTCGTAACATAATTTTTTTATGGAGAGTTTGATCCTGGCTCAGGACGAACGCTGGCTGCGTGCTTAACACATGCAAGTCGAACGCTGAAGCCCGAAGCTTGCTTCGGGTGGATGAGTGGCGAACGGGTGAGTAACACGTGAGTAACCTGCCCCTGATTTCGGGATAAGCCTGGGAAACTGGGTCTAATACCGGATATGACCACTGACCGCATGGTTGGTGGTGGAAAGTTTTTCGATTGGGGATGGGCTCGCGGCCTATCAGCTTGTTGGTGGGGTAATGGCCTACCAAGGCGACGACGGGTAGCCGGCCTGAGAGGGCGACCGGCCACACTGGGACTGAGACACGGCCCAGACTCCTACGGGAGGCAGCAGTGGGGAATATTGCACAATGGGGGAAACCCTGATGCAGCGACGCAGCGTGCGGGATGACGGCCTTCGGGTTGTAAACCGCTTTCAGCAGGGAAGAAGCGAAAGTGACGGTACCTGCAGAAGAAGTACCGGCTAACTACGTGCCAGCAGCCGCGGTAATACGTAGGGTACGAGCGTTGTCCGGAATTATTGGGCGTAAAGAGCTCGTAGGTGGTTGGTCACGTCTGCTGTGGAAACGCAACGCTTAACGTTGCGCGGGCAGTGGGTACGGGCTGACTAGAGTGCAGTAGGGGAGTCTGGAATTCCTGGTGTAGCGGTGAAATGCGCAGATATCAGGAGGAACACCGGTGGCGAAGGCGGGACTCTGGGCTGTAACTGACACTGAGGAGCGAAAGCATGGGGAGCGAACAGGATTAGATACCCTGGTAGTCCATGCCGTAAACGTTGGGCACTAGGTGTGGGGGGCATTCCACGTTCTCCGCGCCGTAGCTAACGCATTAAGTGCCCCGCCTGGGGAGTACGGTCGCAAGGCTAAAACTCAAAGGAATTGACGGGGGCCCGCACAAGCGGCGGAGCATGCGGATTAATTCGATGCAACGCGAAGAACCTTACCAAGGCTTGACATACACTGGACCGTTCTGGAAACAGTTCTTCTCTTTGGAGCTGGTGTACAGGTGGTGCATGGTTGTCGTCAGCTCGTGTCGTGAGATGTTGGGTTAAGTCCCGCAACGAGCGCAACCCTCGTTCTATGTTGCCAGCACGTGATGGTGGGAACTCATAGGAGACTGCCGGGGTCAACTCGGAGGAAGGTGGGGATGACGTCAAATCATCATGCCCTTTATGTCTTGGGCTTCACGCATGCTACAATGGCTGGTACAGAGAGAGGCGAACCCGTGAGGGTGAGCGAATCCCTTAAAGCCAGTCTCAGTTCGGATCGTAGTCTGCAATTCGACTACGTGAAGTCGGAGTCGCTAGTAATCGCAGATCAGCAACGCTGCGGTGAATACGTTCCCGGGCCTTGTACACACCGCCCGTCAAGTCACGAAAGTCGGTAACACCCGAAGCCGGTGGCCCAACCCTTGTGGAGGGGGCCGTCTAAGGTGGGACTGGTGATTGGGACTAAGTCGTAACAAGGTAGCCGTACCGGAAGGTGCGGCTGGATCACCTCCTTTCTAAGGAGCACACATTAAGATCCTCGTGGCATGACCCGCATGTGGTCATCATGAGAGCTCAAGGGTGGAACATCACAACTCCCGCTCGTCCACCCAGCCGGGTTGAGGTTTGTGCCTCGACGTCGTTGGGATATGGGCTTGCTAGAACGGACACGTTATTGGGTCCTGGAATCACAAGCCCTGACACTTTGGTGTTGGGTGTGGTTTCAACCAACAGGACCGACCCGCACCACAAGCAGCCAGGAGACCTGGTTGGTTGTGGGTGGTGTTTGGTAGTGGTTTGAGAATCGTATAGTGGACGCGAGCATCCATACTGCACACATGTTTTGTGTGTGGTGTGATGTAATGTGATTTTCTTGTGATCATCTTAGAGTGATGAAAATTTTTTTCGCGCACACATGATGCCGACTCCCTTTTGGGGGTTGGGTGAGTGTGTGAGAGCGCATGGTGGATGCCTTGGCATCAGGAGCCGATGAAGGACGTGGAAATCTGCGATAAGCCTCGGGGAGCCGATAAACGGGCGTTGATCCGAGGGTGTCCGAATGGGGAAACCCCGCCATCTGTGAGGGTGGTGACCCGTGTCTGAATATATAGGGCATGTGGGGGGAACGCGGGGAAGTGAAACATCTCAGTACCCGCAGGAAGAGAAAATAATAATGATTCCGGGAGTAGTGGCGAGCGAAACTGGATGAGCCTAAACCTTCGTAGCGTGAGAGCGTGCTGGTGTTGCTGCGTGGGTGTTGTGGGGTGTGCATGTTCTGGTTCAGCATGACCGGGCTGTGTGTGATTGGTGTAGTCGAACCTGGTGGGAAACAGGACCGGAGTGGGTGAGAGTCCCGTAGACGAAACAGTGGTTGCGCATGGTGTGCAGATGCCCGAGTAGCACGGAACTCGTGGAATTTCGTGTGAATCTGCCAGGACCACCTGGTAAGGCTAAATACTTCCTGATGACCGATAGCGGAATAGTACCGTGAGGGAATGGTGAAAAGTACCCCGGGAGGGGAGTGAAAGAGTACCTGAAACCATGTGCTTACAATCCGTCAGAGCAGCATCGTGATGGCTGTGATGGCGTGCCTTTTGAAGAATGAGCCTGCGAGTTAGCGGTGCGTGGCGAGGTTAACCCGTGTGGGGTAGCCGTAGCGAAAGCGAGTCCGAAGAGGGCGTTTCAGTCGCGTGTCCTAGACCCGAAGCGGAGTGATCTAGCCATGGGCAGGGTGAAGCGTGTGTAAGAGCGCGTGGAGGCCCGCACCCACTTCAGTTGAAAATGGAGGGGATGACCTGTGGTTAGGGGTGAAAGGCCAATCAAACTCTGTGATAGCTGGTTCTCCCCGAAATGCATTTAGGTGCAGCGTTGCGTGGTTCTTGCTGGAGGTAGAGCTACTGGATGGCTGATGGGCCCCACCGGGTTACTGACGTCAACTAAACTCCGAATGCCAGTCAAGGTTCAGCGTGGCAGTGAGACAGTGGGGGATAAGCTTCATTGTCGAGAGGGAAACAGCCCAGACCATCAACTAAGGCCCCTAAGCGTGTGCTCAGTGGGAAAGGATGTTCAGTTGCGAAGACAACCAGGAGGTTGGCTTAGAAGCAGCCATCCTTGAAAGAGTGCGTAATAGCTCACTGGTCAAGTGATTGAGCGCCGATAATGTAGCGGGGCTAAGTACACCGCCGAAGTTGTGGCAGCACCACGTGATTCCGTAATGGTGTGGTGTTGGGTAGGGGAGCGTCGAGTCGCCGGTGAAGCTGCAGTGTGAACTAGTGGTGGAGGCGGTTCGAGTGAGAATGCAGGCATGAGTAGCGAAAGACGGGTGAGAAACCCGTCCACCGGATGACCAAGGGTTCCAGGGCTAGGCTAATCCGCCCTGGGTAAGTCGGGACCTAAGGCGAGGCCGACAGGCGTAGTCGATGGACAACCAGTTGATATTCTGGTACCGACACACAACCGACAGTACCAAAACACATGAGACTAACCATGAGCGTGTCCCGTCAGGTCTTCGGATCTGTGGTTGGGCGCGTTTGTGGGACCTGAGTGTGGAGTCGGTAAGCGTGAGGTGTGACGCAGAAAGGTAGCCAGGCCGTGCGATGGTAGTCACGGTCTAAGGTTGTAGCACGTGGGGGTAGGCAAATCCGTCCCCACATAGTGTGTGAGAGCTGATGGGCGCCCCACATTGGTGGGGTGATCTGGTGATCCTCTGCTGCCGAGAAAAGCATCGACGTGAGGGTGTGTGTTGCCCGTACCCTATAACCGACACAGGTGGTCGAGTAGAGAATACTAAGGTGATCGAGAGAATCGTGGTTAAGGAACTCGGCAAAATGCCCCCGTAACTTCGGGAGAAGGGGGACCATCCCGGTGAAGCCAACGTGCTTGGTGATGTGCTGGTGGTGGTCGCAGAGGCCAGAGAGAAGCGACTGTTTATTAAAAACACAGGTCCGTGCGAAGATGTAAGTCGATGTATACGGACTGACGCCTGCCCGGTGCTGGAAGGTTAAGAGGACCTGTTAACCCTGTATGGGGTGAAGCGGAGAATTTAAGCCCCAGTAAACGGCGGTGGTAACTATAACCATCCTAAGGTAGCGAAATTCCTTGTCGGGTAAGTTCCGACCTGCACGAATGGCGTAACGACTTCTCTGCTGTCTCAACCACGAACTCGGCGAAATTGCATTACGAGTAAAGATGCTCGTTACGCGCAGCAGGACGGAAAGACCCCGAGACCTTCACTATAGTTTGGTATTGGGATTCGGGTGTGGTTTGTGTAGGATAGGTGGGAGACTAGGATACTTGCACGCTAGTGTGGGTGGAGTCGATCGGTGAAATACCACTCTGACCATAGTGGATTCCTGAACTTCGGACCCTGATCGGGTTCAGGGACAGTGCCTGATGGGTAGTTTAACTGGGGCGGTTGCCTCCTAAAGAGTAACGGAGGCGCCCAAAGGTTCCCTCAGCCTGGTTGGCAATCAGGTGTCGAGTGTAAGTGCACAAGGGAGCTTGACTGTGAGACGGACGTGTCGAGCAGGAGCGAAAGCTGGGACTAGTGACCCGGCCATGGCTTGTGGAAGCGTGGTCGCTCAACGGATAAAAGGTACCTCGGGGATAACAGGCTGATCTTGCCCAAGAGTCCATATCGACGGCATGGTTTGGCACCTCGATGTCGGCTCGTCGCATCCTGGGGCTGGAGTCGGTCCCAAGGGTTGGGCTGTTCGCCCATTAAAGCGGTACGCGAGCTGGGTTTAGAACGTCGTGAGACAGTTCGGTCCCTATCCGCTGCGTGCGTAGGAAATTTGTGGAGGTCTGTCCTTAGTACGAGAGGACCGGGACGGACGAACCTCTGGTGTGCCAGTTGTTCCGCCAGGAGCATGGCTGGTTGGCTACGTTCGGGATGGATAACCGCTGAAAGCATCTAAGCGGGAAGCCTGCTCCGAGATGAGATTTCCAACCCACTTTGTGTGGGGGGAGGTGTCCTATAGATGATGGGGTTGATAGGCCGGGTATGGAAGCACTGTGAGGTGTGGAGTTGACTGGTACTAATACACCGATCACTCACTCAACTCTTCTTGTTTGGGGTTGGTGTGTGTGCGAGTTTTGTTGTTCTGAGTTTGATTGCTTGAGAATCCGCGTTCGCCCTTGTGGGGTGTGCGTGTGTTGTGTCGATGGGTGTTCGCGTTCGCTGTGCGGTTCTTGGACCATTACCGCCCCTGTTGTGGGGTGTGTAGGGTCTGTGTGGTTTTGCGGTGGTGATAGTGGTGGGGAAACGCCCGGTTAACCGTTCCGATCCCGGTAGCTAAGCCCATTCGCGCTGATGGTACTGCAACTTGGTGGTTGTGGGAGAGTAGGTGACTGCCGCAATATTCTTTGCAGGGAAGGGGTTCCATCCCGACTGGTGAAAACCGGTTCGGATGGAGCCCCTTTCTGATATTCACGAACGGGAACCATGACAACGATTGAGACCCTGCAGAACGAACTCGCACAGCACGGCCGTGTAGAGATCCGCTTCGGACGGACCAAGCAGTTCCTCCGCTCTGCCGGCACGGCACTGCGACTGCGTCGATCCGAATCGGCAGGTCCGCAGGTCATCATCAGTGACCACGGACTCTGGGCCGATACTCACGATTTCCCCGACGTGGTCGTGCCGTGGGCACGCATCCTTGAAGTTCACCTCACCAAAGTCAACGTGAGCTCCCACATCGACGTGAGCATCCGCAGCGCCGACAGCCCCGGTCGCCGGCGGACGCTGCGGCTGCCTCATATGCTTACCGTCGATCCCGAGGTCCTTGCCAAATGGATCGTCATGGAATCGATGGTGCGCGGCGATCCCATCTGAAGCGTGTGTGGTCGACATGATTTCTGTAGTGTGGGGGCCACCACACTATGGAAGGACCTGACCATGCTCGACAAGCTTCATGATGCGTTGAGGCTTCGCACGAACCCGGCCATCTTCTTTTCCTCGGCTGCAGTGATCATCATCTTCGTCCTCGGCACGATCTTCTTCACCGACCAGCTCGACGCCGGTGTATCGGTCGCCTCCGACTGGCTGCTGACGAACCTCGGATGGTTCTACATCCTCGGCGTCACCGTCTTCCTCGGCTTCCTCATCTACATTGCCGCCTCCCGCTACGGACGAGCGAAGCTCGGCCCCGATGACGAACCGCCCGAACACTCCAACGGGGCCTGGTTCGCGATGCTCTTCGCCGCCGGCATCGGTTCGATCCTCATGTTCTGGGGAGTGGCCGAACCCGTCAGTCACTTCGGCGACCCACCGCGCGCCTCGTTGGGAATCGAAGCGGGCACACCGGCCGCCGCGGTCGATGCCATGAACTTCACCTATTACCACTTCACGCTGCACACGTGGACGATCTTCACGCTGCCCGCTCTGTGCTTTGCGTACTTCATCCACAAGCGCAATCTGCCGCCTAGGGTGAGCTCGATCTTCCAGCCCATCCTCGGCGAGAAGATCCACGGCCCGATCGGCAAGACCATCGACGTCGTCGCCATCATCGGCACCGTATTCGGCATCGCCGTCTCGATCGGGCTCGGAACTCTCCAGATCAACGGGGGACTGGCTCAGGTCATCGGGATTCCGGAGAACGCCCTGTGGCAGCTCATCATCATCGGCGTCGTCTGCGGACTCGCGACGATCTCTGTGTCGCTCGGCCTCGACAAGGGCATCAAGGTCCTGTCGAACCTCAACATCGTCATGGCCGTTCTGCTGCTCATCTTCATCGTCGTGTTCGGGCCGACCCTGTTCATGGCCAAGGGAGTCTTCGAGTCCCTCGGCACCTACATCCAGCAGCTGCCGGAATTGGCGCTGTGGAATGACACGTTCGCCGATACTGGCTGGCAGAACACGTGGACGGTCTTCTACTGGGCGTGGACGATCACCTGGTCGCCCTTCGTCGGCATCTTCATCGCCCGGATCTCCCGCGGGCGTACCATCCGCCAGTTCGTCATCGGCGTCCTCGCCATCCCCTCGGCATTCTCGGTTCTGTGGTTCGGCATCTTCGGCTATGCGTCCTTCGACATCGAACTCAACCAGGGCGGCGGACTCGTCGATCGGGTCGTCGATCAGGGAGACATCCCCGGTGCACTGTTCGCGTTCCTCGACCACTACCCGCTGGCGGCACCGGTCTCGGTCATCGCCATCATCCTCGTAGTCATCTTCTTCGTCACCTCGGTCGACTCTGCCGCGCTGGTCGTCGACACGATGAACAACGGCCACGAAGACTTCAACCCGCTTCCGCAGCGGATCTTCTGGGCCGCAGCCATCGCCGTGGTCACCGCCGCTCTGCTCGTGTTCTCCGGCTCAGGCGGACTCGAAGCTCTGCAGTCGACGATCATCCTCGTCGGTCTGCCGTTCTTCATCATCGCCTACTTCCAGATCTACGCCCTCATGCGTGCCCTGCGCGAGGACGCCGGCGCGCTGCCTCGAGTGCGTATGCGGCGGTGGAAGAAGGTCCTGCCGCCCGAAGAGGTCGAACGCCGCGACGGCCACGATGACGAATTCGGCCACCAATACGACGGTGACGAAGACGTCGTCACCAGACCCGAAGCGGTTGAACCCGCGCCGAAGTTCCGCGACCCGTACGTCGAGACGTCTCGTCACAAGGGACGACGAGAAGGGACTCTGGCCAGTCGGACGGGCAGCCGAAGCGCGCCCCGGGACGACGACGCCGGATGACGTAAGGAACCGAATATGACGCAGGGGCCGGAGCAATCATGCTCCGGCCCCTGTCGCATCGGTGCGCGGCCGCACGAGCGTGCCTCGTGACCGGCTGTGCAGCTCTCGGCCGACGAGATCCGTCTGTGAACAACGTCAGCGTTTACCGGCTAAACATCGTTCGTTGGGATTCAGTCTTTTCCGATTACCCGTACCCGAATGCTTGTCGAACTCCTCACCGCGTGCAACGATGAAGTTGTCTGCAAGGTCAGATGCAAATGAATAGCGACTTCCGAATACATACCGAGGGAGAGAACGCATGAACGCATCAACCATCATCTGGATCGTCGTCGTCCTGATAGTCGTAGGAATCATCATTGCCGTCAGCC
Source organism: Brevibacterium oceani (assembly GCF_017948325.1). NCBI lineage: Bacteria > Bacillati > Actinomycetota > Actinomycetes > Micrococcales > Brevibacteriaceae > Brevibacterium > Brevibacterium oceani. The sequence continues at coordinate 2,560,045 of NZ_CP072846.1, read as the reverse complement.
GCAAGGCCGCAGCGAAGAAGCGCGAACGGCAACGGGAAGAAGCGGCCCAACTGCGTCAGCAGGCTGCTGAAAACGAGCCCGAAGTCCGTGCCCATGAAGCAGAGGTGGAGAAGCAGCGGGCGGAGGCCAAGATGGCGAAAGCCGACGCCGACGCTCGCGCAGCCGAAGCTGATCGACAGGCGGCCGCGGCAGCACAGCTCGACTCCGAAGCAGAGAAGCGTGAACAGGCAGTGCAGGAGGAACGCCTGGCTCACGAACGTCGTCTGGAACGTGCTGAAGATCTCGACCCGGACTCTGGACCGCAGCAGGCCCCGGGCCACGAGAGCGACCAGCGAGCTCAGGGCAACGCCGCTGCGAATGCCGATCGTCCCATTGCCAACCCTGAGCACCGAGTCGCCGGCGACGGTGGCTACGAGACTGACACGGAACGGCAGGCTGTCAACGACGGTGGCTACGTTGCCGAACCAAATCGCGAGACACCGCAGAACGGTCGTCCTGTCGCCGAACCCGAACGCGGTGCTGCCGATGATGGTCGCTACGTGTCCGAACAGGACATCGATGCGGAGTCACTGCGGCGGGGTGACGTCCGTCCTCCCGACGGCGACGGTTCCGAACCCAAACACTGATTCATAGTGACGTTCCTATCCGAGGCATCATCCCGACTCGAATTCGGCCGGGGACGATGACTTCGAACACGACGAAGGGGCCGCTGCATTGCGCAACGGCCCCTTCGTCGTGATCGGCTCAGCTTCGTCATGACCGGCTCAGCCACCTCGGCGGGGGAGAACCGATCATCGATCGGTCACTGACCGGACTTGATCAACTCCGCGCACTTCTCGCCCATCATCATCACGGTGATGTTCGGGTTGACGGTGGTGATCTCCGGCATCGCCGAGGCATCGACGACTCGCAGACGGTTCACGCCCTTGACCCGCAGCTGCGGATCCAGCGGCGACATCTCGTCATCGGGGGCGCCCATCCGCGTCGTACCGACCGGGTGGTAGACGGTGTTGTGGGTGCGGCTGATGTAATCGGCGATCTGCTCGTCGGTCTGCACGTCCTTGCCCGGGAACAGCTCTTCGCCGGCCCACTCGGACATGGCGTCCTGCGACACGATCTCACGCGCCTTCTTGATGCCGGCGACCATGACGCGCATGTCGTGGCCCTCGGGATCGGTGAAATAGCGGGGATCGACCTTCGGCTTGTCCCGGAAGTCCTTCGACCGCAGACGCACCGTGCCGCGCGACTTCGCATGCGTGACGTTCGGGGTCAGGCAGAACGTGTTCTCCGCAGTCGGGTAGCCCTGACGCAGAGTGTGCATGTCGAACGGCACCGAACCGTAGTGGAACATCAGATCCGGACGATCGAGGCCTTCCTCGGTGGGGGAGAAGATGCCGATCTCCCACCACTGGGTCGAATCCTCGACCATCGGCTTCTTCGCCTCCCACGAGATGACACCCTCCGGATGGTCGCCGAGGTGCTCACCGACTCCCGGTGAATCCACGCGAGCCTCGATGCCCACCTCGGCGAGGTGGTCCTTCGGGCCGATGCCGGAGAGCATGAGCAGCTGCGGGGTGTTGATCGCGCCGGCGGAGACGATGACCTCGCGCTTGGCTTCGATGCGGTTGGTCTTGCCGAAGGCGTTGTTGACCACATGCACGGCGGTGCAGTTGTCGTTCTCATCGAACTCGAGCTCCTTGGCCTGAGTGTCGGTGAGGATGGTGAGGTTCTCACGGTCGAGGATCGGGTGCAGGTAGGACACCGAGGACGACGAGCGGGTGCCGTCGTCCTTGCGGTTGACCTGGAAGAAGTTCGCCCCGTTGATGATGGTCTCACCCTCGTTGAACTGCACCCGCGGGATGCCTGCCTGTTCGCAGGCGTCGAGGAGGGCGATGCCGCACGGATCGACCGGCGGCACGTTCATCAGGCTGACCGGACCGTCATGGCCGTGGTGGTCACCGGGCAGTTCGTTGTTCTCGAGCTTCTTGTACAGGCCGATGGTGTCCTTCGATCCCCACCCGGTCGCGCCGAACTTGTTCTCCCAGTCATCGAGGTCCTCACGCGGGGCCCAGAAGGCGATGCACGAGTTGTGCGAGGAGCAGCCGCCGAGCACCTTCGCACGAGCGTGACGCATGTACGAGTTGCCGTTCTCCTGCTCTTCGATCGGGTAGTCCCAGTCGAAGCCGGACTCGAGGAGCTCCATCCAACGGTTCAGGCGCAGGATGACGTCCTCGTCGACATCGGTCGGGCCGGCCTCGAGCAGGCCGACGGTGACCTCGGGGTCCTCGCTCAGGCGCGCGGCGACCGCGGCTCCGGCAGAGCCGCCGCCCACGACAACGTAGTCAAAGCTGTGAGTGGTCTTCACTATCTGATCTCCTTAGTTCGCGATGTGCGTGTGCCGGGGTGCCGGACTCACTTGGTGTGGTCGGGGAACCATCCGGTGACGGCGGGTTCGAGGTTGTGGTAGATGTGCTTGGCCTCCTGGTATTCGGCCAGGCCCGTGGGCCCGAGCTCGCGACCGAAGCCGGACTGCTTGTAGCCGCCCCATTCGGCCTGCGGCAGATAGGGGTGGAAGTCGTTGATCCAGATGGTGCCGTGGCGCAGGCGCTGCGCGACCAGCTGGGTCTTGCCCGCGTCCTGGCTCCACACGGCACCGGCGAGTCCGTAGTAGGTGTCGTTGGCGATCTCGACCGCCTCGTCGACGGTGGAGAAGGTCTCGACGGTGACGACGGGACCGAAGGCTTCGTCGGAGACCACGGACATGCCGCGCTTGACCTGATCGAGCACGGTCGGCAGGTAGTAGTAGCCCTTCTCCAACTCGCCTTCGCCGAACTTTCCGCCGCAGCGCAGGCGTGCGCCCTCGGCGACACCCTTCTCGACGTAGTTTGCGACCTTCTCACGATGAGCCTTGGAGATCAGCGGTCCGGTCTCGGCGGCCTCGTCGAAGGGTCCGCCGAGGCGGATCTGCTCGGCACGCTCGACGAGTTTGTCGACGAACTCCTCGGCGATGGGTTCCTCGACGATGAGTCGGGCACCGGCCGAGCACACCTGACCGGAGTGGACGAACGCGGCGTTGAGCGCGTTGTCCAGGGCTGCGTCGAAGTCGGCGTCGGCGAAGACGACGTTGGGGTTCTTGCCGCCGAGCTCGAGGGCGATCTTCTTGACCGTCGCCGCTGCGTTCTTCGCGAGAAGTCGACCGGTGACGAGGCCGCCGGTGAAGGAGACCATGTCGATGTCTTCGTGCGTGGACAGGGGCGCACCGGCATCGGCGCCGGCACCGAGGATGAGGTTGCCGACACCCGCCGGCAGACCGAGCTCCTCGAGGACCTGCATCGTGAGGATCGCGGTGTGCGGGGTGAGCTCAGCAGGCTTGAGGATGAACGTGTTGCCGGCGGCCAGGGCCGGAGCGATCTTCCACGCGGCCTGCAGCAACGGGTAGTTCCACGGGGTGATGAGTGCGCACACGCCGACGGGCTCGTGCACGATCCGCGAGGCCACGGTGTCGGTGCCGGCGTCGACGACGCGACCGGCGTCGTTGGCAGCGAGCTTGCCGAAGTAGTCGAAGCAGTTCGCGATGTCGTCCATGTCGATCTGCGATTCGACGAAGCGCTTGCCGGTGTCCAGAGACTCGGCGTTGGCGAATTCGTCCTTGCGCTCACGCAGGGTGGCGGCGAACTTCAGCAGCAGGTCGCCGCGTTCGCTGGTGGGCACGGATGACCACACGCCGGAGTCGAAGGCGCGGCGGGCGGCCTTGATCGCCAGCTCGGTGTCGGCGGGGCTGGCCTCGTCCACCTCGGCGACGAAGCTGCCGTCGGCCGGATTGCTGATCGTGCGGGTTCCGCCGTTGACGGCAGACACCCACTTTCCGTCGATGTAGAGAGTGTTGGGCACGATATCTCCTTTTCCTAGCTGGCTGATGGCTGGTGAACGATCGGGGATCTACAGGTGCGACAGTGCCGCTGACCTGGCGCGACAGTGCCGAAACCGACGTTGTCGGGCACCACGATAGGCGAAGTCAGGGGGCGAATGCGCAATCCGATGACACTGGTCACAGTCACAGTCACGGTCACCGTCGCCGTCGCATGTGAGGTTGGTCGTGGTGGTGAGGCCGGTCGGATCGCTGAGGCCGGGGAGCGTGGTTGAGTCGGTCGGTGCAGCGGAGATTCTGCTCGTGGAAGCGCGGAGACATCCGTCGTCCGCACGCATCTCTTCCACGTCAGATTTCATTCATCCCCTGGTGCCTGAGGCGGCGCGGTCTGCCGCTGCCGCCGAACCGATACGAATTCTGTTGGCCTGTCGACTGGATTCGCCACGATTCTAACAGAGGGGCACGGCGGTGACCTGGGCGGCGATCCGCGTGCGGGCGCCCGTGAACGCACCCAGCGACGTGTCCCCGCCCACAGGGCGATGAGGCTGTGTGTGCACTAGAATGGACCGGAATCATCGAAAAGACTTCATAGGGAGAATCGTGGCCCAAGGGGATTCGCGAGACAGCCAGGACAACCGCCGCGCAGATGGCGGTCGCCGCTCAGATCGCGACAATAATCGCAACCGCCGACCGGATGACCGGGGCGGCCGCGGGCCACGTCAGTCCGACCGCCGTGGCGGGTACCAGGGAAATCGCCGGAGCGATGACGATCGCCGAGGTGGTTACCAGGGGAACCGCCGCGGCGATGACGACCGCCGAGGCGGTTACGGACAGAACCGCCGGAACGACGACGACCGTCGGGGCGGCTACCAAGGAAATCGCCGCGACGACGATCGCCGAGGTGGCTACCAGGGGAACCGTCGTGATGATGATCGTCGCGGGGGCTACCAGGGCAATCGCCGGGGCGACGACGACCGCCGTGGCGGCTTCAACCGGGACCGCCGCAATGACGACGACCGTCGCGGGGGCTACCAAGGAAATCGCCGCGACGACGATCGCCGTGGCGGCTTCAACCGGGATCGTCGCGACGACAATGACCGTCGTGGTGGCTACCAGGGGAACCGCCGGGGCGACGACGATCGCCGAGGCGGTTACCAAGGCAATCGCGACGACCGCCGAGGAGACCGCGGAGGGCGCGGTCGCGGGGGATACGGTCGCAACGACAACGATCGCCGCGCATCGCGCAAGACCGACACCGGCGACTATGCGCGTGAACAGCGTGCCCGTCGACCGCGCATCCAGGAACCCGAGATCCCCGAAGACATCACCGGCCGCGAGCTCGACAAGGAGATCTTCGGGCAGCTGCGTTCCCTCGACAAGGAGAACGCGACGATGGTCGCCAAGCACCTCGTCGCCGCCGGCGGTCTGCTCGACCTCGACCCGGAACGCGCTCACGAGCATGCGAAGGCTGCGATGGCCCGCGCCGGCCGTGTCGCCGTCGTCCGCGAAGCCCTCGGCATCGCCGCGTACTACGTCGAGCAGTACGACGAAGCCGTGCGCGAGCTGCGCACGCACCGTCGGATCTCCGGATCGAACGACAACATCGCGCTCATCGCGGACGCCGAACGCGGCCGTGGCAAGCCGGAGAAGGCACTCGAGCTGCTGAAGGCCTCGGACGAACTCGAGCTCGACAATGACACTCGCACCGAGCTCGTCATCGTCGCGGCCGGTGCGAAGTCCGACCTCGAGGACATCGCCGGAGCCCGCCGACTCATCGAAGCCGAGGACTTCACGCAGAAGCCCAGCGGCGCACTCGTCCGACTGATGGCCGCCTACGCGGAGGTGCTGCGCATCGACGGCGAACCCGAACTCGCCGACAAGTACGAAGAGCTCTCCCGTCGCACCGCCAAGGCGACCGGCACCCTCTTCGGCGACGAGGAACCCGACCCGAACGCCGGAGTCCTCATCGAAACCGTCGAAGAGATCGAAGACGAGCCGGAAGCCTCGGACGAAGAATCCGCAGACAGTGCGGGCGCAGAATCCGCCGAGAATGCCGGCGAGTCGACTGATACCGAGGCAGCTGTTGAGGCCGCGGCTGCAGCTCCCGCCGCGTCGAAGACCCACGTCTCGGCCAAAGAACTCAAGTCGGTCAAGGTCACCGACGACGAGATCGAAGCCGAACTCGACGAGATCCTCGCCGACGCAGAAGCCGACAGCGAAAGCGTCGCCGACGCTGAGGACGCTTCGACCCCGGAGGTCGACGAAGAGCAGTGACAGTCACGGTCGAACAGGCACAGAACTCCGACGGATCCACATCCGAGCCCGTGGATGCGCCCGAGGCTTCGAGCATGACCGAGCCCTCGGACACACCCATCGACTGTGTCCTGTTCGACCTCGACGGGGTCGTCTACCACGGCCCTCGAGCGATCGACGGCGCCGTGGACGGCATCAACTGGCTCCACGACCACGCGATCCCCGTCAACTACGTGACGAACAACGCCACCCGCACCCCAGAAACGGTCGCCGACCACATCAGCCGGATCGGCATCGACACGTCGACGGACGAGGTGACCACCTCGGCGCAGGTGCTCGCCGAACGCCTCGCCGAGCGCTTCGGCAAAGGTGCCCGCATCCACCTGATCGGAACCACCGGACTGCGCACCGCGCTCGACGCCGCCAGCCTCGAGATCACGGACTCGGCAGACGCCAACCCCGTCGCCGTCGCGCAAGGGCTCGACCCCCACATCGATTACGACACGATCGTGCGCGCCTGCGAGATCATCCGCTCCGGCGCCGAATGGTGGGCGAGCAACCCCGACTACTCACTGCTGACCGACACCGGCAAGGTCCCCGGCAACGGCGCGTTCGTCGAACTCATGGCCCGGCTCACCGACACCGAACCGGTCATCGTCGGCAAACCCGCCCCGCACATGATGGAATTCGCAGCCGACCGCCTCGGTGCTCGTCGCCCGCTCATGGTCGGCGACCGCCTCAACACGGACATCGAAGGCGGCAATGCGGCGGGCATCGACACCGCGCTCGTGCTCACTGGCATCCACGACATCCACGACGCCCTGCGCGCCGAGCCCGAACGCCGCCCGACCTTCATCCTGCCGAACCTGCGCAGCCTGCCCGCCCTCATCACCGCCGGCGACCGCGGGGACTGCCCACGCATCGAAGCAGAACTGGGCCGAGCCTGGGACGCCATCGACGCCGGGACCACCGACGCCGAGGCGATCCTGGCCGAAGGACGCCTGCCGCGGACCATCGCCGGACCGGTCGACTCCGAACCAGGCACTGCCCCAGTCGGCGCTGTCAGCGACGCACACGAGGAGGATACGTGACCGACGAAACCGCCCCGACGTCTGCACCAGACCCCACAGCACCACATTCCGCCTCGTCACCCGCCCCGACGCCGGCCTCGGCGAGCGGGGAGGTGCCCGTCGAAGCCTGGCGGTCCCGGCTCGAGGAGACGAAGACCCTGCCCGCCGCGCAGCGCCACGATCACCTCGGCGCTCTGCTGGATGACCTCGACGCGCAGGTCGGCTCCTTGTGAGCAGGCTCGACCGGGCACTCGTCGAACGCGGGATCCTGTCCTCCCGCTCCCGCGCCGCCCGCGAAATCGCTGCCGGTCGCGTCGACGTCAACGGGTGCACCGTCACGAAGTCCTCCCATGGCGTGGCCGAATCCGACGAACTCACCGTCACTGAGCCCGACCCCTGGGTCGCCCGCAGCGCCCACAAACTCCTCGGCGCCCTCGCCGCCTTCGACCTCGTCGGTGCTGATGACACGGCTGACCCCGGCAGCACGGCCGACCCCGGCAGCCCAGCCGACCCCGGCAGCCCAGCCGACCCCGGCAGCCCAGCCGACCCCGGCAGCCCAGCCGAAGCAGGCCCCCTCGCCGGGCTCACCGCGCTCGATGCGGGTGCCTCCACCGGCGGGTTCACCCAGGTCCTCCTCCACCAGGGAGTCAGCGAAGTCTGGGCCGTCGACGTCGGCCATGACCAACTCGCCCCGATCCTCCGCGACGACCCGCGTGTGCATGTCCGCGAAGGACTCAACCTCCGCGAACTCGCCGCCTCCGACGTGCCCACCGTCGGCCTCGTCGTCGCCGACGTCTCCTTCATCTCCCTGCGTCTGCTCATCGGCCCGCTCCTGGCTGCCACGGCATCCGACGGTCAACTCCTGCTCATGGTCAAACCCCAGTTCGAACTCGCCCGCGCCTCACTCGACAAACACGGCGTCGTCACCAGCCCGGCCAACCGCCGCCGCGCGCTCGACTCCGTCCTCGACGCTGTGAGCGAACACGACGCGCGCGTGACCGACATCGCGCCCTCACCACTGCCGGGACCGAGCGGAAACAGAGAGTACTTCCTGCGTGTTCGCCCAGGCCGAACCCCGGCTGAGTCCGATAGGCTCGACGAAGCATCCATCCCCGCCCACCTGGAGACGATCATGAGAGGAGAGTCGTGACCAGACACATCATGGTGCTCCTGCATCCCCAGCGCGAAGAGTCGGCCGTGGCCGCCGTCAGCGTATTCAAAGCTCTCCTCGACGACGACGTCACCCCCGTCGTCCTCTCCGACGAGATCGTCGGCATCCGCACCCGCCAGATCGAATCCACCGGCGGCGACGGCATCCTCACCCACTGCACCATCATCGACGACTCCGAACTGGCAGAGTGGCGGGACCGCTGCGAACTCGTCATCGTCCTCGGCGGTGACGGCACCATCCTGCGCGCAGCCGAACGCTTCCACGGCTCCGGCGTCCCCCTCATGGGCGTCAACTTGGGCCACGTCGGGTTCCTCGCCGAAAGCGAGAGGGAAGACCTCGCCGAGGCGGTCCACCGTGTCTCCCAACGTGACTACCTCGTCGAGGAAAGGCTCGCCCTCGACGTGTCCGTGTGGCACGAAGGCGAGAACATCTTCAACTCCTGGGCGCTCAACGAAGCGACGATCGAGAAGACCTCGAAGTCCCGGATGATCGACGTCGTCCTCGGCGTCGACGCCCGCCCCGTGTCCTCCTTCGGCTGCGACGGCGTCATCCTCGCCACCCCCACCGGCTCCACCGCGTACTCCTTCTCCGCCGGCGGACCCATCGTCTGGCCCGAGGTCGAAGCACTCCTGCTCGTGCCCATCTCCGCCCACGCCCTCTTCGCCGAACCGCTGGTCGTCAGCCCGAACTCCCGCCTCGGCGTCGAGATCTCACCGAACAACCCCGAACACTCCGCGGTCCTGTGGTGCGACGGCCGCCGCGCCCTCGAACTGCCCGCAGGCGCCCGCGTCGAAGCCACCCGATCGGCCTCGCCGATCCGCCTCGCCCGCCTGCACACAGGACCGTTCACCGACCGACTCGTCGCAAAATTCCGCCTGCCCGTCTCCGGTTGGCGGGGACCCATCAAGGAGGCCTGAATGATCTCCGAACTGCGGATCTCCCACCTCGGCGTGATCGCCGAAGCCGAGGTCGAACTCGACACCGGCTTCACCGTCGTCACCGGTGAGACCGGCGCCGGAAAGACCATGTTCGTCTCCGCCCTGTCCCTGCTCATGGGCCGCAAGGTCGGCTCCGGAGTCGTCCGCAAGGGCGCGGAGAAAGCCGAGGTCGAAGGCATCTTCACCTCCGTCGCCGACACCGTGCGCGACCGCATCGAAGAGGCCGGCGGCTCCGCCGACGAGGAAGCGATCATCTCCCGCACCGTCGCACTCAAGGGCCGCGCCCGAGCCACCGCAGGCGGGCGCACCGTGCCGATCTCCGTGCTCACCGACATCTCCTCCGACCTCATCACCCTCCACGGCCAGTCCGAACAGCTGCGCCTCAAGGGCGCCGCCCAGCAGCGGCAGCTCCTCGACGCCGCCGGAGGGCAGGAACTCGCCGAGGTGGCCGACCGTTACCGCGCCGCGTACGAGTCCTGGAAGGAGACCGAAACCCGAGTCGCGCGCATCAAGGACTCCACTGCCGCCCGCCGGGAACGCATCCTCTGGCTGCGCGGCTGCCTCGAAGCCATCGACGCCGTCCGCCCCGAACCCGGTGAGGACGAGACCCTGGCCGCCCAGTCGGCGAAGCTCGGCGCCGCCGCCGAGATCACCCGCGCCGTCGGTACCGCCCATGACCTGCTGCTGGGCGGGGAAGTCGACGACGCCGGCGCCGCCGTCGACCTCGTCCACCAGGCGATCTCCGCCATCGCCGATGTCGAAGGCTCCGACAAGGAACTCGTCACCATCCGCGAAGCACTGGGTGACGCGGTGCTCAGGCTCTCTGACTCCGCGGCCGAACTCTCCTCCTACCTCTCCGGGTTCGACGAACTCGGCGAGATCTCCCTGGAGGAGACCGAAGCCCGCCGCGCCGAGCTCGGCACCCTTGCTCCTTATGGTCAGGACGTCACCGAGGTCCTCGACTTCGAATCCCGATCGGCTGCCGAACTGGCCGAGCTCGAGGCCGAGGACCGCGACCTCGACGGACTCGACGCCGAACTCACTGAGGCGCGCGCCGCCATGGACGAAGCCGCCTCGGCGCTGACGACGATCCGCACGGCCACGGCGGAGAAGTTCTCTCAAGACGTGAGCGAAGAGCTGGCCGCCCTGTCGATGCCGAAGGCCGCCGTCGCCTTCGAGATCACCGAACGCGAACCCACCAGCCACGGCGCCGACGACGTGCGGCTGACCTTCGCCGCCCACGAATCCTCGACCCCGGACGACATCGGCAAGATCGCCAGCGGCGGTGAGCTCTCCCGCGTCATGCTCGCCATCGAGGTCGTCCGCGCGGCCAGCGAATCCATCCCCACCTACGTCTTCGACGAGGTCGACGCCGGCGTCGGCGGCAAGGCCGCTGTCGAGATCGGCCGCAGGCTCGCGAAACTCGCCCGCAATGCCCAGGTCATCGTCGTCACCCACCTGCCGCAGGTCGCCGCCTGGGCAGACACGCACGTGACCATCGTCAAGGACGATGACGCCGAGACCGTGCGCTCGGGCGTGCAGGAGCTGACCGATGCCGAACGCGTCACCGAACTCTCCCGGATGCTGGCAGGCATGGACGACTCCGCCTCGGCGCGGGCCCATGCCGCGGAACTCCTCGACTCCGCACGGCAGGTCAAAGAGGAGGCGACGACAGGCGCATGAGACAATGGGCGGACCATGAAAGTGCGTAGACACCGCGAGAACCTCACCGCACCCAACCGGTTCGGTCCGGCTCCTGCCCGGCTCGACCGACGCACGAAAGACCTCACCAAGCGTCTCCAACCCGGCGACATCGCCGTCATCAAACACGCCGACATCGACCGGATCTCCGCCGAAGCCCTCGTCGCCTGCCGACCCGTCGCGGTGATCAACGCCGACAAATCGATCTCCGGACGCTACCCTAACCTCGGCCCGGGCATCATCGTCGACGCCGGCATCCCCCTCATCGACGCCGCCGGAGCCGAGATCTTCGACGCCGTCGACGAAGGCGAAGAGATCAGCATCGAGGACAACATCGTCCACCTCGGGGAGAAGGAGATCGCCTCCGGCGTCCTGCAGAACCCCGAGACCATCGCCGAGGACATGCACGCTGCCGAAGCCGGCATGAACTCCGTGCTCGTGGACTTCATCGACAACACGATCGAATACATCCGCAAGGACTCCGACCTCCTCTCGGCCGAACTCGTCGTCCCCGAGGTGAAGACCGCCTTCACCGACCGGCACGTGCTCATCGTCGTCCGCGGCTACCACTACAAGGAGGACCTGGCGATGCTGGCCTCCTATATCCGCGAATACCGGCCGCTGCTCATCGGCGTCGACGGCGGAGCCGACGCCATCATCGAAGCCGGCTACAAACCGGACATGATCGTCGGGGACATGGACTCCGTGTCCGACACCGCACTGACCTCCGGGGCCGAGATCGTCGTCCACGCCTACCGCGACGGCACCGCACCGGGCACCGAGAGAGTCCATGCCCTCGGCGTCGACTGTGTGGCCTTCGCCGCCTCGGGCACGAGCGAGGACATCGCGATGCTGCTGGCCGACGACAAGGGCGCCGAACTCATCGTCGCCGTCGGCACCCACGACACCGTCATGGAGTTCCTCGACAAGGGACGCAAGGGCATGGCCTCGACCTTCATCACCCGCCTGCGGGTGGGCTCGAAGCTCATCGACGCGAAAGGCGTCTCCCTGCTCTACCGGCAGCGCATCTCCAGCCTGCAGCTGGCCGTGCTCATCGTCGCCGGCCTCGTCGCCCTCGTCGTGGCGATGACCGCGACCTCGGCGGGACAGACCTTCCTCGGCCTCATCGGCGCCCAACTCGACGGATTCTTCGGCTGGATCGGCTCCCTGTTCGGCGGGGACCCCGCGGCCGCCGCCGCATCCGCAGGCTTCATCCAAGGACGTATTCCGTGATTGACTTCCGCTACCACCTCGTCTCCCTCGTCTCCGTGTTCCTCGCCCTGGCCGTCGGTATCGTCCTCGGTGCGGGACCGCTGAAGGAACCGATCGGCGAATCCCTGCAGAGCCAGGTCGACGCGCTGCGGTCCGACCGCGACAACCTGCGCACCGACCTCGACGCCGCGAAGGGCAACATCGACAAGCAGAACGACTTCGTCACCGCGGCCGCACCCGAACTCATCGGGGGCGCGCTCAAGGACCAGGACGTCAGCATCATCGCCGCCCCCGACGCCGACCCCGAACAGGTCGAAGAGGTCAGCAACCGGGTCAAGGAAGCCGACGGCACCATCGCCGGAGACGTATCCTTCGTCGACAACACGCTCAGCCTCCAGGACTCCACCGACTTCCTCGAAAAGCTGCGCACCATCGTGCCGGACCTGCCGCAGGACGACTCGACCGCGATCCGCGCCGCCCTCGTCATCGCGCTGACCGGAAACGCCTCGATGCTCGAGGACGACGAGGATCGGGAGGCCGCAGAGAAGGCGTCGACGAAGCTCTACGACGCCTTCGTCGATGCCGATCGGCTGCGCACCGACACCGACCACAAGACGACCTCGCTGTTCATCGTCGTCGACGACGAGAACTCGACCCTGGCTGAGGAGACGAAGTCGAGCCCCAAGGCCAGCGGCGACAAGGCCACCCGCAGCCTCGTCACCGATTTCATCACCGCGCTCACCGCCGATTCCACCTCGGTCGTCGTCGCCGGCGATGCGGCCTCGGCGCAGAACGGACTCGTCAACATCCTCCGCACGGAGAAGTCCCGGGCCAGCACCGTCGACGGCCTCGGCCTCGGCGCCGGACCCGTCATCACCGTCCGCGCTCTGGCCGCCGGTGAGGACGGCACCCACGGCCACTTCGGCTTCGCCGACGATGCCGAGGAGATCCTCCCGGGCAAGACCACCGCCGAGAAGAAAGACGCCAAATGATCCGCTCGATCATCAGCTCCGCCGTGGCCGGTCTCGCCGGTTACGTCGCGACCACGGCAGTGCTCAAGTCGCGTCTGCGCACCCGCCCCGATGTCGTGCGCACCAATCACGCCGGCCGCGACGTCTCACTCATCGAAGGACCTGCCGTGACCGCGGGTCTGCTCGCCGGCGGACTGCTCATCGAAGATCCGCGGCAGCGCGTCGCCACCCTGCTGGCCACGGGTGCGGCGGGCAGCCTCGGCGCCGTCGACGACTTCCTCGAATCCGGGTCGTCGAAGGGGCTGCGCGGGCACCTCTCGGCTCTGGCCCGCGGCGAGATCACGACCGGTGCCCTCAAGGTCACCGGCATCCCGCTGGCCTCGATCGCAGCCGCCGCGATCCTACGCACCGGAACCCGCAAGACCGGCTTCTTGGCCGTGTCTCGGCAGGATGATTCGAACTGGGTGTCCAGAGCCTGCGACATCGTCGTCACCGGGGGAGTGATCGCCGGATCGGCGAACCTGTTCAACCTCCTCGACCTCCGCCCCGGCCGCGCGCTCAAGGCCGGAGCGCTCACCCTGGCGTTCACCGACCACGACCACGCGGTCTCCTGGGCACCGAGCACAGCGATCGCCGGAGTCAGCGCCGCCGCCTGGCCGGACGACCTGGCCGGAGAGGTCATGCTCGGCGACACCGGAGCCAACGCCCTGGGAGCGGCGATCGGCACGATCCTCGCCGAGACCGCGAGCCCCGGACAGCGCCGCATCATCCTCGCCGTCCTCGCCGGGCTGACCCTGGCCAGCGAGAAGGTCTCCTTCACCTCAGTCATCGAGTCGACCCCCGGACTGCGGGAGATCGACTCCTTCGGCCGCGAGGGCGTGTGAGCAGGCTCGTCCGAGTCCTCGCCTCCACGGCGCTGCTCGTCTCGATCATCACTCTGCTGACCCGACTCGTCGGGTTCCTCCGCTGGTTGGTGTTCTCTCCGACCGTCGGCGCCGGTACCGTCGGCACCGCCTATCAGAGTGCGAACCAGGTCCCGAACATCCTCTTCGAAGTCGTCGCAGGTGGAGCCCTTGCTGGGGCTGTCATCCCGCTGCTTGCGGTCCCGCTGGCCCGCGCGGATCGGGCCACTGCTGGACGGATCGCCTCCGGACTGCTGACCTGGGCGGTGTCGGTGACCCTGCCCCTGTCGATTCTGCTCGCGGTCTTCGCCGAACCCATCGCGAGCCTCCTCGTCGACGCCAAGTCCACCGATACCGAGCTCCACGCGACCGCGCAGCTGCTGCTGATGTTCTCTCCCCAGCTCGTCCTCTACGGCATCGGCGCAGTGCTCACGGGTGTGCTCCAGGCACACCGAAAGTTCCTCTGGCCGGCCTTCGCCCCGCTGCTGTCCAGCCTCGTCGTCATCGGCTGCTACATCGCCTACAGCGCCGTCGGCGGCAACGATGACACATGGCAGACGCACCTCGGCTGGCTGGGCTGGGGCACCACTCTCGGCGTTGCCGCACTCGCCCTGCCCCTGGCGTTGCCGATGTCAACGACCGGCCTCAAGCTGCGTCCCACCTACTCGTTCCCTCCCGGAATCGGCCGCCGTGCCCTTCGTCTCGCCGGCGCCGGAATGGCGGCCCTGCTCGCACAGCAGGCGGCGGTGCTTGCCACCCTGACTCTGTCGAATCATTCGGGCGGCAAAGGCACCTTCGTCCTCTTCAGCTACATCAACGCCGTCTACCTCCTGCCGTATGCGGTTCTCGCTGTACCGGTGGCCACCGTGATGTTCCCGACCCTGTCGACCTGGGTCGGGCGGTCCACCGACCCCGAGGCGACCGAGCACGACCGTGCCGAGGCAGGAACTCGACTGCGCGCCGTGACGTCGACGACGACCGCCCTCATTCTCACCATCGGCGGACTCGGGGCGGTCATCCTGCTCTCTGCCGCCGGGCCCCTGCAGATCTTCTTCACCGCGATCGACGCGGCCAAGGACGTCGCCTCTGTGCCCTTCGACTCGATGGCCCGCGCCATCATGGTCATGGCCCTGGCCGTACCTGGTTGGTCGTTCGTCGCCTGGGGCACCCGCGTCTTCTACGCCGTGGAGCGCTCACGCCATTCGGCAGCGGCCACGACCACCGGGTGGATCCTCGTCATCGTCGGCATGATCCTCGCCATCCTCATCACTGACGCCAACGGTGACCCCGGCCTGACGCTGGTCGCCATCTGCTGCGGCTACGTGCTCGGGATGACGGTGGCCGGCGGCTTCCTGCTCGTGTCCATCCGTCGCGTGCTCGGACCCACTGGCATCGCCAGGGTCGGTCGGCGCGGTCTGCTCGCTCTCGGCGCGGCCGTCGTCGCCGGTGCCGCCGGCATCGTCACCTCGCAGTGGCTCGGCGGACTGCTCGACAATTCAGCATCCTCGGCGGTCATCGCCGGAGTCGTCGCCGCACTGCTCGGCTGCGTGATCTTCGGCGCCATCGTCCTCGTCATCGACCATGGCTTCCTCAGAGAGATCCGTGGGCTGCTCGCCGACCGCAACCGCGGTGACGGCGGACAGAACCCCGTGACCGAAGAGGGCACAGACATCGCGCAGCACCCCGTCGCTGAACACGGCGTAGGTACCGTCACCGAGCACGGAACAGGCACCGTCACTGAACCCGGGACAGAAACCGGCAGAGAACCTGGGACACAGCCCGGGACAGACTTCGTCCAGAACCCCCACACACGAGACGACAGGGAGGAAGACTCATGAGGGTCGTCTTCGTCATCGGCACCTCCACCGGGGGCGTCGGCACCCATGTCAGGGCCCTGGCCCGCGAGCTGACCGCCGCCGGGCACGAGATCGGTGTCATCGGCCCGGCCGCCACCGACGAGCACTTCGGCTTCTCACTGCTGCCGGGAGTCCGCTTCGCCGTCCTCGAGCTCGGCACCGGCATCGGGGTCGGCGACGCCGCCCTCGTCCGCCGCCAACGCACCCTGCTGCGCAGCTTCGCCCCCGACATCGTCCACGCCCACGGATTCCGCGCCGGACTCATCACCCTCCTGACCGTGCGCACACTGCGCACCCGCCCCCGCTTCGTCCTCAGCCTGCACAACCAGGCCAGCGGGCAGGGCATGCGCGGCAAGGTGGAGACACAGGTGGAGACGATGCTCGCCCGCGGCGCCGATCTCGTGCTCGGCGCGAGCACCGACCTCGTCGACCGGGCGCGACAGCTCGGCGCACACGACGCCCGTTTCCTTCCTGCCGCGGCCCCGCAGGTCGAGCAGATCCCCGCCGAGGCGGCCGCCGCCACCCGTGCGACGCTCGCCGCCGACTTCGGCTTCGACGAGGGTGCCCTCATCGTCCTCGCCGTCGGACGCGTGGCACCGCAGAAGAACTACCCGATGCTCATCCGTGCCCTCGGCCGGCTCGGGGAGGGGGACGGCGCTCTCGGCCGCCTCGGCGAAGGGGAGGCGACACCCGCGACCGGACGGGCCGACGAACGGTCGCAGTCCGCCTCGGTGGTCGTGCTCATCGCCGGCGCCGCCGACGAATCGGTGCTTGCCGAGGTCCGCGCACAATACGACCGGCTCAGCTCCGCCTCGGCGATCCCTGACCTGCACTTCCTCGGCGCACGCGACGACGTGGCCGAGCTCGCCGCGGCAGCCGACGTCTACGTGCTCACGAGCGTGTGGGAGGCTCGCGCCCTCGTGCTGCAGGAGGCACTGAAGGCGGGCAAGGCGATCGTCGCCACCGCCACCGGCGGCACGCCCGAACTCGTCGGCGATGCGGGCATCCTCGTCGATGACGACGACGACCGGGCCCTGGCCGAAGTCGTCGCCGAACTCGCCGTCGACCCCGCCCGCCGAGCCGAACTCGGCCGCCGCGCGGTGGCACGGGGAGCCGAGCTTCCCGATGAACGAGAAGTCGCCGAAGAACTCGTGGGCATTTACACGGAACTCGGACCCGCCCAGGTAGGCTAGAACCAGCGTCGAACGAGAGCGTCGAACGAAAGAAGAGGATGAGGAAATGAGCGAATCCGGCGAGGTCAGAACACTGAGCGCAGACACGAGGATTCTGCACGTGCTCGCCGAAACCACGGGGCCGGTCGTCGAAGTGGCGAAGCTCGCCGTGCTCGGTCATCTCAAGGCCGGGTACAAGGTCGCCGTCGCCGCCCACCGATCACTGCTCGGCACGTTCGGAGTCCCCGAGGAACTGTCCGGCGAATTCCGCGAGATCGAACTCGCAGCACGCCGACGCTTCACGATGGCAGACCCGAACACCGCCTTCACTCTTCACAAGTACTACCAGCACGTCGACGTCGTCCACGCGCACGGACTGCACGCGGCCACCCTTGCCGGGCTCGCCTTCACCGGACTGCCCGCCCGCCTGCACCCGAAGATCGTCGCCACAATCGAATCCTTCGACTCCGCGAACGTCATCGAGAAGACCGGGGCCGAGATCGTCGGCCGCACGGCCACCGCAGTGCTCGGCACCACCGAACCCGTCGTCGACTACTTCGGCGGGAAGGTGCCGATCGTCGAACGCGCCGAACTCGTCCACCCGGACATCGACGTCGACCTCACGGTGCGCACCCCACGCGCCGAGGTCCGCAGCGAACTCGGCATCGGCGAGGGCACCTGGATGATCGCCAGCCCCATCGCCCTGCGCGACCACACGGCACTGGCGACCGTCCTCGACGCCGCCGACCAGATCAACCAGCGCCGCCCCGACCGCAAGGTCGTCACGGTGCTCACCGGCACCGGCAAGGACCGGTCGACGATCGCGCGGGAGTTCTCCGACCGCGGCGTCATCGTCGCACCGGCCGGCGACCTCGTCGATGTGGCCGCCGCCGCTGACCTCGTCATCGCCAGCGAGACGATGACCGGGCTTTCGCATGAGGACCTCATGCAGCTGTCGAAGCCCGCCGTCTTCATCGGCAGCGAACGCCGCGCCGGCATCTGGGGCGAAGCCGCGAAGGGTGTGGCCGCCGACGACACGGACGCGCTGCTGAGTGAGATCAATCATCTTCTCGACGACCCGGCCGGACGCGGCACCTCCGCGGTGGCCGCGAAGAAGCGGGTCATCGACGTCAACAACGGGGCCGCGATCTCGACGACCCTGCTCGATCTCTACGCGGAAGCCGAATCGGCCTCGGATTCGTCGGCCGGACTTTGATAGAATCAAATCCCGTGGTGAATCGAACTGGCCCTGGCGGCACACATACGGCAAAGCACATCTTCGTCACGGGAGGCGTCGCCTCTTCGTTGGGCAAGGGACTGACGGCCTCGAGCCTCGGGCACCTGCTCACCCAGCGCGGCCTCACGGTCGCCATGCAGAAGCTGGATCCCTACCTCAATGTGGATCCCGGCACGATGAATCCCTTCCAACACGGTGAGGTCTTCGTCACCGAGGACGGCGCCGAGACCGACCTCGACATCGGCCACTACGAGCGCTTCCTCGACAACGACCTCGACGGAGCCGCGAACGTCACGACCGGTCAGGTCTACTCCTCGGTCATCGCGAAGGAACGCCGCGGTGCCTACCTCGGCGACACCGTGCAGGTCATCCCGCACATCACCGATGAGATCAAGGCGCGGATGCGTGCTCAGGCCGAACGCCCCGAGGCGGACCGTCCCGACGTCATCATCACCGAGATCGGCGGCACCGTCGGCGACATCGAATCCCAGCCCTTCCTCGAGGCGGCCCGTCAGGTCCGCCACGACATCGGCCGGGACAATGTGTTCTTCATCCACGTCTCCCTCGTGCCCTACCTCGGGCCCTCCGGAGAGCTGAAGACGAAGCCGACCCAGCATTCGGTGGCCACACTGCGCTCGATCGGCATCCAGCCCGATGCGATCGTGCTGCGCTCCGACCGCGAACTGCCGGACTCGATCCGGTCGAAGATCGCCGGTGCCTGCGACGTCGAGACCGACGCCGTCGTCTCCTGCGTCGACGCCCCGAGCATCTACGACATCCCGAAGGTCCTCCACGACGGCGGCCTCGACGTGTTCGTCATCCGCTCCCTCAACCTGCCCTTCCGCGACGTCGACTGGACGAAGTGGGACTGGGTGCTCGAACGCGTGCACAACCCGTCCCGCGAGGTCACGATCGGCATCGTCGGCAAATACATCGACCTGCCCGACGCCTACCTGTCGGTAACCGAGGCACTGCGTCACGGCGGCTTCGCCAACGACGCGAAGGTCAAGGTCCGCTGGATCCAGTCCGATGAGTGCGACACTCCCGCCGGAGCGGAGAAGGCCCTGGCCGGTCTCGACGCGATCTGCGTGCCCGGCGGCTTCGGCATCCGCGGCATCGAGGGCAAGCTCGGCGCCCTCGAATACACCCGCACCCACGACATCCCGACCCTCGGCCTGTGCCTGGGCCTGCAGTGCATGGTCATCGAGTATGCACGCAACGTCGCCGGCATCGCGGACGCCTCGTCCTCCGAGTTCGACCCGGAGACGACCGTCCCGGTGATCGCGACCATGGCCGAGCAGCTCTCCATCGTCGAAGGCGAAGGCGACCTCGGCGGCACCATGCGCCTGGGCACCTACGAGGCGAAGCTGACCGAAGGCAGCGTCGTCGCCGGCGTCTACGGCGATACGACGATCAGCGAACGCCACCGCCACCGCTACGAGGTCAACAACGCCTACCGCGATGAGCTCGCCGAGGCGGGGCTGTCCTTCTCCGGCACCTCACCCAATGGTGAGCTCGTCGAATTCGTCGAACTGGACCAGGAGACGCACCCGTTCTACGTCTCGACGCAGGCTCACCCCGAGCTGAAGTCGCGTCCGACCTCACCGCACCCGTTGTTCGCGGGGCTCGTGGCCGCCGCGCTCAAGCGTCAGTGACACCTGAGTTCATGGGCCGATGACCAGTGCTCACGGACCGATGACCACCCGATGCGGCGAATGCCGTCGGCCGATGCGCCGGCGGCATTCGCCGTTTCACCACCGACTGCTTGGAGGCAGCAGATGAGCGAACTGCACGACGAACCGTATGACCCTGCCATCACCGCATCCGAGGTCGCCTACCACGGTGCCGTCTGGGACATCCGACGCGAGACCTTCGACCTGCCCGAAGCCCCCGGACTCGTCCGCGACCTCATGGCCCACACCGGTGCCGTCGGCGTGGCCGTCGTCGACGATCAACAGCGGATCCTGCTCGTCCAGCAGTACCGGCACCCCGTGCGGGCGCGCCTGTGGGAGGTCCCGGCCGGACTCCTCGACGTCCCCGGTGAGGACCCGTGGGACGCAGCCAAACGCGAACTCGTCGAAGAAGCCGACCTCATGGCCGATCGCTGGGAGGTCCTCAGCGACTCCTGCCTGACCCCCGGCGGCAGCAGCGAGACGATGCGCCTCTACCTCGCCCGCGGCCTGCACGAGGTGCCCGAAGCCGACCGGCATCAGCGCAGCGAGGAGGAAGCCGGATTCCGCTTCCGCTGGGTGAGCATCGACGAGGCCCTCGACGCCGTCGTCGAGGGACGGGTGACGAATGCCATCGCACAGCTGGCGATCCTCCAGGTCTTCCGGATCCTCCGCGCCGAGGCGGCCGGGACTCCCGTGCAGCTGCGCGCTGTCGACGCCCCCAGGCGCCTCGTCGACGGCCGCCCCGACTTCGGCCGCGGGGCACAGGCGGCGACGACCGGGCCGGCTGCGGACGGAGCGGATGCGGATTCAGCCGGCGCGAACGCAGCGGCGGCGGGTGATGCGGCCACCAGTGCCGCCCGCCCCGGCGAGGACTGATATCGCGTGGCTCGGCACGGGGCCGAACTGCTGCCAGGCGAGCTGCCCGAGGGGCTGCGCCGTGGATTCGAGTCGTACCTGAACTCCCTGCGCTTCGAACGGGGCCTGTCGCGGAACTCCATCGACGCCTACGCCCGGGACCTCGCCCGGTACGGAACCTGGCTGACCGAGGAGGGGATCGGCAGCCTCGGCGAGGTGGAGCGGGCCACGGTCGAAGGCTACGCCCTGCACCTGCTCGATTCGGGACTCGCACCGCGCAGCCGAGCGCGTGCGCTGGTGGCGGTGCGGCGCTTCCACACTTTCGCCGCCTCAGAGAACCTCACGCCCACGGATCCGGCCTCCGAAGTCAGCCCGCCGCAGGAGGGCCTGCGGCTGCCCAAGGCGCTCGGCCTCGATGACATCGAGGCGATTCTGGCGACCTCGGCAGGGGAGGAGCCGGCACAGATCAGGGCTGCGGCCCTCCTCGAACTCCTCTACGCCACGGGTGCCCGCATCTCCGAGGCGGTCGGGGTCGACCTCGACGATGTCGATCTCGACTCCGGGCTCGTCCGCCTCTACGGCAAGGGCGGGAAGGAGCGGATCGTGCCCTTCGGTTCGCATGCCGCCCGCGCCTTGGGTGCCTGGGTCTCCCGGGTGCGACCGTCGATGGCGGCGAAGGCGAAGTCGTCCGCGCCGGCGGGTGCGCTGTTCCTCAATGCGCGCGGAACCCGGCTCTCCCGGGTCTCGGCGTGGCAGATCGTCAAGGACGCGGCCGAAGCGGCGAAGATCGGGGCGGAGGTCTCCCCGCACACATTCAGACATTCGTTCGCCACGCATCTGCTCGAGGGCGGGGCGGACATCCGCGTCGTCCAGGAGCTGCTCGGGCACGCCTCGGTGACGACGACGCAGATCTATACGAAGGTCTCCGAGGAGACACTGCGGGAAGTGTACGCGACCTCGCACCCCCGGGCGCGGTAGGGTTGGATCAAGAGCAACGAAAGGTGGCCGTCCGAGTGATGAATACGCAAGAGGCGTTGGACATTCCCCAGCAGAGGACCGCGGGAGAGCCGCAGGATTTCCCGGAGCCGGCCCCGCTGGATTCGCATGGGCCCGCCCGCATCATCGCCATGGTCAACCAGAAGGGCGGCGTCGGGAAGACGACGTCGTCGATCAACCTCGGCGCGTCCCTGGCCGCGTACGGGCGGAAGATGCTGCTCGTCGACTTCGACCCACAGGGTGCACTGTCGGTGGGGCTCGGGCTCAACCCGTATGACCTCGACATCAGCGTGTACAACCTGCTGATGAACCCGCGTCTCGATCCGCATGAGGTCATCGTCGAAACGGACTTCGAGGACATCGACATCCTGCCGGCGAACATCGATCTCTCCGCCGCCGAGGTGCAGCTCGTCGGCGAGGTCGCCCGCGAGCAGGTGCTCGCCCGGGCGCTGCAGAAAGTTGCCGACGAATACGACGTCATCCTCATCGACTGCCAGCCCTCGCTCGGCCTGCTCACCGTGAATGCGCTCACCGCCGCCCACGGGGTGGTCATTCCGCTCGAGACGGAGTTCTTCGCGCTGCGCGGCGTCGCACTGCTCGTCGAGACGATCGAGAAGGTCCAGGATCGGCTCAATCCCTCGCTCGAGATCGACGGGATCCTCGCGACGATGTTCGACTCGCGCACCCTGCACTCGAAAGAGGTGATGTCGCGGGTCACCGAGGCCTTCGGCGACAAGGTCTTCGAAACCGTCATCAACCGCACCGTGAAGTTCCCCGACGCCTCCGTCGCCGCCGAACCGATCACGAGCTTCGCACCCAAACATGCCGGCTCCGAGGCGTACCGGCGCCTGGCCCGGGAGCTCATCGCCCGTGGAGGCGCACCCTGAGCGACGTCGTCACAACTGGGAGCGAGGTCGTCACACCAGGGAGTGAGGCGGCCGTCGACGGCGAGGACACAGCCGAGACTCACGCCCAGGGCTTCCAGGTCGAACTCGAGAACTTCACCGGACCGTTCGACCTCCTCCTCGGGCTGATCTCGAAGCGGCGCCTCGACGTCACGGAGATCGCCTTGGCCGAGGTCACCGACGAATTCCTCGCCTACACCACCGAACTCAAGGACCGGGCGAACCTCGCGGAGATCTCGCAGTTCCTCCTCGTCGCCGCGACCCTGCTCGACCTCAAGGTCGCGAGGCTCCTGCCGCATGAAGAGGGCGAAGAGGTCCTCGACCTCGAACTGCTCGAGGCCCGCGACCTCCTCTTCGCCCGCCTGCTCCAATACAAGGCGTACAAGTCAGTGTCCGGGTACCTCGCCGAGGCGATGGCCGCAGGGTCGATCCGGGCCCCTCGTGACGTCGGACTCGAAGCCGAGTTCCAGGACGTGCTGCCCCCGCTCGAGCTCAACATCGGCCCCGGTGAGCTGGCCGGGATCTTCGCGACAGTGCTCCAACGCGATCCCACCCCGCCGAGCGTCGCCGTCGACCACATCCACCTGCCGCTGGTCAGCGTGTCCGAACAGCGCGGACACATCCTCGGCCTGCTGCGCGCCGGCGAGGTCGACTTCAAGGATCTGCTGGAGACGTCCGAGAACACCCTGGTCGTCGTCGCTCGTTTCCTCGCTCTGCTCGAACTGTTCAAGGTCGGACTCTGCGACTTCGACCAGCCCGAACCGCTGGGGCGCCTGCTCATCCACCGCACCGAGATGAGCGAGGACGGCGTCGACCTGCGCACCGAGGGCGACTGGAGCGGCGACGAGGACGAAGACCCGGGCGACACCGGCACGGACACACCTGACACCGACGACGAGGGAGAACACGCATGATCGACGACGAGGTCCTCGCCGGCATCGAAGCCGTGCTCATGATCACCGACTCAGCGGTCACCGCCGATGAGCTCGCGACCTCCCTCGGCCTCGACGAGGACACCGTCCTCGAAGCCATCGCCGCGCTCAAGGCCGACTATGACGGGGATGAAACCCACCGGCAGCGCGGCTTCGAGATCCGCCACGTCGCCGGCGGCTTCCGCATCTTCTCACGCGGGGACTATCACGAGGTGGTCAAGGACTTCCTCACTTCAGGACAGAGCGCGAAGCTCTCCCAAGCCGCCCTCGAAACTCTGGCCGTCATCGCCTACCGGCAGCCGATCTCACGCCCGCGGATCGCCGCGATCCGCGGAGTCAGCGTCGACGGCGTCATCCGCACCCTGCTGCTGCGCGGACTCATCGTCGAAGCCGGGAAGGAGGCGTCCACCTCGGCGTTGCTCTATGCGACCACGCCGCAGTTCCTCGACACGATGGGTATGAACTCGATCGACGACCTGCCGGACATCGCCCCCTACCTGCCCGAGGACGCCGACGTCGCCGAACTCGGCGCCGAGGACACCGAAGTGCTCGCCGAGATCGACGGGGACCTGGACGAGGACGACGATCTTCCGGCCATTCCGCACGCGCAGGCCACCGGCGCAGCGGAGGACACCGGGGACGATATCGCCGATGAGCGCACGGAGATGTCACGAGTCGACGTTTGATTTGAGACAATGGTGCTATGAGTCCCTACCGTGATCCTCGTGCGCCCGGCGGGCGCCAGAACCGACCGAGCCGAAAACAGCGCGCATCGACCTCTTCGAAGGCCCCCAACCGGGGTGGCTCCGGTTCAGGTCAGGCATCGGATGCCCATGTCAGCGGGGGTGTGCGGCTGCAGAAGGTGCTCGCCGAGGCGGGCCTGGGCTCGCGTCGTGCCTGCGAGCAGCTCATCACCGACGGACGGGTCGAGGTCGACGGATCGATCGTGACCGAACTGGGCACCCGGATCGACCCCGAGACGCAGTCCGTGTACGTCGATACGGTGAGAATTTCGACACAGACCAAGAAGGTCTACCTCGTGCTCAACAAGCCCGCCGGAGTCGTCTCGACCATGAGCGACCCCGAGGGACGTCCCAGCCTGGCCGACTACGTGCGCAACAACACCGAGCGCCTCTTCCACGTCGGTCGCCTCGACACCGACACCGAGGGCCTCATCCTGCTGACCAACGACGGCGAGCTGAGCAACCGGCTTGCCCACCCGCGCTACGAGATCCCTAAGACCTACCTTGCGAAGGTCAAGGGTCAGCTGGCCAAGGACGCCGGCGCCATCCTCAAGGCCGGACTCGACCTCGAAGACGGCTTCGTCAAGGTCGACGACTTCAAACTCGTCGACTCCACCCCGGGCCACTCCGTCGTCGAACTCACCCTGCACTCCGGGCGCAACCGGATCGTGCGGCGCCTGCTCGAAGAGATCGGGCACCCCGTCGAACGCCTCGTGCGCCTGCGCTTCGGACCGATCGTCCTCGACGAACAGAAGCAGGGCAAGATCCGCCCGCTGCGCTCCGACGAGGTCGGCTCCCTCTTCGAGGCCGTCGGCCTGTGAGAGTCCACATCATCGGCACCGGCCTGCTCGGTGCCAGCCTGGGATTGGCGCTGAGCGCGAAGGGCCACCAGGTGACCCTCGAAGACGCCTCACCCACCGCCCAGCAGCTCGCCGCCGACCTCGGTGCCGGCCGGGTCGTTCGCTCACACACGAGTGCCGACGGCGGCGATTCCGAAGGACAGACACCAGCGACTGCCGCCGACCCGGACATCGTGGTCGTCGCGACTCCGCCCGATGTCGCCGCGGAGGTCATCGCCCGGTCCCTCGAGACCTACCCGAGAGCCACCGTCACGGACGTCGCCAGCGTCAAGACACGCCTGCTGGAATCCGTGAAGTCGCTGGTCACCGGTGAACAGCTCGATCGGTACATCGGCAGCCATCCGATGGCCGGGCGGGAGAAGTCCGGGGCGATCGCCGCTCAGGCGGATCTGTTCACGGCCCGACCCTGGGTGATCTGCTCGGACGAGGACACACCGTCCGACCGCCTCGGCGAGGTCATCACCATGGCCGAGGACACGGGCGCCTCGGTGCTCCACCTCGATCCGCGCATCCACGATGCCGCGGTCGCGAAGGTCTCGCACGTGCCGCAGGTCGTGTCCTCCCTCGTCGCCTCGCAGCTGCGCCACGCTCCGCTCGAGGAGATCGCCCTGGCCGGGCAGGGACTGCGCGACGTCACCCGGATCGCGGCCTCCGACCCGGGTCTGTGGACACAGATCCTGACCGGCAACGCCGACGAGGTCCGGTCCGTGCTCACGGATCTGCGCACCGAACTCGACGAGGTCATCGCAGCCCTCGAACTCGGGCCGGGGTCGACGGGCCTGCTGGCGAAGGCGATCGCGCTGGGCAACGAAGGCCACGATCGGATTCCCGGCAAGCACGGGCAGCCGCCCACCACCTATGCTGTTGTCACGATCCTGGTTCCGGATACGCCCGGAACGCTGGCCCGGCTGTTCAAGGACATCGGCGACCTCGGCGTCAACGTCGAAGACTTCCGGATGGATCACGCCTCTGGCCGGAAGCTCGGCATGGTCGATGTGTCCGTGGTCCCGGCCATCCAGCAGGAGCTGGAGATCGGTTTGCTGTCGAAGGGATGGCAGATCCCCGAATCCGCCATCGAGAAAGAAGGAACTGCATGAGCGTCGTAGCCATTGACGGACCGTCCGGAGTGGGCAAGTCGAGCACCGCCAAGGAGGTGGCGCGTCGGCTGGGCTACCAGTACCTCGACACAGGTGCGATGTACCGTGCGATGGCGTGGCTGTGCCTCAACCGCGGGGTCACCGATCCCGTCGACGTGCTCGAGCAGGTCCGCGGCGCCGATCTCGAGATCTCGCTGAGCCCCGACGAGTTCTTCGTCTCCGTCGACGACATCGACGTCACCGAGGACATCCGCGGTCAGGACGTGTCGGCGAACGTGCAGACGGTCTCCGGCGTCGTCGACGCCCGCGAGGAGCTCATCGAGAAGCAGCGCGACTACATCAGGGCCGCACCCGAGGGCATCGTCGTCGAAGGCCGTGACATCACCACCGTCGTCGCCCCCGATGCGCCGGTGCGCATCCTCATGACCGCCCGCGACGAGGTGCGCGTGGCCCGCCGGGCCAAAGAGGTGCACGGCAATGCCGACGCCGAGGCGATCGCCGCCACCGAAGACCTCGTCACCGGCCGCGACGCCAAGGACTCCGCCACGACGAGCTTCTTGGAAGCCGCCGACGGAGTGTACACACTCGATACCAGCGACATCGACTTCGACCAGGTGGTCGAGACGGTGCTGCAGCTGGTGAAGGACGCACAATGAGCGAATCCGAATTCCACGAAACACCCGACGAAGACCTCGTCGACCGTGTCGAGAGCATCAGCGACGAAGAGGCCGAGCAGCGGGCGACCGCGCTCGAGGCCGGACTCGAGAGCTATGAGCTCGAAGACGAGGACCGGGCGCTGCTGCGTGCCCACGGCTTCGACGACGAAGACGAGGAGGAGTTCGGGGCCGCCCCCGTGCTCGCCATCGTCGGTCGTCCGAACGTCGGCAAATCGACGCTGGTCAACAGGGTGCTCGGGCGCCGTGAGGCCGTCGTCGAGGACGTTCCCGGAGTCACCCGCGACCGGGTGAGCTACCGGGCGGAATGGAACACGAAGGAGTTCACCCTCGTCGACACCGGCGGTTGGGATCAGGACTCGAAGGGCATGGCCTCGCGGATCGCGATCCAGTCCGAGATCGCCGTGGACATGGCCGATGCCGTCGTCCTCGTCGTCGACGCCACGACGGGTCCGACCTCGACCGATGAGATGGTCGTGAAGATGCTGCGGCGGAAGAAGAAGCCGGTCATCCTCGCCGCGAACAAGGTCGACGACGAACGCGGTGAGCTCATGGCCGCCGAACTCTGGGGCCTGGGCCTGGGGCAGCCGTGGACGGTGTCCGCGCTGCATGGTCGCGGGGTCGCCGACCTCCTCGACGAGGTGCTCACCGTGCTGCCCGAGGTCTCGGCCGTCGACACCCGCGTCGAAGAAGGCGGGCCGCGCCGAGTGGCACTCGTCGGTCGCCCGAACGTCGGGAAGTCCTCCCTGCTCAACCAGCTCATCGGCACCGAACGTGTGCTCGTGGACAATGTCGCCGGTACCACCCGCGACCCCGTCGACGAACTCATCGAGCTCGGCGGGAAGCAGTGGCGATTCGTCGACACCGCCGGAATCCGCCGTCGTGCCCATCAGGCCAGCGGCGCTGACTTCTATGCGGCGCTGCGGACGCAGACCGCCCTCGAACGCGCCGAGGTGGCCATCGTCCTCCTCGAGGTGCAGGAGCCGCTGAGCGAGCAGGACGTCCGGATCGTCACCACGGCCGTCGAGGCCGGACGAGCGATCGTGCTTGCGTTCAACAAATGGGATCTCCTCGACGACGAACGCCGGTACTACCTCGAGCGGGAGATCGAACGGGACCTGGGCCATGTCGCCTGGGCGCCGCGCGTGAACATCTCGGCGAAGACCGGTCGGCACGCGGAGAAGCTCGTGCCCGCGATGGAGACGGCCCTGGACGGCTGGGACACCCGGATTCCGACGGGACGGCTCAATGCGTTCCTCGGCGAGTTGGTCGCGGCCAACCCGCACCCCGTGCGCGGGGGAAAGCAGCCGCGCATCCTCTTCGGCACGCAGGCGCAGTCGCGTCCGCCGAAGTTCGTACTCTTCACCACCGGGTTCCTCGACCCCGGATACCGCCGTTTCATCACTCGTCGTCTGCGTGAGACCTTCGGGTTCAAGGGCACCCCGATCGAGGTGTCGATGCGCATCCGCGAGAAGCGGCGGCGGCGCTGAATGAACGAGGACGAGCAGGCGAACGGCGCGGAGGAACGGTCGCAGGGATCGGCCGAGCAGCCGCAGAGCGCTGAACCGCGCGTGAGCGGCGAGGCCGATGCCGATCGTCGGGCAGCCTCGGCGACGGGTGAACCCGGCGCAGCTGGAACCGGGGTCGAAACGGATCGTGGAGCAGCCTCGGCGACGGGGGACTCCGAGTCGGCCGGACGCGAACCCGACGTGGCGCCGTGGTACACGCGCACACCGGCACGCGCTCTGATGATCGCCGTGACGATGGCGGGGCTGGCCTACGCGCTGATGTTCTTCCGCGGGCTCCAGGACATCGTGGCACCGGTGTTCCTCGCGCTGAACTTCTACATCGTCGTCTATCCGGTGCAGCGGGTCCTCACTCGGTTCAAGGTTCCGCGCGCGATCGGCGCGTGCATCTCGGTCATCCTCGTGCTGTGCATGATCATCGCGTTCTTCGGCCTCACCGCATGGTCCGTCGCCGAACTCGTCATCCTCATCCCCAGCTACAGCAACGAACTCGTCAACACCTACCAGAGCACCCTGGCGCTGCTCTCGGATATCGGCGTGACGTCCTCTGTCATCCAACAGCAGCTCTCAGCCTTCGACGTCCGTTCCGTCCTCGACGCGATCTACCCGCTGCTGACGAATCTGTCGTCGGTCGCGGGCCTGCTGACCACGGTCATCATGGCCGTGTTCTTCGTGGCGATGGACTCGATGGGCATCGACAGGCGGATGGGGATGCTGCTGCGGGTCAAACCCTCGCTGTCGGCCTCGATCGGCAACTTCGCCGTCGGCGTGCGCCGCTACTGGGTGGTGGCGACGATCTTCGGTCTCATCGTCGCATTCCTCGACGTCATCGCGCTGGCCATCATTGACGTGCCGCTGATCTGGGTGTGGGGCGTGCTCGCGTTCCTGACGAACTACATTCCGAACATCGGCTTCGTCATCGGCCTGGTCCCGCCGGCGCTGCTGGCGCTGGTCGACAGCGGCTGGCAGTCGGCACTGTGGGTGGTCATCGCCTACAGCGTGCTCAACTTCGTCATCCAGGCGATCATCCAACCGAAGTTCACCGGCGAATCGGTGGGCGTGACCCCGCTGATCTCGTTCCTCTCGCTGCTGTTCTGGGTGTGGATCCTCGGCTGGCTCGGCGCTCTGCTGGCGCTGCCGGCGACCCTGCTGCTCAAGGCGCTGCTCGTCGACGCCGACCCGCGGTCGAGATGGGTCAACATCCTGCTCGCCTCGGACCCGGATACCGGGAGACCGGACGACCCAGATTCTGGTTCTGACATGGGAAGAAACTCGGCTGCCCTCTCGCCCCCACGCGTGTGAGTAGATAGCATGAAGTATGGCGACACTACTGAATATCCACCCGGAGAACCCACAGAACCGACTGATCGAGCAGGCCGCCGAGACCTTGAGAGGCGGAGGGCTGATCGCCTATCCCACGGACTCCTGCTACGCGCTCGGCTGCGCGCTCGAGAACAAGGACGGAATCGAACGGATCACCCGCATCCGCCAGCTCGGCTCCAAGCACCACTTCACACTGATGTGCCATGACTTCGCGCAGCTGGGACAGTTCGTCATCGTCGACAATTCGGGCTTCCGTGCCATCAAATCGATGACGCCCGGACCGTATACGTTCATCATGAAGGCCACGAAAGAGGTGCCGCGGCGGATGATGCACCCGAAGAAGCATTCGGTCGGTGCCCGCATCCCGCAGAACGTCACCGCGCTGGCGCTCGTCGAGGCGATGGGGGAGCCGATCCTCTCCTCGACCCTGCTGCTGCCCGGCGACGAGGACCCCCTCACTCACGCCGAGGACGTCATGGACCAGCTCGGCAACGACCTCGATATCGTCATCGAGTCCGGTGTCCCCGGAGTCGTGCCGACCTCCGTCATCGACTTCACCGGCCGATTCCCCGAGGTGGCCCGCGTCGGCGCCGGCGACGTCTCCCGCTTCGCCGAGGAGTGAGCTCGGGGTCCCTGCTGGGACCGTCATCGCTACGCGAGTGACGCACCCCTCGCCGAGGTGGCCCCACCTCGGCGAGGGGTGACCGTCCGTTGCCGGCACGGGTAGGCGACCTGGATCGGCCGCGACGAAGCAGCACCTCCTCGGCTGCGCAGCACCTCCTCGGCGACCCGGGTCTGCCTCGACGAACCCGCACGTCCACGGAACGGGCCCGGTCCGGTCTGTCCGGTTCGGGCGGTCGTTCCGTCACAGTCCGAGGTAGGCTGCCTGCACCTCGGGATTGTCGAGCAGGTTGGCGGCCTCGTCTGCCAAGACGATCCGACCTTCGGCAATGACATAGCCGCGGTGGGCGATCGCCAACGACGCCTTGGCATTCTGCTCGCTGAGCAGGACCCCGATGCCCTTGTCATTGATCTGTGCCACGGAGGCGAGGACCTGATCGACGACGATCGGAGCCAGACCCATCGACGGTTCGTCGAGGATGAGCAGACTCGGATCCGACATCAGGGCACGGCCGATGGCCACCATCTGCTGCTGCCCGCCGGAGAGCGATCCGGCCGGCTGTTTCGCCTTCTCTGCCAGGATCGGAAACAGGTCGAGTACCTCGGCGAAGATCTCCTCCGTTCGCGCCTTGTCCCGGTGTGGGTACGAACCCAGGCGCAGGTTCTTCTCCACGGACATCTTCCCGAACAGGTGTCGCCCCTCCGGACAATGGGCGATCCCGGCCTTGACGATCGCATTCGGCCGCGACCGGTTGAGCCTGCGACCTTCGTATTCCACCGAACCGGCACGGATCGGCATGAGCCCGCTGATCGTCTTGAACAGAGTGGTCTTGCCCGAACCGTTCGCGCCGAGGATGACGGTGAGCTCCCCTGGCCGCGCGGTGATGCTCACGTCGTGGAGAACATCGATGGCGTCATATCCCGTACTGACATTGTCGAGGGTGAGCATCACTTCTTCTCCTCTGCGGTCGAGCCGAGGTAGGCACGGATGACGTCCGGATTCGACTGGATCTCCGCCGGCGTTCCCAACGCGAGCTTCTGCCCGTGGTCGAGCACGAGGATGGTGTCCGCGAGCCCCATGATCATGCTCATCTTGTGCTCGACGAGGAGCACGGACACACCGCGCTTCGGCAGGTAGCGGATGAGATTGCCGAAATCGGTCGTCTCCTCCTCAGGGATGCCGCCGGCAGGTTCGTCGAGGAGCAGCAGCTCCGGTTCGGTGGCCAGAGCCATCGCGACCGCCGTCCGCTTCTGCACCTCCTGGGGAACGTTGGACGCCAGATCGTGACGGTGGGTATCGATCTCGCAGAATTCCAGCGCCTCCATCGCCTTGTCCTCATTGATGCGTGACTCCCGGCGGTGGCGCGGGGTGTGGAAGACGGCGTCGAAGATCGTCGACTTCGACCGCACGATCCGACCGGCCAGGACGTTCTCGAGAAGGGTGCTGTCATCGAAGAGATGGGTGGTCTGGAATGTCCGTGCAATTCCGTCGGCGACCGCGTGGTGAGGGGAGGAGTGCGTGATGTCGTCGCCTTTGAACGTGACCGACCCGGACGTGGGCCGATAGTAGCCGTGGATGAGGTTGAACAACGTCGACTTGCCCGCACCGTTGGGGCCGATGACCGCGGTGATCCGGCCTTCCTCCACGTCGAGGCTGACGTCCTTGACCGCGTCGAGTCCACCGAACCGTTTGCCGAGGTCGCGTATCTCCAACAGTGTCATTTCGGCTCCTCGGGATCGATACTGCTTGTGACGGTGCCGCTCTTGGCGGTGTCGTACTCAGGGGAGGCTCCATCCGCAGTGCGACGAGCCTCGGCGATCTTCCGCTTCCGACTGCGTCGGTCGACGATTCCGCCGAGGTAGCCGATGATCCCGCGCGGAGCGAAGATGACGAGGGCGACGATGATCGGGCCCAGGACGATGAATCGGTACGCCTGGAAATCCTGGAAGAGTTCGAACAGGAAGGTCACGATCATGCTTCCCAGAAGCGGCCCGGCCACTGTCCCCATGCCGCCGACGAGGATGAACATGAGGAACTCGAAGGTTTTGTCGATGGAAGCGGAATCGGGGCCGATGAACCCGACGACCGTCGCGTAGAGTCCACCGCCGATCCCACCGAGCACCGCCGACGCCGCAAACGCGAGCTGTTTGCTGAAGCCGACCCGGACGCCGATCGCATCGGCCAGATCCTCACTGGTGCGGATGGTCAGCAGCGTGCGGCCGACGCTGGAGCGGCGAATCGCGTGAGTGACGTAGATGCAGATGAGCAGGATGACGAAGACCAGGTAGAACATGGCGACCGGGGATTCGAAGTCGATGATCCCGCCGCCTTCGGGGAATTTCACATTGTTGACTCCCGAATGGGCGTGGGTGACCGATTCCCACCGGCTGATGACCAAGAAGATGATGAACCCGATCGCCATGGTGAAGATCGCGAAGTATTCGTCCTTCGTGCGCAGTGCGATCAGCCCGCAGAGGTAGCCGACGGCTGCGGTGCCGATGATCGTGACGATGAACGCCGACCAGAACGACCAGTCGAAGTCGGTCGTCAGCAGTCCCACGCCGTAGGCACCGATTCCGAAGAAACCGCCTTGGGCCAGGGACAGCTGTCCGGTGAATCCGAGGATGATGTTGAGTCCGTAGACGGCGATGGCCGCACACATCCCGACGGTGACGACGCGCATCGCGTAGTTCTGTTCGGCGAAGAAGATCGGAGCTGCGGCGAGGACGATCACGACGGCGAGCATGCCGAGGAGTCGGGGATTCTTCAGCGCATTCATCGTTGCACCGCCTTCGTGAACAGGCCCGTGGGTTTGATCGCGAGGACCGCGACGAGCACGATGAAGGCGACCGCCTCTCCCACACCGGACGAGATGTACGTCGCGGTCATCGTCTCGGCGATGGCCAAGGCGAATCCTCCGACGATGGCCCCGGGCAGCGATCCGAGCCCGCCGAGGATGATGATCGCGAACACCTTGAGGTTGAGAGCATCGCCCATCGTCGGCGAGAGGAGGTTGATCGGTGCGACCAGGCCGGCGGCGATCGTCGCGAGGAGCGCGGAGAGGCCGAGAGTCAGCATCGCCACCATGGAGGGGTTGATCCCCACCAGTGAGGCGCCGACGCGATCCTGCTCGATGGCTTCGATCGTCTGTCCGTGGATGGAGCGTTTGATGAACCAGGCGAGCAGGGCGAGCACGATGACCGCGACGACGATGATGACGATGCGCTGGGCGGAGATCTCCGCGCCGAGGATGCGCAGCTCACCCGTGATGGGTGTGTCCATGCGGCGGAAGTCGGCTCCCCAGATCGCCTGAGCAAGCGCCTGGAAGAAGAACATCGCCCCGACCGCCGCGATCATGTGGTGTGTATGCGGGGAGTTCCGCAGCGGATGGAACACCAGCCGCTCGAGTCCGACGCCGACGACGAAGAGCATGATCGCGGCGATGCCGATGGCGGCGATATAGGGGACGCCGATGGTCGTGAGGAAGAAGTAGGTGAGGTAGGCGCCGAGCATGTACAGCGCACCGTGAGCCAGATTCGGAATGCGCAGCACACCGAAGACCAAGGTCAGACCGATGGCGGCGAGACAGTACACGCCGCCCAACGCGAGACCGTTGAAGAGCTGTTGGATGAAGAGAGTCATGAAGTCGAGTCCTCTGGAGACAGGTGGACGGCACGGACAGGGTGCGGTCGGCCCAGGCGCTCACCATCAGCGGTCGGCATGAGCGGTCGGCATGAGCGGTCGGCACCCTGCCCTTATGTGTGCCGGGGCGTCACTTGGCGTCGGACACCTGGTCGATGGGCACCTTCGTGTACTCGCCGTCATCGTCGAGGTAGGTTGCTTCGAGGTTCGGATTGAGCAGATGGCCCTGGTCGGTGATCTCGTCGGGGAAGCCGTTGACCTTGTACTTGTCATCTACTTCGGGCAGGGCGTCGGAGATGGAGGCTCGGATCTTCTCCGGATCGTCGGTGGATCCCGAAACTTCCATGGCCTTGGCGATGATCGCAATGCCCTGGTAGTTCAGAGCCGTTTCGCTGGTCGGGACCTTCTTGTCTCCGGCCTTGTCTGCGAACTCGTCGATGAAGTCCTTGGTACCCGGATCCTCATACTCCGAGACGGGCAGCACGCCGACCGAATTCGTGAGATTGTCGATCTTCGCCACCGTCGCCATCTCATCGAGCTTCGCCTGGTCCATGACGAGGAAGCTTCCTTCGAAGCCCTGCTTGCGGGCCTCTTCCATGATCAGTGCGGTCGGCTGGGAGGGACCGCCGACGAAGATAGCGTCGGGTTTGTCGGCCAGCGCCTTGGAGACCGGTCCGGCGAAGTCGGAGACAGTGGCGTAGTCGACGCTGTTGTCGCCGCCGACCGAACCTCCGGCTTCCTTCCACGCATCCGTGATCGATTTCGTCCACTGCTGGCCGTATTCGCTCTGCGTTCCCAGCAGTGCGAGCTTCTTCCCGCCGTGTTTCATTCCAGTCTCGGTGAACTCGGCGGCATAGGACTCGAAGTTCGGCGGGATCATCATCGTCAGCGGATTGTCCGACTGCACGATCGCCGGATCGGAGGTGTAGGCGGAGATGAGGAAGTTCGAGCGTCCGCTGTTGATCTGCTGAATCGCTTTGATCGCACCGGCATTGGGGGAGACGACGACCGGGGCTTTGTCCTGATCCGCCAGACGTTGCGCATTGCTTGCCGCAGTCGACGGAGCGTACTTGTCGTCGAGGGACTTCAGCTCGAGGGTGACCGGTTTGCCGTCCACCTCGACGCCGTCATCGTTGAGGTCGTCGACGGCCATCTCAAGACCGATCTTCACATTCTCGCCATAGGCAGCGCCGCCGCCGCTGAGCGGTCCGGTGTAGCCGATGACGACGGTGTCTCCTCCATCGCCGGAGCCTCCGCCGCCGCACGCAGCGATCGTGAAAACGAGGGTGCCGATCGCCGCCGAGGACAGTAGCCTTCGACTGCGGGTTCGCGGGACAGAGTTCATCTTTTCTCCTTTGAAAAGCTCCTGGAGCGAGTCCGCTCCGCACAGTGCCCGAGGTGTCTTCGGTGACCGTTCTCGGAGTCGCCGTCGTGACATGATCAACAGCGACTGACTTGAACCTTTCCAAATCCGATTTGCTAAGTCAATGGTTTTTCAACAGATTTTTGAACGTTCGATAATCTTCTCTGATCAGCTGTCTCTCTGACGTGAATGACGAGGTCGGGGCCTATGGCGACGCGTCTGCTCACTTCTGTGTTCGGCGCTCGCCGGATGATCTGAGGGGATCTGACCACACTTTGAGCAATCAATCGTTCAGTGAGCAGAATGGGCTAGAGTGGTGGCAGTTGCGCAAGAGAGCTCGGTCACACCGGCAGCGAAGAATCGCTGAAGGCGACCGACCGTGCGAGGCGAAACAGTCACCGAAGACCACCATCGTGAGGAGCACGAATATGACTCGGACAGCAATCGTCACCGGCGGCGGACGCGGCATCGGGGCTGCCATCGCCAAGCGCCTCGGCGCCGACGGACTCAAGGTCGCCGTTCTCGACATGGGCCCGACAGACGACACCGTGGCTGCGATCAAGGCCGACGGGGGCGAAGCGATCGGACTCGAGGCCGATGTGTCGAACGAAGAATCGGTCAATGCTGCAGTCAAGGAGGTCGCCGACACCCTGGGTGCTCCCACCGTGTTGGTCAACAACGCCGGGATCCTGCGTGACAACCTCCTGTTCAAGATGACCTACGAGGAGTTCAACAAGGTCCTCTCCGTCCACCTCGGCGGGGCATTCCTCATGGCCAAGGCCGTCCAGTCGTACATGGTCGAGGAGAAGTTCGGGCGCATCATCTCG
Organism: Brevibacterium oceani; assembly: GCF_017948325.1. Classification (NCBI taxonomy): domain Bacteria; kingdom Bacillati; phylum Actinomycetota; class Actinomycetes; order Micrococcales; family Brevibacteriaceae; genus Brevibacterium; species Brevibacterium oceani. The sequence continues at coordinate 2,523,656 of NZ_CP072846.1, read as the reverse complement.
ATGTCCTCGACCTCGGCCCTCGGCAACCGCGGACAGACGAACTACTCGGCAGCGAAGGCCGGTATCCAGGGCATCACGAAGACCTGGGCGATCGAACTCGGCAAGTTCGGCATCACGGCCAATGCGATCGCCCCCGGCTTCATCGAGACCGACATGACCAAGGCGACGGCAGAGCGCGTGGGAATGGGCTTCGACGACTTCGTAGCGGCCGCCGCCAAGGAGATCCCGGTCGCCCGTTCGGGCAAGCCCGAGGACATCGCGCACACTGCGTCCTTCCTCGCCTCGGAAGGCGCCGGATTCGTCTCCGGCCAGGTCATCTACGTCGCCGGCGGTCCGAAGGACTGACCTGGGCTGGTGACCCGCGGGACTGACCTGGGCTGGTGGCCCGCGGGGTTGACCCGGCAGATGCCCTGTCGGGCTGATCTAGACGAAATCAGAGCACGGCGCCCGCACTGAGGGCGTGGTGCAGACAATCAGGACGCGTTGTTCGACTTCATTGAAAGGTTTGACCCATGAGGGAAGCAGTAATCGTTTCGACGGCACGCACGCCGATCGGCAAGGCCTACAGGGGTGCGTTCAACGACACCCAGGCCCAGGAACTGGCGGGGCATGCGGTCAAGCATGCGGTCTCCCGGGCCGGTCTCGAGGGCGGTGAAGTCGAGGACGTCATCCTCGGCGCCGCTCTGCAGCAGGGCAGCCAGGGAACGAACGTGGCCAGGCAGGCCGCCCTGCGTGCCGGACTCCCGGTCACGGTGCCCGGTATGTCGATCGATCGGCAGTGCTCGTCGGGGCTGATGGCCATCGCGACGGCCGCGAAGCAGATCCTCGTCGACGGTCAGGAGATCGCGGTCGGCGGTGGGGTTGAGTCGGTCTCGCTGGTGCAGAACGACAAGATGAACAATTTCCGGGCCAAGGATCCGTGGCTTGAAGAGAACGTTCCCGGGATCTACTATCCGATGCTGGCCACCGCCGAGGTGGTGGCTGAGCGCTATGGCGTCAGCCGAGAAGCGCAGGACGAATATTCGTTGAGCTCACAGCAGCGTACTGCTGCCGCTCAGGAGGCCGGTCGATTCGACGACGAGATCGTGCCCCTGCCGACGACGAAGGTCGTCGTCGACAAGGAGACGAAGGAGACGTCAAGACAGGATGTGGTCCTCGAAGCCGATGAGGGTAACCGCCCCTCGACGACTTTGGAGAGCCTGGCCGGGCTGAACCCGGTCCTCGACCCCGGTGTGGCATCGAAGGTTCCGTCGATCACCGCCGGTAATGCATCGCAGCTCTCTGACGGCGCTTCGGCTTCGGTCCTGATGTCGAGCGAGGAGGCCGGTCGTCGCGGTCTCGAGCCGATGGGCATCTACCGGGGAATGGCGGTTGCCGGCTGCGCTCCGGACGAGATGGGCATCGGGCCGGTCTTCGCCATTCCGAAGCTGCTGAAGACTCATGGTCTGTCGATCGACGATATCGGACTGTGGGAACTCAACGAAGCGTTCGCCGTGCAGGCCCTGTACTGCCGCGATCGTCTCGGGATCGATCCTGAGAAGTACAACGTCGACGGCGGCGGCATCTCGGTGGGCCACCCCTACGGCATGACCGGTGCTCGTCTGGTCGGGCATGCACTGATCGAAGGTCGTCGTCGCGGCGTGAAGTACGTGGTCGTGACGATGTGCATCGGTGGCGGTCAGGGCGCTGCAGGTCTCTTCGAGGTCTGCTGAGTCCGAGGGACTAGTCCGGCCAGTCCCCGCGCTCGGTTCAGAACGGCGGGGGCTCGCCGGAGTCCCAGAACCAGTCGCGGAGTTCGGTAGAGTCCGTGTGCGAGTCGGACGCGTCGACGTAGGCCGCGAATGGGTCGGAGGGAGCCTCGCGCCATCCCGGTTGTCCCTCCGCGGCGGCAGGTTCGGGACACTCCCGTGCCTGCCGCCGCTGGTCGCGGGCAGGGGTCTCTTCGGCCGACGGCGTGTCGTCCGTCGGGAGCTCTGACGCGACTGGGCGGTTTGCCCGTGGCAGGGCACTGCCGAAACGCTCGAGGAACAGGCGCGTGTGCTCGACGTTGAGCGGGTTGTCCGGAGCAATGACTTCGACGGTGACTCCACGACGGAACACGTACTCGAGGTGACCGGGCTCAGTCATCCGGACGTCGAACTTCTTCGCGGTCTTGAGGCTGTGGTGCAGCTTGCACAGACAATGGAGGTTGCCGAAACGAGTCAGTCCTCCCCGGCTCGGGTCGGCGTGGTCGAACGGGTCGATGTGGTCGACTTCCGAGGTTTCGGCGGGCAGGGTGCAGCCGGGGAACGTGCAGGTCACGTACTGTGCGACGAGCGTTTTGCGCACGTTGTTGGGAATGGCGTACGTCTTTGCCTTGGCGTCGATCGGCGTCCCGGTCGCAGGGTCGGTGAGCAGGCGCGTCCACGTGGTGGAGTAGCCCGCGACCCTGCGCGCCATGTCGGCCGGGATCGGTGAACCGTCTGGAAGCATGCCGGCTAGATCGCACACTTCTTCTGACGACAGCTGTTTCGCCGCTGGCGTCGCTGCGTCTGTGTTTGGAGCCAGTGTTGTGGCCGGTGGTGTTGGTGTGGTGGTCGTTGGTGATTCTGTGGGCGTCGGTGGACCGCCGTGCCGGGGCGGTGAGTCTGTGGTGTCCGCGAACGCGGGCGCTGTCGGACGGTCTTCCGCTTCGCCCGCCTGTGCAGCTGCCTGGTCCCCCTCGCCATCCACACGGTTCGTGAACTGGCTGAGCAGGGTGAGCATAGGCACGGTGATGAACGTGCTCGCTTGGTTCGCCAACCAGTACTCGCTGGTGGGCATGTCGAGGAGGAACTCGAAGCTGATTCGGTGACCGCCCTCGCTGCGGATGGTATTTCCGAAAGCATCGACTGCGCCGTCAGCGGCCGCGTCGGTTCCCTCGGCAGCAGGGCGAGCCCCGCTCGCACGCGATCCGATCAACGACGGGAGTGCGTCGCTGATGTCGGTGCGATTGACGCTGTGCTGGCCTCCGCAGTCGGTGGCGGTCGTCGCGTTCCTGGCGTCGGCGTTTGTCGGGTGGCCGGTGGCCTCGTGGCTCGTGTTGCTGCTGAGGATTGCTTCGAGGATCTGTGACTCGAAGGTGCGGTCGGCAGGAGTCGTCGTTCCTGCGGAAGCCGCTGGTGAGCCGGTCGCGGCGGCGACTTCGGCCTCGGCCTCGGCCTCGGCCTCAGCCTCAGCCTCAGCCTCAGGCGCAGTGTCAGGCTCAGGGTCAACCAAGGCCTCAGCTCCAGCTTCAGTCTCATTCGAGACAGACTTCTCCCCTGAAGCCTCGGCGTACCCGGTCTCGTGCAGGTCGTCGAAGACACGTTCAATGTAGTCGAGCAGTGACTCGCCTTCGTGCATGGGCACTCCGTCTGGTCCCGCGAAGAGCCCGTCGAGCGGGAAGTCGGTGCTCGTCGACGCGCCGTCGGCATCATTGGTGCTGATGATGCGCAGCTTCATCTGCGGCCTCGTACGAGTGAGGATGTCGAACATCAGTGCCGAGATGGACTGGTCCTCGTCGAAGCAGTCCCCGGCCTTGAGCTGATCGGAGAACGCGCTGGTGTTGCTCTTGTACACGGCCCGAGCGAACGCATCGAGCCTGCGGAAGCATGCCTGCAGCTCCGGTGCGGGACCGGTCAGGGTGAGGTATGCAGTGCCGTCGTCGCCGGTGGTGAGGTCGACCCGACGACGCAGAGCAACGTTCTTGAGCGTATCTTCGGGAGCCTGGGTCGCGGCGATCTTGAGCGCGAGCGAGCGCTTGAAGGTCTCGATCGTGATGTCTGCGCGCCTCTGAGCGAGGAACCTATCGATGGTCGGCAGGTTCTCGAAGTGGAGGTCACGGCAGGCACGCGTCACGCAGTCGACGTGCTCGATGGTGAAGTCACCGTCGAGACAGCGACGCAGGAACTTCGGCAGTCCGTGAGCGAGCGTCATCGACGCGGTCATGTGCCGCAGGGCATTGCTCGTCGTGGCTCCGAGCAGGCTCGAATACACTCCGGCCTCGGTCGGTTCGAGGTTGCCGCGCAGCCAGGTGAAGAACGTCTGAGTCGGGTCGTAACCTGGGAAATCGGGCAGGGGAGCCGGATTGGAGAGGATCTCTTCGGCCCGCTCGGCGGCGCGACGAAGGAGGCGGCCCGCTGCACGGTTCTTCTTCTGACCCTTGCCTTTGGCGAACGTCGTGCCGGTCTCGGCCTCGACCTGCGTCTTGGCTTCTGCCCATGCCGCTGCCTCAGCAGCAGTGAGGGCCGCGACCGACGTGGGCGGGAAACGGTCGGAGGTCGCTTCTGTGGCGGACGCGTCGTCAGACCCGGCGGTCGAATCGGCGCGTTCAGCCGCTGCCAGACCGTCGGTGCCTGCGACACCGCTGGAACCTGCGCCGTCCGCTTCGCTGCTGCCGGCCTCATCGGGTTCCTTCGCGTCGGCGGACGCATCGTTTCCGGTCTCCCGGTGGCGGGCAACGGTCTCGGTGAACGACGCGAACTCGTAGACGTCGTCGAGCTGCGCGCCGGTGAGCCCGAGGACGTAGGCGACATCCTGGACGACGACCTTGCTGGTGGCGACGAGCGAGTTGACCTGGGCGATGCTGCTCTCTGCGTAGGCATGGAGCAGGTCGACGAGTTCATAGTCTTCGGCGACTTCGAGCCGGCGACCGTGTGCGCGACGGTGCTCGGACAGCGTCGCGAAGTCCGCGTCGGCCGGGGGAGCAGACGGCAGGTTCGATGCCGAGCTGCTGCTGTCGCCGATGTTCTTCATCGGTACTTCCCCCTCTCCACGTCGGTGTGGAAGTCGGCCATCTGGATCGGTGCCTATCTCAATGATAGGAGCGCTGTATCGCAATTAACATCACAATACGATTACAAATAGAACAGCAGATAAAATCCGGACGATCAAATCTCTTCTACGAACTTTCCGCCTGTCCATGATCGATTTGTTCCTCAACCGTATCGATCGCCACTGACACGAGATCGGCGCGCGCTTCACCACCAATTCACCGTGCACCCCACCATTCACCCGCTGCTGACTCCACCGCCCTCCCCACCACCCGCCCCACTGAGCACGTGCCGGGCACGTCACCGGGCACGTCACCAGGTGCGCCGTCGGGCACGTCGCCGAGCACGCCGGAAGTCGTGTCCGCCCCGTTCGTTAGAATCGGGGTGTGGCAGCGATCGACAAAGACATTCTCCGTTTGGCACTTCCGGCCCTCGGAGCACTGATCGCCGAACCCGTTTTCCTGCTCACCGACACGGCCATGGTCGGCCACCTCGGCGCGCATGCCCTGGGATCGCTCGCGATCGCATCGACGATCCTGCAGACGGTACTGGGGCTGATGATCTTCCTCGCCTACGCCACGACCCCACGAGTTGCGAAACGCATCGGATCCGGCGACCGGGCGGGTGCGATCACGGCCGGATTCGACGGGATCTGGCTCGCGCTGGGCACCTCGGTGCTGCTCATCATCATCGGCCTGCCCCTGCTCAACACTGCGATCGCGGCCTTCGACCCGGGGCCGGGGATCACCGAGGGTGCACACGCCTACCTGGCCATCTCGTGGTGGGGGCTGCCGTTCATGCTCATGGTCATCGCCGCCACCGGGCTGCTGCGCGGCCTCCAGGATACGAAGACGCCGCTGATCGTCGCCGCCGTCGGATGTGTGGCGAATATCGGACTCAACGCGATCTTCATCTACGGACTCGACATGGGCGTGGCCGGATCCGCGATGGGAACCGTGATCGCCCAGGCCGGCATGTGCGCGGTCTACCTCACCATCTCCGTGCGTGCCGCAAAGAGACTGCATGCCAGTGTCCGTCCCGACTGGTCGGGCGTCTTCACCTCGGCGAAGACCTCGGGGTGGCTGCTCGTGCGCAACGCCTCACTGCGTGCGGCGCTCATCATCCTCGTGTTCATCGCGACCTCACTGGGCACGACCGATCTCGCCGCGATCCAGGTCGCACAGAGCCTGTTCTTTGCGCTCGCTCTCGCCTTGGATTCCCTGGCCATCGCAGGTCAGGCGATGATCGGACTCGAACTGGGCGCGCGGAACATCGACGCCGTGGCCGCGATCAACCGACGTCTGTGCCTGTGGGGGATCGTCTTCGGCATCGTCGTCGGCATCGTCCTGTTCGCCGGGTCCGGAACCATCCCGCGTGCCTTCGCCTCCGAGCCCGCGGTCATCGATGCGCTCAGCACACTCCTGCCGGTGCTCGCGCTGAGCATGCCGATCGCCGGCTACGTCTTCGTCCTCGACGGGGTCCTGATGGGAGCCGAGGACGCCCGCTACCTCGCTCTGGCACAATTGGTCGCTGTGGTCGGGTACGCGATCCTGCTCATCCCGATCGTCTCGATCTGGCCGGGAGCACCGGGGCTCTGGGCCGGTTTCTGCATCGGATTCGTCGGATTCCGAGCGCTGACCCTGGGCTGGCGAGTCCGCAACCGGGCGTGGATCGATCGCGCCGTCGAGAAAGGAATCTCATGAACGCTGAGCCGAATCACGGTGCACCTGAAGCGTCCGAGGCTGATGACTCCCGCGCCGAGGCTGGGGCCGGGGCCGCGGATTCCGTGTCCTCCCTGCGCGGGCGGATCCGTCCTCTGCCGGCCGGGACCGATGACGAGATCTTTCTGCCGTTCCTCGACCTGTGCTTCAACTGGTCGATGGACAGACCGCGCATCGAGATCGACGAGCTCCGCAACCGCAGTGATGCCGCCTTCTACTATCGCGACTGGGGGCGGGACGGCGACATCGCGGTGGCCGCCCATGCTGAGGCCGATCCCGAATCGCCGATCGTCGGGCTGGCGTGGGTGCGGCTGGCCGACATCGCCGACGTCGTGGGCAAGGCCGATGATCGTGTCGGCGGCGACTTCGCCGCAGCATTGGGCAAGATCGGCGCCGAGGTGGTCCGCAGCGAGGTCGTTCCCGACCGGGAATCCGGTGGCTGGGAGCTAGCCGACGGGAACAAGCGCGATGACCAGTCCGACGATCACGAATCGACCGCGAACCTGTCGTCGACCGCGAACCTGGCCACGTCTGAAGACGGTGCGCCGTTCACCGGCTACGGCTGGGTCGCCGCGGACATCCCCGAACTCTCGATCGCGGTGCTGCCTGATCATCAGGGCCAGGGGATCGGCGGGGCGCTCGTCGACACCGTGTGTGCGCTCGCGCGAATGAGCGGCTTCCCGGCCGTGAGCCTGTCCGTGTCGGACGGCAACGGGGCAGCGAAGCTCTACACCGACCACGGCTTCGTCTCCGTGGGACGCAGCGGGGACTCCGACGTCCTCGTCCGCCGCCTCGGCTGAGCTGAACACCCCGGCTCGGGAACCCACCGCGGCGACACGTCGGCGATCGGCCTGCAGACCTACATCCATGCCCGGTTCGTTGGCCAGCAACCAGTGCAGGAATCGGCGACACGAACCGGTCCGATGCCACCGACCGGGCCCGTGCAGCCGGCCCGCAAATCCCCTACGGCAGCGGCGGGAGTTCGAGCTCGTCGAGCCAGGGACGGACCACCTCGGCGATATCGCGTCCGGCCACCTGGGAGACGCAGGCGATGAAGTCCTCGGTGCTCACCGATGAATGGCGGTGCTTCGTCGTCCACTCACCGAGGCTCGCGAAGAAGTCGGCATCTCCGATCTCCCGGCGCAGGGCGTGCAGGCACAGCGCCCCGCGCTTGTACACGCGATCGTCGAACATGTCGGGTCCGCCCGGATCACCGAGCAGGATATCCTGCGGCTGAGCGGCCAGATCCTCCCACCATTCCTCGGCACGTTCGTGCGCGGTCGCCCGACCCGACTCCTCCGACCACAGCCACTCGGCGTAGCAGGCGAAGCCTTCATTGAGCCAGATGTCCTGCCACCGCGACGGGGTCAGCGAATTGCCGAACCACTGGTGAGCCATCTCGTGGGCGACGAGGCGCTCGGCCTCCCAGTCGTTGCCCAGATGATTGGGACCGAGCACGGACAGCGGCTGCGACTCGAGGGGGATCTCGAGCTCATCATCGGTCACGACCACGTCGTAGACATCGAACGGATACGGTCCGAAACGGTCGATGAACAGGTTCATCATCCCGTGCTGCACGCCGAGCCGGCCCAGCGCCGCATCCCAATGATCGTCGGCATAGAGTCCGAGCGGGACCGGAGACTCGGCCGGCTCATCTTTGCCGGCACCCTTCAACGCACTCGCCACGGCGTCCTTGGCCGAACCCGCAACAGCATCCTTCGCGGCACCGAGCACCGCGGCTCCGACCCCCGAACCCCCCGAACTCACGGGAATCGCGCCGTTGCGGTACCGGCCGATCTGCACCGTGGCCAGATACGTCGCCAGGGGAGTCGTCGACTCATATGTCCACTGTGTGCGGCCGGCCTTGCGCACCTTCTCCGTCAGTGCGCCGTTGGACACGACCGTGTACTCGCTCTCGACGAGCACCCTGATGCGGTACTTCGCCTTGTTCGAGGGGTGATCATTGCACGGGAACCACGTCGACGCCCCGACCGGCTGGCCGGCCACGAGCACCCCGTCCTCGAGCTCCTCCCACCCGATGTCGCCCCACGTGCCGATCGCCGGCTGCGGATTGCCCGCATAGCTGATGTCGATGCGCACAGGCTGGTCCTTGCTCAGCTGCGACGTCGTCAGCCGCAGCTTCTTCCCCCGGGCCGAGAACCGGACCTTCGTCCCGTTGACGCTGGCCTTGCTCACCCGCAGCCCCGTGAGGTCGAGGACGATCGACTTCGTCTCGGTCAGCACCCGACCGGTGAGCACCGCTCTGCCCGAGAGCCGGTTCGGCCCGATCCGATAGTCGAGATCGAGGTCGTAGTGGTCGATGCTCAGATCGGCGCTGCCGACTCCGGGCGTGTAGGGATCAAGCGTGTGACCGCTGTGGGACAGCATCGTCGCGCCCTTCGTGCTCGAGTGTGGGAAGTTCTGGGGCATCCACCCAGGGTATGACAGGATTCCCGCTGAAATACGCATGTGCCGGGACGTATTCTCCGCGCATGACCAACGAGGTGGCCCCGACCGTCGCGTTCTCGCCCAGTGTCGAAGCGGGCAGGACGACGCTGTTGGGTCCCAGCGTGGCGCCGGGTTCGAGCTCGACGTCATCGAGGCTCATCACCCGATCGTGGAAGAGGTGCGTCTGCACGACGCAGCCGCGATTGATCGTCGAATTGTCGCCGAGGCGGACGAGGTCGGTCTCCGGCAGCCAGTAGCTCTCACACCACACGCCGTGCCCGATCCTCGCCCCCATCGCCCGCAGATACCACACGGTCGCGGGTGTTCCCACAGCGTTGCGGGTGAACCACGGAGCAGCCACGAGCTCGACGAAGCAGTCGGCGACCTCGTTGCGCCAGATGAACGACGACCACAGCGGATGCTCCCCGGCGGAGATGCGACCGACGAGGATCCACTTCGCGGCCACGGCCAGTCCCGCCGCCACCGCACCCGCGGCCATCATCACGACCCCCGAGGTGAGCAGGGCGAGGGCGACCGAGGCGACGAATCCCGTGGCCTGCGCCGCCACCCCGCCGGGCAGACCGAGCAGGAACCAGATCGTGAGCACGACCGCCGTGATGAGGACACCGCCGGCAATCACCGAGGTGATCCGCAGCGTCTCCCAGAACCCGCGGGCCGCCTTCACTCCGACGGTCGGGGCATAGGTCAGCGACTCATCGGATTCGACGGCGGCACGACGCAGCTGCACCGGGGGAGACCCGAGCCACGACGAGCCCTTCTTCGCCTTCGCCGGGGCCGCCGACAGGACGGCGACCAAGGCGTTCTTCGGCACCCTCCGACCCTGCGAGGCGATGCCCGAGTTGCCGAGGAACGCGCGTTTGCCGACCTTCGCACGACCGGCCCGCATCCATCCGTGTCCGAGTTCGTAGCTGGCGACCATGGTGTCATCGGCGAGGAAGGCCCCGGCAGCGATCGTCGTCATTCTCGGCACGAACACGACCGTCGAGATCTCCGTGCCCGGCCCCACCTTCGCCCCGAGCAGCCGCAGCCAAGTCGGGGTGAGCATCGAGGCATAGAGCGGGAAGAGCAGGTCACGTGCCAGGTCGAGCAGCCGCTCAGTCGCCCACACCCGATACCCGCGGGCCGAGCGGACGGGGAACTCTCCCTCCTCCATCCCGATCGCGAGGATCCGGACGGAGGCGAGGATGAGCAGCGCCGTGATGATGAACCACAGGCACGCCAGCGCCGGCGACCACGCCAGGAGCAGCCACGGCGACTCGAGGACCTCAACACCCGATACGCCGAGCATGAGTGCGAGCCCCGGAATCACCGCCAGGTAGGGAAGCGCCGCGTTGAGCTGGGAGCCGGCGGCATAGAACAGGAACGGCAGGCGTCGCCTCGGCGGGGGATCTGGCCACGCCTTCTTCGCCTTCCCGACCCGCACGGCCGGGGAACCCGAATAGATCTGGTTCTTCCTCACCGACCCGGTCACCGCTGAGCCGGCTTCGACGAGGGCCCCGGTCCCCACCTCGGCGCCGGGCATGAGCGTCGAGCGTGCACCCACGGTGGCGCCGCTGCGGATGTCGATGCGGCCGATGCGCAGCAGATCCCCATCGACCCACCAGCCCTTGAGGTCGACCTCGGGTTCGACGGCGGCCCCTTCGCCGAGGGTGAGGAAACCGGTCACCGGCGGTGCCGAATGCAGGTCGGCATCGGCCCCGATCCGATTGCCCAGCAGCTTCGCATACCAGGTCACCCAGGGTGCGCTCGCCACCGAGACGGCCGCGGCGAGGTCGGCGATGTGCTCGGCCAGCCACAGCCGCTTGTGCACCCACCCCGACCGCGGATAGTCACCGGGTCGGATGCCGGTCATGAGCAGCCGCGCGGCTCCTGCCGCGATGAGCATCCGTCCCCACGCGGTGACGAAGAGAAGGAAGAGGACGATGACGACCGGCCACGGCGTGAACGGCAGATCCGCACCCAGACCGACGCCGAGGTTGGCCGCGAGCATCGCGAGCACGACCCAGCGGACCCCGCCGAGGATGTGCACCGGAACCCCGAGCAGGACCTGGAAGATCTGCATCCCCCGTGAGGTGCGTCCGATCGTGCGTCTGGGTCCCGTGGGGCCGATCCCCGATCCTTCCTCGCCGAGGCAGAGCCGGGCCAGAGCGGTAAAGCGCGGGTGTGCGTAGATGTCGCCGACGGTGACGCTGGGGTGGCGGGTGCGCAGGCGGGAGACCAGCTGGGCGGCGGCAAGCGATCCGCCGCCCGCGGTGAAGAAGTCCGTGTCGCTGCCGGGCCGGGCACCGAGGACGGCGGCCCACTGCTGTGCGACCCAGTCGGTGTCCTCATCGAAGGTCTCTTCGGTTCCGGCTGACTCATCGCCGTCGTCGAGTGGCCAGGGCAGTGCGTTGCGGTCGACCTTGCCCGAGGTCTTCGTCGGCAGTTCGTCGACGAGGGCGAGCCGGGGCACGAGAGCGGCTGGAAGCTCCTCGCGCAGCCGAGCCTCCCAACCGGGGATGTCGGATTCGCCGGCGTCGGCTCCGATACTGACTCCGGCTCCGGGCCCAGTACCATCACCGGCACTGCCCGAGCCACCGAGGGCGAGGTAGCCGATGAGGATGTCCGTGCCCGCCGGAGTCGTCTTCACCGCGGCCGCGGCCCCTTCGACGCCGGGCAGCGCCTGCAGAGCGGCATCGATCTCACCGAGTTCGATGCGTCGGCCCCCGAGCTTGATCTGCTCATCGGCACGGCCGACGAAGACCAGCCCCTCGGGGTCGTTGACCACGAGGTCTCCGGACCGGTAGGCCCGCTCCCAGCCGAGAGTGGGCATGGGAGCGAACTTCTCGGCATCCTTGGCCGGGTCGAGATAGCGGGCCAGCCCGACCCCGCCGATGATGAGCTCTCCGGTCTCGCCTTCGGACACGGGAACACCATCGACATCGACGACGGCCAGAGCCCAACCCGTCAGCGGCAACCCGATGCGCACCGGGTCGGAACCGTCGAGCATGGCCGCGCACGCGACGACGGTGGCCTCGGTGGGCCCGTACGTGTTCCACACCTCACGGTCATCATCGCTCAGCCTCCGGCCAAGCTCCGGGGGACAGGCCTCGCCGCCGAAGATGAGCAGCCGGACGTTGGCGAGACTCTCGGCCGGCCACAGGGCGGCCAGGGTCGGCACGGTCGAGACGACGGTGATCTGCCGTGAGGACAGCCACGGCCCCAGATCCATTCCGGACTTCACGAGGGCGCGTGGGGCGGGCACGAGGCAGGCACCGCTGCGCCACGCCAGCCACATCTCCTCGCAGCTGGCGTCGAAGGCCACGGACAGGCCCGCGAGCACCCGGTCCCCGGGGCCCAGCGGTTCCGGCCGGCAGAACAGAGCAGCCTCGGCGTCGACGAAGGCCGCGGCGCTGCGATGGGTCACGGCCACACCCTTCGGGGTGCCGGTCGAACCGGAGGTGAAGATCACCCAGCAGTCGTCGTCGGGTGTGGGCGAACGCAGTTCGGAGCGCTCCAGCGGTCCGCGGTCGTTCCGGGATTCGATGCGGGACCCGGCGGTGATGACTCCGGTCACGGCCGCCTCGGTGAATACGGTGCGGGCCCGCTCATCGGGATCGTCGACATCGACGGGAACGTACGCGGCGCCGAGCATGAGGGTGGCGAGGATCGCCAGGTACAGATCGACCGAGCCCGAGGGAACACGGATGCCGACCTTGTCACCGGGACCGATGCCGGCCTCGGCCATGTGCAGGGCGAGGTCGCGGATGGCGATGACGAGCTCGCGATAGCTGAGCACGCGGGTGCCGTCGTCGAGGGCGGGCTGATCGGGATGATCGCCGGCGGTCTGCAAGAGGACGTCGATGAGGGTGCGGTCCTCACGAGGTCGAGGGGGTGCTGGGAACTGCGGTGCGTAGTCTCTCACGTGTCTTCCGGGTCGATCGGGAACAGTCCGCGGCGGGCGCCGCCGACTGACATCGCCGGTGACCATAGCCTGTGAAGGTGTCGTGAACATGAACAGATGTCACGGACGCATCTCGCGCCTTTCGTCATCGGTGTCCGTCCGTGATAGATGTGAAGGACGAGCCGATGCCGCACCGGCACCGACCGCCAGCTGATCGTCAATGATGAGGAGTCCGCCCCATGTCCACCGTCCTGTCCCACGCCACCGTCTTCGACGGCACCCGCTTCCTCTCCGGCACCCGCGACGTCGTCATCGACTCCGGCCGGGTCGCCTCGGTGACGGAAGACGGTCAGGGCTCGCACGACGCCGGGGACGACTTCGTCGACTGCACGGGCAAGACGATCATCCCCGGCGTCATCGACTGCCACGTGCACCTGACGAGTTCGGGAGCCGCATCCACCTCGAACTTCCACGACCCGTTCTCGCTGCAGTTCTACAACTCGGTCGCCCATATGGAGGCCACCCTCAAGGGCGGAGTGACCACGGTGCGCGACGCCGGAGGCACCGACCTCGGAGCCAAGGTCGCCGTGGAGACCGGAATCGTGCGGGGCCCGCGCCTGTCGATCGCGGTCAACATCATGTCCCAGACGGGCGGGCACGGAGACTTCCACCTCGTCTCCGGCGCCGAATCCCCGTTCCTCTCGCCCCACCCGGGCCGCCCCTCAGGCGTGGCCGACGGACTCGAAGGCGTCCAGCGGAAGACCCGCGAGCTGCTGCGGGCAGGCGCCGACCACATCAAGATCTGCTCCACCGGCGGTGTGCTCTCACCCCGGGACGACCCCCGGCACTCCCAGTTCACCGAGGGCGAGATCGCCGTCATCGTCGCCGAGGCGGCCGCCCAAGGCGCCCATGTCATGTCCCACGCCCAGGGCGCACCGGGGATCAAGAACGCCGTGCGCGCCGGTGTCCGTTCGATCGAGCACGGCATCTTCCTCGACGAGGAGGCCATCGACCTCATGCTCGAACACGGCACCTACCTCGTCCCGACCCTGCAGGCCCCGCAGGCAGTCATCAAAGCCGCCGAGGCGGGGGCCGGCCTGCCGCCGTCCGTCGTGGACAAGGCCCACCGTGTGGTCGAGGCCCACCGGGAATCGATCGCCCGCGCCCACGAGGCAGGCGTGCCGATCGCTCTGGGCACCGATGCCGGAGTCGGCCCGCACGGGGAGAACCTCGAGGAGATCAGCCTCCTCGCCGAGGTGGGGCTCTCAACGGTCGAGGCGCTCGCCGCCGGCACTTCGGTGTCCGCTCGCGTGCTCGACGATGATCGGGTGGGCCACCTCGGTGAGGGCGGTCTTGCCGACCTCGTCGTCGTGGGTGGTGACCTGCGCACGGCCGACGTCCGCGGCATCGAGAACCGGGTGGACGCGGTCTACCTCGGAGGAGAACTCGTCTGAGGTGAGACAGCGGCGCCGGTGAGGGAAACCTAACCTCAGCAGGTTATGATGGGCGGGTACCAGACAAGAGGAGTGCACACCCACGATGAACCCGCTCGAGTGGTCGTTCCCGATCGCTGTCACCTGGCTGATCCTGTTCGGCATCATCCTTGCCCGTGCCGGCGGAACCTTTCTGCTCGGACGCCTGGCGCGCACAGGCATCCGCAAGATCGAACGCGTCGATCGCCTCATGTCGGGACCGAAGTACCGCAAGGCCGAGAGCATGATCGAACGCTTTGGAGCTCCCGTGATCGCGGTGAGCTTCATCATGATCGGAGTCCAGACGGTGCTCAACCTCGCCGCCGGCACGACGGGGATGAGCTACCGCAGGTACATTCCGGCGCTCGCCGTCGGCGGCGCGATGTGGGCGACGATCTACTCGACCGTCGGCCTCATCGGCTTCAAGGCTCTGGCAGCCGGGTATCAGGCCGCACCGGGGCTGACCATCGGAGTCGCCGTGTGCTTCGTTCTCGCCATCGCAGGCCTCGTCATCGGGTTGAAGAAGCCGAGAGCCTCCGCCGAGGCGGCCGATGGGGCAGAGACCGAGCCGGCGCTCGGCCACGACACCGGGTCCGCCCACAATGGGTCTGCCCACACCGGGTCTGCCCACAATGGTGGGTCCCGTACTAACGGGACCCTGATAGACGGGACCCTGATGGACGGGACCTCCACTCACGGTGCCCGCGCGGATGAGTCCCGGACGGACGCGAAGACCACCGAGGCCTGATCTCCGTCAGCTGAGCCCCGCCTCGGCGAAGGTCTCGTCCACCTGGCCGACTCGCTCCGGCAGGCCCGCTCCGTCGACCGTCGCAGCGGTCCAGTAGAGTCGGATTCGGTCAGAGTCGACACGACGGGTGCGCCCGTCGACAGTCAGTGAAGGAGGGCCCGCATGGTCGTGGCCTGGTGGAGCATCATTCCGTTCGTGCTTCTGCTCGGGTGCATCGCAGTGCTCCCGCTGATCCCGGCCACGGAGAAGATCTGGGACCGCAACCTCGTCAAACTCATCGTCGCCCTCCTCCTCGGCGTTCCCATCGCGGTGTGGTTCCTCCTCGGCGGAGAAGGCGGCACCGTCGCCCATGCGCTCCTCGAATACTTCCAGTTCATCGTCCTCATCGGCAGCCTCTTCGTCGCCTCGGGCGGAATCTTCCTCGTCGGCGACATCAAGGCCACGCCGAAGAACAACACGATCTTCCTCGCCGTCGGGGGAGTGCTCGCCTCCTTCATCGGCACCACGGGCGCGGCGATGCTGCTCATCCGCCCGATCCTCAACACGAACCAGGACCGCACCCACCGGACACACACCGTCATCTACACGATCTTCATCGTCGCCAACTGCGGCGGTCTGCTCACCCCGCTGGGCGACCCGCCGCTGTTCCTCGGAATGCTGCGCGGGGTGCCCTTCGAATGGACGTTCGGGCTGTGGCCGTACTGGCTGTTCGTCAACGCGCTGCTGCTCGTCTCCTTCTATGCGCTCGATTCGAAGATGTACGCGAAGGAACCGGCCGAGGCGCTGGCGAAGGACGCCGAATACGCGACGAAGCTGGGCCTGCGCGGAGCCAGCGGCCTTGTGTTCCTCGCGATCATCATCATCGCGGTCGCCTTCATCCCCTCCGTCGACGCCCACGCGATCGAGGCCGGTCACGCGAGCTTCGCCGAATATGTGCCCTGGCGCGAACTCGTCATGCTCGCCTCCGCGATGACCTCGTTCCTCTTCGGTGACCGAGGCGCCCGCTTCAACCTCAACAAGTTCACGTGGACGCCGATCCTCGAGGTCGGGGCGCTCTTCATCGGCATCTTCCTCACGATGATGCCCGCGCTGGCCTACCTCGGCCAGGTCGCCCATAAGATTCCTCTGGGCGAGATCTCGCTGTTCGTCTTCACGGGCGGACTCTCCTCCGTCCTCGACAACGCCCCGACCTACGTCACGTTCTTCGAGATGGCTGCCCAGGTCCCCGGCGAGCCGCGAGTCGCCGGAGTCGCCGAGGCGCTGCTCATCGCCGTCTCACTCGGCGCGGTGATGGGAGGAGCGATCACGTATATCGGCAACGGGCCGAACTTCATGGTCAAGTCCGTGGCCGATTCGGCGAATGTCGCCATGCCCAGCTTCGGCGGCTACGTGTGGTGGTCGCTGCGTCGCCTTGTGCCGGTGCTCGCCGCGATGGTGCTCATCTTCATGACCGAGGGCGTGTGGCTGAGCCTCATCGGAGTGCTGCTCGCCCTGCTCATCCTCGGCCAGGCCGGTCGGGACCTGCGCGCGGCGAAGGCCACGTCCGGGGTATGAGCTTCGCCGGTACGGGTCCGCGGGCGGCCGCCGGTGTCGGGCTCTGGTTCGCCGGCAACGGCGCGATCTATGCCGCGCTCCTGCCGTGGTATCCGCTGCTGGTCGACCGTCTCGGGCTGAGTTCCTGGCAGTTCGGACTCGTCGTCGCCTGCTTCGCAGCAGGATCCCTGCTGTCCTCGGCACTGCCGGCGGCGCTCATCGCGCGCTTCGGAGCGGACCGGGTCGTCATCGGCGGCACTGTCATGCTCGGCCTGGCGGCCGCCGCGACCGCATGGTCGGTCAACGGCGTGATGATGGCGATCTGCCTGCTCCTGCTCGGCTGCTGCGATGCGATCGTCGACGTCGCCCAGAACGTCGTCGGCATCACCGTGCAGGCTCGGCTCGGCCGAACCATCCTGTCCTCGATGCATGCGCTGTGGAGCCTCGGCGGACTGCTCAGCGGTGCGGCCGCCACGGCTGCCGCGAGTTCGGGTGCCGACATGCGCGTGTGGCTGGCCGCGATGGCGGTCGCTGCGGTCGTCCTCACACTGATCGGACGGCGGCTCATCGGTGACGCAGCGTCACCTCGGCGCGTGGCCGATGCGGATTCCGGACAGACGGAGGGGGAGTCCGCGGACGGCTCAGCGGCCGAGTGCGCTGACGGTTCGGGTGCACGGCGGTCGAAGCGGGTCGTCCTCCTCGCGGCGCTGCCGTTGGCGATCATCGCGATCTGCGGGTCGGCCGTCGAGGACATCGCGAACAACTGGGCGGGGCTGGCCGCCGTCGATTTCGCAGACGTGCCGGCCGCCTCGGCGGGGATCGCATTCAGCATCGTCATCGGCTCTCAGTGCCTCGGCCGCTTCAGTGGGGACGTGCTCGTGACACGGTTCGGGGCCGGTCGCATCGCCCGCCTCGGCGGCGGTCTCATCACCTTGGGTGGGGTCGGCGCCGTCCTCGCGCACGAACCGGTTCTGCTGTTGGCGTCGATGGCAGCGCTCGGCTTCGGTTCGGCGACGCTGGTGCCCGGCGCGCTCGGCGCCGCCGCTAGGCTGCCCGGGGTAGGGCGTGCCGGGGGAGTGACGCTCGTGAACTGGCTGATGCGAGTGGGGTTCCTCGGCACCAGTCCGCTGGTGGGCGTCATCGCCGCCGAGGTGGGTCTGCGCTGGGGTCTGAGCATCCTCGCGCTCGTCGGAGTGCTCACGGTGATCTTCGCTCACCGACTCGACTCACCGGAACGGAGGCCGTGCTGATTCGGGCAGCTGGGATTCAGAGTTTCGGGGGACCCGTTTCGGGAATCAGGGTGTACGGGCGATCCGCGAACCAGGGTTTCGTGTCCGACTCGTCAGGTGCGGAAGGTCCGGCGGGGAAAACGAAGAATGTGCCGCGTCATCGAAGGAACGATGTCGCGACACATTGGAATGTCGGGCTAGCGGGATTTGAACCCACGACCTCTTCACCCCCAGTGAAGCGCGCTACCAAGCTGCGCCATAGCCCGTTACCGTACTCCCTCGTGGGCAACGAGAACCAGCTTATACCGATGACGGGCCAAGTGCCAAAACCACGTACCGTGACCTTAGAAAAGCAGGTATCATCCCAGGTGGATACCGACGAAGCGGGTCTCAGGCAGGGCCTGACCGGTGACTCGGTAACATTTCCGTTTCGTGATTGTTATGAAAGTGGCCCAGGCGGCTATGCTTGGTACACCGACAAACTAGAGGAGTCGACATGGCAGATCTGGATTATCCAGTGTCTTACCGGTACTCGCGCGACCATGAGTGGGCTGCGTCCACGGATGACAACGCTGTCGTCCGCGTGGGCATCACGCATTTCGCGCAGGAGCAGCTGGGCGATGTCGTCTATGTCGACCTTCCGGCCGTGGGCGATGCGATCACCGCAGGCGAGTCCTGTGGTGAGGTCGAGAGCACGAAGAGCGTGTCCGACCTCATTGCGCCCGTCTCTGGGACCATCACCGAGGTCAACGAGTCGCTCGACGACTCCCCGGAAACAGTGAATTCGTCGCCCTTCGAAGACGGGTGGATGTATCTTGTCGAACTCAGCGAACCGGAACAGCTGGAATCGCTGATGGACAGCGAGCAGTACAAAGAGCTCATTGAGAGCGAGGAGGCGTAATGTCGCAGAACCACGATCAGAATCGTCCGGCCCCCTCGCAGCCCTGGTACGACAACGGCCAGGTGCCGCAGTCGAAGAAATTCCCGTTCGGCGCCGACACCAACGGCGACGATGATTCGGCCACCCGTGTGAACCAGCAGGTCGACCAGAACGGCCAGGGCAACAACGGCCAGGGCAACGCGCAGGCCTACGGTCAGCCGAGCAACGATGCCCCGCAGGCACCGCAATACGGCGGCGGCCAGAGCTACGGCGGCACGCCGCAGGCGAGTCAGAACTACGGCGGCACGCCGCAGGCAGGCCAGACCTACGGTGCCTCGCAGCCGGCCAGCCAGCCCTATGCGGGCAACGGTCAGGGCAGCCAGGGTCAGCAACAGTACGGCCAGCAGGGAAGCCAGCCGCAAGGCAGCCAGTATCCGCCGCAGGGATATAGCCAGCCGCAGGGCTACAGCCAGCCGCAGTCCGGACAGCCGCAGGGCAGCCAGCCGCAGTACGGCTCCAACGGCGCCGGACAGTACGGCCAGCAGGGAAACCAGCCCGGCGGCTACGCACAGCAGGGCGGTGCCCCGCAGCAGTACGGTTCGAACGGCGTCGGTCAGAACGGCCAGGCCGACCCCAATCAGCCACAGTCGGGCCAGCCACAGTCGGGCCAGCCGCAGGGCGGGCCGGCCGAAGGGAACTACGATCAGATGAGCGATTCGGGCAGCCAGCAGTTCCAGGGAATTCTGGATCCGCACACCGGCGAGATCCACCCGGTGCCCGACCTCGACGGTCTGCAGGACGCCGACGCTCTCCTCGTCGTCGTCTCGGGTCCGGACTCGGGCTCGCAGATCCTGCTCGACACTGATGTGGTGACCGTGGGCCGCAGCCCGAACGCGGACATCTTCCTCGACGACGTCACCGTCTCGCGCAAGCATGCCGAGTTCATCCGCACACCCAGCGGCTTCACTCTGCGTGACACCGGATCGCTCAACGGCACCTATGTCGGTCGGCAGCTCATCGATTCCATCGAACTGCAGAACGGCGCCGATGTGCAGATCGGCAAGTTCCGTATGATCTTCCAGCAGCGTCCGCGCTCCTGACCGGGGGAAAATGTCCAAAGTCGAAGTCGAGGTTGTCGGCGTCCGCATCGAAATGCCCGCCAACCAACCGATCCTCCTGCTCAAAGCCAGCGAACCCGCCTACTACCTGCCCATCTGGGTGGGAGCGATCGAAGCCAATGCGCTCTCGATCGCACAGCGGGGCCTGACTCCTCCACGGCCGATGTCACATGCTCTTCTGCTCGACGTCCTCGCGAAGTACGAGGCCGAGCTCGATGACGTGACGATCACCGGCAAGGACGGTCAGATCTTCCTGGCCGAGCTGAATACGAACGACGGGAAGTCGATCTCCGCCCGCCCCTCGGATGCAGTGACGCTCGCGCTGACCGCGCACTGCCCCGTGTACGTCGACTCAGAACTGCTCGAAGAGTCCGGCATCGAAGCTCCCGAAGCCGACGAAGATGAAGTCGCCCAGTTCAGGGACTTCCTCGACAACGTCTCGGCCGAGGACTTCGAGACCGGAACAGAGAACCCATGAAAGTGAAACAGTGAGCCTCCACACCGATCCAGTGCTGTCCAACAGAGAAATCGCCGCTGCCGGCAATGACAATCTTCGCGGTCTCGACGACTGGCGTGAGATGGACCCGAAGCAGCAGCCGACGTATCTCGACGGCGCTGCGCTCGAGACGGTCCTCACAGATCTGCGAACCTCACCTCCTCTGGTCTTCGCCGGCGAAGCCGATGTGCTCAAGCAGCGCATCGCCGCCGCCTCGCGAGGAGAGGCATTCGTCCTCGCCGGCGGTGACTGCGCCGAGTCCTTCGACGGTGCGCAGGCGGACAAGATCCGCGCCCGTGTGCAGACGGTTCTGCAGATGGCGGCCGTGCTCACCTACGGCGGTTCGATGCCCGTGGTGAAGATCGGCCGTATGGCAGGTCAGTTCGCCAAGCCTCGCTCGGCCGATATGGAGACCCGCGACGGCGTGACCCTGCCGTCGTTCCGCGGCGACATCGTCAACGGCTACGAATTCACCGAAGAGTCCCGCCGCCACGACCCGGAACGACTGCTCAAGGCGTACCACGTGTCCGCCTCGACGCTCAATCTCATCCGCGCCTTCACCCAGGGCGGCTTCGCGGATCTGCGTTTCGTCCACGACTGGAACCGCGGTTTCCTCGCGTCGAACCCCGGCTACCAGCGCTACGAGCAGACCGCGCGCGAGATCGACCGCGCCATCCGCTTCATGGATGCCTGCGGAGCCGATTTCGATGCGCTCAAGACCACCGAGTTCTACGCCGCCCACGAGGCGCTGCTGCTCGAGTACGAACGCGCGCTGACCCGCATCGACTCGCGCACCGGCGATGCCTACGACGTCTCCGGTCACTTCCTGTGGATCGGCGAACGCACCCGTGAGGTCGACGGAGCGCATGTGGACTTCCTGTCGAAGGTGCGCAACCCGATCGGTGTGAAGCTCGGACCCACGGCCACGGCAGACGACGCCCTGGCCCTGGCCGAGAAACTCGACCCGGACGCCGAACCCGGCCGCCTGACCTTCGTCACGCGGATGGGTGCCGGCCAGATCGGTGAGTCCCTGCCCAAGCTGCTCGCCGGCATCGGCGATCAGCTGCCGCACGTCACCTGGGTCTGCGATCCGATGCATGGGAACACGATCACCTCGAACACCGGCTACAAGACCCGCCGGTTCGAAGACGTCATGGCCGAAGTCGAAGGGTTCTTCAACGCCCACGGAGAGGCCGCCACGATTCCCGGCGGCCTGCACATCGAACTCACCGGCGACGACGTCACCGAGATCATGGGCGGCGCCACGGAGATCGACGACGAAGGCCTGCGTCGGCGCTACGAGACCCTCGTCGATCCCCGCCTCAACCACGATCAGTCGCTGGAGATGGCGTTCCAGGTCGCGGAGTACCTCACCCGCAGGAACTGAATGACACATTCGAGCAGTTCGCAGCGATCGAGCCGTCCGAGTCACTCGAGCCGTCCGAGTCACTCGAGCCGAGCGAGTCACTCCGGCGCTGAACGAAACGTTCGAACAGAGACAAGACCGGTGGCCCCGCAGTTCAGCTGTGGGGCCACCGGTATATCTGCTGGGCCGAGCCGACATCGGTCGGCCCAGGAGAAAATCGGACTAGGACACGGTCGGAGCAGGACGACTCAGTCCTTCTTGTCCTTCGACTCGTCCTTCTTCTTGTCGTCGTCCTTGGACTTCTCATCCTTCTTCTCGTCCTTCTTGTCATCATCCGTCTTCTCCTTGCCTTTGGAGACACGGACGATGATGAGGGAGTTCGCCGGCTTCGATTCGGAGCTCTTCGGGAACTGCGAGACGACCTTGCCCTTGGGCACGTCATCGGAGAACACTTCGTCCTTGCCGACGCGGAATCCGCGCTTGGCCAGCGTCGCATAGGCGGCGTCGAAGGTCAGTCCCTCGACATTGGGCACCGGTGTCGGCGCCACGCCCTTGGAGACGACGAGGTCGATCTTCTCGCCCTTCGACAGCTTCTCGCCGGGCTTCTTCGATGCCGAGATGATCTGGTCGTTGCCGACCGAGTCGCTGTACTTCTCGTCGACCTTGCCGACAGCGAGGTTCGCCTTCTTCAGTGCCGCCTCGGCGTCAGACCTGCTGAGTCCTTCGAGCTTGGGCACGGCGAACTTCTGCTCGCCCTTGGACACGACAACCGTGACCGTTGAGTCCGGGGCGAGTTCGGAACCGCTGACCGGTTCGGTGCCGATGACCTCACCGGCCGGAACGGAGTCGTCGAAGACCTTCTTGGGTTCGGCCTTGAGGTCGTTGTCCTCGAGTTGCGAGGTGACCTCGTCGACTTTCTTGCCGGCCAGCTGGCCCGGCACGATCGATGTGGGTTCAGGCAGGTTAGCGATGACGAGCCAGGCCACGAGAGCCAAGACGGCCACGACCGCGACGAGCGAGGCGAGCACACGACGACGTCGACGGCGTGTCTTCGATGCCTTCGCCGAGGCGGGTGCGGCGGCGGCCGCGACCGCGGCCTTGTCATCGTCATCCGATTCGTCGTCGGACCGATCCGCCGCGTCGCCACCGGACCCGGAACCTGATCCAGACCCAGATCCTGAACCGCTGCCCGAGGCAGCGCCGACTGCGCCTGCTCCGGCCGCGACGCCGGCCGCACCGACGCCGGCCGCACCGGCGCCGGCCGCATCGTCACCGCTGTCATCGTCGAGGGAGCCGTCCTCCGACTCGTCGCCCGAGGTCACGGCGGCGGTGACACCGCCGATTCCGGCAGCGGCGGCAGCGACACCGGTTCCAGCGGCGGCACCGGCTCCTCCCGCCGCACCGGACGGAGCGTCGGCACTGTCGTCATCGGCCGCCTCGGCGCCGGTTTCGTCGTCCTCACCCTCGAGGTACGGGATCTCGTCGGTCCGGGACTTCTTCTCCTTCGGGACCTCCTCGCCGAGGTCGATGCTCGCGGTGAGCACGGGGGAGTGCTCACCGGCGGCGATCGCCGGGTCGCCGAGGTCGAGTTCGGCTTCGGACATCTCGGCTCGCGCCTCGGCCAGTGCCAGGCGGAACTGGGCGGCATCGGCGGGACGGTCCTCGGGTTCCTTCGACGTCGCCCACAGGACGAGGGCGTCGAGGCGCGGACTCAGCCGGGGCACGACCTCCGAGGGCGGCGGAACCGTGTCATGGACATGCCGGTAGGCAACCTGGATCGGCACATCGTCGGTGTAGGGCTGGGTGCCGGTGAGCATCTCGTAGAACATGATGCCGACCGTGTAGAGGTCGGTGCGGGCATCGGCCCCGGCACGGGTGACGAGTTCGGGGGCGACGTAGCCGACGGTGCCGATGAGCGTCTTCGTCGTCGTCGCCGTCGTCACCGCGCGGGCGAGGCCGAAGTCGGCGAGCTTGACCTGCCCGTCGGTGCCCAGCAGCACATTGTCGGGCTTGAGGTCACGGTGGATGATGCCCGTCGAATGCACCGCCTCGAGGGCGGCGAGGATCGCGTCGAGGACGACGATGGCCTGCCTCGGGGTGAAGGTGCCGCGGTGCTTGAGCTCGCGGCGCAGCGTCACCGAAGGCAGGTGCTCCATGACGAGGTAGACGACGTCGCCGTCACGTGCTTGGTCGTGGATGGCCACGAGGTTCGGATGGGTCAGCCGCCCGGCGTTGATCGCCTCCCGGCGGAAGCGTTCGACGAATGTGTCATCGGAGATGAGGTGTTCGTGCATGACCTTGATCGCGATCTCGCGATCCAGGCGCAGATCGGTGCCGCGATAGACCATGGCCATGCCGCCGCGGGCGATCTTCGCATCGATCCGGTAGCGCTCGTTGAGCACCGTGCCGATGAGCGGATCAGGACGGGTGCTCACAGGGCCTCCTGCATTCGGGTGCGCTGGAGCTGCACGGTTCGGACGAAGGCCTTGGTCTCCGGCAGGAGACCGTCGGCGCGGACCGAGCGCAGATCCTGGTAGTACCCGGCCAGTGCTTCGTTCTCGGATTCGGCGGTTTCGATGAGCCAGCCGAGGATGACGGTGCCGGCGACGATGTTGTCGGCGATGTCGAGCAGGTCGAGTCCGCGGCCGACGATGTCTGAGGCCCAGCGACCCGAACGCGGGGTGACCTGCATGATGCCGATGGCGTTGCCGGCCGAGACCGTCGTGTGTTGAAACCCCGATTCCTGGTGGGCCACCGCCTGCATGAGTGCGGGATCGGCTCCGAGCTCCTCGGCGACGCGGGCGACGATGATTTTGGCCTGAGCCGGGGCCGGATGACGGCGGTGCAGCAGGGTGTACTTGTTCAGGCGGGCCGCGTGGAGGACCGAGGGACGGATGCCCTCGACCTGGGCACTGGCGGCCACACGGGGGATGTCGCGCGGCGGTTCGGGTGCGGCCCGGCGCGGGCGTGCCGTCGACGGACGCAGCAGGAGCAGCTCGCCGACCGTGAGATACGAGTCATCGCCCATCGCATTGGCCCGGCGCAGGGTCGAGGCCGAGATGCCGTGCCGGGCGGCGATGCCCTGCAGTGTCTCACCGGGTGCGACGACATGCGAGGGGTCCTCATCGGGCAGGTCGTTCTTCTCCGGCAGGGACAGCACCTGCCCCTGGTGGAGGTTCTGCCGCGGCGAGATGCGGTTGAGTTCGGCCAGGGCCGGCACGGACACTCCGTGCTTGCTCGCAACCCCGTAGAGGGTGTCGCCCTGCTTGGCCTTGTACGTGCGGCCGCCGTGCGTGACCGGAACCGTCGCTCCCGCCGTACCCGAGATCCACTGTGGCCCGGTCGGAGGGTTCGCCGAGGCGGCTGCCGGGTCGGACTCGGGTGGGTCGGCTTCGGGTGCGCCGTCGGTCGGTTCCGGGTGGACGGTCGAACCCGCCGAGGCGGCCGTCGGGTCGTCGTCAGCTGCTGTGCCGGGCATGCCGTCGGGGGTGGTGCCTGTCGCCCTGTCGGGTGCGTCGTCTGCAGCGCCGGCGGGGGTCGCCTCGGCGCGGGGGTCGGTCGTATCTGAATCGGCGGCGACAGGGTCGGTGGCCTCGGTGGGGATGGCGGATTCGGGGTCGACGCGATCGGCTCCTGGGATCGGACCGGTCGAATTCACCTTCGAGGCGGCGCGGATGTCAGGAGCGGCCGTGATGGGCGTCTGCTGATTCCGTCGCGGTCGTGTCATCTGTACACCTGTTGACTTCATGTCGAATGGGGAAGCTACGGTCACCAGCCTAACGATTGCCCGCGGCCGACCCGAGCATTCGGCCCCGCATGGCGGGGTGTTTCTGGCAAATATTGCTACCCTTGGAGGCGTGAATACCGAAGAACTCGTCCAGGACTGGGCCCCGCTGCCCGACATCGCCGAACTGACCGGGCTGAGCATCTCCCAGGTGCGGAGGCTGCTCGAAGACGACGCGATCTGCGGAATCAAGATCGGCAAGCCCAAGGTGATGCAGGTGCCCCTGGCCTTCTTCAAGGACGGCGAGGTCGTCACACCGCTCAAGGGCACACTGAGTACGCTCCACGACGCCGGGTTCGACGACGAAGAGGCGATCATCTGGCTCTTCACGCCCGATGAGTCGCTGCCCGGTCGCCCCATCGATCTGCTCCGCGCCGGCAACCGCAAGGAAGTCAGGCGCCGCGCCCAGGCACTCGCGTTCTGAGGGGTCCCTGTGTTCTGAGAGGTCCCTGCGTTCTGAGGGGCACTCGCGTTCTGAGTGGGACCCGGCGCCGAGTGGGACCCGGCGCCGAGTCAAGGCGTGGGAATTCCGCGCGGTGATGTGAACCCGGCCGTGCTGATCCCGGTGCTGAGTCGGGGAGCGGGTCAGCTCGCGCGGTAGCTCAGTGCCGTCGCGAACTCCTTCAACCGCTCCTGTGCGGGAGCTCCGATCCGGACCCTCGCCGAGGCGGTCGGATCCGAATCGGCTGCCGACGCGGTCGTCGGTTCCGACATGGACGTCTCTGTCGCCCACCCGGACCCTGCTGTTCCGGGCCTTGTTGCCTCGGTCCCTGCCGCTGCCCAAGTGTCGACGAGATTCTGCGCGCGGGCGTGCTTGTCCTCGATGAAGGCCTCGACGGCGGCCAGGCCGCCCGATGAGGTGATCATCTCCACGCATTCGGCCACCTCGGCGTCGGTGAGATCCGGATCGCCCAAGCGGGAGGCGAGCACATCGAACTGCGCGGGCGAGATCCGGGCCACGGTCTCGGCGATGAGCACGGTTCGCTTTCCCTCGCGGATGTCGTCCCCGGCCGGTTTGCCTGTGGCCTGCGGGTCGCCGGCGATTCCGAGCACGTCGTCGCGCAGCTGGAAGGCCTGACCGAGGGGCAGGCCGAAGTCGGAGATCTCATCAAGCAGATCGTCGTCCGCTCCGGCCAGGGCCGCACCGAGGAGGAGCGGCTGCTCGACCGAGTACTTCGCTGATTTGAAGCTCAGCACCTCCCACGCCCGCTCGCCGATGCGGTCATCGTCGAGGGCGATCACCTCGGCGAGCACGTCGAGGTACTGGCCGACCATGACATCGCGGCGGACGGTGCCCCGCAGTTCGCGGGCACGCGTGTTTCCGCCGAGCGTCTCCTGCGCACGTTCGAACAGCTCCTCGCTCAGCGCCAGACAGATGTCGCCGATGACGATGGAGGCCGAGACGCCGAACGATTCGGCATCCCCGCGCAGACCCTGCCGACCATGTCGGGATTCGAACTGGCGGTGCAGGGACGGCTGGCCGCGGCGGGTGTCGGAATGGTCGATGACATCGTCGTGGATGAGTGCCGCGGCATGAAGCAGCTCGAGCGATCCTGCGGCCTGCGCGAGACCAGCGGCGGTGGTCGCGGGGTTGGCCGGGTTCGCGGGATTCACGGGGTTGGCCGGGTTCGCGGGATTCACGGGGTTCGCGGGGTTCGCGGACCGATCGGCGCTTCCGGACACGCGTCCGCCGGCGAGCTGAAAGCCCCACCACAGCAGGACAGGACGGATCCGTTTGCCGCCGCGAGTGAAAGCGGTGAGTGACTCACCGATCGCCGCAGCATCGGGGGAGATGGCCTCGAACTGGGCGGCCTTCTCGGCGAGGAAGGTTTCGAGCTGCGCGGACACCTCGGCGGCGATCGACTGCGGGGAATCGAGCTCGGCGACCGGCCGTGAGGACTGGGCGGATTGTCCTCCCGGACTCAGGGGATGGTGCGAGGTCATGAAGCGATGTTTCCGCCGACGGTGACGATCGACTGTGCCTTGTCCTCGGAGTCCTCGGCGACCGTGACGACCAGGACGCTGTCGTTGTCCGTGTTCGTGAAGTTGACCACGCGTCCGCTCTTCGTCTTCGTCTCATCTCCGAGCGGCTCGAACTTCGCCTTGCCGAGCTCCTTCTCGTAGAACTCGAAGACGTCCTTCGCATCGGCCTTCGCGCGGACGACGAGGCTGACCTGTTCGGGAAGCTTCGAATCCTTGTCGTTGTGGGCCTTGACGACCGAGGCCGAGAGCACCTCCGACTTCGGGTACGGCTTGATGTAGTCAGGCAGGTCCTTGACGTCGTTCGAGGTGTCGGAATCGGATCCCGTGGCATCGGTCGAGGCTTCTGCTGATGCACTCTGGGTCTCCGTCGGAGTCGCCTCGGCGGCGGAGCTCTGCTCGGCCTTCGGGGTCGAATCGTCGGCGCCCGAATCGCCCGAC
Organism: Brevibacterium oceani; assembly: GCF_017948325.1. Classification (NCBI taxonomy): domain Bacteria; kingdom Bacillati; phylum Actinomycetota; class Actinomycetes; order Micrococcales; family Brevibacteriaceae; genus Brevibacterium; species Brevibacterium oceani. The sequence goes on along the minus strand of NZ_CP072846.1, from coordinate 2,495,764 downwards.
GAGCACCCCGCGAGGGCGAGAGCGACGGCGATGGGCAGTGTCATGACAGCGGTGCGCGATACCATGCTTCAAGAATACCCGGAGAGCTCTCCGGGGCCGAAAGGAACGAGTCCGAGGGGGAGGCGATGAGTCGCAAGCAGCTGTCACGCTCCGGCGGCGACCTCAGCCGTCTGGGCACGGACGACACCGGGGCGACGATGCTCCACCTCGACATGGACTCGTTCTTCGTCTCCGTCGAACTCCTCACCCGACCCCAGCTCATCGGCCGACCTGTCATCGTCGGCGGTCGCAGCGGCCGCGGCGTCGTGGTCTCGGCCAGCTACGAGGCCCGGGAGTTCGGCGTCCATGCGGCCATGCCCATGTCCCGGGCGATGAACCTGTGCCCCATTGCCGAGGTGATCCCACCCTCCCACGGCCTGTACTCCACCTATTCCCGGCAGGTCTTCGACCTCGTCGCCGAGGTCACCCCCGACGTCCGACAGGTCAGCGTCGACGAAGCGTACATCGACGTCTCCGGTGCGGTGCGCCGCCTCGGTTCTCCGGTGACGATCACGTCCGAGCTGCGCGCGAAGATCAAGGAACGGACCGGCCTGAGTGCCTCGGTCGGGATCGCCGGCAGTCAGGTGGTGGCCAAGCTCGCCTCCGCCCGGGCCAAACCCGATGGGCAGCTGCTCGTTCCGCTCGCCGCGACTCAGGACTTCCTCGACCCGATGCCGATCGAAGCCCTGCCGGGGGTGGGGGAGAAGACGCAGCAGGCCTTCTCCCGCTACGGAATCCGCCTCATCGGTGACCTCGCCGACGTCGACGAAGCGTGGGCGGCGCGCGTCTTCGGCGCCCACGGGCACGCGCTGTGGCGAGCCGCCCACGGTGAGGACTCCTCCGGATTCGACCGGCAGGCCAAGGAGCACTCGATCAGCGCCGAGCACACCTTCCCCGAAGACCTCTGGGACCTCGATGTGCTCGAACACGAACTGCTGCGCCTGGCCGACAAGGTCGCCTACCGGGTGCGTGCCGAGGGCAAGGTGGCAACGACACTGGGGCTGAAGTACCGCCTCGGCGATTTCACCACTCTGTCGCGGTCGGTGACGCTGCCGGCGCCGACGGACCTGGCCCGGGAGATGTACGAGGCGCTGCGCCCGGCGATGCGCACGCTGCGCGAGCAGCGCACCCAGGGAGTGCGCCTGCTCGGAATGCGCGCGGCGGGACTCATCGACTTCGCCGCCACCGGACGGCAGGCGACCTTGGATGAACCCGAGCATTCGGGGCGTGAGGCCGAGGTGGCGCTCGACGAGGTGAGGCGGCGGTTCGGGACCGCAGCGATCTCGCAGGCCTCGCTTCTGCGCAAACGCAGCGACGACTCGTAGGCGGTGAGCCGGGCCATAGTCTGAAGACCCAGTGAGAATCCGCACTCCAATGGCCTCCCGAGATGTTTTTTCGGTGCTCAGAGACTATGATTGTTTCAAAGTCTTGAGTAGGGAAACGGGGGTTCGAGATGCCACTCTCCGATCACGAACAGCAGCTGTTGGATCAACTGGAGCAGCAGCTGCGCAGTGAAGACCCCCGTTTTGCACGCAATATCTCGGAAACGCAGGCCGCGGCCACGGGCCCGGGATTCTCAGCCAAGCGCTTCGTCCTCGGCATCCTCATCGCACTGGCCGGACTCGCCGCGACGATCCTCGCGATCTCGCTCGTGTCCACCTCGATGTGGTTCATCGCCCTCGGCGTCGTCGGCTTCGGTCTCATGGTCGTCGGCATGTATTGGGCGTTCAGCCGTCCGGGTCGCACGCACACCACCCAGACCGAGACGAAGAACGTCGGCTCGAAGTCCGAGTCCAAGGGCAGCGCCGGGTTCATGAGCCGTCTCGAAGACCGGTGGGAAAAGCGCCAGCGCGGCGAATGACATCGGTCCCTGAGGATCAAGGCACTCTCATTCTGAGGGTGCCTTTTTCTATGCCCGGTTCGGCCGTGCGTGGTTCTGCGCCAGCTTCGGCCGGCGCCTCTCGACACGTTTCTGAGTCCGCTTCTCCGGCCGAAGCACAGCCGGGCGCCGATTTCCACGTGGGGCGTCCACCGGCGGCTTCGGGCGACAGTCTGCTCGGGGGCGATCGCCTGCTCGAAGGCGACTGTCTGCGGGCGCATTGGGGCGACTGTCTATCGGAAGTGCACACGTAGTGATGAAAAACAGTACGCATGCACTTCCGATAGACAGTCGCACCGTGTGGCCGGCGAGGCGACGCTGGATGATCACGGGAGCCGGGGTCGGCCTGGGGCTGATCGCGGCAGTATTCGCCTTCGGAGAGCTCAGCCATCTGCGTTCGAGCTGGCGCCGGCTCGGCTCTCGCGGCGTCGGGGGTGGGTCGGACTCCGCTGCCGGCAGGTCGGACCTCGCCGGTGGAGGTGCCGTGCGAGGCGCCGCGGGCGGAGAGCACGCCGGAGGGGGTGCGGTGCGAGGCGTCGGGGGCGGGTCGGACTCCGCTCGCGGAGGTGCCGTGCGAGGCGCCGCGGGCGGAGAGCACACCGTACGAGGACCCACCGCGGGAAGCGGGAGCGATCAGATCGTTGTGGTGCTCGGATACCGCAACCGCGGCACGAAGGCCAACGGGCTCAACCGGTTTCGGGTCAGGGCCGGCCTGCGTTCGATCGACCCGGCCGCCGGCTCACCGGTGGTGATCTTCTGCGGAGGCTCCGTCGCCGGCGCTGTGCCCGAGGCTCGCCTGCTCGATGACTATGCCCGCGACGAACTCGGCTTTGTCGGCAGGGCGCTGTTAGAGACGGAGAGCACGTCGACCTGGGAGAACATCGCCAGGGCGACAGCGCTCATCGATGAGGTGCTCCTGCCCGAGTCGACCATCTGCATCGTCTCGAACTCCCATCACGCCGAAAAGGCCCGCGAACATCTCTGGCAGATGCGCCCCGACCTCGGTGAGCGCCTCGTCCGCGGGGCCGACTACCGATTCGGCGAGCTTCCGCTCGTCAAACCGATCGCCGCAGCCCGCGGACTCCTCGCCCTGCGCGAGATGGACCGGGCACTCGCTGAGTGCGACAGATCGGGCACATGCTGAGCGCGAGATGGACTGGGCACACGCTGAGCGCGACTGAATCGGCACTCACTGAGGTCGACTCACCCGGCACACGGTGGGTGAGACACACTGTGCTCTGAGGGGACGGCCCGTGCGCTGGCCGCCGGCACGGGCCGGTGACGTTCACCCGCCTGTCACTTCGGCGGGTTGAAGAGGCTGGCCGGCCAGATCTTCGCCGAGATCCGACTGCCCGGAGTCGCCCGTTCGGACAGATCCGTACCGACCTCATCGATGAGCGCACTCACCTCGGAGGAATCGAGCGGTTCGGACGCGGCACCGTAACGCTGCGCCTCGAGGGCATCGACGAACGCCGACAGCGCGGTATCGTCCCGGTCCCCGGCATCCGGCTGCGTCGGCGCCGGACTGCGCAGACGTCGCAGACGCTCATCCGAGGATCCGAACGACGTCGTTCCGGCCGCACCGCCTCCCGACGAGGACCCGGCAGCCACCTCGGCGGCCGATTTCCGTGTCGGAGTACCGTCCCCGGAATCTGCTGCGACGGCTCCCGAATCGGCCGCAGCCGCTCCGTTTCCGGCCGCGTCGGACGATGTCTCGGTTCCGGTTGCGGGACTCGCGGCGTTCGACGCCCCCGACTCGGCAGCGTCGGATCCTGCCGAACCAGCGGCACTGGAACCTGTCGAACCTGTGGCACCGGCCGTATCGGACCCGGCCGAACCCGAAGCACCGGACCCGGCCGAACCCGCCGCACCGGCGAGGATGAGCTCGTTGAACCGCAGCGTCCCGCTCGGGTCGAGGCTCTGCCCGTAGTCGGTGGCGAGAGCGCGGACCTCGGTCCACACGGCCTCGAGGTCCGTCGGATCGTTCGTCCGCCGCGACCGCAGGATCGACCGCCAGATCGCGGGCATCGCGGCCAGGAGCAGCAGCACGAGGATGATGATGCCGCCCCACACGTATGTGCTCAGATCGGCGCCCGCCGGTTGTGCGGCCTGTGTGGACGTCTCTTCCTCGGTGGGCTCTTCGGAACCGCCGGCCGCGGTCTCCGAAGCCTCGTCGGAGGGCTCCTCGCTCGGGCTCGCGGACTCCGACTCGTCTTCCGAGTCGTTCTCCTGTGCGCCGCTGGCCAGAGTCCACTTCGGCGGATCTCCGGCCGGGCCGCCGGGAGTCGGTTCGAAGCGCACCCACCCGGCACCCTCGAAGTAGAGTTCCGGCCACGCGTGCGAATCCTGCATGCTCACGTCGTAGCCGCCGTCGGCCTCGTCGCCGCCGGCGAAGCCGACGCCGATGCGGGCGGGGATTCCCATCGTCCTGGCCATGATCGTCATGGCCGAGGAGAACTGGACGCAGTACCCCTTCTTGTCATTGAGGAAGTCCGAGATCGCGTCGCCGCTGGCGCGTTCCGGGGCATCGAGTGAGTACTCGAACTCACCGCTGCGGAAGTATGCCTGTAGCAGGACCGCGGCCTCCCACTGGTTGTCGGCATCGGCGGTCACCTGCTCGGCGGTCTCCTTGACGGTGTCCGGCAGGGAATCGGGCACGGCGAGCTCGGTCTCGAAATCGCTCTCGCTCACCGGCGTCGCATTCTTCAGGTCATCGACCGATGGGTTCGGCGAGAGATAGTCCATCGAGTACTTCAGGCCACCGGTCTTCTCACCGTTGCCGACGACCGTCAGGGTCTTCTCGTCGAAGATCCACCGCCGATCGAGACCGTTGGGCTGCTGCGGGGCATAGGGCGAAGGCAGGTACTGCTGGTCGTACTTGTCGCCGACGCGCACGTCGATCGTCTCGTTCTTGAAGTTCGTCTCACGCGGCATCCCCTCAGGCCAGGGCATGCCGTCTGTGGCGATCGCGAAGGGGTCGAGGCCGAAGGCACTCGGCGCCCAATTCTCCCCATCGAAGTCATCGATCGAGGTCAGGCGGATCGGATCCGACTCCTCGCCCGTCGTCTCGTAGCTGAAGAGCGTGGCATCGTCACGGTCGCCGAGGTTCTGCCGGAGATTGAGGAACGGGTTCGTCACGGTCAGATCGCCCTGTCCGTTCGAAGCCCGGTCGGGCAGACTCGGCACGGGAGGCAGCGCCAAGGGAAGGCCGAGGCCGATGCCCAGAGCCAGCGCACCGGCGAGGACCGCGGTCAGTCCGCCCCTCCACCGTGTGGCCGGCAGATACGGGCTGAGCATGAGCAGCAGGAACGCAGCGAGAATCGCGACGATATGCCACCAGCGGACCTCACGGGAGGCGAAGTAGACGGGAATCATCCACAGCACGAGCAACAGCACACCGCCGACCTTCGGAGCCCGGAGGTCGGAGACGAGACCGTCGATGAGGATCGTGATGAGCGTGAACGCGATCGTGAGCATCGCGGTGAAGCCCGGGGTGCTCGCCGCCGGGGGAGCGGTGGCATAGAGATCGCTCACGCCGTCGGAGAGGCGGTCGATGACCATGCCGAAGGACTCGCCGGTGGGAATGAACCCGAGGATGAGCGAACCCTTCGCACAAATCGCGAAGACAGCGATGAGACCGGCCACACATTGGGCGATCACGGCGGTGCCGCTCGACCGCAGCGCCGGAATGCTGCGGAAGACGGCGCCGACGACGACGATGACGGCCGACGCCACGAGCACGGGCGGCAGCCACGCGAAGTCGGAGAACACGGCCGAGATCGCCACAGCGGTCAGTACCATCGCCGCGAAGACGATGCCCGCCTCGAGCCAGCCCGTCGGCGGACGCGTGTCCTGCGTCGACAGGGGGTCGGCCGAATCGTGTCCGTCCGACTCGCGGTCCACGGCGGGTGAGGTGTCGAGACTCATCGTCCCACCCCCTGCGGTCCGTCGGGCATCGGCGATCCGACGCCGGCGCTGCCTGCCGGGGTCGTGCTCGACTTGGTAGGCGATTGCGAGCCGGTGGACCGACGCTTCGATTCGAAGGTCGTCCAGGACTCGGGCAGATCCTCGCTGAGGCCGATCATCGTCAGATCACCGATCTCGCTGAGCGTGCGCAGCGTGACCGGGACCCTGCGGGAGAACGCCGAGGCGAGCTCCTGCCCGCGCTCGTCACCGACGGCACAGATGACGATGTGATTCGGATTGTCATGCTTGGGCAGTTCGACCCTGCCCGGTCGCACGATTGCGGAGAGAAGGCGCAGCCTGTCGATGTCGCGGGCTCCTTTGAGTCTGGTCTCGTGTCCGGGCGCGACGACGAAGACCTCGTAGTCGGACCGGAGGAAGGCAGTGCCGGCGGAGACGGCGGCGGCGAGGAGGAATTCGATCTCCTGCTCGCTCGGCTGAGCATCCGCGGCGTCGGCAGCGAGGTCGATGACGATGAGGGCATGCAGCGTCTCCTCATCGGCTTCGTGGCGGACCATGAGCTCACCGGACTTCGCCGTCGAAGGCCAGTGCACATGCCGCAGATCGTCGCCGGGCACGTACTCACGGGTGTGGAAGTCACGGGTCGTATGCCCAGAGCGGACCTTGCCGTCGTCGAGGCGGGCCGGCCGGATCGAGGAGTCCTTCGGGATGCGCGCGCCGAGGATCGGCACCGATACGGCCACGGGGAATGCCCCGCGCACCTTCCGCTTCATCTTCACCAGACCGAAGGGACCGAAGACGGTGATGAGCACTGCCTCGATGCCCGAGACGCCGCGACGGTTCGGGGTGAACGAGGTGAGCACGGTCTGGGAGGCCCGGTGCGCCAGCGGCGGAACCTCTCCCGATGTCGAATCGCCGAATCCCTCGGCGGCGACGAAGTCGATCGTCGCCGCGGGAATCGCGAGCTGACCGATGTTCGTCACCCGGGCCTCGACCTCGACCTCCTTGCCCTCGGCCGCCAGCGGGTAGCGGTCGCGGGAAGCGGCCAGAGCCACCTCGGGCAGGGGAGTGGACATCGTCACCGATACCCGGCGGGTGCCCCAGACGATGAGCAGAGCCGAGAGAACGACCAGACCGAGCAGCAGCAGCCCGGCCGGAAGCAGCCCCGGCAGCGCGAAGCGGTAGGCCGCGATGATCAGCGCCGCTCCGGCCAGGACGAAGATGATTCCAGAGGTGCTCAGTCGCATGCGTTCACTGGTTCGTCGAGACGGGCACGCGGGCGAGCACGCGGCCGATGAGGTCGGTGGCCAGCTCGGAGTCGTCACCGTCGCGGGGGATGATGCGGTGGGCGAGGATGTAGGGCGCCAGGGCCTGCACGTCGTCGGGAGTGACGAAGGTCCGCCCCGACAGCGCCGCCCGAGCCTTGGCGGCCCGCAGCAGGTGGACGCCGCCGCGCGGCGAGCTGCCGAGCAGGATCGCCGGATCGTTGCGGCTGGCCTGGAGGATCGCCACGATGTACTCGCGCAGCGCCTTGCTCGCCGAGACGTGCCGGACGATCGTGCGCGCCTGCGTGATCTGCTCGAGGTTCGTCACTGCGGCAGCCGTTTCGAGCGGATCGTTCTGGATCTGGTTGTCCAGCAGGTCGACCTCATCCGCCGTGGCCGGATAGCCCAGCGAGATGCGAGTGAGGAAGCGGTCGCGCTGCGCCTCGGGCAGGGCGTAGGTGCCCTCCATGTCGATCGGGTTCTGCGTGGCCACCACGATGAACGGCGTGGGCATCTGATAGGTCTGCCCGTCGATCGTCGCCTGACCTTCGGCCATGCACTCGAGCATCGCGGACTGGGTCTTCGGCGAGGCGCGGTTGATCTCGTCGGCGATGACGATATTCGCGAACACCGGTCCCTGCCGGAACTCGAAGTGGCGGGTCTCCTGATTGAACAGGTTGACACCGACGACATCGGTGGGCAGCAGATCGGGCGTGAACTGGATGCGCCGGACCGAACCGTCGACGACCTTGCCCATGGCGCGGGCAAGCAGCGTCTTGCCGACTCCGGGGACGTCCTCGAGGAGGACATGGCCGCCGGCGAGCAGAGCGATGAGCGAGAGCCCCACCGCCTCGTCCTTGCCTTCGAGCACCGAGTTCATGGCCGTGCGTGCCCGGGAGGTCAGATGCTGCACCCATTCGATGTGTTCAGCACCGATCACGGAATTGGTCTGTGTACCTTCTTGGCTGATCGACATAGCCCCATTGTCTCCTATCCCCGCGCCCCCAGCCACACGAGGTTTTCCCAGGCTCCCCGCTTCGCTCCCCACCCCACTGCGCCATCCCTCCATTCCCCTCCCCGAGGCGGCTCCCCACTCCGCTCCCCACTTTCCTCCACACGGACCCTCCACTTTCCTCCCCACTTCGCCCCACCTCGGCGACGGGGAAGGCCGAGATCCGCACAATCGTGCGGATCTCGCCCCCTGAACCCACCCTCGCCGAGGCGGCCCACCCATTCCGCTGACCCGCCGTCCGACACCCCGATCGACCCGCCACGACGCACCGATGCGAAAAAATCCCCACTTTCCTCCACCTATCTGACCTGGGAAAACAATGCCTTCTAGACATCGGAGAGGCGAAGAGCTGGAATAGGTGGAGGAAAGTGGAGTACTGTGGTTGCTATCGGAGCCGATGGGTTTCGAAAGGGGTGAGACGACATGTTCTTGGGCACTCATATGCAGAAGCTCGACGACAAGGGTCGCCTCATCCTGCCCGCAAAGTTCCGCGAGGAGCTGTCGCCCGGACTCGTTCTGACCCGTGGCCAGGAGAACTGCCTCACCCTGTTCCCCACCACGGAGTTCGAAGCCGAGCACGCGCGAATCCAGAACGCGCCGAAGACGAATAAGGAAGCCCGCGACTACCAGCGTGTGTTCCTGTCGGCGGCATTTGCGGATCAGCCGGACAAACAGGGACGCATCACGGTCCCGAACATATTGCGGCAGTACGCATCACTTGATCGGGAGGTCGCAGTGATCGGCATGGGCAACCGAGTCGAGATCTGGGACGCACCGACCTGGGAGGACTACCTCGTCGGCGCTCAGCAGACCTTCGCCGAACGCGAGGAGGAGGTGATTCCCGGAGTGATCTGATTCTGCTCGGGTTTGATCCTTGCCCGCCGCGCTCGAGTTTCGGGGAACTTCCCCGTTTCCGAAGCTCGGATGTCCTGACACACTTCCCCGGTGGCAGGGCCGCGGCGGACAAGGTTCTGGCTCCAGCAGCACCACCACGACCACCCACGCACGAAGGATCCGACCATGACAGCTCAGCACGTTCCGGTGCTCCTCGAGCGCGTGGTCGAGCTCATCGGCATCGGCGTCGAAGCCGCACGGGCCGCCGGCATCACCCCGGTCGTCGTCGACGGGACCCTGGGCATGGGCGGGCACGCCGAGGCCGTTCTCACCGCCTTCGACGACGTCCACCTCGTCGGCATCGACCGCGACACCCAGGCCATCGACATCGCGACGAAGCGCCTGGCCCCCTTCGCCGACCGCACCGACATCGTCCACGCCGTCGACGACGAGCTGCCGGAGATACTCACCGACCTCGGCATCGATTCCATCAGCGCGATCCTGCTCGACCTCGGTGTCTCCTCCCTGCAGCTGGACGAGGACGACCGCGGGTTCTCCTACTCCCGGCCGGCACCGCTGGACATGCGCATGGACAGGACCCAGGAGCTCACCGCCGCCGAGGTGCTCGCCACCTACTCCGAATCCGAGCTGCGCCGCATCCTCCGCGAATACGGGGAGGAGAAGCTGGCCGGGAAGATCGCGAAGATCATCGTCACCGACCGGGCGCACACCCCGTGGGAGACCTCGGATCAGCTCGCGGCGCTGCTCTCCCGAGTGATCCCGCAGACGAAGAAGAAGTCGCACCCGGCCAAACGCACCTTCCAGGCCCTGCGCATCGAGGTCAACGACGAACTCGGCGTGCTGCGCACCGCGCTGCCGGCGGCGCTGAAGGCGCTGCACATCGGGGGAGTGGCCGTCATCGAGTCCTATCAGTCGCTCGAGGACACGATCGTGAAGAAGACCTTCCGGACTGCCACGACCTCCTCGGCGCCGCCGGACCTGCCGGTGGTTCCCGAGGAGCATCAGCCGTGGTTGGCCGAGATCATCCGCGGAGCCGAGATGGCCGACGAGACAGAAGCAGAGAACAATCCGCGGGCGGCCAGCGTCCGTCTGCGGGCAGTGCAGAAGATCAGGGAGGCACGATCGTGAGCAATTCCCCGGCAAGAGCAGGTCAGCCCGACTTCCCCGAACGGTCCCGCCGCCTCGAGCAGGCCGGCAGCGGCCTGAGCAGCCCGAAGCTGCGGCTGCTCAAGTTCGAACTGCCTCAGTCCCGCCTGCCGTTCTCGCTGATGTGCGTGGCGATCCTCGTGGCCACCCTCGTGGCGGTGCTGCTGCTCAACATCTTCGTCTCCCACACCTCCTACAAGGTCGACCAGCTGACCAGTGAGAAGGAGGCGCTGGCCGAGCAGAAGGACCGCCTCGTCGAGGACAACTCCTACCGCGAGTCCCCGCAGAACATCTCCCTCGCCGCCGAACACCTCGGCCTCGTGCGCGACTCCTCCCCGGAGTTCCTCGACGCGAAGACGGGGAAGATCATCGACGCCCCAGGCATCGACGTCAGCGGTGAGAAAGAGCCCACAGTCGTGCCCGGGCCGCGTGCCGATACACGAGAAGACCTGCGACCCAATCTACGATCGGATGAGAAGCTCCCGGTCGTCGGGGGCAGTCCGAGTGAGGACGTCGCGGCTCCGAGCCAGGAGACCCCGAAGTAGTCCGAGCTCGCGGGCAGACGGTGCAGACCCGGCTGCGCGTGGAACCGATCGCGAACAGAGCTTAAGGACCAAGGACTCGGCTATGGGCTCAGGTAAGACTCGACTCAAGAGGAAGCGCAGAGGCTCCGGCCCCAACCTGCGACTGCGGATGGGAGCCATCGCCGCCATCGCGGTCCTCGCCCTCCTCATCACCTCGGTGCGACTCATCTCCATCCAGGGGATGGATTCGATGCAGCTCGCCGAGAAGGCCCTGTCCAACCGCCTCGTCACCCGCACCCTGCCCGCCGACCGCGGACAGATCCTCGCGTCCGACGGCACCGTGCTCGCCGACAGCGTCTCCCGCTACCAGCTCGTCGTCGACCAGGAGAACGTCGCCCAGTACAAGGTCGACGGCAAACTGGTCGGAGCCTGGGGTGCGGCCGAAGCCCTGGCCAAGCCGCTCAACACCGACCCGGGACTCATCTATCCGAAGCTCGTCGGCGACAAACGGTGGAACCCCGTGGCCAAGGGACTGACCTCGGAGACCTGGCGGGCCGTGCAGAAGCTGGACGTCCTCGGCGTCTCCGCCGAGGAGTACTCCGTGCGCTCGTACCCCGCAGGCGGGATCGCCGGCAACCTCGTCGGCTTCCTCAGCTCCGACGGCACCGCCCAGGCCGGACTCGAGATGGCCTACGACAAGGAGCTCTCCGGCACCGACGGTCAGCAGCAGTACGAACGCGGTGCGCGCGGAGAGATCATCCCGCTCGGCGACAACAACATCAAGGACGCCGTCGACGGCGAAGGCCTGCAGACGACGATCGACCCCGACCTCCAGTACTACGCGCAGCAGGCCATCGAGGAGCAGCGGAAGAAGCACAAGGCCGAATCCGGGTCCATCGTCATCAAAGACGTCAAGACGGGGAAGATCCTCGCCGCCGCCGACGCCCCCACCGTGGACCCGAACTCGCCGGGCGAGGTCGACGGCGACGATCGCGGCTCACGGATCTTCACCGACGTCTTCGAACCCGGCTCGACGGCGAAGATGGTCACCGCCGCGGCCCTGCTCGACCAGGGTCTCGTCACTCCGAAGTCGGAATTCACGGTGCCCGACAAGTGGAAGGCACCCAACGACGAGGAGTTCAGGGACTCCCACCCGCATGAGGATGAGAAGCTCACCTTCGCCGGGATCCTCGCCCAGTCCTCGAACACCGGCACGATCCTCGCCGGACAGAAGCTCACCGAGGCTCAGCGCTACGAATACATGAAGAAGTTCGGCATCGGCTCCACCACGGGAATCGGCTTCCCTGCCGAGACCGGGGGAATCCTCCACCCGTATCAGGACTGGGACGGACGCACGAAGTACACCGTGATGTTCGGCCAGGGTGTGGCCGCGAACGCACTGCAGACCACCGACGTCATCTCGACGATCGCCAACGGGGGAGTCCACGTCCCCTCCCGACTCGTCGACGGCATGATCTCGCCGAAGGGACAGACAGTGTCCGATCCGGCGGGCAAGACCCAGCGCGTGGTGAGCAAGAAGGCCGCCGACCAGACCCTGCGGATGCTCGAGGGCGTTGTCGCCGAGGGCACCGGCAAGTCCGCTCAGGTGTCCGGCTACCGGGTCGCCGGCAAGACCGGCACCGCTCAGGCGCCTGCCGCCGAGGGCGGCGGCTATGACGGCTACACTGCCTCGTTCGTCGGTGTGCTGCCCGCCGAGGACCCGCAGCTGGCGATCTCCGTGACTTTGCAGAGGCCCAGAGACGGCTACTACGGTGGACAGGCCGCCGCCCCCGTCTTCTCCGATGTCGCGGGTTTCGCGATGCGCCATCTGAGGATCCCCCCGTCGACCGAGAAGCCCGACCTGCCTGCTCGAGAATGGAAATGATGCGTTTTTCACAGCTGCTGCCGATCGCGCCCGGCACCCTCCACGGCGATCCCGAGAAGGAGGTCACGGGAGTCTCCCACGACTCGCGGGCGGTCACCCCAGGTCAGCTCTACGCGGCGCTGCCCGGCGCGAACGTGCATGGGGCGACCTTCGCGCCCGACCTCATCCGCCAAGGCGTCGACGCCGTGCTCACCGACGCGCACGGGTGGGACCGCATCACCGACGCCCTCAGCGGAACCGAGGCCGACCGGGAGCTGCTCGAGAAGGTCACCGCGCTCATCGTCGAAGCCCCGCGGGCGGTGCTCGGATACGTCTCCGCAGCCGTCTTCGGGACCACCTCGGTGCCGGAGCTCATCGGCGTCACCGGGACGAACGGCAAGACCACGACGACCTACCTGGCCGACGGAATGCTCGCCGCCCTGGGCCACCGGACCGCCGTCATCGGCACCGTGGCCATCCTCATCGCCGGAGACACCGTCCCCAGCGTGCGGACCACCCCCGAGGCGCCCGAGCTGCACGCCCTGTTCGCGAAGATGCGGGCGGCCGACGTCGACACCTGCACGATGGAGGTCTCCTCCCACGCCCTGAGCCAGCACCGCGTCGACGGCGCCCACTTCTCCGTGGCCGGGTTCACGAACCTGTCCCAGGACCACCTCGACTTCCACCACACGATGGAGGAGTACTTCGAGGCCAAGGCGACGCTGTTCACCCGCACCTTCTCCGACCGGGCCGTCATCGTCGTCGAGGACGACTGGGGCGACCGGATGGTCGCGGCCTCCCAGGTGCCCGTGCGCACACTCGGCCGTGACGACCGCAGCGAATGGCGCATCGAGCACACACCAGGGGAGTCGGAGTTCCTCCTCCACCTCGGTCGGGGAAGCGACGCGAATCTCGGTCCGGGAGACGACGCGAATCTCGGTCGGGGAGATGGAGAGGGTGCGGCTGCCCGCGCGGACGGAGTGCCACGATCAGCTGTCGACCAGCCCGAAAGCATCCGGCTGCGATCACCGCTGCCCGGGGACTTCAACGTCACGAACACCGCCCTGGCCGCAGCCATGCTGCTCGAATCCGGCATCAGCCCCGCAGAACTCGACGCGATCGGCCGCAGCTTCGCGGCCACGGTGCCGGGCCGGATGGAGATCATCGACGTATCCGGTCCCCGCGCCCTCGGCCAGTCCCACCCCGAACTCCTTCCCCGCGCCATCGTCGACTACTCACACACCCCCGACGCGATCGCGAAGGCGCTGGCGAGTCTCGACGCCGATTCGGAGGAGCTCGTCATCGTCTTCGGCGCCGGCGGCGACCGTGACCGCGGCAAACGCTTCGGCATGGGCCAGGCTGCCGCTCGCGAGGCCGACGTGATCGTTCTCACCGACGACAATCCCCGCACCGAGGACCCGTCCGCGATCCGCGCCGCCATCCGGGAAGGCATCGACGCCGAGGTGGCTGCGGGAAACGCACGTGTGAAAAAGATCATCGAAGTCCCCGATCGCGGAACCGCCATCGACGAGACGATCGCGTCGGCACACCCGTCTGCGACCGTGCTCATCGCAGGAAAGGGACACGAGACTGGCCAGACCGTGGGCACGACCGTGACCGAATTCGACGACCGTGCGCGGACACGCTCGGCGCTGTCCATGCGACTGGGCGGGGCACAACCAGGTAAAGTTCACAGTTGATATGAAGCGACTGACTGCAGCCGAGATCGCAACCGCCCTCAGCGGCGAGTTGTACGGCATCGACCCCGAGACCCCATTGACCGCCGGCGTGGTGACCGACTCGAGAGAGGTCGGACCCGGCGACATCTATGTTGCCCGCCGAGGCGAGAGCTTCGACGGCATCGAATTCGCCGCCTCCGCCATCGAGGCGGGTGCGGCGCTCATCATCGGCGAATCCGTCCCCACCGTCGATGACGAACCCCTGCCGAGTGTGGTCGTGGCGGATGCCACCGAGGCGCTGGGGCAACTGGCCAAGCACAGCATCGAGGGCCTGCGCGCCGACGGTGAGCTCACCGTCGTCGCGATCACCGGTTCCGTCGGCAAGACCACGGTGAAGGACCTCGCCGCGGACCTGCTCGCCGGCGCTGCCGAGACCGTGTGGCCTCCGAACTCGTACAACAACGAGGTCGGGGTGCCGCTGACCGCGCTGCGCGCCGCCGAGTCGACCCGGTTCCTCGTCCTCGAGATGGGAGCCCGGTCGATCGGCAACCTCGCCTACCTCACGAGCCTCATCCGCCCCGACATCGCCGTCGAACTCGCCGTGGGCACCGCCCATTCCGGCGTGTTCGGGTCGATCGAGAACACCGCCCGGGCCAAGGCCGAACTCGTCGAGTCCCTGACCGCCGGGTCGACGGCGATCCTCAACGCCGACGACGCCCGCGTGGCCGGAATGCACGAGGTGCTCGCCCCCGAGGTGAACACGCTGTGGTTCTCGCAGCGGGAATCCCTGCCCGAATGGGTCGGGGCGATCGATGAGGTCGTCCGCGGCACGTCGATGAGCACCGACGCCTCGGGTCATCCCGCGTTCACCCTGACGCTTCCCGGCGAGGAGCCGCAGGACGTGCGGCTGGCCCTCATCGGCGAACACCATGTCGGCAACGCGCTGGCCGCCGCGGCCATCGCCCATGCCTGCGGGGTCGGAACGAAATCGATCGTGACCACCCTCTCGACCTCCTCGGCGGCGAGCCGGTGGCGGATGGAGCTCATCGACTCGCCCTCGGGCGTGACGGTGCTCAACGACGCCTACAACGCGAACCCCGAGTCGATGCGGGCCTCCCTGAAGACGCTGGCGTCGATGGGCCGCGGAGACGACGAGAACGGACCACGCCGAACCTTCGCCGTGCTCGGTGAGATGCTCGAACTCGGTGACGAGTCCGTGTCCGCGCACTCGGACATCGGAGAACTCGTCGTCCGCCTCAACATCACCCGCACCATCGTCGTCGGCGAGGGCGCGAAGCCGATCTTCAACGCCGCGAACCTCGAAGGCTCATGGGGCAATGAGGCCGCGTGGGTCGCCACCGCGGCCGAGGCGAAGGATCTGCTCTCCGCCGAACTCGCCCCCGGCGACATCGTTCTGTTCAAATCCTCCCGCGACGCCGGACTGCGGTACCTCGGGGACGAAATCGCCGGTGTATCGGGGGCCCAATGATCGCCGTACTGCTCGCAGCCTGCCTGGCTCTCATCTTCGCCCTCGTCGGGACCCCCCTGTTCATCAGGGTGCTCGTCAAACAGGGCTACGGCCAGTTCGTCCGTGACGACGGCCCGACCTCGCATGCGACGAAGCGCGGCACCCCGACGATGGGCGGAGTCGTCATCATCGGCGCCGCCATCCTCGCCTACCTGCTCGGACACCTCTTCACCGGGTCCGTGCCGACCGCCTCGGGGCTGCTCGTCCTATGGTTGGCCGGGGGACTCGGCGTCGTCGGCTTCCTCGACGACTTCATCAAGATCAAGAAACAGCGCTCCCTGGGTCTGCGCCCGGTGCCCAAGCTCATCGGGCAGGCCTTCGTCGGCATCTCCTTCGCCGTGCTCGCCCTGCAGTTCCCGAACTCCTTCGGTGAGACCCCGGCATCGACGAAGATCTCGTTCATCCGCGACACGAACCTCGACCTCGCCTTCGGCTCCGCGGTGCTCGGTCTCATCCTGTTCGTCGTCTGGGCGAATCTCATCGTCACCGCCGTGTCCAACGCGGTCAACCTCACCGACGGCCTCGACGGACTCGCCGCGGGCGCCTCGGTGGTCGTCTTCGCCGCCTACGTCGTCATCGGCACCTGGCAGTCGACTCAGAACTGCAACCTCATGTCCGAGGCCACGAACGCCTGCTACTACATGCGCGACCCCCGCGACCTCGCCATGGTCGCCGGCGCCATGGCCGCCGCCTGCTTCGGCTTCCTGTGGTTCAACACCTCCCCGGCGAAGATCTTCATGGGCGACACCGGTTCGCTGGCCCTCGGCGGCGCCTTCGCCGGACTCGCGATCATGTCGCGCACCGAACTCCTGCTCATCGTCCTCGGCGGACTCTTCGTCATCATCACCCTGTCGGTGATCATCCAGGTGGCCTCGTTCAAGACCACCGGCAAACGGGTGTTCCGGATGGCCCCGCTCCAGCATCACTTCGAGCTCAAGGGCTGGGCAGAGGTGACGATCGTGGTGAGATTCTGGATCATCGCAGCACTCTTCGTCATCGCCGGCATCTGTCTCTTCTACGCCGATTGGGTGGCCCGTGTTGGCTGATGAGCAGACGATGAGCGGAGCCGGCCCGGCCGGGCAGGTCCCGGCTGCACTGAGCGGTCCGAGCTCCTCCCTGGCCGGACTGCGCATCCTCGTCACCGGCCTCGGCGTGACGGGCTTCCCCGCTGCCGTCCACCTCGGCGAACGCGGTGCCGACGTCATCGTCATCGACGGCGACGATCAGGCCGACGTCAGCGAGAAGGCACAGATCCTCGAGGTCTTCGACGTCGACATCCGTCGCGGTCCCGAACACGTCGAGGCCCTGCCCGAGGGACGCCTCGACCTCGTCGTGACCTCGCCCGGCTGGCGACCTGACCAGCCGGTGCTCGCCGCCGCAGCCGCCGCGGGCATTCCCGTCATCGGCGAGGTCGAGCTGGCCTGGCGGATCCGCGGGACCAATGACGCGAAGTGGCTGGCCATCACCGGCACGAACGGCAAGACCACGACCACGACGATGCTCGAAGCGATGCTGCTCGCCGCGGGACTCAAGGCCAAGGCCTGCGGCAACATCGGCACGCCCCTGCTCGAGGCCGTGCTCGAACCCGGACTCGAGGTCCTGGCGATCGAACTCTCGAGCTTCCAGCTGCACTGGCAGGAGTCGATGAGCGCCGACGCCGCCGCAGTGCTCAACATCGCCCCCGACCACCTCGACTGGCACGGCAGCGCCGAGGCCTACGCGGCCGACAAGGCGAAGATCTACCACAACGCGAAGCTCGCGTGCGTGTACAACTGCGCCGATGACGCGACCCTGCACATGGTCGAAGAGGCCGATGTCATCGAAGGCGCCAAAGCCATCGGCTTCACCACAGGTGTGCCGCACCCAGGCGAGCTCGGGGTCGTCGAGGACCTGCTCGTCGACCGGGCGTTCATCCCGCAGCGCTACTCCTCGGCCGCGGAGATCGCGGCGGTGAGCGACGTCGCGACCGCCACCGGCGTCGAAGGCAGCCGACCCGCCGACCATCAGGTCGCCAATGCCCTGGCCGCGGCCAGCCTCGCCCGAGCCATCGATGTGCCGGGACAGGCGATCGCGGCCGGGCTGCAGAACCATTCGCTCGGCGCCCACCGTATGGTCACCGTGGCCGAACAGGAAGGCATCCGCTGGGTCGACGACTCGAAGGCGACGAACACCCACGCCGCAAACGCCTCGCTCGGGGCCTTCGACTCGATCGTGTGGATCGCCGGCGGACTGCCCAAGGGTGCGGACTTCACCGCACTGTTTCACGATCATCGGGACCGGATCAAGGCACTCGTGCTCATCGGTGCCGACGACTCGGCCTTCCGCGAGGCGATCGCGGCAACCGTTCCCGACCTCGAGGTCGTGCGCATCGAACCGGCGCTGGGCATCGACTCCGGTGTTCCGAAGCGACGTGGAGAAGCGGTGGCCTCCGCCGCCGTTGCGGCCGCAGCGCAGTTGGCGGGACCGGGAGACACCGTGCTGCTGGCTCCCGCAGCCGCGAGCATGGACCAGTTCCTCAACTACAACACGCGCGGCGAACTGTTCACCGAGGCCGTCCACACCCACCTGGGGCGCTGACATGGGACGGCAGACCACCGCGAAGGCGGATGAGCGCCGGCGCAGGAAGAACGCGAAGGCATCGCTGAAGGGTGGACCTGCGGCGCGCCCGACCCCATCCGTGTCGGAGGCGCCGTCGTCGGCCGCGTCGACGAAGCCCGCTTCGACGAAGCCCGCGCGGACGAAGGTCACCGTCGGTGCTCGAACCGGGACGGCCGCAGGCTCGGCGGCCACCGGCTCGACGAAGTCGGGCCCCCGCGTCACGAAGCCGAACACATCTGCGAAGAAGCCCGCTGCTCAGGCGTCGGGACCGAAGACATCGAACACCGGTGCGAAGACGTCCCGCTCCAAGACCTCCGCCGTGAAGACTTCGGGCAGCGACGCTCAGACCTCGAACACCGGCGCGAAGACGCGCAGCCGAACGACCGTCCCGGTGATCAAGCGCGCCTGGACGTCCCTGCGCGCGGACTTCACCCGAGGCTCCGCCTACCCGCTGACGACCTACTACCTCATCCTGTTCTCCGTGCTCGCACTCACCGGGCTCGGCCTCGTCATGGTGCTCTCGGCCTCCTCGATCACCTCCTACGCCGGGGGAGAGGGCTCGTCGTTCGCGTACTTCAACAAACAGGCGCTGTTCGCCGGCATCGGCATCGTGCTCATGGTGGCTGCGAGCCTCATGCCCCTGAGCGTGTGGCGCAAGATCGCCTGGTGGGTGCTGCTCGGCGGACTCATCCTGCAGGCGGCGGTGTTCCTGCCCGGGCTCGGCAAGGCGACGAAGGGCAACGCGAACTGGATCGGCTTCGCCGGTTTCCAGCTCCAGCCCTCCGAATTCCTCAAGGTCGCGTTGGCCCTGTGGCTCGGCTTCATCCTCGCGAAGAAGTTCGGGAAGATGGACACCTTCGGTCACGCCATGATCCCCGTCGTGCCGGGGGTCCTCGCCGCCGCTGGACTCATCGTCGCCGGCAACGACCTGGGCACCGCGCTGGTCATCATGGCGATGGCCGTCGTCTGCCTGTGGGTCGGCGGGTTCCCGATGAAGTACTTCCTCATGCTCGGCGGGGTGCTCACCGCCGCCGTCGTGTTCTTCGTCCTCAGCTCCGAGAACCGACTCAAGCGCATCGAAGCCATGCTCACCGGTCACGCCGACCAATCGGCCGCGGACACGATGGGCCAGGCCTGGCAGTCCAACCACGGACTGTTCTCCCTGGCCTCGGGCGGCTGGCTGGGAGTCGGGCTCGGCGCCAGCCGTGAGAAATGGTCCTGGCTGCCCGAGGCCCACAACGACTTCATCTTCGCGATCATCGGCGAAGAGCTCGGACTCGTCGGCACGCTCGCGGTCATCCTCGTCTTCGCGATCCTCGGCTACGGCATCATCCGCGTGGTCATGCGCTCGAAGGACTTGATGATCCAGGTCGCCGCCGCCGGCTACTTCGCGCTGCTCATCGGCCAGGCCGGAATCAACATCGGCGTCGTCACCGGCATGCTGCCCGTGATCGGACTGCCCCTGCCGTTCGTGTCCTACGGCGGCTCATCGATCATCTCCTCCCTGCTGGCCGTCGGTGTGCTGCTCTCGTTCGCCCGAACCGAACCCGGCGCCGAGGCGGCCATCGCCGTCCACAAGGACCGGATGCGGTCCTCATTCGCCGTACTAGCCCGCAAGAGAAGGAAATGAGATGACGAGCATCCTGCTGGCCGGTGGAGGCACCACGGGCCATATCTCGCCGATGCTGGCGATCGGCCGCGAACTGCGCGAGCGACACCCCGACTGGGACATCGTGGCCCTGGGCACGCCCGACGGTCTCGAGGCCGAGATCGTCCCGCGCGCCGGATTCGAACTGCTGACCATCGACAAGGTGCCCATGCCCCGGTCGATCAGTCCGGCCCTGCTGAAGTTCCCCGGACGCTTCTCCGGCAACATCTCCGAGGTCAAGAGGATCATCTCCTCCCGCAGCGTCGCCGCCGTCGTCGGCGTCGGCGGCTACGTCTGCCCGCCGGCCTTCCTCGCCGCCCGGTCGGCGAAGATCCCGCTCATCGTCCACGAAGCCAACGCGAAGCCGGGAATGGCCAACCGCCTCGGCGCCAGGCTGACGAAGCCCGGGCGGGTCGGGATCACCTTCCCGGACACGAAGCTGCCCGGCTCCACCCTCGTCGGCATGCCCATGCCCACCGAGATCACCGACCTCGACCGCAGCGATGCGACCCAGCGCTCGGCGTACCGCAACGACCTCGGCCTCCGCGACGACAGCCCGGTCCTCGTCGTCACCGGCGGATCCTCCGGTGCACAGCGGATCAACGACGCGTTCCTCGCCGCCGCCACCGCCTGCCAGGACGCCGGCGTGCAGGTCCTCCACATCACCGGCGCCGGCAAGGGCGACGCACTCCGGGAAGCGACCGCGGACCTCGCCGACTACCACGTCGTCGACTATGTCGACGGAATGCACCGGGCCTACGGGGTCGCCGACCTGCTCGTCGCCCGCTCCGGTGCGGCCACCGTCTCCGAAGCCACCGTCGCCGGAGTCCCCGCGGTCTACGTCCCCTTGGCCATCGGCAACGGCGAACAGCGACTCAACGCCGCCGGCAGCGTGCGTGCCGGGGCCTCACTGATGGTCGACAACGCCGACTTCACCGCGGCCACCGTCACCGACACGATCCTGCCGCTGGTCACCGACGCCGACAGGCTTGAGCAGATGAGTCGCGCCGGAGAAGACCTGAACTATCCCACCGATGCCGCGGCCCGCATGGCCGACATCGTCACCCGCGCTCTGGAAGGCTGAACATGAGCACTGCGAACATCGTTCCCGTAGGCGAACTCGGCGCCGTCCACTTCATCGGCATCGGCGGATCGGGGATGTCCGGGATCGCCCGGATCATGGTCATGAACGGAGTCACCGTCTCCGGTTCGGATGCGAAGGAATCCTCCGTCGTCGACGTCCTGCGGACGCTGGGCGCCACCGTGACGATCGGGCATTCGGCCGACAACCTCGGCGAGGCCGACACCCTCGTCATCTCCTCGGCCATCCGCAAGGACAATCCCGAACTCGTCGAGGCGGAGCGCCGCGGACTGCGCATCCTCCACCGCTCCGGGGCACTGGCCTCGCTCATGGTCGATCGGCGGGCCGTGGCCGTGGCCGGCACCCACGGCAAGACCACGACGACGTCGATGACGACCGTGGCGCTCCAGGCCTGCGGGATCGACCCGTCCTTCGTCATCGGGGGAGTGCTGTCGACGACCGGTACGAACGCCCACCTGGGCACCGGCGACGTGTTCGTCGCCGAGGCCGACGAATCCGACGGCTCGTTCCTCCTCTATGAACCCGCGATCGGCATCCTCACCAACGTCGAAGCCGATCACCTCGACCACTACGGGACGCCGGAGAAGGTCCGCGAAGCGTTCATCGAATTCTGCAACGGCATCCAGACCCGCGGCGGAACCATCATCGCCTGCGCCGACGACCCCGGATCCCACGACGTCGCCGCACACGCCCGCACACAGGGCGCCGACGTCGTCCTCTACGGAACCGCCGAGGACGCCGACATCCGCCTGCGCGACCTCGACTCCGGGATCGGCTCGCGCTTCGTCCTCGACCTGCCCGGACGCGAAGAACCGCTGGCGGTCGAACTGCGGCAGCCGGGACTGCACAACGCGCTCAACGCCACCGCCGCAATCGCCGTGGCCGCGAGTCTCGGCGCCGACGTCGACCGAGCCGCCACCGGACTGGCCGGCTACGGCGGCACCCGGCGTCGCTTCGAGGAACGCGGAATCGCCCAGGGCGTGCGCGTCATCGACGACTACGCTCACCACCCCACCGAACTGCGCGCAGTGCTCAACGCCGCCCGCGGAGTCGTCACCGACGGCGGGCGAGTCTGGGCCATCTTCCAACCCCACCTGTACTCGCGGACCATGGAGTTCCGCGAGGAGTTCGGCGAAGCCCTCGGGCTCGCCGACGAGGTCGTCGTCCTCGACGTCTTCCCCGCCAGGGAAGACCCCGTACCCGGAGTGACCGGTGCGCTCATCGCCGACCGCGTCCCGCACGATCACGTCAGGTTCGAAGAGTCCTTCGCCGAGGCGGTCCCCTTCGTCGCCGCCCGGGTGCAGCCCGGGGACCTCGTCCTCACCTTGGGCGCGGGGGATGTGACGATCCTCGGCCCCGAGTTGCTGAGCGCCCTGGAGAGCTGAGACCCATGGCGCCACTTCCCCCGGCTCGCGCCGGCGACGACAACTCCACCGCCGACCTCACCGGGGTCATCCGCGCCCGCCGATGGCAGCTGTGGCGCACCCGGCTGACCGCCATCGGCATCGTCGTGGCCCTCATCGCCGTCGTCGCCGTTGCCTGGTTCTCACCGCTGCTGGCCCTGAAACAGGTAACCGTGAGCGGAGGCGACCTCGTCGACCACGACAAGGTCAGCGACCTCGTCCTCGATACCGAAGCCGGAACCCCGCTGCCTCAGGTGCGACCGGGAGAGGTCGAGGACGCTGTCCTCAAGGCGTTCCCGAAGGCAGCCAAAGCCTCCGTCCACTACGGCGGACCGCGGACGCTGAAGATCGCGATCACCGACCGCACACCCGTCCTCGCGATCGAGGGCCCCTCAGGCTACCGCCTCTACGATGCCGAGGCAGTCGACCTCGGCGTCGTCGACAAGGCACCGAAGAAGCTCACGGTGCTCGGTCACTCCGGCCGAGAACCCGAACGGGAGACCGTGACCGCCGTCATCCGCTTCATGGGCAGCCTCCGTCCCGAACTGCGGCGAGCGCTGACGACGATCGAGGCGAAGGACGAGATGAGCATCAAAGGCCGCCTCGACACCGGCGACCAGCAGGCTACGGTCGTGTTCGGAGACGACAGCGACCCCGGCCTCAAGGTCCGCACCGCGATCCAGCTGGCAGCCGAAGGTCGCACGGAGATCGACGTGTCCGTGCCCTCGGTGCCCGTGACGAACTGATCCAGGTGCCGACAGTGCGGCGGAGCAGCCGCGTGCGACCTGGAGCCGCCCGCCGCCGGTGGCCGCGGTGGGCCGCCCTGCATCCGATCGCCGAGGATTGCCTGCGTTTGCCCCCGACACACCGGGTCTGAAGTTTGGCCGAAGTCCGACACTCCGGCGAGAATGGTTGCAGTGGTGTTGCCCCGCCCAATAGCCTCAGGGCAGAGAACACAGACCGAACCCGCACGCAGAAACTGCGTGGGCAAGCGCTTGAGACGAGGAACCGACTTGGCTGAATTCCCACAATCCGGAGCGGACATCAAAGTTGCCGGTACCGGCGGCGGCGGTGTCAACGCTGTTCAGAGGATGATCGACGTCGGACTACGCGGCGTGGAGTTCATCGCAATCAATACCGACGCCCAGGCTCTCGTCCTCTCCGATGCCGACGTGAAGCTCGAGATCGGTCGCGACCAGACCCGCGGCCTCGGCGCCGGAGCCGATCCCGAGATCGGCAAGAAGGCTGCGGAATCCTCCGAAGACGCCATCCGCGACGCCCTCGAAGGCGCCGACATGGTCTTCGTCACCGCCGGTGAAGGCGGAGGAACCGGTACCGGCGCGGCACCTGTCGTGGCTCGCGTCGCCCGCTCGCTCGGCGCCCTGACCATCGGTGTCGTCACCCGTCCGTTCACCTTCGAGGGACGACGTCGTTCCGCGCAGGCCGAAGCCGGTATCGCCGCTCTGCGCGAAGAGGTCGACACCCTCATCGTCATCCCCAACGACCGCCTGCTCTCGATCTCCGACCGGTCCGTCTCCGTCGTCGAGGCCTTCCGCTCGGCTGATGAGGTCCTGCGCTCGGGTGTCCAGGGCATCACCGACCTCATCTCGGTGCCGGGCCTGATCAACCTCGACTTCGCCGACGTCAAGTCGGTGATGCAGGATGCCGGCACAGCGCTCATGGGCATCGGTGCCGCCACCGGTGACGACCGCGCAGTCCAGGCCGCGGAATCCGCGATCGCCTCCCCGCTGCTGGAGGCCAGCATCGACGGCGCGCACGGAGTGCTCTTCTGCATCACCGGCGGCGGCGACCTCGGCCTGTTCGAGGTCAACGAGGCCGCACGCCTGGTCCAGGAGGCCGCGCACCCCGAGGCGAACATCATCTTCGGTGCCGTCATCGACGACAACATCGGCGACGAATGCCGGGTGACCGTCATCGCCGCGGGCTTCGACAACACCTCTCCGAACGCCGAGATCTCCGGCGGCGTCGAGGCGATCCCGGCCGCCGTGCCCGCTGCAGCGGCCGAGGCCGAGACGGAACCCGCCGTGAGCTCCGAGTCCGAGTCCGACGAAGCCGAGGAGGCCGAGCCGGCGGCACCGCGCCGCAGCGAGGAGCACCAGATCCCTGCCACGCTGCCGAACGAGCGCAGCAGCTCGAACTTCGACTCGGATCTCGATATCCCGGACTTCCTCAAGTAACATGCTGCGCTCGAGGTTCGTCATCCCGGGCAGACCGACTGCCCACGTCGCCTTCACCGACAGGCACGGCGGGTACTCGACGGGGGACTTCTCCTCGTTCAACCTCGCCCGCCACGTCGGCGACGATGACGAACTCGTCGCGGCCAACCGCGCCGCTCTCGCTCAGGTCCTCGGCCTCAGCGGTGAGCGGCTGTCGTTCGTCTCCCAGGTCCACGGAACCGAAGTGCGGACGATCAGCGACGAGAGGGAACTGCGCGCAGAACCCGTCGAAGCCGACGCCCAACTGACGACGCTGACCGGGATCGGTCTGGCGATCATGGTCGCCGACTGCACCCCGGTCATGCTCGCCGATGCCGAGGCCGGCATCATCGCCGCCGTCCACGCGGGCCGTCCCGGGATGGCCGCCGGCATCGTCCCTGCCACCGTCGATCGGATGCGCAGCCTCGGTGCGGGCGACATCCATGCGGTCATCGGACCCTCGGTGTGCCCCCGCTGCTATGAGGTGCCTGCCGAACTGCGTGACGAGGTCGCCGCAGTCGAACCCGTGGCCGCCTCGGTGTCGGTGACGGGAACACCCGCCCTCGATGTCGCCGGGGCGGTGGCCGAGCAGCTGCGACGGGCCGACGTGACCATCGATCATTTCTCACGGACCTGCACGAAGGAATCCGAGGATCTGTTCTCCTACCGCGGAGCGCAGCGGACGGGTCGGTTCGCCGGAATCATCTGGCTGCAGGAAGAAAACACCACGACACACCCATAGGACTCACCCGCCCATCCGCCCACGTGCGATAGTTTGGCGGCAGGTGAGCAAGTGCCGAAGGCCGAGGAGCTAAGACATGTCAGCAATCAAGAAGACGCTGGAATACCTGGGTTTCGTCGAAGAAGAGGACGAGACCGTCGATCGTCATGAGACCGATCGTCGCGAACCCGCCCACCGTGACCGCGAAGTCGTCGAGACCTACGACGAGGTCGACGAGCACGACGAACCCGAGTCGGCAGGCGACCGCGCGCCGGCTCCGGTGACGCCGATCCACCCGTCGCCGATCCGTCCCGTAGACACCCCGGCTCCAGGAACCTCAATGAATCGCATCAGGACCATCCACCCCCGCAGCTACAACGATGCCATGGTCATCGGTTCGGCCTTCCGCGAGGGCACCCCCGTGATCATGAATCTCTCGGAGATGGACGAGAACAACTCGAAGCGCCTCGTCGACTTCTCCGCCGGACTGATCTTCGGTCTGCATGGATCCATCGAACGCGTGACGAACAAGGTCTTCCTGCTCACCCCTGAGAACATCGAGGTCGCCGGTGAGACCGAGACCGACTCGGATTCGCAGGCGAGCTTCTTCAACCAGAGCTGAACGGGCAGGGGACCACTCTCAACTCCTCTTCAGCTCGGGCCGATAGGCTGGGGCTTCCACACTCAAGCAGCAAGGAAGGCGCGAGGGACCCACGTGGCCATCATCTTCTACATCCTCGGCACGGCACTGAGCCTCTATGTCTACGTTCTCCTGGCACGCGTCGTCCTCGACCTCGTCCAGGTCTTCTCCCGTGATTGGAAGCCGAGCGGATTCCTCCTCGTCCTCGCCGAGATCGTCTACACGCTCACCGATCCTCCGCTGAAACTGCTGCGCAAGGTGATCCCGCCGCTGCGCCTGGGTCAGGTCTCCCTCGACCTCGGCTTCATCGTCCTGCTCATCGGCATCCAGATCATCGCCTCGGTGTTCTTCAACCTCTCCCGCACGACGATGTGAACCGGGCGCCGATCGCCTGAGGGGGTCGGCTCGGTTTGGTCGATGGTGATCCGTGCGGTTCGGTCGATAGTGTACGGTCCGGTTCGATCGATTCGGACGGTTCGACCGATTCGGATGGGCAGGCGCGTTCGGCGGGGTCAGGCGCTTCCGGCGGGGCGGGTCAGGTGGGTTCGCGCAGATCGGCGGGGCCACCTCGGCGGGTGAGACATTCCCGGCCTCATTCGCCCCGGAATTCCCGCGAATGATTTCCGGGAATTGTTTGGGCGGATTGCCCATAAGTCGTGAATATGATCACGAGAATTGGCCGCTGGTGCGCTCGGGTTGTTAGCCTCGGGGAGGAAATAATCGTCATCGAATACGTGACACGCCACTACTGCACGACAAAACTGCAGGTGTTACGCTAATGTGACGTTGAAGCCGTCCTTCGGGGCGGCAGCGTAATGAATGTAGATCGACCGAAGGTGACCTCATGGCGCTCACGCCTGAAGACGTAGTAAACAAGCGGTTCCAGCATGTGAAGTTCCGCGACGGGTACGACCAGGATGAAGTCGACGATTTCCTTGACGAGGTCGTCGTTGAGATCCGTCGGCTCTACCAGGAGAACGACGAACTGCGTCAGAAGCTCTCCACCGCCGAACAGCGCGTGAAGGAACTCGAAGCAGGCGGCGCCTCCTCGGCTCCGGCTCAGGACATCGACGCCACGCAGGCCATGCCTGCCGCCGTGCCTGCTCCGGAGGAGAAGGCCGAGGCACCCGAGCCGAAGGAAGCACCTGCTGCTCCGGCTCCGGTCGAAGACACCCAGGCGTCCGCGCCGGTCGTCAAGGAAGCCGCCC
This sequence comes from Brevibacterium oceani, assembly GCF_017948325.1. NCBI lineage: Bacteria > Bacillati > Actinomycetota > Actinomycetes > Micrococcales > Brevibacteriaceae > Brevibacterium > Brevibacterium oceani. Next base: position 2,468,513 of record NZ_CP072846.1, on the reverse strand, counting down.
CGGCTCCGCAGGACAACTCTGCGAACACCGCATCGTCGGCCGCTCCTGCTGTGGGTGCCGGTGTCGCCGGTGGTGCCGCAGGCGCCGGACTCGGCGCAGCCGTGGCCGGGGGAGACGGAGACGCACACGGTCTCATCGCTCTGGCTCAGCGCGTTCACGATGAGCACGTTGCCGAAGGTGAGCGCAAGCGCGACGAACTCATCAAGGGCGCTGAGAAGGAAGCCGCCGACATCGTCGGCAAGGCCGAGAGCAAGCGCGACGAGACCCTGTCGACCCTCGAGTCGCAGAAGTCGACGCTCGAGCGGTCGATCGATCAGCTCTCGAACTTCGAGCGCCAGTACCGCACGCGTCTCAAGAGCTACCTCAACGACCAGCTGCGCGACCTCGAGAACTCCACGAGCCTGGCTCCGGAGACCCTCGACGGAAACGGCCCGCTGGGTGGTTCCTCGAACCACAAGCTCTGATCTGCACCACACTGCGACCGAGGTCCGGGAACTCCGATGAGTTCCCGGACCTCGCTCATGTGTGCGCAGCCCCAGGGGCGGTGGACTAGAATGAACCGAATGAACGACCCTGCCCCACGGGCGAAGAGACCGCGTGCGCTCATGTTGGCGCTGCTGTTCTCGATAGCAGCCATCGTCCTGGTCATCGACCAGTTCACGAAGTTCCTCGCCGTCAGCTTCCTCGAAGGGCAGCCGCCCCTCCCCGTCATCGGATCGCTGGCCGGATTCACCTTCTACCGGAATCCCGGAGCCGCGCTCGGGCTCGGCGCGGGTGTGACCTGGGTGTTTCCGCTCATCGCCATCGGCGTGTTCGCGGCGATCCTCGTGCTCTCACGCAAGCTCGGCTCGCGCACCTGGGCGATCGGCCTCGGTCTGCTGCTCGGCGGGCTCTTCGGCAACCTCGTCGACCGCCTGTTCCGGGAGCCGTCGTTCCTGCACGGTGCCGTCGTCGACTTCATCGATCTCTCACTGTTCATCTGCAACGTCGCCGACATCGCGATCTCGGCCGCAGCGGTCACCCTCGTCGTGGCCAGCCTCAAGGGCATCGAGATCGACGGCTCAGACTCCACCCGCGCAAAAGAGGACTCCCATGACTGAACGCTCCATCCTCGTCCCCGAAGGCCTCGAAGGGCAGCGCGTGGACGCTGCGATGTCGAAGCTGCTGGGACTCTCACGCACCGCCGCCGCAGACATCTGCGCCGACGGGGGAGTGCAGATGTCCGGTCGGCCGGTGATCAAATCCGACCGCGTCATCGCCGGGGAGCGCCTCGACATCATGATGCCCGAACCCAGGCGGCCCCTCGAAGTCGTCGCCGATCCGGTGCCGGGAATGCGGATCGTCCACGACGAGGACGCCTTCGTCGTCGTCGACAAGCCCGTCGGCGTCGCCGCTCATCCGGCCCTCGGCTGGACCGGACCGACCGTCGTCGGCGGACTCGCCGCCGCCGGCTTCCGGATCGCGACCTCCGGTGCCCCCGAGCGGCAGGGCATCGTCCAGCGCCTCGACGTCGGCACATCCGGTCTGATGGTGATTGCGAAGAGCGAATACGCCTACAGCGTGCTCAAGCGCGCGTTCAAGGAACGCACCGTGGAGAAGACGTATCACGCTGTGGTCCAGGGCCTGCCCGACCCCGTGCTCGGCACGATCGACGCCCCGATCGCCCGCCACCCCAAGCACGACGGGCTCTACGCCGTGCGCACCGGCGGGAAGAACGCGATCACCCACTACGAGGTGCTCGAGGCCCATCGTCGGGCCGCACTCGTCGAGGTCCACCTCGAGACAGGACGGACGCACCAGATCCGCGTCCACTTCTCCGCCACCAAGCATCCCTGCGTCGGCGACCTGCCCTACGGCGCCGATCCCGTGCTCGCGAAGGAACTCGGCCTGGAGCGGCAGTGGCTGCATGCCGTCAAGCTCGGCTTCCACCACCCCGACACGCAGAAGTGGGTGGAATTCGAAAGCGGTTATCCCGAGGATCTGCAGACTGCGATCGACCTCATCCGCCCGAACTGAGCTGCTTGGGCACCGTCCGCGGGCGATGAGCAGACACGCCGATGGTGCCGAGAGCAACAGTCGGTGAAGGGCCGTCGACGGGCGTCGATGGACTAAGCTGGGTGGGCAACACAGGCCACATCAGGAAGGCGGCTGCCCGTGCCGAATGAGGACTTCGTCCACCTCCACGTTCACACCGAATACTCCATGCTCGACGGTGCGGCCCGGCTGGGCGACCTCATGGCCGCAACGAAGGCCTCGGGCATGTCGGCGATCGCAACGACCGACCACGGCTACCTCTTCGGCGCCTTCGACTTCTGGTCTCAGGCGACCGCCGCAGACATCAAACCCATCATCGGCGTCGAAGCCTATGTCACCCCCGGCACCGACCGTCGCGATAAGACGAGGGTGAAGTGGCGGACCGAGGAGTCGCAGAAGCGCGACGACCTCTCCGGTGGTGGTCTCTACACGCATATGACTCTGCTGTCGCGGAACAACACCGGCATGCGCAACCTCTTCAAGGCCTCGTCGTATGCCTCGCTCGACTCGGTCACGGCGAAGTGGCCGAGGCTCGACCAGGAGCTGCTCGAAACCTACTCCGAGGGTCTCATCGCCACCACCGGCTGCCCGTCGGGAGAGATCCAGACCCGTCTGCGCCTGGGCCAGTACGAGGAGGCGAAGGCTGCGGCCGGGAAATACCGGGAGATCTTCGGGGCCGAGAACTACTACTGCGAACTCATGGACCACGGCCTGTCCATCGAGAAGCGGGTGACGAAGGACCTCCTGCGCCTGTCGAAGGAGATGGACATTCCGCTGGTCGCCACGAACGACCTGCACTACACCCACGAATCCGACGCGAAGGCCCACGAGGCTCTGCTGGCGATCCAGTCGGGATCGAAGCTCATCGAACCCACCTACGACCAGGGCGGTTCCCGCTTCGCCTTCTCCGGTTCCGGGTACTACCTCAAGACGCCCGCGGAGATGCGGGCCCTGTTCAAGGAATTCCCCGAAGCGTGTGACAACACGCTTGAGATCGCCGAGAAGTGCGAGGTCTCCTTCGACACCTCGGCGAACTATATGCCGAAGTTCCCCTGCCCTCCCGGCGAGGACGAGACCTCGTGGCTGATCAAAGAGGTCGCGAAGGGTCTCGACTACCGCTACCCGAACGGCGTGCCCGACGACGTGCGCAAGCAGGCCGACTACGAACTCGACATCATCATCTCGATGGGCTTCCCCGGCTACTTCCTCGTCGTCGCCGACTTCATCAACTGGTCGAAGGACCACGGCATCCGGGTGGGACCCGGCCGCGGATCCGGTGCAGGCTCGATGGTCGCCTATGCGATGCGCATCACCGACCTCGACCCGCTTCAGCATGGGCTCTTCTTCGAGCGCTTCCTCAACCCGGACCGCGTGTCCATGCCCGACTTCGACGTCGACTTCGATGATCGCCGTCGCAGCGAGGTCATCGACTATGTGACGGAGAAGTACGGCGACGAACGCGTCTCGATGATCGTCACCTACGGCACGATCAAGACCAAACAGGCCCTCAAGGACTCCGCGCGCGTGCTCGGCAAGCCCTTCTCCCTCGGCGAGCAGCTGACGAAGGCGCTGCCTCCGGCGGAGATGGCCAAGGACATCCCGCTCAAGGACATCGAGGATCCCGACTCCAAGCGCTACAAGGAAGCCGGCGAGTTCCGCGAATTCGTCGATACGAACCCGGAGGCCAGGGAGACCTTCGAGACGGCGAAGGGGCTCGAAGGGCTGAAACGCCAGTGGGGCGTGCACGCCGCCGGCGTCATCATGTCCTCGGACCCGATCATCGACGTCATCCCGATCATGCGCCGCTTCCAGGACGGCCAGGTCATCACCCAGTTCGACTATCCGACGTCCGAGGGCCTCGGACTCATCAAGATGGACTTCCTGGGCCTGCGCAACCTCACGATCGTCTCCGACGCGGTCGAGAACATCAAGGCCAACCGGGACTTCGACCTCGACCTCGAACACCTCTCACTCGATGACCGTGCGGCCTACGAGCTGCTGGCCCGCGGAGACACCCTCGGAGTGTTCCAGCTCGACGGCGGCGGACTGCGCGCCCTGCTGCGAATGATGAAGCCCGACAACTTCGAGGACATTTCGGCGACCCTCGCCCTCTACCGCCCCGGCCCGATGGGTGCGGACTCCCACACGAACTACGCCCTGCGCAAGAACGGCCTGCAGGAAGTCACCCCGATCCACCCCGAGCTCGAGGAACCGCTCAAGGACATCCTCGACACCACCTACGGCCTCATCATCTACCAGGAGCAGGTGATGGCGATCGCGCAGAAGGTCGCCGGCTACTCGCTCGGCCAGGCGGACATCCTCCGCCGCGCGATGGGCAAGAAGAAGAAGTCCGAGCTCGACAAGCAGCAGGTGGGCTTCTTCGGCGGCATGAAGGAGCGCGGCTACTCCGAAGCCGCAGCCCAGTCGCTGTGGGACATCCTGCTGCCGTTCTCGGACTACGCGTTCAACAAGGCCCACTCGGCCGCCTACGGCGTCGTGTCCTACTGGACCGCCTACCTCAAGGCCCACTACACGGCCGAGTACATGGCGGCGCTGCTGACCTCGGTCGGCGACAACAAGGACAAACTCGCGATCTACCTCAACGAGTGCCGCCGCCTGGGCATCACCGTGCTGCCCCCCGACGTCAACGACTCGGCGCTGCACTTCACTCCTGTCGGCAACGACATCCGCTTCGGCATGGGAGCGGTGCGCAACGTCGGCGGCAACGTCGTCGAAGGCATCGTCGAGGCTCGCGGGGAGAAGGGCGCCTACACCTCCTTCACGGACTTCCTCGACAAGGTGCCCAGCCACGTGTGCAACAAGCGCACGATCGAATCGCTCATCAAGGCCGGGGGCTTCGACTCCCTCGGCCATTCGCGCCGGTCGCTCGTCGAGATCCACGAGGAGGCCGTGGACTCCGTCATCGGCGTCAAGCGCCAGGAGGCCAACGGACAGTTCGACCTCTTCGCGGGCCTCGGCGGCGGTGACGACGACGCTCCCAGCTTCTCCGTGGCGATCCCCGACCGTCCGGAGTGGGAGAAGAAGGAGAAGCTCGCGTTCGAACGCGACATGATCGGCCTCTACGTCTCCGATCACCCGCTCAACGGCCTCGAAGGGGTGCTGGCCGCGGAATCCGATGCCTCCATCGCCGAGGTGGTCGATCCCGAATCGCACCGCCACGACGGTTCCCAGATCAAGGTCTGCGGGATGATCACCCAGGTCACGCGCAAGGTCTCGAAGAACTCGGGGCGCCCGTATGCGATCGTCACCCTCGAGGACCTCGAAGCCGAGATCGAGGTGATGTTCTTCGGGGACACGTATGAGCCCGTGGCCAGCCTCCTCGCCACCGACCTCGTGATCTCGCTGACCGGGCGCATCCGCACCTCGGACGACCGTCCGACCTCGCTCATGGCGATGTCGATGACGATCCCCGACGTCACCGACCCCAACGACCGCCCGCTCAATCTGCTCATGCCGATGGAGAAGGCGACCGAGGAGATGGCGACCAAACTCAAGCAGATCCTCGAATCGAACAAGGGACAGACCGACGTCCACGTCATCCTGGCGCAGCCGGGCCGGCAGACGGTGATGCGCCTCGACCGGTCCATCCGCGTCGACCCGAACCCGAGCCTCTACGGCGACCTCAAGGCTCTGCTCGGCTCCCGCTGCCTCAGCGTCTGAGGCTCAGCCTCAGCGTTTGCGGCTCAGCCGGACGTGGCTCACGTCGGCTGGGCGGCCCAGCGCCGCTCACGGCCATGAGTGGCCGCAGGCAGCGTGGCACGCAAGCTGTTTGAGCACACTTTCCTCTGAATCGCCCACTTTCTTCCGTGGGCTTTTCAGCGAAAGGTGTGCCGTTTCGCCGGTCGCTCCGTTTCGGCGGCTCCGGTCGGTCCGCACTCCGGGCTGAAGGACTGCCCCGTTGCCACGGCGACTAGAATGGTGCGGGTGAACATTCTGGACTTCCGTGGTGAGACCCTCAGCAAGCGATTCCTGGCCCAGCGTCTGCCTCGGGCCGCCGAGACCCACGCCGACATCGAACGGCGCGTGGCCGAGCTGCTCGAGACCGTGGCTGCGGGCGGATCGGAGGCGGTCAAGGGCTTCACCGAACGTTTCGACGGAGTGCGCCCCGAATCGCTGCGCGTCCCGGAAGCCGCACTCGACGCCGCGGAGGCCGCACTCGACTCGACGGTCAAGTCAGCCCTCGTCGAATCCATCGACCGTGCCCGGAAGGTCGCTGCCGATCAGCGCCCCGCGGACGTGCGCACCGAACTGGCCCCGGGTGCCTTCGTCACCACCCGCCACCTGCCGATCGAGCGCGTCGGACTCTACGTCCCCGGCGGACTCGCCGTCTATCCCTCGACAGTGATCATGAACGTCGTTCCCGCGCAGACCGCCGGAGCACACTCACTGGCCATCGCCAGCCCGCCGCAGTCCGATGGCCTGCCCCACCCGACGGTGCTGGCCACTGCTCGCATCCTCGGCGTCGACGAGGTGTGGGCGATGGGCGGAGCCCAGGCGATCGGCGCATTGGCGTACGGCTTCGACGATGGGGAGGACCTCGAACCCGTCGATCTCATCACCGGACCCGGCAACGCGTACGTGGCTGCGGCCAAGTCCCTCGTCCGCTCGCAGGTCGGCATCGACGCGGTGGCCGGGCCGACGGAGATCATCATCCTCGCCGACGGGCAGGCCAACCCGCGCTTCGTCGCCGCCGACCTCATCAGCCAGGCCGAACACGACGAGCTCGCAGCCTCGGTGCTCGTGACCGATTCCCCGGAGCTCGCCGACCAGGTCAGTGCAGAGATCGAGAAGCAGGCGGCCGAGGCGATGCACACCGAACGCATCGCTGCGGCGCTGTCGGGGCGGCAGTCGGCCATCGTCCTCGTCGACGACCTCGATGCTGGCATCACCGTGGTCAACGGCTACGCGGGAGAGCACGTCGAGATCCACACCGCCGATGCCGCCTCCGTGGCGGGGAGGATCACGAACGGGGGAGCGGTGTTCCTCGGGGACTGGGCACCGGTCGCGCTCGGCGACTACTGCGCTGGGTCGAATCACGTGCTGCCCACGATGGGCACCGCGGCACACGGTTCGGGCCTGGGTGTGCACTCGTTCATCAAGGTCAGTCAGGTCATCGACTACGATCGTGAGGCCCTGGCGGAGGTCGCCGGCCACATCGGTGCGCTGGCCGAGCGCGAACAGCTCCCGGCGCACGGGCGGGCCGTCGACATCAGATTCGAGGAGCAGTAATGCGTTGTCCCTTCTGCCGTGAGTCCGACTCCAGGGTCGTCGATTCGCGGACCAGCGAAGACGGTGCCGCGATCCGCAGGCGGCGGCAGTGTCGGCACTGTGGTCGCCGCTTCACGACGATGGAGGCCACGAGCCTGTCGGTGATCAAACGCTCCGGAGTCACCGAGGAGTTCTCCCGTCAGAAGATCATGTCGGGTGTGCGCAAGGCCTGCCAGGGTCGTCCGGTCAGCGACGACGATCTCGCGAAGCTCGCGCAGCGGGTCGAGGAGAACATCCGTTCGAAGGGCATCGCCGAGATCGATGCCGACGAGGTGGGCCTGTCGATCCTCGAGCCGCTGCGCGAACTCGACCAGGTCGCGTACCTGCGCTTCGCCAGCGTCTACCAGGGCTTCGACTCGCTCGAGGACTTCGAAGCGGCGATCGATTCGCTGCGTGCCGACGCCCTCCTGCAGTCGGGTCGGACGAGGGAACCACAGCCCGAGGACTTCGCCGACTGAACGATTTCTGAGAATGCTCAGGATTCCTCTCAGAAATCTTCGTTCCGAGTACGTCCGCACAGGAATAGTTGTGTAGTATTGACAGTGCGCGCTACGGCGCGCGGCCGCTTGCGGTTCGGAGGGGAAGCCGAACCCAAGCGGCCTTTAACATTCACCCTTTTGCTACCTGACGGCGGCCCAGCAACCTTGCGCGAGGTTGCTGGGCCGCCGTCAGGTAGCAAAAGGGTGAGGGTCAGCCGGCTTGGCGGATCGCCTCGGCGTCGAAGAGCTCACCGAGTTCGGTGCGCACGGAGGCGAGGATGCGCAGCCGCTCCGTCGTCCTTGTCAGGGCGACGTAGAGCCCGCCGATTCCCTCGTCGCTGCCCACCGGAGCGATACGCCCGGGTTCGACGATGATGACCGAGTCGAACTCGAGGCCCTTGGCCTGCTGCGGGGTGATGAGCGCGATCTGATGGTCGAGCCCGGTGGCCGATCGTCCGAAGTCGAAGTCGGCGAGCACCTCGGCGATGGGGTCGATGAGTTCCTCATCGGCGATGACGGCGATCTTCCCGCCCGCGGCCTCGGCGACCTCCTGCGCGGCCGCCTCGGCGAGGGATCCGAGCACATCGGATTCGGTGGCGAGGACGTCCAGACGAGGGTCCGCACCGCCCTGCCGCACCGATTCGACGAGCTCGAGCTGCGGGAAATGTCGGTGGAGGTACCGGTTCGCGAGGTCCATCACCGACTGCGGAGTGCGGTAGGAGACGGTGAGGACCTGCAGGGCGAAGCGGTCGCCGACGAATTCGGAGAGGATCGAACCCCACGTCCGGGCATTGTCGACCTGGGAGGATTGGGCGAGGTCGCCGACGACGGTGGCCGACTTCGAGGGCACGCGGCGGAAGAGCACCCGCCACTGCATGGGGGTCAGTTCCTGTGCCTCGTCGACGACGAGGTGGCCGTACGTCCATTCGCGGTCCTCGAGGGCACGCTCGGCCAGGGTCGTCGACGGACCCTGCTCCTCCCACCGGGCGGCGAGCATTTCCGCGGTGACCATGCCGCCGGTCTCGGTCATATCGACCACGGCCTCGGCATAGTCGCGGGCCGCATCGTCCCTGGCCTGCGTCGGCTGCGGGCTGGAGCCGAGCAGCTCGGCCAGCTCGTCGAGCAGCGGCACATCGGAGACGGTGAAGTCGTCGTGGTGGTTCTCCGACAGGGTCGCCTGCTCGGCCGGGCTCAGCAGTCGGCCCGCAGCAGAAGCCAGCTTGTGTGGCTTGCCCAGCAGTGCCCGGAGAGCGCCGGCGGGTCCGATGGGGAACCACGCGAGGTTGAGTGCGCGGCGGACGTCGACGGAGGAGCGCAGCTCCTCGAGCAGTTCCGGCAGCCGTTCGCCGGCCGCATCGAGGCCCATCTCGCGGGCGAGGTCTTCGGCGAGGATCTTGAGCAGACCGGTGACGAAGCCGTTGCGGGCGGCATTGTGCGCATCGCCGCTGCGGCGGGCGCGATCCCGTGCACCGCGGACGTCCTTCCTCCGCAGCACGACGGTGTGCGAGCCGACCCGCAGCTCTTCGTCGTGGTCGGGTACGCGTTCGTAGTTCGCGACATGGTTCTTCAGCACCGTCGCCATGGTGATGCGACCCTTGATCTCGGCGACGGCGGGGGTGTCGACGGCGTCCGTGTCGAGTCCGGGATAGAGCTGACCGGGAGTGAGCAGCACGGCCCCGGTCTCGCCGAGGCTGGGCAGCACCTTCTCGATGTACTTGAGGAACACGGTCGAGGGCCCCACGAGGAGGACACCGGACTTCGCGATGCGTTCCCGGTGCCGGTAGAGGAGGAAGGCCGCACGATGCAGAGCGACCGCAGTCTTGCCGGTGCCCGGTCCTCCCTGGACGACGAGGACGCCGGAGAGGGGGCGGCGGATGATCGCGTCCTGTTCGGCTTGGATGGTGGCGACGATGTCGCCCATCCGTCCGGTGCGGTGGCTGGTGAGAGCGGCGAGCAGGGCTCCCTCTCCCTGGAGGTTCGACTTCTCGTGCTCGTCGAGGGCGTCGATGTCGAGCACATCGTCCTCGATGCCGGTGACCTTCCGATTGGCGGTGACGAGGTGACGGCGGCGCGTGACGCCGTCGGGGCTGGCCGCGGTCGACTGGTAGAAGCGTTCGGCGGCGGGGGCGCGCCAGTCGATGAGGATCTGCTGCCGCTGCTCATCGGTCAGCCCGATCCGACCGATGTAGGTGGGGTCGGACTCGTCGACGAGGTCGAGGCGACCGAAGCACAGCCCCTCCTCGGCGCCGTCGAGGCGAATGAGCTGATCTTCGTACAGCGTGGCGAAGGCATCGCGTTCGGTGCGATGCTGGTGATTGCCTCCGACTTCGGAGATCCTCACGGTTCCCAGGCGGGCTGTCGTCTCCTCCCGCAGCACATCGAGACGGGCGTAGAGCTCGTCGAGCTTGGCCTGCTCGACGCGAATTTCTGAAGTTTCGGTCATCTCACCTTCTTGGGTCGGCATTCAATTATGCCGAACTTTCGGCGGCGACTGTAGTCACGACGTCATTTCACTTCGGGGCGTTTCTCACATTCGATCGTCAGGGCCCTGTCAGGCGGGGCGCCGGCATGGCCTCGTCGGGTGCAACCGCCCGCGAGGCGCAGCGGCTGGGTCACTCGGCAGGGCCCCGGCGGGTGGGCCACTCCCCAGGGCTCCGGCGGGCGCAGTCTCTTTTAGGGACCTGGAAGGAGTGGACACCCGAGGGGCCTTGGCGCCGCCCGGGCGCAGGCCGCAAGCACCGTCCGGTCTCACCCTGGGGTACCACCCCGCGGTCTCGCCTCTCACATCCCGAGGCGGGAGCGCAGACCATTCCCGGCCAGGAATGTCGCGGAACTCGCCGCGGTGCGCAGACTGCGATCGAGACCGGCCGTGTCCAAGGGCGTGTTCGATGCAAGCACGACGACATTGCCGCGTCGTCGTCCCTTGAGGATCGCCGGTTCGGTGGCCGCCGCCAGATGGGCGAAATGCTCCGAGAGGGCGGTGAGGTCCGACTTGAGGGTGCGGTGGCCACCGCCGTCGGGAACGTTTGCGACATAGAGACCGGAGCTCTTGAGCGCAGCGGCGCAGGAGGCGAAGAACTCTCCCGTCTGCAGCGCAGAGGGCACCGAGTCGTGGTCGAAGGCGTCGCGGATGATCACATCGAGGCTGTCGGGCCGGAACTTCCCGATCTCGACGGCACCATCGCCGGCCCGCAGAGACAAGGCGGGGGAGCGGGGAAGGTCGAACCACTGCCGGGCGAAGTCGAGCAGCCTCGCATCGACATCGACGGCCGTCTGCTTCGACCCCGGTCGGGCAGCGTCGAGAGCGCGGGCCAGCGCACAGCCGGCCGCACCGATGTGCACCGCTCGCAGCGAACCCGCAGGCAGCGAGACATCGATGGCTCGACGCATCCAGTCGAGATATTCGAAGTCGAGACGCTCGGGATCGCTGAGCGTGATCGAGGACGAGGGGACTCCGTTGACATGGAGGACGTAGGAATCGGCCTCCCCGTCGAGCTTCTCCAGGTGCGCCGTGCCAGTCGAGATGTCGACCACTTGAGAGCCGGGTGCTGTGTATATCCGTCGCTTCGCCACCCCTCACTTCTATGCCAGTCGCGCCGAGGAGGCAATTCGGCCCGAATCCACGTGGGGACGAGACCCCCGACTTCGACGCCGATCGCCTGTGGAGGCAATCCCGCTGTCCACAGGGCGTCGGGCGTGCCTGTTCCGCGCCGAGGCGGATCGGCTGGAGTGGAGACCCGACCGCAGCGCCGCGGCCACGCACACGAGAAGAGGACACCCGATCATGGAGACACCGGCCCGAACCCCAGAGGACATCATCGGCATCATTCCCCACACGTTGGGCTACATACCCCGCGACAGCCTCGTCGCCGTGATCATCGGCACCGAGACCAACGGATCGCAGTCGAGCTCGACGACCCTGCGCGTCGACTTCACCCTTGAGACCGCCGCAGACATCCTCCTGACCGGCGGCAGCGGGTACGTCGACCTCATCGGTCGGGCCTGCGCGGTCACCGGTGTCTTCCTCGTCGTCTACGACGAGGGCTACCAGCCGATCTCCCCGCTGACGGGAAGCGGTGATCAACCGACCATCGCCGAGGCGGCCGGCAGCAGAATCGTGCCGACTCCCGCCGAGACGGCCCCCACCGCGGATGAAGGCGCCGAGACGGCCCCCGCCGAGACGACCCCCGCCGAGACCACCCCCGCGGATGGGGCCGACTGCGAGGATGCCGCCGTCCATCGCGGGCTCGTCCGCGCCGCCATCGACGAACTCGCCCAGTCATTCGCCTCAGCGGGAATCGACACGCTCTGCGCATGGTGGGTGAGCCAGGAGCAGTTCGGTCGCATCGACGACGACGGGGACGACTCTACGCCTCTCATCGCAGCGACGACCTCGCCATGCGCCACGGAACTCATCGCTGCGGGATCGAATCCGGTCGGCACTCCACAGGAGCTGGTCATCGCCCCGATGACGGCCCAGGCCTTCGCCCACAGTCGACGAGGACACACGGACGAATGGATGGGAACGGACGATGCGTTCGTCATCCTCGCCGATGTCTATGCGCGACTGGACGCGATCCGTGCGGACGACGAACCCATCGACGTGACCCATCTGCATGCGATGCTCGACCTGCCGACCGTGATGGCCATCGACGCGCTCCTGGCCGAGAAATGGTCACGCGATGCGCTGGAGATGATCCTCAGCTTCGATCACCCGGACTTCCCACCTTCACTGGTCACCCGACTCGACGGAGAGCAGCTGTGCGACCGTTCCCGTCGGTTCAGCGCCCGGTCCGAATCGGCGCAGGAGATCGTCGGACTCTCAGCACGGGCCCCACGTCCACGAGACGTCATGCTCACCATCGCCTTCCTCAAGGAGTACCTGCCGATGTGTCATCCGCGGGTGCGTGCCGACACCTATGCCGTCATCGCATGGTTCGAGTGGGCGTTGGGCGGGTCGACGATGGCGGACAGCTACGCCAGAGCCGCGACCGACATCGACCCCGAACACGGACTGGCGAAGCTCGTCGTGCGTGCCGTACGGTTGGGATTTCTGCCGCGCTGGCTCATGGAGAGCGAGCCTTCTTCCTTCTGAGTCGCTCGGTTCGCCGATTCGCAATGCCGGGAATAACGTGCGAAAATTAGGCGTTGACCCAGTCATTGCATGATGGGCGGACTCTGCGTTCGCCCCGGACCGTACACCGGACCACTTGACTTGGGTCTTAGTACTGTCCGAATGCATGGGGAAGTTTCAACGCTCGCGAAAGGTGAACACGTGCCGAGAGTCGACAAGGAATCCACAACGGTGACAGAGAAGTCGGAGGGAACTGCCGGCACGACCTCGACCGGTGGATCCAAGACCACTGCGGCGTCGAAGTCCACTGCGAAGAAGACAACGAAGACGTCGAGCTCTGCCGGAACCAAGACAACCGCCGCGAAGTCGACGACGGCGAGGTCGGCTGCGAAGAGCGAGACCGCTGCGGCCAAGAAGACCACGGCGGCGAAGAAGAGCGCTGCCGAGAAGCCTGCCGAGACGAAGTCGGCGACCAAGGCCACCTCGAAGGCGACCGCCGCCAAGGAAGCGAAGAAGGCGACCAAGGCGAAGAAGACCGACGACGACATCGACACCACCGAGGAGGTCGAGCCCACCGCGGACGCCCTGGCGACCGAGGAGAGCCCCGCCGAGGCGACCGAGACGAAGAACTCGGAAGAGAAGGAGAAGAACGCCGCCGTGGCCGAGGCCGGCGGATTCATCGTCTCCGACGCCGACGAGGAAGACGCTCCCGCCCAGCAGGTCGTCTCCGCGGGTGCCACGGCCGACCCGGTCAAGGACTACCTCAAACAGATCGGCAAGGTGGCGCTGCTCAATGCCGCCGAGGAGGTCGACCTGGCCAAGCGGATCGAGGCAGGCATGTATGCCGAACACCTCCTCGACTCCGGCGAGGTGAAGGATCCGCGCGAGACGATGGACTACAAGTGGATCATCCACGACGGTCGGATCGCGAAGAACCACTTGCTCGAGGCGAACCTCCGCCTCGTCGTGTCTCTGGCCAAGCGCTACACCGGCCGTGGCATGCTCTTCCTCGACCTCATCCAGGAAGGCAACCTCGGTCTCATCCGCGCCGTCGAGAAGTTCGACTACACCAAGGGCTTCAAGTTCTCGACCTACGCCACGTGGTGGATCCGTCAGGCCATCACCCGCGCCATGGCCGACCAGGCCCGCACCATCCGCATCCCCGTGCACATGGTCGAGGTCATCAACAAGCTCGCCCGTGTGCAGCGTCAGATGCTGCAGGATCTCGGTCGCGAGCCGACCCCCGAAGAGCTTGCGAAGGAACTCGACATGACGCCCGAACGCGTCGTCGAGGTCCAGAAATACGGTCGTGAGCCCATCTCGCTCCACACGCCACTGGGCGAGGACGGCGATTCGGAGTTCGGTGACCTCATCGAAGACTCCGAAGCCGTCGTACCGTCGGATTCGGTGAGCTTCACCCTCCTGCAGGAGCAGCTGCACTCGGTCCTCGACACGCTCTCCGAGCGCGAGGCCGGTGTGGTGTCCATGCGCTTCGGACTCAACGACGGTCAGCCGAAGACCCTTGATGAGATCGGCAAGGTCTACGGCGTCACTCGTGAGCGGATCCGCCAGATAGAGTCGAAGACGATGGCGAAGCTGCGTCACCCGTCCCGCTCGCAGGTTCTGCGCGACTATCTCGACTGAGTTCCCTCCGGCTTAGATGGTGGCGTCGCCTCGGAGACGCCGCCGGAAGAGCGCCGACGAACGAACGTCCCTGGGATTGCCCAGGGGCGTTCGTCGTCCTCGGGGCGAATCGGTTCGATACCGGGCGACGGCTCAGTACCAGTCGACGATGCCGTCGAACAGCGCGGCCGCGTACTTCTTCTGCCCGGACTTCGACTCCATGAGCTTCGCCTCGTCCGGGTTGCGCATCTCCCCGCACTCGACGATGACCGCGGGCACGGAGGCATTGTTGAGGCCGGCCAGATCGGGTCGGCGGCTGATCGCATCCTTGCCGTAGGCGCGGTTCGGGGTGAAGGTCGTGCCCATCGACGTCCCGATCGACTCCGCCAGGGCCGTCGAGGCCTTCTCCGTCTTCTCATCGGTGCCGGGGTCGGCGACGATGACGTGAAATCCCTTGGTCGAACTCGACTCGGCTCCGTCGGCATGGATGCTCACGAGCAGATCCGCATCGTCGGCGAACGTGCCGCGTTCGTCGACGCAGGGGCCGACGCCCTTGTTGTCCTTGCGGCTGAGCACGACGGTCGCCCCCGCGTCTTCGAGCGAATCGCGCAGGCGTTGTCCCACCGCCCACGTGAAGTCGGCTTCCGGGTAGTCCGATTCCGTCGCCGTGCCGGTCGTATTGCAGGCCTTCGTGCCGCCGCGTCCGTCGGGAACCTGCTTGTTGATCTCGGTCGGGTGTGACGCGTTTCCGCCGTTGTGACCGGGATCGATCGCGATCGTCTTGCCCTTGAGGTCGACTTCGGCCTCATCGCTCGCCGAGGTGGTGCTCCCTGTGCTGCGATCCCCGCCGTCCGTCTTGTCAGCCGCGGTGGTCTCGGAGTCCTTCGACGTCGGTGCCGACGGAGCGGGGTCGTCTGTTCCGCAGGCGGCGAGACCGGGGAGGAGGAGAACAGCGGTGAGCAGGAGGCTCGGTGCGAGAGTGCGGTGGGGCATGGTGTCCATTGTCCCGCACAACTGCGGGATCTGTCGGTCGCCGTCGGAATCGGCTGCCGACACGGCCCGCGGGAAATAGGGTCCCGCGCTCACAGCGATTAGAATTTAATCGAACGAGAGGAATTCAGTGGAAGACGAAAGCTACGGCGCCAGGCACCTGTCCGTCCTGTCCGGTCTCGAGGCGGTGCGCAAACGCCCCGGCATGTACATCGGCACGACCGACTCCCGCGGTCTCATGCACTGCCTGTGGGAGATCATCGACAACAGCGTCGACGAAGCCCTCGGCGGCCACGGATCCGAGATCCTCATCGAGCTCGCCGCCGACGGGTCGGTCGCCGTGACCGACAAGGGACGCGGCATTCCCGTCGACATCGAACCGAAGACGGGCCTGACCGGAGTCGAGGTCGTGCTGACCAAACTCCACGCCGGCGGCAAGTTCGGCGGATCCTCCTATGCCGCATCGGGCGGTCTGCACGGCGTCGGCGCCTCCGTCGTCAACGCCCTGTCCGCCCGCCTCGACGTCGAGGTCACCCGCGGGTCGAAGGTGCACAAGATGTCCTTCCGCCGCGGCGTTCCCGGACGCTTCGACGACTCCTCGGGGCAGCCGAGCCCGGACAATCCCTTCGAAGAGTTCCAGGAACCGACCGGCCTCGACATCGTCGGCAAGGCCAAACGCGGGGCCACAGGCACCCGCGTCCAGTACTGGGCGGATCCGCAGATCTTCCTCGCCAAGGCCCAGTTCGACTACCAGCACCTCATCGAACGAGCACGGCAGACGGCATTCCTCGTCCCCGGTCTCGAGCTGCGCATCATCGATCGGCGCGGTGTCGCCCGCGATGAGACCGGAGCGGTCATCGCCGAACGCGAAGAGGTCTTCAAGTTCGACGGCGGCATCACCGAATTCGTCGACCATCTCTCCATCGACCCGCCGATGACGGACACCTGGCGCCTGCAGAACACCGGCACCTTCAAGGAGACCGTGCCAGTGCTCGACTCCTCGGGCCACCTCGAGTCCAAAGAGGTCGAACGCGAGGTCGGCGTCGACGTCGCACTGCGGTGGGGGACCGGGTACGACACGAAGCTCAAGTCATTCGTCAACGTCGTCGCCACCCCGCACGGCGGCACCCACCTCGCCGGGTTCGAGCAGGCCTGCCTCAAAGCGCTGCGCAAGGCCGCCGACGCCAACGCCCGCAAACTCAAGATGGGCAAGGACAAGCTCGAGAAGGACGATGTCCTCGCCGGTCTGACCGCCGTGGTCACCGTCCAGCTCGCCGAACCCCAGTTCGAGGGCCAGACGAAGGAAGTGCTCGGCACCGCCGCCGTCAGGCAGATCGTCGCGAAGACCGTCGAAACCCAGCTCGGCGACATCCTCGCTTCGACCAAGCGCGCGGAGAAGCAGCAGGCCGCTGTCCTCATGGAGAAGGTCGTGGCCGAAATGAAGTCGCGCATCTCCGCCCGCACCCACAAGGAGAACCAACGTCGCAAGACCGCGCTCGAGGCCTCCTCGCTGCCGGCGAAGCTCTATGACTGCCGCGACAACGGGGTGGAGAACACGGAGCTGTTCATCGTCGAGGGCGATTCGGCGATGGGTACGGCCAAGGCGGCCCGCAACTCCGACCACCAGGCGCTGTTCCCCATCCGCGGGAAGATCCTCAACGTGCAGAAGGCCACCCTGGCCGACATGCTCGCCAATGTCGAGTGCTCGGCGCTCATCCAGGTCATCGGTGCCGGTTCCGGGCGCAGCTTCGATCTCGAATCGGCCCGCTACGGTCGCGTCATCATCATGACCGACGCCGATGTCGACGGCGCGCACATCCGCACGCTGCTGCTCACTCTCTTCTTCCGGTACATGAAGCCGATGGTCGAAGCCGGACGTGTCTTCGCCGCCGTTCCGCCGTTGCACCGGGTCGAGGTCGTGACGAAGCGCGGGACGCCGAACGACATCGTCTACACCTACACCGAGGCGGAGCTGCACGCGCTGCTGAAGAAGCTCGAGAAGCAGAAGAAGGCGTACAAAGAGCCCATCCAGCGCTACAAGGGACTCGGCGAGATGGACGCCGACCAGCTGGCCGAGACGACCATGGACCCGAGCATGCGCACCCTGCGGCGGGTGACGATGGCCGACGCCGAGGCGGCGGAGAACACCTTCGAACTCCTCATGGGCTCATCGGTGGGACCGCGCAAGGAATTCATCGTCTCCGGCGCCGCCGTCCTCGACGCCGAACGCATCGACTCGTGAGGTGAGGGGTCTCCATACTCGAGACGGGGCGCGTCAACTCGTCAGGTGAAATGACTCGAGACGTGAGTTGAGGCGCTGAGACTCCTCAGGCGGGTCCCGCACGCATCGCGGGCTGCTCAGATCCCGAAGGCCGCCGGAGCGAGGATGAGCGTCGTCGGCACGAGCAGGAGCACCACAGCCAGTCCGATCGACATCAGCCGAACCGGGATCCTGGCTGAATCCAATGGGCGCGAGAGCCTGCGAATGCGCTGCTTCGAGAGTTCGCTGCGATGGTCGGGGCTGATGGCAGCGGCCGAGCGCACCGCGCGGGCGAGGATCTGCGGATCCACATGCTCGCGGGCCTCGTCGTCGGCCATGAGTTCGATGAGCTGATTCACCGAGTTCAGCCCGATCGCCGTGGCGGAGAAGTACGGGAGCGCCTGGTGCCAGGCGGCAAAGGGGATGACGAGCACGTCGTGCCGGAAGTCCAGGTGGGCTCGCTCATGGGCGATGACCGCGGTTCGCTCCTCCTCATCGAGGGCCTCGATCAGCCCGGTCGACAGCACCGCTGTGCCCTTCCTCGGTCCCTTGGGCAGGCAGTAGGCGACCACCTCGTCGGTGGTGATGATCCGGGTGTCGGGGTATGTCGCCGAGGGCTCGCTCAGCAGGTGGAGGATCTCATCGTGGCGCAGGCGGGCCTTGCGTGCAGAGTAGAAGGTCAGGATCAGGCATCCGAGCAGCCTGCCGATGAGCAGCACGGCGATGATGAGGAAGATCCATGCAATGACCGACAGTTGGGCGTGGGACTCACCGCGTGCAAGAGAGACGATGCCCGACGGCAGGCTCGTTGCTCCCGGCGCGACGGCGAAGGCGAGGGCGGCACCGATGAGGGACAGGCCGCCGGAGAGCCCGACGGCCTGCCAGAGGACGACCTCTGAGATCGGATCGCCGCGGAAGCGGGCGAGAGCCGCAGGGATCGGCCACGCGAGCAGGAATGCCAACACGGCCAGAATCAGACCCACGATGGTCATGGACGTGACCGATCTGGGTCAGGAATGTGTCGAGTGATTGCGCCCGAGCAGATTGCGCAGCGCCTTGGTGTCGGCCTCCGAGACGGTGCCGAGGAATCGCGCGAGCACGGCCTGGCGGTCGGGGGCCTGTGAGAGCATCTCCGTCATCAGCTCGGCGACGTGATCCTCACGAGTGGACACCGCGAGGTAGCGGTGAGGTCGGATGCTGCGATCGCGGGTGACGAAGCCCTTCTTCTCCAGACGGGAGAGGACGGTGTGCACCGTCGTCAAGGCGAGTTCCCGGTCGGCGAGGACCTCACGCAGTTCAGCTGCACTCAGCCCGTCATCATGCACCCAGATGGCGTCCATGACGCTGCGTTCGAGTTCACCAAGTGTTCCCACAGTTTCCAAGTCCTCATCATCTGCGAATTGTCGTTGTCATGAGTATATCTCTACAGGCTGTCGAATTCCAGGCGAAGCCGCGCCGATCGGGCTGGGATTCTCTGGCCCGGGCGCTGACCCGAGGCGCATACTTGGTACGGGGAATCTTGGATGACGGAATGGGGGCGGTCATGTTTCTACCGCATGTAGAATTCTACGTGACGTAGAAATACTGCCCTCGGGAAACTTGAATGGAGAGCCCATGGATCTCGACCCGGTCCTCATCGGACGGTGGCAATTCGGAATCACCACTGTCTATCACTTCTGGATGGTGCCGCTGACTCTGGGACTCGGCATGCTCGTGGCGATCCTGCAGACGATCTACCACCGCACCGGCAACGAGGTCTACCTGCGGGCCACGAAATTCTTCGGCAAGCTCTTCCTCATCAACTTCATCATGGGTGTGGCCACCGGTCTCGTCCAGGAATTCCAGTTCGGTATGGCCTGGAGCGAGTACTCCCGCTTCGTCGGCGACGTCTTCGGAGCGCCCCTGGCACTCGAGGCGCTGCTGGCCTTCTTCCTCGAATCGACGTTCCTCGGCCTGTGGATCTTCGGGTGGGGACGGCTGCCCCGGGCGGTCCACCTCGGTGCGCTGTGGTGTGCGGTCATCGGCTCCTGGATCTCCGCCTACTTCATCATCGTCGCGAACTCATGGATGCAGCACCCCGTCGGGGTCGAACTCGTCGACGGCAAGCCTGTGATGACCGACGTGTGGGCGGTGCTCGGCAACAACACCGCCATCGCCGCCTATACCCACACACTCTTCGGGGCACTGGCCGTGGGCGGCTCGTTCCTGCTCGGCATCTCCTGGTACCACCTCTACCATCGCCGCAAGGACGGCATCGACACCGTCGGGCCCGAGGGAAAGGTCATCGTCGGCGAATCCACGGACCTGCCGGGTCGCGACAAGACCGACCATGCGGTGTGGATCAAGTCCCTGCGCATCGGCGCCCTCGTCGGCATCATCGCCTTCGCCGGCGTCTCCATCACCGGCGACGTGCAGGCGAAGCTGATGTTCGAACAGCAGCCGATGAAGATGGCCTCTGCGGAAGCAGCATGTCACGACGGCACCCAGTTCTCCGTGCTCACGATCGCCGACCCGTCCTCGAACGACTGCGACGGGGTGCAGAACATCTTTGAGATCCCCGGTCTGCTCTCCTTCCTCGCCAAAGGCGACTTCTCCACCCCGGTCCATGGGGTCACGACCCTGCTGCCGGAATACCAGGATCGCTATGGCACCCACATTCCCGACGACCCTCGCTACGGCGAACACGCCGGCGAGGCGATCAACTACCAGCCCATCATGATCGTCACCTACTGGGGATTCCGGATGATGATCGGCTTCGGAGCGCTGGCCGCCGGGGTCTGCCTCATCGGACTGTGGCTGGCCCGCAAGGGCACAGTGCCGCAGTCGAAGTGGCTCAGCCGCGGATTCCTGCTGGCGATCACCGCGCCCTTCATTGCGAACTCAGCCGGGTGGATCTTCACCGAGATGGGCCGCCAGCCCTTCGTCGTCGCTCCCAACCCGGCCCAGCTCGACGGGGTGTACATGTACACGCAGGCGGCACTCTCACCAGAGGTGACCCCGGGGATGCTGCTGTTCTCGCTGATCAGCCTCACTCTCGTCTACGGGGTGCTGATGGTCGTCGAACTGCGGCTGCTCACGACCTATGTCAAGGGCGGGGTCGCCTCGGCGATGCCCGAATTGGAAGCGAAGAAGACGTCCAAGCCCACGATCACCGACGACGGCGATGACGTGCTGTCGTTCGCCTACTGAGGAGTCTCACGATGGAAATTCTCGCCACGATCTGGTTCGTCCTCATCGTCGTGCTGTGGATGGGATACCTGTTCCTCGACGGCTTCGACCTCGGCGTCGGTATGCTGCTGCCGTTCCTGGTCCGCAGCGAACGCGGCAAACGAGTCCTGCTCAATACGATCGGACCGGTCTGGGACGGCAACGAGGTGTGGCTGATCACGGCCGCAGGGGCGATGTTCGCGGCCTTCCCGCACTGGTATGCCTCGCTCTTCTCCGCCCTCTACATCCCGCTGACCCTGTGCCTGCTGTTCCTCATCTTCCGCGCCGTGTCGATCGAATACCGAGGCAAGGGACACACGCAGGCCTGGAAGTCCTTCTGGACGTGGGCGATGGCGATCGGCTCGGCCGGCACCGCGTTCTGCGTCGGGGCGATGCTCGCGATCACGACGCTCGGCCTGCCGCTCAACGCCCACGGCGACATCGTCGGCGGTGCCTTCGCCTGGGCATCGTGGCCGGCGCTGCTCGGCGGACTGGGAGGGCTCGGATATGCCCTCGTCCACGGGCTCGTCTTCCTCGGGCTCAAGACCGAAGGCGACATCCGCGCCCGGGCGCGGTCCTGGGCGGGGCGGATCATGCTGCCGGCCGCGGTGCCGTTCCTCATCTGGTTCGCCCTGTCGATCACGCAGCGCACATGGCTCGTCGTCCCGGTCCTCCTCGCGGTCATCGCGCTCATCGGTGCCTTCCTCGCGGTGCGCGCCGGAGCCGAGAAGCGAGCATTCGCCCTCCACGGCATCTACCTCGTCGCGGGTCTGGGATCGGTCTTCGCCGGCGCCTTCCCGAACGTGCTGCCCTCGACGCTCGACCCGGCTGATTCGCTGACGATCGAAACCGCTTCCTCCTCGGACTACACGCTGACCGTGATGCTCATCGTCACCGTGGTCATCCTGCCGGTGATCATCGCCTACCAGATCTTCAGCTACCGGCAGTTCCTCGTCCGCATCGCCGAGACCCACATCCCGGAGGCGCACAAGGTTCCGGTGGCGATCCGATCGTGAGCTCGCCCCTGTCGATCCTGCTCGAGCTGCCCCACGGTCGGCGGGGGTTCGCGCTCTCGGTGTTCGGTGCGCTGGCCCGCTCGGTGGGGATCGTCCTCATCGCCGAGGCGGTCGCGCGCGCGATCGTCGGCCACAGTGCCCCCGCTCTGTGGATCGTCCTCGGCCTCCTCGGTGCGATACTGCGCGGCGGGGGACTGTGGCTCGACCGCCGCCTCGGCGTGTCCCTGGCCGCCGAATCCAAACGCGGACTGCGCTCGGGGATTCTGTCGGCACTGCTGCGCGGACGCGGCCGGCCGCGGACGAACTCGGCGGTGACGGTCACCCGGGGCATCGACGACCTCGACGACTACTTCACCACCGTCGTCCCCGCGCTCGTCGCGACTGCCGTGGTGCCGATCGTGCTGCTCGTGCGGATCGTGTTCAGCGATCTGCTCTCCGCGGTCATCATCGCAGCCTGCCTGCCGCTGATCCCGCTGTTCATGGTGCTCATCGGCCGCTACACCGCCGAGTCGACGTCGCGGACCGTCCAGGCACTCGAACGGCTGTCGGATCATCTGGCCGAGCTCGCAGAGGGCCTGCCCGTGCTCATCGGCCTCGGTCGTTCGCGCGATCATGCCCGGCGGCTGCGCGAACTCGGCGAACGCTATCACCAAGCGAATCTGGCGACCCTGCGCGTGGCGTTCCTTTCGAGCCTCGCCCTTGAGCTCATCGCCACCATCTCCGTCGCACTCGTGGCCGTGGTCATCGGCCTGCGCCTGGTCAACGGGTCCATGGATCTCAGTGCGGGACTCTTCGTCCTCCTCATCGCACCCGAATGCTTCATCCCGCTGCGCGAACTCGGGGCCGGCTACCACGCGAGCGAGAACGGCCGCGAGGCCCGGACCCGAGCCCAGGCGCTGCTGCGCGAAGTCGAGGCCGGGGCGGATGCCGACACCGGGGCGGCGACGGAGCTCGGAGCGGAGGCCGAGTTCGGGGCGGATGCCGACTTCAGCGGCGGCTGCGTGACCTATGGCGACGGCACCGTCATCTCCTGGACCGGGGCGATCGACACCCATCCCGGAGTGACGACCATCAGCGGTCGCTCCGGGGCTGGGAAGTCGACGGTGCTGGCCGCCCTCGTCGGCGGGCTGCCGGCCGCGGCTCGCACGAACGTCGCACCCGTGGCTGCGGCTTTCGTCCCGCAGGCCCCGCGCATGTTCGCCTCCACCCTCGGTGCCGAACTCGAACTCTTCGGACTCGGGCCCGAGCCGGCCGGGCGCGCGTTGGCGACGGCGGGGCTGCCCACCGATCCGCTGACCTCGACGGCGGCGCTCAGTCCCGGCCAGCAGCGACGCCTCGCGATCGTGCGAGTGATGCACCGCCTCGGTGATGGTGCCGATGTGCTCGTCCTCGACGAACCCACCGCCCATCTCGATGAGGACAATGCCGCCCTCGTCATCGACATGATCGCCGAGGCGGCCGCCACCCACCGAGTCATCCTCGCCAGCCACGACGACCGGGTCCGGGGCCTGGCCGACACCGAGATCCGACCCGAGAAGACCCGGGGTGTCTCTGTTGAGGGTGCCGAGGGATCGCAGGCGGACTCCAATGGTGAACTCGTCGGCGCCCCGGGGGAGTCGTCGAGCCTGTCCACGATGGGTGTGTACGGGACCTCGACTGCGACTGCGACCTCGGCCTCGACCGCGACCCCAGCCGCGACCCTGACATCGGCAACGGCAGAGACCGGGAAGTCGGCGCGGACGCGGGTCCTGCCCCGTACGGATCCGTCGTCGGAGTCCGTGCGACCGCGCGATGATGCCTCGCAGTGGGACGAACCCTCGACCACGGACGCGTCGCCGGAGTCGCGCACTGCAGCCCTTCGCCGACGGTGGGCGATCCTTACGCAGAGCCTGCCGCTGTTCACTCCGGCGATGCTCATCGCCGCCCTCACCGCCTGTGCCTCCGGCCTCGCCGCGATTGCGCTGACCGCTGTCTCCGGCTGGCTCATCGTCGAGGCCTCGTACCAGCCGCCGATCATGCTGCTCCTCGTCGCCATCGTCGGAGTGCGGTTCTTCGGGCTGAGCCGGTCGGTGCTGCTCTATGTCAGCCGTCTGCGACTCCATTCTGCGATCTTCTCCGCCCTGACCCGGCTGCGCGCGAGCCTGTGGGAGCACTTCGAGCGCGTGGGCATGAGCGATCGGAAGCTGCTCACCTCGGACTCTGCGCTGCGCGCCATGGTCGCCGACGCCGATGACGTGCGCGACCTCGTGCCCCGGACCCTGTTCCCACCGATCGTCTCGGCGATGGTCGTCCTCGGCGTCGGCATCACCGTGGGACTGCTCGACCTCGGCTCCCTGCCGTGGTTCGTCGTGCTCGCCGTCGTCGATCTCATCGTGCTGCCGCTCATCGTCATCCGCGCCGAGACCAGACTGGCCCGTGGCGTCCGTGCCGACCGCAACCGCATCCTCTCCCTGCTCACTCGAGCATTGGACGCGAAGGACGATCTGCACATCAACGGAGCCGACGGCCGCGTCCTCGGCCTGCTCGCCGACCACGAAAAGAGCCTCGAAGCCAAGCAGGCCGCCTCGGCCCGCAACTTCGGGATTGCGCAGGTGTGGCTGCAGCTGAGCACGACGGCCACCGCCGTCATTGTGGCCGTGACATCGGGTGCGCCCACCGAAATCGCTGCAGTGCTCGCGCTCATGGCCGTCGCACTCGGCGACGCGTTCGCCTCAGGTATTGATGCCTTCCGGCAGATGCCTGCCCTCGCCGCGGCCCTCGACAGTCTTCCCGAACCGCAACCGGCTGCGGTCGCCTCGGGTGCGTTCGGTGCTGTGGAGGACGGGGTCACCTCGGCGACGGGCGGGAATGTTCCTGCTGACGACGGGGCTGCTTCAGTGGAAGGCAGGACCACCTCGGCGCAAGGCTCTGTAACGGGGGAGAACAGGACAGGCACGGTCCCCGGCATCGAGGAACTCCACCTCGAGGCGATCACTGTGGGCTGGGGCGACGAACCCGTGCTCGACGGACTCGATCTGCACGCCGAACGCGGCGGCTGGACCCTCCTGTGCGGTGACAGCGGGACGGGCAAGTCGACGAGCCTGAGTGTGCTGCTGCGATTCCTCGATCCCTGGGCCGGCCGCTACAGTGCCCGGACCGAACGTGACGAGGACATCGATATGCTCACCGCCTCACCCTCCGACCTCGTCGGTCGCATCGCCTGGTGTCCGCAGGAAGCCCATATCTTCCGTTCGACGGTCCGCGGGAACCTCGCACTCGCGGGGCAGGGCGTGCCGGACGACGCTGAGATGATCTCCGCGCTCCGCGGGGCCGGCCTGAGCGAATGGGCCGATGCCGACGGCCTCGAACGCTGGGTCGGCGACCACGGTTCCGAGATCTCGGGAGGTCAGCGGCAGAGACTCGCGGTGGCCAGGACGCTGCTCACGGGAGCCGACGTCATCGTCCTCGACGAACCCACCGCCCACCTCGACGATGAGACCGCCGGTCGGCTCATCGGCGATTTGCGGGAGAATCTGCGCTCACGCACGGTCGTCATGGTCACTCATGACCGTCGCCTCACCACGGACGAGGACACTGTCGTCGACCTCGGGAGCGAACGGCCGGCGCTCAGTCGCGCAGTCGGAGGCGTCGGTTCGTAGACCCCGGCACCGGCCGTCGGCCCTTCGACGCTCAGTCCCGCTTCGAGCCGAACATGATCTCGTCCCAGCTCGGAATCGAGGCACGCGAGTTCTTCTTCGACTTCGACTTCGCATCCTTCGCGGGGGCCGAATCCCTGTACTGATCGGATTGATCGCTGACGCCGGGCTCATTGAGCAGCGAGAGCTGATTGTCATCGTCGAAGGCCCCGACCTTCTCCGTCGGCTCCTGCGGGTCGTCTGAGTCCTGTGCCGGGTCCTCGAACGCGAAGACCTCGTCATCGGTCGCGGCTTCCGGCTGACCGGGTGCGGTGTGAGCGCCCTGCGGGTGCGTCTCGGGATCCTCGGTCACCGCACGCAGACGCGTCCGCGGCTCCTCCTCGGCCTCATGATGACGACGCTTGCGCAGGTTCTCCAGGATCCGGCCTGTCTCGGCCTGGTGGTCGCGTGCCTGCTGAGAGGGCGCCGAACCTGCGGTCGGACGCACCGGGGGATCGGCGGCGATGCCCTCGGCGGAGTCGACCTGCGGGAGGACATCGACCTCCTCGGTGTTCTTCTGCCGTTCGGCACCGGAACCGTAGTTCGGGATCGGGCCCGTATCGGTCGGACCCGAATCGGCCAGCCATTTGGCCTCATCGTCGATCGGGGTGAGCGAGCGGCGGTAGTAGTGCCAGCTGGCCGTCCGGACGCGATCGGCGGCGACGAAGCTGAGCTGGACATACCAGTTGCCGTCCTGCTGCTTCCAGGAATCCCATTCCATCGTCTCGATGTCGACGTCGCGCATGGCCAGGCGCTGCTGACACAGCTCGATGAGAGGGGTGGGTTCCCCATTGGGGTCGTGATCGGAGTAGATCGGGTGGCGGCTGGCGAGGTAGGCGGTGCGCGAACGCTCGGCCATCGCCGGTCCCTCGTAGGTGCGCACGTACTCCATGTCGGCACCCGTCGAGGCCACGACCTCCTCGGCGTCCATGCCCCCGCGGATCATGGCTTGGATGTCCTTGGGACGCACGGGAGTGTCGGACTTGTGGTGGGTGCGGTCCTTGCGCACCGCGGCCATGAGAGCGTCGTCGAGAACGACTCGGTACTGAAGCCCGTTCTCGTCGTTCAGCAGCAGATGGGTGCCATCTGCGTCGACTCCGTTCAAGATCAGTTCACGCATGCCTGTAGCTCCTTTATCGCGTCTCCTCTGCATCGTGTCACGTTCAGCAGGGCGAGTCGGGCAGATTTGCGCGCGAGTCGCGAAATCTCGGGCCGGTTCGGCCCTCGACGGTCTGAGCACGCTCTCAGGACGTGAACTCGGCCACGAATGGGCTGGATGCCGGCATGGGTCGGGCAGGCGATCTCGCGTGCGGACGGGATCGGAGTTCGAACCGTGAGTGGCGAAGGCTCACTCTGCGGACAACGGGCCCTGTGTCTCTACAGCCTGTAAAATCGTGAGCGTGAATAAAACTGCACCGATCGATGCCCTGATCCTCATGTCATTCGGAGGACCGGAGGCTCCAGAAGAAGTGGTTCCCTTCCTCCGCAACGTCACCGCCGGCCGCGGCATCCCCGAGGAGCGGCTCGAGGAAGTCGGTGAGCACTACTTCGGGTTCGGTGGGAAGTCCCCGATCAACGACCAGAACAAGGCGCTGCTGGCGGCCCTGCGCGAGGAACTCGATCGCCGAGGAATCGACACTCCGCTGATCTGGGGCAACCGCAACTGGGAACCCTACCTCACCGATGAGGTGCGGGCGCAGGCCCAGGAAGGACGGACCCGCTTCCTCTCGATCGACACGTCCGCCTACTCGTCCTACTCCTCCTGTCGGCAGTATCGCGAAGACTTCGCGAAGACGGTCGAGACCCTCGAGGCCGAGGGCCTGAGCGTCCAGATCGACAAGATCCGACAGTTCTACAACCACCCCGGATACGCGGACGCGTGCACCGACCGCCTCGAAGCCGGCCTCGCGGCCTTCCGCAGCCAGGTCGGCGAGCTCGATCCCGCTCAGCACCGCCTGCTGTTCGTCACCCATTCGATTCCGAACGTCATGCAGGACGCCTCGGCCGTGGCCACGAACGGCTACCTCGCTCAACATGAGGAGCTCATGGGCCACCTCGTCGGGCGGCTCGACGAAGCCGATCGTCTGCCATGTGAACTCGTCTTCTGCTCCCGGTCGGGTTCGCCCGAGGTGCCGTGGCTCGAACCCGACGTCAACGATCGGATGGAAGAGCTCGCCGAGGAGGGGGTGACCGGGGTCATGCTCGCGCCCATCGGCTTCATCTCCGACCATATGGAGGTCGCCTTCGACCTCGACACCGAAGCCAAGGAGACCGCCGAGAAGCTCGGCTTCGCCTTCACCCGTGTCGCCACCGTCGGCACCCATGAGACATTCGTCTCCGGTCTCGTCGACCTCGTCGAGGAGCGCGTCGCCCAGCTGCGCGGAGATGCCGTCGAGACTCCCGCGCTGCCCGGCACGACGGCACTCGTTCCCGGCAGCGGAGCCTGCAGCATCGAATGCTGCCGCGGCAGGATCGAACGCGCCACGCACCCGAACTGGGCCAGCTGAACCGGCATCGGGTCGGCAGCCCGGGCGCTTGGGCGGCTGACCCGAACCGGGCGAGCTGAACCGAGCGCAGACGAAGAACCCTCCCTCACCGAATCGGTGAGGGAGGGTCCTTCGGTCTCAGCGCCCGCTGACGGCTACCCGCCGCCGGGAGCGAATGTCTTATGACTCTTCTGGGCTCGGGATGACGGGCAGGGCGCCCGTCTCGGCCTGGATCACCTCGGCGATGGGGCCCGTGTCGACGTCATTGCGTCCGGCGAGCTCCATGAGGTTCTGCAGGTCGTCGATGAGATTCTCGACGAGGAAGTCGTCACCGGCGGACCGGGCCTCGTGAATGCGATGACGGACATCATCGATTCGGGTGTCGAGCTGATCTGCGAATTCACTCATTGTGGATCCGTCCTTCCTCGGGTGACCCCCGAAGGGGACGATCCCGGTCATCTACCGGCAGCCAGGCTGGCGGTATTGTCCATCACAAGTATTCTTGCAGAGCTTTTCGAGAACTCTATGTGTGGCTGACATATGCGGACAAGCAGGTGACGAGAATCACCGCATAGGGTACCCGTTCCATCTTGCCAACGGCAAGCATACAGTGCACAATGCTGGGGACACACTCCACGAGAGGATTCGACGATCCTCTTCGGCACCCCCTGGACAGAGAGCGATGAGGCCATATGGCAACAGATTACGACGCACCTCGCAAGCAAGATGATGAGATCAAGAGCGATTCGATCGAGCAGCTGAAGGCTCAGCGTTCGCAGGCACAGGCGAGCAAGATCGACGAGGACGAGACAGCGGTCGCCGAAGGGTTCGAACTCCCCGGTGCGGACCTGTCGAACGAAGAACTCTCCGTTCGTGTCCTCCCCAAGCAGAACGACGAGTTCACCTGCATGGAATGCTTCCTGGTCCGCCATCGTTCGCAGCTTGCGAGCGAAGAGGGCGGTGTACCCATCTGCACGGACTGTGCAGGCTGAATCGCTTCAATCCCCTCAGACGGAACGCGCCGATCACATCGATCGGCGCGTTCCGCATTTCCGCCCCTATTGCTACCTGACGGCGGCCCAGCAACCTCGCGCCAGGTTGCTGGGCCGCCGTCAGGTAGCAATTAGGGGGTGAGGGCGGCGGCCAGTTCCTTGGGGCGTCGGGTGGAGACCAGCCAGTACGGTGTGGGGTCGTTGTCGTCGTCGAGCTCGATGCGCACGACCGGCTTCACCCACGGACGGATCTTGAGGAAGGCGCGTGCGTCGAGGTCGACGCCGCGGGCGGCACGGGCCTCGTCGCCGTCATAGGCGGTCGCGCCGGGGACGAACCTGCGGTCGATGTGCGCCTCGCCGACGAAGAGCTGCCGCTGCGTGACGATGATCGTA
Organism: Brevibacterium oceani; assembly: GCF_017948325.1. Lineage (NCBI taxonomy): Bacteria > Bacillati > Actinomycetota > Actinomycetes > Micrococcales > Brevibacteriaceae > Brevibacterium > Brevibacterium oceani. The sequence goes on along the minus strand of NZ_CP072846.1, from coordinate 2,438,996 downwards.
AGCGTCAGCGAATTCAGCCACCAGGCGAAGAGGACGAAGCTGATGACGGGCAGGATGATCGTGCCCAGCTTCCACACGGGCAGAACCATGAGTGCCGTCGATGCCGCAGCCACCACGACGAGGATCCACATGCCGACCGAGGGCCGGACCTTCTCCTGATAGACCACGTTGGTCCCCGATTGCGTTGTTGCCATGGGTTCATTGTCCCATAGCGAGAAGTTTGGCCGCGTTCAGGCTTCGGCGTTAGAGTGCATCTTTGTGACGGAAACCCTCAAGATCGACCTGCAGCTCCTCGACGCGGGCGCCAACGCCCCCGCCTACGCTCACGCGAGCGATGCCGGAGCGGATCTGCGCTCGACGATCGACATCGTCCTCGAACCCTTCGAACGGCATGTGGTGCCCACCGGCATCGCGATCGCGCTGCCCGAGGGTTACGCAGCCTTCGTCCACCCCCGTTCGGGGCTGTCGAGCAAGCACGGGGTCACCGTCGTCAACGCACCCGGCACCATCGACGCCGGCTACCGCGGCGAGATCAAGGTGCCGCTCATCAACCTCGACGCGAAGACCCCGGTGCGCATCGCCCGCGGAGACCGCATCGCCCAACTCGTGATCCAACGGATCGCGCACGCCGACTTCACCGTCGTCGACTCGCTCGACGACAGCGACCGCGGATCCGGCGGATTCGGATCCACCGGCGGAATCGACGCCGGGCTCAGCGACAAGGAGAAGTGAGGACTCATGGGACTGTTCTCCAGGTTCAAGAAATCCACCCCGCACACCGATGACGACGTCGTCACCGACGACGAACTCGGAGGCGATGAGGACACCGTCGCCGAGGCGGCCGACCGCGACGAGGCCGAAGACGACCCCAGCGACGCCGAGTCCGATGAGGCCGCGATCGCTGCGGACGCATCCGATGAGGACTCGGAGGGCGAGGACTCGGACGACGAGCTCGACGACGAAGACGCGCTGCTCGAGAAGTCCGCACCGTTCGACCGGTCGGAGAAGGGCCCGTTCGACATCTCCGAGGACTACCCCGAACACGACCGCCTCGACCTCGGCGCCCTCAAGGTTCCCGTCGTCGACGGCATGCAGGTCCGACTCGACACCGACGACGACTCCCAGCGTGTGCTGGCCGTGACCCTCATCCACGAAGGCGGAGGCATCCAGCTGCAGGCGTTCGCAACTCCGCGCTCGGAAGGACTGTGGAACACGGTGCGTCGCCAGCTGTCCGAATCTGTGGACAAGCAGGGCGGCGAATCGAGCGAACTGCACACCTCGCTCGGCAAGGAGCTGGCCATCGAGGTTCCGGCGAAGACCGAATCCGGCCGCCCGGGCAAGCGGGCCATGCGCTTCGCCGGCATCGACGGTCCCCGCTGGTTCGTCCGTGCCGTGTTCTCCGGCAAGGCCGTGACCGACGACGAGGTCCGTGCCGAACTCTCCGCTCTCTTCCGCGGCGTCGTCGTCGACCGCGGCCAGGAGGCCATGGCTCCCCGGGAACTCATCGCACTCACCGCCCCGCAGGTCGACAGTGACAACGACGAGGAGACATCGGACGAGGACGAGCTCAACCCATTCGAGCGCGGCCCCGAGATCACAGAGGTCCGCTGAGAACCGATGCTCGATCTCATCACCCGCCGGTCCGCGACTTCGGCTCCCGCGATGCGGAAGCCCGCGCCGATCTGCGCCTGGTCTCACAGGTGCCCGGAGTCGTCCCGGTCGAATCGCTGGAGGCGCGGAAGGCCTCACGCATCGCCGGAGTCGTCTCCTCGGCGACCCGCTCATGCTCCGATGACAGCCCGCGGCTCGACATCACCGTGGCCGACGGCACCGGCGAAGCCCGGGCGCAGTTCCTCGGCCGGCGGGAGATCAGCGGCATCCGTCCCGGTGCCCTCATCGTCCTCGAAGGCCGATTCTGCGGCAGCGACGGAATGCTCACGGCCCACAATCCCGTCTACGAACTGCTGCAGACGAAGGACGACACCGAAGACTGACGGAGCCGGTCTCGGGTCGCGTCCGGTCTCGGTTCACAGCCGAGCCGGTCCGCGTCGGCCCTGAGCAGAGCCGAACACAGTTCGGCCAGCCCTCAGTCCGCGTCGGCCTCACCGTCGCCTGAGGACACTTGCAGCAGTGCCAGCAGTGCGTTCTCCTGATCAGGAGACGACAGGAAGAACAGCTCGTCGCCGGCTTCGATGACGTCATCGGCGCTCGGGGCGAAGGCCCGCGAATTGCGGATGATCGCCACCAGCACCGTATCCATCGGAAACGCGATGCCGCCGACGCGCTCGGCGACGAGCTCGGCGTTCTCATGCACGGTGAACTCCAGCAGCCCGGCCTGTCCGCGTTCGAAGCTCATGAGATGCACGAGCCCTCCGACCTCGACGGCCTCCTCGACCAGCGCGGTCATCAGGCGCGGGGTCGACACTGCGACGTCGACGCCCCAGTTGTCGTCGAAGAGCCATTCGTTCTTCGGGTTGTTCACCCGCGAAACGGTCCGCGGCACCCCGAATTCGGTCTTCGCCAGCAGGGACAGGACGAGATTGGTCTTGTCGTCCCCCGTCGCGGCCACGACGACATCGGCCTCTTCGAGCCCCGCCTCGGCGAGTCCCGCGAGCTCGCAGGCGTCGGAGAGCAGCCATTCGGCGCCGGGAATGCGCTCATGCCCGAGCGCGTCCTTGTTCTGATCGATGAGGAGCACCGAATGATCCTTGTCGAGCAGCTCCCGGGCCACCGATCGGCCCACGGAGCCGGCTCCGGCGATGACGACCCTCATTCTTCTTCCTCCACGGTTCGTACGGGCTGATCGAGGATCCGTTCGATCTCGCCGAGGCGGTCGACCGGACACATGAGATGGACGAGGTCCCCGTCCTGGAGGAGCAGGTCGTCGTGGGCGACGATGCCCTCCGACAGTCGGGTGACGTAGGCGACGCGTGCCTTGGTCCTCGACTCGACGTCGTTGATCGGTCGGGCCACCCAACCGGGATCGAGGTGCACCTCGGCCAGCACGAGGTTGCCCGAAGGTTCCCGGTACTCGGTGATCGACCCCTGCGGGACAAGCTTGCGCATCACCTGCTCGGCCGTCCACCGAACGGTGGGAACGGTGGGAATGCCGAGGCGTTCGAACACCTGCGCCCGATTGGGATCGTAGATCCGCGCGGCGACATTGCTCACCCCGAAGGTCTCCCGGGCGACACGCGCGGCGAGGATGTTCGAGTTGTCACCGCTCGAGACGGCCGCGAAGGCGAAGGCGTCGGCGGTCTTCGCCTGGGAGAGGGTCTCCCGGTCGAAGCCGACTCCGGTGATCGTCGACCCGCTGAAATCGCGACCGAGTTTGAGGAACGCATCCGGATCCCGGTCGACGACCGCGACGGAATGCCCATTCGCGTCGAGGGCTTTGGCCAGGGAGGCCCCGACTCGACCGCAGCCCATAATCACGAAGTGCATGGGGTTTTCCTCTCCGCAGTGATCTACCATTGGTTGCCGTGGCCAGCAGTTTTTCTGATGCCGTCAAAAGACTACTCGTTGGACGGCCCTTCCGCAGTGAGGACAGGCGCGCGCCGGCGCTGAAGAAGCGCATCGCGATGCCCGTCTTCGCCTCCGACATGCTCTCATCGGTGGCGTACGCTCCGGACGAGATCCTGCTCGCGCTCTCACTGACCTCGCTCGTGGCGCTGACCGTCGCTCCGTGGATCGGTATCGCCGTCGGCATCGTCATTCTCGTCATCGTCGCCTGCTACCGCATCAACGTACGGGCCTATCCGTCCGGCGGGGGAGACTACGAGGTGGCGTCGAAGAACCTCGGCGCCGGTGCCGGGCTCGTCGTTGCGGCGGCTCTGCTGGTGGACTATGTGCTCACCCTGGCCGTGTCGATGACGGTCTTCGCCGCCTACATCACCACCGCATTCCCCGCCCTCGCTCCCTACCGGGTGCCGGTGGCCATCGTCGGCATCCTCGTCATCTCGCTGGCCGGTCTGCGCGGCTCCAGGGCGACACCCGTGCTGCTGGCCGTGCCGACCTACCTGTTCCTGGGTGCGGTGTTCCTCACGATGTGCGTCGGTCTCATCCGCGTCGGCGTCGGCGACACCCCGCACGCCGAGACCGCCGACTACACGATCGTGCACAGCGGCATCGGCGATGAGGCGACGCTGGGCCTGGCCACGGTCCTCATCGTGCTGCGCGCGTTCTCCTCGGGATCGGTGGCCCTCGCCGGCGTCCAGACGGTGGCCACTGCCGTTCCGGCGTTTAAGAAGCCGCGCGGGAAGAACGCAGGCAACACTCTGCTGCTGTCGGGTCTGCTCGCGGCCCTCATGCTCACGGGTCTGACGTATCTCGCATCTGTCACCGGCATCAAATACGTCGATGACCCGCACATCTACCTCGTCCGCGGCGACGGCAGCCCGATCAGTGCCGAATACGAGCAGGAACCCGTCCTCGCGCAGCTGGCCCACGCGATCTTCGACAATGCGCCGGTGATGTTCTACGTCGTCGTCCTCATCACCGCGCTCGTGCTCATCGTCGCCGCGAATACGGCTGTCGAGGGATTCCCCGGACTGGCCTCCCGGCTGGCCCGCGACGAGTTCCTGCCCAAGCAGCTCGCCACGAAGGGCGATCGTCTGACGTTCTCCAACGGGATCCTCCTGCTGGCCGCCGCGGCGATCGTGCTCGTCGTCGCCACATCCGCCTCGGCGACCGCCCTCATCCAGCTCTACCTCGTCGGAGTCTTCGCGAGCTTCGTCCTCGGCCAGGCCGGAATGGTCCTGCACTGGACGAAGCGCCTGCGCCTGGTCATCGACGCGAAGGTGCGGCTGCGGATGCACCTCAACCGCATCGTCAACGGCGTCGGATGCGGACTCGCCGCCGGCGTGCTCATCGTCGTCATCGTCTCGAAGTTCCTCGCCGGGGCCTGGCTGGCCGTGGTCGCCATGGCCGGTCTCTACCTCATCATGGGCACCATCCACCGCCACTACGCCCGAGTGGCCAGGGAGCTGGCGCCGGATCAGGACGTGAACTCGCGGACGATCCCGTCGAACACCCACGCCATCGTCGTCGTCGCCGAGATCGACAAACCCACGATGCGGGCTCTGTCGTACGCACGTGTCACCCGGTCGAGTCAGCTCGAGGCCGTCACTGTGTCCGTGGACGAAGAAGCTGCGGCGGCGCTGCAGAGGAAATGGAACGACATGGAGCTGCCGGTGCCGCTGACGGTGCTGGCCTCTCCCTACCGCGAACTCGTCCGTCCGATGCTCGCGCACATCCTCGCCATCCGCCAGCGCTCACCGCGGGACCTCGTCATCGTCTACATCCCGCAGTTCGTCGTCGGTCGCTGGTGGGAACACCTCCTGCACAACCAGGTGGCGCTCAAACTCCGGACCCGCCTGCTGCTCGTACCCAACGTCGTCGTGGTCTCCGTGCCCTGGCGGCTCAAATCCTTCTCCCGGCAGTACGGGGGAGACGGCCCCGATACCGACACCGCGCTGTACAGATAGGGATAGACGCCCAATGAGCGACACCATGGTCCCCGCCCGGGAACTGATTCTCGACATCGAATCCCCGGCGGCCGGAGGGACGTCCATCGCCCGGCACGACGGCCAGGTCGTCTTCGTCTCCGGGACACTTCCCGGTGAGAGGGTCCGAGCCGTCACCGAGGCGGGGCCGGCCGGGAGGTTCCTCCGCGCCGAGGTGGTCGAGGTCCTCGAAGCCTCACCGCACCGGGTGCCCGATCGTCGTGCCGCATATGCGCCGGCCGGGCGTGCCGCGGACCGGGCTGCGAACGGTCGGCTCGGCAGTGCCGAGTTCGGCGGGATGGAATACGCGCACGTCGACCTGGCGCACTCCCGGACGCTCAAGGCCGAGGTGCTGACCGATCAGCTGAGCCGCATCGGACACATCGACCGCGATGTCGAGGTCCGATCCGCGCCGGGGGAGACCGACGGCACCGACTGGCGCACCCGCGTGCAGCTGGCTGTGGATGCCGATGGCCGGGTGGGCATGCTCGCTCCGCGGTCCCACGACGTCGTCCCCGTGGCGACCCCGCCATTGGCTGCGGGAGCGCTGCACTACCTCGAACTCGACGCGCTGCGCCTGCCCGGGGTGCGCCGCCTCGAATTCGCCTGGGCCGGTGACCACGGAGCGCTCATCGTCCGCGGCGCTCCGTCGGGCGAGAGTCTCGAGACGCTCGAGAACTGGCTGCCCGACTCGTTCTCCCTGCTCGCCGAGGCGGCCGCCGGTGAGTCCGGTGACGATCGCAGGAGCGGTGACCGGAAGCCCGGACGAAGCGTGGGACAGCCCCGCGGTCGGGGTTCGCGTGGGAAGGGCCGCGGACCTTCCACGTCCGGACCTGCCGAGCTGCGGGTCATCCGCGGCGGCCCCACCCTGACCGAAACGGTCTCCGGCCGGGACTTCACGGTGGGTGCTGACGGGTTCTGGCAAGTCCACCGGAGCGCCGCCGAACTGCTCAGCAGCACAGTCATCTCCGCACTCCCGGACCGAGTCGAGGCGATTGCCGACCTCTACTGCGGAGTCGGGCTGCTCGGCATCGGTGCGGCAGGGGCCACCGGTGCACCGCTGTTCGGGGTCGAAGGAGTGACCTCGGCGATCGAGTATGCCCGGGCCAATGCCGGTGACCTCGACGCTCGGTTCCTCGCGCGCGGTGTCGATCGCACCCGCCTGCCCGATTCGGACGTCATCATCCTCGACCCGCCGCGAGCGGGAGCGGGGCAGGCGGTCACCTCGGCGCTCATCGGATCACGGGCGCGGACGCTCGTCTACGTCTCGTGCGACCCGGCCACCCTGGCACGCGACCTCGGTCGGCTCACGGCCGGGGGATTCGACATCGAGAGCCTCACCGGGCACGATCTCTTCCCGCTCACCGCGCATCTGGAGACGGTCACCGTGCTCCGACGGTGAGGACCGGACCTCGGGGGCACCACCTCGGCGCGAGTGAAAGACTGGGTCGGCGCCACCTCGGCGTGGGTGATGGATCTGGTCCGCACCACCTCGGCGCGGAACCGGGGTCAACAGCTCAAGCAGCGGTCTTGCGGGGGAGGAGGACGAGCGCGATCAGGGCGATGAACGTCGTGAGGAAGCCCCACAGGCCCCACCAGCCGGCGGATCGGCCCTTCTCCTTGGCGAACGAATTGCAGATGACGGCGAAGATGACGCCGACGAGCAGCGCGCCGAAGCCGAATCCTGCGCCGAGCGTGAACGGGTCCATGAGGTCTCCTCGGTGACGATTTCCCGGTGACGACCGCCGAGTCCGGCGTCGTCGTCGATATCGATTCCAGGCTATGAGCCGGCGGGTGCCCGAGTCCCTGGTGATCGCCGGATTCGCGGCGGAGGAAAACCCCCTGAGGTGCTGTCGACCCACCGTGTCGCCCGGTGGTCAAAGCACTGCGGATACGATAGAATTTATCTTGACGTCAAGATACTTTTGGAAACATATGTGTCGCGTAAATCGGTGCGCGGCGCAAGGGCATGCCCCGGTTTCCCGGATGAGTATCGGATGAAACAGGAGAATCACGATGAGCAACGTCGATACGTTCAAATCGAAGAGCACCCTGACCGTGGGCGATAAGGACTATGAGATCTATCGCCTGGACAAGGTCCCAGGGTCGGAGAAGCTTCCCTTCAGCCTCAAGGTGCTGTTGGAGAACCTGCTGCGCACGGAAGACGGCGCGAACATCACCGAGGAGCATATCAAGGCGCTCGGCAGCTGGGATCCCAGCGCCGAACCCAACACGGAGATCCAGTTCACCCCGGCTCGTGTGGTGATGCAGGACTTCACCGGTGTGCCCTGCATCGTCGACCTCGCCACCATGCGCGAGAAGGTCGTCGAGCTCGGCGGCAGCCCGGATCAGGTCAACCCGCTGGCTCCGGCCGAGCTGGTCATCGACCACTCGGTGCAGATCGACCGCTTCGGCACCGCCGACGCCGTCGAACTGAACATGGACATCGAATACCAGCGCAACGGTGAGCGCTACCAGTTCCTGCGCTGGGGACAGACCGCGTTCGAGGACTTCAAGGTCGTGCCCCCGGGCATGGGCATCGTCCACCAGGTCAACATCGAGCACCTCGCCCGCGTGGTCATGCCGCGTGAGGTCGACGGAGTGCTCCGCGCCTACCCGGACACCCTGGTCGGGACCGACTCGCACACCACCATGGTCAACGGCCTCGGTGTGCTCGGTTGGGGCGTCGGCGGCATCGAGGCAGAGGCGGCCATGCTCGGCCAGCCCGTGTCGATGCTCATCCCGCGCGTCGTCGGCTTCAAGCTCACCGGCGAGATCCCCTCGGGTGTGACCGCGACGGACGTCGTGCTCACGATCACCGACATGCTCCGTCAGCACGGTGCCGTCGGCAAGTTCGTCGAGTTCTACGGCAAGGGCGTCGCCGAGGTGCCGCTGGCCAACCGCGCCACCATCGGCAACATGAGCCCCGAGTTCGGTTCCACCGCCGCGATCTTCCCGATCGACGACGTGACCATCGACTACCTCAAGCTCACCGGCCGTTCGGCCGAGCAGATCCAGCTCGTCGAGGACTACGCGAAGACCCAGGGGCTGTGGCACGATCCGGACAACGAGGTCGAGTACTCCGAATACCTCGAGCTCGACCTGTCGACCGTGGTGCCTTCGATCTCCGGACCGAAGCGTCCGCAGGACCGCATCGAACTCTCCGATGCCAAGAGCCAGTTCGCCAAGGACATCCACAACTACGCCGCACCCGGCGAAGAGAACAAGTCCGCTGAGGTCAGCACCGCTGACGGACGCAACTTCGAGCTGGCCAACGGCGCCGTGGCGATCGCCGCGATCACCTCGTGCACGAACACCTCGAACCCGTCGGTGATGATGGCCGCCGGCCTGCTGGCCCGCAACGCCCGCAAGCGCGGACTCAACTCCAAGCCGTGGGTCAAGACCTCGATCGCACCGGGTTCGAAGGTCGTCACCGACTACTACAACAAGGCCGGCCTCATCGAGGACCTCGAAGCGCTGAACTTCTACATCGTCGGCTACGGCTGCACGACCTGCATCGGCAACTCGGGTCCGCTGGACACCGAGATCTCCGAGAGCATCCAGGACAACGACCTCTCGGTCACCGCCGTCCTGTCGGGCAACCGCAACTTCGAGGGCCGCATCAGCCCCGATGTGAAGATGAACTACCTCGCCTCGCCGCCGCTGGTCATCGCTTACGCGCTGGCCGGAACCATGGACTTCGACTTCGAGAATCAGCCCCTGGGCAAGGACTCCGAGGGTGTCGACGTCTACCTGGCCGACCTGTGGCCCTCGCCTGAAGAGGTCGAGTCGGTCATCGCCGATTCGATCTCGACCGATATGTTCGACAACGAGTACGGCCGGATCTTCGACGGTGACGAGCGTTGGCAGCAGCTCGACACCCCCGAGGGCAAGGTCTTCGAGTGGGACGACAAGTCGACCTACGTGCGCAAGCCCACCTTCTTCGACGGCATGGGGCTCAAGCCCGAAGCCGTCTCGGACATCAAGGGTGCACGCGTGCTGGCGAAGCTCGGCGACTCGGTCACCACCGACCACATCTCGCCTGCAGGTTCGTTCAAGGCCGACACTCCGGCCGGCAAGTACCTCATCGAGCACGGTGTCGAGCGCAAGGACTTCAACTCCTACGGTTCGCGCCGAGGCAACCACGAGGTCATGATCCGCGGAACGTTCGCGAACATCCGCCTGCAGAACCAGCTCCTCGACGGAGTCCAGGGTGGCTTCACCCGCGACTTCACTCAGGAAGGTGCTCCGCAGACCACGATCTACGATGCCTCTCAGAACTACCAGGCAGCCGGCATCCCGCTGGTCGTCCTCGGTGGCAAGGAGTACGGTTCGGGATCCTCCCGTGACTGGGCCGCCAAGGGCACCAAGCTGCTCGGAGTCGGCGCCGTGATCACCGAGAGCTTCGAACGCATCCACCGCTCGAACCTCATCGGCATGGGTGTTCTGCCGCTGCAGTTCCCCGTCGGCGAATCGGCCGAGTCCCTCGGACTCGACGGCACCGAGACCTTCTCCATCGAAGGCATCACGGAGCTCAACGAGGGCAAGACCCCGGCAACTGTCAAGGTCACTGCCGAGAAGGAAGACGGCACGACCGTCGAGTTCGACGCAGTGGTCCGCATCGACACCCCGGGTGAAGCCGACTACTACCGCAACGGCGGCATCCTGCAGTACGTTCTGCGTCAACTTGCCGGTAGTTGAGCTGAACCGCTCAGATAGAAGGCGATCTGACAGCTGACATGCCCGCTTATGTGTAGCTCTAGCGTCTCACACATGCGCCCCGTCAGGCTCTGGCCTGGCGGGGCCATGTGTGTGGCTATGGTTCAGTCGAGGTGGCGACGCCAGAACGGGTCGTCTGCCCAGTCGCCGATGTCTCTAGCGCGCAGTTGCATGGCCAGTCTTCAGAGCGAATCCAGAGCCCGGCCAACGCATTGACTAAGTGAGGCTGGCGATTCATGAGGGCCTCGTCCTGCTCCGTCGGCCCGTTTGGTCCGTGTGAACCGATGCCGTAAGCTAGTACCAACACGACAGGTCCGCTTCTCTAGATGAGACGCGGGCCTGTTCTCTTTCTGCCCCGCGCCAGGGACACGAGGACGATAAGCAGATGAGCACGCCGGACAGCACCTACGCCAAGCCATTCCTGACGATCCCCGAGCAGATCCAGCGGCTGCGCACGCGGGGCATGGACTGCGGAACAGAGACCTTCGCTGCCGGCGTCCTCGAACGCTACGGGTACTACCGGCTGTCGGGGTACTGGCACCTCTACCGAGCTCGACCCGAGCCTCCTGCAGACCGTTTCGACAAGGACGGCCGCGAGATCCGCCTGGACTCGTTCGTGCCCGAGACGAGCCTGGCCCACGTGGTCGCCCTGTACGAGTTCGACCACGAGCTGCGGACCCGTCTAAGTGACTTCATCAGCATGGTCGAAACGTCGTTCCGGTTCCACATCGGTCACCGGCTCGGCAGGGCGGACCGATTCGCCCATCGGCGGCCGGAGGACCTTGGCGCGCTCCGGTCGGCGGACCCGAGTGAGTCTCCCGAGCCGACCACTGCCTACCGCGAATGGCTCGAGGAGTACGACCGCCACGAGAAGCGCGCACGCGGAGACTTCGTCGTGCACTTCCGCGAGACATACGGTCCACATCTGCCGATCTGGGTCGCCACGGAGGTGATGTCGTTCGGCGTCCTGAGCGGCCTCTACGACCTGATGCCCCAGGGCGATCAGGAGATCCTCGCCGCGCGCTTCCAAATCCGCACCGCCGACGGTAGCGGCGACCGCGGTGCACTGAGCAATTGGCTTAACAACATCCGCAACGTCCGGAACATCTGTGCGCATTACGGCCGCTTGTGGAACCGTACGTTCGACGTGGTCATCGACGCACCGGGACAGACACGCGCGGACCCGAGCCACCTTCTGGCTTCGCTCGCGGACAAGGGCGTGGATAACAAGCTCTATGGCGTGCTGCTCATCTTGCGTCACCTCATGTTGAGCATCGCGCCGGAGCGGTCGGATGTCGTCGACTTCGCGGACTTCATTGAAGCCAGGTCGCAGGAGATTGGATTCTCAATGTTGCAGCTCGGGTTTCCCGACGATTGGCGGAGCAGCCCTGTATGGGACCGGGGCTTCGCACTCGACACTTCGCCCATGCTGGCGGCGAGTCTGCTTGACCGTGCTGAGTGTCGGACGGCCGCCGAGACGCGAGCGTCGTTGACTGGCGCAGAGGTCATCGACGCCGAGTACGATCGGACGCCAGAGCAGGCCGCGCGAGCGATGAAGGCGGCTCAACGCAGCCTGTTGCGGGCCTATCGGAAATACCAAGTCGTAATCGAGGTCGAACTCGGGAAGACCAGGCACTATCCCGCTTTCCAGTTCCGTGACGGCAAAATCATCGACGCCCTCGCGGAAATTAACAGAATGTTCGTCACCACATACGCAGACACAGACCCAACACTGCTCGCGTCTGCGCTGTTGGACTGGTGGCAGACATCGCACTCTGGATTACCGAAGGGTCCGGACGGCTCGGATCGATCGCCGGCCGACCTGCTGCACTCAGTATCCGAGCGGGACTTCACAGCGGCAGTCGAGGAGGCCGGTGCGATGAGCAGCTTCGTCGCGCCGAGCAGGATGAGCTCGTAGCCCGTTGCATCGTGGGCGACTTCCGCGTCTTGCTCCGGGGTGCCACCCGGGAGGTCAAGTGCATCTATCAGCCGGCCATTGTCGTCAACGATCGGAACGTCTCCGCCTATGAGGAGGAGTTCTCCTTTGGTGTAATCGAAATGTGCGATGAGCTCGCAGGTCTGGAGTCGTGCGTTCAGGGCTGCTACGATTTGCTTCGGTCAATCAGCCTTTCTGGGATTCGTTCTAGAGCTCGTGCACCGACGACCACAGACCATCCCGTCGACCCGGACCAGATTGTTGGTCCTTCTCTGCAAGACGTTCCTGGAGAATGGAGCCATGGAACGACCCCTTGACTTCTGGCGCGATCGGCGCATGCTGTGCGGCGGCTGCGGCCATTGTTGCGTCGTCGACCTGGACTGGATCGACCGCTGGGAGCAGGCGAAGGAGACATGTCCCGGCTGCGGCCTGACGTGCGAGCACGAGGACGCACCCAGAGTGACGGTCGATGCTGGCGACCCTGCCCTGAACGACGACCTGGTAGCACAGTTTTTCTGGTATCACACGAGCACGCAGCCGGACTGGCCGTCGAGGGACTTCGACCCCGCGGCGGACTTGACGCCCGGGATCCGAAGGATGATGGGCGGCGACGAGAGGGTGACAGCGTGGGCCGCGCGGCAGCGGGCGAAAGCGCTCCACGTCGGCACGTACGAGGCCGCGGTGCACAACATGCTCAGGCGAATGCGCGACCAGGCTGACCGAGGCAATCAGTTTTACCTCTACCGGGTCCATCTGAAACCATCTGTCACAGAACGGGAGGGCTGGATCGTCGATCCCAGCAACTGGCTTGGTGACGTCGTCCTCGCCGAGGTCTGCCCTCCAGGAATCGACGTCGCACGCTACCTCAACTACCACGAGGATCCAGGCGGGCTCTCACTGGCGCTGGGACGAGATGCGATCCAAGGCGTTCAGCAGATCGCGGTACCTCTGTCTGATGCCTGGGACACCGATTGGGTGAGCGACGCTGTCGCAGCCCTTGAAGGTGCATCAGACGAACTGATCCCGGCGACCGGGAAGCCGGGCAGATTCTTGCGGCCTTCGTCTCCTCGAGCCGGCCGCGCTGGCGAGTTCGGTGCGGAGCTGGCTGACCTATTGCCGGTCAATCTCCACGACCAGTTCGCCTCGGCTGCCGCGTTTGCTGAGGGTGACGACCCAGCGCGGTGGGCCCGCCGGGCAAGCAGCCTGTTCGACCTGGTCAAGAATCCTGGCGAGGTGCTGGCGGAGCTCGATAAGGCTCAGCACCGACCGGTCTGAGCTTGACGACGTGGGCAGAGAAAATCCCCCAAGTGCGCATCGTGGAGAGGCGTGAGGGATGTAGTGCTTTCAAGTTAGCACTGGCTCGTCTTGGTCGACGTGTCCGCTGCGTCGCAGGTTTCCGCAGGCTGTCGCAGCAGGAAGAATCGGTCTTGGTGACGCCAGTGCTGCTGAGCGAGGGTCGTCCGGCAATCAGGCACTCCGTCGACAGACGCGCACGCCTTCCATCAGGCGATGAGCGCCTTGGCTGCGGACGCCAGGGTGTCGATGGTCGGCCGGTAGTACGCCCAGCGGCCGCGCTGCTCGCGCTCGACCAGGCCGGCCTCGACGAGCAGCTTCATGTGGTGGGAGACCGTCGGCTGCGACAGGCCTACCGGTTCTGTGAGGTCGCAGACGCACATCTCGCCCGCGCTGCTTCCGGCGATGAGGGACATGAGCTTGACCCGGGTGGGATCGCCGAGAGCCTTGAACACCCTGGCGAGGTCCTGAGCGACCGCGTCGTCGATCGTCTCGCCGAGGACGCAGCAGGGCGCGACGTCGGATGCGGACTCGATGGCTGGGGGAGTGGTCATGGGTCCATTCTGCCTCATGCATTGACATCTGTCGATATGTGGGGCAAGCTCGACCCATCGAAGAACATCAATACATGGAGGTTGAAGTGAATCCCGTCGTCGTTATCGGGGCCGGTCCGCAGGGCCTGGCCGCTGCTGCTCATCTGCTCGAGCGAGGCCTGGAGCCCGTGGTCCTGGAGTCGGGCGACGGTCCGGCATCTGCGGTATCCGAGTGGGGCCACGTCCGCCTGTTCTCGCCGTGGTCCGAGCTCATCGACCCAGCGTCGCGCCGGCTGCTCGAGCCGACCGGTTGGAGCGCGCCCGAGACCGGCTACCCGACCGGAACTCAGTGGGTCGAGGAGTACCTGGCCCCGCTGGCCGAGGCGCTGGGCGACCGTGTTCGTTACGGCTCGCGCGTCGTGGGGGTGGGCCGCAAGGGCCGCGACCTTTCCGTCGACGCCGGCCGCGCGGAGCAGCCGTTCGTCGTCCACGTCCGCCGCGCTGACGGCGAAGAAGAGAGGCTCGAAGCCCAGGCCGTCGTCGACGCCTCCGGGACCTGGCGGGCCCCGAGCCCGGCGGGCGCGGAGGGACTGCCCGCCCTCGGCGAACACGCCGCCGTCGAAGCCGGCCTGCTTGATCACCGCACGCCGAGCCGCGACGAGGCCGCCGAACTGGCTGGCAAGCACGTCGTCGTGGTCGGCAGCGGCCACTCGGCCGCGACAGCAATCGGCGACCTCGCGGCAGTGGTCCGCCGCGAGCCGGGCACCCGGGTGACCTGGGCGCTGCGCCGCGGTACCGTCGGCAACGCCTTCGGTGGCGGGTCGGCTGACGAGTTGCCCGAGCGCGGTGCCCTGGGCTTGCGGGCAAAGAAGGCCGTCGAGGACGGCTACGTCGACCTCGTCACCGGGTTCCGCACCGAACGGGTCCTCGTCGAGGACGGCCGCGCGGTCCTGGTCGCCGAGGACGGCCGACGGCTCGATCCCGCTGACCGGGTGGTCGTCGCGACCGGCTTCCGCCCGGACCTGTCGTTCCTGACCGAGGTCCGCCTCGACCTCGACGTGCGCCTGCAGGCTCCGACGAAGGTCGCCACTGAGGTTGATCCGAATCTTCATTCCTGCGGCTCAGTGCGCGCCACGGGGGCGACCGATCTCGCCCACCCGGAACCGGGCTTCTACATCGTCGGTGCGAAGTCCTACGGCCGCGCTCCAACGTTTCTAGCGATGACCGGCTACGAGCAGGTCCGTAGTGTCGTCGCCGAGCTCTCAGGTGATCACGAGGCGGCTGACCGTGTCGAGCTGGAGCTGCCCGACACCGGAGTGTGCGGGGGATCGGGCCTGTTCGACGCCCCGGAGCAGGCGACGTCGGGCGGGTGCTGCACATCCGCGCCGCAGCTGGTCCAGATCGGCACGAGGACCGACGGATGAGCCGAGGTCGCCTGTTGATTGTGGGCGGCGGGCAGCCGGGCCTCGCCGCGGCCCGTGCTGGGCGTGACCGCGGCTGGGAGCCGGTGGTGCTCGAGGCCGGTGACTAGCCGGTTGGGTCGTGGCCGCGCTACTACGACAGCCTGCGGCTGTTCTCCCCGCGCCGGTACAGCGCCTTCCCGGGTCACCCGTTCCCCGGCGACCCCGACGGGTACCCGGGCCGCGACGAGGTCGCCGACTACCTCCGCGGCTACGCAGAGTGGCTGGGCGTCGAGATGCGGACCAATGCTCGCGTCACCGAGGTCGCTGCCGACGGCCCGGGCTTTGCCGTGGATCTGGCCGATGGGAGCAGCCTGGTCGGGGAAGCACTCATCGCTGCCTCGGGGTCGTTCGCCAGCCCCTACGTGCCGACGATTCCCGGCAGGGAGACATTCCAGGGCAGGGTCCTGCACGTGGCCGACTACCGGTCGCCCGAAGAGTTCGCCGGTCAGCGGGTCGTGGTCGTCGGCGCAGGCAACTCCGCCGTCCAGGTAGCACACGAGCTCGCCGAGCACGCCCGGACATCGCTGGCGGTGCGGGACCGTGTCCGGTATGCGCCGCAGGTCATTGCCGGGCGCGACCTGCACTGGTGGTTGCGGTTCACCCGCGCTGACCTCCTGCCGCCGTCGGTCCTCGCCAGGATCATCACAGGCACACCGATCATCGACGACGGACAGTACAGGGCTGCGCTCGAGGCGGCACATCCAGACGAGCGGCCGATGTTCGCCAATTACGTCCCGGACGGTGTCGCGTGGCCCGACGGCTCGCGGGAGCGCGTCGACTCAATAGTCTTCGCGACAGGCTATCGGCCGCACATGCCGTACCTGCGATCTCTCGGCGTCCTCGATGAGGCCGGCGCGCCGAGGCACGATCGCGGCGTCTCGACCGTGCTGCCTGGCCTGGCGTTCCTGGGCCTGGAGTTCCAGCGCTCGTTCTCGTCGAACACCCTGCGCGGTGTCCACCGCGACGCGGGTTACGTCGTCGATGCCCTGGCCAGGCAGTCGAGGGGCGTCGTCGTTGGCTGAGGCTGTTGTGCGGCCCGGGCGGGGAAGGGTGCTGGCTGCGCTGTGCGTGACCGAGATCGTCTCGTGGGGCTTGCTCTACTATGCTTTCCCGGTCCTGGTTCCGCGGATCAGCTCGGACACTGGCTGGTCGTCG
The DNA here is from genome assembly GCF_017948325.1 of Brevibacterium oceani. Classification (NCBI taxonomy): domain Bacteria; kingdom Bacillati; phylum Actinomycetota; class Actinomycetes; order Micrococcales; family Brevibacteriaceae; genus Brevibacterium; species Brevibacterium oceani. The sequence continues at coordinate 2,422,393 of NZ_CP072846.1, read as the reverse complement.
GTGGCCGTGACCTCGGCGTTCTCTGTGGCCCTGGCTGTGTCGGCGTTGGCCGGGGTGCCGGTCGGGCGCTTTATCGATCGGCACGGACCCCGTCTCGTCATGACGGCTGGCTCGGGTCTCGGCGTCGTGACGCTGGTGGTGATTGCCGCGTCGCCGAATCTGTTGGTGTTCGTCGTCGGTTGGGCGCTGGCCGGAGTCGCCATGGCCGGAGTGCTCTACCCGCCGGCCTTCGCCGCGATCACCGGCTGGTTCGTTGCGGGCCGACTCGGCGCGCTGACCACGCTGACGCTGGTGGCAGGACTGGCGAGCACGGTCTTCGCGCCGTTGACCGCAGCCGCGTATGACCAGCTGGGATGGCGAGGCACGTACTTCTGGGCGGCGGTCGTACTGGCGGTCCTCACGGTCCCGGTCCACTGGCTCGTGCTGCGACGCCCCTGGCCCCGCCCGGTGCATGTCGACGCGGAGGAGCCAGAGGCTGAGAAGGCATACGCTGCCGGCGTCGTGCGGGACTCACGGTTCCGGTTGCTTGCCGCCGGACTGACCTTGGTGGCCCTGGCGATGTACGCCGCGTTGCTGGCTCTGGTGCCGCTTATGCTCGAGCGCGGCCTGAGTCCTCAGGCCGCCGCCTGGGTGCTCGGCCTCGGCGGACTCGGGCAGGTCGCCGGTCGGCTCGTCTACACCGCTCTTGCCCGGCATGCCTCGCTGACCGTGCGCACCGTGACCGTGTTCGGCCTCGTCACCGTCAGCACCTCGGTGCTCGCTGTGGTCCCCGGGCCGGTTGGTCTGCTGGTCGCGGCGTCGATGACCGCCGGGGTCGGGCGCGGCATCGCGACGCTGCTCCAGGCGACCGCGGTCACTGATCGGTGGGGCGCACGCGGATACGGCCGCCTCTCCGGCGTCCTCGGCCTCCCGGTCCTGCTGGCCACCGCCTTGGCTCCCGGGGCCGGTGCGGTCCTTGCCGAGGTCACCGGCAGCTACGCAACCGGTTTCGCGGTCCTGGCCGCGGTGGCCGCCGTAGGGACCGTCCTCACGGTCGCCAGCACACACGGCAGGGCGACAACCGCCGGTCGGATGCGCCCGCTGGATATGCAGGTCGGCGAGTTCCGCCGTCAATCGTGAGGTCATCGAGGGGATCCCCGGGGTGGGATCAGCGTCGAGCCAACATAAGGATCGACAATAGTTCAGCGGCCACTGTATAGTTCAGTGCATGCTGACTATTGCTTCACGCCTCGACGTCATGAATCGACTCGGCCGGGCCATGGCGGACCCGACCCGCTCTCGGATCCTGATGACCCTGCTTGCCGGCCCGAGCTACCCGGCCGTGCTCTCGCGCGAGCTAGAGCTGACCCGTTCGAACGTCTCGAACCATCTGACCTGCCTGCGCGACTGCGGGATCGTCGTGGCCGAGCCCGAGGGGCGGCAGACGCGCTACGAGATCGCCGACCCGCACCTCGCGGCGGCGCTGACGGCCCTGATGGATGTGACCCTCGCGGTCGACGAGCACGCGCCGTGCGTGGACGCCGAGTGCACTGTGCCGGGCTGCTGCGAGTCGGGCGCGTGAGCGCGGCGTGCGGCTGCGACGAGCCGGAGACTCAGACCGGGGAGGAAGCCGAGGAGGAGCAGGGACGTCCCTGGTGGCGTGATGCCGGGATCATGGTCCCGGTCTTCTCTGGCGTCGCGTTCTTAACTGGCCTGGTGCTGGAATGGTCGGGGCTGGAGGTCCCGGCGTTGGTGCTGTTCTGGATCGGTCTGCTGTTGGGCGCGTCGACGTTCACCCCGGGCGCGATCCGGAAGCTGTTCAAGGGCAAGCTCAGCATCAGCCTCCTGATGACGATCAGCGCGATCGGCGCGGTCATCCTCGGCTACGTCGAGGAGGCCGCTGCGCTGGCGTTCTTGTACTCGATCGCCGAGGCACTGGAGGACAAGGCGATGGATCGCGCCCGCGGCGGGCTGCGGGCGCTGCTCAAGCTCGTCCCGGAGACCGCCACGATCCGCCAAGGCGGCGCATCGGTCGAGGTCGCGGCCAAGGATCTCGCTGTCCGTCAGTTCATGCTGGTGCGGCCGGGCGAGCGGATCGCGACCGACGGCATCGTCCGGACGGGACGATCCAGCCTGGACACCTCCGCGATCACCGGCGAGTCGATCCCGGTCGAGGTCGAGCCCGGCGACACGGTGTCGGCTGGGGCGATCAACACCGCCGGCGCGCTGGAAGTCGAGACGACCGCTGCGGGCACCGACAACTCGCTGACCACGATCGTCGACCTGGTGGAGAAGGCGCAGGCGGAGAAGGGTGACCGCGCCCGCCTCGCCGACCGCATCGCCCGACCACTCGTGCCCGGTGTGTTGATCCTCGCCGTCCTGGTGGCGGTCATCGGGTCGCTGTTCGGCGACCCGGAGCTGTGGATCACCCGCGCCCTCGTGGTGCTCGTGGCGGCCTCGCCGTGCGCACTGGCGATCTCGGTGCCGCTGACGGTGGTGGCCGCGATCGGGTCGGCGAGCAAGTTCGGCGTGATCATCAAGTCGGGTGCCGTGTTCGAGCGGTTCGGCGTGATCCGCCACGTCGCCGTGGACAAGACTGGCACCCTGACCCGCAACGAGCCCGCCGTCAACGCGGTGCTCACCGCCGACGGAGTGACCGAGGCGCAGGCGCTGGCGTGGGCGGCCGCACTGGAGCAGCACAGCACCCACCCGCTCGCTTCGGCGATCACCGCCGCCGCACCGGGTACGCCTGTGGCCGATGCCGTGACCGAGCAGGCAGGTCACGGCATCGAAGGCACCCTCGACGGCGCGCGAATCACGGTCGGCAGCCCGCGCTGGCTCGACGCCGGGAGTCTCGGCGATCGGGTCGCGGGTCTGGAGGAGCAAGGCATGACGGTCGTGATCGTGCACCGTGACGGCACCGCCGCGGCTGCGATCGGCGTCCGCGACGAGCTGCGCCCCGAGGTCCCCGAGGTGGTCCGCACCCTCGCCGGACAGGGCGTCGAGGTGACGATGCTCACCGGCGACAACGCCCGCACCGCCCGCGCCCTGGCCGCGCAGGCCTGGATCGATGACGTGCGCGCCGAGCTGCGCCCCCAGGACAAGGCCTCAGCGATCGCCGAGCTCGGCGAGAAGAACGGATCGGTCGCGATGATCGGCGACGGCATCAACGACGCCCCGGCCCTCGCGGCTGCGGACATCGGCATCGCGATGGGTGCCACCGGTTCCGATGCCGCGATCGAGTCAGCCGACGTCGCCTTCACCGGCCACGACCTGCGTCTGCTCCCGCGCGCGTTCGACCACGCCCGCCGGGGACGGCACATCATCAACCAGAACATCGTTCTGTCGCTGCTGATCATCACCGTCCTGCTTCCGCTTGCCTTGTTCGGTGTCTTGGGGCTTGCCGCTGTGGTGCTCGTGCATGAGATCGCAGAGGTCGTCGTGATCCTCAACGGCCTGCGTGCCGCCCGGGCCCGGAAGGAGCAGATCTCGTGAAGGTCGAACTGCTCCACATCGTCGACTGCCCGAACACGGCCAGCGCCGAAGCCAACGCGCGCGCAGCACTGGATGTTCTCGGACTCACGGCCGTGCCCATCCAATTGGTCACGATTCACACCGAGGTCGATGCAACGAACGCGCAGTTCGCAGGCTCGCCCACGATCCTCGTCGACGGTGTCGACCTGTTCCCAACGACACCGGTTCGTTCGCTGGCGTGCCGGGTTTATGCCACAGGGAAGGGGTTCGCTGGCGCACCTGGTCAGGAGCAGATCGAAGCGGCGCTGCGCGCGAGACTGGATTGACGGCCAGCGGTGAGTGCCATTAGTTGCTCAATTCGGTATTGAGCTCAACGGGGACATGCGGATAACCCGTAGCCGGATGGGCGCGCCGGCGCACCGGCTGATGATGGAGTGAATGTCGAGCGGGTGGGAGGCGATCGTGGACGCAATCGGCCTTTGGCATCCATATGTGCAGTAACTTGAGTGCTGCTGGTGACGAGTCTCTCCTGGTGAAGCCGACGGCCGAGGCGACCGGCACCGTCGCCAGCGACTTCGCCGTCCTCGCTGGCCTTGAGGAGGTGTTCAGGATCGCCAGCGCGCCAGAGAACGTCCAGGCGGGCGAAGGCGACGACGGCGAGGGGTGCGTGGCCGGCTCAGGGCTCTGACGTCTTGACAAGCCCCGCGGCCAGGCAACGGACCTTCTCGGCGAGCTCGTCGCGGACCAGGCGCATTCGTTCCTCGCCCTCGATCCCTCGCGCCGAGGGCTCGTCAATCGTCCATGTCTCGATGGTCCCGGCCATCCCCGGCACGGGCTCGACGACGGCCTCGTCGCCGATGACGACGACGCGGTCCGCAGTCTGCAGCATAGTGGGATCGATCGGCTTCGGGTGCTCGTCGGCCATGCTCGCCCCGACCTCGGCGACAGAGACAGCGGACAAGGCATTGAGCCCCGTCCCGGGGGAGGTGCCCGCCGAGTGCACCCGAACGGAGTCGCCTGCGACCTGGCGCATGAGTGCGGCGGCCATCTGCGACTTGCCTGCGTTCTTGACGCAGACGAACAGGACGGACGGCTTCTTCTCGATCACGATGTCTACCTTTGTTCAGTCGATGTTAAGAGCCACCAGGAGCTCGCGGACACGGGCCGCGATGTCATCGCAGCCGAGCAGCCCCTGCATGCCGGCGGCTCGTCATCGTTGAGGTTTCATAGGGCGGCGTTAATGTCCACCACTCATCAACAGGGGCGCGCCAGCCGCGTCAGCACGATGCGGTTGCGGACTCGGGCCCGGTGGCTGCCAGTTCTCGCCGGCGTTGCTCCGCTCGGTGCACGGGGATGGACTCGACGAAAGCGTCGCGGCAGGTCGAGCAGCAGATCTTCCGGCCGTCAGGCAGCAGGCGCGTGGGCGATCCCATGCCGTTCTGGCGAACGCGTTCGTCCGTACAGACTGTCGCATGCTCCCGGCACAGCGCCGCGCCGCAGTGCCGGCAGAAGGCGACGGCGGGGACAGAACCCTGCCCGGCCGTTTCGTGTTCCCAGCAGTCCATCTGCCAACTCCTTGATTCGATGATAATCTATATAGAAAATCTACGCGACGCATCGATAGACGTCAATATCATCTGCGCCATCGATACGTCCGACATCAGCCTTAAGCCCTAGCCATCCGAGCGACGATCTCGGCGACGGCGGGCTTGGCGGTGCGGGCCGCGCCGATGATGGTGGCGGAGGCGAATCCGGTCCAGTCGCCGTAGCCGAGCAAGTGCAGCCCGGGGTGGTCGATGCTCCGAGTGCCGTCGGTGGCGGGATGGCCATGCTCGCGGGTCAGGCCGAGCTCACTTAGGTGGCTGAGGTGGGGGCGGAAGCCGGTGCACCAGATGATCGCATCGCACTCGTGCTCTCGGCCGTCGTTCCAGGAGACTCCCGTCGGGCTGAGGCGGTCGAACATGGGCGAACGGTCCAGGACGCCGCGATCTCGTGCCGCCTGCACGGGAGGCACCATGACGATGTCTCCAAGTCCGGCCACACCGTCGTGGTCCCGGCCAGAGCGACGGGCTGCCTCGCGGGCGGTAGCGACGTCGAAGAGCACTCTGCCGTCGACATCGTCGGGCATGAACAGCGGCGGACGACGCGTCACCCACAAGGTCTCGGCGACTGTGGAGACCTCGGCGAGGATCTGCGCGGCGGAATTCCCTCCGCCGACGATCACGACCCGTTGGCCGGCGAACATGTCGGGCGAGTCGTAGGCGACGGTGTGCAGCTGCCTGCCGGAGAACGTGTCCTGACCGGGGAAGTACGGCAGGTAGGGGCTCTGCCACGTGCCGGTGGCACTGATCACCGAAGCGGCCTTCAGAGAGCCTGCGTCCGTGTCCACGGTCCAACGCTCATGCCCCCGGCGGACGCTGGTGACGCCGACCGACCGGCGCACAGGCAACTCGTAGCGCTCCTCGTATCGTTCGAGGTAGTCCACGACGTGGCCTGCGGTGGGGAACGTCTCGCCGGTCTGGGCGGGCATCGGCCATCCGGGCAGGGGGCTGTACTGGGCTGGGGAGAACATCCTGAGCGATTGCCAGCCGTGCTGCCAGGCCCCGCCCGGTCGTTCCTGTTCGTCGAGGATGACGAAGTCCAGGCCGGCGCGGCGGAGGAAATATCCTGCGGCGAGTCCGGCCTGGCCTCCTCCGATGACGACGACGTCACTCACGCCCGCGCCGGGTCCTGATCGAGCAGCTCTGCGGTGAGCGTCTCGATTCGAAACCTGATCTCGTCGCGGATCGGGCGTACCGCCTCGATGCCCTGGCCAGCGGGATCGTCGAGCTTCCAGTCCTCGTAGCGCTTGCCGGGGAAGTACGGGCAGGCGTCGCCGCAGCCCATCGTGATGACGACGTCGGAGTCCTGCACGGCCTCGGTGGTGAGGACCTTGGGTTCCTCGGCGGTGATGTCGATCCCCTCTTCGGCCATGGCCTCGACAGCGATCGGGTTGATCTGCTCGGCGGGCATGGATCCTGCTGAGCGGACCTCGATTTGATTCCCGGCGAGGTGGCGCAGCCAGCCGGCGGCCATCTGGGAGCGGCCGGCGTTGTGGACGCAGACGAACAGGACGGAGGGTGTTTGATCGTTCATGTCTGTGCTTCTCTCGTTCATTCGGTGGTGAAGGTGGCGAGGAGTTGGCTCACGCGTGAAGCGATGTCGTCGCGGATAGCGGCGAGTCCCTCCGGCGATGCCAGGGCCGGGTCGCCGACAGCCCAGTCTTCGTACCGGACTCCGGGGACGATGGGGCAGGCGTCGCCGCAGCCCATGGTCACCACGACATCGGCGGCGCGAATGGCGTCGTCGGTGAGCGGCTTGGGGAACGCCTCGTCGGCGGCTTCGCGGTCGATGTCGGCGACGAGGTCGCGCACGTGGGGGTGGATGCCCGTCGCCGGGGTCGAGCCGGCGGATCGGGCGACGACCCTGCCCCCGGACAGGCTGCGGGTCAGCGCCGCGGCCAGCTGGGAGCGACCTGCGTTGGCGACGCAGACAAACAGCACCTGAGGCGGTGCGGTTGCTCGGTTGCGGGTGAGGTCAGCCAGTCGCTGTCGGGCGAATCGCTCGCTCAGGGGCACCAGGTAGCGTGTGATCTTCGCCGACCGGGCCAGCGCCGTGTACGATTCCCGGACGATGCTGGTGACGGTCTCCCGCGGCAGCTGCGACGTCGCGTTGGCGAGGTCGGCGGCCAGACGCTCGATGTGCTCGTCCATGCTCTCCAGCTCCGCGCCGACCGTCGTCTCCGGTTCCACGCTGGGGGCAACGGCCGCCGGTGCGAACCCTTCGAGCAAGGCGGCGACAGCGGCACTTTTCCCTGGAGCGATGCTGTACCAGACCCAGGTCCCACGGCGCTCGGAATTGAGCAGCCCCACTGTCCGGAGGACCTTGAGATGGTGGGAGACGGTCGGCTGAGAGACGTCGGCGAGGTCGGCGAGATCACACACGCACGACTCTCCACGAGGATCGACAGCGATCGCCGAGAGCATCCGCAGACGCAATGGGTCGGCAAGGGCTTTGAGTGTGCCGGCGAGGGTCGCGGCAACCTCCTGACCGAGGGCTGTCGAGATCGGCGGCACCGGGGGCAGGCAGTCCTCATCGGGGGTGGCTGGCGTGAGCGCGATGTCGGTCATGACGTTCGTACCGCCTGGTTATAGGGATCGGTGCGGAACCACGCCTTGGCGGCCCAGAGGGAGACGTAGACGAGGCCGACGAGGACGGGCACCTCGATGAGCGGTCCGACGACGCCGGCCAGTGCTTGGCCGGAGGCCGCGCCGAAGGTGCCGATCGCGACGGCGATGGCGAGCTCGAAGTTGTTGCCCGCCGCAGTGAATGCCAGAGTGGTCGACCGTGCATAACCGAGGCCGATGCCCTTGCCCAGCAACAGACCTGCGAACCACATGACGGTGAAGTACACCAGCAGCGGCAGCGCGATCCGGACGACATCCAGAGGCTGGCTCGTGATCTGCTCACCTTGGAGGGCGAAGAGCAATACGACGGTGAACAGCAGCCCGTACAGGGCCCATGGTCCGACCTTTGGGACGAATTTCTCCTCGTACCAGTCTCGCCCCTTGCGCTTCTCACCGATCCACCGCGAGGCGAACCCAGCGATCAGGGGCACTCCGAGGAAGACGAGGACATTGAGAGCGATCTGACCCATCGAGACCTCGAGCCCATGTGTGTCCAGGCCGAGCCAGCTCGGCAGGACGCTGAGGTAGAACCAGCCGAGGACGGAGAACATGACGACCTGGAAGACCGAGTTGATCGCCACCAGCACCGCGGTCGCCTCGCGGTCGCCGCAGGCCAGGTCGTTCCAGATCACGACCATGGCGATGCAACGGGCCAGACCGACGATGATGAGCCCGGTGCGGTACTCGGGAAGGTCGGGCAGGAAAATCCAGGCCAGGGCGAACATGATCGCCGGCCCGGCGAGCCAATTGAGCACCAGAGAGGAGATGAGGAGTCTCTTGTCGCCGGTGACCGCGGCGACCTTGTCGTAGCGAACCTTGGCCAGAACCGGATACATCATCACCAGCAGGCCGAGCGCGATCGGCACCGAGATCCCGCCGATCTCCATGTGCGACAACAGGTCGGAAATTCCAGGAATGAATCGTCCCAGGAGGAGGCCTGCGACCATCGCCAGCCCGATCCAGAGCGGCAGCCACTTATCCAGTGTTGACAGGCGCTTCGGGGCGTTCGTTGCGGTCTTTGTCGTCTCGGTGGTCATGCCAGCAGCTCCTCGATCTTCGATGCGATCAGCGGGCGCGAGTGCGCTCCGATGAGGACGTCCACCCGACTCCCGTCGCGATAGAACCCCAGGGTCGGGATCGACGTGACTCCGGCGGCGGTCACGACATCGGGATTCGCGTCGGCGTCGACCTTCACGATCTTCACCCGACCGACGTATTCCTCGGAGAGCTCGTCGAGGATTGGCGCGACCTGCTTGCAGGGCCCGCACCATGTCGCCCAGATGTCGACGACCACCGGCCGGTCGGAGTCGAGCACCTCCGCGTGGAAAGTTGAGTCTGTCACTGTCTTCGTAATCATGCGGAAACCTCCGTTGTTATGGTCTGAAGGGTCGCCGCGGGCGCAGCGGCGAGGAATTGTTGAGCGTCCAAAGCTGCTGCGCAGCCGGTGCCCGCTGCGGTGATTGCCTGCCGATAGCGGTGGTCGACGAGGTCGCCGGCCGCGAACACGCCAGGCAGATTCGTCTCCGTGCCAGGATGCGCAACCCGCACATATCCATTGGGGTCGAGATCGATCTGTCCGACCAGCAGCTCCGATCGCGGGTCATGGCCGATCGCGACGAAGGCACCAGCCACGGGCAGCACCCGCTCGGCCCCGGACACCACGTCGCGCAGCCGCAGCCCCTCGACCTGGGGGTCGCCGATGACCTCGGCGACCTCGCTGTTCCAGGCCACCTCGATTCGCCTATCGCTCAGAGCGCGCTCGGCCATGATCCTCGAGGCCCGGAATTCGTCACGGCGATGCACGATCGTGACTTTCGAGGCGAATCGGGTGAGGAACAGTGCTTCCTCCATAGCCGAGTCACCGCCGCCGATGACTGCGATCTCCTTCTTCCGGAAGAAAAACCCGTCACAGGTCGCGCACCACGACAGGCCGTGCCCGGACAGTCGTTCCTCCTCGGGTAGTCCGAGCCTGCGGTAGGCCGAACCCATGGCAAGGATGACTGCCGGCGTGTGGAAGATCTCACCGGAGCCCGTCTCGATGGTCTTGATTGGGCCGTCCAAGTTTAGGCGGAGGGCGTCGTCGAGGACGATGCGTGCGCCGAATCGTTCGGCCTGTCCGCGCATTGCTTCCATCAGCTCTGGCCCCTGGATGCCGGCGGTGAAGCCAGGGAAGTTCTCTACCTCCGTCGTCGTCATCAGTGCCCCACCAGCAGAGACCGACCCGGCGACTACTACCGGAGCCAGACCCGCCCGCGCCGCGTATACCGCGGCCGTGTACCCCGCCGGGCCGGACCCGACGATCACTATTTCTTGATTCGACATGCTTCTATATTGACTGATGTCGATTCAGAACGCAAGGCACGTGAGCTCAGTGCAGCGGGGGTCACTCGATGGGCGGTCGACTGGGCCCGAAGGATGCCCCGAAGTTGGGCCCGTGCTCGGCAACGGCCACGACCAGTTGACGGGCCGACCGGTACTCGGTCGGACGCGACGGGTGCGCCCGACGATCTGGCGATCTCGGATGTGCGTGGCTCGCACGTCAGCTGCCTTCCGACTGCCCAGATGTTCGCCTCCTAGTCATCTCCTTCTCGGGACTTCTTGAGGCGCGACAATGGAGATCGTCCAGCGAGAGCCTAGAAGTCTAGAGTGTGAGTGGCGTAACGACATAGAGCGAAACCGGATCGGTGAGACTGATACCTGCGGGCGATTGATCGAATGGGATGCCTGCTGCAGTGCGACGGACGGCTGGGCAAGCCCCCCTCTATCTCGCCAGGGTCCATTCCGGGTCGGCTACTGGCCAATGCCCAACTACCGCAAACGAACCACGTCGACGGTGTTGCACCAGCGGCAGCGAAGAAGTCCCATGCCCTTCCTGGGGATGCCCCTGACCTGGCGATTTGCCCCGTCAGTAGGGTGAACTCAGGTGTTCAACTACCGTGCACATCGGAGAAGCGTGTCTCAGTACGTGCTGCGCCAGCTGGCCGAGGCCTGATCCTCAGGTTGCTCTGACCCGGTTCGGTTGACGACCGGGTGAGCGCTGGTGACGAAGGCCGGTGGGTATTGAACCCACCGGCCTTCGTCGTATCCGAGTCCGGACGCGCCGGAGAGATAAGATAGGGCGAATGGAATCTGCCCGTCACCGTTGCCGTCAGAAGAGTGAGACCGAATGACATTTCTCGATAACATCGGCTCACCGGCAGATCTGCGCGCCCTCGACGCCGGCGAATGCGAGGTCCTCGCCAAAGAGATCCGGGACCACCTGATCACCACGGTCGCAGGCACGGGCGGACACCTCGGCCCCAACCTCGGCGTCGTCGAACTCACCATGGGCATCCACCGGGTCTTCGATTCCCCACGTGACACCATCATCTTCGACGTCGGCCACCAGACCTATGTGCACAAGATGCTCACCGGCCGGCACGACCGCCTCTCGACCCTTCGTCAGCGTGACGGACTGTCGGGTTATCCGAGCCGGGCCGAGAGCGAGCACGACGTCGTCGAGAACTCCCACGCCTCGGCCTCCCTGTCCTGGGCCGACGGCATCGCCAAGGCCCGCCAACTCACCGGCGAGACCGACCGACACGTCGTCGCCGTCATCGGCGACGGCGCCCTGACCGGGGGAATGGCGTGGGAGGCGCTCAACACCATCGCCGCCGACACCTCCATCCCGCCGAGGCGGCTGGTCATCATCGTCAACGACAATGGCCGCTCCTACGCCCCGACCGTCGGCGGATTCGCCGCCCACCTCGACGAACTGCGCACCATGTCCGGATACGAGAAGCTCCTGACCTGGGGCAAAGAGACGCTCCGCTCGTCCGGTGCCCCCGGCCGCGCAGCCTACAGCGCCATTCACGGAGTCAAACGCGGCCTCAAGGACATGGTCAGCCCTGCCAAGACCGGGATGTTCGACGAACTCGGCATCAAATATCTGGGGCCCGTCGACGGCCACGACCTGCCCTCGGTCGACAAGGCCCTGCAACTGGCCAGACAGTTCGACGGCGGACCCATCATCGTCCACATGATCACGCAGAAGGGCCATGGCTTCGACCCGGCCGTCAACGACGACGCCGACCAGTTCCACTCCGTCGGCGTCATTGACCCAGTGACGGGGAGACCCACCCCATCGAAATCGACGTCGTGGACCTCCGTGTTCGGCACCGAGGTATGCGAGCTCGCCGAAGAGCGCGACGACATCGTCGCGGTCACCGCGGCCATGCTCCAGCCGGTCGGGCTCGCGAAGTTCGCCGAGGAATTCCCCGCCCGCGTCTTCGACGTCGGCATCGCCGAAGCGCACGCGGTCGCCTCGGCGGCGGGCCTGTCCTACGGCGGACTGCACCCGATCGTGTGCATCTACTCGACGTTCCTCTCCCGCGCCTTCGACCAGATGCTCATGGACGTCGCCCTGCACCGGCAGGGCGTGACCTTCGTCCTCGACCGCGCCGGCATCACCGGGCCCGACGGCGCCAGCCACCACGGCATCTGGGACATCGCCATGCTGCGCATCGTCCCCGGACTCCGGCTCGCGGCACCCCGCGACGCGGCCCGTCTGACCGAAGAGCTGCGCGAGGCCGTCGCCGTCTCCGACGGGCCGACGGTGCTGCGGTTCCCACGCGGCAGCGTCGGTGCCGATATCTCGGCGCTGAGGCGGCTGACCGACGGCGTGGATGTCCTCCGTGAGGTGCCGGCCGGGTCCTCGGCCGATGTGCTCATCGTCTCCGTCGGACCGTTCGCACGGCTGGCCGGGAAAGTGGCCGATGAGCTCGAACAGCGCCGAATTCCTGCCACGATCGTCGATCCGCGGTGGGTGCTGCCGGTGCCCGATTCCGTCATCGACCTCGCCGCGAACCACAGTCTTGTCGCCGTCATCGAGGACGGGGTGAAGATCGGCGGCGTCGGTTCGCAGATCCGCTCGGATCTGCGCGAGGCCGATTCCCGGATCGGCGTGCTCGAGCTCGGGGTTCCCGATGAGTTCCTGCCGCAGGGTACGCGCGAGGAGATCCTCGACCACGTCGGTCTCGACACGGACACGATCGTTGACGACATCGTCCGGGCCCTGCCCGCCGAGGTGGCCGACCGGGCTGCGAAAGGGACGCGCAGAGCCGTGTGAGGCACCCCTCCGCCGAGGTGGGGTGGGATCAGGCGCGGGGGAGACCAGTCAGGGTCTTCGTCAGCACCGGGGCACTCAGCTCGATCTGCCACGGACGTGCCCCCGCCTCGGCGAGGTAATCCGCGACATCGACGTGCGTCTGCGCGGCCAGTGACTTCACGATGGCCGGTTGGAGGAGGACGTCGTGGGGGATCGACAGCGACTCTGCCAGCTCGGCCATCACCGACTTCAGCGCGGCAACCCGATCTTTGAGATCCGTGTGGCTGAACGGAGTGCTCTGCTGGTGTCCGCGCTCCTGCCGACGCGGCAGCTCATCGGCGGTGAGACGAGACGCCTTGCGGTAGGCGCGGAAGAGTCTGGCCGCCTCGGCGCGGGAGAGCCTGCGCCACTGGGTCATGATGTCATCGCTCGACTTCACCCCGGACTGTGCGAGAGCGACGAGGTCGCGGTCACGCAGAACCTTGCTGGGCGCAAGGTCGGCCTTGCTGGCCATAGAATCACGGGCCAGCCAGAGTTCGCGGACACGGGCGATGTCGCGGCGCGACTTGAGCTTGGAGAGCCCGTGCGTGCGCCGCCACGGTTCGGCGAAATGCTTGGGCTGGAAATCGAGGAGATGGTCGAACTCCTGCTGCGCGAACTCCCACCGGTCGGCATCGAGCAGCTGCTGGTGGAGGATGTCGCGGATGGGCAGCAGCACCTCGACGTCGAGGGCCGCGTAGTTCAGCCACGCCTTCGGCAGGGGACGTGTCGACCAGTCAGCGGCTGAATGCTCCTTGGCCAGTCGGACCCCCAGTGTGCGTTCGGCGACGGCGGCGAGTCCGAACTTCTCCCAGCCCAACAGGCGAGCGGCGAGTTCGGTGTCGAAGAGCGCCGCCGGAGTCATCCCGCGGTCCTGCAGGCAGGGAAGGTCCTGGGTGACGGAGTGGATGACCCATTCGTCGGAGCCGAGGGCGGGGTTGAGGCCGCTGAGGTCGCCGAGCGTCTCGGAGTCCAGCAGGAAGGTGCCTGCCCCGTCCCGCCGCAGCTGGACGAGGAACGCCCGCTGGCCGTAGCGGATCCCCGAAGCACGCTCCGCGTCGATGGCGATCGGCCCCGCCGCGGCTGCCAGGCTGGCGACGGTCGAGGAGAAGTCCTCCGGGGTGTCGACGACGTCGGGGATGCCGTTCGCGGGTGTTTCCAAAAGCGGTAGTTCAGTTGTCATCGACGGCGCCCGGGCAGGGCTGTGACTCCTTCAGGAAGCGGTGGCAGTCCGGCGACTGTGCTGAGCAGATCGACCCAGGCTTCGAAGTGATTGCCGATCAGATCCGGCTCGTCAATCACAGGCGTCCACGAAGCCCGCAGCTCCAAGTCTATCGTGGCCGGACGTTCGGCCAATGTTCCGAAGCTCTCGGACAGCACCCGGGTCGTCGTCCCGCCCGCAGCGAGGACCTCGCAGCTGTTCGATTCGAGAGCGTCCTCGAGCCAGCTCCACGCGACATGGCCCAACAGGGTCTCGTTGCCCAGTTCGTGTTCGAGCTCGGCGCGGATGTAGGAGACGATGCGGAAACGGCCCTCCCATTCCTCGGGAGCGGCCGGGTCGAAGAGGACGACGATGCGTCCGGTGGCCAGTTCTTCGATGGTCTCCCCGCTGGCGCGCAGGAAGGTCTCGTCCGCGCTGACCTCGGCACCGAGCGCATAGGAATAGGGCGCGAGGCGGGCCGGAGCGGGAATCTCGGAGATCGTCACATTGTTCGTGCTGCGTGCTTCACGCAGCACCGATGTCACGGCCGAGAACTCCGCCGGGATGCGATTGAGAGGTGAGGTGTTGACCACACTCGCCACGATAGATCAGCCGTCGTGGCGGGGAAATCATCCACGCCGAGGAGGGTCCGGAGAATTCCCGACCGGCACACTCACGGAGTGGAGCAGGACTGTCCGCGGAGTGGGGCAAGACACAGCGTCTTGAAACCGGTGACCGGTGGGCATCGACCTGAGAAGAATGGGAGGATGGAGCCATGACATCATCCCTGTTGGCCGCGCTGCGTTCGGAGCCGGTCTCCCATACTCCCGTCTGGTTCATGCGGCAGGCAGGCCGCTCGCTGCCCGAATACCGGAAGCTGCGCGAAGGCACCGCAATGCTCGACGCGTGCCGGAACCCCGAACTCGTCTCCGAGATCACACTGCAGCCGGTCCGCCGACACGGCGTCGACGCGGCCATCTTCTTCTCCGACATCGTCGTTCCGCTGCAGGCGGCCGGCGTCGACGTCGAGATCGTGCCCGGCACCGGCCCGGTCATCGCGAACCCCGTGCGCAGCCGTGCCGACATCGACGCCCTGCCCGAACTCGATGCCGATGACATTCCGGACATCGCCGAATCGATCGCTCGGATCACTGCCGAGCTCGGCGACACTCCGCTGATCGGGTTCGGCGGTGCCCCATTCACTCTGGCCAGCTACCTCATCGAGGGCGGCCCCAGTAAGAACCATGAGAAGACGAAGTCGCTCATGGCCTCCGATCCCGAAGCGTTCTCGGCCCTGCTGGCCAAGCTCGCGCGGATCTCCACGACCTTCATCGACGTGCAGCTCAGTGCCGGTGCCAGGGCCTTCCAGCTCTTCGACTCCTGGGCCGGCTACCTCTGCCGCCGCGACTACGACGACCATGTGCTGGCACACTCGACCGCGGTCTTCGACGGACTGTCCCACCACGAGGTGCCCAGCATCCACTTCGGCGTCCAGACCGGCGAACTGCTGAACTCCATGTCCCGGGCCGGGTCGACCGCCGTCGGCGTCGACTTCCGCGTCGACCTCACCGACGCCGCCACTCGTGTCCAGCCCGGTCAGGCCCTGCAGGGCAATCTCGATCCGGCACTGCTGTTCGCCCCCTGGGAGGCGCTGGCCCCGCGCATCGAGGACATCGTCAGGGCGGGACTCGACCTCGACCGCGGTTTCGTCTTCAACCTCGGCCACGGCGTGCTTCCCGACACCGACCCCGAGGTTCCCGGCCGCATCGTCGAGCACGTGCACCGGGTCTCGGCCGAGATCCTCGGCTCCCGCTGACCCGATGAGCGACATCACCGTCGTCGGGGGAGGGGTCTCCGGCCTCGTCACCGCCTACCGCCTGAGCGCCGACCACCGGGTCACCGTGTTAGAAGCCGGCACTCGACTGGGCGGATGCCTCAAGGCCACCACTCTGTCCGGTGCCGTCGAGACAGGCATCGATACCGGCGCCGAGGCGAGCCTCAACCGCCGCCCGGAGACGAAGAGCCTGGCCGCCGAGCTCGGCATGGACACCGCCTTCCCCTCGACCGAGCACAGTTCCCAGGTGCTCAGCCGGGGCGAACTCCATCCGATCCCGAAACGACAGATCATGGGTGTCCCCGCCGACGCCGCCGAGGTCGAATCCCTCATCGGCGCCGAGGCGGCCCGTCGCCTGGCCGCCGAGGAGATCACACCCCCGATCGGCGGCGGGGACGTCTCGCTCGGAGACTTCCTGGCCGAGCGGCTCGGCGACGCCATCGTCGATTCCCTCGTCGATCCGCTGCTCGGAGGCGTCTACGCCGGTCGCTGTCGTGACCTGTCGCTGGCCGAGACCGTCCCCGCACTGCTGCCCGCCGCCGTCGACGGCACCTCGGTGCTCGACCTCGTGGCCGGTCTGCTGGCCGCCAGGGACGCTCGTGCCGCGGAGTCGACAGGGACGGCCGAACCGGTGTTCATGAGCTTCGAAGGCGGCATCAACCGGCTCATCCCCGCCCTGTACGAGGCGATCGAATCGCGCGGCGGGACGATCCGCCTCGGCGCCGGTGTCACCGGGATCGCACGACGCGGGCGGATCTGGCAGGTCACGGGGGAAGGGTTCGATATCGAATCCGATGGGCTCGTCCTGGCCACGCCCGCGCATGTGAGTGCGCGGCTGCTGACCGACATCGCACCGGAGTCCTCGGCGGCACTCGCGGCGATTCCCTATGCGTCCACGGCGTTGGTTCCGGCGCTGATCGACCTCGACGGGACCGAGCTGAACGGTTCGGGCTTCCTCATCCCTGAGCCGGAGGGCACCTACATCAAGGCGTCGACGTTCGTGTCGAACAAATGGCCGTGGACCCGCAGCCACATCCCCCCGGGCACCGCGCTGGTGCGGATGAGCATCGGCCGCTTCGGCGACGGGCCCGAGGGATGGCGCAGCGACACGGACGCCGAGATCATCGACCGGGCATTCGCCGACTGGTCCACGATCACCGCGCGACCGACCGCTCGGATCATTGCCGCCGAGGTGGAGCGTTGGGACTCCGCACTGCCGCAGTACCTGCCCGGCCACGCGGCCCGCATCGCCGCCGTCGATGCGCAGATCGCCGGCATCGGCGGACTCGAACTGGCGGGATCGGCCTTCGATGGGGTCGGGATCCCCGCCTGCATCGCCCGCGCCGAGGCAGTTGCTGCACGCCTGAGCTCATCCACCGACCGAGACTCTGAGGTCAACACCGACCGAGACATTGACTGAGACACAGAATGAACAGATCACAGAAGGAGCAGGAATGAGCGACTACACACGGCCGACCGACGCCCAGATCGAAGAAGCGAACTCGCAGACCCGGTACATCGCATACTCCGTGTATGCCTCTGCCGGGGAGCTCGGCGACGCCGACCGCGCCGAACTCGCGAACGAACTTCTCGCGGGGCTCGAACCGCTCAAGGAGCAGGGGCTCGTCGTCCGCGGCATCTACGACGTCTCGGCCCTGCGTGCCGATGCCGATGTCATGTTCTGGTACCACGCGCCGACCATCGAGCTGGTGCAGGCCGCGTACTCGGTGATCCGTCGGAGCCTGCTCGGCGGCATCCTCGAACCTGTGTGGTCGGTCGTCGGCCTCCACCGTCCGGCCGAGTTCAACAAGGGACATCTGCCGGCGCTGCTCGTCGATGACGTCCCCGGCGACTACATCTGCGTCTACCCGTTCGTGCGGTCCTACGACTGGTACGTCCTCGACCCGGCGGAGCGGTCGAAGATGCTGCGTGACCACGGCATGGCCGCCGCCGCGTACAAGGACGTCAAAGCGAATACGATCGCGTCATTCGCCCTCGGTGACTACGAGTGGCTGCTGGCGTTCGAGGCCCCCGAGCTGCACCGCATCGTCGACCTCATGCGGGACCTGCGCAACACCCAGGCTCGCCTCCACGTGCGCGAGGAGATCCCCTTCTACACGGGACCCCGCCGCGAACTCGTCGACATCATCACCGACTGGCGCTGAGCGCCGCGCAGACAGAACCGCCGCCGCACCTTCGGGTGAGGCGGCGGTTGCGTCTGTGCGGGAGCTCTTGTCCCGGCAGTCGTCAGTCCGTGGTCTTCTTCACGACATAGGAGTGGCCGTTGGCGTCGGTGCGCATCTCCAGGCCCATGGCGTCGAGCTGCTGATGACGCAGGGACTCGTCCTCGAAGTAGCCGCCGGGCCGCGTGTTGTCGACCTGCGCAGGTCCGACGATCTTGCGGAAGAAGTTGTTGAGCCAGCCGACTCCGCGCTGCGAGTCCCGGGTTGCGCGAGAAGCGTGGTCGGAGCCGTCAGGGGGTGTCTGCGACGAGGGCGACATGGGTGGATCCTATCGACGAGGCGCGCGGAGCGGGCCGGTGGACGAAGCCTGAATCTACCGACAGTGTACGCTAATGATTAGTGCACTAACCAATTGTCGACGATGCTGCGCATCGGTAGGGGAACAGCCGATGGACAGAGTCGAAGGAGGAGCGATGCTCGGATCCGAGGGAACGACGGAACCACTGGAGAATCCTCTGGCGCTCGAGAGTCAGATCTGCTTTGCGTTGGCGGTTGCTTCACGAGGGGTGATCGGCGCCTATCGGTCGGTGCTCGATCCGATCCATCTCACCCATCCTCAGTACCTTGTCATGCTCGCCCTGTGGCAGCATGAGAAGCTGACGGTGCGGGAGATCGCGAACCTCCTGCGACTCGAACCTGCGACCGTTTCGCCGCTGGTCAAACGTCTTGAGGCCCTGGACTATGTGACGAAGACGCGGTCGGATCACGACGAGAGGATCGTCGAAGTCACGCTCACCTCGACCGGAGCCGAGCTGCGGAAGACCGCGGAAGAGATTCCGGGGTCGATGATGAAGAAGCTCGGCATGGACGTCGACGGAGTGCGCGAGCTGCATGCCGTCATGCAGCGCATCATCGCCTCCGTCGACGCCGCCGAGGCTGAGTCGAACTGAGCCGAACGGCACCGGGCTGAGCTGTGCAGAACTCAGCCGAGCGGCACCGGGCCGAGCCGTGCAGAACTGAGCCACCTCGCGTCGAGCTGTGCTGAGTCGAACCGTGGCGGTCGCTCAGTCGGCCAGGCGCTCCATCGGGGTGTGTTCGATCCCGTCCTCGAGGAAGCGCGGTCCATTGGGTCTGAACCCGAACGACCCGTAGAACCCTTCGAGATGGGACTGCGCATTAAGCGTGAGGTCGTGGTCAGACCAGCGCGTGACGAGGTCGGACAGCAGCCTCCTGGCCCACCCCTGGCCGCGCGCATCGGGGTGGGTGATGACCCGGCTGATGCTCCGGGCGCCCGGTCGTGCCGCCGGTCCGTCGGGCACGTCGGCGGGCAGGAGACGTGCATAGGCCCAGGGCCCGAGGTCGCGGCCGAATTCGGACCCATGAGTGTCGCGCATCGGCTGCGCCGACCGCGGATAGAACACGTGCAGGGTCTCCGGCAGTGCATCCACACCGTCGGGATCGAGGAACACGCATTCCTGTTCGACGACGAAGATCCTCGAGCGCAGCTGCATGATGCCGTACAGCTCGGCGGGCGTCAGCTCCGCGAAGGTGCGGATGATCGGTTCGGCCGTTCCCGCGGTCACTCGCGACGGGGCGCCTGCATCGGTCGGGGCGGCCTCAGCGGATCGCGCCGCCTCGGTCGTGGACTCTGTCACCTCAGCCCTGGGCATCGGCGGTGTTGAGCTTGAGTGAGATCGAATTGATGCAGTACCGCTGATCGGTGGGGGTGCCGTAGCCCTCACCTTCGAAGACGTGGCCCATATGGGAATCGCAGTTCGCGCAGCGGACCTCGATGCGCTCCATGCCCATGGAGGAGTCACGGATGTAGCGGACGCGATCCTCGGCCAGGGGAGCGTAGAACGACGGCCAGCCGCAGTGCGAGGCGAACTTCGTCTCGGACGGGAACAGGTCGGCCCCACACGCCCGGCACTGGTACATGCCGACTGCGGTCTCGTCGTTGTACTCACCGGTGAATGGGCGTTCGGTCGCGCCCTGACGCAGGACGGCGAACTCTTCGGGGGAGAGCACGTCCTGCCAGCGGATCTCCGGACCGGTCGACTCGGTCGCGGCGCTGTTCGAGCCAGCGGATTCCGCGCCCGCCGACTGGGGTGCGGTGTTCGTGTTCTGTGTCATCGTGACCTCCGGTGTGCAGTGACGGTTCTGAGCGGACGGACGCATGTCTGCGCGTGGAATCCATTGTCCCACCGACTCCTGACACGGGCATTCGTCGCTCTGTGTGGGACAACAGCGTTTGGCTCCTGCTCATTCCTTAGGCAACAATGAACCCAGGAGGTTTTCATGGTCCGCGAGACGAAATTCCCCACCCGTCTGCTGGTGGCCGCTGTCGGCATCGGCGCCGGAGCCGGCGCGCTGATCTCGGTGGCGTCCTCGGGGCTGGCCGCCTACTTCGCTCGTCGGATCGTGGTTCCGGAGAATGCTCCCGAAGAACTCGACATCCTCCACATCGACGGCTTCCCTCCGAATATGCGCATCCACTTACCGGCGGATGAGGAGACGACGGTGCCCGGCACCTACGGTCTCTACTTCAACCAGGGCTCCGGTCACGCAGTGATCGGGGACATCGTCGAATACGATCCGCGCTCGCGCACCGTCTCCCGTGAGATCATCTCCGTCACCAAGGGAGACATCCGCCGGGCCTGGCGAGGACGCTGGACCGGGGTCGTCTACCCCGATCCGCTGGCCGCCGGGGTGAACTTCGAGGACATCGAGATCGTCTCCGACGCGGGTAGTCTGCCCGCATGGCTGCTGCCCACCGATCACCCGGAGCCGCAGGAGACGTGGGCGATCCTCATCCACGGTCGGGCGAGCACTCGCGCCGAAGGACTGCGCGCCGCCGGCGTGCTCAACACCCTGGGTGTGCCCGCGATCGCGATGTCCTACCGCAATGACGCCGAGGTGCGGGTGGAGACCACCTCCCGCTACGGACTCGGCGACACCGAATGGATCGACGTCGATGCGGCCATCGACTACGCCGTGTCACAGGGGGCGAAGAACGTCGTCCTCTTCGGGTGGTCGATGGGCGGAGCCATCGCCCTGCAGGCGGCCTCACGCGGACGCAATCGCCGCTACGTCACCTCGCTGGTCCTCGACGGTCCCGTCGTGGACTGGGTGAACGTGCTCGACGGGCAGGCGCGGCGGAACCTGCTGCCGACCCCAGTCGCGAAGCTCACCCTCGAGATGATCACGCAGCCGTGGGCCCGGCCCATCACCGGGCTCGAGACCCCGCTCGACCTCGACCGGATGGATTGGGTCACCCGGGCCGCCGAGCTCGACGTGCCCGTCCTGCTCATCCATTCCGATGACGACGAGTTCGTCCCCTCGGGGCCCTCGCACGCACTGGCCTCCGTCCGCCGCGATCTCGTGACGATGCCCGCCTACAGCAAGGCCCACCACACGAAGGAATGGAACATCGACCCGGTGCGCTGGGAAGACGATGTCGCGAACTTCCTCGAAGCGAAGATCCTGCCGAAGCCCTGAGCCCCCTCGGGGTTCGAGCGCGCTCCTCAGGGTTCGAGGGTGAGCGTCTCCTCGGCCGCCGCGGCGACGGCCTGCGGCGAGTAGGGCCAGGGCCGATTGACGTTCGCCGCCCAGTCGTTCGTCTGATCGTCATAGTGCGGGTGGTAGGCGTGCCCCGAGGCGCCGGTGAGGTTGATCCAATTCGACCTGTCGAAGTTCGACAGATCGACGATCTGCCGCATCGAGGGCACCCAGTTCGTCTCGTATCCGACCGAAGCGTCCCATCCAGTGGCGTGGACGACTCCCGAACCTCCCGAGACCTCGTAGGGTCCGCGGTTGAACAGCTTCTCCACCGGAGTGATCCCCGATTCGCCGAGGCTGGCGTTGCGGATCGTCAGCCGGTGCAGGATGCCCCACCGCCAGGTCACCGGCTCGGGACCGAGCAGGTCCTCGGTCTCCGTCCACGCATCCTTCATCGCCTTGCGCAGCGCCTCGTCCTGACTGTCGACGCCTTCGGACTTCCACCACGAGGAATCGGGATCGTCAAGCTGATTCGACAGCACGAGGTACCAGCGCGAACCTCCTGCCGGTGCCACGCCCTTGGGCAGCTTCTGCGTGATCGTCTGGTCGAGCAGGTTCTTCGTGAGCACGTTGAAGTAGGCAGCTCCGGCGCTGCTGGCGGCATCATGGCCGTTCCAGCCCTTGAGCAGCTTCTTCGCCCGGAGGATGTCCTCATCGCCGTGGGAATGGATCTTCACGGCCGTCGGCACGAGCTTCGCGGCGAACGGGTTGAGGTCATCGTCCTGGATCACGGACATGTCCGCGGCGGTGAGCTTTCTGTTCTCGGCCACGGCGTCCTTGATCCGCTTCGTGATCCGTCTGGCCCGGTCCCCGTAGTCGTAGTCCTTGGTCAGCTCGTCTGCCTCACCGGGAGCGGTGACGGGATTGTTCGCGGTGACGATCCAACCTCGCTTCGGGTTGTACAGGCTCGGCAGGTCGTCGAAGTCGATCCAGCCCTGCCAGTCCTCAGCGGACTTCCAGCCGCGCCGGGGCAGCGTCCCGTCGGCGTCACCTCGGCGGGGGATCATCCCCGGGGCCTGATAGCCGATGTTGCCGGCGACGTCGGCGTAGATGAGGTTCTGCGAGGGCACGTCGAACTTCTTCGCCGCCTGCCGGAACTCGGACCAGTTCGTGGCCTTGTTGATCGCGAAGATCGCCGAGGCGGTCGTGCCCGGACGCAGTGCCGTCCAGTCGAGGGCGAGACCGTAGTGCTCCTTCGCCGGCCCCGACTTCGTGTCCGTCGAGTCCGCCCCGGTGGAGGCGTCGAGGGCGCGCCGGTAGCTGCCGTCGAGCGTGGAGACGAGCGGACCGTTGCGGGTGGAGCGGATCGTGATCTCTCGGGATTGGCCTCCGGCGACCTTCACCGTCTCCTTGCGCGTCCGGACGGGTTCGTCGCCGTCGTCGTGGACGACCGTTCCGTCGCGGAGCTTCTCGACGACGAGGTCCGTGACGTCGGCGCCGAGGTTCGTCAGTCCCCACGCGATCGACTGGTTGTGGCCGATGACGACGCCGGGCAGTCCGGAGAACGAGAACCCGGTGGTGTCGAACGGGCAGGCCTCGGTGACTTCCTTGCAGCGCAGCCCGACCTGGTACCAGACCGAGGGCATCGACGGCGACAGGTGCGGGTCGTTGGCGAGCAGAGGCGCGCCGGTCTTCGTATGCTCTCCGGAGATCACCCACGAATTCGACCCGATGTCGTCGCTGCTCATGCCCAGCAACTGCGGGAGGGAAGCGACGCGCTCCCGCAGATCGAGGAGGTCATCGATCTGGGCGCTGTCGTCGTCCGGTGACGAGTCGTCGGTCGTCGGTCCAGCGTCGGCCGGTGACGGGGCATCAGTGACGGAGCCGCCTGCATTCGCCTCGCCCTCGGTCGAGTTCGCAGCGGAGTCGCTCGGGGCAGGGGAGCCGCCGGATGTCGGTGTGCCGCCCGGCACGGGGGCGCGAACCTTGTCCTGGCCGCTCTTCGCGGCTTTCTGCCCTGCGATGCCGCCCATGATCGTCGGGCGCGTGGCATAGGGGTAGTCGGGGAAGAGATCCTTGACCTGATCGTCGTCGAGCTTCGACGTCAGCACTGCGCGGTCGATCTCGTCCTCGAGATTCGAGCGCAGGTCCCAAGCCATGGCCTTGAGCCAGGCCACGCTGTCGACGGGTGTCCACTTCTCGATCTCGGTCCCACCGTTCTGGAGGCCGAGGACACCGTATTCGAGGGACACCTCGGTGGGGGACTTGTCCTTGAGGTACGCGTTCACTCCGTCGGCGTAGGCCTGGTAGTAGGCCAGACTCTGCTTATCGAGCTTCTTCACCTCCTGCTCGGCGACCTTCCGCCAGCCGAGGGTGCGGATGAAGGTGTCGGTCTCGAGCTGAGACTTCCCGAAGAGTTCGGACAGCCGCCCGGAGGTCACATGGCGGCGGAAGTCCATCTCCCAGAAACGGTCCTGAGCGTGTGTGAAACCCTGGGCGAGGAAGAGGTCATGGGCGGTCTCGGCCTCGATCGTCGGAACACCCGATTCGTCCCGATGGACGGTGACCGGACCGTCGAGGCCGGGCAGAGAGATCTCACCATCGGTGGTGGGGAAGGACCGGCGGACGAAGAAGACGCCGATGAGAGCGAGGATGAGGGCGAGGACGACGATCCCGGCGATCACGCGCAGAATGACGCGTGCGCTCACCGGCAGGTGCGAGCCCCTCGATGGTCGGAACACCCTGAGCAATGCACTCGGTTCCCTCTCCTCCTGCGCACCGGGTGCCGCCATGAGTCTCCTTCTCCACGTCCACAATCGTTGGGATTCACAGTATCAGCGTCGACCGTGGTGACCGGGGGTTTCCGCCGATTTCACGCGGGTGTCGGCGGCGCCTCGTCAGGGCCCGCAGGAGACGTGGACTCCGGCTGCGGAGGTCTGGGTCGGTGGACGAAGGTGACGAGGACGACGGAGATCATCATCAGCAGGAACCAGGCCACGAGCTTCGTCAGGGGCACCATGTGCCACCCGTCGTCCTGGCTCGGATACAGCCAGGCCCCGGCGGCCGTGCCGATGTTCTCCGCCAGCCAGATGAAAAATGCGACGAGGACGAAGGCGAGCAGCACGGGCATCGACAGCGTGATCCGGTGCACGCGGAAATGCATGCGGCAGCGGACGTAGACGATGACGGTGGCGGCGACGAGGACGAGACGGAGGTCGAGGACGAAATGATGGGTGAAGAAATTGATGTAGATGGCGGCGGCGATGGCCGCGGTCAGCCACCTCGGCGGGTAATGGCTGAATCTCAGATCGAACAGTCGATGCACACGGACGAGGTAGGAGCCGACCGCGGCGTACATGAAACCGGTGAACAGGGGAACGGCACCGATATGGAGGACGCCTCCGGTCGCGTAGTCCCACGAACCCACCGCGGTCTTGAAGATCTCCATGCCCGTGCCGACGATGTGGAAGACGATGATGACGATGAGCTCTCTGCCGGTCTCCAGGCGAGCGAGGAGCATACCGGCCTGGATGAGGACGGCGAGGATGACGAGCAGGTCGTTGCGGGCCAGTGGGGCGTCGTCGGGGTAGAGCAGGGAGGTGCCGATGATGGCCGTGAGCATGAGGGCGCCGAAGAGACACGCCCACGCCTGTTTGATCCCGAAGGCGAGGAACTCGCGGATGCCTGCGGGGATGCCGACGAGCCAGCGGTTCGCCATCCGATCGAGGAACCATTCGAGTCGCGTGAGCTCAGAGTTCTCTGCCATGGGTCCTTCGTGCGGTCGACGTGTCAGCACTCTATCGCGGCCGGGCCGGTGAGGCCGCCGGTACGCACCCGTGTCACGACTGCGCGAAGGCTGAAAGAATTCCTCACGAATTCTGCGAGTTCTCTTCTCTCCGGGGAAGTTTCTCTCTACGCTGAGCAAGCAGTGATGATGACTCGTCCCGTCCACCGGCGGACTCGGAGACGGGCACGATGCAAAGGACCGAACACCCATGACCCTGACCCGACGACTCTCTGCCGCCGCGCTCGCCGGAGCCCTGCTCGCTGCCTCGCTTCCCTCGGCCGCGTCCGCACAGGACCGGCCCTCACTCGGTGACGGGGGCACACCGTCCCCGTCCGCTCCGGACGAGAAATCGTCGACTGCCGACTCCGGTTCGGGCGATGCCCGTGCGACCGACACCGGAGCCAAGGGCACCGACGGTGAGGCTCCGACGGTGAGGAGAGGGACTGGGACGACGACGAAGACCTATGTGGCCACCTCGGCGAAGGTCAAGGCGATCAGCCTCGACGACTCCGAGGTGAACATCATCGGTGCGAACTGGACAGGCGACGACCCCGAACTCGAGATCCGCTATCGCGTCGGGTCCGGCTGGTCTGCGTGGGAGACCCTGCCCGTGGACGACGGTGCCGGACCGGACACAGACTCGGCAGAAGGTCGACAGATTCCGGCGAGCGCGAAGAAGGGGCGGACGGAGGCCGTGCCGGTGGTCGATTCCACTTCCGTCGAACTCCGTTCGCGAGCGAAGGATCGGGACACCGACGATCTCACGATCACGAATGTCGCAAGCAAGGTGACCGACACCGATGCGTCCGTGGTGAAGAAGGCCGGCAGGATCACTGCTCAGGGGGCTTCCGCGCAGGTCTCCCACCACGAACTCAAGGCGAACATCGTCACCCGCAGGGAATGGGGCGCCGATGAGAAGCTCGTCCGGTGCAAGACCGACAAGACGAGCACGTCGAAAGGGGTGTTCGTCCATCACACCGCCGGGTCGAACTCGTACACGAAGTCCCAGGCGCCCGGCATCATCCGCGGCTACCTCGCCTATCACACGAAGGAACGCGGCTGGTGCGACCTGGGCTACAACTTCCTCGTCGACAAGTACGGCACGATCTATGAGGGCCGCGCTGACAGCATCGACCTGTCCGTGACCGGAGCACACGCTTCCGGGTTCAACTCCTTCACGATCGGGATCAGCGTGATGGGCACCTATACGAGCTCCGCGCCGAGCACAGCGGCCCAGAATGCCGTCAAGCGCCTCATCGCGTGGAAAGCCAATCAGTACGCCTTCAACCCGACCGGCAAGATGACCCTCACCTCCGGCGGGGGCGGAACCAGCCGGTACCCCGAGGGGAAGAAGGTCAGCCTCAATGTGGTCTCCGGGCACCGGGACACCAGCTACACAGAATGTCCTGGCAACGCCTTCTACTCGAAACTCGGAGCGATCAGGTCCGGAGCCAAATCGATGCAGTCCGACGTCGGCGGCTACCCGGTCAAGGGCGCCATCGGCACCTACTTTCGGTCCCACTCGGCACAGACAGGGGAGGCACGCAGCACAGAGGGGACGCTGACGAAACCGAACGGGGCCTACCAGCGCTTCGCGAAAGGTACCGTGTACTGGTCGTCGAAGACCGGAGCGCACCTCAACAAGGGCGGCATCCGCAACGGGTACAAGCGAGCCGGTTACACGAAAGGCTTCCTGGGTTTCCCGAGCAGCGATGAAAAGACGTTCAAATACCGCAAGGGCACCTACTATCAGAACTTCGAGAACGGCATGATCGCATGGTCATCGTCGACGAAGGGTCAGCCGATGCACGGAGAGATGCTCAAGAAGTGGAAGTCGCTGGGATGGGAACGCAGCAGCCTCGGACTGCCGAAGACGGATCAGTTCGCCTCGGCAGGCAAGACCCGGCAGAACTTCGAACACGGATACATGACGTACAAGAAGGGCGAAGGAGTCAAAGTTCACGTCTCCTGACGTCGGGCCGGCTGCGCCGAAGCGGAGGCCCTAGACTCGCACCATGCATATCCTCATCTTCGGCGCCTCCGGTCATGTCGGCACAGGACTGGCGCAGCAGCTGTGCTCAGACCATCGGATCACGGGCATCGTCCGCTCCGCCCCAGCTGGGGAAGTGCCCTATGCGCCCGTGGTGCTGCCCGAATGGGTGGAGCGCCCCAAGAGCGTCGTCGAGAGACTCGCCGAGGCGGGTCTTCCTCCGGTCGATGCCGTCATCGCGGCGATCGGAGGCTGGTACGTCGATCGTCCCGTCCTCGAACGCGGCCTGACTGCCTTCGATGAGGACTACGGCTCGTACCTGCGCGGACACTTCTCCGCGTGCGCGGCCTCCGAGGCGCTCGCCTCCGGGCGGATGAGGGGAGGCGAGTCGGGCGGTCGCATCACCCATCTCGCGCTCAACGGCGTTGCGAGCGTCGAGCCCCTGCCCGGATCGGGAGCGATCAGCGTCTTCGGTGCTGCACAGAAGATGCTCATCGAGGTGGCGGCCGCCGAATCGACGTCGGTGGACTTCCGCGAACTGCGGATCATGGCTCCCATCGGCGGCGACGATCGCAATGACCTGACCGGGGGAGTGGAGACGATCACCCTCGCCGAGGTGGCCGCGGCGGCGACAGCGGTCCTGCACTCGCCCGACCGGTTCGACGTGAGCACGGAGATCGGTGCAGACGACTGAGGTCGGTTCCGGCTGGATTCAGGCCCCTGTCTCTCCGCGGCTCAGGCCCTGACGTAGTGGAGGAAGACCTGGTCGTCTTCAGAGCGCACGTCGATGAGGTGCAGATCGATCCTTGCCTGCAATTGCGAGAAATGACTGCCGAGGGAGTGGATGTAGAGCGGGCTGACACTGAGGACGAGTTCGGCGCCCGGGTAGGCGTCCAACAGACGGAAGGAGAGGTTCGGGCCGGCCTCGCAGAGAATCATCTCGCTGGCGTCTGCTGCACCCGCTGAGCCATTTCCCTCGGCCGAGGCAACCGCACCCGATGAACCTTGCGAATCCGTCCCGGACACCTTCGTCTCCAAGGAGGCGACCACCTCGGCGATGGTGTCGGGAGTGAAACTGCGGGCACGGTAGTCGAGTCCCGCCTCGGTGAGGGCCGCCTGCAACGGGACAGGGTCGGATTCGGTCAGTACGTGCACGGGGGTGTGTTCGAGGGCCTTGCCCGGGGCGTTGACGACGGGCAGCTGCGGATTGAGCGCAGTGCGACGGTCGATGACGATCGCACTCGCGCCTCGGCGCAGGGCGATGAAGTTCCGGAAGTCGGCGTCGGTGGAGACTCCGGTCGACCAACCGTCCTGCGCAAAGGAGCCATTGATCGATTGGACGAGAGAGATGACGAGGCGACGCACGCGGGCCTACTTCTCCACTTCGGGCGCCGGCCCCATCGCGATGCGCGGGTGGGCGTCGGGATCGATCGTGCCGAGGATCCACTTGAGGTCGGCTTCCTTGAGGGTCACGCAGCCGTTGGTCCCAGAATCATGGTCGAGGTGGAGCCAGATTCCGCCGCCCTTGTCCCAGCCCATCGGGCGCGTCTTGTCGGTCGGGGCCGTCCCCGGTTTCCGGTTGTAGTCGATGGCGATGATGTAGTCGAAGACCGAATCGTAGTCCGCGCCGTAGGCCACCGTCGCAGAGGAAGGCAGACGGTCATCCTGCGTATAGGGCAGCTTCGTGCCCGGGTCGGCCTTGAAGCCGCCGGCGTCGGAGAGCGTGAACACGCCGATCGGGGTCGTCTTATCGCCCTCGTGCCTGTCCTTGAGCCAGCCGTTGCTGCCGTTGTGGGTCGAGAAGGTCTTGAGCTTCGTCCATTTCTCGTCCTCGAACTGATAGAAGCTCAGCGTCGACGTCTCCGACTTCGCATTCGGAGACGTGGCGACGAGGACCTGGGAGGTCTCCTGCGGAATCTGATCGGCATACTCCTTCGCCAGCCCCGGGACCGGGACCGAATGAGCCGGACCCGTTGCGTCGGAGTCCGTTGTCGAATCGGAGCCTTGGTTCGAATCCGAGCCGCTGCCTGAGTTCGAGCCGTTGCCCGAACCCGAGCCGCTCGAAGTGGTCGCGGCATCGGATCCTCCGCCGGACGGGGAAGCCTGAGCGGGAGCGGCGAAATCACCGTAGCTCGTCTGCTGCGCGGGTGCGGCCAACGCCGCGGAATCGGCGTGTGTCGAGTCGCCTCCGCCGCCGTCGGCATCGGTGCCGCAGGCGGTCAGCATGAGAGCAAGAACGACGACGGCGGGCAGCCCACCGCGCCGAAAGACACCACTGGTCATGAGGTCATCCTCTCACGAACCTTGAGAACCCACCGGTAATGACTATGCGAAAATGACCCCATGAGCATTCCACCTGTGCCGAACCATCCTCCGCGCCCCGGGCGTCGGAAGCCGGCCGAGGAGTCTCCGGAATCGATCACAACCCAGTTGTTCATCGGCCAGGACGAATCGGCGCCCGCGGATGGCTCTACCCAAGCACTGACCTCCGAGGAGCTGCGTCGACTGCGGTCGATGGTCGACTCCGACGGCTCTGAAGCCACCGAGGTCCTCAGCCTCGAGGAGCTGCGCCAGCTCGCCGCGGCCGAGGGTCACGAGACGGGAGGTCTTCCCGCCGCGCCCCGGAAGGCGAATTCCGATGACATCGCCGCTGCCGAAGAGCCGTCGGCGCCCAAGCAGTGGAACCCGCTGGGTGCCCCGTCTTCGCAGCCGGGATCGCCGCAGGACTCGGCGCAGGCACACGCCCGGTCAGGTGATATGCCGACAGCGGCACAGTCCGGACGGCCGCAGGACTCGAACTGGTCCGGACCGCCGCACCCGCATCAGGGGCAGTGGGGAGCGGAGTTCGGCGCCGCCGGAGCGGCTGCTCAGGCACAGAACTCGCAGGCCGCGCCCGGTGCCCCGCAACCGGCAGGCCCCGGCCTCTCCCCGGGCGGGCCCCAACAGCCACCGGCCGGCCCCGGCTACCCCGGAACCGGCGGTGGGGGCCACCCCTCCGGCGGCTACCAGCCCACGGGCTCCGGCGGCTACCAGCCTGCCGGCGGCCCTCCTGCCTATGCGGCCGCACCCGTGGCCGGGTACGGCGC
This sequence comes from Brevibacterium oceani, assembly GCF_017948325.1. NCBI lineage: Bacteria > Bacillati > Actinomycetota > Actinomycetes > Micrococcales > Brevibacteriaceae > Brevibacterium > Brevibacterium oceani. Next base: position 2,392,010 of record NZ_CP072846.1, on the reverse strand, counting down.
CGGCGGGCCGGGCGGACCTGTCGGCCCCGGCGGTCCTGGTGGTCCCGGTGGTCCTGGTGGACCCGGGGGACCCGGGGGACCGAACGATCCCTACGGTCGGCGCTCCGAGACGAAGAAGGTTCCGGCATGGCTGTGGATCCTCGCCGTCATCGCGCTCGTCCTCGCGCTCGGCATCGTCGGATACATCGTCTGGGACTCGACTCAGGGCCCCGACGAGACCACAGCGGCCCCGAGCGACGAACCCTCCATCGGCCGGACCGATGATCCGGAGCCGTCCGACTCCGCCAGCTCCGAACCGCCTGTCGCCGAGGAGACCTTCACCTCACCCTCGGGCAACATCGCGTGTACGATCGATTCCGAGCGTGCCCGCTGCGTGATCAAGGACTACGACTACTCGCCGCCGCAGAAGCCCGACGACTGCACACTCGACGACTGGGGTGCGATCGTCGTGGCCAACAACGACGGCGCCGGATTCTCCTGCGTCGAGGCACCGGAGACCGATGGGCCCGCCCGGGTCCTCGGGTACGGCGATTCGATCTCAGCCGAAGGCATGACCTGCACCTCCTCCGAAGAGGGAATGGAATGCAAGTCCGACGAATCCGGAATCGGATTCAACGTGCGCCGCGCCTCGGTCGACTTCCTCAAGTGAGTCGGCCGGCCCGGGGCCGGGCGGTGTCCGTCGGCTCCGACCGAGCCGCCTCGGTGCGGGTGACCGTACGGTCAGGGAAACGTGCTTACTGGGCGTCGGGGCCACCTCGGCGATCTTAGGATGTGGACAAAATTGGGAGCGGCGGCGGAATGAGGTCTACGGTGATGACGTGGCACACAGGTTCCTCCTCCTTCCTTGCCGCGACGAGTCCTGATCGGACAGCACACTCGTCGCGGAGTCTTCCTATGCTGGTCAAGCGTTGAGAAACTGAGATAGAGGAACAATGAAACTGCAGAAGCCATCTCCCATGCCGTTCGGCAAGTACAAGTCCTTCCAGGACCGCATCGCCCTGGATATGCGCGACCGCACCTGGCCTGATCAGCTCATCCGCAAGGCTCCGCGCTGGCTGAGCACCGACCTGCGTGACGGCAACCAGGCCCTCATCGATCCGATGACGCCGGACCGCAAGCGCAAGATGTTCGACCTGCTCGTCAAGCTCGGCTTCAAAGAGATCGAGGTCGGATTCCCCGCCGCCAGCCAGGTCGACTTCGACTTCGTCCGCGAGATCATCGAACAGGACGCGATCCCCGACGATGTCCGAATCTCCGTGCTCACCCAGGCCCGTGAGGACCTGATCGAACGCACCGTCGAATCCCTCGTCGGCGCGAAGATGCCCACGGTCCACCTCTACAACGCGACCGCGCCCGTCTTCCGCAAGGTCGTCTTCGGCTTCGACGGCGAAGGCTACGACCAGACCCGGGAGATCGCCACACGCGGCACCCAGGCCGTGATGAAGCACGCCGAGTCCCTCCTCGGCGACGCCGACTTCGGCTACCAGTACTCGCCGGAGATCTTCGTCGACACCGAACCCGAGTTCGCCCTCGACATCGTCGGCTCCGTACTCGACATGTGGCAGCCCGCCGCCGGTCGCGAAACCGTCGTCAACCTGCCCGCCACCGTCGAACGCGGCACCCCGAACACGTACGCCGACCAGATCGAATGGTTCTGCCGGAACATGCCCTACCGCGACGAGGTGGCCGTGTCCCTGCACCCGCACAACGACCGGGGCACCGGCGTCGCGGCCGCTGAGATGGGCATCATGGCCGGCGCCGACCGTATCGAAGGCTGCCTGTTCGGCAACGGCGAACGCACCGGCAACCTCGACTTGGTGACGGTGGCGCTCAACCTCTACACCCAGGGTGTGGACCCCGAACTCGACTTCTCCGACATCGACGAGGTCATCCACACCGTCACCGAATGCAACCAGATCGGCGTCCACGAGCGTCACCCCTACGGCGGCGACCTCGTCTTCACCTCGTTCTCCGGATCGCACCAGGACGCGATCAACAAGGCGTTCGCCGACCGGGAGAAGAACGCGAACGCGCAGGGCACCCCGGTCGACCTGATGGAATGGGACATGCCCTACCTGCCGGTCGACCCGAAGGACCTCGGCCGGTCCTACGAGGCGATCATCCGGGTGAACTCGCAGTCCGGTAAGGGCGGAGTGACCTACCTGCTCAAGAGCGAGTACGGTCTCGACCTGCCGCGTCGTATGCAGGTCGAGTTCTCCCGCGCCGTTCAGCAGCACACCGAGGGCGGCGGCGAAGTCAACGCCGAAGAGATCCGCAAGATCTTCAACTACGAGTACCTGCCCAGCGACGATGAGGACAGGACCTGGGGCCGTTTCCAGATCGTGGGTCTGCGCACCGACTCGGGCACTGTGGACGACTCGGGAGCCTCCGAACGCGTCGAGGTCGACCTCATCGTCGACGGTCAGGAACGCTCCTACGAAGGTCGTGGCAAGGGTCCGATCGATGCGCTCGTGAAGATCCTCATCGAGAACTTCGACGTCGACATCCGGCTCCAGGACTACCACGAGCACGCGATCGGCTCGGGCGCGGACACGATGGCGGCCGCCTACGTCGAACTCGCCGTCGAAGACCGGGTCTTCTGGGGTGCCGGTCTGCATCCGAACATCACGAAGGCCTCGCTCAAGGCCGTGGTCTCCGCGGTCAACCGTGCGGCCCGCGACCGCGACGCCGACCGGCAGGGCTGAGGCGACTGGCACGATTGAGGCGACGGCAGCGCTGAGCCGGCGGCAGGGCTGAGTCGGCCGCAGGTTGTAGCCTCAGCGGGCGATCTCACAGCAGTCACGGAGCGCGGCGGGGATGATTCCCCGCCGCGCTCTGCGATAATGGCCGGGTGCACAACTATCGTGATGAAGGCATCGTGCTGCAAGGGCACAAGCTCGGCGAAGCCGACCGCATCGTCACCGTGCTCACCCGCAGCCACGGGCTTGTCCGAGCCGTCGCCAAGGGGGTGCGCCGGACGAAATCGCGGTTCGGCTCCCGCCTCGAACCCTTCATGTTCGTCGACCTCCAATGCCATGTCGGCCGCAACCTCGACATCGTCACCCAGGTCGAACTCATCGAACCCTTCGCCCGCGGAATCGCCGCCGACTACGATGTCTACTCGGCCGCCTCGGTGATGGCCGAGACCGCACGCAGCATCACCGAGGCCGAGCCCCAGTCGCGCACCCACTTCCTCCTCCTCGTCTCCGCGATACGATCCCTGTGCAACCGCGAACACCCGCCGAGGCTGTCCCTCGACGCGTACCTGCTGCGCGCGATGTCCGTGGCCGGGTGGGCACCGAGCCTGCTCGACTGCGCTCAGTGCGGTCGACCCGGCCCTCACCGGGCGTTCTCGGCCGCGCTCGGCGGGGCCGTGTGCACGAACTGCCGACCCTCCGGTGCGGCACTGCCGGACACCGACGCCCTGGAGCACATGGCCGCCCTCCTGTCCGGGGACTGGGAGAGAGCCGAGGCGTCTGACCTGCACGACCAGATGGACGGGTCGAAGCTCGTGACCGACTGGGTGTCCTGGCACCTCGAACGCAACATCCGATCACTGAGAGTTCTGGAGAGCACATGAGCTACCCCGCACCACCTGCCCATCCCAGCGGGGCGAAGCCTCCGCGCATCGACGCGAAGTTCGTGCCGCGGCACGTCGCGATCGTCATGGACGGCAACGGTCGGTGGGCGAACCAGCGGGGACTGCCGCGCACCGAGGGGCACAAGGCCGGCGAGGCCTCACTGCTCGACGTCATCCACGGTGCCATCGAGGTCGGCGTGGACTACCTGTCGGCGTACGCATTCTCGACCGAGAACTGGAAGCGCTCACCCGAAGAGGTGCGCTTCCTCATGGGCTTCAACCGTGACGTCATCCGCCGTCGTCGCGATGAACTCAACGCCCTGGGCGTGCGCATCGTATGGTCGGGTCGTCCCGGGCGACTGTGGCGATCGGTCATCAACGAACTCGAGACCGCGGCCGAGATGACCAAACACAACACCGGCCTCATCCTGCAGTTCTGCGTCAACTACGGCGGTCGGTCCGAGATCATCGACGCCGTCAACGAGATCACCGCCGAGGTGGCTGCGGGCAGGCTCAAACCCGGCAAGGTCACGGAGAAGACCCTGCGGTCGCGCCTGTACTCACCCGAGGTTCCCGACGTCGACCTGTTCGTGCGCTCTTCGGGGGAGCAGCGGACCTCGAACTTCCTGCTCTGGCAGTCCGCCTATGCCGAGATGGTCTTCCAGGACGTGCTTTGGCCCGACGTCGACCGGCGGACTCTGTGGGCCGCCATCGAAGAGTACGCCCGCCGTGACCGGCGTTTCGGCGGAGCGGTCGACACACCCACCAGCTGAGGCAGTTCCGCGCGGGCGACGTTCCGCACGACTGGCGCATCAGCTTCACGACTGGCGCATCAGCTTGGTGAACCTGCATCAGCTTGGTCCCTGCACCGAGCCGTTGCAGGTTCACCGAGCTGATGATCAGTACGGCTCTGCTGGGACTCGATCATGTACGCACAACGGCCCCGCAACCATCAGGTTGCGGGGCCGTGCCGTTAAGAGAGCTCCTCAGCCGCTGAGCTCTAGCGCAGCTGCGGCTCAGTAGCGGTCGCGGGGGCGGTCGCCACGGCCGCCGCCGAACTTCTTGCCGCCGCCTCGGCGGTCACCGCGGAAGTTGCGGCTGTCACCGGGCTGCTTATCGAAGTTGCGCTTCTTGAACGGGCGTCCCGGGCGTCCGGAGTCCGGGCGGATGTCGATGGGGCGTCCCTGGATCTCGGTATTCGCGAGCTTGCGCAGCACCGACGGGTCGAGGTCCTTGGGCAGGTCGACGAGCGTGTGGTTCGAACGGATGTCGATGTGGCCGATCTGCTTCGAGGTGATTCCGCCTTCGTTCGCGATCGCACCGACCACAGCACCCGGCTGCAGGCGCTCATTGCGTCCGACAGCCAAACGGTAGGTCGTCATATTCTCATCGCGGACGCGACCGCCCCGGGCCGGACGGCCACCGTCACGGCCGCCGTCGCGATCGCGGTCGCGGTTCTGACGACGCGCCGGCTCGGGCATGGGCTCGGCCTTGAGGGTGTTCGACTCGAGGACGAGCGAGGCCAGTGCGGCGGCGATGTTCGACGCCGGCACATCGCGGGAGAGCGAGTACTGTTCGAGGACCTCGGTGAGTTCGGAGAGTTCGGTGGTAGCCAGCACGTCGTCGATGCGCTTGGTGAACTTCTCCACTCGCGTGTTCGTCAGCTGCTCCACGCTGGGCAGGGTCAGCGGTTCGACCTTCTGCTTCGTGGCGCGTTCGATGGAGCCGAGCATGCGCTGCTCACGCGGGGTGACGAAGAGGATCGCCTCGCCCGAGCGTCCCGCGCGACCGGTGCGGCCGATGCGGTGGACGTAGGACTCGGTGTCGTGTGGGATGTCGTAGTTGACCACGAGCGTGATCCGCTCGACGTCGAGACCACGCGCGGCCACATCGGTGGCGACGAGGATGTCGATCTTCGCCTCACGGAGCATGTCGATCGTGCGCTCACGTGCCTGCTGGGGGATGTCGCCGTTGATCGCGGCGGTCTTGAATCCGCGGGCGCGTAGCTTCTCGGCCAGTTCCTCGGTGGCCTGCTTCGTGCGCACGAACATAATGATGCCCTCGTACTCCTCGACCTCGAGGATGCGGGTCAGAGCGTCGAGCTTGTGCGAATGCTGGACCATGAAGTAGCGCTGGCGGATATTCGCGCCGGTCTGCGACTTCGCAGCGACCCGAACTTCCTGCGGGTCGTCCAGGTACTTGCCGGTGATCCGATGGATCGAGGTCGGCATGGTGGCCGAGAACAGAGCGACCTGACGGTCCTCACCGACCTGGCTGAAGATCTCTTCGATGTCTTCGGCGAAGCCCATCTTGAGCATCTCGTCGGCCTCGTCGAGGATGAGGTGACGCAGGCTGCCGAGCTTGAGCGAACCCTTCTTCAGGTGGTCGATGACACGACCCGGAGTGCCCACGACGACCTGCGCACCACGGCGCAGACCCGCCAGCTGCGGGCCGTAGGCCTGTCCGCCGTAGATCGGGAGCACGGAGAAGTCGGGAAGTTCCGTGGCATAGGAGGTGAACGCCTCGGCGACCTGGATCGCGAGTTCGCGAGTGGGGGTGAGGACGAGAGCGAACGGGCCGTCCTCAGCGCGCCCCGCCTCGGCGAGGTCGGACAGAGCCGGCAGGGCGAAGGCCGCGGTCTTTCCGGTTCCGGTCTGGGCGAGACCGATGACGTCACGGCCCGACAGGAGGGTCGGGATGGTCTCGGCCTGGATGGGTGTGGGGATCTCGTAGCCCTGTGCCTCTACGGCCTTGAGCACGAGCGGGTGGAGTCCCAGTTCGGAGAATCTCGGAGTGGTTTCGTCGTTTGCGGACACATCGGTCATGAGTGATCTCTCTCACGTCGGCACACACTTGATCGCAGATGACTGTAGTGGCGATCTACCCTGCGGCCGCTTGTGCAATCATCGTGAGCAATCCGGGCCGAAACCGTAGTGATCCAAGAACTCGCTTGGACAGACGTGAAGACGTCGGTACGGAGAAAGGTTTGGGTGTACCCCAAGTCTACATGCCGTGCCCTCGCCGAGGCGGCTCCGAAATGGGAAACCGAGTGTGAGATCAGTCGCCTCCCATGGTGTCCATCGCGGTGTCTTTCCGTCGTCGAGGACGGGCGTCCGGGCAGGTCGGGCCGGTGTTGAGGAAGCGGCGGCGTGACCGGTTAGGCTGGTACCTGCGAGCCACGGCAGCCGGCCGTCGGCGAACTGAAACAAGGAGAGAACTAGTGGCACAGTCCAAGTTGGATGCCGTCATCGCCCTGGCCAAGCGCAGAGGATTCGTCTTCCAAGCAGGAGAGATCTACGGCGGTTCCCGCTCGGCATGGGACTACGGGCCCTTGGGCGTGGAGCTCAAAGACAACATCAAGACCCAGTGGTGGCAGCAGTTCGTGCGTGGACGCGAAGACGTCGTCGGCCTCGACTCCTCCATCATCCTGCCCAAGCGCGTCTGGGAAGCCTCCGGCCACGTCGCCACCTTCGTCGATCCTCTCGTCGAGTGCCTCAACTGCCACAAGCGCCACCGCGAAGACCACCTCGTCGAGGCGTATGAGGCGAAGAACAAGAAGGCCCCGGAGAACGGAATGGCCGATATCGTCTGCCCCGACTGCGGCACTCGTGGTCAGTGGACCGAGCCGCAGGAGTTCTCCGGTCTGGTCAAGACCTTCCTGGGCCCCGTCGACTCCGAAGCCGGACTCCACTACCTGCGTCCGGAGACCGCGCAGGGCATCTTCGTCAACTTCAACAATGTGCTCACCGCTGCCCGAAAGAAGCCGCCGTTCGGCATCGGCCAGATCGGCAAGGCCTTCCGCAACGAGATCACTCCCGGCAACTTCATCTTCCGCACCCGCGAGTTCGAGCAGATGGAGATCGAGTACTTCGTCCACCCGGACGAGGCCGACGACTACTACAAGCAGTGGGTCGAAGACTGCTGGTCCTGGTTCCTCGATCTCGGCATCTCTGCCGACAACGTCCGCCGCCTCGACGTCCCCGCCGAGGACCGTGCGCACTACTCGGCCGGCACCATCGACATCGAATACCGCTTCGGCTTCCAAGGATCCGAGTGGGGCGAGCTGATGGGTGTGGCCAACCGCACCGACTACGACCTCGGCACTCACACCGAGGCCTCGGGAGCGAAGCTGCAGTACTTCGACCAGGCCAGCGGCGACCGCTACACCCCGTATGTCATTGAGCCCTCGTTCGGTCTCACCCGGTCGATGATGGCCTTCCTCGTCGACGCGTACACCGAGGACGAGGCACCGAACACGAAGGGCGGGGTCGACAAGCGCGTCCTGCTCAAGCTCGATCCCCGTCTGGCTCCGGTCAAGGCCGCTGTGCTGCCGCTGAGCCGCAACGAGAAGCTCACGCCGGCGGCGAAGGACCTCGCGGCGACGCTGCGCAAGCGCTGGAACATCGACTTCGACGACGCCGGCGCCATCGGGCGCCGCTACCGCCGGCAGGACGAGGTCGGTACACCGCTGTGCATCACCGTCGACTTCGACTCGCTCGATGACAATGCGGTGACGATCCGCAAGCGCGACGACATGAGCCAGGAGCGCGTGAGCATCGACCAGGTGGAGAAGTACCTGGCCGACCACCTCGGCGAAGTCTGACCCCTCCCAATTGCTACCCGACGGCGGCCCAGCAACCTGGCGCCAGGTTGCTGGGCCGCCGTCATGTAGCACCATCATCGGGCGCCGTCTCGAATCGAGCAGCTATCTTCTGAAGGTCCGCCATGCATATGACGCTCCACCGCGAACCGAAGGCTTCGCCGCGGGTTCGACTGATCATGATCGCCTGCCTCGTCCCGCTCGTCGCGGTCACCATTGCAGGTCTGCTCCTGCTCTGGCCCGACGGGCCGGACACCGATCTGCCCGGCGGCGGACCGACCACGAACGCGGCGGAGGGCGTCTCCGACACCGAGGCGACCGTCACGGCCGTCGACGCCTCGGAGTGTGAGACAGGGGAGACGGACCCCACGATCATGGCCGACTGCGTGGTCTACACCGCCGAGGCGGACGGACAGGACGGCAGCCTCTACGTCACTCCCGATGCCATCAAGGCAGGCGTCGGCGTCGGTGACAAGGTCAAGGTCCTCGACTTCACCGAGTCGCCCGACCGCGCGGAGACCGGATCGGACTTCGTGTTCATCGACTACGACCGGGATGTTCCGCTGCTGGCGTTGGCGATCGTCTACGGGCTCGTCGTGCTCGTCGTCGCGGGTTTCCGGGGACTGCGGGCACTCATCGGGCTCGGCTTCGCCGGTGTGGTGCTGCTCGTGTTCATGCTGCCGGCGATCCTCGACGGCAAACCGCCGATCCTTGTGGCGATGATCGCGGCGAGTGCGATCATGGTCATCGCCCTCTACCTCGCCCACGGGATCTCGACACGGACGACGACCGCACTGTTCGGCACCGTGCTCGGAATCATCATCACCGGGGTGCTGGGCGCATGGATGACCTCATGGGCGAACCTCGGCATCGCCTACACCGAGGACGGCTATCTGCTCACCGACACGACGAATCTGTCGATGACCGACCTCATCGTCTGCGCGATCCTCATCACCGGCCTCGGCGTGCTCAACGACGTGACGATCACTCAGGCCTCGGCGGTCTGGGAACTGGCGACGGTGGCACCGGATCTCAAGGGCCGACAGCTCTTCGCTCGCGGCATGCGCATCGGCCGTGACCATATCGCCTCAACGGTGTACACGATCACATTCGCCTACGTCGGTTCGGCGCTGACGACGCTCATCATCGTCTCCGCCCACGACCAGTCGTTCTTCGACACTCTGACACTGGGGGAGATGTCGATCGAGGTCGTGAGCATCCTCGTGTGCTCGATCGGACTGGTCGTCGCGATCCCGCTGACGACCGCGCTCGGCGTGCTCGTCGTCCGCTCCGGAGTCCGTCCGCCCCGAGTTCCTGCGCGTTCAGCCGACACGGCGCGACCGGAGGCGACGGACGCACCCGCCGAGGCGACGAACGCACCCACGGAGTCATCATCGCAGACGCCGGCGGACTCGCAGCCGATGACTCGTCGCGAGGCCCTCCGGCGCAACCGCTGACGCTTCATACAACCTGACGGCGGCCCAGATACCCCGCGGGAGGTATCTGGGCCGCCGTCAGGTAGCAAGTGGGGAGGGTCAGAACATGGTCCAGGCCTCGTTGAGGACGCCGCGGATGATCTGCTCCATCTCGTCGAACTCGCTCTGGCCGACCGTCAGCGGCGGCGAGAGCTGGATGACCGGGTCGCCACGGTCGTCGGCACGGCAGTACAGACCGTTTTCGTACATCTTTGCCGACACGAAGTTCTTGAGGATCCGCTCGGACTCCTCCTCGGTGAACGACTCCTTCGAGTCCTTGTCCTTGACGAGTTCGATTCCGTAGAAGAATCCCTCACCGCGGACATCGCCGACGATCGGCAGGTCCTTGAGCTTCTCGAGCGTGAACTTGAACGCCGCGGCGTTCTCGTGCACGTGGTCGTTGAGCTTCTCGGCCTCGAAGACGTCGAAGTTCGCCATCGCAGCGGCACAGGCGACGGGGTGTCCGCCGAAGGTGTAGCCGTGGTAGAACGTCTCGTCGCCGCCTGGGCCGAAGGGCTCGAACAGGCGGTCGGAGGCGATCATCGCACCCAGCGGCGCATAGCCGGAGGTGATGCCCTTGGCCGAGGTGATGATGTCGGGCACATACCCGAAGTCATTGCAGGCGAACATATCGCCGATGCGGCCGTAGGCGCAGATCGTCTCGTCCGAGACCAGCAGCACATCGTACTCGTCGCAGATCTCGCGGACCCGGTCGAAGTAGCCGGGAGGCGGCGGGAAGCATCCTCCGGAGTTCTGGACGGGCTCGAGGAAGACGGCGGCGACCGAGTCGGCGCCCTCGAATTCGATGGCCTCGCCGATGCGGTCGGCGGCCCAGCGGCCGAAGGCCTTCTCATCGTGAGCGTAGGGCTCGGGGGCGCGGTAGAAGTTCGTGTTCGGCACCTTGTGGGCACCGGGAACCAGGGGAGCGAACTGCTCGCGCAGCCCCGGCAGCGAGGTCACCGACAGCGCACCGTGAGGCGTGCCGTGGTAGGCCGTGGCCCGCGAGATGATCTTGTGCTTGCCCGGCTTGCCGACGAGCTTGAAGTAGTTCTTCGCCAGCTTCATCGCCGACTCGACCGAGTCGCCGCCGCCGGAGGTGAGGAAGACCCGGTTGAGGTCGCCCGGCGCGTAGCTGGCCAGTCGCTCGGAGACCTCGATGGCCTGCGGGTGGGTGTACGACCACAGCGGCATGAATGGCAGCTGCAGGGTCTGGTCGTACATCGCCTTGGCGATCTCCTCGCGACCGTGTCCCACCTGAACGGTGAACAGGCCGGCGAGACCGTCGAGGTACTTCTTGCCCTTGTCGTCGAAGATGTGGTGGCCTTCACCGCGTACGATGACCGGCGCCTCACCACCATTGAACAGTGCCTGGTGTGGTGACATGTGCATCCACACGTTGTTGCGGATGGCCTCCTGGTAAGGAGTGCCGGCCCTGGTGACATTCTCAGTCATCGTGTCCCCCAATTGTATTTCTGCTTCTCCAGTGAGAGGTACATGAAGAGCTCCGTATCCACGACGGCATCGATCGAACGGAGCTCCTCATTGACGAACTCGATCAGATGCCGATCCGATTCGCAGACGATCTCCACGAGGAGGTCGAATGAGCCTGCGGTGACGACGAGGTAATCGATCTCGTCGTAGTCGTGGAGCTGTTCGGCGACCGCGGAGATGTCCCCGCGGACCTTGAGACCCACCATCGCCTGCCGTGCGAAGCCGAGACTCAAGGGGTCGGTCACGGCGACGATCTCCATCACGCCGGAATCGATGAGCCTCGAGACTCGCTGACGCACGGCGGCCTCGGACAGGCCGACGGACTTTCCGATGGCCGAGTAGGACTTCCGTCCGTCGTGCTGCAGTTCGACGATGATCGCCTTCGACTTCTCGTCGAGGTTGCCCAGACGGGAACTGCCGCCGTTCGGCAGGAACTGGTCCATTCTTCACCTCCGTGATGTGCGTCTCACGCCAATCTATCACCGATTCAATCGGAATGAGTAGTCGAATATGCGGAATCAGTCGAAACCTGAAAAATATGATTCTGGATTCGTCAGTTTCGTTCGGCTTGGCCGTCGATGTTCTGCGCTGCGGGGGTGTGCTTGAGGGCCGTCGATGTACTGCGCGCCGAGGTGGGCTGGAGGGGCGGCGAGGTGGGGGCGAGGTGCGCGCCGAGGCGGGCCGGAAGGGCGGCGAGGTGCGCGCCGAGGCGGGCCGGAAGGGCGGCGAGGTGCGCGCCGAGGTGGGGGCGAGGTGCGCGAAGGTGTGCACCCGTGGGGCGGCAGGATCGCGCGGCCGGAATCCACTCGCAGCACCCGCCCGAGCGGCCCCGGCAACACGCGCGTGAGCAGTGATTGACAGGCTGTGATCAGGATCACCACACTGTAATCATGAATGAGGGTGAGCTGTTCTACTCCGCCGAAGAGAATAGGCCGGATGTCCACGGAATGCGGCCCGGTGCCGAACAGGGTCAGGCCGGCAAGGAAGTCAAGGCCAGGCCCCAGCCGATTCCCGGCGAGGTCGACACGATCGGAGCCGAGGAGCTGTCCTTCAGTCCCGAGGAATACCTCGGGCGCATCGCCTCGGTGCGCAACCGAATGGTCGACCAGGGGCTGGCGGCGCTCATCGTCACCGATCCGGCGAACATCTACTACCTCACCGGGTACAACGCGTGGTCGTTCTACACCCCGCAGCTGCTCTTCGTGCCCTCATCAGGCCCGATGACGCTGTTCATGCGCGATATGGACGCACGCGGAGCCTCGCACACCTCTTGGCTGCCGCCCGAGGACATCGTCGGCTACCCCGAGCGCTATGTGCAGCGCCCGCACATCCACCCCTTCGACTGGGTCGCGTTCGCCCTGCGCCAGCGGTGGGAGGTCGCTCGGGCCTCGACCTCACCGGTCGGCGTCGAGATGGACTCGCACTTCTTCTCCCCGAGAGCCTTCCGTGCGCTGGTCAACGGGGTGCCCGAATGGCGCCTCGTCGACTCCTTCGAACTCGTCAACTGGATCCGCGCGGTCAAATCCCCGGCCGAGATCGCCCTCATGCGCAAGGCCGCCGAGGTGACCACCGCAGCCATGGACGCAGCGCTGGGAACCATCGGAGTCGGGGTCGGCCAGCATGAGGTGGCCGCCGCGATCTCGGCAGCGCAGATCCGCGGAGGCGAAGAGGCGTGGGGCGACTATCCGGCGATCGTTCCCCTCATGCCGACCGGCGAAAGCGCCGACACCCCGCACCTGAGCTGGACCGATCGGACGTTCGTCGCCGACGAGTCGGTGAGCATCGAACTCGCCGGTGTCCACCGTCGCTACCATGTCCCCTTGGCCAGGACCGCCGTGACCGGCAAACCGAAGCAGGAGCTCGTCCGACTCGAGGGTGTCGTCGCCGAGGCGCTGACCGCGGTCCTCGACGTCGCCGCTCCCGGGGTCCCCACGGCCGAACTCGCTCGCACCTGGAATCGTGTGCTCGCTCTGTCCGGACTCGAGAAGCCGAGCCGCCTGGGCTACTCGATCGGCATCGGCTACCCGCCGGACTGGGGCGAGCGGACGATCTCAATCCGCACCGAGGACGATCAGGTCCTCGAATCCGGAATGACCTTCCACCTCATCGGCGGCATGTGGATGAACGGCTACGGAATCGAGATGTCCGAACCGGTCCTCATCACCGACTCCGGCTGCGATCAGTTCACGCACTTCCCCCGCGAGATCATCCGCGTCTGACCGGCGGAGCCGTACTCACGCGAAGAACTGGATCCACAGCCCCAGCAGGAGCGCATCGATCCCGGCCACGGCCAGTGCCCGACCCTGGACCCAGGAGACGTCCCGCGCCGAGGCGGGGGATCCGGGATCGGCCATCTGCACGGCCATCGCCACCCGCGGGGGAGCTGCGAGAGCCGCCAATGATCCTGCGGCGTTGCCGGCCGCGACGACGGGCATTGCGGCCACGTGCGAAGAGCCGGCCACGGCCGTCAGGGTGCCGGTGAACATCGAATTGGCCCCCGTGTTCGAGCCCGTGAGCACGGCGCCCGCGGAATTGAGCCAGGGAGTGAGCAGGACGAGTCCGGCCGGCAGCGCGGCACCGATGGCCTCACTCATCCCGGTCGTCGTCATGATCCAGCCCATGAGCATGAACGCCGCCGTTCCCACCCCGATGGGCACCCACGATCGTGCGGCCGAGACCATGACACCTCGCCGGCCGGGCACCCTGAGAGAGGCGATGAGACACGCGACGGCCAGCCAGAACGGAGGTGAGGCGATGATCTGGGTGGCCACCGACGGCAGACCCGCATGCAGCCACCGTGCCAGCAGGAGCCCGACGGTCAGGCAGCCGTAGGGCAGCACGGCCAGCCCGAGGTTCCGCGTGAGGCCGGCGCTGCGCTGGCGGAGGATGAAGACGACGCCCATGACGATGATGACGAGGAGCGAGCCGACGATGCCGGCCGGTGCCATGCCGATGACGGAGCTGGCGGCGAGGATGCCCGCCCACATCAGCGCGGCAGCGCCGACGATTCCCAGCGCCGAGGCGGGGGATGGACGCATGATCGCAATCACCGCAACCGTGACGACGATGACCGGGATCGCGTTGAGCCACGCGGTGGTCAGCCCGAGTTCGTCGACGTCGAGACCGGCGAGCGCGGCTGCGACCGTGGTGCCGGGGCCTAGCGCGCCCCACGGGACGGCGATGAGCCCGAGGAGTCCGAGGATCGCCGACTGCCGCAGGGAGCAGCCGAGGTGGCGCAGGACCGGAACCCCGATCGTCACGCCGATCCCGAAGCCGGTGACCGACTCGGCGAACGGGACGAGGCCGAAGACGACGAGCGCGACGCCGAGCGAACGGCTGGGGGAGCGGGATTCGACCCATGAAGAGATCTGCGCCATGGACCCGGCGGACTCGAGCAAGCGCGCGAGCATCATCCCGAACAGCAGGATGAGTGCGACCTCGAGGATGAGTGGGAAATAGTCGATACCGGATTCCACCAGCGCCGAGGTGGGGGTGGGGAAGGCGACCGCGACGAGGATCGCCGCGGCGACGGCTCCGGCGAGCGCCGCGATCCATGAACTCTGCTTGAATAGCAGCAATGCGACGGCCACGAGGATCGGGGCGAGGGCCAACACAGCCATCATGTGCACAAATTTCCTTTGTGAGAAGTAAATCTACTATTCAAGAATAGTCTATGATTCGACCATGGTGAAAGAAGAGGACCTCGGGGCGCGCGTCTTCGGTGCCCGGATCAGAGCGCGGCGCAAATTCAACAACCTCACCCTCAACGAACTCGCAGTCCGGGCGGGTCTGTCCCGCGCGGCGCTGTCGAAGATCGAACGCGGAGAGCAGGACACCTCGGTCTCGAATGCCATGGGCCTCTCCCGTGCGCTCGGCGTCGACGTCGGCGAGCTGCTCGCGGCCCCCGAAGTGACCATCACTCGCGCCGAGGCGATCCCCGCGTCCTCGAAGTTCGGCCCCGGAGTGTGGCGCCGGGACCTGCCCTCGGCGTTCGAGAACATGGACGTCGTCCACTACCGTCTCGATCCGCGCAGTGAGACCTCCGCCTTCGCCGCTCATCGCAGCGGTTCGCGTGAGAGCTTCTTCGTCCTTGCCGGCAGCATCGAGATCGTCACCATCGACCGCCGGACCACCCTCCATGCCGGGGACTGCGCTCAGGCCCCCGGCGATGTTCCGCACCAGCTGGCGAACCCCAACGATGAGCCCGCCGAGCTCATGCTCATCATCGTCTGAACCGCCCGAAACCCCCTTATTACTACCCGGCGGCGGCCCAGCAACCTCGCGCCAGGTTGCTGGGCCGCCGCCGGGTAGTAATAAGGGGCAGGGTCGGAGGGTGGTCTTGACTCGTCGAGGCGAGTCGGCGATCCTTGTTCTGTCCCATTTCCTAAGAAGGACATCTCTGCAGTGAAGTGAATCCTCATGCCGTGATCAGCGGGTGCCACGGGCCCGCAGCGCTTCTGCGTACACGAAATGAGGACCCTCATGCCTACCACAATCACTGTGTCCGAACTGGACTACCGCCTCGGCGACGATACCGAGATCTTCTCCAGTCTCTCCGCCTCCATTCCGGCCGCACTCGTCGGATTGGTCGGTGACAACGGGATCGGAAAATCCACATTCGCGAAGATCCTGGCAGGACTCATTCCCGCCACGGCCGGATCTGTCACCGGTGCGGATGGTGCCGTCTACATCGATCAGCTCCTGCCGCATTCGCAGCAGCGCGTCGATGAGGCTCTCGGCATCGCCGACGTCCGTGATACCCTTCGCCGCGCCCTGGACGGAGACGCCGGCGAAGACGACTTCGTGCTCATCGGGGACGACTGGGACATCGAAGAGCGGGCCCTGGCCGCCACCGCCGATCTCGGGCTGCACCTCGAAGCAGGTGACCTCGACCGCAGCCTCAGCAGCTTCTCCGGCGGGCAGGCCACCCGGATCGGTCTGGCCCGAGCGGCTCTGGCCGGTGTGGCCTGGCTCATCCTCGACGAACCGAGCAACAACCTCGATGAGGACGGGCGCGGACTTCTGCTGACGCTGCTGAGGGCGCGTCGCGGGCCCACCCTGGTCATCTCCCACGACCGCAACCTGCTGACGCATATGGACTCGATCGTCGAGATGACCGACCGTCTGCGTGTCTACGGCGGGAACTTCGACGACTACGAAGCGATGGTCGCTGCCGAAGAGGCGGCGAAGGCCCAGCGCGTCGTCGATGCGAAGAAGGCCCACGCGATCGAGAAGCGCCAACGCATCGATCTCGAGACGAAACTGGCCCGGTCAGAACGCAAGGGAGCCAAAGACAAGGAGAACAAACGCCGTCCCAAGATCGCGATGAACGGGCTGGCGAACTTCGCCGAGAAGTCGGCGGCCAAACGGCGCGGGGACACAGCCGCGGACGAAGCGAAAGCGCAGGCCGATCTCGACGCTGCCAAGGACTCGCTGCGCCGCAGCGCGAGCATGCGGCTCGACCTGCCCGACACTCACGTGCACGCAGGCAAACGCGTCCTGCAGCTCGCCTCGGCGAATCTGGACAGACCCGTCGAGGTCGTCGGACCCGAGCGGATCCGCCTGACGGGACCGAACGGGGCAGGCAAATCCACCCTGTTGGCGGCCGCCATGGCAGCCGCTGACGGACAGGGTGCCGTCGAAACCGGCCCACCGATCACCGAGCTCTTCGGCAATCTGTCGATCACCGTCTCCGTGCCCGTGGCCCACCTCGATCAGCAGTATCGGCTGCCGGCCGAACTCACGGTGATGGAGGCGGTGCGTTCGGGCAATCCGCATCTGGACCCGCATCGCGTCCACGAAGTACTCGCGGCCATGGGGCTGCGCAGAGGTCGCACCGAGCAGATCTGTGGAACCCTGTCCGGCGGGGAGCGCTTCCGCGTCGCTCTGGCCGCAGGACTCCTGCAGGAGCCTGCCCCGCAGCTGCTCGTGCTCGACGAGCCGGGCAACAACCTCGACCTGTCCTCACTCGAGGCGCTGGTGACCGCGCTCGACGGATTCGGGGGAGCGATGATCGTGGTCACCCACGATGACCGGCTCGCATCGGAACTCGCCGTGGACACCGAATGGGACGTGCGGGAATTTCTGGGGTCCGAATCCGTTGACTTGGACAGATGAACCGTCGATCTCAACCGTCGGACAGAGTCGGGCACGGCACCGGCGGAAAGCGAGCCTGGCACGCTTGCCGACCTGCGGCGGCCAAGGATGATGAGAGGTGAGCATGAGCTGTTTTGACTGCACTGGGATAATGGTTTCGTGAGTGTTATCAGCCCAGCCTCAGAAACCGTGTCCCCGGCCGCCGCAGCACCCCTGCGCATCGGCCCCATCGAGCTGTCCTCACCGGTCGTGCTCGCACCGATGGCCGGGATCACGAACACCGCCTTCCGTCGCCTGTGCCGCGAATACGGAGCCGGACTCTACGTCACCGAGATGGTCACCACCCGGGCCCTGGTCGAGCGCAGTCCGAAGACGATGCGCATCATCCACCACGAACCGTATGAGACCCCGCGCTCGGTCCAGCTCTACGGCGTCGACCCGGTGACGATGGGCCAGGCCGTGCGGATGCTCGTCGACGAGGATCGCGCCGATCACATCGACCTCAACTTCGGCTGCCCCGTGCCCAAGGTCACCCGCAAGGGCGGCGGCTCGGCCCTGCCGTGGAAGCAGGACCTGTTCACCGCCATCGTCACCACCGCGGTCAAGGAGGCCTCGCGCGGGGGCATCCCCGTGACCGTGAAGATGCGCAAAGGCATCGACGCCGATCACACCACCTTCCTCGACGCCGCTGAGACCGCGCGCAACGCCGGGGTCGCCGCCGTCGCGCTGCACGGCCGCACGACCGCCGACCTCTACTCGGGGACGGCGGACTGGGAGGCGATCGCCCGACTCAAGGACCACCTCGGCGACACCGTTCCCGTGCTCGGAAACGGCGACATCTTCGCCGCCGAGGATGCCCTGGACATGATGGCCAAGACCGGCTGCGACGGCGTCGTCATCGGCCGCGGCTGCCAGGGCCGACCCTGGCTCTTCGGCGACCTCGCGAACGCGCTGAACGGCAGTGAGGAACGCCATCGTCCCGGCCTCGCCGAGGTGGCCCGTGCCGTGTACAAGCACGGCGAATACCTCGTCGACCATTTCGAGGACGAGTTCTACGGTGTCCGTGACCTGCGCAAGCACATCGCGTGGTACTTCAAGGGCTACCCGGTCGGGGGAGAGCTGCGCAGCCAGCTGGCGATGGTCTCCTCGCTCGAGGAACTGGCCGGACTGCTCGAACAGCTCGACAAGGACGCCCCGTATCCCGGAGAGGCAGCCGAAGGCTCGCGCGGGCGCACGACGAGGCCGAAGCGTCCGCACCTGCCCGAGGGCTGGTTGGATTCCCGCATCTTCGACCCCAGCGGCAGATCGCTGCTGTCCGAGGCCGAACTCGACATCTCGGGAGGATGAGCATGTCCTTCGACACTCACCCGCGCGCCTCCGTGCGGACAGGGACCGTGGCGGTGTATACGTCGCGTGACGAGGAACGGTGGGTGAGCGAACCGGCGAAGAATCCGCGGCGTTCGGCCTTCCAGCGCGATCGCGCCCGCGTCCTCCATTCCGCGGGTCTGCGCCGCCTCGGGGCGAAGACGCAGGTGGTCTCTCCCGGCACCGATGACTTCGTGCGCACCCGGCTCACCCACTCCCTCGAGGTGGCTCAGGTCGGTCGTGAACTCGCCCGCTACCTCGGCTGCGACCCCGACATCGTCGACACCGCCTGCCTGTCCCACGACCTCGGCCACCCTCCCTTCGGACACCACGGTGAGACGATCCTCGACGCTCTGAGCAAGGACATCGGCGGGTTCGAAGGCAATGCGCAGACCCTGCGCCTGGTCACCCGGATCGAACCGAAGGTCATCGGCGCCGACGGCAGGCCGGCCGGACTCAACCTCACCCGCGCCAGCCTCGACGCCCTCACGAAATATCCGTGGCCGCGGGCCGAAGCCACCGCCGGCCGCCGCGACTCAGGGGTGCGCAAGTTCGGCGTCTACGACGACGACACCGATGTCTTCGACTTCTACCGCGAGGGCATCGCGAACGGGCAGAAATGCATCGAGGCCCAGGTCATGGACCTAGCCGACGACATCTCGTATTCCGTCCACGACGTCGAGGACGCGATCGTCGCCGGCCACCTCGACCTCGCCGACTTCGCCTCCGGCACTGTGGGGGAGGCCCGCCGGACCGAACTCTTCGAGATCACCCGCCAGTGGTACCTGCCGTCAACGAGTGATGCGGAGATGGACAAGGCGCTCGGCCGTCTGCAGGCAACCGCCTACTGGCCGAGTGAGGCCTTCGACGGGTCCCGTCGGGCCCAGGCCGGCCTCAAACACATGACCAGCCAGCTCATCGGCCGCTTCGTCGGCGCCGCGGAATCAGCGACCCGTGAGGAGTCCGGGTGGGAGCCGCTGGCCCGCTACTCGGCCTCCCTCGTCGTGCCCGAAGCCACCTCCATCGAGATCGCCGTGCTCAAGGGCATGGCCACCCTCACAGTGATGGTCGCCGAGGACCGACTGCGGCTGCACGACATCCAGGCCGCCGTCATCGGCGCACTCGCCGAGTGGTATTCGGAGAACCCGGAGAAGCTCGATCCGATGTTCCGCGCCGACCACGCCGAGGCCGCGAACGACTCGGTTCGCCTGCGGGTCATCGTCGATCAGATCGCCTCCCTGACCGACCATTCGGCCTGGGCGCTCTACCACCACCTCAACGCCGGGGCGGGGGATCGGCTCTAGACCATGGCCGGACTCATCAAGCGCGAGGACATCGACGAACTGCGCACCCGCACGCGCATCGACGAGGTGATCGGGGAGTTCGTCACCCTCAAGACCGCCGGCATCGGCTCGCTCAAGGGACTGTGCCCCTTCCACGACGAGAAGACCCCGTCGTTCACCGTGCGCCCGCAGGTCGGGATGTACCACTGCTTCGGCTGCGGTGAGTCCGGGGACGTGTTCACCTTCCTCCAGAAGGTCGAGCAGCTCAGCTTCGTCGAAGCCGTCGAGACACTGGCCGGCAAGGCCGGAATGCACCTGCGCTACGAGGACGGCAAGGGGCCCGACCGCGAACAGGCGAGTCGGCGGCAGCGCCTGCTCGAGATGCACGAGGTCGCCCAGCGCTTCTTCACCCAGCAGCTCGACGCCGAGGCCGGACGGATCGGACGTGACTTCCTCACCGGTCGCGGTTTCCCACCCGAGTCCAGCCGTGAGTTCGGCATCGGCTTCGCCCCGAAGTCCTGGGACGCCCTGACCGCCCACCTGAGACGAGCCGGCTTCACCGACGAGGAGATCCTCGCCGCGGGACTGGCCAGCGAGGGCGGCCGCGGCATCTACGACCGGTTCCGGGGACGGGTGATCTGGCCGATCAAGGACATGACGGCCCGCACCATCGGATTCGGCGCTCGTCGACTCTATGACGACGACAAAGGCCCGAAGTACCTCAACACCCCGGAGACCGCGCTCTACCACAAGAACCAGGTCCTCTACGGGCTCGACCTGGCCAAGAAGTCGATCGCGAAGACCAAACGGGTCGTCGTCGTCGAAGGCTACACCGACGTCATGGCCGCGCACCTGGCCGGAGTCGAACAGGCCGTGGCCACGTGCGGAACGGCCTTCGGCGCCGAGCACGTCAAGATCATCCGCCGACTCCTCGGCGACGACCCCACCGGACAGGTGATCTTCACCTTCGACGGCGATGCGGCAGGTCAGAAGGCCGCGCTCAAGGCCTTCGAGTTCGAGAGCCTGTTCACCGCGCAGACCTTCGTCGCCGTCGAACCCGATGGGCTCGACCCCTGCGACCTGCGCATGCGGAAGGGCGATGCCGCCCTGAGGGAACTCATCGACGGGTGCAAACCCCTGTTCGAATTCGTCATCACCACCGCCATCTCCCGGTTCGACCTCGACACCGTGGAAGGCCGCATCTCCGCAGTGAAGGCCGCCGCCGAGGTGCTCACCGACATCCGGGATCAGGGCAGCCTCACCCACTACTACCGGTTCGTCGCCGGCCGCATCGGCGTCGACATCGACGAAGTCGAATCCGCCGTCCGGACGGCGCAGCGCCGCCCGCGACAGAATCGGCAGCAGAGCACCGAGGCGGCTCCGCGGCAGCCGTCGTACCGTGACGGTCCGCCGCCGAGCGAACGTATGAGCGGGGCCGCTCACCGGGACCATGGGACAGGTCCGAGACAGCCGAACCCGGGGGCAGCCTCGGCGGGGGAGACCGGCGACGATAGGAGCATCGAATACGTCTACGATGAACGTCCCGACGTCTCCAACCTCTCGGCGCCGATCAGCCCGACGCGGCTGAAGACCGAAAAAGGCGCGCTCATGGTCGCTCTCCAGCACCCCGAGGCCGTCAACGCGAAGCTCTTCGACTCGCTGTCGTCGAAGGCCTTCGAACACCCCGGGTACCGGCGGATCCAGGACGCGATCAAGCAGGCCGGGGGACTGACCTCGGCAGGAGCCGAGCAGTCGAAGTGGGCAGAACGGGTCCTCGAGGCCAGCGATGACGAGCTCAAACCCTATGTCGCCCAGCTGCTCGTCTCACCGCTGCCGATCATCGAAGGCACGGAAACCAGCCGCTTCGCCCGGGGAATCGTCGCGCGTCTGTTCGACCACGACCTCGAGCGCATCGCCAAGGAGCTCCACTCTCGGCTGCAGCGCCAGGACACGGCCGACGGTGCGGGACAGGCGGCGCTGCTCGGCCAGCTGCAGACGCTCGAGCAGCACCGTGCCAGGCTGAAGACGCTCATGTGAGTTCTGCGGTGCAGGAAGTCCGTGCCGAATCGGAGGCGGTTCAATCGCAGGTCTTCGGTTGGTGAGAACCTGCGTGAGGTGCAAGCATGGTCTCATGCCTGCCGAAGAATCCCTGCGCTCGAAGAAGGCGCGGATGACTCGAAACGCCCTCCACGAGGCTGCGATCACCCGCGTCCTCGAGGACGGACTCGCTGCCGCCACTGTCGCGACCATCGCCGCCGACGCGGGCGTGTCCACCCGCACCTTCTTCAACTACTTCGACACCAAAGAGGACGCGATCGTCGGACTCGGCGCCGATGTCAGCGTCGACGAGGGCCTCGCCGACGACTACGTCCATTCCGATTCCGGGCTGAGCGCTCTGGCCGAGGAGACAGCACGCTTCGTCCGCGAGGCTCTGCTCATCGGCTCGGTCGACCCCGAGCTGCCGGCGCGCCGGCGTCGTCTCTTCGCCCTCTACCCGGAGCTCGTGAGCAAGAGCTTCGACCGGGCCGAAGCCCTCGAAGAGATCGTCGCCGGACATGTGCTGCGCCGACTGCGACACCTCGGCCAGGAATTCTCCACCGAGGACTCCGCCTGGCGCAGTGCGCGCATGCTCACCCAACTCTGCCGCGTCCCCCTCAACCATGCGGGCCAGACGATCAAGCGCAATCCCGAGGCGGTCGAGGAGAAGGGCGGCACGCCGGCGATCTTCGACGACTCCCTGGGTCTCTTCCTCAAGGTCCTTGACCGACTCCGGTGAACTGTCCTCGGTGAGCCAGCCTCGGTGAGCCAGCCTCGGTGAAGCAGCCTCGGCGCTCGGGCGGACCAAATCCGTTAGTCTGGCAGAAAGCACCCTGCCGGAGGAGATGAGGAATGACGGTACTGACGATTCTCAACGCGCCCGGGACCGAGATCCCCGCCCTGCTCACCGACCTGGGGGAGCGGGACGGCGTCGAGCTGCGGATCGCCGAGGCGGACACGCTGGGCCAGGCGCTGCCGGGCACCGATGTGCTGCTGATGTGGGACTTCTTCTCCACCGCGCTCAAGGACGCCTACGGCCACGCCGACCGACTCGAATGGGTGCATGCGGCGGCCGCAGGCGTCGACTCCCTCCTCTTCGACGAACTCGTCGACTCACCGGTGACGGTGACCAATGCGCGTGGGATCTTCGACCGTCCGATCGCCGAATTCGTGCTCAACTACATCCTCATGCACGCGAAGAGCGCGATCGGCTCCCTCGCCGATCAGCGTGAGGCGAAATGGAACCGGCGATCGACTCGTGACATCACGGGTTCCACAGCGCTGGTCGTCGGCACCGGGGCGATCGGTCGGGAGATCGCCCGACTGCTCACAGCCGTGGGCATCGACGTCACAGGGGCCGGTTCCCGCGCCCGCAGCGGGGACGCCGATTTCGGTGAGGTCATCGACTCGGCCACCCTGCCCGAGCACGTCGCCGGCTTCGACTGGGTGGTCGACATCGCGCCTCTGACCGAGCGGACGGAGAGGCTCATCAACGCCGAGGTGTTCGCGGCCATGGACGACACCGCCGTGTTCATCAATGTCGGTCGCGGCGACACCGTCGACACCGATGCCCTCGTCGACGCATTGCGCACCGGCCAGATCGCCGGAGTCGGCCTCGACGTCTTCGATGAGGAACCGTTGCCTGCCGGGCATCCGCTGTGGGCGATGGACAACGTCATCATCACTCCGCACATGAGCGGGGACACCGACGGGTGGCGGATGCGCTTGGCGAGTCAGTTCCACCGGCTCTTCGAGCAGTACCTGGGCGGCGAAGCCTTCCCGCACACCGTCGACAAGACCGTCGGGTACGTCCGTTGAGTCAGGCTGAGGACCCTCGGGCCGACGGCTCTCGGGCAGACGGTGTGCAGGGTGCCGGCCGCCAGGCTGACGGTGCTCACGCCGACGACGCTCAGGCAGATCGGGCGTATCTGGCTCGGGTGCTCGCCGAACTCATCGCGGTGCGCCGTGCCCGGCTGCTGAGCATGCTCGTGCTGGCCGGCGCGATGCTCGTGGCCGGTCTGGGTGCCGCCCTGCAGGCACAGGGCGATCACATCGATGCGGTGCTGCTGTTCTCCGCCTTCAGCCTCATCATGATCGGCATCGTCTGCGCGCTCGGAGCGATCATCGCGTGGACCCGGATCAACCGCGACATCCTCGACTCGGTCGCAGCGACCCGACCTGCGAAGGCGAAGGCCCCGCGCACCCGCTCAGCAGGAATGGCCGTGGCCATCGGCTTCGTCGTGGTGGGAATCCTGTTCGGAGTGCTGCTGTGGTCGCAGACCCCGATCCTCGCCGGAGCCGTCGTGCTGGCCTGCCTGCTGCTGGCCTGCCTGGGACCGATCTGGGCGGGGGAGCTCTCAGCGGCCGATGACCGGCTGGCCGTCATCCTCGACAGCGACGATGAACTCGCCGCTCGATTCGCCGACTTCACACCGATCTGGCTGCACGAGGCGATGGAGGCCGACGCCGCGGAGTGATGCGGTGTGGCGTGGATTCTCCTACGGAAACGACCCGTATGCGGCACGCCTACGAAAGCGGACCACTCTCGGCTAGGCAGCCTAAGTCTGGAACTGGGCTGCTCAGCCGAAAGTGGGCCGAATCGCCGATGTCCTTCAGCGCCTCACCAAGGAATCATCACAGGATTCGGTGAGCCGCCTCGGCGATATCAGCTGCTCTGCGAGATCAGGGGAATGCGGGAACGTCGACGTCGGCCATCTTCGCCACACAGCGGATGACCTGGCAGGAGTAGCCGAACTCGTTGTCGTACCAGACGTAGACGACGACGCGGTCGTCATCGACGATCGTGGCAAGTCCGTCGACGACGCCGGCGCGCTTCGAACCGACGAGGTCGGTCGAGACGAGCTCAGGGGAGGTGACGTAGTCGACCTGGTTGCGCAGGCTCGAATGCATCGAGACCTCGCGCAGGAAGGTGTTGAGCTCGTCGACGCTCGTCGCGGTCTCGAGGTTGAGGTTGAGGATCGCCATCGACACGTTCGGGGTGGGAACGCGGATCGCGTTGCCCGAGAGCTTCCCGGCCAGCTCAGGCAGCGCCTTGGCCACGGCCTTGGCGGCGCCGGTCTCGGTGAGCACCATGTTCAGCCCGGCCGCACGACCGCGTCGCGAACCCTTGTGGAAGTTGTCGATGAGGTTCTGGTCGTTCGTGAACGAGTGCACCGTCTCGACGTGACCGTTGCGCACACCGAACTTGTCGTTGATGGCCTTGAGCACGGGAGTGATCGCGTTCGTCGTGCAGGACGCGGCCGAAACGATCCGGTCGGAGTCGAGGATCGCATCGTCGTTGACACCGAAGACGATGTTCTTGACATCACCCTTGCCGGGCGCGGTGAGCAGGACCTTCGCGGCTCCCGGGCAAGCGAGGTGCTTGGCCAGCCCGTCCTCGTCGCGCCACTTGCCGGTGTTGTCGACGATGATCGCATTGTCGATGCCGTAGGAGGTGTAGTCGACCTGCGAGGGATCGTCGGAGTAGATGACCTGGATGAGGGTGCCGTTGGCCTGGATGGTGTTGGCCACCTCGTCGACGACGATGCTGCCGTCGAAGGCCCCGTGGACCGAGTCACGGCGCAGCAGCGAGGCACGCTTGATGATGTCGTTCTCACCATTGCGGCGCACGACGATGGCGCGCAGGCGCATCCCGGTGCCGCCGGCGCGGTCGATGAGGATGCGGGCGAGCAGACGGCCGATGCGACCGAATCCGTAGAGGACGACATCGCGGACCTCACCCTTGCCCGACTGGGAGTCGACGACCTCGGCGAGTGCTTCGGCCAGGTAGGCGTCGATATCGCCGCTCGGATCGTCCATCTTCTCGACGAGGCGGCCCAGATCGATGCGCGCCGGTGCCAGGTTGAGTCCGGCCAGGGCGCTGACGATGCGGTGGGTGACCTCGATGTCGAGGTCCTCGCCGAGGAAGTGGCGGGCGTAGCGGTGCGCCTTGATCATGCCGGTCACCGACTTGTTCAGCAGCGACCGTCCGAACAGCGTGAGCAGCACGTCGTTCTCGCGGTACAGGCGTCCGACTAGCGGAATGAGTTCCTCGGCGGCGGTCTGCTTCTTCGCCCAATCGTTCAGGCGTGCCGTCGTTGCGTCAGTCAAAGGTCGTGTCCCCTCGGTCAGTTGAAACGGATGCGGGCTCAGTCTATCGCTTCGCCTATTCCTCAGCCGACCGGTGCTCCTCCCAGCGCCTGAAGCCGAGCAGGGTCAGCGTGACGATCCCGGCACCGGCGAGCAGCGCGCCGAGGCTCTGTGCCTGCACCTTGGGTTCGACGAAGCGGTATTCCGGTTCCTCCTCCTGCAGCCGCGGCGGGTTCGCGGTGCCGATCCATGCGGCGATGAAGAGGACGATGCGGGCGAACACATTGAGGGTGAGCATGATCGCGATGATCGAGCCGAAGACACCCGCGGCCTTGTTGCCCGAGAAGAGATTGATCAACACGGTGGAGAAGTTGATGAGGATGACGAACGCCACCGCGCCGATGAGTGAACCGCGGATCTTGGCCCGTTTGTCCACCGGCTTCTCCGGCAGCATCGTGAACAGGAACATGAAGATCAGCCAGGCCGCTGCGAAGACGAGCAGCAGCGGGACGATGAAGAGCAGGCTGCCGGCGAATCCGCCGAGACCGAGGAGGTCGGCGATGACCGACCGCAGTCCGGTGCCGACGACGGTGAGCGCCACAGCAATGAGGAGACCGACGATGAGACCGATGAGGGTGACGACGTTGTTCAGGATCTTCTTGACGAAGGACTTCTCCACGACATCGTCGAAGTCCTCATGCAGCTGGGCACGGACAGCCGCACCGAGGTTGCCGATGAATCCCTGCCCTGTGTAGAGGCCGGTGATGATACCGATGATCCCCACACCCTGCCAGTCGAGCAGATAACTCTCGAGCTGCTCTGTCAGAGAGGAGTTGCCTGCCGTGAACGACTCGATCTGCTCGGTGGCCATGGACAGCAGGTCGGGGCGGGCGACGTCGAGGACGAAACCGATGCTCGCGAGGCTGACCATCGCGATGGGCATGACCGCGAGGACGAGGAAGTAGGTGATCGCAGCACCGAACTGGTTGCCCAGACGCTGGCCGAAACGCTGAACGGCGCGCATGAGGTGTGCGGGTCCCGGCCGGTTGACGGCGTTGTGGCCGGCCTCGGCGACGTTGTTGCGCGAGGCCAGTACTTTGGCTGGTGCCACGTGGTTGCTCCTTCGATGTCGATGGCAGAAGTGCCTTCGATTCCTCCCTGAGGTGTCCGTTTCCACACTAGCCGCTGTGAGCGCACTGTGAGCGGCAGGCCGCGCCCTTATCTAGACTTTTGCCCATGCCGATTTCTCTAGCAACCGGTTCTGCTCCCGATTTCGTGCTCACCTCCGAGGGCGGTGCAGCTGAGAACCTCAGCGGGTTCTCCGCCTGGACTGTGACCGTCATGGAAGCCCTGGGGCCACTCGGCGTCGGATTCATGGTGTTCCTCGACAACATCTTCCCGCCGATCCCCAGCGAGCTCGTGTTGCCCTTGGCCGGCTTCACTTCGAGCCAGGGTCAGATGAACATCGTGCTGGCCATCGTCTGCGCGACCCTCGGTTCGCTGATCGGTGCGATCATCCTATGGGCCCTGGGCAAGTGGATCGGCATCGAGCGCATCGCCCGCATCGCGGTGAAGATGCCACTCGTCGACGTCGACGATGTCCACAAGACCGTCGACTGGTTCGACCGGCACGGCGACAAGGCGGTGTTCTTCGGCAGGATGATCCCCATCTTCCGTTCACTGATCTCGATCCCCGCGGGCATGCGGGACATGCGCCTGGCCAAGTTCGTGGCCCTGACGACGGCCGGCAGCGCCATCTGGAACACCATCCTCATCATCGCCGGCTTCTACCTGGGCGAGAACTGGGCGGTCGTCGAGACCTACGCCGGGTACTTCCAGAAGATCGTCATCATCGCCGTCGTCGTCTTCCTCATCGTGTGGATCGTGCTCAAGGTCCGCAAACACCGGCGGAAGCGGGCGGCAGGCATCGACGATTCCCGCGCCGACGTCATCGAACCCGGAGAATTCGACTCCTGATCACTTCGTCCAGGCGGCAGCCGTGTGATCGAACGGCACCTCTTCGCCCGGCTTGACCGGTCCCGGAGGAGTGCCGTCGCCGAAGGGCGAACCGCCGAACTTCCGGTCGCGTCCGTGGTCGCTGAGCCAACCGGAGAGGTCGGGCCCCTGGGGAACGATCTGCGTCGGGTTCACGTCCTGGTGGACGATGTAGTAGTGCTGTTTGATCTGCACGAAGTCGATGGTGTCCCCGAAGCCGGGCGTCTGGTAGAGGTCTCGGGCGTAGCCCCAGAGGTTCTCGAACGCCGTCAGCGGCTGACGGTTGCACTTGAAGTGGCCGAAGTACACAGGGTCGAAGCGGGCGAGCGTGGTGAAGAGTCGGACGTCCGCCTCGGTGATGGTCTCACCCATGAGGAAGCGGGACGTGCTCAGACGCTCCTCGACGATGTCGAGAGCGTTGAACAGGCGGTCGAAGGCCGCCTCGTAGGCTTCTTGTGATCCGGCGAACCCGCATCGGTAGACCCCGTTGTTGATCTCCGTGTAGATGTGGCGCATCACCTTCGCCATCTCGTCCCGTGACTCCTCGGGCCAGAGATTCGGGGCGCCCTCACGGTGATAGTCCGTCCACTGTGTGAAGAAGTCCTCGGTGATCTGGGGGAAGTCGTTGGTCACGACGACCCCGGTGGGGACATCGACCATGGCGGGCACGGTGATGCCGCGCGGATAGTCGGGAAAGCGGGCGAAGAACGCCTGCTGCAGGCGCTCGATGCCGAGGACCGGGTCGACGCCGCCGGGATCGAGGTCGAAGGTCCAGGACCGGGCATCGTGGGTGGGACCGGGCATGCCGAGCGAGATGACGTCCTCGAGCCCGAGGAGCCGGCGGACGATGATCGTGCGGTTGGCCCACGGGCACGCACGCGCTGCGATGAGGCGGTAGCGGCCGGGTTCGACGGGCCACTGGGCACCAGGATCATAGAGGATGCGGTCTTCGATGTAGTTCGTGTCTCTGTTGAACTCCTGCCCCGCGGCTACGTAGCTGGGTGTGTGATCGGTGTCCTCGGACATGAGTGTCGCCTCCATCGGATCGGTGAGAATCGGCTCCTGCCCTCAGCTTACGACGGGTGCCCCGGCCTCGGCGACCGTGTCGGCCAACGACGAGAAGGCCCGGGCGCGAACCCATGATGAGTTCATGCCCGGGCCGATTTCCGGTGATCGCGGCTGATCGGTGTGCGATCGCCGCTGAACGGCGCGTGATCGCCGCCGATCGGTGCCGCTCGGCGGCTGCGACCGATCAGTCCGCGTAGATCGCTTCGATGTCCTCGGCGAAGTCCTTGTTGATGAGGTGGCGCTTGACCGACTGCTTGGCCGACAGGTAGCCGTTCTCCTCGGTGAGTTCGATCGGCAGAATCGTGAACTTCTTGATTCCCTCCGCGCGCGAGACCGTCTTGTTCACCTGCTCGACCGCCTTGGCGACCTCGGCGTGGATCGTGTCGTCGTCGGCGGCTTCGTGAAGATCCATCTGCGGCAGGTCGTGGTTCTTCAGCCAGCCCGGCAGCATCTCCGAGTCGAGGAAGATGAGTGCGGAGACGAACTTGCGGTTCTCGCCGACGAGCACCGGCTGCCCGATGATCGGGTGACGGCGGAGGATGTCCTCGAGTGGTGCGGGGGCGATGTTCTTGCCGCTGGAGGTCACGAGGATCTCCTTCTTGCGCCCGCTGATGGTGAGGTAGCCGTCCTCGTCGAGGGAGCCGAGGTCACCGGTGCCGAACCAGCCGTCGTGGAATTCCTTGGCCGTGGCCTCCGGGTTGTCCCAGTACTCGCGGAAGATCGGCACGCCCTTGGCCAGCACCTCGCCGTCCGGAGCGATCGCCACCGAGACTCCCGGCAGCGGAACCCCGACGGTGCCGATCTTCGACCTCTCGGGAACATTCACGGTGATGGGCGCAGTGGTCTCGGTGAGTCCGTAGCCTTCTAAGACGATGATGCCGAGCCCGCGGAAGAAGTGACCCAGGTGGGCTCCGAGCGCCCCACCGCCGGAGACCGCATGAGTGACGTTGTTGCCCATCGCCGCCCGCAGCTTCCGATAGACGAGTCGGTCGAAGAGGGCATGCTGAAGCTTGAGGCTCATCGGCACCTTGCCGGTGTCGAGCGCCTTCGAGTAGGCGACGGCGACCTGCTCGGCACGGCGGAAGATCTTCTCGTTGCCGCCGGCCTGAGCGGTTGCCAGCGCGGAGTTGAAGACCTTTTCGAAGACGCGTGGGACACCGAGGATGAACGTCGGGTGGAAGGTGCCCATCGCATCGGTGAGCTTCGTCAGATCGGACTGGTGGGCAAGCAGTGCTCCGTTGCTGATGGCGAGGACCTCGATGAAGCGCGCGAAGACGTGAGCCTGCGGGAGGAAGAGCAGGCAGCGCATCGACGTGTCCAGAGCGCTGGGGATCTGATAGCGGGCCGCCTGCCCGGTCTGAACGAAGTTCGCGTGGGTGAGCACGCAGCCCTTCGGTTTGCCGGTGGTGCCGGAGGTGTAGATGATCGTGGCCACGGAGTCGGATCCGACCTGGGAGCGAGCGGACTCCAGCTCTTCATCGCTGATGTCCTTGCCGGCCTCGGCGAGCTCGGCGAAGGCGCCGTCCTCCCAGACCCTGAGCGCAGGCTCGGGGCGTCCGGCGGCAGCGGCCGCCGCGCGCACCCGTTCGGCGTGCTCACGTGTGGCGACGAGCCCGCGAGAGACATCGGCATTGGTGAGCATCCAGCTCAGCTGCGCCTCGGACGAAGTGTCGTAGAACGGCACCGAGATGCCGCCGGCATACCACACGGCGTAGTCGCTGAGCGTCCATTCGTAGGCGGTGGGCCCGAAGATCGCGATCCGATCGCCGACGCCGACGCCGAGGGCGATGAGCCCCTTCGCCGCCGCGCGCACCTCGGCGAGGAATTCTGCACCCGACAATTCGAGCCAGCCTTCCCCGTCGGGCTTGGCGACCATCGGACGACTCGGGTCCTCGGCGACTGTGCGGAGGAAGACATCGGTGGTCGAGGAGGTGGAATCGACCTCGAAGCCGACGACGGGGGTTGACGACTGCGGCATTGTCGTTGGGCTCATGGGTCTCCTTCGAAGACGTAAGTTACTGCCCGGTTATCTTACAGTTCAGCCAGGTCTCAGTGAAATCGATCACGTTTCCCGGGCGATCCACGCGCTCGATGCCCTGTGAGCAGTCTAACCAAGACGGATCAGGGAGTGTTCAGAGTACGATGGACGGAATCCGCCCACACCCGCTCAGTGAAGGAAGGTAATGACGACGAACCCTGAGGAGACCGGTTTCCGCTATGACGCGGCGCTGGCCGAGAAGATCGAGAAGTCGTGGCAGCGCACATGGGAGACATCGGGAACGTTCCACACCCCGAACCCCACCGGAGACCTCAGCGAGCCCGCTTCCCAGGACACCCCGTCGCCATACAGCCCGCCCGCCGATCTCAGTGAGCGCGAATCCCTCTACATCATGGACATGTTCCCGTATCCCTCGGGCGTCGGCCTGCACGTCGGCCACCCCCTGGGATATCTGGGCACCGACGTCTACGGCCGCTACCAGCGGATGCGCGGCCACAACGTCATGCACGCCCTGTCCTACGACGCCTTCGGTCTGCCCGCTGACCTCTACGCGGTCCAGACCGGGCAGCATCCGCGGATCACCACCGATGCCAACATCGCGAACATGACCGAGCAGCTGCGCCGTCTGGGCCTGGCGCACGACGTCCGCCGTCGCTTCGCTACGACCGACGACGAGTTCGTCAAGTGGACGCAGTGGATCTTCCTGCAGATCTTCAACTCCTGGTACGACCCCGAGGCGGACACCCCCGACGGCGAGGCCAAAGGACGGGCGCGTCCGATCGAGACGCTGATCGACCAGTTCGCCTCCGGCTCTCGCCCGACCCCGGACGGTCGCGCCTGGGCTGATCTGACCGGTGCCGAACGCGAAGACGTTCTGCAGGGCTACCGTCTGGCCTATGTCTCCGAATCGCCGGTCAACTGGTGCCCGGGACTGGGCACCGTGCTGGCCAATGAGGAGGTCACCGCGGAAGGGCTGTCCGAGCGCGGCAACTACCCGGTCTTCACCCGCCGTCTGCGCCAGTGGAACATGCGCATCACCGCCTACGCCGACCGTCTCATCGACGACCTCGACGCCCTCGACTGGCCCAACGCGATCCACGCGATGCAGGTCAACTGGATCGGCCGCTCGAAGGGTGCGCTGCTGCGCCTGCCCGTCGCCGGCGAGTCCTCGTCCGAGGTCGAGGTCTACACGACCCGCCCGGACACCCTCTTCGGCGCCACCTACCTCGTGCTCAGTCCCGAGCACCCGCAGGTCGCGTCGCTGACCGCTGCGTCCTGGGACGAATCCACGCCCGAATCCTGGCGCGGGGGTCAGCCCACCCCCGCCGAGGCGATCGCCGCCTACCAGCGTGCCGCCGCTGCGAAGACCGACGCCGATCGGCAGCAGAGCCGCGAGAAGACCGGCATCTTCACCGGCTCCTACGCATCCAACCCGGCCACGGGTGCGCAGGTGCCGATCTTCGTCGCCGACTACGTCCTCATGGGCTACGGCGCCGGTGCGATCATGGCTGTGCCAGGCGAGGACGCCCGTGACTGGGACTTCGCGAAGGCCTTCGGCCTGCCCTATATCCGCACCGTCCAGCCGCCGGCCGATCACGACGAGGACACCCCGTTCACCGGCACCGGCGCGATGATCAATTCGGCGAATGCCGAGATCGACATCAACGGCCTCGACATCGAAGCGGCGAAGGCCGCCGTGACGACGTGGCTGAAAGACAAGGGACTGGCCACTGAGTCCACGCAGTACCGTCTGCGCGACTGGCTGTTCTCCCGGCAGCGCTACTGGGGAGAGCCGTTCCCGATCGTCTACGACGAAAACGGCACCCCCATCGCCCTGCCCGATGAGATGCTGCCCGTGCAGCTGCCCGAGGTCGATGACTTCGCGCCGCGCACCTATGCGCCCGACGATGCCGACAGCCGACCGGAACCCGCGCTGAGCCGCAATGCCGAGTGGACGAGTGTCGAGCTTGACCTCGGCGACGGTCCGAAGACCTATCAGCGCGAGACGAACACCATGCCCAACTGGGCCGGTTCGTCGTGGTATCAGCTGCGCTACGCCGATCCGCACAACGACGAACGCCTCGTCGACCCAGCTAACGAGGAATACTGGCTGGGTCCGCGGGCCTCGAAGCCGCGCGGCGGCGCCGACCTCTATGTCGGCGGTCAGGAGCATGCCGTGCTCCACCTGCTCTATGCCCGGTTCTGGCACAAGGTGCTCTTCGACCTCGGCCACATCTCCTCCTCGGAGCCCTTCCACCGCCTGGTCAACCAGGGCTACATCCAGGCGTACGCCTACACCGACGCCCGCGGAGTCTACGTTCCCGCCGCCGAAGTGGAGGAACGCACAGAGAGCAACGGTGAGCTGACGTTCTGGTACAACGGCGAGCAGGTCAACCGCGAATACGGGAAGATCGGCAAGTCGCTGAAGAACTCCGTCATGCCCGATGAGATGTATGACGCCTACGGGGCCGACACCTTCCGCGTCTATGAGATGTCGATGGGACCATTGGAGCAGGATCGTCCGTGGGAGACCCGTGCCGTCGTCGGCGCTCACCGCTTCCTGCAGCGGGTGTGGCGTCTCTTCGTCGACGAGACCACCGGCGAGTCCGTGGTGCGTGAGGGCGAAGCCGACGAGGAGTCGCTCAAGGTCCTGCACCAGGTCATCAGCGGTGTCCGCGAGGACATGGACCATCTGCGCTTCAATACCGCGATCTCCAAGCTCATCGTGCTGACGAACCACGCGACGAAGCAGGGCGGGGCAACCCGTGACCTCCTCGAACCGCTGACGATCATGCTCGCTCCGTTCGCGCCGCACCTGGCCGAGGAGCTGTGGGCGCGTCTCGGTCATGAATCGACGGTCACCTATGCCACGTTCCCCGAGGCGGACCCGCGTCACCTCGTCGCCGATACCGTCACGTGCGTGGTGCAGGTCAAGGGCAAGGTGCGCGCCCGCCTCGAGGTCGATCCGGATATCGACGCCGCCGAGCTGGAGAAGCTCGCCCTGGAGTCGCCGAATGCCGTCAAGGCCCTCGGCGGAGCCGGGGTGCGCAAGGTCATCGTGCGTGCCCCGAAGCTCGTCAACATCGTCCCCGACGCGTAAGGCACGGTTGACACATCGCCGTAACACGGGATCTGGGAGACTGCACGAGTACTTGCGGCGATGAGCGCCGAATCGCCCCCGACTATGACTGGTGAGAGCATGACGAACGACAGAGCTCAGGATGAGATCCGGCACGCCCTCGGCGTGCGACCGCGGATCGACCCGGCTACGGAGATCGAGCGGAGGGTCGAATTCCTCGTCGACTATGTGCTCACCACCGGGGCCAAGGGGCTGGTGCTGGGCATCAGCGGCGGTCAGGACTCGACCCTGGCCGGGCGTCTGTGCCAGCTGGCGGTGGAGGACCTGCGCCGTCGCGGTGCTCAGTCCGAGTTCTGGGCTGTGCGGCT
This sequence comes from Brevibacterium oceani, assembly GCF_017948325.1. Classification (NCBI taxonomy): domain Bacteria; kingdom Bacillati; phylum Actinomycetota; class Actinomycetes; order Micrococcales; family Brevibacteriaceae; genus Brevibacterium; species Brevibacterium oceani. Next base: position 2,357,485 of record NZ_CP072846.1, on the reverse strand, counting down.
GCCCCACCACGTCCAGGCCGATGAGTCAGACGCCCAGGATGCGCTGTCCTTCATCAGCGCCGACCATGAGGTGTCCATCAACATCGGTGCGGCCACCGACGCCGCCGCGAAGGAATATGCGGAGGCGACCGGCGAGGCGATCACCGACTTCGGCAAGGGCAATGTCAAGGCCCGGATGCGCATGATCGCGCAGTTCGAACTGGCAGGGGAGAAGCGCCTCCTCGTCGTCGGCACCGATCATGCCGCCGAGGCGGTCACCGGGTTCTTCACGAAGTTCGGCGACGGAGCCGCCGACGTCATCCCCCTGTCGGGACTGAACAAGCGGCAGGGACGAGAACTGCTGAGCCACCTCGGCGCTCCCGATCATCTCATCGTCAAGCCGCCGACCGCGGATCTGCTCGACGAGGATCCCGGGCAGACCGACGAATCATCGCTGGGGCTCAGCTACGACCAGATCGACGACTTCCTCGAGGGGAAGGAGATCGAGCCCGCAGCCGCCTCGGCGCTCATCGAGAAATACCGCCGGTCCGAGCACAAGCGGCGCACACCGGTGGCACCGACGGACACGTGGTGGATCCGGCACTGACCCGGACGGGCCTGTTCTGATCGGGGCCGCAAGGGAAACGACCGCCGCTGACGCATTCGTCGGCGGCGGTCGTTTCGTATGTGGACCGGTTCGGTCGGTGGGGGCTCAGTCGGTGAACGGGGGTGCGCCGGAGACGAGTCCGAGTTCGAGGGCCGTCTGGTTGAACTCCCAGCGGGAGGAGACGAAGTCGTCGCTGAGGCGCTCACCCCGGCTGCGCGCCTCCGTGTACTCCCGCCATCCGTCCTCGCGGGTGTCACCGGGGCGGATCTCGCGGGTTGAGGAGTCGTCGGCCGAGACCGCGGTCTCCTCGTTGACCCAGATCGACAGGCCCTCGGCGGCGCGGTAGAGGTTCATGAACGCGGTGTGCGAGCGAGGATTGTCGAAGCTCGACTTCTTGAACTCCTGGCAGAACGTGTGCAGCGGTTCGAGTTCGTTGACCGCGAGGGTGCCGAAGGTCGCGTCGAGGCGCAGCGATTGGACGAGCCCGCCCGAGTCGGGGAGCAGCTCGAGGATGCGACGGGCTCGCTTCTCGTCGGGCAGCAGCTCGACGGCCTCTTCGACCGGGGTCAGGCCGAGGGTGTCCATCCGTCCGCGTTCGACGCTGAGCTGCTGACGCAGGGCATCGATCTGCTGCTGGGCGCGGCGCCATTCGCCGTGGAACAGCAGCAGGGCCGCGATCATGCCCAGGCACAGGACGAGGCCGATGATCCAAGCCGCGCCGTGGAGTCCGGGAATCGCGAACGCCACGATTCCGAGCACGGTGAGCACCGCGATCGTCACGGCCGCCGGTGAGTTGGTGAGGAAATCCAGGAAACGCTTCACATTTCCAAGCCTACTGTTTCAACCTCCACATATCGTGCAACCGGGTGGCATATAGTGTGGTGCGAAAACGCATGCCTATACGCAGGAGAGCTCAGCTTGAAGATTTCAGTCATCGGTTGCGGGTATCTGGGTGCGGTGCATGCGGCGGCGATGGCCTCTTTGGGGCACGAGGTCGTCGGAGTCGACGTCGACGAAGGCAAAGTCGAGGCTCTGTCATCGGGTCGTCCGTCATTCTTCGAACCGGGGCTCGGTGAACTGCTGGTCAGGGCTCAGGACAAGGGCCGCCTCGAGTTCACCACCGATGTCTCCCGTGCCGCCGAGGCGGTCGTGCACTTCGTGTGCGTGGGCACTCCGCAGAAGCCCGGCGAGTTCGCCGCCGACGTCACCTATGTCGATGCGGCCGTGGAATCGCTGCGTCCCCACCTGACTCCGACGTCGGTGGTTGTGGGAAAGTCCACCGTTCCCGTGGGCACTGCGGACCGTCTCGCGAAGGTCATCGCGGAGACGGGTGCGACGATGATGTGGAATCCCGAGTTCCTGCGCGAAGGGCATGCCGTCGACGACACCCTGCATCCGAACCGTCTTGTCTACGGCGTGACCGACGGTGACGTCGGGCACCGAGCGGCGGCGACTCTCGATGAGGTGTACGCGACGATGCTGGCCGAGGACACGCCGCGGATGATCACAGACTTCGCGACCGCGGAGCTGGTGAAGACGGCAGCGAATTCGTTCCTGGCCACGAAGATCTCGTTCATCAACGCCATGGCCGAACTCTGCGAGGCCTCCGGCGCCGACGTCACCCAACTCGCTGATGCGATCGGCATGGATGATCGGATCGGACGGAAGTTCCTCAACGCCGGACTCGGCTTCGGCGGCGGCTGCCTGCCCAAGGACATCCGCGCGTTCATGGCCAGGGCCGGTGAGCTCGGCGCCGATCAGGCGGTGGCGTTCCTCAAGGAGATCGACTCGATCAACATGCGCCGTCGCGTGCGCATGGTCGACATCGCCCGCGACGCGTTGGGCGGGTCGTTCATCGGCAAGAAGATCACGGTGCTGGGTGCGGCGTTCAAACCCGACAGCGATGACGTCCGGGACTCCCCGGCATTGGCCGTGGCCCGCCTCATCGCCACACAGGGCGGCATCGTCACCGTCACCGACCCGCAGGCCATCGGCAATGCACAGCGGGCGTTCCCGGAACTCGGGTACGTCGCCGACACCTCGGAGGCGCTGACCGGGGCCGATGCGGTGCTGCTGCTGACCGAGTGGAAGGAATACCGGGAGCTCGATCCGGCGGCCACGGCCGAGCTCGTGGTCGGCAAGGTCCTCGTCGACGGACGCAATGTGCTCACGCCCGAACTGTGGCGGGGCGCCGGCTGGACCTATCGCGCCCTGGGCCGTCCATGAGGGTCGGGCTCGTCACCGACTCGACGGCGCAGCTGACACTGCCCGAGCGGAACCGGCTGACCGAGGTCACCGGCGGTCTGTTCCGGATCGTCCCGCTGACCGTGCTCATCAACGGAATCGCCCACACCGACGGGGAACTTGCTCCCAGCGTCCTCTGCCATCATCTGTCCGACCGGGCGGAGGTCACGACGTCGATGGCCACTCCCGCCCAGTTCGCCGCCGCATTCCGGGAACTCATCGACGACGGCGCGGAAGCGATCATCGTCGTCACGATGTCCGGGGAGCTCTCGGGCACGCGGGATTCCGCGGTGACGGCCGCCGCCGACGTCCCCGTGCTCGTCGAGGTCGTCGACTCACGCACCACCTCGGCGGGGCTGGCCGGGGCCGTGTCCGTCGCGGCCGCGGGCATCGCTGCCGGTGAGTCGGTGTCATCGGTCACCGGGACCGTCGCCGACTGGTGTGCGAGCGAGACCGTGACGATCTTCGCTCCCGAAACCCTCGAATACCTTCGCCGAGGCGGCCGCATCGGAGCCGCGTCCTCCCTCCTCGGTCGCGCCCTGCAGATCGTGCCCGTCCTCGGACTCAAGTCCGGAGTGGTCGTTCCGATCGCGCGCGTGCGCACCCGCGGCAAGGCCCTCCAGCGGATGAGCGCGATCGCCGCCGAGACTGCCGCCGACCTCGCGGTCGAACCCGCGGAACTGCAGGCCGAGATCCAACAGTCGGAGGGCCTCACAGACGATCGTGACGTCATCGAACTCGACCAGCTGCTGACCGCCCGCGGCTTCACGACGAGCTTCCGCACGCTCTCGCCGATCATCACCGCCCACGTCGGCCCCGGCGCCCTCGGCGTTTCGGTGCAGACGAAGCCGTAAGGGGCCTCACTCCGACGCCGCATCCTGTGGACAGCGCCTCGACTCCACCGTCGTGAGCCTGTGGACGCAGACACGGTGTCCACAGGCCTCACTCCGGCCCTGGTCGTTTCCCTGCGCAGTCTCATAGTCTCGCGGGCATGGCTGTGTCTCCGGATGATCGATTCGCCGGCCTCCTGAACTCCAGTGCCGAACGGGGCGGATGGGTGCCGGGAGACGTCTTCACCGCCGATTCCGCCGGCGAGGAGGAGGTCGTCGAACCCCGGAGAGTGCGGCTGCCGGTGCTCGTGGCGGTCGCGATCGCCACGGTCGGCATCCTCGTCCTCGCGTTCTTCCTGTTCCGCCCCGCGGCCCAGCACGCGCCCACGGGTGCCGATGCCGACGAGCCGGCGGCCGGATCGGACCGGACGAACCCATCGACCGCCGAGGCGGGCTCGCCCGCCGGTGGGAGCACCGGGCCGGCCGAGGGTGCGCAAGGAGTTGGAGCAGGAGGTGCGGGCGCAGCCTCCGCGGCACCGTCGGGTGATGTCATCGTTCACGTCACCGGGGCTGTGAAGAAGCCATCGGTGGTCACGCTCAAGGCCGGAGCCCGCGTCCAAGACGCCGTCGAAGCGGCCGGCGGCCTGAGCAACGGCGCCGATGCCGAGTCGATCAATCTCGCTCGAGTCCTCGCCGACGGAGAGCAGATCCACATTCCGAAGGAAGGAGAAGCCCCGCCCGGTGATGCGACCGCAGATCACGGGACAGAAGGCAGCAGCGCAGACGCCGCCGGGGTGCCCGGTGGTGGGGCTTCCGGTGGAGTCGACGGGGCATCGGGAGGTGCAGACGCAGCATCGGGTACATCGGGCGGAGCATCTGATGCTGCGGGCGGAGCGCCAGGTGTAGGCGGAGCGCCGGGTGCAGGCGGCAAGATCGATCTCAACGCCGCCGATGCCGCGGCCCTCGAAACCCTGCCCGGCATCGGTCCGGTCACCGCCGAAGCCATCATCGCCCACCGCCAGTCTCAGCCGTTCGCCTCCGTCGATGATCTGCTGCTGGTCAAAGGCATCGGGCCGAAGACCTTCGAGAGTCTCAGAGACCTTGTCACCGTCGGCTGAGCCTCCACCGCACGGGAACGGACAGGAATCCCGATCACGCGGCGGCGGGCGCAGCGGTCGGGAGTCCGAACCTCGCGGGGGCCGGTGCGCCAGGCGGGACCTCCACACAGGCTGGGACAGGCTCAGAGACCGGGCGCACCGGTCGGCTGCGGCGATCGGCGGGTGGATGCGCGTTCAGGCGCGGCTGTGGCCGGGTTCGGTTCGCCTGCTGTGCTGCGCGGCCGGACTGTGGACGACGGCACTGCTCGCACCCGGCCCGTGGGCACTGCTTGCGGCCCCCGTACTCGGAGCCCTCGGGTTCCTCGCTCTGCACAGGCACCACCACCTCGGCGTCGGGCTCCTCGTCTTCGCATGCCTGCTGACGATCCAGATCACCACGCTGTCGACGGCGCGCGGACCCGAGGCCGCTGTCGAAACGGTCGGCACCGTCATCGGGCACAGCACTCCCGGGCCCAGCGGATGGTCACGGCTGACCCTGGTCACCGCCACCGGCTTCACGGAAGTGCTCAGTCCCGAGGTCGTCGCCGACGGGTCCCGGGTGCGGATGATGACCGAGCGGCTCGACGACATCCGGCTCAGCAGCGACGATCCTCGCGTCGTACGCGAACCGGGCGGCCTCTGGCAGTGGCGGGAGGTGCTGCGCGACCGATTGCGGGAAGACTCCCTGGCAGCGGGCAACGACGGTGGACGGCTGCTGCCGGGACTCGTCGTCGGCGACACCCGCCCGCAGGACGAGCGCATGCTCGACGACATGCGCGTGGTCTCACTCACCCACGTCTCGGCGGTCTCGGGCAGCAATGTCACGATCGTCAGCCTCGGCGCGGGACTGCTCGCAGGTTTCTGCCGGGCGGGACCACGGCTGCGGGTGAGCATCGGGGTGCTGACCTGCCTCGGCTACGTCTTCGTCGTCGGCTTCGAACCGAGCGCGATCCGGGCAGCGGGTATGGCGATCGCCGCCGCCGTGGTGTTCCTGCGCGGGGGAGGGATCTCCCCGGTGGCGGTGATGTGCTCGACGGCGAGCCTGCTGTTGGCCTTCGTGCCGGTTCTGGCCACCTCGGTGGGGTTCGTGCTCTCCGTCGTCTCCACGGCTGCGATCATGTTCGTCGTCCCGGTGCTGATGCGGCGGTTGGCGGTGCACGTGCCGTTCGTGCCTGCGGTGCTGGTGACCGCGCTCGTCGTACCTCTCGTCGCGCAGCTTGCGTGCACCCCGGTGCTCGTCGGCATCGATCCGCGCATCGGCCTGTGGTCGGTGGCCGCGAACGCCTTGGCCGCGCCTGCCGTGCTGCCGGCCACCGTGGCCGGTTTCCTCAGCCTCGTCTTCACAGGGACGGCCACGACGGGTCTGCCCGGGCCGGAGTTCGCCGCAGCCTTCCTCGCCTGGCTCGGGTCATTCCCGGCATGGTGGATCGTCGGGGTCGCCCGTGCCTGTGCGTCGCTGCCCGGTGCCGCGCTCGACTGGCCCACGCCACCGGTGGGGACGCTGCTGGCTCTAGGGCTGTTGGCCGTCGCTGCTGTGGGCACGTGGATGCTCGTGCGCCGGCGGATGTGGGGACTGCCCATCCTCGTCCTGTGCATCGTGCTCACTACTGCGGTCGTCGTCACGGTGCGCAGCAAACCGCCGGGGCCCGATTGGCGGGTGCTCGTCTGCGACGTCGGGCAGGGTTCGGGTGCGGTGATCAACCTCGGCGATGGGAAGGGGCTGGTCATCGACACGGGCAAAGAGCCGAAACCCATCGATACGTGTCTCGACGAGTCCGGCATCGAGGAGTTCGACCTCATGCTCTCCCATTTCGACTCCGACCATTTCGCCGGCTATGCGGGTACGACGTGGGGAAGGACGATCGGCAGGCTGTTCGTGTCCGCAAATGTCGCGGACACGGCCGAGGCACGCAGGGTGGCGACGGACACGGGCGCCGAGGTGGTGGCCACCGACCGCGGGCAGAGCCTGAACATCGGTTCTGCTTCGGTGGAGGTGCTGTGGCCGCCGCTGCGCCCGACGGTCGGGGGAGAGGACGAGGAGCTGCGCAATGAGGATTCGCTCGTCGTCCGCGTCGAACAGGACGGGCTGTCCACCCTGCTGCCAGGGGACGTCGGGGAGGATGAGCAGTACGTGCTCGCGCAGGGGCTGCGTCCGGTCGACGTGCTCATCGCACCGCATCATGGGTCTTCGGATCTGGCGCCGGAGTTCTTCACCGCGGCCGCACCGCGGTTGGGAGTCGTGTCCGTGGGGGAGAACAGCTATGGGCATCCGACGCAGAAGTCGCTGCGCGCCTTCGGACCCGTCCCGGTTCTGCGCACCGATCACTGCGGGTCGGTCGCGATCTATGCCGACGGTCACTACAGCACCGGTCAGGGATGCTCGGAAGACCGCCGGTGAGGAGACAGGCGAAACCGGTGAGGACAGGCGAAACCGGTGAGCGGGAGCCGGGCGGAGGCTCGGGTGGTCCCCAGGTGAGGGCCGGCTCGGCGAGTGCCTCGTGTGTCGGCCCGCCACGATAGGCTGGTGGTCATGGCAGTGAAGAAGACCCTCGTCCCGTGGAGTTCGGCGAAACCGGCCCCGGTCGTGATGATCTCCGGCGGCGAATCGGTGCTCGTGCGCATGGCCAAGGACAGGATCGTCTCGGCGGCACGGAAGAAGGATCCCGAGGAGATCGAATTCGACGCGGCAGCGTATCAGTCCGGCGAATTGGCCATGGCCGCCTCACCCTCCCTGTTCTCCTCCGCGAAGCTCATCATCGTCGATTCCGTGGAGAAATGCTCGGAGGACTTCCTGAGCGATGCGCTGGCCTACCTCGACGAACCGAATGACGACGCCGTCGTGCTGCTCATGCACGCCGGCGGCAATCGCGGAGCCAAGCTCGTCAAGAAGATCGACGCCGCGGGCTTTCCCCGCATCGATGCGGCGGTGTTGAAGAACGAGAGCGACCGCGCGAAGTTCGCGCAGAGTCGGTTCAAGGCCGCCAAACGCCGGATCGACGAGGCGGGCATGGCCGCGCTCATGTCGGCGCTGGGCTCGGACCTTGCCGAACTCAACGCCGGAGTCGACCAGCTCATCGAGGACACCGAAGGCACGATCACCGCGCAGACCGTCGACCAGTACTACGGCGGACGCGTCGAGGCCACCGGGTTCAAGGTCGCCGATGCGGCGGTGGCCGGGGACGCGAAGAACGCCCTCAGCCTGCTCCGCCACGCACTGTCGACCGGTTCCGACCCGGTGCCGCTCGTTGCGGCGGTGGCGATGAAGCTGCGGGGAATGGCCAAGGTGCAGGGGTTCGCCGGCTCGAGCGGAGAGCTCGCTTCGGAGCTGAAGATGGCGCCCTGGCAGGTCGACCGCGCCAGGCGGGAGGTGCGGCGGTGGAACGAGGTCGCACTCGGCCAGTCGCTCATCGCCGCGGCAGAAGCCGACGAGGCCGTCAAGGGCGGCGGCAGGGACCCGGTCTACGCCGTCGAATGGTTCGTCTCCGAAGTCAGCCGCTTGGCCCGCGTCCGCTGACCGCCCCAACTGCTACCTGACGGCGGCCCAGCAACCTCGCGCAAAGTTGCTGGGCCGCCGTCAGGTAGCAATTGAATGTGCGCAGGGCCCGATCCGTGGTGGATCGGGCCCTGCGAAGCTACAGCCTCAGTCGTCTGCTCAGAGAGCGTTGATCTGCGTAGCCAGGCGCGACTTGCGGTTCGCAGCGTTGTTCTTGTGCAGAACACCCTTCGAAACAGCCTTGTCGAGCTTGCGGGCGGCCACAGCATAAGCCTGCTGTGCCTCGTCCTTGTTGCCGGCAGCAATGTTCTCGCGGACGACGCGGACGTAGGAGCGAACCTCGGACCGGACAGCCTTGTTGCGCTGACGAGCCTTCTCGTTCGTCTTGATCCGCTTCATCTGGGACTTGATATTAGCCAATTTCAACACTCTTTCGTGTGAGTACTACATGGTCGTGAGGGCGCATCGAACCGACCTGATCATCTCCGCGGGGAAACACATCGACGACATCGGATCCGACGGCGTCTTCACCCGACCGCGGCGAGACACACGCCTTGATGAAGACACAGCTGTCAATGATACAGCCTCCGTGCCCGGGCGGGAAATCCCGCGACGGACGACTCCGCCCTCAGCCGGCGATGGTCTTCGCCACGTGGTCGAAGACCTCACGCGGCATGATCGCGCCCTCACGGCGGATCGAATCCGGGTCGAGGCGGATGACGCGATCGAGTCGGATCTCCGAAGGCCGGCCCTGCGAGTCCCACTCGCCCGTGCCGATGTTCATCCAGCGCGCATGCCGGTCCTCACGCACCTCGCCGACCCCGCCGGGAATGTGGTCCTTGCTGGTGAGCATGAGTGCGAGCACCCACCGCCCGTCGCGTCCGACGACGAGCGAGGGACGATCCTTGCCCTGGGAGTGATCCTCTTCGAAGGGGACCCATCCCCACACGACCTCGCCCGGGTCGGCATCGCCGTCGAGATCAGGGGAGTAGCTGACCGTGATCGGGCCCTCGTAGTCACCCGGATAGGAACCGCCGGATCCGCCGGCACCGCCCGACTGACCCCCACCGCCCGACTGAGGGGACGGCCTCGCCGAGGTGGCCCTGGTCTCGGATCCGCGCGATCCGGAATCCTGCCGGCGGGCGTCGGGCCGACCGGCCTCCGGACGGTCGCCCTGGGGCGCGCCCCCGCTGTTCTTCTTCGACTGTGACTGGCGCAGATAGCGCAGGCCCTCGCGGACCCCGATCCGCGCGGCACGGTTGACGATCGATCTCCAATTCATGCCCTCAGCCTAATCGAGGCCGCCTGATCGAGGCCGCCTCATCGAGGCAGGGGAACGCGAGAGGATGACCGAACCGCGCACACGGACTCAATCGCAGGATCACCACGAGAAGACCGTGCCCTCACTCGAAGTCGAGGACGGCTTCGACAGGGAAATGATCGGAGGGGTACGTGCCGTCGAGGTTGAACGTGTCGATCCTCGTCGAGACCGTGCGCAGCCCCGCGGTGGTGAGGATCCAATCGATGCGCGGCTCACCCGCCTGCGGTCCCTTGTACCGGTGGAAGGTGCCGATGTCCTCACCGGGGACCTCGGCGGCGGTGTCGGTCAGCCCGAGTTCGGTGCAGAAGAGGTCGTAGACAGGGGATCCGGTGGCGACATTGAAGTCTCCGGTGACCACGGAGGGGAAGGCCGCCTCGGCGATGGTCTCGGCCATGATCCGGCCCGACTCCACCCGGGCGCGTTCGGACCGGTGGTCGAGGTGGGTGTTGAGCACCCGCAGACGTCGCTTCGTGACGAGGTCGCGGACGTCGACGGTCGTCAGCGTCCGGGCATGGGAGACGCCCCACGATTCCGAAGCCACGGTCTCGGGCTGCTCGGACAGCCACGAGATGTCGACGGCATCGACGTCGAAGCGGTTCGAATCGAGGATCACGGCGGTGAACTCTCCGGCGTTGCCCCCGGAATGCCCCTCGCCGAGCCAGATGTACTCTTCGGGCAGCATCCCGATGAGGGTTTCGAGCTGATCGAGCTCACCCTCCTGAGTGCCGACGATGTGGGGGTGGGCGCGGCGGATGAGCTCGGCAGCGACCGGCAGCCGCTGCGCCACGGGATGACCGTCCATGGCGGGGTAGCGGAGATTGAAGCTCATGACTGTGAAATCGCTCATGCTCCCATCTTCCCCGATCGCGGCCCGTTGCGGCGGTGTCGGTGTGGATTCCGAGTCCGCACACAAGTCATGAAAGAATGAGATCTCTGGTCTGTTCTCAGATCCGATCTGTCAAAGGAAGGGCGTTCATGTCACCTCAGGTGAATAAGGAAGCATTCGCGCGGATCTCACCGTCCGCCACCTCACCCGAGCTGATCCGCAATTTCTGCATCATCGCTCATATCGACCACGGCAAGTCGACGCTGGCCGACCGGATGCTCCAGATCACCGGAGTCGTCGAATCCCGGGATATGCGCGCCCAGTACCTCGACCGGATGGACATCGAACGCGAACGCGGCATCACGATCAAATCCCAGGCCGTGCGCATGCCCTGGGAACACGAGGCCACCCCGTATGCGCTCAACATGATCGACACCCCCGGTCACGTCGACTTCAGCTACGAGGTCTCACGGTCCCTGGCCGCGTGCGAGGGTGCACTGCTGCTCGTCGACTCCGCGCAGGGCATCGAAGCCCAGACCCTGGCCAACCTGTACCTGGCCATGGAGAACGACCTGACGATCATCCCCGTGCTCAACAAGATCGACCTGCCCGCCGCGCAGCCGGAGAAGTACGCCGAGGAGCTCGCGAACCTCATCGGCTGCGAACCCGAGGACTGCCTGCTTGTGTCCGGCAAGACCGGTGAGGGCGTCGAGGAGGTCCTCGACCGCATCATCACCGACATCCCCGCCCCCGTCGGCGACGCCGAGGCACCGGCCAGGGCGATGATCTTCGACTCCGTCTACGACACCTACCGCGGCGTGGTCACGTATGTGCGCGTGATCGACGGTTCGCTGTCCCCACGCGAGAAGATCGAGATGATGTCGACCGGCAGCACCCACGAGCTGCTCGAGATCGGAGCCTCCTCACCCGAGCCGAAGGCGACGAAGGGCCTCGGCGTCGGTGAGGTCGGGTACCTCATCACCGGCGTCAAGGACGTGCGGCTGTCCAAGGTCGGTGACACAGTGACTGCGGCTGCGGCTCCTGCAACCCAGGCGCTCGAAGGCTACCGCGAGCCCAAGCCCATGGTGTTCTCCGGGCTCTTCCCCATCGACGGCTCGGACTATCCGGTGCTGCGCGACGCGCTGGACAAGCTCAAACTCAACGACGCCTCCTTGGCCTACGAACCGGAGACGTCCACGGCGCTGGGCTTCGGCTTCCGCTGCGGATTCCTCGGACTCCTCCACCTCGAGGTGCTCCGGGACCGGCTCGAACGCGAATTCGACCTCGATCTCATCTCCACAGCCCCCTCCGTCATCTACGACGTGACGATGGAGGACGGCACCGAGACCGTGGTGACGAACCCGAGCGAATACCCCACGGGCAAGATCAAAGAAGTCCGTGAGCCGATGGTCCAGGCCACGATCCTCACCCCGAGCGACTACATCGGTGCGGTGATGGAGCTGTGCCAGGAGCGCCGCGGCAAACTCCAGGGCATGGACTACCTGTCCTCTGACCGGGTGGAGATCCGCTACCGCCTGCCGCTGGCCGAGATCGTCTTCGATTTCTTCGATCAGCTGAAGTCCCGCACCAAGGGCTATGCCTCACTCGACTACTCCGACGACGGGCGCGACGCCTCCGACCTCGTCAAGGTCGACATCCTGCTCCACGGCGATCAGGTCGATGCGTTCTCCGCGATCGTCCACCGCGACAACGCCTACTCCTACGGGGTGGCGATGGCCGGGAAGCTGCGCAAGCTCATCCCGCGCCAGCAGTTCGAAGTCCCGATCCAGGCGGCCATCGGCTCACGCATCATCGCCCGCGAGACCATCCGCGCGATCCGCAAGGACGTGCTCTCGAAGTGCTACGGCGGCGACATCAGCCGCAAGCGCAAACTGCTCGAGAAGCAGAAGGAAGGCAAGAAGCGGATGAAGATGGTCGGCACCGTCGAGGTTCCGCAGGAGGCGTTCATCGCAGCCCTGTCCTCCGACGAACCGGAGAAGAAGGACGCCAAGAAGTAAGTGCCGGCACAACCGAGCGGCGAGGTTCCCCCGCGTGACGGCTCCCTTCCCGCGTCGGCGGGCATCGGCGCCGACGACCGGGGCCTGAGCCTCTACGTCCACGTCCCATACTGCCGGGTCCGCTGCGGCTACTGCGACTTCAACACCTACACCGCCGAGGATCTCGGTCCCGGAGCCTCCCGTGAGGACTACCGCGGCAATCTCGCCCGTGAGCTCGATCTGTCGGTGTCCACCCTCGCCGAGGTGGGGGCGGGCAGCCGTGAGGTGTCGACGATCTTCTTCGGCGGGGGCACCCCGACGATGCTCGCCGCCGAGGTGCTCGCCGGCATCATGGACGACATCCGCTCCCGTTTCGCCCTCGCCGCCGATGTCGAGGTGACCACAGAGGCCAATCCGGACACGCTCGATCCCGCCTACATCGCCACCCTCGCGGCTGCCGGATTCACCCGGATCTCCATGGGAATGCAGTCGGCCGTGCCGCATGTGCTGGCCACTCTTGACCGGACGCACGATCCCGAGAAGATCCCCGAGGTGGCCCGCTGGGTCAAGGATGCCGGCCTCGAACTCAGTCTCGACCTCATCTACGGCACCCCGGGGGAGTCGATCGACGATTGGCGGCGGTCGCTCGAGGTCGCCCTGTCCAATGAGGTCGACCATATCTCCGCGTACTCTCTCATCGTCGAACCCGGAACGAAGATGGGCGCGATGGTCAGACGCGGTGAGCTGCCGATGCCCGATGAGGACGACCTGGCCGACAAGTACGAGATCGCCGATGCCGCGATGACTGCGGCGGGCCTGCACTGGTACGAGGTGAGCAACTGGTCGACAGGGCCTGAGACCCGATGTGAACACAACATGGCGTATTGGCGCAATGCCGACTGGTGGGGCTTCGGCCCGGGTGCGCATTCCCATGTCGGGGGAGTGCGGTTCTGGAACGCGAAGCACCCCCGAGCCTGGTCCGACCGGCTGCTGGCGGGGGAGTCTCCGGCGATCGGCCGGGAGGTCCTCGACGATGCGACCCGAGAGATCGAACGGATCATGCTCGCCGCTCGCATCGACGACGAACTGCGCCTCGACTCCTTGGCCCCCGGCAGTGCGCAGGCCGTGCGCACCTTCGTCAAGCAGGGACTGCTGGATCCCGACGGAGTCTCAGCGGGCTGGTTCCGACCCACCCTGCAGGGGCGTCTGCTCGCCGACCATATGGTGCGAATCCTCACCGAGTACGTCTGAACGGACCATGCGCCCGAACGGGCTTGTTCGAGGAAGAAGACGAAACCGGGCCGCTCCCTGAATGCGGAAGCGGCCCGGAGGCGGGGCTGAGGGGAAGTCCTACTTGACGAGCTGGATGCTCATCGGAACCTTGTAGACCTCTCCCTTGTTGGCTGCCACAGCAGCGATGATCATGAAGACGAGAGCGACGATCCAGATGACGAAGTAGAGGATCGCGCCGAATCCGAAGGTGATCACTGCGAAGATGTCCGCCACGATGTAGGCGATGATCAGCGTCAGCTGGAAGTTCAGCGACTGGCGGGCCTGTTCGCGGATGAACGGCGACTCGTCCTTCTTCACAAGGAAGACGATGAGCGGGACGATCCACGCGGTGAAGATCGCTCCCACCTGTGTCCACGTCGCCGTGGAGCGCTCGGACGGCGAAGGCTGCCAGAAGCCCGCCGAACCCGGGCCGTAGGCCTGCGGAGGCAGGGCCCGCGAATCGAACGCTCTGGTATTCGCCGCCGAGCCGGGGCCGTAGCCCTGCGGGCCGCCGTAGCCCTGCTGGGAGCCGTACGCCTGCTGGCTGCCGTATCCGGGCTGCGATCCGTAGGGTGATTGCGAGCCGGGCTGCTGCGATCCGTAGACAGGCTGACCACCCGGTTGCTGAGAACCGTACTGCGGCTGGGAGCCGTAAGGCTGCTGGGAACCCTGCTGAGTGTATGGCTGCTGTGGCCCCGACTGAGCGGAGTAGTCCGGAGGCATCGGCTGTGCTCGGTTGTCGTTCGGCTGCTGGGGGTTGTCCGACATTAGCGTCCCTTCTCACGTCTGCGTCACACCACACTAGCCCAGTCTCTCCGCCGGAGAGTGTCTCCGAGGTGAACGGGGCCGAGCGCGATTACGGTGTCAGGAACAAGATTACTTGACGAACTCGAAGACGAGGGGGATCTTGTAGCCCTCTCCGCGGTTGGCCGCGATGCCGGCGATGATGTAGAGGACCGAGTACACCAGCGGGATGACGAAGGCACCGAAGACGATGAACATCCCGAGTCCGAAGGTGACGAAGGAGAGGACGAACCCGAAGAACATCAGGATCAGCGTCGCCGCCGTGGTGGCGATCGTGTTCGTGATCATCGCGTTGAGGCCCTGACGCGTGTGTTCGCGGACGAATGGCGACTCGTCCTTCTTGACGAGGAACATGATGAGAGGGAGGTATCCGAAGAGAAGAGTGCCCAGATGCGACCACATCGCGGTGGTTCGCTCCCGCTCACCGGCCATCCAGAACAGTTCGGAGCCCGGACCGTACGCGGCATCGGGAAGAGCCTGAGAATCGAAGAGCGCGGGATTGACGCCAGGCTGGGGCGGACCGAAACCGGGCTGCTGCCCATAATTCGGCTGCCCATAGTTCTGCTGCGGGCCCTGCGACGACTGGGGTCCAGCAGCTTGTCCGTAGTTCGGCGGCATGGGGCGGCCGCTGTTCGGCGGTTGGGGGTTGAACGACATGATGGTCCTTTCACTGCCTCTGTCGTTTCACACTATCCCAGCGCCGTGTGCCGAGACATGCCGAAAAGACCCGATCGTGTTCCAACTCGGCAACACGTCTCAGCCGACGGTGACGAAGTCGATGAGCTCCTCGACGCGTCCGGACAGAGTCGGTTCGACGTCGGCGATCGTGCTCACCTTCCCGAGGATCCGCACCCACCCCCGGGCGACATCGCGATGATCGGCATGCGGCCAGCCGATGCGCCGCAGGATCCCGGTCTTCCAATCCTCGCCGCGGGGCACGACCGGCCACTCCCTGATCCCGACCACATGCGGTTTGACCGCCTGCCAGATGTCGACATACGGGTGGCCGATGATGTGGACGACATCGCGGTATCGAGGATCCGCGCGCACCGCCTCGGCGATCTTGGACTCCTTCGTCCCGGTCACGAGGTGATCGGCAAGGACCCCCACCCGATGATCCTTGTCGGGGCCGAAGGCCGCGAGCTTGTCGGCGACGTCGTCCAGACCGCCGAGCGGTTCGACGACGACGCCCTCGATGCGCAGGTCATCGCCCCAGATCTTCTCGACCAGCTCCGCATCGTGTTTGCCCTCGACCCAGATCCGGGAACCGCGGGCCACGCGCGCCTTCGCTCCCTCCACCGCACGCGAGCCCGAGGCAGTGCGGCCCGGAGTGGTCGCCTTCTTCTTCGCGGGCAGGCGGACATCGACGGGCTGGCCCTCGAGAAGGAACCCCGGCCCCAGCGGAAAGGCGCGCACCTTGCCCGCCCGATCCTCGAGATTGACGACGACTCCCGCGGTGGTCTTCTCGGCGCCGACCACTGCGCCGACGTACCCGCTCATCGCGTCCTCGAGCACCATCCCGAGCCCGAGCTCGACGGGTCGGGACTTCTTCGGACGGTGTGAGGAGGGGGAGCTGCCGGAGAGGACGTCGGGTCCGTAGCGATCGAAAGCATTCACGCTCACCCACGATAATGGGCAGCCGGCGAATATTCCCGGTGCCCCACCGCGGCGCGCCGGACGGCACGTCCGGAAAGGCGTGCCGGACAGCGCTCCCGCGACGTGCCGCACGACACATCCTGATAGGAGTGCCGGACGACACATCGCCGAGCGCGTGCCGGACGGCACGCCCCAGACGTGAAATCGACTGCCAAGAAGCGTAGAATTGGCACTCAGTGCTAGCGAGTGCCAAACGTGTGGGGAGGTCAGCGATGAACGACAGCAGGAGAGCTCAGGTGCTGCGCGCCATCGTCGAGGACTTCGTCGCCACGAACGAACCCGTCGGTTCGAAGGCCATCGTCCAGCGGCACACCCTCGGGGTGTCGCCGGCGACGATTCGCAACGACATGGCCCAGCTCGAGCAGGACGGGTACATCGCTCAGCCCCACACCTCCGCCGGTCGGATCCCGACCGACCTCGGCTATCGGATGTTCGTCGATCGCATCGACGAGTTCAAACCGCTCACGCAGGCCGAACGGCGTGCGATCTTCCAGCTCATCGACGGCGACGTCGAACTCGACGAGATGCTCGACCGCACCGTGCGCGTGCTCTCGGGTCTGACCCACCAGGTCGCGCTCATCCAGTACCCGACTGTGTCGCTGGCCCGCATCAAGCACATCGAGATCGTCGGGCTCGGACCGAACCGCGTCCTCGTCGTCCTCATCACCGACGCCGGCCAGGTCGAGCAGAAGACCGTGACCGTGGCGCAGGGACTCGATGACGACGGAGTGCGTGCGCTGCGCGACCGCATCAACGTCGAGTTCTCCGGCAAGAAGCTCTCCCGAGTCATGGGGGAGGCCGGAGCATCGTCACAGACCCCGACCGGCGCCGAGGCGGACTCCGCCGATGCCGTCGATCCCGACGTTGGCGAGGTGGAGAAGGTCAGGGCCGCTGTCGTCGACCTGGTCGCCGCGACCCGGGAGGACCGACTCATCATGGCCGGCACCGCGAACCTCGCCCGGTCCGGACGCGAATTCGGTGAGCAGATGGCCCCGATCCTCGAGGCCTTCGAGGAACAGGTCGTGCTGCTGCGGCTGCTGACTTCGATGGCCGAGGACCACGATGAGATCAGCGTGCGCATCGGACGTGAGAACACTCACGAATCGTTCAGTTCGACATCGGTCGTGGCCGCCGAATATGGTCATGACGCAGGTTCCTCGGCCCGCCTGGCGGTGCTGGGGCCGACGCGGATGGACTACCCGACGACGATCTCGGCCGTCAGGGCAGTGGCGAAGTATGTGTCCTCGCTCCTCGATCGAGGATGAAGCGACACCGCACCGGACCGGGCCCCGAGCCCGCCACCATGAACACGAAGAACACACACCACCAGGGAGAGAGAAGTTTCTGTGGCCGATCACTATGAAACACTCGGAGTGTCCAAGGACGCTTCCGCGGCTGAGATCAAGTCGTCGTACCGGAAGCTGGCACGCAAGTACCACCCGGACGTCAACCCCGGCCACGAAGACGAATTCAAGGCCATCTCGCTGGCCTACGATGTGCTCTCCGATCCGGAGAAGCGCCGCAACTACGATATGGGCGGCGGAGAGAACGGCCAAGGCGGATTCCCCGGCGGCGGCGGATTCGGAGGCTTCGGAGACATCTTCGAGACCTTCTTCGGCGGTGGCGGCGGGCAGGCCGGCGGCCCGATCCCACGCACCCAGCGCGGCAAGGACGCCCTCGTCGGTGTCAACATCGACCTGAAGACCGCGGCCTTCGGCGGGACCGTCGACCTCGACGTGACCACCGCCGTCGTGTGTGAGACCTGCTCGGGTGCCGGCACCCAGGAAGGCACCTCGGTCGAGACCTGCAGCCTGTGCCACGGAGCCGGCAGCGTCCAGCGTATGACCCGGACCCTGCTGGGTCAGATGGTCACGAACCAGACCTGCAACTCCTGCCACGGCTTCGGCACCGTCATCCCCAACCCCTGCCTCAACTGCCAGGGCGACGGCCGGGTGCGCAAGCAGCGGACGATGAAGATCCGCATCCCCGCCGGAGTCTCCGACGGAACCCGCATCCAGCTGAGCAGCCAAGGCGAGGTCGGACCCGGCGGCGGACCCGCCGGCGACCTCTTCGTCGAGGTCATGGTCACCCGCCACGAGGTGTTCCAGCGCGACGGTGACAACCTCCGCGCCTCGGTGTCCGTGCCGATGACCGCCGCCGCTCTCGGCGCGACCATTCCGTTCGAGACCTTCGACGGCGCCCAGGACCTCAGCATCGCCCCGGGCACCCAGTCGGGCACGGTCGTCAAGCTGACCGGTCTCGGCGCCTCCCGTCTGCGCTCGGAGACCCGCGGCGACCTGCTCATCACCGTCGACGTGCACACGCCGGACAAGCTCGACGACGAACAGCGCGAACTGTTCGAAAAGCTCGCCGAGCTGCGCGGTGAAGAGGCCCCACGGGCTCAGATCACCACCGAGAAGTCCGGCATGTTCTCCCGCATGCGTGAGAGGTTCGCCGGTCGGTGAGTCTGCCCGTCTTCCACACCGCTGCCGCCGTCGAGGCGGTGCCCGGTCACGTCCTCACCGTCGGTGAGGACGTCGCCGGACACGCGGTGCGAGTGCGTCGGATCGGCCCCGGTGAGCAGATCGAGGTCGTCGACGGTCAGGGCACACGTGCCCGCGGACAGGTCACGGCCGCCTCGGCGACGGGCATGGATATCGAAGTCACAGCGGTCACGCGCGAGGACGAGCCCCGTCCCCGCCTGGTCCTCGTCCAAGCCCTGGCGAAGGGCGACCGGGACCTGCAGGCCATCGAGGCGGCCACGGAGATCGGCGTCGACGAGGTCATTCCCTGGGCCGCAGAACGTTCGATCGCCGACTGGCCGGCGAAGAAGCGGGAGAAGATGGCGGCGAAGTGGGAGAACCTGCTCCACGCAGCATCCCTGCAGGCGAGACGCTCCCGCTTCCCCCGACTGCACGAACTCGTCCGCGGCACCGCACTGACCCGCTCGCTGGGCAGGTCGGATGCGGTGTTCGTCCTCCACGAGACTGCGCAGACGAGACTCTCCGAGGCACTTGCCGAACTCGGCTCCGGCAGCACACCCACACGACCACCCGAACGCATCGTCCTCATCGTCGGTCCAGAGGGCGGCATCAGCGACGGCGAACTCGATGCCCTCATCGGTGCCGACGCACAGCCGGTGCTGCTCGGGCCCACTATTCTGCGCTCCTCCTCGGCCGGATCGGCCGGCCTCGTCATGGCCCAGAATTCATTGGGCCGTTGGTGAGCCGAGCGACTACGATGGAAGCACACACAGGCGCCGTCTGAGAGGGCGGCCCCGCACGCGAAGGAACATTCTGGACATCACCCCCACCACGAACCCTGCGAACACCACCGACCAGCAGGCACCCGGCGGCGACGGCACCGATGCCGCAGCGTCCGGCAGCGACAGCGTCCGCCTCGTCATCCCCGACTCCATCGATCTCGTCGAATTCTTCGGACCCGGGGAGGCGAACCTGCGAGTGCTGGAGAAGACCTTCAGCGACCTCGACATCCACGTCCGAGCCAACCAGGTCCAGGCCGCCGGCGATCCGAAGCGCCTCGAGGCCTTCGTCGGTGTCATCGGAGAGCTGAAGAAGCTTCACGCGGCGGGACACCGCATCAACGAGGAGACGATCGAGCGCGTCACGTCGTTCTCCGCGGAGGGGGCGGCCGCCTCGGCGGTGCTGGGCACGAACATCCTGTCCACGCGGGGCAAGTCGATCCGACCGAAGACGATGGGCCAGCACGACTACGTCAAGGCCATCCGCAATCACACGATCACCTTCGGCATCGGTCCCGCCGGCACGGGCAAGACCTACCTGGCGATGGCCATGGCCGTCAACGCCCTCCAGCACAAGGAGGTCTCGCGGATCATCCTCACCCGGCCCGCCGTCGAGGCCGGAGAGTCGCTGGGCTACCTGCCGGGCACACTCAACGAGAAGATCGACCCCTATGTGCGCCCTCTCTACGATGCGCTGCACGATATGGTCGACCCCGAATCCATCCCGCTGCTCATCGAGACCGGCACGATCGAGGTCGCACCGCTGGCGTACATGCGCGGACGGACCCTCAACGACGCCTTCATCATCCTCGACGAGGCGCAGAACACCACGGCCGAGCAGATGAAGATGTTCCTCACGCGACTGGGATTCGGCTCCCGGATGGTCGTCACCGGCGACATCTCGCAGATCGACTTGCCGGGCAAGACCCGCAGCGGCCTCAAGGTCGTCCGCGACATCCTCAGCGGAATCGAGGACCTGCAGTTCTGCGAGCTCGGCAGCAAGGACGTCGTCCGGCATTCGCTGGTGACGAAGATCGTCGACGCCTACGACCTGTGGGGGAGTGCCGAATGAACACCGAGCTGCTCAATGAGACCGACGCCGAGGTCGACCTCGACGAGGTCGTGGCGCTGACCGAATACTTAGGCGAGGCCCTGCACATGCACCCGGGCGCCGAACTGGCCGTGACCATGGTCGACACCGAGGCCATGTCCGAACTCCACGTGAACTGGATGGACCTCGAAGGTCCGACCGACGTCATGTCCTTTCCCATGGACCAGCTCCACCGGGGCGAACCCGACCGTCCCACCGAAGGCCAGATGGGCGACATCATCATCTGCCCCGAGGTGGCCCGCACCCAGGCCGAGACGGCCGGGCATTCGACGATGGACGAGATCCTGCTGCTGACCGTGCACGGATTCCTCCACCTGCTCGGCTACGACCACGGCGAGCCCGAGGAACGCGAGGAGATGTTCGCTCTCCAACGGCATCTGCTGCTGACCTTCTTCGCCGCCCGCTACGACGGCCGCACCGACATCCCCACCCCCACCGAGGTCTGAGCGTGTTCGCCTACTTCCTCGGAGCGGCCCTGTGCCTGGTCATCGCCGCGACCCTCTCTGCCGTCGACGCGGCACTGCTCAACGTCTCCCACCATGCGGTGGAAGAGGCGAAGGAGGAGGGCAGCCGTGCGGCCGTGCGGGTGGAGAAGATCCTCGTCGACCTGCCCACGAACATCAACGTCATCATCTTCGTCCGCAACTTCCTCGAGGCGCTGGCCACAGTCTTCATCGCCCTGGCCTATGACTCGACGTACTCCGTGGGACCGCTCATGGTCTTCCTCACGGTGCTCACCGCCTCGGTGGCGGTCTTCATCATCGCCGGAGTCTCCCCGCGCACGATCGGCAAACGCCGTTCCCTCGCCGTGTGCCTCAACCTCAGTTGGGTCGTGCGCATCGTCCTCGTCGTCCTCAAACCCCTGACGCGGATCCTCGTCGTCCTCGGCAACCTGCTGACCCCGGACAAGGTGTACAAGGACGGACCGTTCGTCACCTCCGAACAGCTGCGCGACCTCGTCGAGCGGGCCAGCGAATCGGACATCATCGAAGACGGCGAACGCGAGATGATCCAGTCCGTGTTCAACCTCTCGGACACCTCGGCGAACGAGGTCATGGTCCCTCGCACGGATCTCATCACCGTCGACGCCGAGGTGGGGCTGCAGAAGACGCTCAACCTGTTCTTCCGCTCGGGGTTCTCCCGCATCCCCGTGTGCGGGGAGGACCTCGACGACGTCCGCGGAGTCGCGTACCTCAAAGATGTGGCCCGTCGCCTCCACCTGCATCCGGAGGACGCGGACCGGCCCATCGGCAACCTCGCCCGCAGCGTGCTGTTCGTGCCGGAGACGAAGCCCGCGGACGATCTGCTGCGGCAGATGCAGCTGGACTCGACTCACCTGGCGATCCTCATCGACGAATACGGCGGCACCGCCGGGCTCGTGACGATCGAGGACATCGTCGAGGAGATCGTCGGTGAGATCGAGGACGAATACGACAGCAGCGATGACGAACTCGTTGCCGAACCCGATGGTTCGTTCGTCATCAGCACCCGCATGTCGATCTCGGACTTCGCAGAGTACTTCGACGTGCGCATCGACGAAGACGACGTCAACAGCGTCGGCGGACTGCTCTCGAAGCTCATCGACCGGGTGCCCATCGACGGTTCGCATGCGAGCATCGAGGGCCTCGAGATCGAAGCGATGGAGGGGCAGGGTCGGCGCCACCGGATCACCCATGTGCGGGTCACCCGCTTGGACGACGAACGGCAGGACCCCCGGATCGTCGGTGCCGCCGGGGCCGGCCGACCGGGACCGAGCGGATTCGGCGTCAAGGCCGGTCACACGAAGGAAGAGGACTGAGATGGAATTCCGCACGGACTACCCCGAGGACTACAAGGCGGGATTCGCCTGCTTCGTCGGCCGCCCGAACACCGGCAAGTCGACGCTGACGAACGCATTGGTGGGGGAGAAGGTCGCGATCACCTCGGCGAAGCCGCAGACGACCAGGCACACCATCCGCGGCATCGTCCACCGCGATGACCACCAGCTCATCCTCATCGACACCCCAGGCCTGCACAAGCCGCGCACCCTGCTGGGATCACGCCTGAACGACCTCGTGGCGATGACGCTCAGCGAGGTCGACGTCATCGGCTTCTGCCTGCCCGCCGACGAGCCGATCGGACCCGGCGACCGCTATATCGCCTCTCAGCTCGAGCTGCTCGACGGGCGCACGCCGATCGTGGCGCTGGTGACGAAGACGGACCTCGTCCCCAAGGACAAGGTCGCCGAGGCGCTGCTGGCCGTCGGCGAACTCGCCGACTTCGCCGACGTCGTCCCCGTCTCCGCAGCCGAGGGCTTCCAGGTCGACACCGTCGATTCGGTGTTGGCCGGTCATCTGCCCGTCTCACCCCCGCTCTACCCGGACGGGGACCTCACCGACGAGCCCGAAGAGATGATGATCGCCGAACTCGTCCGCGAAGCGGCCCTCGAGGGCGTGCGGGACGAACTGCCGCACTCCCTGGCCGTCCAGGTCGAGGAGATGTACCCGCGGGACGGACGCAGCGAAGACAATCCGCTGTGGAACGTCCACGTCAACCTCTACGTCGAACGCCCCAGCCAGAAGGCGATCATCATCGGCAAGGGCGGCAGCAGGCTCAAGGCCATCGGATCCGAATCGAGGCAGGGCATCGAACGGCTGCTCGGCACGAAGGTCTACCTCGACCTGCACGTCAAGGTCGCCAAGGACTGGCAGCGGGACCCCAAACAGCTCGGACGCCTCGGCTTCGACTTCAACCGGAACTGAGGTCGGACTTCAACCGGAACTGAGGTCGGACGTCAACCGGAACTGAGGTCATCGGAGGGGCGGTTCGTGCCCTTGCCTGAGGCGACTGTCACAGGGTCCCGGTTGAATCGGCGGCTTCCGCCTGCCATAGACTAGGCCGAGTGAATGCCGAGCAGACTCTGGTCGCCCTGAGCGATCGATCCCCACAGGTTGCCCCCGAAGAGCTCATTGCAGGTCTCGTCCCGCCTCCGCAGTTCGAGGACGTGTCCTTCGACAGCTATCGCACCGACCCGGCCGAACCATCCCAGGCCGAAGCGCGCGCCAAGCTCGAACAGTTCACCGCTCAGTCGAACTCCCCGGGATTCTTCGGCAAGCTCTTCTCGAAGGGCAAGTCCGGCCCGAAGGGCGTCTACCTCGACGGCGGATACGGTGTCGGCAAGACCCACCTCCTGGCCTCTGCCTGGCACGCCAATGAGAAGCCCGCCACCTTCGGCACATTCGTCGAATACACGAACCTCGTCGGCGCCCTCGGCTTCGCCCGGGCTCGAGACGACCTGTCGAAGATGAAGCTCGTCTGCGTCGACGAGTTCGAACTCGATGATCCCGGCGACACCGTGCTCATGTCTCGGCTAATGCGCGAACTCACCGACGCCGGAGTGAAGATCATCGCCACGTCGAATACTCTGCCCGGATCGTTGGGGGAGGGGCGCTTCGCCGCTCAGGACTTCCTCCGCGAGATCCAAGCCCTGGCCGATCAGTTCGAGGTCTATCGCATCGACGGTCAGGACTACCGCCACCGCGCCCTGAGCTCCCCGGCAGATCCGCTGCCCGCAGACGAACTCGATGCGGCCACAGCGGAACTCAGCGGCGTCGTCGCCCGCGATGACTTCTCCGAGCTGGTCAGCCATCTGTCGTCCGTGCATCCGTCCCGCTACGGGCGCATGGTCGACGGCATCGACAATGCTGTGTGGGAGAACGTGGAGACCATCGAGAACGAGAGCGTGGCGCTGCGCTTCGTCGCCCTCGTCGACCGGCTCTACGACCGCAACGTCCACATCATCAACTCCGGCGTGCCCCTCGACAAGGTCTTCACCGAGGAGTCGCTGGCCGGCGGCTACAAGAAGAAGTACATGCGCTGCCTGTCCCGGCTCACCGCCCTGTCGTCCTGAGGGATCAGCGGCTCTGAGCGAATCGCACGGCCCGGGTCCGTCTGTGGTCACTGAACCGAGGAGTTTCGGCAGATTCGCCGCGATCACCTCGGCGCAGTGACCGCAGATCGCAGCTGTACGGGGAATCGCGGCGCTTGATCCATGAACGGGTGCGACCGAAGTCGGTCGTGTCGTTTTTCACGAACGTGCTGATGCCGGGAGGATGGACGCGAAGAGGCGGCGGACGCGAGGAGGCGGCGGCCTCAGCGCAGGCTGAGCAGTTCGAAGATGGGCAGATCCGGCACCCAATCGGGCAGGCCGACCACCTTGAGCACACCCCAGACGACGACCGCGACGAAGGCTGCCGTGACGGCGCCGACCGTCCAGCGGACCCAGAGTCGCTGAGCCATGATCCAGCGCGTCCACTTCTCGACATTCACCCGCACGAAATGGAGCAGTCTGCGCGCCCACTGGAACTCGCTCGAGATGATGAACAGCCCGATGATGACGATGAGCCAGCCGGGGCCGGGCAGCGGCACGAGGACGAGCCCGATGAGGACGATGAGGGTGCCCAGGCCACCGACGATGGTGCGATAGAGACGAGCCGTATGCGGGTTCGCCAGCACAGTCTGCCGCCAGCGCAGGAAGCCCAGCCGCAGCTTTCGCCACGGTCTGGGGCCCTGTCGATGATGGCGGGAGAACCACCTGTTGGGACGGCTGGATGGGGGATCGGGGTGCACTCGACCACTATAGGTCGGCGACCCTGAAAGCTTGATCAGCGCCTGTGACGACGATCACCCGATTCTGATTTTGCGTATGCCGCCACCTGCGTATAGAGTTGTATCTCGTTGCGAGGGAAACCGAGCAGCGAGAAATGCGGATGTGGCTCAGTTGGTAGAGCATCACCTTGCCAAGGTGAGGGTCGCGGGTTCGAGTCCCGTCATCCGCTCGGAGGCGTCATGGCACTGCCTTGGCGGTGGCGTGGCCGAGAGGCGAGGCAGCGGCCTGCAAAGCCGTATACACGGGTTCGAATCCCGTCGCCACCTCGGATGGGTTGACAGCAATGTCGATCAATCAGCGCGATTGGCGCAGCGGTAGCGCGCTTCCTTCACACGGAAGAGGTCACTGGTTCGATCCCAGTATCGCGCACAGGGACTTCACGGTTCCGGTGCAACAAATGAATAGAGCGCGATTGGCGCAGCGGTAGCGCGCTTCCCTGACACGGAAGAGGTCACTGGTTCGATCCCAGTATCGCGCACAGGAGAAGCCCCGAGTGATCCACTCGGGGCTTCGTGCATGTCTGCCTCCTGCGTCCTCGCTCTCGCGTTACCGGGGGTCAGAAGTGCGGGCGTAGTGCACAAATGCAGGGTCGTATGCACGTTCGACGCACAGTTGTATTGAGTACGCTCGCCGAGGTCTCGTTCAAGGCGGAGCGCATGTGTCGACCCGTCCCTCGCTTAAAACGGGGCGTCGTTGGCTCGTTCAAGGCCAGGCGCACCTGTCGACCCGTGCTCCTTTCCGTAAGTGCGCTGCGGCTTGAACGACCGGTTTGGGCGTGTGGCTGCGGCTTGAACGACCATTTGGGCACGCTCGGGCAGTGCCGCCGAAACCCTGCGCTCCGAACCGATGGTGAAGGTGAACGCCCTGCTCGCCGTCGTGTGGCCGCTCTGTTGCAGGTCTGGAACGTGAAAAGCATGCGGAAGTAAGCCCGATTGCTAGTACGCTAGGCGTTGTACCTAACGACGAAGACTTCGGAGCACCTATGTCTACTCCTCAGAACCCGTACGGTTCCGGTGACGGTTCGGGCGACAACAACCCGAACGGCCAGAACCCCAACAACCAGCCGAGCGCCCCCGGCCAGGGCGGCGACCAGAACCCGGGTCAGCAGCCTCCCCAGTACGGTTCTCAGCCGCAGCAGCCGAACTACGGCCAGGGTGACAGCGACGGTTCTCAGGGATACGGACAGCAGCCTCCGCAGTACGGATCGTCGAACGATCAGAACCAGTACGGTCAGAATGCCGGCGGTCAGGACCAGAATCAGTACGGTTCGCAGCCGCAGTACGGTCAGAACGCCGGCGGTCAGGACCAGAATCAGTACGGCTCCCAGCCGCAGTACGGTCAGAATGCCGGCGGCCAGGACCAGAACCCGTACGGCTCGCAGCCGCAGTACGGTCAGAACCAGGATCCGTACGGGCAGAATCAGAACCAGTACGGGCAGGACCCTTACGGTCAGAACCAGTACGACGCGAACGCGCAGTACGATGCCAACCAGTACGGTCAGCAGCCGGCCTACGCGGGAGCCGACGGTTCCTCCGATCAGTTCATCCCGGCCAACCCGAACGCGGCCTACGGCCAGTACCCCTCGGGCTCCGGTGGCAACACCTCGAAGAACATCTGGGGAATCCTCGCCCTCATCGGCGGCATCGTCGGCATCCTCGGCGCTTTCGTCTTCGGCGGCGGCGCACTCTTCGGCATCGCGGCGATCATCTTCGGCTTCGTCGGACTCTCCGCGGTCAAGAAGGGCCTGGCCAGCAACAAGGGTCTCAACATCACCGGCATCATCCTCGGCGCCGTCTCGGTCATCATCTCGATCATCGTGATCGTCGCGACGATCATGTTCGGCGCGTTCATCTTCAAAGCCGCCGATGAGGCAGCCAGCTCGTCGGCACCGGCAGATCCCAGCCAGGGCGCCGGCCAGGACCCGGCCCAGGACCCGAGTCAGGGCTCCGACAGCTCCGACGGTGGAGACCCTGCCCCCGCACAGGGCGGCGAAGTCACGATCGGCGACGACCTCACCGCCACTGTTTCGGTCAAATCGGGCACTGCAAGTTCGACTGCCTCGGGTGCGGACTCGACGAACGGCCAGATTGCTGTGGTCACCATGACCGTGAAGAACAATTCGAGCGACGACGTCGAAATGACGCTGTCCGACCTGAGCGCGAACGACGGCAGCGGCAAGGACTACGACGATGTGTTCGACGGCTCGAACTACCGCGGTTCGCTCGCCTTCACCGATCCCGTCCCCGCCGGTGGCGAGAAGACGTACGAATTCGCCTTCGCCGTCGAATCGGCCGACATCGACGCCATGCACGTCCAGCTCAAGCTGAACGAGGACCACGGCAACGGCACGGACTTCGAATGGAAGAAGCAGTGACGCGAAGCAGTCCGAACATGCGCTGAACGCGCGTGATCAGAGGCTCACGCGGCCTCCGCGAAACACCTCGATGAACACAGTTGGGTGGCAGTCGACCGACTGCCACCCAACTGATTTGGCCCCGCCGAATTGGTACTAGAATCTGATGGCGGGACGTCCTCGACCAGGACGCACTCGAACGAAGACTCAACGAACGGAGAAGATCAGTGGCAGACAGCATCGACTGCGCGGGCGAAAGCATCCCTTGGAAAGAGGGGCTGACCGGAACGGAGATCTTCTCCTCCGACCGCACGGTCGTTGCGATGTGGCTCGGCGGCGAACCCGCCGACCTCAGCCGCGAGCTGGAGCCGGGTGACCAGATCGCACCGATCACCATCGACTCCGACGCCGGACTCGACATCCTCCGCCATTCGACCGGCCACGTGACCGCCCAGGCCGTCCAGGAGCTCTTCCCCGGCACGAAGCTCGGCATCGGCCCCTACATCACCGACGGCTACTACTTCGATTTCGACGCCGCCGAGCCCTTCACCCCTGAGGACCTCAAGGCGATCCAGAAGAAGGCCGCCCAGATCGTCAAGGCCGGCCAGACCTTCAACCGCGTCGTCGTCACCGAATACGAAGCCCGGCAGCGTATGGCGAATGAGCCCTACAAGCTCGAACTCATCGACGACAAGGGCAAGTCCTCCGACGACGAATCCTCCGTCGAGGTCGGCAGCGGCGAACTCACCGTGTACGAAAACGTCGACCGCAAGGGCGAGGTCGTGTGGCAGGACCTCTGCCGCGGACCGCACCTGCCCAACACCAAACTCATCGGCAACGGCTTCGCTGTCACCCGTGCCTCGGCGGCCTACTGGCGCGGCGACCAGGCCAACGCCAGCCTGCAGCGCGTCTACGGCACGGCGTGGGCGAGCAAGGACGACCTCAAGGCCTATCAGGACCGCATCGCCGAAGCCGAACGTCGCGACCACCGCAAGCTCGGTGCAGAGATGGACCTGTTCTCCTTCCCCGAGGAGCTCGGCTCCGGCCTGCCCGTCTTCCACCCCAAGGGCGGTGTGATCAAGCGCGAGATGGAGGACTACGTCCGCGCCCGCCACATCGACGAGGGCTTCGAATACGTCGGCACCCCGCACATCTCGAAGGAGACCCTCTACTACACCTCGGGCCACCTGCCCTACTACGGCGAGAACATGTTCCCGCCGATGTCCGTCGACGAGGTCCGCGACGCAGAGACCGGCGAGATCGTCAAGGAGGGCACCCCCTACCGCCTCAAGGCGATGAACTGCCCGATGCACAACCTCATCTACCGCTCCCGCGGACGCTCCTACCGCGACCTTCCGCTGCGCCTGTTCGAGTTCGGCACCGTCTACCGCGACGAGGCCTCCGGCGTCATCCACGGCCTCACCCGCGTCCGAGCGCTGACTCAGGACGACTCGCACTCCTACGTCGCCCAGGAGGACGCAGCCAAGGAGATCCGCCACCTGCTGAACTTCGTGCTCAGCCTGCTGCGCGACTTCGGACTCGACGACTTCTACCTCGAACTCTCCACCCGCGACGAGGATGGCAAGAAGGCCGACAAATTCATCGGCTCCGACGAACAGTGGGCCGAAGCCACGCAGGTCCTCGAAGAGGTGGCTCAGGAGACCGGGCTCGAACTCGTTCCCGACCCGGGCGGCGCCGCCTTCTACGGACCCAAGATCTCCGTCCAGGCCCGCGACGCCATCGGCCGGACCTGGCAGATGTCGACCGTCCAGCTCGACTTCAACCAGCCCGAGCGCTTCGGCCTCGAATACGTCGCCGCCGACGGCACCCGTCAGCAGCCGGTGATGATCCACTCGGCGAAGTTCGGATCCATCGAACGCTTCCTCGGCGTGCTCACCGAGCACTACGCCGGAGCATTCCCCGTCTGGCTGGCCCCGGTCCAGGTCACCTGCATCCCCGTGGCCGAGGAGTTCAACGACTACCTCGCCGAGGTGGCCGCGCAGCTGCGCAAGGCAGGCGTCCGGGTCGAGATCGACGACAGCGACGACCGCTTCCCGAAGAAGATCCGCAACGCCTCGAAGTCGAAGGTGCCCTTCACCCTCATCGCCGGCGGAGAGGACCGCGATGCCGGCGCCGTGTCCTTCCGCTTCCGCGACGGATCGCAGGACAACGCAGTGCCCGTCGCCGAGGCGGTGCGCCGAATCCTCGACGCGATCGAGACCAAGGCCCAGGTATGAGCCACGACGCCGACCCGACGGCACAGGACCAATCCGGCGGCAGCCTCGGCGAGGGGATCCCCTTCCCCGAATCGGCCGCCGGGTTCCCCGGCGAACCCGACGGCTTCCAGCGTCTGTGGGCCCCGCACCGGATGGTCTATATCGACGGTCAGGACAAGCCGAAGGACGACGGCGAGAAGGAATGCCCCTTCTGCACCGCACCGTCGAAGAGCGACGAAGACGGCCTCATCGTCGCGCGCGGTGAGACCGTGTACGCCGTCCTCAACCTCTACCCGTACAACCCGGGCCACCTGCTCATCTGCCCCTACCGTCACGTCGCGGACTACACAGACCTGAGCGAGGACGAAACGATCGAACTCGCTCACTTCACGCAGAAGGCGATGCACGTCATCCGCGCCGTGTCCGGACCTCACGGGTTCAACCTGGGAATGAACCAGGGACCCGTCGCGGGCGCCGGCATCGCCGCCCACCTGCACCAGCACGTCGTCCCACGCTGGGGCGGAGACTCGAACTTCCTGCCCGTGATCGCCCAGACCAAGGCCCTGCCGCAAGTGCACGCCGATGTGCAGGCACGCCTGTCGAAAGAATGGAATCGATGAATCCCGAAGACCTCGACACCCTCGCCGAGTACTCGACCCCCGTGCTGCGCGGCGATGAGGCCGTCATCACGATCCGCCGTCCCGACCTCGAGTCGAACACCTACCTGTCCCAACTGTTCGCACTCACCGAGACCAGCTCCCGCCGGCTCACCCACGCGTGGAACGACTCTGCCCCACAGGTGGGGCAGAACTGGTCGGGATACCTCGGCGCCGAGAAGAAGGCAGCCCCTCAGCTCTTTGCCGGCCCCACCCTGGAGTCGGCGCACCAGATCACCGACAACCACCTCGGCGTGTCCGAATTCGCCCTCGACGACACCGGGAGCCGTGCCCTCTACACCGCACGGGTGGCCGAGCCCGGTCGCTACGGCTCCGATGACGACGTCCCCGCCGCCGAGGAGGCTCCGCGGCGGATCTCGTCCTCGAAATACCTCGCCAACGGGCTCGGCTACACCGGCGACCGTCCCTCCCGGGCGTTCCTCGTCGACCTC
Organism: Brevibacterium oceani; assembly: GCF_017948325.1. Taxonomy (NCBI): domain Bacteria; kingdom Bacillati; phylum Actinomycetota; class Actinomycetes; order Micrococcales; family Brevibacteriaceae; genus Brevibacterium; species Brevibacterium oceani. The sequence continues at coordinate 2,326,661 of NZ_CP072846.1, read as the reverse complement.
GCCGAACCCGGGCTGGGGAAGGCCGGACTGCGCGGCGCCGCCGAGGTGCCGCTGTCGACCCTGCTGACGACCCCTGAGTCCGATGTGCACGACCCGCAGTTCTCCCCGGGCGGACACTGGGCGAGCGTGATCGCCGCGGTCGAACCCGATCACGGGCGGCCCGATCTGCGCAGCACCGTGTGGCTGCTCGGCCTCGAGGAGTCACGCCCGCTCGACCTGCCGCCGATGGACGTGAGCCTGCACGTGTGGATCGACGAGGACACCGTGCTGCTGCTCGGCAACGCCCTGACCCGGGACGAACTCGACTTCGTCGGGCAGATGCCCGGACTCTTCGTCCATGACCTTCACACCGGATCGACGAGGCGGCTGACCGATCCCGAGACCGTGGCCCTGGCCCCGATCCGTCCGCAGATCAACGGGGGAGAGGCGATCGTCGTCGTCGACTCCGACGGAGCCTCCCGCCTCGTGCGCATCGACCTCGGAGCCGCGGGTCTCGGGCTCGACGAACTGACCTTCCTCAGCGACGACACGACCGTTATCACCGGCTTCGACGTTGCTGGCTTCGAGACGGCCGACGACGCCGGCACAGGCGCGGGCACCCTCGTCTTCACCGGGTCCACCCCGGAATCCCCGGCAGTGCTCGGACGCCTCGACCTCAGCACCACCTCGGCGGTGGATCTCCCCGTCATCGACCTGCAGCATCCCGCGCCGGCGAACTCCGTGCTTCCCGAAGTGCTGCGAGTGCCCGGCGAAGGCGGCACGATCACCGGCTGGCTGGCGAAGCCGCAGGGTGAGGGACCGTTCCCGGTCATCCTCAACATCCACGGCGGACCCTTCGCGCAGTACACCCACTCCTGGTTCGACGAGACTCAGGTGCTCACCTCGGCCGGATACGCGGTCGTGTATTCGAACCCGCGCGGTTCGGGCGGTCGCACCCGCAGTTGGGGGACCGCCGTCCAAGGCGACATGGCGGCGCCGGCCATGTCCGACGTCCTCGCCGTGCTCGACCACGCGCTGGCGGCGAATCCGGACCTCGACGCCGATCGCCTCGGCATCCAGGGCGGATCCTACGGCGGCTACCTCACCGCGATGACCATCGCTGCCGATCACCGCTTCCGCGCCGCGATCGTCGAACGCGGATACCTCGACCCGGACAGCTTCGTGGGCACCTCGGACATCGGACGCTTCTTCACCGAGGAATACACGACCCGCAGCCGAGCGGCGATCGAACGGCAGTCACCTCTGGCTCATGCGGACAAGGTGGGAACTCCGACGCTGGTGATGCACTCGGAACTCGACCTGCGCTGTCCTTTCGAACAGGCCCAGCAGTACTATGCGGCTCTGCAGCGCGCCGGCGTGGAGACCGAGATGCTCGTCTTCCCCGGAGAGAACCACGAACTCTCCCGGTCAGGACAGCCGCGCCATCGCCGGCAGCGCTTCGAAGCGATCCTCGACTGGTGGGACCGACATCTGGCCGGTGCTGAGACCGGCCCGGGCGATGCCGCTGCGGGGCAGGCCGCCGCGGGTGAGAGCGATGCCGCCGGTGTCGCCGGTGCCGCACCCGCCGACTGAACCCATGAACTCCCGCAGCGCCGCCGTGGCGATCCACCGACTCCGTCGTGAGTCTGCGTCCGAGAGTGTATCTCCGTCCGAGAGCCTTCCCGACTTGGAGGGAAGACCCCGATGCCGATATCGTTCTCTGGGCCCACTTCGGGCTCTTGCCGAAAACCCCCAGCATCACTATTCTGCAAACACTTGCCTCCCCTCGCCGTCGACCACTGGAGAACCATGAAACCTCGTAAAGCCTCACGGGTCGTATTACTCAATGAGCGCGACGAGGTTCTCCTGATTCGAGCCCAGGATCTGCTCACGCCCAGCCACCAGTGGTGGATGACCTGCGGCGGCGGTTCCGAACTCGGCGAATCCGCCGCACAGACCGCCGCACGCGAACTCGCCGAAGAGACCGGGATCGAATGCGAACCCCACGAACTCATCGGCCCCCTGGCCACGCGCGACGAAGTCTTCGAATTCACCGAGAAGAAGCTGCGGCAGCTCGAGACCTACTTCGCCTTCCGCACGACCGAGGACATCGAACTCGAGGACGCGGTGTGGACGGACATCGAGAAGCGCAGCCTCCTCGAATTCCGCTGGTGGACACGTGAGGACCTGATGTCGACGACGGAGACGATCTACCCGAAGAACCTGCTCGGCCTGATCGATCTGGCCACGACGGGCTCCGTGCCCGAAGTTCCGCTGGTCATCGACTGAGCGCCCATGGTCCCCGGCAGCCGCCGGTGACGATGGGCAGGGAGCAGAGCGCCTCTGCGAGCATATAGACTTGAGAGGCTGAACTACAGGAAGGAACACCAGTGTCAGGTCATTCCAAATGGGCAACGACTAAACACAAGAAAGCTGCCATCGATGCCAAGCGCGGCAAACTCTTCGCCAAGCTGATCAAGAACATCGAGGTTGCCGCTCGCAACGGTGGACCTGATCCCGACGGCAACCCGACGCTCTTCGACGCGATCCAGAAGGCGAAGAAGAACTCGGTTCCCGCCGACAACATCACCCGCGCGGTCAAGCGCGGCGGCGGACTCGACGGCTCGGCAGTCAACTACGAGACGATCATGTACGAAGGCTACGCCCAGGGCGGCGTGGCACTGCTCATCGAATGCCTCACGGACAACCGCAACCGTGCGGCCTCCGAAGTGCGTGTGGCCGTGACCCGCAACGGCGGCTCGATGGCCGACCCCGGATCGGTGACGTACAACTTCAACCGCAAGGGCGTCATCACCGTCAATGCGGAGGAGACCGACGAAGAGGCCGTGCTGCTGGCGACGATGGATGCCGGCGCCGAAGAGGTCAAGGAATCGGGCGACAAGTTCGAAATCATCTGTGAGGCCACCGACCTCGTTGACGTTCGTACGGCCCTCGTCGACGCCGGAATCGACTACGACTCGGCCGAGGCCTCGTTCGTCCCCGAACTCGAGGTCAGCCTCGACGCGGCGACCGCGCAGAAGGTCTTCAACCTCATCGACGCACTCGAAGACAGCGACGAGGTCCAGAACGTGTACTCGAACGCCGACGTCAGCGACGAGGTCCTCGCCGAACTCGATGCCTGATGCGCATCCTCGGCGTTGACCCCGGCCTGACCCGCTGCGGGCTGGGTGTCATCGACACCCTGCCCGCGCGGAAGGCGAGAATGGTCGCCGTCGACGTCCTGCGGACACCGTCCGCGGACTCCGTCGACCTCCGCCTCGGCGCCATCGCCGAGGCGTTCGACACCTGGCTGGACGAGTACCGTCCGGACATGGTCGCGATCGAGCGGGTCTTCGCCCGCAACGACGTCTCGACGATCATGGGCACCGCCCAGGTCTCCGGGCTGACGATGGGACTGGCCGCCCGCCGCGGACTGCCCGTGGCCATGCACACTCCCTCCGAGGTCAAGGCTTCGATCACCGGCTCCGGTCGAGCCGACAAGAAGCAGGTGACGACGATGGTCACGCGGATCCTCGGACTCGAGGCACCGCCGAAGCCCGCCGACGCCGCCGATGCCCTGGCGATCGCCATCTGCCATTCCTGGAGAGGGGCGCTGTCGGCCCAATCCACCCCGGGGCAGAACAAGGATCTCACCCAGCGCAAGTCCGCCGGTCGGGAAGGATCGGGGCTGACGAAGGCCCAGCAGCAGTGGGCCGAGGCGATGCGCCGAGCAAAATAGCCGCACGCCTCGACGCCGGCGTGCGGGCGTGCCGCACCCGGCGGGACACACGGCTCCTGCTAGGGTGTATTCGTACACGTGTTCCCACTCGAAAGGCAGTTCGTGATCAGTTTCCTCAGCGGTACGGTGCATCGGATCGCAGCTGACCACCTCGTCGTCCTCACCTACGGCGTCGGCCGCAAGGTCCACGTCACCCCGGACACCCTCACGCACACCCGCCACGGAGCGGAGATCGAACTCGTCACCAGCCTCGTGGTGCGGGAGGACTCGCTGACCCTCTACGGATTCGCCACCGAGGATGAGAACCACACCTTCGAGGTCCTTCTGTCCATCTCCGGAATCGGCCCCCGACTCGCGATGGCCATCCTGTCCGTGATGGGCCCCGACGAACTCTCCGCGGCGATCGCCTCACAGGATGCGAACGCCCTGACCAAGGTGCCGGGCATCGGGAAGAAGGGCGCCTCGCGGATCATTCTCGAACTCGAGAACAAGCTGCCGAAGCTCTCCGCCTCCGCGCCCGGACCGCCCCTGTCCTTCGGCGGCGAGAACCAGCAGGTCGTCGACGCGCTCGTCGGGCTCGGCTGGAAGGAAGCACAGGCCGAGGAGGTCGTGGCCGAGGTCGTCAAGGAGACCGGAGCCGAGGCCGGCACCTCCGTCATCCTCAAGGCCGCGCTCAAGGTCCTGGGTGCGCGCAAATGACATCCGGATCCGAGCACGCAGGCCGCTTCGACGCCGAGTCCTATGAGATGGACTTCGGCGACCAGGGGATGACCGGGGCCGAACGCGGCCGGCTCGTCTCCGGGCGCGCCGAGACCGCTGAACGCGACGCCGAGGCGGCCCTGCGCCCGAAGGGCCTGGCCGACTTCATCGGCCAGCCGCAGGTGCGCGAACAGCTCTCCCTCGTCCTCGACGCCGCGAAGGCCAGGCAGAAGGCCCCCGACCACGTTCTGCTCTCCGGACCTCCCGGACTCGGCAAGACCACTCTGGCGATGATCATCGCCCACGAGATGAACTCGAGCCTGCGCGTGACCTCCGGTCCGGCCGTGCAGCACGCCGGAGACCTCGCGGCGATCCTCTCCTCCCTCGAGGAGGGTGAAGTCCTCTTCATCGATGAGATCCACCGGATGGCTCGAGCCGCCGAGGAGATGCTCTACGTGGCGATGGAGGACTTCCGCGTCGATGTCATCGTCGGCAAGGGCCCCGGTGCCACCGCGATCCCGCTCGACCTGCCGCAGTTCACCCTCGTCGGGGCCACCACCCGATCCGGTCTGCTGCCGGCACCGCTGCGCGATCGCTTCGGCTTCACCGCACTGCTCGACTTCTACTCGAGTGCCGATCTGCTCACCGTGCTCCACCGTTCGGCGCGGATGCTCGGCATCGATGCCGAGCCTGCCGGGCTCAAAGAGATCTCCACCCGCTCCCGCGGCACCCCGCGCATCGCCAACCGGCTGCTCCGCCGAGTCCGCGACTGGGCCCAGGTGCGCGGCACCGGCGTCATCGATCTCGACGCTGCCCTCAACGCGCTGGAGGTCTACGAAGTCGACGGGCTCGGCCTCGACCGCCTCGACCGCTCGGTCCTGCATGTGCTGTGCAAGCGCTTCGGCGGGGGACCGGTGGGTTTGGGGACCCTTGCGGTCTCCGTCGGCGAAGAGGCCGACACCGTCGAAACCGTCTCAGAGCCGTACCTCGTGCGGGAGGGGCTCATCAGCCGCACCCCACGGGGGCGAGTGGCCACTGCGGCTGCCTGGAAGCACCTGGAAATGCAGATCCCAGCAAACTATGAGTACTGAACCCGGCAATTGAGTTCGCCATGGGCAGTGAGGACGCACTAAGCTGGATCACTGGTTCATTCCTATGAAAGGCTGATATCTGTGGATTTGCTGATCCCTCTTGCGCTTGCCGCGCTGCTGATCTTTTTCCTGTTCAATTCTCGGCGTAAGCAGAAAGCGCGTGCGGAGCAGATCAAATCGGGCCTCGTGCCCGGCGCTACCGTGATGACGACCTTCGGTGTCTTCGGAACGGTCCTCTCGATCGATGAGGAGAACAACCAGGTGACCATCGAATCAGGTCCCGGCACGGTTCTGCGCGTCCACCGTCAGGCCATCGGCCAGATCGACAACCCCGAGGCAGCGACCGCCGTCGACGCGCCCGCAGCCGACGCCCCAGCCGCTGACGCTTCTGCCGCCGATGCCGAGGGTGCCGCAGCGGAGACCGATGGCGAGAAGCCCGCCATCACCGATGCCGAACTCGACGCCATGAACGCTCGCAAGCGTGCCGAGAAGGACTCCGACATCGATTCCGAGAGCACAGACGTGGCCGAATCGAGCGACACGATCGCAGGGGCGGATGACACAGCAGTCGAGCCGGCCGACGCAGACTCCGACGTCGAGGCTTCTGTCTCCGACGAGTCCGCTGCCGAATCCGACGGGGCCGATGACGCCGCCGAGATCGATTCGGACGTCGATGAGGCCGATTCGACCGATTCGGACACCGACAAGAAGAACTGATCCGACCGCGCACTCTGCTCCCGATCGAAAGCTGAAACGTGTCCGATATCGAAGAAAAGCCACGCCCTGGTCTGCGCTTCCTGTGGCTGGTGATCGTCACCCTCGTCCTCGCCGGCGTCATCGCCGCGGGCGTCATCTGGTCGAATGCCACGGCGAGTCCCAAACTCGCCCTCGACCTCGAAGGCGGAACATCGATCATCCTCGAACCGCAGGTGTCGAAGGATACGGACATCAGCAAGGAGCAGCTCGATCAGGCCGTGGCGATCATCCGTCAGCGCGTCGACTCGACGGGTGTCTCCGAAGCGGAGATCACGACGCAGGGCGATCGCAACATCGTCGTCAACCTCCCTGGCAACCCCGATGAGGAGACCCGGAACCTGGTTCGCTCGTCCGCACAGCTGGTCTTCCGACGAGTCGCGCTCGTCGGAGACCCGCGGTCCCAGGAGCAGATCCAGAAGGAGCAGGAGGAAAGCGGCGAAAGCAGCGACAAAGGCGATTCCTCTGGTTCCGATGACGGACTGAGCGACGAAGAGCGCAAGCGGATCGAAGACCTCACCGGAGGCGACTCCGCATCGCAGGGCGAGGGTCAGGGCTCTCAGGGCGACACACAGGGGCAGGACCAGGCTCCGTCCGGCGGCGGCGAGGTCGCCAAACCGGGCGGAACCACCTCGGCGAAGGACTCGGACAAGACGTCATCGACCGGTGAAGAGTCCTCGGGATCGGCGAGCGAACCCGCCTCGGAGAAGACCGAGGGCAGCGGATCGAGCGATGACACGAAGGTCACCGACTCGACCCCGCGGCCGCTGTTCGACCCGGAGAAGGACACCAGCGAATGGCAGACCGAGTCGATCATCAAGAAGTACAGCGAGCTCGACTGTTCGAATAAGAAGAACCGCACGGGCGGTCAGCAGCAGCCCGCCGACAAACCGGTCGTCGCGTGTTCCGAGGACGGCCAGGCGAAGTACATCCTCGGTCCCGTCGAACTCTCCGGTGACCACCTCGCCGACGCCAGCGCCGGATACCAGTCGGGGGCCAACGGCGTCCAGACCAACCAGCCGGCCGTCAACCTCAAGTTCGACTCCACCGGTCGGGAGATCTTCAAGCAGATCACCTCGGACATCACCGGAAAGCAGCAGCCGTACAACCAGTTCGCCATCGAACTCGACGGCCTCGTGCTCTCCGCACCGACGTCGAACGCCGCAATCACCGACGGCAACGCGGAGATCTCGGGCAACTTCACCCTCGATTCGGCCCAGACTCTGGCCGACCAGCTCAAGAACGGTTCGCTGCCGTTGAGCTTCCAGGTCCAGAGCGAAGAGCAGATCTCACCGACCCTGGGATCGAACTTCCTGAAGATCGGCATCTTCACCGGCCTGGCCGGTCTCATCCTCGTCGTCATCTACTCGCTGCTGCAGTACCGGGTGCTCGGCCTCGTCACGGTCTCGAGCCTCGTGGTCGTCGGCGTGCTGACGTATCTGCTGCTGCTCCTGTCCTCGTGGAGATACGGCTATCGGCTCTCATTGGCCGGTCTCGCCGGTATCATCATCGGCATCGGCATGGCCGCGGACTCGTTCATCGTCTATTTCGAACGCGTCAGAGACGAGCTGCGCAGTGGCCGCAATCTGCTCTCGGCCGTCGAAGTCGGCTGGGATCGGGCGAAGCGCACGATCTACGCCTCCAAGGGCGTGAACATGCTCGCCGCGATCATCCTCTACATCCTGGCCGTCGGTTCGGTGCGCGGATTCGCGTTCACCTTCGGTCTGGCCGTGATCGTCGACGTCATCGTCGTCTTCCTCTTCACCCACCCGATGCTCGAGGTTCTCGCCCGGACGAAGTTCTTCGGCCAGGGGCATCCGCTCTCGGGCATGGACCCGCGACTCCTCGGCGTCAAACCCGCCGCCTATCGCGGGGCGCTCGGCCTGTCCATCGACGACAGCGACAAGTCCCCGGAGGCCAGGCGACGGGAGAAGGCCCGCCTGCGCAAGGTCGGACTCACCGCCGAGGACACGTCGGCCGAGACGAGTCAGGCTGCCGATGCGAAACCGGCGAAGAAGTCGAAGAAGCGCGGGTCGACCGACGGGGCGGCTGCCGCGGGACCGACGATCGCCGAACGCAGACGTCGGAAGCAGGTCGAGGAATCCGACGACGAGTCGGTGACCACGGACGATTCTGAGGGCACTACCTGGTCGAGGACCGACGACTCCTTGACCGAGGCTGATGCGAACGCGGACGATTCGGCGGAGTCGAATACGTCGGCCGACGCGGATGACTCAGCCGAGTCTGAGGACCCGGCCGATCCCGAGGGCACATCCGAGACCGACGGCCCGGCCGCCTCGGCGAAGGAGACCGCAGCGAAGTCCCGACTCAACGGCGGATCGATCGCCGAACGGAAAGCGGCCAGACGCGCCGCCGAGAAGAAGGCTGCCGAAGAGGGCAAGGAGGCAGACAAGTGAAACGGTTCTTTGCCTGGGGCAATCGCCTCCACAACGGAGAGACATCGATCCCCTTCGTCGGCAAGGCGAACCTGTGGCTGAGCATCGCCGGGGTCCTCGTGATCCTGTCCCTGCTCGTGCCCTTCATCGCCGGATTCAACTTCGGCATCGCCTTCAAGGGCGGTTCGCAGTTCCAGATCGACCACGTCAGCGACACCTCGGCGCCCAAGGGTGAGGGCATCGTCAACGATGCCGTCTCCGGTTCCGAACCGCGACTGACGCCGACCGGGGACACCGCGGTGCAGATCGAGACGAACCAGCTCTCGGACGACCAGATGCAGCAGGTCCGCGACGCACTCGTCGACGGCTACGGCGTCCAGACCGAGGACGTGACCTCCACGTTCGTCGGTCCCGAATGGGGCCAGGACGTCACCGAGAAGATGGTCCGCGCGCTCGTGATCTTCGTGGCGATCGCGATGATCGTCATGGCGCTGTACTTCCGTACGTGGAAGATGTCGCTGGCTGCGATCATCGGACTCATCGTCGTCATGGTCGTGACCATGGGCATCTACTCGGCCACCGGCATCGAGGTCACCCCCGAAGCGATCATCGGCTTCCTCACCGTCTTGAGCTTCTCGCTCTATGACACGGTCGTCGTCTTCGACAAGATCCGCGAGAATACGGCCCGATTCAAGGACAAACGCAACCTCAAGTTCTCCGAGCTCGTCAACCTCGGCGTCAATCAGACGACCGTGCGCTCGATCAACACGACCGTGGTGTCCGTGCTGCCCGTGGCGTCGATCCTCTTCATCGGTGCGCTGGCGCTCAACGCGGGAACGCTCATCGACATCTCACTGTCCCTGTTCATCGGTATGATTGTGGCAGCGTCGTCGACGCTGTTCGTCGCCAGCCCGCTCTACGCTCTGCTCCGAGCCAACGAACCGGCCGTCAAGGAGCAGGAAGAGGCCGTGCGTGAACTACGCTTGAGGAACGGGGAAGCAGACGTCCCACCGGTGATTCACGCCGAAGTCTGACCCGCAGAGAGGAGATGTAATGGCTTCTTCAGCCGATTCGCGCCGTCCGCGAGGCATCTCCCGACTGGCATGGTGGGCGGCCCGGGCCCAGAACAACCCCGGCTACCCACGGGTGCTCGGGCCGATGATCCGAGCCCTGCAGTCGAACCATCCGAAGGCCGACATCGACCTCGTCGTGCGTGCCTACAAGGTCGCCGAAGAGGCCCACCGCGGGCAGACCCGGAAGTCCGGGGACGCCTACATCACTCACCCGATCGCGGTGGCGACGATCCTCGCCGAGATCGGCATGCTCCCGGTGACCTTGGCCGCGGCCCTGCTCCACGACACCGTCGAGGACACGTCCTATTCCCTCGACGCCCTGACCGAGGAGTTCGGCTCCGAGGTCGCGGCCATGGTCGACGGGGTGACGAAGCTCGACAAACTCACCTACGGGCAGGCTGCGCAGTCCGAGACAGTGCGCAAGATGATCGTCGCGATGGCCAAGGACATCCGCGTCCTCGTCATCAAGCTCGCCGATCGTCTCCACAACGCCCGCACCTGGCGGTTCGTGCCCGCTTCCTCGAGCACGAAGAAGGCCAGGGAGACCCTCGACATCTACGCTCCGCTGGCTCACCGGCTGGGCATGAACACGATCAAATGGGAACTCGAGGACCTCTCCTTCCAGGTCCTCCACCCCAAGGTCTACGACGAAGTCGTCAGACTCGTCGCCGACCGTGCACCCGAACGTGAGAAGTACCTGGCCACGGTCTCGAGCGAGCTGCAGAGCGAGCTGCGGGAATCCGGCATCGAGGCATCGATCACCGGGCGACCCAAGCACTACTACTCGATCTATCAGAAGATGGTCGTGCGCGGACACGAGTTCGCCGACATCTACGACCTCGTCGGCGTCCGCGTCCTCGTCGAATCCGTGCGCGAATGCTACGCGACCCTCGGCATCGTCCATGCCCGGTGGAACCCGGTTCCCGGGCGCTTCAAGGACTACATCGCGATGCCGAAGTACAACATGTACCAGAGCCTGCACACCACGGTGATCGGGCCCGCCGGCAAACCCGTCGAGATCCAGATCCGAACCCATGAGATGGACCGGAGGGCAGAGTTCGGCGTCGCCGCCCACTGGAAGTACAAGGACCTGGGCAAGTCGTCGAAGGCAGTGACTTCGAACACCGCTCGCTCGGTGAAGGTCTCCGATGCCGGAGAGGTCGACGACGCGGCATGGCTGCGGCAGCTGCTCGACTGGCAGCGTGAGGTCAGCGACCCCGACGAGTTCCTCGACAACCTGCGCTACGAGGTGAATTCGAAGGAGGTCTACGTCTTCACCCCCAAGGGCGATGTGATGAGCCTGCCCTCGGGAGCGACCCCCATCGACTTCGCGTATGCCGTGCACACCGAGGTCGGTCACAAGACGATGGGAGCCCGCGTCAACGGGCGCCTGGTCGCGCTGGACACGGAACTGAAGAACGGCGACTCCGTCGAGGTCTTCACCTCCAAGGACGAGAACGCCGGGCCCAGCCGCGACTGGCTCGGATTCGTCCGGAGCCCTCGCGCACGCAGCAAGATCCGCCAGTGGTTCTCCAAGGAGCGCCGGGAAGAGGCGATCGAGAACGGCCGCGAACAGCTGGCCCGGGCGATGCGGCGCCACTCCATCTCGGCCGCGTCCCTGATGAGTCAGGAAGCCCTCCAGGTCGTGGCCACCGAGCTGCACCTGCCCGATGTCAGCGCCCTGTATGCGGCCATCGGCAACGGCGTGACCTCCGCCCAGCACGTCGTCGACCTGCTCGCCAAGGAGGTCGGTGACGATGACGACGAGGTCGTGCTTCCTCCGGAGCCGCGCAACCGCACCGGACAGTCCTCGGGGCACCACTCCTCATCTGAGGGGGTGAGCGTCAAGGGCGTCGACGATGTGCTCGTCAAGCTCGCCCGCTGCTGCACCCCGGTGCCCGGAGACGAGATCGTCGGCTTCGTCACGCGCGGTTCCGGAGTCTCCGTCCACCGCGTCGACTGCCCGAACGTCGTGTCCCTCGAACGCGAACCCGAACGGATGGTCGAGGTCGAATGGGGCGAGAAGACCAGCGGCGTCTACCTCGTGCAGATCCAGGTCGAGGCCCTCGACCGGTCGGGACTGCTCTCCGACATCACCAAGGTGCTCACGGAGACCCACGTCAACATCCTCTCCGCCTCAGTCGGCACCTCACGGGCACGTGTCGCCCAGTCGAAGTTCGTCTTCGAGATGAGCGATGCCAGCCACCTCGACACCGTGCTCTCGGCCGTGCGCAAGGTCGAAGGCGTCTTCGACGTCTACCGCATCTCCGGCGGCTGATCCGCACCGTTGGGCGCCGTGCCGACAGGTACGGCCCGTTGGTTGGGCATTATGGTCGGTCGCTGCCGAGACTCTTCCGACCGGAACGCCCACCTAGGCCTCGAGCAGTGATCTCATCTGGGCCACGAAAGGGCGGCGGGAGACCACTGAGAGATAGAGCCCGAACCGGCGCCGCAGCCCCGTCGGGATCTCATCGATGATGCCGCGCAGCGCTTGGGCGGATTGACCGTTCGGGTGGTGGAAGTGGGGGAGGAGCACATCGTAGAGAGTCCTCTCCTCCCGTGTGATCGGCAGTGATCGGATTCGCTGCCACTCATCGTCGGCGAGAGCGATCTCATGGACGTCGAAGTCATCATCGGCGATCCACCGCCGTCGCGGAAGGGTGATGAAGCTCAGCGGGGTCGGCACTCGTCCCAGCCCGCGATGGACCCACCAGGCGCTGTCATGAGAGAGGACGAGACCGGGCGGTACGAGCGAATGCAGAGCCTCCATCCGGTCCTCCGGAGAGAGGATCGCCCCCTTGCGCACCCACGTGGTCTCGGTCAGACGGATGAGCAGACCGTCGAGAGTGAGCTCGGTGAGATGCTCGTACCCGTAGTCACGCAGATGAAACAACGCCTCCATACACCGACTATCGCCGGGTACGGAGGCGTTGGCAAGGGGTCGCATCGAGCCTGTGGACAGACACCGACTCGAACGCCGCTGTCTGTGGATTCAGTCGAGTTCGGCGGCCGTCTGCGCCAGCTGGTCACGCCAGGCGCGACGGGCATCGAGGGCGTCCTGTGCCTCGGCGACGGCCTTGTCGTCACCGCCGGACTTCGCGTCCTCGAGCTTCCTCTCGAGCTCTGTGATCGAATCGTCGAGCTGGCTCAGCGCTCCGGAGGTGCGGGCCTTCGTCTCCGGGTTGCTGCGCTGCCATGCGGCTTCCTCGGCCTCCGACAGTGCCCGCTCGACCTCGCGCAGACCGTTCTCCATCCGCGAGACGTCGGCCCGGGGAACCTTCCCGGCTTCCTCCCACTCGTCCTGAATGGTGCGCAGTTCCCGCTTCGCGGCCACCGGGTCGGTGATCGGCAGCAGCGCCTGCGCCTTCTTCAGCAGCTCCTCCTTGACGACGAGGTTGCCCTTGTACTCCTCGTCGAGCGCGGCGTTCTCCGCGTCCCGGGCCGAGAAGAACACGTCCTGAGCGGCACGGAACCGTGCCCACAGTGCGTCATCGTCCTTCCGGGAGGCGCGCGGGGCACGCTTCCACTGCGTCATGAGGTCTTTGTACTTCTGCGACACCGTGCGGAAATCGGTCGAGGCCGAGAGCGACTCCGCCTCGGCGACGATCTTCTCTTTGATCCGCTTGCCCTCGGCATTGACTTTGTCGAGCTCTGCGAAGAACTCCTTGCGCTTGTGCTCGAAGGTGTTCCGGGCCTGGGAGAACCGGCCCCACAGCTCCTGATCGACCGAACGCGGCAGACGCGGTCCGGTGCGCTGCATGTCCTTCCACTGCGCGAAGAGCTCACGCAGACGCGCACCCGACTGCTTCCACTGGATCTTCGACGGGTCCTGTTTGGCCAGGGACTCCGCCTCGGTGACGAGTTCCTCCCGCTCCTCTGCGGCGGCGAGCTTCGCTGCCTGAGCCTTCGCGGCCTGGCGGGACTCGGTGGATTCGGCATCGGAGATGAGAGTGTCCAGCGTCGCACTCAGCCCCTTGAGATCGCCGACGACATTGGCCTCGGGCAACGACTCCTTGAGCGTCGTGGCCGCGGCCACGATCTCGCGTCCCGGGGCACCGGCAGACAGACGATTGCGCAGCAGAGCCGCACTCTCGACGAGCTCGACGTACTTCTTCGCGAAGTACTCGAGCGCCTCGTCGGGGGTGGCATCCGGGTACTGTCCGACCGCACGCTCACCCTCGGTCGTCGTGACGAATACGCTGCCGTCTGCATCGGCGCGACCGTGCGTCACCGCGCGCGCCACCTCGGCGTCGTGGTCGATATGGCTGGCATTGACCACCTGTGCCGCCTGCGGGCGGGGCAGAGACGACGGGCGGGGGGTCGGCTTCGGTGTCGGGGTCGACATGGTTCTCACCTTGTTTCCATCGGTCGAACCGGCAGGTCTTCACACCCGCCGATCACTCGATTGTGGGATAGACGTTATCCCAGCATAACCATCAGGACGCTGCCAGATAGACTTTGCACATGGATGTATTCACAACCCACGCCGAATTCCTCGACGTCAACTGCTATGCCGTGCGAGCCGAGGGCCGCAGCGACTGCATCCTCATCGATTCCGGTTACGACTGCGCACCGGGTCTCGAGCGCCTCCTGGCCGAGGAGGAACTGGACCCGCAGGCGATCTTCCTCACCCACGGCCATCCCGATCACATCCTGGGCCTGACCAACGTGCTCGCACGCTGGGACGTGCCCGTCCACCTCGGCGGGGCCGATCGGTACCGGCTCGACGATCCGGCTTCGACGCTCAGCCCCCAGTTCGCTCCGATGCTCGCGCCACTCGTCGCCGACTGGACGACCCCGGATGTCATCGACGTGCACGACGGTCGGAGCTTCGAGATCGCGGGACTGACCATCACGGCCGTCGCCGCACCGGGACACACCGAGGGCTCGACGCTGCTGCGCGTGAGCGACGGCGACGAGGAGATCATCTTCACCGGCGACGTCGTCTTCGCCGGGGCCATCGGCCGCGTGGACCTGCCCGGGGGAGATGCCCAGGCGATGCAGGACTCACTGCGGCTCTTCGCCGACCTGCCCGACGTGCCCATCTATCCTGGACACGGTCCGGCCTCCCGCGTCGGTCGGGAACTGGCCTCGAATCCCTTCTTCTGACCACGAGCGCCCACCACAGCAAGAACCACATCGCACCGAAAGCAAGGAGCACCATGGCGAAGTCAGCCCGTCTGTCCGGATTCCCGGAACGGCTACCGGCCGAACGCGTGATCGAGAAGACCATCATCGACACGCTCGAACACACCTTCGCTCTGCACGGGTTCTCCGCCCTCAACCACCGCGCCGTCGAACCGATCAGCCAGCTGGCCAAGGACGGGGAGATCGACAAGGAGATCTTCGCCGTCTCCCGTCTGCACTCCGACGGCGCCGAGCGCAATCCGCTGGGACTGCACTTCGACCTCACCGTGCCGCTGGCCCGCTACATCGCCGACAATGCGAACGAACTGAGCTTCCCGTTCAAGGCCGCCCGCGTCCAACCCGTCTGGCGAGGCGAACGGCCGCAGGCCGGCCGCTACCGCGAGTTCATCCAGGCCGATATCGACGTCATCGCCGATGGTGAGCTGCCCGGCCACTTCGAGGTCGAGATCCCCCTGGCTGTCGCCGACGCCTTCAGACGCCTCGCACCATTGGGCGTCCCGGGCATCAAAATCGTCGTCAACGATCGTCGCCTGCTCGAAGGCTTCGCCCGCGGCATCGGACTGACGAACATCCAGGCCGTGCTGCGGTGCCTGGACAAATACGACAAGATCGGGCCCGACGAGGTCGCGAAGCTGCTCGCCGCCGAGGCCGGCGCCGATGAGAAGCAGCAGCAGCTGTGCCTGCAGCTGGCCGCCATCGAATCGGACTCTCCGGACTTCGCCGACGAGGTCCGCGCCCTCGGCGTCGAACACCCGCTGCTCGATGCCGGCCTCGACTCGCTGACGACGATGCTGCGCGCCGCCCACGAGCGGGCTCCGGGCGTCGTCGTCGCCCAGCTCAAGATCGCTCGCGGACTCGACTACTACACGGGAGCCGTCTACGAAACGCAGCTGATCGGTCACGAGGAGCTCGGCTCCGTGTCCTCCGGCGGTCGATACGACTCGCTGGTCACGGTCGGGAAGAAGAACTATCCGGGTGTGGGCATGTCCATCGGCGTCTCCCGTCTGATGGCATTCATCCTCGGCGAGGACTCGAACATCCGCGCCACCCGCGGCACGCCCTCGGCGGTCGTCGTGGCCGTGACCGACGAAGCCCGTCGGGGCGAAGCCGATGCCGTGGCCACCGAGCTGCGCGCCAGGGACATCCCGTGCGAGGTCTCGCCGAACGCCGCGAAGTTCGGCAAGCAGATCCGCTACGCCGAACGCCGCGACATCCCCTTCGTGTGGTTCACCGACGGAGAATCCGGTCACGAGGTCAAGGACATCCGCTCCGGCGAGCAGTCCGCGGCCGATCCGGCCACCTGGACCCCGCCCGAGGACGACCTCTGGCCACGGGTCTACGGGACCTGAACACGTTCACCGGTCGTGCCCGCACCCGTCGTCGAGGCGAGTGCGGGCCGCCGGTCGTGAGCGACTATCATTGGTCACGCGCTGAACATCAACATCACTAAGGAGCCCTAGGTGCTGCGAAGCCACGAAGCCGGAAGCCTGCGAGCCGCGAACGCAGGAGAAACCGTCACCCTCACCGGGTGGGTCGATCGTCGTCGCGATCACGGAGGTGTGGCCTTCATCGATCTGCGTGACGCTTCGGGAATCGTGCAGGTCGTCGTCCGCGAGGACGACGCCCACCAGCTGCGCAATGAGACCGTCGTCAAGGCCACCGGCACAGTCTCCCCGCGTCCCGAGGGCAACACGAACCCGAACCTGCCCACCGGCGAGATCGAGATCGTCGACACCGCCGTCGAGGTGCTCTCCGAGGCCGCGGCCCTGCCGTTCCAGGTCTCGGATCACGCCGAGGACTCCGGCACCGTCGGTGAAGAGACTCGCCTGCGCTACCGCTACCTCGACCTGCGCCGGTCGGGTCCGGCGAAGTCGATCCGTCTGCGCTCCGACGTCAACAAAGCGGCACGGTCGGTCCTCGATGCTCATGACTTCGTCGAGATCGAAACCCCGACGCTGACGAAGTCGACGCCCGAGGGCGCCCGGGACTTCCTGGTCCCCGCACGTCTCAAGCCGGGCTCCTGGTACGCCCTGCCGCAGTCGCCGCAGCTGTTCAAGCAGCTGCTCCAGGTCGCCGGCATGGAACGCTACTACCAGATCGCCCGCTGCTACCGCGACGAGGACTTCCGCGCCGACCGTCAGCCCGAGTTCACCCAGCTCGACATCGAGGCCTCCTTCGTCGAGCAGGACGACATCATCGCCCTGGCCGAGGAGATCCTCACGGCTCTGTGGAAGCTCATCGGCTACGACATCACCACGCCGATCCCGCACATCACCTACCACGAGGCGATGGAGAAGTACGGTTCGGACA
Source organism: Brevibacterium oceani (assembly GCF_017948325.1). Taxonomy (NCBI): domain Bacteria; kingdom Bacillati; phylum Actinomycetota; class Actinomycetes; order Micrococcales; family Brevibacteriaceae; genus Brevibacterium; species Brevibacterium oceani. The sequence goes on along the minus strand of NZ_CP072846.1, from coordinate 2,309,473 downwards.
AGCCCGACCTGCGCTTCGGCCTCGAGCTGACCAACCTCACGGAGTTCTTCGCCGACACCCCGTTCCGCGTCTTCCAGTCCGACTACGTCGGCTCCGTCGTCTACCCCGGCGGCGGTTCTCTGCCCCGCCGTCAGCTCGACGCCTGGCAGGACTGGGCCAAGCAGCGCGGCGCGAAGGGCCTGGCCTACGTGCTCATCGGTGAGGACGGCACCCTGTCGGGTCCCGTGGCCAAGAACATCTCCGATGCCGAGAAGGCAGGCCTCGCCGAGGCGGCCGGAGCAAACCCGGGCGACGCGATCTTCTTCGCCGCCGGGTCCCCGAACGACTCCCGCGCCCTCCTCGGTGCTGCCCGCAACGAGATCGCCGAACGCACGGGACTCATCAAGGACGGCGACTGGGCGTTCGTGTGGGTCGTCGACGCGCCGCTCTTCGAATCCGCCGCCGATGCGCAGGCCGCCGGCGACGTGGCCGTCGGCGGAGGACAGTGGACCGCCGTCCACCACGCCTTCACCGCGCCGAAGCCCGAATTCCTCGATTCTCTCGAATCCGATCCCGGTGCCGCCCTGGCCTACGCCTACGACATCGTGTGCAACGGCCACGAGATCGGCGGAGGCTCGATCCGCATCCACCGCAAGGATGTGCAGGAGCGCGTCTTCACGATCATGGGCATCACCGAGGAAGAGGCGCAGGAGAAGTTCGGCTTCCTCCTCGAGGCCTTCAAGTTCGGTGCACCCCCGCACGGCGGCATCGCCTTCGGCTGGGACCGCATCGTGTCCCTGCTGGCCGGGGTCGATTCGATCCGTGAGGTCATCGCGTTCCCGAAGTCCGGCGGCGGATTCGACCCGCTGACCCAGGCTCCGGCTCCGATCACCGACGCCCAGAGGGCCGAGGCCGGCGTCGACTACGAACCGGAAGACGACGACACCGAGTCCTGATGAGCCAGGAACCGAATCTGTTCTCCGACGGCCCGGACCAGGAATCACCTGGCCCGGGCTTCGCCGGTTCCTCCGGATCCTCGTCGACCGGGCGGGCGCTCGATCCGCTGGCGGTGCGGATGCGTCCACGCACCATCGCCGAGGTGGTCGGACAGGAGCATCTGACGTTCCCCGGATCCCCGCTCAACCAGCTCGTCGAAGCCAGCGGGGGAGACCGGGCGGGGGCCTCCTCGGTGATCCTGTGGGGTCCTCCCGGGGTCGGGAAGACGACGCTCGCACACGTGATCTCGCACGCTCCGGGACGCACCTTCGTCGAACTCTCGGCGATCACCGCCGGGGTCAAGGACGTCCGCCAGGTCATCGAGAACGCCCGCCGCGAACGTGAGATGTACGGCAGAACGACCGTGCTCTTCCTCGATGAGATCCACCGCTTCTCCAAGGCTCAACAGGACGCACTGCTTCCGGCGGTGGAGAACCGCCTCGTCGTGCTGGTGGCGGCCACGACGGAGAACCCGTCGTTCTCGGTCATCTCCCCGCTGCTGTCCCGTTCGCTGCTGCTCACCCTGCGGCCGCTCGACGACGAGGCGATCGGCAACCTCCTCGATCGTGCCGTCGAATCCGATCGCGGCCTGGCCGGCGGCTTCGAACTCAGCGACGAAGCACGGGCCTTCATCGTCCGCATCGCCGGTGCCGATGCCAGGCGGTCCCTGACAGTGCTCGAGGCCGCCGCAGGCATCGCTGCCGCTCAGGCCGAGGACGACACCCCGCCGATCCTCATCACCGAGGGGGCCTGCGCCGAGGCGAGCAGTGAGACGGTGCTGCGGTATGACAAGAACGGCGATCAGCATTACGACGTCGTCTCCGCGTTCATCAAATCCATCCGCGGCTCGGATGTCGACGCCGCACTGCACTATCTGGCGCGGATGATCGTCGCCGGTGAGGACCCGCGCTTCATCGCCCGCCGCGTCGTCATCTCCGCCGCCGAGGACATCGGCATGGCCGACCCACAGGCGCTGCCCATCGCCGTGGCCGCCTCGACGGCGGTGCAGAACATCGGCATGCCCGAAGGGCGGATTCCCCTCGCCGAGGCGGTCACCTACCTGGCGCTGGCTCCGAAGTCGAACGCGAGCTACCGGGCGCTCGATGCCGCGATCGCCGATGTCAAGAACGGTCTGGCCGGGCAGGTCCCCACTCATCTGCGCGACGCCCACTATCCGGGTGCGAAGGAACTCGGCCACGGTGAAGGCTATAAGTACTCGCATGACTTTCCGCACGGGGTTGCGGATCAGGAGTACCTGCCCGAATCACTGCGCGGCAAACGCTATTACACCCCGACGGGCAACGGCATGGAGCGGTCCATGGCGGAGAGGTTGGAGAACCTGCGGCGCCTGCTCCGGCCCTGATAGCTTTGACATAGACGCGGCGGCGAAGACGCCCGCTGAGACAGCGGCCGAGCGAGGAGGACGGCATGGCAGACATCGTCATCACCATCGCCGCCGCCCTGGCCTTCGGCATCCTCGCCCACGAGATCCGCATCCCACCCCTCGTCGGGTTCCTCGCCGCGGGATTCTGCCTCCACCTCTTCGGCTTCACCGCCTTCGCCGGTCTGCAGGAGTTCTCCGACCTCGGCGTCGTGCTCCTCCTGTTCACGATCGGCCTGAAATTCGACCTGCGCTCCCTGCTCCAACCCGAGGCCCACGGGACCGCGCTGCTGCACATGGTCACGGTCGTCCTCCTCGGCGCCGGAACCATCGGGTTCGCCACCGTCATCGGCGTCGTCAGCGTCGGTGGGGGTTTCGGCACGCTGGCTCTGCTGGGATTCGCGCTCTCGTTCTCCTCGACGGTCCTCGTCGTCAAGGTCCTCGAGGACCGGTCGGACGACGGCTCCTACTATGGTCAGATCGCCATCGCCATCCTGGTCCTGCAGGACCTCGCCGCCGTCGCCTTCATCACCATTGCCGGTGAGGAGCCGCCCAGCCCCTGGGCACTGGCACTGCTCCTGCTCATCCCCGCGGTCTGGGTGCTGCGGCGGATCCTCGATCGGATCGGCCGAGGCGAACTCCTCGTCCTCTTCGGCGTGGTCATGGCCCTGGGTCCGGGATACGTCGCCTTCGAATCCGTGGGTATCCACGGCGACCTCGGTGCCTTGGTCCTCGGTCTGCTCTTCTCCACCCATCCGCGCGCCGTCGAGATGTCGAAGTCCCTCTTCAGCGTCAAGGAGCTCTTCCTCGTCGGCTTCTTCGTCGTCATCGGTCTGCAGGCGGTCCCGACCTGGTCCGACCTGTTCATGGCGTTCCTCCTGTGCGCGGTCCTGCTGCCGTTCAACTTCGTCAGCTTCTTCCTCATGGGCAGGCTCTTCGGGCTGCGCAACCGCACGAGCGTGCGCACGAGTCTGGCACTGAGCAACTTCTCCGAATTCGCTCTCATCGTCGTCGCCGTCGGCATCGACAGCGGCCTGTTCGACGGCGACTGGCTGACCATCACCGCACTGGCCGTGGCTCTGGGCATGATCATCTCCTCGCTGGCCAACGCCTACAGTCTGCAGATCGTGGCGAAGCTCGACGAGGTCCTGCCCGACGAGAACGAAGCCCGGCTGCGCAGGAACGACCGACCGCTCGACACCGGCGCCGCCGAAGTCGTCGTCCTCGGGATGGGGAGGATCGGGCGCGGCGCCTACGAACGATTCGTCGAACGCGGCGACAGCGACGTCATCGGCATCGACAACGACCACCTCGTCATCGAGGCACTGCGCGAGGACGGCTTCACCGTCCTCGAAGGCGATGCCACCGACCACGAATTCTGGCACCGCCTCGTCGTCGGCGGCACAGCGCACACCGTGGTGTTGGCCATGGCACTGCACGATTCGAACACCTTCGCGCTCGAACAGCTGCGCATCGCCGACTTCCCGGGCACCATCGCCGCCGTCGTCCAACGTCCCGATCAGGCCGACCACTTCGTCAAGGCCGGAGTGCACGCGGTGATCAACATCTACAGCGGCTCAGGGGCGGCCGTGGCCGATGCCGCGATCGACTGCCACGGCCGGTGAGCCGCCGTCGCCGGAAGGGTCGGCAACATCACAGCGGCAGTCGCGCCGATCGGCTTTGCGGCGCGGGTCGTGCACCCGCTAAGATAGGCAGCTGTTGTGCCTGCACCCTAAAGGCGGTCGGTGCGAGCGGATCTCGACGCTCAATCCCTCTTTCCCATCCGGGGAAACAACGGTCGCGTTCGGGGCGAGAACCTCAAAGGGCCCTTCGTGACAGAACACATTGATGAAAGGTAATACAGTGCCAGCACCAGCACGTAATCGCCGCATGACGCGTCTCTCGCGCGCCCTCGGCATTGCTCTGACACCCAAGGCCGAGAAGTACTTCGAGCGTCGTCCGTACCCTCCAGGCGAGCACGGACGCGCCCGTCGTCGCAACGACAGCGACTACTCGGTCCGCCTCAAGGAGAAGCAGCGTCTGCGCGCGCAGTACGGCATCCGTGAGGCCCAGATGCTCAAGACCTACAAGGAAGCCAACCGCCTCCCCGGCCTGACCGGTGAGACCATGGTCGAGCTCCTCGAATCGCGTCTCGACGCCCTCGTCCTGCGTTCGGGCTTCGCCCGCACCATGGCCCAGGCCCGTCAGTTCGTCGTCCACCGTCACATCACGGTCGATGGACAGCGCGTGGACCGTCCCTCCTTCCGCGTGAAGGAAGGTCAGACCATCCAGGTGCACGAGCGTTCGGCATCGATGGATCCGTTCCAGGTCGCCGCCGCCGGTGGTCACAAGGACGTCCTGCCCGCAGTTCCGGGCTACCTCAACGTCAACCTCGAGGGCCTGCAGGCGACCCTGCTGCGCACCCCGAAGCGCGAAGAGGTGCCGATCACCTGCGACGTTCAGCTCGTCGTCGAGTTCTACTCGCGCTGATCGCCTGAACACAGGCCATCGCGCCACCACGACTGCCCGGGACCGATGGTTCCGGGCAGTCGTCTATTCACCACCCGCTGCGCAGAGGCGGCCGCCGCGCGGACCGGTATCGGTGTCGATCAAGGCGGAGCGCGGATGTGGAATGGCCGACGGGTCCACAGATGCGCTGCGCCTTGAACGAGGAGAAACCGGCCGCAGAACCGCTGGCAGCGGGTCGGGCGCGGCGGGACGGCGTCGACGCCCCGCCTTCGGCACGCCGCGCGACCTCGCATATTGCGGCGGAGCCATTAAACTAGTCCCTGGTAAGTGCGGATACGCATGAGTAAGTGCGGTGACGCACCGGCAATACGCGAAAGGTCTTGGATTGAAGACGGCAGAGATCAAACAACGCTGGTTGGACTACTTCGAAGCGAACGGGCACACCGTGGTCCCCTCGGCGTCGGTGATCAGCTCCGATCCGTCCATCCTGTTCAACATCGCAGGCATGGTCCAGTTCATCCCGTACCTCACCGGCCGCGAACCCGCCCCTTTCAACCGCGCCACGAGCGTGCAGAAGTGCGTGCGCACCGGAGACATCGAAGAGGTCGGCAAGACCACCCGACACGGCACGTTCTTCCAGATGAACGGCAACTTCTCCTTCGGTGACTACTTCAAGCGCGACGCCATCAAGTTCGCCTGGGGCCTGCTGACGAACTCCGTCGACGACGGCGGACTCGGCTTCGCCCCGGAGCTGCTGTGGGCGACCGTGCACGAGGACGACACCGAGACCATCGACATGTGGCTCGAAGAGACGTCGATCCCACGTGAGCGCATCCAGCTGCGCGACAGCGAGGACAACTACTGGCACACCGGTCAGCCAGGTCCCGGCGGCTACTGCTCGGAGATCTACTTCGACCGCGGCCCCGACTACGGTGTCGACGGCGGCCCGGTCGCCGATGAGGACCGCTACATCGAGATCTGGAACCTCGTGTTCATGGAGTTCGAACTCTCCGAGGTCCGCTCCAAGGTCGATTTCGACGTCGCCGGCGAACTGCCCGCGAAGAACATCGACACCGGCATGGGACTCGAACGTGTGGCGTTCCTGCTCCAGGGTGTGGAGAACATGTACGAGATCGACGAGGTGTTCCCCGTCATCGAGGCCGCCAGCCGGCTGTGCGGTCGGGCCTACGGTGACGACGAACACTCCGATGTGCAGATGCGCGTCGTCGCCGACCACGTCCGCTCCTCGCTCATCATCATCGGCGACGGAGTCCGCCCCGGCAATGAAGGCCGCGGCTACATCCTCCGCCGCCTGCTCCGCCGTGCCGTGCGCGCCATGCGTCTGCTCGGAGTCAAGGACGAGGTCCTGCCCGAACTCCTCCCCGTCTCGATGCAGGCGATGAAGCTGTCCTACCCGGAGTTGGAGACCGACTTCGACCGGATCTCCCGCATCGCCTACGCCGAGGAGAAGGCGTTCCTGCGCACCCTCGAATCCGGCACCCAGCTGTTCGAGAACGCCGCCGGATCGCTGTCAGGGACGAACAAGACCATCAGCGGAGACGTCGCCTTCGCCCTCCACGACACGCACGGATTCCCCATCGACCTCACCCTTGAGATGGCCTCCGAGGCGGGACTGAACGTCGACGAATCCGGCTTCCGCTCCCTCATGGATGAACAGCGCACCCGCGCCAAGGCCGATGCGAAGGCGAAGAAGGGCGGCGGACACACCGACCTCTCCGCCTACTCGGCCCTGCTCGACGAGGGGCAGAGCGAATTCGTCGGCTACGACCAGCTCGAAGCCGATTCCCGCGTCCGCGGAATCGTGTCAGGCGGCGTCGCGACCGAAGTGCTCACTACCGGGCAGAGCGGCGACGTCATCCTCGACCTCACCCCCTTCTACGCCGAATCCGGCGGCCAGCGCGCCGACGTCGGCCTCATCAAAGGCCACGGCTTCACCGCCCGCGTCACCGATGTGCAGAACCCGATCAAGGGACTGCCCGCCCACCACGTCGAGGTCACCGACGGTGAGCTCCACGTCGGCGACGAGGTGCTCGCCAGCGTCGACCACGATCACCGCTTCCAGGGATCCCAGGCCCACACCGCCACCCACCTCGTCCACGCCGCCCTGCGGGAGATCCTCGGCAGTCACGCCGTCCAGGCCGGTTCGCTCAACCAGCCGGGCTACATGCGTTTCGACTACTCGTTCCCCGAAGCCCCGAGCACCCAGATGCGCGGCGAGATCGAAGAGGTCGCCAACCTCGCAGTGCGGTCGAACTACGAGGTCGGAACCGAATACATGCCCTTCGATGACGCCCGGAAGTCCGGCGCCATGGCACTGTTCGGAGAGAAGTACCCGAACGTCGTGCGTGTCGTCGACATCGGCGGGCCCTTCTCCCGCGAACTCTGCGGAGGCACCCATGTGGGAGCCTCATCCGAGGTCGGCCCGATCTCCGTGCTCTCCGAAGCCTCCGTCGGCTCGGGAGTCCGCCGCATCGAAGCCGCCGTCGGCATGGACGCCTTCCGTTCCCTGGCCGCCGAACGCACCATCGTGTCCAACCTCTCCGAGATGCTCAAGGTCCCCGGCACCGACGTGCCGGGCCGGGTCTCCGACTTGATGACCCGGCTCAAGGACGCGGAGAAGGAGATCTCCCGCCTCAACGCTCAGCAGCTGCTCGCCAGCGCGGGCAAGTTCCTCGACGACGCACAGACCGTGGGGGAGACCCTCTTCGTCGTCGCCGACCTCGGCGAGATCGGCAACGCGGGAGACATCCGCACCGTCGTGACCGATCTGCGCGGACGTGTGAGCGACCGTCAGGCCGTGGTTCTCGGCCTCGGCGTGACGGGCGGCAAACCCGTCGTCGTCATCGCCACCACCGAGGCGGCCCGCACCGCCGGTCTGCAGGCCGGCAGGCTCGTGTCCCTGGCCTGCGGCGAGCTCGGCGGCGGAGGCGGCGGCAAGCCCGACCTCGCCCAGGGCGGCGGCAGCGACCCAGCCGCGATCCCGGCCGCCATCTCGGCCGTCAAGGCGGCTATCCAGTGACATTCCGCCGAGGTCGTCGCTTGGGCCTCGACATCGGTTCGGTGCGGATCGGGGTCGCCGCCAGCGACCCCGAAGGGATCCTCGCGACCCCGCTGACCGTCGTGCGGCGCAAGGACGAACCGGCGGCGCTGCGAGAGCTGCGCGAGGTCGTCGCCGAGTACGAACCGATCGAACTCCTCGCGGGGGACCCGAAGTCCCTCGACGGGGCCGCTCGCGCGGCAGCCGCCTCGGCGCTGGAATTCGCTCGCAAGGTCGCCGCGGCGACCGGCACACCCATCCGCCTCGTCGACGAACGCTTCACCACCGTCGAAGCCCACCACGCCCTCGCCGCGGCCGGGAAGTCCTCCCGCCAGCGGCGAGAGATCGTCGACGCACAGGCAGCCGTCATCATCCTTCAGAACGCCCTCGAGTTCGAACACAACACCGGTGTCCCCGCCGGACGTGAGATGCCCGACGAGGAGAGTGAACAATGAGCCCGCTTCCCACTGAGTTCTCAGCAGACGAAGGTCTGAGCCGATCCGAGGTGAGAGCGAAGAAGCGGCGGCGGATGCTGCGCCGGCGGCGGACGACGACGATCATCGTCATCTGCATCCTCGTCTTCGGAATCGGCGGCTTCTTCGGCGTCAAGGCCGCCGGGGGAGTCTTCGACGACCTCTTCGGTCCCAAAGGCGACTACGAGGGACAGGGCACCAACGAGGTGTCCATCGACATCGCTCCCGGCTCCTCGGCCCGCACCGTGGCCAACCAGCTCGTCGAGGAGGGTGTGATCATGAACTCCGAACCCTTCCTCGACGAGGTCGAACGCCGTGAGGCGACCATCCAGGCCGGCACGTGGACGATGCGGGAGAAGATGAGTTCGAAGGCCGCCGTCGAAGCGCTCATCAATCCCATCGCGCCTCCGCGGATCACCGTGGCCGAAGGCAAGCAGGTCGAAGAGATCAAAGCGATCATGATCGAATCCGGGATGAACGCCGACGAGGTCGACAAGGCCATCGACGACAAGACCCCGAAGGACTACGGCCTCGAGATCGACGCCCCCAGCCTCGAAGGCTACCTCTACCCGGCGACCTACGATCTGGACAAGACGAAGACAGCAGAGGACGTCGTCCAGGAGATGGTCGACAAGACCGAGTCCGAACTCGACGAGTTGGGCATCGAGGACAAGGACGCCAACCGCATCCTCACCATCGCCAGCCTCGTGGAGAAGGAGTCCCCGGGCGATGAAGAGGTGCGCAAGAAGGTCGCTCGCGTCTTCCTCAACCGGATCTCCGATCATTCGAAGACGGGCGGACTGCTGCAGTCCGATGCGACGGTCGCCTACATCCACGGAGCCCGCTCGGACCTGACGACGACGAAGAAGGAACGCCAGTCCGATTCGCCGTACAACACGTACAAGAAGAAGGGCCTGCCTCCCGGACCCATCAACGCTCCGAGCTCCGGTGCGGTGGAAGCGGCGCTCAACCCGTCGAAGGGCGACTGGCAGTTCTTCGTCGCGACGAACCCGGACACGGGTGAGACGAAGTTCGCGAACACGTACGACGAACACCAGAAGAACGTCGAGATCTATCGCAAGTGGCTCAAGGACCACAACGGGAACGGCGATAAGGAGTGAGGATCCTCGCCGCTGTGCTCGGGCGGCCCATCGACCATTCGAAGTCGCCCCTGCTCCACCGTGCCGCCTTCGCCGCGCTGGGCCTGACGACGAGCGAATACGGTCGCGTCGACCTCGGTGCCGATGAGCTCGAGGACTTCCTCGACTCGCACCCTGACGAGACCGGGTTCTCGCTGACCATGCCGCTCAAGGGCCGCCTCGTGGAGCTGGCCGCAGAACGCGGCTGGTCGATCGACGACACCGCCGCGCTGACCGGTGCGGGCAACACCGTCGTGCGCTCGGGTGAGCAGATTCAGGTGGCGAACACAGATGTGCGCGGCATCGTCGGCGCGATCGCCCCGCACCTGAGTGTCGCCGAGGGCGAGGGAACCCGCGGTGCGGGAGCCGGACGGGCGACGATCCTCGGTGCGGGTGCGACCGCCGCCTCGGCGCTCGTGGCCTGCCGGGACCTCGGCATCACCGAGGTCGAATTCCTCGTCCGCAGTCCCGACCGGGCCCGGCGGGTGGTCGAACTCGCCGAACAGATCGGGCTGTCCGCCTCCCTTGCCCCGCTCGAGCGGATCGGCCCCTCGGCGATCGTCATCTCCACCCTTCCCGCCGAGGCGGCCCCGCACCTCGAGTGGGACGCGTCCTTCACCGCCGGCGACGTGCCCAGCGGCGATGTGCACAGCGGCGTCGCCCTCGACGTCGCGTACGCCGAAGCCTCTTCCTTCCTCGCCGCCGCAGCCGCACACGGACTGCTGCCCGTCGACGGGACCGCGATGCTCGTCGAACAGGCCGTCGCCCAATCCGAGATGTTCGTCGCGGCGGCAGCGATGCCGTTCGACCTGCCGACCGGGCAGGAGCTGCGGGACCGGATCTCTGCGGCCATGTACTCCGCGCTGCGAGACACCGCGGCCGCCTCCCGGGACTGAGCCGAGGCAGAGACTGTGGACACCGGGGTGCTGCACGCAATGGTCATCGGTCTCACGGTGCTCATCGCCCTCGCCGTGGGACTGGTGCTTGCCAGAACCACCCGATTCTGGCTCAACGACGAATCCCAGCTCGAACAGCTGGAGAGGTCCACGATCTCCCGGGCCTGGGTGCCCGTGCTCGCCGGCCTCGTCCTCGCCGCCGTCGCTGCGTGGGCTTTCCCGCTCCACCAGATCGTCGCCGGAGACGGCGGGTGGAGCGCCTACGCACCGCTGAGCGGGACCACATTCACCCCGCCGCAGCCGAACTCGGCCGACCGGATCGGCACCGCCTGCTTCCTCGGACTCGTCGCCGGAACCACCCCGTTCCTCTTCACCACCGACATCCTCGTGCGCCGACTGCCCGACCGGATCACGCTCCCGACCACCCTCCTCGGACTCGCCGCGATCATCATCGGCTCCACCCTCGGCGCCTCCCACATGTGGTTCACGGCCTTCTTCTCCGGCACCATCGCCCTCATCGCCTTCGGACTCCTCCACCTGCTCGGCCGGCTGCTGCGAAAGAAGACGATGGGTCTGGGAGACGTGAAGCTGTCCTTCATCGTGTTCGCCACTGCCGGACTCTTCGACCCGTGGGCACCGGCCGTGGTGTTCGTGGCGATGATGCTCATCGCCGGTGTCTGGGCACTGCTCGGAGTGCTCCGCGCCCGCCGCCTGCGCGGGGTGACGATCGCTTTCGGGCCCGCGATGCTATCCGGAATGTGGCTCGGGTCGGTGACCGCCCCATTCGTTTTGTAGAATCGGTGGAATGTTGAGATGGCTGACTGCAGGCGAATCCCACGGCGAGGCGCTGACCGGGATCATTGAAGGGCTTCCCGCCCATGTACCGATCACCAGGGACGATATTCGAGCGAGCCTGGCCAGGCGTCGACTCGGCTACGGCCGCGGCGCGCGAATGAAGTTCGAAGCCGACGAGGTGCGTCTCCTCGGCGGCGTCCGCCACGGCACAACGCTCGGCTCACCCGTGGCCATCGAGGTCGGCAACACCGAATGGCCCAAATGGGAGACCGTGATGAGCGCGGACCCCATCGACGAATCCGAGCTCGAGGGCCTCGCCCGCAACGCTCCGCTGACGCGGCCCCGTCCCGGACACGCCGACGTCGTCGGCATGCAGAAGTACGCCTTCGACGAGGCCCGTCCCGTGCTCGAACGCGCCTCGGCCCGCGAGACCGCGATGCGGGTCGCCCTGGGCACCGTGGCTGCGAAGTTCCTCGGCGAACTCGGCATCACGCTCGTCTCCCACACCGTGGCCATCGGCACGGCCGAACACTCCGCCGATGCCGCACCCGACCTGCCGACCGCCGCCGACGTCGACGCCCTCGACGCCGATCCCGTGCGCTGCTTCGACGCCGAGCTCTCGGCCGCAATGGTCGCCGAGATCGACGCGGCGAAGAAGGCCGGGGACACCCTCGGCGGAGTCGTCGAGGTCCTCGCCTACGATCTGCCGCCGGGACTCGGCTCCCACGTGCACTGGGACCGGCGTCTCGACTCCCGCCTCGCCGGCGCCCTCATGGGCATCCAGGCCATCAAGGGCGTCGAGGTCGGAGACGGCTTCCTCACCACGAAACGACCGGGTTCGCAGGCGCATGACGAACTCGAGGTCGGCCCCGACGGATTCCGCCGCACCAGCAACCGCGCCGGCGGCACCGAAGGCGGTATGTCCACGGGCGGTCCGCTGCGGGTGCGCGCCGGGATGAAGCCCATCGCCACGGTGCCCCGTGCGCTGTCCACCGTCGACGTCACCACCGGCGAGGCGGCGAAGGCCAACCACCAGCGCTCCGACGTGTGCGCGGTCCCGGCATCCGGCGTCGTCGCCGAGGCGATGGTCGCCCTCGTCCTCGCCGAGGCCGTCGTCGAGAAGTTCGGCGGAGACTCGGTGGCTGAGACGAAGCGGAACCTGGACGCCTACGTCGCGGCCATTCCGGAGAACCTCCGCATCGGACGATGAACGAGACCCCGATCCCGAAACCGGTTCCGCCCCTGGAACCGGTTCCCGCCGCGCTCTCACGCATCGTGCTCTCCGGTCCTCCCGCCGCAGGGAAGTCGACCATCGGGCGGCTGCTCGCCGACCGCTTGGGCCTGCCGCTGATCGACACCGACGCGAACATCGTCGAACAGTACGGAGTCATCGCGGAACTGTTCGTCGAACGCGGGGAGGACCATTTCCGACGCATCGAACGCGAAGTCGTGCGCAAGGCACTGCGCCGCCTCCTCGATCGGCCGGGCATCGTGTCCCTGGGTGGCGGAGCGATCCTCAACCCCGGCACCCGCGCCCAGCTCAAGCACCCGGCGATCAAGGTCGTCCACATCGACATCGACGTCGACACCGTCGCGCAGCGGATCAACGCCCCGCACCGGCCGCTGCTGCGCGGTGCCGGCTCCGCCGTGGAGAACTGGATGGCGCTGGTCGCCGAACGCGAACCGCTCTACGAACAGGTTGCGACCTTCCGCGTCCAGGCCTCGAACTCACCGCCGTCGACCGTGGTCAACCGCGTCGTCGACGTCCTCACCGGTCTGCGGCGGGCCGAGGAGTACGCGAAGTACGCCCACCTCGACGAGGGCGAGCCCGGCACTCGGCTGTGAGACGGCTCCGCCCATGGTCGGCAGGCGTTTCGCCGCCGCCGGACCTGCAGGACTAGGCTGGGCCGGGCAGCACCTCGCCTCGGCGAGACCCGCTCGAACACACGCGCAACGATCAGGAAGACGGACGAATGAGCACCACACGCATCGATGTCGACGCCGGCGGGACCTACCCGGTCCTCGTCGGACAGGGACTGCTGGGCGAACTGCCCGAACTGCTCGGCAACCGGGTGGAGAAGGTTCTCGTCATCCACCCACGGGCTCTGCGCACCACCGGCGAGACCGTCCGCGACGACCTCGCGGCGACCGGATTCGAGGCCGTGGCCGCGGAGATCCCCGACGCCGAAGAGGCCAAACACATCCAGGTCGCCGCCTTCTGCTGGCAGGTGCTCGGACAGTCCGACTTCACCCGCACCGACGCCATCGTCACCGTCGGCGGAGGTGCGGTGAGCGACCTCGGCGGTTTCGTCGCCGCCACTTGGCTGCGCGGCATCCGCGTCATCCACATCCCCACTACGGTCCTCGGCATGGTCGACGCCGCCGTCGGCGGAAAGACCGGCATCAATACCGCCGAGGGCAAGAACCTCGTCGGCTCCTTCCACGCCCCGGCCGGTGTCCTCGTCGACCTTGACACGCTCGCGACCCTGCCGGAGAACGAACTCTTCACCGGCCTCGCCGAGGTGGTCAAGACCGGCTTCATCGCCGACCCCGCCATCCTCGACCTCGTCTCCTCCCATTCGAAGGAGGAGATCGGCGACGTCGGCGGGCCCGTCCTGCGCGAACTCATCGAACGGTCCATCCGCGTCAAGGCCGATGTCGTCTCCGACGACTTCGAGGAGTCCGGGCGACGAGAGATCCTCAACTACGGGCACACGCTGGCCCACGCGATCGAACACAAGGAGCGCTACCAGTGGCGCCACGGAGCCGCCGTGTCCGTGGGAATGGTCTTCGCCGCCGAGGTCGCCTCGATGGTCAAGAGCCTCCCGTACGAGACCGTCGACCTCCACCGCGAGCTGCTGAGCAAGCTCGGCCTGCCCACCGGATACCGCTCCGATGTGTGGCCGCAGCTGCTGGACACGATGAAACGGGACAAGAAGGCCCGCGGAGCGATGCTGCGGATGGTGCTGCTGTCCGACATCGGCGAACCCTCGACCGTCGAGATCCCCGACGCCTCGATCCTCCACACCGCCTACCAGGAGATCGGCGAGACGTCACCGACGGTGCCGCTGCGCACCGGACTCGGCTGAGGCAGCACTCGACACGCTGACACAGCACCCAACACGCTGACACAGCACTCGACACGTGCGGATGCACGGCGCTGGGCGGGCTTGCTAGAATCGTCCAGGAATGAGTCTCACCTGCCCTCCTGCAGGGCGGCGGAGATGCCTGACCAATCGGCGATCATCGATCGGTGATCCGTTATGACGCGAAGAAGGACGAATTAGTGGCGACAACCAACGACCTGAAGAACGGCCTTGTGCTCAACATCGACAACCAGCTGTGGCAGGTGCTCGAGTTCCAGCACGTCAAGCCCGGCAAGGGGCCGGCGTTCGTCCGCACCAAGATGAAGAACGTCACCTCCGGCAAGATCATCGACAAGACCTTCAACGCCGGCACGAAGGTCGAGACGGCCAACGTCGACCGCCGCGACATGCAGTACCTCTACCATGACGGCACCGACTACGTGTTCATGGACTCGAAGGACTACGACCAGGTCAACATCTCCGCCGAGCTCGTCGGCGACGCCGCGAACTACATGCTCGAGAACCAGGACCTGCAGATCTCCTTCCATGAGGGCACCCCGCTGTCCGTGGAGCTGCCGCCCTCGGTCGAACTGACCATCACCCACACCGAACCCGGCCTCCAGGGCGACCGCTCGACCGGCGGATCGAAGCCCGCGACGCTCGAGACCGGCTACGAGATCCAGGTGCCGCTGTTCCTCGAAGAGGGCACCAAGGTCAAGGTCGACACCCGCAGCGGCGACTACCTCGGACGCGTCAAGTAAGTGGCCTCGGCACGCACACGAGCCCGTCGCCGGGCTCTCGAGCTGCTCTTCGAAGCCGGGCAGCGACGACTCGCGATCGACGAGCTCGTCACCATGCGGTCGAACGATCCCGACTACCCCATGAAGGAATACGCGGTCGAGATCGTCACGGGCATCACCGAGAAGCAGGAGGAGATCGACGAGATCATCTCCACCTACGCGCAAGGCTGGACGCTCGACCGGATGCCGGCCGTCGACCGGTCCCTGCTCGAGATCGGCACGTGGGAGATCCTGTTCAACGACGAGGTGCCCGACAAGGTCGCCATCGACGAGGCGGTCTCGCTGGCCCGGCAGTTTTCCACCGATGACTCACCCGGGTTCGTCTCGGGCCTGCTCTCACGCATCCTCGACGTCAAGCCGACGCTCATCTGACGCAGGCGGGTCCGCACTCCGGACCCGCCTGCGAGAGCGCCTCGCACGAGGTCTACAATCGAATCGAACCACTCCTTTAACCACCGTCCGGAGAGGCGGAGAAGGGGAACCATGACACAGCGAACAGTGCTGGACGCAGCTGATGTCTCACGGGCGGTCACCCGCATCGCGCACGAGATCATCGAGTCCAACAAAGGCAGCGAGGACATCGTCCTGCTCGGGATTCCGCGCCGCGGAGTCCCGCTGGCCCACCGGCTCGCCGAGGCGATCGCCGCGATCGAAGGCAGCCCTGCCTCCGCCGGCGAACTGGCCGGAAGCCTCGACATCACCATGTACCGCGACGATCTGCGCGGCGGCTCCTACCGGGCACCCGAGCCCACCTCGATCCCCGCCGCGGGCATCGACGCGAAGACCGTCGTCCTCGTCGACGATGTGCTCTTCTCTGGCCGCACCATCCGCGCGGCGCTCGATGGCCTGGCCGATCTCGGCCGGCCCTCGAAGGTGAGACTCGCGGTCCTCGTCGACCGCGGCCACCGCGACCTGCCGATCCGGGCCGACCACGTCGGCAAGAACCTCCCGACGTCCAGCAGCGAACGCGTCAACGTCTCCCTGTCCGAGATCGACGGAACCGATGCCGTGACCATCTCGGGAGGTCGCGAATGAAGCACCTGCTCGACACCGCATCACTGTCCCGCGAGGACGCCATCGGCATCCTCGACATCGCCGAGGAGATGGCGTTGGTCTCCCAGCGCGAGGTCAAGAAGCTGCCCGTGCTGCGCGGTCGCACGGTGGTCAACCTCTTCTTCGAGAACTCGACCCGCACCCGCCTGTCCTTCGAGGCCGCGGCGAAGCGACTCTCCGCCGATGTCCTCAACTTCTCCGCGAAGGGCTCGTCGGTGTCCAAGGGCGAGAGCCTGCAGGACACCATCCAGACGATCTCGGCGATGGGCGCCGACGCGATAGTCGTCCGCCACTCCGGAGCCGGTACGGCCCATCGCCTCGCCCACACCGGGTGGATCGACGTGCCCGTCGTCAACGCCGGAGACGGCACCCACGAACACCCCACCCAGGCTCTCCTCGACGCCTTCACCCTGCGTCGGGCACTGGCCGGGGTCCCCGCCTCGGGGCCGGTGTCCGGAGGACCCCGCGGGGCCGGCCTCGACGGGGCGAAGGTCGCCATCGTCGGCGACGTCCTCCACTCACGAGTGGCACGGTCGAATGTGCACCTGCTCGACCGCCTCGGCGCCGACGTGCACCTCATCGCCCCGCCCACGCTGCTGCCGTGGGGAGTGGAGAACTGGCCGGTGACCGTCCACTACGACTTCGATGCCGCACTGGCCGCCGCTGACTTCGCGGCGGTGATGATGCTGCGCGTCCAACACGAACGCATGCACGAGTCGTTCTTCCCCAACGCCCGCGAATACGCGCGGCTGTGGGGGCTCAGCCCCGCCCGACTCGAGACCCTGCCCGAGAGCACGTTCATCATGCACCCGGGCCCCATGAACCGCGGCTTCGAGATCTCCGCCGCCGCAGCGGACTCACCCCGCGCCCTCGTTCTCGACCAGGTCGAGAACGGTGTGAGCGTGCGCATGGCGGTCCTCTACCGCCTGCTGACAGGTCAGGAGGAGACCAATGTCTGACTACCTCATCCGCGGAGCGAACGTGCTCGGACGCGGAACCGCCGATATCGCCATCCGCGACGGACGCATCGTCGATCCCGAACTCCTCGACGCCACCTCCGCCGAGGTCATCGACGCCGCGGGGCTCGTCGCCCTGCCCGGCCTCGTCGACATGCACACGCATCTGCGCGAACCCGGCAAGGAAGACGCCGAGACCGTGCTCACCGGATCCCGCTCGGCCGCAGCCGGCGGCTTCACGTGCGTGCACGCCATGGCGAACACCGCCCCCGTGGCCGACACGGCCGGCGTCGTCGAGCAGGTCCACCGGCTGGGCCGCTCGGCCGGCTTCACCGAGGTCGTGCCCGTCGGCGCCGTGACCATCGGCCTCGAAGGCCGACAGCTGGCCGAACTCGGTGCGATGGCCAGATCGGCCGCACGGGTGCGGATGTTCTCCGACGACGGCATCTGCGTCTCCGACCCGCTGCTGATGCGCCGCGCCCTCGAATACGTCAAGACCTTCGACGGCATCATCGCCCAGCACGCCCAGGAACCGCGGCTGACCGAAGGCGCGCAGATGAATGAGGGGGAGGTCTCCGCCGAACTCGGACTGCCCGGCTGGCCCGCGGTCGCCGAGGAGTCGATCATCGCCCGCGACGTCCTGCTCGCCGAGCACGTCGGCTCCCGACTGCACGTCTGCCACGTCTCGACCGCCGGCAGCGTCGACCTCATCCGCTGGGCCAAGGCCAGAGGAGTGGCCGTCACCGCCGAGGTGACCCCGCACCATCTCATGCTCACCGATGAACTCGTGCGCACCTTCGACCCCGTCTACAAGGTCAACCCGCCGCTGCGCACCGACTCCGACGTCCACGCCCTGCGTGAGGCGCTGGCCGACGGCACCATCGACGTCGTCGGCACCGACCACGCGCCGCACACCGCCGAACACAAATGCAGCGAATGGACCGCGGCGGCCATGGGCATGGTCGGCATGGAATCGGCGCTGTCCATCGTCGTCGAGGCGATGAAGGGCCACGACTTCGACTTCGGCGACGTCGCGCGTGTGATGTCCGCGGCGCCGGCGAGGATCACCGGCGCCTCCGGTCACGGCAGCCTCGAGATCGGGGCGAGCGCGAACATCGTCCTCGTCGACCCGAACCGACCGCACCGCATCGAACCCGCAGATCACGCCACGAAGGGCCGCAACAACCCCTTCGCCGGCATCGAGGTGAGCGCTGCGGTCACCGACACCTTCTTCTACGGCCACCGGGTACTGGCCGCAGGAGCACTGACAACACCCCACCCGGCAGGAGCAACATGGACCGATCAGTAGGCACCCTCATCGTCGCAGTCGTCATCCTCCTGGTGATCATCGCGATCGCCTGGGGATGGAGCCGACGCAAGCGGGCGCAGTCCGATGTCGCCACCCCGCCGAAGCCGCATCTGGGGATCACTCCTGTGGCCGATCCCGTCGAAGGCTCCTATGTCTCGACGACGAAGGCCGGGCACCCGCTCGAACGCGTCGCCGTGCACGGGCTGGGCATCCGCACCACAGGAGAACTCGTCATCACCGACGGGGGAGTGATCATGGACCTCGCCGGACGTGAGGACTTCCTCATCCCGCGCCGTGACATCGTCTCCGTCGACACCACCTCGGGGATGATCGGCAAGTTCGTCGAACGCGGCGGCATCGTCCGCATCACCTGGCGGCTCGGCGACACCCTCGTCGACACCGGCTTCCGAGCCCGCTACGCCGCATCCACCGCCCCCACCGTCGACCGCATCCGTGAAATGATCGAAGAGGCACAATGAGCTTTTCCACCACCCCCGCAGTCCTCGTCCTCGAAGACGGACGCACCTTCTCAGGCTCCGCATACGGCAGCGTCGGTGAGACCACCGGTGAGGCCGTGTTCGTCACCGCCATGACCGGCTACCAGGAGACCCTGACTGATCCGTCCTATCATCGGCAGATCATCATCCAGGCCGCCCCGCACATCGGCAACACCGGCGTCAACCGCACCGACGACGAATCGGGCCGGATCTGGGCCGCCGGATACGTCGTCCGCGACGCCTCCCGGATCTCCTCGAACTGGCGTTCCGAAGGAGACCTCGCCGACTGGCTGAACGAGTCCGGCATCGTCGGCATATCCGATGTCGACACCCGCGCCCTGACCCGGCATCTGCGCGACAAGGGAGCGATGCGCATGGGCATCTTCTCCGGACCTGCCGCCGAGGCCCCCGCCGACGAACTGCTCGCACGCGTCCAGGCCGCACCCGAGATGGCCGGTGCCAACCTCGTCGACGAGGTCACCACCGAGCAGGCGAGGCTCATTCCCTCCCGAGGGGAGAAGCGCTTCAGCGTCGCCGCCGTCGACCTCGGCATCAAATCGATGACACCCGAACGCATGGCCGAACGCGGCATCGACGTCCACCTCGTTCCGGCCTCGATCACCGTCGAGGAGATCCAGTCACTCGGCGTCGACGGGGTCTTCTTCTCCAACGGGCCCGGCGACCCCGCGACCGCCGATGACCAGGTGGAGCTGCTGCGCGGCGTCCTCGACGCACGCCTGCCGTTCTTCGGCATCTGCTTCGGCAATCAGCTGCTCGGTCGGGCGCTGGGCTTCGGCACGTACAAACTGCCCTTCGGACACCGCGGCATCAACGTGCCGGTGATGGACCGCACGACGGACAAGGTCGAGATCACCTCGCAGAACCACGGTTTCGCCGTCGACGCGCCGCTGACGGGGGAGACGACCGCCCCGCACAGTCCCGACTACGGGCGGGTCATCGTCTCACACGTGTGCCTCAACGATGATGTCGTCGAAGGCCTCGCCTGCCTCGACATCCCCGCCTTCTCCGTCCAGTTCCATCCCGAGGCCGCGGCCGGGCCGCACGATTCGAGCTACCTGTTCGATCGCTTCATCGACCTCATGACCGCTTCCCAGGCCGATTCGGCTGCCCAGGCCTAAGGAGAGACCACCATGCCACTGAGACACGACCTGAAATCCGTCCTCGTCATCGGCTCCGGCCCGATCGTCATCGGCCAGGCCTGCGAATTCGACTACTCGGGCACTCAGGCCTGCCGCGTGCTGCGGTCCGAAGGCCTGCGCGTCATCCTCATCAACTCGAACCCGGCGACGATCATGACCGATCCCGACATCGCCGACGCCACCTATGTCGAACCCATCGACCCGCAGGTGATCGAGACGATCATCGAGAAGGAACGCCCCGACGCGCTGCTGCCGACCCTCGGCGGGCAGACCGCGCTCAATGCGGCCATCGCACTCCACGACGCCGGTGTGCTCGAGAAGTACGGCGTCGAACTCATCGGCGCCGACGTCGACGCCATCCAGCGTGGTGAGGACCGCCAGAAGTTCAAGGACATCGCCGAGGAATGCGGCGCCGAGGTGGCCCGCTCCGCGATCTGCCACACCCTCGACGAGGCGATCGCCGCCGCCGAGGAGCTCAGGTACCCCGTCGTCGTCCGCCCCTCGTTCACGATGGGCGGGCTCGGATCGGGCATGGCCTACGACGAGACCGATCTGCGCCGCATCGCCGGCGCCGGCCTGTCCGACTCCATCACCCACGAGGTCCTCCTCGAGGAGTCCATCCTCGGATGGAAGGAGTACGAGCTCGAACTCATGCGCGACAACAAGGACAACGTGGTCGTCGTGTGCTCGATCGAGAACGTCGACCCCGTGGGCGTGCACACCGGTGACTCGATCACCGTGGCACCTGCCCTGACGCTGACCGACCGCGAATACCAGGAGATGCGCGACATCGGCATCGCCATCATCCGCGCCGTGGGCGTCGACACCGGCGGCTGCAACATCCAGTTCGCCGTCGACCCCGCGACCGGTCGCATCGTCACCATCGAGATGAATCCGCGCGTCTCCCGCTCCTCGGCACTGGCTTCGAAGGCCACGGGCTTCCCGATCGCGAAGATGGCCGCGAAGCTCGCCGTCGGATACTCCCTCGACGAGATCCCCAACGACATCACGAAGGTCACCCCGGCCAGCTTCGAACCGACCCTGGACTATGTGGTCGTGAAGATTCCGCGCTTCACCTTCGAGAAGTTCCCCGCCGCCGACCCGACGCTGACGACGACGATGAAATCCGTCGGAGAGGTCATGGCCCTGGGCCGCAACTTCACCACCGCCCTGCAGAAGGCGATGCGCTCACTCGAACAGAAGGACTCCTCGTTCGGGTGGGACGACCTGCCCGATGTCAGCGATGACGAGGTGCGCGAATCCCTCCTCGAGGCGATCTCGCATGCCACCGCGGATCGCCTCCACTCCGTGCAGCGGGGACTGGCCGCAGGGCTGAGCCCCGCCGAGGTCTTCGACGCCTGCGAGATCGACCCCTGGTACCTCGACCAGATCCAGCTCATCAACGAGGTCGCCGCCCACATCCGCGACGCCGAGGAACTCGATGTGCAGGTTCTGCGCATCGCCAAGCGCCACGGCTTCTCCGATGAGCAGATCGCCCGGCTGCGCAGCCTGGACACGGACGTCGTCACCGGCATCCGCCGCGCCCTGCGCGTGCGTCCGGTGTTCAAGACCGTCGACACCTGCGCGGGAGAGTTCGAGGCACACACCCCCTACCACTACTCGAGCTATGACGACGAGACCGAGGTCGCCCCGCGGTCGCGTCCGGCCGTGATCATCCTCGGCTCCGGACCGAACCGGATCGGCCAGGGCATCGAATTCGACTATTCGTGTGTGCACGCGACCATGGCGATCGGCTCGGCGGACTTCGAGACGGTCATGGTCAACTGCAATCCGGAGACCGTGTCGACCGACTACGACACCGCCGATCGCCTCTACTTCGAACCCCTGACCTTCGAAGACGTCATGGAGGTCTACCACGCCGAACTCGCCGCCGGTGAGGTCCTCGGCGTCGTGTGCACCCTCGGCGGGCAGACCCCGCTGGGACTGGCGGACAAGCTCAAGGCCGCCGGCGTGCCGGTGCTCGGCACGCAGCCCGAGGCCATCGACCTGGCCGAGGACCGCGGCGAATTCGGAGCGGTCCTCGACCGTGCCGGACTCACCGCACCGAAGCACGGCACCGCCGTGACCGCTGCCGAGGCGGCGGAGATCGCCGAGACCATCGGGTATCCCGTGCTCGTGCGTCCCTCCTACGTCCTCGGCGGTCGCGGTATGCAGATCGTCTATGACCGCACCCAGCTGTTCGACTACATGGCCACGGCCACGGAGATCTCCGTCGACCGTCCCGTCCTCGTCGACAGGTTCTTGGAAGACGCCATCGAGATCGACGTCGACGCCCTCTACGACGGGTCGGAGGTCTACATCGGCGGCATCATGGAGCACATCGAAGAGGCCGGAATCCACTCCGGCGACTCGGCCTGCGTGCTGCCATCGCTGACCCTGGGCGACGACGTACTCGAACGTGTCAGGCAGGCCACCGCGGCCATCGCCGAGGGAGTGAGCGTGCGCGGTCTGCTCAACATCCAGTTCGCGATCGCCGCCGACGTCCTCCACGTCATCGAAGCCAACCCGCGAGCCTCCCGCACCGTGCCCTTCGTCTCGAAGTCCACCTCGACTCAGCTGGCGAAGGCGGCCGCGCTCGTCGCCGTCGGACGCTCGATCGCCGATCTGCGCGGTGACCTGCTCGCCGCCGAGGGTGACGGTTCCACCCTCGGCCTCGATCACCCCATCTCCGTCAAGGAGGCGGTCCTGCCCTTCCGCCGGTTCCGCACCGTCGAGGGCAAGGTCGTCGATTCGGTGCTCGGACCGGAGATGCGCTCGACCGGTGAGGTCATGGGCATCGACCGCGACTTCCCGACCGCATTCGCCAAGGGCCTCCTCGGCGCCGGAGTGCAGCTTCCGACCTCGGGCACCGTGTTCGTGTCCGTGGCCGATCGAGACAAGCGGGCCATGGTGCTGCCGGTCAAACGGCTCGTCGACATGGGCTTCGACGTCGTCGCCACCACCGGCACCGCGGCCGTGCTCTCGCGCTACGGGATTCCGACCACCCAGGTGCACAAGCACTTCGAGGCCGACGCCGAGGACCGCACGGTGCTCGACTACCTCGCCGCGGGCACCATCGACATGGTCATCAACGTGCCCTCGGGTCGCCAGGAACGTGCCGACGGCTACGAGATCCGTGCCGCCGCCACCGCGAACTCCGTGCCGCTCATCACCACCCTCGCGGAGTTCGCAGCCGCCGTGACCTCGCTCGAGGTGGTCCGGGATGAGAAGTTCGACGTCCGCAGCCTCCAGGACTGGAGCGCCTGATGTTCGGTGAGCGACTGGCCCGGGCGATGGCCGAACACGGCCCGCTGTGCGTGGGCATCGACCCGCACGAGCATCTGCTCGAGTCCTGGGGTCTGCCGGCCACGGCGGCCGGAGTGCGGGAGTTCGCCCTCCGCACGGTCAGCGGGCTGAAGGGACGCGTCGCCGCGGTCAAACCCCAGTCGGCGTTCTTCGAGCAGTACGGTTCGGCCGGGGTCGCGGCGCTCGAGGAGACGCTGGCTGCGGCCGCCGAGGCGGGGATCCTGACCGTCCTCGACATCAAACGCGGAGACATCGGATCGACGATGGGAGCCTATGCGAAGGCCTATCTCGATCCCGCCTCGGCGCTGGCCGCGGATGCGATCACCGTCTCACCCTTCCTCGGCTTCGGTGCGCTCGAACCCGCGTTCGCACTCGCCGCCGCCCACGGTCGTGGAGTGTTCGTCCTCGCGCTGACCTCGAACCCGGAGGGGCGGGAGGTCCAGCACGCCGGGGGCAGCGGCGACTCCGTGGCCGGGCACATCGTCGCCCAGGTCGCCGACCGCAATGCCGCCGCCCTCACCGAGGCGGGGGAGGTGTCAGCGGGACTCGGTCCCTTCGGCCTCGTCGTCGGCGCGACCATCGGCTCGGCCGCCCGCGAGCTCGGGGTCGACCCCGTCGACTGCGGCGGACCGATCCTGGCCCCCGGCGTCGGGGCCCAGGGGGCGGGGATCCGCGAGCTGCGAGACGTCTTCGGTCCCGCGGCCTTGGCCTCCGGCCAGGTGCTCGCCACCGCGTCCCGGGCCGTTCTCGGAGCCGGCCCCGAAGGGCTCGCTGCGGCCGCGGACGAGCTCAACCGTGCGCTGATCGGCGAGAGCTGAGTCCGCGTCGATCAGGATGAATTTCCGGGGCACCGGGAGTTTTATTCGACTCATTCCGCACCTCCGCAGGGATTTTGACTTAGACTGAGACGACTTCCCTACCTGCCCGTTCATGGTGACAGAGGAGATAATGTGGCACTCGAACCGTTGACCCCGCAACAGCGTTCCGCTGCTCTGGACAAGGCGTTCCAGGCGCGCCAGGCGCGAGCCGAAGTCAAGACGGCGCTGAAGAACGGTCAAACCGATCTCGCTGCCGTGCTCAAGAAGGCCGCAGGCGATGAGGCACTCGCAAAGATGCGCGTCCTCGATCTGCTGCGCGCCCTGCCCGGTGTCGGAGACCGTCGAGCCGAAGCCGCGATGGACGAGGTCGGCATCGCCACCTCGCGGCGGATCAAGGGCTTGGGCGTGCACCAGAAGTCCGCCCTGTTGGAGAAATATTCCTGAGTGTGACAACCTCGGATCTGTGAACAATCGACTCACCGTCCTCGCGGGTCCGACCGCCGTCGGAAAAGGCACCATCAGCAGCTATATTCGGCAGAATCACCCCGAGGTCTGGTTCTCCGTGTCCGCGACGACGCGGCCCAGGCGGCCCGGTGAGGTCGATGGTGTCCATTATCACTTCCTGACCGATGATGCGTTCGATGCGCTCATCGCCGACGGCGAACTGCTCGAATACGCCGTCGTCCACGGTCGCCACCGCTACGGCACTCCTGCCGCGCCGGTGCGGGAGAGTCTCGCCGAGGGGATCCCGAGCCTGCTCGAGATCGATCTGCAGGGCGCCCGTCAGGTCAAAGAGAAGATGCCCGACGCGCGCTTCGTCTTCCTCGCCCCGCCCAGCTGGGACGAACTCGTGTCCCGACTCACCGGGCGCGGCACCGAAACCGAGGAGGAGCAGGAGCGACGACTGGCGACGGCGCGACGCGAACTCGCCGCCGAATCCGAGTTCGACGTCACGATCGTCAACGACCACGTTCGCACTGCGGCCGAAGAACTCCTATCATTGATGGGTATATCCACCTCCGATTAGATGGGAATCTCCTTGCCCGCACAGCCCGAAGGCATCACCAATCCTCCGATCGACGACCTGCTCAGCGTCACCGGATCGAAGTACGAACTCGTCTCGATCGCGGCCAAGCGTGCCCGCCAGATCAACTCCTACTACGCCCAGCTGCAGGAGGGCCTGCTCGAGAACGTCGGTCCGCTCGTGACGCCCGGCACCAACGAGAAGCCGCTGTCGATCGCTCTCCGCGAGGTCAACGAGTCGAAGATCGTCGCCCGTGAGGTCTCCGAGGCCGACTTCGTCCAGGCCGCCCCCGAGGCCGAGCAGCCTGCACCCGTGAGCAACGACGGCGCGATCGACTTCAGCGACCAGTGAGAATCGTACTCGGCGTCGCCGGTGGGATCGCCGCCTACAAGGCCGCACACATCATCCGGCGACTCCGGGAACTCGACCACAGCGTCAAGGTCGTGCCCACGGCCCACGCTCTCGACTTCGTCGGCGCCCCCACGTTCGAGGCCCTCTCGGGCCAGTCCGTGACCACCGACATCTTCGACGAGGTCGAATCGGTCAACCACGTCCGCATCGGGCAGGAGGCCGAACTCGTCATCATCGCTCCGGCGACCGCGAACATCCTCGCGAAGATCACCGCCGGGATCGCCGATGATCTGCTCACCGCCACCGTGCTCACCACCACCGCCGAGGTGGTCGTGGCCCCGGCCATGCATACGGAGATGTGGCTCAACCCCGCCACACAGTCCAATATCGCCACGCTGCGCTCCCGCGGCGTCCACGTCCTCGACCCGGCCGTCGGGCGCCTGACCGGACCCGACTCCGGTCCCGGGCGCCTGCCCGAACCCGAGAACATCGTCGACTTCGCCCTGTCCGCCAAGGACGGGAGCACGCCCGGCGGGCTGTCCGGTCGGCGCATCGTCATCAGCGCCGGAGGCACCCGCGAGGCCCTCGACCCCGTGCGCTTCCTCGGCAACCGCTCCTCGGGCAAACAGGGCATCGCCCTGGCCAAGGCCGCCCACGCCGCCGGAGCGGACGTCGAACTCGTCGCGGCCAACATCGACTCCGGTCTGCTCACCGGGCTGCCGGAGAACATCGCGATCACCCCGGTCGAATCCACGCTCGAGCTGCAGGCGGCGATGCGTACGGCACAGCCGAATGCCGACGCCCTCATCATGGCCGCGGCCGTGGCCGACTACCGTCCGGTCGAGGCCACCGACTCGAAGATGAAGAAGACCGGGGACGAGGGACTGACCCTGCGGCTGACGCAGAACCCCGACGTCCTCCGCGGACTCGTCGACGAGCGTGTCGGCACCCAGCTCATCGTCGGGTTCGCCGCCGAGACCGGGGACCGGGCCACCTCGGCGCTCGACTATGCCACGGCGAAGTTCGACCGCAAGGGCGCCGATCTGCTGGTCTTCAACGACGTCTCGGACGATCGCGCCTTCGGCCACGACGACACCGCCGTCCAGATCATCGCCTCCGTCGACGGCCAGACGAAAGTCGGGGAGGAATTCCACGGTACGAAGGACCATGTTTCACAAAAGGTCATCGCCGCCCTGACCGACCAGTTCGCCCACGTAGAATCGACGACGTGACTCAAACAAATCTCCGCTACTTCTCATCCGAGTCCGTCACCGAGGGACATCCCGACAAGATCTGCGACCAGATCAGCGATGCGGTGCTCGATGACCTGCTCTCCCAGGACCCCAACGCGAAGGTCGCCGTGGAGACGATGGTCACCACCGGACTCGTCCACGTCGCCGGTGAGGTCAACACCGCCGCCTATGCCGATGTCGCCGGGATCGTGCGCAGCCTCATCACCGGCATCGGCTACGACTCCTCGGACACCGGCTTCGACGGCCACTCCTGCGGAGTCTCCGTGTCCATCGGCAGCCAGTCCACCGACATCCACTCCGGAGTGACGAACCCGCTGGACTTCCGCGAGGCCGTCGAATCCGACGATCACGGCACGAGCCTCGGCGCCGGCGATCAGGGCCTGATGTTCGGCTACGCGGACAACTCCACCGATGTGCTCATGCCGCTGCCCATCCACCTGGCGTCGCGGATGGCCGAGCAGCTCTCCGCAGTCCGCAAATCCGGCCGGCTGGACTACCTGCGACCCGACGGGAAGACGCAGCTGACCCTGGGCTACGACGGCAATGAGGCCGTATCGATCGAGAACGTCGTCGTCTCCACCCAGCATTCGGCCGATGTCAGCCAGTCCCAGCTGCACACCGAGATCAGGGAACTCGTCATCGACCCGGTGATCTCGGGCTCCGGTCTCGACACGACGGGGGCGAACGTCCACATCAACCCGGCCGGTCCGTTCGTCACGGGCGGACCGATGGGCGACGCCGGCCTGACCGGGCGCAAGATCATCGTCGACACCTACGGCGGCTTCTCCCGTCACGGCGGCGGCGCGTTCTCCGGCAAGGACCCCTCGAAAGTCGACCGTTCGGCCGCGTATGCGATGCGCTGGGTGGCGAAGAACATCGTCGCCGCCGGACTCGCCGACCGCGCCGAGGTGCAGGTGTCCTACGCCATCGGCCGCGTCGACCCGATGGGTCTCTACGTCGAGACATTCGGCACCGAGAAGGTCGACCCCAACGCGATCTCCGCGGCCATCCGCGAGGTCTTCGACCTCCGTCCGGCCATGATCATCCAGGAACTCGACCTGCTGCGACCCATCTACCTGCAGACGGCGACCTACGGTCACTTCGGGCGGGAGCTGCCGGACTTCACCTGGGAGACCACGGACCGCACCGACGACCTCGTGCGCGCCGTGTCCTCGCACTGAGCCCGGGTCGGCTGCGTGGACGAACCCCTCCCGATCGACACCGGCACCTCCGCCGAGGGCCAGGTTCCGGTCGCGGCGAACGACCCCGTCGCCCGCGTGCTCATCGACCATCCGGTGCCGCACCTCGCACGCGTGTTCGACTACGCCGTGCCGGAGAAGCTCGCCGAGGCGGCCCTGCCCGGGGTGCGGGTGCGGGTGAAGTTCGCCGGCCGGCTCCGTGACGGGTACCTCCTCGAACGCGTCGAGTCCTCCGACCATCTCGGACCGCTCGCGACCCTCCAGCGGGTGAGTGGACCCGTCCAGGTGCTCGGCCCCGACCTGCTCGCCCTCTGCGAGGCCACCGCCCGACGCTACGGCGGAACCCTGGCCGACGTCCTCCGCCTCGCCGTACCTCCCCGCCACGCCCGCGGCGAGAAGGCCGTGCTCAAAGCAGAAAAGGACCGGGCCGCCGGTGAAGGCGCCCCGGTCGGCGAGGGCGCCCCGGTCGGCGAGGGCGCCCCGGTCGGCGAGGGCGCCCCGGTCGGCGAAGGCACCCGGGCCGCCGACGGGCCCCTCCTCGAACGCTTCGGGCGGTGGCTCACCGACGCGGACACCGATATCGACCACGGCACCGCACAGCCGCCTCGGCGCCGGGCCCTGGCCGTGACCCCCGGGACGACGCCCGGGCTGAGCTGGATCCGAGCCGGCCTGAACGCAGCTCGGCCCCACCTCGAGGCCGGACGGGGCGTGCTCTGGCTCGTGCCCGACCATCGGGAGCTCACCGTGCTCCACGCCGGACTCAGGGCCGCCGGCATCGCCGATGTGGCCGTGCTCAGCGCCGACCAGTCACCGGAGCAGCGCTGGCAGTCCTGGCTGCGCGGACTCTTCGGCCACACCCGGATCACGATCGGCACCCGCGCCGCGGCCTTCGCCCCCGTCGCCGACCTCGGGCTCATCATCTGCACCGACGATGCCAACCGCAACTACCTCGACCAGCACGCGCCCTACCCGCACGCACGCGAGGTCACCCTGCTGCGCTCGACGATCGAGGACACCGAGCTGCTCTTCGTCGCCACCGACCGCAGCGCCGAGGTGCAGCGACTCGTCGAGATCGGCTGGCTGGCCGACCTCACCCCGATCGGACCCACCCGACGCCACGCGGCCCCCGTCGTCTTCGTCCCCGACGAAGACCGCGACCCCTTCGCCTGGCAGCGGATCCCGAGCCGGGCGTGGCAGATCATGCGCACCGCACTGCACCCGCGGCCCCGTGACGGCGGCGTGCCGGGACCCGTCCTCGTCCAGGTTCCCCGCTCCGGGTACTATCCGGTCTTCGCGTGCGCACGCTGCCAGGAGGTGGCCCGCTGCCCGCGCTGCCAGGCGACGCTGACCACGCAGTCGGAGGTCGGGCCCTTCGCCTGCCGCTCCTGCGGCTATCACTCTGAGGAATTCACCTGCTCGAGGTGCCGCTCCCACCAGGTGCGTTCGATCGTGCGCGGACGCGCCCGCACCGTCGAAGAGCTGCGCCGCGCCCTGCCCGACACCGAGATCGTCGAATCCGGCGGCGACGACATCTCCACCGTCCTCGACGAGACGCCGCGCCTCGTCGTCGCCACCACGGGGGCCGAACCCTATGTGCTCGGCGGCTACGCCGCCGCGATCCTGCTCGACTCCCTGTGGCCGGGACCCTGGATGCGCTCGATCGACGACAGCGTCGGCCGTCGACTGCGCGCGGCAGCCCTCGTCCGCTCACGCGAGCAGGGCGGGGTCGTCTACCTCGGCGACGAGGACGAACTCATCCGCTCCACGCTGACGGCCTTCGATCCCGTCACGTTCATGTCCCGCCAGCTGGCCGACCGCAGGGCCCTCGGCTTCCCGCCCTACAGACGCATCATCGAACTCACCGGCTCCGGAACCGACATCGATGCGGTGCTCAGCGAACTCGTCGAGGTCGAGGAGCTGCTGCGCGATGCGACCGAGGACGGTCAGCGCTGCGTCGGGGCCTACCCGATCTCGGCCGGCGACCGCGTCGGCACCAGGGCCGCGGAGATCACCGCCGCACGGTCGGCGAAGAAGCAGCCGCAGGTCCGCATCCGCATCGACGATCCCCGGTCACTGTGAGCGGTGAGGGAACCAGTAGAATCCGTGGGGTGGATATCGTCTTCGCCGGAACCCCGGATGTCGCAGTGCCCGCCCTTGAGGCCCTGGCCGAGTCCGAACACCGCATTCGTGCGGTCCTCACCCGACCCGACGCGCCGGTGGGTCGCAAGCGCATCCTCACGCCCTCACCGGTGAAGACCCGCGCCCTCGAACTCGGACTCGACGTCATCGAAGCCGACCGGCTGCGCGGAGACGTCATCACCACCCTGCGCGGACTCGACATCGACGCCGTGGCCGTCGTCGCCTTCGGCGCCATCGCCGGCCCTGCGGCACTGGCCACCGCGAGACTCGGCTGGTTCAACCTCCACTTCTCACTGCTGCCGCACTACCGCGGCGCGGCCCCCGTCCAACGCGCCCTCATCGACGGCGTGACCCGCAGCGGTGTGAGCGTATTCCGGATCGACGAAGGCATGGACACCGGTCCCGTGCTGCGCCGCCGCGAACTCGACCTCGACCACCCGGACGTCGCTGCCGCCCTTGAGGACTACGCACGCCGCGGCGCCCCCGAACTCGTCACCGCGCTTGACGAACTCGCCGCGGGAACCGCGACAGAGACCCCGCAGACCGGGGAGGCGAGCCATGCGGAGAAGATCACCGTCGCCGACGCCCGCCTCGACTTCACAGAACCCGCCGCCCGCGTCATCGACCGCGCCCGCGGCACCAGCCCGAGCCCGGGCCCGTGGGCGGAGCTCGACGGCAGGCGGACGAAGCTCTTCGGCCTCACCCCGGCCCCCGAGATCACCGCGGACGCGGACCCCGGCACGCTTCGGACCGCGCAGAATGCGGCCCTGCTGCGCTGCGGGGACGGCTGGGTGCACGTCGCCTGGATCCAGCCCTTCGGCAAACCCCGGATGTCCGCAGCGGACTATCTGCGCGGGCACGGCGAGATCCGCTTCGACCCGAACACCGACCAGGGAGCATGACACGCATGGCTGAGACAGCAGGCACCGGCGCAGGCCGTGGAGGCCGAACAGACAAGGGCAAGAACCTGCCGCGCCGCATCGCCTGGGAGGTCCTCCTCGACGTGGCGACGAAGGACGCCTACGCCAACCTCCTGCTGCCGGCGAAGCTCGCCCGCACTCGGCTGAATGCCCAGGACGCCGCCTTCACCACCGAACTCACCTATGGCGCGCTGCGCCGCCAGAAGTTCTACGACGCCGTCATCGAAACCGCGGCGAAACGGCCGGTGGAGAAGATCGACTCCGAACCGCTTGCCGCGATGCGCCTCGGCGCCCACCAGCTGCTGTCCATGCGCGTGCCCGACCACGCGGCGCTGTCCGAGACCGTCGTCGTGGTCAAACGCTCGGCGCCGAAGACCGCCGGATTCGTCAACGCGGTGCTCCGACGCATCTCCGAGGCAACGTCGGAGGAATGGCTCGACCGGGTCACCGCCGACACCTCCGAGACACAGCGCCTGGCCGTCGAACACTCCCACCCCGACTGGATCGTGCGCGCCCTGACCCAGGCGCTGCGCGGACACGAACGCGAGGCCGACCAACTCGAAGACCTCCTCGTCGCCGACAACGCCGCGGCCAAGGTCGGCGTCAGCGCCCTGCCCGGCCTCATCGAACGCACCGAGCTGCCCGGGGAAGCGACCCCGCTCTCACCCATCGGCGTGACCCTGGAGACCGCAGTCCCACGGGACGTTCCGGCCGTCGCCGACGGGCGCGCCCGCGTCCAGGACGAAGGCTCGGCACTTGTCGCCCTGGCGCTGGCAGAGGTCGACGCCCCCGCGGGCACCTGGGCCGACCTGTGCGCCGGCCCCGGAGGCAAGGCAGCCGTCCTCGGTGCCGCGGCCGCGCAGGAGTCGACGCAGCTCGCCGCCTTCGACTCGAGCGAGCACCGTGTCGACCTCGTCCGCGACTCCACGCAGGCACTGGACAACGTCACCGCCGAAGTCCGCGACGGCCGGGCGGCTCAAGGCCCCTATGCCAAGGTCCTCGTCGACGTGCCCTGCTCCGGGCTCGGCGCGCTGCGTCGCCGCCCAGAGGCCCGCTACCGCAGGCAGCCCTCGGACATCACCGCACTGACCGGTCTGCAGCGCGAACTGCTCACCGCCGCCCTCGACGCCTGCGCACCCGGGGGAGTGGTGGCCTACTCGACCTGTTCACCGCATTATGCCGAGACCGTGCTCATCGTCGACGAGGTGCTGCGCACCCGGGCGAAGGCCGGCGATGGAGAGGTCGAGGTGCTCGATGCCCCGGGCGTGCTCGAGGCGATCACCGGCGCCTCGGCGGTCGGCTTCGCCTCGGTGACCCGCGGCGACGGACGCTTCGCTCAGCTCTGGCCCCACCTGCACAACACCGACGGAATGTTCCTGGCTCTGCTGCGAAAGGCGAAATGATCCCATGGCGATCGACATCAATCCCTCCATCCTGTCCTCGGACTTCTCCGACCTGCGCGGAGAATTGGAGAAGATCAGCACCGCCGATATGGCCCACATCGATGTGATGGACAACCACTTCGTGCCGAACCTCACCTTCGGCCCGCCCGTGGTCGAACGGATTCAGGCGATCTCCCCGATCCCGCTCGACGCCCACCTCATGATCGCCGACGCCGACCGCAACGCCCCCGTGTACGCGGAGATCGGCTGCGCTTCGGTGACCTTCCACGCCGAGGCGGCCGCCGCACCCGTGCGCCTGGCCCGGGAGCTGCGGAAGCTCGGTGCCAAGGCCAGCCTCGCGCTCAAGCCTGCGACCCCGATCGAACCCTTCGTCGACCTCCTCGGCGAGTTCGACCAGATCCTCATCATGACCGTCGAGCCCGGCTTCGGCGGACAGAAATTCCTCGACGTCTGCCTGCCGAAGATCGCTCGGACCAGGGAAGCCATCTCCGCCTCGGGCCTCGAGATCCGCCTCCAGGTCGACGGCGGGGTCTCCGCCGCGACGATCGACCGGGTCGTCGACGCCGGAGCCGACGTCCTCGTCGCCGGCTCCGCCGTCTACGGCGCCGAGGACGCCGCTTCAGCGATCACGCAGCTGCGCGAACTCGCCGCCGCCCACACCCACTGACCGTCCCGGGTCGAGACCGTCGACCCGCTGTCCGAAAGGAGCCGCCGATGGAACTGCTCGACTGGTTGAACACTCCTGCTTTCGAGCTGCTGGGCAAGCCCGTGCCGTACTCCGACCTGTTCGGCAACATCTGCGCCCTGGCCACGGTCGTGCTCGCCCTGCGCCGAAACATCCTGTCCTGGCCGGTGCAGATCCTCGGCTCGGTCCTCCTCTTCTCCGCCAGCGTGTCCGCCGGACTCGGCGGCAATGCCTCCCGGCAGGTCGTCATCATCGTCGCCGCAGTCTGGGGTTGGACCCAGTGGAAGAAGTCGCGGGAGACCTCCGGTGAGGTCATCGTCCGGTGGGCCACCTGGAAGGAGCGCGGTCTGCTGCTCGCAGCCCTGCTCATCGGCACCGGCGTCTTCGGGTGGATCCTGGCCCTCGGCGGCTGGTCGTGGAACCCGTACCCGGACGCCTACATCTTCATCGGCTCCCTCGTGGCCATGTACGCCCAGGGGCGGGCCATCGTCGAGTTCTGGTTCGTCTGGCTGGCCGTCGATCTCGTCGGGATCCCCCTGGCCGTGGCCGGAGGTCTCGTCTTCTCCGGAGCCGTCTACCTCGTCTTCCTCGTCATGGTCGTCCTCGGGCTCCTCGACTGGTCGAAGCGATCGAAGCAGACGATCTCGGCGCCGCACCGCTCGGCCACCGAGATCGGCCGCGACCCCGACGACTGAGAACGGCGACCGTTCGGAACATGAGACCCCGCATGCCTGGGTTCGGACAGATGCATTAGGCTGGTCGGGTGAAGACCTTTGAGACTCTCTACGCCGAACTCCTGCAGAAATCCCACGATCGACCGACGGGTTCGAAGACCGTGGCCGAGCTCGATGCCGGAGTCCATGCGATCGGCAAGAAGGTCGTCGAGGAAGCCGCCGAGGTGTGGATGGCCGCCGAATACGAATCCCGCGAGGAGCTCGCGTCCGAGATCTCCCAGCTGCTCTACCACGTGCAGGTGATGATGATCGCCAAGGGGCTCAGCCTCGACGACGTCAATACGCATCTCTGAGAACTCCGCGACGCCCGCCCGAACCTCTAAGCCCCACAACCCACAAGGGACCCCATGCTGCGTGTAGCCGTGCCCAACAAGGGCGCACTCTCCGAAGCCGCCT
Organism: Brevibacterium oceani; assembly: GCF_017948325.1. Classification (NCBI taxonomy): domain Bacteria; kingdom Bacillati; phylum Actinomycetota; class Actinomycetes; order Micrococcales; family Brevibacteriaceae; genus Brevibacterium; species Brevibacterium oceani. The sequence goes on along the minus strand of NZ_CP072846.1, from coordinate 2,275,198 downwards.
CCGACATGCTCAGCGAGGCCGGATACTCCACTCGACGCGGAACCAAGACACTCGTCCATCAGGATGAGGTCAATGGGGTCGAGTTCTTCTATCTGCGACCCCGCGACATCGCGATCTACGTCGGATCGGGCATCCTCGACGCCGGCATCACCGGCCGCGATCTGCTCCTCGAGTCGCGTGCCGAGGCGCAGGAAGTGCTCGGCCTCGGATTCGGTGCCTCCCGGTTCTTCTACGCCGGCACCACCGGGGCGTTCACCTCTCCCGACGAACTCGGCGGGGCCCGCATCGCCACGAGCTTCCCGAACCTCGTCGCCGCCGACATCGAACGGCGCGGCATCGACGCGAAGACCGTCCAACTCGACGGGGCCATCGAGGTCTCGATCCAGCTCGGAGTCGCCGACGCCATCGCCGACGTCGTCGAGACCGGCTCGACGCTGCGCGCCGCCGGGCTCGAGACCTTCGGCGAGCCGCTGCTCGAATCCGAAGGCGTGCTCATCCAACGCGAGGGTGCCGAAGACCGCATCAGCGTGCTCCGACGCCGCCTCGAATCCGTCATGGTCGCCCGACAGTACGTGCTCGTCGACTACAACATCGAAGAGCGGCTCGTACCCGAAGCGATCTCCCTGACCCCGGGACTCGAGTCGCCGACGGTCTCACCCCTGCAGGAGACCGGATGGGTCGCCGTGCGGGTGATGGTCGAGGCCAAGGAGGTCAACAACGTCATGGACCGCCTCTACGGAGTCGGAGCCCGTGCGATCCTGGTGACGAACATTGGCGCCTGTCGAATCTGATCTGCGAATCTTCCGGCCCCGACAGGTGCGCGTGATCAGCCTCGTCGGCGCCGTGGTCGTATTCGCAGGCTTCGCGATCCTGTCCGTCGCGCTCTTCGTCGTGGACTGGGAACCCTGGACCGTGCTCGACATGGTATGGATGAACCTGCTGGGCATCGTCTTCGGAGCGGCCCTGCTGCGCATCGCCGATATCCACGCCCGACCGAGCGAGACCGGGCTGGTGGTGAGGAACATCGTGCGCACGCGCCGCTTCGAATGGGGGCAGATCCTCGGGGTGACGTTCTCGTCCGAGGGCGACGATCCCTGGCCGCTGCTCGACCTCGCCGACGGCACCACGTACCCGGTGATGGCGATCCAACATGCCGACGGCCCCCGCGCCCACGCGGAGGTCGCACGATTGCGTATGCTCGTGAGCAGACGCACCCACTTCAAGGAGGACTAGGAATGGCGAACGAGACACCGACGGGGCCGCTGACCGGATACACCGTCGTCGATCTCTCCCGTGCCCTCGCCGGACCCCACGCGGGAATGATGTTCGGCGACCTCGGTGCCCGAGTGATCAAGGTCGAGAACCCGGGCAGGGGCGATGACTCCCGTTCCTGGGGACCGCCCTTCGTCGGCCCCGAGGACGATCCGCAGGCCACCTACTTCTTCTCCTGCAACCGCAACAAGGAATCCATCGCCCTCGATCTCAAGTCCGAGACCGGCACGGACACGCTGACCGCGCTCATCGCCCGCGCCGACGTGCTCATCGAGAACTTCCGCTCCGGGGTCCTCGACCGCCTCGGCTTCTCCACCACCCGGTGCATGGAGATCAACCCCCGTCTCGTCATCCTCTCGATCACCGGTTTCGGCCACGACGGTCCCGAATCCTCCCGGGCCGGCTATGACCAGATCGCCCAGGGAGAGGCCGGGCTGATGTCCCTGACCGGCTCCGGACCCGAGGACATGCAGCGTGTGGGCGTGCCGATCGCCGACCTGCTCGCCGGCATCTACGGCTCATACGGCGTCCTCGCTGCCCTGCTCGAACGCGAACGCACCGGCAAGGGCAAGGTCGTGCGCACCTCGCTCATCGCCGGCATGGTCGGTGTCCACGCCTTCCAGGGGACCCGAGCCACCGTGGCCGGTCAGGAACCCCAGCCCGGCGGCAACCACCACCCGTCCCTGTCACCTTACGGACTCTTCGCCTGCCGCGACGGCGCGGTGCAGATCTCCGTGGGTAATGAGAACCTGTGGCAGAAGTTCTGCGCGGCCTTCGACATCGACCCCGCCGCGGACGGCTTCGCCGACAACGCCGCCCGCGTGGCCAACCGGCCCGCGCTCATCGAACTCATCGAGGATCGCTTCGGGGCCTTCGACTCCGCGGAGCTGCTCGAGAAGCTCACCGCGGCCGGCATCCCCTCGGGGACCGTGCGCACCCTGCCCGAGGTCTACGAATGGGAGCAGGCGCTGAGCCAAGGACTCAAGGTCTCCGTCGACCACCCGGTCCTCGGCGACATCGATCTGCCCGGCCCGCCGCTGCGCTTCTTCGACGCCGACGGCGACGGCGAGATCGAGACCACCCGCACCTTCCACGACGCCCCGCCGCTGCTGGACGAGGATGCCGAATCCATCGTCGCCTGGCTCGCCGACGGAAACTGAGCGGGTCGACATGGCACGTCTGAACGCATACGAACTCGTCGACATCGTCCTCGACGACGGCTCCTTCGTCTCCTGGGACACCGACCCCATCGAACCCGCGCGAGGGATCTCGGAGGGCTACGCCGCCGAACTCGCCGCCGCCCGGGAGAAGTCCGGGGTCGACGAGGCGATCATCACCGGCGAAGGCACGATCGCCGGCCGTCGGGTCGCCGTGGTCGCCGGAGAGTTCCGGTTCCTCGCAGGCTCGATCGGCGTCGCCGCAGCCGAACGTCTCGTCGACGCCATCGAACGCGCCACCCTCGAAGGGCTGCCGCTGCTGGCCGGACCCGCCTCCGGCGGCACGCGGATGCAGGAGGGCACGATCGCGTTCCTGTCGATGGTCAAGATCACCAACGCCGTCATCGCCCACCGCCGTGCCGGTCTGCCCTACCTCGTCTATCTCCGGCACCCTACGACCGGCGGAGTCTTCGCCTCCTGGGGATCGCTGGGACACGTCACCGTGGCCGAACCCGGTTCGCTCATCGGCTTCCTCGGACCCCGCGTCTTCGAAGCCATCTACGGGGAGGAATTCCCGGAGAACGTGCAGACGGGGGAGAACCTCCACAAGATGGGCATCATCGATGCCGTCATCGGCCCCGAGCGGATCACCGCGACCGTCGCGCGCGTCCTCGACGTGCTCATGGGCGCCAAGGAGGTTCCCGCTCCGGTCCCGAACCCGGATACTGCGCCCGCCGAGGTCGACCCGGACTCGGACGCGTGGGCGGCGATCACAAGCTCCCGCCGACCCGAACGACCAGGGGTGCGTGACCTGCTGCGCACCGCGGCGAACACCGTGCTCCCGCTCAACGGCACCGGCGAGGGGGAGAAGGACCCCGGACTGCTCCTGGCCCTGGCGAAGTTCGGTTCGGCACCGTGCATCGTGCTCGGTCAGGACCGGTTCCGGCAGGACTCCCGCGCCCCGCTGGGCCCGGCCGCACTGCGCGAGGCTCGCCGCGGCATGCGCCTGGCCGCCGAGCTGCACCTGCCGCTGGTGACCGTCATCGACACCCCAGGGGCCGCCCTGTCGAAGGAAGCCGAAGAAGGCGGCATCGCCGGTGAGATCGCCCGCAGCCTCGCCGACCTCGCCAACCTCGACGCCCCGTCGGTGTCCCTCATCCTCGGTGAGGGATCCGGAGGAGGGGCGCTGGCACTGATCCCGACCGACCGAGTGCTCAGCGCCGAACACGGCTGGCTCTCACCGCTGCCGCCCGAGGGCGCCTCGGCGATCGTGCACCGCACCGTGGACCGGGCACCGGAGATGGCTCAGCGGCAAGGGGTGCACGCTCCCATGCTCAAGGCCACGGGAGTCGTCGACCGGATCATCGCCGAGCACCCCGATGCCAGCGACGAACCGCTGGAATTCGTCGCCAGAGTCGGCGCCACACTCGAATACGAACTCATCTCGCTCATGCGCGAACCCTCGGCGAGGCGACTGGCCCGCAGAATGGATCGCTATCGGGGCCTGGGAATCTAGGAGGACCGAGTGGTAGCTGTCAGAGTCATCCCCTGTCTCGACGTCGACGGCGGTCGCGTCGTCAAGGGCGTGAAGTTCGCCGACCTCAAGGACGCCGGCGATCCCGTCGAACTCGCGCACCGCTACGGCGAATCCGGCGCCGACGAACTCACCTTCCTCGACGTCACCGCCAGCAGCGGAGACCGCGAAACGGTCCACGACGTCGTCCGCTCCTGCGCGGAGCAGGTGTTCATCCCGCTCACCGTCGGCGGGGGAGTGCGCAGCGTCTCCGACGTCGACCGGCTGCTGCGCGACGGTGCCGACAAGGTGTCGGTCAACACCTCGGCGGTGGCGAGGCCCGAACTCATCAGCGAGATCTCCCACCACTTCGGCAACCAGGTCCTCGTCCTCTCCCTCGACGCCCGACGCACCCAGGGAACGACGACACAGTCGGGGTTCGAGGTCACCACCCGCGGCGGACGAGACGGCACCGGCCGCTGTGCGATCGACTGGATCCGCGAGGCCGCCGACCGCGGAGTCGGCGAGATCCTGCTCAACTCCATCGACGCCGACGGCACCCGGGAGGGCTTTGACCTCGAACTCATCTCGGCCGCCCGCGCCGCCGTCGACGTCCCGCTCATCGCCTCCGGTGGAGCCGGCCGCGTCGAGCACTTCGCCCCCGCCGTCGCCGCAGGCGCCGATGCGCTCCTGGCCGCGAGCGTCTTCCACTTCGGGACGCTGAGCATCGCCGAGGTGAAGGCGGCCCTGGCAGCCGAAGGGATCGAAGTCCGATGAGCCGCGACATCGACGCAACCCCGGAGAACTGGCAGGACCTCATCCGTCCGAATGCTGACGGGCTCGTGCCCGTCATCGTCCAGGAGGCCACGAGCCGTGAGGTGCTCATGCTCGCCTGGATGGACGTCGAAGCCGTCCGACGCACCCTGGACACCCGGCGGGCCACCTACTGGTCCCGCTCCAGGCAGGAGTACTGGGTCAAGGGTGAGACCTCGGGGCATGTCCAGCATGTGCGCTCACTCAGCCTCGACTGCGACGCCGACGCCCTGCTGCTGAGCGTCGATCAGACCGGCCCCGCCTGCCACACGAACACACCGACCTGCTTCACCGGAAGGACCATCAGTGCCGACTGACTACTCGGCGACCGGCAGCGAGCTGCCGATCCGACCCAGCCTCGAAGAATTCCGCTCCCTCGGGGCCGGTCACCGGCTCGTGCCCGTCCACACCCAGGTGCTTGCGGACTCCGAGACCCCGCTGAGCCTCTACCGCAAACTCACCGACGGCGGTCCCGGCAGCTTCCTCTTCGAATCCGCCGTCGCCGGCTCCTGGGCCCGCTACTCCTTCATCGGCTCCGCCCCGGTCGCCACCCTGCTCTCGACCGCTGACGGGTTCCGATGGACCGGCACTCCGCCGGTGGGGATCCCGACCGAGGGAGACATCCTCGACGCCGTCACAGCGACGCTCGAGCTGCTCGCCGTCGGCTCAGACGAATCGAGCCTGCCGCCGATGGTCTCGAGCTTCGTCGGCTACTTCGGCTGGGACATCATCCGCCGCTTCGAACGGCTCGGTCCACCCCGCCCGAACGAGCACCACCTGCCCACGGTGCAGCTGATGATCCCCGGCGACATCGCCGTCTACGACCATTACACGAGCATGGTCACCCTCGTGGCCAACGTCTTCAACGTCAACGGCGCCGACACCGGCATCGACGAAGCGCACGCCTCGGGAGTCGAACGGATCACCGCGATGCTCGACCGCCTGCGCAGACCCAGCCCGGCCGACATCATCGATGTCCGCCCCACCGACCCCGAGGTGACCACCCGGACACCGCGCCAGGTCTACCTCGACGGGGTGAACCAGGTGAAGCAGGAGATCGTCGACGGGGAGGCCTTCCAGGTCGTGCTCGGCCAGCGCTTCGACACCCCGTGCACAGCCGAGCCGCTGAGCGTCTACCGGATGCTGCGGCACGCGAACCCCAGCCCATTCATGTACCTGCTCAACCTCCACGACGACGAAGGGGAGCCGGCGAGCATCATCGGCTCCTCACCCGAAGCGCTCGTCACCGTCCGCTCCGGCGACGTCGTCACGCATCCGATCGCCGGCTCCCGGCCCCGCGGGGCCACGCCGGAGGCCGACGACTCCCTGGCCCGTGAGCTGCTGGCCGATGAGAAGGAACGAGCCGAACATCTCATGCTCGTCGACCTCGCCCGCAACGACCTCGCGAAGGTCTGCGCCGCGGGCACCATCGACGTCAGCGAGTTCATGGACATTGTCCGCTACAGCCACATCATGCACATCTCCTCGACTGTGCGCGGGGAGCTCACTCCGGAGACCACTGCCATCGACGTCCTGCGGGCGACATTCCCCGCAGGCACCCTGTCCGGAGCCCCGAAACCCCGCGCCCTCCAGATCATCGACGAACTCGAACCCATCGGTCGCGGCATCTACGGGGGAGTCGTCGGCTACATGTCCTTCACCGGCGACCTCGACCTGGCGATCGCCATCCGCACCGGTGTCCTCCGAGACGGCACCATGAGCGTCTACGCCGGAGGCGGACTCGTTGCGGACTCGGTGCCCGAGACCGAATACCGGGAATCGGAGAACAAGGCCGCCGCCGTTCTGCGGGCGGCCGCCGCCGCGAACGCCGCTGCAGTCGGCACGAATGCAGCGGGATCCGCCGCAGGAAGTCAGGAGTGACCCAGATGACGAAATCGCGCGGCGTCCTCATCGTCCTCATCATCGCGGCCGCCCTCTGGGCGCTGACGATCTCAGCCTGGCAGGCGGGCGCCGTCGGCGACACGCTCGGACCCAGCGGCGTGGCCGAAGTCACCGACGACACGAATTCCGGGACTTCGCCGGTCGCCACAGCGTGTGTGGCGATCATCGCCGTGACCGGCCTGCTCGCCGCGATGCTCGGCAAGGTCGGACGTTTCGTCGTGCTCGGACTCGCCGCCGTCGCGGCTCTCGGCTACGGCGTCACCGCGCTCACCGCTGCGAGCGCACCGGGCGCCACCTCGTGGCCGATCGTCGCCGCCGTCGCAGCCGGGATCGGCATCATCGGCATCATCTGGGTGGCGACCGCCTCGGCGAAATGGACGAACTCGAACCGCTACGCCCGCACCGCCGAGGCCGCCGACGGCGAATTCGACTCCGCCGCAGCCTGGGACGCACTCTCCCGCGGAGAGGACATCCCCGGCGAGAGCGAAACCGACGACGGCGAGCCCGATTCGAAATGACCCTGTGACCGGGTCGGTGCCCGGTCCGCACACGAAGCGTGACACAATGGAGGAAAGAATCCCACCAGCGTGCCACGCAGTCACACGAAGGAGCACCATGTCGCAGTCCCTCGCCCGCAACGGGGCCTCTGATCTCGACAAATCCACGATCGACTATTCGGCGATCGCCGATCCCGGTCACGGCAACTCCGTCGCCGGATGGACCGGCGTCATCATCATGCTCGTGGGCGTCTGCGTCGGCTGTGTGGGCTTCACCATCCACAACCCGATGATCACCTACATCTCCATCGGAATCGTCGCCCTCGGCCTCATCGTCGGCATGATCCTGCGCGCCGTCGGACTGGGCAATAAGCCGAAGCGCCGATGACGGTCCTCACCGACATCGTCGCCGGTGTGCGTGAGGATCTGCAGGCACGCCGCAACTCCGTTCCTCTGCCGGAGGTCATCGCCGGCGCGCAGGCCGCAGCGCCGGCCCGAGTCGTCGACCTCCACTCCGACTTCGGCGTCATCGCCGAGGTGAAGCGCAAGTCACCCTCCCGCGGGGACCTCGCACACATTCCCGACCCGGGCACCCTGGCCGGCCTCTATGCCGCCGGCGGGGCCCGCGCGATCAGCGTGCTCACCGAATCCCGACGCTTCTCCGGCAGCCTTGAGGACCTCGATGCGGTGCGTGCCGCTGTCGACATCCCGGTCCTGCGCAAGGACTTCATGGTCGACGAATACCAGTTCCACGAAGCCCGCGCCCACGGCGCCGACATCGTGCTCCTCATCGTGGCGGCACTCGACCCCGCACAGCTGAGCGAATTCCACGCCCTGGCGACGGAACTGGGCATGACCGCGCTCGTCGAGACCCACAACCGCGACGAACTCGAGATCGCCGCCGACCTCGGCGCCGAACTCATCGGAGTCAACACCCGCAATCTCAAGGACCTCAGCGTCGACACCGACCGCTTCGCTCCGCTGGCCGAACTGGCACCGACCGGGTGCACGCTGGTCGCCGAATCCGGCGTCGCCGGATCGGCCGAGGTCGCGAAGTACGCCGAATCAGGAGCCGACCTCGTGCTCGTCGGCGAAGCCCTCGTCACGGGCGGCCGTCCGCAGGCCGCCGTCGAGGAGTACACCGCGGTCGGTCGGGAACACCGTCGAGTGTCCGCATCCTGAACCCCGCGCGCTCTCGTCGGCGACTGTGACCGACCATGAGCGAAGACCGGCACCCATCCGGCCGATGTCCGGGTATGAGGCGCAGCCTCACCCGCGCACGGCCACGAGGAGATCGAGAAGGACCGCAATGACCGATGTGAGCGAGGAGACCGGACCGTACTTCGGTGCGTTCGGAGGCAGGTTCATCCCCGAGGCGCTGATCCCGGCGCTCGACGAGATCGAGGAGACCTGGCGCAAGTCGCAGGTCGATCCAGCCTTCACCGATGAGCTCCTGGACTACCAGCGCAACTACATCGGCAGGCCCTCGCTGCTCACCGAGGCCACCCGCTTCGCGAAGCACTGCGGCGGAGCCCGCGTGTTCCTCAAGCGCGAAGACCTCAACCACACGGGCAGCCACAAGATCAACAATGCCCTCGGGCAGGCTCTGCTGGCCAAGCGGATGGGCAAGACCCGCTTGATCGCCGAGACCGGTGCGGGACAGCACGGAGTCGCCACTGCGACCGTCGCCGCGCTGCTCGACATGGAGTGCGAGGTCTATATGGGCGAAGAGGACACCCAGCGACAGGCTCTCAACGTCGCCCGGATGCGTCTGCTCGGAGCGAAGGTCAATGCCGTGACGAACGGCACCCGCACCCTCAAGGACGCGATGAACGAAGCGATGCGCGATTGGGTGGCCAACGTCGACGCCACCCACTACGTCATCGGCACCGTCGCCGGACCCCACCCGTTCCCCGCGATGGTCCGCTCGTTCCAGAACGTCATCGGCGTCGAGGCTCGCGAACAGATCCTCGAGGCCGCAGGCAGACTGCCCGACGCCGTGTGCGCCTGCGTGGGCGGAGGCTCGAACGCGATGGGTCTCTTCGCGGCCTTCCTCGGCGACGAACAGGTGAAGATCTACGGCTTCGAAGCCGGCGGAGAAGGCGTCGAATCGGGCCGTCACGCCGCCCGCTTCTCCGGCGGACGCCCCGGCGTCCTCCACGGGTCCGCGACCTACATCCTCCAGGACTCCGACGGCCAGACGCGTGCCTCGCACTCTGTCTCGGCGGGCCTCGACTACCCGTCGGTCGGCCCCGAGCACTCGCATCTTCACGACACAGGACGCGTGACCTACGAACCCGTCGTCGACGATGAGGCGATGGAGGCCATGCGCCTGCTCTCGCGCACCGAAGGCATCATTCCCGCGATCGAATCCGCCCATGCCCTGGCCGGGGCGATGCGCATCGGCCGCGAGCTCGGCTCCGATGCTGTCCTGCTCGTCAACCTCTCCGGTCGCGGCGACAAGGACATGACCACAGCAGCGAAATGGTTCGACTACATCGATGAAGGGGCGGTGCAGGTATGACGCACTCAGGTCCACGCACAGGCACGACGTTGGCCTCCGTCGCCGAGGCGGGACGCAGCGCCGCTCTCATCGGCTACCTGCCCGTCGGATTCCCGAGCGTCGACGGATCCGTCGAGGCGATGGTCGAACTCGTCCGCGCAGGCGTCGACATCATCGAGGTCGGCCTGCCGTACTCGGACCCCGGCATGGACGGCCCGGTCATCCAGCACGCCGCCGAAGCGGCACTGGAATCCGGTGTGCGCACCAAGGACGTCTTCACTGCCGTCGAGGCCATCGCCGCGGCCGGAGGCACCGCCGTGGTCATGAGCTATTGGAACCTCGTGCTCCAGTACGGCGTCGCGGACTTCGCCCGTGATCTCGACTCCGCCGGCGGCGGAGGAATCATCACCCCCGACCTCATTCCGGATGAGGCCGGGGACTGGATGGCAGCGTCCGACGACTACGATCTCGACCGGATCTTCCTCGCCGCACCCTCCTCGACACCCGAACGGCTCGACCGCATCGTCGGGGCCAGCCGCGGCTTCGTCTACGCCGCCTCGACGATGGGCGTCACCGGCGTCCGCTCCGAGGTCGACGACCATGCCCGCGGACTCGTCTCCCGACTGGGCGAGGCCGGCGCCGAACGCGTCTGCGTCGGACTCGGGGTCTCGACCCGAGACCAGGCCGCCGAGGTCGCCGCTTACGCCGACGGCGTCATCGTCGGCTCCGCATTGGTCAGAGCCCTGGACTCCGACGGTGTGGCCGGCCTCGGCCGCCTCGCCGCCGAGCTCGCCGAAGGGTGTGCATGAGCTTCAGCCCTGCCTGGGTCGTCTTCATCGCCCTCGGCCTCGGACTCGCCCTGTGGATGACGAGCATCCAGTGGCAGTCTCGCGGCGGCCACCGGGGAGACATGTGGGCGATCGCAGTCGTCGGTGTTCCAGCCGCCGTCATCGGCGGCCGGATCGGCCATCTCCTGTCCGCTCCCGACACCTACTTCGGTCCCTCCAGTCACCCCCTGCAAGCGTTTGCGCTGTGGGACGGCGGCTTCAGCTTCTGGGGTGCGAGCCTCATCGGCCTGCTCGCTGTCTGGCTGCTCACCCGCTTCCAGGGCATCCGCTTCCTGCCGCTGCTCGACTCCGTCGCCCCCGGGCTCATCCTCGGCCATGTCGCCGGAGCCTTCAGCGACTGGTTCGCCGGACGCACAGCGCTCATGACCGTGCTGGCCGAATCGATCTGGAACCTGCTGGCCTGCATCGTCCTCATCGTCGTCGCGAAGCGCCTGCGTCTGGGCTACGGCCAGGTCTTCGCTCTCTACCTGTGCCTGTTCAGCCTCGGGCGCATCCTCCTCGAAGCTGTGCGACTCGGCACCCCCGAGGCGGAGGATGCCCGGATGCTGCTCGGCCTGCCCGTCAACGTCTGGACGGCCGCTCTCGCCCTTCTCATCGGCGTCGTCTGGCTCATCGTCTCCCGCCTGCGCCATCGCACCCAGGAGGCCGGCGTCTACACTCACGGTGCCCGCACGCTGGCACGTCGGCACCGGCGAGGCAAGCACACCTACGAGATCAACGCCCGAAACATCCCCGGCGCAGTGTCGGCTCCCACGCCTGCGGAGTCTCGGAGCTCCTCGGCGCCTCTGCCGTCGGTGTCCGGGATCCCCGACCCCGCGGCGTCGAAGGAGTCGGGCACGGACACGCCCGAGACCGTCGCTGAGTCAGCGGTACCGGAGGACGGTGACGCGGTCGCGCAGCTCGCCGGTCGGCACAGCTTCGGATTCTTCGGAGCGGTCACCTCGGCGATCTCGATCGTGCCGGACGTGAGGGGTAACTCCACCCCGTCGGTCCGTAACGACGACCGCCATTCGTCCGACCACTGAGACGAATTGGTTCACCTTTCGCTCCTTTCCTGACTTTGGCATCCGGTGACCCGGGGTGTAAGTTGATAACCCGGCCGTGAGAGCCATCTCACAGCCACCGCCCGGTCGGCGCCGCCTCCGGGCTTGCCCAAGCCGCAGAGGACAGCGTCGTCTTTTCGGAGACCGTCACAACCCCGAGAAGGCACCATATGAATCACAGGACTTCGCCGAGCCGGAAAACTCCGGCCCCGCCAGGTCGCGCAGGACTCTACGATCCGGCGCTCGAACACGACGCCTGCGGACTCGCTCTCATCGTCCGCTACCGCGGAGACGCCGACCACGAGGTCGTCGATCAGGCACTGACCGCGCTGCGCAAGCTCGAGCACCGCGGCGGCATCGGTTCGGACGAAGGCACCGGCGACGGAGCAGGCATCACCCTGCAGATCCCGCACGACTACTTCGCCGAGGAGCTCTCGGCACAGGGCATCACCCTCCCGGCGCCCGGCCAGTACGCAGCCGGCATCGGATTCTTCTCTCAGGACTACCGGTCCGACCTCGTCGGTCGGAAAGCCGCCGTGAGCCCGGCGAGCACGAGCGAGCTGCCGCAGGCCGGCACCGAAGATGCCGACGCCGAAGAGGCCACCGTCAGCCGCATCGCCGGCGAGGAGGGACTGATCGTCCTCGGGTACCGGGATGTTCCCCGCGACGATTCGGTCCTCGGTGACATCGCTCTGAATACTCAGCCGCGGATGCGTCAGGTCTTCTTCGGCTTCGACGAACGCTACCCGGCTCGCGACGATGCCGATCTGCGCAGGCGTGCATTCATCGTCCGCAAGCGACTCGACCACGAGGGCATCTACTTCCCGTCGCTGTCTCCGAGCACGATCACCTACAAAGGCATGCTCTCGACCGGGCAGCTCGCCAGCTACTACACCGAGCTCAGCGATGAACGCCTGACCTCGCGGATCGCGCTCGTCCACTCGCGGTTCTCGACGAACACCTTCCCGTCCTGGCAGCTCGCCCAGCCCTTCGGCACGATCGCCCACAACGGTGAGATCAACACCGTCCGCGGCAACCGGAACTGGATGCAGGCCAGGGAATCCCAGCTCGACTCCGAACTGCTCGCCTCACCGGTGCCCACGACGAGTACGAGCGTGGACCGCCTGTGTCCCATCATCTCTCCCGGAGCCTCGGACTCGGCGTCGTTCAACGCCGTCGTGGAGCTGCTCGAGGCCTCCGGCCGGTCGCTGCCGCAGGCGATGCTCATGATGATCCCCGAGGCCTGGGAGAACAATCCGGGCATGGGGGAATCCCGCCGCGCCTTCTACGAATACCACTCTCTGCTCATGGAGCCGTGGGACGGTCCCGCCTGCGTCGCATTCACCGACGGCCGCCTCGCTGGTGCCGTACTCGACCGCAACGGCCTGCGCCCGGCCCGCTACGTGATGACCGACGACACCGTGGTCCTCGCCAGCGAGATCGGCGTCGTCGACCTGCCCGAGGAGAGCGTCGTCGCCCGCGGTCGCCTGACCCCGGGCCGGATGTTCCTCGTCGACACCGAGACCGAGCGGATCATCTCGGACACCGAGATCAAGAACCAGCTGTCGACCCAGCACCCCTACGAGGAATGGGTCAAGCAGAGCTCCAAGCGTCTGGAGGAGCTGCCCACACGCGTCCACGTCACGCACCCGCAGGCTTCGGTCCGCCGTCGTCAGCGGACCTTCGGCTACACCGAGGAGGAGCTGCGCGTGCTCATCTCCCCGATGGCTGAGACCGGAGCCGAACCGCTCGGGGCGATGGGCACCGACACAGCGATCGCCGGACTGTCCACGCGACCGCGACTGCTCTTCGACTACTTCCACCAGAACTTCGCGCAGGTGACGAATCCGCCGCTCGACTCGATCCGCGAACACATCGTCACGTCCATGGCCGCCGGACTCGGCCGCGAGGGCAACCTGCTCAACCACGATCACCCGGATTCCGCGCACATCATGCTGCGCAGGCCGGTCATCGACAACGACGAACTCGCCGCGATCGCCCACATCCGCGGGGAGCACCTGGGCACCGAGAACCCGCGACCGGCGGTGACCCTGTCCGGTCTCTACTCGGTCAACGCGGGTCCCGATGCGATGGAGGCCAGGATCGAGGCACTGTGCGCCGAGGCGAGCGCCGCCGTCGAGGCGGGCGTGGTCTTCATCGTGCTCAGCGACCGTGAGTCCACGGCCGACCTCGCGCCGATCCCGTCGCTGCTGCTCACCTCGGCACTGCACCACCACCTCGTGCGCGAGCGGACGCGGACGCGGGTGAGCATCGTCGTCGAGACCGGGGACGTGCGCGAGGTCCACCATGCGGCCACCCTCGTGTCCTTCGGTGCTTCGGCGGTCAACCCGTACCTGCTCATGGAGACCGCCGAGGCGCTCGTGAGGGCCGACCGTCTTCGTGGGGTCAGCGAGACCGCTGCCGTGGCGAACGTGCTGTCCGCGCTCAACAAGGGCATGCTCAAGATCATGTCGAAGATGGGCATCTCGACCGTCCAGTCCTACCACGGCGCGCAGACGTTCGAAGCCGTCGGCCTGTCCGGTGACCTCATCGATCGCCACTTCACCTCGACGCCCCATCAACTCGGTGGCAAGACCATCGCGGACATCGCCGCGGACACCTCGGCCAGACACGCCGACGCCTACCGCGACGACCATCCGAAGCCGGCCCACCGCCCGCTGCGGGTCGGAGGGGAATACCAGTGGCGTCGGGAAGGACCGGGCCATCTGTTCAGCCCGGAGACGATCTTCAAGCTCCAGCACGCGACGGCGACGAAGCGCTTCGACATCTTCTCCGAGTACACGGCGATGATCGACGAACAGTCGCGCGAGCTGATGACCCTGCGCGGACTCTTCGACCTCGTGCCCGGCGAACAGGGCCCGATCGATATCTCCGAGGTCGAACCGGCCGAAGCGATCATGCGTCGCTTCTCGACCGGGGCGATGAGCTACGGCTCGATCTCGAAGGAAGCCCACGAGACACTGGCGATCGCGATGAACCGGATCGGCGGGAAGTCGAACACCGGTGAGGGCGGCGAGGACACCGACCGTCTCCTCGATCCCGAACGCCGCTCGGCGATCAAGCAGATCGCCTCGGGACGATTCGGCGTGACCAGCCACTACCTCACCGAGGCCGACGATCTGCAGATCAAGATGGCCCAGGGAGCGAAGCCCGGTGAGGGCGGACAGCTGCCGGGAGAGAAGGTCTACCCGTGGATCGCGAAGACCCGTCACGCGACGCCGGGAGTGGGTCTGATCTCACCGCCTCCGCACCACGACATCTACTCGATCGAGGACCTCGCCCAGCTCATCCACGACCTCGGCCGGGCCAACGCCCGCGCCCGCGTCCACGTCAAGCTCGTCTCGGCGGTCGGCGTGGGCACCGTGGCTGCCGGTGTGGCGAAGGCCGGAGCAGACGTCGTCCTCGTCTCCGGACACGACGGCGGCACCGGTGCGAGCCCGCTCAACTCACTCAAGCACGCCGGCACCCCCTGGGAGCTCGGTCTGGCCGAGGCACAGCAGACGCTTGTGCTCAACGGTCTGCGCGAACGCGTGAGCGTCCAGGTCGACGGTCAGCTCAAGACCGGACGCGACGTCATCATCGCCGCCCTGCTCGGCGCCGAGGAGTTCGGGTTCGCGACCACGGCGCTCGTCGTCTCCGGCTGCATCATGATGCGCGTGTGCCACAAGGACACCTGCCCCGTGGGGGTGGCCACCCAGAACCCGGTCCTGCGCGAGCGGTACCAGGGTCAGGCCGACCACGTGGTCAACTTCTTCACCTTCATCGCCGAGGAGGTGCGCGGCTACCTCGCCCAGCTCGGCTTCCGCTCCCTCGACGAGGCGATCGGTGCGGTCGAGAGACTGCGCATCGATCAAGAGCGGGCGGCCGCCTCGGGGCTCGACCTCGATCTCGAGTCGATCCTCACCGTGCCCGCCGACCTCAACGGGTCGACAGAGGGACCGCGCAAGTGCGCGGGCCCCGTCATCCGCGACTTCGCCGGAGAGCTCGACCTGCGTCTGCTCGACCAGGCGAGCGAGGCGATCGCGACCGGCCAGCCGGTGACGATCAGCTCGGTCATCGAGAACACCGACCGCTCGGCCGGCACCCTGCTCGGCCATCACGTCACCCGGGCCCATGCCGAGCGCGGACTGCCCGAGGACACGATCCGACTCGAGCTCCACGGCACAGCCGGACAGTCGCTCGGCGCCTACCTGCCCGCAGGTGTGAGCATCGACCTGACCGGTGACGCCAACGACTACGTCGGCAAGGGCCTGTCCGGCGGCACCATCAGCGTCCACCCGGGCGAGGGCAGCCGGACCCGGCCCGAGCACAACGTCATCGCCGGCAATGTGCTCGGCTACGGCGCCACCTCGGGCAAGCTCTTCGTCTCCGGCCAGGTGGGGGAGCGGTTCATGGTCCGCAACTCCGGCGCCGAGGCGGTCGTCGAGGGCATCGGCGATCACGGGCTGGAGTACATGACCGGCGGCATCGCCGTGATCCTCGGCGGGACCGGCCGGAACTTCGCGGCCGGCATGTCCGGCGGCACCGCCTACGTCCTCGACTTCAACCCCGCTCGTCTCAATCCCGACGAACGTGCGGCCGGCGTCTTCCGGTTCACCGGGGTCGGCGTCGACGATATGACGGTGCTCGAGCGCCTCCTCGACGAACACGTCGAGTGGACGGGCTCACCGCTGGCGGCCGAGCTGCTGGGCGGGCTGCGCCGCGGAGAGGACGTCCTCTCGCGCTTCACGAAGATCATTCCCGTCGCGTACCAGGCGGTGCGCGACATCCAGGCCGAATTCGCCGCAGCCGGGCACTCCCCGGACTCCGACGCCGCCTGGAACACCATTCTGGAGGTCACCCATGGCTGATCCGCACGGATTCCTCACCGTCCCCCACCGCGAAACGCCCAAGCGCCGCCCGGTCCCGATCCGACTGCTCGACTACCGCGAGGTCTACGAGGCCGGAGACCCCGAGCAGCTGCGCCGGCAGGCCTCACGCTGCATGGACTGCGGTGTGCCCTTCTGCCACCAGGGCTGCCCGCTGGGCAACCTCATCCCGGAGTTCAACGACGCGATGTACCGCGGCGAGCTCGCCCGAGCCGTCGAACTGCTCCACGCGACGAACAACTTCCCCGAGTTCACCGGCCGGGCCTGCCCGGCACCGTGTGAGAATGCCTGCGTGCTCGGCATCAACCAGCCGGCGGTGACGATCAAGCAGGTCGAGGTGAGCATCGTCGACCAGGGCTTCGCCGCCGGGCTGATCACGCCGGAGATCCCGGAGAGGATCACCGGGCACACCGTGGCCGTGATCGGCTCCGGACCGGCCGGACTCGCCGCCGCACAGCAGCTCACCCGGGCCGGACACACCGTCGTCGTCTACGAACGCGACGACCGCCTCGGCGGACTGCTGCGCTACGGAATCCCCGACTTCAAGCTCGAGAAGCACCACATCGACCGTCGCATCGAGCAGATGCGGGCCGAGGGCACCAGGTTCGAGACCTCGGTCGAGATCGGTGCGGAGCTGACGCTGGAGGATCTGCGCGCCCGCTTCGATGCCGTCCTCGTGTGCACCGGTGCGACCGTGCCCCGGGACATGCCCGTCGCCGGCCGCGAGCTCGAGGGCGTCGAGTTCGCCATGGACTACCTCGTGCCCTCGAACCGCGTGCAGGCCGGGGAAACTGCGCCGCCTGCGATCGACGCGGCCGGCAAGCACGTCATCATCATCGGCGGCGGAGACACCGGCGCGGACTGCCTCGGCACCGCACTGCGTCAGAAGGCGGCCTCGGTGACGACGCTGGCGATCGGGGCGAAGCCCCCGACCGATCGCAGCGAAAACGATCCCTGGCCCACCGTGCCGCGGATCTTCGAGGTGCAGAGCTCCCACGAGGAGGGCGGCGTGCGGCGCTACCTCGCCTCGACGACGGGATTCCTCAGCGACGGGAACTCTCGGGTCCGCGGAATCGAGGTCGCCGAGACACAGTTCCTCGACGGCCGCCGCGTACCGACACCCGGCACCGAGCACGTTCTCGAGGCCGATCTCATCCTGCTGGCCCTCGGCTTCTCCGGACCCGAATCGGAGGCCCTCGGGCTCGAACTCGGTCAGGGCGGCGCCTTCGCCCGTGACGACTCGTATCAGACCGCGACGCCGGGCGTCTTCGTCGCCGGAGACGCCGGGCGAGGCCAGTCGCTCATCGTCTGGGGAATCGCCGAGGGGCGTGCCGCAGCGGCCGAGGTGGACACGTTCCTCACCGGTTCGACACGGCTGCCGGCCCCGGTCGGACCCCGTGACACCGGGTTCAAGTGCTAAGATGATCTGTGTCAAGCATTGAGATTTCGGCACGCTGAAGTGTCGGCTGTCGAACGAGATCGCACCGCGACGGACGGGTCGAACCCGCCGTCGCGGTGCAGGTAGGGTGGAGTGCATGAGGCGTGCAAAGATAGTCGCAACTTTAGGTCCGAACCAGAACTCCTACGAGAAGATCAGAGAACTCGTCGATGAGGGCGTCGACGTCGCCCGATTCAACCTCAGCCACGGCACCCGGGACGAACACGAAGAGAAGTTCGCCTGGGTCCGTCAGGCAGCCCTCGACTCCGGCCGTCCGGTGGCGGTGCTGCTCGACCTGCAGGGCCCGAAAATCCGGGTGGGCAACTTCGCCGAAGGGAAGGCCGAGCTCGTCGAGGGCGCGACCTTCACGATCACCAACCGGGACGTGCCCGGCACGGCTGAGATCGTCAGCACCACCCTGGCCACGCTGCCCGGCGACGTGTCCGTCGGCGATCCGCTGCTCATCGACGACGGACGCCTGCGTCTGCGGGCCACCGAGGTCACAGCCACGGATGTCGTCACCGAAGTCGAGATCGGCGGAACGATCTCCAATCACAAGGGCATCAACCTGCCCGGCGTGCCCGTGTCCGTGCCCGCACTGTCGGAGAAGGACGTCGAGGACCTCAAGTGGGGTCTGCAGCTCGGCTTCGACTGGGTCGCACTGTCCTTCGTCCGCAGCCCCGAGGACATGGACGACGTCCGTGCAGTCATGGACGAGGTCGGAATCACCGCCCCCGTCATCGCGAAGCTCGAGAAGCCGCAGGCCGTCGACCAGCTCGACGCCGTCATCGACGCCTTCGACGGCATCATGGTCGCCCGCGGCGACCTCGGCGTCGAACTCCCGCTCGAGCAGGTCCCGATCGTGCAGAAACGCGCCGTCGAGATCGCCCGCCAGCAGGCGAAGCCGGTCATCGTCGCCACTCAGATGCTCGAGACGATGATCGACGCCTCCCGCCCCACCCGCGCCGAGGCCAGCGACTGTGCTAATGCGGTCCTCGACGGCGCCGACGCTCTCATGCTCTCCGGCGAGACCTCCGTGGGTGCGCACTGGGTGGAGGCGATTCGGACGATGAGTCGGATCATCGAGTCGACCGAGGAGCACGGGCTCGAACGGATCCCCGCGCTCGGCACCGTGCCCCACACGAAGGGCGGCGCCGTCACCGCCGCGGCCGTGGTCATCGCCGAGCAGCTCGACATCGACCTGCTCTGCACCTTCTCCCAGACCGGTGACTCCGTGAGGCGCATGTCGCGCCTGCGCCCGGCCTGGCCGATCCTCGGCTTCACCCCGGATCCGCAGGTCCGTCATCAGCTGGCCCTGACCTGGGGTGTGCGCCCCTACCTCGTCAAGACTGTGCGTCATACCGACCAGATGGCACGCCAGGTCGACGCGGTGCTGCTCGCCGACGGCACCGCCCGCGAAGGGGATCAGTCGATCCTCGTGGCCGGTTCGCCTCCCGGGATCCCCGGCTCGACGAACGCGCTGCGGATCCACACGATGGGTGACGCGGCGAAGGGCGTGGCAGCCGCTTACCAGGACTCCACGGACTCCGAGGAGGATCCGCTGGCCGGCTACGGCGTCGTCGCCGAGGCTCCGATCACCCGCGAGGTGCCGATCGTGGGGGAAGATCAGTGACGATGTGCTGAGCACGAACACTGGAACGGCATCGACGGCGTCCGCTCCTGCATTGGGGCGGGCGCCGTCTGCGTATGCGGCGGAGTCCGCGGGCGGGCCGTCGGTGCGTCGCACCTCACATCGATTTGCGGAATTTCACAGATTGCTCAACAGTTGACCTCCGTGTTGCCTCATCTCCCTTCGGCAGACCGCGGGGAGGATCAGCTAGGAGAGGAATTCTATGAGACTGCCCGCGTGGAGCAAGTCATTCGGGGTGCAGGTGACGATCGCACTCATCGCCGGTGTCGTCCTCGGGCTCCTCGCCCGTTCCCTGGGACCGGTCAGCGAGACTCAGGACAACTGGCTCGGTCAGACCCTGGACACCATCGGTTCGTCGTATGTCACCCTGCTCAAGGCGGCTGTCGTGCCGCTGGTCATCACCGCGATCATCGCGAGCATCGGCAACCTGCGCAAGGTCACCAATGCTGCCAGGCTCGCCGTGTCGACGCTCCTGTGGTTCGCGCTGACCGCCCTCATCGCCGTGATCATCGGTCTCGTCCTCGGCCTCGTCATCCAGCCGGGTGCGCATGCCGACGCCGCCTCGCTCAGCGGCCAAGCTCCCGATTCGCAGGGCAGCTGGATCGGCTTCCTCACCGGACTCATCCCGCACAACGTGCTCGGACTCGAGGTCTCCACCGCCGCCGATGACGGCGGGGGACTGGCCTCAGAGGTCGACTTCAACATCCTCCAGCTCATCATCGTCTCCGGTGCCATCGGCATCGCCGCGGTGAAGGTCGGCAAGGCCGCAGAGCCGTTCCTCGAATTCGTCGAGGCGGCGCTGGCCGTGGTGCAGAAGGTCGTGTGGTGGATCGTGCGCATTGCGCCGATCGGCACCCTCGGACTCATCGGCAACGCAGTGAACTCCTACGGCTGGTCGACCATGGGCTCGCTGCTGTGGTTCGTCGTCGCCGTCTATGTCGGCCTGGCGATCGTGTTCTTCGTCGTCTACCCGCTGCTTGCGCGCGCCAACGGGCTCTCCGTGCGCCAGTACTTCTCCGGCGTGTGGCCGGCCACGCAGATGGGATTCGTCTCGCGGTCGTCGATCGGGACCATGCCGGTGACGCAGAAGGTCGCGACCGACAACTTCGGCGTGCCCCACTCCTACGCCGCGTTCGCCGTGCCGTTCGGGGCGACGACGAAGATGGACGGCTGCGCCGCGATCTATCCGGCCATCGCCGCGGTCTTCGTCGCCCAGTTCTTCGGCGTCGACCTCTCACTCATCCAGTACCTGCTCATCATCTTCGTTGCCGTCATCGGCTCGGCGGCGACGGCGGGCACGACCGGCGCGACCGTGATGCTCACGCTCACGCTGTCGACCCTCGGTCTGCCGCTCGAGGGTGTGGGCCTGCTGCTGGCCATCGAGCCGATCGTCGACATGGGTCGCACCGCGCTCAACGTCTCCGGACAGGCGCTCATCCCCGCGATCGTGGCCAAGCGGCACGACATCCTCGACGTCGACCGTTTCGACGCTCCGCGCATCAACGGCTACGTTCCCGTCGAAGATGAGGACATGGACGAGGGCGATGCTGAGTCGGTGACCGGCGCTGACAGCGAGGCGCAGCTGCGCTGATCCTCCCACCGGAGGTTCAGGCCCTCCCACCGATGCCACGGGTCACTTCAGGCAGAGTTCGTGCTTCCGCGGGGTCCTCGCGGAGGGGCTCGTCGGAGTGAATCCGGTAGGTTCGTCATCACAGGACGAACATCGATGGAGAGGATCCGTCATGGCGCAGCCACCCCCGCCCTCCGATAGACGCCCGGCCGGCGTGAGCATCTCGCTCATGCCGGCCGCTGGCGTCTCGGAGGCCGAACTCACGCAGATCACCGAGATCTTCGCCGATCTCGTCAGCGCGGGCGCCGCGCTCGGCTGGGTCGATCCGCCGGACCGAGAACAGGTGTCGGCGCTGCTGGCGAATGTGGCCGAGGGCATCACCGCGGGGGAGTCGAGCGTGGCGCTGGCCGTGCAGAGCGACGATGGGCGTCCCGGTTGTGATGGGACGGGAGAGCGCATCGTCGGCATCGCCTACTGGAGGCGCTACACCCGCCCGACCCACCGACCCCATGTCGACATCGAGAAGGTCGCCGTCGATCCCCGGGACCACGGCGGCGGCATCGGCAGGGGACTGATGCAGGCGCTCATCACCTCGGCACGGGAAGCCGACGTCGAGGTCATCACCCTCGATCTGCGCGGCGACAACGTACGAGCGATCCGACTCTACGAATCACTCGGCTTCACCCGCTATGGGCTGCTGCCCGGATTCGTCGCGGTCGGGCAGCAGCGCTTCGACACTGATCTCTACGCCCTCGACCTCAGGGTCACCTGACCGGCGCGGCGCACATTTCGGCCTATCACCCGCAGGGGAGCCGGTACACACAGGAGGCGCCGGGACACACAGGAGGCGCCGGGACACACAGAAGGCACTGTCGAGAACTCACTCGACAGTGCCTTCGTCCGTACCGGATGCGGGACTCGAACCCGCACGTCTTTCGACAATGCATTTTGAGTGCACCGCGTCTACCGATTCCGCCAATCCGGCACGCGCCAGGCTGCCCTTGGGCCACCTCGGCGACGGGATGAGTCTACTGCGGGAGTGCGCCGATTGCACAATTGTCACCGGCATCACCGGTCGTGGGCACCCTCACAGCAGAAACTTATGCCACCGCTTTCCGGGAGCCAGCAGGGCTGGTCTAGACTGGTGACGTGCTTTCAAACAGCGAAGAATCAACGACAGATGAATCCGTGCCGGTCCGCCGCGTCGTCGTGGCCGAAGACGAGGCAGTGATTCGTCTCGATATCGTAGAGATGCTGCGCGAGGTCGGCTACGACGTCGTCGGCGAGGCTGCGGACGGCGAATCCGCCATCCGCCTGGCAGAAGAGCTCCGCCCGGACCTCGTCGTCATGGACATCAAAATGCCCATCCTCGACGGCATCTCCGCGGCTGAGCGCATCGCTCGCGCCCGCATCGCCCCCGTCGTCCTGCTCACCGCGTTCTCGCAGAAGGAACTCGTCGAACGCGCCCGCGACGCCGGCGCGATGGCCTATGTGGTCAAGCCGTTCACCTCGGCCGATCTCATCCCGGCCCTGGAGATCGCTCTCTCGCGTCACGCGGAGATCAGCTCCCTCGAATCCGAGATCTCCGATCTCACCGAACGCTTCGAGACCCGGAAGCTCGTCGAGCGCGCCAAGAGCCTGCTCCAGACCTCGATGGGTCTGAGCGAGCCCGAGGCCTTCCGCTGGATCCAGAAGACGTCGATGGACCGTCGCCTGACGATGCGTGAGGTCGCCGAGACCGTGCTCAAGCAGATCGGCACGAAGAAGTAGATCCGCCCGGGTGGAGTCCGCCCGCACCACTGTCCGAACAGAGAGGCCGACGAATCCGCACCGGATTCGTCGGCCTCTCTCATACGTCGGCGTCGGACGGCGCGATCGCGACCATCTCGGCGCGGTGGGTCGGCACCACCTCGGCGCTGCCGATCATCGGCTCATTCCGGTTCGGTCTTGAGGATCATGTTCGTGATCCGCACGATCGAGAGCAGCCGCCCCGCCTCGTCTGTCATCCTCACCTCATGACTGACGATCGTGCGTCCCTGATGGAGCACCGAGGCGGTCCCGGTGACGGTGCCCTCCCTGGCCGCCCGCAGATGGGTGGCGTTGAGGTCGACGCCGACGACGTTCTTCCCGCCGGAGACGAGGAACGAATGCATCGAGGCCAGCGATTCCGCGAGCACGACGTGACCGCCTCCATGGAAGAGACCCATCGGCTGCGTGTTGCCCTCGACGGCGACGGAGCCGACGACCTGCTCAGGTGTCAGTGAGACGAACTCGATGCCCATGCGCTCGGCCAGCGCACCGCGAGCCCCGGGCCCGTTGAGCTGGGTCAGCAGCGTGGCGCACTGATCCTCGGTCGCATCGGCGGTCAGTGATACCTGTGGTCGGAACATCGCACTCCTTCAAGTCAGCTTCGAACGATAGGCTATGCCATGTGAGTCACTCAAACGAATCCCTCCTGCTCATCGACGGACACTCCCTGGCCTACCGGGCTTTCCACGCCCTGCCGGTCGAGAACTTCTCGACCAGCACGGGGCAGACGACGAACGCCATCTACGGCTTCATCTCCATGCTCATCAACGTCCTCCGCGATGAGGCGCCGAGCCATGTGGCCGTGGCGTTCGACCTCGGACGGCAGACGTTCCGGCTCGAGGAATACGCCGACTACAAGGCCGGGCGGGCGAAGACGCCGCCGGAGTTCCACCCGCAGATCGACCTCATCAAGGACATCGTCACCGCGATGGGCATCCGCGTGGTGACGAAGGAGGGCTTCGAAGCCGACGACGCCCTGGCGACGATGTCGCGACTGGGCACCGAGGCGGGTGCCGCGGTCGAGGTGATGAGCGGGGACAAGGACTCCTTCCAGCTCGCCACGGACACCGTGACGATCCTCTACCCCAAGCGCGGGGTCAGCGACCTCAACCGAATGACGCCGGAGGCGATCGAGGAGAAGTACGGCGTCACACCCGCCAACTACCGCGGCCTGGCTGCACTCGTCGGTGAGAAGGCCGACAACCTGCCCGGCGTCCCCGGAGTCGGCGACAAGACCGCCGCGAAATGGCTCACCGCTCACGGCGACCTGCCCGGTGTGCTCGAGCACGCCGAGGAGATCGGCGGCAAGGTGGGGGAGAAGCTGCGCGACCACATCGCCGAGGTGGAGCGGAACTATCGACTCAACCGTCTCCTCGACGACGTCGACCTGGGGCTGTCCTTCGACGACCTCGCCTGGGGCGAGGGCGATCCGACGGAACTGTCGAGCCTGTTCGACCAGCTCGAATTCCAGGCGCTGGGCAGACGGCTGGCCGCGATCTTCCCCGATGCCGCTGAGTCCGAGGCAGAGACCGCGCCGGCCCGGGAGACCCGGATCGAGACCGTCGAGGTCGACGGTCTGCTCGAGAAGATCTCCGCACACGATGTGCTCGCGGTCGATTCGGATGCCCGATTCGAACTCGGCCACGGTGAGGCGCGGGTGCTCGCAGTCTCCGCAGAACCCGGCCAGGCGTGGGTCGTCGACCTCGCCGAGGCGGCCGCCTCGGCGATCGCCGCGCTCGGTTCCGCATTCGCGCAGCGATCGCTCATCCTCCACAGCGCGAAGCTGCAGATCAAGGCCTGGGATTCGATCGGTCTCAAGGTCCGCGACATCGGCGGCGACACTGCCCTGGCGGCGTACCTCCTCGTTCCCGATGCCCGTTCGTACGAACTCGGCCAGATCGCCGCCGACCGCGCGGGAATCGATCTGAGCGAACCCGAAGCCGATTCGGGCCAACTCGCCCTCGAACTGGACTCGGACGCGACGGCGACCACACATGGACAGCGCGCCGCCGCACTGCTCGAGGTCCACGAGGTGCTCGCGCAGGCCGTGGACGATGCGAAGATGACCGAGGTCTACCGTGCCATCGAACTGCCGCTCGTACCCGTGCTCGCGATGATGGAGCTGCGGGGCATCGCCGTCGACGAGTCCGGTCTGTCCGACCTCATCGAGGAATTCACCAAACAGGCCGAAGCCAGCGCGCAGGAGGCCTACGACGCGATCGGACACGAGGTCAACCTCGGATCGCCCAAGCAGCTGCAGACCGTGCTCTTCGACGAACTCGACATGCCGAAGACGAAACGCACGAAGACCGGTTACACGACCGACGCCGATGCCCTGGCCGAACTCTTCGTCAAGACCGAACACCCGTTCCTCCAGCATCTGCTGGCCTACCGGGACTCGACAAAGCTCAAACAGACCGTCGTCGGGCTGCTGAAGACCGTCGCCGACGACGGACGCATCCACACCACGTATCAGCAGACCGTGGCCGCGACCGGGCGCCTGTCCTCACTCGACCCGAACCTGCAGAACATCCCGGTGCGCACCGAATCCGGACGCCGCATCCGCGAGATCTTCATCGCCGACCCCGAAGTGAAGGGCGGCTGCCTGCTCACGGCCGACTACTCACAGATCGAGATGCGCATCATGGCCCACCTGTCCGGGGACGCCGCTCTCATCCAGGCGTTCAAGGACGGCGAGGACCTGCACTCCTATGTGGGTTCGAAGGTCTTCGGCGTCGGCATCGACGAGGTCGACTCCGAGATGCGGTCGAAGGTCAAGGCGATGTCCTACGGTCTCGTCTACGGTCTCTCAGCCTACGGCCTCTCCCGCCAGCTCGCGATCGGCGTGGACGAGGCCAAGGCGCTCATGGAGCAGTACTTCGAACGCTTCGGCGCCGTGAAGGACTACCTCGATGAGATCGTCGAGCAGGCCCGGGCGAAGGGCTACACGGAGACCATCATGGGCCGCAGGCGCTACCTGCCTGCCCTGCACAGCGATCGGCGGCAGCTGCGGGACATGGCCGAACGTGCCGCCCTCAACGCTCCGATCCAGGGTTCGGCCGCCGACATCATGAAGCTCGCGATGCTCAAGGTCGCCGGCCGCCTCGAGGACCTGGAGTCGCCGATGCTGCTGCAGGTCCACGATGAGATCATCGTCGATGTGCGACCGGACGAGCTCGACGAGGTGACCGCGATCGTCACGGAGGAGATGGGTTCGGCCTACGAACTCGACGTGCCGCTCGACGTCAACGTCGGCACCGGCATCTCCTGGCACGCCGCCGCGCACTGAACCGCCCGGCTCCCATGCTCGTTCAAGGCGGAGCGCACTTTTCGAGTCGTCAACGGATCGACACGTGCGCTCCGCCGTGAACGAGGTCGTCGCGCCTCAGGTCACGCGAAACTCGAAAAAGTCGTCGCCAGTGACGACTTTTTCGAGTTTCGCGTGACCTGAGCGCGTACTGCGTTAGCCGAGCGCGTACTGCGTTACTCGACGTCGCTTCGCGTTACTCGACGTGCGGGCGGCCGCTTCAGTCCTTCGCCAGCGTCGTCGAGAAGATCACCGTGCCGGGCATGAGGGCTCCGCGCAGCGGCGACCATCCGCCCCACGCAGTCTGATTCGACTCGGGCCACTCGGGTTCGGTCACCGAGTCGATGGTGAAGCCGGCGGCGACGAGCTGGCGCACCCAGTCGCTCATCGTCCGGTGATGTTCGGCGTAGACCGGCTGACCGGCCGAGGACAGCTCGACGTAGGGGGTGCGGTCGAAGTACGAGTACTCGACCGTCAGCCCCGCCTCGCCGGGAACGTCGGGGAACATCCAGCGCATCGGGTGCGTGGTCGAGAACACCCACTGGCCGCCGGGGCGGACGACGCGGGCCACCTCGGCGAAGACCACCTCAGCGTCCTTGACGAAGGGGAGCGCGCCGTAGGAGGAGAACGCGATGTCGAAGCTGTTCGAGGCGAAGGGCAGCTGGCGGGCATCGGCCAGGAGGAACGTCGGGGGAGTGGCCTGGTCGCTCAGCGGGTGCTCACGCTGCAGCCGCGAGGCCTGTTCGAGCATTCCGGCCGAGACGTCGACGCCGGTGGCGATTCCGCCCTGTTCGGCCAGCCAGCGCGAACACTGCCCCGCACCGCAGCCGACCTCGAGGACCTGCCTGCGAGCGACATCGCCGAGGAGGTGGACGTCCGATTCGTGAATTCCCTCCGGACACCAGATGAAATCGGAGGCACCGAGGAAGGTGCCGTGTTCGGCCAGATACTCCTCCGCAGAGTTGTCCCAATAGCTGCGATTGGCCCGGACAGAGGCCTCTTCATCGATCGGGAGATAGCCGCCGCTGATGACCTCGGCTCCGTCAGTTCCCTCGCTCATCATTCCTCCGTGGCCACAAGTGCCGAAGATTCGAATCCTCGGCGTGCATTCACGCCCAGGATGGTGCTAGTATTGACAACCGTATGCGCCTGTGCATACAAGTCCAAATTCGCAATCGAGACCGGATTCGGTTCTGCTGGCAACATCAACGACCTGCCGACAGAGTATCGGATCTGGACCAATATTCCATCGGAGTCCCTACCTATATGACCACCACCACGCCGGAATCGGTGCAGCCGAAGCAGGTCGCTGTCAATGACATCGGAACCGCTGAGGACTTTCTCGCCGCCGTCGACGAGACGATCAAGTACTTCAACGATGGCGACATCGTCGAAGGCGAAGTCGTCAAGGTCGACCGCGACGAAGTACTCGTTGACATCGGATACAAGACGGAAGGCGTCATCCTCGCACGGGAGCTTTCCATCAAGCACGATGTCGATCCCGGCGAAGTCGTCGAGGTCGGGGACGAGATCGAAGCCCTCGTTCTTCAGAAGGA
This sequence comes from Brevibacterium oceani, assembly GCF_017948325.1. NCBI lineage: Bacteria > Bacillati > Actinomycetota > Actinomycetes > Micrococcales > Brevibacteriaceae > Brevibacterium > Brevibacterium oceani. The sequence continues at coordinate 2,247,430 of NZ_CP072846.1, read as the reverse complement.
AGACAAAGAGGGTCGTCTCATGCTCTCCAAGAAGCGTGCTCAGTACGAGCGCGCCTGGGGCGACATCGAGAAGATCAAGGAAGACGACGGCGTCGTCACCGGCACCGTCATCGAGGTCGTCAAGGGCGGCCTGATCGTCGACATCGGGCTGCGCGGCTTCCTGCCCGCTTCCCTGGTCGAGATGCGTCGCGTCCGTGACCTCGCCCCCTACATCGGGCAGCAGGTCGAGGCCAAGATCATCGAGCTCGACAAGAACCGCAACAACGTGGTCCTGTCCCGCCGTGCCTGGCTCGAGCAGACCCAGTCGGCCGTCCGCCACGACTTCCTGCAGACCCTGCAGAAGGGCCAGGTCCGTCCCGGCGTCGTGTCGTCCATCGTCAACTTCGGTGCCTTCGTCGACCTCGGTGGTGTCGACGGACTCGTCCACGTCTCCGAGCTGTCCTGGAAGCACATCGATCACCCGGGTGAGGTCGTCACCGTCGGTGACGAGGTCACCGTCGAGGTCCTCGACGTCGACATGGACCGTGAGCGCGTCTCGCTCTCGCTCAAGGCCACCCAGGAAGATCCCTGGCAGCACTTCGCCCGCACCCACGTCATCGGACAGATCGTTCCGGGCAAGGTCACGAAGCTCGTTCCCTTCGGCGCATTCGTCCGCGTCGAGGACGGCATCGAGGGCCTCGTCCACATCTCCGAGCTGGCCGTGCGCCACGTGGATCTGCCGGAGCAGGTCGTCTCCGTCGACGAGACCATCTACGTCAAGGTCATCGACATCGACCTCGAGCGTCGCCGGATCTCGCTGTCGCTGAAGCAGGCGAACGAAGGCGTCGATCCCGAGGCCGAAGAGTTCCTCGACCCCGCTCTCTACGGCATGCCGCAGGAGTACGACGAGGACGGCAACTACAAGTACCCCGAGGGCTTCGACCCCGAGACCAACGAATGGGTCGAGGGCTACGAGGCTCAGCGCGAGACCTGGGAGCAGCAGTACGCCGCCGCCCAGGAACGCTGGGAAGAGCACAAGAAGCAGGTCGCCAAGGCCGTCGCTGCGGACGCCGAGGCCTCCGCCGCCGATGCCGTCGGCTCTGCCGATGCCGCGCCGGCCACCGGATCGTTCTCCTCGGAAGAGGCGAACGACGAAGGCACGCTGGCCAGCGACGAAGCTCTCGCAGCTCTGCGTGAGAAGCTTGCAGGCAGCTGATAACAGCTACCCGAAGGGCTCCCGGTCGAAAGATCGGGAGCCCTTTGTGTATGCCCTCACGCCTCCCACACGCATGCAGCGTGCCCGGCCCTGGCTGTGGTACACGGTGCTGCTGTCCCTGGGCAGTCTGACGATCTTCGGCACCGTCGCGGCAGACCCGTCCGGTTCGGTCGTCGCCGACAACGACGACACGTCCCTCTTCATCTGGTGGCTCGGCCACGGTGCGCAGGTGCTCGCCGACGTCCTCGGCTTCGGATCCGGCCACGCGGGCGGCCTGCTGTACACGGATTCGATGAACGCCCTCGGCGGGGGAGTCAACGGCGCCTGGAACACCTCGTTGGCCGGCATCGCCCTCCTCCTGGCCCCGCTCACCTGGGTGGCCGGGCCGATCATCAGCTACAACCTGCTCGTGCTGGCCACCCCGGTCCTCGTCAGCCTCGCCACCGCGGTGCTCTATCGCCGGTTCCTCGATCGACTTCCCGCCTTCATCGCCGCCGGCGGGGTCGGCTTCTCCAGCTACGTCATCGCCCAGCTCGGCGGGCATCCGAACCTCGCCTTCGCCGTCACCCCGCCACTGACCGCCTGGGCGATCCTCGCACTGCTCGGACTCGGCCGAACGAACGAAGCGAAGACCGATGACCGGCGGATCTGGCGGATCGGCATCGTCTTCGGGCTCGTGCTCGGGTTCCAGTTCTACGTCTCCACCGAGGTGCTCGCAGGAACGTTCCTCGCCGCCCTCTGCCTCCTCGTCGTCCTCGCGCTGTTCGCCCGTCGTGCCCTCACCTCACGCTCCTGGGCCGCCCTCGGCCTCGGGTCGGTCATGGCCGGCCTCATCGCCGCGATCTGCGCGGTGCCGCTGCTCATCACCATGGCCGGTCCGAACGCCCCCGACGGCGCCATCCGACCGCACGGCGTGTGGAACACCGACCTCCTCGACCCGATCCTGCCGGCTGCTCCTGCCTGGCTGAGCACCGGAGTGTCCCCACTGCCGCGCATCCTGGACATCGACCCGGCCGAGCTCGGTGCCTACGTCGGTGTGCCCGCGCTGCTGGTCGCCCTCGTCATCCTCATCGGCCTGTCCCGACGCTCGCGTTATCGTCGCATTCTTCGCGTCTCCGCGGCGACGGGAATCCTCGTGTTCGCCCTCGCGCTCGGATCGCCGATCCTGCTCGGCGGGCGGGTGCTCGTCGAGACCGGGCCGTTCGCTCTCGTCGAAGCCGTTCCCGTCCTCAACAACATCCTGCCCATGCGGCTCGTTCTCCACTCGACGATCGCGCTCTTCGCCATCCTCGGCGTCGGCCTCGAGTGGTCGCTGAAGCACCTTCACCTCGTGCGCGCCCGCGTCCTCATCGGGCTGCTCGCCCTCGCAGCCGTCAGCGTCGTCCCCGGGCCGCAGATCGCGCGCGAAGTCACCGTCCCCGACTTCTACACCGATGCCATCGCCGAGGTGGTCCCCTCCGGAGCAGTCGTCAAGACCTTCCCCCGCCCGCTGGCCTGGGCCGAACCTCACGCCGATGAGGCGATGGTGTGGCAGTCCGTGAGCGGATTCCGGTACAGAGAGACCGGCGGATACTTCATCGGCTCGTCCCCCGACTCGTCCGTGACCTACACGGCGCCCGAGGACAGCCTCGATGAGCTGCTGCACGCCTCCGTGTTCGACGGTGACCCGATCCCGGACCCGCAGAGCGCCGAGGCGGCCGAGGCGATCGCCGATCTGCGCACCTCCGGCGTCGACTACATCGTTCTCGCCCCCGAGGCTCCGCTGCTGCCGGGAGGACAGCGCGGGTATGCACAGTTCCTCGACGAGGCCGTCGGGCAGCCGGAGTACGACGATCAGGGCGTGCGCGTGTACAGACTCTGAGCGCAGGCGCCGGCTCGTTAGGATGACATCATGCTGAGAATCGGTCTCACCGGCGGAATCGGCGCCGGAAAGTCAACAGTGTCCGCGATGCTCGTCGACCACGGAGCGGCGCTCATCGACGCCGACCGAATCGCCCGCGAGGTCGTCGCGCCCGGTGAGCCGCTGCTCGACCGCCTCGTCGAGGCATTCGGTCCGCAGATCCTCGATGCCGAGGGCGCCCTCAACCGTGCCGCACTCGCGGCCGCGGCCTTCGTCGACAGCGAGCGCACCGCCACCCTCAACGGACTCATGCACCCGGCGATCAGGGACCGCACCGCCGAGCATTTCGCTCGCCATGCCGAGGCGGACATCGTCGTCCACGATGTGCCCCTGCTCGTCGAGAACTCGATGACTCCCGGCTACCACCTCAACCTGCTCGTCGACGTGCCCGCTGAGGTGCGTCTGGGCCGACTCATGGACTCTCGCGGAATGGACCGCGCGGACGCCGAGGCACGGATCGCTCGGCAGGCCGACGACGAGACCCGACGCGCCGCCTGCGATGTCATCATCGACAACTCGGGAGACATCGAAGCCACCCGCGACGCGGTGCGCCGGCTCCTCGAGACGAGGATCGACCCGTTCGCGGAGAATCTCGTCGCTCAGCGCCGTGCCGCCCGGCCGGCACTGCGCCTCACCGACCCCGCGGACGCCGACTGGGCCGGAGACGCCGCCCGCGTGATCGCAAAGCTGCGGCACGGAACCGGTGAGCGCTTCGCGATCGACCACATCGGATCCACCTCGGTGCCGGAACTGCCCGCCAAGGACGTCATCGACCTCCAGCTCATCGTCCCCGACCTCGACACTGCACGCTTGCTGGCACCCCGCCTCGCCGAACTCGGGTACCCCGGACGCGAACTGTCCGACCACCTCGTCGAGGGCGGTCTCGAAGGGAAATGGTTCCACGCGAACACGGATCCCGGGCGAGCGGTCAATCTGCATGTGCGCACGGAGGGCTCGGTCGGGGCGCGCTTCGCCCTCGCCTTCCGAGACCTGCTGCGAACCGATGCGGGGGAGAGGGAGCGCTACCTCGGACTCAAACGCGGGCTCGTCGAACGGGTGATCTCCGAGGCAGGGACCGACGCCGAGGCGGGAGCAGAATCCGCGGCCGGATCCGACACCGAGGCGACGAACGCCTATGCGGAGGCGAAGGAGCCGTACTTCCTCGAGATGCGACGGCTCCTCGTCCCGGAGAGCTTCGACTGAGCGGCCGATCTCGCGCTGCTCGGTCGCAGGCATCCACAGGCCGGATGCTCGGTTGCTGTCCTGTGTCAGGGGCGGGGGTTAGTGTTGGACCATGAGCTCAGCACGACCCCTGCCCGCGATCGGCCACCGCCCCGACGTCACCCGTGAGGTGGCGCCCTTCGAGGTCGTCTCCGAATACTCGCCGTCCGGTGACCAGCCCACCGCCATCGAAGAGATCTCGGAGCGACTCGACGCAGGGGAGCGCGACATCGTCCTCCTCGGCGCGACCGGCACCGGCAAGTCCGCGACGACCGCCTGGCTGATCGAGCAGGTGCAGCGACCGACGCTGATCATGGCGCCGAACAAGACGTTGGCCGCCCAGTTGGCCAACGAGTTCCGGCAGCTGCTGCCGAACAACGCGGTCGAATACTTCGTCTCCTACTACGACTACTACCAGCCGGAAGCCTACGTCCCGCAGACGGACACGTTCATCGAGAAGGACTCGTCGATCAACGACGAGGTCGAACGGCTCCGGCACTCCGCGACGAACTCGCTGCTGACCAGGCGCGACGTCGTGGTTGTGTCGACGGTGTCCTGCATCTACGGCCTGGGCACTCCCGAAGAGTACGTCGACCGCATGGTCACCCTGCACAAGGGAGACGAATGCGATCGTGACGAACTGCTCAAGCGCTTCGTGTCGATGCAGTACGCCCGCAATGACATGGCTTTCACGCGCGGCACCTTCCGTGTGCGCGGGGACACCGTCGAGATCATCCCGCAGTACGAGGAGCTGGCGCTGCGGATCGAGTTCTTCGGCGATGAGATCGAGAACCTCCAGACCCTGCATCCCCTGACCGGGGAGATCGTGCGCGACGAAGAGACCATCCACGTGTTTCCCGCCAGCCACTACGTCGCCGGTGAGAACCGGATGGCCAAGGCGATCAGCGGGATCGAAGACGAACTGCAGCAGCGGCTGAGCGAATTCGAAGCCCAGAACAAGCTCCTCGAGGCGCAGCGGCTGAAGATGCGCACGACCTACGACCTCGAAATGATGGAGTCGATGGGATTCACCTCGGGCATCGAGAACTACTCCCGGCACATCGACGGCCGATCACCCGGATCGGCACCGAACTGCCTGCTCGACTACTTCCCCGAGGACTTCCTCCTCGTCGTCGACGAATCCCACGTCACCGTGCCGCAGATCGGCGGCATGTACGAGGGAGACATGTCTCGTAAGCGCACCCTCGTCGAACACGGATTCCGCCTGCCCAGCGCCATGGACAACAGACCGCTGAAGTTCGATGAGTTCCGCGAACGGATCGGCCAGACCGTCTATCTCTCCGCCACCCCCGGCAACTTCGAACTCGGCAACGCCAACGGCTACGTACAGCAGATCATCCGTCCGACCGGCCTCGTCGACCCGGAGATCAAGGTCAAACCGACCAAGGGCCAGATCGACGACCTCCTCGACGAGATCAGGACCAGGGTCGATGCGAACGAACGTGTGCTCGTGACCACTCTGACGAAGAAGATGGCCGAGGACCTCACCGACTACCTGCTCGAACACGACATCCGCGTCCAGTACCTCCACTCGGACGTCGACACCCTCCGCCGGGTCGAACTGCTCACCGAACTGCGAGCCGGAGAGTTCGACGTGCTCGTGGGCATCAACCTCCTCCGCGAGGGACTCGACCTGCCGGAGGTCTCGCTCGTCGCGATCCTCGACGCCGACAAAGAGGGCTTCCTCCGCTCCTCGACCTCCCTCATCCAGACCATCGGCCGTGCGGCCAGGAACCTGCACGGTCAGGTCCACATGTACGCCGACACCATCACGGACTCGATGCGCACCGCCATCGATGAGACCGACCGCAGGCGCGCCATCCAGATCGCCTACAACAAGGAACACGGCATCGACCCGGCACCCTTGGTCAAACGGATCGCCGACATCACCGAACGACTCCAGCGTGAGGACGAAGACACCCGCGAGCTGCTCACCGAATTCGACTACGGCAAGGGCAAACGCGGCTACAACTCGACCATCACCGATGAACAGCGCGAAGCCGCGAACAAGTCGGGTTCGCTGCGGCCACCGGCCGCCGACCTCACCGAACTCATCGAATCGCTGACCTCGCAGATGCATTCGGCTGCCGCCGAACTGCAGTTCGAACTCGCCGCCCGGCTGCGCGACGAGCTCTCGGACCTCAAACAGGAGCTGCGCCAGATGAAGGAGGCCGGACACGCCTGACCGGTCACCGGGATGTGAGGACCACTGACGCTTCGTGACTATACTGGGGTGGCTGACGAAAGGGAGTATCCCGTCCATCCGTGCTCGTCACCACGATCCGCTCGAGGATCCGGGCGCGGAGCGCACGCCGCCACTGACGCAGTGGTCTTAGCGTGGGAGAGACTTTCGGCACGGGTACATCTCCGTCATCTCGAAAGGCATCATGGATATTCTGTCCTCCACCCTCGCCGCCGGCGGCAGCTCCGCTGCGGCGAGCGAATCACCCATTCCCATGTGGTTCATGATCGGTTCGAGCGTCGCCGTCGTAGCGATCCTCCTCATCGATCTCCTCCTCGTCATCAAGCGGCCCCACGTGCCGTCGATGCGCGAGGCCGGCATCTGGGTCGGCTTCTACGTCGCCCTCGCCCTCATCTTCGGCGCTTCCCTGTTCGCCATCGGCGACGCCCAGCACGGCAGCGAGTTCCTCACCGGCTGGCTGCTCGAATACTCTCTGAGCATCGACAACCTGTTCGTCTTCATCATCATCATGGGCAGCTTCTCCGTTCCGCGGAAGTACCAGCAGGAAGTGCTCATGGTCGGCATCATCATCGCCATCATCTTCCGCGGCATCTTCATCCTTGCGGGTGCGGCGATCATCAGCGCCTTCGTCGAAGTCTTCTTCATCTTCGGCATCTTCCTCCTGATCGTCGGCTATCGACAGGCCTTCAGCGATGAGGACGAGGGAGATGGAGAGAACGGACTGATCCGCTTCCTCCGCAAACGCATCAACGTCGTCGACGAGTACCATGGCAACAATCTTCGGGTCACCCTCGACGACGGTAAGAAGTACTGGACGCCGATGTTCATCGTGTTCATCGCCATCGGCTCCACCGACGTGATGTTCGCGCTCGACTCGATCCCGGCGATCTTCGGCGTGACGCAGAGCGCATTCCTCGTGTTCACCGCGAATGTGTTCGCGCTGATGGGTCTGCGTCAGCTGTACTTCCTGCTCGGCGGGCTCGTCGACAAACTCGTGTACCTCCACTACGGAATCGCCGCGATTCTCGCGTTCATCGGCGTCAAGCTCATCATCCACGCCCTGCATTCGAGCGATTGGGACTTCCTCTCCTGGGGCCACTCGATCCCCGAGGTGCCGACGTGGCTGTCGCTGACCTTCATCGTCCTCGCCATGGCCGTGGCGACGATCGCGTCACTGATGAAGATGCGCAAGGACGGCGTGACCTTCAAGGACCTCCGGTCCGAGGACTCCGAAGAGGCCTGAGCCCACCGAAGCTCGGCCGCCTGCGGCCAACTCCCGGAACAGACACAGGCGGGGCCCGTCCTGATCATCAGGACGGGCCCCGCTCGCGCATCGTCGGTCGGTTTGAGACTCGGTCGGTTCGAGACTCAGCCGTTCGAGAACGGCCCGAAGACCGGTGTCCACTCGCGCACGGACACGGATTCGATGACTCCGATCGACGCGTAGGGATCCTCGGCGAGGTGGCGCTCGACCTCCGCGCGGTCGGCTGCGGCGAAGATCAGGAGGCCACCCGGCTGGGGTTCGTCATCGAGGGGACCGGAGGCGAGGATCACCCCGGCCTCGACGAGGTCCGACTGCCACTGGCGATGACTCGGGCGGTTGTCCATCCGAGTGGCGGTGTCCGGACCATAGGTGTAGGTGGCGGCGAAGACTGGCATCGATGAGCTCCGTTCGGCTATTAGGATTGAACACGAATCAGTCTAATCGGAAAGGTCCGTGCATCAGCGTGGCGAGATTGCAGGAGATCCCGGCGGAATTCGCCGACGACGACTCCGTCTACGAGTCCTTCGGCGAATACTGCGCGGAGATCGGCGTCGAACCCTATTCGGCCCAGGACGAGGCGTTCCTCACCATCCTCGCCGGAGACAACACGATCATGGCCACCCCGACAGGCTCCGGGAAGTCACTCGTCGCGCTCTTCGCCCTCTACCAGTCCTACACTCGCGGCATCCGCGCCTACTACACGGCTCCGCTCAAGGCACTCGTCAGCGAGAAGTTCTTCTCCCTCATCGGCGCGCTCGGTGCCGAGAACGTCGGCATGATCACCGGCGACTCCACCGTCAACGGGGATGCTCCGGTCATCTGCGCCACGGCAGAGATCCTCGCGAATCAGTCGCTGCGCGAGGGCGGACTGCTCGACGCGGGAATGGTCGTCATGGACGAGTTCCACTACGTCTCCGACCCCTCTCGCGGCTGGGCATGGCAGGTGCCGCTGCTCGAGATGCCGCAGGCACAGTTCGTCCTCATGTCCGCCACACTCGGCGACACCACGGAGATCCAGCGGACGATGCGGGAGACCACGGGCCGCGATTCCTCCGTCATCACCTCCGCGACACGACCAGTGCCGCTCGAATACGAGTACTCGACGGAGACGCTCTCGGACACGCTGCGCGCACTCGTCCGGGGTGACAAGGCTCCCGTCTACGTGGTCTCCTATTCGCAGAGCGGTGCGATCGACCTCGCCACGAATCTGCTCTCGGTCGATCTCGCCTCGAAGGAGCAGAAAGCCGCCGTCGCGGAGGCGATCAAAGGCTTCGCCTTCTCCAAAGGGTTCGGGCAGAACCTGCGCAAGCTGCTCCTCCACGGAGTCGGCGTCCACCACGCCGGGATGCTGCCGAAGTACCGCCGCCTCGTCGAACAGCTCGCCCTCAAGGGCCTCCTGCTCGTCATCTCCGGCACGGACACCCTCGGGGTGGGCATCAATGTGCCCATCCGGTCGGTGCTGCTGACCGGGCTGACGAAGTTCGACGGACGCAAGATGCGCAGGCTCAGCGTCCGCGAATTCCAGCAGCTGGCCGGACGCGCCGGCCGTGCGGGCTTCGACACCCGCGGGTACGTCATCGCCCAGGCTCCCGAACACGTCATCGACAACCTCAGGGCCGAGGCGAAGGCGGCGAACGATGACAAGAAGAAAAAGAAGAAGGTGAAGAAGAAGGCGGCGCCGGCCAGATTCGTCGGCTGGTCTGAAGAGACCTTCGACAAACTCATCACCGGCGAATCCGAAACGCTGCGCCCGCGGATGAAGATCGACCACTCGACGATCCTCAACCTCGTCGCCCGCCCCGGATCGACCGTGTCGACCATCAGCGACTTCATCGACAAGACCCACGAAAGCCGTGAACGCAGGCTCGACCTCAAACTCACCGCCATCAGCATCGGACGGTCCCTCATCGACGCCGGCCTCATCGACAGCAGGGGAGACGAACTGCTGCCGACCCAGGACCTCGGTCCCCAGTTCGCGCTCAACCAGCCGCTGGCGCCATTCGTCCTCGCCGCCCTCGATCTCGTCGACGAGGAAGACGAGACGTACGCCCTCGACGTCGTCTCGATCGTCGAATCGACCACCTCGGTGCCGTTCCAGATCCTCAAAGGACAGCTCGACCGGATCAAGGCGGACACCCTCGCCGAACTCAAGGCCGAAGGGGTCGACTACCCCGAACGCATGGCGATCCTCGACGAGCTCGAGGGACCGAAGCCGCTGGCCGACGTCCTCGAACCCGCGTTCGACCACTTCGTCGAGACCCACCCATGGCTGCGCGGCGGCGGCTTCGAACCGAAATCGGTCGTCCGCGACATGATCGAGCAGGCCATGGGCTTCACCCAGTTCGTCGGCTACTACTCCCTCGCCCGGGCCGAAGGCAGCCTGCTGCGCTACCTCACCGACGTCTACCGGGCGCTGCTGCACAACGTGCCCGATGAGAGCCGCACAGAGGAGCTGTCGACGATCATCGAATGGCTCGGAGAGACCATCGCCCGGACCGACTCCTCCCTGATCGACGAATGGCGGACCCTGCAGGGACTCGACCCGACCGGCTTCGACGCCGACGAGCTGCCCGATCTCGAGCGGCGATTCTCCGAGAACACGAAGGTCTTCACCGTCGAGATCCGCAATGCCCTGTTCCATCGTGTGCTCCTGGCCGAACGCGCCGACTACACCGAACTCGGTCGTCTCGATGCCGATTCGGGCTTCGACGCGAAGGCCTGGGAGGACGCGATCGAGGACTTCTACGACGAATACGGCGATCTGCTCATCGACCAGTCGGCACGCGGTCGGGAATATATCGACATCGAACCCGGTTCCTCCACGTGGAACGTCCGCCAGATCCTGGCCGACCCCGAAGGGAACCGGGACTGGGCCATCGACGCCGAGGTGGACGTGGCCGCGAGCGACGACGCCGGAGACATCGTGCTGCGCATCGTCTCCGTCGGCGAGATCGGCCGGTGAAGAACCCCGATCCGCAGGCGATGTCGTGCCCCGCGCAGGTGCGCGCAGGAGCTGCGACCACCTCCGTGGCTGCGGCGGAGGACGCCGCGAATGAAGCAATGTCAGTGCCGAGTAATACAGTGGTCAGGTGATGAAAACCAATAACGGTGAGCAAGTGCCAGGCGTCTCCCATCTCGACACGCTGTGGGTCAAGGGTGCGCGGGCGCACAATCTCAAGAACGTCGAGGTCGCCCTGCCGCGCGACTCCATGGTCGTGTTCACCGGTCTGTCCGGATCGGGGAAGTCCTCACTGGCGTTCGACACGATCTTCGCCGAGGGCCAGAGACGCTATGTCGAATCCCTGTCCTCCTACGCCCGCATGTTCCTCGGGCAGATGGACAAGCCCGATGTCGACTTCATCGAAGGACTCTCCCCAGCGGTGTCGATCGACCAGAAGTCGACCTCGCGCAACCCGCGTTCGACCGTGGGAACGATCACCGAGGTCTACGACTTCCTCCGTCTGCTGTGGGCGCGCATCGGCGTCCCACACTGCCCTGTCTGCGGTGAGGTGATCACGAAGCAGACTCCGCAGCAGATCGTCGACCAGCTGCTCGAGCTGCCCGAACGCACGAAGTTCCTCGTCCTCGCTCCCGTCGTTCGCTCGCGCAAGGGTGAGTTCGTCGACCTCTTCACCGAGCTCCAGGCCAAGGGATTCTCCCGAGCAGTCGTCGACGGCGAGCAGATCACCCTCAGCGATCCGCCGACCCTGGAGAAGCAGTACAAGCACACGATCTCCGTGGTCGTCGACCGCCTGGTCGCCAAATCGGGGATGCGTCCGCGCCTGACCGACTCCGTCGAGACCGCACTCGGGCTCGCCGACGGCCGCATGGACGTCGAACTCGTCGACGAGGCCACGGTGCGCACCTTCTCCGAACACATGTCCTGCCCGAACGAACACCCGCTGGCGATCGACGAGATCGAGCCCCGGTCGTTCTCCTTCAACTCGCCCTTCGGCGCCTGCCCCACCTGCGACGGCATCGGCACCCGCCTCCAGGTCGATGAGAGCCTCGTCGTCCCCGATGAGGACCTCAGCCTCGGTGCCGGTGCGATCGCGCCCTGGTCCGGCGGCAAACAGGTCTCGAAGTACTTCAACCGTCTGCTCAAGGGCCTCGGCGACGAACTCGGCTTCGACATGAAGACGCCGTGGAACAAGCTGCCGAAGTCGGCGAAGTCCGCGATCCTCACCGGCAAGGACTACAAGGTCCACGTCAAATACAAGAACCGCTTCGGCCGGGAGCGGACCTACTCGACGGGCTTCGAGGGCGTCTACCAGTACATCCAGCGCAAACACGATGAGACGGAATCGGACTGGTCGCGCGAACGCTACGAGTCCTATATGCGCGAGATCCCATGCGCGAGCTGCGACGGGACCCGACTCAAACCCGAGATCCTCGCGGTCAAGGTCGGTGACCGCTCGATCGCCGAGGTCTCCGAACTCGCCCTCGACGAGGCTGCGACCTTTCTCTCCTCGCTCGAACTCAGCGATCGTGACGCCGCCGTGGCGGCTCAGGTGATGAAGGAGATCAACGCCCGTCTGGGCTTCCTCCTCGACGTCGGCCTCGACTACCTCAGCCTCAACCGCGCCGCGGGCACCCTCTCCGGCGGTGAGGCGCAGCGCATCCGCCTGGCCACTCAGATCGGTTCGGGCCTCGTCGGCGTCCTCTATGTCCTCGACGAACCCTCGATCGGGCTGCACCAGCGCGACAACCGCAGACTCATCGAGACCCTCAACAAGCTCAAAGACCTCGGAAACACGCTCATCGTCGTCGAACACGATGAGGACACCATCGAATCCGCGGACTGGATCGTCGACATCGGCCCCGGCGCCGGCGAACACGGGGGAGAGGTCGTCTACTCCGGCCCCGTCCCCGGGCTCAGAGACGCAGACGGATCGGTCACCGGCGACTACCTGGCCGGTCGCCGCCGGATCCAGATGCCGACCACGCGCCGACCCGTCGACAAGGACCGCATGGTCACCGTCGAGAAGGCCGTGGAGAACAACCTGCGCGATGTCACCGTGTCCTTCCCGCTCGGCGTCCTCACTGCCGTCACCGGCGTATCCGGCTCCGGCAAGTCCACGCTGGTCAACGAGATCCTCTACACACAGATGGCGAACGTCCTCAACGGTGCCTCGAGAGTCCCCGGCCGCCACAAGCGGGTGACCGGACTGGACAACCTCGACAAGGTCGTCCACGTCGACCAGTCGCCGATCGGTCGGACGCCCCGGTCGAACCCCGCCACGTACACCGGGGTCTTCGACCATGTGCGCCGGCTCTTCGCCGAGACCGAATCGGCGAAGGTCCGCGGCTACCTGCCCGGACGGTTCTCCTTCAACGTCAAGGGCGGACGCTGCGAGAACTGCAGCGGCGACGGCACCATCAAGATCGAGATGAACTTCCTGCCCGACGTCTATGTCCCCTGCGAGGTCTGCCAGGGCGCCCGCTACAACCGGGAGACCCTCGAGGTCACCTTCAAGGGCAAGAACATCGCCGAGGTCCTCGACATGCCCATCGAGGAGGCCAGCGACTTCTTCGCCGCGATCCCCGCGATCTCGCGTCATCTCAAGACCCTCGTCGAGGTCGGGCTCGGCTACGTCCGCCTCGGGCAGCCGGCGACCACCCTCTCCGGCGGTGAGGCCCAGCGCGTGAAACTCGCGGCCGAACTGCAGAAGCGCTCACGCGGACGCACTGTCTACGTCCTCGACGAACCGACCACGGGGCTGCACTTCGAGGACATCTCGAAGCTGCTCATGGTCCTGCAGGGACTCGTCGACAAGGGCAACACGGTCATCGTCATCGAGCACAACCTCGACGTCATCGGCAACGCCGACCACATCATCGACCTCGGCCCCGAAGGCGGCCGCGGCGGCGGACAGATCATCGCCCAGGGCACGCCCGAGGAGGTCGCCGAGGTGAGCGCCTCGCACACTGGCCGATTCCTCAAGCCGATGCTCAACCGCTGATCAGCATGCCCGATCCGTCCAGCTACCGTCCGGCCACGGGGTCGATCCCGACCTCGCCAGGGGTCTACAAGTTCCGCGACCCCGATCGCCGCGTGATCTACGTCGGGAAGGCGAAGAACCTCCGCAACCGGCTGAACTCGTACTTCGCGAATCCTGCGCAGCTGCACCCGCGGACGTCGACGATGGTCCACACCGCGAACTCCGTGGAATGGACCGTCGTCGACACCGAGGTCGAGGCCCTGCAGCTCGAATGGACGTGGATCAACGAGTTCAATCCGCGGTTCAACGTCATGTTCCGCGACGACAAGTCCTACCCGTACCTGGCGATCACCATGAACGACGCGGTGCCGCGGGCGTACATCACCCGCGGCAGACGCCGGAAGGGCGTCAAGTACTTCGGCCCCTTCGCCCAGGTGTGGGCGATCAAGGACACCCTCGACCTGCTGCTCAGGGCATTCCCGATGCGCACATGCACCCCGGGCGTGTACCGTCGCGCCGAGCGCAGCGGACGCCCCTGCCTGCTCGGCTACATCGACAAATGCGCCGCTCCCTGCGTCGGCCAGATCAGCAAGGACGATCACAAGGAGCTGGCGCGCAGCATCTCGGACTTCATGTCCGGCAACACCGGCCGGTTCATCAGCTACCGGCAGAAGGAGATGGCGACCGCCGCGGCCGACCTCGACTACGAACGCGCCGCGAAGCTGCGCGACGAGATCGCAGCCCTGCAGAAAGTGCTCGACAAATCGGCGGTCGTCCTGTCGGTGAGCGCCGACTGCGACATCTTCGCCCTCGTCACCGAAGAGCTCGAAGCCTCGGTGCAGGTCTTCCACGTGCGGCAGGGCCGCATCCGCGGCCAACGGGGCTGGATCATCGAACGTTCCGACGACCACACCCCGGCCGAACTCACCACGGACTATCTGCGCCAGGCCTACTCCGGCCTCGACGCGGATGCGATCCCGAAGGAGATCCTCGTCGACACGCTGCCGGCCGACCTCGAATCGCTCGAAGCCTGGCTGAGCGAGCAGCGGGGGTCGCGAGTGACGGTGCGGGTGCCCGAACGCGGAGAGAAGAAGGCGGCGCTGGAGACCGTGACGAAGAACGCGAAGGAAGCGCTGATCCAGCACAAGCTCAAACGCTCTTCCGACCTGACCACACGCAGCCAGGCACTCAAGGAGATCCAGGAGCACCTCGGGCTGCCCGAGGCACCGCTGCGGATCGAATGCATCGACATCTCCCACACCCAGGGGTCGAACGTCGTCGCGTCCCTCGTCGTCTTCGAGGACGGTATGGCCAAGAAGCGCGACTATCGGCACTTCGCCATCCACGGCGAGGCCGCAGCCGATGACACGGCCTCGATGTACGACGTCGTGTCCCGTCGCTTCAGCCGCTACCTCGAACAGATGACCTCCGAGGAGCCCGACGAGCGCTTCGGCTACCGTCCCAGCCTCCTCGTCGTCGACGGCGCGGGACCTCAGGTGGCGGCGGCCATGAGAGCGCTGAGCGACCTCGGCATCGTCGACATCTCCGTCGTCGGCCTGGCCAAGCGTCTCGAGGAGATCTGGGTCCCCGACGATCCGTTCCCGGTTATCCTGCCGCGCAACTCCGAAGGCCTGTTCCTCATGCAGCGTCTCCGCGACGAAGCCCACCGCTTCGCCATCACCTACCACCGTTCCAAACGGGCGAAGGCGATGACGAGCTCCGTCCTCGACGACATTCCCGGCCTCGGGGAGTCTAAACGCACCGCCCTGCTGCGGCATTTCGGATCCGTGAAGAAGGTGCGCGCCGCGGGCCTCGACGAGATCTGCGAGGTCAAGGGAATCGGTCCCGCGCTGGCCGAGAAGATCGCCGCCGCCCTCGCCGACTGAGCAGGTCCGATCTGGCCTAGAGTAGTGCCGAGAGGCACAGTGCCCGAACCGCCGAGGCGCAGACAGAGGAGGACGTGTGAGTACACCGGCCGAACCGAACGGTTCCGACCATCCCATCGAGGTCGTGCTCGTCACCGGCATGTCCGGGGCGGGGCGGTCCACCGTGGCCAATGTGCTCGAGGACATGGACTGGTACGTCGTCGACAACCTGCCTCCGCAGATGATGCGCCCGCTGGTCGAACTCGTCGCCCGCGCCGACGGAGCGCTGCCGAAGATCGCAATCGTCATCGATGCCAAGGGACGCACGAAGTACACGGAGCTGCAGGAGACCATCAGCGACTTCCTCGATCAGGGCTTGTCGCTGAGCATCCTCTACCTCGAAGCCTCCGACGAGGTCCTCGTCCGCCGCTTCGAATCGACCAGGCGACCCCATCCGCTGCAGGCAGACGGCACCCTCCTCGACGGCATCGAAGCCGAGAAGGCCCAACTCGAGAGCCTGCGGCACCGAGCCGACATCATCGTCGACACCTCGGACCTCAACGTCCATCAGCTCTCCGCCGAGGTGCGCAAGCGCTTCAGCGACGACGACACCCCGCCGCTGCGTCTGACGGTGATGAGCTTCGGGTTCAAATACGGTCTGCCCAAGGACGCCGACCACATCGCCGACGTCCGCTTCCTGCCCAACCCGTACTGGATCCCGCATCTGCGCGGACACAACGGGCTCGACTCGGATGTCGCCGATTATGTGCTCGAGCAGCCCGGCGCGGAGCAGTTCATCGAACGCTATGCTGCGACCCTGGCCACAGTGGCCGAAGGCTATCTGCACGAGGGCCGCGGGTACGCGATGATCGGCATCGGCTGCACCGGAGGCAAACACCGTTCGGTGGCGATCAGCGAACGCGTCGGCAAACTCCTGTCCGCGCAGACCGGAATCCCGATCACCGTGCGTCATCGCGATCTGGGGAGAGAATGACATGGAGACCGAAGATCTTCCCGTGATCTCCTCGAGCGCCCAGAACGAGGGACCGAACATCGTCTCCTTCGGCGGCGGACACGGGCTCTACGCGGCGCTGCGGGCCTTCCGACTGCTCACCGAGGACCTCACCGCCGTCGTCACCGTCGCCGATGACGGCGGCTCCTCGGGACGCCTGCGCGACGAACTCGGCGGACTGCCCCCGGGCGACCTGCGGATGGCGCTGGCGGCCCTGTGTGATGACGGAACCTGGGGTCAGACCTGGCGTGATGTGATCCAGCACCGCTTCGAATCCGATGGTGAGCTCTCCGGCCACGCCGTGGGCAACCTCCTCATCGCCGCGCTGTGGCAGATCCACGGCGACCATGTGGCCGGCCTCGACTGGATGGCCCGCCTGCTCCGTGCCCACGGCCGAGTGCTGCCGATGTCCTCCGTGCCGCTGACGATCGAAGCCGATGTGAAGTTCCCCGGCTCCTTCCAGGTCGTCCGCGGCCAGTCCGTGCTCGCCTCCACCCGCGGTCACGTCGAGACGGTGAGACTCGATCCGGCTGCGCCGCCGGCCCGCTACGAGACCATCGACGCCGTCCGCGAAGCCGATGTCCTCAACCTGGGGCCCGGATCCTGGTACACCTCGGTGATGCCGCACCTGCTCGTGCCCTCCCTGGCCGAAGCCATCGTCGCCTCGACGGCGGTGAAATCGCTCACGCTCAACCTCAGCTCCACCGACGGGGAGACGAAGGACCTCAGCCTCGGCGAGCACCTCGTCTCACTGCACCGTCACGCTCCGTCCCTGCGTCTGGACTACGTCCTCGTCGACGAGGCGGCCACCGAGCTCGAACCCGATCTTGCCCAGCGGGCGGCAGACATGTTCGATGCGAAGCTGTGGGAGCATCCGCTGCGGTCGAGGAGGCAGGGTCAGCATGACAGCCTCAAACTCGCGGCATGCTACCGTGACATGTTGGTGGACGCCGGGATCGGCGTCGCCGAGCAGTGGTAGGACATCGGGTGCAGGAGGACGAACTATGGCACTGACCGCTCAGGTCAAGGACGAGTTGGCGCGGGTGACGATCACTCGCACCTCCGCCCGCAAGGCCGAGGTCTCGTCGATCTTCCGCTTCTCGTCGGCACTCCACCTCGTCAACGGCTCGATCGTGCTCGAGGCCGAACTCGACACGGCTCAGGCCGCCAAACGGCTGCGCGCAGAGATCAAGGACCTCTACGGCCAGCACGCCGACATCGTCGTCATCAACGCCGCCGGAATCCGCCGGTCGAACCGCTACCTGCTGCGGGTGACCCGCGACGGCGGTGCCCTGGCCCGCCAGACCGGCCTCGTCGACAACCGCGGGCGTCCCGTGCGCGGCCTGCCCTCGGCCATCGTCAACGGCTCCGTCGCCGACGCAGAAGCCGCCTGGCGCGGGGCGTTCCTCGCCCACGGCTCCCTGACCGAACCCGGCCGATCCTCGGCGCTCGAGGTCACCTGCCCCGGCCCCGAGGCGGCCCTCGCCCTCGTCGGCGCGGCCCGCCGTCTGGGCCTGAGCGCGAAGGCCCGCGAGGTCCGCGGAGTCGACCGCGTCGTCATCCGCGACGGAGACGACATCGCCGCCCTGCTCACCCGGATGGGATCCCACAGCGCGGTTCTCGTGTGGGAGGAGCGGCGGATGCGCAGAGAGGTCCGCGCCACCGCGAATCGCCTCGCCAACTTCGACGATGCGAACCTGCGCCGTTCGGCCCGTGCCGCCGTCGCCGCCGGTGCCCGCGTCGAACGTGCCCTCGAGATCCTCGGTGACGAGGTCCCCGAGCACCTCCGCTACGCCGGGCAGCTGAGAGTCACCCACAAACAGGCCTCCCTCGAAGAGCTCGGACAGCTCGCCGACCCGCCGATGACCAAGGACGCTGTGGCCGGTCGGATCCGACGGCTGCTGTCGACGGCGGACAAGCATGCAGAGGAACTGGGAATTCCCGGCACCGAAGCCAGTCTGACCCCCGAAATGCTCGAAGATCGCTAAGATCGAGGCATGAGACGAATCGCCATCAACGGCTTCGGCCGCATCGGTCGTGCCCTGCTCCGTCTGTCCCTGACCCCCGACACCGACTTCGAGGTCGTCGCCGTCAACGATCTCACCGACACCGCAACGCTCGCACACCTGCTCACCCATGACTCCGTGTGGCCGCGCTTCGACCACGAGGTCGAGGTCGCCGACGATTCGCTGACCATCGATGGTCGCCGCGTCGCTGTGCTCAGCCAGGCCGAACCCGCATCCATCGACTGGTCGGCGCACGACGTCGAACTCGTCGTCGAATCCACCGGCCGCTTCACCCGGCGCGACCAGGCCGAGGCCCACCTCGGCGGCACCGTGTCCACTGTCGTGCTCTCGGCCCCCGGCAAGGACGTCGACGCGACCTTCGTGATGGGCGTCAATGAAACCGACTACGACCCCTCGGCTCACACCGTGGTCTCGAATGCCTCGTGCACGACGAACTGCATGGCCACCGTCGTCAAAGCCGTCGACGACGCGATCGGCGTCGAATCCGGTCTGCTCAACACCGTCCACGCCTACACCGGCGACCAGATGCTCGTCGACGGACCCCACCGGGACCTCCGTCGCGCCCGCGCCGCAGCTGTCAACATCGTCCCCACCACCACCGGTGCCGCGCGCACCGTCGGCCGCGTCCTGCCCCACCTGGCCGGCAAGCTCGACGGACTCGCGATTCGGGTGCCCGTGCCCGCCGGGTCGATCATCGACTTCACCTTCACTCCGAGCCGCAGCGCCGACCGTGACGAGGTCAACGCGATCCTGCGTGCGGCCGCGGAGGACTCGCGCTATCTCGACTACTCCACCGATGAACTCGTCTCCACCGACATCGTCGGCACCACCGCCTCGGCGATCGTCGACTCCAAGCTGACGATGGCTCTGGGAGACCAGATCAAGGTCGTCGCCTGGTACGACAATGAGTGGGGCTACACGAACAGGCTCAAGGACATGGTCAGCTACATTCTCAGCGAAAGGGACTCATGAGGACATTCGACGATGCGGGCATCTTCGCCGGTCATACGGTACTCGTCCGCAGCGATCTCAACGTGCCGATGGACAACGGCACGATCACCGACCGCGGTCGCATCCTGGCATCGGCCGGGACGATCCGGGACCTCGCCGAGGCGGGGGGCAAGGTCATCGTGATGTCGCACCTGGGTCGCCCGAAGGGCACCCCGGACCCCCAGTACTCCCTCGCGCCGATCGCGCCCGAACTCGCCACGGCGATCGGACGCGACGTCGCCTTCGCAGCTGACACGGTCGGCGAGGATGCCCAGTCCAAGGCCGCGGGACTCGAGAACGGTCAGGTGCTGCTGCTGGAGAACCTCCGCTTCAACCCCGGTGAGACGTCGAAGGACGAGTCCGAGCGCAGGGAATTCGCCGCACAGCTGGCGGCCCTCGCCGATGACTTCGTCTCCGACGGCTTCGGCGTCGTCCACCGCAAGCAGGCCTCCGTCTACGACATCGCCGCCTTGCTGCCGCACTACGCCGGTTCACTCGTGCGCGCCGAGGTCGAGGTCAGCGACCGACTCCTCAACGATCCGAAACCACCGTTCACCGTCGTCCTCGGCGGATCCAAGGTCTCGGACAAGCTCGGAGTCATCGACAACCTCATCGATCGGGCCGACAACCTCCTCATCGGCGGGGGCATGGTCTTCACCTTCCTCGCCGCACTCGGCCACGACATCGGGTCGAGCCTCCTCGAGTCCGACCGCATCGACGATGTGAAAGGCTACCTCGACCGCGCCGAGGCCGGGGGAGCGCGCATCGTGCTGCCCACCGACATCGTCATGGCGGCCTCGTTCGCCGCCGACGCCGAGCACTGGGTGCGCCCGGTGACCGCACTCGAGGACACCCCGGCCGGACCCGACGGACTCGGACTCGACATCGGGGAAGAAACGGCTCAGACCTATGCAGAGATCATCCGGTCATCGGCGACAGTGTTCTGGAACGGCCCCATGGGCGTCTTCGAATTCCCGGCATTCGCCGCCGGAACGAAGGCCGTCGCGCAGGCGCTGACGACCGATGCCGGCACCGAGGCGGCCCAGCGACTGACCGTCGTGGGAGGCGGAGACTCCGCGGCGGCTGTGCGCAGCCTCGGCTTCGCCGACGACGACTTCGGCCACATCTCCACCGGCGGCGGAGCCAGCCTCGAATACCTCGAAGGCAAGACGC
Organism: Brevibacterium oceani; assembly: GCF_017948325.1. NCBI lineage: Bacteria > Bacillati > Actinomycetota > Actinomycetes > Micrococcales > Brevibacteriaceae > Brevibacterium > Brevibacterium oceani. Next base: position 2,226,617 of record NZ_CP072846.1, on the reverse strand, counting down.
TGCCCGGACTCGAAACACTCGCGTGAGGAAGAAGACGACAATGAGCGACCGCACCCTGCTGCTGGCAGGAAATTGGAAGATGAACCACGACCACCTCGAGGCGATCTCGAGCGTGCAGAAACTCGCGTGGGCCCTCGAAGACGCCAAACTCGAGGAGGGCAGCTGCGAGGTCGTCGTCATCCCGCCCTACACCGACATCCGTTCGGTGCAGACCCTCGTCCAGGGAGACAAACTGTGGCTGAAGTACGGAGCCCAGGACGTCTCCCAGCACGAGCCCGGGGCGCATACCGGTGAGATCGCCGCGTCCTTCCTCTCCCGGCTCGGGTGCGCCTACGTCGTCATCGGCCACAGCGAACGGCGCGCCGACAACCACGAGACGAACGAGATCGTGGCCGCGAAGATCCGCGCCGCGCTGTCGGCCGATCTCACTCCGATCCTGTGCGTGGGCGAATCGCTCGAACAGCGGCAGGAGAGGACCCACATCGACTTCACCCTCGGACAGCTCGAGGAGTCCCTGGCCGGGTTCGGTGCGGATGAGCTCGACGGACTCGTCATCGCCTACGAACCCGTCTGGGCCATCGGCACGGGGGAGACAGCCACGGCTGCCGACGCCGCGGAGATGGCAGCGGCGATCCGCGCCCGACTCGTCGAGAGGTACGGCGACGCGATGGCCGCATCGACACGGATCCTCTACGGCGGTTCGGTCAAGACCGACAACGTCTCAGAGATCGTGGCCTCGGCAGACGTCGACGGCGCACTGGTCGGCGGAGCGAGCCTCAGCGGACCCGACTTCGCCGCTTTGTGCAAGGCCGCGGTCGCGAAGTAGACTGACAGACGCATCACTCGACGACACCCTCGACGAAACATAGGTTGAATCCGACGTGGAAATCCTCAACATCATTCTCATCGCGCTGCTCGTGATCACGAGCATCTTCCTCACCCTGCTGATCCTCATGCACAAGGGCAAGGGCGGTGGCATGTCCGACATGTTCGGCGGCGGAATGTCGTCCTCGCTGGGTTCGTCGGGAGTCGCCGAGCGCAACCTCAACCGCTTCACCACACTCATGGCGATCGTGTGGGCCGCGTGCATCATCCTGCTGGGCGTCCTCACCCGCTTCAACTCCTGAGGACCACGCCGGTCCGGCCGCACCAGCGGCGGGCCCGGTCACACCGAGAGGGACCCCGACCGATATGGTCGGGGTCCCTCTCAGTGTGTGCACCGCCGGGGGTACGTGAGACGAGTCAGTCGACGCCGAAGTGGTGTCGGGGGCTGATGCGCCCGATCGCCTCGGCGAGCTGCTCGAGTCCGCGTGTGCGGTCGCTCAGATGCAGCCGCAGCACCGGACGTCCCTTGTCACCGAGCGCCGCCGCATCTCCGGCCGCCTGCGCCCGCTGCAGCTGAGCGAACCCGTAGCCGAGGCCGGGCACCAGCAGGTCGGTGCGAGCGTCGCCGGTGATCTGGAGGAAGACGCCGTTGGGGTGGCCGCCCTTGTGATACTGCCCTGTCGAATGCAGGTAGCGCGGCCCGAAGCCGAAGGTCGTCTGGACACCGGCATGCGTGGAGACCAGGGGCCGCAAGGCGGCCGCCTCGGCATCGGCGAGGCGGTCGAGGTACGCCTGAATTGCGACATAGCCGTACTCGTCGACCTCGGCGAACAGCTCCTGCAGTGCCCCGACGAGATCCGTGGCCTCGCCGACGACCGCGACGACGTCGATCTCTCCCTCGCGGAACGCGGGTTCGGTCGACTGCCCCGAATCGGGCTGGTCGAGCAGGTGCCTGGCCTGGACCTTCGCAGCCTCGACATCCGGCTGATCGAAGGGATTGACGCCGATGCTGTAGCCGGCGATCGCGGTGGCATATTCCCAGAACAGGAACAGCTCACCGAGGCTGCCGTCGACCACGGCTTCGAAGCCGGAGGGGGCACCGAGCTCGGGTGTCTCGGAGGGTCCGAGCAGGCACAGCAGGGCATCGGCGCGGGCATCGCTGAAACCGATGTCATCGGTCGAGTCCACGACGACGGGCAGGATTCCCTGACCGTCCTTGCCCAGCGACTCGGCGACGAGCTGTTCGACCCAGGCCGCAAGTCCGCCGAGCGCTGGTTCGGTCTCCGCGAGGACGAGCTTCTCGGTGGAGCGGGCATGGCCGATGCTCAGCCATGTTCCGAAGCGCAGAGCCGGATTGTCCGCCTCATCGGCGGACAGACGATCGGAGGCGGCGGCCGCCTCGGCGACGATGGCGCGGACATCGGCACCCGCGAGTCCGGCAGGCACGAGTCCGAACGCGGACAGGGCGCTGAAGCGTCCCCCGACGGTGGCGTCGGCACGGAACGTCGCGAGGAAGCCCTCGTCGGCGGCCAGCCGGTCGAGTGGGGTGCCGGGATCGGTGATCGCGATCATCCGGGACGCGGGATCGATTCCGCGGGTTTCGAAGGCCGCGGTGAAGCTGCGCCTGACCGCATCGGTCTCCACCGTGGTCCCGGACTTCGAGGCGATGACGAGGACGGTGTGTTCGAGGTCGGTGCCGACCGCCTCGGCGACCTGATTCGGGTCCGTCGAATCGACGACCTCGAGGCGCACGCCCGCCGCGGCGGCCATCACCTCGGGCGCCAGTGACGAACCGCCCATTCCGGCGAGGCTGATCGTGCGCAGCCCCTGTTCGCTCAGCTCGGACCGCAGCGATTCGATCCTGGTCAGCAGCTCCTCGGAGTGCTCCGCCAGATCGACCCATCCCATACGCTCTGACGCATCCGTCGCACCGGCGAAGAGCTCGGCATCCTGGCTGCGCAGGCGGGAGGCCACCCGGGCGTCGATGAGGCGCGCGGCCTCGGCGTCGAACTCTGCGGCGACGGGAACATCGAGGTCGAGTCTCATGATCGATCCAGCGCCGTCCGGACCGTGTCCTGGAGTTCGGTCCAGCTGACGTCGAATTTCTGCAGTCCCTGCTCTTCGAGCACGGTCATCACCTCCGCATAGTCGATGCCGAGGCGGGCCAGCGAGTCGAAGACCTCGTCGGCGGCCCGGTAGTCCTCGGCAGTGATCTGTCCAGAGACCTCGCCGTGATCGGCGAAGGCCTCGAGGGTCGGTTCGGGCATGGTGTTCACGGTGTCGGGAGAGACGAGCCCGGTGACGTACATCGTGTCCGGGTAGTCGGGATTCTTCACTCCCGTCGACGCCCACAGCAGACGCTGCGGCTTGGCGCCGGCGAGTTCGAGGACCCTGAATCGCTCCGAGGTGAACAGCTGCGAATGGATCTCGTGCGCGAGCACGCAGTTCGCGATTCCGGCGCGGCCCTTGAGATCGGCCGCGGCGGGGGAGTCGAGGGCGTCGAGTCGGGCGTCGACCTCGGAGTCCACCCGGGAGACGAACACCGAGGCGACCGACCGGATCGTCGACAGGTCGTGACCGGCAGCGCGCGCCTTCTCCAGGCCCTGGACGAAGGCTTCGACGACGTGCCGGTACCGAGTCAGCGAGAACACGAGGGTGACGTTGACGCTGATGCCCGCGGCGATGGTGTCGGAGATCGCGCGCAGCCCCGCCTCGGTGGCCGGGATCTTGATCATCGCGTTCGGTTCGCCGACACTCTGCCACAGCGCCTTCGCAGACTCCACAGTGCCCTCGGCATCATGGGCCAGCGGTGGTGCGACCTCGATCGAGACGCGACCGTCGTCACCGTCGGTGTCGTCGTAGACGGGGCGCAGCAGCCGTGCCGCCTCGGCCACGTCGGCGGTGGTCAGGGCTTCGATGGCCGCATCGACGTCCGCCCCCTGCCGGCCGAGCTCGGCGATCGCCGAATCGTAGTCGTTGCCGGCCGAGATCGCGGCAGCGAAGATCGTCGGGTTCGTCGTCACTCCCGTGACCGCAGAGTGATCGATGAGTCGGGAGAGGTCCCCGGACTCGAGCCGGGTGCGGGAGAGGTCGTCGAGCCAGATGGAGACGCCGGCCCGGCTGAGCTGGTCGAGACGTTCGCTCATGCCTGTCCCTCCGCCGCTGCGATCGATTCCCGTGCGGCGTCGACGACGGCGGCCGGGGTGATGTCGAACTTCTCGTAGAGGGTGGCGTAGTCGGCCGAGGCGCCGAAGTGCTCGATCGACACGGCGCGTCCGGCGTCGCCCAGGTACTTGTGCCAGCTCATCGACGAGGCGGCCTCGATGCTCACGCGTGCCCTGAGGTCGCGCGGCAGCACCGTGTTCCGGTACTCCTCGGGCTGAGCGTCGAACCATTCCTGGCACGGCATCGAGATCACGCGTGCCGCGGTGCCTGCCTCCGCAAGCGCCTGCGCCGCCTCGAGGGCGATGGCGACCTCGGAGCCGCTGGCGATGATTGCGACCTGCGGTTCGTCACCGGTGTCGGTGAGCACGTAGCCGCCGCGTGCCGCCTCGGAGGCGGGAGCGTACTTCTCACGGTCGAGGACCGGCACGGCCTGTCGGGTGAGGACGAGGCCGGAGGGGCCGTCGGTGCGATCGAGGATCTTCCTCCAGGCGACCGCCGTCTCATTGGCGTCGGCGGGGCGGACGACGTCGAGGCCGGGGATCGCACGCAGGGCGGAGAGGTGCTCGATCGGCTGGTGGGTCGGACCGTCCTCGCCGAGGCCGATGGAGTCGTGGGTCCAGATGAACAGGTTCGGCAGCTGCTGCAGAGCGGCCAGGCGCACGGCCGGGCGCTGGTAGTCGCTGAAGACGAGGAACGTGCCGTTGTACGGGCGCGTGCCGCCGTGCAGGGCGATGCCGTTGCCGATGAGGCCGGCGGAGAATTCGCGGACTCCGAAGTGGATGTTGCGACCGTATTCGTTTCCGGCGAACGCCCCGGTCGAACGATGCGACGGGAGGAAGCTCGGCTCAGCCTTGATCAGCGTGTTGTTCGATCCTGCGAGGTCGGCCGAACCGCCCCACAGCTCCGGCATCGTCTCGGCGATCGCGTTGAGCACCTGGCCGGAGGCGGCACGCGTGGCGACACCCTTCTCACTCGGTTCGAAGACCGGGAAGGCCGCGTCGAGTCCGTCGGGCAGTTCGCGCTTGGTCAGGCGGTCGAAGAGTGCGGCATTGTCCGGGTTGGCGGACCGCCACGCTGCGAAGGCCCCGTTCCATTCCTGGTGGGCGGCGCGACCGCGGTCGAGGGCCCGGCGGGTGTGGGCGAGGACCTCATCGTCGACGACGAAGGTCGCTTCGGGGTCGAAGCCGAGGACCTCCTTCGTCGCGCGGATCTCGTCCTCGCCGAGTGCCGAACCGTGCGAACCGCCCGTGTTCTGAGCGTTCGGGGCCGGCCACGCGATGATCGTGGACAGGCGGATGAATGACGGGCGCGAATCGGCTCGTGCGGCCTCGACGGCGGCGTGGAAGGCCTCGATGTCCTCGTGGTAGTCGTCCCCGGCGGTGAAGTCCACGTGCTGGACGTGCCAGCCGTAGGCGGCATAGCGCGCGGCGGTGTCCTCGCCGAAGGCGATGGCGGTGTCGTCCTCGATGGAGATGCGGTTGTCGTCCCAGATCACCAGCAGATTCGACAGCTCCTGTGTTCCGGCCAGGGACGAGGCCTCACCGGACACGCCCTCCTCGAGGTCGCCGTCGGAGGCGAGGACGACGATCGAATGGTCGAACGGAGAGGTCCCGGGCGCGGCGTCGGGGTCGAAGAGTCCGCGTTCGCGGCGCGAGGCCATGGCCATTCCCACCGCCGAGGCTAGGCCGGAGCCCAGCGGGCCCGTGGTGATCTCGACGCCGGCGGTGTGACCGACCTCAGGGTGGCCGGGGGTCAGTGATCCCCAGGTGCGCAGGGCCTTGAGATCGTCGAGCTCGAGGCCGAAGCCGGCGAGGTAGAGCTGAACGTACTGAGTGAGCGAGCTGTGACCGCAGGAGAGGACGAAACGATCACGGCCGACCCATGTCGGGTCGGCCGGGTCGTGATTGAGTCCGTGCTGGTAGAGGTAGTGCGCGATGGGCGCCAGGCTCATCGCGGTGCCCGGGTGTCCGTTTCCGGTCCGCTGGACCGCATCGGCGGCGAGGAGGCGGGCGGTGTCGACAGCGCGGTTGTCGAGTTCAGTCCAGGACAGAGATGTCATGTCGTCGAGCGATCCTTCGTTCGTCTGAAGAGCGTGCACTCAAACTCTACCGCGCCGGAAGCCCGACGTGCTGAGCGTCCGCATCCGGTGGTCGGCGACGGAGCGAGACATTCCGGCTACCGACGGGTAGAGTGTGGTTTCGCACACACCGCGTGACTCCGCCCTCGGAGTCCGCGAGGAGCCGACGACGAACAGTTCGAATGCGAAAGGGGACACGGTGGTCCGAGGAGCGAAGCCGAGTCGTGACGCCGTCGCAGTCGCACGTGAACGCTCGAAGCTCGCTTCGGTCCGCCGCCCGGACTTCGCCGAGGTGGCCGCACAGACCCTGGGCGCGCGCCGTTTCGTCTCCCGGGTCGGTGTGAGCATTCCGGTGCTGCTCATCCTCGCCACGATCGCCGTGTCCTCGACACTCGGGCAGCCGCTGCGCGGAGGCCTCGACCTCGGCGCCCTGATCCTCTGGGCGCTGGGCACGCTGCTCCTGCTCATCCCGTTCATCGCCGCGCTCGTGGTCATGCTCACCGCGCGCCGCGGCGGGCTCGTCTCGTCCACCGCGCTCGTCTACTCCGTGCTGTGCGGGGTCGTGGGCATCGGCGTCGACACCGCGGTCCTCGGCAGCGACGTCTCGACCGCCTCGGTGAGTCTCGTCTCAGCGCTCATCGTCCAAGTTCTCCTGCTGGCGCCCGTCTGTGCGGCGGTGGCCTTCGTCATCAGCATCGCTCGCGATTCCGCACGTCGGTGAGGGAATCTCACAGGCCTGCCGCAGTACCTGAAAGAGGGCCGGGGACACGGTGGGCACCGACTGGCAAAATATTCGACGAGAGGTAGAATCGAGGGCGTGAGCAAACTTCGTCAGAACCGTGAAGCGCAGAGTGAACGACCTCTGCAGAGGTCCATCGACGAGCAGAACCTCTCCACCCGACCGCGGTCGATCATCAGTGCCTACATCGCCCTGACGAAACCGCGCGTCATCGAGCTGCTGCTGGTCACCACCGCCCCGGTGATGTTCCTGGCCGCTCACGGCATGCCGAACCTCTGGCTCGTCATCAATACGCTCATCGGCGGTGCCGCGGCTGCGGCGTCGGCATCGGTGTTCAACTGCTATGTCGACCGCGACATCGACGCGAAGATGGAGCGGACGAAGGACCGCCCGTTGGTGACCGGCGAGATCAGGCCGCGCGCGGCTCTGATCTTCGCGACGACGCTCGGCCTCGGGTCGATCTTCTGGCTCGGCGGCTTCACGAACTGGGTGGCCGCCGGCCTGACAGCCTCGGCGATCCTCCTCTACGCCGTCTTCTACACGCTCATTCTCAAACGCCGCACCTCGCAGAACATCGTGTGGGGCGGAGCGGCCGGCTGCATGCCCGTGCTGATCGGCTGGTCGGCAGTGACCGGAGGGGTGTCCTGGGAGCCCGTGCTGCTCTTCCTCGTCGTCTTCTTCTGGACGCCGCCGCACTACTGGCCGCTGGCGATCAAGTACAAAGCCGACTACGACGCCGCGGATGTTCCGATGCTGCCGTCGAAGGTGCCGCCGACCTCCGTCGGCCGCCAGATGATCCTCTACACGTGGGCGATGATCGCCTGCTCGCTCGCGCTCATCCCCGTGGCGCCGATGGGCCCGGTCTACACGATCGTCGCAGTCGGCGCGGGCGCCTGGTTCCTGTGGTCGTGCTACTCGCTGGTCTCGCGGGCCAAGAAGGGCAAGGAGGGAACCTCGCTCAAGGCGATGAAGGTCTTCCACGGCTCGATCACCTACCTCTCGCTGCTCTTCCTCGCCGTGGCCATCGACCCCTTCGTCGACACGCTCATCCCCGGCTTCTGGTGAGCTGAGAGCCGCAACAGGCTCCACTCCCACCGCAAGCACACACGCAGAGGAGGCTCATGGCGAGCCCGGCTGCACATTCGGCCCAATCTGAGCTGGATAGCCCAAGTTCGGAACCGGGCTGCTCGGCGCAGACTGGGCCGATTGTCACTTGAGCCCCGCTTTTTGGGCAGGAACGGCTGAGTCTCAGCCGGCGTTGACGAGCTCGTCGATGACGATCCTCTTCATCCCCATGAGCGCCTGCGTCTGTGCGGGCCCGGTCATGAGTTCGGCGAGATTCGCCGGCACGATCTGCCAGCTGATGCCGTAGCGATCCTTGAGCCACCCGCACTGCTCATGTTCGGGGGAGGCCGACAGGCTCGTCCAGTAGTGGTCGATCTCGTCCTGGTCGGCGCATTCGACGGTCAGTGAGATCGCCTCGTTGAAGGTGAAGACGGGTCCTCCGTCGAGGCAGACGAAGGTCGTGCCGTCGAGGACGAATCTGCCGTTCAGGACCTTCCCGGACATCCCTGTGAAATGCTTGTCGAGGGACTCATCGGGATAGCGTTCGATGGAGAGGATCCGGGAGTTCGGGAAGATGGAGCAGTAGAACTCCATCGCCTCCTCGGCGCGATCAGGAAACCACAGACAGGGAACGATCGGACGAGACATCGGTGCTCCTCGGATAGGCGCTGTCCAGGACGGCCACAGCTGCCGCAATGGTAGCGGAGAGGCCGATCATATGGAAGGCCACGAGCAGTTCGGGAACGCCGAGGAAGTACTGGACGTAGCCGATGATGCCCTGGACGATCTCAACGCCGAGGAGGACCGAGAGCGGGGCGATCATCGCCGTCTGAGCCTTTCGCTTCGCAAGCACGAGGGCGGTGACGGTGGTGATGACGAGTAGCCAGACCGGGAAGGCGTGGGCCCGGGTGATCCAGATGTTGTCGAGTCCGTTGCGGGTCGACATCGTCGATCCCGAGTGCGGGCCCGCGCCGGTGGTGAGCACGCCGAAGACGACGATGACCGCCGTGAGAGCGAGGATGATCCAGCCCAGCGTCGGCAGCGGGGCTGATGCCCTCGTGCCCAGACGGGCGCCCGTGTCGTAGGTGCGGCGGACGAAGTAGGCGGCCACGCCGACGGCGATGGCCGAGGGGACGAAGTGACCGGCGACGACCCAGGGGTTGAGCTTCGTCCACACGGTGATCCCGCCGACCACGGCCTGGACCGGGACGATGGCGAGCAGGCCGATGTCGAGCCAGAAGAGATCGGGACGCTTCTTCCGATGCCTCCACAGCATCAGCGCAATGAGTACGCCGAGGATCGCCAGGGCGATCGCGAGGAGGCGGTTGCCGAACTCGATGGCGCCGTGGATGCCCATCTCGCTGGTGGCCACGAGCGAGTCCGGGGTGCATTTGGGCCAGTCCGAGCACCCGAGCCCTGAACCGGTGAGCCTGACGATGCCGCCGGTCAGGATGATCCCGGCCTGGGCGATGAGCATCGCCCACGCGGCGATGCGGATCTTCTTCGTGACCACTTCACTCCTCATTCGAAACGGAACCACCTGCGCGCGGCAAGCGTTCCCACCAGGCCCCAGACGAGGAGCACGATGATTGCCTTGATGTCGATGTTGCCTGAGCCCACGGCTGCGCGCATCGCATCGCCGAGCGCGCCGGAGGGCAGGTAGCCCACGACCGTTCCCCATTCTCCAGGATGCGCGATGACGAGGCCACCGACCCCGGCCATGAGCACCCAGATGAGGTTCGATCCCGCCAGGGTCGCCTCGGCGCGGACGGTCCCGGCCATGAGCAGCCCGAGCGAGAGCAGCGCCGCGGTGCCGAACACCGTGGCCAGGACGGCTCCGAGGGCGTCGATGGGTCCGCGGAAGCCGAGCACGAGAGAGACCGCGAGCACGAGCGCGAACTGGATGAGCACGACGATGATGACGGCGCCGAGCTTGCCGAGGATGAGACCGTTCGTGCCCAGCGGGGTCGTCGCCAGCTGGCGCAGAACCCCGTACCTGCGGTCGAAGGCCGTCGCGATCGCCTGACCGGTGAAGGCACTGGAGGCGAGGCTGAGGCTGAGTGCTGCGGGCACGGCGATCGTCAGCGGATCGGCGTCGGGGGCGATGACCCCGAGCCCGGCGAGCAGGGGAGTCTTCGCAAGGAAGATGAGCAGACCGAGCGGGAAGACCAGGGAGATGAGGAGCTGCTCGCCGTTGCGCAGCACGGCGACCGTCTCGAACTTCGCTTGCGAGGCGATGCGCTGCATTCTCATCGCAGGGGCCTCCCTGTGAGTTCGAAGAAGACATCGGCGAGGGACTGTGCGTGCATGTCGAGATCGGCGATCTGCGCCCCCGCCTCGGCGATCGCGGTGCACACCGCAGCGATCTGCGCCGCGGACAGTGCACCCTCGACGGTGATCGTCGCGGCCTGCGCCGAGGCGGGGGCGATGTCGCACAGGCGCCTGAGCAGGTCCGGGACGGCGGGGCGATCGAGCCGGATGTCGAGGCGACGGGAGTCATCGGATGCATTGCGCAGGTCTTCGGGCGCACCTTGGGCGATGATCCTGCCGCGGTCGATGACGACGACCTCATCGGAGAGCTCTTCAGCTTCGGCGAGGTCGTGGGTGGTGAGGACGACGGCGACGCCGCGGTCGGCGAGATCGCGGATGAAGGAGTGGACGACCTCGCGCGCCTGGGGGTCGAGGCCGGCGCAGGGTTCGTCGAGGAAGACCAGGGACGGCCGGCCGATCAGGGCCGCCGCGAGTGCGACCCGCTGCTTCTGACCACCCGAGAGGCGTCGCATCGCGCGGCCGGAGAACTCATGGAGCCCCAGGGGACCGGCGAGTTCTTCGACCGAGAGCGGGTCGGAATAGAGGGAGGAGAGATGACCGAGCACCTGCAGCGGCTTCGCGCTCATCGGCAGTCCGCCGTCCTGGAGCATCACTCCGGCCAGCTGGGAGGCGGTCGCGTGTTCGGTGACGGGATCGTGACCGAAGATGCGCACCGTCCCGGCATCGGGGCGACGGGTGCCCACGGCCAGGGAGATCGTCGTCGACTTGCCTGCGCCATTGGGTCCGAGCACGCCGAGGATGGAGCCGGCGTGCGCGTCGAGATCGATTCCGTCGACGACGTGATGAGCGCCGTACGAGTAGTGGAGACCGCGAATGGTCAGGGCCGAAGATGACACCCGACCATTCTACGACGCGTCGAAAGCCGCAATGGTTAGGCTCACCTAGTTTTACGGAACAAATTACGCAACACTATTGTTGTGTTAGTCAAGGAGGTGGATTATGGCTGCGAACGACACGGAGGACCGCCGCACCCGGCAGAAGGTCTTCCGATCGGTGCTCGACGAAGGACCGATCACCGCTTCGTCACTGGCCAAAGCCCTCGATCTGACCCCAGCGGCGATTCGACGCCACCTGGATGCCCTCGAGAGCGAGGGCCTCATCGAGGTTCGTGACCTCGCCGGCAAACAGGCGGGCAGAGGACGACCGGCCAGGCATTATGTGGTGACGACGGCCGGGCATGACTCGGTCAGCCATTCCTACGACGAACTCGCCGTCAACATCCTCCGCTTCATGGAGGATCGCCACGGCAAATCGGCCGTCGAGGAATACACCGAGGATCTCGTAGCGCGTCTGCGCGATCGGCTCGGGCCCGAACTCGACAAGCGCGGGGGCGCCACAGTGGCCTCACGCTCGCGCGCATTGGCTGCTGCACTCACCCGTGAAGGGTACGCCGCCTCGGCGACACCGGTTGCGGCCGGAACCCCGCTCGAGGCGATGCAGCTGTGCCAGGGGCACTGTCCGATCCAGGCCCTGGCCGCGGAGTACCCGGAGATCTGCGAAGCCGAGCTCGCGATGTTCTCCGACTACCTCGGCGTCGATGTCAGACGGCTGTCATCGCTGGCGCAGGGTGACCATGTGTGCACCACCCACATTCCGACTTCGGAACTGACCAGACCACTCATCCACAGCAATGATCGACCTCAAGGAGGTTCACGATGACTGACACAGGCAATCGGATCATCGATGCGAATCCCGAGCTCAAAGACCTCGGGCAGTATGCATACGGTTGGCACGACGAGAACGACGCAGGTGCGACCGCGACCCGCGGACTGAGCGAAGAGGTCGTGCGCAACATCTCGAAGCTCAAGGACGAACCCGAGTGGATGCTCAAGCGTCGGCTCAAGGCACTGCGGCTGTTCGACAAGAAGCCGATGCCGAACTGGGGAGCCGACCTCACCGGGATCGACTTCGCCGACATCAAGTACTTCGTGCGCTCCACCGAGGGCCAGGCCACCTCGTGGGAGGACCTGCCCGAGGACATCCGCAACACCTACGACAAGCTCGGCATCCCGGAGGCGGAGAAGCAGCGCCTCGTCGCCGGCGTGGCCGCTCAGTACGAGTCCGAGGTCGTCTACCACCAGATCAACGAAGAGCTCGAGGCTCAGGGCGTCATCTTCATGGACACCGACACGGGTCTGCGCGAGCACCCGGAGATCTTCGAAGAGTACTTCGGCTCGATCATCCCCTCCGGCGACAACAAGTTCGCCGCTCTCAACACCGCGGTCTGGTCCGGCGGGTCCTTCGTCTACGTCCCCAAGGGAGTCCACGTCGAGATCCCCCTGCAGGCCTACTTCCGCATCAACACCGAGAATATGGGGCAGTTCGAGCGCACGCTCATCATCGCCGACGAGGGATCCTCGGTCCACTACGTCGAGGGCTGCACGGCCCCGATCTACAAGACCGACTCCCTGCACTCGGCCGTCGTCGAGATCGTGGCGAAGAAGGACGCGAAGGTCCGCTACACCACGATCCAGAACTGGTCGAACAACGTCTACAACCTCGTCACCAAGCGCGCCATCGCCGAAGAGGGCGCCTCGATGGAATGGGTCGACGGCAACATCGGCTCGAAGGTGACGATGAAGTACCCGGCCATCTGGCTGACCGGTGAGCACGCCCGCGGCGAGACGCTGTCCGTGGCCTTCGCCGGCGAGGGACAGCACCAGGACACCGGTGCGAAGATGGTCCACGCCGCTCCGCACACGCACTCCTCGATCGTGTCGAAGTCCGTGGCCCGCGGCGGCGGACGCGCCGGCTACCGCGGACTCGTCCACGTCCACCCGGGTGCCGAGGGCTCGTCGAACAACGTCCTCTGCGACGCTCTGCTCGTCGACAACGTCTCCCGGTCCGACACGTACCCCTACATCGACATCCGCGAGGACGATGTGACCCTCGGCCATGAGGCCACCGTGTCGAAGGTGAGTGAGGATCAGCTCTTCTACCTCATGTCCCGCGGGATGGAGGAGACCGAGGCGATGGCGATGATCGTGCGCGGCTTCGTCGAGCCCATCGCCCGCGAGCTGCCGATGGAGTACGCCCTCGAACTCAACCGCCTCATCGAACTGCAGATGGAAGGCGCGGTGGGCTGAGGCCCGCTCAGCACCGACACCGCGCTCAAAGGAGTATTTCTGTGACTGATACCACCAACCCGCTTGGCCTCTCGGAACATTCGCACGGTTCCGACGTCCAGGTGCCCGATTCGAAGCGCGACGCTCGCACCCGCAGCTTCGACGTCGCCGACTTCCCCGTGCCCACCGGTCGTGAAGAGGAATGGCGCTTCTCGCCCGTGCGCAAGATCAGCGACTTCTTCGACGATGCCGCCACCGAGGCGACGCTGAAGATCGACTCCGATCTGCCCGAGGGCATCTCCGTCGAAGAGATCTCGCTCGAGTCCGCCCAGGAGCTGGGCATCCTCGAGCCCGAGGACCGGGCCGCCGCCGTCGCTGCGAACCGTGCCTCCGCTGTGACGCACTACTCGGTCCCCGCCGACACCGAGCTCGACCGGGCCGCAATCATCCATGCCGACGGCACCGGTGAGACCATCGGCCACGGCCATGTCGTCGTGTCCGTCGGAGCGAACTCGAAGGCCACCATCGTCGTCGAACACGAGGGACTGGCCCGGTACTCCGAGCTCGTCTCCCTCGTCGTCGGCGACGGCGCGGACGTCACCTTCGTCTCGCTGCAGCTGTGGGAGGACGGTTCTCACCACCTCGGCCAGCACGACGCGATCGTGGGCAAGGACGCGAAGCTCAAGCACATCCACATCACCCTCGGCGGCGACATCGTGCGCCTGAACACGAACGTGCGCTACTCGGCGGCCGGGGGAGAAGCCGAGCTGCTCGGACTCTACTTCGCCGATGCCGGTCAGCACCTCGAGCACCGCACCTACATCGACCACAACACGCCGAAGGCCCAGTCGAACGTCCACTACAAGGGCGCTCTGCAGGGCAAGGACGCGCGCAGCGTGTGGATCGGTGACGTCCTCATCCGGCCCGAGGCCCTCGACATCGACACCTACGAGCTCAACCGCAACCTCATCCTCACCGATGGGGCACGCGCGGACTCGGTGCCGAACCTCGAGATCGAGACCGGCGACATCGCCGGCGCCGGCCACGCGTCCTCGACCGGACGCTTCGACGAGGAGCACCTGTTCTACCTGATGAGCCGCGGCATCCCCGAAGACGTCGCCCGTCAGCTCGTGGTCCGCGGATTCTTCAACGAAGTGATCCAGAAGATCCAGGTGCCCGAGATCGAGGAAGTGCTCAACGAACGCATCGAGGACGAACTGTCCCGGAGTGTTCTGTGACCATGATCGACGTGGCGGCCGCCGACGAGGTGGCCCCGGGAGCAACCATGCGCATCGAAGTCGGTGAGTTCGAGGTCTGCCTCGCCCGCGACTCCGACGGCACGCTCCACGCGATCGACGACCTGTGCACCCACGGTGAGGTGTCCCTGGCCGAAGGCGAAATCGAAGACGGCACCATCGAGTGCTGGCTGCACGGTTCGCAGTTCGATCTCAATACGGGAGTGCCGGTGAACCCTCCGGCCTTCGAACCCGTCGCAGTCTATGACTGCAAGGAGATCGCCGGGCGCATTCTCGTCGACCCGAAGACAACACTCAACTGACCTGAAGACCGAAGAAGAAGGATAAAATGTCCACTCTCAAGATCGAAGACCTCCACGTCGGTGTCAACACCGACAACGGCCTCAAGCCGATCCTCAACGGCATCAACCTCGAGATCAACTCGAACGAGACCCACGCCATCATGGGCCCCAACGGTTCGGGCAAGTCGACGCTGGCCTATGCGCTGGCCGGACATCCGAAGTACGAGGTCACCTCCGGCTCCGTCACCCTCGACGGTGAGGACGTCCTCGACATGTCCGTCGACGAGCGGGCGAAGTCCGGCCTGTTCCTGGCCATGCAGTACCCCGTCGAGGTCCCCGGCGTGACCGTGACGAACTTCCTCCGTTCGGCCAAGACCGCCATCGACGGCGAGGCCCCGAAGCTGCGCAACTGGACCAAGGACCTCAAGCAGGCCATGGAGAACCTGCGCGTCGATCCCGCCTTCGCGACCCGCAACGTCAACGAAGGCTTCTCCGGCGGTGAGAAGAAGCGCCACGAGATCCTCCAGCTCGAGATGCTCAAGCCGAAGTTCGCCGTCCTCGACGAGACCGACTCCGGCCTCGACGTCGACGCGCTGCGGATCGTCTCCGAAGGCGTCAACCGCGTCAAGGAATCCACCGACGTCGGCGTCATGCTCATCACTCACTACACGCGCATCCTCAACTACATCAAGCCCGATCACGTCCACGTGATCATCAAGGGCCGGGTGGCCGAGGAAGGCGGACCGGAGTTGGCCGATCGCCTCGAGAACGAAGGCTACGACCGCTTCTTCACCGCCGGCGTCTGATGTTCGCACGTCTGCGGGGCGACTTCCCGATCCTCGATGTCAGGATCGGGGAGTCGCCGCTGTCGTATCTCGACTCCGGGGCGACCTCGCAGAAGCCCCAGTGCGTCATCGACACCTTCACCGAGTACTTCCAGCAGCGCAATTCCGCTGTGCACCGGGGAGCGCACTCGCTGGCCGTCGAGGCCACGGACGCGTTCGAGAACGGTCGCATCGCCGTCGCCGGGCTCGTCGGCGGAAAGCCAAAGCAGGTGTGCTGGACGAAGAACGCCACCGAGGCGCTCAACGTCGTGGCACTCGGCATCGACCGCGCCAGCCGCGGATTCGGGGGAGAGGCCGCACAGCGTTTCGCCCTCGGACCCGAGGACTCGATCGTCATCACAGAGATGGAGCACCACGCGAACCTCGTTCCCTGGCAGCAGCTGGCCGCCTCGACGGGTGCGCAGCTGCGCTGGCTGCCGGTGACCGACTCGGGTGAACTCGACCTGACCGACCTCGAGTCGATCGTCGACGAGACGACGAAGGTCTTCGCGTTCACCCACGTGTCCAACGTGCTCGGCACCATCAACCCCGTCGACACGCTCGTGGCCCGGGCCAGGGAGGTCGGGGCGTACGTCGTCCTCGACGCCTGCCAGTCGGTTCCGCATATGCCCGTGGACTTCGTCGACCTCGACGTCGACTTCGCGGCGTTCTCCGCACATAAGGCGCTCGGACCCACCGGTCTCGGTGCGCTGTGGGGGAAGTCCGAACTGCTCGATGCTCTGCCGCCCGTGCTCACGGGCGGGTCGATGATCACCACGGTGACCATGGATCAGACCGAGTTCATGCCCGCCCCGCAGCGGTTCGAAGCCGGCACCCAGCCGGTTGCCGAGGTCGCGGCGTTCGCGACCGCGGTCGGCTACCTCGCCGAGGTGGGGCTCGAGGAGATCTTCGCCCATGAGCGCGAACTCGGCAGGCTCCTCCTCGACGGCATCGCCGAGATCCCCGGCATCCGTGTGCTCGGGTCCGCACCCGAGCGCATCGGGACCGTGGCCTTCGACGTCGACGGAGTCCACGCCCATGACGTCGGACAGTTCCTCGACTCCCAGGGGGTGGCCGTACGGGTCGGTCACCACTGCGCCCAACCGCTGCACCGACGTTTCGGCGTCACCGCCTCGACGCGGGCGAGCACGTACCTGTACAACAATGCCGAGGACTGTGACCGGTTCCTGTCCGCGCTGGCCGAGGTGCGCCCCTTCTTCGGGGTCGCGCAGGAAGGGGAATGAGCCGATGAGCACACAGATGCAGCAGCTCTACCAACAGGTCATCCTCGACCAGTCCCGCGCCCGAATCGGCAATTCCGCGCTGTTGGGCGAGAAGGTCGACGGTCCCCACGGGTACTCGCACCAGGTCAATCCGACCTGCGGGGACGAGATCGAGCTCGAGACCGAGCTGACCGACGACGGCCGCGTGGCGGTGCGCTGGAGCGGAGACGGCTGTTCGATCTCGATGGCCTCGGCCTCGGTGCTGTCCGATCTGGCCGGTGAGAACAGCGTCGAGGACATGCTGGTCATCGAATCGGTGTTCCACGAACTCATGCACTCCCGTGGGACAATGGAGGCGGATGAGAGCGTGCTCGGGGACGCGGCAGCGTTCTCGGGAGTCTCGAAGTTCCCGGCCAGGATCAAATGCGCTCTGCTGTCCTGGATGGCCTTCAAGGACGCACTCAACCAAGCACAAGCAGCTCGTGAGGAGAAACACCATGCCTGAAGTCATTGACGCTCCGCAGAATGCCAGCGTCGACGAAGTGCGCGAAGCGATGATGGACGTCGTCGATCCCGAGCTCGGTGTCAACATCGTCGACCTCGGCCTCGTCTACGGACTCTCGGTCGAAGACGACGGCACCGCCGTCATCGAGATGACCCTGACCTCGGCGGCCTGCCCGCTGACCGACGTCATCGAGGATCAGACCGCGCAGTGCCTCGAAGGTATCGTGCCGGCCTACCGGATCAACTGGGTCTGGATGCCGCCATGGGGCCCGGAGAAGATCACCGAGGACGGCCGCGAACAGATGCGGGCCCTCGGCTTCAACATCTGAGTCCGTCCATTCGACCGGACTGAACGTCCCCGCGGGGACGTCACCGATCCCATCGCCGAGGTGGGGCCGTCCTGATCAGGAGGCCCCACCTCGGCGATCTGCTCAGCCGGCCCGTCTGAACCCTGCCCCGTCGCAGTTCAGGCGGCACCGCCGTTCGCGAAGATCGTCTGGCCGTTGACCCAGCGCCCTGGACCCGCGAGGAAGGCAACGACCTCTGCGATGTCCTCGGGGGTGCCGAGGCGTTCGAGCGGATTGAGCGAGGCGATGTGAGCGACGACCTGCTCATCCTTGCCCTCGAAGAACAGCGGTGTCGCCGTCGGACCCGGAGCGATCGTGTTCACGGTGATATCGCGGCCGCGCAGCTCTCGGGCCAGGATGAGCGCGAGCGCCTCGACTGCCCCCTTCGACGCCGCGTACGCTCCGTAGTTCGGCATGAGCAGCTTGGTCACCGACGTCGAGAAGTTGATGATCGCTCCACCCTCGCGGACCTCTTGCGCCGCCAGCTGGTCGACGACGAAGGTTCCGCGGACGTTGACACGTTGGATCCGGTCGAAGGTCTCCAGATCCATCTCGGAGATCGGGGCCAGCGGCATGATGCCTGCAGTGTGCACGACGACGTCGACGCCTCCGAAGGTGTCGGCTGCGGTGCGGAAGAGCTCCGCCATCGCCTGCTCGTCAGCGACGTCGCCGCCGGCGGCGATCGCCTGGCCGCCGGCGTCCGTGATCGTCGAGACGACCGCATCAGCCGTTGCGGCTCTGCTGCTGTAGTGCACCACCACTGAGGTGCCGTCGAGCGCCAGGCGCTCTGCGGCGGCGCGGCCGATCCCGCCTGACCCGCCTGTGACGATCGCGACGCGGGGCTGTGTTGTGTCCGGCATGAAGTGCTCCCTACAATTATATGAACGTCATGTTCATATGAAATGTACACTGATATGGACGGATCGTCCATTAGTCTGATGGAGTTCATCCGACTGATGGGCGCCCGCGCCCGCGGATCGGGCGCGATGACCAGCGAGGAGATCTCATGACCGACAAGGCCGCCGACGCGAGCCCCCGCCCTTCGACGCCACCGCGTCGGGGGCGCCGTCCTGCCGGCGAGGTCCGACGGGACGTCCTCGACGCCACCTCGACACTCCTCCGTGACGGGGGTTTCCGGGCCGTCACGTTCGAGCGGGTCGCTGCGCAATCGGGCGCGAGCAAAACGACGATCTACAAATGGTGGGCGTCGCCGGGGACTCTCGCCGCCGAGGCCTACTTCGACCAGAGCGCGGCCGAGTTGGCGTTCGCCGATTCCGGCGACGTCTTCACGGACATCGGCCGACAGCTCCGCGCGTTCGTGCGCCTGATCATCGCACGCGGAGGCGGACGAATCATCTCCGAACTCATCGGTGCCGCTCAGACCGACCCCGAGGTCGCGGCTGCGGTGTCGGAGAAATACACAGCGCCGCGACGTCGGCTGGCGGTCGAATACTTCCGTCTGGCAACTTTCCGTGGGCAGATCCGACCGGAGGTCGACCCCGACATGCTCGTCGATCAACTGTGGGGAGCCTGCTATCACCGGCTGCTGATCCCCGATGCCCCACTCGACGAAGCCTTCGCGGACGCACTCGTCCTCAACGCGTTGCGCGGCGCAGCGACTCCTGAGTATGCCGCCACTCACCCAGGTCTCACTCCTCGGTGAGAATGGGCGTGAGGTCATGGAGATCACCGCCCCCCCTGAATGCGGGTCCATGCCGGTCACGTGAAAGAATGGTTCGGGCCGACCACCAACATCCGCGCAGACTTTCCAAGGAGCACCATTGACGATCATCGCTGCCGCAGACGGGTCCGCCCTCGGCAACCCCGGTCCCGCCGGGTGGGCCTGGTACGTCGACGACGGCTGCTGGCACGCCGGCGGGTGGAAGAACGCGACGAACAACCGCGGTGAGCTCATGGCCGTGCTCGATCTCCTCGACTCCACGGCCGGGGCGGATGAGGACCTCAAGATCTTCTGCGACTCGCAGTACGTCATCAATGCCCTGACCAAATGGATGCCGGGCTGGAAACGCAAGGGCTGGAAGAAGGCCGACGGCAAGGAGGTCCTCAACCGGGACCTGCTCGAACTCCTCGACTCTGCGCTCAATGGCCGCGACGTCGAATTCGAATGGGTCAAGGGACACAATAACCACGCGATGAACGAAGCCGCCGACGATCGTGCGAGGGCCGCAGCCACGGCCTATCAGAAGGGTACGAAAGTCCCCGAGGGTCCGGGTTACGTCCCCGCGGGGACGCCGTCGTCAAGCACGACACCCGAGACGGATTCGGAGCCCACGACCGTCGTGTCCTGCCGAGTGCCCGCTTCTGTTGCCGACGAACTCGTCGCCCGGGCGCAGGCCCGCGACATCCACCCCCAGGAATTTCTGGCCGAACTCATCGGCCGCAGTTTGGAGAACGAATGATTCAGGCCTCAGGCCTCGAGGTCACCGTCGGTGCCCGCACGCTCATGTCCGAAGTCTCGTTCCGCGTCGACAAGGGCGACCGGGTCGGTCTCGTCGGCCGCAACGGCGCCGGGAAGACCACGCTGACGAAGGTGATCATGGGAGGACACCCCGCCACCAGCGGAGATGTCTCGATCTCAGGAACCGTTGGCTACCTTCCGCAGGATCCGCGCAGCGGCGACCTGCAGGCCACCGGACTCGAACGGATCCTGTCGGCACGCGAGCTCGACGTCCTCGTCAAGCGACTGCGCAAGGCCGAGCGGCAGATGGCCTCCCCGGATGAGAAGATCGCGACGAAGGCGATCGACCGGTATCCGCGCATCGAGGCCGAGTTCATCGCGGCGGGCGGCTATGCCGCCGAATCCGAGGCCTTCGCAATCGCGGCGAATCTCGGCCTCGACGAGGACCTCATCAGTCAGGAGATCGGCACGCTCTCCGGCGGTCAGCGCCGCCGCGTCGAACTCGCCAGGATCCTCTTCTCCGCCCCCGACACGATGATCCTCGACGAGCCGACGAACCACCTCGACGCCGAATCCGTGCTGTGGCTGCGTGACTACCTCAAGGCGTATTCGGGCGGACTCATCGTCATCAGCCACGACCTCGATCTCATCGACGAGGTCGTCAACAAGGTGTTCTTCCTCGACGCCACCCGCCAGACCATCGACATCTACTCGATGGGCTACCGCCTCTACCTCAAGCAGCGCGAGGACGATGAGCGTCGACGCCGCCGCGAACGTGCGAACGCGGAGAAGAAGGCCTCGGCGCTCACCGCGCAGGCCAACAAGATGATGGCGAAGGCGACGAAGACCGTGGCGGCCCAGCAGATGGCCAAGCGCGCGGAACGTCTGCTCGCCGGACTCGACGACGAACGCGCCACCGAGAAGGTCGCGAACCTCCGCTTCCCGGCCCCGGCCGACTGCGGACGAGTGCCGCTGACTGCCGAGGGACTCTCGCGCAGCTTCGGCTCCACCGAGGTCTTCACCGGCGTCGATCTCGCGATCGACAAAGGCTCACGAGTCGTCATCCTCGGCTACAACGGTGCGGGCAAGACGACCCTGCTGCGTCTCCTCGCCGGTCTCGACGAACCCGATTCCGGCCAGGTCGTGCCCGGACACGGGCTCAAACTCGGCTACTACGCGCAGGAGCACGAGACGCTCGACCTCGACCGCAGCGTGCTGGAGAACATGAGCCGGAACTCACCGCACCTCGATGACACTGCCGTGCGCAACGTTCTCGGTTCGTTCCTGTTCTCCGGTGACGACGTGCACAAACCCGCCAAGGTGCTCTCCGGCGGTGAGAAGACGCGGCTGGCTCTGGCCACACTCGTCGTCTCGAGTGCGAACGTCCTCCTGCTCGACGAACCGACGAACAACCTCGATCCGGCCTCGCGTGAGGAGATCCTCTCGGCCATCCGCCGCTATGAGGGCGCGATCATCCTCGTCACCCACGATGAGGGAGCGGTGTCCGCACTCGATCCCGACCGGGTGCTGCTCCTGCCCGACGGTGACGAGGACCTGTGGAACGACACCTACCTCGACCTCGTCAGCCTCGCCTGAAGCGCTCCTCGAGCATCGCGTCCTCCTCGGCCTCGGCCTGACCGTGGACCGTGGGGGAGGCGAAGCGGTTGTGACCGTAGCGGCTGCCCGGCTGTCCGATCTTCGCTCCCGCGTCGAGGGCGGCCTTATCGATGACGACGAGTTCGTTGTCGTTGCCGCCGCGTTCGGCAGCCTCGGCGGTGGCCTTGCGCTCCCGGCGAGCCGAGATCGCGACAGCGATGATGATCATGATCCCGAACGCGAACCACTGGAGCATATACGACAGGTGGTTGCCGGGATCGAGGTCGGGCATCGGCAGCGGAGTCAGACCGGAGTCGGTCTCATCACTGCCCGTCGGTGACGCTTCGGCGTAGACGTGGGAGTAGGAGTCGTCCATCCCGGGGATGCGGGCAGGGTCGATGGCCTTGATCATTCCCGGGGGATTGTCGTCATCGGACCCGTCCTGGGCCGGCTGCAGATGAGCGATGACGGTCTGCCGACCCTTCGGTGCCGCGGGCACGGAATCCGCTTCGGTGGTGAAGCCTCTGACCACAGCGATCGTCGGGCCCTGGGCGATGTGGAAGGGGGTGACGACGTAGAAGCCGGGCTGGTCCTCGACGGTGCGGTTGCGCGCGAGGACCGTGTCGGCATCCGCGTACTCACCGGTCAGTCGGACCTGGGTCCATTCCTCGGTCGTGGCCAGGGTCGAATCCGTGTTCGGCAGCACCGAGTCCACGGCAACGGGATCGGCGGAATAGTTCGCGGTGATCGTGGCGATCTCCTGCTCACGCTGTTCACGACGGTCCTTCTGCCACAGGGCGAGGAAGACACAGGCGATGACGACGATGATCGCCATGGCGATGTACTTGAGCCAGCGTGCGGTGAAGAGGAAGGAATAGCGGCTCAACCTGCGTCCTCCGGAATGTCGTCGATGGATACGTCAGTGAGATAGAAGTCCCGAAGCGTGAGGAAGTCGCGCAGGTGGTCGAGATGGTCGTCGCAGGCCAACCAGGTCTTCTTGCGCTCGGGAGTGTGCAGGCGCGGGTTGTTCCACAGAATCGCCCGGGTCGCTGAGGCCCGGCAGTCCTTGGCCGAGCACTGGAGCTCGACGCTCATTCGTGGTCGCCCCTGTCATCGCTGTCATCGATCGTCTCTCCGGCGATGGTTTCACCGGCGATGGTCTCATGGTCGTCATCGCCCGACTCTGCGTCGCGGGCTGTCTCATCCGACTCGGCTTCGCCGACGGTCTCACCGTCGATCGTGTCGGAGACAGCGCCGTCCTCACCGATCGTCTCACCCCTGGCCGGAGGCAGCTCGGCACGCGGCGCTTCGTCGAGCAGCGCCACGGCGTCGTCGCGGGTCCGCTCCCGACCGGCGTTGGCGAAGATCACAGCGGGATACGGCAACACGACCGCGCCGGCGACGCAGATCCACATGATCACGTGCTGGTCGGCGACGAAAGCGAAATAGGCTCCCACGAAGCAGGCCGTCCTGATGCCCATCGTGATGGAGTACTTGATGATCCGAGATCTCATGTCATCATCAAGGGCGGTGTCTGCCGTGGTGATCTGTTGCGAGTGCCTGACCATATCCTTCTTCGATCGATGACTGCCAAACATGATACTCGTCCTTTGTGAGAGACGTATCCACGGACCAGGGGACAGGATAGGTTGGTCCACGATAGATTTGCCTACACAGTCGATCAACAGGAGTCATCCGTGTCAGAACCACGCACAGTCCTCGTCACCGGCGGCAACCGCGGCATCGGCCGCACCATCGCCGAGGAGTTCATCGCCAATGGCGACAAGGTGGCCGTCACCTCCCGCAACGGAGACGCTCCCAAAGGGGCGCTGGCCGTGTCCGCCGATGTCACCGATTCGGCATCCGTCGATGCCGCCTTCGACGAGATCGAAGAGAAGCTCGGCCCCGTCGAGGTGGTCGTGGCCAATGCCGGCATCACGCGGGACAACCTGCTCATGCGGATGAGCGACGACGACTTCGAAGCGGTCGTCGATACGAACCTCACCGGTGTCTTCCGCACCGTCAAGCGCGGGATCACGAACATGATCCGGGGGAAGAAGGGCCGCATCGTGCTCATCTCCTCGGTCTCCGGTCTCTACGGAGTCCCCGGACAGGCGAACTATTCCTCGGCCAAAGCCGGTCTCGTCGGCCTCGCCCGTTCGATCACCCGCGAACTCGGCTCCCGAGGCATCACTGCCAACGTCGTCGCCCCCGGATTCATCCGCACCGATATGACCGACGAGCTCAGCGAAAAGCAGCAGAAGGAGTACCTGGCGACGATCCCGGCCAAGCGCTTCGCCGAACCGGCCGAAGTCGCCAAGGTCGTGCGCTGGGTGGCCTCCGACGAGGCCGCCTACATCTCCGGCGCCGTCATCCCCGTCGATGGCGGCCTCGGCATGGGGCACTGAGCTTCGACCCTCACGCATGTCGCGTCAGATGCGGTCTCGCTCGTGCTCAGCCCGTAGACTGCACACCAGAGATGCCGCGTGAAGCGGCGTCAGCCACACGATCAGCAAACCCTTGTAGAAAGGACCACCATGGGAATTCTTGACGGAAAGCGCATTCTCGTCACCGGCGTGCTCACCGAGGCCTCGATCGCCTTCGCCGCCGCCCGCATCGCACAGGAGCAGGGTGCCGAAGTCATCCTCTCCAGCTTCGGTCGGCAGATGAAGATCACCCAGGTCATCGCCGAACGCCTGCCGCAGACCCCGAACGTGATCGAACTCGACGCCACGAACGACGAGGATCTCGCGGCTCTGCCCGAGCGCCTCGGCGGCAACATCGACGGCATCGTCCACGCGATCGCCTTCGCGCCGAAGGACGCCCTCGGCGGCGTCTTCCTCGACACCCCGTGGGAGTCGGTCTCCGGCGCCATCCACGTCTCCGCCTACTCGCTCAAGGCCATCGCCGTGGCCGCTAAGCCCGTGCTCAACAAGGGTGCTGGCATCGTCGGACTCACGTTCGACGCGACCATCTCCTGGCCGGTCTACGACTGGATGGGTGTGGCCAAGGCCGCCTTCGAATCCACCGCCCGCTACCTCGCGAAGTACGTCGGCGAGGACGGCGTGCGCGTCAACCTCGTCTCGGCCGGTCCGCTCAAGACCACCGCGGCGACCTCGATCCCCGGCTTCGGAACGCTGGAGGACATGTGGGGCGACCGTGCACCGCTGGGCTGGGACCAGACGGACACGACGCCTGCCGGAAAGGCCATCGTCGCCCTGCTCTCGGATTGGTTCCCCGCCACCACCGGTGAGATGGTTCACGTCGACGGCGGCTTCCACTCCACCGGCGCCTGAGACTCGACGCGAGAGGCTCGACACATGCCTGTGCTCATCCTCGCCCGCCACGCCAAGGCGGAGCCTGACGGTCCGACCGACTTCGAGCGGTCTCTCAGTGCCAAGGGCCTGGCTCAGGCCGTCGAAGCCGGAGCCGAGATCGCCGAACGATGGTCACCCGATGTGGCCATCGCCTCGGCGGCTCGCCGGACCGTGCAGACCGGTCAGGCCGTCGTCGAAGCGGTGAACCGGGCCGCCGGCGGCAACGTCGAGAAACCCGGCAGCCTCGAGCTGCGTGAGGATCGCTCGCTCTACGCCTGCGAGGTCGAGGACTGGCTCGATGCCATCAACTCGATCCCCGCGGACAGCGAGTGCGCCTATATCGTCGGCCACCAGCCCACCGTCGCCGAGGTGATCGGACGCCTCAGCCCCGAACCTGGAGTTCCCGACGGGTTCCGTCCCTCCTCGATCGCGGTCTTCGACCTCGAGAGCTGGGACGTGGAGCCGGGGTCGTACCCGGCGCCGCAGATCCGTGTCTTCCACGGTGTGTGAGCCACGGAGTCCGAACCGACGCATCTGCTGAACTGAGGCCCTCCGAAGAATTCGGAGGGCCTCAGTGCTTGTCCCGGAGCAGAGCGCCACGCTGGGGCTGCTTGATGTTCGTCTGCTTGCCCTCAGGCTTCGGTTCGAGCCTCGATGATCGTGAGCACCTCACACAGGTCTCGTGTCGTCACGGAGGCATCGGCAGCCTCGGCGAGGGCGGGCTTGGCGCAGAATGCAATGCCGAGACCGGCGGCGCGAATCATCCCGATGTCATTGGCCCCATCGCCGATCGCCACCGAGGCCGCTCGCTCGAAGCCTCCTGCCGAGAGCAGGCCCTCGAAGATCTCCGCCTTCGCACTCGGGTCGATGACTCGACCGCTCGTGCGTCCGGTGAGACGGCCGTGCTCGACCCCGAGACCATTGGCGAAGACGTCGGTGATGCCGAGCTCCGCGGCCACCGGGGCGATGATCGCGGTGAATCCTCCGGACACCAAGGCCACCTGACCGCCGGTCGAGTGCACGGCGGCCACGAGGTCGGCGGCACCGGGGGTGAGGGTGATCTGTTCGCGGACTTCGTCGAGGACGGTCTCCGGCAGCCCCTCGAGCAGCGCAACGCGCTCGGCCAAGGACGCGGAGAAGTCGAGTTCGCCGGCCATGGCGCGATCGGTGATGTCGGCGACCTCCTCACCCACGCCCGCGTGGGCGGCAATGAGATCGATGACCTCCTCGTTGATGAACGTCGAATCGACGTCCATGACGAGCAGCTGGACGGATGGGGCGCTACGCGCGGTCTGCTGGGTTCCACTCACCCGTTCATCGTAGCCACTGCCATGATGTAGTTCGCCGCGGCGGGGTGCAGCTGAGACAGCAGGGTTCCGAACTCCGGCGGGGAGACCGTGGCCGGGGCGAGGACCGAACGCATCCGGTGGTGGATGTCCAGGGCCGCGTAGATCGCCCTGGAATCCGCCTCGGTGGGAATGAGGCGGGAGATCGGATGCGTCGTCGACAGCTCTTCCTGCCAGTCCCGCCACGGTCCCTGCCGCCAGTCCTCGGGAACATCGAGGGTCTCAACGAGGGTCAGCCCCTCCATCACGAGCAGGCGCAGGCGGCGCAGCGCCTCGGCGGAGGTGCCGACGGTGACGGGGCGGAAGAGCGCGGGACGACACGCGATGATCTCGACGTTCGCCTCAGCGCCGATGAGCGCCACCGCCGCCTGTTCGGTGCCGCGGTGGAGTACGACGGGGGCGCTGTGACGACCGACCTTCGTCCGTGCCTCCTTCTCGACCGGGGGAGTCGTGTGCGGCAGCGACGGGTGGTGCAGGGCCAAGCGCGCATGCGTGATACCGGCCGCAGCCGCCTCGGCGATGAACAGCAGCAGTCCGGTGGGAACGGAGGTGTCGAAGAACTCATCGGCGACGATGAGAGGAACATCACGATCATCGTCGAGGAACGCGGCGCTGACCTCGTCAGGGGGCAGGGTCGAGCGCAGACGATGATTGATCGCCAGGGTCAGCAGGAGTGAGTCGGTCGTGAGGTCCATGTCGAACCAGAATAGACGGCGCGCCTGCGATAGAGTCTGAGGATATGAGTGATGTCCTGAATTTGGATTCCGTGTCCGTGCGCCGGGGGAAGAACTTCCTCCTCGACGATTTCTCGCTGACCGTCGCCGAGGGCGAACATTGGGCCGTGCTCGGACCCAACGGGGCGGGCAAGACGACGCTGCTCGAACTCGCGGCCGGTCGCATGCACCCGACGAAGGGTGCTGTGAGCATTCTCGAGGAGCAGCTCGGGCGTGTCGACGTCTTCGAACTGCGCCCGCGGATCGGCTATGCCTCGACGGTGCTGGCCAACCGGATCCCCAGCTCCGAGGCGGTGCTCGACACCGTGCTCACCGCCGCATACGGCGTCACCGGACGATGGGTCGAGGAGTACGAACAGGCCGATATCGACCGGGCCCGCGATCTGCTCGCCGCTTTCAACATCACCCATCTGACCGATCGCACCTTCGGCACCCTGTCCGAAGGCGAGCGCAAACGCGTCCAGATCGCCCGGGCGCTCATGACCGACCCGGAGCTGCTGCTCCTCGACGAACCGGCCTCGGGTCTCGACCTCGGCGGTCGTGAGGAGCTGCTCGGAGCGCTCACGGAGATCCTGTCGTCGAAGTGGGCGCCGGCAACGATCATGGTCACTCATCATGTCGAGGAGATCCCCGCCGGAGTCACACACGTACTGCTGCTCGCCGACGGCACCGATCTGGCCGCCGGACCCATCGAGGAGACGCTCACGGCGGACAACCTCGCAGCGACCTTCGGCATCGACGTCAAGCTCACCCGCGACGGCCAGCGCTACCACGCACACTCGACTCTCTGAGCATGGAGCTGCTGCAGAGTCTCAGCCTCGAACCGTGGCAGATCGGTCTGATCGTCCTCGCCGGCATCGCGGCAGGCGGCATCAACGCCGTCGTCGGTTCCGGCACCCTCATCACCTTCCCTGCGCTCGTGGCCTTCGGGGTCCCGCCCGTGGTGTCGACGATGAGCAACGCGGTGGGCCTCATCCCCGGCAACATCGCTTCGTCATTCGGCTACCGTGAGGAGCTGCGCGGGCAGTGGAGACGGATCCTCGGCTTCGTTCCGGCGTCCCTGCTGGGGTCGCTGACCGGTGCGTATCTGCTCCTGCATCTGCCCGAGGATGCGTTCGAGACGATCGTGCCCGTGCTCCTCGTCGTCGCCCTGATCATGGTCGTCGGCCAGCCGTATCTCTCCCGGTACTTGAAGAACCGGTCCCTGCGTCGGGCCCAGGAGGCCGGCGTCGAGCACACGGCCGCCGAGGCGGGGGATGCGCTGTCGACCGGCCGTTACCTGGCCGTGCTCCTCGTCGTCTTCCTCACCGCCATCTACGGCGGGTACTTCGCCGCCGCTCAGGGCATCATCCTCATCGCCCTCCTCGGACTGCTGCTGCCCGATGATCTGCAGCGGCTCAACGGGCTGAAGAACGTTCTCGTCCTCGTCGTCAACACGGTCTCGGCGAGCACGTACATCATCGTCGGCCACGACCGGATCAACTGGATCGCCGTGATCTGCATCGCGATAGGCTCACTCATCGGCGGGTACTTCGGGGCGCGGATCGGCCGACGATTCTCACCGGTGCTGCTGCGCACGGTCATCGTCATCCTCGGACTCGTCGCGATCTGGCGGATCGTCACACTGTGAGTGAAACAGCGAGCGGGACCGTGAATGTGACTGCAGACGGGGGAGTGCTGTGAACACGCCGGCCAAGGCACCGCTGACCCCGCAGCAGGTCATCGACCGGGCGAGCGAACTCGGGATCGCCGCAGATCGTCTGCGGTTCTTCGATGAGGCGGATCTCGCCGTCGGCGGCCTGGACGATATGCACGACTACACGCAGCTGACCGATGTCGCGCTGCGCAGCGTCCGTGAACCTGCCGAGGGTCTGTTCATCGCCGAATCGTCGAAGATCATCCGTCGCGCCCACGCCACAGGCATGGTGCCCAGGTCCTATCTGACGAGCCCGAAATGGCTGTTCGACCTCGCCGACATCATCGCGACCACTGATGTGCCGATCTTCATCGGCACCGATGCCGCCGTCGAAGCGCTCACCGGCTTCCACCTCCACCGAGGCGCCTTGGCCGCGATGGCCCGACCGGTCCTTCCCGATCCTGCTGACTTGGTCGCCGATGCCACACGCATCGTCGTCATCGAGGACATCGTCGACCACACGAACGTCGGCGCGATCTTCCGTTCGGCGGCGGCCTTCGGCGTCGACGCGGTGCTCGTGACCCCACGCTGTGCCGACCCGCTCTATCGGCGATCGATCCGAGTATCCATGGGCACGGTGTTCCAAGTCCCGTGGACACGCATCGACTCGTGGCCCGAAGGCATCGGCACCCTGCAGGATGCCGACTTCCACGTCGCGGCCCTCGCGCTCGAGGAGGACTCGGTGGCCCTGCGCGATTTCGCCGCGTCGGCCCCGGAACGGACCGCGGTCGTCTTCGGCACCGAGGGCGACGGCCTGCACCGATCGACGATCGCCGCGTGCGATTCGACCGTGATGATCCCCATGAGCGGGGGAGTCGACTCCCTCAACGTCGCAGCCGCCTCGGCGGTGACCTGCTTCGCCCTGCAGGAGGGTTAAGGCACCATGACTGTGAGGCCGACGATCGGTTCGGCAGAGATCGTGGTCCAGTGCCAGACCGGGCGTATGCCGCGGAACTGCCGCTCACCGTCACCGATATGGTTTCCCCATCGAGGTAGCGGACGGGCTACGTCAGTGCCGCCCTTTAGTGTTGTGCCATGGACAGAATTGAGCTCTTCAGTTCGAACGACGGAACGACATCGATTGAAATTCGTCTCACCGGCGAGACAGTTTGGCTGACTCAACACCAGATCGCTGAGCTTTTCGAGACTTCTCGAGAGAACATCACGATGCATCTGAGGAAGGCGTTCTCAGAAGGGGAGCTGGACGAGAAGGCAACATGTAAGGATTTCTTATAGGTTCGCCAAGAAGGTTTCCGTAATCGACAGCAGCGCTCTTTCCGCACTGACGCTTCTGGTCGCCATGAGTGATCTTTCAATGACCTCCCTGATCGTTCGAATGCTCACGACCGCCTCGGAGTGAGTTGCAGTGAAGCTCGCTGACTGTTCGACGGCCTCCGGTGTATAGAGTTGAGTTGAGCCGACTGGGCTCGAAGTGTTCCGAATAAGGAGATCAGTGGACCGCAGCACCTTAGCCCATGCCCTTGAAGCCGGACGCATCACCGGTGAGGTAGCCACCCCGCGGGAGAACAACCTCTCCCACATCCACCGGTTCCTCGACCAGGAACGGCAGTTCGACTTCGGTGTCGAACTGACCCGCGACTGGGACTATGATTCCGTGTTCGCGCTCATGGTCGAACGCTGCGGTCTGCGGCCCGACCCCGAATTCGTCGAAGGCGTTGACACGATCTCCACCGACCGGTGCATCGCGGCCCTGGAGAGGCTCGCCGAGGCGGTCGGCGACGTCAGCCGCGCCGGTGGCCGGATCCTCTTCGCGACCGGCCACCCGGCGGGCCTGCTTCCCGTGCACGTGGCCATCGCGGCGGCCGCGAAGGCTGCCGGCGCGGTCATCGACACCGGCGATCATCTCATTCCCGTGCCCGAGATCGGCGGCGACGTCCGGCAGATCAACAATGTCTGGACCTGGCACCTGCACGGCGGCAGCCCGCACACCCACCTGGCAGAACCCATGCACACCCTTCTCGACGATTTCGCTGCCCGCGGAGGCAGCACTCCGGATCTCGTCGTCGCCGACCACGGGTGGGCCGGAGCGGCCTCGAGCCGTGGACTGCGCACGATCGGCTACGCCGACTGCAACGATCCGGCGCTCTTCGTCGCCGAGGCGCAGGGACAGATCGAAGCCACCATCCCTTTGGACGATGACGTCGTTCCCAACCTCTACGCCCCGCTCATCGACTTCGTCATCGAACGGGCCGGGCTGAACTGAGCGCGGGAATCCTCAACTGCGCGAAGGATTGGATTCCTCAACCGCGCGCTGGGGTCAGTCGATGTCGTTCGCGAGACCCTCGACCACCTCGGCGCCGGGAAGGGACGCGAGAGCGGAACCGGAGAGCAGCAGCTTCGAACCGCGGATGCCGGAGCCGATGATGAGCTCCGTGGCTTCGGCCACGCGGGAATCGATGAGCACCCGGTAGTTCTCGGGAAGCCCGATCGGCCCGATTCCGCCGTACTCCATTCCGGATTCGGTGACCGCGCGTTCGAGCGGCAGGAAGGACGCCTTGCGGACGTCGAGGAGCTTCTTCACTCGTTTGTTGACATCGGCTCGGGTGTTCGCGAGCACCATGCACGCCGCGATCCGCTCCTCACCGGACCGCGAACCGGCGACGAGCACGCAGTTCGCCGAGGTGGCCGGCGGCAGATCGGCCGCGTCGAGCAGGGCAGCGGTGTCCGCGATCTCCGGATCGATCGCGAAGACCTCGACATCGCCGGTGACCGTCGACAGTGCGTTTGCAGTGGCTTCGGCGAGGAGTTCGGGAGCGCCCGCGGCCGGCTGAAGGGTGAACTGAGTGGAGATGCGTTCCTTTGTGGTCATGGCCACAGTCTAGGAGATCGGTGTCGAATCGCTTTGCCTGCGCCCATCGGTTAGACTGGACTGTCGCTTCGTGTCCGGTTCCTACGGTTCGGAGCGTGTCCAGCAGACGAATTCGGGCACTGGCAGATGGGCCGACCCATACCAGGCGCCTGAAAGAATTCAGCAGAGGTAAGAATATGAAGAAGGACATCCACCCGGAATACGCGCCGATCGTGTTCAACGATCTGGCCTCCGGCACCAAGTTCCTCACCCGCTCCACCGCTCAGAGCGACAAGACCATCGAGTGGGAAGACGGCAACACCTACCCCGTGATCGACGTCGAGATCTCGTCCGCTTCGCACCCGTTCTACACGGGCAAGCAGCGCATCCTCGACTCCGCCGGCCGCGTGGAGAAGTTCAAGGACCGCTACAAGGGCTTCGGCAAGCGCTGATCCTCAGCGAGTTCGACAGCATCAGACGAACTGCCCCGCACACCATGTGGTGTGCGGGGCAGTTCGCTGTCTGAGTCGCCTCGCTGTCTGCGTCCCCGCGGGGACGCAGACGAACTCGACGGATCTCAGTCCACGGTCACCTTGACCTCGGGGGACGGCTGAGTCCGGGCCGCCGGGTGCAGCAGCGATGCGACACCGGTGGCATTGTCGAGGCAGTTCGCGATTCCGTGGGCGACCTTCTCCTTCGCGGCGATGACCGCGTCGCGGATGTCGAGGCCGGTGGCGATGCCGGCGGCGATCGAGGAGGCGAACGAACATCCCGCTCCGTTGACGAGTTTGTCATTGACCTTGCGCGAGCGCATCGTCGTCACAGTCTGACCGTCGAAGAGGATGTCGACGGCATCGTCGCCGGCCAGTCGGGCGCCGCCCTTGACGACGACGTTCTGTGCTCCCTGGGAATGGATGATCTTCGCCGCCTCGATCATGCCCTCGACGGAATCGATGGGGTCGAGATCGGCCAGTGTCGCGGCCTCTTCGAGATTCGGGGTGATGACGGTCGCCAGTGGCACGAGGTTCTCAACGAAGAGATCCTTGAGATCGACCATGGTGCCGACTCCCTTGCACACGAGCACGGGATCGAAGACATAGGGCAGCTCGTTGTACTTGAGCTCCTCGGCCAGGACCAGCGCCGAGTCGACGGATCCGAGCATGCCGGATTTGATGGTGTCGAACCTGTGCACGGCCAGCGTGGACTCGAGCTGGCGATTGACGACCTCGGGGTCGATGAATTCGACGACATGGGTGAAGCGGTCGTTCGGGTCGAACGTGACGATGCAGGTGACGACGGCGGTGCCGAAGGCACCGTACTCCTCGAACATCTTCAGATCGGCTTCCAACCCCGCGCCTCCGGAGACATCGGAGCCGGCGACGGTGAGCACTTTGGCGGTCATGGTGGTCCTTTCGGGTAAAGCTGACGCGAAGAAGTCTACGCGGGTTCAGGCCTCTGCGTATCCGTGCTGCCGCCAGGCTTCGTAGATCGCGATCGATGCCGAATTCGCGAGGTTGAGCGAGCGACGGGCCGGCAGCATGGGGATGCGCACCGTCATGTCCACGTGCTCATCGTTCACAACCTCCTCGGGCAGCCCTGTCGATTCCCGCCCGAACAGGAGGACGTCCCCATCTTGGTAGTCCACCTCGGCGAAGGAATCGGTCGTATGCGTGCTGAACGCGATCACCCGACGATCACCGAGGTGGTCCCACAGTTCGGCGATCGAGGGATGGACGGTGACGTGGGCGAGGTCGTGATAGTCGAGACCGGCCCGGCGCAGCTTCGCATCGGTGAGATCGAAGCCGAGCGGTTCGACGAGGTGGAGGTGGGCACCAGTGACCGCGGCGAGCCGGATCGCATTGCCGGTGTTGCCGGGGATCTCGGGAGTGTGGAAGACGATGTCGATGTTCATATCCCCCTCATCTTCTCACCTCATGGCGCACCGGTCAGACAGTGCGGTCGTACTTTCGCCGCGGCGGGTCGTCTGGTGCAGTCGACTTCTTCATCGCTCTGTCCTGCGGACGAGGAGGTATCCCTCGCGGGTCGCCTCGGGGTAGCGCCCGGCTCGGTCGGGTTCGCGTTCGAGACGGGTGGCAGGGGCGAACCCGTGGGGCTCGAGAGCGGTGAGCACCTCGTCGATCGAACGTCGGTGGAAGTCGAGGTCGACGTCGAAGCCGGCCAGGTCGGAGAAGTGATCGACCCGGTCGCCGAGCTGGAACGCCAACTGGAACCAGCCGCCCGGGCGGAGGACACGAGCCGCCTCGGCGAAGGCGGTCGAGAGCTCCTCATCGGGGATGTGGATGACCGAGTACCAGGCGACGAGCCCGGAGAACGCATCCTCGGCATGGGGCAGTTCGGTCATCGTCCCGACGGTGAAGTCGAGGCTCGGATAGAGGCCGCGGGCGAGTTCGACCATGGCAGGGGAGAGGTCGAGGCCACTCGGTGTGAGTCCGAGGGCCGCGAGGAACGAGGTGATGCGTCCGGGCCCGCAGCCGATGTCGAGGACGTCGGCGGAACCGGTGGCGAGCACGAGCTCGGAGAAGGCCCCGAGCACTGCACGATCGTGCGGCTTGGCGGTGAGCTCATCGGCAAACCAGTCGGTGTACATCGCCGCGATCGCATCATAGGACCCCCGCGTCGGGGTCTCGCGGGCTGAACCGCCGGAGGTGCCAGTGCTGGAGGTGGCGTTTGTGCCGTCAGTCATGACGTCACCCTACCCGGGCGCACTGACTCGAGCGCACCTGACTGGAGCGCATCTGCGGGAGCCGGCGACGGTGGCCTTACAGGGCAGTGCGGATGTCACCAATGAAAACGAAAGAGAATCGAATCCAGGAGATGTTCAATGACATAGATCTGCCATCAATGGAATTCTCGTGTCAGTGCCGAGTTCTAAGGTGAAGGCATGGTCGGTGGTCATGGGGGCTGCGGGACCGGTTGGCCGAAAGGCCACGGGAAGGGGAGTCATGCGAAACGGTGAACAGGTCAACGAGGATCTCAGCACCCTCACCTGTGAGCAGATCGTGACCGATATCCGTCGCAACATCTCGTGCATCTCCTTCTGCCATGCTCGCGTCATCGCCCTCATCGATGAGGTTGAGCGGCGGGGACTGTGGGCGGAATGGGTCGGCGTGAAGACCCTGACCGAATGGGTGATGCATGTGGCCTCGGTGAGCATGCACACGGCGCGCGAATACGTCCGCGTGACGGCAGCTCTGCGTGAGATGCCGAAGGTGAGGAAAGGTCTCGCAGACGGTGACATCAGCTTCTCCAAGGTGCGAGAGGTGACCCGGCTCGGGGAACGGATCGGCGACGATGAGGCGCTGCGCCTGGCGACTCTGGCCACGGGCAGCCAGATCAGCCGGATCTCGCGGGACTACCAGCAGTTGGCCGACAAGATCGACAACGGGCCGTTCCCGCTGTTCCTGGCCGAGGACAGCGTGAACATGCGTCAGGTGGGGCCCGGCCGGACCCGCATCACGATCGAGCTCGAGGAAGATGACGCGGCGGAGATCGCCACGATGCTCGACGCCGCCCGTCAGGTCCTCGAGCGTCCTGTGGCCGAGTCGGCAGAACCCGGAGCAGGTGATGGAACCGAGAACGCTGCTGAGAGTGGAGTCGAGGGAGCGCTCGATGGCGCTGAGGAGATGCCGTATGAGCCGGTCTCCCAGGTCATGTGCCTGATGGAGATCATCCATGCCTTCCCTCGAGCCGAGCCTGCCGGTGTGGTCGATGCTGACCGTGCCCGCCTGCTCGTTCACGCCTCCGCCGAGGTGGTCACTCGCAGCGGCGCTACCGTGGAGGCCGCCCCTGCCTTTGTTCCTCCGCGCGTGAGCATCCCTGCAAGGGCGGCGACTGCAGGGCCGGGGACCACGGCAGACGTCCCCGCGGGGACGCTGGCCGAGGAGGACGTCCCCGCGGGGACGGAATCCGGGTCGGGCATGTCAGCAGAGGCGACGGCTGAAGATGGCGTCCCCGCAGGGACGGAGGAAGGACGAGCGGACACAACCTGCCGGGTCGAGGGATTCGGCGGCATCACCGCGGCGACGGCAGAGCGCCTGAGCTGCGAGGCTCTCATCAGCGGCGTGATCAAGAATGCCGGAGGCGACGCCCTCATGCTCGGGCGGTCGAAGCGTCTGGTGAGCAGGCGGCAGCGACTGGCGCTGAGCGTGCGCGACGTCTGCTGTCAGTTCCCCGGCTGCCGGAACCGCCGACGCTGCGACGCTCACCACATCCGGCCCTGGTCGCAGGGAGGGGCGACGGACATGGACAATCTCATCCTGCTGTGCCGTCGCCACCACACCGTGGTGCACAAGTACCAGCTGCGCATCGAACGCACCGGAGCCGCCTTCGCCGGAGCCATGCGCGGGCCTGCCGCCTTCACGTTCCACCTGCCCGACGGCTCTCAGCTGCTGCCGCTGGAGAGTCGGGTGGTTGGGCGCAGGATGTTCAACACCGCGGTCCAGGTCGCAGAGGTCGAGAAGGCCACATCCGCTGCCGATCCGAGCACCGTCGGCGGTGGCTATGGCTTTGACCTGGGGCTCTGCATCGCCTGGATGTTCGAGGCCGAATGGCGACACGCCCGGGCGAGCAATGCAGCTGCCTGAATCTTGCCAATTTAGAACACCAGTTCGATAATGGATGTCATGTCAGCCGCACCAGTCGTTCAGCAGCTCAGCCGGGAGATGGGGATCTCCACGGCCACGGCGCTGTTGGACAGGATCCCACCTCACCCGGTGGATCCTGTGCTCTCTCCGCTGTTCCGTCGCGGTGGCCTGCCTCGAGGCGAACTCGTCACCGTCACCGGAGAACTGTCTCTCAGCTGTGCACTGGCGACGATCGCCGCAGCGACTCGGGAGCAGAAATGGTGCGCGGGCATCGGCCTCGGCGAACCTGCGGTGTCCTCGATCGCCGACCTCGGCGTCGACCTCGACCACTTCGTCAATCTCGCCACCCCCGGGGAGGACTGGCTGCGCGTGGCCTCGATCCTCATCGAGTCCTTCGACATCATCCTCGTCGACCCCGGCTTCGCTCCGAGCGCAAAGGAACGTGCGCGGCTGCTGGCGAAGATCCGCGAACGGCGCATGAGCCTCATCAGCCTCCGGCCCCTGTCCGGCAGCACCGAGCAGATCGAGATCACGGACGCCCACTGGTCGGGCGCCGAACGCGGCCGCGGACGTCTGCGGTCCTGCCTCGTCCGCGCCCGGTCGCAGACGGGAACCCACCGCTTCCTGCTGCCCGGCCCGACCGGAACCCCCGCCGAGGTCCCCTCCGAGGCCCCCGCGGGGACACTGGAGGTGCTGACCGGCGGCGGTCGGTCCGGAGTGCCGGATATCCCTGCGGACGACACCACTGCGGAGGGGATCGCTGCGTCGAACACCCCTGCAAGGGAGGCCGCCGGGCAGACTGAGCCGACACCCGAGCCGTCGACCTCCACACCCGAGCCGTCGACCTCCACACCTGCGGCGTCCGACGAGGACGCGGCTGCGGAATCGCAGGACTCACAGGACCCGCGGTGGGCGACGATCACGCATCTGCGGCAGGTGATCGGCCATGTCGGATGAACCGCAGCGCATCCTCGTGCTCACCGTGCCCGACTGGCCGGCCGTGGCCGCCGCGGCCGAACACGAGATCGGCCCCGGCCATCCGGTCGCGGTCCTCCACGGCGGCAAGGTCATCGCCGCCAACGCACCCGCCCGCACCGCCGGGGTCGCACTCGGCAACAACAAGCGAGCCGTGGGATACCGGTGCCCGGAAGCCCACGTCGCGGCCTGGGACGAAGACGTGGACAACCGCCGCTTCAGCGCCGGAGTCGGAGCACTCGAAGACCTCGTTGCGCGATTCACCCTGCTGAGCCCGGGAACCCTGGCGATCCCGCTCGATTCCCTCCGGCACGGCTACCCCGATGAACCCAGCGCCGTCGAGGCCCTGGTCTCCGCGCTGGTGGCCGAGACCGGATGGGAGTTCTTCCCCGGCATCGCCGACACTGTCTTCGCCGCGGTCCTCGCCTCCGGTCAGGCTCGCCGGGTCGAACCCGGGCAGACCGTGGACTTCCTGGCCGCCCAGCCGATCACAACGTTGGAATACGCCGGCTCCGAGGCGACCGCGCTCATCGAGGTCTTCCTGCAGTTGGGTCTGCGTACCCTCGGCGACCTCGCCGGGCTCGAAGCCAGGGACGTGAACTCACGGTTCGGTGCCTTCGGCCGGCATGTCCACGACCTGGCCCGCGGGCGAGAGGGGGCACCACCGGCCGACCACATCCGCGCAGAGCGGCTCGACGTCGAACTCGGTCTCGAGGCTCCCACGACCCGCAGCGACACCCTCGGATTCCTCGCCCGACAGCTCGGGAGCGAACTGCTGGCCAAGGTGCGCAGGCAGGGACTCGTCTGCACCCAGATCACGATCGAACTCGACGCCGCGGGCGGACAGTCCTCCTCCCGGACCTGGCGGATCGAGGACATGCAGGAGAACGCGATCGCCGACCGGCTGCGGTGGCAGGCCGAGGGTTGGCTGGCAGGAGCGAGCACCGGGCAGGGATCTCCGCGCGGCGCCGGGGCGAGCCCCGGGCAGAGATCCCGGACGGGATCCTCGACATCCGCGACACAGGCGGACCCGCAGGCTCTCGACATCGTCGACGAACCGGCACCCGACGCCGAGGACTTCTCCGAGGACGGCATCATCGCGCTGCGACTCATCGCAGCGGAGCTGACCACCCCGATCGGTGCCACGCGGAGTCTGTTCGACGAGAACACCGGGCAGATCACCCACACCCTCGAACGGCTGCAAGGACTCTTCGGCCCCGACGCGGTCCTGGTTCCCGGCATCCAAGGCGGATGGGATCCGGCCGAGACGAACCTGTGGACCCCGTGGCAGCAGACCGCCGCACCGGCCCGCAGCCCCCAGGCACCCTGGCCCGGCGCCCTGCACGCGCCGAGGCCGACCACCGTCGAGCATTCGGCCGTCGACGTGCTCGCCGCCGACGGCTCTCCAGTGGAAGCCAGGCCATCAGGGTTGGACACCGCACCGGCGACGATCAGATTCCCCACAGGACAGACCGAAGCCATCACCGACTATTCCGGATCCTGGCCCATCGAATCCGGATGGTGGGACCCCAAGCGGACCGTCTACCGAACCCGCCTGCAGGTCGTGACCGAACAGGGCAGAGCCCTCCTGTTGAGCAAGGAGCACGGCCAGTGGTACCTCACCGGCCGCTACCGCTGACCCCGAACACACAGCCGACGACAGACACACCACCGCGGCGACGACCACCGCCGCCACAGCAGAGATCGATCCGCACCGTTGGGAGGAGGACACGCCGATGGGATTCTCGAATCCGCGCACACCCTGGTCGAAGCTGGCTCGTCGGCTCGAAGGAAAGGGTGTCCCAGGGCAACCAGGGACAGACCGTCCCATCGACAAGCACGCCGACGGTTCCGATGCCCCGGCGTTCTCCCGCCCGGACCGCTACCAGGTCTCGGTCGGCCCGCGCGGTCCCGACAGCCGCGACCGCTACCACGGCACATCCGCCGACGACGCGGGCGCGAAGCGGGGACCGCTGCTGCAGACGGCGAGCGTGGAATGGGCGGAGCTGCACGTGCACTCCCAGTTCAGCTTCCTCGACGGCGCTTCCGACCCCGAGGAGCTCGTGGCCGCCGGTGCGGCCGCCGGACTGACCTCCCTGGCGCTGACCGATCACAACGGCCTCTACGGTGCGGTCCGCTTCGCCCATGCCGCCGCCGAGGTGGGCCTGCCCACCGTGTTCGGATCCGAACTGTCCGTGGGGCTGGCCGAGAAGATCCCCGGCCAGACCGACCCCGAGGCCACCCACCTTCTCGTCCTCGCCCGCAGCGTCGACGGCTATCACCAACTCTCCCGTGCCATCACCGAGGCGAACCTGCGCGGAGAGAAGAACCGCCCGGTCTTCGACCTCGAGGAGCTGGCAGCCATGGACGGGGACTGGACGATCCTCACCGGCTGCCGCAAAGGACCGCTGCGGCGCGCCCTGACCGATGCCGACGGCGGTCTGGGTGCTCTGCGCGACCTCATCGCCCTGTTCGGGCGCGACCGGATCGCCGTCGAACTCAGCCGGGACGGAACCCCGGACGACGACGAGCGGCTGCGCCACCTCGGCGATCTGGCCAAGCGGACCCGTCTGCCGATCATGGCCAGCAACACCGTCCACTTCGCCACCCGCGCCCGGTGGAAGTCTGCGCAGGTGCGGGCCTCGGTGCGATCCCGGCTGTCGCTGGACGAACTGGCCGGATGGCTGCCGGCGACGGCGAACGCACGGATCCACACCGGCGAGGAGATGCTCGCACGGTTCCCCCGTCAGGCGCTGGAGAACGCTGTGCGGATCGGACGGGAATGCTCCTTCGTCCTCGGCTCGGCCCGCCCCGATCTGCCGAAGGCACCGATGCCCGATGACGGCGACGGGGAGGCCTATCTGCGCGGTCTCATCGCCGAACGCGGACGGCAGCGCTACGGATCCCGCGCCGAGCATCCCAGGGCGTGGGAGCAGCTGGACCGGGAGATGGACATGATCGCCCAGCTGGGCTTCTGCGGCTACTTCCTCATCGTCTTCGACATCACCGAGTTCTGCCGCAATATGGGAATCTTCTGCCAGGGCCGGGGTTCGGCGGCGAACTCCGCGGTCTGCTTCGTCCTCGGCATCACCGCCGTCGACGCGGTCAAACACGGGCTGCTCTTCGATCGGTTCCTGTCCCCGGACCGCAAG
Organism: Brevibacterium oceani; assembly: GCF_017948325.1. Taxonomy (NCBI): domain Bacteria; kingdom Bacillati; phylum Actinomycetota; class Actinomycetes; order Micrococcales; family Brevibacteriaceae; genus Brevibacterium; species Brevibacterium oceani. Next base: position 2,186,267 of record NZ_CP072846.1, on the reverse strand, counting down.
GGGTACCCGGACATCGACATCGACATCGAATCCGGCCGCCGCGAAGAGGTCATCCAGTACGTCTACGACCACTTCGGCCGCGACCGGGCGGCCCAGGTGGCCAATGTCATCACCTACCGTGCGAAGTCGGCGATCCGCGACGCCGCGTTCAGCCTCGGCTACGCTCCCGGGCAGCAGGACGCATTCTCGAAGTCGAGCAACCGATGGGCGAGCCTGCCCGACGCCGAGGACTCCCCGGTGCCCGCCCCCGTGCTCACCGTCGCCGGTGACCTGCTCGGCTCACCCCGGCATCTGGGCATCCACTCCGGCGGAATGATCCTGGCCGACCGGCCCATCGGCGAGGTGGTGCCGATCGAGAAGGCGACGATGGGTCACCGCACCGTGGTGCAGTGGGACAAGGACGACTGTGCGGCCATGGAACTGGTGAAGTTCGACCTGCTCGGCTTGGGCATGCTCACCGCTCTGCATGAGATGGTCGGACTCGTCCATCGCCACACCGGGGTCCTCATCGACCGGGCGGAGATCGACGATGAGGACGAGGACGTGTACGACATGCTCTGCCGTGCCGATGCCGTCGGAGTCTTCCAGGTCGAATCCCGCGCCCAGCTCGCGACCCTGCCCCGGCTGCGTCCGCGGATCTTCTACGATCTCGCCGTGCAGGTCGCGCTCATCCGCCCCGGCCCCATCCAGGGCGGCTCCGTCCACCCCTACATCCGCCGGCGGCAGGGCCTCGATACGGTCGAATACCTTCACCCGCTGTTGGAGAAGTCCCTGGCCAAGACCTACGGGGTGCCGCTGTTCCAGGAGCAGCTGATGCAGATGGCCATCGATGTCGGCGGTTTCACCGGAACCGATGCCGACCGTCTGCGGCAGGCCATGGGCTCACGTCGGTCGGAGAGGCGGATGGCCGAACTCGCGGAGAAGTTCCGCACGGGTGCTCTGGCTCGCGGGGTCGACGCGGACACGGCCGAGGCGATCTTCGCGACCATCGCGGCCTTCGCGAACTACGGGTTCCCCGAATCGCACGCGATCAGCTTCGCGAACCTCGTCTACCAGTCCGCCTGGTTCAAACTCCACCACCACGCGGCCTTCACAGCAGGTCTGCTGCGCAGCCAGCCGATGGGCTTCTACTCCCCGCAGTCGCTCATCGCCGACGCCCGCCGCCACGGGGTGCCGATCCTGCCGGTCGACATCCGTTGGTCGCAGGCGGAGACGGACCTCGAGAGGGTCGGCCCCGGCGAACAGTGCCACAGCACCGCCCCGGCGGGGGATGACACGGCTTCGGCGGGGGATCGCAACGGCACGGCCGCTTCGGCAGGGGAACTGGGGATCCGCCTGGGACTCGAATCGGTCGCCCACGTCGGCACCTTCGCCGAGGTGATCGTCCGTGAGCGCGCGATCGCTCCCTTCACCTCGGTGGCGGATCTGGCCGAACGCACCGGCATCGGCAAGCAGGCTCTGGAGTCCCTGGCCACGGCCGGGGCACTGTCCGGATTCGACCTCGACCGCCGGCAGGCGCTGTGGCTGGCCGGGGGAGTCGCCGGTGCCCACCCGGGACTGCTGCCGGGCACCGCCTCGGTGGACTCGGCACCGAGCCTGCCGAGCATGGACGCCTTCGACACGACCCTGGCCGAACTCTTCTCCACCGGGATCACCGTCGACGGCTACCCCACGGAGATCCTGCGCGATCAGCTCATCGCTCGCGGATACTCCTCGACCGCGGATGCGGCAGCCGCCGCAGACGGAACCCGGATGACGGTGGCCGCGATCGTCACCCACCGGCAGCGCCCGGCGACCGCCTCGGGGATCACCTTCATCAACCTCGAAGACGAGTTCGGAATGCTCAACGTCGTCGCCACGGCCGGGCTGATGAAACGCTTCCGCACGGTCGCGACCTCGCGGAACTTCCTCGTCGTCACCGGGCTCATCCAGCGCGGGGGAGAGGTCGTGAGCCTCTATGCGCACAAACTCATCCCGCTCGAGGTGCAGCTGCCGACGAAGGCACGGAACTTCCGCTGACCCTCGCACCGCCAGATGACGACTGCGCGACGGGGTATGACGAAACATGACGGACGATGACATCCACATGACACATCCGCCCTCACCGGGAAGCGAAGTCGATGACAGTAGACACATCACCATCACCGATCCGGACCGCCTCCGCGAAGGCACCCACGAAGGAGAGACCATGACCCAGGCATTCGAAACCCGCCAGATCCATGCCGGACAGGTTCCCGATCCGACCACCGGATCGCGCGCCCTGCCCATCCACCAGACCACCTCGTTCGTGTTCAACGACGCTGCGCATGCGGCCAGCCGCTTTGCGCTGACCGACGTCGGCCCCGTCTACAGCCGTCTGACGAACCCGACGAACGAGGTCGTCGAGAACCGCATCGCCGACCTGGAAGGCGGAGTCCACGCAGTCCTCACCGCCTCGGGCCAGTCCGCTGCCTTCCTGGCGATCACGAACATCGCCGGAGCCGGCGACCACATCGTGGCCAGCTCCAGCCTCTACGGCGGAACCGTCAACCTCCTCGATGTCACCTTGCGCAAGCTCGGCATCGACACCACGTTCGTCGACGTCGACGACCACGACGAGTGGAAGAACGCGATCCAGGACAACACCAAGCTCCTCTTCGGCGAGGTCGTGTCGAACCCGCGTTCGGACATCCTCGACATCGAAGCGATCGCCGCGATCGCCCATGAGGCCGGCGTCCCGCTGATCGTCGACAACACCCTGGCCAGCCCCTACCTCGTGCGCCCCATCGAACACGGCGCCGACGTCGTCCTGCACTCGGCCACGAAGTACCTCGGCGGCCACGGCAACTCCGTCGCCGGCGTCCTCGTCGACAGCGGCAACTTCGACTACGGCGCACAGCCGGAGAAGTTCCCCGGCTTCAACGAACCCGATGTCACCTACAACGGACTCGTCTTCGCCCGCGACCTCGGTGCCGACGGACCCTTCGGTGCGAACGTGTCGTACGGACTCAAGGCGCGCGTGCAGGGCCTGCGCGACCTCGGACCTTCGCTCAGCCCGACGAATGCGTTCCTGCTCGCCCAGGGCATCGAGACCCTGAGCCTGCGCATCGAACGCCACGTCGAGAACGCCAACAAGGTCGCCGCCTACCTCGAAGGCCACGACCAGGTCGACCGCGTCGCCTATGCCGGGCTCGAATCCAGCCCCTGGAACGGCCTGGCCAAGAAGTACCTGCCGAACGGTGTGGGCTCGGTGCTCGCCTTCGACATCGCCGGCGGCTACGACGCGGCCGTCGCCTTCGTCGACGCCCTCGAGCTGCACTCGCTCGTGGCGAACATCGGCGACGTCCGCTCGCTCGTCATCCACCCCGCCTCGACCACCCACGCCCAGCTCGACGAGGAGGCTCAGAAGGCTGCGGGCGTCAACCCGGCGCTGGTGCGCCTGTCCGTGGGCATCGAAGGCATCGACGACATCATCGCCGACCTCGACAAGGGCTTCGCGGCGGCTGCGGCGAAGGCACAGTCTGCGGCCTGAGATGACCACCCAGAGCACCTCCGTCGAGCGGATTCTGGGCTTCGGCACGGACTCCGGGCATACGTTCGGCACGGTTGAGATCGCCTACGAGACCTTCGGCACTCTCAACGCGGATCGTTCCAATGCGATCCTCATCGAACATGCCCTCACCGGCGACACCCACGTCACCGAATGGTGGTCGGGCGTCGTCGGTCCCGGCGAAGCCGTGGACACGAACGAGTACTACGTGGTGTGCGCGAATTCGCTCGGCGGATGCTCGGGCACGACCGGGCCGCAGTCGACCTTCGACGACGGACTGGCCTACGGCTCCCGCTTCCCGGCGGTCTCGATCCGGGACATGGCGAGGTTAGAGCACAACCTCGCCCAGATCCTCGGCATCGAGTCCTGGGCGGCGGTGATCGGCGGATCCATGGGTGGCGCACGGGCGCTCGAATTCGCTCTGCTCGATCGGCGGAAGGTGCGCAAATGCGCCGTCATCGCCGCACCGGCCTTCTGTGAGGCCGACCAGATCGCATGGGCGATGATGCAGGAACGGGCGATCGAACTCGACCCCGACTACTATGCCGGGGACTATTCCGCAGTCGGGCGCTTCCCGTCCCAAGGACTCGGTCTGGCGCGTCAGATCGCCCATCTGACCTACCGCAACGACGCCGAACTCAATGAGCGCTTCTCGCGACGGATGCGTTCGGAGAACTACTACGAGGTCAGCTCCTACCTCGATCACCAGGCGAAGAAGCTCACCGCTCGATTCGACCCGCACAGCTACCTCGTGCTCACCCGCGCCCTGCGCGATCACGATGTGCGCCGCGGGCGTTCGAGCGACCTGCGCACCGCCTTGGCCGATGCCTGCACGGACAACCTCGTGATCTCGGTGTCCTCGGATCGCCTGTTCCCGCCCGAACAGGTGGAGATCCTCGCCGAGGCGCTGCCGGGCAAGGTCCGCCACGACGTCATCGACTCTCCCGTCGGCCACGACGGATTCCTCACCGAGTCGGCCAAGATCTCTGCCGTGCTCGAAGACTTCCTCGCCGCCTGAGCGTTCCGGACGAGATCCGGCCGCTTCCGACACGAAGAATCCCCGCAGACCGTTCGCTGCGGGGATTCTTCGTATTCACGCCCCGGCACTCGGAAGGTCGAGCGCCGGGGCGGAGGGGGAGGTTTTACTTCACGCCGGCCTTGCTGCCGGACCTGTTGCCGGCCTTGGCCGCAGCTTTCGCCGCTGCCTTGGCGGCCACCTTCTCGGCCTTGCGCAGGTGCTTCTCATCGACAGGGAAGTCCTCCTGGGCGCGGGCCCGGCGGAAATAGTCCGCGGCCTCGGCCTGTCGCTGCGCCTCCACACCGGTGGCGATGGTGGCCCGACGGTGCTCGTCGCCGTAGCCGAACGACTCGACGAGATCGAGGGCGTTCGCGGCCAGCTTCGCGCACAGACGGTTGAGCGTGTCGTTGATCTGACGGGCCCGGAACATCGGCAGACGCCCGTACATGAGATGCCAGCCCAGATGACGCTCGATGAGCGTGAGACCGTAGGTATCGCGCAGTCGGCGGAACACCTTGGCCTGATCGGCGTCGGTCTGCTCCTTCATCTTCTCGTCGAGCGCCTTCCACTTCTCCAGCTCGACATAGGCGCGAGCCATCTCGATGAGTTCGTGCTGGGTGGAGTTGAACAGCTCACCGGCATCGGCCTGAGACATCTTCATCGCCGGACGCAGGTTCTGCGCCACCGAGGCGACCATGGACTCGACGCGGTTCTCCAGCAGGGTCCGCTGCAGACGACCCGAACGGATTCGCTTCTCGCTGAGGTTGCCGCTGAAGACATCGGAGATCGCCGTGCCGGCATTGACCAGTCCGGTCCGGTAGAGGCTGTGCTCAGCCGCTCGGGTGCCGATGAAGCGGGCGACACCACCGATGTCGAGGTTGGAGAACTCCTTCGCGTAGTCGCCGAGCAGGCGCTTGGCAGCCAGCTGGAGGAGCACCGTGTTGTCGCCCTCGAACGTGGCGTAGACATCCATGTCGGCGCGCAGACCGACGAGTCGGTTCTCGGCCATGAAGCCGGCACCGCCGCAGGCCTCGCGGCATTCCTGGATGACGTCGAGTGCCATCCAGGTCGTATCCGCCTTGAACGCCGCCGCGCGGGTCTCGAGCACGGCCCGGTTCTCCTCGGAGTCATCGGCACCGGAGAAGACCTCTTCGAACGAGGCGAGCAGCTTGTCGTGAGCGAAGTTCGAGGCGTAGACCGCGGCGAGAGCGGGCATGAGGCGACGCTGGTGCTGCTGGTAGCTGAGCAGAGTGGTCTCTTCGATCTCGTCGACGGAGTTGAACTGCTTGCGCTCGAGTCCGTAGCGCACGGCGATGTCGAGAGCGATCTTCGACGCCACGATCGCGGCACCGTCGAGCGAGACACGACCCTGGACCAGGGTGCCGAGCATGGTGAAGAAGCGGCGCCCCGGTGAGTCGATGGGGGAGGAGTAGGTGCCGTCGGCGCTGACATCCCCGTACCGGTTGAGCAGATTGGTCCGCGGGATGCGCACTTCGGTGAAGGCGATGCGTCCGTTGTCGACGCCCTTGAGGCCGCCCTTGTAGCCGTCGTCCTCGATCGAGATTCCCGGCATCGGGTCTCCGGACTCATCACGGACGGGAACGAAGAAGGCATGCACCCCGTGGTTGACCCCGGCGGTGACGAGCTGTGCGAAGACGACGGCCGCGCGGGCGTCCCGAGCGGCGTTGCCGATGTATTCCTTGGTCGCGGCACGGAAAGGAGTGGTGATGACGAACTCTTCCGCGTCGACATCGTAGGTCGCCGTCGTCGCCACGGAGGCGACATCCGAACCGTGTCCGATCTCCGTCATCGCGAACGAGCCCAGCAGCTTGCCGGTCTGAGCATCGATCAGCCACTTCTTGTGCTGTTCGGCATCGCCGAGGTGGAGGATCGCTCCGCCGAAGAGGCCGAACTGGACTCCGGCCTTGATCTGCAGGCTGGGAGCGGCGGTGACCGTCTCCTCGAAGCCCGCCACGTTGGTGGCGTGCTGGTTCTTCCCACCCAGCTCGGGCGGAAGGCTGACGAGCGGCAGACCGGAGTCGGCCATGAGACCGACGCCGACGAGGGTCTTTGCTCGAGTGGTCTCGAGATCATCGGCAGGATCCTCGTGGCTCCGGGGGTCCAGGGCCAGTTCGCGGCCCCGACGTCGGCCTTCGGCCCAGCGGCCGTCGAGCACATCGTTGATGGCCTGAGGGTTGAGAGACAGCTTCATCGTTCTACTCCTAGATTGGCGGGCAATGATGCCCACAGCCAGTTGCTGATGTCAGTGGCGAACTCCTCGGCACGGCTGGGGTTCGAGAGCCAGGCCTCGGTCGCGGCGCGGACGAAGCCGATGGCTCCGGCCGACCACAGGCGGTCCCGATCGTCGGCGAGGTCCAGGCGGTCGGCCAGGAGCTCTGCGATCGAGTTGAAGAAACCGCCGGTCTGTTGGGGCGCGAATCGGTTCACAGCCGTGTCGCAGAACCGGTAGACGTGCGGCGACGTTGCGGCCAGGGTGACGAAGGCTCGGACCATCGATGTCAGCGATTCCCGTGCTCTGGCAGTTCCGCCGTCGACGGCTGCCGCCTGCTGCCCGATGCCTGCTGTCCGCATCTTCGCCGCTGCCGAGGTGGCCTCGTCGAGTGAGCGGACGATGACGCCCATGGCCCATTCGCCCATGGCCGCCTGCAGTCCCGCACGGTCGGTGAAATAGCGGTAGAGCACGGACTTCGAGGTTCCCGACAGCTCCGAGATCTGGTCCATCGACAGGTCGTCTCCGTGTTCGGCGACGACATGGCGGACCGTGCGCAGCAGTTCGCGACGACGCTCGTCACGGTGCTTTTGCCACCGAGTCGAGCGTCCGTCTGTGAGCGATTTCATAAGACCGACAGTATCAGGTACTGTCGGTAACAGTTAAATCCAACTCTCGGAGGTGCACATGTCCGCTCCCAGTCAACGAGCCGTCATCCTCGGCGGCAACCGCATTCCCTTTGCGCGCTCGAACAAGCAGTACTCGAAGGCGACGAATCTCGATATGCTCACCTCGGCCATCGACGGGCTCACCGCTCGCTTCGGGCTGGCCGGGGAGCGCATCGGCGAAGTCTCCGGAGGTGCGGTCCTCAAGCACTCGAAGGACTTCAACCTCACCCGTGAAGCCGTACTCGGCTCCGCGCTGGCCCCGACGACTCCGGCCTTCGACCTCGGCCAGGCCTGTGCCACCGGACTCGAGGCGGTCGTCAGCCTGAACAACAAGATCAACGCCGGTCAGATCGAATCCGGCATCGCTTCGGGCGTCGACTCGACCTCCGATGCTCCCATCGTCATCGACGATTCGATGCGCGAGATCCTCCTCGAGCTCAACCGTGCGAAGACGATGGTCCAGCGGGCGAAGATCGCCGCGCAGATCCGGCCTGCCTATCTCGCCCCGCAGGCACCGAGCACGGGGGAGCCGCGCACCGGCCTGAGCATGGGCGAGCACCAAGCGATCACCACCGCCGAATGGGGAATCACTCGGCAGGCACAGGACGAACTCGCCGTGGCCAGCCATCAGAACCTCGCGGCGGCCTGGGACTCCGGGTTCTTCGACGATCTCACCACGTCCTACCTCGGCGTCAGCCGGGACACGAACCTGCGTGGCGACTCGAACATGGAGTCCATGGCCAAGCTCTCACCGGTGTTCGGCAAGCGACTGGCCGCCGAAGCGACCATGACTGCCGGCAACTCGACACCGCTGACCGACGGTGCCTCCTCGGTGCTGCTCGGCAGTGAGGACTGGGCGGCCGAACACGGGTTCACGCCGTTGGCCCGCCTCGTCGATGCCGAAGCTGCCGCCGTCGACTTCGTCGACGGAGCCGAGGGCCTGCTCATGGCTCCTGCCTACGCTGTGCCGCGTCTGCTCGCCCGCAACGGCCTGACCTTCGATGACTTCGATGTCTTCGAAATCCATGAGGCCTTCGCGTCCACCGTGCTCTCGCACCTGGCGGCGTGGGAGTCCGAAGAGTTCTGCCGCGAGAAGGCGGGACTCGATCAGGCCCTGGGCAGCATCGACCGCGACAAGCTCAACCCGCTGGGCTCGAGCCTCGCCGCCGGTCACCCCTTCGCGGCCACCGGTGGGCGCATCATCGCCACCACCGCCAAATACCTCAAGACAACCGGCAAGAAGAGGTCGCTGGTCTCGATCTGCGCAGCAGGCGGCCAGGGACTCACCGCGATCGTGGAGGCAGCATGAAAGACACCTATCTCTCCCTCGTCAACGGACCGCTGAAGCAGGTGGCGAAGACCCTCGGACTGCCGCAGCCGGTCGAACTCAACCGCTTCGGCTCCACACCGGCCAGCTACACGAACAAGCCGGTCCTCGTCCTCGGTTCCGGCCCCGGCGCTCAGAACCTCGCCGACCTGCTGCTGGAGAACGGGCTCGAGGTGCGGCGCAACGCCCAATCCGGTGAGAAGCTGCGGGCGATCATCGCCGTCCTCGACGATGCGAAGTCCCCGGCCGACCTCTCACCCATCGTCCTCGAGGCCGGTGCGGCGCTGCGCTCACTGGCACCCTGCGGTCGCGTGATCACCGTCTCCACCGTACCGGATGCGAAGAACCAGACCCCCGAGCTCGCCGCCGCCGCGCAGGGAATCACGGGCTTCACCCGTTCGGTCGCCCACGAGATGCGTGCCGGCGCCACCGCCAACGGCATCCTGCTGGACGGCGTCGACCTCACCGCGCCCTCGGTGGCGGCCGCGCTGTGGTTCCTTCTCTCGGGCAAGTCGGCATATGTGTCCGGCCAGTTCCTCACCGTCTCCTCCGACGCGGGGGAGCGGCTCGGCCTCGACGCCTTCATGTCCACCGGTGCGAACGGACCCCTGGCCGGCCGGCGCGCCGTGGTCACGGGTGCCGCGCGCGGAATCGGCGCGGCGATCGCCCGCAACCTCGCCCGCGACGGCGCCTACGTCATCGGCGTCGACATGCCCCAGGCCGGTCAGGCTCTGGCGCAGGTGACGAATGAGATCGGCGGCAAGTCCGTCCAACTCGACATCACCGCCGCCGATGCCGCCGAGAAGATCGCCGAGGCGGTCGGGGGACCCGTCGACATCCTCGTCCACAACGCCGGCATCACCCGCGACAAGATGCTCGCGAACATGGACGCCGGGCGCTGGGACTCTGTCATCGCAGTCAACATCGCCGCGCAGACGATGATCAACGCCCACCTGGCGGAGAAAGGCCTCTTCGCCGACGGTGCTCAGGTCGTGTCGCTGGCCTCGACCTCGGGCATCGCCGGCAACCGCGGACAGACGAACTACGCGACCTCCAAGGCCGGCGTCATCGGACTCACGGCCGCCTCGGCGGAGGAATTCGCCGGACGGAAGGGATCGATCAACGCCGTCGCACCGGGATTCATCGAAACCGACATGACCGCGAAGATGCCGACGCTGACCCGCCAGGTCGCGCGCCGGCTCTCGAGCCTGCAGCAGGGCGGTCAGCCCGTCGACGTGGCCGAGGCCATCGGGTTCCTCGCCTCGAGCGGAGCCCGCGGCATCAACGGTGAGACCCTGCGCGTGTGCGGGCAGAACATGGTGGGTGCCTGATGGCCGAATCGATGTTCCCGGTCTACGGCCGCGCCCTGCTCAAAACCCTGCCCATCGGTCCGCGGACGAGCCCCGAGCTGCCGGAGCGGTCCATCGACCGCAGCGTTCCGCTCGAGCCGGTCGCCTATGCCGGATTCGCCCATGTGATCCGGCAGACCCTCGGTGACACCGTCCATCCCGGATACCTGCACATCCTCGCGTTCCCGCTGAGCATGCAGCTGCTGGCCGATCCCGAGGTGCCGCTGCCGATGCTGGGCATGGTCCACATCCACAACCGGGTCGACATGCTCGCTCCGGTGCACCTCGGCGACGTCGTGGACTACCACCTCGAACTCGCCGGTCCCTTCGAACACACGAAGGGCACGACGATCGAGGTCCGCGTCGACGCGAAGGTCGACGGCCGTCCGGTGATGAGCGAGGTCTCCACGTACCTGGCCAAGGGCCGGAAGCTGCCCGGCGCGGAGTCGAAGGCGCAGGTCCCGCATGCGGAGTTCGATGCTCCGCAGCCGACTGCTCTGTGGCGTCTCGATCCGATCATCGGACAGCGGTATGCACAGGTCTCCGGGGACTACAATCCGATCCATCTCAACGGCCTCGCAGCCAAGGGATTCGGCTTCCCGCGGCAGATCGCCCACGGCATGTACACCGCCTCCCGCGCGCTGTCGGCGATGGATCCGCGCCTGGATGCCTACCGCTGGGATGTGTCCTTCGCGAAGCCGATCCTGCTGCCGGGCACGGTCGGATACGCCTTGACCGAGGGGCAGCGCCACGAGGCATCACGGTCGGCGGTCTTCGACCTCAAGTCGGGGAAGCCCCACGTGCTCTCGCAGGTCGCGTACCTGGAGAAATAGCCTTTTCAGTGCAGTGCGTCACAATTGCCGATTTCGATTTTGCGCGACGGGAACTCGCATGTAGAGTTATCTCTGTTGCCAGCGCGGGTGGCGGAATTGGTAGACGCGCTAGCTTGAGGTGCTAGTGCCCAACTTATCGGGCGTGGGGGTTCAAGTCCCCCTCCGCGCACAACGAGGTTGGCCTCCGGATTTCGATCCGGGGGCCATCTTCTATTCCCGCCGAGGTTGTCCGAGTGCGGTTCACGTAAGACGCGAACCCGACTGTAGGCCAGATGTGCACACGCAGTGCATAAGAACAGTACGTATGCACGTCTGATGTACAGTCACGCAGCGGGATGCTGCTCGGACCGATGCGGACGGACCCGTATCGGCGACGACTGTGGGATACGGTGGAGGCAAACAGCCGGATCGCCGAGCCGGACCACCGCGTCGAGGCATGGTCCGCTCACACCGAAGGGAGCCACCGTGGTTCATTTCAGCGCCGCCGAAGCCGAGGTCACCGACCTCTGCCAGCAGCTCATCCGCATCGACACGCAGAACTGGGGCGGCAACAAGGCCAACCCCGAGCTGCCGGCCGCCGAGCTCATCGCCTCCTGGTTCGCCGAGGTTGATCTTCCTTCCGAGATCGTCGAATCCTCGCCCGGTCGCGCCAATATCGTCGCCCGGGTCAAGGGCAGCGATCCGCACGCCCCGGCACTGGTCGTGCACGGCCACACCGACGTCGTCCCCGCCGCGGCCGAGGACTGGAGCGTCGATCCCTTCGAGGGCGTCATCAAGGACGGCCTGCTCTGGGGCCGCGGCGCGGTGGACATGAAGGACATGGACGCGATGATCATCGCCTCGGTGCGGGCAATGCAGCGTCAGGGCCTGCAGCCTCGGCGTGACCTCATCATCGCCTTCTTCGCCGACGAGGAGGCCGGAGGCAACTACGGCGCCCGGCATATGGTCCGCAATCGCCCCGAACTCTTCTCCGGCGCCACCGAAGCGATCTCCGAGGTCGGCGGATACTCCGTCGACATCCGCGGCCAACGGGTCTACCTCATCCAGACCGCGGAGAAGGGGCTGGCCTGGCTCAACCTCATCGCCCACGGCACCGCCGGTCACGGTTCGCAGCGCAACGACGACAACCCGGTCACCCGCTTGGCCTCGGCGATCTCGCGCATCGGCAGCCACCCGTGGCCCCAGGACATCCCGCTGGCGACCCGCCAGCTGCTCGAAGGCGTCTCCGAGCTGACCGGCATCGAGTTCCGGTCCGAGACGATCCCGCAGCTGCTGGCCGAGCTCGGCTCCGTTGAGAAGTTCGTCGCCCCGACCCTGCAGAACACCTCGAATCCGTCGTTCCTCGACGCCGGCTACAAGCACAACGTCATCCCCGGCACGGCCACCGGCTACGTCGACTGCCGCACCCTGCCGGGCCAGCACGAAGACGTCATGTTGAAAATCAAGGAGCTCGCGGGGGAGGGCGTCGACATCAGCGCTGAGGATGAGGGCGAGGCCCTCGAAGCCCCGTACGACACTCCTCTGGTCGAGCAGATGAAGGCGAGCCTGCTCGCCGACGATCCTTCCGCGAAGGTGCTTCCCTACACGCTCTCCGGCGGCACGGACAATAAGTCCATGGCCGAGCTCGGCATCACCGGCTACGGCTTCGCACCCCTGCAGCTGACCGGCGATCTCGACTTCCCCGCGATGTTCCACGGCGTGGACGAACGGGTGCCGATCTCCGCGCTCAAGTTCGGGACGAGGGTCCTCGGGGACTTCCTGCTGAAGGCGTGATCGTCACCGCGATCCCGACGAGCACACCGAGCGCGCTGATGACTGTCGTCGTGCTCACCAGGGATCCGTCGACGGGTGTGAGCAGGTCCAGCAGCAGCGCACCCATGAGGTTGCCGAACAGTGAGAACAGGCTGAGCAGGAGCACGCCGAGGCGGGTGACCGTGAGCGAGGTGAGTCCGATGAAGATGACGCCCAAGGCTCCGCCGAGGAGGAACCACCACTGCGTGGGTTGAACCGGAAAGCCCGTCCACCGCACTCCGGCAGCCAGGATGATCGCGGAGACGAGAACCGTGGCTGCCAGGCCGACCGCGAAATTCACCGTCGTGGCCACGACGGCAGAGTTCGTCGCCGCCTTGATGCGACCGTTGCAGGCCTGCTGGACGGATGTCAGGGTGCCTGAGGCGAAGGGCAGCAGGGGAGCCCAAAGCGGAACTCCGAGGAGAAGTCGTTCCCTGGCGCCGTAGACAAGGGCGGCGAGGACGATGAGGACGCCGAGGATGCGCAGGAGGCTCAGCGACTGCCTGCCTCCCGGCGGCAGATGAGTGGAATCGACGATGAGGCCGCCGGTGACCTGACCCGAGACGAAGGCCATCGTGAACATCGCCACGCCCATGATCGGCACCGTCGTCGCCTGCGCGACGACGACCAGGGCTCCGCTGAGCCCGCCGAGGAGCGTCCACCAGGGCATCGTACCGGTGCGCACGAGTCTGATGAGCACGATCGCCGCCCGGCCGGAACGTCGTGAGCTCACCAGCACCGTGCCGACGATGAGCAGGCCGATGACGAATGAGACGAGCGCGGCGAAGACCGCGTGTCCGAGGACAGGACCGAGGAAGGAATTGGCGCGTCCCTGCAGGGACATCGCGGCCCCGGCGATGATCGTGACGACACCGGCGACGAGGACGGGAAGGAGCGAAGAGGGCGACCTCACCGGGTGGGGATCAGGCGCTCTGCGTCAGCGGCATGATCTTGCGGCGCAGCCACACCGTGCGCACTCCGCCGACGGAGATGCGGGTGCGGGCGAGCTCCCATTTGCCGTATTCCGCTTCGTCATTGAGCTCCTGCAGGCTGACCGAACGCGGGACATCCCGGGAGAACGAGACCTTCCGGAACTCGTAGGTCATACGTGGTCGCTGACGTTTCATAGGCCCACCCTAGACGATCTGGGCTAGTCTTGATGGCATGCCCGTCATCGTACTTCTGCGGCACGGCATCTCCAGTGCCAACACGGCAGGAATCCTGGCCGGACGTGCCCCCGGCGTGTCGCTGACCGACGAGGGAGTCAGTGCGCTCGAAGCGAATCTCGCACTGCTGCCGCACCGCCGATTCTCCCGACTCCTCCATTCGCCGCTCACCCGATGCGTCGAGACCGCCGCGATCGCCCAGAAGACCGTCGAGAGCGATGTCGTCGGCGTCGACCAGGCCTTCGTCGAACTCGACTACGGGGACTGGACGGGACGCGAACTCAAGGTGCTGGGACGGGAACCGCTGTGGGAGACCGTGCTCAAGACTCCCTCGAAGGCGCGGTTCCCCGGAGGGGAATCCATCGCCGAGGCTGCGCGGCGATCCGCGTCCCGCATCGCTGAGATCGTCGCCGAGCTCAAGGCAGAAGAGGATCGCGAGCGCGCAGAGGCGGGGGAGACGGAAACGAAGGCGCCACCTCGCTGGGCGATGATCGTCTCCCACGGCGACATCATCAAGGCGATCGTCGCCGACGCCCTGGGCATGCCTCTCGATGACTTCCAGCGGCTGAGCGTGGCACCTGGTTCGTTCACCGTCATCGACCATTCGGGCGATCGGCCGGTGCTCGCCGCGATGTCGGTCACCGCCGCCGGTCTCGCCCAATCGAATACTGTCGGCGGCGGCGGAATGCGCTGATCCCGGCATTCGCGGACGAAGACCGGGATCAGACCGATTCGAAATGTGCGGCAGCAGGCCGCGCTGATCCCTCAGACGGCGGCGAGGACTCCGGTGCCGAGCAGAATGTAGAGCACGATGCCCAAGGCCACGCGGTACCAGACGAAGATGCCGAAGGACCTCGTCTGCACATACTTCAGGAACCAGTGGATGACGACGAGGCCGAGCCCGAAGGAGATGAGTGTGGCGAGTGCCGTCGGTCCCCAGCCGAGCACCATGTCCGTGCTGCCGAGGCTCTTGTAGACGCTGAAGAAGCCGGACCCCACGACGGCGGGGATGGCGAGCAGGAACGAGTACCGCGCCGCCTCGGGGCGGGAGAAGCCCATGAATCGTCCGGCCATGATCGTGCCGCCGGACCGGGAGACGCCGGGAACGAGGGCGAGCGACTGGGCGAGCCCGAAGAGCAGGCCCTGCCCCCAGGTCATGCCGTCCAAGGTCCGCTCCTTCTTCCCCACCCAGTCAGCGAGACCGATGACGAGGCCGAAGACGATGAGCATCGTCGCGGTGATCCACAGGCTGCGCAGCGCTCCCTCGATGGCGTCCTGGAAGAGGAGGCCGAGCACGACGATGGGAATCGAACCGATGATGATCAGCCAGCCCAGCCGCACCTCGGGGTCTCTGCGGTCGTGCCGACCGACCAGGGCCTTGCACCACTTGGAGATGATCGAGACGATATCGCGCCAGAAATAGACGACCACGGCCGCCTCTGTGCCGATCTGGATGATCGCGGTGAAGAACGCACCAGGGTCGTCACCGGGGAGCATGAGCTCACCGACGATGCGCACATGCGCCGAGGATGAGATCGGGAGGAACTCGGTGAGTGCCTGCACGATTCCGAGCACGGCAGCGACCAGCCAGTCGTACATACGACTCCTTGTGAAAGTGGGTGGGAACGCAACCACGGTAGTCGGCTGATCGGGTAACCTCAAGAAGCATGAAGCACCAACGCATCGGCCAGACCGGACTCGACGTCAGCGATGTGGGTCTCGGGACCTTCGAATGGGGTCACCGGGTCGACGCCCAGGCCGCCCAACGACTCGTCGAGGAGTACAACGATGCAGGTGGGAACCTCGTCGAGCTGCCCAGTGCGCATCATTTCGCCGCCGAGGTGATCGCCCAGCTGAGACTTCCCGAAGAGATGCTGATGATGGCCCGTGTGGGCGTGTCCATGAGTGAGACGGACCACATCGAGGTCGGTCTCGGACGGGCACGGATCCTGTCCCAGGTCGACTCTCTGCTGCGCAGCATCGGTCGGGGCCACCTCGACGTGCTCGTCCTCGACGTCTTCGATGCGGACGTCGACAGGGCGGAGACCGCCTCGGCGATCGACACGCTGCTCACGCTCGGAAAGATCCGCTACGTCGGCGTCTCCCACCACACCGGCTGGCAGCTCGCGGAGATGCGCGGAGCCGGGATCCCGATCTCGTGCGCTGTGGCCGAGTACTCACTGCTCAACCGGGCGGCCGAGGACGATCTCGTCCCCGCCGCCGACTACGCAGGGGTGGGACTCATCGCCGGTGCCGGCCTCGGCCGCGGCGTGCTCACGGACAAATATCGGAATGCGACCCCGCAGGACTCCCGGCTGGCCGGGGAACTCGCGGACTATGTCACGGAGTATCTCGACGATGGGTCGAACCGGGTGCTCGCCGGGGTGCGTCGGGCCGCCTCGGCGCTCGGCGTGTCGACGACGGACATCGCGTTGGCCTTCAACCGGCATCGCGGCGTGACATGCACCCTCGTCTCTCCGCGCACATCGTCCCAGCTCGCCGAGATCACCGGCAGCGACGTCGATCTGGCCGACGAGATCGCCGAGGTGCTCGAGCAGATCTCCTGATTCCCGGGCGGATCTGTGATCCCGGGGCAGATCCGCTCAAGCGGAATCGAGCTCAGTCGTCCTCGTCGTCCTCGGGCCCGAACACGTCGTCATCGTCCTTCGCGTCCTCGACGTCGTCGAAGAGCTCGAAGGGAGTCACCTCGTCGAATGCGGTGTAGATCGCATCTTCGTAGATTTCGAAGGCGTCGGCCAATGCCATATAAGCCGCTTCGACTCTGGGGTCTTGGTCTCCGGTGCGGTGTGCGGATGCAGCGTAGTGCTCTCTCACTGCTTCGAGGAATGCGTCCAGGGCCTCACGAGGATCAGTGCTCATGACTCAAATGTATCCCAGGCCGGAGTCACATGTAAGGGTTTCGACTAGGCTGAAGACATGGCAGCTCTGTACGACCACCCCACACCGGATCGTTTCGTCGTCGGCACGATCGGACTCCCGGGGGAGAGGACCTTCCTCCTCCAGGCGAAGTCGGGAAACTCACTGACGACCGTGGTCGTGGAGAAGGAGCAGGTGGAGATCCTCGCCGACCGCGTCACCGAACTGCTCGACATGGTGATGATCAAGGACCCCACCGCCCGGGTGCCGCAGACGGCACTTGATGATCGCATCGACAATGCCGGGCTGAATGTGCCGATCGAACCGGAGTTCCGCGTGGGCACCATGAGCCTGGGCTGGGACACCGTCAAACACGAACTCGTCATCGAATGCTTCGAACTCACCGAGGCCGACGCTCAGGCGGGCACCTCCGCGGACCCGGATGACGATGAGGTCGAACGCGAAGTGCTGCGCGTGGTCCTCGACGCGGCCGCCGCCCGCGAGTTCTCCCGCCGCGGAGAGCAGGTCGTCAGCGCCGGACGCGGCGACTGCCCGTTCTGCTCGCTCCCGCTCGAACCCGACGGTCACCTCTGCCCGCGGGCCAACGGGATCCCGCGCGCCTGACCAGTGATGGACCACAGCCTCCTCATCGACGCGCTCACGACCGGCGACTGGACCGAGATGGGATCGATCCCACGGGCCAGCAACGACACCCGACTGCTCGTGATCGAACACACCGGCCGCGCGTTCAAGGCCGTGTACAAGCCCATCTCCGGTGAACGACCGCTCCACGACTTCCCACCGGCGAGCCTCGCCCTGCGGGAGGTCGCAGCCTACCGACTCAGCTCGACTCTCGGCCTCGACGTGGTGCCGCCGACCGTGCTTCGCGATGATCTGCCCGCCGGCCGGGGTTCCCTGCAGGCCTATGTCGAATCCTCCGAGGACGAGGAGGCCGTGACCCTGAGCGCGGTGACCACGATCCCGCCCGATCACGTCCCGATCTTCGCTCTGCGCACCGAGGACGGTCGCGACCTCGTGCTCTCACACAGTGTGTCCGAGGGGCTGCGGGCCGTCGCCTTCTTCGATCTGCTGGCCAACAACGCCGACCGGAAGGCCGGACACGTCATCACCGGCAGCTGTCTGCCGAGCATCGCCTCGTCCGACATCGGCATCTTCGGCATCGACAACGGTCTGACCTTCCACACCGAGGAGAAGCTGCGCACCGTGCTCTGGGGCTTCTCCCGAGCCTCTTTCCACGCCGACGAGATCGATGCCCTCGAATCAGTCGCTGCAATGGACGAGCCGCTGCGCTCCGCACTGGCCGACTGCCTGTCGGAGGCCGAACTGGAGGCCCTGTCCGACCGCGCCGCGGCCCTTCTGGCAGGGGAGTTCTTCCCCGAAGCGCCCGAAGACCGCACCGTCATCCCCTGGCCCCCGATCTGAGCGGCGGGAAGGGGTCAGAAGAGTCACGTCGGACCCGAAGTGCCGAACGCCGGTGACTCGGTTAGGCTGGGTGCCGTGAAGTCATGGCCCGAACCTCAACTGCCCCGTCTGACCAGCACCGGCAAGGTGCCCACAGTGTTCGACACGAGCTCCCGCAGCCCGCGCCGTCTGCGTGGCAAGGATCAGACGGCTCGCCTGTACGTCTGCGGCATCACCCCCTACGACGCGACGCATCTCGGGCATGCCGCCACCTACGTGGCCTTCGACCTGCTCAACCGCGTCTGGCGCGATGCCGGACTCGACGTCGTCTACGTACAGAACACGACCGATGTCGATGATCCGCTGCTCGAACGCGCCGACGCCACCGGTGTCGACTGGCGCGAACTCGCCTCCTCACAGATCCAGCTCTTCCGCGACGATATGGAAGCCCTGCGGGTGATCCCGCCGCGCGACTTCATCGGCGTCGTCGAATCCGTCGCCGAGATCGCCGCCGCCGTGCGCGACCTTGTCGCGAAGGGTGCGGCCTACACTCTCGAGAACGGCGATGTCTACTACCGCGTCTCGACCCCGATCACCCCGCCCTTCGGCACCGTCAGCCATGACGATGCGAAGACCATGGCGGAGCTGTCGGCAGAACGCGGCGGCGACCCGGACACCCCGGGCAAGGACAACCCGATCGACCCGCTGCTGTGGAGAGCCGAACGTGAGGGCGAACCCTCCTGGGACGGCGGAACGCTGGGACGCGGCCGCCCCGGCTGGCATGTCGAATGCACCGTCATCGTCGATGAGTACGCGGGTCTTCCCCTCGACGTGCAGGGCGGCGGCAACGACCTCATCTTCCCGCACCACGAGATGAGCGCGGCCCATGCCGCGGCCTGGCGGGACACTCCGATGGCGAAGACGTACATGCACACCGGCATGGTCGGCCTCGACGGCGAGAAGATGAGTAAGTCCAAGGGCAACCTCGTGCTCGTCTCCGAGCTGCGCGAACGCGGAGTCGACCCCATGGTCATCCGGACCGTGATCCTGGCCAATCACTACCGCACCGACTGGAGCTTCTCCGAGGACCAGCTCGAGGTCGCCGAGGCCCGCCTGCAGGCATGGCGACACGCCGCGAAATGCGAATCCGAATGCCGCGAGGGTCTGCGCGGACACATCATCGGCCTGCTCCGCGAGGCGCTGACAGATGATCTCGACAGTCCGCGGGCCCTGGGCATCCTCGATGAGTGGGCCGACCACTATGCCGATTCCGAAGGTGCTGAGTCCGATGCCGTCAGCGGCGACCGGGTCGCCGACGCGGTGGACGCGCTGCTCGGCATCCGTCTGCTCGACTGAGGGCACCGGCACTGAGGGCACCGGCGGGGGGAGGCCCGCCCTATTTCTCGCGGCCGCGTTTGCGCAGATAGCGTTCGAACTCGGCCGCGATCGCATCCCCGCTGGCCTCGGGCAGGTCAGCGGAGTCATTGAGCTCTTCGAGGCCCTTGACGAGCTCTGCCAGATTCGGGTTGAGGGACACGAGCTCATCGGCGCCGAGCTCCCACGCCCGGCTCTCCTCCTCGAGCACGTGGATGTCGACCTCCACTCCGGCGTATCGCTCGACGGCCTTGGCCAGGGCCAGTTCGGCCTTCGGCGACGGTGAGTCGGCCAGATAGTCCGGCACTCCCACCCACACGTTGATCGCCCGGACACCTCGCCACTGACAGGCCACACCGAGGAGTCCGAGGATCCCGATCGGCCCTTCGTAGCCGTTGGCATCGATGTCGAGATCCGCGGCCAGACCGGGGTCCTCGGTGTTGGCCACGACCGGCAGGGGGCGGGTATGCGGGACCTCGGCGTGCAGCCCGCCGAGGAGGACGACGGAATCCTCATCACCGACCTCGGCGAGGACGAGGGACAGGAACTCCCGCCACTTCAGTCCCGGTTCGTGACCGTGGATGACAGTGACCGGCAGTTCGCCGAGGTGGCCGCGATGCACGGCGACACCGGGCCATGCGATCGTCGCCGTCCCGTCCTCGTCGCGGATGATCTCCGGCTCGGAGAAGCGGAACTCGTAGAAGCCGTCGGTGTCGAGGATCTCGGAGTCGCTGAGATCCCAGACCTCGATGAGATCCTTGGCCAGCGAACTCGCCGCTTCCGAGGCGTCGGCATCCTGACCTTCGAAGGCGATGAAGACGAGTGCCCCGGACCCGGATGGAAGAAAGCTCATGGTTCAAGACTACGCTGGCACCATGACGAATTCTGCCGAAGCCTTCCCTGCCGCGGTCCTCTGGGACATGGACGGAACCCTGGTCGATACGGAGCCGTACTGGATCAGGGCCGAGACCGAACTGATGAACGCCCACGGCATTCCCTGGTCGGACGAGCAGGGGCTCGAATTCGTCGGCAACGAGCTCATCACCTCGGCGAGGATGATGCAGGACGCCGGCCTCGAACTGCCTGCCGAAGAGATCGTGACGACGCTGATGGATGCGGTGATCGATCAGATCCGCACCTCGGTGCCGTTCCGGCCCGGCGCCCTCGAACTCCTCGCCGAACTCGGGGCCGAGGGAATCCCCTGTGTGATGGTGACGATGTCGTACCGGCCGCTGGCCGAAGCGGTCATCGCCAGCTGTCCCGACGGCAGCTTTGCCGGGCTCATCGCCGGCGACGAGGTCTCCGCCGGCAAGCCCGACCCCGAGCCCTATCTCAAGGGTGCGGCCCTGCTCGGGTTCGACCCCGCCGAGTGTGTGGCCCTCGAGGATTCGAGGCCGGGTCTGGCCAGCGCCGAGGCGGCCGGGACGATCGCCGTGGGAGTGCCCCATCTCGTCGACCTCGAGCCCGAGCCGGGTCGGATCCTGTGGGACGGCCTCGACGGCAGAGGCATCGAGGACCTGCGCGCCCTGCGGAAGCATTCGGCCTAGCTTACGGAAGCCGTCGGCCAGGCCGGTCGCTTCAGACCCCGACGATCTTCGTGATCTCAGGAGTCGGCGGGGCCGTGTTGCCCCACGCCGGGCACAGCGGTTTGAAGGTGCACCAATTGCACAGCGGAGACTTCTTCGGCCGCCACCGATCGGCTTCGGCCGAGGCGATGATGTCCTTCCAGATCGCGTCGATCTCGAACTCGGTCTGCTCGATCTCGGTCATCGTCGGATGCGATTTGAGCACGCTGCGCGATCCCAGGTACATCAGCTGCAGCGTGTGGACGAGCTCGCCGGAGAGCCGGTAGACGACGAGGGCGTAGAACCCCATCTGGAACTTCGCCTCCCGTCCGTACTGGGGCTTCGGCTGTTTGCCCGTCTTGTAGTCGACGAGGCGCTTCTGCCCACCGGGAGCGACATCGACGCGGTCGATGAAGCCGCGCAGCTCGAGTCCGCTGTCCAATGTGGTGCGGACGAACTTCTCCGTCTCGTCCGGTTCGAGGTGCTCGGGGTACTCGAGAACGAAATAGGAGTCGATGAGGCGACGCGCTGATGTGAAGAACGTCTCCTTCTCCGACTCGTGCGCAAAGATCTCGAGCACCTCGGGATCCTTCTCCACGAGTTCGTCCCAGGCCGGCATCAGCATCGACTGAGCGAGTTCGGCGGTGCGGTCCGCAGCGGGGGCCGTGAACAGCTTCTCGAGCACCGCATGGACCACGGTGCCCCGGAAGGCGGCCTGCGACGGCGGCTCCGGCAGCCTGTCGACGCTGCGGAAGCGGAACTTCAGGGGGCATTGGATGAAGTCGTTGGCCCGGGAGGGCGAGAGACTGGTGAGCTCGGCCATATCACCACTGTAACGACCTGCACCGACACGACGTGGCGACCAGCGGCGACGGTGCCGTCGCTGTTAGGCTGAGTACCCGACACTCTGTGGACCTGCTGACCACGACTTCGACCGGAGGATTCCCTTCAATGGCCGCGAAAAACCACCAGCCCGGTGCGTCCTCGGGCCTGCGCCTGGGCACCGTCCTCGGCGCGCCGGTGATCCTGGCATGGTCGTGGTTCCTCGCCGCCATCGTCATCACGATCCTCTTCACCCCCTGGCTCAACCAGGTCCGCCCCGATCTGGGCGTCGGAGCCTGGTTCGTCGCCTTCGCCTACGCCGTCCTCCTCTTCGCCTCGGTGTTCCTCCACGAACTCGCGCACGGAGTGGCAGGACAGTTCTACGGACAGAAGGTCGCAGCCATCGAGCTCAACATCTGGGGCGGCTTCACCCGGTTCGAACCGCAGGTCGACAATCCGCGCGACAAGGCCGCGACGACGAGCTTCGTCATCTCCATCGTCGGCCCCATCGTCAACATCGTCCTCGCCCTGCTCGGATGGTGGGCGCTGAGCGCGGCCAGCCCGACCTCGGTGCCGTGGCTGCTGCTCATCGCGGTGACGTTCGCCAATGTCGCACTCGGGGCGATCAACCTGCTGCCGGGCATCCCGCTCGACGGAGGCTGGGCGCTGCAGGCGATCATGTGGCGCATCACCGGTTCCCAATACCTCGGCACGATCGTCGCGAGCTGGGTCGGACGCATCATCGCGATCGGATTCATCGGCTGGTCGGTCATCACCCCGCTGCTGGCCGGTCAGCGCCCGGCACCGCTGACGGTGGCCTGGATGTCGCTCATCGCGATCATGCTGTGGTTCTCCGCCGGAGACGCCGCCACCCACGCCAAACGGGCACGGAAGATGGAGACCTACGACCTCTCGCAGGTCATCCAGCCGGCGATCGCAGCGACCTGGGACGCCGACCTCGCCGACACCCTCGACTATGCGAACACTCTCGGCAATGCGAAGGAACGCACCCTCATCGTCGTCCTCGACCAGAAGGGCCTGCCCTATGGGCTCGTCGACCGGCATGCCGCCGCCGGCCGACTCGCCGAGACGCTCGAGGCCGTTCCCGCCGGCGAGGTGGCCCGACCGCTGGCCGGCTGGATCGGCGTGCCCAAGGACATCACCGCACCGCATCTGCTCGAATCGCTGACACATCGGCCCAAGGCACAGTTCAGCCTGGTCATGGACGGCAACACCCTTGTCGGGGTCATCGACCTCCAGGAGTTCTTCGACGAGCTGCTCGCCGCCTGAGCCGGTTGTGTGAGGCAATCCTCACCAGCGTAGAGTGGTGTCATCATGACTCAGGCACTCCATACCCGGCCTCCGCGCGTTCTGTCTCCGAGCGAGAAGGTCCAGCTCACCGATCCGAAGGGGCGCATGCACACCATCGTGCTCGCCGAGGGTGAGACGTTCCACACGAACAAGGGGCTCATCAGCCACGACGACATCATCGGTCGGACCGAGGGAATCATCGTCTCGAACACCGGGGGAGTGGACTTCCAGGTCTTCCGACCCAGGTACGAAGACTTCGTGCTCTCGATGCCCCGCGGTGCCGCGGTCGTCTACCCCAAGGACTCCGGACTCATCGTCACCCTCGGCGACATCTTCCCCGGTGCCGTCGTCGTCGAGGCCGGAGTCGGATCCGGTGCGCTGTCGATGGCGCTGCTGCGGGCCGTCGGCCCCGCAGGCTCCGTCCACTCGTTCGAGCTCCGCGAGGAGTTCGCCACGATCGCGAAGGGCAACATTGCCGACTTCTTCGACGGCGAACCGGACAACTGGTCGGTGACGGTCGGCGACCTCGCCGACACGCTGCCGCAGACCTTCGGGCCCGGCTCGGTCGATCGCGTCGTGCTCGACATGCTCACTCCCTGGAACACCCTCGACGCGGTCAGCGATGCCCTGGCCCCAGGCGGAATCGTCATCGCCTATGTCGCCACCGTCCCGCAGCTCTCCCGCTTCGTCGAGGCCCTGCGCGCCTCACAGAAGTTCGCCGAGCCAGAATCCATGGAGGCCATGATCCGCGGCTGGCACGCCGACGGCCTCGCCGTGCGCCCCGATCACCGGATGATCGCGCACACCGGGTTCCTCATCATCGCCCGCCGCATGGCCGACGGCGTTGCCCCGCTGGAGAAGAAGAAGCGTCCCGCGGCCGCAACCGCCGCACCGGAGGACGTCAGCGCCTGGACCGACTCCGAAGTCACCGAGGCGGCGATCGGCACCCGCACCGCCCACGGCAAGAAGCTGCGACGAGTGATGCGCGATGCCGGCAGACGACTGCGCGACGACGACGACCGACCCGACGGCGCCCCACCGGGATCCGGGACAGGAACCGAGGACACAGACACACCGGACCCGACCGACACAGCAGCCCGCGGCGGGGCCGCAGCCCCCCATCGGATCAGCGACCACGACCAGCACCGCATCCACGACCAGCACCGCATCCACGACCAGCACCGCATCCACGACCAACACAGAGTCGGAGGAGGAACGATGACAGAGACACCGACCGAGATGAAGCGCCTGCGTGAGGACACCGCCTCGCTGCGTCAGCAGCTCTACAGCGCCGGGAAGCGCAACGAGGCCCTGTCGAAGACCCTCCGCACAGCCCGTGACGAGCTGAATCGGATCAAGGAAGAGGCCCGTCGTCTGACCGAGCCGCCGAACAACTGGGGCACCCTCATCGCACTCGATGAGTCCGGTGTCGCCGCCGACGTCATCGTCGGCGGACGCCGGATGCGCGTGGCCGTGGCCCCCGAGGTCGAACCCACCCAGCTGCGGGCCGGAGCCGATGTGCTCCTGTCCGAAGGGCTCGTCATCATCGGCACCGGCGCCTTCGCCTCGGTCGGCTCGGTCGTCAACGTCCGTGAGTTCGTCGATGAGACGCGCATCCTCGTCGGAGCTCCTGGTGATGACGAGCAGGTCTTCGTCCTCGCCGCCGACCTCATCGACTCGGGTCTGCGCGTCGGCGATGCCGTCGTCGTCGACACCCGCACCCACTACGCGCTGCAGGTCGTCGAGAAGCCGGAGGTCTCCTCGCTGCTGCTCGAAGAGGTCCCGGACATCACCTATTCGGACATCGGCGGCCTCGCTGACCAGATCGGTCTGATCAAGGACGCCGTCGAACTGCCCTTCGAACACCCTGAGCTCTACACCGAGCACGGGCTCAAACCACCCAAGGGCATCCTGCTCTACGGTCCGCCCGGATGCGGCAAGACCCTCATCGCGAAGGCCGTGGCGAACTCGTTGGCCGACCGCACCGGTGAGGAACGTGCCCGCAAGACCTACTTCCTCAACATCAAGGGCCCCGAGCTGCTGGACAAGTACGTCGGTGAGACCGAACGTCAGCTGCGTCTGATCTTCGCCCGCGCCCGGGAGAAGGCCTCGGCCGGGTTCCCCGTCGTCGTCTTCTTCGACGAGATGGAATCACTGTTCCGCACCCGCGGCACCGGCAAGTCCTCGGACGTGGAGACGACGATCGTCCCGCAGCTGCTCACCGAGATCGACGGCGTCGAACAGCTCGACAACGTCATCGTCATCGGCGCGTCGAACCGTGAGGACCTCATCGATCCCGCGATCCTGCGGCCCGGCCGCCTCGATGTGAAGATCCGCATCGAACGCCCCGATGCCGATGCCGCCCGCGACATCTTCGAGAAGTACCTGACCGCGGACCTGCCGCTGCACACCAGCGTCCACGAGGGGCATTCGACCCCCGCCGAGGCGGTGTCCGCCCTCATCGACTTCTGTGTCGATCGGATGTACGCCCAGTCACCGGAGAACGAATTCGTCGAGGTCAGCTACGCCGACGGTTCGAAGGAAGTCCTTCACTTCTCCGACTTCGCCTCGGGTGCGATGATCCACAACATCGTCGACCGGGCGAAGAAGTCGGCGATCAAGTCGCTGCTCGACACCGGTGAGCGGGGACTGCGCCGCGACCACTTCGAGGCCGCCATCGCCGAGGAGTTCAGCGAGCATGAGGACCTGCCGAATACGACGAACCCGGATGAATGGGCACGGATCTCCGGTCGCAAGGGCGAACGCGTCACCCATCTGCGGATGATGCACCTCGACACCACCCGCGGCGCCCCGACGGTGCCCTATGAGGTCGACGTCGCCGAGGTGCGGCCGAACTCCGACCTCGTCTGAACACGGAGGATCGGGTCAGCGGCTGCGCTTGCGGCCCGATCCTCCGGCGACGGCGGTGGCGATGATGCGCCACCCGACGAGGGTGATGAGATTGAGCGTGGTCGCCACGATCATGAAGCTCACGGGCACCGTGCCCGGTTCGCCGCCCGCGCCGGTGATCCCGCGGATGACGAGTCCGATGAGCACGGTGATCGCCCACACCCCGGTGCCGGTGGCCAGGGGAGCGATCGGTCGATCCCAGACCGCGGTGAGCAGCCAGGCGATGACGAGAGCGGCGCAGAACGGCCACGCCGTGGTCAGCAGCCCCTGCAGCTCGAAATTGTGAGAATGTGTGTAGTGACCGACGATCGTGAACAGAACCACGAGGATGAGGTCGACGAGCAGTGCGATCGGGAGATGGGATTTCTTGACAGCCACGTCCCCGAGTCTAGACCTTGGAGGAAGAACAGATGCTCAGAGTCCAGCGTGTCATGGGATCCGAGACCGAGTTCGGTCTCAGCCAGCCGGGCAACCCGCATGCGAATCCGATGCGCGATTCGGCGCGTGTCGTCGACGCCTACGCCGGACCGCGCGGCCTGAAGTCATCGCAGAACTTCTGGGACTTCGCCGCCGAATCGCCGCTGGCCGATGCGCGCGGGTTCTTCATGAACATCGCCGATGCGGACTCCTCGCAGCTCACACACATTCCGACCGATGAGGTCGAAGCCCAGTACCTGGCCAACGTGGTCACGGAGAACGGCGCGCGCTACTACGTCGACCATGCGCATCCCGAATACTCCTCCCCGGAGGTGCTCACACCGCGTGACATCGTCACCTTCGACCGGGCCGGCGACCTCGTGGCACTGGCCTCGGTGCGGGCCTTGGAATCCTCGGCCGAACCGGTCAACCTGTACAAGAACAACACCGACTCCAAGGGCTCGTCCTACGGCACCCACGAGAACTACCTCGTCGACCGCAGCGTCGACTTCGACGACATCGTCGCCGGCCTCATCCCGTTCTTCGTCTCCCGACAGGTCCTCTGCGGCTCCGGACGGGTGGGCATCGGACGCGAAGGTGAGGGCAAGGGGTTCCAGATCTCGTCTCGCGCGGACTTCTTCGAAGCCGAGGTCGGTCTCGAGACGACTCTGCGCCGTCCCATCGTCAACACCCGCGACGAACCCCACGCGGACCCGGCGAAGTACCGTCGCCTGCACATCATCATCGGCGACGCCACCCTGGCCGAACCCGCGACCTTCGTGCGCTTCGGCGCCACCTCCCTCGTCCTCGCCCTCATCGAGGCGGGTCAGGCCCCGCGCATCGAACTCGCCGACCCGGTGCAGTCGTTGGCCGACGTCAGCCACGACCTGACCCTGAGCGCCCGACTGCCGCTGGCCGACGGCAGCACGACCAGCGCCCTGGAGATCCAGGAGGCCTTCTACGCCGCGTGTGCCGAACACGCCGACCACGACGATCCGGCCACCGCCGAGGTGCTTGCCGAGTGGAGGCGGTTCCTCGACGGTCTCGCGGACGATCCGCGCGGCCTCGCCGATTCCATCGACTGGGTCGCCAAATGGGTCCTGCTTGAGAGCTACCGGTCCCGCGAGAGCCTCGACTGGGATCACCCGAAGCTCGCCCTCATCGACGTCCAGTACCACGACGTGAGGCCGGAGAAGGGACTGTTCTACAAGCTCGAACGCGCCGGTCGGATCCGACGGATGACCACCGATGCCGAGGTCGAAGCGGCGGTGGCCAACGCCCCCGACGGGACGCGGGCCTTCCTCCGCTCGGTCGCGGTCGGCCGCCTCGGAGAGGAGCTCGTGGCCGCCAGCTGGGACTCCCTGGTCCTCAACGCCGGCGACTTCGGCGTCGTGCGCCTGCCCATGCAGGAACCGCTCAAGGGCACCCGTGCGCTGCTGGCCGAACGGCTCGAGGGGATCGAGACCGCCGAGGGCCTGCTGGAGGCACTCGGAGTGGATAGACTGAGGACGAAGAACGACTGAAGGGGTGTGAGATGAGCTCGCAGGAACAGTTCCAACACGATAAGTCGACCGGTGGCGGAGACGCGCCCGTCGACCCGCCGGAGGCAGTCCAGGGTCAGATCAACACCCAGAACGTCGATTCCATCCTCGACGAGATCGACGGTGTGCTGGAGTCGAACGCGGAGGAGTTCGTCAAGAACTTCGTCCAGAAGGGCGGCCAATGAGATGGCAGGATTCCCTCCTGCATTCTTGAGTTCGACGAGCAATTCGTTCGTCGAACTCGCCCGCTCCCTGGCACCCGAGGCCCTGCCGCGGGGTGGGGCCAGGGATCTGTCCGAGCAGTCGCCGGAAGGCACGACGATCATCTGCTTCCGGACCGCCTCGGGCATCCTCATGGCCGGGGATCGGCGCGCCACGATCGGCAACCTCATCGCCTCCCATTCGATGGAGAAGGTCAAGCCCGCCGACGACTACTCCGTCATCGGCATCGCCGGCACGGCCGGCGTCGCCCTCGACCTCATCCGGCTCTTCCAGCTCGAACTCGAGCACTACGAGAAGATCGAAGGGGCCCGTCTCTCGCTCAACGGCAAGGCCAACCGCCTGGCCGCGATGCTGCGGGGCAACCTCGGCCTGGCCATGCAGGGCCTGAGCGTGGTTCCCCTGTTCGCCGGGGTCGACGAGGTGACCCCGCATGGGCAGATCTTCAGCTTCGACGTCACCGGCGGCAAATACGAAGAGCACCGCTTCCACGCGATCGGCTCGGGATCCGGCTTCGCCCGCGGGGCACTGAAGAAGCTGTGGCGGCCCGAACTCGACCAGGACCAGGCGATTTCGGTGGCCGTCGAGGCACTCTTCGACGCCTCCGATGACGATTCGGCCACCGGGGGACCGGACTTCGTCCGGCAGATCGCCCCGACGATCTTCACCGTCGACCTCGCCGAGGGAGTCACCGAGATCGACTCAGCAGCCGTTCTCACCACCGCCGCCGAGGTCGTCGATCGTCGCACCCGGACCGCCGGGGCATGAGCGGCGTGACGACAGCGCCGACGACAGTGCGCCCGGCACAGCGAAAGGACCGGTCATGAGCCAGGCCCCGTTCTATGTCTCACCCGAACAGCTGATGAAGGACCGCGCCGACTTCGCGCGCAAGGGCATCGCCCGCGGCCGCTCGGTCGTCGTCCTCCGCTACGACTCCGGCATCCTGCTGCTCGCGGAGAACCCCTCGCCGACCCTGCACAAGATCGCGGAGATCTACGACCGGATCGGCTTCGCCGCCGTCGGCAAGTACAACGAATTCGAGACCCTGCGTCAGGCCGGGGTGCGCTACGCCGACCTGCGCGGTTACTCCTACGATCGGATCGATGTCACCGCCAGGGGCCTGACGAACGCTTATGCGCAGACCCTCGCCGGCGTCTTCACCACCGAATCGAAGCCCTTCGAAGTCGAACTCGTCGTGGCCGAACTCGGCGTCACCGCGGACGCTGATCAGCTCTACCGGCTCAGCTACGACGGATCGGTCATCGACGAGACCGAGCATGTGGCCATCGGCGGGCAGGCCGATGCGATCACCGCATCCCTGTCCGGGCTGCGCACCTCATCACTCGACCTGGCCGCCGTGTTCAACCACGGCGTCGCTGCTCTGGCCGCCGCCACCCGGTCGAGCCTGCCCACCGAGGATCTCGAGGCCGCCGTCCTCGATCGCACGACGCACCGGCAGCGGACGTTCCGCCGTCTCGACGAGACGACGATGGCCGGGCTGAGGGAGGACTGAATGGCACGCATCTACGGAGTCGAGACCGAATACGGACTCGCGCACACCGCTGCTGAGGACGGGCGACGCATCGGACCGGAGGAGATCGCCCGCTACCTCTTCCGTCCTGTCGTCGAATGGGGTCGGTCGTCGAACGTGTTCCTGCCCAACGGGTCTCGTCTCTACCTCGACGTCGGTTCGCATCCCGAATATGCGACCGCAGAATGCGACGACCTCTCCGACCTGCTCGCCCAGGACCGGGCGGGCGAGGGGCGGATGATCGACCTGCTGAACAAGGCGCAGAGCGCACTCGAAGCCGACGGCATCGGCGGTCGGGTGCACATGGTCAAGAACAACACCGACGCGGCCGGGAACTCCTACGGCTCGCACGAGAACTTCCTCATCCGCCGCACCCTCGACTTCAACCGGCTGACGACCGTACTTCTGCCGTTCCTCGTCTCACGCCAGCTGCTCGTCGGCGCCGGTGCTGTCATTCCCCGCCGCTCGGCCTTCGCCCCCGACGAGGTGGCCGACCGTTCGGAGATGATGTTCGGCCTCTCCGCCCGCTCCGATGTGATGTGGGAGGGTCTGTCCTCGGCGACGACCCGGTCACGGCCGATCATCAACGCCCGCGACGAACCGCACGCGGACGCCGAGAAGTACCGGCGTCTGCACGTCATCGTCGGCGACTCCTCGATGTCGACGACCACCTCGGCGCTGAAGATCGGGTCGGCCGTCCTCATGCTCGACCTCATCGAACAGGGAGCACGGATCCCCGAAAACGGGCTGCGCCATCCGGTGCGCGACATCCGGCTCGTGGCCCGGGACCTCACCGGGTCCGTCGTGCTCGAACGCACCGATGGGACGACCACGACCCCGCTCGGTCTGCTCGCCGACTATCGGGACCGGGCGCAGCGACTCGTCGAGACCGGCGATCACAGCCTCGGCGACGAAGGGCTGGCCCGCTACGTCATCGACCTGTGGACGCGGATGCTCACCGCCGTCGAATCCCAGGACTTCGGCGCCGTCGACACCGAGATCGACTGGGTGATGAAGCGCACCCTCATCGAACGCTCAATGGTCCGAGGGAACGAGGACATCACGGATCCGCGCATCCACCGACTCGACATCGCCTACCACGACATCACACCGGCCACCGGGCTGTTCCCGAAGCTGGAGGCGGCGGGAATGGCGAAGAGCCTCGTGCCCGCCGCGGCGGCTGAGAAGGCCAAGGTCGACCCGCCCACAGGCACCCGCGCGGCCATCCGCGGCGAGTTCGTGCGGGCAGCGCATGAGGCCCGACGGGACTACACGGTCGACTGGGTGCACCTGCGGCTCAACGACGAATCCGGCCGGGCTGTGGCGCTGAAAGACCCGTTCGCCACGACCCACCCGCAGGCGGAGACACTCATCGCGGGCCTGTAAGATCGCCCTGTGATCCGGTCGGGTCCGCCGATGCGCGGCGACGGCCACGTGTGACGAAAGGAAACCAGTGCGCACCAAAGTGCTCAGCTCCATCGCGGCGGGTCTGCTGCTGCTCTCGGCCTGTGGGCAGGGCGAGGAGTCCGATGACTCGACCACGCCGCCGCCGTCCGTGGCCGCCCAGGATGCGAAGTCGACGAGTCTTGACGACATCTCCGTCGACGGGAAGACGGGGGAGAAGCCGAAGGTCAGCTTCGAGTCTCCTCTGGTCGTGAAGAAGACCGAGAAGAAGGTTCTCGACCAGGGCAAGGGCGACAAGGTCGCCGACGGCGAACAGGTCACCGCGCAGATGACGTTGGTCTCCGGCACGACCGGCAAGGTCGTCGAATCGAGCTACGACTCGAAGTCGCCGGCAGGATTCCCCATGGACAAGTCGCAGATCTCAGGCGACCTCTACGACGCGCTCATCGGCGTCAAGACAGGTTCCCGCGTCATGCTCACGCTCAACGGCAGCGCCGAACAGGGCCAGGCCTCGCAGACGCTGGTCTACGTCATCGACGTCGAGAAGGCCGAGAAGCCGCTGACTCGCGCCGAGGGCGAGAAGGCCGACCAGTCGGACAACCCCGTGACCGTGGACTGGGCCGATGACGGTGCCCCGTCGATCTCGAAGCCGAAGGGGGATAAGCCGAAGAAGCTCGAGACCTTCGCGACGATCGAAGGTGAGGGGCCCGAGATCGAGAAGGGCCAGAGCGTGTCCGTGAAGTACTCCGGCTGGCTCTGGGACGACACGTCGAAGGCCTTCGACTCGAACTGGAAGAAGGGCGGTCAGCCCTTCCCCGTCTCTCCCGTCGGCGACGCTCAGGTCATCGACGGATGGAACGAGGGCCTCATCGGCCAGAAGGTCGGCAGCCAGATCGTCCTCATCGTGCCGCCAGACAAGGGCTACGGCGAACAGGGCAATGAGTCGATCCCGGGCAATTCGACCCTGATCTTCGTCATCGACATCCTCTCGGCTCAGTAGACAGACAACCACCCACACCGACCGTGACGAACGGTCAGCACAGGAGGAGACACCATGAAGCAGAAACCACAAGTCGATTTCCCCGGCGGCGACGCTCCCACCGAACTCGTCATCGTCGATGACGTCATCGGTGACGGCGCCGAGGCGGGTCCCGGTGACACCGTGAGCGTGCACTACGTCGGCGTCGCCCATTCGACAGGTGAGGAGTTCGACGCATCGTACAACCGCGGCACCCCGCTCGAGTTCCGTCTCGGGTCGGGCATGGTCATCTCCGGCTGGGACCAGGGAATCCAGGGCATGAAGGTCGGCGGCCGTCGCACCCTGCAGATCCCTCCGCACCTGGCCTACGGAGACCAGGGCGCCGGCGGAGTCATCCAGCCCGGTGAGAGCCTCATCTTCGTCTGCGATCTCGAGAACGTGCGCTGATCACAGCCCCTCGCTGATCACAGATCCTCGTCGTCGGGGCCGGACTCTGTTGAGTCCGGCCCCGACTCATTCACGGACAGAACATTTCGGTGCAGCACATTGCAGATCCGGTGTGGCCCGGTGCCGTTCGCCCCGGATCACCGCGGTGCATCCGGCGTGAATCAGATGAGCTCGGCGGCACACCGACCCGCCGCGGCTGCGGCGAGGAACGACGCCGCATCGGCCGGCAGCCTGCGACCCATGGTCGACAGCCCCACGGGGGAGGCGCCCAGTCCGGCCCACAGTCCGGTGAGGTCGACGTCGAGCAGCGCATGCATGCTCAGCCGACTCAGCTGTTCGGACACGATGCCGTCCACCACGCGCGGATCGGGCTCCATCTCCTCAAGCTCCTCCTCGGTGAGGGTGGAGAAGTCCGGCACCGGGACCTGCACTCCCGGACGGGCGATCTCGGTCAGGGCAGTGAGCGTATGGTGCGAGATGCCGAAATGACGGCCGCGGGCATCGGCGTTCGACATCCGCAGCACGCCGAGGGGAATGCCGTCGAGGAGTGCCGCGGCATTGAGATGATCGCCGGTGACGAGCCCGGAGAAGCCGTACTTCGTGCCCGTGCCCAGATTGCCGGGACCCTGCGCCACGACGGCGATGTCGGCCTCCATGACGTGCCGGGCGGCGAGCAGACCGGTGTGGATCGTCACGGCCTCGAGGTCCCCGCCCCAGGCTTGGCCCGTGCTGATCGACCCGGTCAGCCAGCCGGCGTCCTTGAGTCCTGCCACGGCCTTCGAGAACGGGGCCGGCAGCGCCGCACCGTCGCTGAGGACGTAGGCGATGCGCAGCGACGGATCGACCGTTCGGATCCCGGAGATGACGGCCGGCAGCGCCGAATGCAGATCGGCGACGATCACGGGCATGCTCTCCAGTCGTTCCGCCTCGGCGAGCACGGCATGGTGGTCGGATTCCTGATCGTCGACGCCGAGGACCATCGTCTGCAGCGGCGAATACCGGTCCTTGACGAGATGTCCCGGGCCGTTCGGCGGATCGGACGGCAGCGCATCGGGCAGAGCCACGATGAGACCGAAGCCTCCGGTGCCGAGTCGTTTGGCCAGCGCCGAAACGTTGACGATGACTGTGTCGTCGAGGCGCGGGTGGCCGATCGCGTCGGTGTAGGCGATCGCTCGGATCGCGGTCACCTCCGAACCCGGCAGCGCCTCCTCCAGTTCGACCTCGACCTCTGTGTATCCTGGCCGGGTGGAGCGTATCGCTGAGACGATTCCTCTGCGCCAATGAATCATGGTCCCAAGACTATCGCCCGGCTTGAGTTACGGTGGAATCGTGAACACACCCCGCCCCAGCAGACAGAGGCAGCAGACCGAGCGTCTGATGAACCTGCTGATCGCCCTCCGCACCTCCCGCGGATGGGTCTCGCGTCAGACGCTGATGAACGCCATCGACGGCTATCGCGGCCTCGACGACATCGCCTTCGACCGCAAGTTCTCCCGCGACAAGGAGCTGCTGCGACACATGGGCATCACCATCGCCACCCGTGGTGAGCACGACGCCTACGGGGATGCGGGGGAGACCGGCTACCGGATCTCGGCAGCCGACTATGCGATGGACGATGTCGACCTCACCCCGGCAGAGGTGGCGGCGGTGACCGTGGCGGCGGCCTTCTGGTCGGAGACGGAGCTCGGCGATTCGAGCGCCCAGGCGCTGACGAAGCTGCGGGCGCTGGGACTCGACCTCGACGAGGCCGGCCCCGGACGCGGCGCGTTCGAACCCGGAACCGCGGCCAGGCGCCTGGCGAGTGCGAACTTCGCCGACGCCCTTCACCACATCAACGCCCGCGAGGCGATCGGATTCACCTATCACAAGCCGGGGCAGACGGCGCGCAAGGTGCGCCTTGAACCCTATGCCCTGCTCAGCCGCGGCGACCGGGTCTACCTCTTCGGCTTCGACCTCGACCGGCAGGCCCGCCGCACGTTCCGCCTCTCCCGCGTCGACGGCAGAATCGGCAAGCTCGGCGGGCGCGAACCCGGCGACTACGCCATTCCCGACGACTTCTCCCCTGGACTCGCCCTGCAGTCGAGTTCGGAGATGGCCGTGGTCGCCGAGGCGACGCTGACCATCCGTGCCCACCGCGCCGACCCGCTGCGGCGTCGGCAGATCCGTGAGGAGGACGGGGCCGTGATCATCGAGTACTCCGATGAGCATGCGCTGGCCGCCGAGATCGTCGGCTTCGGAGACGCTGTCGAGGCTCTCGCTCCGGCCGAGCTCGTCCGCGCCGTCGATGCCCGACGCGACACGATCCGCGCCTCGCTCAACCGGTTGGGAGGCGCGAATGTCCTCAGCGCGTGAGAGACTCACCAGGCTGCTCAGCCTCGTGCCCTACCTCGACGCCCATCCCGGGGCCGATCTCGAGGAGACCGCCGCCTACTTCGGCATCGACTCGGACACCCTCATCGACGACCTCGAGCTCCTCTTCGTCACCGGCCGCCCCGGTCACATGCCCGATGATCTCATCGACGCCTCGTGGGAAGGCGGGCAGATCTTCATCTCCAACGCCGAGGAGGTCTCCGTCCCAGTGCGGCTGAGCGCGGAGGAGGCCGGCGTCCTCGTCCTCGCTCTCGATATGCTCTCCTCCCTGCCCGGCCTCGATTCCGAAGCTGTGTCCACGGCCGCGGACAAGCTGCGAGTAGCGGCGGGGGAGAACCTGCGCACTGCGGTCGACGTCAGCCCCATCGATGCCGATCCGGAGCTGCTCGCGGCGCTCAAGGAGGCCATCGAGACCGAGTCGGCACTGCGCATCGACTACTATGTGGCCTCGCGAGACGAGCTGACCACCCGCACGATCGCACCGACGAACCTCGTGCCCGGAGCCGACTGGTACGTCGACGCCTGGTGCTATTCCGCGGGAGCACCGCGACGCTTCGCGCTCGGGGCCATCCGCTCATGGGAGAGAACCGAGCATCCGCCGCTGGCGGTGAACGAGTCGACGCCGGAGACTCGTGAGGTCACTCTGGGACTCGCGGCGCGGGGCGCGTGGCTGGCCGATGAGCTCGATGTATCCACTCGCGAGTACGCCGAGACCGGGGACACGAGCGTGCGGATCCGGATGGTCGTCCACTCGGTGGATTGGCTGAGCCGGTTCCTGCTCTGCCATGCCGATGTCATCACGGAGATCGACGACGCCGAGGCGGTCAGGGTCGCGCTCGACCGGCTCGGCTGAGGTGCCGATCGCCCTGGCGCGAACCGCCCGGCTGCGTGGATGAAAGGCTCAGCCGCACAGCGTAGAATCATCCTCAGCATCAACAATCCAAGGAGCTCCCAATGAGACCAAGTTTCGTGCAGATCGCGATCGTGATCCTCATCATCGTGATCATCTTCGGCGCGCCCAAACTGCCGCAGCTGGCCCGGAGCCTGGGACAGTCGATGAAGATCTTCAAATCCGAGGTCAAGGACCTCCGCGGTGACGACGACGATGCGCAGAAGTCCACCGAACCGGGAACACTGGACCGCAGCTCCTCGAGCGAATCCGCGCCGTCGACCGGAACCTCCGGCACCACCGGCGGCACCGGTGACCGTACCGGCACCGATGAGGCGAGTCGTGAGAAGCAGGACCCACAGTCTCACGAGAAGTGAAAGAGAACAGCCAGCGGAAGCCGTCACGGTCACGGAAGAAGAACCCTGAGAAGAAGATGCCCGTCGTCGGGCACCTCGTCGAGTTGCGCAACCGCGTCATCATCGCCTTGATCGCCATCGCACTCGGTGCCGTCGCGGGCTGGTTCCTCTACGACCGTGTCCTCGACATCCTGCAGGAGCCGATCCGCACGATCCGCGATGACGGTGGGCGGATGGCCGAGATCAACTTCGCGGGAGTGGCCTCCCCGTTCGACCTGAAGATCAAACTCTCGTTCTTCATCGGACTCTTCCTCTCCTGCCCGATCTGGCTCTACGAGATCTGGGCGTTCATCGTCCCGGGTCTCAAGCGCAAGGAGAAGCTGTACTCCCTGGGCTTCCTCGGGGCGGCGATTCCGCTGTTCCTGGCCGGCTCGACGATGGCGTTCTTCGCCCTTCCGAACGCCGTCAAGGCCCTGACCTCGTTCACCCCGGCAGGCGGGACGAACATCATCCCGGCTCAGGACTATCTGAGCTTCGTGATGGTCATCATCGTCGTCTTCGGCCTCGCCTTCGTCCTGCCCGTTCTCATGGTGGGCCTGAACATGCTGGGCATCCTGTCGGCGGAGAGGATCAAGAAGTCGTGGCGCATCATCGTCATGCTCGTGTTCCTGTTCGCAGCGATCGCCACTCCCACTCCCGATGCGATGTCGATGTTCTTCCTCGTCATCCCCATGATGACGTTGTTCTGTCTGGCCTGGGTGATCTGCCTGTTCAACGATCGGCGGAAGAAGAAGCGGCTGATCGAGCAGGGCCTGTGGGTCGACCCGGACGACACTATCGACGAAGAGAAGAATGACTGATATCACGCAGCCAGAGAACCCGAACTCGGCGGAGGCGACCCTTTCTCCCTCCGCCGCCTACGCCGACTTCAAGGCACGCGCCGAATTCGCGCGCACCCCGCTGGGCCGATTCATGGACCGCACTGAGTTCGAGCTCGACGACTTCCAGGTCGAGGCGTGCAGCCACCTGCAGGACGGTGAGGACGTGCTCGTCACGGCACCGACCGGGGCCGGGAAGACCCTCATCGCCGAATTCGCGGTGGAACTGGCCCGCGACGAGGGCAAGCGGGTCTTCTACACCACCCCCATCAAGGCGCTGAGCAACCAGAAGTTCAACGACCTCGCCGAGGTCCACGGGTCGGAGAACGTCGGCCTGCTCACCGGTGACACCTCGATCCGGCGGGACGCGCCGATCATCGTGATGACCACCGAGGTCCTGCGCAACATGCTCTACAACGACGTGGAGGGCCTGTCCGACCTCGGCTTCGTCGTCCTCGACGAGGTCCACTACCTCGCCGACCGCTTCCGCGGTCCGGTGTGGGAAGAGGTCATCATCCACCTGCCCGATCGGGTGCAGATGGTGTCGCTGTCGGCCACGGTGTCCAATGTCGAGGAGTTCGGGGCTTGGCTGCGCGAGGTGCGGGGCCCGACGACGATCGTGTCGACGAGCCACCGGCCGGTGCCGCTGGTCAACCATGTGCTCGTCGGCCACCGGATGTACGATCTGTTCACTCACACGGACTCGGAACGGATCGATCCGGCCCTCAACCATGCCACGCGCACCCACGGAGGACCGCGGTCGCGGCGGGCCCGTGCCACGCGTGCCCGGTTCCGCCGTCCCAGCCGCACTCAGGTCGTGTCCTCCCTCGCCGAGGCGGCCATGCTGCCCGCGATCATGTTCATCTTCTCCCGCAACGGCTGCGATGAGGCCGTCGAGCAGTACCTGTCGACCGGCGTCGATCTCAATTCGCGGGAGGAGAAGACGATCGTCAACGCGGCGTTGGAATCGCTGCGGGAGGAACTCGCCGACGAGGACCTCGGCATCCTCGGCTACCACACGTTCCGCGAGGGCATGCTGCTCGGTGTGGCAGCCCACCATGCGGGGATGATCCCGCAGTTCAAACAGCTCGTCGAAGAGCTGTTCTCGCAGGGGATCATCAAAGTCGTCTTCGCCACTGAGACCCTGGCCCTGGGCATCAACATGCCCGCCCGCACGGTCGTGCTCGAGAAGCTCGTGAAGTTCAACGGCGAGGCCCATGTGACGATCACCCCGGGGGAGTATACCCAGCTGACCGGACGGGCCGGACGCCGCGGCATCGACCGCATCGGCCACGCCGTCGTCGTCTGGCACCCCACTGTGGAGGTCAGCGAGCTGGCCGCCCTGGCCTCGAACCGGTCGTATGCGCTCAACTCCGCGTTCGGGCCGACCTACAACATGACGGCGAATCTGCTGTCTCGGATGAGCTCCGCCGAAGCGGCGAAGGTGCTCGAGACATCGTTCGCCCAGTTCCAGGCCGACAAGGCCGTCGTCGGCCTGGCCCGGAAGGTGCGCAAGAACGAGGCGACCATCGAGGCCTATGAGAAGTCGATGCACTGCGAGCTCGGGGACTTCGCCGAATACGCCGGACTGCGCCGAGCGATCTCGGACACGCAGAAGCAGGAGACGCGCACGAAGTCGCGCAACCGGCAGCGCGACATCGTCGAATCGCTCACCGCGCTCAAGGTCGGCGATGTGGTGACGATGCCGGCCAAACGCGTCGGCGGCCGCGCCGTCATCATCGCCCCGATGAGCAGCCGGGACGGTACCTCGCGGCTGCCCACCGTGCTGACCGAACAGGGGAAGGTGTGGCACCTGCGGCCGCACGAGGTGACCGAACCCGTCGCCTCCCAGGGCCGTGTCCGCGTGCCGAAGAAGTTCAACCACCGACAGGCCGGCGACCGGCGGCAGCTGCTGTCGATCCTGGAATCGGCCGTCCACGACGGGCGCGTGGACCCGGACGCGCACTGGGAGTCGACCAGGGAGGCTCAGACCGCCTCGACGACCGTAGCCGAGCTGCAGGCGCAGATGCGCGCCCACCCGTGCCACGACTGCCCGGATCGGGAGATGCATGCGCGGTGGGCGAATCGGGCCGACAAGCTCATTCGGGAGAACGAGGGGCTCATCGGGCGCATCGAAGGGCGCACGACCTCGATCGCGCTCGTCTTCGACCGCGTCCAGGACGTCCTGCGCGGACTCGGTTTCGATCCGGCCCAGTCGGAGATGCTGCGCCGCATCTACGGCGAACGCGATCTGCTCGTGGCGCTGACGATCCGCGCGGGGCTGTGGGACGGACTGACCGAACCGGAGCTCGCGTCGTTCGCCTCGATCTTCGTGTTCCAGTCGCGACGGGACACGCTGCACGCGCATCGGGCGCCGAGCGCGGATCTCGAATCCGTCTGTGACGAAGCGGAGACCATCTGGCGTCGCCTCTTCCATCTCGAGGAGCAGCACGCGCTGACGACGACCGATGAACCCGACCAGGGCCTGGTCAAGCCGATGTTCCGATGGACGGAGGGCAAAGCGCTGTCGGAATCGCTGCGCGGCAGCGACATCGCCGCCGGCGACTTCGTGCGCTGGGCCAAGCAGAGCCTCGATCTGCTCGGTCAGATCTCCGAGGTCGTCGACGGCGACACGGCTGTGCGGATCCGTCGCACGATCAATGCGATCCGCCGCGGAGTCGTCGCCGACTCCTGATCAGCGCCTGACCTTCTTGACGATGTTCTCGATATCGGAGCCGAACGCGTTCTCCGTGGTCAGATAGGTCCACGTCGAGGAGGGGCGCTTGAGCCCATGGGACTCGAGGTCGATGCCGTCGGGGGTGATCTCGGCCGTCTCGAGGGTCTCCTTCGCATCATCGATGACATCGGACCAGAAGGAGGAGAAGACGCGGATGGACTCCGCGTTGAAGGCCTCATGCGGCTTCTCCCGGGCGAAGGTCCGCAGGTGGATGCCCTCGCGCAGATCATTGAGGAACGCGAGGTGATCGACCCACCGGGCGTCGAGGTGGAAGAGCATGACCTCGCGCAGCACCGTGTCGAGGACCTCCTCCGACTGCTCGGCCACGATCTCATCGGCCCGGTCGCCGATCTCCTTGCGCAGCTGCGCAACCGGTTCATCGTCCTTGCGGATCTCGGTGCGGCGTTCGAGGACGAGTTCGCGCTGCTTGGCCATGAGTTCGTTGAAGCGCCACGTGTCGCGGTGGAGAGCGGTGTTCTGCCCTTCGGCGATGCGCTGGGCGTGTTCGACGAGACCGAGGGCGCGTTTGGAGTCGATGAGCCCGGTCTCGTCGCCTTCGGTGACGAAGCGTTGGATCTCCGGCGCACGCGTGAGCAGCTCGTCCTCGAGGCTGGTGAAGAACACAGAAGTGCCGGGATCGCCCTGACGGCCGGCACGGCCGCGCAGCTGGTCATCGAGACGCGACGAAGGGTAACGCCCGGCACCGATGACGAGCAGACCGCCGGCCTCGGCGACGTCGTCGTCGGCCAGACGGATATCGGTGCCGCGTCCGGCCATCTGCGTCGAGACGGTCACCGCCGCGGGGGCGCCCGCCGCGGCGATGATCTCGGCCTCGCGGGAATCGTCCTTCGCGTTGAGCACTGCGACTTCGATGCCGCGCTCGGTCAGACGCTCAGCCAGTGATTCGCTCTCGGCCACCGACGACGTGCCGATGAGCACGGGGCGCCGGCGGGAGTGGTTCTCCGCGACCTCCTCGACGATCGCCCGCTCCTTCGACTCCTGATAGGTGTAGAGCCGGTCGGGTTCGTCGACGCGGATGACGGGCAGGTGAGTGTCGATCGGGACGATCTCGAGTGAGTAGAACTCGCGCAGGTCATCGCCGACGGCCAGGGCGGTGCCGGTCATGCCGCATACCGTCGCATAGCCATGGATGAGCTCTTCGACGGTCATCTGGTCGAGGATCTCACCGCTGTCCGTCGTGCCGAGGCTCTCCTTCGCCTCGACAGCGGCCTGCAGCCCGTCGGGCCAGCGTTGGAGTTCGGCCACGCGTCCGCGGGAGGATGAGATGAGTTTGATCCGACCGTCGACGACGAGGTAGTCGACATCGCGCTTGACCAGTGCTCTGGCGTGGAGAGCGATATTCACCGCGGCGAGGGTCTCGGAGTCCTCGCCGAAGAGTTCGACGCCCAGCTCCTCTTCGACTCTGTCGACTCCGGCATCGGTCAGAGCCACGGCGTTGCGGTCGGAGCTGACCTCGAAGTCGGTGTCGGGGGTCAGGCGCGAGACGAGCGCCGCGATGGACTCATCGGCGTCCTGCACGCTCGACGACCCTGCCAGGACGAGGGGCACACGGGCTTCGTCGATGAGCACGGAATCCGCTTCGTCGACGATGACGACATCGCGTTCGGGGACCCGCAGGTCCGCGTCGTCGGTGATGAAGCGATCCCTGAGCACGTCGAAGCCGACCTCCGTCACCGAGGCGTAGAGGACCTCCGCCTGGTACGCCTGGCGACGTTCGTCGTCCTTCTGTGTGCCCGAGATCGCGGCGGAGCGGACGCCGAGGAGGTCGAACAGCGGCTTCATCCAGTTGCGGTCGCGCACGGCGAGGTAGTCATTGACGCTGACGACGTGGACGCGCCGACCCTGCAGGGCGTAGCCGGCCGCGGCCAGCGCTCCGACGAGCGTCTTGCCTTCACCGGTGGCCATCTGCACGACACTGCCCTGGAGCAGACCGATGAGGCCGCGCAGCTGCGTGTCGTAGGCGCTCTCGTCGAGTGCGCGCTCACCGGCTTCACGGGCCAGTGCGCAGTAGCGGGTGAGAGTCTCCTGCTGCGAACCCGAAGCGAAGACCTCGCCGGCGGCCTCGGTGAGTTCGGCGTCGCTGAGTTCGGCGAACTTGCGTCCGGCCGTCGCGATGTCGTCGGCCGAGCGATCGAACCAGCCCGTCGTCTTCTCCGCATGAGAGCCGGGTCGATTGAGCAGGCGAGAAAAGAATCCCATTGTCGTCCTTCGTCGTGTGTTCGTCGGTGTCGAGTCTATCGCTCAGGACATCGGCCACGAACCGTCGACGATCGCGTCGGCGTTGCCCTTCTTCCGCAGCCAGGACTGCAGTCCTGCGGCCTGTGAGCGTCTCCAGTCGCCCTGTGCGGCCATGATCTCGGCGTTGCTGAGTGCAGCGATTTCCGTGGACTTTTCTGCCAATGCTCGGGAAATGTCCAGCGCCGCCAGCGCGTCGGCCGAGGCGTCGTGGGCATCGAGGAGCTCGACCCGA
This sequence comes from Brevibacterium oceani, assembly GCF_017948325.1. NCBI lineage: Bacteria > Bacillati > Actinomycetota > Actinomycetes > Micrococcales > Brevibacteriaceae > Brevibacterium > Brevibacterium oceani. The sequence goes on along the minus strand of NZ_CP072846.1, from coordinate 2,143,816 downwards.
TAGGTCTTCGCGGTCTCGATCAGCGTCCTCTTGCCGCGGCGGTAGGGATCGATCTGCTTGTCGACGACGAAGGTGTCGATGATCGTGGGGATGATGGACGGGAAGTCGATATCGGGGCGGTGGCGGGCCACCTCGGCGGCCATGACGGACAGATCGTAGACGACGTTGTGGCCGACGACGACGGCATCCTCGTCGCGGAGGGCGGCGAAGGTCGCACACAGCTCAGTGACGACATCAACCGCGCGTGCGCCGTTGGCCTGGGCATATTCGGTGGTGATTCCGTGCACGGCGCGAGCGGCCTCGGGGATCTCGATGCCGGGGTCGGCCAGCCAGGTTCGCACCACACTGGCCGAATCGACGAACGCGGCGGTGACGATGCGCGCCGTCTCCGGTTCGACGCCGGTCGTCTCGAGGTCGAAGCCGACGAGGCGCGAACGGATCCACGGCGCCGCGACGGACGAATCGGCTGTGCTGGTCGAACCGTTGGCGTCGGTGACGCCTGACGACCGCGAGCCCGCCGCGCCGGTCCGCGTCGATGCCGACACGCCTGAGGGCCCCGGCGCAGCCGCAGCGGCCGGGGCGCGCCGGGAGCGGGTGACGGATTCGAGCGCTGAGATGAGATTGTCGACGGAGCGGCGGATGTTCTGTCCGGCCGCGGCCGCCTCGAGCGCGGCGAAGTCGGCGGTGTGCGGGATCGTCTCGAGGTCGATTCCGTGATCGACATCGGTCAGGCACCGCATGACCTCGAGGGTCTTGTGCAGCGTGTCCTCGACCTCGATGATGGTGGCCGCACGCTTCGGGCTCAGGCCGCCGGTCTTGACCCCGGACTTCGCGGCTCTGATGATCGAGTCGAGGGAGCCGAAGTTCTCCAGCAGCGTTGCGGCCGTCTTCTCGCCGATTCCCGGAGCCCCGGGCAGACCGTCCGAGGGATCGCCGCGCAGTGCCGCCAGCTCGCGGTAGCGGGTGCCGTCGGGCACGCCGTAGGCCTCCGGCAGGTCGGCCTCGGACAGGGCCTCCCATTCTCCTCCCTTGCGCGGGCGCAGAACGCTGACATCACTGTCGGAGTCCAGCAGCGCGAGAAGATCACGGTCGGGGGAGACGATGACGACGGGGGAGCGGGACTCGGCGGCCATCGTGGCGATGACGTCATCGGCCTCCGTCCCGGCCGCCTCGGCGATGGGAATCCCTGCGGCGGTGAGGACGCGGTATAAGATCGGCAGCTGGCCGGCGAGCTCGGGCGGGATCTCCGTGCCGGCCTCTTCGTCCTTGACGCGGGCGGCCTTGTATTCGGGCATGATCGCGGTGCGGAAGGCCGGGCGCCAGTCCGCATCCATCGTCGCCACCACGCGTGCGGAATCGAAGCGGCGGATCATCTGCGCCACCGTGTCGACGACCCCGCGGACGGCGTTGACGGGCTGACCGTCGTCGTTGACGATCGAATCCGGAACCGAATAGAAGGCGCGGTAGTACAGGGCGGGCGTATCGAGCAGAACCAAAGGCTTCACAATCGATGACGATACCCGACGGATCTGACACAGGGGGAGCGGTGTAGCCTATCGGCTGTGACTATGTACTTTGGTGGAGACGTATACAGCAGTGCCGACCCTTTCGCGACGGCGCTCGGACACACGGACGGAAAGGTCTCGTTCATCGGGTCCGACGAAGCGGCGAAGGCCCTCGACCCCGAGGCGATCGACCTCGCCGAGGACTTCCTCACACCGGGAATCGTCCACGCCGGACTCGTCCTCGACGCGGATTCGGCATCGGCGCAGCGACTGCACGACCAGGGATACACGCACGTCCATGCGCTCGGCACCGCCGAGGCGATCGCGCGGTTCGCTGCGGACGCTCCGCAGGGATTGTCGCTCGTCGACTACCCCGAGCTGAGCGACGGTGACCAGCAACAGCGGGCCTCGACGACGGCGGCGGACTTCCTCGCGCTCGGGACCCTGCCGGATACGCAGCTGTTCGTCCTCGTCGACTCGAACGAACGCCTCGGCGAGGTGTTGGAGAGCCTGCGCACCGACGCCGCTCATGCGCAGCGACATGGCTACCGGCTGCTGCTGGACTTCTCCGTCGACGAGGGACACGTCGAAGCACTCGGTCGCAGCGGGGTCGCGATCACGCTCGACCCCGCGCTGCCGCAACCGCTCTCCCAGCTGCTGGCCGCGGGTGCCCAGGTCTCGTTCAGCCATTCGCAGTCCTCGCCGTGGGCGACGGTGCGCTCGGCCGTCGTCGGTGAGAACGGCATCGGCGCGCGTGCCGCTTTCAATGCGACCACCCGCTTCGCTCATCGCGCTGCCGGCAACCCGGACGGCGGAGTGCTCGTCCCGGGAGCTGATGCGGACATCGTCCGCTGGAGGGTCGAGAGGCTCGTCGTCCAGGTCGCCGATCCTCGCGTCGCAGCGTGGAGCACAGACCCTCGGTCGGGCACCCCGGGCCTGCCGGAACTGGCTCCGGATGTGCCGTTGCCCACCCGCATCGCACTCTGAGCATCTGCGGTCTCCGCCTGAGTCCAGGCGACACGCCGAGCGGCGGAAGAAACTTTCTGCCGAACACGCGCCGCTGACCTGCAGATTCAGGTATCGTTGCTGGTCACAGCGATTTTGCAAAGTCGCCGTGGCCCACTAGATTCGTGGTGAACATTCCGCACAGGTGGGATGGAGTCGGCACTCCCGTCATTAGATAACTCGCTGCTTCGGCGGCGTGGTCCGAAGGCGGGGGTGTCGACTCATTGTTTCCCAGGCGAACGCGTATCGTGGAGTCCGTGCTTTCCAAGATCCTCGTCGTCATCCCCACATTCAACGAACGTCTCGCCCTGCCCGTGACCTTGTCCGGGCTGTTCGAAGCGCAGCCGGAGGTCGACGTCCTCATCGTCGATGACGGCTCACCCGACGGTACGGGGGAGTGGGCCGAAGAACAGGCCCGGTCCGATTCACGCATCCACGTCCTCCACCGGAGTGAGAAGTCCGGTCTCGGCATGGCCTACATCGCCGGCTTCGAATGGGCGCTCGAGCGCGACTACGAGATCATCTGCGAATTCGACGCCGACGGGTCCCACCGTGCGCTCGATCTCGGGCAGCTGCTCGACATCGCCCGGTCGGGGCGGGCCGACCTCGTCATCGGCTCGAGGTGGGTGCCCGGAGGTGAGATCGTCGACTGGCCGAAGTCGCGGTTCTTCCTCTCCCGTGGCGCGAACGTCTATGTCAACGCGGTCATGGGTCTCGGCGTCCGGGACGCGACCGCAGGATTCCGCGCCTATACTCGTCCCGTCCTCGAAACGCTCGACCTCTCCGGCGTGCAATCGCAGGGCTACTGCTTCCAGATCGATATGACCTACCGCACCGTCGAGGCCGGTTTCCGCATCGCCGAGGTGCCCATCGTCTTCGTCGAGCGTGAGCTCGGTGAGTCGAAGATGAGCGGATCGATCATCTCCGAGGCGTTCACGAAGGTCGCCGGCTGGGGGCTGACGCGGCGGCGCAATCAGCTGCGACGACTCTTCGGCCGCTCGAAGCTCGCTTGAGCAGAGACTTCTGTCTGGGCAGGAGTGTGGGGACCTGACCATGTGCGCCGGCACTCACCTCAATCAAGGCCGCGCGCAGGTATCGATTGGCCCTCGGGTCGACAGACGCGCTCCGGCTTGAACGACGGGAGGACGCTCCTCGATCAAGGCGGCGCGCGGATGTCGAATGGCGCACCGATCGACATCCGCGCTGCCGCTTGAACGGCGCTCACGCGCCTTCCGAAGAGTCGGCGCGAGCGTTCCGCACGGGTCGTGTGGGCGCCGGACAGGCATGAGAAAAGGGGTGCAGGTCAACGACCTGCACCCCCATCGTCTCTCCGGCGCGAGAGTTTCGCCGCCGGTCGGCTCAGCTCTGGGCCGGGACCTCACCGCGACGGATCGCGAGGCGCTCATCGAGGAGCACCTGGAGCTCGTCGAAGGATCGACGCTCGAGGAGCATGTCCCAGTGCGAGCGCACATGCTTGACGGGATCCCCGTCCGGTTCGTTGACACCGACGCGGACGCCGATGCCGTGAAGACCGGAGTCCCAGGTCGAGGGCACCTCGGCCTCGATCGAGAACGGCACCTTGAACCGGGTTCCGTCCTCGCACTCGAATTCGACCATCTGACGCGGTGCCGGCTCGACGCCCTCTTCGGTTTCGAGGCTGCGCGAGCCCAACTGTGTTCCGCGGAGACTGCGTTCGCTCATATCTAAGACCTTCCGACTCGACTGCACACCTTAGACGCAGTGCAACAGTCTACCGTGTCCGTCTATTCCCCGGTTCGAGGCGTCCGTGCCAGCACCTCGAGACCGGTCGTCACATCGTCGGTGACGACGGCATCGACCCCGAGCGTGAACAGCGTCTCCATGTCTTCCGCATCGTTGATCGTCCACACATGCACGAGCAGTCCGCTGGCATGGGCGCGGTCGACGAGGTCCCCGGTGACCACCGGAATCCCCTTGAACCTCCGTGGCACCTGCAGGGCGTCGACGTCCGGCGGCAGCGGCACCGGTCCGTGGTCGGGCATCAGAGGCAGCCCGCCGAGGGCGAACAGAGCCGTCTCCGTCGTCCCCGTCGAGGTGCGCACTCCCGGCAGAGCCGTGCGCAGGCGGCGCAGGGTCGCGGAGTCGAACGAGGCGAGTCGGATCCGCTGATCGACCGAGAAGTTGTGGACGAAGCGGACCATCGGGCCGATGCTGTGCTCGGCTTTGACATCGATGTTCCACTCCACGGCGGGAAGCTCCTCGACGAGTTCCTCGAGGCGGGGGAGACGACCCCCGGCGATGAGCTCGACGTCGTCGAGTTCGGCGGCGGGCAGCTCCCGGATGCTGTGCGGTCGTCCCGCGATGCGCGCGAGATCCGCATCGTGCGCAACGAAGAGGACGCCGTCGGCCGATGCGTGGACGTCGGTCTCCATCCAGTGCACTCCGGCATCGGCGGCGGCGCGGAAGGCCTCGAGGGTGTTCTCGCTCATTCCCGCCCACAGTCCGCCACGGTGAGCGATGATGTCTGGGCCGGGAGTGACCTTCGGCTGGGAATTCATAGTCCGATCCTAGCCGGGTGTTGACCTGGCAGGCCGGGTCGTCAAGGATGGAGACATGAGCTCACACCGCGAACCCATCGAACCCGACGACGTCATCGACGCGACCGCGAAGACACCGACAGAGCGAGTCCGTCGCGCAGCCGGTCGTGCCTATGGTGCGGCGAGCAGCGGCGTGAAGAACGTGCGCGAGGCGACCTCATCGCAGCGTCTCATCGAGAGCGCGGAGTCCACCGTGAACAAGGCGCTCGGTTCCGTATCCCATGCGATCGACGATGCCGTGCGCAGCGGGAAGGTCGAAAGGGCCTTCGACAAGGCGCAGGAGACCGTGACCTCCGGAGCCGATAACGTGCGCAGGCTCGTCACCCGGAAGGAACGCTGAACCGAAGTACGGTGAGCAGCCTCTCATCTCTGCGGCACGCCGAAACGGTGTGCCGCATTGCATTTGTAACAGTTCCTTAACTAGAATGCTTTGAGATAACGATCCGATAACTTGATCCGTCAACTCGGTGTCCCTGCTCGCCAGCAGTGCTGCGATGAGGCTTCCCCGCAATTCCGAGTTCGCGAGACACTCTCAGACGACGAGGAACATCACCAGTGGGCAGACACTCAGCACCGAGCACCAAGCGGAGCGGTTCGATCTTCTCGGCACTGACCGCGAAGAAGAAGTCCGGTCGGCATTCGCCGCAGACCGGTCAGAACACCGCCGGGGGAGTGCTCGCAACTGTGCGCACCCGTCCCGTGCTCTCAGCCTTCATCGTGCCGACCGCCGCCACCGCGGCCGTCGTCGCCTCGAGCCTGGCCATGGTGCCCAACGATTCCACGTCGAACGGCGAAGTCGTCGCCGAAGCGCCAGCGGTCTCCGCCGTCACACCGACCACGGCCACCGACGATGCCCTGGCCAAGGCGAAGAAGCAGGCCAAGGAGAAGCCGGAAGAACTCTCGCTCGAAGCGAAGACAGAGACTCCGAGCCCCAAGCCGACGTCGGAGAAGACCCCTGAGGAGTCATCCGGCGGAGAATCCGGAGGTTCCTCGTCGGGCGGATCGGCCGATGAGAACGACGGCCCCTCGAACTCAGGGAAGTCCGCCGGCGAATCCGGCAGCTGCCCGATGTCCTACTACGGCGGCGGGGACGGATTCGACGGGAAGAAGACTGCCAACGGCGAGAGCTTCGATACGAACAAGCTCACCGCCGCGAACAAGACTCTGCCCTTCGGGTCGAAGGTGAAGATCACGAACACCGCGAACGGCAAGTCGGTGACCGTGCGCGTCAATGATCGCGGCCCCTACCACGGCAACCGCTGCTTCGACCTGTCCAAGGCCGCCATGGAGGCCGTCGGCGGAGTCGGCGCCGGACAGATCAACGGCAAGTACGAAGTCCAGTGATCTCAGCAGCCCGATGATCGCAGGTCTCTGACCGGTCACCGATTGCTCTCCGCCGCGGCCACCGCACGATCGTGCAGGTCGCGGCGGATGTGCATCGGGGAGACGACGGTGAGGTCGGGAACGGTGATGAGCTGGCTCACGGCCACCTCGGCGGGTTCCGGTGACTCTGCCGGGCACGGCCCGCAGCAGATCATCGGTGCGGGCCAGAGTCAGCCGTAACCGGACGCCGAGCGACCCGGTAGGTCCGGGGTCGGCATCCCGGCGGCTGCGCCGCGAGATACCAGCGACCAGCCATGATGACGAGGCCGAGCGGAATGAGCGTCCGCGGACGAGTCTCTCCCTTCCGTTCATAGACGATGCGCAGACCCCGGGCGGTGCGCAGGGCCGTGACGATCGTGCTCAGAGCGCGCGGGTCCTCCCGCGCCATGAACCAGTCGAGTCCATCGACGAGGATGTGCCGGGAGAACGCCGAGGCGGTCTCGGCGAGGATCTTCTCCCGTGCCGATGCGAGTTCGGCGGAGAGCCCGAGATCCCCGGCCGCGGGGGCTCCGACGAGCACCGAATCCACCTCATCCCGGGTCAGCCCCGTCACAGGTGAGGTCCAATCGCCGATCAGGCGGATTCCGCCGCCCGGACCCGACTGGGTGAGAACCGGCACGCCCATCAGCGACAGATCGGTCAGGTCTCGGTACGCGGTGCGCTCGGTGACCTCGAGACGCCGGGCGAGATCCGCGGCGCCGGGCGTGCCATCGCCCGCGACCTCGCACGCGCCGGCGCCTACGTCCACTGCACCGGACGATCGACAGCCGAGCAGCCCTCCGACTACGGACGAGATGAGACCATCGAAGGCACCGTCTCGCTCATCACCGCCGAGGGCGGTCAGGCCGAATCCCATATCTGCGACCACCGATGGCACAGCGGCCTACAACGCCATCCACTACCGGGAGAACATCTTCCTCGACCTCACGAAGACCGCGGTCAACCGCCTGGCATTCGGCCTCGGCCACGAACTCGACACGGTCGGGGCCACAGCGGTCGCCCTCACGCCCGGATGGCTGCGCTCGGAGATGATGCTCGACCTCTTCGACACAGACTAGGACAACTGGATGCGCGACTCGCTCGACGAGAATCGAAGCGAACCGCCGCGTGACTTCGCGATCTCCGAGACTCCCCATCTGCTCGGTCGTTCCGTCGTGGCGCTGGCCCCCGACCCCGACCGACATCGGTTCAACACCACCACGCAGGACACCCACAGTCTGGCCACCCACTACGGATTCAACGATCTCGACGGGTCGCGCCCGAATTCGTGGAGCTTCATCGCCGCCCTGGAGGATGACCCTGCGGCGGATGCGCGCGCGTTCCGCTGACCGACCCTCCCGGTGCGGAATCCGCATTCGACGAATCCGCCTTGGCAGGCGCCCGTCACATGGCTAGTCTGAAGCCACCGCTGTCGCTTCAGAAGGAGATCGCCATGTCCGCAGAAACCTGTGACGTCGTCGTCATCGGAGCCGGCCCCTCCGGCCTGAGCGCGGCCCGCCGACTGCGAGCCGAGGGCAGGGAGGTCATCGTTCTCGAAGCCCGCGACCGTGTCGGCGGCCGCACCTGGACGGAACACATCGACGGTCAGATGTACGAACTCGGCGGTCAGTGGATCTCTCCGGACCAAACAGCTCTGCTCGGCCTCGTCGACGAACTCGGCAAGGAGACCTACCCGCGGTATCGGGAGGGCAAGAGTGTCTACATCGCCCCGGACGGAACCCGTACGGTCTATGACGGCGACATGTTCCCCGTGGGGGAGTCGACCCAAGCGGAGATGGAGCGACTCATCGGCCTCCTCGATGAGCTCGCCGCACGCATCGGCGCGGCAGCGCCCTGGGATGCCGCCGATGCTGCCGAACTCGATTCGGTGTCCTTCCACCACTGGCTGAGGCAGCAGTCCGGTGACGAACTCGCCTGCGAGAACATCGGCCTGTTCATCGCCGGCGGGATGCTCACCAAGCCCGCCACGACGTTCTCCGCACTGCAGGCGATCCTCATGGCCGCCTCGGCGGGATCGTTCACCCACCTCGTCGATGATCACTTCATCCTCGACCGCCGCGTCGTCGGCGGGATGCAGTCGGTGTCCGTGCAGATGGCCGAGGAGCTCGGCGACGATGTCGTCCGCCTCGGACAGCCGGTGCGCAGCATCGCGTGGTCCGACGAGGGCGTACAGGTGAGCACCGATGCCCTCAGCGTCCGTGCCGACCGAGCGATCCTCGCGGTGCCGCCGAACCTCTACTCGCGCATCAGCTACGACCCGCCGCTGCCCCGTCTGCAGCAGATCTTCCACCAGCACCAGTCGATGGGCCTGGTCATCAAGGTCCATGCCACCTACGACGCGCCGTTCTGGCGCGAGGACGGACTCTGCGGCACGGGGTTCGGAGCCTCACGCCTCGTCCAGGAGATCTACGACAACACGAACCACGGGGAAGAGCAGGGCACCCTCGTCGGGTTCATCTCCGACGTCAACGCCGATGCGATGTGGGCACTCGACGAAGAGACCCGACGGAGGCGCATCCTCGAGGCCCTCGCCGAATTCCTCGGACCCAAGGCACTCGACCCGCGCGTCTTCTACCTCTCCGACTTCGGTGCCGAGGAATGGACCCGCGGAGCCTATGCGACGAGCTACGACCTCGGCGGGCTGTCTCGCTGGGGACGGTTCCAGAACGACCCCGTCGGTCCGCTGCACTTCGCGAGTTCGGACATCGCCGCGGCGGGCTATCAGCACGTCGACGGCGCGGTGAGGATCGGCACCGCCACAGCCGAGGCGATCCTCGGCGAAACCTCCTGACCATGGACGGCACACCGCAGTCAGCGTCGACGACCGCCGGGGGTCTGAGTTCGAAGGGACTCTCCGCCGGAAAGATCGGTGCGATCGGGGGAGCCGTCATCGGCATCTCCTGCATCGCACCGGCCTATACGCTCACCTCGGGGTTGGGACCGACGATCTCCGAGGTCGGTGTGCACACCCCGGCGATCCTGCTCATCGGCTTCGTGCCGATGCTCCTCGTCGTCTTCGGCTACCGGGAGCTGAATACGTCGATGCCCGACTCGGGTACGACGTTCACATGGGCCACCCGCGCCTTCGGTCCATGGCTGGGCTGGATGGGCGGCTGGGGGCTCGTCGCCGCCACCGTCCTCGTGCTCTCGAACCTTGCGGCAGTGGCCGTGGACTTCCTCTTCCTGCTGCTCTCGCAGATCGTCGGGGACCCGCAGATCGCCGAACTCACCCGTGTCCTGTGGATCAACATCCCCGTCACCGTGCTGCTCACCGCGGCCGCAGCGTGGATCTCCTATCGAGGCGTCGAGGCGACCGAGAAGCTGCAGGTGTGGCTCGTGGCCTTCCAGGTCCTCGCTCTGGGCTGGTTCGTCATCGCCGCACTCGTCCAGGTCGGCGGCGGCACCGCCTTCGACCCGACTCCGGTCTCACTCGACTGGTTCAACCCGCTGACCGCCGGCGACTTCTCCACCGTCGCGGCCGCCGTGTCCCTGTCGATCTTCCTGTTCTGGGGATGGGACACGGTGATCACGATGAACGAGGAGGCCAAGGACCCGGAGAAGACGCCCGGCCGGGCCGCCATGCTCACGATCCTCGCGATCGTCATCATCTACCTCGCATGCACCGTCGCCGTCATCTCGTTCGCCGGAGTCGGCACCGAAGGACTCGGCGCCGGCAACCCGGACAATCAGGAGTCGATCTTCGCGGCGCTGGCCACCCCTGTGATGGGCCCGTTCGCGGTGCTAGTCTCGATCGCCGTGCTTTCGTCCTCCCTGTCCTCGCTGCAGGCGACGATGGTCTCACCTTCGCGCACGATCCTCGCGATGGGCCATTACGGCGCCCTGCCGGAGAAGTACGGACGGATCTCGCGTCGGTACAAGTCGCCCTCGGTGGCCACCATCACCTCGGCGGCGGCCGCGATCATCTTCTACGTCGTCATGCGGCTGCTGTCGGAGAACGCCCTGTGGGACACGATCACCGCACTGGGTCTCATGGTCTGCTTCTACTACGGCATCACCGGCCTGGCGTGCATCTGGTACTTCCGACGCTCCCTGTTCGACTCGGCGCGCACCGTGTTCTTCCGGTTCCTGTTCCCGCTCATCGGGGGAGTGACCCTCCTCGTCATCTTCGTCACCACCGCCATCGACTCCCTCGACCCCGCCTACGGTTCCGGTTCGTCGGTGTTCGGCATCGGACTCGTCTTCGTCCTCGGAATCGGGGTGCTTCTCCTCGGTGTGGTCATCATGATCGTCCAATCGTTCCGTCACCCGGCGTTCTTCCGCGGTGAGACCCTGCGCCAGGGCGTCCACGGCGAATGAGGCAGCAGCTGACGGCCCTGCGACGGGTCCGTGATCGCATCGACAGGGAATTCGACCGCCCGTTGAGCGTCGAATCCCTCGCTGCCGGCGAATTCATGTCCGCCGGCCATCTCAGCCGCGGATTCAAGGCAGCGTACGGCGAATCGCCCTACTCCTACCTCATGACCCGTCGGATCGAGAGGGCGATGGCGCTGATCAGGCGCGGTGATCTCTCGATCACCGACATCTGCTTCACCGTCGGGTTCTCGTCCCTGGGCACCTTCAGCACCCGTTTCAGCGAACTCGTCGGCTGTTCACCACGGGCCTACCGCGACTCCGCCGTCGCAGATCAGCATCGGCTGCCGACGATCGTGGTGAAGAATGCGCTGCGACCGGTCAGGAATCGAGAAGTCCCACCCGCCTGAGCCGTCTACGATTGCTCACATGAATATCTCGATCAACGCCAGTTTCCTGCCCCATGTCGATCCCGAGGAGTCCCTGACCTTCTACCGCGATGTCCTCGGATTCGAACTCCGCCTCGACGTCGGTTCGGGTCAGATGCGCTGGCTCACCGTCGGTCCCGCCGACCAGCCGGACACCTCCATCGTGCTCACCCCCGCCGTCACCGACCCGACGATCAGTGAGACGGAGCGAGAGGTCATCGAGACGCTCATGGCCAAGGGCAGCTACGGCGCCATCGTCCTGGCCAGCCCCGATGTCGACGCAGTCTTCGCCGAGGTGGAGGCCAAGGGAGCCGATATCGTGCAGGAGCCGATGGATCAGCCCTATGGACTGCGCGACTGCGCCCTGCGCGATCCTGCCGGGAACATGATCCGCATCCAGCAGAGAGGCTGAGCGCGTGCTCACAGCCGACAGCCACGACCTCATCCGCGTCAACGGAGCGCGCGAGAACAACCTCAAGAACGTCTCCGTCGAGATCCCCAAACGTCGGCTGACCGTGTTCACCGGCGTGTCCGGTTCGGGCAAGAGCTCGCTCGTCTTCCACACCATCGCTGCGGAATCCCAGCGGATGATCAACGAGACCTATTCGGCGTTCGTCCAGGGCTTCATGCCTGCCATGGCCCGCCCCGAGGTCGACGTCCTCGAGGGGCTGACGACGGCCATCCTCGTCGACCAGGAGCGCATCGGAGCCAATCCGCGCTCGACGGTGGGCACGGTGTCCGACATCAACGCGAAGCTGCGCACCCTCTTCGCCCGTCTGGCCGAACCGAACCTCGGATCGTCGAACGCGTATTCGTTCAATGTCGCGACCGTGAGCGGCAGGGGCGCGGTGACGATCGACAAGGGCGAGGGCAAGCAGGTCGAGCGGCGGGAGTTCTCCGTCAACGGCGGCATGTGCCCGCACTGCGAAGGCATGGGCACGGCCACGGACATCGCCATCGCCGAGGTGGTCGACGAGTCGAAATCGCTCAACGACGGAGCCATCACGATCCCCGGGTACAAATCCGGCGGATGGTCGGTGCGCATGTTCTCCGAGTCCGGATACTTCGATCCCGACAAGCCGGTCGCGGACTATTCGGAGCAGCAACGCCACTATCTGCTGCATGCCGAAGGGGAGAAGATTCGGATCAGCGGCACGAACTTCACCTTCGACGGACTCCTCCCGCGCATCCGCCGCTCGTTTCTGTCCAAGGACCGGGAGGCGATGCAGAAGCACATCCGCGAATTCGTCGACCGCGCTGTCGTCTACACGGTCTGCCCCGAGTGCCAGGGCACCCGTCTCAACGCCGCCGCCCGCTCCTCGCTGCTGGCCGGGAAGTCCATCGCCGAGGTGTGTGCCATGCAGATCTCGGACATCCATGACTGGCTGGATCGGGTCGAGGCCCCCGCCGCCTCGGTGCTGCTGAGCAATCTGCGGGCCGATGTGCAGGCGTTCACCGACATCGGTCTCGGGTATCTCTCCCTCGACCGTTCGGCCGGATCGCTGTCCGGGGGAGAGGCGCAGCGGATCAAGCTCGTGCGCCACCTCGGATCCTCCCTGACCGATGTGACCTATGTCTTCGACGAACCGACGATCGGACTGCACCCGCACGACATCGAAGCGATGAACGATCTGCTCCTGGCGCTGCGCGACAAGGGCAACACGGTTCTCGTCGTCGAGCACAAACCCGAGACGATCCGCATCGCCGACCACGTCGTCGACCTCGGACCCGGAGCGGGCAGCAGCGGGGGAGAGGTGACCTTCACCGGCACCGTCGACGAGCTGCGCGAATCGGACACGCTCACCGGTCGACACCTCGGATACACCGCGGCGATCAAGGAGACAGTGCGCGAACCCGACGGTTCGTTCGAGATCAGGGGAGCATCGTCGCACAATCTCGACGACGTCGACGTCGACGTGCCGCTCGGTGTGCTCACCGTCATCACCGGCGTGGCGGGATCTGGCAAGAGCAGCCTCGTCGAAGGGTCGCTGCGTGGACGCGTTGGCGTGGTGATGATCGACCAGGCACCGATCAAGGGGTCGCGACGCAGCAACCCGGCGACGTACACGGGCATGCTCGAACCCATACGCAAGGCCTTCGCGAAGGCCAACGGAGTCAAGCCGGCCCTCTTCAGTGCGAACTCGGAGGGCGCCTGCCCGGGGTGCGGTGGGGCCGGAATCATCTATTCGGACATGGCGCTCATGGGTGGGGTCTCTGCTCCCTGCGACGAATGCGAGGGCAAGGGATTCCAGCCCGAGGTGCTCGAGTATCTGCTCGGCGGGCTGAATATCCGTGAGGTCCTCGACCTGCCGGTGACTGCGGCCATCGAGCATTTCGCGTCAGGAGCGTCTCGGATTCCCGCGGTCGTGAAGATCCTCGCCATCCTCGCCGAGGTGGGGCTCGGCTATGTCAGCCTCGGACAGCCGTTGACGACGCTGTCCGGGGGAGAGCGACAGAGACTCAAACTCGCCGTTCACCTCTCGGCCAAGGCCGCCGATGCGGCTCAGATGATCATCCTCGACGAACCCACGACGGGTCTGCACCTCGCCGATGTCGACAACCTGCTGCGGCTGCTCGATCGGCTCGTCGACGCCGGTCGCAGCGTCATCGTCATCGAACACCACCAGGCGGTCATGGCACACGCCGACCACATCATCGACTTGGGTCCTGGAGCGGGACACGACGGCGGACGCATCGTCTTCACGGGCAGTCCGGCAGAACTCGTTGAAACGGCCGGTGAGCATGCAGCGGGTCTGACGGCACGGCACCTGGCGGCCTACGTAGGGCAGTGACACTCAGACTCCGTTGAGGCTGCACTGAGGCGATTCGGATGCGTCAGGAGCGGATAGAGGTTCACTCTCACTGCTGTATCCGTTACGGTGTATAACGGCTCGGTAACGGCCGGGTTACAGAATCGAAATGCAGTCGTACTTTGGAGATACACAGTGAACCTCTACAGCACAAGCCTTCGCAAGGTCGCCCTGCTCGTCGGTGCCGGCGCGGTCGCAGCCGCCGGAATGACCGGCATCAGCGCAGCGGCACCGGCACAGGCCGCCTCGGGAGGCGTCTGGGACAAGGTCGCCGAATGCGAATCCGGCGGTGACTGGCACATCAACACCGGCAACGGATACTACGGCGGCCTGCAGTTCTCCAAGCAGACCTGGAACGGCTTCGGCGGTTCGGGCACCGCCGACGAGCACAGTAAGAAGGAACAGATCCGCATCGCTCAGAAGGTCCTCAAGGAGCAGGGCCCGGGCGCATGGCCGACCTGTGGAAAGAAGGCCGGGCTGACGAAGTCCAATGGCGCTGCAGATGACGGCGGCGGCAAGAAGGATGACGGCGGCTCGAAGGGCAGCGGCAAGGTCGGCCTCGGCGGCAACGTCACCGTCGGCGGCTGATTCCGCTGCACCCAGCGTCACGGTTGCGTCCGTACGTCTCAGACGTTCGTCGACGACTCCACGGTGGCCGCGAACGATATGATGGTCGTTCGCGGCCACCGTTGTCTGTGTCATTCGTTACTGAGGGCGGATACGTTGGCAGGCAAGGTATCCACGCTTACTGCCTGCGCTTTGGGTGTAACGCCGATAATATACATTATGTTAAGTAGAGAACTGGGGACCGCTCCCCGCCGCTGTGTCCCCACCTCTGCGTCTAGGGTGGACACTGACGAAACGATGGCACCGACATGGATGTCACTTCGACAATGAATCAGGATGTGAAATGGCGCAGCGGACACCGGCGATGAGGCCGACCAACGAGCAAGTCGCTGACATCCTCGACCGAGCCCAGGGCCCGCGACGCGCCGAAGCCGACGAGCTCATCGAACTCCTTCGCGAGGTCTCCGGCGAACAGCCGGTCATCTGGGCATCACGGATCGTCGGCTTCGGCGAAGTGACCTACAGATACGAATCGGGCCACAGCGGAGCCATGCCGGTCCTGGCCTTCTCCCCCGCTGCACGTCAGCACACGATCTACCTCACCAGCGACTTCGAGGGCCGCTGGCCCGATCTCGTGACGCGGCTGGGCGCCTACCGCAGCGGCAAGGCATGCCTGTATCTCACCCGTCTGGACAACGTCGACCGAGACGCACTCCGCGAGCTGCTCGAGCGCACTCGGGACCATACCCTTGCCGAATGGGCCGACTGTGAGTGAGAACACCTGCCTGATAGAGTCTACTGAAAGGTAACTTAGCTCACAGAAGCGGCGAACGATCAGACCCATCCGACTGCATGGACGCCGGTCCGCCGCTCGGAAGGACACAACGATGACCACAGACTCCACACCGATCACAGCAATTCCCGGCAGCGGCAAGATCAACTCGCTGTGGAAGAAGCTGCAGGACAAACCCCTGGGCAAACGCCTGTTCACCCAGGCCGTGTGCTTCAAAGCTCCCTATTTCCGCACCGTCCACCCGCTCATCCACGAGATGCGCCCGGGCTACTGTCGCGTCAGTGCGCCGAATCGCCGTGGGGTGCGTAACCACATCGGCACCTACCACGCAATCGCCTCGTGCAATATGGCAGAGATCGCCGGCGGCATGCTGACCGAGGCCACGGTCCCCGCGACTCATCGCTGGATTCCCGCAGGAATGACCGTCGAATACAAGGCCAAGGCTTCGACGAACGTGAGCGCGATCGCCCGTATTGGTGAGATCCCGGTCTTCGGCGACGAGAAGTTCGACCTCGTCGTACCCGTCGACGTCATCGACGCCGACGGCAATGTCTTCGTCACCGCGCACATCACCATGCACATCTCGAAGAAGAAGACGCAGTAGTCGGCGCAGAGCCGCTCAGCGACCGGAGATCCTGAGCACGCGCTCAGCCGGTGACGCCGCCGCACCGTCCTCGCGCTGCGGCGGCGCATATCCACCGGTCGCCCCGAGGTCGATGATGAGATCACCGAGTTCGGCCGCAATGTACTCGGCGAGCTCGTCGTCGATCAGCCACGGCACCCCGGTCCCCCGCGACAGGTCGGCCGCGTGCAGAGCGAGTTCGAGGATGCGCATCCGCACGAGCTGCCGGCCCCGGATCGGACCGATGCGATGAGGCACGGTCACCTCGAGGTCGCACTCCCCCGCCAATGACCGGAAGGTCCGCTCGTGGGCCCAGAACGATCCGACCATATCCTCGCCGAGGTGGTCCATCCCGCGCGTCGCCTCGACCTCGGCCGGCGGCGCCTGCGCGAGCAGCTTCGCGTAGCGCAGTCCCCCGCCGACGAGGTGATTGATCAGTTCGCGATTCGTCCACTCCGGGCAGCCGCTCTCGGCATCGAGATCCTCGGCGCGCACGCCTTCGAGCGCGGAGACCCAACATTCCTCCGCGCGGTCGAGGTGCACGTCGACACTCGCCTCCATGGTCATGGGTCTCCTCACTGACGCCTTATCGATTCTGCTCATGACGCTGATCGACTCTGCCGTTCTCAATGGGTGGGAACTCGGACCCAGACTCTGTGATCTGCGCCTTACTCGGGTTACGTTACTGGAATACGCGCTCGAGTACACGCCGTCGTGGACTCCTCGCGTCCCAGCCGACAACAGCGAAGTGAGGACCCCCGCCATGATGCTGACCAGCGGTTCAGCCGACTACATCGGACTCGCCAACACACCGATCCTGTGGATCCTGGCGTCGGCGGTGATGGGAGTCGTCGTCGTCCAATCGCTCATCTACATGAGTGCCGTGCGGAAGAACGCCGAATCGGCCGGAATGAGCCAGCGTGAGGTCAGGGCCGCCTTCCGCGCCGGCGGGGTCGCAGCGATCGGGCCCTCGCTGTCCGTCGTGCTCGTGGCGATCGCCCTGCTGCCGCTGTTCGGCACTCCCCCGGTCGTCGTCCGCGTCGGCCTCATCGGCTCAGCCGCCACCGAGGTGGCTTCCGCCTCCATCGCGGCAGGAACCATGGGCGCGAACCTCGGTGATGAGTCCTTCACCCGCGGCGTCTTCATCGTCGCGCTCATGGCGATGAGCCTCTCGGGAGCAGGCTGGATGATCTGCACCCTCGTCCTCACCCCGATCTTCAAGCGCAGCTCCCACAAGCTGGAGAAGGTCAATCCCGCGCTCATGTCCATCATCCCCGGCGCCGCACTGCTCGCAGCCTTCGCGGCACTGACCTTCCGCGAACTCCCGAAATCGCCGACCCACGTCATCGCCGTCGTCGCCTCCGCGATCACCATGACCATCTGCCTCTTCCTCGCACAGAGACTGAAGTTGCCCTGGCTGAAGGAATGGGGATTGGGGATCTCGCTGCTCGTCGGACTCGTCGCCGCCTACTCCGCCCACTACGCCGGACTCGGCGCCCCGGCAGCCTGAGGAGAAGACCATGTCATCCATCATCACCGCACCCTCCCACGCAGCATTCGAACGGACCACGACGAAATGGGGGTCGATCACGCTGTTCATCGGCTTCCTCATCGCCACCTCGGTGCCGTTCTATCTGCTCTTCGTCGCCGATGCCGACATCGACTTCGGCACCATCATCACCGGTTTCCTCGCAGTCTTCGCCGTCTACGGGGTGTTCTGGATCGTCGAACCGCTCACCTACTTCCCCATCCTCGGACCGGCCGGGATGTACCAGGCATTCCTCATCGGCAACATCTCGAACAAACTCCTGCCCTCGGCAATCGTCGCGCAGGACACGATCGGAGCGAAACCGGGCACCCGCAAGGGCGAATACGCTGCGACGATGGCCATCTGCGGGGCAGCGATCATCCACGTCGCCTCGATGGTGCTCTTCGTCGGCATCCTCGGCACCTGGCTGCTCACGCTCATCCCCGAATCGGTGACCCTCATAGCGAAGCTCTACATCCTGCCGGCCATCCTCGGCGGAGTCACCGTCCAGCTCATCGCCTCACTGCGCCAGGTCAAGTCGACGCTCATCGCGCTCGGCATCGCCGCGCTCATCATCTTCGTCCTCATTCCGCTCGTTCCCGTTCTCGCTCCCGGCGACGTCGCCATCGTCGTGCTCCTCACCATCGCCATCACCTGGTTCACCCGGAAGAAGAGCATCACGGACCGGCGGGGCGATGACGGCGAGAACGTCGGCATCAACTGACCACCCGGCCACCCATCGAACAGCAGAACCACCCGTCTCCGGCATCTGCCAGCATGGAGGCAACCACGATGAAAGGACATCATGACGCTCAACCCCGTGTTCACCTCCGCGATCGAGGAGAACCTCGACCGCATCCTCGGCGACTACAAGGACTTCCACCGCTCCCCCGAGCTCTCCATGCAGGAGACGTGGACCGCCGGGCAGATCGAGAAGCGTCTGCACGAGCTCGGACTGAGCACCCAGACCTTCGGAGGGACCGGCATCGTCGCCGTCATCGAGAACGGTGAGGGGCCCGTCGTCGGCTACCGTGCCGACACGGACGGACTGCCCATCACCGAGGACACCGGACTCGACTACGCATCGACCGCCGAAGGCACGCTTCCCGACGGATCGACGACGAAGGTGATGCACGGCTGCGGCCACGACACCCACATCACCGTCGGACTCTACCTCGCCGCTTCCCTCGTCGAACACCGCGACCTGTGGTCGGGCACCGTCGTCATGCTCTTCCAGCCCGGAGAGGAGACCGGCGAAGGAGCGCGGGCGATGCTCGACGACGGACTCTGGGACTCGATCGTCCGCCCCGAGGTCATCTTCGGGCAGCACGTGTGGCCGGGACGCGCCGGCCACGTCTACGTCTCGTCCGGTACTGCCATGGCGATGTCCGACTGCCTCAAGGTCACGGTCAAGGGCAGACAGGCCCACGGCTCCCAGCCGGAGGCGGCGATCGACCCGATCGTCCTCGGCGCGTTCATGATCACCCGGCTGCAGTCGATCGTCTCCCGGGAGATCTCCGGTCGCGACATGGCGGTCGTCACCGTGGGCACCTTCCACGGCGGCCTCAAAGAGAACATCATCCCCGACTCAGCGGAGTTCAAACTCAACATCCGCACCTTCGACGAGGATGTCCGCGAGCTGGTCCTCGACCGAGTCCGCCGCATCATCCTCGCCGAGGCGCAGGCCTCCGGCGCACCCGAGCCCCTCATCGAGGACATGTACCGCTTCCCCCGCTGCTACAACGATCCCGAGGAGACCGGAGCCTTCGTCGACGCCGCCACCGCTGAGCTCGGATCCGAGCACGTCCACGTCGAAGACCCGGTCACCGGCAGCGAGGACTTCGGTGCCTTCGGCGATGACATCGGAGTCCCCTACGTGTACTGGTTCTTCGGCGGCTACTCCGATGCGAAGTTCACCGGCGACGAAGCACCTGCGGGCAACCATTCGCCCTTCTTCGCCCCCGACGACGTCGAGACCACCCTGACAACCGGACTCCGCACCGCTCTGACCGCAGTGCTGAGCAAGGTCGGGCGGTGACCCGATGAGCGAGGAACTGCGCTGGCTGTCCACCCGGGAACTCGCCGCCCGAATCGCTGCGAAGGAGATCTCGGCCCGCGAGGCGCTGGACGATCACCTCGACCGCATCGATCAGGTCAATCCCGCGATCAATGCTGTGGTCACCCGCGATGACGAGGCGGCCTATGCCAGCGCCGCCGTTGCCGACGAGGCTCTGGCCCAAGGTGAAAGCCTCGGGCCGCTGCACGGGGTGCCGATGACCCACAAGGACACCCACGACACCGCCGGAATGCGCACCACTTGGGGCTCCCCCATCATGGCCGACCGCGTACCCGACACCGACTCCCTCATCATCGCCCGGCTCAAGGCCGCCGGAATCACGACGACGGGAAAGACCAACGTGCCGGAGTTCGCGGCCGGCTCCCACACCTTCAACGAGGTGTTCGGCACGACCGTCAACCCTTACGACCGGACCAAATCGGCTTCCGGATCATCGGGCGGGGTGGGTGCCGCACTGGCCGCAGGCATCCAGGCTTCCGGTGACGGCTCGGACATGGGCGGGTCCCTGCGCTCGCCGGCCTCGTTCAACAATGTCGTCGGCTTCCGCCCGAGCAACGGGCGCATCCCGCACACCCCACCGGCGAATCCGTACTCCTGGCTCGCCCAGTCCGGATTCATGGCCCGCACCGTCTCCGACGTCGCGCTGCTCATGAGCGTGGCCTCCGGTCCCGAACCCACGGCACCGGCGTCGCTGCCCGAATCGGGAGGTGTCTTCGACCTCCCCGAATTCGGGCTCGGTGCAGGCTACTCCCCCGATCTCACGGGAGTGCGCATCGGCTTCTCCCCCGACCTCGATGGCCTCCTTCCTGTCGAGACGGAGGTGGTGGACATCGTCGGCGGGACGGCTCAGGTCTTCACCGACCTCGGTGCCCGAGTCGAGGGAACGATCCCCGACCTCACGGACGCCGACGAGGTGTTCGGGGTGCGCCGAGCACTCGACTTCGTCGGATCCTGGGGCGCGCTCTATGAGGCCAACCCGGACCGGATCAAGGATTCGGTGGTCTGGAACCTCCGAATGGGTCTCGAGCTGACCGGCGCCGAGGTGGCCTCCGCTGAGGCCGCGCGGGCACGCCTGCATTCGGAGGTCGAACGCTTCTTCTCGAGCGCCGACGTCCTCGTGCTCACGACGTGCCAGGTGCTGCCGTTCGACGCCTCGGTCGAATACCCCACCGAGATCAACGGAGTGGAGCTGTCGAACTATCTCGACTGGATGCGCGCACTGTGCCTGATCTCGGCCACAGGGTGCCCTGCGATCTCCGTGCCCGCCGGATTCTCCGACTCGGGCCTGCCCGTGGGTGTGCAGATCGTGGCCCGGCCGGGAGCCGATGTCGAGCTACTGCGCATCGCCCACGCCTTCGAAGCCGCTACCGGTCATCACCTGCGTCACCCACAGATCTGAGCTGTCCGAAGATGGGGCAGGTATGGCAAACCTGCGGAGAGTTTGCCGAGCCTTTCCACACTGGAACCATTCTAGAAAAGGTGTCAGGATAGTATCTGAGCAGGCGGAACGGATCCGTCTCGAATCGCAAAGGAGTAATACATGCACCTGAGCCCCGCCATGCAGAAGGTCCTCAACGAGCAGGTCACCCTCGAACTCGAGGCCTCCCTCGTCTACCTCCAGCTGTCCATCCAGCTCGACGATCTCGATCTGCCCGGAATGACGCGCTGGATGCGCGCCCAGTCCGAAGAGGAACAGGTCCACGCCGCGAAGTTCACCCAGCACTGCCTCGACCGCGACTTCGCCCCGCAGATCGGCGACATCGCAGCACCGAAGGTCTCCGGATCGCAGCCGATCGACTTCTTCAAGGCCGCACTGGCACATGAGGAGAAGGTCTCCGAATCGATCCGCAACATCTACCGCACCGCGCAGTCCGAGGCCGACCTCGACGTGCTGCCGCTGCTGCACTGGTTCATCGACGAGCAGGTCGAAGAGGAGTCGAGCATCTCCGAGATCATCGGCCGCCTCGAGCGTGTCGGCGACGACGGTGCAGGAGTGCTCCGCATCGACTCCGAGCTCGGCTCGCGTCACCCCGATATCACCGCTGACAGCGAGTGATCGACGCGCACATCGCGTGATCCATGCGCGTATTGCTTGAGTTCCGCACTCATGCATGATTGACGCGCACAGTGCGCAATCGCCACGAGAGGGCGGTCGGTTCCACACAGGAACCGACCGCCCTCTCTGCGCCTTCGCCTGTCTGCGCTTCACCTGGCTCCAAGCTCAACCAAGGACGGCGTGAGCGAGAAGCAGTACGAACGGCAGAGTGATGAGCATGACCACGGTCTGGCCGGCGATGAGGGCGGCCATGAGCTTCGCGTCCCCGCCCAACTGTCTGGCCATCACGTATCCCGAGCTTGCCGTGGCGATCGCCTGGAAGATCATGCCGACGAGAGCCGGCACCGGCGGCACGTCGAAGACCGCGAGCATGAGCAGAGACAGTCCCGGCACGACGATGAGCTTGATGAGCGTCGACGAGGTGATGGCGGCGGCGTGTGCGCGGAATGAGAATCGGCGGAGCCCGGCACCGACGCACAGCAGGCCGATCGGCAGAGAAGCCGCGGCCAGCGGATCGAGGACCATGGCCGCAGGGTCCGGCAGCCCCAGTCCGCTGATATTGGCCGCTCCCCCAGCCAGGCAGCCGACGACGAGAGGATTCGTGATGATGGCCCGCAGAAGTGCGAGGATCGAGCTCGGTGCCGTCCGCAGAAACTCGAAGCCGAGGCTGGAGATGACATTCACCGTCGGTACGAGGATCGCCGCGACGATCGCAGCCACGGCCGAGCCCTCGGATCCGAAGAGGCTGCCGGCCAGAGACAGTCCGATATAGGTGTTGAACCTGATTCCACCCTGCAGCACCGAGGTGAATGCGGGCAGGTCCCGGGCGATGACTCGGCGGGCCAGTACGATTCCGATCGAGACGATCACAGTGGGGATGACGAGCGCGCCCGCCAACCGCGCCACCGGCACATGGGCGACGTCCACCTCGGCGACGGAGGTGAAGAGGAGGACGGGAAGGAGACAATAGTATGCGAGCCTCTCCGCCCCTGACCAGAACTCCTCGCTGCCGAAGCCGGGCAGGTGCTTGAGCACGAGACCCAAGGCGATGAGCACCGTGACGGGAAGGAGGGCGAGAAGCACCGGAACCAGACTCACGAACTGAGAGTTTCATGAGTTCGGAATCATTTCAAAGTTGAGTGTGTTTGACTCAATATAGGAACCGAGCGAAAGGAAGCATATGGCTACACGATTCGACCCCATCCGTGATCTCGATCGATTCTTCTCCGAGGTCACCCGTACACCCAATGCGACGTCTCTGCCGATGGACCTCTACCGCGACGGGGAGGTCTTCATTGCCCGCATCGATATGCCGGGAGTCGACCCCGCCAGCATCGATGTCGACGTCGAGGATCGCACGCTGACCGTTCGCGCACGTCGCGAATCCGAGGTCGCGGACAAGGACGTGAAGTGGCTGACGCGCGAGCGCACCACCGGAACCTACGCCCGCCAGCTCACTCTCGGCAATCGGGTCGCCCTCGATCGGATCAGCGCCGACTACAGTGACGGCGTCCTCACACTGACCATCCCGGTCGCCGAGGAGGCTCGTCCGCGGAAGATCTCCGTCAACCACGCGTCGACGGGCAATCGGCCCGAGGTCGTCGGATCGACCTCGACCGACGGGCCCCAGGCTTCCGGCGGCGAAGGCTGACCAGCACTGCGAATCCCATCTGCATCGGCGGGCCGCTCCCTGCGAATGGGAGCGGCCCGCCGTCTCTGTGCCAGCCTCCGTTCGCCGCGGACTATCAGCTCGCCGTGTGCTCGAGCAGGTAGGCCAGACACATGTACGGCAGATCGACCGCGCCGGTGATCGGATGTTCGGTGCTCAGATACTCCCGCAGATTCGACTCCACCCGGCTGCGCGTCGCTGCGTTCGAGCGCAGCCAGTACGAGCGAGTGCGGGCCAGGTCGACGATTCCGTCGACGTCGAGCGGTGTCGCGAACTCGACGAGACGATGGTCGATGAGATCGAGTCCCCGGCCCGGCCGCGGACGGTACTGCGGACGGTAGACATCGCCGGCATGCATGATTCGGCTCAGTCGCAGCACCCAGTCGATACGCACATCGAGCTGATTGATGAGGATGAGCAGACGTCCGCCCGGACGCAGGATCCGGGAGATCTCCGCCGCCGCACGGTCCTCGTCGAACCAGTGCCACGCCTGCGCCACGGTGACGATGTCGAAGCGATCCGTCTCGGCGCCTGTGTCCTCGGCCGTGCCGATCAGCCCGTCCGCCGGATTGTGTTCGAGAGCAGCGGCGTCTGGGTCGACGGCGAGGACATGGCTGCCGCGCTCACCGAGCTCCCGGCTGAGGATTCCCGTACCGGCACCGAGGTCGCAGACCTGCAGACCAAACCACCCATCGTCCCACCCGTCGACGGCGAGATCGATCGCGGCCGCGGGATAATCGGGGCGCACCTGGTCATAGGTCGCGGCCTGAGCGCCGAAGCCACGTCCGTGCACCGCCTGCGCGCGTGGTCGCACCATCGCTGCCGCCTCTCTCCTCTCGGGGGAAGACCTGTGTGAGTCCTCGGTTGAGGTCGCGCACGTGTGAGCAGACGTGATCGCCGCGTCCCGAATACCACTCTAACGTCGGGCAGTGACCGGAGAATCGTTAGGATGGTCTCAACGGCCTGACCCCAGCTGCGAAGGAACGAACCACCATGCCCTCACCGTCCGACCTGCAGACACGCCTGGATGAGGCGTCGACCGCCTACGAGGAGTTCGCCTCCCGCGGACTCAAGCTCGACATCACTCGCGGCAAGCCCGCCCCCGAACAGCTCGACCTCGCCGCAGACCTCCTCACTGCGGTCTCCGGTGACGACGTCTTCACTGCCAGCGGGGTCGACACCCGCAACTACGGCGGCGCGGCCGGGCTCATCGAACTGCGAGAGATCTTCGCTCCCCTGCTCAAGGTGCCCGCCGCCCAGCTGCTGGCCGGCGGCAACGCGTCGCTGACCTTCATGACCCAGGCCCTGACGTTCGCGCTGCTGCACGGCACCGCCGTCGACGACAGGCCGTGGGGGCAGGGACCGCACAAACTGCTGTGCCCGGTGCCCGGCTACGACAGGCACTTCACTCTGGCCGAGTCACTCGGCTTCGAACTGCTCACGATCCCGATGGACGAAGAGGGACCGGTGGTCGCCGAGGCTCAGAAGCTCGCCGAGGACCCCGCTGTCAAAGGCATGTGGCTGGTCCCGATGTATTCGAATCCCACCGGCATCACCATCACCGAGGCTCGGGCGCGGCAGCTGGCGGCGATGCCGACCGCCGCCCCGGACTTCGCTCTGCTGTGGGACAACGCCTACGCGCTGCATCACCTGCGGGCAGATCATCCTGACAATCTCGACATCCTCTCGCTGTGTGCCAAGGCGGGGAACCCCGAACGGGCGTGGATCTTCGCATCGACCTCGAAGGTCACGCATGCCGGTGCCGGTGTGTCCTTCTTCGCCGGAGGTCCGGCGACCGTGGACTGGATGCTCGCCAACCTCGGGAAGGTCTCGATCGGTCCTGACAAGATCAATCAGCTGCGTCACGTGCGCTTCTTCGGTGATTCGGCAGGAGTCGAGGCGCATATGCGCAAGCATGCCGAGATCATCGCCCCGAAATTCGACGCCGTGCTCACAGCACTCAAGGACGGGCTCGGGGCGGAGAACCTGGCGACGTGGACCAGCCCCGACGGCGGCTATTTCATCACCCTGACGACGATGGACGGCATCGCCGATCGCGTCGTGAAGCTCGCCGCCGAGGCCGGCGTCAAACTCACGCCGGCAGGCGCCACTCATCCCTACGGGCTGGATCCGAACAACAGCATCATCCGCATCGCCCCGACGATGCCGACGCTCGAGGACGTCGAGCTGGCCGCCGCCGGACTCGTCGCCTGCGTGCGGCTGGCCAGCTATGAGAAGCTCATGGCCGGCTGAAGCAGCGTCACCGTCTGAGCAGCCTCGGTGGGCATCTCAGGGAAGACGGCACCGCCCCCGAACCGATCGGTTCGGGGGCGGTGCCGTTTCACGTCAGGTCGCAGCGGCCGGTGAGGCCGACTCGGAGTCTGCAGGCACTCAGCGAGTACGGCCGATCAGTACTCGTAGAAGCCGCGGCCGCTCTTCACACCGAGCAGACCGGCGTCAACCATGCGCGAGAGCAGCACCGGCGGCTTGGTGGCGAGGTCACCGGTCTCTTCGTACATGCTCTGTGCGGCGAAGAGGCAGGTGTCGAGTCCGACGAGGTCGGCGAGCTTGATCGGGCCCATCGGGTGCGCGCACCCGTTGACCATGCCCGTGTCGATGTCCTCCTTCGTCGCGAATCCGGATTCGAGCATCCGGATGGCGCTGCACAGGTACGGGATGAGGAGCGCATTGACGATGAAGCCGGGACGATCCTCAGCCTGGACTGGTTTCTTGCCGAGCACGTCCGTGACGAATCCCGTGACGGTGTCCCTGACATCGTCGGCGGTGAGCACGGACGACACGATCTCGACGAGCGGCTGCACGGGTGCCGGGTTGAAGAAGTGAATGCCGAGGACCCGTTCGGGACGCGAGGTCGACTGCGCGAAGCGGATGATCGGCATCGACGACGTGTTCGAGGCGAGGATCGCCTCGGGGTCGGTGACGACCTCGTCGAGTTCCGCGAATATCGACTTCTTGATGTCCTCGTTCTCACTTGCCGCCTCGATCACGAGCTGGCGGTCGGCCAGATCGGCGATGTCGGTGGTGAAGCGCAGGTTCGACAGAGCCTTGTCTCGGGCGTCGGCGTCGAGCTTTCCCTTCTCGACGGCGCGGCCCAAGGACTTCTCGATCCTCGCCTTGCCGGCAGCCGAGGCCTCGTCGTTGATCTCACGGACGATCACGTCGAGACCGGACTTCGCGAGCACCTCGGCGATGCCGGCGCCCATGAGTCCGCTGCCGATGACGGCGGTGCGTTGAATGGTCATTGTCTGCTCCTATTCGATGTCTGGTGGTGGAAGGTTCAGCTCATGCGGGCGAGGAACCAGTCGCTCGACCGGATCTGCTTCATGGCTTCCCGGCGGCGGTCTTTCGGCAGGGTCTGGATGTAGACCTGTCCGTCGAGGTGTCCCACCTCGTGCTGAAGCATCTGGGCGAACACCTCGGTGCCTTCGATCTCGACAGGCTCATTCTGCGCATCCACACCCCGCACCCGAGCGAACTCGTAGCGCGGGGTCGGGAAGAACAGTCCGGGCACGGACAGGCAGCCCTCTTCGATGTCGCGCAGCTCTCCCCCGAGTTCGACGATCTCGGGGTTGAAGACGCAGCCGGTGCGCCCGTCGAGGTCGTAGCCGAAGGCCCGCAGGCCGACCCCGATCTGCGGGGCCGCGACGGCGGCTCGGCCCTCCGGCCGAGCCGAGTCGACGAGGTCCTCGGCCAGTGCTGCGATGTGTTCGTCGAAGACGGTCACCGGTTCGCAGGCGCTGCGCAGAACAGGGTCGCCCCAGAGGCGGATGTCGCGTTCAGCCATCGATGACTACGACGAGGTCGCCGCCCTCGAGCTGCTGGACATCGGCGATCGCGACACGGGAGACGGTGCCCCCGGTCTGGGTCGTGATCGTCGCTTCCATCTTCATCGCCTCGATCGTTGCGATGGTGTCACCGGCGGCGACCGTGTCGCCCTCGTGCACCTGCATCGTCACGACGCCGGCGAAGGGGCTGCCGACGTGGCCGCGGTTGTTCGGGTCGGCCTTCTCCGCGGTCTTGACCTCGCTCTCGACCGAACGGTCGCGAACGTTGAGAGGACGCAGCTGGCCGTTGAGGGTGAACATCACCGAACGCATTCCGCGTTCGTCGGTGCCGCCGATCGCCTGGACGCCGATGAGTAGGTTCTTGCCCTTGGCCAGTTCGACCGCGTGCTCCTCGCCGGGGGTGAGTCCGTAGAGGTATTCGGAGGTCTCGACGACGGAGAGGTCGCCGTAGCTCGAACGCATCTGCTCGAATTCCTTCGTCGGCCCGGGGAACAGGAGCTCGTTGAGCTTGTCCTTGCGCTCCCGACCGGACTCCCTGAGCGCCTCGGCATCGGCGGGCTCGAGCTTCTCGATGAGGGGCTTGTGCGCTCGACCGGCCAGGGCCTTCGTGCGGAACGGCTCGGGCCATCCGCCCGGAGGATCACCGAGGTCGCCGTTGAGGAACCCGATCACCGAGTCCGGGATGTCGAACTTGTCCGGGTTCTCCGCGAAGTCCTCCGGCGAGACGCCGGCACCGACGAGGTGCAGAGCGAGGTCGCCGACGACCTTCGACGACGGAGTCACCTTGACGAGGTGGCCGAGGATCGAATCGGCCGCCGCGTACATGTGCTCGATGTCTTCGAATCGCTCCCCCAGTCCCAGGGCGACGGCCTGCTGGCGCAGGTTCGACAGCTGTCCGCCGGGGATCTCGTGACGGTAGACGCGGCCGGTGGGTCCGGCGAGGCCGGATTCGAACGGGGCGTAGACCTTGCGCACCGACTCCCAGTACGGCTCGAGGTCGCTGACGGCGTCGAGGCTGATGCCCGTGTCGCGGTCGGTGTTCTCGAAGGCCGCGACGAGGGCCGACAGGCTCGGTTGGCTGGTGGTGCCCGCCATCGACGCCGCCGCGGCGTCCACGGCATCGGCGCCGGCTGCGGCCGCGGCGTAGAGGCTGGCGAGCTGACCGCCGGCCGTGTCATGGGTGTGGACGTGGACAGGCAGGTCGAAGTTCTCCCGCAGTGCGGTCACGAGCTTCGCGGTGGCACCGGGACGCAGCAGACCGGCCATGTCCTTGATCGCCAGAACGTGTGCACCGGCGTCGACGATCTGTTCGGCAAGACGCAGGTAGTAGTCGAGCGTGTAGAGTTCTTCCTTCGGATCGAGGATGTCCGAGGTGTAGCACAGGGCCACCTCGGCCAGTGAGGAGTTCGTGGCACGGACAGCCTCGATGGCCGGGCGCATCTGCTCGACATCGTTGAGAGCGTCGAAGATGCGGAAGATGTCGATGCCGGTGCGAGCCGCCTCGTCGACGAAGGCGTCGGTGACCTCTGTCGGGTACGGGGTGTAGCCGACCGTGTTGCGCCCACGCAGGAGCATCTGCAGGTTGATGTTGGGAACCGCGGTCCGCAGCGCCTCGAGACGCTCCCAGGGATCCTCACCGAGGAAGCGCAGCGCCACGTCGTAGGTCGCCCCGCCCCAGGCCTCAATGCTCAGCAGCTCCGGGGTCATCCGGGACACGTGTCCGGCGACGGCCAGCAGATCGCGGGTGCGCACACGGGTGGCCAGGAGAGACTGATGGGCGTCTCGGAAGGTCGTGTCGGTCACGGCCAGGGCGGTCTGCTCGCGCAGGGCGCGAGCGAAGCCTTCGGGTCCGAGTTCAGCAAGGCGATCCCTGCTGCCAGGACTCGGGTCGACCGACAGATCGATGTCGGGGAGCTTGTCGCCGGGACGGATGCGCACACCCGGTTCGCCGTGGGGACGGTTGACGGTGACATCGGCGAGGTAGTCGAGCAGCTTCGAACCGCGGTCGGCGCTGACGCGAGCGTCGAGCAGCTGCGGACGCTCCTCGATGAAGGACGTCGAGAGATCGCCGGCGACGAACGAGGGATCGTCGAGCACAGCCTGGAGGAAGCCGATGTTCGAGGACACGCCGCGGATGCGGAACTCGGCGAGGGCGCGCTTGGCCCGGCCGACGGCCTGGGGGAAGTCCCGGCCGCGGCATGAGAGCTTGACGAGCATCGAGTCGAAGTGCGGACTCACGGCCGCCCCGGCGTGGACGGTGCCACCGTCGAGGCGGACACCGGCGCCGCCGGCCGAACGGTAGGCGGTGATCGTGCCGGTGTCGGGACGGAACGAGTTCGCCGGATCCTCGGTGGTGATGCGGCACTGCAGGGCGGCTCCCTTGATCCGCATGTCCTCCTGGCGCAGTCCGATCCCTTCGAGGGTCTCACCGGAGGCGATGCGCATCTGCGAGGCGACGAGGTCGACGTCGGTGATCTCCTCGGTCACGGTGTGCTCGACCTGGATGCGCGGATTCATCTCGATGAACACATGCTTGCCCGCACGCGGACCGTCGGTCTCGAGGAGGAACTCGACGGTGCCGGCGTTCTGGTAGCCCAGCGCCTTCGCGAATTTGAGGGCGTCGGCGTGGAGCGCCTCGGCAATGGCGGGATCGAGGTTCGGGGCCGGAGCGATCTCGACGACCTTCTGGTGACGTCGCTGCACGGAGCAGTCGCGTTCGAAGAGGTGGATGGCGTTCGAGTCGTTGTCGGCGAGCACCTGCACCTCGATGTGGCGGGGGCGCTGCACGGCCTGCTCGATGAAGACCGTCGGGTCGCCGAAGGCGCCTTCGGCCTCACGCATGGCGGCCTTGAGGGCATCTTCGAGATCCGAGGCCCGAGCGACTCGGCGCATGCCGCGTCCGCCGCCGCCGGCGACGGCCTTGACGAAGAGCGGGTACTCCATCGACTCGGCGTCTGCGAGGAGCTGCGCGATGTCGGCCGAGGGTCGGGTGGAGTCGAGGACGGGGATGCCGGCGTTGCGGGCGGCAGCCAGTGCCTGCACCTTGTTGCCGGCGAGTTCGAGGACGTCCGCTTTCGGGCCGATGAAGGTGATGCCCGCCTCGGCGCAGGCCCGCGCCAGATCGGGATTCTCCGACAGGAAGCCGTAACCGGGATAGATGGCGTCGGCGCCGCTCTCCTTGGCGACTCGCAGCATCTCCTCGACGCTGAGGTAGGCCCTGACGGGGTGGCCTTCTTCGCCGATCATGTAGGCCTCATCGGCCTTCATGCGATGTTCGGAGTTGCGATCTTCATAGGGGAAGACGGCGACGGTCGAGGCTCCGAGCTCATAGGCGGCGCGGAACGCACGGACGGCGATCTCTCCGCGGTTGGCCACGAGGACTTTAGAGAACATAGGTGTCTCTCACTTCTGTATCGGCCGCACTGGTGCGACTGGTCGACAGGCTGTCGGGAACATACTCTACTCAGTGACCTGGAACACTCTGTCGACCGGGGGTCCACTTTCGACTGAGACGTGTGTCTCGGCGTGGTCGGCGCGGCCGGGCACGGCCCGATACGTTACCGTAGGAGGGTGCTTGTCCTCAGTATCAGCAGCCTCAAAGGCGGAGTCGGTAAGACATCCGTGACGCTCGGTCTCGCCTCGGCGGCATACAGCAGGGGAATTCCGACCCTGGTCGTCGATATGGACCCCCAAGCGGATTCGTCGACCGGCCTCGATGTGCCGACCTCGACGCGCGTCGATATCGCCGATGTTCTCGCTGCTCCGAAGTCCCAGAAGATCCTGTCCGAGGCGATCATCCCCTCG
This sequence comes from Brevibacterium oceani, assembly GCF_017948325.1. NCBI lineage: Bacteria > Bacillati > Actinomycetota > Actinomycetes > Micrococcales > Brevibacteriaceae > Brevibacterium > Brevibacterium oceani. The sequence goes on along the minus strand of NZ_CP072846.1, from coordinate 2,112,876 downwards.
GGGTGGGTCGGCGATAAGCTCGGGCATCTCGATGTGATCTCCGGTTCGCCGCGTGCCGCCGAGTTCGATCGCCCGTCGCTGTCGGAGCGCTATCTGCGTCGGCTCGAGGACGCGCTCAGTCGGATTGCCAAGGGATATCGTCTCGTCCTCATCGACTGTCCTCCCAGCCTCAACGGACTCACCCGCACGGCGTGGACGGCGAGCAATCGGGTCGCCGTCGTCACCGAACCGAGCTTGTTCTCCGTGGCCGCTGCCGACCGTGCCCTGCGCGCGACCGATGAGCTGCGCCAGCGCGGGGCGAGTGACCTGCAGCCGCTGGGCCTCGTGGTCAACCGGGTTCGTGCAGGGTCGACCGAGCACGACTACCGCATCCAGGAGATGCGAGAGATGTTCGGGCCGCTCGTGCTCAATCCGCCGCTGGCCGAGCGGGCAGTGATGCAGCAGGCCCAGGGCTCGGCCCGCCCCATCCACTCATGGCCGGGCAAACCAGCCGAGGAGGTCGCCGGTTCCTTCGACGCACTGCTCGAGCGTGCGCTGCGTTCGGAGAGCATCCGCAGCCGACGCGGCAGCGCTGCGGCGAAGCCGGAGAAGCAGAAGGCCGACAAGCAGTAGCGGAGCAGCAGCAACCGGACGAGGAGTCGCGCCCCGCTGCGAACCCTGCCGGCGCGGGTCGGAGCGGCCCGAGGGGAACCCGGAGCCACCACAACTGTATGTCCGAAGTGCCCACGCAGTGCATTTATGCACTGCGTGGGCACTTCTGCTAGACACTTACTCGAACGAGGCCACGGGTCGGGGTCCACCCAACTCGGACGAGGCCACGGACCAGGCACCGACTCCTGCACACAAGACCTCGGACCAGACATCCGCCTCACCGCACACAAGATCTCGTGCGGGAGCACCAACCCCACCGGGAATCGCGGAGGCGGTCCACCCTGTCGGATGGACCGCCTCGGCGATGGTGATGGGAACTCGGTGAGACTCCTCAGCCGCTCTTGCGTGCGCGACGAGCGGCGAGCTCGTCCATGGCCTCGATGACGGCGTCGTCTTCGGGGATCCGTTCGCTGGGAAGTTCGGAGAGCGTTCCTTCGACCTCGTTCCAGACGCGGCCGACGGCGATGCCGAACACACCTTGTCCGCCCTGCAGGAGGTCGACGACCTCATCGGGCGAGGTGCACTCGAAGACGCTGGCACCATCGGACATCAGAGTGATCTGAGACAGGTCCTCGACACCGCGGGACCGCAGATGATCGACCGCGGTGCGGATCGACTGGAGCCCGACGCCGGTGTCGAGGAGTCGCTTGACGATCTTGAGTACGAGGATGTCGCGGAAGCTGTAGAGTCGCTGGCTGCCGGATCCGGTCGCATTCCGGATCGACGGGGTGACCAGATCGGTGCGGGCCCAGTAGTCGAGACGACGATAGCTGATGCCGACGACCTTGCAGACGGTGGGACCGCGGTAGCCGGCCTCTTCGTCGAGAACGGGCAGATCATCATCGAACAGCAGCCCTTGGGCCGCTGACGGCATCGGCGTCATGTCGACGCTTTCGTGACTTGAGCGGTTCACACCGACTCCTCCTTAAAGTCCCTGGGGGAAGCGAAGGTCGCTTGGAAGGACCGAGAACATAGTCATTCTAGCCCTCTTCCCAGCGAACCTACAGTGGGATTCAACAACTCCAAGTTATTCTGCCTGCCCGGTCAGGACAAACACCGCAAGGTAACGATTTCTGCGTGTCGCCGTTATCGCAGTATTCGAACACGAACCGCTGCCGTCGGATGGAGCCGGTGGTGAGGGCTTCAGGGCTTCTTCGGCGGCGTGTCCGGCTTGTCGTCCTCGGCGCCGTGGCCGGCACCGGCGGACGGATCCTCGGGCTTTTCGGACTTCTTGGGCTTAGCGCTGGTGAGCAGCTTCGTCTTCACGGTCGAGGCGTAGGTGTCGACGTATTCCTGGCCGGAGAGTCGCATGATCTCGTACATGATCTCGTCAGTCACGGAGCGCAGCAGGAACCGGTCGGTCGGCAGCCCGGAGTATTTCGAGAAGTCCATCGGGGAGCCGAATACCACGCCGACACGACGCAGCTTGGGCACGAGCCTGCCTGCGGGCTGGAGCTTGTCGGTGCCGATGATGGCCACCGGAATCACGGGCGCGCCGGATTCGAGGACGAGCCGTGCGATGCCGGTCCGGCCGCGATAGAGCTTGCCGTCGGGTGATCGGGTGCCTTCGGGGTAGATGCCGAGCGAATTGCCCTCGCCGAGGACCTTGAGCCCGGATTCGAGAGAGGCCTGCGAACCCGATCCTCCGCCGCGGTCCATCGGAAGCTGGTTGTTGAGCTTGAAGAACCAGCGGGTCACCGCCCCTTTGATCCCGCGACCGGTGAAGTAGTCCTTCTTTGCAAGGTAGACCACTGGCCGCGGAGCGAGAAGAGGGACGAAGATCGAGTCCATGAAGTGGTTGTGGTTTCCCGCGATGATCGCCGGGCCGTCCGCCGGCAGATTGTCCAGGCCGCGCACCCAGGGACGGAAGAGGATCCGCAGGATGGGTCCGGCGAGGACTCGCTTGAGAAACCAGTAGAACACGCGCACCCTTCCATGTACGACTCCTTGTCGTCCTCGGCAATCATATATCCACACGAACCGTGAACGGCGATGCCCAGACTATGTCATTCGTGCCATGCTGGATGCATGGAGATCGATTTCACACCTCGGGCCGATCCGATGGCCGCCTACAGCAAGGTCGTCGGATCCTCGAGCGCGGTCCTCTTCCTGCACGGGCTGACCGGCTCACCCGTGCCCTGGGTGCCGATCGCACGCGCGGTCGCGGCTGAAGGCATCGACGTCAGTGTGCCCGTACTGCCCGGCCACGGCACCACCTGGCGGGATATGGACTCCACCGGGTGGGCCGACTGGCTCGCCGCGGCCCGCGGCGAACTCGGTCGACTGCAGGCCGCTCATGATCGCGTCATCGTCGCCGGACTCTCCATGGGAGGATCCCTCGCCCTGGCACTCGCGGCCGCGGAAGGCGCGCCCGACGAGATCGTCGTGGTCAATCCCGCGCTCTACATCGACTCCCCCTTCGCACCTCTGCTGCCCGCCCTCCGCCGAGTCGTGCGCACCATCCCGTCGATCGGCGGCGACATCGCCCACCCCGACCGCGATGAGCGTGCTTACCCCCGCACTCCCCTGGCACCGCTGGCGACCTTCCACCGGGCGCTGAATGTCCTGCGCGAGGACCTGTGGAAGATCGACCGCCCGGTCACCGCCATGATCTCCGGTGAGGACAACGTCGTCGGCCCGCGGTCGCTGCGCGTCCTGCGCTCGCGGCTGCCGCACCCGCCGCGCATCGTCCCCCTGCGCCGATCCCGACACGTCGCCACCCTCGATTTCGACGCCGACACCATCGCCGAGGTGGTGCTCGACCGAGCTTGCACCGACACTGTCGACGGAGCCGGGAGGAGCGCGGACGGGGAATAGCCCTCGCTCGCAGATTGCTGTGACGGATATGGATGACGAGCACGACCCCACGACGCCCGAGGACGGCCGGGAGGACGACGGACGGGAAGACTGGAGGGACGAGGTTCCCGATTCGGAGCGGATCGGCCGCGATCGTTCGCGCATCGCCGACGATGAGTGGGAGGACCTCGTCCGACAGATCGCCGAGCCCTCGGCCCCGATGGGTGATATCCCCGCCGAGGAGGTCCGTGCCGCTCTCGACGACGATCATTGGCAGCCGGGACCGGCCGAACCCATCGGCTGGCGCACCGCCTCCCCGACGCTCGTACTGTCCTGGGCGGCCGCCCTCGGCGCTGTCGCCCTGCTCCTCATCGGGGTCATCTTCTTCCGTCCGCTGCCCGGCTGGTATCTTCTCATCGGACTCGCCGTGGGCGTAGGCGGCGGCATCGGACTGTTCTTCCACCTCCCGCAGCACCGGTCGCCCGATGACGGCGACGGCTCCTCAGTGTGAGGACAGCATCGCTGCGCCCGTGTCATCGGCGGCTGAGACACTGGAGACCATGACCGTTCCATTCGACCGCGCCCCCAGCGCTCTGCAGAATACACAGCTGTCCTTCGACAGCCTCGGCACACCGCTGTCCGATGTCACGTTCGTCATCGTCGACCTCGAGACCACTGGCACCAGGGCGGGCCAGTCGGAGATCACCGAGATCGGTGCGGTCAAGACGCGCGGCGGTGAGGTGATCGGAGAATTCCAGTCACTGGTCAAACCCGAGCAGTCGGTCATCAGCCCCTTCGTCGCCCGGCTCACCGGCATCACCCATGCGATGGTCGACGACGCCCCCTCGATCGCCGCGGTCCTGCCGAGCTTCCTCGAGTTCTCGATCGGTGCGGTCCTCGTCGCCCACAATGCGCCGTTCGACATCGGCTTCCTGCGTTCGGCGTGCGAAAGGCTCGACTACCACTGGCCTGCGCCCACCGTCCTCGACACCGTGACCCTCGCCCGTCGAGTCGTCGGCCGCGATGAGGTCCGCAACCACAAACTCTCGACGCTTGCCGCTCACTTCGGCACCCAGGTCGCTCCCGATCACCGTGCGCTCTCCGATGCGCGGGCGACCGGGGAGCTGCTCCACCACCTGTTCGAGCGCTTCGGCGGCTACGGGGTGACCACCCTCGAGGAGCTGTCGACCGTACGCCAGTCCGGGTGGGCGAAGAGACAGGCGAAGTCGCACCTCGCCAAGGGAGTGCCGGCCGAACCCGGCGTCTACATGTTCCTCGACGGCACCAGGCGAGTCCTCTACATCGGCAAGTCGGGAAATATGGCCCGCCGCGTGCGCGGATACTTCAATGCCTCGGAGAACCGCGGCCGGATGGCGGAGATGATCACCGCTGCGCAGGAGATCAGCTGTCTGCCCTGCGCACACGCTCTCGAAGCCGAGGTCAGGGAGATCCGGCTCATCGGCGAACTCGCCCCGCCCTACAACCGACGCTCGAAGAATCCCGAGCGGAACTCGTGGATCGTGCTCAGCGACGATCTCTTTCCACGGCTGTCGGTGGCACGTTCGGACTCGGCACTCGAGCGCTCTCCCGCCCCGCCGCTGGGTCCATTCCGCTCGCGTAAACGCGCCCAAGCGGTCAAGGAGCTCCTCGACACCCTCTACCCCGTGAAGAGGTGCACGACGAAGGTGACGAAACGCAGCCTCGGCGAGCATCGACCCTGTGTGAGCGCCCAGGTCGGCCAGTGCGGAGGACCCTGCGCGGGTATCACCGACCCCGATGCCTACCGGGAGAGCATCGCAGATCTCTTCGACCTCCTCGGCGACGATCTGTCCTCACTGCAGCGTTTCGGCGCCGAACGGATGCAGCGCCTGGCAGGCGAAGCGCGCTTCGAAACGGCGGCGGAGGTCCGCGACGCGCTGCGGTCCGCGGTCACGACCGCCGCCCGCGCCGAGGACGTCGCCGGTCTGCGTGCCGTGCCGGAGATGCTCGCCGCCGCGCCCGGGTTCGAGTCCGGCTGGGACCTCGCGGTCATCCGTCACGGACGACTCGCCGGAGCCGGCCACGTCACTGCGCGATCCGGCATGGCGGAAGCCTTCGCGGCGCTGCGATCGACCGCGGAGTGGGTGCCGGCGCCCGGACCGCTGCCGCGGAGCACCGACTCGCTGCCGGAAGAGACGCGACTGCTGGTCGGCTGGCTCGAGACCGCGGAGCTTATCGATGCTGCGCCGGCCGATGATGCCGGCTGGTCGCTCCCCCGCGCAGGCGCCAACGCCCATGCGCGGGCCTCAGGTGCGATTGGCCTCGGCGACGCGATGTGAGACCTCGATGAGCTGATCGAGCTTCGCCGCACCGCTCCCGTCGTCGATCGTCTCGATCGCCGTCTGCAGCTTGGTCGCGAGTCGTTCGGTGAAGGTTCCGACGGCGGATTCGTCGGCGGCGACGAGAGCCGCGGCCGCGTTGACGGCGACGATGTCGCGGACCGGTGACCGCTCTCCCGAGAGCACAGCACGCGTGATGTCGGCGTTCTGCTCGGGCCCGCCGCCGCGCAGGTCGTCCTTCGTCGCCCGGTCGATGCCGAGGTCGAGGGCATCGAAGCTCGTGTGCTCGATCTCGCCGTGCCGGACCTCCCAGACGTCGTTGACCGCAGTGTTGCTCAGCTCGTCGAGGCCGTCACGAGACCGGAATACGACCGCCTGATGACCGCGCTTGGCCAGCGTGCCCACGACCAGCGGCGCCATCTGAGCGTCCGCGACTCCGATCGCGGCGTGACGGGCCCGTGCCGGATTCGTCAGCGGACCGAGGATGTTGAATGCCGTGGGCACGCTGATCTGTCGGCGGACCGCGGCGACGAACTGCATCGAGGGATGGAAGACGTTGGCGAAACAGAAGGCCAGCCCGACCTCCTGGGCGATCTGTCCGGTCTGCTCGGGAGTGATGTCGAAGCGCACGCCGAGGGCTTCGAGCACGTCGGCGGACCCGGAGGCCGAGGAGGTCGCCCGATTGCCGTGCTTGACCACCCGCTGACCGGTGGCCGAGATGATCATGGCCGCGGTCGACGAGATGTTCGCCGTCTTCGCTCGGTCACCTCCGGTGCCCACGATGTCGACGGAGTCCTCAAGCCCCGGCAGGGGCACGGCGTGATCCATCATCGCCGACACGAGCCCGGCGATCTCGTCGACGGTCTCGCCCTTGGTGTGATGAGCGGCGAGGAATGCGGCCATTGTCACATCAGGTGTCTTGCCCGACATGATCTGATCCATCGCCCAGGCCGCCTGGTCCCCGGTGAGGTCCTGCTGGTGCATCAGCGCCATGAGCAGATCCGGCCAGTTCTGCGCGGCTGCCTGTTCCGGGCTGGGGGCCGCAGAGGCCGGTGCAGCCGGTGTGGTCAGGGGCGTGGAATCGGTCATCCGGATGAACTCTCACTAGGTGTCGCCGTCGCCCCGCAGTACGGGGCGACCCTTACCTGCGGCATCCTATCCTGTGTTCGACACGCGGGCAGAAGTGACTTGCGAAACGAGATTCCAGCACCAGATCGCGGTTTTCGCTACATCGTGTAGAAATTTCTTTCCCGAAACCTGGGTAAAAGATGAAAACTCACCCCCAGACGGGTAATAATGGGGGTGTGTCAACTGCCACTGCATCTCAAACAGCGCCAGCACATCCGGTTGTCAATCGCCCGAATGTGACCACGGTGGGCTTCATCGTGTTCCTCGCGAGCGACCTGATGTTCTTTGCCGCGCTCTTCGCCATGTACTTCACCATTCGATCCGTCGTGCCGGAGCTGTGGGAGACGAGGACCGAGATCCTCGACATCCCGTACGCCCTCGGCAACACGATCATCCTGGTGTCGTCTTCGTTCACCTGCCAGCTCGGTGTTTTCGCCGCCGAACGGTTCCGTCCTCGCCGGACCGGATCCCTATTCAACATCTCCAAGTGGGGAATGGTCGAGTGGTTCTACCTCACGTTCCTCCTCGGAGCGGTCTTCGTCTCCGGTCAGGTCATGGAGTACGCGACCCTCGTCAGCGAGGGAATCGCCATCAACTCCGACGGGTACGGCTCCGTCTTCTACCTGACGACAGGGTTCCACGGCATCCACGTGACCATCGGCCTCATCTGCTTCCTGCTCGTCATCGGGCGTTCCTATGGGGCGAAGAAGTTCGGCCACCACGAAGCCACATTCGCGATCTGCGTGTCCTACTACTGGCACTTCGTCGATGTCGTCTGGATCGGCCTCTTCGGCGTCATCTACCTGCTGCAATAGCCGGTCTGAGATGCTCGGCCCCCACGACTCACAACACTTCAAGCAAAGGACGATCAAGTGAAGCTTCTAGCAGATCGCCGCAGACATCCCATGGCGCTGGTGGCGCTTCTTCTCGTGGGACTGCTGCTGACCGGCGGAGCCTATGCACTCTTCACACAGACTTCGAGCGCCAAGGCAGACACAGCCAGCGCATCGGACATCAAAGAGGGCAAGAAGCTCTTCCAGGCCAACTGCGCCACCTGCCATGGTATGAACGCAGAAGGTTCGAAGGCCGGACCGGGCCTCATCGGCGTCGGTGCCGCGGCAGTCGACTTCCAGGTCGGCACCGGACGTATGCCGCTGCAGGCCAACGGCCCGCAGGCACGTGTCAAGGAACCGCAGTTCGACGATGAGCAGACCTCGCAGCTGGCCGCCTACGTCGCTTCGCTCGGTCCCGGACCCGCAGTGCCCGAGGACGAATACCTCGACACATCGAAGGGCGACCCCGCTGCCGGCGGCGGCCTGTTCCGCACCAACTGCGCGATGTGCCACAACGTGGTCGGCGCCGGCGGTGCCCTGACACGCGGCAAGTATGCACCGAACCTCTCCGAGGTCTCGGAGAAGCACCTCTACGAAGCGATGCAGACCGGCCCGCAGAACATGCCGATCTTCAACGACGCTAACCTGACCCCTGACGACAAGCGCGATGTCATCGCCTACGTCAAGGAAGTCTCGGACAATCCCTCCCCCGGCGGATTCAAGCTCGGATCGCTGGGACCGGTGGCAGAGGGACTGTTCATCTGGTTCTTCGGACTGGCAGCCGTCATCGGTATGACAGTGTGGCTGTCATCCAGGTCCAAGTGAGTCCGGCCGTGTCGTTCACCATCCATCACGAGAATAGACGGGGAATTCAATGACCTCGAAAGAGCACTCCGGCGGCGGCAGCCAGCTCGAGGAGTTGAACGGGTTCACCAACCCGGGTCTGCCCGAGCACAAGCCGCGCTTGTCCGATGCGGATCCGCGGGCCCAGAAGGTCGCCGAACGACAGGTCGCGGGATGGTTCGTCCTGTCGATGATCGGAACCATCTGGTTCATCGTCGCCTACTTCCTCTTCTCCCCCGGCGAGTCGATGCGAAGCATCCGTCTGCACACCATGTTCGTCGGCCTCGGTGCCGCCGTGGCGATGTTCTCCATCGGCTTCGGTGCGGTCCTGTGGGCGAAGAACCTCATGAGCGATCACGAGGGAGTCGATGAACGCCATGACATCGGCGGCAGCGAAGAGGATCAGGCGATCGCGCTCGAGATCCTCCACCAGGCCAAGGAAGAGTCAGGCATCGCCCGACGCCCGCTCCTGCGCAACACGCTCATCGCCGCATTGGCCATCGCTCCGCTGCCTGCGGTCCTCGTCTTCCGAGACCTCGGACCGCTGCCCGGCGACAAGATGTTCAACACGCTGTGGTCGAAGGGCACCCGCCTGATCCGCGACGTCGGCGGAATCCCCGCGGTCGACTCGGAACGTCCGATCAAGGCCGACGAGGTCACCATCGGATCCGCCTACCACGTTCTGCCTTCCGGCATCGGCGACGAGGAGGCGAGCGAGCACCCGCTGAACGAGAAGGCCAAGGCCGCTGTTCTGCTCATGCGCATCGATCCGAAGGAGCTCAAGGAAGATCCGGACCGCAAGGACTGGTCCCACGACGGAATCGTCGCCTACTCGAAGATCTGCACGCACGTCGGCTGCCCGGTGGCACTGTACGAGCACCAGACCCACCATCTGCTGTGCCCGTGCCACCAGTCGACCTTCGACGTGACCGAACACTGCAAGGTCATCTTCGGCCCGGCCAAACGACCGCTTCCTCAGCTGCCCATCACCGTGGACAGCGAAGGCTACCTGGTTGCCCAGTCGGACTTCCCTGAGCCTGTCGGACCTACGTTCTGGGAGATCAACCACCCATGAGTACTACAACGCCAACCACCACCATCGGGAAGGCAGCGAACTTCGCCGAGACTCGCGTCGGGGCTTCGGTCCTGGTCCGTGAGTTCGGTCGCAAGATCTTCCCGTCACATTGGTCCTTCATGCTCGGTGAGGTCGCTCTCTACAGCTTCATCATCGTCGTCCTCTCCGGAACGTTCCTCACGTTCTTCTTCCAGCCCGCCATGGGTGAGCTGCACTACGAGGGTCCCTGGTTGCCTCTGCGCGGTGTGGAGATCTCCGAGGCCTACGACTCGACTCTGCGGATCTCGATGGAGATCCGCGGCGGCCTATTCATCCGTCAGATGCACCACTGGGGAGCCCTCCTCTTCGTCGCCGCTCTGAGCATCCATATGCTGCGCGTGTTCTTCACCGGGGCATTCCGCCGTCCGCGCGAGCTCAACTGGGTCGTCGGTGTCCTGCTGGTCATCATGGGCATGGCCGCCGGCTTCACCGGCTACTCGCTTCCCGACGATCTGCTCTCGGGCAACGGCCTGCGCATCATCGACGGAATCCTCAAGTCGCTGCCTCTGGTCGGCACCTACATCTCGTTCTTCCTCTTCGGAGGCGAGTTCCCCGGCATCGACATCGTGGCGCGTCTCTACACGCTCCACATCATGATCGTGCCCGCTCTGCTCATCGCGCTCATCGGCATCCACCTGGTGTTCGTGGTCGTGCACAAGCACACCCAGTACCCGGGTGCCGGTAACACCGAGAAGAACGTCGTCGGTGAGCCTGTCCTCCCGACATTCGCGGCCAAAGGCGGCGGATTCTTCTTCCTCATCTTCGGTCTGCTCTCGCTGATCTCGGCACTGTTCACGATCAACCCGATCTGGAACTACGGACCCTACGACCCGTCGCCGGTGTCTGCAGGTACCCAGCCTGACTGGTACATCGGTTGGGCCGACGGATTCCTGCGCATCGTGCCGGGCTGGTTCGAGTTCTACATCTTCGGATGGCCGATCTCGCTGAACATCAACAGCGCCGTGATCGTCATGGGCGGCGTCTTCCTCGTGATGTTCGTCTACCCGTTCTTCGAGGCATGGCTGCTCAAAGACAACCGTGAGCACCACATCCTCGACCGTCCGCGCAACAACCCGACTCGCACGGCCATCGGTGTCGCAGGAATCATCTTCTACTGCAACATGTGGGCCGCCGCTTCGGGTGACATCATCGCTGTGTTCTTCCAGATGTCGCTCAACGATATGATCTACATCTTCCGCACGGTGTTCTTCCTCGGACCGATCATCGGCTACATCATCACGAAGCGGATGTGCATCGCTCTGCAGCGCAAGGATCGTGAGATCGCTCTGCACGGCCGCGAGACTGCGCAGATCATCCGTCTCCCCCACGGTGAGTTCCTCGAGCGTCACGAGGCACTGCCCCCGCACAAGCTGTGGAAGCTCACCGCATTCGAATCGCCGGAATACAAGCCGGCCGAGCCGAATGCCGAGGGCAAGGTGACGAAGTCGGAGAAGCTGCGCGCACGACTGTCACGGTTCTTCTTCGAAGATCGTGTGGCGCCGGTGACGAAGCACGAGCTCGAGGCTTCGCATCACGACCATCACGATGCTGTCGAAGGTTCGGACAACAAGCAGCTCGGTCACTGACCGGTCGCAGTCGAGATCTCAGAGGGGCTCAGCAGTTGAATCTGCTGAGCCCCTCTTCGCGCATTCGTCCGCGTTCTGCCGATTCCGGACGAATAATGTCCGCGCGTCGTTCATCGAGGCTGATCCGACTGGCCTGCGGTATTGGGCTGCTGTGCTGAGCACGTTTGCCGTGCAGCCACGAGTCCTGGTGAGAGATCCCGCGGCACGCAGCCTGGCACCTCTACCACCAGGGCTGAGCCATCACCGTCGACCTCGTTCCTGGGCTCGGAAGTCAACGCGCTCAACCTCGACCTCCGCGGCGCCTGACAGCCGCTGCCAACGATTGTTCGGTCGATCCAACATGGTCTCGCTGGCCGAAACGCGCCGGATCGACCAAACAATTTGTTGAGGACAGGGAACGGACGTGCTTCTCGCTTACGGCAGCGGCAGTGGAGGCTTCCCGGCGGGGCGCTCAACCGAGATATGACGCGAGTAGCTGTTTGAACCTCGCCATATCGGTGCGTTTCGAGACACGAAGAACCACCCATCCCTCGGCCTCCAGCAGCTGCCGGCGTTCGATGTCCACACCGAACTGGATGGACGACGTCCTGTGGTGGTCACCTTCGTATTCGATGGCGAGCTTGATATCGGGGTACCCGAGGTCAGGATGCAGAGTCGCTCCAACCAGCGAGCAGTCTACTGACGGGTGGACGACAGGCTCCGGGAACCCGTTGTCGATGATCCACAGGCGCAGCCAGGTTTCGCGCGGAGAGTCGACCGTTTCGCGGATCAAAGCCAACGCCCGCTCAGCCTTCTTGCGTTCCCGAAGGTAGCCGCTTGCCTCAGCATGAGCGCGAAGTAGCTCGAGACTGGTGATCGGGCCGCTTCGACGGCGGCTGATGGCAGCGTCGCCCACCGCGATCAGCTCATTGTCGTAGAGCTGTGGCGCGAGTGCGAAGAACAGGTCAGTGCCGGAGATGATAGGCAGATCGTAGAAATCAGTTCTGTCGAATGCGGCTCTGCGCCGGAGTCTCACCCTCGCCCGACGGATACGCAGATAAGGATCGTCGCTGATGACATGAGTGCTGCGATCGATGACGCGATTGGGAAGCGGCAACCCATAGAGCACGGCCGCGGTCAGCGAATCGGCGACGATACTCGGGTGCAAGAGGCGAAGCGCCGAAAACTTGGTCCGCTGTTTCAGCCAGTTCCGGTCGGCCCATGGAGGACAGAGCACCATGGTGGAGGGGGCTGTCTCGATCCAGACACCGCGGAAGACCTGCGTGAACCGGGACTTATCTTGCAGAGCGAACTTGGTGAACCCCCGCGCCTTGAGATCATTGTTTGTGAAAGGGACGGGGGCCGTCTGAAAGTCCGCCGGCGATAGAATCGTTCTGCGCATGACTGACATGATGGACTCCCGGCTACCGTGAGGGAAAGCCCCAGGAATCGCCTGTGGACATTTCTCGCGGGTTCACAGCAGAGTACGTCTGAGTGCCGAATCCACTGCTTCCCCGCCGAGCTTGATGAACCTGGACTTCGGTCGACGCATGGAGCGATTCGAAAGAGACGGCCGTCCACAGGATTCGGTGGTGGAGTGGGGCGTCCGGAGTCGGGATCGAGGCGGGTCTTCGGCGAATTGTTCGGTCGATCCAACGTGATTTCGACGTTCAGAACGCCGCGGATCGACCAAACAATCGAGCCAGACGCTGTAGTCGTGAAGTGGAGCGAGCCAGACGCTGAACTCGTGAATCGGAGGCCGGAGGCCGAGTCCCCGGAGCCGCCCGCACGGCGAGAACCCGACACACGTTCCTGCCCCAGGACGAGAATGTACAACTCGCCTGTACACGCGCATGCGACGTACAAGCGAGTGAATAGGGCTGTGGCCCGGACTCGCTAAGAGTCCGGGCCACAGGTACTGTCCGACTGTGTCAGGCCGGTGAACGGATCACCGTAGCTGACGCTGCGGCGTCATGGTGCGAAGGTGATCAGTGGGCGAAGTCCCCACGATCGTGCTCGTACGACAGTCCCACGAGGGCAACGAGGCCGAGCACAGCACCGAAGGGGAAGATCCACCATCCCATCGCGATTCCGTAGAACGAGATGGCACCGGCGCCGGCGCAGACGATCGGCCACCAGCTCCACGGGCTGAAGAACCCGTAGTCGGCATCGGCGTCGGAGATCTCGGCGTCGTCGTTGTCCTGAGGCTGGACGCCGACGCGACGGTCCGTCAGCCACAGGTAGACGCCGATCATCAGGGCCATCGCGCCGACCAGGAGCAGCGCCGGGAATCCGACGAGCTCGGTGAAGTCGGTGAAGAACCCGTAGAACACGCCTACCGCGAGGAAGAAGAGTCCGCAGAGGTTGAAGACGTAGATCGATGACTTCATTTGGCGCTGTCTCCTGTGAGCTGGGGTTCTGCCTGACCGTGTCCGCTGTACTCAAGCAGCTCGGGGTGGTTGAGGTCGAACGCAGGACGTTCGGAGCGGATCCGCGGCAGGGAGGTGAAGTTGTGACGCGGGGGCGGGCACGAAGTGGCCCACTCGAGAGACGCACCGTAGCCCCACGGATCGTCGACCGTCACCTTCGGCGCATTGCGGGCGGTGATCCACACGTTCCAGAAGAACGGAACCATGGACAGACCCAGCAGCAGCGAACCGACCGTCGATACCTGGTTCATCCAGGTGAAGCCGTCCTGCGGGAGGTAGTCGGCGTAGCGACGGGGCATGCCGTCGACACCGAGCCAGTGCTGGACGAGGAACGTGCCGTGGAAGCCGATGAACAGCATCCAGAAGTGGATGTGGCCGAGCTTCTCGTTGAGCATCTTTCCGGTCCACTTCGGCCACCAGAAGTAGAATCCGGCGAACATCGCGAACACGACGGTGCCGAAGACGACGTAGTGGAAGTGAGCCACGACGAAGTAGGTGTCGGACACCGACTGGTCGAGCGCGGGGCTGGCCAGGATGACGCCGGTGAGGCCACCGAAGAGGAAGGTGGCGAGGAAGCCGATCGACCAGACGATCGGAGTCTCGAACGTGATCGAGCCTCTCCACATCGTTCCGATCCAGTTGAAGAACTTCACACCGGTCGGGATGGCGATGAGCATCGTCATGAACGCGAAGAACGGCAGCGCCACGACGCCGGTGACGTACATGTGGTGGGCCCACACTGTCACAGACAGCGCCGCAATCGTGATCGTCGCGAACACGAGCTCCTTGTAGCCGAACACCGGTTTGCGACTGAACACCGGGAAGATCTCCGTGACGATGCCGAAGAACGGCAGCGCGATGACATAGACCTCCGGGTGTCCGAAGAACCAGAACAGATGCTGCCAGAGCACCGGTCCCCCGTTGCCCGGACTGAAGACATGCGAACCGAGTATGCGGTCGGCACCGAGGACCAGCAGAGCCGCGGCCAGAGGCTGGAAGGCCATGAGGACGAGGATGCCCGTGATGAGCACGTTCCAACTGAAGATCGGCATGCGGAACATGGTCATGCCCGGTGCGCGCATCGTGATGACCGTGGTGATGAAGTTGACCGAACCGAGGATGGTGCCGAAGCCCTGCAGCGCGAGTCCGAGGACCCAGAGGTTTCCTCCGGCGCCTGGCGTGAACGTCGTATTGCTCAATGGCGCATAAGCCGTCCAACCGAACGATGCCGCACCCTGCGGGGTGAGGAAGCCGGAGATGGCGACGAGGCTGCCGAAGAGGTACATCCAGAACGCGAAGGCGTTCAGCCGTGGGAACGCCACATCCGGGGCACCGATCTGCAACGGCATGATGACGTTGGCGAATCCGGCGAACAGCGGGGTGGCGAACATCAGCAGCATGAGCGTGCCGTGCATGGTGAACAGCTGATTGTACTGTTCTTTCGTCTCCACGATCTGCATACCGGGCTCGAAGAGCTCGAGGCGGATGATGAGCGCCATCACACCGCCGACGCAGAAGAAGAAGAACGAGCCGATGAGGTACATGTACCCGATCGTCTTATGGTCCGTCGACGTGATCCAGTCGACGATGATCTTGCCCTTGCTCCGTGGAACCACGGGAGCGTCAAGAGCCGCCTGATCCATCGTGGCGGTCATTTCTCAGCACCTTCTTTCGGGTACCAGTTGCGATCGTACTCCGGTCCCAGCTGTCCTGTGTTGCCCTGATCGGCAAGCGACTTGGTGTAGTCGGCGAACTCTTCCTTCGACACGACCTTGACGTTGAAGAGCATCTCCGAGTGGTATTCACCGCACAGTTCGGCGCACTTGCCGACGTACTCGCCTTCCTTCTCGGCGCGCAGATGCAGGCTCTGGTCGTGGCCGGGGATCATATCGCGCTTCTCGAGGAAGGCGGGGACCCAGAAGGAGTGGATGACGTCGCGGGAGTGCAGGCGGATCTCCAGGTCGGTGTCGACCGGCAGGTAGAGAACCGGCGCGGTCTTCTCGGGAGCTTCCGTGCCGTCGAGCTCAACCTGCTTGCCGGCATAGTAGACGTCCTCGGTCTCATAGTTGAAGTCCCAAGCCCACTGCTTGGCGGCGACCTCGATGACCTGCTCGCCGGGAGTCGTATCATCGGTCGTCTTCTCCATCACCTGGACGTTCTGGAAGAAGAAGCCGAGCACGAGGACGACCGGGGTCACGGTGAACAGGATCTCGATGGGCATGCTGTAGCGCATCTGCACCGGCAGGCCGCGGTCGTGCTTGCGACGACGGTAGGCGACCATGGCCCAGAGAATGAGACCCCAGACGATCAGGCCGACGATGAGCAGCGCGATCCAGGCACCGTTCCACAGTGACGTGTATGCGTCGGTGTGGTTCGTCGCACCCTTGGATTCGACGGGGTAGAAGCCTGAGGCGATCTGCTCTTTCGTGCAACCCGATAGCAACGCCGGTATCAACACGGCGCTCAGAATGCCGAGCCGCTTCGCCCAGGACCGCTGCGGTCCTGACTGATTCGGAGAATCCACGTGCAGCCTTTCACAACGTTCTTTCGTCTCTGGTCAGGCCGAGAGACGTGTACTTACTCTGTCACCACCAAGACTACCGCTACACGCGGTAGAAATTCACCTGCGGATGTTCATTTGTTGAGAATACGCTGACAGAGATCGCCGCGGAGCGCGGAATCTAGCCGTGCGGAGTACTCGAGGCCTCCGACCTCCGACACGCCGAGGGTCTCAAGATGTGATGTCTGCCACTGGGTGTCGATGAGCCATGGCTCATCGGCCAACGGCGAATCCGCCGAGGTGGGACCGTCGTTCGCGGGTCCGGCCGGGTGACCGTCGGCGTCCGTCGGATCGTCCGGAGAGGCGCTCGTCGGCGCCACGGATCCGACGTCGACGGAGTCGAAGAGCGAGACGAGATGGGCCAGGGCGGCCTTCGACGCGTCCCGGCGAGTGTGGAACATCGATTCGCCGGCGAAGAAGGATCCGATCGCCACCCCGTAGAGTCCGCCGACGAGCTCATCGTCGGCCCAGACCTCGACCGAATGTGCCCATCCGTCGCTGTGCAGTCCGAGGTAGAGGGCGATGATCTCCTCGGTGATCCAGCTGCCGGACCGGCTCGGGTCGCCGCAGGCGCGGATGACGTGTTCGAAGGCCCGATCGGTGCTGAAGGTGAAGTGCTTCATCGACTTGCGCAGACTCTTGGTCACACGCAGGTCGCCGGGCAGCAGCACGCCGCGTCGTCGCGGTGCCCACCACCCCATCCGGCCGGTTCCCCCGTCGCCGACGCCCATCGGGAAGAGACCGGCCCGATACGAAAGAAGGACCTGGGGCTGCGTGGCCGTGTACGACACGGCACGCAGATCCTCCAGGTCCATCGGTCTCAGTCCAGTGCGATCAGCCGAAGCCGATCAGTGGAACGAGTCGCCGCAGGCACAGGACCCGCCGGCATTGGGGTTGTCGATCGTGAAGCCCTGCTTCTCGATGGTGTCCGAGAAGTCGATGGTCGATCCGTTGAGGTAGGGCACACTCATCCGATCGACGATGACCTCGACCCCGCCGAAGTCCCGCACGGCGTCACCGTCGAGGTGGCGCTCATCGAAATAGAGCTGGTAGATCAGTCCGGAGCATCCGCCCGGCTGGACGGCCACACGCAGGCGCAGGTCGTCGCGACCCTCCTGCTCGAGCAGGCTGCGCACCTTGTCGGCAGCGGTCGCCGACAGCTCGACCTCGTGAGTGGCCTCGGCATTTTCAGTCACAGTCATGGTTACTCCTTCACACGTTCCTGTCCCCAGGCTACACCGCGCACAACGTCTGCGCCTTCAGCCCTATTCCCGATCACGTCACCGATTCTCACCGAGGCGCTGCAGCAGGAGCGCCTCGGCGACGATCGCGGCCCGGAAGTCCGGCAGATAGAGCGACTCGTTCGCGCTGTGCGCCCGGGCATCGGGGTCTTCGACACCGGTGACGAGTATCGACGCGCCGGGGAACACCTCGAGCAGATCGGCGATGAACGGGATCGACCCGCCGATGCCCATCTCCACGGACTCGGTGCCCCACGCGTCGCTGAGCGCCTGCCGCGCAGTCTGGACGACGGGGTCCGAATCGTCGGCGCGCCAGGGACTGCCGCCCTCGGTATCGCCGATGCTCAGCTGAGCCCCGAAGGGCAGGTTCGCGCGCAGATGCTCTTCGACTGACCCGACCGCCGAGGCGGGGGTGTCCCCGGGCGCCAGACGGATCGAGAGCTTGGCACGCAGAGACGACTGCAGCGTGTTCGACGACACTGCGACGTCGGGGACGTCGAGGCCGATGACGGTGATCGACGGCTGCGTCCACAGCCGGGAGGCCAGGGTGCCGGTGCCGATGAGCTCGGTGGACTCGAGGACCCCGGAATCGGTGCGCAGGGTCGCCTCGTCGTAGTCGATGGCGGTTTCGGCTTCGGAGTGGAGTCCGGCCACAGCGACCGAGCCGTTGTCGTCGTGGAGGCTCGCGAGCACCTTCGTCATCGCCAGCATCGCGTCGGGTGCGACGCCGCCGTACATGCCCGAATGCACCGCGTGGTCGAGGGTGGAGATCTCGAATTCGACTGCGCACATCCCCCGCAGGCTCGTCGTCAGGGCCGGAGTCCCGGCCGCCCAGTTTCCGGAATCGGCGACGACGATGACATCGGAACGCAGACGGTCGCGGTAGGTCTCGAGGAAGTTCCGGAAACTCGGGCTGCCGGCTTCCTCTTCCCCTTCGAAGAACAGAGTGACGCCCACGCCGAGGCGGTCGGCCAGCAGCCGCAGCGCCGTGAGGTGGACCATGATGCCCGCCTTGTCATCGGCGGCGCCGCGCCCGAAGAGGCGATCTCCCTTCCGCGTGGCGACGAACGGTTCGGTGTCCCAGTCCTCGGCGCGACCGGGAGGCTGCACATCGTGATGGGCGTAGAGAAGCACCGTCGGTGCACCCTCCGGAGCGGGGATCCGGGCGACGACGGCCGGGTATCCGGGGGTGCCGTCCGCCTGCTCGGCGGAGAGGATGTCGACGTCGAGGCCGAGGCCCCGCGCCAACCCGGCGACCGCCTCGGCGCTGGCGGTGACCTGGGCGGCGTCGAAGCTCGGCCAGGCCACGGAAGGAATGGCCACGAGGTCCGTGAGATCGGTCAGGACGTCATCGAAGATGGCGTCCAATTCGGCATGCAGTTGTGCACTGTTGAGTGCTGAAGTCGATTCGGTCATTCTCCAAAGGTAGTATTCATCAGGTGTTCGGACGTAGAAAATCTCACGCGGAGGACGAAACCTCTGCCCCTCAGCCAGCCCATGACGAAACCGCCGCCGACGCCGCAGCCCGGCGCGAAGCGGAGCAGAAGAAGGGGCGCCCGACGCCCAAGCGCAGCCAGCAGGAGTCCGCGCGGCGCCAGCCCCTGGTGAATAGGGATCGCAAGGTTGCGAACCAGAAGGCCAAGGAGCAGCAGCGCAAGGAACGCGATCGTGCGCGCATCGGAATGATGAACGGTGAGGAGAAGTACCTCACCCGCCGCGACAAGGGCCCCCAGCGTCGCTACATCCGCAACTACATCGACGCCCGGTTCTCGATCGGCGAGATCTTCATCCCGGCGGCGATCCTCATCCTCGTCATCGCCTTCACCCAGCCGGTGCAGATCCAGCAGTACTTCACCTACGCCGTCTGGGGTCTCATCGCGCTCATCGTCCTCGACGGGTTCGTGCTCAACTACATCCTCAAGAACCGGCTGCGGAACAAGTTCGGTTCGGTCGAACGCGGCATCACCTTCTACGCGATCATGCGCAGCATCCAGCTGCGTCCGCTGCGCATGCCCAAACCGCAGGTCAAGCGCCGCCAGTACCCCGAGTGAGCAGACGGCTCGACCCGAGGCCGCGGATGACGCGGCCGGGGAAGAACGGACCTGAGTAGATCATCTCCGAATAGACCTGAACCAGATCGGCGCCCGCGGCCACTCGTGCCCGGGCGTCTTTCGCATCCGCGACTCCTCCGACGGAGATGACGGTGAGTGCGTCTCCGACCCGTCCCTTGACCAGCCGCAGCACCTCGAGAGAGCGCTCGGCCAGAGGCCGACCGGAGATCCCACCGGCCTGGTCGGTCGCGAACTGCTCCTCGGTACCGGTGAGGACTGAGCGGTCGATCGTGGTATTCGTCGTGATGAGGCCGTCGACTCCGGCCCTCAGGGCGAGATCACAGATCTCGAGGACATCGTCGTCGGCGAGGTCCGGGGCGATCTTGACCAGCAGCGGGACATGACCCAGCTGCGATCGCGGCTGCTCGACCACCTCGGCGGCGGTCTCCCGGACCGCGGCGATGATCGGTTCGAGGCTCGTCACCGACTGCAGGTCCCGCAGTCCCGGCGTGTTGGGCGAGCTGACATTGATGACGAGGTAGTCGGCCAGCGGAGCCAGTGCTCGCGTCGAGGCAGCGTAGTCGCCGACGGCCTCGGAGGCGTCGACGACCTTCGTCTTGCCGATGTTCACGCCGACGATCGGGCGCAGCCGCTGCGGCAGTGCTGCGATTCTCTCCCGCTGCTCTGCGATGTTGAACGACGCCTGCCTGGCGCCGTCGTTGTTGAAGCCCATCCGGTTGAGCAGGGCGAGATTGTCCCGCAGCCGGAACAGACGCGGTTTGTCATTGCCCGGCTGTGCATGGGCCGTGATGGTGCCGACCTCGATGTGTCCGAAGCCGAGCGCCGAGAGCGCGCGGACCCCGACACCGTTCTTGTCGAACCCGGCAGCCAGACCGATCCGATTGGGAAAGGGCAGCCCGAGGACGTCGACAGGATGCACCGTCGATCGGGCGCAGACGAAGCGCAGCAGCCGACCGAGGAGCGGCACGGAGTCGAGGATGCGCAGTGCGGTGAATGAGAGGTGATGGGCGCGCTCGGCGTCCATCGGCACGAAGAGGAGCCTGAAGATCAATGAATACACGATCCCAGACTATGTCAGAGACGGTCTCGTCTGCGGCATCACACATCCGCACCGGTTTGGCATTAGGATCGAATCAACGTTCAAAGACGACTGAAAGGGAACTCATGGCTGGTGCATCCACCCCAAGCAGCTACTCCACGATCTCACCGGTGAAGGCCACCGCCTCGGTGCTGGTGATCGGTGTCGCGGATTCCTCCGTGCTCGGACTCGAGGGTGCGAAGGCGGTGCGGACCGCCCTCGACGACACGGTGAGGGCGATCGGCTTCACGGGATCGGCTGGAGCGACCGCCCGCATTCCCGCACCCAAGGGCGTGTCCGCCGGATCGGTTCTGCTTGTCGGCCTGGGTGAGTTCGACCCTTCAGGTGAGGATGTCGCAGCCGCTCATGAGGCCCTGCGCCGCGCCGCCGGTGCCGCCCTGCGTTCGCTCGACGGAGCCGAATCGATCGCCGTCGCGCTTCCGGCGGCCTCTCCTGACGACGTCGAGGCGGTGGCTGTGGGCGCCGGTCTCGGCGCGTACAGGTTCCTCGACTACCGCAGCGAGGGCAAGGTCCCCGGAGTGCTCTCCGTGATCGGACCCAAGGGCAAGTCGTTCTCCGCCGCCCACGATTCGGGAGTCGTCATCGCGGCCGCCACGAACCGTGCGCGCGACCTCGTCAACACTCCCCCGCTCGACCTCTACCCCGAGTCCTATGCCGAGATCGTCAAGGCTCAGGCCAAGGAGCGCAGACTCAAGGTCACCGTGCTTGGTGACAAGGAGCTCAAAGCCGGCGGCTATGGGGGAATCATCGGCGTCGGGCAGGGGTCGACACGCGGACCCCGCCTGGTCAAGGTCGAATACGCTCCGAAGGGAGCCAAGCGCCATCTGGGCTTCGTCGGCAAGGGCATCACCTTCGACTCCGGCGGCATTTCGCTCAAGCCCGCCAAGAACATGGAGGACATGAAGTCCGATATGGCCGGCTCCGCCGCCGTCCTGCAGGCGCTGTTGGGAATCTCCGACCTCGGCCTGCCGGTCCGGGTCACCGCGTGGCTGCCCCTGGCCGAGAACATGCCCGGCTCCTCTGCGCAGCGGCCCAGCGATGTGCTCACGATGCGCAGCGGCAAGCGCGTCGAGGTCACGAACACCGACGCCGAAGGCCGCCTCGTGCTCGCCGATGCCCTCACCGACGCCGATGCTGAGCGGCCGGATCTGCTCATCGACGTAGCGACACTCACGGGCGCTCAGATCGTCGCCCTCGGCGAACGAACCTCCGGCGTCATGGGCACCCCGGCTGCCCGCGACGATGTGATCGCCGCTGCTGCTGCAGTCGGAGAGAATATGTGGGCGATGCCGATCCCGGAGGAGATGCTCTCGGGCTTCGATTCAACTGCCGCCGATCTCACGAACTCCGGTCCGCGTCCCGGCGGTATGCTGGCCGCCGCGGCCTTCCTCCGCGAGTTCGTCGGCGAGGACACGAAGTGGGCTCACATCGACATCGCGGGACCGAGCTTCAACGGCTCGGCTCCCTTCGGCTACACCCCGAAGGCGGCCACCGGCGCCGCGGTGCGCACCCTCATCCAGATCGCGAAGACGCTCAACTGACCGTGAGGTTCTACGCGTTGTCGAAACCGAAGTGATGATGACCACCTGTGGCCAATCAGACAGCGTTTGCTTTCGCCCCTGGCGAGAAAAGTGGAAAGATAAGACAGAAAGCTGCGTACCGCAGTCTTATTCACAGCTACGAGGAGTAATCCGTGAGTGACTCATTGACCTACGACCTTGTCGTTCTGGGAGGCGGAACCGGTGGCTATGCCGCTGCGCTGCGCGCCGCAGAGCTGGACATGAAGGTCGCTTTGATCGAACGCGACAAGGTTGGCGGCACCTGCCTGCACCGTGGCTGCGTTCCCACGAAGGCGCTTCTGCATGCCGCCGAGGTTGCCGACTCCGCCAAGAGCTCCGAGACCTTCGGCGTCGAAGCCGAGTTCAAGGGCATCGACATCGCCAAGGTGCTCGAGTACAAGGACGGAGTCATCACCCGCAACTACAAAGGCCTGCAGGGTCTGGTCAAGGCTCGCGGAATCGACACTTACTTCGGCACCGGCAAGCTGACCGGCAAAGACACCGTCGAGGTCACCGGTGAGGACGGCAACCACACCGTCAAGGGCACCAACGTGCTGCTGTCGACCGGTTCGACCTCGAAGACCATCGGCCTCGAGATCACCGATCGCGTGATCACGAGCACCGAGGCCCTCCAGCTGAACAAAGTGCCGAAGTCGGCGATCGTCCTCGGCGGCGGCGTCATCGGCGTCGAGTTCGCCAGCGTCTGGAACTCCTTCGGCGCCGACGTCACCATCGTCGAAGGCCTCAAGCACCTCGTGGCCAATGAGGACGAGACGATCTCGAAGAACCTCGAACGCGCCTTCAAGAAGCGCAAGATCGGCTTCAAGCTCGGTGTCATGTTCAAGGGCGTCGAAGAGACCGCCGAGGGAGTCAAGGTCACCCTCGAAGACGGATCGACCCTCGAAGCCGAGTACCTCCTCGTGGCAGTCGGCCGCGGCCCCGTCACCGAGGGCTTCGGATTCGAAGAGCAGGGCATCCCGATGGATCGCGGATTCGTCCTGGCCAACGAACGTCTCCACACCGGAGTCGGCAACATCTACGCCTGCGGCGACATCGTCCCCGGCCTCCAGCTGGCCCACCGTGCCTTCGGGCAGGGCATCTTCATCGCCGAGGAGATCGCCGGCCTCAACCCCGTGCCCGTCCTCGAAACGGGCATCCCTCGGGTCACCTACTGCGAACCGGAGATCTTCTCCGTCGGACTCTCCTCGGCTCAGGCCGAAGAGAGGTACGGCAAGGACCAGGTCGAATCGCTCGAGTACAACCTCGGCGGCAACGGCAAGTCGGTGATTCTCAACACGACCGGACTGATCAAGGTCATCCGCGAGAAGGACGGACCGGTCGTCGGCGTCCACGGCATCGGCGCCCGACTGAGCGAGCAGGCCGGTGAGGCGCAGCTCATCGTCAACTGGGAAGCCTTCCCCGAAGAGGTGGCGCAGCTCATCCACGCGCACCCCACGCAGAACGAAGCCATCGGCGAAGCCCACCTGGCTCTGGCCGGCAAACCCCTGCACTTCCACTCATAAGATCCGAGGAGACGAAAACTCATGTCGAATTCCGTTCAGATGCCGGCTCTCGGAGAGTCGGTCACCGAGGGCACAGTCACCCGCTGGCTCAAGTCCGTCGGCGACGAGGTCGAGGTCGACGAGCCGCTGCTCGAGGTCTCGACCGATAAGGTCGACACCGAGATCCCCAGCCCGTACGCGGGCACCCTGGAGAAGATCCTCGCTGACGAAGACGATGTCGTCGAGGTCGGCGGCGACCTCGCCTACATCGGCGACGGCAGCGGAGAGTCCTCGAGCGACGACGCCCCTGCCGAAGAACCCGCCGAGGCTCCGGCCGAGGAATCCGCACCCGCCGAGGAAGCACCCGCCGAAGAACCGGCTGCCGAGGAACCGGCTGCCGAGTCGGCCGACGAGCCCGCAGGTGGCACGCCCTCCTCAGAAGGATCGGGCGAAGGCACCGAGGTCACCATGCCCGCGCTCGGCGAATCCGTCACCGAAGGCACCGTGACCCGCTGGCTCAAGGAAGTCGGTGAGGAGGTCGAGGTCGACGAGCCGCTGCTCGAGGTCTCCACCGACAAGGTCGACACCGAGGTGCCCTCCCCCGTCGCCGGAACCGTCCAGGCACACCTTGCCGAAGAGGACGAGACCGTCGAGGTCGGTGCCCCTCTGGCGCGCATCGGCTCCGGGGCACCCGCCGAGGACGCTCCTGCCGAGGCTCCGCAGGACGAAGCACCGGCTGCCGAAGCACCGAAGCAGGAAGAAGCTCCCGCCGAGGCACCGAAGCAGGAGGCACCTGCCCAGGAGGCTCCTAAGCAGGAGGAACCGAAACAGGAGACTCCGAAACAGGAGTCGGCTCCTCAGCCTGCTCAGACCGAGTCCGCACAGTCGGCATCCGCCGCTCAGGCCGAGGAACCCGTTGAAACGGCTGCCGCGTCGGAGCAGTCCGGATCGGCACAGTCCGCTGCGGATACGGTCGGTGAGAACGCCGCCTATGTCACCCCGCTCGTGCGCCGTCTGGCACGCGAGAAGGGTGTGGACCTGTCGCGGGTCTCCGGCACCGGTGTCGGCGGGCGCATCCGCAAGCAGGACGTCGAATCGGCTGCGAAGAACGCCCCGGCCGCTGCTCCCGCTGCCGCCGGAGCTCCCGCCGGAGCTCCGAAGGAGCCGTTCAAGGTCGAGATCCCCGAGGAGGCTGCGAAGCTGCGCGGCACCACGGAGAAGGCCTCGCGGATCCGTCAGACCATCGCCAAGCGCATGAGCGAATCCCTCGACGTCTCGGCTCAGCTGACGCAGGTCATCGAGGTCGACATGTCCCGTGTCGTCAAGCTGCGCAAGGCCAACAAGGATGCGTTCGCGGCCAAGCACGGTTCGAAGCTGACCTATCTGCCCTTCTTCGCCAAGGCGATCGTCGAGGCCCTGCAGGTGCACCCGAAGGTCAACGCTCAGTATGACCTCGAGTCGCAGCAGATCACCTACTTCGATCACGAGCACCTGGCCGTCGCGGTGGACACTCCCCGCGGTCTGCTGGTGCCGGTGATCAAGGATGCAGGTGACCTCAGCGTCGCCGGCCTGTCCAAGGCCATCGACGATGTCGCCGACCGCACCCGCAACAACAAGATCATGCCGGACGAGCTCTCGGGCGGCACATTCACGGTGACCAACATCGGTTCCGTGGGTGCGCTGTTCGACACGCCGATCATCAACCAGCCGCAGATGGGCATCCTCGGCACGGGTGCCATCGTCCGTCGCCCGATCGCCGTGAAGACGGCCGACGGAGATGAGTCGATCGCCATCCGCGACATGGTCTACCTGCCGTTGACCTACAACCACCAGCTGGTCGACGGCGCCGATGCGGGACGCTTCCTGCAGACGATCAAGGCACGTCTGGAAGAGGGCAACTTCGAGGCCGATCTCGACCTCTGAGTCACATCTCTTCCGCACACGACCGAGGGGCCGATCATCCGTGATCGGCCCCTCGGCCCATTCATCCTCTCGATCACTCTAGGTCTCGGTGACCTCCGCGACGCGCCAGTGTCCGTCTACGAGCCGAAGTTCGAACTCGACGGACCGGGCGTCGAACCGCTGCGCATCCTCGCCGGTTCCGGCACTCGAGCGCATCTGCGCGCGAGCGACGATCTTCTCGGCCGCGGAAGCCTCGACGGTGATGTCCTCGACCTCGATGGTGTAGTCCTGCCCTGCGAAGGCTGCTTCGTCGATGAGTTCATCGGCGGCTGCGGCGGCCGAGCCCGGCACAGTCAGCAGCCGCAGTGCTTCGACGTCGCCGTCGCTCAGGGCTTCCGCGCGAGCCGAACAGAGCTCTTTGAGCGTCCGGATCGCCTCGGGGTCGCTCGGGGTCGAATCATCAGCGGACTCTTCGGTCTCCTCCGCGGCGGTGTTCTCAGGCGCAACGGCACCGGTCGAGGCCCGGCCGCCGTTCGGGCCCTCGCTCCCCTGCACAGCGTTCGGCACATCATTCATCGCTTCCGCACCGGGTCGCGATCCCCAGACGATGAGGCCGCCGAACACCGTCAGGCACACCGCCCCGGCGATCAGCCACCTGCCCGTCAGCGCGCCGCGCAGACTGCCGATACGCTCGCGCACTTCGGCTAGCTGACGACTCAGTCGAACGAGGCGACCACTCATTCCGTCGGCGGTGCGTGGACTCTTTCCTCCTCTGCTCCGCGGTGCCCCTCCCCCTCCGGCTCGTCGTCCGCGACGCTTTCGACCGAAGCGCGTTCGGGCATTTCTGCCGCCGCCTTCTCGTCGATGCTGCCGACGGCTGGACTCGCGTCTTCGCTCCCCACGGCTGGCAGCCCGCAGGGTCACCGCGGGATCGCTGCCGCCCGGAGTCGCGGTTCCATCAGTCGGCCCAGAGGGTGCCGAGGCGGCGGCCGTGTCTGCCTCGTGCGCGGGCGCCTCGTGAAAGGGCCCCTCATGTGTGTGCCGCTCGTGCGTACGTCGAGTAGGCGGGTGACCCGCCGCGACGCGCAGGCGGGCCGTCAGCGCCGCTTCCGGGTCCGAGGATCGGTCTGCCGGCACGAGCGGAAGCGCCGCGGGCCGGGCCAGCATCCGCATCGCCTCGGCCACCTCGTCGAGCGCTGCTGCCAGCCCGGCTCCCGAGGTCGGCGTCGCCTCCGGCGACATGTCGGCGAGGAGTTCCCCGACCACCGAGCGCAGGCCCGGTGACGACTCAGCCAGCGCGAGATTCACCGGCATCAGGCACTCCGCCCACGCTCGACCGCATCCTGCGTGATAGAGCATCTCTCCCAGCGCCCGCCTCGGCGAGGTCGGCAATGGTGCCGAGACACCCGGAATCAGGACGGGTCGGCCCTCGGCGTCGAGGGCGAATGCGGAAAGAGTGAGCCGGTCCGCGGCCGATTCGACATCCCGGAGCGCGGAGACGATGCCGAGGAAGAGCGTGCACAGCTCCGCATCCGTCAGCCCCTGATAGGTCCGCACCGCGTCCAGGACCAACCCTCCCGGGAACGAGGGCACGATGAGCAGGGAACGCGACCCGGTCGGCAGCTCCACCTCGGCGATGGGCAGCGACGGGCACCGCGCTTCATCGAATCCGCGATGATCGACTCCCCATGCATGTTCGCCGCTCGGCCCGATCACACGATGGACGACGTCCGCGATCGTCACCTGGAAATCCCACGTCATTGTTCGTCATCTCCATTGATGATGTTCGCTGCTGTTTGATGTGCTTTAATAGTGCTTGCCCAATGCTTCCGTGTCAAGATCCGTGTCCCACGGGAAGGTGTCGAGGGTCATCATTCGGCAGATTGAACCCTCGACAGAAGAGTCATAGTGTGGAGTCATGCCCCTGGCCACAGAAACGCTCGGGTTCGCTCCGGTCCTCGCGGACTATCGGCAGACCTGGGAGATGCAGAAGAGATATCACAACGAAGTGCTCGCAGGTGAACGGGAATCGACGATCCTGCTGCTTGAGCATTCCCCGGTCTACACCGCCGGGAAGCGCACCGAGGATCACGAGCGTCCCGACGACGGCACCGAGGTCATCGACGTCGACCGCGGTGGCAAGATCACCTGGCACGGTCCCGGCCAGCTCGTCGCCTACTTCATCTACCGCCTCAACGATCCCAAAGAGGTCCGGCTCTTCGTGTCCCAGCTCGAGGATGCGATGATCACCCTGCTCGCGGAATACGGCATCGATGCCACGACGGTCGGCGGCCGCGCCGGAGTCTGGCTGCTCGGGGACGGCCTCCGCCGCGACCGCAAGATCGGCGCGATCGGCATCCGCATCCACGAGGGGGTCACGATGCACGGATTGGCACTCAACTGCAGCAATGAGCTCGGAGCGTACGAGAACATCATCCCCTGCGGCATCGCCGACGCCGACACCACAACGATCAGTGCCGAACTCGGTAAGACGGTGACGCCGGAGGACACGGCCGCTCGTCTCAACGAGATCCTGCACGAGACCATCACCGCCTAGGAGGACGCAGATGACGATTGCCCCAGAAGGACGCCGGATGCTGCGGGTCGAGGCCCGCAATTCCGAGACTCCGATCGAAGACAAGCCCGCCTGGATCAAGGCGAAGGCGCATATCGGCCCCGAATACTCTGCTCTCAAATCACTCGTCCGCAAGCAGGAACTGCACACAGTGTGTGAAGAGGCCGGCTGCCCGAACATCTTCGAATGCTGGGAGGACCGCGAAGCGACGTTCCTCATCGGCGGTGAGCAGTGCACTCGTCGCTGTGACTTCTGCCAGATCGACACCGGCAAGCCCGCGGATTTCGACGCTGACGAGCCTCGGCGCGTGGCCGCCTCGGTGGCGGAGATGGGTCTGCGCTACTCGACGATCACCGGTGTCGCCCGCGACGATCTCGAGGACGGCGGCGCCTGGCTCTACGCGGAGACCGTGCGCAAGATCCACGAACTCTCCTACGTCGACGGACGCGGGACCGGCGTCGAGCTGCTCATCCCCGACTTCAACGCGAAGCCGGACCAGCTCGCTGAGGTCTTCTCCTCTCGTCCCGAAGTGCTCGCGCACAATGTCGAGACCGTGCCGCGGATCTTCAAACGCATCCGCCCGGCCTTCCGCTACGAGCGTTCGCTGTCGGTGATCACGCAGGCCCGCGAGGCCGGGCTGGTGACGAAGTCGAACCTCATCCTCGGCATGGGCGAGACGAACGATGAGATCATCTCGGCCCTGCAGGATCTGCACGACGCCGGCTGCGATCTCATCACGATCACTCAGTATCTGCGTCCCTCGCCCCGTCATCATCCGGTGACCCGGTGGGTCAAACCGGCGGACTTCGTCATGCTCCGCGATGCCGCGGAGGAGATCGGATTCCTCGGCGTCATGTCCGGGCCGCTGGTGCGTTCGTCCTACCGCGCAGGACGCCTGTGGGCGACCGCGATGCGCCAACGTGGAGAGGCGATCCCTTCGCATCTGGCTCATCTCGACAAGCACACGCCTGCCAAGCAGGAGGCCCAGGCCGTTGTGGATACCTTCGGCCCCGGCGAAGAGGTAGACTTGTCTGCTGAGCAATGAAGGCGCCCGTCACCGCAGGACGGGGCCGCAACGCCCTTCTAGAGCAAGTGAGAGAATGAGCGAAGAACCGCGTAAGGGACTTTTCCGGCGCAAGCCCAAGGATCCGAACAAGAAGCCCGGCCGACTGGCGCAGATGCGACAGGTCTACGAGCTGTCCGCCAAACACAACAAGGCGACTCCGTGGCTGCTGGCTGCCGCCGTGCTCGGACTCACGCTCATCGGCCTCATGGTCGGCCTGCTCATCGGCGGCACCACCGCGATCTTCACCACGATCCTCGGTTTCATGCTCGGACTCCTGCTGGGTATGTTCATGCTCGGCCGGTTCGCTGAAACCGCGGCCTTTGCGCAGATGGATGGTCAGCCCGGTGCCTTCGGTGCCGTTCTCAACACGGCTCGCCGCGGCTACCTCATGGATGACAAGCCGATCGCCATCGATCCGAAGAGCCGGGACCTCGTGTTCCGCTCGACCGGACGCGCCGGCGTCGTCCTGCTCAGCGAAGGTCCGAAGGGACGCAGCGCGAAACTGCTGTCCAAGGAGAAGAAGCGTCACGAGCGCATCCTCCCCAATGTGCCGATCCACACCTTCCAGGGCGGGAAGGAAGAGGGCCAGCTGTCGATGAAGCAGGTCGTTCCGACCGTGCAGAAGCTGCCGCGCAAGCTCAACCGCGCCGAGGTCCTCGCCGTCCGCAACCGTCTGGCGGCGCTGGGAACTCAGGGCACTCGCCCGCCGATTCCGAAGGGCATCGACCCGAACAAGGCCCGTCCGAACCACAAAGCGATGCGCGGCCGCTGACCGCCCCACACCTCCTATTGCTACCTGACGGCGGCCCAGCACCCTCGCGCGAGGTTGCTGGGCCGCCGTCAGGTAGCAATAGTAAGGGATTTCAGCGACGGAGGATGACGGTGACCGCCGCCAGATCATGGACGCCGCGGTTGTCTCTGTTGAAGATGAGCGCGGGAACGACGAGTACCACGAGCAGAGCGCGGATGAGCGATTTGAGCATTCCCGGGACGTGTCCGTCGAGACGGCGGACCTCGATGCCGAAGAGGCGATGACCCACCGAATAGCCCAAGGTGCCCACGAGCAGGAAATTCTCGAGGGCGAAGATCCCCGGTGCCAGGAACGGATTCGAGCCGTCGATGAGATTCGCGATGCCCAGGCACATCAGCCAATCGACGAGGAGCGCGAGGAGGCGCTTCCACGCCGGGGCCAGGGAATGGGAACCGGAGAACGGCAGGCCGAGCCTCTTGCCCGGCCAGTCGTCGGCCTCTCTTTCGAAGCGGGGCCCGTCGAGCCACGAACCCAAATCATCTCGATTGATCACTCCCCCAGCCTACGGAATCGGCCCTGAGTGAATCCTCAGGAAACATGCCCGAAACATGAGCGTCATCACGACTTCATGCAGACCCGACTAGGATTGACCGTGGTCAGCCAAACGGCCAACGTACCCTAACTAGGAGACCTAAGTGTTCTCGTCTGCTGAAGAACTCGTCAAGTACATCTCGGACAACGACGTGAAATTCGTCGATGTCCGTTTCTGCGATCTGCCCGGTGTGGTCCAGCACTTCAACCTCCCCGCCGCCTCGTACGGCGAAGAGGAGATCACCGAAGGTCTGCTCTTCGACGGGTCCTCGATCACAGGTTTCCAGGGCATCCACGAATCCGACATGAAGCTGCTGGCCGATGTCACCTCCGCCTACATCGATCCCTTCCGCGAGGCGAAGACCCTCGTCGTCTCGCACTCGATCGTCGACCCGTTCACCGACGAACCGTACTCCCGCGACCCCCGCCAGGTCGCCGCAAAGGCCGAGGCCTACCTCGAGTCCACCGGCATCGCCGACACCGTGTTCTTCGGCGCGGAAGCCGAGTTCTACCTCTTCGATTCCGTTCGCTACGACAACACTCCCGGCAGCAGCTACTACGCGGTCGAATCCGAAGAAGCGGCATGGAACACCGGTGAGGACGAGCCCGGCGGCAACCAGGGCTACAAGACTCCTTTCAAGGGCGGATACTTCCCTGTCTCCCCGCAGGATCACTTCGCTGACATCCGCGACAAGATGTCGCTGACGCTGGAGCAGATCGGCTTCGAGATGGAACGCGCCCACCATGAGGTCGGTACCGCAGGGCAGCAGGAGATCAACTACAAGTTCAAGACTCTCCAGCACGCTGGCGATCAGCTGCTCGACTTCAAATACGTCATCAAGAACACCGCTTTCGAAGCCGGCAAGTCCGCGACGTTCATGCCGAAACCGCTGTTCAACGACAACGGCTCGGGTATGCACTGCCACCAGTCGCTGTGGAAGAACGGCGAGCCGCTGTTCTATGACGAGAACGGCTACGGCGGCCTCTCCGACCTCGCCCGCTGGTACATCGGCGGACTCATCGAACACGCCGGTGCCGTGCTGGCGTTCACGAACCCGACGATCAACTCCTACCGCCGTCTGGTCCCCGGCTACGAGGCACCCGTCAACCTCGTCTACTCGGCCCGCAACCGTTCGGCAGCGATCCGCATCCCGGTGACCGGGTCGTCGCCCAAGGCCAAGCGCCTCGAGTTCCGCGTGCCCGATCCGTCGTCGAACCCGTACCTCGCGTTCTCCGCACAGCTGATGGCCGGTCTTGACGGCATCCGCAACCGGATCGAACCGCCGGAGCCGATCGACAAGGACCTCTACGAGCTCCCGCCCGAGGAGGCCAAGGACATCAAACTCGTCCCCGGCAGCCTCGACGAGGCGCTCAACGAGCTCGAGAAGGACCACGACTTCCTCACCGCCGGTGACGTCTTCACCCCGGACCTCATTGAGACCTGGATCCGGATCAAGCGTGAGAACGAGATCGACGTTGCACGTCTGCGTCCGACACCGACGGAGTTCGAGCTCTACTACGCACTCTGAGCCGCTCCGGCGCACGGAGGCTTCACCGCGCGTGGAATAGAGTGAGGGCGTCACGGGTTTGCACCCGTGGCGCCCTTTCGCCGTTTCGGGCCGATACCGGGCCGGACGTACAGACCCCTGGAGGGAACGACTTTGACGCATTATGATCTGCTTCTCATCGGCACCGGATCGGGAAACATGTTCCTCGACGAGCGATTCGCGGGCCTGAAGACGGCCGTCGCAGAGGAATGGCATTTCGGCGGCACCTGCCTCAACGTCGGCTGCATCCCGACGAAGATGTTCGTCTACCCCGCGACCGTGGCCGAGCAGGCCGCACAGGCCGAACGCTACAACCTTTCGGCCACGCACCCGCAGGTCGACTGGTCGGCTCTGCAGGAACGCATCTTCTCCCGCGTCGACGCCATCGAAGAAGGAGGGCGCGAGTACCGCAGCAGTGACCGACAGCCGAACATCACCGTCGTGCCCGAACACGTTCACTTCACCGGCGAGAAGACCGTCGTCACAGCCTCCGGTGAGCAGATCACCGCCGATCGCATCGTCATCGCCGCAGGTGCCCATCCGTTCATCCCACCGATCGACGGCCTCGACCCCTCCTTGGTCGACACCGAAGACTTCCCTGTCGTCACCTCGAACACCGTCATGCGCCGCCCCTCCCCTCCGCGCCGGCTGATCATCATCGGCTCGGGAATCATCGCGATGGAGTTCGCCCACGTGTTCGCCTCGTTCGGCACCGAGGTGACCGTCCTTGCACGCGGTCCCCGACTGCTCGGCAACCTCGACGAGGAGGCCGCTGACGAGTTCACCCGTATCTTCACCGAATCGCACACCGTCCTCACCGGGGCGCAGGCGAAGCGGTTCGACCTCGCCGACGGCGAGGTCACTCTCACCATCGAACCCAGCGGGCGCGTCGCCGAGGCGGACCTGCCCGATACGCTCACCGCGGACGTTGTGCTCGTGGCCACCGGACGCGTGCCCAACACCGCCGAGCTCGCCGTCTCCGCCGCCGATCACGATGTCATGACCGATGAGCGGCTGGCCGTCGACGAGTACCAGCGGGTGCTCTCCGGCGGGGCCCCGGTACCCGGCGTCTTCGCCCTCGGCGACATCTCGTCACCGCACCAGCTCAAACATGTGGCCAACCATGAAGCGAAGATCGTCGGACGCAACCTCGCCGCCGACGTGGCCGCCGGTTCCCCTGGATCGGCACCCGACGATGAACTCGCCGCCGTCAACCACCATGCGGTGCCCGGTGCGGTGTTCTCCTCCCCGCAAGTCGCCTATGTCGGTATGAGCGAACAGGATGCCAGGAACGCCGGACACGATGTCACCGTCAAGGTGCAGCAGTACTCGGATGTCGCGTACGGCTGGGCGATGGCCGATGACCCCGGAATCGTCAAGATCATCGCCGACCGCGACAGCAGGCTCATCCTCGGCGCGCAGATCGTCGGGCACGAGGCCTCGATGATCATCCAGCCGCTCATCCAGGCCATGGCCTTCGGACAGCGGGCCGACGAGGTCGCCACCGGCCAGTACTGGATCCACCCGGCCCTGCCCGAAGTCATCGAGAACGCTCTGCTGGGCCTGGAATTCTCGGACTGAGCACTCCCACCAGCGCCTGACCGGGCCCGGTTGCGCCCGAACCCGCAGACCCGCGCCGAGGCGGCCGTTCAGAAGCCGTAGAAGCGCTGCTCCATCACGGCGCGGGCATGGCGGGTGGTGCGCAGGTAGTCGTCCTCGAGGTCGTGGCCCGTTCCCGCCGCATAGCCGAGCAGTCGGGCGGTCGCCTCGAGTTCGGTGTGATCGGCAGGCAGCGATTCGGCGGTGCGACCGCGGAAGAGCATGACGGCGGAGCGCACATCCGTGGCGATCTGCCATGCGGCCTTGAGCTCGGCGGCGTCCTCGTCGGGAACCAGCCCCGTCTCGCAGGCTGCGTCGAGGGCGACGAGCGTCGATGTCGTGCGCAGTCCGGCTGTGTCATGGGCGTGCTCGAGCTGGAGGAGCTGGACGGTCCACTCGACGTCGGAGAGGCTGCCGCGGCCGAGTTTGAGGTGCCGACGTTTGTCGGCGCTGCGCGGCAGACGCTCGTCCTCCATCCGCGCTTTGAGGGTGCGGACCTGGGTGAGCGCCTTCTGCGGCATCTCGGTCGGATACCGCAGCGGGTCGATGAGGTCGAGGAAGTCGGTGATGAGTTCATCACTGCCGGCGACGGGTCGCGCCCGAAGCAGGGCTTGAGCCTCCCATGGCTGCGACCATTTCGCGTAGTAGGCCTGATAGGAGGCGAAGGTGCGCACGAGGGGCCCGTTCTTTCCCTCGGGACGGAGATCCGCGTCGAGGTCGACTCCCTGTGCTCCCTCGCTGGCTTTGAGCCGCGAGGCCAATCGGAGGGCGACCTTCGTGACATGCTTGCTCAGCATGCCCTTCGCGTCCGCGTCGAGGTCGGTGTCTTTCGCCCGGTAGACGTACATGACGTCCGCATCGGAGAAGTAGCCGATCTCCCGTCCTCCCCAGCGGCCCATGGCGATTACGGCGAAGTCGTATCCTGGGATCTCCTCGCTGTCGAGATCGGCCCGCACCGCCTGCAGCGCACCGCGGACGGCGAGGTCCATGAGATCGGAGAGGTCGCCGGGGATCTCGGTGCGATCGCCGACGCCGAGGACGTCGCGTAAGGCGATGCGCAGGAGCTCGCGGCTGTAGGTCTCCCGAATCGGCGTCACCGCGGCCTTGCCATGTCGTTTGAGCAGCCCGTCGACCTCGGCGCCGAGCACCTGCTGATCTCGGGCCTCGAGATTGTCCAGGCGATCGAGCCAGGCCACCGCTGCCGGCTGTCGCAGCAGCAGCTCGGTCGCATAGCCGGACAGGGACAATACCTCGGCGACGGACTTCGCGGCCAGGCCGGAGTCACGGAGCATCTTGAGGAACCATCCCGAGCTCGACAGGGATTCGCTGAGGCGCCGGAAGGCCAAGAGGGCGCGGTCCGGTTCGACGCCGTCGGAGAACCAGTCCAACAGTGCCGGCAGCACCTGTTTGATCACCATCGCGGTCCGTGACACACCGGTGGTCAGGGCCTTGATATGGCCCAGTGCGCCCTGCGGATCCCGGTAGCCGAACGCCTGGAGTCGGTCCGCTGCCGCCTGCAGGCTCGTTCCCCGCTTGTGGGCATCGACGACGGCTCCATGGACACCGACCGCGGCATCGAGGATCGGCCGGTAGAAGATCTGCTCATGCAGTCGGGTGACCTGCCGGGCGTAGTCCCGCCGGGCCTCTTCGAGTCGAGCACCGGTGCGGGAGCCGGAGCGGAACACTGACCGCGCGAGGATCCGCAGCTTCGCATCGTCATCGGGGATGAGTGCATTGCGCATCATCCGCGGGATCTGCACCCGGTGTTCGACGACCCGCATAAACCGGTAGGCGGTCGAGAAGACCGAGGCGTCCTGCTGACCGATATAGCCGTGTTCGCCGAGTTCGCCGAGCGCGACGAGTGTGTTCGGCGTGCGGATCTCCTCATCGGTGCGGCCGTGGACAAGCTGGAGCAGCTGTGCGGAGAACTCGACGTCGCGGAGACCGCCTCGACCGAGCTTGATCTGCCTGGGTGCTTCGGCGGCGGGGATGAGATCGACGACGCGGCGACGCATCGCCCTGATTCCGTCGATGAAGCCGGTGCGGGTGGCAGCTTTCCAGACCAAGGGCAGCAGCGACTGCGAGAACCACTCCCCCACCTCGGCGTCACCGGCCACGGGCCGAGCCTTGAGAAGGGCCTGGAACTCCCAGTTGTGAGCGATCTCGTCATAGTAGTGCTCGAATTCAGAGAGCGTGCGCACGAGTGCGCCGGCCTTGCCCTCCGGGCGCAGCGCGGTGTCGACCTCCCACAGAGCCGGCTCGCCGCCGGCGTCGGAGAGGATGCCGCGCACGCGCTGGGCGAGTTCGGTGGCCAAACGTCGCCCCTCTTCATCGGTGCGGGAATCGAGGACGAAGACGACGTCGACGTCGGAGACGTAGTTGAGCTCCCTGGCCCCGGTCTTTCCGAGGGCGATCACCGCGAGGCGCACGGAACCCGCCTCGTCGAGCTCGGCACGCGCGATCGCCAGTGCGGCATCGAGAGCGGCCGCCGCGAGATCCGACAGGGCGGCCATGACGTGCTCGACGATGTCCTCCGGAGACTCCGCCGAGAGATCGTCGGCGACCAGTCGCAGCACTGCGTCCCGATAGGTCCGGCGCAGCACCCGGATGCCGTCGTCGCCGGCGACCCCGGCGCGGGGAGCCGGATCATCCGGGTCCGCGCCGAGGGCCCCGAGCAGGCTCGCGCGCAGCGACACAGCCGAGGCATCGGGGGTCTCGATGAGGAGGAAGGGATCCGGTGCCAGCAGCAGCGGGAGGGAGTCAGGATGCCGTACGAGGTGGTCGACCATCGCCTCCGAGGTGCCCATGACGGCGAGCAGCCGGGCCAGCAGCGGACGGTTGAGCTCGTCCTCGGCGAGATCCTTCGCGGTCCCCGAACGCACCGCGCTCAGCAGCTGGGCCGACCCGTCTCCGGCCGCCTCGACCACCCGCAGCAGTCCGAGCGCGGCGCCGTGCGGGTCGGGGGTGGCCATGAGCAGGTCGACGAAGCGGGAGTCCGTGGCCAGAGGCTCCCCCAGGAGTTCGTCGAGCTCGTAGAGGAAGCGTGACGTTGCGTCCGGGACGGTCGTCGTGCGTGAAGTGATTCCTGCCATTGCGACTACATCGACGTGAAGTGCTTGGCGAGCTCGTAGGGCGTCACCTGAGCCCGGTAGTCGCTCCACTCCTGCTTCTTGTTGCGCAGGAAGAAGTCGAAGACCTCCTCGCCGAGCGTTTCGGCCACGAGGTCGGAGCTCTCCATCAGGGTCACCGCATGCGAGAGGCTGGCCGGCAGCGCTTCGATGCCCATGGCGCGGCGTTCGGTGTCCGAGAGCAGCCACACGTTGTCCTCGGCCTCCTCCGGCAGCTCATACCCTTCCTCGATGCCCTTGAGTCCGGCGGCGAGCATGAGCGCGTAGGACAGATAGGGATTGGCTGCGGAATCCAGCGCCCGGTATTCGATGCGCGCGGACGAGGACTTGCCCGAGTTGTACTGGGGAACCCGCACCAGCGCCGATCTGTTCCGGTGGCCCCACGAGATGTAGGACGGAGCTTCGTGGCCGGTCCACAGTCGCTTGTAGGAGTTCACGTGCTGATTGGTCACGGCCGAGATCTCGCCGGCGTGAGTGAGCAGACCCGCGATGAACTGACGCCCTGTCCGCGAGAGCTGATATTCGGCACCGGGTTCGAAGAACGCGTTGTTCTCGCCCTCGAACAGGGACACATGCGTGTGCATGCCATTGCCCGGCTGCGCAGACAGCGGCTTGGGCATGAACGAGGCGTAGACCCCCTGTGAGATCGCGACCTCCTTGATCACCGAGCGGAACGTCATGACGTTGTCGGCCATCGTCAGGGCATCGGCATAGCGCAGGTCGATCTCGTTCTGGCCGGGTCCCGCCTCGTGGTGGGAGAACTCGACCGAGAGTCCCATCGCCTCAAGCATCGTCACGGCCTCGCGACGGAAGTCGTTGGCGGTGCCGCCGTTGACATGGTCGAAGTATCCAGCTGTGTCCACCGGCATCGGTGCGGTGCCGTCGCTGATGCCTGTGACCGGGTCGAGGTTGTCGGTCTTGAACAGATAGAACTCGATCTCCGGGTGCACATAGAAGGTGAAGCCGCGTTCGGCGGCCTTCGCCAGCGTGCGTTTGAGGACGTTGCGCGGATCGGCCGGGGCAGGTTCGCCTCCGGGAACGTGGACATCGCAGAACATCCGACCGGTCGGTTCGACCTCTCCGCGCCACGGCAACAGAGAGAACGTCGACGGATCGGGCTTGAGGACCATGTCAGCCTCGTAGACCCGGGAGAGCCCTTCGACCGCGGAACCGTCGAACCCGATGCCTTCGGAGAAGGCTCCTTCGAGTTCGGCCGGGACGATGGCCACGGACTTCAGCTGTCCGAGGACATCGGTGAACCACAGCCGGATGAAACGCACCTCACGATCCTCGACGGTCCTGAGAACGAATTCCTCCTGACGCGACATCGGTTCAGCCGTTCCACTTCTCGTCGTCGTCATCCCACTTCTCGTTGCGCTCGCGGGCCTTCTCAAGTGCCGCCCGTGCGACCTCTTCGCTCTCGTACGGGCCCATGCGGTGCGTCCAATCGCTGACCAGGCCCTTTTCGACGGTGTTCGTCTCGAGATTGAAGTAGTACTTCGAGTCGGGGTCGTCGATATCTTCGTAGAGTCCCATGGCGAGCCTTCTCTCCTTGGTGGGGTTCTGCACTGACGTCTTCAGCTTACCGTTTCGCACCGAGTTCGCAGTGCACCCCGTCCATATCGTCCGGCTCGGTCTCTGCGCTGGCTGGATCCATGTTTTCCGCACCATCTGGCACCACAGAACACTGATTTCGCAACATTGATAACGGAAACAGGCATAAAGGTTTGCTCTGCAAACCTTCTAAGGAATACAGTGGGAGCCATCGACGGACGACGGCGAGGTCGGCCGTTCCCGCCCCAGCGGCGCACGATCATGAGAGAAGGAAGACAATGCGCATTTCAGTGCCCACCGAGGTCAAGAACAACGAGTTCCGAGTCGCCATCACCGCCGCCGGCGTCCACGAACTCGTCGCCCACGGCCATGAGGTCACCGTGCAGTCGGGAGCCGGCGAGGGCTCCTTCATCAGCAACGACGAATACGTCGCCGCCGGCGCCGTCATCGCCCCGGACGCCGCCGCCACCTGGGCCGCCGGAGACATGGTGCTCAAGGTCAAGGAACCCATCGCGTCGGAATACGGATTCCTCCGCAAGGACCTCGTCCTCTTCACCTACCTCCACCTCGCCGCCGATGAGGCGCTGACCCAGGCGCTGATGAACGCCGGCACCACCGCGATCGCCTACGAGACCGTCGCCCCTGACGGCGGCGGCCTGCCTCTGCTGGCCCCGATGTCCGAGATCGCCGGGCGACTGTCGACCCAGGTCGGCGCGCACAGCCTGCTCAAGGCCGAGGGCGGACGCGGCATTCTGCTCTCGGGCGTGCCGGGAGTCGAACGCGCCAATGTCGTCGTCATCGGCGCCGGTGTTGCCGGCACGAACGCGGCACGCATGGCTCTGGGCCTCGGGGCGAACGTCGAGGTCATCGACATCAACATCCCCCGCCTGCGCCAGATCGACGAGACCTTCAACGGTGCGATCGCCACGAAGGTGTCGAACAAGTATGAGATCACGAAGTCCCTGGCCTCGGCCGACCTCGTCATCGGATCCGTGCTCATCCCCGGCAAGAAGGCCCCCAAGCTCGTCACCGACGAGATGGTTGCCGGGATGAAGCCGGGATCGGTTCTCGTCGACATCGCCATCGACCAGGGCGGCTGCTTCGAGCACTCCCGACCCACGACCCATGACGACCCGACCTTCACGGTGCACAACTCGGTGTACTACTGCGTGGCGAACATGCCCGGAGCCGTGCCGAACACCGCGACCGCGGCGCTGACGAATGCGACCCTGCCCTATGCGGTGAAGCTGGCCGACCGCGGCTGGCATCAGGCACTGTCAAGCGATTCGGGGCTGGCGCGCGGACTCAATGTCCACAACGGGCACGTCACGAACGACAACGTCGCCGAGGCATTCGGCCTCGAGGCCGTGTCCGTGGCCCACGCCCTCGCAAACTGACCCCACAATTACTACCTGACGGCGGCCCAGCAACCTTGCGCGAGGTTGCTGGGCCGCCGTCAGGTAGTTCTGGAGACGATCGTGGTGTAGCGGAAATGCTCCTCGCACAGCCGCCCGGCCTTGTCCGCATCGCCTTCGGCGATCGCGTCGACGATCGCCGCGTGGTCGGCCACTGCGTGGTCGAAGAGCTCGGCGGAGAACGGATCATGACGGAAGCCGGCATTGATCTTCGTATCGATGTCGATCGCCATCCTCACCAGCTCGGGATTGTGCCCGGCGCGAGCGATGGCGAAATGGAACTGCGCGTCCGCGGTGCGGGCGGCGGCCGCCTCGGCGAGTCGGGAATAGGTCTCGGCCAGCTCTCGCAGCTCCGTGAGCTCCTCGTCGGTGCGCCGACGCGCCGCGGTCGCGGCCAGCGAGTTCTGGAACACCGCGCGGGCGTCGAGGAGGTTGCGGCGCTCGGCATGGAATTCGTCGATCCGGCCGGCCATCGGGGCCAGAGCCTCCGGACGGGCGTTCTTGACGAAGGTGCCTCCGCCGCGTCCGCGTCGGCGTTCGACGACGCCGAGCCGTTCGAGTCGCAGCAGGGCGGCGCGCACACTCGAGCGCGACACCTGCAGATCGGCGGCCAGGGTGCGCTCCCCCGGCAGCAGCGTGCCTTCCGGAAGAGCACCGACGGCGATGCCGGAGAGGATGTGATCGGCGATCTGCTGCGGCGCGCTCGTCAGGCTCACGACGTCCCCGAGGCCGGAGAACTCATGACCTGCTGCCGTCGTGTCGTCGCTCAACATGCCTCCCGGTCTCCTCGTGTGCCGCATGACGGATGCGTTCATGCGCTCCCGCCGACCGTCGATCGTCGACGCAGTTGCTTACGATTCTAGACGCGAGGCACCGCCGACCCGCACACCGACAGACTTCGCGAAGTGGGACAAAGCTCAAGAAGCGCCATAGAATCGGTTCCATCATGACAGCACACACGCGCCTGCTCACTCCCGGCACGATCTCCGCCGAACGCGGAGTGCCGAAGTCCATCCCCCGTCCCGAATACGTCGGTCGGGCCGACGCCGATGAGGGCCGCGGCAGCAACGTCTACACCGCCGAGGAGATCGAGACGGTGCGGGCCGCCGGCCTCATCGCCGCGAACGCTCTTGCCGCGGTCGGCGAGATGATCGCACCCGGTGTCACCACCAATGACATCGACGCGGTCGCCCATGAGTTCATGTGCGATCACGGAGCCTACCCGTCGACGTTGGGCTACCGCGGATTCCCGAAGTCGGTGTGCACATCGGTCAACGAGGTGATCTGCCACGGCATCCCGGATTCGACGGTGATCGTCGACGGCGACATCGTCAACGTCGACATCACGGCCTATTTTGAAGGGATGCACGGCGACACGAACTACACGTTCGCAGTCGGCGAGGTCGACGAGACCTCCCGCCTGCTCATCGAACGCACGTATGAGTCGATGATGCGCGGAATCAAGGCCGTCAGACCCGGACGCGAGATCAACGTCATCGGTCGCGTCATCGAGAAGTACGCCAAGCGCTTCGACTACGGCGTCGTCCGGGACTACAGCGGACACGGGGTCGGCCGTGAGTTCCATTCCGGGCTCATCGTCCCCCACTACGATGCGGCTCCTGCCCACGCCGAGGTGATCGAGCCGGGAATGATCTTCACGATCGAACCCATGCTCAACCTCGGCACCATCGACTGGGAGGTCTGGGACGATGCCTGGACCGTGGTGACGAAGGATCGGAAGCGTTCTGCCCAGTTCGAACATACCCTCGTCGTCACCGAGACCGGGGCGGACATCCTCACCCTCCCCGACGCCGCCACCGCCATCGCCGGCGGCCCGCAGAGAGAGAGGACCGTCGGATGAGCGACGAGACGACGAACCGCTTCGCCATCGGCATCGACATCGGCGGAACCGGCATCAAGGCCGCCCTCGTGGACACGGTGACAGGGAAGCTGCCGTTCAAAAGAATCCGGGTGCTCACCCCGAAGCCGGCGACTCCGAGCGCCGTCGCCGAGGCGATCGCCGGGCTGCTCGAGGACCTGACCGTGAGGGCGCTCGAGCTGGGGATCGTCGCGGACAGAGCCGATCTCGATGCCCTGCCCGTCGGCTGCGGATTCCCCGGCGTCATCCGCGATCACCTCGTCGAATACACAGCCAACCTCGACCAGAGCTGGATCGGGTCGAACATCACCGCCGTCATCGGGGCGCGCACCGGCCGGACCGTCTACTTCCTCAACGATGCGGACGGAGCAGGGCTGGCCGAGATGATCTTCGGCGCCGGTCGCGAACACCGGAAGAAGACCGTGCTGCTGACCACCTTGGGAACCGGGATCGGCACGGCCCTGTTCACACAGGGCCGGATGGTCCCGTACACGGAGTTGGGCCATATCGAGATGAACGGAGCCGATGCGGAGACGCAGGCCGCCGAATCGGTGAAGACACGTTTGGGGCTGTCCTATCCGGAGTGGGCGGCGCGTCTGCAGCAGTACTACACGCAGCTCGAACTCCTCGTCGCCCCCGACGTCATCATCGTCGGCGGCGGAGTCTCGAAGTCCCATGCGGAGTTCCTGCCGCTGATCAGCACACGGGCCACACTCAAACCGGCCAAGCTGCTCAACAACGCCGGCATCGTCGGGGCCGCGATGATCGCGGTCAACGGCGGCAAGGCGAAGGTGAAGAAGAGCACGTCCTGAGCACTTTGGCCCACCGGAGATCGAGTGAATTCCCGCCGAAGAGCGGGCGAAGAGCGGACCACCACGGGGAAGAGGACAGGCCACCGATACGCCGGGTTCTGTCGACGAGTCGGTTGCCCTTCTCGCCTGACGGCCATCTGTCTGGGACCGATGTTGCCACCGGCCTCAAGCAATCCACCCGACAGCTCGGCGAGCAGCCTCGAACGCTGTCTGTCTGATCTTGCTCCGGATGGGGTTTACCCAGCGGCACCGGTCACCCGGCACCCTGGTGGTCTCTTACACCACCGTTTCACCCTTACCCGACCGGAGTCGGGCGGTCTGCTTTCTGTTGCACTGGCCCGCGGGTTACCCCGGGTGGGTGTTACCCACCATCCCTGCTCTGCGGAGCCCGGACGTTCCTCAGCCCTCGACAAGGAGAGCCGCGACCGTCTGGTGACCTGTCCTCAAGCACCCCAGTCTAGCCCCTGCACCGCAGGCGAACACACCGGACTTCGCCTGAGCCCGAAACAGGAGCGAAGAACGTGACGAAGCTCATTCGGACCCGGCCTCCGTCGGCTCCTGACGTACTCCTACGATGGACTGGTGAAGATTCTGCTGCCGCCCTCCGAGGGCAAGACCCCGGCCGAAACCGGTCCGCCCCTCGACTTCGAAAGCCTCTCGGCACCGGAGCTCAATCCCAGCCGGAAGCGGGTTCTGACCGCCCTCAAGTCGGTCTCGAAGCGTCGGGACGCTCTCGCGCAGCTCGGCGTCGGTGCATCCTTGGCCGCGGACGTCGAACGCAACACCGTCCTCGACACGATGCCCTGCGCCCCGGCCCTGCTCACG
The DNA here is from genome assembly GCF_017948325.1 of Brevibacterium oceani. Lineage (NCBI taxonomy): Bacteria > Bacillati > Actinomycetota > Actinomycetes > Micrococcales > Brevibacteriaceae > Brevibacterium > Brevibacterium oceani. The sequence continues at coordinate 2,069,522 of NZ_CP072846.1, read as the reverse complement.
TATTCCGGTGTCCTCTATGAGGCGATGGGCGCGGCCGAACTCGTCTCACGCGCCGCTGCGGACACGACTCTGGAGGAGCGGCTGCGACAGGTCCATGTCTTCTCCGCACTCTTCGGCCGGGTCCACGGGCTCGACCTCATACCGGCCTATCGGCTGGCGATGAAAACCGATCTCGGCAGGCTGGGTCGACTCACGTCGTTCTGGAAGCCGATCCTCGCGAAATCTCCCGAACTCGCACCCGCCGAGGTGGCCCTCGACTGCCGCTCGAGCGATTACCGATCCGCGTGGCCGGGGCCCCACGACCAGGTGATCACCATGGGTGCCGTGACCGTCAGCGGCGGAAAGCGACGCGTCGTCTCCCACTGGGCGAAGTTCTACCGCGGCGAGTTCGCCGGCCGCCTCCTCTCCGATGCCCGGGCACTGCCGGCGAGCACCGATGAGCTCGTCGCCCGAGCCGAGGAGAACTACGAGGTCGAGTTCACTCCGCACACGAAGTCGAAACCGGCCGTCCTCACGATCGTCCTGCCGGGCTGAGCCTCGCCCGGTCGAGCGGAGGAACAGCACGCCGGACCGAGCGTCAGCTGCGGCGCAGCAGCACCGCCTCGCATTCTTCGCATTCGTAGGTCTCGTTGACATCGGCGCCGAGCATCGCATTCCACGCCGCCCCGCCGATCTGCTGACCACAGGCCTGACAGTTCGGTCCCGTGAGCACGGCCGCACCCGGGCCTCCTTGAGCGACGTTCGCCTCGAAGACGGTGACGAGTTCGGCCGGCAGCTCGCCCTTGGCCTCACGCGCCGAGGCGGCATTGTCCTCGAGAAGGCCCTGCAGCTCGGCCTTGCGCTCCTTCACCGCTGTCTGAACCTCTTTGCCGGAGGCCGTGACCTCGGCGATGCGACTCTCGACGTCCGCCAGTCCCGCCTCGGCGGCCTCGAGGTTCTCCATCTCGGTCAGTTCGGTCTCTTCGAGTTCGGCGACTCGGGCTTCGTGACCCGCGATCTCGTCCTGCATGTTGACCATGTCTCTGCTGGTCAGTCCCGTGCCGTCGTTGAGTTCCGCGGTCTTCTTCTCGATCTTCGCCCGCTGGGCTTCGATGAGCGTGTTCGTTTCGGCGATCGTCGACCGATGCCCGTCGACGACCTCAGCGGCCTGCGTCTTCTCCTCACCGAGTCGTCTGTGGTTCGCGACGAGCTCCTGGAGTTCGGCGGCACGCTTCGGGTTGTCATGTTCATGGCGCAGGGCGCGGCCTGAGGCCGTGAGCTCGATGAGGGTCTGCAGCGCAGTGCGCTGGGCGTCGGTGATGAGCATCGTCGATCTCCTCGTCAGTAGCGTTCGACCCAGGGGTCCGTGTTGATGGCCGAGTGCTGCAGTGCGACCGTGAAGCCGCGGGCGGCGAACTCGGCGTCGAGCTCTCGGGCCGCGGTCTCCAGCCACACGGTCTCCGAGGCCCAGTGGGAGACGTCGATGAGCTGAGGGCTCCCGTCGTGGCGGTTCGCGGTGTCGCGGGCCTCTGTGGCGGGGTGATGACGCAGGTCGGCGGTGATGAAGACCTCGGCGCCGCTGGCCCGGACGTCGTCGAACAGGGAGTCCCCGGCACCGCCGCAGACGGCCACCCTGGTGACCGTCGCCGCCGGGTCACCGGCGATCCGCACACCCGTCGTCGTCCGCGGCAGAGCCTCGGCGAGGGTGCGTGCGATGTCACGCACAGGGGTCGGACGGTCCAGGTCGCCGACGCGGCCGATTCCGGTCGGACGGCCAGCCTCCGCGGCAGAAGAATCACGCACCACAGCGGACCGGGGCGTTGCCGGGATCGGTTGAGTATGCGTGACCAGCGGATCCGCGTCGGTGATGCCCAGCAGGGAGATGAGGACGTCGGAGACTCCTCCGCGGGCGGAGTCGGCGTTGGTATGCGCGTTGAACAGGGCGATGTCGTTGCTGATGAGCGTGTGCACCGCACCCCCCTTGAGGGTCGACGCATTCACCGATTTCACGGGTTTGAGCATGAGCGGGTGATGAGTGAACACGAGATCGGCATCGAGCACGACCGCCTCGGCGATCACCGCATCCATCGGGTCGAGGGCCAGGAGGATCGCTCGGACCTCCGCAGCGGGATCGCCGACGGACAGCCCCACGGAATCCCAGGATTCGGCGAGGGCCGGCGGCCACAGCGAATCGAAGACGTCGACGCAGTCACTCACCTTCGGATGCTTCATGGCACCACACTATTACATCAGCGAACCGCGGAGGTCGCCGATCGGTCCCCAGGTCACCTCGCCGATCACCCGCCCGTCCGAATGAGACGCAGTTCACTTTTCCGGGTCGTCGCTCCTATATTTGGCACATGACCTCTTCACAGTCCTCCGACTCTGAGTCCACCGCCCCCACCATGTCCACGGCGTCGACGATCTCCGACCTCATCCGCCGCAGCGCAGGCCGGTTCCCCACGGACACTGCCGTCGAATTCGCCGACCGGACCTGGACGTATGCCGAACTCGACGCTGCCGTCACGGCCGTCGCCCGCGAACTCGTGCGCCTCGGTGCCGCGAAGGGCGACCGTGTGGCCGCTTATGGCAAGAACTCCGACGTCTACCTGCTCCTCTACCTCGGCTGCGCCCGGGCGGGCATCATCCACGTGCCCGTGAACTATCAGCTGAAGAACGATGAGCTCGACTACATCCTCGACAATGCCGGGGCGGGAATCGTCTTCGCCGACCCCGACCTCATCGGGGCCGTCACGGCGACGCCCACAGGTGCGGCGGCCGAGGTCCTCGACCTGAACTCGCTCGTGCCGGTCGCCGCCGCCGTTGCCATCAGCCCCGCAGGCGACGGGGAATTCTCGGTCAGCGACACCGACGTCGCACAGCTGCTCTACACTTCCGGCGCCACCTCGGCGCCGAAGGGCGCGGTGATGACCCATCGTGCCCTCATCCACGAATACCTCTCCGCACTCCTCGTGCTCGACTTCGACGCGGGCGACCGCGCCGTCCACGCGCTTCCGCTCTACCACTCGGCACAGATGCACGTGTTCCTCCTGCCGCTGCTCTCGATCGGCGCGCACAACATCATCGTGCCCGCACCCGTGCCCGAGCAGCTGCTGGCACTGTTCGAAGAGCGCGAGATCAACTCCTTCTTCGCCGCACCCACCGTCTGGGTGGCCCTGGCCAACAGTCCCGACCTGCAGACCCGCAATCTCGGCAGTCTGCGCAAGGCCTACTACGGTGCCTCGATCATGCCCGGCCCGATCCTCGAACGCCTGCGGGCTCGACTGCCCGAACTCGGGTTCTTCAACTGCTTCGGCCAGTCCGAACTGGGTCCGCTGTGCACGGTGCTTCGGCCCGAGGACCACGACGCGCACCCCGGTTCGGCAGGCAAACCGGTGATGTTCGTCGAAACACGTGTCGTCGACGGTGAGGGCAACGATCTCGGACCCGGGCAGGAGGGCGAGATGCTCTACCGGTCCCCGCAGCTGTGCGAGGGCTATTGGAACCGGCCCGATGCCACTGCCGAGGCCTTCGACGACGGCTGGTTCCATTCCGGAGACCTGGTCAAGGTCGACGAGGACGGATTCGTCGAGGTCGTCGACCGGGTCAAGGACGTCATCAACACCGGCGGGGTCCTGGTGGCCAGCAGGCAGGTCGAGGATGTGATCTTCGAACTCCCCCAGGTCTCCGAGGTCGCCGTCGTCGGTGTCGCCGACGAGAAGTGGATCGAGGCGATCTCCGCCTTCGTCGTCCGCAAACCCGAGCAGGACGAGCTGAACGCCGACGAGGTGATTGCCCACGTCAAGAGTCGCCTCGCCGGATTCAAGGTGCCCAAGCGCGTCGAATTCGTCGCCGAACTGCCGAAGAATTCGGCCGGAAAGATCCTCAAACGCAGCCTGCGCGGCTGAGTGCGAGGCTGCGCATAGACTTCTTCCGACGGTTCGGACTCGAACCGAGCAGTTGCAGCAAGGAGCACAATGGTGAAATCGGTACAGACGGACGACGACGATCGGAATGTCATCCGCCGCGGATGGCGACTGCACAGCAACGGACGCACGATCGCCCAGGGCGCACGCGTCCTTCCCGAGGAGCGGCTGAGTTGGGCGCGGACCATCAGCATCGGCGCTCAGCATGTCGTCGCGATGTTCGGAGCGACCTTCCTCGTTCCCCTGCTCACCGGTTTCCCTCCGTCGACGACGCTGTTCTTCACAGCGATCGGGACGCTGCTCTTCCTGCTCATCACCAAGGGCATGATGCCCTCCTACCTCGGATCCTCGTTCGGGCTGCTCGCTCCGATCGGCGCAGTCACCGGGTTCTCGGCGACTTCAGGCGAGGAGCTCGACTCTCATGCGATGGCGCTGGCCCAGGGCGGAATCATCTCCGTCGGCGTCACGCTCGCACTCGTCGGGCTCATTGTGCATTTCGTCGGCGTCCGGTGGATCGAGGTGACGATGCCGCCGGTGGTCACCGGAGCGATCGTCGCCCTCATCGGCCTCAACCTCGCCCCTGCCGCCTGGGACTGGGTCAAGGCGGCTCCCCTGACGGCCGTGATCACCATCGCGGCGATCCTCATCACCACCGTGGCCTTCCGCGGCATGCTCGGGCGCCTGTCGATCCTCATCGGCGTTCTCGTCGGCTACGCGGCCGCCTGGCTGCAGGGTCAGATCGACTTCTCGACGGTCGCCCACGCCGGTTGGGTCGGGCTGCCGAGCTTCCACGCACCGGCCTTCGATCTCGGATACCTCGGGCTGTTCCTCCCCGTCGTCCTCGTCCTCATCGCTGAGAACATCGGCCACGTGAAGTCGGTGGCGGCCATGACCGGCAGAGATCTCGATCACCTGACCGGCCGCACCCTCTTCGCCGACGGCTTCTCGACCATCCTCGCCGGATCCGGTGGCGGGTCCGGCACGACGACCTACGCCGAGAACATCGGGGTCATGGCGGCCACCCGCATCTTCTCCACAGCTGCATACCTGTGCGCGGCGGTCATCGCACTCATCCTCAGCATGCTCCCGAAGTTCGGTGAGATCATCGCCACCATCCCGCCCGGCGTCCTCGGCGGTGCCGCGACCGTCCTGTACGGAATGATCGGTCTGCTCGGCGTGCGGATCTGGGTGGAGAACAAGGTCGACTTCTCGAATCCGATCAACCTCAACACTGCCGCGGTGTCCCTCATCGTCGCGATCGCGAACTTCACCTGGTCCCCCGGCGGACTGCAGTTCGAGGGGATCGCGCTCGGCACAGCCTCGGCGATCGTCGTCTATCAGGTGATGAAGGTGATCGCCCGGTGGCGCGGCACCGATCCCGATGCCCTGGTCGAGAGCCTCGCCGAGGCGGCCGGCCCGGCCGACGCAGATGCGCAGCCCCGTACGCGCCCCGATCCCGGCTGACAATGCAAAGTGCCGCAACCTCGCCTGAGCGATGCTGCGGCACTTTTCCCTGGTCGGGATAGCGGGATTCGAACCCACGACCTCCTCGTCCCGAACGAGGCGCGCTACCAAGCTGCGCTATATCCCGTGACCAGGAACTACTATAGCGATGGGAACGCGATCTGAAAAATCGAGATCGGCCGCCGACGCCGAATGAAAGGAACGTCTCATTGGCACTGACAGCCGAGACCATCACCGACACCGCTTTGGACATCCTTTCGCGCTACGGACTCGGTGATCTCTCCATGCGTCGACTCGCCCGTGAGCTCGAGGTTCAGCCGTCCGCGCTCTACTGGCACGTCAAGGACAAGCAGTCTCTTCTCGTCCTCATCTCCAAAAGCCTCAAGGTCGAGGTCGACGCATTGTGTCCCGTCACCGCGGACCCTCTCGCCGCAGCCCTGTCGCTGCGAGAAGTGCTGTTGAAATACCGCGATGGGGCAGAGATCGTGCTGCTCGGCTACTCCATCGCCGCCGCCGATGTCACACCCCGAGCGCTGAGCAGCGAACGCCTCGGCGCCGAGGTCTCGCAGGGCATCCTCACGCTGACCCTCGGGGCCGTGGCCGTCGAGCAGAACCGCAGACTCTTCGACATCGCGCCGGCGGGTGCTGCTGAGAACTTCGCGGCCAACGCCGCTGCGATGCTTGACGCAGTCCGCTTCCAATCCTGACCGAAGCGCCCGACACCGATCGGTAGGGACCAGTTCGATCGCCGCGGACTCGGATTCGGCGAGCCCTCCGGATTCGGAGGACCGGCCTGGGTATGGCATACTGATCAGGCGCTTGCGAGGTCATCGTCGGTGCCGTGGGGCCTATAGCTCAGTTGGCTAGAGCATCTCGTTTACACCGAGAGGGTCGGGGGTTCGAGTCCCTCTGGGCCCACAGGACGAACGCCCTCCTCCGGGAGGGCGTTTTCGCATTCTCCTGCGCTCCAGAGCCGGGTGGAGAGTCCTCAGAGCTCCGCGCTACGCGCCTGCGACGTCCGTGCGGATCGTCAGTATGAATGCCGCATCACTGAGCGCTGTCACCGAGTGCCGCTGGGACGGGATCGCGATGAGATCGCCTTCGCTCAGCTTCCAGGAGTCGTCGGCGGTCGCCAATCGCACCTCTCCCCTGAGCACCTGAAGGGTCGCTTCGGGCGGAGAATCATGATCGGCGAGTTCTGAGCCCGCGGACAGCGTGAGCAGTGCCTGCCGCAGGTAGGCGCCGACGAAGATGCCCTTCGCTGCGCGGCCGCTGTGTGAGGCTCGCGCCTTGTCCAGCAGCTCCGTGCTCAGTGCTGTGAGATTCTGTGCGGTCAGCTCGTCTGTCATCGGGGTCCTCTTTCCTGGGTGTCGGTCTCATCGTTGCTGCAGGTGGGCGCGGCAGGTCGTCGCTGTGGCGAAGGGCACGAGTGAGTCGACGGTGCGCGGAGACTGCGCGGCGTCGAGGAATCCGGTCATCAATCCTCGGTGGACGGCACACACCAACCGCCCGTAAGGGTCGAGGAATTCGCGCAGCGGGCAGTTGTGCAGATCGATCACGGCACCTTCGCCCGCGCTCGGAGCAAAGCCTGACGATTCGAGTACATCGAGCAGACCGGCAACGGCGTCGGTGCCCGTTCGGCCCGACCGCACGGCCTCGTCACTCCCCCACTGATGGCCCGCCTCCTCGGCCTCGATCTCCGGATCATCGCCCGCGGCGATGCGGGTCAGCAGTATCCGGGCGAGCAGATCTGCGCGAACACCCGCGGAGGTCTGCGTCGGCGGCAACCTGAAGCGCAGTTCTGGTCGGCCCGGCGTCTGCGTCGTCGACTGTTCGCGGACGACCGCGCCGCTGCGCTCGAGGACACCGAGGTGGAAGCGGATGGTGTTCGGATGGACGCCGAGGAGGTCGGCCAGTTCGACCGCAGATGCGCTGGTGCGTCCGCGCAGCGTTCGCACGATCTCCGAACGGCGCTCATGCCGCGGTGCCGCCGATCCTCCCCGCCGGCTCGACCCCGACAAGCCCGCTGCCGTCATCTCCATGGTGATAGTTTATACAAGACTCACTTGGATCAACTCAGAGGAGCCTCAGTGGCCGAAGAAGTCGTCATCGACGTGCGCACCGTCCCGAAGCCCGAGCGTCACCCACGCATCCTCGAAGCATATGAGCAGCTCGAGGTCGGCGACGGGCTGATCCTCGTCAACGATCATGTTCCCGAAGGACTGCGGGTGGAGATGGTTCGGGAGTACGCCGATGCGGTGGGCTGGGAACCATTGGACAGCGCCGAGGCCGCGGTGCGGGTACGCATCAGCAAGCAGGCGACCACCCCGGCCCCGCGAGTCGTCCTCGACGTCGCCGATGTCACCGCTTCCGCCGATGCCGCAGAACTGTCCGGCTCCGTCTGGCAGCTGTCTCCGCATCAACGTGGCCTCGATGCCAACGTCATCGCTCTCGGACCGGGCGGCGAGATCCGGGAACATGTCGGCCCGGACCTCGACGTCCTCATCCACGTCCTCGCCGGCGCCGGCGCACTCGAGACAGAGACCGGCTCGATCGAACTGACTCCCGGTCAGATCGTGTGGCTGCCGCGTCGGTCACGCCGCCGCTTCATCGCCGACAGCGAGGAGGGGCTGCGGTATTTCTCCGTCCACCAGCGCAAACAGGGGCTGACGATCACCGCTCGCCCTTGAGCTGAATCGACGGACCCCACAGCACCGGCTCGTATCCGGTGACCTCGCGGAAGATCGCCTCGAGGGCGAATCCGTCTTCGCGACGCGTCTCAGGTGTCACCGCTGCCAGGAACGCATCGACATCGGCGTCGGTCGGCTGCGTCTTGTTCTCTGCCATGCGTCGAGTATGACACGTCTCACTCCCCCGAGGGGATCCACGCCGAACCGTCCTCGACGCGGTAGATGAGGTTCGTGCGGGTGTGCGCGACGGCCGGGTAGCGCGTGAGGTAGTCGAGAACGAAGGACTGCACGGCCTCGGTGTCGGTGGCGACGATGTGGAGCAGATAGTCGTCGGCCCCGGCCATGTGATACATCCGCACCACTCCGGGAAACTGCGGAGCCGCCGCGGTGAAGGCATCGATCTCCGCACGGTCGTGCTTGGCCAGACGGATCGAGATGAGCGCCTGCAGACCGACCCCCAGCGCTGCGGGGTCGACGTCGAGGTGGAACCCGCGGATGACGCCGAGGGACTTCAGGCGCTTGAGCCTCAGCGAGGCCGTCGACTCGGAGATGCCCACGGCCGCAGCCAATGCCGCACCCGAGGCTCGCGCATCGGCGTTGAGCTCACTCAGGAGGCTGAGGTCGGTGGCATCCAATGAGACGTTCTGCGGCATGGCTCACAGTCTCGCATAGTCGATCGAAGATCCTCCCTCTCGGTGATCGATCACTGCAGATCGTTGACATCTTGTTGCCGCAGTCCGGAGAAGTGGATTGAATGTCGGTATGAACTCCCAGCATCCCGAAACCCGCATGGTCCACGGCGGAATGGACGGCCTCACCGAGGCGGGCGTCCACGTTCCCTCCATCGACCTGTCCACCACCAACCCGGTCAACGACATCCTCACGGGCGGCGATTCATATGAGAGCCTCGCCTCGGGACACCCGCTGGCCGACGGTGACTCAGCGGTGTACCAGCGCCTCTGGCAGCCCGGTGTCGCCCGATTCGAGACCGCGCTTGCCGGCCTCGAGGGCGCCGAGGAGGCCGTGGCGTTCGCCACCGGTATGGCGGCTCTGACTGCGGCGCTGCTCGCGGCCGTGGATGCCGGCACACCGCACATCGTCGCGGTCCGTCCGCTCTACGGCGGCAGCGATCATCTCCTCGAATCCGGCCTTCTCGGCACCTCAGTGACGTGGGCCGCCGAGGACGAGGTCGCCGATGCCGTCCGGCCAGACACAGGAATGGTCATCATCGAGACTCCGGCGAACCCGAGCCTCGATCTCGTCGACATCTCGGCCGTGGTCGCCGCGGCCGGGACCGTTCCGGTCCTCGTCGACAACACCTTCTGCACTCCGGTGCTGCAGCGTCCCCTCGCCCACGGGGCCGCCCTCGTCCTCCACAGCGCCACGAAGTACCTCGGCGGTCACGGCGATGCCATGGGCGGAATCATCGCGACGAACTCACAATGGGCGGCGCGGCTGCGCCGGGTCCGCGCGATCACGGGCGCGCTGCTCCACCCGATGGGCGCCTACCTGCTTCACCGCGGACTGCGCACACTGTCCGTGCGCATGCGCACAGCCCAAGACACCGCCGCAGAACTCGCCCGGCGACTCCGCTCGAGGCCGGAGGTCGCGGCCGTGCACTACCCCGGCCTGTCCGGATCCGACACCCGCAGCCTCGTCGGCCGCCAGATGGACGGCGGTGGGGCGATGATCGCGATCGAACTCGCGGGCGGCTTCGCGGCGGCGACCACCTTCGTCGAACACTGCGAACTCATCGTCCACGCCGTCTCCCTCGGTGGGGTCGACACCCTCATCCAGCATCCAGCCTCACTGACCCACCGCCCGGTGGCCGCGACTGCGAAGCCCGGCGACTCCCTGGTCCGTCTCTCGGTCGGACTCGAACACGTCGACGACCTCGCCGGGGACCTGTTCGCCGCTCTCGACGCCATCGGCGCAGCGGCTTGAGAAACCTGCCCTTGACCTTGACGCTGCGTCAACCTCTAGTGTTTTCGTCATGGACTGGTCCATTCAGGAAACAGCACGACTGACGGGAACGACGAGCCGAACTCTGCGTCACTACGACGCAATCGGCCTGCTGTCGGCGACATACATCGCCGCCAACGGCTACCGCTGCTACGACGAAGCTGCCCTGATGCGCCTGCAGCGCATCATGCTCCTCAAGGAGCTGGGGCTGCCGTTGGCTCGGATCGCCGAGGTGCTCGATCGCAGTGAGGACCCGATCGCAGCGCTCGAGCAGCACGTGCTCTCACTCGGACGCGAACGAGAGCGCATCGATCGGCAGATCGCCGCCGTCACCGCAACCATCACACGTTTGAAAGCAGGTGAGCCGCTCATGGCGGAAGAGATGTTCGATGGGTTCGACCATCGGGAGCACGAACAGGAAGTGACCGAAAGGTGGGGTGCCGAAGCGTATCGGCGCTCCGACGAGTGGTGGTCAGCGCTGAGCAATGAGCAGAAGACGGACTGGAAGTCCCGCGTCGAGGCTTTGTCCCGGAATTGGATCGCCGCCGCCGAGGCGGGGGCCGGCCCCGAATCGGACCGGTGCCAGGACCTGGCCCGACGCCATATCGAATGGCTCAGCGCCGTGCCGGGCACTCCGGCGAATGACCCGAAAGGCGATCTCGCCGGTTATGTCCGCGGGCTCGGCCGGATGTACGTCGACGACCCCCGGTTCGGGGCGAACTACGGCGGGAGCGCCGGGGCCGAACTGGTCAGGGACTCACTCGACCATTACCTCGAGACCCACGGGCTCTGAGGCGACTCCTCTCGGATCTCCACGGCCTCAGGACAGCTCGGCCAGTGCCTGCCGGATCTTTTCGGCCGGTTCCTCCAGCTGTTCCGGGGTCTGCATCGGGGCGCGATCATTGATGTCGAAGTCATCCATCGAGTTCGTCGGCAGGACGTGGATGTGCAGGTGAGGGACCTCGTAGCCGACGACGAGGAGTCCGATCCGCTCGCAGTCGAAGGCGTTCTTCTGTGCCTCGCCGATCCTCTTCGCCACGGCCATGAGATGGTCGAGCAGTTCCTGATCGGCGTCGATCCAGTGGGAGATCTCCTCGCGCGGGACGACCATGACGTGCCCGTCGGTCATCGGGGCGACGTCGAGGAAGGCGACGCACGCATCGTCCTGGTGGACGAAGGTGCCGGGGATCTCGCCGTCGATGATCTTCGTGAACAGCGTAGCCATGTGGGGTCCTCCTGAACTCTCAGCGCAGAATCGTGATCCGAGCCCTGCGCGCTGGGGTCTGATGTCAGAGGCTGGAGAGTGCCGCGTCGAAGTCTGCGGAGAAGTTCCGAGTCTCGGTGCGGGCGACCTGCCTGCCACTGACGATCGTACCTGCCGGAGAGATGACGAAGACCCCGCGTTCGGCCACACCGTGGTGTGGGTCGAAGACGCCGAACGCTCGGGCAGCGGCGCCGTGCGGCCAGAAGTCCGACCCGAGGAGGACATCGGTGCCGGTCTGCTGCGACCACGCCGCAAGTGTGTATTTCGAATCCACGGATACGACGAGGACGCTGACGGCTTCCTCGGCCTGTCGCATCCGTGTCTGCCGCTCATCGAGGGCGGCGAGTTCGTCGCCGCAGATCGGCGAGAAGGCGAACGGGACGAATGCGAGCACGAGTGCGGACCTTTCGGTCGCCTCGGCGAGGGTGATCACCGATCCGTGCTGATCGGGAAGTGAGAGATCCGGGGCCCGGTCACCGGGCCGGAGGATCATGAATAGTTCTTCTTGCCCACGAGCCGGAACCCGGCCCAGTCGTCGGCGGCGCTGACGGTCGAGGTCACGTGCATGCCGGCGGTGGGCGCCGCCTCGGAGATATCGGCCGGGGTGATATGACCGGGGCGATTGGCCTTCGGGCTGAGCAGCCAGACGACTCCGCCCTCCTTGAGGGTGGCCTGGGCATCGACGAGGCCGTCGATGAGGTCATCGTCGTCCGATCTCCACCACATGAGGATCACGTCGTAGACATCGTCCTCTTCGCCGTCTGCGATCTTATCGCCGATGATGGTCTCGATCGCCTCACAGAGTGCCTGGTCGACATCGTCGTCATAGCCGATCTCTTGCACATAGTCGCCCTTGCTCAGTCCGAGGTTGTGTCCCAGCTCGGCTGCAAGGGTCGAAGTGGAGGATGTCCTTTCAGAAGCGGAGTTGCTCATGCCTGTATTGTTCCGCCAACTGAGGTCAAGGTGCAAATGTCGGCGCGTCTGCCGATCGCAATCACGACCAAACCGCATCGAAGCACGCGATTGCGTCAGGCAGATCACAAGAGATCGGCAGAGCGAACTCTGCCCGCGCGTACTAGGCTGATGGCAGTATCGGGTGGACCCTGGGCTCAGACATCCTGCGAACCACACTCCATCTGATCGACATGATCTCTACACCAATGAAGATCGTGGAGCTGAAGAGAGGACCACATCGTGGACAATCGGAATCAGGGCGGACCCATCCTCAACGGGCTGCCCAGCCAGGTGCCTGACGTCGACCCGGAGGAGACCGAGGAATGGCTGGCCTCCCTCGACGGCCTCATCGACGAGAACGGTCGCTCCCGGGCCCGCTACGTCATGCTGCGCCTGCTCGAGCGCTCGCGCCAGAAGCAGATCGGGGTTCCCAGCCTCACCGCCACCGACTATGTCAACACCATCGGTCCGGAGAACGAACCCTGGTTCCCCGGTGACGAAGAGGTCGAACGTCGCTACCGTCGCTGGAACCGCTGGAACGCCGCCATGCTCGTCCATCGCGCCCAGCGACCGGGCGTCGAGGTCGGGGGCCACATCTCGACCTATGCCTCCTCGGCCACCCTGTACGAGGTCGGCCTCAACCACTTCTTCCGCGGCAAGGATCACCCGGGCGGCGGCGACCACATCTTCTATCAGGGCCATGCCTCCCCTGGAATGTACGCTCGTGCCTTCCTCGAGGGGCGGATGACCGCCGATCAGCTCGACGGCTTCCGCCAGCAGCAGTCGCACTTCATCGACGGCAAGCCCCAGGGCCTGCCCTCCTACCCGCACCCGCATCAGCTGCCGGACTTCTGGGAGCACCCGACCGTGTCGATGGGTCTGGGGCCCATGAACGCGATCTCCCAGGCCCAGTTCGACAAGTACCTGCACAACCGCGGCATCAAGGACACCTCCCAGCAGCAGACGTGGGCCTTCCTCGGCGACGGTGAGCTCGATGAACCCGAGAGCCGCGGTATGCTCCACGTCGCCGCGTTCGAGGAGCTCGACAACCTCAACTTCGTCATCAACTGCAACCTGCAGCGTCTCGACGGGCCCGTCCGCGGCAACGGCAAGATCATGCAGGAGCTCGAGTCCTACTTCCGCGGCGCCGGGTGGAACGTCATCAAGGTCGTCTGGGGCCGCGAATGGGACGCCCTGCTGGCCAAGGACCGCGACGGTGCTCTGGTCAACCTCATGAACGTCACACCCGACGGCGACTACCAGACCTACAAGGGCGAGTCCGGCGGATTCGTCCGTGACAACTTCTTCGGCCGCGACCCGCGGACGAAGGCGATGGTCGAGAACTACAGCGACGAGCAGATCTGGAACCTCAAGCGCGGCGGACATGACTACCGCAAGGTCTATGCCGCGTACAGGGCCGCCATGGAGCACACCGGACAGCCGACCGTGATCCTCGTCAAGACGGTCAAGGGCTACTCGCTCGGACCGCACTTCGAGGCTCGCAATGCGACCCACCAGATGAAGAAGATGACGGTTGAGGACCTCAAGCTCGCCCGCGACCACTTCCAGATCCCGATCTCGGATAAGGATCTCGAGGAGAACCCGAAGCTTCCCCCGTACTACCACCCGGGAGTCGACGCTCCGGAGATCAAGTACATGCAGGAGCGTCGCGCAGCCCTCGGCGGGTACTCTCCCGAGCGTCGCAGCACTCACATCGATCTCAAGATGCCCTCCGAGAAGGCGTTCGAGGCCGGTCGTCGCGGCTCGGGCAAGCAGCAGATCGCGACCACGATGGGCTTCGTGCGCATCCTCAAGGACCTCATGCGGGAGAAGGAGTTCGGTCACCGGATCGTCCCGATCATCCCGGATGAGGCCCGCACCTTCGGCATGGACTCGTTCTTCCCGACGGCGAAGATCTACAATCCGCACGGGCAGAACTACATCTCCGTGGACCGGGACCTGTTCCTCGCCTATAAAGAGGCCACGGACGGTCAGCTGCTGCACGTGGGCATCAACGAGGCCGGTGCGACCGCCGCGCTGACGGCGGTGGGCACGTCCTACGCCACCCACGGCGAGCCGATGATCCCGTTCTACATCTTCTACTCGATGTTCGGCTTCCAGCGCACGGGCGACTTCTTCTGGGCCGCCGGCGATCAGATGGCCCGCGGCTTCGTCCTCGGGGCGACGGCCGGACGCACCACTCTTGTGGCCGAGGGCCTGCAGCACGGTGACGGACACTCGCACCTGCTCGCCTCGACGTACCCGTCGGTCGTCTCCTATGACCCGGCGTACAGCTATGAGATCGCCCATATCGTCAAGGACGGCATCCACCGGATGTACGATCCCGCCGATGAGCGCGACCCGAACGTGCTCTACTACATCACGATGTACAACGAGCCGATGGTGCAGCCGACCGAGCCGGAGGACCTCGACGTCGACGGTGTCCTCAAGGGTCTCTACCTGCTCAAGAAGGGACCCGACAACGGCGGACCGAAGGTCCAGCTGATGGCTTCGGGCGTCGGTGTGCCGTGGGTCCTCGAGGCCCAGGAGCTGCTGGATCAGGACTGGGGAGTCTCCGCCGATGTGTGGTCGGTGACCTCGTGGACCGAGCTCCGTCGCGACGGACTGGATGCGGAGAACGACCGGCTGAAGAACCCCGAGGCCGAACCGCGCGTGCCCTATGTCACGGCGAAGATGGCCGAGGCCGAAGGCCCCGTCATCGCGACCTCGGACTACATGCGCGCCGTTCCCGACCAGATCCGCCAGTACGTGCCCAGCCACTTCACCTCTCTGGGCACCGACGGCTATGCGATCTCGGACACCCGTCCGGCCGCCCGCCGCTACTACCTCGTCGACGGGCCGTCGGTGGTCACCCAGGCCCTCCTCTCGTTGGCCGACACCGGTGCGGTGCCGAAGGAGAAGGCCGCCGAGGCGGCGCAGAAGTATCAGCTCGACGACGTCCGCGCGGGCTCCTCGGGGTCGACCGAGGGGGCAGGGGCCTGATCCTCTGACAGTTCTCGAGAGCTGAGCTCGACCAGGGCCGGAGAATATGGCCGGAGCCTCAAAGGCTCCGGCCATATTTGTACCCAAGTAGACGAGTTTGTATGTCGCTGACAACCAACTTGTGACAATTCGTCTAAGGTGGTGGCCATGATGTCCGATTCCGAGACCCTGCGCCGTCGCGCCGAAACCGCCCGCCGACTGCGCGCCGGAGTAGGAGTCCTGTCCTCGGTGACCCTGCAGCGCCTCGAGACCCAGCTGCCCTGGTACCGCACGATGTCCTCCTCCGACCGATCGTGGGTGGGAGTCCTCGCCCAGTCGGGAATCTCCTCGTTCATCGACTGGTACCGCAAGCCCGATACGAACCTGCGAGTGGTCTCCGACATCTTCAAGAACGCACCCCGGGACCTCATCCGCGCCATCAGTCTCCAGCAGACGCTGCAGCTGCTCAAGACCGTCGTCGAGGTCGTCGAGGAACGCGTGCCCGACATCGCCCGCCCGGCCGAACAGTCCGCTCTGCGCGAGGCCGTGCTCGTCTACTCCCGCGAGGTCGCCTTCGCCGCAGCCGACGTCTATGCCCGGGCCGCCGAGGCTCGCGGCAGCTGGGATGCGCGGCTGGAAGCCATGGTCATCGACGCCCTCGTACGCGGAGACTCCGTCGATGAGCTCGCCAGCCGCACCGCAGCCTTCGGCTGGCAGTCCGACGGTCCGGTCTGCGTCATCGTCGGCCGAGCTCCCCAGCGATCGGCGAAGAAAGGCCTCGAAGCCGTCAGACGCAAGTGCCGCCGCTGGGCCGATGACGCCCTCGTCGGAATCCACGACAATCGGCTGCTCATCGTCCTCGGCGGAGTCACCGAACTCGACGCCGCCGTCGAGGACCTCTCCGACTGCTTCGGCCCTTCCGAGGTCATCGTCGGACCGACGGTTCCGGCCCTCGCCGAGGCGGCCACCTCGGCGAAGGCCGCGATCCGGGCGCTCAAGGCCGCAACCGCGCGTCCTGACTCCCCACGGCCGGTCAAGGCCGATGATCTGCTGCCCGAACGCGCCCTGTCCGGTGACTCGATGGCGCTGAACGAGCTCATCGCCCGCTACTACGAGCCGCTCACCTCAGGGACGGGACAGCTGCTCAAGACCGTCAGCGCCTACGTCGAGTTCGGCGCCTCCCTCGAAGCCACGGCAAAGGCCCTGTCCGTACATCCGAACACCGTGCGCTACCGCCTGCGGAAGATCACGGACGCGATCGGGCTCGACCCGACGACGTCGCGCGATGCCTTCGTCATCCACATCGCATTGGTGTACGGACGACTGTCAGAGGACGGCCTATTGTCGAACACCGACAAAACTCCTTGACCCCGCCGCTGTGTCCACTAGATTGATCTGCGAAACCCAATGAAAAGAGAACTGAGTGCTAGCAATCACCTGCCCGGGCCAGGGTGCCCAGAAATCCGGATTCTTAAGCTCCTTCCTCGAACTCGAGACCTTCTCCGCCCAGATCGACGAACTCCAGGCCGCCTCGGGGATCGATCTGCGTCTGCACGGAACGGAATCCGATGACGAGACCATCAAGGACACCGCGCTGGCTCAGCCTCTCCTCGTCGCCTCGGCGATCGCCTGCGCCGCGGAACTCGGTGTGACACCCGCCGTCGTCGCCGGACATTCGGTCGGCGAGATCGCCGCGGCACAGCTCGCCGGAATCTTCACCTCGGCCGACGCCATGTCCTTCGTGTCGGTGCGTGCGAACGGAATGGCCTCGGCCGCCGCTGCCACCCCCACCGGCATGTCCGCCGTCGTCGGCGGAGTGCCCGAGGATGTGCTCGCCGCCATCGAGGCCGCCGGGGCCAGCCCCGCCAACGTCAACGGCGGCGGGCAGACCGTCGCCGCCGGTTCCCGCGAAGCCCTGGATGCGCTGGCGGAGAATCCACCGGAACGAGCACGAGTCATCCCGCTGCCCGTCGCCGGTGCCTTCCACACCGAGTACATGGCTCCGGCCACCGAAGCACTCGCCGCCACCGCCGAAGAGCTCGAAGTCTCCGACCCGCAGGTGCGCATCCTCACCAACTCGAACGGCTCGGCCGTTGCCGCCGGCCGTACCTATGTCGATCTGCTCGTCAAGCAGGTCACCAACCCCGTGCGCTGGGACCTGTGCCAGGAGACCCTCCTGGCACAGGGCGTGACCGGAATGATCGAACTCGTTCCCGGCGGCACACTGACCGGAATCGCTCGCCGCGCCATGAAGGGCGTGGAGACATACGCCATCAAATCAGCCGCCGACCTCTACGGCGCGCGTGAGTTCGCGGCAGCCCACGCCTGAGCATCGAAGGACACCAATCATGCCAACACTGAAGACAGCCGAGCCCGCACGGTTCTCCCGTATCGCGGGAATCGGTGCCTATCGCGCCGAGAACCTCGTCACGAACGACGACATCGCCGGGCCGATCAACTCCTCCGACGAATGGATCCGCCAGCGCACCGGAATCGTCACGCGTCGCCGTGCGAGCAAAGACGTCGGCGTGCTCGACATGTGCGAGGAGGCGGCTCTCGAGGCCATTGCCTCCTCCGGTCTCAAGCCCGAGGACATCGGCGGGATCATCATCTCCACCGTCACCTTCCCGTACTTCACCCCGTCGGCGGCCGCCGCGCTCACCGACCGCCTCGGCACGGGCCCGGTTCCCGCTTGGGACATCAGCGCCGCCTGCGCGGGATACTGCTACGGAATCTCTCAGGCCGATGCGCTGGTGCGTGCCGGGACGATGGACAACGTGCTCGTCATCGGTGCGGAGAAGCTCTCGGACGTCATCGATCCCGAGGACCGTTCGATCTCGTTCATCCTCGGTGACGGTGCGGGCGCCGTGGTGGTCACCTCATCGGACGAACCGGGCATCTCGAAGACCGTCTGGGGATCGAAGGGTGAGAACTGGTCGACGATCCGCATGACCGACTCCCTGATGGACATCCGCGACAACCGGGAGCTGCCGTTCCCCACTCTGCGTCAGGACGGACCGACCGTCTTCCGCTGGGCCGTCTGGGACGGCGCCGAGGTGGCCAAGGAAGCGCTCGCGGCCTCCGGCGTCGAAGCGAGCGATCTCGCCGCCTTCATCCCACACCAGGCGAACATGCGCATCATCGACGAACTCGCCAAGCAGCTGAAACTGCCCGAGTCCGTCGTCATCGCACGTGATATCGCCGACAACGGGAACACCTCGGCGGCGTCGATTCCGCTCGCCACCGAGCGGCTCCTGCGCGAGCAGCCCGAACTCAGCGGGGGCTTCGCACTGCAGATGGGCTTCGGAGCAGGACTCGTCTACGGTGCACAGGTCGTGCGCCTGCCCTGAGACACACCATTCACGGAAAACTCTCCGTGAATGTCTTAAGATATTCGGCGGGACACTCGTCGAATAGTTCCTCAAGCGGCCGAAAGACCCTCGGCCGGAATCAGAAAGTAGGAAAGAAATGGCATTCACCGAAGCTGAAGTCCTCGCTGGGCTCGCAGAGATCGTCAACGAAGAGACCGGCCTGGCTGTCGAGGCAGTCGAAGCCAACAAGTCGTTCACCGACGACCTCGACATCGACTCCATCTCGATGATGACCATCGTCGTCAACGCCGAGAAGAAGTTCGGAGTCAAGATCCCCGATGACGACGTCAAGGACCTCGTCACCGTTCAGGACGCTGTTGACTACATCAACAAGGCTCAGGAAGCCTGAACCACGCACCCGAACACGGCCCGTCCACAGACGGGCCGTGTCCACTCTATCGACGAGGTTTGTACCATGACATCTAAAGTTGTCGTCACCGGCATCGGTGCGGTAACCCCCTTGGGCGCGACTGTCGATGCCACTTGGGAAGCCATTCTGGCCGGCACGTCCGGCGTCCACACGATGGACAACGATTGGTCCGAGAAGTACGGCCTCGCCGTCGACTTCGCCGCTCAGGTCGACCCACAGGTCGTCGAAGACAATCTCAAACGCGTTCAGGCCAAGCGTCTCGACCCTTCGAGCCAGTTCGCGCTCATCTCCGCCCGTGAGGCCATGGCGGATGCCGGCCTCGAGGAGACCGATCCGGAACGCACCGCAGTCTCCTGGGCGACCGGCATCGGCGGAGTCTGGACCCTGCTCGACGCCTGGGACACCCTGCAGGAGGAGGGCCCGCGCCGGGTCATGCCCCTGACTGTTCCCATGCTCATGCCCAATGGACCGGCAGCGGCCATCGGCATGGAGTTCAAGGCTCGTGCCGGGGTGCAGACGCTCGTCTCGGCCTGCGCCTCGTCGACCGAGAGCCTCGGCCATGCCTACGACGTGCTGGCCTCGGGCCGTGCTGACGTCATCATCGCCGGTGGCTCCGAGGCCGCGATCCACCCGATCACTCTGGCGGCGTTCAACTCGATGCAGGCGCTGTCGCGTCGCACCGACTCTCCGGAGACGGCATCGCGCCCCTATGACGTCGACCGCGACGGATTCGTCATGGGTGAGGGTGCCGGTGCACTGATCCTCGAGACCGAGGAACATGCGAAGGCCCGTGGTGCGAAGATCTACGCCGAGGTGGCCAGCTGGGGCATCTCGAACGACGCTTACCACATCACCGGTGGTGAGCCGGAGGGCAAGCATGCCCTGGCCGCCATGCAGCAGGCCCTCGACGCAGGCGATCTGTCCGCGTCCGACATCAAGCACGTCAACGCCCACGCCACGTCGACTCCCGTCGGGGACATCCCTGAGTCGCTGGCGATCAGCGAGCTCCTCGGCGACAACGTCGGCGAGACACTCGTCTCGGCCACGAAGTCGATGACCGGCCACCTCCTCGGTGGCACGGGCGCTGTCGAGGCGATCCTCACGGTCAAGGCGCTGCAGACCCGCACCGCTCCCCCGACGATCAACATCGACGAGGTCGATCCGAAGGTCGTCGGCATCAACATCGTGCGGGACACTCCTGCAGAGCTTCCTTCGGGAGACATCGCGGCGATCACGAACTCGTTCGGCTTCGGCGGACACAACGCCGTCGTCGCGTTCCGCTCCGTCTGAGCCTCTGCGCGGCCTCTTCAGAGTTCAGCACACTCTGGGTACGGCTAGTAGAGTTTCGGCACACTTCAGGGTGGAGAGCCCAGTTTCAAACTTGGGCTCTCCACCCTGAAGTGTGCCGCTTCCATTTGTGCCCGTCATCGGCAGCAGTATCCGTCGATCATAGGATGGGCGAGGCTTGTTTCGCGCGTGGAGACTGCGTGGCTCTCGGCACCAATACCGCCTGCGGATAGGCGAAATGGGCACACCCGAGGTAGGAAGGTGTGCCCATCAGGCATATTGGGCGCCCGAACGGTCCCGCAGTGAAGCCGGTCGGATGCGAACGAGTGTTTCTCAGCCGACCTTGGTCAGCCAGCGGACGGGCGCGCCTTCGCCAGCGTGACGGAAGGCGTCGAGTTCTTCGTCCCATGCTTCACCGAGCGCGGTCGCCATTTCTGCGGAGAATTTCGCCGGGTCACCTGCGGCACGTTCCATCACGGACCGGATGCGGTCTTCGGGGACGAGGATGTTACCGGCAGTGTCGGTGACAGCGTGGTAGATGCCGAGATCCGGGGTATGGCTCCAGCGGCCGCCGTCGACACCTGCTGAGGGTTCTTCGGTGACTTCATAGCGGAGTGAGTCCCACCCGCGCAGCGCCGACGCGATACGGGCTCCGGAGCCTGCAGGCGCACGCCAGCAGACTTCGGCACGCACGAGTCCGGGTGACGCCGGCTGGGGTGTCCAGTCGAAGCGTGCTTGCGCACCGATCGCCCCGCCCGCGGCCCATTCGATGTGAGGGCACAGCGCACGAGGTGCTGAGTGGACGAAGAGTACGCCCTGTGTCATATCCATTTCTGCCTCCTACCTCGGATACGTCTTCCCCTACGATCCGAAAGGAGGTGCTGACCACATGATAGTCCATGTTCGGCCAGCGGCCAAGCATCAAAGACGCTGGTGATGTCGGGTGTCTGTGGTGGGCGTGAAGAACGAACACGAGTCCGCGTCGGGGCAGACCTTCACACCGGACTTACAATCCGAGTGTTCAGAAGAGCACGACTGACAGCGGACGGAAACGGCCTGGCTGAGCACTGTGGTGCCCCCGGCCGGACTTGAACCGGCGACCAAAGAATTATGAGTTCCCTGCTCTGACCAGCTGAGCTACGGGGGCCGACCGAGACAAGATTAGCACCAACGACGCGCCCGGTCCCATTCGGACGACACAGTCTCTGCTGTCGGCCCGGCAACCGCCTCGGCGAGGCTCAGGCGCGCTGTGCCGCCGCACCGTTGAGCGGTGCGACGCGCGTGAGGACGCTGCGGGCGGCGTCGACGCAGGTGTACCGGTCGGTGGTGATGTAGACGTCGTACTCCGTCTGGCCATCGCTGCCGGGATCGTTCCGCTTCGACGCGGCGACCATGCCCGACCAGTCGGGTCCGACTACGACGACACCATGCTCATTGCGCATCGGATCGGAGGCGTCGACGAGTCCGGTGCGCACTCCCGGGATCGGCGGTCCGTCGAACCCTCCGGAGAACATAGCGGTGAGGCCGACGGTGTCGCGGATCTTCTCATAACGGATACGGGTCGGCTCGGAGAACGCCTCGTCCTCGCCGAAGACACCCAATGCGATCGTCGCCGTACCCGACGCCAGCGCCCGTTCTTCGAGCGCAGCGATCTGAGCGATGAGCATCTCACGATTCATCACCAGCGGTTCACGACGCAGGCCCTGAGAGATCGAGTACGGAGTTCCCAGCGCCGGCAGGTTGCGCGAGTAGTGCGAGACGAGAGCATCCTCTTTCGGCTCCTCGAACGGGTGCGGCTCCTGTGTCGCCTCGCCGAAGTAGGGGCCGGACATGAAGCGGGCCCCAAGCGCGCGAACCCGGTCGAGATCGTCCTCGCTCTCGACCCCCTCGGCGAGGATGACCGCTCCGGTGCGTTCGATGTGGGCGTGGAGCAGACGGTTGAGTTCGGCCAGATGCGAATCCGAATCGATGCGCAGCACGTCCGGGTGAAGACCGACGACCGACGGGTTGACGAGGGGAACGAAGGAGGCGCTGCGCAGATCGGCCCCGACCGCCGACATGCCCACTCCCCAACCGAGGGTTCGGGCGGAGCGGACGGACCGCAGCACCGAAGCGGGAGAGTTCGCGACACGGTTGGCGTCGAGTTGGAGGATGACCGATCGGTCCGGTTCGCCCGTGCGGTCCTCGAGGGTGGCGAACGACTCCGCCTCGGCGTGAAGGAACAGCCGGTTCGACTTCGGCAGTCCGGCGCCTTCGGCGGTCCGCAGTGCGGTGTCGCGCAGGGAGGCGTCGATGTCACCGATCATCGACGAGGTGTGCATCGCCGATCGAAGATTCTCGGATTCCGCGCGGCCCAGCTCCGGATCGCCGATGGGAGCCTGCAGTATCTGATGTCCGACTCGATGGAAGGTGAAGGCGTCGACGACCGGAGCGAAATAGGTTTCGATCCCGCCCGAGCGCACGAGATCCTCGAGCGCCAGGTCATCTTCGGGTACAGCCTCGACCACTGTGCTTCCTTCCGTGGGCTGATGTGCGTTCACAGTCTTCCACATTCGGACACACCGGATTGTCTAAAATCTGTAACATTATTGCGCTGACAGCTGAGGGATTGTGACGACTCCGTCGGGAGCCTCACCGCGAGGAATTCACCCGCGGCGGCGGCCGCCTCGGCGAACTTCGATGAGTCCGACTGCACCGGCGAGGATGACGACCACGGCGATCGCAGCGAAGGCTCCGACCATTCCCATGTGCCAGCTGCTCACGGCGGTGATCGAGAAGGCCAGGGCGGTCATGATCGCCAAGCCCATCGATGTGCCGATGCGCTGCCGGTCTCGAGCACTCCGCCGGAGGAGCCCGCATACTTCAGCGGCACCTCCTGCAGCGTCAGCGTCTGATTGGGACTGATCACCATGCCCTGCGCCGTCCCGATGAACGCGAGCGTGAGCAGCATCCACCATTCGCTGCCGATCTCCTGGGACAGGAGCAGAACGACGGCGATGGTTGCGATGAGGCCGACGAGACAGGTCACGATCCCCCACACGACGAGGCGACGCCCGATCTGGAAGACGAATCGACCGGATACATCGGCGGAGACGGCGGACAGCAGCGCGGCGGGCAGTCCGATCATGCCCGCCGCCAGTGCCGAGTGGCCCAGCCCCTGCTGCATGTACATCGCCACGAGGACCCAGACGCTGGTCACTCCGAGGAAGTAGAGGGTGATGATGATCGAGCCGTTGCTGAAGCTGCGGATGCGGAACAGGTCGAGGTCGACCATCGGCGGACGGCCGAGACGCGCATAGCGGCGCTCCCACCTCGTCCACACCCAGATCATTGCCAGCCCCAACGGGAGGGCAAGCCACACGAACCAGCCGACGGACGATTCGACGAAGGACAGTGCATAGCCGGTGAGCACCCACTGCAGTGCCGAGGTCGAGGCATGGATGTCCGAGGAGATCGATGGGAGGACGACGTTGATGCTCGAGACCGACAGCAGCGACATGAAGAGGGGAACGAGACCGATGAAGAGGATCCGCTTCTGGGTCTGCGTCATCTTCGTCTCGCTCACGTGTCCTCTCCTGTGTCAGCTGGCGAAGGAACCGCCGGCGAGCGAAGCGCTCGCCGGCTGTGTGTCCGCTCGATCACTGCCATCCTACGTCCGTGTCCGCAGTCGAACCCGCCTGTCCACCCGAGACTGGGCACCGAGTCCGCGGGCGCAGCCGCACTGAAGAGGCGGGTCGTCAGGAGCCGGCCCGCTCCGTGTCCGCACTGGCCGGCACCCAGCCGAGTGCGGGTGCGACGTGTTCGGCGAAGGACTCGAGGATGTGGAGGTTGTAGTCGACTCCCAACTGACTCGGGATCGTCAGCATGAGAGTGTCGGCCGCCTCGACGGCAGCATCGGCCTTGAGCTCCTTGATCAGTTGATCGGGTTCACCGGCGTAGGTGCGCCCGAAGGTCGACCGGGTGTCGTCGATGATGCCGATCTGGTCTCCCTGTCCTCCACCCCTGCGACCGAAGTACAGGTCGTCGAGGTCGGTGGTGATCGGGAAGATGCTGCGGCTGACGGATACCCTGGGCGTCCAGTCGTGTCCGGCCTCGCCCCACGCTGTCCGATAGCGGTCGATCTGCTCTGCCTGCAGGTCCCCGAATGCTGCCCCTGTCGCCTCGGTGAGCAGGGTGGAGCTCATGAGGTTCACGCCCTGCTGTGCCGCCCATTCGGCGGTCGACGCCGAGCCTGCTCCCCACCAGATGCGACGGTCGAGGCCCGGTGAGTGCGGTTCGATCCGCAGGCTGACGCCGGGGCTGAACTGCTGCGGATCGGCAGGAGACACATGTTCACCGCGGATGGCGCGGAGGAAGAGGTCGAATTTCTCCCTGGCCATGGTCGCCGCCTTCGGTTCGCTCGGGTCTTCATATCCGAAGGCCTCCCACCCGCGCAGAGCCGGTTCCGGTGATCCTCTGCTGATGCCCAGGGCCACGCGCTGATCGGAGAGCAGATCGAGGGCGGCAGACTCCTCGGCGAGGTAGAGGGGATTCTCGTACCGCATGTCGATCACACCAGTGCCGACCTCGATGCGCAGGGTGCGTGCGGCGATCGCTGACAGCAGCGGAATCGGCGAGGCGGCCTGCGTGGCGAAGTGGTGAACGCGGAAGTAAGCGCCGTTGACGCCGATGTCGTCGGCACCGACCGAGATCTCCACGGCGTCGCGGAGCATCTGTCCGGCGTCCAGTTCGCCTTCGGCGTCATAGTGTCCGAAGCTCAAGAATCCGAAAGACTTCATGCCGGGTCAACCGGGCGTCGAGACCGTCTATTCCCCCGGGGACGACGAAGGCCCCGTCCGATGTGGACGAGGCCTTGACTGCTCCCCCGGCTGGGCTCGAACCAGCGACCCTTCGATTAACAGTCGAATGCTCTGCCAACTGAGCTACGGAGGAATGCCGCAGTCACCTGCGGACGTGCTGTCCAGCTTAGCAAACACCTGAGCGACCAGACAAAACGGGCTCGAGTGCTTTACCTCACAGACCCGAGACACAGACCTGAGGCAAACCCCACCGGCTGCCGTCGGGTAGCCGTACAGTCAGGACAGACACAGCTGAGCTCCCTCCCCTGTGTGCAGGCAGACGGTAAACTCGAATCGGCCCCCACCCCGTCTCAGCACCCTTCGACCCGGAAGTCTCACCGTGACCACAGTGGCAATCGCACTCGCCGTCCTGGCCGCAGTCGCCCTCGCCTATGGTGCCCTGTACCAGCACGACGCCGTCACCGGTCAGGACGATTCGCACAACGGGCTGAGTTGGGCGCATTTCGTCGAGCTGCTGAGCAACCGGCGCTGGCTGCTCGGACTCTTCATCCTCGGCCTCGGCACGGCCGGCAACTTCGTCGCCCTCGCGCTCGCCCCGGTCATGGTCGTCCAGCCGATCGGGGCCTTCTCCCTCATCGTCTCCGTGCTCCTGGGTGTCCGTCACCGCGGCCTCCGAGTCAACCGCCGGCTCGTCCAGGCCGTCGTGTGGTGCACGATCGGGGTGACGGTCTTCGTCGCACTCTCGGCGACCATCGCCCGCTCGGAAGTCCACCTCGGCGCGGATGCGCTGCCTCTGTTCTGGATCACCGCCGTCGTCGTCGCTGGCGGCCTGGTCATCATGCTCGCGTTCCGGCACGCACCGCAGCTCGTGCTCATCGTCTCGGCCGGGCTGCTCTTCGCATGCGTCGCCACGAACGCCCACCTCGTCAGCGTCCAATTCCTGCAGGCGGGTCTCGACCAGGTCACGTGGCTGAATGCGGGTGCGCTGCTTGCGGCGGTGGCGCTGGGCTCCTGGTTCGTCCAGAACGCCTACGCCGCGGGCCCACCCGAGATGGTCATCGCCGGCCTGACCGTCATCGATCCGATCGGCGCCGTCATCCTCGGCACGGTGGTGCTCGGCGAAGCGGCCGATGCCCCCGTATGGCTGATCCTCATCATCGCGCTCACAGGATTGGTCGCGTGCGCCGGAGTCGTTGTATTGTCGCGGTATCATCCCGATGTCAGAGATCGAGAAGCTCAGCGCAGGGACGCCCGCCGTTCCGATACCATGACCGACACCGAGGAGAGCTGAATCCTGTCTGCGCACCGTCCCACTCCAGCCCGCCGAATCCTCATTCCGGCCGAGACGTACGCCCCGGAAGTCAATGGTGCCGCAAAGTTCGCCGAACGCCTGGCTGCCGGACTCGCCGCTCGCGGCAACGATGTCCACGTCGCCTGCCCCTCGGCCACGGGGAAGCCTTCTGTCAGCGTCGAGGACGGAGTGACCGTCCATCGACTCACCGCCCACCGGTGGCCGCTGCATCCGACGTGGATGATCTGCATGCCCTGGGAGACGAAGCCCGAACTCTCGAGACTGCTCGACAGCCTGCAGCCGGATGTCGTGCACACGCAGGCGCACTTCGTCATCGGCCGCTACGCGTTCTCCGAATCGATCCGTCGCAGCATCCCCGTCGTGGCCACCAACCATTTCATGCCCGACAATGTGCGCCCCTATCTCAAGGCGCCGAAAGCCGTCCTCGACGGGGGCACGGCCATCGCCTGGTGGGATCTGCGCCGGAAGTTCCAATCGGCCGACTTCATCACGGTGCCCACCCAGCTGGCCGCTGACCTGCTCACGCAGAACGGGTTCTCCTCCCCCATCCGCGCGGTCTCCTGTGGGATCGATCTCGAACGCTTCGCCCATCTGCGTGAGACCGAGTCCCCCGCACCGAGGTCGGGTCCGCCGCGGGTCCTCTTCGTCGGGCGTCTCTCCTCGGAGAAGCACGCCTCCGACATCGTCGAAGCGGTCGCGAAGACCGACCCTGCACTCGGTCTCGAAGCCGATATCGTCGGCGGTGGTGACCAGGAGACACCGCTCAAGGAGCTCGCCGCGGAGCTGGGCATCGCCGACCGCGTCCACGTCCTCGGCAAGATCAGCGATCGAGAACTCATGGACGCCTACCAGCGCTGCACATTCTTCTGCATGCCCTCGACCGCCGAACTGCAGTCGATCGCCACGCTCGAGGCGCTGGCCTCCCGCAAACCTGTCGTGCTCGCCGATGCAGTGGCCCTGCCGCACCTCGTCCGCGACGGCGTCAACGGGTATCTCTTCCCGCCTCGCGACGTCGATGCCCTCGCCGACCGGTTCGCCCGCCTGTGCACGGCCTCGGATGCCGCATACGAGGCGATGTCGAGCGCCTCGCTGGATGTCGTGGCCAAACACGATATCGAATACACGCTCGATACCTTCGAGTCGATCTATGACGAGGTCATCACCGAAGCACTGGGATCCTCGGCGGCCTGAACACCGTCGAAGTGCACTGACACAATGCTCTGGGCTCAGTGCCCTGCCGGTGGAACGAAGACGGTCGGCTCCGCGTTGAGACGGTCGAAGTCGAGCTGATCGACCATGTCGTCGATGCCTGCCCAGCGCGGACCGGCGTCGTCGAAACCCAGTGACCCCTGCATCCAGGCGAACACATCGGCGACGGTCCAGCCGAGGCCGCGCAGCTGCTGATAGGTCACCGCACCATCGCGTTTGGCCAAGCGTCTGCCGTCGCTGTTGAGCACCAACGGCACGTGGAGCCAACCCATCCGAGCGGCCCCGAGCAGACCGGCCAGATAGGCCTGTCGCGGCGCCGAGGAGGCGAGATCGTCACCGCGGAGCACTTCGTCCACGCCGCTGGCAGAATCATCGACGACGACGGTGAGGTTGTAGGCGAAGACGCCGTCACCGCGTCGCAGCACGAGATCGTCGACGGTGGCCGTGACCTCTCCGAGCAGCTCGTCATGGATCGAATGAGCGGCGTTGTCGGTGCGCAGCCGCAGCGCCGGCTGCCTCCCCTTCTCCGCCAGTTCGCCTCGACGGGCCTCGCGTTCGGCATCGCCGAGGTTGCGGCAGGTTCCCGGATAGGCTCCTGGCGGTGCGTGCGGGGCACTCGCGGCCTGGGCGATGTCTTTGCGGGAGCAGTAGCATTCGTAGACCAGCCCGGCCGCATCGAGCCGGTCGATCGCCGCCGCATAGTGGTCCCGACGTGTCGACTGGACAAGCGGCTCTTCGTCCGCAGTGACGCCGAGCTCGGTGAACACGGCCAGTTGGGACTCGGCTGCACCGGTCTTCACGCGGTCGAGGTCTTCGATGCGCCAGAGGAAGCGCCTGCCTGTCTGTCGCGCGCGGACATAGGCCATGAGTCCGGAACGGATGTTTCCGATGTGCAGGTCTCCGCTCGGGCTCGGTGCAAAGCGTCCTGCACCGAACCTGGCATCAATGCCCGCACCGCGGCCGGCACCGGCACCGTCAGCGGCCGCCTCTGCAGTCACCGATCAGCCACGAGGTCGCGGTACTGCGGGAAACGCTCGAGGTAGTCCACGACGTAGGAGCAGGTAGCGACGATGGCTCCGCCGTCGGCACGGATGATGTCGAGGGCTTTCGTCACCAAAGTGCGCGCGAAGCCGCGTCGGGAGTAGCCCTCCGAGATGATCGTATGCTGGAGTTCGAGTGTCTGGGGATCGATGACTCGGTAGCCGAGGAATCCGATGAACTCCCCCGGAGTGTCATCGGTGAACAGCTCGAATCGTTCCCGGTCGACGTTCTTGACGACCTTGACCGGTGTGGAGCTGAGTTCGGGCTGCGGCATCTGCGACTCCTTATCACGGGTGTCGGCGACGGAGGACACCGACGACTCTGTCTCATGTGGATCGGCCGCGCGCGGCGGAAATCGACCGGTGTGCACCGACCCTCTCAGTGAACGATACAGGGTGACGGCGTGCCGGGTCAGTCACGGCCCGGCCCGCCACCCCCACGGAGGCTCAGTCGACGATCTTCGCGGACAGTCCCTCCGCCTCGGTGTTCGCTGTCGTCTTGCGCTGAAGCCTCGACTCGAGCCACCGGGCGAACGCCGCGACGATCATGTTGATGATGATGAACAGGACCGCACCGACGATGAAGGTCGGCAGCAGGTTGTTGTACTCGCGGCCGATGAGGTTCACCTGGTAGAGCAGATCCTGGTAGGTGACGATGAAGCCCAGTGCGGAATCCTTGAGAAGGACCACGATCTGGGCGATGATCGTCGGCATCATCGCACGCAGAGCCTGAGGCATGAGCACGAGGCTCATCACCTGGCCGGGCCGCAGTCCGATGGCCATCGCCGCTTCCCGCTGACCGGTGGGGACGGCGAGGATGCCTGCCCTGATGATCTCCGCCAGCACCATGCCGTTGTAGAGGGTGAGGCCGAAGACGACCGACCAGAACGGGCCGATGTCGTTGCCGAACATCAGGAACATCGCGAAGATGAGCAGCAGCACGGGCACGCCGCGGAAGAACTCGAGGACGATCGTGCCGGGGACGGAGATGATCTTCCTGCTGGACAGGCGCAGCAGTGCGAACACGATGCCGACGACCATGGCCAGCACGGACGCGACGACGGCGACCTTGAGGGTCGCGAGCATACCCTGGAGCAGCACCATCTGGATCTGAGCGAACGTGAATGGGTACCACTTATCGGGTTCCAGCTGACCGGCATCGGCGAACTTCCAGACGACGAACGCCGCGATCGCCAGCAGCACGAGGGCTGAGACGACGGAGAGGATGACGTTGTTCCGACGCGACTTCGGACCGGGTTCGTCGAACAGTACTTGAGTGGGTGCGCTCATCGCATGATCACCAGCTTCTTCTCCAGGTAGTCGAAGACGCGCCCGAGCACCAGGGCCAGAATGAGATAGGCCAGGGCGGTGCCGAACAGCAGCGGGATGACGAGGTCTCCGCGGACTTCGATGGCATTGCGCATCGCCGAGATCAGCTCCCGGTTGTTGAATGCCGAGGCGATCGAGGTGTTCTTGAGCATCGCGATGATCACGCTGCCCAACGGTGGGATGACGGTGCGGAAGGCCTGCGGCAGAATCACCTGACCCAAGGTCTGACCGAAGCTCAGTCCCACAGCGCGTGCGGCTTCGGCCTGGCCGACCGGGATCGTGGCGATGCCGGACTTGAGGGTCTCGGCGACGAAGCAGGCCGTATAGGCGGTCAGGGCGATCGTCGCGTAGACGAAGGAGTTGAACGAGCTCGTCGATCCGAAGCGGATGTCGAGGAACGGCAGGCCGAAGGCGCAGAAGAACATCACCAGCGTCAGCGGAGTGTTCCGCACGATATTGATGTAGGTCGAGGCGGCCGCCCGCAGCACCGGGGTCGGTGATACGCGCATGGCGGCGAGGATCGTACCCAACACCATCGACCCGACGAGGGCGACGGTGAAGAGCTTGATCGTTCCCCACGCGCCGGAGAGGAACATCTGGAGAAGCTCCAGGAAATCCATGGCAGATTCCTTAATCGATGCGAGGGCGCCGGGTTCGGCGCCCTCGCATCATGTCAATCTGTGGACGGGGTCAGTAGCGGTCGACTTTGGGCATATCGACACCGTCGGTGGATCCGAGGGTGTATTCGAAGGCCTTCTTCCAATCGCCGTCGTCCATGCCCTCCTCGAGGGCGTCGTTGACGGCGTCGCGCAGCGCGTCGTCACCCTTGGGCAGTCCGACGCCGTAGGGCTCTTCGGTGAAGGGTTTGCCGACGACCTTGAACTCACCGTCGTACTGCTTGGCGTAGCCGCGCAGAATCGCATCGTCCGTGGTCACTGCGTCCACGGATCCCGACTGGAGGTCGGTCACGCACTTCGAGTACGCGTCGTAGGTGACGAGTTCGGCCTTCGTGTACTTGTCTTCGATGTTCTGAGCCGGGGTCGACCCGTCGACGGAGCAGACCTTCTTGCCGTCGAGGTCGTCGGGTCCGGCGATGTCGGAGTCCTCGGCCACGAGAAGATCCTGACCGGCGACGTAGTACGGTCCGGCGAAGTCGACGACCTTCTTGCGCTCATCGTTGATCGTGTAGGTGGCCACGACCATGTCGACGTTGCCCTGTTGGAGGAAGGGCTCGCGGTTGGCCGAGACGGTCTCGGTGTACTTGATCTGATCTGGTTCGAAGCCGAGGTGCGCGGCGACCATCTTCGCGATCTCGATGTCGAAGCCCTCCGGCTCCTTGGAACCGGCAGAGACGTTGCCGAGTCCCGGCTGGTCTTTCTTCACACCGATAGTGATCTCTCCGGCGTCCTTGGCCTTCTGCCAGGTCTTCGAATCCTTGAGGTCGACATCGGTGGCCACCGAGTACTCAGGTGCCTCGGCCTTGTCCCCGTCACCGGAGGATTCCGGGGTTCCACCCTGGCCGCAGCCGCTGAGGGCCAGCATTCCGATTGCCACCGAGGCGACTGTCAGTCTGAGCTTCTTCATTGTCTCTCCTTGTGAGTGAGGTGATGCGGTAGGAAAAGGGTGGTGTCAGTTCGTCAGGATCTTCGACAGGAAGTCCTTGGCTCGACCGCTCTGGGGGTTGGTGAAGAATTCCTCGGGCTCGGCGACCTCGACGATCTCACCGTCGGCCATGAACACCACCCGGTGTGCGGCCTTGCGGGCGAAGCCCATCTCGTGAGTGACGACGACCATCGTCATGCCCTCTTCCGCGAGTCCGACCATGACGTCGAGGACTTCGTTGATCATCTCCGGGTCCAGCGCCGAGGTGGGCTCGTCGAAGAGCATCACCTTCGGCTTCATCGCCAGCGCCCGGGCGATGGCGACACGCTGCTGCTGTCCGCCGGAGAGCTGCGCGGGATACTTGTCGGCCTGATGAGCGACCCCGACGCGTTCGAGCAGCGCCATGGCCTGCTTGTCCGCCTCGGACTTCGAGAGCTTGCGGACTTTGATCGGTCCCAGAGTGACGTTCTCGAGGATCGTCTTGTGGGCGAAGAGATTGAACGCCTGGAAGACCATGCCGACGTCCGAACGCAGCTGCGCCAGTGCGGCGCCTTCGGCCGGCAGCTCCTTGCCGTCGATCGTGATGCTGCCCGAGGAGATGGTCTCCAGACGGTTGATCGTCCGGCACAGTGTCGACTTTCCCGACCCCGAAGGGCCGATGACGACGACGACCTCCCGCTCGGCGATGTCGAGGTTGATGTTCTTCAGGGCGTGGAATTCGCCGTAGTGCTTCTCGACGTTCGTCACCGACACCAGCGGTCGTGATTCATCTCTCATGTGAAGTGATCCTAGTGAACCAGAGCACACAAGAAAAACTCAGGCCCTTACCAGAAAGAACTGCAACCGACTTGTGACCTCGAACTCGATCCGGCCGCGACCGCGGCCGGATCGTGCCCACAGCCCGTCGATATCGTGCTCTCCAGCCCTACGCGGAGGCGCCGTGGGCGATCTTCTCGCCTTCCTCACGCAGCTCGATCTTGCGGATCTTGCCCGAGACCGTCATCGGGAAGGACTCGCGCACCTCGACGTAACGGGGGATCTTGAAGTGGGCGAGCTTGCCCGAACAGAACTCACGCACCTCCTCGGCGCTGAGTGAGTCGAATCCGTCCTTGAGGATCACCCAGGCCATGAGCTCTTCGCCGTACTTCTCGTCGGAGACGCCGATGACCTGGACATCGCGGATGGCCGGGTGGTGGTAGAGGAACTCCTCGACCTCGCGCGGGTAGACGTTCTCGCCGCCGCGGATGACCATGTCCTTGATGCGTCCGGAGATGTCGACGTAGCCGTCGTCGTCCATGATCGCCAGGTCCCCGGTGTGGATCCAGCGGGCGGCATCGATCGTCTCGGCGGTCTTGTCCGGCTGCTCCCAGTATCCGAGCATGACCGCGTATCCCCGCGTGCAGAACTCTCCCTTCTGTCCGCGCGGAACCGTCTGCCCGGTGACCGGGTCGGCGATCTTGATCTCGAGGTGGGGCATCACCCGGCCGACCGTCTGCGTCCGCTTCTCGAGCGAATCGTCGACCCGGGTCATCATCGACACCGGAGCAGTCTCGGTCATGCCGTAGCAGATCGCGACCTCGGACATGTTCATGTCCTCGATGACACGACGCATGGTGTTGACCGGGCACGGCGAGCCGGCCATGACACCGGTGCGCAGAGTGGAGAAGTCGAATTCGGAGAACTGAGGATGTTCGAGTTCAGCGATGAACATCGTCGGCACTCCATACAGCGAGGTCGCCTTCTCCTCGATCACGGCGGCCGTGGTCTTCACCGGATCGAACCCCGGAGAGGGCAGGACGATGGCCGCGCCATGGCTGAGTGCGGCGAGGTTTCCGATGACCATCCCGAAGCAGTGATAGTAGGGAACGGGGACGACGACGGCATCGGCGGGGGTGTAGGCGAGCATCTCACCGATGAAGAATCCGTTGTTGAGGATGTTGTGGTGGCTGAGCGTCACGCCTTTGGGGAACCCAGTGGTGCCCGAGGTGTACTGGATGTTGATGGGCTCGTCGGCCGAGAGGTCGTCGATGACCTGCTGCAGCCGCACCGCGTACTTCGCGCCCTCGTCGTCGAGCAGCTTCCTGCCCTGTCCGATGAGGTGGCCGAAGGATTCGTGCTCGCCGAGCGTCGCTCCCCCGGTGAGATCCTCGGGCACCGTGTCGAGGAAGACGAGGTCGAGGGACGGGACCTTCGCAGCCACCTCGGTGGCGATCGCGCGAAAATCCGAATGCGGGGGCGCCACGATCTGCGAGATCATCAGCGTCATGCCCGACTGTCCGACCACGTATTCGAGTTCGTGGCTGCGGTAGGCCGGGTTGACGTTGACGAGGATGGCCCCCATCTTCGCTGTCGCGTACTGGACGAGCGCCCATTCGGCCACGTTCTGCGCCCAGATCCCCACTCGGTCACCCTTCTTCACTCCGCGTTCGAGGAGGCCGATCGCCAGGGCGTCGGTGTCCCGATCGAACTCGGCGTAGGTCCAGCGCCGCCCCGAGTGCCGGTCGACCAGCGCCAGGGCCTCGGGGTGCGCCGTCGCGGTGCGTTTGAAGTGTTCGGCGATCGTGATCCCCAGCAGGGGTTCGGTCGATGTTCCCGAGGAATAGGAGAGTTCTGCCATGTCGTGTTGCTCCCTTGCTTCGATACGCAGGACTACTGTGATCTACTGCACAGTATTCCTTCTCTGTCCTCAGCGCAAAAGCTTGCCAGGAAGTAACCGCCGGCGACCTGTGTCGTCGTGTCGACGGCCCCTACACGGGACACGTAAGTGGCGCGGCCGGAGTCGATGAGCACGAGCGAGGAGGCCAGCTCGATGACGTCTTCGACGTCGTGGGTGACGAGCAGCGCGGTGCGTCCTTCGAGCACGCGGCGCATCACCCGTCTGGTCTCGATCCGCACGTCGACATCGAGTGCGGCGAGCGGCTCGTCGAGCAGCAGCAGGGTGGGATCGATGACGAGGGCACGGGCCAGCGCGATCCGTGCCGCCTGTCCCCCGGACACTGCGGTCGGCCGGCGCTCGGAGGTGCTGCCGACACCGAGGCGATCGAGCATCTCCTGGCCGCGTCGGCGCGCCTCCTGTCTCCCGACGCCGCGACAGCGGAGACCGAAGGCGACGTTGTCGATGACGTTGAGGTGCGGGAACAGCAGCGGGTTCTGGGCGAGGTGGACGATGCCGCGCGCATGGATGGGCGGCCAGACCCCTGCGTCGACGTCGAAGATCACGTCGCCGCCGATCCGCAGGCTGCCGGTATCGGCGGCCAAGGCACCGGTGAGGATCTGGAAGAGCGTGGACTTCCCGGCCCCGTTGCGACCGATGATCGCCGTCGTCGCTCCGCTCGGCACGGTGATGTCGAGTTCGGAGCCGCGTTCGGCCAAGGAGGCCTGCAGGCTGAGGTCGGGGTGGGACTCCGGGAACACCCGCCGAGGCGGCCGCGGGGTCGCTGCCGGCTGTGCGGTGGCGCCAGCGGGGATGGTGGAGCCGGCGGGAGCGGAGTCGGATCGGCGGTCCTCTTCGAGGTTCGCCGGTGACAGCGGAGTGGGACGGCGCACACGCGGCGCGTGCGGCGAACGGTAGGCCAGGACGATGATGACGAGCGCTGCGAGGACGAGCAGGAGCGAGAGCGCGATGGCCGACTGCGGATCGGATTCGCGCACGAGATAGATCTGCAGCGGCATCGTCCGCGTGACACCCTCGAGCGAGCCGGCGAAGGTGAGCGTGGCGCCGAACTCGCCGAGCGAACGGGCGAAGCAGAGCACGGCGCCGGTGATGATGCCGGGGCGCAGCAGCGGCAGACTGACGGTGAAGAACACTCTGGCCGGGGTGGCGCCGAGTTCGGCAGCGGCGAGTTCGAAGCGCGATCCCTGCGCCGCCACCGCGGTCTCGACCGACATCACCATGAACGGCATGGATACGAAGATCTGGGCGACGACGACGGCAGCCGTCGTGTAGGCCAGACCCAGCCCTGCCTCGGTGAGGGCGGAGCCGAGCGGAGCCGAACGGCCCCAGGTGTAGAGCAGGGCGAGACCGCTGACGACCGGCGGCAGGACGAGCGGCAGCAGGATGAGGGTGCGCACGACGCGCTGTCCGGCGAATCGCTTCGTCGCCAGCAGGTACCCGAGCGGGAACCCGATGGCGACGGAGACGATCGCAGAGACGGCCGAGGTCAGCAGCGACAGACCCATCGCGATCCGCGACTCGGGTGCCTGCACGACCGCGGAGAGGGTGTCCGGTTCGATCCTCGAGATCATCCCGATGATCGGCAGCAGCAGGAAGGCGATGCCGAATGCCGCCGGAATCCACAGCCAAGCCGGTGCTGTGGAGTGACTGCGGGTGCGTCTGCTCATCAGGGTGTGGCGAACCCGGCGTCCTCGAGCATCTTCGCCGCGGTGTCGGACTGCAGGTAGTCGACGAAGGCGTCGGCTTCCTTCTGGTGTTCGCTGGCCTTGACCGTGGCAGCCGGGTACTGGTTGACGACCTTGTCGGCGCCTTCGAGGTCGACCATCTCGACCTCACCATCGCCGCGCGGAATGTCGGTGACGTAGACGATTCCGGCGTCGGCCTGACCGGAGCTGACCTTGCCGAGCACATCGGTGACCGAGTTCTCTTCGCTCTTGGGATCGAGTTCGACGTCGTTCTGGTCGGCCCACTTCTCCGTGGCCGAGCCGCAGGGCACCTGCGGAGCGCAGATGACGAGGTCCTTGCCCGCGAAGTCCTTGGGCGTCTTGATGTTCTCCGGGTTGCCCTTGCCGACGGCCAGGGCGAGAGTGTTCGAGGCGAAGATCTGCGGGTCGCCGGCGAGCAGATCGTCGCCTTCCAGCGTGTCCATGTTCTTCTCGTCTGCGGTGGCGATGACATCGGCGGGAGCGCCCTCGGAGACCTGGGAGACGAGATCGGAGGATCCGGCGAAGGAGAACTTCACGTCCGAGACCTCGGGGTTCTCTGTCTTGAACTCGTCGGCGATGTCGGCGAAGACGTCGGTCAGCGAGGCGGCGGCGAAGACGGTGATCTCGGTCTTCTCTGCCGAATCACTACCCGAATCGTTCGAGGAGCCGGAGGAGCAGGCGGTCAGTGTCAGGGCTGCGACGGCGCAGAGCCCGATAAGGGTCTTCTTCATACTCCCATTGAACCCGCAGATGCGCCCCGTTGTCGACTTCAGTCCCCGGTTTGAGGCTCCAACTGTGGTCGAGTTCCGAATTCACGGCACAGAGATCAGTCCGCGGGCACCGTATCGACCGTGACCATCGTCGCCTTCACCGAGGCGGTGGCAAGGCTGCCCGGCCGCAGATCGAGTTCGCGGCAGGCTTCGGCAGACATCAGCGAGACCACTCGGAAGGGCCCGCACTGCATGCTCACCTGGGCCATGACACCGTCCACGGCGACATCGGTGACGAGGCCGGCGAAGCGGTTGCGCGAGGAGCTCTTGACGCCACTCGGATCGGCGAGTGAGGCCGCTGATGCTTGGGCGAGTTCTGCGAGTTCCCTGCCTTCGACGACCGCACGGTTCGACGAGTCCTTGAGGGCGGTGAGGCGGCCGTCGCTGATCCAGCGCCGGACGGTGTCGTCGCTGACGCCGAGGAATCGCGCGGCGTCACTGATGCGCAGCTGGGTCATTCGAGAGCTCCCACCCATTCGTCGGTGCCGTCGGTGAAGTGCTGGTGCTTCCAGATCGCCACACGCGCCTTGACCTCGTCGATGAGTTCGGCGCAGGCGAGGAAGGAGTCTGTGCGATGGGCGGAAGCCACGACGGCGGCCAGGGCGACATCACCGATCTCGAGGTCTCCGACACGATGGACGACTGAGAGCCGGACTTCGGAATGGCGAGAAGCGATGTCGGCGGCCACCTCGGCGATCTGCTGGGCGGCCAGCGGATGGGACTCGTAGTGCAGGCCCCGGACTCCCCGGCCGTCGTCGTGATCGCGGATGACCCCGGAGAAGCTGACGACGGCACCGCAGACATCGGTGAGGACATCGGGTTCGAGGGCGGTGGTCGAGATCTCGGTCTCGACGACTCCGGTGGTGATGACGGTGCCGCCAGTCTCACCGGCGATCGCGGTGGTCAAACCTGGCGTGTCCAATCTCCGCTCCTCCCTCCGGATTTCTCGGTGACCTTGATATCGCCGATCACGGCCTGGTTGTCGACGGCTTTGATCATGTCGAAGATCGTCAGCGCGGCCGTGGTCACGGCGGTCAGTGCCTCCATCTCGACTCCGGTCTTCGACACGGTCTTCACCGCGGCGGTGATGGTCACCGCATCGGTGGTCAGTTCGAAATCGACGTCGATGCCGGTCAGCGGCAGCGGATGGCACAGCGGGATGAGGTCGCTGGTGCGTTTGGCGCCCATCACCGCGGCGATGCGGGCCACGGGCAGGGCATCGCCCTTGGGCAGTCCGGCTTGCGCGATCATGTCGATGACCTCGGCGCGCGTGGTGATGGTCCCGGAGGCCACTGCGCGTCGTTTCGTCACGTCCTTGTCGCCGACGTCGACCATCTGGGCGGTTCCGGTCTCATCGACGTGGCTGAGTTTCATGCGATCTTCCACGTCATCAGCCTATCGCCCGCGGCTGAGAACGGATCGTCCGGTCCCGGCGTCTCAGGTGAGACGAACACGAGGTGGGTGGCCTCGGCATAGCTGTGGAGCAGGTGCGAGCGGGAGCCGCCGATGAACTGTAGCCCCTGGTCGGTGAGTCTGGCCCGGCGGATCTGGAGTTTGCCGGTCGGCGGGGTTTCGTCGAAACCGTGGGCCAGACGGTGGTATCCGACTTCGCGTGGGGGTTCATCGCCGGGGATTCCCAGCAGCGCGGGCCGGATGAACATCTCGAAGCTGATGAGCGTGCTCACCGGGTTGCCGGGAAGCGCGACCCAGGGATGGTCGGCGAGCCGACCGCAGCCCTGAGGTCCTCCTGGCTGCATGGCGATCGGTTCGAAGACCATTGCCGCGCTCGGGTCGGCTTCGGCGGCGAGTTTGACGACCTCGTGCGCGCCCTTGGAGATGCCGCCGGTGGAGATGACGAGGTCGGCGGTGCTGCCTCGCACAGTGTCGAGCAGCGCCTGGGGGTCGTCGGGGACGAACGCCACCTCGGTCTCCGCACCGAGGCGGCGCAGCCCGGCCGAGAGCGTCACGGAGTTCGCGTCGTTGATCCCGGCGGCCGCCTCGGCGGTGATCTCGTCTCCGGTGCTGATGATGAGGATCCGCGGCAGGGATCGCACGGGGAGTTCGGTGATGCCGCAGGCCGCAGCCACGCCGAGGTGGGCAGGTCGCAGCTGTGTGCCCGCGCTCAGCACGGTCTGACCGGCTCTGACATCGCTGCCGAGAGGACGGACGAAGTTCCCGACCTGGGGATTCTCGGTGCCGGTGGGAAGGTCGAGGGTGATCGACTCCGCCCCGAAGGCACCGGGCGCGGTGTCCTCGATGCGGATGATCGTGTCGGTTCCCGGCGGCAGCGGGGCTCCGGTCATGATCTCGACCGCGGTGCCGGGGGCGACGGTGTGGCCTCGGGCCCCGGCGGCGACCTGTCCGCGCACTGGGATCGGAGCGGGTTCCCCGGCACCTGAGCGGGCCTCCAGTGTGGCTGCGGCCAGGGCGTAGCCGTCCATGCTGGAATTGTCGAACCCGGGAACGTCGATCGGTGAGACCACGTCGGCATCAAGTCTGCGGGGGCAGTCGAGCAGGCCCGTGAGTGGGAGGCTGCGTGTCCCGGTCAGTGGATCGATCGTCTCGTATATCCGTGCTCGATGCATCTTCGCCGTAGTCATGGGACGATGATACGAGAGGTTCTGTAAGGAGGATGCCGCCATGTCGACGATCGGACTGCCGATGCCGGTGCTGAGGACTCCGACGCTCGACCCGGGCGACGGGTTCACCGCGCACGATGAGAACTCCCTCCTCGATCAATACGACCGCCGAGCACGGGATCTGCGGATCTCGCTGACGGACTTCTGCAATCTGCGCTGCACGTACTGCATGCCCGCCGAAGGCGTCGAGTTCATGTCCCGGGATGCCGCGATGACTCGTGAGGAGATCGTGCGCTTCGTGCGCATCGCGGTCGAGAAGTTCGGAGTCGATCAGGTGCGGTTCACCGGTGGTGAGCCCCTGACCCGCAAGGACATCAACGAGATCATCTCCGGTGTCGCTGCGCTCGAACCCCGACCGAACATCGCCCTGACGACGAACGCGATCGGCTTGGACAAGCGTGCGGCGAAGCTCAAGGCGGCCGGGCTCGACCGGATCAACGTGTCTCTGGACACCGTCGACCCGGAGACCTTCGAGACCATGGCCAGACGGCCGTTCCTCCACCGTGTGCTCGAGGGCATCGACGGGGCGCAGGAGGCCGGACTCGATCCGGTGAAGATCAACGCGGTCCTGCTGCCCGGCGTCAACGACCACCAGGCCCCGGATCTGCTGCAGTGGTGCCTCGACCGGGGTCTGAGCCTGCGCTTCATCGAACAGATGCCCCTCGACGCCGGTCACTCATGGGATCGCGGTGAGATGATCACCGCCGCCGACATCTTCGCCCTGCTCGAACCCCGCTTCGTGCTCACCCCGGATTCGGCGCCGCGCAACGGCGCCCCGGCGGAGAAGTTCCTCGTCGCCGATCGCCGTGATCCCGGAACCGCCCTCGGGACGGTCGGCATCATCGCCTCGGTGACCAGACCGTTCTGCGCCGACTGCACCCGCACGCGTCTGACCGCCGAGGGTCGCGTGCGCACCTGCCTGTTCTCTCACACAGAAGTCGACCTGCTCACGGCGATGCGGCGGGGCGCCGATGATGAGGCGATCGCCGATCTGTGGAAGGGCGCGCACTGGAAGAAGCTCGCCGGGCACGGGATGGACACCGACGACTTCGTGCAGCCCCAACGTCCCATGAGTGCCATCGGAGGATAAGTGCCCACCATCACCGTCCGATTCTTCGCCGCCGCCCGTGAGGCCTTCGGCGCCCGGGAGACCCGACTCAGCGCAGGATCCGTCGACGACCTCGTCGACACTCTCGCCGAGGCGGCCGATGAGCAGGCTGCGACCGTGCTGTCCCGGTCGAGCTTCCTCGTCAATTCCGTGGCCGCGACCGATCGCAGTGCCGCGCTTGCCGAGGGGGACACCGTCGACGTCCTGCCGCCGTTCGCCGGCGGCTGACGAGGGACCGCCTTTCAGCGCGCCTGAACGCTCCTCGATGCGCCGGAGCTGCGCGAATACTGTCGGGCGGTTCCGCACGGTCGCATCAGAACGACCCCTCCGTTCAGGGGAGTACAGTCGTTCGGTCTCAGCTGTTCTGGTGCACCGGTTGGGAGAGGTAGGCGAGGTATCCCCCGCTGACCGAGCTCACGGCGATCCCATGGGAACGGAGTGCCGCCGCGGCACGAGCCGAACGCACCCCGGAACGACAGTAGAGGGCGGCAGTGCGTCGGCCGGTGCCGTCCTCCTGATCGCGCTCGTCGGCCTTGTCGAGCAGCTGCTGCGGGTCATCGAGCAGTTCGTCCATCGGAATATGGATCGCGCCGGGCACCATCCCGGCGGCCACCTCATCGTCCTCACGGATGTCGACGAGCAGCCGGTCCGCGTCCAGATCGGGCCAGCGCTGCTCGGCCGGACCGAGGCCATGCGTGGCCTCACCTTCGCCGGCCGGCCCCACGCAGCCGCCGCCCGGTGCTTCGGAATCGTTCGCTGACGCCTCGGCCCTGCCGGTCGGTGCATTCGCATTGTCAGGTGTCGGCTGCTGCCCATAGTCGCCGAGGTGGTCCCGCAAGTCGGTCACGCGTGTGCGGTCGGGCCGCCTGGACACCGGAACTCTCTCCCAGCTCGCGTCGAGGCTGTTATGGATCGCGACCGCGTTCGTCAGGGGCCGTCCGATGCCGGTGAGCATCTTGACCGCTTCCATCGCCATGGCCGAGCCGATGCTTCCGCACAGGGGGCCGAGCACTCCGGCGGTCGCGCAGTCGGGGACGGAGCCTGGTGCCGGAACGTCCGGGTAGAGGTCGCGCAGCGTGGCGCCGGCGCGTGCGTCGAAGACCGCGACCTGGCCGTCGAAGCCGAGGATGGTGCCCCAGACGAGGGGGATGCCGAGGATCTCACAGGCATCGTTGGCCAGGTACCGGGTGGCGAAGTTGTCACTGCCGTCGATGACGATGTCGACACCGTCGAGCACCTCGAGCACGTTCTCGGGGGTGAGCAGGACCGGCAGGGTGCGGATCTCGATGTCCGAGTTGATTCCGCTCATCCGCTCCCTGGCCGAATCGATCTTGCGGGACCCGACGGCCGCCTCGGTGTGGATGACCTGTCGGTGGAGGTTGCTCAGCTCGACGATGTCGGGGTCGATGACCGTGATCGTCCCGATTCCCACGGCGGCAAGGTAGCTGAGCACCGGGGCGCCGAGGCCGCCGGCGCCGATGACGAAGGCGTGCGCTTCCAGCAGCGCCTGCTGCGCGGTCTCACCGAATCCAGGCAGACGGATCTGGCGGGCGTAGCGGGCCCGCTCGGCGGAATCGAGACGAGGTTCTGTCATGACTCCATCCTAGTTCGGAGTGTACGAGCCCAGTTCGGACAGTAGGCGATCAATTCGGGCAGGCCGGGATCAGATGTCCAGACACTCGATGATCGATCCGGCGGAGATCGTCCCCGTGCCGCGGGGAATGCGGACGATGACGTCGGCGATCGCGAAGTTCGTCAGACGAGTGCGCCCGAGATCGCGGACCTCTCCCCCGCCGGTGAAGGCACCGGGACCGAAGGTCACGGCTCGAGGGTGCTCGGCGAGTTCGGGGCCCTGGTAGACCCGCTTCGTCCATCGTTCGCGCAGCGAGTGCCCCGTCAGCAGGGACTGAGCGAACAGGTGGAAGGACAGGAACGCGCCCTGCGGGGTGCCGGGAAAATGGAGCAGCGGAAGCGAACCGAACCGTCCGAACCCCTGCGGGGCGCCCGGTCTCATGCCGAGGCGGACGAACCGGGATCGTCGGCCCTCAAGAGTCTGGCGCACGACTTCGAAGGCTCCGGCGCTGATGCCTCCCGTGGTGAGTACGAGGTCGACCGTGTCTTCCATTCCGCGCAGCAGCGTCAGGAACTCGCTGGTGTCGTCCCCACATGTCGCTTCGACCGGTTGACAGCCGAGTGCGGAGATCGCAGAAGAGAGCATCGGCAGATTCGAATTGCGAATGGTCGGACCGGCCGCCTCTGTCTCGGGTGGCGGCACGTCGGTCGGTTCTGTGTCGGTCGCCTCCGCACCGGGCGCTGGCGTCGCCGACCCGAGCGTGCGCAGTTCGTCTCCGGTGACGATGACTCCCACACGCGGTCGCCTGAGGACCTCGACCTCGTCGAGCCCGAGCATGGCGAGAGTGCCGACTCCGGCCGCCGTCAGTCGTGATCCGCTCGGGACGACGAGGGCGCCGGTCGCGATGTCCTCGCCCACCGAACGAATGTTCCACCCTCGGCCGGCGGTGGGCGGCAGGGAGGTGACACGGATCGACTCCGGAGCCGGGCCCGTCGGCCGGGCATCGGTGAATTCGACGGGAACGACCGCCTCGGCGCCGGTGGGGACCGGGGAACCAGTCATCACCCGCACGGCAGAGCATCGACGCAGCGGGACGGAATCGTGACCGGCGGGAACGTCGCCGATGACGGGAACTCCGTCTCCCTCCCGAACCGCTGTCCACGCCTCCCGGTCAAGGGCGAATCCGTCCATCGCCGAGGTGGGGAACGCGGGAACGGCGTGCGCGGCCGCGACATCTCCCGCGGTGGTGCGGCCGATCGCCTCGTGTGCCGACACGATCTCGGTGCCGAGTGGGGGCGCGAGATCGGCGAGGAGATCGCTGTAGTCCTCTGGATCCACTGAAGTCCTTTCGATACCCCGATCCTACGTGTCGGATCGAGTCGGTTCGACGTCGGGCGGTCTCCGCTCGTCTACAGTGTGGACCGTGGAGAACAATCACGCGCCCGATCTCGTCTCGCCTCGACTCGGGCTGCTCAGCCGGGAGGCCTGCGCCACTGCGCTCATCGCGATCTCAGCGATCGTCCTTTTCGGGGTCGGGACCACGTTTCCGCAGGTGAGGGTATTCGGCTACGCGCCGATACTGGCGGGACTCGTTGTGGCCTGGAGTGCGAACCGAGGTTTCGCCCGCGACCTCAGCGTCATCACCGCGTGCCTGGCGCTCATCTCAGCGATCTCGGTCGAAGCCGACATCTCCT
Source organism: Brevibacterium oceani (assembly GCF_017948325.1). Lineage (NCBI taxonomy): Bacteria > Bacillati > Actinomycetota > Actinomycetes > Micrococcales > Brevibacteriaceae > Brevibacterium > Brevibacterium oceani. The sequence goes on along the minus strand of NZ_CP072846.1, from coordinate 2,025,818 downwards.
GGACGAACATCGCCCGCATGGGAGTGGTGCTCTCGGCCGTCGTCGTCGGCCCGTGGCTGGTCACCCGATACCTGTTCAACGACCGGACGATCGTGTTCCCGCTCAGGCGGGGTCAGCCGTGGTCGCGGCTGGAGTGGGGATGGCTGGCCTTCGTCGTCGTGGTCGCGTGGGCGGTGCTGCCGCAGTACTTCCTGCGCACCGGGGTCTACCTCAACTGGCCGCCGCTGACGAACTGGTCGGAGATCGTCCGCCTCTTCTTCGGGGTGAACGCGGTGGGGATCTGGGACGAACTGTTCTTCATCTGCACGGTCTTCGCCCTGCTGCGCAAACACTTCTCGTTCTGGACGGCGAACGTGTTCACCTCGATCATCTTCGTCTCGTTCCTGTGGGAACTCGGCTACCGCTCGATCGGGCCGCTGCTGACGATTCCCTTCGCCCTCGTCCAGGCGTTCATCTTCACCCGCACGAAATCGCTGCCGTATACCGTCACGGTGCATCTGCTCTTCGACGCCCTCGTGTTCCTCACGATCGTCCACGCCCACCACCCACAGGCCCTGCCGATCTTCATCGGCGTCTGAGCCTCTACGCCGAAGGCCCCTCGCAACTCACAGGTTGAAGGGGCCTTCGCGTAGTCGTACGACCGGCAGACCGTGGTCAGCGGACGCTGGCCGTCAGGGTCCGGTCATCAGCTGCAGACGGGGTCAGCGGATGCCGCGGAGCAGCTTGAGCATCGGCTTCGTCAGGGTCAGCGCCAACAGGCCGATCACAATCGAGGCTCCACCGATCGACGTCCAGTACGGCGCCTGGTTGGCAGTGTCGAAGTATCCGCCGAGCACGCCGGACAGTGCGGTGCCCACGCCCGAGGCGAGGAAGAAGACGGCGATCATCTGCGACTGGAACACCTTCGGTGCCACCTTCGTCGAGAACGACAGGCCCACCGGCGAGATGAGCAGCTCGCCGAAGACGAACACCGCAAGTGTGAGCACGACCCACAGCAGCGGGGTGGCGTTCGTACCGGCACCCGAGAACGGCAGGAACATGAGGAAGCCAACTCCGATCAGGATCAGCGACAGTCCGGCCTTGACCGGTGTGGAGATCTGCTTCGGCCCGAGCTTCATCCACATGGTCGCGAACAGTGGCGCGAAGACGATGACGAAGAACGCGGGGATCAGCTGGATCCAGTTGATCGGCATCTCCCAGCCGAAGATCGACCGGTTGAGCTGGGTATCGGAGTAGATGGTGAGCACCCCGAAGATCTGCTGGTACATCGACCAGAACACGACGACCGTCAGGAAGAACGGGATGTAGGCGAGAACGCGGGAACGCTCGTCGGAGTTCGTCTTCGGCGAGGTGCCCATGACGATGAAGTAGCACGCTGCGGCGCCGGCGGAGATGCCCGCGATCCACCAATCGAGATTCTCGGGGTTGACGATCTTCGTCATCCACAGCAGGGTGGCGGCCAGCACGACGACGAGGACTTCGACGATGAAGAGGTAGAGCTTGTTCTTCGGCAGCGGGTTGACCACGATCCGGGACTCCGGAGGCAGGTTCTTCCGGCCGGTGAGGTAGATGACGAGGCCCAGTGCCATGCCGACGGCGGCGGCACCGAAGCCGTAGTGGAATCCGATGTTCTGCTGCAGGAGGCCGGTGAGCAGCGGTCCGATGAGGGCGCCGATGTTCACACCCATGTAGAAGATCGTGAAGCCGGCGTCACGGCGCGGGTCCTTCTCCTCATAGAGTTCGCCGACGAGCGCCGAGGCGTTCGCTTTCAGCCCGCCCGAGCCGAGTGCGACGAGGATGAGTCCGACCGCCACTCCCCCGAAGCCGGGGATGAGTGCCAAGCAGATGTGGCCGATCATGATGATGATCGCCGAGTAGAAGAGGACCTTCTCCGCTCCCGCCAGCCGGTCGGCGACCCAGGCACCGAGGATCGTGGCGAGGAAGACCGCACCGCCGTACGCTCCGACGATGCCCACGGCCGTGCCCTGCTCCATCCCCATGCCGCCGTCGGTGACGCTGAAATAGAGATAGAGGGCGAGGATGCCGTTCATCCCGTAGTAGGAGAAGCGCTCCCACAGTTCCAGGCTGAACAGCTGCATGAGCGGCAGGGGGTGTCCGAAGAACCGGGTATCGGCGCGGACGGCCTCGGTCGTCGAGGTGCTTGATGACATGATGTGCTTTCCGTAGTGGTGTGAGAACACACGTTTCGTGGCGTGTTTCACGATGGACCAGCGGACATCCTACTCTCCGGTCGGACCTCGGTCACACCGCGCGAACACTGGGACACAGCGTCCCAGAAAGCGGTCGATCAGAGTGATTCAGATCTCGTTCTTGTCGTTTCGAGCGCGGGCGTCATCACCGGAACCGATGCCACTGCGTCCGGCAACGGTGCGACGGCCGGTGGGGCCGCCTCGGCGCCGGGAGATGGAGGAGAACAGATTGAGCACACCTGCCAGGAGGACGATCGCCGAGGCGGCCACCGGCACGGCCATCGCCGTGGCCGTTCCCCGGTCCTCGGCGAGGATCCCGTTGATCGCTGAGGCCACGGACTGACCGACGATGATCGCCGACCCGGCCATCGACATGACCGTCGCCGAGCGTCCCCGCGGAGACCGTTCGGCCGCGAGGCTGAAGAACGTGACGAGGCTCGGGCCGATGGCCGTACCCATGAGCAGCAGGGCGATGACGATGACCGGCATCGACTCGGTCGCGGCGAGCACGACGGCTCCGGTCAGCAGGACGGGGGCGAAGCACAGCAGCCGTGCCCAGAGCGCGAAGCCGGCGGGGAAGAGCGCAACGGAGATCGCGAGGATCGCGGATCCGATGCCCATCACGCCATAGACGAGCCCGGCCTCTTCGGGGCGGCCGATGTCGTTCGTCAGTGCGGTCAGGGCCGTCAGGGTCGAGCCGAAGACCATGCCGATTCCGAACACCCCGAGGATGACGACGAAGACACCGGGGGTGAACATGTCCTTCGCCGGGGCACGCTCGGCCACAGCAGCGATGCTGCCGGCGGAGCGGGTCCGTCCTGTGGGGTGCAGCGCAAAGGCCGAGACGAAGACGAGGGTCATGACGATGGCGCCGATGATCGGCGCGACCGGATCGAACAGGGTCGCGAGCAGGCCGACGATGAACGGACCGAAGACGAAGATGACCTCGTCGGCGGCGGATTCGTAGGCCATCGCGCCGTTGAGCACCTTCGGCCGACGCGCCTGCGGCAGCACGGTCAGCACGATGTCGACGATTCTCGAACGAGACATCGGTGCGACCTGCGGCGAGGTGGCGCCGATCGCGAACGCCGCGATGAAGACCACGACGTCGGGCAGCGGGCTGAAGACGACCCAGGCCATGAATGTCAGAGCCGCACAGTTGAGAACGCCGACGATGAGGAGCACATAGCGCTGGCCCCAGCGGTCCGCGGCGGCACCGATGAATGAGCCGAAGACCGCCGTGCCCAGGCCGACCATCGCGGAGTTGATCCCGCCGAGGCTGAGCGACCCGCGGCCGGCGACGACAAGGGTGAGCACACCGACGACGATCATGGCGAAGGGCATCCGAGCGACGAACGCGATCGGGAAGTAGCTGCGGCCGACGGCTGAGAACAGGGTCGGTTCGCTTGCCGAGGCGACCGTTCCCTGTGGTCGAGATTCGGCTTCTGCGGGGAGGTTGCTGTCAGTCATACCAATCCAGTTTCTGCGCCCGCCTGTGCGGGGTCTGTGCCGCCGTGGTGACCTGGATCAAATCACTCGGTAGATGCACGCCGTCGTCGGGACCGTCCGGTCCGTCTTTCAGGCTACTGGTTCTGCGCGCCGGATTGAAGCGCGAGACGGCGACTTCAGGTTGAGTTTGGTCACCATCCCGGCGACGGTCGGCACGGTTCTCTCGTGTCTCTCGTGCCGGTCGGCACGGACCTCTCGCGAGGGTCGGCACGGACCTCATTCCCATCCTCGACTCAGAAAGAACGCAGATCGGTCTGGGAGGATGGCGAGCATGAACTTCTTCGCTCGAGTCGTCGTCAACGCGTGTGCGATCTGGGTGGCTGCCTGGATCCTGCCGGGCGTGACGATCACGGGTAATCATGTCGTCGAGGAGCAGGCCGGACCGATCCCGGCGATGATCATCTCCTACCTCGTCATCGGGCTCATCTTCGGATTGGCCAATGCCTTCATCAAACCGATCCTCAGCTTCGTCTCCGCACCGATCACGTGCCTGACCCTCGGGCTGTTCTCGATCGTGATCAACGCGCTGATGCTCGCACTCACGAGCTGGCTCAGCGGTTTCACTCCATTCGTGTTCACCATCGACTCGTTCTTCTTCTCCGCCATCCTCGCCGCGATCATCGTCTCGATCGTCTCCGCCCTGCTCGGATGGCTCGTTCCGGAGCGAAGCGCCGAACGCGACCGGAGATGAGCAAAGTTCTCTACGCGATGTAGACTGGCCGGTGAGTGTCAACGTGACCACCAGAAACATCTGCCGGAGGAACCATGTCCAATACTGTCGCCGCGAAGCGGACCCGCAACTCGGCATCCTTTGCCGACGTCATCGTCTTCATCATTGCGTTCGCTCTCTTCGTGTTCGGCCTCTACCTCTTCGGCGCGGCCTTCTCCTCGCCCGAGGGAACCGAATTCTGGGTGTTCTGGGGCGGCCTGCTCGCCGCGTGCTTCGCCTTCCTCCTGCCCATCCTCTACCGCTGGGCTCGCGACTCCCGTCGCTGAATGACTCAGCCTGTGAATAGGCGAGGGGCCGTTGCGCTGATGCGCAACGGCCCCTCGCCTATTCGCGCTCCGATCAGTCGCGTTCTGCGGCGAAATCCATGATCGCCGAGGCGGCCTCCTCGGACCGCTCGTAGTGCACCAGGTGCCCGACCCCGGCCAATTCGACGACGCGGACAGCAGGAAGCGCAGAGACGAACTCCCGGGTCGGTCCGATGGGGGCGATCGCGTCACGGTCCCCCGCGATGACGAGGGTGGGCATGGTCAAGGAGGGGGCCACCTCGGTGACGGTGTGAGCGACGGATGTCGCGTACGCCTCCGCCAGCGAGTCCCGATCGGCAAATGACGAGAAATAGCGTGCATGCTGATCGTGGATGTAGCGTCGCAGCCCCCGATCGCGGGTCGTCGCCATCATCTCACTCATGGCCCGCACGATGATCCGGCTGTCCAGCAGTGCACGGCCGGCGCGCTCGGGGAGGCGCGCGCCGAGGTCGTAGTAGGCGCGGGTGAGGGCGGTGAGGAATCGTGCCGAGCCCTCGAGCGCCGGAGACGTGATCGGGTTGATGAGGACGAGCTCGGGGACCGCGTCGGGGTGCGCGGCGGCGAGGTGGCTGACGAGGATCGATCCGAAGGAGTGCCCGACGAGGATCGGTTCGGTCTCCCACCGGCGAGCCACCTCGGCGCGCAGAAAGGACAGATACTCGATGTACGAGTCCAGGCCGGATCCAGCCTCCAATGGCCGAGTGTCACCGAATCCGGGCAGATCGGGCACGATGACCTCACGGTCGTCGATGCTGCCGGCGATGAGGTCCATCCCATGATGATCGCCGCGGAATCCGTGCACCACGAGCAGGGGCCGTCTCGCGGAGCTGCCCGGATGGACCCATGCCGCAGTGGCGTGAGCACCCAGTCGAAGTTCGATCCGGTGCGAGTCCCGTGTCCTCACGAAGTTGCGGACCCTCAGTTCGCGTCGGACGGTCGGTCCGGACTCACCGCTCGCCGGGGCACGACGACGACCGGTACGGGCAGCACCCGCAGCAGTCGCCTGGCCCGGGCGCCGATGGCCACCTTGCCGCCGCGTCCCAGGCGACTCGAGCCGATGAATGCGAGATCGCCCGGCTGCCAGTCGATCCTTTCGGCGGCCTCTTCGATGTCGGCGCCGACATGGGAGGTGACAGCGGCATGTCCTGATTCGAGCATCTCCGAGGCGCGTTCGGCCAGGACCGCTCCGCCGTACTGTTCGGCGAACTCGGTGACCTCCGCGACGTCGTCGTCATAGAGGCCTTCGTACTCGATCAGCGAGAGCAGACGCAGATCGACACCGAGCCCCGCCGCCGAGGCCACCGCAGCACCGATGAGGGTATTCGCTCCGGGACGCGCCCCGAAGAGAGCGGTGACACGAGAGATCGGACCGATGTCGGATCTGCCGGGAGGTGCGAGGACGACCGGCACCTCCGAGGAGTGCAACAGCGCCGAGGCCACCGTCCCGATCCGCAGCTGACGCATCAGGCTCGCCGCGCGTGCGCCGATGACGATACCCAGGGCACCTTCGGTCTCGGCGACCTCCATGAGCCCCTTCGATTCGTTCGCCGCGATGTGGATGACTCCCTTCGCGGGGATGTCGTCGGGGATGAGGGCCAGTGCCTCGTCGAGCCAGTCGTCGATCTGCTGAGCTACGATTCCCGAACCGTCCTGGGGCACGGCGCTGCCGGCGATGACGGTCGACGACTCCGGCCGGACGATGGTCACGACGAGTTCGATGTCGATGGAGCGGGCGATCGATATGGCGAGTGCGATCGCATCGCGTCCGCGATCGGTGGCGATGTATCCGACGACAAGACGTCGGGCTGCGGCGGTCTCTGACATTCTAGGCTCCCCTGTAGATGCACGTCTGGATCGATTCTACGTCGTGGCCCGGACATGGTCGTGGTCCGGACATGGTCGGTCCCATGCGCACAGAATCAGGCACACAGAACGTGGCTCACCTCGTCCGCCGGGGCGACGAAATCCGATGGCCCGTCGAATTGTCGAATCAATTTGAGAAAATAATGAACAAAACTTCCGCACACAATCAATACTGTGCTAAATTCGACAGTGCAATTACGGATTCGCAGATAAAACCTCCGATTGCATCCCGACCATTGTGGACGCTGACGCCGTTCACGCGAGATCCACGACCATGAGAGGAGCGCAGCTTCGATGATGAATATTCCTTTTTCAGGGCCCGACCTTCGAACGCCCGAGCATGGACTTGCTGCCTGCCTGCATGGCGGACTGGGACTCGTCGGCTGATCACCAGCCGTCATTCGCGTCTTTCTCCGCCGGTAGGCTTCCGGCCGAATTTCGGCTCAATGCCGATCATCGCCCGGAATCCGGCTGTCTTCCACCGGCCACTTGACCCTCGGTCCGGCCACACCCTATTCGGATAAAGCGTCCCAGGCAGCTCGTCTGCCGATGTGAACTGTCGAATCGTCACCTCTTCGCCACCTGCGGCTTCGATCCGCTGGCGCTTGCAGTGCTGTGAAGAGGAGTCCCATTTTCGACAGAGACATTCCTTTTCGCATCACCCGATTCGGGTTCATCACAACATTCTGATTCAGCGCACCTTGATTTGTGATGCGCATTGTCGGAATTGTTTCGCTCATTGCCATTCCGGGATATCTCCTGCCCAATTGCAGATATCCCCTGCCTTGAACCATGAAGGAATCATTGTGTCGACCACATTCCCATTCACCTACCCACGCCGGTGGGCCCTGAGCACCGGGATCAAGCTGATCCGGTGGGCCCGCCGCCCGGCCACGACCTCCGACGACCGCCGCCGGAAGTCGGAGCGCAGACGCGAGGCACAGCTGCGCGCTTATGAGCGGGACCAGCGCCTCCGTGAGCTGCGGGAGCGCGACATCGTCCGCTACCTCAGTCAGGTCAGGCCGTACGTCTAGCCACAGGCGGCCCGAGTCAGCCGACTTCGGGCCGCCTGCGCACCCCTGTGGCGAGCGTCACCTTCGCCCGATTTGGCCTGACACCCACGCCTGGGTAATATTGATCAGGCACAAGGGGGTATGGCGCAGTTGGTAGCGCGTCTCCATGGCATGGAGAAGGTCAGGGGTTCGAATCCCCTTACCTCCACCGCAGAAGGGCCGAGATCCGAAAAGGATCTCGGCCCTTCCTCGTTATCCATCCCCATTTGCTACCTGACGGCGGCCCAGCAACCTGGCGCGAGGTTGCTGGGCCGCCGTCAGGTGGTAAGAGGGGTCACTTGGGGTGGGATTCTAAGGTGAGCAGGCGGCGCTTCTTGTCCTCTCCCCAGGCGTAGCCGGTCAGTGAGCCGTTGGCTCCGATGACCCTGTGGCAGGGCACGATGATGCTGATCGGGTTCTTGCCGTTTGCGGCACCCACGGCCCGGGCCGCCGTGGGCCGACCCACGGCTTCGGCCAGTTCGCCGTAGTTCGCCGTATGCCCGTAGGGAATCTCGAGCAGACCCTGCCAGACGCTGCGCTGGAACTCGGTGCCCTGTGGTGCCAACGGCAGGTCGAATCCGCGTCGGTGACCGGCGAAGTACTCCCCCAGCTGCGCCGCGGTGTCGGCGAAGATCGTCAGATCATCGTTGGTCTCCGGTTCCGCGCCGAAGACGGTCGTGACCCTCGCCAGAACCGCATCCGAGACCTCGAGATACAGCCCGGTCAGGTGTGTGCCGTCGGAGGTCAGCATGATCGGACCCAATGGTGAGTCGATCACTGTCCGGTGCTGGCGGGCGGTCATATCCGGGACCGCGAATTCGGTCGGTCGGGTCGGCACGTGATGTGTCGGAGGGGTCGGTGACGATGTGGGCAGTGTCGTCGGTCCGCTCTGTGTCGGTAACTTCTGTGTCGGGGTTGTCGTCCTCATGAGTCTGTCCTCTCGGCAATGTGTGTTCGGGCGTGTTCGGCCCACAGCAGGTGAGTGAGATAGGACCCCCACGGGCTCGACCGTTTCGCGAGCGTCTCGACCTCGTCGACGAGATCGAGACTCGCCAGGGCCTTCTTCACTCCCAGATCGGTGTGGAGGAAGACGTCGGGATCCCCGAGGGCACGCATCCGAATGTATCCGAGGCTCCACGGCCCGATCCCCGGCAGAGCGAGGAGCAGACGGCCGGCCTCCTCACGGTCACAGCCGGCACCGAGGTCGATGTCACCGACCGCGAGTGCGCGGGCCAGCGCGCGGATGGTCGCGATCCTTCGTTTCGGCAGGGACCATTGATCACCTGGGATCTCCGCGATCACCTCGGCGGTGGGGAAGAGCGAATCGACCCCGTCCACGCGCAGCTCCGACGGAAGCGTCTCCCCCGCCCCAGCGACGAGGCGGCCCAGATGGGTTCCGGCGGCGGCCAGCGAGATCTGCTGCCCGAGGACAGTACGAATAGCCAGCTCCACCGGATCGGAATGCCCGGGCGAGCGGATGCCGGGATGCCGGTCGACGAGATCACGGAAGCCTGCCGTGCGCAATGTGGCGGCGACCGCTGTGGGATCGGCATCGAGGTCGAGGATCCGACGGGACCGCGCGACGGCGCTTCCCAGATCGCGAGTGTCGGCCAGGCGGAGTCGGCAGTCGACGTAGTCACCTGCACCCTGCCTCAGGGTGACGACCGCCGGACCGTGGGCCAGTCGCATCGACCGCGTGTAGGCTCCGTGTGCGACGGATTCGATTCCGGGCACCGCACGCACGCTGAGGTAGTCGAGGAGGTGGTCGAGATCGAACGGCGGGCGATAAGCCAGCCGAAGCATGAGCTCCGACGTTCCGGCACCGGACGCTCCTGCGCCCCGCAGCTGCCGGGGGCTGGCCGAGTACACGTCCCGGACGGTGTCGTTGAACTGGCGGATGCTGGAGAAGCCCGCGGCGAAGGCGATCTCGCTCATCGGCATCGCCGTGGATTCGATGAGGGTCCGCGCCGTGCGCACACGTTCGGTCCGCGCCAACGCCAACGGTCCGGCTCCGAGCTCGTCGCGCATAAGCCGGCCGAGCTGGCGGGCACTGTATCCGAGTTCAGCGGCGAGGCCGTCGACTCCGACCCGGTCAATGCAGCCGTCACGGATCAGTCGCACCGCGCGGGCGACGAGATCGCCGCGCGTGTCCCATTCGGGCGAGTTCGGGCTGGCGTCGGGCAGGCAGCGCCGGCAGGCGCGGAAGCCCGCTTCGGCGGCGGCCGCTGCGCTTCTGAAGAAGTCGACGTTCTCCCGCCGTGGGGTCCTGGCGGGACAGGACGGGCGGCAGAAGATGCCGGTCGTGCGCACCGCCGTGAAGAACATTCCGTCGAAGCGCCTGTCACGGGAGGTGACCGCCTGATAGCACTGATCGGTGGTGAGCATGTTTCCATTCTGGTCGCTGCCGACTGCGAATACTAGCGGTTTTCGGACACCGCAGTATTCGGGAGGATCTTCGGCAGGAACCGGGTGAGGACGAGGAGGAAGAGGACCTCGACCAGCGTCTGAGTGACCACCGTGGCCGGGCCGATGCCGGCGCCGGTCACCGCCCGCACGATCGGCAGTACGACGAGAGAATTCCTCGTCACCGCCGACAGCACCACGGCCCGTGATGAACCGGAATCGAGACCGAGCCAACGGGTCACCGTCCAACCGAGACCGACCATGACCACGGCGAAGGCCGCGAAGACGATGGCAACGCCGCCGAGGTGGCGGATCGAACCGCCGATCAGCGGAGCCACCGAGGCGGCGATGACCAGCAGGGTCACTGTCATCACGGGGTCCATCAGGGATGCTGCTGCCTGCGCGCCACGCTGCAGACGCCCCGACCGTCGTGCTGCCACACGCACGATGACCGCAGCGAGGAGCGGGACGATGATGAAGAGCACGAGCGCTGAGACCAGCGGGCGCGGCGGCAGTGCGGCGCTCAGTCTGCCTCCGGTGATCGCCCAGATGCTCACCGGCAGGAGGAGGATCTGGGCGATCATGAGGATTGGGGTGAGGCCCAGAAGCTTCTCGGCGCTGCCGTCGACGGCACGAGTGAAGACGATGACGTAGTCGATGCAGGGACACAGCAGCACGACGAGCATCGCCAGCAGCATCGGTTCGGCGAGATCGACGAACTCGGTGAGATCGACGACGGCGACGAGGCCCGCCACTATGAGAGGGACGATGAGGAAGTTCATGCCCGCCACCGCCGCCAGGAAACGCAGATCCCCGAACGCTCTCACTGCCCCTTCGAACGGGAGGTCGAGGAAGGTGAGGAAGAGCAGCACGATGAGGCAGGGCGTCAGTGCCCATTCGGCTGCCTGCCCGATCCCGGGAATGACCGACCCTGCCAGCAGACCGAGGGCGAGGCCGGCGACCCACCAGATGACCTTCGACGATGTGGCCACCGCGCGGCGGGCCCTCAGCCGTTCTCCGGCCAATAGTGCGAATCGGGCAGGGAGCGTCTGCCGAAGATCGCCTGACCGACCCGCACGCAGTTCGCGCCCTCTTCGATGGCGACCTCGAAGTCCCCGGACATGCCCATCGACAGTCGAGCGGGTCCGAGGAGTGAGGGGTCGGTCTCTCGGGTCCTGTCGCGCAGCTCCCGCAGCTGCTGGAAACACGGTCGCACACGCTCGATGTCCGAGGAGAAGACGGCCAGGGTCATCAGGCCCTGAATGTTGAGCCTGTCGAATTCGCGCACCTGCCTGAGGAAGCCGGTGAGCTCCTCGGGCGGCATTCCGAACTTCGAGTCTTCGGCAGAGGTGTTGACCTGCACGTACACGTCGAGGCTGCGCCCCTCGGCTTCGAGGCGGCGATCGAGCGCACGGGCGACCTTGATCCGGTCAAGCGCCTGGAATTCGCTGGCGAACTTCGCGACGTCCTTGGCCTTGTTCGACTGCAGATGACCGATCACGGCCCAATCGATGTCGAGGTCGGCCATCTCCTCGGACTTCCGAAACGCCTCCTGGACCTTGTTCTCCCCCAGCTTGTGACACCCGGCTGCGACCGCTGCACGGATGCGTTCCTGAGGCACGGTCTTGCTCACAGGCAGCAGTTCGATCTCCTGCCGGTCGCGACCGGCCCGCTCCGCCGCAGCCGAAATGCGTCGTTCCACCTCGGCGAGGTTGTCGCGGAAGTCCTCGACGGTCACCGACGTCGTGTACTGCTCATCGTGATTGAGTGCGTTGTTCTCTGCCATGTCCTCATCGTACGCAGACTCGTCATGTTCATCCCCCCCGGCACCCGGCCCGCGGACCGCCCGACCGAACCGACCCGAGTGACCTGAGGCCAGCCGACCGAACCGACCCGGCCGACACCTGCGCACTGGCGGCTGCGGGCTTCAGGCGACGATGCGGGCGCGCTCCTGCCGCTGCGGTGCACGGCGGTCGAGAGCATCCTGCCAGGCGGCGGCCAGTCGCGGCGCCACCTGGTCGAGTTCGGCCCGGGCGACCGTATAGGGCAGCCGGATCCACCCGTCGAGCCCTCCGGCCGGAGCGAAGTTCGGCCCGGAGACCAGCGCGAGCCCGTGCCCAGCGGCCGCGGCGGTGAGCGCGCCCGACCGCTCTTCGGGCAGACGCACCCACAGGGCCATCCCACCGGGTGGGACGACGACCTGCCAGTCCGGGCAATGGGCGCGCACTGCCGCTGCGAGCCGGTCGCGCGCCTGCCGCAGGCGCCGTCGGAAGTCGCCGACGATCGCATCGTGATCGCGCAGCAGTTCGACGGCGGCAAGCTGTTCGAGGACGGGAGCACCCAGGTCGAGCGCAAGGCGCGCCGAGGCCACCGCATCGAAACGGTGCTGCGGAATCCGCATCCACCCGATCCGCAGCCCGCCCCAGAAGATCTTGCTCGTGCTGCCGACGGTGATCGAGTCGGGCACGAGTGCCGCCATCGGCGTCGGCGCCGGGTGGTCGTCGAGGCCGAGTTCGACGAGTGACTCGTCGAACACCGGGACAACGGCGCTGCGCTCGAGCTCCTCGGCCAGGGCGGGCCGCTGTTCCTCGGGCAGGAGTGCACCGGTGGGATTGTGGAAGTCGGGGATGAGATAGGCCGAACGCACACGGTTGCTCCGCATCACCTCCCCCATCGCCGAGGTGTCCCAGAAGTGCCGTCCGGCACTGTCGATCTCAAGCGGATAGGACACACCACGGCCGCCGGCGGCCTCGATCGTCGCGATCGCATTCGGGTAGCTCGGGCTCTCGATGAGCACACGGGCGGGCGAGGTCAGCAGCGCTCGCAGTCCCACGGCTGCGCCGCCAAGGGCACCGGCGGTGATGAGGATCTCGTCGGGGTGCGTCGGCGCACCCCGCGCGGTGAAACGGTCTGCGACGAGCTCCCGCAGCGCGGGGATGCCCGAGGGGTAGTAACCGGTACCCGGCAGATAGGCTGGCAGTGCGTCCAAGGCCGAGGCGAAGGCCTCACGGACCCGGGCAGGGGCGGTCGTCGCCGTGCACGTGAGATCGATGAGACCCTCGCCGGGACCCACCGGTGAGAGCAGGTGGTCGATCCGGCCGCCGGGCACCGCGGGGATCTCCACGACGCTGCCGGAACCGCGGCGGGTGCGGATGAAGCCGTGCTCACGCAGCCGCGCGTACACGCGAGCGGTCGTCGTCCTCGACACGCCGATGCCGGCGGCGAGCTCGCGTTCGCTGGGCAGCCGGATGCCCACGGGCACCCGGCCGTCGCTGATGGCGCGGACGACCGCCTCGGCGACGGATTCATTGGCGGGAGACGCCCAGGGTCCGCTCCCGATGATTCCTGCCAGCCGCCGTGCGCTCATCGTCGTCATGGGACCACTTTCTGACAATTGGCTATTCTTTGCAAGGCCAATCGAGGTGAGAATGGGATCGACAGACTCCTCCTGACGAAAGAGAACCATGCCACGGTCCCACTCTCCGCGCCGGGAACTCGCCAATGTCGGGCCGATCAGCCAGCTCAGTGGCGGACGGCTCGCACGGCGACTCCCCCAGCTGATCATCGGCCTCTACCTCTACGGCGCGTCGATGGCGATGGTCGTCCTCGCCGGTCTCGGCATGATTCCTTGGGATGTCCTGCACTCCGGGATCCTTGCACATGTGCCGTTGAGCTTCGGCACCATCGTCACGATCACCTCGGTGCTCGTCCTGCTCGCGTGGATTCCGCTCAAGCAGATGCCGGGGCTGGGCACCGTCCTCAACGCGCTGAGCATCGGACCCGCGCTCGACCTCACGCTCCTCGTCCTCCCGCATCCGGAGGGTCTCGGCTGGCAGATCGCGTTCATGGTCGCAGGCGTCGGCCTCAACGGCGTCGCCTCGGCGATGTACATCGGCTCCCAGTTCGGACCGGGACCGCGCGACGGCCTGATGACCGGACTCTCCCGGGTCACCGGACGGTCGATCCGACTCGTACGCACCGTCATCGAGGTCAGCGTCGTCGCCGTCGGGTGGGCCCTCGGAGGCGTCATCGGCGTCGGCACCGCGCTCTACGCGCTGAGCATCGGACCGGTCACGCAGGCGCTCCTGCCGTTCTTCACCGTCGCCCTGCGCCCGCGGTCGGACGAGGCATCGGGCCAGGGCAGCTGAGCCGGACGCTCACGAGCGCCGCACCTTCGCACACGGAGGACTCACGAGCGCTGCGCACCCACGTGCCGGGCGCTCACTCCATGGTGTCGAGGATGTCGACGAGGTCGTCGAACGTCGTCAGCGGGTTGACGATCGCGAACCGTGCGTTCGGTCGTCCCGCATGCGAGCTCGGCACGACGAACGCCCGCTGATCGTTCAGCAGTCGGTCCGACCAGGCCTCATAGTCCGCCCGTGTCCATCCGTCGCGTTCGAAGACGACGACGGAGAGCTCGGGTTCGCGCACGAGGCGCAGGTGCTCGCGCCTGCGGATCTCCGTGGCGATCTGCATGGCCAGGTCGATCGAGTGTCCGATCGCCTCGCGGTACGTCTCGGCACCATAGCTGGCCAGCGAATACCAGAGGGGCAGTCCGCGCGGACGACGGGTGAGCTGAATGGCGAAGTCCGAGGGGCTCCATTCCTGGGCCTCGGTGAGCGTATCGAGATATTCGGCCTTCTGTGTGTGCGCTCGCCGTCCCGTATTCGGGTCACGGTAGATGAGCGCACACGCGTCGAAGGGGGCGAAGAGCCATTTGTGGGGATCGACGATGAGCGAATCGGCCGCCTCGACGCCGGTGAATTTGTGCCGGGCCTGCGGGGCCAGCATCGCGGCCAGTCCGTAGGCGCCGTCGATGTGCAGCCAGAAGTCCAACTCGTCCTTGAGTGCCGCGATCCCGGCGATGTCGTCGATCGTGCCGAAATTCGTCGTCCCCGAGGTGGCCACCACTGCGATCACCGCATCGCCGTGCTCCTGCAGTGCCTCGCGCACCCCGTCCGGGCGCAGGATCCCGTCCTCTCCTGTGGGAACGGGCGCGACGTCGACGCCCATGACCTCCGCCGCCGAGGCGACCGATGAGTGGGCCTCGGCACTGCACACGATCACCCACCGCCCCGGACGGGCATCGCCGAGCTTCTCCTTCTGCGCGTTGCGCGCGGCCACGAGCGCGGAGAGGTTGCCGATCGTTCCGCCTTGGACGAAGACGCCGCCGGCGGCCTCGGGCAGCCCGAACTCACCTGCCAGCCAGCGCAGCACCTCGTTCTCCGCATGGACGACTCCGGCACCTTCGAGCCACGACCCGCCGTAGAGGGCACTGGCGGAGACGACGAGGTCGAAGGCGACGGCGGCCTTCGTCGGCGCGCTGGGGATGAACGACAGGTACTTCGGGTGATCGGTCGAGATGCACGCGGGGGCGAAGATATGTTCGAAGATCGCCAGCGCCCGCGCGGACCCGAGCCCCTCCTCGGTGACGGTTGGGCCGGCCAGTCTGCGCAGCTCGGCTTCCGAGGTCGGATGATCGAGTGGAGTGTCCTCGGCCAGGGTGCGCCGTCGGGAGTATTCGAGGACCAGATTGACCAGGTTGCGGGTCTCGTCGGAGACGACGTGCATGCGGGAATGAAGACTGTCGGTCATGGGAGCTCCTCGAAAGCGGTCGATGGCGATGGGGTCGCCCACCGACTACGAGACTAACCGCATCCGAGGAAATTGTGAGGATCACCCCAGCCAATCGCAAGTTCTGATTTTCAGTCACAAGTACTTGCGATCCGCCGTTGCGCTCGGGTACATTCGCCCTATGAGCGCCGACCACCCACCCGGGTCGACACCGAGCCGGGCCAAGGAAGCCATCACCGGAGCGGGACTCTCCCAGCGCCGCGTCGCCGAGGCGATCGGCATCGATGAGACGAAGCTGTCGAAGGCGCTGTCGGGGCGGCGCCGGTTCACCGCCGAGGAGCTGCTGGGCCTGGCCACCGCGACCGGAGTGACCGTGCGGTGGCTCCTCGGCGATGAATCCCAGGTCTCGGCCCCGCCGCCGCGACGCGCCGCCGACGAATCCGATCACGAGGCCGCGCCGAAACGCGACATCGCGCAGGCGGCCTGGACGCTGTTCGGCCGCCACGGCTTCGATGCCGTGCGCATCTCCGACATCGCCGAGGCCTCGGGAGTCTCGGCGCCGAGCATCCACTACCACTTCGCCACGAAGTCCGATCTCTTCGAGGCGGCCCTCGACCATTCGGTCAAACTCGCGTTCGACCGCCAGATCGCGTGGCTCGACGGCATCGACGATCCCGCGCAGCGCCTGGCCCGTCTGCTCGAGCTGCAGTCGCCGCTCGGTCGGGAATCGCGCGGCGAATGGTCGATCTGGCTGCAGACCTGGGCCCGCCTGTCCCTGGAGGACACCGCACTGTCGGACTATCCCCGCAGCTACGAGCGGTGGTCGCAGACCGTGCAGACCACCCTCGAGGAGGGCCAGCGACTCGGGTGCTTCCGATCCGGCGACGCTCGCGCCATGGCCGATGAGCTGACCTCACTGCTCGACGGGCTCGGCATCAAGGTCCTCACCGGGGTCATGGACACCGCGACTTTCACCACCCGGCTGCAGTCCTACCTCGACCGCGCCGTCATCAGCACCTCACGACCAGAGCCACAGACACCACCAGAGCCACAACCAGAGGAGCCATCATGAACCGCACAGTCATTCTCACCTGCGCCGTCACGGGCGCCGGCGACACGACCGGCAAGAGCGAACACGTTCCGGTCACCCCTGAGCAGATCGCCGATGATGCGATCGCCGCAGCCCGGGCCGGTGCCTCGGTCGTCCACATCCACGTCCGCGACATCGAGACCAAGCAGGGCTCGCGCGAGGTCGCGTACTACCGGGAGGTCGTCCGGCGCATCCGCGCCTCCGACGTCGACCCGGTCATCAACCTCACCGCCGGGATGGGCGGCGACCTCGTCGTCGATCCGCAGGATCCGCTGACGACGATGCCGGGCACCGACCTCATCAACGCCCTCGACCGGCTCCCCCACGTCGAGGAGCTGCTGCCCGAGATCTGCACGATCGACTGCGGCTCCCTCAACTTCGGTGAGGGCTCGAACATCTACGTCTCCACCCCCGATATGCTCCGCGAAGGATCAAAACGGATCCAGACCCTCGGGGTGCGTCCGGAGCTCGAGATCTTCGACACCGGCAACCTGTGGTTCGCCAACGTCCTCGTCGAGGAGGGACTCATCGACGCTCCGCCGCTGTACCAGCTGTGCATGGGCGTCCCCTACGGCGCCCCCGCCGACCCCGGTCTGCTCGCAGCCATGGTCGATATGCTGCCGAAGGGCGCCCAGTTCACCTCCTTCGCCATCGGCGCCAACCAGCTGCCGTGGGTCGCCAGGTCGGTGCTTGCCGGCGGGCACGCTCGCGTCGGACTCGAGGACAACCTCTACCTGTCCAAGGGTGTCAAGGCCACGAACGCCGACCTCACGGCCCGGGCCGTCGAGATCATCAACAGCCTCGGCGCATCCGTGGCCACGCCAGACGAGGCGCGTGAGATCCTCGATCTGCGCGTGCAGACCCCGACCATCACGGGAGCCGACCTGTGACCGAATCCACCGCACCCGACATGTCCGACGCACCCGACATGTCCGATACCACCGACTCCGCAGTCTTTCCCGACTTCGCCGCGATCGAGACCGTCACCTGCGTCGGCGCCGGCACGATCGGCGGCGGATGGGCCGCGTACTTCCTCGCCCAGGGCTACCGGGTGAAGATCTGGGATCCCGCCCCTGACGCTGCGGAGAAGTTCTCCCGCCTGCTTGACGCTGCCTGGCCGGCGCTGGCCGAGCTCGACATGGTCGCCGGTGCCGACCCCACCGCTTGGTCGATCCACACCGACCTGACCAAGGCGGTCGCGGACACCGGATTCGTCCAGGAGTCCGCACCGGAGGACCTGGCGCTCAAACGCGGGCTGCTGGCCCAGATCGACGCCGCGTGCGATCGGAATGTCATCATCGGTTCGTCCACCTCGGGCTACAGCATGACCGAGATGGCCACCGAGGCGGTCCACCCGGAGCGTCTCGTCGTCGGTCACCCGTTCAACCCGCCCTACCTCATTCCCCTCGTCGAGGTCGTCGGCGGAGAGCAGAGTTCGACGACGGCCGTCGATTGGGCCGCCGGGTTCTATTCGCACATCGGCAAGTCCGTGATCCGCATGGACCGGGAGGTCCCGGGCTTCATCGCCAACCGCCTCCAGGAGGCGCAGTGGCGCGAAGCGCTGCACATGGTCGAACAGGGCGAAGCCACCGTCGATCAGATCGACCGCTCGATCACAGACGGTCCTGGCCTGCGCTGGCCCTTCCAGGGACCGATGCTCACCTTCCATCTTGCCGGAGGCGAAGGCGGGATGGCGCATATGCTCGACCATTTCGGCCCCTCGTTGAAGTCACCGTGGACACGGCTGACGGCGCCGGAGCTCAGTCAGCGGCTGCGCGACGACGTCGTGGCCGGATGCGATGTCGCAGCCGGTGCGCGGACGATTCCCGATCTCGTGACGCAGCGCGACACCGGGATCATCGCTCTGCGCCGGCTCACCGCCGAGCTCGCCCAAACCGGGGACACGGAAGCCAGGGACACAAGAGCGGTCGACACGAGTGAGCCGGCGGACACTCCACCGTCGCAGGCGCCGGATATGGGGAGGTCCGACAGCTTTGATGACTACACCACCGAGGTGGTGCCTGAGTGGATCGACTACAACGGGCACATGTCCGAGGCCTTCTACGTCCTCGTCTTCGGATTCGCCACCGATCAGGTGATGGACCAGCTTGGCCTCGACGCCGCGTACCGGACGGCGACGCAGGCTTCTCTCTATACCGTCGAATCGCATATCCGCTATCTCGACGAGGTGGCCCTCGGCTCCCGCCTCACCGTCACCCCACACCTCGTTGCCGCGGGTAAGAAGAAGCTGCACCTGGCGTATGAGATGTCGGTGGGTGATCGGCTCGTCGCCACGGAGGAGATCATGGCTCTCCACGTCGATCAAGGCGCCGACCAAGTGGTTCCGTTCCCGGCAGCCGTCGCCGAGCAGATCGCGGCGATCACACCGTCCCGACCCGACTGGGTGGGCCGCTCCATCGGCTGATTCCCAGGTGTCCAGGCGGCCGTCCGCTGTCTGTCAGGAATCCCGACTGATAGGAGTACTGTCGGTCAGGAATCGAGAAGTCGGTCGGAGCTCGTACCGCTATTCTGAATACGTTGCTCCGACCGACAGACCTGCGGGCGACCGCGGATCACCGCTCTCTTCAGAAGGATCACTCATGTCTCCCACTGCTGCTCCGGCAAAGACGATCAGCTTCTCAGCGACCACCGAGGTACTCGGCGATCGCCCGATTCTGCGCCTGCCGCAGGAGGCCAGTGACGTGCTGCCCTCTCGCGGACAGGTCGCCGTCAGCGGCCAGGTCGCGGGGGCCGACTTCACCACGGTCCTCGAACCCGACGGACGGAAGGGTCACTGGATCAGCCTCGACGATGCCCTGTGGTCCCACCTCGGCGAGGCCGAGGGCACAGCAGTCGACGTCACCGTCACCCCGAGCAAGGAATGGCCGGAGGTCACGGTGCCCGACGACCTCGCCTCCGCGCTCGAAGCGGCCGGCGACCTCGACGAGATGTGGCAGAGCCTGACCCCCATGGCACGCTGGGAATGGGTGAGGTGGATCAAGGCGACGAGAAGCGCAGACACGCGCGCCCGTCGCGTGGACGTCGCGATCTCGAAGTTGGAGAACGGCAAGCGCCGTCCGTGCTGCTTCGATCTGTCCTCGTGCACGGACCCGGAGCTGTCGAAGAGCGGGAAACTCATCGGGCTCACCTGAGCCGACAGACATCCCCAGCCAGTCACTGCCCCGCAGGCGCTGCGATGCTCGCTCGTCGTGGATGTACCGTCAATGTGAGCCCTGCGCCGAGGATCGACACGAGAGTTGCTGCGAGGAACAGCAGCCAGAACCCTCCGACCAAGGCGACGAGACCTGCCCCCAGCAACGGTCCGATCAGCTGTCCGAGGTTGGCGGCGCTGTTGACGAGGCTGAGATCGCGGGCGTGGTCGTCCGGATCGAGCAGCAGATCCGTGGCCAGGGCCAGACTGACAGCCATATAGGCCCCGTAACCGGCACCCATCACGCCGGCCGCGACCGCCGTCGCGGTGAAGTTCGGGCTGATGAGGATGATCACCCCCGAGGCGGCCTGCACGAGAGCCGAGACCACCGTCCACATTCGCCTGTCGCCCGATCGGTCGGTGATCATGCCGACGACGATCGAGGCGAGGACGACGAAGACCGTGTAGATGACGATGAGGACGAGCAGACGATCCTCAGCCTCGGCGGCGGGGATCATGATCCCGTAGAGCAGGAAGAACAGCAGCAGAGACGTGCCGAAGGCGTTGCCGACATTGACGATGAACCTGCTGACCAGCAGCCGCGTGAAGCTGGGGTCGACGAGTGAGGAGATGCGGGCGCGGGTGAGCTCTCGCCGCTCCCGCAGGGCGATGACCGCCTGGTGCGGCGGACGCGGGTCCGGCAGCAGCACGGCCGTGGCAGTGCCGACGACGAGGATGAAGCCCGCCAGCACCGCATACGATGCGCCGGTGCTCAGCCCGAGCAGGACGATCGCTCCGACCCCGACGACTATGCCGACCGCCTGCGCCGAACTCGCAGCCGCCGAGGCTGCTCCGCGTTGGTCATCGAGCTGATCGGCGATGAGGGCGGTCAATGCCGCCGAGGCCACTGACACACCCACCGAGGTGACCACCCAAGCCGCTCCGACGAGCACGGGTCCGTCCGCGGTGCCTGTGAGCAGCAGGCCGATCGCGGCGAGGACCGATCCGCCGATCGCCCAGGGTCGGCGCCTGCCGAACCGTGAGCGCGTCCGGTCAGAGAATCGGCCGGCCAGCGGGGCGACGACGATCCCGGCCAGCCCGCCGACCGAGAGCACCAGCCCCGACCACACGACTCCGTCGATCCAATGCCCGCTCTGGGTGTCGAGCTGCAGGGGCAGCAGCAGCTGCACCGGGGTGAGCTGCACCGTCCAGATTGCCAGCCACGCGAGGGTGAACCACACCATCCACATCCCGGGCACGCGCACCCGCGCTGCGGAGCCGCCTCGGCGGAGATGGTCGCTCATGCGTTCGCCGCGGCGATGAGATCCCGATACCAACGGTAGGAGGCCTTCGGGGTGCGGGCCCCGGTGTTCATATCGACGTGGACGAGGCCGAACCGCTGGGTCCATCCCTCAGCCCATTCGAAGTTGTCCAGCAGTGACCACACCGTGTATCCGTCGATGCGCACTCCGGCGGCCTTCGCCTCGAGGACGGCGGAGAGATGGGAGGACAGGTAGTCGATGCGTTCGGTGTCAACGATCTCGGTCGTGGTGGTCTCCGGTTCGGGGAACGCTGCCCCGTTCTCGCTGATGATGATCGGCGGCAATGTTGGACCGTAGCGGTGGTTCATGTCGATGAGGAAGTCGCGCATCGTATCGGGTCGGATAGGCCACATCGGACCGAAACCGGTGGTCGCGGCTCCCGGAGTGGGGATCATCTCGAAGGGCAGTTCTCCATCTGCCGAGCGCACCGTGATCGGGTTGTAGTAGTTGAATCCGTAGACCTCGTTCGGGGCGGCGATGAGGTCCATATCGCCGTCCATGATCGGCATCTCGACGCCGAAGGCGCTGAGGTCGGGATAGTCGCCGACGAGCAGCGGGTCGGTGAAGAGCCGGTTCATGATCGCGTCGAGCAGACCGGCCGCGGCGAAGTCAGCTTCCAATTCGGTGGCGGGGAGGATGAGGCTGTGGTTGAGAGTCGGTGCAGCCTGCAGTGCACCGTGTTCGCGCAACATCGGGGCGACGATCCCGTGTGCAAGGAGCTGATGGTGGACCGTGGGCAGGGCATCGAAGAGGAGGGTCCGGCCCGGTGCCAGCTCCCCCAGCGCGTATCCCTGCAGAGAGGTCGAGGCCGGTTCGTTGATCGTGTACCAGTGACGAACACGATCGCCGAGGCGGCCGGCCACGACCGCGGCATAGTCGGCGAAGTGGTGGGCTGTGTCCCGGTTCAGCCATCCGCCGGCGGCCTCGAGGGCGGCCGGCAGGTCCCAGTGATAGAGGGTTGGCTCAGGCGTGATGTCGGCGGCCAGGAGGCCGTCGACGAGGCGGTCATAGTAGTCGAGGCCAGCCTCGTTGATCGATTGACTCGCGCCGACGTCGGGGATGACGCGGGTCCAGGAGATCGAGAAGCGGTAGCGATGGACCCCGAGGCCCGACAGCAGTGCGATATCCTCATCGACGCGGTGATAGCTGTCGGGACCCGGCTCGGCGGTGCTGCCGTCGCTGACATTCCCGGGGGTGTCGACGAAGTCGTCCCAGATGGTGCGACCGCGGCCATCTGCGGTGCGGGCACCCTCGATCTGGAAGGCGGCAGTCGCCGCTGAGAAGTGGAGTCCCGACAGTGCCCGGCCGTCGTGCGGAGAAGTCCCGTCCATGAAACGAATATGTCACGGAAGACCCACCCCTGCAAGAGAATGACGGCAACCGACCCAGAACCGACCGGAGAGCGTCCGATCCGAACGTCAGCCCTCCGAGGCCGCACTCACCGACATCCACACCAGCGGGATCTGGAGCGGCAGCCGAGCGATGGCGATGGCCCGGGCCTTGGGTTCGTGCCAATGTTTGACCACGGTGTAGAT
This sequence comes from Brevibacterium oceani, assembly GCF_017948325.1. Classification (NCBI taxonomy): domain Bacteria; kingdom Bacillati; phylum Actinomycetota; class Actinomycetes; order Micrococcales; family Brevibacteriaceae; genus Brevibacterium; species Brevibacterium oceani. The sequence goes on along the minus strand of NZ_CP072846.1, from coordinate 2,003,074 downwards.
ATTTGCAGGGAACACCCCGACCATCAGTGCCGCTGAGGCCATGCCCCCGAGTCTCCGAGTGGCAGGCACCGCCAGCAGCGTGGCGCAGCCGACCTCGGCGACCCCGCTGGCGTAGGTCCAGAACCGGGGGTTGCCCAGTCGCGGTGGGACGATCGAGTCGAAGGGCCTGGGCCGAACAAAATGGGTGATCCCGGCGGCTCCGAGGAGTCCGGCCATGACACCGGTCTGAATCTTCATCGCTGGTCCACCTCCGCAGGTGTCGAGGATCGGCTCTGCCGATGATACGGATCCGTACCGGAGAACAGCCGGCAACAGGTCGACCGGGCCGGCGACGCCCGTCGCGGCAAGGACTTCTGTGGAGCTAAGGGGAATCGAACCCCTGACCTCTTCATTGCGAACGAAGCGCTCTACCAACTGAGCTATAGCCCCTTGCGGAACATAAGCTTACGCCTTCACCCGGGCACTGACCAAAACGCCGCCCGCGCCCATCGACGCACACTCCCACCTGGGGCCGAACCCTTTCGGACTCCCTGGTCACTGTTCGTTTCCCCGAGTACAGTCGGGACTGAGTCCCCTCTACGAAAGGACGTGTTATGGCAGAGGAATTCGGAACCGTCATCATCGGTGCGGGCATCGGCGGCGGAACCGTCGTCGAATCGCTGCGGGACGCTGGCTACGCCGGTTCGATCGCACTGGTCGGTGCCGATCCCGCCGCGCCGTATTACCGGCCCGATCTGTCGAAGAAGGTCATGCTCGAGAATTCGGATCCGGCCGACTCGGCGCTGCGTGGCGACGACTGGTACTCGGCCCACGATGTGACCACGTTCTTCGGCACCGCGGTCACCGCGATCGATCCTGCCGCACAGACGGTGACGCTCGATGACGATCGACAGCTCACCTACGGACAGGCGATCCTCGCCACCGGTTCCACTCCCCGCTCGCTCGATGTGCCCGGCGCACAGCTGGGCAACATCCATACTCTCCGCGACGCAGGAGACGCCGTGGCCATCCGCTCGCAGTTCGGCGACGGCAAGAAGGTCGCCGTCATCGGAGGCGGCTGGATCGGACTCGAAGTGGCCGCGGCCGCGAAGACCCAGGGCTGTGACGTCACGGTCATCCTGCATACCGACGCTCCCCCGCTGGCTTCCGTGCTCGGTGATGAACTCGGCGAATACTTCGAGCAGCTGCATTCGTCGAACGGCGTGAACTTCCTCAAGCAGGCGGATACGACCTCCTTCACCGGGACCGACGCCGTCGAATCCGTCGAGACCAGCGCCGGGAGTGTTCCTGCCGATCTCGTCGTCGTCGGGATCGGAGCGGACCCTGCCGTCGATCTCGCCGCCTCGGCGGGGCTGACCGTCGACAACGGCGTGATCGTCGACGAGCAGATGCGCACCTCGGACGGCAGCATCCTGGCCATCGGCGACATCGCGAACGCGCAGAACGTCCTCCGGAACGAACGACTTCGAGTCGAGCACTGGGACAACGCGGTACGACAGGCCGAGGTCGCCGCCTCGACGGTCAGCGGCGGTTCGAAGGTCGAGGACTGGCAGCCGTACTTCTACACCGACCAGTTCGACCTCGGCATGGAGTACGTCGGCCGCGGCGGCGCCGACGATGACGTCGTCATCCGCGGCGACAAGTCCAGTGGCGAGTTCATCGTGTTCTGGCAGCACGGAGGCCGGGTGTCTGCGGCGATGAACGTCAACGTCTGGGACTACGGCGATGAGCTGCGCGCCCTCATCGGCAAGGAGGTCGCCGCCGAGCGTCTGGCCGATGAGCAGGTGCCCGTCGGCGACCTCTGATGTGATTATCAGATGAGACCGACTCGGGGTCGGTGACCGCTGGTCACCGGCCCCGAGTGCTCTGTTCTGCGACGCACGGCATCATCCACTTCGGAGGCTTCACCTGGCCGCCGGAGAGCACCATGGCAGCGAGACTTCCCGGCTCTGCACGAGCCGCTGCAACGGTCGCGACCATCGCCCCCAGGGGCAGACCGCACAGGACGGTCATGGCAGTGGGATCGACATCCCGGAGGACGGCCGGCGCCGCGGTGTCGATCTCGAAGCGACCGGGTTCCCCGAATCCGATGTCGGCGAGCTCGAGTGCGTCTGCGGCCATCGCGTCTCCTTCGCTCTGCCCACCATCCTAGAACCCGCTCTGGCATCCTGGTAGACATGGATTCGCTCTTCGCCGATGAGGCATTCGACCGCCGCCCGCAGATCCTCGCCCCGGGAGCGGTCTGGATCCCCGGGTTCCTCTCCCCAGAGGCACAGACCTGGATCATCGGCCGCTATGCCGAATGGCAGTCCGGCCCGGTCCCGCCGCATGCGACGACGATCGCCGGGCACCCGATGAGCGTGAGAACGATCGGACTCGGATGGCATTGGCGACCCGGCCGCTACGACCGGCGAGCCGCCGACGTCAACGATCGCCTGGTGCTGCCGTTCCCGAACTGGATGACCCGATTGGGACGACAGGTCCTTGGGGCCGCGAGCACGGTCGTCGACGATGATGCCGAGCTCCCACAGGGTACGGCCGCCGGCTGGGGATTCGAACCCGGCGCCTACCACCCTGACGTCGCGCTGGTGAACTACTACGACGAACGCGCGAAGATGGGCATGCATCAGGACAAGGACGAATTCGATCCCGCACCGGTCGTCTCACTCTCCCTCGGTGATACGTGCCTGTTCAGGTTCGGCAACACCGACAACCGCAACCGCCCCTTCGACGACCTGAGGCTCGCGTCCGGGGACGCCTTCGTCTTCGGCGGTCCCGCCCGCTTCGCCTATCACGGGGTGAGATCGATCCTGCCGGGAACAGCACCTGAGCACGGACGGCTCGACCACCTCGGCGGGGGCAGGATCAACATCACCATGCGCACCACCGGCCGGGACTGAGCCGGCGCGATCAGCTTTCGTCAGCGGCCGGGACTGAGCCGGTGCAATCACCTTTCGTCGACGTCCGGATCGTCATCGACGTCAGGGTCGACATCGATGACGCCGGCCGGCGGGTGAGCCAACCGGTTCGGGTTCGTCTTGCGGTACACGGGCTGGCCGGAGAGCACGGTCGAGCGGGCGAGCGTGTTGCTGGCCACCGAGGACACGATGATCAGACACAGCACGGCGACGACGGCCATGAGCAGCGACGACCACGAGAAGCCCGCCGAGTGCAGGTCGAAGACATAGGCGGCGGCCACGATGAGCGGCATACCCAGGCCGGTGGCGGGAGAGAACACGTTGATCCGTGACAGGGCATCACGGACCCGGAACATCGCCAGTGCGGAGGCGAGCAGCAACAGCGAACCGGTGATCCCGAAGATCCCGACGAGGACGGTGGCCAGTGTCTCGTTCATCAGCGGTGCCCCCTCGTGAGGATGCGCGCGAGAGCGATCGTGGCCAGGATGCCCACCATCGAGGCGAGGAACACGACGTCGATGACGATCGAGGAGGACACTGCGATGCCGAGCATCGTCACGATCGCGATCGACGAGAAGTAGATGAGATCGGAGACCACGGCCCGTGAGCCTTGGTCACGAGCCGTGAGGACCCGGATGAGGCCGATGACGATGGCGGCGGCGAGGATGATCGCACAGATGCTGACGACGATGGTCATGAGCGGTCTCCTTCGTTCTCGGGCTGCGCTCCGGGGGCCCGTCCCCGGGTCATCGCGAGCAGACGCGACTCCATGTCGATGAGTCCGGCGAGGGCGGATTCCTCGGAGTCCTCGAACAGGGCGTGGACGAAGATCACCGGCGGGCTCGCCGAGTTGCCCGCTGCGATCGCCGCGACGAGGGTGCCGGGCGTGATGGTGATCGATGAGGCGAAGAGAGTGACCTCGAGGTCGGTGGCGCACCGCATCGGCAGCTCGACGATCATCGGCTCGGCATAGTCGGTGCGGAAGAGTCTGGTGACGATGGTGAACGAGCCGGTGAGGATCGCCCAGAGGATGTATGCCACGTAGCCGATTCCGTGGATGATGCGCATCATGGTGTCATCACCGCTTCGATGTAGTCACTGTGGTCGAGCAGCCCGTCGGCGGCCCGGTGGGTGATGTCGAGCAGCGGCTCGGGGAAGCAGAACAGTGCCACGGAGATCGCGATCATGATCGTGGCGGGCACGAGCAGGCGGGCCGGAATGCGCACGCTGCGCATGATGGGTTCGGCAGGTGCGCGGCCCGTCTCGGCCGAATCGGGACGGTAGGTCTGCATCGGCGGACCCCAGAACGTATTGCGCCAAGTCCGCTGCAGAGCCAGCAGGCTGATGAGCGCGCCGAGGACGATGGCCGCCACGAGGCTCCATCCGAGACCGCCGCCGTTGGCCGTGGCTGCGGTGATGAGTCCGACCTTGCCCCACAGCCCCGAGGTGGGCGGAAGTCCGATGAGGGAGAAGAGTCCGAGGATCATCAGAACGCTCGCCCACCGTTCGCGTGAGGCCAGCCCGGAGAGCTTTCCGAACGAACCCGAGCCGTAGGTCTGCTCGACCGCGCCCATGATGAGCAGGAGTCCTGACATCGTGATCATGTGGTGGATCATGTAGAACGCGCCGGCGCCCAGCGCCGCCGAGGTGAGCAGAGTGACACCGAGGAGGATGTGCCCGACGCCGGCTGTCATCTGGAAACCGAGGACGTTGCGCACGCGGTTCTGCCCGAAACCGGAGGTCGCGCCGATGAGGATGCTGGCCACGGCGACGAGGAGCAGAACGCTCACCCACGGCGCCGGTTCGCCGTAGATCGTGGTGCAGATGCGGTAGATCGCGTACAGGCCGACCTTCGAGTGCAGCCCGGAGAACAGCGACATCATGCCCGCCGAGGTGTTCGGGTAGCTGCGGACGAGCCAACCGTGGAAGGGTGCGCCTCCCGCCTTGATGAACAGGGAGAGCAGCACGACGCCCAACGCCAGTCCCGCCTGTCCGGACGGTGTGCCCAGACCGGCGAGCACGGCGAGGTTGACGGTGCCGGTGGCGCCGTAGACGAAGCCGACGCCGATGAGCAGCATCGTCGAGGTGAGCAGGTTGACCATGACGTAGATGCGGCCGATGCCGAGTCTGCGCCACGTGCCGGTGACGGCGATGAGCGCGTAGGCCGGCAGCATCATGACTTCGACGAAGACGAACAGGTTGAACAGGTCGCCGGTCAGCAGGGCGCCGTAGACCCCGGTGAGCATCATCAGGATGAGCGCGGGGACGAAACGGTACTGGTCCTCACCGGTGGTGATGAGGAACAGGCAGCTGATGAGGGCGACGAGCGAGGTGAGCACGAGCATGAGGGCGGTGAATGTGTCCGAGACGAACACGATCGCCAGCCCCGGCACGTAGTCGCCGACCGAATGGGCGATGACCGGAGTGTGGCGGTGGAGACCGAGGAGCCCGATTCCGCTGGCGCCGACGAAGAGGGGAACGCCGAGCAGCAGCGCGCGGTCGAAGGTGCGTGAGGTGATGAGCACACTCAGCGCCGAGGACAGCAGTGGTACGCCGATGAGCAGGAGGAGCAGCGCCGGGTTCATGAGTCTCGCTCCTCTCCGGTCTCGGGATTGCGCTTCTGGTCGTCGTCATGGCCGAGGACGGCCAGGGCCAGCATGAAGATCGTCACTGCAAGGGTGATGACGATGGCGGTGAGCACGAAGGCCTGCGGCAGCGGGTCGGCGGCATCGTCGAGGCCGCCGCGCCCGGCCAGGGGTTCGCCCCTCCAGGCACCGACGCCGGCCGAGAGGAGGATGAAGTTCGCGGCGTGTGAGATGAGGGTGAGCCCGAAGACTCCCCTGACCATCGACCGCTGCATCATCAGGTACACGCCGCCTGTCGTGAGGACGCCGATCGTGAGCGCGAGGATCATGGTGTCTCCTCTCCGTCGGCGGGCGGGTCCCCGCGGAGGATGTGCCGTGAGTTCGCGCGCACCTTGTGCTCGGTCGAGGCTTCTGATTTCCGTCGGCTGCGGTCGGGGCGTTCCCCGCGGATCGCGTCCATCGGACCGGCGAGCTCACCGTAGAGCAGTTCATCGGCGCGTTCGCGGGTGCGTTCGACGTCGCGGCGGATGATGCCGTTGGTGAGCACGTCATCCCCGGCCGGGGTCGCGGCGGAATCCGAGACACCGAGGATGTTGAACGACAGCAGCATGAGTCCGAGCACCGCAAGATAGACGCCGACATCGAAGAGCATCGAGGTCGTCCAGTGCTGGCCCGCGAACTCGGCGTGCAGCGGCTGGAGGAACGACCCGGCGAAGACGAGACCGATGATTCCGGTGACCACGGCGGTGGCCACGCCGGAGCCGATGAGGTAGAGGGGTGCGCGCGGAGGACCGATCGCGCGGTCCTTGGCCGTCGACAGGTAGGCCAGGCCGATGACGGCCGAACCGACGAGTGCGGCGATGAAACCGCCGCCGGGCGAATTGTGTCCGCGCCAGAAGATGACCAGGGAGGTCACGGCCAGCAGCGGACCGAGGATCTTGATGGTCAGCTGCACCGGGATGACGTTCGGCCAGGCCTCGTGCACCGCGCGATAAGCCGTTGTGCCCTTCGGGCGGATCGACACCCAGGGCGGTCGCGGAGGTTCGGGGATGTTCTCCGCCGGAGGATCGATGAACTTGTCCTTGACCGTCGACATCACCGCGACGATGGCGATGCCGGCCATGCCGAGCACGGTGAGTTCGCCGAGGGTGTCGAGAGCACGGAATTCGACCAGGATGGTGTTGACGATGTTGTGACCGCCGCTGATCTCCGGCGCCCGATCGAGATAGTACCGGCCGAGGTCCGAGCGTTCCCGACGACCGTTGAGCACGAGCGTCAGCCCGGTGACCGAGGCACCGACGAGGATCGCGAAGATGAGCCGGGGGCTCTGCTGCCTCTTCGGGTAGCGCCAGAACGAACGCGGCAGCTTCTGCAGCACGAGCATGATGACGATGATCGTCATCGCCTCCACGAGCAGCTGGGTCAGTGTGACATCTGGGGCACCGAGGGCGAGGATCTGGACTGTGGCGAGGATTCCGACCGCAGACAGCGCCACGACCGTGGTCAGGCGCGAATGCGAAGTGCACAGGACGAGCACGGCGACCGTGATGAGGATGAGGAGGATGACGTCCACCGGACGGCTCAGTCCCTCCTGGAGCTGCGGCAGACCCGCGTACACGGCCGGGATCGCTCCGAGGGCGAGCACGCACAGCCCGGCCAGAGACGTTGCGAGATACGGTCCGGAGTTCGCCGGCCGCACGAACGCCGAGAGTCCGTGTCCGAGGCGGCGCAGTCCGGCGTTGATCCCGTCGATGACGTCGGCGCCGGCGAAGGGCGGGGTGGCACGGTGGAAGAACGCGAACACCCGGGACCGGCGGACGATGATGACCACACCGATCGCGATGATGAGCACAGAGGCGAGCAGTTCGATGTTCACACCGTGCCACAGGGCCAGGTGCACAGTGGAATCCGCGGTCGGAATGGCCGCGGTGACCACCTGATCCAGAGGGTTGTCGAAGACGAAGAGCACGAAGCTCAGTGGGATCGACGCCAGGATCGGGACGGCCGCGGCACCGAGCATGACGGGCGATCCGCTGTGGATCTGCCGCGGTTCCGGCTCACGCCCGTCGATGAAGCTGCCCCACACCGTCTTCGCGCAGTACGCGAAGGTCAGCACCGAGGCGCCGACGGCGACGAGGAGCGCGATCCATCCGCTCCAGGCACCTCCGGGGGCGTCGCGCAGCGCCGTGAACAGGGACTCCTTCGAGACGAATCCGAGCAGCGGTGGGATGCCGGCCATCGACGCGCAGCCGACGATCATCACCGTGAGCGACACGGGAGCCTTGCGCATGAGTTGCGGAATCCGCGCGAGGTCGCGGGTGCCCGCGAGGTGGTCGACGACGCCGACCATCATGAACAGTCCTGATTTGAACAGGGCGTGGGCGATGACGTGGAGGGTCGCTGCGGCGATGGCCGCCTCGGTGCCGACTCCGATGACGGCGGTGATGAGCCCGAGCTGTGAGACCGTCGAATAGGCCATCAGCTTCTTCACATCGTGCTGGTTGAGCGCGAACCATCCGCCCAGGCATGCAGTGATGAGGCCGGCGACGATGAGCAGTCCGTTCCATGCAGGTGTGGCGTGGAACGTCGGAGAGAACCGCAGCATGAGGAAGATTCCGGCCTTGACCACAGCGGCGGCGTGCAGATAGGCCGAGACGGGCGTGGCCGCGGCCATCGCGTCCGGCAGCCATGGGTGGAACGGGAACTGGGCAGACTTCGTCATCGCGGCGATCCCCACGAGCAGGGCGACGAGCGTCGTCACGGCCGGTTGGCCGGCCCACACGGGTGAGCCGATGGCGTCGCTGAGATCGGTCGTGCCGGTGACGGCGATGACGACTCCGGTCGCCACCAGCAGACTCAGTCCCCCGATGAAGGTGAAGAGCATGGTCCGCAGGGCGGGGGCCTGCCCGGGTGAACCGGAACGAGCGATGAGGAAGAACGAGGCGAGCGAGGTCAGCTCCCAGCACACGAAGAGCATGAGGATGTCGTTGCTGAGCACGAGTGCGACCATCGAGAAGGTGAAGATCACCATCAGCCAGTAGAAGCTCGTATTCCGCCCGTGCGGCAGGTAGCTCGTCGAATAGACGAAGACGACGGCCCCGATGATCAGGGCGATATAGGTGAAGACCACGCCGATGCCGTCGCCGCGCAGCGCCAGATCCACACCGAAGCTCGGAATCCACGGATAGGAGACTTCCGGCGTGTTCCCGGCCATCACCTCGGCGGCGGTGGGAGTGAACAGCGCGGCCACCGCAAGATAGGCGGCGGCCAACGGCCATCCGCTGGCACGCCCCGCAACGCGGGTGAGGAAGGGAGTGAGGACGACGAGCGCCGCGAGTGCGATAATGGTGAGGATCATGACCGGGCCTCAGCGGCCGCGGGCACAGGTGATGATTCCTTCACTCACTGATCCTTCTTCGCGATGTGCGCAGACAGACTTTCGAAGACTCAGACTATCGACTCGGAGTTCCATGAGCAAAAGCACAATGAGCCCGTCATCGGCGCGACGGCTGTCGGTCTTCTTCGATGCCCGCTTCACGCGCACGACTCACCACGACGGGATCTCCCGCTACGGATCGTGTCTGCTGGCGGCTCTCCTCGAGGCCGTCGAGGGCACGGAGATCGATGTCACCGCCATCATCTGCGATGAGGCGCAGCTGGCGCTCCTGCCCGACTGCCGATGGGTCAGGCTGGGCGATCCCACCTCCCCCGCCGAGGTGGCGATCGCCGGCCGTCTCAATGCCCTGGGTGCCGACGTCGTATTCTCCACCATGCAGACGATGGGCTCGGCCGGACGCCGGTACGGTCTCATCCTCACCATCCACGACCTCATCTACTATTCCCATCCGCAGCCGCCGGGCGACCTGCCGCTGCCGATCCGACTGCTGTGGCGGGCCTATCATCTCAGCTATGCCCCGCAGCGCCTGCTGCTCGATCGCGCCGATGCCGTCGCCGCCGTGTCCGAGACGACGAAGGACCTCATCGAGACCCACCGACTGACGAAGCGCCCCGTGCAGGTGGTGTCGAATGCCGCCGAGGTGACGGCCGCGCAGCCGCGGACCGTGTCACGTCATGATGCGAAGACGCTCATCTACATGGGTGCGTTCCTTCCGTATAAGAACGTCGAATCCCTCATCCGCGCGCTCGAGCACCTGCCGGGGTGGACCCTGCACATCGCCAGCCGGATCGAGGGCAGGCGGGAAGCGCAGCTGCGGGCGCTCATCCCCGATCGGGCGCGAGTCGTCTTCCACCGCGGGATCAGCGATGACGACTATGCGTCGCTGCTCGCTGAGGCGACGGCGCTGGTGACGGCGTCGAAGGAGGAGGGCTTCGGTCTCCCGGTGATCGAGGCGATGGCCCGCGGAGTGCCCGTCGCGGTCTCGGACATTCCGATCTTCCGCGAGATCGCCGCCGATGCGGCCGTGTACTTCGAGCCCGATGATCCGAGTTCCATCGCCGAGGCGGTGCGTGCCCTCACGGACGAACAGGTGTGGGCACGGCATTCTGCGGACGGGCGTGAACGTTCACAGGCGTTCGACTGGGCGTCCTCCGCTCGCTCCCTCATCGACCTCATCCGCTCGGTCGCGCGGCAGCGAGAGATGCGGGGCTGACTGCAGGCGGTGCCGCTGATCGCGTTGACACCGCTGGAGACCGGGCGGTGGCGATCGTCGTGGCCGTGGTGGGGTCCACCGGTGCTCGGCCCTGGGGCTCAGCGCAGTGTGGTGCCCCAGCTGCGCAGCACCCAGCCGCGCTCCGAGCAACCGAACTCGCCGTGCCCGCAGTTGCCGAGCACTCCGATGCGGCCCGTGCCGGTGAGCCCGAGGAGGATCTCGGCGGCTCCTCGCAGCACCGCCCCGTGGGCGACGATGACGATCGTGTCGACGGTTGCTGTGTCGACGATGTCGGTGACGGCGGCGGCGACCCGTTGTCCGGATTCGGACCGCGATTCGCCGCCGGGGGGTGCGACATCGGCTCCGGACACCCATTCGGCAAGCTCATCCGGCCAGGTTTCGGCGACCTCGGCGCGGATCGAACCTTCCCACTCACCGAACGCTGCTTCGCGCAGTCGTGCGTCGTGGACCGTCTCGACACCGACGATGCGGGCCAGCTTCTCGGCGGTCTCCGCGGCGCGGGAGAGATCGGAGGCGACGATGAGTTCGGGACTGAGGCCGGAGAGGAGGCGCGCGGCCTCCTCGGCCTGTCTGCGACCGGTGTCATTGAGCGGGACATCAGTCTGTCCCTGGAATCGTCCCTCAACGTTGAAGTCGGTCTGACCGTGGCGCCAGAACAGGACCGTCTTCGCGGTCATCGTGGTGCGTCGGAGCCAGGCTCGTCAGAATCGTGCTCGCCGGGATCCGACAGCTGGAGATCGATGACGGGCACGTCCTTCCACAGCCGCTCGAGGGCATAGTATTCGCGCTGCTCGGCGGAGAAGACGTGGACGACGATCTCACCGAAGTCGAGGAGCACCCAGTCGCCGCCGCGGCCTTCGCGCCGCAGCGGCGTGCGGTCGTGTCCGCGCTGGACGGCCTCTTCGACGGCGTCGATGATCGCGCCGATCTGGCGTTCGTTGTCGGCGGAGACGATGAGGAACGCATCGGTGATGTAGAGCGTCGAGCTCACATCGAGTCCGATGATGTCGGTGCCGAGCTTGTCGTCCGCGGCTTTCGCGGCGGTTCTCAGCAGTTGGGTGGAATCGGCGATCTCGCTCACAAGATCCTTTCGCATGGATGCGGCAGTGGAGGTGATGTCAGAGGAACATGACGAGGGCGATGACGATGAGTGCCAGGGCGAAGAACGCAGCGACGCCGAGGACGATGTACGGCATCTTAGAGGGCTCTTCACCCATCAGGATCTGCCCGTCTTGGCCGGTCACGGAGCTCGCCCTGATGCGGGTCCCGGGAGGGTTCTCGGTCTCTTCGTCCTCATAGTCGGAGTTCGGCAGCGCCCAGGCTTCGGGCACTGCGTCCATGGGACGGGTCTCGGGATTCGCGGCGAGGGCGCGGGCGGCATCGTCGGAGCCGGTCTCGTTCGCAGACCGGTCTTTCGCCTCTCCGGCCCCGGTGGTCGGGGCCGAGTCCGCGTTCCGGCTCGATGCCGAGTCCGACGCGGCGCTGCGATTCTCGTCGACCTCGGGAATCTGCGCAGACGCGGCGGTGACGACTCGCACGCCGGACGTCGAAGGGGGTTGGACGATCGGCATCCGTCGTGACCGGGAGGTCGGTTCGGCGTCGTCGGCGCTCGGCGTCTGAGTGGGAGCGGGTGAAGGCTGCTGTGCCGACGGTGTTGAAGCGTCGACCGGACCACCGCTGATATCGGCCGAATCTGAACCGCTGGTTCCGGCAGTCTCAGAACCGTCGGAGTCGGCAGGTGCTGAACCGCTCTCGTCGGCAGCGGCCTGCGCCGATGCGTCCGGCTCTGCAGAGGTCGAATCCGCCGCTGGATCCTGCGGATCGGTGCCGTCCAGGGCCGAGTACGGCATCGACAGCGCATCATAGGGTTCGTCGTCGAGAGTCGTCGGGCGGGGCGCCGAGGCGGCAGTCACCGGTGCTTCGAAGTCGCGCGCGGCGACCTCCTCGGAGGCACCGCCGAAGCCGGCGGCATCATAGGATTCGTGTTCGGCCTGCGGGGAGTCCACCGTCGGTGCGGCGGGATCCGCCTTCATCCCGGACAACGGCTCATCCGAGGACGCCGTGGCCGTCTTGCTCTCGGGCGCCTTCTTCGATGGCTGCTCACTCGCCGACGACTTCGCCTCAGTCGTTTCGGCAGCGGAGGTCTGGTGCTCAGCGGCGGCGGACGAATCGACAGGCGCATCGTCTTCGCCGGTGGCTTCGGCGACTTCGGGCACGGGCCCGGTGAGTCGTCCTTCCGCGGCGGCCTCGCGCTCTGCGAGCTCCTGTTCGTCAGCGACGACGGGCATCGCTCCGGTGGACAGATCACCGTTGAGTGAGAGTCCATGCTCTTTGAGGTAGCGCTTCTTCTCCGCCCGCGACTGGAAGTGCGGCAGGGGTGTGCGCTGCGGGTCGAGACGATCCTCTGCATGAACAGGCGGACGCGTCTGAACTGGGTGGTCGGAGGCCAGCGCTCCGCGTTCGTGATTGGTAGGCGGTGCGGGGCTGGGGTCGATGCGCGAACTCCGATCGTCCCCGGATGTCTCCGACTCGTCCCCGGAAGCCTCCGAACGGGGCGCCGCATCCGGTTTCTTCGGAGGCAGCGGAGAGAGGAGGTCGGCTCGGGAGTTTGGCGCCTCAGTCGGCTGCTCAGGAACCTCTCGTGCCTCGAACGCCTGTTCCGCCGCCAACCGTTCGGCTTCTCGCCGCGCTCGACGTGACGTGAACTGCTCCTCAGCCATTCTCACTCCTGTACAACTCGTATTTCGCGATGTACTGCACGACTCCGTCCGGTACGAGGTACCAGACGGGCGCACCATCCATCACCCGTTGTCTGCAATCCGTGGACGATATCGCCAGTGCCGGAATCTGCACGAGACTCAGCCGATCAACCGGAAGCCCCTCACCGCGGAGTTCGTGCCCCGGACGACTGACCCCGACGAAGTGCGCCAAGGAAAACAGCTCATCCACATTCTTCCACGTCAGGATCTGAGCCAAAGCGTCCGCGCCGGTGATGAAGAACAACTCCGTGTCCGGACCGTAGCTGCGGGCGAGGTCGCGCAGCGTATCGATCGTGTAGGTCGGACCGGGCCGATCGACATCGGCCCGGGAGACCGTGAACCTCGGATTCGACGCGGTTGCGATCACCGTCATCAGATACCGGTGTTCGGCACTCGTGACCTCCTCGACGTCCTTCTGGTAGGGCCGTCCGGTGGGAACGAACACCACCTCGTCGAGGTCGAAGGTCGCTTGGACCTCACTGGCCGCAACGAGGTGGCCGTGGTGGATGGGGTCGAAGGTGCCGCCCATGACACCGACTCTGCGTTTGTGCTCAGCCATATCAGTGGCGGTGCGAAATGCCCTTCCACGACCGAGTCACAATGCCCATCGTGAGGAAGATCGCCAGGGCGGTGAGTCCGAACCAGATCGGATCCATCGGCAACTCATGGTGAGCGGCATGCTCCGCACCTTCGGCCGCGGCGGCCATAATGGCTGCGTTCACGAAATAACTCCTTCTGCTTGCTTCCGACGCCGCCCGCGCGACGTCGATCTCATTGCCTTCTCAGTTTCTCATGAACGACCCGCGAATCCGGCATCGACATGAATTCGTCGGTCACCGTGGAGCGAGAACCGGACCCGATCGGCCCGGGCTGCCCGTGTCGGCGCCGGAGGAGGCTCACGAACGGATCTGTCCGTTGCCCATCATCACCCACTTCGTGGTCGTGAGCTGCTCGAGCCCCATGGGACCGCGGGCGTGGAGTTTCTGAGTCGAGATGCCCACCTCGGCACCGAAGCCGAGCTCACCACCGTCGGTGAAGCGGGTCGAGACATTCACGCCCACCGCCGCGGCGTCGATGGCGGCGACGAAGGTGTCGGCGTTGTCGAGGTCCTTCGTCACGATCACCTCGGTGTGTCCGGAGCTGTACGCGCGGATGTGGTCGATGGCTTCCTCGATGCCCGAGACCAGTTTGACCGCGATCTCGAGCCCGAGGTATTCCTTGGCCCAGTCCCGCCGGGACACGCGCTTGATCTTCATCGTCGTCGGGGCATGGGCTGCGACGTCGGAATCCGCGTGGACGACGACCCCTTCGCCATCGAGTCGGTCGAGGATCTTCGGGAGCACACGCTTCGCCGCCTTCTCGTGGACGAGCAGGGTCTCGAGCGAATTGCACACGCTGGGTCGCTGGGTCTTCGAATTGAGCACGAGGTCGACGGCGGTCTTCACCGTCGCCGTCGAGTCGATGAACATGTGCACATTGCCCACCCCGGTCTCGATGACCGGAACGATCGACTCCTGGACGACCATGTTGATCAGTTCGGCTCCGCCGCGGGGAATGAGGAGGTCGACGAAGTCGCGGGCGTGCATGAGCACATTGGCCCCGTCTCGCCCGAACTGGTCGATGCCGTTGATCGCATCGGCCGGCAGTCCCGCCGAGGCGACCGCGTTGCGCAGGACGGTGATGATCTCCGCGTTCGAGTTCTGCGCTGCCGATCCTCCGCGCAGCACCGAGGCATTGCCGGACTTCAGGGCGAGGACGGCGATGTCCACGGTGACATTCGGACGAGCTTCGTAGATCGCTCCGATGACGCCCATGGGCACGCGGGTCTGGGTCAGGCGGATGCCGTTGGGCAGGGTGCGGCCGAGCACGACGTCTCCGACGGGATCGGCGAGGTCGACGACGGCATCGACGGAGTCGGCGATCGCTGCGATGCGATCGGCGTCGAGGCGCAGCCGGTCGAGCAGCGCCTCGCTCATGCCGTCGTCGATGCCGGCGGCGATGTCGGCTTCGTTGGCGGCGACGATCCGGTCGGTGTTCGCCCGCAGGGCATCTGCGACAGCGGTCAGTGCTGTGTTCTTCTCCGCCGTCGAGGTCGTTGCCAGCTGGCTCGCGGCGGCCTTCGCATTGCGGGCGATCCGGGTCACGCCGCGCACGGTCTTCGGGTGGATCTCGGATGCTGCTGTCATGGGCTATCTCCCCCCGCTCACATGTGTGAGAACGAGATCGTTTCGATGGATGACCTCTTTACGGTAGTCACTTCCCAGACGGGTGCCAAGTTCCTCTGTCGTGGCTCCGAACATGCTCGGCAGCTCGTCCGAGGAGAAGTTGGTCATTCCGCGCGCGATGACATCGCCGTCGAGATTGTGGATCTCGACCGGATCTCCCGCTTCGAAGTCGCCGTCGGCTCCGGTCACTCCCGCTGCCAGCAGCGAGGTTCCCCGGGAGCACACAGCCTGTTCGGCGCCCCTGTCGATGGTCACAGACCCGAACGTCCGTGCCAGGTGGCGCAGCCACAGCAGCCGCGTGCCGCGGCGACGGTGGGTGACCGCGAAGTAGGTCCCGACCTCGTCCCCTGCCAGCGCCGAGGCGGCGTGCGGTGCCGAGGTCAGCACGGCGGGGATCCCTGAGTCGGCGACCATGATCGCCGCATCGACCTTCGTGGCCATCCCGCCGGTTCCCGTCCCCGCGGTGCCGACTCCGCCGATCGCGATGTCGGTGAGATCGTCGAGACCGTGCACCCGGCCGATGAGTCGTGAGTCGGGACGGTCGGGTGGTCCCGAATAGAGGGCGTAGACGTCGGAGAGGAGGATCAGGGCGTCGGCGTGGGACAGGTGGGCGACGAGAGCCGCGAGACGATCGTTGTCGCCGAACCGGATCTCCTCGGTGGCCACGGCGTCGTTCTCGTTGACGATGGGAAGCGTGCCCAGGGCCAGAAGCTTGTCGATGGCGCGCTGGGCGTTCTTGTACTGGGTGCGCCGGATCAGGTCGTCGGCGCTCAGCAGCACCTGGCCGGGGACGAGGTCGTAGCGGCCGAGGGCCCGGGTGTAGGCGGCCATGAGCAGTCCCTGCCCGACACCGGCCGCCGCCTGCTGCGTGGCGAGGTCTCGGGGGCGTCGGCTGAGGCCCATGGGTTCGAGACCTGCCGCGATCGCGCCCGAGGAGACGAGGATGACCTCATGGCCGGCCGCGCGGTGGGCGCCGATGACGTCGGTGAGCGCGATGAGCTTGGCTTCGTCCAGCCCGCCGTCGATGGTCGTCAGCGAGGACGAGCCGACCTTGACGACGATACGGCGGGCCGCGGCGATATCCGCACGGGCACGCTGCGCGGAGCCGTGTCCGCCGTCTGCGGCGCTCACGCCTCGTCGGTCCGGGCCGCAGCCTCGGATTCGGTCTCGGACGCCGATCGGCTTTCGCGCTGTCCGCGTTCGGCCAGCCGTTCCTTCTCGAACTCGGCACGCACCGCGGCCTTCGCGTCCATCCGCTCGTGGTAGGCAGCCTTGCGCTCCTTGCGGGTGGCGCGGGCCTCTTCTTCGAGCCGGGTGTCGGACCCGCGGGATCCCAGCAGCTCGGCACCCCCGACGGTCGTCGGGTCCCAGTCGAAGACCACTCCGTCGTCACCGCCGATGACGATCGTGTCGCCCGGTTTTGCGCCGGCCTTGAACAGCGCCTCTTCGACACCGAGGTGGTCGAGGCGGTCGGCGAGGTACCCGACGGCTTCGTCGTTGCCGAAGTCGGTCTGACGCACCCAGCGGGCCGGCTTGTCGCCGAGCACGCGGAACACCGGGCCCTCGGCGTCACGTTCGGCACGGACCTCGAAGCCGCGGTCGTCGACGGCCTTCGGGCGGAGGACCACACGCTGCGGTGTCGCTTCGACTGCTTCCCGTCGAGCACGTTCGGCGAGCACGAGTTCGGCCATGGCGAAGGAGAGTTCGCGCAGGCCGGAGTGACTGACCGCGGAGATCTCGAAGACGCGGTAGCCTGCCGCTTCGAGGTCGGGGCGGACGATGTCGGCGAGGTCGCGTCCGTCAGGGATGTCGACCTTGTTCAGCGCCACCAGCTTCGGCCGCTCCGAGAGCGGCAGCAGTCCGCTGCCATCGTCGAGGTCGACGGCATAGGCGGCGAGTTCGGATTCGATGATCGCGAGATCGGACACGGGATCGCGACCGGGTTCCCACGTGGCCATGTCGATGACGTGGACGAGTCCCGCGCATCGTTCGACGTGACGGAGGAATTCCAGGCCCAGCCCCTTGCCTTCCGACGCCCCGGGGATGAGACCGGGCACGTCGGCGACGGTGTAGCGGGTATCCCCTGCCTGCACGACGCCGAGGTTGGGCACAAGGGTGGTGAAGGGGTAGTCGGCGATCTTCGGCTTCGCGGCCGAGAGCGCGGCGATGAGACTCGACTTTCCTGCCGACGGGTAGCCGACGAGTGCGATGTCGGCGATCGTCTTGAGCTCGAGGACGAGGCTGAGGCTCTCCCCGGGCTCGCCGAGCAGGGCGAAGCCGGGCGCCTTGCGCTTCGTCGAGGCCAGCGCGGCATTGCCGAGACCACCGCGGCCTCCGGCGGCTGCAGTGAGTTCGGTGCCGTCTTCGACGAGATCGGCGACGACCGAACCGTCGAGTGTCTTGACGACGGTCCCCTCGGGCACGGGGACGACGAGGTTCTGCCCGTCGGCCCCGTGGCGCAGGTCGCCCTTGCCGATTCCGCCGCCGTCGGCACGCAGATGCGGGCGGTGGTGCAGGGGCAGCAGGGTGGTGGTCTGCCGATCGACGCGGAAGATGATGTTTCCGCCGTTGCCGCCGTCTGCACCGTCGGGTCCGCCGAGCGGTTTGAACTTCTCGCGTCTGATCGAGGCACAGCCGTTCCCACCGTCGCCGGCGGCGAGGTGAACGGTGACGCGGTCTACGAACTCGGTGGCCATAGTGTCCTTATATCAGATGAAGGGTGAGTCTCGTGACTCACCCTTCATGGTCCCCGTGAGGGGAGAAATCATAATGCGATCGGTCAGATCCCGCTGAGGATCAGGCTCCGACGATGTTGACGATCTTGCGACCGTTGCGCTTGCCGAACTCCACGGCGCCAGCGGTCAGAGCGAAGAGGGTATCGTCTCCGCCGCGACCGACATTGGCTCCCGGGTGGAACTTGGTTCCGCGCTGGCGGACGATGATCTCGCCGGCCTTGACGACCTGACCGCCGAAGCGCTTCACGCCGAGGTACTGTGGGTTCGAGTCGCGACCGTTGCGGGTCGAGCTGACTCCCTTTTTGCTTGACATGTGAGAAGTCTCCTCTTACTTGATGTTCGTGATCTTCAGGCGGGTGAGGTCCTGGCGGTGGCCCTGACGCTTCTTGTACCCGGTCTTGTTCTTGTACTTCTGGATCACAATCTTGGGACCGCGGAGCTCACCGGCGACCTCAGCGGTGACCGAGACCTTCGACAGAGCGTCGGCGTCGGTCGTGACCGTCTCACCGTCGACGAGAAGCACGGCATCGAGTTCGACGCTGTCTCCAGCCTTCGCCTTCATGCGGTTGACTGTGATGATGTCGCCGACGCTCACCTTTTCCTGGTGGCCTCCGGCACGGACGATGGCATAGACCATGGTCGAACTCTCTTCCTGTTGAAACTCAGACGAACAGCGGTTATCCCTTGGCCGCAGCGAGGTCTCCCTCGCCAGCGTCCCATTGAGAGGAATCACCAGCCGTGATGCGACATGCGCACCGACGCTCAATATTAGTCGAAGCCGCAGGCGAACGGCAAACCCGCAGGCACTCCGGCACTCCCGGAACCGATGACTGTGAGGCAACTCTCATGCTGCGCCCGCCCTCGGCAGATCAGGGGACCAGGATGGAGATCAGCGTTCCCGTGATTCAGCGATGCGTTCATGGCGGCGAATGACCTCGGCGACGGTGAAGGCGAGGAATTTCTCCGCGAATTCGGGGTCGAGGTGTGATTCCTCGGCCAGCACCCGCAGGCGAGCGACCTGACGGGCTTCTCGTGATTCGTCGGCAGGCGGCAGACCATGGTCGGCCTTGAGCTCGCCGACCTTCTCGGTGAGCTTGAACCTCTCGGCGAGGAGGTGGATGAGGCTGGCATCGATGTTGTCGATGCTGTCGCGAAGCTCCAGCAGGCGCTGCTGGGCACGTGTCTTGTCGTCAGTTTTGGAGTCCACGGTCTCATTCTAACGATGACGGACACGGCGGTGCGCCGCAGTCTCATCGGGACTGCGGCGCACCATTGAGAACCGTCGGGATCGGCCGACGACCGGACTCAGGCCGGTTCTTCGACGGGCACCGCATCCTTCGTCTCGGGGTCGTTGAGGATACCGGCCTTGCGGTCGGCCAGGTACTTCTTCATCTCCTTCTTCACGACCGGCATGAGCAGGTAGAGGCCGAGGATGTTGATGAAGGCGCACATGAACAGTGCAGCATCGGCGAACTCGACGACCTTCGAGAAAGTGGCCACACAGCCGACGACGACGAACAGGCAGACGAGGGTGCGGAAGACCGTCACGCTCGCCTTGGCCCCGCCGAACAGGTAGCTCCACGCCTGCTCCCCGTAGTAGGCCCAGGTGATCAGGGTGGAGAAGGCGAAGAGCGCAACAGCGATCGCCAGCAGGATGGGGTACCAGGAAGCCACGGTGGAGAAGGCGTCGGACGCCAGCGCCACTCCCCCGATCTCTCCGGCGCCCAAGTCCTCCCGGTACGAGGCCTGGTTCGCGACGATGATGGTCAACGCGGTCATCGTACAGACGATGACGGTGTCGATGAAGGGCTCGAGGAGGGCGACGAAGCCCTCGGAGATCGGGCGGCGCGTCTTGACCGCGGAGTGCGCGATCGGTGCGGAGCCGATGCCCGCTTCGTTGGAGAACGCCGAGCGCTGGAACCCGATGATCATCACGCCGACGATGCCGCCGGCGATGCCCTGCGGATTGAAGGCGCCGACGAAGATCTCGGAGATCGCATTCGGGATGTTCGAGAAGTTGAGGCCGAGGACGAGCAGGCAGGAGACGACGTAGAAGATCGCCATGCCCGGAACTAGCTTGTCGGTGACCTTCGCAATCGAACGGATGCCTCCGAGGATGACCAAGGCGACGAGGGCTGCGAAGATGATGCCGAAGACGAGCGAGGCGAAGGGTCCGGCGAGGAATCCGTCATCGCCGCCGGTTGCGGTGCGCACCTGTGCGAAGGTCTGGTTGGCCTGGAACATACCGCCGCCGACGACGCCGAAGACGAGGATGGCGACCGCGAAGAGACCGGTGAGGACGGTGGCCACGGGCTTCGAGAAGCGGCGGAAAGCGACCGGCAGGTACTTGAACGGACCGCCGTGGACGACTCCGTTCTCGTCGATCTCGCGGTACTTCACCCCGAGGGTGCATTCGACGAACTTCGTGCACATGCCGAGCAGGCCGGCCACGATCATCCAGAATGTCGCGCCGGGTCCACCGAGTGCGATGGCCACACCGACACCGGCGATATTGCCCAGGCCGACCGTTCCCGACAGGGCGGAAGCGAGAGCCTGGAAGTGGGTGACCTCACCCGGATCGGACTTCGAGGAGAACCTGCCGCGGATGATCTCCAGCGACAGCTTCGCTCCGCGGGCCTGGATGAACCCGAAGTAGACCGTGAAGACCGCGGCCGCGAAGATCAGCCACAGAACGACGAAGGGAAATGAAATGCTCCCGAGGGTGATCGGGAAGAAGATGATGTTGCCGAACCACGTCGCGATCGGGTCGAACCAGGAGTTGATGGCATCGTCGACCGGCGAGACCGGCTCTGCTATGAATTCTAAGGTGTTCATGGTCAGTTAAACTCCCTGAGATCTATGTCACATTCAAGCGATCTGTGAAAACACGTCGGTTCAGTTATGGAACCGTTATCCAAGCCTGCCGATCCGCCGACTTTGAGACCCGCGTCTCATTCCGTGGCCTAGACTGAGACCATGACTCAGAACCCGCAGCAACACGGTCCACCGCCGAATCAGCCCCAGAATCCCGGCCCTGCTTCAGCCGTGAACCAGACCCCGCACTCACAGGACGGCCATGCCCAGCCCGCCGCGTATCCGGGCGCCGAACCTGTGTCGAATCCCAACGGTCACTTCGGGTCGCAGGGCTCTCACGCCGGTTCCTCGACATCCGCGAACTCGCCTCATGCGTACGGACCCCCTGGCGGCGGTCAGACGCATCCCGGGGGATCTCAGGGCACGGTCGGACAGCCGGGTGCCGATCCGCAGCGCCCGAACAGCAGCGGCCCCCGTCGATCGGCCCAGCCCGGCCCCACCTCGGCGCCGGGACCGCACGGATCTGCTCCTCCGCGCATCGTCTCTGCCGACGGTGAACGCGTGCGGGAGAAGCCGGCAGGCGGCGTCTCCGGCTACTTTGCGATCATCGGCGCCATCGCGCTGCTTCTTCTGGCTGTGCTCCTCGGCGTCGTCGGCTTCGTGCTGACATTTGCGCAGGCCGCGCTCGGAGTCATCCTCATTGTGCTCGGGGTCTTCAGCTTCGTCGCGTCGATGTTCCTGTTCAAGGGATGCACCTCGGTGGCACCCGGTCATGCCGTCGTGCTCCAGCTCTACGGCAAGTATGTCGGCACGGTCAGACAGTCGGGCCTGCGCTTCGTCAACCCCTTCTATACGAAGGACCAGGTCTCGACCCGCATCCGCAACCACGAGACGTCGACACTCAAGGTCAACGACCTCGACGGCAATCCGATCGAGATCGGCGCCGTCGTCGTCTGGCAGGTCAAGGACACCGCACAGGCGATGTTCGAGGTCGACGACTTCGAGGAGTTCGTCGCCATCCAGGCAGAGACAGCAGTCCGGCACATTGCGAACTCCTACGCCTACGACTCTTCGGACCCCCGTCGGATGTCCCTGCGCGACAACGCCGATGAGATCACGTCCCGACTCTCCGATGAAGTGGCCGCGCGCGTGATGGCCGCGGGGGTGACGATCATCGAATCTCGCATCACACAGTTGGCCTATGCGCCCGAGATCGCCCGGGCAATGCTCCAGCGGCAGCAGGCCACGGCGGTGGTCGCGGCTCGGCAGCTCATCGTCGAAGGAGCTGTGGGAATGGTCGAGACCGCCATCGAAGAGATCGAGGGCCGACAGATCGTCAGGCTCGGTCAGGCCGAGCGCAGCGATCTCGTGTCGAACCTTATGATCGTCCTCTGCGGAGATCAGGCGGCACAGCCGACGATCAGCACCACACGCAATCAGCAGTCGGCCGGCTGAGCAGCAGAGCAGCGCCCCGCGACGGAAGTTCCGTCGCGGGGCGCTGCTCTGTCATCGGCCAGGCGCCGGGTTTCAGCTCTCTGGCTCAGTCCCGGGCCCGGGTGGGATCGGACTCAGTCTTCGCCGATGATGACGAACGAGGTGGGCAGCTGCTCCTGTTGGGGTTCGGCTCTCTGCTTCGACGCATCACTCGGCTTCCTGGCCGGAGCCCGCTTCACCGGAGCGGCGGCGGCAACCCTCGTCGCGGTGTCCGCGCCGATCATCAGCGGCAGGTCCTTAGGCTCCTCAGGGGCCTGCTTCGCTGCGGTCTCGGACTCGCTGTCGCTGCTTCCGGACCTGTGGTCGGTTCGGACCTTCGCTTCGGCGCGAGCCTGGTCGTCCGTCGCGGCCTTATCGCTGTCGACGGCCTTCGCCTCGGTGCCGGCATTCGTTTCGGAGGCACTGCTGGTCTCGGTTTCCGATGCGGTCTCCGAGTTCCGGGAGTTCGAACGACGACGACCGCTGCGCGAACGCGAACGACTCTTGCCGTTGGCTTCGGCGTCCGGCTTCTCTTCACCGTTTCCGCTGTCGGATTCGTCCTTCTTCAGGGTGGCCTTCGCGATCGCTGCGACAGCTGATCGTGACGCGTCCGAGGACACGGAGTCCTCATGCGATTCGGCTTCGTTCTGCTTCGACTTCGATCCGGATTCGCCGCGGCGCTTCCGATCCCGACGGCTGTCGTTGTTCGACGAACGGTTTCCGCGGTGGGACTTCGAGCCTTCCTCTTCGGAGCCGGGCAGCAGCAGTCCGCGACCGCTGAGGTCGGCGCCCGCACTGACCATCGACTCGGCCAGGCCGGTGCCGATGCGCTTGCGCGTCATCTGCACGAGTCCCAGCGAGGTCACCTCTGCGACCTGATGCTTCGTCCGGTCACGGCCCAGGCATTCGACGAGGCGGCGCACCACGAGGTCACGGTTCGACTCGAGCACCATATCGATGAAGTCGACGACGATGATGCCGCCGATGTCGCGCAGACGAACCTGACGGATGACCTCTTCGGCCGCTTCGAGATTGTTGCGGGTCACGGTCTCTTCGAGGTTGCCCCCGGAACCGGTGAACTTACCGGTGTTGACGTCGACGACGGTCATCGCTTCGGTTCGGTCGATGACGAGCGAACCGCCCGAGGGCAGGTTGACCGTGCGCTGCAGGGCCTTCTGGATCTGCTCTTCGATGCGGTAGTGATCGAAGATGTCCTCGTCCTCGTTGTAGCTGTGGACTCGGTCCAGTAGGTCCGGTGCCACGGATTCGACGTATTCGTGGATGGTGTTCCAGGCTCCGTCGCCGTCGATGACGAGCGAGTTGAAGTCCTCGTTGAATACGTCGCGGATGATGCGCACGATCATGTCCGGCTCGCTGTAGAGCAGCTGAGGGGCGAGCACCTTCGTCGACTTCGACTTCTTCTCGATCGTCTCCCAGCGCTTGGCGAGGCGTTCGACGTCGCGCGAGAGGTCGGTGTCCGCTGCGCCTTCGGCGGCGGTGCGCACGATGACGCCGTTCGAATCTCCGACGAGTTCCTTGAGCAGCTTCTTCAGCCGTGCCCGTTCGTTGTCAGGAAGCTTGCGGGAGATTCCGGTCATGGAGTTGCCGGGAACATAGACGAGGAACCGTCCCGGCAGTGAGATCTGGCTGGTCAGGCGCGCACCCTTGTGCCCGATCGGATCCTTCGTCACCTGGACGAGAACCGAGTCGCCGGGGCTCAGAGCGGTTTCGATGCGGCGGGCCTTGCCGTCCATCCCGAGGGCGTCCCAGTTGACCTCACCGGCATAGAGCACGGCGTTGCGCCCCTTGCCGATGTCGATGAAGGCCGCCTCCATGCTCGGCAGCACGTTCTGGACCTTGCCCAGGTACACGTTGCCGATGAGGGAGGACTGCTGGCGGTTCTCCTTGAGGTAGTGCTCGACGGCGATGCCATCCTCGACGACGACGAGCTGGGTCTGGTCGCCGCTTTCGCGCACGAGCATCGTGCGTTCGACGGATTCCCGGCGAGCGAGGAATTCCGCCTCGGTGATGATGGGGCGACGGCGACCGGCCTCACGGCCTTCCTTGCGACGCTGGCGCTTGGCCTCCAGACGCGTCGAGCCCTTCAGCGAGGTGACCTCGTCACGATCGGTTCCACGAGTGCGGGACCGACGACGGCGGCGACGACGCGATCCGCCGTCGGAGTCATCGTCATCATCACCGTCATCGGACTGCGGTTCGTCATTCTTGGACTGTTCGGACTTCTCGTTCTCCGCTTTGGAATGAGTATCCTGCGAGTCGGAATCAGAGTCCGACTTGTGCTTCGAGCCGCGCGAATTCGAGCGTGAACCCCGTCGGGAGGAACGCGATCCCTCCTTCTGAGAGTCGTCATCGTCCTGGGATTCCTCCGAAGAGTCCTCGGACTGACCGTCCGCACCGTCGTTGGAGTCATCACGGCTGCGCGATCGGCGTCCGCGCCCTCCACGGCGGCGACGCGGACCGTTCGAGCTCTCGTCGTCGTCCTGATCGTCCCGCCGATCGGTCGCGGTGTCGTCGGTGTCCTCGGAGTCATCCCAGTCGTCGTCGGACTCGTCATCGATCTGCACGACCTCGGCGTGTTCGGCCTTCGGAACCTGGAAGATCAGACCGCCGGCCGGGGGCACCGACGGGGTCGCCCGCGGTTCCGTCGGCGCGGCTGCGGCGGGTGCGGCTGGGGGCGCCGCGAAGGGATTGCGCGGATCGAAGCTCACCGAGGTCTGTCCTGCCGCCGAGTCGTCGGCTTCGTCACCGCTCTCGTCGTCCTCGTCCGCATCGGCCTCATCGTTCTCCGATTCTCCGCGGACGAAGGATTCGAAGACGAGTCCGCGGTTGGCGACGGCGTCGCGGGCGGGTTTCGGGCCCCTGCTGCGCGGGGTCGGCTCATCCGGTTCGTCATCGTAATCGTCGTCATCGTCGGCATCGCCGGTACGCAGCGATTCGGCCGCCTCGGCGATGTCGTCGAGACGCGCACGCACATTGTCGTTGACGTCCTCATGGTCGCTGCCCTTGTCACTGACCGACTGCTGCAGATTCGCCAGATCGGCGAGGATGCCTTCGGTCGGATCTGTCGACTCTGTGCCGTCGTTCGACGTATCGTTCATCGTTACTCCCAGTCCGAAGACTCCGTCCACACCGTACGGATCTTCGGATCCTTGCATGGTCCTCGGGCGGACCGAAACTTGTGGATGGCACGTCCGGCTCGCGCTCTGCGCGTAGGCCTTCGGTGCTGCCTCATCTTGTTGTCGACCTACGAGGTCATACCCTCGACTCGGTGGAGGCACTTCTCCCGTTCGGTGTGGGAACAGGTATCCGTCATGCCATTATGTCACACATGTCCGCTTCCGCTGAGGTTTCGTCGGCACGGGGTTTGCCGCTCAGGTCGTGGGCAGGCATTCTTGAGGGGTGAACAGTGAACAGACTCTCTCCGCCGACGTCGACACCGAACCGGCCGCCTCGGCGTGGGTGCTCAGACGCGCTCCCTTCGGGATCTTCCTCATCATCGCCTCCGTGATCGGCTTCCTCGCGTCGTTCTCGCTCTCGGCGGAGAAGTACGACAAACTCGCTCATCCCGACGTCGTCCTCTCCTGCGACCTCAACCCGTTCTTCTCGTGCGGTTCGGTCATGGAGCATCCGGAGTCGGAGCTGTTCGGCTTCCCGAATCAGCTGCTCGGCATCGCCGCCTTCGTCTTCCCGCTCCTGCTCGGGGTCCTCATCCTCGCCGGGACGAAGCTTCCTGGATGGGTGATGATCGGGCTGAATATCGGACTGGCCCTCGGCGTGGTCCTCGTGATGTTCCTCTTCTACACCTCGATCTACAAGATCGGCGTCGGCTGCCCCTGGTGCATCATCGTGTGGACGATGACGATTCCGATGTTCGTCGCGGTCACCGGGCACAACGTGCTCGCCGGGCGGTTCGGCCAGCGGGTCACGCAGAGTCCGATCGTGCGCGTGCTGGCCAAGGAGAACGTCGCGCTGTCGGTGCTGTGGATGCTCATCATCTTCGCGTGCATCGTCGTCCAGTTCTGGGCGTTCTTCACCACCCTGTTCTGAGGTCTGGGCCGGTCCGCAGCTGGAGACCCGGGCCGGACCGGCATCACGACGTGCAGATCTGCAGACGTGCAGAAGGGCGCCCCACCGCGTGGTGGGGCACCCTTCTGCATTCCGGCCTGTCTGAGGCGAAAGCGCTCCGACTGCGTCTGAGCCGCATGCCTCGGCTCGTCTCAGGCGGGGTACCAGATCCCGATCTCCCGTTCGGCGGACTCTACGGAGTCGGAACCGTGGACGAGATTCTTCTGCACCTTCTCTCCCCAGTCACGGCCGAGGTCGCCGCGGATCGTGCCGGGTGCCGCGGACGTCGGGTCGGTGGCACCGGCGAGCGAGCGGAACCCGGGGATGATTCCCTGTCCCGAGGCGATGATGGAGACGATCGGGCCTTCCGACATGAAGTCGACCAAGGGCTGGTAGAACGGCTTGCCTTCGTGTTCGGCGTAGTGGGCGGCCAGCTCCTCGGCCGTGGCCGTGCGCAGATTCAGCGCGTCGATCCGGTAGCCCTTGGCCTCGATGCGGGCGACGATCTGCCCGACGAGTCCGCGGGCGACCCCGTCGGGCTTGATGAGAATGAGAGTGCGTTCCATTCCGGTCCTTCCAAGTTCGAGTGGACGTCGGTCCACAGTTTACCCGGGCGCCGAGGCGGCTCTGACCGGGTGTGGGCATGCATCATTCGCGTGCGGCGACCTCGCGGTCGATCCGCGCCGACCAGTACACCGCCACCGCCCACAGGGCGATGAAGAGGGCGGCGACGAAGAACATCGATGTGACGACGAAGCCCGAGGCCAGCAGCAGTACCTGCACGATCCAGCCGATGACCACGCCCGGCCGTCGCTGACCGATGCGACGAGGCAGCATGGCCACGCCGACGATCGCGAGCACCGCGATGACCGAGGCCCCGATGAGCAGCTGGCCGAGGGTGAGAGTCTGCGCTGATTTCACCTGCAGCCCGAAGGCCGTGAGCACCGCGAAATAGACGACGAAGAGTTCGCAGATGAGGATCGATCCGCACAGGACAGGATATTTCGACTTCACTGGTCCTCTTCCGTGCCCAGGAGCAGGCGGGCTTCGGCGACGGTGTAGAGCGACCCGGTCACGACGATTCCCGGGCTCGTCGCAGCGACGGAGTTCGCGAGGTCGATGGCC
Organism: Brevibacterium oceani; assembly: GCF_017948325.1. Classification (NCBI taxonomy): domain Bacteria; kingdom Bacillati; phylum Actinomycetota; class Actinomycetes; order Micrococcales; family Brevibacteriaceae; genus Brevibacterium; species Brevibacterium oceani. The sequence continues at coordinate 1,975,723 of NZ_CP072846.1, read as the reverse complement.
TTCATGAGGGCGGCGTTGAGGTCGGGGGTGACGATGACGGAATCCTCATCGACCCACTCCCGGGCCGCCTCGGCGAGGTCCTCCGCAGGCAGCGCACGAGCGCTGAGCGTCTCGCTGACGACGAACACGTCGGCGCTGCGGTGGAGCTCTTCGAGCACCCCGTCGACGTCCTTATCGCCCAGCATCGCCATGACCATGACGACGTAGTCGAAGTCGAACGCTTCGTCGAGGGTGTCGGCCAGCACGTGCGCAGCATCGGGGTTGTGTGCGCCGTCGACGACGACGCTCGGTCCGGTGCGCACGAGCTCGGCCCGACCGGGGGACGTCACACGCGCGAGTCCCTCGGCCACGGTTTCGGCGTCGAGGGGTTTGTCCTCGGCGCCGAGGAATGCTTCGGCGGCGATGATCGCGACCGTGGCATTGTGCGCCTGGTGGATGCCGTGCAGCGGCACGAACAGGTCGGAGTAGACGTCCCGACGCCCCTGCACCGTGATGAGCTGGCCGTCGACGGCCCGCTGCCGGTCGAGGAGTCGGAAGTCCCGGTCCTCGCTCAGCAGCGGCACCTCTCGTCGGGCCGCCTCGGCGTCGAGCACGGTCTGTGCCGCTTCGTCCTGAACGGCGCTCACCGCGACCGGGGCCGGTGCCGGGGAGGGATCGACGCTGCGGTCGAGGATGCCGGCCTTGGTGGCGGCGATCTCCTCGATCGTGTCGCCGAGGAACGCCTGGTGGTCGAGCCCGATCTTCGTGAACACGCACACCTGAGCGTCAGCGACGTTCGTCGAATCCCACGCTCCGCCCATCCCCACCTCGGTGACGACGACGTCGACGGGGGCGTCGGCGAAGACCGCGAAGGCGAGGACGGTGAGGGCCTCGAAGTATGTGAGCTTCGCTCGTCCCTCGGATTCCAGCTGCTCATCGACGATGTCGAGGTAGGGCGCGATCTCGTCATAGATCCGCACGAACGTCGCTTCCGACACCGGTGCGCCGTCGACGGAGATCCGCTCGGTCACCGAATGCAGGTGGGGGCTGGTGAACCGGCCGACCCGCAGGTCGTGGGCTGAGATGAGCGAGTCGAGCATCCGTGCCGTCGACGTCTTCCCGTTCGTTCCCGTGACGGTGATGGTCGGGGTCGCCGTGTGGATGTCGCCGAGGACCTCGCACGCGCGACGGGTGGCGTCGAGGCGCAGTTCGACCTGAGTCTCTCCTGCCCGGGCCAGCAGCAGGGCGTAGACCCGTGCGAGTTCGGCGCGGGTGGCCTCGTCCTCGCTCATGACCGTGCCACCGCCAGACGGGTTCCCGCCGGCAGCTCTTCGGGGACGAAGAGATCCCCGGCACCCTCGGCCGAACCGAACGTCAGTGACGTGGTCAGGGTCTCCCCCGCGATGAGGTCGGCATGGGTTTCGAGGGCCGCAGCCACCTCGGGGGTGGCTTCGATGGTCACGGAGATCCGGTCGGAGATGTGCAGGTCGAGCTGCTTGCGGATGCCCTGGATGGCACGCACCGCATCCCGGGCCATGCCTTCGGCCTCGAGTTCCGCGGTGACCCTGGTGTCGAGCGCGAGGAATCCCGAGTCGAGCGCGGCGAGTTCCATCCCGTCGGTGCCGGATTCGGCGACGGCCTCCAGGGTGTACTCACTGTCGAGGAGTTCGATTCCGCCGCTGGACACGGTGCCGTCGGTGACGGTCCAGTCTCCTGTCTTCGAGGCCTTGATGACCTGCTGGACCTGTTTGCCCAGGCGGGGTCCGGCGGCGCGGGCGTTGACGACGAGATTCTGCGACAGCGAGAATCCCGCGGCTTCGGCCTCGGCGACGTCGAGGACGTCGACGGTGCGGACGTTGAGCTCATCGGCGATGATCGTCGTGAAGTCCTCACCGAGGTCGGTGTCCGTGGCCACGGTCAGGCTGTTAAGCGGCAGGCGCACGCGCAGCTGGTTGGCCTTGCGCACCGAGGACGCCGTCGAGCAGATGTCGCGGGTGAGGTCCATGGCCGCGACGAGGTCGGCGTCGGCGGGGAACGCCTCGGCGTCGGGGTAGTCGGCGAGGTGGACGGAACGCTGCCCGGTCAGCCCGCGGTAGATCTCTTCGATCGTGAACGGCAGCAGCGGGGCAGCGACGCGGCAGAATGCCTCGAGGCAGGTGTAGAAGACGTCGAAGGATTCGTGCGTGTCCTCTGTCCCGTCCCAGAACCGGCGACGCGAGCGGCGCACATACCAGTTCGTGAGCATGTCGAGGTAGCTGCGGACGAGTTCGCAGGCGGCCCAGATGTCCAGGCCCTCCATCGCTTCGGCGAATTCGGCGATGAGGTCGTGGGTCTTCGCCAGCAGGTACCGGTCGAGGACCTGTGTGGAGTCGTACCGGGTCTGTGCCTGGTAGCCGGACTGCTCCCCGTCGGGGCCGTCGGCGGCGTTCGAGTAGGTCGCGAAGAACTGCCAAGTGTTCCACAGGGGCAGCACGACCTGCCTGACTCCGTCGCGGATGCCCTGTTCGGTGACGACGAGGTTGCCGCCGCGCAGGATCGACGAGGCCATGAGGAACCAGCGCATCGCGTCCGAGCCGTCGCGGTTGAACACCTCGTTGACGTCGGGGTAGTTGCGCAGCGACTTCGACATCTTCTGCCCGTCGGAACCGAGGACGATGCCGTGGGAGATGCAGTTCGTGAACGCCGGGCGGTCGAAGATCGCCGTGGCGAGCACGTGGAGCAGGTAGAACCAGCCGCGGGTCTGGCCCACGTATTCGACGATGAAGTCGGCCGGGAAGTGGTTGTCGAACCATTCGGAGTTCTCGAACGGATAGTGCACCTGGGCGTAGCTCATCGACCCCGAGTCGAACCAGACGTCGAAGATCTCCGGGATGCGGCGCATCACGGACTTGCCCGTCGGGTCGTCCGGGTTCGGTCGGGTGAGATCGTCGACCCACGGGCGGTGCAGGTCGACCTCGCCCGAGTCATTGAGCGGGAGGCGACCGAAGTCGGCTTCGATCTCGGCCAGGGAGCCGTAGACGTCGGTGCGGGGGTATGACGGGTCGTCGGAGGTCCACACCGGGATGGGCGAGCCCCAGAAGCGGTTGCGGGAGATCGACCAGTCGCGGGCGTTCTCGAGCCATTTGCCGAACTGGCCGTGCTTGACGTTGTCGGGCACCCAGTTGATCTGCTCGTTGAGTTCGACCATCCGGTCCTTGAACTCCGTGACGCGGACGAACCAGGACGACACCGCACGGTAGATCAGCGGGTTCCGGCAGCGCCAGCAGTGCGGGTAGGAGTGCTCGTAGGATTCGTGGCGGACGAGCAGAGCGCTGCGGCCGGTCATCGGTCCTGTGTGGTTGCGCAGGTCCTTGATGATCGCCTTGTTCGCGTCGAAGACCTGCTCACCGGCGTAGTCGGGAACGGTCGAGTCGAAGCGTCCTGCGTCGTCGACGGGTCGCGCGGCGGTGATCCCGTAGGAGTCGGTGAGCTCCTTGTCCTCCTCACCGAAGGCCGGTGACTGGTGGACGATGCCGGTGCCGTCCTCGACCGTGACGAAGTCCGCGGCGAGGATCGTGTGCATCCGCTCACCGAACTCATCCTGACGGCCTTCGAAGTATCCGAACGGAGGTTCGTAGGAGCGGCCGACGAGTTCGCTGCCGGGGAAGGTGCGCAGGACCTGCGGGTTCTCGCCGAGTTCGCGAGCGTAGGCGCCGAGGCGGGCCTGCGCGAGGATGAGGGTCTTGCCCTGCAGCTCCTCGGCACCGTCCTCGCCGGGGACGACCGCGACGAGCGGGATGTCCGGGTTGACGGCCACGGCCTGGTTGGAGGGCACGGTCCACGGAGTCGTCGTCCAGATGAGGACCCATTCATCGGCGTCGGTGAGCTTGTAGCCGATCGTCACGGCCGGGTCCTGACGCATCTTGTAGACATCGTCGTCCATGCGCAGCTCGTGGTTCGACAGCGGCGTCTCGTCCTTCCAGCAGTAGGGCAGGACGCGGTACCCCTCGTACACCAGCCCCTTGTCCCAGAGCTGTTTGAAGGCCCAGATGACGCTTTCCATGTATTCGACATTGAGCGTCTTGTAGTCGTTGTCGAAGTCGACCCAACGGCCCTGACGGGTGACGTATTCCTCCCATTCCTTCGTGTAGCGAAGAACGGAGGAGCGGCAGGCGTCGTTGAAGGCGGCCAGACCCATACGGCCGATCTCGGACTTGTCGGTGATGCCCAGCTGACGTTCGGCTTCGAGTTCGGCGGGCAGTCCGTGGGTGTCCCAGCCGAAGCGGCGGTCGACCTTCTTCCCGCGCATCGTCTGGAAGCGGGGAACGACGTCCTTGACGTATCCGGTGAGCAGGTGACCGTAGTGGGGCAGGCCGTTGGCGAAGGGAGGGCCGTCGTAGAAGACGAACTCGTTCTCACCGTTCTCACCGGGATCGCGCTGGTCGATCGAGGCTGTGAACGTGTCGTCCTCCTGCCAGTAGCGCAGCACGGCGTCTTCGATGGCTGGGAAGCTCGGAGAACTGGAGAGGCCGAAGGCCGAGGTCGAAACCTTGGGATAGAGAGGCTGGGTCATGAGCGTCCTTCTGGGTCACTGCGGTCACTGTCACGAGGACGACAGTTGCCGCGGTACCACCTCGCTTATCCGCAGCCCGCCCCGATGGGGCCGAGCCGTGGATCGCTCATTCTCAGGACGCTGACGGGTCCACCCGTCCGGTTCTACTGAGGTCACCACGCATTCGTCCGCCGAGGCGGTGCTGTGCTGTCGTGGACCCGTTCTTCCGGATGCTCCCCGGTGATGGCCGGATCGATGCACTCCAATCGTATACCGTCGACTCCGCCCGAGACCACTCCGCGGCGGGACGGGCTCACAGTCCCTTGTTGCGCGCCACCTTGTGCTGAGCTGCCTGCGCGATGGGTCGGATGACCATGAGGTCGACGTTGAAGTGGTGCGGCCGAGTCAGGGTGTAGACGACCGCATCGGCGACGTCCTCGGCGGTCAGCGGCTTCTCGACGCCCTCGTAGACCTTCGCCGCCTTCGAAGCGTCACCGCCGAGGCGCTTGACGCTGAATTCGTCGGTGGCGACCATTCCGGGGGCGATCTCGATGACACGCACGGGTTCTCCGGCGAGTTCGAGGCGGAGTGTCGCGGCCATCGAGTGCGAGCCGTGCTTGGCCGCAACGTAGCCGCCGCCTCCTTCGTAGGCCTGATGTCCGGCGGTCGAGGACATCACGACGATGTCCCCGCGACCGGATTCGATGAGGGCGGGCAGAAGGGCCTTGACCGTGCGCAGGACGCCGAGCACATTGATCTCGAACATGTCCCGCCAGCCGTCCACGGAGGCGTCGGCCACAGTGTCGGTGCCGAATGCGGCACCGGCATTGGCCACGAGCGAGTGCACTGCTCCCCCGGCGAGGACCTCCTCGGCCATGGCCGTCACAGCGGCGTCATCGGTGAGGTCGGCGACGATGTAGTCGGCTCCGGTCTCCTCGGCGAGGGCCTTGAGCCTGTCCTCACGTCGGGCCACGGCCACGACGTCCCATCCCTGTTCACGCAGCTGACGAACCGTGGCCGCACCGATGCCTGAGCTGGCGCCCGTGACGACTGCCCGCAATGTCTCCATCCTCATCCTCCTGGTTCTCGGCCCCGCGGTCGCGGGTGCCTCATCCGCACACCAGTCTACGGATTCTCAGGCCCCTTGGGGATCCGGATCCTGGGTCCGGCGGTGCACCTCCCCGGCTGCGGGAGACGAGACGGGTGGGGGCGTCGGAGGTTTGTCGAGCCTCCGGCGAGGGTTGCGCGGTCCGCCTTCGCCGAAGACCGTCCGTACGCCGGGGATCTTCACGGCCACCCAGGTGACGGCCGTGCAGACGATCGTGTAGGCGATCGGCATGATCACGGCGTGCAGGAGGACCCCGGGAACGGTGTCGGGCAGGCCCATCTCGTTGCGCACCGGATAGAGCACGAGCGGGTGGAGGAGGAATACTCCGAAGGAGTACGGATAGAACCGGTGCAGCAGGCCGAAGCCGCGGCGCAGGTGGAAGTGCAGCAGCAGATAGGCCGCCAGCGACGAGACGACGACGCCGGGGGCGAGGTATTCGTAGGGGAACATCCATGGCTTGTCACCAGGGCCGAGTCCCGCCCACACGGCGGTGCCTGCGATCGCGGCGAGCAGCGCGACCCAGGCGAGCATCGCCCCGCGCACCGACAGAACGATGTCGCGCAGCACCCAACCGAGGATGTAGAAGCCGGCCATGGGCAGGAACCGTGTGGCGATATTGGCCTCACCGACGTCGTAGATCATCGACACCCACTGGTCGAGCATTCCGATGCCGAGGAAGATCAGCCCCGTGCCCCACTGCAGTCGACGGGAACCGTGCACGCTCAGCAGCCGGAAGAACGGAGTGAGCAGGGTCAGGCCGGCGAGCACGTAGAGGAAGTAGAGCTGGACGAACGGCGAACCGGTGAGGATCGCAATCCCGGGATTCCAGTCGCTGTCCGGCTCGAGGTAGAAGCGGCGGAAGAGCACGTAGACGAGGGTCCAGAAGACGAGGGGGATGCCGATGCGCCAGACGCGTTTGGACAGAAATCTCCGCGGCTTGCTGCCGCGCTCGGGGTCGAGGGCCAGGGCACCGGAGACCATGATGAACACAGGCACCGACCATCGGCAGGCCGAGTCGATGGCGTTCGCCAGCCACCAGTCCGGTCCCATATCGGCGAAGTTCGTCTCAACGACGGTGCCGAGGGAATGGATGGCGACGACGGCGACGATCGCGATCACTCGGGCAGGGTTCATCCATGCCGTCGAGGTGGCCGGTGGATTCTCTGTCGGAATTCGGTCCAGGGGCGCCATATGCCAATAATCTCATTGTCCGCATCGCTTGCGTCTCACGTCCTCTTCAGGATGTGAGACCGCCCACCCGACCGAGGGCAGCGGACCGGTTTGGCCGAATCCGCACCGGGTGAGAAAATCAGCAGTTATGAACACTCCTGCCTTTTCGGACTCGACGCACGAGTCAGTGAATCTGCCTGACAAGCCGGCCCTCGAGGGCCTGCGGGACAAATGGGACGCTCAGTGGAGCGAGTCGGGCGTCTACGCATTCGACGCCGAGACCGATCGCGCGCAGGTCTACTCCATCGACACTCCCCCGCCGACAGCTTCGGGTTCGCTGCACGTCGGACACGTATTCTCCTATACGCAGACCGACATCATCGCCCGTTACCAGCGGATGCAGGGCAAGAACGTGTTCTACCCCCTGGGCTGGGACGACAACGGCCTGCCCACCGAACGCCGGGTGCAGAACTACTACGGCGTGACGTGCGATCCCGGCCAGGCCTACGATCCGGACTTCCAGCCCCCGGAGAAGGCTCCGAAGAACTCCCGGGACTTCGTGAAGATCTCCCGCCGGAACTTCATCGAACTCTGTGAACGGCTCTCGGCAGAGGACGAGCAGGTCTTCGAAGATCTCTTCCGCTCCACCGGCCTGTCCGTGGATTGGAAGTACACCTACCGCACGATCGACGACGATTCGCGAGCCGTGAGCCAGCGGGCGTTCCTCACCGATCTCGCCGGCGGCCACGCTTATTCTCAGGATGCGCCGACGATGTGGGATGTCACCTTCGGCACCGCTGTGGCACAGGCCGAACTCGAGGATCGGGAGAAGGAAGGCGCTTATCACAAGGTGAAGTTCTTCCCCGAGGGAGCCGACGGACTGGCCGACACCTCGGCGGAGCCCATCATCATCCTCACCTCGCGACCCGAGCTCATTCCCGCCGTGGTGGCCCTCGTCGCCCACCCCGATGACGAACGCTACGCACCGCTGTTCGGAACGAACGTCGTCTCCCCCCTGTTCGGCGTCAGCGTCGAGGTTCGCGCTCATGAACTCGCGAAGTCCGATAAGGGCACCGGCATCGCCATGGTCTGCACCTTCGGCGACCTCACCGACGTCACCTGGTGGCGTGAACTCGACCTGCCGACCCGCGCGGTGATCAACCGCGGCGGTCGTCTGGGGCTCGAGGTGCCCGAGTGGATCGCCGCTTCCCCGAAGCCCGAGGCGAAGGCCAACTACGAGGCCCTGGCCGGCAAGACGACGTTCACTGCGCGTAAGGACATCGCGCAGATGCTCGCCGACTCCGGTGACCTCATCGGTGAGATCGAGCCGATCACCCATCCGGTGCCGTTCTATGAGAAGGGCGACAAGCCGCTCGAGGTCGTCACCAGCCGTCAGTGGTACATCCGCAACGGCGGCCGTTCGGCGGAGCTGCGGGATGCACTCATCGCTCGGGGCCGCGAGATCGAATGGCACCCGTCGTTCATGCGCTCGCGCTACGAGAACTGGGTGGAGAATCTCAACGGCGACTGGCTCGTCTCCCGGCAGCGCTACTTCGGCGTGCCGATCCCCCTGTGGTACCGCCTCGACTCCGATGGAGCCCCGGACTACGAGAACCCGATCGTGCCCGAAAACCTGCCGGTCGATCCGATCGCCGAGGCGCCTGGCGGTTTCACAGAGGATCAGCGTGACGTGCCCGGGGGGTTCACCGCCGACCCGGACGTCCTCGACACGTGGGCGACGTCGTCGCTGACGCCGCAGCTGCTCGGGGGCTGGTCGCGCGACGAGGAGTTCTTCGACAAGGTCTTCCCCTTCGATCTGCGTCCGCAGGGACACGACATCATCCGCACCTGGCTGTTCTCGACCGTGGTCCGGGCGAATTCGCTCAATGACGCGGCCCCGTGGAAGCATGCGGCGCTGTCCGGATGGATCCTCGACCCCGACCGGAAGAAGATGTCGAAGTCGAAGGGCAACGTCGTCGTCCCCTCTGACATCCTCGCCGAAGCCAAGCCCGGTTACGGCCCGGATGCCGTGCGCTACTGGGCTGCCAGTGCCAAATTGGGCGCAGACACCGCCTATGACGTCACTCAGATGCAGATCGGTCGACGCCTGGCGATGAAGCTGCTCAATGCGTCGAAGTTCGCCCTTGCACAGGGAGTCCACGCAGGACTCATCGGACAGCTCGGGGCTGTGACTCACGACCTCGACCGAGCGCTGTTGGCGAAGCTCGCCGAGGTCGTCGATCAGGCCGGAACCCACATGGCTGCGTACGACTATGCTCATGCCCTGCGTGTGGCCGAGAGCTTCTTCTGGGAGTTCACCGACGACTACGTCGAACTCGTCAAGGACCGTTCGTACGGCGCCTCCGGCAGCGATGACCAAGTCTCGGCGCATGTCACTCTTGCGACAGCGCTCGACGTGCTGCTGCGCCTGTTCGCACCGTTCATGCCCTTCGTCACCGAGGAGGTCTGGTCATGGTGGCGCACCGGTTCGGTCCATCGTGCGACCTGGCCGGCCGATGAGTCGCTCAGCGTTCCGGGGGCCTCTGTGGATCCGGAGCTGCTCGCTTCTGTCGCGGCCGCTCTCACCGAGATCCGACGAACGAAGACTGAGGCCAAGGTCTCCCAGAAGACCGGTGTCGCAGCGATCACGATCCAGGCGCCGGCCGCGGTCGTGTCGGCGATCCGGTCGGCAGAAGGCGATCTTCGGGCCGCGGGCCGCATCGAGAACCTCGCCACAGAGGAGTCCGGAGACACGATCACGATCGGCGACGTCAGGTTCGTCGAACAGGCCTGATTGCCGGACTGATCACCAGCCCGAGCACCGACCGACCGCCGGCCTGATCATGGACCCGATCGCTGGCCGAGCCCAGAGACCCTGCGGCGCCCCTCTCACCTGGATGGGAAGCGGACCGCCGCAGGGTCTCTGCATGTCATCGTCCACGGGACTCCGAATGCCATCGGCATCGGGAGACATGCCATCGGTCAGGTGAGGCATGGCATCAGCCACGGGAAACCGCACCGCCCCGGGCGTGTTCCGGGATCGGCACACGAAATCCGCTCTCTCCGCTCGGGCGTCCACGTAGGATGGATCCGACAACCGAAGAAGTACGGAATTCCGTCCTGACCGAAAGGCCTGTGGATCATGAGAAGCGAACTCTTTTCCCAGCGCAATGCCGAGATCCAGAACCAGGATCGCTGGACCCTCCAGTCGAAGAAGATGCTGCGCACGGTGATCACCCCGAACGCTCCGATGATCGCCACCAAGGGCGCCATGGTCGCCTATCAGGGCGATGTCCGCTTCACCCACCAGGGGTCGAAGTCGGTCGGGCAGTTCATGAAGAAGGCCGCGACCGGTGAGGGCGGCAACGTCATGCGCGTTGAGGGTCACGGTGAGATCTTCTTCGCCCGTGAGGCCTCGAACATCTTCATGATGGCCCTCGAAGGACCCCAGGATGCGCTGACGGTCAACACGTCGAACCTGCTCGCCTTCGACGACGCACTGAGCTGGGAGATCAAGCGGATCAAGGGCGGAGTCGGCGCCATGGTCAGCGGCTCGGGTCTGTTCAATCTCGAACTCGCAGGGCAGGGCACCGCCGCCATCTGCTGCAAGGGCGAGCCGATGGTGCTCGACTGCTCTCAGCAGCCGACGTTCGTCGACCCGCAGGCCGCCGTCTGCTGGTCGTCTGCACTGGCCCCGCAGATCAAGACCGATGTCAGTGTCGGCACGTTCTTCGGCCGCGGCTCCGGCGAGTCGGTCCAGCTGGCCTTCCACGGTCCAGGCTTCGTCGTGGTTCAGCCCGCCGAGAACGCGGTCTACTCGGCTGCCCAGGGCTGATCCCGGACTCTCCGAGACTACGCCGGAGCGCCGAGGCCACTGTGCACACGCCGTGGTCTCGGCGCTCCGGCGTGGTCTCGCAGTCTGCGAGCAGGTCTCAGTCGGTGACCACGGTCTGTTCGCGACCGCCACGCTCGACTCGGTACCTCACGAACGCGGGGAAGATCATTGCACACGTGAGGACGAGCACGATGACGGCGAGTCCGCCGCCCGCCGAGGCGATCGTGGTATCCGAGGCGGCAGCGACCGAACCGTGCAACACGTCGGCGATCCTCGGCCCGCCGGCGACGACGACGATGAAGACACCCTGCATACGGCCGCGCATGTCATCGGTGGCCGCCTCCTGGAGCATCGTCGATCGGAAGGCCGAGGAGATGATGTCCGCTCCCCCGCCGACCGCCAGCCCGCAGAGCGCAACGATGAGTGCGGCCAGCCAGAAGCCGGAGGCGAGTTCGAGGGACAGACCGAAGACTGTCATCGCCGAGCCCCAGACGATGATCGCGACGATCACTGCCAGCCCCTGACGTTCGACCTTCGAGACCCAGCCGGAGAAGATTCCGGCCAGGGCGCTGCCGCCGGCCAGGGCGGCGAAGAGCAGGGAGAAGACGATGCCGCCTTCGGGCGGTCCGCCGAAGGACTCCGCGGCGATCTGGGGAAACAGCGCCCTCGGCATGCCGAAGACCATGGCGATGATGTCGACGAGGAGGGAGACCATGACGACCGTGTTCGTCCCCAGATACCGGAACCCGTCGACGATGCCTTTGAACCCTGATCGTGTATCCGGCTGCTTCTTCGGCAAGAGTGACGGCAGCCGAATGACTGCGTAGAGCGTCGCGAAGAGGAAGACCGCGTCGAGGACGTAGAGCAGCTGGTATCCGAAGAGCGGGATGAGCGCCCCGCCGATGACCGGGCCGACGACGGCGCCGAGGGTCATCACCGTCATATTCAGCGAGTTCGCCGCCGGCAGCAGATCAAGCGGGATGATCGTCGGAATCAACGCCCCCTTCGCCGGCTGGTTGAGGCCGAAGAAGGCCTGCTGCATTGAGAACACCGACAGCAGCAGCCAGACGTTGTCGACGTTCGCCACCGCAAGCACGGCGAGGAGCGCACTGGTGACGATGAGACCGATGGTCGAGATCACCAGCAGCCGACGACGGTCGATGACATCAGCCAAGGATCCGCCCCACAGGCCGAACACGACGAGCGGGACGAGTCCGAACGCACCGGCGAGTCCGACGTATCCGGAGGAACCGGTGATGTGGTAGATCTGCGCGGGAATCGCGACGACCGTCATCTGGGCACCAATGACGGTGACGATATTGGCCAGCCACAGACGCCGGAATGCGGCGTATCTCAGTGGTCGTGTATCAGCGAAGAGCCTCATGGACTAAGAGGCTCAGGCGGACTTCTTGTTCGTCCTGCTCCGCGTCTTCGGCACCAGGGTCGGTGCGACGTTGGACTCGACAACATCCTTGGTCACGACGACCTCGGCGATGTCCTCGCGCGACGGGACGTCGAACATGACCGGCTGCAGGACCTCTTCCATGATCGACCGCAGGCCACGAGCACCGGTGCCGCGGAGCAGCGCGAGATCGGCGATGGCTTCGAGAGCCTCGGTCTCGAAGGTCAGTGAGACGTTGTCGAACTCGAACATGCGCTGGTACTGCTTGACCAAGGCGTTCTTCGGTTCGGTGAGGATGGACATGAGGGCCGCACGGTCGAGGTTCGACACGGTGGCCAGCACCGGGAGGCGTCCGATGAACTCGGGAATGAGACCGAACTTGAGCAGATCCTCGGGAAGGATATCGGCGTAGAGGTCCTCTTCGTCGTTCTTCGACTGGAGCAGGGCACCGAAGCCGATGCCGTGCTTGCCCTTGCGGCCGGCGACGATCTCCTCCATCCCGGCGAACGCGCCGGCGACGATGAAGAGGACGTTCGTCGTGTCGATCTGCAGGAAGTCCTGGTGCGGATGCTTGCGTCCTCCCTGCGGCGGCACGGAGGCCTGAGTGCCCTCGAGGATCTTCAGCAGCGCCTGCTGCACGCCCTCGCCGGAGACGTCGCGGGTGATCGACGGGTTCTCGGACTTGCGGGCGATCTTGTCGATCTCGTCGATGTAGATGATGCCGTGCTCGGCGCGCTGGATATCGAAGTCTGCGGCCTGGATGAGCTTGAGGAGGATGTTCTCGACGTCTTCGCCGACGTAGCCGGCCTCCGTCAGAGCGGTGGCATCGGCGACGGCGAACGGCACGTTGAGGCGCTTGGCCAATGATTGGGCCAGGTAGGTCTTCCCCGAGCCGGTGGGGCCGACGAGCAGGATGTTCGACTTCGCGATCTCGACCTCGGCGTCGCTGCCGCCGAGGGTCTTCGTGTCCTCGCCAGACTGCAGAGAGCGGATGCGCTTGTAGTGGTTGTACACGGCGACGGACAGCGCCTTCTTCGCGGGCTCCTGGCCGACGACGTACTCCTGCAGGAAGTCGAAGATCTCCCGCGGCTTCGGCAGCTCAAGCTCGGCCTGATCGGTGCTGGAATCGCTGAGTTCCTCTTCGATGATCTCGTTGCAGAGTCCGATGCATTCATCGCAGATGTAAACACCAGGTCCGGCGATAAGTTTCCGAACCTGCTTCTGGGACTTCCCACAGAAGTTGCATTTGAGCAGATCTGCTCCGTCCGCACTGCGAGCCACTGTCACAACCTTTCGCCAGGGCACTTGGCCCCAACTCTACCGCTCGTGTTTCCTGTACCTCAATAGCTTCCCATACGACGCTGACACGAGTCCCCAGCGGCGTCATTCGGTGTGTCGCACGGCCGAGTCGTCACCGCGACCGACCGGACGCGCGAACGGGTCCGCACGAGTGGTGTCGTGCGGACCCGTTTCCGCTGGCCTTCACGGCCAGGCGACGGTGATCAGTCCGCGTTCTTGCGCGAGGACAGCACCTGGTCGACGAGACCGTAGTCCTTGGCCTGTTCGGCCGTGAGGAAGAGGTCGCGTTCGATGTCGTTCGACACCTGCGTCGCTTCCTTGTTCGAGTGCTTGGCCAGAGTTCCCTCGAGCCACTCACGCATCCGCAGCACCTCGGCGGCCTGGATCTCGAGGTCGGACGCCTGGCCCTGCCCCTGTCCCTGCATCGCCGGCTGGTGGATGAGCACTCGCGCGTTCGGCAGCGCCAGTCGCTTGCCGGGTGTTCCGGCGGCGAGCAGCACGGCCGCGGCCGACGCGGCCTGGCCCAGGCACACGGTCTGGATCTCCGGTTTGATGTACTGCATCGTGTCGTAGATCGCCGTCATTGCCGTGAACGAGCCGCCGGGCGAATTGATGTAAAGGGTGATGTCGCGGTCCGGATCCTGGGATTCGAGCACCAGCAGCTGGGCCATGACATCGTCGGCGGAGGTGTCATCGACCTGCGCGCCGAGGAAGACCACGCGGTCATCGAAGAGCTTGGTGTACGGATCCTGGCGCTTGAATCCGTAGGGGGTGCGCTCCTCGAACTGGGGCATGACATAACGCGACTGCGGCATGTTCGACGCCGTCGAACCCGGCATAAAGTTCATTGAATTCATTCTTCCCTCACTCCTGCTCAGTTGTTCTCGACATCGGACGCGCGGGTGACCATCTTGTCGATGAAGCCGTATTCCAGGGCCTCTTCGGCGGTGAACCAGTGGTCGCGATCGTTGTCCTTGAGGATCTGCTCGAGAGACTTGCCGGTTTGCTCAGCAGTCAGTTCCGCCATCTGCTTCTTCATGTGCAGGATCAGCTCGGCCTGGATCTTGATGTCCGTGGCCGTGCCGCCGATGCCGCCCAGCGGCTGGTGCATGAGGATGCGGGCGTGCGGGGTGGCATAGCGCTTTCCCGGGGTGCCCGAGGACAGCAGGAACTGCCCCATCGAGGCGGCCATGCCCATCGCCACGGTCGAGACGTCGGGCTTGATGTACTGCATGGTGTCGTAGATGGCCATACCCGCGGTGACCGATCCGCCCGGGGAGTTGATGTAGAGCGAGATGTCCGCTTCCGGATCCTCAGCGGCCAGCAGCATCATCTGCGCACAGATCGCGTTGGCGTTGTCGTCACGCACCTCTGAACCGAGCCAGATGATGCGTTCCTTGAGGAGACGGTTGAAGATATGGTCGTCCAGTCCCATTCCCCCACCGGCGTCGAGGCCGACGGGCGCTGTCATGTCGTGTGCGCTCACGTTTCACTCCTGTGTTCTGTGGATGGCTTGATATGGACTCTAACCGCTGACCATCGGGTTTTAGTCCGAGGCGGTGCCTGTGTTCGCCCTCAGCGTGAAAGGCAGCAGCGGAGATGCGAAGACGGCGGGTGCGGAACCGAATCCGCACCCGCCGTCTGATCAGGAATCCACCGCCGAGGCGGCTCTTCCTCAGTTCTCTTCCGCGGCCTCCGGGGTCTCTTCGTCCGCGTCGTCGGCCTCGGCGTCAACAGCCTCGGCGTCGTCATCGTCTCCTGCGGAGGTGAAGGCCTCCATGTCGACGACGTTTCCGGCGGTGTCCTTGACGGTGGCACCGGCGAGGACGGCGGCCAGGGCCTTGCGGCGCGAGACCTCTCCGACCAGGGCGTTGACCTGTCCGGAGCTGTCGAGCATCTGGGCGAACTCGTTCGGGTTCATGCCGTACTGCTGCGAAGCGGAGATCAGGTACTCGATGAGTTCGGGCTGGCTGACCTCGACGTTCTCGGTCTCGGAGACGGCATCGAGGATGAACTGGGTGCGCAGGTTGCGCTCGGTCTCCTCGGTGACCTCCTTGCGGTGCTCGTCGTCATCGACCCGGTTCTCGGACTCGAGGTGACGCTCCACCTCGTCGGTGACGATCTTGGCCGGAACGGGGACCTCGAGGGTCTCGATGAGGTGCTCGAGGACCTTGTCGCGGGCCTGCACGCCCTGGTCGGTCTCCTTCTGCTTGGCGGCCTGCTCACGCAGATCGTCACGCAGCTCGGCGATGGTGTCGAACTCGCTGGCCAGCTGGGCGAAGTCATCGTCGGCCTCGGGCAGTTCGCGTTCCTTCACAGCGCTCAGGGTGATCTTCACGGTGCCCTGTTCGCCGGCGTGCTCGCCACCGGCGAAGGTGGTCTCGAAGGTCGTGGTCTCACCGGCGGAGAGGCCGTCGAGGGCCTCGTCCATGCCCTCGAGCATGGTTCCGGCGCCGACCTGGTACGAGATGTCAGAGGCGGTGTCGATCTCCCCGTCACCGATGGTGGCGACGAGGTCGAGAGTGACGAAGTCGTCCTTCGCGGCGGGACGCTCGACCGAGGTCAGGGTGCCGAAGCGGGTGCGCAGCTGCTCGAGCTCGGCATCCACGTCTTCGTCGGTGACCTCGATGGGGTCGACCTCGACGGTGATCGAGTCGTAGGCGGGCAGTTCGATCTCGGGGCGAACGTCGACCTCGACGGTGAAGCCCAGGTCGCCGTCTTCGGTGCCGTCGAGTCCGGGCACCTCGGAGATCTCGACCTCGGGCTGGCCCATCGGCTTGAGCTCGTTCTCATCGACCGCGGTGCGGTAGAAGTCATCGAGGCCGTTGTTGATGGCCTCCTGGATCACTGCCGGCCGGCCGATCCGCTGATCGATGATGCGAGTCGGGACCTTGCCCTTGCGGAAGCCGGGGACGGTGACCTGCGCACCGATGGTCTTGTATGCCTCGTCGACGCTCGGTTTGAGTTCGGCGTATGGGACTTCCACGCTGATCTTGACCCGCGTGGGGTCGAGTTGCTCGACGGAGCTCTTCACAGTGCGACCTTTCAATTTCGACAGTCATGCATTTGCGGCCATCTTCCGACCCGACCGGCCCAGTTCGTGACCACAAACGGTCAGCTCACAGCCTGATCGGCCATCTCCTGGCCTGAGGGGGAGCGAAAGTCCACGAATACTTCGCGCACGTCCGCAAGACGCAATCACCCATATTACGCGAAACCCCAACCGATACGCGAAACCGGGCGCATTTCACCCGTCGTCGCAGCGCGAGGGTCCGTAGAGCTCATCGAGGGTGATGATGACATTCGCCGCTGTCCAGGACAGCGGTGCCACTGAGACGGGCTCACCGTCGGCGCTGACCTTCTCGGGAAAGGAACCGACGACGGTGCGGTTCGCGCTCAGCCAATCGAGGACCGCCTCGGCGCGTTCGACGTCCCCGAGGCGGGCGAAGCCGAGCCCCATGAGCGAGGTCGACGGGGTCCAGCTCGACCGGTCGATGATCCAGCCGTGTCCGGGCTTGATCCCACCGGCCGGCTGTTCCAGCCGCTCCCAGGCGCCCGCGAGCATCGGTGCCTCGAGCACGGGCGGTTTCGCGCGCTTGCCCTGTCCTGCCGCCGAAGCTGCCGATACATCGCGCGCGCCTGCACCCGACAGCGAGAGGTAGGCGATGGCCGAGTCGGGTCCGCCCGAAGTCGGGTAGCGCTGCAGACCGTTGGCACCGAAGGTCCGGGCGAACGTCTCGGCAAAGGCCTGCGCGGTCCCGAGCACCCCATCCACTCCCCCGCCGAGGTGGTCCCACAGTTCCGGTTCTGCCGCGCAGAGTCCGCTCAGCGCGTCGAGGCCGACGAGTGTCGGCGCGGCCAGGCCGAGCGTGACCCTGGATTCGACGACCTCCCAGTAGTCCGGGCCCGCCGGCGGGAGGCTGTGGCCGTGTCCCGTGTGGTCGAAGAGCCGTTCGGATGTCCGGTGCAGGAGGCTCCGCAGTTCGGCCAGAGCGAACGATTCGCCGTTCGCCGATGGCGCGGAGTGGACCTCGGTGACCGCCCACAGGACCAGTCCCAGCGCGTCGAACTGAGATTGACGGTCATCGGGGGCCAGGCCCGTCTCGGGTATCACCCGAGCGGCGAACGAACCGTCGGACGCCTGCAGTGATTGGAGATAGAGGAGCTGCTTCCAGCCGTATTCGGCGAAGCCGATGCGTGCGAACGCGACCGCGGCGAATGCGGCATCGCGGGCCCAGATGTAGCGCCAGGGGCCGACTCCTCCGGCCAACGTCGCCGGCAGTTCGTCGCTGAGCACCCAGAGATCGAGCAGGGCGGAGACCGCCGCCTCTCGTCGCTGCGCGGGCAGGGTGGCAAGCCAGGGGGCGCATCCGTCGAGGAAGTCCTGCTGACGTCGCGCGGGGCCCGAATCGTCGACATCGGGCATCACCCGCGAGGAAGCAGGTAGGTCTCGCGCTTCGTCAACCCCAAGACCCTTGCGTCGCCCTGACTTCGTGTAGGCGACCGTGACCGATCGGACCGGGTCGGGGTGGCCCGCCTCGGCGATGCCTGCGGCTATACCACCTCCGAGTCCGAGCAGACCCAGCCCGATGGCACCCCCGGAGAGGACCTGGCGGCGGGAGAGTCGCGCAGTCGGCATCCGCCCCAGTCCTCGTCCGTGCATGGCCGTATCCTACCGGGAGGGGCGTGTGGGCAGAAAAAACCGGCCTGACCCGAAGGTCAGACCGGCCGTGGAGGGGATGACGGGAATCGAACCCGCACCATCAGTTTGGAAGACTGAGGCTCTACCATTGAGCTACATCCCCGTGGCGCGAGATCGACTATAGTCGAGACTTCGCACCGGCACCAAATCGGTCTTTCATGAACTAGGTCACATCGCCGGCGAACCCCGAGTCCGAGGTGCGATTGCAGACCCGGCTGTGGTTAGATAGTAGCCGTCACGGGATGTGGCGCAGCTTGGTAGCGCATCTGTTTTGGGAACAGAGGGTCGCAGGTTCAAATCCTGTCATCCCGACCGACTTGGGTCGTTCGGAGAATCAACTCCGGGCGGCCCTTTGCGCTTTCACTTCCACTCCGTTTCTTTCAGACAGAAGGAATGACTTCTGCCGTCACCGAAGAGACACTGAGATCACGCGCACTCTCGCTCATCGCATGCATGGTTCCGCCTTGGGCGCACCTCTCTGCACCAGGGGCGAGTTCATATGTACTGTGCGCCGCGTCAGTGGATGACGATCTGCGTCTTCGTCTTTCCCTGCCACTTCATGCCGCGTCGTGTTCTAGCCGTGCTTCCTCGACGCCTTGCCATCGACCAACACGTGATCACCGGTCACCTTCGTCCATCTCTTCTTCAGGCCAGGGTTCTTGGCAGTGCCGAACCCGTCTCGCATCCAGTAGATGCCCTTCGGGGTCTTCCCGTCGCCTTCGCGCTTCTTCGTCGCTGTACCGTGGTAGCCGAGCCGCCAGAGGCTCCGAGACCCGCCTTCGCCTGAATCGAAGTGTGCGACACATTCTGCGCCGAGGCTTGCGCGCCTGAGCCCCCGTAGGCCTGCGCAGGCTCCGCGATTACGCCGCTTCCGAGGACAAGTGCGCCTCCGAGGATTCGGGCCGAGAGCGGGCGGAGGAGCCTGCGCATCCTCGTCGTGCGGGCAGTTGAGGGCGTGAAGTCAGCCATGGTTGTCTCCTTCGTGCCAGGCCCTCCCTCACGAACGGAGCAGGAGCTTTCGCGGATTATCCGAGTAAATGAAATCACCTTTTAAGGTGATCTGCACATCAAGCAAGTCCGTTTTGGATATATCATGGTCTATTCTTAAAATAGACATGTAGTGACAACACTTCATCGGTAATCAATAGATTTGATAATCAAATATCTAAATAATTTGGGAGTGATTCTGCGGTCCTGCGGCAGAGAGCGCCGACTGCCGCCGTACGTACGCGAATCGCGCTATCCAGAGAAGGGAACGCCTGCTCGTGAAACTCATCCGCCATCTCACCGGCAGAGGGGTCGCCGCCATCGGTGCGCTCGGCCTCATCTGCACAGCCATCTATGGCGCCCCCGAGCCAGCCACAGCCGAAACAGCAACACTTGCCCCCACGCACGAAGCTGATGGTCTCCACGACCCCACCGAGCTGTTCTTCGAAGACTTCGAAGTGCAAGGGTCAGGCACTCACTCTCTTGAGTCCTACGCGGGCAGCACGGGGGCAACCTACACTGCCGACACCTACTACCTCTCGGCGGAGCATTGCAACGGGTTCATCACCAGCTTCGACCAATCCACCAAACCCGATGGACATTGCAAGTCCGTCGGCCAGTGGAACTTCGTGCGCCAGAAGGCATACGCCCTCGGCCTCCTCACCGACACCCCGGAGACGAACCGGGCAGTATCAAGCAACACCAACAATGCGATGCGCAGCGAGTCCGGCGATCTCGTGCCCATTGCGAAGCAGCGCATGCTCGCCACGACCGCCCCACTGGATATCAGGGAGACGAAGAACCGGTTCATCACCGCCTCCGTTGACTACGCAGCAACCTCGTGCCACTTCGCTCACCCTCTGCTGCGGCTGTCGCTGGTGACCGACGAGAATAACGAACTCCCGATATCCGAGAATGCGATTGACCCCTGCAGCGATCAACGGAGTGAAACCATCTCGTCGCCCATTTCACCCGATGGCGACATCTACTACGGGCGATTCCCTGCCGACTCCGCAATCCTTCTCGACAGCGATCACTTGGGTGTCGTTCTGCGCAACGACCAGGGAGAACACGAGGGCAATGATGGCGCGTTCGACAACATCCGCCTCCTCGATGCCACACCGCAGTTGACGAAGAGCTTCGGACCGGACACGGTGCACTTCGGCGAGACCTCGACACTGACCCTGGAAGTGTCGAACACCAGCGACCTCGGCGCGAAGCGGGGATGGTCGTTCGACGACCAGCTGCCTGAAGGCCTGACGGTGGCCGATGCTCCCGCTCAGGGAGGAACCTGCCGGGCCGTCGTCACAGCAGCCCCCGGCTCCTCGACGATCAGCGTCACCGACGGCACGCTCAACGCCGGTGACCGCACATGCACCATTACCGTCGACGTGACAGCGTCCGCCCCGACCGGTGGCGACGCGGAGCCCGCCTCGTTCGAGAACTGCGCGGCCAACATCGCGGAACCGGTGGGAATCGACCTGCCCGAGTGCGCCGAGGTGACGTTCACGCCGGCGCCCGAAGACGACGCCGACCCAGATGGCGATGACACTCTCGACGGCGACTCGGACCCCACTGCAGGCACGGCCTCGGACCCAACCAACGACGCCTCGACCGACGCCGACCCGAGCGCAGAGGCGCAGGACGACGCAGAGGCAGACACCGACCCGAAGGCTGAGGCGGACACTGGCTCCGGCCCGAAGGCGGACAGTGAGGCCGCGACCGACGCTGACAGCGACCCGAAGGCGGCAGCAGACACGGACTCCGACCCGACCAGCGAAGCCGCAGCAGACGCAGGCTCGGGATCAGACGCACGCTCGGAGGCAGACAGCGACGCGGATGCTGCTGACGCTGACGGTCCCGGCAACCCCAAAGGCGCTGAAGCGGACACCGCAGCATCCGCGGATGGCTCGTCCACGGCTGGTACCAGCACCGCGAGCGGCACAGATGGCAACGGTTCGAGCAACGACGGGCACCTGCCGCGCACCGGCGCGAACGGCGCCGCCTCCGTCGGGCTCGCGGGCGCTGTATTGGTCGCCGCCGGAGCACTCGCAGTCGCAGCCGCACGCAGGCGTCGAAACGACGCATGAGTCGCGCTGCGATTCACCGATAGACCACTGGCGGGCTGGCGGCAAGCACCCGGCCCGCCAGCTGGAGAGGCGTCGAACCGCCTCGATCGGCACCGCACAGGTGCCTGAGCGGGCTTCGGGCATGGGGGCCGAGGCCCGCTCACCTGAATGGCACGAGAGCCAAGCGCCGTTCCGCCTGCGGCTGCTCAGCCGCCAGAGGCCTGTACTACTCCGGCAGGCGCCGGTCCGCGTCGCCGCCGTCTCTTCGACCTCTCTGTGGGCGGCGGAGACCTGAAAACTCTCAGCTTCAGCCGTGGGGAAGACCCGACGGTGTACCCCTGTGCGCCCCGAAGTCGCATTGCGAAAGCCTTGAAGGAGGAGATGATCATTTCCGCTGACGAAGCTCTGCTGCGCGCACTGGAGCGGGCTCCGCTCCGCACGCTCAGGCTCCGGGAGATCCGCCGCCGGAAGATCGTGTCGAATCCGAGCATGAACCTCGCCGTGCTCATGCGGCACGGGCTCGTCACGCGCATCACGCGCGGCACCTACACGGCCAATCCCGACGGCTTCGACGAGGGCGAGTGGATGCCAGGGCCAGAGTTGCGCGCACTCGCATGGGCAGCCGCCACCTACGGAGACAGCGAAAAGGTAGCCCTCGCGGGGCTCTCTGCGGCAGCGCACTGGGTGGCATGCCCGCGTCCAACGGCAGAGGCGTGGATTATCGTCGATGATCCGTACCTGGCCGCCACCACCACGCGACTCGATGGGGCGGTGGATATCCACGTCCGCGATGTCAGCTTCACCGACTATGAACTCACAGTCGAGAACACCGTTCTCGGCCAGGTGCACGTGCTGAGTCCGCGGCAGACGCTCGCGGATCTCGAACGCGTGGGTGCGGGCGATGCCCGCGTGCGCGAGGCCATCGACCTGCTCCGCGCACAGGACACTCTCCCGCAGTCTCCACCGGAGGACAGCCGCAGCGAAAGCCGGAACCAGCAGCAGAACCCAATGGAGGAAGTGCAGTGAGCGACCGCCGTATTCTCGTCACCGACGCCGCCATCACCCTCATCGCGACGCGAGGGATGCGAAGCGTAACCCACAGGGCCATCGACGACTACCTCGGCATCCCACTCGGCTCAGCAGTCAACGTTGCGAAGAACCGCCAGAGCCTACTCGCCGTCGCGAGCGAAGGCGTCTGCCGGCGGCTCGACGCACGTTGCACCCAGGCACTCCAGGCGGAAGACAATGGGGTGACCTTTTGCACCGCGCTCGCCTGCGACGACCCGCGCGTCTTCCGCGCGTTCGCGATCCTCAGCTTCGACCCCGAGCCGGACTGGCAGAGCAAGAAAACTCTGCGCTCCGCCTTCGCCTCATTGGCGACCGTGCTGTCCACACTCGCCGGGATCACCGAGGCGCAGGCCCGGATGGTTCTCGGCAGCCTCCTCGCCCGGCTGGCCTGCGGACCAGCCAGGGCAGGCCAGCTGCGCGAGGAGCTGCCGGAGCTGTTGAGGCCAGCAGCGCCGGAGCCGCCGTGCGTCGACTGGTAGGCCGCGCGGGCGCTCGTTCCTACTCGAACAGCGCGTCGATGAACTCCTCCAGGTCGGCTACCGGTATTGGATGTGCCCGCCGAGAATCCCTATGTTCATAATTCCCTGACGAGTCAGCCATTCGGCCTGCGCATGAACATATCTCCGCGTCGACAGAACGCATCACCGAGGAATGCATTCTCCAAGCCATTCTTGATGCATTCTTTCGACGATTCTCCGCTCCACTCAATATAGATCGGGGGATCCTCTTCGCGACACTGTCCATCGGATGAGTCGGATGATTGGAATCCAAGCGAATGTCATCGGCATCTGAGCATCTGCAGCGCAGCACACTCGCACTAGCGACAGCTGACATCGCCGAGTACAGGCCAGAGGGTCGCAACGCAGGTTCAAATCTTGCCATCCCGACAGACTCGGGCCGCTCGGAGAACTACTCCCGAGCGACCCCTTTTTTCGTACGCTACCCCGTCAAAGATGAGGAAGGTTCTCGAACGAACGCTTAACGGCGTTGACGCCGGCCCCCGGCACGAACCTGTCAAGATTCGTGTCCGGGGGCCAGAGCTATTGATTGCCTCTGCACGGACCGTTCAAGACTCCGCGTCCATCTCGGTCACATCCAGTCAGGCGATCAGATATTCATTCGCTTCCACCGCGCGATGACGACCGTTGCGGTACCGGCGGCCAGCAGCATCAGGCTGAGAGCAACCGCCGCAGCGATGCCGTCGGCACCTGTGCGAGGCAGGTCTCCCCCGTTGGAAGACGCGGAGCCATTTGCGTTCGCCGTACCCTGATGTGCTCCGGAGTTGCCAGCATCCGCAGCACCGTTCGAATCAGCCTTGGCAGTCTCGTTCGAGGCAGCGCCGGATGCCTTGTCAGCGTCAGCGTCGTCAGTCGAGTCGGCCTGCTTGTTCGCATCTTCACAACCGTTGGCATCAGCATCGGTGGATGTTGCCGCATCCTTATCCGAACCCGCCTCAGCGTTAGCATTCGTCGACGCCTTGGCATCGTCTACACCGCAACCATCAGCATCATCATTCGAGTCAGCATTGGCCGACTTGTCAGCATCAGCGTCGTCATTCGAGTTAGCCTCAGCCGACTTGTCAGCATCCGCATCATCGTTCGAGGAAGCCTCAGTTGCCTTATCAGCGCCGGCCGCCTTGTCAGCGTCGGCATCATCCTTCGAGTCAGCCTGCTTGTTCGCATCTTCACAGCCGTTGGCATCAGCATCGGTGGATGCTGCCGCATCCTTATCCGAACCCGCCTCAGCATTGGCATTCGTCGACGCCTTGGCGTCGTCTACACCGCAACCATCAGCATCATCATTCGAGTCAGCCTTTTCCGCCTTATC
This sequence comes from Brevibacterium oceani, assembly GCF_017948325.1. Lineage (NCBI taxonomy): Bacteria > Bacillati > Actinomycetota > Actinomycetes > Micrococcales > Brevibacteriaceae > Brevibacterium > Brevibacterium oceani. The sequence goes on along the minus strand of NZ_CP072846.1, from coordinate 1,951,746 downwards.
GGCATCGGCATCGTCGTTCGAGGAAGCCTTGGCCGACTCATCAGCATCCGCCTTGGTCGACTTGTCAGCATCGGCGTCGTCATTCGAGTTAGCCTCAGCCGACTTATCAGCGCCGGCCGCCTTGTCAGCGTCGGCATCATCCTTCGAGTCAGCCTGCTTGTTCGCATCTTCACAGCCGTTGGCATCAGCATCGGTGGATGCTGCCGCATCCTTATCCGAACCCGCCTCAGCATTGGCATTCGTCGACGCCTTGGCGTCGTCTACACCGCAACCATCAGCATCATCATTCGAGTCAGCCTTTTCCGCCTTATCGGCATCGGCATCGTCGTTCGAGTCCGCCTTGGCCGACTCATCAGCATCCGCCTTGGTCGACTTGTCAGCATCAGCGTCGTCATTCGACTTAGCCTCAGCCGACTTGTCAGCATCCGCATCATCGTTCGAGGAAGCCTCAGTTGCCTTATCAGCGCCGGCCGCCTTGTCAGCGTCGGCATCATCCTTCGAGCTAGCTTCGGTGTCATCCGACGACTCGTCGTCCGTGGTCACGGTCTGGGCCTCGTCATTGATGTCTTTGTGCTCTCCGATGAGGTTGTCGTCAGACGGGTCATCGGGAGTGTCAGCACCCTTAGTCGAGTCCTCACCAGCAGCATTGACCTCCGACGAGGTCAACGTTTCAAATGCCACTGCGGAGTCAACGGAACTCGTCACGGAGTCGTCTACCGTGATCTCGACATCGACTCGACCGTCTGCTGCCTCAGCGGTGAACGTCTTCGATCCGGAACCGATGACCTTGTTGTCGGCTTTGTTGATGAGTTCGGCAGACAACGTGTAGGTCTTGCCCTTGACGAGGTCGGAGTAGTCGACCGTGTCAATGACCTCAGCACCGCCAATGACCTCGGAGTACTCCTTGGCAAAGTCCGCGCTGGTGCGAACAGACGGTTCTTTCGGGTGGTCCCGGGTGTCAACGATCACCTGAGACTGATCTTCGGCAGCATCGAAGACCTTGCCCGTCAGATCCTTGTCATCACTGTCGGCCTCCGAGAGACCGATGTTGGCATCACCTGTGAGGTACTTGTACACCGCTTCGATCTTGGAGTTCCCCTTAAACGACTCGGGCACAGCTCCGTCCGAATAATGCCAGATGGCGAGCTGGGTCGCCTGAGCGGCTTCCACATTGCTCAGGCCATTGGCGCCCGCGTTCTGCGCCAACTCCGCTAGTGCGACCTTAGGAAATGAGTTGTGCACGATCCAGTTGATGTGTTCCAAGTTCTCAACAGACGGCTTCGTCTGCTCGCCGTCTTCATGGTACATAGACCAGGTCGAGACGATTCCTTTGTTCCCCTCTTCTGCGGAACCCTTTGTCAGCTCAATGCAGTATGCGTAGACTCCGGGTCCATAAGGCCCGTTGGTGTTGTCGGCTGGGCCAATCTGCGCGAGACCTGACACGCCGTTCCCTCCGAGCCCAGGATCGATGAAGGTCCATCGGTAGCCGCCGGTGAGGTAAAGACCATTGACCTCTGCCTTGTCACCGACCTTATCTGGCGTGCCTCCGGCTGCGTTCACAGGAGAGGTCGCCATGGCGAACGTTGCCATGATGGCCACCAGGAATGCCGTCACTATTCCAACAGGAGCTCGCCAGCCACTCTTCGGCTCTGACAGCCATCTCCGTAGGCCGACAGTTGGCGGTCGTTGGTTCATATTCGTTTGTCCTCTCGATTTTTCAGAACGTACTCGAGTGTTTCTCACGGCAGCCGAACACTTTCCTGAGTTCGGGCGATGATGTCCGTGCAACAGGTCAGCATGACTAGGTGTTGAAACCTTCCTAGGCAGGGGAACTGTCTGACCAAATAGAAATATTCGCACAGTCGATAACCCCGGTCAATCAGTTAGTGGTGATACTCGCCACGACCTCAGTTGTTGATAGTCAAATTGGCGTTGACTTTTCGTTATTTGATTAATTGTTGAACCGAAAGACAGGTACCGCAAGTAATTGAAGGCGAGGGCTAGGTCTATCGGAGTCACCGCTCTGACGCCCGCCAATCGGCCGACCTAGATAGCGGCCCGCCGCTGATTCTCGCCCATGAAAACGCGCTTCCACAATAGATTCGAAACGAACCAGCAGGCAAACGGTCGCTCGTCCGAAACGACAGTCAGAGCCATTTTTTCTTAGTTAAATATTTGATTGACGCCACACTGTTTAAATTTTTAATTCGCGACCCGCCCTCTTCAAAATATCTCGAAGAATTCAGTCACATCGACGATGCTATACAGTCAGATCATCGCCGTAGTTGATCGCGCTCTTTAGAGCAGAACCACGACCAGGGGTCCGTTAAATGCAGCACATTCCACGCGAGGCAGCGCCTCGATCCAGCTCATGGATCAGACGAGCGCTGATAGCTATAGCCATGTGTATTACAGCTTTCCACCTCTTCGCGACATTCCTGTGGATCGCTCCGTCCTCGTCACTGCGCGAGGTGCTGCCTGGCGAGCTGCTCTCGAAGTACATGATCCCGCTGTGGGGACAGTCATGGAGCGTGTTCGCCCCCGAGCCAATCAATGGCGACTACTACTTCGATGTGCGTGCGGTCGTCGCCACCGATGATGGAGAACAGATCACGAGGTGGGTGCGAGCCACCGACGCCGAACTCGACCATGCGACGTACAAGCCGTTCCCACCGCGTTCGGCCGGACTGGCAGTCAGCGTCGCCTCAGATCTCAAAGGGGCTTGGGATGGCCTGTCCGACGATCAGAAAGCGGTCGTCCGGCTCAACTACTTCAAGGGAGATGACTCAGCGGACCGGCTGAAGTCCAAATTGAGCGAGGACAGCGACGGAGGTGGTTCCGTCCCCGGGTACCTGAAGAAGGAACGTGTCGCCACAGCGTATGCAACCCAGGTTGCGAAGGCCATGTGGGGCGAGAAGGTACAACGAGTTCAGTACCAGGCGGCCAGACAGAATGTGGTGCCGTTCTCCGAACGCAACGATAAGAGTGCCGAACGACCGAAGATCCGGACAGTGCCCATAGGATGGCGCGCACTGGTCACCGAGAATCATCAGTCGGAGGAGGAGTTCGCCACGTACTTCTGCTCCTCGAACGAAGTGAGGTGCGCCGGTGAGCAGTGAGGAGGAACAGACTGGGACCGCCCCGATCACCGCACAGGTACGTATTGCAGCGGCCAGAGGCTGGACCCGGCTCGAAAATCTGCTCACCGGCCGTTATCACGCGATGTACGGATTGGCGGTCACTCGGATCCTCGTCGGCCTGACAGGGTTGGGGATCATCCTCACGAACTTCCATGCACGACACTACGCGTTCGGCGTCGGTGCGGCCTGGAACGGCGAGATCGCCGAACCCAAGAGCGACTTCCCGAACATCTGGCTCTTCTCCCTCTTCCACCGTGCCGTGACGACTCCAACCCTATTCACCGCAATGATGATCGGCCTGGCAGTCCTCGCCGTTGTCGTGGCACACGCGGATCGTCCTCCCGTTCTACCTCGTACTGTGGGTGAGCTTCATCGAACTCAACGACAGCGCGGGAGACCAAGGGGACAACGCCTACCGAATGTTCCTCATCGCGCTGCTGTTCGCGGACACGACCAGGCGATGGTCTTTGGATGCACGACGCCGTGCCCGCAGGAATGAAGCTCACGACACAGACGGGGGCTCGTGGCGCTGGATGCTCATCCTGGCGAACAACCTCGCCATCGTCGTGCTCGCCTTCCAAGTGTGCGCGATCTACATGTCCGGCGGCCTCTACAAGGCAGGGGGTGCCGCGTGGCAGCACGGGTACGCCGTCTACAACCCTCTGCACACACAGCAGTTCGGCACGTGGCCGGTGCTCTCAGACGTCGTGACCACATGGGGTCCTATGGTCGTCATGATCTCGTGGGGGTCTGTGCTCTTCCAGTGTGCTTTTCCATTCCTCCTGCTCAACAGGTATACGAGAATGGTGGGCCTGGTCGGGATTCTGTCGTTCCACCTGGGCATCGCTCTGCTCATGGGGCTGCCGTGGTTTTCCCTGACGATGATCGCCGTAGATGCGATCTTCATCCGCGATCACACCTTCGACCGCATACGCACATATCTCGCGCGCAGGCGCGCAGAGACCATGCGGCCGACGCGCGAATCAGACCCCTCAGTCGCGGCATAAGCAAAATGGCGCATACGTGGCCCATCGACGTCACGAGACCGAGCAGGCGTCAGACCCTATAGGGGAACCCTGCAGCCCGTGCGTCGGATGGCGATTCTGTATATTGTTGTCCTATCAACAAATCAATTTTCGAAGGAGACTGGCGGTGGAGATCAGAGACCGAGTAGATGGAATGCTGGAGAATTTCGAAGCCGAGAAACTATTCATGCACAGTTCCGGAATAGCCGTGATGTATCGCCTGTGTCGGGCCGTCTCCGTGTTCGAGAAGGCACAGATGCAGAAGTATGACCACGCCAAACACGCCCTGGAAGAGGCAGAGCTGTTGGCGCTCCTGCTGCTGAACGGTGCGGACCACCAGATGACCCCGAAGCAGCTCGCCGAGACGATGTACGTTTCGCCTGCGAACATGACTGCGAAGCTCACAAGGCTGGAACAGGCCGGGCTCATCAGACGTGAACGAAACCATGTGGACCGCCGCAGTGTCGGTGTGACACTGACTGATGCCGGTACTGCGATGGCGAAGGTGCGCATCCACGAGATGAACTCGGCCGCCGGAGATGTCCTGGAGGCGATCAATCCCGAGTGCGTCGAAGCTTTGTCGAGCTCCTTGCGCAGCCTGCTGGTCGCCCACAACGATGTCATCCCATCGGACTCGGACTCTGCCGGAGAGTCCGAATCATCCCAGCTGCGTGAAGTGGGCTGAGGCTCACACCTTCAGTGTGGGGCAAGAGAAGACAGTGAGGTCACCACGTGGTTCGAAGCTCAGGCCTCGAAGTCGATGATCTGCCGCACGACCCGGCCGTCCGAAAGGGCGTCGAAGGCCGAATTGAGATCACTCAGGCCGATGGTGTCTGAGATCAGCTCCTCGACCGGCAGCTTGCCCTCCCGCCACAGGTCGGCGTAGACGGGAATGTCCCGGCTCGGCACCGCTGAACCGAGATAGGAGCCGATGACCGTGCGCGCCTCAGCCGTCAGCGTCACCGGCGTGATGCACGACTGCGCATCCGGGGCAGGCAGACCCACCGTCACCGTCGTCCCACCCACGGCCGTCGCTGCGAACGCGGTCTCGAATGCCCGGGCATGACCGACGCATTCGATGACGATCGGAGCCTTCCGGTCTCCGAGCTGCTCCGGGGTGTAGACCTCGACGGCCCCGAGTTCCTTCGCACGCACAAGTTTGTCCGGGTTCGCGTCGACCCCGATGACTCCCGCGGAGTCAATCGACAGCGCCGTGATGAGCGCGGCCATTCCGACACCGCCGAGGCCGACGATCATCACCTCGTCATCGGGACCGGGGCGACCGGCGTTGAGCACCGCTCCCCCGCCGGTGAGCACCGCGCAGCCGAGCACCGCGGCGATCGGCGCTGGAACGTCATCGTCGATCGGCACGACCGAGGCACGGTTGAGCACCGCATGGGTGGCGAACACGGACGCGCCGAGGTGGTGGAGCACCTCGGTGCCGATGTGATCGTGCAGACGCACCTTGTGCCCGTCGAAGGGCAGGGTCCCCGCGCCGTTCGTCGCGCTGCCCGGAGTGCACGGGAGTTTGCCGTCAGTGCGGCAGTTCGCACATTCCCCACACCGGGGCAGGAACACTGTGACGACCTGCTGTCCGACCTCGAGGTCGTCCACACCCTCCCCGAGTGCCTCGACCACGCCGGCACCTTCGTGGCCGAGCAGCATCGGCAGGGGCCGGGGCCGATTGCCGTCGACGACGGAGAGGTCCGAGTGGCAGACTCCGGCCGCGCGCATCCGGATGAGCACCTCGCCGGGACCGGGTTCGTCGAGCTCGAGGTCCTCGATCGTCATCGGCTGCGAGGTTGCGAACGGACGCGGCCGTTCCATCTCACGCAGCACTGCGCCTCTGATCTTCACAGCAGTCCTCTTCTCGCCGCGCTTCCCATCCTCATCGCGTCCCGCCAGTCACAGAGCCTCTCGGCCCTGCTCCTCGTAGTCGCCCATGATCTTGATGCGGCGTTCGTGGCGGTCATCGCCGGAGAACGGTTCGGCCAGGAAGGCGTCGATGATCGCGATCGCCTCGTCTTCGGGGTGCTGGCGGGCACCGACCGCGACGATCTGCGCGTCGTTGTGCTGACGGGCCAGCTTCGAGATCTCCGGGTTCCAGGCCAGGGCGGTGCGCGCACCCTTGACCAGATTGGCCGCCATCTGCTCCCCGTTGCCCGATCCGCCGATCACGACTCCGAGGGCGTCGACTCCCGCGGCCTGATCATCGACGACGGCCTGGGCCGCGGCGATGCAGAAGGCCGGGTAGTCATCGAGGGCGTCGTATGCGAGGGCGCCGTGGTCGACGACGTCGTACCCTGCCTCGGTGAGGTGGGTTTTGAGGACCTCTTTGAAATCGAATCCTGCATGGTCGGTGCCGAGGTGAACCTTCATCTGTGTGCCTTTCACATTTCGCTGTGGATCGTTCGTAATCTGTGGCCAGCCGAGCGGTCATCGCGTGTCGGGAGCGGGTGGTGCTGGTCGAGTGCTCGAGTGCGGGCACTCACATGAGCGGGGTGCGAACCTCAGTCGAAGTTCGGTCCCTGGTCGCGTGTGCGCTTGAGCTCGAAGAAGCCGGGCGTCGAGGCGACGGCGAGGACACCGTCGAAGAGGCGGCCCGCGTCCTCACCCTTCGGTGCCGGAGTCACGACGGGTCCGAAGAACGCGGTGCCCGCAACGCGGCAGATCGGGGTTCCGACGTCGTCGCCGACAAGCGACAGGGCTTCGTCGTGGGAAGCCTGAAGCGCCGCGTCGTAGTCGTCGCTCTCACCGTACTTCATGAGATCCGCCGGCAGCCCCACCTCGGCGAGGGCCTCGGAGACGGCCTTCTCGAAGTCCTTCTCTCCGTCCGGGTGAATGCGGGTGCCGATGGCGGTGTAGAGCGGTTCGGCCACCTCGTCGCCGTGTTCGGCGATGGCGGCGGTGACGATCCGCATCGGAGCCAGCGCACGATTCATCAGCTCGCGGTAGTCATCGGGAATGTCCTTGTCGCGGTTGAGGAAGTTGAGGCTCATCGGCCGGAACTTCACCTCGACGTCGCGCACCTTGGCCACTTCGAGCCCCCAGCGGGAGGTCATCCAAGCCCACGGGCATGCAGTGTCGAACCACAGATCGAGTGTTTCCTTGCTCACTGTCTCTCCTCATTCTCGGGTTGTGCACGTGCCGCGGAGGGCACCCGCTGTTCCGATGCTCAATCTACCAACAAGGGCCGAACGCACCGAAAGCGGTCGGATCGCGGTCGAGTCATGCCGTGAAGAGGAATTCGACCGCTGTGTCGGTCGTTCATGAAAGAATGGCCGAGTACACCCGGTTCCCGAAGCGAAGGTCACCTCACTGTGCCGCAATACAACCTCACCCGCGACGAAGCACGCGAACGGTCCACCCTGGTGGACGTCTCGAGCTACGAGCACACCCTGATCCTCACGGGAGAGGGTGAGAGCTTCCGCGTGCGCTCGCGGATCCGGTTCACCGCCGCACCGGAGTCAACGACCTTCATCGACGCCATCACCGCCAGCGTCGAACGCGTGCGCCTCAACGGTCTCGACCTCGAACTCGCCGAGGTGGTCTCCCCCGCCCGCATCAGCCTTCCCGGTCTCGCCGCCGAGAACGAGCTCATCATCGACGCGCACTTCTCGTATATGAACACCGGGGAGGGACTCCACCGCTTCGTCGATCCGGTCGATGACGAGGTCTATCTCTATTCGCAGTTCGAGGTGCCCGACGCCCGGCGTGTGTTCCCCGTCTTCGAACAGCCGGACATCAAGTCCCCTTTCTCCTTCACAGTCGTCGCCCCCGAGAAGTGGACAGTCGTCTCCAACTCACCCACGCCGACGCCGGGTGACCCGAGCGAGACGTTCACCGACCTCGGCGAAGCGACGATCGAAGGAATGGCGGTCTGGCAGTTCGCGCCCACGACGCCGATCTCGTCCTATATCACCGCGATCATCGCCGGTCCCTACCGGTCGGTCCATTCGGAACTGATCTCTTCGGACGGATCTCCTGTCCCCCTCGGCCTGTACTGCCGATCCTCACTGTTCGACTACCTCGACGCTGACAACCTCTTCGGTGTCACGAAGGCCGGCTTCGAATTCTTCGAACGCGAGTTCGGAGTCTCCTATCCCTTCGAGAAATACGATCAGCTCTTCGTCCCGGAATTCAACGCCGGTGCGATGGAGAACGCGGGTGCCGTGACGATCCTCGAGAACTATGTGTTCCGGTCCCGTCCGACCGAAGCACTCATCGAGCGTCGAACCGTCACCGTCCTCCACGAACTCGCCCACATGTGGTTCGGCGACCTCGTGACCATGCGCTGGTGGAACGACCTCTGGCTCAATGAGTCCTTCGCCGAGTTCATGTCGACGCTGGCTACCGCGGAGGCGACGAAGTTCGCCGATGCGTGGACGACCTTCGCCACGATCGAGAAGTCCTGGGCCTACCGCCAGGATCAGCTGCCGAGTACCCATCCGATCGTTGCCCCGATCGAGGATCTCGCCGATGTCGAGGTCAACTTCGATGGAATCACCTACGCCAAGGGCGCCTCGGTGCTCAAGCAGCTCGTGGCCTGGGTCGGACGGGAGGAGTTCTTCACCGGGCTCAAGCGCTATTTCGACAAGCATTCATGGTCGAACACGGAGCTTGCCGATCTGCTCGATGAGCTCGCCGCCACCTCGGGCCGCGATCTGACCAGCTGGTCGAAGCTGTGGCTCGAGGAGTCCGGGATCAATCTCATCGAAGCCGACCTCAAGACGACGGGCGAAGCCGACGCCGAGGTGGTCGAAAGTCTGCGAGTCACGCAAGCTCCGTGGTCGCTCGACGGTCAGCCGACTCCGTCGTTGCGTCCGCATCGCCTGGCGATCGGCTTCTACTCCGATTCCGGAGACGGACGGCTCACCCGCACTCACTCGTTCCCCATCGACATCGACTCCGCTGCCGTCACCGTCGACGAGGCGCGGGGACTGCCCCGCCCGGACGTCATCGTCGTCAACGATGCCGATCTCAGCTACGCCAAGGTGAGGTTCGACGATCGCAGCATGGCCACCGCTGCCCGCCGGCTGAGCGACTTCGATGATTCGCTCACCCAGCTGCTCGTGCTCGCTGCCCTGTGGGACGAGGTCCGCGACGGTCAGCGTCCGGTCCAGGACTACCTCGACACCGTCATCACCCATCTGGGTGCGATCACGCACTCCTCGGGTCTACTCACCCAGATGCGTCAGCTCGACACCGCGGTCTCGTCCTACCTGCCTCCCGAGCAGCGCAAGGCCGTGCATGCCCGACTCGCCGACCGGTTCATCGAGCTGCTGGGAACCATCGAGGAGGGCACTGATCAGGCCTTCCAATTCGTCCGCGGGTTCATCAGGCACGCTGTCACCGAGGAGCAGCTGGAGCGCCTGAAATCATGGTTCGATCCCGCATGCGAAGCCGTCTCCGGGATCGCCCTCGACACCGATCTCACCTGGGAGATCCTCATCGGCCTGTGTGCCAACGACGCCGTCGACGATTCGGCCGTTCAGGAGATGAGCCGACGCGATCCCACCGCCACCGGCGCCCGACAGGCCGCGACCGCACGAGCCTCCCGCCTCACCTCGGCGGCGAAGTCCGAGACCTTCACCCGCCTCGTCGACGATGTGGATCTGCCGAATTCCGAACTCGGGGCACTGGCTCTCGGCTTCGGCACCGGGCTGCAGCGACCCGATGGTGAGATCATCACTGCACAGGAGCCGCTGCGGCCGTTCGCCGATGAGTACTTCGACCGCGTCGCGGGCTGGTGGGAGACCAGAACCCTCGAGACCGCGCAGACCTTGACTCTGCGCCTGTTCCCACCGGTGAGTTCCGTCACGGTCTCATCCGCCCGACAGTGGCTGGCCGATCATCCCGCGGCGTCGAAGGGCCTGCTGAGGCTGATGAGGGAGAACCTCGCCGAGGTCGAACGGGCGCTGGAGGTTCAGCGTGTGTCCAGCGCTTCCAAGGGATCATTGAACCTCGAGGGCTAGTCTCGAGAAATCATGACTTCTCACGCAATGGAAAACACTGTTCAAGCCGCAAGTGACTTCGATTGGTCGTTCCTCCTCGGTGCTCCGCTGCAGATCACGGTCATCGTCATCATGGCCTTCGTCGTCAATCTCATCGTCCGGTACTTCATCCGCCGGTTCACCACCGCGGTCGCCAAAGGCACGGTCGGCAGTGAGAAGGCCGAAGGTGCTGGGCTGACGAAGTTCTCGTCTGCCGCGCTCGAAGCGCAGCGGACGGGGATCGACCAGCAGACGATCAAGGAACGGCGTGCGCAGCGGGCCAAGACCGTGGGTCGCATGCTGTCCTCGGTGACGACGATCCTCATCAGCGTCATCGCCGCGCTGATGATCCTCGACGCGCTGAGCTTCAATATCGCGCCGATCCTCGCATCTGCCGGTATCGCCGGTGTCGCCATCGCCTTCGGTGCGCAGGAGCTCGTCCGTGACTACCTGTCCGGTTTCTTCATCGTCATCGAGGATCAGTACGGAATCGGCGACACCGTCGATCTGGGCGAAGCCGTCGGCGAGGTCGAGGACGTCGGACTGCGCCGGACCCAGGTCCGTGACCTCACCGGCACCCTGTGGCATGTGCGCAACGGCGAGATCTTGCGCGTGGGCAACCTCTCCCAGGGCTGGGCCCGCGCCGTTCTCGACATCCCCATCGACTACCGAACTTCGATGGATGACTACCGCGAGATGACCGCGGACGTCACCCGCACCCTGAAGAAGGATCCCGAGATCGCCCGAGCCATGCTCGAGAATCCAGAGATCGCCGGTGTGCAGTCCCTGTCCGGGTCGTACCGGGTCATCCGCACGATGGTCAAGACGAAGCCGAACCAGCAGTGGATGGTCGAACGTGCCTTCCGCGCCGAGCTCATGACGGAGCTGGCCAAGCGAGGAGGGCAGATCGGAATGGTCCAGGAGACCGTTCTGCGCACGCTGCCGGGCACGGATGAGAAATCCTCCGAGGAGAACTCCTCAGCAGAGAGTTCCGTGACCGGGTCCGTCGTCACCACCTCCGTCCGGGACGAGCACGGGCGGGACGAGCGTCGGGGACAGAAGTCCTCGGCCAGTCGCAGCAGCGAATCCCCCTCCCCGCTGCCCAGCGAGCAGGAGATCCGCGCCGGCGCACAGGAGGACTCACCGAGCGAAGGGTCGAACGATGACGCAGACGAGTGACGATTCGATCTTCGCGGCCGTCGGCGGCCATGAGACGTTCACCCGCCTCGTCGATGTCTTCTATGAGCATGTCGACGAGGATGCGCAGCTCATTGCGATGTACCCGGACGGGCACGAACTCACCGGGGCGAAGCACCGCCTGCAGACCTTTCTCGAGCAGTACTTCGGCGGACCGTCGACCTATCAGGAACAGCGCGGACATCCTCGCCTGCGGATGCGTCACTTCGATTACCCCATCGACTTCGACGCGCGGGACCGCTGGCTGCGATGCATGCGCGCAGCCCTCGACGACGTCGCCCTGCCTCCGCTCTACGACGAGATGTTCTGGGACTACTTCCAACGGGCGGCGACCGCGATGGTCAATTCCGCGAATCCCAACATCCGCTGATCAGGTGCGCGTGTGCCGCGCGCTGATAGCGCCGGATGATCGCGACCGTCGAACGGCCGGTCCGCAGGCTGGGCATTGTGCCCAGGCGATGCGGCGACTTCATGCGAGGCAGTGTCTCATACGCGGGCGCGGGTGAGCAGATGGCCTCCCGGTGCGGCGATGCGCAGCCAGCCCGAGGACTCCATCACGCTCAGCTTCCTGTCATCGTCGCGCCCGGCATTCGGGATGAAGCGCAGCGCGGCGGCAGCGAACGCCAGACCGCCGGGCAGTCCGGTACCGGCGGCACCCTTCATCTCGCGTGACCACACCCGGGAGCGCAGTGCTTTGACAGCGTGACCTCCCGAACCCTGGGGCGCACCGGCGCTGATCTCTTCGATCCCCTCGGCCGCGGCGGCATGAAGGTCGCCTACCGTGATCGTGTCGCGCATCTGCCATCCGGTGCGCGGTGGTGCGATGCCGGTCCAGGACACGAGCACCGAATTCGGAGGCACCGGCAGCGAGGTGCCGTTCTCCTCCCGGGCGAAGCGGTCGAGCAGGTTGGACAGCGGCACCGCCTCGTCGAGCCCGTCGAGTTCGGATCCGCGCAGCCGCAGCATCCGCATGCCGAGGACGAGCGGGGTCGGGTCGCCGATCCCATGCGGGAACAGCGGTGCGACCGAGGCCGCCAGGACGTCGGAGAAGACCTGCAGGCGCATCACCCCGTCGGAATCGGCCCTGTGGGCCAGCGAGGTGAAGGCGGACAGGTCGCGCATGGCCAGCGGGTCGGCGATTTCGAGCACACTCACCGGCGCGCCCTCCGCAGCGGTACCTTGCCGCCGAGCACGGAGTCCATGGCTTCGGTCTCTGCTGCGCTCAGCCGCCGCGGTCGGCCCGAGGCCTTGTCGATGAAGACGACGACCGTTTCGGCGACCGTATACGCGCGGGTGCCGTCGGGTTCGCAGATGACATAGCCGACCGTCACCGAAGCCGGGCTGACATCGCTGATGACGAGATCGACTGCGATGGGGCCGGACCGGTACGGAATCGGAGCACGATATTCGATCGCATGAGAGGCCACGAGCAGTTCGGTCGTCGCCGAGGCTGCCGCAAAGACGGCGGGAATCTCCACCCCGCTGATGGTCGCGGCGATTCCGAAGTGACCGGGTGTGGTCGGGGCGTCCGTGCTGTGCGTCGGGGACCCGAGGACCCGCACTCGGGCCTCTTCGAGCAGCCGCAGCTGGGTGACGTTGTTGACGTGCCCGTAGACGTCCATATCACCCCATCTCAGCTCCAGCAGTACGCGGGTGAAGTCGTCGAGAAGGGGGTCGGTGGCGCCTGAGTGCATGCGTCCCATCATGCCACCTTCCGCCCGGTGGTGTCGCACGCGATAGGATCGTGAACTGAACGCACGATCGGCACCGCCGTCCGAGGGAGAGAACCTATGACCGAAGAAGCATCCACCGAGGCTGAGGCGAATGTTGCACGATTGCACGAGATCCTCGACCTGCGGCGGCTCGACTTCACCGCGGCTTCGAGCGAGTCGGACTTCTTCATCGGCCACAGCCAGTACAAGCCGGACGGACGGGTCTATGGCGGTCAGGTGCTTGCGCAGTGCGTCGTCGCCGCTGCCGCAACTCTCCCCGAGGATCGGCTGATCCATTCCCTGCATGGGTATTTCCTCCGCGCCGGCGACGTCAGTGAGCCGATCGAGTTCGGCGTCGAGCGTCTGCGCGACGGTCGCTCTTTCTCCGCCCGCCGAGTGCATGCCTATCAGAAGGGGGCGCCGATCCTCTCCCTCATCGCCTCTTTCCAGGACGAACAGCCGGGCCTCGAACACTCCGAGGAGATGCCGACCGGACTGCCGGCCCCTGAGGACTGTCCCGAGGTGCTCGACCTCATCGGCGACGATGATTCCCCGGTGACAACGGAATGGCTGGCCAAACGCCCCTTCGAGATCCGGCCCGTCGAGACCTCCCTGCACGCCCCGCAGACCACAGCAGCCGCGTCTCGGGAGCAGCATTCCTGGATCCGCACCAGCGCACCGTTCGGTGACGACCCGGTGCTCAATGCCGCCGCTTTGGCCTATGCCAGCGATTTCAACCTGCTCGAGCCCGTGCTTCTGCACCACGATCTCACCTGGCGGACTCCTGGCCTGCGGGTGGCCAGCCTCGATCACGCGATGTGGTGGCACAGGCGAGTCCGCGTCGACGAGTGGATGCTCTACGTGCAGGAGTCCCCAGCATCACAGGGTGGTCGAGGACTCGGCTATGGACGCATCTTCTCCCAGGACGGAACTCTGCTCGCCACCGTGGCCCAGGAGGGTATGGTCCGGGTCAAGGAGTCCCGATGAGCGACGACACGACGATGATGGACATCATCGGCACCATCCTCCTTCGACTCGTCACTGTGGCGCTATTCATCGTCATTGCGATCCTCGCGCTGCTGTTCTTGCGGTCGAACACTGACCTGCACGTGGGCCTCATCGCCGTCCTGGCCATCGTGGTGGGCGTCGTCGGTGCGCTGCTCCTCCGGCTGCTCTTCACCGGCCTGTCGCGCCTCGGGCGCACGAGCGATCACTGAACTCCGTAGAACGCACGCTCACCGAACGCCGTCGGCTGCCGGTGCGGACCACCCGCAGAGTCGCTGACGCCGTGTGGGCGAACCGCGGTTGAGGAAAGAGCGTCGTCGTCCTCGGCAGCGACACAGCGATGCCCCGGTCCTGGTGACCGGGGCATCGCTGTGTCTGGCTCTGCGGCAGCGCATCAGTCGCGGGTGAGGCGACGATGCGTGACGCGGTGCGGCCTGGCCGCATCCTCGCCGAGGCGCTCGACCTTGTTCTTCTCATAGGCTTCGAAGTTGCCTTCGAACCAGTACCAGGCGGCCGGGTTCTCTTCCGTGCCTTCCCACGCGAGGATGTGGGTAGCGACTCGGTCGAGGAACCACCGGTCGTGAGAGACGACCACGGCACAGCCGGGGAATTCGAGCAGAGCGTTCTCCAGCGACCCGAGCGTTTCGACGTCGAGGTCGTTCGTCGGCTCGTCGAGCAGCAGCAGGTTGCCGCCCTGTTTGAGCGTCAGAGCGAGGTTGAGTCGATTGCGTTCACCGCCGGAGAGGACTCCGGCCTTCTTCTGCTGGTCCGGGCCTTTGAAACCGAACGCCGAGACGTACGCACGCGAAGGCATCTCTACCGAGCCGACCTGGATGAAATCGAGTCCGTCGGAGACGACCTCCCACAGCGTCTTATCCGGGTCGATGCCGCCGCGGGACTGGTCGACATAGGAGATCTTCACGGTCTCGCCGATCTTGAGGTCTCCCCCGTCGAGTTCTTCGAGGCCGACGATCGTCTTGAACAGGGTCGACTTGCCGACGCCGTTGGGTCCGATGACACCGACGATGCCGTTGCGCGGCAGTGAGAAGCTCAGACCGTCGATGAGCTGACGTCCGTCGAACCCCTTCTCGATCTTGTCCGCTTCGATGACGACATCGCCGAGGCGAGGCCCGGCCGGGATCTGAATCTCTTCGAAATCGAGCTTCTTGGTCTTCTCGGCTTCGGCGGCCATCTCCTCATAGCGGGCCAGACGAGCCTTCGACTTCGTCTGCTTCGCCTTCGGGTTCGACCGTACCCATTCGAGTTCGTCCTTGAGGCGCTTGGCCAGCTTCGCGTCCTTCTTACCCTGGACCTGGAGCCGCTCGCGCTTCTTCTCAAGATAGGTGGAGTAGTTGCCTTCGTAGGGGTAGAGGTGACCGCGGTCGACCTCGGCGATCCATTCGGCGACGTGGTCGAGGAAGTACCTGTCGTGCGTGATGGCGATGACGGCACCGGGGTAGGACGTGAGGTGCTGCTCGAGCCACAGCACCGACTCCGCGTCGAGGTGGTTCGTCGGTTCGTCGAGGAGCAGCAGGTCCGGCTTCTCCAGCAGCAGCTTGCACAGCGCCACGCGACGACGCTCACCGCCGGAGAGCACCGAGACATCGGCATCCGGCGGCGGGCAGCGCAGAGCATCCATCGCCTGTTCGAGCTGGGAATCGAGATCCCACGCATCGGCGGCGTCGATGGCTTCCTGCAGCTTGCCCATCTCTTCCATCAGTGCATCGAAGTCCGCATCGGGATCCGACATCTCCTCGGAGATCGCATTGAAGCGGTCGACCTTCGCCTTGATCTCGCCGACGCCCTCCTGGACATTGCCGAGGACGGTCTTCTCTTCGTTCAGCGGGGGTTCCTGCATGAGGATGCCCACACTGTAACCGGGGCTGAGCCGAGCCTCACCATTCGATGGCTGCTCCAGGCCCGCCATGATCTTGAGGATCGTTGATTTGCCGGCGCCGTTGGGGCCGACCATACCGATCTTCGCTCCGGGATAGAACGACATCGATACATCGTCGAGGATGACTTTGTCACCGTGCGCCTTACGCGCCTTATGCATGGTGTAGATGAATTCGGCCATAGTGGTCTCAGGCTATCGTTTTGGCACACCCCAGCGCGAATTGACGATCGCTTGAAGGCCGGCGCTCACCGCGACTCCGCGGAGGTACCGCTGTCAGTCAAAAGAACTGAGAGCTCCAGTGGATGCTCATCCGCCGCCCAGCGACGGGGCCTCACCGTCGCTGTCGCCGCCCTCTGCCGACCCAGAGGAGGAACCGCCGCCCTCCGCCGAGCTCTGAGATCCTGTCGATCCCTCAGAACCCGTTCCGCCGTCGGATCCCGACGAGTCGTCGCTGGGCTGGGGAGACTCCGTCGGACCATCATCTCCGTTGATGTCTTCGCCCGGCAGGTGCCCGGCGCCGTTCGAGTCGCCGTCTTCGTCGCGCTTCTCCCCCTTGGGCGCCTTGACGCCTTCGGGCCTGTCGACCTCGCCGAACAGGCAGGAGCCCGTCGACTCCGTGGGCTGCATGAGTTCAGCGGTGGCTTTGCCGGCACGGATCTCCCCGATGACGCAGCCTTTGTCAGTCTTGACACCGAACATCTTCGACGGCACGTCATTTCCGAGAGGCGACTCGTCGAGTGTCGCTTCGAGCTGCTCGGGCTTGTACCCGGCATCGAGCATGGTGGTGAAGAACTTCTTCGTCGACGGCACCGAATCCTTGTCACCGTCACCGGTGATCGGCTTGACGGCCTTGAGCACCTTATCCACTTCAGCGACCGGTGTCGGATGGGTCTTCTTCGGTTCCGGCTGAGAATCATCTGAGCCGAAGCCCAACAGAGAGCAGCCTGACAGTGCCAGTGTCAGTGCTGCGGCACCCAGCACAGGAACGAGACGCATCTGAGACCTCGGCGGGAGGGGACGATTGACAGTCTCACTCTAACCGATCGGGTCCGCCCCTGCGGGCAGCGAATCGGTCAGAACGGCGCGGCGGCGGCTGCAGTCTCACGCGCGATGGCGTCCTCGTCGCTGTCAGATGCCGATTCAGCACCCGACGTTGCGTCCACGCCGTCACCGCCGACGTCGGCGGCACCCGTGCCGTCGCCGACGGCCGATGATTGCTCAGCGACATCGTCATCCGCCTCGGCGACCGAATATGCGGAGCGCGCCGAAGTCGAATACCCGTTGCGCTCGACGTCCGATCCTGCGGGTGTGGCCGGCGCCTGCGATTCCAGACCGTCCCAACCGTCGCCCGGACTCGATTCGGAATCCGTCGCCTGCTTCCCCTGATTCTGACCGCGATCGGGGGCCTTCGACCTCCGGTAGTGCGCGGTGCCGTAGCGCAGGTCGGGCCCGATGTGGTCGGCCACGACAGTCGGGGCGATCCCGCTGCGATCGCCGTTGTCCCACTGACGGATCTTCAGACTG
This sequence comes from Brevibacterium oceani, assembly GCF_017948325.1. Lineage (NCBI taxonomy): Bacteria > Bacillati > Actinomycetota > Actinomycetes > Micrococcales > Brevibacteriaceae > Brevibacterium > Brevibacterium oceani. Next base: position 1,934,253 of record NZ_CP072846.1, on the reverse strand, counting down.
CCGGTGACGATCACCGCAGTACCCGGCTGAAGTGTCATCGAGGAGTTGCTGGCCAGGTCGCCGTAGCAGTCGACGCTGAACCACGAGGTGCCGTCGTCGATGAACTCGCCCGTATCTTTGTCTATGCGCCAGTGGTTGACTGCCAGTCGAAAGGACGCACAGGCTCGTCCGGACGGCAGCGTCCGGGCAGCGGGGGCGGTGGCGATGGTGCCGGTCAGCGTGATCGGAATGGCGGACATCGGAGGCTCCTTCGAATTGTCGAGTGCACCCGCCCATCGGTGGACGTGCGCATCATCAGTCAGCCTGGAACTTCGCCGCCGTGTCCAGAGACGCCGAATGCCCTGTGGAAAGACGATCTCCGTCCACAGGGCATTCGCGCTCGAGTCAGATGACCCGTGCGTTGAAGTCTCAGCTGAGCATCTCGAACGCCCGCCGGTGCTCTCCGATCACGCGCTTGACCGGATCGAGGTAGGAACTCTGGGCGACTCGACCCACAGCATCGCGCAGCTTTCCGTCGACCTCTGCAGCTGCGTCCTTCGCTCCCCTGCTTCGGGCGGACTTCGACATCAGTGAGGTGATGAGCGAGCCGATGAGTCCGATCACGAGGATGCCGATGCTGAGAATCCAGCACCACGTCGGCAGAGACCCCGCGCCGAGAGCCGCGACCAGCGCGGACACGATGACCCCGACGATGCCGATGATCGTTGCCACGAAGAAGATGATCTGCAGGGCGTTGGCCAATGACCACCATCCGGGACTCTGTCGTGTGATATCCACAGCCGTGACGGCCGAGTCGAGGTTCTCCGAGAGTTCGGCTGTGCTCGTCTTCTCGGCCTCGGCGGCATCGTTCTGCCACGCCTGCGGCATCGTCGCCACCGATTCGCTGATGAGTTCGTGGGCCATCAGTCTCACATGCGAGTTCTGGGCCTTCGTCGTGGCCGGAACCGAGGCCCGCACGAGTTCGTCGCGGCCCTGTCCGTGCTTGGCGCCGAGAGGGTCGGGAGCGTTGCGCTGCATCCAGGCGAGCACTGGATAGCCCGTCTTGCGATACGCCCGGCGGATGTAGTCGTCGTGAACGGTCTGCGCCACGGCTTCGACTCCTGCCGCGTCGGACATCGTCTCGACCAGGCGCGATGCTCCCGGCAGCTCGTCCGGTGGCGCCACGGGCTCCCCGAGCTCGGTGCGGATCCGTTTGGCCATCGCCTGCATGTCGGCAAGCAGACGTTCGGCCGCCGCGTCCTTCGAGTCGACCGTGTCGGCAAGAATGCTCCGCAGCTCCGGAATCCCATCCCGTGTCGTCGCCGAGGACACCCTCACGTTCGTCTCACTCAGGCCGTCTTCATTGAGCAGATGCCGCAGATGGTCGACGGCCGCCTTCTGCTCCTCAGGACTGAGCTTGTCGATCTGGTTGAGGACGACGACCATGTTCGAACTGTTCTCGGCGAGTTTGGCCAGGTAGTCCGAGTGCAGGGAGAAGTCCGCATACTTCTGCGGGTCGACCACCCAGAAGACGACGTCGACGAGTCCGACGAGGCGGTCGGACTCGACACGATGCTCGACGGCAGTCGAGTCGTGGTCGGGCAGGTCGAGGATGATGAGTCCGTGCAGCCGTCGTTGGTCGTCGCCGTCGAGTGCCGATTCGCGCCAGGTTCGGCTCCGTTCGGGCACACGCAGCCAGTTCAGGACATCGTTGCCGCCCTCGCCCCAGACGCACGCGGTCGGCCGCGATGTCGTCGGACGGCGAACACCCACACGAGCGATCTCGAGACCGGCGACCGCGTTGAATAGAGAGGACTTGCCCGATCCTGTTGACCCGGCGAACGCCACCACGGTGAAGTCCTCCCCCAGGCCAAGGCGGTCTTCGGCACGGTCGAGCAGGTTCTGAGCATCTGCACGCACGTCGCCGCCGAGCTTGTCCTGACTCAGAGACAGCGAATGTCGGATGCCTTCGGCCAGACGTCGGATCTCGGTCTGCGCAGAACTGTTCACAATGCCACCTCAAGTCGTTCACCGGACGAGCGCAGCGCGCCCGCTTGCCGCGCCGGTACCGCGGATAGTCTCAGTGCGTTGTCGAATGGTGCCCGGCAGTCGGCGACTATTCCCGCAGCGGCGGAGAGGAACCGCTGCCGGATCGAAGCGATGAGTTCGCGCGCCTCCGCCTCCCCGAAGATGGTCTCCGCCAGGCTCAGTGCCACACCTGCGCCTTGGCGGGCGGCCGGTTCAGCGGTACCGGAATGCTGCGGATCCCAGAAGGCTGCGTATTCGAGCACCGCGCAGACGCCGGCGACGCCGAAGGAGAGGATGCGTGCCTTGGACTTCTTGCCCTGACCGAGATCACGCACGAGTGCGTTCACCTCGTCCGACCATCCGCTGACGGCTGATTTGACGGCCCCTTCGAGACCGGATCCGACATGCCGCAGTTCCGGCTGCTCATCGATGAGCGCGGCTCCTGCAGCTGTATTGCGCCATTCGGAGTTGACATCGTCGACCACGCCGATCGCCTGCTCGCGCAGGGACACGGCCGCACTGCGCAGAATTGCGATGTGCAGCGGGGTGGCGGCATCGTGTTTGCCGGTCACCGCCGCAGAGATCCGGTCGCGCATGCGCGCCATGGTCGGTTCGAGACCGCGGAACAGCTGACCCGTTCCCACGAAGTCCTGCCACCTGGCATTCACTTCACCGTGGAGAACACGGCCATCGGAGAACACTTCGGCGAGCCGTGAGTCAGCCGTGCGGAAGACCGTGTCGACAGATGACGCCAGCGCGGCGTGAGCCTGTTCCTGAGCCTCGGCATGTCCGGCGAGTGAGTGAACTCTTCCCGGCAGCGCGGCGACCGCACCACTCAGGGTTCTCGACCGAATGCGTTGGAGCGATGCGCCCTCGGCTCCCACCTGCGCGACCCACGAGCGGATCGGATAGATCGCCGCATGCGGAAGCAGACCGTCTTCGAGCTCGAGTTCGGCCACGGAGAAGATAGGCGAGTTGGCCAGCCCCGCCTCGGCGAGCAGACTCGAGAGGTGGTGCCTGACCTCGCGATTGGCCTCGGGCGGAACCCTGTCAAGGACGATGGCCACCGAGGTGCTCCGTGCCGCCGCAGTCTTCAGCAGCGTCCACGGGGCGGCATCTGCGTATCGGTTGGCGGTGGTGACGAAAAGCCACAGGTCCGCGCTGAGCAGAGTTCGGCGCGAGAGTTCGCGGTTGGTCGCTGAAATTGAATCGATGTCGGGGCAGTCGAGGATCGCGGTGCCGGACTCGACGCTCTCATCGGGGATGAGGACGACGCCCGGCCGAGTGGACTCGGGATCGGTGCTGCGCGGCAGATCCGGCAGGAAGTGCTCAGAATCGAAGAACTTGGCATCTGCCGGATTGTGGATCACGACCGGATTGCCGGTCGTCGGTCGACGCACGCCTGCGGGGCTGACGGTCCGACCCACCAGGGAGTTCACGAGAGTCGACTTGCCGGCTCCGGTGGATCCCCCTACAGCGATGAGGAAGGGGGTGCGTGCGCGGTTGATGCGCGGCAGCACATAGTCGTTCAGTTCCGCGGTCAGCGCCGAGTGCGCAGCGCGACCGTCTTCGAAGTCATCGGTGCGCAGGGTGAAGCGCGTTTCGGATACGCGCTTGACGATATCGTTCAACGCTTGGCCGACCGGCGGCGTCACGGCACTCTTGCTCTCTGTCATCACGCATCCACTCTCTATGTTTTCCCAGCTCGGCACCAATTGCCACGCCGTATCGGAGCACAATTGCCCGCGACGGCTCACTGCCGGACCGCACGCGGGCGCATGAGTGCGCCGGGCTCGCATCGGATCTGCCCGTACGGGAGTGCCGTGAGTGGAGAATTCGGTGGGCGTGGATGATGTGGGACGAGTGTTCGCCGGGATGAGCGTTCCGTGGCTCGAAAAGCGCCCCCGGCGGGGCTCGAACCCGCGACCTACCGCTTAGAAGGCGGTTGCTCTATCCGACTGAGCTACGGAGGCTCACACATCGTAACCGATGGCCGCCGGAGAACAGAAAGCGGCCCCGGGCGGAGCGGGGCTCTCGGAGTCCGCGCCCACGGACCGGGGCTCAGCGCTGGCGTCGGCCGGTCAGCGGCGGTTCAGTAGCGGCGCGCGGCCTGTTCGAGTGCTTTGCGCACGGTCACGAATGACACCACTGCGACACCGGTAAGAGCGAGGATCACTGCGACGGCTTCGATGCCGAACGCGAAGTCGACGATGATCGGAAAGAAGCCTGCGAGCATGAAGCCCAGCAGGGCCAACAGGGTCAGGCCCGTAGCGATCGAGAAGTACTTGGCACCGTTCATTGTTCATCTCCTTTGTCCTGTTGGAAAAAGGGTAGTCCTCTACATGAGCCACGTCACTGTGAGAATCCTGGAAATTTCGATCAGCTCTCGCCGCGGGCGTCGATCGCCTTCTCCAGGCGCTCGAGCTTGCCGTCGAGCTCCCCGGTGTATCCCGGCCTGATATCAGCTTTGACCACAAGCGACACCCTCGTGCCGTATTCTCCGACGGCATCGGTGGCCGCTTTGATGACCGCGAAGACCTCGTCCCATTCGCCTTCGACAGTCGTGAACATCGCATCGGTGCGGTGCGGCAGCCCGGAACGTCGGACGATGTCCACGGCCGCCGCCACGGCGTCGTGGACAGAAGCGTCCGAGTCTTCTCCCCCGCTGGGGGCGACTGAGAATGCTGCGAGCATATTGCCTCTCCTTCTTCTGTGGGAGGCGGGGAACCGGAACGGTCCCCCGCCTCGGTGTCGGCCTCGTATGAACCGGACGACGATGCCGACGGCACCGCCGCTTCCGGATTGAGTCTCAGGCCCGAGGTGGAACGCTGACGATGAGCGAGTCGCCCTGACCGCCGCCTCCGCACAGGGCGGCGATTCCGGATCCGCCGCCTCGGCGCTGGAGTTCGAGCGCGAGGGTCAGGACGATCCGAGCCCCGGAGGCACCGATGGGGTGGCCGAGTGCCACCGCACCGCCGTTGACGTTGACCTTCTCCGCGTCGATGCCGAGGTCCTTCGAGCTGGCCAGGCCGACGGCGGCGAACGCCTCGTTGATCTCGTAGAGATCGAAGGAGTCCGCGGCCACGCCTTCGCGCTCGGCCGCGGCCCTGATCGCCTGCGAGGGCTGATGCTGCAGGGTCGAATCGGGTCCTGCCGTCCACGCGTGGGACCGGATTTCCGCAAGAATCGGCGCGCCGAGCTCCTCGGCCTTCTCGCGTGACATCACCACGACGGCGCACGCGCCGTCGGAGATCTGGGAGGCATTGCCGGCGGTGATCGTTCCGTCCTTGCGGAACGATGGGCGCAGCTTGGACAGTGATTCGACGGTCGTGTCGGCTCTCACTCCCTCATCGGCCGAGACGGTGACGTCTCCCTTGCGCGAGCTGATGGTCACAGGGACGATCTCGTCGTCGAAGGCACCCGCCTGCTGTGCCTGGGCGGCACGCTGGTGCGAACGAGCGGAGAACGCGTCCTGCTCCTCGCGGGAGAACTCACGGTCTCCGGCGTTGGCGTCTTCGGTCAGACCGCCCATGGCCTGATCGGTGAACGCATCCCACAGGCCGTCGTAGTCCGTATGGTCCTTGACGACGACGTCGCCGTACTTATACCCCGAACGCGACTTCATGAGCATGTGCGGGGCCTGGCTCATCGATTCCTGTCCGCCCGCGACGACGACGTCGTACTCACCGGCACGAATGAGCTGGGCAGCCTGGGTGATCGTGTTGATCCCGGACAGGCAGAGCTTGTTGACGGTCACGGCAGGCACGGACATGGGGATACCCCCGGCAACGGCCGCCTGTCGTGCGGGCCCTTGGCTGTTGCCGGCCTGGAGCACCTGGCCCATGATGACGTAGTCGACGTCGTCGCCCTTGATGCCGGCACGCTCGAGTGCCCCGGCGATGGCGTTTCCGCCGAGCTCGACAGCGCTGAGTTTCGACAGCTCACCCTGCAGCCGTCCGAATGGTGTGCGCGCTCCGGCGACGATCACTGCGTCTGCCATTTCTCCTCCTCGGTTCCGCGCCGGAAACCTGATCCCGGCACGTGTGTTGTTCGATATGCCCCAGCGTAGTCGAGGAGACTGTGGCCTCGGTCACGGGGTCCCGTCCCACGTCTTCGATCGCCTCTGTCCACTGTCGTGCATTCGCACCCAACACTCATGGAGTCTCCGTTAGAGTAGGACGAGGACAGCCCAGATCATCCCTTCCAGACGACAGGAGTTCGCTTCAGTGACGCCCACCGAAGAATTCCGCACAGCGATGCGCGGCTACGAAAAGAGTGAAGTCGATTCGCGCCTGCAGCAGCTGCGCACCGAGGTCGAGTCGGTCCGCAAAGCGCTGGCGGATGCGCGGAGCCAGGTCATCAATGCCGACCGGGCGAAGCTGCAGATCGCCGGTGAGCTCTCGGAGGCGAAGGCCCAGCTGAAGAAGGCTGCGAACGACAATGCCGAGGCCTCGGGCCCTCCCGGCAGCCGCATCGACCACCTGCTCAAAATCGCCGAATCCCAGGCCCGTGAAACGCTGGCTCAGGCCAATTCCGATGCCGAGACCATCCGCAACAAGGCCCGCGCCGAGGCGGCGTCCGCCCGCGCCCGGATGCACACCGAGAGCAATGACACCCTGTCCAATGCACGGTCCGAGGCCGATGCGATCATCTCGTCGGCCGAGCTGCGCGCCGAGGAGACCGTCAAGGCCGCGGAGAAGCGCGCCGCCGAGCTCAAGGCGACGACCGAGCGGGAGACCAACCAGGCCAGGGAAGCCAATGCCGCTTCGGCCAAGGAAGCGCGCGAGAGCCTCGACCTCGAGCTCTCCGAGCTGCGTGCGAACGCTGAGAAGGAAGGCGCCGATCTGCGTGCCGCGGCGAAGACCGAGGCCGAGGAGACCGTGGCGGCCGCGCAGGCTCAGGCCGACGAACTCCTCGCCGCCGCGAAGGCCCGCGATGAAGCGTCGAAGAAGGCCGGCAACGACTTCGACGTCGAGCTCGCGGCCAAGCGCAAGGACGCAGAATCCGAACGCAAGAAGCGCTACGAAGAGGCGCAGGCCGAGAACAAGAAGCTCATCGACGATGCCCAGGCACGGGCGGCGAAGGCCGATGCTGAGGCCAAGGAGGCCGCGGAGCGCGCGGAGACCACGCGCACGGACGCCGTGAAGAAGGCCGACGAGATCATCGCCGATGGAAAGTCCCGCGCTCAGGCCCTCATCACCGAGGCTCGCGCCACCGCAGAGGCCACCATCGAGGAATCCGCCGCCGAGGCCAAGCGCAATGTGGCCTCCGCCCAGTCTCAGGTCGACCTGCTCACGAAGCAGCGCAAGACCATCACCGCACAGCTCGATCAGCTGCGATCGCTGTTCGCCATGCCCGGTGTCATGGGCGGTGACAGCATCGATCCTGCGAAGGCAGAGTCAGCCTCCCACGCCACAGAACAGATCGCAGACGGTCAGGAGCTCGAGGATCTGCTGGCCGAGGACTCCGCCGATTCGGACGGTTCGTCCGGTGGCGACTCCGACGGAGCCGCTGCCACGTCGGACGACTCCGCCGCAGAGGGCGATGCGTCGACGAAGGCTGCTGCCGCTGGCACCGAGGCCGAGTCCGCAGGCGAGAAGAATTCGCAGAACAGCGAGACCGGTCAGAGCGCTGCGAAGTCACAGGGACACCAGGGGGCGCAGCAGGGCACGAGCTCCAGCGGCTCGAAAGACTCCGCCGACACGAACGGGGAGTCAGCTGAGTCCTCCGATGAATCCGCTGACCAGGGCGGGAAGGGTGACGACCTGCCCAATGGAGCCACCGACGAGGACACCATCTCGATCGATGCTCAGGTATCCGGTTCGAAGAAGGACAGCGCGAAGACCAGCCGTTCACGCAACTCGCTGCGCTGAACTCGCAGCGATCGCATCGCTGAGGGATGAATAGACCGAAGGGACCCGTTCGCGGGTCCCTTCGCCGTTCTGCTGCATCCTGAGTGAGGCCAGTGCGTCCTTTATGGGCCCAGTGCGTCCCGCGTCATTCCACTGGGTCGCTGTCGGATCACGTCGACCGCCCTCATCATCTGAAGCGTTCGAAGCAGCGCGGGTGCCAGTGCCGCCGGCTGTCGACTCCGATCTCCACTCCGTGCCTGGCCTCCTGTCGCCAGGCGACGATGTGAGTCGAGGACGCACTGACCTCGCGTCCGCAACCGGGGCACACGTAGACCTTGCCGGAATCGCTGCCTCGCACCGTCTGCACCGACCAGGTCCCGTCCGAAAGTGAGCGGCTGGTGCGCATCCCGGACACCGCATCAGAGAGGTCTCTGGGACTCCGCTGCCATTTGTTCGTGCGACGCGAGGATGAAGATCGTGGCATTGGCCCATTGTCTCACGTAGGCTGAAGCGCGTGCGTCTTGTCATTGCCGAATGCTCCGTTGATTATGCCGGTCGTCTGACCGCCCACCTCCCGATGGCTACCCGCCTCATCATGCTCAAGGCAGACGGGTCGATCCTCATCCATTCCGACGGCGGTTCATACAAGCCGCTCAACTGGATGACTCCCCCGTGTACGATCCGGCACGTCGAGCCGGACGCCGAGCAGACGGCCGCCGGTCTGACCGAGTTGTGGGAGGTCTCCCAGACGAAGACCGGTGATCGTCTCATCATCTCCATCGCCGAGGTGATCTCCGATGACAGCTACGAGTTCGGGGTCGATCCCGGTCTGGTCAAAGACGGCGTCGAGGCGCATCTGCAGGAGCTGTTGGCCGAGCATATCGAGACCCTCGGCACCGGATACAGCCTCGTCCGTCGCGAATACATGACAGCGATCGGTCCGGTCGACATTCTGGCCAAGGACAGTGTGCAGAAGTCCGTAGCGATCGAGATCAAACGTCGCGGAGACATCGACGGGGTCGAACAGCTCACGCGCTACCTCGAGCTGATGAACCGTGATCCTCTGCTCAGCCCTGTCGAAGGGGTATTCGCCGCTCAGGAGATCAAGCCCCAGGCGCGGACGCTCGCCGAGGACCGCGGCATCCGCTGCGTCGTCCTCGACTACGACGCTCTGCGCGGTATGGACGATCCGGACTCGCGCCTCTTCTGATCGGCTGGTCTGCCTCTATTCGGCTGTCTCAGCCCGGGGTGATCCTCGGCTGGACAGAGCCGCGCCGTCCTACCTCACGCCTTGACGCTGGTCCTCTGCCGTCGTTCAAGGCCACGCGCGTCCGTCCACCACACGCGCCTGTCCTCTGCCATCGTTCAAGGCCACGCGCGTCCGTCCACCACACGCGCCTGTCCTCTGCCATCGTTCAAGGCGGAACACCTCTGTCGAGTCATGCACCGATCTAGAGACGCTGTCCGCCCTGAGCGAGGTCGCGGATCACACTTCCCGCTGCCGTCTCTCGTCGACGACCACGCGCCGGCGCACAGTTTCCTTGATGCGCAGAAAGGCGTCGGCGGTGAACAGCTCGCTCCAGCGGATCCGAAAGACCATCCACCCTTCGTTGCGGAGCGTATACTCGCGACTCCTCTCGCGTTCGAACGACTGCTGAGGATCGCCGCCGTCGAGGTGGTACTTCGCCGCTCCGTCGACCTCCGCGATCACTTTGGCGCGGACATCTGCGAAATCCGTCCGTGCCAGATGCCTGCCGCTCTCATCGCAGATGTCGACCTGCGGTTCGAATCCGGAGATCGAATGCTCAACGAAGCGCACCGCGCAGATCGGCTCCGCCACACTCTCCCGGCGACTGTCGATGTTGTCGAGCGCGGTCAGGATCTTCCGAGTGCCAGTGCGAACCGGGTGGGATTCGAAATAGGTCCGGATCTCGTTGGACGTCAGGACCGATTCGCGCACCGCGGAGTCGAGCACTGCCACGGAGAATGCCAGTGGGCAGTCGCGAGCGATGTCGAGCATTGTCTGCAGTACGGTCGTGACCGGAATCCCATTGACGATCTCATGCGCACCGGTGTCCATCGACCGACGCCTGACCAGCATGTTCGCCAGACGCACGCCGTAGCGGGGATTGACCGATTCAGCGTAAACCTCGCTCCGGTCGATATAGGGAATCGGAAGGGCGTGGACGACGAGTGCGCTGCGGTGGGAGAACACCGAGTCCGGAGGCATGCGATCGACATAAGATCGGACCAGGATCCTCACATCCTCGGCACGCTTGCGCTGGCCCTTCGCCTCCTTGGGCAGAGTCGTCCTGGAAGCCTCGGCGATCGCGGCGACGAAGCTGTGTGCAGGGTTGTCACACACTGTCGTGACGAGGTAGCGACCCCGCTCCAACCGCCGCAGACAGCATCGCTCAGCCGCTTTGATGCGATGACAGTCCCACCCCGCGGCGTTGAGAGCGGCCGTCGTCAGACATCCATACATGCCACCAAGCATGAGCGACCGGACCGTGCCGTGGCCACCCCGAGAATTCGCCCTGTGGATAATCATCGACTCGTGCGCACAGGTGGCGAGTTCTACGTCCTGCACGCTGACGAAGTGGCGCTATAGAGCTGTCTGCGGGGAGAAATGCAACCGTCGGCAGACCTCGTTCAAGGCGAAGCGCACATCGCGAGCCGTCGACCGTTCCACAGACGCGCTCCGGCTTGAACGAGCGAAACAGCTCTCGACAGACGCGCGTCGGCTTGAACGAGCGTAGCGAAGAAGAGCCTGGGCGAGTGTGGCGGGGCCTGATCGCGGGTGGCGGGCTACTCGAAACTGAGTACGTCGCGCTTCTCGACGCGTTCGATGTCGACGCCGAGGCTGCGCAGGTTGGCCACGAAGTTCTCGTAGCCGCGCTCGATGTGATCGATGCCCGACACCTCGGTCACTCCCCCGGCACGCAGGGCAGCCATGACGAGACCGGCCCCGGCGCGGATATCCGAGGCCTCGACCTCGGCGCCGGAGAGGCTCTCGCTGCCGGTGACGAGCGCATGGTTGCCGTCGATGCGCACCTTCGCGCCGAGGCGGGCGATCTCCTGGACGAATCGCCACCGAGCCTCGAACAGATTCTCCGAGAGCAGTCCGATGCCGTCGGACACCGAGTTGAGGGCAATGACGAACGGCTGGAGGTCGGTGGGGAAACCGGGGAACGGCATGGTGGCGACCCTGATCGCATGCGGACGTTCGGCACCGATCACGCGGAAGCCGTGACCGATGGTCCCATCGCCGAGGCTGATCTCACCGAGGTCATCGACGCTCGCTCCGGAATCCCTGAGCTTGAGCCCGATGTTCGGCATGAGTTCGAGCCCGACGCCGCGAACGGTGACGTCGCCGCCGCTGAGTGCGGCGCCGAAGGCGAACGTGCCGGCGACGATGCGGTCGCCCACCGTCCGGTGGGTCACCGGTCGCAGCGCTGAGACGCCGGTGATGGTGAGTTCGGAGGTTCCGATGCCGTCGATGTCCGCACCCATCTCGACGAGCATCGTGCAGATGTCGACGATCTCGGGTTCGCGGGCGGCATTCGAGATCGTCGTCGATCCCTGCGCCAGCGTGGCGGCCATGACGAGGTTCTCGGTGGCTCCCACCGAGGGAAATTCGAGCACGATCTCGGTTCCGCGCAGACCGTCAGGGGCTTCGGCGACGAAATAGCCGTGATCGAGGTGTACCTCGGCGCCGAGGGCCTCGAGCCCGGCCTGGTGCATGTCGAGGCCGCGCGAACCGATGGCGTCGCCCCCGGGAAGAGCGACGTGGGCTGCGCGCATCCGCGCGGTCAGCGGGCCGAGCACGGAGATCGACGCGCGCATCGCACGGACCAGTTCGTAGTCGGCTTGGATCCCGACCTCGTCGGGCACATCGATGCTCACGACCCCAGCGGTCGAATCGTAGTCGACTTCGCAGCCGAGCCGTACGAGGAGTTCGACCATGATCCTCACATCGAGGATCGCAGGAACATTCGTGATAGTGGTCCGACCGACGGCCAGCAGGCTGGCCGCCATGAGCTTGAGAACACTGTTCTTCGCGCCCCTGACGTCGATGACGCCGTGCAGACGCGACGGACCTGTCAAACGGAAGACATCCATCAGGTGAAACGTCCCATCGTCGGATTGAAACCGGGAGGCGAGGACTCCAGCCACGAGGCCATCGTGGACAGCGACTCGGTGTCCATCGCCAACGACACCGAACGCGGACGACCATCCGCCTTGCCGTAGGAGCAGTCGACGACGACGGCATCGGGCAGAACGGAGTACTGCTCCCCCGAGGTCGGCTTGCGCCGCACGAGGATGTCGAGATCGGCCCGCGGCAACCGGAATGCCGCCCGCCGGGTCAGAGCGAACACCGGATACCAGTCCAGGGACGCTACCGAGAAGACCGCGACACCCAAACGCCAACGTGGGCGAGAAGAATACTCCTCGCCCACGTTGATGGAACAGTCGAAAGCACCCGAGAGCTTCGAGATCGACCTGCGTCGGATCGTCACGACGACGATCAGAGCAAGCGCGAGTCCTACCAATGAGAGCAGAACGATCAGCAGGACAGAAGGGTTCACGGTTGCCAGTGTAACGTGCAGATCAGAGAAGTTCGGCCTGATCAGCGGCAATGATCACGCGATTGTTCTCCACCGAGAGGAAACCACCATCAGCCTTGACCCTGATGGTCTCCTCACCGGTGGTGAGAATCCGCGCCTCGCCATCGGCGACGACACCCAGGACAGGCTCATGACCTGCCAGGATGCCGATCTCGCCGTCGAGAGTGCGGGCGATGACGCGCTTGGCCTCACCGACCCACACTTCGCGATCGGCAGCCACGACATTCACTTCGAGTGTCGCCATGGCTTACTTCTGCATCTCTTCGTAGTTGCGCATCACATCGTCCAGGCCGCCGACGTTGAAGAACGCCTGCTCCGGGATGTGGTCGACCTCGCCGGAGCAGATCTTCGAGAAGCCTTCGATCGTGTCGGCAAGCGGCACAGTCGAACCGGGAACCTGAGTGAACTTCTCAGCGGTGTAGGTGTTCTGCGAGAGGAACTGCTCGATGCGACGGGCGCGGTGAACGACGAGCTTGTCCTCTTCACCGAGTTCGTCGACACCGAGGATGGCGATGATGTCCTGCAGCTCCTTGTTCTTCTGCAGAATCGCCTTGACCTCGTTGGCCACGCGGTAGTGCTCGTCACCGACGATCAGCGGATCGAGGATGCGCGAGGACGAAGCCAGCGGGTCGATCGCCGGGTACAGACCACGGGAGGCGATGTCACGGCTGAGCTCGGTGGTCGCATCGAGGTGAGCGAACGTCGTGGCCGGTGCCGGGTCCGTGTAGTCGTCGGCGGGGACGTAGATCGCCTGCATCGAGGTGATCGAGTGGCCCCGCGTCGAGGTGATCCGCTCCTGGAGCAGACCCATCTCGTCAGCCAGGTTGGGCTGGTAGCCCACGGCGGAGGGCATGCGACCCAGCAGGGTCGAGACCTCGGAGCCGGCCTGGGTGAAACGGAAGATGTTGTCGATGAACAGCAGCACGTCCTGGTTCTGCACATCGCGGAAGTATTCCGCCATGGTCAGGGCCGCCAGGGCCACGCGCAGACGGGTGCCTGGCGGCTCGTCCATCTGCCCGAAGACCAGTGCGGTGTCCTTGAACACGCCTGCCTCGTCCATCTCCATGATGAGGTCGTTGCCCTCACGGGTGCGCTCACCCACACCGGCGAACACCGAGGTGCCCGAGTGGTTGTGAGCGATGCGGAAGATCATCTCCTGGATGAGCACGGTCTTGCCGACGCCGGCGCCGCCGAACAGACCGATCTTTCCACCCTGCACGTAGGGGGTCAGGAGGTCGATGCTCTTGATGCCGACCTCGAGCATCTCGGTCTTCGACTCGAGTTCGTCGAAGGCCGGTGCCGGGCGGTGGATGGGCCAGCGCTCGGAGATCTCGAGCTGCTCACCGTCGGCGAGGTTGAGGCAGTCACCGGTGGTGTTCCACACGTGGTGCTTGGTGACGTCACCGACGGGCACCGAGATCGGTGCACCGGTGTCGACGACTTCCTGACCGCGGACCAGGCCGTCGGTCGGCTGCAGCGACACGGCGCGGACGAGTCCGTTGCCCAGCTGGAGGCCGACCTCGAAGGTCAGCTTGCGCGTGCCTTCGGACAGCTCCACCGAGGTGGTCAGTGCGTTGTAGATCTCTGGCACGGAGTCGAGCGGGAACTCGATGTCGACAACCGGGCCGATGACTCGGGAAATCCGACCGAGGGCTGTGCCCTGTGCCGGAGAGGTTTCCGTTGCTGTGGCAGTCATGGTCTCTTTCTCTCTGCTCTCGCCGGTCAGTCGCCGGCTGCCGATGCCGCGAGGGCATCCGCCCCACCGACGATCTCGGTGAGTTCCTGGGTGATTTCCGCCTGGCGAGCCGTATTGGCCAACCGGGTGTAGGTCTTGATGAGATCGTCCGCGTTGTCCGTGGCCGTCTTCATCGCGGCCTGGCGCGAGGCCTGCTCGGAGGCCGATGCGCTCAGCAGCGCCGAGAGGATGCGCGAATCGATGTACCGCGGCAGCAATGCGTCGAGCACGGCCTCCGCACTGGGTTCGAACTCGTAGAGAGGGAACGCAGTGCCGTCATCGGTCGATTCGGCCGCTCCACCCGTGCTCGCCTCGTCGGCGTCGACGACTTCGAGCGGCAGAAGGCGCCGGTACTCGGGATCGTGATTGACGCTCGAGACGAACTTCGTGAAGACGATGTAGATCTCGTCGAGACCCGCGTCAGGATTCTCCGGATCGAAGTCCTCCAACAGTGCCTCACCGATCTCCCGAGCCACCTCGGCGGTCGGGTTCTCGGAGAAGCCGGTCCAGGCGCGTTCGATCGGACGATCGCGGAAGGTGTAGTAGTTCTTCGCCTTGCCGCCGACCGTGAACAGCTTCACGTCCTTGCCCTCTTCGTGCAGAAGCCGGACGAGCTCTTCGGCCTCGCGCAGCAGGTTCGCGGAATAGGCTCCCGCGAACCCACGGTCGGGTCCCATGACGAGCACTGCGGCCCGCTTGACGTTCTCCGACTCCGTGGTCAGCACGTGATCGACGTTCGACTCGCTGGCGACCGCCGAGACCGCACGGGTCAGGGCGTTCGCATACGGGCTCGCCGCCTGTGAGCGGGCGATGGCCTTCTGAATCCGCGAAGCAGCGATGAGCTCCATCGCCTTGAAGATCTTCCTCAAGGACTGTGTCGAGCGGATCTTCTGTTTGAAGACCCTCTGCTGGGCTCCCATCAGTTCTTCCTTTCGCCGTTACGGAACAGGTTCAACGCTTCTGCCGAACGATCTGCTCCTGCTCGACATCATCCGCGGAGGCAGCGGCGGTGTCTTCGCTGCCGGCCTTCGATCCACCCTGATCCGCGCTGACGAACTCCTCGGAGAATCCGGCCAGTGCCGACTTGAGCTCTTCGGTGGTGTCGTCATCGAGCTTGAGGGTCTCACGAATGGTCGTGAAGATTCCGGTCTTGCGCTCGATGTACTCGTGCAGCTCGGATTCGTACCGCAGGACGTCCTCGACAGGAATCTCGTCGAGGTAGCCGTTGGTGCCGGCAAAGATCGACACGGTCTGCTTCTCGAACGGCATCGGAGCGTACTGACCCTGCTTGAGCAGTTCGGTCAGGCGTGCACCGCGAGCCAGATCGCGCTTCGTCGCCTCGTCGAGGTCGGAGGCGAACATGGCGAATGCCTCGAGCGAACGGTACTGAGCCAGCGAGATCTTCAGCGTACCGGAGACGCCCTTGAGCGCCTTCGTCTGGGCGGCACCGCCGACGCGGGAGACCGACACACCGACGTCGACAGCAGGACGCTGCCCGGCGTTGAAGAGGTCCGACTGCAGGAAGATCTGACCATCGGTGATCGAGATGACGTTGGTCGGAATGAACGCGCCGACGTCGTTGGCCTTGGTCTCGATGATCGGCAGACCGGTCATCGAACCGCCGCCGAGCTCGTCGGAGAGCTTCGCACAGCGTTCCAGCAGACGCGAGTGCAGGTAGAAGACGTCACCCGGGTAGGCCTCGCGGCCCGGCGGACGACGCAGGAGCAGCGACACTGCACGGTAGGCCTCGGCCTGCTTCGAGAGGTCGTCGAACACGATGAGGACGTGCTTGCCGTCGTACATCCAGTGCTGACCGATGGCAGAACCGGCGTAGGGCGCCAGGTACTTGTAGCCGGCGGGGTCGGAAGCGGGCGAGGACACGATCGTCGTGTATTCGAGCGCGCCGGCCTCTTCGAGGCTGCGGCGGACGCCGGCGATCGTGGAACCCTTCTGGCCGACAGCGACGTAGATGCAGCGGACCTGCTTCTTCGGGTCGCCGGTCTCCCAGTTGGCCTTCTGATTGATGATCGTGTCGATCGCCAGAGCGGTCTTGCCGGTCTTGCGGTCGCCGATGATCAGCTGACGCTGTCCGCGTCCCACCGGGATCATCGCATCGATGCTCTTGTAGCCCGTCTGCATCGGCTCGCGCACTTCCTGGCGATCCATCACGCCTGCGGCCTGGAGCTCGAGCTCACGACGACCGACGGTTTCGATGTCGCCGAGACCGTCGACGGGACGACCCAGCGGATCGACGACGCGACCGAGGTATCCGTCGCCGACCGGGATCGAGAGGACCTCGCCGGTACGGTAGACGTTCTGCTCTTCGGCGATTCCGGAGAACTCACCGAGGATGACGACGCCGATCTCCCGTTCGTCGAGGTTCTGGGCCAGGCCCAGGGTGCCGTCTTCGAATCGGAGGAGTTCGTTGGCCATGGTTCCGGGCAGACCGGAGACGTGGGCGATGCCGTCACCAGCGGTGACGACCTTGCCGACCTCGGTCTTCTCCGAGCTCTCCGGGTTGTACGAATCAACGAACTTCCCGAGAGCGTCCCGGATCTCTTCCGGGCGAATTGTCAGTTCCGCCATCTGGTTTCCCTGCTTCCTTTACTCAAATCTTGCGTCCGACGACCGGTGGGCCGCCTATGCCGGAGGAGCCGGCCACTTGTGTCAACCTGCGAGCTTGCGCTGCACATCGGCCAGTCGATCGGCCACGGTGGAGTTCATCATCTCGTCGCCGACCTGGACCCGGACTCCCCCGAGGACACTGGGGTCGACCTGGACATTGAGCACGAGTTCGCGACCGTAGCTCGCCGACAGAGCCGACTGCAGCTTCTCGGTCTGCGCCTCGGTCAGCGGCTTGGCGACGGTGACGTCCGCAACCGAGCGCTGCTGCCGGGCCGCGAGGATGTCGCTGTACTGATCGAGTGCGGTCGCCACGCGGAGGCCGCGCGGATGCAGTGCCGCCTGAGCGATCAGGGTGATGGTGTCGGGGCTGGCCTTGCCGGAGAGCAGATCGGAGACGAGGCTCCGCTTGGTCTCCGCCGGCGCCTCCGAATCGAGAGCACGAGCGAGTTCGTGCTCCGATTCCAGCAGGCGCGCGAAGCGGAAGACTTCCTCTTCGACCTGACCGAGTTCGCCATTGGCCTGGGCAGCGGCTGCCACGGCAGTCACGCCTGCGACCTCGAGGCTCGTGACCAGATCCTGGGTACGAGCCCATCGCTGGGCAACGGCCGCATCCGCGATGCGCAGAACCGCATCGGTTGTCCGAGTCGAGAACAGAGTCCGCAGCAGCTGCTGCTTCTTCTCGGCCGACTCGGACGAGTCCGCCAAGGCCTTGCGCAGCCCGACATTCTCCGCCAGCACTCCGACGACGGCGAGCGTGCCTTCACCGATGCCTCGGGGGTCATCCGCCGAGATCTCGGAGTTCGCGTTTTCGAGAACGGCCTGCAGGGACAGTCTGCTCGACTGGAGCATCACGCCCCCTTGACCGGCTGCGCGGAGGAGTCGGACTCGAGATCGGCGATGAAGCGATCGACCACATTGGCCGAGCGCTGGTCATCGGTGAGCGACTCACCGACGATGCGCGAAGCCAGGTCCGTGGCCAGCGTGCCGACCTCGGAACGCAGCTGCACCATGGCGGCCTGACGTTCGGCGTCGATCTGGGTCTGTGCCGTTGCAATGATGCGATCAGCCTCGGTGTGAGCCTGTGCCTTCATGTCGGCGATGATCTGAGCGCCCTCTTCCTGAGCCTCGGCGCGCAGTCGTGCAGCCTCTGCACGACCGTCGGCGAGCTGCTTCTGATACTCGGCCAGAGCCTGATCGGCTTCGGCCTGGACCTTCTCGGCCTTCTCAATTCCACCCTGAATGCGCTCGGCGCGCTCATCGAGGGTCTTATTGAAGGCCGGCAGGACGTACTTCCAAACAACCAGGAAGACGATCAGCAGGCAGACGGCACTCCAGACGATGTCGTACAGCGCGGGGAGAAGTGGGTTCTCCTCGGACGCGACGATGGTAACCGGAGTCATCTTTCAGTCCTCTTCGAGATCAGGGCAGGAAGAACGGGGTGGCGATACCGATGAGGGCCAGGGCCTCGATCAGAGCGATACCGAGGAACATGTTTCCGCGCAGGGCGCCTGCCATCTCGGGCTGACGAGCGGTTCCCTCGATGGTCTTGCCGATGACGATACCGACACCGATACCGGGACCGATGGCCGCGAGGCCGTAACCGATCGTCGAAACGCTACCTTCAACTGCGGCGAGCATATCCATAGGATGCTTTTCCTTTCATAATGGAGTCGGGTGGTTGGCCCGACCGTGCAACTCGTGAGTTACGGTTCTGGGAGCTATCTCAGTGGTCGTCCGAGATAGCGGCATTGATGTACACGCAGGCGAGCAGTGCGAAGATGTACGCCTGAAGGACGACGACCAGCATCTCGAGGAGGAAGACGAACATTCCTCCAGCGAAGGTGAGGATCGAGAAGAACTGGAACCCGTTCGACGCGTCGAAGAGGAAGAAGCTGGTCGCCGAGAAGCAGAGGACGAGCAACAGGTGGCCGACCATCATGTTCGCGAAGAGTCGGATCGCCAGCGTGAACGGCTGGGTGACGAACTTCGTGATGAACTCGATCGGGATGAGCAGGATGTGCATGGCCGGCGGCACTCCGGGAAGGATCAGAGAATCCTTCAGGTAGCGGCCGAGGCCCTTCTCGGCGATGCCTGCCCAGTGATAGGTCACGTAGACGACGAGGGTGAGGACGATCGGCAGTCCGATGACGCCGGTGCCGGGCATGTTGAGGAACGGAATGAGCTTCGTGACGTTCCAGAACAGGATGCCGAAGAAGATCGCCACGATGAGCGGCATGAACTTCTTCGCTTTGTCCTTGCCCATCGTGTCCTCGGCGATGCCGACGGTGACGAATTCCATGGCGAGTTCCATTGCCGACTGGAATCGCGTGGGGACGAGCTTCATCCGCTTGGCCCAGACCGCGAGGAGGATGACGACGGCTACCGTAGCGAGGACGCGGATGAGCATCACGCGATTCATCTCGAACGGAGTGCCCTCAAAAAGGAAAGCCGCCGGAAAGAATTCCGCCATCGATGGCGCGTGAAAGCCGCCTTCAGCAGCACTGATCGTTGTGTTCGCGGCGTTGAGTGTTCCCACGTTGTTATTTCTCTCCCATGGTCAAGGGCCTTGATGGCCTGGCCTTGGCCGCGCAGTCAACGCACGGCTTGAGGTTCAGGAGCGACAGAGGGCGAACTTGCGCCCCAGCACCGCAACTACTCTACCAATTGTAGAGAGTCACCGACAAATTCATCAGGCTTCTCTGTGCAATTTCTGTCAGCGATTTTATCCGACACGTCATCACTTGGTCGACGGGGGCAGCGGGCGGGTTACCGGTGGGTCAGCTGATCGGCTGTTCGATCCCAGCGGCCACGCTGCCGAACCCTCTACTTCGCGTCCGGATCGACGTAGGGGACGCGTCCCT
This sequence comes from Brevibacterium oceani, assembly GCF_017948325.1. Classification (NCBI taxonomy): domain Bacteria; kingdom Bacillati; phylum Actinomycetota; class Actinomycetes; order Micrococcales; family Brevibacteriaceae; genus Brevibacterium; species Brevibacterium oceani. Next base: position 1,914,545 of record NZ_CP072846.1, on the reverse strand, counting down.
TGACGACGGTGACCGCCTCGACGATGGAGCTGCCGAGCACGGCGACGACGATGGTCAGGAACGCCACGGTTCCGTCGAGCCAGGTCGCGTCCTTGATCCGCCAGATGACGATCATGAAGATGAAGGCCTTGAACAGGAAGCCGACGCCGAGCAGACCGGCGATGGTCGTCAGTCCCATGTTCCGACCCAGGTACATAGTCACCAGCGTGATGATGATGAAGACTGCGGCCAGTCCCCCACCCACGGCTCCCCCGACGAGACCGGGCGTGCCCGCGGCAAGCCAGCCGATGCCCATACCGAGGGCGGCGACGACGATGACGAGGACGATGCCGCGCACGAGCAGCGACCTCCAGACCCTGGTCCAAGCGGCTTCGACGTCGGTCTCGGGGCGCGGTGTCGGGTCTGTCACGAGATTTCCTCTCTGGCTTTCTGACGCATTCGCAGGGGGTAGAACGTGAAGATCAGGGTGATGGCGACCAGGCCGCCGATGACGCAGGCGACGAAGAACCATCCTTTGAACAGGAGCAGCACCGAACCGAAGGCGATGAGCGCGGTCCAGGTGTAGAGGATGAGTACGGCACGAGCGTGTGAGTGGCCGAGCCGCAGCATCCTGTGGTGGAGGTGTTTGGCGTCGGCGGAGAACGGTGACTGCCCGGCACGCAGACGGCGCACCACCGCCAGCCCGAGGTCGAGCAGCGGCAGGAACATCACGGCAATCGGCAGAATGATCGGCATGAAGGTGGCGAATGCCCTCTCCTGACCGATCAGGGCAGGGTCGACCTGCCCGGTCACCCGAATCGTCGAGGCCGCGAGCAGCAGGCCGATGAGCATCGATCCCGAGTCGCCCATGAAGATCCGCGCGGGGTTGAAGTTGTGCGGCAGGAAGCCCAGGCACGCTCCCACGAGGATCGCGATGATGAGCGAGGCGAGGTTGGCATACGACTCCGGTGAGGCGTCGCGGGCGAGCCAGTAGGAGTAGATGAAGAACGCGATGCCCCCGATCGCGACAACGCCGGCGGCCAGACCGTCGAGTCCGTCGACGAAGTTGACGGCGTTGATCGTCACGAGGACGACGAGGACGGTGATGATGAGCGACATCCGCGGGGAGCCGATGATGACTCCTCCGAAGGGGATGGACAGCAGCGCCACGCCCTTGATGGCCATGAAGCCGGCGGCCAGCGCCTGTCCGGCGAGCTTGGCCATCCAATGGAGATCCCAGATGTCATCGATGACGCCGAGCAGACAGAGCAGTCCGGCGGCACCGGCGATGCCGATGATCGGACCGGGTTCGACGAAGATCCGCTGCAGGAACGGCGTCTGGGAGGCGAAGACGAGGCCGACGATCAGCCCACCGAACATCGCCACTCCACCCAACCTCGGCGTGGGGACGGAATGCACGTCGCGGGCCCGCAGAGGTGAGAAGATCCGCCCCCGTTCGGCCACCCGCTTGACCATCGGGGTCAGCAGGTACGCCACGAGGGCGGAGACGATGAGGATGAACAGGTAGGCGCGCACTCAGCCGTCCAGGTCGATGAGGTCGGGGACGATCTCGCGCAGCTGATCGGCAGTGATCGGTCCGGAACGGACGATGCGCGGGGTGTCGCCGCTGAGGTCGATGATCGTCGAGGACATCCCCGACTCGCGGACTCCCCCGTCGACGTAGATGTCGACGTCGTCTCCGAGCATCTCCTGCGCATCGTCGGCGGTCTGAGCGGCCGGTCGGCCAGAGATGTTCGCACTCGAGACGGCCAGAGGCCCGGTCCGGGCGAGCAGGGCCAGGGCGTATTCGTCGTCGGGCATGCGCACGGCCACGGTTCCGTGGGTGTCGCCGAGGTCCCAGTCGAGCGAGGGCTGCGCGTTCGCGATGATCGTCAGCGGACCGGGCCAGAATTGCGCGGTGAGTGCCAGCAGAGTCTCATCGACGCCGTCGATGAGACCGAAGATCGTCTCCGAGCGGGGAACGAGGACCGGTGGAGGCATGTCGCGCCCGCGGCCCTTCGCTGCGAGCAGGGCCGCGACCGCGGAGGCGCTGAAGGCATCCGCGGCGATCCCGTAGACGGTGTCGGTGGGGATGACGAGCAGACTGCCCGTGTCGGCCACACGCGCACACTCGTCGAAGACGAGGTCGCGGATATCGGCTTGGCTGACGTCGAATCGTCTCGACACGAGTTCTCCGTTTCGAATCTCTTGGCAGTGGTTGAGCGGTCAACGGCCGTCGCTCGCCGTGCGACGAGCGACCGTATAGCGGTCGCGTCCAGTGTAGTCCGGGTAGGTCGCAGGCTGTCTCAGACTGGCCGAGGCATCGAGCAGTTCACGTGCTCCGGGCCCCTGCTCCTCACTGTGCTCCATGAGGAACAGTCCACCGGGTCGCAGCAGCGCCGCGGCCTCGGCGATGATGAGAGCCGGGATCTCGAGTCCGGTGCTGCCGCCGTAGAGTGCGGCGGCTGGATCGTGTTCGGCGACTTCGGGATCCTTCGGGATCGCGGCATCCGGCACATACGGGGGGTTCGTCACGACGACGTCGGCCCGTCCGATGAGCTCGGGATGACTCTGCGTGATCGACGTGGCATCCGCTGCGAGGAATTCGACAGTGGAATCGCCGAGGCTGACCCGTTCCAGATTCGTCTGTGACCATTCCAGCGCCGCGGGTTCGCGTTCGATGCCGAGGACGTCGACTCCCTCGTGTTCGCTGGCCAGTGCCAGGGTGATCGCCCCTGATCCGGAGCACAGGTCGATGACGAACGGCCGCTCGGATCGCGCACGGTCGGAGAGCTCGGCGAGGGCGGCACCGACGAGGAGTTCGGTCTCCGGTCTGGGGACGAAGACTCCCGGTCCGACCTGCAGTTCGAGATGTCGGAAGTGGGCGACCCCGGTGAGATGCTGCAACGGGATCCGCTGCCGCCTGGCTGCACAGAGTTCGGCGAACGCAGTGGTGACCTCGGCCGGCACCGACTCGTCGAAGAGTCGTCGGCGGCCCAGAGTCGCTGAGTCGATGCCCCAGGCGTGGGCGAGCAGTGCCGACGCATCGACCTCCGGGGCGGGAACTTCTGCTTCGCGCAGCAGAGTGACGGCTCCGCGCAGCAGATCGCTCACGCGTGCGGGCGCTCCGGTGTCCAGTTCACTCCCCCAGGGCGTCGAGGCGCGCGGCCTTGTCGGCGTCACGGCAGGATCCGATGACAGGGTCGAGTTCTCCGGCGAGCACCTGGTCGAGGTTATAGGCCTTGAAACCCGTGCGGTGGTCGGTGATCCGGTTCTCCGGGAAGTTGTAGGTGCGGATGCGTTCGGAACGGTCGACTGTGCGCACCTGGGAACGGCGGATGTCGGCGGCCTCGGCTGCGGCCTCCTCGGCCTGTTTCGCCAGGATCCGGGCTCGCAGCATGCGCATGGCGGCCTCTTTGTTCTGCAGCTGGGACTTCTCGTTCTGGCAGCTCGCCGTGATCCCGGTCGGCAGATGGGTGATTCGGACGGCGGAATCCGTCGTGTTCACCGACTGTCCGCCGGGCCCGGAGGAGCGGTAGACGTCGATGCGCAGATCGTGTTCGTGCAGGTGGACCTCTTCGGGCTCATCGACCTCCGGGAAGACGAGGACGCCGGCCGCTGAGGTGTGGATGCGGCCTTGGGATTCGGTCACAGGAACGCGTTGGACACGGTGGACGCCGCCTTCGAACTTCAGCCAGCCGTACGCACCGTCGTCCTTCGCTTTGACTGCCAGGGAGACGTCTTTGTAGCCGCCGAGGTCGGAGTGCGTGGCGTCGAGGAGCTGGCTCGACCAGCCGTGGGAGTCGATCCACCGCTGGTACATGCGCAGCAGATCGCCGGCGAACAGCGCGGACTCCTCGCCGCCCTCACCGGCCTTGATCTCGATGATCGCATCGCGGGCGTCATCGGGATCGCTCGGGACGAGGAGGTCTCTGAGCTCACCCTCGACGGCCGACATCTCCTCGGAGAGCCGTTTCGCCTCGGCGGCGAAATCGGCATCGTACTCTGCCAGCTCGAGGGCGGCCGAATGGTCGGCCTCGAGCTGGGAGAAGCGCCGGGCGGCCTCGGCGACCCTATTGAGTTCCGCGTACCGCCTGGTCAGCTTCTTGGCCCGGCCGGCGTCAGCGTGGACGGCGGGATCGGAGAGTTCCTCCTGCACCCGCGCATGCTCATCGAGCAGAGCGCTGACACTGGCCGTGAGGGTGGAATCGGCCATCTCAGTTGTTGTCGGTCGAAGACTTCGGCAGAGGAGTGGTCTTCTGAACCTGCATGAGGAACTCGGCGTTCGAGCCGGTCTCTTTGAGCTTGGACATGAGCAGTTCGACGGCCTGCTGCTGCTCGAGACCCGAGAGGAGTCGGCGCAGCTGCCACATGACCTTCGTCTCTTCGCCCGTCATCAGCATCTCTTCGCGGCGGGTGCTCGACGCGTTGACGTCGATGGCCGGGAAGATGCGCTTGTCGGCGAGCTGACGGCTCAGGCGCAGCTCCATGTTGCCGGTGCCCTTGAACTCTTCGAAGATGACCTCGTCCATCTTCGAACCGGTCTCGACCAGCGCGGTGGCGAGGATGGTCAGCGAACCGCCGCCCTCGATGTTGCGTGCGGCACCGAAGAACTTCTTCGGCGGGTAGAGAGCGTTCGCGTCGACACCGCCGGAGAGGATGCGGCCCGAAGCCGGCTGGGCGATGTTGTAGGCGCGGCCGAGGCGGGTGATGTTGTCGAGCAGAACGACGACGTCGGAGCCCATCTCGACGAGGCGCTTGGCCCGTTCGATGGCGAGTTCGGCGATCGTCGTGTGGTCGTCGGCGGGACGGTCGAAGGTCGAGGCGATGACCTCGCCCTTGACCGCGCGCTGCATGTCAGTGACTTCCTCGGGACGTTCGTCGACGAGGACGACCATGAGGTGCGCTTCGGGGTTGTTCTCGGTGATCGCGTTCGCGACCTGCTGCATGATCGTCGTCTTGCCCGCCTTCGGGGGTGCGACGATGAGTCCGCGCTGTCCCTTGCCGATGGGCGTGATGAGGTCGATGAGACGTGTCGAGTGCAGCTTCGACGTGGTCTCCAGACGCAGTCGCTCCTGCGGGTAGAGCGGAGTGAGCTTGGAGAACTCGACGCGCGAGCGGGCGTCGTCGACGGTCAGACCGTTGACGGAGTCGAGGCGGACGAGCGCGTCGAACTTCTCGCGCTTGTTGCCCCGCTGTTCGTTCTCGCGCGGCTGGCGGATCGCGCCGGCGACGGCATCGCCCTTGCGCAGGCCGTTCTTGCGCACCATGGAGGCCGAGACGTAGACGTCGTTCGGTCCCGGCAGGTAGCCGGAGGTGCGCAGGAAGGCATAGTTGTCGTGGACGTCGAGGATGCCGCCGACGGGGATGAGCACGTCGTCGTGACGGATGTCCGGTTCGTCATTGCCGCGGCCGCGACGCTTGCGGTCCCGCCCGCGTCCGCGGCGGTTGCCGCGGTCGTCATCGTCGTTGTTGTTGCGACCCCGACGGTTGTCACGGTCGTTGTTGCCGTTGCCCCGGTTGTCGCGATCGCCGCGGTTGCCACGGTCATCCCGGTTGCTGCCGCCGCGGTCATTGCGATCGTTTCGGTCGCCGCCGCGGTCGTTGCGATCATTGCGGTCGTCCCGGTTGCTGCCGTTGCCGCCGCGATCGTTGCCGCCACGGTCATCGCGGTCACCGCTGCGGTCGTTGCCGTCGCGGTCGTTCTGGCGATTGCGACGATCGTTGTCGCGACCGCCGCGGTTCTCACGGTCGGCGCCGCGGTCCTGACGTCCCGACCGGTCGGCCGATTCGTCCGAATCCTGTTCGCGGGACTCGCTCTGGTCGGAACCGCGTGAGCGCGACCGGTTCCGGCGGGACCGCTGACGATCCTGGTCGCCGTCCTTGTCCTCGTGCGATTCCGCCGCCGGCTTCTCGGGGGCGGACTCGCTCGCGGCGGGGGCATCGCTGCTGGGTTCGACGATGAGTGCCGGAGCATCCTCGGTCGGTGCGGACTCGGCGGGCGCGGCCCGGCGCGAGGAGCGGCGATTCGCCGGCTCCTGCTTCGGCTCGTCCTTCTTCTCCGCTGACTTCCCCCGGGCGGCGGAAGCGGCGGACTTCTGCTCGGCGGGGGCGGAGGCGCCCGATCCGCCCGAATGGCTGTTGATGGCGTCGATCAGTTCGCTCTTGCGAAGTCGACGGTAACCCTTGATTCCCAGACCCGCTGCCATTTCCTGGAGCTGGGGCAGCCGCAGCGCTGTGAGGCTGCCGCTTCGCGGCGTGGAATCGTGAGTGGTGGTTTCAGACACGAAGGTCCTTCTCCCTCTTTCGGCCGTGCGGCATGTGCCGTTTGCTCACGGCGACGGAAACACCATTGACGGTGCGTTGTGAAAGAAAACCTGCAAAAGAACGAGCAGGAGATGTTCCGGAATGTATGACATCGGCATCGGACCCGTGAAGAACAGCGGGAAGCCGTGCACGACGGAACACCCTCAGTCTACTTGTTCGTCGGCGATCACGCGAATCGTTTCGTCAACTTTCTCGGATCACCCGATATCCCCCGAGGTCAATGGCGGTCCGACGGCAGACGACGCCGTCGGGCACCGCCGCATCGGGGACGGAGTCGGCGAGGACGAGGACCGTGGGACCGGCCCCCGAGATGACCGCCGGCAGGCCGCGGTCGCGCAGTGCGTCGACGAGGGCCATGGACTGCGGGTAGGCGCCGCGTCGGAATTCCTGGTGGAGCCGATCGTCGGTGGCGTCGAACAGCGCCGAAGCGTCGTTGACGAGGCCATGGATGAGCAGTCCCGCACGGGCGGAGTTCTCCGCCGCGACCGGGTGAGCGATGTCCGCGGGGATGAGGCCGCGGGCGATGTCCGTGTCCAAGCGGACGGAGGGCACGAGCACGGTGACGGCCTCGAGCGTGCGCACCGGCACCTGCCAGGACCGGGCCGGACCCGAGAGAGAGACGGTGAGCCCGCCGAAGATCGCCGGAGCCGCATTGTCAGGATGTCCCTCGTAGTCCGTGGCGATCTCGAGGATGCGTTCGCGAGTGAGTGCCTGACCGGTCGCCCAGTGCCCGAGTTCGGCGGCCAGTCCGATTCCGGCAACCACCGCGGCGGCCGAGGATCCCAGGCCCCGTGAGTGCGGGATCCGGTTGCGACAGTCGAGTTCGATCCGGTCGAGCAGGCCCGGCTCCGCGTTGGGGAATTCCGCGGCGAACACCTCGGCGAGGACTCGCATGACGAGATGGGTGCGGTCGCGTGGGAGCACGTCGGCGCCCTCCCCCGTGACCGTGACGCAGTTCGCCTCGTCGACGGGTGCCTCACGGACGCTCAGGGTGAGCGTGTCGACGATGTCGAGGGCGAGGCCGAAGGCGTCGTATCCGGGTCCCAGATTCGCCGAGGTGGCCGGGACCTCGAGTCGCAGGCGCACGCTCAGCTGTCCTCGAGGCCCAGGGCGCGGGCGGCGCTGACGGCGTCGATCGAGACCCGCAGCGGCTCGATCTCCGAACCGTCGGTGGTGTGCAGGGCCCAGGAGGGGTCCTTCAGCCCGTGCCCGGTGACGGTCACGGCGATCGTCGCGCCGGCGGGGATGCTGCCGGCTTCCGACTTCTTCAGCAGTCCCGCCACCGAGGCGGCCGATCCGGGTTCGACGAAGATTCCCTCTTCGCGGGAGAGGAATTTGTGGGCAGCGAGGATCTCATCGTCGGTGACCGATTCGATGAGTCCGCCGGAGTCCTCACGTGCGGCGACAGCCTGAGTCCAGCTGGCGGGATTGCCGATGCGGATCGCGGTCGCGATCGTATCGGGTTCGTCGACGGGATGGCCGAGGACGAGCGGCGCGGCGCCGTCGGCCTGGAAGCCCCACATCTGCGGCAGCTTCGCCGCGACGCCCAGCTCGCGGTACTCGTTGTAGCCCTTCCAGTAGGCCGTGATGTTGCCGGCGTTGCCCACGGGCAGGACGTGGATGTCGGGAGCGTCGCCGAGGACATCGACGACCTCGAAGGAAGCGGTCTTCTGGCCCTCGATGCGGTCGGGGTTGACCGAGTTGACGAGGTGGACGGGATAGGACTCGGAGAGCTTGCGGCACAGCGTGAGGCAGTCGTCGAAGTTGCCGTCGACCTCGAGCAGCGTGGCACCGTGGGCGATCGCCTGGCTCATCTTGCCCGGAGCGATCTTGCCCGTGGGCACGAGCACCGCGCACGTCAGTCCTGCCTTCGTGGCGTAGGCCGCGGCGGATGCGGAGGTGTTGCCCGTCGATGCGCAGATGACCGCCTTGGCCCCGTGGGCCACGGCCTTAGTGATCGCCATCGTCATCCCGCGGTCCTTGAACGATCCCGTCGGGTTGAGTCCCTCGTACTTCACCCACACCTGGGCGCCCGTGACCTCGCTGAGCTTCTCCGCTCTGATCAGCGGGGTGCCGCCCTCGCCGAGCGTGACGGCCGGGGTGGTCTCGGAGATGTCGAGGAGGCTGCGGTATTCCTCGACCACGCCCTGCCACTGGTGTCTGGGGTAGTTCATTCTCACTGTCCTTCTACGCGGATCACGGATTTGACGGCGTGGACGACGGGCAGATCGCTGAGCCGATCGACCGTCTTCCTCAGTATCGAGTCGGTGTTCGAGTGGGTGGCGAGCACGAGCTTGGCGTGCTGCACTCCGTCATCATCGATCTCACCGACCGTCTGGCGCATGAGCTCGATCGAGGCGCCCTCATCGGCGAAGACCTCGGACACCGCTGCCAGCACACCGGGCCGGTCGACGACATCGAGAGTGATGTGGTATCGGGTGGTGATCGACGAGATCGGCAGGATGTGCGAATCCGAGTGGAAGGGCCGCTCGTACTGTCCGCGTCCGCCGAGCACCTTGCGTCGGGCCACGGAGACGAGGTCGCCGAGCACGGCCGAGGCGGTCGGGGCTCCGCCGGCACCCTGTCCGTAGAACATCAGTTCGCCGGCAGCTTCGGCCTCGATGAACACCGCGTTGAAGGCTCCGCGGACGGACGCCAGCGCATGGCTGCGATCGAGCAGCGCGGGATAGACGCGTGCCGAGAGCCCGGCTCCCGTCGGGGACGAGGCCACACGCTCGCATACGGCCAGCAGTTTGATGACGAAGCCCTGGTCGCGAGCGGTCTGGACCATCTCCGAGGTGATCCCTTCGATGCCTTCGACGTGGACGTCGTCGATCGACACGGGCGCATGGAATGCCAGCGAGGACAGGATCGCGGCCTTCGCAGCGGCATCGTGTCCGCCGACGTCGGCGGTCGGATCCGCCTCGGCGAAGCCGAGTTCCTGGGCCGTCGTCAGCGCCCGGTCGAAGTCCCAACCCTCGGAGTCCATCTGATCGAGGATGAAGTTCGTGGTGCCGTTGACGATGCCGATGATGCGTTCGATCCGGTCCCCGGCCAGCGAGTCGCCGACGGGACGGATGATCGGGATGGCCCCGGCCACGGCCGCTTCGTGCTCGAGGCGAACACCGGCAGCATCGGCCGTGGACATGAGTTCGCCGTAGCTGGCGGCCAGCAGCGCCTTGTTCGCGGTCACCACCGACGACCCCTGCTTGAGGGCTGCGAGGATGAGTGATTTGGCCGGTGCGATCCCGCCCATGAGCTCGACGACGATGTCGGCACCGGTGATGGCGGCCTCGGCGTCGGTCGTCAGCAGCGCGGGGTCGATGCCGGGACGGGGCTTCGATGCGTCCCGGACGACGACGGCACTGAGTTCGAGCGGCGCGCCGATGCGTTCGGCCAGGCCGTCAGCGCGGTCCTGAATCCGCGCGGCGACCTCCGAGCCGACGACTCCGCATCCGAGCACGGCAACCTTGAGTGCCTGCATATCCTCACCTTTTCCGCTGTTGAAATCGACGCTCATCTGCTCTCCGCCTCTCCCCCGGACATTCCGGGGTCGGTGGCGAACATCAGCGAGTGGTCTTCGGGCTTGACGATCCACTTAACTCTATCGGCATCGACCGCGAGCACTCCCGGCCGGGGCAGATGATTGTAATTGCTGGCCAGCGATCGGCAGTAGGCGCCCGTGGAGGGCACTGCGACGAGATCGCCGGCAGCGACGTCGGCGCCCATATATTCGTCGCGGACGATGATGTCGCCGGATTCGCAGTGTTTTCCGACGATGCGCACGATCGCGGGTTCGGCACTCGAGGCGCGATTGGCCAGGGTGCAGGAATAGTCGGCGTCGTAGAGAGCGGTGCGGATGTTGTCGCTCATTCCGCCGTCGACGGCGACGTACGTCCTGATTCCGCTGTCGGTGCTCACCTGTTTGACGGTGCCGACCTCGTAGAGCGAGAACACTGCTGGGGAGACGATGGCGCGGCCGGGTTCGATCGAGATCCGCGGCACGTTCGTGCCCAGTCCGCGGCACTCCTTGGCCACCACCTCGGCGAGCTCGGCAGCCATCTCCGCAACCGGGATCGGGGTGTCCTGGCTGGTGTAGCGGATGCCGAAGCCGCCGCCGAGGTCGACGTCGGGCAGGTCGATTCCGTGCTCGGCCATGATCTCGGCGCGGAAGGCGAGGACACGGGAGGCAGCGACCTGGAAGCCGGAGATATCGAAGATCTGTGAGCCGATGTGCGAGTGGAGGCCGTCGAGACGCAGATGCGCGGAGTCGGCGACCAGCTGTGCTGCCCGGGCCGCGGTTCCGTCGGACAGGGAAAGACCGAACTTCTGATCTTCATGGGCGGTGGCGATGAAGTCATGCGTGTGAGCCTCGACGCCGACGGTCACCCTGAGCATGACCGGTGCGAGAACCCCTCTGGCCGCGGCGATCGCTTCGAGTCTGGCCACCTCGTCGAGACTGTCGACGAAGATCCGCCCGATGCCGTAGTCGAGGGCGTATTCGAGCTCTGCGACGGACTTGTTGTTCCCGTGCAGACCGACACGCTCACCGGGGACGCCGGCGGCGCGAGCGATCATCATCTCCCCCATCGAGCAGGTGTCGAGGCCGAGGCCCGCTGCATGGACCCAGCGAGCGACAGCGGTGCACAGGAACGCCTTTCCGGCGTAGTAGACGTCGGCGCCGGCCAGTCCCTTCTCTGCCGAGAAGGCGGAGGAGAAGGTCGAGACGTAGGACTCTGCGCGGGAGCGGAAGTCCGCGGCGTCCATCACGAGAGTGGGGGTCCCGTATTCGGCGGCGAGGTCGGTCACCGAGTGACCGGCGACGGTCAGCACACCGTCGGCGTCCTTCGTCACATTGTCCGACCACAGGCTCGGGAGCAGAGCGTTGACGTCATCGGGGTAGGGCAGCCACACCGGGGCCGGGGTCGCGTGGAGCGTCCCTGCGATATGAGCGGGCATCAGATCCTCTCCGGCGCCGCGGCGCCCAGTTGTCTCAGTCCAGTCGCTAGGACGATGATGGCGGCACTGACCAGGACGAGCCTGGATGCGTGCCGGGCGGTGATGGGTTCGTCGACCGTCGGCGTCACCGGACACCGGTGCAGCCAGACCTCGGCGGCATCCGCGACCTCGGTCAGCGCCGCGACGAAGAGCGCCGGATCGCCGAGGCGAAGCGACCGGGTGAGGCGGCCTCGGACCGCGGCCAGGGCGTTGAGCAGACGCGTCTCACTGGGGTCGACGAGGACCGAGTCGTCGCTGGTCTCGACCGTGATGCCGGCGGCATCGGCGCGGCGCCTCTCCCGGCAGACTGCGGCATGTCCCTGTTGGAGGACGGCGACCGTGTCAGGATCGGCAGGTCGGTGTGACCACCTCGGTGATGGTGCGACCTCCCCGTGGACTGCGGAAGATATTGCCGAGGTGCCCGCGGCGATGAGGTCGAAGGCGATCCGTGCGCGTGCGGCCGGTGTGAGCGTGATGTTGATGAAACCCGGTCCGGCGACGGCTGCGGCGGCCACCTCGGGATAGGACTGCAGATGGGCGCAGATATCCGTGGCGAGTTCCAGGCGGCGGTCCGGATCTGTTGCGGCGCGCAGCGCTGCAGTGGTCGTCCAGTCTCCGAGTTCCGGTCGTGACGGGGGCGTGACGGTGATCTCGGCCGCTGCGAAGCCTGTCGCCGTGAGATCGGTGTCGGCCAGCACCAAAGCGCGCGCAAGTGCGGTCTGCAGATCTTCCGGGGTCACTCGAACAGAGTACTCGGAGCGGCTGCGTCGGCACGAATCATCCGTCATCTTCGCTCTCATGACGAGACACGGCAGCGACGAGGCCTCGTCTCGGGGCTGAGACATCCCGCGTCGTCGCCGACTCAGATCGCACCGGGACGACACGCCGCGCGGCTGACGAGGAACTTCACGACGACCGAGACGAGCACCACGGCGAAAGCGGGCGCCATGCTGTCGAAGCTCTGGATGAGGAACGCGAAGATCAGCGGGCCGGTGGCTGCCAGCAGGTAGCCGCCGCCCTGGACGAAACCGGACAGGGATGCCGCCGACTCCGCGTCCCGGGCACGCAGCGTGATGAGCGTCAGCGCCAGGGGGAACGTCGAGATGCCGATGCCCAACAGCACCGTCCACAGCACCGGTGCGGCGGTCGGCAGCAGCCACAGCCCGATGTAGCCGACGGCGAGGCTGAGGCAGAAGGCGACGACGATGAGGTAGGCAGAGGTCATCTTCTGCGCGAGGGCCGGGAGGACGAATCCGAGGACCAGCGGGATGGCGGTGACGAGCGCGAGCATCGCACCGGCGAAGGCGGCGTCGAAGCCCGAGCGGGTCAGCAGGGTCGGCAGCCAGGTGAAGAGGATGAAGTTGTTGAATGAGGTCAGTCCCGTCATCGTCATCAGCGCCCAGGCGCGGCGGCTGCGCAGCAGACGGGCCAGCTCGCTGCCGCCGACGACGGCGGCGGCCACCTCGGCCGAGGGAGCCGGGCGGAGGACTCGAACGACGATCCAGACGCACACTCCGAGAGCGGCGAAGCCGGCCCAGACGAGCAGAGAACCGCGCCAGCCGACGCCGTCGGCCAGCGGAACCGCCACGAGGGGCGGGATGAACGTGCCGAACTGGAGCAGTCCGACATGGACGGTCGACATGAGTGCCACCCGGTCCGGGAAGTACGACTTGACCAGGGGCGGGAGGACGACGTTGCCGATGCCCATGCCCAGCAGCGCGAGCACGCTGAGTGCGAGGAACAGCAGCGGGGAATCGATGAGGGCTCTGATGCCGAGGCCGATCATCACCATGACCATCGCGGCCAAGGTCAGCCCGAGACCGGAGAACCGGGAGTAGAGGCGCGGGGTGAGGAAACCGCTGAGACCGTAGAGCAGCGGCGGGAGCATGCCGATGACGGCGAGGAAGACCGCACCGAGGTGGATCTCCTCCCCCATGACGTCGAGCAGCGGAGAGAGGCCGGTGACTCCGGGCCGCAGATTGAATGCGGCGATGACGATTCCGAGGATGATCAGAATACGAGTCCACGCAGAGTTCATGACCTCTTTCCTATCAGACCGATGGGTCCCTCCTCCCGCGCGGGGTCAGCAGTCGGGTGCGCGGGTTCAGTAGTCGAGTTTGAGTCCCTCGACCGGCGACAGCCGTGCGGCGCGGCGCGCAGGCGCGAGAGCCGAGAGGATCCCGGCGACGATCGCGACGCCGAGGATGCCGAGGAACGACAGCGGCGAGAAGTCGACGATGAGGTCGGTGGAGTAGTCGTGGGTGAGCAGGCGAGTGCCGACCAGCCCCAGAGCACCCCCGAGGGCGAGCCCGATGAGGGCCGCGACCGAGGAGATGAGCACGGCCTCGAACGCGAGCAGGGCACGCAGCTGTCCGATGCTCAGCCCGAGCGCGCGCATGAGGGCGTTCTCCCGCCTGCGTTCGATGACCGAGAGGCTGACCGTGTTCGACACGCCGATGAGGGCGATGAGGACGGAGACGAGCAGCAGTGCCACAGCCCCGGCGAGCATGACGTCGATGAGTTCGGAGAACGCCCCGCGGGCGACCGCCGAGCCGTTGACATCGTCGCTCGGCACGTCGAGCGCCTCGGCGACCGATTGCCGGATCCTATCGATCTCACCGACCTCGACGTCCTCGTCGAGGCGGACGAGCACGGCCGTCGTCGTCGCCGAGACCCCGAGCGAGTTGCCCACATCGGGGGTGGTGAAGAACGCGAGACTGGACAGGCCCTCACGCTGCACCGGAACGGCCCGTTCGTTGAGACCCTTCACCCGCACCGTCGCATCGGGATAGTCCTCGGGAACGACGACCCGACCGGGCACCAGATCGGCCGCGGAATCGCCGAGGACGGTCGCCGCGGACTCGGGGTCGAGCACGAAGATCTCCGGACGGTCCCCCTTGAACTCCTCGACCGCCTCGGCGCGGTGAGCCGAGACTGCATAGGCGACTCCCGGGATCTCCCGCACCTGCTCGAGCTCCTCATCGTCGACGAGGCCGGACAGCGACACGGACACATCGACGGGATACCGCTGATCGAAGCCGTGACCGAGCGTCGCCTTCGTCGACAGCCCGCCCACGAGGATCGTCGCGACGAGGGTGACGCCGATGATGAGCGCTGTCGCGGTCGTGGCCGTGCGACGCGGATTGCGCAGAGTGTTCAGGGTCGCCAGCTGGCCCGGCACGCCCCACGGGCTGAACAGGACTTCGCCGATCCATCCGACGACCGGGGGGATGATCTTCGCCGAACTGACGATGAGCCCGGTGACGATGAGCCCTCCGCCGACGGCCCCGCCGATCACCCAGGACTGCGCGGTCGAGATCGCATAGAGCGAGACGACGATGAGGGCGACGCCGGTGATGATGAGCACGAAGCCGATGATGTGCCGCGGCCGGCTGCGCGTCGACGGTGTCAAGGAGGCGTCGAACGGCTGCAGTGCCTCGAGCGGTGTCACGGCGATCGCGCTGCGGGCGGGGCGGATCGTAGCCAGGATCGTCAGCAGCGCACCGACGGCGACGCCGGCGACGAGGGCGGAGACCGGAACGGTGAGAGTGTCATAGGGGAATTCCTCCGGCCACCAGCGCACGGTCGCGAACATCAGTCCATGACTCACGCCGACACCGGCGAGGACGCCGAGAATCGACCCGATGAGACCGACGGCGAGTCCCTCGGCGACGACGGAGCCGTACATCTGGGCGCGGGAGGCGCCGAGACAGCGCAGCAGCGCGAGTTCGCGCCGTCGACCGGCCACGATGACCGAGAACGTGTTGGACACCACGAGGATGGCGACGACGACCGAGATGCCGGCGAAGACGAGCAGCAGCGCGGTGACCACGGCGTTGCCGCCGGAGAGTCGGTCGGTCTTGACGTCGACGGCATCGGCGACCTTGTGGGCCTCGAGGCTGCCCTTGAGATCAGAGGAGTCGACGACCGTCTGCAGTTCGGAGCGCACGCGTTCGGGGTCGGCCCCGTCTTCGAGTGCGATCTGGACGGCTATGACGTCGCCCTGCTGGGCGAAGTACTCCTGGTAGCCCGCGGCCGTCGTGAGTGCGCGGTCGACTCCCGGCAGTGCCGGGTCCTCCCCCATCTCGGCGAGACCGACGACTGAGAAGGTCACGCTGTTGTGGCTCGGACCGCGGTAGATCGGCATGTCCTCGTCTCCGGACTCCACCGGAACCGAGTCCACGGTGAAGCGGATCTCGTCGCCGATGCCGACGTCGAGGCTCTGGGCGGTGCGGGAATCGAGGACGAGGTCGGTCGTCGAGGCGGGTCGGTGACCGGCGACGACTCCGAAGGTGTCGAGGCGCTCATCGGTCGGAACCGGGGAGAGTGCGAAAGAGCTTTCGGAGAAGCCGGTCGACCGGCCGGTGGTCACGGTCCGTGCGGACAGCGAGGCGGAGTCGACTCCGTCGATTTCGGACATGGGAGTCAGCAGCGGGGCTGCGGATTCCCCACCGACGAACACGTCCTGAGCGGGGATGACCGCGAGGTCGGCGTGGGAGAACGACCGGCCGACGGCGTCTTCGAGGCTGGTCTGCAGAGAGGAGTTGATGATGAGCGTCGTGGCGACGAAGCCGGCGGCCAGGGCGATGCCGAGACCGATGGCGAGGAAGCGCGCCCAGTGGATCCGGATCTGCGCCAGGGCGACAGCGATCACAGAGAACTCAGTTCGCTCAGTGCGCTCACGACGCGCTCCCGAGTGGGTTCGCGGACCTCACCGGTGGCGTGTCCGTCCTTGAGCAGGACGACGCGATGGGCGTGCGAGGCCGCCATCGGATCGTGTGTGACCATGATGATCGTCTGACCGTAGAGGCTCGTGGCGCGGCCGAGCAGGGAGAGCACCTCGGCGCCGGCATGGGAGTCGAGGTTTCCGGTGGGTTCGTCGGCGAAGATGACGTCGGGGCGGGTCAGCAGCGCACGGGCCACGGCGACACGCTGCTGCTGACCGCCGGAGAGTTCGTGCGGACGGTGTTTCAGCCGATCGCCCAGTTCGAGGCGTTCGACGACCTCTGCCTTCCACTCCTTGTCGATCCTCTTCCTCGCCAGAGATACGGGCAGTTCGATGTTCTGCTCCGCGCTCAGCGTCGGGACGAGGTTGAACGCCTGAAAGATGAACCCGACCCGGTCGCGACGCAGCTGTGTCAGCTGCCGATCGTTGAGCCGGGTGATGTCCTTCCCGCGCATGATGATCGACCCCGAGTCGACGCGATCGAGTCCGGCCAGGACGTGCATGAATGTCGACTTGCCCGAGCCGGAGGGCCCCATGATGGCCGTGAAGCGGCCCATCTCGAAGTCGACGCTGATGTCGTCGAGCGCCTCGACCGCGGTGTCTCCGCGCCCGAAGGACTTGCGCAGGTTCTTCGCCTGCAGGACGACATCGGGAGCGGCTGGAGCAGGAGCCGTACGGTCGGTCTCATCGGATCGGTTCGACATCGAGGCCTCACATCGCTTCTCAGAGTTCGTCTCCGACCACCTTAGGCCCTGGCGGCAACGTCGACCATTTGGTGCAGGTATGCGAAACCGCCCACCTCAGCTGGTGAGATGGGCGGTGTGATGTGGTGCCCGCGACAGGATTCGAACCTACGACCTTCTGCTCCGGAGGCAGACGCTCTATCCACTGAGCTACGCGGGCAACGGATGCAATGCTATCACCGAACTGCGGCACCGCCCAAAACGACGCCGCGTGCGATCGGTGTTCGATCGCACGCGGCGGTTTTCGGTGCATATCGGCTCTGAACCCGCAGGTCAGGCGCCCTTCATGGCTTTGCGTCCGGGAACGTATTCCCAGTGCCAGAGTTCATAGGAGTTGCGCTGAGCCCAATCGGGGTTCTCCCAGCCGTACTTCTTCGCGTTCGCCACCAGCCATTCGTACTGCTCCCCCGAGCCGCTCTGGGTGCCTCCACCGAGGTCGAGGGCCAGGCCCCACCCGTGGTTGGAGGTGCCGGGTCGAGCCGCGAAGCCGGGCTTGCGGGCTGCGACGGAGACCTGCGACTCGAGCGAGCGGTAGGAGTCCGTGACAGCGAGTTCCTTGCCGGTGTCCTTCTTGAACGCGGCATTCATCTTCGCAAACGACACGGCCGCGTCGCTGCGCAGCTTGTGGTTGCCGACTCCGATCTCGCACAGCCAGGAATCGGGGAGCTCGCCATTGCTGGCCTCACCTTTCGGTGCTTCACCGTCGCAGCCGGGCAGAACGGACTTCGTGATCGCCCGGGAGGCGGCCTCGACCTTCGTCTGCTTGGCACTCGGGGCACCGATCGTCATCGAGGTCTTGTCGTCCTTGTCGACCTTGATGTCGGCGGAGACTGATTCGGCGTTGATCGCCCGCGGCTGAGATTCGGCCGCTGAGTCGTCGACCTTGACTTCCTGGCTGCCGCCGAGGTTGCCGGCGACCATGACCGCCGCGATGGCGGTGCCCGTGACCGAGACGGTGGCCAGCGCAGAGAAGGTCGTGACCTGACGACGGCGGACCGAGCGCAGCAGCGAACCGTCGGATCCGCGACTGCCCAGCCGGGTCGCCGCGAGCGTCGAGGTGTGTCCGGCGGGTGTCGTCACAGGCGCACCGGCGGCTTCCTTCGCCATCGCCTGACGTCGCGGTGAGTCGGCCGCAGCCCGGGCTTCAGCGGCCATGGCTGCCCGACGCGGGGACAGAGTCGTCTGAGAATCGATGACGCGCGACGGCGATGTCGCGGCCTGCTTCCTGGAGAAGATCGTCTGCGTCGGTGCGTTCTGGCTGCGCAGGTCGCGCCTGCGCACCGGCGGCGCCTCGACGGTCGAGAGCTCACTCGACATAGTGCTCCATACTGTTGGCTGTGATTGTGCGGCGGACGTCCTCCCCGGAGCGTCCCAAAAGCTCATGTCACAACACTATAACGACATCGTTACAGAATGTCACTTCTTCCTCAGACACCGAGTGTGACCTGGGCATACGCCCACCGGGCAAGGGTCACGAATCACTACAGATGACCTTCTGTGCGTGGCGGGGTTCACCGCTTCGTTACCATTCGTTACCGACGGCGTCGAGGCGGCGATCCCGGCCTGAACCGGGCAGCGCCGCCTCGAGGGGCCCTGTCGGCCGGCCGGGCTCGCCTTCAGCTGCGGGAGTCGAATCGGCCCCGCTGCATCGCATCCTGCACCTCACCGACGAGCTCTTCGAGCACGTCCTCGAGGAACAGCAGACCGAGGACCTGCGCCTCGGCGTCGATGACCCTGGCGACGTGGATGCCGACCTTCTGCATCTGCGCCAGCGCCTCCTCGACCTCGTCATCGGCAGTGACGGTGAACAGCGGTCGGAACCGCTTGCCCGGCACGGGAGCATCGAACGCGTCGTCGGTGTCGGCATAGAGGACGTCCTTGATGTGGAGGTAGTCCTGCGGGTACCCGTCGTCGCCGACGACGAAGTAGCGCGAGTAGCCGGTCTTGCCGACGAGCGTGACGAGTTCGTTCGGAGTGACCTTGCCAGAGATCGTCACCAGCTCCGCCATCGGGACCATGATGTCGGCGGCGGTCTTGTCGCTGAACTCCAGTGCTCCCTTGAGCAGTCCCGTGTCGTCGCTGAGCAGTCCTTCGCGCTTCGACTCGGCGACGATCGATTCGACCTGCTCGATCGTGTACGCCTCGTTCACCTCGTCGCGGGCCTCGATCTTGAACAGATGGAGGATCGCGTTGGCGAGTCCGTTGAGCGGACGGATGACGAAGCCGAAGACACGGGCCAGGAACACCAGGGGCGTCGCAAGCACCATGATCGCCTGGCCCGAGACAGCCAGGGCGATGTTCTTCGGCACCATCTCACCGATGACGACGTGCAGGTAGGTCACGACTCCGAGAGCGAGGACGAAGGAGATCGTCGAGGACAGTCCGGCCGGGATCCCGAGGCCCTCAAGTGGTCCGGCCAGCAGATGGTGGATGGCCGGTTCGGCCACATTGCCCAGCAGCAGCGAACAGACGGTGATGCCGAGCTGGCAGATCGCCAGCATCAGCGAGACGTGCTCCATCGCGAACAGCGCGGTCTTCGAGGCCGACGATCCCTCGGCCGCCCGCGGTTCGATCTGCGAGCGTTTGGCAGCGACCACGGCGAATTCGGCGGCGACGAAGAACGAGTTGCCCAGCAGCAGGACGACCAGCCAGACGAGTCCGAACCAATCGGCGCTCATCGGCTCTCACCTCCCGTCTCCGTTTCGTAAGCCGCGGCATCGGTGGCCCGCAGCACCACCCGGAGCCGCTCGATCCGACGGCCGTGCATCCGCTCGACGCGGATCAGAGCCTCATCGGTGCGCACCTGGTCCCCGGGTTCCGGGATCCGCCCGAGCTCCTTGAGCACGAAGCCGGCCAGCGTCTCGTAGTCGGAATCCTCGGGGATCGAGATCCCGATCGTCGAGGAGATCTCATCGGGGCGCAGCTGACCCGGGACGATCCAGGATCCGTCCCGCGCGGGACGGGCGGCTACTCGCATCCGGTCGTGTTCGTCGGCAACCTCACCGACGAGCTCTTCGACGACGTCTTCCAAGGTCACGACTCCGGCCGTGCCGCCGAACTCGTCGACGACCACGGCCATCTGCAGTCCCGTGGCGCGCAGCTCCATGAGCAAGGGGTCGAGCGTCTGTGTCTCCGGGATCTCCCTGACCTCGGTCATCAGCCCTCCGGCATAGGCATCGTCCCGGTTGGCCAACGGCACGGCGAAGGCCTGCTTGACGTGGACGACACCGACGATGTGGTCCTTGTCCTCTTCGGCGACGGGGAAGCGGGAGAACCCGGTCTCACGCGCCTGTTCGATGATCTGGCGGGCCGTCGTGTCCTTCTCCACCGTCGACATACGGGTGCGCGGGGTCATCACGTCTTCGGCGGTGCGTTCGGAGAAGCTCAGCGTCCGTTCGAGCAGATCGGCGGTCTGCTCGTCGAGCACGCCTTCCTCGGCGGAATGCCGGACGAGGGAGGTCAGCTCCTCCGGCGACCGCCCGACCGAGCCTTCCTCCTGCGGTTCGATGCCCATCGACATGAGGATCTTGTTGGCCGTCCCATTGAGCACGGCGATGACGGGCTTGAAGACGATCGAGAAGACATACTGGATCGGTGCGGCGATCCGCCCGGTGGCCAGGGGGACCGCGATCGCGAGATTCTTCGGCACGAGTTCGCCGAAGATCATCGACCCCACGGTGGACACGATGAGGGCGATCGTCAGGGCCAGAGGAGCCGCGAGTCCGGGGCCGACTCCCCAGGTCTCGAACACCGGTGCCAGCAGCTTGCCCAGCGACGGCTCCATCAGATAGCCGGTGAGCAGAGTGGTGATCGTGATGCCCACCTGAGCCGCGGAGAGCTGGGTGGACAGGTGCGTCATCGACTGTCGGAGCGTCTTCGCCCCCACCACCCCGTCTTCGACGGCTCTGTCCGCGGTGTGCCGGTCGAGGGTCAGCAGGGAGAACTCAGCTGCGACGAAGACGCCGGTGCCGAGGATGAGGAACAGCGCGAGAGCGAGGAACAGCCATTCCATCAGCGACGATCCCCGCCGATCGCGGTCCGGGGAACAGAGTGGGTGAAGGGAGTGACCCGCACGGGGTGAGGGTCGTCATCTGGGGCGCCGGCTTCCCGCCGGCAGGGACTGTCACTGGTCATGGAGGAATCTTACCAACTTCCCGCCAGCGGACGGCCCTCTTCGTATCCGGCCGCGCTCTGCACGCCGACGGCGGCGCGCTGGGCGAACTCGCCGAGGCTGCGGGCCCCCGCGTAGGTGAAGGAGCTGCGCACGCCCGAGGTGATCCCGTCCAGCAGATCCTCGACTCCGGGAGACTGCGGGTCGATGTACATCGTCGATGAGGAGATCCCCTCTTCGAACAGTCCCTTCCGGGCGCGGGAGAACGCCGATTCGGTGCGGGTGCGGTTGGCCACGGCGCGGGCGGAGGCCATACCGAAGCTCTCCTTGTACTTGCGTCCCTCGCCGTCGACGAGGAGGTCGCCGGGCGATTCATGGGTGCCGGCGAACCAGGAGCCGACCATCACCTGTGACGCACCTGCGGCCAGCGCCAGAGCCACGTCGCGGGGATAGCGGACTCCGCCGTCGGCCCAGACGTGGGCACCGAGCTCGCGAGCTGCCTCGGCGCATTCGAGCACGGCGGAGAACTGCGGGCGGCCGACCGCGGTCATCATCCGGGTCGTGCACATCGCCCCCGGACCGACACCGACCTTGACGATCTGCGCGCCTGCGGAGACGAGGTCGCGCACTCCCTCGGCCGTGACGACGTTGCCGGCCGCGATCGGCACGCCGAGGTCGGCATCCGCGATCGTCTGGAGCACGTCGATCATCTTCGCCTGATGGCCGTGGGCGGTGTCGATGACGAGGACGTCGGCGCCGGCTTCGACCAGGGCCTTCGCGCGGTCGAGCGCGGCGCCGTTGACGCCGATCGCCACGGCGATCCTCAGTCGGCCCTGCGCATCGAGGTTCGGAGCGTAGATCGACGAGCGCAGCAGCGCCTTCGGGGTCAGGCTGCCGAGCACGATGCCGTCATCGTCGACGACTGCGGCGAACTCGGCCCGCGTCTCGGTCATCGATTCGAAGAGCGCTTCGAGCCGAGCTTCGTCGCCCCAGTCGATCTCGCCTGCGCGGATCACGTGCGGCGAGGACACGAGGAGGTCCGACACCGAGGTGAAGCGATCGACGCCGCGCAGATCGGCAGCGTCGATGATGCCCTCGAGTCGACCCGACGGGTCGACGACGACACCGAAGCCGTGCGGACGCTTGGCCAGGACGTGGAGGGCGTTGATCACGGTGTCCTCCGGGGAGAAGCGCAGGGCGGACTCGAAGATCCGGTCGCGGCTCTTGACCCAGTCGATGGTCTCGCGTGCGGCGGTCAGCGGAATGTCCTGCGGAAGCACCGCCAAGCCGCCTCGCCGGGCCATCGTCTCGGCCATCCGGCGGCCGGACACGGCCGTCATGTTCGCGGCGACGAGCGGGGTCGTCGAGCCCGTCGGATCGGTCGTGGAGAGGTCGACGTCGAAGCGCGAGGTCAGCGCCGATGAGTTCGGGACGAGGAAGACATCGGAGTAGGTGAGATCGCTGCTGGGGTCATTTGAGATGAAACGCATAACACTATTGTCCCTTATGTGCACTTTGCAGGGCACATCGCGTTAGGCTGGGAGATGTCGTTAAGCAGCAAGTCTTGAATCAGGAAGTAGGCGATCAACGCCGTGTCCGTCAATACTCCGAACCGCACCGTTGAAGACTTCGGGTCCAACGAGTGGCTGGTCGAGGAATTGTATGAGCAGTACAAGTCAGATAAGAACTCGGTCGACAAGTCCTGGTGGCCGTTCTTCGACAAGTACGAGAAGAACAGCGGCGGTCAGGGCGCTGCTGCCCAGCCCGCGGCGAAAGCGGCTGAGAAGTCCGGCGCGAAGCCGGCTGAGAAGTCCGCTCCGAAGTCGGAGCCCAAGGCCTCTGCTCCTGCGCAGGCCCCTGCCGCGGCGCGGGAGACCTCACGCGGCGTCTCACCCTCATCGGCCGAATCCGAGACGCTGAAGGCCGAGACGAAGTCCGTACCGCAGGTCACCCCGAAGGACACGGCCCCGCAGCCGGAGCCGGAAGAGACGATCACTCCGCTGCGCGGCCCCGCGAAGCTCATCGCGAAGAACATGGACGAGTCCATCGAAGTCCCGACCGCCACCTCGGTGCGGGCACTGCCTGCCAAGGCGCTCATCGACAACCGGATCGTCATCAACTCGCACCTCAAGCGCACCCGCGGCGGAAAGGTCTCCTTCACCCACCTCATCGGCTACGCCGTCATCCGCGCACTGCAGAACTTCCCCTCGCAGAACGTCTCCTATGACGTCCGCGACGGCAAGCCCGTGATGATCTCCCCCGCGCACATCAACTTCGGTCTCGCCATCGACGTCCCGAAGAAGGACGGCACCCGCACCCTGCTGGTGCCGAACGTGAAGAAGGCCGAGACGCTGACCTTCCGCCAGTTCGTCGACGCCTACGACGGCCTCGTCGACAAGGCCCGCAAGGGCAAGCTCACCGCCGACGACTTCGCCGGCACCACGGTCTCGCTGACCAACCCGGGCGGCATCGGCACCGTGCATTCGGTGCCGCGGCTGACGAAGGGCCAGGGCTGCATCATCGGAGTCGGCGCGCTCGACTACCCGGCAGAATTCCAGGGCGCGAGCCAGAAGACGATCAACGACCTGGCCGTGTCCAAGGTCCTGACCATGACGTCGACCTATGATCACCGCGTGATCCAAGGTGCCGGCTCGGGTGAGTTCCTCAAGCTCGTCCACAGCTACCTCCTCGGTGAGGACGGCTTCTACGATGACGTCTTCGAGTCCCTGCGCCTGCCGTACGAACCGGTCCGCTGGGTTCCCGATGTCTCTGCCGAGGACCAGGACGATGTCAACAAGACCGCGCGCGTCATCGAACTCATCGATGCCTACCGCACCCGCGGTCACCTCATGGCCAACATCGATCCGTTGGTCTACCGTCAGCGTTCGCATCCGGACCTCGACATCAACCAGCACGGTCTGACCCTGTGGGACCTCGAACGCGAGTTCCCCACCGGCGGATTCGGCGCGAAGCCGATGATGCCCTTCCGCAGCATCCTCGGGCTGCTGCGTGAGAGCTACTGCCGGACCATCGGCTTCGAGTACATGCACATCGCCGATCCCGTGCAGCGCCGCTGGTTCCAGTCGAAGATCGAGGTTCCCCACCAGGAGCTGACTCGGTCCGAGCAGGGACATATCCTCGGCCGACTCAACGCCGCAGAAGCGTTCGAGACCTTCCTGCAGACGAAGTACATCGGGCAGAAGCGCTTCAGCCTCGAAGGCGGAGAGTCTGCGATCGTCCTCCTCGACGAGATCCTCAATCAGTCCGCGGACACCGGACTCGACGAGGTCGCCATCGGAATGGCGCACCGCGGACGTCTCAACGTGCTCACGAACATCGCCGGCAAGTCCTATGCGCAGATCTTCCGCGAATTCGACGGCACCATGTCCCCCGACAGCGTGCAGGGCTCCGGCGATGTCAAGTACCACCTCGGCACCCAGGGCTCGTTCACCTCGCCTTCGGGCAACACCACCGGCGTGTACGTCGCCGCGAACCCCAGCCACCTCGAAACCGTCGACCCCGTCCTCGAAGGAATCGTCCGCGCGAAGCAGGACCTCGTCGATCAGGGCGAAGCCGGCTTCACGGTGCTGCCGGTCCTCGTCCACGGCGATGCGGCCTTCGCCGGTCAGGGTGTCGTCACCGAGACGCTCAACCTGTCCGAGCTGCGCGGCTACCGCACCGGCGGAACCGTCCACGTCATCATCAACAACCAGGTCGGGTTCACCA
Organism: Brevibacterium oceani; assembly: GCF_017948325.1. Classification (NCBI taxonomy): domain Bacteria; kingdom Bacillati; phylum Actinomycetota; class Actinomycetes; order Micrococcales; family Brevibacteriaceae; genus Brevibacterium; species Brevibacterium oceani. The sequence continues at coordinate 1,889,935 of NZ_CP072846.1, read as the reverse complement.
CTCCCCCCGCCTCGGCGCGCTCGTCCTTCTACTGCACCGACGTGGCGAAGTCGATCAACGCCCCGATCTTCCACGTCAACGGCGATGACCCCGAAGCCGTCGTGCGTGCAGCGCGCCTGGCCTTCGAATACCGCCAGGAGTTCAACCGCGACGTCGTCATCGACCTCGTCTGCTACCGCCGCCGCGGTCACAACGAAGGCGACGACCCTTCGATGACCCAGCCGCTGATGTACTCGCTCATCGAGAAGAAGGGTTCGGTGCGCAAGCTCTACACCGAGTCCCTCGTGGGCAGGAAGTGCATCACCGACGAAGAGGCCGCCGAGGCGCTCAAGGACTACCAGTCGAAGCTGGAGTCCGCATTCGCCGAGACGAAGGAAGCCGAGACCGGACCGTACGACGGCGAGGCCTTCAACGCTCCCTACGAGCCCAGCGACATCGAGAGCTACAACGATACCGAAACCGCGATCAGCCCCGAGACGCTCACCCGCATCGGGGAGGCCTTCGCCGAGGTGCCCGAGGGCTTCACGATCCACAAGAAGCTGCGGGCTCTGCTGGAGAAGCGCAAGGAGATGGCGCTTTCAGGAGGAATCGACTGGGGCTTCGCCGAGCTCATCGCCTTCGGTTCGCTGCTCATGGACGGTGTGCCGGTGCGTCTGGCCGGCCAGGACTCCCGCCGCGGCACCTTCGTCCAGCGTCATTCGGTGCTCATCGACTCGATCAACGGCAACGAGTGGACCCCGCTGCAGAACCTCACCGAGGATCAGGCTCGCTTCTGGGTCTATGATTCGCTGCTGAGCGAGTACGCGGCCGTCGGCTTCGAATACGGCTACTCCGTCCAGCGCAAGGACGCCCTCGTCGCCTGGGAAGCACAGTTCGGCGACTTCGCCCAGGGCGCCCAGTCGGTCATCGACGAGTTCATCTCCTCGTCCGAGCAGAAGTGGCAGCAGAACTCCGGCGTCATCATGCTCCTGCCGCACGGCTACGAGGGGCAGGGACCCGACCACTCCTCAGGACGCATCGAGCGCTACCTGCAGCTGTGCGCGGAGTCGAACATGACGGTGGCTCAGCCGTCGTCGGGTGCCTCGCACTTCCACCTGCTGCGTCGGCACGCCGCGACGACGAACAAGCGTCCGCTCATCGTCTTCACGCCGAAGTCGATGCTGCGACTCAAGGCCGCTGCGAACTCGCCTGAGGAATTCACCTCAGGTCGGTTCGAGGCCGTCATCGACGACACCGACGTCGATGCCGCTCAGGTCGATCGCGTGGTCCTCGTGTCCGGCAAGCTCTACTGGGAGCTCAAGGCCAAGCGCGAGAAGGACAACGACACGAAGATGGCGCTCGTCCGTTTCGAGCAGCTCTACCCGCTCGACGAGGAGGCCATCACCGCTGTTCTCGATCGCTTCCCGGCCGATGCCGAGATCGTCTGGGCACAGGAGGAACCGGAGAACCAGGGCGCATGGCCGTTCATGGCCATGAACCTGCCGCAGCTGCTCGGTGACCGCCCTGTCACCGTGGTCGCGCGTGCTGCTTCAGCAGCCACCTCGACGGGTCTCAAGCACTTCCATGAGGCCCAGCAGCAGGACCTCGTCGAACGGATCTTCACCCGGTGAGCAGCGACACGACCACAACCATCGCCGTGGTCGGCGGCCCCCTGGTCGCCGGCCACGGTGACGGTCGTGGTCTCGGGTGGGTCGGTCGGGTGACTGCCCGGACTCTGCCGAGCCTGCCCGACCTCAAGGTCTATCCGCTGGCCGTGCCCCGTGAGGACTCCGCCGAGCTCCACGCTCGCACCATCGCCGAGGCGTCCCTGCGGTTCACCCCGGACGGTGACAATCGTCTGGTGCTGGCGCTGGGTTCCGGCGATCTCGATTCGGGCCGTTCGGTGGCCAGGGCCCGCCTCGACGTGGCCAACGTCCTCGACGAGGCCCTGGCTCGGAAGGTCTCGACCTTCGTGCTCGGGCCTCCGCCGGAGCACGACGGGGACCGCAACCGTCGCATCGCCGAGCTCAACACGAGCTTCTCCGATGTGGCCAAGCGTCGCGGCATCACCTACGTCGACGCGTTCACTCCCCTGCTCGGACACCCGGTCTGGCAGCGTGAACTCGCATCGTCACGGGATCATCTGCCCGCGCAGGAGGGCTACGGGCTGCTGGCGTGGCTGGTCCTCCACCGCGGCTGGTTCAGCTGGCTGGGCGTCCGCGACGTCCTCGGCGACAGCTGAGAGCGCCCCCGCGTCTTTGCCCTGTCAGGGCGATCATGAGAGAATTAACCGTCTATTGAAGGAGAGCACTATGAGCAAGCGTGGCCGTAAGCGTCGCGATCGCCGTCGCAACAAGGCGAACCACGGCAATCGTCCGAACAGCTGATGCACTGATTCGTTCAGTACGCGACGAGGGCGGGAAGAGATTCGATCTCTTCCCGCCCTCGTCGTCTCTCCGAGCCTGGTCGGCTCCGCCGGCTCAGTGCCTGGTCAGCTCCGCCAGGACGCCTGTTCGAGAGCGATCCGCTGCCGGATCTTCTCGCGCAGACCCATGGGAGCCCGATCATGGCTGCATGAACGTCGCACCAGCTCCTTGAGCAGCGCTTCGATCTCATACTCGTCGTGGCAGGACGGGCACTGTTCGAGGTGGATCGAGATCTCGCGGATCTCCGTCGTCGTCAGCTCGCCGTCGAGGTAGTGGTAGATCCGCATCAGGGATTCGGTCCTGACGCTTTCGCAGCATCCTTCGTCGCTCATTTCGCACCTCCCTCAGGATTCGCGAAACCGCGTTCGGCGGCGTAGTCGGCCAACATCTCCCGCAGCTGGCGTCGCCCGCGGTGCAGCCTGGACATCACTGTGCCGATCGGGGTCTCCATGATCTCGGCGATCTCCTTGTACGGCAGTCCTTCGACATCGGCATAATAGACGACCATGCGGAAGTCCTCGGGCAGAGCCGACAGCGCATCCTTGACATCGGAGTCGGGCAGATGATCGAGCGCCTCGAGCTCGGCAGAGCGTCCGCCCGAGGACGAATGGCTGTCGGCCTGAGCGATCTGCCAGTCCTCGATGTCCTCGCTGCCGTGCTCCTTCGGCTGCCGCTGCTTCTTGCGGTAGTTGTTGATGAAGGTGTTCGTCAGAATCCGATACAGCCACGCCTTGAGGTTCGTGCCGGGCTTGTACTGGTGAAAGGCGGCATAGGCCTTCGCGTACGCCTCTTGGACCAGGTCCTCGGCGTCGGCGGGATTGCGGGTCATCCGCAGAGCAGCCGCGTAGAGCTGGTTGACATATTCCAGAGCGTCGCGCTCGAAACGCTCCGACCTCTCGGTCGCCGTTTCGGGGACTTCTTTGACTGATTCGGTCATCGCAGTCAATGGTACGCCCGTTCTCTCCAGGACGGCAGTGGCACTCATAGACCTTCCCTTCTGCCGATCGTTGCCGGGCGGGTCTGACCCGCCCCATATCTTCATCGCCTGTAACATCGAGCAGAGGTCCCACTATTCCCCGCACAGCAGTTATGCTTGCCATTGAGATGCCCGCCACTCAAGGAAGGACCACAGTGTCTCCCATCCGTTTCATCGCACGGCCCATGCTGGCCGCCGGATACATCCTCAACGGCGTCGACCGTCTGCGTCGACCCGAAGCCGCAGCCGCTTCGGTCGCGCCCCTTCTCAGCCAGGCCCGCAAGCAGATCGATGTGCCTGTGGATGCGACGACCCTCGCACGCGCCACCGGTGTGGCACAGGTCGCCGCCGGCTCGCTGCTGGCCATCGGACGCTTCCCGCGCATCAGCGCCACAATCCTCGTGGGCACCTACCTGCTCGACACCGTCGGTGAGCGCCTCGCGGCGGAGAAGACGACTTCGAAGGACGAGAAGAAGGCCCGCAACGAGCGGACCCTGCAGCGGACTTCGATGCTCGGCGGCGCCCTGCTGGCCAGCGTCGACACCGCGGGACGCCCCGGACTCTGGTGGCGCACCCAGCATGCCGCCGAGGATCTCTGGTCGAGCGTCGAAGACACCTCCAAGCAGGCCCTCAATGCTCTCGGAGTTGACTGACATCCCCACGCAGACTCCCCCGGTGACCGGCGACTGGCAGGCACCAGTCGCCGGTTCTTCCATCACCGCCACCGTCACCGTTCCCGGATCGAAGTCGCTGACGAACCGCTATCTCGTCCTCGCCGCACTCGCCCAGTCCGAATCCGATCTCAAGGGCTGGCTGCGCAGCCGCGACACCCTTCTCATGGTCGAGGCTCTGCGCGCGCTCGGGGCCGCAATCGACGACGACGGCGATGTCCTCCACATCGAACCGATCGACTTCGCCGCGGCAGCTGATTCCCCCGCCGAGGCGGCCGGGCCGATCACCATCGACTGCGGTCTCGCCGGGACCGTCATGCGCTTCGTCCCGCCGCTGGCCGCGCTGACCGGACGAGAGGTCGTCCTCGACGGCGATGAGCAGGCGCGGGTGCGCCCCATGTCGGTGACCGTGGAGTCGCTGAGCCGCCTCGGCGCATCGATCGCCTCCGCTGACGGCCGGCTGCCGTTGTCCATCCATCCCAGCGCTGCGCTGCGCGGCGGTCACCTCGAGATCGATGCCAGCGCCTCGAGCCAATTCGTCTCCGGACTGCTGCTGGCCGCTCCTGTCATGCCTCTGGGACTCGAACTCGTCAACACCGGCGGCGCCGTGCCCAGCCGCACCCATGTCGACATGACCATCGAGGTGCTCAGGGACGCTGGAGTCGATATCAGCGAACCCGAACCGGAACGCTGGATCGTCGAGCCCGGACTGCCGCGGGGACTCGATGTCCTCGTCGAACCCGATCTGTCCAACGCCGCCGCCTTCGCCGCCGCCGCTGTGGCCACCGCCGGCACGGTCACGATCGCCGACTGGCCCGTCCACACCACCCAGGCCGGTGACGGCTTCCGCGGCATCGCCGAGGCCTTCGGCGCGCAGGTCCACCTCGACAGAGAGGGTCTGCATGTCACAGGATCATCCACGCTTCGCGCAGTCGACCTCGATCTCTCTGCGGTCGGTGAGCTCACACCCGTCGTCGCGGCACTGGCCGGACTGGCCGAGGGCACCTCACAGCTGCGCGGCATCGGACACCTGCGCGGCCATGAGACGGATCGTCTGGCCGCGCTGACGAGGGAGCTGACCGCCGTCGGCGTCGATGTCGTCGAACACCCCGACGCCCTGACGATCACCGGAGCCTCGAAGCTGCGGCCGGCCCTCTGGCACACCTATCACGACCATCGCATGGTCATGGCCGGGGCGATCCTCGGCCTCCGCATCGAGGGCCTGACCATCGAGAACGCGGGCACCGTGGCCAAGACCCTGCCCGATTTCACCCAGCTGTGGGAAGCCATGATCACCCCCGGGGCCTGAGATGGCGAAGATCTACCGCGACGAGGACTACCGACCGCGACCGAACCGTCGCGGCTCCCGCCCTCGCACGAAGAACAGGCCCGACCACAGCGACGCCGTGACCGGTATGGTCATCGCAGTCGACCGGGGACGCTGCCGAGTCATCCTCTCCGACCCGTCGGGAGGCTTCACCTCCCCCATCCCGGCACGCGGAGGAAAGGGGAAGAAGAACCGTCGAGCCACCTCGGTGACGGCGGTGCGCGCCTCCGGCCTGCGGAAGCAGGCGATCGTCCCCGGTGACATCGTCCGCCTCGTCGGTGACACCTCCGGACAGGAGGGGTCCCTGGCCCGGCTCGTCGAGATCGTCGAGCGGCGGAATCTGCTCCGACGCAGCGCCGATGACACCGACCCGACCGAACGCGTCATCGTCGCCAACGTCGACGTCATGGGCATCGTCACCGCGACCATGGACCCCGAACCCTCCTACGGGCTCATCGACCGGGCACTCGTCGCCGCATACGATGCTGATATCGAACCCCTGCTCATCGTCACCAAGACCGATCTGCATTCGGCCGAGGAGATCCGCCGCCGTTTTGCCGCCAGCGGTATCGACATCGTCGAATCGGCCATCGGATCAGAGCGTGACGCCGTCGACGCCGAAGTGCTCGACCGGCTCATCGGTCGCATCAGCGTCCTCGTCGGCCATTCCGGGGTCGGCAAATCCACGCTGACGAATGCACTCGTGCCCGCCGCCGAACGCGCGACCGGTCACGTCAACGATGTCACCGGTCGCGGACGCCACACCTCGTCATCGGCCGTGTGCCTCCCCCTCGACGGCGGAGGCTGGCTCGTCGACACCCCTGGCGTGCGCAGCTTCGGCCTCGCCCACGTCGACCGAGAGACCCTGCTGTCGGCCTTTCCCGAACTCGTCGAGGCCACCGCGGACTGCCCACGCGGCTGCACCCATCTGCCCGACTCCCCCGGCTGCCGACTCGACGAGTGGGTCGCAGCGGGACGAGCCGGGTCCGGGGGTGTCTCACGACTGGAGTCGCTGCGCAGGCTGCTGCCGTCGACTGGATAGGCTGAGGGCATGAACGACCTCGACCTGGCGAGAGAACTCGCCGATCTCGCCGACGACATCAGCCTGGCCAGATTCACCGCTCAGGACTTCACCGTCGAGACCAAACCCGACCTCACTCCGGTGACCGAATGCGACCGTGCCGTCGAACAGGCGATCATGGCCCGGCTCGAGCGAGAACGGCCGGCCGACAGCGTCCTCGGGGAGGAATTCGGCTCCCACGGTCAGTCGCCTCGGCGGTGGATCATCGATCCGATCGATGGGACGAAGAACTTCGTCCGCGGCGTGCCCGTATGGGCCACGCTCATCTCCCTCTATGACGGTGAGACTCCGCTGCTCGGAATGGTCTCGGCTCCGGCGCTCGGCCGACGCTGGTGGGCCGAACAGGGGAAGGGAGCCTTCGCCTCGGCGCTGGGAGCACCGGCGAGGCGGATCTCGGTGTCCGAGGTCGACCAACTGGCCGACGCCTCCCTGTCGTATGCGTCCCTGTCGGGGTGGAAGGAACTCGGTGCCTTCGACGGATTCCTCGAACTCTGCGAGAGCCTGTGGCGGACCCGCGGGTACGGTGACTTCTACTCCTACATGCTGTTGGCCGAGGGTGCGGTCGACCTCGCCTGCGAACCCGAACTCGCCCTCTACGACATGGGTGCACTCGTGCCGATCGTGCTCGAGGCCGGGGGCACGTTCACGAACACGGCGGGTGTGCCCGGGCCCTTCGGCGGCAACGCCGTGGCCAGCAACTCCCGCCTCCACGAGGCAGCGCTCGACCTGCTCGGTCGCGTCGAACCGAAGGAGATCTCCTGATGCCGGATGTGCGCCGAGCCGATCTGTGGCACGCGATGGCCGAATCCGCGGGTCTGACGAATCCCGACGGGTCGATCGGCGAGACGATCTACGGGCAGATGACGAAGCTCGCCGCCCGCCTGGGAGCGGTCAACCTCGGTCAGGGTGCGCCGGGCACGGAGCCGCCTGCCGAACTCATCGACGCCGCCACCGAGGCGATGCGTGCCGGGTTCAATCAGTACGCCCCGGGTCAGGGCTTCCCTCAGCTGCTCGAAGCCGTCGCCGCCCAGCGCGAACGGGACTTCGCGCAGAGCGTCGACCCCGCCGAGGTGCTCTACACCGCCGGCGCCACGGAAGGACTGACAGCGGCGATCCTCGCGCTCCTGCCCCGCGGCGGCGTCGTCCTCGCGTTCGAGCCGTTCTATGACTCCTATCCGGCAGCGATCACGGCTGCCGGGGGCAGCCTGAAAACGGTCCCGATCCTGCCCGACGGCGACGGGGGCTTCGCGCCGGACTGGGAGCTCTTCGACCAAGTCGTGGCCGAGACGCGACCGGCTATCATCCTCGTCAACACCCCGCACAATCCCACGGGCTACCTCTTCACCGCTTCCGAGCTTGCGCATATCGGGAAGGCCGCGGCAGAGGTCGACGCCTGGGTGCTGACCGATGAGGTCTACGAACAGCTCGTACTCACCGACCAGGGGCATGTCCCGCCGGCAGTCGCGATCGCTGATCGGGAACGGGTCGTCACCGTCTCCTCGGCCGGCAAATCGTGGAACACCACCGGATGGAAGATCGGCTGGGTCATCGCAGCCCCCGAAGTGCGCGAAGCCATCCAGGCGGTCAAACAGTTCCTCACATTCACTGCCGGCGGGCCGATGCAGATCGCAATGGCTCAGATGCTCTCCGGAGACTCTCGCTTCGTCGAGGAGAACCGAGCGTCTCTGGCCGCCCGGGCCGAGGTGCTCGTACCCGCCTGCCGGACCGTGCCCGGTGCGATCGTCTCGACCCCGCGTGCCGGGTACTTCACCGTGATGGACTTCTCCGCCCTCACGGACCTCGACGCCTTCGCGCTCAATGACCTGCTGGCCCGAGAGTTCTCCCTCGTCGGCATCCCGGTTCCCGCCCTCTGCCGGGCCGACAGCCCGGCATACGAGGCCTATCGGTCCTCGATCCGGTATTCGTTCTGTAAGTCCGTTGAGGACGTCGACAAGGGCGCAGAGCGGTTCATCGCCCTCGGCGAACACCTCCGGAACCATCCCGACGCCCTGAGAGCTTCTTGAGGGCTGCAGACCGGGGGTCTGATGGCTCCACCGTGAGGGCTGCGGACTGAGAATTCGGCCGCGCTGAGGTGTGCGATCTGGGTCGGGCAGACGACAGCCGGGGAGAGGACGGACTGTCAGAAACCGGGCGGAGACGTGAGAAGGGGCGAACCACGCAGTACGTGGTTCGCCCTTTCTGCCTGTCGTCTCTCCTCGGGATCGTCGTTCAGACGCGCAGCGCCTCGGCGACGTTCCCGAGAAGGGCCGGGTCAGGCCCGATCAGGCGATTCAGGCCTTGACGAGCTCGAGTTCGAGTTCGATCTTGATCTTGTCGGACACGAGGAGCTCTCCCCCGCCCAGGACGGCCTCGAACGACATGCCGAAGTCCTGGCGGTTGACGTTGGCGGTCGCCGAGAGGCCGGCGACCTGGTTGCCGTTCGGGTCGGTGGCGACACCGGCGAACTCGGTCGAGAAGGTGACTTCCTTGGTCACGCCGCGCATCGTCAGTTCGCCGACGGCCTCGAACTCGTCAGCGCCGTCGGCCTTGATGCCGGTGGAGACGAAGGTGAGCTTCGGGTGCTCTTCGGCGAGGAAGAAGTCACCGCTCTTGAGGTGGCCGTCACGCTGCTCGTTGCGGGTGTTGATCGAGGAGGCGGCAGCCTCGGCGGTCACCGAGCTGTCTTCGAGCGTCTCGCCCACGGTGACCGAACCGGCGATCTCTTCGAAGTGTCCGCGGACCTTCGAGACGCCGGCGTGGCGAGCGGTGAAGGTGAACTCCGAGTGGACGGGGTCGATGGTCCAGGTTCCGGCGGTGAGTCCCTGAGGCAGTGCAGTCATGATTTCTCCTTTAGTTGAAATTTGAAGTACGAGTGTCACTCTAGTTTAGATTTCAACCATACGCAACCCTGTCGCCGAAAGATCTCACCGACGAGTCGAACTCGACGGCTGCCGGGCGCCTGCATGCCTCCACGGGGGCGGGTCTAACTGCCCGAACACCTCTACTGAACGGGTCCAACGGAGACCTCGGGTCCATTCTGCCGACGGAAGATGAATGGCAGGCAGGCATGTGGCGGAGGTCACCTCACCTCGGTTTGGTTCGCGGGTGGCCGTTCGTGTAGAGTTAAGAACACGCCGCGGGGTGGAGCAGTTCGGTAGCTCGCCGGGCTCATAACCCGGAGGTCGAGGGTTCAAATCCCTCCCCCGCCACCAAAGTGGCAGAACCCCCAGTCAGTTCAACTGGCTGGGGGTTCTTCTCATTCACCGCCCATGTGGGACCCAGTCCGCATGCCTCATGCGCGACTGTATGCCCAAGGTGCACGCGTAGTGATGAAAATCAGTACGCTCACACTTCTGATGCACAGTCACCTGCTCGCCCACCCGATGTCCGTGCACGGACCCGGCCACCGCACACGTTCCGACTACGACGAACGCCCCTGGGATGTCCCAGGGGCGTTCGTCTCACTCCGGCCGAGCCCAGCTGACCCGACGCGAACAGGTCCAGCGCAGCCTCGCTGCGCCGAACCCGTTCGGCGGAGCCGACTCAGTTGCCCGAGTCGCCTCCTTCGTCGGCCGGCTCCGAAGCGGGCGCTGAGGCCTTGTCGCCGGCGCCGTCCTCGGCAATCGACGGATCGGCCGCAACAGCGTCGTCGATCGCGTTCTTCAGGCGATCCTGCGCCTTGCCGTACGCTTCGAAGTCGCCTTCCTTCAGCGCGGCGTCGGAGTCCTCCATCGCCTTCCTGGCCTCCTGCAGCGCGTCGTTGAGAGCCTTGTCCGACGAACCGCCGGAACCGGAGCCCTTGCCTGAGTCGTCGCCGGAGGACGACGAACCCGACTCTCCGTCTCCGCTGTCCTCTGTTCCGGCATCGCCGGCCTTGGCACCCGAATCACCGCCGAAGACCTGATCGAGCGCCTCGTCGAGAGTCGGAGCGAATCCGATGTCCTCGCCGAAGGCCACGAGCACGTGCTGCAGGAGCGGATACGAGGTCTCACCGGCGGACCGGACATAGACCGGCTGCACGTAGAGCAGACCGCCGCCGATCGGCAGGGTCAGCAGGTTGCCGTTCTCCACCTCGGACTCACCCTGACGAAGCAGGTTGAGGCTGCGCTGGACATCCGGCGCGGTGTTGAAGTTGTTCTGCGCCTGGCCCGGTCCGGGCACCGTCGTATTGCGCGGCAGCTGCAGAAGTCTGAGCTTGCCGTAGTTCTCCGACGTCTCGCCCTTCTTGTCGCCGGCATCCGCATCAGCAGACAGGAAGCCTGTGAGGTTGTTGCGCGACTGCCCCTCAGAGGAACGTTCGGGGATGTAGGAGCTCGTCAGCGAGAACGAGGGCGATTCCTGTCCCGGCATCTGCAGGGTCATGTAGAACGGCGGCTGCGTCAGACCGCTGCTGGCCTTCTTCGTCGGATCCGTCGGAAGGGTCCAGAAGTCCTGACCGGTGTAGAACTCACTGGCCGATGAGACATGGTACTTCGCAAGCAGGTCGCGCTGGACCTTGAACATGTCCTCGGGATACCGGACGTGACTCATGAGGTCGCTCGACATCTCCGAAGAGGACTTGATGAGACCCGGGAAGACCTTCATCCAGGTCTTGAGGACCGGGTCGTCCTTGTCCCACTGGTACATGTCGACGGAACCGTCGTAGGCGTCGACCGTGATCTTCACCGAGTTCCGGATGTAGTTGACCTCGTCATCGGGCAGCGTGGCCACGTTGTTCGGGGCGGTCGCCGTCGTCGAATCCTCGGTCGCCTGCTGCAGCGGCTGCGGTGTCGAGTACGGGTAGTCCTCGGCCGTGGTGTAGCCGTCGAGGATCCACTTGATCTTCCCGTCGACGACGGCCGGGTACGGGTCGCCGTCGATCTTGAGGAAGGGTGCGAGCTTCTCCACGCGCTCCCGCGGGTGGCGATCGTAGAGGATCTGAGACTTGTCGTTGAGCGCGTCCGAGAGCAGGATCTGCTCGTCCTGGAACTTCAGCGCGTAGGCGAGTCGGTTGAACAGGTTGCCCACGGTCGGTCCGCCGTTGCCGGTGAAGGTGTTGTTGACCTGGCCGGCGCCGCCCTCTTCGTCGGAGGGGTAGTCGAGCTCGCGCGGTTTTGCGCCGTCCTCGGCACCGACGATCGAGTAGTCCGGTGACGACTCACCGAAGTAGACCCGCGGTTCGTATTCGGGGAACTCACCTTTCGGCGGGATGTCGGATTCCATGAACGTCGGTTCGCCGTCGGGGTTGCGCTGATTGCCGTTGGCGGCGACGACGCCGAAGCCGTGCGTGTAGACGATGGCGCGGTTGAACCAACTCTGATTGTTCACCGAGCTCGGAGCGAGTTCACGCACCGCGATGACAGTGTCGCGCATGTCTCCGTCCATGTCGTAGCGGTCGACGTCGAGCTTCTGCGGGAACGAGTAGTAGGGGCGGACCTGCTGGAGCTGACGGAACGTGTCGGAGACGAGGTTCGGGTCGAGCAGTCGGATCGAGGCCGCGGTCTCTGCGTCCTTCCGCAGCGCGCCTTTCTCACCGCTCGTGCTCGGTTCGTACGGAGTCACCTCGATGTCGTCGAAGTCGAAGGCATCACGGGTCGCGTCGATGTTGTGCTGGATGTACTTCGACTCCAGGCTCTGCTGCGAGGGATTGACCTGGAACTGCTGGAGCAGCGCCGGGTAGGCGATGATCGAGACACCGCCGAGGACGATGAGCGTGAGCGTCGCGATGATCGAGATCCGCCAATTGCCCTTCCACGCGGTATAGACGAACAGCAGCGCCACGAGCACGGCGGCGATCGCCACGATCGCCATCGCCGGGAGCGCCGCACGATCATCGACGTAGGTGACGCCGGGAACGATTCCCCCGGCGGCCGTGAGGCGGTCGTAGCGGGAGAGCCACAGGCGACCGGCCTGGACGAGGACGAGCACGGCAACCGTGATGCCCAGCTGCCACTGCGCCGTCTTCGTCAGAATGACGCCCCTCTGCTCTCCCGGACGGATGCCGCCGAAGAGGTAGTGGGCGACGACTGCGGCGATGAGGGACAGGAGCAGCGCCATTCCCAGCTGGTCACCGATGAGCCGGAGGCCGGGCAGGACGAAGACGAAGAACGACTTGTCGAGTCCGAACTGCGGATCGGTCGATCCGAACGAGGTGGAATGGAACCATTCGAGGACCGTGTTCCAATTCGCCGAGGCGGTGATGCCGGCGAGCACGCCGACGACTGCGGGAATCGCGATCGTGGCGACCTTCCGCAGCGGTTCGATGGCCTCACGGTAGCGGTCGAGGTTCTCCTGCCGCGGAGTCGTCGGCGCATACACGGGGCGGTTGCGGTAGGCCAGGTGCAGGCTCACCCATACCGGAACGGCCATGACGATGAAACCGCCGAGGAAGGTCAGACCGCGGGTGATCCACATGGTGCGGAAGACCTGTGAGGCGTCGATCTGCTTGAACCACAGCACCTCGGTGTAGACCTGGGTGAAGGAGATGAAGGCGACCAGCAGGATCGCCACTGATACGAGGGTGAGCAGCAGCGGCGAACGTCGTGGCCGATTCGCCGGCATGCGTGCGGAGGTGGGTGAGGACGAGGTGCTCACTACTGCCCTTTCTCATTGGTGTCGGCGCCGCCGGCAGGGCACTTCGGAAGGTCCGAGGTGTCGCCGGAGGCGTACTGCTCCACGGTGGTCTTCGCGTCATCGAGCGTGTCGATGCGCGCCACCGTGATCTTGGACTGGTCGGCGGCCGCCATGACTTCGGCGCAGTTGTCGGCAGGCGAGAGGAACAGCGTCGCTCCCTTCTCCGTCGCCGCGGCCACCTTCTGGCGCGCCCCTCCGATGGGGCTGACAGTTCCCGAGGGGTCGATCTCCCCGGTTCCTGCGACGTGCTTGCCGCCGGTCATCGCCCCGGGGGTGAGTTCATCGATGATGGCGAGGGCGAACATCGTGCCCGCGGAGGGGCCTCCGACGCCCTCGACGTTGAATTTCACATCGACCGGGAAGTCGAAGTCCTGCTTCATATTGATCCCGATCGCCTTGCGGCCTTCGATGTCGGCGGGTTCGACGGTGATGTCCTCGGTCTTCCCGTCACGGTCGACGACGAGGTCGACGGACTTTGCGCCCTGTACCGTCCGGCTCATGATCGCCGCGGCATCGGGATCGGTGTCGAGCTTCTTGCCGTTGACCGACATGAGACGATCCCCCTTGCGCAGCTTTCCCTGCGCGGGTGAGTCGGCGACGATGTCGTCGACGAGAAGGTGCACCGAATACTTCTTCCCGAGTTCGCCCATCGCAGCGGCGATGGCGACGTCCTGGCTCGAGGACATCTCGACGGCATTCGTCTGTGCCACCTCTTCGCGTGAGGTGTCGAGCGGATAGTACGCCTCGGTGGGGATCACGGTCTCCTGACCGTTGAGGAGCGCTCCGAGCGCCTGCGAGGCGAACACGTCGCGTCCCGGTCCCCCGCTGACGGCCACTGTGAGCATGTCGATGCGCCCATCGGTGGGATAGGTCTTGGCTCCGGAGACGCTGATCATCGGATCACCCTGATAGTCGCCGAGGGTGTTGAAAACCGGTCCCGGCAGCTGAAGCATGTACGGGACCGGCAGGAGCACGGCCAGAGCGATGAGGACGTAGGTGAGGACACCCGAGGTCGTGGACATACGTGGATTTCGTCGTCGTCGCGGGCCGCGAGGTGGCTCCGCTGGCACCGGCAGGGCCCGGGGGGCGTTCTCTGTCATGTGTTCCTTTCGCTGCACCGCCCCATCAGTCTAATCGAATGCTGAGGATCGAATTCACAGACTCCTTTCGCCCGGTGCGAACATCCTGCGAAACCTCGCCGAATTGGGAAGCTTCGCACATTCGGAACCGTTAACGTGGGTGTCAAACCGATTCATGGGGGCTGTAGAACAATGACCGATGACAACAACAATGAGCAGAATCCGTTCGAGCAGATCTTCGGAATGCTCTTCGGAGCCAATGGCCCCGGCAGCGGTCAGGGTGATGACAAGAACGAGTCCGGCATGCCGCAGGGCTTCCAGATCGACCCGGCCATGATGTCGACGATCATGAACCAGATGCAGGGACTCTTCGGGCAAGGCGCCGACCCTCAGGCGCAGGCCGTCTCGATCGCCCAGAAGGCCGTTCCCACCCCCGACCCCGCGGTGACGGATGAGGCCGAGCGCGCCACCGTCGATGCTTTCCGCCTGGCCGAGCTGTGGCTCGCCGAGGCGACCGAGTTCTCCGTGGCCAACCGCTCCGCCCGTCCGCTGCGACGAGCCGACTGGGTCAAGGAGACGATGCCCGGTTGGCAGAAATTCGTGCTTCCCATCAAGGAGAATATGTCCACGGCCCTGACCGAGACCCTCGAGTCTCAGGTTCCTGCCGAGATGAAGGGCATCCTCGCGGGAGCTTCGTCGATGTTCGGGTCGATGAGCGATTCGATGTTCGCCATGCAGATCGGCCAAGCGGTCGGGGCACTGTCTGAGAGCGTCCTCACCGGCACCGAGGTGGGACTGCCTCTGCTCCCGCATGACACTGCCGTGCTCATCGAGACCAACGTCGATGCCTTCGCTGCCGAGATCGATGTCGACGTCTCCGAGGTCCGCATCTACCTCGCCGCGCAGGAGCTCGCGCACTCCGCCCTATTCGAACGGGCACCGTGGCTGAGCGCCCAGGTCGAGACCGCGCTGACCCGGTACGCACAGGGACTCAAGGTCGACACCTCGCAGATCGAGGACATGGCGTCGAACATCGACCCGTCGAACATCTCCGATCTCAGCGACAACATCCGCCAGGGCCTGTTCAACCCGCCGACGACCGACGACCAGAAGAAGGCGCTGACCTCGCTGGAGAACCTGCTCGCCGTCATCGCCGGATGGGTCGACGTCGTCGTCTACGAGGCCTGCAAGCACCTGCCCGGCCGGGATCAGATCCGAGAGGCGCTGCGCCGCCGTCGGGCGACGGCCGGACCGGCGGAGAAGACCTTCTCCACTCTCGTGGGCCTGGAGCTCAATCCGCGCAGGCTCCGCGATGCGGCTGCGCTCTTCGCCTACCTCGAATCGCAGGGCGGCCCCGAGGACAGAGACAAGGTCTTTTCACACCCCGACCTGCTGCCGACGACTCAGGACCTCGACGACCCGCTCGGGTATTCGGAGCGACGTCATGCCGAATGGACGAACGAGTCGAGCATCGACGAAGCGCTCAGCCGCATCCTCGCTGAGGGCCTCGAGGGCACCGGCGATGCCTCGGCCGAGGATGCGGAGACGGCTGGCGCGACGACGAATTCGGACGTCGAGTCCCCCGCCGATTCGACTCAGTCACAGGAGCCGACGGCCGAGGATCCGTCCGCGTCGGAGACCGCGGACGATGACTCCGATCACACCGACGATCGCTGAATGATCGATCTCGCCATCGCCCGCCGCGAGGTCGGCCTCGCCCCTGCCGGTCAGTTCGTCGCGGACTTCGGCGACCTGTTCGACCAGCAGGGCGAGAACGCACTAAATCGCGACGGCAGCGGCCGGCACGTCACGGCCAGCTGCCTTGTCTTCGATCCCGACGCGGAATCAGTGCTGCTCAATCATCATGGCAAGGCGCGGCTGTGGGGTCAGTTCGGCGGGCACCTCGAACCGGTCGACGACTCACTGCGTGCGGCCGCCCGGCGAGAGGCCGAGGAGGAGAGCGGGCTGACCGGCCTGTCCTGGGTCTCCCCCACACCCATCGACCTGCACGTGCATGATCTGTCAACCGCCTTCGGTTCCTGCACACGGCACTTCGATGTCGTCTTCGCCGCGGCAGCCTCCGTCTCCGAATCGCCGAGCGTGTCGGCGGAGTCGCTCGACGTCGCCTGGTTCCGGCTCGATGAGCTTCCGGATGATCTCATGCCCGACCTCCCGTCCCGACTGCCCGGCCTCTATCGGGCCGCCGCGGATGCCTTCGGGAACCATGCCTGAGGCGCCCCTGTCGCTTCTTCGAGACGTCTCAGCCTCTTCGATGGGTCTTCAGCCGCCTCGCTGATGCGACTCAGCCTCCGCGGCAGTAGCGTTCTCCATCACTGAATCCAGCGAGGTACAGCTGTGCGTCGGACTGCCTTGGGTGCCTGTTCGCGAGATCGTGGAATTCCTTCGAATGCGGTCCGATCTGCAGGTGGACGAGCTCATGGACGACCACTGTCTCGAGCACCCACCGCGGCACGGCTTGGAGACGATGCGAGATCCGGATGTCTCCGGTCGATGTGGTCGTCGACGCCCACCGGCTGATGTTCTGATTCGTCACCCACCTGATCGAGCTCGGACTCAGACGACCTGCGAAATAGCGTCGGTTCATCTCCTCAGCGATCTCGACGAGGTCGGCGGCGGAGGAATGGTCACGAGCCGCCAGCTTGTTGAACAGTTCCGTGAGTGACCGGATGTTGCTCTCCACGCTGTAACGCGCCGGTGCCCGCAGCACGAAGGTGTCGATCTCCTTCGA
The DNA here is from genome assembly GCF_017948325.1 of Brevibacterium oceani. NCBI lineage: Bacteria > Bacillati > Actinomycetota > Actinomycetes > Micrococcales > Brevibacteriaceae > Brevibacterium > Brevibacterium oceani. The sequence continues at coordinate 1,873,035 of NZ_CP072846.1, read as the reverse complement.
CACGGCCACGGTCTTCTTCCGTCGGGTCGACCGACGCACTTCGATCTCACCGCGGGCGATGGCCCGCAGCACCTCTTCTTCGCTCCAGCTCTGTCGATTGGCCACGGGTCAATGATAGGGAACGGGTCTGACACAGCATCGCGAGGCAGCCTGCCCGATATTACTTGTGAGTTTCCTGAGTATCGAGAATCTTCCTTCCCCATTTTCCCGTCCACAGCCGCTCCTGCGCGCGCCTTTCCCACCCATCCGGGCCTGACCTCTTTTGCACGCACCCTTATCAACAGCCGTCGGCTCCCTCAAGGCGCCTTTCCTCCACAGTCTGCGCGGCGATTTCCACACATTATCCACAAGGTGTTGACGTGTCTGTGCATGACCACGCATTGACGCGGGGGCGAATGCGGAATAAGTTCTATGCTTGACCCCGGAAAACCCGGAGATGCGTGCGGAAGGGGAAGCCGCACGAGTCTCCGCGAGCGCCTGGGGCACAATGCGGTCGAGGGGAGGCCGGAACGTGTTTTCCGGCCTCCCCTCGGCTGTTGTCCACAGAGTTATCCACAGATCGTGTCACCCCCTGGCGATCCCCTCCTCCACTGACTACCGTAGAAGTCTGCAGCGGAGTCGAGGCGAAGGGGCCACGATGTTCAGAATCTTTCCCAGCGTTCCCATTACGTGGCGTTCGTCCTCATGCATCCAGTTCGGGGCCGATGATCCTGTCCTCATCGACGGCCTGCTTCCCGCTGATGTCAGCCTCATCGAAGACCTTCGCCTCGGAATCGGCTCGTCCCAGTTCTATGCTCGGGCACAGGAGCTCGGCGCCGACCTCAGCCGTGCGAGTTCGCTCATCACCCTCTTGGGCGAGGCCGGCGTGCTCATTCCCGACGGATCGGACGCCGAGGAGGTCCCGAAGGGCTCCCCCGCCTTTGCGGCCGCCCGCACCTACGGGCTGCCTCCGAATCGAGTCTCCCGGATCCTGGGCGCCCGCCCCGTCCTCGTCACCGGTCCCCTGCGGTCCATCATCGACGGGCACCTCGGGTCTGCGGGATTCGCCGTCTCGTCGGCTCGCCGGGTCGAAGACCTCGATCTCATGTCTGCCCCGCTGGTGATCACGACCTCACATCTGGTTGCCGACCTGCATTCGGCGATGTGGCTCAACGATCGAGAGGTCGACCACTGTCAGGTCGTGCTCGGCGAACACGCGGTGGAGGTCACGGGCCTCATCCGTCCGGGCCGCACACCGTGTGCCGTGTGTTCCTGCCTGCATCGCAGGGACGTCGATTCCGGATGGTTCGAACAGTACCCGCGCCTCTGCGCTCTGCCCGAACGGGACAGTCTGGCAGACCCCGTGGCTCGCATGCTCGGGGCCGCTCATGCCGTTCAACTCCTCCGCAGCGCTCTGCTCGGGCACGATCGGGGTGCTTACCGACGGGTCATCACCGTCGAGGAGGGGTCGGTCAGCGAATCGGAGCTGTCGTATCACGATCAGTGCCACTGCCGCGCGCCGGTGCCCGACTTCGGTTCAGTCAGCGAGCAGGCCCAATAGACTCGCCCCGTAGAGTTCGAGCTTCGTCGCCCCGATCCCCGGGACCCGGGAGAGTCCGTCGAGGTCGCGAGGATGATTCTCCGCGATGACCGACAGAGACGTGTCGGTGAGCACGAGATAAGGCGGCAGACCCTGCTCCATCCCGACTCGAGTCCGCCACCTGCGCAGTCGATCAAGCAGATCGAGATCGACCTCTGCAGGGCAGTGGGAGCACCTCCCGAGTGCTCGATCGATCTGGGAGACGAGTGCGCGGCCGCACCGACGGCAGCGGTTGAGCGCGGCCGCGGTCGCCGTCGACTGCGCTCGAGCCATCGACTGACCGACCTGCCCCAGCTCGGAGAGGAAGCGCGAGGATCTGCGGGGCTTCTGCTTCGAATCGAAGCGAGCCAGCGACCAGCTCATCCGCAGCTCCCTGCCAGCACGAGTGAGTGCCACGTAGAACAGGCGTCGCTCCTCGGCGACGGCTCGAGGGGTCTGCGCATAGCTGATCGGCAACAGTCCCTCACTCAGCCCGACGAGGTGGACGCTGTCCCACTCCAGACCCTTAGCTGCGTGGAACGATGCCAGGGTGACGCCTTCGATGTCGGGGGCGAACTGGTGTTCGGCACGATCGGCCAGGTCGTCGAGGAAGGCTTCCATCGGCACTGGGAGCTCCTGCCCTGCCTGGTGCTCCTCCGCGAGGTCGACGAGGGCCTTGAGCGATTCCCACTTCTGCCTGCTCGCCCCCGGGCCCGGGGGTTCTCGAGTGAAGCCGAGGGATCCCAACACTTCGAGGACGGCTTCGGGCAGTGGGCGACCGTTCGAGGTGACGCGGGAGGCCTTGAGCATGAGGACGGCTTCCTTGACCTCCTTGCGGGCGAAGAAGCGTTCCCCACCCCGCAGAACGTAGGGGATTCCCGCGGCGGTCAGCGCCTGCTCATACGCGGGACTCTGACCGTTGGTGCGAAAGAGCACGGCGATGCTGCGCGGGCGACGGCCGGCGTGGATCTCGGCCGAGATCGCCTGGACCACTCCTGTTGCCTCGGCCTCATCAGTGGGGTATTCGGTCATGCTCGGCGGCCGACCTTCGGCGTTCTCCGTCCGCAGCGTCAGCGCGGTCTTCGAGGTGTGTCGGAGCAGACTGTTTGCGGTGGACACGATCGACTGCGAGGAGCGGTAGTTGCGAACGAGGCGGATGGTTCTGGCGCCCGGCATCGCCGCGTTGAGGGAACCGAGCAGGCTCGCGTCGGCTCCGGCGAAGGAATAGATCGTCTGGGCGGGGTCTCCGACCACGCAGAGGTTGTCGCGGGGGCCCAACCAGCGGGAGAGCACGTCGAACTGCAGGGGCGAGACGTCCTGGAACTCGTCGACGACGAAGTGCCGGTACTGGTCCCGGATCTCCGCTGCGATCGCCGGGTATTCCGCGAGGACCCCGGAAAGCACGAGAAGCACATCGTCGAAGTCGAGCAGCCGCCCCCGGGTCTTGGCCTCGCCGTAGGCGTCGAAGATGCGCACCATGTCCTGGGCACCCAGCTGTCCCGGCAGGTCGCGTGCGGCTGCCTTGGTCGCATAGTCGTCGACGCCCAGCAGCGACGACGCAGCGAATTCGATCTCCGAGGCGACGTCGCGGGTGAGCTCCCGGCTGGTCTCCATGCCCAAGCTCTGCATCACGGACCCGATGATGCCGGCCTTGTTCTCGATGATGCGGGGGAACTCGCCTTCGGCAAAGCGGTCCCAGAAGAAGCGCAGTTGGCGCAGGGCGGCAGAATGAAAGGTGCGGGCCTGCACTGCCGGCACCCCGAGTCCGCGCAGTCGAGAACGCATCTCCCCCGCCGCCTTCGCGGTGAAGGTCAGTGCCAGGACGTGGTTGGGAGGGAACACATCGGTGGCGATTCCGTAGGCGATCCTATGGGTCATGGCGCGGGTCTTGCCGGTGCCGGCACCGGCAAGGACGATCACCGGGGAGTCGAAATGGGTGGCGACCTCCCTCTGCTCCTCATCCAGGGCCTCGAGAAGGGCCGTGGCCGCAGCGCTCACTCGTTGTCCAACCAGCTGTACAGAAGCTGGCCGGCGATGGACACGGTCGACGGCGACCTGACCGTCTCCTCGGCGATTGCCGTGCGCAGCTCTTCCCGGGTGAACCATCGCAGCGAGGCGATCTCCGCCTCATCGGCGGCGAAGTCACGGCTGGGCGCCTCGGCGGAGAAGCCGAGCATGAGCGAGCATGGGAACGGCCATGGCTGGGAACCGAGGTACCTGGGATCGGTGACCTCGAGGTGGGCTTCCTCCCAGATCTCCCTGATCACCGCGTGTTCGAGGGTCTCACCGGGTTCGACGAAACCGGCGAGAAGCGAATAGCGGTCAGCCTCCCACGCGGCGTTGTTGCCCAACAGCACCCGTTCGACCCCGTCGTCGTCGGTGTTGACGATGACGACGATCACCGCGGGATCGGTGCGGGGGAAGTGTTCGCTGCCGGTCTCCGGATCGCGGCGGACCCACCCTCCGAGCACGGGAACGGTCGGAGATCCGGTGCGCGGAGAGTATTGGTGGGCGCGATGCCAATTGCCGACGCCGACGATTTCGCAGGCTAAGGACACCTGCACGTCGTCGAGGGACTCTGCCAGATGTCGCAGCGGCAGCCAGACGGGTTCGGAGCTGTCGACGCCGTCGCCCGGTGCGGTGAGCAGATCGCTGGCATCGCGGGCGCGAGAGGCCTCCAATGCTGAGTCGATGCGGCTGCGTCCCTCGTCGTCGAGCGAGATGCCGATGTACCGGGTGCCCTGTGGGTCGAGACCCAGATAGACCTCCGTCTGTGCCGCGGGGACGAGGGCGCGATCGCCGAGAAAGAGCCCACCGGAGGCCACGAGCAGGTTCCCCCGATGTTCGAAGACAGGCACGGCACCGGCGGCCCAGATCTCGGACAGGTCCCCGTCCTGGCCACGCGTGAGATGGTCGCGATCGATTCCGTGACGGGCGAGGCTGATCGGCTGGACCGGGGGCAATGGCTTCATGTCCTCCACGATAACGCAGGCCCCTGACTCGCTTGCCGGGGCACGACCGACTCGTCTGCGGGGGCGGATCCATGCAGTGCGAACGGATCCGATCGGTGCCGATTCCCGCCTTGGGGCCTTGTGAGCCCACGCCGGGACCGCCGCTGACACGCTCGGCGGCGAGTCCCGTGTCTCAGCGGGATGCAGACGGTAGATTGGGGAAGGTGGATATCAAGGCGCTCAAGTTGACTGCGATCGCGGCGACGATGCTCGACGGCTTCGCCCCGACGAAATGGACTCCCCTGCCGCCCTTGGACGACGGTGTCCGAGTTCTGCTCAGCGATGACCGACAGCAGCTCGTGGCGACGGCTCAGACGCAGCTCGATCGCACTGCGGACATCGGTTCCGCCGCCGAGGCGGGTCGCCTCTACGATGCCATGTATCCTCACGCCGACTTCTCCTGGCCGCATCTGCGAGCCATCACCGAGGTCGAGGCCGAGTACTTCGATACCGCGACCCCGACGACCGTGACCCTGTCCGATCCGCTGCCGGGCGCCCCGTTGGGCGATGTGCCCATCGCCGACACGGCCCGTGCCAGCTCTCTGGCGCAGGCTCTGGCGACCCTGCACTCTGCTGCTCCCGAAACGGTCTCCGAAGCGGGCTTCCCCGTCGAGGACCCTGCTCGAGCGCAGTTCCTCATCCTCGAAAGGCTCGATCAGGCCGCGAGCACGGGTCGGGTGCCCTCGGCGCTGCTGCAGCACTGGGAGGAGGAATTCGAGAAGGTCGCGCTCTGGCACTTCCTCGCCACTCCGATCCACGGCTCGATCGACGAGACGAGTGTCTACACCGATCAGGAGCGCGTGCTCGCCCTTTCGGAGATCGGCCGCCTGCGGGTCGCCGATCCCGCGATCGATCTCGCAGCAGCCTCGGCGCTCATCGATCCCGCCGCCCTGCCGACATTCTTCGAGGAGTACCGCAGCTCCCGCCCCCGTGCCGATGAGCACGTGATCGATCGTGCCGAACTGCTCGCCGAGTTCGCCGTCCTCGACTGGCTGCTCGAAGCGGTGGATTCAGGTGACGAGACCGCGGTGCAGGACGCCGCCGAACTCCTGACCTCCTTCAGCAACGTCCTCTTCTCCGGCGCAGCCGGTGTCGACACAGCGGACTCCGGCATCAGGGCCGCCGAGTCTCCGGACTCCGATGCGCAGGACGCGACCACCGAGGACTCCGGTCCCGCCTCAACGGACACAGTCGAGGACGCCGCCGCCCCGACGGCGCCCCGACGCATCGCGGCGGCTGCCGATGAGGACACCACCGATGTCGAAGCCGCGATCACCGAGAAGGAGCGTGGCGACGTCTACATTCCGCAGGCCCGCCCGACCAGGTCCTCGGATACGTCGCCGGCTTCCGCCGACACCGGTTCGGACACCGAACCGTCCACAGATGACACCGGAGCGGACACCGAACCATGGTCCGATGACGGGCCCGGATCGGCCACGGAGCCGACCGCCCGTGAACACGAGGTCACGAGCTCACGGGAGAGCGAGGATACCGGGCGGATCGCTCGGCCCGACCGCGACTGACCTGCTGTTCAGCCGCGCTCTGCTGACTCGATCTCTGCCCCTGCGGGTGTCCACGGGCCTTCGGGCGATGTCGTCGGATCATCAGGCGATGTCGTTGTCCTCGAGCCAGCGGATGATGGCGTCCTCGTCGGGCAGTTCGGTGAAGCGCACGATCTCGTCGCTGCCGACGAAGTAGAACGTGCCGGTCACCTCGGTGATCTCCGGATGGGCTCTGAGGATCGCGAACCGGTAGAGCGCCAGCTGCCACTTCATCACCTCGAGCACGTCGGCAGCCGGCTTCTTCGAAGTCTTCCAGTCGACGACCTCCGCGTGTCCCTCGGTGATGAACACGGCGTCGATCTTGCCGGGGACCCGGAAGCGCCCGAGGACGAGTTCGAACGACATCTCGACATGGTCGGCTCGTCGGGTGGCGAACTCGGAGGACAGGAACGTCTCCTGCAGCCGTTCGATCGTGGCGGCATCGCTCGGTCGAGCGATGTCGTCGTCGCCGATGTCGATGCTCGATTGGCCGAAATGCTGTTCGACCCAGGCGTGGAAACCGGTGCCGATCTCGGCGGCTCGGCTCGGCGGGCTCGGAATCGGTCGCAGCGTCTGCGTGCGAAATCCCTGCGGGTCCCGCCGCCACGCGACCAGCGCGGTCGCCGACAAACGGTCGGGCATACCGGATGCCGAGGTCGGCGCCGGCCGGTCGCCGATGCGCAGCGCCTGTGCCGCATACCGTCCGACAGGGCCGGGCTCGTCGGCCAGGTCGCTCAGTGCACGGTCCGGGGTGGTCTCAACCCAGGTCGCGGCCCGTTCTGCGGCCGCCACCTGGCGGGTGCGCGGCACCGGCCACGGAGTCGTCTCGATTCTGTCCTCGGCGGATTCGTCCGCCGGCTCGGGAATGTCCAGGTCGATGCCCAGAGCCTGGGCCGCCTCGGTGAGGAACGGTGAGGGATCGTCGGGAACGGCGCGCGATCCCATCACCTCGGCACCGAGCCACAGGTGGCGTTTCGCACGAGTGAAAGCGACATACGCGAGGCGTCGCTCTTCTGCTTCGTGGGCATCGGCGATCTGCGGCTTGATGAAGTCGTTGATCCATTCGTCGAGTTCCTTCTTCGTGTCGAACTCGGCATTGCGGAGGTCGAAGTCGACGAGATGGGCGCGGTCCCCGCGCAGCGGATACGGAAGCGCCGTCCGTTCCATCCAGCCTTCCTTGTCACGAGGTTCGGTCGGGAAGTCCTTGACCACGAGGGACGGCACCGCGACCGCGTCGAATTCCAGTCCCTTCGAGGCGTGGACGGTCATGATATTGATCGCGTCGGCGGCCGTCGTCGGTTCCGCCGTGCTCAGCGCATCGTGTGTCTCCATGAGACTCAGCCAGGACAGGAAACGCGTGATCGAGGGCAGTTCGTCGGCCGCCGAATACTGGCTGGCGGCCGACAGGAACGCATCGACCGCGGAGCGGTGCAGATTGCGCAGGGAGTCACTCAGTCCCCAGATATCCGAGTCGATTCCCGTCTCGGCCATGGCTGTGCGGATGACGGAGGCGATGGTGCCGGTGCCCGAGCGCACGGTGCGCAGAGCTTTCGCCAGCCTCACCAGACGGCCGAGCGCCACCCGGCTCAGTCCAGTGTCAAGGCAGTCGGCGACAGCGGTCTTCTCTCCGGCCGTACGGGCACCCTGGTCGAGGGCGCGCTCGACGTCGATGAGCTCATCGATGCCTTCGATGATCGTCGCCTGGTCGATGGCTTCGACGATGCTCGCCTCGGACTCGAGGCCGTCTCGGGCTCGTTCTGCCTGCCGACGGTCGGTCTGACGACGAGTGAAAGCTTGGAGTGCGGCGATGTCACCGGCGCCGAGGCCGAGCATGCGGCCGCTGATGAGTCGCATGATCTCGTCCCCGGCCATCGGGTCGACTGCGGCGGTGAGAACGGCGCGCAGGTCCGCGACGAACGGGTCGCTGAGCAGACCGGAGGAGCCGTGCACATGAACGGCGAAGCCGGCGGCTTCGAGTGCGGCGGCGACCGGGGCGAAGTGGGCGCGCTTGCGACACAGCACGGCTTTCGTCGCCGCTTCGGGGACGGTGCGGAACCAATCCGTGAGGGCGCGCTTGCCGTTGGTCAGGTAGTCCGGGTCGTGGGCGCCCGAGCTGATCTCGATGCACACCTCGCCTTCGCCGGCTCCGTCCCGGGCCGACAGCGGGGTCTCCCGGCTGTCGGTGAGTCCGTCGGCGATGCGGTTGGCCGTCTGCAGGATCGTCCGGTCATTGCGCCAGCTGGTGCTCAGGGTCAGCGATTCGACGTCGGCGAAGTCCGAGGAGAACCGGATCATATTGTCGGCACTGGCCCCGCGCCAGCCGTAGATGGCCTGTCGGGGGTCGCCGACGGCAGTGACGGCGGCGGTGCCGAAGAGGTCACGCAGCAGCCCGAGCTGGGCGACCGAGGTGTCCTGGAATTCGTCGAGGAGCACGATCTTCCAGCGGGCGCGCTCGGCCGCGGCGGCGGCCGGCACCTCGTCGATGATGCGCTGGGCGAATCGCACCTGATCGGAGAAGTCCATCGCGAGGTTGCGTCTCTTCGCCCGCATGTAGGAATCGGCCAGTCGCGCGGTCCTGATCTTCGCTTCGAGCTTCGCACGCCGACCGTTGGGGTCGACCGGCTTTCCCTTACTCGACACGAGCGCGGCCAGGCACTGGTCGAGATAGGCGGTCACGTCGTCGACGTCGCGGCCGTGATCGTTCATTGCCGCGGCGAAGGCGATGACGTCATCGATCATCGTTTCGCGGGAGTAGTTGCCGGGGATCTCGTCCGGAGCTGCTGCGTCGATGAGCCCCCCGGCGATGGTGTGCGCGGCCGCCTCGTCGAGCAGCACCGTCTCGGGCTCGATTCCGATGCTCACTCCGTGTTCGCTCACGATCGAGGCGGCGTAGGAGTTGTAGGTCGACACCGTCGGGTTCTCCAGCCCGGGCAGGGACAGGTCTGCGCCCCGCCCGAGGTTGTGACGCAGTCGCGACAGCAGCACCCGGATGCGTCCGCCGAGTTCTCCGACGGCTTTGCGGGTGAAGGTCAGTCCGAGGATCTCTTCGGGTGAGACGTATTCGTTGGCGACCAGCCACACCACGCGCTGGGAGATGACAGTGGTCTTGCCCGATCCGGCCCCGGCGGTGACCTTCATCGACTGGCCGGGGTCGGCCTCGATGATGACTCGCTGTTCGGGACTGGGCGGAAACGCCTGCGCGGGATCGGCGGCGGTCAGTCGCGCGAGTTCCTCGGCGCTGAATCGCATCAGTTCTCCTCCAACATCTTCGGGCCGATGGCCGGACACGATGAGCGCACCGGGCAGCTCAGGCACTTCTGCGGGTCCACGCGGGCGGGGAAGGTCGCTGCGCGCATCCGACCGGAGACGTCGTCGATGAGTTCCCGCGCCCAGTCCGGGTCCTCGTCGACTTCCAACGCCCGCTGTTGCCGGACGGTGCGGGCCGAGTTGCGCAGGAAGACGAGTTCGGCGCCGTAGGCACGCGCGTCGAGCGTCTGATCCTCACCGATCGTGATGGTTCCGGAATTGATCGCCTCCTGGTAGACGCCGAGCTGAGCGTGCCTGTCCATCTCTTTGCCGGCGACGACGTTCTTGCCGGTCTTGAAGTCGACGATGCGCAGTCCGCCGTCGACGTCCTCGACTCGGTCGAGACGGCCGGTGACCTTCCACTGTCGGCCGTCGGCGTCCTCGCCCACGGCGTAGACCTGTGCTTCCACCCCCACGAGCTCACCCGGAGCGTTCGCAATGTATTCGCCGAGGCGGTCGGCCATCTTCATCGCCACCTCGAGTTCCCGTTCGCGCTGCCATTCGGCGTCGAACTCGAGTGAGGTGAATTCGGCCTCGACATAGTCGCGGATCGCCGAGGTCGGCCCGGAGGGGTAGTTCTCCGCCGCAGCGTGGATGATGGTGCCGAGATTCTGTGCGGTCGAGCTCGGTCGGTCGCCGCCGTTGCGAGTGAGGAACCAGCGCAGGGAACAGTCGGTGAAGGATTCGACCTGGGACGGTGAGACCCGCACGGTGTCGGAATCGGAGAAGAGCGGCTCGGACGAGGTGATGTCCTCGGATTCGCGCCACCGGCTCGGCGCTTCGACTGCCGAGCTCGCTGCCGAGAGCGCACGCATCAGCTGCGCCCATGTCTGCGCATCGGAATCGGGATCGGGGCGCTCGGTCGAGGAGGGATCGACGTCGGCGGCCTGAAGCAGATGAGCCCGGGCATGTGCGGCCATCTCCGGCAGGGTCAACGGGGGCAGCTCGTCCTCGTGGGTGATCGCGTATCCGTCGGCCGCCTCGGTGCCTTTCATCGTTCCTGCCGCAATGACGTCGAAGAACGGGGAGGGCTCGGTCTCCGAATCGGTGACGGCGGTGACGATCACCCGCTCCTGTGCCCTGCTCAGAGCGGTGTAGAAGAGTTCTCCCTCCTCTCGCAGGTTCGTGCGCTTGGCGTGCCCGTGATAACCGGGGTCGCCGGTCACCGTCTCACCGGAGGCCAACACCGCGGCGAGGTCGGTGAGGCCAAGGATGCCGCCGCGCAGCTTCGGGTTCGGCCACACACCCTCGTTGACCTCGGCGATGATGACCAACGGCACGCGCACATGGGCCAGGGACGACGGTGTGCCCACGCGGACGTGATCGGAGAACCCTGCGGTATCGGCCAGCGAGTCCTGTGCGATGTCCTGCTCGGCGACGATTCCGGCGAAGGAGCGGGCCGTGAATCCGCCGCGGTCGGCGATCTTCTCGGCCAGGGCGAACAGCCGCAGCACCGAGTCGAGGTAGCCACCTGTGACCGATTCGGGATCGCGAAGCGCTTCGGACTGCCACCTCTGGGCCACGCCGGCGGCATCCCAGATCGACCACAGCGCTTCGTGCGGGTCGACCGCTCCGACGTCGGCTGCGGCGCGGAGCATGCGTGAGATCGTCACCAGTGCCTGCGGCGAGTCATCATCGACGGGGTGGCGCAGCGCCTGAGCGAGTGACGCCGTACTCGAAGCTGCGGGGAAGCGTCGCCGCACCGCCCGACGGAAACGACGGATCTGCACCGGGTCGAGCCGGACATAGATGCTGCCGGCCAGGGACAGGGCGAGTTCGGCGATGGATTCGTCGTCGTCGAAGTCCGGGGTCGTCGACAGCAGCTGCAGCAGCGGAGCGGTCGCCGGGTCCACGTTGAGCGGCTGCATGAGGGTGGCGATGGAGACTCCCGCTGCACGCAGTTCGTTCGCGATGCTTCGGGCCGTCGACGAGTTCCGGCAGATGAGCGCGACATCGGACCAGGGGTGCCCGTTCTCGACGAAGTTCGTGATCCGGCGGGCCAGATACCGATGTCCCGAGGCGCTGCCTTCGAAGACATGGGTCTCGACCCGCTCGTCGCGATCCGCGGTCGGGTGCGAGCCGCCGGCCTCACCGGCGTTCGGCGCTGCGTCCGTCGGGACGTCGGCGGCCCCTTTCGGCGGTGCCTCCACGGCGTCGTTCGCGTTCATCGGTGCATCATCGACGGCGTCGGCTTCGGCGTCGGCTCCCGCTCCGGGCCTGGGCATGTGCCGAAGCGACCAGCGGCTGGTGATCCGGGCGCCGAATCCGTCGATGACCGCGCCCAGATCGGCATCGACGTCCCACAGCCGGTCGAGGACGACGGTGCGGAAATTCGGGTCGTCGGTGCTGCGGTCGATGATCGACGCATCGGCGCCGTGGAAGCGCCCGGTCACCGTCTCCGGGCTGCCGAACAGGGCGAGGGCGCTGCCGCGTCTGCGCAGCTGCTCGAGGATTCCCCACCCGGCGGCCGGGAAGTCCTGCACGCCGTCGGCGAGCACGACGGTGGGCACCCGATCGGGGGCGAACGTCCACGGTCGGCCCGCGGTCACCTCGGCGGGTTCGCGGAACACCTCGAACGCAGCCAGAGCCAGGACGGTGGCCGAATCGATCCCGCCGTAGCCGGGCATGGACATGATGCCCAGATATTCATCGAGGACCTCGGCCACGGCCGCCCACCGGGGGTCGGGATTGTTCGCAAGCACCCGTTCCAGGGCGCTGCGACCGTAGTCGAAGACGTGTTCGTCGGCGCCGGAACCGGACGGCTCCGGCACGTGCAGGCCGAAGTCGAACTCCATCACCCGGTTGAGGGCATCTCTGACCTCGGTGCGGAACGCCGAGGTCGCCCGCACCTCGGCGGTGATCTCCGTCGGCCAGGCGGGGGCCCGCCCATGGCCGAGCTCATGGCCAGCCAGCAGGTCGGCCAGGAACACATCCTGATCCGCTCCGGAGATGAACTCGAGGTCCTCCCCCGTCCGGGTCGTGTGTGCGGCGCGGGCGATTCCGTAGGCGAAGGAGGACAGGCTCCGGGCGGGAGCGGCCGACAGCACGGCGTCGGCGGGCACCGGCAGCCGATTGCGCAGCACATCGGCATGGTCGCGATCCGGGGTGAGCACGAGCACCGAGGCGGGGCTGATCCGGGACACCAGCCGTGCGTAGACGGATTCGAGCAGCGTCGTCTTCCCCGTCCCCGGCCGACCGACGATGCTCAGGCTCTGCCCGCCCAGCAGGGCGGCGCTCATCTCCTCGGGCATCTCATCCATACTCGTATTCCATCACGAGGGGCTGACATGACTCCCTCGCGGCCGGGTCCGGCGCGTCGCCGAACCGAGGCAGATGCAGTTACCCGACAGTGACGTCGCGTAACATTGAAGAATGTCGAGTCCACAACAGAGATTGCCCCGTGACCAACGCCGCGACCAACTGGTGGGAGTGGCACGCTCCGTCTTCGCCACCCGTGGATATCGCACGACCTCGATGGATATGATCGCCGAGGCCGCTGGTGTGTCCAAACCCGTGCTCTACCAGCACTTCGACTCCAAACAGGATCTCTACCTCGCGCTCATCGACGCTTCGGCCTCCCTCCTCGACTCCAGGCTCGCCGAGGCGCTGGAGCTGACGAAGGATCCCCAGGAGCAGGTTCGTGCGACCTATCGCGCCTACTTCGACTTCGTCGTCTCCCACCGCGAAGAGTTCGTCATCATCTTCAACTCCGATGTCTACGAGCCGAAGGCCGAGGAGAAGCTGCGCGCCCTGCGCGAACGCTCGGCGGCACGGGTGGTCACGGCGCTGCAGCACTTCGCCCGGTTGGGCGACGACGAGGCCCGGCTGCTGTGCCGTGCGCTCATCGGCACCGCCGAGGTCGTCGTCAAGCAGATCGATTCCCAACGCGGTGTCGACGTCGATTCCGCGGTCGCCCTGCTCACGCAGATGAGTTGGGGCGGACTGCAGTCCTTCGCTCAGCGCTGAGCGGAATCCTGCGGGAAGAAAACGCCCTCCGACTGACGTTAAGCTGAGGACAGGCCAACCCGTCAACCGTCACCTAGGATCCGCACAAGGAGCACCATGGAAATCAAGATCGGCGTCAAGCAGACACAGCGTGAGATCACCCTCGAAACGGACGAGGATGCGAAGGCACTGGCCGCACGCATCGAGGAGAAGATCCAGTCCGACGGGCTGCTGACGTTCACCGACACGAAGGGACGTCAGATCTTCGTTCCTGCCGGCTCGCTCGGCTACATCGAGGTCGGTGCCGAGTCCGCTCGCCGCGTCGGCTTCAGTGCCTGAGAATTCCGGCTTCAGCGTTTGAGCGCTCCGGCTTCAGCGCCTGAGCGCTCCGGCTTCGGCATCGGAGCTCTCCGGCACCGGCATCGGAGCGGACGCGAACTCCGCGCGAACAGGGCAGGGCCCCGGTCACACCGACCGGGGCCCTGCCCTGTTTGTGCGGGCTGTATGCCGACATGTGTGTACGGACAGGACGTGTCGACGTGGCGGCGTGGCGGTGCGGGCGCGCATCTGTCTACTGGAAGTGCACGCGCGCAGTGCACAAATGCAGGGGCACATGCACTCTCGATGCACAGTTGTGGTGCGCGCAGCACCAGAGCGGAAGGCTCAGGCGACGAGTCCGAGGGCGGACATGCGCTTCGAGTGATTCGAGGTCACGGCGGGGATCATTTCGACCACGAGGCCTTCGTCGATGCCGAGGACGGGATCGGTGAGCAGGGTGCGGGCACGGCCGAGCGTCTCGGCGACGAGCTTGCGTCCCCACAGTGCCAGACGGGATGCCAGCTGCGTATCCTCGGCCACTTCGGCAGTCAGACGATTGCGCGCATAATCGCTGGCCCGTGTATCATCGAGAATTGCAATAGCCAGGCTGTATCCGGGCTCCGCGAGTTCATCCACAGCCGTGCGGTAGAAATCATTCATGATTCCGTCGAAGACGAATCCCTTCATGAGGCTTTCGTACCAGTCGCGAGGACGAGTCCTTTCAGCCAGCGTGCTGAAGGTCGGCTCGAAGTGCTGACAGAGCTCGATCACATCCTGGCCCATCTGATCGATGTGCTGTGAGAGCTGTTCGAAGTTCGCGAATGACTGAGAGGCCAACCGCGCCAAGATGACCTTGTCATCGAGATCCGCTGCGGTCGTTGCGTTGGTGGCCATACGTTCGAAACCGGTCAGCTCGCCGAACGCCACGAGTGCGAGCGTCGCAGCATCTTTACCGGCCAATGGGACAGAATCGGGCATAGTGCAAGACTACCGGTTCGCAGCCCATGACAAGCGCTCATGCGCTAAAAGGAGTTTGGAATATGGCGGAGACAGAAGCGGATTTCGCGGACCTGGGAGTCGCCGGACCCATCGTGGCCTCGTTGGCCGCAGCAGGAATCACCCACCCCTTCCCGATTCAGGCACTGACGCTGCCGGTGGCGCTCTCGGGCGCCGACATCATCGGGCAGGCCAAGACCGGCACCGGAAAGACCCTGGGCTTCGGCATCCCCCTGCTCCAGCGGGTCGTCGGCAAGACCGAGGACTCCTCGGTCACGTCGAACCCTGAGGCCACCCCCGACAGCGTCAATGATTCGACGGAGCAGCGCCTGCCGCAGGCACTCGTCGTCGTGCCCACCCGTGAGCTCGCCAAGCAGGTCGCGGCCGATCTCGTCACCGCCTCGGTGCAGCGCGATATCGACATCATGACGATCTACGGCGGCATGGACTTCGATCCGCAGATCAATCGACTCAAGGCGGGAGTCGACGTCGTCGTCGGCACCCCCGGCCGCCTCCTCGACCTCTACGGGCGCAAGATCCTCAAGCTCCACCGGGTTCGCACCGTCGTCCTCGACGAGGCCGACGAGATGCTCGACCTCGGGTTCCTGCCCGACGTGGAGAAGATCATCAACGCGGTGCCCGCGCACCGGCAGACGATGCTGTTCTCCGCGACGATGCCCGGCGCCGTCATCACCCTGGCCCGCCGCTACATGAACCAGCCGACCCACATCCGTGCGCAGGATCACGAGGACCTGTCGCTGACGGGGAAGAACACCGCCCAGTTCGTCTACCGCGCCCATTCGATGGACAAGAGCGAACTCGTCGCCCGTATGCTCCAGGCGGAGGGACGCGGACGAACCATCATCTTCACCCGCACCAAACGCACCGCCGACAAGCTCGCGGCCGAACTCGAAGACCGCGGATTCGCCGTCAAGGCACTCCACGGCGACCTCGGTCAGTCGCAGCGCGAGAAGGCCCTGAAGTCATTCCGCGACGGCAAGGTCGATGTGCTCGTGGCCACCGACGTCGCTGCCCGCGGCATCGACATCGACGATGTCACGCACGTGGTCAACTACCAGTGCCCCGAGGATGAGAAGACCTATGTCCACCGCATCGGCCGCACCGGTCGTGCCGGCCATTCGGGCGTCGCCGTCACCCTCGTCGACTGGGACGACATGCCGCGCTGGCGGCTGATCAACAAGGCCCTCGGCCTCGATTTCGACGAACCCGCCGAGACCTATTCCACCTCGCCTCACTTCTTCTCCGACCTCGGCATCCCGAAGGGGACGAAGGGCCGCCTGCCCCGGCAGCATCCCGACGGCGAGGACCAGGGCGGTGCCGAGAAGACGTCCCACGGCTCGGAGCGTCGTCGCTCGTCCGGTCGTTCCCGCTCCTCCGAGCGTTCCACCGATCGCCGAGGTGGCTCTTCCGACCGTCGCAGCGGCTCCTCCGACTCCGGTGACGGTGAGCGCAAGCCGCGTCGTCAGCGTTCACGCCGACGCACCCGCGGCGGCAGGCCCGTCAACCGCGGGCAGGGTGGGCAGAGCGGCCAGAGCGGCCAGGGCGGCCACTCGGCCACCGAAGCCAGCGAGGACTGACAATCGAGACGAAGAGGGCCCCGATCGAAAGATCGGGGCCCTCTTCGTTCACCCTGCGTTCAATCCGACTCCCGCCCGAGTCGACGACTCCTCCCCCGCCGGCGAACGCCTCACCACGCCGTCGACTGCCGACAATGCGCCCACTGCCGAAGCTCAGCCGGAGAAGGCCCACCGCCACGACGTCGACGTCATGCGCGTCCTCGCCGGCGCGCCCCCGCGCACCGAGGCGAAGATGTGGGATCGGATCGTTCGTCACCTGGTTCCTCTTGCCGTGTGGTCGGTCATCTTCGTCCTCGCTTTCACCCGATTCGACACCGACGAGGTGAATGTCCGGCACGACCTCGCGCGCAGCTTCCTCGAAGCCGGCCGTCCCGCATTCCACCTGTGGTGCCTCTACGCGTACATTCCGCTCATCCTCGTCTTCGGCATTCTCGTCCTGTTCTGGAAGGGCGGGCGTCCCCGGCGGCTCGCGCCAGCGCCACGAGCTGCGTCCGCCGATCTGGACGCTGTGTCTGCTCTTCGCCGTCTCGGCACTCGGGGTCCTGTGGTGGGAGTCCCAGCGGGAGTACCCGATCGCGAATGCGAATCCGCTCATCGTCGGTCTCGCGATCAGCGTCATCCTCATCGTCTCGCGCATCCGCCTCGGCGATCGGATGAAGAAGTTCGTCACGCGACTGGCCTCAGCCTCGTTCGGCGCGTTCCTCGTCCACGTGTTCTTCCTCGAGCTCTTCTTCGAACACCTCTACGACGTCGAGGCCGGACCTCTTCTCCTCGTCGTCCAATACCTCGGGTTCCTCGCCCTCATGGCAGCAGTGTCCTACGCGCTCAGCCTCACCTGGGGGGCAGACTCCGTCTGCGCCGACTCCTCGGCTGAAACGGCCGGGTGCCTTCGCCCAGACGATCCCGCCAAAGCGACGACGGCTCATGCCGTCTGCACTCGCTCAACCCTGGATGAAGTCGACTCCGCCGGGCCGTGAGGCCGCACGCTCGATGAGCTTCGCGAGCATGTGATCGGAAGTGACGTGCTCGCCGAGGCGGTTCGGCTTTCCCGTCCCGTGGTAATCGCTCGAACCGGTGATGATGAGATCGTGCTCATGAGCGAGCCTGCGCATCGACTCCCGCTCCTGCGGTGGATTGTCCCGATGGTCGACCTCGAGTCCGTCGAGGCCGGCCGCGATGAACTCGGCCATCGCGGAATCGGGCACGACCCGCCCGCGCATGGCCGCACGAGGGTGAGCGAAGACCGAGACTCCCCCGGCCTCGCGGATCAGGCCGATCGCAGTGATCGGGTCGATCGTCGGCAGTGCGACATGGTACTTTCCGTGACTGGACAGAATCGATGAGAACGCTTCGGTGCGGTTGTCGACGACACCTGCGGCGACCAGGGCATCGGCGATGTGCGGACGGCCGATCGTAGCGTCCTCGCCCGAGACCGAGAGCACAGCGTCCATGTCGATGGGATAGTCCTCGGCGAGACGCTCGATGATGAGGTGGGTGCGGTGAACGCGTGCCCTCCTCGTCTCCTGCACCACCTCGGCGAGCCCGGTGTCATAGGGATCGTGAAGGTAGGACAGCAGGTGCACGCTGATGCCTTCATAGCGACAGGAGATCTCCATTCCCCGGACGAGCCCGAGCCCGTAGACCCGCGCCGCGTCGACGGCCGGCGTCCAACCGGCGGTGGTGTCGTGGTCGGTGATGCCGACGACATCGATGCCCTCCATCGACGCTTCGGAGATGAGTTCGGAAGGGGTCTGGGTCCCGTCCGAGAATGCGGTGTGCACATGGAGATCGATGACCATGGTCACAGTCTATCTGCAACTGTCGTTCGCGCTTCCCACCCGCAGGCGCGATGTCGGAGATGCCGCCTAGACTGGGGTCATGACTGAGCAGAACCCAGACACTCAAGACTCGACTCAAGCACTCTCAGACCGCGTCAACAACCGCTCGCATCGACCGAACTCCCAAGCCTTCCGCGACTTCGTCGCCTCCGGTTGGGATCGCACCCCGCTCAATGCCGAGGCCCTCGCCGCCGCCGGCTTCACCCCTGCCCGTCGTGCCCAGGTATCGGCGGCCTTCCTCGGCGAACGCCTCGTCGTTCCCGCCGGCGGACTCAAGGTCCGTTCGAATGACACCGACTACCGCTTCCGTGCGCACTCGGCGTTCATCCACCTCACCGGTCTCGAGACCGATTCCGAACCCGACGCCGTGCTCGTCTTCGAACCGAGCGAGGACGGCCACGACGTGACCCTGTACTTCCGTCCCCGCGCGGGAGCCGACACCGAGGAGTTCTTCTCCGATGCGCGCTACGGCGAATACTGGGTCGGTCCACGTGCCGATCTGCAGGCCATGTCGACGATGACGGGGATCGCCACGGAGAACTCCGCGGTCGTCGACGACGTCATCACGAAGGACCTCGGAGCGATCTCCGTGCGCCTGGTCCGCCAGGCCGATGTCCGCATCGACGGTGTCATCGACCTCGCCCGCACCCAGGTCCAGGCCGATCTGGAGACGTCCGAGGCCGGCGACGAAGAACTGGCGCAGATGCTCTCCGAGCTGCGACTGATCAAGGACGAGCACGAGGTCGACGCCCTGCGCGAGGCCGTCGCGATCACCCGGGCGGGCTTCGACAACGTCGTCTCCGCACTGCCGAAGGCGCTGGGCCATCGCCGAGGTGAGCGCATCATCGAAACCGCGTTCGAAACCGCGGCCCGCTCCGACGGCAACGGCGTCGGCTATGACACGATCGCGGCATCCGGCGACCATGCCTGCACCCTGCACTGGATCCGCAACGACGGGGAGGTCAGAGACGGTGATCTCGTCCTCGTCGACGCCGGAGCCGAAGCCGACTCCCTCTACACCGCCGACATCACCCGCACCCTGCCGGTCTCGGGCACCTTCACCGAGGTGCAAGCGAAGATCTACGACGCCGTGCTCGCCGCCTCCGACGCCGCGTTCGCCGTCGCCGCCGAACATGCGCAGCGTCCCGTGAAGTTCCGGGAGGTCCACGAGGCGGCCATGGAGGTCATCGCCGAACGCCTCGAGTCCTTCGGCGTCCTGCCCGTCTCGGCCGTCGAGTCCCTGTCCCCCGAAGGCCAGCAGCACCGCCGGTGGATGGTCCACGGCACCAGCCACCACCTCGGTCTCGACGTCCACGACTGCGCTCAGGCCCGGGCCGAGATGTACCTCGATGCCACCCTCGAACCGGGAATGGTCTTCACCATCGAACCCGGCCTGTACTTCAAGGCCGATGACCTGCTGCTGCCCGAGGAGTTCCGCGGCAACGGGGTGCGCATCGAAGACGACGTCCTCGTCACCGCCGACGGTGTGGAGAACCTCTCCGCCGACTTCCCGCGCACCCGCGCCGAGGTCGAGGCCTGGGTCCAGGGACGATGACCGGAGACACCGGGACGAATGCCGGACCCGCCTCGGGTCCCGTCCGCGGACGCGGGATCCTCGAGGTCCCCGGCATCCGCCTCGGCCATGCCGACGAGTCCTCGCCCTCCCGACTGACCGGGCTGAGCGTCGTCCTGCCTCCGCCCGGATCCACGGTCGGCGTCGACGTCCGCGGCGGCGGTCCGGCCACCCGGGAGACCGATGTCATCGCCCCGGGCACCCATTCCTACGGCGCCGATGCCATCGTCCTCACCGGCGGTTCCGCCTTGGGACTGAGCGCCGTGGGCGGGGTCGTCGACACCCTCGCCGAGGCGGGGCTCGGATTCCCGGCTCCCGGACTCTCCGAGACCGTCGTGCCCATCGTTCCCGCGGCCGCGATCTATGATCTCGGTCGCGGCGACGGCACCGTCGCCCCGCCCACCCCGGCCGAGGGCGCCCTGGCTGCGCGGGCGGCACTGTCCGAGGCGGAGGTCGAGGTCAGAGGCTGCCTCGGCGCGGGGACCGGGGCCCGATCGGGATTCCAGAGTCTGCGCAGCGGGCTCGGCTCCTTTGCGATCCGACTGCCCGGCGGCGTCACCGTCGCGGCCCTCGTGGCCGCGAACTCCCTGGGCACGATCGGCACACCGGCCGGCGGCCTGTGGTTGGATCCGCTGCTGCGATCGCTGCACCTCGACCTTCCACCCGTCCACGATCTGCCGGCCGCTCCCGTGCCGGATGCGCAGACGGCTGCGAAGAACACGACGATCGCGGTCGTCGCCACCGATGCCCGGCTCGATCCGGCACAGGTGACGCGGATGGCCTCGGGCGCACATGCCGGCATCGCCCGCGCGGTGCAGCCGTCGCACACCCTCTACGACGGCGACACCGTCTTCGGCATCTCCACCGGCTCACGCGAGCTGCCCTCTGACTTCGGCGCCGCCGACCGCGAACTCGTGAGCATCGCCGCGGCTGCCGCCGACGCCTTGAGCCTGGCGATCCTCGACGCCCATGCTGCGGCGGTCCCGGTCGATGCCGAATGGAGACAGCCGCCGGCCCTGAGCGAGATCGCACCGGACTTCACCTCCGCCTTCACCAAGCTCTGACCACCGAAGACGGGGCCCGCCGTTCGGCGGGCCCCGCAACCTGGTTCGGTTTCGCGTCAGTCGTTGCGAGCCGACTGAGCCTCGTCGGAGTCGAGACCCTTCGGCTCCCTGATCTCCTTCTTCTGCTGGGCGTCGAAGCCGTCCTGGCGCAGCAGCTTCTGCGATTCGGACTGCGCTGCTGCCTCGTCCTCGACCACGGTGAACCTGACCGTCTGGCTGAAGTCACGACCGTAGCGGTCGGTTCCGGTCACCTCGGCGGTGTGGGTTCCCAGATCGAGATCGGCAGGAATCGCCGTCCGCCACAGATGCGAGCTCGACTGCCCGACATTGCCGGAGGTGCGCAGGTTCTGCGAGGCCGTGTACGGGTCGGTGTACTCCCAACCCTTCGCCAGGGCCTCGCCCTTGCCCGGCTGAGTGTGTTCGGACCGTTTCGGGCTCTTTCCGTCGAAGCTGACCTCGACACGGGCATCCGAGGTTCCGGCCAGGAAGCTCGAGGTCAGCCACGTCTGACCCTGCTTGAGGTCGTCGCGGGTGACGACGCGTTCGGAGATCGCCTCCGGAGCGGTGCCTTCCTTGTCCGCATCCTGCCACTCCTGAGCCTTCTGCGCCCAGTCGCGCCATTCCGGCGAGTTCACACCGAGCAGCAGCTGGTGATCCTCAGTTTCGTTGCGCACGGTATAGCGTTCGCTGCGCGAGGCGCCGTCGAATTCGAGGGTGAGCACGCCCGGTTCGGAAGCGTCCTGAGTGAACGAGTACGGCAGTCCGTCGGCGTTGAGCCCACCGGAGTACCAGTCTCCGGAGACGGCGCCGGCGACGATCTGCGTATTGGGCAGCTTCTCGATTCCCGCTTCGGCCCATTCCTTCCGCGTCTCCCCGGCCACGAGGTTCTCCTGCGTGTGCGTGTGACCGCCGATGGTCACCGCGTTGGGATAGTCGGCGATGACGTCGTAGAAGTCCTTCGCGTTGTCGACGACGACCTCTTTGTGAGTGAGGATCGGTGCATGGGTGGCGATGACGACCTGCGCGTTCTTCGGCACGTTCTTCAGGTCGTTGGCCAACCAGGTCAGCTGCTCATCGGTGATGTTCTCCTTGTACTTCTTGTTGTTCGCCTTGCCCTCGTATTCGATGCTGTCGAGGACGACGAAGTGGGTCTTGCCCACATCGTAGGAGAAGTGGGCGGGACCGAACTGGTCGCGGAACGTGTCGAGGGCGTGGGCGTCGTCGACGGCGTCGTAGTCCTGATCGTGGTTGCCGGGGGCGACGCGGACGGGCCCGTTGGTCTGCGAATAGATGTCGCGCAGTTCGTCGTTGAGGCTGAGGTCGTCGCCGACGTTGTCGCCGAGCAGCAGCACACCGCAGGCTCCGTAGTCGTTCCGATCGGCGAGGTCGCCCACGGCGCCGTCGCGGGCGTAGCCCATCTCGGTCTTGTCATAGCCCTGGGTGTCAGCGGCGATCGGGCAGTTCTGCTCCGAGGCGGCTGAGGCCTTCGATTCGACCATCGGGAAGTTCACGGCCTTCGGAGTCTCCCCCGTCGGTGCGATGCCGCCGTACTTGAGGTCCCCGGAGCCTTCGGGCAGGTGGTTGTAGCTGAACTGTGCGACCTTGTCCTCATCGACGGGCACCTGCCAACCGGCCGGCTGGGTGACCGACACGGTCATATTGTCACGCACGGGCAGCTCGTAGCGGCCCTCGCCGTCGGTCTGGACGACGTCGACCCCGTTGGTCACCGCGACCCCGGCCACGCCCGACTCATCACCGTCGAGCTTCGAGTTCTCGTTGACGTCGTCGAAGACCTGGCCGGTGAACGTCTGCGGGTCTGCGGCCGTTCCGCGGTCGACCTGGACGTGTCCCTCATACATCTCGGCCGGCGTATTCGCCGCCGTCGCGGCGGTGGGTGAGAGCAGCGGGGCGAAGAGTGCAAGGGCCGCGCAGGCCCCGAGGCCTGAGGCGGTGGTGCGAGGACGGATTCGTCGTGTCTGCATGGATTTCTCCTATATTCGACTGTGGCGGACTGTGCCGAGAAACGACCCTAAGGAGACGGGGCGACAACGAGGTGAAGCCGGCAGGACTGCTTGATGAATAGGAGAAGTGCCTCCGTGGAACCCGATGCCCAATGACCTGTAGCCGGTGAGACGTGCGCTGCATCCTCGTCGGCTCGGCACCGGCACACAGCCGGTCGGAATCGGCGGGGCGGCCGGTCGGGGGCGGCCGGCCCGGGTGTGATCTGGCTTCAAATCGCGGAGTCGGCGCCGCAAACCCCCGGCCACCACGTAGTCTGAGAATATGAGTGGCCCACCGAAAAGAGTCTTCGTCGCCCGACTCGTCTCCGCCCCCGTCTTCGACCCGCTCGGTGATCAGGTCGGCAGGGTCAGAGACGTCGTCATCGTCTACCGGGCGACGATGCGGCAGTTCCCCCGCGCCATCGGCCTCGTCGTCGAGGTTCCCGGTCGACGGCGTGTCTTCGTGCCGATGGGCCGCGTGACCGCGATCGACTCCGGGCAGGTCATCACCACCGGTCTGGTGAATATGCGTCGCTTCGAACAGCGGCAGTCTGAGACTCTCGTCATCAACGACCTCCTCGACCGCCGGCTGCGGCTGCGCGACGACAACGCCCCCGTGCTCGTTGAGGACGTCGGCATCGAACAGCAGGTGAACAAGGACTGGGAGGTCACTCGCCTGTTCGTGCGCCGCGTCCCCGAACGCACCGCCTTCGCCGCATTCCGACGCCGAGGTGAGACGAAGCAGATCGACTGGACCGACGCCGACCATCCCGCCGATTCCGAGGTCGACCAGGAAGCCACCCAGGTCATCGCCGCCTACCAGGACACGAAGCCGGCAGACCTCGCCGATGTGCTCTTCGAGATGAACCCCGGCCGGCGCCTCCAGGTCGCCCGCGCCCTCGACGACGAACGCCTCGCCGACGTCGTCGAGGAGCTGCCCGCCGAGACCCAGATCGAGGTCCTCACCGGATTGGAGACCGAACGCGCCGTCACCGTCCTCGAGGAGATGGAGCCCGATGATGCTGCCGATCTCCTCGGCGAACTCAGCGACGAGCAGGCCGAACGCTTCCTGGCGCTGATGGAACCCGATGAGGCCGAGGACGTGCGCACCCTGCTGGCCTACGACGACGACACCGCCGGCGGTCTGATGACCACCGAACCGGTCATCCTCACACCTGAGGCCACCGTCGCCGAGGCGCTTGCCCATGTGCGCCGCGAGGACCTTCCCGCTGCGCTGGCGGCCGCGGTCTTCGTCTGCCGCCAACCAGTGGAGACCCCGACGGGGAAGTATCTGGGCCTCGTCCACATCCAGGAGATGCTCCGGCATCCCCCACATGAGGCGGTCGGCATCATGCTCGACACCGAGGTCGAACCGCTGGCGCCGGACGCTCCCCTCGGTGAGGTGTCGAAGCTGCTGGCCGCGTACAATCTGGTCTCGGTGCCGATCACCGATGAGAACGATCGCCTCGTCGGTGTGGTCACCGTCGATGACGTCCTCGACGAGCTGCTGCCCGAGGACTGGCGCACCACCGGACGCGATGAGCCCAGGAAGGGGTAGGCATGGCTGTGGATGATTTCGAGATCCCTCGGTCGAGCAAACGCAAGCTGCCGACCTTCACCGTCTCCCCCGAGACTTTCGGCCGCGGCGCCGAAGCCTTCGCCCGCTTCATGGGCACCCCGGCGTTCCTCGTGGGAATGACCGTCTTCTGCGCCGTGTGGCTGCTGTGGAACACTCTGCTGCCCGAATCCTGGCAGTTCGACCCGCGGTCGTTGAACTTCACGCTGCTCACGCTCATCCTCTCTCTGCAGGCCTCGTATGCGGCGCCGCTCATCCTGCTCGCTGAGAACCGCAGCACCGACCGCGACCGGGTGGAGTTCGAGCACGACCGGCAGCGCGCCGAACGCAATCTCGCCGACACCGAGTACCTGGCCCGAGAGGTCGCGGCGCTGCGCATCGCCATGCGTGAGGTCGCGACGCGCGACTTCATCCGCTCCGAGCTCAAGGATCTGCTCAAGGAGCTCGAGGAGGAAGCACAGCCGAAGCCGACTGCCGGTCGCAGCGGCTCTTCCGAGGGTGACGGCACCTCCGCGCATGACGGCCCCGACTCCTGAAGGGTAGTGTTGGAGCCCCGGAAGGCACTGAGCCGGGAGGAGAGGACATGAGTATGACTGGTCTGGATACGGATGCGGTGAGAGAGGCTCTGACCGGCGTCATCGATCCCGAGATCCGCCGCAACATCGTCGAACTCGACATGGTCGACGACATCAGCATCGACGGCGGCAGGGTCACCGTCACGGTCCTGCTCACCATCGCCGGATGCCCGCTCAAGGACACGATCACGAAGGACACGAAGGCCGCGGTCTCCCGCCTCGACGGGGTCACCGAGGTCTCTGTCGTCCTCGGCACGATGACTCCCGAACAGCGCAAGGCGATGAAGGAGAAGCTGCAGGGCAGCGGAACCCGCGAAATTCCCTTCAACCGCTCCGATTCCCTCACCAAGGTCTACGCCATCGCCTCAGGCAAGGGAGGGGTCGGAAAATCCTCGGTCACGGCCAACCTCGCGGTCGCCTTGGCGGCCAAGGGCCTGCGCGTGGGCGTCGTCGACGCCGATATCTACGGATTCTCGATCCCCGGCATGCTCGGTCTCTCCGGCAAACCCACCCGAGTCGACGAGATGATCCTGCCGCAGGTCTCCCATGACGTGAAGGTGATGAGCATCGGCATGTTCGTCCCGCCCAGCCAGGCTGTCGTGTGGCGAGGACCGATGCTCCACCGGGCTCTGCAGCAGTTCCTCACCGACGTGTTCTGGGGTGATCTCGATGTGCTCCTGCTCGACCTGCCTCCGGGCACCGGTGATATCGCGATCTCCGTCTCCCAGCTGCTGCCCGGGTCCGAACTCCTCGTCGTCACCACTCCGCAGGCCGCCGCCGCACAGGTCGCCGAACGCGCGGGATCCATCGCCACGCAGACGAAGCAGGAGCTCATCGGGGTGATCGAGAACATGTCCTGGATGGAGATGCCCGACGGCACCCGCATGGAGCTCTTCGGGTCCGGTGGTGGGCAGAGTGTGGCGTCGAACCTCTCGCGCACCGTTGAGAAGGATGTGCCGCTGCTGGCGCAGGTTCCGCTCGACACAGCGTTGAGGGAAGGCTCCGACGCGGGCACCCCGGTCGTCCTCGGCCACCCCGAGTCGCCTGCCGGACGCGCCTTCGACGCCCTCGCCGATTCCCTGCGCAGGCGCTCCCGCGGACTCGCCGGCCGGTCGCTGGGGCTCAGTCCGGCCTGATCTGGTCTGGCTCGGCCCCGGTCTGATCTGGTCTGCCCCGGTCCGGTCTGATCTGGTCTGACTCGGCCCCGGCCTGGCCCGACCGGGCCCGGTCCGGGCTGGCACGACGCCGTCCGGTGCGATCACCGACGGCTCTGCGACAGTGATGTAACGAAAATGTCGTCTCCTCGCTTGGCCATCACGATCCCATATCCAACCGTCGATTCGGCCCGTGCGGGTTCTTTCCGCCCGCCTTCGGCTGTCTAGACTGGACGGCGGCTTCCCCCTTCCCCTCCTGTCCCTCATCCCCCATGCGCTTCTGACAAGGACCTGCACTTGGCGTTCTCCCCCGATCGCAGAGACATGATCGTCTACACCGTCTTCGCTTATGCCAACGCCCTCCTCGTTCTCGTCCTCCTCGCCGGAGCCCTCGTCACGGCGAGGCGACCTGCCCCACCGGACACGGGCTCGATCGCGGACGAGCAGCGAACGACCGCCGAAGCGAACCTCGACCACCTCGCCGCGTCGCTGCGCAGCTACGCGGTGGTGTCGAAGAAGCGCCGACCACAGCTGGACATCCACATCTTCGGACTGCCGGGAGCATCATCGCTGAACTCAGCGATCGAGACCCGGGTGCTCGACGCGATCGACGATGCCGGCGGTTTCGACGGCCGGGCGGCATTCGAACCCACCCCGACGGCACCGGCGCACCGATGGTCGACGACGAGCTTCACCTCGCCCCGCTCGCTAGGCGGAGGATCGCCCTCTTCGCAGAGCGGAGAATCAGCTCATTCACACGGTGGCGGGCCGCCTCACTCACGGGGAGAGAACTCTCCCTCACAGGAAGAGAACTCTCCCTCACAGGAAGAGAGCCCTCGGGGGTCTCAGGACGGGGAGCGAATAGGCGACCCGCACACCCTGGACATCCGCACCACGGTGCTCACCGCCGGCGGCCGGTTCGTCGTCACCGCCCTGCGGCAGGCGTCGTCACGGTCGCACACAGCCGTCCTCCTCACCGATCTCTCCGCCGACACCACGGTCGATGCCAAGAGCCTGTTCTCCGCACGCGTGGACCCCGCTGCGATCTCGACCGATGACACCGGTTCGCTGACCGTCGACGGTCAGCCCGTCGCCGACGCCGATCTCACCGCTGTGGGCACGGCGGTGGTCGCAGACCTGCACACTCCGCTTGAGATACCGCGCCCAGGCGATCTGCGGACGCCCGACTACTCGTGCACACTTCTGCCCTGTGTGGCGCTGACCTACGACGACGGACCCGGAGAGCCGAAGACCGAAGACGTCCTGCTCGACGCCGCCGATGAGGCGAACATTCGGCTGACCTATTTCCTTCTCGGGCAGAACATCCACGAATTCCCGAATGTGGCCGAGCGGATCGCGGCCGCCGGCCACGAGGTCGACAACCACACCTTCAAACACCAGCGCCTCGACCTCCTCAGCAAAGGCGCGCTCAAACATGAGATCGGCCGCACCCAGAAGTCGCTGTCCCATGTGGGCGGCAGCGACCAGGCCCTGGTCCGTCCGCCCTACGGTGCCCTCGATAAGCCTGCGGCACACGCTCTGGGCGCACCGGCGATCATCTGGGACGTCGACACCGGTGACTGGAGAGACAGGAGCCCGAAGAAGACGGTGCAGAACGTTCGCTCACACGCACGCCCGGGCTCCGTCGTCCTCATGCACTCCATCCACCCGTCGACGGTGAAGGCGGCTCCGAAGGTGTTCACGACCGTCGCGGACAAGGGACTCTACGCTGTGACCGTGCGCGAACTCTTCGCCGGAATCAAGTGGGAGAAGGGCGGTTCGTACTTCTGCCGCGGCTACTGGGACGAACTGTGCTCGAATCCCGAGCACCCGTCCGTGCACAAGAACTGACCCGACCTCAAGAATTGATCCCGCGACGGAGGATCGGCCGCAGGTGGCCGCAGGTGGCCGCGGGTGGCCTCAGGTGGCCTCGGAATCGAACGGTGCCGTAGTCGAACGGTCGCGCAGCTCGGCCTGAGCCTGGAAGCGCTCGATCGGGGACTTCTCACGCATATCGACGGCCCCGCCCGCATCGGCTGAGCCATCCTCGGCCGCGGTGACCTGCCCCTGGGCATCCGCTGCGGGAACCGCAGTCTCGAGCGAGGAGCGTTCCCGGCGTTTGGACTCACGGATCGCAGCATCCTCTTCGACCAGGGCTTCGCGGACGATGCGACGCGGATCGTACTGCCGGGGATCGAGCTTCTGCCAGTCAACGTCTTTGAAATCGTCACCGAAGTCGCGTCGGACGCTGTCCTTCGCGCCCTCGGCCATCCGCCGCATCTGGCGGACGAGGTCGCGCAGCTTCTGCGCGTATTCGGGCAGGCGCTTGGGTCCGATGACGACCAAGGCCACAACGACGAGGATCACCATTTCGGTGCCGTTGATACCCATGAACATGCCACCAAGTCTACCGTGACCGACGGTAGCATCGACTCATGGTCAACTCAGGTTCGGCATCCGCCTCTGATCGGGAGGCATGATGGACGAGATCGCTGTCGAACGGGTCCTGCGCATCGTCGAACTCGTTCCCGCCGCGCGCGTCGCCGCCTACGGGACAGTCGGCGCCGTCGCCGGGTGCTCACCCCGATACGTCGGGCGGGTGATGAAGGAGTTCGGCTCCAATGTCACGTGGTGGCGAGTCGTCAGCGCAGCCGGAGTCCTGCCGCCGGAGATCCACGCCCGGGCGCGCCTGCAATGGGAGTCGGAAGGGACGCCGCACACGCACCGGTCGGTCGACCGCAGCGCTTTCCTCGACGTCGACTCACTCGATGAGCTGTGGCGCACCCACGGAACCGAGCCCGAATGCGGTTAGACTTGGGTGCAGTCAACAGCGGAGAGAGAGGGCCGATTGTCACGCGAAAACGCAGGTGATCTCACCTTCTCCGAGCAGTACAACGGACCCGATCCCCTGCTCGACGCGGCCCGTACACACTCACACGAGTTCGGGCTCGTCCCTGTGTCCCAGACGACGGCATCGACGCTGACGCTGCTCGCCCGGCTCCTCACACCTGTGGCCGCGGTCGAGGTCGGCACCGGAGTCGGCACCTCGACGCTGGCCCTGCTGCGGGGTATGCCGACCGCCGGAATACTGACCTCGATCGATACGAACTCCATTGCTCAGGGCGCCGCCCGCGACCTCGTCGACATGGCGGGCATTCGACCCGGGCGACTGCGGCTGATGAACGGTCGTGCCGAGGAAGTACTCAAGAAGCTCGCCCCGGCGGCCTATGACATGGTCTTCATCGATTCCGAGCCGAGCAACCTCGAGCGGATGATCCAACCGTCCCTGCGGCTGCTCGACTCCCAGGGTCTTCTCGTCATCCACCAGACCCTGCTCAAGGGCGCCGTGGCCGATCCTGTCGACCGCAGTCCGCGGACGCAGGCGGCCAGAGGTCTGCTCAATCGCATCGCCCAGCAAGAGAATCTACAACGCGTGCTGATGCCCGTCGGCGAGGGTCTGCTGCTGCTCCAGAAGCGCCTGTGAATACGACAACAGCAGAGACTTGAAGAAGTCTCTGCTGTTCGTGCGGTGCTGTGTCGGCCCGATTTCGGGCCGTCCTCTCAGAGTCCCAGCGTCTCGGCCAGAGTGTCGTGCAGTCCGGTGGCCTCGTCCCTGCTGAGTTCGATCACCAGACGACCTCCGCCTTCGACAGGAAGCCGCATCACCATGCTTCGGCCTTCTTCGGTCACTTCCAGAGGTCCGTCGCCGGTGCGGGGTTTCTGGGCTGCCATGTGGGCTCTTCCTTCCGTTGTCATGCAAAGACGGTCCACATCAGGTGCACCGAATGTTGTACTCAAGATTATTCCACGATCCCGTCGATCCGGGTAACTTTCCTCTGAACCCTCGATCACGGGGGAAGATCTGCCGGCGGTGTGAAATGCCACAGGTACCCCACCCAGACGATCTGGAGGAGGATGTAGGCGACCAGCATCGCCGCCCGATACCCTCGCGATCGCACCAGGGCCAGGGTCAGCGCGAGCGGGAACAACGGCAGCAGCAGACGCAGGGTCGAGGTCTGCGGATTGAAGAAGATGAGCAGGTAGGCGCCGTAGCCGAGGCAGAACAGCTGCATCGTCCGCCCCATGTGCGCTCCCGCCGGTGAGAAGATCAACGCGAGCATTCCGGCGACGACGATGATGAGCAGCACCGGACCGAGCGGTCCGATGAGGCTGATCGACTGCGCCACCCATTGGACGACGAACGACGTCTCCCCCGTATGCCAAGCAGCCTCGGTGTCGGTGTAGGCCGTCAGGGATCCGGTCGCCCACCACGCGTGGACGGGATGGATGAGGGCGGCCGCACATGACAGCACGCCCAGCGTCCACGATCGGGCCACCTCGGCGGCGGGATACGGGTCGTCCCGGCGACGCAGGAAGCGGTCGATGAGGTGCAGGAGCATGAAGAAGGAGAACGCCACCCCGATCGGCCGGGACAGATCCATGAGGACGACGACCGGAAGCGCCAGCAGGTAGCGCCGCTCGACGACGAGGAAGAGGGCCATGGCCTGCAGCAGCAGCGTCAGCGACTCTGCGTAGCCGGTGGAGAAGATCGCCGCAGGCGGGAAGAACATCACCAGCGCGAGCCCCATCAGCGCCTGATCGGCTGCGACGTACTTACGGAACAGGGAGAGGATGACGATCGCGGCGAGCCCGGCGGCCACCGTCGACACGATCGGCGAGATCACCTCATAGCTGATCCCCGTCAGATCCGACAGGGTCCCGACCACGGAGGGATGCAGCGGGTAGAAGGCCCACTGGTTCTCTGTCACGGCACCGCTGTCGTCGACGGGCAAGACCCGCGGATAGCCCTCCTCGGCGACGCGTGAGTACCAGCCTCCGTCCCAGAAGTTGAGGAAGTCGTTGAGCGTGGTCGTCACCGGGGAGGACGACCAGTTCGCCGGATCCTGGCGTTTGAGTACGGCGGCGAAGATCGACAGGCTCACCACGCGTGAGACGAAGTACACGGCGAGGGCCTGCAGCCAGACGGGCAGGGTGAGGAACAGCGCGCCGAGGCGGGAGAGGCGGGAGGAGTCGAAGACTTCGGGGGCGAGGGTGATTCCGGGCAGGTCTGTAGGACGGCTCATCGTGGTCCGGCGGCCGTGTCCGGTGTGGCCGTCCCGTCGGTGGCATGGGTAGTCGACGTGGCGGGCGCGGCGGTGGCGGGCGTGTCGCTCGTGGGGTCGGCTGCGGACGCGTCGCTCGCGGCGGCGGACGAGTCACCAGTGGCGGCGTCCGCGGACGAGGCAGGCGGCGCGTAGGTTTCGGGTGGCGCCGCGGAAGGCTCGTCCGCGGCGGCCTCGAGTTCGCGCAGGCGCTCCTGCAGAACGGCCATGGCCTCGTCGACGTCATCCATCCGGTAGCCGCGCAGTGCCGGCCGGAAGGTCACGGCGCCGAGGTCGCTGCTGGTGAAGTCATCGGGCAGTCCGATCCACCGTTCTTCGGCTTCGTCGCGGGTCTCGGCGGAGAAGACGTCGAAGCTCGCCGCGATCACGATCACAAGGACGAAGACCGCGGCCGCGACACCGATCACTATCCAGAAGGGCATGGGTTCATTTTCGCATAGGCGCCTGGTCAGAACCCTGAGTAAGGGCCGGACACGGTGTGTTGTTCAGCGCAGGCCGCGCACGGTGTGTTTCGGCACGGCCTCGCCGGTGACCGCCGAAGTGACATCGATGGCGTCGGCGGTGGCGCGGACGTCATGGGTGCGGATCATCGCCGCTCCCCGTTCGATGGCCAGCGCGGTCGCGGCGATCGTGCCGTGCAGCCGCTCCTGCGGGGCGACGTCGCCGATGGCCTCGCCGACGAAGTCCTTGCGCGAGATCGCCAGCAGCACGGGATATCCGGTGGCGGCGAAGCGGTCGAGCTCGCGCAGCAGTCGCAGGGAATGGTAGGTGTTCTTCCCGAAGTCCGGGGTGGGGTCGATGACGATTCGGCTCCCGGGCACGCCGACAGCGCGGGCCGCCGCGGCGAGCTCCGTCACACCGGCGAGTGTCTCATCGACCACGTCGCCCGCGGTCAGGCCGTAGCGGCTGCGGTGGGCGTCGGTGCGTGGGCTCAGCCCTCCCGTATGAGAGCAGACGATGCCGGCGTCGAAGCGGGCGGCCACCTCGGCGAGCTTCGGATCGACTCCGGCCCATGTGTCGTTGAGCAGTCCTGCTCCGGCCCGGCATGCGGCCTCGGCGACCTCGTGCCGCCAGGTGTCGACGCTGATGAGCACGTGCGGGTGGGACCGGGCGACGGCCTCGATGGTCGGGCAGACTCGGTCGATCTCCTCGGCCACGGAGATCTCCCGACCGCGCCCGGCCCGCACTCCCCCGATGTCGACGATGTGGGCGCCGTCGGCGGTGGCGTCGGCCACGGCGGTGATCGCGTCATCGAGGGTGGCTGCGGACTCGTAGAACGAATCCGTCGTGCGATTGATCACGGCCATGATCGCCGGTGCTCCCGGCTGCGCTCGGGAGAGGTCGAAGCGCCCGGTGTCCGGCTGTCCTGTGACTGCGTCTCTCACACCCGGCCGCCCGGGCCGATCGCGTCCACGACCTCGTCGATGTCATCGGTGAGGGTGAACAGGTCGAAGTCCTTCTCAGTGATCGTGCCCGTCGCGAGCAGGGATTCGCGCATCCAATCGACGAGACCCTGCCAATACTCCGTTCCGAAGAGCACGATGGGAAACGAGGTCACCTTGCCGGTCTGGACCATGGTGAAGGCTTCGAAGAGTTCGTCAAGGGTGCCGAAGCCCCCTGGCATGACGACGAATCCGCGCGAGTACTTGAGGAACATGGTCTTGCGGACGAAGAAATAGCGGAAGTTCACGCCGAGTTCGACGTGGTCGTTCAGCCCCGATTCGAAGGGCAGCTCGATGCCCAGACCGATGGACACTCCCCCGCCTTCGACCGCACCGAGGTTGCCGGCCTCCATGATGCCAGGGCCTCCGCCGGTGATGACCGCGTTGCCGGATTCGGCGAGGCGCCGGGCGATCTCACGGGCGTCGGAGTAAGCCCGAGTGCCTGCGTGCAGCCGAGCCGAGCCGAAGATCGACACCGCCGGACCGATCTCGGCGAGCGAGCCGAAGCCCTCGACGAACTCTGCCTGGATGCGCATCACCCGCCACGGATCCTCGTGCACCCAGTCAGTGCTCGAACCCGATTCGAGCAGCCGTTGGTCCGTCGTGGTCTCAGGCACCTGGTCACCGCGCAGCCGCAGCGGTCCCTTGCGGTAGTACTCGGATTCCGGTTCTGTCTCGGGGAGGTCCGGATCGTCTCTGTCCGCCATCGTTCTCACTTGCCTTCGAGGTAGCTGCGCAGGGCAGAAGCGGCCTGCTCCACCTCGGCGACTCTCACATGTTCATCCGACTTGTGGGCGTACAGCGGGTTGCCGGGACCGAAATTCACGGCCGGAACCCCGAGGGCGCTGAATCTCGAGACGTCGGTCCAGCCGAGTTTCGGGGCCGGGGACAGCCCGAGGGTGTCGATGAAGGCCTGCGCGATCGGCCGGTCGAGGCCGGGGCGTGCGCCCTCGGCGGCATCGGTGACGACGAGATCGAAACCGGAGAAGAACTCGCGCAGGTAGCCTTCCGCCTCGGCGGCGGACTTGTTCGGGGCGAATCGGTAGTTCACGGATATGCGGCATTCGTCGGGCACGACATTGCCCGCGACTCCCCCTGTGATATTCACCGCCGACAGCGACTCGCGGTAGTCGAGACCGTCGACCGTGATCGTGTCCGTCTCGTGCTCGGCCAGGCGGGTGAGCACCTCGGCGGCGGCGTGGATCGCGTTGACGCCCATGAACGCGCGGGCGGAATGGGCACGCACTCCGGTGGTGGTGACGTCGACGCGGATGGTGCCGTTGCACCCTCCCTCGACCGAGGCGTTCGAGGGTTCGCCGAGGATGGCGAAGTCGCCGGTCAGCCAGTCCGGGTGGCTGCGCGCGACGCGGCCGAGCCCGTTGAGGGAAGCGTCGACCTCCTCATGATCGTAGAAGACCCAGCTGATATCGCGGGCCGGTGTGCGCAGCGCCGCCGCGGTGACGAGCTGCATGGCCACCCCCGCCTTCATATCGCAGGCTCCGCGGCCCCAGATGACCTCATCGGCGGGGTAGTCCTCGCCGGTCATGGTCGTGCGCACCGGGGGCAGATTGTCCTCGACGGGGACCGTGTCGAGATGCCCGGCCACGACGATCCGCTCGGCCAGGCCGAGGTTCGTGCGCGCGACGACGGTGTCACCGTCGCGCAGGATCTCGAGCTGCGGACCGGGGCCGTCGCTGATGCGTGTGAGCACGTCGACGACGGCATCGGCGATGGATGTCTCATTGCCGGACACGGATTCGATAGCGCACAGGCGACCCGTGAGCTCGGCGGGATCGTCGAGGGCGGCGAAGAGGTAGTCACCGAGCCCGGTCGTGGGCGCGAACAGGGAATCGGTCTCAGCAGATGGATCGACAGTCATGTCCCTTAGCCTAGTACGCCGCCACCGACTAGGCTTGAGGCATGACAGAACGCATCGTTTCCGCACGTGGACTCGCCACGATCCATTCCGACACCGTCCTCTCCGTCTGGTACCCGACGCTGAGCACGGGAGACACGCCCGAATCCGCCGAGGCGGCCGCAGTACCCCACGTCACCGACGACGGTCTCGACGCCCTCGTCGGCATCGATGACGCTCGCGGAACCCACGCCAAGGTCGTCACCACGACGATCGACCTCGACGCCGCCCCCGCCTCGGCGGAGGACGCCTATCTGCGTCTGCACGCTCTGTCCCACCGCGTGGTCACTCCCAATGACGTCAACCTCGACGGCATCTTCGGTCATATCGCCAACGTCGTGTGGACCTCCTTCGGTGCCTGCTCGCCGGAGGACTTCGAGTCCACCCGCGCGAAGCTGATGGCGCGCGGACCCGTCGCCGTCTACGGACTCGACAAGTTCCCGAGGATGACCGACTTCGTCATCCCCTCCGGTGTGCGCATCGCCGATGCCGACCGTGTCCGCCTCGGCGCTCACCTGTCGTCGGGCACCACCGTGATGCATGAGGGCTTCGTCAACTTCAATGCCGGCACGCTGGGCTCGGCCATGGTCGAGGGACGCATCTCGCAGGGCGTCGTCGTCGGCGACGGCTCGGACATCGGCGGCGGCGCTTCGATCATGGGTACTCTCTCCGGCGGTGGAACACACCGGATCTCGATCGGATCGGGCAGCCTGCTCGGTGCGAACGCCGGTGTCGGCATCTCCATCGGCGACGACTGCATCGTCGAGGCCGGCCTCTACATCACAGCAGGCACCCGCGTGTCCGTTCCCGGTGAGGACGGTGCCGTGGTGAAGGCCTCCGAACTCAGCGGTCAGAACAACATCCTGTTCCGCCGCAATTCGGTCTCCGGAGCCGTCGAGGCCATCGCCCGCGATTCGAAGGGCATCGAGCTCAACCCTGACCTGCACTGATCACCAGCAGTCTGCTGCACGGCGGCCAGCCTGGCGGCCACGGGCAGTCGCGAACCGTGCGACGGTTTCGCGAGAGGGCGCGTTCACACGACGTGGACGCGCCCTCTCGCATTCATCGCCGCAGCGACTCATTGCAGGAAGCTGCGGCCATCCATCACCGTTGGCGCCGAGACATACCAGCAACCGCATATCACCGCGGTCCTGCGGGGCGTGGTGCCGCGAACGGTGAGGGATGCACCCAGCACGCGCTCAAAACGGGTCGCGAGGCACGAGGGGCCGCGGGTGGCCGTGCACTCGCTGGTGAATGCGCGACGGCGTCGGGCAGAGAGTTCTGCACCGACGCCGTCGCGTGGTTTGTTCAGCCGCAGAGGCTCAGCGGTCGCTGATGTCCTTGTAGGTGCGTGAGTGCTCGCCCGTGTAGATCTGGCGCGGACGGCCGATCTTCGTCTCGGGATCCTTGATCATCTCACGCCACTGAGCGATCCACCCGGGCAGGCGGCCGACGGAGAAGAGCACCGTGAACATGTTCGTCGGGAAGCCGAGCGCCTTGTAGATCAGGCCCGTGTAGAAGTCCACGTTCGGGTAGAGCTTGCGCTCGACGAAGTAGTCATCCGCAAGAGCGATCTCTTCGAGCTGCTGAGCGAGTTCGAGCAGCGGGTCTCCGCCGGAGCGCGCCAGCACCTCGTCGGCGGTCTTCTTGATGATCTTCGCGCGGGGATCGTAGTTCTTGTACACACGATGCCCGAAGCCCATGAGACGAACGCCGTCTTCCTTGTTCTTCACGCGCTCCATGAACTTCTTCGGACCGTCGTCGGAGGCCGCGATCTGCTGCAGCATCTCGAGCACCGCGGAGTTCGCACCGCCGTGGAGCGGTCCGGCCAGAGCGTTGACGCCGGCCGAGATCGACTGGAACACATTCGCCTGGGACGAACCGACGAGGCGCACGGTCGAGGTCGAGCAGTTCTGCTCATGGTCGGCGTGGAGGATGAACAGCTGATCCATCGCCTTGACCGCCAGCGGATCCGGCTCGTACTCCTCGGCGGGAACTCCGAAGTTCACGCGCAGGAAGTTCTCGACCAGGCTGAGCGAGTTGTCCGGATGGATGACCGGCAGTCCCATGTTCTTCCGGTGGGCCAACGCAGCGATCGTCGGCATCTTCGCGAGCAGGCGGAACGACGAGGTGTCGATCTGGCCCTCGTCAAAGACATCGAGGTCATCTTGGTAGAACGTCGACAAAGCCGCGACGGCTGCTGCAACCATAGGCATCGGATGCGCATCGTAGGGGAAAGCACGGAAGAAGCGGCGCAGATCCTCGTGGACGATCGTGTGTCCGCGCAGACGCGCATCGAAGGCATCGTACTGTTCCTGAGTGGGCAGCTCACCGTAGATGAGGAGGTAGCAGACTTCAACGAAGTTCGACTGCTCGGCAAGCTGTTCGATCGGGTACCCGCGGTACTGCAGCACACCTTCGTCACCGTCGATGAAGGTGATGGCCGACGAGGTGGATGCGGTGTTGGCAAACCCTGGATCGTATGTGACCGAACCGGTCTCTTTGAGCAGAGAGCCGATGCGGTATCCGTTGTTGCCCGCCGACGCTGACACCTCGGGCAGTGTCAGCTCCGTGTCAGCGATCCTGAGGTTCGCCTCCGAAGTCATTCGATCTCCTCACCGTTGACGTACCTCAAGAACTTCCTGAGGTGTCTTGCACAGTTCCATCAAAGACTACCGACATCTGCAGGAATGAGAAAATCACTGCACTCTGCATCTACTGGTCAGTAATACTTTTGACCTGGTCAGACACTGATTTCGCCGTTCTGAACGTGAGCCCAGCGTCACCTTGGCGAACGCTGCGCAGACAGCGCGCAGCACCTCACCCGTCTCCGCACGAAGCCTCACTCAGCGGCCGCGCGAAGCCGGTCCGAAGCCGCTTCGATCCGTTCGTCGCTGGCGGTCAGCGCCAGCCGGATATGATCGTCGGCGGCCTCCCCGTAGAACTCCCCCGGGCCCGCAATGATGCCCAGTTCGGCCAGGTCAGCCAGGGAGTCCCAGCAGTTCCTGCCCGCCGTGGACCACAGGTAGAGGCCGGCTGTCGAGTGATCGATGCGGAATCCGAAGCTCTCGAGGCCGGAGCGCAGCAGCTCCCGCCTCCGACGGTAGATCTCCTTCTGCGCGCGAACGTGGTCGGTGTCGTGCAGCCCCGCGATCATCGCCGCTTGGATCGGGAACGGCACGATCATTCCCGCGTGCTTGCGGGAACGGGTGAGGTCGGCGATGAGTGCGGCGTCTCCCGCGACGAAGGCCGCCCGGTATCCGGCGAGGTTGGACTGCTTCGACATCGAGTACACGCTGAGCACGCCTTCGCGGCTCTCCCCCGCCGCCGACAGCACGCTCGGTGCCGGTTCGTCGGATTCCCAGTTGAGCAATCCGTAGCACTCGTCGGAGGCGAGCACGACTCCGGCTTCGCGGGCACGACGGACCACCTCGGCGAGGGTGCCGGCGTCGAGGACCTCCCCGGTCGGGTTGCTCGGGGTGTTGATCCACAGCAGGCCGATGCCTTCGAGTGAGGCACCGGCGGCCACCTCGGCGGCATCGATGCGCACACAATCAACCCCGGCGATCGTCGCACCCATCTCATAGGTCGGGTAGGCCGCAGCGGGACAGGCCACAGTCAGGCCATTCTGTCGCAGACCGAGCAGCGTCGGCAGCCAGGCCACGAGCTCCTTCGAACCCACGGTCGGCAGGATCTCCGTCGCCGGATCGAGGGTCACCGAATGCCAGGTCTCGTACCACCAGGCGATGGCTTCGCGCAGTTCCGCGGTGCCGGCAGTCGTCGGGTATCCGTGGGCGTCTCCGGCATCGGCCAGCGCCCGCCGGATGACCTCGGGCGTCGGATCGACGGGGGTGCCGATCGACAGATCGCAGACGCCCCCGGGGTGTTCAGCCGCCCGTCGGCGGAAGTCGGTGAGCCGGTCCCAGGGGTAGTCCGGCAGGTTCAGACCATGGGAATTCGTCATCGCTCAGTCGTTGTTCTGAGGCGGCAGCGCCGAGATGATCGAGTGGTCCTTGTGCGTGTTGCCGAGCTTGGCGGCACCGCCGGGCGAACCGAGATCGTCGAAGAATTCGACGTTGGCCTTGTAGTACTCTTCCCATTCCTCGGGAACGTCGTCTTCGTAGAAGATCGCCTCGACCGGGCAGACCGGTTCGCAGGCGCCGCAGTCGACGCATTCGTCGGGGTGGATGTAGAGGCTGCGTTCGCCCTCATAGATGCAGTCGACCGGACATTCGTCGATGCAGGCCTTGTCTTTGATATCGACGCAGGGCTGGGCGATGATGTACGTCACTGGACTGACTCCTTGGAAGACTCACGGATGGTGCGCATATACCTCCCACAATACGCCCTCACCCGTTGCCGGTGACCACCCGCCCGAGGTGATTCGCATTGCATCCGGCCTCCCTCCTCATGCCTGCGAGGCACCGGCCCCGCGGTGTCATAGGGTGGGAGGGCACACGATCGACGGAGGAAGGTACGAAGTGGACGATCTGCAGCCCGGCAGACGAGTGGTCATCCGGTATTCCCTCGAGCCCGGCGACACCCATTCGACCTCGGACGCGCTCGGTGTCGTCACCTCCGCCGACGAGGCGGTCGTCGACATCGACACGAAGCGCGGTCCCCTGCGCATCCCCCGCCCCCAGGTCCTCCTCGTCCACGAGGTGCCGCCCGCACCGACCCGGTCCGGTCGGACGCATGAGATCGTCTCCGCGGTCGATCTGCGCCGCATCTCCGCCGCCGCCTGGCTGCCTGCTGACGTGTCCTGGCTGCATGTGGAGAACCTCCGCAACGAAGGCGGCGAATCCGATGCCGAGATCGGCCTGCTGCAGAAGGGCTGGCTGCTGCGCAGTTCGGATTCGGCCACGCGCCGCGCCAACAGCTGCCTCCCCGTGACAGATTCCGGTCTGGGCTGGGAGCAGGGACTCGACGCCGTCGAGGAGTGGTACCGGAATCGGGAGAAGCCGAGCCGGATCCAGATCTACTCCGCCGACGATTCCTCGGCTCTGGCTCCCGAGTGCGAGGGGCTCGCTCCTCTGCTCTCGGCCCGCGGGTACTCCCCCTCCGAGGCCGTCCTCCTGCTCACCGGTTCCACCGCCGAGGCGGCCGACGGAGCGTCGAACCCCGCCGAGGCGGCCGCCCCCGGCCTCATCATCGATGTCGCCGATGCGCCGACGCCCGAGCATTTCGCGGCCTGGACGAGTCAGCGCAGCACTGGCGATGCGCCCGGCTCGGACGAGTCGTTCCGAGGGCTGATCGAAGCCGACCAGCCCTGCGAGTTCGTCACCGCCTATGCCGAGCACCCCGACGGCTCCCGCTCGATGGTTGCGGCGTGCCGGGTCGTCGAACGCAGCAAATGGGGCGTCATCACGAATCTCATCACCCGCCCGGACCTGCGCCGCAGAGGTGCCGGCCGTGCGGTCGTCCGAGCCGCCGCGGCACTGCTGGCTCAGCGCGGGGTCCGGTCCTACCTCGTCGACATCGAGGTCGGCAACGAGGCGTCGCTGGGCCTCTTCACCTCACTCGGGGCGACGGTGCGCCATCGGTCCTGGTATGCCGAACAGGGCTGAACTCAGCCACGTGGATCAGTCCTTGCACTCGACCTTGTTCACCGGCCGGTAGACGGTGGTGAAGCCGTCCTTCGACGTCCGGCCCGATGCGATGTCCTTCATCGTGCGGGAGATCCGGATCGACCATCCGCCCTTGGGCGACTGCGGTGTGCACGATGCGCCGCTTTCGGTGACGGATCCGGCCGAGGTGAAGTCGAAGCGGTCCGAGGAGTGGGCCTTGACGTCGTACTTCTTGACGCCGAAGACCTTCGCGTGGACCTCTCCGCCTTTGAGATACATGTCGAGGACGACCGGAGTCTTCGAGTTGTTCGTGAACTTCAGGTCGATCGACGACCAGTCGAGCGTGGACTCCCGGCCTTCCGGGTAGCGGGAGATGTACCGCGAGTGCGCCTGGTGTTCGTCGAGGTCGAAGCCGGCGAAGAAGGCGGCGTTGAACAGGGTCGTCGACACCTGTGAGACTCCCCCGCCGAAGTCCTCCTTCATCTGTCCCTCGGAGATCACGCCTGCGGGTTTGTAGCCGTTGGCAGCGGTGCGCTGTCCGAGCGCCTCGTTGAGCGAGAACTGCTCTCCTGGTCTGAGCACGGTCCCGGAGACCTTCTTGGCGGCCACACGCAGGTTGGTGTCACGGTTGGGTTCGGAGTTGTACCCTGTGGAGAACTCGGACACGGTGTCGGAGACGTCGGCCTTCTTCGCGTCCTTCGTCGTGAAGTCGGGTTCGACCGAGGCCAGAGTCACCGTGGGCGTCGCGGAATCGTCTTTGATCGCATCGGTGACGGCGGCCGTCAGTTCCTTCGCCTTGATTCCGATTCCGTCAACGGCCGGGACGACCTCCGGCTTGCCGTCCTTGATCGTGAAGCTCGCGTCCTCTGCGGGCTTGCCGATGTCCTTGTTCGCGGCGAGAACCGCTTCCTGCAGTTCGTCCTTGTCGAAGACGGGCACCAGCTTCGAGTCCTTCTTGTCGAAGGTCAGCGTCTTGGCGATGGTCTCCGGCGACACCGTCAGGTCCCCGCCCTTGACGTCGGAGTCTGCATCCTTCCCAGCCTCGGCAGTGATGGTGCGGTCCTTGCTCACCGCGTCCTTCGCGAAACCGGAGGCCGTCTCCTTCGCCTCGGGGGTGGTGATGTCCGGATCGACTTTCTCCGGTCCGACCGGCAGTGCGTCTTCGCTGCGCAGCCAGTGCCGATCAACGGCGGTGCGCACCGCGTCGGCGTCGACGGTCTGTCCGACCGTTCCGTCCTTGACCGTCGGCTTCGTCTTCTCAAAGCTCAGTTCTGCGTCCTTCGGTTCGACGGCGAGGGACTCGGTGACCTTGTCTGTGGCTTTGTCGAACTTCTTCTCATCGACGTCGATGACCGGCGCGACCTCGTCGTCGCCGAAGAGTCGATGCCAGATGACGGTGGGGTCGAGGCTGAATCCCGTCACCTTGGACACGGTGGCCTCGGCATCGAAGGTGATGCCGGCTTCGGCGGGGTCCAGCTTCGCGGTGGGTTCCCCGGCCTGGAGGGTGATCTTCTGCTCCGCCGTGTCCTTGAGGTCATTGCGCAGAGTATTCTCGGCGTCAGTGGCGCTCTTGCCGCCGATGTCGATGCCGGCAACGGTGGTTCCCGGGGTCAGGACGCGTCCGCTGAAGAAGCCGATGACGACGTAGATCACTGCCAGGACGATGACGGCGCCGAGCGCGAACGGCCAGATGCTCCGCTTCTTCTCCTCATCGCCTGCTGAACGCGGCCCTTCGGGCGTCGGCGTTCCGTCGGACAGGGTCTGGGTCGGCATCATTCTCCCGAGTGTGTCGAAGAAGACTGGTTCGGTTCTGTTCGGATGAGTCTAACGAGTCCGATCCTCGCGGTGCACGTCGGTGACGGGACGCACCTTGATGAAGGAGAACACGGCGGCCAGAATCATCGGTCCCAGCAGCCATGCCACCGAGCGCAGCATGCCGGTGACGATCATGTCCGCACCCGGAAGCCAGTTCGGCTGCCCGAACACGTAGGACATCACAGCGATGACGACGGCGGCGAGCAGCATCGGTGAGCTGGACCGATACATCGTCTTCAGGTGCCACAGACCGGCGGCGGCCAACAGCAGCGAGAGTGCGAGCCCCCAGGGCAGGATGACAGGAGTCTCGCCGAGGTGGGCGACCGTGACGTTGAGATGCTGCATGGCACCGAGGAACGCGATGAGCAGTCCCAGGACCGCGGCGTGCAGGTACGCGAAGACGCCGGGCCGCCTCGGCGACCGATCCCGTCGCAGCGGAGCGGCAGCTGCGGCCCGGTCCTGCCCAGCCGGATCCGTTCCGGCGTGCTCCTGCGCGTCGATGGCACCGAGATCGAGTCCGGTGAGGACATGCCCGGCCGGACCGTCATGCAAGGCGTCGTCCGGAACGTCGGTTCCGGCTCCGACGGAGAAGTATTCGCAGTCGCCGATCCGCTGACCGACGCCGTTCGAGAGTGCGAAGAAGTCGCCGGACACGCTCACCTGGGTCCGGTGTGCCACAAGCGCCGCACGCTTGGCGGGCAGCTGCGGAGTCACGTCCTGGCCGATGACGATGCGACCGACCGGGGGTTTGGCCGGGATCGTCGACGCCGGTGCGAACCCGGTTGCGGCGAATCCGGCCTGGTCGGGGTCGAAGGCGGCGCGGGCCACCTCGGCGGGCGTGTCGACATAGAGCAGTCGACCCGTGCGCCATTCGGCGAGGTCGACCGCGGCGGTGGTGGCCTCATGGACGCGCACATGATCGGGATGACCGTATCCGCCGTTGCCGGCGTAGGTGATCACGGCATGCGGCTCGAAGGCGTCGATGACCGCAGCGACGTGCCTGGCCACGGTGCTCAAGTCCGTCGCGCAGAGGGCATCGGCGGTCATGGACCGGGCGGGGCGGGCGTGGCCGTCCGGGCCCCACTCCATACCCGAATCCTCGAAGGTCCGGGTGGTCCCGCCGAGAAAGGCATGCAGGCGCACTCCGAGGGCACGCATCGCCTCGGCGATCTCCTGTTCGCGGACGCGCGCCAATCCCTGCCGGTCGCCCTCGAGGTGCCCCAGTTCGGCGGGAATGACCTCTCCGCCCTCACCGCGGGTGGCGGTGAGCACCATGACCTCGGCCCCCTCGGACACCAGCGCGGCGATCGTGCCTCCTGTCGTGATCGTCTCATCGTCGGGATGAGCGTGCACGAAGAGGACGCGTGGCGTGACTGACATGGAATCCTGGGGGCTCGAGGTCATTCGGCGGAGTGCGATTCAGGCGTTCTGCCGGCGCAGCTTGGCGTAGAGCTTCGCCCGCTCCTTCTGGTCGAGTTCGACCTTGCGGATGCGCACGACGGTCGGGGTCACCTCGACGCATTCGTCCTCACGGGCGAATTCGAGGCTCTCCTCGAGGGTGAGCTTCCGCGGAGGGGTGAGGTTCTCGAAGGAGTCCGCCGATGCCGAACGCATGTTCGTCAGCTTCTTCTCCTTCGTGATGTTGACGTCCATGTCGTCGGCGCGAGAGTTCTCGCCGACGATCTGACCCTCGTAGACCTCGGAGGTCGGCTCGACGAAGAAGGTTCCCCGGTCCTGCAGGTTGATCATCGCGTACGGTGTCACAGCTCCCGGGCGGTCGGCCACGAGGGAACCGTTGATCCGGAACTCGATGTTGCCCGCCCACGGACGGTACCCAGCCGAGAACGAGTTCGAGATGCCGGTGCCGCGGGTCTCGGTGAGGAACCGGGTGCGGAAGCCGATGAGGCCGCGGGCGGGGACCGTGAATTCCATCCGGACCCAGCCGGTTCCGTGGTTCGTCATGGTCGACATGACGCCCTTGCGGCTGGCCATGAGCTGGGTGACGGCGCCGAGGTAGTCCTCCGGAACGTCGATCGTGAGCTCTTCGAACGGCTCATGGAGCTGACCGTCGATCTGCTTGGTCACGACCTGAGGTTTGCCGACGGTGAGCTCGAATCCCTCACGGCGCATCTGCTCGACGAGGATGGCCAGAGCCAGCTCTCCGCGGCCCTGCACCTCCCACGCATCAGGACGCTCGGTCGGGAGCACCTTGAGCGACACGTTGCCGACGAGTTCCTGGTCGAGGCGGTCCTTGACCATGCGGGC
The DNA here is from genome assembly GCF_017948325.1 of Brevibacterium oceani. Taxonomy (NCBI): domain Bacteria; kingdom Bacillati; phylum Actinomycetota; class Actinomycetes; order Micrococcales; family Brevibacteriaceae; genus Brevibacterium; species Brevibacterium oceani. The sequence goes on along the minus strand of NZ_CP072846.1, from coordinate 1,828,855 downwards.
GGTGACCTTGGTGCCCTTCTCGCGTCCGGCCAGCGGCGAGGTGTTGATGCCGATGGTCATGGAGATCGCCGGATCGTCGATGACGATCGCGGGCATCGGTTTCGGGTTGCTGATGTCGGTGAGCGTGTCACCGATCATGATGTCCGGGATGCCGGCCACGGCGACGATGTCGCCGGCCGAGGCCTCGGTGGCGGGAACACGGTCGAGCCCTTGGGTTTCGAGGAGTTCGGTGATCTTGACAGAGCTGATGTCGTCCCCGCGGGCCCATGCGACCTGCTGGCCCTTCTTCAGCGTTCCGCCGAAGATGCGCAGCAGCGCGAGACGACCGAGGAAGGGCGAGGCGTCGAGGTTGGTCACATGCGCCTGCAGGATGCCGTCGGAGTTGATCTCCGGAGCCGGGATCGTCTCGAGGATGGTCTTGAACAGCGGCTCGAGGTCGGGGTTGTCCGGCACGTCTCCGTCGGCGGGCTGTTCGAGGGAGGCGGCTCCGGCCTTCGCGGCGGCGTAGACGACGGGAACTTCGAGAACGGAGTCGACGTCGAGATCGGGGACTTCGTCCGCGAGGTCGGAGGCCAGGCCCAGGAGCAGATCCTGCGACTCCTCGACGACGCCGTCGATGCGGGCGTCGGCGCGGTCGGTCTTGTTGATCACGAGGATGACCGGAAGCTTCGCGGCCAGCGCCTTGCGCAGCACGAAACGGGTCTGCGGGAGCGGTCCTTCGGAGGCATCGACGAGGAGGACGACGCCATCGACCATCGACAGTCCGCGTTCGACCTCACCGCCGAAGTCGGCGTGGCCGGGAGTGTCGATGACGTTGATGACGATGGGTTCATCGCCGGCCGAGGGACCGTTGTAGAGCACCGAGGTGTTCTTCGCGAGAATGGTGATGCCCTTCTCGCGTTCGAGGTCGCCGGAGTCCATGACGCGTTCAGCAAAATCGCCGTGTTCGCTGAACACACCGGTCTGGCGGAGCATGGCGTCGACGAGGGTCGTCTTGCCATGGTCGACGTGGGCGACGATTGCTACGTTGCGACGGTTCTCCCGACGCGTGATGGCTTCAGTCATCAAAAACCTTTTGAGATAGAGAGATCGGTCCAGCCCGGACCCAACAGACAATTATACGGCCACCCGCACACTCTCGTGTGCAGGTGGCCGTGTAGGTGAGCGAACTCAGGCGTTCATCGTGGCTTCGAGGACGGCATCCCTGGCCTCCCGACGCTTGCGCTGCTCCTTGGGATCCGGAACCGGAACCGCCGACAGCAGGCGCTGTGTGTAGGGGTGAACGGGATTCGACACGACCTGCGAGGACTTGCCGATCTCGACGAGGTATCCGTGACGCATCACCGCAATGCGTTCGGCGATGCGCTCGACGACAGCGAGGTCATGGCTGATGAACAGGCAGGCGAACCCGTAGTCCTTCTGCAGTCCCTCGAACAGATCGAGGACCTTCGCCTGCACGGACACGTCGAGCGCCGAGGTCGGCTCATCGGCGATGAGCAGCTTCGGCCGCAGGGTCAGCGCGCGGGCGATGCCGATGCGCTGCCGCTGCCCGCCCGAGAGCTCATGCGGGTACCTGTTGCGCATCGACGTCGGCAGCTCGACCGCGGTCAGCAGCTCCTCGACCCGCTTGCTCAGCGCCGGTCCCTTCATCTTCTCGTGGAGATAGAGCGGTTCGCCGATGGACTCACCGACGGGCAGACGCGGATTGAGCGAGGAACCGGGATCCTGGAACACGATGCCGACCTCCTTGCGCAGAGGACGCATCTGCTTGTTGCTCAGACCCTTGATGCTCGTGCCGTTGACGACCATGTCGCCTTCGACTGTGGGCAGCAGACCGAGCGCGGCACGCCCGATCGTCGTCTTGCCCGAACCGGACTCGCCGACCAGACCCACGACCTCACCAGGAGCGATCATGAGGTTGATGTGGTGGGCGGCGCGGAAGGCCTTCTTCCGCCCCGACGCCGGATATTCGATCGCGGCATCCCGCAGCTGCAGTGCAGACGGCTTCGAGAAGTCCGCCTGCGAACCGGGATGGTAGTACGTGTCCGTCGAATCCATCTCGATCTCGGGACGCTCCGTCTCGCTCGCCTGCGCACGGGCCTCGGCCAGCGCCATGTCCGCCTCCGCGGCCATCGAGATTCCGTCCGTGCCGGCACCGGCATCCGACAGACCCACCGGATCCGAGGCATGATCGGCCTGATCGCTTCCGATATCGCTCAGCGATGCTTCGACATCGTCGAGGGTGGTGCCGAACGCCTCCCCCTCAGCGCCGGCGCCGAGGTGGGGCACCGCGTCGAGGAGCTGCTTCGTGTACGGGTGCTGCGGCTGATAGAAGATCTCCTCCGCCGTTCCAGCTTCGACGACCTTGCCCGCCCGCATGACGATGATGCGATCGGCCATATCGGCCACCACGCCCATGTCGTGGGTGATGAGGATGATGCCGGCGTCGAGCTTCGACTTCAGCTCACGCATGAGCTTGAGGATCTCGGCCTGCACCGTCACATCGAGTGCCGTGGTCGGTTCGTCGGCGATGAGCAGCTTCGGCTGACAGGCGAGGGCCTGCGCGATCATGATGCGCTGACGCTGACCGCCCGAGAGCTGGTGCGGGAACGAGTGGAACCGATCCTCAGGGTCCGGGATCTCGACGAGGCGCATGAGCTCGAGAGCTCGCTCTTTGGCCTCGTTGGGTCCGATGTCGAGGTGGACGCGCAGCGTCTCGACGATCTGGTAGCCGGCGGTGTAGACCGGGTTGAGGGCGGTCATCGGCTCCTGGAAGATCACGGAGATCTCATTGCCGCGCACGTTCTGCATCTTCTCCGGAGGCATCCCGATGAGCTCACGGCCGCTGAGCTTCGCCGATCCCGTGGCGCGACCGTTGCTCGGCAGGAGTCCGAGCAGGGACATGCTCGACTGCGACTTCCCGGAGCCGGATTCGCCGACGATTGCCAGAACCTCGCCGGCGTTGACCGTGTAGTCGAGGTGTTCGGCGGCCATCCACCATTCGTCGCTGACCCAGAACTGGACGCCGAGGTCCTTGACCTCGAGGATCGGGGACCCTTTCTTCGGCTGGGTATCCGCTGTCTTCTCAGCCATCACTTCGCCCCTTTCTGCGCCATGCGCTCGGCTTTCTTCATCTTCCTCCAGCTCGGGATGGTCTTCATCCGCGGGTCGAACGCATCACGCAGACCGTCGCCGATGAAGTTCACGCACAGAGCGATGACGATGATGAACAGACCGGGCCACCAGAACAGCCACGGACGAGTGGCGAAAGAGGTCTGGTACTCACTGATGAGCTGGCCCAACGAGATGCCGGGCGGCTTGATGCCGAAGCCGAGGTACGACAGCGAGGCCTCGAGCACGATCGCCTGGCTCATGATCAGCGTCGTGTTGACGATGATCACGCCCATGGCGTTGGGCAGCATGTGCTTGAACATGATCCGGAAGTCACTGGCTCCGGCCACGCGGGCCGAGTCGACGAACTCACGTTCGCGCAGAGACATGAAGTCACCGCGGACGAGGCGGGCGAGGCCGACCCAGAGGATGCAGCCGAGAGCCACACCGAGCAGCGGGCCGTTCGCTCCGCCGACGAGGACGCCGAGGATCGAACCGACGACGATGACCGGGAGGATGACGAAGCCGTCGGTGATGCGCATGAGCACCGAATCGACCCAACCGCGGTAGTAGCCGGCGAGGGCTCCGACGATCGTGCCGATGATGAGACACACGATGCCGATGACGAACATGACGATCAGCGAGATCTGTGTCCCCTTCATCACTCGGGCGAAGTTGTCGCGCCCGATCTCGTCCTGTCCGAACGGATGGTCACCGGGAGAGAAGATGTTCGACAGCGACCAGGTCGGTGCGCCGCCGGGGTTGACCACGGGGCCCGAGGCGGTGTGGGTGAACTTCCACCACCCGGGCACAGCGCCGAAGCCCTGGGCGCTGAAGGCGAAGATCGCCACCAGCACGAGGACGACGATGCTGATCATCGCGCCTTTGTGGCGGAGGAACTTGCGCAGGACGATCTTGCCCTGCGACAGGCCTTCGGTTTCCTTCGACTCGATCGCATTGTCCCCGACTTCGTCGAGCGCGAGAGCGTTCTGATTGTCGTTGTTGGTACTCATGCATTCACTCGGATTCTCGGGTCGAGGACGGCGTAGAGGAAGTCCGCGACCAGGTTGGCGATGATGGCGAGCAGACCCGTGATCAGGATGTAGGCCATGACGGGATCGAGCTCGGCCTGTCTCAGCGAGTCGATGAAGAGCTTGCCCATGCCGTTCCAGCCGAAGATCGTCTCAGTGATCACGGCGCCGCCGATCATCGTGATGATGTCGACGGGAACGACCGAGGCCAGCGGCAGCAGCGCATTGCGCAGCGCGTGCCGCATGATCACCGTGCGCTCGTTGAGACCTTTGGCTCGTGCCGTGCGGATGTAGTCCTGTCCCATCACTTCGAGCATCGAACCGCGCGTGTAACGGGTATACGAGGCGAATGAGATGAGGACGAGGGCGATCGACGGCAGCAGCAGGTGCGTGAACGAGTCGAGGTTCGTGATCCAGAAGTCGCCGTCGATGTTCGGTGCCGAGGCACCGATCGTGGCGATCGGACGATTGTTGATAGCCGGATCGTCCGAATACTCCTGCCATCCCTGCAGCACCCGGTCGGCGAAGATGAGGACGGCGATGATGATGGCGGTGAAGCTCGTCGTGCGTGCGGTGTCCCACGGGTCAGGCCCGCGGAAGGCGAGCCCGACGCCGATGGCGATCGCAACGGCGATGATGAGGAGGCCGAACATCCACAGCCAGTTCATTCCGACGTAGTAGAAGAGGTTCTGCAGAGGCCAGTAGAGGAGCGCACCGATGACCACCGTGGCCAGCGAGGCATAGAGCACGCGACGGTTCTTCAGACCGGTCGACAGAAATGTCATGACGATGGCCGCGCCGGCTCCGATGACGATGACGCCGACGAGACCGATGCTCGGGTGCTGCATCCAGCCGCTGGCGAGAATGTAGTAGACCGTGGCAAAGGTGATGAGCGTGGCGGCCGCAAAACTGATGAGGCGTCGCTTCCCGCTGCCGCCGAGAGCCCCCATCCAGAACAGGCCCATCGCCACACAGGCGATGATGATCGGCCACCAGGAGTCGAGCGTCGGATCATTGATGAAGTTGTTGATGTCGATCGCACCATACTGCTTGAGCAGCACCGCCACCCAGAAGACCGGCAGCGAGTAGAGGAGGAACGAGACGAAGGTGATGAAGTAGTCGAAGCCCGAGTACTGGCGGATCGCCGAGATCATTCCGACGGCGATGCCGAGGATGATGGCCACGATCGTCGAAGCGGTGATGAGCTTGATCGTGTTGACGATCGCGCCCTGGAGCTGGTCGGTGACTTCCTGACCGGACTTCCAGGCGATGCCGAAGTCACACTGGCCGATGGCGCATCCGCCCACACCGGCCAACCACTTGAAGTAGCGGACGACCGCAGGAGTGTCGAGGTCGAGGAGTCGGCGACGCGACTCGTAGAGGGCCTCGATGTTCGGAGAGGTGCTCGCCCGCAGATCCCAGAAGAAGTCGAGGGCGACGTTGAGCAGCAGGTAGAGGACGAAGGTGACGACGAGGAGCACGAGTGCCGTCGACAGCAGTCGTCGGAGGATGAATCTGATCATAATGGGGTTCCGTTTCAATCTTCCGAAAACGCCGCTGTGGGGATCACACAGTGATCCCCACAGTAGGCTTGGGTGGAGAAGAACCGATCGCGTCAGTCGCGGATCAGTTGACTTCCCACTCCCAGTAGTTCCAGAACATCGTCGGCGACACAGCAGTCGACTTCACGTTCTTGACGCTGTCACGATAGATCGTCAGTTCGGGGAACTGGAAGATCGGAGCGCCGAAGGCGTCCTCGCTCAGCTGCTTCTCCATGTCGATGAGCAGATCCTGTTGCTGGTCCTCCTTGGACACGAGCAGCTTGTCGAGGATCTTGTTCATCTTCTTGTTCGAGTAGCCGCCGTAGTTGTTCTGAGCACCGGTGCGGAAGTTCGCATCGTTCTCCGTCACTCCGGTGCCCTCGGACTGCCAGCCGAACAGCGAGACGTCGTAGGTGCCGTCACCGAGGCGGGTGCCCCAGTTGACGTCACCGACGTCCTTGATCTTGAAGCCGGCCTTCTCGGCCGATTCCTTGATCAGCTGGAACTCCTGCTGACGACGCGAGTTCGTGTTGTCGTACATGACGCGGACCGTCGGAGCGTCGGCACCAGCTTCCTTGAGCAGCTTCTTCGCTTCGTCGATGTCGACCTTGGTCGCATCGGCAACACCGTTCTCCTTCGTGATCGCGTCATACATCGGCGAACCGGGGACCTGCGAATAGGAATCGCGGGTGACGGCCTTGTCGTTGAGAGGCTTGATGATCTTGTCGACGATGTCTTCGCGCGGGAGAGTCTTGAGGAAGGCCTGGCGGACCTTCTTCGCCTTCTCTTCGTCACCGCCGTTCGCCTCGGGATCGAAGGGACCCTTGTTGTCGAACGTGAAGTCGACGTGCTCATAGGTGGCGCCGTCCGCGGCATCGACGTTGACTCCGTCGAGCTTTTCGGCAGCGGAGAGGACGTCGGCGGTCGCCTGCGGCTGGGTCATATCGACCTCGCCGTTCTCGATCGCCTGGATCATGGCCATCGGATCGCCGTTGTAGCGGACCGTGACGGTCTTGACCTTCGGCTTGACCGGTCCGGTGTACTTGTCGTCGAGTTCGAGGGTGACGTACTGACCCTCTTCGAACTTCGTCATCTTGTACGGGCCGTTGTGGACGAGCAGGTCCTCGTCGTCCGGCATCGAGGTGAAATCGAACCCGGTGTTCCAGGTGTTCGAGATCTTCGAGAGCTTCTCGGTGTCCTTGTCCTTGATGGCATCGAGGATCGCCTGCTTGCCCTTTTCGGCATCGTCGATGCCCAGGGCCTTCTTCGCCACGATGTGAGCGGGCAGACCGACGCCGTCGGCCCCGGTGCCGAATTCGGTCTGCCAGTCGGCGTAGGGCTTCGAGTACTCGAGCGTGATCTCTTTGCCGTCGTCGGAGATCTCCGGGAACTTCTTCACCAGAGCCGAACCGGCGGTCGAGGAGTCGAAGTAGACGGTCTTCGCGTCGTTCTTCTTCACCGATCCGTCATCTTTGTTGTTCGATTCGACGGTGTTGAAGTTCGCCGAGGTGCCTGCCCAGGTCAGGGCGAGGTCCGCTGCGTCGACGGGGGTGCCGTCGGACCACTTGGCATCGTCATTGAAGGTGTACTTGACCTTCAGGGGATCTTCCGAGACCTGCTCGACCTTGCCGAGGGCTCCGTCCTGGACCTCGAGGTCACCGTCGTAGTACCCGAAGTTGTCATTCATCATGTAGGTGAGAATGGCGTTCGAGGTCGCATTGCCGTTCGCGGTCAGAGTGTTCATCGAACGGAAGGATTCGTTCCATCCGATGTTGACGGCAGTGTCCTTCGATGAGTCACTGTCGTCGCCTCCGCCAGGGGGTGTGCAGGCGGTGAGCACCATAGCGGCTGCGGCAACTGAGGCGCCGGCCGCGAGGAAGCGCTTTTTCACGTTCTCTCCTTGTTGTCTTAGGGCGAGTCACCCTCGTACGTGCGCCCCAAAGCCGGGGTGCATTCCGATCACAGAATCCGGGACAGGACAATCCGATCCGGATATGATCGCGTTCATGCTTTTCACATGGATTGCCTCAAAGTTAATTCACTCCCGACTGTGACTGAGTCCACATAATGAGCATTCTCGGCAATCGTTACCGTTTCGAGACCGAGGAAACATGCAAGAAATCTCAAGTCTCAGTGGATAGGATGTTCAGGTGGTTAACAGTGAGATGGATCGCAATTCAGTGGGTCGTCAGCCGACTTTCGTGAGGACGACGAGCTCGACGGTGCTGTTCGTCATCGTCGGCGGGCTCTGCGCCGTCGGAGTCGCCTCGATCGCGATCGGCGACTTCACGATGCGCGGACTCGCCATCGCCGGGATCCCCATCGCCGTCGGCGCCCTCGTCTACGTGCTCTACAGGTACCCGCGGGTCGAGCTCCACCACCGGCAGCTCGTCCTCGTCAATCCGCTCCGGACCGTGACCGTCCCGTGGAATCTCGTCGACGGCTTCGACACGCACTTCGGCCTCGGAGTGCGCACGCATGAGAAGACCTTCTCCTCCTGGCCGTTGGCCGGCAAGGGGAAGAAGTGGGAGAAGGACGAGCACGACATGCGCCGACTCGTGGACGATCCGAATCCGGCCGTCGACACCGTCCTCGACCGCTACGCCGGTCTCAGCGACGACGAATTGGCCAACCCCGGCGGGAAGCGGACGATTCAGCGGGAGTGGAACCTCGGCATCATCGTCGCAGGTCTGCTCGCCCTCGCGTGGGCTGTGCTCGGCATCGCGGCCCTGCCGAGCTGATCATCACCAGCCGCGTTCGCGCCACTCCCCCAGCTTCGGCCGCTCCTCGCCCACTGTCGTCGAGGCACCGTGGCCCGGCAGCACCAGCGTGTCATCGGGCAGCTCTGTGAAGACCCGTTCCTCGAGATCGTCCATGAGCGAGGTGAAGTCCTCACTCGACCAGGTCTTGCCGGGTCCGCCCGGGAACAGTGAATCTCCGGAGAACAGGATCGTCCTGCCCCCGTCGCGCAGCAGCAGCGCGATCGATCCCAGGGTGTGCCCGCGCAGCCCGATCGCCTGCAGGACGAAGCCGCCGAAGTCTCCGACGTCGAGGTGGTCAACCGAATGTGCGATCTCCACGCCTTCGGCTTCAGCGATGGCGGCCGCGTCGTCGGCTCCGGCGATCGTCATCGCCTCCGGATACTTCGCCGAGGCTGCCGGCAGGGCGCGGATGTGATCCCAGTGCTGGTGGGTGGTGATGATCGCCCGCAGCTGCGGCTGCGCCTCGGTGTCCGCGGCTCCGGCGGTGACGAGGTCGCTGATCGCGTCGATGTCGTCGGCGGCGTCGATGAGCACCTGCGATCCGGTCTCCTTGGCCGTGATCAGGTAGACGTTGTTCTCCATCTCGGACACTGCGACTGAGCGGATGACGACGTGTTCGGTCTCGATCGTGTTCATTTCCGTACTCCTCTTCTCATTGTGGTCTGACACTTCGCTGTGGGCTGACGCTTCACCAGGCTCCGCGCGTGTATTGGGGCGGATAGGGGCCGGGCTCGACACCGAGGATGTGGGCAGCCTTCTGCGGCCACGAGGGTTCGCGCAGCGCGGCGCGGGCCATGAAGATCGCATCGGCCTGGCCGGTGCTCAGGATCGTCTCGGCCTGCTGCGGGTCGGTGATGAGTCCGACGGCACCGGTCGGCACGCCCTCAGCATGCACCGCAGCGGCCAGGGACACCTGGTAGCCGGGGCCGATGGGGATCCGCACGGGGTAGTTGCCGCCGGAGGAGACGTCGATGAGGTCGACACCTGCCTCGGACAGACCGCGGGAGACCTCGGTCGCCTCGGCGATGTCGAAACCGCCCTCGTGCCATTCGCTGGCCGAGATGCGCACGAAGACGGGAATCTCCTCGCCGACCTCGGCGCGGACGGCCCCGTAGACCTCGTTGAGCATGCGGGAACGCCCGGCGAGGTCCCCGCCGTAGTCGTCGGTGCGCTGGTTCGACAGCGGTGAGAGGAAGGAGTGCAGAAGATAGCCGTGGGCGGCGTGGATCTCGACGAGGTCGAACCCGGCGTCGATCGCACGGCGCGCGGCCGCGGCGAAGGCGGCGACCACCTCGGCGATGTCCTCACGCGTCATCTCCGTCGGTTCGGCCAGCTGCGGGTAGGCGATCGGACTGGCACCAAGCGTCGGCCAGCCACCATCGGATTCGGGGACACTGCCCTTGGGCTCACCGGTGAAGGGACGGTAGGTGCTCGCTTTGCGCCCGGCGTGGGCGAGCTGGACGCCGATGACGCTGCCCTGGGAATGGACGAAGTCGACGACGGCCGACCACGATTCGGCCTGTTCGTCATTCCAGATCCCCGCGTCCTGAGGAGAGATGCGCCCTTCGGGGACGACGGCGGACGCCTCCGTGAGGATGAGTCCGAACCCGCCCTGCGCTCTGGCACCGAGGTGGACGAGATGCCACGGACCGGGCATGCCGTCCTCGGCCTCGCAGGAGTACAGGCACATCGGGGCCACCCAGATGCGGTTGGGGATCTCCGTGCCGCGCAGAGTGAGCGGTTCGAACAGCTGAGTCATGGCTCAAGTCTGCCAGTTCGCGACCAGGTCAGACAGTGTCCGACACATTCCGGACCGAGTTCGCGGCTGCGGGTCCGCTGCGACGCTGGCCGGGAGTGCGTGGGCGTGCCCCCGACCTCGTCGGCGCATTCCGTCAGTCATCGTCTCAGTCGAGTTCGGTGACCTCGCCGAGTCCGCTGCAGAACTCGCTGACGTGGTCGACGACGATGTCGGGGTGTTCGACCATCGGCAGGTGTGCAGAGTCGGGAACCGTGACGAAACGTGCACCCTCGACCTGGTCGGCCATCGCCGACATCGCCTCCGGGGTGCAGCCGGGATCCTGTGCTCCGGCGAGGAACAGGGTCGGCGTCGTGATCGCCTGCAGCGATCCGCTCACGTCGTAGCTCTTGAGCGCCGAGGCGGCTGCGATGTAGGCCTCATCGTCGAGCAGTGCCAGGTCGGTGAGCACGAGGTGACCGGTCGCGATGTCTTCGGCGAGGAATCCTGCTGCGAACCAGCGGTCGGCGGTGTCGTCGACGATTCCGCGGGTGCCGTCGGCGCGCACCTGTTCGATGCGCTCGTCCCAGGACTCCGGGGTGCCGAACTTCTCAGCCGTCGCACAGACGATGAGTCCGGTGAGGGACTCGGAGTGGTTGAGTGCCAGCGTGAGTCCGATGCCGCCGGAGATCGAGACCCCGCAGTAGGCGAAGGTCTCCACTCCGATGTCCGACAGGGACTCGACGAGACCGGAAGCGAGCTCGTCGATCGTCACCGGCGCGGCCGCCTCGGCGAGGGAATCGTCTGCCGGGAGGGTGTGCCCGGGCAGATCGGACAGGTAGATCTGGAAGTCGTCGGTCAGCCGCGCGGCCACCGAGGACCACAGGGACATCCGCGTGCCCAGCGCATTGCCGAAGACGAGGACGGGAGAACCGGGATTGTCGTTGAAGGCACGGATGGCGATGCGCATATCAGGCTCCTCGGCAGGGGTGGTCAGGAGTCTTCCGTGATCAGCCTACCGCCGGAGAAGTCGAGATAACAGCGGGGACACAGTGACTCATAGGTCACCGCGTTGCCGTCGATGGCGACCTGATCACCGTCGAAGATGAACTCACCGTCGACGAGGCGGCCGTTGAACATCGCCTTCCGACCGCAGCGGCAGATCGTCTTGAGCTCTTCGAGGGTGTGCGCGATCTCGAGCAGGCGGGCTGAACCGGGGAATGCGCGCGTCTGGAAGTCCGTGCGGATTCCGTAGCACATCACCGGCACCGAGGCGTAGGTGGCGATGCGCATGAGCGAATCCACCTGAGCCGGGGTGAGGAACTGCGCTTCGTCGATGAGCAGGCATGCGACGGGGGTCTTCGGCGCGTCGATCGATTCGAGCAGAGCGTCGTGATCGACGTAGTCGGCGTGTTCGGCGTAGATCGTCTCCACATCGCCGTCCTCGGGGATGAGGAAGTCGACCTCACGGGTGACGCCGAGGCGGGAGACGATCTCCGAGGCGCCCTTCGTGTCGATGACCGGCTTGGCCAGCAGGACCCGCTGTCCGCGCTCCTCGTAGTTGAAGGCGGCCTGGAGCAGAGCGGTCGACTTGCCTGAGTTCATCGCCCCGTAGCGGAAGTAGAGCTTGGCCACTGTCGTCCTCTTTCTGTTGTCCGTGCCGACACAGAAGACTACCGGGTGGCACGATGACTGGGCGCCGTGGGGCGTGGACCGGTGCTCGCACGGTGGCAGACGTGCGGCGGGGCGGCTGTGAGAACCGTCGCAGGAGTGAGCACAGTCGCAGGTGTGAGCACAGTCATCGGCCCGCGACGACTACCGAAATGGTCCGGAAGGTAAGATGTCTGTGACAAACCCCAAGACGATGCGGAGTAGTCCATCACTATGGCTAAAATCATTTACACGCGCACGGATGAAGCGCCGCTTCTGGCGACATACTCGCTCAAACCGATCATCGAAGCCTTCGCCACCTCGGCCGGCGTCGAGGTCGAGACGCGAGACATCTCTCTTGCCGCGCGCGTGCTGGCGCAGTTCAGTGACCGTCTCCCCGAAGATCAGCAGGTCGGCGACGCCCTGGCCGAACTGGGCGCCCTCGCCCAGACTCCGGACGCGAACATCATCAAACTGCCCAACATCTCGGCTTCCGTCCCGCAGCTCAAGGCCACCATCTCCGAGCTGCAGGGCCAGGGCTACGATCTGCCGGACTACCCGGAAGAGCCTGCCACGGATGAGGAGAAGGACGTCCGCGCCCGCTACGACAAGGTCAAGGGTTCGGCCGTCAACCCGGTTCTGCGCGAAGGCAACTCCGACCGTCGCGCTCCGGAGGCGGTGAAGAACTTCGCCAAGGCCCACCCGCATTCGATGGGCGAATGGTCCGCTGACTCGAAGACCGAGGTCGCGACCATGGGCTCGGACGACTTCCGCGACAACGAGAAGTCGGTCATCATCGACGGCGACGATACGCTGTCAATCCGCCTGCGCACCGCTGCCGGCGAAACCGTCGTGCTCAAGGAATCGCTGCCGGTCCTCGACGGTGAGATCATCGACTCGACGAAGATGAACGTCGCCGCCCTCGACGAATTCGTCAAGGAGCAGATCGCCCGCGCCAAGGAGACCGGCGTCCTCTTCTCCGTCCACCTCAAGGCGACGATGATGAAGGTCTCCGACCCGATCCTCTTCGGGAAGGTCATCGAGGCCTTCTTCCCTGCCGTCTTCGCTGAGTATGGTGACGTCCTCGCCGAGGCGGGACTGACCTCCGACAACGGACTGGCCGCCATCCTGGGCGGACTCGACGCCCTGCCTGCCGACGCCGCAGCCGGCATCAAGGCCGGAATCGAGAAGGGCCTGGCCGAGGGACCCGACCTGGCCATGGTCAACTCCGACAAGGGCATCACGAACCTCCACGTGCCCTCCGACGTCATCGTCGACGCATCCATGCCCGCGATGATCCGCGTCGGTGGAAAGATGTGGAACAAGGACGATGCGACCCAGGACACCCTGGCCGTCATCCCCGACTCCTCGTACGCCGGGGTCTACCAGACCGTCATCGAGGACTGCAAGGCCAACGGCGCCTTCGACCCGACGACCATGGGCACCGTGCCCAATGTCGGTCTCATGGCGCAGAAGGCCGAGGAGTACGGCAGCCACGACAAGACGTTCGAGATCACCGAGGCCGGTGTCGTCGAGGTCGTCGATTCCGCCGGTGAGGTGCTCATGAACCACGAGGTCGCCGCCGGTGACATCTGGCGCGCCTGCCAGACCAAGGACATCCCGGTCCGTGACTGGGTCAAGCTCGCCGTCACCCGCGCCCGCCTGTCGGACACCCCGGCCGTGTTCTGGCTGGATGAGACCCGCGCACACGACAACAACATCCGCACGAAGGTCGAGGAGTACCTCAAGGATCACGACACCGAGGGCCTCGACATCCGGATCATGAACCCCGTCGACGCGACCCAGTTCTCGATCGACCGGATCCGCGAGGGCAAGGACACCATCTCGGTGACCGGCAATGTGCTCCGCGACTACAACACCGACCTGTTCCCGATCCTCGAACTGGGCACCTCGGCGAAGATGCTCTCCGTCGTCCCGCTCATCGCCGGCGGAGGACTCTTCGAAACCGGCGCCGGTGGTTCGGCTCCCAAGCACGTCCAGCAGCTCGTCGAGGAGAACCACCTGCGTTGGGACTCCCTCGGTGAGTTCCTCGCCCTGGCCGAATCGTTCCGTCACGAGTTCAACGTCCACGGCAACGAGCGTGCCGGCGTGCTGGCCGACACCCTCGACGCCGCCACGGGCCGGTTCCTCGAGGAGAACAAGTCGCCCTCGCGCAAGGTCGGTCAGATCGACAACCGCGGCAGCCACTTCTACCTCACCCTCTACTGGGCGGAGGAACTGGCGAAGCAGACCTCCGACGAGGCCCTCGCCGAGGCCATCGCACCGGTGGCGAAGGCTTTGACCGAGAATGAGGAGACCATCGCGAATGAACTCCTCGAGGTGCAGGGCAGCCCCGTCGACCTCGGCGGGTACTACTACCCGAACGATGAGAAGGTGAACGCGGCGATGCGTCCGTCGGCCACGCTCAACGACATCATCTCCTCCCTGAGCAAGACCGTCTGATCTCCTGATCGACATCGCTGATCTCCTGATCGGCATCATGTGAGAAGTGTCCCGGCAACGGTTTGCGAACACTTGCCTCACACCCCGACTCATGCGCCCCATCAGCAGTTATGATGGGGCGCATGAGTACTCAAGACCCCCGCGGCGAATCGCAGACGCCCGAAGAGCTCCTGGCCGAGACCGACTCCGTGCTCGGGGACGAGACTCCCGCTCAGGCCGACCACGGTGCTGGTGACACCCGTGAGATCTCCCCACACGAGCAGTCGCAGACACCTGCCGGACACCCCGACGAACGGACCCAGCCTCAGACCGGAGAGCTGCCGTCGACGAAGGCCGGCCCCGGCATGTCGGCAGGCATGTGGGTCTCCCTCATCCTCGGCGCGGTCATCGTCGTCCTGCTCCTCATCTTCATTCTCCAGAACAACGTGCCCGCGGAGTTCGAGTACTTCGGCTGGCAGTTCGAGCTGCCGCTGGGCGTGGCCATGCTCTTCGCCGCGATCGGCGGCATCCTCATCGCCGGAATCATCGGTTCGGTGAGGATCTTCGTCCTCAACCGCAAGCTGAAGAAGATCCACAAGGCGCTGGGCCGCTGATCGATGCCGTTCCACTCCAGCTTCACCCAGCTGCCGACCGATCTTCCCGCTGCCCTCGTCCTCGCCGACACCGCCGCGTCTGCCGCATGGACGCGTGAGGACGACTCCGTGCTCACCGAGCAGGAACGCAACTATGCGAAGGAATTCGACGCCGAGGCGGCCGCCACCTGGACGGCCGGTCGTGTCGTCCTCCGCCACGTCCTCGGCGCTCATCTCGATCGGGATCCGGCCGGGATCGAGATCCGTCTCGATTCGGCGGGCAAACCTCGTGTGGATGACTGCGAGTTCTCCGTCAGCCGGGCCCGGCGCCTCGTACTCGTGGCCGTATCCGAGGATCCGGTGGGCATCGATGTCGAGGCCGTGCCCGAACATGCTGTGGCGGCCGAGGCGATGCAGCTGCTCCATACCAAGGAGCGCGCCGAGCTCGAGGCACTTCCCGCCGACGACCTCGCGGCCGGTTTCGTCCGTGTGTGGGCGCGCACCGAGGCGTTCCTCAAGGCACTGAGCACCGGCCTGGCGAGGGATCCGGGAATGGACTACATCGGCACCGGCGAGCAGCCGGACTCACCGCACCCGGACGTCGACATCCACGACCTCGACGAAGGAATCCCCGCAGGCTACACCGCCGCGATCGCCTTCAACCGCTGAGGGCGACGGGAGCCCTGAGCTTTTCAGCGCCGGCGTCAACGTCCGAGTCGGCTTTTCGTCGGCACCCTCCGGCCCAATGTCGGCGTCGTTCAAGAGTCCCAGCGGCAGCCGACCCTCGTTCAAGGCGGCGCGCTTCTGTCGAAAGGTGCACGGTTCCACAGACGCGGCCCGCCTTGAACGAGCCGATTTCAGCACCGACCGCTCAAGCGCGTCGTCACTGATCGTTCTCCTCGTCGCCGAAGTCCGGGCCGTTTGCTCCGGTCGTGAAGACGACCGCGAGGAACAGCGAAGCCAGCCCCGTGTATCCGAACCAGACAAAGCCGCCGGCGACGTTCCCGGCGAAAGCGAGTACGATGCCGACAATCGTCGCGATGATCCACAGGATGTCGAAGATCGCCAGGTGTCTGACGTAGCGTCTCTCCCCCTTGCGCACTCCGAATGAGACCTCCGTGGCCGCGCTGAGGAAGAGCAGTACGGCAGCGGTGATGACGAGCCACCTCGGCGAGAGGAAGAACTCCTCGAGTGCGGGCATGAACACCACGAGTGCCACGGCGACAAGCAGTTTGAATACGCCGTCGGCAACGAAACCGGACCTCATCATGACTCGATCCTACTCAACAGGGACTGCACGACTGTCAGTGCGTTCCGCAGCACCTCTGCCTCGACATTCGAGTGGGCGATGACCAGTCCGTGGCGGGCCTCATCCCCGCCGGTCCAACCGCGGGCCAGCGAAGCGACGAGGATACCGCGATCGGCGAGTCGGCGCAGCAGCCTCGCGGCCTCGTCACGGCTCGTCTCGATCACGAGGGTGCGCCCCTCGTGGACGAGTCCGGGGATCTCGCCGACCTCGGCGACGATCTTTTCGGCCACTCTGAGGCGACGGCGTCCACGAGAGATCCGCCGACGCAGTCCCCCGGATCCCAGGTACGAACCGATGGCCATCTGCAGGATCGGTGAGTACGCCGGGCCCAGTGCTGTGCGCATCTCCACGAGGCGGTCGGCGATCTCGCCGTGGCTGATCAGGTATCCCGTCGACACCGACGAGGTCAGCAGGGTCGAGAACGTGCCGATATGGACGACCTGCGCATCGCTTCCTGCCGAGGAGGCGAGGTCGTACAGCGTCGGCAGCACGGTGCGGGTGAAGCGCGCCTCGCTGTCGTAATCGTCCTCGACGAGGATGATGTCGTGCTCAGCTGCCCAGTCCAGGAGACGGACCCGTTGGTCGACCGGCATCGGTGTGCCGTGCGGGAACTGATGATTCGGGGTCACGACAGCAGCTCCCACCCCGGTCGGGGCCGGGGCTCCTTCGGCGACGTCGAGCGGGACGAGATCGTGGTCGGCCATTGCCTGCCGCAGTCCCGGGAAGCCGGGATTCTCCACGGCGATCGCCCCATTCACGCCGATGCCCAGCAGCAGCCTCAGACCATCGCGGGAACCACTGGTGAGGATGATCTCGTCGGGATCGACAGTCATCCCGCGGGCCAGCCGCAGATACTCAGCGATGGCCCACCGGGCACCAGGCTGGCCCACGGGGTCGATCGGTCCGGGATCGAGGTCGAGCGAATCCCGCCACGCCCGCCTGAAGGCAGGTTCACGCAGCGGATCGTCGCCGCCGAAACCCGGACGCAGGTCGACATAGCTGCGCAGACGCCGCCTCGGCGACGTGGAAATACGGGGTCTGGAATGCGGTGACCGTGCCGCGGCAGGCAGGTCCGGATTCACCCGGGTCGCAGAGCGTTCGGCTCCGACGAGAAAGCCTTCGACGCCGAGTTGAGCGTACGCGGTTTCGACGCTGCCACGGGAGACGCCGAGGTGGCCCGCCAGGCGACGAGTCGACGGAACCGCATCACCGGGGCGCAGGGCTCCGTCGGCGATGAGGGTTCGCAGGCCCTGACCGATCTGATCGGGCAGGGGCGTCGCCTCGCGGCGGTCGACGCTCAGCGGCAGGGCGATGCCTTCGGCTTGGTCAGTGTGCGCTCCCATGTCACGATGATAGGTCCGTCGGCTCCGTCTGGCCTAAAATTATGGTTCTCTGCTGGCCCTCTATTTGAGCCACATATCGTTCTAGGCTGTGAGGGAACGGCCGTTCACCCCTGTAATCATCCGATCCACCGACCCCACAGCTGTCTGAGGCGACTCGACGTTGCGTACTTGGTCGACCCGGATCGTGACCACACGAGTGAATGGACGAACCCAATGACCGAGACTCAGACCCTCCTCAACACCGGCCTGGCGCAGATGCTCAAAGGCGGCGTCATCATGGACGTCATCAACGAGGAGCAGGCCCGCATCGCCGAGGCCGCCGGAGCGTCGGCCGTCATGGCCCTCGAACGCGTCCCCGCCGACATCCGCGCTCAGGGCGGAGTCGCCCGGATGAGCGATCCCGACCTCATCGATTCGATCGTCAGCGCGGTGTCGATCCCGGTCATGGCCAAGGCCCGCATCGGACACTTCGTCGAGGCGCAGATCCTCGAGACCCTCGGCGTCGACTACATCGACGAATCAGAGGTCCTCTCCCCCGCCGACTATGTCAACCACATCGACAAGTCCGTCTTCCAGGTCCCCTTCGTGTGCGGTGCGACCAACCTCGGGGAGGCTCTGCGCCGGATCACCGAAGGCGCTTCGATGATCCGATCCAAGGGTGAAGCCGGAACCGGCGACGTCTCCGAGGCGATGCGCCACCTGCGGACCATCAACTCCGAGATCCGTGCGCTGACCGCCAAGAGCGAGGACGAGCTCTACGTCGCAGCCAAGGAGATCGCCGCGCCCTACCACCTCGTCAAGCAGGTCGCGAGCCTCGGCAGGCTGCCCGTGGTGACCTTCGTCGCCGGCGGCATCGCCACTCCCGCGGACGCGGCGATGATGATGCAGCTCGGCGCCGACGGCGTGTTCGTCGGCTCCGGCATCTTCAAGTCCGGCAACCCCGAGGCCAGGGCGAAAGCCATCGTCGAGGCCACCACCCACTTCGACGACCAGGCAGCGGTCGCCGCGGCATCACGTGGACTCGGCGATGCGATGGTCGGCATCAATGTCGCCGACGTGCCTGCCCCTCACCGACTGGCCGAACGCGGATGGTGAGAATCGGGGTCCTCGCCCTCCAGGGAGCATTCCGTGAGCACCTGACCGTGCTGCGCTCCCTGGGGGGCGAGACCCGGAAGGTCACCCGGGCCGAGCACCTGACCGATCTCGACGCGGTCGTCCTGCCGGGCGGGGAATCGACGGCCATGGTGCGCATCGCCGACGGCACGGATCTGTTCCCCCAGCTGCGCAGACGCATCGACGAGGGTCTGCCCGTGTTCGGCACTTGCGCCGGGCTCATCCTGCTGGCCGACCATCTCAGCGATGATTCGTTGGGCGGGTATGGCCGCCTCGGCGGACTCGACATCACCGTGGCCCGCAACGCCTACGGACGCCAACGCGAATCCTTCACCGCGCCGCTGACCGTCTCAGGGCTCGACGAGAGCTTCGACGGCACGTTCATCCGTGCCCCGCAGATCCTCGACATCGGATCGGACGTCGAAGTGCTCGCCTCGCATGACGGTCAGCCCGTCCTCGTGCGGCAGGGACATGTGTGGGGCGGCAGCTTCCATCCGGAATTGGGCGGGGATGCGCGATTGCACGCACAATTCCTCCACCACCTCCGCGCCGCTGTGCAAAGATTGAGCCATGACAGCTCAGCCTCTGCAGACGCTCAAAGACGGATACGCATTCGACGGTGAGACCCTGGAGCTCGGGGTCGCCCTTGACGGTGAGGAGCCGTCGAAGGACACCCCCATCTCCATTCCTCTGGCCATGCTCAACCGGCACGGGCTCGTCGCCGGCGCCACCGGCACGGGCAAAACCGTGACGCTCCAGGTGCTTGCCGAGCAGCTGTCGAAGGCGGGCGTGCCCGTGTTCGCCTCGGACATCAAGGGCGATCTGTCGGGCATCGGTGCCGCCGGCATCGAATCGGACAAGCTGCGCAAGCGCCTCGACGCTGCCGGCCAGGATTGGGCGCCGAAGGGCAATCCCACGGAGTTCTACACGCTCGGCGATTCGGGACTCGGCACGCCGCTGCGCGCCACCGTCACCTCGTTCGGACCGATCCTGCTGTCGAAGGTGCTCGAGCTCAACGACACGCAGGAGTCCGTGCTCTCGCTGGTCTTCCACTACGCAGATCAGGCCGGACTGGCCCTGCTCGACCTCTCGGATCTCAAGGCGGTGCTCACCTTCCTCACCTCGGCTGAGGGCAAGGAGGATCTCGAAGGCATCGGCGGAGCGTCGAAAGCCACCGTCGGGGTCATCCTGCGCAAGATCTCGGAACTCGAGGCGCAGGGCGGCGACGTCTTCTTCGGTGAACCCGAGTTCGACACCGCGGATCTGGTGCGGGTCGACGACAACGGGGCCGGGATCATCTCCGTCCTCGAGCTGCAGAAGCTCAGCCAGTCCCCCGCGCTGTTCTCCACTTTCCTCATGTGGCTGCTGGCCGACCTGTTCCAGGACCTGCCCGAGGTCGGCGATGCGGACAAGCCCTCGCTCGTGTTCTTCTTCGACGAGGCCCACCTGCTCTTCGCCGATGCGTCGAAGGCGTTCCTCCAGTCCGTGACGCAGACCGTGCGGCTCATCCGCTCGAAAGGCGTGGGCATCTTCTTCGTCACGCAGACGCCGAAGGATGTGCCCGACGATGTGCTCGCGCAGCTCGGGTCCCGCATCCAGCATCAGCTGCGGGCGCATACGCCCAATGATGCGAAGGCGCTCAAGGCGTCGGTGCAGACCTTCCCGAAGTCCGACTACGACCTCGAAGAGCTGCTGACGTCGCTGGGCACCGGCGAAGCCGTGGTCACGGTGATGGATCCCGATGGGGCTCCGACTCCTGTGGCGCCGACGCGGATGCGCGCCCCGGAGTCGAAGATGGGTCCGATGAGCGAGGACGAGATCAAATCGGCCGTGGCCGCCTCGCCGCAGCATGAGAAGTACGGAACCGCCATCGACAACGAATCCGCGCGCGAGATCCTCGCCAAGCGGCTCGAAGGCGGGTCCGAAGCCCATGCGGAAGAGCAGCGCTCGGCATCGGCCGATTCGGCTCGCGAACCGGCTGGCGGCTCCGCATCCTCGGACAAGATCGACTTCCCCGAAGAGGCGGGTACGTCGGGGAGGAAGAAGCCGGCGAAGAAGGCGGACGAGAACATGTTCTCGCAGGTGGTGAAGTCCTCCGCATTCAAACAGTTCACGCGCACCGCCGCCCGTGAGATCGCGCGCGGCATCTTCGGCACCTCACGGCGTCGGCGCTGACACCAGCAGTCCCCTTTCCCCGGCGCTCAGGTGCAGCTCGACGCAGTCCTCGATGAGCTCGCCGTCGAGCTGCACCGGTGCCGGGGTGGTCAGA
Source organism: Brevibacterium oceani (assembly GCF_017948325.1). Classification (NCBI taxonomy): domain Bacteria; kingdom Bacillati; phylum Actinomycetota; class Actinomycetes; order Micrococcales; family Brevibacteriaceae; genus Brevibacterium; species Brevibacterium oceani. The sequence goes on along the minus strand of NZ_CP072846.1, from coordinate 1,807,956 downwards.
CGGACCGTGACTCCGGTGGCCTTGCGATAGTCCATGAGCGCATTCGATTCGGGACTGCCGCTCAGACAGGAGAGACCGATTGATGACCATGCGCGTATCCGCATGAGAAGCGTGTGCGGTAGCGGTCCGACGCCGAGCACGGAGAATGTCTCAGCGTCGATGCGGGCGTCGGGAAAGACCGAGACAGGTCCGGCGGGACGAGCGACCTTCGACGCCATCACCGACCACACGCTTCCTGGTCGAGCGCCGGTCTCGTTTCGTCGAGCTGTTGTCCGGTCGTCCGCCGGGTCGCCGGCCCGAGCCGACTCCCCATCGACGGTGATGCCGTCCGCGGTGGGCGTGAGGTCGGCGGCGAAGAGCGCTCTGGCAGCGCCCCAGACGTAGCCGAGCAGACCCGGCGCGATGTGATGGTGGGCCACCGCACGGGCATCCCCGCCGATTCCGGCCAGACTGAGGAACACGGTATGCCGTCGTCCGCCGTCGCGGAGACGGATATCGACCTCGTTGATCGGCACGAGGAGCCAACCCGCAGTCGGGTCGAGTCCCGTGGAGAGGGCCCGCAGGCAGTGCGTGATCGCGTGTCGTGTCGAGGTGATGCCCACGTGTCGGCTGAGCACGTTCGCCGTTCCCGTCGGGATGAGGAGCACTGGTGTCTCTGAGTCGGCGAGCACCGGACCGGTGGCCCTGATGGTGCCGTCGCCGCCGAGGATGATGACGACGTCCGCGCCCCACGTCACGAGTTCTTCTGCCTGCCACGCACCGTCGCGCGCACGCGTCGTCGTCATCGTCCGGGAGCGGATGCCGAGGGGACGCATCGCCGCGACCAGTTCCGAGTAAGCCCGGTGACTGCTGAGGTGTTTGGGGTTGACGATGATGCCGACTGCCGGCAGCGTTCGCCCTCGTTCTCTCCGGCTATGCAAGGGAAACGCCGATCAGGCGAAAGCCGGGTGCGCGGCGGCGGCCGCCTCGACGGCGTCGGTGTCGACCTTCAGGCCGGGGAAGGCATCGGTGACCACGCGTGACCCGGTCTTGCGTGGTGAGCGCTTCCACGTTCCATGCGCCCGCCCCTGGCTGATGACAGTGTTCTTGAACATTCCGTTGCCGCCGGGCACGACGAGCTTCTCGTGTTCCGGGTCGAGTGTGGCGCTGCGGTCCTTGTAGCCGAGGATGATCTCGTCGAAGCCCGGCAGCAGCATCGTGCCCTGGGCGGCTGATTCGAATTCGGCCAAGCGGTCCTCGAGGTCGGGAGCATGAACATAGTCGACGTCGCCGATTGTCGTGCCGATGATCTCCTCGGCATCGAGAGCCGTATTGATGGCCGACTTCACCGTCGTCTTCGGAAGGCCGGTCCACCGTGTCGCGTCGTCGATGGTCACCGGTCCGTGGCTGAGGACGTAGCGTCTCATCCATTCGTGCAGGGCTGCCTCGGCGCCGAGTTCGGTGGGTGTCGGCACCCAATCGGCGGTGAGGACGTACTTCATGTCGTCCTTGCCCGCGATCATCGGGGCCTGCACGAGGAGGTTCTGCAGGCACAGGGAGGTGATGAGGTACCGGGCGTGACCGTACTCGTCGCCGGCTCCCACAGGTGCGAATGCTTCGAGCAGCTCCTCACGTGTCAGCGGTCCGCGCTCCCGGATGGCGTCGGTGGCAAGTTCGGCCGCAGTCTCGAGCATGGCATCGGTGATGCCGAAGTACTCTCGGCGCTTCGCGGTGGACTTCATCGTCCGCGGTCCGGTCAGGCTGAGAATCCATCCGAGGTCTTTGGCAGTGGTGAGATGGATCGTGCCGCGCTGAGTCCACGAACGCACGACTTCACCAGCATCGATGGCCGCTCGCACGGCGTCGAGGCTTGCGGGGGCATTGTCTCCGCTGCGCAGAGCCACAGACGCCAGGGCGCCGCCGAGGGCCTGCGCTTGGACGCAGCCGAGGTGTTCGACGACCGCGCCCGCCGGCGACAGTGCCGTACCGGTCGGTGATGCCGGTGCCGGTCCGACGAGTCCCTGGGAGATGAGTCGGGCGGCAGAGATCTGGTCAACGTCCATGGACCATACGGTAGTCGACGACGGTGACGCAGCGATTGTGAAAACGCGACTCCCACCGGCTCCATCGTCAGGATGCGTGCGGCGGAGTCCGTGCGATGGGCCAGGTCGGCCCGTTGTGCGCGGCCCCGGCGGGCCTGTCAGCCCCTGGCAGCCGGGACGGTCAGCCCATGATGTCGATGAGTCCCGGGACGGGTACTCGCGGCAACGCCCCCGAGGTGGCGAATCGGCCCCAGATCCGTCGCAGTTCGGGTCCGGCGATGGCGGTGGTCGTCCCATAGTCGAGGAAGGAATCGTGCCAGATGTCGCCAGGGAAGACCAGCGGCAGATCACCCGAATGTGCGGCATCGAAGAAGCTGCCGTCGCCGCGGGAGACGATGAGCAGGCGCGCTCCCTGACCGCCGGACATGCGGTGCCGGTCGTAGAATTCCCGACCGGCCCGGGTGTAGACCGCCGAGGTGATACCGGAGATGAGGGATTCGAGCATCGGTGAGGTCAGGGACCGGTTGTGCAGCCGGCGCAGGGCCGGAACGAATCCGGCGAAGAACGCGATCTCGCGTTCGGTGCGGGTCATGAGGACGTCGAATTTCGGTGCGACGTCGGCCCATGCGGCCGCCGCGAGCGCACGAGTCGGCAGAGGGTGCCGGCCGTAGTGGACTCCGAAGCACATTCCCGCGTGCAGGCCCCCGACGAGGGCCGCTCTGTGGACTTCCTCCTGGGCGTCGAGAATCTCCTTGACGCTTGCGTCGGGGTCGATCCGCTGGGCGACCTTCGCCATGGCCCAGTTCATCGTGTCCGTGCCGCCGGCCAACCCCAGCGGGGCTGAGGCCATGAGGACGCGGCGGAAGAGTCCTGCCGTTCCCTCGGCGATCATGAGGTGGGCGCACGCGTCGGCGCCGGCACTCTGTCCGGCGATCGTGACATTGTTCGGGTCTCCGCCGAAGGAGGCGATGTTGGTCTGCACCCACCGCAGGGCGGAGATCTGGTCGAGCACGCCGAGGTTCGAGTGCTCGGGTTCGCCCGTGCCCAGGTATCCGAGGACGCCGAGGCGGTAGGTGACGGAGACGACGATGATGTGCTGTTCTGCCGCGAGGGTGTGCGGGTCGTAGATCCCCACGTCACCGGCACCGGCGACGTAGGCACCGCCGTGGATCCAGACGAGGACAGGGAGCCCCACCTCGGCGCTGGGATCGATGCCCTGGGGCATCGTCACGCTCACGCGCAGGCAGTCCTCGCTGATGGGAAGGCCGCCGAGCTGGTCGAACGTCATCCCCGCGTTGGGGTCGCGGCGCAGCTGCGGGCTCGCCGGTCCCGGGTCGGCGCCGTCGATGAAGTCGACGGGCGGCTCGTCGACGGGAGGTTGGAAGCGCTGGGCGCGGGCATAGCGGATGCCCCGTGCGCGGATCACATCGCCGTTCGCGTAGGCGCGGACCCGTCCGCACGGGGCGACGAAGTCCCGTGTCTCCGTCACCGTCTCAGTTCACTTGCTGGGTACGACCGGGGGCTCGGCCGACCACGGGAAGACGATCCACTGATCCGTGCGCTTCCACACGAAGTCGGGGTCGATGATCGAGGCCGACTTCGCGTAGATGACGGCCGACTGCGCCTCGGCCCCGTGCTTGCGCAGGAGTTCGAGCACGAGGGCGAGGGTGCGACCGGAGTCGGCGACGTCGTCGACGACGAGCAGCTTCTTGCCCTTGATCGCGTCGATGTCGAGCATCGGCGCGAGCAGGATCGGGTCGGGCAGGGTCTCGTGGACATCGGTGTAGAACTCGACGTTGATGGCGTCGGAGAGCTTGAGTCCGAGAGCATAGGCCAGGGCGCCGGCGGGAAGCAGGCCTCCTCGAGCGACGGCGATGACGATCTCCGGTTCGTAGTCGGAATCCGCGATCGTCTGTGCCATCTCGCGCGCCGACTGGCCGAACATGTCCCAGCTGAGGATCTCTTTGTCGTCGAGGTCGGTCGAATCGGCGTGATAGGCCATGGATGCTCCTTGTGTGTGCCCGATGGTGGTCCGAGTTTCAAGGATACGCCGTCGCGAACTCAGTGCAGAAACGCCGCGAGCCCGGCCATCTCCTGCGCTTGGGAGCCGGTATGGACGGGTGGATTCGGGTTCACCCAGTAGTGCCCGGCGCCGGAGTTGCGCTCGAGGAGTCGATAGTCGATGAGTTCGCGCCGTAGGAGGGCGAAGTCCGGGTGGAAGTCGGCAAGGATCATGTTGACGTCCTTCTCTGTGTACGTCCGGTCGGGTTCGAACGCGTGGAGGACCTCGATGAGGAGGACGACGAGGGCTCTGCGCTTCGTCGGAATCGCGGTGATCCGGCCTGCGGGCATGAAGGTGCGCAGCGTCTTGGTGCGGAACTGTTCGATCCGGGGGTCGATCTGTGGGTCGAGCAGGGCCGCGCGTGCGGACGTGAAGTTCTCGCCGGTCGCTGTCATCCGCGCTCGCACGAGCTTCTTGAAGTCCTTGTCCTTGGTCATGGTGTCGTTTCCTTCTGCGACCAAGTCTCCCCCAGCACGAAACCTGGTCAGGAACTCTCACCGTGCCGGTTTCGTCCGAGGATTCTCTCCCCTTCGCCATGTGGTCGATGTGCTGGGAACACGACCTCGGCTGGGCGTTGGATGCGCCGGTGACCAGTATAGGCACGGCTGCGTCCGGTTTTCGAATACGGCGCTGTCAGCGACTCCAGATTCGGCGGCTCAATGGTTGAGAGCCTCGAGGTACATCCATCGGCCGGCCCGCCGAACGAATGAGGAGTTCTCCTCGAGCACATGATCGCCGAGGTGGTCCCGGAATCGCGCACGGAAGTGCACCGTCCCCGTGGCATCGTCTTCGCCGCCGTCGGTGGTGCCGATGATTTCGAGCCCGAGCCATTCCGTCCGATCGTCGACGCCGAGGTCGGCGGGGCGGGTCCTCGGGTGCCAGGTGCGGAAGAGGTGATTCTCATCCCCGCGGACGAAGGCGGTGTAGCGGGAGCGCATGAGCGCCTCGGCGGTGGTCGGCCAGGTCGCACCGTCGAGGGCAGGTCGGCAGCAGCGGTCGAAATCGGTTCCTGGGGGCAGTCCGGAGCAGGGGCAGATCATGGCTCGATGATATCCGGGATGATCGGCCGGCGATTGCGTGCGAGGATGGAGCAATGAGTTCAGTGTTCCTCTCCGGAGATCCCAAGGCCGATGCCCTCCTGACCGAAGACCGTTTCGCCCTGCTCGTCGGCATGCTGCTTGACCAGCAGGTGACGATGGAGAGTGCTTTCGCTGGACCGGCGAAGCTCAAGGAGCGTTTGGGCCGGCTCGACGTCGAAGAGATCGCCGAGATGAATCCGGATGACTTCCTCGACACGTTCGCTGCTACCCCGGCGGTGCACCGGTTCCCGAAATCGATGGCGGCGCGGGTGCAGAAGCTGGCTGCTGCCATCGTCGACGACTATGACGGTGAGACCGAGAGGATTTGGACCGAGGGCGACCCCAGCGGAGCCGAGGTGCTCAAACGGTTGAAGAAGCTGCCCGGGTTCGGTGATCAGAAGGCGAAGATCTTCCTTTCGCTGCTCGGCAAGCAGTTCGGACTCACTGCTGAGGGGTGGCGTGAGGCCGCGGGTGACTACGGCGATGAAGATGCACGACGATCCATCGCCGATGTCGTCGACGATGTCACCCTCCAGGAAGTGCGCACTTTCAAGAAGCAGCAGAAGGCTGCGGCAAAGGCTGCCAAGGCGGCAAAGAAGTAGGACGCTCACTCCCGCGTGAGTTATCCACAGATTCCACTTCGCCTGTTCTAAAATGCGCGCTGGTCGAATAATGTAGGGATTCCGGGTGCTGAGCGAGGGCTCGCACCGCAGTTGCAGACCACAGAGGCGTGGAATGAGAACTGGACCGTCCCGACACATTCGTCGACCTGGCTTCATTGCTGTTGCACTTTTTGCCGCTCTATCGCTGGCTTCCTTGGCGGGCTGTGGCGACAATTCACCTGTTGCTGCGCCGACATCGACCCTGCCGGAACAGGCGCCCGACGATGATGCCACCGATACCGGCACCGAGGTGGACATCCCCGACTACGAGACCGACCTTGATCTCTCGCCTGAGGAGGAAGAGGCGGTGGACGGCGCGTTGGTGGCTCTGGACGGTTACGTCACCACTCTGAACGAAACTTTTTCAAGCGGAGGCTACGAGACAGATCGCATAGCGAAATACGCTCAAGGAGAGGCACTGCGGTCACTCCGCGAGGACTCGGACGATCTAAGAAGAGACGAACAAATCATGGCTGGCCGATTCAAGATTGAGAATCGGGAAATTCAGGATATCGATCTGAAGGAAGATCGAGTCACGGTTTTGACTTGCGTTGACAACTCGGCATTTGCAAAGGTTGCCAAGGGAGAGTCGCTCCCCAAAAGCGCGCCAGAGCCTCTCAGCGTAATCTTCAATACACAGCGCAGTGGCGAAGAATGGAAAGTCGATTCTCAAGACCTGTGGAGCGAGCCTTGCGGCGGATAGCACTGATAGCGGCGTTGGTGCTCGCGTTGACAGTGTCTGGGATAGCGCCCGCAGTAGAAGCGCAGTCGGGCCCTGGTTGTAGTGCGCTCAGTCTCAAGAAGTGCAAGGTGGTAGATCCCCCGGCTCCCGCTCCCCCGCCTGGCGGAGGAGGCGGTGGCTCCGACGGAGGAGGCAATGATGGCGGTGGCTCCGGTGGAGGAGGCAACGGCGGCGGAGGCCGTGGCGGACCCGGAGGCTCCGGTGGTGGAGGAGGCTCCGGAGGAGGCGGTGGTGGTGCCGAACTCCCCGATTGCAGCTACGAGGAGACCGGACACATCTGCGCCAGCCTGCCCGGTCCGGGCGGAGGCGGCGGAGGTGGAGGTGGACCGGCCGCTCCAGTCCGCCCGGATCCCCCGACTCGCATTCCGGAGTCGCAGTTCCAAACCTTTGATATTCCGGCCCCGACGATCTACGCATGGCCGAAGGACTGGGCAGTCGTCGGCAAACCCGCCGCGTTCTGGACGAACACCGAGGTCAGCTACATCGACATGACCCTGCTGACCTACGCAGTGACTGTGAAGGTCACACCGGAGAAGTTCCATTGGAACTTCGGTGACGAGACGGGCAAGACCACCTCAACGAAAGGTGCAAAACCGCGACCCGGTGGTGCCCCGCAGATCGGACACGAATACCAGAAATCCGGGAAGGTCTCGGTATCGATGACTGCAACTTTCAGCGGCGAGTTCTCCGTCGACGGCGGACCATGGCTGCCGATCGACGGCTTCGCCCACGTCGCCAGCAACGACATTGCCATCGACGTCTACCGATACCACCGGTATCTCGTTGACGAAGATTGCTACTCCGACCCTCGCGGACCTGACTGCACCTGACCGCCTGACTAGTGACGACTCAGCCGCGCACCCGCGATTTCGGCCGTTCGAAGAACAGAACTGCAACGAAACCGATGATGACGAGGGCCGCGGGCACCCACAACGACTGTCCCATCGCGTGAGCGAATCCCGAGGCGATCGCCTCAGGCATTCCTGCCGACGCGGCTCCCGCACCGTCGGCGGACGACCCCGCCCCCGCCTCGGCGCCGGCACCGCCGACTGTCCCCGTCGACGAACCGATATTCGCGGCCAAGCGCGACTCCATCGCCACGGCTATCGCCGCACTGCCGAGCACCGCCCCGACCTGCCGAACCGTGTTGTACACGCCCGACCCGGCCCCTGCATGGTGCAGCGGAAGGTTCCTCGTCGCCGTCGAGCTGATCGGCGCCCACATGAATCCGTTCGCCACGCCCAACAACAGAAGTGGCGGAATGATGGCCCACAGCGATGTGTGTGCGTCGAGGATCGACCCCAGCCAGAACAGAGCGATCGAGAACGATCCCAGTCCGATTCCGGCCAGGACTCGCGGGTTGCCGTGATCGACGAGGCGACCGACGAACGGGGCGAGCAGACCTGAGAGGATCGCCATCGGAGCCATCAGCAGAGCCGATTGCGTCGGCGTGTACCCGAGCACAGTCTGCGCCCACAGCATGAGCGGGAATGCCATCGCTGTGATGCCGAATCCGACCGTGGTCATGGCGATCGCCGCGAGCGTGAAGTTCCGATCCTTGAACAGCGAGAGTGGGACGAGCACCTCGGAGGTGTTGACCTTCTGCCACAGGACGAAGCCGATGAGGAACACGACTCCCCCGCCGATGACGAACGGTACGGTCACCGGCCCGATGAGCGGACCCCAATCGACACCATGTGCCTGCTGGATGCCGTAGACGAGCAGGAACATGCCGCACGCCGACAGCACCACGCCGAACCAGTCGAACCGGTGCGGATGCGTCTGCAGTCTCGGCACCAGCCACACGGCCATGATGAAGGCGATGATTCCGACCGGAACGTTGATGAAGAAGATCCACTCCCAGCCGAACGCGTCGACGAGCACTCCGCCGAGGATGGGGCCGACCAGGGTGGCGATGCCGGCGACGGCACCCCACATGCCCATCGCTGCACCGCGACGATCGGGCGGGAAGATCCGAGTGATCACCGCCATCGTCTGCGGCGTCATCGATGCGGCACCGATGCCTTGGACGACTCGAGCGAGGATGAGGACTCCGACGCTCGTGGTCAGACCGCACCACAGCGAGCTCAAAGTGAAGATGACGAGTCCGACCAGATAGACCCGTTTGGGTCCGAATCGGTCACCGAGGCGGCCGGTGATAAGCAGCGGCACCACGTAGGCGAGCAGATACGCCGAGGTCACCCAGATGACGGAGTTGATGTCCGCACCGAGGGAGTCCATGATGTCGCGGATGGCGACGGACACGATCGTCGAATCGACGAGGATCATGAAGAAGCCGAGACAGAGGGCCCACAGTGCTCGCCAGGGGTTGCCCACGGCATTCGTTTCAGTGCTCACCGGTTCATCATTGCCCTCCCCGCCTCCAGGGTCAATCCGAGCCGCCTTCCCGGTCAATCGGACCGACACCGCAGAGACGAGTGTGACGGATTCGAACGACAGACCCACGCGTCACCGCCGCCGACAGTCACCGCCGCCGACGCTAACCTGGGACAATGGGGTCATGGTGTGCCGAATCAACGAGCTCCTCGTCGACTCCCACTGGTCCGTCGTCATCATCGGTGCCGGCCAGGCGGGTCTGTCTGCAGCGCACTATCTGTGGCGCGACGGCATGGTCCCCGGGAGGGACTTCGTCGTCCTCGACGCCGGAGACGGACCCGGCGGTGCATGGCGCGAGCGGTGGGATTCTCTGACACTGGGCAGGACGAATCACGTCGCCGATCTGCCGGGATTTCCTCTCGGCCACCCGGACCCGAATGTGCCCGCTTCGCAGGTCGTCTCCGACTACTATTCGCGCTTCGAACGTGAACTCGAGCTCTGCGTCGTCCGTCCCGCCGAGGTGGCCAACGTGACTTCGCAGCAGCGTGGGTCCGGCCTGCTCGACATCGTCGCCGACATCGACGGTGAGCGGGTGAAGCTGTCGACCGACTTCCTCATCAACGCCACCGGCACGTGGACCCAGCCCTATGTGCCCTTCGTCCCGGGAATCGCCGATTTCGAAGGACACCAGCTGCACACAGTGAACTTCCGCGACGTCGAGGATTTCCGGGGACTGCGCACACTCGTCGTCGGCGGCGGCATCTCCGCCACCCAGTTCCTCCTCCAGCTCGCCGAGGTCACCGACACCCTCTGGGCCACACGCCGTCCCCCGAACTTCACCGCCCGAGAATTCGACGGCCAGTGGGGACTCGAGGTGGAGCGGGCTGTACGTGAGCGCACCCTCTCCGGCCGCGCCCCCGCCAGCGTCGTCCGCACCACCGGGCTGCCCATCCGCAGCGAATTCCGTGACGGCGTCGAGTCCGGTGTACTCGTCTCCCGCGGCATGTTCGACCGCGTCCTCCCCCACGGTGTGCACTTCCCCGGCACGGGCGAGACTGCGACGACGACTTCCGAAGGATTGGGGCCCTCGGCAAGTGATCATCTCGCCCTGCCGCAATCGTGGGCGCCGTATACGACCGAGCAGGTCGAGGACGTCGACGTGATCTTCTGGAACACAGGATTCCATGCCGCCCTCAAACATCTTGCCCCACTTCACCTGCGCACCCCCGACGGCGGAATCTCCATGGACACCGAGGTGGCTGTCAAGGACGATCCCCGCATCTTCCTCGTCGGCTACGGTTCCGCCAGTTCCACCGTGGGTGCCACCCGGGCAGGCCGCATCGCCGCGCGGGAACTGCTCAAACGCATGGGCAGCCCACGTCAGCGCAGATCCGGGGCCTTGAGTTCCTGACCGTCGAGGCGGACGGTCGGCAGCATCTGCCTGAACTCCTCGTCGGCCGTCTCATCAGCGACCGGTGCGAGCATGTCGACGCTGACCTTGAACAGTCGGCCGTCGACGGAGATCCCGGCGACAACACCGAACATCACCGATTCCTCGTTCTCGACTGCACGCATGTCCTCCGGAGCGAGTGTGCCGTAGACCGTCCAATACTCTCCCCCGTCAAGGGAGCCCGAGGCTTCGCTGATCTTGGTCGAGCCAGAGGTGCTGAACATCCGTTCGCGAGCCTTGTCCATGATCTCCTGAACCGATTCGTCATCCTCATCGAAGCAGTTGACTGTGACGATCGCGTCCGTGTCGGTCTCAAAGAGCCAGTAACCGTCATACCCTGCTCCATCCGACCAGTCCGCACCGATCGCCAGGCTCACTTCGACCGGACACGAACTGCCGAGATCGACCGTGGTCTCGGTCATGCCCTCTGGAACGGTCGGACCCGTCGGGCTCGGCGACCGGCTCTCCGAACCGTCGCTGATGCCGACTCCGGCCGGTTTCGATCCGGCCTCATCGGAGCTGCTGACCCGCAGTGCCGAGCATCCTCCGAGCAGCAGACTCACAGCCACCACGCCCACCAGGAGCAGTCTCTTCTTCATCGTCAGCCTTCACTCGCTCGGACGGTTGCCATCATCGTACCCATTTCCATGGTGGACTCAGGGCTCTGGCGCAACCGATTCCAGCGGCTTAGCCTGGTGTCATGACTGAACTCCCACTCTTCGACGACTCTGCCATCGACCGTGTGCTCTGCGTCGTCGCCCACCCTGACGACATGGAGTACGGCGGTTCGGCCGCGGTTGCGAAATGGACCGACGAGGGCAAGGAGGTCGCGTACCTTCTCGTCACCCGAGGTGAGGCCGGGATCCGGGGCATGCCTCCGGAAGAGGTCGCGCCGCTGCGAGCCGGAGAGCAGCGACACGCCTGCACCATCGTCGGCGTCGACGACCTCGAGATCCTCGACTTCCCCGACGGACTGGTCGAACCCACGCATGAGCTGCGTCGGGCCATTGCGAGGAAGATCCGCGAATCCCGTCCGCAGGCCGTCGTCGTGACGAACTTCGATCTCAACACCAACTGGGGACTCAACCACGTCGACCACCGCAATGTCGGTGTCGCCGCCGTCGATGCGATCCGTGATGCCGACAATCCGTGGCTCTTCACCGAACTCAAGGACGAGGGGCTCGAAGCATGGAAGGCGGACCGTCTGCTCATCAACGGTGCCGAACCGACACATGCGGTGGCGTTGAGCGCCGAACACGTCGACCGGGGAGTGCGCTCGCTCGAAGCACACACGGTCTATCTCGACGCTCTCAGCGATCATCCCGCGCCGAACGAGATGATCCCGTCGATCGCGGCGTCCGGAGGGGAGCTTGCGGGCATCGATTACGCACTGCCGATCAGAGTCGTGGACATGTGAGAACCGGGTGGAACGCACGATTGCGTTCCACCCGGTTCGTCTGCCTGTCGACCGGTCAGTCGAGGACCGGCCTGCTGCTGTTGATCAGGCGTTCACTGCGGCGATGGCGGCGTCGTAGTCGGGTTCGGTGGTGATCTCGTCGACGAGCTGCGTGTAGACCACGGTGCCTTTCTCATCGAGGACGACGACGGAACGGGCCAGCAGACCGGCGAGCGGTCCGTCGACCATGGTCGTTCCGAAGTCCTTGCCGAACGAGCTGCGGAATCCCGATGCGGTGATGACGTTCTCGATGCCTTCGGCTCCGCAGAAGCGTGCCTGTGCGAACGGCAGGTCGTTGGAGACGCAGAGGACGGTGGTGTTGTCCAGGCCTGCGGCGAGTTCGTTGAACTTGCGCACCGAGGCGGCGCAGACACCCGTATCCAGGCTGGGGAAGATGTTGAGCACGACGCGCTTGCCGGCGGTGTCCTGCGAATTCACCTCACCGAGATCGGCACCGACGAGGCTGTAGGCCGGAGCCTGCTCGCCCTTGGCCGGCAGCTCGCCGACGGTCTTGACCGGGGATCCCTGAAATGCTGTGTTGGCCATACTTGAATCTCTCCTTCTTCAGAGCGGACTTGTCGTCCCCACTCTACGTGAGTCACCGCACAGGGGGACCCGACGTCCATCTCCCGTCCGTTGTCTCTGCTCTCTGTTCGACGGTTTCAGCTGCGCCGGCGTCGAGCGAGGATGACCAGCGCGATTCCGAGGGCGATGGCCGCAGCAGCAATGCCGATGCTCGTGGCGATCTCGATGCCCGTACGCGGCAGATCGGAACCACCGTCGGCATCGCCGGATGCGTCCTCGGTGTTTCCGTCCTCGGCGCCGGAGCCCTCACCACCGCTGTCGGTATCGGCTGAGCTGTCGTCTGTCCCCGCACTACCTCCGCCGGCACTGTCGGCACCGTCGGCGCTGCCATCAGCCTCGGCGCGGGTCGACCCGTCGTCACCCGCTCCGCTGCCGGCGTCAGAGTTGCCGGACGTGTCCGTATCCGCGGAATCGGCACCGGACGAATCCGCATCGGAATCGTCATCTCCGGGAGTCCGACTGCTCGTGACGACCTGCCAGTTCTCGTCGAAGAAGTCGGCTGGATCGACCACTTTCTGCTCTTCGACCCAATCGATGAGGGCCTGCCTCACCTCGACCTGCTCGTTGTAGACCTCGTTCAACCCATCGACAGGGTAGGCTCCTCCACCGGACTGGCGGTAGTTGTTGATGGCCAGGATGAACCGATCGTCGTCTCCGATGGCGTCGCCCTCGGCATTCGTGAGGTTCTCGATCCTCTCCCCCACGGGCTTGGACACGTTGATGTCGTAGTCGACTCCGGCCAGGGCGTCATAGTTGTAATCCGGGATCGGCGCATCGGTGGCCTCATCGATGGCGTTGGTGCCGTCGACGGGATCGAAGTCAGCACCCTCGTCGGTCTGCTTGAAGTAGCGAGACGAATATTCGAGGTAGTCGCGCAGCTGTCCGCCGTTGATCTCAACCCCGGAGAGGGTGTTATCGAAGACATAGAGCCCGGCCACATCGCGAATGGTGATGTCTCCGGCGGGGAACTCGGCAGTGCGGCTGAAAGGTGAGGCCTGCGAAATCACCGGGAGGTCTTCATAGTCAGTGCCCTTCAGACCGTCTTCCACGGTCTGCGTCTGGACGTGCGAGATGAAGTCAAGGATCGCTGTGTCCTCGTAGTAAGAGCTCTTGGCTGACAGGGTCTCTGTCACCGAGCCGATCTTCGTGTTCACATAGTCGATGGTCTTCTGATGCTGATCGTCGACGAGATCCGTGATCTCCGGATCCTCGGCGACCTCACCCTGAGTCACGAGCGGATCGGCCTGCGGCTCGTCTCCGCCCCAGTCGACATGCCCCGTGTCGAGGTTGATCGGCAGGTTCACTTCGGACACCGACCGGGCCCAGTAGTTCGGTTGAGTGATGAGCGCCTTGCTGCCGTCGTCTCGGGTCACGACCTGGCTGGGTTCGTTCTGATGGGTGTGCCCGGCGACGAGGACGTCGACACCGGGGACCTGCGCCACCGAGGTGCTCACGTTCTCCTGCAGCTCGTCCGGATCCCAGGTCTGTCCCTTCGGATCCTTGCCGGAGTGGGAAAGCACGACGATGACGTCGGCCCCGTTCTGCTTCATCTCCGGCACGTACTTCTTCGCAGTCTCGACCGGGTCGTCGAAGTGCACCCTTCCGGACAGGTTGTTCTTATCCCAGATGCGACTGCCCGGCGTCGTCACACCGAGCACTCCGACGGTGACCTCTTGACCGTCGACCTGCTTCTTGATCATGGTGTACGGATCGAGGTGGGACTCATTGTCGTCATCATCGATGACGTTGGCGCCGAGCAGCGGGAAGTCGAGCTGCTTCTCATACGCCGACAGCAGATCCAGCCCGTAGTTGAATTCGTGGTTACCCACGACCTGGGCATCGTATTTCAGGTGGTTGTAGGTCTTCGCCAGCGGATGTGTCTCACCGGTGTCGGTGATCGGCTCCTGTTTCGCGTAATAGTAGGCCAGCGGACTTCCCTGGATGGTGTCTCCGTTGTCGACGAGCAGCACGGAATCCGCACCTTTGTCCTCACGCACGCCGTTGATGAGGGTCGAGGCCCGCGACATGCCGAGTTCCTCACCGTCCGGGTAGGGCTTGTTCGCGAAGTAGTCCCAGTTGAGGACATTGCCGTGAACATCCGTGGTCGCCAGCAGGGTCAGTTCCCCGGTGTTTGCGGCTTGCGGATCAGCGGTAGTTGCGTCCCCGAGGCCGGCAGCCGAGGCGGCTGCCGGTCCGGCGACGATGAGAGTGAGGGCGAGAGTCGATGTGGCGAAGGCGCGCAGACGCATGAGTCTCCAGAGATCCGAACAGTGGATGGAAATGTAATTCAGATCTCCAATCCTAGTACGCGCTGACCGTTTCCTGAGTGGAAAGTGAGCAAAATTTGAACAAACTCTGTTGTGATCTGTGCCTGGTCGCGGTGGTCGGAGCCGCCGCGAGGTCAGCCCGTCGTCTCGGACGGCTCGGTCTTCGGAGCCGAGAACTTTGCTTCGACGACGATGAGAACCACGACCGCTGCCGCCCCGACTACCGCGAGGAGAATCGGACCGGCCACGGGGTCAACGGGTAAGAGGAGGCCACCGGCACCATGGGCTTCACCGTCGGCACCGACTTCGGCTGCAGTCTGCCATGGCCAGAGGGCCCGTAGAGAGCCGAGCATCAGTCCGGCCATGACGACGAGTGTCCACCAACGGTGGTTGTGGAGGAAGTACCGCAGGACGTTGACGAAGACAGCCAGTCCGAAGACCGCGCCGAGCAGGAAGACCCCGATGTACCCGAAATCGTGGGTGTCGACAGCTCGCAGTGTGGCGGAATACATCCCGACAGCCAGAAGGAAGAACGAGCCCGAGACGCCGGGCACCACAAGGGCGCAGACGGCAATCGATGCGACGACGAAGACAGCGATGAGCGGCGGGTCGGCCACATCGGCACCACCGGCCAAGCCGGTCATCCAGAACGCTAGGGCCGCCGCGACGAGGAACGCCAGACTGCCGACCAGCACAGACTGCCTGGCTGTGCGGGAGGGAAGCATACGCAGCGGCACGGCGATGCTGGCGGCGACCAGTCCGAAGAAGAGTCCACGCGCCAGTTCCGGATTCGCAGTCACGAAGTTCTCCAACACCCCGGCGATGGAGAACACAGCAGTGGCCATGCCCACAAGCACCGGGATGACGAGGAACCAATCGGTGCGTCGCAGTTCGGATAGGGCTCCGGCGATCCTGTTCGGCCCGGTGCCGAGAGTCTTCGCCGCTCCGACGACATGAGCCGCGGAGTCGATGAGCTGGTCGTACACCCCGGTGACCAGCGCGATGGTACCTCCGGAGACACCGGGGACGAGCTCGGCACTGCCGATGAGGAAGCCCCGAACGAGGTCGAGGGGAATCAGCGCTTTGGACCGTGTCGGTGCCGCCTGAGTCGCGGATGACGAGGAGTTCGACATGCCTTCCACCTTACGGGATCGGCCTGCTCCGAACGGCTCCAAGTCCCCATGGCGGATGCCGCAGGCCCCAGGGGCGGTGTCAGTCGCCGACCTGGCCGTCGATGTCTTCGCGGATGAGATCGGCGTGCCCGGCGTGACGGGCGTATTCCTCGACGAGGTGGATGAGGATCCACCTGACGTTGAATTTCTGCCCGGTCGAGTCACCGCGCACGCTCAGCGCGTCGAGATCGGCCGCCTCGGCGAGGATTTCACGTGATCGAGCACAGGCCTGCGCATGGGCGGACAGGAGGTCGTCCGCGCTCGAACCGGCCGCACTGTCGAAGTCCCAGTCGGGATCGGCCTTCCAGTCGACGCTCGCCCACGGCTCTGCAAGGTCCCTGCCCAGCAGGACCTCGGAGAACCAGGACTCTTCGACGAGCGTGAGGTGTCTGATCATGCCGCCGATGCTCAGCGACGACGAGGCCACCGTGTGCGTGAGCTGTTCGGGGCCGAGCCCCTCGGCCTTGCGCCGGATCACCTGTCGGAAGTAGTCGAGGAACTCCTCGAGTCCCTGTCGCTCACTCGGAGTCGTGGCCGGTTCGGTCAACGGCGGCAGCATCATGATCCTCTCTGATCAGTCGCGTAGCACTCGGGGCACGGCGCCCGGATTCGGACGGGCACACCCGAGTTTCGGGCAGCGCGCCCGCTTCTCAGGCTACAGTGCGTCGACCGATATCGAAGAGGTTGCCTTCGGGATCTTTCAGAGTCGTCCATTCGATGCCGTATTCGTCGAAGGAGGCGAGCTTCTCTGCACCCAGCGCCACCGCCCGCTCGACGTCAGCGGGATAGTTCGGGTCGTCCAAGTCGATGTGCAGCGGATTCTTCCCCTCAGCACGGTCGTCGACCTTGATGAAGAGCATTCCCGGTGTCAGGGAGTCCGAATTGTGCACACCGCCGATGCTAGCGACGAATTCGTTCGCGCCCTCGTCGAGTTCCGTGCCGAGCAGTTCGGCCCAGAAGACCGCCTGCGTCTCGACATCGTGGCAGTCGAAGGTGATGCTCAGTGATGACAGCGAGGCCATGGGTGGTCCTTTCGCCAGAGGTACGCCGGTGCCTCCGACTCTAGACTCACGCACTGACGCGACAGTGCCGCCGGTGTCATCAGCGGTTATCCAGCGTCATTTCGCTCAATCGCGCGGTTGGCGAGCCAGCTGGCGGGACTGCGCGACGAGGCGGCCGGCCGAATCCCAGAGATCGCAGTCCTCTTCGAACATTCCTCCGGCGATGTTGCGGGTGGAGATCCTCGCACTGATCCAGCCGGGGGCCGGCAGGGCGCGCAGGTGCGCGGTCAGCTCCATCGTCGGGGCCCAGTTGAATCGGCCGAGATCGAACATCACCGGCGGGAAGGCGTCGAGGAAGGTCAGCAGCGACAGCGGGTCGGGGTCGGTGTCGTCGATGAGCCGGATCCACCCCTGCAGCAGTCCGCGTCCGCTCGGCTTTCCGACGGCGAAGCCGGCCGTGGCTGGGTCGAGGCGCATGTCGAAGCGGTCGATGAGCGGAGCGGCTTGGTGGAAGTCGTCGCTGGCTTCGGCGACGCTGATGCATTCCTCCGGAGGCGGCAGGTGGGGAGGTTCTGCGGTGGTGGCGACATCGTCGGGAAGCCCGCCGAGGTTGCCCATCGTGGCCATCGCCGAGATCGTCGGCGCTCCGTTCTGGGACAGATCGATGCCGAAGTTCGCCGTCGAGCGCCCTTCCCGCAGGATGCGGGTGGTGATGTCGGTGGGGCCTTCCGTGCTCGGGCCGAGGTAGAAGGTCGAGATCACGAGCGGGTCCGGAGTGGCCGGATTGAGGGCCCGCAATGCTCGCCCGGCGATTCCGAGGAGATATCCGCCGTTGATGGCGCCGCCGACCTTCCACTTACCGTCGAGTTCGGCGGTGAAAGTGGTGTCGGATAGGCGTTCGACAGCGGTCGCACGCGCGAATTCGCTCGTGATCGTCTGACTCATGTCACATACAGTACCAACAACTGAACGATCGTCCAGCCAGCTTCAAGGTCGGCGAGATCGCCGTTCGTTCCCGTGGCGATAGTTCCCCGTGGCTCGGGCGAGCAGCTGCTGGTCGGAGTCGTCGCTGCGACCGAGTCGGGGAATGAGTGAGGCGGCCTTCTTGCCTCCGAGTTCCATCACGGTGTATCCGCCCCTGCGGATGAGAAGCATTCCTGACTTGGTGATCTGATACTCAAACGGGGCGTCTTCGAGGCTCATCGTCGCGTTCCTTCGTCAGTCGAGGGCTCAACGCTGAGCCCGAGTGGGTTCTAGTCTAGAGGGCATGAGCATCGAACTGACCCGCATCGATCCGGCGGGACCGAACGCAGAAGGACTTTTCGACTTCTTCACCTCCGAGGACTTTCCTTTCCACGTGCATCAGGGGGCATGGTCGGATGAGATGGTCAAGGAGCGCATCGAGTCGGGGTATTTCCGTGACAAGGACAACGAGTCGTTCTGGCTCGACCATGATCGGTTCGGCCGGGTGGGTTTTACCCGTCTCGAGGACGTCCGCGATGAGACGGTGATGTTCGATCTGCGCCTGGCGAGCAGTTTCCGCGGCCGCGGGCTCGGGATCGAGGCGGTGGAGGCGATCGCCGGTCATCTGTTCTCCACGACGGGAGCGCTGCGGGCAGAGGGTCAGACGCGGGATGACAACCATGCAATGCGCACGGTCTTCGAACGAGCCGGGTGGACGAAGGAGGCGCACTATCGTCGGGCCTGGCCGGTCACTGGCGCATCCCCGCGGGATTCGGTCGCCTATGCGCTTCTTCGGGAGGAGTGGCAGACGGGCCGTCGGCTCGAGCTTCATTGGCACGACAGCCGCCGCTGCCGAGAGTCCTTTGACTCGGCAATCACGTACTCGTCGAATGTCTTGCCCGCTCAAGGGGCGCTGATGGCTCTCTACGACGCGGTCGGGTGGTCGGCGTACACTGCCGATCCAGCGCGGCTGGATCGGAGCATTCGGGCGTCCGCTCATGTCGTGAGTGCGTGGGATGGGGAAAGCCTTGTCGGATTGGCTCGAGTCGTCAGCGATTTCGGCACTGTGGTGTACGTGCAGGATGTCCTTGTTGATCCGGAGCACCAACGCCGAGGTATCGGTGCCGGTCTCATGCAGCGAGTGCTTGAGCCGTTTGCCGACGTCCGTCAGACGGTTCTGCTCACCGATGCCGATCCCGCCTTGGCCGCGTTCTATGCCTCACTCGGATTCAGCGAAGCGTCCAAGGCGGCGGGATCGTCTCTGCGCGCATTCGTCCGGTTGTGACGAAGTGCCCCTGGCCAGCTGGCCAGGGGCACTTCCGTTCAAACGATCACGTGTGGATCATTCGTGTCATTCTCAGTTGTTCTTCTTACGACGCATGGTCAGGACAACTGCGGCTCCACCGACGAGGAGGAGTCCGGCTCCGGCTGCGAGGCCGGTCAGCTCGGCACCGGTGCGAGGCAGATCGGATCCGCCGCCACCGTTTCCATCGTCGTTGCCGTCACCGTTGTCTCCGCCGCCGCTGCCGTCTTCGTCAGCAACAACTTCGAACGAACCGGTCAGTGCCGACTCATCCTCGGTGTCGTTGGCCCCGGTGACCTCAACGTCGTACTTGCCCAGGTAGGCCTCGGGGTTCGAAGCGCTGGTGCCGTAGATCGAGAATCCGACGACGCCGTCAGCGTTGGCAGTCTCCTCGAGGGTGATTCCCTCGACGTTCTCCGGACCGGAAGCGACCTTGAGGGAGACCTTCTCGCCCTCGTCGAAGCCTTCGCCAGTGATCTGCACGCCCTTTTCCTTATCAACGAAGTCGGAAGCGGTGACTTCCTTCGGGTCGACAGTCAGCTTGCGCTCGGCCGGAGCCTCTTCGGCTTCAACCGTCACGACGAACTCGGTGGCAGCAGAGTCCTGGCCGTTGGCGTGGACGACCGCCGTGTAGTTGTAGTCACCGGCTTCAGCGGGAGCATCTGCAGTGAACTTGCCGTCAGCATCGGTCTTGACGGTAGCGCTGCCTTTAGCGGGAGCGGCCTGTGCCTTAGCCTGCGAGGAACCGGCGTTGGCGTCGGCGGGTGCCCAAGTCAGCTTGACCTCAGCGTTCGGCTCGGCCTGACCGGTGATCTTTCCGCCTTCGACGACTGTCTGGTCGCCGACCTTCGGAGCTTCGGGCTTCTCGTTGCCATCAGCGTCCGAGTCGGCCTTGTCGTCGTTGCCATCGGCGTTGTCGGATCCATCCGAATCCTTGCCGTCAGCAGCGGAGCCACCGTTCTTGTCGGCGTCGTCCTTGGAGTCTTCGTCCGCGTCATTGCCTTCAGCCGACGAGTTGCCGTCCTTGTCAGCGTTCTCGTCGGAATCATTTCCGTCAGCGGCAGCGGAAGAGCTTCCATCCTTGTCGTCGGAGCCGTCCGCAGCCTTGACCGTCACCTTGAACGAAGCGGCCTCCGAAGACTGACCCTCGACAGTCGCCACTGCCTTCGCATCGTAGTCTCCTTCAGCGGTGGGGCCTTCAAGGGTGAAGTTGCCGCTGTCGTCTGCCTTAGCGGTGACTTCTCCTTCGGCAGCTCCCGTCCAAGTGACCTTCACGTCTGCCCCGGCAGCAGCTTTGCCAGTGATCTCGCCCTTGGGTTCGATGGTCTGGTCTTCAACGGACGGAGCGGCAGGAGCTTCCGGCTCTTCACTCGGATCGCTGAGGGAGAAATCGACGTCAGAGTACTCGAGGGAGTAGTCGAGGTCAGCCACCCACGCGAAGGACTTGGTGTCCTGGTATGTGCCGCCTCCGGAGATGACGCCAACTGCCTTCGAACCCTGGTATACGCCCCCACCGGAGTCACCAGGCTGAGAGAACGGGTCAGAGAGCGGTGCAGTCACTCCGAAGCCGTGTACCCAGTAGCCGCCGACATTCTGGAACTGGAAGGCGTCGTTGTACTCAGTGAAGACCTCGCCTGACGTCTTACCTGTCGTACGCCCCGACTTTTCAATATCACCGTCGGTCACCTTACCGATCGACTTGATCTCCGTCGTCGAGGAGCTGAGGTCGCCCGCGTCGGCCGCCGACTTCTTCCAGTCGGTGACGCCGGACTTCGACTGATACTTCGATCCGTCGACCTTGATGGCCGCGAAGTCGATGTCACTGTCTTTAGGAGGGTTGGTCTTCGGTGTGGCGTCATCGGGAAGGCGCTCGCCTTGGCCGTAGTTTTCGTATGCCCACTTACCGATGACTCCGAGCCCAGAGGGGTCAAATCCTTCGCCGCCATTGGCCGGCGCGGTCGCGGGCTTCTCGGACTCGTTGACCGTGGACTTGCCAATCACTTCGCCGGTCTCTTCGACGATCTCCTGCGCACAGTGACCAGCAGTAACGACGACCGACTCACCCTTGCTGTTCCAGCCAGCGAATCCGGTTGAACAAGCGCCAAGACCAGAGTCACTCGTAGCGAGATATCCAGCACCACCGACAAGATCGTTCTTGGCCTGCGGCTTGATGTCTGTTGCAGACGCAAGAACATTGACGTTGTCGTATTCCGCTGCGAGTGCCTTAACGTCCTTCGACTCCGGGTCGCCCACTCCGATGTTGAGGGTATCGCCCTTAACGCCGTATGCGTTGATGTCGTCAATGCTCGACAGTGCGTCCTGGACCTTCGTCTGGCTCTGCACGTCCAATTTCTGCGGACCGCTGTCAGCAGCCGCCGGGCCGGCAACGAAGGCGCCTCCGAGGCCGAGTGCCGTCGCTGCTGCCAGCGCCAGCGAACTCTGCACGAGTTTCTTCTGCATAAGTAGTTGTCTCTCTTGTCTGAGGGATCTATGTTACGAATCGATGACCTAAGTCACGATAAGGTTACGGGCTCCGCTCAGCGACTACCAAGAAAGTAGCCAAGAAGCTGTGAACTAAATGAACGAAACTTCAGGCGATGTGGACAACCCTCGTTGGCAGAATTTGGTCCTGCCGCCGGTGCGAATCGACGATGCCCCGGTCACAGGACCGGGGCATCGTCTCTGAGTGCTCAGCAGACCGTCAGACGGTCGACCTCACCTCGAACTCAGTTGTTCTTCTTGCGGCGCATGGTCACAACCACCGCAGCTCCGCCGACGAGCAGGAGCCCAGCTCCGGCGAACAGGCCGGTCAGCTCGGCACCGGTGCGGGGCAGATCGGATCCGCCGCCACCGTTTCCATCGTCGTTGCCGTCACCGTTGTCTCCGCCGCCGCTGCCGTCTTCATCAGCAACAACTTCGAACGAACCGGTCAAAGCCGACTCATCTTCGGTGTCGTTGGCCCCGGTGACCTGAAGGTCGTACTTGCCGAGATAGGCCTCAGGGTTCGACTTGCTGGTGCCGTAGATCGAGAATCCGACGACGCCGTCAGCATTGGCAGTCTGCTTCATCTCGTAGTCCTTGACGCCCGAAGGACCATCAACGACCTTGAGGGTCACTTCCTCGCCCTCCTCGAAACCTTCAGCCTTAATCTGAACGCCCTTGTCTTCCTTCACAAAGTCGCTGGCAACAACTTCCTTCGGGGAGATCGAGATCGAACGCTCAGCCGGAGCCGGAGGCTCAGTGTCCTCCTTCTCGACAGTCACCGTGAATTCCGTGGTTTCCGATTCCGCTCCATCGACAACAGCGACCGCGGAGTAGTCATAAGTGCCCTCGGCGGATGGAGCTTCGAGACTGAAGTTGCCTTCTTCGTCGGCCTTGACCGTCTCGGATCCTTCCTTTGCTGCTTGCTTTGCTGCCTGCGCACCCGAGCTCGGTGCCCACTCGACCTCGACTTCAGCGCCAGGTGCGGCCTTACCTGTCACCTCACCTTTTGGACCGACAGTCTGGTCCTTGGCGACAGGCGCCTTCGGCTCGTCGGGGGTCTCGTCGCCCGGCTTCTTCAATTTGAAGTCGACGCCCGACTGCTCGATCGAGTGGTCGAGGTCGGCGACCCAAGTGAACGAGGTGTTCGCGTCATAGTCACCGCCGCCAGAGATCACACCGACAGCGGTGCTGCCCTGGAAGACCGCGCCACCCGAGTCGCCGGGCTGAGAGAACGGCTTGCTGATCGGCGAAGTCACACCGAAACCATGCACCCAGTAGCCGCTGACGTTCGCGTACTCGAATTTATCGTTGTAATCCGAGAACACGTCACCATCGGTGAGTCCGGTGGTGCGACCTGACTTCTGAATACCACCATTATTGTGCGCTCCGACCTTCGAGATGTCTGTAGCAAGGCTGCTGGACAGATCCTCGGAATCGGCTGACGACCAGTCAGTCACACCATTCTTCGCAGCATATGTCGAGTCGTCGACCTTGATCACGGCAAAGTCGATGTCGCTGGGCTTGGCGTTTGCCGTGTCCTCGTCATCCCCGACGAATCCACCGCTACCGAAGCTGGTGAATCCCCACTTGCCGGCGACTCCCTTACCTGACGGCTTGAACCCCTCTCCGCCATTGGCCGGTGCCGTGGATGGCTGCTCAGTCTCACTCACCGACGTGTCACCCTCGATGAGACCTGAGTCCTCGTTGATGATCTTCGAGCAATGGCCGGCGGTCAATACTACAGGGTTGCCGTCACCGTCCCAGCCGGAGAAGCCCGTCGAGCACGCACCAGTGCCGCCTCCGGCGTCCACCAGATAGCCGGCGCCGCCGACGAGGTCGGTGTCGGCATAAGCCTCGAGCTGCTTCACCCCCTCGGTGACGGTGACATTCTCGTATTTATTCTCCAGCTCCTCGATCTCGGGCGTCTTCTCCTCGACACCGATATTGAGTTCGCCGTCCTGAGCTCCATAGGCGTTCAAACCCTCGACGTCGGCGAGGGCCTTCTGAATCTGAGCATCACTCTGCACGTCGAGCTGCTGGGTAGCATCATCGGCCATGACCGGTGACGCGACAAAGGCACTCCCAAGCCCGAGCGCAGCGGCGGCAGTCATTGCAAGCGAACGCTGCACAAGTTTCTTCTGCATGTGTGGTCGTCTTTCTGATCGGGACCAGCTGAGATCACGATTTCATGATCTAGGTCACAGTCAGATTACGGGCACCATTCAGCTACTGCCAAGGAAGTCCCTCCGAACCGGTGACCTAAATGAACGAAACTACAGGCACCGTCAGTAAAAACAATCACGATGAACGTTCGTCAGGACGGATGTGAATCGACGATGCCCCCGGTCACAGGACCGGGGGCATCACGTCTGAGTGTTCAGCAGACCGTCAGACGGTCGACTTCACTGTGCTCAGTTGTTCTTCTTGCGACGCATCGTCAGAACCACAGCGGTTCCGCCGACGACGAGGAGTCCGGCCCCGGCAGCGAGGCCGGTCAGCTCGGCACCGGTGCGAGGCAGATCAGATCCGCCGTCACCGTTTCCGTCATCGTTGTTTCCGTCGTCGTTGCCGTCATCATCGCCGCCGTTGCCGCCGCCGTTGCCGTCTTCGTCGGCAACGACCTCGAAGGATCCGTTGAGGGCGTCTTCGTCTTCGGTGTCGTTGGCGCCGGTGACATCGAGGTCGTACTTACCGAGGTAAGCCGACGGATCCGAGTCGCTGGTTCCGTAGATGGAGAAGGCGGCAGCACCGTTCTCGTTGGCGGTCTCATCGAGGGTGATGCCCTCGACGTTCTCGGGACCGGAAGCGACCTTGAGGGTCACCTTCTCACCCTCGTCGAAGCCCTTGACGGTGATCGTCACGCCCTTGTCTTCCTTCACGAAGTCAGAGGCGGAGATCTCCTTGGGGTCGACGCTGATCTCACGCTCGGCGGGAGCAGGCGACTCGGACTCGTCCTTCTGGACGGTCACGTCGAACTCGGTCGTCTTGGATTCCTGTCCGTCGACGGTCGCCGTCGCGGAGAACTTGTAGTCCCCTTCGGCCTTCGGACCTTCGATGGAGAACTTGCCGTCCTTGTCGGCCTTGACCTTCTCGGTGCCATCCTCAGCAGCCTGAGTGCTGTTCTTCTCAGCCTTAGCGGCTTCCCACTTCACCTCGACCTCGGCGCCGGCCTCAGCCTTGCCGGTGAGCGTGCCTTCAGGCTCGACGGTCTGATCGTCGACCTTCGGAGCGGCAGGAGCCTCAGGGGTCTCGTCGCCCGGCTTCTCGAGGTTGAAGTCCGTTCCGGACTCCTCGAGCGAGTGGTCCAGGTCGGCAACCCAGGTGAACGAGGTGTTCGCGTCGAGGTCGCCGCCGCCGGAGATCACACCGACAGCGGTGGATCCCTGGTACACGCCGCCGCCGGAGTCGCCCGGCTGCGAGAACGGCTTGTCGATCGGAGCGGTCACGCCGAAGCCGTGGACCCAGCGGCCACCGACGTTCTGGTAGTCGAAGTCGTACTCCGAACGCGGCAGGACTTCACCCTCGGTCTGACCGGTGGTGCGGCCCGACTTCTGGATCGAGCCTTCCTTGTGCGCTCCGACCTTCGTGATCTCCTGAGTGGACTTGGCGAGGTCGTCCGAGTTCGCGGTCTTCCAGTCGGTGATCCCGCTTTTGACGTTGTAGTTGGAATCGTCGACGTTGATGACGGCGAAGTCGATGTCGGACTCGCTGGGGTTCGGCCACTTCTCCTTGTCGTCGCCCTCGAGAAGGTCGCCGCCGAAGTTGTGGAAGCCCCACTTGCCGATGACGCCGTTCTTGGAGGGCTTGAAGCCTTCCCCGCCGTTGGCCTCGGATGTCGATGGCTGTTCGGTCTGGTCGACGGTAGAGTCGCCGTCGAACTCGTTCGTCTGCTCGTTGATGATCTTCGAGCAGTGTCCTGCGGTCAGGACGACGGGCTTGCCGTCTCCGTCCCAGCCGGAGAAACCGGTCGAGCAGGCTCCGCCGCTCTCGCCGGCCTTGACGAGGTAACCGGCACCGCCGACGAGATCGTTCTTCTCGTACGGCTTGAGTTCCTTGACACCCTCGGTGACGTTGACGTTGTCGAACTTCTTCTCGAGATCCTTGATCTCGGAGGTCTTCTTGGCAACGCCGATGTTGAGCTTGCCGCCGTCGGCACCGTAGGCGTTGACGCCTTCGATTCCGGACAGTGCCTTCTGGACCTGAGCGTCACTCTGAACGTCCAGCTTCTGCGGGGCGCTGTCGGCCATCGCGGGAGAAGCGACGAACGCGCTGCCCAGGCCGAGCGCAGCTGCGGCACTCAGGGCCAGTGAACTCTGCACGAGTTTCTTCTGCATACTGTAGATTCCCTTGATCGTTGTCGGTGCTTCGATTGTCCGGCGCCTCAACACGCCCTGCCGGTAAAAGCGGTCGCGTCTCCGGTGTCAGAATTTCAACCGTGTGAAAGGTTACGGTTTGATCACGACGCAGTGCAAGAACAATGAGTCTTGTGCGTGAACACAACTTACAGAAGTCGCTGCCATGCTCGTGGCAGAAGCTGCCGTCTTCCCTACATCAGCGTTCTTACAGCTGACGAAGAACCCTGGCCGTTATGATCAGGGCATGCCGAACCACACTCTGCTTCGCCCCCTGCCGACTTCTCGCGCGGTCTCCCGGCTTGCTCTCGGGGTGGCCGCGCTGGCGCTGACTCTGCCTCTGGCCGCCTGCGATACCGGCGTCGACCCACGCGACCCCGGCTCGGCTTCTCCAAGCGAATCGGCCGCATCCGCGTCGCCGAGCGATGACGCCGCCGCCACCGACCCGGTCGGAAAGTGGTCCTCCCCCGAAGCCGGCGATCCCTTCCTCGAATTCGCAGAGGACGGATCGCTCAAAGGCTCCGACGGATGCAATGCGATCTCGACTTCATGGAAGGCCGAGGACGGCAAGATCACCATCGAATCCTTTATGAGCACACAGAAGGCCTGCGCCGGGGTCGACACGTGGCTGAGCAAGGCATCGTCGGCCACGATCGAAGGCGATGTCATGAAGGTCGAGGACAGCAGCGGCAAGGTCATCGGCGGACTGGAGAAGGAAGACAAATGACACACGAGACGATCGGCCGCTGGGTGGCCGAGGACAACGACCGAGCATTCCTGGACTTCCACAAAGACGGCACACTGCGCGGCAGCGACGGCGCCAACGCCATCGTCACCTCGTGGACCGATGAGTCCGAAGGCGTGACGATCAAGTCCTCGCTGACGACTCTCCGCGCCGCCCCGAACATGATCAAGTGGATCTCCAAAGCACGCCGCGTCGAACCCGATGGAGATCGACTCCACGTCTTCGACTCTGCCGAGAACCACCTCGGCGATCTGCTCCGTCAGCCGCCGGGCGGCTCCGACGCGGGCGAGAGTCGATAGATGGCCGGCGGACTGTTCGCTCTCCTCGACGACGTCGCTGCACTCGTCAAGCTCTCTGCCGCCAGTCTCGACGATGTCGCCGCAGGAGCCTCCCGGGCGGGGGTGAAAGCCGCCGGAGTCGTCGTCGATGACGCAGCAGTCACCCCGAAATTCGTCGAGGGGGTCAGCCCGAAGCGCGAACTGCCGATCATCCAGCGCATCGCCCTCGGATCCCTCGTCAACAAGATCGTCATCATCCTGCCGATCATCCTGCTGCTCAGTCAGTTCCTGCCCTGGCTGCTCACGCCGCTGCTCATGGTCGGCGGCACCTACCTGTGCTACGAAGGCGCGGAGAAGGTCTTCGAGAAGTTCGGGTGGATCGCCCACCACGAGGAGCATCAGGACGACGAGCGGCCTGCAGACGGTGACGCTGCGGAGAAGAAGATCGTACGCTCGGCTATCACGACCGACTTCGTCCTCAGCTGCGAGATCATGGTCATCGCCCTCAACGAGGTGGCCAGTGAAGCACTGCTCCCCCGCGCGATCATCCTCGCCATCGTCGCCGTCGCCATCACCGTCGGCGTCTACGGAGTCGTCGCGCTCATCGTCAAGATGGATGACATCGGCCTGCACATGGCGACCAAAGACGCACCGGGACCGCAGAAGTTCGGGCGCTTCCTCGTCGAGGCCATGCCGAAGCTGCTCGCACTGCTGTCAGTGGTGGGCACCTTTGCGATGCTCTGGGTCGGCGGGCACATCATCCTCGTCGGCACTGACGAACTCGGCTTCCACGCACTCTACGGATTCGTCCACCATCTCGAGGAACCCCTCGCCGCAGTCGCCGCTGTGGGAGGTTTCCTCGGCTGGCTGGTCAACACCTTCTTCTCGCTCATCCTCGGAGCGATCTGGGGCGCGATCGTCGTCGGCGTGGTTCTCGGGGTCAAGGCTCTCTTCCGGTCAGGGAAGAACACTGAGCATGCGGCGGACGAAGCTCAGGCAGGCTGAGTCTCAGCGCTGGGCGAAAGTCTTCTTCGGCATCCCTGCGACGATCATCGGGGCACCGGTGACGGGATCGTCGATGACGGTGCAGTCGATGCCGAAGACCTCGTGGACGAGATCAGCGGTGACGATCTCCTCCGGGGCGCCCTGCGCGACGATGACCCCACCTTTCATGGCGATGATCTCATCGGCGTAGCGGCACGCCTGGTTGAGGTCGTGGAGGACCGCGACCATCGTGTGCCCGTATTCGTTGTTCAGCTGTGAGAACAGATCGAGCAGTTCGATCTGGAATGCGACGTCGAGGAAGGTCGTCGGTTCGTCGAGCAGCAGCAGCGAGGTCTCCTGTGCCAGCACCATCGCCACCCACACGCGCTGCCGCTGGCCGCCGGAGAGTTCGTCGACCTGTCGGGACGACAGTTCCTCGGTGTTCGTCGCCCGCAGGGCTCGCAGCACTGCCGCCTCATCCTCATCGGTCCACTGCTTGAGGAACGACTGATGAGGATGGCGCCCTCGCGCGACGAGTTCGCCGACGGTGATGCCTTCGGGGGCGATCGAACTCTGCGGAAGCAGACCGAGGCGCCGGGCGATGACCTTGGTCTTCATCTTCGCAATATCGGTGCCGTCGAGGAGCACGTTGCCCTGTGCCGGAGGAAGCAGCCGGGCCAAGGCTCGCAGCAGCGTCGACTTCCCGCAGGCGTTGGGCCCGACGATGACGGTGAACTTTCCGTCCGGGATCGACACGTCCAGGTTCGTCACGACCTGCCGGTGGTCGTAGGCCAGATCGAGGCTCTTCGCGACGAGAGGAGCTGCTGTTGTTGTCATTGTGCTCATTGTGCCTTCCGAGCTTCTTGGACGAGGAGCCAGATGAGGTAGATGCCGCCGATGCTCACGGTCACGACGCCGACGGGCAGTTGGATGTCGCCGAGCGCATGC
This sequence comes from Brevibacterium oceani, assembly GCF_017948325.1. Classification (NCBI taxonomy): domain Bacteria; kingdom Bacillati; phylum Actinomycetota; class Actinomycetes; order Micrococcales; family Brevibacteriaceae; genus Brevibacterium; species Brevibacterium oceani. Next base: position 1,779,065 of record NZ_CP072846.1, on the reverse strand, counting down.
TGGGCGATGAGGTCGGCTCCGACGAGCAGCAGCGCTCCGACTGCAGCCGAGGCGAGCAGGCTGGTGCCTTGTGACCGGGCGATCCGTCGGCCGATCTGTGGGGCCGCCAAAGCGACGAAGGCGATGGGGCCGGCCGCCGCGGTGACGACCGCGACCAGGGCGACGGCGACGAGGATGAGTGCGGCTCGCACCGGTTCGTTCCTCACGCCCAGGGCCTTCGCCGTGTCGTCTCCGAGTTCGAGGGTGTGGAGGTCACGGGCGAAGAGCCCGCACGCCAGTGCGAGAACGATCGTGACGATCGCGGCCGGAGTGATCGTCGACCAGCCCATGCCGTTGAGCGAACCTGCCCCCCAGGTCGCTGCGGCCATGGCCAGTTCGAGGTCGGCGCGCATGATCAGCCAGGTGTTGAAGGCGTTGAGCATCGCGGTCAGGGCGATGCCGACGATGATGAGCCGGAATCCCTGGACGCCGCCCTTCCAGGTCAGCAGGTAGACCACGGCGGCGGTGGCGATGCCGCCGATGATCGCACCGAAGGCGGTCGAGACGTAGCTGGACCCGAATACGATGATGGTTACGATTCCACCGGTGTAGGCACCGGTGGAGAAGCCGATGATGTCGGGGCTGCCGAGTGGGTTGCGGGTCAGTGACTGGAAGACGGCTCCCGAGACGCCGAGCCCGACGCCGAGAACGATGCCGGCGATGATGCGCGGGGCGCGCCATTCTCCGACGACGGTGTTGACGATGCGTCGGTCGGCCTGACCGAAGAGTCCTTGGAACACCTCCCCGGGGGTGAGGGAGAACTTGCCGAGCATGAGGCCGGCGAAGCCGCACGCCAAGGCCAGGAGCGCGACGATGCCGGCGGTCATGACCACGCGCATGTCGATGCGCTGACCGAAGATGCGCAGCATCGGCCGCCCGAAGTCGATCTTCTCTCCGGGCAGGACGGACCGATCGATGTTCATCGGGGTCGATTCGAGTCGGGTCGGTGCAGTCTTCACAGTCCGCTGGCCTTCTTTCGGCGTACGAGCGCAATCAGGACGGGGGCTCCGACGAAGGCCGTGACGACTCCGACCTGCAGCTCTCCGGGTTTCATCACCACACGCCCGATGACGTCGGAGGCCAGCAGGAGGATGGGCGAGAGGAGGACGGAGTATGCGAGGATCCACCGCTGATCGGGTCCGACGATCCAGCGGGCGATGTGCGGGATCATCAGTCCGATGAAGCCGATCGGGCCGGCCGCCGCGGTGGCGGCCCCGGCCAACAGCGTCACCGCGAGGATCGAGAGGACTCGGGTCCGGTTGACCGACGTGCCCAGGCTCGCGGCGAGGTCATCGCCGAGGGCGACGGCGTTGAGCGAATGGGCCAGAGCCAGGGCCAGCACGGTACCGACAGCGATGAAGGGCAACACTGCGGTGACCGCTTCGAAGTCACGACCGGCGATCGCACCCACGTCCCAGGACCGGAAGGAGTCGAAGGCTCGTTCGTTGGTCAGCAGGATCCCCTTCGTCAGTCCGGTCAGAACTGCGGCCATGGCCACGCCTGCCAGGGTCAGGCGGATCGGGTCGACGGTCCGGGTGGGTCCGGAGGACCCGATGATGTAGACGCCGACGGTGGTCAGCAGCGCACCGACGAAGGCGAACCAGATGTAGCCGTTGATCGAGGTGATGCCGAAGAAGCCGATGCCGATCGTCACGGCGAAGGAGGCACCGGCGTTGACACCGAGGATGCCGGGATCGGCCAGCGGATTGCGTGTCAGCGCCTGGATGAGGCCACCGGCCAGCCCCAATCCCATGCCGACGAGGATGCCCAGCACGGTTCGGGGCAGACGGAGTTCGAGGACGACGAGCTGATCATCGCTGCCGGTCGGTGCGAAGAAGGCGTCGAGCACCTCGCTCACAGGCATGTCCCTGGCGCCGATGGCCAGGGAGGCGAGCACCACGAGAACGAGCGCGAGCACTGCGGCGATGAGTCCCGTGGTGCGCTTGATCAGCAGAGCCCGACCGGAGGTGCGACCGGTATCCACGTCCTCCTTCGCCGAGGAAGGTGTGACGGATACGGTCATCGAGGTGGTCCTTTGAATGGCGGGCTAAGGTCAGGCTAACCACACTGTAGCTCACCGGACCATGTCAGCCAAGCGGAACCGAACTCACTCGCCTGTGATCTTGCCGATCCTTTCGGAGACCTGACGCTGGATGCGCGAGAGCATTCCGCTCATCCCCCGCAGTCTCAGGGGACTGACGATCTCGGACATCGACAGCCGAAGGGGCAGGTCGGCGGGAATGCCGAGGATCACCTCGGCGGTGGCTCCGTCGAGCCCTTCGTGGAGGATCCCGGCGAAGCCCCTGGTCGTCGGCGCCTCGGGCGGCGCGGAGAAGTGCAGGCGTACGATCGATCGGTCCCCCGCCTCGGCGTCGTCGACCTCGGTGACGAGGAAGATCGGCGATTGGCATTCGGGCACCGGTTCGAGCAGCTCGGGGTGATCGGCGTACCGCTCCGGCAGGTCCGGCAGGTCTGTGGCCAGTTCCAGCAGCAGCTGGAGTCGGTCATCGGCCGGAGTCTCGGCGAAGTCGGTGACGATCTCGGCCAGTGCCTCCGGCAGGTCGTCGGTCTTCGGTGAGTTGTCGGTCTCGGCAGCCATCAGCGTCCGGGCACCTCTCCGGGTTCGGAGCCGGTGACGATCGGCACGCCCACGACGTTGCCCCACTCGGTCCAGGATCCGTCGTAGTTGCGGACGTTGGAATAGCCCAGCAGGTGCTTGAGGACGAACCAGGTGTGGCTCGAGCGTTCGCCGATGCGGCAGTAGGCGATGACCTCGTCGCTTTCGCCCAGACCGGCCTCATCGGTGTAGAGGGCCTTGAGCTCGGCCGCCGTCTTGAACGTGCCGTCCTCGTTCGCGGCCTTGCCCCACGGCATCGACTTCGCTCCGGGGATGTGGCCGCCGCGCAGGGCGCCCTCCTCCGGGTAGGCCGGCATGTGGGTGCGTTCGCCGGAGTACTCCTCCGGGCTGCGCACGTCGATGAGCGGAAGGTCGCCGAGGCTGTCGCGGACCTCGGGCAGGAAGGCGCGGATGACCGAGTCGTCACGGTCGACGACAGGGTATTCGGTGGGCGTGGGCTGCGGCTTCTCCGTGGTCATCTCTCGGCCCTCGGCCTCCCACTTGGACCGGCCGCCGTCCATGAGGCGGACGTCTTCGTGGCCGAAGAGAGTGAAGACCCAGAGGGCGTATGCGGCCCACCAGTTCGACTTGTCGCCGTAGACGACGATGGTGTCCTCACGCGCGATGCCCTTGGCCGACATGAGTGCCGCGAAGCCTTCTCCGTCGACGTAGTCGCGGGTCACGGAGTCGTTGAGTTCGGTGTGCCAGTCGACCTTGACCGCTCCGGGGATGTGCCCGGTCTCGTAGAGCAGCACGTCCTCGTCGCTTTCGACGATGACGACTCCGGGATCACCGGCATGGTCAGCGACCCAATCGGTGCTGACCAGTCGTGCTCCGTCCGCATACTCGGCGAACTTCGGTGCGGGATCGGCCGGGATCGAAGTGCTCACGCATTCCTCCTGAGAGCTTGTGATTGTGACGTACTGTTCGGGGCAACGTCGGACCCATTCAGCATATTCCTTTTCACGACTCGCTGAGGACTCACGGCCTGCTGAGGAAGGCCGTCAGTGCAGAGACGAAGGCCTGCGGCTTCTCCGAATGCACCCAGTGCCCCGATCCCTTGACGGTGAGCAGAGTGGTGCGGGGGAAGAGGCTGCGCATCTGCGGCAGATCGTCGCGGCTGACGTAGTCCGATCTCTCCCCTGCCACCCACAGCACTGGGTGGTCGAAGACGGCGTCGCCCGTGTCCGGGAAGTCTCCGATGATGTCGAGGTTCGAATGCAGGAGTGTGAGGTTGGGCTGCCAGGCATACCCCGCCGAGGTGGGGCGCAGGTTCTGCAGCAGGAATCCCCTGACCGCGTCCTCGGGGATGGGCTCCCGCAGTGCGGCATCGGCGTCCGCGCGTGACTCCACCCGGTTGAGGTCGAGGGCGGCGAGGCTGGAGAGCAGATGGTCGAAGACCCCGGTGGAACCACCGGCATTCGGACCGATGTCGACGACGACGAGGCGGTCGACGAGTTCGGGGTGGCGCAGGGCTAGGATCATGGCGACCTTGCCGCCGAGGGAATGGCCGACCAGGTGCACCGGCTGATCATCGGTCTCGGTCGCCTCGGCGATATGGGCGGCGACAGCGTCGGCGAGGTCGACATAGTCGAAGGTCTCCGTCCATTCGGAGTCGCCGTGGTTGGGCAGGTCGACCAGCAGGCTCGAGAATTCGGGCTCGATCGCCTTGGCGATCTGCGTGAAATTCTTGCCGCGGCCGAACAATCCGTGGAGGAAGACGACGAGCCGACCTGTCTCGCCGATGCGTCTGCTGAAGATGGAGGTCACTCCTCCAGCCTATCTGCCAGCGGATCGGGCACGGGTAGGGTGAGGGCATGCACTTCTCCGAATATGACACCCGCCTTGCCGGTTATGCGGTGATCGTCAATGACGACAGCGAGATCCTGCTCAGCTGGTTCAACGGCGGCACCGACAACTCCCATGCAATCTGGACTCTGCCCGGCGGCGGCATCGAATACGACGAGTCGATCGAAGACGGGACGATCCGCGAGATCAAGGAAGAGACCGGTTTCGACGCACAGCTCGTGCGCCCGCTCACGACGCATTCGTTCACCGATGCCAGGCGCAATCCGTCGTTCGGCGAGTCCTCGGGGCGTCCGTTCAAGGGTGTGCGGGTCGTCTATGAGGCGCGGATCACCGGAGGCACGCTGGGCACGCTCGAGGTCGACGGGACGACGGACCGGGCCGAATGGCTCGCGATCGACTCGCTGACAGAGGTGCGGCACGCCCGCATCATCGATGTCGGTCTCGATGCGTGGCGTGCCGCTTCGTAGCACTCGTCGCGTGCCGGCATGCAGCCGGCTCAGTTACTTGACGATCTTCTCGAGTTCGTCGGGCAGGTGTTCGGCCGCGTACTTCGCCGAGAGGATGGAGTTGAGCGAGAATGCCATCCGCAGGTCATCCATCTTGTCGGTGAACACGAGGGAGCGACCGTCCTTGACTGCGGGGATCCGCTTGTAGCCCTCGTCCTTCGTCACGTCGGTGTCGGGGATGTAGATCGGGAACGTCAGCAGCACATCGGCATCGAGGGTCTTGAGGTTCTCCTCTGAGACCGGGACGGAGAATCCTTCGGCCTTGCTCTCATCGACATTCGGCGACTGCTTGAAGCCGAGCCGTTCCATGACCTGCACGCGGCTCGATGCCTCGACGTAGGCTCCCCAGCCGTCCGCGGTCTTCGCCGCGACCGTGGCGGTCTTGCCCTTGAACTCGGGATGGGCCTTCGCCGCATCCTTGAACGTCTGGTCGAGGTCGTCGAGCAGCTTCTGTCCATCATCGGGCTTGCCGAGAGCTTCCGAGACGAGTTCGACCTGCTGGTCCATCGTCGTCAGGTAGTTGTCTCCGCCTTCAGGTACGCCGACGGTCGGGGCGATCTCGGAGAGGCGATCGTAGCGCTTCTGCTCTCCCGAGCTGTTCGTGTCGAGGATGAGGTCGGGTTCGAGTGCGGCGATCTGCTCGTAGTCGGGTTCCATCGTCGCGATGATCTCCGGATCCTGGTCATAGAGATCCTCGGCCCAGGGGCCGACCCCCTTGCCGCCGAACTCCACCCAGTCTGAGGCGCCGACGGGCTGGACTCCGAGGGCCAAGGCGGTCTCGGCGTCACCCCATCCCACGGCCACGACCTTCTGCGGATCGGCGGGAACCTCGATCGCACCGAACTTGGTGTCGACCGTGGGGCCGGAGGCGGAGTCCGCCGAGTCCGATCCTCCCCCGCCGCATCCGGCGAGGACGAGAACGGAGGCGAACAGAGGGACAAGAATTCTGCGCATGGGATGGAGTCCTTCTTCGAGTATTAGGCGAGCCTAGCTTAACCCATAATCGCACTGGCGACTGCACAGGCGATTGCACGGGCGATTGAAGCGGGATCGCCCGCACACCGGAACTCCTGCGCCGTGCTTCAGGACGCCTTGATCTCCAGTCCTGCGACGTCCATCTCGTCCAGACCGACCATGCGTGAGCGGCTTCCCGTGACGACGCGGTGGATGAGCCACAGCAGCAGGAACGCCGGCAGGCCCGCATAGGCGCTGGCGACCTCGAGCAGCCGGCCGTTGACGATGGCCTGCACGTTCTGTCCGATGATGACGACGATGAGCATGATGAGTGCGATGACCGGGCCGATCGGGAACAGCGGCGCCCGGTAGGGCAGGTCGTCGATCGAATGCCCCTGACGCACGTAGGCGCGGCGGAATCGGAAGTGGCACCAGGCGATGCCGACCCAGACGATGAATCCGGAGAGTCCCGACACGTTCATCAGCCAGGTGTAGGCACCGCCGTCGCCCATCACTTCGGTGAGGAAGCCGAACAGACCGATGAAGGCGGTGGCCAGGAGGGCCATGACGGGGACTCCGCGTTCGTTGAGTCGGGCGAACAGCCTCGGCGCGGTGCCTTCCTTGGCCATGGCGTAGAGCATTCGGGTCGACGCATAGAGGCCGGAGTTCCCGGCAGAGAGGATGGCGGTGAGGATGACGGCGTTCATCACCCCGGCCGCCACGGCGATGCCGGCGCGTTCGAACACGAGGGTGAACGGTGAGGCGGTGACGTCTTCGTTGTTCGCCGAGGCCAGGAGCGACGGATCGGTGTAGGGCAGGAGGAAGCCGATGATGACGATGGCACCGATGTAGAAGAGCATGATGCGCCAGAACACCGTCCGGATCGCTCGCGGCATGTCCTTGCGGGGGTTCTCCGACTCTCCGGCGGTGACGCCGACGAGCTCGGTTCCCTGGAATGAGAATCCGGCGATCATGAACACGCTGATCACCGACATCCACCCGCCGGCGAAGGGGGCCTCACCGGCTGTCCAGTTGCTCAGCCCCGGTGAGTGTCCGCCGATGATGCCGACGATCATCAGCACCCCGAGGACGAGGAACGCCAGCACAGCGGTGACCTTGATCGCGGCGAACCAGAACTCGCCTTCGCCGAAAGCCTTGGCGGACAGGAGATTCAGCGTCCCGAGCAGGATGAGGAACACAGCCGCCCAGATCCACGACGGCACGTCGGGGAACCAGAAGGACATGATGACCCCTGCCGCCACCAGCTCCGCTGCCAGGGTGATCGCCCAGTTGAACCAGTAGTTCCAGCCCATGGCGAAGCCGAATGACGGGCTGACGTACTTCGTGCCGTAGGTGTGGAAGGACCCGGCCACAGGAAGGTGCGTCGACATCTCCCCCAGCGACTGCATGACGAAGAGGACCATGACGCCGATGGCTGCGTAGGCCAACAGAGCACCGCCCGGGCCGGCTTGGGAGATCGTCCCGCCGGAGCCGAGGAAGAGACCGGTGCCGATGGCTCCGCCGATCGCGATCATCTGCAGGTGCCGGGACTTCAGTCCGCGTCGCAGACGGCGTTCCTCGGTCGCCGAGGCGGTGGGTGTTCTCATGGTCGTCCTCGCTCGTGGATCGGCAGGTCCACGCACGAGGACCCGGGCCATTCCTACCACACGCTCGGTCGGCATGGACCGCCGTCGACTGCGAGTGGGACCAGGGTCACATCTGGTCGGTCACGCCTGCTCGGAGGAAACGGGAGCCTCTGTGTGCGGAGCCTGCGGCAGTCCGCGAGCGAGCTCCGGTCTGAGATCTGCGATGCCGCGGGCTCCCATGAGGCCCATGGCGGTGCGGATCTCCTGCCCGATGAGGTCGATCGCCTTCTCAACGCCCCGCTGCCCTCCGGCCATGAGGCCGTAGAGATAGGCACGGCCGATGAGCACGAAGTCAGCTCCGGCGCACAGGGCGGCGACGACATCGGTGCCGGACATGATTCCGGAGTCGACGATGAGCTCCATCTCCGGTCCCACCTCGGCGCGGACCTCGACCAGTGACGTCAGCGAGTCGGGGGCACGGTCGAGCTGCCGGCCGCCGTGGTTGGAGATCACGAGCCCGTCGGCGCCCACCGACCGGGCGCGCCTGGCATCGTCAGCGGTGAGGATGCCCTTGACGAAGAGCTTCCCCTTCCACTGCTCACGGATCCATCGGAGGTCCTCGAGGTCGAGGGTGGGGTCGAACATCGTCGCGGTCATCTCGGCAAGAGACTGCGAGGTGTTCGACAGTGAGGCGTACTTCGGCGGTTCGGTGGTGAGGAAGTTGAACCACCAGCCGGGCCTGTAGGAAGCGTCGAGAACCGTTTTGAGAGTGAGTTTCGGCGGGATGGACAGTCCGTTGCGGTGGTCACGCAGTCGCAGCCCGGTGATCGGGGTATCGACAGTGACGAGCAGCGTCTCGTAGCCGCTGTCCTGGGCTCGCCGCAGCAGGTCGAGGCTGCGCTGTCGGTCCTTCCACAGGTAGAGCTGGAACCATCGGGTCGAATCGGGAGCCGCCTGCGCGACGTCTTCGACGGAGGTCGTTCCCATCGTCGACAGTGAGAACGGGATGCCGGCCTTCGCGGCCGCACGCACTCCTGCGACTTCGCCTTCGGCGTGCATCATCCTGGTGTACCCGGTCGGAGCGATGCCGAAGGGCAGTCGTGTCCTGGCCCCGGCGATGGTCGTCGAGGTATCGGGGGCATCCACACCGTGGAGGATGCGCGGCAACAGCACCACCTCGGCGAACGCGCCACGGTTCTTGGCCAGGGTCCGCTCGTCCAGTGCGGCACCGTCGACGTAGTCGAAGGGCGCTTTCGGTGTCAGGCGCTTGGCGATTCTGCGCAGGTCCCAGATGTCGGCCGCGGTATCGAGTCGCGCTGCCACTCGGTCGAGCTTCGGCAGACCGAACTGCAGGAGTGGGGCCAGTTCTCTCACATCGGGCAGCTGCCGTTTCATGACTCTCCTCAGGTTCGAAGTCGACTCTCCACGGAACCCAGGCATCCACGACTGAGGCGAGCGCCCGATTGTCCGTTGGCCAGAGTCTAACGAAGCCATTATGACGGTCTCAGGTGGGATCAGCATCGGAGATATTCCCACTTATACTTTCAAGTGGGAATATCGTCGACGAGGAGTCGCGTGCTCTCACACGGCAGGAGTCTCCCTCAGGACTTATCGAGGTAGGCAAGGACCGCTGCGACCCGTCGGCTCGTCGTCTCGCCGGCGTGCAGTCCGAGTTTGTCGAAGATCGCGCTGATCGCCTTCTCCACGGCGCTGACGGAGACATAGAGCCGTTCGGCGATGCCCCGGTTCGACAGGCCCTCGGCCATCGCTTCGAGCACTTCGCTCTCCCGCGGTGTCAGCGACGATAAGGTGTTCTGCTTCTCCGAGGTGCTCAGCAGCTGTCTGACGACCTCGGGGTCGATGACGGTCCCTCCTTCGGCGATGCGGTTGACCGAGTCGAGGAACCGGTCGATATCGGTCACCCGGTTCTTCAGCAGGTAGCCCACGCCGACCGATTCGGTGCTCAGCAGCTCTGTCGCATACTCCCGCAGCACGTACTGGCTGAGCACGAGCACACCGATGTCGGGGAAGCGATGTTTGATCGCCAGGGCCGCCTGCAGGCCTTCCGTGGTGTGGGTCGGAGGCATCCGGACATCGACGATCGCGAGGTTCGGTCGCAGCGCTTCGACGGCCGCAAGCAGTTCGGTCCCGTCCCCGACGCTGGCCACAACGCTGATGCCTTCGTCCTCGAGCAGACTGCGCACGCCTTCTCGCAGCAGGACGGCGTCGTCGGCGAGGACGACGCGCAGGGGCGCCTCCTTGGTGCTTTCGGTCATGGCTTCCTCTCTGGTTCGCCGGAGGGGACCGGCAGTCCGTGCGGTATTCGAGCGCTGATCATGGTTCCCCCACCGTCTGGCGAACCGACAGTGAGGCTGCCGTCGAGGGCGCCGACTCGCCGGACGAGGCCCTGCAGTCCGCTGCCGTTCGGATCGGCCCGACCGTTGCCGTCGTCGACGACCTCGGTGCACAGCGCCCGGCCGTCGTCGACGACCGTGACCGTGATCGATGCCGCCTCGGCGTGCTTGACGACATTCGTCACCGCTTCTCGGATGACGAAGTACGTGGCCGATTCCATCGCAGCCGGAAACCTCCGCTCGGGTACCGCGGCCAGCGTCAGCGGCACCGGGCACCGGGCGGCGATCCGCTCGAGCACGGGGCCCAGTCCGCGTTCGTCCAGGGCCGTGGGGTAGACCCGCCACGCGACTTCGCGCATCTCATCGATGAGGTCCTGGGACTGCGCGAGCGCGTCATCGAGCAGACTCTGCGTCTTCACCGGGTCGCTTGCCCGCTGGGCACGAGCGATGAGCACGGAGAGGGACACAACGTTCTGCTGCACTCCGTCGTGGAGGTCACGTTCGATCCGCCGCCGTTCGTCATCGATGGCCAGGACCACTCCCCTCCGGGTGGTCAGCAGCTCCGTGATCCGGGTGTGCAGGGCGAAAGGTCGAGCCACCTCGGCGAAGTTCGCATCGATGCGACCGTGCATCCAGTTCGCCGCTTCGGCGATCGCTATCGCCCCGATGAGGTTCGCCGCCCCATAGAGGACCCCGACGAAAAGGGTGGGCTGGGAGATCGTCCACATGTCGAAGCCGATGTCGACGGCGCCGCCGATGAACAGCCCCTGGATCAGGGAGCCGAGGGTCACGACGAGGAATCCGCCGAGCAGGTTGAGTGTCGGGATGACGGCCACACCGGCGATGAGGCCGTTGAACAGGAGAAAGCGTCGCTGCTGCGGCGGATCTGAGAGGACGAGACCGAAGCCGCGGGAATGTCGGGCCAGCTCCCAGCCGCGGACCCGGACGGCGAATCTCGAGGCCGGAGAGAAGACCGCAGCGACGAGCAGCGGCAGGAACAGCAGTCCGCCCCACAACACTCCGAGCAGCGAATGGACCCACCGGGTGGCGAGCATGCGCGATTCGCGGGGAATGCGCGCAGTCAGTGAACTCGGCCAGGGCATGGATCGATCGTAGCAACGCGCCACCCGGGCTCACAGGGGTCAGACCGCAGACTCCACTTCCGGTTTTCCGCAGAGGTGTCCCCGGTCGTTCGTCAGCGTCGTGCGCTCGACCGCATACCCCCACCTCGGCGAAGTCCCTAGCGTGGATGAGTATGGATCTCGCATTCGAGCTGCTCTCCACCGTCCTCACCTCGCCGTGGGTCTACCTGCTCATTGCCGTCGCCGCGAGCCTCGATTCTCTGGTGCCCGTCGTCCCTTCGGAGACGCTGCTCATCAGCGCTGCCGCCTTCGCCGCTTCCGGGGTGCCTTATCCGGCCGGTCTCGTGCTCGCCGCCGCAATCGGGGCTATGGTCGGGGACCTGGCCGCTCACCTGGTCGGTCGCTTCGTCCGATCGCGAATGCAACGGATACGACTGCGGCGAGTGCGGCTGTCCAAGCACGCCTCGGGGATCGTCGAGTCCGCCCGGTCCGTCTTCGCTCGCCGGGGTTGCTCTGCCCTCATCGCCGGTCGATTCATCCCCGGGGGTCGGACCGTCACCACTGTCGGTTCGGGGATGCTCGGTTTCTCCCTGCGCGGCTTTCTCCTCTGGGACGGACTCGGAAGTCTGGCCTGGGCCCTCTATTCGACGGGGATCGGCCTGTTCGGCGGCACGGCGTTCGACGATCAGCCGCTGCTCGGCGTCGCCGTCGGCATCGGCATCGCGCTGTCCACCGCTGCCGCGGGAGAAGTGTTCCGACGTCTCCGTCGCAGCGGAACTCGACGGGTCGCGGTCCGACAGGTCAGGGCGCGCCGGTCCACGGCCCGGGTCGACGCGCCCCGGAACCGAAATGGCATCATGGAGACGATGTCGAATACGCATGTCTGGTATGTCAGCTACGGATCGAACATGGCCCGCGATCGCCTCGCCTGCTACCTGCAGGGCGGTCGGCCACCGGGTGCGCATGTGACCTATCCGGGTGCCAGGGACGGGACCCTGCCCGGTGAGGAGGCCGGAGTCGAACTGCCCGGCCGCATCTACTTCGCCGGTGAGTCGAAGGTGTGGGGAGGTGGGATGGCCTTCTACGACCACACCTTGACCGGGCCGACCCCGGCGAAGGCGTATCTCATCAGTGCCGAACAGTTCGCCGATGTCGCGGCGCAGGAGATGCACCGCCGACCGTCACCCGGCGGCCCGCTGGAGACCCTCGTCTTCGACCTGCCCGTCGGTGCCTCGCATTCCGTCGGCCCCGGCGGCTACGAGACGCTGCTCGTCGTCGACGACGTCGACGGCGTGCCCATGGTCACCTTCACCGCCGCTCACGGTTCGGGCGAGGTCGAGCACACTCAGCCCAGCGAACCGTACCTGGCGATGCTGCGCACCGGCACTGCTGAGGTCAGGGACGCCGCAGCGCTTCTCCGGCCCGCAGCTGCACAAGCGTGAGATCGAGCAGCGGAGTGTCCACTCCCAGGTCCCGGGCCTTGCGCGACAGATCACCGAGGATGTGCTCGGCTTCGCTGGGCAGACCGGCAGTGACGTCCCGGTAGAGGGACGAGGTGAATGACGAGCCCTCGCCGGTGAGCATCGAGACGGTGGCGGCATGGGACTTCTCGGATACCGCGTGACCGGCTGCTGCGGCGACCGCCTCGAGTTCGTCGATGATGCGCAGCACATGATCGTGACCGCCGGCTGACATGATCGCTCCGACCGGAGCCCGGAACAGGCAGGTGACGACTCCGGCGGCGGCGATGAAGATCCACTTCTCCCACAGCCCGTCCGTGATGTCGTCGATGACCTGGAGTCGGAAACCGGGCACGTCGAGGACGGCGGCGACGTCGGTGGGGACCTCTCCCTCGCTGAGGTCGCCGATCGTCATCACGGCCATGTCCGTGAGCTGGTGGACCGCATCGCCGTCGATGGTGCCGACGATTTTGACGAGTCCGCCGAGCACCTGCCCGGGGTAGTCGGCCTGCAGCCGATCGATCTGGGCCATCCCATTGAGGAACGGGATGATCCTCGTCCCCTCTCCGACGGCAGGACGGATGTCGGTGAGGACAGACTCGAGGCCGCCCGCCTTGACCGCCACAAGCACGAGGTCGTAGGTGCGCGCACCCTCGGCGAGCTCTGAGGCGGTGACGACCTCGACGGTGTTCGTCCGGTCGTTGCCCGGTGAGACGAAACGCAGACCCTCGGCGCGGATCCGCTGCGCCTTCGCCTCCCGCAGCAGGAACGTCACATCGCGACCGGCTTCGAGCAGATAGGAGCCGAATGCCCCACCCGTGGCTCCGGCCCCGGCGATGAGGATGCTCGGCCTGCGCGAGGCCAGCTCGTTCGCGCCCTGTTCGTCCGCACCCGTGCCGGTGCTGCCCTCGATGATCTCACTCATCCCAATTCCTCCTTGAGTTCCCGTGCGGCCGCAGCGGGATCGCCAGCCGAGGTTATCGCACGCACCACCACGGTGCGCGTGGCGCCCGCCTGACGGATCTCGTCGAGGCGCGACCCGACGGCGATGCCGCCGATGGCGAACCATGGGGTGCGCGCCGTGGCGGCCACCGTGCCGAGCAGGCCCGTGCCGACGGCAGCGCGGCCGGGTTTCGTCGGCGTCTCCCACACGGGGCCGACGCAGAAGTAGTCGGTCTCCGGGTCCGCGTCGGCGGCGAGCGCCTGCTCGTGCGAATGGGTGGAGCGACCGAGGATGACGTCGGGTCCGAGGACGGCGCGCGCCTGAGCGCTGGTGAGGTCGCCTTGTCCGACGTGGAAGACGTCGGCGCCGGTCAGCAGGGCGATGTCGGCACGGTCGTTGACCGAGAAGAGCTTCCCGTGCCGGGCCGCGGTGGCCTTGAGCACTTCGAGGGCTGTGATCTCGGCCCTGGCTTCGAGGGTCTTGTCGCGCAGCTGGATGATGTCGACTCCCCCGGCATATGCGGCGTCGAGGAACTCGGGCAGATCGCCTTGGGCGGTCCTGGCGTCGGTGCACAGGTACAGGCGCGCTTCGGCCAACCGGGCGTCCCGCCAGGCTCTTCTCGATTCGGAGCCTGAAGGGTGCGGTGGAATATCGGAGGTCATGGTCATAGAGTAGAGGAGTTCGCGGGAGCCTCCCAACGAGGCTGAGAGGGCGTAAGAGCCGACCGTCAGACCTGATGCGGATCATGCCGCCGGAGGGAGAATCCATGCATGTCATCGTCGTGGGCGCCGGAATCATCGGCCTGTCGACAGCGTGGCATCTGCGCCGCCTCGGTGCCGGTGTCACCATCATCGATCCCGTTCCCGGGCAGGGAGCCACGCATGCCGCTGCGGGGATGCTCGCCCCCGCCGCCGAGGTGGTCTGGGGTCAGTCTCCCCTGTACCCGCTGATGCGCGCGTCGGCGCAGATGTATCCGTCGTTCGCCGCTGAGGTGGCGAGCGCCGCGGGTGCCGATCTCGGGCTCACGGACTCGGGGACCCTGGTGTGTGCCGGGGATCGTGCCGATCTGCAGGCTCTGCGCGAGCTGCGCACCGCGCAGACCGCCGCCGGTTTCACCACCGAACTCATCACCGGGTCCCGCGCCAGGGAGCTCGAACCGACACTGTCACCGTCGGTGGCCGGTGCCGTGCGCATCCCCGACGACCAGTCCATCGACCCCCGACGGGTGACGGCCGCCCTGCTGTCCGTCGTGTCGGCCACGACCGTCCGCCGACAGGTCACCCGGCTCATCCGTCGAGACGGAATCACCGTGGGCGTCGGGTTCTCCGGCGGCGACGAACTCACAGCCGATCAGGTCATCATCACCGCCGGCGCCGAGGCGGACTCGATCACCGGGATGCCGTCTCTGCCGCTGCGGAAGGTGTGGGGTGATGTTCTGCGTCTGCGATCGCCGGCCGCACTCACACCTCTGCTGCACGGCACGGTCCGCGGACTCGTCAACGGCCGGCCGGTCTACATCGTCGCCCGCGAGGACGGGGAGCTCGTGCTCGGGGCGAGTTCCCGGGAGGACGGTCGGGAAGGCACCGATGCCGGAGCCGTCCACCGGCTCCTCCAGGACGGTCAGCGCCTCGTCCCCGGCATCCTCGACTGCGAGATCACCGACATCACCACGCGTGCCCGCCCCGGTTCGCCCGATGACCTGCCCATCGTCGGTCGCATCGATGACGGCTGCCTCGTCAGCACCGGGTACTTCCGGCACGGCATCCTGCTGGCCCCACTCGGCGGACGGCTCGGTGCCGAACTGGCCGTGGGACTCACCCCCGACTGGCTGCCCGCGGGAGCACTCGATTCCGTCTCCCCTGGGCGGTTCTCTGCCGACCAGCACTCTGCCGAACCGTCCGCTGACGGATCGTCCGCTGTCTCATCCGTCCTCCACCCAACGCCCCTGCACAGGAGCACACTATGACCGACACTGCCCACGCACCGACCATCGTCGTCAACGGCGAGGAACGAGAACTGGGAGGACCAGCCTCGGTGCTCGACCTCGTCGCGGTGACCACCGGACGCGACCTCCGTGCCGACGGAACACCGGCCGACGGGGGCCGCCTGGGCATCGCCGTGGCCGTCGACGGAGAGGTCGTCCGCCGCGGCCGCTGGGCCGATTTCGCATTGGCCGACGGGCACACCGTCGACATCGTCACCGCTGTGCAGGGAGGCTGACATGACCTGGACGATCGATGGTGTGGACCTCAACTCACGCCTGGTCATGGGCACGGGTGGGGCGAGCTCGCTGAGCATCCTCGAAGACGCGCTGCTGGCCTCGGGCACCGAACTGACGACGGTGGCGATGCGTCGCTTCGACGCGGCGTCCCGTGAGTCGGTGTTCACCCTGCTGCAGCGCCTGGGGATCCGCATCCTGCCCAACACGGCCGGGTGCTATACCGCTCGGGATGCCGTGCTCACCGCGCGGCTGGCGCGAGAGGCGCTCGAGACGAACTGGGTGAAGCTCGAGGTCATCGCCGACGAAGACACTCTGCTGCCCGATCCGGTCGAACTCTTCCGCGCCGCCGAGGAACTCGTCCTCGACGGGTTCACTGTCTTTGCGTACACGAATGACGACCCGGCCATGGCCAAACGACTCGAGGACGCGGGCGTGGCGGCGGTGATGCCGGCCGGCGCCCCGATCGGCAGCGGCCTGGGCATACTCAACCCGCACAACATCGAGACCATCGTCAGCCGGGCGGGAGTGCCGATCATCCTCGATGCGGGTGTCGGCACGGCTTCCGATGCCGCCCTGGCCATGGAGCTCGGCTGCAGCGCCGTCCTGCTGGCTTCGGCCGTGACCCGTGCCCACGATGCGACAGCGATGGCGCGGGCGATGGCTCTGGCCGTGGAATCCGGGCATCTGGCCGCGGGTGCGGGTCGGATCCCGAAGCGGTCTCTGGCCCTGGCATCGTCGACCTTCGACGGAATGGTCGCAGCGCAGTGACCGGCGTTGGGCTGACTCCTCTGGTCGAACCGGTCGAGGCACTGAGCCGCGAGGAGATCGAACGCTACGCCCGACACCTCAGCCTGCCGGGCATCGGACTCGAGGGTCAACGGCGGCTGCGGGCCGCCTCGGTGCTGGTCATCGGGGCCGGTGGCCTCGGGTCACCGGTGCTCAGCTATCTGGCCGCCGCGGGGATCGGATCCCTGACGGTCATCGATGACGATGTGGTCGAATCGTCGAACCTCCAACGCCAGATCATCCACCGCGACGCCGACGTGGCCCGGCCGAAGGTCGACTCGGCGGCCGCGGCTCTGCACCGGCTCGATCCGACGCTGCACGTGCGTCCGATTGCGGGCCGGCTGACCCCGGACAACGCTCTCGAACTCTTCGCATCCCACGACGTCGTCATCGACGGGGCCGACAACTTCGCCACCCGGTATCTGTCCAATGATGCCGCTGAACTCACCGGTACCCCGCTGGTGTGGGGCACGATCTTCCGGTTCGCCGGGCAGGTGAGCACGTTCGTGCCCGGGCACGGACCGATGCTGCGCGACCTGTTTCCCGACATCCCGGAAGCCGATTCGGTGCCCAACTGCGCCGAGGGCGGTGTGTTCGGGGTGCTGTGCGGGACTGTGGGGTCGGCCATGGCCACCGAGGCGATCAAGCTCATCTGCGGCATCGGCGAACCGTTCATCGGCAGGCTGCTGCGCTACGACGCTCTGGCCGGGGAGTATTCGACGCTGCGGTTCTCCTCCGATCCCGACCGGCCAGCGGTGACCGACCTCGCCGAGGTGGCCGCCGCGTGTGCGGCGACCGCTTCGTCCGGTGTGGGTTCCGGGGTCGAAGAGATCGAACCGACCGAGCTGGTCGACTCCCGTGAGCAGGTGATGCTGGTCGATGTGCGTGAGGATTGGGAACGGGAGTCGTCCTCGATTCCCGGCTCCGTCCATGTGCCTCTGGCGCTCATCCGCGACCGGGGGTGGAATGCGCTGAGCGGAGTGATCGACGGCGAGGCGCATGATCACGTTACCGTGAACGACCTCGTCATCCACTGCAAGGCGGGGGCCCGCTCAGCAGAGGCCGTCGGGATCCTCGCCGGCACGGCCCCGGCAGGGGTGCGACTGCGCTCGCTTGCCGGCGGCATCGATGCCTGGGCGACTCAGGTCTGAACCTGAGCTGAACAGGCCTCGGTGCCGAGTCAGGCAGCTTCGTGTTTGAAATCGGTCCAGCTCGGACATCCTCGGCGCCGGGTCATGCATGATCGGCGATCGGTCATGGGTGAGGTGTCGGATCGGTCAGTCTCGCCGCGAGACCGCGCTCACCGGCTCGCATCACGATCGCATGCATGAGGCTCGCGACAGGTCGAAGGATTCTGATCATCGTCCTCGTCGGAGTCACACACCAATGGGAGTCGACGCGGGTGGTCCCCTCGTGCTCGCTCAAGGTCCACACGCCTTCGCCGCGCAGATCACCGTCGACACGGAGCGCGACCCGATTCGGAGCCTGCAGGGCATCGACCTCGATGGTGAATCGCAGCGGCATCCCGATGGGTGTGCGCACGACGATCTGCGCTCGACTGCCCGATCGCAGCTGGTTCCCGACGGGTTCGGCCGCGGCAAGTCCCGGCCACCACTGCGGCCACTCATCCACCCGTTCGAGAACGGCCCAGACAGTGTCGACGTCGGCGTCCAAGCTCCACCGGTCGTCGAAGTGGAAGGGTGATGATTCGCCTCGCCGAGGTGTCACATGTTCGTGGCTCATGGTACGACGGTAGTGTGAAAGACGTGAGTGAGAACAGCAGAGTCAGCAACCGTCGTCCCTCCCCCTTGGGCGGTCGCAAACCGACGAAGGACGATCTCGCAGCTTTCGCGACCGACGATCCGAACGCGATCGACGATATTCTGCCCATCGATTCTGCCGGGCTGAGGCTGCTCATCGTCGGCATCAACCCGGGTCTGTGGACCGCGGCGGTCAATGCACCGTTCGCCCGTCCCGGCAACCGGTTCTGGCCGTCCCTGTTCGAGGCGGGACTGACCGACCACCTCGTCGATGCCTCCCGTGGACTCGACCAGGCCGATGAACAGCAGCTTCTGAGTCGCGGCATCGGTCTGACCAACCTCGTCGGACGTGCCACGGTCCGCGCCGATGAGCTGTCCCGACAGGAGCTGCGCGATGCTGCCGCCCATCTCATCGAGCGGCTTGCCGACATTCGACCGCGCGCCGTCGCGATCGCCGGCATCACCTCGTTTCGGACCGGTTTCGCACTGCCGAAGGCACAGTTCGGTCGACAGGACACGTCGCTCATCGCAGGGTGGCCGGGCTCGGTGGCCCTGCATGTGGTGCCTCAGCCCAGCGGCCTCAACGCGCACTACCAGGTTGCCGACCTCGCCAGGATCTGGCGTGAGGTGTGGGAGAGCATCGACGATTGACGCGTATCGTCCCACGGGAATCGACACGTCAATGTGCGTGGGCTCAGTCAGCTCAGGAACGGTGGGGAACGCCTCCCGGCTCATCGGGATCCGAGATGTTCCCGAATCCCGGTGAGCAGCAGCTCCTCCACCGGACTCAACGGCTCGAAATCGGCGTCGTAGACATCGACGCTGACGGTCGTCCGCCCGAGCCTCAGCGGTGGGGGCTGCTCGGCTCTGCGGAGGTACCGCCACGGCAGGTGGATCTGCCACTGCTGGTCGCCGACGTTGTCGCCGTCGGCACCCGAGACTTCACCCGATGCGGGCGCACTGGACCTCGGCGCCGTAGCTGCAGGTGTGCCTTCTCCGGCCGTGGCGACCGGTAGTGCCGGGCCGGATTCCACATCCGGTGGAGTCCCTTCGCCCCCGTCCGCCGGTGTCGTCGTCTCTCCGACCTCTACGGTCGGTGGTGGTGTTCCAGGCTCAGTGGCTGGTGGGTCGGTCGATGGTGGGTCGGATCCGACCGCTGGGTTCGGCGGACCAGTTCCCGCCGACGTCCCCGGCGGACCAGTTCCCACCGGGATCCCCGGCGGACCGGTTCCCGCCGGAATCCCCGGCGGCGCCGCCGTCTCGCCGACGACCTCACCGTGGGCCAAGCCCGGGTCGGGCTCACTGATCGGTTTCGTCCGCGAACGGTACCGGTGCCCCGTAGGCGTGACCACTTCAAGCGCATCCGGGGTGACATTGTGGCGCCACCCCGAGAGTTCCTTCGCGTAGTTGCAGGCCGCGCACAGACCGGAGGAGTTCTCCCAGTCGGTGTCTCCGCCGGAAGCGAAGGAGACCACGTGATCGGCCTGCTTGATCGGAGCTTCGCACCACGGCGAGCGGCACACATCGTCACGCAGGACGACCATACGCCGAAGCAGGCCGGAGAACTCCCTGCGACGAGAATCCATCCGCACCAACTGCCCATCCTCAGGCCGCGTATACAGGCGACGCAAGAACACCGCAGCATCGTTCTCCGCCACGAAGTCACGCGCCACCTGGGCCGGAATCGGACCGACCCCAGGAAACCATGCAGACTCCTCCCCTGGTTCGAACAGGCTGCTGGCCTGCATGATCAGGTGGACCTCGGTCGGCACTGCCGCAGCGGATTCCTGCCCGGTCACACGTTCGACCAAAAGGTCCGCAGCGATCTGGCCCTGCGACCGGCCGCCGGCATCGCCGGTGGCGATGACGGACTGCGCCGACTTCGTCAGGTTCGCAAAGGCAGCGACCGCCTCCGGCATCGGCAACAGCGCAGTCAGATAAGCCATATTGCCAGGCGCAGGGCGCACACTCACCGAACGCTCCTCGACACAACGCTCCAGGTGGTCGACCGCGGCCCGCTGGTCAAGCCTCTGAGCCAACGCCCGCACTTCGTTTCCCAGGCGCCTGACACCCACCTCAGGGAGACGTTCGGCCATGCGCTCGTCAAGCTCCTGCCGCTTCTCCCGCGGCAGCCAGCCGGACTCCTTAGCCACGACCCGCGCCTTCTCCTCGGAGATGTCACCGCCCTTCATCGCCTGATAGGTCTTGGGCAGGTCCATCAGCAGAGTGCGGGAGAACTTCAGCAGGGCGGCACCCCGGGAACGCGAGACCTTCCTCGCCAAAGCCACCTCGGCGCCGAGGCCGCGTCCCTGCTTCTTGCTGGCCACACCGTCCTCGGCTTCGCGGTTGCGGCGAAGCATATCGAACGTCAAGGTCTCACGCGCCTGCGCCGCCGCGCTCGCAGAGTTCAGTTCCTCGAGCGCAGTGATGCGATCGATGGCCTCTTCCTCGGTCGTCGCCGGGGGCATTTCGGACAGGCTGCGACGCCACCGATGAATCTCGGTGAGAACGTCCGGAACCTGCTCTGCTTCCATACCCACAACACTAAACGTCGGCACTGACACAAGATTCCGGGCGAGTGTACCTCCAGGTCAGAGCATAATCGTGAGGTCAGAACCGACTGCGCAATTTCAGGAAGGCTTGCGCTGCGAGGGCAGAACCAGCACCACACAGGCAGAATGCGACAGTCCCAGCACCGGCTATGCCTGAGAACTGCTGACGGCTGACATTGTGGCGCAGCCCCGGTTGAAGTGTTCTCGACAGCGGGCGACATAGGCGTCGAGACCACCGACGTGGCTGGCATCGATGACGGTGGCGGCAGGACTCGGTGAGTCCTCGTCCGAGGACACCTTCGGTGCCACTGCAGCGCCCGATCCGCGCTCCGAGTCCCTCAGCCGCTGGTGGAAGACGGCGTCGCGGCCGCAGATCGTGCATACCGCGGTGAGCCTGAGCACCTCTTCGGCCACGGCCATGAGGCTCGGCAGAGGTTCGAAGGGTTCTCCGTCGAAGGTCACACAGAGTCCTTCGACGATGACGTCGACTCCTCGGTGCAGGAGCTCATCGACGGTGGGGATGAGATCGGGGCCGAAGAACTGGGCCTCGTCGATGGCGACGAGATCGTAGTCTGCGGAGCGGACAGCCTCGGCGAGGGAATCCACATCAGGCAGCGGCACCGCAGGGATGTTCGCCCCGACGTGGGAGGTGATCGTCGAGATCGACGACCGGGTGTCGAGCGAATGGGACACGACGAGGACGGTGATCCCGGCGATGGTCGCCCGCCGCACCCGACGCATGAGCTCCTCGGACTTTCCGGAGAACATCGGTCCGGCGATGACAGTGAGGCGGCCGGTGTCAGTCAAGGCAGAATTCGTTGTCTTCGGGATCGGTCATGACGATGAAACCGTGCTCCATCGGTGGATCGGGTTCGACTCGTCTCAGCCGGCTTGCTCCCAGCTGTGCCAGGCGAACACATTCGGCCTCCAGTGCCTCCATCCGTTCCTCACCGTCGAGACCGGGTGCCGCTCGGACGTCGAGATGGATCCGGTTCTTCACCGTTTTGCCTTCAGGGACGGCCTGGAAGAACAGTCGGGGCCCGACGCCTCCGGGATCCTCGATGGCCGCGCGCATATCCTCTGGCCCCAGTTCGATGCCGAGGTCTGAAAAGAAGTTCTTCCACGCGTCGAACGGATCATCGTCATCGGCGAGTTCGACACCGGGTGGCCCCGGAATGATGTAACCGAGCGCTGACGCCCAGAATCTCGCGACCGTCTCCGGGTCGCGGCAGTCGAATGTCACCTGAAAGGTTCTGCTCATCTCAGTCTCTCCTCTGCCTCTACTGTCCGGCCCTGCCGTCGATGCATTCGCGCAGCAGGTCGGGATGCCCGCAGTGTCGAGCGTATTCTTCGATCCGGTGGACCTGCAGCTCGCGCACGGCGATGCCCACTCGGCCCAGATGGGTGCCCAGATCCTCGTGCCTGTCGACCACTGCGTCGGTGGCCGTCTGCTCCTGTTCGAGCCTGTCGAATGCCTCTGTGATCAGGGGGCCCTCGATGTCCTCGCCGTCAGACCGTGCTCCGTTGTTGTGCGCCGCGCCGGACCGCGCTGTTCCGAACTGCGACGCACCCGCCTGCGAGGTGTTGGACTGGGCTGCACCCGCCTGCAAGGTGTTGTTGGACTGGGCCGCGCCGGGCTGTGACGCGAGCCTGCTGAGGTCGAACGCCGTATCCAGTCCACCGTAGATCGCTGGTTCCGGATCACCGTCGGAGATCCAGTTGCGCCAGTCCCTCTCGACCTCTGTCATATGCCGGACGAGGCCGAGCAGAGACATCGCCGACGGTGGAACGGAGAGCGTCATCATCTGGTCGAGTGTGAGTCCACGGCATTTCATCGCCAGGGTCAGTCGGTAGTCGTGGATGTAGTCGAGCAGTGTCGCCGACTCACCGTCGGGGCTCAGGCCCTCGGTGTTTCGCGGGTCGTCTGCGGGATCGCCCCACATGTCGGGGTAGACGGTGGCGAGGGTCCATCGCTGAGGTGGGGTGGACATAGGTGGAATTCTGCTCTCATCCGTCCCCGAATACCAGGGGTGTGCCCGGATCTCCGGTGATCACACAGCCAAAGGCTCGTCGAGGGAGAAGAGACTCGGAACCTCCTGCCTGACCTGATTCCCAAGGGCAGATGCCCCACCGAAGAGTCCTTCGACGGCGTCCACGGTCCGCAGCACCCGATCGCGTGAGATCGGGGGCATGAGCTCCCCGTCCTTGAGGTAGCCCTTGAGTGAGCCGACGGCCGCCGACCTCAGACCGAGGCGACCGGCGATCAGCCACGTGATGCATTCGGTTTCGAAGCGCACCTGAGCCTGATCAAGCGCAGGCTCGCTGGCAGCGATGCCGTGGTCGGGACGGTCCCCGCGATGACCGGCGAAGACGAGGGCGAGCTCTTCGATGAGGTGTATGAGCATGACGGTGGGGCTGCGCGTCGTCGGCAGCGTCTCGGGCAGCAGGTCCTGTCCGCGCAGATCCGCGATCACCGTGTCGACGCCGGCCCACGTCGGTGCACGGTTCGCGGTGTCCGGCCCCTCCGCCTCGGCGGAAGCCAGCGCCCCTGCGGTGCCGGCGGCTGTCGGATCCGAGGCCGAGGTGACCGTCGACTTCCCAGTCCCGGCGGCCGCCTCCGGAGTCCCGGCGGCTGCCTCCGGGCCCGATCGGGCGAGCATCGCCGCGTCGAAGGCAGCGAACTGCGGGCACCGGCGCACCCAGACGAGCAGCCCGTCCCACGGCAGGAGTGAGCTGCGCTCGAGCGGTTCGCTGTAGAGAGCGTCGAAGGAATACCGGTTGTCGTCCATATGCTCAATCTAGGTCGCGCCCCTGACACGAGATCTGCCAGTGCCCGGACCTGCACGCAGCATCGGCTGAGAAGTAGGCTCGAATTGCAAGGACTGCAGCGGGATTCGACCGAGGTCCCGGTGATCCGGTGCCCGGGTGAAGGGAATCCGCCGAGGGAAGAGGAGAGTCACATGGCTGAGAACAAGCGCGACATCCACCTGCGCATCGGGTCGGAAGAGCTCGTCATCCGGCAGCGCTACCAGGTGCTCAGCATCGCCAATGACGTGCTCATCGGTGTGTGGTTCCTCATCGGCAGCTTCATGTTCTTCTCCGAGGCCCTGATGGCCACCGGCACCTGGCTGTTCGTCATCGGCAGTGTGGAGATGCTCATCCGCCCGGTCATCCGCCTCATCCGGCATCTCCATCTGCAGCGGTTCCGCGGCGGTGCCGTCACCGCGGACTCGAGCTACGATTTCTGAGCCGAGAGGCCCGATCGATTCTCACGACGAGGTGGGCGGCAAGTGCGATCGCGCCCATCGTCGGAGGACCGAGCCGCCAATCGGAGGCGGTCAGCGGTCTGCCGAGTTCAGCGAGTTCCCGTCGGGCGAACGCGGCTCCCGGCCACATGATCGGCAGGGCCGTGAGCACCCCTGAGGTGTACCGGCGAGCCGCCACCGCCGAGAGCAGATGAGTGAACACATGAGCTTCGAGGCCGGCGACGGAGGCTCGGTAGAACCGTGACGCGCCACGGGTTCTCGCTCCTCGGACTCCGGCGACGGCGAGCGCGGCTCCCACCAGGCCGATCGCGGACAAACTCTGCTTGGTGGTCATCCGCAGGGCGTCGATTCCAGTGAGGTCGGCCAGGTGGTCAGCCGTGGCTGGAAAGGTCAGCGCCTCCTCCGCATCATGAAGAGCCCAGGAGGCGAAGAGCACCAGTGGTCCGCGCATTGCGATCCCTTCCGACGACGGTTCTCACACCCATTGCATCACACGACCGCATCAGTGACGTTACCTCTTCAACGCGAGTGCACTCGCCCATCGGCGAGGTGCAGGCGACGGTGGGACGATTCCGCGGCCCACCGCGGGTCGTGGGTCGTCGCGAGGACCGCACCGCCTCGGCGCAGGACGCGATCGATGATGGCGGTGAGTCGGTTCATCCCCGCCTGATCACGCCCGATCGTGGGTTCGTCGAGAAGCAGAACGTCGGCACCTGTGATCAGGGCCGAAGCGATGACGAGATCCTTCCGCCGGGGGCCGTCGAGGTCGAACGGGTGTTCCTCGTCGACCGCCGCCAGATCGACCTCGTGCAGCACCGAGTCGACGATGCGGCGACGGTCGTCGAGAACCTGGGTCCGTTCCCGCCGCCGGTGGCGCGGCAGCGGGGCCGCATGCATGAGTTCGGACCGCACGGTCGCCGCCGAGAGCTGAATGCCCGGATCCTGCCCCACCCAGCCCAAGTGGGCGCTGCGTGCGTGAGCGGGCATGTCCAACAGATTGGTTCCTTCGCCGAGGCGGCTCATCGTGACCGTGCCCGTGCAGTCGCCGGACCGACCGAGGAGTCCGATGAGTCCGCGCAGCAGAGTCGATTTCCCCGCTCCGTTGGCACCGGTGAGCGTGGTCAGTTCGCCGGGATGCAGATCGACGTCGACACCGTCGAGAACGGTTCTGTCTGCACGATGCACGCTCAGGCTCCTCACGCTGAGCACCGGGTCGGCCCTCGGAGGTTCGGCCGCCGCGGTCGTACTCAGCACCGGGTCGGCGGTCGTCGATGCGGACGACTGACTCCCCGTCATCGACGCGCTTCGTGACTGGGCCGCATGTTCTGGGCGGGTGTCCCAGACTCCCTGCGCTCGAGCCGACTGTGCCAGCCTGACACCGTCAGCGCTCTCCTGGGCCAACCCGTCGCCTGCTCTGAGGAAGCGCACCTCGTCGCAGGCGACGGTGAGCTCGTCGATCCGATGGCCGGTGATGAGCGCTGATCCTCCACGCTCGCAGTTCTCACGGAGAAGGCCCGCCAGGCGTCGACGCATATCGGGATCGAGCGACTGTGAGGGCTGGTCGAGGATGAGCAGATCGGGATCCAGTGACGCGATCCTCGACAGTGCCACCAATTGGCGCTGACCACCGGAGAGGGTGTCGAGGCGCCGGTTCCACAGATCGTCGATCCCAAGGTTGGCCAGCACATCGTGTGCCCGGGCCTCGGCAGCGGCGGGAGCGATACCGCGCAGCCGGCATGCCAGCTGGGTCTCGTCGGCGACTCGGCTGGTCAGTCCGCTCAGTTGGGCTTCCGGATCGTCACCGAGGAAGCCGACCGTGCCGGTGACGTCGACGCGACCGGTCGTGGTTCCTCGGGTCTCGAGCAGACCGGCCAGGGCCCGGCTGAGGGTCGATGTGCCCGAGCCGACGGGGCCGAGCACTGCGGTCATCGACCCGGCAGGCAATTCGAGGTCGACATCGGTCAGGACTCGGCTGTCTTCGCCGGCATAGGTGAAGCCGAAGCCTCTCATGTTCGCCGTCATCTCAGTCCATGCCGATCAGCTGTGCAGCGTCCGGCAGCGGGAGCACACCGGCCACCGAACAGGCGATGAGTCCGACCACGAGGACGGGAATGATGAGCCGGATCAGTCCCTGCCTGCGACTGTCGTGGTGGTCGTGCAGTTCGACGGTGCGGCCGTGCATTCCCAGACCGCTCTGTTCGAGCACCTCATGGCGCTGTTCGACGTCGATGAGCATCGAGGTGAACAGGCCGGTGACGATGCCGGGCAGCAGTCGCATCCGCACCCGCCAGCGTTCCGTCGCCCAGCCTCGTGCCTTTCGAGCTTCAATGATGTTGCGGGTCCGGGCCCCGATGAGGGGGATGAGTCCGATCGCGGAGGCACACACGTAGGCGAGAGCATCAGGCAGTCGGAGTCTGCGCAGACCGTCGAAGAGTCTGGCGGAGTCAGTGCCGAGTCCGAAGAGGGCACACAGTCCGATGAGTGCAGTCACGCGCAGCCAGATCTGGACGGCGATGCTCAGGCCCTCGACGCTCAAGTGTGCGGGTCCGGCCTCCCAGAGGACGTGCGCGTTCGCGCCGGGATAGAACAATCCCTGCACGATGATGAGCACGAGCAGCGTCGGCAGACACAGCACGCCGACACCGAGGGCCCACGACCGCCGGCCCACCGCTGGGGACGAGGCGACCGTGATCACTGTGGCGACGATGACGGCGGCTGGCACCACGGGCGAGGGGATTCCGAAGACGAGCAGCAGGCTGCACAAAAGGATGACGATCTCGGTCGCCGGGTGCAGCCGCTGACCGTCGCGACCGGCAGTGTCGTCGGCAGCGCAGTGTCCGGGTTCGACTCGGTCGGCCCCGGAATGCCCGGTGGTGTTTCCGCTGGCGCCGGTCTCGGTGCCGGTGGTGGTCATTCCGCCGCAGGAGTCGACTCGACCGGCGCGTCCGCCGGAGGCGTCGAACCGGAGCGCACTGCCTTCGGGCGGCTGAATGCGGCGAACGGGTAGCGTCCGATGATGCGCTTGGGCAGGGACCGGATGACGACGTAGGCCAGGGCGAAGATGAGCGCCTTGTCGATGATGTCGGAGAACATGCTCTGCGCGAAGGTCGCGTTGAACATCTCGAGCCCCGCGGCCTGGAGTATCGCCACCACTCCCCCTGTTCCGGCACCGAGCCCGCCGCCGAACACATATGCGGCGACCGGGGCGCCGATGGCTCCGGCGGGGACTCCGGCGACTGCGCCGACGATGACGGCAGTCCAGGGGGTGCGGAAGATGCCGAGGCGGGCGGCCCATCCGGCGGCGGCGCCGATGAAGGCGGCCCCGGAGCTGAAGGCGATGACGCTGGGGCTCAGCGTCACTCCCCAGATGAGGTTCGAGATGATCCCGGTGAAGGCACCGGCGGCGGGGCCGGCCAGGACGCCGATCATCACGGTGCCGATGGAGTCGAGGTAGAGCGGGACCGGGGTGTAGTTGCCGATGATCTGCCCGATGATGATGTTCAGCGCGATGGCGACGGGGATGAGCGCGAGGACGCGGCGAGGAATGAGCGGAAGGGTGCCGGCGGCCAGGAGGATTCCGCCGAGCAGGTAGCCGAGCATCACCCACAGGGTGGTGTGGCCGAGGTCGATGCCGAGGTTGGCAGGCTGTGTCAGGAGCACCGCGAGGTAGGTGCCGATGACGACGAGGGTTCCGAGGAGGGTCAGAGTCAGGGGAAGTGCAGTTCTGCGACTTTGTCCGGGACCGACCGTGGAGGTGGTCGGCCCCTGCCCAGACTGTGGGGAGGGTGCGGTCATGAGTATGGTCCTTTCATCAGTGTGGAGCTGAGGTGGTCTAAGAAGGCCGGGGCGTCGATCGCGCGGATGATCTCGGCGTTGACGGGTCGGTCCCACCGACCGAGCCAGTCGGCGACGGTTTCGCCTCGTGTGAGTGTACCCGTGAGTTCGACGTCAACGGGTGCGAACAGAGTCCGTGCCCAGGGCAGCAGGCCCGCAGATCCTCTCACCGGCGCCGAGGCGGCCGACGGGTCGGCGTCGACCGTGGGCTTCGCCTCGATGCTGGTGACCGCAGGCGCCGGCCCGTCCGAGGAAGACGTGTTCTGGCGTGCCCAGG
The DNA here is from genome assembly GCF_017948325.1 of Brevibacterium oceani. Classification (NCBI taxonomy): domain Bacteria; kingdom Bacillati; phylum Actinomycetota; class Actinomycetes; order Micrococcales; family Brevibacteriaceae; genus Brevibacterium; species Brevibacterium oceani. The sequence goes on along the minus strand of NZ_CP072846.1, from coordinate 1,751,019 downwards.
CGAGTGCGCAGGCGAGGACGAAGGGATCGTGGATGTGAGCGAGATAGCCGAGTCCGTCGGATTCGTGGAATTCGAAGTAGAACCGCAGCGCCTCGGCCAACTGGGTGAGCATCCGCTGCCACCCGGCAGAGGTGCCCACTGCCCCACCGAGGATGTCACTGAGTCGGTCAGACGTCATCTCGACGGCTTCGGTGGCTTCGATCGGCGCGATGACCGGTAGGTGGGTGAGCTGGCCCTGCGCATGCGCTTCACCGAAGGCGGCGAGCGCCCGGGCCGCGGATTCCGGGTCGAAGGTGACGTTCCACTCGGTCGTCGGCTGGGTGTTGCCGCGATAGTTGAAGGCTCCTCCCATGATGAAGAGACGTTTGAGCAGTCGCGGCAGTTCGGGTTCGATTTCCAGGGCGAGCGCGAGGTTCGTCGATGGTCCGATGACGATACCGATGAGCCGGCCCGGGTGGGCGTGTGCCGCATCCACCCACGCTTGGGCTGCCGATACCGAGTTCGCGGGACGCGTCGGTGCGGGCAGTTCGGCGTAGCCGGCGCCGGTGGCACCGTGGGTGAGATCGGCGTATTCGGGTCCGCTGACGGAACCGGCAGAGGATGAGGTGGTCGCACCGTCACGAGCAGCATCATCTTCGGCATCGTCGTCGGTCTGCTGCCAGGCCAGTGGCAGTTCGTGTCCAGAGTGAACGGGAATATCGGTCCGTCCGGCCAGGTCGAGCCAGCCGCGGGTATTCGCCACGACCTGCGCGGTGGGCACGTTGCCGCCCGAGGCTGCGATGCCGACGATCTCGACGTCGTCCTGACAGCACAGGTACGCGAGGGCGAGCGCATCGTCGATGCCCGGGTCGCAGTCGAGGAAGAGCGGAAGAGTCGGCGTCATAGTTCCATTCTGCCGGACGTTTCAGGTCACCACCGTCGGAGTCGGGTCCAGTTTCCGCAAGCTTGGGTCGATCCCCGCCTCACCAGTCGGCAGCACAGGTACAGAGTCGTCGAGGGAGGTTCACTGATCCCGAATCGTTCTCGCAGTTCATCGAGGTCCTCACTGCCGAGACGCGTGCCGATGAGTTCACCGAACGGCATACTGGTGATCCACGGCCGGTCGACGAGTACGAAGGCGTTGAGGAACATCTCGCAGTCGCAGCAGCATGCACCCATTCTGCTGAGTCGTTCGAGCATCGCCGTAGCACGTGGTGCTGTTCTATCGCGGAAGCTTTCGGCGAAACGGTGAGTTCCGTTGCAGCCGAATTCACTGAGCTGGCGGTTGACATAGCAGACCAGGCATTCGCCTGGCCGCGGGGCGAGGATGGCTGCGGATGCTGAATCGATGATCGTTCTGACGTCTGTGTCAATCGTGTTCTTGTCCATGACCACACACTGCCAGGAGGCACTGACATGAAACCGCCCTCTTCATCCCGGATTCTCGATTGTCGTCCTATTGATGCAGGTCACGCGGGCAGGTCAGTACTCGTCGTAGAATCGCAGGCATGGGCATCCTCGTCATCGGTGAGTCACTCATCGACATCGTCAGCACCGCCGGCAACCGTGATCGGTACTCCCCGGGCGGCGCCCCGGCGAATGTCGCGCTCGGATTGGGCCGCCTCGGCGATGAGGTCGAGTTCCTCACTGATGTCGGCGATGATTTCCACGGCGGGTTCCTCCTCGCCCATCTGCGGAGATCACGGGTCGACGTCCTCGCTCGACCGACAGGAGCGACGTCGACGGCGCTCGCGCGACTGGCCGCAGACGGCTCCGCCGACTACGACTTCCGCCTGCGGTGGGACCCCGACGACTCGCTGGTGACAGACGATGAGCGGTCGGTGCTGCATTTCGGATCGATCGCCGCGTTCCTCCAGCCCGGCGCGGCCGCGGTGGATCGGCTGCTCGAGCGGGCCGCCTCGGCGACCGGAACGGCGCCCCGCTCCCCTCTCGTCACCTTCGATCCGAACATTCGGCCCTCGATCATCGGCACTCACGCCGAGGCGCTGCACCGTTTCGAGGAGTTGGCCGCACGGGTCGACGTCGTCAAACTCAGTGACGCCGATGCCGATTGGCTCTACCCCGATCTCGACGTCGCCGCTCAGACCGAACGCATCCTTGACTTCGGCGCGGGAATGGTCGCGATGACTCGCGGTGGGGATGGGGCGATCGTGGCGACCACCTCGGCGCAGGCGGAGGTGGAAGCGGTGCACGTCGATGTGCGGGACACGATCGGAGCCGGAGATACGTTCATGGTCTCGCTCATCCACGAACTGCACGCGAACGCGACCGAGGTGAGCACCCTCGGAGAATCCGACCTCATGCGCCTGGCCGAACGTGCGGTCAGGCTCGCCGCGGTCACGGTCGGCCGCGAGGGCGCCGACCTGCCCTGGGCGGAGGACCTCACGCGCTGAGGTGGTCTCCGAGCTGGCGCAGGCAGATGTCATGGCCGTTGCGGTGGCCGTCGATCATTCCCTGCCCGACGAAGGAGACGACCTGGTCGACGAGTTCGACCCGGGTGCCGCTCGCGGTGGCTGTGAAGGTCCAGGTGATGATCGCGGTCGACAGGATCTGTCCGTCGCGGGTCAGCGTCTCGGTGGTCACGAGCCAGCGTTCATCTTCAACGGCGCAGTACTGCCCCGCGGACACGAATTCCAATGCTCCCGGTGTTCCGCAGCGCGCACGAATCGAGCCGCCGGGCCGAAACTCGTCGACATCACAGATCATCGCCTCGCCTTCGGGAACACCCCACCGCACTCGCTGGTCGACATCGGCAAAGGCCTTCCACACCGCTGAAGTGGGGTGCTCGATGTCGGCACCGAGGCTGATCGTCGCGGTCACCGGCGCACCCTGAACGGAAGATGCGTCACTCACCGAAGAACACCACCTGATTTCCATCCGGGTCGCTGACCGGGAGGATGCGCTGTCCGCCGCCGGGGCTCGGCTCGTCGTGGTCGATTCCGACCGCTCGCAGATGCTCGGCCATTGTGTCGAGGTCGTCCACGTTGATGACCACATTGGAGCCTCCGGCTCGCTGCGGGTCTTGCCAGATCTGGACGCCGAACTTCTCGTCGAAGCACCATTGGGCCAGCCCCGCCATCGGCTTGCCATCCGGCCGCCTTTCGAAGAGTCGGGAATACCACTCGGTAGCTTCCTCTTCGTTGGTGACAACGATATTGGCCATGAGTCCTGTGAACATGATCGCTCCTTCGAGATCAGCCTTGAGAACGAGTGATTGCATTTTGCAATCACTTATTCCATGGAAGCACACATCGCCCCCGAGGACAAGAGCGATGTTCGACTCAGCCGCCAGCGATCTCCGCCTCGTAGGCGGCCTGCAGTCGCTCTGAGGAACGCGGAGCATCAGGGTTCGGGCGAGGCACGCCGAGGTGGGCCTCCCGGAGCTCATCCATGAGGCCATCCACGAGCTGCGGATCTTCTGCCATGAGGCGGGAGCGGATCGTCAACTCCCGAGAGGTCTCCCGGTGGGTCATCCCCCAGGTCCCGAGAGCGACCATGACCGGCAGAGTCTGGATCCCAGCCTCGGTGAGGGAGTATTCGGCACGCTGCCCGCGTGCGGCGTCCGCCCTTGTCAGCAGCCCTTCGTCGATGAGCTTCTTCAGACGACTGGCGAGCATGTTCGAGGCTATGCCCTCATTGTTGAGGGTGAGCAGCTCGCGGAAGTGCCGGCGGTTGCCGAAGATGATGTCGCGCAGGACGATGAGCGACCAATTGTCGCCGAGGACTTCGACAGCGGCATTGATCGCACATCCCGAGCGCGGCTGCGCAGGCATCGATCCACCTCCAGTGATTGCATTCTGAAACTACTTAATCTTACACTTGGTGCACTTCTCGGGAACCGACGCTATCCATCCGACAGCAGACATCAGCCGAACCATCACATTGGAGTGCTCATGGCCAAAGCCTGTGTCAACAACCTCTTCGTCTCCCTCGACGGCTTCGCTGCCGGCGAGTTCGTCACCTTCGACCAGCCGATCGGTGAAGCGCAGGCGCTGTTCTCCTACTTCGACGGCCGCGGGATCGAGGGCGTGAATCATGTCGACGCGCCGGTGACCGCAGATCGCGCATTGTTCGCCATGTGGGGTCAGGGCAACGGTGCCGAGATCATGGGGCGAAAGAAGTTCGGACCGCAGTCGGGGCCATGGCCCGATGACGGGTGGCGCGGCTGGTGGGGTGAGGAACCGCCCTTCAAGACCCCGTGTTTCGTACTCACCCACCATGCGCGGGAGCCGATGGAGTTCGACAACGGCACGAGCTTCCATTTCATCGACGCCTCCCCCGCCGAGGCTCTCGCCGAGGCGACTGCAGCTGCCGACGGACTCAACGTCCGCATCGGCGGCGGACCCTCGACGGTCAGACAGTTCCTCGCGGACGGCCTCGTCGACTTCCTGCACCTCGTCGTCGTGCCGGTCGCCCTGGGCCGGGGCGTCTCGCTCTGGGAGGGCCTCGATGGGGTGGAGAAGGATTTCGCGATCGAGTCCGTGACCACCGCGAGCGGTCTGACCCACCAATTGTGGAATCGCCGAGGCTGAGCGTCCCCAGGTCCCGGCAGGCCGATCATCGTTGGCGGCCGGTCGTCACTGCCGGCCGGTCGTCACCGGCAGCCAGTGCCGGTACGACAGACCGATGGCCCGTCGTTCCTTCCGGAGCGACGGGCCATCGGGTTCGTGAGCCTTCAAGCCTGCGGGCATTCGTGCCCGCGTGACGATCCAGGTCAGCTGATCGCCTCGGCGATGGGGGTCTGACCGTCGTAGAAGTTCACCGTCTCGCGCACCGCTGCCGATTCGGAGACCACGTGGGTGATGACGTCGGCGACGAGTTCGCGTGAGGTCACGCGCACATCATCGGCCGGCTTCTGTCCGTCGAGGTCACCCGCGGCATCGGCGATGAGGACCTTGCCGCTCGAGGGTTCGAGGGTGAGGCCGCCGGGGCCGAGGATCGTGTAATCGAGCGAGCTTGCGCGCAGATGCTCATCGGCACCGTGCTTGGCCTGCACGTAGGGGTAGAAGGAGCTCTCCGGGTCGACGCGGTCGGAGTCGACGGAAGCACTGGCGTAGGAGACCAGGACGAAGCGCTTGACCCCGGCCTGTTCGGCGGCGTCGACGGAGCGCTTGGCCGCGTCGAGGTCGACTGCCTTCGTCCGTTCTGGGTTGCCTCCGCCGGCTCCGGCAGAGAAGACGACCGCTTCGGCCCCGGAGAACAGGTCGGCGAGCGCCTGCGTGTCCGCGGTTTCGATGTCGAGGACGACCGGGTTGGCCGCAGCGGCTTCGACATCGGCCGACTGATCGGGATTGCGGATCACGGAGTCCACAGTGAAGCCGGCGGCGTTGAGCTTGGGCGCGGCCAGGAGGGCGATCTTCCCATGGCCGCCGAGAATGACAACACGAGCTGAATCAGACATATCTTCCTCTGCTGTTGGTGATGTTTGGTGGTCAGCATAGCGATCTGTCGGCCACGATTATTCCGTCGCGTCTGCTGACAGTCGGATCGCAGTGCTCGTCAGACGGAGTCGACCCCGCATTACACTCGGGTCATGAGCAGAGTACTCGTCGCCGGAGCCACCGGGTATCTCGGACGCCATGTCGTTGCCGAACTGTCCCGGCGAGGACATCGGGTGCGTGCGATCGTCCGTCATCGATCCCGCGCAGAGGCTCCCGGAGCCTGCTCGGCTCCTCCCCTGTCCGGCTCAGTGGACGAATGGGCAGTCGGCGACGTCACCGATGCGAGTTTCACCCGCGACATCGCAGATGGAGTCGACGAAGTGATTTCGGCTCTCGGGGTGACTCGGCAGAAGGCCGACCCCTGGGAGATCGACAACCGTGCGAACCTCGCCGTCCTCGATTCGGCACTGCGGTTCGCGGTCCGCTCGTTCACGTATGTCGGTGTGCTTCATGGGGACCGGTGTCCTGCCCGCCTGACTCGAGCGAAGACGACGTTCGCGCAGACGCTCACGGCCTCGCCGATGTCGGAGCGGATCATCAATCCGACAGGCTATTTCTCGGACATGCTCGACGTGCTCGCTCTGGCACGAAGGGGTCTCGTTCCCCTGTTGCGACCGCATGGCCGGATCAACCCTATCCACGGAGCCGATCTCGCTCGCTTCTGCGTCGACCGTATGGAGGGAAGCGACGCGGGAAGCTGGGATGTCGGCGGACCGCAGTCCCTCACATGGCGGGACGTCGCGCTGACTGCGTTCGAGGCAGCAGGTCGGCATCCGCGCATCCTTCACGTGCCCGAACGGATCGCCGCCCCTGCACTGCGCGCGGTTGGCCTCTTCAGCCCACGGACGGCCGATCTCGGGGAGTTCGCCGTGTGGGGCATGGTCCACGACGCAATCGCCCCTGCGACAGGCACCCGGAGGTTGGCGGACTTCTTCGCCGAGCGCACCGGCTGAGGCCTTCTGCCTGTTCCCGAACAGGGGTTCGATGAGTCCTCGCTTCTACGTTTCGGTGTCCGCTCACTGCGCTTCCGCTGCGAGCCTCTTCGGGTCCTCAGCCGAGTGCTCCGCCGGGTAGGCTGACGGTTATGCCCGAGGACCTCTCGCCCGCCACTGTGCTGCGCCGGTTGGAGCGCGGACAATCCGTGATCATTCCCTCGTCGACCCGGCACATCGTCCTCACGCTGATCCTCGCGCTCGTCATCGGGGTCGGGCTGCTCATCGCCTTCGTCTGGATCGTCGCCGCCACGATCAGCGAGGGCCGCAGCTGGTGGCTCGTCATTGCCAACCTGCGCATGTGGGTCTTCGTCGTAGGCATCATCGGCTGCCTCGTCGTGGCTCCGATCGGCGTGGTGCTGCGACTGCGTCGCCGTGAGGCACTCGTCGTCTCCCCTGCGGGTGTCGCCCTCGCCAGGCGCGGGCGGGTCGTGCCCGGAACCCTTCTGCCGTGGCATGACATGAAGGCGATCGTGTACGAGCGCGCCGCCTCCCGAGGTCCGAAGGTTCTGGGCCTACATCCTCACCGAGGAGGCGACCCGGCGGCTGCGCGGGCGCGGCCTCAATCCGCGCTGGATGGTCCGCACCGGTTTCGTGCTCAGCCACCGCCGTCTCCATCCGATTCTGGCGGCTGCCCATGCGCGCTTCTCAGCTCGTCCCTATGGACACTGGTAGGTCCACACACCGCGGTGCTCTACCGTTGAGTTCATGATCCGACGCCTCATCGCCCGCGCCTTCTGGACCTTCAGCCGGTGGAGACTCGTCACCGAGCCCGCCCCGAACCGTCCGACCGTGCTCATCGGGGCTCCGCATACGTCCAATTGGGACTTCGTCATCATGCTCGCCATCGCGTGGAGTCTTCGTGTCGAGGTGCACTGGCTGGGCAAGGATTCACTGTTCACAGGCTGGCGAGGCCCGATCATGCGCAGTCTCGGCGGAATCCCGGTCGATCGGTCCGACCCCAGCAGAATCGTCGCCGAGGTGGTCGACCGTGTCCGCGCCAGCGAGGTCTTCGGCCTCGTCATCACCCCCGACGGCACCCGCGGCGGGCACACGCACTGGAAATCCGGTTTCCACCGCATCGCCGTGCAGACCGGGATTCCGGTCACCATGGGATACCTCGACACCGCGACCCGGACGACGGGACTGGGACCGACCATCGAGATGACCGGAGACATCGCTGAGGACATGGACCGGATCCGCGAATTCTACGCCGACAAGCGCGGTATTCGACCGCACCTGCAGATCACGCCGAGGCTGCGCGAAGAGGACGTCGCAGGTGACGGTCGCGAAGGCGGCTCGGAGCCGAACTGAGATGAACGGTGATGTGCGCGTCCCCGCGGGGCCGGGGATCCCGACCGGTCTGGTCATCCCCGCTGGCGAACTGAGCGAACAGTTCTCCCGTTCCTCCGGCCCAGGCGGGCAGCACGTCAACACTGCCGACTCCCGAGTGCAGCTGAGCCTGGATCTGGCGAGCGCGTCCTTCCTCACCGAAACCCAGCGCGAACGGGCGCTCAGTGTTCTGGCACCGAGGCTGACGGGCACCGTACTCACGGTGACCTCCGAGTCGCAGCGATCCCAGCTGAAGAACCGTCAGGACGCCAGAATCCGATTGGCTGGGCTGCTGCGGGAGGCCCTGGCACCGCCGACGCCCAGGCGAGCGACGACGCCCTCACGGAACTCCCGTCGCCGCCGAGTCCGGACCGAACAGCGCAGATCCGAGATCAAACGCAACCGGCGCAGACCGCGCCCGGACTGATCTGTCCGTGACAGGACCGGATTCCGTGACAGGACCGATGTCGAAGAGCAGAATGGGCGACATGAACAGTATCGAGCTCCTCACCGACCTGGCACAGCGTCCCCTGCAGGCAGCCACCGCTCTCCCCCGGCTGACCTCCGATCAGCTCAACGACCACCTCGGCGGTCATCCGAATTCGGTGGCATGGCTGCTGTGGCACAGCGGCCGAGAGATCGACGTCCAACTCTCCGACCTCACCGGTCGCCCACAGCAGTGGGAGGACTTCCGGGAGCAGTTCGATCTCGGCAAGCCCGGTGACGGCATCGGCCTCGGTCACACTCCCGAGGAGGCCACGCAGATCCGGGTCGACGACCAACAGATATTGATCGACTACCTCGAGGCGACGCTGAACGCGTTCACCGACTATGCCGCCACATTGTCGGAGGCCGACCTCGGCGAAGTCATCGATGAGAACTGGACACCCGTGGTCACACGCGGAGCGCGGATGGTCTCGATCGTCGACGATGCCATCCAGCATGTCGGGCAGGCGGCGTTCGTCGCCGGGGCCGAGGCCTGACCGTCCTGTCTGTCGGCACGGTCAGGGACGGCGGAAGTGCGTGACCTCGCCGAGGCTGCCTATTCCGGCCGCACGATAGGTCGCCACCGCTGGGGCGTTCGATGACGGCGTGGCTGCGGTGACGCTGGAGGGGCGCCCATCGCCCGCAGCGGCACCGGAGGGACCGGGTCGGCCAACTCCCGACGCAACTGAGTTCACGGTTCGTCGGTCGTCCACCCCGCGTCGGCGAGGGTGTCCGGCAGATCGGTCACCTCGCGTTCGCTCAGCCATTCGACCATGGCGCGGGCCGTCTCGGTGGCATATCCCTGCCGCTGCCGGTCGGGGGCGACGGTGAGTGACGGTGCCCGTGTTCTCACCTGCGGTCATGGTCTCAGTTCCCAGCGGCTGCGGTGTCTCGGTCGCCGACGGCTCGGGTGACGAAGTCCACGACCTCGGCCTCCGCCTCGGCACGTGTGGTCGGCTCGTTGTGCACTTCATGGCGGACTCCGGCGAAGACACGGGTGCGCACGTCATCGTGGCCGGTGGCTCGGAGTCGGTTCGCGACGTGATACGCCCCTTCGCCGAAATTGGCGACGGGATCCTGGTCGCCTGCGAGGATGAGCACGGGGAGGTCGGCAGGCACCGTCTCATACCAAGATGCGTCGTTGACTTCGTCGTAGAGGTCGACGAAGCCTTTGAGGAATCGTGCGCTCATCGGGGCGCCGAAGTTATTGAAGGGGTCGCTGCCGTGATCGGCCACGACCGCCTCGTCGAGGGCGACCCACGCGGTGGGACCGGCGTCGGGTCCGTACCGGTCGAGGAATCCGTCGAAGAGCTGTCCGACGAGATGCTCGGAGGCGGGCTCCTGCCGGGCCCCGCCCGTAGCCGCGCGCGTGAGTTCCTCGCGGTCGATGGTTTCGTCGATGCCCCGCATCTGTGCCGCGATGCCGCACAGAGCGAGCCCGGCGAGGTCGGATGCCGGGTCGGAGGCCATGGCGCGTGCGATCATCGAGCCCCAGCTGTGGCCGAACACGACATAAGGCAGGTCCGGGAGGATCTCGCCAGTGCTGCGCTGCAGTATCAGTTCGTCGTCGACGACCACGCGGGCCGCCTCGTCGCCGGCATCCGCCCAGATTCCCGACTGCATGGCAGTGCGCCCATGCCCGGCGTGATCACCTGCGACGACGGCGAACCCGGAATCGAGCAACGTCGTGATGAGGTGGAAGTAGCGCCGGGAGTGCTCACCGAGGCCGTGGATGAGGTGGACGACGCCACGAGGCTCGACGGTGGGAGTGTGGAGCCAGGAATGGATCGTGTCACGGTCATTGCTTGAGGTGAAGTCGATTTCGTACAGCGCCAAGTCCGGACTCCTCTGTCAGTTCCTGTGTCTGCACCACGATACGGGGCAGGTCAACCGATCGGTGAGATGCAGATCACCCTACCGCGGGACTCCGATCCTGATCCCCTGACACGGCCCTCCACGGTGCACAGCAGTAGGAGTGAATGCGCGTCGCAGTGCGTCCGTGCTCATCGCTGCGCACTCGAGAGCAATCAGGCATATTCTGAGGCTATGCCAGTCGAACCCGTGTCATTCACCGATGTCTCCACCGAGGGACTTGAGTCCTCCCCCGCCGCTGGCGCGCTCGCCGGTCTGCGTGCCAACGAAGCACGCTATTTCTCCAACAAGTACAAGCACACGTTTTCGGTCGCCCCTGCCGCGGAGGCTCCGGAGGCTCTCGCCTGGGTGGAGGAGATACTTCAGTCCGAGCGCGAGATCGTCCCGACGTCTCCGGCTCTCGAAGTCAGCGTCAACGATGTGGACGGCATCTTCTGGGTCCATGTCTTCTACGAGTCCGGGCTCGCTGTCAACGTGCTGTGGACACGGGAGGATTCCGGGAAGCGTGCGGTCGGCTTCAAACTCTCCGCCGGGATGGAGGTGCCGCCGGAGCTCTCGGCGTTCAAATTCGCCAGGCAGAAGTCGAAGCTCGCCGGTGAGATCCGCGGCTCGTACTTCGTCATCAAGGGTGAGCACCCGTTGCCGTAGGACTCATGCTGACAGGCCGCTCCAGCGCAGGGGTCAGGCTTTGAGAACGTAGCGCAGGGTTTCGACGACCTGGTCGGTTGTCGTACACCAGGCCTTGGCTTCGGCGTCGACTTCCTTGAGCGGATGGACGATGTCGGCATCATGCAGAGTGACATACGGCGTGCCGAGAGCGGCGCAATAGCCCGCGTCGAAGGCGGCGTTCCACTGCTTGTACTTGTCGCCGAAACGCACCACCACCATGTCCGCCTTCTCGATCAGGGTGCGGGTGCGGATGGCATTGACTTTCGCCGACTGGTGATCGCGCCAGAATGAGCTGTCGTTCTCGCCGAGGTGGTCGCCGGCGGCATCGCTGGCCGGGTGGTCGGTCACCGGGGCGCTGAACTCGATGTCCAGTCCGGCGGCCTCGGCACCGCGCTGGATCTCATCGCGCCAATCGGTGTGGATCTCACCGGACAGATAGACATTGAATCTCATGATCGAAGTCTCCTGACTCGAATGCGGTTGGAACCGGAATGTCCCTCGGGCTCCACCATAGCCAATCGGTGTTTGTCAGTGTTGTTCTTCAACTTCCCGCATACCGTGAAGCGAATTTCGGCGCGGCTCCCGGCCTCGGCGGGTCAGCGGAAGCGTTCGGACAGGTAAGCTTCTGCGATGCTCAGGTGTCCCTGGCTGCCGAGCGAGTTCTTCGACTTCTGCGTGTAGGCATGATTGGCGAGTGGAATCCGCACGGTCTGGACGTCGGCTCCACGGCTTCGGGCTGCATCAGCCCAGGCAAGTTGGTCGGCCGGGGCGATGACGTCATCGCGCATTGCGGTCATCATGAGCATCGGGGGCGCGGATGAGTTGAGGTGAGTGGTGGAATTCACTGCCTCATAGCGTTCCGGATATTTCTTCGGAGTGCCACCCGTGTAGCTGATCGCAAACACGCGCGTGCCGACACCCGCCCCCGGGCCGACGGGAGCGTTCTCATAGAGCCCCGTCACGTCGAAAGCGGGGTAGTCTGCAATGACTGCTGCCGGAGCCGGAACTTTCCCACCACACGACGACTCGGCGTCGCCATGCGCAGCGGCGCCTGCGGTGTTGGCGGCCATATTGCTGCCGGAGCTCTCTCCCCAGAATGCCAGACGGCCCATGTCGGCACCGAGCTCACTCGCGTGAGTGTGAATCCAGCTCGCTGCACAGGCAACCTGCGAAGGCGCCTTCTGCCAGGTCGCGTTGTCAGGGGTTGCGAGTTCATATTCGACCGACACCACCAGGTAGCCGCGATCAGCGAGTTCGCGGAGTTCCGAACTCGAACCGTTCGCCTCGCCCGCGATCCAGCCGCCACCGTGAACGTACATGATCGTCGGCGCGAAGCCGCTCACTCCCTCCGGCTCGTAGATCGATACGGAAAGGTCATCGCCTGAACCGGTCGTGTCGTATATTTCCTGTCGGTCGGGCGTCGCCCCGTCGATGGCGGACAGCCCGAACGTCGCAGTTAACAGGTTCACCGAGCCGCCGGCGGAGACGACAGCGCCGATGAGGACGACGATGACCGCGGTATTCGCAACCGCGCCGACCCCACCGAGCACTGTTGCGACCGTTCCGGTGGGTCGACGGCCCCTGCGCACAGCAACGATTCCGACGACAAGCACGATCAGCCCCGCCAGAGCCACGAGCGGTGCCACGGTCGGGGCGAACCGAGCAGCGAACGAGCTGAGCGAGCCTATCCCGGGAATGAGCGAAGCGAGCCCGAAGATCGCAGAAAGCGCGCCCAGTACGAGCGCGAGGACGAGGACCACGGTCAGACCTGTCCTGGCGACGCCCCGTATCACCGAGTGCTGTGACGATCTCGTGCTGTCTGTCATCTTCGGTCCTCGACTCTCGATCTTTCAGGTTGGTTTTCCACCTGCACCAGACCTCATCGCTGCGGTCACTTGCTGACGCCGGGGGCCACTCTAACGCAGGCCGCTTGCCGCGACCTTGGTGTTTCGGGTGCGACCAAGATGATGCCCCGACAATTGCAGTGGGCAGAGTACCTGAAAGACCACCGTTGGTGAACGAGGAACCAGAAGCGACGAACGGAGCATTTCACGGCGGTCGACTCGGCGAGCAACGCCGCACGCGACAGCGAGAGGGCAGTCGGCGAATCCGGCGGAGTCGACTCGAGCCGACCGACTGCCAGGACAGCGTCGTGATCACGAGCAAAGGCTTCTGCTCCGGACCCCTTTCCACCGATACGGGAAGACGCTCATCCCACGTCCGACCGCGACGCACACAGACATCGAAAACCTCAGAACGTCAACGACGACCGCGAGATCCGCCTCCATCGACTGCGCACCCGTAGGGCCCAGTCGAACCTCACTGGATGGCGGCTCTGACCGAACATTGCCTGCCGATCGAGTGAGTTCACGCGACTCGCAGCGGCGTGATCGCCGCAACCTTCTCGCGCAGCACGCGCCGCTCGAGCCGCAGTTCGTAGTTCGACTGCAGGTTCATCCAGAACTCCTCAGATGTCCCGAAGTAGCGCGCCAGACGGATCGCCGTGTCCGCAGTGATACCGCGCTTCCGATGCACTATCTCGTTGATCCGCCGCGGCGGCACCCCGATGGCCACGGCCAGTTTGTTCTGCGTGATCCCAAAGCCCTCGATGAAGTCCTCCATCAGGATTTCTCCCGGGTGGATGGGCTCTATCAGATCGTCCTCAGTGGTAGTCGATGAGTTCGACAACTTCCGCACCTCCATCTCTCCAGACGAAACAGAGACGCCATTGTGCGTTGACGCGGATACTGTGCTGCCCGCGTCGGTCGCCGACCAACCGGTCCAGACGATTCCCCGGCGGGACCCGGAGGTCCTCGACATCCTTCGCCGCATGGATCAGCTCGAGCTTCCGCATAGTCGTCCGCTGCACGGTCCGGTCGACGCGCTTGACGTACTGCTCATGCCAGATGCGCTCGGCATCTTTGTCGCCGAACGATCTGATCATACGAGCATTCTATAACGCACTCCGTCATTAACGCTAGACGTTAAACCGGAACTCCATCGCGCTCCGTAACCGAATGATCTATGAGTTCAACAACCCATCTCGGTAAACATGGCCTTGCACGAGCATCTGCCGCTGAGGCTGACAGGTTCACTGCGGGAGTGCACCCACGGCGAAATCGCTCGTTCTCGCAACCCAGCAGGCGTTCACCTCGGCCAAGACGGAGCGACCCGAAGCGATGGATGCCTCGCCCGTCTGCCAGACGCCCAATTGGGCGCGGACAGACACACCGATCCACCCAGGCGGTTGACGTTGTCAACCTAGGTTCCGTAGACTTACGTCGAGTTGTCTCGAGCAGGGAGAAGCGATGTCCACGATCCTCATCACCGGCGGGCATTCCGGGATCGGCTTGGCCGCCGTCCGGAACCTAGCGCGCCTTGGCCACGACCTCATCCTGGCCGGCCGCTCCGTGACACGCATGCAGCCCGTACGGGACGAGATCGCCGCCTCCCACGGAATAGACGTCTCCATGATTGAGGTCGATATGTCCTCTCTCGCTTCGGTACGGACCGTCCCCGAACAGCTCGCCACCCTCTCCGACACCGGGACGCTGCAGGAGCTGGACGCCCTCGTGTGCAATGCCGGAGGACGCTTCGACGGCGAGATCACCTACAGCCCCGAGGGCTACGAGATGACCTTCGCGACCAACTACCTGGGCAACGTGTTGCTCATCGATCTGCTCACACCCTTCCTGGCCGAGCACGGTCGGATCATCATCACCGCCAGCGGAACCCATGATCGGGATTCCACCGACGGGAAGATGGTCGGTGCCGCCGTCGAACCTGATGCGTTTGCCCTCGCATACTCGGGCCGGGACGGACGCACTCCCCTCAGCGCCGGAAAGCGGTACTCGACCTCCAAGCTCTGCACGATCATGCACATCTACGAGCTGGACCGGCGGCTGCGTCAGCAGGGATCGACCGTCCACGCCATCGCCTACGACCCAGGCCTCGTCCCCGGAACAGGATTCCTCCGCGACATGCCGAAGATCGTCAGGCGCATCTCCCGGACGGCGCTGGTCACTCGGCTCTCCAGCGCCTTCGGAGGCATCGTATCCGACGTCGAGTTCTCCGGGCGTTCCCTCGCCGCCCTCGCCGTCGAGCCACAGTTCGCAGAGCGCACCGGAGAGTACTTTCAGGCCAACCTCGGTGCGCTCACCGCCGTGAGGTCGGCACACCAGAGTTATGACAGGCCGCTGGCCCGCGCCCTCTGGGATGACGCGCATCGACTCGTCGAGACCGGCGAGGCATCTGCGACGGAAACGACGACTCGGTGAGCACCGCCCGGCTGCTCGTCTCCGCCGCGGCGGACCTCCTGGACGAGGGCGGGGACGCTGCCATGACGCTTCGAGCCGTCGCCTCGCGGGTCGGTGTCTCCCACAACGCGCCGTACAAGCACTTTGAGAGCCGACGAAGCTTGTTGTGTGCCGTCGCCCGGCAGGACGTCGCCGCCATCTGGACACGATGGCGGCAGCTGCTCGATGTCGAGAAGGACCCGATCGATCGAATCCTCGACGCGCTCGACGTGGTGATCGCGTTCAGCCAAGAACATCCTGCCCGCTATCGACTCCTATTCGGCATGCCCGACGCCCTGGCTGCCGACGACACCCTCACCGAGGCGATCGAGGGGGCGCTCGGGACCTTCGCTCAGATCGTCAGGTCGGCGCGGACCGCGGGGCGCTTACCGGACACCTCAAGCCACGACCTCGCGATCCTGCTGTTCGCCTCGACACACGGCCTGATCGACGCTCAGGCAGGCGGCCGGCTGGAGAGCAGTTCCGGCTGGGACGGAGTAGAGACCGGTGTCCAGATCCTGTTGCGGACGATGACCCGCGACTGAGATCCGCTGCCGAGCGCAGGGAGGTCGTGGAGACTTCGCGCGCGAACAGGGCGCGGTCGTCATGCAGACGTTCCGCCCGAGCGCGAAGACGACCCCTGTCATTGCTGAGCATCGATCACGTGCTGACGTTCGCTCTAGAGGACACTGCGAGGAATCAATGCCAGCAGCACCGTCTCACCGCCCAGGGCCACCCGCAGAGTCCGCGTGCTCGATGGAGTCACACATTGAACCGGAACTCCACGACATCTCCGTCGACCATGACGTAGTCCTTGCCTTCCATCCGGACCTTGCCCGCGGCCTTCGCCGCCGCCATCGACCCGTTGGCGTCGAGATCCTCGAAGGACACGACCTCGGCCTTGATGAAGCCCTTCTGGAAGTCGGTATGGATGACTCCGGCCGCCTCGGGGGCGGTGGCTCCCTTCGGAATCGTCCACGCACGGGACTCCTTGGGACCGGCGGTCAGATAGGTCTGAAGGCCCAGGGTGTCGAAACCGACGCGAGCCAGCTTGTCCAGACCGGCCTCGTCCTGGCCGGTGGATTCCAGCATCTCGAGAGCTTCCTCCGCGTCGAGCTCGGCGAGCTCCGACTCGAACTTCGCGTCGAGGAAGATCGCTTCGACGGGCGCCACCAGGGCACGCATCTCGTCTTTCTTCGCCTCATCGGCCAGAACATCGTCGTCGACATTGAAGACATAGAGGAACGGCTTGACGGTCATCAGCTGCAGCTCACGGAGGTTGCTGACGTCGAACTTGTCCGCCTGCATCGCCTGGTACAGGGTCTTTCCACCCTCGAGCACCTCGGTGGCGGCATCGATCGCGGTCAGCTGCTCGGCCGGGGCGCGCTTGCCCTTGACTTCCTTCTCGATCCGCGGCCGTGCCTTCTCCAGGGTCTGCAGGTCGGCGAGGATGAGTTCGGTGTTGATTGTGTCGATGTCGTCGGCCGGGCTGATCTTGCCGTCGACGTGGACGACGTCGTCGTCGACGAATCCGCGGATCACCTGGCAGATCGCGTCGGCCTCACGGATGTTGGCGAGGAACTGGTTGCCCAAGCCTTCACCCTCGGACGCGCCGCGCACGATGCCGGCAATATCAACGAAGTCGACCGTGGCATTGAGGATGCGCTCCGAGGAGAAGATCTCCGACAGACGGCCCAGCCTGGCATCAGGCAGAGGCACAACGCCGACGTTGGGTTCGATCGTTGCGAACGGGTAGTTCGCCGCGAGAACTTGGTTCTTGGTCAGTGCGTTAAACATGGTCGACTTGCCGACGTTGGGCAGTCCCACGATTCCAATAGTCAAAGCCACGGTAGCTAAGTCTAGCCGTCGCCGAGGTGGTCGCAGAATTCTCGTGTCAGTGCCCTCTGTCACCCTGTAACCATGAATGCTTTCCCCGCCTCCGGTGTCATCATCGCCTTCGTCGTGGCAATCATCCTCGCCGCCGCCCTCGGATTCCTCCTCGGCCGCTCACTCACTCGTTCCCGTTACCTCGAGAGACTCACCCGCGCCGAGACCACGTCCCGCATTCTGTCGGAACGGACGGAGGACCTCGAAGCAGATGCCCAGATGGCCGGTGAGATCACCGCTGCCATCGGCCCGTTGGCCGCAAGTGTGAAGAATCTGCAGGAGAACCTCCACGCCCAGGACCGGACTCAGATCGAGCAGATCACCCGCCTGAACTCACAGATCGGTCACCTCAGCCAGCAGAACCTGCGTCTCCAGGAATCCACTGGATCCCTGGCCAATGCCCTGAATTCGACCACTCACCGAGGCGACTGGGGCGAAGTGCAGCTGCGACGCATCGTCGAATATGCGGGACTCCTCCCGCACGTCGATTTCGACACCCAGGTCAGCAGCGACCGTGATGGGAAACGGCATCGCCCCGATATGGTCGTGCACCTGCCCGGTGGCGGAACCATCGTCATCGATGCGAAGACTCCGCTGTCGGCGCGGATGGGCAGCTCGGATTCGGACTCGGAGGCAACGAAGGGCTCGGATGCTCAGGATCATGCCCGGGCGCTGCTGCGCCACGTCGATGCGCTGGCATCGAAGGAGTACTGGAAGGCCTTCGAGTCCTCCCCTGACTTCGTCGTCTGCTTCGTGCCCACCGACGGACTGCTGTCTTCGGCGGCGGCGACGTACCCGAAGATGATCGATCATGCCTTGGGCAAGAACGTCGTCCTCGCTTCCCCTGCCACCCTGTTGGTCCTGCTCAAGACGGTGGCGCTCAACTGGCGCCAGGCCGACATGTCCACCTCGGCGAGTGAAGTGCTCCGCCTCGGCACGGAGCTCTACGAACGCATCGGCACGCTGGTCACGCACGTGTCGCGAATGGGTGCCAGCCTCGATCGCTCCGTCGACGATTACAACCGGTTCGTCTCGTCGCTGGAGTCACGCTTCCTCGTGACCGCCCGAAAGTTCCCGTCGACGGGAATCGTCGCCGACGAGCTCGACGCCGTCGCCGAACTCGATGCTCGCACCCGCGGAGTCAGCGCCGAGGAACTCACTCGCCCGCAGACCAATCGATTCGATGAACGCCGACCCACCGACCTGCGGAATCGGCACACGGGAACGAGCTGAGGATCAGCATCCCGGCTGCGGGGAGGCCAGGGCTGCTCAGCCGAGCTTGCGCAGCTCCTTCGGCAGGGAGAACATGAGATCCTCCTCGGCGGTGACGACCTCGTCGACGTCCTCGAAACCATAATCGGCCAGCAGAGCCAACACGTCCTGAACGAGGTTCTCCGGAACGCTCGCTCCCGAGGTGACGCCGACGGAGGCGACATCATGGAACCAGGTCTCGTCGATCTCGCGGGCGAAGTCGACGCGATGGGCCGCCTTCGCCCCGTGTTCGAGGGCGACTTCGACCAGACGCACAGAGTTCGAGGAGTTCGCCGAACCGACGACGAGTACGAGATCAGCCTCAGGAGCGATCTTCTTCACCGCTACCTGCCGGTTCTGAGTGGCGTAGCAGATGTCATCGCTCGGCGGGTCCTGCAGCTGAGGAAAGCGTTGACGCAGAATGTTCACGGTGGCCATCGTCTCGTCGACACTCAGCGTGGTCTGGGAGATCCACACGAGCTTCTCGGACTCAAGCACCTCGACGGTGCGTGCCTCCTCAGGATTCTGGACCAAGGTGATCTGCTCGGGCGCCTCTCCCATCGTGCCTTCGACCTCCTCATGGCCGGCATGGCCGACCAACAGGATTCGGAAGTCGTCCCGTGCGAAGCGGATCGCCTCCTTATGCACCTTCGTCACCAGCGGACACGTCGCATCGATCGTGGCAAGCGACCTGTCGGCCGCCTCGGCATGGACGGTCGGTGAGACCCCGTGGGCGGAGAACACGACTCGTGCCCCTTCCGGCACCTCGGTCGTGTCGTCGACGAAGACTGCACCCTGTTCGGACAGTGTCTCGACGACGTGCCGATTGTGCACGATCTCCTTGCGCACATAGATCGGGGCACCGAAGTGTTCGATGGCGCGTTCGACGGCGATGACGGCACGATCAACCCCGGCGCAGTAGCCGCGCGGAGCGGCCAGCATTACTCTCTGCCGCCCGCCGTCGGGGGCGCGGATCTCACTGCGCGGCAGTCGTCGGCGCGGAATCGTCGGTGTGGGAACGGTGACAGCACTCACCCGACCAGTCTAAGCCGGGCGCATCAACAGGACCTACGCACAGCGATGTGGGTCTACGTCAGTGGTGTTCGTTAGGCTGGGGGTTCGGAAGGGGACACACCATGGCACAACGCATCTCCGGGACTCCCGGCACGCTCGGCGAAGCCGTCGAACCGAAGGAACTCGCCGCCACAGCCGCCGAGACCACGGCGGAGAACCCGTGGCCGCTGAGCCTGCTCTCGTCGAAGATGAAGTCCTATATCGACCGCATGTCGAGCGTGTGGATCGAAGGGCAGGTCGTCGAGCTCAACCACCGCGGCAAAGCCAGTTACCTGACCCTGCGAGACACCGATGTCGAGATGTCTCTGCCGGTGCAGATCTGGAAGAACGTCCTCGAACGCACCGGCGCACCCCTGACCGAAGGCAGCCACGTCGTCGCCAACCTCAAGGCCGACTTCTGGACGAAGACCGGACGGCTGACGATGCGGGCCAACGACATCCGCGCCGTCGGCCTCGGCGAACTGCTCGCCCGGCTCGAACGGCTGAAGAAGCAGCTGGCCGCCGAAGGACTCTTCGACCCGGGCCGGAAACTCCGGCTTCCCTTCCTGCCGAACCGGATCGGCCTGATCACCGGACGTGACTCGGATGCGCAGAAGGACGTCGTACGCAATGTGCACCTGCGGTGGCCCGCGGCGGAGTTCGAGATCCGCAACTGCGCCGTGCAGGGCCCGGATGCCGTGCCCGGAGTGATGAAGAACCTCGCCGAACTCGACGAAGACCCGAACATCGACGTCATCGTCATCGCCCGCGGCGGCGGCAGCATGGAGGATCTCCTCCCATTCTCCAATGAGGCGCTCGTGCGCGCCGTGTCCGGGGCCCGGACTCCGGTGGTCTCGGCGATCGGGCACGAGGCCGACCGCCCGATCCTCGACGAAGTCGCCGATATGCGAGCGTCGACCCCGACGGACGCCGCCAAACGCATCGTGCCCGACGTCGCTGAGGAAGGAATGAACCTGCTGCGGGCGCGTGCCGAACTCGAAGCTGCGGTCAATCGCATCCTCGACCGCGAACAGGAGATGCTCACCGCCGTACGCTCACGGCCTGTGCTGGCAGAACCGCAGACAATGATCACCGCGCATGAGAACGAGTTGACGACGACCCGGCGACGCGGTCTGCAGGCGATGAACGGACTGGTCATCCAGGCACAGAACGAAATCCACCACCTGCGGTCGCAGGCACGATCGCTCTCGCCGCTGCGTACCCTCGAACGCGGCTATGCCGTCGTCCAGACCGACGCGGGCCAGGCGGTCCGCGATGCCGCCGAGGTGGCTGCTGGGGACACGGTCCATGTGCGTGTTGCACACGGACGCTTCGATGCCGATATCACCGAGGTCACACCCGAGACCGAGCCAGCCGACTGACCACTGCGCCGCATCACTGCGAATCGACATTGCACCAACAGACAGACACCACACCATGAGAAGGAGACCACGATGACCGAACCGACGACCGCACAGGACCAACCCGAAATCAGCGCGCTGAGCTACGAGCAGGCGCGCGAAGAACTGGTCATGACCGTCAAACGGCTCGAGACCGGCAATCTGCCTCTCGAGGAGTCACTGCGACTCTGGGAACGCGGAGAAGCCTTGGCCGATCGCTGCCAGTCATGGCTCAACGGTGCCCGCGAACGGCTCGACAAGGCACGCGAAGAGACCTCCGACGACGCGGAGTGAACGCGACGCGAGGTAGGTAGTGTGCGGACAAGGCCGCGCAATCAGCCGGAGGCCGAGTGGACACCCCCTGCCGCCTGCCACACCGACACTTCGACTGCCCGATACGCTCACTTCAGCTGCGCGGCCACCTGGTCGGCGAAGGAGTTGATCGTGTCCGGGGCGGCTGTGGCCGTCATGACGACATACACGTCGCCCTTGTGCGTGACCCAGTATTCCTTCGCTTCATCGGTGCGGTAGATCTGGAAGTCGGCTCCACCGACGGTGACTTTCTCCGCGGCGACGGCGTCATCGGACTTATTCTTCGCCCAGTTCGCGCTGGCCTTGGACTGCTCGATGCTCACCCACTGATCGTCGGTGCCGATGAAGGACATGTACCAGGAGAGGAACTCTGAGTCATTGAGGCGATCGAGGGTCGCTTCGTTGGCCGACCAGCCTTGAGGGATCTGCGGCACGATGAGGTCGAAGTCCGCGTTGCCTTCGGACTGCTCGGCGATGCCCTGATAATCGACGACGCGTTCGGAATCGACCTCCGGCTGAGGCGCGATGAACAGGATCCCCACTGCCACCGCCAGACACGCGAGGATGGCGATGACCATGTTCACCCAGTTCGAGTTCTTCCGCAGGAAGCGCATCTCTTCCCGAGAACCCGGCAACATCGCTCCGGACTCGTCAGCCATGGACTCTCCCTTGGGGCCCGAGGTCGAGTCGTTGACGACCGTTCGGGTACCCGCCTCGTCGGCAACATTTCGGACATTCACATCGCCATTGTCCTCGGCTGGGGTGCCAAGAGCCAATCCCCACGCTCCGAGGTGGCCGACGCCACAACCCGATACCGCTGTCGCGACCCTCATCACAGGGGTGGCACAATTGGAGGCATGAGTGACTCCAAAGAGCCTGTTGACGTGAAATCTCACCATGACCGCGGACGAGTCGACGACGAGACTCCCCCCGTTGCCGTGACCGATGCATGGTCGCAGAAAGCACAGGTCAGTGAGGACGCGCCCGACCGCAACCTCGCTCTCGAACTCGTGAGAGTCACCGAGGCCGCGGCGATCGCTGCCGCACCCTGGGTCGGCCGCGGTGACAAGAACGCCGCCGACGGAGCCGCCGTGGCAGCGATGCGCAATGTCATCTCCACCGTCCGCATGGCCGGCACCGTCGTCATCGGAGAGGGCGAGAAGGACGAAGCTCCGATGCTCTTCAACGGTGAGCAGGTCGGCGACGGCACCGGCCCGCACTGCGACGTCGCCGTCGACCCCATCGACGGCACCCGCCTGACCGCCTTGGGCATGCCCAATGCGATCTCGGTCATGGCGGTCACCGAAGACGGCGCGATGTACGACCCTTCCGCAGTGTTCTATATGGAGAAGCTCGTCACCGGCCCCGAGGCGGCCGACGCTGTGGACCTGCGCCTGCCGATCGCCGAGAACATCCGCCGCGTCGCCAAGGCGAAGGGCACGAAGGATCCCGGTTCCGTCACCGTGATGATCCTCGACCGCCCCCGCCACCAGCAGATGATCGATGAGATCCGCGCCGCCGGCGCCCGAATCCAGCTCATCACCGATGGTGACGTCGCGGGCGCCATCGCCGCGTGCCGTCCCGGCACCGGCGTCGACATGCTCATGGGCATCGGCGGCACACCGGAGGGCATCATCACCGCATGCGCCATCAAGGCACTCGGCGGTGTCATCCAGGGTCGTCTCTGGCCCCAGGATGACTCCGAACGCGATGCCGCCGCCAAGGCCGGACTCGACGTCAACCAGGTCCTCAACACCGACGACCTCGTCACCGGCGACAACAGCTACTTCGTCGCCACCGGCATCACCAACGGCGACCTGCTCGACGGCGTGAAGTTCCAGGGCGGGCACGTCACCACCCACTCACTCGTCATGCGCTCGAAGTCGGGCACCGTCCGACAGGTCTTCGCCGAGCACCAGTCCGCGAAGACCCACTCCTATGTCGAGGCCGCCGAAGAAGCGGCGCGTCGCGGACTCATCTGAGTCGGCGCCCGCACACACGCCGCGCAGCGCACACATATCCATCGCCACTGGAAGCAGGTCTGATCACAATGCCCAACAACGCGTGGAACCGCTTGATCGAAGGCAACCGGCGCTTCGTCAGCGATGAGCCCGAACACCCGAATCAGGACACCGCTCGACGAGAGGCGGTCACCGGCGATCAGGCTCCGTTCGTCACGCTCTTCGGCTGCGCCGACTCCCGGGTGGCCGCGGAGATGATCTTCGACGTCGGCCTCGGAGACATGTTCGTCGTGCGCAATGCCGGCCAGGTCGTCGATCCGGTGACATTGGGTTCGCTCGAGTACGGAGTCGAGATGCTCGGCACTCCGCTGCTCGTCGTGCTCGGGCATGACAGCTGCGGAGCTGTCACTGCGGCCTACAACGCCTACGACACCGGTGAGACTCCCCCAGGGTTCATCTCCGACGTCGTCGCGAGGATCCTGCCCACCGTTGCCCGTGCGCGCAAGAACGACCGCACCACGGTGAACGAGACCGTCGTCCAGAACACCATCGACACCGTCGACAAGATCATGCAGCTCTCCTCCCTCATCGCCCGCGCGGTCGATGAGGGGCGACTGATCATCGTCGGACTCACCTATCAGCTCCACGACGGCCGGACCACGGTCGTCGCCCAGTACGGAGGCGACGAGGCGGCTGTCTCCACCTACACGTCCTGACTCGGGCCCGCGGGCCCAGGCGAGACGACACCACGACGTCACCACACAGATCCATCACGCCCCGGAACCATTCCACGGCAGCAAGTCGGAAAGGACAGACATGAGCGAAGAGTTTCGCATCGAACACGACACCATGGGAGAAGTGAAGGTCCCCAAGGACGCCCTCTACAGTGCGCAGACACAGCGCGCGGTGGAGAACTTCCCGATCTCGGGCAAGACCCTCGAATCGGCACACATCGCCGCCCTGGCCCAGGTCAAGAAGGCCGCGGCCAAGGCCAACCTCGAGCTCGGAGTCCTCGACGAGGCTCGCGCCACCGCGATCCAGAACGCCGCCGACGAAGTCATCGCCGGCAAGTACGACGCCCACTTCCCCATCGACGTGTTCCAGACCGGGTCGGGCACCTCGTCGAACATGAACACCAACGAGGTCCTCGCCTCGCTCGCGACGAAGGCCCTCGGGGCCGACGGCGTCGACGTCCACCCCAACGACCACGTCAATGCCTCGCAGTCCTCGAACGACGTCTTCCCCACCTCGGTGCACCTGGCCGTGACCAAGGCACTGGTCAACACCCTGATCCCGGCCATGGACACGCTGGCGACCTCGCTGGAGAAGAAGGCCGAGGAGTTCTCCTCCATCGTCAAGTCCGGCCGCACCCACCTCATGGACGCCACCCCGGTCACCCTCGGCCAGGAGTTCGGCGGCTATGCAGCTCAAGTCCGCTACGGCATCGAACGCATCGAGGCCTCGCTCCCCCGTGTCGCCGAGGTTCCGCAGGGCGGAACCGCCGTGGGCACCGGCATCAACACCCCCGACGGATTCTCCTCCCGCGTCGTCGAGATCCTCGCCGAGGAGACCGGGCTGCCCATCACCGAGGCACGCAACCACTTCGAGGCCCAGGCCAACCGCGACGGACTCGTCGAAGCCTCCGGCCAGCTGCGCACCATCGCCTACGGCTACATGAAGATCTGCAACGATCTGCGCTGGATGGGTTCAGGACCGAACACCGGCCTCGGCGAAATCGCGATCCCCGATCTGCAGCCCGGTTCGTCGATCATGCCCGGCAAGGTCAACCCGGTCATCTGTGAGGCGACGATCCAGGTCGCGGCCCAGGTCATCGGCAACGACACCTCGGTGTCCCTGTCCTCGACCAACGGCGCCTTCGAACTCAACGTGGGCATCCCCGTGATGGCCTCGAACCTGCTCGAGTCGATCCGACTGCTCGCCAACGCCTCGACCGTGATGGCCGAGAAGATGATCAACGGGCTGACCGCCAACGAGGAGCGCGCCCGCTTCCTCGCCGAGGCGAGCCCCTCGATCGTCACCCCGCTCAACAAGGTCATCGGCTACGAGGCGGCCGCGAAGATCGCCAAGCACGCCGTGGCCAACAAGATGACCGTCAAGGAAGCGACGATCGACCTCGGCTTCGTCGAGAACGGATCGATCACCGAGGCCGACCTCGACAAGGCCCTCGACGTCACCACGATGATCGGCAGCTACAAGTAAGCATCAGACCTGCCTGATCAGATCACGGCGCCCGGACGACATCGTCCGGGCGCCGTTTCGTGCCTCCGCACCGACCGCTCACGTTGCCGCCGACCGCTCAGTTCGGCGATGTGCTGGCCGCCGACCGCTCGCGTCAGCGCCGACAGCTCGCCGCATAGCGCAATACAACGGCGGTGACCTGAGCGGTCGGTGACGCGGGCGCCGAGTTCAGGACCGGAACGGATCGAACTCCTCGAGCACATCGGTGACCAGGGCCGCGATCTCCGAGCGCTCCGACCGCGTCAGCGTGACGTGGGCGAAGAGTTCGTGGCCCTTGAGCTTCTCGATCACCGCGGCGATTCCGTCATGGCGTCCCACGCGCAGGTTGTCACGCTGGGCGACATCGTGGGTGAGCACCACCTTCGAATTCATCCCGATCCGTGAGAGCACCGTGAGCAGCACGTTGCGTTCCAGCGACTGCGCCTCATCGACGATGACGAACGCATCGTGGAGTGAACGGCCGCGGATGTGGGTGAGCGGAAGCACCTCGAGGATCCCTCGGTTGACCACCTCGTCGATGACGTTCTTGCTCACCAGAGCGCTGAGCGTGTCGAACACCGCCTCGGCCCAGGGGTTCATCTTCTCCCCCTCGCTGCCGGGAAGGAAGCCGAGGTTCTGCCCGCCGACCGCATAGATCGGGCGGAAGACCATGATCTTCGAGTGCTTGTTCTCCTCGAGTACCTTCTGCAGCCCCGCCATGAGGGCCAGCGCGGACTTCCCCGTTCCGGCTCGCCCTCCCAGTGACACGATTCCCAGCGCATCGTCGAGCAGCATGTCGATGGCGATGCGCTGTTCGGCCGACCGACCGTGGACGCCGAAGATGTCCCGGTCCCCACGCACCATGCTCACCCGATTGCCCGGCTGCACCCGCCCGAGCCCGGAACCGCGCGGGGAGGTGATGACGACACCGGTGTTGACGATCTCGTCCGAGACGTCCTCGGTGACCACAGACCCCGAATCGTAGAACTCACTCATCTGCTCGTCGTCGAAGCCGATCTCACTCATCCCCGTGAATCCGGAGTCGGTGGCGAGCTCAGCGAGGTATTCTTCGGCGTGCAGCCCCAGCGCCGAGGCCTTGACGCGCATCGGCACGTCCTTGGTCACCACTACCACGTCGTGGCCCTCGGCCGAGAGATTGCGTGCCACGGCAAGGATGCGCGTGTCGTTCTCCGTGCGGTCGAATCCGATCGGCATCGTCGAGGCGTCGATGTGGTTGAGTTCGACCCGCAGGGTCCCTCCCGCCTCTCCGACGGGGATGGGCTCATCCAGCCGGTCGAAGTCCGACCGGAAGTCGTCGAGGATGTGCAGGGCCTTGCGTGCGGTGAAGCCGAGTTCGGGATGGTTGCGTTTCGCCTCGAGTTCGGAGACGACGATGAGCGGGATGACGACATGGTGTTCGGCGAAGCGCAGAAGCGCGCCGGGATCCGAGAGCAGCACCGAGGTGTCGAGAACGTAGGTGTGGACATTTTCAGCCATGAGGACCTCTGTGGCGTGAGTTCCGCCGAGATCCGGTTCTGACATCCCCCGATCTCGGGTTGGTGTCGACCAACTACTGCCAACCTAACCCCGTTTGCGGCCGGGATCGGTACCGGCACGCGCGTTCGGGAAAGTCGGCGTCATGAACTTCGTGTGAATGGGCGATGCGCGCACCCTCGCCGAGGCGGTTGGGCTCCTCGTTCGGATCCACCGACTGTGCGGCGTCAGCACGGTGTCGGCACCCGTTTCCCCGCCGAGGCGGTTCGTCCTATTTGCCGAACCGCCGTTGGCGCAGGCCGTAGTCGCGCACGGCGCGAAGGAAGTCGGTGCGCCTGAAGTCGGGCCAGTAGGCCTCGCAGAAGTAGAACTCGGAGTAGGCGCTCTGCCACATGAGGAAGCCGGAGAGCCGCTGCTCGCCGGAGGAGCGGATGATGAGGTCCGGATCCGGCTGCCCCTTCGTGTAGAGGTGTTCGCCGATCTGCTCAGGTGAGAGTTCCGAGATGATCGTCTCAAGATCTGTGCCCTCGTCGCTGCGCGTGCGGAGCAGTGAGCGCACCGCGTTGACGATCTCCTGCCGACCGCCGTAGCCGACGGCCACGTTGACTCGCATTCCGCAGTCGGTGTTCGTCGTCACCGCTTCCAGTCGCGCCCGCAGGTCGGAGGGCAGGATGTCGAGGTCGCCGACGAGCTGCACGCCGACGCCGTCGAGGGCCGCGATCTTCTCGACGAGATCGGAGATGATCTCGATGAGGATCTCGACCTCGTCGGCCGAACGCGCAAGATTCTCCTTGGACAGGACGTAGAGGGTGACGATCTCGACGTCGATCTCGAAGCACCAGCCGAGGAATTCGACGATCTTCGCCGCTCCCGCCCGGTGCCCGTCCGCGGTGGTGGCACCGAACTCCTTGGCCCACCGGCGGTTGCCGTCGGTGATGACACCGACGTGGCGCGGAACCGGCACCGACTTGTCGAGCTCACGTTTGAGCCGTCGCTCGTACAGCCGATACAGCAGGTTCACCGGTCGAGCCACAGCTGTCCTCTTTCACGTTGATCGCGGGTCGGTTCGAACACCATACAGACTACTAGCCGGATTCGCTGAATGAGGCCTCAGACCCGCTCGGTACGATAGGGGTATGAATGCTCCGGTCACCGAGT
Source organism: Brevibacterium oceani (assembly GCF_017948325.1). Taxonomy (NCBI): domain Bacteria; kingdom Bacillati; phylum Actinomycetota; class Actinomycetes; order Micrococcales; family Brevibacteriaceae; genus Brevibacterium; species Brevibacterium oceani. The sequence goes on along the minus strand of NZ_CP072846.1, from coordinate 1,723,178 downwards.
CCTCAGCACTCGTCCCCGATGATTCCCGTTCCGCCGATGCCGCTGGCCGTGACACTGCGCTCCCGGCCCGTCCGGACCGCGTCGCCCGTCGTCGTTCCGCGCTGCGCGCCGAACTGGCCAAGCTCGCCGGACATGTGAAGCCGAAGCTGCGCGGCTGGTTCCACGCCGGCGCATTCCCACTGGCGATGTTCGGCGGACTCGCCCTCGTGATCATCTCGCCGACGATCGAGTCGCGCATCGCCGCTGCGATCTTCGCGATCACCGGAATGCTGCTCTTCGGCACCTCCGCCGTCTACCACCGCGGTCGCTGGCGCACCCGAGCCCGCCTCGTTCTGCGCCGACTCGATCACGCGAACATCTTCCTCATCACGGCCGGAACCTACACACCCCTGGCCGTGCTCATGCTCCGCACCGATCAGGCGATCCTGCTCCTGTCGGTGCTGTGGGGTGCCGCCGCTCTCGGTGCGGCGTTCCGTACGATCTTCACCACCGCGCCGAGGTGGCTCTTCGTTCCGATCTACGTCGGCTTCGGTGTGGCCGGAGTCGGGTACATCCCCCAGATCTGGGAGACGATTCCCGCCGTCGGCCTCCTCGTCGTCCTCGGCGGGGTCTGCTATATCGCTGGGGCCGTGATCTATGGGATCAAACGACCCAACCCGTCACCGAAGTGGTTGGGATTCCACGAGATCTTCCACATCCTGACGATCTTCGGCTATGGCTGCCACCTCGCCGCGCTCATCGTCGCCGCCGTCGCGGCGTACTGAGCTGACTCAGCTCCGGCGGTTCAGCCCCACTCGTGTGGGTTCACGACCTCGGGTCAGAGCCGTCAGAGTCATCTGACTTTGCGTCCGCGTCGTCTGACTTTGCGTCATCGGACTCTGCGCCGGTGCCGTCTGCGCCATCTGACTTCGTGCCAGTGCTGCCAGCGTCATCATCCGGGGAAGGGGCTGCCTCGGCGGATGTGTCCTCTGCTTCCGGTTCCTCCGGGCCCGAGAGCGTCGACTGATTCGGCACGACATGCCTGCGCAGCGGAATCGGGTAGGCGTCGCTGGTGCCGGAGCGTGCCCGCACCCGACGAACGCGGCGGAGGGCGTCGCGGATGAGGAAGATCACGACGATGACCACGGCCAAGGTGACGAGGAATCCGATCGTTCCCGGGGTCACCAGGTCGGGGTCAGGGGCGGTGCCGTCGGGCGTCGATGCTGGGGTGGAGGCGAGGATCATGCGGGGGAATCGCTTTCGGTCGACGTCGTGGCCTCGGCACCGGTCTCGGCCCCGGCCTCTGTCTCAGTTCCCGGCGACTTCGGAAGCATTCCCTCCGCGGGGACGCGGCGGCCGTCGTCGAAGGTCACAGAGGCGAACAGGTCATCCTCCTGGAAGTCGACTCCCGGTGTCAGCGGCTCCCGACCGGTGAGGTCGGTGGCGAGCTCGAACTCCTCTGTGGGCCAATAGGTGCGGGCAGCCTTGCGAGAGGCGGAGAAGAATCCGCCCTCCGGGTCGATCTGGGTGGCATGGGACAGCAGCGCGCGATCCCTGGACGGGAAGAACTCGCCGCAGTCGATCCTGGTGCTCAGCCAGTTGTCGCGTTGATTGTCCCGCTTCTTGAAGTCCTCGAGGTGGTCGGCGAAGGGGGATTCGAGACCCGCCTCGAGCATCTTCTCGTGGATGGTGATCCACTTCTTCGCCGACAGGTCCTGGTTGTAGTAGACCTTCTGCACCTGCCATGCCTCCCCCAGCTCGGGGTGCGCGGCAGGATCGGCGGCTGCGGCGACGGCGGCCATGGTCACCGCGTGGTTCTTGATGTGATCGGGGTGCGGGTAGCCTCCGAGCTCGTCATAGGTGGTCACCACCTGCGGGCGGAAGGTGCGGATGATGTGGACGAGCGGCAGCATCGCCACCTCGTCGGGGACCCGGTAGAAGCAGCCGGGCGGTGTCTGATCATCGAAGTCGCCGTCGGGCAGACCGGAGTCGACGTGCCCGACCCAGACGTGTTCGGCTCCGAGGGCGGAGGCCGCTGCGGCCATCTCCTCGCGGCGGAGACCGGCGATGTCCCGGCTGGCCTTCGGGGACTGGAGCAGCGCAGGGTTGAGGATGTCGCCCGCCTCGCCGCCGGTCATCGTGGCGATGAGGACCCGGGCTCCCAGTGATGCGTACTTCGCGCTCGTGGCCGCACCCTTCGAGGATTCGTCATCGGGGTGGGCATGGACCGCCAGCAGACGCAGCCCATGGTACGGAAGCGAAGTCATGTCCTTGATAGTCCCTTTCGAATCAGCCGGCGGCCTCTCACTGCCCGCACCGCGGCTGACATGATCGCGGGCAGAGAATCGACTACTCTAGGTTAGTGCGCGATGTTCTCAAAAAGGAATTCAATGACTGAGGTAACAGTGGACAGGCCGCTGCATGATGATCGGTACGGTCGGACCCGTACGCCCAAGCGCGGCCTGAGCCGCACGTCGAAGATCATTGCCGCAGCAGCCGTTCTCGCCGTCGCCGTGGTCATCGCCGTCTGGGCCTTCCGTCCGCAGACGGATCCGACGACGCCGCGCACACTCGACTATTCGGTTGTCGACTCCTCTTCAACGCAGGTCAGCGTCGGAATATTTCCCGACCGGACCCGTGATGTGCACTGCATCGTCCAAGCCACGAACGACAACGAGGCGGTCGTCGGCTTCACCGAAGTGACCGTGCCGGCCGCTGCCGACAACGATCCGAATTCGCCGAGGCAGCTCGACATCGATCTGGCCACGACGCAGCTGGCCGCATCGGGGCATGTCGACTCCTGCTGGTTCGAATAGCACGACCCTTCGCCTCGGCTTCATACCCGGTTCGGCCGCAAACTCGCCGTTCGCCTGTGACCGACCGCACGGCCGCGACATTCCGGGAGTGACCCAGCTCATCGTCTTTCACGACAGATGCGTTACACTGTAGTTTCATTCAACTTCCGGGCGTGCCCATACGCCCGGTTTTTTCGTTGCCTGACACGCCCGTCAGCGCACCGAACCGAAGAAGGAGAAGTCATGACCGAGGAAGTCACCCAGGAAGAGACATGGTTGACCCAGGAAGCCTTTGACCGCCTGTCGAAGGAACTCGAGTATCTCTCCGGACCGGGTCGTGCAGAGATTGCTGAGAAGATCGAAGCCGCCCGTGACGAGGGTGACTTGAAGGAGAACAGCGGCTACCACGCCGCCCGCGACGAGCAGGGCAAGCAGGAAGCACGCATCCGTCAGCTCGAAGTGCTCCTGCGCAACGCGAAGGTCGGTTCCAGCGAGGGCGACGGCAAGACCGTGGCCCCGGGAACCGTCGTCACCGCCGAGGTGGCAGGGAACTCGATGCGGTTCCTGCTCGGCAACCGTGAGATCGCCGGCGATTCCGATATCGACGTCTTCTCGGAGAAGTCACCGCTCGGTGCCGCCGTGCTCGGCGTCAAGGCCGGAGACACCTCGTCCTACGAGGCGCCCAACGGCAAGACCATCGAGGTCAAGGTCAAGTCCGTCGAGGCCTTCACCGGCTGACCGACGCGCCCAGAGCGCAGACAGCAGTGGGCGGGTGATTGTCACCCGCCCACTGCTGTATTCAGATCACCTGTGTGCTCTGCTGTATTCAGGTCACCTGTGTGCTCTGGTGCATTCAGGTCACCTGCGCATTCAGGTCACCTGCCGTTTTCACCGAGATGCCGCCGCGGCTCTCACTTCCTCCGGCCTCCGGCTCCATGCGGCCCGCTCTCATCCGGTCCGCTCGGATCCGAGGGAGAGGATTCCGCGGAATCCGCTCCGGCTCCGGCGGCATCGGTCTCCCCCGTCGACGACGCACCGTCGGACTTCGCCGCGGAGTCCTTGACCGCCTCGGTGAGTCGCTCCTCGGCGGCATCGAGCACCTCGGCGGCCTCTCTCGCATCGGGATCGGCCGGCGGATCGCCCATCTCGTCGGAGTCACCCGTCTCGTCGGATCCGCCCGCCCGGACGATGTAGCTGACCACGCTGTTGACGACGGCGACCAACGGAACGGCGAACAGGGCGCCGACGATGCCGAAGAGGAAGCCGCCGCCGGTGACCGCGAGGATCACGGCCAGCGGGTGGACGGAGACCGCCTTGCCCATGAGGAAGGGCTGGAGCACCTGGCTTTCGATCTGCTGCACGGCGATGACGACGGCGAGCATGATGACGGCCGCGATGAGACCGTTCGAGACCAGGGCGACGAGCACAGCCACGGCTCCCGAGGCGATCGCACCGACCACGGGGACGAACGAGGTCAGGAACACGAGCACCGTCATGGGGATGACCAGCGGAATGCCGAGGAACGCGGCGCCGATGCCGATGCCGACGGCATCGACGGCGGCGACGAGGACCTGGACCCGGACGTACTGGACGAGCGTGGTCCAGCCCCGCTGCGCGGCACCGGTGGCGACGGGACGCGCCGGGATCGGCAGCAGCCCCATCACCCATTTGAAGATGTTCTGCCCGTCATAGAGGAAGAAGAACGTCGTGAACAGGCACACGGCCATGCCGGTGAGGAACGTGCCGACCGATGAAGTGGCTTCGAGTGCGCCGCCGAGGAGCTGACTGCTGTTGTTCTGGAAGAAGTCCGTAGCGGTCTTGATGCCCTCGTCGATATAGCCGGAGATCGTCGAGGAATCGATCCCGAAGGGGCTCGTCGCCAACCAGTTGCTGATGCCGGAGACACCCGCGATGACCTGCTTGACGAGGTCGGGCATGCCCGAGTAGATCTGCTGACCGACGAGGCCGAAGAGGCCGAGCACGACGACGATGAAGCCGATGAAGGCGATCGCCGCGGATCCGGCCCGAGGGATGCCCTTCTTCACCAGCCATCCGGTCAGGGGCGCGAGCAGTGCAGCGAGGAGAAGCGCGATGAGCACCGGGAGGACGACGCTCGAGATCTTCGACAGCAGCCACAGGGCCACTCCGATGGCGACGAGGACGACGATCGACCGCCAGGACCAGGCTGCAGCGAGCTTGAGGCCGGGGGCCACGTAGGGCTTGGCTTCGGCCTCGATGCGGCTGAGCGCGATCTCCTCGGGGCTGACTTCCTGCGGCTCCTGGACTGCGGGTTCGGATTGGGTGCGGGAGGAATCACGTCCTCGCCGGAACGCCTCCCACGCCCCACGGAATCGGCTCGGGGATTGCTGTTGGTCGTTATCGGTCATGCCTCAACAATAGTTGTTGATGCGCCGACAAAGGTGCAATGATGACCGCTGAGGAGGGAAATCCGTGGGAAAACGCATCATCTACACGTTGGCCACCATGGGCGCGACGGCCTTCGGCGCCGGGGCGTCGGCGGTGGGCCTCCTCCGTCATCAGGCAGGCTCGCTTCGGCTCGCCTTCGATGATGACGAGAACCGCCCGTATCCCACCATCGCCGAGGCGATCGCCGCCCCGCCTCACCGCGACGATGATGATTCGGCCGCTCTCGCCGTGATCGGAGACTCCTGGCTGTGCGGAGTCGACGTCGATGCCGAGCACGCACCGCCCACCCTCATCGGACGCGGGCTGGCGCGCATGCTCGGCACCACCGTGAGAGTGCAGTCGACCGCACGGCCTTCGGCGCTGTCGGAGGATCTGCACCAGCAGGTCGACGAGGTGCTCCGCTCCCCCTGGCTCTCACGGCAGCTCTCGGCGCAGTGGAGCGAATCCCGGCGATTCGCCATCATCTCGATCGGCACCGGCGACATCATCCACCCGATCCAGGCCACGATCGGCATTCCGATCCTCAATCAGGCCATCAACCGGCTCCAACGCGAGGGCCGCTACACGGTCTTCGTCCTCGTCTGTCCCAACCTCGGGGGCCTGCCAGGTCTGCGCGATCCGCTCAAGACGTCGATGCGACGCACCTCCCGAGTCCTGGCAGGATCTCAGTGGCTGGCCGCACTGTCCGCGCGGGCCGTTCCGCTCCGGGCGACCGGGGCCCTGAGCGGGACGACGCGACGGTCCCTGCTCAACGAATCGGGTCGCTATCCCAGCGAACTCGGCTACGCGCAGCTGTCCTCGACCCTGCTCGCCGCGATCGCCGAACGCATCGAAGCACCGGTCGTCGTCGACCGCAGCCTCGATGTGCCTGAGAAGGGTGAGACCGCACGTCGGCACGAGTTCTCGCCATCCCCGCAGCCAGACAGCCCGGCGACAGACACTCCGCAAGTCGAGCCCGCGGAGACCGACAGCCCGGCAACCGGCAGCCCGGCGGCCGCCTCGTGATCCCCGTCGTCCTGGCCTCCCAGTCCCCCGCCCGACGTCAGATCCTCACCGCCGCCGGGATCGACCCGCTCATCATCGTCTCCGACGTCGACGAACGCGCCATCGAATCCGACTTCTCCGGAACGGTCGGCGATCTCACGATCGCACTCTCACAGGCCAAGGCCCGGGCCGTCATCGACCGGATCACCGCCTCCCCGCCCGAGGATCTCTCGAGCGCCGAGACGATCGTGGTCATCGCCGGCGACTCCCTCCTCGAATTCGACGGTCGCCCCATCGGCAAACCCGGCGACGCCGAAGGGACCCGTGCCGTGTGGACTCACATCGCCGGTCAGTGGACGCAGCTGCATTCGGGTCACACGGTCGCCGTGCTCAGACGCAGTCGCGATGGTGACACGTCGGCGGTCGACTTCGAGCTGTCCGATCTGCGTTCGCGGCGATCGACCACCTCGGTGCTCATCGGCACTCCGACCCCGGACGAACTCGAGGCGTACATCGCCACCGAGGAGCCCTTCCACGTCGCCGGAGCACTGACCATCGACGGCTACGGCGGCGCCTTCGTCGACCGCCTCGACGGCGATCATCTCACCGTGCTCGGACTCAGCCTGCCCGTGGTGCGCGAAGCGGTCACCGACATGGGCCTGTTCTGGCCGGATCTGTGGTCGTCTAGGCGCTAGAATCGGTCAAGGCGGCATGACACGCCCGATCCCTTTGAAGTTTTCGCTCGAACTTTTTATCGCTGTCCTACAAACGCTTGGTGGGCTTCTCTAAATTGTTCTGTGATCATACAAAGGAGCGCCATGACCACAGTCCTCCCCGAGACGACGACCGCAGCACTGAACACCACGGTGCCGACGGCAGCCGTCCGCCGAGTCCTCATCGCCAACCGCGGTGAGATCGCTCTGCGCATCATCCGGGCCGCCCATGACCTCGGCATCAAGGCCGTCGCCGTGTACACCCGTGCCGATTCCGATGCCGATTTCGTCGACCTCGCCGACGACGCCTGGCTGCTCGACGGGTCCGGAGCCGGGGAGACCTACCTCGATGTCGACAAGATCCTCGCGCTGGCCAAACGCTCCGGCGCCGACGCGATCCACCCCGGATACGGCTACCTGGCCGAGAACGCCCTCTTCGCCCAGGCGGTCATCGATGCGGGACTGACCTGGATCGGTCCTCCCCCTGCAGCGATCGAACTGCTCGGTGACAAGTCGGGTGCCCGAACCGTGGCCGAGGCCGTCGACGCTCCGGTCGCGCCCGGATCCGACGGTGCCGTGGCCGATCTGACAGAGGCCGCCGAGGTGGCCGACCGGATCGGCTACCCGATCGTGGTCAAGGCCGTCCACGGAGGCGGAGGGCGAGGTTTCCGCGCATGCGCCTCCGCCGATGACCTCGAGTCCGCCTACACGGCTGCGACCCGTGAGGCGCAGAGTGCCTTCGGCCGCGGCGAATGCCTCATCGAGAAGCAGATCGTGCGCCCCCGACACATCGAGACCCAGTGCCTGGCCGACGCCCACGGCAATGTCCGCATCGTGTCCACCCGCGACTGCACCCTGCAGCGTCGCAACCAGAAGATCATCGAAGAGGCGCCTGCTCCGTTCTTCTCTCCCGAGCAGGAGCGCATCGTCTCCGAGGCCTCGGCACGTCTGCTCGCCCATGTCGGCTACGTCGGCGCCGCGACGTGTGAGTTCCTCCTCGGCGAGGACGGAACGATCATCTTCATGGAGGCCAATGCGCGCATCCAGGTCGAGCACACCGTCACCGAGGAGATCACCGGAGTCGATCTCGTCGGCTGGCAGATGCGCATCGCCTCGGGCGAGACCCTGCCGGATGAGTTCCCGGCCGTGCGCGGACATTCCTTCCAGTTCCGGATCAACGCCGAGGATCCGACGACGTTCTTCCCCGCCACCGGCATCGTGAAGAGCTATCGGGCTCCTTCGGGTCCCGGTGTGCGTCTGGACTCGGGCATCGGCGAGGGCAGCGTCGTCGGAACCGACTTCGACCCGATGCTCGCCAAGCTCGTCGTCACCGGAGCCACTCGCGATGAGGCTCTTGCACGGGCCCGCCGCGCACTGTCCGAGTACCGCATCGAAGGCGTGTCGACTCTGCTCCCGCTGCATCGGGTGCTCGTTTCCGACAAGGCCTTCGCCACCGATTTCAAGGTCTGGACCAACTGGCTCGAGACCGCCTTCGTCAATCCGCTCACCGATCCGCACACGGGAGATCACATGAGTACTGCAGCCGACAGCTTCAGCGTCGTCGTCGAGGTCGACGGCCGACGGATGACCGTCTCGGTGCCCAAGGACGTCATCTCCGATCTCGGCCACGTCCCCAGCCCGAGCGTGCCGCGCCGCAAGCGCGGTCTCACCAGCCACAAGGGTGCCCAGCTCGCCGACGATTCGAACGCGCTGGCCGCCCCCATGCAGGGCACCATCGTCTCCGTCGCCGTCGGTGCCGGCGACACCGTCGAGGCCGGGGACACCTTGGCCGTGATCGAGGCGATGAAGATGGAGCAGCCGCTCAAGGCCGGGCATTCGGGCACCGTCTCCGAGGTGCTCGTCGACGCCGGAGCCGCTGTCAAGTCCGGTGAGACGATCATCCGCTTCGCCGCCTGATTTCAGCCGTGAGGTGGACTGCCGCGTGCGGCCTCCCGCCTCATGAGAGTCCTGCCCGGGTCACCGATAGAGATCGGCGGCCCGGGCAGAGATGTAGTCGGATTCGGCATCGTTGCCCGCACACTCGAGTGCGGCCGCATACGCCTACTCGGCTTCGCCTGCTCGTCCGAGTTCGGACAGCGTGATCGCCCGCGCGGTGTGGAATGGCCTGTGCCTGCGCAGCCGGGGGACCTCACCGAGCTCGTCGAGAGCGCGCAGGGCCGCCTCGGGGCCCGAGACCTGCCCGAGCGCGACCGCGGCTGATCGCCTCCGTCTGCAGATCGACCCGTGTGTGGGTGGCACCTGAGGTCGCATTCATGCCGTCGGTGAAGATGAGGCTGATGACACGCAGCACTCCCGGCAGCCGGTCGACGAGTCCGGTACGGGTGCCGCGAAGGGAATGCCCGTCGTCGTGATCCGCTTCTTCGCGCGCACGATCCGCTGCTGCATCGTCGCGGTCTCCACGAGGAACCCAGCGGCCACCTCGGCGGTGCTGCGACCCGCGAGGAAGCGCAGCATGAACACAATCCTCTCGTCCTCCCGCAGGGTCGGGTGGGAGCACGTGAAGAACAGCCCCAGCCGCTCGTCGGGGAAGTCCACGCCGGAGAGTTCCTCGCCGAGGCGGCCGGCGTGATCGTCATGGTCGCCTGGTCGCATCTCCTCCTCGATCCGCAGCCGGGCGAGGTGGCGGGTACGCACCTCATCGGCGCGGATGCGATCGATCACGCGATTCTTCGCCGTGGCCATCAGCCACGCCTGGGGACGATCGGGCACACCTCGACCGGGCCACACCTCGACCGCGCGGAGCACGGCATCGTGGAGGGCCTCCTCGGCGAGGTCGAAGTCATGGAACCGGTTGACCAGTGCCGCGAGCAGCCGCCCGTGGTCCTCTGCAGTGATCGCGCTGAGGACCCGGGCGGCCGCCTCGGGGTCGGGGTCCATCAGTAGTCGGCGACCGGGCGGCCTGACACCATCATGACGGGCGAGGAGGTCCGAGATCGACAGCGCGGGGAGGGAAATTTCGGAATTTCCCTCCCCGCGCTGATCTGCAGGCCGTGCCGCCGAGCCTCAGAGGTGGCGGTGGAGCTTCCGTGCCGCTTCGGTCAGTGAACCGCTCACCGAGGGATAGACGACGAATGATGCGGAGAGCTGATCAACTGTGAGCCGGTTCTCCACGGCCATCGTGATCGGCAGGATGAGCTCGCTGGCCCGCGGCCCGACGACGACGCCGCCGAGGATGGAGCCGGATCCGCGGCGGGCGAAGATCTTGACGAACCCGTCCTCGATCCCGAGCATCTTGGCGCGCGGATTCGTGTCCAGCGGCAGCATCACGGTGTCGATGTCCGTCGGGTTCTCCCGATAGTTCTGCTGAGTGAAGCCGACCGTGGCGATCTCCGGTGCCGTGAACACGTTGGAGGCGACGTTGCGCAGTTTGAGCGGCTGCACCGCGTCACCGAGGGCGTGGTTCATTGCGATCCGACCCTGCATCGCGGCCACCGAGGCCAGCGGCAGGACGCCGGTGCAGTCGCCGGCGGCGTAGATGCCTGCGCGGGAGGTCCGGGAGACTCCGTCGACGACGATGTGACCGGAGTCGTTCACGCGCACACCGGCCTTCTCCAGGCCGAGGCCCTCGGTGTTCGGGATCGAGCCGACGGCCATGAGGCAGTGGGAGCCTTCGACGCGTCGACCGTCGGCGAGCACGACCTCGACGCCGGAGTCGGTGCGGGTCACGGATGCGGCGCGAGAGCGTGAGAGGACGTTCATGCCCTTGTTGCGGAAGACGAATTCGAGGACGTCGGCAGCATCCTCGTCCTGCCCGGGCAGAACCTTCTCACGCGAGGACACGAGCGTCACCTCGGTGCCCAGCGCCCGGTAGGCCGAGGCGAACTCGGCGCCGGTGACGCCGGAGCCGACGACGATGAGGTGCTCGGGCAGCTCGTCGAGGGCGTAGAGCTGGGTCCAGGTGAGGATCCGCTCTCCGTCGGGCTGCGCGCTCGGCAGTTCGCGCGGGTGGGCACCGACCGAGAGCAGGATCGTCGAGGCGTCGAGGGTGTATTCGGTGCCTCCGGTCTCGACGACGTGGACCTGGTCGCGACCGGCGAGCGTGGCCTTGCCCTGGATCGCTTTGACCCCGGCGCGGATGAGCCCCTCGTAGATGTCGTTGGCCTGAGCGTCGGCCAGGGCCAGGATGCGCTTGTTGACGGCTTCGAGGTCGGCGGTGACGGTGCCTCCGTCGTCCTCGGGGGTGTCGGCGTCGGAGATGCGGATTCCCAGACCGCCGGAGCGGCCGATCTCGTCCATCATCTCCGCCGTGGCGATGAGGGACTTCGAGGGCACGACATCGGTGAGCACTGCGGATCCTCCGCAGCGGTTCTCCTCGATGAGCATGACATCGGCACCCAGCTGCGCGGCGACGAGAGCGGCTTCGTAGCCGCCGGGGCCGCCGCCGATGATGACGACACGATCTGCAGTGGAATCAAATTCTGTACTCACACTGTGATTGTCTCAAATCGCCCCCGACCTGGCGAATGGCGGACGGGCCGCCATCGCGGTGTCGGGTTGACACCTCCCGGGGTGTCGGATCGACAGCCCCCGCGGTGTCGGATTCAGCCCACGTCGACCACCTCGGCGGTGTCCTTGTGCAGGGTCGACAGTCGCACGTACGACTGGGCGTTCGCACGCACCTTCTCCACACCGTCATCGGTCATCTCCCGGCGCACCTTCGCCGGGATCCCGGCGACGAGGGAACGGGCGGGGATGTCGGTGCCCTCGAGGACGACGGCGCCGGCGGCGATGAGGGACTCGCTCCCGATGTGGGCGTCGTTGAGCACCGTCGAATGCATGCCGATGAGGACGTCGTCGTCGACCGTCGCCCCGTGGACGAGCGCCTGGTGACCGATCGAGACGCGGGCGCCGATGACGACGGGCTTGCCGGCATCGGTGTGCATCACGGTGTTGTCCTGGACGTTCGAGTCCTCACCGATCGTGATCGGAGCGGCTTCGGCACGCAGCACGCAGCCGTAGAAGACGCTCGCTCCCTTCTTCACTCGGACATCCCCGACGAGGGTGGCGCCGGCGGCGACGAAGGCCCCGGGATCGATCTGCGGAGTGTGCCCGGCGACGGAGACGATGCGGGGGCGGGCGAGGTCGTTTGTCATGTGTCCTCCATTGGTTCACGTGCTGTCTGCTTGCGTGTGCCAGTCTAGGCGGAGCGCCGGTGACCAGGGCCTGAAGACGCATCTCGGACTGATTTGCGCGAAGGCGTCCATAGCAGGACAATAGGGAAAATATTTGTCAGAAATTTCACACTGCCGGACCCTTGTGCGCCCAATTGCCGTATGTGAACCTTGTCTGAGAGAGTTGCGCGCCCGGAATTCGGGCGTGGTCAACCGCGTTCACTGAATTCGTCGAAAGGTCACCATGGATTGGCGACACCGTGCAGCATGCCTCAATGAGGATCCGGAGCTCTTCTTCCCGATCGGCAACACCGGACCCGCGCTGCTCCAGATCGAGGAGGCAAAGACTGTCTGTCGCCGCTGTGAAGTCGCAGAGACCTGCCTGCAGTGGGCTCTCGAATCCGGTCAGGATGCCGGAGTCTGGGGCGGTCTGAGCGAAGACGAGCGTCGCGCGCTCAAGCGTCGCGCCGCCCGCGCCCGTCGCGCCGGCTGAGGACCCACCGGCCCCGCGCCGACCTCCGCAGACGCAGCCGAGTCCCTTGTCCGGACGACGATGATTCGCCGTCCGGACAAGGGACTCAGTCATGTCTGCCGGATCTGTGGGTGATGGCCAGTATGACTCTCCGGCAACGGAGTAACACGCCCGCGATCTCTCGCTGACGCTCTGGCCTCCCCGTGATGCCGGGCAGCTCAGTCGTACGAGTCGGGCCGCAGCGGGACGTCGAGGATGGCGACGGTGCCGCCGCCTTCGCGTGCCTGCCACTGGATGGAGCCGGCCAGATCCGCCGAGACCAAGGTCTTCACGATCTGGGTGCCCAGTCCGTTGCCCGGACTCTGCGTCTCACCGAGTCCGACCCCGTCGTCGGCGATCGTCACCTGCAGATGATCGCCGTCGCGCTGCGGGGTGACCCACACATGGCCGTTGAGCGTCTCCCCCGGCTCCAAGCTGTCCTGCTTCTCGGTGGGGAATCCGTGTTCGATGGCGTTCGTGATCAGCTCGGTGATCGCCAGTGCCAACGAGGTCGCATCGGCCGAGGAGATCGCGCCGAAGCTGCCGCACCGTTTGAGTTCGATGTGCACCAGCGGACTCGTCAGCTCCGGAGTCAGGCGCAGGCCCTTGTCGACGACCTCGTCGAAGTCGACCTCGGACTCGACCCCCTGACTGAGCACGTCGTGGACGACGGCGATGATCGAGACCCGACGCATCGCCTCCGTCAGGGCACTCTTGGCTTCGGGGCTGTCGATGCGCCGAGTCTGCAGCCGCAGCAGGGCGGAGACGGTCTGCAGGTTGTTCTTCACCCGGTGGTGCATCTCCTTGATCATCGCATCTCGGGAGAGGAGTTCGCGTTTGCGACGGCGGATCTCGGAGACGTCGCGGGCCAGGACGATCGCCCCGAGCCTCTCCCCCTCGTCGGTCAGTGGGATCGCGCGCAGGGATATGCTCGTACGTCCGACCTCGAGCTCGGTGCGCCAAGGTGCCCTGCCGGTGAGCACCAGCGGCAGCGTCTCATCGACCTGCCGCAGTTCGGCCCCGAGGCTGGAGACCACCTCGGCGAGATAGCTGCCCTCGATCTCACCCCCGTGCCCGAGTCGGTGCATCAGCGATACGGCGTTCGGGGAGGCGTACTGGACGTGCGAGTCCCGATCGAGGATGAAGATGCCGTCGCCGACCCGGGGTTCCCCGTGTCGGACTCCGCTCGGGGCATCACGGTCGGGGAAGGTCCCCTGGACGATCATCCGCATCAGCGCCATGGCCGTCTCGCGGTAGTACTTCTCCAGGCGTGACGAACCCCGGCGGCGCACCTCCTCGGAGTAGCGGACGACGATCGCGATCGTCTGGGAATGCCGCACGATCGGGACCGCCTCGGCGAGGATGTCGACCTCGTCCGAACCGGCGCTGACTCCGAGTTCCCTGGCCTTCGACACTCGGGTGACGTAGGTGTGAGAGTCGGCCGCCTCGTCGAGCAGCTCCCGTTCCAGACCGGTCGCGCGGGCGCCGATGAGGTCGCGGTTGAACAGCGTCGCTCCGGTCGTCGAACGCGCATGCGCGACGACGGTGTAGGCACCGCTGGGCGAAGGCACCCAGAGCACGAGGTCGGCGAAGGAGAGGTCGGCGAGCAGCTGCCAGTCACCGACGAGCAGGTGGATCTGTTCGACGTCCGACTCGTTCGTCAGCCCCTCTGCCGCGAGCAGTTCATTGAGCACCATGTGTTCCTCTCAGGTGAGAACAGCAGACCCGGGTCTCCCCGGGTCTGCTGAACATTCGATGATCAGACGCTATCACTGATCACGATCATCCCGGGCGCTGCCTCGACCCGAGCGATCGCGAGGATCAGACGCTGTGTTCGCTCTCCCATGCCGAGGACCGAACCATCGACCGCAGGGACCGCAGCAGCACCGACAGCGGCGCCTGGGTGACGGTGTCGAGGCCGAGGATCGTCTCCGTGGTCTCGAGCACCCGGCCGACGACGGTCTCGTTGCGGTCGAGCCATTCGGCCAGCCGCTGCTTCGCGCGGTCGTCGGGAGAGCCCGAGATCGGAGAATCCGTGGCTTCGAGGACAGTCCCTGCGACCGAGAGGATCGCGGCGTAGAAGTCATCGCGCATCGACCCGCGGGCCAGCGCCGACCACCGATCGCTGCGGTCGAGGTTGCCGATGAGGGTGAGCACCTGCGAACCGGAGAACCGTTCGTTCACGGCATAGTAGACCTCGGCGACGTCCTCCGCGGATTCGTTCGTGCGGGCGGCCAGCTGCGTGATGTCGAGCAGCACGAACTCGTCGAGAAGCGCCGAGGCGCGCCACGCCAGTTCCTCCGGCACACCCTGCTCGATATAGCCCTGCGCCTTCGCCTGCATGGTCTCCGCGTCGTATCCGTCGACGAGATCCGGGACTCTGGAGCGCAGCGCCTCGACGACCTTGCCGTACATCTCGATGCCGGAATCGACGTCGAGGGTGTCGGGGGCCTGTTGCACGAGCCACCGCGAGGAACGGTCGAGCAGGCGCACATAGTCATGCTGGAGTGCCACCTGCACCTCGGTGGGCACCTTGTTGTCGAGGGCGCACACCGCGTCGAAGTAGTCGTCGAGTCCGAAGATCGCCGAGACGACGACGAAGACGCGTGCGATCTGCGGCACCGAGGCCGGAGTCTCCTCGAGCATCCGGTAGACGTAGGTCAGTCCGCCGCGGTCGACGAGGCGGTTGACGAGCTTCGCAGTCGCGATCTCCCTGTGCAGAGGGTGTTCGGGGATGAGCTCCCCATACTTCTCCTGCAGCGCATCCGGGAAGTAGGACACGAGTTCCCTGCGCATCCAGGTCTCGTCGGGGACGACGCTGTCGAGGATCTCATCGGCGGCGTGCATCTTGACATACGCCAACAGCACGGCCAGCTCAGGAGACACGTAGTAGCTGAACTCGCGTTTGGCCAGTTCCTCGGCGTTCGGCAGGAACTCGACGGCACGGTCGAGGTCGGCGTGCTTTTCGAGGTAGCCCAGCATCCGGCCGTAGGTGCCCGACATCGATTCGGTCTGCGCCCTGGCCTCGCCGAGGACGACGTTCTGGGCGTAGTTGTTCGCCAACACCCGGTCCGCGACCTGGTCGGTGAAGGACAGGAGCACATCCTCCCGATCCTCGGAGGCGAACGCGCCCTTGTGCAGCAGGGTGCGCAGAAGCAGCTTGATGTTGACCTCGTGGTCGGAGCTGTCGACACCGGCGGAATTGTCCACCGCGTCCGTGTTGACCTCGACGCCGCCGAGCGCGGCTTCGACGCGACCCAGCTGAGTCACACCGAGGTTGCCTCCCTCGCCGATGACCCGTGCGCGGACGTCCTCACCGTTGATGCGGATCGCATCGTTGGACTTGTCTCCGACCTCGGCGTGGGACTCCTCCGAGGACTTGATGTAGGTGCCGATGCCGCCGTTGTAGAGGAGATCGACGGGTGCCTTGAGGATCTCGCACATAAGGTCGGCAGGGTTGCGTCGTCCGGGTTCGACTCCCAGCGCCGCTGCGGCCTCTCGGCTGAGGTCGACGGACTTCGCCGAGCGGGAGAAGACGCCGCCGCCGGTGGAGATCAGCTCCCGATCGTAGTCCTGCCAACTCGAGCGCGGCAGATCGAAGAGTCTCCGACGCTCGACGAAGCTGCTCGCGGCGTCGGGATTCGGATCGAGGAAGATGTCGCGGTGGTCGAAGGCCGCGACGAGGCGGATGTGCTCGCTGCGGAGCATGCCGTTTCCGAACACATCGCCGCTCATATCGCCGATGCCGACGACTGTGAAGTCCTCGGCCGCGGTGTTGAGGCCGAGCTCGCGGAAGTGCCGTTCGACCGACTTCCAGGCCCCGCGCGAGGTGATCGCCATCGCCTTGTGGTCATAGCCGACGGAACCGCCGGAGGCGAAGGCGTCGCCGAGCCAGAAGCCCCGACGTTCGGCGATCGCGTTGGCCACATCGGAGAAGCGCGCCGTGCCCTTGTCGGCAGCGACGACGAGATAGTAGTCGTCACCGTCGTGGCGGACCACGCGGTCGGGGTGGACGACGACCGAGTTGTCATCGGCGCCGTAGGTGAGGTCGTCGGTGACTTCGAGCATGCTTTCGATGAACACCTCGTAGGCGGCCTGCCCGGCAGCCATCCAGGCGTCGCGGTCGCTCATCGGAGGCAGCTGCTTGGGGAAGAATCCGCCCTTGGCTCCGGTCGGCACGATGAGTGCGTTCTTGACCATCTGCGCCTTGACGAGGCCGAGGACCTCGGTGCGGAAGTCATCGCGCCGATCCGACCAGCGCAGTCCGCCGCGGGCGACGGTGCCGAAGCGCAGATGCGCGCCTTCGACCTGCGGCGAATACACCCACATCTCCAGCGCCGGCTTGGGCTTCGGCACGAAACTGAGCTCGGTCGGCCGGATCTTGAGCACGAGGGCCGTCGGCAGCTCACCCGATTCGTCGATGTAGTAGTTCGTACGCAGTGTCGCTCGCAGCAGCTCGAGCGAGGAGCGCAGCACACGGTCGGCATCGAGGCTGGCGACGTCGCTGAGTGCAGCCTCGATCGCGTCGTCGATCGTCTGCATCCTCTCGTCGCGACCGGCGTCGTCGGCCGCGGGGTCGAACTTCGCTTCGAAGTAGTCGACGAGCAG
The DNA here is from genome assembly GCF_017948325.1 of Brevibacterium oceani. Lineage (NCBI taxonomy): Bacteria > Bacillati > Actinomycetota > Actinomycetes > Micrococcales > Brevibacteriaceae > Brevibacterium > Brevibacterium oceani. The sequence continues at coordinate 1,706,029 of NZ_CP072846.1, read as the reverse complement.
CTTCGAGATCTCCGGGTTGTCGCTGTAGACCTCACCGACGTAGCTGTCGGAATAGGTGAACCCTGCCTGACGGAGATACTTTCCGAGCGCCCGGATGATCGTCACATGCTGCCAGCTGAGGCCGGCGACGACGAGGCGGTCGAAGACTCCCGCTTCCTTCTTGCCTTCCCAGCCGGCCATGAACGCGTCCGAGACGCGTTCGCAGGCGTTCTCGGTCAGCTCCTCGTCGAAGCTGAGACCGAAGTCGTAGATGTACCGGTGGCTGCCGTCGGCGAGGTCGAGCTCGTGTGGGCGCTCGTCGACGACGGTTGCGCCGAAGGCGGTGAGGTAGGGCAGCACCTTGGAGAGGCCGACACGATCACGACGATAGAGCACGAGTCGCACGGAGGCGTCGGCCGAGCGTTCCGGACGGTAGAGGCGGACGGCAGGACCGGTGCCGGCCTCGAGGGCCTCGAACCGTGCGACGTCGGCGACCGCCTCGGTGGGGGTGTGATGCTCACCGTAGCTGGGAGGGAAGGCCTTCGACCACAGGTCGGCTCGGGCATTCGCGCCCCCGGACTCACCGGTCTCGGACGGGGTGAGGAAAGCGTGCACGTCCTCCGACCAGGATCGAACTGCACCGACGATGCGGGATTCGACCCGTTCGGGGTCGATCTCCGGCAGCTTCGCGTCGCGGGCGACGCGGGCGACGAAGTGGATTCGAGCCAGAGCGGATTCGCTCAGCAGCACGTCGAAGTCGACGCTCTCGGCGTTGTAGAACTCGCGCAGCACCTCCTGCACGCGCACACGCGCATCGGTGTTGTACAGGTCGCGCGGAAGGTAGAGGATGACCGAGGCGAATCGCTGGTAGGGGTCGGCGCGGACGAACACGCGCGATTCGCGGCGCTCCTGCATGTCGACGATCTCCATGACGACGTCGAAGAGCTCTTCGGTGTCTTCGTGGAGGAGGTCCTCGCGCGGGTAGTTCTCAAGCACCCCGAGCAGCTCATTGGCCGAGTGCGAGCCCGAAGGGAAACCGCTCGCGGACAGGATCCGGCGGACCTTCCGGTCGATGACGGGGATGTTGAGGACGCTGTCGTTGTAGAACTCGGGCTTGAAGACTCCGACGAAGCGGCGTTCGCCGACGATCTCGCCGGAGGCGTCGAAGGTCTTCACCCCGATGTAGTCCATGAACGCGGAGCGGATGACCCGCGACCGGGAGTTCGCCTTCGTCAGCACCAGAACGTGCGGTTCGAGGGCCTTCGCGGCGACCGCGCGGCTGAGCTGTGATGCGGCGAGGGGCCGCAGTGCGGAGATGCCCAGTGAGGTGTGTTCGATCGGCTCGAGGGTGCTGTGTTCGGCGTCGTGAGTGTAGTCGTACTCGCGGTAGCCGAGGAACGTGAAGTGACCGTCGAGCCAGTTCAGCAGTTCGGCGGCGGCCTCGGCTTCGGAGGCGAGTTCGGGACGCGGCGGGTGGCTGCTGAGTTCGGCCGCGATCTCCTTGGCCCTGCTCGCCATGGCCTGAGCGTCCCGGGCAGCGGCCGTGACGTAGTCGAGGACTCCGCGCAGTCGCTTCTCGAGTGCGGCGAAGTCCTCCTCTGGGATCCGATCGATCTCGAGGCGGATCCACGACTGCTGCTGCGGTGCGTCGGGGGTCCTCGCGTCGGGAGCTTCGGAGACCCGCGGAATGCTCGCGGTGTCCGCGCTCAGCGCCGGCGCCTCGGCGGGAGAGACGATCGACTCGTTCACCCCGGACCCGATCACGGTGATGATCGGGTGGTGGACGCGGCGGATGGCGCGCCCGTTCGCCGCCAGATCGCTGACGATCGAGGACACGAGGTGGGGCATGTCGGCGAGCACCATGGCCACGACGGTGTGGTTGTCCTTGAACTCCGGGGAGTCGACGGCGGGATTGTAGATCTCGATGGCCGGAGACTCACCGTCGTAGCGGGTGCCCAAGGCGAAGTGCCGTGCGGCTGCGGCGGCATAGGCCTGGGGGTCGATGGCTCCCGATTCGAACCGCGGGTAGTAAGCGTCGAGAAAATTCTCCGGGGCACTCTGCCCTCTCAGCGTCCTCCACTCTTCTGCAATGTCCGAAATTGAGACCTGAGTCACCTTGTCACCTCTATGATCAGCGGGCAATCGTCATTCGGTTCGCCATCGAACCGCCATCACCAACACTATGCCCAAATAACGAGAAAGGCACGCCGAGCGGCATGCCGTGGAGCAGCGTCAGTTCGCTGGCAGACTTAAGCTATGCGAACTCTCACTCTCAATCATGACTATGCGGAAGATCTGACGACTTTTCTGGCCAAACTCGCCGATGTCGCAGTCTGGGAGAAGCTCGGATCCGAAGCCAGTGCCGAACACATCGATCCCGACACCGAGATGACCGTGCGGACACCGATGCCCAAGACCGAGCTGCCCTCCGCGCTGGCGTCCCGGCTGCCTTCGGAGACCGAGCTCGTCGAGGTCTACATGATTCCCGGAGACGTCCTCGGCACCGATGCCGAGGTCCGCATGACCGCACGTGCGGCCGGTGTGCCGGTCGAAATCGATGCGGTCCTCGAGCTCCACGAGGTGGAGTCAGCGACGAAGCTGACCGCGCACGCCGAGATCAGTTCGTCGATCCCGATGTTCGGGGCGATGATCGAACAGGCCGTCGTGCCGATCCTGCAGAAGCGGCTGAGCGATCGGCTCCAGCGCTTCGAAACGGCCTGAGCCGAGGTGTCGAGACCGGCTCAGCCGCTCGGCTGGCCGGAATCGGCCGATCAGCCTCGGTCGGTCGCCTCAGCCGAGTTTGCTGAGCAGCTGGTCGAGTTCTGTCGCGTCGTACCACAGCAGATCCGATTCGCCGAGGCGATCCGCGGCGGCCGTCGGCCCTGATTCCCTGGCGAGCGATACGGCCTCGTCCCAATCCGCCTCCTCATCGAGGTGGAAGCTCGCCACAGCATCCATGTCGACCTCCGCGAGTGCGATGAGGTCGAAGCCCTCGGTCAGCGCTTCGCGCGGGCTCGCATCGGAAGCATCGTAGGCGACGACGACGCGAGGCCCGAGCCCGGCATCCGGAGCGTCCACCTCGGCGACGGCGGCGAACGGTTCGAGGGCCGCATCGGCCGCAAGCGCGGCGGCGATGCACAGCGCATCGAACTCGGCGGCTTCGGCTTCCTCTCCGCGCAGTCCGCGGTGCGCTTCGTCGGGGGCGACTGCCCGGACGTCGGTCAGCCTCGATCGCAGCGCGGTCAGAGTGGTCGGGATATAGCAGCGGATGGGCATGCGTCCCATCCTAGACCTCTCGCGAACCGTGCCGAACCCGTCGGGATCGCCGGGTGCGCTTGCGACTCGGCACGAGGGCTGCGGCGACCTCGGCGATCTCGGCAGCGAGCACCGAGCGAGGATTCTGCTCATGCAGGGTCTTCCCGGCCAGCATCGCCGCATCCGCAGTCGCGCGGTCGTCGCTGAGCACGAAGTCGGGGGCCACGCGGACGAACCGGTCGAGGACCTCCCGGATCCGCGCCTCGGCCGGCGAACCGACCGCGCTGGAGCGCTGTTTCGTGATCACCAGGCGCATCTTCTCCCGCAGCGATTCCGCACGCGGCGTCCCCAGCAGCTTCACCAGACGCTGCAGTCCGATCGGCTCACCGGCGGCGAGCACAAGGACGATGTCCGCGGTGTCGAGAGCCGCCCTCGTCGCGCAGTGTCGATCATAGAAGGGATCGGCGAGGTCGTCGTCGGGGTCGATGCGGTCGCTGACGTCGACGATGACGAGGTCGTAGATCTTCGCGAGCCGTCGGAGCACCGCATCGAGCACAGAGGCGCGGACCTCCGGCCAGCGTTCCGGTCGCGTCAGCCCGGTGATGGCGTGAAAGCCCTCGCGGATGACCGCATGCGGCACCGATCCCGGATCGAGCCGGGTCGGCCGCTCGCTGAACGAGCGGCACAGGCTTGCCAGATGGGAGGACTCCTCGGTCAGCCCGAGCGTCGCTGCCACCATCCCGGAGACGGTGTCGGCATCGACGACCACGCTCTTCTGCCCCTGCCGCGACGCCTGGTCGGCGAGATTGACCGCGAGAAGCGTTCGCCCCGGAGACGAACCGGTTCCCCACACTGTGACGATCGTGCCCTGCCCTCCCGCGGGCCCCGGCGGCGCCGCCGGCCTGGGCGGAACGATCATGGAGTCGCGGATGTCCTCGATGGCAGCCGCCAGCGCGGTGGCATCGGCATCGGTCCGCACCGAGGAGCCGATGCCCAGACCGGTGAGCACCTCGGCGTCGTTGCCGAAGCCGAGCACCTTCGCTCCGGTGGCCGTGATCGCAGCGACCACCTCGGCGTCGAGGCCGGGAAAGTAGCGGCCGATGATGACGACCTCGGCGCCACCGGTGCGGCAGTGGGCGAGCAGCTCCACCTCGTCGGCGGGACGGGCCACGATGGTGACGTCGTCGATGTCGCTGAGCAGTTCGAAGAGGATGAGGTCGAACTCGAAGTCGACGGCCAACAGGACCTGCGTCATCACTGCTCGCCCTCGCCCGAGTTCGGCGAGGGCGCGCCGACGACGGAGAGCACGCTGCGTCCGTCGAGTGCGGCGAGCACGGCAGAGAGGTCCCCCGTGCCGACGAAGACTTCGATCCGAGCCCCGTCACCGACTCCGAAGCTGCCGACGTCACGAGTGATGTGGGCGACCGGAGCGGAGTCGACGATCTGCTCGGGTTCGGCCCCATCGTCATCGAGCCCGTTCTGCTCGGGCTGCGACCACACGTCGACGAGGCTGCCCGCATCGACGACGCTCGGCACGGATCCCGCGACGTCGATCGCGACCACACGTCCCTCGAGCTCGGACAGCGGGGCGACCGTCGAGGCGGCGAGCAGCTCACCGGCGGCGACGACGCTGCGGACGCTCGAGCCTTCGGGCAGATTCACCTCGGCGGACAGATATCTGCTGCCCAGGTCGGCGAGGTTGACCTCGGCCACTGTCAGGTCTGCGGGGTCGAGCACCTCGCCGGGGACGAGCGCCCTCGCACTCGCCCAGACCCGGGTCGTCGAGTTGGCCGAACTGACGAGCAGATAGGTCGCGACGACGGCGAGAACGACGAGTACCGCTCCTACGAGGAGCCTGGCATCGGTCCATTTGGGTCGGCGGATACGTTTCGAGAGCTCCATTGCATCTCCAGATCGGACGAGAATTCCATGACAGAAACTGTTTCCCAGTGATAGTATTGGGCATCAAATGATGCCAAAGCAATGTTTTTGGCAAATGAGGTCAATAAGCAGACAGACATCCGGAACGGGAGAAGTCATCTCATGGTCGTCGAAAGCCGCTTCCTGCCACTGACCGATGTGGCCGAACTGCTCAATGTCTCCATCGCACAGGCGCGGGCATTGGTCCGTTCGGGCGACCTCCGCGCGATCAAGGTCGGCGGCCGCGGACAGTGGCGCGTCGAGAAGTCCGAGATCGAAGCGTATATCCAGCGCATGTACGAACGCACCGAATACCAGATCAAGACCGGCTCCATCGAGGACTGACACCGCCTGCCGCGTCTCTCGCCGTCCCGTTCCGGTCATGCGATCTCACCCGAAGGGATTGACTCGGGAGCGGACAGCGCTGATCGCGGCGAACGGAATGATTCGCTGCGCGATCTCGACGTAGTCCGCGCCGACGAGGTCACAGCGGCCGCGCACTGGGCCCGGTCCGTCGACGATGTCGATCGAGACCTCCGTGCGGTCGGCAGCGAACCGGCGCAGAGCCGATCCCATCCCCAGGCGTTCGAGCGGTCCGGCATCGAATCGGTGAGATCGTGAGGCCGTCCGCATGCTGCGGATGCTGTCGATCGAGATGACAGACGCCTCCGCACCGACCACGACGATGATGCCTCGACCGAGGAAGTCTGCTGTGCCGACGATCTCCCGCATCGGCAGCACCATCTTCACCGTCTGGCCGAGGGCGCCCCGCAGCCGCTCCACGAGTGTGCGTTCTGCAGCCTGAGCCGCGACCTCGTCGCCGAGTTCGCCGCGTCGCGCATGCCGCCCGGCGGTCGCCTCGGCGGCTTCGATGTCGGCAAGGAGCGCATCTATGCGATCATCCATAATCGTCAAGCCTGCCCCAGCTGTAGTCGACATTCAAGACTCGAAAGGAACATCGAACGAACTACACTGCTGTAGTTAGAATATGCCTATTGACAGCAAACTGCATCTAACTTCATCATTGAGATCAATATCCAATGGAGGATGTCTAGATGTATCGTCTTATCGCATGTGCCGTCTGCTGGCTGGTTCTGCTCGGTTCCTTCCTCACGGCGTGGGCCTCGATCCCTCGGCCATGGTCCGCGACCGACCTCATCGTCCTCGCCGTCGTCGGTGCGGCGGCCGTTGCGTTCGCCAGACTCGGCCTCGTCTCCGTCGCCGCACTGCTGCTTCGGATTCTCCCGTCCGGTCGCATCCGGGCACTGCTGGCCAGGGCCGTCATCCGTGTGATGCCGCGCCTTCTGACCTCAAGCGTTCTCGCCGTGGCCTCGACCGCGGTCGTGGTGCAGGCCGCGAACGCAGCTCCGGCGATGAGCATGGAGTCCACCGATGCGGCGAACCCGACAGGGGCTGAGCCGGCGGCCGCGGCTCCCGTCGACCCCGGCTGGCCGACCAGCGCAGAGCGCCCTTCGACACCGGGGCCCCCCGATTCTGCGTCGGGGGCTGATGAGGTGCCGACCGATGACAAGGTCCGGGATCCGGGGTGGCCGACCGACCCTCCGGCCCATGAGAACGAGGATGACCACGGCGAAGGGACCGGTGATGACGAAGCCGGCTCCGAGGCCGGAAGCCGCCCGGGCGACTCCCCCGAACAGACACAGCAGCGCGTCCATGACGTCGACGACGGCGAGAGTCTGTGGTCGATCGCCGAGGAGATCGCCGACAGTCCCGCCGAGGTCCCGGAACTCGTGCAGGACATCTACACCGCGAACCGCGACACGATCGGGCCGGATCCCAGCCTCATCATCGCCGGACAGAGATTGGAGATTCAGCAATGACCGCCCCACTCACCCTCACCAGGCCGCAGGCGCAGGCCGCGCCTCTGCGCTCTCGAATTCCACTGCGGACATCGGCACCTGCCGATTCGCGGATCCGCGACGGCGGTGATGCCGATGACAGGCAGCGCATTGCGGCCACGGCAACCTCGTTGGCGGTCGCGTGCCTCGAGATACTCTCAGGAGTACGACGCTGCGAAACGATCTCGCGCTGGGTCGACCCGGAGCTGTTGGCTCGGCTCGATCAGCGGGCTCAGCTGCGCGCCGAGGTCGCCCCGGCACGGGCGCCGGCCGAGCTGACGTCGCCGCGGGTGGTACAGCCAGGAACAGCGCACGTCTGCCGGGTCGGCCCCGCGGTCGCGGAGGTCACGGTCATCGTGCGCACCCCGAACCGCTATCGGGCGGTGGCGGTGCGACTCGAACTGCTCACCGCCCGATGGATGATGACGGCACTGCAGACGATGTGAGGAGGAGCGACCAGGAGGTCAGCTCTTCGCTTTCTTCTTCGCTCGGCGCTCGGCACGATTGGCCGGAGCCGGTTCGTCATCGTCCTCGGATTCCGAGATCGACGAGGAGCCGTCTTCCGACGGGGCCGACAGCTGCATCTTCGGAGTCGTATGACGCAGCTCAGCCGCGTCCACTTCGACCTCGGAGTCATCCCCGGACTCGGCCGCACTCGTGCTCACCTGCACCTTGAGGGTGTTCGTCAGGCGCACGACGTCCTCCTTGATGCCGTCCTGCATCGTGGTGAACATCTCGAAGCCCTCACGCTGGTATTCCACCAACGGGTCGCGCTGGGCCATCGCGCGCAGACCGATGCCGTTCTTGAGGTAGTCCATCTCGTAGAGATGCTCACGCCAGCGCTTGTCGATGACGGAGAGCACCACGCGACGCTCGAGCTCGCGTGTGGCTTCCTCTCCGAGCTCTTCCTCACGCTGAGAGTAGAAGAGTTCGAGGTCCGACTGGATCTCCCGATTGAGCTGGTTCTTCGACAGATTTCCCAGACCGCCGACTTCCTCAGCGAGGTCCTCGGAGGTGATCGAGGGTTCGTAGATCTTGCCGAGGGCGTCGAAGAGCTCGTCGATCTGCCAGTCCTCGACCGGGCCGGTCGTGGCCTGAGCGACGTAGGCGTCGATGACCTCCTCGCGGAAGCCCGCGACCTGTTCCTCGAGGTCGGCCCCGTCGAGGACGCGACGGCGTTCGTCGTAGATGACGGTGCGCTGACGATTGAGGACGTCGTCGTATTTGAGGACGTTCTTGCGCTGCTCGGCGTTGCGCTGTTCGATCTGGGACTGCGCGGAGAGGATCGCGCGGGAGACCATCTTCGACTCCAGCGGAACATCGTCGGGCACGTTCGCCGTCGCCATGATCCGTTCGGCCGCTCCCGACCCGAACAGTCGCATGAGGTCATCGGTCAGCGACAGGTAGAAGCGAGACTCACCCGGATCGCCCTGACGGCCGGAACGACCGCGCAGCTGGTTGTCGATGCGCCGCGATTCGTGACGCTCGGTGCCGAGCACGTAGAGCCCGCCGAGTTCGACGACCTCTTCGGCCTCTTCCTTGACCTTGTCCTCGGCGGCCTTGAGCACGTCCTGCCATTCGGCCTCGTACTGCTCTTCGTTCTCGACCGGGTCGAGTCCGCGCTTCTCCATCTCGGCGACCGCGAGGAACTCGGCGTTGCCGCCGAGCATGATGTCGGTGCCGCGGCCGGCCATGTTCGTCGCCACCGTGACCGCACTCTTGCGGCCCGCCATCGCCACGATCGAGGCTTCGCGAGCATGGTTCTTGGCGTTGAGGACTTCGTGCTTGACGCCGCGCTTGGCCAGGTGCTTGGAGAGGTATTCGCTCTTCTCCACGCTGGTGGTGCCGACGAGGACGGGCTGTCCGGTCTCGTGGCGTTCGACGATGTCGTCGACGACGGCGTCGAACTTCGCGACTTCGTTCTTGTACACGAAGTCCGACTGATCGACGCGCTGCATCGGCTTGTTCGTCGGAATCGGCACGACACCGAGCTTGTACGTCGACATGAACTCGGCGGCCTCGGTCTCGGCCGTACCCGTCATTCCCGACAGCTTCTCGTAGAGGCGGAAGAAGTTCTGCAGAGTGATCGTGGCAAGGGTCTGGTTCTCGGCCTGGACCTTGACGTTCTCCTTGGCCTCGATCGCCTGGTGGAGGCCCTCGTTGTATCGGCGGCCCTTGAGCACACGACCGGTGTGTTCGTCGACGATGAGGACCTCGCCGTCGAGGACGACGTAGTCCTTGTCCTTCTTGAACAGCTCCTTGGCGCGGATGGCGTTGTTGAGGAAGCTGATGAGCGGGGTGTTCTCGGCGTCGTAGAGGTTGCCGATGCCCAGGTAGTCCTCGACACGTTCGATGCCGGGTTCGAGCACACCGACGGTGCGCTTCTTCTCGTCGACCTCGTAGTCACGGTCGGTCTTGAGCCGCTTGACGACCTTTGCGAATTCGTCGTACCACCGGTTCGCATCGCCTTCGGCGGGGCCGGAGATGATGAGCGGGGTGCGGGCCTCGTCGATGAGGATCGAGTCGACCTCGTCGACGATGGCGAAGGCGTGGCCGCGCTGGACGAGCTCCTCGGCCGACCACGCCATGTTGTCGCGCAGGTAGTCGAAGCCGAATTCGTTGTTCGTGCCGTAGGTGATGTCTGCGGCGTACTGCTTCCGCCGCTGATCCGAGGGCATGTTCGCTTGGATGCAGCCGGTCTCCATGCCGAGGAAGCGGAACACTCGTCCCATCAGCTCGGACTGGTAGGTGGCCAGGTAGTCGTTGACGGTGATGATGTGGACCGGGTCCCCGGTCAGGGCATTGAGATAGGCCGGGGCCGTGGCGACGAGTGTCTTGCCCTCACCGGTCTTCATCTCTGCGATGTTGCCCAAGTGCAGAGCGGCACCGCCCATGAGCTGGACGTCGAAGTGGCGCAGTCCCAGGGTGCGGCTCGACGCCTCGCGCACGGTGGCGAAGGCTTCGGGCAGCAGGGAGTCAAGCGTCTCGCCGTCTTTGTAGCGTTCCTTGAACCGCCCGGTTTCCTCACGCAGCTCGGTATCCGACATCTCGCTGAACTCATCGGACAGCTGGTTGATGGCTTCCGTATATCGGCGGAGCTTCTTCAGAGTTCTGCCTTCACCTGTGCGCAGAAGCTTCTCGAGGAAATTAGCCACTTTTCTCCTAATCGGCATGACTGCCGGACAACGACTCGAACGACTGTATAGTCTCTAGCTTAATGGCAGGTGAGTGCCTTCGAGCTCCACGGCGTCCAGTCCCAGCCACATCGCCATCTCGCGCAGCTCGGCGACGAGGTCCTCGGTGTGCTCCTCCCCCGGTTCCCAGGTCACCTGGTGGGCGCGCAGGATGCCTGCCGCCCGATCCCTGTGGAGGTCGACGCGTCCGACGAGCCGATCGCCGAGGAGGAACGGGGTGACGTAGTATCCGTGCACCCGTCGGTCCGCAGGTGTGTAGATCTCGATCCGATAGTGGAAGTCGAACAGCCATTCGAGGCGCGGACGGTAGAAGACGAGCGGGTCGAAGGGCGCCAAGAGGGCACGGGCCGAGACGCTGCGCGGGGTGCGTGCTTGGTGCCACCGCAGAGCCGGGCTGCCGGCGACCTCGACCTCTCGCAGCTCTCCGGTCGACAGAAGTTCGGTGATGGCCTCATCCGTGGGTGCGCGCAGCTGCCGGAAGTAGTCGGCGAGGTCATCTGGACGGGCGATGCCCAGCGCACGGGCGGCGGTGCGAGTGAGTTCGAGGACATCGTTGTTCGTTCCGGAGACGCCGCGGGTCCGAGCCGCTTCCGGGTCGAGGCCGAGATGCGGATCGTCGTCGGTGCCGTAGGACAGAGGGATCTCGGGCAGATCAGCGCAGACGTCCCGCGTCAGGGCGTAGATGCGTTCGAAGTGATCGTTTCTCCCGGAGCTGCTGACGATGCCGCCGGCGAACAGGGCTTCGAGCGCGACCTTGACCTGACTGGGGTTCCATCCCCAGTGCCCGCGATGGCGTTCGGGCAGGTCGTGTTCGACGAGCTCGGCCACACCGCGCGCCGACTTCGGTCCCCCGGCGAGGACCTCGAGCACCGAGGCCTGCAGATCTCTGAAGCCCTCGCCGGTCTCCGGGTGGCGCTGACCGTAGTCATTGCGCCACCATTCGGTGCGGGTGCGTTCGAAGTGCATCCATGTCTGCGGCGGGACGAAGGCGGCCGCATGAGCCCAGTACTCGATACCCATCCGCGGAGAGGAGTAGAGTAGACGGTCGAGCGTCGCGCGCTGGTACGGGCCCAGGCGGGAGAAGAAGGGCAGATAGTGTGACCGGACCACCCTGGCGACCGAGTCGATCTGGGCCAATCCCATGGTGGCGAAGGCGGACTTGAGGTGACGGGCGGTGACGGTGTCCGGCCGAGGACGGTCGAGTCCCGTCGCGGCGATCGCGGTTCGGCGTGCTGCCGCCGAGGTCATCTTCTGCATGGTCCAACGGTAGGCCATCCCCCTGACACCACTCCCTCCCATTTGCTACCTGACGGCGGCCCTGCAACCTCGCGCGAGGTTGCAGGGCCGCCGTCAGGTAGCAAATGGGAGGGTCAGTCGATGGCCTCTTCGAAGTCGTGGTCGAGGGCGATCACGCCGTAGCTCCAGCCCTTGCGGCGGTAGACGACGGAGGGTTTGCTCGATTCCTCGTCGATGAACAGGTAGAAGTCGTGACCGACGAGCTCCATCCGGTTCAGCGCCTCTTCGATGCCGATGGGCGAAGCGGTGAATGTCTTCTCTCGCAGCACCACCGGTGAGTCGCCTTCGGCCTTGATCCGCCCGTTGGTCTGATCGGCGCTCTCGTTCGCGGACACCGCGGTCTCAGCCTCCTGACCGGGATCCAGCGGCTCGGCCACCGGCATCTTAGCCAGCACCTCGGCTGTGGATTCTTTGCGGTGATGCCCAGAACGCGGGACCTTGTGTCGATCGCGAGCCCGCCTGAGTCGTTCGACCAGCTTCGCCCAGGCCAGATCGAGTGCCGCATACTTGTCGCTGGCCATGGCCTCGGCCCGGATCGCCGGTCCCTTCGCCACTACAGTGAGTTCGACCCGTTCGCTCGTCTCCGGCTGGCGGGAGTTCTTCTCGTGAGTGACGTGCACCTCGACTCGCTGAGCCCGGGGAGCGAGCTGTTCCACCTTCGCGATCTTGTCCTCGATATGGGCGCGAAAGCTGTCGGAGATGGTCAGTTGACGGCCGTTGACAACAATGTCCATGATGTGTCCTTAGCGACTCGTTCTTCGGATTCATCCGATCCCATGCCCTTGGATGGGTAAACACCGTTATACAGTAAAGGGAGAGACAAATCGAGTGCCCCCGCGCCCGAGACCCAGAACGGCTCCGGCAGCGGGTCTGATCTGCACCGATGCTAGTAATCGTGCGCTTTCTGCCAAGGTTGCGCCGGTCGTTGAGAAGTCGTCGATGAGAAGATCCGCCGGCGCCTCTGCCGAAGCATCCTCAGTGTCTGCGGCCACCGTCCTGTCCAGTTCGCTGCGATTGAGATACTGCGTTCTCGCGGCGTTCTGCGCCCGGTCCTTCGCACCGAGGCCGACCTGGTCGCGGGAACGGCGTGCCAGCAGCACATCGTGGACTTCGAGCGGCAGCTCAGGGGCGAGTTCCGCTGCCCGCTGAGCCAGTGAGACCGTATGCGAGCCGCCGCGCCGACGGCGTGCCCGGTCGGAGCTGGGCGCGGGGAAGAGTCGTATCGGACCGCCCGTATACCCGATGAGATCGAGGGCCGCGACGATCGACCGGGCCAGGCCCATAGCCAACGGGTCACGGATGTCCCGACGCCCTTCGTCCTTGAAACCGACGACCATCCGGGAGATGCGCGAATTGTATTCGCAGATGCCGACGACCGGGATCTGCCCGTAGCGCGGTTCCATGGCTCGCGGAATGCCGGCGAGCAGCTGCAGGCACGCCGTGCACAGCGAGACGTTCTCCCGCCCGCAGCCGGCGCACCGTCGAGGCAGGAGCAGTTCGCCTATCTCCCCGAGCAGCCCCATGGGAGAAATCTACTATGCCGGCGGATGCTCAGCCCGGATACGAGGGATCCTCGGCCGCGACGTCGACGAGCCGCTGCCAGGCATTGGAATTGTAGGAGTAGAGGGCTCCGTGAGAGCTGGTCACGAGGATCGACCGCCCATCTGCTCCGCCGGCGATGCGACTGCCGTCGGAGACCTCTCCGAGCTGAGCGGAAGGACCGGTGACTCCGATCCGGAAGGGCTGGACTTTGTCGCCCTCCTCCGCGGCCAGCGCGACGAGGGAGGTCGAACCCGCCCACGACACGTCCTTGACTTCGGCGAAGTTCGCCCCCACAGTGATCGGGTCTCCTGACAGGCCGTCGGCCGGGTTGCCCGCCTTATCCCGAGGCACACCGACGACGTCGACCCGATCGGGTTCGCCCTTGTGGCGGCTGAGCAGCGCGACCCGGGTGCCGTCGCGCGAAACTTCGACATCGATCAGCTGCCGGCCGGAGAGGAAGTCGGCGGCGACGGTGAAGACCTGCCCGTCTCGGCCGACCGCCTTGAGCTCGCCATTGTTCTCAGCCTCCCCCGTCCACGTGGTGTTGAAACGGTCGATGCTCGGCCTCACAAGTCTCTTGCCATTGAGGATCGGCGTCGAGTCCACAGCATCTGACTTCAGCCTCATGAGTACCCTGCCGTCGTTCTGCAGGTACACGTACAGGGAGTCGTCGAGAGAGACGGCAGGGTCGCTGGCTTTCGCCTTCTTCAGGTTCGGGCTGTTCTCGACCTTGGCCACGGTCGTACCCGAGACACGAGAGATCCGATCGTCGGCGAGGACGACGGGCGGACCGTCGACCTGAACCGAGGAATCCGTCTTCGGCTGCAGGCTCGCCGCGACAGCCTGCCCGCCGATTGTCAGCTCGATACTCGAAATCGAGGGGATGACCTGCAGAGTCGAGGCGATCTGCTGCCGGATCAGCCCCTTCTCACGGTCGGACGGGGCAGGACTCTGCGGTCCCAGGGACACATGAGCGACGCCGTTCTCGATCGTCACCACGTTCGAGTCGCCGAGTTTCGCACCGTCGGGGACCGCCGTGATCACGGCTCCCGAGAGATACGGGGCGGGTCCGCTCAGCAGCTCATTCATCAGTGCTGTCGGCGTCGAGGAGGAGCGGAGGAACCAGCGCGAGTCGGGAACGAGATACGAGTAGTCGGAGGTGAAGAACTCGAGTGAGTAGTTGAGGAAGATCGTCTGGAAGTCGGTCTCACTGATGAGCAGCCCGTTCGGCGCCGAGGAGATCCTCCATTCTCCATTCTCCTGGCGCAGCGAGAACTCCAGGGTCGACTGGGTGCCGGGCTTCGTCGAGCTGTACACCCCCGAGGAGTCGACGAGGCCGACGACCGGAGCCGACATGGTCAGGGTCTTCTGGTCGGTGGTGAGATCGGAGTTGAGCGACTTGAGGTCGGTGTCGTTGGGCATCACCGACACCGATTCCTGCGGACTCCACTTCTGCGCCTCAGCCTCGGTGAGGAAGGACCGGGCCACGGAGAAGTTGTTCCCGGTCCCGGCGCCGGCGGCGAGGAAGCCGCGCACGATCTCGGACACGCTGTCGCCCGGTTCAGGACCATCAGGGATCCGCGCGTTGCTGGCGGCCGGGTCACCGGAATCGTCTTCGATGTGCCCGACGGGCGAGGACGTCGGAATCGACGAGCATCCGACCAAAGCAAGGCAGGCGCACACTGACGCCAGAATCATCGCCGGCCGGAATCGCCGATCTCTCGAGGCTGTCATGACCGTCCTCCTTCGCTTTTCCCCTGGTGCCCGTTCCCCCGCTGACTGCGACCATCACGGCTGTTCCCATCGACCGTGGGACCGGGGCCCGAACCGTCCTGCGGCACGGAATCGGCCGTCGGAAGGGATTCGGCCTCGGCGACGTCCTCGGCCGGCGCAACGGCGACCTCCTTCGCGGGTCCCCCTGCCACATCCTCGGCCGTTCCTCCGGCGACCTCCTCGTCCGATGGTGCTTTCGCGTCGCCCTCCGAATCGACGTCGACGTCGGCGTCGGCGACGAACCCGGAGCCCTCAAGGGCATCCTGATCGGTCTCGACGACGATGGGGATCGACCCGGTCTGGATTCGCACCGAACCATCGGACGACAGCGGCCCGGCGACGAGGGCGGCTCCCTTGATCTGGGCATCGCGCGGCGGCAGCGGCAGGGGCGACGACGTGATCTCCTGTTCAGGGCGCCTCGGAATGGTCAGTCGGAAGCATGAGCCTTCGCCGAGCTTGCCCCACACCTGCAGCCACCCGCTGTGCAGGTGCGCGTCCTCGAGCGAGATCGCCAGACCCAGACCGGATCCGCCGAGGGTGCGTTTGCGCGCGGGATCGGCTCGCCAGAATCGGTCGAAGACGTGCTCGACCTGCTCCTCGTTCATGCCCACGCCGTGGTCGCGGACGCTCACGGCCACCGCCTCGGCGTTCGAGGCGACGTAGATGTCGATCGGATTGCCCTCGCCGTGCTCGATGGCGTTGACGACGAGGTTGCGGATGATCCGGGTGATGCGCACCCGGTCGACCTCGGCCATCACGGGCGACGACGGAGCATGCACGACGATCCCCGTCGACATCTGTTCGGCCACCATCGACACCGTCTCGATGACGGAGGTGACGATGCCCCCGATGTCGACGGGTTTGGCAACGAGGGCTGCGGCCCCGGCATCGTAGCGGGAGATCTCGAGCAGGTCGGAGAGCAGATTGTCGAAGCGCTCGGCCTGCGAGTTCAGCAGCTCCGCACTGCGCGCGGTGACCGGATCGAGTTCGTCGCGGGAGTCGTAGATGAGGTCGGCGGCGGCGCGGATGGTCGTCAGCGGGGTCCGCAGCTCATGCGAGACGTCCGAGACGAATTGCCGCTGCAGCACCGACAGGCGCTCCATCTGCTGGATCTGATGCTGCAGCGTATCGGCCATGTCGTTGAAGCTCTCACCGAGGACGGCGATCTCGTCATTGCCATGGACGGGCATGCGTTCGTCGAGGTCGCCGTCGGCGATGAGGCGGGCGACCTCGGCCCCGGTGCGCACCGGGGTGACGACCAGGCGAGTGACGATCCAGGCGACCGCGCCGATGAGGACGACGAGGACGAGGGCGGCCACGAGCATCGATCGCTGCACGAAGTTGAGCGTGTCCTGCTGTTCGGACAGATCGCCGAGGTAGTAGAGCTGGAACTGTCCGGCCCCGGGGATCTGCAGCTCCTGCGTGATGAGCAGGCCCGGACCGGTGCCGTCGGGCAGGCTCACCGACTGGTAGAGCTTGTCATCGGTCGGAGCCTTGCGCATCGCCTCACGGAGTTCGTCGCTGATGGGAACCGACGCCGACTCCCCGTCCCGGCTCGACTCTCCAGCGGTGATCGTCGAAAACGACGAATTCGGGTCCTTCGGTTCCAGGGTCAGCGAATAGACGGAGCCGGCCGAGCGATTGTAGATCGAGGACAGCTGCGAACTGAGCGTGTCCTGGGTGACCGCTTGGCCTTCCACCGGGGCGAGGGACCGCAGCTCGGCGAGGATCGACCGCGTCTGCGAGGACAGGGAGTCCAGCCGGGTGTCGAAGAGCCCCCGGGAGATCTGCTGGGACATGTAGGTCCCGACGCCGAAGATCGCCACCGAGGTGAGCACGATCGTGAGCACGACGATCCTGACCTGCAGGGAGTGGCTGAACGATCGGAGGATGAAATTCCAGAACGTCTTCAGTGCCGAAGCCGCGGTGCGCAGAGCGCCGCCCGCGGCCGACTCGGAACTCACGCGGCTCTGCCGGCCTTATAGCCGACGCCGCGGACGGTGACGATGATGTCGGGCTTCTCCGGATCGCGTTCGATCTTCGATCGCAGACGCTGCACATGCACGTTCACCAGCCGCGTATCCGCGGCATGGCGGTAGCCCCACACCTCTTCGAGGAGGGTCTCGCGGGAGAACACCTGCCAGGGTTTGCGGGCCAGAGCGACCAGCAGGTCGAATTCGAGCGGGGTCAGCGACACCGGCGAGCCGCCCTTGGTCACGGTGTGGCCGGCCACGTCGACGACGACGTCACCGACGGTGAGCAGTTCCGGGGCCTGCGGTTCGGAGATGCGCAGACGCGCGCGAACCCGCGCGACGAGTTCCTTGGGCTTGAAGGGCTTGGGCACATAGTCATCGGCACCCGACTCGAGGCCGAGGACGACGTCGACAGTGTCGGACTTGGCAGTGAGCATGATGATGGGCACCGAGGACACCTCACGGATCTCACGGCACACTTCGAGCCCGTCCTTGCCCGGCAGCATGAGATCGAGGAGGACGAGGTCGGGTCCGACCTTCTGGAATTCCTCGAAGGCCTGATCACCCGTGGCGCAGAAAAACGGCTCGAAGCCTTCGCTTTTGAGCACAATGCCGATCATTTCGGCCAGAGCGGTGTCATCGTCAACTACGAGGATTCGAGCGTTCATGCTCCCATTGTCCCTTATGTTCGCCTGTTCTTCGGTTCTCGACACTCCTACCCTATCGGGCCGATGTCCGACAACGGCGCATCAGGTCCCCGAGGACGACACTTCACGTGCCTGCGGACGACGCATCAGGTGCCGGACGGCCGTCGAGAAGGGCCGAACAACCTCGACGATCTTCACCAACGAAGAGGCGAAACATGGCAGGATTGTGCGGTGATGGGACGATCGAACGCATGGACCTCCGAGGTCGACTGGCACACTGGCCGGTGGCAGATGCGCTCTCCGAGCCCCCGCCGCCGAGGCTGGCGCCCGCCCCCGCCGCGCGGACTGCTGCCCAAGCGGCCGCTGACGTTCATCGAGGCCCTCGACTCCGGGTTCCGCTTCCTGCGCTTCGCCCCCGGTCTGAGCATCGGATCCTCGCTCATCGTCTTCACCCTCTGGAGTCTGCTCCTCACCGCCGTCGGCACCCTCATCGCCCTGCGGTTCCTGCCCTTCCTCAACGACCTCGGCGGCAATGAGGATGCTCTCAACGGATTCCTCCTGCTGGCGCAGCTGGGGTCGGCGGCGCTCAGCCTGCTCAGCCTCGGCCTCGCCCATCTGCTCTCCGGTCTCATCGCCTCGGGCACCCGGGCCTCGTTCGGCGCCCGGAAGACGACCCTGTCGCAGGGCTGGCGTGACCTGGCCGGACGGCGCATGCGGCTGATTCTGGCCACTCTGCTGATGTCCGGAATCAACCTCGGCCTGCTGCTCGCCCTCGCCGCTCCCACCGCGCTGTTCGCCCTCATCGACTCCCCGGTGGCAGCGATCGTCTGGGCGGGGATCGCCGCCGTCCTGTGGGCGCTCGCGCTGCTCTGGCTCAATCTGCGCCTGTCCTTCCTCGGTGCCGCAATCGCCGTCGAGGGTCTGACCGTCAGTGCCGGGCTGAGAAGGTCGTGGAGGCTCACCAACCGCGGCTTCTGGCGACTGCTCGGCCAGCTCGCGCTCGGCTACTTCCTGTCCAATCAGCTCGTTCAGCTCGTCATCTCCCCGCTCGTCCTCATCGTCACGGCCGTCCTCGGAGTGGGAATCGCAACGACGGAGGACTCCCCTGCCGCGCAGGTCGCCATCGGGGTCGTCGCGGCCGGCCTCCTGTTGGGACTGACGCTGATCTCCTCGGCCGTCCTCTTCGCCTATTTCTCCTGCCTGGTCACCGTCTGCTTCTTCGACCAGCAGATGCGCACCGAAGGACTCGATCTCGTCCTCATCCGCAGCGAGGAGGAGTCATGATCACAGCCTCGGCCCTCCCCACCACGGCGCTGTCCTCGGCACTGTCCTCCGCCCTTGCCGGAGCCGCACCTGCCGTCGATCGGCGCACCGGCCGCGAATGGGTCGAACACGAACTGTCGAAGTCGGAATACTCGGCGAACGACCTCACACCGCTCGAACAGCTCGGCCGGTGGCTGAGCGACCTGTGGGAATCCCTCGTCGGCGCGGCCCTGCGCGCGAACTCGCCCTGGCTGCTGCTCCTCGTCGTCCTCGCCATCGCCGGGATCATCGCGCTCATCATCTGGCGCGTCCGCCGAGTCGGTCTGCGCCGCACCGGGGTGCCGCTCTCGGCGTTCGATCCCGTCGTCTCGCTGCCCGAACCGGGCCCCTGGCGTGAGCGCGCCGCTCGCGCTGCCGCGGCCGGCGACTACAGGGCCGCCGTCATCGACGAATCCCGAGCCATCTTCGCGGTGCTTTCGGTCAAGCAGATCGTCTCCCTCGAATCCTCGGCCACGGCCAGTGAGATCGCCCACGACGCCGAGGCGGCGCTGCCCGACCATGCCGCCGCCGTGCACAATGTCGCCGAGGTGTTCAACGACCTCCTCTACGGCGACGAGACAGGCACCTCCCTCCGTCCCGACCGGAACCTGCCGACCGTGTACGAGGACCTGTGCGACCTCGACCGCTCGCTCAGCGCCCTGCCCGCGCATCGCCGTCGGCATGGCGACGATCGTCGGACCGCTGACACGGACGGGAATACCCGTGAGGGCCGGATGATCGACGACAGCGGGGAATCGGACCGCGTCGAAGAGGCGAGAGCATGAGCGCGCAGCTGGACGTGGCCACCCGCGGCACCCGTTCGAGTGCCCGCGTGCCGCTGCGGGCACGTCTGCGCTCGGCCGGAGTATGGATCACCGCGGCGATCGTCATCCTCATCACCGTCATCGCCACCCTGCTGATGACCACGGATGACGAGACCGAAGCTCCGCTGCACTATGACTCGACGGCCAGGGACGGCACGAAGGCCATGGTCGAGACGCTGCGCGCCCACGGCGTGGACGTCACGACCACCGAGGACTTCAAGGAAGCCCGCAGCGCCGCAGCGCAGCCCGACACCACCATGCTCGTCCCCACCAACGCCGACGCGATGTCGGCCGGGGACGTCGACGGGGTCGAGTCCGCGCTGGCCACCCACGGCAACCGCCTGGTGCTCATCGACCCGGGCCCGGCGATCGCCGAGTTCACCGACCGGATCACGGTCAACGACAACCTCAGCCCGCTGGCCTCTCCTGACCCGGAGTCCCAGCCGGACTGTGCGCTGCCGAGTGCACGCACGGCCGGCGCAGTGACCACCGGGGAGACCGAATATGCGGAGACGAAGAAAGGCACCGACGGCATCACCGCGTGCTATCCGCTGGCCGGTCCCGGTGTCGATGAGATCGACGGCGCCGAGGTGGCTCCCGGCTCCGCCCGCGGACAGCTGATCACCGACACCGACGGACACGTTCCGCTGACCGTGATCGGCAATGCCGAGTGGGTGACGAACGAGCACATCGACGAGGAGGGCCATGCCTCCCTCGTCCTCTCCCAGCTCTCGGAGACCGACCACCTCGTCGTGTACTACCCGACGTTCGACGACTCCGAGGAGCCGCCGCCCTCGACGATCGACTTCGTGCCCGACTGGTTCCTCGCCGGAGTGCTGTGGCTCGCACCCACCGTGCTCGTCCTCCTGCTTGTGATCGGCAGGCGCTTCGGACCACTCGCGATCGAACGCCTGCCGGTCATCGTCCCGGCCGTCGAGACCGTCCACGGCCGGGCGGCACTGTCAGCCCGCAGCCACGACCGTGCCGGGGCGCTGCACACACTGCGCACCGCGGCGCTCCTGCGGATCGCGAAACGGCTCTCGCTCGGTCGTGAGACCGGAGCTTCGCAGATCATCGCCCGCATCGCCGAGGTGACCGGACGCGATCCCGGAACGCTCCACCACATCTTCGTCTCGGCGACCGTGCACACGGACGCCGAGCTGACCGATCTCGTCCATCAGCTCACCCAGATCGAAAGTGAGATCCCATGACCCAGTCGCCACACGAAGAACCGACACCTTCGGCCGGTCGGACGCCCGCACCGTCGGCCGCCGACCAGCCACCCGCGGCCGCGCCGAACCCCACCGGTCCCCTCACAGCCCCGGGCCCGGACCCGCTGCGCGATTCCTTCAACGGAGTGCGTGCGGAGATCGGCAAGGCCGTCGTCGGTCAGGATCAGGCGATCACCGGCATGCTCATCGCCCTGCTGTGCCAGGGACACGTCCTCCTCGAAGGAGTGCCGGGCGTGGCCAAGACGCTCCTCGTGCGCAGCTTTGCCGCGGCCGTCAGCCTCGACAGTTCGCGGGTGCAGTTCACCCCCGATCTCATGCCCAGCGACGTCACCGGCTCGCTTGTCTACGATGCTTCGGCATCGGACTTCTCCTTCCGACCGGGCCCGGTGTTCACCAACGTCCTCATCGCCGACGAGATCAACCGGACACCGCCGAAGACGCAGTCTGCCCTGCTCGAGGCGATGGAGGAGCATCAGGTCTCGGTCGGCGGACGCTCCCGCGGACTGCCCGATCCCTTCATGGTCGCGGCCACGCAGAACCCCGTCGAATACGAGGGCACGTACCCGCTGCCGGAGGCACAGCTCGACCGATTCCTGTTCAAGCTCGTCCTCGACCTGCCCGAACGCGACCATGAGTTCGAGATCCTCGACCGCCATGCCCGCGGCTTCGACTCCGCCAGACTCGCCGCCGCGGGGCTGCGACCGGTGGCGGATGCCGCACTCGTCTCCCGGGCCAGGGAAGCCATCTCCGGGATCTACATCGCCCCGCAGATCATCACCTACATCGTCGATCTGGCCCGGGCCACCCGGCAGGCCCCGTCGCTGGCACTCGGTGTCTCACCACGCGGTGCCACCAGGATCCTCGGTGCCGCCCGCGCACACGCCTGGCTCAACGACCGCAACTACGTCACCCCCGACGACGTCAAGGCGCTCGCGCACATGGCACTGGGACACCGGGTCATCCTACGGCCCGAGGCGCAGATGGACGGACTCGATGTCACCCAGGTCCTCGATTCGATCCTCGCCACCACGGAAGTGCCGCGCTGAATGACTGCCCGGCTGTTCCTGCTCACCCTCGTCGGGCTCGTTCCCGTCATGCTCGTGCCCGGGTGGCCGACGGCGCTGATCGTCGCCGGCGTGATCATCGCGGCCGCGGTGGTCGACTTCTTCCTCGTCCCCCGCGCCCACGGGCTGTCCCTGCAGCGGACCCCCGGACCGATGGTCCGCCTCGGCGATGACACGCACAGCACGCTCAGCCTCATCAACGAATCGACCCGCCGCATGCGCGTCGAGGTCCGCGATGCCTGGGCGCCGAGCGCCGGAACCGTGCGGACCCGCTCACGCCATGTCCTCGACCCCGGTGCCGAGAAGCACGTGCGCACCGAACTCCACCCGCGCCGACGCGGTGCTCTGACCGCCGATCTGGTGACTGTGCGCTCGTCCAGCGTGATCGGCCTCATCGCTCGGCAGAAGAGCATCGAGGTGCCCGCCGCAATCCGTGTGCTCCCGCCGTTCGTGTCCCGCCGGGAGCTGCCGTCGAAGACGCAGAAGCTGCGCGAACTCGAGGGCCGTTCCGCGGTGATGATCCGCGGAATGGGCACCGAGTTCGATTCGCTGCGCGACTATGTCGACGGTGACGATGTGCGCTCCATCGACTGGCGGGCCAGCGCCCGCGCCCAGGACCTCGTGGTCAAGACGTGGCGTCCGGAGAAGGACCGCCGGGTCATCATCGTCGTCGACTCCTCTCGTTTCGCGGCTCGCCGCTGCGGTGAGGGAACGGTCTTCGATGCGGCTCTCGAAGCGTCTCTCCTCCTCACCGCCCTGGCCACCGGGGCCGGGGACCGCGTCGACGTCATCGTCGCCGACGCACGCGTGCGGGCCGTGGCCTCGAGCCGGCAGGCCCATGATCCCGTCCATGATCTGTCGGTGGCCCTGACCCCGGTGGATCCCGAGCTCTACGACGCGAACTGGGAGACGATCACCTCGGCCGTGCTCCAGACCTCGCGCCAGCAGGCCCTCGTCGTCCTGGTCACCGAGTTCGACGAAGCCACCATCGCCGATGACATCCTGCCCATCCTGCCCACGCTGACCTCGCACCACCGGGTGGTCATCGCCGGGGTGGAGGATCCCTCCCTCCAGGAGCTCACGCAATCACGAGGAGATGCCGACGCGATCTTCACCGCAGCCGCTGCCGAAGAGGAACAGCTGCGGCAGGCATCTCTGCGCACGCGTCTGCGTGGACTCGGCATCTCCTCTGTCCAGGCTCCACCCGAGCAGCTGCCCGGGGCGCTGGCCGATCTCTACATTCGGCTCAAGGTCACCGGCGGACTCTGAACTGCTCAGCGGTCGGTGGAGATGACGGAATATCCCGCCTGATGCGCGTCGAGATCGGCGCTCAGCCCCGCCCGGGCCGCGCGTCTGCCGAAGTGCCAGGTGTAGGCGACGACGGCTGCCGTGTAGAGCACGCCGATGGTGATCTTGAGCGCCGGGGGAATCGGATTCGGGGTCACGAAGCCTTCGATGAGGCCCGAGCCGAACAGCAGCAGCACGAGCCCGCCGGCGACGATGAGCAGCGATCTGGCCTCGGCGGCGAGCTTGTCCCGACGCGGTCTGGGTCCCGGCACGACCCAGGCGAAGAAGAGGCGGAGACCGGCCGCGGCGGCGAGGATGATGCAGCTGATCTCCGGGATGCCGTGGGGCAGGATGTAGAGGAAGAAGTCAGAGGCTCGATCGAACTCGAACATCATCGCCCCGGAGAATCCGACGTTGACGGCGTTGGAGAACAGTCCGACGACGACGTAGACGCCGGTGATCCCCAGCAGCACGAACTGGACGGCGATCCAGGCGTTGTTCGTCCACACCCCCACGGCGAAGAAGCCGTTCGGGTTCTCCTTGTAGTAGTCGACGAAGTCGTGTTCGGCGAACTGGCGGCGGAACTGCCGATCACCGAAGGTCTCGAGCACTTCCGGGTGTGTGCCCGCCCAGATCCCCGACACGACGGCGACCGCGAGGAACGACAGTGCGACGATGGCGAAGTCCCACCGGAGCCGATAGAGCGAGAGCGGAAGGCTGACGACGAAGAACCGCGACAGCCCGGACAGTCCCCCGCTGGGAACCGCGGAGAGGTGGTTGCGCGAGCGGTGGACGATCGCCGAGAGCCGTGCGGCCTCGAGCGAGTCCGGTGCGACGGTCATGATCCGCGACAGATCCTTCGACGCGGCACGGTAGAGGTCGAGGAACCGTCTCGTCTGGTCCGGGCTCAGCGTGTTCTTCTTCGCCAGCCCCGCCAGCTCCTGCCACTCGTTGCCGTGCAGCTCGGCCAGAAGGTTCGGGTCCATGCCTCAACCCTAACGGAGTCCCCGGACCGCACATGCGGCCGCCGAGATATGACACGATGGTCGGGTGAGTACTCTGGTCACCGGCGAAGCCGTCGAACTCAGCGTCCAGCCCGCCGCGCTGGCGGCGAGGGCACTCAGCTGCCTGATCGACTACATCGTCTACACGCTCGTGGACATCGGTCTGCTCATCGCGATGTTCTGGCTCCTGATCAGCACCGCCGAGCTCAACGGGCTGCTGCTGGGCTCGGTGATGACGGTGATGAGCATCGGCGTGTTCGTGCTGCTGCCGATGCTCGCCGAGGTCCTCAGCCGCGGGCGTTCGCTAGGCAAGCTCATCCTCGGGCTGCGGATCGTCCGCGACGACGGCGGGGCCGTGCGGATCCGCCATTCCTTCATCCGGGCTCTGCTGTGGCCCTTCGAGGTCGTCTCCACCGGCGGTGGGATCGCCGCCCTGTCCGGGCTCGTGTCCCCACAGGCGAAGCGCCTCGGCGACTACCTGGCCGGGACGCTGGCGGTCAGTGAGCGCAGTGCGCCCGTTCCGCCGGTGCAGACCCATGTCGCCCCGCAGCTGCGTGACTGGCTGGCACGCACGGATGTCTCCGGGCTGCCCGACGGCCTCCACCGTCGCATCGGCCAGTTCCTCGCAATGGCGCCGAAGCTTGGGCAGCAGTCCCGGTGGCAGAGGGCGATCGAGCTCGCCACCGAGCTCAATCCGTATGTCGCTCCGGCCCCACCCGAGGGGACGTTCCCCGAGCAGTTCCTCTCGGCGATCATCCACCGCCAGCGCATCGCGGAGGTCGAGCAGGCCAGGGCACGGTCGGCCAGGGCGGAGTCATTCCGCGCTGGAGTCGACGTCCTCCCGCACGGACTGAGCCTGCACGGACGCTGAGCCTTGCGGGGACACTGAGCCTGCAGGAACGCTGAGCCTGCAGGAACGCTGAGCCGGCGACACCGGCCGACGAAGCTGCTCAGTACCGGTAGTGGTCGGGCTTGTAGGGCCCGGCGACGTCCACTCCGATGTATTCGGCCTGTTCCTTCGTCAGCTCGGACAGTTGGGCCCCGAGCGCCGGCAGGTGCAGTCGCGCGACCTTCTCGTCGAGTTCCTTGGCCAGCCGGTGCACCGCATCGTCATAGCGATCGTGGGCGGTCCACAGCTCGATCTGCGCGAGCACCTGGTTGGCGAACGAGGCACTCATGACGAACGAGGGATGTCCGGTGGCATTGCCGAGGTTGAGCAGGCGGCCCTCGGAGAGGACGAGGAAGTCTGTACGCTCCCGGTCGAGTCCGGCCTCGGCAGGCACCGGGACGGACCACTCGTGGACCTGCGGCTTGATCTCGATCTTCTCCACACCGGGCAGACGTGAGAGACCGGCCAGGTCGATCTCGTCGTCGAAGTGGCCGACGTTGCCGACGATGGCTCCGGGCTTGAGTGTCTGGAGCACCTCGACACCCACGACTCGGGTGTTTCCTGTCGTGGTGATGACGATGTCCGCCTGCGGGGCCACCTCGGCGAGGTGGGAGACCTGGTAGCCGTCCATCGTCGCCTGCAGCGCACAGATCGGGTCGATCTCGGTGACGATGACACGCGCACCCTGACCGCGCAGCGCCTCCGCGGCTCCCTTGCCTACGTCGCCGTAGCCGACGACGACGGCGATCTTACCGCCGATGAGGACGTCGGTGGCGCGGTTGAGGCCGTCGGGCAGCGAATGGCGGATGCCGTAGCGGTTGTCGAACTTCGACTTCGTCACGGAGTCGTTGACGTTGATCGCGGGGAACGGCAGTGCCCCCTGTTCGGCGAGGCGGTAGAGGCGGTTGACTCCGGTCGTCGTCTCCTCGCTCACTCCCTTGATTCCTGCGGCGAGACGGGCGAAGCGACCGGGGGCGGATTCGATGACGGAAGCGATCTTGGTCAGCAGGACCTTGTACTCCTCGGGATCGTCATCGGCGGCGGTGGGCACTCCCCCGGCGGCCTCGAACTCGGTGCCCTTGAGCACGTACATGGTCGCGTCGCCGCCGTCGTCGAGGATGAGGTTCGGGCCGTCTTCGAAGTCGAAGATCCTGTCCGCGGCCCACCAATACTCCTCGAGCGTCTCGCCCTTCCACGCGAAAACCGGCACTCCAGCAGGAGCTTCAGGGGAGCCGGAGCCGACGACTACGGCGGCCGCAGCCTCATTCTGAGTGGAGAAGATGTTGCAGCTGGCCCACCGGACCTCGGCTCCGAGCGCGACGAGGGTCTCGATGAGAACCGCGGTCTGCACGGTCATGTGCAGGCTGCCGGCGATGCGGGCACCGGCCAGCGGTGTGCTCGAGGCGAACTCCTCACGCAGGGCCATCAGCCCCGGCATCTCCCGTTCGGCGAGTCGGATCTGGTGGCGACCGGCCTCGGCGAGAGACAGATCGGCGACCTTGAAGTCGGTGGAATCGAGCACGGTACCTCCATACGGCGGACAGTCGGATCGTCCCCGAGTCTATGGCCCGAGCAGCGAGCCTGTCTCATCCCGCCCGGTCCGCGGACAGGCCGAACGCACTCACGCCTGCTCGGCTGACAGCCCGGACAGACCGGCCGCGGCCGGTTCAGGCCCGAGCGACGACGAAGTCTTCGGCCCGGCGGGTCAGTGCTCGCATGTGCGCCTCACTCGCGGCTTCGACGTTGAGTCTGACCAGGGGCTCGGTGTTCGACTTGCGCAGGTTGACCCACCAGTCCTCGCCCTGCAGACCGATTCCGTCGAGGTCGTCGACGGTGTTGGGGGGAAAGTCCTCCGCATGTGCGGCGAAGTCGGCGAGCACTGCGTCGGGGTCGGCGACGGTGAAGTTGATCTCTCCGGACTGGAAGAACCGGTCGTAGGAGTCGACGAGCCGTGAGGCCGGCGCGTCCGATTCGGCGAGGGCGGCGATGAGGTGGCAGGCGGCGAGCATGCCCGAGTCCGCACCGAAGAATTCGTCGAAGTAGAAGTGTGCGGAATGCTCACACGCGAAGACCGCTCCGGTCTCTCGCATGAGCGTCTTGATGCCCGAATGCCCGACCTTCGACCGCAGGGCCCGCCCTCCGGCAGCTGTGATGGTCTCGGCCACGCTGCGGGAGGTGATGAGGTTGTGGATGACGGTCGGTTCCGCGACTCCGGCCACTCTGGCTCGCGCGATCTCGCGTTCGGCGACGAGCGCGCCGACGGCCGAGGCCGACATCGTCGCTCCCGTCTCGTCGATGAAGAAGCACCGGTCGGCGTCCCCGTCGAAGACGAGTCCGAGGTCGGCTCCGGTCTCGACGACCTTGCGTGCCGCATCGACGA
Organism: Brevibacterium oceani; assembly: GCF_017948325.1. Taxonomy (NCBI): domain Bacteria; kingdom Bacillati; phylum Actinomycetota; class Actinomycetes; order Micrococcales; family Brevibacteriaceae; genus Brevibacterium; species Brevibacterium oceani. The sequence continues at coordinate 1,678,609 of NZ_CP072846.1, read as the reverse complement.
GGTTCTCGGGTTTGAGCGGGTTCGCCTCGTGGTTGGGGAACGTGCCGTCGAGTTCGGTGAACAGTCCGATCACGTCGAAGGGCACCGAGGCGGCTCCCGCGTCCGTGCCGAAGACCTCACCGAGGAGGCGCCCGGCCATGCCGTTGCCCGCATCGAGGACGATCCTCAGTCCCGTCACCTCGCCGACGCGGGTGAGTTCGCGGATGCGGGCCGCATAGCGCTGCCGCATCCGTGCCGCGGCGGATTCGTCGACCTCGACGTCCCCGGCGACCGAAGCAGGAGCCGTGGGGGCGAGTTCTCTGATCCGTCCGAGTCCCGAGGCGAGGCTGACGCCTGCGGCTCGGGGTCCGCAGATCTTGATGCCGTTGTAGCCGGCGGGGTTGTGACTGGCGGTGATCATCGCACCGGGCACATCGAAGATGCCGGAGGCGAAGTAGAGCTGATCGGTCGAGCACAGCCCGAGCAGGATCGGCCGCGATCCGGAGGCCTCGACGCCGGCGGCGAAGGCTCGGGCGAAGCCGGGCGAGCTCGGACGCATATCGTGTCCGACGACCACCTCGGCGCTGGTGTGGAGTTCGGACATCGTCACAGCCGTCGCCCAGCCGAGGGAGCAGACGATGTCCGCATCGAGCTGGTCGGGGATTCGTCCGCGGATGTCATAGGCGCCGACCGCCGCATCCAGAGCGGTGGCGCGGCTGCGTATCAGCGGCGGATCCGCATCGGCAGGACCCGGGACAGCACCAGCAGAGTCGCCTGCGGCCTCGCTCATGAGTCGCCGATGATGCGCAGGTGGCCGTGCTTGCGCCCGCTCTGAGCCTGGTCGGACGAACCGGGTCGCGCGGAGTCCGCTGCGCTGGTCTCACTGCGCGTCGACCTGACGTCCGCCCGGTCGGCGGCCTCCCGGACGGCGTCGGCGATGGCCAGCAGATCATCGCGGCTGCGCTCGGGCGGCGCCTGGCCCGATTCGATGCGGATGAGCTGCCAGTCCACGGGAGGGGTCAGCTTCGCCGCATGCTCGGCGCACAGGTCGTGGGCACCCGGCTCGGCTCGTCTGCCCAGCGGGCCGATGACGACGGTCGCATCAGCGTGCACGTACGTCATGGTGGCGGCGGCGGGGCGCGAGCAGCTGACTTTGGAACACATTCTCACGGCTGACACAGTTCACCACTCTACACGCCGCCGGTGCCCGATTCGGTCAGGCAGGGCGGTCTCGCCCGTAGAATGACATGCTATGAGATCGAGGCGATATCGCGACCGGCACGGCCGGGGTCTGCGTTCTCCGCTGCACCGTGCCCAGGTGCCTGCGCGGTTGAGCCGAGCACAGAGCTTCGCGAAGGTCGCGGCCGCGGAATTCGCGCGGATGCGGCAGCGGGAGCCCGCCCTTCTCGCCGAGGTGGTGTTCGCCATCGACGGCGTCCCTCCGGCGAGTTCGACCGAGCCCTGCTTCGGGCGGGTGTTCCCCGCGACGCCGAACCGACTCACGCACATCGTCCTCTATCGCAGGGTCATCGAGGACCACGCCGAGGCGGACACGCGGGATGCCCTCATCGCCGAGGTCGTGGCCGATCAGGTCGACATCCTCCGCCGCGCCTGATCCTCAGCCGAGGCGGATGTCGCGGTAGGCCACTCCGGCCGGCGCCGGGGTCGGCGCCACCGTCGAGATGCCGTCGTCGGTGGTGACGACGAGGCTCGCGTGGACTCCGTCGGCCTGTGATCCCGAGGCCTGCGCACCGTGGATCACCAGTGCCCGCACGGGATCGTCGGACACCTCGTTCGGGTCGAGTTCGGTGGTGGCGGTGGGGTTGAGGTCGATCGTCTGCGGGTCGGACAGGGACCCGTCGTCGAGCATCCCCTGCACCTGCACCTGGCCTTGGCCCGGGGAGATCTGCAGGGAGCTGCTGCCGGTGCGCGGCAGTGCCATGATCTGAGTCTCGGCGAGGTTCGACGTGCTCTGCACGCTGCCGAAGTCAGATGCCCCCTTCTGTCCGTCCCGGCCGATGAATGCTCCGGCCTGGATCTGACGGTTCGCGTCGAGCACCACACTGGTGGCGTCGAGATCGCCGAGGTCGGCCTCGGCGACGCCGCGACCGACCACGGTCATGGAAGAGCGGGGGATGTCGATCTCGCCGTCGGGTCCATAGGCCTTGAGCGTGACCTCGGCGAGGTCCTTGCCCGGGTTGGCCACGCGCACCCGTACGTCCTTGCCGCTCAGTCCGGTCAGCACCTGCTGCCGGCCGGCATCGGCTCCGGCGGCGGCCAGATCGATGCCCTGAGGCCGGAGCCCGTCGAGGACGGTCTCCTGCACGGAACCGGCGAGGACTCCCCCGTCGACGGTGACATCGACCGCCAGGGCCTCGGCACCGGCGGCCAGTCCGGCCAGTCGCACGGCACGCTGTTCACCGGCCTTGATGCTCAGTTCTGTCGGTTCGGCCGAGGATCCCGACGGAGTCATCAGCCTGACCTTCGCCTGGACGGGCACATCGCCGGGGTTGCTCAGCAGCAGCTGGGAGTTCGACCCGGTCGACCCCGAGCCGGCGAGGATCCGGAAGCTGCTCGAGGCCTGTGCACAGGTGAGTGCGGCCAGGCCCGTGAGGTCGCCGGAGCTGCCTTCGACGGTCTCGAGCCCTGTGGTCAGCGCGGGCGCGCCGGGGCGGGCGAACCCGGTGACGCGCTTCGTCGAGCCGATGGTGTCGTCGCCGGAGACGAAGCCCTGGCCGACCGGGTTGTCGAAGTCGACGGAACCGCCGAGGTCGGCGACCTGCAGGCGCGCCGAGGAAGTGGAGCCGTCGGCCGCTCCGATCGGCGCGGAAGCCGAGACGACACGGGTCGAAACCTTCGAATCGTCGACGAACTCGGCGTCGGTGCCTTCGGCCTCCCCGTCGGTGAGCAGCGGCCCGGGACAGATGGCGCGGGTATCGGCCGTCGGCATCCGCACCTGTTCGGGACTGCGGTCGAGGGTGCCGGGGGTCAGCGGGGTGAGGAACGAGGTCGTGGCCACGAGCACTCCGGGCACGGCGATGGCCGCGAAGGTCACGATGCTGCGCAGATGCTTCATGCTCTCGTCTCCTCCTGCTCACGGGCCGCCGTACGGCTCTTCGTCCCCCGCCGCTGTCGGGTTCGGTTCGTCTCACCGAAGGGGATGGCCACGATCACGGTCAGCGCTCCCAACACCCAGCCGATGACGACACCGACGGGGTAGAGCGGTGAGTTCAGGGAGATCTCGACGGTACCTCCGGAGGCGGGCAGGTCGAACTCGCTCACCCACGTCTCATCGGCGTCCTTCGGCGTCGGCAGCGCCTCGCCGTCAAGGCTGGCACTGACGCCGCGGGAGGCGTCGGCGACGATGAGGGTGCGATCGTCCTCACCGGCGGGCACCTCGGCGGTGGTCGTTCCGTGCATCCGTGCGGTGCTCAGCGCTCCCTCGGAATCGCGGATGAGGAACCGTCCGCTGTAGGGCTTGTCGACCCGCCACAGCTCACCGGACTCGGTGGGCCCGACCGGCAGCAGCCCCTGTGCCACGGACACAGAATTCTGCAGCCCGTCGGCGCCGGAGTCGACGAGGACGAAGTCGACGCCGAGTTCGCCGAGGATATCGCTGAGATCGCCGGCGTCATCGGCCGACAGGGCGGCCGCGGCCTGCGCGACGAGCACCTGGTCGTCCGGGATCGGCAGCGGACGCCGCTGCCACGGCCACCCGCCGACGGTGTCCGCATCGGTCACCGTGGAGGTGCCCAGAACGGTTCCGTCCGCCGAGGAGATGAGCGTGGCCATGACCTCACCGTCGACGTTGTCCAGGCGCAGGGTCCGCGCCTGTGATGCTCCGTCGGCGCGGTCGGCCGCCAGCGCCGGCACCGTGCTGTCCTCGCTGGCGGTGACGGCGTCGAGCGAGACCTGGGCCCGGCCTGCACCGATGGCGATGAGTCCGACGGCGGCGACGGCGACGAGCCCGACGAGGCCGCGCATCGGCAGCCGCCCGCCGGTTCGGCCGGCGCCGCGGATGGTGGCGGTGCGGTCGGCCCCGAGGGCGAGCAGCAGGATCGAGCCGAGGCTGACCAGCGTCAGACCGGCAGCCGGATAGGAGCCGATGAGGTCGAAGGGGCCGGTCTGTGCGGGCAGGTGCACCTGGGCGGCGGCGACGATGAGGCCCGTCAGGTAGAGGCCGACGGCCCAGGTCAGTCGGGCGAGGTCGAGTCTGGCCTCGATGAGGGTGAAGAAGGCGAGGACGAGCATCGGCAGCATGAGCACCGGCGCCCACAGCTGGAGGATGCCCGGTGAGACCGCGTCGATCCCGATGCGGGCGGCGAGGTCCGACAGCCACGACATGTCGATGGGGCCGGGGAATCCCACGGCCAGCAGGTACGTCGGTGCCGCCTGCGGTGCCAACGTCTGTCCGGGCATGGTCAGCAGCGTTCCGGGGTCGCGGACCAGCGCCCACAGCCATGGCCAACCGAGGAATGCCGTCGGAGCGAGCAGCCACAGGTGACGCAGTCCGCGCCCGGCCAGCAGGAGCACGACGGTGCCGAGGACGGCCGCGATCAGCAGCAGCGGGATGCCGGAGACGATGAGGAACAGCAGCAGTCCGCTGCCTGCCGCTGCCGCAATCGACCCGGTGCGCAGGCTCCGTCGCAGTGTGAGCACGAGCAGCGGCGCGGCGATCCAGACGATGACCACGCCGAGGCGGCCGTCCGAGAGCGCAGAGGTGAACAGCGGGGAGGCGATCCACAGCAGGGCCGCGAAGCCGCGCACCCACCTGCGCGGCACGACCGCTCCGGCGCCGGCATATGCGGCGATCCCGGCGAGGACTGGCGCGGCGAGCAGGAGCGTTCTGACCATGATGTCGACATGGCCGAAGAAGAGCAGGGAGAGGACCCCGATGACGAGATGGTAGGGATCGGCCGGCACGGCGGCACCGGTGGAGACGTCGAGGTGGCGACCCAGCAGCCGGGAGAAGATCTCGCTGATGCCGACGTCGGTCGAGCCCAGGGCACCGCCGACGAGGTGGCCCGGACCGAAGAGTCGGTAGGAGATGAAGCCGCTGATGACGAGGGCTGCGAGCACCACATAGGTCAGCGGTATCCTCAGCAGGCTCGACCCGCCGGAGACTTCGAGTCGCGAGAACGAGTCGATGGCCTCTTCGGTGTCGCCGATCGGGTTGAGTTCGGCGTCGGGATCGACCCCGCCGGTGGGGACTTCGCTCGGGTGCGGGTCCTCGGCCTCGCCGCTCATCGAGCGTCGCTGGACGGCCAGTTCGTCGTCATCGGCGAACAGCGCAGCCACATGGGAGGTGCTCGTGCGTTTGGCCAGGCGACTGCGGCGTGCGTTGGCCCGCCGCAGGGGCGCCGTGGTGGTGATGTCGGCGGCGAGCCCGAACAGGGCGCCGAGGTGCCAGCCGGCCGAGCGGAGATTGTTCGAGAGCAGCCCGCCGAGGATGTGCCCGAGGTTGACGACGGCGAGCAGGCCGAAGAGCGGGGCCGCCCCGGGACTGGCGAGGCTGAGTCGGTAGCGCTGTTCGGTGCGGATCTGGAATTTCGAGACGGGCGGCTGCGGGGACGAACCCAGGCGGGCGGCCGCCTCGGCGGAGATCTCCATCCGTGCCCGCGGGGCGAGGATGACGCGCCTGCCGAGGTCGCGCAGGCGGCGGGAGTATTCGATCCCACGGTACGCGGGGCCGAGCACGCGGGAGGGAGCGCCGATCCGTGTGAGTTCGGCGGTGGCCATGAGCATGCCCGGCAGGTCCAGTCCGAGGGTCTCCGTGCGACCGTCGCGCTGGCCCTGATCGAACTCACCGGAGCCGACGGGGTTGAATCGCTCCCCCGCCGAGGTGGTGCTCACTCCGGCGGAGACGATGCGGTCGCCGCGCATGAGTTTGGGTCCCACGGCAGCGATGGACTCGGTTTCGCCGATGGCGTCGAGGAGTTCGTCGAGACAGTCGGGCTCCGGGCGGGAGTCAGGGGTGAGGAACCACAGGAAGTCCGATTCCGCGATGGCGGGAATCTCCGAGGCGTCGCGTACCGAAAGGCCCCCGAGATCCACGACCGGGATCTCGGGGTGAAGCGGATGCAGAGCTGTCTCGAGCTCGACCTTGCTGGCCGTGTCGCTCGAGGCGACGACGACGGTGACGGCTGGCCTCACACGACCTTTTTCTTGAGCCGACGGCGTTCGCGTTCGGACATTCCTCCCCAGATGCCGAACCGCTCATCGTTGGCCAGAGCGTATTCGAGGCATTCGGACCGGACGTCGCAGGAGGCGCAGACCCGCTTCGCCTCACGAGTCGATCCTCCCTTTTCGGGGAAGAAGGCCTCGGGGTCGGTCTGCGCGCACAGCGCCTGATCCTGCCAGGACAGCTCTCCGTCCTCGGCAGCTCCGAGCAGCAGCGACAGCGGCGAGACCGCGGAATTGTCCGGCGGCAGCGGCGTCAGATCGCTCGGATCGACGGCCAGCGGATCGGGCAGCGTCTCGGGTGCGCGTGCGCCCGGTTCGACGAACCAGTCTTCGGCACGGCGGGAGGTGACTCCCGGTGCGGCGGAGAGATCTTCTCTCTCTCGCCAGTCTGTCTGTGCGCTTTGCACGGTCTTCCCCTTTCTCACGCTTGAGCAGGTCTGCCACCGTGACTGAGGCGATCAGTCCGATGTACGGTCGAATCCTTGAGGATTCATGCTCGGCGCGTTCCCCTTTAGGTATAAATTACACGCGTGTCATTACCGCCCCGTCAAGCCCTGATGGAGTATCTAAGGACGGCCTGATCGCGTATTCGAACACACTTTCTCATGCACACGCGCCGACAACACCATATGTAGGGAATTCGCGCGAGCACGGCCACAATCTGTGGGGTACTCCTGAGCAAACCTGCAGAATTTCGAAATGAGTCGCCGTGGATGGGATTATGGAGCAATGAGAGTCGAATCACCGGCGGCCTGGCATGAATGACCGTCTCCTCACCGTCTACGCCCCTCCCGTCGAGGAGGACATCGCACCGGGATCCGACCTCGCCGCGATCCTCATCAACGCTCTGCGCCGCAACCGCATCGACCTCAAGGACGGCGACATCCTCGTCATCGCTTCGAAGGTCGTGTCGAAGGCCGAGGGTCGGCTGCGCACCGTCGCCGATCGCGCCGAGTTCGAAGAGCTCGTCGCCCGAACCGGCACTCATCTCGTCGCCGAACGCTCCTATGGCTCGGGAACCACGGTTCAGGTCGTGCGCACCCCGGCCGGGACGGTGCAGGCCGCAGCCGGGCTCGACCAATCGAACTCTGCGGGCGCGGTCGTCCTCCATCCCCTCGACAGCGACCGCTCGGCCGATGTGCTCCGGACTCGGGTCGAGCAGGCGTTCTCCGTGCGCATCGGCCTGGTCATCTCCGATACCAGCTCACGGCCGTGGCGGGTCGGCGTCGGTGACATCGCGCTGGGCCTGTCCGGCCTCTCCGGCCTCGACGATCAGCGTGGCCGACCCGACGACGACGGTCGCGTGCAGACAGTGACGGTGCGTGCCGTCGCCGATGAGATCGCCGCGGCCGCCGATCTCGTCAAGGGCTCCTCCCGTGGTCTGCCGATGGCCCTGGTGAGAGGCGCCGGCGGTTATCTCGACAACGGTCGCGGCGGGGCGAAGGCGCTGTCTCGCGAACTCGGCGACGACTGGTTCCGCTACGGGCACGTCGAAGCTGTGCAGCGCGGACTCGGGGTCACCGATCTTCCCGGCAGCGCCCCCGCCGGTGACAGCGGGGACGACATCCTCGAGCGCGTCTCCCGCGCCATCCGCGTCGTCCGCGCCGGACAGTCACGCACCCCCGGACATACCGCCTGGAGGATGCGGATCGAGGGTTCCGGCTCGCGGATCACGCTCAGCCCTTCGGACTCCCCGGCCACGGCGCAGTCGGGCGGTCCCCCGCTGCTCGAGGCCATGGTCGGACTCGGATCGCTCGTCGAGCGTCTCCACACGGCGCTGTTCGCCGAGGACCTCAGCGCCTCCTCCCGCTACCACTGGGTCGACGGTGAGCTCGGGGCCTTCCCCCGCGGGGTGACCATCGACATCGGTCTCATCGTGCCCTGACCGACCACTCACCGCCTTCGAAGGACAACGGATATGGATCTGACAGCCATCACGCACACAGGCGGGCCCGTTCTGCTCTGGCGCGGCCCCGACTACGACAGCCTCGATCTCACCGGGCCGGTCATCGCGAACTGGGTGAACAAGGGCGTCGGCCTCTTCGGCGACTACGACCTCGGTGAGGACTTCACGCTCTTCGCTCCCCTGCCCCAAGGGCTGCACTGGCGAGAGCTCGTCTCCGTCCTCAGCGTCCTGCTCGCCGGCGGGCATGCGGTCATCGGCAGCTCCGCCGACACCGGTGCCGGAAACTCTGGCACCCCCGCCACCGTCAGCGGAACCGCTGGATCCCCTGTGCCTCCGAATGCGGACCATGTGGCCATCGTCCCGCTCGGACACGAAGACGATGAGTCCGTGGCCGAGGCCGACGAGGTCTTCGTCTTCAATCCCCCGGCCCTGGCCCTGAGCACCCCTGTCGACGAGGACTTCATCGACATCAATTCCGCCATTCGGGCCTACCCCGACGTCACGCACCGACGACTCGACGGCTCGGGCACGCTGACCGTCGACGGCGAGGACGTCGCGTGGAATCCGGAGGAGGGATCCGACCGACCTGCCGGACGCCCTCAGGGCCTCCTCGTGTCGAACTCGACCCCGCTGCCCGGCGAGTGGCCGCGATTCCTGCAGCACCTCCTCGGCGGCGGTGAGGTCCTTCTCGCCAACGGAGTCGATGATTCCCGCATCACGGACCTGGCGGACAGCCTCGGCGTGGTCCATGGCACACTGGGCACATGGACAAAGTAGTTGATTCCCCCGCTGAAGCGGTGGCCGACATTGCAGATGGATCATCGATCGCCGTGGGCGGCTTCGGTGTCGTGGGCGTACCCGAATTCCTCATCCGGGCACTCCAGGACCAAGGGGCCACAGACCTCGAAGTGATCTCGAACAACGCCGGTGTCGACGGACGCGGCCTCGGCATTCTGCTCGCCGACGGTCGACTTCGTCGCATCATCGCCTCGTACGTGGGTGAGAACAAGGAATTCGCCCGGCAGTACCTCTCCGGCGAACTCGAGGTCGAACTCACCCCGCAGGGCACGCTGGCGGAGAAGATGCGCGCCGGCGGTGCGGGAATCCCTGCGTTCTACACCATCACCGGCGCCGGCACCCAGGTCGCCGAGGGCGGAATGCCCTGGAAGTACGATTCCGACGGCAACGTCGTCAAGGAATCCCCCGCCAAGGAGACGAAGGTCTTCGACACCTTCGGCGAGGAGAAGGAATACGTCCTCGAGAAGTCGTTGGCTCCCGACTACGCCCTGGTCCGCGCCGCCGTCGGCGACCGTCACGGCAACCTCGTCTTCCACTCTTCGGCCAGGAACTTCAATCCTCCGGCCGCGCAGTCGGCCCGGATCACCATCGCCGAGGTCGAGAAGCTCGTCGAGCCCGGCGAGATCGATCCCGATGACGTCCACGTCCCGGGCATCTTCGTTCACCGCGTGGTCCCGCTGACGGCGGAGCAGGTGGCCGACAAGCCCATCGAGAAGCGCACCGTGCGAGAAGCCTGAGGAGAGCAAGTTATGTCATTGACAAGAAATCAGATGGCGGCCCGCGCTGCCCAGGAACTCGAAGACGGCAGCTACGTCAACCTCGGCATCGGCATGCCCACCCTCGTGCCGAACTTCCTGCCCGAAGGCGTCGACCTCGTGCTCCAGTCCGAGAACGGCCTGCTCGGCGTCGGCCCCTACCCGACCGAGGATGAGATCGACCCCGACCTCATCAACGCCGGCAAGGAGATCGTCACGATGCTCCCCGGCGCCTCCTACTTCGATTCCGCCGCGAGCTTCGGCATGATCCGCGGCGGCAAGGTCGATGCCGCGATCCTCGGTGCCATGCAGGTGGCGGTCAACGGCGACATCGCGAACTGGATGATCCCCGGCAAGATGGTCAAGGGCATGGGCGGGGCGATGGACCTCGTCCACGGCGCCAAGCGCGTCATCGTGATCATGGATCATGTGGCCAAGGACGGCTCGCACAAGCTGCTGAATACCTGTGACCTGCCCCTGACCGGAGAGGCCGTGGTCAGCCGCATCATCACCGACATCGCCGTGCTCGACGTCACCGGTGACTCCTTCACACTCGTCGAGCTCGCCCCCGGAGTCACGGTGGACGAAGTCAAGGAGAAGACCGGCGCCGAGGTGGTCGTCCCTGCCGACGTGCCCACCATCGACGTCGCCGCCTGAGGCTGCTCCCACCGCGGATGACGAAGCGGGCCGGGTCTCCGATCGGAGGCCCGGCCCGCTTCGTCGTTCACGGCGCGGCGGTCGTCGTCAGACGAGAGGTGCTGCCGGTTCCAGGCCGGTGGTTGCGACGAAGAGGTCTCCGTGACCGTCTGCCGTCACCGTCGGCTCATTGGCCGAGATGAACACGCTCTCTCCGCGCTCGAGGGTCACGGTCGACCCGAGTGAGGTCAGCGTGATCGTCCCGGAGGTGCACAGCGCGATCGCCGCTCCCCTGCGCACGAGGCTCTGCAGGCGCGGGCAGCGCAGCGCCTGGAGGGCGAAGTCGTCGGTGGCACCCCGCAGGACCCCGGAGTGGTCGGGTTCGACCATGCGCGGCATTCCTGCACGGAAGTCGGCGACCTTCGACAGTTCAGCGATGTCGACGTGTTTCGAGGTCAGGCCACCGCGCAGGACGTTGTCGCTCGAGGCCATGATCTCGATGCCCGTGCCGAAGAGGTACGCGTGGAGGACACCGGCCTCCATCGTCAGTGACTCGCCCGGCTGCAGATGCACCCGGTTGAGCATGAGACCGACGAGGACACCCGGATCGTGCGGATAGTCGTCGACGAGTTCGCAGAACGTCTGCGCCGGGTCGACAGCGCTGCCCCGGCGGCTGGGGTGCCCGGACGGCACTTCGTCGATTCCGTGCGCGGCCACCTCGTCGACGAGGCCCGCAGCTCGCGGATCGGCGAGCAGCAGCTCGACAGTGCGTGAGAGCGCCTTCGTCTCGCTCAGAGCCTTCAGGGCACCGATGACGGAACCGAGGAAGTCCAGCGAAGGCGGCGTCAGCGGCTGCGAGAGCATCCGCTCGAACGTCGCGCGCACGGCCTTGCGGGGCCGGAATCCCGTGAGTGCGTGGAAATCGGTCAGAGCATAGATGAGTTCGGGTTTCGCCGAGGCGTCCTTGTAGTTGCGATCTGGTGCGTCGAGGGCCGGTCCTGCCGTCTCTTCGCGTGCGAAGCCGGCTGCTGCCTGTTCGCGGTTCGGGTGGACCTGGATCGACAGCGCCTTGCTGGCCGAAAGGACCTTGAGCAGGAACGGCAGGCGCGGACCGAACGCGTCGACTGAGTCCCGGCCGAGCAGACCGTGGGGATCACCTGCGAGGTATTCGATGAGGTTGGGTCCCGGTCGTGTTCCCGTTTCGGTGGCGGTCCCGGCGGTGGCGGTCGGGCTGCCGGATGCCGAATCGGCGAGGCGGCCGCTGCGTCTGCGTGCGGCTGTCGTCCGTTCCTCGGCGAGGTCGAGTCGAGAGGGGCTCATCGGGTGGGCGCCGAGCCAGAGTTCCGCGCAGGGAGTGCCGTCGGGGACGGTGCCGAGAATCGCGGGAATCGCGTCCGTGCTGCCCCAATCGAAGTTCTTGACCGTATTGTGCAGACGATGCACTGTTCTGGCCCCCTTGGTCGGATCGTAGGAACGACGCTCGGCGAGTCCGGGCGTGCACTGTCCACGATAGCCCTCACGCTTCGGCGCCGACATCCACTTCACTCACTGTTCAGACGAAGTCACATACTATTCACCGCCTACCACCTGCGACGATGCGGGATCGCCTGCAGCGACGAGGGAAGAGGAAAGGAGGAGAACCCGACAGTGCCCCGCCGGAGATCCGTATTCGGATCCCGACGGGGCACTGTCGTTCAGGCGCTGTGACTCTGTCCGTCGAAGCTGCTGGTCAGCCGACGACGCGGATGACCTTCGCGCCGCGGCTGAGCATCCAGCTGTAGCTGCGCTTCGTGGTGTTCGTCCGGGTCGATCCCGCATCGTACATCTGGCCCTTGGTCTCGGAGATGATTCCGATGTGACCGGGGATCCAGATCAGGTCGCCGGCTTTGGCGTCCTTGATGGAGATCTCCTTGCCGGCGTAGCGCTGCTGGCTCGTCGTGCGCGGCAGCTTGATGCCGTTCTTGCCGTAGACGTACTGGGTGAAGCCCGAGCAGTCCCAGCCGCTCGTCGGCGAGGTTCCGCCCCAGACGTACTTCACGCCGAGGTGGGACTTCGCTTCCTTGACGATGGACGAACGCTGAGCAGCGATCTTCTCAGCCTTGGTCGGCTTGTCCTTCTTCTTCGAGTCGTCCTTTTTGGAGTCATCCTTCTTCTTGGAATCGTCCTTGGACTTGTCGTCCTTCGAGCCCTTGTCGTCTGCAGCACCTTCCCCGGAGTCTGCAGGCGACTTGCCATCGGTGGAGTCGTCTCCCGGACGGTTGTCGTCGGTCACTCCACCGGCGATCTTTCCCTTCGGGGAGAACTCGGTGGTTCCGTAGCCTTCGGCCCAGACCAGGCGTGCTCCTTCGAAGAGCTGCTCGCCGCGGCCGTTCTTGTAGACCACGTCGGACTTGGGGTAACCCAGATGACCCTTGACGGTCCCCTTGTCACCCCAGTACTTCATGATCACGCCCGTGGTGTAGTGGGCACCGGTGGCCTTGGACCAGTAGATCGAGCCCTTTTCGAAGCGCTGTGCAGCGCCCCCGCCCTTGAGACCGCCCTTCTCCGCAGAGGTGGGCAGCCCCAAGTCGGTGACCGCGTCGCCCTTGTACGACGACGCGATCGCTCCGGACAGGTGGTACGCTCCGGTCTTCTTGGACCAGTAGACGACACCCTTTTCGAACTTCTGAGCCTTGGCACCCGAAATGCCCTTGACCGAGTACTCCTTGCCGAGAGCCTTGCCGAGCTTGTTCTTCTCGGCGTACTTCTCGATCGAGGTCTTTGCCTTCGGCTTCTCGGTCTTCTTGTCGTCGTCCTTCTTCTTGGAGTCGTCCTTGCTGTCGCTGGGCTGCTCGCCGGTCTTGAGGATGGAGTTGACCGTCGAACGGACCTCGGGCAGCTTCGCGTAGAAGGCATCGCCCGGGCAGTCGGTCTGCCCCAGGTCGCGGTGTCCGACCAGGTTCGACTTCGTCGCCTTCGAGATTCCGTTGATGGAGAACTTCCAGGCGATCGCCGAGGCGACGGCGTCGCGGGTCTTCTTCGGCGGCGCCGCACTGTTGTAGGTGCCCAGCACTGAGATGCCGAAGGTACCGGTGTTGTGCCCCTGCACGTGTGCGCCGATGACAGCCTTCGAGACATCGCCGCCGCGAGCCTGCCAGAGACGCCCGTACTTGTCTGCGACGACGTTGTAGCCGATGTCGTTCCAGCCGCGTCCATCCTGGTGGTATGCCTGGATACCGCGGATGATGCCGGGGACGTCCTCTGCAGAGTAGCTGTTCGAGCCCGAGGTGTGGTGGACGACGGCCTGCTTGATGCCGCTCGCGTAGTCCGGGCTGCCCCGGTAGGCCTTCGCTCCCCAGGAGCTGCGCGAGCCGATCTTCGGCTTCGAGACCTTCTTCGCCACGGTCGAGACCGAGGACGATCCGGGAACATAGTTCTGGTTGGACACGGTCGCCCCCTGAGCGGCGGACACGTTGTCGGCGGAGGCCGCCTCGGCGTCGGTCGACTCATCGGTCGCAGCCTCTGAGGCGTCCTCGGAAGCGCCCGAAGTCTGCTGATCGAGCTCGACGGGAGCGTTCTCGGACACCGCTTGGGAGTCCCCGGCGTCGCGCTTGGGATCGACGAGCACGAGCTCCGCGTCGCTCGGTGCGGAATCGCCGAGGATGCGCATCTGCACACCCGAAGCGTTCGTCACCGTCATCGGTTCGGAGCCGTTGTTCTGCGCTTCTTCCTGCTGCTCCTCATCGAGTGTGTCCCAGCTTCCCCAATCGGACCCGTGCTTGATGCGGACCTGGATGCGGATGTTGGACTTCGCTTCGGAGAAGGTGAAGCCGACGAGGCTCGGATTGTTCGTCGGAACGTCGAGGACGTCCGAGATCAGCGCGATGTTCACACCGTCCTCGGTCTTCTGCCGGACCGAACCGGAGATGTCCTCGTCGTCGGACTTCTCGTCCTTCGCCCCTTCGTCGTCGGACTTCTCGTCCTCGGACGTCGACGGATCCTCGGTCTTCTCATCCTCGGCGGGCGACTGCTCCGCATCGGAGGGAGCTGAGGATTCCGAGGGCTCGGTCTCGTCCGAGCCGGACGTCAGCCCGGCCGAGACGTTGTTGACCGTGCCGGTCGCAGCCGTGGCGGAGGCATTGACGACATCGGGCACCTTGGCCGAGGCGAGAGCGGTCTGCGACTTGAAGATGTTCGGCAGATTGCTCGTGGCGCTCTGGTTGGCGGCGGTGGCGGTGGAATCACTGGAATCGCGGGCGCCGGGGACGTCGAGTCCGTCCTTGCTGACGTCGAGCTCCTCTTTGGACACTTCGGGCGACGAGGTGGCCGCGAAGGCCGCCGGCGCCGTGACCGCCAAGGTGCCGACGAGTGCGACAGATGCGCAGCCCGCGACAGTGGGCAATAGATATTTCATCGTTACAGCCTTTTCGAGGAAGACAGGGAAGTTCAGGCCTCGAGGTCCCCTTCACCGTTGGCAGAACGGTGGGCAACCCCAACATCTCAAAATTGTTACACATTTTCGGCGTGTCAGACTAGCCACAGGCAGGAATATTCTAGTTACACCGTTGTGGTTCCCAGTATTGGCAAGGGACACACCGAGCAAAAGTTTTTCCCGGAAGACTCATCGCCAGACCGGTTTCGGTCATCGTCGAGCCTGACCGACCGCGCGTCCTCTGTCTCAGGGCACGTAGCAGATCGCCTTCGCGTCGGCTTCGTCGCCGCTGTCAGCCGAGGATCCGCCGGCGCTCTGCGCCAGCAGCTGCGGATCTGAACCGGAGTCCGGTTCGAGTCCCGCATCGACTCCGGCGGCGGCTGACTTCCCGCCTCCCGGTGTCGAGAGCGCACCCTTGTCCTGATCGGAGGACTTGGATGCTTCCTCGATCTTATCGGCTACGAGCCGATGCGCCACATCGATGTCAGGATTCGACGGAGTGATCCGCGGCGGAGTGAGATCGACGGACTCGATCTTCTGCGACTTCACCTTGAGAGCGAGGTCGACGAAGGAGTCGACCTGCGAGGACGGAATATCCGTCGAGACGGCCCCAGGGGTCGCCTTCGCGATGGCCTGATAGCGGGTGAGCACCGTCGAGGGATCGAGCTGTTTGACCATCGCCGTCTGCACGCAGCGCTGACGCACCATACGCTCGTAGTCGCTGGCGAACTCACGCGAGCGGGCGAACCACAGCGCGTGGAAGCCGTCGAGCTTCTGCTTGCCCGGCTCGATCCACCCCTTCACCGGACCGTGCTGACCGGTGGTCGGATCGACCTTCGAGGAGATCGGCACGCGCTTGCCGGAGACCAGGGTGATTCCTCCGAGGGAGTCGATGAGGTTCTCGAAACCCTTGAGATTGATCATCGCGTAGTACTGGACCTCGAGGCCCGTGGTCGCCGACACCGCATCCATCGTGGCCTGTTCGCCCGCGGTCTTCGGGTCCTCGAACTCGTCCTTGTGCTGTTCGCCCTGCTGGAAGACAGCGTTGAGCAGACATTCGTCGCCGCAGTTGAAGCCCTGCGGATAGTGCTTGTGCAGCGGGGAGTCGTCCGGGAACGGCACATTCTCCATATTCCGCGGCAGGCCGATGATGACCGATTTGCCGGTCTTCGCGTCGATGGAGACCAGCGACAGCGAGTCCGGTCGGATCCCCGTGCGCCCCTTTCCTGCGTCGGAGCCCAGCAGCAGGATGTTGTACCGCCCGTCCACGGGCTTGAGCGCCTTCCCTGAGGCGAAGAGGTCGCTCATCAGGCCGCGTTGGGAGTTGAGCATCGTCGTCCCCCACGCGAGCGGCCCGACGACGATGAGCAGGAGGGCGCAGAAGGCGGCGATGAAGCGTCTGCGGGCGCGCTGGGAGATCGTGACGAGACGGATCCTCCGCAGCGAATCGAAGAGACACACGACCCAATTGATCGCGATGACCGGAATCCAGATCGTGAGGAACGTGAGGATGAACGGGTTGGTGCCGAGAGTGAAGAGGAACGTCCTGTCGAGGAGGATGATCACTGCGGCGATGATCACCAGGATCCAGCTGATGGCTGTGATCGACAGCGAGATGCGCGCCCAGCGGCGACGGCGGAACAGGAGCTGGACCCCGCCGGGGACGATGACCGTGACCAGAAGCAGCAGCCAGGCCCGCACGTCCCGCGTCGGCTGTGAGGCATACGACGGGTAGCGGATCGGGTCCACGTATCTCGTTTCGGCCACTGCCTTCCCTTCGTCTCGTCCGCGGTCGCGACGGCCTTCGGCGGCCTGATGATCACCGGAACAACTGTGCCAAACGATGCTCAGAGTCCACTGTGTTCATCCATTGTGTCGCCTGCGGGCCCGGGATCGACGCACATCCGCGCCGTGCATGTCGGATTCGCCGCGTGTGCGATTCTTCACAGACGGCGCTCGCACCCTGGCGCAGCCGCGCCGTCGAGCAGACGACCGCCGTGCGGGGGCTCAGGCAGCCGCGTCCGTGGGTACACAGAAGGGCACTGAGGCGAGTCGTCAGGATCGGACGCGCCGCAGTGCCCATCGTGGCGGAATGCGTGTCTCAGCGAATCAGTTTGCGCCCCATCACCATGCGCTGGATCTGGTTCGTGCCTTCGTAGATCTGGGTGATCTTCGCATCGCGCATCATCCGCTCGACGGGATGGTCGACGACGTAGCCGGCACCGCCGAGCAGCTGGACGGCGTCGGTGGCGATCTCCATGGCCGCATCCGAGGCGAAGGCCTTCGCCGCGGCACCGAAGTACGTGAGATCG
This sequence comes from Brevibacterium oceani, assembly GCF_017948325.1. NCBI lineage: Bacteria > Bacillati > Actinomycetota > Actinomycetes > Micrococcales > Brevibacteriaceae > Brevibacterium > Brevibacterium oceani. The sequence goes on along the minus strand of NZ_CP072846.1, from coordinate 1,661,629 downwards.
TCATCGCCGCGTTCGCTCTTGGCAGCGGCGGTGTAGGTCAGCTGCCGGGCGGCCTCGAGCTTCATGCCCATATCGGCGAGCATGAACTGGATGGACTGGTTCTCAGCGATCGCCTTGCCGAACTGCTGGCGCTCCTTGACGTAGTTGAGTGCGTAGTCGAGGGCACCCTGGGCGATGCCGACGGCCTGCGAGGCAATCGTCACACGCGTGTGGTCGAGCGTGCGCAGGGCGATCTTGAGGCCCTCGCCGGGCTCGCCGACGATCCGGTCCCCGGGCAGGCGGACGTTGTCGAAGAGCAGCTCACGTGTGGGCGATCCCTTGATGCCGAGCTTGCGCTCCTTCTCGCCGAAGGTGAACCCCTCATCGGACTTCTCCACGACGAAGGCGGAGATGTTGCGCCCACGGGCCCCATCGGGGTCGGTCACTGCCATCACCGTGTAATACTCGGATTCCCCGGCGTTCGTGATCCAGGTCTTGACTCCGTTGAGGATCCAGTCGTCGCCGTCGCGGACGGCGCGAGTCTTCATCGAGGCGGTGTCCGAGCCGGCCTCGCGTTCGGACAGCCCGTAGGAGAACCCGGCTTCGCCCGCAGCCACCGACGGGAAGTACTTCTGCTTGATCTCTTCGCTGCCGCCGAGCTGGACGGGCAGGCTGCCGAGCTTGTTGACAGCAGGGATGAGCGAGGACGAGGCGCAGCCGCGTGCCACCTCTTCGATGATGATCGCCACTGCCAGCGCGTCAGCGCCCATGCCGCCGTATTCCTCGGGGATGTGGGCGGCGAAGAAGTCCGTCTCCACGAGAGCATCGTGGGCTTCCCGAGGGTAGCGGGAGTCGGCGTCGACCTCGGCCGCGAACGGCGAGATCTTCTTCTCCACGATATCGCGGACGGCCGCGCGGATCTCTTCGTGCTCTTCACTGGGCTGATAGAGGTCGAACATCATTCTCCTTCTACTGAACAATCGTTAAGTAGTTCTATTATCCCCGGAGAGCACGTCCTTTGTCGAGAGCGACCTGCCGCAGTTCGTCGCGGTAGTCATCGAGTCGCCCACGCAGGGCCTCGGCTTCCGCGCCGTCACCGGCCCCGAGGATGCGCGCGGCCAGCAGGCCGGCGTTCTTCGCTCCGCCGATGGACACGGTGGCCACGGGGACACCGCCGGGCATCTGGACGATGGACAGGAGTGAGTCCATTCCGTCGAGGTGTCTGAGCGGCACGGGGACGCCGATGACCGGCAGGGAGGTCATCGACGCGATCATCCCCGGCAGGTGCGCCGCTCCCCCGGCTCCGGCGATGATGACGCGTACGCCGCGCTCGGCGGCCGTCTTGGCCCATGCGACCATGTCCTCGGGCATCCGGTGGGCCGAAACCACCTCGGCGCTCGATTCGATGCCGAGGTCCTCAAGCGCCTCGGCGGCGGCCTGCATCGTCGGCCAGTCCGAGTCCGATCCCATGACGATTCCGACCGGGGCGGCCGGGCTCGAGTCTGCATGTGCTGTGGTCATCTGTGCTTCCTTCGTCTCGGGAGGTGGTCGAATCGTCGTCTCGGGAGGTACGTGGAACATCGCCTCCGACGACACAGGCGCCCCGGCCTCAGGAGGTGCCGGGTCGCCTGCTCAGGCGGTGTCGGCGTCGTGATCGGCGACGAGGTCGGCGGGAGTCGGCATCTCGGGATGCGGATCGGCGTCGACGCCGGCGATGAAGTCCGCGGCGTGGCGAGCCCGCGCGAGGACGAGGTCCCGATCCTGCCCGTAGGCGTTGACGTGGCCGACCTTGCGGCCCGGGCGCACACCCTTGCCGTAGAGATGAACCTTGACGGCCGGGTCGTGGGCCATCACGTGCAGGTAGGGCTGGTAGAGGTCCTCGTGCTCGGCGCCGAGGATGTTGACCATCGCGGACACTTCCTCCCTGGCTGCGGGGCTGCCCAGCGGCAGGTCGAGGACGGCGCGCAGATGCTGCTCGAACTGACTGGTGACCGACCCGTCCTGCGTCCAGTGCCCGGTGTTGTGCGGACGCATCGCGAACTCGTTGATGAGGAAGCCGTCAGGAGTCTCGAACATCTCCATGGCCATCACGCCGGTGACCTCGAGCGTGCCGGCGACGGTGAGGATCGCCTCCGTGATCGCCCGGGCCTTGTCCGCGGGCAGGTCGGGGGCCGGGGCGATCGCCTCCTTGCACACGCCGTTCTGCTGCCAGGTCTCGACGACGGGCCACACGGCTGTCTGCCCCATCGGGGACCGGCCGACCATGACCGCGAGCTCCCGGGTGAAGTCGACCTTCTCCTCGGCGAGGAGCTGCGGGACCTCGCTCAGCCATTCGACGGCCTGCTCGAGGCTGTCGATGACGCGCACACCCTTGCCGTCGTAGCCGCCTCGGGGAGTCTTGAGGATGAAGGGGTATCCGACTCGGGCGGCGAAGGCTTGGACGTCGGCGGCAGAGGTGATCTCGGCCCATGCAGGGTTCGGCAGACCGAGCTCATCCATCTTCGTGCGCATCCGGATCTTGTCCTGGGCGAAGATCAGCGCCTGAGGTCCCGGACGGACGGCATGGCCGGCCGCGGCGAGCGCCTCGAGGTGTTCGGGCGGGACGTGTTCATGGTCGAAGGTGATGACGTCGACGGTCTCGGCGAAGGCTTTGAGCGTCGGATAGTCCGTGTAGTCGCCGACGGTCACCTCGCTGATGACCTGGGTGGCGGGGGCGTCGGCGGTCTCCGCTAGGACGGAGAAGCGGATGCCGAGGGCTTCTGCGGCTGGGGCGAGCATGCGGGCCAGTTGGCCTCCGCCGATGACGCCGATTCGTGGAAAAGTCACGTTCGTCATCCTATCGTTCGCTGTGGGCCGGTCATCCCCGGGTTCAGCATACGAACCCCGAGCGGTCGGCCCTCTGCCGTCGGGGATCTGCGCTCCGTCAGCGGAACTCAGGCATTGCGTCGCAGTCGCCACAGTGATGTCGTTTCGGCGCTTCGTGCCTGATGAAGTGCATCGTCGGCGTCCGAGACCCGACGGTGACGGGGCGCCGTGTCATATCGATCGCACACCTGCAGGCCCGCGGCCCGGATGCACTCTTCGAACTCCTGACGAGTCCGCAGACCCAGGTGCTCGGCAAGGTCCGACAGGATCAGCCACCCCTCGCCGGAGTCCGTGAGATGGTCGGACAGTCCGTCGATGAACCGGCGGAGGACGAGAGAACCGGGATCGTAGATGCCGAGTTCGAGGGCGGACGTCGGGTCGGCCGGCAGCCACGGAGGATTGCAGACGATGAGGTCTGCTCGGCCCGGCGGGAACAGATCGGCTTCGACGACCGAGGCGGATCCGGCGAAGCCAAGCCGCTCGAGATTCTCCTGCGCACAGGCCACGGCCCGCGGGTTGATGTCAGTGGCGACGACCGTCCCGATGCCCCGTTGCAGAAGAACGGCGGCGAGCACGCCGGTGCCCGTTCCGAGGTCGAACGCCGTCGCAGGGGGTGCGGACCCGAACGGCGTCGTGGCCACGAGGTCGACGTACTCACCGCGAATCGGGGAGAACACGCCATAGCGCGGGTGGATGCGCTCCCCCAGAGCGTCGATGGCCACCCCTCTCAGCTGCCATTGGTGGGCGCTGAGCACTCCGCCGAGCTCGGTCAGTGACATGCACATCGGCCCGTCCGAGACTCCGTAAGCCGCTTCGCAGGCCGGCCTGACCTCCGGAGCACGACGCAGCTCGAGCGCGTAGCCCTCCCCGAGTTCGACGAGCAGCAGACCGAGCAGTCGTGAGCGCTCGGCGTTGAAGGCGCGCTCCGCTGCGAAGGTCTCCGCCGCGTCAGCTCGGACCGAACCACGACCGGTCCTCCGACCGCCTCGAGCAGCGCCGCGTCCCCGCCCGCTGCCGGCTCGGCCGGCGTGATTCCGTGTGAACCGCCGATCGAGTGCCTGCATGAGCTGGCGTCCGTTGTGGTAGTCCCCGCGCCACAGCAGTCCGATTCCCGACCGGGCCAAGCGAAAGGCAGCGTCGGCGGTGATGTCATCCCCGATGATCTTCACCTGGGTCGGCGCGGCGGACCGGTTCTCCGAACGCCACCCGGCTGAGAGTTCCACACCCTCCTCGGTCCACGTGATCGTCGACCCCGCGATGTCTTCGGCCACCGTCACACCACGAGCAGCGGAATGTGGAGCTCACGCTCCGTGGTCGAACCGTGGTGTCCGATGAGGGCGATCGCCGAGGGTGATTCGGTATCCGAGTCGACGACGGCGAACTCGTCACGGCAGATGACCAGGAGGTCTCCGATGCGCGGTCGGAACCGCGGGTCGACGGGTCCGAAGTAGCCGCGTCGGATGGCCTCATCGCGGCTGAGGATGAGCGCCCTGTCCCCGACCGTCTCGGTCCAGGCCGATGCCACGTCGGCCGCGGCGCCGGCTTCGGCATAGAGGTGGACCGCACGCGGTTCGCCGCCGACGTGCCGGACACCCGAACGCAGCGCCGGAGCATCGGCGAGGTCGAGGCGACAGGTGTGGTCGATGTCGACCATGCCGTGGTCGGCGGTGACGATCATCGTCGAATCCGAAGGCAGATCCGTGGCCAGCTGCGACAGAGCCAGGTCGACGCTTTCGAGTTCCTCGGTCCACTGCGAAGAGTTCGAACCGTGGACGTGACCGGTCTTGTCGAGATTGCCCCAGTACAGATAGACCAGTCGGCGGCCGGGAGCCTTCGCCTCTTCGACGGCCTGAGCGCAGCGCTGCTCGAGTGTCTTGGACGCCCGGAATCGTCCGCCCCGCAGAGAGGCACGGTTGAGTCCGCGACCGGCGAACTTCGCCTCCCCGAGGCTGACGACATCGACATCGGCATCCGTGAGGCGTTCGAACAGGGTCGCGTCGGGCACCCACGCGACGGGGTCGACGTCGAGGTTCCAGGTCAGCTGGTTGAATACGGCGTCCTGGGCCGGGTCGAGGACCCGGTAGCCGACGACTCCGTGGCCACCGGGCAGACGTCCTGTGGCCAGTGAGGACAGTGAGTTCGCGGTCGTCGAGGGGAATCCTGTCGACAGAGTCCGCCGGGACGCCGCCAGGGACCGGAAGAACGGCGTGTACCCACTGTACTGACGCAGTTGGCTCTCGCCGAGGCCATCGATGAGCACGACCACGGCAGTGCGGGTCTCCCGGTCGATGCCCAAGCGCCGTGCCCTGGCCCGTGCGGTGTCGTCGAAGATTCCACCCGCACCGAGGCTGAGTGCCGCGGCCGGGATCACATCGGAGAGGATGGGGCCGGAATAGTCCGGGGGACGCAGCAGGTCGGCGCTCACGGCCGATTCGGGTGTCATCTCGCTCATCAGCGCCGCGACCGGAGCCGGGCGTGGAAGACCGCGGCCCGCAGTTTGGCCGCGAAGTCGGCGATCCGGTCGACGGAGGACTGGCCTTCTGCTTCGGCCGAGACCCTGAGCATGACATCCTCGGCGAAGATCGATCCGCCGTAGCCGTGATCACCCATGCAGTTGGGATCCCCGCAGGTCTCCGGGAAGGCCTCCACCCGCTTCGAGGCGCCCCAGGACAGGGTGAGCGAGACCTCGACAGGTTTGTCGCCGGGCTCGTACGCGGCAGGATCGGCGTAGGTGCGCCCGACCATGACGGTGCCGAGGCGATCGAGTTCGATATCCTCGCTGCTGGTCACGGCGCGCGGCTTCGATCCCGGCGCAGCGTTCGGGTCGTCGTCGACATGGGCCAACAGCAGCCGGGTCTCGGTGAGGACGAACGCAGTGACGTGCCGGTGGATGGATTCGATGTCGACGTGGGTGTCGATGTGGACGAAGTGCGCGAGCACCGGTTCGTCGTAGAGGGAGTCGGCGAGTATGCCCTGAGTGAGCTGGGGGTAGTAGCCGGCCGACTGCAGATCGTGAACGAGAACCTCGGGTAATGCCATGCGTTCCATTGTGCCCCACTCCCCCGGAGACTTCCCAGCGCGGTCGCGGCTCCTCCGGACTCCGACGGCCGCAACCTCGCCGAGACCCCTATGCTGGGAGCATGGAAAACTATCCTGCCGGCTGGGAAGCCGATGTCGTCCTCCGCGACGGCGGCACCGCCCATCTGCGCCCGATCACTCCTGCCGATGCCGATGCCCTGGCCCGCATGCACGAGGCCCAGTCACCGGAGTCCGTCTATCTGCGTTTCTTCGCCCCGCTTCCGCGGCTGCCCAAGCGGGACCTCGAACGTTTCGTCAATGTCGACCACCGCGATCGCGTCGCACTGATCATGCTCATCGGCGATGACATCATCGGAGTGGGTCGTTTCGACAAGATCTCCGACACCGAGGCCGAGGTCGCGTTCAACATCGCCGATGCCCATCAGGGCCGCGGCATCGGGTCGATCCTCCTCGAGCACCTGGCCGCCGCGGCCAGGGAGTCAGGAATCCAGCGTTTCACCGCCGAGGTGCTCCCCCAGAACCGTTCGATGCTCCAGGTCTTCCAGGCCGCCGGCTACGAGGTGTCCCGCGGATTCGACGACGGCGTCGTGGCCGTGAAGTTCGACATCGACCCCACGGCACGCTCGATCGAGGTGCAGGCCTCCCGTGAGCACAGGGCCGAGGCCCTGAGCGTCCGCACGGTCCTCCACCCCACCTCGGTGGCGGTGATCGGCGCCAGCCGCAAACGCAATTCCACCGGCCACCTGCTCATCCGCAACATCACCGCGGCGAAGTTCGCAGGCGACCTCTGGGTCGTCCACCCCGAGGCCGATCAGATCGCCGGCGTCCAGGCGTACCCGAGCCTCGATGCACTGCCGGGCAAGGCCGACCTCGCTGTCATCGCGGTCCCGGCCGAGTCCGTCACCGAGGTGGTCAAGGACTGCGCCGTGCACGGGATCAAGGCCGTGCTCGTCATCTCCTCCGGCTTCGCCGAGACCGGCCCCGACGGCGCCGAACTGCAGCGTCGGATGGTCGCGACCGCGCGGGCCTACGGGATGCGGGTCGTCGGCCCGAACTCCTTCGGACTGGTCAACGAGGCCGAGAACGTCTCCCTCAATGCCTCCCTCGCCCCGTTCCTGCCGGCCTCGGGCACGCTCGGACTGTTCAGCCAGTCCGGAGCACTCGGCACCGCGCTGCTCGCGGCGGCGAAGAACCGCGGACTGGGCGTCTCGACCTTCGTCTCCGCGGGCAACCGGGCCGATCTGTCCGGCAACGACCTCCTCCAGTACTGGGAGGAGGACCCGGCCACACAGACCGTCGGGCTCTACCTCGAGTCCATCGGCAATCCGCGGAAGTTCTCCCGCATTGCGCGCAGGGTCTCTCGCGTCAAGCCCGTCATCGTCATCAAATCCGACCTCACCGGCAGAGAGCTGCCGCCCGGGCACATCGTGCGCACCTCTTCCCTGGCCCCGAACACCCTCGATCAGGTGCTCGAACAGGCGGGAGTGATCAGGGCCGACACCATCCATCAGCTCTTCGACTTAGCGCAGGTCTTCGCCACGCAGAAGCTGCCGGCAGGACGACGGGCCGGCATCGTCGGCAACTCTGCGGCGATGGGCACGCTGCTCATGCAGCGAGCCCGCTCCGAAGGACTGCACGTGCACACCGACCCGGTGGCCCTGCACCCGGAGGTCGACGCGCAGACCTTCCGCGCCGAACTCGACGAGATGTATGCCCGGGACGACATCGATTCGGTCATCGTCACGTTCACTCCGTCGGCGGGAGCCGAGGAGTCGGAGATCGCCGCGCTGCTGTCCGAGGCCGCCGCACGGTCGGACAAGACCACGGTGGCCTGCTTCCTCGGCATTCAGGGCGTCCATGACGAACTGACCAGTTACATCAAGGATGAGGACGGCAATCGCGTTTCCCGCACGGTGCCCAGCTACATCGGCCCGGAGGACGCCGTGTGGGCGCTGGCCCGGGCGACTGACTACTCGCGCTGGCGGGCCGCCGACCACGGTCGCTACGTCGAACTCGACGACATCGACGACAGAGCGGTGCGCTCGATCATCGACTCGGCTCTGGACGGAGCGACACTGGGCACACCGGTGCGGCTCGAACGCGACGCCACCAGAGAACTGCTCCGCGCCTATGGAATCGAGGTCCTGCCGTATATCGCCGCCTCCTCGGTCGACGAGGGGCTCGCGGCCGCCGAGAAGATCGGCTATCCCGTGGCGCTCAAGGCGGTCACCAACGTGCTCCGGCATCGGATGGAGCTCGGCGGTGTGCGCCTGAACATCGATACGCCAGAAGAGCTGGCCGAGGACTTCGCCGCCGTGCAGAGGATCATCACCCAGGTGATCGGCGATGACGATCCCCTCGTCGACGTTCAGGCCATGGCTCCCCACGGTGTCCCCTGCGTCATCCGTGCCGGTGAGGACCCGCTCCTCGGGCCGCTGCTGTCGTTCTCTCTGGCCGGGGACACCACGGAACTGCTCGGCGACGTCTCGCACCGGGTCGCTCCCCTCACCGACCGGGAAGCTGACGACATGATCCGCACGGTCAAGGCCTCCCCGCGCCTGTTCGGCTTCCGCGGCCTGCCCCCGATGAACATCGAGCCGCTCAGCGACGTCCTCGAAAGGCTCTCGGTGCTCGTCGAACGCCACCCGCAGATCCTCGAACTCGTCATCCATCCGATGATCGCCACGGAGGCCGAAGGGCATGTGCTCAGTGCCCGTGTGGATCTGCTGCCGGATCCGACCCGCATCGACGGCACTCGCAGGCTCCTCAGCTGAGCGCCGATGACGCGGTCGGATCCGCATCCGCGGTTCCTCGTCCGAGGGGCCTCCTCGGTCCGAGACGACACACCGAAGGCGGGACACCCTGCTGCGGCCGAGGAGGGGGAGACGCAGAAATGCGAATCCGACCGACTGCCTGGCGCGTCTTATACCAATTCGCAGACTCGACAGGTAGTGTCTGTATCCGTTCACCACGAAACGTTATGAATTCGTGCTTTACCGAGTGGTCGCTCAGGCGGCCGCAGTCTGTGGCCAGTCACTGGCCATCCACCGTCCCAGGCGTCCGCATCCGGCGGGTGTCCCATGAGAGCGAGGCCTCACAGTCATGATTTCGCGCAGAGACGTCGTCACCGACTCAGCGATCGCCGTAGTCGCCGAACAAGGAGTCCGCGGGCTCACACACCGAGCCGTCGACGCCCTGGCAGAGCTGCCGGTGGGTTCGACGTCAAATGTCTACCGCACCCGCGATGCCCTGATCACCGGAATCATGGAGCGCATCGGCGAACTCAACTCCCAACAGCTCGAGCGCCTGCCCGAACAGATACGCGCCGAGGGTGCCGAACCCCTCGAGGTGGCCGTCGAGTTCTGCATGAACTGGCTGACCACCGACCGCAATCGCTTCTACACGATGATGATGCTCAGCCTCGACCCGGCGCTGCCGCCCGAGGCAGTGGCAGCCAAGGAGAAGAACCTGCGCGCGATCCACGACTTCATCATGCGCATCGCGGGAGTCGACGCCGACTACGCCCGCAGGCTCAACAGCTCGGTTGCCGGAATGATGCTCTCCGAGCTCGTCTCCGGAACCGCCGACCGCGACCACGTCGAGACCTACATGAGGGAGTTCTTCGTGTGGCTGAATGCGAGCCGCGAGACCTCCTGAGACTCCGACACGAACCCTCCCGAAACGCCTGATTGAGCCGGAGACCTCGAATCGAACGCTAGAATCGACGGGTGCCCTCGTGCGCTGAAGTGACGCTTCGGCGCAGGCGGGCGACCGAATCGAACAGTTCGTGCGTCAAAGGAGTTCCATGCCCGAAGGCAGAGTCATCGAAGTCGACGTCTCATCAGAGATGGAGAGTTCGTTCCTCGAATATGCGGTCTCGGTCATCCACTCCCGCGCCCTGCCCGATGCCAGGGACGGTCTCAAGCCCGTCCAGCGCCGCATCGTCTATCAGATGGGCGATATGGGGCTGCGACCAGACCGCGGTCATGTGAAGTCCTCCCGCATCGTCGGTGACGTCATGGGCAAGCTCCACCCGCACGGCGACACCGCGATCTACGACGCACTGGTGCGTCTGAGCCAGGACTTCATCATGCGTGTGCCGCTCGTCGACGGCCACGGCAACTTCGGCTCCCTCGATGACGGGCCTGCGGCCCCGCGCTACACAGAAGCCCGGCTGACCACCGCATCGATGCAGATGATCGCCGGGCTCGACGAAGACGTCGTCGACTTCGTCCCGAACTACGACAACACGCTCACCCAGCCCGAGGTCCTGCCCAGCGCTTTCCCGAACCTGCTCATCAACGGCGCCTCGGGCATCGCAGTCGGAATGGCCACGAACATGGCTCCGCACAATCCCGGCGAAGTCATCGCCGCCTGCGCCCACCTCATCCGCAATCCCGACGCCGGGCTCTCGGAGCTCATGCGCTACATTCCCGGCCCGGATCTGCCCACCGGCGGGCGGATCATCGGCCTCGACGGTGTGCGTGAGGCCTATGAGACCGGTCGCGGCACCTTCCGCACCAGGGCCACCGTGTCCTTCGAGAACATCAGTGCCCGCCGCAAGGGCATCGTCGTCACCGAACTGCCCTACCTCGTCGGCCCGGAGAAAGTGGTGGCAAAGGTCAAGGACGCCGTCGGTGCGAAGAAGCTCACGGGAATCGCCTCCATCGACGACTACTCCGACCGCAAGAACGGCATGCGTCTGGTCATCGGGGTGAAGAACGGGTTCAATCCCGAGGCCGTCCTCGCCGAGCTCTACCGCCAGACACCGCTCGAGGAATCGTTCAGCATCAACAATGTCTGCCTCGTCGACGGGCAGCCGCGGACCCTGGGACTGCGTGAGCTCCTCACCGTCTACCTGTCCCATCGCATCGACGTGGTGCGCAGGCGCACGGTCTTCCAGCTGCGCAAGGCCAAGGACCGGCTCCACCTCGTCGAAGGTCTGCTCATCGCGATCCTCGACATCGACGAGGTCATCCAACTCATCCGCTCCTCCGACGATGCGGCGACGGCTCGGACGCGGCTGATGGACGTCTTCGAGCTCTCCGAGCTCCAGGCGACCTATATCCTCGACCTGCAGCTGCGCAGGCTCACGAAGTTCTCCCGTCTCGAGCTCGAAGCCGAACGGGACGAACTGAAGAAGCGCATCGACTATCTCGAATCGCTGCTCGCCGATGAGGCGAAGCTGCGTGAGCTCGTGGCCGCCGAGCTCGAGGCGACCGCCGAGGTCATCGGCTCGCCTCGACGCACGGTGCTCATCGAAGGATCGATGAAGGAGCTCAGCGCCAAGGGCAAGAAGGCGCCGACGAATCTCAAGATCGCCGACTCCCCCTGCCGAGTGCTCCTCTCGACGTCCGGGCGCATCGCCCGCACCTCCGATGCTGCGCCGCTGGCGCGTGAGGGGCGCCGCTCCAGCCATGATGCGCTGCGCTCGGAGATCGTGACTACGACGCAGGGCAAGGTCGGAGCAGTGACCTCGATGGGTCGGCTGCACATGGTCGACGTCGTCGACCTGCCCGCACTGCCGCCCGCGGCGGCGCGGCCCAATGTCGCCGGCGGAGTGAAGATCGCCGAATATGCGGCACTGGAGAAGGACGAGAAGATCCTCGGCCTCATCGATCTCGACCGGGAGTTCGTCCTCGGCACCGCCCAGGGCGTGGCCAAACGCGTCTCGGTGGCGGGGCGACCGAACAAGAGCGAATGGGAGGCCATCACCCTCAAGGGCAAGGACACCGTCGTCGGCGTCGCCCAGCCGGAGGACATCGATGACTCCCTGGCCGTGTTCGTCACTTCGAACGCCCAGCTGCTGGCATTCGACGCCGCGGGCCTGCGCGCACAGGGATGGAACGCCTCGGGTGTCGCCGGAATCAAGGTCGCCGCCGAGGCACAGGTGATCTTCTTCGGGATGACGCCGAAGGCAGCGAAGACCGATGAGGACGGCGACGCCGACGAAGCACTCGGCAGCTTCGCCGTGGTCACCGTCGCCAGCGGCGAGAACTTCTACGGTGCCCCGTCCTCGTCGATCAAGGTCAGCGAGTTCTCCGAGTTCCCGACGAAGGGCAGGGCCACCTCGGGGGTGCGTGCGCACAAGTTCCTCAAGGGAGAGTCCGAGCTGTCGCTGGCCTGGGTCGGCGACTCCCCGCAGGCCGCTGCCGTCGGCGGCGGCGCCCGGACCCTGCCGGGGGAGCTGTCGCGACGGGACGGCACGGGCTCTCCGCTGGAGTCGAAGATCGATGTCATCGGCACGCTGCCCCGCCTCGGCGGTGCAGAAGCCGTCGACCACACCACCGGCGCAGGCACGGGTGCCGACTCTGGTGCTGACGGAGACGACGCGGATGCCGTCGGCAGCGACTCAGCCGCGGAAGCGCGGGCATCGTCGGGTTCACAAGCATCGTCGAAACGGAAGTCTGCGGGATCGGGCCGGCGCGGACAGCAGGGCCTGGCGACGAGCTTCGACGAACTCGACCTCGATCTCGATGAGGCCAAGGACGAGATCGCGCGCTCGAAGTTCGATGACGAGGACGCGATCATCGTCTCCCACGACGATGAAGACGGAGACGACGACTCGGCTCTGTTCTGAGCCGAGACCGGGCCTCATGGCCCGGTGTCGACGCCGGGCCTCAGGCCTCGGTGTCGTCGTCGAGGTCGAGGCGCATCCGGGTCGCGGTGCCGCGCTTCATCTCCCCCACCGAGGTCTCTCCCAGCCCGTGCAGCGAGATCGACTGTCGCGGTTCGAAGACGTAGTCGTCGGAGGCCGAGAGCACTCGAGCGGTCTCCTCGTCGGTGAAGATCGTGCCGGGCTCGGCGACGGCGGTCAGGCGCGCGGCGAGGTTGACGCTCGAGCCGAAGATATCGCCCAGGCGTGAGAGCACCCGCCCCCAGACGAAGCCGACGCGGGCCTGGGGCAGGTCTTCGGCTGCGGTGACGCGCTCCATCAGCGTCATGGCGATCTCGGCTCCGGCCAAGGGGGTGGAGGCGGCGAAGAAGACCTCGTCGCCGACGGTCTTGATGACGCGACCGCCGCCGGTGGCGACGATGTTGTAGGCCATACCCTGGAACTCCTGGACCATGTCCGCCAGCTGCCTGGGCTCCATCTGCTGGGACAGGCGGGTGAAGGAGACGAGGTCGATGAAACCGACCGCACGGGCCAGCGGCATCGAGGAGTCGTACCAGCCCTGCCTGTTGTCCATGGCCAGTCCGTCGGAGACGTTGACGTTGAGGCGACCCATGACATCGGCGAGGTTGCGTCGCCACGAGTAGGTGAGCATCTTCTGCAGCGGGTCGATCATGTCCTCGACGACCTGCAGGGCGTCCCGCCTGGCCTCCGGGTCGCTCAGACCCTTCTCCTCGGTGAGGAATTCGACGAGGGTCTCCATCTGCCAGACCACGAGGCGGTCGGTGGTCTGTCCGATCGCACGGGCCAGGGACAGCGCGGTCGTCTGATCGATGAGTCCGTCGGCCACGGGCTTCGCCCAGATCCGCAGAGCATGGGCGTCGCTGACTGTGTAGGCCTTGTCCGTCTCCTTCGCCTGTGACATGCCCAGTGCGCGCCACATCTTGCGCGCCGAGACGGTGGAGATGCCGCCGAGTTTGGCCGCTTCCCGGCGATCGAGGACGCGTTTGCCGTCGAGGAGGATCTCTTCGAGGCGTTCGGCCGCAGTCCGTGTCTCGTAGATCGTGTCGTCGAAGTCGGGGTCATCGTCGTCGGCCGCCTCGGCGCCGTCAGCGTCGACGATGGGAATCGCCGAGGTTCGCGGGTCCTCGTGCAGTCCCCCGAAGAAGTCCTCGGCGGCGGCCACAGAGTCCTCGGGCACGTCGTCGAGGCTCTCATCTGCGTCGGCAGTTTCCGGCTCTTCGTCGGGCGCGGAGGCATCGAAGACGGCCGAATGCGACGGTGCCGCCGAGTGGGCCGCGGTCTGCGTCGGCAATGTCAAGTGGGCCGCACTGCTCGCGCCGCCGGTCTCCTTCGCGTCGGTGTCGTCCTCGTCGGCGGATCCGAGCCCGCGGAGGAGGTCGTCATCACCGTGTTCGATCCCCTGCACCGAGGCTGTCGAGGCACCGTGCTCGGCCGCTGCGTCTGCGTAAACTGCGTCGGTGTCGTCGTCGATCGACATCAGTGCTCACCTCCGTCGGGGCCGGGCGGGACGGTTCCGGGCGGGATGGAGACGGGACGCAGATGGTGAACGTCGCCGGCGCTGACGGACACCCGGTCATCGATGATGAGGTCGGCTCCGGAGTCGAGGCCGGTGGCGATGCCGATGAGTTCTGAGCCGTCGGGCTTCTCCACTCTGACCTGCGTCCCCAGCGTCACCATGTGCTCACGCACCCGGTGCGCCGTGGGGCTGTCCCGGAAATCCGTCTCGCCATATTCCGTCAGCTCTCTGTAACAGGGAATCAGTGTGCTCAGGATGGAGACTAGCAATGCTTCATGATCAATCTCTGAACCGTCCACGCCGGTCTCGATGGCCAGTGAGCTCGCATCGGCACGAGGCAGGTCGTCCGGCTCCAGCCTGGTGTTCAGCCCCATTCCCAGGATGATCTGCGGCCCCTGCGGCAGCGGTTCGACACGGGCGAGGATCCCGCACAGCTTCTTCCCGTCGACGGTGAGGACGTCGTTGGGCCACTTGATCACGGCGGGCACACCCGCCTCGGCGACGGCGGAGCGCACGGCCTCACCGGCGATGAGCGGGATCCACCCCCAGCGTGAGAATCCGACCGGCGGAGTGAGCAGGATCGACCACGTCAGGGAGCGTCGGGCAGGGACCGTCCAGGTCCGGCCCAGTCGACCGTGACCGGAGTTCTGGAAGTCGGTGCCGCGGATGGTGAACTCGGCCGGGGCCTCGCCGCCGACGGCCTGCTCGCGGACCAGCGAGGCCAATTCGTCGTTCGTGGACGGGCACGTATCGTCCCAGATCAGACGTGGGATCGAAACTCCGCGGTCCGCAGCGGCGCGGATCACCGAGGCCGAATCGACGAGCAGAGGAATGTGTTGGCTGTTCACCAGTCCACTCTAGATTCTTTTGGCGAGAGTGCACAATGAAACGCTGATGCGTCGTTATTGTGGGAGGTATGACGGATACCCCACGGACAACAGCCGAGCGCATCGACGCTTTCACCGAGCGTCGGGACGCGGCCCACACCGGCAACCAGCGCTCGGTGGACAATCAGCACAACCGCGGCAAGCAGACCGCCCGTGAACGCATCACAGCTCTCCTCGACGCCGACTCCTTCCAGGAGATCGACGAATTCGCCCGCCACCACAACCACCAGTTCGGGATGGAGAACAACCGCCCCGACGGTGACGGAGTGGTCTGCGGACTGGGCACGATCGAAGGCAAGACCGTCGCCGTCTTCGCCCACGACTTCACCGTCCTCGGCGGGTCCCTGGCAGAGGCGAACGGCCGCAAGATCGTCAAGGTGCAGAAGCTCGCGCTCAAGCTCGGCTGCCCGATCATCGGCATCAACGACTCCGGCGGCGCCCGCATCCAGGAGGGCGTGGGATCGATCGCGCTGTTCGCCGAGATCTTCCGCCTCAACGTCGCCTCCTCCGGAGTCATCCCGCAGATCTCACTGATCATGGGCCCCTCCGCCGGCGGCGCGGTCTACTCCCCCGCGCTGACCGACGTCACGATCATGGTCGACCAGATCAGCCACATGTACATCACCGGTCCCGACGTCATCAAGACCGTCACCGGCGAATCCGTCGGGCATGAGGAGCTCGGCGGCGGACGGACGAACAACACGGTCTCCGGCAACGCCCACTACCTCGCCAGCGACGAGGAGGACGCGGTCAACTATGTGCGCGACCTGCTCTCCTTCCTTCCCCAGAACAACCTCGACCCGGCCGACGCCGACGAATTCGAGTCCGATCTGTCGCTGAGCCCGGAGGACGAGGCGCTGGATAAGCTCATGCCGGACTCGCCGTCGCAGCCCTACGACATCCTCGACGTCGTCACCACGATCCTCGACGACGGTGAGTTCCTGCAGGTCTCCGAGCTCTTCGCGCCGAACGTCGTCACCGGCTTCGGACGTGTCGAAGGGGTGAGCGTCGGCGTCATCGCCAACCAGCCGATGCAGCTGGCCGGCACGCTCGACATCGACGCCTCGGAGAAGGCGGCCCGCTTCGTCCGCCTCTGCGACGCCTTCAACATCCCGATCCTCACCTTCGTCGACGTGCCCGGGTTCCTCCCCGGAACCGATCAGGAGTACGGCGGCATCATCCGCCGCGGGGCGAAACTCATCTACGCCTACGGCGAGGCGACCGTCCCTCTGGTCACGCTCATCACCCGCAAGGCCTACGGCGGTGCGTACTGCGTGATGGGGTCGAAGCAGCTCGGCGCGGACATCAACCTCGCCTGGCCGAGCGCGCAGATCGCGGTCATGGGAGCCCAGGGGGCGGCGAACATCGTCTACCGTCGCACACTCAAGGCTGCCGAGGAGGCCGGTGAGGATGTGGAGGCCAAGCGCAGCGAGCTCATCCAGGACTACGAGGATGCTCTGCTCAACCCGTACCTCGCGGCCGAAGAGGGCTACATCGACGCGGTCATCAAGCCCAGCGAGTCCCGCAACCGGATCGTCCGTGCGCTGCGTGCGCTGAAGAACAAGCACGTCGACGCGCCCGCGCGCAAGCACGGTAACATCCCACTATGAGTGAGGAAGCGCAGACCGACACCGAGGCGGACGCGCCCACAGGCACGGACCCCGAACCCATCGACGACGCTCTGAGGGTGCCGTCCGTCGAGGGACGGTCCCAGGTGCACTCCGATGACGGCGAGCCGATCAGCGATGAGATGGCCAGCGCGGCCGCGGTGGCCGCCGTCGTCGCGATCCGCCAGGTCGCGATCGCCTATGCCGCCCAGCAGGCCGCTGCCGCGGACGAGTCCGAGACCCGCAAGGGCGACAGAGCAGGCTTCCGAGCACCGCGCAGGAACGTGCGCAGGCGACTCCCCCAGACCTGGGACCAGCATCTGGGTCGCTGAGGCATTCTCACCGTTTCAGTCGAACCGAATGGGGCCGGCGGAAGAGGATTCCTCTTCCGCCGGCCCCATTCTCATCCCACTTCGGGGACCGATCACTTCAGCCGGTACTGCTCCTTGTCCGGGTCGGCCCACAGTCGATTCGCATCATCGGCGCGGTGGATCGTGCCCGTATCGGCGCCGAGGTCCGGCTGCGCTCCCTCAGCCACGGTGACCGTGGACAGGCGCCCCTCGCCCGCGGTCGCCTCGGTGTCGGTGTTGACGTCGGTGTCGGTGCCGGCGTTCGCGTTCGCGCGCCCGCCCATGTCCTCTCCGTACACGGCCTCACCGCGGGCCACCATGCCGGCGACGTCGGAGAGCTTGAGCTGCGGGAGGAACCAGGCGAGGACGAAGGCCACGAGGAAGACGGGGACCATGTACCAGAACGACGGCGCCAGCGCATCGGCATAGGCTCCGACCACGAGGTCGTGGATCGGACCCGGCAGATCGGCCACCGACTCCGGCGTGAGCGAATCGGTCGACGGGGCCCCGGCGGCGGCATTGGCCGCGTCCGCCGGCAGGCCGTGCATCGCCTCGGCGATCTTGTCCGACAGGCGCGTGGTGAAGATCGACCCGAACAGGGCGGTGCCGACCGACGCGCCGATCTCGCGGAAGTAGTTGTTCGTCGAGGTGGCCGTGCCGACGAGCTTCGGATCCACCGAGTTCTGGATGACGAGGACGATGATCTGCATGACCAGGCCCAGTCCGAAGCCCATCGTGAAGATCATGGTGCCGATGAGCACCATCGAGGTGTCCGCGGTCATCGTCGTCATCCACGCCAGCGCGGCACCGGCGATGAGGGTGCCGGCAAGCGGGTAGATCTTGTACTTGCCCGTCTTCGACACGATGATGCCCGAGACGATCGAGGTGAGCATGACACCGGCCATCATCGGCAGCATGAGCAGACCCGATCCGGTGACGTCGGTGCCGCCTGCCATCTGCAGGAAGGTCGGCAGGAACGCCATCGCGGAGAACATGCCCAGCCCCAGCAGCAGGCCGATGGTCGTCGAGAGGACGAACGTCGGATTGCGGAAGAGGTGGATCGGGATGATCGGGTTCGCGACCTTCGACTCGACGAGGACGAAGAGCACACCGGCGACGATGGTGCCGATGATGAGGCCGATGATCGTCGGTGAGTCCCAGTCGTAGTCGTGGCCGCCCCAGCTGGTGACGAGGATGAGCTGTGAGGTCGTGGCGACCATGAGGACGATGCCGAGGATATCGACCTTCTGATCCGAGCGGTGGCTGGGCAGCTTGAGCGCGAAGAGAGCGATGAGGAAGGCGATGATGCCGATCGGCACGTTGATCCAGAAGCACCAGCGCCAGTCCATGTGCTGGGTGAAGAACCCGCCGAGGACCGGTCCGAGCACACTCGAGATCGCGAACAGACCACCGAGCGGACCCATGTACTTTCCGCGTTCGCTCGCGGGGATGATGTCGGCGATGATCGCCTGGGACAGGATCATCAGTCCGCCACCGCCGAGGCCTTGGAAACCGCGCCAGGCGATGAGCTCCCAGAAGTTCTGCGACAGGCCCGAACCGAACGAGCCGATGACGAAGATCGCAATGGCGACGAGGAAGATGATCTTCCGGCCCCACATATCGCCGAACTTGCCGTAGAGGGGCATGACGATGGTCATCGCCAGCAGATAGATCGTGACCAGCCACGCCTGATGCTCGACCCCGTCGAGTTCGCCGACGATCGTCGGCATCGCCGTGGACACGATCGTCTGATCGAGGGTCGCTAAGAACATCGCGGCCATGAGCGCGGAGAAGATGAGGATGATCGTCCGCTTCGTCAGGACGATCGGGGCCTTTTCGGCCGTCGTGGATGCAGCACTCATGCTGATTCCTCCTTGAAGATCGAACGCAGTTCGTCGAAGAGCTCCGCGATGATGGGCTTCGGATCCCCTTCCGCTCGGCGCAGCCGGGTGATTGTCGCCTTGAGAGCCATCATCGCCAATGCCGCGACGGCCTCGGCACGTGCCGACACCGGGTCCTCGTCCTGATCGGCGGAGCAGGGGGTCGTCGCGGCGTCGGAGGGTGACAGCGGCGCCGAGGCGGTCCGCGGGCGGCCGTCGAGGCGGCGCTGGATGATCTGCCGGAAGAGCCGTTCATTGTTGCCCATCCGGGCCATCTGCAGCTGCAGCAGCGAGGGGTCCTGCTTGAGCATGAGGCGATACTGGTGCATCTCCTCGCGCTTGCCCATCCGGGTGGCGACGACGAAGCCGAGCAGGTGTTCGAGGTCGGCGATGAGTCTGCCGTGGGGGCCGCCGGCTTCGAATTCCTCGATGGCCGGCTGATCCTCTTCGTCGAACACGGTGTCGGCGCGCCCGAGGAGGGCCTCTTCCTTCGACGAGTAGTAGTTGAAGAACGTCCGCCTCGAGACTCCGCAGCGTTCGCAGATGTCTTCGACGGTGACGTTGTGATAGCCCTTCTCGAGGGCGAGATCGATCGCGGCACGGCGCAGGGCCTGACCGCGTTCGCGCTTTTTGCGTTCGCGCAGCCCCTCTGCCGGAGCCGGGGTCGCGCTGTCTGAACTGGACGTCATGACCCCATTGTTGCACTCAGTGCATTTTTACCTCAAGTGCAATTTTTGTGTTCTCGGACACAGCCGTCCGGACAGCGCCGGTCGGGCGCGACTCGCGCTCAGCGAAGCCGGTGCAGGTCGGGGGCGGCCGGTTTCAGTAGCCGAGCTTGGCGTTGGTCAGGACGGGCACCGCCTCGGCCGCCTTGTCAGCGCCCGCCAGGTCGAGGTCGACGATCTCGAGGTGTTCGGCACCGTCGAGCGAGGTCAGCACCGACCCGAAGGGATCGGAGACGAGGCTGTGACCGACTCCGGTCGGGCCTTTCTTCGGCACATCGACCCCGGAGACCTCGGGGTCGGCCTGGCCGAGGGCCGCGATGAACATATTCGAATCCAGTGCCCGGGCTCGGGCGAGGAGTTCCCACTGCTCGACCTTCCCGGGACCGGCTCCCCACGAAGCGGCGACGACGGCCAGCCTGGCACCGCGACGGCTGAGCTCGGCGAAGAGCTTGGGGAAGCGGATGTCGTAGCACAGGGCAAGTCCGATGTCCTCACCGTCGATGTCGATGACCGCGGGCTCCTCGCCGGCTTCGACGGTGTCCGACTCCTTGAAGCCGAAGGCGTCGTAGAGATGGATCTTCGCGTAGTCGGACCGCTCCCCCGACGGCGTGTAGACGGCGAGCAGGTTGATGACCTTGTCTTCGGTGGTCGCGAATTCGCCGACGATGACGGTGATGTCGAGTTCGGCGGAGAGTTCGGTCAGGGCGTCCCGCCAGGTCTCGACGTTGTCCTCGGCGATCGTCCGCAGCCCGGATCCGAAGGCCGACATCGTCGCCTCGGGGAAGACGATGAAGCGCGCCCCCGCCTCGGCGGCTGAGCGTGCAAAGGTCCGGACCTTCTCGAGATTGTCGGCCACTGCGGTAGTCGAGTTGATCTGAGCGAGCGCGAACTTCATTCTCATCCTCCGGGAAACGGGCGCAGGTGCGGTCAGTGGGAGTACCACCTCCTCAAGGCTATCCCGATCCCCACCCCCACAAAACCTCCCATTTGCTACCCGACGGCGGCGCAGCAACTTCGCGCGAGGTTGCTGCGCCGCCGTCGGGTAGCAAATGGGGTGGGATCAGGCGACGAACTCGCGTCCGGGACGACCGCCTCGGCGATGTCCGTGCACCCAGATGTAGACGCCGATGGAGACGACGACGAGCCCCGCGCAGACGAGGAACATGCCGTTTCCTCCCGTCATCGGGTAGAGGAAGCCGAGGACGACGGGGCCGATGCCCGATCCGGCATCGAGGAGGAGGAAGAACGAGGCGGTGGCCACGGGGACGCGGTTCATCGGCACGGATTTGACGGTGATCGCCTGCATACAGGGCATGAGGGAGCCGAAGCCGAGGCCGATGAGCACACCGGCCAGAATGATTCCGGTCATCGTCGGCCACAGGGCCAGCAGGATGTTCCCAGCGATGTCGCAGACGAAGACCGGGAAGATCACCGCGTTGTCTCCGAACACGTCCTGCAGCCGACCGACGAACAGGCGTGCCACCAGTGAAGCGACGGCGAAGGCGACGAAGAACAGGGAAGCCGCGGGCGCGACCCCGTGTTCGGCGGCGTAGCCGGCGAGGAAGACCAGCGCGGCGGCATAGGCGGTGCCGGCCAGCAGCATGACCGAACCGATGCGCAGGCCGTCGCGATCGACCAGGGTGCCGAGTTTGAGGTGCCATTTGGTTCGGCGCTGGTAGTCGCTGAGCTCCTGGACCGGCAGCCGGATGAGGAGGCAGCACGCAAGTGCGATGACGGACATGATCGCCGAGGCGACGAAGAGCATCGCGAAGTCGAACTGGCGCGGGATGATGACACCGAGGTACGGCCCCAGCGCTGTCGACAGGGTCGTCGCCGTGCCGAAGTACCCGGTCCCCTCGCCGCGGCGGGAGGAGGGGATGATGCTCTGGATCGCGGTCATGATCGCCGTGTTCCCGGCACCGAAGGCGATGCCGTGGACGATGCGCAGTCCCAGCAGAAGGGTAAGGTCATCGGCGACGAGATAGGCCAGAGAGGCGAGGACGGAGGCCGACATGGTGATGACGAGGAGTCTGCGTCGTCCGATGAAGTCGAGATACTTTCCGGTGAGCACGCGTGCCACGACCGCGCCGAGGACGAATGACGAGGACGCGAAGCCGGCAGCGGCCTCTCCCGCGGCGAAGCGCGCGACCGCATACCCGGCCATGGACGTCATGAGCAGGTAGAACACCATCGACATCGACAGGTTGAGCCCGATCCCGACGATGAAGTCCTTCGTCCACAGCTTCGCTCGTGCCACGGGTGATCGGTCTCGCTTTCTGCTGTGCGTCGGGAACACTGACACATTAGCGGGTTCGACGCGAAGAAGGTGCAGGTGTCCGGGCCGAACGTGACGCAGCTCGCGATAGGGTGGGATCCATGACCCAGAAGAGAACCCCCTCAGCCGTCGACGCCGTCGCCGAAGACTACGTCGACCGCTCCCTCGCCCTCTCCCCCTCCCTCGCCCTCTACCTCGGCCTCGACGGTGCGAAGGGATTCGACGACTTCTCCCCCGCGGGACTGGCCGCGTCCAACGATCTCACCGTCGAGACGCTGGCGAAGCTCGATGAGGTGGAGCGGACGAGCGAACTCGACGAGGTCGACCGCGTCACCATCGATGCGATGCGCGACCGCCTCGGCGTCGACCGGGATCACTTCGAGGCGGGGAACCGCCACGCGAGCCTCAACGTCATCGCCTCCCCGCTCCAGGACATCCGCGATGCCTTCGACCTCATGCCCACAGCGTCGACCGAGGACTGGGAGCAGATCGCGACGACGCTTGCCGCCGTGCCCGCCTCCGTCGCCGGGTACCGGGAATCGCTCGGCCTCGCGGCCGAACAGGGCCGGGTCTCCGCGCGGATCCAGGTCGAGAAGGTCATCGAACAGGCCCGCGCCCTCGCCCGTCCGGGCAGCAATTTCGATGCCCTCGTCGCCGGTGCCGCCGCAGTCCCGGAGACCCTGCAGTCCACTCTGAACACCGGCGCCGAGGCGGCTCGGGCCTCCTTCGATGAGCTCGCCGACTTCCTCGGCGAGACTCTGCTGCCGCAGGCACCGGAGAACGAGGCGTGCGGTCGCGACGCCTACGCGCTGCACTCGCGTGACTTCCTCGGTGCCGAGGTCGACTTCGACGAGACCTACGCCTGGGGGCTCGAGGAGCTCGCCCGCATCGACGCCGAACAGCGTGAGGTCGCCGAGAAGATCGCTCCGGGTGCCGGACTCTTCGAGGTCATGGAGATGCTGAATCAGGATCCCGAGCGGACCCTGCACGGCTCGGAGGCGCTGCGCGACTGGATGCAGCGGGTCGCCGACGAGGCGATCACCGAGCTCGGGAAGTCCCACTTCGACATCCCGGAGCCGGTGCGCACGATCGAGTGCATGATCGCGCCGTCGGCGACCGGTGGGATCTACTACACCGGCCCCACCGACGACTTCTCCCGTCCGGGTCGGATGTGGTGGTCGGTGCCCGAGGGCGTCACGGAGTTCGCGACCTGGCAGGAGAAGACCACCGTCTATCACGAGGGCGTGCCCGGTCACCACCTGCAGGTCGGTCAGGCCACCTACGTCTCCGACACACTCAATCGGTGGCGACGGCTGATGTGCTGGGTCTCCGGTCATGGTGAGGGCTGGGCTCTCTACGCGGAGAAGCTCATGGCCGACCTCGGCTTCCTCGACGAACCCGGCGACTACCTCGGCATGCTCGACTCGCAGCGGCTGCGGGCCGCCCGCGTCGTCCTCGACATCGGATTCCACCTCGGACTCGAGGCTCCGACCAGCCTCGGCGGAGGAATCTGGAACCGTGAGAAGGCCTGGCAGTTCCTCACCGACAACGTCGCGATGGACCGCTCATTCCTCGCCTTCGAACTCGACCGCTACCTCGGTTGGCCCGGCCAGGCGCCGAGCTACAAGATCGGTCAGCGGCTGTGGGAGCAGTTCCGCGACGAGGCTGCCGCCGAGGCGGGTGCCGACTTCGATCTCAAGGCCTTCCATACGAAGGCGCTCGGGCTCGGCTCGGTCGGCCTCGACGTGCTCGGCCGCGCGATGCGCCGCTGAGGAGGCGTGCCGATGAACAGTGGAACTCCGCGCTCCGAGACGGTGCGGGTCACCGAGGTCCTGCGCAACCAGATCATCGACGGCATCCGACTGCCGGGAGAGAGACTCGTCGAACGCAACCTCGCCGAGGAGCTCGGGGTCTCCCGCGTGCCCATCCGCGAGGCACTCAAGCAGCTCGCCTCGGAGGGCCTGGTCACGACGCGACCGAACACATGGTCGACCGTGCGCGAGTTCTCCCCCAGCGACATCGCCGACCTCAACGAAGTGCGCACCGTCTTCGACGTGCTGATCTTCGAACTCGCCGCACAGCGCCACACCCGTGAGGGCCTCGCGCGTCTCGAATCGACGATGCGCAGGGGCCGGGAGCTGTCGCAGAACGGTGACGTCGTCGGCGCCCATCGCAGCGCCGCGGAGTTCCACGCCATCGTCACCGAGCTCACCGGCAACGAACTGCTCGGAGAGATCGGGGCGCTGCTCGACTCCCGGATGCGCTGGCAGCTGAGCCAGCATGACGATCTCGATGTCGTCGCAACCGAGCATGCCGAACTCTTCGACGCCATCGCCAGGCGTGACCAGACGAAGGCCGGGGAACTGGCCAACCGACACCTGGGCACCAGCCAGGACCAGCATGACAAGCACACCGAGCGCCTGGCCCGGGCCGTCGAGGAGAAACGAGCGGTGCCGGAAGAGGCAGCAGAGCAGGGGGAACCGCCCGAGGAGGAGTGAGCCTCAGTCCCTCGCAGCGGCTCCCAGGCCGTCCGCAGTGCGACCGCCCGCATCGCCGACGCCGGGGAAGGGCCACCCGCTCATCCGCTTCGGCCGGGCGGGTGCATAGGTCCTCACCTTCGAGGTCCTCAGGCCGAGTCCGACGAGGGATTCGGCGAGCCTGACCGCGGCCGTGACGCCGTCGACGACGGGGACGGCGCACCGATCCGTGATTGTCCGGCCGAGATCGGCCATTCCCCCGCACCCGAGGACGATGACCTCGGCACGGTCACGCTCGACCGCCTCGGCGGCCTGGTCGGCGATCGCGGTGACGGCACGGTCCGGACTCTCTTCGAGCTCGAGGACCGCCATACCCGAGGCCCGCACCGAGGCACAGTGGGCGTCGAGTCCGGCCAGGCGCAGCCGGTCCTCGATGAGCGGGACGGTGCGATCGAGCGTGGTGACCACCGAGTAGCGGCGCCCGAGGAACATCGCCAGCGCGGCCCCCGCCTCGGTGATGTCGACGACGGGGACGTCGAGGAGTTCCTGGAGGGCCTCCCGCCCGTGTTCTCCGTAGCCGGCTTGGATCACCGCATCGTAGTCACCGTCGTAGCCGAGCACGGCGTCCATGACGCCGAGGGCCGCGAGGTGGCTTTCGACGTTGCCCTCGCAGGACTCGGCACCGAACCTCGGGGTGAGTCCGATGATCTCGGTGCCCGGCGAGGCGACGGCGCGTGCGGCTCGGGCGATGCCCTCGGTCATCGACTCCGTCGTGTTCACGTTGGCGACGAGTATTCTCACGGGTGGCTCCATCATGGTCGGCGGCGGGCGGTGCGCTGGGGTTGCAGAGGGGTCAGTGGGTGGTCGGCACGGCGATCTCCTCGCCGTCGACCTCGCGGAAGGTGAAGTCCCGGCGGGCGATGACGAAGTAGATGATCGCTGACAGGGCCGCTCCGGAGAACCACGAGAACTCGGAGAGCCCGGCGAAGGTCGGGACGAGGGCGAAGACGAGGGAGATCGCCGAGGCGGGGATGAACGCGCCGATCGCCCGCCAGTTCACGCCGTGGTGGTAGAAGTATTCTCCGTCGCCGGCTTCGGTGTAGAGCTGGGGAACGTTGACCTTCGTCTTCCGCACCACCCAGTAGTCGACCATGATGATGCCGAACAGCGGTCCGAGCAGAGCACCGAGCCCGCCGAGGAAGTAGACGATGACGACGGGTGAGTCGTAGAGGTTCCACGGCAGGATGACGAAGCCGATGATCGCCGAGACGATCGCGGCCGAGCGGAAGTTGAGGTGGCGGGGGAAGAGGTTGGTCAGGGCGTAGGTCGGGGCGACGAAGTTGGCCATGAGGTTGACCGCGATCGTGAGGATGAGCAGGGACAGCGAGGCCAGGGCCAGCAGGATCGGGCTGCCGATGGTCTGCACGATGTCGGCGGGTGAGGTGATGACGGTGCCGTCGAGTTCGTACTGGGCTCCGGCCAGCGAGATGACGACGAGGCCGAAGACGAGCATGTTGATGGGGATCCCCCAGAAATTGCCGACGACGATCGATCCCTTCTTCTTCGCTGCCCGGGTGAAGTCGGAGAAGTTGAGCACGAAGGTGCCGTAGATCGAGACCCACAGAGCACCGCCGCCGAGGATGTGCATCCACATCGGCCACCCGGACAGGGCGCCGTCCCGGGACCAGGAGATCGAGAAGTCCACGCGTGAGAGCATCCATACGGCCAGGGCGAGGAAGGTGACGAGGATGATGGGGCCGGCGATCGCCTCGTACTTGCGGATCATCTCCATGCCGTAGCTGACGATGATGACCTGAACGATCCAGAGCAGGGTGAAGGAGAACCAGCCGAGTCCGGACAGACCGAGGAATTCTGTGTCTGCCCAGGCCTGAAGGCTGGGGATGAGGGTGATGAGGAGGACGTTGAGCACGCTCGAGGCCAGGTAGGTCTGGATGCCGAACCAGGCGATCGCGACGATCCCCCTCACCGAGGCGGCCAGCTGGGCGCCGTGGATGCCGAAGGCGATGCGGCTCATCACCGGATAGGGAACCCCGGTCTTGTGTCCCATGAAGCCCGAGAGGGTGAGGAGGAAGAAGAGCAGAGCGGCGCCGACGAGGAGGGCGACGAGGATCTGCCAGGCGCCCAGTCCCAGCGCGAAGAGCCCGAGGGCGAATCCGTAGTTGCCCAGGGAGTGCACATCGTTGGCCCACAGGGTGAACACGCTGTACGCGGTCCAGCTGCGCCCTTCCTTCTTGCTCGGCGCGAGGTCGGCATTGTAGAAGCGCGGACTGATCCGGTGTGCGGCCAGCTGGTCCGGGCTCGGCCCCAGTCGCGACGGCACAGACTCCTCCGAGGTCTCGGTCTTCCTCATGCGGCTCACAACTCCTGCGTGATGAGCACATCGCCGGGATACCAAATGAGGTTCCCAGGCGCTGCGACGGCGAATTCCTGTCGCCTCAGAGTAACGCGGCTCACACTCCCGCCGCAAGACCACGCCACCGATCGAACGCACGTCATCTGTGGTCTCGCGCGGTCAGTGACGCGGGATACGACGCCGTCGCGCCGCCTCGGCGAGGCCTGGCCCGCAATGGGAGGGAATGGTATTCCATTCCTTCCGAGTGCCGTCGTGGTCACTCTTCGCGCTCGACGTCCTTGGCCGTCGGATCCCACGCCACGATGCCCACCGCGATGGCTCCGGCCAGCGGCGCACAGGCGACGATCCAGAACACGCCGGTGCCCAGTGAGGCCGCGAGGATCGGGAACATGATGAGCGAGACGATCGAGAAGGCTCGGAGCACGGACTGGTTGAAGCCGATGCCGATGCCACGCAGCCGCGTCGGGTAGGACAGGGTCGCGTAGTTCATGAGGTTCGCACCCGGTCCACCGGCCTGCGCGAAGACGAAGGCTGCGAGCATCGCGACCGAGACGAGGACGAGTGCCCCGTTCGGGATGCCGACGAGAGCCAGCAGACCCAGCGCAACGGCCTGGACGACGAAGCCGATGAAGGTGATCTTCCGAGTGCCGAAGCGGTTGACGATCGACATGCCGAGCAGGCCGCCGAGGGCCCCGAAGCCCAGATTGATGATGAGCGAGGAGACGATCGTGATCAGCGGCGTCTGGTGGAAGAGCGTGGTGATGATGAGCGGTGTCCCATAGGCCACGGCGTTGTAGCCGAAGGTCGAGAAGACGGAGACGCAGAGAGCGACGATGGTGCGCACTCGGTATTTCGGGGAGAAGAGTTCGGCGAAGCCACGCCACCGTCCTGCTGCGGGCCTGTCGATTTCGCCCTCCGGTCCCTCTGCCGCACCGCTGGACGCCTCGGCGGCGAGCGCGACGTCGAGGTTGTGGTGGGAGCGCATGACGTCGACGGCCGCACGCAGATCACCCTGGTTGGCCAGCCATTCCGGGGACTCGGCGAGGTAGCGGCGGCGGACGAGGAGCACGATGAGGGCGGGTACAGCACCGAAGCCGACGACGATGCGCCACAGGATCGCATGCTGGTCATACGGCAGGGTCACGAAGATGATGAGGACGATGAGGTAGCCGACGCCGGTGGCGATGTACCACGCGGGCGACCACGAGTTCACGCGCTGTGAGCGGTTGCCTTTGCCCTTGAGCTTCGAGAATTCGGCGAGGAACGCCATCGCCACGGGCAGATCGAGACCGACGCCGATGCCCATGACGAAGCGGAAGGCGATGAGCACCCATTCGTTCGGAGCCAGGGCGCAGCCGATCGCGGCGATGACGAAGAAGACCATATCGGCCATGAACAGCCGGTAGCGGCCGAAGCGGTCGACGAGGTAGCCGCCGAAGAGGGCACCGATGACCGCGCCGATCATGATCGAGGCGTTGACGAGGCCGGTCATGAACCCGGAGAGCCCGAACTGCTCCTGGATCGCCGTGATGCCGAAGGCCAGCGAGGAGAAGTCGTAGGCGTCCATGAAGATCCCGCCGAGGGCGAGGATGATCACGGCCTTCGTCTTCGTCCCCTGTGAGCCGAATTCGGCGAGGACCGAGTGGATGTCGGAGGCGGTGGAGATGATGCGTGTGGTCGCCTGATTCGCGGCGGTGTCTGAATTGCTCACAAGCGTCGATTATGACGGCGCGTGGCACCGCGATCCGCCTCTTCCGTCACAGAGCGTCACGCGTGTGTGCGGCCTCACAGAGACTGCGGAAGGTGCGGTTCAGGTGAGTTCGGCCCCACGCCTCTCCGGCAGCAGGAACATCGCGAGGAATTGGAGGACGTAGATGGCGGGCAGCAGCGCCAGGGCGAAGCCGAAGCCGAGGGACCCGGCCAGCAGAGCGATGACGACGGGGGCCAGGCCGCCGATGGCGCGGCCGACATTGAAGATGACGTTCTGTGCGGTGGCCCTGACCTCGGTCGGGTACATCTCGGCCAGCAGAGCCCCGTGACCGCCGATCATGCCGTTGGCGAAGGCGCCCATGAAGAAGCCGCCTGCCAGCAGCGCACTCGGATCGCTCAACTGAGAGTAGACGAGGATGGAGACGATGGCTCCGACCTGGAAGATCCAGAATGCCGGACGCCGGCCGAGGCGGTCGGCGATCTGCCCGAAGACGAGGATTCCCGCGAGCATGCCCACGACCGTCACCGCCGTCCACAGCGATCCCTTCGTCACACCGAGTCCCATCTGCTCGGAGAGGTAGTTCGGCAGCCAGGTGATGATGCCGAAGTAGCCGAAGTTCTGCACGCTGGTGAGGATGGTCAGCGCCACCGTGACCTTGAGTGTCGTACGGTCCCTGACGAGTGCGCCGAGCTTCGCGGCGAAGGACTCGTGCGTCTTCGCCTCCGTCTGGCCGCCCTCGTCCACCTGGGAGCGCACGAACTTCTCCGGCTCCTCGACTCCACGGCGGACGACGAACGCGAACACGGCAGGGAAGAGGCCGATGACGAACAGCCCCCTCCATCCCCAGGCTGCGATGACCGGTGCGGAGACGAGGGCGGCGGCGAAGACGCCGAGTTGGAAGCCCACCCCGACCCACGAGGTGGCTCGCGCCCGCTGGTCGGCACGGACCGCCTCGGCGGCCAGGGCCATGCCGATGCCGAATTCCCCGCCGATGCCGATGCCGGCGATGAATCGATAGGCCGCGAGGTCCCAGTATCCCTGCGCGAGCGCGGAGAGTCCGGTGAACACGGCGAAGACGAGCACCGTCCACGTCAGCACCCGGACTCGGCCGAACCGGTCGGCCAGCGCGCCGAAGACGATGCCGCCGAGCACGGCGCCGAACAGGGTGATCGTCGACAGCGAACCGGCCCGAACGTCGCTGAGACCGAAGGTGGCGATGATGCCCGAGAGGGCGAAGCTGAGGACGAGGAGGTCGAAGCCGTCGAGTCCGTAGCCGATCGCGGCGGCGAAGAGCGCCTTGCGCCGGTAGCCGCGCTCGGCGGCGGATTCGGTGGTGGTCAGCGGCGTCGAAGTACTCATACGCGGTCTCTGTTCGGTCGACGGATCGGAAAACGGCCGCAGACCATTATGCCCCAGGCGGGCCGGCAAGGTCAGTGCCCGCACCGCCGGACAGCCGCCTCGGCGACCTGGACTGCGTCGGTGGCCGGGCTGCTCCGGCGGACAGCCGCCTCGGTGGCCGGGCTGCTCCGGCGACCTGGGCGACGGAGAGACTCAGACGCGGGCGGCGTCGAGACGGAAGCCGGCGCCCTTGTGGTCGTCGGCCAGCCGCGGGCCACCGCCGGTGAGAGCTTCGCGCACCGTGGCTCCGGCAACCGGTTCGGGCAGGAGTCCGCGACGGCGCAGCTCAGGTGAGACGTACTTCGTGAAGCGTTCGGCATCGGCCGGGCGGACGGCTGCAGCGATGTTGAAGCCGTCGATGTCGGCCTCATCCATCCACCGCTGGAATTCGTCGACGACGGTCGCGGGCGATCCGGTGATGACCGGACCGCGGCCTCCGAGTGCGACGAATTCTGCGAGGTCACGGATCGTCCACGCCTTGTCCCCTGCCATGGTCGTGAAGGAGGCGAGCGCGGACTGATTGGCATCGGTGGACACGTATTCGAGCGTGTCCTCCGGGTTCGCTCCGGACAGGTCGACTCCGGTCCAGCCGCCGAAGAGGGAAAGCGCGGATTCGGTGTCGACGTAACTGCGGTAGTCGGCCAGACGTGCCTCGGCCGCCTCGTCGGTGTCGTCGACGATGACGGTGGCCAGAGCGAAGATCTTCACGGAGTCACGGGCACGTCCGCGCTCCTCGAGTCCGTCACGGACCTTGTCGACCCAGCTGCGCAGGATCTGCGGTGTCGGGCCGGAGAAGAAGATCGCCTCGGCGTGGTCGAGGGCGAATTCCTGTCCGCGTTTCGAGGCACCGGCCTGGAACAGCAGCGGAGTGCCCTGGGGGCCGGGCACGGCGAGCGCCTGTCCGGGGACAGTGAAGAACTTGCCCTCGTGGTCGATGTCGTGGACCTGCGCGGGGTCGACGAAGACGTTCGCCTCGGCGTCGGCTTTGAGAGCCTCGGGGTTGATCGAACCCTCGAAGAGCTTGTACATGACGTCCATGAACTCATCGGCCCGGTCGTAGCGCTCATCGTGTGGGATCTGACCCTTGAGGCCCAGGTTGCGAGCTGCCGAATCGACGTAGCTGGTGACGATGTTCCAAGCCACCCGACCGTTCGTGAAGTGATCGAGGGTCGTCAGGGTGCGGGCGAGGAGGTAGGGCTTCTCATACGTCACCGAGGCGGTGACGCCGAAGCCGAGGGTCTGGGTGTCCGCGGCCATAGCCGGGATCGCGACGAGCGGGTCGAGCAGCGGGAACTGGACTCCCCCGCGGTTCGTGACATCGGCGTTGCCGCCGTAGACGTCGTAGACGCCGAGGATGTCGGCGAGGAAGAGGGAGGAGAATCCGCCCTCTTCGAGCGTCTTCGCCAGATCCGTCCAGAACGAGAGCTGGGTGAACTCCTCGATGCGTGATTCGGGGTGGCGCCAGAGCCCGGGCGACTGGTGGACCGGGGTCATCATGTCGAAGGCGTTGAGCACGATCGGTTTCGTCATCGGTTGTCTCCTGTTTCGGTGGTGCGTGATGCTGTGAGTGCGTGGTGCTGTGTCTGCTGCTGCCCCGGCCCGCTCAGTGGCTGGGTACGAATGTGCTGTCGGCTCAGGCAGCGGTGCGGTCGAGGTCGCGTGCCGGGTCCTTGGCCGCCACGGCGGCGATAAGCGAGATCACGCACAGCAGGGTGAGGTAGCCGCAGATCAGCCACGGCGAATGTCTGCCGGCGACGTAGAGCAGCGCGGCGATCATCGGCATGATTCCGCCGCCGATGACGGTGCCCAGCTGGTAGCCCATGTTCACTCCCGAGTAGCGGACCTCGATGGGGAACTGCTCGGCGAACCATGCGGCCTGGGGTCCGTAGACGGCATC
The DNA here is from genome assembly GCF_017948325.1 of Brevibacterium oceani. Lineage (NCBI taxonomy): Bacteria > Bacillati > Actinomycetota > Actinomycetes > Micrococcales > Brevibacteriaceae > Brevibacterium > Brevibacterium oceani. The sequence continues at coordinate 1,630,012 of NZ_CP072846.1, read as the reverse complement.
GTGGGCGAGGTTCATTCCGAGGATGACGATGATGGGCAGGAAGGCCAGCGGACCCGCGTCGAGGTAGGCGAAGAAGATCCACCCGAACACGGCGATGCCGATGAAGCCGCCGATGGTCACGGGCTTGCGGCCGACGCGGTCGGAGACCCAGCCCCACGCCGGCCCGGTGACCAGGCCGATGGCCGAGGCGATCATCACGGCCGTGACGCCGGAGGTCGAGTCGTCGCGGTTCTCCGACAGGTAGCTGAGCATGTAGACGGTGATGAGGTAGAAGACGCTGTTCTGGGCCAGGCGCAGACCGATCGTGATGAGCAGGACCCGGGGATGGTCGGTGATGACCGTGCGCAGCGGAGCCTTGGCGACCTGGCCGGAGTCCTTCAGCTCTTGGAATTCCGGGGCGTCGGAGACACCGAGGCGGATCCACAGCCCTAGTCCCACGAGCAGTGCGGAGGCGAGGAACGGAATGCGCCAGCCGAATGATTCGAACTGTTCGGTGCTCAGAAGGTTCTGGACGATGAAGAAGGCGCTGGTGGCCAGCAGCATGCCCGCAGCGGAGCCGATCTGGGTGAAGGAACCGAAGAATCCGCGCTTGCGGGCCGGCGCGTGTTCGACCGACAGCAGAGCGGACCCGCCCCATTCGGCGCCGGCGGACAGACCTTGGACGATGCGCAGGACGACGAGCGAGGCGGCGGCCCACCAGCCGATGGCTGCGAAGTTCGGGACCAACCCGATGAGCGTCGAGGCGGTTCCCATGGACAGCAGGGAGACGACGAGCAGCGCCTTGCGTCCGACCCGATCACCGAGGTGGCCGGCGATGATTCCGCCCAGAGGTCGGGCGAAGAACCCGACGGCGAGGGTGGCGAAGGACGCGAGTCGGCTGCCGAGTTCACTGTCGGAGGGGAAGAACTGGACGTTGAAGATCAGAGCCGCCGCAGTCCCGTAGAGGTAGAAGTCGTACCACTCGATCGTCGTTCCGGCGAAGGCCGAGGCCAGCACCCGCTTCTTTCCGTCAAAGAATCGCCGAGGCGGGTCCTGGGTGCTCGGATCGGTGACCGAGGTCTGGGTCATGGGAGGCTCCTGCTGCGCTCACCGAGTGAGACACATGAGTCGGGGTCGTCAGTATCGCTGAGCAATCTATTCCCCCACGCCCGAGTTCACGTCGCGCCGCGTCATGGTCCGACTTTGTCTGTCACAGAGGGTCACACTGCGTCGCCATATGACCCCGATCACTGCACTTCACGTCGTATTTTGCAATGATCGAGGGCAACGACCGACGCATATCGACCAGCGGTCCCCTGTATCGCGGGCCCTCACGCGAACCTCGCACGAGTGGAGACACCGATCCGGATCGCTCAACAGAGCATACGAGGTGAAGGAATGACGATCTTGGCAGACCCCTCGGTCACACCGAACACAGCCGCCGATGCCGCCTCACCGGAGAACCTCCGAGAGACCTTCTCCCACTTCCCACAGGGAGTCGCCTTCATCGGCGCGACGATCGACGGTGCACCGATCGGGATCGTCGCCTCCACACTGACGGTCGGAGTCTCGCTCGATCCGCCTCTGGTCAGTGTCGCCGTTCAGAAATCGTCGGCCACCTGGCCCGCCCTGCGCGATGCACCCGAGCTCGGGATCTCTCTGCTGGGCACGGACCAGGAGGGGCTGGCCCGGCAGCTCGCTTCGAAGGACCGCTCCCGTCGCTTCGACGGCATCGACCCCGACCTCACCGCCGCCGGTGCGGTGACGATCCCCGGCAGCTCGGCATTCCTCTGGACCCGCCTCTACAACGAAGTCGAGGCCGGCGACCACACCGTGGCCCTGCTCGAGATCCTCGCCACGCGCAGCCCTGACGGCCCGGAGGCACTCGTCTTCCATCGCAGCGAGTTCAAGGGCATGCGCGTGTCCTGACCGCAGTCCCGCAATGTCCGTTCGCGGGCGCTTGACGCATGTTCGAACACGTGTTCGAATTGCTCTATGAGGTGGAACGAACTCACCGGTCCCGCTCCGGACGGCGGTGCCCCCGCGAGACCCGGCGCAGCGACGCCGGAGCTCTTCGGAGTCCGAGGACTCGTCCGCACCGTCCGCACTCCCGAGTTCTCCGGCGTCACCTTCCACGAGGTGCTCGCGAAGTCCGCCCTCAATCGGGTGCCCGCAGCCAGCTCGATGCCGTTCACCTGGACGATCAACCCGTATCGCGGCTGTTCCCACGCCTGCGTGTACTGCTTCGCCAGGAGCACACACCGTTATCTCGACCTCGATACCGGCGAGGACTTCGACCGGCAGGTCATCGTCAAGATCAACACTGCCGAGGTGGTCGCCGCCGAGGTGGCCAAGCCGAAATGGTCGCGCGAGCTCGTCGCCCTCGGCACGAACACCGACCCTTACCAGCGGGCCGAAGGCAGGTACGCGCTCATGCCCGGCGTCATCACCGCCCTGGCCGGACATGGCACCCCGATGTCGATCCTGACCAAGGGCACGCTGCTGCGGCGGGATCTGCCGTTGCTCGCCCGCGCTGCCGAGGACGTTCCGGTGGAGATCAGCATGTCGATCGCCGTCCACGATGACGAGCTCCAGCAGAGCCTCGAGCCGGGGACGCCGACCACCGCGGCCAGGCTGGCGACCGTCCGCGCCGCCGCCGAACTCGGCTTCGACGTCACGGTCTTCATGATGCCGATCCTGCCCAAGCTCACCGATTCCCGCGACCACCTCGATTCGGCTCTGCGTGCGATCAGAGACGCCGGTGCTTCGCGGGTGGTCTACGGTGCCCTTCACCTGCGCCCGGGAGCGCGGGAGTGGTTCTTCTCCTGGCTGGAGCGCGAACACCCCGAGCTCCTCCCCCGCTACCGCCGCATGTATGCGACCTCGTCGTACGCCTCGAAAGACTACCGGCGCTGGCTGGGCGAGCGCATCAATCCGCTCATCGACGGCTACGGGCTGCGCGGACGCAACGATGACGACGACCCCGTCGCAGCGCGCGAGTCTCGGACTCGCATCGGAGCCGGCCCGGGCCGCCGCAGTCGGTCGGAGGCGCCATTTCCCGCCGATCTGGCGCCGCCCTCGCAGCGACCGCTCTTCTGAGCGCTCTGCCGCCGACGCAGCGGAGAACCACCTTCAGCGAACCCACCGACGGTCGCCAACCCGCTCACGGTCGGTGCAGACGGACGTATTCGGCGGGCGTGGCTCCGAACTCCTTCCGGAACGCGTCGATGAATCCTCCCGCCGTTGCGTAGCCGACCTTCGCACCCACGCGATGAACGGGCTCACCGTCCAGGAGCCCGGTGAGCGATGAGAGCAGCCGGGTCTTCGTCCGCCATCGGGCGAATCCATGTCCGGTCTGCGACTCGAACGCCCGCGCGAGGGTACGAGCACTCACCCCGTGAAGTGCGGCCCATTCGCTCAGTTGCGTGGGCAGATCCGGCTCGGCGATGAGGGAATCAGCGACGGCTCGCGCAGCCGGGTGGGTCGGCAGGGGAAGGGTGGTATCGCGATCCTCCGCCTCGTCGAGGAGGTCAAGAAGGAGCCGACAGCACGACGCACGACGATGAGGACTCAGAGCACGCCCGGGAAGATGACGCATGATCGCTCCGACAAGCGGGTCGAGCGCAATTGCGCGAGGACGCATCCAGCTTTCGCCGGCAGGACGGAGCACCGGGCTGAGATAGACACTCACCGTCGCGCCGGGGCCGAGCAGTCGGTTCGAATGCACGACGCCCGCGGGGATCCAGAGCAGCGTGTCCTCGTGAACCAACCAGCGATGCTCGCCGATGACGACTTCCATCGCACCCCCGGGGAACCAGTAGAGCTGGTCACCTTCGTGGCTGTGCGGAGCGAACGACTCGTCCCAGTGTTCGGCAGCGGAGAAAGTCGCCGTTGTCACTTCAGCATCATTGAAAACCATAGTCTCGCCTTCAGCGACTGTCATCACGTCATTCCCTGCCTTCCGATTCGTCACAGACGACAGCCTAGTGTCACTTGAACATCATCTGTGTCATCTGATCAGAGTAGAACATCGCCGAGGGCAAAGGTTAGCCTTACCTCGAGTGCCAGCCCGGCACCGTCCCGATATCACCCGATGAGAATCGAGCACCCATGCCCCTGAGCCGCCGACTGCGATCGGTCATGCCGTTTGTCGCCCTTGTCACTGCCGTTGCCTTGACTGCCTGTTCCTCGGCGCCTGCCGACCAAGAGGATGCCGGGGGAACATCCGGAGCCGAGGGCGGCTCATTCCCGGTCACCATCGATCACGCCTACGGCACGACGACGATCGAGAGCGAACCGAAGAAGATCGTCACCCTCGGCCTCTCGGACCAGGATCCGCTGCTCGCCCTCGGAGTCGCCCCGATCGCCGTGGCTCCCTGGTGGGGCGATTACGACTACGCAACCTGGCCGTGGGCGCAGGACGAACTCGGAGATGCGAAGCCGACGATCCTCAACGGCGGGGAGCGCAACGATGATCACCCGCCGGTCGAGGAGATCGCCGAACTCGAGCCGGACCTCATCATCTCCCTTTACAACGGGACCACGGAAGAGCAGTATCAGCAGCTCTCCGAAATCGCTCCCCTCGTCGTCCCCGATAAGGAGTACACGAACTTCTCGATCACCTGGCAGGAGGCGACCCGCGCCACCGGAGAGGCACTGGGACGCGAGGACGAGGCACTCGACCTCGTCGACGACCTCGAGAAGTCATTCGCCGATGCCGCATCCGACCACCCCGAGTTCAAGGGCAAGAAAGCCGTCGTCGCCGAACGCTTCGAAGCCGGAGAATCCGTGGTCCGGACGGGCAACGACGTGCGGGCCCAGTTCTTCTCCCAGCTCGGATTCGACGTGCCGAAGTCCATCGCGGAGTTCGAACCCAACGATGCAGGCGAGGTCTACGTCCCTGACGAGCGCATGGATGAACTCTCGAAGGACCTGCTCGTCTGGAACGCCGGCTTCAGCCCCGACGCCAAGAAGACCGTCGAGGGCCTCGGGCTCTACCGGGATCTGCCCGTCGTCGCCGACGACCATGTCCTCTGGGTCGAAGACGAGGTGCTCTCCGGAGCATTCAGCTGGGGAACCATCCTCAGCCTGCAGTACGCCCTCGATGAGATGGTCCCGCAGATCGCGAAGACTGTGGACTAGTCCGCGGGTTCACACGAACGGCGGGAATACGGGTGACTCGCGTGCGGTTGCCTCTGCCATGAAGATTGAGATCTGGTCGGACATCGCCTGCCCTTGGTGCTACATCGGAAAACGCCGTTTCGAAACGGCCCTCGACGCCTTCGCACACAAGGACTCCGTCGAGGTTGCCTGGCGCAGCTTCCAGCTCGATCCGAGCCTGCCCGAGCATTTCGACGGCACCGAGACCGAATACCTCAGCCAGATGAAGGGCATGCCGCCCGAGCAGGTCCGGCAGATGTTCGACCATGTCACACAACAGGCGGCCGGAGAGGGCCTGAACTACGACTTCGATGCGATCGTCGTGGCCAACAGCTTCACCGCCCACCGATTCCTCCACTATGCCGGGACGCAGGGAGTCATGTCCGAGGCGAAGGAGGCGCTCCTGTCCGGTCACTTCGAACAGGGCCGGGACATCGGTGACGTCTCCTACCTCGCCGAGGTGGCGTCCTCCCTCGGCCTCGACGCCGAGGAGACACGGTGGGTGCTCGAGTCCGTTGAGTACAGTGCTGAGGTCAGGGCTGATATCGCCGAGGCCAGGGAGCTGGGCGCCGATGGTGTTCCGTTCTTCGTCATCGACCGCAAATACGGCATCTCCGGCGCGCAGCTGCCAGCGGCTTTCAGCCAGGCCCTTGAGACCGCCTGGGGCGAGAGCCAGAAGCTCACCGTACTCGCCGGCCCGCAGGCCGCGGACGACGAATACCCGGACGGAGCCGTCTGCGGCCCCGACGGCTGCCACTGACCCAATTGCTACCCGACGGCGGCCCAGCAACCTTGCGCCAAGTTGCTGGGCCGCCGTCGGGATCCTTCTATGCTTGTCAAGCGGCCTGCCCAACCACGTTCGTCGCCTCGAGAAGCCGATACACTCTCCGAGCCACAAACCGCTTGATACACCGGATAGCTTCCTTCTTCGACAGCCCTTCCCTGAGCCGTTTGGCCATGTACGCTCGAGTCTCCTCATCGAAGGACAACTTAGTGATGGCCACCATGTACAACGCGGAGTTCAACCGGCGATCCCCACTGCGGTTGAGCCGGAACCTCACCACATTGCCCGACGACGCTGGAATCGGACTCACCCCCGCCAGCTTCGCGAAAGCAGCCTCAGAACACACCCGCCCCGGATGCGACCACGCCAGATAGAACACGGCGGCAGTGATCGGCCCGATCCCCGGCTGAGCCAGCAACACAGCAGCCGGACTGTCCTTGACCAGAGCCAGAATCCGTGTGGCGTAATCCTTGATGTCCGCATCGAGTTCGATGACACGTTTGGCCAACCGGATCGCTTCCCGACGTGCCTCCAAACGCGCCACAGGCTCGTTCCTGACCCGCCACTTCGACACCGTTCGGATCTTGGCGACTGACAGTTTCCTTCGCGCATCGAGACCGAGATCGTTCGCCCGTAACAATGCGGTCAGCGCGTTGATGGTGCGGGTCTTCTCCCGCGTCATGGACTCACGGGCACCCACCAGGATCCGCAGTCCCTGGCGCGGCCCATCGGCCTGCCTGGGCACACGCAGTCGCGATTGCTCCAAGGGCAGAACGGTGGCCGCGATTCTGCGGGCATCGATCTGGTCATCCTTGCCCGTGCTGTGACGGTCGCGAACATTCATGCTCGCTGCTTCGGCGACCATGTACCCAGCCTCAGCGACGTTCTCGGCCAGGACTGCTCCGTAGGTGCCGATACCCTCGACCACCCACAAGGTGTCCAAGTGCCCGCCGGTACGGCGACCGACCCAGGCCAACGCTCGTGCCAGTCCAGCATTCGTCGTTGGGAATTCGCGGGTATCGATGTGCTCGCCGGTGTTGGTGAGCACGGCGTAGACGTGGTTCTTCGCATGCGTGTCGACGCCTACGACAAACGCATATAAATGCGAGATGATAGTCACGACGGTTCGTGATTCTCCCGTGTTAGAGCGGATGATGTCCGACCGTCGAACGGTCGGCTCCGGTCCGGGAGATAGTCACGTCGGAACACTACTGTGATGAGTCACGTTCGGTCAGGAACGGACAACCTTCTGATCAAGTTACCGATATGGGCCGAGCCGGGGCCGGCCGCCCACCGATCACCAGACAGATCCTGACGATGACATCGTCTGAGTCAGTAGCAATTTGAGTCATGATGATCGATGGGACGGTCGGTTCCTACTCTGCCAGCCAGTCCCAGACCAGCCACTATCAATCCTCACAGTAGCAATTGGGGGTATGCGGGTCAGAGCAGCGGAACGTTCGGGTACCGCACCGCCCCGTCAGGATCGGTCACGGGAGCGGCGAGCATCCCGGCGGCGGCATCGATGAGGAACCGTCCGACCTGCTCCCAGCTGCCCTTGTTCGCATCCTCGTTCATCCTCGCCTCCTGATCGGCGCACACGCGGACGACCATGGAGCCCAGCAGGTAGGCTCGCCCACGCAGGACCCCCTCGGGAATGCCCTCGACCGCACCGTTGATGAAGCGCAGATCCTCGGGCACATCCGACCCCCCGATCACGTCCTTGACCACTCCGACGGCCGAAGGCACCGCGGATACCTGTGAGATGAACTGGGCGCGCCAGCTCGGCCGCGGGAGGCCGTCGAGCAGCTCGACGAGCGGGCGCAGTCGACAGGTGATGAGTTCGTGGATGCTCGGCGCATCGGACAACTGCGATATCAGCTCGTCCCTGCGCCGGGAAATCTCGTCCTGATGCCGCATCACGAGCGCGCGAAGCAGTCCCTCACGCCCGCCGAAGTGGTAGGCGATCGCCGAATGGTTGGCCGCCCCGGCGTGTTCGACGATCCGCCGGTTCGACACCGCACCGATCCCGTCTCGGGCGAAGAGCTCTTCGGCGGCATCGAGCAGTGCTTCACGTGCTCGGTCGCTGTGCGTTCCCATTCCACCACTCTCTCCATCAGGCGTCGATTTCACAATTTTAAGTCAGACGTCTTAAACTAGTCGAGTTCACCGTGGTCGACGAGGATCACACGACTTCCAGCGCCACAGGAGGAAGACAATGTCCGACCGTCAACCACGCACGAGAAGAGAGGCCCTCGAGTCCGAGCACCCTGTTGCCGACTCTGATGCAGGGCCGACCACAGCCGCCGACGAGGAGGCGGCTGCCAAACGCGCCAAGGCCGAAATGATCGGGCGCACCGTCGCGATCTTCCTCATGCCGCTCATCTTCGTGGGCATGATGATCACGAGCTACCTCGGCACCATGCACTCCCCCACACCCAAGGACATGCCCGTCGCCGTCACGGGCTCCTCCTCGGCGGCGTCCGATCTCACCTACGCACTCAGCGGCGCCGAGCCCGACGCCCTCGATGTCGACAAGGTCGAGGACGCACACACCGCGCGTGAGCGGGTCATCGACCGGGAAGCCTCAGCGGCGGTCGTCGTCGAGGGTCGACAGGCGACCCTGTACACCGCCGGCGGGGCCGGAGCGCAACAGGCGACGACCGTGACCGGCCTCGTTATGCCGGTACTCCAAGAGGAGGGCCTCGATATCGAGACCGACGATCTCGCACCGCTGCCGGGCAACGATCCGACCGGCATGGCCGCGATGTTCCTCATGACGGCGATCGTCATGGCCGGCTACCTGCCCTTCAGCGTGCTGCGGTCGAACTCCCCTGAGCTGCTGAAGTTCAAACGGATCGTTCCCATCATCGGCACCTGGGCTGCCGTCATCGCGGGCCTCGTGTGGACGGTGGCCTGCCCGATCCTCGACGTCGTCGACGTCGAGGACACCGTCGCCGTGCTCGGCATCGCCTGGCTCGGTGTGTTCGCCATCGCCGCCGTCCAGCTCTTCATCACCCGCCTCGTCGGGGCGATGGGCGTGATCTTCGGAATCCTCTTCCTCATGGTCCTCGGCATGCCATCGTCGAACATGGCGATGCCCGTGACCACGATGCCGAGATTCTTCCGGTTCACCCACGAGTTCCTGCCGATGCCGGCGATCGGCGAATCCCTGCGCTCAGTGCTCTACTTCGGCGGTCGCGGAGTCACCGAACATCTGCTCGTCCTCGCCATCGGCGCCGTCGTCGGTCTCCTGCTCACGAAGCTCTACGACACCATCTCGCACAGACGCAACCCGGATCCGGCACCGCTGAACGTGAACATCCCTTCCATCCACGGAGGCCGACGTCCGGATTCGAAGGTCCTCCGCTACGTCTCGCTGGTGATCTTCCCGCTGGGAATGGTGACGATGATGATCTCGTTCATGCTCGGCGCCATGCACTCCCCTGCGCCGAAGGACATGCCCGTGGTCGTCGTCGGTTCCTCGACCGAGCAGGCGAAGGACACAATCGCCGATCTCGACAAGCAGATGGACGGCATGTTCGACTTCACCGCCTCCGATGACGAAGACGAGGCTCGTGCGCTCGTCCACGACCGCGATGAGGTCGCCGCACTCGTCCTGCCCACCGAGAAGAACCCCGAGTTCGGGCTCATCGCGAATCAGGCGGCCAACAACGCCTCCTATCGGGTCGTCAATCAGATCTTCGAGCAGGTCGCCTCGGCGCAGGATATGGATCTCGACGTCGACGACATCGCCCCGCTGCCCGACCGGGACAAGAACGGCGTGGTCGTCATGTACGTCGCCATGGGCTGGATCCTCGCCGGATTCATGGTCGTCATCGTGGGTGCGAATGCGAACCCGTGGAGCCGACCGCTCAAGCGGATGCTGCCCCTGCTCACCGTCTATGCGCCGTTCATGTCGCTGGTCGTCGCGCTCATCGCCGGACCGATCACCGGCGCCGTCGAGGGGCACTTCGCGGCCCTATGGGGTGCAGGCATCATCGCGATTGCGTGCATCTCGATGTTCGCGATGGTCTTCGAGAGACTCATCGGGATGTTTGCGATCATTCCCGTCATCGGCACTCTCATGTTCGCCGGAGTGCCTGCCTCGAACGGAGCGATCTCGGAATACATGGTTCCGTCGTTCTTCTCGACCTTGCACGACTGGCTGCCGATGGCCGCCGCGGTGGAGACGATCCGGTCGATCATCTACTTCGACGGCGATGTCGTCGCCGAGCATCTTCAGGTCCTCGGGCTGTGGGGGCTCGTCTCCCTGGCCTTGGTCTTCCTCATCGACGGCATCCGGCCGCCGCGCACCGAGCACGACTTCGGCAATCTCCACCTCGAGAGGGAACGCGAACGCAGGAAGCAGCTGCGCAAGCAGACGAAGGCCCTCGATGCTCCCCAGGAGACCCAGACCGTGCAGAGCACGATCGTCGAGGACACTGACGAAGCCGATCAGCCAGCGGCAGCAGACGGGTCGGACTCGACGTCGTACTCGCTCGAACCACGCAGAGCCCCGACCGCCGGCGATGGGATCTCACGCAGCAGACCGGAGGATGACAGCAGTCGGGATGACCACCACACCCCGATCCCTTCCACCGTCTGACCCCACCCCATTTGCTACCTGACGGCGGCCCTGCAACCTCGCGCGAGGTTGCAGGGCCGCCGTCAGGTAGCAAATGGGGCTAGTGTGAAGAGCACTATGGGTTCACAGATCGACTTCTTCAGCACGACCGGCCTCATCGAGGCCGGTCTGCTGCTGGCCAGCTTCGTGCTCTGTTCGCTCATCGGCTTCGAGCGCCAGTTCCGGCAGAAGGCAGCGGGCTATCGCACACACGTGCTCGTGGGCATCGGCACCTGCGCGTTCACCCTGGTCTCGGCGTACGGATTCGCAGGCGTCCTCGACAGCGACGTCCGCCTCGATCCCTCGCGGATCGCTGCGCAGATCGTTTCGGGCATCGGCTTCCTCGGTGCCGGAGTCATCTTCAAGGGCCGCAATATGGTCCGCGGACTGACCACGGCCGCAACGATCTGGGTCACCGCCGCGGTCGGCATGGCCTGTGGTGCGGGCATGCTCTCGCTGGCGACCATCCTCACGGCCCTCCACCTGTTCACGCTCTTCGTCGTCGCGCCACTGATCCGCAGGATCCCCAACAGCGACCATCGCAAACTGCTGCGCATCGCCTACCAGGACGGGTCCGGGGTGCTGCGAGACATCCTCGCGCTGGCCAGCCGCATGGGGTTCTCGAATTCCATCGTCGACTCCCGGCGGTTCGATGACGACGACGGCACACGCATGGTTCAGATCGACGTGAAGTTCGAGGGCAAGCGTCCGCTCCACCTCCTCGTCGCACCACTCATGGATCTGCCCGGAGTCGGCACAGTGAGCATGCGCGAGGACCGCATTCATTCCTTCGACGACGACGGCGACTCGGTCTGACCGACTCGCCGCAGCGGCATCAGAGCGCGAGACGGGAGAGCATCTCTTCCATACCTGCCCGGACACGCTGCCGGGAGGAGTCCCCGAAGACCGTCGCCTGGACGACGGCCCCTTGGAGCATGGCGAGAATCGCCGGTGCCAGGGCAGCAGCCTGCGCCCGTGCCGATTCGGTCTCCGTTCCCCGCTTCTCGTGCAGATAGTCGGTCAGGTACACGGTGAATTGCTCGAGCAGCGCTTCGAAGATCGTGCCGGCGAATCGCGCGAACTCCCCGTCATACGACGCCTCGCCCCAGACCTGCACCAGAACCGAGGAGAACGGGTTGTCGACGAGCAGAGAGTCGAGGAGTTCGACGAACACCACCTGAGGCTCCGTCACCTCGCTTTCCGACTGCGCCGTCTGCAGCACCGCGATGCGAGGCTCCATCACTCTGCGGGCGACATCGATCATCAGATCGCCCTTGGAGGCGTAGTAGACGTAGACGGCACCGGCCGACAGCCCGGCCTCCTTGACGATCTCGGCCATCGACGCGCCTGCGAATCCCCTGCGGGCGAAGCAGGCCAGTGCGGCGTCCTGAATCCTGCGACGCATCGTCTGCCTGTGCTCTTCAGTGACCTTCGGCACATCTCCCCCATAAAACGAATGAACATTCTTGATATATCCTACTTCATGGTTTCATAATGAACGAGCATTCGTTTTCGAAGATTGGACAGACATGAGCACGAGGATTCTCAGCAGCTCGACGACGGGCGCGAGCCCGGAGGCAGCTCCGACGGGCGCAGGCACTCGACCGGCCGTGACAGAGCATTCCGCTTCGTCGCAGGGTTCCGGAGATCCTGCGGCACCGCCTGAGGGCAGACTGCCGCGGCACAGCGTCGGCCGTGCCATCGGCATCGCCGTCTTCGCCGCAGCGATCGTCAGTGCCATCCTGCTCGCGTTCAGTTGGCCGACCGTGACGGCCGAACCGAAGGACCTGCCCATCGCGGCCATCGGCGATGAGAAGCAGATCGATCAGGTCGTCGACAATGCACCTGAGGGCATGCTCGACCTCAAGGACGCCGATTCTCGAGCCGATGCCGTGGACATGATCAAACACCGTGATGTCTACGGAGCACTGGTCCTCGGCGACGAGCCCGAGATCCTCGTGTCCTCGGCCGCCTCGCCCGCGGTGGACCAGCAGCTGCGAGCCATGGCCGCGCAGATGCAGCAGCAGATCGACAAGCAGGCGATCTCGGGCATGCAGGACGGACTCGAAAAGCTCCAGGGGGCGCTGAAAGCCGCCTCGCAGCCCCCCGGTGCCGGCCAACCCGGCCAGCCGGGAGCAGAACGGGACTCGCCGGCCGCCGGGGCCGGACAGAATGCCTCGGCCACGGAGGTGCCGCAGATCAAGGTCACCGACGTCGTCCCCCTCTCCGATGACGACTCGACCGGTGCGGGGCTGGCGATCGCCGGGCTCCCTCTGACCATCGGCGGCATCATCGGCGGTGTGCTCACCAGCATGCTCGTTCACTCCCGCCGGATGCGAGCGGTCGCCGTGGTCGTCTACGGGGCCGTCGGCGGTCTGGCTCTCACACTCATCCTCCAGTCCTGGTTCGGCATCCTCCAGGGCAACTTCGGTCTCAACGTCCTCGCTGCCGGTCTCGCGGTCGCCTCGACGGCGGCGCTCATCAACGGATTCGTCTCGCTGATGGGGCCGGGCGGCATCGCCATCGGCGCGGTCCTCACGATGTTCATCGGCAATCCGATCTCCTCCCTGCAGCAGCCGAAGGAGTTCCTCATCGGGTCGTGGGGAGACATCGGTCAGTTCTTCGTACCCGGCGCGGCCGGAACGCTCCTGCGTGACCTCTCGTACTTCCCGGATGCTGCGATGGCCACCCAGTGGTGGGTGCTCATCGGCTGGTTCGTCCTCGGCATCGCCCTCATCCTCATCGGCCATGTCCTGGCCCACCGGAAGACGCGAGCAGCCGCGCACTGAGCACTCCCCCACCCGGCGCACTATCCCCAACTGACTCCCATCGCCCCTGGTCATCGTCTCTCACGAAGACTAGGGTCGGTGGGAGTCAGTGGTCTCCGACATCGAGACCGAGGAGGAATCCATCGTGACATTCGACGATGTGACGATCTGCCGCACCTGCGGAGTGGAAACGACGACACCGCCGCCTCGGCTGTGCCCGATCTGCGATGACGACCGCCAGTGGGTTCCGGCTTCCGGTCAGGCGTGGACGACGCGGGAAGAACTCGAAGCCGAGGGTCATGCTCTCAGCATCGACGAACGCGAGCCCGGGCTCTTCGCACTGCGGATCGAGCCGAAACTCGGAATCGGCCAGACCTGTTATCTGGCGTGCACGGAATCGGGAAACCTGCTCTTCGATGTCCCTGCCTACATCGACGCCGAGGCGGTCTCACAGGTCCGTGAGCTCGGCGGAGTCGCAGCCATCGCCGCCAGTCACCCGCACATGTTCGGCACCCAGCTGGAATGGAGCGTCGCTTTCGACGACGCCCCGGTGTTCGTCTGCCGGGCGATGTCGACTGGGTGCAGCGCCGAGGCAGGACGATCACGACCTATTTCCACGAGGCGGCCCCGCTGCCCGGGGTCAGCCTCCGCCGCACGGGAGGACACTTCCCCGGCAGTGCCGTGGCCGTGTGGACGGGTGCGGACGGCACCGGAGTCATGCTCAGCGGCGATTCCATCGGCCCCGTCCCCAGAGACGGCTGGGTGACGTTTATGCGCAGTTTCCCGAACTATCTGCCGTTGTCCGCCGCCGTCGTCAGACGCATCGCCTCCGCGGTCTCCGATCTCGACTTCGATCGAATGTACGGCAATTTCGGTCAGCAGATCTCCAACGGAGCCCATGACGCCGTGCAGACGTCGGCCGAACGCTACGCACAGTGGGTCTCAGGCGTCCACGACCACCTCACCTGAGGGCCGTGATCAGCGGGAGCGGAACTGCGCGGTGACGGGGCAATCGAAGGGATCGGCCTGGCCGAGCCCGACGCGGTTGAGATAGCGGACGATGATCCGGTAGGACTCGAACAGCGTCGTCTCCGTGTACGGGATGTCCTTCTGTCGGCAGTATTCGCGTACGAGCGGCTGCACCTTGTGCAGGTTGACACTCGGCATGCTCGGGAACAGGTGGTGTTCGATCTGGTAGTTCAGCCCGCCCATGAGGAAGCCCATCGGGCGACCGCCGGAGATGTTGCGTGACATCAGGGTCTGCCTGCGCAGGAAGTCGATCTTCACGTCTTTCGGCACGATCGGCTGGCCTTTGTGGTTCGGAGCGAAAGATCCACCCATGTGAACACCGAAGACCGCCACCTGCACGACGAAGAAGACGAGACCGATGACCGGTCCGGCGGCCCAGATCGCCAGCAGCGGGAACCCGAGGAGACGGATGCCGATGAGGACGCCTTCGGTCCAGCGCCGCTTGATCGAGGACTGACCGCGGAGAATCGCCTGCACCGACTGCACGTGCAGCTGCAGACCGGCGAGGGTGAGCAGGGGGAAGAACGCCCAGCCTTGGCGGGCGGCGAACCATTTGGCCACGCCGGTGCGTTCGCGGGCGTCCTCGGCGACGAAGACAAGGGTTCCCGGTGCGATGTCGGGATCGACACCGGCCTTGTTCGGGTTCGCATGGTGGAGGGCATTGTGCTTCTTCAGCCACCAGCCGTAGCTGAGGCCGATGAAGAGGTTGCCGATGATCGTCGAAACCCACTCCCCGACCTTCCCGCTGGTGAAGATCTGCCGGTGGGCGGCGTCGTGAGCGACGTAGGCAGTCTGAGTGAAGAGGATGCCGAAGACGACTGCGGTGGCGATCTGCCACCAGCTCTCGCCGATGAGGAAGAGCATCGCGAATGCGCCGACATAGGCCAGTCCCAGCAGGCTGAAGCGCAGGGTGTTCCATCCGGGGCGTCTGGCCAGCAGGCCGGCTTCCTTGACCTGGGCCATCAGGGCGCTGAAGTCGCTCGTGAACTCCTGCTGCGCGGTACCGCGCTTGGCACGCCTGTTCTCGAGGACCTGGGCGCGGGTGGCCGCATCCGGCTGCGGAGTCGGCAAGGGGGTGCTGATGACATCGGTCGGATTCATACTCCTCACAATAGGGATGCGACCGGGGCACCGCGTCACCCCAGAGAGCGGTCTTCGACCCCTACCCTGGTAGGGGTCGGGTCGAAAGCTCGACTGCGATCACCTCAGGCCTGAGCATATCAGGCCTGGGCACCGCAGGCTTGGGGATATCAAGGCTGGCCACCGGGAATGACGAGGCCCGACTCATACGCGGCGATGACCGCCTGTGCCCGATCCCGTGCCCCGACCTTGCCCAGAATCCGTGAGACATGGGTCTTGACGGTCTGGACGGCGATGCACAGCGAGGCGGCGATCTCCCGGTTCGTCGCACCCCGGGCGACCTCGACGAGGATCTCCCGTTCGCGGTCGGTGAGCTCGGGCAGAGCAGTCAGACTCGGTGCCTGCGGCCCGGCAGCGAAGTGTTCGATGACGCGACGGGTGACGCTCGGCGCGAGCAGACCCTCCCCTGCAGCCACGACCCGCACCGCCTCGGCGAGCTCATCGGGTGGGGCGTCCTTGAGCAGGAAGCCGCTGGCTCCGGCGCGGATCGCGTCGAAGACGTAGTCGTCGATGTCGAAGGTGGTGAGCATGATGATCCGCGGTTCACTGCCGCCCCCGGAATCGCCACCCGACTTAGCGAGGATCGCCCGCGTCGCTTCGATGCCGTCCATGAGCGGCATGCGCACGTCCATGAGGATGACGTCGGGTCGCAGGTCTGCGGCCATGGCCACACCCTCGGCGCCATCCTGGGCCTGACCGACCACGTCGATGTCAGGGTGGGCGTCGAGCAGCGCGGCGAAGCCGGCTCTCACCATCGCCTGGTCATCGGTGATGAGCACACGGATCATGACCGTTCCTCTCCGTCATCGGTCGCCGGATCGAGCGGCAGGATCGCCACGACTTCGTAGGTGTCTTCAGGAGTCCACCCGATGTGGACCTGTCCTCCCACCGAGGCGGCGCGCTCGCGCATTCCGATCAGCCCCTGCCCTCGGTCGGACGAGTGCCCGACCGACTCGGTCGCGCCGCTGCCGCGAGTGCTGACGATGCTGATCGTCACCGCTCGATCGTCGCTTCGGACGTCGACATCGATCTCCGGGCCCCGGTTGTGGCGCACCGCGTTGCTCAGTGCTTCCTGAACGATGCGATACCCCGCCAGTCCCGTGCTCTCCCGGAAGCCGCGACTGAAGTCGTCCCCCTGTTGACGAAGGCTGACTCGGACCCCGGCCTGCTGGGCCTGAACGATGAGGTTCCCGATGTCGGACAACCTCGGCTGCGGGGCGAGTTCGTGGCCGGTGTCGTCGTTGCGCAGGACGCTGAGGAGTCCGCGCATCTCCGTGAGCGCGTGGCGGGCCGAGACCGAGATCGTTTCGAACTCCTCGGCCACCTCGGCGTCGATGCCGACGTGGCGGAACGGGGCACTGGAGGCCTGGATGTTGATGATCGACATGCTGTGGGCGACGATGTCGTGCAGCTCTCGGGCGATGCGCGTCTTCTCCTCGACGGCGACCCGCTTCGAATGCTCGACGGCTGTGTTCTCCTTCTCCCGGATGAGCTGGGACCGGATGAGGTTCCACTGTCGGACGATGACCGCGGCGACGTAGACCCCGCCCGCGATGCACGAGAAGACGACGATGGTAACAACGGTCGATTCCGACCGGCGGATCTCGAGCAGGAAATGGCCGGCCGCGGCCGCAGCCGAGGAGGCGACGATGCTGCCGAGCAGCGCACCGAGGGCGACTCCCCAATGCGCCCGGAGGCCGACGATGAGGATGACGAGGACCTGGGTGATCATCATCGGCACCGTCCACGGCCACGGCAGTCCGGCCGCCGTGGGGGCGAGCAGCGGGAGCACACCGCAGACGAGCGCCGAGGCGATCGTGGCGAAGAGCGGACGCAGCATCGCCAACGGCAGACAGCCGGCGTGGACGAGGCTGAGGGCGAAGGCGAGCGCGATCGGAGCTGCGTAGACGCCGACGGCGATCGAGGCTTCGATCGCGAGCATCGCAATGGCGGCGAGGATCACCGCCACCCAGGCCAGGGCCCTCGGGTCGAGCGAACGGTCGGGAGGCAGGAATCTGTCGAAGAGTCGGCTGATCACCACGTCTGCGGGCTCCCTTTCTGCGATCCCGGTCGATCCTGGGGATCGTCGAACCCGGCGCGCGTCGTCACGTCGACAGTAGCAAACGCGCACTCTCGGCCCCAGACGCGCCCGGCCGCGGCGCCGGGCTCAGGCTTCGGCTGAGAGGTGACCGGCGGAAACGGCTGCGAAGCGTCCTCGCGTGTGCCAGGTGAGTCCGAGGTAGAGCGCGAACGAGGCGATGAATGACGGGATCGTCGCGCCCACGGGACTCGGATAGGCGTAGGTGAGCAGATAGGACACGAGCGCTCCGACCACCCAGACGCCCACTGCGGCCCAGTTGACTCCGCGGGTGTACGAGTAGAGTCCGCCGGAGTCGCGGAGGATGTCACGGGTGTAGACGCGACGTTTGATGATGTAGTAGTCGACGATGAGGATTGCGAAGACGGGGACGAAGAAGGCCCCGATCATGGTGAGGAAGGCGGTGTACTGGTCGAGCAGGGCCAGCCAGGTCGAGCCGATGATCGAGATCGCGCCGAGCACGAGTGCCACGGGCAGGAAGCGCAGCCGGGTCCGGCTCTGCGCCCCCACAACCGAGTTGACCATTCCGTAGACGACCATCGTGTTCGTCGCCATCACGGAGAGGAAGATGACGATGGCCAGTGCCCAACCGAATTCGTCGGCGAGCACGGTCGGGTCGAACGCGGCGGGCTCGCCACCGGCATCACCGGTCCCAGCCGATCCGCCTCGGTCGATGAGGATATAGCTGAAGGCCGTGAGACCGAGGACCATGGCGAGCACTGTCGAGGTGATGTAACCCAGCCCCGAGCCGACGACGCCTGCGCGCTGACTCTTTGCGAGCCGGTTGAGGTCCCCGGACAGCACGGTCCACGAGATCGCGGTGGAGATGACGATGTCGAGCGCGAGGGCAGGGGTGAACTCGAGCGACGGGTCGGTGCTCATCTGCGTGTACTCGCTCGGTGCGTGTCCGGTGAATGCCGTGACGAAGACGAAGGCCATGACGAGGAGGATGAGGAGGGCGAACCAGGGTTCTGCCTTCTCGATGCCTTCATGTCCGAGGATGGCGAGACCGACGACGAGGGCCTGGCAGAGGACGGAGAAGAGGATCGGGCTGGAGAAGCCCGTGGTCTGTTCGACGACGTAGTTGACGCTGATGCCCGCGAGCATGGCCTGCACCCATGACCACCCCATGAGGATGATGACATTGGCGGCGACGGGCAGATAGCTGCCCTTGGCGCCGAAGGCTCCGCGGGTGATCGCCATGGTCGCCAGGCCCGTGCGCGTACCGATGTTGCCGATGAGGGTGAGCACGATGGTGCCGATGATCGTTCCCACAACGATGACGATGACGGCGGTGGTGTAGTCGATGCCGGGCACGAAAAGCGTTCCCGTGAGCATGGTCGTGACGACGAGGTTCGCGGCCAGCCAGATCATGAACATCCGACGCCCGCTCAGAGTCCCGCGGATCACCCCGGATTCGTCGCTGCCGGACTCCAGCCGGTTCTCGATCCTGCGGTACCAGTTCACTGCGGGACCGCCTCGGCGTCGGTGTCAGCCTCGGCGTCGGTGTCAGCCTCGGGGTCACTGTCGGCATCGGCGGACGCCGGCACCGTCGAGAGATGTTCGTGCACGGCGATGAGGCGGGCATCGCCGAGGAGGCGGAAGACGATGCTCTCGCGTTCCCGGTAGGACTCACGACCGTGGGGAGTCTCGACGGTGGTGTCGACCGTGTGGGAGAAGACGGCCCCTCCGGGGAAGGTCTGGACGAGTCGTTCGGAGGAGCGGCAGTCGACCACGGACCATCCCTCGGCGAGCCAACCCTGCCATGTGTCCTCATACTCGGCGCGGCTGTCGAATCGTTTCGCTTCGGGGTGGAAGACGAATGAGGCGTCGGGGGCGAAGCCGGAGAAGTAGGCCTGCGTGTCGGTCGAAGCGAAGGCGGCGACGATCGCATCGGCCGCGGCGAGCACCTCGGCGATGCGTGGTTCGGCGTGTGATTCGGGTGTGTCTTCGGACATGGGATCGCTGCCTTTCGAAGGGGTGCGACGGTGCGACTGCGTGACACCCTAGCCCTCTGGTGATCCAGCGCACTGTCCATAGTGGAGCATTTGAGTACCCGACTATCCGTCCCGGTACTCACCGACCGAATCCCGAGATATGGCAATCACAGAGTGAGATCAATCGTAGAGTCGTACCACCTGGCCTGCAGGAATGGAGCGCGCACGGCCGCGGATCGTTCGCGCGCAATCGAGTGTGAAGGAGAACAAGCTTAGATGAGTCCGGAACTGATCTGCGTCGTCGTGCTCGGACTGATGTTCGTCATCGGCACGTGGCGCGACCTCAACATGGGCCTGCTCGGGTTCATTGCGGCCGCCGGCGTCGGCGGTCTCGTCCTCCATCAGGCGCCCGAGGAGTTCCTCTCGGGGTTCCCCGTCGACCTGTTCCTCACCCTGGTGGGCCTGACCTATCTGTTCGGCTTCGCTCAGAACAACGGTGCCATCGAGGTCATCGTCCACTGGTGTGTCCGGCTCGTCGGCGGGCGGGTCTCTCTCATGCCGTGGATCTTCTTCGCACTCACCGCCGTCCTCATCGCCCTCGGCGCGCTCTTCGCCGTGGCCATCATCGCTCCGCTGGCGCTGACGTTCGCACGCCGGAACCGGATCAACCAGTTCATGACCGGACTCCTCGTCGTCCACGGTGCACTGGCGGGAGCGTTCTCCCCCATCAGCGTCTACGGCATCTTCATCAACGA
The DNA here is from genome assembly GCF_017948325.1 of Brevibacterium oceani. Taxonomy (NCBI): domain Bacteria; kingdom Bacillati; phylum Actinomycetota; class Actinomycetes; order Micrococcales; family Brevibacteriaceae; genus Brevibacterium; species Brevibacterium oceani. Next base: position 1,609,735 of record NZ_CP072846.1, on the reverse strand, counting down.
CTACCTGGAGAAGAACGGGCTGACCCCGACACCGCTGTCGCTGTTCCTCGCCCCGCTGCTGTTCAACCTCGCATTCGCCTTCGTCGTCTACCTCGTCCTGCGCCGGCGGCCGGGCCTGCGTGCCGAGGCCGACGACCAAGCGACCGCCGCCGAGGATGAGGCGCATGTCCGGCTCTCCCGCGCGCAGATCCCCACCCTCATCGGCCTCGCCGCCATGGCCGTCTCCGTGATCGCCTTCGGCTGGGACGTCGGATTCGTCACCATCACGATCGCGATCGTCCTCGCCGTGATCAACCCGGCAGCCGGCAAGGCGGCGATGTCGAAGGTCTCCTGGTCGGTCGTCATCCTCATCACCGGTGTGCTCACTTATATCGCCGTGCTGCAGGAGGCGGGCACCGTCGAATGGGTCTCGGCGGGAATCTCATCGATCGGCATTCCGCTGCTCGCCGCACTGCTGCTGTTCTACATGTCCGGCCTGATCTCGGCGCTGGCGTCATCTCTGGCGATCATCGGCGTCGTCATCGCCCTGGCCGTGCCGTTCCTCGAATCCGGGGACGTCCATGTCGGCGGCTTCGTCGCTGCTCTGGCGATCGCGGCGACGATCGTCGACATCAGTCCGTTCTCGACCAACGGTGCGATGCTGCTGGCCAATGTCGATGCGTCGATCCGCGATCGCTACTACCGGCAGATGATCGGCTACGCGGGCCTCATGTGCCTCATCGGCCCGGGCCTGGCTTGGGTGGTGGCCGCCGTTCCGACGTGGATCGCGACCTGAACCAGCCGCCTCGGCGCGTTCGCCTCACATACTCCCGCTGGTCTGGAAGTTCCCGTGCCAGGCCAGGGCCTCGCCGAGGAGGTGCGGAGTGTGCCGTCCGGCGGGGTTGGCTGCGATCGCGCGTTCGAGGTAGTCGGAGAGTCGGTCACGATAGCTCGGGTGTGCGCATTCGGCGATGATCTTCCGTGCCCGCGCCACCGGCGAAAGCCCCCGCAGATCCGCCAGCCCCTGTTCGGTGACGAGGATCTGCGTGTCGTGTTCGGTGTGGTCGATGTGGCTGGCGAAGGGCACGATCGACGAGATCGCCCCGTCCTTGGCCAGCGAATTCGAGACGAAGAAGTTGAGATAGGCGTTGCGGGCGAAGTCCCCCGAGCCGCCGATGCCGTTGATGATCGACGACCCCATCACGTGCGTGGAGTTGACGTTGCCGTAGGTGTCGGCCTCGACCATGCCGTTGACCGCGATGACGCCGAGGCGGCGGATCGCTTCGGGATGGTTCGACATCTCCTGCGTTCGCAGCAGGATCCGCCCCTTGTAGGACTCGATGTTCTCATTGAAGCCGGCGGCGCGTTCGGCCGAGAGCGAGAAGGCTGTCTGCGAGGTTGCCCATGACGGCATTGGCGACGTTGCCGACGCCGGACTGCAGGGGCAGCAGCTCCGGCGGCAGTCGGTCGGCGGCGATCTCGTGTCGGAGGAAGTCGACGAGGTGGGCCGCGATCGCCTTCGAATCCTCGTCGGCGGGTTTGAACGGAAGGTTCCGGTCCGGCGCGTTCGTCTCGACGACGGCGACGACCTTGGCCGGGTCGACCCGCAGGTAGGGGTCGCCGATGCGCTGCATCGGCTCGAGCAGCTGGATCGGCAGCCGCTCGGGCGGGCGCCGGGTTCCGTAGTAGACATCGTGGAAGCCTTCGTAGGCCCGCGGATGCCAGGAGTTGACCTCGAGGATCACCTTGTCGGCGAGGTCGAGCCAGGTCTTCGAGTTCCCGACGGAGCTGCCGGGCACGAGCAGCCCGTTGGGCAGGATCGCGGCCACCCACGGCAGGTGATTCTCGACATTCATGTGAGTCTATCGGACGCTCTCACACGGTCGACTCGAGCCTCTGCGCAGCGAGGAACGCCGGTGCACCCAGGGCGATCCTGGCTTCGGCGATGACCCCGAGGCCGAGCATGTCCTCGTCGACGTCGAAGTCCTCGGTGTGGTGCCCTGCGGTCGTGTCCATGCCGATCTGGACGTAGGTGGCCAGTCCCCCGCGCTCCTTCACCCGTTTCATCATGGCCGTGGCGTCCTCCGATCCGCCGACTCCGCTCGAATCGCGGATCTCGGCGGCCCCGGGGACTCCTGTGAAGCTCTCCCGGATGAAGGGCAGGAGTTCGGGGCTCGGGTCCTCACGGTCGGCGCGTCCGACGACCGTGAGTGCGCAGTCGACTCCCTGCATCCGCGCGGCTCCCGCGATGACGTCCTGGGCTCGGGCGAACATGAACTCGTTGATCTCGCTCGTCTGTCCGCGCGTCTCGACACGGATCGTCGCTGCCCGGGGCACGACATTGCGGCCCTCCCCCGCGTGGAAGGTGCCGACGTTGATCCGGCTGGCGCCGGCCGAGTGGCGCGGGATCGCGTGGAGTCCGAGGGTCGCCGAGGCGGCGGCGAGCAGGGCGTTCCGGCCCTTCTCTGGGTCCCCACCGGCGTGGGAGCCGACTCCGGTGAAGGTGACGTCGAACTTCGTGCTGGCGAGGTATCCGTCGGACCCGGTGACGATGTTGCCCTTGCCGTCATCGGACTTCAGATGCGTGGCGACGAAGAGATCGACGTCGTCGAACCAGCCGGCGGCGACGATCGAATGCGCCCCACGGACCCCCTCCTCGGCGGGTTGGAAGATGATCTTCACCGTCCCGGTCAGTGCCTCAAGACGGTCGCTGAGGACGGTGGCGAGCCCGAGTCCGATCGCCGCGTGCCCGTCGTGGCCGCACCCGTGCATCGCGGCCTCGTTGACCGAGGAGAATCCCTCGGCGAAGGGACGGTGCGATTCGTCTGCCGATTCGACGAGGTCGTTGGAGTCGATGTCGAAGCGGAAGCACACGACCGGGCCCGGACGGCCGGTCTCCAGAATGCCGAGGACACCGGTGAACCCATCGCCCATCTCCTCGACGAGTTCGGGATCCGCGCCCTGGGCCACGGCGCGTTCGCGTTCGGCGGCGAGCACCTCGGCGTCGGGCACACCCAACCGCTCACTCGCCTCGTGGAGCTCGGGTCCGAAGACCGTATCCCAGCCCAGCTCGCGCAGCTCGGTGATGATCGCCGAGGTGGTGCGGAACTCCGTCCATCCCGGTTCGGCGAACCGGTGGAAGTCACGTCGCCGGGCGACGAGTCGATCCTCCAGTCCCTCCGGCAGCGCTGTCATGGTCGATTCGGGTGCTGACGATGTCATTCTCGTGTCCTCGGATCGGTGCGGTCGGCTGTACCGATCCTATTCCCCCGTCGAGGCGGACCGGCACCGATGTCCGCATCGGCTCCGCTGTCTGTCCCTGCCCCTTGAGACCCCGTGACTGTCGGATCGTCGTCAGCGCAAGGCTGGGAACGGGAATGAACGCGATCGTCGTGAGCAGAAGCGCGAGCGTGACGATCATGATCGCTGTGATAAGACCCATCGTCAGCGACAGTGCGCCGACGAGCACCGCGGGCGCTCCGGCTCCGGCATAGAAGGCCAGATAGAGAGCGGCCGTGATGCCGGCACGGCTGCGCGGCGGAGTGAGATCGTCGATCTCGCGGTTGGCTCCCCAGTAGCTGAGCCCGTGTCCGAACCCGGTCGCCGCCGCGGCGACCGCCATGAGCGTGGTCACCGCGGCGCCCCCGAGCTCGGGCAGATTCGAACTCAGCAGCAGTGCGGCACCGAGGCCCATGAGCATGAGCCCGAGTGTCTGGGCGGCGCGGGGCTGGAACTTCGGGGCCAGCAGATGGCTGCCCGTCGACACGACGAGGACGGCGCCGACGATGAGCCCGGAGGCCAGGGGGCCTGATGTCGGCAGGATCTCCGCGGCCATCGAGGGCAGCAGGGCGAGGAAGAGTCCGAGTGCGGCCCAGCCGATGAAACCCGTGATGGCGGCGATGTTGAAGCTCACCCGCATGGGACCGGGCACCGCCGGCCAGGTCGGCCGCCACCGCTGACGGGTGAACGGGCGGTGCAGCGGCATGACCGCGGCGAGGACGGCGGAGACCGTGAGGAAGACAGCCATGACGACGAAGGGGGTGATAAGTGGCGCCTCAGCGTACTGGGCGATCGCTCCCGACAGGATCGGGCCGGCTCCGGTGCCGAGGACGAAGGCCATGGTCGCCAGTGTCGATCCGAGCCAGACGCGCCTGGCCGGAGAGGCCTCGACCATGAGCGCGATCCCCGCACCCGTTCCCAATCCGAGTCCGATGCCGATGAGCATCCGCCCGAGGAACAGGCCGATCACTTCGCCCGAGGCGAGGCCGAACAGCGTCGTGCCGAGGATGACGAGAGAGATCGCCACGACGAGCACGGGCTTGCGACCGAAGGCATCGGCGGCCGAACCGAAGAGGAGCAGGGACGGCAGGCAGCTGAGCACATAGGTCGCGTACAGCGCGGTCATCGTCGGATCCGACATCCCCAGGGACTGCTGAAAGAGGGGGTAGAGCGGGCTGGCGAGATTGGCCGCCGCGGAGAGTCCGAACAGCACGATAGCGCCGATCCACAGTTGTCGCCTCGATCCTCTGATCTTCACGTATTCGGGCAAGCAGAACCTCACTTTCTCTCACTGGCGGTCGGCGTCCGAGGGACTGGAATGGGGCCGATTCGGCCTCCGCCATCCATGATGAGGGACATGGAGTAGTGTTGTCTATCGCAAGAAACAGCACTGCATCGTTCGATAGGATCGCATGATTGACAACCGGCTGGTGATGCTCAGCATGATTGAGCGACACGGCACTGTGACCGCGGCGGCACACGCCCTGCACTATTCGCCGTCGACGGTCTCCCACCAGATCAGACAGCTCGCCGCCGAGCTCGGGGTCACGCTGCTCGAGCAGCGGGGGCGGACCATCCGGCTGACCGCTGCCGCGCTGTCACTGCTGCGTCATGTCGATGCCATGTCGACCGAGTGGGAGCTCGCACTGGCCGAGCTCGGCGAACACTCCGACGAGGTCTCCGGCTCGCTCGGGCTGTGTGGATTCTCCACCGCGGCCGGACTGCTCCTGCCGCCGACGATGAAGGCGCTGAATGAGCGGTTCCCTCGGCTGCGGACCCAGACGATCGAGGCCGAGCCCGGCGAATGCTTCGACTTCCTGCTCTCCGGGGATGCCGATGTCGGCGTGGTCGTGGCCACCTCCGACATACCGGCGGGGGCAGACGCGCGGTTCAGCCAGCGTTTCCTCATCGACGACCCCCTCGACCTCATGGTCCCCCTCGACCATCCGCTGGCAGAACGGGAGTCGGTGACGATCGCCGACACCGCCTCGCAGACGTGGATCCTCGGCCGGCCCGGCACCACCTACCACCAGCTGGTCATGGCCAGCTGCGCCGCGGCGGGGTTCACCCCGATCGTCGGTCACTACGCCAACGATTGGAACACCGGCACCGCACTCGTCCACAGCGGTTTCGGCATCTGCGTGGCCTCTCGGCTCTCGCGGTCCCAGGACCTCCATCCGGTTCGCCGTATCCCGCTCAGCGGGGAGAACGCCCCGACCCGTCACATCTCAGCGGTCACCCGGGCCGGCGCCGAGGAGCGTCTGACGATCCGCTTCACTCTCGATGCGCTCAGTGAGGAGACGCAGCGTCTCATGGCACGCCTCGGACGTGATCTGCTGAGCTGATCGTCGCGGCGCCGTCACACGAGCCCAAACCGCAGCGCCGTCCGGCGGGCCATCCCATTGCGGCCTCAGAGCTCCCGGACCACCCGGAAGCCGATGTTCGACGCCGAGGAGTCCGGGGTGTTCGATGATCGCGCCGCCACGCGATAGCGATTGCAGTACGAGTCGTGGCAGAGGAAGGAACCTCCGCGCATGATCCTCTTCTCCCCCGTCTCGGGACCGCGCGGGTCGGCCTGCGGCGAGCGCTGGTAGTAGTCGCGGTCGAAGTAGTCGGCGCACCATTCCCACACGTTGCCGACGGTGTTGTACAGACCCAGGCCGTTCGGGGCGAAGTGTCTGGCCGGTGCGGTCCCGATGTACCCGTCGTCGCGGGTGTTCCTGCTTGGGAACTCGCCCTGCCAGATGTTGCAGTTCCAGTCCCCGTCGATGAGCACCCGGTTGCCCCACGGGTAGCGACGTCCTTTGAGTCCGCCGCGGGCGGCGCATTCCCATTCGGCTTCGCTCGGCAGGCGGGTGCCCGACCACGCACAGTAGGCGACCGCGTCGTCCCAGCTGACGTGGACGACGGGATGGTCTGCCCGGTCGGTGAGATCGGAGCCGGGTCCCTCGGGTGCCGCCCAGTGCGCGCCGGAGACCTCCACCCACCAGGGCACTCCCGGCGCCCGGCCGAGGACGTGGCCCGAAGCCTGCGGATTGTCCTCGAGCAGCATCGCGAACACCGCCGATGTGCCCAGCCTCTCTGCGGTGGTGACGAAGCCCGTCGCCGAGACGAAACGGGCGAAGTCGTCATTCGTCACCGTCGTCGCAGCGATCTCGTATTCACTCAGCCACACGCGGTGTCGAGGTCCTTCTCCGTCTGCCGGGTGTCCGTCGCCGAAGGGGTCGCCCATGTCGAAGGTGCCGCCTGAGGTGACGAAGTCGAAGCTGAAGCCGACGGCCTCATCTGCCCGTGCGGTCGGCATCGCCGCACCTGCGTCGCTGGAGACGTTGTCGGTCGTCCGCTCGACCGCAGGTGCGCAGCAGGAATGCGCACCTTCGCCGAGGATGCCGTCCGTTCCGTCGACCGCTGCGTTCACGTGTGCACCCCTCTGCCTCGATTCTCCTGCTCGCACCACCTTACGATGTCGGCTGTACTCGGTGCTGTGAGTGCGAGAAGGTTGAGAGATGAGCACACAGTCCTCATCGAACCCGGTGATGCCGATCCGGAGGCCGCGATCGCGCATGCGGCGATCGAGCACGTCCTCACCGAGGCACGGATCGCCCTGCCGCAGGTCCACCACGGCGACGCAATCGCCTCCTGGGTCGTCAATGCGCGAGCGATCCGGCGCGGGCACGCGGTGCGGACCGGTCTCGAGGACACGCCCGTGCTCATCGACGGCAGCCAGGCGACGGGCAATGCCGAACTCGTCGCCGTGGCGGCGGGGCTCATCGCCGAGCTGAGCACCTGACTGCGGCATGGTCGAGCGCTAGCCTGGAGGCATGAACGACCATCACCTCAAGAGTCACAGTGACGCACCGCAGGGTTTCTTCGCCGCCGAGGCGGCCGGGCTGAAGTGGTTGGCCGAACCGGGGGTGATCCCCGTCGTCGAAGTCATCGACTCCGGCGAGGACCACCTGCGGCTCGAACGCCTCGAGGAGGTCGGGCCCGACGCGGATGCCGCCGCAGTGTTCGGCCGCAGGCTCGCACGGCTCCATGACTCCGGCGCTCCCGGGTTCGGCTGGTCGCCGTCCGAATCGGCGTTCTTCGGTCCCCTCGACGCCCCGTTCGCCGTTGCCAACGATGCGGTGTCGGTCTTCTGCGACTATTGGGCCGATCAGCGTCTGTCGCCGATCCTCACCTGGCTCGACGGCGAGCTCACGGATGATGAGAAGGACACGGTCACCTCGGCGATCGAGGTGATCCGCAGCGGCGCCTTCGACGGCATCTGCGGCGACGGCGTCGAAGCGCCGGCCCGGGTGCACGGTGATCTGTGGGCCGGCAACCTCATGTGGACTCCTGACGGGTGCACGCTCATCGATCCTGCCGCCCACGGCGGGCACCGACTGGAGGATCTCGCGCTGCTCGCGCTCTTCGGTACACCGTTCCTCGAGGAGATCTTCACCGGCTACGAGGAGGTTCATCCGATGCCTGCGGGGTGGCGGGAGGACCTGCCTGTGCACAGCTTCTTCGCACTGCTTGCCCATGTGCGGCTCTTCGGTCGCGGTTTCCTCGCTCAGACCCTGGGCGCGGCCAGGTCGATCACTGCTCGCGCACGACAGCTGCAGGCGTAGGACCGGGCCGACCCGATGCACCGGGTCGAACCGGTCCTGCCGGCCGGAACTCGCTGAGTCCGGAGCGGTTACTTCAGTGAGATCTCGACGGGATCGGCGAACAATCCGCCGGCGAAGGTGAGCCGGCTCGGGTCGACGTCCTCCGGCACGTCGAAGACGAGGACGCCCTTCGCGGTGTTGCCGGGGTTGATCTCTTCGAGGAAGAGGATGTTGTCCTTCGCCGCGTAGATGCCCGCTTCGGAATCGGCGGAGTAGCTGTTGTCCTGATCGTCGGCGAGTTTGATGTCGTCTTCGAAGAAGTAGTCGGGTTCGGAACCGGTGTTCTTCACCGACAGTGAGATCTGTACGAACTGTCCCTGGGCCTCGGCTCCGAGGTATTCGTCGCCGACCTTCGAGACCCCGTCTTCGACCTCGTCGACGGTGATCTCCCAGTCGTCGGCGGCGACCGTGTCGCCGATGCCGTGTGCGGACTCTTCGGCGGGCTTCTCAGCCTTCGCCTCCTTTTCGCCGCCGCCGGCCTGCTGTTCGTCTGCCGAGGTGGAGTCGGCCGACTCGGTGCTGGTTTCGTCTCCTCCGCCGCCGAGTGCACTGACCAGGGCGATGAGGACGACGATGACGATCAGCCAGAACCACCAGCGTTTGAGCAGGGGCTTCTTCGGCTTCGGCGGCTTCTGACCGGAGGGCTGCTGCGGTGGGTATCCGCCGCCGGGGTATCCGGGTGAGGGGGTCTGCTGCGGGGGAACCCACTGCTGCGGGTTCTGGGGGTGTGGGCCTTGGGGGTGCGAGCCTTGGGACTGCGAGTACTGGGGAATCTGGAACTGCGGCTGCTGGGGTGGATTCTGGGGGTTCTGCGGGTGGGACATGGCGCTCCTTCGAAACGGTTGCCGGCTGACTCCATCAGCCTCGTCGGTCCCGTCCGATCGCACGTCCGCACTTCGGCTCGAACCGGCTGGCCGATCGGCTGATCGACCTCAGCCGATCGGTGGACTACACGCGTCAGGGGTCGCGGCTACGATTCTTCTGTGGCAGAACAATTCCTCACTCCGACCGTCAACGGTCCGGAGCCTTCGGCAACCGCGGCCGGGCATCGCGGCCGAGTCGGCCCGCCGGTGGCGCGGCCCCGGACGATCCCTCGCGCCGTGCGCATCGCGGGAAGCATCCTCATCGGCGTCGTCCTCTTCCTCATCGGGTTCTTCGCCTCGGCGATGGCGGTCACGGCGGCTCCGTGGGCGTTCTCCGACGGCGAGCTCAACGACGCCGGGATCGTCACGGTGCTGCTCCTCGTCCCCGTCTGGGGGCTCGTGTTCCTTCGCCGTCGGTGGCCGTGGGCCCTCTTCGTTGCCGGGGCTGTGCTCACCACGGGGTGGGGCGATGCCTTCCTCCTGCTCATCGGGCTGTTCCACCTCGTCATCCGCGCGTCGATTCGGCAGGCGATCATCGCCTCGGCGGTGGGATTCGCGCTGGTCGCCGGGTCGACGGTGAGGATGTGTCTGGCTCCGGCACGGCACAACCCGTTCGGCCTCTTCTTTCTGCCCGACCCGGCGCAGGTGACCGGCGCCGAGGCGGCCGTCCCACCCGATGATTCGCTGCTGGCCATGACGATCATGACCATCGCCGCGTCCACCATCGGGCTGGGGGTGAGCCTCGGGGTCGGTGCGCTGCTGCGACGGACGAGGAGGATGAGGAGTGTGGAGTCGCTCGCGGAGCGTCAGACCCTGCGCAACGAGTCGCTCACCGCAAAGCTCGCGCGACAGTCCGAACGCGAACTGCTCGCTCGCGAACTCCACGACACGCTGTCGCACCGCCTGTCGGTGATCTCTTTGCACAGCGGTGCCCTGGAGATCGGTGCCGAGACCGACCCCGAGGTCGCGTCGACGGCGGCGGCGCTGCGGCAGGAGGCACGCGCGTCTCTGGAGGACCTGCGCCACCTCGTGGGTGGGGTGAGGGAGGGAGATCTCACCGATCCGAGCACCCACCGCGGAAGTGTGACGCCACCGAACCGGGCGTCGCTGCAGTCGATCCCGCAGCTCATCGCATCAGTCCAGACCACCGGCACGATCATCCGCCCTTCGATCATCATCCAGGATGTCGAACACTGTCCCACGGGTTTGGACCGGGCGATCTATCGCATCGTCCAGGAGGCGCTGACCAATGCGATGAAGCATGCCCCGAATTCTCCGGTGAACCTCAGCGTCTCCGTCTCGGCGGCCGGTGGGGCACGGATCGTCGCCGCCAATCCCATCACAGCCTCGCCTGGCCCCGTCCAGGTGCCGCCGCGACCGCAGTTCGCCCCGGACTCGACGGCGTCGGGTCGACCGGTCTCCGCGGCTGGGAGTTCGACCGCGCAGAGCTCCGTGGCAGGGGGTTCCGCGGCTCAGATCCCTTCGGCTCAGGTCTCTGGCGATCTGGCTTCGTCGGGCTCGGGGGCCGGCCTCGTCGGCATCCGCGAGCGGGTCGACCTGTACGGGGGTTCGGCGACGATCGGGGCGCGTGGAGGCGAGTTCCTCGTCGACGTGAGCTTTCCGCCGTTCCCACCCGGCACCTGATTCCTTCTTCGTGGCCTGCGGCCCGGAGCGGCTCAGGTAATCTGACGATCATGAACCCATCCGCTCCGATTCGTGTCATCGTCGTCGACGACGATCCCATGGTCATCACCGGGATCAGGGGGATTCTGCAGGCCGCAGACGATATCGAGGTGGTCGGCTCCGCAGCGAGCGGCGAAGAAGCCATCGAGAAGGCGGCCCTGCACTACCCCGATGTCGTGCTCATGGACATCCGGATGCCGGGGATCGGAGGAATCGACGCGACCGAGCGCCTCGTCAACAGCACCCGCCCTCCGAAGGTGGTGGCATTGACGAGCATGGACAGCGACGATCATCTCTTCCGCGCGCTCGAAGCGGGAGCGAACGGATACCTGCTCAAGGACATCGGACCGGTGGAGTTGGCGATCGCGGTCCGCAGGGTCCACGCAGGAGAATCGATCCTGGCGCCGCGGTCGATGCGGCAGCTCATCGCGAAGGTCACTTCGAGCGCCGACCATCGCCTGCAGCGCGAAGCCGCGCAGCTCCTGGCGGCACTCACCGACAAGGAGCTGGAGATCGCCGAGCTCGTCTCCGAGGGCCTGTCGAATCAGGAGATCGCCGAGCGGACCTTCATGAGTCAGGCGACGGTGAAGACGCATCTCAATCGCATCAACATCAAACTCGATACGGACAATCGCGTGCGCATCGCCACGATGGTCGTCAGAGCGCAGAAGATCTGAGTCGGGACGACACTGCACAGAAAGGTCGCTGCACGGGCCGGCATCGTCCTGCATCGATGGGATCCGTGACAGAATTCATCGTTTCTTTATCGCCAATCGCAGAAGTGATTGTCTGCTCCGTCTAAGATCGGCAGTGATGGTTGCTGAGTCTTATGTCGAATCCGAGGATATGATCGGCAGCCCCTCCGAACGCAGTCCCCGGACGGCTCGACTACAGGGGCTGCTCCTTCGGGCAACCTCCATCTGGGTTCTGGCCCTGGCCTTCGCCGTGGTCACGGTGCTCGCCGCAGGGCCGCTGCGCGTCTGGGACTACAAGCTCAACCGCCGGTGGCTCTACCTCTTCAATCAGGAGCTCGTCTGGTTCGTCCAGCACATCCTCGACCCCATCGCCGGTCAGGCCGTCTGCCTTCCGGTGCTCGTCGTCACAGCGATCACGCTGGCACGTCGACGGCGGTCATGGCGGCCGGTCGTCATCGCCGTCGCCGCCGAGGCCGCGTTCTACCTCGGTGTCGGTTCGTTCAAGCTGCTGCTCGCCCGACCCGCGACGACGCTGCACGACCCCCGATTCTTCCAGGGCGGTCTGCTCGACCTCGGGGACCGCGGAATCAGCTATCCCTCTGGTCACGCAGCCGAGGCGGTGCTCATCTACGGCACGGTCGCCTACCTCATCGCCACCTACAGCAGCGCCTCCACCCGGACCGTCCGACGTCTGTGGTGGGCGGTCGCCGTGATCAGCGCGAATTCGGTCGTTGTGTCGTTCGCCCTCGGATGGCATTGGGCCACCGACCTCGTCGGGGGTCTGCTGGCCGGCGGACTGTTCCTGCGGATCATCATGAGCGTCGATCGGCGTGTGCCGGCGTTGAGGACCTGAGCGCCCGGCAATACGTCACCGCCGTGATTACGTCAGCGGCATGAGAGCGTCACCGCCGGCAGTGCGTCACCACTGACAGTGTGTCACCGCCGACGGTGCGTCACAGCCAAGCGTCGTCGAGGTCGCGAAACGTCGTCGTGCGGGATTCGACGAGGTCGAACCACGGACCGGTCAGCGGCAGCTCATGGGTGAAGAAGTATCTGGCCGTCGCGATCTTGCCGTTCAAGAACGGTGAGTCACCGCGATCTCGGGCGGTCGCCTCGGCGGCCATTCCCTGCTCCAACCACAGCCATGCGATGACGGTGTGTCCGACGGCCTCGAGATAGGTCCAGGCATTCTCCAACGCAAGGGTGGGATCCTGCTCGGCCCAGACGGCCGCGGTGACGGTTCCGATGCGTTCGACGGCGGCGCTCAGCGCCGCGGCTTCGGCGTTCCATGCGGACTTCTCGGCCGCCTCGGCGATGGTCTGTCGCATCCGCTCGAGGAGAACCTCAAGCCCGGCACCACCGGCCATGATCATCTTCCGACCGAGCAGATCCTTGGCCTGAATGCCGTGGGTGCCTTCGTGGATCGGATTGAGTCGGTTGTCGCGGTAGAGCTGCTCGACGTCGTGGTCGCGGGTGTACCCGGCACCGCCGAGCACCTGGATCGCGTGGTCGTTGGCCTTGAGGCACCAGACGCTCGGCCAGGTCTTGACGATCGGGGTGAGCACGTCGAGCAGCAGCGCCGCACGGTCACGGTCGGCTGCCTCGGCAGCGGTCTCGGATTCGTCGAGCAGGCGTGCGGCGCAGAGGATGAGTCCGAGCCCGCCTTCGACGTAGCTCTTCGACGACAGCAGCATGCGGCGGACGTCGGCGTGCTCGACGATCCGAATCTGGCCGGCATCCGCGCCTTTCGCTCCGTCGGGGCGGCCCTGGCGACGGTCGCGGGCGTAGGCCAGGGCGTCGAGATATCCGCGGTAGCCCAGTGCGACCGCACCGGCTCCGACGCCGATGCGCGCCTCATTCATCATATGGAACATGCAGGACAGGCCCTGCCCGCGCTCCCCCACGAGGTAGCCGATCGCCCCCGCGGAACCGGCGGGACGGTGGGTCCCCTCACCGAAGTTGAGCAGCGTGTTCGTCGTTCCCCGCCAGCCCATCTTGTGGTTGAGTCCGGCCAGGACGACGTCGTTGCGCTCGCCGAGGCTGCCGTCGGCGTCGACGAGGTACTTCGGAACGAGGAAGAGGCTCAGCCCCTTCGTGCCCGGTCCGTCGGCCTCGGCGCGGGCGAGGACGAGGTGGACGATGTTCTCCGCCAGTTCGTGATCGCCGCCGGAGATCCACATCTTCGTGCCGTGGATGCGAAACGCTCCATCGCTGCCGCCGGGATCGGGCACGGCCTTCGTCGTGACGTCGCCCAAGGAGGAGCCGACCTCGGGCTCGGACAGGCACATGGTGCCGAAGAACCGTCCATCGAGCTCAGGACCGACGTACCTCTCCACGAGGGCAGGATCGGCGTATTCGCGCAGCAGATTCGCATTCGCCATGGTCAGCAGCGGGTAGCTGGCGGTGGCGATATTGGCGGCCTGGAACCATGTGAAGCACGCCTTCGCCACCGTCTGCGGCAGCTGGATTCCGCCGACGGCTTCGTCCATCGTCGCCGAGAGCAGCCCGATGTCGGCGAATTGGTCAAGGGCTGTCTTGATCTCCGGGATCAGGGTCACCGTCTGTCCGTCGAAGGTCGGTTCGTTGAGATCGGACTTGCGCGAATGCGTGGCGAAGCTCGCCTTGGCCAGATCCTCACTCGCTGACAGGAGCGAGTCGAAGACCTCGCGAGAGTGGTCGGAGAAGCGGTCTCTGTCGGTGAGTTCATCCACCTTGAGCCAGTCATAGAGGAGGAAACCGATGTCCCTGGACGACAGGAGGGTTTCTGCGGTGGTCTGGTCGGCGCCGTTGCCTGTGTTCTCTTCAGTCACGTTCCTCAGTTTAGACTAATCGTTCGTTCAGTGCAGAGAGTGCAAGCCTCCTTTCTGACAAGATATGTGCGCGCCGGCGCAGCCCGAGCAGTAGGATCGGTCGGGCAGAACGCACTATGTGAAAGGCAGAACCTATGTCCTCCCCCGCCGGCACGGACGCCGCCGCTGAGATGCGGTCCGGCTCGAGGCTCGCCCGAATCCTGCGCAATTACCGGTTCCCGCTCTTCATCCTCGCCGGTGTCGTCATCGGTGCGATCATCGGGTTGACCTTCGGCGAGCGAGCCACGGTCATCAAGCCGTTCGGGACGCTGTTCATCAACATGATGTTCACCCTCGTCGTTCCTCTCGTCTTCTTCTCCATCTCCTCTGCCGTGGCAGGAATGTCCTCCGCCAAACGGCTGGGCTCGATCCTCGGCGGAATGCTCGGAGTCTTCGCCGTCACCGGCATCATCGCCTCGATCGTCATGATCACTGCGCTGTGGATCACCAAGGCGACCGAGGGCGTCCAGGTCGAGATGACCCAGCCGAAGGACGTCGAGGAGGTCGGCTCCATCGGCGATCAGCTCGTCCAGACCTTCGTCGTCGATGACTTCTCGAAGATCCTGTCGGCCGAGCACATGCTCGCCCTCATCGTCTTCGCCGTCATCGTCGGCATCGCGACCAGCAGCATCGGTGAGAAGGGCAAGCCCTTCGCTGCGTTCCTCGAATCCGGCTCCGAGGTGTTCCTCAGGTTCACCTCCATCATCATGTACTACGCACCGATCGGCTTGGGTGCGTACTTCGCCGCACTGATCGGCGAGCTCGGCGCACAGCTCGTCGGCGACTACGTTCGCGCCTTCCTCGTCTACTATCCCGTGGCGATCATCTACTTCGTCGTCGCATTCACGCTCTACGCGTTCCTCGCCGGAGGTCGCCGAGGCGTGACGAAGTTCTGGTCGAACATCATCGAGCCGACGGCGATCTCTCTGGGCACGTCCTCCTCGGTCGCGGCGATCCCGGCGAATCTGCGGGCCGGCGAGCGCATCGGAGTCCCCCGCGATATCAGGGAGACGATCATTCCGATCGGAGCGACGATCCATATGGAGGGGTCGAGTCTGTCCGCGATCCTCAAGATCGCGTTCCTCTTCGCCGTCTTCCAGCGAGATTTCTTCACGCCCGGGAACATCCTCATCGGCATCGCCGTTGCTCTGCTCGCGGGAATGGTCATGGCCGGCATCCCCTCGGGCGGATTCATCGGCGAGCTGATGATCATCACGCTCTACGGGTTCCCCGCCGCTGCCCTGCCGATCATCCAGATCATCGGCACCGTCATCGATCCACCGGCCACCACCGTCAACGCGGTCGGCGACCAGTCGAGCTCGATGATGGTCGCCCGCATCCTCGACGGCAAGGACTGGATGGAGAAGTCCGAATCTCGGCGAAACGTCGAATCCGCGGAGGTCGATCTCGGTTCGCCGCCCCTGACGCGATCCGAGAATTACTGATCACAATCCGGTCTCACAAACACCGATGAGATCGTTGCAAACGACTGCTGCGGCCGGTTGCCGGGCTGGGCCACGCCGAGTGCGGCGAAGGCCGACCCGAAGCGGATCTCGCGGCAAGAGACCCTGCCACATGACAGTTGTGCGGCAACTCTGAGACGCCAGTGTCGTCGAACCGAGACCCGTTCCGATCCGGCTCTCAGCCGGCGCATCCTCGCTCTCATCCTGGGTGACGATACTGGCCGATGTCGATGACACATCACACGCAGAAGGAGGCCCCATCATGTCATCCACCATCCGCCCTCGGACCGCCGCCGCAGGAATCGCCGCAGTCGCCGTTGCCGCGGCGCTGGCAGTCACCGCCGGACCGGTCTCGGCAGTCTCGGCAGTCTCGGCCGCCGAATCCGCGACGACCGCCTCACAGGCACCGCAGAGTTCGGGCTACCCGACGGACTCGCTCGGAGTCACCGATCTCCTCGTCACCGCCTACGGCATCGGTGATGATGACACGATGAAGCGTCTGGCCACTGGCAAGGTCGTGACGACCCTGACCGACCACGGGGATGCGCATGCGAAGCGGTGGCACCGCACGGCCGCCGATGCCGGGGCCGGCCACACCTGGGTCTCCTATACGAATCTCGACACCCGCGAGGTCATGACCTTCGGTGTCAGGAACGAAGCCGCCGCGAACGGCGGAGGCGATGCCGTCCGAGAGGTCACCTTCGCGAACTGATCGGTAGACTCGGGACCATGGTCGACCTCACCGAATTTCCCCGCCGCACCTACACCGATGGTCCGACCCCGTTGGAGCATCTGCCGAGGCTGTCGGCAGAGCTCGGCGGGCCGCAGATCTGGGTCAAGAGAGACGACTGTCTCGGGCTGACTCAGGGTGGGAACAAGACACGCAAACTCGAGTTCCTCATCGCTGATGCCCTTGAGCAGGGTGCCGACTGCCTCATCACCGTCGGCGGAGTTCAGTCGAACCACTGCCGTCTGACCTTGTCGGCAGCACGCAGGGAGGGCCTCGACTGCCATCTCATCGTCGAGGAGGACCTCGGCCCAACAGGGTCGGCACTCGGTCCTGCCGGAGCGAACCCGCCTGAGTTCACGGGCAATTTCTTACTCTTCGACCTCCTCGGCGCGGATTCGGTCGAGGTGCTCGGAAACGGTGCAGATCTTCTGGGGCGTGCGGAAGAGCTCGCCGCGAAGCTGAAGGCCGCCGGCCGCTCGCCCTACGTCATCCCTGTCGGCGGATCCAATGTCACCGGTGCGCTCGGGTACGTCGACTGCGCGCAGGAGCTGCTCGGTCAGTTCGCCGATGCGGACCTCGATGTCCCCACCGTGGTCACGCCGAGCGGTTCGGTGGGAATGCAGGCGGGTCTCGTCGTCGGATTCCATGCCGCCGAGTCCGAGACCTCGGTGCTCGGAATCAACGTCAGTCGATCGCAGGCCGATCAGGAACCGAAGATCGATGCCCTCGTCCAGGCGACTGCGGCGCGCCTGGACCTGATGGAGGTTCCGCGTGATGCCGTCGTCGGCCTCGGTGACTATGTCGGCACCGGCTATGCGCTGCCGACCGAGGGCATGGTCGAGGCCGTGAGGCTCTTCGCCCGCACCGAAGGCATCCTCCTCGACCCCGTCTACACCGGCAAGGCTGCCGCCGGTCTCATCGACCTCGTCCGCAGCGGCCGGTTCGCACCCGACGACACGGTGGTCTTCATCCACTCCGGCGGAGTGCCCGGGCTCTATGCTCGAACGCAGGCATTCGCCTGAGCGCGTCGCCCATACTCACCACATCAGCGGAAGGCACAGACATGACAGTTTCGACGGCAGACCTCTGGGACGAGCGCGGTGACGACCTGTACTCGATCGCGTTGAACTTCGGCGACTTCGGAGCCAAGGTCGCCTTCTCCGGCCCGGCCCGCACGATCCGCTGCTTCCAGGACAACGGTCTGGTCAAGAAGACGCTCAATGAGCCCGGCGACGGTGCCGTCCTGGTCATCGACGGCGACGGGTCGATCGCCACAGCCCTGATGGGCGACATGATCGCCGAGGCTGGGGTCCACAATGGTTGGTCCGGTGTCGTCATCAACGGCGCCGTTCGCGACCGCGAGGCCCTGGCCGAGATGGATTTCGGCATCAAGGCCCTGGCCAGCAATCCGCGCAAGAGCGCGAAGGACGCCGTCGGTGAGATCGATATGCCAGTGGAGATCGGCGGGGCGACGATCCGCCCCGGCGCCATGGTCTTCGCCGATGCCGACGGGGTCGCGGTCGAGAAGTAGTCACTCGCCCGAGGCGATCCCACAGGTCGGGCGCTGTCGATGCGACCGGGGCCAGACGCTGACAGTTCAGCGGTGGATGGTGTCGAAGCTCTGGTCGGCTGCGTCCCAGACGCCGGCAACGGTGATGGTGTCACCGGTGGTGAGATCGGCCACCGTGTCCCGGTGGTAGAGGTAGGACCACTCCCCTGCAGACACGTCTCCGGTGACCATGAGGATGTCGTAGTCGAAGGCTGCCTGTGACACGGCTTGGACGATCTGCGCCGTAGCCTCCATATCTGCCGCCTCGTCCTCGCTGGAGGCGAATTCCACGTGGAGGCGGTCGGGTTCGTTCTCCTCATCGAAGTCCGGGTTCGCCTCGGACTCGAGGTAGACATCGACTTCATCCAAGGACTTCGCCAGGTAGTCCGCAAGGTCCTCGGCCGAGTCGAATCCCTGCGCCACGACTTCCAGAGTCTGACTCGGAGTCGATTCCGCGTCCGGTGCGCTTCCGGTGTCGCTGCCGCAGCCACTGAGACCGATGAGAGAAGCAACGACCAATCCAGCGGCCAGGACGACAGGGACAGACTTCGAAACGGACCTCATGTGTCCCAGCCTATCGGCGGAGTGACCTGCGGACCGTATCGACCTACACCGCCACCTCGATGAGCCGCGGGCCCGAGTCGGCCAGACCGGCCGCGAAGTCACGGTCGAGGCCCTCGATCGTCTCCACGCGTGTCGCCGGGACCCCCATTCCCTTGGCCAAACTGATCCAGTCGATGTCAGGGCTGCCGATGTCGAGCAGAGACTGCGCCTTCGGCCCGAAGTCCGGCACACCGACGTTGGACATCTCGTTGCGCAGGATCTGGTACTTCCGGTTGGCGAAGATGAGCACAACGACGTCGAGCTGCTCCCTGGCATAGGTCCACAGCGCTTGCGGCGTGTACATTCCCGAGCCGTCCGACTCGAGCACGATGACCTTTCGGTCCGGGTTCGCGACGGCCGCTCCGACTCCGACCGGCAGTGCCCAGCCGATGGATCCTCCGGTTCCGCCGAGGTAGTCGTGCGGGGCCGACGTCGCAGTCTGGGCGTAGAAGTCGCGTCCCGTGGTGATCGACTCGTCGAGCACGATCGCGTTGTCGGGAATCGCTCCGGAGAGCCAGGCCGCGAGCTTGGCCGGGGTGATCGCCCCATCCGGCCTGGGTGCGGGAGCGAGCTCCGCACGCACCGAGGGGAACAGGGGGCCGCTGCCGGCCGCCTCGGCGAGGTCATGACCATTCGATCCTGCACTGATCGCCTCGCGCAGCGCCTCGAGCGCGGTCAGCGAATCGGCGCCGATGGGGCTGAGGGTGAAGAACGTCGACCCCGGTTGAGTGAGCACGCTCGGCTTATCGGGGTAGGCGAAGAAGGCGACCGGGGGTTTGGCGTCGACGAGGATGAAGGCGTCGAAGTTCTTCAGCAGCTCGACCGAGGGTTCGACGGGATAGGGGATCTTCGTCACCGTCGGGCGGCCGGCACCGCGCTCGGTGCGTGGGGCGAAGGTCTCCGCCAGCACCGAGGCACCGGTGGCCGCCGCGACCTGTGCTGCAGCTTCGAGCTGTTCAGTGCGCAGGGCCCGCCCGCCGAGGAGGATGGCAGTCCGCCGCCCAGCATCCTTCAGTCGCGCAGCGGCCGCATCGACCACGGCAGGATCGGCAGGGCCCGGCAACGGGACAACCGCGGTCGGTGGCCTGTGATATTCGTCGGCGTCATTCCACGCGGTATCGGCGGGAAGGATGAGCGAGCTGATCCGACCCGGAAGGCTGTAGCCGATGGCGTCGGCGGCATCCCCAGCGATCGAATTCGCCGATGGCGAGGTGCGCACCCAATTGCTGAACGGCCGCAGCGCCCCCTCGATGTCCGAGGTCAGGGGCGCATCGAGGCCACGGTGATAGCCGGCGTGATCACCGATGATGTTGACGATCGAGGCGCGGGCCCGCAGCGCATTGTGCAGAGCGGACAGCCCGTTGGCCGCACCCGGCCCGAGGTGCAGCAGGGTCGAGGCCGGCTTGTCGAGCATCCGCGAATACCCGTCGGCAGCGCCGGTGACGATCCCTTCGAAGAGCCCGAGCACCCCGCGGACATGCGGCTGCCGGTCAAGTGCCGCCACGAAGTGCATCTCCGAGGTTCCGGGATTCGCGAAGCACACCTCGATCCCGTTGTGACCGAGCGTTTCCAACAGGCTCTCGGCACCGTTCATGCCCTCATCTCCTTCGACGTCCCTCGTGGCGCAGCCACCGGCTCACTGTGCACAGCAGTTGTTCTCCGTCTTATCATGCCTCGCCGAAACACCGCATTCTCGCCTGAAGCGGCGGTCGTGAATATAATCCTTGCACTCGCGGTTCCATCTCTGTACGATATTAGTTGAATATTAAACTATAGGACCGCCGGCCGGGAGGGCGCCATGACCGTCACCGAGAACACCACACCATCATCACCTGTCGTCAACGACACCACGCTGAGCGCCGACACCGGCATGGATGCCGTCACCCTGCGTGTCGGTGACCTCGAGAAGATGTCGACCTACTACTCCAACGCACTTGCAATGGAGCCGCTCGAAGAGGTCTCGCGCGGGGCTGAGACTCATCGGGTTCTCGGTCGCGGCACCACTCCCCTGGTCCAACTCGTCGCCACCCCCGATCTGCCCGGCGTCGACCCGCGTCAGGCCGGCCTCTTCCACACGGCGTTCCTCTTCGAGGACAAGGCCGCCCTGGCCGCAACGGTCGCTCACGCCGCTCAGAACACGAACAGCCGGTTCGTCGGCTCCAGTGACCACCTCGTCAGCCAGGCGTTCTACTTCACCGACCCAGAGGGCAACGGCATCGAGCTCTACGTCGACCGTGACCGCTCGGAGTGGACTCATTCGGTCGACGGCGAAGTGCAGATGGACTCGCTCTACCTCGACCCCAACAGGTTCCTCGAGCGCCACCTCACCAACGAGGTCCTCGCCGCCACCTCGGCGGAACCGGGAATCGTCGGGCACGTTCATCTTCAGGTCGGCAACGTCCCGCAGGCACGTGAGTTCTACGTCGATGCCCTCGGCTTCGAACCCACCCTCGCATCGATGCCCGGCGTGCTCTTCGCCTCCGCCGGCGGGTACCACCACCACGTCGCGATGAACACTTGGAACAGCCGCGGTGCCGGCCCGCGTGCGGCCAGCCTCGGTCTCGGCGATGTCGCGATCAGCGTTCCAGGTCGCGAGGACCTTGACGCCCTCGTCGCCCGGCTGCGCGCCCGCAAGATGGACTTCGCCGACGACGGACGCCAGGTGCGCCTGTCCGACCCGTGGGGCACCCAGGTGACGCTGTCCATCGGCACCAGCTCGATCGATGAGACGCTGACCCGGTGATCGATCTCGATCGCCGGCATGTGGCCCTGAACGCCCACTGCATTCCGGGCCGCACGCATCTCCTCATCCGGTGAGCCCGAGAATCACCGGGACGAAAAGCGCCGTGCCGTTGTTGAACGCATGGACGATCACGCCCGGCCAGACGGATCCCGTCTTGTGGAAGAGGATCCCGTTGACGATGCCGACGATGAAAGCCACCGGAAGCACAGGGTTGATCCCGTGGGCGAGCGCGAAGATCGCAGCACTGACGAGAATTCCCACCCACGGACCGAACCTCAGCAGACCGGAGGTGAGCACGCCCCGGAAGAAGAACTCCTCGCCGATCGGCGTGAGCACCGCCCCCATGAGGGCAGTGACGATCACGGTGAGCACTCCCCCTGCGGCGGCGGCCGCCTGGTAGTCGCCTTGGACGTTGCCGATGCCTCCGTTGATCGCATAGGAGATCAGCGACACGACCGTTCCGAGCACCCAGCATCCGATGCCGAGCAGGGCGGCGATGATCAGTGACCGCCTGGAGGCGCGCTTGAGGCCGAAGGCCGAGAATCCGCGGATTCGGATGGCGACGGCGACCGCGAAGGCGAAGAGCCCCATAAGTCCCGAGAGCGCGAGCTGGACGATGCCGTTGATCACCGCGAGGTCGTCCGGGATCGCCTTGAGGATGAAATAGACCGACCCGAAGGCGACCACGTAGGCGATGAGCCCGGTGATCATCTCCGGCCAGCCCGGCCGCGACGGCGTCGGCGCCAGATGTCCGCGGGTGATACGCGGTTGAGTCGAGCTGAGTGAGATGTTCATTGTCCTGCCCTTTCTGATTTCGACTGATGACGCCAGCAGAAACCATGCCCCAAGGGCAGGGTCAAGTGCCCTGCTGAGATTTCGCTGCGATGATCGGCTCCATCCGGACGAGTACGTCGATCTGAGCCGGATTGTAGAGTTCGTTCATGGCCTTCCCGATCATTTCGTCGACCTCCCGGCGTCGATGGTGTGGAATCTCGCCGAGGCGGCCCGACCATCCGTACCTCTCCTGGACATCTCTGACCTCCGGACCGAACCGCCTGGCCAGGTCCGCGCGTTCCTGTTCCCCCGCCTCGGCGGACAAGGTCTGGAACTGTCGGGAGGCTTCGGTGTGGTTGATCTCGGTGAGCATCACCCGCATTGAGTCGAGCGTGGCCTCATCGAGGAAACGTGAATAGACGAGGAGCAGTCCTCGATCGGCTGCGGTGAGCTCATTTCTGACGCGACCGAATCCGCTCGGCAGATCGACCGCCGAGCCGTGCTCGAGGATCGCCGCGATGTCCTCCCGCATCTGCTGCTGTCTGGCGATGCTGATCTCGAGTTCGCGGTCAAGAGCTCGCAGCGTCTCGCGCTGGGAGGAGTCGCCGTTCCCCTCTGCCGCCTGCCCATCCTCGCCGCTGTCCTCGCAACCGTCACCGGCACTCGGGTCCATCGTCCCGATCTGGCGGAGTGAGAATCCGAGTTCGCTCAGTCGCCGAATCTGCAACAGTCGGACGAGGTGGTCGATCTCGTAGCGCTTGTACCCGTTCGGAGCTCGCTCGGGCTCGGCCAGCAGGCCCCGCGAATGGTAGTGGCGGATCGTCTTGACCGTCGTCTCGGCCAAGGTCGCGAGTTCACTGGTACTCCACGCCATCGCCCCTGCCTCCTCAGCGCCCCACGAGCTCGGCTCGCCCGACCTCGGCACACAGACCATTGTCGCAGGCGCACACCGGCCTGCGGCACGGTTGAGACGATGAACTCACCGTCGAGACAATGCAATCAACGCCGACTCAATGCAATCGGGCGCAACCCTGTCCCCGCCGCTGATCGACTCCTTAGGGTGAGGCGAGAACCGCCCACCGCGTCGAGAGGACACACCATGAGAGCAGCACGTTTCCACGATCGCAGGGACATCCGGATCGAGGACATCCCCGAGCCCGAACTCCTGCCCGGCACCGTCGCCATCGACGTCGCCTGGTGCGGCATCTGCGGCACCGACCTCCACGAATACCTCGAAGGCCCGATCTTCGTTCCACCCGCAGGCCATCCCCATCCGATCTCCGGCGAGGATGCCCCGGTGACGATGGGACACGAGTTCTCCGGCACGATCACCGCCCTCGGCGAAGGAGTAACGGACCTCGAGGCCGGAGCGAACGTCGTCGTCGAGCCCTACATCATCGCCGACGACGTCGACACGAGCATCGGCCAGAGCTACCAGCTGTCGAAGGACATGAACTTCATCGGACTCGGCGGGCGCGGCGGCGGGCTGGCCGAGAAGATCGTCGTCCAACGCCGCTGGGTCCACCCGATCGGCGACATCCCGCTCGATGAGGCCGCACTCATCGAGCCCCTCTCTGTGGCCCACCACGCCTTCGTCCGCTCAGGAGCACAGGCCGGGCAGGTCGCCATCGTCGGCGGGGCCGGGCCGATCGGCCTCCTCACCGCCGCTGTGCTCAAGGCCGAAGGACTGACTGTCTTCGTCTCCGAACTCTCCGAGGCACGCAAGACCAAGGCGCTCTCGACCGGGGCCGCCGACGAGGTGTTCGACCCCAGGGACGGAGACGTCGCCGAGGCGGTGCGGGAGCGCACCGACGGCCATGGTGCCGATGTCGGCTTCGAATGCTCCTCGGTCCCGGTCGTCCTCGACATGCTGCTTGACGCGGTGCGCCCCGGCGGAGTCCTCGTCAACGTCTCGATCTGGGGCCACAAACCCGAGGTCGACATGCCGAAGCTCGTGCTCAAAGAGATCGACCTCCGCGGCACCATCGGCTACTCGGGAGATCACCCGGCGACGATCGCACTGGCCGGCAGCGACGACCTCGATCTGTCCGCGTTCATCACCGCCAAGATCGGCCTCGACGACCTCATCACCGGCGGCTTCGACGAGCTCATCAACAACAACGAGCAGCACGTGAAGATCATCGTCGACCCCCGCGCCTGAGCGAGGGCCTCCGCAGGAGGGAGCCGGTACACGACCTTGCATAGTTGCGCAGTTATGGAACATACTTGCTCATGCTGTTCACCTTCATGGTCAGCTCACATCCACACCGGCTCATCGAGCCGGTCCCGGCCCGCCTTCGGTCCGGCCTCACTGCGGAGGATCTCATGGATCTGCAACTCATCCTGGCGCTCGCAGCCGGGATCGCGACGATCGTCGTCATCGTTCTCGCGACCCGCCTCGACGCCTTCATCGCCCTGCTCGTCGCATCCGTCGTCACCGGCATCGTCGCCGGTCAAGACCTGCTGAGCCTCATCGATGCGATCACCACCGGCTTCGGCAACACACTGGCCAGCATCGGCATCGTCATCGGCCTCGGCGTGGGAATCGGCAAGATCCTCGAAGTCTCCGGCGCCGCCGACTCCCTCGCCCGAGCCTTCCTCCGCATCTTCGGGAAGGGCCGCGAGCCCTGGGCGATGGGCACCGTCGGCTCCCTCGTCTCGATTCCCGTCTTCTGCGACTCCGGCTACGTCATCATGAATCCGCTGGCCCGCTCGATCGCCCGCGTCAAGCGCGGCGGGTACGTCACCCTCGCCCTGGCCCTGGGCTGCGGTATGACGCTGACCCACCACATGGTTCCGCCGACTCCCGGCCCCTTGGCCGCCACCGGCATCCTCGGCGCCGACATCGGCTCGGTCATCCTCACCGGTCTGATCTTCACCGTCGTCCTCCTGCCCGTCGTCGTCATCTACGCCCGCTGGATCGGCCCGAAGCTCGAACCCGTCCTCAACGCCGCCGTCAAGCACGACGTCTACGGATCGGTCACGGCCGCCTCGACGAACGCAGAGTCCCAGTCCGGCTCGACCGGAGCCACAACCGGCTCCGTGGCCACCGTCACCGGTGACGATACGGATGGAGTCGCCGCCACCGGCGGCGATACCGAAGCAGACTCGGCCACCACCTCGGCGAAGAAGCCCGGTGCCTTCCTCGGGTTCCTCCCGCTCATCGTCCCCCTGCTGCTCATCGTCGCGAACACGGTGTCCACGGCGATCGACAAGAACGCCCAGGGTGCACTGTCCGGCGATGACTACGAACCGTCGGCGTGGGTCGCTCCGCTCGCGTTCCTCGGCAACCCGGTCGTCGCGCTCATCATCGGCCTCATCCTCGCCGTCTACGCCCTCCTGCCGCGCGTGACCCCGCGCAGCCAGGTGCAGAGCTGGCTCGCCGACGGGGCCGCCTCGGCCGGCCTCATCCTGCTGATCACCGGCGCCGGCGGTGCGTTCGGCAATGTGCTCACCGAATCCGGTGTCGGTGATGCCCTCGCCGAGGCGATCGCCTCGATCAGCCTGCCCGCGCTCCTCGTGCCCTTCGTCATCGCCACCCTCGTGCGCATCGCCCAGGGCTCGGGCACGGTCGCGATGATCACCGCAGCCTCGGTCTCTGCTCCGCTGGTGGAGCCATTGGGACTCGATCCGCTCGTGGCGGTCATGGCCTGCACTGCCGGATCGATGGTCTTCTCCTACTTCAACGACTCGTACTTCTGGGTCGTCACCCGCTTTGCCGGCCTCGACGGCATCAACGCCATCAAGGGCTGGTCGGGCATCACCACGGCCGTCTGGGCGGGTTCCATTCCGCTGCTGTTCGTGCTCGACTTGATCGTATGAGCGTGACCGAACAGGCGGAGCTCAGTCCGCGGATCCTCATCATCGCCGACGACCTCACCGGCGGCAACGCCTGCGGCGCGCTCTTCGCCGAGGCGGGGCTGAGAACCATGACCGTCACCGGCGGCGATCACTCGATGCTGAACACTGCTCTTGATGAGTACGATGCGATCGTCGTCAATGCGAACAGCCGTCACCTGCCACCGGCGGAGGCCGCCGCAATCACCTCATCCATCGTCGCGACCGCCGGTGAGGTCGACCTGCTGGCCTGTCGCATCGACACGACGCTGCGCGGCAACGTCGGTGCCACCGCCGAGGCGGCGCTGCGGGCGCGTGCGAGCCTGACCTCGACAGCGCGCGCCGGGGTCGAAGGCGCCACATCAGCTCCGACCCGAGTGCTCGGTCTCTGTGTGCCCGCCTTCCCGAGTTCCGGCCGGGTCACCGTCGGCGGTCGGCAGCTGCTCAACGGTCGCCTGCTCGAGGACACTGAGCTCGCTCACGACGTCCGCTCCCCCATGACCACCTCCGAGGTGGCGACGATCCTCTCCGATGGCACCGAACTGAGCTGCCACACGATCGACATCTCCACCGTGCTGGCCGGCCCCACAGCGATCCGTGCTGAGGTGCTCACCGGCATCGCCTCCGGTGTCGACGTCATCGTCGCCGATGCCCTCACTGTCAACCACATCGATCTCATCGGTACCGTCTTGGCCGATCTCACGCGGGAGGCGGCGGAGGCCGGATCACAATGCTTCGACTGGGTGGCCATCGACCCGGGACCCGGCAGCCTGTCCCTGGCCCGTGCCTTCCTGCCCGCGCGGACCCGCAGCATTCTGCTTGGGGTCTCCGGTTCGGCCACCGAGGTCACCCGCACCCAGCTCGCCGCGCTGGCAGAGGACCCCGACATCCATGTCATGCGCGCCGAACTCGATGCCGAGGGCCTGCCTGAGGTGGAGGCCACGGTCCGCGCGGTCTGCGGGGTCGCCTCGGCGCGGGCGATCGTCATCGCCACCGTCCTCGACCCCACCGATCTGCGCGAACTCACTGCCGAACACTCCGAGCTCATCCCCCGCCAGCTGGCGATGATCACGGCCGCGGTGATGGAGCGGCTCAACGTCGCCGGCCTCTACACCACCGGCGGTGACGTCACCGCCGCCGTCCTCTCGGGTCTCGACGCCCTCGGCATGGAGATCGACACCGAGATCGTCCCGCTCGCCGTCGGCGGCCGCATCGCCGGAGGACGCGCCGCAGGACTGCCCATCGTGACGAAGGGCGGTCTGATCGGTGAGGCCGGAACCGCCGCCCTCTGCTTCGACCACCTCAACCACGCCGCGCGAAGCCGAGGCT
This sequence comes from Brevibacterium oceani, assembly GCF_017948325.1. Lineage (NCBI taxonomy): Bacteria > Bacillati > Actinomycetota > Actinomycetes > Micrococcales > Brevibacteriaceae > Brevibacterium > Brevibacterium oceani. Next base: position 1,582,707 of record NZ_CP072846.1, on the reverse strand, counting down.
GACCGGTTGCCCATCCTGTCCATTCCATTCGTCCAAACACTGAGGAGATGCCCATGACCGCACCCGTACTCGCCGTCACCGTCGGAGACCCCGTCGGCATCGGACCGGAGATCACCGCCCAGGTGCTCTCCGAATTCGCCGGTCGCGATGACCAGCACGGCGTCGCCGTCGCCGACCTGTCCGTGATGCGACGAGCGGTGGAGGTCCTCGGCCTCGACGTCGAACTCCGCGCGATCACCGACTGGTCGACCCCTGCCGCAGGCGAGGGCGTCATCGACGTCTTCGACATCGGTGTGCTCGGTGACGATCTGCCCGAATGGGGCGTCGTCGACGCCCGCGCCGGTCAGGCTTCGGTGACCGCGATCGAGGTCGCCACGAAGGCCGCCATGGATCAGCAGGTCGCCGGCATCGTCACCGGGCCGATCAACAAGGAGGCCGTGTGGAAGTCGGGTTCGAAGCACCTCGGACACACGGAGATGCTCGGTGAGCTGACCGGTGTGACGAAGCAGGACACGATGTTCGTCGTCGAGAACACGAAGGCTCCTGAGCACAGACTCCAGATCTTCTTCGCCACGCGCCACATGTCGCTGCGCAAGGCCATCGACGCCCTCACCGTTGAGACCCAGGTCGACTCGATCGAGCGCGCCCACCGCGCACTGCAGCTCTACGGTGTGACCTCGCCGAGGCTCGCCGTCGCCGCGCTCAACCCGCACGGTGGGGAGAACGGTGCGTTCGGCGACGAGGAGATCGAGATCCTCCGACCCGCCGTCGAGCAGGTCAATGCCGCAGGCTCCTTCGCAGTCGCCGGGCCGATCCCGGCCGACTCGGTCTTCCACCAGGGACTGAGCGGTCGATTCGACGGGATCCTCTCCCAGTACCACGACCAGGGACACATCGCCTCGAAGACCTTCGACTTCGACGGGACGATCTCTGTCACCGTGGGTCTGCCGATCCTGCGCACCTCAGTCGACCACGGCACTGCCTTCGACATCGCCGGTCAGGGAATCGCCGATGCCGGCACGATGCGCTCGGCCTACCGGGCCGCGATCGGTTACGCTCCTTTCGTCGACGGCATCCGCGAGGAGTACCTGCCCCGCTGAGACCGGGCCAGAGTCAGATCCGTTCTCGGGCCGTCCCCGGCCCGAGAACGGACGGACGGGCTCAGCGGCTCGGCCTCCGTCCGGACGAGCGAGTGAGAGGAACCAGGAACCGCCCATGGCAATCCGCACAGGCACACAGAAGCGGCGTGAGGACATCCTCTCGCTGCTCAAGACCGGAACGTGGACGATCACCCGGCTGGCCGAGGAGCTCGAGACCTCCGGATCGACGATCCGCCGCGACCTGCGCGACCTCGCCGAGGCGGGAGAGGTCATCCGCACCATCGGCGGAGCGACAGCGGCCGGGTTCGTCGAACCGCCTTTGGGCCAGCGGATGGAAACCAATGCCGAGGCGAAGGACGCGATCGCTGCGACCGGCCTGGACCACCTCGGCGAGGGTGTGCGCACGATCTTCCTCGACGCCGGGTCGACGACGGTGCGCCTGGCCGAACGGATCCGAGACCGCGACGATCTCACGGTCATCACCCGCGGTCTCGAGATCGCCCTCGCGCTGGCACACCCTGCGGGCCCGAGGGTGATCATGGTCGGCGGTGAGGTCTCGACGCTGTCCCACGGCACGACCGGGGCGCTGAGCGATCATGCGCTGGGCCGGGTCGATGTCGATGTGGCCTTCCTCGGGGCTGATGCCGTCGACCTCTCACGCGGGCTGGGCGAGCCCACACTCGACGAGGCGCGGACGAAGGAACTCATCGCCGAACACGCCCGCAGCGTCGTCGTGCTCGCCGATTCCTCGAAATTCGGACGTGAGGTCGCCGCCTGGGCCCCGCTGCCTCACGGGTGGATCTGGATCAGCGAGGACGGAACCCGGCAAAGCTGAGTCAGCGGCACAGCCAAGGGCCGACCTTCGATGGTCTCGTCACCAGCGCTCGGCCGGTGTCACACATCCTGTTCCTTGGCCATCTGCCGAACGTAGAGCGGGGCTGCCACCAGTGATGGCAACATGACGAAACCGACCGGCACGGCGGTGATGACGATCGCCGACTGCAGGGCGTCGACTCCCCCATCACCGAGGCTGATGAGCACGGCTGCGGTGATTCCGATGAGCAGCGCCCATATCGACCTCAGCTTCGGTGAGGGTTCTCCGCTGGTCATGCACGACTGCGACATCGCAAAGGACATCGAGTCCGTCGTGGTGGCGACGAACGTCATGGTCAGGACCAGGAACCCGATGCTGATGAGCAGGGACAGCGGCAGATTGTCGCTGATGGCCATGACCGCTGCGGGAAGGCCGCCGTCCATCAGCGGTCCCGAAATGGATCCGCGCGAGCCCTGCTCGAGGTAGATCCCGGTACCGCCGAGCACGGTGAACCACAGGGTCGTCGCGATCGGGGGCAACACCGTCGTGCTGATGAGCAGGTCCCTGACCGTCCGGCCCTTCGAGATGCGGGCGACGAAGATGGCCATCAGCGGCGCGTAGCCGAGGAACCAGCCGAAGAAGAACACCGTCCACCCTGAGAGCCACTCAGTGTCCCCGCGGTAGAGAGTCATGCTGAAGAAGTCGGTGACGTACAGGGCGAGGCCGCTGAAATAGCTCTTGACCACGAACCAGGCAGAGCCGAGCACCATCACCGCGGCCATCAGCCCCAAAGCCATCCAGATGTTGGCGCTGCTGAGGAAACGAATGCCGCGGCTGACCCCGGAGAACACGCTGACGCCTGCGATTGCTGTGAGCACGGCGATCACAGCAAGCTGCACGGGGTAGACGTCGGGGATGCCGAATATCGAGTTCAGCCCGTAGGAGACCTGCAGGCCGAGGAATCCGACCGGCCCGATCGTTCCCGCGGCCACGGAGATGACGCAGACGACGTCGACGGCTGCCGCGATCGGTCCGGTCGCGGCGCGCCTGCCCATGACCGGGTAGAGCAGACTGCGCGGCCGCAGCGGCATCCCCTTCTCTGCGGCACGCATCATCACGATCGTGCCCAACGATCCGAGGACCGCCCAGGCGAGGAATCCCCAGTCGATGAAGCTCGCAGCCAGGGCTGCTGCGACGCCGTCGATGCCGCTGTCGGCCTTGTTCGCGAAATACGGCGGGGTCGTCACATAGTGATACATCGGTTCGGCCGCCGCCCAGAACACTCCTCCTGCCGCAAGCAGCGTCGTCATGATCATGGCGATCCAGGCGAATCGATTGAAATCCGGACGAGCCTGGCTGCCCAGTCTGGCCTTGGCCCAGGGAGTGAAGATGAGGACGAGAGCAATGAGGAACGTGGCGAGCAGCAGGATCTGCCAATACATGCCGAAGATGTCGGCGCAGACAGCGAAGGCAGTGCTGACACCCGAGGACACAGCATCGGGCAGAGCGAGTGCGAGGACGACGAAGACGGCGAGGATTCCCACGCTGATGCCCGTGACGGGAACATCGAGACGGCTCCGGGCAGTCGCTTCGGCACTCGCCTGGGGACTGCCGTCGATGACAGATGTCAGGGCGGAGCCCTCACCCGCAGGTGCCTGTCTTTCCTCGTGGTGCCTGGAATCCGCGGGACTGATGGGATCGTCCATGTGGTGTGCTGCCTTCCGGGTCCGCTGCTGGGACGGAACTGATGAGTTCGATTGATCGTTCTGTGAAGAAATGCAGCGACCCAGTCTAGGGGCAGGCAGGCCGAGGAACCTGCCCGCGGGAGCATGATCGTCCGCGATGTGAAGATACTCACCCCGGCGGGATCATCGGCACGGACATCCTGTCGGTGCGTGTCTTCGGCGAGGTCGAGTTCTGGCCGACACGGGACATGCACCGCCGTCATCCGCACACGGTCGCATCCAGGTGAAGGCGAGGACGATACTCCCCTTTTCGGCGCAGACGAAATCAGCCATTGATCGATATTTCTGTCAACCGCTTCTCTGTAACGATAACTTCACTGTTCACTGTGAAGACATCTTGCCGGATCGGTTTTGAATGATCGGTGTATTTCTCCAGCTCAGATACGTTATTGGCGCAATATTCACTAATGACACGCCGTGATTTGACACGAATTCTCCTTTGAGAGCCTGAACGCACACTCGTAACGTAGGTTCGGTTCGAATCAAGGGCCACCGCATCGATGGCCCGCATGAATGGAGGAATTCATGAGCATCCCCGATACCTCAGGATCCGCAGCACCGGCATCCCCCAAAGAACCCGACCTCAAGACCGTCCGCAAGGCCGTCGCCGCCTCGGCACTCGGCAATGCGACCGAGTGGTTCGACTACGGCCTCTACGCCGTCTCGGTCACCTACCTCGCCCAGCATTTCTTCCCCGGCGAGCACGCCCAGCTCATGGCGCTGCTGGTCTTCGCCGTGTCCTTCATCTTCCGGCCCCTCGGCGGCATCGTCTGGGGCCCGATGGGTGACCGCCTCGGTCGCAAGCGCGTGCTGGCGCTGACGATTCTGCTCATGGCCGGCTCGACCTTCTGCATCGCGCTGCTGCCCAGCTACGCCACCATCGGCGTTGTCGCACCCATCATCCTCGTCACCCTCCGCGTCATCCAGGGATTCTCCTCAGGCGGTGAGTACGGCGGCGCCGCGACCTTCATGGCCGAATACGCTCCGGACCATCGCCGCGGATTCTTCGGCAGCTTCCTCGAATTCGGCACCCTGGCCGGCATGGCTGCCGGTTCGCTGTTCGTCCTCCTCCTCCAGCTCGGACTCGGTGAGCAGACGATGACCGACTGGGCATGGAGGATACCGTTCGTCTTCGCCGGTGTCCTCGGCGTGGTCGGTCTCTACCTGCGCTCAAGGCTCGACGAGTCGCCTGTCTATGAGGAGCTCGACGAGGAGGGTCAGGACAAGTCAGTGCGCGAGGTCTTCCGGATCCTCTTCACCGACTACTGGAAGCAGCTGCTCATCCTCGGCGGGATGGTCGTCGCGGTCAACGTGGTCAACTACACTCTGCTGTCCTATATGCCGACCTACCTGCAGGACCCGGTCGGCATGAGCCCGAATGCCTCGCTGACGGTGATGTTCATCGCTCAGGCGTTCATGATGATCCTCATCCCCTTCGGCGGGATGCTCTCGGACAAGGTCGGGCGCAAACCCGTCTGGTACTTCTCGCTCATCGGACTCTTCGTCGCGGCGATTCCGATGTTCATGCTCATGCAGGGCGGTTTCGTCTGGGCCCTCATCGGCCTCGCCGTGCTCGGAATCCTCTACATTCCTCAGATCTCGACGATCTCGGCGACCTTCCCGGCGATGTTCCCCGGCCCGGTGCGCTTCGCCGGCTTCGCGATCTCCTACAACGTCTCGACCGCGATCTTCGGCGGCACCGCTCCGTCGATCAGCCAGGGCCTCATCGATGCGACGGGCAACACCATCATCCCCGCCTATCTGGTGATGGCCTCGTGCGTGATCGGCTTCGTCGCAGCCATCTTCATGAAGGAGACCAAGGGTGCGTCGCTGCGCGGAGCAGGACTTCCCGAGGAGGGCGCCGACGTGGTCATGGAGTCCGAGCTCGTCGACGAGGCGAAGTAGGCTCGAAACCGATAGTCGATGGGCTCCAGCCCCGCAACTCCCCGATCGGGTCCGCCGTCTCACGGTGGGCCCGATCGGTCTTGACGGAGACGATCCCCCATGAAAATCTGAACGAACGATCAGCATGTGGCACGAACCGATGAGAGGACGCCCTCGTGAAGCGAGCTCTGTACACCGACGACCATGAGGCGTTTCGCGGCACCGTCGCCGCCTTCCTCGACCGTGAGGTGGTCCCCCACCTCGAGGAATGGGAGGAGGACCACCTCGTCGATCGGCAGATGTGGCGCAAGGCGGCTCGGACCGGGATCATCGGTCTCGCGATTCCCGAGGAGTTCGGCGGTGCAGGAGTCTCCGACTTCCGCTTCGAGATGGTCCGCAGCGAGGAGATCGCCCGCCGAGGCGTCGCCTCGGCGACGAGCGGGTGGGGCGTCTCGGACGGCATCGTCCCCGGATACCTCCTGTCCTTCGGAACGCAGGCACAGAAGGAGAAGTACCTCACCGGGCTGGCCTCGGGAGAGATGATCGGGGCGATCGCGATGACCGAGCCGAATGCCGGCTCGGACCTCCAGGGCATCACCACCAAGGCAGTGCGCGACGGCGACGACTGGGTGATCAACGGGGCGAAGACGTTCATCACCAATGGAGTCCACTGCGATTTCGTCATCGTCGTCGCCCGCACAGATCCCGAGGCGAAGCCGTCGCGTGGAACCTCGCTGTTCATCGTCGATGCCGATGCCCCGGGCTTCGAGCGCGGACGTCCGCTGAAGAAGCTCGGCATGGATGCCCAGGACACCGCGGAGCTCTCGTTCTCCGATGTCCGGGTCCCCTCCGAGGCGCTGCTCGGCGAGCTCGACAGCGGCTTCATCCACCTCATGGTCAATCTGCCCACCGAGCGCCTGCTCATCGGTTCGGGGGCCCTCGCCGGTGCGCGGGCGGCTCTCGAGTGGACGGCCGACTATGTCTTCGAACGCCCCGCCTTCGGACAGACCATCGGCGATTTCCAGAACACACGCTTCGAGCTCGCCGAACTCGAGACCCGCGTCGATGCCCTCGAGGCCTTCGTCGACCGCTGCGCGCTGGCGCTCAACGCCGGCGAACTCACCGCCGTCGACGCCGCGAAGGCCAAGTACCTCGGCTCGGATCTCGAGATCGAGGTCGTCAACCGGTGCCTGCAGCTCTTCGGCGGGTACGGCTACATGCTCGAGTATCCGATCGCCCGAGCCTTCAAGGACAACCGCATCCAGGCGATCTTCGGCGGCGCCAACGAGGTGATGAAGGACCTCATCGGCCGTGATATCGCCGCCCGCCACCGGTTCCACTGACGCAGACGGCGCGCACCGGCGATGCAGTTGCGCGCCGTCAGGATCAACCGGTCGGACTCACCCGCCGACCGGCTGACTCACTCTCCGGCGACTTCGAGGAGCACTTTGCCCATGACGGAACGCTCATCGAGTTCCCTGATCGCCGCGGCGGCCTTCGCCAGAGGGTAGGTCGCGTGGATGCGCGGATCGAGGCGCCCGGCTGCCACGTGCTCGCTCACGGCCTCCCACTGCCGCGCGATGAAGCTCGGGTCACCGTGAGTGGCAGCGCCCCATGCGACTCCGTCGACGGAGATGTTCTTCAGCAGCAGACGATTGACTCGGATCGAGGGGATCTCGCCGGCGGTGAAGCCGAGGACGAGGAGCCTGCCGAACGGTGCGAGCACGCGTGTGGAATCGGTGAAGCGATCGCCGCCGACGGGGTCGAAGACATAGTCCACGCCGCCGGGCAGGATCTCCTTGACAGCGTCTTTGAACCCGTCGGCGAGGACGACGTGCTGGGCGCCGAGCTCGCGGACGACTTCGGCCTTCGCCTCGGTGGAGACGACCGCGATGACCGTCAGGCCCATCGCCACACCGAGCTGCACGCTGGCCGAACCGAGACCGCCGGCCGCGCCGTGGACGAGCAGGCTCTGCCCCGGCTGGGCGTTCGCTCGCAGCCGCAGCGCGAAGTCGGCGGTGAGCACGTTCATCGGCATGCCCGCTCCGGAAGCGAGGCTCACCCCGTCGGGCAGCGGCATCACCTGCGTCTCATCGGCGACGAGGTGCTCGGCGAAGGTGCCCACCCCGGTGATCGCGGCCACACGGTCGCCGACGGAGAATCGCGAACCCGGACCCGCCTCGGCGATAACGCCGGAGGCCTCCGAACCGAGGACGAAGGGCAGCTCGTGCTTCGTCTGATACATTCCGCGGGTCTGCAGCAGCTCGGGGAAGGTCACACCGGCATACGCGACCTCGATGAGGACCTGCCCCTCCCCCGGCACGGGTCGGTCCACCTCGGCGATCTCGACATCATCGGGGCCGGTCAGGGCGGTGACATGAACAGCTTTCATCGGGTCCTCACTTCGCTGTGTTCGGTTCTTCTCGGACGCATTGGTGCGTCAGTTCTCAGACGCTTTCGCGCGTCGGCGCGGCCTGTCCAGACGTATCACATCCGGCCGTGACCGCGGTCACTTCTTCGGCTTGACTCGCACGCCTTGGTTGAATACTGTAAACGAAACTGAACGATTGTTCACTCGGGAGGGTCACCGTTGACACATCCACCGGCAGGTTTCGACACCGCGTCCATCGGACGATGGATCTCACAGCGATTCGGGGTGAGCGACTTCGACGTCGAGGTCATGTCGATCGGCCGGTCGAATCTCACCTTCACGATCACCGTCGACGGCCGACCGCGCTGGGTGCTGCGCCGCCCACCGCTCGGACATGAGGGCGGCAGCGCCCACAATGTCGCCCGCGAGGGCAGGATCATGGCAGCGCTGACCGACAGTGCTGTGCCCGTGCCGACGGTCCTCGACATCGTCGACGATCCCGAGGTCCTCGATGTGCCCTTTGTGTTCATGGATCACTGCCCCGGCTTCGCGATCAACACCCCGTCGGACTGGTCGTCGATCCCCGATGAGTCGAAGCCCGATTGCGCCTTCGGCATGATCGATGCCCTCGCGGCCATCCACTCAGTCGACATCGACGCGGTCGGCCTCGGCGATCTGCGCAGGCCGGGCGGACTCATCGAACGGCAGCTTCGGCGCTGGCTGGGCCAGGTCGAACAGATCGCCACGCGTGAGACACCGATGATCCACGAGGTCCATGACGTGCTCCTGAAATCGATGCCCGACCCGGCAGGCAGCCCGGTCGGACTCGCGCATGGCGACTTCAAGCCGAACAACATGATCTTCGCGCCCGGGGGCGGACTCAATGCCGTCGTCGACTGGGAACTCACCGCGGTCGGCGAGGTGCTCACCGACCTCGGCTACTTCATCGCGATGCTCACAGTGCCCGAGGAGTACACGAGCATCTGGGTGCCGACACCGGCGGACGGCTTCCCCGACACCGAGGCGCTCATCGCCCGCTACCAGGAGGTCAGCGGGCACGAAGTCCACGATGTCGGCTACTACTCGGCGTTCGCGATGTGGAAGCTCGCCTGCATCCGCGAAGGCGTCTACACCCGGCTGAAGACCGGACAGATGGGCGATCTCGACCTCGATCCGGACGTCGCCGGCGAGGGCGTGGAAGACCTGGCCGGTCAGGCCCTGACCCTGTTGGAGAGACCATGAGCACACCACGCTTCGACGGGGCCCGAGTCGTCGTCACCGGCGCCGCCGGCGGAATCGGGGCTGCCCTGGCCACTGAGCTGCTCGGCCGCGGCGCTTCCGTCGTCCTCGCCGACCTCGATCCGGCGGTCACCGACACCGCCTCCCGCCTCGGCGATCGGGCCCACGCATGGGTCGGTGACGTCTCCACGGTCGACGGCATCGGGCAGCTCATCTCGCTGGCCGACGACCGCCTCGGCGGGGTCGATCTCTACTTCGCCAACGCCGGCATCATCGGTCCGGCCATGCTCGGGGAATCCGACGCGGACTGGGATCCGATCATCGACGTCAACATGCGCGCCCACATCCGCGCCGCCCAAGCGCTCATCCCCCGCTGGCAGGAGACCGGATCCGGGCATTTCGTCGCCACCGCCTCGGCGGCGGGCCTGCTCACGCAGATCGGGTCGGCGGCCTACTCGGTGACCAAGCACGCCTCGGTCGGCTTCGCCGAATGGTTGGCGATGACGTATCGGGACGACGGGATCCGCTCCTCGGTGATCTGCCCGATGGGGGTCAACACCGCACTGCTCGATGCCGCCGGGGATGAAGGCGGTGCCGCACAGCGGGCGGTCACCGAGGCCGGGACCGTGCTCGAACCCGAGCAGGTCGCCGTCATCGTCCTCGATGCCGTCGAGCGGGAGGAGTTCCTCATCCTTCCCCACCCCGAGGTGCTCGAGATGTACCGCATGAAAGGCAGCGACTACGAACGCTGGCTGCGGGGAATGTCCCGCTATCAGTCCCGATTGAACGAGAGTTGAGGAGTCAACGTGTTGGAGACCACCGAACGCGGACGCGAATACCAGGAACGGCTCACCGCCTTCATGGACGAACTCGTCTACCCGGCAGAATCCGTCTACCACGAGCAGATGTCCGCGGCGGCAAGCCCGCACACCCAGCCGCAGGTCCTCGAAGATCTCAAGGCTGAGGCGAAGAAGCGGGGGCTGTGGAATCTCTTCCACCCGCATCCCGACTGGGGGCCGGGCCTGACGAATCTCGAATACGCGCCGCTGGCCGAGATCACCGGACGCAGCATCGAGATCGCCCCCGAGGCGATCAACTGCAACGCCCCGGACACGGGAAATATGGAGGTCTTCACGCTCTTCGGCACCGATGAGCACAAGGAGAAGTACCTCCGTCCGCTGCTCGAGGGCACTATGGCCTCGGCGTTCGCCATGACCGAACCGGCCGTGGCCAGCTCCGACGCCACGAACGTCGAGATGCGCATGGAACGCACCGACGAGGGATTCCGGCTCAACGGCCGCAAATGGTTCGCCTCGAACGGCATGCACCCGAACTGCCGCGTGCTCATCGTCATGGGCAAGACCGATCCCAGCGCCGAGGTGCACCGGCAGCAGTCGATGCTCGTCGTACCCATCGACGCTCCCGGGGTCACCGTGGTCCGCAACCTCCCCGTCTTCGGCTATGCCGACCGGGAGGGACACGCCGAAATCGTCTTCGAGGACGTACTCGTCCCGTTCAAGGACATACTCAAAGGCGAAGGCGAAGGGTTCGCCATCAGCCAGGCCCGGCTGGGACCCGGCCGCATCCACCACTGCATGCGCGCCATCGGAGCCGCCGAGCGGGCGCTCGAACTCATGGTCAAGCGCGCCGAATCGCGCGTGACCTTCGGTGAGAAGCTCTCAGATCGGTCGAACATCCAGGACTGGATCGCCGAATCCCGGATCGAGATCGACCAGGCCCGCCTGCTCACCCTGCACGCCGCGGACATGATGGACAAGTACGGCAACAAGGTCGCGAAGAACGAGATCGCCGAGATCAAGGTCGTCGCCCCGTCGATGGCGCTCAAGGTCATCGATCGGGCGATCCAGGTCCATGGCGGAGGCGGGGTCACCGACGACTTCCCACTGGCCCGGCTCTGGGCGCATATGCGCACCCTGCGACTGGCCGACGGGCCCGACGAGGTGCACAAACGCTCCATCGCCCGCAACGAGATCAAGAAGCACCGAGGCTGAGGTCTCGGCCGTAGCCCGCGGGACCGACTCCCGCGGGTCACGGCACCCATCCGGTCGAGACCGCCAGAGAGGTCTCGACCGGGTACCCATCTGAAAGGATGTTCGATGACGAACAGCTGGTATGACACTCGTCCCTGGATCACGACACTGGGCGACCTCGCCCACGAACCCTATGTTCTGCCCGATTCGACACCGCTCGACGATCTTGCCGCGACCGTCGCTGCCCGCGGTGACGACGAGGCCTTCACCTACTACGGCTTCCGGCTGACCTGGGCCGAATTCGATCGGCGGACGACGGCGTTCGCGGCGTTCCTCGCCTCCCGTGGAATCGCGCCCGGGGCCCGGCTGGGCATCTACGACCAGAACACCCCGGCCTTCGTCATCGCGACCTATGCCATCTGGAAGGCAGGCGGTGCCGTCGTGCCGCTCAATCCGATGTATCGCGGCGAACTCGAGCACATCTTCGCGGACTCGGAGATCAGCGGACTCATCGTGTCGAAGGCCGCCTATCTCGATCGGGTCAAGGACTACGCCGGCGATCTGCCGCTCGTCGTCCTCAGTGACGATCGCAGTTTCCAGGAGCACGGTCCGGACGCGATCTTCTCGATGTTCGCCGAGCTTCCCGACGTCCCCGATCTGCCCGATTTCGAGGCGGCCGTCGACGACAACCTCGACACCGACTTCACACCTCACTCCCCCACACCGTCCGACCTCGCTCTCGTTGCCTACACCTCGGGCACCTCGGGGCGGTCGAAGGGTGCGGCGGCGACGCATGCGAACATCTCGAGCAATTCGCGCTACTGTCTGCGCAACCCCGTGCTCGGCCCCGGCGACGGCTATCTCACCCTTGCCCCGCTGTTCCACATCACCGGTTTCGTCTGCCAATTCCTCGCCTCGGTCGCCGGTGGGGCCAGGCTCATCCTCAACTACCGGTTCGAGCCTGGTTCGTTCATTGCTCTGTGCGCCGCGGAGAAGCCCGCCTATATGGCGGGACCCGCGACGGTCTACACCGCCCTGATGGCGCATCCGGACTTCGACCCGGAGAAGTTCGCCTCGTTCAAGTCGATGATGTCCGGCGGTGCTCCCCTGCCGGAAGGTCTGGTCAATAAGTTCGAGGAACGCGCACACATCTACGTCGGTCAGGGATACGGCCTGTCCGAGACCTGCGCCCAAGTGGCCACCGTGCCGCACGGGTTCAACGCTCCCGTCGACCCCGACAGCGGGAACCTCGCCTGCGGACTGCCTCAGCCCGACGTCCTCATCCGCATCCTCGATGACGAGGGGCAGCCTGTCGGCCCGGGCGAGGTGGGCGAGGTCGCGATCTCCGGACCCCAAGTCGTCTCGAGCTACCTCAACAACCCCGAGGCGACAGCCGTGCAGATCCCCAACGGCGAACTGCACACCGGGGACGTCGGGTTCATGCGTGAGGACGGGTGGCTGTTCATCGTCGATCGCAAGAAGGACATGATCAACGCCTCAGGCTTCAAGGTCTGGCCCCGCGAGGTCGAGGACGTCCTCTACACGCATCCGGCGATTCAGGAGGCCGCGGTCGTCGGCATCCCCGATGACTACCGCGGCGAGGACGTCGCCGCGTTCGTCACCCTCCAACCCGGCGCCGAGGCGACTCCTGAGGAGATCATCACCTTCTGCCGTGAGCGTCTGGCCTCCTACAAGGCACCGCACCAGGTCACGTTCATCGACCAGCTGCCGAAGACGAGCTCGGGCAAGATCCTGCGCCGCACGATCCGTGCTGACGCCGTCGAGGCTGCGCAGGCGGCGCGCGAGGAAGCACAGGGAGCCACCGGGTCTCACTGACGCCTGGCGCGTTCGTGGCGGCCGACGATCCGATTGAGGGTCGTCGGCCGTCTCATTCGGTTCGCCTCACCCGCCAGATTGCTCAGAGTCGCTGGTCGATCGTTCGATTGCCGTCCGAGGTGTGGAAGAGTAGCGTGTCCCCGTGCGGAGACGGAGTGAGTCTCCGGGAAGTGACGAGCGCGAAGAAAGCACGTGGTGAGCATGGGTGATTGGTTCGAATCACGACCGTGGATGGCGACCTGGGGCGATGCGGCTCCGCAGCCGAATGTTCTGGAACCGTCGACGACCGTGGCCGACCTGGCCGCAACGGTCGAGGCACACGGCGAGGCCACAGCGATCAGCTACTACGGGTTCTCGCTCACGTGGACGGAGTTCGACCGCTGGAGCAGCGCCTTCGCCTCATTTCTCACGTCGCACGGGGTCACCCGCGGTGATCGCATCGGAATCTATGACCAGAACACCCCGGCGTTCGTCATCGCGAGCTACGGGATCTGGAAGGCCGGCGGCGCGGTCGTGCCGCTCAATCCGATGTATCGCGGCGAACTCGTGCACATCTTCGACACCGCCGAGGTCACGGGCATCCTCGTCTCGAAGGCCGCCTACCTCGACCGTGTACGGCCCTTCGCCGAGTCCGTGCCTCTCGTCGTTCTCAGTGATGATCGTGATTTTCAGGTCGAGGGACCTGATTCGATCTTCTCTGCGTTCGCGGATCTGCCGCCCGTCAGCGATACCTTCGATTTCCGCACCGTCGTCGAGGACCACCTCGACGACGGCTTCATCCCAGAACGGCCCGCCGCCGACGATACGGCTCTCGTCGTGTTCACCTCGGGCACCTCGGGGAAGTCGAAAGGGGCGATGGCCACCCACGCGAATGTGTCGAACAACGCCCGCCAGGCGGTGCGCACCTCAACGTTCACCCCCGGCGAGGGGTATGCGACTCTCGCTCCGCTCTTCCACATCACCGGATTCGTCAGTCAGTTCGTGGCCGCCGTTGCCGGTGGTGCCCGGCTCATCCTCAACTACCGTTTCCAACCGGGACCGATGCTCGAGCTGTGCCGCCGCGAACGCCCGGCGTACATGGTCGGACCGGCGACTGTCTACACCGCGATGCTCGCCCACCCCGATTTCACCGAGGATCACTTCTCCTCGTTCAAACGACTGAAGTCCGGTGGCGCTCCCCTGCCCGAGGGACTCGTCGATCGGTTCGAAGAGAAGACCGGACTCTACCTCCAGCAGGGCTACGGGCTGACCGAGACATGCGCACAGGTGGCCTCGGTGCCGGCCGGGATGCGGGCACCGGTCGATGAGAACAGCGGCAACCTCTCCTGCGGTCTGCCCCAGGTCGACACGTCTGTGCGCATCATCGATGGCTCCGGCGGCTCGCTCGGTCCGGGCGAGGTCGGAGAGGTGGCGGTGTCCGGCCCGTCGGTCGTTCCCGCCTATCTCAATGATCCGGAGGCGACGGCCGCGCAGATTCCCGGAGGCGAGCTGCGCACCGGCGATGTCGGGTTCATGGATGAGAACGGTTGGCTGTTCATCGTCGATCGGATGAAGGACATGATCAATGCCTCAGGGTTCAAGGTCTGGCCCCGTGAGGTCGAGGACGTCCTCTACACCCACCCGGGCATCCAGGAGGCGGCGGTCGTCGGCATCCCCGATGAGTACCGCGGTGAGGACGTCGCCGCGTTCGTCACTCTCCGCCCCGGCGCCGAGGCAGGTGCTGAGGAGATCATCACCTTCTGCCGTGAGCGTCTCGCCGCGTTCAAAGCACCTCACCACGTCACGATTCTCGAGCAGCTGCCGAAGACGACCTCGGGGAAGATCCTGCGCCGGACCATCCGCGCCGATGCCGTCCACGCCGCCGAAGCGGCTCGGAAGGCGGCACAGGGGTCAGCGGGCTCCGACTGACGAGTTGCGGACGATCCGTGCGGGATCGCCAAGCGATTTCCCGCACGGATCGTCCGCAACGTGTCGCCTCACTGCGTTGCGGAGTCGGTCAGGGAATGCGGGAGACCGGATACTTCTCGGCTGCGCTGCGGATCTCCGGAGTGAGGTCCGCGTCGTCGACGATTCCCGCCATCTCCCACTTATCGTGGACCGGACATCTTTGGAACCGGTAGGCACCGAATCGGATCGATTTGAACGACACCAGAGGAATCCAGCGTGTCCGGTAGTACCCGTCGCCTGAGCAGCGGACGATGACTTCGTCGGCATAGGTCTTCTCGCTCATATGCTCAGGCTAGCGCATGGTCACTTGCCGAACTGGAACTGCGCTCAGCCGAGGCTGACGGTGTGTGCTCCGCCGAGGCGTGCGAACCGGTCGGGCTGGCAGGTGAGCAGGATGACCTGCGCGTTGCGGCCGACATTGCCGAGGATGACGTTGAGCGCGGACAGACGCTTCTCATCGGCGAAGCCGAACGCGTCATCGAGGATCACCGGAGCACCCGACGACTCATCGACGAGGGTGGCCACGGCGAGGCGTCCGATGAGAGCCAGCTGCTCCTTCGTTCCGCCCGAGAGCGATTCGAAGCTCACCGTGCGGCCATCGAGTGTGCGGGAGACGATCTCGAGGTCTTCGGAGATCTCCACCGACAGCCCCTGGCCGAAGATCACCCGTCCGAGCCTCTCGATCTGCTCTTTGAACGGGGCCACGTACTGTCGCTGCGCTTCTTCCTTGTAGGCGAGCACCGTCTCACGCAGTAGCCGGATCGCCTCCGCCTGCCGGCGCAGGCGTGCCAACCGTGAGCGCAGCGAATCCAGGGTCTCCTCCGCGACCTTGAGTCTGTCGTAGATGCCCTCGGCCGCCCGGTCGTCGATGAGAGCCGAGAGTCGATCGACCTCCTGCCGCCCCGTATCCTGCTCCCGCTGTTTGCTGTCGAGGAGCTGGAGGGCGTTCTGCAGCCGCATCTCCAGGGTCTCGGGGTCGGCGGCTTCGTAGCGTGCCCGGGCCGCGGCGGCCTCTTCCTGACGCTTCTTAGTCTGTTCCTGCGCGCTGGCGTGTGCGTCTTTCAGCGCCTCATCGGAGTGTGCGTCCCGATCAACGGCCAGCCGCGCGGTGAGGTTCTCATGTGTCGTCATCGCCTGTTCGTGATGAGCCTGCGCTCGGACCGTGGCGACCCGTGCCTCGTCGCGGTCGGTGCGGGTGCGATCGAGCGCGGCGCGGGCCTTGTCGACGGCGTCCTGTGCGGTGTCGACGGCTGCCGTGGTCGATTCGACCTTCGCTTCGAGTTCGTCGATCGTGGCCACATCGGCCTCGGCGTCGCCTCCCGCAGGCTCTCCGGCTTCGACGATGAGCTGTTCGGCTCGGGACAGCGCCGCGTCCAACCGGTCACGGTCGTCGTCGCCGATGAGCGCGCGCAGCGTCGAGTTCGCCTCCGCCAGCAGCGCTTCGGCATTCGTGCGCACCTCGGCGCGCTCACGCGCCTGGTCGAGCGAGTCGACGCCGAGTCGTTCGAGTTCGGCGTCGAGTGCGCTGCGCGCCTGATCGACGGCACGGTCGAGTTCGGCCGGGGACTGTCCCGGCCGCACCGTGATGTCGACGACGGAGTCGATGACGATGCTTGTGTCCTTGACGACGGCGAACTCGGCGTCGGTGGTCTCCGAGAGCGCGGTTCCGTCGATCCTGACATCGGTGTCCCCGAGTCGCCTGGCGGTGATGTGCGCGGCCGCGGCGGTCTTCGCCTTCTGTGCGATGCGCACCTCGGTGACGAGGTCGCCGAGGTGGTCGACGTCCTTCGCCGTCACGGTGATCGAACCGATCGTCGCCCTCGCGTCGGCCGCTCTGCTCTCCTGGTCGCGGATGCTGCCCAACCGCCTGCGCAGTTCGCTGACCTCTCGGCGGGCACGGACGTGGGCGAGGCTCGCGGATGCCGTCTTCGCGTCGGTTCGCGCGGTCTCGAGTTCGGTCTGCCTGGCGTCGAGGGCCAGCTGCGCTCGGGCGACGACTGCGTCCTGGTCGCGTTCGGTCTCCGTGACCGTCTCCCGGCGCGCTGCCGCCTCTTTCACTGCCTCGTCGGCTGCGGTCGTCTCGGCGATGAGCCGACCGCGGCGGTCGTGGGCCTCCGCGGCCCGCTCCTCTTCGCGTTTCGCGGATTCGGCCGCCTCGGCGGCACGGTCGAGCTCGGCCTTGAGCCCGGAAACGGCCTTCGCCGCCTCTTCGGCCTCCTCGCGTTCGGTCACGGCCGCGGTCAGCTGATCGCGCACGGTCGCCAGGCGGTCGGCGGCTCGGGCGTGCCGTTCGACGAGTGCATCCATGTCCTTGCTGCGCTCGTCGAGGGTCCGATGCTGCTCTTCGGCGGCCGGAAGCTCGTCGGTGAGCTTCTTCAGCTCTCCGGTCTCCTTGCCCTTGGCCGTGAAGAATTTGAGGTATTCGCCCTCGACCAGGTCGAGGAAGGCATCGTGATCGGCCGGCGCCTCCCCCGATGCGTTGAGCGCGCCGTGCAGCGCTTTGATCTCGGCCAGCGGTGCTTGGGCGAGGCTTCGGCCCTGGGCGACGTCGAGAGCATCGAGAAGGTCGATGTCAACGGTTTCGTCGAGGAGGGAAAGAAAGCGTTCATGGGCCTCATCGCCGCTGAGCTGCTCGGGTGCAGGCGCCAGGATGTGCAGTTCGGTGAAGGGCTGCTTGAGCCAGCGTTTGCTGTAGCGGACCTCGTAGTCGCCGGTGCTCAGGTGCAGTTCGACCTGGGGGCCGACGTCGGAGCCGACCGGCTGGGTGTCCTTGACGCTGGCCTTCCTGGAGCTCGCTTTGTCCTCGCGCAGTTGGGTGATGGCCTGGTGGATCGAGGACTTGCCGATCTCGTTCGGTCCTTCGACGATCGTCACGCCGGGACCGAACTCGACGGTGGACTCGGTGATGCCCCGGTAGTCGGTGAGGGTGATCGAGTGGAGTCTCATGAGCTGCTCCTGGCGAATCGGTAGAGCAGGCCGAGCGCGTCCTGGGCCGCGATCGCTGTGTCGTCCTCGGCCGCGGCGCGTGCGGAGAGTTCGTCGAGGGTGTCCTGCAGATACCCGCTCAGACCGAGGCCGGCGAAGTCCTCATCCGCGGCGATGATCGCGAGGTCCATGTGACGCTCCCAGAGGGAGACGAGGGCGAAGAGGTCGGTGAAATGGTCGAGGAGCTCGTCGAGTCGGGCCTTCGCCGCCGTCGGCAGGGTGCCGCGGAGGATGAGCCAGACCGCGGTGCGGTCCTTGTCCGCCACGGTGTTCATCCGCTGTTCGAACTCGTCGACGTCGGCTGCGGAGTTGAGGTCGGCGGCGATGACGGTGAAGTTCCAGGTGCCGAGGTGGATCTTCTCGACCTCGGCCGCATGGGTGTCGGCGTCGATGTCGACGAGCAGGACATTGCCCGGATCGTCTTCCCGCCGAGAGGTGACTTCCGGTGCTCCCGGGTACCAGATCCGATCGGCGACCTCGAAGGTGGCGTGCCTGTCACCGAGGGCGACGAACTGGGCACGGTCCTCGCGCAGCAGGGTCCTGAGGTTGTCGGTGTCGATCGTGGCCAACGATTCCCGATCGGGGTCGAGGACGCTCACGGCACCGTGACCGGCGATGATGCGCACGGAACCGGGAGCCACCTCGGCGAGGTCGGTCGTCGCCGCGGCGACGAGATCACCTTGGGGGTGCTTGGAGAACCAGGGGGCACCGACGATCTCGACTCCGGGGACGACCTCGAAGGGGCTGCTGTCGCGGAGCACATGGACGTGGTCGGGCACGCGTGAGGCGAACGCCGGGGAATCGTAGATCGACGCTGCGTCCAGGGGGTCGTGGTTGCCCGGCAGCAGGACCACGGGGACGGTGAACGAGGCGAGGGCTTCGAAGGTGCGGGCGATGATGGCGCGGTCGAGCTGATTGGTCTCGAACACGTCCCCGCAGACGAGCACGAACTCTGCGTCCTGCTCCTTCGCAAGCTCACCGATGCGGGAGACGACATCGAGGCGGGCGCGGTGGAAGCGGGGGCGAGCCTCCGGGCTGAGGTAGTGGGCCGTCATCCCCAGCTGCCAGTCCCCCGTGGCGATGAATCTCATCTGCTCCTCCTCATCTCTCTCCCATCCTACGGGCGAGTGACCACCGTATCGGCCGGTCATGACATAAGTGAGGCACAGCACACGCTGAACCCACCCCGGGCGCCCCACCTGGGCGAACACGGCAGTCCAGGAGGCGAAGCACGCGCACCCGCGGCAGCCCCGGCCGATACGACATCTCAAGTACGGGACCCGAACCTAACTCTTAGGTTAGGCTAAGCATTTGTGAACTCCACTGCACTTACCGCCACCGACCTCGTCCTCGGCTACGATCGGGCTCCCGTCGTCCACGAGGTGAGCCTGTCGGTCGCCCCCGGAGAGGTGACCGCGCTGCTCGGCCCCAACGGCTCCGGCAAGTCGACCGTGCTGCGCTCCCTGGCCAGGCTCCACCCGATCACCTCGGGCGAGGTCGTCGTGACCACCAACGCAGCGACCATGCAGGCGAGCGCCCTGAGCGCCAAGGAGTTCGCCCGCATCGTCACGCTGCTGTCCCAGTCGCGCCCCCACCCGTCGGGGTTGAGCGTGCGTGAGATCGTCGCCTACGGTCGGCACCCACACCGCAAGCGCTTCGCCGCACTCACGGACACCGATCGGGAAGCCATCGACCGGGCCCTCGAGCTCACGGGCACCATCCGCATGGCCGACCGGCCTGTCGATCAGCTCTCCGGCGGCGAACTCCAACGCGTCTGGCTGGCCACCTGCCTCGCCCAGGACACCGGCGTGCTGCTGCTCGACGAACCGACGAACCACCTCGACCTGCGCTATCAGGCGGAGATCCTCGACCTCATGCGCGAACTCGCCGATGACCACCACATCGCTGTCGGAGTCGTCCTCCACGACCTCGGACACGCGGCCACAGTCGCCGATCACGTCGTCCTCCTCGACCAGGGGCGCATCCGTTCCGTCGGCACCTGCGAAGAGGTCTTCACCGCCGACGTCCTCAGCGAGGTCTACGGGCTGCCCATCTCCACCCGCATCGATGCGGAGACCGGACTGGTCAGGGTCGAAGCACTCAACCGGCGACGCCGCCGCGCCGCCGTCTGAACCACGCCACCAACCGCCGAGACACCATCGGCCCATCAGAAAGTAGACCATGACGAGAACACCCCTGCCGCGCACCGCCTTCGCCGCATTCGCCTCGGCGAGCGCGATCTGCGCTTTCGCCCTCACCGGATGCGGCACCACCGACACCGAGGCACCGGCCGATGCGCAGTCGACGGCCTCGGCATCATGCGCGGACGACTCGAGCGCCACCTCGGCGGATCCGGTCACCGTCAAGGACGACACCGGCCACGAAATCACACTCGACAAGCCGGCCGCGAAGGTCGTCTCCCTCGAATGGCAGTACACCGAGGACCTGCTGTCGCTGTGCGTCGACCCCGCCGCCGTCGCCGATGCGAAGGGCTTCACCACGTGGGATACCGCAGAGAAGCTGCCGGACGGCGTCACGAATGTCGGCACCCGGCAGGAACTCAACGTCGAGTCGATCCTCTCGGCCGATCCTGATCTCGTCATCATCGAGACGACGAACCGAAAGGACAAGATCGTCGGTCAGCTCGAGGACCAGGGCATCCCGGTCATGGCGATGGCCGGGGCCGACGCGAAGGACCCCGTCACATATATGAAGGACACGTTCACCACGGTGGCGGAGGCGACCGGCCGCACCGAACGTGCGAAGACCGTGCTCGGCGACTTCGATGCCAAGCTCGCGGAGTCGAAGAAGGCCATCGCCGAGGCGGACCCGGAGACCACGGACTTCGTGTACTTCGACGGGTGGGTCAACGGGTCGAATGTGGCACTGCGTCCCTTCGGGCAGGGATCGCTGTTCGGTGAGCTCGGTGAGGAGTTGGGACTGAAGAACGTGTGGACCGGCGAGGTCGATCCCGCCTACGGCCTCGGCCAGACCGACATCGAGGGCATTGCGAAGGTCGGCGACGCGAACTTCTTCTACACCGGCACCGAGGATCCGGAATCCGAGGACTATGTCGAGCTGCTGAGGAAGAACGACATCTGGGCGAACATCCCCGCCGTCGAGGACGATCGCACGTGGGCGTTCCCGGCCGGCATCTGGACCTTCGGCGGGCCCAAGTCCTCCGAACAGGCCATCGACGCCTACGTCGATGCGCTGACGAAGTAGTCCATGACCGCACCCGCGACGGCAATGACCGAGGACAAGACGACGAGGGAATCGGCCGCGGCCCGGCGCCGCAGCGGTGGGATCGTCGGCGCAGTCTCGGCGACCGCGGTGCTGCTGGGCCTCACCGCCGTCCTCGTCCTCCTCGCCGCCTGGCACATCACCCAGGGCACCTCCGGGATCGGTGTCCGCGATCTGCTGGCTTCCTTCTTCGGGCAGGACTCCTCCCTCGCCGAGCCGGGTCCCGGTGCCCGTGACATCCTCCTGGGGTCGCGGCTGCCGCGCGTGGGGGCTGGTATTCTCGTCGGCATCGCTCTCGGCGTCGCCGGGGTTCTCTTCCAGTCCCTGGCACGCAACCCCTTGGCCTCGCCGGACACTCTCGCCGTCACGGGAGGAGCGTATTTCGCCGTCACCGTGACCACGGCCTTCGGCATCACGATCCCGATGTGGGCATCGGGAGGCGTCGCATTCATCGGCGGTCTGCTGGCCGCGATCCTCGTGCTGGGCCTCGCCGGAGGTGCCGCGGCGTCGACGACGCGGCTGGTACTCGCGGGCACGGCCACTGCCATGGCCTTGCAGGCCGGAACCTCGACGCTGCTCATCCTCTTCTCCGAGGAGACCACAAGTCTCTTCTCATGGGGGTCGGGCACCCTCAACCAGCTCGATGGGACGGCCGCCGTGCGCAGCATCCCCGTCATCGGCGTCATCGTTCTCGGGGCGATCCTGCTGTCCAGGTGCCTGGATCTGCTCGGCCTCGGCGATGATGCGGCTTCGGTGCTCGGAGTCCCGATCCGTTCGACCCGGTCGGTCGGCATCCTCTTCGCCGTCATCCTCACCGCCACCGCGGTGACGCTGGCCGGACCGATCGGCTTCGTCGGACTCTGCGCGCCGGTCATCGCCCGTCTGCTCGCCCGTATCGTTCCGGTGCTCGGTCGGCATGCGGTGATGATCCCGGCGACCGGTCTCATCGGAGCGATCATCGTCATCCTCGCCGATGCAGTGCTGCGCGCGATCGTCGGGGCCACCGAGGCGATCACCCTGCCCTCGGGTGTGACGACGACGATCCTCGGCTCGATCGTGCTCGTCCTCCTCGCCAGGTCGATGCGGTCCTCGGGACCGGCGCAGGCCACCTCGGCGGCGAAGTCGACGCTTATCGGTCCACGGCGGGCGGGGCTGGTCATCGGTCTCGGAGTCGTCGTCCTCATCGTCGCGTCCGTGCTCGGTCTGCTCACCGGGGAACGGTTCTACCTCCTCGGCGACGGTCTGCTGTGGCTGCAGGATCGGGCGGCTCCGGTCATCGACTTCGCCTTCGACTCCCGGGCACCGCGGGTGGCGGCAGCGTTGGCCGCCGGTGCCGCGCTCGGGCTCTCGGGCACCCTCGTCCAGGCCAGCGCCCGGAATCCTCTCGCCGAACCAGGACTGCTCGGCATCACCGGCGGGGCCGGACTGGGTGCGGTCATCGTCGTCACCCTCATCCCCGGCGCGGGCATCGGATTGGTCTCCGGTGTGGGCATCGTCGGGGCCCTCGCGGCGTTCGCGATCGTCTACGGACTCTCGTGGCGGGGCGGGATGAATACGGACCGGCTCGTCCTCATCGGCATCGGTCTGTGGTTCGGGTTTACCTCGCTGACCACGCTGTTCCTCGTCCGCGCGAACCCCTGGGATACCCCGACCCTGTTCACATGGCTGTCGGGATCGACCTACGGGCGGGTGTGGGCCGACGTCGCCCCGGTCGCCCTCGCCCTCCTCGTCGCGGTGCCCGCGGCGTTCGTGTGGACGCGTGAACTCGATCTGCTCGCCCTCGACGACGATACGCCGAGGCTGGTCGGCGTTGCGCGCGAATCGGTGCGTCTCGCGGTGCTCATCACCGCCGCCGTGCTCGCCGCGGTGAGCGTCTCGGCCGTCGGCGTCGTCGGCTTCATCGGCCTCGTCGCCCCGCATGCCGCCCGCGCGCTGGTCGGTGCCCGGCATCGTCGGGTCGTGCCGGCCGCGATGATCCTCGGAGCCGTCGGCCTCGTCGTCGCCGACGCCGTGGGCCGCACCGTCATCGCCCCGGCGCAGATCCCCGCCGGGCTCATCGTCGCCCTCATCGGCGCCCCCTACTTCGTCTACCTGCTCGCCCGGTCACGGGCGTGAGGTCTGTGCGGCTGGTGCACAGTCTGTGGCAGAGGCCGCCGAATCGGGATTCGGCGGCCTCTTCACTCCATGCGATTCTCAGATGATTCCAGTCGGCACGAGCAGAGCCCACGCGAGCAGCGGTGCGCAGAGGACGACGAACCCGGCATAGATGAGAAGGTCACGCCAGATCGTCTTCGCCTCGCTGCCGTGAGTATTGGCGATGATGAGCGCACCGTCGGTCGAGAAGGGAGAGACGTCGACGATAGTCGCCGATACGGCGAGCGCCGACATCACCGCAGTCGCGCTGAGGCTGCTCTGCTCCAGCAGAGGAATGGACAGCGGAATCATCGCGGTCAACAACGCCGTCGACGAGGCGAAGGCGGAGCTGACCCCGATGACGTAGCAGAGGACGATGGCGACAACCAACGGAGCGCCGATCGCCACTGCCATCGTCGACAGCGAGTCGATGACTCCGGCGTGGGTGAGCATGCTGACATAGACGATCATGCCCGACACCAGCAAGACGGTCGACCACGAGATTCCGGAGACGAAGTTCTCTGAGTTCCTCAGTGAGGTGAACGCCAGCACGAGACCGCACGCCAGCCCGAGGAAGCCGATCGGCAGTTCGAACCCGACCGCACCGATGACCATGACGACGATGAGACCGATCGTCAACCACACCTGACGCGTCATCGGCGAGGTCGTCGCCGGTGCTTCGGGTTCAACGGCCACGGCTGTCGCAAAGCCGCCGCCCGACGTGGTGCTGCCACCTGAGGAGTCGAGCCCCTCGGCCTCCGGGCCCGAGCCCCGCGAGGCTCCCCAGCTCTCGAGCGCGTCAGGGTCGGGCACTGTGCGCAGTCGCCCGAGTGCTTTCATCACGACGACGGTGAGGATCGTCACGAGCAGGTTGACCGCGTAGGCGGCGACGAAGAGAGCAGCGCGGTTGATCTCGAAGCCATTGGCCTCGGCAATGTCGCGAACGATGTTTCCGGACACGGAGATCGGAGAGAAGCCGCCGGCGTGTGCACCGTTGATGACCATCGCTCCCATCACCACCCCGCTGTAACCGGTCGAGGCACAGAACCCCATGGCAGCCGGTGCCAGGAGAGCGACCGCGGCGGGAGAGAACGTGCCCATCGCAGTGAGCAGAGAGGACACGACGAAGAAGATCCACGGCACGATATTGATACGCCCTCGGACGGCTCTGATGGCCAGATCCACGAGCACCCTGATGGTCCCGTTCTTCTGGGCGATGCTGAAGAAGAAGGTCACACCGACGATCGTCAGCACGATGCTGGCGGGAAATTCCTCGAGTATCTCCTTGTCATCCATCCCGAACACGAAGGTGCCGAAGACGAATGCGCCGACGAGGCCCATGACACCGATGTTGATGGGCCATTTCGTGGCGGCGATGAACATCACCACCAGCACCACAAGCATGAGTATCTGAACGACGGTCATAGGTGTTCCTCCAACTTCATTGTCAGCTGATCTTCGTCGAGAAGAGTCAGGTATTGCGTGAGACGGCCGTCTATGAGACCAGGGGGAGATCGATGTCTGCGTGCGCGATCCGCCGGGCCACTCGTCTGACGCCGAGACGAGCGACTCGCCCTTCCGGGGTGAGCTGGACTCGGCAGACGATGACGCCCACGGGAGTTCCGATGCGGATTGCCACCTCGTTGTCGGTGTCGACGGCCCGCAGAACTCGGCCGTCGATGGCGGCATTGGCAAGGCTGCCGTCGACGAACGCGTCCCGAGCCAGAGCAATCGCCGAGGTGATCCCGATGGCCGGGTGCAGATCGAACATCGACACCATCCGCGCGGAGATGTCGTAGTCGACGGAGGAGATCCTCTCCCCCGAGATGGTGGTGTAGTCGGACGGCGGAGCGATGACTCCGACCTTGGGCACGGCGGGGCTCGGATCCTCGCCCTCCCCACTCAGTCCCATCGACCTCGAAGCGGCTGCTCGGATCGCAATGAGCTCGCTGAGCCTCAGACGCAACTCAGCGACCGGTTCGGCGCCTGACATTCCGAGTCCGACGGCACTGACGAAGCATGCTGGAGCGCCGGCGTCGATGCAGCTGACTGCGATCGACGAGCCGTCGATATCCAGCAACACAACCGGCCCCCCGGTCGGCAGCAGTTCACCTGTGGAGGCACCGTCGATGTTCTCGAAGAAGACGTTGACCGGTATCCCCGGCATCGAGCTTCCCGGAATCGTCTCGGAGCCGTTCGCCGGAATCCGTTTTCCAGGAGTCGCCACGTAGGCGACCACGACGGAACGGGTGTTCTCGTTGACCATCCGCACCATGGTGACCTCACCCCGAGGCCGGACCAGTCCGTTCTGGATGGCGTATAGCGCCACAGCCGAGGCACAGTTGCCGCAGTTCGATGTGAACTCCACCGCCGGCTGGCCGATCCCGACCTGAGCGAACAGGTAACTGACATCGATGCCGGGGATCGCCGACGGTGAGATGACAGCGGCTTTGGACGTCGTCGAGGAAGCCCCGCCGACTCCGTTGAGCTGGCGTTCGTCCCCCGATCCGAAGGCCGCAGACAGAGAGAGGGCGATGTCCTCCCTTTCCGCGGGCATCTCGTCGTTGGCGAACAGCCAGCACTTCGATGTCCCGCCTCTGTACCACTGGCCGTGGAGTTGACCTTCCACTCGCGTCTCCTTGATCCGTCATCGCGCTCTGCACCGACAGAAATCAAGTTTCCACATTGTCTAGTTAAGTTCAATCAATACTTGTTTAGCTCTACGTAAGTTATTCTTAAATCATGAGTTCAGCCCCTTATAACGTCGACCGGCTCCTCCTTCTGCTGCTCGTCTACCGGACAGGCAGTCTCTCCGCCGCAGCCGACGAACTCACCTTGTCGGCCTCGGCAGTGTCGCAGCAGATCAGCAAGTTGGAGCGCGAAGTCGGCCTGCCGCTGGTCGTCCGTCACCCCAAGGGCATGCGACTGACCGATGCGGGGATCAGACTCTCGACGTATGCGACGACCATCGACAATGCGCTCACTGCCGCCCGCAACGACATGTCGGCCTTCGCACAGCTGGATCGGGGTGAAGTGCGAATTGCCACGTTTCCGACCTTCGCCGCATCGGTCATGCCGAAGGTCCTCCAGCACTTCCATGAGCTGCACCCGGATGTCGATGTGACGGTCAAGAGCTATCGGCTCGATCGCATCCAAGAAGCACTCGAACGACGCGAAGTCGACCTCGCGACCCTGTGGGACTACCCATGGGCGCCGATCGATCATCAGATCCCGGTGAAGACGACACTGCTCAAGGAACCCACCATGCTGTTGCTGCCCTCCACGCACCCGCTCGCGAGGCGCAGAATCGTGCAGCTGGAAGAGGTCGCCGACAATCCGTGGATCACCCGCTCATCTCACCCAGTCGCCTCGGTCCTCAGTCGCATCTGCCGCGAGGCGGGTTTCGATCCGCGAGTCGTATTCGAGGCCAACGACTATCAAGAGCTGCTCGGGATGGTGTCCGCCGGCTTGGGCGTGGCGATCGCTCCGCGGTTGGCCGTGCACTCTCACGGACCAGACGTCAAGGTCGTGTCGATCAGGGGAAATCCCGCTCCGCGTCGAATCGTCCTCTCACAGCTTCCCGAGCGCGTGCCGTCACCGGCAGTGCTGGCGCTGGTCCGCTCGTTCCGCACGATCGGCAGCGCAAAAGAGTGGCGAAGCTGACGCACTCTCGCGCTCGATCCGGAAGCGACGAGCCACCCGCTGCCGACAGGCTCAGAGTTCGGCACGCTCGGCGATGAATTCGCGCAAGCGTCGAACGACGCGACTGGGTCGCTTAACAGCCGAAACGAGGGCGATGTCCCGAACATAGGCCAAACCGCGCAGCTCAACCTCAGCGAGTCCGTCGATCGGGCGGACATCAGCTGGAATGATCGCCACCCCCATCCCGCGACTGACGAACTCACGGATCGTCGAATACTCGGTGACCTCGGCCTTGACATTGGGGACGAATCCAGCCTCTCGACACCAAGACCGCGTGAGTACGCGAAGATTGTAGGACTCAGGATTTGCGATGAACTGCTCCTTGGCCAGGTCGGCCAGATCCAGCTCGGGGCAGGATGCGAGTCGGTGGTCGGCCGGCAACGCGGCCACGATCCTTTGAGTCCCAATCACCTCGTGCGGCACCTCCGGCGGGGGCGGAATGATGAGGGCGAGATCGAGAGCACCCCTGAGCAGATCGTCGACGAGCTCGGCGCCGTGCGCCTGCTTGAGATCGAGCCGGATGCCCGGATGCTCCGCGGCGAAGGCGGCCAACAGGTCGGGCACCTCGCCGGCACCCATCGTCAGCGGGAATCCGAATCGGATCGTGCCGTGATCGGGGTCGGCCGCCTCGGCGATGTCGGTGAGCGCGGCACCGATCTCGTGCAGGGGCATCCGCACCGCGGCAGCGAGTTCGCGAGCCGCCTCGGTCAGGCCGATCGCCCGTCCGTGCGGAACGATGAGAGGCACGCCGAGGTGGTCCTCGAGTCCGTGGATGCGTCGGCTCATCGTCGACTGCGGAATGCCGAGCGCGGCGGCCGCCTCGGTGAGGTGTCCGTCCTGGTCGGCCAGCTCGACGAGCTCCCGCAGCGCCGTCAGCGGGAGACGGGCATCAATCGATCGTTCCATATTCGGATCATACACATCATTTTCCTCATTGGACGGATGATTCTTAGGCGCGCATCGTGAAGACATGTCTTCGCACACCACAGCTTCAGACCATCTGCCCGACGCCGACGTCGTCCTCATCGGCGGAGGAATCATGTCGGCGACGCTGGGCTCGATGCTCGCCCAGCTCGAACCCGAATGGCGCATCCTCATGCTCGAAAGGGCCGAGAGCATCGGCGGCGAGAGCAGCGATCCGTGGAACAACGCCGGTACTGGGCATTCGGGATTCTGCGAGCTCAACTACATGCCCGACCCGACCGACGGGTCGAAGTCCGCATCGATCGCAGGACAGTACCACCTGACCCGGCAGTGGTGGGCCGAGCTCGTGCGCCGCGGC
Organism: Brevibacterium oceani; assembly: GCF_017948325.1. Taxonomy (NCBI): domain Bacteria; kingdom Bacillati; phylum Actinomycetota; class Actinomycetes; order Micrococcales; family Brevibacteriaceae; genus Brevibacterium; species Brevibacterium oceani. The sequence continues at coordinate 1,554,435 of NZ_CP072846.1, read as the reverse complement.
CTGCTCGACCCAGAAGACTTCATCCACGAAACGGCGCACATGAACCTCGTCTTCGGCGCCGAGGACGTCTCCTATCTGCGCACTCGCGTCGAGACCCTGCGCGCCGATCCCCTGTTCGCCGAACTCGAGTACACCGACGACCCTGACACCATCGCCGAGTGGGCTCCGCTGACGATGGCCGGACGCCCCTCGACCGGTGAGCCGGTCGCTGCCGCCCGGCACCCGCGCGGCACGGACGTCGACTTCGGCGCGCTGACCCGCTCGCTCACACGCATCGGGACCACCGAGGTCCGCACCGGCCATGAGGTGACCGGGCTCGACCGGACGGACGAGGGATGGACGATCACCGGCTCGACCTCGCAGGGGTCGTTCACGGTGCGCGCGGGAACCGTCTTCGTCGGTGCAGGAGGGTTCGCCCTCCGACTCCTGCAGAAGGCGAAGGTCCCAGAGGTCCGCGGCTATGCGGTGCTGCCGGTCGGGGCCGCCTTCTACCGCTGTTCGACCCCGTCCGTCGTCGCCGACCACGATGCGAAGGTCTACGGGCAGGCCGATGTCGGTGCGCCACCGATGTCGGTGCCGCATCTGGACAGACGCGTCGTCGACGGCAAGGAGCACCTGCTGTTCGGCCCCTACGCCACATTCAGCACGAAGCTGCTCAAGCATGGCCGCCTCACCGACTTCTTCAGAACCCTGCGCCCCGACAACCTCCACGTCATCGCCGCCGCCGGCCTGCAGAATCTCAGCCTCGTGAGCTTCCTCATGAAGGAACTCGCAGCCGGCCCCGCCAAGAAGTTCGCCCAGCTGCAGCGCTACTACCCGCAGGCGCGGCGGAACGAGTGGACCCTCGCCCCGGCCGGTCAGCGGGCACAGCTGGTCACACCGGATTCGAAGCGGATCGGAGTCCTCCAGCAGGGCACCGAACTCGTCGTCTCCGCCGACGGTTCGATCGCCGGTCTGCTCGGCGCTTCCCCCGGAGCATCGACCGCGGTCCCGATCATGCTCAACCTGCTCCAGCGGGCCTTCCCCGTCCAGTGGAGTGAGCGCTGGAGCACAGCCATGACAGCAGCTGTCCCCGATCGCGCCCGACAGACATGGACCGCCGAGGCGGCCGCTCGCACCGTCACCGACACCGATGAGGCACTCGGCCTGGCACACGCACGCCGCTGACATCGGGCATCACCCACAACCGGCCCTGCCTCACACGAGGAGTCATTGGCAGAACCCCACAGCAGAAAACTCTCAGCGTTGTGGCAAGTTGAATTGCACGGGAGGCGAATCGACTCTAATGTGACTCACAACACTTACCGTTAGGGAGATCACATATGAGGCGTCTGACCCGCAGTTTCGTGGCCATCTGCTCAACCCTTGCGCTGGCGGCGGGTCTCGCCGCGTGCAGCGGCGGCTCCGACGAAGCCGGCGGTTCCGGCGACACGATCGTGGCGGAGACGGCGTTCAGCCTTGCGACGATCGATCCTCACCGGCAGTTCGAATTCACGGGCTCGACGATCGACAACACCCTTTACCAGACCGCTTTGGAATTCAAAGACGGCGACCTCACGAAACCCACCGACGGACTGTGCTCCTTCGAGATGTCCGATGACGACAAGACGATGACGCTCAAGCTCAAGCAGAAGGACGCGAAGTTCTCCAACGGCGATCCCGTCACCGTCGATGACATCGTCTTCTCCTTCGAACGCCTCCAGGGGCTCAAAGGAAATCCCTCCTTCTTCCTCGACGGAGTGAAGGTGAAGAAAGTCGACGACGAGACCATCGAGCTCAAAAGCGAGAAGCCCAACCCGGCGTTGCCCTACATCCTGCCGAACTCCTCGATCGGCATCGTCAACTCCGAGGTCGTCAAGGAGAACAAGGGAACCACCGACGAGAAAGACGGCGCCGAGCAGTTCCTCAACGAGAACTCGCAGGGCTCGGGCCCGTACAAGATCGACACCTACGACCCGGACAGCCAGGTCGTGCTCACCGCGAACGAGCATTACAACGGTCCGGCACCGAAGTACAAGCGGGTCGTTCTGCGCAACGTCTCGGCCGAAACGCAGCTCACCGACATTCAGTCCGGTCAGGCGCAGGTCGCCTACGACCTCAACTCCGACCAGGCGAACTCGATTGACGACAGCATGGCGCAGAAGACCTCGCTGCCGTCGACGCGCAGCCTCTACATCTTCAACAACATGGACTCCAAGGTCAGCGACATCACCACCAACGAGGACTTCCGCAAGGCTGTGGCCTCGGCCATTGACTACGACAAGATCCTCGAGCTCTCCGGCGAAGGCGCTCAGCGCATGGCCGGTCTCGTCCCGAACGAGTTCAACGGAGCCGTGCCGAAGGACCAGGCTCCCGAACGCGACCTGGCGATGACGAAGAAGCTTCTGAAGAAGTCCGGTTACGACGGTGAGAAGATTCCGTTCCACTACTCGAGCGACCAGTCCGTCAACGGCGTCGACCTCGCTCAGCTCGCCGAGACCCTGCAGGCCCAGCTCAAGGAGGCGGGCATCAACCTCGCGCTCAAGCCGGCTCCCAGCGCCACGCAGCTCGACGGCTTCCGTTCGGGCAAGCAGCCTATGGGCATTGGCACCTGGGGCGCGGACTTCCCCGACCCGTCGAACTACAACGTCTTCGTCCCCGGCGGCAGCGTCGCCGAACGCGTCAACTGGGATAAGGACGCCGATCCTGCGATCACGAAGCTCGCCGAGAAGGCGGAGAAGGCCGATGAGGATGCGCGCGGCGACGCTTACGCCGAGATGTACAAGTCACTGTCGGACACCGGGGTGTGGATCCCGCTCGTCCAGCCGGTCGACACCATCGTCGTGGGCAACAGCGTGAAGAAGTTCGTCTCGAACGCAGACACCTCGTTCGACTTCGCAAAGGCAGAGTGAGGATGGCGGAAGCCGCACCCGAGGCAGCGACCACCACTGAGGCGACCCAGGACCCAGGCACCACCGACGGTGATGCTGCCCAGAGGATCGAACCGCCGAAGCTCCACCCGCTGCTGCGGTTCATCCTCATCAGGATCGGCATCTCGCTCCTCCTCATCTGGGGCGTGACGATCGTGACGTTCCTGCTCACGAACCTCGTGCCCACCGACCCGGTCGCCGCAATACTGGGCGACCGGGCGGCCGCGGACCCGGAGATCGTGGCGCAGACACGTGAGCGTCTCGGCCTCGACCAACCGCTCATCGTCCAGTACTTCACCTACCTGAGCAATCTGCTCCACGGGGACCTGGGAGTCTCCAACCAGACGCGCACCCCAGTGCTCGACTCGATCGGACAGGTCTTTCCCGCCTCGATCGAGCTCGGCATCGGTGCCATCCTCATCGCCGTCATCCTCGGGCTCCTGCTCGGTCTGCTCAGTGCGCTCAAGCAGAACACGATCGTCGACCATGCGATCCGCACTCTCAGCCTCATCGGCATCTCCGCCCCGACGTTCTGGATCGCGACCGTCGCCTACTTCGTGTTCTTCTTCAAACTCCGGGTCATCCCCGGCGCCGGCCGCCTCGACCCGTGGATCACTCCCCCGCCGAAGGTCACGGGACTCTACACACTCGATTCCCTGTTGGCCGGACAGATGGCGACCTTCACCAACGCATTCGGCCATCTCATCCTCCCCTCGTGTGTGCTCGCCCTGTTCACGATCGGACTGCTCACCCGCTTCTCCCGCTCGAGCGTGCTCGACATCATCAAGTTCGACTACGTCACTGCGGCGAAGGCCAAGGGCCTGCCCACCGGCACCGTCGTGTTCAAATACATCTTCCGCGGCGCCCTGGTCCCGATCATCACCGTCGTCGGACTCGCCTTCGGCTCTCTGCTCTCGGGAGCGGTGCTCACCGAGACGGTGTTCGCCTGGAACGGCCTCGGCCAATATGCCTATCGCGGGGCGACGACGCTCGACCTGCCCGTCATCATGGGGGTGGGCCTCGTCATCGGCATCGTCTACATCATCGTCAATTTCATCGTCGACCTGATCTACGGCTTCGTGGATCCGAGAGTGAGGGTGAGATGAGCATCGGCACTCCCAAATACTCAGCGGAGGGTTCCACCGGCGCCGAGGCGGCCACCCGTGATCCCCTCACCCCCGGTGTGAAGCGGTGGCAGCTGCGTTTCCCCAGGTCCCTGCGCACTCCGCTCGGATTCGTCGGTGCCGCCATCCTCCTCATCTGGCTGATCGTGGCGGTCTTCGCCCCGCTCATCGCCCCGTTCGATCCGCTGGCCCAGGACTTCCCTCGGCTCGCGGCACCCGGTAGTGAGAATCTGCTCGGCACAGACACTCTGGGCCGCGACGTGTTCTCACGCATCGTCGTCGCGGCGAGAACCACGCTTCCGGCCGCCGTGTTCGTCGTCATCTGCTCGGCGGTGCTCGGTTCGGTGCTCGGAGCGATCGCCGGGTACTTCGGACGCGCCGTCGACGAGATCATCATGCGCATCGCCGACCTCGTCTTCGCGTTCCCCACGATCATCCTCGCCATGGTCATCGCCGCAGCGCTGGGACCGGGGCTGAAGAACGCGATCATCGCGATCCTGCTCGTCTCCTGGCCCTCCTATGCCCGTGTCACCCGGTCTCTGGTTATGACGGCTCGCAGCAGCGAATACGTCATCGCCGGTCGCCTCCTCGGTTTCAGCGCCGGCCGCTCACTGGTCCGCGAGATCGCACCCAACGTCATCTCACCGGTCGTCGTGCTCGCCACCCTCGACGTCGGGTCCGCGATCCTCACGATGGCGGGGCTTTCGTTCCTGTCTCTGGGCGCGGTCCCGCCGACTCCCGACTGGGGCGCGATGATCAGCGAGGGCGTCTCACAGTTCGCCGCCTGGTGGATCGCGTTCTTCCCCGGCCTGTGCATCCTCACCATCGTCATGGCCTTCAACTTCATCGGCGACAGTCTGCGCGACACCCTCGACCCGCACACAGCACAGGAAGTCGGTGAGACGACATCATGAGCATGATCAGCATCAGAGACCTCAATCTCTCCGTCACCACCGGCAAGGAGACCTCACACATCCTCAAGGACGTCTCCTTCGACCTCGAGGCCAGACGGATCACCGGTGTCGCCGGCGCGTCCGGGTCCGGCAAGACGCAGACCGGGTTGGCCATCATGGGACTCTCCCCCGCCGGCGCGGAACTGAGCGGAAGCATCGACTTCGACGGTGTCGAACTCGTCGGAATGCCGGCCAAGGCCCACAACCGGCTGCGCGGGGCACAGCTGTCGATGGTGTTCCAGGATCCCGCCTCGGCGTTCCATCCCATGCTCACCGTGGGCGACCAGATCACCGACCATCTGCGGCATCACCAGAAGGTCTCGAAGAAGCAGGCGCTGGCGAAGGCCATCGACATCCTCGGCCGCACACGGGTTCCCCACCCCGATGAAGCCGTCCGCAAGTACCCGCATCAATTCTCCGGCGGGCAGCTGCAGCGGATCGCCTTCGCCTCGGCGATCATCTGCGATCCGAAGGTCCTCATCGCCGACGAACCGACCACGGCGCTCGACGTCACCGTGCAGGCCGGCATCCTCCGTCTCCTCCGTGAACTCTGCGACGACCTCGACCTCGCCGTCCTGCTCGTCACTCACGATTTCGGGGTGCTGTCCTCGGTCGCCGATTCCATCGTCGTGATGAAGAACGGCATCGTCGTCGAGACCGGTGACCGGGAGACCGTGATCACCGCGCCGAAACACGAATACACACGCTCGCTCATCGAATCGCTGCCGGGAGCGGAGGTCGCATCATGACGCCCGATGGTCACACCTCCACTCAGGCCCGCGACGAGTCCACCGCCGCCGGTGCCCCGCTGCTCGCCCTCGATTCCGTATCGTGCGAATACAAGCTCGACGGCGGCGGACGGTTCCGTGCGGTCGACGGGGTCTCCCTGCAGCTGGGCCGTTCCGAGGTGCTCGGACTCGTCGGCGAATCCGGCTGCGGGAAGTCCACTCTGGCGAAGCTCATCTGCGGGCTGGAGAAGCCGGCCGGAGGCTCTATCACCTTCGACGGCAGCCCGGTCAGAGCATTGGGTCTGAAGAAGCGGGCGAAGAGTCTGCTCGGCATTCAGATGGTGTTCCAGAACCCCTACGCGTCGCTCAATCCGCGGCGACGCATCCGTGATCAGCTCGAAGACGCTCTTGCCTTGGACCCGTCGGGGAGCTGGAGTGTCGAGTCGCTCCTCGAGGCTGTCGACCTGCCGAAGGACTCCGCGCAGCGGTATTCGCATTCGTTCTCCGGCGGACAACGACAGCGCATCGCGATCGCACGCGCCCTGGCGGCCGGGCCGAAGGTGCTCGTCGGCGATGAGCCGATCGCCTCTCTCGATGCGTTCCTGCAGGCTCGCATCGCTCGGATGATGCGCGATCTCGCCATCGACTCCGGGGCGTCGATGATCTTCATCAGCCACGATCTCTCCGTCGTCCGCGACATCGCTGACCGGGTCGCGGTCATGGAGGCCGGGCGCATCGTCGAGGTCGCACAGACCGCTGAGATCTGGAACGACCCCAAGCACCATTACACGAAGAAGCTGTTGGCCGCCATCCCCAAGGTCGACGGCAAGGGCATCATCCCCGGATGAACGGATCCGCGTCTCGACCGGGTCGAGAGCGCACACGGTCGGGGTGGGAAGGAGACTCAGCATGGTCACGCTGATCCGCGGGGCGGAGATCTTCGCCCCCGAACCGCTGGGAGTCCGCGACATCCTCGTCGAAGGTTCCCGCATCGCCCATATCGGTGAGGTGGATCCGGCCGGCATCGCCGCGTTGCCCGGTGCCCAGGTCATCGATGCCTCGGGACTCACCGCCTGCCCGGGTTTCATCGACCCGCATGTGCACATCACCGGCGGTGGCGGCGAAGGAGGCTATGCGACACGTACCCCGGAGATCGCCGTCACCGACATCATCCGTTCGGGTGTGACCACCGTCGTCGGCTGCCTCGGCACCGATTCCGTCACCCGCACGCATGCAGGTCTCCTCGCCAAGGCTCGGGGCCTCGAAGAAGAGGGGATCACGGCTTTCGTCTATACCGGAAGCTACCAGCTCCCGGCACGGACGATCACCGGATCGGTCGTCGACGACATCGTGCTCATCGACAGGGTCATCGGCGCCGGAGAGATCGCCGTGTCCGAACGACGTTCGTTCCAACCCACGATCGAGGCTCTCGCCGACATCGTCAGCCAGTGCCACGTCGGCGGACTGCTCAGCGGCAAGGCCGGTATCACGCACTTCCACGTCGGGTCCCATGAGTCCAGGCTCGCCCCTCTCCATCGCCTCCTCGATGACTACCCGATCGCGCCGCCAGCCGTCTACGCCACGCACATCACCCGGGATGAGGAGCTCTTAGCCGATGCCGTCGCGCTGGCGGCGAAGGGGGCCTTCGTCGATATGACGGCCGGTGCCTCGACCGTGGAATCGGTACGCAGATACGTCGAGCTCGGCGGTGATCTCGACCGGCTCACGCTGTCCTCGGATGCCAACGGAAGCCTGCCGCGGTTCGATGCTCAGGGTCGTCTGATCGACCTCACAGTGGCCGACCAGTCGACATTGTTTGAGCAGGTGTGGGCCTGCGCCGAGTCCAGCGGACTCTCCCTGTCCCAGGTGCTCGCCCTCGTCACCGCCAACACCGCCGACGCACTCAAGCTCTCCCGCAAGGGCCGGATCGCGCCCCGGCATGATGCCGACCTGCTGCTGTTCGATGAGGGCCGGACGTTCCGACACGGATTCGCTATGGGGCATCAGACCATCAGCTACGGTCGGCTGCAGGTCCGTGGGACGTTCGATGCGGCGCCTTCTCAGACAACACGATCTCAGTCGCCCCCGGGCCGCAGCGGCCGGGACTGACCTCAGTCGCGCTGGGCTCGGGCCGTTCTCCTCTGTGCGTATTCGCCGGGGCTGAATCCGGTGACGCGGAGGAAGTCGGCGTTGAAATGGGATTGGTCGAACCATCCGAAGCGTGCACCGAGGTCGGCCAGTGACTCGTCCCATCCGCGGTCGACGGCCCCGACGGCGTCGATGATCCGAGCCCGGGTGAGGATCTTCTTCGCTCCGACTCCGCAGTAGCGGCTGAACATCCTCTGCACCGTGCGTTCGGTGACACCGGCACGCTCGGAGAGCATTCTCAGGCTCACGACCTCCGGATCATCGAGGATGTCGAGCAGATGTTTCAGCCGCATATAACCCCCGGTCATCTGCGGTCGGCGGGAGAGCAGCCAGGACTCGACCGCCTCGGCGAGCGCGGAGATGTTCGGGCCGTCTGCCGAGCTGAAGTCCGACTCGGTCAGTCCCAGATCGGATTCGAGGGCGGGAAACCACTGTGCTGCGGGAACGGTGGTGTCGCGGATGTCGGCCGGCATCTGCCCGGAGAACGCCAGGGTCGCTCCGAGGTGGAAGTTCACCCCGAAGACTCCGCCGCGGCTGAAGATCCCGACGTCGAAGCGTCGCTGCGTCACCGGACCCGTCACCCACACTCCCGGTCCATCGGTGTTCGCCCGCCGGCTCGTCCCGTATTCGAAGGTCAGGTTGATCGTCGGCTCGGCGACCGTCGCCGTCTGGTAGCTCTCACCGTCGGGAAGATCCCAGTCGACGGCCCAATAGCGTTTGACGAAGGGGCGCAGGCGCTCCGCGACCACGCGGACCGACGAGTACTGCGCGTGCTCGAGCAGCTCCCCCGGCTTGAGGACGCGACCGTAGAGGTGATCGGGCGCCGGTGACGTATTTTTCCTAGAGACGACATCGTCCATGAGACAAGAATGTCAGACATGACCGACACACAGAACTCCACAGACCCGACCGACACCCTGCCGACCACTCCCGACACCACGGCCCAGTCTCCCATCGCCGCTCTGGCCATGGTCACTCTCGACGCCCCGGATGCCGCGGCGCTCGGCAGCTTCTACTCCGCCGTCATCGGGTGGCCGATCGCCTACTCGGATGAGAACTATGCGATGCTCACCGGACCCAGCCACGCTCTGGGCATCGGCACGATCCCTGACTACCAGCGCCCGGACTGGCCCGATGACGGGCACAAACAATTCCATCTCGACCTCGCAGCCGATGATGTCGAGGCCGCAGCCGACCGCTGCGTGGCCCTCGGCGCCACCCGCGCCGATCCGCAGCCCGGCGAGACCTGGGTCGTGCTCATCGACCCTGCCGGTCACCCGTTCTGCATCTCGGACGCGAAGAACTGGGGCTGAGCCACGGCACGATCAACAGTCGCGCTTCTCCGCCCGCACAATGTAGTGGGAGGCGTCGAGCCCGTCGATGAGGATCGTCGCCGTGTGCTTGTCGTTCCCACCGGCGACGAGCCAATTGGGTTTGAGCAGCCGGCGGGCACCTTCATGGTCGACCGTTGAGATGTCGAAGCCCATGCCGAGCTTGACCGTTCCGAGCACCTTCGTCCGGGCGAGCGACCGAGCGGTCCTCCGTGCGTCGGCCTGGCTCGGCACGTTCCGATGGTCGCCGACCTCACCGATGAGGTCGCTCCATTCCTCGGCAGTGCCGGCCTCGCCGGTCGGTGTGAAGTCAGCGATCACACCGCGACCGGACACCGCATTGATGAGGATGTCCATGCGCTGACCCCGACCGACCGCAGAGCGCCTCAGCAGACCGTGAGTGCGCACCGTGAGCGGCACCCACCAGAACGGATGAACGACTGCTCTGACCTCCGCGGTCGCGCCGGGGACCTTCCGCTGGAAGGCGGCGAGCGCCTCGGCGACGGTGATGTGCGGATTCATCCGCACCGGCAGCTGAATCTGCGAGGCGGCGGACGCCTGCGAACCGGTTCCGATATCGGCGCTCATCTCATGCGTCCTTCGGCACCTGAGAGGCCAGTGAATCATTCTGCCCGGTGAGCATGTGCGCGGGAATCGCTCCGATCTTGTCGGTCTCCTTCAGCGCCTCCACCACATGTACCGGCACCGGATGAGAGCGCTGGGTGGCCAGGGAGACGATGATGAGTGCGAGTGTCGAACACACGATGCCCACACCCATCGGGTCGACTCCGGTGACGTCGACGAGCCCGGTCAGCTGCCACACGACGGATGACACGGTCCCGGCGATCATCGACCAGATGGCTCCGGGCACGTTGGCCTTCTTCCACCAGGCAGCAGCGATGTAGACGGGGACGAAGGCGGCACCGAGGACGGTGGTAGAGAAGATGACCACCTCGGCGACGGCCGGCGGATCATTGACCGCCACGACATAGCCGATGATCGCGAGTACGAGCACGGTGAAGCGCGAGACCCATACCGACTGCTGATCCGACATGTCCTTCTTGACGAAGCGCTGGAACAGGTCCTGGCTGGCGATCGTGCCCGACTGCAGCAGCAGGGCATCCGCAGTCGACATGATCGCTGCCATGATTCCGGCCATCACGATGCCCACAGCGAAGTCCGGCAGCACTGTGTCGGCGACCTGGAAGACCGCCAGCTCAGGATTGTCCAGAGTGGGCAGCAGGATGAGTGCCATGATGCCGACGATGTAGGGCGCGGGGATGAACAGCAGGTTGAACCCGGTGGCGTACATGCTCGCGGTCCGCGCCACCGAGGGCCGCTTCATCGCCATGTGGCTGACGTTGACGTGCGGCCAGCCCATGTAGCCGATGGAGAAGACGAGGACCGCGCCGACGATGACGCCCCACTGCACGGATTCGATCCCGTCGGGGCCCCACATCGTCAGCAGGTTCGGGTTGATCTGCCCGACCGCCTCGTTGCCGGCCGTCCATCCGCCCACGGCCCGCAGAGTGCCGATGAGGATCCACACCATGCCGATGAGCATGATGATCGCCTGCACGAAGTCCGTGTAGGCCACGGCGAGGTAGCCGCCGAGGAACGTGTAGAAGACGATGACGCCGACGGCGATGAGCAGCGCCCAGGCGTAGGGGATGCCGGTGACCATCTCGAGGCCGCGACCGCCGGCGATGAATTGGCTCATGACGTAGAAGAAGATGCAGAAGACGGCGATCGGGGCCGCGATCGCGCGGATCCACTTCGACGGATAACGGTGCTCGAGGTATTCGATCGACGTCAGTGAGCCGAGAATCTGGGACAGCTTGCGCATCCGCCGTCCGAGGATGGACAAGTTGAGCACGCCGCCGCCGATGTCGCCCATCGCATACCACAGCGAGAAGTAGCCCTTCGTGTACGCCAGCGAGCCCGCTCCGAGAAACATGTACCCGGACATCGAGGAGGACTGCAGGCGCAGAGCGGTGACAGCCGGACCGAGGCTGCGGCCGCCGAGCAGGTAGCCTTCGCTGCCTTTCGACCCGATCTTGAGCGTCCACACGCCGATGCCAGCCATCGCGGCGAAGTAGATGACGAGGAACCAGGTTTCGATGTTCATGCCACTCCCCCGTTCGCCGAGGCTGCCCCACCGTCGGTCGCGCCTCCGCTGTTGCCGGACACCCGAGATTTGGCCAGGGCTTCGTCCTCGGCGATGTCTTCGGCCTTCCACCCGCGGGAGAGGACGACGAAGACCAGGGTGTAGATCACCCAGGCCACCGGAATGCCGAAGAGGATGACGACCGTCGCCGTCGGGAGACCGAACACGTTGACCACCTCGTTGTGTCGCAGGGAATCGAGATCCTGTGAGTGAGATTACAGTATTGTCCGAAGACCTTCACACCGGCGGGCGGAGTTCGCATGGTGGTCAACGACGCCGGCACCCCGACGGTTCTCCGGTCGGGCGGTTCTCTGGTCGGACTGCTTTCCGGCTGGGTTGTTCACCGCACTGTTCAGCCTCACTCCACGGTGAATTGGCGGTCGTGCAGACCGGTGGCGGCACCGGGAATGGCGGGCCGGCGCTGCGAGGTCTGGATGTTGCCGTCGGCGTCGATCGCGCGCACGCTCACCGTGTGCGTGTCCCGGCTCAGTCCGCTCAGCTCACACCGCCACTGCCGCCAGGTGTCGGCGGTGAGCTCCTCGCTGAGATCGGCGGTCTGCCAGTCGCCGTTGTCGACGCTCACCTGCACCTTCGCAATCCCCGTGTGCTGAGCCCAGGCCATGCCCGCTGTGATCACCCGTCCACCGTCCTTGGGCGTCACTGTGGCTCCGGGGCGCGGCACGTCGATGCGGGAGGCTACGAGCACCGGCCCGTGCGTGGACCAGCCGCGGGTCGTCCAATACGCTTCCTTGTCCGCGAATCGGGTGACCTCGAGGTCGGTCACCCATTTCGTCGCGGAGACGTACCCGTAGAGTCCCGGCACGACGAGGCGAGCCGGGTACCCGTGGTCGCGCGGCAGCGCGTGGCCGTTCATGCCCACCGCGAGCAGGGCGGCCCGGTTGTCGGTGAGCACCTCGAGCGGGGTGGAGGCGGTGAAACCGTCGTCGGAGCCCGAGAGCACCATGTCCGCCCCGGCCTTCGGCTTTGCCCGGGCGAGCAGGTCCCGGATCGGGTATCCCAGCCATTTCGCGTTGCCGACGAGATCCCCGCCCACTTCGTTCGACACACACGCCAGACTCACGTAGTGCTCCTCCAGCGGTAGGTCGAGCAGTTCGGCCATGGTGATCGTCACTTCGTGTTCGACGAGCCCGTGGATGCGCAGCTGCCACGTCCCGGCATCGACCGACGGCGGGATGAGCGCGGTGTCGATGCGGTAGAAATCCTGGTTCGCGGTCACCAGCGGGGTGAGCCCGGTAACGTCGAGTTCGGCCCCGGCAGGGATCTCCGGCGCCGAGGTGGCCGGACGGGGCAGGACGAGTCGCGTGACCGTGCCTGCCGCGCTGCGGGCCAGCGATGCGGCGGATTGGCCGGCGGCGACGGCGGCGATTCCGATCGCACCGAGCCCTGCGGCGAGTCCGAACAAGGCCCGCCGGTCAGGCTTCGACTCTCGCCCGGCGCATTCTCTCGTGACGGCATCCGAACTGTCTGCCGGCCGCGCGTCGAGACGTCCCGCCTCGCCGGATCCCGGCTGCCCCACCTCGTCGAAACCCTTCCGCCCGGCGCGATCATCAAGGTGCAGGAGCATGAGGTAGACGATCGTGCCGGCCACGACCCCGCCGAGTGTCGGCAGGGTGGCGGTCAGTTCGGAGCCGTTGGTCACAGTGAGCACGGCAGGCAACAGGCCGAATCCGATGAGCAGGACGATCGAGAGGCCCCGCCGGTTGACCCCGATCCAGCCGATGAGCGCTCCGAGCAGAGAGCCGACGATGACGATGGTGATGACCAGCGCGAGCTTGTCACCGGTGCCAAAGACCGCGATCGCCGCCTTGATGAGAGCGGTCGGCATGAGCGGGATGAGGATCTGGCCGAGGATGAGCGCTGGGGCCGAGACGATGCCGAGTCCGCGGGCGATGAGTTCGGCGGTGCCGAAGTAGATGACGGTGGCGACGATCCCGGCCAGGACGGAGGTAACCGTGCGACGGTCGGTCATCGCTCTTCGCCTCCCCCGCCCATCCTCATGCCAGCGCGCGGCGCAGACGCACGGCCGCCTCGGTGAGGGTGCGGATCTGGTCGTCCCGCTCGTCTTCGGACAGCCTTGCGGATGTGCTGAGTCCGTGCTCGAGGAGGACGACGACCTGGTCGGCAAGCGCGTGATCGCTCAGCCACGGAACCTCGCGTCCGGCCGAGGTGATGGAGGAGAACTCGGCGAGGGCGTCGATGATCGCCTGCCGCCTGCTGGGTGCGGTGGCGGTCGCCTCGTCGAGTTGGGCGGGGGTCAGCGAGATGATCCGGATGCGGAGTCGACGCACCTCGGTCTCGAGTTCCTCCGCGGCTGTGGTCATAGGCCTATGGTAGTCCTCGTCCTTCGGCCCGGCTCCGAGGTGGCGCTCAGCCGTCGGCCACCCACACGGTCATCGTCTCCTGGTAGGAGGCCAGGGCTTCGGGTCCGTTGTCGCGGCCCCAGAATCCGGACTGTCGCATTCCCCCGAACGGGGTCGCCTCGGTGCCTTCGCTGTAGCCGTTGACGGCGAGCGTGCCCACTCGGATCCGGTCGGCCCACCAGCGCACCCAGCCGATGTCCTCACACCACACGGTCGAGGCCAGGCCATAGGGCTCGTCGTTGATCAGGGACACTGCGGTTTCGCTGGTCTCGCAGCGGACCAGGTGGGTGACGGGGCCGAAGATCTCGCCGCTTCCGAGGCGGGTGTCATCGGGGACGGATTCGATGACGGTCGGCGGGTACCAGGTGCCGATGTCAGGCACCTCGGCGCGGGTGTTGACGATCCGCGCGCCTTGGTTCACGGCTTCGTCGACCCAGGCGGTGATCCGGTCGCGGGCTTTCGTGTTGATCACGGGACCGATGTCGGTCGTCGGATCGAAGGGGTCGCCGACGGTCAGTGCCTCGGTCGCGGCGATGAGGGTGGTGCGGAAGTCGGCGAAGCGCTCGTCGTCGGCACCGACGTAGATCACCCGCGAGGCGGCCGTGCAGTTCTGTCCGCTCGTGCCGAACGCGGCCCCGGCGATGTCAGCGGCGATAGCGGTGAAGTCACCGGCATGGTCGGCGTCGACGATGTACCCGGCCCGGCCGCCGAGTTCGAGCGAGACCTTCTTGAGGTTCGACCGGGCGGAGGATTCGAGGAAGGACCGCCCGACCGGGCCGGACCCGGTGAAGGTGAGCACGTCGATGTCCTCGTGCAGCCCCATGGCCGCGCCGATGCCCGGGCCCGTGCCGGTGAGCACGTTGAGGATGCCGTCGGGAACCCCGGCCTTCGCGGCGAGGCAGGCGAAGTGGAGGGCGCTGAGGGTTGAGTCCTCGGAGGTCTTGATGATCATCGCGTTCCCGGCGGCCAGCGCGGGGGCGACCTTCCAGCCGAGCATGGCGATGGGATAGTTCCACGGCAGGATCGCGGCGACGATGCCGGCGGGCACCTTCGTCACCCAGCCCCAACCGTCCGCGCTGCGCAGGTAGCGGCCGTCGTCGTGGGAGATGAGGGCGGCGGCGAAGCGCAGGTTCGCGACGACGTCGGGGACGTCCTCATCCACGCTGCCGGCGGCGACCTTCCCGGCTTCGACGGCGTCGAGGTAGGCGATCTCTGCGGCGTCGTCCTCGACGAGGTCGGCCAGTCGACGCAGCACGCGGGCGCGCAGCTTTGCGTCGCGAGCCCAGTCGGCGGTGTCGAAAGCAGTGCGTGCCCTTGTCACGGTCGTATCCAGTTGATGCCGGCTGGCCGCGGTGAGGCTGCCGAGGAGGGTTCCGTCGATCGGTGAGATGAGGTCGATCTGCTCGCCTTCACCCGTTTCGGCTCGGCCGCCGATCCACAGCCCGTTGTCGCCGTCGATGATGGAGTGCAGTGCGGCTTCGCCGCGGTCGAGCAGTGCCTGATTGGTCGTGGAATGATCGTTCATGGTCGTGTCGCTCATCGTTCCTCCTCCAGAGCGGCGATCGCCGTCATGAGTTCCGTCAGCGATTCGGAGTCGGCCGTCGGCAGCGGCGGGCGCACCGGCCCCTGTTCGTGGCCGCGGTGGCCGAGGGCCTGTTTGATGAGTGAGATGAACGCTGCGTTGCCTTCGATGAGGCCGAGCGCGGACCCGAGCCTCGTCCACAGCTCGACCGCACCTGCCCACTCCCCGGCGTCGGCGAGTGCCCAGAGTCGCTGGCAGTGCTCGGGAAGCAGCCACGCCGAGGCGGCCACCCATCCGCTGGCTCCCTGGGCGAAGCCTTCGAGTGCGATCCCGTCGGCGCCGACGAAGATCTCGATGTCCTGGCCCAGGCGATCACGCAGTTCGCGGATGCGTGTGGCCGCCCCCGAGGTCTCCTTCACGCTCCAGAGCCGACCGGTGTCGGCGAGGGCGGCGAGGTGGTCTGGGAGCAGGTCGGTGCCCGTGGAGTGCGGGTTGTTGTAGACCATGACCGGCACCTCAGCCCCGGCTAGTACGGGGTGCAGGGCAGCGATGACGGCATCGGGTTCGAGTCCGCCGTAGAAGGGCGGGGTGACCATGACAGCATCGGCTCCGCGGTCGGCGGCCTGGCTGATCTGCGCACTCATCTCGGTCGGGGTATAGGCCATGCAGCCGATGACGATATGGGCACGGGAGTCGACGGCGGAGACGATGGTCTTGATCTGGGCGTCGCGCTCGGCGGGAGTAAGGGCGAGGGCCTCCCCCGTGGCGCCGAGGCCGAGGATGCCGGTCACGCCCGCAGCGACGACCTCGTCGATGCGTCTGCTCAGTGCGTCGAGGTTCTGGGCTCCGTCCTCGGTGTAGGGAGTCGTGGGAACGGCGAAGACGCCGCGCATCGGATTCGTCATCGAATGGTCCTCTCAGGCGGTGAGGCAGCTGGTCCGGTCTTCGACGGTGAAGGCGGTCCTCCGACGGTCGTCGTCGGTATCTCAGACGATAGGCATAAAAGTGATCACAAGCAATGGGGCGGACCCGGTTGCCCTGTTTTCGATCGTTCCAGCATTGCTCGAGCCTCACTCCGGCCTCGTTCAAGGCTCCGCGCACTCTTCGAACCGTGCACCGGTGGACATCCGCGCTTCGCCTTGATCGACAGTCGCTACCGTGGGCACGGCCGCCTCGGCGAAACGATCCTGCTCATCGCGACGCTGCGTGGACTTCTGCGACTCTACACGGACGACGAAGGGCGGATCCCCCGGTTCGGGGATCCGCCCTTCGTTCAGTGCTCGGTCGCCACCCTCGAGTGTGCGGTGAGCGTCGTTCTCAATCTCTGTCGGCGGTCAGTCTCTGAAGTAGGAGATGAGGCGCAGGATCTCGACGTAGAGCCAGATGAGGGTGACCATGAGCGAGAACGCGCACATCCAGGAGTACTTCTCCGGGATCTTGTGCTTGACGCCCTCTTCGATCATCTGGAAGTCCATGATCAGGGTCATCGCGGCGAGCACGGTGGCGACGATGCCGATGACGATGCCCAGCGGAATACCGAAGATCTCCATGCTGCGGACTCCGCCGGTGCCGAAGGCCAGCCCGAAGACGAGGTTCACGATCGAGAAGATCGCATAACCGCCGACGGCGATCATCATGAACTTCATCATCTTCGAGCCGAAGCGCACGCCCTTGAACTTGAAGAGGGCGAGCATGACGCCGAAGACGCTGAGCGTGGCGAGCACGGCCTGGACGACGATGCCGGAGTACATGCTCTCGAAGATCGAGGAGATGCCGCCGAGGAACACGCCCTCGAATGCGGCGTAGCCGATGATCAGGGCCTTGCTCGGTTCCTTCTTGAAGGCGTTGACCAAGCCGAGGACGAGGCCGACGAGCATCGCCGGGAAGGCGAGCATCGGCACGAACCAGCCGAGGACGGCACCGGCGAGGAGGATGGTGAAGAGCACGCCGGTCTTCATCATCACATCGTCATAGGTCATCGCCCGGTCGGCGACCTGCGGACCGGCGTTGCGGTTCTCCGCGGCCGGCTGGTTGAACAGGTTGTTGAGTTCCTGATCGGACATGACCGGCTGATTGTGTCCGGCCTGGGCGCCCTGGTTGATCGCCCGGTTCATCATGGGGTTACTCACGGTCGAGATCCTTTCGATCTGAGTAGACTGCTCGCGCCGACGCGGTGTCACGCAAGTGGGTGATTCTTGATTCAGTCTAGCGACAACACCTGGACGGACACTGAAATTCCCGGCACCGCCCCGGCAGGCGTTGCACGATCGTAATCCCTGGAGGTCTCGGGATGGTCGGGGTCGCCGACCGCGCTGCATTTCCAGCGGGCTGCCCCTCTTCGATCGCCGCCGCACCCCGTGGCGGCTCAGCCCATGTGGTAGCCGGTCGCTGAGCCCGGGCCCCATGGGATTCCCGTGGCCCACCAGATGAAGAACAGCAGACCCCAGAAGACGAACATCGCAAACGACAGCGGGATCGTGAACGACAGGAGGGTGCCGATGCCGGCGTCCTTCCGGTAGCGCTGGATGAAGCCGAGCACGAGGACGAAGTAGGGGCTCATCGGGGAGATGATGTTCGTCGTCGAGTCGCCGATGCGGTAAAGCGCCTGCGTCGTCTCCGGCGAGATCGAGAGCAGCATGAACATCGGCACGAGGACCGGGGCCATGAGCGTCCACAGGCCCGAACCCGAAGTGAGGAACATCGCGCCGAGCGCGGTGAGCAGCCAGCCGCCCAGCAGGATGACGAACGTGCCGGTGTTGAGCGCGCCGAAGAACTCTGCGCCCTTGATCGCCAGGATCTCGCCGAGGTTGGACATCGTGAACAGCGCAAGGAACTGGCTGGCCGCGAAGAAGAGGACGATGACAGGCACGAACGGCAACAGCCCCTTGGCCATCATCTCCGGGATGTCCGCGGTCGTCTTGATCGTCCCTGTCGCGCAGCCGTAGACGATGCCGACGAGGAAGAAACCGACACCGATGATACCGGCGATTCCTGCCATCAGTCCGGATTCGGGGCCGAAGCCTCCGGCCTCGTCCCGGAGGAACGAGTCGGCGGGCAGAGCGAGGAAGAAGAGGATCGCCGCGCAGACGACGATGGCGAGCACAGCGAAGACCATGCCGCGCTTCTCTTTGGGCTCGAGGTCCATCGTGACGTCGAAGTTCTCCGGATCGTTCTCGTCCTCGGGGTCGAGTTCGATCTGGTCGGCGCGTTTGGTCAGCAGCAGCTCGGTCATCAGGGTGATGGCGGCAGCGACGACGAACATGGACACGAAGTTGAAGTAGAAGTTCGCGACCGGGCTGACCGTGTAGCTGTCGTCGATGATGTGGGCCGCGGAGGTCGAGAGGCCGCCGAGGATGGTGTCGAGGGAGTTGACCATCGGTGCGGCCGAATACCCTCCCGAGGTCGCGGCATAGGCGACGACGCAGCCGAGCAGCGGGTTGCGGCCGACGGCTTTGAAGGCGAGCCCGCCGAGGGGGATCATGATCATGTACGAGGCGTCGGAGGCGATCGACGAGGCGGTGCCGGCGAGCGCGACGATGAACGTGATCCACTTCGGCGAGGCCCCGGCGATGGTTCCGCGCAGCATCGCGGCGATGAGCCCGGACTGTTCGGCCACGGCCACGCCGAGGAGGACGATGATGACGAGTCCCAGCGGTGGGAAGGTGACGAAGTTGTTCGTCGCTCCGGCCACGATCTCGCGCAGCGATTCGGTGCTGAACAGGTTCGTCACCGCCACCGTCTTATCCGTCGCGGGGTTGACCGCGCTCAGTCCCGTGGCGGAGAAGATCGCGGAGAGGATCATGACGATGACGGCCAGGGAGAGGAACAGCCAGAACGGGTGGGGCAGCTTGTTGCCGACCTTCTCGATGACGACGAGCAGGCGCATCAGCCAGTTGAGGTCTGATGAACCGCTGTGCTTCTCACCGGTTGCTGAGGTGGTGCTCGACATGGGATCTCCTCGGTCGTGGGCGCACCGGGCGGTGCGTCGGCCCGCGTGATGCGCATGTGAGCGCAATCACGTCGAAGAGACAAGTGTCGTAGACAATCGCCGTTGTGTCACGGCGATCTCATATTCCGGAAGCGCCGAGGCGGCTCATCGTCGCGCGGTCCGATTCCCGAGCGACCGGTCCTCTCTCCTGGCGGCGGGCCTGTTCGCCCGGACAATGACGAAGCGCGCCGATCACAGTGTGACTGCGGTCGGCGCGCTTGTCGGTGTGCGCTGGGGTCAGCGCTCCACGTCACCTCGGATGAAGGCTTCGACCGCCTCGTGGGCGGCGTCGTCGTCCTGCTGCTCCGGGGGCGACTTCATGAAGTAGGAGGAGGCGGAGATGAGTGCTCCGCCGATGCCGCGGTCGAGTCCGATCTTCGCCGCACGCACGGCGTCGATGATCACGCCGGCGGAGTTCGGGGAGTCCCAGACCTCGAGCTTGTACTCCAGCGCCACGGGGGCGTCGCCGAAGTTGCGTCCTTCGAGGCGGACGAAAGCCCACTTGCGGTCGTCGAGCCATTCGACGTAATCGCTGGGACCGATGTGAACGTCGCGGTCGGACAGCTGGGCCGAGGTGATCGAGGTCACGGCCTGCGTCTTGGAGATCTTCTTCGACTCCAGACGCTGACGCTCCAGCATGTTCTTGAAGTCCATGTTGCCGCCGACATTGAGCTGGTAGGTCCGGTCGAGGACGACGCCGCGGTCTTCGAACAGCTTCGCCATCACCCGGTGCGTGATGGTCGCACCGATCTGGGACTTGATGTCGTCGCCGACGATGGGAACACCGGCGGCGCGGAACTTCTCGTCCCATTCCTTGGTGCCGGCGATGAAGACGGGCAGGGCGTTGACGAAGGCGACCTTCGCGTCGATGGCGGCCTGCGCGTAGAACTCGACGGCCTCCTGGGATCCGACCGGCAGGTAGCACACGAGCACGTCAGCCTCGGCGTCCTTGAGAGCCTTGACGACGTCGACGGGGTCACGGTCGGATTCGACGATCGTGTCGCGGTAGTACTGTCCGAGTCCGTCGAGGGTGGGCCCGCGCAGGACCTCGATGCCGGTCGGTTCGACGTCGGCGAGCTTGATGGTGTTGTTCTCACTGGCCGTGATCGCCTCGGCGATGTCCACGCCGACCTTCTTGCCGTCGACGTCGAAGGCGGCGACGAAATCGATGTCACCGACGTGATAGTCCCCGAACTCCACGTGCATGAGACCGGGAACCTTCGTCCCTGGGGACGCGTTCCGGTAGTACTCCACACCTTGGATCAGGGACGAGGCGCAGTTGCCCAATCCGGCAATCGCGACTCGAATCGATTTCGTTCCCACAGTTCTCCTTTGTCGTTTCGGGCCTCACCCGAGTGTCAGGTTTCCCGAGGTTACAAGGGATTGCGTGCCTCGTATATTCCTGACTGAGTCCGGATTTCGACCGGACCCAACTATTCATCTTAGACTCCCCGTCAAAGCGGCGAGGCATGGGTCCCTCCGAGCCGAGCGTCCCGGTGAACCCAGTGTGTCCGTTCAGCTGACGACGAGCGGCTCGAGCACCAGATCAGGGTGGTTCTTCTCCACGCCCTGCAGCCGCCAGCGGTCGGAGAACAGTGCGAGCAGTTCGCCGTCGGAGCGATGGAGGACCTCGACGCTGCGTTCGCGGGCCAGGGTCGGCACACAGTCGGGGGTGGTGCGCCTGGCCAGGGAGAAGTTGAGGCGCTCGAGGCTGCAGGGGGCATTGAACTCGTTGGTCATCCGGTCTTCGGCGACCTCGAACTGCATCGGACCGACCGCGCCGAGGACCGGAGCCTGATCGCCGCGCAGATCCGAGCGCAGGACCTGGATGACGCCTTCGTGATCGAGCTGTTCGATGCCGCGGCGGAACTGCTTGTACTTCGAAGAGTCCTTGGCTCTGATGACCATGAAGTGTTCGGGTGAGAACGTCGGGATGCCCGGGAACTCGACCTTCTTGTCCAGGTAGAGCGAGTCGCCCACGCGCAGTGCGGAGGCGTTGACGAGTCCGACGACATCACCGGGGAAGGCTTCGTCGACGACGTCGCGGTCGCGTCCGAAAACCTGCTGAGCGTACTTCGTGGCAAAGGGCTTGCCGGTCGCGGCATGGGTGAGCACGGTGCCGCGCTCGAAGACTCCCGAACAGACGCGGATATAGGCCAACCGGTCACGGTGGTTCGAATCCATGCCTGCCTGGACCTTGAAGACGAAGCCGGAGAACGGAGCGTCGACGGGACGCGGGACTCCCTCCTTGTCCGGGCGCGCCTCGGCGGCGGGTGCCAGATCGACGAGAAGGTCGAGGAGTTTGTGGATGCCGAAGTTGAGCACCGCGGAAGCGAACATGACCGGGGTCGACTTCCCGGCGAGGAAGGTCTCCTGATCGTGGATCTGGTCTTCCATCTCCAGGAGTTCGGACTCGTCGACAGCGGTGGCCCAGGCATCGCCTTCGAGGTCCGCGGCCGCCTCGGCGGAGTAGGTCTCCTCCCCTGCGATGGTGGCACCGCCATCGGTGCGGGTGTACTTCGTGTACTCGCCGGTGAGGCGGTCGAGGACACCGCGGAAGTCGCCGGACTGGCCGACGGGCCAGGTGATCGGGGTGGGGAGCAGCCCGGTGCGCTGTTGGACCTCGTCCATGAGTTCGAGCGCGTCGAGGCCGGGACGGTCCCATTTGTTGACGACGGTGATGATCGGGATGTTGCGGTGGGCGCAGACCTCGAAGAGCTTCATCGTCTGCGCCTCGAGTCCTTTGGCGGCGTCGATGAGCATGACGGCGCAGTCGACGGCCGAGAGCACTCGGTAGGTGTCCTCAGAGAAGTCCGCGTGTCCGGGGGTGTCGACGAGGTTGAAGACGGCGTCGCGGTACTCGAACTGCAGCGCGGCCGAGGAGATCGAGATGCCGCGATCCTGCTCCATCTGCATCCAGTCGGAGACGGTGGCGCGGCGCCCGGCCTTGCCGTGGGTGGCTCCGGCCTGACCGATCGCACGGGCGTGCAGGGCAAGCGCCTCGGTGGTCGTCGACTTACCTGCGTCGGGGTGGGAGATGACAGCGAACGTGCGGCGGCGCGCCGCTTCTCGTCGGATGTCCTTATCGGAATACTGGCCGGAAGTCACCGCAATATCCTATCGTTCTTCTCCTGCCGCCGCCTTGTCCGGTCGGTCACAGTGGATTTCGGGGCCGTGCAAGGCGGCATTCGAGGTGTCCGCGCTGTCCGAGCCGAGATGGGTACATCGCGGAACGGCCGAAGTGAGCATCGCACTGTTGGCATTGCGTCCAGCGTCCTGTCGGCATTGCGTCCAGCGTCCTGTCGGAATCGGCCCATATGCTGGTGGCGATGTCTGAGGAATATGTCGATTACGCCGGCCGTTCGGAGCCGAAGGAACGTTGGCTCAAGGCCCTGCCGCTCATCCTGGCCGGCGTCCTCGGCGCCCCGCTGCTCGCGTTCGCGATCATGTTCTCGTGGCAGATCGCTCAGGTGACCAGTTACATCTTCGATCTGGGCACCTCGGGCTGGGAAGCCTTCGCGATGGTGATGCTCAGCCTCTCCGGTGCCTTCTTCGTGATCTTCTGGATCGCGTTCCTCTTCATCGGCTCTCGTCGACGCACGTGTAAGTGGCGGATCTGGTGGGCGGCGGCCGCATTCCTCGTCGCTGCTGCGCTGCCGCTCTGGGCGCTGGCCGACAAACTGATCCATCCTGGGGCCTGAGCGGCACACCCTACAGTTCGCGACATTCCCTACCGACAACCCGTCGCCCGGCGGAGCCAGCCGAGATCAGAGCTGCGCGAGCACCTTGGCGATGCGCTTCTCGGACACCGGGTGAGCGGTGCCCAGCGAATTCGCGAACAGTGACACCCGCAGCTCCTCGACCATGGCCACGACCTCGACCCACTCTCGCGGCAGTGACACGATCAGCTGCGCCCACTCGGCCTTCGCCAGCGGCGGGAACCGGTTGCCGATCTTCTTGGACACATCGTCACTGACACCGGTGACGCGGTCCATGAACTGTTTGTCCCGGATCGGCGAATCCTGCATCCCGCCGATGCGCACGACCTCTGCCTGAACCCAGCGCGGCAGTTGAGCCAGCATCTCGGGCGTCATCGCCGCGACCGCCTCGGCGCTCACATGCGAGGCCCGCCAAGCCTGCACGTCGGCGAGGTTCGACAGGATGACCAGCGATGACGCCTTCGACACGAGCTTGTCGAGTTCGGTGGCCGCCTTGAGCGCCCTGACCAGGGACGGCAGCAGTGACGAGCAGGTGAGCGGCAGCTGCGCGTGGACGTGCGTGCGCAGCTGATCGAACTCTGCCTCCGTGGCCACCCATGAAGACTCGGCCGGTCCCAGCCTGTCGTCGACGAGCCCGCGGATTCCCACCCGGACGAGGCCGGTGAGCAGTTCGTCGGAGGACTTCTGGTGCCCGGCGAGGATGAGCTTCTCCTCGGTCGTCAGCCCGTCCTGCAGATACTTCAGCGCCTCATTCGCCTGCAGTGCCAGCAGCGTGATGAGTCCCTCCCGGGTAGCCAGCCGCGCTTCGAGGGCGGTGTCGAAGGCCACGAGGTCGACCGACTGCTGACGGGCGGCAAGCCCGGGGACGACCCCGGCCGAAGCCTCATCAGGATCGCCGAGGCTGCCGAACGTCCAGCCGGTGAGTCCCGTCTTCGGGGAGAACGATGATTGCTTCTGCCTGGCCTTGCGCACTTGCGGCTTCGCTCGTGTGGTCAGGGTGGCAAGATCCTCGCCGAGTCCGACGGTCTTCTTCCCGTCGACGACGCGGAAGGTCAGTCGCAGATGCGCGGGGATCCGGTCCCGGTCGAAGTCCGAGGCGGTGACCGTGATCGGCACCAGATCGTTCAGCCCTCCCCCGCCGGCGCGTTCGCTCAGGTGGGCGGCCAGCACCTCCGGCAGGCTGCCCTGGTAGGGGGTGAGCGCGGGCAGAATGTCGCGAGCGACATCGGGGGCGGGGACGAAGTAGCGTCGTTTGTTCTTCGGCAGCGACCGGATGTAGGCGGCGACGAGCTCTTCCCGCAGCCCGGGCACCTGCCAGGAGAACTCGTCGACGTCGACGGCGGGCACCGCCTCGGCGGGGATCTCCACCGTGACCCCGTCCTCGGTGCTGCCGGGGTCGAACGAGTACCGCAGCTTCGCCTGCGTACCGTCGGCGAGCTCCCATTCCATCGGGAAATCATCGGCGACCGAGGCGGTGAGCTCCTCACTGTCATCGCTGAGCAGCACCGAGGTGGTCAGGTCGAGCAGGTGCGCGTCGCGTCGCTTCTGCTTCTTCCACCAGGACCGGAAATCCGCCGCCGAGGTGACCCCTTCCGGGATCCGTTCAGCGAAGAATTCGTAGAGGGCATCGTCCTGGTCGAGTACGCGCCGGTTCCGTGTCCGTGAGGCCAGTTCCTCGGCCTCCGCGATGACCGCGGCATTGTGGTCGAGGAAACCGAAGCGTTCGTGCCAGTCGCCTTCGATGAGGCCCTTGCGGATGAACATGTCGCGAGCACCGTCCCGGTCGAAGGTGCCGTAGCCGACGCGGCGGTCGCTGACGAGAGTGACCCCGTAGAGGGAGATCTTCTCGTAGACCATCGACGCTCCGGCTTTCGTCGACCAGTGCGGGTCGGAATGCTGGCGGGTGACCAGGTCGCCTGCGGCTTCGACGACCCAGTCGGGGTCGATCGCGGCGACGGTGCGGGCCCAGAGGCGGGAGGTCTCGACGAGTTCGGCGGCCATGACGAAGTCCGGGTTGACCTTGAACAGGCCGGATCCGGGGAAGATCGCGAAGCGGGTGCCGCGGGCTCCCTGGTAGTCCTTGTGACGTTCGGATCTCGAACCGATCATCGTCAGCAGCCCCGTGAGCAGGGCGCGGTGGATGGCGGCGGCATGCGGGTCGAGTTTCGCGGCGGCGACCTGCTTACCTGCGTCTCCGACGCCACCGGTGACCGCTGGCTTCTTCGCACTGCGTTTCGCGGCGCTGAGTTCGGCGAAGCCGATCTTGCCCTTCGCCCCGGGACCGCGCTGCGTCTGACCGGTGCCGTCGGCCGCCTCGGCGCTCCTGGCAGCCTTGGCGCCGTCGGCCGCCTCGGTGCCGTGGATCGCGACGGCGGGCCCATCTGCCTCATCGCTGCCTGCCGGGTGCCAGACCGATCTGTCGATGCGGATGCCTGCCGAGCCGAGCAGGGAGCGCAGCTGACCGACGAGGTCCTGCCATTCGCGGATGCGCACGAAGTTGAGGAACTCGTCTCTGCAGCGGCGCCGGAACTTCGATGACCCCATATCGGCCTGCAGGCTCTGCAGGTAGTTCCACAGGTTGAGGTAGGACAGGAAGTCGCTGCCGCGGTGGGTGAAGCGCGCATGTTTCTCATCGGCGGCAGCACGTAATTCCGCTGGACGTTCCCGGGGATCCTGGATGGACAGGGCTGCCACGATCACGGTGACCTCTCCCCCGCAGCCGGCCTCCGCGCCGGCGATGACGATGCGGGCCAGGCGGGGGTCGATCGGCAGCACGGTGAGCTTCCGACCGATCTCGGTGACGGTGATCCTGCCGGTGCTGTCGCTGGTCAGCGCCCCGAGCTCGGCGAGCATCGTGCGTCCGTCGCGGACGGCACGGGCGTCGGGCGGGGTGAGGAACGGGAAGTCGAGGATCTCCTCATCGCTCGAGGCGAACCCGAGCGAGGCCATCTGCAGGATGACGCTGGCGAGGTTGGTGCGCAGGATCTCGGGGTCGGTGAACTCGGGACGGGAGTCGAAGTCGGTTTCCGAGTACAGGCGGATGCAGATGCCCTCGCTCGTGCGGCCCGACCGGCCCTTGCGCTGGTTGGCGCTCGCCTGTGAGATCCGTTCGATCGGCAGTCTCTGCACCCGGGTGCGGTTGGAGTACCGGGAGATGCGGGCGGTGCCGACGTCGATGACGTATTTGATGCCGGGCACCGTCAGCGAGGTCTCGGCGACGTTCGTGGCCAGCACGATGCGGGGTCGCGAATGCGGTTGGAAGACTTTCTGCTGCTCCCCAGCCGAGAGCCTGGCGAACAGCGGCACGACCTCCCAATTGCTCATCCGCGGACGTCTGCGCAGGTGGTCGGTCAGGGCGTCGGCGGTGTCGCGGATCTCGCGTTCGCCGGAGAGGAAGACGAGGATGTCTCCGGGTTCTTCGGCTGCGAGTTCGTCGACGGCTGCGATGATGCCGTCGGTCTGCTCCTCGACCCCGGTCTCGAAGCTGCCGGAATCGCCGGGTCCGTCGACGTCGTCATCGTCGTCTTCGTCGACGAGGGCCCGGTAGCGGACCTCGACGGGGTAGGTCCGGCCTTCGACGGAGATGATCGGGGCGTCGTCGAAGTGCGCGGAGAAGGACTCCGGGTCGATCGTCGCCGAGGTGATGATGACCTTGAGGTCCGGCCGCCGGGACAGCACCTCTTTGAGGTAGCCGAGGAGGAAGTCGATGTTGAGGCTGCGTTCGTGGGCCTCGTCGATGATGATGACTTCGTAGTCGCGCAGAAGCTTGTCTCGGGAGAGCTCGGAGAGCAGGATGCCGTCGGTCATCACCTTCACACGAGTGGAGTCAGCGACCTGCGCGGTGAAGCGCACCTGATACCCGATGGTGTTCCCGAGGTCCTCGCCGAGTTCGTCGGCGATGCGTTCGGCCACGGTCCGTGCGGCGATCCGCCGAGGTTGGGTGTGGCCGATGAGCCCGTCGACGCCGAGGCCGAGTTCGAGGCAGATCTTCGGCAGCTGCGTGGTCTTGCCCGATCCGGTCTCACCGGCGATGATGACGACCTGGTTGTCCCGGACCGCCTCGGCGATCTCGTCCTTCGCGGCGGTGACGGGCAGGTCCGCGGGGTAGGTGACGTCGACCGTGTGCGCCGCGCGGGCGTCTTTGAGCCGGGCACGTCGCTGCTGGTGGTGGGCCGCGGTGGACTTCCGTCGCTGGCCGGTCGATCCGCGTTGCCCGCGTCGCCGAGGCGAGCGCTTCGCCCGCGGAGTCGACGAATCAGTCTGCGCGTCGGGACGCGGTGTCGACGATGCTGAGTTCTCCTGTGCCATTGCAGTCACCAGCTTAGCCGTAGCCGCAAGCGAATTCGGAGACACCGAGCTGTGGCGAAGAGGAGAGAATCTCTACCGGCCGGTCTTCTCCGCCAGCTCCCGCAGCATCGCCGAGTAGGCTTCCCAATCCTGGCCTTCCGGGATGTTCGGGCTGGCCGCGCTCAGCCCGACCTGCCCATCGATCCCTTCACGGACCACATCGACCTGCCCGAGGTGGCGGGTGAGGTCGACGAGGACATGGACCATCATCTGCCCCAGAGTCACCGCGTTCATCGGAGCCGGCCAATGCGGAACCTGTCCCGGTGCGTCGAGCGGCAGGGAGTCGAACGTCTCATCCGCGAAACCCCAGACCCGCCGGTAGAGGTCGAGAACGCTCTCAGCGGACTCCGCCTCGGTGGCGTACCAATCGGCCTACGGATCGGTGTCGAAGACCTCATCGGAGACAACTTCGTCCCGGTGCGGCCAGGGCCGGATGAAGCAATGATCCTCTCATCCGCCCCAGAGCGGGGCGAGCGCGGAGTAGAGCTGTTGGATGCCGAGGACGATGAAGAGCAGTGCGGTGATCGCCAGGGCGATGTTCGTGTGCAGCTTGTTCGCCCATTCCTTCGGGATCTTCTTGCCGTTGAGGAGTCCGAGCAGGGTCACGGCCAGGAACGGCATGAACAGCGAGCCGAGAACACCGTAGGCGAGGATGAGGCCGATCGGTTTGCCGAGGATGAACAGCAGCATCGGCGGGAACGTCAGCCACAGGACATAGAACTTGAAGTACTTGCCGCCGGTCAGGGTGTCGGGGTGTCCGCCGGGCTTCTTGCGCATATGGCCCCAGAAATCGGCGAACATGAGGGACACACCGTTCCACACACCGATGATCGAGGAGAACGAGGCGGCCCAGAAGCCGACGAGGAAGCCGATGCCGACGACGTCGCCGTAGCGGGCCTTGAGCACCTCGGCGAGGTCGAGCAGTCCCTTGTCCTCGGCGGAGATCGACACGCCTGCCGCACGCACGACCTCGGCGCCGACGATGAGCATGGCGATGACGAAGATGCCGGTCATCACGTACGCCATGGAGTTGTCGATGCGCATCACCCGCATCCACTTCGGGGTGTGCCAGCCCTTCTCACGCAGCCAGTACCCGTAGGCGGCCAGCGTGATGGTGCCGCCGACCCCTCCGGCGAGGGCGAGGGTGTAGATCACGCCGCCCTCGGGGATGATCGGGATTAGTCCGGTGAGCATGTCCGGGACGTTCGGTGCGGCGATGATCGCAAGCCCGACGACGGTGATGAACATGATGCCCACGAGGGCTGCGGTGATCTTCTCGAATATCGCGTAGCGGCCGAACCACACCATGGCGAAACCGGCCAGGCCCATGAGCACCGACCAGACGGTGAGGTTGAGTCCGGGAAACAGCGCGGCCAGAGGCAGGGCAGCGGAGCTCATGGCTGTCGCGCCGTAGACGAAGCCCCAGATGATGATGTAGGGACCGAAGTACCACGTGGTCCACCGGCCCAGTGACCTCCAGCCTTCGAAGATCGTCTTCCCGGTTGCGAGGCTGAATCGGCCGGCTCCTTCGACGAGGACGATCTTGAGGATGACACCGACGATGACTGCCCACAGCAGGCCATAGCCGAACTGGCTGCCGGCCACGAGGGTGGCGACCATATCGGCGGCGCCGACGCCGGTGGCCGCGACGACGAGCCCGGGACCGATGACCTTCCATTTGGCCGGCCCCGAGGCCTCCTCGATTCCGGATACGGTCTGCGGATCCGCTCCGTCGCGGGATCCGCTGCCGCTCGACTGCTCGCTCATTCCATTACCGCCTTCGTGTTCGGTCGCATACGACTTCACCGGGCGGTCGGTGACCCTCCATAGGATCTCCTCGGGCATCGGCGGCGCAGCGGTCTCCGTGTGTCCACCACCATCGTAGTCGACAGGACCGGTGCGCCACGGACGTCATCGTCTCGTCATCGCTGCCGTGTGCGGACTTCCCCACCCGGCGATGGCCGTCTGGGGCTATCCTCGAAGGGTGAGTGACGACAATTCCGCCGAAGATACCCGCAGCAGAATCGCCCGCCGTGTCTTCCCCGACGGCGAGGACCCGGACCCGCGCTTCACCCTGGCCAATGAGCGGACCTTCCTGTCCTGGATCCGCACGGCCCTGGCCTTCATCGGCGGCGGCATCGCCGTCGAAGCCTTCACCTCGGAGATCTTCTCGACCGGTCTGCGTGCGACTCTGTCGATCGTGCTCATGGTCATCGGCTTCATCCTCGCTTCCGGGGCCGCAGTCCGCTGGCATCGCATCGAATCGGCGATGCGGCGCAAGACCTCGCTGCCGCTGCCGCTCATCATTCCCATCGTCAGCCTCGCCTCGGCGCTGGGCGCGGGGCTGCTCGTGCTGGTGTTCGCCGGTCTGCTGCGATGACTCCCCGCCTCCCGCGGCCGCGGTTGCCCGGGCCGCGCCGAACTCGACCGCAGCCGCACCCCGATCCGGGTCTGCAGCCCGAGCGCACCACTCAGTCATGGCTGCGTACGGCACTGACGATGACCGTCGTCAGCCTCGTCTTCATGCGCTTCATCAACGTCTTCGAAGGCTGGTCGGTCGGCGTCTTCGTCGTGTGCATGGGCCTCGCGATCGCCGCGCTGTCGATGCAGGTCAGGCGATACCGGTTGGGTGCGGACTCGATCCAGGCCGAACGCGGCCGCCCGAGTCCGTGGGCCGTCGTCTTCCTCACCGCCTCGGTGTGTCTCATCGCGGTCATCAGCATTGCCTCGGTCATCAAGATCTCGCTGACGTGAGGGCTGATGTGAGGGCCGCGATGCCGAATCGGCGTTCCTTGTTGTGAGACCGCCGTCCGGACCGCGAACCCTCATGCATAGACTTGAGCGCATGAAGGATGCACACGAAGTCGCCACCGCCCCGCTCGTCGCCGTCGGCCTCATCGGCGGATTCCTCACCGCCCGCGAGACCGGCATCCGCCCCCTCGGCGGCGTCGTCCTCGCCGCTGCCGGCGGCTATGCAGCCCGCTCCTGGTACGCCAAGCGAGGCTGGCCTGCCGCTGTCGGTCTCGGTCTGACCTACCTCGGCGGCTTCGGAGCCTCGCATCCCCTGGCAAAGAAGATCGGCGCCTGGCCCGCGGTGTTCGCCGTCAGCGCGGTCAGCGCCGCCGCGTCCTATCTCGTCTCCGACGCCGCCGAGGCGGACTGACCTACCGACCGTCACCGGCGGCACGCCTGACTCAGAACACGACTGCTCCAGAAAGCGAGGATCGTCCCACCCATGCTCGCCGTGTTCGAAGGTTTCGCCGTCATCGCCGGGGTCATCCTCGTCGGCTTCATCCTCGGTCGCTCCGGCGTGCTCGGCCCCCACGGCCAGCAGGTCATCGCGAAGCTCGTCTTCTATGCGGGCACTCCGACCCTGCTCTACGTCACTGTCGCCGACACCGATCTCGGGCTGATCTTCAACACCACGCTCTTCGCCACCGGCGGATCCGCGGTCATCGTCGGCCTCCTCCTCTTCGTCCTCACCCGCTGGATCCGCAAGCGCAGCACCGGTGAGGCCATGTTCTCCGCGTGGGCGACCAGCTACGTCAACATCGGCAACCTCGGCATCCCGATCGCCGCCTACGTCCTCCACGACATCGGCTACGTCGCCCCCGTGCTGCTATTCCAACTCCTCGTGCTCGCCCCGATCGGGATGGCCGTCCTCGACGGAGCCGGGAAGAAACAGCACGACTCGCACTGGTACTCCGCGGTCCTCCAAGTGCTCAAGAACCCCATCGTCCTCGGCGCCGCGGCCGGTGTGGCCGCCTCGGCGACCGGCTTCGAACTGCCCCGCTTCGTATTCGAACCCATCGACATGATCGGTGCCACCGCGGTCCCCGGTGCCCTCCTCGCCTTCGGCATCTCACTCAAGGACGGGTGGGCGCTGCCGGTCAAGGGCACCCGGTCCCAGCTGAGCTACATCGCGGGCGGCAAGCTCGTCCTCCAGCCGGTCATCGCCTGGGCCATCGGCGGGCCGATGCTCGGCTACGGCGGCATCGACCTCTTCGCCATCGTCGTCACCTCGGCCCTGCCCACAGCCCAGAACGTCTACATCTACTCGATGCAGTACCGCCAGTCCGAGGCGCTCATGCGAGACGCGGTGTTCATCACCACGGTCCTCGCGGTGCCCGCGCTCGTCGTCATCGCAGCCCTCCTGGGCTGACTTCTCCGGTTGACTTCCTGGGCTGAGCCCGCCCCGACGCGAACCGCGCTCGACCGATCGTCGCGGCCCCACCTCGGCGCGGGTGTGCCCGAAATCGTCCGCCGTGGCGTGTCCTCCCGGGCTCGGACCCTGTGGTCGCTGACAATGGGGATGTGTCCAGAGACGAGAAGAACGAGACCGAAGACCTCCTGAGCAGGCGGATGAGTTCAGGGTCGGCCAGTGCTGCCGAAAAGCAGTCGTCGACCTCTCTGGAGGCGGCGAACGATCCCTCGACCGACACCGAGGCGTTCGATCCGATCACGGATCCCATCGCCGAGGATGCCCCCAAGCATTCCGCCGACGCCAAGCCCCCGACGGGCCCGGTGAGGGTGGCTCCCGCCCATTCGTCGAATCCGAACGCTCAGTCCTCGAGTACACGCGGCGCCGACCGATCCTCCTCGACGGAGGCTGTGGATTCGGCATCCGCGGCGACTTCCACGTCGACCTCGACCGGGGCCACCCGGGAGGTGCCCGCGAACGCACGGACAGCGGTGATGAGCGAGGCCGATTGGGCTGCTGTGTCGAAGGCGGCGACCTCGACCGATTCTCGTGAACCCGAGGTCCCGGAACGTCGGCGCAGCGTCCTCGACGTCATCGGCACGATCTGGATCATGCTCGCCACCCCCTTCGTCCTGCTCGCGCTGGCCGTGCGCTTCGTCGCCTCCGGGATCTTCCTCAAGTTCGAGTACTTCCGGCCCGGATTCCCCGCCGACCAGTTCGGCTTCGGAGAGGCCGACCGGGAGCACTACGGGACCTATGTCATCGACTATCTGCACAACTTCGATTCGCGGCGCTACCTCGCCGACATCGTCATGCCCAACGGCGAACCGATCTTCATCTCCGACGAGCTCAGCCATATGGCCGACGTCAAGGGGCTCATCTCGCTGCTCTACCTCGTCGCGCTCATCGGCCTCATCGGATCCGTCCTCTTCGGTCTCTACATGTGCCGCAAGGGCGGTTCGGGCATCCATGCCGGAGTCCGCCTCGGTTCGATCTTCAGCGTCATCTTCATGGCCGCTGTCGCCGTCGTCGCCGTACTCGGCTGGGAGAGCTTCTTCCGCGGGTTCCACAAGGTCTTCTTCAAGGACGGGACCTGGGAGTTCTACGCCGATGATTCGCTCATCCGGCTGTTCCCACCCCAGTTCTGGGTCGATGCCGGCATCGCCGGAGGCGGATTGTTCGTCCTGGTGGCCATCGTCCTCTTCTGCTTCAGCTTCGCCGGCCACAAGAAGCGCCGCGCGGCGCGGAAGGCACGCAAGGAAGCCGCCGACGCTTAAGCCGCGTCTGCCAATAGTGCGCTGCGGGTGAGAGCCCCGCTCCACGGTTCCGGCCGGGTGGTCTTTCCCCTTCCACCCGGCCGAAATTCTGTCTCGACGGCTGTCGCTGACACCACCTCAGATTTCCTGGTCGATCCGCGGTGTTCTGGTCGAGGAAAACACGGTGGATCGACCAAAGAATTCCGGTCGCCCGCCGTCCCGGGCCGATTCCGATCCAAACCCGACCCGGAGTCGCCCGCGGGACGTGACCTTCAGTCGTCGACGGCGTCGCGTCCGCGGCGCACGAGCAGCGGATCGGCCTCGTAGACGACCGAGGTGTCTTTGTCCTCGTAGTCGAACTGGTTGAGGAAGTAGCGCATCGCATTGAGCCGCGCGCGCTTCTTGTCGTTGCTCTTGATCGTGATCCACGGAGCATGGTCGGTGTCCGTGCGGCGGAAGGTCGCCTCCTTCGCCTGCGTGTAGTCATCCCATCGGTCGAGGGACTCGAGGTCCATGGGTGAGAGCTTCCACCGCCGCACCGGGTCGATCTGGCGGATCGCGAACCGGGTGCGCTGTTCACGCTGGGTCACGGAGAACCAGAACTTCGTGACATGGATGCCGGAGTCGATGAGCATCTTCTCGAACACGGGCGCCTGCTCCATGAACGTCTCGTACTCGTCATCCGTGCAGAATCCCATGACGCGTTCGACATTGCCCCGGTTGTACCAGGACCGGTCGAACATGACGATCTCACCGCTGGTGGGCAGGTGGGAGATGTAGCGCTGGAAATACCACTGGCCGGCTTCTCGGTCCGAGGGCTTGTTCAGCGCCACGACGCGGGCGGCACGCGGGTTGAGGTGTTCGGTGAAGCGTTTGATCGTCCCGCCCTTGCCGGCTGCGTCGCGGCCTTCGAAGACGATGACGTGCTTCGCCCCGGTGTCCTGGCCCCAGTACTGGAACTTCAGCAGCTCGACCTGCAGACGGTACTTCTCGAGCTCGTATTCCTCACGGTCCATCTGCTCGTCGTACGGGTACCCTTCACGCCAGGTCTCGACGGCCCGGCCCATGGGGTCGATGAGGTGCGGATCCGTGGTCTGGCTGTCCGAAACGGTATAGCCCTCCAGCCGGAGCTTGTCGATGTACTCCCGCAGATTCTCTTGGAACAGATCGTTCACGAGATCCTCACCTTTCGATATGGGCACAGAGTCGAGCCTCGAGCACGCTAGCGCGCCGAGGTGAATATCAGGTTATGCGATCGACGTCCTTGCGCGGAATGATTCCGATGCTCAGCAACGGGGCGAGGGCGATGAGCCCGAAGGACAGCGGGTAGCCGAAGGCGGTGACCAGGGCGCCGAACCCGGGCCCGAGCAGGGCCGACATGACGAACTGTCCCGTGTTCTGCGCTCCCATGGCCTTGCCCGACCAGCGCGGTCCCGCGGCTTCGGCGACGGAGGCGAAGGCGAGTCCGTTGTCGGCGACCGACACCGCCGAGGCGAGGATGAACACGATCGCCGCGACGACCGGGAGTTCGGTGAGCGAGAGAACGGCGATGGCGACGACGCTGACGACCGCCGCGATCGCGACCACCCGCATGAGGCCTACCCGTGAGCTCGTCCGATCCGAGAGACCGCCGACGACCATGCGCCCGATCGCCCCGATGATCTGCGCGGCGGCGACGATCGCTCCGGCGGTGCCGGCGTGGATGCCCTGGTTGGCGATGAGCCAGATGAGGCCGTAGGTGGAGAACGCGAACTGCGGGATGACCAGCAGTGCCGAGACCCCGTGGATGCGCCACAGGAAGGAATCGCTGCGGTAGGGATTGACCGCCGAGGTGGGGCTCGGTTCCCCCTCCCCCGCCGAGGTGGCGCCCGGGCGAGCGGATCCGTTCCCGTCCGCTGCCGGTTCGGGGAGGGACGCGTCGAGAACGTCGGTGGCGCCGTCTGGGTCGGCTACCTCG
The DNA here is from genome assembly GCF_017948325.1 of Brevibacterium oceani. Taxonomy (NCBI): domain Bacteria; kingdom Bacillati; phylum Actinomycetota; class Actinomycetes; order Micrococcales; family Brevibacteriaceae; genus Brevibacterium; species Brevibacterium oceani. The sequence continues at coordinate 1,519,704 of NZ_CP072846.1, read as the reverse complement.
GTGCGGGTGGGAACCGAGGGCGGAGGGTTGCGGACGAGGGCGAAGCAGATGAGCGCGAGTGCCCCGGAGACGGCAGCGACATACCAGAGGTAGGCGGGAAATCCGCCGGCCGCGGCGATCGGTGGGATCGTGACGGCGGCGATGCTCGTGCCCAGGGGTTGGGACATCTGCCGGATGCCCATGGCCAGCCCTCTGCGGTGGCGTGGGAACCAGCCCATGACGACGCGGCCGCTCGCGGAGTTCACCGAGGCAGCGGCCGCACCGGAGGCGGCGATGACGATGACCATCCAGATCGGTGAGTCGACGACGAGGACCGCGACCGCAGAGAACACGGCGGTCAGTGCGATGCCCAGCGTCATGGCCAGCCGCTCACCGTAGCGGTCGGCGAAGGCACCCCAGGCGATGAGCGTGAGGATGAGACCGAAGCTCGGGGCGGCGGCGACGGTGCCAGCCTGGGTGAGGGTGAACCCGAGGTCGGTGTGCATATACGGGATGAGGAATGCGGGACCGGCGATCGCGATGGTCGCCGCCATCTGGGTGAGGACACCGATGACGAGGATGATCCAGGCTTGTGGGCTCGGTCGGTTTCTCGTCATGGGTCGAGGCTACCGCCGGGTCACTGACGGCGGCCGAACGTCTCAGATCGCGGGTTCGGACGTTTGGCTATACAGTGTGTTCTGAGCATTCCCCCTATAGCCCAATCGGCAGAGGCAGTCGACTTAAAATCGATTCAGTGTGGGTTCGAGTCCCACTGGGGGGACCAGAGAGATCCGGTCCATCCGCGGCAGAGTGCTCGCGAGAATCCGATGTCGACATTCTGGCGCAATCACGCATTGGGCGTGAGCTCCGTGCCGGCACCGCGGCGACGGATGGTCGGAATCGTCACTCCGGAGTCGCCGGCTTCGTGACCGGCCGTCGGCAGAGGTTTGCCACAGGGCAGCGTACTCATAGTCATCGCTGCCCCAGCGGGCGCTCCGCCACTCTTCGCTTCACTGGGCGCCGCCTCGGCGAAGGCGGCCTGATGCGCCGCCCGATGGGACTTCAGCTCATCGCGCAACCGCTCGGCACTCTCTGCCCCGACGATCTCGAACCCGCCGTCGACGATCATGTCGAGGTCCTCCTCGGCGGCCTGCCCCTCCGAGGTCAGATAGTCGCCGAGGAAGAGCGAATTGGCCACATGCAGCGACATCGGCTGCAGCGATCGCAGATGCAGCTCCCGACCACCGGCGATGCGCAGCTCGCGGTCCGGGCAGAGGAAACGCACGGCGCACAGAATCCGCAGGCAATGCTGTGGGGTCAGCGTCCAGGTGCCCTCGAGCGGGGTGCCGTCGAAGGGAATGAGGAAGTTGACCGGGATCGAGTCGGAGTCGACGGCCCTGAGCGCTTCGATCGCCTCGATGATCTGCTCATTCGTCTCCCCCATTCCCACGATGAGCCCCGAGCACGGCGAGAGCCCGGCGCCACGCGCCTTGTCGACGGTGTCGACGCGATCGGCGAATGTGTGGGTCGAGCAGATCTCGGGGTAGAGCGATTCCGCGGTGTTGAGGTTGTGGTTGTACGCGTCGACGCCGGCGTCCTTGAGACGCTGTGCCTGACCGTCCTTGAGGAATCCTAGGCACGCGCAGACCTCGACGTCGGGAGTGGATGACTTGATCTCCTCAACCATGCCCGAAACGCGTTCGACGTCCCGGTTCGAAGGACCGCGCCCGGATGCGACGAGGCAGACCCGCGAAGCACCTCCTGCCAGACCGAATTCCGCCTGCCGCTTCGCCTCATCCTTCGGCAGCCACGAGTACTTGAGGATGTCGGTGTCCGAACCCAGGCGCTGCGAGCAGTAGCCGCAGTCCTCTGGACACAGTCCGGATTTGAGGTTGACGAGGTAGTTGACCTTGACGCGATTGCCGAAGTGCTCGCGACGCAGCCGGGAGGCAGCCGCCACGAGGTCGAGCAATTCCTCGTCGGGCGATGACAGGATCGCGTGAGCGGCGGAGGCAGAGGCCGGAGCGCCGCCGAGCACGCGCTCGGCGAGTGTTTGGTAGCTATCCATGTTGTCATTATTGAACACTGTTCAGGAGAGCGCAAAATCACATCTTCCCGCGCGAGGAGGCAGAATGGTGTGATGACCTCCGTACTTCTCACCGTCGGCGACCGCCCGCAGTTCGTCGACGGGGTTGATGACCCGCACCTCGCCGAGGCGACCGGACCGGCCGTACTCTTCGACGTCGACAGCGCTGCCACCGACTCCGGGCGACCGTCGCTCAGTGAATGCACCAGCGCACCCTACCGCCCCCTCGCCTACCGCGAGGCGAGCACGGACTGGACGGACATCGACTTCGAGGCCGCCGATCATTGGGTGCAGATGGGGCCGGAAATGCGACACCGCCTCGTCGAAGATCACCTTGCGACGCTCGACGTCAGCGAGTTCAAGCGTGCGACGAACGGCGGCAGCGCCTCGATCATCACGAACAATTGGGTCTATTCAGGTTCGCCGCGGGCCTACCGGGTCGCCGGCCGACTGCGGGAGTTCGTCACGGTGCTCGGAGAACTCGTCAGCGAGAGCCGGGCTTGACGGGCTCGAGCCCGGCCTGGCGATCGCGGTTGCCGATCACCTCGGCGACATTGAGCTCGGCCCACCGCCGCAGAGCGGCCACTGGGGCCTGGAGCGAGCGACCCAGCTCCGTCAGCGAATACTCCACCCGCGGAGGCACCTCACCGTAGGACTGCCTGGTCACCAGGCCGTCGGCAACGAGCGATCGCAACGTCGAAGTGAGCACCTTCGGGGTGATGCCGCCGATCGCCTGCCGGATCTCGCCGAACCGCTTGGGGCCGTCATCGAGGATCTCGATGATGAGCACCGTCCATTTGTCACCAACCCTGTCGAGGATGACGCGAGTAGGGCACTCCGGATCGAAGGCGTCGCCTTCCCAGGAATCTCTGAACTTCATGCCCCAATAGTATCTTTGAGGTACTCGGTTTCCAAACGATAGCGTATCGATGTCAGCACAGGAGAAACCACCTCGGCGCCACCAGCAGGGCACCGGCAGAAAGGAACACACATGAAGATCGCACTCTTCGGAGCATCCGGAATGATCGGCTCCCGCGTCACCGCCGAGGCGGCCGGCCGCGGCCTCGAGGTCACCGCCATCACGCGCTCGGGCAGCGACGTACCCGGTGCCGCCCGCAGCCTCACTGGCGACATGGCCGACGCCGAGTTCGACGCCCGCATCGCCGCCGAGCATGACATCATCGTCTCCACCACTGGTCCCAGCCGCACGGGCGGCGATCATCAGGAATGGCTCGATGCGCTGAAGACCCTGGCCGAGAACAGCGGAGACACTCGCATCTTCGTCGTCGGCGGAGCCGGATCGCTGTGGGTCGGCGAGACCATGCTCAAGGACACCGAGGGCTTCCCCGCCATGTACAAGGCCGAGTCGGAGACCGGCACACGGGCTCTCGAGCTGCTGCGCGCCGGCAACTGGTCGCCGTGGACGCTCATCTCCCCCGCCCCGGAGATCGCCCCCGGTGAGCGCACCGGATCGTACAAGTCAGAGCTCGAGGTTCCAGCCGGTGACGCGGTCTCGGCCGAGGACTTCGCCGTGGCCATGGTCGATGAGATCGTCGACCCGAACCACATCGACACCCGTTTCACCGTCGCGAACTGAGCGCAGAGAATGAGAAGCGCCGGGGATGCTTGAGTGCATCCCCGGCGCTTTCGCCTCATCAGGCCCGGTGGCCGGTCAAGGCCAGTGGCCCGAGATCAGGCCTTGGCGGCTTCCTTGGCTTCCTTCTTCGGGGCCGGCTTCGAGTTCGCGGCCTCAACGAAGTTCTTCCGCGGAACATCGAGGTCGGCCAGCGGCATGGCATCGCGGCCGAGGACGGCGCTGAGGAACCAGTTGCCGAAGACCCGAACCTTGCGATCAACGGTCGGAATGGCGTAGCCGTGGTAGGCGCGGTGCATGAGCCAAGCGAGGATCCCGCGAGCCTCGAAGTCGCCCATCTGCGAGACGCCCTTGTACACACCGAGACCGGCAACCGTACCGATCGTCTTGTGGAAGTACTGCTTGAACTCGGTCTCTCCCCGCAGAGCGGCGAGGACGTTCGCGGCCAGTACGGGAGCCTGACGCACAGCGTGCTGAGCGTTGGGCACGCAGAAGCCCGCCACGCCGCCGCCGGAGAGGTCGGGAACCGCAGCGTTGTCGCCGGCCGCCCAGGCACCCTCGACGACTCCGTCATCGCCCTCGACGCGCAGATCCGCGCGGACGGTGACGTTGCCGCGTTCGTTGATCGGCAGATCGGAGTCGATGAGCATCGGGTTGGCCTTGACACCGGCGGACCACACGATCGTGTCGGCGTCGAACTCTTCGCCGTTCGAGAGCTTGATGTGCTTGTCGGTGCAGTCCTGGAGGAAGGTCTCGAGGTAGACGTCGATGCCGCGTTCGCGCATGTGCTCGACGACCCAGCGGGCCTGAGCCTCGCCGACCTCGGGCATGACCCGGCCGAGGGCCTCGACGAGGACGAAGCGGACGTCGGCCTCGGTCAGGGTCTCGTACTGGGCAACAGCCGAACGGACCATGTCCTCGAGCTCGGTGAGCAGCTCGATGCCGGCGAAGCCGCCGCCGACGAACACGAAGGTCAGGGCCTTGCGGCGCTCTTCGTCGTCTTCCATGAGCGCGGCGTCGGCGAGGCGGGAGAGGAGGTGGTCGCGCAGGGCGACGGCTTCCTCGATGCGCTTCAGCGCAATCGCGTTCTCCTTCAGGCCCGGAATCGGCAGCGCGCGAGCGACCGAACCGGAGGCGAGGATGATGTGATCGTAGTCGAGCTCGAAGGCCTCATCGTTCTCAGGCTCAATGGTGGCGAACTTCTCGGCATGGTTGATCGAGGTGACCTTCGCGGTGATGACCTCGGCACCCGGCAGGTTGCGACGCAGCGGCACAACGGCGTGACGGGGCTCGATCGAACCGGCCGCCACCTCGGGGAGGAACGGCAGGTAGGTCATGTACGGATTGGGATCGACCACGGTGACGGTGGCTTCGCCCCGTCCGAGGTTCTTCAGCAGATTCTGAGCGGCGAGGAGACCGACGGAGCCCCCACCGACGACGAGGATTCGTGGACGCAGTTTCGAGTTTCTGATGAGTGCCATATGCCCATGCTAGACCCTTGTGAAAACTTTCACTAATTGTTTTCTCGCAGGATTCGAACTCCGCAGATGAGAGCGGTTGACGCTCCCCTCCCATCAGCGCCGACGGCGAGCGAAGGCGATGATCGAGGCCACGATGAGGCCGAGCGCGATCAGCGCACCGACGCCGAGGGCGGCGAATCCGAGAACAGGCGTCGACTGGGTGGCAGCGATATCGGTCGGCGCCACGGCTTTCGGCCCCTCGGTCTCATCCGGTGACGCAGTCTCCGTCTCTTCGGTCTTCGCATCACCGCGCCGATGCATCTTCACCCAGTCCTCGAGCTCTTTCTCGGCCGAGGGCGCGTTGCCTGGTGCCTTGGCTCTGAACGCGGCGTTCGGGTCGAGCCGGCCCCACCCGACGATCGGATCGGGCTTGCCCTTCTTGGTCACACCCTTGTGGCCGGAGACGGGTTTCGCGCTCGACTGCAGCTTCGCCCGAACCTCATCGGCGCTGAGTTTCGGATTGTCGGCCCGAATCAGTGCGGCGACTCCGGAGACGATCGGCGAGGCGAAGGAGCAGCCCTGCCCTTCGGCGTATCCGCCGCTGTAATAGGGGATCGGAATGTCCTTGGCCGGGCCCATGAGGTCAACAGCCGTGCCCGGTGCCGTGGAGTCGTCGAGCACCTTGCCGTTCTTGTCCAGTCCGCCCACGCCGATGACGCCGGGAACCGTCGACGGCGACCATGCCTGGGTCGCACCCTGTGAGGCGTTGCCGACGCAGGCGACGACGAGCACGTCCTTCTTATAGGCGTACTCGAACGATTTGTCCCAGCTCTCCGGCCAGCCCGGGTCGTCCCAGCCCAAGGACATGTTGATGACCTTCGCTCCGGAGTCAACGGCCCAGCGCACGGCCTTGTCGGCCTGTTCCCGGGTCGACCCGGATTCCTTCGGTCGGTCCGGGCCCAACCACATCGATGCGGAGAGGATCTGCGCATCGGGGGCGACACCTGTCGGTCCTGCTCCCGTGCCCTGCCCGGCGATGACTCCGGCGACGGCGGTGCCGTGGTGGATCGTCGTCGATCCGCCGATCGGCGTCGTGCCGTCCTTTCCGAGACCGCTGAAGTCCTTGGCCTTGGTCACCACACCGTCGAGGTCCTCGTGGTCGGTGTTGACGCCGGAGTCGATGACGGCGACCTTCACGCCCTTGCCGGTCGAGGTCTTCCACGCCTTGTCGATGCCGTAGTCCTTGATGAACCACTGCCCGGGTCCGGCCTTCGGGGCCGCGATGACCGGCTGTGTGGTGCCGGCGATCAGGCCGAGGATGAGCACTGTGACCGCGGCGAGTCGGCCGGCGGCTCTCACGAGCTCGTCAGCGCAAGGTCGAGCGCGGTTCCGTCGAGGATGTCGGTCTCCGAGATGCGGATGTCCAGCTGACCGCCCGCCCCGGTCACTGCCGTCTCGAAGCGTTCGACGATGCGGGAGAAGAGCAGGGAGCCGGCTCCGATGACATCGACGCGGCCCGGGTGCATGTACGGAAGTCCCGCCCGCGTGCTGCGGTCCATGGCCAGCAGCCTGCGCGATTCGCCGGCGATGTCGGCCACGCTGATGTGGGCGCCGTGGATGCGTTCGCGCTGGTAGCTCTCGAGTCCGAGGATGCCTGCGGTGATGGTGGTGACGGTGCCGGCGACACCGATGAAGGTGTGTGGAGCGGAGAAGTCGACGATCTGTGCCGCCTGGTCGAGCTGGGCGTCGATGTCGGTCAGCGCGGCCCGGATCTGGGCGTCGTCAGGGGTTTCGACAGGCATGTGCCGCTCGGTCAGGCGCACGGATCCGATGTCCATACTCACTGCGGCGTCGACGTCGTCGGTGCCGAGGACGAGTTCGGTCGAACCGCCGCCGAGGTCCATGACGACGAAGGGTGCTTCGGCGTCGGACAGGTTCGCGGTGGCGCCGAGGAAGGACAGGCGCGCCTCTTCGTCGCCCGTGATGACGTCGGGGACGATGCCGAGGATCTCGAAGATGCCGGCGAAGAACTCATCGCGGTTCTTCACGTCGCGGCTGGCAGAGGTCGCGACGAATCTCAGCTTCTCCGGCTGGTACTCCGCGGCCACCTCGGCGAATTCCCTCGCTGCGGCGAAGGTGCGCTCGAGGGCTTCGGGCGCGAACTGACCCGTCGCGTCGACGCCTTGGCCGAGGCGGACGATGCGGGTCTCGCGACGGAGGTCGGTGAGTGTTCCATCGACGACATCAGCGATGAGCAGGCGCAGGGAGTTCGTCCCGCAGTCGAAGGCAGCAACGCGCATGGTCGGATCCTAGTCAGTCGGTTCGGCGGTGGGGGCATCGGGGATGGGAACGTTCGCAGGATTCGGAGCGTCCGCCTCGGCGACGGGAGGGACGTCGTCCATGTACGACAGTGCGCGGTCGCCGATCGGGTTGACCCCGGGCCCAGCGGCGAGCGAGTGCCCGACGAGCGCGTGCAGACATTTGATCCGGGTGGGCATCCCACCGGCGGAGTAGTCCTTGATCTCGACCACCTCGGCGAGGCCGGCTGCGGCGCCGATCTCGGAGCGGACATCGAGGTAGGCCCGGTGGGCGGCGGCATAGTCGCTTGCGAGGTCCTCGTCTTCGCCGACTTCGGTCGTCCATTCGGCCATGATGCCCGAGGCCTCCAGACGCGAGCATTCGGCGACGTAGGCGGGGTGGGTGAGGTAGAAGGTCGTCGGGAACGGGGTGCCGTCCTCGAGACGTGGGGCGGTGGCGACGACGAGCGGCTCACCGGCGACGCTGCGGGCGGCGATGCCGACGACGCCGCGGGGAATGCGTCCGAGCTGACCCTGCAGGGTCGCGAAATCCGCCTCGGTGCATTCTGTGATCATCAGTTCTTCTCCACGGTATTGCCGACCTCTTGAATCGACTCCAGCAATTCAAGGTACCAGGCTTGCTTGCGAACCGGCTCATCGGACTTCGAATCCTCGTCGACGGCTTCCTGGTTGGTCACAATGACCGCGTTCTTGCCCTTCTCCACGTAGTACTGATCCGCCCGGGCCTTGCGTTTGATGTAGTCCGGATCCTTGAGATTCTCGTTCTTCTGCTCGAGGCTCTTGACCTCGGATTTCGTGGTCTCGATCTCGTTGTTCAAGGCTGCGATCTGCTGGGCCTGCTTGAGTGCGGAGTTGAGCGGCGAAAGGAAGGCGAAGAGGACGATGGCGATGACGAGGAGAAACATTCCGGTGCGCCAGGACATCCGACGGCCGCGGACCTCGGCGGCCTCATCGGCTTCGACCACGGGTTTCGGGCGTCGACGAGGGGAGGCTTTGCCAGGAGCCGATTTCGGGGCACTTCTTCTGGGCTTGCTCGGGACCATGCTTCTTTCCTCTGCGACTGGGGATCGGGGAAGTGTGTCGCAACATATCCAAGTCTGCCGTGTCGGCATTCCCAGCGCGAGGATTTCGAACCCATGGCGTGTTCGCGTGTTCGCGCGGCGGTCGGCACATGTATCCTCCCGCAACTCACAGCGCATTCCGAGCCCGACCCGGCACCATCACGCACCGGGAGCGGCACTCCCACGCGCCAGCCACATCTCTTACAATCCCCCATGCATCCATCACTGTTAGCGAGAAATCGCTCCGTTCCAACACGGTTTCCTATCGCTTCCGGTGACTGATACCTTCCGCCGCAGCACAGGGCCCACCGACTCACCGCACGCTCTCCTATCCTGCAACACCGCCATCCACAGAGTTATCCACAGATATAGATAGCTCTATTGCGATTTGTGGGCGTTTATTGCATTTTGAATGCATGTACAAACTAATGGATACCAGGGAACTCAACCGACTCGGTTTCAGCCACAATGACATTCGCCGTGCCCGAAAGTGCTGTCTCCGACGGCTGTCGCGAGGTGTCTATCTCGTCAGACATGTCTGCGACCTCGACTCTCATCGACCGTTGTGGGCCAGCATCGCGGAGAGGGTCCACCAGGCATTCGTCGATCACGGCGATGCGCGCGACCGGGTGGAGGAACTCAACGCCGCTGTGATGGCGCGCTATGCTCGGCAAGCCGATCGTCGGACAGACGCGTCGAAGCCGGGCTCCCCGCCCGAGGTCTTCTCTCACATCTCTGCGGCGCTCCTCCACGGCTTGCCGCTCGCCTACCCCGTCACCCACCAGGTCGAAGTCGTCCGCCCGGGCACGAATCGCCGGTTCAAGAGCATCCACGTCCGCGGCAATCACATTCCGTCGAATCACCGGGAGATCACCGGCGCCGCAGAGGTCACCACACTCGAACGCACTCTCATCGATGTCGCCCGCAGCTATCACCTCGACATCTCCGTCGCCATGATCGACGATGCACTCCACCGAGGTCGGACGACGAAAGACAGAATCCTCGCGACCCTCGACCAGTGCCTTGAGAAACGCAATATCAGCAGGGTGAGGCTCGCCATCGACCTCGCCGACTCCCGCCGCGAATCCCCCGCCGAGGCGATCGCCGCGGTCCGCTTCTACCAGCACGGCATCACGGGCTTGGAGCCGCAGATCTCGTTCCGAGCCGAAAGTCTGCACCGCACCATCCGCGTCGACTTCCGTCACGCCCAGGCGCGCCTGATCATTGAGATCGACGGCCTCGGGAAGCTCTATCTCGGCTCGGGCGTGCCTCGCGTCGAGCTCGAAGCCGAGCGACGGCGCGAACAGTGGCTGCGCGATCGCGGCTGGCAAGTCATCCGGATCAGCTGGAAGGAGCTGTTCGAGGAAGCGAAGTTCGAGGAGATCCGTCGCGCGATCCGACGCTCAGCACAGCCGCAGACGGCATGATCGGTCGCCGTTCGCGCCATCTCCTCCCGGTGCAACGGTGCAGTATGTGGCGAACCGGAGGAACTGCGGCGACTGGTGCGAAGCGACGGCAGCGGTGCGGGATGGTCCAACTCCAGCGCAATGAGGCGGCCGCGCGTTCGCGCGAAGGCCGGCGACGCGCCGAGGCGGGGCCCGAGCGATCGATGATGATCACTCAGGCCCCGCCTCGGGGAGGTCCCGCCTCGGGGATTCCGATCTGAGCCGGGCTGCGCCTCAGGCTTCGAAGCGCGGGAACGCCTTGCGTCCCGCGTAGCGGGCGGCGTCACCCAGCTGCTCTTCGATGCGCAGCAGCTGGTTGTACTTCGCGACGCGTTCGGAGCGTGCCGGTGCACCGGCCTTGATCTGGCCGGCGTTCGTGGCCACGGCGAGGTCGGCGATCGTCGTGTCCTCGGTCTCGCCCGATCGGTGCGAGATCATCGTCGTGTACCCGTTCGTCTGTGCCAGGGACACGGCATCGAGAGTCTCGGTGAGGGTGCCGATCTGATTGACCTTGACGAGCAGCGAGTTCGCGGTGGCGTTGTCGATTCCGCGCTGCAGGCGCTCGGGGTTGGTCACGAACAGGTCGTCGCCGACGAGCTGGACCTTCGACCCGATCGTCTCGGTCAGCGTCGCCCAACCGTCCCAGTCGTTCTCGTCGAGGGGGTCCTCGATGGACACGAGCGGGTAGTTCGCGAGCAGCTCCTCGTAGTAAGCGGCCATCTCCTCGGCGGTCTTCTTCCCGCCTTCGAAGTCGTAGACGCCGTCGTTGTAGAACTCGGAGGAGGCCACGTCGAGGGCGACGGCGATGTCCCGTCCGGGGCGATGTCCGGCGATGTCGATGGCTTCGAGGATGAGGTCGAGTGCGGCGGCATTCGAGTCGAGGTTCGGGGCGAATCCGCCCTCATCGCCGAGTCCGGTGGACAGTCCCCGTTCCTTGAGCACGCCCTTGAGCGCGTGGTAGACCTCGACGCTCCACTGCAGCGCCTCGCGGAAGCTGGCCGCACCGATCGGGGCGATCATGAATTCCTGGATGTCGACGTTCGAGTCGGCGTGCGAACCGCCGTTGAGGATGTTCATCATCGGCACCGGCATGACGTGGGCGTTCGGTCCGCCGAGGTAGCGGTAGAGCGGCAGGTCGGCCGAGACTGCGGCCGCGCGGGCCACGGCCAGGGAGGCACCGAGCATCGCATTCGCGCCGATGCGGGACTTGTTGTCGGTCCCGTCGAGCTCGATGAGGGCCTGATCGACCAGACGCTGATCGTCGCTCTCGAGGCCGATGATGGCTTCGTGGATCTCGTCGACGACGGCGTCGACAGCCTGGGTCACACCCTTGCCCAGGTAACGCTCGGGGTCGCCGTCGCGCAGTTCGACGGCTTCGAACTCTCCGGTGGAGGCACCGGAAGGCACGTCGGCACGGCCGACGGACTCATCGGCCAACAGCACTTCCACCTCGACGGTGGGGTTTCCCCGGGAATCCAGGATTTCGCGGGCATTTGCGGCAACGATCTCAGCCACTGATTACTCCTTAGCTATGGGTTTCACATGGGGAACATGCGCCTGCAGGACAGCTTAATGCACCGCGTGGCCGGGCTCACGCCGTGTTCGCCGCCGGCTCGAGCAGGCAGTCGCGCAGCCGCTGCGGCGTCGTCGGGTCCATTCCGTGCGCGAGCAGGTACGCTTCCACTCCCCCGCCGGTGCCGTCTTCATTCGCCGAGGCGGTGCCGACCCCGCCGACGCTGGTGCCTTTTCCCTTCGCCGAGGCGGCCCCATAGTCGGCATCGATCCGATCGAGGAGGTCGTGCATGAGTGCGGGTGGTGCGGCAGTGGCGGTCGCGGCGAGGTTGCGGGAGATTCCCGCATCGGCGAAGTCGCGGGTGATCGAGTCGAGGAATCCGTCGGAGAGGTGGGTGGAGGTGATCGCATACTCATCGACTATCTCGCTGCGGCCCACGCCGAGGAGGTCGAGGACGAACGCTCCCAGCACCCCGGTCCGGTCCTTGCCGGCAGAGCAGTGGAAGACCACGCCGCCGTCGCAGTGCTCAGCGATCGCATCGACGGCGAGCGCCAGGCGGTGGCCGAAATGCGTGATCATGAGGTCATAGATCCGAGCCAGCGAGCGGTCGCTGAGATCGATGCCGGACGCGGCGGCTGCGGCTTTCATCTCATCGACGCTCAGCGGGCGGGCGGGGAAGAAGTGATCGTCGAAGATCGGCAGTTCGATTCGCCTCACGTCGAGACCGTCGACGGCGTCGGGCAGCTTCGACCGCTCACCGATGTCACGCAGGTCGATCACGGTTCGAATGCCCAGCTCCTCGAGATCCGCCCTCGCCCGATCGGTCAGCTGAGCGAGACCGTCGGCGCGGAACACCAGCCCGTGGCGCACCGCCTGGTCACCTGCCCGAGTGGGTGCGCCACCGAGGTCACGGAAGTTGAAGGTGCCTTCGATGTCGAGCCGTTCCAGGCTCATCGCCGCCCATCCTCAGGTTCGTGGGTCGTGGCTGTCACCGAGACGTTCTCCGCGCCGTTGTTCTCAACGTTCTTCTCGGCTTTCTCCTCGGCCTTGATCCGGCGGTATTCGCGTTCGACGTCGTCCAAGTCGGCCATCGCACCTTCGGCATCGTCGCCGAAGGCCAGCGGGTGCCGGCGGATGAGCTTCTCCTGAAGGCCGTCGATGATGGCGCCGAGGCTGTGCCCGTACTCGTGCCCGCTGCTCTCATCGAGCAGCGCGGAATGGAAGAGCACTTGGTAGAACACATCGCCGAGTTCTTCGACGACGGCCGCCCGGTGATCTGCGGTGGGTGTCGTGGTGAAGTCTTCGAGAGCGACGATGAGTTCCTCGGTCTCTTCCCGAGCGTACTTCTCGAGGCTCTGGTGGTCCTGCCGGCTCGACCAGGGACAGCGTCGCCGCAGGGTCGCCATCGCGTCGATCACCGGTTGCAGCCGAGGTTCGACCTGCTCCGCTCCAGTTTCGGCGTGGTCTGCTCCAGTTTCGACCTGGTCTGCTCCCCGTTCGACCGCACTCTGCTCGTCACATTCACCCACGAAATATCCTCCTGTCGGCACGAAAGACCCCCACCGCAGAAACGATGAGGGTCGATTCGTCGGTCACTTCGAGAATTTGTCCTTGACCGATGAGCCGAGGTCCTTGACCGACTCGCCGACATCCTTGGCCTTGGCCTTGAGCTGGTCGGTGGCGCCTTCGGCCTTGAGCTTGTCGTCATCGGTCGCATCGCCGATGGTCTCCTTGGCCCGACCGCCGAGGTCCTCGGCCTTGTTCTCGAACTTGTCGTCAACACCCATGGGGATTCTCCTTAGCAGATAGCTGAGTGATGTGCACTTGCTGCGGATGCCTCCGCGTTTCGCACTCTACGCCACTGCCCTGGCCCGTGGGCCGGTCAGCGATGAACAGTCGGGGAGTTCTCAACCGTTCTTCGCAACTCCGGCCTCGCTGTCCTCCGTGACTTCGGACCCGATGACGGGCACGATCGCGTCGAGGAACTGATGCGCCCACCGCAGGATGTCCGAATCGGTCATCTCCTTGGCATCGAAGCCGGTTCCCGCCATCGGCTTGGGCACGAGCACGGACCGGATCGCCGGTTTGAGCAGCGACTTCGGGTAGAGGCGTTTGAGCCTGACCACCTGGGAGTCTGCGAGTTCGAGCGGACCGAAGCGGATGAAGTTGCCTTGCACGACGATGTCGCTGACTCCGGAGGCCCGGGCGCGAATGCGCAGCCGGGCGACGTCGGCGAGCACTCCGACGGCCTCCGGGTAGGGCCCGTAGCGGTCGACGAGTTCGTCGAGGACTTCCTGCAGTTCGGCTTCGTTCGCCGCGGCCGCGAGCTTCCGGTAGGCCTCGAGGCGCAGTCGCTCGTGATCGACGTAGTCGGCCGGCAGGTGGGCGTCGACGGGCAGCTCGATGCGCATCTCCGCTTCGGGTTCGGTGTCCTCCCCGCGGAACTTCGCCACGGCTTCCCCGACGAGACGGACGTAGAGGTCGAACCCCACTCCTTCGATGTGACCGGACTGCTGACCGCCGAGGAGGTTGCCGGCACCGCGGATCTCGAGGTCCTTCATCGCCACCTGCATGCCCGCGCCCAGTTCGGTATGAGCCGCCAGCGTGGTCAGGCGGTCATGGGCGGTCTCGGTCAGCTGGGTGTCCGGCGGATAGAGGAAGTAGGCGTAGGCGCGTTCGCGTCCGCGGCCGACGCGTCCGCGCAGCTGGTGGAGCTGGGAGAGACCGTACTTGTCGGCGTTGTCGATGATGAGCGTGTTCGCATTCGCGATGTCGATGCCGGTCTCAACGATCGTCGTGCACACGAGCACATCGTATTTCTTCTCCCAGAAGTCGACGATGACCTGCTCGAGCCGCGATTCGTTCATCTTCCCGTGGGCGATGGCGATCCTGGCCTCGGGCACCATCTCGGCGATATGCCCGGCCACTGCCTCGATGTCGCGGACCCGGTTGTGGATGTAGAAGACCTGGCCCTCACGCATCAGCTCACGGCGGATCGCGGCCCTGATCTGCTTGTCCTCGCGTCTGCCGACGTAGGTCAGCACCGGGTGCCGTTCCTCGGGCGGTGTGGCCAGGGTCGACATCTCGCGGATGCCGGTCACCGCCATCTCCAGAGTGCGCGGGATCGGGGTCGCCGACATCGCGAGCACATCGACGTTCGTCCGCAGCGCCTTGAGCGTCTCCTTGTGTTCGACGCCGAAGCGCTGCTCCTCGTCGATGATGACCAGTCCGAGGTCCTTGAACCTCACCTCACCGCTGAGGAGGCGGTGGGTGCCGATGACGAGGTCGAGCTTCCCAGCGGCGAGATCCTCCTTGACCTTCTCGGATTCCTGCTTGGTCCGAAACCGCGACAGTGCTCCGAGGGTGACGGGGAATCCCGAATACCTCTCGGCGAAGGTCTCATAGTGCTGCTGCACGAGCAGGGTCGTCGGCACGAGCACGGCGACCTGTTTGCCCTCCTGGATCGCTTTGAACGCGGCACGCACCGCGATCTCTGTCTTGCCGTAGCCCACATCGCCGCAGATCAGACGGTCCATCGGCACCGTCTTCTCCATGTCGGACTTGACCTCGTCGATGGTCGTGAGCTGGTCAGCGGTCTCGACATAGTGGAATGCGTCTTCGAGTTCGCGCTGCCAGGGGGTGTCGGGACCGTAGGCATGGCCGACGGTGGCCTGCCTGGCCGAGTAGAGACGGATGAGTTCTCCGGCGATCTCCTTGACGGCTTTGCGGGCCTTCGCCTTCGTCGTCTGCCAGTCGGCGCCGCCCATCTTGTTGAGGTTCGGGCTCTCCCCGCCGACGTAGCGGGTGACCTGGTCGAGGGCATCGCTGGGCACGTAGAGACGGTCTCCGGGCTGGCCGCGTTTGGCCGGGGCGTACTCGATGATGAGGTATTCGCGGGTGTGCTTGTTCGCACCCCTGCCCGTGGTCCGCTGCGTCATCTCGACGAACCGGCCCACGCCGTGCTGATCATGGACGACGTAGTCGCCCGGGGTCAGGTTGAGCGGGTCGACCTGATTGCGTCGGCGTCGGGTGGGCAGGCGTCGCATATCCCGCGTCGAGGTGGCCGCCGCACGCCCGAGGACGTCGGCCTCGGTGAGCACGGCGAGCCTGAGATCGTCGAAGACGAAGCCGCCGAACGAGGTCGCCGTGGTCACGGTGACGAGGGCCTCGGGCAGGTCGGTGGGATCCTCGACGAAGCTGGCAGGCACTCCGGCCTCGGAGAACACCTCGACCATCCGTTTGCCCGGCCCCGGTCCTTCGGTGAGCACGAGGATGCGCCACTTGTCATGGACGAGACCTTTGACGTCGGCGAGGATCGCCTCGACATCGCCGGCGTAGCCCTTCGGCGTCCGGGCGGGGACTGAGAAGATGTTCTCCTCCGGGCCCGCCAGCTCCTCATCGTGGGCGAAGCCGCCGATCTCCCACCACGGCAGGCCGATGAGGCGAGCGCCTTCGGCCATCTCGGCGACGGTGCGGAAGGTCGCTGCCGACAGGTCGATCGGCGATTCTCCCCCGGCGGCGGCACCGACCCAGGCGGCCTCGAGGAATTCGTTCGTCGTCTCCACGAGATCGGCGGCGCGGGCCTCGACGCGTTCGGGCTCGGTGATGATGATCTTCGACTCGGGCGGCAGCAGCGCGATGATCGGCTCCATTCCGTCGGCGAGGACGGCTGAGAGGGATTCCATGCCTTCGACGGCGACTCCCCCGGCGATCTTCTCGAGCATGTCTGCCGCGCTCGGCACGGTCTCAGCGAGTTCACGCGCACGGGCGCGGACCGAGTCGGTCAGGAGCAGTTCGCGGCACGGAGGCGCAGAGAGGTGCAGAGGCTCGTCTCCGTCTTCGGCGGGGATCGACCGTTGATCGCTGACGGAGAACTCGCGGATCTCATCGACCTCATCGCCGAAGAACTCCACACGCAGCGCCCGCTCGGCCGTGGCCGGGAAGATGTCGACGATGCCGCCGCGGACGGCGAATTCACCGCGCCGGGAGACCATGTCGACGCGCGAATAGGCGAGTTCGGTCAGCTTCTGCGACAGATCGTCGATCTCGCATTCGTCTCCGACGGAGAGTTCGACCGGTTCGATGTCGCCGAGTCCCTTGGCCAGCGGCTGGAGGAAGGCGCGGACGGGGGCAATGACGAAGGTCAGTTCCTTACCGGGACTCGGGTGGGTCAGGCGGCGGAGCACCTCGAGACGTTGGCCGACGGTGTCCGAGCGCGGGGACAGCTTCTCATGCGGCAGCGTCTCCCAGCTGGGGAAGACCGCGATCGATGCGGCCGGAACCCAGTCCGCGAGCGCCTCGGCGAGGTCTTCTGCCTCACGCGTGGTGGCCGTGACGATGAGCTGCGGTGCACCAGCCGTGGCCACCGTCCGGCGCAGGATCGAGGGCCACAGCCCCTTGATCGCGTCGATCGTCCCACCGCTCGTGCTCGGGTCGTTGAAGGCACCGACGAGTTCGGTGATGGTGGGATTCTGGCGTGTGAGATCGAGTCCGTTGAGCACCCGAACATTCTAGGCCACCGGACGGACACGGCCCAGCCTGTGCGGGGTCGAGCGAAACCGGTCGAAACGTGTGAGGATGGGCATATGGCGAAGATGAGAACTGTCCTTGCAGGTCTGGCTGCCACGGCTCTCCTGCTCGCGGGCTGTACGAACGATGCCGATGACGACATCGAGGTCGCCGAACGGTGGGACTTCCACTCTCGCCCCGATCTCGGACCGCCGAAGGTCGACATCGACTCCGGTGCATTCCCCGACGACGGGGGTCTCAAGACGTTCCTCGCCCCGAAGGGCCAGACGCAGACCGACGAGAAGTCATGGGTCGGGGGCCTCATCCTCGACGCGGACGGTGAGCCCGTGTGGATCCGAGAGAACGTGGGCACCCTGTGGGACCTGCGGGTTCAGCAGTATCAGGGCGAACCGGTGCTCACGTGGTGGGAGGGCCTGGCCGAGACCCCGCACACCGCCGGAGAGGTCGTCGTCCTTGACACCTCGTATCAGGAGATCGCGCGGGTCGGCATGGGCGGGGATCTGCCCAAGGACACCTCCGACCTGCACGAGACGACGATCACCGACGACGACACCATGTTCCTGCTCTCCTATGTCAAGAAGCAGACGGATCTGTCCTCGGTCGGCGGTGACGCCGACGGCTGGGTCTGGGAGGGCGTGGTCCAGGAGGTCGACATCGCCAGTGGTGAGCCGCTCGTCGAATGGCATTCCCTCGACGACGTCCCCGTCGACGAGTCCGAAGCCGAGCTCAAGGACGGGGAGGGGACGAAGGACGAACCCTACGACTACATCCACCTCAATTCCGTCAGCGAGGACGACGGCGGGGATTCGCTGCTCGTCTCGGCCCGCAACACGCATGCGGTCTACCAGCTCGATCGGACGACCGCGGACCTCCATTGGGTCCTCGGCGGCAAGGCCTCGGACTTCGAGATGGGAGAGGGGGCGACCTTCGCCTGGCAGCACGACGCCCACCGGCGTGCGGACGGGACGATCACGCTGTTCGACAATCATGCCGCGCCCCGCCTCGGCGATACCCGCGGTCTGCGTCTCGACGTCGATGAGAAGGACAGGACCGCCGAGGTGGTCACCGAATATTCCGCCCCCGACGATCGGTCGTCGGGCAGTCAGGGCAACCTGCAGGAGCTCGACAACGGCAACGTCGTCGTCGGATGGGGGTCGGAGCCGTTCGTCTCCGAATTCTCCAAGGACGGGAAGCTGCTGAGCGACCTCACCTTCACCGGCGGATCGAACTACCGGGCCTATCGCTTCGACTGGCATGCCCGGCCGACCGCACCGCCGATCGCAACGAAGTCCGAGCCGCAGGCCGGCGTCACCCGCATCCACATGAGCTGGAACGGAGCCACCGAGGTCGCGTCCTGGCGGGTGCTCAGCGGAGAGGACGACGACCACCTGGCTGAGAACACCGAGGTGGAGCGCGCAGGGTTCGAAACCGCGGCCGACATCACCCCGAACGGGCCGGCGATCGTCGTCGAGGCCCTCGATGCGAACGGCGACCCCCTCGGATCGACGCGGGCGGTCAAGCGCGAGAGCTGAGGCCCGCTCGCCCGGCTGAGACAGTCCGGTGTGCCGGGTGCACGCTGGCGAACATTGCGGGGTGATAACGGGGCTAACGGAACGATCACGATTGCCCGGCCGCCGCGGATATTCGGGGTTCTCCAATCTTCATCGCCCACAATTGGACCATGAGCTCCAACCACTCCCCCCGTTTCTCCGACGAGGAGTCACGAATCCTCTTCGGGTCCGATTCCTCCGCCGGGTCGCCCCACTCCGGCCGCTCGGCGAATCCACCGGTCGCCCATCTGAATACGAGCGTCGACCGCGACCATCATCTCTCGCGCTTCGTCCCGGTGCTCGTGCTGCTGGCGGTCATGTGGGTCGTCGAGATCGTCGACACGCTCCTGCCGATCGACCTCGATCGGTTCAGCCTCGAGTCGTGGCACCCTCTCTCGCTCTACGGCCTGGTCACCTCGCCGCTGCTGCATTCGGGCTTCGGCCACCTCCTGGCCAACACGTTCCCGTTCCTCGTCCTCGGAATCGTCATCGCTGTCGAAGGCTCCCGACGGTTCTGGCAGGTCACGGCCATCACCGCTCTGGCCTCCGGGCTCGGAGCATGGCTGACGACCCTGCCGGGACACCACATCGTCGGTGCCTCGGGCATCGTGTTCGGATTCTTCGGCTATCTGGCCGTGCGCACCTGGTTCACCGATGACGTGCTGCGCAAGATCGTCTACTTCGTCATCGGGTTCTTCATCTTCGTCACCTACGGTGCGTCGATGATCTTCGGAATGCTCCCGCAGGCCAACGACATCTCCTGGCAGGGGCACCTCTTCGGCCTCGCCGGCGGCGTCTTCGCCGCATGGCTGCTCCACCGCCGGCGTGCGGGGGCGGAACAGAAGAGCTGAGGCGGCGCCCAACAGCTGAGTCCGCGCAGACGAGCTGAGGCTGGGTCGCTCAGCGTGAGTGGAACTTCTGCTGCGCCGTGTCCAATCCCTCATTGATGAGGAGTTCGACGGAGTCGGCAAGGTCGGCGATGAAGATCGGCAGCGTCTCCCGCTCGGCCTTCGCGAACGGGCGGAGCACATAGTCCGCAGTATCCTGCCGACCCGGAGGCCGTCCGACACCGGCACGAACCCGCAGATAGCTCTTCGTGCCCAGCACGGAGGTCATGGACCGCAGACCGTTGTGTCCGCCCTCTCCCCCGCCGAGCTTGATCTTGATGGTGTCGAAGGGGATGTCCACGTCGTCGTGGACAGCGATGATCCGATCTGTCGGAATGCCGTAGAAGTCGGCGAGCTGGCGCACGGGCCCGCCGGATTCGTTCATATACCCGGTCGAGGTTCCCAGCACCACCCGGGGCCCGGGCACACCCGGCACGCTGCCGGTGGGCAGTCGCCCGGTGCCGACGTTCGTGCGCAGCTTCGTCCGGGTCAGCGTCGTCCCGATACGAGAAGCGAGCTCGGCCACGACCATCTGCCCGATGTTGTGACGGGTCGATTCGTACTTCGGTCCCGGATTGCCCAAGCCGAATACCAACCATGCCTCGTTCGTCAATGCCGCTCTCTCCCCTGGTGTCTGCCGCCCGGGTGCCTCACCGCTCTCGTGCCGAGCCGGCTCCCGGTGCCCGGATGCTGCCCGACGGAGACGACTTCGGTGGGCCGCCGCAGGGACGACCCACCGAAATCATTCATCAGTCGATGCTCGTCACGACGCCGCTCGGCATCGTGACGATGAGGAATCACTCCTCGTCGGAGCCCTCTTCCTCGGTCGACTCCTCGGCGCCGGACTCTTCGTCGGTCGACTCTGCCTCGGTGGCTTCTTCCTCGGCGTCGGACTCGGTGTCCATCTCGGCCTCTTCCGAGACGTTGACGATGAGCAGCTCTTCGTCGGCGACGAGTTCGACACCGGCGGGCAGCTCGACCTGACCGGCGAGCACGTGCTCGCCTGCCGGGCGGCCTTCGACGCTGACCTCGATGAGCTCGGGCAGCTTGGTCGCATCAGCCTTGACGGCGATGGTCGACTCCTCCTGCGAGACCATGGTCCCGGGAGCGGCCTCTCCGACGATGTGGACGGGCACGTCGACCTCGATCTTCTCACCGCGCTTGACGATGATGAGGTCGAGGTGCTCGATCTCACGGCGAACGGGCTCGACCTGGACGTCGCGGGCGATGGCCAGGACGTTCTTCGAACCGTCGGTGCTCTCGATCTCGAGCAGCGCGTTGGCGTGCTTGAGTGCCATCATGGTGGCGTGGCCTTCGAGCGAGATGTGGACGGGATCGCCGCCGTGTCCGTAGACGACGGCGGGGATGCGGCCCGCACGACGGATGCGGCGCGCTGCGCCCTTGCCGAACTCATTGCGAGCTTCGGCCAGAAGTTTGAAGTCAGCCATTTTCTCTCCTTCGTGGTGAACTTATCTTCAAGCACCACGGCGAAACAGCCTGGATCCGCTGCGAACTGTGACCAGGCGAACCGGGTGGGTTCGTGCAGTTCGTGGGACGTCGGCCGCGTCGATCACGGAGACAGAAGTCTCCCTCGCCGAGGCAACCCCACTAGTCTACGGCACTGTCCGCGGCCGCACCAAGTCGGCCGACGACGGCATCGGCGCACGCGTCGATGCCGGTCTCGGTGAGCAGGATGTCGTAATGGTTCGTGCCCTGCACATCGATGACGGACAGCCGCGGCCACCGCTTCGCGTAGTCGTCGACGAGCTCGGGTGGATAGAGTCCGGGTTCGGCGGCGACGAGGTCGCGTTCGGCGAAGAGGAACACGACCTCGCCCTGCCGGTCCTCATCCCCCATCACCGTTGCCAGCGCATCGGCGTAGGCGGAGCCTGTGTACATATCGGCCGAATCGGACTGCATCGCCTCGATCGAGGTGGAGGGTTGGAACGAATGGTCGTCCTTGGCCGCAAGATCGTAGACGAAGCTCTCGGTGGCCACGGTGTCGAGGCCGTCGACGAAGGCCGGGTGGGCGGCGAAGAACGCGAGGTACTCCTCGACGGTGGAAAAGCTCATCGACAGTCGTTCGGCGGCGGGTCCGAGCACGGCGGCGATGAGATCGTCGGTGTCGAGGTCATCGTCGTTGAGGTCGTCGACGGGCTCACCGCCGGTCGGCTGGCCCACGGGCAGCGGGAGCCCGCCGTCGATGAGCACGGGTCCGCGGAAGCGTCGGGCCGCCTCGGTGCCGGAGTCATCCTCGTCAGGCATGGCCGCCAGGGTCATCGCGACGAACCCGCCCATCGAATGCCCGACGAGCACCACCGGCCCCTCGGGGGCGAAGGCGTCGATCGCGGCGCGGACGTCACGGGCATGGGCGGCCATTCCGTACGGTCCCGGCAGGGTCCGGGAATCGGCGCGACCACGCAGGTCGGGGCCGATGACGCGGACCTCGGGCAGGGCGGAGACGAGGCCGGCGAAGAACAGATGGTTCGAGGTGATGCCGTGGATGACGCAGACCGTGGGCACATGTCCGGGCCCGGCGGCCACGGGTTCCCATACCCCCACGGACAGCTGACCACCGTCCACGTCGACCCGGTACCGGTTGTAATCGTGTGACGACATCGTCGCGGTTCCCTTCGTCGCTTCCTCCCAGTGTAGATCGAAGACGGCTCGGAGACGACGGAACCCCGAGTCGATGATCGACTCGGGGTTCGTCGGGAGTGCCGCGGTCGGCCGCGGTATCCGTGCCGGGCTGCGTTGTCCTCGCAGGTCTGCGTTGTCCTCGCACGCCTGCGTTGTCCTCGCAGGTCTGCGGCGGGAGGTTCTCGGTTCAGACCTCGAAGAGGCTCGTGACCGATCCGTCTTCGAACACCTCGTGGACGGCTCGGGCGATGAGCGGGGCGATCGAGAGGATGGTGAGCTTGTCGAAGGTCTTGTCCTCGCTCAGCGGCAGGGTGTTGGTGACGATGACTTCCTGCGCCACGGAGTTCGACAGGCGTTCGACGGCCGGGCCGGAGAACACCGCATGCGTGGACACGACGATGACTCCGGTGGCGCCGGCGGCCATGCACGCATCGGCGGCCTGAACGATGGTGCCGCCGGTGTCGATCATGTCGTCGACGAGCACACAGGTGCGACCCTCGACCTCACCGACGACGCGGTTGGCCTTGGTCTCGTTCGGACGCGTGATGTCACGGGTCTTGTGGATGAACGCCAGGGGCACTCCGCCCAATGCGTTCGACCAGTTCTCGGCGACCTTGATGCGGCCGGCATCGGGCGAGACCACGGCGAGGTCGCCGGGGTACTTGTCCTTGACGTAGCCGGCGAGGATCGGCATGGCGATGAGGTGGTCGACGGGGCCGTCGAAGTATCCCTGGATCTGCGCGGTGTGCAGGTCGACGGTGATGATGCGGTCGGCGCCGGCGGTCTTGTAGAGGTCGGCGACGAGGCGAGCGGAGATGGGTTCGCGTCCGCGGTGCTTCTTGTCCTGGCGGGCGTATGGGAAGAATGGTGCGATGACGGTGATCCGCTTGGCCGAGGCGCGCTTGAGGGCGTCGACCATGATCAGCTGCTCCATCAGCCATTCGTTGATGGGCGCGCAGTGGGACTGGAGGACGAAGACGTCGCTGCCGCGGACCGACTCGGAGTACCGGACGTAGATCTCGCCGTTGGCGAAGTTGTAGATGTCGGTGGGGAGGAGTTCGGTCCCCAGGTTCTCCGCGACTTGTTCGGCGAGTTCGGGATTCGCCCGGCCGCTGACCAGGACGAGCTTCTTGTCGCCGGCCGTCGTTATCTCATTCACTGATCCGGTTCCCCTTCGGATGCGTTTTCGGCCGCCTGCGCTGCAGACGTGCCGGGACGATTGGTTTGGACCCAGCCCTCCAGGTTGCGCTGTGGGGCCACCGAGATGGCCAACGCTCCTGCAGGGACATCCTTGCGCACCGTCGTGCTCGCACCCGAGTAGGCGCCGTCGCCCACCGTGACAGGGGCGACATACATATTGTCCGAGCCCATGCGTGCGTGTTTGCCGATGACGGTGCGGTGCTTGTTGACGCCGTCGTAGTTGACGAACACCGAGGCGGCTCCGATGTTCGTACCCTCGCCGATCTCGGCGTCGCCGACGTAGGACAGGTGGGGGACCTTCGCTCCCTTGCCGATGTCGGCGTTCTTCGTCTCGACGAAGGTGCCGATCTTTCCACCTTCGCCGAGGCTGGTCCCCGGTCGCAGGTAGGCGAACGGTCCGACGTTGGCGTCGGGCCCGATCTGGGCGAGTTCACCGTGGGTGCGCACGACGTGGGCACCTGCGCCCACCTCGGTGTCCTTGAGGGTGGTGTCGGGTCCGATCACGGCGGAAGCGGCGATGTCGGTGGCGCCGAGCAGCTGGGTGCCGGGCAGGATGGTGACGTCCTGGCCGATCGAGACGTCGACGTCGATCCAGGTGGTGTCGGGGTCGATGACGGAGACGCCGGCGCGCATGAACTTCTCGCACTGACGGCGGTTGAGCTCCTTGCCCAGCTGCGCCAGCTGGACTCGGTCGTTCGCGCCTTCGACCTGCCACAGATCGTCGGTGGCGGTGGCGGCAACGGGGCGGCCGGCCTCGCGGGAGTGGCCGATGACGTCGGTGAGGTACTTCTCTCCCTGCGCGTTGTCGGTCGTCAGGGAGGCCAGGCCCTCCTTGAGAGCGGAGGCGTCGAAGGCGTAGATGCCGGAGTTGATCTCGCTGATGGCCCGTTCGGTCTCGTCGGCGTCCTTCTGCTCGACGATGCGCAGCAGGGATCCGTTCGCGTCGCGGACGATGCGACCGTACCCGCTGGGGTCGTCCACCTCGGCGGACAGGACGGTCACGGCGTTCGACGCGGATTCATGGACCGCGACGAGGCCGTTGATGGTCTCGGTGGTCAGCAGCGGAACGTCGCCGTAGGTGACGACGATGGTGCCGGTGAGATCCTCGGGGAGCTGGGTGAGCGCACATTCGGTGGCCCGGCCGGTGCCGGGAACCTCATCCTGATCGGCGATGAGCAGGGTGCGCTGGGAGGCCAGGGGCAGGGAGTCGAGATGGGCGACGAGCTGGTCGCGTTCGTGACGGACCACGACGACGAGGTGCTCGGGCGAGGTGCCGGCCGCGGCGGACACGGCATGGTGGAGCAGGGAGCGCCCTCCGATGGGATGCATCACCTTGGGAAGCGCCGACTTCATACGGGTTCCCTGGCCGGCGGCCAGTACGATGACGGCGGTCGGTGAAGTCTGCGACATAGTTGAATCCTTCGCAAGTCGGATTGGGCCAGCTCCGCCCATAGGATTCGAACCTATACTGCACGGCTCCAAAGGCCGGCGTGCTGCCATTACACCAGGGCGGAACAGCGTGACCAGTTCAGGGGCCCGCGCTCACGAGACACCATCATGCCACTACGATGAACGCTATGGAAATTCTACGCGAGATTCTACTGACCCTGCATCTGGTCGGAATGGCGATCATCGTCGGCGGCTATTTCACGGTCATCCGCTCACCGAAAGTGGTGCCCGGAATGCTCCATGCGGCCTATCTGCAGCTCATCACGGGACTGCTGCTCATGGGTCTGGCAGAGGTGGGCGACGGGGACGTCAACCACATGAAGCTCGGGATCAAACTAGTCGTAGCGATCCTCGTCACCGTCTTCGCTTTCATCGGCAATAAGAAGGAGAAGGCCTTCGCCGCATCGGCCCCCGCCGAGGGAGGTGTGGCCACGGCTGTGAAGAGCCCCTCGGCCACGCTGGCGCATCTGACGTTCGCCTTCGCGGTCCTCAACGTCCTCATAGCCGTCTTCATCCACTGATTGCTACCTGACGGCGGCCCAGCAACTTCGCGCGGGGTTGCTGGGCCGCCGTCAGGTAGCAAATGGGGTGGGGAGGACGGCGGGATCGTGTCGTGTCAGAGGCTGACGGTATCGTTGATGGCGACATGACTGCTGCAGCTGAACACATCGACCATGCCGCCGGCGCCGATTCCCGGGCGGCCGAACTCCTCACCGGGCTCAATCCCAGGCAGCGCGAGGCCGTGATCCACACCGGTTCCCCGCTGCTCATCGTCGCCGGGGCCGGATCGGGCAAGACCACGGTGCTCACCCGCCGCATCGCCTATGCGCTGGCCACCGGACGCGCCCACCCCGGCGAGGTGCTCGCCATCACCTTCACGAACAAGGCGGCCAAGGAGATGGCCGAACGCGTCTCCTCCATCGTCGGCCCGGCTTCGCGTGCCATGTGGGTCTCGACGTTCCACTCCTCGTGCGTGCGCATCCTCCGCCGGGAGGCGAAGGTGCTGGGCATGAAGTCGAACTTCACGATCTACGACGCTCAGGACGCTCAGCGCCTCGTCGCTCAGATCCTCAAGGAGCTCGGCTTGGATACGAAGAAGTACGCACCGCGGGCCATCCTGCATCGCATCTCGAACCTCAAGAACGACCTGCAGACGCCTGACGACTTCATCCCACGACCGAACAACCCTGCCGATGAGGTGCTCGCCGACGTCTTCAAGCGCTACACCTCCCGCCTGCGACTGGCCAACGCCTTCGACTTCGACGACCTCATCGCCGAGACCGTTCACCTCTTCGGAGCCTTCCCCGAGGTGGCCGATTCCTACCGTCGTCGGTTCCGTCATATCCACGTCGACGAGTACCAGGACACGAACCCGGCTCAGTACGCGCTCATCAAGGCTCTGGCCGGGGACGGTGCCGGAGGGTCCACAGGCGCCGAACTCACCGTCGTCGGCGACGCCGACCAGTCGATCTACGCTTTCCGCGGGGCGACTGTGCGCAATATCGTCGAGTTCGAGAAGGACTTCCCGAACGCGGACACCATCCTGCTCGAGCAGAACTACCGGTCGACGCAGAACATCCTCGACGCGGCGAACGCGGTCATCGCGAACAACGACGATCGGCGCGAGAAGAAGCTGTGGACCTCCGAAGGCTCGGGTGAGCCGATCATCGGCTGGGTGGCCGAGAACGAGCAGGGCGAGGCACGGTTCATCGTCGACCGCATCGACGACCTCATCGACGAGGAGAAGTACACCTACGGTGACTTCGCCGTCTTCTACCGCACGAACGCGCAGTCGCGTGCGATCGAGGACGCCCTGGTGCGGTCGGGCATTCCCTACAAGGTCGTCGGCGGCACCCGCTTCTACGAGCGCAAAGAGATCAAGGACGCCCTCGCCTACCTCCGCGTGGTCGCCAATCCCGATGACGACGTCAATCTGCGTCGCATCCTCAATGTGCCCAAACGCTCCATCGGTGATCGCACCGAGGGTCTCATCGCCGACTTCGCGGACCGTGAGAGCATCAGCTTCTACACTGCGCTGGGCCGGCTCGATGAGATCCCTCACCTGAGTTCGCGCGCCCTGACCTCGGTGCAGAAGTTCTACGATCTCATGCAGGATCTGCGCTCGACAGCCGAGTCCTCTCCTCTGTCGCGGGTCATCGAGGCGATCCTCGAACAATCCGGTTACCTCGAGTCGCTGCAGAAGAGCACGGATCCGCAGGACGAATCGCGGGTGGACAACCTCGCCGAGCTCGTCGCTGTGGCCGAAGACTTCGTCGCCACACGGGAGGCCGCCGTCGATTCCGACGGCGATGGCTCTGGTTCGCAGGCATCGGGTGCGGAGTCCGCCACGGCGGCAGATGAGGCAGGCACCGACGCCGAGGCGGCCGACCGTGACGACGAATCGACCGGTCCGCAGACCGCCACGTCCGACACCGGCTCAGACGAGGCTGCCGAGGACGAGGAATCGGCTGTCGAAGCGGTGCCCGGGGTGGGCCCTGCGGCCATCGACCAGTTCCTCGAGCAGGTGGCTCTGGCGTCGGACACCGATCAGATCCCCGATGCCGAACTCGGTCAGGTCACGCTGATGACGCTGCACACGGCGAAGGGGCTGGAGTTCCCGGTCGTCTTCCTCACCGGTCTCGAGGACGGCGGCTTCCCCCACGCCCGGTCGTTCGAGAATCCGCAGGAGCTCTCCGAGGAACGCCGCCTGGCCTATGTCGGGCTCACACGCGCCCGTCAGCGTTTGCTCGTCACCCGTGCCGAGACCCGAAGCATGTGGGGCCAGCCGCAGTACAACCCGCCGAGTCGATTCCTCGGCGAGATCCCGGAGAGCCTCATCACCTGGGAGAACACAGGCAGCTTCTCCGGTGGATTCGGCTCGGGCGGTTACGGGTCCGGTGCGTACGGCTCCGGGGGCTCGTCGTCCGGATACTCCGGCGGTTTCGGTTCGTCGCGTTCGACAGGCGGTTCGTCCCGGTCGCGCTCCGGTTCGTCCGCCTCGGCGCCGGTGGCCGGATTCCCCAATCGGATCCGCCCCAATCGAGAGGTCATCTCCGTCGAGGTCGGGGAGAAGGTCTCGCACGAGTCCTTCGGCCTCGGCACCGTCACCGAGGTCAACGGGGTCGGTGACAAGACGGTCGCGGTCGTCGACTTCGGTTCGGCCGGGTCGAAGCGACTGCTGCTGCGCTACGCACCGATCGAAAAGCTGGGCTGAGAGACTCGGTCATGCGGCTGGTCAGCCCCGGCCCGGTCAGACCAAGCCGGTCAGACCAGCCCGGGCTGACCGGTCCGCCTGCTCTGGCCGGTCCGTCGCACGAAGAAAGCGCCGAGGAGAACCGGAGTTCTCCTCGGCGCTTTGTCCATGCCGGACGCGGCTATGGAATGAAGGTCATTCGTTGCCAAGCTTGTCGTCGGCTCCGTCGCGACCCTTGTTGATCTGGTCTTCGAACTTTCCACCGGTGACATTGTTGGCTGCGTCCGAGGCCTTGTCCAGGCCCTGGTCGCTGATCTCTTCACCCTTATCGCTATTCAAGGCGTCCTTGGCTTTGTTAGTAAGATCGTCGAGTCCCATGCTGTCTCCTTTCATCGGAAAAGGTTCGAAGCGAACCTCTGACGACACTCACCCTGCCACTGATTCCGGCGCGACGACACCGGCGGGTTCCATTTCCCAGAAAATGCACATAATCGAGGTCATCGCGACTGCGGGACGATGAACGCCAGTCCGATCAGCAGGACGGCGAACAGCACGCATGTGGTGATGTCGACGGCCTTCGAACGATTGGTCCACACCTCGTTCCACGGCGGCGGCATCGCCCTGAACACGGCCAGGACTGCCGGCACCACGGCCAGGACGACGGCGCCGAGGCGGAAGTCGATGAAGGTGCATGCTGCGGCGGCGCCCGCCCCGAGGAGGCAGCCGAGCAGCACCCAATCGCGGCGGGTGGGATGCGCGTACCGGCGCTTCCAATAGATCCACCGCTTGGAGATTGGGCCTCTCCCCCGCCCCCGCCGGGCATGGCGGGGGTGAGGGTGTCTCATCTCAGTGGAAGAAATGGCGGCTCCCGGTCAGGTACATCGTGATGCCTGCCGTTTCGGCGGCAGCGATGACTTCGTCGTCGCGGATCGATCCGCCCGGCTGGACGACGGCGGTGACGCCGGCGTCGATGAGGATCTGCAGGCCGTCCGGGAACGGGAAGAAGGCGTCCGAGGCGGCGACGGACCCGGCGGCGCGTTCGGCTCCGGCCCGCTCGACGGCCAGCTTTGCGGAGTCGACCCGGTTGACCTGGCCCATGCCCACGCCGACGGAGGCCCCGCTCTTCGCGAGCAGAATGGCATTGGACTTCACGGCCCGACCGGCTCGCCACGCGAACTCGAGGTCGGCCAGGACCTCCGGGGCTGCGGCAGGTCCCGCGGCCAGCGTCCAGTTCTCCGGGGAGTCTCCTTCGGCTTGGAAGGCATCACGGTCCTGGACGAGGAACCCGCCGCTGATCGGCTTGATCTCCGAGGCGGGCACGTCGACGTCGCCGAGTTCGAGCAGACGCAGGTTCTTCTTCGTCGACAGAATCTCCAGGGCCTCCTCGGTGAAGGAGGGAGCGGCCAGGCACTCGGTGAAGATCGGCTTGATCGACGCGGCGAGTTCGGCGTCGACCTCACGGTTGACTGCGATCACTCCGCCGTAGGCCGAGAGCGGGTCGCAGGCGTGGGCGGCCGCATGGGCGGCGGCCGCGGTCTCACCGACGGCGATCCCGCACGGGTTGGCGTGCTTGATGATCGCCACGGCGGGCTGGTCGAAATCGAAGGCGGCACGGATCGCGGCATCGGTGTCGGTGTAGTTGTTATACGACATCGCTTTGCCGCCGAGCAGGGTGGCCCCGGCGATTCCGCGGGTCCCGTCGGCGTAGACGGCGGCGGCCTGGTGCGGGTTCTCTCCGTAGCGCAGGTCGGCGATCTTCTCACCGGTGACTCCGGCGAAGGCCGGCTGTTCGTCGGTGCCGAGCTCGGCGGCGAACCATGCGGCCACGGCGGTGTCATAGGCCGCGGTGTGGGCGAAGGCGCGGGCGGCGAACGAGCGTCGCGCCGCGAGGTCGAAGCCTTCCCCTGCGGCCGCGTCGAGCACCGCTTGGTAGTCGGTCGGATCGGTGACGACGGTGACGGTGGGGTGGTTCTTCGCGGCAGCACGCACCATCGAGGGTCCCCCGATGTCGATCTGTTCGATGCAGTCGTCGAAGCCGGCACCGCTGGCGACCGTGTCGGCGAAGGGGTAGAGGTTGACGATGACGAGGTCGAAAGGGTCGATCTCGAGCTCGGCCAGCTGTTCGAGGTGATCGGGTTTGCGGGAATCGGCGAGGATCCCCGCGTGCACGCGTGGGTGGAGGGTCTTGACCCGCCCTTCGAGACATTCGGGGAACCCGGTCAGCTCTTCGACCTTCGTGACGTCGACCCCCGCCTCGGCGATCTTCGCGGCCGTCGATCCGGTCGACACGATCTGCACGCCGTTGGCGCTCAGTCCGCGGGCCAGATCCTCCAGACCGGTCTTGTCGTAGACGCTGATCAGCGCTCTCTTGATCGCGCGGGTTCCTGTCACAGATCCTCCTTGAGGTTCGGTCGCCGGTCGGTTCTTCGCACGGCTGGGTTCAGTTCGGCACCGTCGCCGAGGCGGCATATCCGCGGACATGCCGACCATCGACGACGAGGTCGGAGTGGGCGAGATGGGCGAGGACGCGGACGAGTTCCTCCCGTTCGCGGGTCTTGATCCGTTCGTGCACGGTCTCTTCGGTGTCATCGTCCCCGATGGGCACCGCGTACTGCGCGATGATCGGACCGGTGTCGACGCCGGTGTCGACGAGGTGGATGGTTCCCCCGGTGATCTTCACCCCGTGGGCGAGCGCGTCACGCACTCCGTGCGCGCCCGGGAACGAGGGCAGGAGTGCAGGATGCGTGTTGATGATGTGCTGTGGGAACGCCGCGACGAAGTCCTCGCCGAGGATGCGCATGAATCCCGCCGAGACCACCCAATCGGGTGCGTACTCGGCGACGGTCTTCCGCAGGGCTTCGTTCCACATCGCACGGTCCGTGAAGTCCTTGGGACGGACGACGAAGGTCGGCACATCGTGGCTGCGTGCTCGGTCGAGGACACCTGCCGTCGGAGAATCCGACCCGACCGCGCAGATGTCGACACCGCGCGCACCATCGACGAATGCGTCGATGACTGCCTGCGTGAGGGTACCGGAGCCTGAGGCCAGAAGAACGATGCGCACCCGCACAGTCTAACGTCTGCGACGGAGCGAGGCGCCCCGGCACTCGGCACCCGGACACAGTTCGGCGTTCGGGCACCGCCCGTCGAGGCATTTGTCAGTCGTCTGTGAGAAACTGACGGAGTGACGTCACCAAACAGCACCGAAGAGAAGAAGGCCCCGACTCGCGAAGAGGAGCAGCAGGCGGCTCCGGCACGACACGGGCTCGTCCTCATCCTGCTCATCCTCGCCTCGGTGCTGACGTTCACCTACCAGCTGCCGTTCAAGCTCGCCGCCGTCGGCTTCGCCATCGCCGCGATCGTGTGGTCGGTGAAGTACATCGTCGCCGTGGTCAAGACGAAGCAGCGGAGGAACATGTCGCTGGGCATCCTCGGCGGACTGCTCAGCCTCTATCTCATCTTCTCGACGATGTCCTCGGTCATCCTCTGGCCGGTGCAGTCGAAGTACGAGGAGTGCCTGCGCGACGCGATCACCCAGCAGGCTCAGCTGTCCTGCACGAGCGAATACCAGACCGGCCTCGGCGACTGGTTCAAACAGATCACCGGGCAGGACCTCGACATCCCCGGAACCAACTGAGACCGGTGTGCTTCGGCACCTCGGACCTGCCCGTCTGAGGACTCATCCGTGAACCTCGGCGTACCTGCCTGCCGCTGAGCACGGCATCCCCGGCCCCGATACAGCCGTCCCCGGCGTCACAGCTGACCCCTGCGTCCCTGCTCAGCGGACCTCGTCGTCATCGAGGACGGCGTCGTCTCCGAAGTACCCACCGTCATCGTCGACCCCGAGACCATCATCACCCGGCCCCGGCTGCAGGTTCGACAATCGGATCAGCAGCAGGCCGACGCTCATCCCCGCACCGATCCACGCAGTGATCACCAGCGCCGAGGTGAGCGCCGAGGGACCGAAATCGGCGAGTCCCAGCGGCCCCAGTGCACCGGAGGAGAAGACCGCGATGACCTCCGCACCGACGAAGACGATTCCGGCGGCGACGCCGATCCCCGTCCACGAGCTCTCGAGCACGTCCCGAGCCCGGAACCGTCCGAGGATGGTGCAGAGCAGACCGAGGACGACGAGGAGGATGGGCGCGGCTGCCGTCCATGCCGGGTAGTCCCCGATGAGAAGCTGGAGAACCGGCACATCGGGGACCGGTGAGGCGGTCGCGCTGAACGCCGAACTCGTGCCCGCTCCTCCGAGACCGACACCGGTGCCGGCAGACCACGAGAGTGCAGAGAAGAGAATGCCCGGGGCGAAGAGCACCTGCACGATGAGGAGGCCGAGGCCTGCGGCGACCGGCGAACTGTAGACCTGCATCGAGTCGGTCACCTCCTCCCAGCGGAGGACGAATCCGACCGCGAGGATGATCACCGCAGCGACGAGCCCACCCCAGACCAGCCGGCGGGCGAGCCTGACACCGACGTCCCAGGCTCTGTCGTCGAGAAGTCGCAGTCCCGGGAAATCGTCGATCCCGCGGACCCGAAGGCACCCGAAGAACAGCGCCGACAGCAGAAAGAGAACGAGACGGAGGAAACCGAGCGGAGTCATCGTCGCCTGCCCGACGAAGAGCGCGAGAGCCACCAGAGGGGCAGCGTAGGCGAGCGTGAACGTCCCCAGTCCGGCGCCGACGATCGTCCACCACTGGCCGAGTGCGACCTCATCGTCGTCCCAGTCCGCAGCAGCGACACCGGCGACCAGTCGCTTGGCCGCCGCGGCCACGAGCAGCCACAGTCCGAGAGTGACGAGACTCGGTGCCAGGGAGAAGTCGAAGCCGAGGGTGGTCACGCTCAGTCCCGAGATCGCCGCCCACAGTGCGAAGGCCCATTCGGGAACGGCCGAATAGGGAAGCTGTGAGCCGAGCCCGATGATCCAGAAGACGATTGCCGCCACGAAGACAGCGGGCACGACGATGAGGTCGATCTTCACGACTTCGATGAGTGCGTTGACGATCGTTCGGCGGAGGGTCTGAGGGTGGGGAGAAGTCTGCATCAGCACCATTTTCGCTGACTTCGAGCCGGCTTCCCGGTATTGACAGCGCGATTCCCTGTTCTGGGAAGTACAATTGCGCCAGGACAGGCTTGTACACGCAAAGGATGAACCCCACGATGAGCAACGGGAACGATCACCTCAATTTCCCGCCACCACCCAGCGAGCCTCCGAATACCGGCGGCGCGAAGTCGCCTGGCGAGCACACCGACGACGACCGAGGTTCGGCCGCCGCTGAGGATGTGAGCCCCGCAACGTCCTCCCCTTCCGAGGAGTCGAACACCCCTCCCGAGGCGTCTGAATCGTCACAGTCCTCTGCTGACTCGTCGGTCCCCGACGACCAGGCACCTCCACTCGGCAGCTCCAGTGGGGATTCTTCGGCCCGGCCCACCGTGACGCCGGCCGCCTCGCAACAGGACCGAGCCCCGCAGTATTCGGGGACCGGCTCCCAGGCCGGTCTCGGCCAGCAGGATGGGGCTCCGCAGCAGCCGAATGAGGCACCGGTCTACCCGCCCGCCGGCCCCTACCCCGGTGCCGGCCCTCAGAACGGTCAGCCCCAGAACGGCCAGTACCAGGGAGGTCAGTACCAGAACGCGCAGAATTCGAGTGCACCGTACCCTGGCGGTCAGACACCGAACCCTGGCGGTCAGAGCGGCACTCCCTACCCCGGAGCACAGAACCAGGCGGCACCGAACCAGGCCGGGCAGAGTCAGCCGGGCCAGTACCAGACCGGTTCGGGTCCGAACCCGAATCAGACCGGCTCCGGGCCCGGACAGTCGCAGGCGATTCCACAGCCGGCGCCGGCGCCGGGCTTCGCCGGCTCGCAGGCCGCTGCGACTCGGGCCGATTCCCGTCCTGAGAAGAAGAAGAGCAAGCTTCCGCTCTTCATCACTCTCGGTGCGGTCGCTCTCGTCATCATTCTCGTGCTCGTCGGCTTCCTCGTCATCGGCAGCGTCAATAAGAACAACTACGGTCCCGACAAGGTGGCCGCGGACTATGTCGAGGCTCTCAACAAGGGCGACTTCGCCGCCGCCGAGAAGATCGCGCCCTCACCGCGCCCGGAGGGCACGAATCTCGATCTGCTGTCCAAAGAGTTCACCGACGCGTCATCGGCGAAGATCGAGAAGGCGAAGGTGGAGTCGTCGAAGGTGGACGGGGACAAGGGCACCGTCACCGTCTCATATGAGCTCGACGGCAGTCCTTACAATGTCGATCTTGCGGCGAAGAAGGACGGGAAGCAGGATCTGTTCTTCGACAAATGGACGATGACCGGCCCCGACCTCAACGTCGTCTCACTCGACGTTCCCGCCGCCGACGGTCTCACCGTCAACGGTGAGGACTACAAAGTGAAGTCGGGAACCACTTCGTTCGCCGTCTACCCCGGCAACTACGACTTCAAGATCCCGTCGAACAAGTGGATCTCGGAGGCTTCCGACACCGCCGGAGTGAACTTCCCGAAGGCCTTCCCCCCGGGCGGCCAGCCGAACGAAGGGCAGGTGTCTCCTACGACCCTCAACCTCGATCTCACCCCCACGGATAAGTTCCAGAAGGAAGTCCAGAAGCAGGTCGAGGCCGAGCTCAAGAAGTGCTTCGACAACAAGAGCATCAAGCCCAAGTGCAAGTTCATCAAGTTCGATCCCACCGAGATCCCTGTCGGCGGTTCGGACAAGAAGCTCGACGATCTGGCGAAGAAGGACTCCGCGAAGTGGACCATGAAGGACATGCCCAAGGTGAAGGCCTCGTTCAGTGCGGGTGACACGAACACCGGTTCGTTCTTCACCGAGAAGCCCGGCAAGTTCGACTTCACCGTCGACGGCAAGGCCGCCGGCTCCTCATACTTCTCCAACGGCAATGCTCTCTCGGTCTCCGGCAGCGTGAAGATCGACGGAGACAAGCTCAAGGTCGAATTCTTCGACTTCTGAGACTCTGCGCCACCCTGCGGCACCAGCTCTGCGGCACCCGCACCGCGACCCTCGACGGGCGGCGGTGAGCGTTCAGCTCATCGCCGCCCGTTCTGGCGTCTCAAGACCGCCGGCATCTTCGAACCAGGCGCCGGCGGCCATGACGACATCGTCGGCGAAGCGGCGACCGATGAGCTGAGCGCCGATGGTCCGACCATCGGGCATGAATCCGGCCAGCACCGTCGCAGCGGGCTGTTCGGACATGTTGTAGGGCATGGTGAACCCGACGTGCCCCATCGGCTCGTGCACCTTCGGATAGGGCATCGGCTGCTCTGCCGGGAACGCGGCATCCGGTGACGTGGGCGAGATGACCAGGTCGAATCCGGAGGTGGCCGCGATGGTGCGCCGCCGGATCTCCTGCACACTGTGATAGCAGTTCATCAGCTCGACGCCGCTGGTGTCCGCCCCATCCTGGGCCCACTGCTGGATGTAGGGCAGGATGAGCGCCTGCTCCTCGACCGGCAGCGCCTTGAGGTCCGCCCACGACCGCACTCGCCAGAACAGGTCCATGTCGTGGAGCAGGTCATCGTCGATGAAGGGCTCGATCATGACGATCTCGGCACCGGCCGCGGCGAAGCTCTCGGCCGCCTCGGTGATGGTGGATCGCACCTGAGCATCGACGGCCACTCCGCACCCGGCATCGAGGTGCAGACCGATCCGCAGCCCACGCGGATCGAACGGGGCGTCTGACCCGCAGCCGGGGCCGGCCGGAAGATCGTCGGAGGCGAAGCGCGGCAGCCGCGAATAGTCCCGGTCATCGGGGGCGGAGACGATGTCCATGGCGGCCCGGACATCCGACATCCGGCGTGCGAGCGGACCGGCGCACCGCCCGAGGTAGGGCGCGTCGAGAGGAATCCGACCGAAACTGGGTTTGAGCCCGGCCAAGCCCAGCCATGTGCACGGCAGGCGGATCGAGCCGCCGATATCGGAGCCGATGTGGATGGGGCCGTACCCGGCCGCGGCCGCCGCTCCCGCTCCGGCACTCGAGCCGCCCGTGGTCAGACTCGGGTCGAGCGGTGAACGGGTGACTCCGTGCAGGGAGGAGACTCCCGAGGACAGCATTCCCCAGTCGGGCATCGTCGTCGATCCGAGGATGACGGCGCCGGCTTCCTCGAGTCGCTGTGTGATCGGGGCGTCGTGGTCGGAGATCGGCATCTCGACCCACGCGTGCCCGCTGGGCAGGGGCACGCCGCGGCGCGCGATGTTCTCCTTGATCGTCACCGGCACACCGTCGAGGTCGCTCAACGGACTGCCTTCGCGCCAGCGAGCGGCACTGGCCACGGCGGCTGCGCGGGAACGGTCGTCATCGCGGTGGAACAGGGCGTTGATGACCGGTTCGCATTCGTCCATCCTGTCCACGACCGCGGCATGCACCTCGATCGGGTCGAAGTCTCCGGATGCGTATCCGGCCGCCATAGCGGCCGCACTGTGATCGGCAAGCGTGGTGGTCACGTTCCGCCCTTCCTTTCGATGGTTCTGATGTCGTGTGTCGGTGCTTGTGCGCCCGGTGCCGTACTCCGAACATCCGTCGGTGCCGTGGCCCTGCCGATCCGGTGCTGAATGCGTTTCACCCGGTGGAAGCGAGCGCGTCGGCGAGGCTCGGTGTG
This sequence comes from Brevibacterium oceani, assembly GCF_017948325.1. Lineage (NCBI taxonomy): Bacteria > Bacillati > Actinomycetota > Actinomycetes > Micrococcales > Brevibacteriaceae > Brevibacterium > Brevibacterium oceani. The sequence goes on along the minus strand of NZ_CP072846.1, from coordinate 1,483,191 downwards.
GCGGCGATGAGACGCCGGGTGTACTCCTGCTGAGGGTTCGAGTAGATGTCCTCGGTGGCCCCGGATTCGACGATCTGACCGTCCTTCATGACGATGACCTGCGAGCACAGGTGTTTGACGACACCGAGGTCGTGGGAGACGAACAGCAGCGTGAGCGCATAGTCTTCGACGAGGTCGGTGAGCAGGTTGAGCACCTGGGCGCGCACCGAGACGTCGAGCGCTGAGACCGGTTCGTCGGCGACGAGGATCTGCGGCCGAGTGACCAGGGCGCGGGCGATCGAAATGCGCTGGCGCTGCCCGCCGGAGAATTGGTGCGGGTAGCGCCGCAGGGACTGTGCGTCGAGGTCGACTGCCGCGATCATCTCCTCGACCCTGGCGCTTCTCTCGTCCTTGTCGACCCCGGCCGCGACGAGCGGTTCGGCGACGATGTCGGCGACCCGCATCCGCGGATCGAGCGACGCGAATGGGTCTTGGAACACGATCTGGAGGTTCTCCCGCAACGCGCGCAGGGCGGTCGAGCTCGCCGCCTCGACCCGGATGTCGCCGACCCTGACATGCCCGGTCGTGGGCCGGTCGAGTCCGGAGAGGATGTTCAGCAGCGTTGACTTCCCGGACCCGGATTCGCCGACGATGCCCAGCCGCTCCCCTGCGGCGACGCTGAAGTCGATGCCGCCCAGGGCCGTGACGTCTGATCGTCGACGACCGAAGAGGCCCCGGCCCTTGAAGACGCGAGTGACGTCGGAGACCTCGATGAGCGGTGCCGATCCCGTCGTCGAGGCGGCCCCACCCTGACCGTCGGCCGCGCGGTTCGCATCCGTCGACGAGTCACGGGTCGGCACGCGCGGTCCCGCATAGTCGAGCGCGGTCTTCAATGTGAACAGGCGACCGCGGTCATCGGTGGCCTCGAGGTCGGAGGAGGCCAGCAGTCCGCGAGTGTACTCGTGCCGGGGTGCGGTGAAGATCTCGGTGACGGTGCCGGTCTCGACGATCCGCCCGCGGTACATGACGATCACCCGGTCGCAGACACCGGCGACGACGGCGAGGTCGTGGGTGATGAACAGCAGACCGGCCTCCACGGCGGCGACCCGTTCGGCGATGAGGTCGAGCATGCGTCTCTGCACGGTGACGTCGAGGGCGGTCGTCGGTTCGTCGCAGATGAGCAGCCTCGGCGAGTTGGCCAGGGCGATGGCCAGCATGACCCGCTGCCGCTGCCCGCCGGACATCTGGTGCGGATAGGCGAAGCGCGCACTGTCCGGGTCGGGCATATGGACATCGGCGAGGAGTTCGCACACCCGTCCCGGGATCAGCGCGCGGGGAACCCTGCGGTGGATGCGCAGCACCTCGGCGATCTGGTCGCCGATGCGCATGAGCGGATTGAGCGCACTCATCGGCTCTTGGAACACCATCGAGACGATGTCCGAGCGCAGCCCGGCCAGGGTCTTCTCGTTCGCCTCGAGGAGGCTGCCGCCATGCCCCTGCAGACTCACGGTGCCCTGCGCGTGCAGTTCCTCGGGCAGCAGTCCCATGACCGACAGTGCGGTCAGCGATTTCCCGGATCCGGATTCTCCGATCAGGCCGACCCTCTCCCCCGGCGCCAGGCTGAGGCTGACGTCGTCGAGCACGGGCACCTCGGCGCCGGCAGGAGTGATGGTGAGGTTGCGGACCTCGAGCAGGTTCTCAGGCACCCCTGGCCTCCATCTTCGGGTCGAATCGGTCACGCAGGCCATCCCCTAAGAGGTTGAACCCGAGGACGGCGAGCGCGATGAACAGTCCCGGCCACAGGGCGAGCTCCGGATGGGTGGACAGGAACTGCTGGGACTCCTGCAGCATCCGCCCCCAGGAGGGAACCGGCGCCTGGGTTCCGAGCCCGAGGAAGGACAGCCCCGCCTCGGCGAGGACGGAGATCGCGAACGCCACCGAGGCTTGGACGATGACCATTCCGGCGATGTTCGGCAGCACATGGACCACGGCGATCGCCGGGATCCAACGATTCGAAGCCCGCGCGGCGCGGACGTATTCGGAGCCGAGCACCTGCAGCGTCCCCGACCTGGCCACCCGCGCGAACCCGGGGATCGCGGCGATGCCGACGGCGACCATGGCCGGACCCGTCCCAGGCGAATATACGGCGGCGAAGATGATCGCCAGCAGCAGGGCGGGGAAGGCCAGCAGGATGTCGTTGGCGCGCATGATCACCGCGTCGATCCACATCCCCCACGGCTGTTTGGCGAAGATCGCGGACACGATCCCGATCGGGGTGCCGATGAGCAGCGCGATGCCCACGGCCACGACGCCGACCATGAGCGTGATCCTCGCCCCGTACATCACCCAGGTCAGCGTGTCCCGACCGAATCTGTCGGTGCCGAACGGGTGGGCGGGGCTGCCCGCGCGGAGCCTGGCGACCGGGTCGATCTCGCTGGGCCCGTACGGGGTCCAGACGAAGGAGACCAGGGCGAGGCCGAGGATGAGGACGACGAGGCAGGCGCCGATGATCATCGAGGAGTTCAGCCGCAGGCGTGAGCGACGGCGCCCGGTCGCAGGTTCCGGCGCCGAGGCGGTCGCTGCGCTCACGTCGAGGGCGACGTCATCGCGGGGGCTGTTCGCACCGGTGGGCATCTCACTCATGCGGCGTTCCGGATTCGGGGATCGACGAGGGGCACGAGGATGTCGACGATGAGGTTGATGATGAGCACGAGCAGCACGAGGACCATGACGATGCCCTGAACCGCGATGAGGTCTCGGTTAGCCACTGCGCGCACGAGTTCGGACCCGATGCCCGGTAGGACGAAGATCTGTTCGATGATCACGGCACCGACGAGCAGGGTCGCCAGCTGCACACCGGCGACTGTGATGACGGGGATCGCAGCGTTGCGCAGACCGTGGACGAACAGGGCTTTCGTTCTGGTCAGGCCCTTCGCTCGGGCGGTGCGGATGAAGTCCTCACGCATCACGTCGAGCACAGCCGAGCGCACATAGCGGGTGAGGATGGCCGCCTGCACCAGCGCCAGTGAGACCACGGGCAGGACGAGTCGGAGCAGGAATCCGCCGACGCCCTCGATCGGAGCCATCCAGCCCTGGGAGGGGAACCAGCCGAGGGTGAGTGAGAAGACGATGATGAGGATGATGGCGGCGAGGAAGTTCGGGATCGCGATGCCCACCTGGCTTGCCGCGGAGATCGTCACTCCGATCCAGCTGCGCTGTTCGAGCGCGGCGAAGGTGCCCAGCGGCACGGCGATGAGGATCGACAGCGCGATTGCGGCGATGACGAGGATCGCGGTGACCTGGACGCTGTCGATGATGACCGGAGTGATCGCCGCCCCGGTGACGTAGGAGGTGCCGAAGTCGCCGCCGAGCATGCCGACAACCCAGTCGAAGTAGCGGACGACCGGCGGCCGGTCGAGGCCGTACTGGGCCTCCAGCGCCGCCACCGCCTCAGGGGTGGCGTTGGTGCCCAGAGCCACCTGCGCCGCGTTGCCGGGCAGCAGGCTCATCAGTGCGAACACCACCACCGAGGCGACGATGAGGGAGAGTGCGAACTGGATCGCACGGTTGGCTGCGTAGGTGAGCATCGAACGGGTCGATCACTTCCAGCTGAGGTCCGCGATCTTGAACGCGTCGGAGACCCGGTTGGCGGGGACGCCCTCGATGTCGGCCTTGGCGATGACGAGGTTCGGGAACAGGAACAGGAAGTCCGAGGCCGCATCGTCGGTGATCGTCTTCGCGATCTCCTTCATTCCGGAGATGTACTCTTCCTCCGTTCCGGTGTCCGCCTTCTCGGCGATCTTCTTGATCTTCGCATCGTCGTAGCCGATGTAGTAGTCCTTGGAGAACACCGTGAGGATGTCCCGCGGTTCGGCATGGTTGATCACCGACATGTCGAAGTCGTGTTCGGTGAACGTCTTGTCCAGCCAGACGGCGGGGAACTCCTGGGTCGTCACCTTCGCCTTGAGTCCGACCTCTTCGAGCTGGGCGGACACGATCTCGGAGATCGCCTTCGCATACGGCAGGTTGGGCACGGTGAAGGAGAACTCCTCCCCCTTGATCCCGGCCTCGTCGACGAGCTCCTTCGCCGTCTTCGGGTCGTACTTCCAGACCCCGGTGAGGTCCTCGTAGTACGGATCGGTCGGTGGGACCATCGAGCCGATGAGTTCGCCGTAGCCTGCCCAGGCGGTGTCGAGCACGGCCTTGCGGTCGATGGCGTGCATGACTGCTTCGCGGGCCTTCTTGTCCTTGAAGATCCCCTTCGCATTGTTCATCGACAGCACGACTTCGCCGTTGGTGGTGCCGGAGACGATCTGGTAGTCGTCGCTCTGGTATTCGCCGGCCAGTTCGGGGGCCTGGAGGTTGGAGACGAGGTCGATCTCTCCGGACTTCAGGGCGTTCGAGGCCGAGACCGCGTCCTTGAAGTATTTGAACTGCACCGAGTTCAGGGCGGGTTTGTCACCCCAGTAGTCGTCCCGGGCGGCGAAGTCGATCGACTGGCCGCGGGTGAACTTCTCGATCTCGAAGGGTCCGGTGCCGATGGCCTCGTTGGCCAGGTCCTTCGTGCCCTCGGTGTCGAAGACGGCGCCGACGAGGCTGGTGAGGTTGAACAGCCACGTGTTCGACGGCTTCTTCAATTCGATCTTCACGGTGTCGTCGTCGGGGGTCTCGATGGATTTGACGATGTCCATCTTCGACTTCAGCGCGTTCTTCCAGTCCTTCTGCACCCGCTCATAGGAGTACTTGACGTCCTCGCTGGTGAGGTCCGCGCCGTTGGAGAACTTCACGCCTTCCTGCAGTTCGAAGGTGTAGGTCGTGCGATCGTCGGAGAGCGACCAGTCCTTGGCCAGCGCCGGCTGGATCTCGCCCTCACCGTCGAGGCGGACGAGCGATTCGTAGACGTTCTCCATGAGCGCTTCGGGGATGGCGACCCCCGAGGTGGAGGTGAAGTCGAGGTTGACCGGTTCGGCGGTGAAGGCGATGGTCATCGAATCCTTCTTCGCATCCTCGCCCGAATCCGATGCCCCGGCCGAGCAGGCCGTCAGCAGCAGGCTCACAGCGGCAGCGCCCGCCACCCACGTCATGATGCGCGGAGTCTTCATTGTTCTCCTCGAATTCGCCGACCGCAGAGCGGGTCGTTCGCCAAACACCCAAGCATCGTCAGTGTAACCGATGTTCTCACCAGGTGAGGCGACGAAGTTCGAATGCTGGGCCGGATCGGGAACGCGAACGAGACCCGGTGCGAGCAGCGGGCAGAGTCGGGCTCATCAGCCGGGCGCGAGCCCATCCTTCAGAGGCCTGGGCCCGCTTCTCAGAAGCCCAGGCCCGCCGCTCAGAGGTCGGGTTCGGCGGCGAAGATCTCTGCAAGTGCGTCGAAGGCGATCCTGCGGTGGGAGCGGGAGTTCTTCTCTTCGGCGCTCATCTGTGCGGCGCTGATCGTCGAGCCTTCGGGCACGAAGATCGGGTCGTAGCCGAAGCCGTTCTCGCCTCGGGGTTCGGTCGCCAGGGAACCGGGCATGACGCCCTCGGCGGTGAATTCTCGGCCGTCCGCGGTCACGGCCGCCGCGGCACACCGGAACTGGGCGCCCCGGTGCTCCTCGGCGATGTCGCTCAGCTGTGCGAGCAGGAGGTCGAGGTTGGCCCGGTCGTCGCCGTGTGTGCCCGACCATCGAGCGGAGAAGATGCCCGGTGCCCCGCCGAGGACGTCGACGCTGATGCCCGAGTCGTCGGCGATGGCGGTCCTCCCGGTGGCCATCGCGGCAGCGCGGGCCTTGATGAGCGCGTTCTCGATGAAGGTCACTCCGGTCTCGGGGACATCGTCGAGGCCCGCCTCGGCGGCGGTGAGCACCGTGGTGTCGGCGCCGAGGACGGGGCTGAGAATGGTCAGCAGCTCCCGCTTCTTGCCTTCGTTGTGAGTAGCGAGGACGAGCGTCGTCACTGTCCGAGCACCTCGTTCTGGATGCGGGTGAGATCGGTGCAACCCTTGGTCGCGAGGTCGAGCAGCTGGCCGAGTTCATCGCGGTCGAACGGCGCACCCTCGGCGGTTCCCTGGACTTCGACGAACTTGCCCGATCCGGTCATGACGACGTTCATGTCCGTCTCGGCGCGGGAGTCCTCGACGTAGGGCAGATCCAGCAGGGGTTGCCCGTCGATGATGCCGACGCTGATGGCGGAGATGGAGTCGATGATCGGGTTGTGGGCGGCGGGGATGAGCCCGGTCGACCGACCCTTGTCGATGGCTTTGGCCAGCGCCACATAGGCACCGGTGATCGAGGCGGTGCGGGTTCCTCCGTCGGCCTGGAGGACGTCGCAGTCGAGGACGAGCGTGTTCTCTCCCAGCTTCTCCATGTCGATGACCGCGCGCAGGCTGCGGCCGATGAGCCGGGAGATCTCGTGGGTGCGGCCGCCCTGTTTGCCCTTGACGGACTCTCGCGTGCTGCGGGAATCGGTGGCCCGCGGCAGCATGGCGTATTCGGCGGTGACCCAGCCGCGGCCCTGGCCCTTGAGCCAGCGGGGCACGCCTTCGGTCAGCGAGGCCGCGCAGAGGACGCGGGTGTTGCCGAACTCGATGAGAGCTGACCCTTCTGCGGTGTTGATCCAGTCGGGGGTGATCCTGACTTCACGGAGTTCGTCTGCCTGACGGCCGTCTGCGCGCACTGTCTGCCTCTTTCGTTTCGTCGTTGCGGATTCTTCTGCTGCGGCTCATGCCGCTTCGCCCGAGCTCACACGTGCCGGGCGCGAAGGCGCCGGACTCACACGGTCCAGGTGGCTCCGGGTTTGGCGAGTTCGATGGGACCGTGGAACTCGCCGGCTGCCTCACCACGAACGATGGAGCAGTCGGTCCAGATCGGGATGTGGGTGAGCACGAGCGAAGCCACCTCGGCGTTCTGGGCCACTCGCCCGGCTCGCTTTCCGGTGAGGTGGATGCCACGAGCGGTGTCACGGTCCTCTTGGAAGGCGGACTCGCAGAGGAAGAGATCGGCGCCTTCGGCGGCGGCGACGAGGTTGTCGCATTCGTCGCTGTCACCGGAATAGGTGATGACGCTGCCCTTGGCATCGGTGATCCGCAGTGCGTAGGTCTCGACGGGATGGTCGACGAGGAAGGACTCGATCGTCAGCGTTCCGATCTGGTGTCGGCTGCCGTGGTCGAGGTCGGAGAACTCGAAGGCGTGGTCGAAGTCCGAATCGTCTCCTCCGTTGGCGACCGGGGACCGACCGGGATCGGTGTAGTAAGCGCGGGTCAGCCGGTCCTTCGCACCGGGAGGCGCGAGCACCGGGGTGCGGGTGCGGATCGTGCCGGTGTCGGAGATGTCGCCGTTGAAGTACTTCGGGTCGAAGCAGTGCTTGACGTAGAGACCGGTCATGTCCATGCAGTGGTCAGGGTGCAGGTGGCTGAGCACGATTGCCGACAGACGATCGGTGTCGATCGTCTGCTGGAGCGGGCTGAGCGCTCCCGAGCCGAGGTCGAGGATGATGCGGGTGGGCGTGTCCTCGTCGGATTCGATGAGATAGCAGCTGGCGAGGGTGCCTCGCCCGGGGAAGGAGCCGGCGGTGCCGATGGCAGTGAGTTTCATGTCTCGTCATCCCCTTGCGCTTGGTCCAGCAAGGTCGTCGTCAGTCGGTCCTGAATCCAGGTCAGGAAATCGTACAGGGTCAGGGTGAGGTCTTCCGATTCGGAGAGGTCCTCGCGGTGGGCGTATTTCTCCTCCTGCGCTTCCTCGGAGTCGATGCCCAGGCGCACGGCGAACACGAGCCGCAGGTCGTTGAGTCCCTTCATCCAGGCCAGGACCTCATCGTGGGTCAGGGTGATGTCGCTGCTCTTGCTCAGTCCCAGCAGCACGATGCGCACATTGTGCGCCTTGGCCTGTTTGAGGTCGTATTCGGTGAGCCGCCGGAACTCGGCGGAGCGTTCTTCGTCGTCGGGGTCGACATCGGGCAGCAGCCGCAGCAGCGCCGGGTCCTCGGGGCGAGGGCGATCGACGAGTCCGAGCCGGGCTTCCCAGTTCTCCGAGTCCGGTCGGTCTGCATCGCCGTCGTCGGCCTCGGACAGGAGTTCGGCGAGGTCGGTGAAGACCGTGAGCATGAGAGAACGTTCATTGTCCTCGAGTCTGAGGACGATGTCGTCCCCATGAGCGTCGATGGCGGCCATATCTCAGTCGGATCCTGAATCGGGTTGGCATGCGGCCCAGAGGCCGTATTCGTGCATCGCCTGGGTGTCCCGCTCCATCGCTTCGCGACCACCGGTGGCGACGACGGAGCGGCCGTTCTCGTGGACTTCGAGCATCAGGGAATCGGCTTTGTCCTCGGAATAGCCGAAGTAGCTCTGGAACACGAAGCTGACATAGCTCATGAGATTGACCGGGTCGTTGAAGACCACGGTCCGCCAGGGCTTGGCCAGGTCTTCGACCGGTCGGACGTCGACGTCCGGCTCCAGAACTGGTGTCGTTGGATTGCTCACGTTTCCAGCTTACGGCAGAAGACTGACGCTGTCGTGACGTAAGATCGCGCCTATGAGTGATCTCACACGCACCGATTCGACGGCATTCTTCACGGATCAGTACGAATTGACGATGGTGCAGGCCGCCTTGGAATCGGGCGCCGCACACCGCAAGAGCCTCTTCGAAGTCTTCGGCCGCACACTTCCTGCCGGTCGTCGCTACGGTGTCGTCGCCGGCACCGGGCGGATCCTCGAGATGATCCGGGATTTCCGCTTCGACGATGCGGAGCTGTCGTATCTCAGCCGTGAGCAGATCGTCGACGATCGCACCATCGACTGGCTGGCGAACTACCGGTTCTCCGGGACCATCCGCGGCTATGCCGAGGGTGAGGTCTACTTCCCCGGTTCACCGCTGCTGACGATCGAATCGACGTTCGCCGAGGGCGTCATCCTCGAGACGCTCATCCTCTCGGCGATGAACTATGACTGCGCGGTCGCCTCGGCGGCCTCCCGGATGGCGCAGGCGGCCGGTGATCGCCCGTGTGCGGAGATGGGCGGACGACGCACGAACGAGCATGCCGCAGTGGCTGCGGCACGGGCGGCCGTCATCGGCGGTTTCGCGTCGACGTCGAATCTGGCTGCAGGACTGAGGTACGGGCTGCGCACGATCGGCACCTCGGCGCATTCCTTCACCCTCCTCCATGATTCCGAGCGTGAGGCCTTCGCCGCTCAGCTGAAGTCGCTGGGTCAGGACACGACTCTCCTGCTCGACACCTACGACGTCGAGGACGCGCTGGCGACCGCGGTCGAACTGGCCGGCACGGACCTCGGCGGGGTGCGGATCGATTCCGGGGATCTCATCGAGCAGGCCAGGGAGGTCCGGGACGGGCTGGACCGCCTCGGCGCCCACGACACGACGATCACGGTCACGAGCGACCTCGACGAGTATGCGATCGCGGCCTTGGCGGCCTCCCCCGTCGATTCCTACGGCGTCGGCACTCGCGTCGTCACTGGTTCCGGAGCACCGGCGGCCGGCCTGGTGTACAAGCTCGTGGCGCGCGCCGACGAAGCCGGGGAATGGACGTCCGTGGCCAAGCACTCGTCCGGCAAACCCTCGCGGGGCGGGCACAAGGAGGCGCTGAGACTCATCGACGGTGCGATCGCCGTCGAGGAGGCCGTCGGCATTCCGTCCCTGCCCGGAGACGTCGGCGAGGGACGTCGGCTCAGCGTCGATCTCGTCATCGACGGTGAGGTCGACGAGGACTTCATCGGTGCCGCCGGAGTGAAGAAGGCCTGTGCCCGCCACGACGAGTCTCTGGCCGAGCTGCCGCGCTCGGCTCGCCGTCTGCAGGACGGCGAACCGGCTATCCCGACCGTCTTCTACACAGACTGAACGCGACCGGCGTCACTTCTTGCCGACGAACCAGCCCTGCAGCTTCGCGATCCGGGCCTGGATCTGTTCGCGGGTGGCCTGAGCCACGGCCGGTCCCCCGCAGGCCTTGCGCAGTTCGACGTGCACGTTCTGATGCGGGGTGCCGGTACGGCGTGACCAAGCGCCGACGAGGCTCTGCAGCTGGTTGCGCTCTTCCTTCATCGCCCGGTGCTCGAGTTCGCTGGTGGCCGTCTCCGGCTGTGGCGGTGCCGCCGCGGTCTTCCGTTTGGCCTGCCTGGCCTGCTGGGTGCGCAGCAGTTCGTGGACCTGATCGGGTTCGAGCAGTCCAGGGATCCCGATGAAGTCGAGTTCGTCCTCCGAACCGATGGCACCGCCGGTGCCGAATTCGCCGCCGTCGTAGAGGACACGGTCGAACAGGGCTTCGGCGCCGAGGGCTTCGAAGGAGCCGAGCTGGTCGGATGAGGCGCCTTCGTTCCGATTCGCCTGTTCCATGGCCTGCTCGTCGAAGACGACGACGTCGTTCTCGTCTTCGTTCGTCGGACGATCGAGGGCGTGGTCGCGTTCGACCTCCATCGTGTTCGCCAGCGCCAGCAGGACCGGCACGGAAGGCAGGAACACCGAGGCGGTCTCTCCGCGTTTGCGAGCACGCACGAAGCGCCCGATCGCCTGAGCGAAGAACAGCGGGGTCGATGACGAGGTCGCGTAGACGCCGACACACAGACGTGGGACGTCGACGCCTTCGGAGACCATTCGCACGGCCACCATCCACCTGTCGGTGGAATTCTGGAACTGCTCGATCCGCTCCGAGGCACCGGCCTCGTCGGAGAGCACGACGGTCGGCTTCTCACCGGTGATGTCGTGGAGGCGTTTGGCGTAGGCGCGGGCCGCCTCCTGGTCGGTGGCGATGACGAGGCCGCCGGCGTCGGGGACGGTGCGGCGGACCTCGGTCAGCCGGAGGTCGGCGGCCTTGAGCACGGCTGGGATCCAGTCGCCCTTAGGGTCGAGCGCTGTGCGCCAGGCCTGTGCGTTGATGTCCTTCGTCGTCTCCTCACCGAGGACGTGGGACATCTCGTCGCCGGCCTTGGTCCGCCAGCTCATCGCCCCGGCGTAGGCGAGGAAGAGGACGGGTCGGACGACGGAGTCCTTGAGCGCGCGACCGTATCCGTAGGAGTAGTCCGCCACCGAGGTGCGGATGCCGTTCTCGTCGGGAGCGTAGGTGACGAACGGGATCGGTGAGGTGTCCGATCGGAAGGGGGTTCCTGTCAGGGACAGTCGGCGCACCGCCGGGCCGAAGGCCTCCCGGACCGCGTCGCCCCATGACAGTGCGTCACCGCCGTGATGGACCTCGTCGAGGATGACGAGTGTGCGGCCGGCGGCGGTCCGGTTGTGGTGGAGGACCGGTTTCGCTGCCACCTGGGCGTAGGTCAGTGCCACTCCGTGAAAGCCGGGTGCGTGCCTGCCCTGGGAGTTCTTGAAGTGGGGGTCGAGTTTGATGCCGACTCGCGCCGCCGAATCGGCCCACTGCACCTTGAGATGTTCGGTGGGGGCGACGACGGTGACGCGGTTGACGACCCGCTGAGCCAGGAGCTCGGCGGCCAGACGCAGAGCGAATGTGGTCTTACCGGCGCCGGGAGTCGCGACGGCCAGGAAGTCCTTCGGCTGCTTCTGGAAGTAGAGTTCGAGGGCCTCCGCCTGCCAGGCACGCAACTTTCCGGCCGTTCCCCAAGCGGCGCGTTCGGGGAAAGCCGGTGGAAGTTGTTCTGCAGCGGAGGTCCCAGGTGCTGATGGGAGACGTTCCGCGGACATCTACTCCTGCGGTCCTTCGGACATCGTCTCGTAGATCTCTTTGCACTTGGGGCAGATCGGGAACCGCTCCGGGTCGCGAGTGGGGACCCACACCTTTCCGCACAAGGCGATCAGCGGAGTCCCGGTCACCATGGACTCCATGATCTTGTCCTTGGGAGCGTAGTGGCTGAAGCGCTCGTGGTCTCCGGGCTCGACAAGCTGCTCGGACTGCTCGCGCTCGATCGTTGCTGAACCGCCTGAAGCTGGAATGGTCATGGCTCCATTGTAGTTCCCTAGAATGTGAGTCATGGACCAGGCCCACGACGAATCCCTCACAGAACGCTATCGGGAGCTCAGTGATGACATCGCCGCTGCCGTCGCCGTCGTCTCCGCGACCCGCGGCACCGCGCTGCACGCGATCACCGTCGATTCGTTCCTCGACGTCTCCTATGATCCGCCGACCATGGCCGTGAGCATCTACTCAGGTTCGCGGATGATGGAGACCCTGGAGGTGAGCTCGCATTTCGCGATCTCGCTGCTGAATGCGGAGCAGAGGGACATCTCCGAACGCCTCGGAGCTTCGGGGCAGCCGCTCTACGGATCTCTCAAAGGCATCGACACCTTTCCGGCTCCGCAGGCCGGACAGCCGGTGCTCACCGAGGCGATCGCCTGGTTCGAACTCGAACTCACCGAGGTGCTCGAAGTGGCCACCCACAACATCGTCGTCGGCGAGGTGGTGGCGATGGGTGCGGGTGAGAACGCGGGCACGAGTCGGCCTCTGCTGCGCTGGCGCAAGGGCTATGGAACCATCGGGCCCCGCTGATCGTCACTGACCACGCCCGTTGACCACTGATCACCGCCGATGACCGCTGACATCCGCCGAGATCTCCTGCGCCGAGGTGGCCCCTTCCACGAACTGCGGACACTCGGTCTCCCACCAAGTCAGCCACAACCCTCCGTCTCACACACGCGAAGGGCCCCGCACGCGAGCGGTCAGCTTCCTTCCGAAGCTGTCCGGCCCGGTACAGGGCTCTTCGTCAGGCGATGTCGATCGGCGCGCCGTCGGCAGCACCGCGCGACATCCGCTGCGTCAGCGAATCACACGACCCCCTGGGCCAGCATCGCTTCGGAGACGCGGATGAATCCGGCGATGTTGGCGCCGGCGACATAGTCACCGGGTGAACCGAACTCGTCGGCGGCGGCTGCGCAGCTGTCGTGCACATCCCCCATGATCTCGGCCAGGCGCGCCTCGGTGAAGTCGAAGTCCCACGAGTCGCGGCTGGCATTCTGCTGCATCTCCAGGGCACTGGTGGCGACGCCTCCGGCGTTCGCCGCTTTGCCCGGGGCGAAGAGGACGCCGGCCTCGGAGAAGATTCTCGCAGCTTCCGGAGTGCAGGGCATGTTCGCACCCTCGGCAAGAGCGATGACGCCGTTCTTCACCAGGGTTGCGGCCGAGTCACCGTCGAGCTCGTTCTGAGTCGCACATGGGAGCGCAACATCGGCCTCGACGTCCCAGACGTTGCCGCCTTCGTGGTAGGAGGAGCGCCCACCGCGCTGCTCGACGTACTCGGAGATACGGCCGCGCTCTTCGAACTTGATGCGCTTGACGATCTCAGTGTCGATGCCGTCCGGATCATGGATGAATCCCGACGAGTCCGACATGGTGATGACGGTGCCGCCGAAGGCCGTGACCTTCTCGGCAGCGAAGACCGCGACGTTGCCCGATCCGGAGACGGAGACAGTCCGACCATCGATGTTCTTCTTCGCTGCGGCGAGCATGTCCTTGAGGAAGTACACGACTCCGAAGCCGGTGGCCTCGGTGCGGACCATGGATCCGCCGTAGGACAGCCCCTTGCCGGTGAGCACGCCGGCCTCGTACGAGTTCGTGATCCGCTTGTACTGTCCGAAGAGGTAGCCGATCTCGCGACCGCCGACGCCGATGTCGCCTGCCGGCACGTCGCGGTATTCGCCGATGTGGCGGTAGAGCTCGGTCATGAATGACTGGCAGAAGCGCATGACCTCACGGTCGCTGCGCCCCTTCGGGTCGAAATCCGATCCGCCCTTGCCGCCGCCGATGGGCAGTCCGGTGATGGCGTTCTTGAAGATCTGCTCGAAACCGAGGAACTTGACGATGCCGAGGTTGACGGTCGGGTGGAAGCGCAGACCGCCTTTGTAGGGGCCGAGAGCCGAGTTGAACTGGACTCGGAACGCACGGTTGATCTGGACGACGCCGGAGTCATCGATCCAGGGGACGCGGAAGATGATCTGGCGTTCGGGTTCGCACAGACGCTCGAGGGCAGAGAGCTCGAGGTATTCGGGGTGCTTGTCCACGACGGGACCCAAGGAATAAAGAACTTCCTGTACCGCTTGGTGAAACTCCGACTCTCCAGGATTGCGCTGGAGAACTGTGTCGAAGATTGGCTGCAGTGATGGATGTAGACTCATGCGGACAAACATACCGTGACCCGTATAACAAGATTCCACGCGACCAGATGATGGACAGCGTTGTCCGCTCACTTCAAGTGGGATATATGAGCGCAGTCGCTGTCATCGGCGTGGAGATGCGGAATGGAGGAATGCGACGAATGGTCATCGAGGACATCTGGCCGCCGTATGCACTTCGTCTGTCTTCCGGAGATATGGAGCTCTCGCCAGTACGGGAGGTTGACCTTCCCGAACTCGCTGAGATCGCCCGTGGAGGTGTGAGGCGAAATGGCGTACAGGCTTTCATCGTCGACTGGGATTCGGGCAGCGATGAGCAGATCGCCCGGAATCTCGCTCAGTATCACTGGGCGACACGGGCGAATTTCACCGTCGACGACTGGACCATCGAGTTCACGGTCCGTGTCGGGGAAAGAATCGTGGGTATTCAGGGAGTCACCGGCCGCCGGTTCCCTCAGACACGCACGGTGTCCACCGGGTCGTGGCTGGCACGAGCCGAACAGGGCAAAGGCCTCGGCACACGGGCACGCGGAATCATGATCGACGCGTTCATCACGCACTTCGATGCTGAGCGGTTCGAGACCGCCTACTTCGACGGCAATGTCGCGAGCCGAAGGGTGTCGGAGAAACTCGGGTACTCCCCCAACGGTGACCGACGCACCATCGGCCAGAATGGCACCACGCAGATCGAGAACAAGATGGTGCTGTTCTCCGAGGACTTTCGACGACACCCTGGTGAGGTCGAAGTCGCCGGTGCAGAAACAGTCCGAGCCTTCCTCGGCCTGCCTGACTGACACCACGAGGCAGCGGCCGGCTCGTCGTTCAAGGCGCACCGCTTCTATCGACCCACAACCCGCCCAGCAGACCGCCACTCAAGCCGTCACCCAACTGCAGACCCGTCCACCACTCGACAAACGCGCCCCGCCTTCAACGACGACCACCAGCCAGCCACACACCACACCACCCACCGGCAGCAGCAGCACCCACACCCGCACCAGCAGCACCCACACATGGTCGACGAACCCGGTGAATACAGGAAAGGCCCCGCCCAACACCACAGTCAGACAGGACCACACAAAGAAGAAGAGGGAGCCTGCCGAAACAGACTCCCTCCACCAAAAAATATTGCGGCAGTCACCTACTCTCCCACAACCACCAAGTTGCAGTACCATCAGCGCGAATGGGCTTAGCTACCGGGATCGGAACGGTTAACCGGGCGTTTCCCCACCACTATCACCACCGCAAAACCACACAGACCCTACACACCCCACACAAAAAGAAGGGGCGGTAGTGGTCCAAGAACCGCACAGCGAACGCGAACACCCATCGACACAACACACGCACACCCCACAAGGGCGAACGCGGATTCTCAAGCAATCAAACTCAGAACAACAAAACTCGCACACACACCAACCCCATCAAAAGAAGAGTTGAGTGAGTGATCGGTGTATTAGTACCAGTCAACTCCACACCTCACAGTGCTTCCATACCCGGCCTATCAACCCCATCATCTATAGGACACCTCCCCCCACACAAAGTGGGTTGGAAATCTCATCTCGGAGCAGGCTTCCCGCTTAGATGCTTTCAGCGGTTATCCATCCCGAACGTAGCCAACCAGCCATGCTCCTGGCGGAACAACTGGCACACCAGAGGTTCGTCCGTCCCGGTCCTCTCGTACTAAGGACAGACCTCCACAAATTTCCTACGCACGCAGCGGATAGGGACCGAACTGTCTCACGACGTTCTAAACCCAGCTCGCGTACCGCTTTAATGGGCGAACAGCCCAACCCTTGGGACCGACTCCAGCCCCAGGATGCGACGAGCCGACATCGAGGTGCCAAACCATGCCGTCGATATGGACTCTTGGGCAAGATCAGCCTGTTATCCCCGAGGTACCTTTTATCCGTTGAGCGACCACGCTTCCACAAGCCATGGCCGGGTCACTAGTCCCAGCTTTCGCTCCTGCTCGACACGTCCGTCTCACAGTCAAGCTCCCTTGTGCACTTACACTCGACACCTGATTGCCAACCAGGCTGAGGGAACCTTTGGGCGCCTCCGTTACTCTTTAGGAGGCAACCGCCCCAGTTAAACTACCCATCAGGCACTGTCCCTGAACCCGATCAGGGTCCGAAGTTCAGGAATCCACTATGGTCAGAGTGGTATTTCACCGATCGACTCCACCCACACTAGCGTGCAAGTATCCTAGTCTCCCACCTATCCTACACAAACCACACCGAATCCCAATACCAAACTATAGTGAAGGTCTCGGGGTCTTTCCGTCCTGCTGCGCGTAACGAGCATCTTTACTCGTAATGCAATTTCGCCGAGTTCGTGGTTGAGACAGCAGAGAAGTCGTTACGCCATTCGTGCAGGTCGGAACTTACCCGACAAGGAATTTCGCTACCTTAGGATGGTTATAGTTACCACCGCCGTTTACTGGGGCTTAAATTCTCCGCTTCACCCCATACAGGGTTAACAGGTCCTCTTAACCTTCCAGCACCGGGCAGGCGTCAGTCCGTATACATCGACTTACATCTTCGCACGGACCTGTGTTTTTAATAAACAGTCGCTTCTCTCTGGCCTCTGCGACCACCACCAGCACATCACCAAGCACGTTGGCTTCACCGGGATGGTCCCCCTTCTCCCGAAGTTACGGGGGCATTTTGCCGAGTTCCTTAACCACGATTCTCTCGATCACCTTAGTATTCTCTACTCGACCACCTGTGTCGGTTATAGGGTACGGGCAACACACACCCTCACGTCGATGCTTTTCTCGGCAGCAGAGGATCACCAGATCACCCCACCAATGTGGGGCGCCCATCAGCTCTCACACACTATGTGGGGACGGATTTGCCTACCCCCACGTGCTACAACCTTAGACCGTGACTACCATCGCACGGCCTGGCTACCTTTCTGCGTCACACCTCACGCTTACCGACTCCACACTCAGGTCCCACAAACGAGTCCAACCACAGATCCGAAGACCTGACGGGACACGCTCATGGTTAGTCTCATGTGTTTTGGTACTGTCGGTTGTGTGTCGGTACCAGAATATCAACTGGTTGTCCATCGACTACGCCTGTCGGCCTCGCCTTAGGTCCCGACTTACCCAGGGCGGATTAGCCTAGCCCTGGAACCCTTGGTCATCCGGTGGACGGGTTTCTCACCCGTCTTTCGCTACTCATGCCTGCATTCTCACTCGAACCGCCTCCACCACTAGTTCACACTGCAGCTTCACCGGCGACTCGACGCTCCCCTACCCAACACCACACCATTACGGAATCACGTGGTGCTGCCACAACTTCGGCGGTGTACTTAGCCCCGCTACATTATCGGCGCTCAATCACTTGACCAGTGAGCTATTACGCACTCTTTCAAGGATGGCTGCTTCTAAGCCAACCTCCTGGTTGTCTTCGCAACTGAACATCCTTTCCCACTGAGCACACGCTTAGGGGCCTTAGTTGATGGTCTGGGCTGTTTCCCTCTCGACAATGAAGCTTATCCCCCACTGTCTCACTGCCACGCTGAACCTTGACTGGCATTCGGAGTTTAGTTGACGTCAGTAACCCGGTGGGGCCCATCAGCCATCCAGTAGCTCTACCTCCAGCAAGAACCACGCAACGCTGCACCTAAATGCATTTCGGGGAGAACCAGCTATCACAGAGTTTGATTGGCCTTTCACCCCTAACCACAGGTCATCCCCTCCATTTTCAACTGAAGTGGGTGCGGGCCTCCACGCGCTCTTACACACGCTTCACCCTGCCCATGGCTAGATCACTCCGCTTCGGGTCTAGGACACGCGACTGAAACGCCCTCTTCGGACTCGCTTTCGCTACGGCTACCCCACACGGGTTAACCTCGCCACGCACCGCTAACTCGCAGGCTCATTCTTCAAAAGGCACGCCATCACAGCCATCACGATGCTGCTCTGACGGATTGTAAGCACATGGTTTCAGGTACTCTTTCACTCCCCTCCCGGGGTACTTTTCACCATTCCCTCACGGTACTATTCCGCTATCGGTCATCAGGAAGTATTTAGCCTTACCAGGTGGTCCTGGCAGATTCACACGAAATTCCACGAGTTCCGTGCTACTCGGGCATCTGCACACCATGCGCAACCACTGTTTCGTCTACGGGACTCTCACCCACTCCGGTCCTGTTTCCCACCAGGTTCGACTACACCAATCACACACAGCCCGGTCATGCTGAACCAGAACATGCACACCCCACAACACCCACGCAGCAACACCAGCACGCTCTCACGCTACGAAGGTTTAGGCTCATCCAGTTTCGCTCGCCACTACTCCCGGAATCATTATTATTTTCTCTTCCTGCGGGTACTGAGATGTTTCACTTCCCCGCGTTCCCCCCACATGCCCTATATATTCAGACACGGGTCACCACCCTCACAGATGGCGGGGTTTCCCCATTCGGACACCCTCGGATCAACGCCCGTTTATCGGCTCCCCGAGGCTTATCGCAGATTTCCACGTCCTTCATCGGCTCCTGATGCCAAGGCATCCACCATGCGCTCTCACACACTCACCCAACCCCAAAAGGGAGTCGGCATCATGTGTGCGCGAAAAAAATTTTCATCACTCTAAGATGATCACAAGAAAATCACATTACATCACACCACACACAAACATGTGTGCAGTATGGATGCTCGCGTCCACTATACGATTCTCAAACCACTACCAAACACCACCCACAACCAACCAGGTCTCCTGGCTGCTTGTGGTGCGGGTCGGTCCTGTTGGTTGAAACCACACCCAACACCAAAGTGTCAGGGCTTGTGATTCCAGGACCCAATAACGTGTCCGTTCTAGCAAGCCCATATCCCAACGACGTCGAGGCACAAACCTCAACCCGGCTGGGTGGACGAGCGGGAGTTGTGATGTTCCACCCTTGAGCTCTCATGATGACCACATGCGGGTCATGCCACGAGGATCTTAATGTGTGCTCCTTAGAAAGGAGGTGATCCAGCCGCACCTTCCGGTACGGCTACCTTGTTACGACTTAGTCCCAATCACCAGTCCCACCTTAGACGGCCCCCTCCACAAGGGTTGGGCCACCGCTTCGGGTGTTACCGACTTTCGTGACTTGACGGGCGGTGTGTACAAGGCCCGGGAACGTATTCACCGCAGCGTTGCTGATCTGCGATTACTAGCGACTCCGACTTCACGTAGTCGAATTGCAGACTACGATCCGAACTGAGACTGGCTTTAAGGGATTCGCTCACCCTCACGGGTTCGCCTCTCTCTGTACCAGCCATTGTAGCATGCGTGAAGCCCAAGACATAAAGGGCATGATGATTTGACGTCATCCCCACCTTCCTCCGAGTTGACCCCGGCAGTCTCCTATGAGTTCCCACCATCACGTGCTGGCAACATAGAACGAGGGTTGCGCTCGTTGCGGGACTTAACCCAACATCTCACGACACGAGCTGACGACAACCATGCACCACCTGTACACCAGCTCCAAAGAGAAGAACTGTTTCCAGAACGGTCCAGTGTATGTCAAGCCTTGGTAAGGTTCTTCGCGTTGCATCGAATTAATCCGCATGCTCCGCCGCTTGTGCGGGCCCCCGTCAATTCCTTTGAGTTTTAGCCTTGCGACCGTACTCCCCAGGCGGGGCACTTAATGCGTTAGCTACGGCGCGGAGAACGTGGAATGCCCCCCACACCTAGTGCCCAACGTTTACGGCATGGACTACCAGGGTATCTAATCCTGTTCGCTCCCCATGCTTTCGCTCCTCAGTGTCAGTTACAGCCCAGAGTCCCGCCTTCGCCACCGGTGTTCCTCCTGATATCTGCGCATTTCACCGCTACACCAGAATTCCAGACTCCCCTACTGCACTCTAGTCAGCCCGTACCCACTGCCCGCGCAACGTTAAGCGTTGCGTTTCCACAGCAGACGTGACCAACCACCTACGAGCTCTTTACGCCCAATAATTCCGGACAACGCTCGTACCCTACGTATTACCGCGGCTGCTGGCACGTAGTTAGCCGGTACTTCTTCTGCAGGTACCGTCACTTTCGCTTCTTCCCTGCTGAAAGCGGTTTACAACCCGAAGGCCGTCATCCCGCACGCTGCGTCGCTGCATCAGGGTTTCCCCCATTGTGCAATATTCCCCACTGCTGCCTCCCGTAGGAGTCTGGGCCGTGTCTCAGTCCCAGTGTGGCCGGTCGCCCTCTCAGGCCGGCTACCCGTCGTCGCCTTGGTAGGCCATTACCCCACCAACAAGCTGATAGGCCGCGAGCCCATCCCCAATCGAAAAACTTTCCACCACCAACCATGCGGTCAGTGGTCATATCCGGTATTAGACCCAGTTTCCCAGGCTTATCCCGAAATCAGGGGCAGGTTACTCACGTGTTACTCACCCGTTCGCCACTCATCCACCCGAAGCAAGCTTCGGGCTTCAGCGTTCGACTTGCATGTGTTAAGCACGCAGCCAGCGTTCGTCCTGAGCCAGGATCAAACTCTCCATAAAAAAATTATGTTACGAATGAATCCCAGCAAGACAGCCAACCCCTCACGGGGTGAGAAGGTTGACCACTAAAAAACGACCAAACACCCACAACGCCCACCCCGATGATCGCGGGAGGTTCGGCGAAGAACCACCCACACGAGGTGAACACAGATGCTCGATCGTGTGATTGTCTCACCAGAAAATAAATGTTCTGGCATCACAACTTGTTCAAACAAACACGCTATTGGATTCTCAAACCACAAACACACACCCATCACCACACACAACAGTGCGCGTTCACTGGGGGTATCAGTTTCGTTGTGCACTTTTCGTCTTGCGAGTCGCTGTGCCAGCGGATGTCTACTCTACATGGTTGTTTCGGTCCGTGCAACTGGAAGTTCATCTTCGTTTTACCCGAATCGTTCCCGATGAGAGCGACTGTCGCCGTTCCTTGCGGCTCGGCAACCTGGACAACAATACACACATCACCAGCGGTGCGCAAAACGGCTTCGATCACCCGGCGGACGAAGCCTGCACCGGCGGCCTCAGTGCGGCCCAGACACCTGCCGAAGACAGGTCGAGCTCGATAGAGAAAGTCGGTCTACGGGCGAGCGAATGTCATCATCCGAGCGGCTGACATCCGACCCTCTGCTGTCAGGCAACCGGCTGAGCGAGTTCCGGGGAGTCGTTGCGGACGTTGCCCACCGCCTTGCCGACCTTATGTCTGGTCACACTCGCGGGGTCGACCTCGTCCAGGGTCGCGGCCAGCAGATCGGGGACGTCATTGCTGAGCACTCCCGGGTCGATCCAGTCGTCGATGCGCTCACGTGCGAGGAACACGGGCATCCGGTGGTGGACATCGGAGAGATGCCCCGACGATGCCATGGTGAGGATCGACGATGAGACCAGCCAGCTCTCGTCCGGCTGCTTCCAGAACTCGAAGAGCCCGGCCATGAACAGAGGATCCTTGCCGGCGGAGCTCATCATCCACGGCTGTTTGCTGTCCTCGGTCGTCTCCCATTCGTAGTACCCCGGGATCGGCAGTGCACAGCGTCGACGTCTGATCGCCTGCCGGAACATCGGCTTCTCCAACACAGTCTCGGATCGGGCGTTGAACGCCTTGAAGCCGATCTTCACGTCCTTCGCCCACGACGGGACCAGACCCCACGACGCGGTCTCGAGTCTGCGATGGAGCTGTCCCCCATCGTCGAGACGTTCGACGACGATCGGGACGAACGACCCCGGCGGAACGTTGTAGCGCGGCGAATAGTCATAGGACACGACGTCCAGCCGAAGCTCATCGGCGAGATCCGCCGGATCGAGGGACATATTGAGTCGACCGCACATGCGCCCATCTTCTCACTTCACTACACTGTCGACAATGGCGGCAGAAGAGAAGACACCGAGCAGACTCGACCCGATCGAGGAGTCCCGTCGGCAATGGCTGGCCCACGGATGGAATGAGGCCGCAGACGGAATGACGACGGTCATCTCGGTGATGCGGATCCACCAGCTCTTCCTGGCCCGGGTCGATGCCGCGCTCAAGCCGTTCGCCCTCACTTTCTCCCGTTACGAAGTCCTCACCCTGCTGTCCTTCACCCGATCGGGCACATTGCCCATGTCGAAGATCTCGGCACGCCTGCAGGTCCACGCCACCTCGACGACGAACTCCGTCGACCGCCTGGAGAAGGCCGGGCTGGTCGCCCGCCGCAGCCATCCCGATGATCGTCGAACCACACTCGTCGACCTCACCGACGCCGGTCGGAGACTCGCCGCTCAGGCGACGACCGCACTCAACGCCGAAGTCTTCTCCTCGCCGGACTTCTCCGGCATCGATCTCGATGCGCTCCTCCCTCACCTCGCGACGCTGCGCTCAGGTCTCGAAGACCACAGCTGAGCGCAGACGGGCCTTACCCTCACCCTCACCACGCACTCCCCTGCACTGAACACAGCAGCCGTGGGCCACCTCGGCGATCAATTAGTTGGACGTCCAAGTAATTGCGACGTATCGTGGTTCCCGTCACCCCTTTGCGCCAGATCACTGGAGGAATCATGTCCCGCAGCACAGCAGCTGCCCTGCCCTTCGGACTCACCGACGAACAGCAGACCGTCTCCGGAATGGTGCGCGAGTTCGCCGATACCGAGGTCGCCCCTCACGCCCTCGAATGGGACGCCGAACACTTCTTCCCCGTCGACGTGATCAGGAAGTCCGCCGAGCTCGGAATGGGCGGCATCTACGTCAGCGAAGAGGCCGGCGGAACCGGAATGGGCCGGATGGATGCGGCACTGATCTTCGAAGCGATGTCGACCGGATGCCCCTCGGTCGCCGCCTACATCTCGATCCACAACATGGTCGCGTGGATGATCGACAAGTTCGGCAACGACGAGCAGAAGGCCAAGTACCTCACTCCCCTGGTCTCGATGGAGCACCTCGGCAGCTACTGCCTGACCGAACCCAACGCCGGATCCGACGCCGCGGCCCTGCGCACCTCGGCGCGCGAAGACGGCGATTCCTACGTCCTCAACGGTGTCAAACAGTTCATCTCCGGCGCAGGCACCTCGGAGACCTACCTCGTCATGGCCCGCACCGGGCAGGACGGCTCCCGCGGGATCTCCGCCTTCATCCTCGAAAAGGGCATGGAGGGCCTGAGCTTCGGCCCCAACGAACAGAAGATGGGCTGGCGCGCCCAGCCGACCCGACAGGTGATTATGGAGAACGTGCGGGTGCCGAAGGAGAACATGCTCGGCGAACCCGGGCAGGGCTTCAAGATCGCTATGTCCGGCCTCGACGGCGGCCGCCTCAACATCGGCGCCTGCTCACTCGGAGGCGGGCAGTCGGCTCTGGAGAAAGCCATCGTCTATATGGGCGAGCGCCAGGCCTTCGGCACCGAGCTCTCCGGATTCCAGGCTCTGCGCTTCGAGGTCGCACAGATGCAGGCCGACCTCGAGGGCGCCAGGTCCCTGCTGTGGCGCGCGGCGAACGCCTACGACGCCGGCGATCCCAACACCTCCCTGCTGTCCGCGATGGCCAAGCTCAAGGCCACCGACACCGGCTTCGACGTCGCCAACCGGGCACTCCAGTTGCACGGCGGCTACGGCTATCTGACAGAGTATGGAATTGAGAAACTGGTTCGTGACCTGCGCGTCCACCAGATTCTGGAAGGCACCAACGAAATCATGCGCGTGATCATCTCGCGCAAGAGCACAGGAGTGGGCTGATATGACAGAACCTTCGGCACAGGCGGCGGACGAAGCCGTCCTCACCTCGGTATCCAACGGGGTGGGCCGAATCGAACTCAACAGACCGAAGCTGATCAACGCGCTCAGCCAGGACATGGTGGGCGCCATCGACGACGCTCTCAACGCCTGGCGCGACGACGATTCGGTCTCGATCGTCCTCGTCACCGGACGCGGAGAGCGCGGCCTGTGTGCCGGAGGCGACATCAAGGCCGTGTACAACGACATCGTCGCCGGCAGCGATGAGAACGCGAAGTTCTGGAACCGCGAGTACAAGATGAACTTCGCGATCTCCGAGTTCCCCAAGCCCTATGTCGTGATCATGAACGGCATCACCATGGGCGGCGGGGTCGGGATCTCCGGGCACGGTTCGCACCGCATCGTCACCGATTCGACGAAGGTCGGAATGCCCGAGACCGGGATCGGGCTCTTCCCCGACGTCGGCGGCACGCATCTGCTTGCCAATGCGCCGGGAGAGCTCGGCACCCACCTCGCTCTGACCGGCCAGCCGGTCGGCCCCGGCGCCGCGATCGCCTTGGGACTGGCCGACCACTTTCTTCCCGATGCCCAGGTCCCCGCGCTCATCGCCGATCTCACCGCCGGTGGCGACCTCGACACCGTCCTCGGCGAGTACGCGACCGAGGCCCCGGCGGACGAACTCGCCGAGGCGGCCGGTTGGATCAACGAATGCTATGTCGGCGACAGCGCCGAGGACATCGTCGCCGCCCTCGCCGCACATGCGGATCCCGATGCGCAGGCCACCGCCGAGCTCATCGGGACCAAGGCCCCCACCTCGGTGAAGGTGACGCTGGCCGCCGTCCGCAACGCCGAGACGATGACCCTCGCCGAGGTCCTTGAACAGGACTACCGCGTCGCGGTCACCCTCACCGGACTGCCCGACCTCAAGGAGGGCATCCGCGCCCAGGTCATCGACAAGGACCGCAGCCCGAAATGGAGCCCGGCCTCGTTGGCCGAGGTCAGCGACGAGACCGTCCAGTCCATCCTCACCACCGATCACGAAGAGAAGGTGTTCTCATGAGCGAATTCGAAACCATCCTGACCGAGGTCGCCGACGGCGTCGCGACCATCACCCTCAACCGCCCGAAGGCGCTCAACGCGCTCAACCTGCAGGTGCTCACCGACGTCACCGAGGCGGCCGCCGGGTTCGACGCCGACGACTCGGTCAAGGCGATCATCATCACCGGCAGCGACAAGGCCTTCGCCGCCGGCGCCGACATCAAGGAGATGTCGAACCTCGACTTCGCCACCGCCTACAAGGCGGACTGGTTCGCCGGATGGACCCGACTGACCGACGTCCGCAAGCCGATCATCACCGCGGTGGGCGGCTTCGCCCTCGGCGGCGGCTGTGAGCTCGCGATGATGGGCGACATCCTCATCGCCTCGACGAAGGCGAAGTTCGGCCAGCCAGAGATCAACCTCGGCGTGCTGCCGGGCATGGGCGGATCACAGCGCCTGACCCGCGCGGTCGGCAAGGCGAAGTCGATGGACATGTGCCTGACCGGGCGGATGATGGGCGCCGAGGAGGCCGAACGCTCCGGACTCGTCGCTCGAGTCGTCGAACCCGAGGAGCTCATGACAACGGCCAACGAGATCGCGCAGACGATCGCAGCCAAGTCCCGGATCGCCTCGGCAATGGTCAAGGAAGCGGTGAACACCGCGTTCGAGACCACGCTGGAACAGGGGCTGCGCTACGAACGCCGGCTCTTCCACTCGACCCTGGCCACGAACGACCAGACCGAGGGCATGGCCGCCTTCGTCGAGAAGCGGGACCCGAACTTCACGGACTCCTGAACACGGCGATCGGCCGAACGTCGGCGCAGACTCCACGGGGTCTGCGCCGACGTCGTCTCCGGGCGGATGTCACCGATCTCTGCGCACCACCTCGGCGAGGATGCCGAGGGTCTGCGGGATCGGTGATCAGTGGATGTGTCGGATATCGCATTTAACAAACGTTCGGTTAGAGTGGGACCATGCATTCATCGACTCAAGGAGGCATCGTGAAACCTCTCACCGATCTGCGCTCCCAGCTGCGTCTGCCCGTCTTCGCCTCGCCGATGTTCATCGCCTCCGGGCCCGAACTCGTCAAGGCTCAGTGCCAGGCCGGGGTCGTCGGCTCCTTCCCCACGCTCAACGCACGGCCGGCATCGCAGCTGACCGACTGGCTCGACGAGATCACCGATTCGAACGCAGCCCACACAGAGGCCCACCCTGACCGCCCGGCCGCCCCGTTCGCGGTCAACCTCATCGTGCACCGGTCGAACAATCGCCTCGAGGAGGACCTCGCCGAGGTGGTCCGGCACAAGGTCCCGATCGTCATCACCTCGCTGGGCGCCCGTGAGGAGGTCAACGAAGCCGTCCATTCCTACGGCGGCTTCGTCCTCCATGACGTCATCAACAACCGCTTCGCCCACAAGGCCGTCGAGAAGGGTGCCGACGGAGTCATCGCCGTGGCCGCCGGTGCCGGCGGGCACGCGGGTGCGCAGTCTCCGTTCGCGCTCGTCCAGGAGATCCGGTCCTGGTTCGAGGGCCCACTGCTGCTCTCGGGCGCCATCGCCCACGGACGCTCAGTCCTCGCCGCCCTGGCCGCCGGCGCGGACTTCGCCTACATCGGTTCGGCCTTCCTGTCCACGCCCGAGGCGAACGTCGTCGACGACTACCGCCAGATGATCGTCGATTCGGGTGCCGAGGACGTCGTCTACTCGAACTACTTCACCGGAGTCAAAGGCAACTATCTGCGCGGGTCGATCGTGAACTCCGGGCTCGATCCCGATGACCTTCCCGAGTCCGATCCGTCGAAGATGAACTTCGCCTCCGATCCGAACTCGGATGCGAAGGCCTGGCGTGACATCTGGGGTTCGGGCCAGGGCATCGGTGCACTCGGCACACAGCGCACGACCGGCGAGCTCGTCGAGACCTTCGCCGCCCAGTACGAAACGGCAAAGGCCGAGCTGCGGGCACGCCTGGGCTGAGCCGACCAAGCACCTCACGGCCCACTTCGCCCCCAATTGCTACCTGACGGCGGCCCAGCAACCTTGCGCAAGGTTGCTGGGCCGCCGTCAGGTAGCAATTGGGGTTTGGGTCAGATGGTTGAGATGATTCCGCGTTCGGTCAACCGGGAGGACAGGCCCGCACCGTCGGGCGCATAGATCCACGGCACTCCCTGCCCGCGACCATGGCGCTTCGAGCGGCCGCCGGCCCACACTGCCTCACCGACCGTGAGCTGACGGATGGCCACGGCGGCGACGTTTTCCGGGTGGTTCTCGACGAACTCCCCGTAGACCTCTTCGTCCTTCTGCCCGTCGTCGCCGATGAGCAGCCACTTCATCCACGGGAACTCCCGGGACAGCCGCTCGAGCATGTTCCGCTTGTGCTCCTTGCCCGAGCGGAAGACCCGCGTCGTCGTCGGCCCCCAGTCCGTGAGCAGCAGCGGACCCATCGGATAGAGGTTGCGGGAGAGGAAGCGTTTGATCGTCAGGGCCGAATTCCACGCTCCGGTCGAGAGGTAGATCATCGGGGTCGCCGGACGCATGAACGTGATCCGGTCATAGAGCACGGCCATGCCCGCCACCGGTGAGCGCGCATGCTCGCTGAGCACGAACGTGTTCCACGCGGCGAGGAAGGGCCTGGGCAGCGAGGTGACCATGACGGTGTCGTCGATGTCGGAGATGATCCCGAAGGTCGAGTCCTCACCGATGATGCGCACGGCCGCGGAATCGACGAGGGACCCGTCGGTCCACAGTTCGATCTCCGTCTCCCCCGGTTCGAAGTCGCCGGGGATGACCGTGTCGATGATGCCGCCCCGGTCCGAGGTGACCATGTGCTCTTCGTCGTTGACCCGCACCCATGCCGTGTCATTGGGCAGCGGTACGCTGACGAAGGACTTCCACCCGCGGATGCTCGCGTGGATGTCTGCCGCCGGCTGACCGTTGGGAGTGAGCACCAGACGCCCGAGGACACGCACCCAGCCGGTGCCGCCGTAGGTGTCGTAGGCGATGACCGTGCGCTGATAGCTGTGGTCGGTCGCCCGGTTCTGGATCCATCCGTTGAACCGGTCCTCCACCCGCGCTGCGGTGTGGAGCATGTCCGGTGTGAGATTGAGCGGACCCTCCTCGGGCTTCTTCCTCGCCATGGTCAGATGAAGCCGATCTTGTCGTAGACCTCACGCAGGGTCCCCTCGGCGATCTCGCTGGCCTTCTCGGCCCCGCGATCGAGGATGGCCTGCAGCTGATCCCGGTCCTCGAGGAGTTCGAGCGTGCGCTCCCGCACGGGGCTGAGGGCCTCCACAGCAACCTCGGCGAGGTCGACCTTGAGATGTCCGTACATCTTGCCCTCGTAGTCGGCGACGATGTCGTCGACCGGGCGGGAGGTCAGGGACGAGTAGATGGTCAGCAGATTCGACACCCCCGGCTTGGTCTCGGGATCGTAGGCGATCTGCGTGCCGTCATCGGTCACGGCGGACTTGATCTTCTTCGTCAGCGCCTTCGCATCGTCGAGGATGTCGATGCGGCCCTGCGGACTCGGCTGGGATTTCGACATCTTCGCGCCGGGGTTCTGCAGGTCGTAGATCTTCGCCGTGGCTTTGAGGATCTGCGCCTCGGGGACGACGAAGGTCTCTCCGAACCGATAGTTGAAGCGTTCGGCGAGGTTGCGGGTCAGTTCGAGGTGCTGGCGCTGGTCCTCGCCGACGGGGACGAGCTGCGGATTGTAAAGGAGGATATCGGCGGCCATGAGCGCCGGATAGGTGAGCAGGCCCAGGGACACGTGCTGCTGCTTGGCCGACTTGTCCTTGAACTGCGTCATCCGACTCGCCTCACCCATCGAGGTGGTGCACTCGAGGACCCAGGACAGCTGCGGGTGCGCGGGAACCTGGGACTGGACGAAGATCGTCGACTTCTCCGGATCGATCCCGGCCGCGATGAACTGGGCGGCCGTGCGCAGGGTGCGCTCGCGCAGATCGGCGGGGTCCTGTTCGACGGTGATCGCGTGCATGTTCGCGATGAAGTAGAAGGCGTCGTGCGACTCCTGATGCGTCACGAACTGCTGCAGCGCCCCGATGTAGTTGCCCAGATGCAGGGAATCGGAGGTGGCTTGGATGCCGGAGACAGTGCGTGGCAGAGAAGAGTTCGTCATGGTCCTATGATGCCATCCTCATCACCGGCAGCTCGTGGTCGGTCCCCGATTCGGACGCGGCCGAGGACTCCCGGCAGTCGGGCGGCGGTCGGCGGTCGGCGGTCCGGCGGCGGTCGGGTGACGGATGGTCGGTGGTCGGGTGACGGACGGTCGGTGGTCGGACTGTTCGAGTTCGGGTCGCGCACGTGACTGCGGACACGGAACTGGGCGGACGAGCGGTATAGTGTCGAGCAGATCACATGGATCGCCAAGGTAACTCTCACTTCTCGGTCAAGCATCGAGGACAGTCCCCGCCGGGATACCCACGAGTAGAACTTCGCGATTCCCATGCAGCACTCTCAAGGAGGAGGATTATGTCGGTCGAATACGTCAAGACCGAAGACGACCTGCCACCGGTCGCCGTGGTCGAGAAGCCGCGCTGGACGCCCGCGAAGATCGTACTCTGGGTGGTCATCGCGCTGATCGCCGCCATGGGCTGGGCGATGATCGCCTTCGTCCGCGGTGAGGAGATGTCGGCCAGCTGGTTCGTCGCCGCCGCCGTCGGCAGCTACCTCATCGGCTTCCGCTTCTATGCGAAGTTCATCGAGTGGAAGATCTGCCGTCCCGACCCGAAGCGGGCGACGCCCGCGGAACTCAATGACAACGGCCGCGACTTCGCTCCGACCGATCGCCGCGTCCTCTTCGGCCACCACTTCGCAGCGATCTCCGGAGCCGGGCCTCTAGTCGGACCGATCCTCGCCGCCCAGATGGGCTACCTGCCCGGCACCCTGTGGATCATCCTCGGCGTCATCCTCGCCGGCGGTGTCCAGGACTACATGGTGCTGTTCTTCTCGATGCGGCGCAACGGCCGGTCCCTGGGGCAGATGACCCGTGACGAGCTCGGCCGCACCGGCGGCATCATCGCCTCCATCGGCATCATCCTCATCATGGTCATCCTCATCGCGGTCCTCGGCGTCGTCATCATCAACGCCCTGGCCGAAAGCCCCTGGGGCGTGTTCTCGATCGCCATGACCATCCCGATCGCCGTCTTCATGGGCGTCTACATGCGCTACCTGCGTCCGGGCAAGGTCATCGAAACCTCGGTCATCGGCATCGTCCTCCTCGTCATCGCCATCGTCGCCGGCGGCTGGGTCCACAACTCGCCGTTCTGGTCCGAGATCTTCCACCTCGACAAGGTCACACTTGCCTGGTGCCTGATGATTTACGGCTTCCTCGCTGCGGTCCTGCCCGTGTGGGTGCTGCTGGCACCGCGTGACTACCTTTCGACCTTCATGAAGATCGGCACCATCGTGCTGCTGGCCGTGGGCATCCTCATCGTCAACCCGAGCGTGCAGATGCCGGCGCTGACCGATTTCGCCTTCAACACCTCCGGTCCGGCCTTCGCTGGAGCGCTGTTCCCGTTCCTGTTCATCACGATCGCGTGCGGGGCGTTGTCGGGCTTCCACGCCCTCATCTCCTCCGGAACGACACCGAAGCTCATCGAGAAGGAGACCCAGGCCCGCCTCATCGGCTACGGCGGAATGCTCATGGAATCCTTCGTCGCGATCATGGCGCTGGTCGCCGCGATCTGCCTCGACAAGGGCCTGTACTTCGCGATGAACGCCGCCGAGCCGCTGACCGGCGGCACCGTGCAGGGAGCGTCGGATTTCATCAACAACTCGCTCGGCATGTCCGGTGTCGAGACCAGCCCCGAGATCCTCGAACAGGCGGCCAAGGATGTCGGCGAGGAGAGCATCGTCTCCCGCACCGGCGGAGCCCCGACGCTGGCGATGGGCATGGCCCACATCCTCCACAACGTCTTCGGCGGACCGGCATGGATGTCGTTCTGGTATCACTTCGCGGTGATGTTCGAAGCCCTGTTCATCCTCACCACCATCGACGCCGGCACCCGCGTGGCCCGCTTCATGCTCAGCGATGCGCTCGGCAACTTCTCGAAGAGGTTCCGCGACCCCTCATGGACTCCGGGAGCGTGGCTGACGACTGCGATCATGGTGGCCGCATGGGGTTCGATCCTGCTCATGGGCGTCACTGACCCGCTCGGTGGAATCAATACGCTGTTCCCGCTGTTCGGAATCTCGAACCAGCTGCTGGCGGCGATCGCCCTGGCCGTCATCTTCGCGATCGTGTGCAAGATGGGCCTAGCCAAATGGGCGTGGATCCCCGGCATCCCACTCGTCTGGGACCTCCTGGTGACAATGGTCGCCTCCTGGCAGAAGATCTTCTCCTCGGATCCGAAGCTCGGCTACTGGGCGCAGCACTTCGCCTACAAAGATGCCCTCGCCGCCGGAGAGACGTCGATGGGCAACACCGAAGGCGTGGAGGCGATGAGCGCGGTCGTGCGCAACACCTTCGTCCAGGGCACTCTGTCCATCGTCTTCGCCCTCCTTGTCGCCATGGTCGTCGTCATGGCGGTCTGGAAGTCGATCGAGGCCGTGCGGAAGGGTTCGCTGCCGACCTCGGAAGAGGAGTTCGTGGCCACGAAGAGGTTCGCCCCCGCCGGACTCATCGCCCGCAAACCCGAGCGTGAGCTGCAGGAGCAGTGGGACGAGCACAATGCAGGGAGGCAATGACGATGAGCACTGCCCATCCGCTGACCAACATCGCCCGTGATCCTTGGGGGTCGCTCCGCCGAGGTGGTGCCTGGCTGCACTGGTACCTCAAGGAGATCATGGGTGAGAACGCCTACCTCCACTACCTCGAGTCCTACGAGCGCCGTCACGGCACTCGCGACGGGGCGATGGAGGAGAAGGCATTCTGGCGTGATCTCACCGACGAACAGGATCGCAACCCCAAGGCTCGGTGCTGCTAAGGCGCTGAGCTGCCGGGAGGCGTGAGGTCCGCAGCGGTCGGTCCCTTCAGGGGTCGGCCGCCTCGGCGAAAGACGGAGCCCGGGTGCTCAGGACATGATGTCCTGAGCACCCGGGCTCCTCGCCTGTCGGCGATCCTTCGGGATCGGGTTCACGTGTACGGCTGCTGGGCCCACCTCGGCGAGGCTGCCCCACCTCGGCGGTATGGTCCCACCTCGGCGACGCAGCCCGCCGCGGCGGTGAGGCCGGGTGATCAGGCTTTCGCGGCAGGCAGGTCGTAGTCGATGACCAGCGGGGCGTGGTCCGACCACCGCTCACCCCAACTGTCGGCGCGGTCGACGGTCGCTTTGACGGCCGAATCCGCCAGGGCAGGGGTGGCCATGTGGTAGTCGATGCGCCAGCCGGCGTCGTTGTCGAAGGCCTTCCCTCGCATCGACCACCAGGTGTAGGGCCCGTCGACGTCTCCGCTGAGCTTCCGGTGGACGTCGACGTAGCCGACGTCGCCGAAGAATCCGTCGAAGTAGGCGCGCTCTTCGGGCAGGAATCCGGCCTTCTTCCGATTGGCCTTCCAGTTCTTCAGGTCGCGTTCGGTGTGGCAGACGTTGAGGTCGCCGGTGACGAGCACATGGTCGGCGTGCTCGGCCAGCTGCGGCAAACGTTCGGTCATCCGATCGAGGAAGCGGTACTTGTCCTCCTGTTTGGGAGTGTCGACCTCACCGGAGTGGACGTAGGCGGACACGAGCGTGAGCAGCGATCCGTCGCCGAGCCGGTAGTCCGTCTCCACCCACCGTCCGGCCCGATCGAAGTAGCCGTCGTCGCCGAGTCCCTCGCGCACGGATTCCGGTTGGGTGCGCGCCATCACGGCCACTCCCGCGCGGCCCTTGGCCTCCGCGTCGTGGCTGATCGTGGTGTAGCCGGTGTCGGCGAGGACGTCGAGTGCGATGTCGTTGGCCGCACGCACTTCCTGCAGGGTGATGAAGTCGGGTTTGGCGGCATCGACCCAGGTGGGCATCCCCTTTCGCCAGGCTGCGCGGATCCCGTTGACGTTGACTGAAGCAATCCGAATCATGTGTTCTATCATGTCATGAGCGCACTACTCTTCCGGGACAGGGCGTTATAGAGTGAGAGCAAGCACGAATAAATCAGGAGGCGCAATGGCCGTTGACGAAACCATCGAAACCGAGCAGCTGAGCATCAGTCCGCTCGACGAAGTCGACGCCCGTGAGATGCGAGATTTCCTGTTGGGAGCACAGAAGAACTTCTGGGGCGACAGGGACCTCAGCGGAGACCACGACGCCTACTGGTTCCGCCAGTTCGTGACCTCGGGGCTCGTCGCCCGGTACCGTTCGGAGATCGTCGGCTATCTGCTCGGCGTCATCCCCCATGACGGGCCGGCTTATATCCACCTCGTGGCGGCCCGCACCGATTTCCGACACCAGGGTATCGGCCGTCACCTCTACCAGCACTTCATCGATCATGCCCGGCAGCTCGGCGTCTCCTCGGTGCAGGCGACCACGATGCCCGAGTCCTCCGGGGCGATCTCGTTCCACTCCTCGCTCGGCTTCAACGGTGAGCTCATCGAGGACTATGCCGGCGCCGGCAACCCGCGGGTCTTCTTCGAGCTCAAACTCGCCGAAGACTGACCCTCCCCTACTACCTGACGGCGGCCCAGCAACCTCGCGCGAGGTAGCTGGGCCGCCGTCAGGTAGTAATCAGGAGGTGCGCTGGGCGGTGTCGACGACGTTCTTGAGCAGCAGGGCTCGCGTCATCGGCCCCACACCGCCGGGGTTCGGTGAGACCCAGGAGGCGACCTCGGCGACACCGGGATCGACATCGCCGACGATCTTCGACTTCCCCGTCTCCGGGTCCTCTTCGCGTGAGACCCCGACGTCGAGGACGACGGCACCGGGCTTGACCGCCTCCGCCTTGACGATGCGCGCCGCACCGGCGGCCGCGACGATGACGTCGGCCTGAGCCAGCAGCTCGTCGAGGTTGCGCGTGCCGGTGTGGGTCAGCGTCACCGTCGCATTGTGCTCACGCCGGGTCAGCAGGGATCCGATCGAACGGCCGACCGTGACGCCGCGGCCGATGACGACGACGTGCTTGCCGACCAGCTCAAGGCCGTTGCGGCTGATCAGCTCGATGACTCCGCGGGGCGTGCACGGCAGCGGAGTCGTGATCTTCGAGTTGACGTTGAGCATGAGGCGACCGAGGTTCGTCGGGTGCAGCCCGTCGGCGTCCTTGGCCGGATCGATCGCCTCGAGGATGGTGTCAGTGTCGATGTGGTCCGGCAACGGCAGCTGCACGATGTAGCCGGTGCACTCGTCGTTGTTGTTGAGTTCATCGATGACGGCCAACAGCTCGTCCTGACTCACCGACTCCGGCAGGTCACGGCGAATGGACTGGATGCCCACCTCGGCGCAGTCGCGGTGCTTGCCGGCGACGTACCACTTCGAACCGGGGTCCTCCCCCACCAGCACGGTGCCCAATCCGGGAACGATCCCGGACTTCGCCAGCTCAGCCACCGCCTCGGTGAGTTCGTCTTTGATCTGCTTCGCGCAGGCCTTGCCGTCGAGGATCTGTGCGCTCATCAGTACTGCTCCAGTCCGTCGTAGAGGGGGAAATCGTCGCTGAGCTTGGTCACCCGGGCAGCGAGAGCCTCGACGTCGGCACCGGGCTTGAGCGCCTCGGCGATGACGTCGGCGACCTCCGTGAACTCCTCGTCACCGAACCCACGAGTGGCCAGAGCAGGGGTGCCGATGCGAAGACCCGAGGTCACCATCGGCGGACGGGGATCGAAGGGCACGGCATTGCGGTTGACGGTGATGCCGACCTCGTGGAGGAGGTCCTCGGCCTGCTGCCCGTCGAGGGCGGAGTTGCGCAGGTCGACGAGCACCAGGTGCACGTCGGTGCCGCCGGTGAGCACGGTCGCACCGGCCTGGGCCACGTCATCGGCGAGCAGCCGCTCGGCGAGGATGGCCGCACCGCGCACGGTGCGCTCCTGACGCTCCTTGAACTCCGCCGAGGCTGCCAGCTTGAAGGCCACGGCCTTGGCGGCGACCACGTGCATGAGCGGTCCGCCCTGCTGGCCTGGGAAGACAGCGGAGTTGAGCTTCTTGCCCAGGTCTTCCTTGCCGAGGATGAAACCGGAGCGGGGTCCGCCGATGGTCTTGTGCACCGTCGAGGACACGACGTCGGCGAAGGGAACGGGGTTCGGGTGCAGACCCGCGGCGACGAGTCCGGCGAAGTGGGCCATGTCGACCCACAGCTTCGCGTCGACCTCGTCGGCGATGTCGCGGAACGCCTGGAAGTCGAGCTGGCGGGGATAGGCCGACCAGCCGGCGACGATGACCTGCGGACGGTGTTCAAGAGCCTTCTCGCGCACTTTGTCCATGTCGATGCGGTACGTGTCGGGGTCGACCTCGTAGGAGGCGACGTCGTAGAGGCGGCCGGAGAAGTTGATCTTCATGCCGTGGGTGAGGTGTCCGCCGTGGGCCAGGGAGAGACCGAGCATCTTGTCTCCCTGACGCGCCAGCGCATGCATCACCGCAGCATTGGCCGAGGCACCCGAATGCGGCTGGACGTTGGCGTATTCGGCCCCGAAGAGGCTCTTGGCTCGCTCGATGGCGAGGTTCTCGGCGACATCGACGTATTCGCAGCCGCCGTAATAGCGCTTCCCGGGGTACCCCTCGGCGTATTTGTTCGTCAGCACCGAGCCCTGTGCCTGCAGCACGGCGCGGGGGACGAAGTTCTCCGAGGCGATCATCTCGAGAGTCGAACGCTGGCGGCCCAACTCGAGGTCGAGGACCTCGGCGATCTGCGGATCGATGTCTGCAAGCGAGGCCTGCATCGAGTTTTCGGTCATGAGTACTCTCCTGTGGCATCCGATGTGGTGAGTGGGACAGCGCGATCAGCCGCCGCGAACACCCGCAGACCATGCTAACAGCGAAATCCGCGCCCACAGCGGGCTGACCGCCATCCGGATGCCCCTCCTCTGGCCATTCGTCTGCCCACTCAACCGTGCCGGTGCGCCCGGGTCCGTGACGCGGAATGCGCACTCGATGAGACCACCGATTAGGATGCAGTCCATGAGCAGAGAATGGATCCTGAGAGTCACCTGTCCCGATGCGACCGGCATCGTCCACGCTGTGACGGGAGTGCTTGCAGGCCGCGGCGGGAACATCACCGAATCCCAGCAGTTCTCCTCCCCCGATTCGCGTCAGTTCTTCCTCCGCCTCGAATTCGCGACCGACGATGGTATCACCGTCGAATCGCTCGAATCCGACCTCGCCGAGGTGGCCGACCGTTTCACGATGACGGTGAGTCTGCAGCCGGCGGAGAAGAGGACCCGGACCCTCATCCTGGTGTCGAAGGCAGCGCACTGCCTCAACACTCTCCTCTTCCAGCATTCCTCGTCCCAGCTGCCCATCGACATCGTCGGGATCGCCGGCAACCACGACTCGCTCAAGCCCTTGGCCGAGTTCCACGGCCACGACTTCCACCACATCCCCATCACCCGCGAGACGAAGCCGGAGGCCGAGGCACGCCTGGCTGCCCTGGTCGATGAGCTCGACGTCGAGCTCATCGTGCTGGCCCGCTATATGCAGATCCTCTCCCCCGAACTCTGCGACCGTCTCGAGGGTCGGGTCATCAACATCCATCATTCGTTCCTGCCGAGCTTCAAGGGCGCGAAGCCATATCACCAGGCCCATGCCCGCGGCGTGAAGATCATCGGCGCCACCGCGCACTACGTCACCAGCGATCTCGACGAGGGCCCGATCATCGAACAGGACGTCGCCCGCGTCGATCACAATCGGGCGATCGCCGACTTCGTCCAGCGCGGGCAGGACGTCGAAGCGGCCGTGCTCGCCCGGGCCGTCGCCTGGCACGCGCAGGGCCGGGTGCTCATGGACGGACACCGCACGGTCGTCTTCAACTGAGACCCACCTCGGCGAGGTTGCCACCGTCGATCCGACGCTTTCTCTGCCGGGTGCAGGCGCACCGAGGTTGCCCAGCCTCTACGTAGAAAATTCACACCTACTGTCACTTCTCCTGTAAGGTCACGTCGGCCTACCTAAGGAGCTGACCTCACATGACAGAGACGACCTTCCGGACGATTGCGATCGTCCTCTACTTCGTCGGCATGCTGGCCATCGGCTGGTTCGCCTATCGGAAGACCAAGAACAGCCTCGACGACTACATGCTCGCCGGGCGCGGGCTGCGCCCATCCGTAGCGGCGCTGAGCGCCGGCGCCTCCGACATGTCGGGCTGGCTGCTCATGGGCCTGCCCGGAGCGATCTATGCCTCCGGTCTCATCGAGGCCTGGATAGCGATCGGGCTCACGGTCGGCGCGTGGGTCAACTGGAAGATCGTGGCTCCGCGGCTGCGCGCCTTCACCGAGAACGCGGGCGATTCGATCACGATCCCCAGCTTCTTCGAACAGCGGCTGAAGGACCGGACACGGCTGCTGCGCATCGTCTGCGGCGTGATCATCCTCGTGTTCTTCACGTTCTACGTCTCCTCGGGAATGGTGGCCGCAGGCAAATTCTTCGAATCGAGCTTCGGGCTCAACTACCTCGGCGGCATGCTCCTCGTCGCTGCCGTCACCATGGTCTACACCCTCTTCGGCGGATTCCTCGGTGCCACGTTGACCGATGTGGCGCAGGGCCTGCTGATGTTCGCAGCACTCATCGCCGTGCCGATCGTCGCCGTGAGCAACGCCGGCGGACCGGGAGCCGTCATCAGCAACGTCAAGCAGATCGATCCCGGCCTGCTCAACATCCTCGGCAGCGAACCGTTCTGGGCCAGCGGAGCGTACCTCGCAGTGATCTCGTCCCTCGCCTGGGGACTGGGGTACTTCGGCCAGCCGCACATCATCGTGCGCTTCATGGCGCTGCGGTCCCCTGCCGATGCCACCGTCGCCCGCCGCATCGGCGTCGGCTGGATGGGCATCTCTGCCCTCGGTGCGATCGCTACGGCCATCGTCGGCATCTCGTACTTCTCCCAGCACGCCGCTATGGAGCCGTCCGATTCCGAGACCGTATTCCTCGATCTCGCACAGATCCTCTTCCACCCCTTCATCGCCGGCCTGGTACTGGCCGCTGTGCTGGCCGCGATCATGTCGACGGTCTCCTCTCAGCTCGTCGTCACGTCCTCAGCACTCATCGAGGACCTGTTCAAGATCGTCGCTCTGCGCACCGGATCGACCCGCACGCTTCAGGACAAGACCTATGTGCTGCTCGGGCGTCTCGGCATTCTCGTCGTCGCGATCATCGCAGTTGTGCTGGCGATCTCGCCGTCGAACAGCATCCTCGACCTCGTCGCATTCGCGTGGGCCGGTTTCGGTGCGTCGTTCGGACCGATCGTGCTGCTGACCCTGTTCTGGAAGCGACTGAGCAATTGGGGCGCCCTGTTCGGTCTGCTCTCGGGAGCGGTCGTCGCATTCGTGTGGGGCCAGGTCAGCACACCCCTCACCGACGACATCTACGAGATCATCCCGGGCTTCATCGTCAACCTCGTCGTTGCGATCGTCGTCAGCCTGTTCACATACAAGCACGATGCCGAATCGGACCGAGAATTCGACGAGTCCGTCGCGCTGTCGCGGATGAAGAAGCAGCCTGTGGCGGAGAGCTGAGGCTCTGAGGCTGCGCGCCCGGCCGCGGCGGGGTTTCGCCAGCACGACCCGCGAACCGAACTGCCCGCCGGCACGACGCGCACAACCTACATTTCGCGGCATCTCACACCGTTCCTGCGGTGAGAGGTGCCGCGAAGTGTATGCGCTGCGACTCACGGGCCGATTCGTTCGTCGCGCTGCGCGCGTCGTCACAGACAATGTGCCGCACAGCCTCAGGCTCGCAACCCCGCAGACCACCGTCGGTGAACACACTTCGGGCGGGCATCCTGTGTGGATGCCCGCCCGAAGTGGTCGGCGGCTGCTCCTATCGCGCGGAGCAGTTCAGCCGGAGGATGTGTTACTTCTCCTCGGCAGCCTCGGTGGACTCTTCAGCAGTCTCGGCCTCGGCCTCGACCGGAGCCTCCTCGACGACCTCGGCCTCAGCCGGTGCCTCTTCGGCCTCTGCCGGAGCCTCGTCCGCGGCGGGAGCCGCAGCGGCGGTGGCCTGCTCGGCTTCCTTCACGGTCGCCTGCTTCGGCGAGTAGGGCTCGAGGACCAGTTCGATGACGGCCATCGGCGCATTGTCGCCGGGGCGCGGACCGATCTTCGTGATCCGGGTATACCCGCCGGGACGCTCGGCCATGGTCTCGGCGATCGAGGTGAAGAGCTCGTGCACGATCGACTTGTCGGTGATCTGGCCGAGAACGCGACGACGTGAGGCCAGGTCACCCTTCTTGGCGTTCGTGATCATCCGCTCGGCGACCGGACGCAGGCGCTTGGCCTTGGTCACGGTCGTGGTGATCTGCTTGTGCTCGAACAGCTGAGCTGCCATGTTGTTGAGCATCAGGCGCTCGTGTGTGGGCGATCCGCCGAGGCGGGGACCCTTGGTTGGGGTTGGCATGGTGAGTTACTCCTAGGTCTTGATCAGTACTGTTCGTCTTCGACGTAGGACTGGTCCTCATCAACGAGACCGGCTTCGAATCCGGCAGGACTGTCCTTGAGGCTGAGGCCGAGCTCGTTGAGCTTCGCCTTGACCTCGTCGATCGACTTCGAACCAAAGTTGCGGATATCCATCAGGTCGGCTTCGCTGCGAGCAACGAGCTCACCGACGGTGTGGATGCCCTCACGCTTGAGGCAGTTGTAGGAGCGCACGGTCAGGTCGAGATCTTCGATGGCCAGCGCCAGGTCAGCGGCCAGGGCCGCGTCCACAGGCGAGGGTCCGATCTCGATGCCTTCGGCTTCGACGTTGAGCTCTCGAGCCAGGCCGAAGAGCTCGACCAGGGTCTTACCCGCCGATGCGATGGCATCGCGCGGGGTCATCGAGGGCTTGGTCTCGACGTCGAGGACGAGGCGGTCGAAGTCGGTGCGCTGTTCGACACGCGTGGCTTCGACCTTGTAGGTGACCTTGAGAACCGGGGAGTAGATCGAATCGACCGGGATCCGGCCGATCTCTGC
This sequence comes from Brevibacterium oceani, assembly GCF_017948325.1. NCBI lineage: Bacteria > Bacillati > Actinomycetota > Actinomycetes > Micrococcales > Brevibacteriaceae > Brevibacterium > Brevibacterium oceani. The sequence continues at coordinate 1,443,420 of NZ_CP072846.1, read as the reverse complement.
ATCCGCGTTCTTGTTCTGGGCGCTCGACACATATCCGCGTCCGCGTTCGATGGTCAGTTCCATATCCAGACGACCTTCACCATTCAGCGTGGCGATGTGCAGATCCGGATTGTGGATCTCGACCCCGGCGGGAGCAGAGACGTCGGCAGCGGTCACATTGCCGGGACCCTGCTTGCGCAGGTAGGCCACGACCGGTTCGTCGAATTCGGACGACACGACCAGGGACTTCAGGTTGAGGATGAACTCGGTGACATCCTCCTTCACTCCCGGAACGGTGCTGAACTCGTGGAGAACTCCGTCGATCCGGATGGACGTGACTGCGGCACCGGGAATCGAGGACAGCAGGGTCCGACGAAGCGAGTTGCCGAGGGTGTAGCCGAATCCGGGCTCGAGCGGTTCGATGGCGAACCGTGAGCGGTTATCGGAGACGACTTCTTCCGTGAGCGTTGGGCGCTGTGCAATGAGCACGTGGGCTTCCTTTCAGCGAACATCCGCTATATGACGTTCGCACTGCACGTCATGGCTTCAGGCCATGAAGAACGGTTCGGGTTATCTGGGAATCCGTTCTGCGACCGATGTCGGATTGCGATCCGACATCCGTTGCAGTTTCAGGATCAGCCGCGGCGGCGCTTGGGGGGACGGCAGCCGTTGAATGGGACCGGGGTGACATCCTGGATGGTGCCCAGTTCCAGACCGGCGGCCTGCAGCGAACGGATCGCGGTCTCGCGGCCCGAGCCCGGGCCCTTGACGAACACGTCGACCTTCTTCAGGCCGTGTTCCTGCGCCCGACGAGCGGCCGATTCGGCAGCCATCTGAGCGGCGTACGGGGTCGACTTGCGCGAACCCTTGAAGCCGACCTCACCTGAGGAGGCCCAGGAGATGACAGCACCTGACGGGTCGGTGATCGACACGATGGTGTTGTTGAAGGTTGATTTGATGTGGGCCTGGCCGGCGACGATATTCTTCTTCAGCTTGCGGCGAGGCTTGCGCGCTGTTGCGGCGCGTGACTTGGGAGGCATATGTCCTTACTCCTGATCGAGGCGGTTGGTCCTAGCCAACCGAGTGAGCGTGTTACTTCTTCTTACCGGCCACGGTGCGCTTGGGCCCCTTGCGGGTACGCGCATTCGTCTTGGTCCGCTGTCCGCGAACCGGCAGACCGCGGCGGTGACGCAGGCCTTCGTAGCTTCCGATTTCGACCTTGCGGCGAATATCAGCGGCCACCTCACGACGGAGGTCACCCTCAACCTGGAATGTGCCCTCGATGTAGTCACGCAGCTGGACGAGCTCTGCGTCGCTCAAGTCCTTCACACGGGTATCAGGGCTGATTCCCGTTTCGGTCAGGGTCTGGCGCGCACGGGTGCGGCCCACACCATAGATGTATGTCAAGGCGACCTCCACGCGCTTTTCACGCGGGATGTCGACTCCGGCAAGTCGTGCCATAGGTACGTATCTCCTGTTGTTGTTTCGGAGGTGCTGATGCAAACCTGTCCCTGGTCTCCCAAGGTCTCCGGCCCCCGACCGGAGGTGTCGTCCTGCGATTCACAGCCCGGAAATTCAGACTTCCCGACCGCTCATCCGCAGATGGCGAGGTTTGCGCGGGTGTGGTGCTGCTTGAGACTCCCGGAGGAGCCTCGATCTGCTGAAAGAGCTGCTCAGCCCTGACGCTGCTTGTGGCGCGGGTTGGAGCAGATGACGATGACCCGACCGTGACGGCGGGTAATCTGGCAGTTTTCGCAGATCTTCTTGACGCTGGGCTTAACCTTCATCGTTTTTCCTTCTTTCGGTCCTTGCCCCCGAGGGGAGCAAGACGCGAATGATCGAAGATCCTTACTTGTACCGGTAAACGATTCGTCCGCGCGAGAGGTCATATGGAGACAGCTCCACGATGACCCGGTCCTCGGGAAGGATGCGGATGTAATGCTGACGCATCTTTCCGGAGATGTGCGCCAACACTTTGTGCCCGTTGCTCAGCTCGACCCGAAACGATGCGTTCGGCAGAGCCTCGACAACGGTCCCTTCGATCTCAATGACCCCTTCTTTTTTGGCCATATCGTTCGCTAACCTCGTATTCCCGCGATACCCTCGCGTTCGACGTAATCGTGTATCACCGACTCACGTCGGCGACCCCTTGGACTGCAGTCCTCGTCACCACATGAAAAGGAGTGGATGGCAGAAGCCGCCCACATCCGAAAAAGGGTGAGTTGAGTGAGAACAGACCAATCATCAATCTTACACTACGGTCGATGGATCTTCCACACGGTGCTCGCTTCACAGCGTGAAGTCACTTACAATCCCTCCTTCGCCGAGGCGGCCCTGCCCTGGGCAGGTCCAGCTTCGCCGAGGCGGCCCCGTCCTGGGCATGTCCAGGACGGGTCAGCGAGCGGCGCGGTCCCCTCCCCTGCCGCAGCCTCCTCGAGCCCGAACGCAGGCGAGCCGGGAACGGTGGGGTTCCGTTCCCGGCTCGCTCACTGCTCACTCATCCGCCGCCTCCTTTCGAGGGGAGGTCGCACTGCGGATCATTCGTCAGTGCGCAGCGGTCTTTCGCCTCGAAGCGCGATAGACGAGTCCACCGGCCGTGAGCAGGGCGAGTGCTGCGGCGATCAGCGGCAGCAGTTCGGCGCCGGTGCGAGGCAGGTGCCCGCCTCCGTTGCCGCTGCCGTTGTTGTCCTGTCCGTCTGCAGACCCGTCGGACGAACCGCCGTTCGACCCGGCAGTCGCTCCATCCGAGCCTCCGTCATCGGATCCGCCGCCCTTCGGGTCGTCGTGCTTTCCGTCATTGCTGCCGTCATCGCTCTTGCCTTCGTCGTCGTCCACAACCGTCAACGTGGTGTTCGCGGCGGTCTTGCCGTCGGCGTCGAGGACCTGGACGACATATGTGCCGGGCTTGGCGGCCTTGGGCACGGTCACCTCGGCGGTGGCGTTTCCACCGTTGTCGGTGCTCAGCGTGCCGAACGTGCCTCCGATTTCGAACTCCACGGTGTAGGACTGCTCGGATCCGAGGTGCTTGACCATGGCCTGCACCTTGTCACCGGCGTGAACAGTGTCTTTCGAGAGGGTGAAGTCGTCGGCGCGGAAGGTGTCCATCTTGCACCGGTTGGGCAGGGTGATGGTCTCGTCCCTGTCGTCGACAGCGGTGTCGGGCTTGGGCAGCTTCGGCCCGAAGTCACCGAGCTTGGGCAGGGTGCCCTTCGTCAGGAACCCGTTGACTGTCGCGTCCGTGCATGCCTTGTTCTCATCTCCGGACATATATGAGGTGTGCGAGGCACCTGAGACCGAGAGCAGGCTGCCGTCGATCGTGCGGGCCAGCTTCACTCCCGCGGCATACGGTGTCGCGGAGTCATGCGAGGTGGACACCACAAGGACGTTCGGCACGGCCGTCAGGTGCTTCGGCTTGGGCAGGGTGCCCTTGAACTTCCAGAAGTCGCAGTAGTCGTAGACTCCGGGAGAGACCGATGCCGATTGGAACGGACCTGCCTCGTCGTAGCGCTTGGCGAGGTCGCGCAGCTCCTTGATGTCCGGCTTCTTGCCGAAGCTGTTCTCATCGGTGCAGCGGATATTGGTGAAGGCCTGCAGCATCGGGTCGTAGTGGCCCTCTGCGTCGCGTTCGTTGTAACTGTCGGCCAGCTGCATGAGCACTCCCGCGGAGTCTCCCGCTTTCAGCTCAGCCAGCCCCAATGCCAGATCCGGCCACAGGGATTCGGAGTACAGCGCCTGGATGACACCGGTGCGCGCGTCGCCGAATGTGACGTCGCGGTCATCGCCGTCGACGCCGGTCGGCACCGGATCGCCTTCCAGGGATCGGAGGATGTTCTGGTTCGCCTTCGTCAGAGCATCCCGATCGTCGATTCCGTCGCCGAGGGCGCAGGTGAAGGTCTCATCAGCCAAGCTCTCGAGGTGCTTGGGGAATTCGATTCCCGGGTAGGTTTCGGCCCAGGTCCTGCCGTCGGCGCCCTTGGCCGAGCAATCGAGTGCGAACTGTTCGAAGGTGCCTTGGAAGCCGGCGATCTGCTTGACGGAGTCGTCTTCGTCCTCTTCGGCGTCTTGGGCCTTGACGACCTTACCGCTGGCGTCGAGATAGGTCTGCGGGTCCTTATTGATGTCCTTCAGTGCCTTATAGGCTTCGACGTTGCCCGGGTCCACGGCCCCGTCAAGGACGAGTCGCCCGACGTTCTGCGGGAACTTCTGAGCGTAGACGTAGCCGAGCCGCGTGCCATACGAGAAGCCGATGTAGTCGAGTTTCTCGTCCTGGCTGGTCGAGCGGATGAGGTCGAGGTCGCCCACGGCATCCCAGGTGCCGAGGTGCTTCATCAGGTTCTCCTGGCCGCCCTCGCCCAGGTCGAACAGTTTGCCGGTGTTCTCGATGCAGTCGTTGGCATAGCGTTCGTACTGCTCGTTCAGCAGGTCTTCTGCCTCGTCACGGTCACCGGCCCACGCGTCTTCGGCACGGTCGGCGTCGAGCTGCTCATCCGTCGAGCACTGCGAGAACGGCATCGAGCCGCCGGTGCCGCGCGGGTCGAAGCCCACGAGGTCGAAGCTCGCGGCGAGGTCGGGTTCGCTGATGGCTCCAGCCACGCCCATCGTCATGCCGGAACCGCCGGGTCCGCCGGGGTTCCAGGCCACGGATCCCTGAGACTTCGTCTTCTCGAACTTGCCGTCGACGACCTTGCCGGAGGGCACCTTCATCATGGCGATGGCGACGTTGCCGGCTTTCGGATTCTTCGCATCGATGGGCGCGATGACGTAGCCGCATTCAGGTGTGCGTCCGATCCGTGAAGTGTAGTCGGGGTAGCCGAGTTTCTGGCAGTTCTCACCGGAAAGATCGACGCTCTGGTTGTAGTACTTCTGCAGCCCCGGGGGAATGTTTCCGGCGCCTGTGCCGCCGCCCTTGGGATCGGAGATCTTGTACGTGCCGTCGTCCTGACCGAAGAGTTCCTTGGCCAGCTCCGGGTAGAACTCGTCGAGGTCGGCATCGGCAGCGTCGCCTTCGTCTTCGGAAGGCGACTTCTCACCGGAAGTCTCGGACTTATCCTCTGCCCCTTCACTGGCTGCAGTGGATTCGGTGGGCTCGGGCGTCGGCTCGGGCGTCGGGTCGGGATCTTTCGAATCCGTCTCGTCGGGGTCGCTGACCGTGAAGTCGTCGCTGCTCTTGAGGTTGTCGTCGGTCTTGACGATGTAGGTACCAGGTTCCAGTGCGGACCCGTCGAGTTCGGCGTCGAGCTCGTCACCTCCGGTGGCCAGTTCGGTCTCCGTGCCCTTGACGGTCTCGTTGTTCGAGGCGTGCACGATCTTCAGGCCGGTTCCGGCCTCCGCGCTCAGGGTTACGGGAACGACGAGTCGAGGCGAGGCCTCGACCTCTTTGTCGATGCCGAGTGTGATTTCGAATTTATGCTTGTCGCTGTCAGCGGGCTGAGCGGACGATTCGGCGGTGGACGTCTGTGATGCGGCGGACTCCGGAGTGGGTGCGGCGAAGGCGGATGAGCCCCCGGCCAGCAGCAGGGAAGCGCCGATGATCGACGCTCCCAGAACACGCGAAGACCCCTTGAATGTGATTCGGGTCATAACCGCTACAGTAACGTACAGATAACGTTCAGAACTTTTTCATACTCTTCGTTATCGTTTCGTTATTCGAGACGTTGACCCATCCGGGACCGGCACCAGATCATCGTCCATGACAGCACAAGTCAGAGGCCACCTCGGCGAGCGGATATCGACTGCTACCGTGGGCACTGCGCCGGGGAATCCTGCGCAGTCGAACCGTGACCGACGATCACATGATCGTGACCATCGAAGGAGAATGAGCGTGCTGGATCTCGACGCCATCACCCAGGAGTCCCTCATCGCCAAGGGAGGCCGCAAGTGGTCGACCTTCCCCGGGTCGATCGGTGCCTTCATCGCCGAGATGGACTTCGGTGTCGCTCCCGCCGTCCGGCAGGCCCTGCGCGAGATCGATGAGCGCGATCTCTACGGCTATGCACCTTACGGTCTCACGGCCGATCTCAAGTCCGCGACCGCGGACTTCTGTCTCGACCGCTACGGCTGGCAGATCCCCACCGATCACATCGAACCGGCCAGCGACGTCATCGCCGCCTTCGTCGGCGTCCTCACCCATCTCACCCCGGCCGACACTCCGATCGTACTGCCGACGCCCGCCTATATGCCGTTCTTCGACGTCGCGAAGGTCACCGGCCGCGAGCTCATCGAGGTGCCGATGCTGCGGTCGGAGACCGGCTGGTCGATGGATCTCGACGCCATCGCCGCCGCGCTGACCCCCGGGGCCACTCTCGTCCTGTGCAATCCCCACAATCCGATCGGCAAGGTCTACACCGAATCCGAGCTCCTCGCCCTCGCCGAGGTGGTCGAATCCGCAGGTGCGCGCGTGTTCTCCGATGAGATCCATGCCCCCGTCGTCTACGGTCCCGCGCGCCACACCCCGTACGCCACCCTCACCGACGCGACCGCGGCCCACACCACAACCGCGACCGCAGCGTCGAAAGCCTTCAACATCCCCGGCCTCAAATGTGCCCAGCTCATCCTCACCTCGGCCGAGGACCGCCAGACTTGGGCGCAGAAGGGCCAGTTCGTCTCCGGTGCCGCATCGAACCCGGGAATCCTGGCGACCACGGCTGCGTACAACAGCTCACGGGACTGGCTTGCCGAGATCACCGGCTACCTCAAGGGCAACCGTGACCTGCTCACGGATCTCGTCTCCACCCTCCTGCCGAATGCCGCATATATCCAGCCCGAGGGCACCTACCTTGCCTGGCTGGATCTGCGCGGGTACGGCCTCGAGACAGACTTGGCCAAACACATCGAATCCCGCGCCGAGGTGGCCGTGACCGAGGGGCGCCTGTGCGGCGCGGTCGGAGCCGGTCACATCCGGGTCAACTTCGCACTCCCCCGTCCTCTGCTCACCGAGGCGATCGAGAGGATCGCCCGGAACCTCTGACCCACGCAGGGTCTCCCCCGAACGACCGGCGCAGCGCCGCTGGCGAATCGTCCGCCGGCGGCGCTGCGCCGACAGACCGTTCAGGCGCTGTGCCGGTCAGGCGGTCAGGCGGTCAGTCCTCGGGCATCCATTCGATGAGGTCGAACGAGGAGCGGGAACCGGCGATCTCACGGATCTGCTGATCGAATCTCAGGTAGTACTCGAGGTTGCAGCGACTCATCAGCTCCCTGCAGCGCGTCGCCGGCTGAGCGACGTCGACCAGAGTCGGAGGAAGCAGCGGCTGGGACATCACCATCCGCGCGACATCGAAGTACAGGTCGAAGAACGCGGCCAGACCGAGTTCGGGACACCCAGCACCCGGCTGACTGCCGTCCAGACTCAGCTCGTTCATTCGCGCCTCGAGGCGTGGGAGCCGGACACCGGCATCCTCGAGCCCGAAGGCCAGTGAGGTCATCCGCTTCGCCGCGTCCAGATCCGCCGGGGTGAGTTCTCCGAATTCGATCCAGCCGGGGAGTTCGATCTCCGGCAGCAAAGTGACGAGATCGGACGAACGGTCGGCCAGCCCGATGAGAATCCCCGGACGCAGCTGACGATAGCCGAGCTGATCTGCAACATAGCGGAAACGATCACGGACGGTCCTCGCGCTCTCAGGAATCGAATAGAGAACCGAGTGGAAGAGTCCCTGGTATTCCGGAGTCTCGCGCTGACCGCCGATGTCGCGGAAACCCGTGAGAAGGTGTTCGCCGAGTCGGTACACGCTTACGCGACCGACCCGACTGCTCTCAAGCAGACCGCGCTGGACCATGCGTACGAGCTGATTGTGCACGCTCGAGGTCGAATACCCGTGCTCGGCGAGAATGCCGACGATGATGGGACCAGGCAGTGCGCGAGCACGCAGGCACCCGAAAGCGGACACGACATCGAAGGTGATCCGCGTCATTCGATAGCGATCACCCACATCTGCCCGACGTTTCGGGACATCGTGGACACCCTTCATGGCCAGATCCTAACGTGAAAACACAAGGATCGGTGCCGAACCGGCCGGCGCCGAGATCTCCGAGACCGCTACATGGATGTTCGCTCTCGCCCTGATGACGGCATCGGGCACATTCACGGCCGTCTACTTCGTCGGCAAGGCCTCATTGAAGAAGCAGTCGCTGACGACCTGATCGGCACGAGCCGATCGGCCTCTCCCCTCAGGCGGCCGACGGAGGCACAGGCGTGACTCCGAAGGGCGCCAACCCGGACGCTCCCCCATCCTCGGCGGTGAGCACCCACACTCCCCCGTCGTGGCGAGCCACGCTGTGCTCCCAATGGCTCGCGCGTGAGCCGTCGGCGGTCACGACGGTCCAGTCGTCGGATAAGGTCACGGCCTCGGAACTGCCGTTGGTGAGCATGGGCTCGATCGCCAGGCACATCCCCGGACGGATCTTCGGTCCGTTCGACCTGGCCCGGTAGTTGAGCACATCGGGAGCCATATGCATGGCGGTGCCGATGCCGTGACCGGTGAACTCTTCGACGAGTCCGAGCTGCGGGTGCGCCTCGGTGACGTAGTCGTCGATGGCGTCCCCGATGTCGCTGACCTTCGTTCCGGTGGCAAAGGCGGCGATTCCTGCCCACATGGCCGCCTCGGTGGCTGCGGACAGGTCCCGGTCGGCGGTCGTACCCGCCTCATCGCCGCCGACGATCATCGTGAACGCGGAGTCCCCGTGGAATCCCTCGACGATCGCGCCGCCGTCGATGGAGACGAGATCGCCGGTCCGAAGCACCTTCGAACCGGGGATGCCGTGGACGATCTCTTCGTTCACGGAGATGCACACGACAGCGGGAAATCCCTGGTAGCCCTTGAAATTCGACCGAGCCCCGGCCGCGTCGATGACGGCCTCGGCAGCGGCATCCACCTCGGCGGTGGTGGCTCCGGGAACAGCCGCGGACCGGGCAGCTGACAGCACTCGGCGTGTCAGCTGCCCGGCCCGATCCATGAGCTGGAGCTCCGCAGGAGACTTCAGCTCGATCCGTGGTCCGAAGATCATCGAATGGCGGAGAGGATGCGCTCGGTGATGGCGTCGACCTCGCCGAGGCCGTCGACCTGGCGCAGCAGTCCGCGGTCCCGATAGATATCGGTCAGGGGCTGCGTCTGCTCCGCATAGACGTCGAGGCGGTGACGGATGACGTCTTCGCTGTCGTCGCTGCGACCTTCTGTCTGAGCGCGGGCGAGCAGACGGGCGACGACCTCGTCGGTATCGGCGGTGAGTTCGACGACGTGCTCGATCGCTTTGTCCTCTGCGGCGAGGATCCGGTCGAGTTCGTCGACCTGGGCGCTGGTGCGCGGGTATCCGTCGAGGAGGAAGCCCTCTGCCGCGTCTGCCTGGGACAGACGGTCGGCCACCATCGAGTTCGTGACCTCGTCGGGCACGTATTCGCCGGCATCCATGTAGCGCTTGGCCAGCTTGCCGAGCTCCGTCTCACCCTTGACGTTCGCGCGGAAGATGTCTCCGGTCGAGATGGCGGGAACACCGAGTGCCTCGGACAGGCGTGCGGCCTGTGTTCCCTTGCCGGCGCCGGGAGGGCCGATCAGAATGATGCGTGAACTCATAAGGTGTCCTTCCAATGGTTGTCCGCTGAACGTCAGCGTCCGGTCGTGATCAGCGCAGCAGTCCCTCATAGTGTCGCTGCTGCATCTGCGCGTCGATCTGCTTGACGGTCTCGAGTCCGACACCCACGACGATGAGCAGCGAGGTGCCGCCGAACGGGAAGTTCTGGTTGGCGTTGATGAGCACCAGAGCGATCAGCGGGATCAGAGCGACGAAGGCCAGGTAGAGCGAGCCGGGGAAGTTGATGCGGCTGAGCACGAAGCTCAGGTAGTCGGCGGTCGGTCGTCCCGCGCGGATGCCGGGAATGAAGCCGCCGTACTTCTTCATGTTGTCCGCGACCTCTTCGGGGTTGAAGGTGATCGCGACGTAGAAGTAGGCGAAGAAGATCGTCAGCAGCGCGTAGATGGTGATGTAGAGAGGATGGTCGCCCCGGGTCAGGTACGTGTTGATCCACTCGACCGCCTTCGACTCCGGGTCGAAGAACTGCGAGACGAGGCTCGGCAGGTAGAGGACCGAGGAGGCGAAGATGACCGGGATGACGCCGGCCATGTTCACCTTGATCGGAATGTAGGTCGAGGTGCCGCCGAACATGCGACGGCCCACCATGCGCTTGGCGTACTGCACCGGGATTCGCCGCTGCGACTGTTCGACGAAGACGACGAGGGCGACGAGGACGAGACCGACGGCGAGGACGATGAGGAAGATGTCCACGCCCTGCTCGCGGAAGATCGCACCGAGCGAGGATGGGAAGGCCGCGGCAACCGAGGTGAAGATCAGCAGCGACATGCCATTGCCGACACCGTGCTCGGTGATCTGCTCGCCCAGCCACATGATGAGGCCGGTGCCAGCGGTGAGGGTGACCACGAGGACAGCGATCCCCCACCAGGTGTCGTTGGCGATGAGGTCCTGGCAGCCTTCGACGCTGCCGAACAGCGCGCCGGAGCGGACGGTGGCGACGAGCGTCGTTGCGTTGAGGATCGCGAGACCGATGGTGAGGTAGCGCGTGTACTGGGTGAGCTTGGCCTGGCCGGAGGCGCCTTCCTTGTGCAGCGACTCGAAGCGCGGGATGACCACGCGCAGCAGCTGCACGATGATGCTCGCGGTGATGTAGGGCATGATGCCGAGGGCGAAGATCGACAGCTGCAGCAGAGCGCCGCCGCTGAAGAGGTTGATCATCGCGAATCCGCCCTCATTGAGCTGAGGCGAAGCCACGCACTGCTGCACTTGCTTGTAGTCGATGCCCGGGGAGGGAATGAACGAGCCGAGTCGGAAGATGACAAGAATGCCCAGGGTGAAGAGGAGCTTCTTCCTCAAGTCGGGCGTTCTGAAAGCCCTCCGGATTGCGCCGATCAAGCGTCCTCCTCGTTGGCGGATGAAAAGTCAGAGTCGTGGTCGCGACCTGGCGAATGGGAACAAATACCTGCAAAAGACTACCAGGATATGAGCGTCAGGCCGAAACCGACGACGGCTGGACGAAGGGCGCGCAGAGGCTGTGTGTGGGCATGTGAGACGCCTGTGACGATGAATGTGCCCCGCCTCGGTGCCGGTGCGGGAGCTGGCATGCAGAAGGGGGCGGTCACCTTTCGGTGACCGCCCCCTTGACCCGTTGCCCGGGACCCGCGCAGCGGGACCCGATCAGGCTACGGTGGTGCTTCCGCCTGCAGCAGTGATCTTCTCGGCTGCGGAGCCGGAGAACTTGTCTGCAGTGATGTTAAGGGCCACGGTGATCTCACCGGTGCCGAGAACCTTGACGGGCTGCTTCGGACGCACAGCACCCTTGGCCACGAGGTCGGCGACGGTGACGTCTCCGCCCTCGGGGAACAGTGCCGACAGCTTGTCGAGATTGACAACCTGGAACGTCACCTTGGCGGGGTTCTTGAAACCACGCAGCTTCGGCAGACGCATGTGCATCGGGGTCTGGCCGCCCTCGAAGCCGGCAGGAACCTGGTAGCGGGCCTTCGTGCCCTTGGTTCCGCGACCGGCGGTCTTGCCCTTCGAACCCTCACCGCGACCCACGCGGGTCTTCGCGGTCTTGGCTCCCGGGGCCGGACGGAGATCGTGCAGCTTCAGCGAGTCGTTGTTCGACATATCAATCGACCTCTTCCACAGTCACGAGGTGACGCACGGTATTGATCATTCCCCGGATCTCGGGGCGATCTTCCTGCACCACGACGTCGTTGATCCGCTTGAGACCGAGCGAACGCAGCGTGTCGCGCTGGTTCTGACGGCCACCGATGGCGGACTTGCGCTGAGTAACCTTGAGCTTTGCCATCAGGACTTCGCCCCACTTTCAGCAGCTGCTCGCAGCAATGCGTGCGGAGCGACCTCGTCGACGGGGAGGCCACGGCGAGCCGCAACTTCCTCGGGACGTTCGAGGTTCTTCAGCGCAGTGATCGCAGCGTGCACGATGTTGATTGCGTTCGACGAACCCAGCGACTTCGACAGGATGTCCTGGACACCTGCGGCGTCGAGGACCGCACGGACGGGTCCGCCGGCGATGACACCGGTACCGGGAGCAGCCGGACGCAGCAGGACGACTCCTGCGGCTTCCTCGCCCTGGACCGGGTGCGGGATGGTCTTCTGGATGCGCGGGACGCGGAAGAAGTTCTTCTTCGCCTCCTCGACACCCTTGGCGATGGCGGCAGGAACTTCCTTCGCCTTGCCGTATCCCATGCCGACCATGCCGTCGCCGTCTCCGACCACGACGAGAGCCGTGAACGAGAAACGACGTCCGCCCTTGACGACCTTGGACACGCGGTTGATCGTCACGACATGTTCGATGAACTGGTTCTTGTCGTCACGGTCATTGCGACCGCCGCGTCCACGGCCTTCACCGCGTCCACGACCCTGGCCGCCCTGTCCACCCTGGCCGCGGCCGCGGGAGGAACGGTCACCGCTGTTGTCATTGCGGGTCTCAGCAGTCGCCTGCTGATCCTTGTTCTCTTCAGTGCTCATAGGGCCAATCCTCCTTCACGGGCACCTTCGGCGATTGCCTGCACACGGCCGTGGTAGGCGTTGCCTCCACGGTCGAAGACGACGGCTTCGATACCGGCGTCCTTGGCGCGCTGGGCCACCAGCTCGCCCACCTTGCGGGCCTTGCCGGTCTTGTCGCCTTCGAATGTCCGCAGGTCGGCTTCCATGGTGGAGGCCGAGACCAGGGTCTTGCCGACGGTGTCGTCGATGACCTGGACGAAGACGTGGCGCGTGGAACGAGTCACTGAGAGGCGAGGGCGCTCGGCCGTTCCGTGCACCTGCTTGCGCAGACGAACGTGACGACGCTTGCGGGCAGCAGCCCTGCCCTTGCCGTAGCTTTCCTTCTTGCCAAAGGCCATCTTTACTTACCAGCCTTTCCGACCTTGCGACGGACGTTTTCGCCGGCGTAGCGCACGCCCTTGCCCTTGTAGGGTTCAGGCTTGCGCAGCTTCCGGATGTTGGCAGCGGTCTCGCCGACCAGCTGCTTGTCGATTCCGTGGACAGCGACCTTCGTCTGGCCGTCGACGCTGAAGGAGATTCCCTCCGGCGGCTCGACGACGATGGGGTGGCTGTAGCCGAGGGCGAACTCGAGGTTCGATCCCTTGGCCAGTACACGGTAACCGGTTCCGACGATCTCGAGGCCCTTCGAGTAGCCTTCGGTCACACCGACGATCATGTTGTTGATGAGCGTGCGGGACAGTCCGTGCAGCGAACGCGATTCGCGCTCTTCGTCCGGACGGGCCACGGTGATGACACCGTCGTCGAGCGATACGGTGATCGGATCGGCGATGGTGACGGACAGCTCGCCCTTCGGTCCCTTGACGGCGACGTTCTGGCCGTCGACGTTGACCTCGACGCCGCTGGGAACGGAGATCGGGTTCTTGCCAATACGTGACATCTTCTTCTCTCCTTCCTTACCAGACGTAGGCGAGGACTTCCCCACCCACACCCTTCTTGGCGGCCTGTCGGTCCGTCAGGAGACCTGACGAAGTCGACAGAATGGCGATGCCGAGGCCACCGAGAACCTTGGGCAGGTTCGTGGACTTCGCGTAGACGCGCAGTCCCGGCTTCGACACACGGCGCAGACCGGCGATGGAACGTTCCCGGTTGGGTCCGAACTTGAGGTCCAGCATGAGGGTCTTTCCGACCTCGGCGTCTTCGACGCTCCAGTCGGTGATGTAGCCCTCGGCCTTCAGGATCTCGGCGATGTTCGACTTGAGCTTCGAGAACGGCATGCTGACGTCCTCGTGGTAAGCCGAGTTGGCGTTGCGCAGACGCGTAAGCATGTCTGCGACTGGATCAGTCATTGTCATTTGGGCACTTGCCCTTCCTCGTTACGGTTTCCGCCCACATGTGCGTGCTTGGACCTGCAACGTAGAGATTATTTTGTCTTGAACGGGAACCCGAGGTGACGCAGCAGTGCACGTCCCTCATCGTCGGTCGTCGCCGTGGTCACCACGGTGATGTCCATGCCGCGGACACGGTCGATCTTGTCCTGATCGATCTCGTGGAACATCGACTGCTCGGTGAGACCGAAGGTGTAGTTGCCGTTTCCGTCGAACTGGCGGTCCGAGAGTCCGCGGAAGTCGCGGATACGCGGCAGAGCCAGGGTGATGACGCGGTCGATGAACTCCCACATCCGGGCTCCGCGCATGGTCACGTGGGCACCGATGGGCTGACCCTCGCGCAGCTTGAACTGAGCGATGGACTTGCGAGCCCGGGTCACGACCGGCTTCTGACCGGTGATCAGACTGAGATCGTTGATGGCACCTTCGATGAGCTTGGAGTCACGCGCGGCGTCACCCACACCCATGTTCACGACGACCTTGGTCAGTCCGGGAACCTGCATGGGGTTGGCGTAGCCGAATTCATCCTGCAGCTTCGCAACGATCTCTTCGCGGTAAACCTGCTTGAGACGCGGTGCGGGACGGCTGGTGGTTGTTTCCGTCATCAGATCTCCTCCCCGGTGCGACGCGAGTAGCGAACCCGAACGGTCTTGGTGCGACCGTCACGCTCGACGCTCTCCTCGCGGTATCCGACGCGGGTGGGCTTGTTGTCCTTGGGGTCAACGAGCGCCACGTTGGACACGTGGATGGGGGCTTCGTGAGTCTCACGGCCGCCGGCGGTGCCGCCGGCCTGAGTCTGCGTAGCCTTCTTGTGCTTGATCACGCGGTTGACGCCCTCAACGAGGACGCGGTTGCGATCGGGGTAGACGGCAAGGACCTTGCCCTGCTTCCCGCGATCGCCGCCGCGTGAGGCCCGAGCGCCTGCGATCACCTGGACGAGGTCGCCCTTCTTGATCTTGAGCTTGTTCGCCATGCTCACAACACCTCCGGTGCCAGGGAGACGATCTTCATGAACTTCTTGTCGCGGAGTTCGCGTCCCACGGGTCCGAAGATACGGGTTCCGCGCGGCTCCCCTTCGTTCTTGAGGATGACAGCTGCATTCTCGTCGAACTTGATGTAGGAGCCGTCGGGACGACGGCGTTCCTTGGCGGTGCGGACGATGACGGCCTTGACCACATCGCCCTTCTTCACGTTTCCGCCGGGGATTGCGTCCTTGACGGTTGCCACGATGGTGTCACCGATCGAGGCGTAGCGCCGACCGGAGCCACCCAGGATCCTGATGGCCAGGATCTGCTTGGCGCCAGTGTTGTCGGCGACTTTGAGTCGCGACTCTTGCTGAATCACTATTTTCTCCTGTCGTCGCGCTGGTTCTCACACGCATGCATGAGCCTTGCGGAACGGATTCATTGACATTTCACCCCATTCCCGGTAGCCGCCCGCTGCCTGCATCAGGCCGCGGGCGGGACCGGGTGGGAGGGGCGGCGTTGGCTACTTGGCGCGCTCGATGATCTCGGCGAGCCGCCAACGCTTCGCGGCCGAAAGGGGCCGCGTCTCGGCCACGAGGACGAAATCGCCTATTCCGGCGGTGTTCTCCTCATCGTGGACCTTGTACTTGACCGACTTGCGCATGACCTTGCCGTAGAGGCGGTGCTTCATGCGCTCCTCGACCTCGACGACGATGGTCTTGTCCATCTTGTCGGATACAACGTAGCCACGTGCGGTCTTGCGGGTGTTGCGCTCCGCAGCATTGGCCTCAGTGTTCGTGGTCTCCGCCATCACTTGCCCTCTTCCTTAGCATCAGCGGGGTTCGGCCGGATGTCCAGCTCCCGCTCGTTGAGCACGGTGTAGATACGAGCGATGTCGCGACGCACGGCCTTGAGGCGACCGTGGCTCTCCAGCTGACCGGTGGCCGACTGGAAACGCAGGTTGAACAGCTCGGCCTTGGCCTTCTTGAGCTCTTCGAGCAGACGCTCGTTGTCGAAACCGTCCAGTGCGTCGATGGAAAGGTTCTTCGAACCGATTGCCATTCTCACTCACCACCTTCGCGGGCCACGATGCGGGCCTTCAGCGGAAGCTTGTGGATCGCCAGGCGCAGAGCCTCACGAGCAACTTCCTCGGACACACCGGCGAGTTCGAACATAACCCGTCCCGGCTTGACATTGGCAACCCACCACTCGGGCGAACCCTTACCGGAACCCATGCGGGTCTCGGCAGGCTTCTTCGTCAGGGGGTTGTCGGGGTAGATGTTGATCCACACCTTGCCGCCGCGCTTGATGTAGCGGGTCATGGCAATACGTGCGGCCTCGATCTGCCGGTTGGTGACGTAGGCGGGCTCGAGAGCCTGGATGCCGTAGTCACCGAAGGACACCGTCGTGCCTCCCTTGGCGGCGCCGCCCCGACGGGGGTGGTGCTGCTTGCGGAATTTCACTCGACGAGGGATCAACATGTCTCAGCCCTCCGATCCGGCCTCAGCCGCGGGGGCTTCGGCGTTGTTCTCAGTGGTACGGGCCTGGTCGCCGCGGCGCGGAGCGCCTTCCTGACCACGTCCGCGGCCGCCACGACCGCGCCCACGGCCACGCGGGCCACGAGCAGCAGGAGCCTTGGCCTGCTCGGCGGCAAGCTCCTTGTCGGTCATGTCGCCCTTGTAGATCCACACCTTGACGCCGATGCGTCCGAAGGTGGTGTGGGCTTCGTGGAAACCGAAATCGATGTTCGCACGCAGGGTGTGCAGGGGCACACGTCCTTCGCGGTAGAACTCGGAACGGCTCATCTCAGCACCGCCGAGGCGGCCCGAGCACTGCACGCGGATGCCCTTGGCACCTGCACGCTGAGCGCTCTGGATCGCCTTGCGCATCGCGCGGCGGAAGGCCACGCGGCTGGCGAGCTGCTCGGCAACACCCTGCGCGACGAGCTGTGCGTCGACCTCGGGGTTCTTCACCTCAAGGATGTTGAGCTGAATCTGCTTGCCGGTGAGCTTCTCGAGCTGACCGCGGATGCGATCGGCTTCGGCTCCGCGACGTCCGATGACGATGCCCGGACGAGCGGTGTGGATGTCGACACGGACACGGTCACGCGTGCGCTCGATGTTGACCTTCGAGATGCCGGCCCGTTCGAGGCCGGTGTTCATCATCTGGCGGATCTTGACATCTTCGAGCACGTAGTCCTTGTAGCGCTGCCCCGGCTTGGTCGAGTCAGCGAACCACTTCGACTTGTGATCCGTGGTGATTCCGAGTCGGAATCCGTTCGGATTGATCTTCTGGCCCATTAGCGGTTCCCCTTCCGGCTCTTGCGCTGAGGCAGGTCGTCACCGCTGGCCAGGACCACGGTCACGTGGCTGGTGCGCTTCTCAATGCGAAACGCACGACCCTGGGCACGCGGACGGAACCGCTTCATGGTCGGCCCCTCGTCCACGAATGCTTCGGAGATGACCAGTTCGTTCTCGTCGAACGCAACGCCTTCCTCGTCGGCCCGGACACGCGCATTGGCGATGCCGGAGGCCACGAGCTTGTAAATCGGATCTGATGCCGACTGTTCTGCAAACTTCAACACTGCAAGTGCTTCGGTCGCCTGCTGACCACGAATGAGGTCGACGACGCGCCGAGCCTTGCGAGGCGTAACGCGCAGGTAACGCGCCTTAGCCTTGGCTTCCATCGCTTCCTTCTCTCTTATCTAGGATCGTAAGAGTGCCCCGCCTCAGCGGCGGCGACCCTTGCGATCGTCCTTTTCGTGGCCACGGAACGTCCGTGTCGGTGCGAACTCGCCGAGCTTGTGTCCGACCATCGACTCAGTGATGAAGACGGGGACATGCTTGCGTCCGTCATGTACTGCGATGGTGTGTCCCAGGAAGTCCGGGATGATCATCGAGCGACGAGACCAGGTTTTGATGACATTTTTGGTGTTCTTCTCGTTCTGACGAGCGACCTTCTGGTACAGGTGTTCGTCGACGAAAGGACCCTTTTTGAGGCTACGAGGCATAAGTCAGTACTCCAATCAGCGCTTCTTGCCGGTCCGGCGACGGCGCACGATGTACTTGTCGCTCTCTTTGTTCGGCCGGCGTGTGCGGCCCTCTGGCTGACCCCACGGGCTGACCGGGTGACGACCACCCGAAGTACGGCCCTCGCCACCGCCGTGCGGGTGGTCGATCGGGTTCATCACGACACCGCGGACGGTCGGGCGCTTGCCCTTCCAACGCATGCGGCCTGCCTTGCCCCAGCTGATGTTCGACTGCTCGGCGTTGCCGACCTCGCCGACGGTTGCACGGCAGCGCGCGTCGACGTTGCGGATCTCGCCCGAAGGCATCCGCAGCTGCGCGAACCGACCGTACTTGGCCACCAGCTGCACGGAGGATCCGGCGGAGCGGGCGATCTTGGCACCGCCGCCGGGACGCATCTCGACAGCGTGCACAACAGTACCGACTGGGATGTTGCGCAGGGCAAGGTTGTTGCCCGGCTTGATGTCTGCACCCGGTCCGGCCTCGACCTGCGCACCCTGCTTGAGGTTGTGCGGGGCGATGATGTAGCGCTTCTCTCCGTCTGCGTAGTGCAGCAGAGCGATGCGAGCCGTGCGGTTCGGGTCATATTCGATGTGCGCGACCTTCGCCGGAACGCCATCTTTGTCATGGCGGCGGAAGTCGATGACACGGTACTGACGCTTGTGACCGCCGCCCTGGTGGCGAGTGGTCACGCGTCCCTGACTGTTGCGTCCGCCGCGCTTGGGCAGCGGGCGCAGAAGCGACTTCTCCGGTGTAGACCGGGTCACTTCGACGAAGTCGGCGACCGACGAGCCACGGCGGCCCGGGGTCGTCGGCTTGTGCTTACGGATTCCCATGAGTCTTTTCCTTCTTTGACGAAGGATCGCTTAGAGCGATCCACCGAAGATGTCGATCGATCCGTCCTTGAGGGCGACGATGGCACGCTTGGTGTCCTTGCGCTTTCCCCAACCGGTGCGGGTGCGGCGGCGCTTGCCCTGACGGTTCAGGGTGTTGACCTTGGCGACCTGCACATCGAAGATCGATTCAATGGCGTGCTTGATCTCGGTTTTGTTCGAGTTCTGATCGACGAGGAAGGTGTACTTGCCCTCGTCCATCAGGCTGTAGGTCTTCTCCGAGACGACCGGAGCGACGATGATGTCGCGCGGGTCCTTGAAGTTCAGACTCATGATGCGTCCTCCGATTTGCGGTTGCCGCTCAGGAACGACTGCAGAGCTGCCTCGGTGAACACGATGTCATCGGCGAGCAGCACATCGTAGGTGTTGAGCTGATCGGAGGTGAGCACGTGGACGTGGGGCAGGTTGCGCACGCTCAGGTAGGTGAGCTCGTCGTCACGGTCGAGCACCACGAGGGTGTTCTTACGGTCGGACAGGCCGGCCAGTGCGGCCTTCGCCTGCTTGGTCGACGGCGTATCGCCGGTGACCAGGTTCTTCATCACGAAGACCTGATCCAGACGTGCACGATCAGACAGAGCACCGCGCAGAGCAGCGGCCTTCATCTTCTTGGGGGTCCGCTGCGAGTAGTCGCGCGGGACCGGTCCGTGCACGATTCCGCCGCCGTTGTACTGGGGAGCGCGGATCGAACCCTGACGGGCGTTGCCGGTTCCCTTCTGGCGGTAGGGCTTGCGACCGCCGCCGCGAACCTCGGAGCGGGTCTTCGTCTTGTGCGTACCCTGACGGGCCGCAGCCAGCTGCGCAACGACGACTTGGTGGATCAGCGGCACGTTGGCTGGCACGCCGAAGATTTCGGCGGGCAGGTCAACGGAACCGGCCTTGGCACCGGCGGCGTCGATGACGTCGACTGTCTTGACATCAGTCATTTCGTTCAGGCCTCCTTCACGGCCGAGCGAACGAGGACGACTCCACCCTTGGGGCCGGGAACGGCGCCCTTGATGAGCAGGAAGTTGTTCTCGCTGTCCACGGCGTGGATCGTGAGGTTCTGGGTCGTGTGCTTGACAGCGCCCATACGGCCGGCCATGCGCATGCCCTTGAACACGCGGCCCGGGGTCGCGGCTCCGCCGATCGACCCTGGCTTGCGGTGGTTGCGGTGCTGACCATGGGAGGCACCGACACCGGAGAAGCCGTGACGCTTCATAACACCTGCGGTTCCCTTACCCTTGGTCTTCGCGGTCACATCGACCTTGATTCCCGCGTCGAACGTGTCGACTCCGAGTTCCTGGCCGAGCGCGTAGTCAGCAGCGTCTGCAGTGCGCAGCTCGACGAGGTGACGGCGCGGGGTCACGCCAGCCTTCTCGAAGTGGCCTGCGGTCGGCTTGTTGACCTTGCGAGGATCGATCTCGCCGAACGCGATCTGCACAGCGGGGTAACCATCGGTTTCCTCGTTGCGGATCTGCGTGACGACATTGTTTCCGGTGGCCACAACGGTCACCGGCACGAGGTTGTTCTTCTCATCCCAGACCTGGGTCATGCCCAGCTTGGTTCCCAGAAGGCCCTTGACCTTGCGGGTGGTCGGGAGAGCGGATGAACGAGTGTTCGCCATTGCTGCCTCCCTTAGAGCTTGATCTCGATGTTGACGTCGTCGGCGAGGTCGAGACGCATGAGCGAATCGACGGCCTTCGGCGTCGGATCGACGATGTCGATCAGACGCTTGTGCGTGCGCATTTCGAAATGCTCACGGCTGTCCTTGTACTTGTGCGGCGAACGGATGACGCAGTACACGTTCTTCTCCGTCGGCAACGGCACGGGGCCCACAACAGTCGCGCCAGCGCGAGTGACGGTGTCCACGATCTTGCGTGCGGCACTGTCGATCACAGCGTGGTCGTACGACTTGAGCCGGATGCGGATCTTCTGTCCCGCCATGGCGTCGTCTCTTTCTTCAGTAACTTCCGGCCATCAACTGCAGGGCATCTGGGATGTCTGCGGTCTGTGCCGGCTGACCATGACCGACCCCCGAGGTCGGGCGTGTCGGCTGATCCTGGCGGAGAAATTCTCACTTCTCACCTGAACGCCGACGGCGCTTCTACTCATTGGCTGCTCGGTCCGAACCCGCTTGATGCAGATTCATCGATCCGATAGTGTTCCGGGCTGTTCGCGGTATCGCTACCGCAGTGCAGGGGTCAACGCCCAAAACGCAACTTCACCATCTTGTCATATAGCACTTCACGCGCGCAATTCCAGGACTGTCTCCTGTGAGCGATCTCTCAGGCCCACGCGCAGGCGCCACTCCCCCGGACATCGCGCGGCGCACCTCCCCTGATTCTCATGTCACTGTCTATTGAAAATGCACGCGTGCTGATTTTCATCACCCCGCGTGCATTTTCCATAGACAGTGGACGCGCCAGCCTCCGGCGGGCACACCTTTGGGCGGGCACCTCCTCGAAATACACCGAGGGCCGCAACCCTCGAAAGGATTGCGGCCCTCGGCTCTGGTACTCAGTGAGTCAGATCAGGCAACGATCTTGGTGACTCGACCGGCGCCGACGGTGCGGCCGCCCTCGCGGATAGCGAAGCGGAGGCCGTCCTCCATGGCGATCGGCTGGATGAGCTCGACCGACATGTCGGTGTTGTCGCCGGGCATGACCATCTCGGTGCCCTCGGGCAGCGTGATGACGCCGGTGACGTCCGTGGTCCGGAAGTAGAACTGCGGACGGTAGTTCGAGTAGAACGGGTTGTGACGTCCGCCCTCGTCCTTGCTCAGGATGTAGACCTGGGCTTCGAACTTGGTGTGCGGGGTGATCGAACCCGGCTTCACGATGACCTGACCGCGCTCCACGTCTTCGCGCTTGGTGCCGCGAAGAAGCAGACCGACGTTCTCACCTGCACGAGCATCCGGCAGGGTCTTGCGGAACATCTCGATGGCGGTGACGGTCGTCTTGGACGACTTCTCCTTGATGCCGACGATTTCGATCTCGTCGTTCGGCAGCAGGACGCCGCGCTCGACACGACCGGTGACGACGGTTCCACGACCGGTGATCGTGAAGACGTCCTCGACGGGCATGAGGAACGGCTTGTCGACGTCGCGCTCCGGCTCCGGAACGTTGTCGTCGACAGCGGCCATGAGATCCTGGACGCTCTTGACCCACTTCTCGTCGCCTTCGAGGGCCTTGAGAGCGGACACCTGGATGACAGGAGCGTTGTCTCCGTCGAACTCCTGGCTCGAGAGCAGGTCGCGGACCTCGAATTCGACGAGCTCGAGGAGCTCTTCGTCTTCGACCATGTCGGACTTGTTCAGAGCCACGACGATGTAGGGGACGCCGACCTGACGAGCGAGCAGCACGTGCTCACGGGTCTGAGGCATCGGACCATCGGTGGCGGCAACGACGAGGATGGCGCCGTCCATCTGTGCAGCACCGGTGATCATGTTCTTCACGTAGTCGGCGTGACCCGGGGCATCGACGTGAGCGTAGTGGCGCTTCTCCGTCTGGTACTCAACGTGCGAGACGTTGATGGTGATGCCGCGCTCCTTCTCCTCAGGTGCATTGTCCACCTGGTCGAAGGCGCGAGCCTCATTGAGATCCGGGTACTGATCCGCCAGGACCTTGGTGATCGCGGCGGTCAGGGTGGTCTTTCCGTGGTCAACGTGGCCGATGGTGCCGATGTTGACGTGCGGCTTAGTCCGTTCGAAACTAGCCTTTGCCACTGGGTTCCTCCTCGTGGTTGTCAAAAGATATGCGGTACATATCTTAGACCTTCTGTTGGTTATCTTTCATTCCGGTGAACATGTTCTTGATCACCGGGGCGACCGGATTCCGGAGATTACTCTCCGCCGCGCACCTTCTGGATGATCTCCTCGGCAACAGCCTTCGGGACCTCCGCATAGCTGGAGAAAGTCATCGAGTACACCGCACGGCCCTGGGTCTTCGACCGCAGATCACCGATGTAACCGAACATCTCC
This sequence comes from Brevibacterium oceani, assembly GCF_017948325.1. Lineage (NCBI taxonomy): Bacteria > Bacillati > Actinomycetota > Actinomycetes > Micrococcales > Brevibacteriaceae > Brevibacterium > Brevibacterium oceani. The sequence continues at coordinate 1,420,719 of NZ_CP072846.1, read as the reverse complement.
GACAGCGGGACCACAGCCTTGACGACCTTCACACCGGAAGCATCGTCCATCGACTGAATCTGGCCACGCCGGGAATTCAGGTCGCCGATGACGTCACCCATGTATTCCTCAGGGGTGCGCACCTCGACGTCCATGACCGGTTCGAGAAGAACCGGGTTCGCCTTCCTGACGGCCTCCTTGAGGACCATCGATCCGGCGATCTTGAATGCCATCTCCGAAGAGTCGACATCATGGTAAGCACCGTCGACCAGTGTGGCCTTGATGCCGACCAGCGGGTAGCCGGCGAGGACACCGAGCTGCATGGCGTCCTGGATGCCGGCGTCGACGCTCGGAATGTACTCGCGCGGAACGCGTCCGCCGGTGATGGCATTCTCGAACTCATAAATCGTATCGCCTTCGACCTCGAGGGGTTCGAAGGTGACCTGGACCTTCGCGAACTGTCCCGATCCACCCGTCTGCTTCTTGTGGGTGTAGTCGTACTTCTCGACAGTGCGGCGAATGGTCTCGCGGTAGGCGACCTGCGGCTTGCCCACGTTCGCCTCGACCTTGAACTCGCGACGCATGCGGTCGACGAGGATGTCGAGGTGGAGTTCGCCCATGCCGCGGATGACGGTCTGACCGGTCTCCGCGTCGAGCTCGACCTGGTAGGTCGGGTCTTCCTTGACGAACTTCTGGATGGCCGAGGACAGCTTCTCCTGGTCGCTCTTCGTCTTCGGCTCGATGGCCACGGAGATCACAGGCTCCGGGAAGGTCATCGATTCCAGCGCAATCGGGTTCGCAGGATCGCAGAGGGTGTCACCGGTGGTGGTGTCCTTGAGACCGATGAAGGCGTAGATGTGGCCGGCGAAGGCCTCTTCCACAGGGTTCTCCTTGTTGGAGTGCATCTGGAAGAGCTTGCCGACGCGTTCCTTCTTGCCCGAGGTGGTGTTGAGCACCTGCTCACCGGACTTGACCTGGCCGGAGTAGACGCGCACGTAGGTGAGCGCACCGAAGAACGGGTGCGATGCGACCTTGAACGCGAGAGCCGAGAACGGCTCGTCCTTCGCAGGCTTGCGGGTGAGCTCCTCGTCCTCGTTGCTCGGGTTGTGCCCGATCATCGGGGGAACGTCGAGCGGCGAGGGCAGGTAGTCGATGACCGCGTCGAGCATGGGCTGGACGCCCTTGTTCTTGTACGCGGAACCGCACATCACCGGGAAGGCCTCGGACTTGATGACGAGTTCGCGGATGCCCGACTTGATCTCGGCCACCGTGAGCTCTTCGCCGTCGAGGTACTTCTCCATGAGCGCTTCCGTGCTCTCGGCGACGTCTTCGACGAGCTGCGCACGGTACTCTTCGGCCTTGGCCTGCAGATCCGCGGGGATCTCGACCTCGGTCATGTCCTGACCCATCTTCGACTCGTCGGGCCAGGTGTAGGCCTTCATCTCGAGCAGGTCGACGACACCGGCGAATTCACTCTCGGCGCCGATCGGCAGCTGGATGACCAGCGGCTTGGCACCGAGGCGGTCCTTGATGGTCTGCACGGTGAAGTAGAAGTCAGCACCGAGCTTGTCCATCTTGTTGACGAAGCAGACGCGCGGGACGTCGTACTTGTCGGCCTGACGCCAGACCGTCTCCGACTGCGGCTCCACGCCCTCCTTGCCGTCGAACACTGCGACGGCGCCGTCGAGGACGCGCAGCGAGCGCTCGACCTCGACGGTGAAGTCGACGTGGCCGGGGGTGTCGATGATGTTGATCTGGTTGTCGTGCCAGTAGCAGGTCGTCGCGGCCGACGTGATCGTGATGCCGCGTTCCTTCTCCTGGTCCATCCAGTCCATCGTGCCGGCGCCGTCGTGGGTCTCGCCCATCTTGTAGTTCACACCGGTGTAGAAGAGGATGCGTTCGGTCGTGGTGGTCTTACCGGCATCGATGTGGGCCATGATGCCGATGTTGCGGACCTTGTTCAGGTCGGTGAGCACGTCAAGTGCCACGGTGTCTCTCTCTCTTCGATGATTTGCTCGACTCCCCCAAGCTGTCCGGCCGGCAGATGTCGCGGACGATGTCCGCCGACCGAACAGCAGGGAAGGCGATTACCAGCGGTAGTGGGCGAAGGCCTTGTTGGACTCGGCCATCTTGTGAGTGTCCTCGCGGCGCTTGACTGCGGCGCCGAGGCCGTTGCCGGCATCGAGGATCTCATTCATGAGTCGTTCGGTCATGGTCTTCTCACGACGCTGACGGGCGTAGCCCACCAGCCAGCGGAGGGCCAGGGTGGTCGAACGAGTCGGGCGAACATCCACCGGCACCTGGTAGGTCGCTCCGCCGACGCGGCGGGAGCGGACCTCGAGGGACGGACGAATGTTGTCGAGAGCCTTCTTCAGGTTGACAACGGGGTCGTTGCCGTTCTTCTCGCGGGTACCTTCGAGGGCACCGTAGACGATCCGCTCTGCGGTCGAGCGCTTGCCGTCGAGCAGGATCTTGTTGATCAGCTGCGTGACGAGCGGTGAGCTGAAGACCGGGTCAACGACGATCGGTCGCTTGGGTGCAGGACCTTTGCGTGGCATTACTTCTTCTCCCTCTTCGCACCATACTTGCTGCGGGCCTGCTGACGGCCCTTGACGCCCTGGGTGTCGAGCGAACCGCGGACGATCCGGTAGCGAACACCGGGCAGATCCTTGACGCGGCCACCGCGCACGAGCACGATCGAGTGCTCCTGCAGGTTGTGTCCCTCGCCCGGGATGTAGGCGGTCACCTCGATCTGGCTCGAAAGCTTGACACGAGCGACCTTGCGAAGAGCCGAGTTCGGCTTCTTGGGGGTAGTGGTGTACACGCGGGTGCACACTCCGCGACGCTGCGGGCTGCCCTTGAGGGCAGGAGCGTCGGATCCTGCTGATTTCACATGCCGTCCCTTGCGGACGAGCTGCTGGATTGTCGGCACTAAGCGTTCTCCATTTGCTTCTCGATAGACCTAATTCCCAATTCCGGCCACGACCGTGGTCGCGTCTGTGAACCGTGGGACATATCCGACTGAACATCGGGTGAAGCTCGGCTCCCGATGCCAGTAACCGCGCAGTCTCTCATACCCTGCGCTCGGGTGTGTCGCGTGGACACGTCCCGACAGAGTCGATTTTCCGGCGGCCCGCATCGTCAAATTCTCACAGGGGTCCGAGCTTCACAGAATGCCCGGCAGGATCATCCGACGACACAGATAACACAATCAGTCGCTTAACAGAATATCTCTCTTCCGCGCGTCTGGTCAAAATCGCCGGCGAACAACCCTACCCCATCGAGCGCACTCACCCACACGCTCGACCGTACGCACGCCCGCCCTCGCGGTCCGCAGCGGATTCCACCTCGACGATCACCTGGGCGACCACCTGGGCGAACATGGCCGCACCCACCCCGGGGGCCGCCTCGGCGGAGGTCATCGCTCTTTCCTTGACTGATTCAAAAGAAGCAGGCATCCTTAAGGTGTGAACGGGACGAATCATGGACATGCAGAGGATCCTGCCGCAGCCCTGCGGCAGACTTCTCTGCGTGTGACGAAACAGCGGGTTGCCGTGCTCGAGGCCGTGCGGGATCATCCTCACGCGGACACCGAGTCCGTCATCCGCTCCGTCCGCGGGTCGTTGCCGACGGTCTCTCATCAGGCCGTCTACGACTCGCTCCACACTCTCACCGAGGTCGGGCTGCTGCGCTGCATCCAGCCGTCGGGCTCGGTGGCTCGGTATGAGCGGCGAATCGGGGACAACCATCACCACCTCGTCTGTCGGTCCTGCGGTCTCATCGTCGATGTCGACTGCACGGTCGGGCACGCACCGTGTCTGGTTCCCTCTCATGATGCCGGCTTCCGCGTCGAGGCGGCCGAGGTGACCTTCTGGGGCCTGTGCCCGGACTGCGCGGACTCCGGTTCCGCAGCGGACACCGACCGCCTTGCCTCGTCCGTGTGAGACCAGTGCTTCGTTCATGCCCATCCCTCTCCTCGCGGTGAGACACCTGTGTCCTCTCTGCGAGGTCAGCCTTCGTCGTCAAACGGGTCACTGAAGTCGACCCGACTGTGAAAGGAACACGATGACCGACACGACCACCGGCGGCTGCCCAGTCGTCCACACGAGCTCGGAGCCGACGCAGGCTTCCGACTCGGACAACCTGGTCAACCCCACCCAGGGCGATTCCAACGCCCAGTGGTGGCCCAACCGTCTCAACCTCAAGATCCTCGCGAAGGGTCAGCCGGCGCGCGATCCCATGGATCCCGAATTCGACTACGACGCCGAATTCAACAGCCTCGACTACTACCAGCTCAAGGCCGACATCGAAGAGCTGCAGAAGACCAACTCCGACTGGTGGTCGGCGGATTTCGGGCACTACGGCCCCTTCATGATCCGCATGGCCTGGCACTCGGCCGGCACGTACCGCGTGCAGGACGGTCGCGGCGGCGGCGGTGAGGGGCAGCAGCGCTTCGCTCCGCTGAACTCCTGGCCGGACAACGTCTCGCTCGACAAGGCCCGCCGTCTGCTGTGGCCGGTGAAGAAGAAGTACGGCAAGAAGATCTCCTGGGCCGACCTCTTCATCCTCGCCGGAAACGTCGCCCTCGAATCGATGGGCTTCAAGACCTTCGGCTTCGCCGGCGGACGCAAGGACGTCTGGGAGCCCGACAATGACGTGTACTGGGGCTCGGAGACCGAATGGCTCGGCACCGACAAGCGCTACGTCGGCAACCGCGAGCTGCAGAAGCCGCTGGCCGCGACGACCATGGGACTCATCTACGTCAACCCGGAGGGCCCCGAGGGCGAGCCGGACCCGCTCAAGGCCGCGATCGACATCCGCGAGACCTTCGGTCGGATGGCGATGAACGACGAGGAGACCGTCGCCCTCATCGCCGGCGGACACACCTTCGGCAAGACCCACGGCGCCGGACCCGAATCGCACAAGGGCTCCGATCCCGAGGCCGCGCCGCTCGAGGAGCAGGGGCTCGGCTGGAAGTCCGACTTCGGCACCGGTCAGGGCAATGACTCGATCGGTTCGGGCATCGAGGTCACCTGGACCTATCACCCGACCCGGTGGGACAACGAGTTCTTCCACATCCTCTTCGCCTACGAGTGGGAGGTCTTCGAGAATGAAGGCGGACACCTGCAGTGGCGTCCGAAGGACGGCGGCGGCGACGACATGGTGCCGATGGCCCAGGGCGACGGACGCCGCGAGCCGCGCATGCTCACCACCGACCTGTCCCTGCGCTTCGACCCGATCTACGAGAAGATCTCCCGGAAGTTCAAGGACGATCAGAAGGCCTTCGAAGACGCCTTCGCTCGTGCGTGGTTCAAGCTCACCCACCGTGACATGGGACCGGCCACCCGCTACCTCGGCCCCGAGGTTCCCACCGAGGAGCTCATCTGGCAGGATCCGGTCCCGGCCGGCACCCAGCTCGACGATGCACAGCTTGACGCTGTGAAGGCCGCGGTCCGGGACTCCGGGCTCACCGTCTCCCAGCTGGTCTCGACCACCTGGGCGGCCGCGTCCTCGCACCGCGTCTCCGACATGCGCGGCGGCGTCAACGGCGGTCGCCTTCGTCTCGAACCGCAGCGCAGCTGGGAGGCCAATGAGCCGGCCAAGCTCGCCGAGGTGCTTCCGGTGCTCGAGGGCATCGCCGAGGCGACCGGTGCTTCCTTCGCCGATGTGGTCGCCATCGCCGGTGCCGTCGGCATCGAGACCGCTGCGGCTGCCGCGGGTCACGCGATCACCGTGCCCGTGTCCACGGGTCGCGGCGACGCCACCCAGGAGCAGACCGACGTCGAGTCGTTCAACTACCTGGAGCCGACTCACGATGGTTTCCGCAACTACCTCACCGAGGGTCTGCCGCTCAAGGCCGAATACCTGCTGCTCGACAAGGCCAGCCTGCTCGGTCTCACTCCTCCGGAGCTCACCGTCCTCATCGGCGGTCTGCGCGTGCTCGGTGCGAACTTCGAGGACTCCGACCTCGGCGTGTTCACCGACCGTCCCGGCGAGCTGACGAACGACTTCTTCGTCAACCTCCTCGAGCTCGGCAATGTCTGGAAGCCGATCGGTGACTCGGAGACGGCGAACGTCTACGAGTGCTTCTCCCCCGAGGGTGAGAAGCTGTGGTCCGGCAGCCGCGTCGACCTGCTCTTCGGTGCGAACTCCGAACTGCGGGCCATCGCCGAGGTCTACGGCTCCGATGATGCCGGCGAGAAGTTCGTCGCCGACTTCGTCAAGGCCTGGACCAAGGTCGTCGAGGCCGATCGATTCGATCTCCACCGCTGAACCGCATGATGATCTCTGAGAGCTGAGAGGCTCTCGGGTTCACAGGTTCACAGTACGATGCCCCCACCGATTGCGGTGGGGGCATCGTCGTATTCGGGAGGCACGTGAGGACGGGGACCATCTGGTGGGAACAGCACCGACCTCACGTCACCGCGGTCCTTCCGCATGCAGGAAGTTCACTCGTCCCGGTTGAGGACGGCGAATCCGGTGAACATCTGCTCGAAGTGGGTGACTGCGACGTTGTCGACCGTCGTGTCATCGCTACTCGTCGAGGTGGTGTCTGCGGTCGAATCCGACCCGTCGGAGTCCCCACCGGAGTCCGAGCCGGTGCCGGTGTCCGAGTTTGTGCCGGAGTCCGAGCCGGTGCCGTCTTGTGCGGTGCCGTCGGTTCCGGCTCCGCTCGAATTCGTTCCGTCCGACGAGCTTCCGTTCGACGAGCTTCCGTTCGAGCCGGACCCGTTCTGATTCCCCGGCATGCCGTTGGATTGGCCACCGGGCATGCCGCCGCCGTCCGACTGACCGCCCGGCATGCCTCCGCCGTCCTGTTGCCCGCCGTTCTGCGTGCCTCCGTCCTGTTGCCCGCCCATTCCGCCGGGCCCGTTCTGGCCCCCGGGGCCCTGGCTCGTCCCCGAATCGTTCGACGCGATGGCCGCCGAGGCACCGATCGCTCCCCCGGCGAGTCCGCCGACGACGAACAGTGCCGAACCGGCCAGCACCGCGGGGGCCAGTGGGACGCGGCGCTTCTGCTTACGCGGGCCCGCGGTACTTCCGAAGTGTGCGGTCTGGGCAGACACACCATAAGGATTCACCCAGGGCCGCGATCCTGCCGAGCCATCGGAGCGTGGATCGGGCGCGGACCGGGAGACGCGGTCGGAATTCCGGGTGCTGGTCTCGCCGGGGTTCTCACCGGCATTCTGGTCAGCGTTCCGTCCGGCATTTTGGCCGGCATTCTGGTCAGGGTGCTGATTCGGGTTCTGGCCAGAGTTCTGATTCGCGTTGGGACTCTGGTCGGGGTTCTGGTTCTCGGTCATGGAATCTCCTCTGGTTATCGGTGATTCCACTTTCGGACCCCGCGCTGTAGCCCTTCCCAGTCGTACCTGTGGTCAGCCTGTGCGATTCGGTTCAGCCTGTGCGATTCGGCTCAGGCGGCGGGCAGTCGCAGTTCGAAGGTCGTTCCTGCGTCCGTGCTCGACATCGCGATGCTGCCGTGCATGAGGTCGACGAGGCCGGCTGCGATAGCGAGCCCCAGCCCCGAGGATCCGCCCTCGGCTCCGTCCTGCCGTGCCCGTGAGGGATCCCCCCGGACGAAGCGATCGAAGACCCTGTCCCGGATCTCAGGCGGAATGCCCTGCCCGTCGTCACTGATACGGATCGCCACGACGTCGCTGGGCAGCTGCCCCGAGACCGGCTTGTGCGCCGCCTGCGCCTCGATATGCACTCTGGTGCCCGGAGGGGTGTGCACGCAGGCGTTCGTGAGCACGATCGACACGACCCGGCGCACCTGGTCGACCTCGCCGCGCACTTCGAGAGCCTCGGGCGGGACGTCGAGTGAGATCGAATGATCGGGGTTGACGACATGGGCGTCCTCGACGAGCTCGATGAGCAGGGACGAGACGTCGACGGTGTCCTCACTCGTCGGCTGGCGGCCTGCTTCGAGGCGCGCAAGGAGCAGGAGGTCATCGACCAAGGAGGACATCCGCATCGCTCCGGAATCGATCCTGCCCAAGGAGGTGGCCACCTCGGCGGGCAGATCGTCGCGGTACGGGCGGGTGAGGTCGGCCCAGCCGCGGATCGTCGCGATCGGGGTGCGCAGCTCATGGGAGGCGTCGGCGACGAACCGGCGCATCTGCTCCGTGCCCCGATAGCGCTCCTCGAGGGCGGAGCCGACATGGTCGAGCATCCGGTTGACCGAGGCGCCCACGTCGCCGACCTCCGTGCCCGGCACCGCGAGGTCGGCGGGGACCCTGAGCGCAAGCTCGGGTTCGCCGGCGCTGAGCTCGAGGTCGGTGACCTCCCGCGCGGTGCGGGCGACCTCCCGCAGATCGCGCAGCTGCCGGTGGATGATCACGGCCATGAGTGCGGCCGTGGCGATGACGCCGATGAGGACGACGAACGCAGTCGTCCACGCGGTGCGTTCGAGGGCACCGTCGACGCTGCCCTGGGGAACCCCGTACACAGTGGTGGTTCCGCCGTCGTCGAAGGCCACGACACGGTAGGCGCCGAATCCGGGCACTCGCACGGACTCGTGAGCGGAAGCGCTGCCGCCGGAGGCACTGCCGCCGGACTCGCCCCCGCCGGGTTCGACGTCGAGCAGGGCATCGATCGCCGCCGCGGACAGGGCCCGCGGGCGGCTCAGCCCCGCCTCGGCGATGAGCCCCTCTCCCCCGTCGCCGGAGTCGACGACGAGAGCACCGTCGCCGACGCCGGGCTGGAAGAGATAGCGCAGAGCAGAATCGACCGCCCCCGACGATCCGTCACCCCCACCCGAGGTTCCCGGATTCCCGGTCGCCCCGGGTCCCGCGCCGGGACCGTCGCCCGAACGCGCATGCGACGTCATCGACGTCAGCTGTGCGTCGAGGTCGGACATGAGCGAGCCGCGCACGCTCAACCAGGAGGCGGTTCCGATCCCGGCCCCGACGAGCAGGAGGACGAGGCCGGCGAGGACGATCAGCCTCGTCTGCAGCCGCCATCGACGCAGGGTCACTGCTCCGCCCGCAGGATGTATCCGGCTCCGCGCTTGGTGTGGAAGAGGTTCGGCAGGTCCGGGAACGGGGTGTCGATCTTCTTCCGCAGGTAGGAGACGTAGAGTTCGACGATGTTGCCGTTGCCCCCGAAGTCGTAGTCCCACACCCGGTCGAGGATCTGGGCCTTTGAGAGCACCGCCCGCGGGTTGCGCATGAACAGCAGCAGCACCTCGTATTCGCGAGCGGTGAGTTCGATCGGCTGACCGGCGCGGGTGACCTCATGGGAGCGCTCGTCGAGTTCGAGGTCGCCCACGCGCAGAACATCGTCCTCGTCGACCGGGCCGGCCGAGGCTCCACGGCGCAGGCGCACCTCGATGCGGGCGATGACCTCATCGAGGTTGAACGGCTTAGTCACGTAGTCGTCCCCGCCCAACCGCAGGCCCGTCAGCCGGTCGTCGACCTCGTCGCGGGCGGAGAGGAAGACGACCGGGGTGTCGATTCCCTCCCCGCGGATCTTCTCGATCACGGCGAAACCGTCGAGGTCGGGCAGCATGACGTCGAGGACGATGGCGTCGAAGCGTTCGCTCCTGGCCAGCGCCACGGCCTCACGGCCGGTGCCGACCCCTTCGGCTTCCCATCCCCTGACTTGGCAGGCCATGACGAGGAGCTCGGAGAGGTTCGCTTCGTCGTCGACGATGAGGATGCGCGCCGGCGGATTCGCTGTCGGGTTCATAGGTCGATTATCCCCTCATCCGGCGCTCAGATCGTAGAGCGAAACGGAGTCGACGGTGGTCGCCTCGTAGTTCGCCTCGACCCAGGCCGCGATCTGAGATGAGGACGAATCCGAGTCGCCGCCGCCGGGGCCCTGGCCGCTCGAGCCCGATCCGATGTAGTAGTGGATCTTACCCTCGGCCACGAGCTGTTTGAACTCTGCGAGGCTCGGCGAGGGATCGGTGCCGTTGAACCCGCCGATCGCCATGACGGGCTCGCCCAGCGCGAGCTGGTATCCCGCGGCCTGGTTCGCCCCGGTCGCCGCAGCCACCCACGTGTAGTCCGAGGCGTCCTGTTCGAGCAGATCAGTGAGCTCGTCCGAGGGTTCCGAGCCGTTGAGCAGACCGCCCATTCCGCCTCCTCCGCCGCCGGGAGCTCCCCCACCGGGGCCACCGGTGCCGGTCTCCGACTTGCCTGCCCCACCGGTCGTTCCGGTGGTTCCTCCGCCGGTGCCGCCGGTGGGGGCTCCGCCGCCGGCACCACCGTCGCGGGCTCCTCCCCCGCCGGGCATTCCTCCCCCGCCGGGTCCGCCGCCCATGCCCGAGCTCGTACCGGCGATCGTCACGATCGATCCCTGCGTCGAGCCGGCGATCGTGCGCACGGCCAGCTGAGCCGGAATCGCAGCGCTGCCGAGGACGGCCAGTGCCACGAGCACCGAGGCGAGCGCCGCACCGAATCTGCGATGCGCGGTGGCGATGAGGGCCAATGCACCGAGTATCGAGACGATGAGCACCGCCCAGCGCAGGATGCCGGGGATTCCGGTCATATCGGAGCTGAGGATGAACTGCCATGCTCCGGTCAGGGCCCACGCGATCGCCAGCAGCAGTCGTGGAAGGAATCCGGACCGCTCGAGCAGCACGGCGATGCCGAGGCCGATGACGACCGCGATCGCGGGAATGAGTGCGACCGTGTAGTACTCGTGGACGATTCCGTTCATATTCGACAGTACGAGCCAGGTGATGACGAGCCAGGCACCCCACATGAGCAGGCCCGCGCCGAGGCTGCCCCTTCCGGAGGAGTCGGCCTTGCCGAAGGAGCCGGCTGTCCCTGAGGTTCCGGATGCGGGCACCGCGCGGTCACCGCCCGTGACGGTGGGGACACCGCGACGGCGGGCCGCCTCGGCGAGGATGAGAAGGACGATCGTGACGACGAGGAGGAACAGGGCGGTGGGCAGGAACCACGACACCTGCTGGCCGAAGCTGCCGGTGAACAGGCGGGTGATTCCTGTTTCGCCCCATCCGCCGCCTTGGCCTCCGCCACCTCCGCCGACGGATCCCGTCTCATTGCCGGTGAGGCGTCCGAAGCCGTTGTAGCCGAAGGTGAGTTCGAGGAACGAGTTCGACTGAGAGCCGCCGACGTAGGGCCTCGAGTCGGCCGGCGTGAGTTCGACGAGGGCGATCCACCAGCCGGCGCTGACGATCATCGATCCGAGCGGGACGAGCAGCCACAGCAGGCGGCGCGGCCAGGAGGTGCGGGCGAAGAGCACCCACGCCAGGGCGAGGCCGGGGACGATGAGCAGAACCTGGAACTGCTTGGTCAGGAACCCGAGGCCAAGGCAGACTCCGGCGAGGACGAGCCAGCCGGCGATGCGGCGTGCGGACCGGCGCCGTTCGGATTCGGTGAGGATGCGGAGTGCATGCTGCGTCGCGACGACCGCGCCGATCATCAGGGTCACGAGCAGGGCGTCCGGGTTGTTGAACCGGAACATCAGCGCCACCAACGGGGACACGGCGACGATCCCGCCGGCCCCCAGTGCCGCAGCCTTCTCGAGGCCTGATCCGACGTGGGACCGCAGGCTCAGCCGCACTGAATGGACGATGAGCAGCACGCTCACTCCGGCCAGGAGGACCTGGGGCAGAAGCATCGAGAACGACGAGAACCCGAAGACGCGGGCGCTCAGGGCCATCAGCCACAGGGCGGCCGGGGGTTTGTCGACGGTGATCGCGTTCGCCGAGTCGAGGGACCCGAAGAGGAACGCCTCCCAGTTCTCCGAGCCGGCCTGCACGGCCGCCGCGTAGAAGGAGTTCGCCCAGCCGTTGGCGCTGAGGTTGGCGAGGAAGGCGGCGATCGTGCCGAGGGTCAGCATGGTCAGCAGCGCCGGGTACCAGTGCCTGCGCAGGCCACGGGTACTGGCAGGATTGGTGTGAGACTCAGACATGCTCGATGTCCTTCCCGTCGTTGTGGGTCCGATCGACTGCGTTCGCCGAGGCGGGGTGGGAGCGGCCGTGAGAGCCGCGGGCGAAGACCCAGGTGCGCATGAGCACGAAGCGGACCACGGTGGCGGCGAGGTTCGCCAGCGTCAGCACCGCGAGAGTGCCGACGCTCGCCCACGGCCCGGTGAACCCGTCGGCGACGGCCAACCCCGCCGAGGTGAAGGCCAGGCACAGTCCGAAGGCCGCCAAGCCTTTGAACTGGGAGGTCAGTCGGTGGTGTGGGGATCGCACCCCGAAGGTGTGACCGCGGTTGAGTGCGGTGTTCGCGATCGTCGACAGGAGCAGTGCGATGATGTTCGCCGCGGAGTCCGAGACGAACTGGACCCCGAGGAGGAACAGCACGGCGTAGAGCACGGTGCTGATGATTCCGACGTCGATGAAGTGGAGGATCTGCGCGCCGGTGTTCGGTGCGGGGACCTCGTGCTGAACCCGGGTTCGTCCGCCTGTGCGCAGTCGGACGATGCCTTTGATGTCCTTCCACGCCGTGTTGATCACGTCGACGGAGGAATCGGGATCGTCCGTCCAGTCCGTGCCGAACTCATGGATGCGGAGGCCGGCCCACTCTGCGCGAGCGAGCAGCTCCGTGTCGAAGAACCACTCGGTGTCCTCGACCTGAGGCAGCAGTTCCTTCGCCGCCCGCGCCGACAGTGCTTTGAACCCGCACTGGGCATCGCTGAATCCGACGCCGAGGCTGACCTTGAGCAGACGGTTGTAGCAGCGGGAGATGATCTCGCGCTTGATGCCGCGATCGACCGCGAGTCCCGGCTGCAGGCGGGAGGCGATGGCGACATCGGCCAGGCCTGACCGGATGACCTCGACCATCGGGTCGAGGACGCGGATGTCCGTGGCGAGGTCGACGTCCGTATAGGCGACGACGTCGGCCGTCGATGCCTGCCACACGCGGCTCAGGGCACGGCCGCGCCCCTTCTGCTCGAGGCGGACGTATTCGACCTGCGCATGTCTGGCCGCGAGTGTCGAGGCGATGTCGGGGGTGGCATCGGTGCTCGCGTTGTCGGCGATGATGATCGTGACCTCAGTGCCGAGGGAGGGCTCGACGGCGAGGAGGGTCTCGATCGAGGCGGCCAGCGAGGCCTCCTCGTTGTACACCGGGACGACGAGGTCGACGGTGGTGGTCGGGCGGGTGGCCGTGTCTGCTGTCTGCGTCTGCGACTGCTGCCAGGCGCTGCTCTCATCTCTCATGGACTCCACATTCCAGGGGTCGGATAGGCCCAGCATTGGTCGAACCTGTGGCCCTGCTGTGGAGTCCTCACCACGTCAGTCCGCCCTGCTGCCACGTGTGAAGACCGCTACACTGGGCACCATGGCCGACGACGACTCCCCTCCTCCCCAGCGGCGCATCCGCGCCTCCGACCAGGACCGCGATGATGTCCTGTCCGTGATCACCGAGGCTGTGACGAACGGTCGCCTCGATCCCGAGGAGACGACGCAGCGGCAGGATGAGGCCATCGGTGCGAAGTTCCTCGACGAGCTCATCCCGCTCATCGACGATCTTCCCGAAGGCGACAGCCTCCACCGCAAGCTCGCCCGTCAGACCGGGCAGGCTCCCGGACCCGCAGGTCCGGGATCGGAGCTGGCTCGGCGCGGACCGACCGAACTCTCCCCCGCTGCGGAACCTGGGTCGGCCACACCGATGAACTCCGTGGCCATCATGTCCGGGCGCCAGCTCGACGTCCCGCCCGGCACCGCCGAGGTCACCACCTACGCCCTGATGGGCGGGGATGACATCGACCTGTGCGACGTCATGGGCCCCGGGGTGACGGTCGAACTGAACTCGTATGCGATGTGGGCCGGCAACGACGTCTACGTGCCGCCGGGAGTGCGCATCCGCGACGAGACCATCAACATCATGGGCGGCAACGACATCCATGGGCCCGCGCAGGGTGACGGTTCGAACGGAACCGTCATCCTCAAGGGCGTCTCACTCATGGCCGGGCACGATGTCCGGCTCGCCAAAGGCTATCGAGCAAAGGATCAGGGTCAGCTGGAATGAAGATCGGTGTACTCACCTCGGGCGGCGACTGCCCGGGCCTCAACGCTGTCATCCGCGGCATCGTCCGCAAGGGCATCCGCGCCTACGACGCCGAGTTCGTCGGCATCCGCGACGGCTGGCGAGGCCTCCTCGAGGACGACATGTTCGACATGACGATGCTCGATGTGCGAGGCCTGTCCGGACGCGGCGGCACCATCCTCGGCACCTCACGCACCCACCCCTACGAGGACGGCGGACCCGAGCGGATGCGCGAGGTCATGGCCGCCCACGGCATCGACTCTCTCATCGCCATCGGCGGCGAAGGCACCCTGGCGGGGGCCTCCCGACTCGTTCGTGAAGAGGGCATCCACATCGTCGGAGTGCCCAAGACCATCGACAACGACCTCGGCAACACCGACTACACCTTCGGATTCGACACCGCCCAGTCCATCGCCACCGAGGCCATCGACCGACTGCGCACCACGGCCGAATCCCACCACCGGTGCATGGTCATCGAGGTCATGGGACGCAACGTCGGCTGGATCGCGCTGCATGCCGGGATGGCCGCCGGCGCCCACGCGATCCTCATGCCGGAGTTCCCCGTCTCCTTCGATCAGATCTCCGCATGGGTCCGCTCGGCCCGGGACCGCGGACGTGCCCCCATCGTCGTCGTCGCCGAAGGATTCATCCCCGAAGGATTCGACTCCCAGGTCGCCGACCATGGGGTCGACAACAAAGGGCGGGTCCGCCTCGGCGGGATTGCGAACTACCTGGCCCCGAAGATCGAGGAGATCACCGGGATCGAATCCCGAGCGACGATCCTCGGCCACCTGCAACGAGGCGGCTCCCCCACCGCCTACGACAGGGTCCTGTCGACCCGGCTGGGGATGGCAGCCGCCGATCTCGCCCAGCACGGCCATTGGGGCAAGATGGCCAGTCTCAAGGGCACCGACATCGTCTCGGTCGAGATGTCTTCGGCCGTCGACAGCCTCAAGTCGGTGCCGCTGCACCGCTGGGAAGAAGCACAGGTCCTCTTCGGCTAGGACAAGCCCCACCGAGACAACGGCGGAGCGCCGAGACACCTGCACACAGAGGGCACACACAGTGGTCTCGGCGCTCCGCCGTTGTCTCGACGTCCCGAACCCGGTTCCATACAGAAGGGGCACCCACCATGCGGTGGGTGCCCCTGGTGCAGTCAGCTCTTCAGCCGCTCAGCCTCAGCTGAACGCGCCGTAGTCGTAATCCTCCAGCGGGATGGCAGAGCCGGAATCGGCTCCGATGCCCGCGTAGAAGTCGCCGTAGCTGTTGGTGAACATCTCGGCCTTGGCCTCTTCGGTCGGCTCCACCACGAGGTTGCGGTGCGACTGCAGGCCGGTGCCTGCAGGGATGAGCTTACCGAGGATGACGTTCTCCTTCAGCCCCATGAGCGTATCCGACTTGCCTTCCATCGCCGCCTCGGTGAGGACGCGGGTGGTCTCCTGGAAGGATGCGGCCGACAGCCACGACTCGGTGGCCAGCGAGGCCTTCGTGATGCCCATCAGCTCGTCACGAGCCGATGCGGGCTGGCCGCCTTCGGCGACCACACGACGGTTCTCCGCCTGGTAGCGGCCGCGGTCGACGAGCTCGCCGGGCAGCAGGTTCGTGTCGCCGGACTCGATCACGGTCACGCGACGCAGCATCTGCCGCACGATGACCTCGATGTGCTTGTCGTGGATGCCCACACCCTGCGACCGGTAGACTTTCTGGACCTCCTCGACGAGGAAGCGCTCGGCTTCACGGCGACCGCGGATGCGCAGCACCTGCTTCGGATCGACAGCACCGACGATGAGCTGCTCACCGGCCTTGACGTGCTGTCCGTCCTCGACCATCAGGCGGGCACGCTTGGAGACCGCGTGCTCGATCTCCTCGCTGCCGTCGTCCGGGGTGATGATGACGAAGCGCGTCTTGCGGCTGTCGTCGATCTTCGCCCGGCCGGTCGCCTCGGCGATGGGGGCGAAGCCCTTCGGGGTACGAGCCTCGAAGAGCTCGGTCACACGCGGCAGACCCTGCGTGATGTCACCGGTCGACGCTGCGGCACCACCGGTGTGGAAGGTACGCATCGTCAGCTGGGTGCCGGGCTCGCCGATCGACTGGGCCGCGACGGTGCCGATGGCCTCGCCGATGTCGACGAGCTTGCCGGTCGCCATCGAACGACCGTAGTGCTCGGCGGAGATCTGCGCATCGGAATCCGCGGTCAGCACCGAGTGGACCTTGAGCTCCTCGATGCCTGCGGCCACGAGGGTGTCCACGGTTGCGGCGGTGACATCGGACTTCGCCGGGACGATGACATTGCCATCGGCGTCGGTGACGTCGTTGACGGTGAGTCGACCGTACACGCTGGTCTCGGCGTACTCGTGCGGCACGAGGTTGCCCTCGTGATCGCGTTCGGCCACCGGCAGGGTGATGCCCTTGTTCGAACCGGCGTCCGCGGTGCGGATGATGACGTCCTGGGACACGTCGACGAGTCGACGGGTCAGGTAACCGGAGTCAGCGGTACGCAGAGCGGTGTCGGCCAGGCCCTTACGAGCACCGTGTGAGGCGATGAAGTACTCGAGCACCGCCAGGCCCTCACGGTAGTTCGACACGATCGGACGCGGGATGATCTCACCCTTCGGGTTCGTCACCAGTCCACGCATACCGGCCAGCTGGCGGACCTGCATCCAGTTACCGGAGGCACCGGACTCGACCAGGCGCAGCACCGAGTTCTGCTCGGGGAAGTTCGTGCGCATGACCTGGTCGACCTTCTCGGTCGTCTCGGTCCACAGTTTGACGAGCTCGTTGCGGCGCTCGTCGTCGGTGAGCGCACCGAGTTCGTACTGCTGCTGCACCTTCGTGTCGATGGCCTCTGCCTCGGCGAGGATCTCCGTCTTCGCCTCGGGCGAGACGACATCCGACATCGCGACGGTGATGCCCGAACGCGTGGCCCAGTGGAAGCCCCCGGACTTGAAGTTGTCCAGCGTGTGGGCGACCTCGACCTTCGGGTACTCCTCGGCGAGGTGGTTGACGATCCGGCTCAGAGCCTTCTTGTCGATCGTCGAGTTCACGAACGAGTAGTCGGCAGGCAGGTACTCGTTGAACGTCGCGCGACCCAAGGTCGTGGCCACGTCCAGCGGATCACCGGCTGTCCAGCCCTCGGGTACGTCGATGTCGTCACCGGGAACAACGTTCTCCAGGCGGATAGTGATCGGCGAGCCGAGGTCGAGCTCTCCGCGGTCGAAGGCCATGAGGGCCTCGCCCATTCCGGAGAATGCGCGTCCTTCGCCGGGGAGTCCCTTGCGCTCGGAGGTGAGGTGGTAGAGACCGATGATCATGTCCTGCGAAGGCATGGTCACGGGCTTGCCGTCCGAGGGCTTGAGGATGTTGTTGGCCGAGAGCATGAGGATGCGGGCCTCGGCCTGCGCCTCGGGGCTCAGCGGCAGGTGAACGGCCATCTGGTCACCGTCGAAGTCGGCGTTGAACGCCGAGCACACGAGCGGGTGCAGCTGGATGGCCTTACCCTCGATGAGCTGAGGCTCGAACGCCTGGATGCCCAGACGGTGCAGGGTCGGTGCGCGGTTGAGCAGCACGGGGTGTTCGGTGATGACCTCTTCGAGGACGTCCCACACCTGCGGGTGCTGACGTTCGACCATGCGCTTGGCGGACTTGATGTTCTGCGCGTGGTTGAGATCGACCAGGCGCTTCATCACGAACGGCTTGAACAGCTCGAGGGCCATGGTCTTGGGCAGACCGCACTGGTGCAGGTGCAGCTGCGGACCGACGACGATGACCGAACGGCCCGAGTAGTCCACACGCTTGCCGAGCAGGTTCTGACGGAACCGGCCCTGCTTGCCCTTGAGCATGTCCGACAGCGACTTGAGCGGGCGGTTGCCCGGTCCGGTCACCGGACGTCCGCGACGTCCGTTGTCGAACAGCGAATCCACGGCTTCCTGCAGCATCCGCTTCTCGTTGTTGACGATGATCTCGGGAGCACCGAGGTCGAGCAGGCGCTTGAGGCGGTTGTTGCGGTTGATCACGCGACGGTAGAGGTCGTTGAGATCCGAGGTCGCAAAGCGACCGCCGTCGAGCTGAACCATAGGACGCAGCTCAGGCGGAATCACCGGAACGACGTCGAGGACCATGCCCTCGGGGTTGTTGTCGGTGGTCAGGAACGCGTTGACGACCTTGAGGCGCTTGAGCGCGCGGGTCTTGCGCTGGCCCTTGCCGGTGGCGATGAGCTCACGCAGCTTCTCGGCTTCGCCCTCGAGGTCGAAGTCGAGCAGGCGCTTCTGGATCGCCTCGGCACCCATGGCACCGGTGAAGTAGAGACCGAAGCGGTGGAACATCTCGCGGTAGAGGCTCTCGTCACCTTCGAGGTCGTTGACCTTGAGGTTCTTGAAGCGGTCCCACACCTGCTCGATACGGTCGACCTCACGGTCGGCGTTCTTGCGCAGCTTGTCCATTTCCTTCTCGGCGGTGTCGCGCAGCTTCTTCTTGGCCTGGGCGGTGCCGCCCTCGGCCTCGAGCGCTGCGAGATCCTCTTCGAGCTTCTTGGCGCGACGGTCGATGTCGGCGTCACGGCGGGTGCCGATCTGCTGCTTTTCGATGTCGATCTTGTTCTGCAGGCTGGGCAGATCGCGGTGACGGGAGTCCTCGTCGACCGAGGTGATCATGTAGGCGGCGAAGTAGATGACCTTCTCGAGGTCCTTCGGAGCCAGATCCAGCAGGTATCCCAGACGGGAGGGAACACCCTTGAAGTACCAGATGTGGGTCACGGGAGCGGCGAGCTCGATGTGGCCCATGCGCTCACGGCGCACCTTGGCACGGGTCACCTCGACGCCGCAGCGTTCGCAGATGATGCCCTTGAAGCGGACGCGCTTGTACTTTCCGCAGGCGCACTCCCAGTCGCGGGTGGGTCCGAAGATCTTCTCGCAGAAGAGTCCGTCCTTCTCCGGCTTCAGGGTGCGGTAGTTGATGGTCTCAGGCTTTTTCACCTCACCGTGTGACCAGCCGCGGATGTTCTCCGCGGTGGCAAGACCGATGCGCAGTTCATCAAAGAAATTGACGTCAGGCACGTAAATCCTCTTTCCTGGCGATGAACGAATCGTTCATCAAAAAGTTGTGTCGGTTGAAGTGGAAGTCCTCAGACTTCTTCTACGGTCTGTGCTTCGCGGCGGGAGAGGTCGATGCCGAGCTCTTCGGCGGCACGGTAGACCTCGTCCTCCGACTCGCCCATCTCGACCTGGCCGCCGTCGGAAGAGAGAACTTCGACGTTGAGGCACAGGGACTGCATCTCCTTGATGAGGACCTTGAACGATTCGGGGATTCCCGGATCGGGCAGGTTCTCGCCCTTGACGATGGCTTCGTAGACCTTCACACGGCCTGGGATGTCATCGGACTTGATCGTCAGAAGCTCCTGCAGAGTGTAGGCGGCGCCGTAGGCCTCGAGGGCCCAGACTTCCATCTCACCGAAGCGCTGACCACCGAACTGCGCCTTACCACCCAGCGGCTGCTGGGTGATCATCGAGTACGGCCCGGTCGAACGTGCGTGGATCTTGTCGTCGACGAGGTGGTGGAGCTTGAGCATGTACATGTAGCCGACGGAGATCGGGTACGGGAACGGCTCACCGGAGCGGCCGTCGAACAGCTGCGCCTTGCCCGAATTGTCGATGAGGCGGTCCCCATCGCGGTTCGGGGTCGTCGAATCCAGCAGTCCGCGCAGCTCCTGCTCG
This sequence comes from Brevibacterium oceani, assembly GCF_017948325.1. NCBI lineage: Bacteria > Bacillati > Actinomycetota > Actinomycetes > Micrococcales > Brevibacteriaceae > Brevibacterium > Brevibacterium oceani. The sequence continues at coordinate 1,401,062 of NZ_CP072846.1, read as the reverse complement.
TGCGCACCGTCGAAGACCGGGGTGGCCAGGTTGGTGCCGGCCTCGGCTTCGCGAGCGGCCTGCGGCAGCTCGGCGGCCCACTCGGGGTTGCCCTCGATCTTCCAGCCCTGCTTCGAGATCCACCCGAGGTGGATTTCGAAGACCTGGCCGATGTTCATACGACGTGGCACGCCGTGCGGGTTGAGGATGACGTCGACGGGGGTTCCGTCGGCGAGGAACGGCATGTCCTCGACCGGCAGGATCGTCGAGATGACGCCCTTGTTGCCGTGACGGCCGGCCATCTTGTCGCCGATGGTGATCTTGCGGCGCTGAGCCACGTAGACGCGGACCATCTGGTTGACGCCGGGCGAGAGCTCGTCGTCGTCCTCACGGTCGAAGACGCGGACACCGATGACGGTGCCGATCTCGCCGTGGGGAACGCGCAGCGAGGTGTCGCGGACCTCACGGGACTTCTCACCGAAGATCGCACGGAGCAGACGCTCCTCCGGGGTCAGCTCGGTCTCACCCTTCGGGGTGACCTTGCCGACGAGGATGTCGCCGTCGGTGACCTCGGCGCCGATGCGGATGATGCCGCGGTCGTCGAGGTCGGCCAGTGCGTCGGGCGAGATGTTCGGGATGTCCCGCGTGATCTCCTCGGCGCCGAGCTTCGTGTCGCGAGCATCGACTTCATGCTCCTCGATGTGGATCGAGGAGAGCACATCGTCCTGAACGAGGCGCTGGGAGAGGATGATCGCATCCTCGTAGTTGTAGCCTTCCCAGGACATGAACGCCACGAGGAGGTTCTTGCCCAGAGCCATCTCACCGTTCTCGGTCGACGGTCCATCGGCGAGGACGGCGCCGGTCTCGACGCGGTCTCCCTCGTCGACGAGGATGCGCTGGTTGTACGAGGTGCCGTGGTTCGAACGCTTGAACTTCGAAGCCTTGTAGGTCAGCTGCGTTCCGTCGTCGGCGAGGACGGTGACGTAGTCGGCAGAGACCTCGGTGACGACACCGGACTTCTCAGCGACGATGACGTCACCGGCGTCGACGGCGGCACGGTATTCCATGCCGGTGCCCACGACGGGAGACTCGGCCATCACCAGCGGCACGGCCTGACGCTGCATGTTCGCACCCATGAGGGCGCGGTTGGCGTCGTCGTGCTCGAGGAACGGAATCAGAGCCGAAGCCACAGACACCATCTGACGTGCGGAGACGTCCATGAAGTCGATCTGGTCGTACTGGACCAGCTCGGCCTCACCGCCGCCGCCCTTCGGACGGGCCAGGACCTCGACCTCGGCGAAGCGCTGCTCGTCGGTCAGCGGCGCGTTGGCCTGCGCGATGTTGAACTCGAGCTCGTCATCGGCGGTCAGATACTGCGTCTGGTCGGTCACCACTCCGTCGATGACCTTGCGGTACGGGGTCTCGATGAAGCCGAACGGGTTGATGCGCGCATAGGAGGCCAACGAACCGATGAGGCCGATGTTCGGACCCTCAGGGGTCTCGATCGGGCACATGCGGCCGTAGTGCGAGGGGTGCACGTCACGGACTTCCATGGCGGCGCGGTCGCGGGAGAGACCGCCCGGCCCCAGAGCCGAGAGGCGACGCTTGTGGGTCAGACCCGCCAGCGGGTTGTTCTGATCCATGAACTGCGAGAGCTGCGAAGTGCCGAAGAACTCCTTGATCGCAGCCACCACGGGGCGGATGTTGATCAGGGTCTGCGGGGTGATCGCCTCGACGTCCTGGGTGGTCATGCGCTCACGCACGACGCGCTCCATGCGGGACAGACCCGTGCGGATCTGGTTCTCGATGAGCTCACCGACGGCGCGGATGCGGCGGTTGCCGAAGTGGTCGATGTCGTCGAGCTTGACGGACAGGTCGACCTCTTCGCCGTCGCGCGTGCCCTTGGCGGTCTCCACACCGGCGTGCAGGGAGACGAGGTAGCGGATGGTGGCCACGATGTCCTCGGTGGAGAGCACCGAATCGGACAGCGGTGCTTCGACGCCGAGCTTGCGGTTGACCTTGTAGCGGCCGACCTTCGCCAGGTCGTAGCGCTTCGGGTTGAAGTACAGATTGTTGAGCAGGTTGCGGGCGGCCTCGGCGGTCGCCGGCTCTGCCGGGCGCAGCTTCTTGTAGATGTCGAGCAGCGCTTCGTCCTGCGTGTTGACGGTGTCCTTGGCCATCGTCTCGCGGATGGATTCGAACTCGCCGAATTCCTCGAGGATCTTCGCTTCGGTCCAGCCGAGGGCCTTGAGCAGAACGGTCACGGACTGCTTGCGCTTGCGGTCGAGGCGGACGCCGACCTGATCGCGCTTGTCGACCTCGAACTCGAGCCAGGCACCACGGGAGGGGATGATCTTCGCGGAGAAGATGTCCTTGTCCGTGGTCTTGTCGACGCTGGATTCGAAGTAGGCGCCGGGCGAACGGACGAGCTGCGAGACGACGACGCGCTCGGTGCCGTTGACGATGAACGTGCCCTTGTCGGTCATGAGCGGGAAGTCACCCATGAACACAGTCTGGCTCTTGATCTCGCCCGTGTTGTTGTTCATGAACTCGGCGGTGACGTAGAGCGGTGCCGAGTAGGTCATGTCGCGCTCTTTGCACTCGTCGATCGAGTACTTGGGAGCTTCGAACCGATGCTCGCGGAACGACAGCGACATGGATCCGCCGAAGTCTTCGATCGGCGAGATCTCTTCGAAGATGTCCTCGAGTCCCGAGGTCGTCGCGACGGAGTCGTCTCCGATCTCAATGGCCTCGGCGACGCGGTCCTGCCACGCCTCCGATCCGATCAGCCAGTCGAAGCTGTCCGTCTGCAGACCGAGCAGATCGGGAACCTCGAGAGGTTCGCGAATCTTCGCGAAGGAAATTCTCTTGGGGGGATTAGCGGTCCTGGTGTTGTCGTTGGCGGCGGCCAATTGGTTCCTTCCGAGTGCTTCACCATCTGATACTTCGTCTGCCCACTCGTCTTCGCTTCGCCGAGCCGAAGGTGTGTCGGATTTCGACTCCCGGCATCGACGTGGTTCACTTGAGTGGAAATGACGTGCCCCCCGCTATATGAAGGCACACCACAGGCAGAACGATGCAAATATCAAGCTTATAGCATCTGGTCAAGTCTCGCAAGATCGTGTCAGTCGAGGATCTTCTTCCACAGACCGACCCAGCCCACGGCCGCGAATCCCGCTCGATCGTTGATCGCGAGCATCCACGAATTCTCTGCCGCATTCCAGGTGTAGACGCGCTCGATCGGCGAATCCCGACGGAGCGCGGCGTGGTTGGCGATCTTCAGCCTCGCCCCGAGTCCGTGCCCGCGATGTTCGCTCCTGACGAGGGTGGCGCCCTGATAGGCCACATTCGGCCGCCCCGCATAGCTGACCACCTCGGTGAAGCCCACCCCCTCACCGTCGAGCAGTGCCAACGCCGTCTGAGTCCGCCCACCCGCGAACTCGCGATCGGCTTCGAGCGCGCGCACACGGTCTCCGTCCCACTTCGACTCGTCATAGAGTTCGGCGGCGCCGGGAACATCGGTCGACATCTTCTGCCGCAGCAGCGCGATCGCCTCGACGTGCTCGACCGGAGTCGGTCCCGCCCACGTGCGGATGGTGTAGTCGTCACCGGCCGCTGTATCGTCGGGTGCCTCGGAGGTCGTCTCGTCGCCGGTCGCCGAGCTCATCTCAGGCACGGGCACACCTGCTTCGCCTTCGATCGCAGCGCCCTGGATGCGGGCGGCCGAGCATCGCTCGATCTGCTGGAGGCGGTACCCGCTGTGCAGTGCGAAGGCGACCTCGCCGTGGTCGGCGGGTAGGCTCCCGGTGCCGGCGGCAGCGGCGATCCGAGGCCGGCGAGGGTCGGCGGAGAAGTCCAGTGCGGGCATCTCGCACCACGCGTTCATCCTCGTCCTGCCGTCCTCTCTCAGTTGCGTCTCCATGACCGTGAGCAGCTGGGTGCCCAGACCGTGACGCCGCGCCTCGGGCAGGACACCGGTGTAGACATCGGCGACGTCGGTGTTGTCGCTCAGGCTGAGATAGGCACCGGACTTGGCGACGAGGCGGCCTTCGATGCGCCCCAGCCAGATCTCGTGGGAGGTGAAGGCGTCACTGCGCACGAGTTTGCCGCGCACCGACCCGGGCAGCGGATCGAAGTCGGAGCCGAACCCGAGGGCGCGATTGATCGCCCGGTCGAATTCGACGATCTCGGTCAGCAGCTCGTCGACTTCAGGGTCGGCGAGATCACCGGCCCGTATCCGTGTGATCTCCATGCGTGCACTCCGCAACTTCCGCGTCTCCGAGGCATCTGCGCCCCCTCGCGCTGACAGCCGATGACAGACATTCTAGACTGCGACCATGACACGAGTGAATGTCCTCACCTTCTCCCCCGCCGAGGTCAACTGCGGGATCATCGCCGGCCGTGATCGGATCCTCCTCGTCGATGCCGGGCCCGGCCCCACGGCCGCGGCACGCCTGGTGGACAGGGCGGGCCGCCTCGGCGAGGAGATCGACGGCGGCGGGCAGGAACTCGACCTCGTGATCACCCACGATCATTGGGATCATTTCTTCGGCGCCGCCCCCGCAGTCGCCGCGGGGGTGAGCACCGTCCACGCATCCTCAGCGTTCTCCGCCGATCAGGAGGCCACCTCGTGGATCGCTCTCGACGCGGTGCGCGGCGGTGAGGCGCCGGCGGACTATCGCAGCGAGCTGCCGAGCGATCCGGCCGAACTCGTCGTCGACGTCTCCCCCGTCGACGGCGACGACGGAGCGATGGGCCATCTCGATCTCGGCGGCTGCCCGGTCGAATTCCACGTCCTCGGCGGGCATTCCACCGCCGATCTCGTCGTCCGTCTGCCGGAGCTCGGGATCGTCTTCGCCGGCGACCTCGTCGAGGAAGCCGATCCGCCTCAGGCGGGAGCCGATTCCTCACTGAGCGAGTGGGCCGCCAGCCTGCGGATCCTGCTGTCCTTCACCGAGGCGAGAGTCTTCGTCCCCGGTCACGGAGTTCCGGTCGATCGGGACTTCGTGGCCCGGCAGCTCGACGATATCGAGGGGCTGAGAGCCGATCAGGGCGACACCGAGGTGGCCCTGCCCGCCCGGGCCATGCCCGGTGATCCGGACCGCGCGGTTCCCCGGGAGATAAGACTCGCCTGAGACCCTTCCCGGGCACGGGCGTCGGCCGTCGGGTGCCGGGGTCAGTCCAGGTCTGAGCGATGCCGGTGCAGCTCGCTGACGAGGTCGCCGCCGATCGCCCCGAAGAGCGTGTCGGACCATACGCTCGCAACCTCGACATAGGGCCGGTCCCCGTCATAGATCCACTGCAGTTCTCTGCGGCCCCGCAGATCGTCGAGGCAGGCCTGGCACACGGGCACGCGCACGGTGCGGCCGGCCTCGGCGTCGGCGATGACCCGCTCGGCGGCTGTGGCCTCACCGTGGAGCGGATTGATCGTGCACAGGCTCTGCGGCACCACGCCCCCATTGCCGGTTCGGGCACCGCGGGACCCGAGCCCTCGTCGGGACCCGAGCTTCGCCTCGGCGATCTCCCGTCCTGCCTGCCGCAACAGGACCATCGCTCCGGCGAGATCGATGCGCTCTGCCGCCTCATCGTCGACGATTCGGCGGGCGATCCGGTAGGCGTCGAGCCCGCGTTCGACGCGTGCGGAGTCAGCGGCGGCAAGGCTGCGGGTCTGCAGGTCCTCGATCTCGGCGGCGAGCTGCAGGGTCTCGGAATCGATGGTCTCGCGCAGGGATCGGCGCTGCAGGGTATCGACGCGGTCGAGCAGCCGCCCGGGAAGCTGGAACTGCTGCTGGGTCCGGCGGGCAAGCACGCGCCGACGCCTGCTGCGGAAGAACCAGACCCCGGCGATGACGACCGCGAGGACGAGCACCGCGACACCGAGGAACAGGCTGGCGAACGAACCCGAACCGTCGACGGTCGTCACTTCGCTCGACTGCCCCTCCTGCGCGGTCGACGTGTCACCGTTCGGGGCGGACTGGGGATCGGCGTAGAGGTCGAGCAGCGTATTCAGCTTCGTCGTCGACGGCGAACTCACGTTCCAGTCGCTGCGGGCGATCGTCAGCTGCTCCATGACCTGCATCTGCAGTTCGTGCTGGTCCTCGAAATGGATGTCGACGGCGATGTCGGAGCCTCCGTTGATCATGACGTACGACCCCTGACCGCCGTGGTGGACCTTGATCTGTTCGAGCAGGTCGGTATCGAGGTGGTCCGTGTCGACGGCGATGACGTAGACGTCGAAATCGGCCTTCTGCGCGGTCGCCTCGGCTTTGTCGATCAGTGTCGGGTTGAGATCTCCGGCCGCGGAATCCTCGACGTAGAAGGGATCGGTCTGCAGCGCCTCGGCGATCTGCTGTGCATCGATGCTCACGACTTCCTCGCGCCCCTTTTCACTCTTCTCCAGATCAGCATTCCCGCTGCGCCGACTCCCCCGCCGACGATGATGCCGAAGACGATGCCTGCCGCGGTGGAGCCGTACCCGTAGCGGAGGTCCCGCGGATCATTCGTCCGTTCCTCGGCCGCGACGATCGGATTCCCCTCACGGTCGAGGGACCGCGAGTATGCGTCCTCTGGGGGCACCACCTCGGCGGCGGCGAGTGCACGCACATAGGCAAGCGCCTCGGTCGAGGAATTGTCGTCGATATCGGTCGCCGGCCTCTCATCGAGCTTCCGGACGGCACCCTTGTCACCGATTCCTTCGACGGTGTTGCCGATGACGAGCACTGTCGCCCGGTCGTCGGGCAGCTCCGCTGCGATCCGTGCCGCGAGGATGTCACCGTCTCCGTCGGCGTCATCGAGGTCGGAGGTCGAGAGGAATGCCACATAGATCGGGATGTCGAGGGCGTCGAGCTCGGAGCGGATGGCGTCGAGGTCGGCATCGTCGACGTCGAAGGCCTGATAGCCGTCGATGTGGATCGGGTCGGCGGCGAAGGAGTCGACGATCGCTTCGTACCGGGAACGGTCGTAGTCGGCGTCGTATCGACCTTCGATGCGGTCGGTGTAGATCGAGTCGACGGAGATTTCGTCGCTCTCCTCAGCGGCGATGCGCGCACCCCGTGCCTCGTCGAACTTCGAGACGCTGAACATCGTCGCCGCAATGCTCACGAGCGCGAGGATGACCAGCGCGATCCCCCATTCCCACCATCTCGTGCTCAGCACCTTCATCGTCGTCCCCTGCTCATATTCGTTCTGAGGGTGTGCGCAGTGGGTGGGACGTCCGTGGTCGAAGTGTCCGGACATCCCGACTCGAGGAGCGCGTCTTCGAGTGGTTGGAAGCTGCCGAAACCGGAATGGGCATAAGCGTCGTCGCGGAGATAGTAGGGCACGGGCCGTTTCGATCCCGGGCGCTTAGGCACCATGAGTCGAGCAGGTTCGTGCCCGGCCTCGACCTCGGTGCGACAGTCGGCACACAGGTCCACCGTGAGGTTCGTCCCCTGCTGGCGAAGGACGAATTCTTCGATGCCTTTCGTGTGGTGAGGGAACAGGAAGCAGAAGCGGGGCGGTTCGGTGCGCGTCCGCTGCCGCGAACGCAGTTGTGCGCGGACCCAACGATCGGTGCTGATCAGGGTGTTGACAGCGTGACGGTGGGCGAAGTCGGGACTGTCCGCCCAGTCCGGGTGGTTGTCGATGAGGAGGGTGAGCGCATCCTGGACTCGTCGACCGCGGTCGTAGACGTCCCAGATTTCGGTGACCGCCTCGGCAGGTTCGGGAAGGGGTTCGAGTACCGCGTCGGCACGATCGGTCAGGGCCCGGGAGCGGACGAGTTCCGGCTGGGTCGTCAGCGCGGTCTTCCAGGAATACCGTTCGCGTCGGCGCATCAGCCAGGCGCTCAGGCCGAGGGCGGTCACAGCGACAGCGCCGAAGACGAGAGCGTCGGGGTTGCCGAGGTTGAGCCCGGTGGCGGAGATGTAGTCTTCGCGACGGTCGCCGGCATCGCGGGTGTCGAAGTCGGGAGCGGCTGGGGCGTCGGTGCCCTCTGCAGCGGCGACGAGGGTCTTCAGCTGGTGCGGCACGGCCAGCTCGACGGGCAGGAAATCGTCGCTGGCCGATCGGGTGAGCTGTCGGGATTCCGGTGGGATCGCCGGCCCATTGTCATCGACGAGGTAGGCCTGCGTCTTCGCGCCGCCGCCGGCTTGGGAGAAGAGGACGAGCGTCTGTTCGGCGCCGCGTTCCTCATGCATCGTGTAGGCGAGGTCCGAGGAGAATCGCATCCAGTCGTCATCGGAGCCGATCGGAACCTCCGAGACGACGGCGATGAAATGGGGCAGACCGGTCTGCGCGGTCTCCGCTGAAGCTCGTTCGATCGCGCTCACCTGGCGGTCGGTGAGGCCGGGGGCGATGATCTCATCGATATAGATTCGATCCCCGGCCCAGGCGTCGAGGATTCTCGATCGCAGCTCCTGCAGCGCCGAGGCGGCGGTGGTCTTCTCTGTCACAGTTCAAGGATATGGTGCCGACGGCGGCTTCTCCGACTGTGTGCGTACCGGATCTGCAACACCGGCTCGATGTTCGTGACGGTTCGCCGCTGACGACGGTGCGACCTCCATGGCGGTTCGACACTCATGAGATGCGAAGAACCCCACAGTGCAGGACTGTGGGGTTCTTCGTCGTCAGGCGGCGATCGATGATGCCGCCTGCGAAATCACTTGAGGGTGACGGTGGCGCCGGCAGCCTCGAGGGTTTCCTTGGCCTTCTCGGCGTCTTCCTTCGAAGCGCCTTCGAGGACGGCCTTGGGGGCTCCGTCGACGAGGTCCTTGGCTTCCTTGAGTCCGAGGGAGGTGAGTCCGCGAACTTCCTTGATGACGGGAACCTTCTTCTCGCCGGCCGATTCGAGGATGACGTCGAATTCGGTCTGCTCTTCGGCGGGAGCGGCGTCTCCGCCACCGGCTGCGGGAGCGGCGGCAACGGCGGCCGGGGCGGCAGCCTCAACGTCGAATTCCTCTTCGAACTTCTTGACGAACTCGGAGAGTTCGATGAGGGTGAGCTCCTTGAAAGCTTCGATGAGCTCGTCGGTGGTGAGCTTAGCCATGGTGGCTAGTCCTTCCTGTTTTGGTCACCTCAGGTGACCGGGTTTGGTTGGGGGTGATGCTCAGGCGTCGGAAGCAGGAGCGTCGTCCTGCTTCTCGCGGAGGGCATCGACAGTGCGCGCGGCCTTGACCAGCGGAGCGGTGAAGAGGTAAGCCGCCTGATGGAGGCTTGCCTTCATGGCACCGGCTGCCTTTGCAAGCAGCACTTCGCGGGATTCGAGGTCGGCGAGCTGGTTGACCTGCTCGGGGCTGAGTGCGGCTCCATCGAAGTAGCCGCCCTTCACCACAAGCTTGTCGTTCGCCTTGGCAAAGTTACGCAGAGCCTTGGCAGCCTCGGGGGGTTCGCCGTTGACGAACGCGATCGCGGTGGGCCCGTTGAGGTGCTCATCGAGACCGGTGATCCCGGCTTCCTTGGCTGCAATCTTGGTCAGCGTGTTCTTTACCACGGCGTAGCTGACGTTCTCACCGAGAGAAACGCGCAGTTCTTTCATCTGCGCGACGGTGAGACCGCGGTACTCGGTCAGCAACACAGCGTCGGAGTTCTCAAACTGCTGTTTGATCTCCTCGACTGCGGCTGCCTTGTCTGGCCTCGCCATGGTGTTCCTTTCATAAGTCGTCCGGTCTTCCCCGACAACGCAAAAAGCGCTCCACGCAGGAAGGCGTGAAACGCTTGATCGATGAGAACATGGCACTCATCGAGAAGAATCTCGAGCTCACCTGCGCGGGTCACTCACTGGGAGTCTTCGTCTGCGGGCATCGAGATTCGATGGCGAATTCCGATGGATCCACAGAGACCGACGGTCTTGGGTGGTTTGAGTCTATCGAAACTCCCCGCAACAAGTCCAATCCGCCCATTTGCTACCTGACGGCGGCCCAGCACCCTCGCGCGAGGTTGCTGGGCCGCCGTCAGGTAGTTCTGGGATGCGGTGGTCGGTTGCGGTCAGTATTCGATGACGACGCGGCCGTCGATCTTACCGTGCTCCATCTCGTCGAAGATCGCATTGATGTCCTCAAGCGGACGCTTGGAGAATGTCGGGTGGATCTTGCCGGCGGCGTAGAACTCGAGCGCTTCGACCATGTCCTGGCGGGTGCCGACGATCGATCCGCGGATCGTCAGTCCCTTGAGAACGATGTCGAAGATCGGAGCCGGGAAATCACCGGGCGGCAGTCCGTTGAAGACGATGGTGCCGCCTCGGCGGGTCATGCCGATCGCCTGCCCGAACGCCGCCGGGTGCACGGCGGTGACGAGGACGCCGTGGGATCCGCCGATCTTCTCCTGGATGATCTCGGCCGGGTCCTCGGCGAAGGCGTTGACGGTGATCTCCGCGCCGTGCTTCTTCGCCAGGGCCAACTTGTCGTCGGCGACGTCGACTGCGACGACGCGCATGCCCATCGCAACGGCATACTGCACGGCGATATGGCCGAGTCCGCCGATTCCGGAGATGACGACCCACTGTCCCGGCTGCACCTCGGTGCGCTTGAGGCCCTTGTACACGGTGACGCCGGCGCAGAGGACCGGGGCGATCTCATAGGGGTCGGCGCTGTCGGGGATCGCCGCGGCGAACTTCGTGTCGACGAGCATGTACTCGCCGAACGATCCGTCGACACCATAACCGCCGTTGACCTGGGATTCACACAGCGTCTCCCAGCCCTGGCGGCAGTGCTCGCACGTTCCGCAGGCCGTCCACAGCCAGGCGTTGCCGACTATCTGTCCAACCTTGACATCGGTGACGCCCTCGCCGACCTTCTCAACCGTGCCGACACCTTCGTGCCCGGGGATGAGCGGGACCTTCGGCTTGACCGGCCAGTCACCGTGGGCGGCGTGCAGATCGGTGTGGCAGACTCCCGAGGCGATGAGTTTGACGAGGGCCTGACCTGGGCCGGGCTCCGGGATCGCGTTGTCTCCGACAGTGAGGTCCTTGCCGAAGTCCTCGACGACTGCTGCTTTCATTCCTGACATCATTCGCTCCTTTGAGACGATGGTGGATTTCGTGATCACACGGGGTTTGAGAATGTGGCCGACACACCCGACGGCGGCCCAGCAACGTGGCGCCAGGTAGCTGGGCCGCCGTCGGGTAGCAATTGGGTCAGAAGAAGCCCTGGGCGTTGTCGGAGTAGCTGACGAGCAGGTTCTTCGTCTGCTGGTAGTGGTCGAGCATCATCAGGTGGTTCTCACGCCCGATACCCGAGGCCTTGTACCCGCCGAAGGCCGCATGGGCCGGGTAGGCGTGATAGTTGTTCACCCATACACGACCCGCCTGGATGTCCCGGCCGGCACGGTAGGCGGTGTTTCCGTTGCGCGACCAGACACCGGCACCGAGGCCGTAGAGCGTGTCATTGGCCGTGGCCAGAGCATCGTCGTAGCCGGAGAATGTCGCCACCGAAACGACAGGCCCGAAGATCTCCTCCTGGAAGATGCGCATCGTGTTCGAACCCTTGAAGATCGTCGGCTGCACGTAGAAGCCCCCGGCAAGATCTCCGTCGAGTTCGGCCTTCGCTCCGCCGGTGAGCACCTCGGCGCCTTCCTGACGGCCGATGTCGAGGTAGGACATGATCTTCTCGAACTGGTCGTTCGAGGCCTGTGCGCCCATCATCGTGTCGGTGTCAAGCGGGTTGCCCTGGACGATCTTCTGCGTCCTGGCCACGACCTTCTCGAGGAAGGGGCCGGCGATCGAGTCCTGAATGAGTGCGCGGGACGGGCAGGTGCAGACCTCGCCCTGGTTGAGGGCGAACATCGTGAAGCCCTCCTGGGCCTTGTCCGCGAACGCATCGTCGCGATCCAGCACGTCTTCGAAGAAGATGTTCGGGGACTTGCCGCCGAGTTCCAAGGTCACCGGGATGATGTTCTGCGAGGCGTACTGCATGATCAGACGGCCCGTGGTCGTCTCACCGGTGAACGCGATCTTCGAGATCCGCTTGTTCGATGCCAGCGGCTTGCCGGCCTCGAGACCGAAGCCGTTGACGACGTTGAGCACGCCTTCGGGCAGCAGGTCTGCGATGAGCTCGACGAGGACGAGGATCGAAGCCGGGGTCTGTTCGGCGGGCTTGAGGACGATCGCGTTGCCGGCGGCCAGCGCCGGGGCGATCTTCCACACGCCCATGAGGATCGGGAAGTTCCACGGGATGATCTGTCCCACGACGCCCAGGGGCTCGTGGAAGTGATAGGCCACGGTATCCTCGTCGATCTGTGACAGTCCGCCCTCCTGCGCACGGATGGCGCCGGCGAAGTAGCGGAAGTGATCGACGGCCAACGGCAGATCGGCATTGAGCGGCTCGCGGATCGCCTTCCCGTTGTCCCAGGTCTCGGCGACGGCGATCATCTCGAGGTTCTCCTCGATGCGATCGGCGATCTTGTTGAGGATGTTCGCGCGCTCGGCCACCGAGGTCTTTCCCCAGGCCGGAGCCGCCTTGTGTGCCGCATCGAGGGCGAGTTCGATGTCCTCGGCGGTGCTGGCCGGAACCTCGGTGAACACCTGACCGGTGACCGGGCTGGGATTCTCGAAGTAGTTCCCATTGACCGGGGGCACCCACTGTCCGCCGATGAAGTTCTCATAGCGGGGCTTGAAGGTGACGAGCGATCCGTCCTGACCTGGCTGTGCGTAGACAGTCATTGCAACTCCTTTGATGCGTCTGCTTTCACCGGATGATCTCCGTGTGACCACGACGCTACAGAGCGCAACGTTGCATGTGGGTTGCATCACATGATGCAGGGCCTGCTGGGGTTCAGCAGCCGAGTGCCTCCAGCCGCACAACGGCGGCGTTGCGCTCCGCCGCCTCGGGCGGGGCCAGACGCAGCACGGTCATGAGCACCTCGGCGTCATCGCGGAAGTCGGGCAGGCTCGCATAACGCCACAGCTGCTGCCAGGTGCCGTCCTGAAGCAGAGTCTCGCGCAAGAGCGCATCGACCTCATCACCGATCTCCCGCACCCCCGGGGCATCGGAGTCAGGCAGAACGGGTCCGCGGTAGTGCCCCAGAGCGGTGTCGACATCCCCGCGAGCCAGAGCCGCACAGGTGCGGTCGAGGTCGGAATCGAGGTCGCCGAGCAGTCGGTACGGACGCGCATCGATCCGCAACCCGCCGAGGCCGTCGATGGCCTTCCGCAGTCGAGTGATCTCGGCGCGGACGGTGACTTCGCTGCCGCCGACCGGCCACAGCCGATCGACGAGACCCGAGCCGCTGATCCCGTCGGGGAAACGATGGAGAAGCAGCAGGATCTCAGCATGACGACGTGTCAGCGAGACCCTTGCCCCCTCCGGACCCTGCAGGGCGGGGGCAGAACCGAAGACGCTGAGCTCGCTGCGGACCGCCTCGGCGCCGGAGCGATCCATGTGTTTCGGGCGATATAGCTGAGAGAGTTCGGCTCCGGCCGCTTTCGCCGTCGAGGCGAGCAGCGGCAGCACGATCGATGACACAGCGTCGTCTCCCCCGGTGACGTCGATGATCCCGATGACCTGCCCGGTCAGCGGATGCGTCACGGGTACGGCGCTGCAGCTCCAGGAGTGGACGTCCGGGGCGAAGTGCTCGGCCTGGCTGATCTGCACCGGCGACCCCGATCGCAGCGCCAGGCCCGGCGCCGAGGTGCCCATGACCTCCTCCGACCAGTCCGTTCCCGCCAGGAACCCCATGGCTTCGGCTCGATCACGAACAGCACGTTCCCCTTCGACCCACAGCAGGCGGCCCTGCTCGTCGCCGAGGGCCGCGAGCAGGCCGGCGTCTTTCGCCGGCTCGATGAGGTGCGAACGCAGCAGAGGCATGATCGAGTGGAAAGGGTGACGGCGCCTGACCTCGGCGAGCTGGTCGGCTTCGTAGGCCACACGCACCCGTGCACCTGCGGGGTCGTGCAGGCGATCGATTGAGCGGTTCCATGATTCCAACACCGAAGAGCGCACTCCGCCGGGTCGCGAATCGCTGCCGTCCACCGAAACTCCAAGACGCGACGAGGACGGTTGCAGTCGGTCGTGCGCCAGGCGCACGGTGGCCTGATAGTCGTCCTCGAGCAGCAGCGTCGAATGCATGGCTGACGGCCCACCTCCATCGGCGGTGTCGGAAAAAGAGCCTCGATTGTTCATAATCTAACCGCGAACCATCCCCCGAGCAAGACCAGTCTGACCCCCAAGACGCCCCCTTTTGCTACCTGACGGCGGCTCAGCAACCTTGCGCAAGGTTGCTGAGCCGCCGTCAGGTAGCAAAAGGGAAGGGCGGGGAGTGATCTCTCACTCCCCGCCCTTCCCTCGAGGCGATGCCTGTCTGCGTATCAGCAGATCACACGCGCAGTGCCGAGGCGTCGACCGGAACGGCGGGGCCGTTCGAGGTCGTCACGGTGGCCTTGCTGATGTAGCGGCCCTTCGACGAAGCCGGCTTCAGACGCAGGACCTCTTCGATCGCGGCGTCGAAGTTCTCCTGCAGAGCGTTCTCGGAGAAGGAGACCTTTCCGATGATGAAGTGCAGGTTCGAGTGCTTGTCGACGCGGAATTCGATCTTTCCGCCCTTGATGTCGGACACGGCCTTGGCGACGTCCATGGTCACAGTACCGGTCTTCGGGTTCGGCATCAGTCCGCGGGGACCGAGCACCTTACCGAGTCGACCGACCTTGCCCATCATGTCGGGGGTCGCAACAGCGGCATCGAAGTCGGTGAACCCATCGGCCACCTTCTCCAGCAGGTCATCGGAGCCGACGTAGTCAGCACCTGCTTCGCGGGCAGCTTCTGCACGGTCGCCGGCAGCGAACACCAGGACCCGGGCGGTCTTACCGGTACCATGCGGAAGGTTGACGGTGCCACGCACCATCTGGTCCGCCTTGCGGGGATCGACCCCGAGGCGGAGGGCGACCTCGACGGTGGCGTCGTACTTCGCCACGGTGGTCTCCTTGGCCAGGGCGATCGCCTGACCCGGTTCATAGTTCACATCTGCGGCGATCTTCTCAGCCGCGGCCTGGTAGGCCTTCGAACGCTTTGCCATCTGCTTTACTCCTTGCAGTCGTGGTGTGGGCTGCGTGGGCCCTGCCACTGTGTGGGGTGAGGTCTCAGACCTCGATGTCGGTGGTGATGCCCATGGAACGCGCGGTTCCGGCAACGATGCGGTCGGCCTGATCCAGGGTGTTGGCGTTCAGGTCGGGCATCTTCGTGGTGGCGATCTCACGCACCTGATCGGCGCTCAGGTGAGCGACCTTGACGGTGTGCGGCGTAGCCGAACCCGACTTCACTCCGGCGGCCTTCTTGATGAGTTCCGCGGCCGGCGGGGTCTTGAGAACGAAGGTGAACGAACGGTCTTCGTACACGGTGATCTCAACGGGGACGATGTTTCCGCGCTGGGATTCTGTGGCGGCGTTGTAAGCCTTGCAGAATTCCATGATGTTGACGCCGTGCTGGGCAAGCGCCGGACCGATCGGAGGAGCCGGGTTAGCGGCACCTGCCTGGATCTGGAGCTTGACGAGGCCGGCTACCTTTTTCTTGGGAGGCATGTACGGTCCTTAATCTTGGAGTTTCGATGTGCCAGACAGATACGGCACATCGTCCGATGACGGCCTCGGATGCAGGCCGCAATCAAACCACACCAGTATTCCATGCGCGCGGGCTCGTGAGCAAATGCTCGTGAGCCACCTCACCCGGCCCACCGTCGGTTCAAGCGCAGGCTCGGATATCGACCTGAGGAAGGCTCGAAATCCGGGCGCAGCCTTGAACGGGGGAATACCGTCGCCGAGGCGGCTTCCCAGGCAACAGCGGAGGGGCCCGGATTCCTCCGGGCCCCTCCGCTGCCGATCGCGAATGCGATCAGTTGATCAGTGCAACTTCACAGCTTCGACACCTGGTCGAAGCCGAGTTCGACGGGAACGTCGCGTTCGAAGATCGAGAGCAGAACGGTGAGCTTCTGCGACTCCGGACGGATCTCCTGGATGGTGGCGGGGTGGCCCTCGAACGAACCCTCCTTGACGAGGACGGACTCGCCGACCTCGAACTCCACCTCGGTGACCGGAGCCGGCTTCGCAGCCGCCTCGGCGGCCGGGCCCTCGGCAGCGGCGGCTTCGGCCTGACGCTCCTCGAAGATCGGGGCGAGCATCGAGAAGACCTCATCGATGGACAGCGGGGTCGGATCGTAGGCGTTGCCGACGAACCCGGTCACACCCGGGGTGTGGCGGACCGCGCCCCAGGACTCATCGGTCAGCTCCATGCGGACGAGCACGTAGCCGGGGATGCGGACACGACGGACCTGCTTGCGCTGTCCGTTCTTGATCTCGACGACGTCTTCCATCGGAACCTGGGCCTCGAAGATGTACTCTTCGAGGTTGAGGCTCACGGTGCGGTTCTCGAGATTCTGCTTCACCCGGTTCTCGTACCCTGCGTAGGAGTGGATGACGTACCAGTCACCTTCCTGCATGCGCAGTTCGGATTTGAACTCCTCGGCAGGGTCGAGCTCATCGCCGGCCTCCGCAGGCGAATCGCCTTCAGCCGCGTCGCCCTCGGCGACGCTGTCGTCGGCACCGGTCGCTGCATCAGAATCCTCGGCAGCGGCCTCATCTGCAGAGTCAGCGGTTTCGTCGGTCGACTCTGCGGTGTCCGCAGCGGTCTCGACGTCCGCATCATCGGCCACGACGGCCTCGGCGTCGGCGGACGGAGTTTCGGTTTCGGGCACCACAGCGGCACCCGACTCCTCGGGGGTGACGTCCTGGGTCTCAGGGGTCTCCTGCTCAGGTGAATTGGTATCCGACACCGATCAATTCCTCGCTTCGCGTGTTGTGATTCCCGTTTGGGAGTGAAGATTCAGCTTTAAGTGTGCCACTGGGGAGAGCGTGTCACCACAGAGGCCACAGCGGCGTTCCGCCGAAGACGAAACCGACGAGCTTGCCGAACACCAGGTCGAGGACCGTGACGAGGAGCATCATGAACAGGATGAAGCCCAGCACCACCAGGGTGTAGTTGACCAGCTGCTTCCGCGTCGGGGTGACGACCTTCTTCAGCTCCGCCACAACCTCGCGGAAGAACTGCAGGATTCGTCCGAAGAATCCGAGCTTCTTGGGACTGGAGGCACTGCTGGGTGCGCTGCCAGTCTTCTTTGCCGGTGTGTCGCTCACACATCCTCACTCGGTCGGTTTCAGTCAGGGCTTCACAATTGTTCGTGCCAGTCGAGGACGGCGCCTAGCCGATGAGACTTCGGCAGAGTCAACTGCGCAGGGGTGACAGGACTCGAACCTGCAACCTACGGTTTTGGAGACCGTTGCGCTACCAATTGCGCCACACCCCTTCGATCAGACGACCGAACCTTGACGATCCGGTTGGTGTCCAACCACGAGAAACGAGCATACCGTGCCCGACCGCCGTTCGTCGAACCGGCGGCGCGACCGGGTCCGTGAGCGTGTCGGCGCTCACTCATTCGCCCGCCTCGTCCTCCGGAGGCTGGGCCGCCAGCGGCAGGGGTGCGGGGAAGCGCGCCCACGGGTCGATGATGACTTTCTGGTCGGGCGTGACCGTGATGATCTGCACGTCGATCGGGCGTTTTGTGGCGTTGTCGACGCGGATGATGCTCAGCTCAGCGTTCATCTTCAGCGGTCCCGGGGTCAGCGCATTCGCAAGCGCCCCGCCGGTCGTCGAGCTGAGGTAGCGGACTCCCGAACCGAATGTCTCGGGACCGACCCGGCGGTGCCAGTGTCCGCTGAGGGCGTAGTCGACGCAGCCGGTGCGCAGTGACGGCGCACCGACCGCGGCATCGTGGATGAGCATGATGTCGAAGTCCGCGTCGCAGGCTTCCTCGGCCAATCGCTTCGCGTACTGGTCGGCGGTGAGATCGGTTTCGAGCTGCGGTCCGGAGCCGAAGACGGTGCGCCTGGGATCCGCTGCGCCGAAGAAGGTCACCCCGGCCATCTCCGCGCTCGAATCCTCGAGGACCTTCCACCCGCGCGTCTTGGCATGTCCGGTCGTCTCCATCGAGTCGTGGTTGCCTTTGACCATCATGCGCGGCAGCTTCTCCGGCAGTTCGTCGTCGAGGACGTCGAGGCAGTAGTTCTCCGCCGAGGTGCCCGTCATGGTGATATCGCCGCCGTCGATGTAGGCATCGGCCCCGCTCATCTCGGTCACGGCTCCGACGACTCGGGCCATGCCGATGTTGCAGTGGATGTCGGACCCGAAGACGAACGTCGACACGCCGTCATTCGAATCATCGTCTTGGCCGCCGATCCCCGCAGGCGGGACCATCCCGCGGTCGTTCCAGTTGCCCGTGATCGGCCGTTGGTTCCACTGCGACCTCAGCGTGGTCAGCACCCGGTCGTAGAAGGCGTCATTGTCGTCGGCGAAGTCCTTCACCGCGGCGAACGCGGTGTCGATGATCCCGCCGAGGCGGCCGGTGACCTGCGAGCCTGCCAGCGGGGTGCCGTCGAAGGCCGGGTCCGGTGCGATGGGCTTCGGTCTCTGGGCCACGACGGTGCCGAGACCGGCGAGGACGAGCGCGACCACGACGGTGATGCCGATGAGTTCCTTGCCCGCGACGGCGCGCACGACGGTCTCGAGGCGCTGGGGGCCGAGCACGGCGGCAAGGCCGACCAGCCCACCGGTGATGAGACAGACGGCCAAGGCCCAACGGATGAGGATCTCCTGTAGGAGTCCGGCGACGACCTGATCGACCTGCGCCTGTGGGGCCGAGAACAGTGCCGCATAGGAGGCGACGTCTCCGCCGAGCGCGTCGACGGCTCCCCCGCCGGTCTCGCCACTCCCACCGTCGTCAACCCGATCCGGGTCCGCTGCCGGCCGGTCGTCGTCCCGGTCCTCTCCGGACACGGGGATCTCCCCGATGTCGACGTGCAGTCCGAGCCCGAGTGGAATGTAGTCCTCGGCCGGCACGAGGAGCGTGCCCAAGGGACCGAAGTCGACGGTCAGCCGGGAGTCAGCGGTGATCCGGTACTGCGCCTCATGTGGGCCAAAGGTGAGATCGGCCCGGGAGGTGAACACCGCCCACGGCAACGTCAGGAGAGCGACCGCTGCGAGGGCGATGAGGAGGCCGATGGTTCTGCGACGTGGTGACACTCCCCCAGTCTAAGGAAGTGCTCAGTTCGACAGGGAACAGCCCACGAAGGTCGGTTCCGGTTCGAGGGTGATGCCGAAGGCGTCCTCGACACCGGAGACGATGGTGCGTGCAAGATCGATCACGTCGACCGTCCTCGCGTGTCCCCGGTTCGTCAGCGCCAGGGTGTGCTTGCTCGACAGCGCCGCATTCCCCTCGCCGATGCTGAAGCCCTTGGCAAAGCCGGCGTGTTCGATCAGCCAGGCCGCGCTGGTCTTGGTCTTCCCCTCGATCTTCGCCCCGCTGAGCGGATCGGTCACCGGGTACCGTGGAGCCACGGCCGGCAGCGCGGCGGCGTCGTCGACGATGGGGTTGGTGAAGAAGGATCCTGCCGACCACGAGTCGTGGTCGGCTGGGTCGATGACCATCCCTTTGGACCGGCGCAGCGCGATGACGTTCTCGCGCACGCGTGCGGCCGGGACGCGGGTGCCGATCTCGACGTCGAGCGTGGACGCGAGTTGGGCGTAGCGGACCGGCAGCGACTCTTCGCTGTGCTGGAGGTCGAAGGTCACCGAGAGCACGACGAACTGGGGGCTTCCCGTCGCGATCTGCGCACGCTTGAGCGCCGAGGTGCGGTAGCCGAATTCGAGTTCGACGGCGCTGAGGCGACGGACCTGGCCGGCGACGCGGTCGAAGACTTCGACGGAGGTGATGAGTTCGCCGACCTCGGTGCCGTAGGCGCCGACGTTCTGGATCGGCGTCGCCCCGACGGAGCCGGGGATGCCGGAGAGGGCCTCGAGCCCGGAGAGACCGAGGTCGAGCGTGTGGGCGACGAATTCGTCCCAGTTCTCCCCCGCCTCGGCGGTCACCTGGGTGTCGGTGGTCGAGGTCTCGACGGTGCTCACTCCGGTGGTGCGCACGACGCACACGGTGCCGTCGAATCCTTCGTCGGCGATGAGCAGGTTCGACCCGCCCCCGATGAAGAGCACATCGGAGGCGTCCTCAGCCTCTGGCCCCAGCTGGTGGGCTGCGCAGAAGTCGAGAAGCTCAGCGCGGGTCTCGGCCACCTTCACCTGCTGGGCTGGGCCGCCGAGGCGGAAGGTCGTGAATGTCGACAGGTCCTCACTCACGGCAGCGGTCACCTGGAGATCCGCACCTGGGTCCGGCTGAGGACATCGGTCTCGCCGGTCTTCACGGTGACGTCGATGCGGGCGGTGCCCACGGCGGCGTCGACCGCTCCGACGGTGGCGGTGAGCGCCAGCGACGTCGTCGGGGTCGCCGGTGTTCCGGACTCGGCATCAGGGACGAGGACGGGAGCGGAGAATCGGGTCCGGTAGTCGCTGATCGCGCCGGGATCGCCGAGCCATTCGACGATCGGAGCGATGACCGCGGCCATCGAGAGCATGCCGTGGGCGATGACGCCGTCGAGGCCGACCTCCCGGGCGAAGCGCTCGTTCCAGTGGATCGGATTGTGGTCGCCCGAGGCTGCCGCGTAGTCGATCAGGGAGGCACGCGAGAGGGGGATCTCGGCTTCGACGACGGTGTCTCCGATGGTCAGCTGGGAGAAGTCGATGGGGCTCATTCTCCGTCTCCTCTCACGACGATGGTCGAAGTCACGGTGACGACCGGCTGCTCGGCGGCGTCGGTGAGTTCGGTGCGGGTGGTGATCATGGCGTTGTCGCCTGCGGCGCGGACTCCGTCGACGTGGGTCACGGCCGACAGCACGTCGCCGGCGACGACGGGGCGGGTGAAGGAGAACTGCTCGGAGCCGTGGACGACCTTCGAGAAGTCGATGCCCGATTCGGGGGCGGTGATGTAGGCGGCCTCGGACTTCTGCGCGATGATCACGGCGAAGGTGGTCGGGGCGACGACGTCGCGATAGCCCAGCGCGGTGGCCGCCTCGGCGTCGAAATGGTAGTCGGCCTTCGCCCCGGTGGCGAGCGCGAACTCCGCGATCGCCTCCCGTGAGACCTCGTAGGGCTGAGGCAGGGCGAACGAGGCTCCCTGCTTCTCGGTATTCACCGGCATATCCGCTCTCTTTTCCGCTGTGGTCAGTATCGTTCCCAGCCTAAGGCACGGCCCTGATGCGATGCCCACCGGTGAAGAATTGACCGGTCGTTCGTGTCCGGTTCACACAATTCCTGCACCATCGGGCTCAAGACTTCAAAACTGGTATATGTTGTCCACATCACATTTGCTAAGGAGTAGTGCGATGACGAACGAACCCCGAAGTGCAGGCCCTGCGAGCCCCGATCTGCAGGAGGCGAAACCCGCGCCCGCGGCTCGCGAGGATGCCCCTGCCGAGGTCGAAGTGGCCGTCGCCACCGATGCGGCATACACCGGCGAAGAGGCCGAGCGCGTGCAGATCAGACGTCCTCTGCGCAACGTCTCCGAGGTGCGCCACTTCTTCCGGACGAATCAGACCCCGATCTTCTTCGTCGGCGCCACCCCGTTCAACCTGCTCGGCATCGACCGGTGGGTGCGCAACTTCTCCTACGTCACCTACTACGACGGGTGGGACGGCGCGCACCCGCGAGTATTCTCACCGCGGTACAAACCGTATGTGGAGTTCGATTCGGGTGAGGCCATCAACAATTGGCTTCTGCTCAATGCCGAGGTGCGGGCGCATATGACGCGCAATGTCCCCCACGGTGAGCGGGTGAAGGTGGCGATGGTGTTCTTCGATGAGGAGACGGAGAGGATCTGCCGGGAGCTCGGTTACGATCTCATCCTGCCCTCGGCCGCGCTGCGCAATCAGCTGGATTCGAAGATCGAGACGACGAAGCTCGGCAATGAGGCCGGAGCATTCTCCGTACCCAATGTGCTCACCACCGCTGATACGTACGCCGAACTGGGTGAGCGGGCCGCCGAGGCCGGGCTCGGTGACGATCTGGTCGTACAGACCCCGTACGGAGATTCGGGGAAGACGACGTTCTTCATCTCCGAGGCTGCCGATTGGGAGACGCACAAGGACGACATCATCGGCGAGCAGCTGAAGGTGATGAAGCGGATCAACAACACCCCGGTCGCCGTCGAGGCGGTCATCACCTCCAGCGGCGTCGTCGTCGGACCGTATCTGACCGAACTCGCCGGCTTCGCGGAGCTCACCCCGTACAAGGGAGGCTGGTGCGGCAATGAGATGAAGCCCGATGTCCTCAACGCCGAGCAGCGGGCGCAGACCCGTGAGCTCGTGCGAAAGATGGGTGAGGGTCTGCGCCGACGCGGCTACCGAGGTTTCTTCGAGGTCGATGTCCTCGTCGATCTCGACAACGACGACTGCTACCTCGGTGAGCTCAATCCGCGCATCTCCGGGGCATCGGCGATCACGAACGTCACCGCAGGCGCCTATGCCGATGTGCCGCTGTTCCTGTTCCATCTGCTCGAATACCTCGATGTCGAGTTCGATCTCGACGTCAATGAGATCAACGAGCGGTGGGAGGAGCTCTCCGGCGCCGACGAGTGGAGCCAGATGATCATCAAGGAGACGGCTCCGATCACCGAGTACATCACGCATTCGCCGCTGACGGGTCAGTACTATCTCGATCAGTACGGGACGCTGACGTACAAGCGCGCTGCGCTCGACTGGCACCCGCTGCAGAACGGCAGCGAGGTGTTCTTCCTGCGCATCTTCGGCGCCGGGGACTACCGGTGGAAGGGTGCCGATCTCGGCGTGCTGGTGACGAAGAATCCGCTGCAGACCAATGTCGGCGGGCCCGATGCGCTGAGCATCAGGGCCAAGCATTTCATCGATTCGATCCGTGCGATGTACGCCGGGGTCCCGGTCGTGGCCGAGGATCCGGCTCCCGCCCTCGGCGGTCCGGGAGCCAAGGGCGACTGAGTCCGGATCCGATCGTGGGCCGGCCCAGACCCCGATAGCAGTGCACGATGGCACTGCACGATGGCACTGACTATCACACGGTAGGCGGGGCCGCCTCGGTGATACTCTCATCACGACCCGAGGCGGTTCTGCACTGCCTCCCGCGCGGCCGATCCGCGCGGGCGTGACCGACCAGAGAACACGAGGTGAAGCGTGACCGAACCGTCACCGGAGCAGACCGTGCCCACTCCCCCGGCCGAGGCGGTCGCACCCGCCGATCCGTCGGCGGGGATCGACCGCGACAATTGGCAGGATCCCGGCAATGTCCGATGGTCGTTTCAGAACGTCAAGCAGGTGCTGCCGACGACGCCGATCTCGCGTGGGACCGGCCCGGTGGCCGAACTGCCGGTCGATCTGCAGGACCTCGGTGAGGTCGAGATCCCGGCGACGGAGTTCTCGGAGGCGCGCAGAGTCCGCAGCGTCATCGAATCGACCGACACGGATGCGTGGATGCTGTTGCACAACGGAACCGTGCTCACCGAGGAGTACTTCGGTGCGATGACGCCCGGCACCGAACATCTGCTGATGTCGGTGTCGAAGTCCCTCGTCGGCACCGTCGCCGGTGTGCTGGTGGGTTCGAGCGACCTCGACCCGAACCGTCTGATCACCGACTATGTGCCCGAACTCGCCGACTCCGGCTATGCCGGGGCCACGGTGAGGCACATCCTCGACATGCGCTCGGGCATCCGCTTCTCCGAGGACTATCTCGACCCGAAGTCCGAGGTCAGGCAGATCGAGGAGTCGATCGGCTGGTCCGAGGCGAAGCGGGAGAGCCCGGGCATCGGAATGTACGAGTTCCTCACCACGCTCGAGGCGAAGTCCGCACACGGAGGGGTCTTCGAATACCGCTCGTGCGAGACGGATGTGCTCGGCTGGGTGTGCGAGAAGATCGCCGGTGAGTCCATGCAGACGCTCATGTCACGGGTGCTGTGGTCGCGGATCGGCGCAGAGCAGGATGCGCTCATCGCCACCGACCAGTACGGGGTCGGAATGTTCGATGGCGGCATCAACACCACGCTGCGCGATCTGGCCCGCTTCGGCTACGTCTACGCCAACCGCGGCCAGTCGCTGACCGGGCAGCAGGTCGCCCCGACGACATGGATCGGGGACACCCTGACGACCACCGAGGATGTTCGGCAGGCGTTCGCCGACGGCCCCGGGGACAACCGAATGCCCGGCGGGGCGTATCACAACCAGTTCTGGTTCCCCTTCCCCGATTCGCACGCTTTCCTCGCCCTGGGCATCCACGGTCAGATGATCTACATCAACCCCGGGGCGAACCTCGTCGGGGTCAAGCTCTCCAGCTGGGGCCTGCCGCAGGACGCCGCGAAGCTCTTCCCGACGATCCGGGCGTTCGAGGCCCTCGCCAAGGCCGTCAACTCGCCTGCCGCAGAGTAACCGGGAACCGGCGGTCGGCCCGAGCGCGCTCCTGTGTCCGATCCGCCACATGTGTCCCCGGATCCGCACACGGCCCGACATTCGTGGGCAATGGGTCATGGCAGAATCGTGGTGTATCGACAACGTTTGTGATCGCAGAAGTGCGAAGGAGTAAGACGATGACACCTGTTCGCCACTCAAATTGGATGCCCCGCTTGATGACTGTGGCAGCGGGCACCGCTCTGGCCTTGTCGCTCACGGCCTGCGGTGGGGGTGACGAGCCCGCCGAGGGTGAGAAGTCGGAAGCGGCCCAGGCCACCGAGGACTCTTCGGACGGCGGTGGATTCGGCGGAGGTGCCGCGACCTCGCCCGCAGCTTCAGAAACCGCCGAGGCGGAGCCGACCGACACGAAATCGACCGATCCGTTCGCCGACGCCGCCAGAACGACGAACTGGGCCAGTGACGATGGCATGAAGTTCGACAAGAAGGGCAACGGCACGGTGCCGGCCACATCCATCGAAGCCGACCTCGTCGACCTGTTCGAGAACAAGGTCGGCATGAAGGTCAAGAAGGCCGAATGTGCCGACGATATGGACCTCAAGGAGTGGTACGGCTTCGAGACCTGTGATGTCACGGTCAAGGACAAGGATCGGGTCAAGGGTGAGTGGACGTACTACGGGACCGTGAAGATCGTCGATCACAAGGACAAGATGGTCAAGTACGAGCTCGTGTTCCCCGGCATCGATCAGAAGGACTTCGACTTCAAGGACTGATCACCGAGGCTGCCCATCCGCACCCTCCTCGTCGCCCGCACAACTCTCGGTCGTGGGGGCGACGAATCGCTTCCGGGGGTGTCCGGACGAACCGGTGATGACGTATCGGCCGGCCGCCTCGGCGATGGATTCCTCTGAGTCCGAGACACGAGCCGTCTCCTCCTCCGCGGTCGGCGTTGTCGGGTCCGGTTCGGTCAGTGCCTCGCGGACGATCCGTCGCGGATCGTACTGCCGGGGATCGAGCGCCTGCCAGTGCTCGACACCCATCGAGTCGGCCGCCCGGGTCCGAGCAGTGTCGATCTGCGCCCGGAGCAGGCGAACCGCTTCGCCGAGCTTGTGCGCATAGGCGGGCAGCCGGCTCGGGCCGATGATGATCGCGGCGATGATGCCGATGAGGACGATCTTCTCGAAGCTCAGGCCGAACATGTCCGGCTCCCTTCCGTCGTCGAGGTCGGATCTGCGGTCGAGGTCGGATCTATGGTCGAGCTCGGATCCGTGGTGACGGTTCCTTCTGTGGTCGAGGACCGTGGTCGGTCGCTCCGCAGCGCCTCGCTGCGTGACCGCTCGATAACCGTGGAAGCGTCGTAACCGCGTGACCGGTCGTGCACCCATGCGATGGCGAGCGCGGCGAGGAAGAGCAGCGCCATCGGAGCGGCGACGAAGAACATCGAGAGCACATCGGCGGCGGGGGTGACCAGGGCTGCGAAGACGACGATTCCGACGATGCTCACCCGCCACGCCTTCGCGATCGTCCGCGCCGGAAGCACTCCGATGAAGTTGAGGACGACGAGGAACACCGGGAGGACGAAGGCGATGCCGGTGGCGATGACGATCTTGAAAACGAAGTCGAAATAGTACGACGCCTGCAGGATCGTGCTGTCCTCGGAGGAGGCGAACGAGGTGAGCACTTCGACCATCCGCGGGAAGACGTAGAGGCCGGTGAGGCAGCCGGCGACGAAGAGGGGAAGTGCCGCGCCGAGGAAGCCGAACGTGTACTTCTTCTCCTTCGCCGTCAGCCCCGGGGTGAGGAACCCGAAGATCTCCCCCAGCCACACCGGGCTGGAGAGGATGATGCCTGAGTACACGGCGATCCGCAGGTGGAGGTCGAACGCGCCGGTGACACTGTCGTAGTTGAGCGAGGCGCTGCGGGAGGCGGCGAGCTCCGTGATCGGGGCACGGAGGATGTCCATGACCAGGTCCGAGGTGAGATAGCCGATGACGGTGCCGATGAGGAGCGCCACCGCCGCGCGCACCGCCCGTCTCCGTGCCTCTCGCAGGTGCGCGGACAGCGGCATCTTCTCGGCGGTGGCGGTGCTCATGAGCGGGCTCGAAGGGCCGATGCGTCGGCGGAGTCACCGAGGTTCTGTTCGATGCTCGCCGAGGTGGGGCTGTCATTCCGTTCGACGCTCGCCGAGGTGGAGCCGTGGTCCCCTACAACACTCGCCGAGGTGGGAGCGGAGTTCCGCTCGGCCCCGGCGGAGGTGCGGTTCGAGGTGCCGGCCGGTGTCCCGGCCACCGGATCCGTGATGATGGGATCGGTTACTGCCTCGTTGCCATGGGAAGCGTTGGCGTTCTTTCGAGTCTCGGTCGTTTCGTCCTTGAGGATACGCACGGACTGGCCGAGGCTCTTGGCGAGCGCGGGCAGTTTGGCGGCTCCGAAGACGAGGATGATGATGGCGAGGATGACGAGGGCGTGCCAGCCCGTGAGGTTGTGCAGCATGATGGTGAGCCTTTCGGATGAGTGGTCTGGTGCGGCAGGGTGACGTGGCGGAGGGGTGACGTGGTGGACGGGTTCTCAGCTGTCGTCGCTGTCCGACGACTCGCTGTCCGACGACCCGCTGCCGGACGACTCGCCCTCAGTTGGGGTTCCGCCCTCCGGCCCCGCGCCGCCTTCCGGTGGTTCTCCGCCCTGGCCGCCGCCTTCGCCTCCGGGTGCCGCACCGCCGGTCGGTTCGGTGTCGGTGTCGACGGGCACGTCGAGGGAGGCCACGTAGCCGGAGTCGGTGTCGCCGCTGATCGTGGCGATCTGGTGTTCTCCTCCGTCGTCGCCGAAGACGTTGTCATCATCGAGGCTGATGTTCGCGAGGTTCTTCGCCGACCCGTCGTAGGCATCGAGTTCGAACACGGCGTTGCAGGCGTCCTCGGGCATGGCCATCTGCGAGGTGGCGATGGCGTTGTCGGCATCGGTGATGGAGTCGACGTCGGGGTAGACCTCGAAGTGGATGTGCGTCCACCGGCCCGAATAGCAGGCGGGGAAGACGGAGGTGAAGGTGACCTCTCCCTTGGAGTCGGCGACCTGCACGCCGCGCAGCCAGGTCGCATCCTCGACCCCGTCGGAGTACATCGAGTAGCGGCCCTGAGCGTCGCAGTGCCAAGCGTAGACGGCCACACCTTCGAAGGCCTGGTTGTCACCCGCCATATCGGTGACCTTGAGGGTGAAGGTCAGCGGCACCCCGTCGACGGTGTCGGTGCCGTCGATGTTCGAGCGGATGTCCGAGCGCACGATTCCTGACTCTTCGAGTATGTCGGGCCCGTTGGAGCCGTCTGCCGGGTACGGACCGGCCGTTTCGTCGGGGATCTCGGTGACCGACCCGCTGCTGCTCGAGCTCGTCGATCCGGAGGTGCAGGCGGCCAGGGCCATAGTGCCGACGCCGGCGCCGACGAGTCCGAGGACTCCGCGCCGGCTGAAGAGAGTGCGGATGTCGAACGAGGCGCCTTGATCGACGACTTCCTCACCGGGGCGGTCGAGGAGCCTGCCTTCATAGGCGGGTCCGTCGGGCGTCTGGTCGGGTTCGGGTACACGAGCCATGAGCTGTCCTTCCTTCGATGATGTGATGACACCATCGTGGTGACCGGCTCTGGCGTGGGACTGTGGTGTTCCTATGTCGGGGCTGAGGATGCTCAGACGGGTGGTGTTCCGTCCCACCAGTCGAGGACCCGAGTCGCCTGCAGCGTCACCCATTTCGAGGGTTCTCCCGGCGGCACATCGACGTCGAACCAGACATCACCGTCGAGGCGGTGGTCCTGATTCCAGGTCCCGTCAGCGGATCGTCGATTCCGGACCAACTCCACAGCCTCCGCCATCCGCGGATCCGGTGCGAGACCGTCGAGCATCCGCGCCTCACGGAAATGATCGAGCGCCGGAAGGATGCCGTAGAACCACCGCCGGGGATGGAACAGCGCCAGGGCACGGCCGTCGAAGGGTTCACCGGTGCCTCGGCGGCGGAACAGGTCACGGGAGAGGAGGTACTCCTCTCCCCCTGCCCTAGCGTGCTGAACGCGGGCCCTGTCTCCGGTGACCTTCTCATAATCGAGGAGGGCGACGAGAGCGTTGAGGGTGGAGTGGAAGGACGCAACCTCCGCCCCTTCGACCCATTCGCAGTTCCACCCGCCGTCGGGCAGCTGATGGTCGAGGAACCAGTCGACGAGGCTGTCGACGTCGGCACCCAGCCACAGTCCGTTCGACAGCGTCCACGAATTGATGCACACGTCGACCTCGCCGCCCCAGTAGGGCAGATCCTCGTATTCCCATCGTGCTGACTGCAGCTTCTCCGCCGTTCCCTCCAGCGCCGAGGCGGCCGCTCCCCATTCGCGCAGGTCCTTGAGCGCCCACGTCGTCGCTGTCCAGGGCTGCGAACGGTCATCGTCGAAGGCGAAGTCCGCGGGGAAGAACGCTCCGCCGGCCCATTGTCCGTCGGCGTCCTGGCGGGACAGAAGTTCGGCCCCGAATCCCTCGTGGACGACTCTCGCTCGGGTGGCCTGCCAGGTCGCCTCGTCGGCGCCGAGCAGGTCGCGTTCGACCTGCCATCTCAGCGCCGGATCGGAGTCAAGCAGCCAGTCTGACAGTTGTGTATCGATCATCGCTGATCCCCCACCCTGGTCGAACGGTTCCTTCGAGGATAGGCGCCGAGGCGGCCCTTGACTACGTTTCGAACACAGGGTGGTCCATGGCGATCTGTGCGCTCTTCGCCGTC
Organism: Brevibacterium oceani; assembly: GCF_017948325.1. NCBI lineage: Bacteria > Bacillati > Actinomycetota > Actinomycetes > Micrococcales > Brevibacteriaceae > Brevibacterium > Brevibacterium oceani. The sequence continues at coordinate 1,372,071 of NZ_CP072846.1, read as the reverse complement.
GGCGGAAGGATGAGCGCTCCGCTCAGTCGCGCAGTGACCGCTCCCAGGCCAGGGTCGCCAGCGCCGCTGCCTGGTCGGGGAGGTGAGCATCATCGAACTGGACTTCCGGCGAGTGATTCGTCGCAGCGGTCGCCGGATCGACGCCTTCCGGTGACACGAAGAAGAAGACGAAGGCTCCCGGCACCTGTTCGAGCACGTACGAGAAGTCTTCGGATCCCATGACCGGGTTCGGTGCTTCGACGACGCGTTCGGCGCCGAAGCGTTCGGTCAGGGTCGTCAGCGCGAACTCGGCTTCGTGACCGTCGTTGATCGTCACTGGGTACTGTTCGTTCCAGACCACCTCGGCGGTGCAGCCGTGGGCGGCGGCAATCGACTCGGCCAGTCGGGTCGCACGTTCCGGGAACTTCCGCGTCGTCTCCGCAGACAGCGTGCGCACCGAAGCGCCGAGCTTCGCCGAGGCGGGAATGACGTTGACGGCGTCTCCTGCTTCCAGCTGAGTCACCTCGGCGACGATGGGGTCGAAGACGCTGAACGATCCCGTGATCATCGAATACAGCGCCTGCCCGAACTCGAGAATCGGACGGACGGGGTCGACGGAGTCCTCCGGTCGAGAGCTGTGACCGCCCTTGCCGTGCATCGTCACATGCAGAGTGTTCGCTCCGGCCATGACCGTGCCCGGTCGGGTGACGAACGTTCCCGGCGCTCCGGGGGCGACGTGGATCGCGTAGGCCGCATCGGGAGTCTGGCCGATGGCTTCGAACATCCCCTCGTCGAGCATGATCTTCGCCCCGCCCATACCTTCCTCTCCCGGCTGGAACATGAAGGCCACGGTCCCGCGCAGCTCGGCCTGATGGGCGGCGAGCAGCTTCGCGGCACCGACCAGTCCGGAGACATGGAGGTCGTGTCCGCAGGCGTGCATGTTGCCGTTGGCCGAGGCGAAGTCGAGTCCGGTGCTCTCGACCACGGGGAGGGCATCCATGTCCCCGCGCAGCAGAACCGTTGGTCCGGGCTGACCTCCGCGCAGGACCGCGACGATCGAACTGAGGTCTTTGCCGAGGGTGATGTCGAGCGGCAGTCCCTCGAGGGCTGCGAGGATCTGCTTCTGCGTGTACGGCAGTTCGAGCCCGATCTCGGGGTTGCGGTGGAGGTCGCGGCGCAGTTCGCGCAGTTCTGTGCTCAGGCTCGCGGACTCTGCGGTGAAGTCGATCGTCATGGTGGTGTCCTTCTGTCGTTGGTGTCCGTCGACCGAGTCGGTCGCGGAGGTTGTACGTGCCGTCCGAACGACGGCGTTCATGGTGTCGGGAACAGCATCTCGACGAGGTGGCCGAGCATCACCCTATCTGCGCGAGACAGGGGTATGCCGAGTCCTGTGAGCTGCGGTGGAAGGTCGGGTGCACTCGCGTCCTCGTCGACGCCCGCGTCGGGGTCGGGTATCGGAGGCAGCGAACTGGCCAGATCCGGGTTCGGCCTGCGCAGATGATGATCGGTGTGCGACTGGAAGAGCTCGCCGACCGACAGAACAAGATCTTCTCCTCTCGGGCACGTCGTTCCCGAGGCTGTCGGTCGTGCGCCGGACCCGACGAATTGCAGCGACAACGGCAGACCCAGTGAGTCGAAGCCCATCGGGACGGCGAGTGCCGGATTTCCGGTGGCGCAGAAGGCCGCGGTCAGGTTCCAGTCGTCCTGAGGGGTTCCGCCTTCGAACACGTAGGGCGGTGCGGACGACGGCCACGTCGGCAGCGCCAGGACGGCACCCCTGTCGAGGAGACTCTCGAGTCGCCCGCGCAGCTCTGCGGCTGAACGAAGTGCCGCAGCGTAGGCTCTGTCGGACACCAGTGCACCGGCGAGCGCGAGGCGACGGAAGGACCGACCGTAGTCGTTCCAGCGCGAGACCAGCCGCTCACGGTGGACGTCGTACATCTCGCGGAGCATGATCGTCAGAGTCGCCGTGATGAGGTCGTCGAGGTAGGGCAGGTCCGCTGATCCGAGGTCGAGTCCCAGCGTCCCGAGTGTACGCAGCCCGTCGTCGAAGGCGGCGGCCACCCCGGCGGAGATCCGCGGTGAGCCGATGATGTGCCTCGGAACGAGCACCCGTGTCGGCAGTTCCCGCGGTGAGGACCCGACAGGCACTCCGCGCATCACTTCGAGCAGCAGACGGCAGTCCTCGGCGCTTCTGGCCATCGGACCGACGATGTCGAGGCTCGGGGCCGCGGGCATGATGCCCTTCATCGGCAGCGAGCCGGCCGTCGGCCGCAGTCCCGTGACTCCGCAGTAGGCGGCGGGTATTCGGCAGCTGCCGGAGGTGTCGGTCCCCAGTCCGGCCGAGATGATTCCGAGACTGATCGCGATCGCGGTTCCGCAGCTCGATCCCCCAGGCCAACGGGTCGGATCCCAAGGGTTGCGGGGAAGCGGGAATCCGAGCGCAGGATCCGGCCGGCCGGCAGCGTGTTCGACCATCGTCGTCGTACACGCAATCACTCCCCCGGCCTCACGCAGTCGGGCGACGACCTCGGCGTCACGGCCTCGGTGGAAATCTCGATCGAAGACTCGACTCTGGGAGCTCGGGACCGCCTCGGCGACGGCGATGTTCGCTTTGATCCCCAGCGACATACCGGAGAGAGGTCCGCTGCTGTCCCCGCTCGTGTCGATCGCCGATTCGTCGAAGCGTTCGAGGATGGCGCCGAATCTGTCGTTCACTGTGCCAGCAGAGGCCGGACGGGTGCCGAGTCGAACCACGCTGCTGTGTCCTTGACCACTGCACCGCCTTGCACAACGGCCTTGACGTTGTCCGGTGTCGCCAGCGGAGTGATGTCCTCGAGCGGGTCGAAGTCGATGATGATGAGGTCCGCGAGCTTGCCCTCTTCCAGGGTTCCCAGATCGGAGTCGAGGCGGAGCAGTTCGGCGGCGTTCTTCGTTCCTGCGACGATCGCCTGCATCGGGCTCAATCCGAGCTCGACCGCGTGGACGGGCTCGCGCAGGTTCTCACCGTGCGGGCACACCCCGGAGTCGGTGCCGAGCGCGACCTTGACCCCGGCCGCCAGTGCGGCGGCGACGCGTTCACGGGCAATGGCCGACCACTTCACCTTCTTCTCGTACAGGTAGCCGGGAACCGCTGCCGGGTCGGGGACGCGCAGGGCGCTGCTGAGAGTCGGGACGAGGAAGGTGCCGTGCTCGAGCATCAGCTCGATGCCCTCGTCGTCGATGCCGTAGCCGTGTTCGACCGACCTCACTCCGCCGCGGATGGCGGCTTTGATGCCTTCGGCGCCCTGCGCATGTGCGGCGACCGGCTGGCCGGCACGTTTTGCGGTTTCGGCGACGATGAGCCGCACGTGTTCTTCGGGGACACCGATGTCGTCTGGTGTGTCAGAAGGACTGGACACTCCTCCGGTCGTGCAGACCTTGATGACGTCGGCACCGCCGCGGATGAGGAGGCGGATCGTCCGCCGCACATCGTCGTCGGTGTCGATGATCGGATTGACCGGCATGTGCATCGGCACTGCACGCCCGTTGGGCATCGTGAAATCCGTGTGCCCACCGGTCGGTGACAGTGGTGCGAGTGCGAGATGGGTGCGCGGGCCCTGGATGAGTCCGGCCGCGATCGCGTCGCGGTAGCCGCGGTCGATTCCGCCGAGGTCGCGGGCTGTGGTCACTCCTGCCATGAGCGTCTTCCGGGCGTTGAGCGCTGACCTGAAGGTGCGTTCCGACTCGAAGCGGGCCGCGTCGGCGGGTTGGTCCTCGATCGACATGCCCAAGTGGACATGGGCGTCGATGAACCCGGGCAGAATTGTTCTGCCTTCCAGCGCAACGAGCGTGGCGTCGGCTGGAGCGGTCTCACGTGCCGGTCCCGCATAGGTCACGCGGCCGTCCCTGACCTCGACCTCGGCATCGGTGATCGGAGCGTTGCCGGTGCCGTCGATGAGGGTGGCTCCGCGCAGCACCAGGTGATCTGCGCCGGGAATGGTGGAGGGAAGCTGTGCAGTGGACATGGGGTTCCTTTCGCGGTGGAGCAATGGGCAGATCGGTCAGGGACCGACGGGATCTGATGGCTCTTCAGACGCCTTCGCGCGTCTGGTCTGCCGCGGTGTCGGTGGCGGAGGCGGGTCCCTCCGTGTTGCTCTCGGGACGGATCAGCGCGAGAAGCACCGGGCAGAGACCGGTAGCTGCGGCGCAGATCACCCAGATGGAGATGTATCCTCCTGGAGGCTCCGGCCTCGGGAATGACGAACATCCCGAGGATGAGCGCGAACACGGCTCCGGCCAGTGCGCCGCCGAGTGTCTTCACGGAGTTGTACACACCGGTGGCGATACCTGTCTCGTCGGCGGGCGAGGCCTCGGTGGTCGCGCACGGAGTCGAGCAGAGGCAGGTAGTAGCCCTGCAGGAATCCACTGGAGAATTCGACGAAGACGAGAAAGCCGACGACGGCGAGGATTCTCTTGTTCGATCTGGTGGCGAGTGTCGGATCGGGGATGGTCATTGAGGTCCTTTCACGGGGTATCGGGTCAGTGCGGCGACGACCTCGTCACAACAGCACCGGATCTCATCGGCCGGTCGTCGACGAGCGGCCGACGAGCGAACACACGAGACTGCGGTAGGTGTCCCTGAGCGCGGCATCGTCGGTGCGACTGGCGTCGGGCTTGAGAGTGATGCGGAAGAGGGTGAAACCAGCGAGAGTGTCGATGATGAGGTCGTGATCGAGTTCGTCACTCATCTGGCCGCGGTCGACGGCCCTGGAGAGGATTTCTCGTCCCATGGCATGGCGAACCATCATGAATGACTCCGAGATGATCGGAATGACGTCCATGTTGAACATAGCCAACAGCAATCCGTTGTTCTTCGCGTCGTCCTTCGACCGGCGAAAATTCTCAAGATTCTGCCATGCGTGCTCGACGAGGTCATCCACCACGTCACCGGTGTCCGGCAGTTCACCGAGTGTGAGTCCATCGACGAGGGCCGCCGCGACGAGTTCGGGTTTCGTCGGCCACCGTCGGTAGATCGTCGTCTTGCCGCACCCCACGGCCGAGGCGATCTTCTCGATGTTGAGATTCACGAATCCGTGTTCCTCAAGCTGAGATCGCACGGCCGCGAGAACACGTCGGGTCAGATCATCATCGAGGGGCCGACCCTTCATTGTGCTCTCGGTCATATTCAGAGCATTGCATACGTCACATCTATTACGCAACACAACGTATCGTTTCGTAATTCGTCCTGTGAAATCGAAGATGTGCACATGGGCCTCAAGGCGGCCGAAGGTGTGCGTACTGGCCGCAAAGGAGTATCAAAGCGCGCTGACTGCGCAACCGAAGACGAGACGAGGCCACCCAGAACTCGGTCACTCCCCAGGGCGCCGGGCACGGACACCCGGTACCTGTCGATCAAGCCGCAGCGCGTCTGTCGACCCGCGCACCATTCGATATGCGCGCGCCCGCTTGATCGAGGTCGGAGTCCGGTTCTTGGGCATGAAAATAGCCCCTCACCGAGATCGAATCTCAGGTGAGGGGCCTGTCGGTAGCGGGAGGGGGACTCGATCCCCCGACCTCACGATTATGAGTCGTGCGCTCTAACCAGCTGAGCTACCCCGCCCCAGCGCCGCATTTGAGGCGGCACGAGAGCCCCGAAAGGGAATCGAACCCTTGACCTTCTCCTTACCATGGAGATGCTCTGCCGACTGAGCTATCGGGGCAACAGGTAAGAATTTACACGGGTTTGCGCGGCCGGGGCAAATCGGGATTCGGTGACCTCACTCACAAGCACCGAAAGCGGCAGGATCGGTCGGCGACGGTGCCCACATCACCCGTTGCCGCGCAGTACAGCCGCCCTACTTCACCGGGTCGAATCGTCCCGCCAGGAACCCCTGCAGGCGGCCCGGATGATTGGTGATGATCCCATCGACCTCAGCATCGAGGAGTTCCCGCCATTCGTTCATCTCATCCGCGGTCCAGACGAACACGCCGAGGTCGTTGTCCCGGATCTCCGTGACCACGGACTTCCGCACCGAGAATCCCCTGTACGAGGGATTGATCGCCACCGCTCCGAGCTCACGGGCGACCTCGATGTCCTCGGGCTTGGGCACCATCCGCAGCAGGAAGCGGGCGACCATCGGAAGCATGTCACGGCAGGTCTCCAACGTGACGGTGTTGAAGGACTGCACCACCATCCGATCCGCGATTCCTGTCTCGACGACCAGTTCGGAGATCCTGGCCACCGCACCCGATGACCACTCCCCCTTGAGTTCGAGGAGGAGTTCACCACCTCGGTGCTGGATCGATTGCATCACTGCCGACAGCGTCGGAACCCGCACACCGGTGAACCCGGGCCCCATCCAGGACCCTGCGTCGACGAAGGAGAGCTCCTCGGCGGTGAGGTTGACGACCGGCCCTTTGCGATTCGTCGTCCGGTCGAGATCGGGGTCGTGGAGGATCACCGGCACGCCGTCGGCACTCGTCGAGGTGTCGACCTCGATGAAGTCGACCCCGAGCGCACGGGCGGCATCGACAGCGGCGAGGCTGTTCTCCGGCACCACCGCCGAATAGCCTCGGTGAGCGATCACCAGGGGTCGACTGCCCGAACCAGGGCGTTCGACCATGCCGCGTTCGTGGAGGAACTGCATGAAACTCATGCCTCCACCCTATGCCCTGACCTCGATGACCGCCGCCCCGATGGGGAGGGGTCAGGTCCCGCCTATCAGGAAATCTCACCGAAACCTCCAAGCACGGCTCCTGGCGTAGTATCTTGTGATCCGGTTCACTTTCCAAATTTAAGGACCATCCATGGAAGCCATCTTCGCCGCCGCCATCGTTCTCGCCTTCATCGCCCTGGGCGAATTGATCTCGATCTGGTCGAAAGCACGCATACCCAGCCTGCTCGTGGCGATGCTCGGCATCTTCGTCTTCGCGAAGATCGGCATCGTCCCCGACTCCGTCGTCGACGACTCGATGCTCGTGCAGATCTACACGATCCTCGTCGCCCCGCTGCTGTTCCACATGGGCACGCTCATCCCGCTGCGCGTGATGCTCAAACAGTGGCGCTCGGTGATCATCGCGGTGTCCGGCATGCTCGTGGCCGTCCTGCTCATCCTCGCGGTCGTCGCCCCGCTCTTCGGATTCGAGACCTTCGTCGCCGGTTCCGGCCCACTGGCCGGAGGCATCGTCGCCACCAGCCTGACGACCGAGGGGCTGACGGCCCACGGAGCCGCCTCGTCGATCATCGTGCTCCCGGCACTCGTGCTCATGCTCCAGTCCCTGCCGTCGATGCCGATGACGAACTTCCTGCTCCGCCGGTACGCCACGAAGCTGCGCGACAGCGGCGAACTCAACGATCTCGCCGCCGCTCACCATGAAGACGAGGCCGAGGCCGCGCAGAAGAAGAAGCTCATCACCCTGCCGTCCTTCCTCATCGACAACCAGCTGTTCATGCTCTTCCTCATCCTCGTCGGCGGATCGATCGCCACCCTCATCGAGATCCCCACGCACATCCCATCCTCGATCGTCGCTCTCCTCCTCGGTATTCTCGCCACAGCGATCGGCCTCTCACCGGATAAGGCGATGGAGAGATCGAACTCGTTCGGCATCGCCATGGCCGGCGTCATCGCCATCGTCATGGCCCCGCTCGTCACCGCCTCGGTGCAGGACGTCATCAACGCCTTCCTGCCGACCATCTCGATCCTCATCGTCGGCGGCGCCGGCATCGTCATCGGCGGTTTCGTCGCCACGAAGCTGCTGCGGTGGAAGGCACCGCTGGGCATGTCGGTGGCGCTGACGGCAATGTACGGCTTCCCCGCCGACTACCTGCTCACCAACGAGGTGGCCCGTTCCATCGCCCGTGACGACGAGGAGAAGGAAGCCCTGCTCAACGTCATGCTTCCGCCGATGCTCGTCGGCGGCTTCACCTCGGTGTCGGCAGGATCCGTCGTCATCGCCAGCGTCCTCGTGAGCCTGCTGTGAGCGCGGCGCACAGCGGCACCCGGAACCTCCTCGCCGAGGGCGGAGCCCTGCTGTCTGAACTCCAGGATCTGCGGCGTGCACTCCACACGATGCCGGAGATCGGCCTCGACCTGCCCCGGACCCAGGCTGCCGTCCTCGAGGCCCTGGCCGGTCTCGATCTCGAGGTGACCACGGGCGAGAGCACCACCTCGGTGGTCGCCGTCCTGCGCGGCTCGCATCCGAACAGGCCCGTCGATGCTCCCGCCGTGCTCCTGCGCGGAGACATGGACGCGCTGCCCGTGGCGGAGGAGACGGACGAGCCGTTCGCCTCGACGAACGGAAACATGCACGCCTGCGGCCACGACCTGCACACCGCAGGTCTCGTCGGAGCCGCACGGCTCCTCCACAGCCACCGGCATGAGCTGGCCGGGGACGTCGTCTTCATGTTCCAGCCCGGGGAGGAGGGCTACAACGGTGCGTCGGTGATGATCGACGAAGGTGTGCTCGATGCCGCCGGTACGCGGGCGATCGCCGCGTTCGGAGTCCACGTGCTTCCGCTCGCTCGCGGGGTCGTCGCGACCCGCCCCGGAACTCTGCAGGCGGGTTCGAACACGCTGCGGGTGACCATCCACGGACGCGGCGGACACGGGTCTCAGCCGCAGACCGCCGTCGACCCGGTGCCGGCTCTGGCCGAACTCGTCACGGCGCTGCAGAACATGGTCAGCCGCCGCATCGACGTCTTCGACCCCATCGCGATGTCGGTGACCCAATTGCGCGCCTCGGACGCGATCAACGTCATCCCCGCCTCGGCGAGCCTGGGGGCGACCGTCCGCACGCTCTCCGACGAATCCCTCGACATCGTCCGCACCCGGTCGAAGCAGCTCGCCGACGGCATCGCCGCGGCCCACGGCTGCACCGCCGAGGTGGATTTCGACGTCCAATACCCCGTCACCGTCAACGACATCGACGAGACCGGGTGGGCGGTGGACGAACTCCGGGGCCTCCTCGGCGAGGACCGGGTGGACCTTCTGGAACAGCCGATCATGCCGAGTGAGGACTTCTCGTTCGTCCTCCGCGAGGTGCCGGGCACGTATCTCATGCTCGGGGCCGAGCGCACGGACGTTCCCGCCGACCGACAGGGCAACAACCACTCCCCCTTCGTCATCTTCGACGATTCGGTGCTCGGCGATCAGGCGGCTCTCCTGGCGCACCTTGCTATCGAGAGACTGGCGCAGGAGACGCTGACGTCGTAGCGCCGAGGCGGTGGCCGCGGTCGTGTGCCTCACGTCGCGGTCGCCCACCGGAAGCTCCCTCTCACCCTCACATCGAACCGTCCGTCACCGTCTCACCTGCGGAAGAAGTGCCACCACCGCCGAGGTGACCCACCGGACCCAGCGTCACCGTCGGCCGCTTCCGGGACACCGTCCGTCGCTTCCGGGCCACCGTCCGTGGGCGGTCGGCCTCTCAAGGGCGGGGCAACCTCGGCGCCGTCGGTCTTCATGGTTCGGTGGCTGCGTCGCAGCCGCCACGCGCTGACTTCCTTCTCCACGTCTCGCGGAGGGGTGAAGACGGGCGGGCCCTCGCGCAGATCCATCACCGCTTCGCGGACACGGGCGTTGAACCCTGCGAGGTAGTCGCGAACGTCGGATTCGCTGGTGAAGGCGTCGATGGTGTCTTCGAGGACGGCGTTCTCCTTGCGCAGCTGGAATGCGGCAGGCGCGACGCCGTTGATGCCTTCGTTGTCCATCTTCTGCTTGATCCACCAGTCGGGATCGGAGGACCCGTGCAGGCCGGTCAGCGGCTTGCCGAGGCCGGGCAGATCGTCGAAATCCCCGCGCTTGATGGCCTTGTCGAGGGCGGATTCGACCACGGCGTTGCGGTCCTCGAGCGAATTCAGACGCCGAGGCGACCCTTCGTCAGTCGGATCCTCACTCATCGTCTCGCCTCTCCTCACACCCGCGCACCGCGCGATGTCCCTCAACGCTAGGGGTCCGGTTCGGTCGTGGCAACCGCGGGCCGCGAGAATCCTGGGCTCCGCAACCGTGCTCAACACAACTGTCCGTCGAAAGTGCATACGTCCCTGCATTTGTGCCCGACGCCCGCATTTCCGATGCACAGTCGCGAATGTCCGCGGCTGAAGAGAGCCTGGAGCAAGCACGGGATACAAGAGAAGCTCCGTGACCGATCGGTCACGGAGCTTCTCCGTTCTGCGTGGCAGATGAAGGATTCGAACCTTCGAAGGCAATGCCGGCTGATTTACAGTCAGCTCCCTTTGGCCGCTCGGGCAATCTGCCGCAGTCAGCGCTCGATGAGCACCTGAAAAGAATACAAGGCTCGGGCCCGAATCTCCAACTCGATTGACGCACATCACATCCGGGGCCCTCCACTAGACTTGGCGGTGAGAATCCCGCCCGCCGGGCGCGGGCACGATGCCTACGAGAACAAGGAGCACCCATGGCCAGCGAATCCTCATTCGACGTCGTCAGCAAGGTCGACCGCCAAGAGGCAGACAACGCGCTGAACCAAGCGGCGAAGGAGATCAACTCCCGCTACGACTTCCGTGGCACCGACGCCTCGATCGCCTGGAGCGGCGAGGCGGTGCAGATGAAGGCCAACAGCGAGGACCGGGTCAAGGCCATCCTCGACGTCTTCCAGTCGAAGCTGGTCAAGCGCGGCATCTCGCTCAAGTCCCTCGAAGACGGCGACCCCTACCCCTCGGGGAAGGAGTACCGTATCGATGCCTCGATCAAGGAAGGCATCGACAAGGACAACGCGAAGAAGATCTCGAAGATCATCCGCGACGAGGGGCCCAAGGGCGTCAAGGCGCAGATCCAGGGAGACGAGTTGCGCGTGAGCTCGAAGAAGCGCGATGACCTGCAGGAGGTCATCTCCCTGCTCAAGAGCCAGGACCTCGAGGTCGACCTCCAGTTCACGAATTACCGCTGAGGTCGGTGCCGTTCACCCACTTCGCACTTCCTCGGCGAAGTCGAGCAGCTCGGTCGTGACGGTCGTATTCATCTGCTCGTCGCCGATGTGAGGCGAACCATCGCCTTTCTGCGCACCGTAGTCGCCGAAGCTCGAATGGCTGGCTCCCGGAATCTCGACCATCGTCGCCGAGGCGGGTAGCTTCTCACGGGCGTCCGCGACTTTCTGCGGTGTGGAGAGTCCGTCCTCACTGCCGGCGAGGCTGAGCACGGGAAGCTGATCGTCGGAGAGATCGGCGGCGCAATAGGAGCCGAAGAGCACCAGGGCGTCGGCTTCGTCGGCGGCGGAGCAGGCACGGACCCCGCCCATGGAATGCCCGCCGACCAACCACGACTCGGTCCCCGGCGAATAGTCCGTGAAGGTGGACAGACCGCGCGGGTCGACGATGGCCAGGCGCAGCCAGGTTTTGACGATGACGACCGTGGCAGAACCTTCGGCCACGATTCCGCTCAGACGCCGGGCGTAGGCTTCCGCGTCGACCTTCGCTCCTGGGTAGAAGACGAGACCGATCGATGTCGTCGACTTCTCGGCCGGGTGCAGCACGACAGCGTCGGCATGCTCTTCGACGGTGATCGTCGGGTCGGTGAGGGCGGTCTCCCAGGCCTCCGATTCGGCGTGCATCACTCCCGATTTCGCCCAGATCACCAACGCGATAACGGCGATGACACAGAGCGCCAGTACACCGGCCACCACTCGGACGGCCCAGCGGCGTACTGTTCGGATGGAAGTCACTCAAGAAGTCTACGCGCGACCGCGGAACAGGCCCCCATACCCCATCAGCGCTCAGCCTGCCCGACTATGACGGACTGCGTCGTCATCTGACCGAACCGTACGTTCCTTGACCCTCACGTGACGGGCTGTGACGCCGATCATCGGCTCGGCCCGCCCGCATCCGCCGCCGCTGTGAAGATGGCGGCATGTCCACCACACTGACCACGCCGCGGATCTCCGCCTCGGCACCGGCTTCTGCGATCGAATCGCAGCCGACAGCCCGGCACCGTCTGCGCCGAGCGCTGTCCTTCGAGGTCATCCCGCCCCGGTCCGAAAAGCAGGCCGCACGGCTGCCCGAACTGCTGCGATTCCTCGACTCGCTGAGTCCCGACTACCTTGCCGTGACCTCCTCAGCCAACAGCGGCTGGCTGCAGGGCACTGCGGACTTCATCGCCGACATCACCGCCACCACCTCCCTTCGGCCCTTGGCGCATCTGGCCTGCACGGCCGGCACCGAGGCGGAGCTGCTGCCCTGGATCGACCACCTCCTCGGCGTCGGGGTGCGAGGATTCCTCGCCATCCGCGGGGACTTTCCCGTCGGAGAATCGAGCCTGCCGTCCGGGCACCTGCCCCACGCCGATGCCCTTGTGCAGCTGCTGCGCACCGTCGAGACCGACAACGTCGCCCGACTGGCCGCCGGACGCCTCGGCATCGGCGTCGCCGCCTATCCTTCCGGGCACCCCGAGTCCACAGGGCCGGAAGAGGACCTCGACGTGCTGGCCGCCAAACAGCGCAACGGTGCCGACTTCGCGATCACGCAGCTCTTCTTCGACCCGAACGCCTACGCCAGGCTGCGCCGTCGCGCCGAGCATGCCGGCATCACCATCCCGATCATCCCCGGCATCCTGCCGATCACCGACATCAAACGACTCCACACGATGGGACGCCTCTCCGAACTCCCCGTCCCCGACCACCTCGTCGCCCGCTTCGATCACGCCGAGGATGCCGCCGCCGCTCGACGCATCGGGCTCGACATCACCGCCGAGCACACAGCCGCGATCCTCGACCAGGGAGCCGACGGCCTCCATTTCTACACCTTCAACGACCTGTCCACCACCGAAGAGCTGCTCACCGCACTCGACGACAAAGGAGTATCCGTGTCCTCATTCCCACCCCCGCCGCCACCTCGACGGTGGCCGCCGACGACCGACAGTGAAACCACAACACAGAAGGAAGCACGTTCATGACCAGCACATTCCCACAGGCCACGATCACCGGCTACCCGCGCATCGGACCGCGACGCGAACAGAAGAAGGCCCTCGAATCCTATTGGGCCGGCCGCATCGACGCCGCCGAGTTCGCCCAGGCCGTGCACACCCTGCGCATCGACACCTACCACCGGCTGCGTGCACTCGGACTCACCGAGGACTACGCGATCCCCGTGTCCTACAGCCACTACGATCACGTCCTCGACACCGCTCTGAGCGTCGGTCTCATCCCCTCCGAGACCACCGGCACCGACTTCGACCTCGACGAATACTTCGCCCTCGCCCGCGGCACCGCGCAGCGTTCCCCGCTCGAGATGACGAAGTGGTTCGACACGAACTACCACTACCTCGTGCCCGAACTCGAGGACTCGACGACGTTCAAAGCCCACCCTCAGCATCTGCTCTCCCTCGTCTCCGAGGCCAGGACCGCCGGCCACCTCGTCCGCCCCGTCCTCGTCGGACCGGTCACGCTGCTCACCCTGGCGAAGACCGCGCCGGGCACCGCCACCTCGCCGCTGGATCGGCTCGAGGAGCTCACCGCCGTCTACCTCGACGTCATCTCCATCCTCGCCGCCGCCGGCGTCGAATGGGTCCAGCTCGATGAGCCGGCACTCGTCACCGACGTCCCCGGGTTCACCGATGAGCAGCTCGCCGAGGCAGCCGGGCACGCCTATGCCACCCTGTCAGGGGCGAGCACGCACCCGAAGATCTTCGTCACCGCCCCGTACGGGACCCTGCGGTCGGGGCTCTCGGCGCTGGCGACCTCGGGCATCGACGCACTCGGAGTCGACATCTCCGCGGCCACCCGCACGAACGACCCGGACTACCTCGAGCGTGTGGCCGCCGAAGTGCCCGAGTCGACCCACCTCGTTGCCGGCATCGTCGACGGACGCAATGTGTGGGCCGCTGACCTGGAGGAGAGCCTCGATGTGCTCACCGGTCTGGGACGAAAGTCGCTGAGCGTGTCGACCTCGACCTCCCTGCTCCACGTGCCCTACACCGTCGCCAACGAATCCGCGCTTCCGGTCGACGTCGCCTCCTGGCTGTCCTTCGCCGAGGAGAAGGTCACCGAGGTCGAGGCGCTGTCGACGGCCTTGTCCTCCGGTCCGGAAGCCCGCACCGAGGCGTTCAACCGTTCGAATCGGGCCTGCCGCACCCGCGCCGAGTCCGCGCGAGTCCACGACGCCGAGGTGGCCGCCCGCACCGCGGCCCTGTCCGGTCACGACGGCTTCCGCACCGACTATGCGACGAGGCGGGAGGCACAGTCCGGCCTCGCAATCCCGTCCCTGCCGACGACGACCATCGGATCGTTCCCGCAGACGGCCGAGGTCCGCCGGGCACGTGCCGATCATCGGGCGTCGCGGATCGACGCCACCGCGTACGAAGCGGCGATGCAGGCGGAGATCGATCGGGTCGTGGCGTTGCAGGAGGACCTCGGGCTCGACGTCATCGTCCACGGCGAACCCGAACGCAACGACATGGTCCAGTACTTCGCGGAGAACCTCGGCGGCTTTGCCACCACGGACAACGGCTGGGTCCAGTCCTACGGTTCTCGCTGCACCCGACCGCCGATCCTCTTCGGCGACGTCTCCCGCCCGGCACCGATCACCGTAAAGTGGTCGACCTATACGGCGACGCGGACCCAGCGGCTCGTCAAGGGCATGCTCACCGGGCCGGTGACGATCCTCGCCTGGTCCTTCGTCCGCGATGACGTGCCGTTGGCCGAATCGGCCGATCAGATCGGAATCGCTCTCTCGGACGAGGTCGCCGACCTCGAAGCGGCCGGCATCGGCATCATCCAGGTCGATGAGCCGGCCCTGCGAGAGCTGCTGCCGCTGCGCGAGGCCGATCGGGAAGCCTACCTCGGCTGGTCGGTGCGTTCCTTCCGGCTCGTCAACGCCCGTGTCGCTCCCGGTACGCAGATCCACACACATCTGTGCTATTCGGAGTTCGGTGAGATCATCGACGCGATCAATGCCCTCGACGCCGATGTCACGAGCATCGAGGCGGCCCGGTCGCGGATGGAGGTGCTCGATGACATCGCGGACTTCGACTTCGTGCGCGGGATCGGGCCCGGCGTCTATGACATCCATTCGCCGAGGGTTCCCTCGGTGCCCGAGCTCACCGAACTCATCGATGCCGCACTGGCGAAGGTTCCGGCCGAGCGGCTGTGGATCAATCCCGACTGTGGGCTCAAGACCCGCGGCTACGCAGAGGTCCGCGCCTCGCTGGCCAACCTCGTCGCCGCCCGTGATGCCGTCCTCGCACGAGAGGCGGACACGGTCACGGTCTGATTCGGGCGAACACTGAGGCAGCGCCCCGGGGCCGGGGCGAAGGACACGCCCCCGTGTCGTGAGGCAGCACCTCGGGGCCGGGCGGGAGGACGAACCTTCCGTCCGGCCCCGTCTCAGTCCCACCTCAGCGCTGGGGCAGTTCGAGTGGAATGTAGTACAAGCCCTTCGAGTCCTCCTCCACACTCACCCGCAACCGGTCGTCGACGGCAATGAAGTCGTTGACCTTGATGGTGCCCTTCGTCTCGCTGAGTTTGCGCACGGCGAACGCCGGGATGAGTCCCTGGCGGCCCGAGCTGTCGACGGCCAGGGCGTATTTGGGACCGGTGGCCCGCACTCGGACGTCGATGGCGCTCTGCTGTTCGCGCACCGCCACCGGGTCCAGTTCGTGTTCGGGATCGGTCAGTGCGGTGAGCTCGACGGCCAGTGTGTCGGCCATGTCGTCGACGGTGGCAAGCATGTTCGCCATCGCGCGGGCGAATTCGCCGTGCAGCTTGCTCGGCTTCATCGCCGCACCCGGTTTGTACATGTCCTCGTGGGTCAGTTCGCTCCATGCATCCTGGAGTCGGGTCTTGACCTGAATCTCCGCGAAGACCGGTTGCCCCTGGTCAGAGGGGATGCGGAGGATGACGTGGCAGGCACGGTAGCCGCTGGCTTTCGGCGGGTTCGTGTAGTCCCGCGATTCGATGAGGTCGAAGGAGCCGAGCTGTTCGGGATCTCGCAGAGCCTCGAACATCATCTTCTGATCACGCGGTGATTTGCACAGCACCTTGACGCCGACGATGTCGCGGATCTGATCCTCGACGTCGGCGGTGTCGCGGACCTCGAGCTGCGGATCCTCGTCGAACTTCTCGGTCAGCTTGGCCAGGGTCCTTGCGGCGTCCTTGATCCTGTGTCCGTCGACGTCGAGGCGGGAGATGTCCTTGTCCTTGAGCAGACCCTTCTGCTGTTCCTTGAGCCAGTGTTTGATCCGCACAGCCGCCGTCTGCCAGGCATCGAGTCGTTCGACGTAGGCGCGTTCGACGACCGTTCTCAGCTCCGATTCTTGGCTCACGGGGCCTCCCTGCCTGTTTTCGGCGCGCACTTCGGTGCGCAGTGGACGTTTCCGACTCTACGCGTCGGGACCATCCCACACCGGCAGCGACTCGTCACCCCGGTGCACCGGGTGGAGATGCCGCGACCGGTAGGGTGTGCTGCGACCGGGAGGACACGCGGCGACCGGGAAGGGACGCTGCCGCCGCTGACGATGGGGGACGCCGCTGACGGTAAGGTGGTCCGCCACCAGTGCGACTTGCCGCTACGGGTGCGGGATGCTCGGGAGCCTCAGTGGCCGGAGGCCGACTGGCCCACGGACTCCGAGGTGACGTGGCCGCGTGCTTCCGCGAGCATCGCCTCGCGGGTGGCGAGCTTGATCCGTTCGCGGCCCTCGGCCTCGCCGGCGGCCTTCTCGGCAGCCTCGACCCGGTGGTAGCCCTCCCAGTCGACGTAGTCGATGCCCTTGGACTCAAGCAGGTCGACGATCGCCGACTCGTCGGGGTACACGGGCTCGGTGAGCGCTCCGGCCTCACGGTCATCGAAGACGTGACCGATCGTCTCCAGCGCATCGCCCTTCGTGTGTCCGATGAGTCCGACGGGTCCGCGCTTGATCCAACCTGTGGCGTAGACGCCCTGGACGACATCGGCCTCGGCGGCCTGCGTCTGATCGTCGGCGTCGACGACCCGGCCCTCGTGGTTGGGGATCACACGTCTGCGGTCGTCGAAGGGAAGCTGCGGCAGTTCGGTGCCGGCATAGCCGACCGCACGGTAGACCGCGTCGAGGTCCCAGTCGTGGAAGGTTCCGGTGCCGTTGACCCCGCCGGTTCCGTCGAGTTCCATGCGTTCGGTCCGCAGACCGGTGACATGGTCCTCGCCGAGGATGGCCACCGGGGCGTGGAGGAAGTGCAGGTGGAGGCGACGCTTGGCTCCGGTGGGTTCACGCATCGTGAAGTCGGTGAGGGTCTTCGCCACCTGTTTGACCTGGTTGCTCGATTCGATGGCTTCCATGGACCCGTCGTCGAACTCGAAGTCCTCGGGGTAGACGATGATGTCGACATCCTTGACGTGTCCGAGTTCGCGGAGCTCCAGAGGCGTGAACTTCGCCTGAGCCGGACCACGGCGGCCGAAGATATGGACGTCGGTGACGGCAGAGGACTTCAGTCCTTCGTACACATGGTCGGGGATCTCCGTGGTGTGCATGTCATCGGCCTGCTTCGCCAGCACACGCGCCACGTCGAGGGCGACGTTGCCGTTGCCGATGACCGCGACCCTCTCGGCGTCGAGCGGCCAGGTCTGGCCGACGTCGGGATGGGAGTCATACCAGTTGACGAAGTCCGCAGCACCGTAGGAGCCGGGCAGATCGACGCCGGGCAGGTCGAGTGCGGCATCGACGAAGCACCCGGTGGAGAAGATGACGGCGTCATAGCGGTCGGTGAGCTCTTCGAGGTGAAGGTCCACGCCGTATTCGACGTTGGTGAACAGGCGGATGTCACCACGGTCGAGCACCTTGATGAGTGCGTTGATGATGCCCTTGATCCGCGGATGGTCGGGGGCGACTCCGTAGCGGACGAGGCCGAAGGGAGTCGGCAGACGATCGAAGAGGTCGATGCTCAGATCGAAGTCGCGTTCGGCCTTCGTCATGAGATCAGCAGCGTAGATCCCGGCAGGACCGGCGCCCACGATTGCCACCCGGAAGGGACGAGTCATTCTCACACCTCTCTAGTCATTCGACCCCGAGTCTATCGCCAATGTAGGCAATCCTTACAACGACGTGACCAAACTCGCACTCCACCCTCGGCCCATACCAGCTGTCGGAACCACTCGCGAGAAGTCTGGGAGTTCCCTAGACTCACTCTGTGATCGCCTCTGCACCTGATGAGTCCGCGTTCCGGCGCGTCGGACTGGGATATGGAACCTCCGCCTACATCATCTGGGGGCTCATCCCCCTCCTCTTCGCTGCGGCCGCCCCGACCGGCGCGTTCGAGATCGTCGCCCACCGCATCATCTGGTCGCTGATCTTCTGCGCCGTCCTCCTCTTCTTCGCCAGGGGCTTCACCCGCACATGGAAGATCGTGCGCTCGGGACGGACATTCGGCCTGCTCGCACTGGCGTCAGTCCTCATCGCGATCAACTGGACGACGTACGTCTACGGGATCGAGTCGGGCCACCTCGTCGAGATCTCCCTGGGGTACTACCTCAATCCGCTCATCTCGATCGGCCTCGGCGTGATCCTGCTCAAGGAGAAGCTGCGCCCACTCCAGTGGGCCGCGGTGGGCGTCGGTGCCGTCGCCGTCATCGTCGTCGGACTCGGCCTCGGCCGATTCCCCTACCTCGCCCTCACCGTCGCACTCTCCTTCGGCCTCTACGGCCTCGTGAAGAACAAGGTCGGCGGGACCGTCGGCGCACTCGAGGGCATGACGGTCGAGACCGCCGTGCTCACCATCCCGAGCATCGGCTTCCTGCTCTACCTCGCTTCCCAGGGTGTCGGCACCTTCACCGGCTTCGGTGCATGGCACGTGGTCATCCTCCTGGCCACCGGCCCCCTCACAGCAATTCCCCTCATCCTCTTCGGCGCCGCCGCACGCAGGATCCCCCTGTCGTGGGTGGGCATGCTGCAGTACATCGCCCCGACGATGCAGTTCATCCTCGGTGTCGCCGTCTTCGGTGAGACGATGTCGACGACGAGGTGGATCGGCTTCCTCATCATCTGGATCGCCGTCATCCTGCTGTGCACAGACATGATCCGCCAGTCGCGCAGGCATCCTCGCATCGGCTGAGACACCGGCCGGCCTCACCCTGGCCGGCAGGCACGGAATCCGAATCGAGACGGATCGATCTGTCGAGACGAATTCACCCGTCACCCTTGACACCCCTATAGGCACCATGGTTCATTAGTTAGGTAACTAACCAATACACATGGAGCCGAGAATGATCGACGACGCGAAACCCCTCTTCATTCAGATCGCAGAGAAGGTCGAGGACTCGATCCTCAACGGAACCCTGCCCGAACTCTCGCGGGCTCCGTCGACGAACGAACTCGCCGGCTTCTACACCATCAACCCGGCCACCGCTGCCAAGGGCATCAATCAGCTCGTGTCCAAGGGCGTGCTGGAGAAGCGCCGCGGAATCGGAATGTTCGTCACCGAAGGTGCCCGGGCGCCGCTGATCAACGAGCACCGCACCACCTTCTCCGAGAACTTCATCACTCCGCTCCTAGCCGAGGCCAATCGCCTCGGGCTGGGTTCGAAGGACGTGATCGCGCTCATCGAAGAGCGCTCCCAAGAGCTCCACCTGACCACCGCCATCGACCCGACCACCACCGATCCGACCGCACTCGATCCGACCGCAGCGAAGGGATGACCCATGAACTCCGTCGTCGAGGTCCGCCACCTCACCAAGACGTACAAGAACGCCACCGCACTCGATGACATCAGCCTCACCATCGAGAAGGATTCGATCTACGGGCTGCTCGGACGCAACGGCGCCGGCAAGACCACTCTGATGTCGATCCTCACCGCCCAGAACTTCGCCACCAGCGGCGAGGTCGCGGTCTTCGGCGAGGATCCGTACGAGAACGCCCGCGTGCTGGCCCGCATGTGCTTCGTCCGAGAAAGTCAGAAATACCCTGACGATTCGAATGCCGGTCACGCTCTGGCAAACGCCCGGCTGTTCTTCCCACACTGGGATCAGGCCCTGGCAGAGGAGCTCACAGACGACTTTCGCCTGCCGCTGAAGACGATGACCAGGAAGCTCTCCCGCGGTCAGCAGTCCGCCATCGGTGTCATCATCGGACTGGCCTCCCGCGCCGAGATCACCTTCTTCGATGAGCCCTACCTCGGCTTCGACGCCGTCGCCCGGCAGACCTTCTACGACCGACTCATCGCCGACTACGCTGAGCATCCGCGCACCATCGTGCTCTCCAGCCACCTCATCGACGAGGTCGCCGATCTCATCGAGAACGTCATCGTCATCGACCGCGGCCGCATCATCATGGATGAGACCACCGAGGAGGTCCGCAATCGCGCGGTCAACGTCGTCGGGGATGTCGACGCGATCAACCGCCTCGCGGCCGGTCGCGAGGTCATCCACCGCGAATCCCTCGGTCGGGTGGCCTCGGTGACGATGCTCGGCCGGCTCAGCAGAACCGACTGCGAATTCATCGCCGAGGCGAACCTCGATCTCACTCCCGTCTCCCTGCAGCAGCTCATCGTGCGCAGCACGCAGACCGATTCCACCGACCATTCCGCAGCCGACACCGAAGTCAGGAGCCTGCAGTCATGACCGCTGCGATCGAAAACCCACCCCGAACCGCTCCCTCACGTCCGAGGAACCGCACGCTGGGAGTCATCCGCCTCCAATTCACCAACACCCAGACCTTCGTCTGGGTCCCCGTCCTCGTCCTCGGCGGGATGTGGCTCATCACTCTCATCGTCTACTGGATCATCTCGGCGTCGGGCGTCGACGGACCGATGTACAGCGGAGGATCACAGGCACCGCTGTGGTACTTCGCCGTCGTCGGAGCCCAGGCGATGAACCTCACCTTCTACTTCTCCCAGGCTATGAGCCTCACCCGTCGCGAGTTCTACGTCGGTTCGCTGCTCGCGGCCACAATGAGCGCCGTGGGGGTCTCCGCCGTCTTCGTCGCCCTCGGGCTCATCGAACAGGCGACGAACGGCTATGGGATCGGCGGCTACTTCGCCTACCTGCCGTGGGTGTGGGCGAGCGGACCGCTCGCCGCCGGCGTCATCTACTTCGTGCTCACGATGCTGTGGTTCGTCCTCGGCTTCTGGTTCGCCATCGTCAACAAGCGCTTCGGTGCGCTCATCCTCACGCTCTCGCTCATCGTCATCGCTCTGGTGCTGTTGGCGGGTGCCGCCTGGCTGAGTTTCAACCAGTCCTGGGGCGAGCTGTGGATGTGGTTGGCGAACACGCAGGCGATCGGCCTGGCCTGCTGGGCACTGGGACTGACAGCGGTCTTCGCTCTGGGGTCGTATCTCACGCTCCGCCGCCTGACTTCCTAGGTCGCCGAAGACGACCCGGCAGCCGAGATCAGCTCAGCACCGCCAGCACTCCTCCGGCGAGCATCGCGGCCACCGCTACGGCGGCACCCATCGCCGCGGTCGTCCTCCATCCCATCGCCTTGCCGACCATGACCATCGACGGAATGCTCAGGGCCGGCAGGGCGATGAGCAGGGCACCGGTGACGCCGGCACCGACACCCAGCGGCAGGAGGGTGAGGATGATCGGGATCTCTCCCCCGGTCGGGATGACGAGCAGCGTCGCCACGATCGCCGCCACGAGCACCGCGCCGGCACCCAGCTGCGCTTCGAGTCCGTAGACCCCGGTCAGCCACGGAGCGAGCAGCCCGACGAGGAAGACGAGCGCGAGGTGCTCGGGCACGAGGATGAGTGTGAACCGGCCCAGCGACCGAAGGTAGCGCACGGGCAGGGAGGACAGCCTCGGCGAGGTGGGGCTCGGGTCGGGCGCAGCCTCGGCGCTTCCCGTGATCCATCGTCCGATGAGCGCGCTGGCGCCGACGGCGATGAGGAGGGCGAAGACGATGCGCACGGCCACGTACTGCCAGGGCAGGACGAGGGCCAAGAAGATGAGTACGGCCGGGTTGAGCAGCGGATTGCCGACCCAGTACGCCAGCGCCGCGGATCGTCTCACCCCGGTGTCGCGCAGACCCGCGGCGACGGGTGCCGCGCAGCAGGTGCACATCATGCTCGGCGTGGACAGGGCGGCTCCGGCGAGGGCCTGGCCCGTGTGGCTGCGACGGTTGAGCAGCCGGGCCAGCCAATCGCGAGGCACGAGGGCATCGATGGCCGCGGCGACGAGCAGTGCCACGAGCAGCGCCTTCCACACTGCGGTGAAGTATACGAGCGTGAAGTCCCAGGCCCCGGCGAACGAGATCGTGTCGCCGGCCGCGTCGAAGAGCGGGCCGCCGTCCCATATCGAGGTCTGGCTCATCGTCCAGGCCTTGTCCCAGTAGGGCAGCCATTTCGACCAGCTCAGCCCCACCACGAGGACTGCGACGAGGACGCCCAGGCCGATCCAATCGGCGGGAGCCAGTCGTCGTGAGGAGTGTGTGGGCTCCGTTGCCGTGGGGCTGGTCATCGCTGTTCGTCCTTGCTTCGGCCGCGGTGATGCGGAACGGAGAATTCAGCCAGAGAAGTTCAGGAGGTGCGGGCGACGACGGAGTCGGCGAACGCGAACAGGGAGTCTTTCACCTGTCCTGCCGGCAGCGGTGCGAGGGCGACCTTCGCCTCATCGGCCCAGCGCAGAGCCTCGGCGCGGGCACGTTCGGTCACGGGGTGCGCGGCCAGGGCGGCCCGGGCGGTCTCCAAGGCGACGTCGGAACTCAAATCCTCATCGAGGAGGCGCACCACCTCGGCGGCGGAATCATCACCGTCGGCGGCAGCGGCCCGCACGTAGAGCACGGGCAGGGTCGGAACGCGTTCGCGCAGGTCCGTGCCCGGGGTCTTGCCGGACTCGGAGCTCGTCGTGGTGAGGTCGATGATGTCGTCGGCGAGCTGGAAGGCCACGCCCACACGCTCACCGAAGGTGCGCACGGGCTCGGCCAGCGCCGGATCCGCGCCGGAGAACATGACCCCGAACTGCGCCGAGGTGGCGATGAGCGAGCCCGTCTTGTCCGCGAGCACCTGGATGTAGTGATCGATGACGTCGGCGCCCTCGGGCGGTCCGGCGAATTCGTTGAGCTGACCGAGGACGAGGCGTTCGAAGGTCTCGGCCTGGATGCGCACGGCCTCGGGACCGAGCTTCGCCGTCACCCCGGAGGCCTTGGAGAAGAGCAGGTCGCCGGTGAGGATGGCCACCGAGTTGCCCCACACCTCGTGGGCGGCCGGTGCCCCGCGGCGCACGGGAGCGTCGTCCATGACGTCGTCGTGGTAGAGCGAGGCGAGGTGGATGAGCTCGACGGCCACGGCCGCGTCGATGATGTCCTCGGTGTCGGCCTGACCCAGGCGGGCGGTGAGCAGCACGAGGTTCGGGCGGGCGCGTTTGCCGCCGGCGGCCAGCAGATGCTTCGAGGTCTCGTCGGGCAGCCGACGCATCTGCGCGGTCACCTCGTAGAGCCTGGCCTCGACGGCGTCCAACTGAGTCGAGATCTCCGCCGCGAGCTGGGCGTCGTCACCGGTGAAGGTGGCCTGAGAGGCTGGGTGGCTCATGTCCTCGTCATTCGTCGTAGTCGGTGTCTGTCCTCGCCCGAGTGCTCAGCCGTTGCTGGTGGCCGGGACGATTCGGGTCAGGGCGTCGATCACCCTGTCGATGAGATCGGCGTGGGAGACCTTCGGGTCGCGGTAGAGGTTCGCCAACAATTTGACGACGAACTCCATCACAACGTCAACACCCATACCGTACTTGATTCCGAACTGCATGAGCGCAGGGTGGCCGATGATCGAGGCGAAAACCCGTCCGAGGGTGAAGTAGCCGCCCAGGGAGTTCCCGAGCAGTTCGGGGTATTCGGCCAGTCGTGCGCGCAGCACGTGCTGCGGGTAGCGGGAGTAGGTGGAGATCACCTCGGCGGCGATGCGCGCCGATTCCAGCGCGTAGTCGATGCCCTCCCCGTTGAACGGGTTGACCATTCCGCCGGAGTCGCCGACGAGCAGCAGCCCGCGGTGGAAGTGAGGGGTGCGGTTGAACGCCATCGGCAGGGCCGCGGACTTGATCGGTCCCAGCTCGGTGGTCTCATCGATGCCCCATTCGTGGCCCATGTCCGCAATCCACTGCCCCATCACCGAGCGCAGGTCGACGGATCTGAACTGCGGCGAGGAGTCGAGCAGGCCGGCGCCGATGTTCACGGTGCCGTCGCCGAGGGGGAAGATCCACCCGTATCCGGGCAGGGTCTCGGATTCGCCGTTCGCGTTGCTCGAGCGCATCTCGACCCAGGACTCGATGTAGTCGTCGGCGTGCCGAGGCGTCGTGTGATACGAGCGGGCGGCGATGCCCATGGGGCGGTCGTCGCGCTTCTCCAGGCCCATGGCCACGGCCAGGCGGGAGGAGACTCCGTCGGCGGCGATGACGATGGGGGCGCGGAAGTGGGCTTCGGGCCCGACACGGCGACCGCGGTGGTCGGTGCCCGAGGCGTGCACCCCGCGGATCCATCCGTCCTCGCCGATGTCCGGGGACATCGCCTTGACCTGTTCGAAGAGGCGGGCACCGCTGCGTTGGGCATGCCGGGCGAAGGCTTCGTCCATGCTCATGCGGGGGCGGGTCAGTCCGTAGTTCGGGGTGCCGTCGATGTCGGGCCAGTCGAGTTCGAGGCGGTGGCCGCCTCCGATGAGTCGCAGTCCCCGGTTCGGGTGCCAGCCGTCGGATTCCTCGAGCTCCATGCCGAGGAGCCCGGCTTCCTTGACTGCGCGTGGGGTCAGGGCGTCGCCGCAGATCTTGTCGCGGGGGAAGCCTGACTTCTCGAGGATGATCACCTCGTGTCCGGCCTGGGCGAGGTAGGCGCCGATCGCCGATCCGGCTGGGCCGGCACCGACGACGACGACCTCGGCGTCGAACTCGTTCACGGTTTGAGAGCGTGATGGACGGCGACGATTCCGCCGGTGAGGTTGCGGTACTTCACCTGGTCGAACCCGGCGTCGAGGATCTGGTGGGCGAACGCGTCCTGGTTCGGCCAGGCGCGGATCGACTCGGCCAGATAGACGTAGGCCTCGGGGTTCGAGGACACGGCGCGGGCAACGGCGGGCAGTGCCCGCATGAGGTATTCCTTGTACACGAGGCTGAAGGCGTCGAGGGTCGGGGTGGAGAACTCGCAGATGACGAGCCGTCCGCCGGGTTTGAGCACACGCAGCATCTCGTTGAGGGCCGTGTCGACGTCGTGGACGTTGCGGATGCCGAAGGAGATCGTGACGACGTCGAAGCTGGCGTCGGAGAAGGGCAGATCCATCGCATCGGCGTAGATGAAGTCGATCTGCGGGTGACGACGGCGGCCTTCGGAGAGCATGCCCGACGAGATGTCCCCGGCGACCACCTCGGCGCCGTGATGGGTGAACGTCATCGACGAGGTGCCGGTTCCCGCCGCCAGATCGAGCACGCGTTCGCCGGGTCCGGCGGCCACGGAATGGGCGACGGTGCGCCGCCAGGTGCGGGCGAGACCGAAGGTGAGGACGTCGTTCGTGAGGTCGTAGCGGGAGGCGACATCATCGAACATCGAGGCGACGTCGTCGGGCTGCTTGTCCAGCTGGGCACGATTCATGCTCTCATTGTCTCAACACCACCGCGCAGACGGCGAATCCGGATCCCCGCTCTCACGCGGGCGCGGATGTGGAGATAGCCACATTCGCCGTTCCCTCCATCACCGAGGCGGCGGATCGACAGCGGGTCCTCGTCTAGAATCGAAGCGACATGACTACGACATACGGCACCTCCGACATCCTCGCCGCTCCCCCGCGTCTGAACGTAGCCTCCCGCTTCGTCGACGACGTCGATCCGGGTCCGGGCTTCCCGTTCGAGTCCGGTCTGCCGACCACTGTCGAGCAGACCCTCGAGCTGCTCCCGACGACGGCGTTCTCGTGCTGGGTCCGCGACACCTCCGGGCTGATCGGCTTCGGACGGACGATGCGCATCAGCGCGCGCGGTCCCGAACGGTTCACCGAACTCTCGCGTGCCTGGTCGGCGATCGCCGAGGCGGCCAGTGTCGAGGACGAGGTCGACCTGCTCGGGTCGGGTCTGATGTGCTTCGCCACGGTCGCGTATTCCGGGGAGTCGAGCGTCGACTCGATCCTCCACATCCCCGAATTCGTGCTCGGCCGCCGCGGGGGCCGCGTATGGCTGACATCGATCACGACGTCCGACGAGCATCCCGTGCCGCCGGTGCTCCACCCCGAACCGCTGCGCCGCATCGAGTCGGCGACGTCCGAGCTGGGTGAACTCGATCCGAGCAGGTGGGCGCGGCTGGTCGAACAGGTTTCGGCGATGCTCACCCCCATCGACACCACCGCCGAGGTTGACGCGTTCACCGACGATCCGACGCTGCGCAAGATCGTCCTCGCCCGCGACGAGGTGGTCACCACCGAGAACGACATCGACGTGCGTGCCGTGCTCGGGGCGCTCAACCGCAGCTATCCGAGCTGCTGGACCTTCGACGTCGCCGGGCTGATCGGGTCGACCCCGGAGCTGCTCATCGGGGTCGAGAACGGTCGGGTGACCTCCCGCGTCCTCGCCGGTACCTATCGGGTGGAGAAGAACCCGATGGAGGAGATGCCGCAGGCGAGGAAGCTGCTGAGCGCACACAAGGACAGCACCGAACACGCTTTCGCCATCGCGTCGCTGCAGCGCAGCCTGGGTTCGGTCGCCGAGGACGTCACCGTCGATGAGCGCCCGCACCTGCTGCCGTTGGCCAATGTCATCCATTCGGCTTCGGATGCGCAGGCGACGCTGGCGGCAGGCTCCGACCTCAATGCCCTCGACATCGCCGCCGCCGTCCACCCCACCGCAGCAGTTGGCGGGTACCCGCAGGCGAGCGCCGTCGCCCACGTCGATGAGCTCGAACCGCTCGACCGCGGCCGCTATTCGGGCCCCGTCGGGTGGATGGACGGGCGCGGCAACGGCCAGTTCGGCATCGCCCTGCGCTGTGGTCAGCTTGAGGACCGCAACCGGATCCGCCTCTACGCCGGTGCCGGGATCATGCCCGATTCGGATCCCGCCACCGAGGTGGCCGAGACGAATGCGAAGTTCGCCCCGATGCGCCGGGCGCTGGGTCTGGACTGAAGGTCCGGGTCAGACCAACCGGGCTGCCTGATTCGCCCCGGGAATAATGGAGACAGTGAAGCCACGGAAAGGACTTCCCTGTCATGCCCCAAAAGAAATACCCGCTCGAGCTTCGTGAGAGAGCAGTCCGCATGGTCCTCGACGCACTCGAAGCTGACCCGGGTGCCCGCCGCGGCATCTTCCGCCGTATCGGCGACCAGCTCGGTGTCAACCCCGAAACGCTGCGGTCGTGGGTCAACCAGGACCAGGTCGATGCCGGCGACCGGCCCGGCACCACCACCGCTGATGCCCAGCGGATCAAGGACCTCGAGAAAGAGAACCGGGAACTGCGCCGGGCTAACCAGATCCTGAAGTCGGCGTCGGCTTTCTTCGCGGCGGAGCTCGACCGCCCCTCGAAGTAATCGTCGCCTTCATCGACGAGCATAAGGACGAATTCGGAGTCGAGCCGATCTGTTCCACGCTGCGTGCTGCCGGCGTGAAGATCGCTCCGAGTACCTACTATGCCCGCAAACAGCGGCCAGCCTCGAATAGGCAGAAACGTGACGAGATCCTGAAAGAGGAGATCAGCAGGGTGCATACGAACAACTACGATGCGTTCGGAGCCCGGAAGATGCACATCGTCCTCAACCGCGAACCCGACCCGTTAGGGCGCGGGCATGTAGCCCGATGCACGATCGAACGCCTGATGAAAGACCTCGGATTACACGGGATCAAGAGGGCCAAAGCACCGAACACCACACGGTCAGCACCGCGGGAGAACTGTCCAGCCGATCTCGTCGATCGCCACTTCGCGGCTTTCGCC
The DNA here is from genome assembly GCF_017948325.1 of Brevibacterium oceani. Taxonomy (NCBI): domain Bacteria; kingdom Bacillati; phylum Actinomycetota; class Actinomycetes; order Micrococcales; family Brevibacteriaceae; genus Brevibacterium; species Brevibacterium oceani. Next base: position 1,344,322 of record NZ_CP072846.1, on the reverse strand, counting down.
CCTGACCGGCTGTGGGTTGCCGACATAACTTATGTGCACACGTTCACCGGGTGGGTCTACGTCGCGTTCGTCACCGACGTGTTCAACCGCGAGATCGTCGGCTGGCAAGTCTCGAGATCGCTGCATACCGAGTTGGCTCTTGATGCTCTGCAGATGGGGATCTATCAGCGGAAACGTGCAGGTGGCGACCTATCCGGGCTGGTGCACCACTCAGATCGCGGGGTCCAGTATCGGGCGATTCGCTATGGCGAGGCCCTGGCCGAACAAGACGCCGTCGCCTCTGTCGGGTCGAAAGGCGACTCGTACGATAACGCCCTTGCCGAAGCCTTAAATTCACTCTATAAGGCCGAGCTGATCCGGAACAAGGGTCCGTGGAAAGGTATTGATGATGTCGAGATCTCCACGGCGGAGTGGGTGCACTGGTTCAACACGTACCGGCCTCACGGAGCACTCGGTGGTGCGACTCCCGCTGCGTTCCGAGCAGACTATTTCAACGCGCTGCCACGGGCTGCCTAGCTCGTGCACAAGCTGACGATTTCCAAGTAGAAAACTCTCCATCAAACCCGGGGCTTGACAGCCTCCCCGGCCACGCTGACCGCCTTGGCGCTCACACCATCTCGGCGCTCACACCGCCTGGGCCGCTCACTCACCGGTTCGGTTGAAGAACGCGTCGTGCACGGCGTGTTCTTCGAGGCAAGCGATCAGTGAGCCGGATCAGCGCGGGATGGCGACCTCGATGATGCGGCGACTTCCGGCAACGCCGGTGCCGGAGACGTCAGCAGCGTTCTCACCGGAGGCGTCGGCGCTGCCTTCACCGGCGAAGGCGCGTTCGAACTCTGCCGCGCTCGTCACCTGCGCATAGTCCCACCCGTATCCTGCAGCGAGGTCGGCGAATCCGCGGCCGTGCGGGACGGTGAAGTACCGCTCCAGATATCCTGCGAGGTGGTCCTGGGAGTGTTCGAGTCCGGAGAAGATCGCTCCCCCGTCGTCGTTGAGCACCACGATCGTCACGTCGCCGATGGCCTCGGCGCTGGGGGTGAGCAGTCCGCCGATGTCGTGGAGCATCGCGATGTCCCCGATGAGCAGAACGACCGGCTCACCCAACCCGAGGGACAGTCCCGTGGCAGTGGAGACGAGTCCGTCGATGCCCGCCAGTCCCCGCGAGGCATGGATGCGGGCACGGATGTCGGCGGCATCGCTGAGATAGCGCACCGAGTTCGAACTCGCGACGAAGAGTGTGGTGTCCTGCCCGGCGAGGTATTCGGTGATCGCGCGTGCAGTCGACTGGAAATCCCCCGCCGAGGCGGCGCCTGCAGACCCGGTCGACTCCGCGTGCGAGGACCTGGTCGACTCCGCTGCCGCGGAACGTTCGTTCCGAGCGGCTGCGACAAAGCCCTCCCCCGCATCGATCCAGTCACGCACCCACACAGCGCCCGCAGCGGCATCGCCGTCTGCGACATCGGTCTTGACTGTGTCATCCGCGATAGTCGCTTCGTCCGCAACGATCGCCCCGCCCGTCACGGTCACCTCGTCCGTCACGGTCAGGGTCAGCGCATCGATATCGTCGGGCACGCGCTGCACGGTCACCCTTTCGTCGGCGAGCAGCGCGGCCACGGGTCGTGTCAGCGTCGGCTTGCCGTGGACGATGACCGTCCGGATCGCATCCCGCAGGTCTGTCCGCTCGCCGAGGACCCGCGCGTGGGAGGGCACGAAAGTCGAGGACTCTTCTGTTGCCCGCGCCAGCGGACTCGAGGGTTCGGCGAGCACCGGCAGGTGGTGAGCGGCGGCGAGCGCACGCAGCGATTCGGCCGGGTGACCACCTGCGTCGCCGGCGACGATGACGGTGCCAGAGGTGATCGTCACGGTGGCTCCGGAGCGTGCTCCCTCCGCCGGCCCGGCTTGGGCGACCCTCTCGGACGGTGCGGCGGTCATGGCCTGCCCGACTGTCGTCGCCGAAGGCTCGGACTCGGCCATCCCCTCGACCTCATCGGTCCACGTCCTCAGTTCGTCCGGGGTCGGAACCAGCGGGGTGTCGAACTGCACGTTGAACTGGACCGGTCCGGCCACCTCGGCGACGGTTCCACCGACCTGACCCACCGACGCCGACACCGCAGAGGTCACCTCTCGATCAACGATCTCCGCGTCCTCACCTGCGGCAATGTCAAAGCGGGCGCGGACATCGCTGAGCACTTGGGACTGATCGTCGATGGTCTGGTTGGCGCCGGTCGCCCGCAGTCGGGCGGGTCGGTCGGCGCTGAGCACAAGCAGCGGGAGATGCCCATAGGAAGCCTCGAGGACGGCAGGGTGAAGATTGGCCACGGCCGATCCGGAGGTCGTCACGACCGCCACGGCAGACTGCCGTTCGCGCGCACGCAGGCCGCGGGCCAGGCCGAGGGCGAGGAACCCGGCGTCGCGCTCGTCGATGCGCACATGCGTTCGGATCAGCCCCGCCTCGGCGAGGGGGCCGAGCGCGTAGACCAAGGGAGCGGACCGGGAACCGGGGGCGATGACCACATCGGTCACCCGCGATCGGACCAGGCTCCGGGCTATCTGCTGCGCCACCGCGCTCGAATTCGACATCACCTGATATTCAACCACTTGCCCACCTGCGGTTCATCTCGACCCTCTAGCCTCGAGAAATGCGCCGCTCGTTGATCATCGCGATGGGAGCACGTGCCATCCGCACGCTGACCGCGGCTCGCGCACAGCGCGGACGGTACCCTGCCCTCGAACAGAACAGTGCCTTCCTCGGGCCCGAACCCCGCGGCAAGGATGCCCGGACGTGGCATATCCGTGACAAACGCAAGCTCTCGCCGAGGCTGCGCGAATTTTTCATCTATTCCCCCGCACTCGGCCGCACCGTCGGTGTCCGCGTGCTCCTGCCCGGCATCCCCGCCGAGGTCAGCCCCGTCATTCACCTCTTCCACGGCGGCGGAGACGACTTCCGTTCGTGGACGGACTTCGGATCCGCCGAGGAGCTCACGCTCGAGACCCCCTACCTCGTCGTCATGCCCGACGGTGGGGCCGGGACCTACTCCCGGCTGGCGGTCGGCAGCGAGGTCCACGACTGGCCGCGCTTCCACACCGAGGAGATCCCCGCCTTCCTCAAAGCGAACTTCTCCGTCGATCAGGCACCGGCCAACCAGCTGCTCGCGGGACTGTCGATGGGCGGGTACGGGGCGATGAAATACGCCGCCTGGCATCCGGACCGCTTCGGCGCCGCGGCCGCGTTCTCCTCACCTTTGGACCCACTGTCGACGGTGCCGGCCTTCGATATCATCGCGATGCGCGAAGGGGCGAGATCCATGACGCTCTTCGGCGACCCGGTGGCCGACCGCAGCGAATGGCTGGCGAACTCCCCGTACGCGCTGGCCGAGAACCTCTCCGGCCTCGACCTGTGGTTCAGCGCCGGGTCCGGCAGCCTCGAGGAGTCGAAAGACCGCGATCTGCTCGAGTCGATGATCAACAGTCAGGGCGAGCGATTCTCCGCCCGCCTCAATGGATTGGGCATCCGGCACTCGTGGTTTCCCCGCACCAGCGGTCTGCACAACTGGAGCAGCTGGGAGCGCGAGCTCGGCGCGTGGCTGACAACGCTGGGTCGCCGCCGGAACTATGCGAGTTCGGACCGTCGAGGGCCCGGCGTCGCCGATGGCGGTGAGTTCTCTTATCTCACCGGGCATGCCCTCTTCGACATCCACGGCTGGAGGGTGGAGATCTCCCGGCGTCGGGCTCAGATCGTGCGGTTCGACGCCGTCAGCGCCGCCGGCTTCTCCCTGTCCGGGACAGGCAGCTTCCGGGTGCGCACCCCGGGCCTGTTCGAGCCCAAGCGCCGCTATGACATCACGGTCTCCGGACCCAGCGGCGACAATGCCTATCAGCAGCGGGCGGACAAGAAGGGGCGACTGACTTTCACGGGGCGACTGGCCGCGGCCATGCACGACCCGATCATCCCCGGCAGACGCACTCAGCACTTCACCACGCTGGGACAGGATGAGGTGACGACGGTGCGAATCGCCTCAGCGCCGGTCGATGCGGACACGGGTGTGGGCGCGGACGGCGACCATGCCTCAGCGGTCGATGTTTCAGATCCGGCACAGCCTGAGTCCGCGGATGACGTGCTGGGCGCATATATTGAGAGCGGTCGTGATGCTGCGGCCGCCGATTCTCCTACGGAACGCTGACTCGAGAGGTCCATCATGAAACGCATACTCCCAGCCATCGCGCTCATCGCCGGTCTGACCCTTGTGGGCTGCTCGGGCGGCCAAGACGGCGGCGACAAGGCGCAGGAAGACGGCGGCGGCGCTGCGGCTCAGACCGAGGAGGCACCGCAGGCGACTCAGCTCGACGAGGCGCAGCTGAAGAAGATCCTCGAATCCACCGATGCGGACGGCCTGTCGTTCAAGACCATCGACACCACCGCGGCCTCCGGCAGCGAAGCTCTCAAGGCGCTCGAACAGGCCGAGTACGAACCCAGCGAGTGCAAGGACCTGTCGATGGCGGCGCTCAACGCCGCGCAGGCCAGTGACACCACCACGGTCACCGGTGTCTCGAGCGACAACACCATGTCCGTCGGACTCGTCAGCCTCGCCGACGATGAAGCCGCAGCGTCTCAGCTGAAGACCTCGAGCGCGGTGACGGAGAAGTGCAGCGACGTGAGCATCAAGTCCCAGGGCATCGAGATGAAGATGAAGTTCGAGTCCTTCGACGCCACCGTCTCAGGCGCCGACGAAACGGTCGGGGTCAAGGCGACGATCGATGCCGGCGGTCAGACGGTCCTCAACACGAGTTCCATCTCCGCTCGTGTCGGCAACAACGTCGTCACCGCGGCCAATGTCGCTGACATCGACGAGTCGACCGTGTCGACGACCGCCGAGACCTTCGTCGACGCCGTCAAGAACGCCGGCTGAGTTCGGGCCAGCTCGGTCGAGACCAGGCCCGGCTCGGTCGAGGTCGGCTCAGCTGAGTTCGAGTCCGGCTCAGCCGGGTTCGGGTCAGCCGAGTTCGGCTCAGCCGGGTTCGGGCTCGCGTCGCAGAAGCGACCAGCATTGCTGGAGTCGCTCTGCCCACCAGTCGTATCGCCCCGGATCCACCGCCAGCGTCTGCAGGCGGTCAGGGTCCGGGGCGATACGCGTGACAGGGACGTATCCGTCGACCGGACGCATCCCGGCGTTCGGGTTCGTGACGTCGTCGGCGAAGAGACGGACGGTGCCCAGTCCGCAGGCCGGATCATCACCGAGGAGTCTGCGACTGATCTCGGTGCGGGGCAGCCCGGCGGCCAGTGCCGCACCTGCGGCCAGACCGACCGATGATTCGAGTGCCGAGGACACCACGGCCGGCAGGCCGCAGTCGGCGATGACCGCGCGTGCTGATCCGATGCCGCCCAGCGGCTGGACCTTGACGATGATGACCTCGGCAGCCCCGAGTTCGGCCACCCGCAGCGGGTCCTCGGCTTTGCGGATGGACTCGTCGGCGGCGAGCACGACCGGCAGACCACGACGGTCGAGCTCGGCACGGAGCCGCGCCATGTCCTCGACCGCCGCGACGGGCTGTTCGAAGTATTGGAGACCGAAGTCGGCGAACTGCGCCGAGGCGGTCAGCGCCTCATCGAGCGAATAGCCGGCGTTGGCATCGAGGCGCAGAGTGGCCTGCGGGAAGAGTCGGCGGAACTCGCGCAGTCGTTCGAGGTCCTCAGCCAGGGAATCGAGTCCATGCTCGGCGACCTTGGCTTTGACGGTGCCGACGCGGCCGTAGCGGGCGAGGATGGATTCGACCTCGCCGGGCGAACAAGCCGGCAGCGTGCCGTTGACCGCCACTTCCGTCCGGATCGGTTCGGCCGCCTCGGCGGGCGCTGATTCCGTGTCCGGCGAGCAGGCGTCCACCGACCGGACGGACGAGGCCGGGTGAATACCGATCGGCGACGTGATGAGGCCGGCGAATTCGAGGGCGGCCTGCAGCCAGCGGCTCGCCTCCTCGGTGCGGTATTCGACGAACGGGGAGAACTCCGCCCAGCCGACGGGGCCGGAGAAGAGCGCGACTTCGCGTTCGGTGATGCCGCGGAACCGGGTGACCATCGGCAGCCGCAGCACATGCAGATCGTCGATGACCTCGTCGAACCGTTCGGGGAGATCGGAGAGAGTGCACGCGTGGTCGGCCATGCCCTCAGACTATCCCTCGTCGTTGGGGCACGACAGCGTGCAGTGGCCGGTACCAGCCTGTGCTCAGAAACGCCGGTCCGAGCCTTGCGTTCAGAGGTCCTCGCTCTCAGAGGTCCTGCAGGAACGCGTGCACTCGCGACCGCACCAGCCCGGCAGCATCGGCGTCGAACGCCTCGAGCGAGGAATCCGTGAAGAGATGCGCGTTGCCGGGGTAGACGAACAATTCGGCCGAGGGCGTCGATTCGGCGAGCTCACGTGCTGCCGGCAGATCCTCGTCGAAGAACTCATCGCCGTCCATCCCGTGGATCTGCACCGGGAGCCCGTCGGGCCACGACTGCCCGAATTCGGAGACCGGGGCGCACGAATGCAGGAACAGGGCAGCTCGGGCACCCGGTCGGGTCTGGGCCAGCTGCTGGGCGGTCATCACTCCGTAGGAGAAGCCCGCATAGACGAGCTCGGGCCCCAACCCATCGGCTGCTGCCAGGCCCTTGTCGCGGAGCGCATCGAAGCCGATCTCCTGGGCAAAGGCGAAGCCGTCGTCGATCGAGGCGAAGGTCTGTCCGTCGAACAGGTCGGGGGCGTGCACGGTGTGGCCCTGCTGCCGCAGATCCTCGGCGAAGGCGCTGACCCCGTCGGTGAGGCCCTGGATATGGTGGTAGAGCAGAACTTCGGCCATCTTCAGTCTCCCATTGACTGTTGTTCCGGTGCGCTCGTCGTTCCGGTGCGCTCGTCGTTCCGGTCCGCCGGAATGATGTTCGACTCTAGACCTGCGTTGCCTGCCGCACAAGGTGCTCAGGGCCAAGCGCTAGGCTGGGGACCATGACGGTTTCAGCAATCTTCGACCCTTCCCTGTGGCGTGAGGTCTCCGGTTTCGACTTCACCGACATCACCTACCATCGTGCGATCGACCCGGCGACCGGCAGCGACCTCGGCTGCGTGCGGATCGCCTTCGACCGCCCCGAGGTCCGCAATGCCTTCCGCCCGCACACCGTCGACGAGCTCTACCGCGCCCTCGACCATGCTCGCCAGACCTCCGACGTCGGAGCGGTCCTGCTCACCGGCAACGGTCCGAGCGAGAAGGACGGCGGCTGGGCATTCTGCTCCGGTGGAGACCAGCGGATCCGCGGTCGTTCCGGCTACCAGTACGCCTCGGGCGAGACTCGTGAAAGCGTCGATCCGGCTCAGGCCGGACGCCTCCACATCCTCGAGGTCCAGCGACTCATCCGGACCATGCCCAAGGTCGTCATCGCCGTCGTCCCCGGCTGGGCTGCCGGCGGCGGCCACAGTCTCCACGTCGTGTGCGATATGACCATCGCCTCCCGCGAACACGCGAAGTTCAAGCAGACCGATGCCGACGTCGGCTCCTATGACGCCGGCTACGGTTCGGCGTATCTGGCGAAGATAGTCGGGCAGAAGAAGGCCCGCGAGATCTTCTTCCTCGGCCGCACGTATTCGGCCCAGGAGATGGCCGACATGGGTGCCGTCAACGAGGTCGTCGACCACGCCGAACTCGAAACCGCCGCTTTGACCATGGCGCGTGAGATCCTCGGCAAGTCCCCGAACGCGCAGCGGATGCTCAAGTTCGCCTTCAACCTCGTCGACGACGGCCTCATGGGCCAGCAGGTCTTCGCCGGTGAGGCCACGCGTCTGGGCTATATGACCGACGAAGCCGTCGAGGGCCGCGATGCCTACCTGGAAAAGCGCGATCCCGACTGGTCGCCCTTCCCCTGGTACTACTGACGGCTCGGTCTCAGATCACCGTGGACACCCGCGAACTGCGCACCGATGAGCTGCCCGAGGCCATCGACCGGGCTCTCGACGGACGCTCGATCCTCATCCTGCCGTCCTCCCGGACGGGCACCGTCACCGAGGCGGCTCCCCGTTCGTGGACGGGCCCGGGCCCCTGCCCGGCCCTCATCCTCCACACCTCCGGGTCGACGGGGACGGCGAAGGCCGTGGCGCTCTCCCCCGAAGCCCTGACCGCCTCGGCGCAGGCGACCGAGGACTCTCTGTCCGGGCCCGGTGATTGGCACCTGTGCCTGCCGGTCAACCACATCGCCGGGTTCCAGGTGGAGCTGCGCGCCCGCCTGGCAGGGCGCCCACCGGTGCGGGCCACCTCGGCGAGGTTCTCCCCCATATCCTTCGCCTCAGCGGTCGACGACCTGCTGGAGCGGGCGGGCGAACGCCCGACGTACACGTCTCTCGTGCCCACCCAGCTCCACCGGATCCTCGAAGACGATCATGCGACCGACCTCGCGGCAAGCATCTCGCACATCCTCCTCGGCGGGTCGGCGATCTCACCGGCCCTGCTCGAACGCGCGGATGCCGCGGGACTGTCGATCGTGCGCACCTACGGGATGAGCGAGACCGCCGGCGGCTGCGTGTACGACGGTGTGCCCTTCCACAGGGTCGAGGTCACCATCACCGAGGCGGGAACGATCGACCTGACCGGCCCCGTCGTCGCCGACGGATACGTCGCGATCTCGCCCGACGGCACCATCGCACCGGTGGAGTCGACGGCGCTGACCATCGACGATGCCGGTCGGCGGATCATGCACACGAGCGATCTCGGCCGCCTCGATCACGGGGTGCTCACGGTCCTCGGCCGGGTCGATGACATCATCATCTCCGGCGGGACGAATGTCTCCCCGCACGCTCTGGAGACGGGTCTGCTCCCGCGCTGGCAGAAGGAAGGCGTCGCCGAGGTGCTCGTGACGTGGGTGCCCGACGAGGAGTGGGGCAGACGGATCGTCGCGCTGGTCAGGTTCGCCGGCGGGGACGCCGCGGAGGCCGGGTCGGGGCTCGACGGTCGCTCCCCTCGCGAACTGGCTCGGCATCTCAACGGCCTCGATCATGGGATGGACGGGCACCTGCTGCCGCACCTCGTGTTTCCCGTCGACGAGATCCCGAATCGGTCGATCGGCAAACCCGACCGTCGGGCCGCCGCCGAGCTTGCCGCGCACCTCGCGGCGGACTGCGCCGAATACCCTTGCCGGTGAACAATCGGTAATATAAGACGGTTCGACGACATAAGAGGAAGGTGACCTGGGACTATGGCTGATGCCGCCCAGTGGATTTCGGGAGCTCGACTGCGAACTCTCCCCCTGGCTCTCGCACCCGTCCTCATCGGCACCGGAGCTGCGATCGGGTCGCTCGGCGGGTTCACCGCCTTCATCCTCGACGACATCTCGGGCGGGGACGACCACGTCAGCCTCGGGCAGATCCTGTTCCGCGGGTTCCTCGCCCTGCTCGTCTCCCTCTGTCTGCAGATCGGTTCGAACTACGCCAACGACTACTCCGACGGCATTCGCGGCACTGACGACGAACGCGTCGGACCGGTGCGTCTGACAGCGACCGGCCTCGCAGAGGCGCGCGAGGTCAAACGTGCCGCATTCCTGTTCTTCGGCATCGCCGGGGTCGTCGGGATCGTGCTCATCCTCGTCTCTCAGGCCTGGTGGTTCCTCATCGTCGGGGCCGCCGCGGTGGCCGCAGCATGGTTCTACACCGGCGGGAAGAAGCCCTACGGGTACATGGGCCTGGGTGAGGTGTTCGTCTTCGTCTTCTTCGGACTCGTGGCCACCCTGGGAACGATGTGGATGCAGGTCGGGCACCTCAGCCTCAGCGGCTGGGCCGGTGCCGTGGCGATCGGTTCGCTTGCGTCCGCCGTGCTCATGGTCAACAACCTCCGCGACATCCCCACCGACATCGAGGCCGGCAAGATCACGCTCGCGGTGCGTCTGGGCGACAATTCCGCCCGCATCGCCTATGCGGTGCTCGTGCTGCTGCCGTTTGCGCTCCTGGCCCTGGCCATCCTCGACGGGCATCCGGCAGCGGCGTTGGCGATCCTCGCCCTGGTGCCGGCGCTCAATCCGCTCAAGACGGTGCTCAGCGGTACGACGGGACCCGGGCTCATCCCGCCGATCAAATCGACCGGGCTGACCGGCCTGGCATTCGCTGCGCTGATGGGACTCGGCCTGGCGCTCTGAGCCAGTGGGTTCTGAGTCAGTGGGTCCTGAGCCAGTGGGTTCTGAGTGTCAGCTCTGATTGGCAGGACTCTGAGCGTGTCAGCTCTGGGCGGCAGACGGCCGGGGTCTATTTCTCTCGGCCGTTGCCGTCTGAGATGTTCTCTTCGTCGGCAGTCCGCTTCTCGTCGGCCGCGTGTTCCTCTTCGGTGAGGCGCTCTTCTTCGGTGAGGCGATCGTCGACGATCTGGTCCTCAGCCGCTTCGTCGGCACTCTTGCGTTTGGGTTTGGAAGCACGAGCGGCAAGACGGGCCTCGATGTCAGTGGCCACTCGAGCGCGCATGTTCCCGAGGAACAGGTAGCTGAGCAGCGCGCCGATGACGATGGCCGCGACCGCCATGAGCAGGTTGAGCCCGAGGAACGGGAAGAGGATGAGTCCGACGCCGACGATGATGCCGAGTCGAGCGAGAGTGTAGAGCCAGAAGGTGCGCATTGAGCCTATTTTAGCCCTCGATCGTGATCGTCTCGTCACCGACTGCCTGAGTCGGTGTTCAGGATCGTGGACTATCCTTGGTGCATGGCTCGATTTCTCATTGCCGCGATCGTCCTAGCGGCAGCGGTGACACTGTATGGACTCTTCGATTGCCTGTTGCGCGATCGGGGTCTGATTCGAGTCCTGCCCAAACCCGCATGGGCCCTCATCATCCTTTTCATCCCGGTCCTCGGATTCGTCCTCTGGTTCCTCTTCGGTCGTGGCTCCGAAGCCAAACCGTCGGCGGCGCAGCGTCCCCGCGGGCAGGTCGCCCCGGATGATGACGATGACTACCTGCGACAGGTCGACCGGGACGTCAAGCTCGGCAAGCACGCTCCACCGGCACATGAGAACGATGAGCCGAAGACCGAGAGCGATGACGCCTCCGAGTCCGACGATGACGACGATTCTGCAGCGGACTCTTCGGCCGACACCGATGATCGCGGTACCAAGGGCGAAGGCCGCGGCCGCTCCAACTGAGTCCCGTCGCATCGACCTCGTCGCATCGACGCCATCCGGCAGTTACAAGTTCGGCCCCATCTGCGCCGAGCAGCCCACGTTGAGAACTGGGCTGTCCAGCCTCAAGTGGGCCGAAAAGCCACCCTCGAGAGGCTGCAAAGGGCTCTCCCGCGTCGTTCAAGGCGAAGCGCATCTGTGGAGCCGTGCAACGATCGACTACCGCGCTCCGGCTTGAACAAGGCTGTTCTCGCCGCACTCCGGCCTGAACGACATTTCGTGTCCGCCCAAGCGCCGGCACGAAGACGCCCCTCACCCGACTTACGGTGAGGGGCGTGTCGCCGCTGTCGGGAAGTCGTCAGTCGAGGCCGGAGTAGGAGTGCAGGCCGTTGAAGTAGACGTTGACGACGGTGAAGTTGAAGATCACCGAGGCGATGCCGATGATGTTGAGCACCGCAACCTTCGTCTTGCTCCAGCCGCGGGTCGCGCGAGCGTGCAGGTAGGCCGCGTAGATGACCCACACGACGAAGGTCCAGATCTCCTTGGTGTCCCAGCCCCAATAGCGGCTCCAGGCCACCTCGGCCCAGATCGCACCCGCGATGAGGGTGAAGGTCCAGGTGATGAAGCCGACGGCCGCGATCGTGTAGGAGGAGCGCTCGAGGTCGTCGCTCGCGGGCAGACGGTGCATGAACCGCAGCCACTTCGGGTTCTTCGTCTCGTAGACGCTCTTGAGGATCTGGAACACCGCGAGGATCGCTGAGATGTAGAGCAGCGACGTCGAGAGGATCGCGATCGGCACGTGGATGGCGATCCAGTACGAGTCCAGGGCCGGGATGAGCTTGGCTGCCGGGGTGTAGAACACGGTGATTGCCAGGCCCAGGCACAGCAGCACTCCCCCGGACACGAACGTGCCCAGGTAGCGCACGTCCTTCTTCGTCAGCACCACGAGGTAGACGATGACGGTGATCGTCGTCGCCGTGAGCACGTACTCCATCATGTTGCCCCACGGCACGCGGGACACAGACAGGGCGCGGGTGAGCACGGCGGAGGCGTGCAGCAGGACGGCGAGCACCAGCAGCGATGTGCCGATGCGGGCTCCGCGTCGTCTGTTCCCGCGGCTCTTCTTCACCGGTACTTCCGACTCATCATCGCCGGGCCGGTCGAGGACAGCAGTGGTCGCGGTCTTCCGGTTCGTCCGCCGCACAGCACTCGCCTTCGCGGGGCTGGCGACCTCTGTCTTGGCCGTCTTGAGTTCGCGCGATCCGAACAGGTCGAACGCATAGAAGATCATCGCGAAGGCATAGACGATCATCGCCGAGATGATCAGCTGGTTCGACCACATTGCGAGGTCAGTGTTGACGTCCATTCATCCTCCGCACCGTCAGGTGCTCTCATATCGCTCATTGTCGGCGTGCCCGTGTCCGAGCCCGCCGCCCTGTCGGGTGCGGTCTGAAACTCCGACACTCCGCGGCTATTCTACTCCGCGTAGTACCAGAGTCTCATCTTTCGTCGTCGCCCTCGTCCTGCCCCTCAGCGGGGTCGGGGTCGCGCAGGTCCTTCACGAGGTCGGATACGGCGCGCTCGACCATCGGATCCTCACCGCGGGCGAGGGCGGCCACCTCGGCGTTTCCGTCCTTGATCCTCACCCACACGCGGCGGCGGGGAATGAACAGAGACAGCCCCAGGCCGGCGAGCACGAGGATCGCGCTGATGAGCATGAGTGCCTGCGTCGGATCCTGCGAGATGTCGACGGCGATGTACTTCTTCACTCCGTCGAAGGTCACGGATCCGCCGCCGGGCAGGTCCTGAGTCTCACCCTCGGCGAGCTGGATGATCAGCGGATTGCCCGAGTCATCGGTCATTTCGGTCATCTTATCGGCATCGAGGGAGTACACCGACTGCGGGACTCCGTCGTCGAGGCCGAGGTCGCCGGTGTATCCGCTCATCACGAGGTAGGGGTTGCGCAGCTCGGCGAAGCTCGAGACGAGCTCGCCCTTGTCGTTCTGCGTTGCGGTCGGCAGGAAGACCCCGACGAAGCCCATCTGCGTGCCGGCCGAATCCGGGACCTTGATGACGCCCTCCGAGGTGTAGCCCCCGTCGCCGCCGTCGGGGATGAAGACCTGCGGCCCGGACTGGACGACATTGCCCTGAGCGTCACGGACGGTCACCTCGGGGGCGTAGCCGTTGCCCGTGAGGTAGACGCCGACGCCGTTGATGCGCACGGGCTTGTTGACCTCGAGTGTGTGCGATTCGGTCTTGCCCTCGGAGTTCGTCGTGACCTTCGCATCGAAGCTGCGCGGCTGCCCGAACTGATTGCCCGCCGCCTGATCGTCGAAGCTCGAGGAGAAGCTGTCGAGCTTGAGCCGGAAGTCCGGCAGGTTGTCCGCATCGTAGTAGGACCCGGGGGTGAAGGAATCGTAGGAGACCAGGGAGTTCGAGAACGTCTCCCCCTCGACGAGGATGCGCTGACCTTCGTAGCCGAAGAGCGAACCGATGGCCATCGTCAGGGTGGCCATGAGCAGGGCGACGTGGAAGACGAGGTTGCCCGTCTCCCGCAGATATCCGCGCTCGGCCGCCACATGGTCATCCCGCCGATTGATCCGGTACCCGGACTTCTTCAGCCGGGCCTCGGCACGGTCGAGGAAGGCCTGGTCGGCGTCCTCCCGACTGTCGGCCTCCCCCGTCGCCGAGGTGAAGGCGGCGTAGCCGGGCATCCGGCCCAGCCGCCTCGGCGCCTTGGGAGGGGCCGAGCGCATCGCCTTCCAGTGCTGTTTCGTCCGCGGGATGATGCAGCCGACGAGTGAGATCATCAGCAGCAGGTAGATGGCGGAGAACCACACGGATGAGTAGACGTCGAACATCTGGATGGTGTCGAGGAACGTACCCCACGCACCGTTGTTCTCCAGGAACGTGTTCACCCGTCCCGGGTCCTGGATGCGCTGAGGCAGGAGGGAGCCGGGGATCGCTGCGAGCGCGAGGACGAGCAGCAGGATGAGCGCCACGCGCATCGTCGTCAGCTGCGTCCACGCCCACCGGCACATGCCGAAGAAGCCCAGCTGAGGTTGCGTCACCTGAGGCTTCTGGCTCGCCGACTTCGTCTTCTCCGCCACTAGATCACCACTTCGAATCCATTGATCAGACCTTGCAGAGAGGTCATCCACATATTCCATACGCCGCTGGCCATGAGCACACCGAGGATGATCAGCATGATGCCTCCGGCGCGCACGATCGCGGTCTGGTGTCTGCGCACCCATTCGAGTCGTCCCGCGCCCTTGTGGATCGCCACCGCCAGGATGATGAACGGAATTCCCAGTCCCAGACAGTAGACGAATGCGAGCAGGGCGCCGCGCCAGATCATGCCGTCGCCGCCGAAGCTCACCGACATGCTCAGCACCGCCGACAGCGTCGGTCCCACACACGGCGCCCAGCCGAGCGCGAAGGTGGCACCGAGGACCGGTGCACCCCACAGACCCGCCTTCGGCCGCGCTCGGATCCGATGTTCGTTCTGCAGCAGACCGAACCCGCCCATGAACACGAAACCGGCGATGATGACGACGACGCCGAGGATGCGCATGATCACCGACTGCCACTGCGAGAACAGCGCCCCGAGGGCCGAGAAGCTGGTCCCCAGCAGCACGAAGACGACAGTGAAGCCGAGGACGAAGAGGCTGATGCCCACGACGACCCGCCATGTCTGCTTGTCGCGCAGCGAGGTTCCCGAGAGCCCGGTGACGTACCCGACGTAGCCGGGGACGAGCGGGAGCACGCACGGAGAGACGAAGGAGACGAGTCCTGCCAGTGCTGCGGCACCGGCGGCCAGCAGCAGCGGGCCGGAGAGAACCGTCTGGGCGAATTCCGCCCCGAGCCCGCTCACTCCGCCAGCACGTCCTCGACGAGTCCCTTGAGCGTCGAAGCGTCGACCTCGCCGACGACTCGGGCAGCGGCCCGGCCCTTCGCATCGAGCACGACCGTCGACGGGGTCGCCTGCGGGGGCAGGACACCGGAAAGGAGGGAGACCATCTCTCCGCTCGAGTCGAGCATGTTCGGGTACGGGACCTGGTAGTTGTTGATGAATGCGTTCGCCGCGGCGGCCTGATCTCGGACGTTGACGCCGATGAACTGCGCCTTGTCGCCGAATCCGTCGGCCACGGACTTGAGATCCGGTGCCTCCTTCCGGCACGGCGGGCAGGCCGCGTACCAGAGGTTGATGACCACGGGGGTCGGGCGCAGATCGGCCAGGGACATCGTCTTCCCATCGAGGGTCTCGAAGCTCAGATCCAAGGGCTCACCGCGCTTGTCGACGGCCACCTGCGAGACGACTCCCGAACCGGAGACGTAGCCCTGGTCGGATCCGGCCTGATCGGCCAGTTCGTCGTTCTCACTGCAGGCGCTGACCAGAACGGCTGTGCCGGCGGCGAGGGCCGAGGCGAACAGGGTGCGGCGGTTCAGTGGGCTGCGGCCGAAACTCATGCTCCTGCCACCGGGGTTCCGGGCTGCAGATCGGCACAGATGCTCTCATAACTCACGGACACCAGTGTGGACGAGTCGAATGTGAAACTGGTGATAGAAGCCAGGTCACATTCGCGTCGGCGGGGGTCGTGGAAGAGGGAACGCCCCTCCCCCGACAGCCGCGTCATCCAGATCGGCAGCTGGTGGGAGACGATGACGCCTTCGGCCTCGGGACCGTGGCCGTCGAGCTTCGCACGCAGGCTGGCCATTGCCGCGCGCATGCGCAGCACGATCTGCTTGTACGGTTCGCCCCACGACGGGGTCAGCGGGTTGTACAGACGCAGCAGGTTCTTCGGTTCGGCCAGGCGCCGGGCGTCGACCTTCTGACCTTCGAACGAGTTCGCCGCTTCGATGACCCGGTCGTCGGTGAATACCGGCAGATCGAGGGTGTTCGCCAGCGGGGCGATCGTCTGTTGGGTCCGCAGCAGCGGGGAGGCGACGAGTTCGACCGGGGACGTCGCCGCGGCGTCGAAGTGCTCGGCGACCCGAGCGGCCATCTCATGACCGCGCTCGGTCAGTCCGAAGTGCGGCAGGCGGCCATAGAGGATCTTCTCCGGGTTGTCGACCTCACCGTGCCTGACCAGATGGATCGTGGTCATGCCTGTCCTTTCCCGGGCCCCGGCACGGCGGCCGCGGCCTTCGCTGCCGCCGGCAGTGCGGAGATGATCCGATCGAGGATCTCATCGGTGTGGGCGTAGGAGAGGAACCAGGCTTCGAACGCACTCGGCGGCATGTGGATGCCCTGATCGAGCATGGCGTTGAAGAACGCGGTGTAGCGGTCGACGTTCTGTGCGCGCGCCTCGTCATAGTTCGTCACGGCACCATCGGTGAAGAACACGGAGAACATCGAGTTCGCGGACTGGATGACGTGGGCAACACCTTCGGCTTCGAGCGCTGAGGCGACGGCCGGGCGCAGAATGTCCGCGGCGCGGCCGATGTGCGAGTACACATCGAGTTCGGTCGTGAGCTTGAGCGTGGCGAGACCGGCGGCGGTGGCCACGGGGTTCCCCGACAGGGTGCCCGCCTGGTAGACGGGTCCGGCCGGTGCCAGGTGCGCCATGATCTCGGCGCGACCGCCGAAGGCCGCCGCGGGGAATCCGCCGCCCATGACCTTGCCGAAGGTGAACAGGTCGGCCGGTCCCTCGGGGTAGCCGAGGGCCTGCGATTCGTAGCCGTACCAGCCGGCTGCGGAGACGCGGAAGCCGGTCATCACCTCGTCGCTGATCATCAGCGCACCGTGGGCCTTCGTCAGCCGACGGATGGTGTTGGTGAAGCCGTCGACCGGGGGCACGATGCCCATGTTGCCGGGGCTGGCCTCGGTGATCACGCAGGCGATGTCCTCTCCGTGTTCGGCGAAGACGGCTTCGAGTCCGGCGGCATCGTTGTAGCCGACGACGATGGTGTCCTGGGCCTGCGCCCCCGTGACTCCGGGGGTGTCGGGCAGGGAGAAGGTGGCCAGACCGGATCCGGCCTGGGCGAGCAGGGAGTCGACGTGGCCGTGGTAGCAGCCGGCGAACTTCACGACCTTGGACCGACCGGTGTAGCCGCGGGCAAGACGGATCGCAGACATCGTCGCCTCGGTGCCCGAGGACACCAGCCGCACCTGCTCGACGGGGTCGACGCGGGAGACGATCTCCTCGGCGAGTTCGACCTCACCGGTCGACGGTGTGCCGAAGGAGAAGCCCTTGACCGCGGCTTCCTGCACGGCGGCGACGACCTCGGGGCGGGAATGGCCCATGATCATCGGCCCCCACGAGCCGATGAGGTCGATGTAGTCGTTGCCGTCGGCATCGCGCAGCCACGCACCCGTGGCCTCGGTGATGAAGCGGGGTGTGCCGCCGACGGCCTTGAACGCCCGCACGGGAGAGTTGACTCCGCCGGGGATGACCGCCTCGGCGCGGGTGAAGAGTGCTGCTGACTGGTCGGTGACGTGAGCGTTCGTCTCTGCTGTCGTCATGGGGTCTCCTCTGAATCGTCGCGGGTCGTTGTCGTCGCGGGATCGGTCGCGGGTGCGGGGCGCCTCAAATGCCGTCGATATCGCGCATATGATCGTAGACCTTCGTGAAGATGCGGCCCAAGGTCGCCATCTCCTCGGGTTCGAGCAGGTCGACGAGGTGGGTCCGCACACCTCTCACATGGTCGGGCGCTGCGACCTGGAGCAGCTGCCATCCGGCCTCGGTCATCACGCAGTTCACACCGCGCCCGTCCTCGGGGATGGCGGAGCGTTCGAGCAGTCCGCGCTTCTCCATTCGGGCCACGCTGTGGGTCAGTCGGGACCGGGACATCGTGGTGTCCGTGGCCAGCAGGGCCATGCGCATGGTCCGATCCTCGTGCTCGGACAGACGCACGAGGATCTCGTATTCGGGCAGGCCGATGCCGTGCGTGTCGCGCAGCTCCTTGTCGAGTTCGGCGCTGAGCAGCTGCGAGCCGTTGAGGTAGCTGCGCCACGACTTCTGGTCGACCGCGCTCAGCCAGCGGGGTTCGGCCATCACCGGCCCCCGGCCGTCTGGGACCCGGCGGACTGAGGCCCGGTGAGGGTACCTGCGGCCGCGCCATCGAGGCGCTGGGCGACCTCGGTGGCCCAGTAGGTGAGGATCGCATCGGAGCCGGCGCGTTTGAAGGCGACGAGGGACTCCTCGATCGCACGTTCCCGGTCGATGGCGCCGGCCTGGGCGGCGAACTCGATCATCGCGTACTCGCCGGAGACCTGATAGGTCCACACGGGCACGATGGACTCGGCAGCCACCTCGGCGAGGACGTCGAGGTAGGGCAGCCCGGGTTTGACCATGACGACGTCAGCGCCTTCGGCGAGATCGAGGCCGAGTTCCCGCAGCGCCTCGCGGCCGTTCGCGGGATCCTGCTGGTAGGTCTTCCGGTCACCCTGGAGTTCGGAGTCCACTGCTTCGCGGAAGGGCCCATAGAAGGCTGAGGCGTACTTCGCGGTGTAGCCCATGACGACGGTGTCGGTGAAGCCGGCGGCGTCGAGAGCCTCGCGGCAGTAGGCGACCTGCCCGTCCATCATGCCGGAGAGTCCGAGCACCTGTGCACCCGCGCGAGCCTGGGCCAGCGCCATCGAGGCGTAGCGGTCGAGCGTGGCATCGTTGTCGACTCCCCCGGCGGAGTCGAGGACCCCGCAGTGACCGTGGGAGGTGAATTCGTCGAGGCAGAGATCGGCCATGACGACCGTGTCCTCGCCGAGGTCGTCGGCCAGGAGTCGCAGCGCGCGGTTGAGGATGCCCTCGGGGTCATCGGCCTGGGAGCCGATCTCGTCCCTGTGCTCGGGAATGCCGAAGAGCATGAGCCCTCCGACCCCGGCGGCGACGGCCTCTCGGGCGGCGGCCAGCAGCGAGTCAAGGGTGTGCTGGACGACGCCTGGCATCCCCGTCAGCGGCACGGGCTCGGTCAATCCCTCTTTGACGAACATCGGCAGGATGAGGTCGGCCGGGTGCAGCCGCACCTCGGAGACGAGCCGGCGCAGGGCGGCGGTCGAGCGGAGACGACGGGGGCGAACGGTTCCGGGAACCAGTGTCATGTCAGGCCTTCCTTCTGCGGCGTTTCTGGCTCGGACGCTGCGGGGAGATTCCGGCGTCCACGTCAGCGGCCCGCTGGGTGAGTGCGTATTCGACGAGTCCGTCGATGAGCGAGGTGAGGTTGGCTTCCTCGGCGAGGACGTCGACGCGCAGTCCGTGCTCGGCCGCGGTGTTCGCGGTGGCCGGGCCGATGCAGCAGATCACCGAGGTGGCTGCGGGCTTGCCGGCGATGCCGACGAGGTTGCGCACCGTCGACGAGGAGGTGAAGAGGAACGCATCGAAGTCGCCGGCCTTGATCGACTCGCGGATCGGTGCCGGCGGCGGGGAGGCCCGGACTGTGCGGTAGGCGGTGACGTCGTCGGGGTCCCAGCCCTTCTCCAACAGGCCGGAGACGAGCACCTCGGTGGCGATGTCGGCCCGGGGCAGCAGGACGGTGTTCATCGGGTCGATGTCGTCGACGAAGTCCGGCCAGGCTGCGGCCAGCCCGCGGGCGGAGTGCTCGCCGTCGGGGACGAGGTCGGGGGTGATGCCCCAGTCGATCAGTGCCGCAGCCGTGCGGCCGCCGACGGCCGCGACCTTGACTCCGGCCATCGACCTCGAGTCGAGCCCGAAGTCCTCGAACCACATGCGCACGGCGCGGACCGCGTTGACCGAGGTGAAGCCGACCCATTCGTAAGAACCGTCGACGAGGCCGCGGATGGCCTTCTCCATCTGCGTCGGAGTGCGTGGGGGCTGGACGGCGATCGTGGGCACGACGGTGCCGACGGCACCGAGCTCGGCCAGTGCCTCGGCGGTGGAGGTTCCCTGTTCCTTGGTCCGCGGGATGAGCACCTGCCAGCCGAAGAGCGGTTTGGATTCGAACCAGCTGAGTTCGCCTCGCGACTCGACTCCCTGTCCCATGATCACCACCATACGATCCGAACCTGTCTGCGCCATGGACAGCGCCTGCTTCAGGGTCGTCTCCACGCTCGTCTGCTCGATCGTGGAGATCCCCCAGCCCAACAGCACCTTCGTGTCCTCGTCCCAGCCGTCGGCGAGCAGGGCGCTGATGGCCTGCTCGTGAGCGGCGGCGGTGCCCGTGAGCACATGGGAGGTGTTGCGGTGGCGGGAGACGTCGACATGGGTCTGGGGTCCGGCTTCGATGAAGCGCACGGACCGGACCCGGCTCGTCGTCAGGGCGGTGCCTGTGTAGGCGGCGGTCGACGCGGACAACCCGACTCCGGGGACGATCTCGACCTCGACGTCGGCCTTGCGGCACACGGCCGCCTCGGCGGTGGTGTTCGTGAAGATCAGACCATCGTCGGAACACAGCCGCACGACGGTGTTGTCGGGGCGGGCCAGGTCGGCGAGCTTGCGACCGCGGGTCGACGCGGCGGCACCGAGGTCGGCGGCGTCGATGAGCTTCGCGGCCTGAGGCACGTAGGCGGTGACGATCTCCGAATGGACATCGGCATCGTAGACGACGGTCTCGGCGGTGGCGAGGATCTCGGCTCCGCGCATGGTCATCAGGCCCGATTCTCCGGGTCCGCTGCCGATGAAGACGACCCGAGGAGCGGCCGGCAGAAGTCGGCGCGGTTGGACCTGACCGCTCAGAGGTGTGCTGTTCATCCCTGCTCCTGTGCCTTGACGGGGGTGAGGTGATCGGCGCTGGCGGCCGGGTCGATGCCGAGCCGATCGAGGAGGTCTTCGGCCGCGGCGGTGCCGAGTTCATCGGCGACGCGGGCGAGTTCCTTCGCGGTGACGCTCAGCTGCTGGGCCGTGTCGGTCGACCAGTCGGCGTCGGGGACGACGGGCAGGTGGGTGCTCTGCCGGGTGCGGGCCAGGTGCCCGTCATCATCGGCCATCACGGCGTCGACGACGAATCGGTCGCCGTCGATCTTCGCCAGTGCCCCGATGGGTGCCGAACATCCAGCCTCGGCGCGGGAGAGGATGGCGCGTTCGCAGGTCACGGCCAGGTCCGTGGACTGGTCGTGGAGACGCATGAGGGCGGCGCGCACCTCGGCGTCGGCGTTGAGGATGTCCTCGGAACCGGCGTGCGAGCTGTCGGCGCTGCGGGTCTCCACTGCCAGGGCTCCCTGGCCGGGCGCCGGCAGCATGACGTCGAAGTCGAGGATGTCGGTGGCCTCGGCCAGGCGGCCGATGCGGCGGACCCCGGCGGCGGCGAGCACGACGGCGTCGAGGCGGCCGTCGCGGACGTGCCCGATGCGGGTGTCGACGTTGCCGCGCACACCCCTGACCTCGATGTCCGGACGAGCGGCCTGCAGCTGCACGGCCCGCCTGGGCGAACCGGTGCCGATGACCGACCCGGCGGGCAGTTCGGCCAGGCTCAGACCGTCCCGGCCGATGAGCACATCGGCAGGGTCGACGCGGGGTGGGATGGCCGCCATCTGGATGCCGGCCTCGGGAGTGGTGGGCAGGTCCTTGAGCGAGTGGACGGCGAGGTCGATCTTGCCCTGGTGCAGGGCCTGGCGGACGGCGGAGACGAAGACTCCGGTGCCGCCGAAGCCGGCGAGCGGGGACATGTTGACGTCGCCTTCGGTGACGACCTCGACGATCTCGACGCGCCACCCGGTCAGGGCGGCGAGTTGGTGGGCGATCGCCGTGGACTGGGACCGGGCCAGCTGGGACCGGCGGGTGCCCAGGCGCACGGTGCGTCCGCTGAAGTGTTCGGGTTCGACGATGTCGAGGGTGTGGTCGGCCACGGGACGGATGCCGTCGGCCTCGACGTGGTGGGCGCTGGCGGCCTTCGCGACCTTCGTCTCCGCGGGTGTCATCGCATGGGCGACCTTGTTCACGGGCAGGTCGAAGAGCTGCATGAGCGCCTGCGCATAGTCGACCTCGGATTCGCTCACGGCCAGTTCCTTGACCTTCACGGTCGGGGTGTGGATGAGCTTCTCGGCCACGCGGTGAAGGGACTTGCGGATCTCGGCGAAGGACTTCTCGTCGACGTTGGCGCCGAGCTTCTTCTCCAACCGCTCGGTCTCGGTGGCGAGCACGTCCTTGGCGTGGGAGCGCAGCGCGGTCACGGTCGGAGCCACGGCGCGCTCCTTGTTGCCGGTGGCGATGTTCTCCAGCTCAGCGGAGATGATCGCACGAACCTCTTCGACGGTGTGCACGACCTTCGCATCGCGTTCCTTGTCGGAGCCTCTGAGCAGGTCTCGGATCTCGCCGAGGCCGAACAGGGCGACGTGTTCGAACTCGCGGACGCTGGGGTCGATGTCGTGCGGCAGCGCGAGGTCGATGAACGCCTTGTTCGCCGCGCCCTTCGGGTTCTGGGACAGACCGGCGACGATGTCGTCACGGGTGACGACGACACCGCGCGCACCGGTGCACGAGACGATGAGGTCGGCGTCGGCGATCTCCTCGGCCATCACACGGGGGTTGAGTTCGCGGGCGCGTCCGCCCACCTCGGCGACGAGGCGTTCGGCCTTGTCCACCGTGCGGTTGAGCACGGTGATGCGGCCCACGCCCTCTCTGTGGAGTCCCGAGACGACGAGACCGGACATGGCACCTGCCCCGATGACCAGGGTGCTGGCCGCCCGCAGGGAGCCGATGTGCGCCGCCGATGCTTCGAGCGCCGCGCCGAAGAGCGACCGGGCGACCTCGCCGAGGTCGGTCTCCGAATGGGCGCGCTTACCCACCCGCAGCGCCTGCTGGAGGGCATGGGAGAGTTCGGAGGTCAGCGCCTTGTCCGTCTGCGAATCGGTGAACGACGAGCGCAGCTGGCCGAGGATCTGGGCCTCACCGATCGCCATCGAATCGAGTCCGCAGGCGACCTTGAGCAGATGCTCCATGGCCTGATGGTCGTAGTGGGCATAGAAGTGCCCGGCGATGTCGGACCATTCCTTGTCGATCGAGGACACCAGGGCGTTGCCCAGGTCGGCCAGTCCCCCGTGGAAGGCGGTGACGTCGGCGATGAGCTCGAGGCGGTTGCACGTCGAGAGCACGGCGAGGCCGTCGACGTTCTCACCGGCCAGGGCGTCCCTGCGCAGGGATCCGACCTCGCCGGCACCGAAGGCCATCCGATCGAGCATGTCGATGGGAGCCGACTGATGCGAAATGCCGAGAACCAAGAGAGTCAATTCCTGTGCTCCTCAAAACCAGGGTTGAGCGGTGCCGTGTCCAGCGCCGAATAGTATGCGAGTACTTGCAGCTCACTGGCCAGATCGACTTGGTGGACACGCATGCTGTCCGGTGCGTCGAGCACGGTGGGTGAGAAGTTGAGAATGCCGCGCACTCCCGCCTCGACGGCGGTGCGGGCAGCGGCCGGCGCCGCAGCGGCGGGAACGGCCATGACCACGAGGTCGATGTGGTCGGACCAGCTGGTCAGTTCGTCGAGAGAGGAGACCGTCAGCGATCCGATGGTGGTGCCGATCTTTTCCTCGTCGATGTCGAACACGGCAGTCAGTCGCAGGCCGCGTCGGCGGAACCCGGCATAGTCGGCGAGCGCGGAGCCGAGTCGACCGGCCCCGATGATGGCGACGCTGCGGTCGCGATCGAGGCCGAGGAAGCTGCGCAGCGTCGCTGACAGTTCCGGGCAGGAGTAGCCGACCCCGCGAGTGCCCGACCGACCCAGCTGGGAGAGGTCTTTGCGCAGGATCGACGGGGACACACCGCTGCGCGCGGCGAGGTCCTCCGATGACACGGTCTCCTGACCGGTCGCGGCGATGGTCTCGACGGTCTGCAGGTAGATCGGGAGTCGGGAGATCACGCGTTCGGGTACGTCCTTGCGAACGACACCCTCAATCCTGTTGGCGGACAGAATCTCGCCCACGAATCCGCCTCACTCCTTCAATCGATCTCATGCGCCCAGAGCGCTCAGGGCCCTGGACAGCCGATCCTTCTCGACTCTGTGAAAACTGTGCTGGCGCCCGTTGAGGAGCACGACGGGAACATCCCAGCCGTACTGTCCGGCCAGGTCCTCGTCGGTGTCGATGTCGATCTCTCTCACGTCCACATCTCTGCCGGCCGCCACCTCGGTGACGGTTTCGCGCGCGAGCGCGCAGAGGTGGCAGTCGACGCGCGTGAGGAAGGTCAGTTCGACCATGGCTCACTCCTCATCGGGTGCAACAAACCCCGCCGAGAAATCACTCGAGCGGGGGCGTAGGACCGTTGGGTCTTACTTCTTGTTGCGACGCTGGTGACGTGTCTTGCGAAGCTGCTTGCGGTGCTTCTTCTTCGACATACGCTTGCGGCGCTTCTTGATGACTGAGCCCACGCGGGTACCCCTTGTGCTTGTCGGTGGAGGGTGAACATCACGTGCCCACCCATTGAACTAACCGTGCAATTCTATCGCTTGGCCGCCTGCTTTCCCAAAACTGTGTCGAGATCCACAGCGGTTCGACCGGTCATCCGCGCAGGCTCGCGGGTCAGTCGAAGTACGGGTCGAGGGCGAAGAACGGGAAGAGGTTCTTCCGGGTGCCCATCACAGCCCGGTCGAGCTCGGCCTCCGGGTCGAATCCCTTCGACCACGGTTCGAACTCACCGTCGAATCCGTCGGTCATCGACAGCGGCGCCTCACGCCCGGTCTTCGTCTGCGCGTAGTCGGCCCACCGGCCGGGGATCCTCGCCGCCGGGTCGATGTCGCGGCCCGCGGAGATGGCCAGCAGGTTCGTCCAGGCCCGCGGCACGACATCGATGATCGCGTAGCCGCCGCCTCCGACGGACAGCCACTTCCCGTCGGCATGGTCCTCGGCCAGACGGCGGACCCGTTCGGCGGCGATGCGCATCGCGTCCACGCTCAGCCGCATGTGCGTGAGCGGGTCCTCGCGGTGGCCGTCGCAGCCGTGCTGGGAGACGATGACCTGCGGTTCGAAGGCCGCGACGACCTGCGGGACCGTGGCGTCGAAGGCCCGCAGCCAGTCCGCGTCGCCGGTGCGCGGGGGCAGGGCGACATTCATCGCCGAGGCGGCCGCCTTCAGTCCCCCGATCTCGGCGGGGTACCCGGTGCCGGGGAAGAGGTACTTCCCCGATTCGTGGATCGAGATCGTGAGCACCCGCGGGTCGTCCCAGAAGAACTTCTCCACTCCGTCGCCGTGGTGGGCGTCGAGGTCGAGATAGACGATGCGCTCCATGCCGGAGTCGAGGAATTCGGTGATCGCCCCCGCTGCGTCGTTGTACACGCAGAAGCCGCTGGCTCGATCCGGCATCGCATGGTGCATTCCGCCGCAGAAGTTCACCGCGCGCCTGTAGCCGCCGGAGATGATCGCATTCGCCGCCTCGCTGCTGCCTTGGAACAGCAGCGCCGAGGCGGTGTGCATATTCTCGAACCCGGGCACATCCTCGGTGCCGATCCCGTACCTGTGCGCATCCTGCTCGTTCAGGCCCTCTGCGGTCCCTGCCTGCCTCACGGCGGCGATGTAGTCGGGGTCGTGGAGCCGGGCGAGCTTGGCTTCGTCGATCTCGCCGATCGGGTGCACGTGGACATTATCGGCGTCGAAGAGGTCGAAGTCCATGGCGAGCTTCGCCGTGAGGTCGAGCCTGAGCGGGTGCATGGGGTGGCTGGGGCCGAAGTTGTAACCGGTCACCGCGTCGTCCCATACGACATACACATCATTTTCGGCCATGGGCACCATGCTATATGGCGCACCTCACTTGCACCGATTCCGGGGCGGGCGGATCTACCATGGTGCTTGTGCCCAAGAATTCCACACAGCGCCTCGACCGGCTGCTGCGACCCGGCAGGTGGGTTCGCGACTTCGTCGACGACCTCGCCGTCGCCTCCCCCGCCCGGTTGGCGATCGGTTCGTTCGTCGGGGTCGTCGCGTGCTTCGCGATCCTGCTGATGCTGCCGGCGAGCATGCGTCATCCGGGTTCGGTGGACCTGGCCACGCACATCGCGAACTCCGTGTTCGTCGCCGTTTCGGCCGTCTGCGTCACGGGTCTGACACCGGTGGTCACTGAGGAGTACTGGTCGGACTTCGGAATCTCCGTCATCACCGCCGGCATCCAAGTCGGCGGACTCGGGATCCTCACCCTCGCCTCGGTGCTGGGGATGGCGGTCTCACGCCGGCTGGGAGTCCGGCAGCGCCTCATCGCCCAGCAGGCCACCTCGGCGCTCAATCTGGGTCAGGTCGGCACCCTCCTCAAGACGGTCGTCATCACCATCGTCACCGCCGAGGCGATCCTCGCGCTGCTGATGTTCCCGCGCTTCCTCATCCGGGGGGAATCGCTCGGCGATGCCACCTGGTATTCGGTCTTCTACTCGATTTCGGCGTTCAACAACGCCGGCTTCACCATCCATCCCGGCGGCGGGGCGTACTTCGCCTCGGATCCCTGGATCCTGTCCCTGCTGATGTTGGGAGTCTTCGTCGGTGCGCTGGGCTTCCCGGTCGTGCTCATGATCGCGATGTTCTGGAATCGGCCGTCGAAATGGGATCTGCACACGAAGCTGACCCTGACGACCACGACGACGGTGCTCGCGATCGGGCTGCTGCTGTTGGCGCTCTTCGAGTCGGCGAATCCGGCGACCCTCGGCGACAAGAACGCCGGTCACACGTTCGTCGAGGTCCTGTTCATGGCCGTGATGCCGCGGTCGGGCGGATTCTCGACGATGGAGATCGCGGACATGAGCCAGGCCTCACACCTGCTCATGGACCTGATGATGTTCATCGGCGGCGGTTCGTCGTCGACGGCCGGAGGCATCAAGGTCACCACCGTGGCGGTGCTCGTCCTGGCGGCCTTCGCCGAGGCCAGGGGCCTGCAGGACGTGCATGTGTTCGGTCGGCGGCTGACCGCCTCGACGATCAAGCTCTCGATCTCGATCCTGCTCACCGGTGCCCTCATCGTCTTCGTCGGCACACTCGCGATGCTCCAGATCAGTGCGGAGCCGCTCGATCGGGTGCTGTTCGAGGTGATCTCGGCCTTCGGCACGGTCGGTCTGAGTTCCGGGGTGTCAGCGGCAGCGCCGAATTCGGGGCTGTACGTGCTGTCGGTGATCATGCTCATCGGCCGACTCGGTACGATTACACTTGCGGCGGCGCTGTCCATGCAGGACTCCGCCCGCCTGTACCGCTATCCCGAGGAAAGGCCGGTCGTTGGCTAACGAACACACCTCCATCCTGGTCGTCGGTCTCGGACGCTTCGGATCCTCGACGGCGGCCACGCTGGCCAAACTGGGCCGCGAGGTGATGGCGATCGAGCACAATCCGGAGCTCGTCAAGGACTGGAGCGGCAAGCTCACCCACGTCGTCGAGGCGGATTCGACGAACATCGACGCGCTGCGGCAGGTCGGAGCCGGCGTCTTCTCGACCGCGGTGGTCGGGATCGGCACCTCGATCGAGGACAGTGTGCTCACCACGGCCAACCTCGTCGACCTCGGTGTCGGGCAGGTGTGGGCGAAGGCGATCTCGCCCGCGCACGGCAAGATCCTCCACCGCATCGGCGCCCACCACGTCCTCTACCCCGAATCGGATGCGGGTCGGCGCGTGGCTCACCTGGTCAGCTCGCGGATGATGGAGTACATCGAGTTCGACGAGGGGCATTTCGCTGTGGTCAAGATGCGCCCGCCGCGGGAGATCCAGGGCTTCACTCTCAGCGAGTCCGGCGTCCGCGACAAGTACGGTGTGACGATCGTGGGCATCAAGAGTCCCGGCCGCGACTTCACCTACGCCGACCCCACGACGCGGGTCGGCAAGCAGGACCTCCTCATCGTCGCCGGCCACGTCGAACTGCTGGGACGCTTCGCCGGCCGCCCGTAGGGAGCTGGGCGGCGGGCGCGCAGGCGGGGCCGGTTCGCCGAGGGCGGGGGCGGTTCGCCGAGGGCGGGGCGCGTGCGGAGGCCCGGCCGCGCAGGCGGGCCGGCTGAGGGTGGGGCCGATTCGGGCAGAGCGGATTCGGGCACAAAGAGAGCGGGCGACGGGAATCGAACCCGCGTCATCGGCTTGGGAAGCCGAAGCTTTACCATTAAGCTACGCCCGCATGTCGCCACTATCCCGTCGGCAAACGCCCAGGTGAAACCCGGCGTATTCCCGCCGTGTGCAACGTCTCGGACCAGTCTACAGCCTTGGTCCGGTTTCGCATCCGTCCGAACTTCCCGGAGGTATTGCAATGAGGCCTCGGGCCGCCGACCCGTCCGAAGCCGCACGCTCTGCCCAGCCCCGTTCGCCACGAGGGGTCTGATTTCTGCCTCAAGGCGCTCATCGGCAGCGAGTGTCCATTGAAAGTGCTGGCGTAGTGCATACATTCACTACGCGCGCACTTCGACTAGACAGTTGCTCAAGCATGGGCGTCTGTGGCGACTCGATCGGTCACCCGACCACCGCGGGCTGGCCACTACCTGGTCATCCGTGGCCCACTGGAGTCGCTGTTTTCGAGGATTTCGTACGTCTGCGCGACAGATATGCCCGCAGTTGAGGCGCCTGACGAAAGAGCTTGGTCGACGTCTCTTCCAGATTTGTCACCTCGCTGAAGTTCAAACGGACTATGCGATACCCCAAATCGAGAAGACGGTTGTATTGCTTGGCTTCCTTCTGCATGAGTCGGAATCCGTCGTCCGCATATTTCGTGACTCCGTCGATGAAGACAATCGTCTTCGACTCCTCATGTGCGAAGTCGACTCGAGCAATGACCCTGTTTCCGTCCGAGATTCTCACCTGCTGTCTGAACCCGTTCAACTTCAGCTGCTTGAGGGTGTAGACGAATCGGCTCTCCGCATAGCTCTCGGACAGAGGACCGACCGCCGATAGGAGTCGTTCAGCACGACGCCTCCCCTTGGCTAGGCGATTGAGCACTGGCACGAACTCTTCCGCGATTCGCTGTTCGGCCATCATCATCGTGTCGGGCGGGTATCCGAAGTGAGCCGCCTCATCTGCTCCGGCAACTGAGCCGAACACTGATGTCCTCAGACACGATTCGAGGGCGGCGAATCCTTCCGCTTCACCGAGCTGGCCGATGAGGTCGAAGGCCGTACGTATCGGCGTCGTCAGGGTCATCTTGCCGATGCGCACGACGTCTTCGCCTGGGATCGAAGTCTGCGATCTCTTGATGTCGCTGCTGTTGCCTCGCACGCTTGGATGCGCGATGTGCACCTTGCCTCGCGGGGGCCGATAAAGCGGAAGCTCGTGAATATATGCGGCGGAGGCCGACCAGACGACGTCGTCGACGCGATAGTAGGGATACGACGATGCACGCAGCTTCTCAATGGTGTCGAGAAGCGTGAATTGCTTTCTGCCCGTGTGTTCGTCGGTCTGCTCGATCACCTGAGCAAGCCACGATTCGTCCGTGATGAAGGCGGCTATCGCCGCGTGGCGTGGGTGAGAACACCGCCTGACGATCGAATACATCCCGCTGGTGAGCCTCAGCAGGCAACAGCCGATCGCATCCTTGATGGTTCGGCTCAGCACTCCGTGGGCGTTGAGTTCGCAGGTACGGACGACGTTGTACATGCGGCAAATCTCTCCTTGTCGCCGTCATCGGCACAAGGACAGGCCGCCTACCTGTGGATACTCGTGTCGGATCCACAGGGCTCGGACGCTCGAGTCGGCCGACCGTCCACAACGTTCGGCGACCGACTGAAGCACAGAGCGAGTCACCATCTCCCTAAGGAAACCGGCCCTGCGCTGACTCTTCGGCATCCGCGTCGACGAAAACGGTACGTCGACCGGAGATGGCATTGCAGGCAGCCTCGTTGATTCGTCCACAACTGTACGGTCGAAGTGCAGGCGTAGTGCATACATTCAGGCCGCGTGCACGTTCGATAGACAGTCATTGGTTCAAGCGCTGATTTCGCGCTGGAGAGTCCCCTGCACACCACGAGGGAGCGGCCGAAGCCGCCCCCTCGTACGATGCCGACGAATCCGTGCCGACGAGCCCGTCCCGGCGGAGACCAAGACCCAGCGTAGTGAGAACTCGATCCCCGCCAGGCCCACCACACGGTCGGGTCACGGACGAATCAGTGCTCGACGGCCTCCTCGGCGCCGAACCCGGTGTGGGCGCGGACGTCCATCTCGGCGGCGAGCTCGGGGCTCTCCACCGTCCGGTCGGTGATCGAGGCGATCCACCCGAGGATGAAGCCGAGCGGAATCGAGATGATGCCCGGGTTCGACAGGGGGAAGATCGCGAAGTCGGCACCCGGGATCATCGCGGTCTCGGAGCCGGAGACGACCGGCGAGAACGCGATGAGCACCATCGCCGAGATCAGCCCGCCGTAGATCGACCACACCGCACCACGGGTGGTGAAGCGCTTCCAGAACAGCGAGTAGACGATCGTCGGCAGGTTCGCACTCGCCGCCACCGCGAAGGCGAGAGCCACGAGGAACGCGATGTTCTGTCCCTGCACGCCGATGCCGCCGATGATCGCCACGGCACCGATGACGATGACCGTCCGGCGGGCGATCTTGACCTCCGCCTCG
The DNA here is from genome assembly GCF_017948325.1 of Brevibacterium oceani. Taxonomy (NCBI): domain Bacteria; kingdom Bacillati; phylum Actinomycetota; class Actinomycetes; order Micrococcales; family Brevibacteriaceae; genus Brevibacterium; species Brevibacterium oceani. Next base: position 1,313,827 of record NZ_CP072846.1, on the reverse strand, counting down.
GAGTCTTCGACCTTGCCTTTCTTGATGACGTTCGCGTAGATGTCGTGGGCGAACGAGGCCGCGGCGGTGATCGCCAGCCCTGCGACGACCGCGAGGATCGTCGCGAAGGCGACCGCGGAGATGAAGCCCATGAGGATCGGCCCGCCGAGGCGGAGCGCCAGCAGCGGTGCCGCCGAGTTCACTCCCCCCGGTGCCGCAGCGATCTCATCGGCTCCCACGAGGGCCGCCGCACCGTAGCCGAGCACGAGAGTGAAGAGGTAGAACGCACCGATGAGCCAGATCGCCCACACCACGGACCGGCGCGCCTCCTTGGCCGTGGGCACCGTGTAGAAGCGCATGAGCACGTGCGGCAGTCCCGCGGTGCCCAGAACGAGCGCCAATGCCAGGGAGATGAAGTCGAGCGGGTTCTCCCCGTACTGCAGGCCGGGATTGAGGACTCCCTCGCCGACTCCTTCGGCTGCGTTGTCGACCGCGGACGCCAGCAGAGTCGAGAGATTGAAGCCGTTGAGCGCGAGCACCCAGATGGTCATCGCAAAGGCGCCTGCGATGAGCAGGATCGCCTTGACGATCTGCACCCAGGTGGTGCCCTTCATCCCACCGACGAGGACGTAGATGATCATCAGCGCGCCGACGACGGCGATGACGAGCGACTGGCCGACCTTGCCGTCGATGCCCATGAGCAGGGACACGAGGCCGCCGGCTCCGGCCATCTGCGCAAGCAGGTAGAAGAAACAGACCGCCAGGGTCGACAGCGCCGCGGCCATTCGCACGGGGCGCTGCTTGAGGCGGAACGAGAGCACATCGGCCATCGTGAACTTGCCCGTGTTGCGCATGAGTTCGGCGACGATGAGCAGGGCGACGAGCCATGCGACGAGGAAGCCGATCGAATAGAGGAAACCGTCGTAGCCGTTGACGGCGATCGCACCGCAGATGCCGAGGAAAGATGCCGCCGAGAGGTAGTCTCCGGAGATCGCGAAGCCGTTCTGCGGTCCGGTGAAGGACCTTCCGCCGGCGTAGTAGTCGGATGCGGACTTGTTGTTGCGGCTGGCCCGCAGGACGATGAACATCGTCACCGCCACGAAGGCGGCGAAGATCGTGATGTTGAGGACGGGGTTGTTCTCGACCTCGGTCGTGGCAGCGCTGAGGAAGTCCACTCCCGAGGCGACGATGTCACTGATTGCCGGTGCGCTCATGAGGGACGTCCCTCCGATTCGGCCTGCAGACGCTCACGGATCGCTTCCGCCGGCGGGTCGAGCTTCCTATTGGCGAACGAGACGTAGAACATCGTGATCGCGAACGTCGTGACGAACTGCAGCAGTCCGAAGACGAGCCCGATGTTGATCTCCCCAACGACCTTAGTGGACATGAAGTCGTGGGCATACGTGCTGAGGATGACGTAGAGGAAGTACCAGACGAGGAAGGCGATGGACAGCGGTATCACCACCGAGAACCTCTTGCGTTTGAGAGCTTTGAACTCAGGGCTCTCCTCCTCGGCGAGGAAGTCAACCCCGGTGTTGACAGAGTCAGTCATTCTTTCTCCTTTGAATGGACAGAACTTCAGTGTCCTGAATCACATGACCCAAAGGTAACGTTCAGCATGCGCTAGGGAATACCACCGAAAGTTGGTAGCTTGTTCACATGAACGCGAACGCCAAGGAAACGCGGGCACTCAGGGCCGAGACCCGCCGCCTGTTCGTCGAGGCCGTCGATTCGCTGCATCGAGGCGGCACGGGCGACGTCGTCTTCGGAGGCACGGTCGATGAGGGCTCAGTGGCCGTCGAGGCCGTGGCCGGTGCCGGTCAGGATCTGCTCTCCTCTCTCATCGTCTCCACCGGACGAGGGCTCGGCGGTCGAGCGATGACCGAAGGAACGCCCCAGCTGACCCGCGACTACGAGGTCGACCCCTATATCACCCATCACTACGACGAGGAGGTGCTCGGAGAGGGCATCCGCGTCCTCGTCGCCGTCCCCACGCTGCGCGGCGGAGAGGTCACGGGGATGGTCTACTGCGGGCATCGCTCGGACTACAATGCCGCGGCCCCGCAGACGGGAGATCTCGTCCGACGCGTACGGCAGCTCTCGGTCGACCTCGCCCGGCTCGATCACCGGCGGGTGAACCGAGAAGACGACCGCGGCAACGGCGAACAGCTCTATTCCGACCTCGACGCCTCGGGCAGGGAGGCTCTTCGCCATACGTATGCGGAGCTGCGGGCGATCCGTGCGAGCATCCTCGACGATGAGGCCAGGGAGAGGCTCAGCGGAGTCGAGAACCGGCTGGCCGACATCCTCTCCGGGCACAATCCCGAGAACTGTCCGTCGCCGGTCCCGGCCGTGCGTCTGTCCCCACGGGAGACCGATATCCTCTCCCACGTGGCGCTGGGCTGGTCGAATGCCCGCATCGCCGAAGCCCTGAGCCTGCGTGAGTCGACGGTGAAGTCCTATCTCAACACCGCCATGGTCAAGCTCTCGGCGCGGACCCGCCACGAGGCCGTGTCCATCGCTCGATCCTCCAACGTCCTCCCCTGACCGACCCATGGTCAGGGACAACGGCACTCAGCCGCTGATGACTCTCAGCCGTTGATGACCTCGGAATTCTCCCGCTCCATCTCCAGGGAACGGTCCGCTGCCGCCTGCGCGGCCGCCTCGGCGATGTCGAAGATCCCGGCATCGATGAACTCCTGGAGTCCGGCCAAGGTCGTTCCGCCCTTGCTGCTCACGGCCTTGCGCTGAGCGGCCGGGTCGGGTTTGCGGGTGAGCAGGCGTCCGGCACCGTCGGCGGTGGCCACGACCATCTGTCGGGCTGCGTCCTCGCTCAGTCCCTGCTTGACGCCGGCGGCGATCATCGCCTCGGCCAGGAGGAAGAAGTACGCGACGCCGGATCCGGAGATCCCGGTCATCGCGGGGATCTGGGATTCGTCGAGATCGACGACGAGCCCGGCCCCGGAGAGCAGGGACCGCAGGGTTTCGACGCTGTCGGCGGCCACCTCGGCGTCGGGGGCCAGGGCGATGACTCCGTGGCCGATCGAGCTCGGCGTATTGGGCATGATGCGCACGATCGGGTTCTGCGGAGCGAGCTGTGCGAGGTCGGCGGAGGCGACCCCCGCGGCCATGGAAACGAGCACCGTGGTCGACTCGAGGGCGGGGGCGAGAGCGCGCAGCGCATCGGCCATCATCCACGGTTTGACGCCGAGGAAGACAAAGTCGGCGCCGGTCGCGGCCGTGGCATTGGCGTCTGCGTCCTCCTCCACCGAGGTGACCGTCGCTTGGGGCATCTCACCAGCCAGGCGCTTCGCCGAGGCGGCCGAATTCGTCGTCGCTCGGACGGTGATGTTCTCGTCGGCGCTGAGGATTCCCTGGATCAGCGCGGTGCCCATGTTTCCGGTTCCGATGGAGGCGATCGTGGTCAAATCTGGCCAGCCTTTCGTCGTGGTGGTGTGATTACGGTGCGATGTCGCTGTGGTCGGCAGTCTGGAGACGAAGGCCGGACGGAGGAGGTCATCGCCTCCGATCGCCCCGGCCTTCGAGATGAGGCTCAGTCGGGGCTGGTGTCGGCGGAAGTCGCGGACCGGCCCTCCGAAGTGCGGGTGTGGCTGCGGGCGTTGCGCCGTGGAGCGCGGTCGCCCAGTCCGAGGTGTTCGCGGGCGAAGGCGATCGAGTCGGCGAGCATCTTCTCGCGTGTCGACTGTCTGCGGACGAATCGGGTGTTGACCTCGACGACGACGTCGCCGGCCCAGTTGTGTTTTGCGAGATACTGCAGGGTCTCGGCCACGGGCATGGTGCCGGCACCGGGCACGAGATGTTCGTCCTTGAGGGAGCCGGCGCCGTCGGTGAGGTGGACGTGGCGGAGTCGGTCGAAGACCTCGGCGACGGTTTCGAGTGCGTTCATGCCGGCCGTCGAGGCGTGGGAGAAGTCGAAGGTGAGGTCGTCGTAGTCTTCGTCCAGCGGATTCCAGTCGGGGTAGTAGACGAGGATCTCGCGGAGTCCGGCTCTCCAGGGGTACATATTCTCGACGGCCAGTCGCACTCCGGTCTCCTGCGAGACCTGCCGCACGCCGTCGACGAAACCGACCGCGTACTCGCCCTGCCAGCGGAAGGGCGGATGGAGGACGACGGTTTCGGCGCCGACTTCCTTGGCGAGATTCGCGGTGATGCGCAGCTTCTCCCAATGGTCTTTGTGCAGCACGCGCGGGAGGAACAGCAGGGTCGGGGCATGGAGCGAGATCACGTCGAGACCGGTGTCGGCAGCGAGTCCGTTGATGAGGTCGACGTCGCGGGTCTCCGCGTTGTGGGTGACCATGATCTCGACGCCGTCGTAGCCGTGTTTGGCAGCTTGGATGAAGGTCTCCTCCACCGTCATCGGTGACACGGAGGAGCTGGAGAGGCCGAGGCGGATCCGGTGGTCGGAGACGTGATGGGCATCGTGTTCGTAGACTTCGTGGCTGTCGAAGTACTGCCGGTGGCGCTTCGAATTCGAGCGCGCGGAATTCTTGGTGGTCAGCACCTTCCGCTGGGACTTCGACTTCTTGCTCATCACATCCAGTTTAACGCGGCCCCCGCCCCTCCTTGCTACCTGACGGCGGCCCAGCAACCTCGCGCGAAGTTGCTGGGCCGCCGTCAGGTAGTAATTGTCAGCCGTAGAGTTCTTCTGTGTCCTCGTCGACCCAATCCTTCGAACGTTCGACCGCCTTGTTCCACAGGCGGTACAGGCGGTCGATCCTCTCATCGTCCATCGACGGTATCCAGCGCTCGTCCTCGCGCCAGTTGTTGCGCACGTCCTCTTCGCCGTTCCAGAACTTCACGGCGATGCCGGCCGCATAGGCCGCACCCAGTGCCGTGGTCTCGACGACCTCTGGCCGAATGACGGGCACGCCGAGGAGGTCGGCCTGGAACTGCATGAGCGTTTCGTTGGCGACCATGCCGCCGTCGACCTTGAGCTCGGTGAGTTCGACGCCGGAGTCGAGGTTCATCGCGTCGAGGACCTCGCGCGACTGGAACGCCACGGACTCGAGGGCCGCCCGCGCGATGTGGTTCTTGTTCACGTATCGGGTCAGGCCCACGATCACACCCCGGGCGTCGGACTCCCAGTGGGGTGCGAAGAGACCGGAGAACGCCGGCACGATGTAGCAGCCGCCGTTGTCGTCGACCTGCTTGGCCAGGGTCTCGACCTCAGGAGCATCGTTGATGATCCCGAAATTGTCGCGCAGCCACTGCACGAGCGAACCGGTCACGGCCACCGAACCCTCGAGCGCGTAGACGGCCTTGTCCTCACCGATCTTGTAGGCCACGGTCGTGAGCAGGCCGTTCTTGCTCGCCACCGGCTCATTGCCGGTGTTGATGAGCATGAAGTTGCCGGTGCCGTAGGTGTTCTTCGCCTGCCCCTTCTCGAAGCAGGCCTGCCCGAAGGTCGCCGCCTGCTGATCTCCGAGGATGCCGCAGATCGGAGTGTCGATGATCAGGCCGTTCTTCGCCCCGTAGCCGTAGATCTCGGAGCAGGACTTGATCTCCGGCAGCATCTCCACCGGGATGCCCATGTCCGCGGCGATGTCGGCATTCCAGTCGAGGGTGTCGATGTTCATCAGCATCGTGCGTGAGGCGTTCGTGACGTCGGTGACGTGGATTCCGCCGTTGGTGCCTCCGGTGAGGTTCCAGATCACCCAGGTGTCCATGGTGCCGAAGAGGAGGTCTCCGGCCGCGGCGGCTTCCTTGACCCCGTCCACGTTGTCGAAGATCCACTTGGCCTTCGGGCCGGCGAAGTACGTGGCCAGGGGCAGACCCACACGGTCTTTGTATTTGTCCGGGCCCTCGTCCCCGGCGAGTTCGTCGCAGACCTTCTGGGTGCGGGCGTCCTGCCACACGATCGCGTTGTAGACGGGTTCCCCGGTGTTCTTGTTCCAGATCACTGTGGTCTCGCGCTGGTTCGTGATGCCCACGCCCTCGAGCTGGTGGCGGTTGATGTTCGCGCGGGCCAGCGCCTGCCCGATCGCTTCGTTGGTGTTTTTGATGATCTCAATCGGATCGTGTTCGACCCAGCCAGCGCGGGGGAAGATCTGCTCGTGTTCGAGCTGACCGGAGGACACGATCTGTCCGTCATGGTTGAATACGATGGCCCGCGACGAGGTGGTGCCCTGGTCGATGGCGAGGATGAACTTTTCCTGACTCATTCTGACTCCTGTGTCGATGTGTTTGGGTGTGATCGTACTCAGATGTAGGCCTGGGAGACCAGACCTGCGAGGATGCCGCCGACGAGAGGCCCGGCGATCGGCACCCACGAGTACGCCCAGTCCGAGCTTCCCTTGTTCGGGATCGGCAACAGTGCGTGGACAATGCGGGGACCGAGGTCTCGCGCCGGGTTGATGGCGTAGCCGGTGGGGCCACCCAACGAGGCGCCGATCGCGACGACGATAAGTGCCACTGCCAGCGGCCCGAGTTTGTCCGGGGTGCCGCCGAAGAGAAGGATGACGATGACGAGTACGAACGTCGCAATGACCTCGGTGATGAAGTTCCACGCATAGGAGCGGATCTCCGGTCCGGTCGAGAATGTGCCGAGGATGTTCCCCGCATCCTTCTCTTCGTCGTAGTGTTTCTTGTACACCGCCCAGGCGAGCACCGCACCGATCATCGCTCCGATCATCTCGGCCGCGAGGTAAGCCACAGTGTTCGCAAAGTTAACGGGGATCCCGTCTGCGTATTCGCTTGCCCCGCTGAACAGGATGCCGAAGGTCACCGCCGGGTTGAGATGCGCTCCGGTCTTATAGGCGACGTAGACACCGGCGAAGACGGCAAGGCCCCAGCCGAATGAGATCAGCAGCCAGCCGCCGCCGTTGCCTTTGGTCTTGCCGAGCACGACGTTGGCGACGACGCCGACGCCGAGCAGAATGAGCATCGCCGTGCCGGCGATCTCGTAGAGAAAGATGGTGCCCATATCTCACAAACTCCTCATTGTTCGTGTGTTCTCAGGTCTCGTCACTGTCGGCACTGACAGACGGTGACGCTGGTGCGGGTGCACCCGGGTGTTCCGGTGTCGCGGATGGTGCGATATCGCAGGTGGTGCGATGTTGCTGGTGGTGCGGGTGTAACGGGTGAAGATCGTGCCGTGTCGCGGGTAGTGCGGGTGTAGCTGGTACAGATCGTGCGGGTGGTGCCGGCACAGCAGTCGATTCGCTGCCCCGGCACCCGCATCGACTTAGGCCAGGGCCTCCCCTGCCAAAGCCGCCGCCGAGGCATCGTCCTCCGTGCTCTCGGCCGCGACCTGGGCCTCGACGTGAGCTTGGAAGTCTGCGACCTCGGCGCCCTCCCGCTCGGCGTCCCAGCCGAGGACGGGAGCGACGATGGCGGCAACCGCCTCGGCGGCGTCCCTCCCCCGGTCCCGGGTCTCATAGTTCAGCCGCATCCGACGCTCAAGCACATCGCCGAGGTGGACGGCCCCCTCGGCGGCCGCCGCGTAGCGGACTTCGACGCGCAGATAGCGTTCGGCCCCCTCGAGCGGTTCGCCCAGGGAGGGATCGTCATCGACGAGGTCGAGCAGGTCTTCGATGAGGGTGCCGTAGCGGCGGATGAGACGCTTGACGCGCGCCTCGTCCCATCCGTACTTCTCGGCGATCCCGGCCAGTCCGCGGCGCAGGGCACCCACGCCCTGGGCACCGAGCAGCGGCACGGATTCGGTCAGCGAACGACGGTCCTTCGCATCGTCTCCGAGGACGAAGTCGACGGCGTCCTCGGCCATCACCCGGTAGGTGGTGAACTTTCCGCCGGCGATCGCCGCCAGGCCCGGTTCGACCTCCATGACAGTGTGTTCGCGTGAGACCTTCGTCGAGGCCTGACCCTCCTTGACCACCGGCTGGAGCAGAGGTCGGAGACCGGAGTAGACGCCGATGACGTCGTCGCGGGTGAGCTTGTCGGCGAGGATCGCGTTCGCATGCTCGAGCAGGTAGTCGATGTCCTTCGACGTCGCCACCGGGGCATCGACGTCCTCGGTCCACGGGGTGTCCGTGGTGCCGATGACCCAGTAGCCCTCCCACGGGATGACGAAGAGGACGGACTTCTCCGTCTTCGAGATGATGCCTGTGTCCGGGTCGGCCTTGATCTTGTCCTGGTCGACGGTGATGTGCACGCCCTTGGAGGCCAGCACCTTGAGTCCGGCATCGGCCTTCGCCAGGTCCTGCTGCTCTTCGGTCCAGACGCCGCCGGCGAGGATGGTGCGGCGGGCGTGGACGTCGAATTCGTCTCCGGTCAGCTCGTCGCGAGCCCGCACGCCGGACACCTGGTCACCATCGTGGAGGTAGCCGATGACGGAGACGTGGTTGGCGGCGGCGGCGCCGTATCCGACGGCCGAGCGGATGAGGGTCATGACGAAGCGGGCGTCGTCGACCTTCGCGTCGTAGTATTCGAGCGCACCCACGGCCGCATCGTCGGCCAGGCCCGGGAAGTGTGAGCTCAGCGCCTTCTTGCTCAGGTGACGGTGCATCGGCACGGCACGTTTGCGGCCGGGCCGGGTGGCCATCGTGTCATAGAGGAGCACACCGGATCCGATGAAGGCCCGATCGATGAGGCGATGTTCGAAGGGGAACACGAAGGCGACGGGTTCGACGAGGTGGGGCGCCGTGTGCTGGAGCAGCAGGTCGCGTTCCTTCAGCGCCTCGGCAACGAGTTTGAAGTCGAGCATCTCGAGATAGCGCAGACCTCCGTGCATGAGCTTCGACGACCGTGAGGAGGTGCCCGAGGCCCAGTCCTTCGCGTCGACGACGCCGACCTTGAGGCCGCGAGTGGCCGCGTCGAAGGCCGATCCTGCCCCTGTCACACCTCCTCCGACGACGAAGACGTCCAGGGGTTCGGCTGCGCTGGTCTTCTTCAGAGTCTCCAGCGCCTGTTCGCGCAGTTGTGGGGACAGCTCGCCATTTCGCATCGGCAGTTCTGTGCTTTCTTTCAGACGTTCGGGGTCACGTCGGCATCGTCACCTGCAGATGATGACCACAGGATCCGATGCGGCGAATACTCAAAAACTAGCAGGCCAACATGAATTGCGATACTGACCGGCACTCAGTTCGCGCGCCGGCAGGTCTTCAGTCGAGCGCTGCGACCTGTTCGACGCGCATCGCCGAGGACTGCTCCGAGGAGTCCAACAGGTCGAGTTTGCGCATGATGATGCCCTCACGCAGCGCCCAGGGTGAGATGTTCATGACACTGATGTCGAAGATCGTGAAGGCCGCCTCGGCGACGATGGCTCCGGCGAGCACCTGTCCGGCGCGGGCCTCGGAGACTCCGGGCAGAGTCGCCCGCTCCTCAGGAGTGCGCGAGGCCAGGGTGTCGATGATCCCTGAGAGGTCGCGGCGGAAGAGTTTGCGCGGCGCGTAGATCCCGTCCCCGCTCGGCGCGGCACCGGCGATGCGGGCCAGCGAGCGGAAGGTCTTCGAGGAGCCGACGACTTGGTCGGGTGCACCCACCCGGTTGATCTTGCCGGCGATCTTGCCGATCTGGGCGCGAGCATGTTTGCGCAGGTTGTGAAGGTCCTCGGCCGAGGGGATGGGGTCGGGCAGGAAGTCCGAATAGGTGCGCCCGGCACCGAGGGGAACCGACACCGCCGCCTGCGGGTATTCGTCCTGACCAGCAGCGATCTCCAAGGATCCGCCGCCGATGTCGAGCAGCAGGATCTTCCCCGCCGACCACCCGAACCAGCGCCTGGCCGCGAGGAACGTCACGCGGGCTTCGTCCTTGCCCGACATCACGTTGAGCGTCACGCCCAGCTGGGAATTGATCGAATCGATGAGCTCTGCGCCGTTGGGGGCGTCGCGCACCGCCGAGGTGGCGAAGGCGAGGATCTGCTCGGCCCCCTGGTCCTCGGCGATCTCGACGGCGTCGGCGATGAACTGGTGGAGGCGCTGCTGCCCCTCCGTGCCGATCGTTCCGTCGTCGCACAGGTACTCGGCGAGGCGCAGCACCTCCTTGTGCGAGGTGGCCGGCAGGGGCGGGGCTCCGACGTGGGCGTCGACGACGAGGAGGTGGACGCTGTTGGAGCCGATATCGAGGACAGCTAGACGCATTCGACCATTTTATCCCGTCACCGGACTCCGTCACCTCAGTCCTGCCAGGCGGATTTGGCGAAGCCGAAAGCGGGCGGTCGCTTGGCGAAGAAGGCCTCCTGACCGCGTGCGATCTCCGCCCGGTAGGCGGCGTCGAGCCATTCGGGCGGAGCGCCGTCGGCAGTGCCGTCGGCATCGTCGACGCCATCACCGGCCGCGGCACCGGCCGAAACAACGTGACCCGCCGAGGTGGCCCCGCCGGGGGCGTGCCCGCCCAGGATCGCTGTTGCCCCGATCTGACTGAGTCGGGACAGACCGGCGATCCGCTCCCCCAGCGCCTGTGCCGCCTCGACCGGAGTGTCGGAGACTTCATGGAAGAAGCCGAGTCGCTCCATCGTCTCGAATCCCACGATCGAGGCGGTGATCAGCAGGTAGCGGGCCCACGCGTCCCCGAGGACTCGTGCCAGCCGCTGGGTCGGTCCGGGCGGGTAGACGAGCCCGAGCTTCGCTGCGGTGACGCCGAAGACCGATCCGGGGGCGGCAATGCGGATGTCGCAGGCCGCGGCGATCTCCGTGCCTCCGCCCACGCAGTTGCCCACGATGGCCGCGATCGACGGAGTCCTCGCATCGGCCACGGCCGCCTCGGCGGTGGAATTGAGCTCCCAGAAGTCTGCGATCGGCACGTCGAGGTCGGCGATGTCCGAGCCTGCGGAGAAGTGTCCGCCGGCTCCGGTGATGACGAGCGCACCGATCGAATCGTCGGCATCGACCGAGGCGATGATCTCCGGCAGGGCACGCCACATCGCACGCGAGATCGCATTGCGCTTGTCGGTCCGATCGATGACGAGGGTTCCGACTCCGCCGGTGACGGTGAAGTCGAAACCCTCGAGGTCGACCGGACGGTACAGACCGTCAGGTTCCATATTCAGATTGCCTTTCGTACCCTCAGACGCGGGCGTCGGGAACCTCGCGCTGGTCCTCCCCGTCATAGGCGCTCAGGGGCCGGATGAGAGCGTTGTTCGCCTGCTGCTCGAAGATGTGTGCTGTCCATCCCGTGATGCGGGCCATGACGAAGATCGGAGTGAACTGCTCGGTGTCGAAGCCCATCAGATGGTAGGCCGGACCCGAGGGGTAGTCGAGGTTCGGGTAGATGCCCTTGCGCCCGACGAAGTCCTCCTCGAAGGCGTTGTAGAGGTCGAGCAGATCGGTCGCGCCCTTGACCTCGACCATGTCTTCGAAGGCCTTGCGCATGGTCGGCACGCGCGAGTCACCGTTCTTGTACACGCGATGGCCGAAGCCCATGATCTTCGCCTTCTTGGCCAGCGCGTCGTCGATCCACGCCGATGCCTTGTCGGCGGTGCCGACCTCTTCGAGCATCGCCATGACGGCCTCGTTGGCACCGCCGTGCAGGGGTCCCTTGAGCGCCCCGACGGCACCGGCGACGGCCGAATACAGGTCGGAGGTCGTCGAGGTGATGACCCGCCCCGTGAAGGTCGAGGCGTTGAAGGAGTGCTCGGCGTAGAGGATCATCGACACGTCGAAGCAGCGCACGACCGCCTCGGCAGGAACCTCGTCGAAGACCATCTTGAAGAAGTTCGCGGCGTAGCCGAGGTCCTTCGTCGGGGCGATGGGATCGAGGCCGTGACGGCGACGGTGGTCGATGGCCACGATCGTCGGCAGCTGCGCGTAGAGACGCTCCGCCTTGGCGAGGTTCGCCTCGGCACCCTCGACGTCGGCTTCGGGATCGACGGCGCCGAGGTAGGCCACCGCCGTCTGCACGACGTGCATAGGGTGGCAGTCCTTGGGCAGGTCGAGGATGAGCTGGACGAGCTTGTCGTCGACCTCGCGCTGGGCGTGCTCACGGGCCTTGAACTCCTCGAGCTGCGCCTCGGTCGGCAGTTCGCCGTTCCAGATGAGGTAGGCGACGTCCTCGAAGCTGCGCTTGGCGGCAAGTTCTTGGACGGGGTAGCCGCGGTAGGTCAGCGAGTTGGTCTCCTGGACCACTTTGGACACGGCCGTGGTGTCGACGACGACGCCGGCGAGGCCCTTTTTGATTTCTTCGGTCACTGGTGACCCTCCTGTGAGAAGTTGAATACTGCGGCGTCGAACTCGTTGTACGCCGAGTAGTCGATGGTGTCGTACAGGTCCGCACGGGTCTGCATACCGTCGAGCAGGTCCACCTGAGTGCCCTTGTCCCGAATGGTCTGCAGGCCCGATTTGATCGCACCCATGGCGATGCGCAGAGTCGTGACCGGGTAGATCACGAGCTTGACTCCGACATTCGCCAACTGTTCGGTGGTGAACAGTTCGCTCTTTCCGAATTCCGTCATGTTCGCCAGGATCGGCACATCGACGGCCGAGGCGAACTTCTCGAACTCGCCGAGGTCGCGCATAGCCTCGGGGAAGATCATGTCCGCACCAGCATCGATGTAGGCCTTCGCCCGGTCGATCGCTGCGTCGAGTCCCTCACCGGCACGGGAGTCCGTGCGGGCGCAGATGACGAAGTTCTCATCCCGGCGACCCTTGACGGCCGCGGCGATGCGCTTGTTCATCTCGGCCGCGGTCACGACCTCCTTGCCGTCGAGGTGGCCGCAGCGCTTCGGATTGACCTGGTCCTCCAGGTGCATGCCCGAGATACCGGCATCCTCGAACTCCTGGACGGTGCGGGCCACGTTCATGGCCTCGCCCCAGCCGGTGTCGGCGTCGATGAAGGTCGGCAGGTTCGTCACGCGAGCGATGTTGCGGCCGTGATCGGCCACCTCGGTGAGCGTGGTCAGTCCGATGTCGGGCAGACCCATGGCCGCGGAGAACGCTCCGCCGGAGATGTAGACGCCTTCGAACCCGGTCTGCTCGATGAGCTGCGCGTTGATCGGGTTGATGGCGCCGGGGAACTGGACGATGTCGTCGCCGGCCAGCAGCTCGCGGAACTTCGCGCGGCGCTCGGCGGGTGTTGCCTGTGCGCCCAGCATCAGAAGATGCCCTTCGATCCGCTGTGCTCGAGTCCGTCGACCGTGAAGGACAGTTCGGCCACACCCTTGGCGTCGAGGTTCTCGAGGTTCTCGGCGAGGTCGATGAAGCGGTTCTGCTCGGACTCGGAGACGATGCCCTCGGCCAGGGTCCTGAACTTCTCGATGTAGTTCGCGCGGGCGAAGGGACGGGCACCGAAGGGGTGCGCGTCGGCCACGGCGATTTCGTCGGTCAGCGTCGAGCCGTCCTCGAATTCGATCTCCACACGGCCGCCGAAGGCCTTCTCGTTCGGGTCGATCGAGTGGTAGCGGCGGGTCCACTCGGGGTCCTCGGTGGTCTCGATCTTGTGCCACAGCTCGACGGTGTCGGGTCGGGCGGCACGCTCGGGAGCGTAGGAGTGCTCGTGGTGCCAGCCCTGATCCTGCATGGCCACGGCGAAGATGTACATGATCGAGTGGTCGAGCGTCTCACGGCTGGCCCTCGGATCCATCTTCTGCGGATCGTTGGCACCGGTGCCGATGACGTTGTGGGTGTGGTGCGAGGTGTGGATGACGATGCGCTTGATCTTCGACAGATCCTCGATCTCACCGCCGAGTTTGCGGGCGAGGTCGATGAGTGCCTGCGCCTGGTACTCGGCCGAGTGCTCCTTGGTGTAGGTGTCGAGGATGGCGCGCTTGGCCTCCCCCTGACCCGGCAGCGGGATGGTGTAGCGGGCCTCGGGACCGGAGAGGATCCAGGCGATGAAGCCGTCCTCACCTTCGTAGATCGGGTTCGGTGCGCCCTCTCCGCGCATCGCCCGGTCGACGGCCTCGACGGCCATCTTGCCGGCGAAGGCAGGAGCGTGGGCCTTCCAGGACGAGATCTCGCCCTTGCGCGACTGGCGGGTCGCGGTCGTCACGTGCAGGGCCTGCTGGATGGCCTGGAAGGTGACCTCGGTGGGCAGGTGCAGCATGGCGCCGATGCCGGCAGCGGCCGAGGGGCCGAGGTGGGCGACGTGATCGATCTTGTGCTCGTGCAGGCACATGCCCTTGACGAGGTCGACCTGGATCTCATAGCCCGTGGCCACACCGTTGATGAGGTCCTTGCCCGAGATGCCCTTGTGCTGGGCGACGGCGAGGACCGGAGGGATGTTGTCGCCGGGGTGGGAGTATTCGGCGGCGAGGAACGTGTCATGGAAGTCGAGCTCGCGCACGGCGACGCCGTTGGCCCAGGCTGCCCATTCCGGGGAGAAGCGATCGGTCAGCTGCAGACCGAAGATGGCAGCACCCGGGGTGAAGGGGTGGGTCTGCGCCTGCTCGCGGGCGTGCATCGGGGCCGAACGGCGCACCGAGGCGGCTGCGACGGACGCGTTGTCGATGACCCGGTTGATGACCATCTCGGTGACATCGGCGTCCACGGGAGTCGGATCGGAGGCGACTTCTGCGATCTTCCAGGCGAGCTGATCTTCTCGAGCCAGGTTCTCTGAGCTCTTATGAGTGCGGACTTCATGATTGATCATGGATACCCCTTCATAGTCCTTGACCGGTTCTGGTCGGAAAGTGCTGACACAACTGTAGGCCACGTCACGTGGGCGGGTCCCTGCCGGTCGGAAATTTATCTCGACATCAAGATATTTTACCCGACGTGTGCGCTGGTTCACCAACATGGGTCGTGCGGCACTTCTGCCCGCGCCCACGATGTGGGACGATGACTGCATGACTCGCACTGCCCTGGACTTCGACGAGAACTGGTTCGACGACGAGGAGTTCGCCCGCGTGCGCAGACGCATGCCGATCCCCTATGTCAATGCGATTCCCGTGCGGGTGGGCGAATCGGGCAACGTCGAGCGCATCGGCCTGCTGCTGCGCAGCCTCGACGAAGGGACGCTCGGCAGGGAGGTCGTCGGTGGACGCATCCGCTTCCACGAGACGATCCGCTCGGCTCTCATGCGTCACGCGGAGAACGACCTCGGCCCAATGGCGCTGCCGGTTATCCCGCCGGCGATCTCGCCGTTCCACATCGCCGAGTACTTCCCCACCGAAGGCTCGTCCCTGCTGCACGATCCGAGGCAGCACGCGATCTCCATGTGCTTCATCCTCGAGGTCCGCGGCGAATGCACACCGCGCGCCGATGCGCTCAGCCTCGACTGGCTGACCCCCGAGGAGACCCTGCGCGCCGACATCACGAGCGAGCTGTGCCACGGCCAGGAGTTCATCCTCAAGGCCGCACTCACCCACCTCGGCTTCCCGATCTGAGACGCAGGGTTCCACCTCCACAGGTTTTTCTACAATGCGTAGAATTGCGTTGGTAGACTGGAGGTGACGCGGACGATACCGCATGTCGGGGCCGTCGTCGGCGTTCAGGGTTGGCCAGGCCCCGATCGAGAGGTTTGCGATGTCTCCCCAGTCCCGCCAGACCGAAGCGCGTCCCACCGAAACACATCCGGGCGAAGCCCGTCCGAGCGAGTCCGGACTCAACCGCGAGCTCGGGGTCCTCGTCGGATTCGACGGCTCCGAACTCGCTGCCCAGGCCGTCCGCGTCGGCGCCGCCGAAGCACACCGCCGGTCCATCCCACTGACCATCGTCACCGCGTATGCGCTGCCGACGATGATCTATCCGAACATGGCCTCCATCCCCAGCGAACCCGAAGACGAGCGAGCGAAGAGAGCTGCGGAGGAGATCCTCGCCGAGGCGGTCGAACTCGTCCGTGATCACCCGGGTGCGAAGAGCTTCCGCACGGCTCCCGGCGATGCTGCCGGGGTGCTCGTCACCTTCAGCTCGTCGGCCGAGATCGCCGTCGTCGGCGCCCGCGGTCGCGGCGGCTTCATGGGGCGCGTCCTCGGTTCGGTGTCCACCGCCCTTCCCGCGCATGCACATTGCCCGACCATCGTCGTCCCGCATCACGCCACGGCCATCGATGCCGCCGATGGGCCCGTGGTCGTCGCCGTCGACGGCTCGGACACCGGGCGGGTCGCGATGGTCACAGCAGCCGCAGAGGCTGCCGTCCGTGGGGCCGCCCTCGAGGTCGTTGCAGTGCTGCCCGCGGGAGAGGAATGGCTCTACTGGTACCCCGAGCTCGAACTGAGCTCGGAGGTCACGGGACGGCGACAGAGGGAAGTCGCGGCCGGGCTGGAGAAGGAGGCGGCCGGCCTCGGTGAGCAGTTCCCGGACCTGCCGGTGACCACCTCGGTGCCGGTGGGCGATCCCAAAGAGGTACTCGCCTCTGCCAGCGGACGCGCACAGCTGCTGGTCCTGGGCACTCGCGGTCGCGGTCGCATCAAGAGCGCACTGCTCGGTTCGGTCTCGCGCGGGGTCCTCGATCACGCCGAGGGGCCGGTGATGGTGGTTCCCAGCTGATCGAGAGTCGGCACCTCCGCATGGGCGCTCCCCTGTTGTACAGTGGTGGCTACGACAGGGGAGCGCCGTCAGGGGCGCTGAGAGTGCAGAAGATGCTGCAGACCCTCGAACCTGATGCGGTTAGCACCGCCGAAGGAAGTCGAGACTCTTCACCCCTCCTTGCATGAGGAGGCGCAATGCCGAAAACCACCACGCCCGAATCCACGACGTCCACGGCGCCGGTCCACACACTGGCCCCGAAGACGAAGTCGTGGCGAGTCGTCGACTACGTCACCACCGCCGTGCTCGGCATCGCCGTCGGGTTGGTGTTCTGGGTGTTGGCGCTGAGCTGGAAGGTCCTCGAGCTCGCATTCCAGGCGTTCCCGCCTTCGATCGGCCTCATCGCCGGACTGTGGGTCCTCGCCGGTCCTCTGGCTGGGGCGATCATCCGCAAACCCGGCGCTGCCCTGCTGTGCGAGCTCATCGCCGCCATCGTCGAGGCCGTCCTCGGCTCCCACTTCGGAGCCACCGTGCTGCTGTCGGGATTCCTGCAGGGCCTCGGCGCCGAACTCGTCTTCGCCGCCTTCGGCTACAAGCGGTTCACCCTGTGGGTCACCTCGCTGTCGGGGGTGCTGGCGGCGGCGTTCATGGCGGTGAGCGAGAACATCATGTACAACGCCGAATGGCAGTTCGGCTTCCAGGCCGCCTACGCGGTGTGCGCGATCGTCTCCGGTCTCGTCATCTCCGGCATCGGCGCCTGGTACGCCTATCGGGCGATCGCGAAGACCGGGGCGCTGAGTTCGTTCGCCTCCGGCCGTCTGCGCTGATGGCGCTGCCGATCACGGCGCGCGGGTATTCGTGGACGCATGCCGACCGTGACGCTCCCGCCGTCGGCCCCCTCGACCTCGACATCGCGGCTGGTTCGACGGTGCTGCTCCTCGGACCGTCCGGAGCCGGAAAGACGACCCTGCTCCACGCGATCGCCGGGGTCCTGCCGAGCGAATCCGGTGAGGCCACGGGCGAGCTCCTCATCGGCGACCGCTCCCCCGACCCGCGCCGAGGCGACACCGGGCTCGTGCTCCAGGATCCCGATTCTCAGGTGATCTTCTCCCGGGTGGGCGACGATGTCGCGTTCGGGATGGAGAACCTCGGCGTGCCTGTCGACGACATCGAGGCTCGGATTCCGGCCTCGCTGTCGGCCCTGGGCCTCGACCTCCGTGAGGATCATCCCACCGCGGCTCTGTCCGGCGGGCAGAAGCAGCGCCTCGCCCTGGCCGGCATCCATGCGATGTCGCCCGAGGTCATTGTCCTCGACGAACCGACGGCGAACATCGATCCGGACTCCGCCCCGGGCGTGAGGGATGCGATCCTCGCCGTCCGGGCCGCCACCTCGGCGACGATGATCGTCGTCGAACACCGCGTCGGGCTGTGGCTCGAGCATGTCGACACTGTCATCGTCCTCGGGCGCGAGGGCGTGGTGGCGCAGGGGGCACCCGGCGAGGTCTTCGGGGATCCGGAACTCGCCGAGGTGCTGCGCGAGTGCGGTATCTGGGTGCCCGAGGATCCCGAGGCCGCTGAGTTACGAAGCGCCGGTCGGGCGCCCCGCCCCGACTCCCCTGCTCACTCGGGTTCCGAATCCGGGCCAGATGCGGGCGTGCGGACCGACGCACGGACGGGCCCACGGATGCAGGGCGAGGTGCTGCTGAGGGCGCGCGACCTCGGCGTCGCCCGGCCCGGCGCGAAAGTACCGGCGGCCGCCGGCATCGATCTCGACATCCGCGCCGGCGAGGCCATCGGAATCGTCGGCCCCAATGGTGCCGGGAAGTCGACGACCGCGCTCACGCTTGCCGGCCTCATCCCTGAGTTCACTGGTGAGGTCCTCGCCGAGGCGGGGCTGCGCGGGAGCGCGAAGCATGCCCGCCCGTACCGGTGGCCCTCCGCCTTCCTTGCTCCGCGGATCGGGATCGTCTTCCAGGAGCCCGCGCATCAGTTCCTCACCGCGAGCGTGGCCGCCGAACTCGCGCTCGGCCCCAGGCTGGCCGGTTGGTCGACCGAGGCCGTCGAGTCCCGGGTGACCGAACTGCTCGAGGTCCTCGGCCTCGGCGACCTCGCCGAAGCGCATCCGCAGAGCCTCTCCGGTGGGGAGAAGCGTCGGCTCTCGGTCGCGGCGATGCTCGCCCCGCGCCCGGCAGTTCTCATCGTCGACGAACCGACCTTCGGCCAGGACGCGCTGACCTGGGCCGGCCTCGTCGAACTCTTCCTCGACGCGCTGGCCGTCGGGTCGGCGGTGGTCGCGGTCAGCCACGATCACGGTTTTCTCGACGCGATCGGAGCCCGCCGGTTCGCCCTCGGTGGAACCGAGGGGGCGCCTGAGGGGGCGTCGGCCGATTCGTCTACAGGATCGTCGGTCGATCGGTCTGCTCGTCGGCCCGACGCGCACGACGAGGTGCGAGGTGAGCGCGTTGAGTGACAGAAACGCCACCGCCGAGGCGGCCGCCCCTGTCCACGATCCCGGTCAGCTCATTCCCGTGGTGAGGTCGACGGCGGTGGTGCGGTGCAATCCGCTGACGAAGATCGTCGTGGCTCTCGTGCTCATGATCGGGGCGCTGCTGAGCATCGATCTCGTCTCTGCCGGTGTCGTCCTCGCGTTCACGCTCCTCGGTCTTCCCGCTTCGGGGCTCGACCTGCGGGCAGCGCTGCGGCGGCTGTGGTTCCTGCCTGCCGGTGCTCTGCTCGCGGCGTGGGGCACGGCGATCCTCGCGGAGAAGACCGGTGCCGTCGTCGTCGACCTCGGTCCGATCCTGATGACAACCGCGTCTTTGGAGGCGGCCGCGGCGATCTTCGTCCGTACTCTGGCCTTGGCGATTCCGCTCATCGTGCTCGCCTCGACGATCGATCCGCGCGATCTCGCCGATGCTCTCATCCAGCACGTTCGCCTGCCCGAGGTCGTCGTGATCTCCGTGCTCGCCGCCGGCAGGCTGCTCGGTCTGCTCGTCAGCGAGTGGCAGGTGCTGTCGATGGCCAGACGGGCACGCGGCGTCGCCGGTGGGTCACTGGCCAGGCGCACAGCAAGTCTGTTCGGCGGCGTCTTCGTCCTCCTCGTCGTGTCCATCCGGCGGGCGACGACGCTGGCGATGGCGATGGAGGGCCGCGCGTTCGGACGCCCGGGCAGGACGTGGCGCAGACGGTCGACGTTCGGTGACCGTGATCTCGTGGTCGTGGTGTCGGCGGTGGCGGTGTGCGTGCTCGCGATCGTCTCCGCTCACGCCCTGGGCACGTGGAATCCGATCATCGGCGGCGACTGACAGGCCCGGAGTCGCTCAGGCCTCGGGCACACTCAGAGCTCAGGCAGGATCTGCCACCAGGCACGATCAGATCTGCGGGAGGAAGCCTTTGAGGAAGGCCCGCCAGTCCTCGAGCGCTTCGGGGCTCGGCAGCTTCGAGGCGGTGATGACGACGAGTGACTTGTCCTCGGACTTCGTCTCGGCCGCGATCTCGATCTTGGTTCCGTCCTCGAGGTTCGCCCTCCAGAAAGACCGCTTCGCCGTCTCCGAGGTGCGGGGCTCGCCCTTGAGCGCCGTGCCGTTGAGGGTGCCGTCGACGTGGGAGGCGAGCGCGGCGACGAGGTCGCTGCGTTGTCCGGCGATCGTGCGGGACACGGCGACGTCGAAGGTACCGTCGGCTCGCTGTCCGGGTACGCGTCTGCCGATCTCCTGTTCATAGGCGACGACCGCACCTTGGACCCACCAGCCGTGTTTGTCGACGACGCCCTCGAACTGCGGGTAGAGGGCATCTGCGAGTTCCTTATGGATCGCCGAAGCCCCACCTGCATCTTCGAGTCGCTTCCGCGTCGTGGCCCACGGTTCTCCGAACGCCTTCTCGATGGACTCGATGTTCACTGCCTTCGTCGCCATGGCAGAAGTCTATTCGCTCGGGTGACCGCGGTCGACGGATCAGCCGATCGTCAGTTCGCCCATTTCGTCCCAGCCTTCGCCGTCGATCTTGCGGGAGATGATCTTCGGGGTCGAGACCAGGTGCGGACGCATGGCCTCGAGGCCGGCGGCGAAGTGATCGCGGTTGACGTGAGGCTCGGCGCCTTCGTCGGTGAATGCCTCGACGAGGACGAACTCGTTCGGGTTCTCCAGGCTCTTCGACCATTCGAACCACAGGTTGCCCGGTTCGGCACGGGTCGCCTCGGTGAAGTCGCGCACTGCCTCGGGGAACTTCTCGACGCTTTCGGGCTTCACGTCATATTTCACGACGATGAAGATCATGGTGGCTTCTCCTCAGCTATTTGGTTTCAGGGGTCACGGCTAGCGCCAGCTCACAGCCTTTCGGCGATGAGCACGAGGAAGTCACTTCCCGGCTCAAACGGGTGGAGCTCCCAGGTGGAGAACTTCTGGTCGATGAACATGCCGGTGGCCTTGATGTCCTCGGCGAAGTCGTCGAAGTCGTAGCCGCGTCCGGCACCGAATCCGGAGACGAAACGTCCCCCGTGCTTGAGAGTGGATTTGAGGTTGCCCAGGGTCTGACGGCGGGAGGCGGGGTCAAGGAAGGACAGGACGTTGCCGGCGCAGAATGCCACGTCGATCTCGTTGATTCCGGCTGCGGCGAAGTCGAACTCGGCGAGGTCGCCCGTGTGCCATTCGCCGCTCGGGAAGTCCTCCTCGGCGACGGAGATGAGGAATTCGTCGAGGTCGACACCGTAGACGGTATGGCCCTCGTCGATCAGCAGGCCGCCTGCCCGACCGGTCCCGCAGCCGGCGTCGAGGATGCGGGCACCGCGCGGCGCCATCGCATTGACGAAGCGGGCCTCTCCCCCGATGTCATGACCTGCGTCGACGCGTTTGCGCCACATCTGCGCGTAGTTCGCGGAATGTTCGGGGTTGGCCCGGCGAACCTGGTTCCACTTGTGATCGAAGCTCATGTCCTCATACTAGGACGAGATCATCCGCAGTCGAGCCGGCGTTCATGCGAAGACCTCCGCGACCACCTCGGCGACGGCACGCACCGGCTCGCTCGGGTCCGGGGAGGTCAGGACGATGATCTCCCGGCCGCCCGCCTCGGCGACGGGATGGAGGTCGACATCACGCCCGCCCAAGGACATCATGATCGGTGTCGCCAGCGTCAGCCCCAGCCCGGTCCCGGCCAGGGCGAGCGCGACCGCAGTGTCCGTGACGATGTGCGTCTCCTTCGCATTGATTCCCAGCGCCGAGGTGGCCAGCCGCATCGCTCGGCCGAAGAGCTCCTCGGCCGGTGGGAGGATCCAATCGGCCTCGGCGAGATCGGCCGCGGACGGGAGAGGATGGCCGGCGGGTACGACGATGCCGAAGTCCTCCGCGGCCACGGCCTGCCAGCGCAGCCCCCGCATCGGCGGCAGCGGTACGGCCGGATAGTTGATCCCGATGCCGAGGTCGATGACGCCGTCGATGACCGACGTGGACATCGTTTCGACGTCGATCTCCCGGGCCCGGACCTCGATGTCGGGGTGGTGCCGTTTGAGCCTGGCCACCACCTGCGGCAGCGCCGTCGTCGATGCGGAGCCGAAGACGCCGAGGGTGACGATGGCTTCGCTGCGGAAGTCGCGTCCGAGCATCGCCATCTCCGCCTGCTGCTGAGCGGCGAGGATGTTGCGTGCCCGCGGCAACAGTGTGCGACCGGCCTCTGCGAGGACGAGTCCGCGGCCACGACGCACGAACAGGTCGGAGTCGACGACCTTGCGCAGGGCGGTGATGTGCTGCGACACGGCTCCGACGCTGTAGCCGAGGTGGTCGGCCGCCCGCGTCATCGAGCCGAGTTCGGCCACGGTGACGAAGGTGCGCAGCTGTCCGAGTGTCCAGGTCATGGAGGCATCGTATCTGTCTTTAGGAATACTGAACAGTGCGTTCACAAACTCTCTCTTGTCCTTAACTGTGAGCGCCAGCACAATGGAGACACGTCACAGTTCGCCGACACCGCTGTCGGCACCGTTTGCAGCCGTGGGGTCCGATGATGGTCGCCGCGGCAGCAGGAAGCGAGGTGCTTCATGGAAACCCCGTCAACCCCGAGCACTGCCGAAGACACGTTCCCCACCACCGCCTCGGTCGTCATCATCGGTGCCGGCGTGATGGGCGCGTCCATCGCCTTTCACCTTGCCGAACGCGGAGGCGAGGACATCGTCATCGTCGAACGCGACTCCCCCGGCTCCGGCTCGACGTCGAAGGCCGCCGGCGGAGTGCGCTGCCAGTTCTCCGATGAGGTCAACATCGCCTTGGCCGCCCGCGGACTCGAGGTTCTCTCGACTTTCGAGGCCGACTTCGGCATCGACATCGGCCTCGTGCGCAACGGCTACCTCTTCCTCCTCGATTCCGACGAATCCGCCGAAGCGTTCGCCGCCAACGTTGCCCTGCAGCAGCGGATGGGGCTCGATTCACGGATGCTCACCGTCGCCGAGGTGGCCGAACTGGCCCCGTATGTGAATACCGAGGGCCTCGTGGCCGGGGCTTTCAACCCCGGTGACGGTCACTGCACCCCCGAGGCCGTCGTGTCCGGATACATCAGCGCCGCCCGCGAGCGTGGTGTGCGGGTGCTCAAGTCCTGCGAGGTCACCGGGTTCGAAGTCGGCGACGGCGCCGAACGGCGGGTCACCTCGGTGGTCACCGACCGCGGCACCATCGCCTGCTCGCAGGTCGTGGCCGCGGCCGGGGCCTGGTCCGGACTCATCGGCGAACTGGCCGGAGTCGACCTGCCTGTCCGACCCCTGCGGCGGGAGATCATGGTCTCCGAACCCGTCGACTTCGACACGACGAGGATGCCCTTCACCATCGACTTCACGACGAGCTACTACGTCCACCCGGAAGGCTCCGGACTGCTCTTCGGCTGTCCCGATGAGGCAGACGACTGGTCCTTCAACGACAAACGGGATCCGAATTGGCTGGCCACCCTGGCCGAACACATCGAGGCCCGCACACCTGAGCTCGCCGATGTGGAGGCGAAGCGCGGCTGGGCCGGCCTGTACGAGATGACTCCCGACCACAATGCACTCATCGGTGAGGCCGAGGAACTGCCAGGGTTCTACTACGCCTGCGGCTTCTCCGGCCACGGCTTCCTCATGGGCCCGGCCGTCGGCGAAGTCGTCGCCGACCTCATGACCGGCCGCGAACCCTTCGTCGATGTGAGCCCGATGGACAAACGCCGTTTCGCGACGACAGGACTGCGCAAGGAGCTCAACGTCGTCTGACTGATACTCACCCGACCCGCCCGAGCCGCAGGCCCGCCCGACCACCGCTTCGAACACCGCCACAGAACGAAAGGATCACCATGACTGCACTGCCCACCGACCAGACCATCACCGACCTTCTCAATGAGGGGCTGCGCGCCTGCGGAGTCGGCGCTGACGTACTCGAGGGGCCGGCAGCCTCGGCGACCTTGCCTGCCCGCTCCCCCATCACCGGTCAGGACCTCGGCACGATCGCCGCGGACACTCCGGAGACTGCGGCGGACAAGATCGCAGGTGCCCAGCAGGCCTTCGAGTCCTGGCGCGACGTGCCCGCTCCCGTCCGCGGTCAGCTCGTCCAGCGCTGGGGTCAGCTGCTCGGCGAGCACAAGGAGGAACTGGCGAAGATCATCACCGTCGAGGCCGGCAAGACCCCCTCGGAGGCTGCCGGCGAGGTCCAGGAGATGATCGACATCTGCGAATTCGCACTCGGACAGTCCCGGCAGCTGTGGGGCAAGACGATGCCCAGCGAACGTGCCGGTCACAGGCTCATGGAGACGTGGCATCCGCTCGGCGTCGTCGGTGTGATCTCGGCGTTCAACTTCCCCGTGGCCGTGTATTCGTGGAACACGGCGCTGGCGCTCGTCGCCGGTGATGCGGTGGTGTGGAAGCCATCGGAGAACGCGGTGCTCGCCGCGCTCGGGGCGCAGTCCCTGCTCGCCCGGGCCGCCGCCGAGTTGGGGGCACCGGAGAACCTCGCGCCTGTCCTCATCGGGGGTCGGGACATCGGTGACGTCATGGTCCGCGATGAGCGCGTGGCTTTGGTCTCGGCGACAGGTTCGGTGCGGATGGGCCGTGAGGTCGGGCCTGTCGTGGCCGAACGGTTCGGGCGGATTCTGCTCGAACTCGGGGGCAACAATGCCGCGATCGTGGCTCCGAGCGCGGACATCGATCTGGCCCTGCGCGGGGTGGTCTTCGCGGCCGCCGGCACCGCCGGTCAGAGGTGCACGACCCTGCGGCGGCTCATTGTTCACGAGTCGATCGCCGATGACTTCGTCGACAAGATCGTCGCGGCCTACCGGACATTGAGCATCGGCTCGCCGACCGATGACGGCGTGCTCGTGGGACCGCTCATCAATGAGGGCTCGTTTGAGGCGATGCAGTCAGCGCTCGAGCAGGCCGAGTCCGAGGGTGGCAAGGTGCTGTGCGGCGGTGGCCGCGTGCTGGCCGATGAGCGGCCGGATGCGCACTATGTCGAACCGGCCGTGGTGCGTATGCCCGGGCAGACGGCGGTGATGCAGGACGAGACCTTCGCTCCGATCCTCTACGTCGTGACCTATTCGGACCTCGACGAGGCGCTGGAGGTCCACAACGACGTGCCGCAGGGACTGTCCTCGGCGATCTTCACCTCGGAGCTGGCTGAATCCGAGAGGTTCCTGGCCCGGTCTGACTGCGGCATCGCCAACGTCAACATCGGCACCTCGGGGGCGGAGATCGGCGGAGCCTTCGGCGGGGAGAAGGAGACCGGCGGTGGTCGTGAGTCGGGCACCGATTCGTGGAAGGCCTACATGAGGCAGGCCACGAACACAATCAACTACTCGGGCGAGCTGCCGCTGGCCCAGGGCGTGGAGTTCCTCTGAGGAAGCGGTTTCCGCATCTTCTCCCTCCTCGTTCAAGGGTGAGCGCGTCTATCGAGCCGTGCACCTATCGAAAATTGCGCCAACTCTTGAACGAGCGTTGGGAGCCTCTGACCGGCTCCCGCGAACCCCGGCCGAGCGCGCGTCTGTCTGGTTCGTCACGGACAGGCCTCTGACCACAGCGTCAGCGGCGACAGCGACTAGAATCGACGGTGAACCGTGCGCAGTGGACACCCCCGCGCACCGCCGAATCCGTGCGCACCAGTGCACGCCCGCACACCGCAGACACCTCGTGCATCGCCGAAGGAGACCCCGTGATTGAGCTGAAGACACCCGCCGAGATCGACAAGATGGCGGTGACCGGCCGTTTCGTCGCCAAGACTCTGGCCGAACTGTCTGAGATCGCGGAACCCGGCATGGACATCATGCACCTGGAGAAGCGGGCCCGGAAGCTCATCGAGGACGCCGGAGCCAAGTCGTGCTACTGGGACTACGCCCCGTCTTTCGGCGAAGGCCCGTTCCGCAACGTCATCTGCCTGTCGGTCAATGACGGAGTCCTCCACGGCAAACCGCACAGCTACGTCCTCAAGGACGGCGACCTGCTCACGCTCGACTTCGCCGTGTCCATCGACGGCTGGGTCGCCGACGCGGCACGTTCCGTCGTCGTCGGAGACGGCAGCGACGAGGACCAGCGACTCATCGACTCCACCTGGAACGGGCTGGAGGCCGGCATCAACGCAGCCCAGGCCGGGAACCGCCTCGGCGACATTTCGAAGGCCATCGGTGACGTTGCCGACGAACAGCGCATCCCGGTCAACCTCGACTTCGGCGGCCACGGACTCGGCCACACGATGCACGAGGATCCGCACGTGGCCAACCGCGGCAAGGGCGGTCGTGGGCTCGTCCTCAAGCCGGGCCTGACTCTGGCCATCGAGCCCTGGTGGTCCTTCACTTCGAAGAAGCTCACCGTCGACAAGGACGGCTGGACCCTGCGCCTGGCCGACGGATCGAACGGCGCACATTCGGAGAACACCATCGCCATCACCGAGGACGGGCCGCGAATCCTCACCACGCTCGACTGAGCACACTTCCGTACTCCCGTCCGAAGGGGCGTCCGACGACCAGTTCGTCGGACGCCCTTTCGCATGTGCGCTCGTCGTGTCAGCTCCTCGTGCCAGAATTGCGGTATGTCATTCACCTGCACCGAATGCGGCTATTCGACCGTCAAATGGCTCGGGCGCTGCCCCGAATGCCAGGCTTGGGGCACCCTCGAAGAGAAGGGCGCGAACGCTTCGAAGGTGAAGACCAAGGTCAAGAAGTCCTCGGGCGCGAAGTCGATCAACGAAGTCGACTCCTCCCAGGCCCAGGCACGGTCGACCTTCGTCAGTGAGTTCGACAGGGTGCTCGGCGGCGGAATCGTCCCCGGTGCCGTCGTCCTCCTCTCCGGCGAACCGGGCGTGGGCAAATCGACGCTGCTGCTCGATGTGGCCGCCCGCATCGCGAAGTTCGGCACCAAGGTCCTCTACGTCACCGGTGAGGAATCCGCCGGTCAGGTGCGACTCCGTGCCGAGAGGATCAACGCCCTCGAAGACTCGCTGCTGCTGGCTGCCGAGACCGATCTCGGTTCGGTGCTGGGCATGATCGAGGCCGAGGCGCCGGAACTGCTCATCGTCGATTCCATCCAGACGCTCGCGTCCTCAGAGGTCGAAGGAGTCCCCGGCGGCGTCACCCAGGTCCGGGAGGTCGCCGCGGCACTCATCAGGGAGGCCAAGGCCAAGTCCCTGCCCACGGTGCTCGTCGGCCACATCACGAAGGACGGCACGATCGCCGGGCCCCGTCTCCTCGAGCACCTCGTCGACGTCGTATGCACCTTCGAAGGCGAGAAGCATTCGCGTCTGCGCATGCTCAGAGCGGTGAAGAACCGCTTCGGACCCACCGACGACGTCGGCTGCTTCGACATGGAGGAGAACGGGATCAAAAGCCTCGAAGACCCGTCGGGACTCTTCCTCTCCCGCAGCGGATCGAATCCGCCGGGAACCTGCCTGACCGTGACTCAGGAAGGCAAGCGTCCTCTGCTCGTCGAGGTGCAGTCGCTCATCACCGAGTCCTCCGGGGGTCAGTCACGGCGATCCGTCTCCGGTGTCGACTCCTCGCGAGTGGCGATGATGCTGGCCGTGCTCAGTCAGAGCATCCCCGGTGTCCAGTTGGCGAAGTCCGATGTCTTCGCCGCCACCGTCGGCGGGGCGAAGCTGTCCGAGCCGGCCAGCGATCTGGCGATCTGCCTGTCCCTGGCATCGGCGGCGCTGGGCAGGCCGTTGTGGACGAAGTTCGTCGGCATCGGCGAGATCAGCCTGTCCGGTGAGGTCCGCAACGTCCCCAACCTCGGGCAGCGTCTCAACGAGGCCAGACGCTTAGGGATCACGCATGCCATCGTCGCCAAGGAAGCCATGCGCAATGTCCCGGCACCGGACAATATGAAGATCAAGGAATGCGAGCACATCGCCGAAGCGGTGCAGGTTCTGCTCAAGACCTCCTGACTCGGTCGCCGGGCGCAGGGCCGGTCGCCGGGCGCAGGGCCGGGCGCAGGCAATGTGCGAGAAAGTTCGGGACTTTCCCGCCTGAATGGCGCATCCTGGAGGTATGACCACGACAGTCTTTCCGGCGCTGAGGACCTCGGATGCGAACGCCACGATCGCTCTGCTGCTCACGCTCGGGTTCACTGAGCGTCTGATCGTCCGCAGCGAATCGGACCCGACGGTCGTCGACCATGCCGAATTCGCGCTCGGCGACACGGGCGGAATCATGATCGGCTCCGTCCGCAATGACGGATCCGCGCTCGACGCCGTCGGCGGCAGCTCGATCTATGTCGTCGTCGATACCGAACGTGAAGTCGACCGCCTCTACCAGGAGATCGTCGACATGGGACACGCCATCGTCAGACCGGTGGCGACGCAGGAGCACGGCGGCCGCGAATTCGACTTCCGCGATCACGACGGAAATTCGTGGGGAGTCGGGTCCTACCGCGGAGCGTGAGGTTCAGCCCTCACCGTCATCGGACTTCTCGTCCGCACCCGACTTCTTGTCTTCGTCGGCTTTCTTCTTGTCCTCTTCGGCCTTCTTCTCGTCGGCCTCTTTCTTCTCTTTCGCCTTCTCGGCGGCGCTCTTCTCGAGTTCGAACTTCGCCGGCTTGCTCTGCTTGTCATCGAGTTTGACGACGAGCTCGTAGTCCCCGGACTCGAAGTCCTTGTTCGTCTTGTTACAGTTCTTGTCGACCTGGATCCGATTCCACTTGAGCTTCGCGGTCTTCTCCGACTGCGGCGCGAACTCGGTCGAGACCTCTGCGTTCTCATCCTTCGATGCAGCACAGTACTTCGACGACCAGACCACGTCACCGTCCTTCTTGACGATGAATTCCTGCTTCTTCGTACCGACCTCGATGAGGCAGGTCGCGTCATGGTCATTCGCGATGACCATCCCGAACTCCGGCTTGTCACCGTCCTTGACGGATTCCGGGTCGACCTTCGCCTTGAGCGAGATCTTGCCCTCGGGACACTTCCCGCTCGCAGCCTTCTCATCCGGCACAGGCGCCGCCGTCGTCGTCTCCTGCTCCGATGGTTCGGCTGTGACTTCGCCGTCGTCTCCCCCACTGCCGCCGATCGCCTTGACGATGCCGACGATGCCCAGAACCAGCAGCCCGAGGACGACAAGACTGAACACGGCCAGCGTGATGCGGCGTCTGCGGTACACGTGGGCAGGCAGCTTCCCGCTAGACTGGCGGGGCTGGCCAGCAGCTCGCTGCGGCTGCGAACCACGATTGGAAGGAGTCATCGCTTTGAGCCTAGGCAATTGCGAATGAGCATCCAAATGACACACCGAGTCACTCACGAATCGACTTCGTCAACGCCGGATTCGCCCTTCCCCGAGGTGGTCGAACCGGCGCTCAGACGTGTGCAGTCCACGATCATCTCCTGGTTCGAATCAGCCGCCCGAGACCTCCCGTGGAGGCACCCCGAGACCAGCGCCTGGGCCGTCCTCGTCAGCGAGATCATGTCGCAGCAGACCCCTGTGTCACGAGTCGAACCGCGCTGGCGGGAGTGGATGTCAGCCTGGCCGACCCCGGCCGACCTCGCTGCGGCACCCACCGCCGAGGTGCTCCAGCGCTGGGACCGCTTGGGCTATCCGCGGCGGGCGCTGAGACTTCAGGAAGCCGCACGCGTCATCGCCGAGACGAAGGACAACACCGTTCCCGACACCGCCGAGGAGCTCGAGGAGCTGCCGGGGATCGGTTCCTACACCGCGGCCGCCGTCGCCTCCTTCGCCCACGGTCGCAAAACGACAGTTCTGGACACGAACGTCCGACGCGTGCTCATCCGCCTCTTCACCGGGCGGGAGCGCCCCACCACCTCGCCGAGCCGGAAGGAGACCGTCTGGGCCTCCGGATTCGTCCCCGAGCACGACCATGTGCGATGGAACGCAGGCGTGATGGAGTTCGGGGCACTCGTGTGCACGGCGCGCAATCCCGACTGCGCCGCCTGTCCGCTTCAGGACATCTGCATGTGGTACCAGTTGGGCAGGCCAGCCTCGGCGACGAAGCCGAAGACTCAGAAGTGGGCGGGCACCGACCGGCAGCTGCGCGGGGCGATCATGGATGTGCTCAAGACCGGTCACACCGCCGGTGCGGATCAGTCGGGCGTCGACATCGATCTGTTCACGACCTCGGTGACCGCGCTCGACCCGGATCTCCTCGACTCGCTCGATGAGCCGACGGCAGCAGCGTTGGCTCGCGTGCGCGAACTGAGCACCGACGCGGAGAGGATCTCCCGCCTCATCGGCGACCTCATCACCGATGGTCTGGCGCAGAAGCACGACCGCGCGCTGACGCTGCCGGGATGAGTCAGAGGTACTTGATCATCCGCGAATTGCCCAAAGTGTTCGGCTTGACCCGGGCCAGGTCGAGGAACTCCGCCACACCTTCGTCGGTGGAGTGGAGGAGTTCGACGTAGACCTCGGGAGAGACGGGGATGCCCTTGATCGGCTCGAAGCCGAGGGAGCCGAAGAACCCGGTTTCGAAGGTCAGGCAGAAGACCCGATCGACCCCGATCTCACGGGCATCGGTCAGCAGCTGGCGGATGATCGCCTTTCCCACTCCCCTGCCCCGATAGTCGGGAGAGGTCGCAACCGTGCGTGCCTCGGCGAGGTCGGACCAGATGATGTGCAGGGCTCCGCATCCGGCCAGGACCTCGGAGCCGTCGGGCTGAGGGTCGACGACCAGCCAGAACTCCTGCAATGATTCGAAATAGGTCACCGTGTCCTTGGCCAGCAGGATCCGTTCGGACGCCAGTGGAGCCACGAGTGCTTCGATGCCTTTGACGTCGCCCGTCCTGGCGCGACGCAGATACAGACCGCTGGGGAGTTCATGCTTGTGATGATGGTCTGTGGAGATCTGTTCGTGATCGAAGCCGGCGCCTGAAGAGCTCATGTCCTCATTCAACACCATCCGCCGACGCACCGGCGAAAGAGTCCGACTCCCCTGCAGAGCCGAAACAAAACCGACTCTGCCGCGGACACGAAAGGATCTGACGCCCTCGCGGACACGAAGGAGCCCGGGGCGACGGCCTCTGCCGTCACCCCGGGCTCCTTTCGACTCAGTCGATCAGGCGGAGGTCTCCGACGATCCGCCGGAGCTTGACGAACCCGCGCCCGCGAGTTCGTTCTCCTCACCCTGATCGGGTGTGAGGCTCTCGGTCTCGGTGCCTTCGAAGGTGAACTCCGCGTCCTTGCCTTCGCCCTTGACGTCGACCTTGATGGTCTGCCCGCGGCCGATCTCCTTGAACAGGATCTTCTCGGACAGGGTGTCCTCGATCTCGAGCTGGATGGTCCGACGCAGCGGTCGGGCACCCAGGACGGGATCGTAGCCGCGCTCGGCGAGCAGAGTCTTCGCCTCGTCCGAGACCTCGACCTTCATGCCCTGATCGGCAAGACGGGTGTCGAGGCGTTCGAGGAAGAGGTCGACGATCTTGATGATCTCTTCCTTGCTCAGCTGCGGGAACACGATCGTGTCATCGACACGGTTGAGGAACTCGGGGCGGAAGTGCTGCTTGAGCTCTTCGTTGACCCGCTGTTTCATCCGGTCGTAGTTCGTCTTCGTATCACCCTCGACCTGGAATCCGAGCTGGAGTCCGCTCGAGACGTCGCGCGTACCGAGGTTGGTCGTCATGATGATGATCGTGTTCTTGAAGTCGACCTCACGGCCCTGGGAGTCGGTGAGACGACCGTCTTCGAGGATCTGCAGCAGCGAGTTGAAGATATCCGAGTGGGCCTTCTCCACCTCGTCGAAGAGGACGACGGAGAACGGCTTGCGCCGCACCTTCTCGGTGAGCTGACCGCCCTCTTCGTAGCCGACGTATCCCGGAGGCGAACCGAACAGCCGCGACACGGTGTGCTTCTCGGAGTACTCCGACATATCGAGGCTGATGAGCGAGTCCTCGTCGCCGAAGAGGAACTCGGCCAGAGCCTTTGCCAACTCGGTCTTGCCCACGCCGGTGGGACCGGCGAAGATGAACGAACCGGACGGCCGCTTCGGGTCCTTCAGGCCGGCTCGGGTGCGACGGATCGCCCGCGAGATCGACTTGACCGCATCGTTCTGACCGATGACGCGCTTGTGCAGCTCGTCTTCCATCCGCAGCAGACGCGAGGACTCTTCCTCGGTGAGCTTGAAGATCGGGATGCCGGTGGCAGAGGCGAGCACCTCGGCGATGAGATCGGCGTCGACGACCTTCGAGGTGTCGGTGCCGGACTTGCGCCAGGCCTCGGTCTGCTCTTCCTTCTCCTTGACCAGCTTCATCTCGGAATCGCGCTCAGAGGCGGCGAGTTCGAAGTCCTGCGCGTCGATCGCGGCCTCCTTGCGGTGCCGGGCCTCGAGGATCTTCTCCTCCAGGTCACGCACCTCCTGAGGTACGGACAGACGTGAGATGCGCAGTTTGGCACCGGCTTCGTCGATGAGGTCGATCGCCTTGTCCGGCAGGTACCGGTCGTTGATGTAGCGATCGGACATGTTCACCGCCGCCGCGAGGGCACCGTCGGTGACGGTGACCTTGTGGTGCGCTTCGTACTTGTCGCGCAGACCCTTGAGGATCTCGATCGAATGCGCCAGCGACGGCTCTGGAACCTGGATCGGCTGGAAACGACGCTCGAGGGCGGCATCCTTCTCGATGTGCTTGCGATACTCGTCGAGAGTGGTCGCACCGATGGTCTGCAGCTCTCCGCGAGCCAGCATGGGCTTGAGGATCGATGCGGCATCGATTGCGCCTTCGGCGGCACCGGCCCCGACGAGGGTGTGGATCTCGTCGATGAAGAGGATGATGTCGCCGCGGGTGCGGATCTCCTTGAGCACCTTCTTCAGGCGTTCCTCGAAATCACCGCGGTAGCGCGAGCCGGCGACCAGCGAACCGAGGTCGAGTGTGTAGAGCTGCTTGTCCGTGAGGATCTCTGGCACATCGCCGTTGACGATGGCCTGAGCCAGCCCCTCGACCACAGCGGTCTTGCCGACACCGGGTTCGCCGATGAGCACAGGGTTGTTCTTCGTGCGCCGCGAGAGGATCTGCATCACGCGCTGCATCTGTTCATGACGTCCGATGACCGGGTCGAGCTTCGCCTCGCGGGCCGCTGCGGTGAGGTTGGTGCCGAACTGGTCGAGCACGAGCGATCCCGACGGAGCTCCCTCTTCGCGCCCGCCGGCGGAAACAGGTTCCTTGCCCTGGTAGCCGGAGAGCAGCTTGATGACTTCCTGGCGGACCCGTCCGAGGTCGGCTCCGAGCTTGACGAGCACCTGAGCAGCGACTCCCTCACCCTCTCGGATGAGGCCGAGCAGGATGTGTTCGGTGCCGATGTAGCTGTGGCCCAGCTGCAGGGCCTCACGCAGGCTGAGTTCGAGGACCTTCTTCGCCCGTGGTGTGAAGGGGATGTGGCCGCTGGGGGCCTGCTGTCCCTGGCCGATGATCTCCTGGACCTGGTCCCGCACCTGTTCGAGGGAGATGTCCATGCCCTCGAGAGCCTTTGCCGCCAGGCCCTCACCCTCATGGATGAGGCCGAGCAGAATGTGCTCGGTTCCGATGTAGTTGTGTTTGAGAAGTTTCGCTTCTTCCTGCGCGAGCACCACGACGCGTCGTGCTCGGTCGGTGAACCGCTCGAACATATTCATCCTCCTCGGTCTTCTGATTCTTCTGAGCCTAACGACCATCGGCGCGGTTCTATTGCACGTTTCGCCATGAGCCGAAACCGTTTGGCTGTGGGCGAAATTCCCTAGACTCGAGGGACACGCAATCTGGTCAGAAAGGCCGTTTCTATGCCCGCCGATCGTTCGACCATCCGGGAATCCGCTCTCGATCATGGTCTCGACCTCGTGGCCGAGTCCATCACGATCAACGAACTCGGCCTCGATTTCCAGGTCGCCATCGGCGAGGCCGTCGACGGCCGATCCTGGGTGCTCCGGATACCTCGGCGCCCGGACGTCGCCGCCCGCGCCGCCGTCGAGGGGCGTTTCCTGAGGAATATCGCACCGCACCTGAGCATCGCAGTCCCTGACTGGCAGATTCACACAGAGGAACTCATCGCCTACCCGCTTCTGCCGGGCACTCCCGGGTTGACGCTTCGCGATGACGGACAGCCGCGGTGGCATGTCGATGTCGAGTCCCCCGAATACGCCGAATCGCTCGGTGGTGTGCTCGCCGAGCTGCACACCGTCGATCCGGATGCCGTTCGGGGCTCGGGCATCCCGATCCTCTCCCCCGCCGAGGTGCGGCAGCGCAAGTGCGATGACGTCGCACGAGTCGACGCCGAGTTCGACGTGGCACCGAGCCTGCGTCGGAGATGGAGAGAGTGGCTCGACGACGACAGCTTCTGGCCGACGTTCACGGCTGTCACCCACGGCGAGGTGTATCCGGCTCATCAGCTCATGGCCGGCCCGATCAACGTGGGCATCCTCGACTGGACGACCGCTGCCGTCGGCGATCCGGCCCGGGACTTCGTGTTCCACCGCGCCAGCGTCTCTGCGGCTGCCTTCGAGATGACGATCGCGCGGTATGTCGAAGCAGGGGGTCGCGTCTGGCCGAGGTTCGCCGAACACTGCGATGAACTCTACTCCGCCACGCCCGTCGATTTGGGGCTCTTCGCACTGCAGACAGGCGAGCCGGAGCATCTGCAGGCAGCACGGACCCAGCTGAATGCACCCGCATAGCGGCTCCGCCTGGATACCGGATATCCGCATCGTTCATGCACCACAGGCTCCCTTGATGCGGTCCGGAATTCGCTGTCGTATTTGACAGCCTCTTCGCCCCCATGTCTTTCAAATTCTTAATTCCTGGCAATTGGCTGAGTTTGCGTATCCGCGAGGTTCTGCCCACGTACCTTGCCGTGGAACCCGCGGAATGCTCGTGATCTCAACGTGAAAAAGTCCTGAGGGACCAGCGATGGAATTCGCTGGTCCCTCAGGACTGTGTTCGGAGTTCGCGACTGTGAGCCGAGCCTCTTATTTCTCCGCGGCCTCGTAGGCCTCGACGATCTCAAGAGGAATCCGGCCGCGGTCACCGAGCTGGTAACCGTTGTTCTGTGCCCATTCGCGGATCTTGGCGGTGTCCCGCTTCGGGCCGGCGGAGCCGCCGCGACGGGCACGACCGCCGGTATTGGCTACGCGACGTGCTTTGGCGATGAATGGGGCGAAAGTCTCACGAAGCTTATCGGCATTCTCTGTTGAGAGCTCGAGTTCGTACGTTGCCTGGTCCAAGCTGAAGCGCACGGTTTCTGCCGCTTCGGTTCCGTCGAAATCATCCGTGAGAACGAGGCGCATTTCCCTTGCCATGTTCACTCTTTTCGTAATCAGAGGTTTTTGTCGCATTCATCCTAACATCTGATTCCGAATTGTTGTCGACTTCGTTAGCGTCAATCTCCGAATAGTATTTATCGACCTGTTCGCGCTCATTGCGATCGGCGCGGAGGATGTTCCTAATCACATACCAGAACAGCAGTCCGACGCAGATCGAGGGAAGCAGCGCTTTGAGGATTTCCATCATGGCAATCAGCCCTCCTCGGCTGTGTCCTCGTGTGAAGCCGCCAAGGGCTTCGTGAATGGGAAGAGAATGGTTTCGCGGATTCCCAATCCGGTCAGCGCCATGAGCAGACGGTCGAGGCCCATGCCCATGCCTCCGGTCGGCGGCATTCCGTGCTCCATCGCCATGAGGAAGTCCTCGTCGAGGCCCATGGCCTCATCGTCGCCGCGGGCCGCGTCGGCGGCCTGGGCTTCGAAGCGCTGACGCTGGATGACCGGGTCGACGAGCTCGGAGTAGCCGGTGGCCAGTTCGAATCCGCGCACGTAGAGGTCCCACTTCTCCACGACGCCCTTCTTCTCCCGGTGCTCGCGCACCAGCGGTGAGGTGTCGACGGGGAAGTCGGTGACGAAGGTCGGCTCCCACAGCCGGTCCTGGTAGAAGTGCTCCCACAGCTCCTCGACGTACTTGCCGTGCGAGCGGAACACTCCGTTGAGGTCGACGTCGTGATCCGCTGCGATCGCATCGAGCACGTCGAGCCCTGTCTCGGGGGTGACTTCCACGCCGGACTCCTCTGACAGCGATTCGTACATGCTCACAACCGCCCAGTCGCCGCCGAAGTCGTACTCCGAGCCGTCGTCGAGGGTGACGACGAGCGAACCGGTGGCGTTCTGCGCCGCGTTCTGGATCAGCGTCTTCGTCAGGTCCGCGATCGAATGGTAGTCGCCGTAGGACTGGTAGGCCTCGAGCATCGCGAACTCCGGGGAATGAGTGGAGTCAGCGCCCTCGTTGCGGAAGTTGCGGTTGATCTCGAAGACGTTCTCGATGCCGCCGACGATGGCCCTCTTGAGGAACAGCTCGGGCGCGATGCGCAGATACATGTCGATGTCGTAGGCGTTCATGTGCGTCTTGAAGGGACGCGCCGAGGCACCGCCGTGCATGGTCTGCAGCATCGGGGTCTCGATCTCGACGAAGTCCTGCTCGGCGAAGGTCTTCCGCAGCGAGGACATCACCTTCGCGCGGGTGAGCATCGTCTCGCGAGCCTGTTCGCGGGTGATGAGGTCGAGGTAGCGCTGGCGCACGCGGGTGTCCTCGGCGAGTTCGGTGTGCAGGCCCGGCAGTGGGCGCAGCGCCTTCGAGGCCAGCGTCCACGAGTCGGCGAGCACCGAGAGCTCGCCGCGCTTGGACTTGATGACTCGCCCGTGCAGGAACAGGAAGTCGCCGAGGTCGACATCGGTCTTGAAGTCATCGAGGCGCTCCTGACCGACCTCACGCAGCGAGAGCATACCCTGCAGGCGGGTGCCGTCGCCGGACTGGAGGGTGACGAAGCACAGCTTGCCGGTCGTGCGGACGAAGACGACACGACCGATAACGCCGACGATGTCCTCGGTCTCGTCTCCGGCCTCGAGTCCGTCATGGGCGGCATGGATCTCTGCCAGCGTATGGGTGCGCGGCACCTCGACAGGGTAGGCCTCGGTGCCGTCGTCGAGGAGACGCTGACGCTTTTCCTTTCGGATCCGGATCTGCTCCGGATCGAGATGTTCGGGTGAAAGGTCTGCGTTCTCAGTGGTCTTCGACTCGGTATTCGCCATGCTTCAAGGCTACCGTGCACCCGCCGCACGGGGGAATTCGGATGCCCTCGCTCACACCCGCCGGAATCGGTCGAGCAGCACCGTCGGGGTCGACTCAGGACTCGAGCAGGGCTTGATCGAGGACGCCGAGGATCTCCTGCGCGGCCGCCTCGGTGATGCGCCCCATCGCCAGCGCCTTCGCCGTCGTCGACCGGGCCAGCGCGATGTAGCTGTTGCGGGCCGCAGGGCTCGACCGGCTCAGGCTGTATTCGCTCAGCGCCGCCAGGTGCGCCTCGACCGTGCCGACGTCACCGCGGCTGACGGGCCCCGTCAGCGCCTTCGCCCCGTTCTGCAGGGTGTTCGCGGTGCTCGCGTCGATGAGGGCGTGGAGCACGTGCGACGGATCCTCGACCCCCGCCTCGGCGAGCATCTCCATCGCTTCGGCGATGATCGTGATCGAATGGTTCGACGCATGCGTGATGGCCGCGTGGTAGAGCGGCCGGTCGGCCTCGGCGATCGCGATCGGTTCGGCGCCGAGTTCGACCACGAGCGCCTCCCCCACCGGCCGGATCGGCGCGACGGCCGTGACGGCGATCGTCGCCTGCCGCAGCCGGGTGAGGTCGACGTCGGTGCCCGTGAACGTCAGGGACGGGTGCAGGGCGATGGGCAGGGCGCCGAGGCGGGTCCCGGCTTCGAGCACGTCGGTCCCGTACCGGCCCGAGCAGTGGATGAGGATCTGCCCGGAATGGATCCGACCGAGGTTCGCCAGCCCCGTGACCAGGGGCGCGATCTCATCGTCCGGTACGGCCAGCAGCACGAGTTCGGCGCGTTCTGTGATGGCGTCGGGATCGAGGATCGGCACACCGGGCAGCATGTCCGCGGCGCGTTCGCGACTGGCCGCCGAGGTGGCGCTGACTCCGATGATCGCGTGGCCTGCCTGCCGCCAGGCCGCTCCGATGCTGGCTCCGACCCGACCGCAGCCGATGATTCCGATGCCCAGCCGTGGAGCCTCGTCCTGACTCATCGTTCATCCTCTCTGCCGCCCGGGGCGGTCTTGGCCGCGGCGTCGAAGCGCTGACGAGCGATGCGGGTGCGTTCGGCGTGTTCGATGAAGAACCGCTTGGCGTCCTCATCGCTCTGGTGGGTCACGGTCGGGTGGATGGGCCCGGCGGTCGAGTGCACCGACACCGTGCCGAGTCCGCGGGCGCGCATGAGCGGGCCCTGGTGGTATCGCAGGGACTGCACGCGCACATGCGGGACGAAGTCGACGCGGCGGTCGAGTACGCCGAGGCGCAGGACGAGCAGCGAACCGGTCAGCGCGTAGGCCCGCCGCTTCCACACCAGCGGGTCGAGGATCCGGGAGGAGCGGGGTTGGCCGTGGAAGAGGGCTTCGGCGTCGGCCGCCTGCGGATGCGTGGACTTGCGGTCGTACATCGCCGAGCGGACGAGGGTGTCGGCGGCGACGCCCTCAGGCAGCTGCGGGTCGGGCAGTGCGAGGCCGACCATGAGCAGGGCCTGGTCGACATCGCCGACGGGCAGCAGCAGGTTCGAGTCCTTGTCGCTGCTGTCGCTGGCGATGTTGTATTCGGCCTGCCACCATCCGGCCCACCGCCACAGCAGCGGCTGGTGCAGGCAGACCGCTTGGATCCGATCGAGGGGGATGACCTTGCGGGAGGTGGAGAACAGTCCGTGGTTGACCGCGAGCCCGGATTCGCCGAGGCGGACGACGAAGTTCGCGTTGTCGAGGTTCTTCCGGAACACGGAGAAAGCCGCGAAGACACCGGGCAGGACACCGACGAGGATCGGGATGAAGGCTTCCTTGATGCCGAGCGCCAGCATCACGATGGCGGCGGTGATGACGGCCAGCACCACGATGACGGAGATGAGGGTTTCGGTCTTGAGCAGCGAGGCGACGACGACGCGGTGGACGGGCACCCGGATGATCTCACCCTCCTCCCCGATGCTCGGCGCGAGGTGGTACGGGGCGAGCAGATCGCCGAGGCTGCCTTCGGCTTCGGACGAGACGCCGTCGGCCATGGCGCCGAGTCGTTTGGTCAGGCGCACACCGAGGCTGTCGTCGCCGCGTTCGGGAACGGACCGGTCGACGCCCGACTCCGGTTCGTCTCCGAGGCCGCCGGCTGCCGGTGCGACTGGCGTCCCGGGCGTCTCGGCTGTCGGGCTCGCAGCCGCCGCTCCCGTCGCCGCCTGCGCAGAGGTCACAGACCCGCCCTCCGGAGCGGGTGCGTGCGTGTGGGCTTCCGCACCCTGCTGCTTCTTCGTCCTGACGGTGCGCAGGAGTTCGTCGCGCAGCTCTTCGGCGCGCTTCTTCGACAGGTACTTCAGGGAGATGTTCGAGTCGGTGCCGCCGGCGACGTCGAAGACGAGTTCGGCCATGCCGAGCATCCGCGGCAGCAGCTTCTGCTGCAGGTCGATCGACTGCACCCGGTCCAGGCGAGCCTTGCGCAGCTTCTTCGACAGCAGTCCACGCCGGTAGTAGATCGCCTCGTCATCGACGCGGTATCCCATCACTCTCCACGCCAACCAGCTGAAGAAGGCAGTGAGCAGGAGGATGAGGATGATTCCGCCGACGACTGCGAGGATCACGAGCGGATGCGTACGCAGCCAGCCGGCGAAGGTGAGGTCGACGGACTTTCCGTTGGCCAGGTCCTCGACGGCCGACTGGAAGAAGTTCTGCAGGCCGTAGGCAGCGGCGATGACGATGCCGACGAGGACGCCGATGCTCTCGAGGATCGGCGTCAGCGGATGGACACGATGCCAGACTTCGGGGGCGGCCGCCTCGGCGACGGCGCCCCCGGTTCCCGCATCCGCTGAGGCACGGGTCTGCTCTGCTGAAGCACGGGTCTGCTCTGCTGAGGCACGGGTCTCCTCGGTGGGCTTCGGTTCCTCGCTCATCGTCACAGTCCCGCCAGGTTGGCCTGGCCGAGTCCGGCGAGGCTGTCGCGCAGCCGGTCGGCCTCGGCGCGGGGCAGTCCGGGGATCGTCGCATCCGTGGCCGCCGAGGCGGTGTGGAGTTTGACGGTGGCCAGGCCGAACATGCGGTCGATGGGGCCGGCGTCGACATCGACGAACTGGAGGCGACCGTAGGGCACGACGGTGGCCTTGTGGAACATGATGCCGCGGCGGATGAGCAGGTCGTCCTCGCGTTCGGCGTAGCCGATGGCCCGCGCCTGACGGAGGATGATGATGGTGGAGACGACCCCGTAGACGAGGACGGCCGCCCAGATGAGGTGGAGCCAGGGCACATCGGCGGTGAAGATGATGGCGAAGACCAGGGCGACGATGAGCATCGGGATGAGCAGGGTCAGTGACGCGAGGACCTCTTTGGAGCCGTACTTCGGGCTGACGCGGTTGAAGGGCACATCGGCTCCGATGGAGAACGAGAGGTCACGGTTCATGCTGTTTCAGCTCCAGGCGGGTCTTGGGGCGGGATCTCGCAGAATCCCTCGACGATGATGCCGACGATCATGAGTGCCGCGGCGGAGATCATCGCGACAAGCATACCTGCCGCGAGGTCGTTGCGGATGCCCGGGGCCGACAGGAAGTAGTAACCCGCGTTGCCGAGGTACCAGCCGGCCAGGC
Organism: Brevibacterium oceani; assembly: GCF_017948325.1. Classification (NCBI taxonomy): domain Bacteria; kingdom Bacillati; phylum Actinomycetota; class Actinomycetes; order Micrococcales; family Brevibacteriaceae; genus Brevibacterium; species Brevibacterium oceani. The sequence continues at coordinate 1,273,486 of NZ_CP072846.1, read as the reverse complement.
CCGCCCCGGTCAGGGCGCTGGCCTTGGCCATGACGGCGACCCGTGCGGCTTGGAGCGGGTCGATCTCCTTGGTCCGGTCCCCGTCGTTCCACTTCTTGATCGGCCAGCCGAGGACGAGCAGGACTGCGGCGAGGACGAGCATGCCGATGATCGCGAACCACGGCAGGCCGGGCAGTGCGAAGCCCTGGCTTTCGAGCACCACGTCGACCACGATCGCGAGCACCGTGCCGATCACGGCCCAGACGGCGAGGGTGGACGAGGAGGTTCTCTGCATGGAATCCAGTCTCTCAGATCGCGGTCGGTCTCGGTCAGGTGATCCGGGTGACTTCTTGATCGTCGAGGTCGTCGAGCAGTTCGCCGATCGGGCGTCTGCCCTGCGGGGTCAGCACGGTCACATCTGCGTCGAGCTCGGCCCAGGGGGCAAGCACGAAGGCGCGTTCGTGGGCGCGCGGGTGCGGCAGCGTGAGACGATCCGTGTCGCTGACCAGTTCGTGGCCGCCGGTGCCGAAGCGGATGAGGTCGATGTCGAGTGTGCGCGGCCCCCAGCGCAGCTCCCGGGTGCGCCCGCAGGCGACTTCGATTCCCTGGGCGACCGCCAGCAGCTCGGCGGCGGTCAGGGTGGTGGTGACGATGAGCCCGAGGTTGAGGAAGTCGTTCTGCTCGACCCCTCCCCAGGGTGCCGTCCGGTAGAGCGAGGAGCGTTTCTCGACGCTGATCTCAGGGTGGCGCTCGAGCGCCTCGACGGCCTGGTCGAGGGTGTCGCGGGCATCGCCGAGGTTGGCACCGAGGTTGAGGTAGGCCTCGCTGCGTTCGGCCGACCCGTCGGTTCCGTTCGCGGCTGCGGGGCGGCGGCGTTCGACGCTGACGCTGACATCGTTGAAGGTCCGTCGGATCGGCGCGGAGGGTTTGTGGACGACGACCTCGACGTGCTCACACAGGTTCAGGCAGTGGTCGGCGATGGTCTCGGCCAGGGTCTCGATGAGGTCGAAGGTGGTGTTCTCGACGATGCCGGCAACATCCTCGGCGAGTTCGCCGTAGTGGATTGTCTCGGTGAGGTCGTCGGTGGCCGCCGCCCGGGCCACGGAGGTGTGCAGGGTGACGTCGATGACGAAGTCCTGGCCCTCGCGCTTCTCGAATTCGAAGACGCCGTGATTGCCGTGGACCCGCAGGCCGCGCAGCTCGATCCGGTCCGGCGCCGTGGCTGCCGCACTCTCGCTCATACCGCTCCCCCGCTCTGCGCCGACCCGGCAGAACCGTCGGTCCCGGCTGAACCGTCGGTCCCGACGTGCGCCGGGGCGTGATCGGCGACGGCGTCGACGACTCGGCAGGCGATCGCCGAGGTGGCCGGATCGTGGACGCGGACCGCCCAGGCGCCGGCCTGTGCGGAGATGGCCGAGATCGCGGCCGTCGCCTGATCCTTGGCCGCCTGTTCGGCGCGCTTCGGGTCCTCGGGGCTGATGAGGCTGGAGATGAAGCGTTTGCGGCTGGCGGCGACGAGGAGTCGGTGGTCGAGGACGGAGAACTCGTCGAGGGCGGCGAGGATCTGCCAGTTGTGTTCGGCGTTCTTCGAGAATCCGAGCCCTGGGTCGACGACGATGTTCGCAGGGTCGACCCCGACGGCGATGGCTTCGTCGATGCGGGCGCGCAGCTCGTCGATCACCTCGGCGACGACATCGTCGTAGTGGAAGGTCGCCGATGCCTGATCGAGATAGCCGCGCCAGTGCATGAGCACGATGGGTGCGGCGGACTCGGCGGCGAGCGCGAGCATGCTGGGGTCGGACTGACCGGCGGAGACGTCGTTGATGATGTGGGCACCGGCAGACAGGGAGTCCCGGGCGACGCGGGCGCGCATCGTGTCGACGCTGATCACAGCGCCGGCGGCGGCGAGTTCACGGACGACGGGGACGACGCGACGCAGCTCTTCGTCTTCGTCGACGCGCACGGAGCCGGGCCTCGTCGACTCTCCTCCGACGTCGATGATGTCGGCACCGGCGGCCATGAGTTCGAGCCCGTGGGCGATCGCCTTGTCGTGATCGAACCAGAACCCTCCGTCGGAGAACGAGTCCGGGGTGACGTTGAGGACGCCCATGATCTTCGTGCGTTCGCGCCGTCCGGGAACGTGCATCGCTGCCTCCTGCTTCGCAGACATGTCCATCGTCGGTTCTCTCACGGCCGAGTCTCTAGCGGCCGAGGATCAGGCTCATCGCTTCGGCGCGGGAGGCGCTTTCGCGCAGCTGCCCGCGCACGGCCGAGGTGATCGTCGAGGCTCCGGGCTTGCGGACCCCGCGCATCGTCATGCACAGGTGCTCGGCTTCGACGACGACGATGACGCCCTGCGGTTCGAGGTGTTCGACGAGGGCGTCGGCGATCTGCGAGGTCAGGCGTTCCTGAACCTGCGGACGGCGGGCGTAGATCTCGACGAGGCGGGCGAGCTTCGACAGGCCGGTGACCTTGCCCTGCTTGCTGGGAATGTAGCCGATGTGGGCGACGCCGTGGAAAGGCACGAGGTGGTGTTCGCACGTCGAATACAGGTCGATGTCGCGGACGAGCACGAGCTCTTCGTGGCTGATGTCGAAAGTGACGCCGAGGACCTCGGAGGGCTCGCGGTGGAGTCCGGCGAAGATCTCCTCATACGCCCGCGCGACACGTCCGGGGGTCTCGACGAGTCCTTCCCGGTCGGGGTCCTCGCCGACGGCGATGAGGATCTCACGTACGGCAGCGGCGATGCGGTCCTGGTCGACCTTGTTCTCGTGCCCTGCCGGAGGCTCGCCGAGACCGGCGACTGCCCCTTCGATGTCGGCCATCAGATGCTGTTCCCTCTGTCATCGTTCGGGTTCTGCGGTCCCTGTGTGCCCGGATCGTTCGGGTTCTGGGGTCCCGGCGGGTTGTGCGGCACGTTCGGTCCGCTCACACCCGAAGGTCCGGCGCCGGGGATGTCGGTCGTGTCCACCTCGGCGTCGGTCGAACCCTCACCTGTGGTCCGGCCGTTCTGCGTGGCGGGCGGATCGATGGGCCCGCGTTCGGACACCGGGCGGTCGTCGTGGGCCAGCCACACGTCGCGGACGGGGCGCTTGACGACGGCGGCGAAGATCGCCTCGAGAGCCGCCTGGTCGAGGGTCTCGCGTTCGAGCAGCTGGTAGGCGAGATTGTCGAGGACGTCGCGGTTGTGGGTCAGCGCCCAGTAGGCGTCGGCGTGGGCGGAGTCGATGAGTCCGCGGACCTCGACATCGATCGAGGACAGGGTCGAGTCGCCGTATTCGTCGCCGCCGCCGTAACCGCGTCCGGCGAAGGGCTCGGACTGATCGTCGCCGATCTTGACCATGCCCAGCTTCTCGCTCATGCCGTACTGGGTGACCATCTTCCGGGCGATGTTCGTCGCCTTCTCGATGTCATTGCTCGCTCCGGTCGTCGGATCGTGGAAGACGATCTCCTCGGCCACACGTCCGCCCATCGCGTAGGCGAGCTGGTCGAGCAGCTCGTTGCGGGTGGTGGAGTACTTGTCCTCGCTCGGCAGCACCATGGTGTAGCCCAAAGCCCGGCCGCGCGGGAGGATCGTGACCTTCGTGACCGGGTCGGTCTGGTTCATGGCCGCGGCCACCAGGGCGTGTCCGCCCTCGTGGTAGGCGGTGACGAGGCGTTCCTTGTCGTTCATCAGACGGGTCCGCTTCTGCGGGCCGGCGATAACCCGGTCGATGGCTTCGTCGAGGATCCGGTTGTCGATGACCTTCGCACCTTCGCGGGCGGTGAGCAGGGCCGCCTCGTTGAGGACGTTGGCCAGGTCCGCGCCGGAGAACCCGGGGGTGCGCTTGGCCACCTGGCCGAGGTCGACCTCGTCGGCCAGGGGCTTGTCGGCGGCGTGGACCTCGAGGATGTGCTGGCGGCCCTTCATATCCGGGGCTTCGACGGGGATCTGCCGGTCGAAGCGGCCGGGACGCAGCAGCGCCGGGTCGAGGACGTCGGGACGGTTCGTCGCGGCGATGAGGATGACGTTGGTCTTGACGTCGAAGCCGTCCATCTCGACGAGGAGCTGGTTGAGTGTCTGCTCTCGCTCATCGTGACCGCCGCCCATGCCGGCGCCGCGCTGGCGGCCGACGGCGTCGATCTCGTCGATGAAGATGATGCACGGGGCGTTGGACTTCGCCTGTTCGAAGAGGTCGCGGACGCGCGAGGCACCGACGCCGACGTACATCTCGACGAAGTCCGAACCGGAGATCGAGTAGAACGGCACACCGGCCTCACCGGCGACGGCCTTCGCCAGCAGGGTCTTACCGGTGCCGGGCTGGCCGTAGAGGAGCACGCCCTTGGGGATCTTCGCGCCGACGGCCTTGAACTTCTCGGGTTCGGCGAGGAACTCCTTGATCTCTTCGAGTTCCTCGAGGGCTTCGTCCACGCCGGCGACGTCCTTGAATGTGACGTCCGGGTTCTCCTTGTTGACGAGCTTGGCCTTCGATTTGCCGAAGCTCATCATCTTCCCGCCCGACATCTGGGAGATGAGGAACCAGAAGACGATGAAGATGATGACGAACGGGATGAGGGTGCCCAGCAGCGACATCAGCCAGGACTGTTTGGGCACCTCGTCGGTGAACCCCTTGTCCGGCTTCGCGGAGTCGACGGCCTTGACGACCTGGTCGCCGCGCTGTTCGATGTAGAAGAACTGGACCTTCTTGCCGAAGTCCTTGCCGTCGACCTTGTAGTCGTCCTTGAGGGTGAGGTCGACGCGCTGATCCTTGTCGACGATCTTCGCCTGTTCGACCTTGTCGTCTCCCAGCAGTTCCAGACCCTGTTCTGTGTCGATCTGGCTGAAACCGGTCTGGCTGAAGAGCAGAGCGCCGATCGAGACCACGAGCAGCGCCATGACGATCCAGACCAGTGGGCCCCTCGTCGCCTTGTTCAGCAGCGGGCGACGTTTCTTCGACTCGGCCATAAGTCCTCTCAGGAAAAAGATGTGGGCAACCGTTTCAGGCTACCGAGGCTGCCTGGGAACATCCCCCACAGCCTAGTACTTCGCACCGGCACAGCCCGAATCGACGGGCCCTGCGATGCCGATGCACCGCGACCGCGCGTCGCCGCGATGCCGACGCACCGCGATGACAGTGCACCGGCATAGCCCGAATCCGAGCGGATCTATTCCGCCGCGGACAGTGGGAGACCGACCGGTTCGCCGCGAGCGTAAAACAGGCTCAGCTGTAGACGTGCTGAGCCAGCGTCGCCACGAAGGGCACGTTGCGGTACTTCTCGGCATAGTCGAGGCCGTAGCCGATGACGAATTCGTTGGGCACGTCGAAGCCGACGTACTTGACGTCGATGTCGACCTTGACGGCCTCGGGCTTGCGCAGCATCGTGCAGATCTCCACGGTCGCGGCACCGCGGGTGCGCAGGTTCTGGACCAGCCAGGACAGGGTCAGACCGGAGTCGATGATGTCCTCGACGATGAGGACGTGACGATCGGTGAGGTCGGTGTCGAGGTCCTTGAGGATGCGCACGACGCCGGAGGACTTCGTCCCCGATCCGTAGGAGGACACGGCCATCCAGTCCATCGTCACCGGTGAGTGCAGGGCGCGGGCGAGGTCGGCCATGACCATGACGGCACCCTTGAGCACGCCGACGAGGAGGATGTCCTTGTCTTTGTAGTCGTCATCGATGGCGGCTGCCAGTTCAACGAGTCGTGCGGCTATCTGCTCTTCCGAGACGAGTACTTTGTCGATGTCATTGCCGAGATCGTTGATGTCCACGAGCGTCGATTCTCCTCAGATGGGGTCCTGGTGCTTCCATTATGGGTCAGTCTCTCGCCCCTGTGCCACCGGGACCGCCGTGTGATTCGAGTTCGTCATCGACGCTGCCGGGCCCCGCCGAGGCCCAGCCGCTGATTCCCATCAGAGCGGAGACTGCGACCATGAACATCAGCGGCACGCTCCAGCCTCCGCTCCAGCCGAGCAGACCGCCGACCACCAGCGGTCCGACCGCGGCGAGGACGTAGCCGGTCGACTGCACGAACGCCGAGGTGGAGGCCGTGACGGACACGTTCCTGGTCCGAGAGGTGATGAGGGCGAGCGCTGCGGGGAACGCGAATCCTCCATAGGCGAGGAAGACCGCCCACAGCGCGGGCAGGGTATCGGGAGCCAGCAGCAGGCCGAGGTAGCCGGCGACGGCGCTGACGGCGAAGGAGACGAGGAAGGCGCGCGGGGCGATGTTGCGGACGATGATCTGCGGGGCGAGGAATCCGCCGGGCAGCCCGCCGAAGGTGACGATGGTGAGCATGATCCCGGCGAGGAACGGATCGAGGCCGGCGTCGCGGTAGATCTGCGGGACCCAGCCGAACTGGACGTAGGCGTTGGCCGATTGGAGCCCGAAGAACATCGCCATGTACCGGGCCTTCGGAGAGGTGAAGACGGATCGCCGAGGCGGCTCGTCCTTCGACTCCTCACCCGCCTCGGTGCGCTTCCGCCCTGGGTCGGGGACGGAGCCCAGCAGCCTCAGGGCGGTCCAGGTGATGAGGGCCGAGGCCGGGATGAGAAGCCAGAAGCCGAGGCCGAAGCGCCAGCTGCCGAATGACTCGGCGATGGGGGCGGTGAACAGCGAGGGCAGCATCGAGCCGAGCCCGAGGGAGACGGTGAAGGTCGTGGCTCCGAGCGTGGGCCGGTGCGGGAATCGGGTCTTGACGTAGACGGGCAGGATGACGTTGCCGATCGACATCCCGGCCAGCGCGAGGACCGTGAGCAGAGCGAAGAACGTCCATTCGCCGACGACCGCGCGCAGCCCGACGCCGAGGACGATGAGGGAGCAGCTGAGCGCCAGGCTCGCAAACAGCCCGAGCCTCTTCAGCAGGGGTACGGCGATGATGCCGCAGATCGCGAAGACGAGGCCGGGCAGGGCCGTGAGCAGACCCGTCTGCCATTCCGCGAGCGAGAACCCGTCGCTGACCTCGGCGAGCACGGGTCCCAGCGACGAGGCGGCCGGTCGCAGAGAGGCGGCGATGAGGACGAGGCAGGCCAGTGCCAGCACATCGAGTCCGCGCGAGCGGCGGAACCCGAGCTCGGGCGAAGTCGTCATGAGCTCATCCTTTCAGACGCCTGTCATCGTTAGGCGGCGGGGACCGCGACAGGCCCACGCCGCCTCCGATGGTATACCGTTTTCTCGTCTTAGGCTGAACCCATGACGACTGTGAAGAATGTGCGACTGTTTCCGCGTGTGCCCGAGGCGCCGGCGGTCGATGTCGAGATCTCGGAAGGCCGGTTCTCCGGCTTCTCCCCTGCCGCCGATGCTCCGGCCCCGGTCACCGGCCCCGAGGTCATCGACGGTGCGGGGCGGATCCTGCTGCCCAGCCTCGGCGATGTCCATGCGCACCTGGATTCGAATCGGATGGGTCAGACCTTCCGGCCGCACACCGCCGACGGCACCCTGCACGGATACATCATGAACGATCGGGAGAACTGGCGGTCCGGGGAACGCAGCGTCGCCGCCCAGGCCGCCTACGCGATCGAGACGATCATCGCTTCGGGTGGGACCCGCATCCGCTCGCACGCCCAGGTCGATGCCGACTGCGGGCTCGAGCGGTTCCACGGGGTCAAGGAGGCTCTGGCTGCGCATGCCGATGTCCTCGACATCCAGATCGTGGCGTTCCCGCAGGCCGGGATCGTTCGGGAGCGAGGTGTGCGGGAGCTGCTCGATGCGGCACTGTCCGAGGGCGCCGATCTCGTCGGGGGTCTCGATCCGCTGCTGTACGACCGGGATCCGGTCTCCCACCTCGACGTCGTCTTCGATCTGGCGGAGAAGCACGGCAAGGGCATCGACATCCATCTCCACGAGGCGGGGACGGCGGGGCTGTTCTCGCTCGAGGAGATCGCGGCCCGCACCCGGGCGGCGGGCATGGACGGGCAGGTCACGGTCTCTCATGCCTTTGCGCTGAATACGAACCCGGGGTCCGAGGTCGGACGGATCCTCGATGTCCTCGCCGATGCCGGAGTGTCCCTGACGACGGTGGCACCGGCCAAGGGAGTGCTGCCGCAGGCGCTGATCGCTGAGCGTTCCATCGCCCTCGGCCTCGGTGAGGACGGTCAGCGCGACTACTGGGGTCCCTACGGTGATGGTGACCTGCTGCGCCGGACCTGGCAGCTGGCGTTCACAAACGGCTTCCGGCGTGATGCCGATATCGAAGGCTGCCTCGACATCGCCTCCCGCGGAGGTGCCCGGGTGATGGCCGGAGCCCGCCCGGACGGTACGGAGCTGCTCGATGACGACCGCTTCGGTCTGGCTCCCGGGGCACCGGCCGACTTCGTTCTCCTCGATGCCGACACGGTGACCTCGGCGATCATGGACTGCCCGACAGAACGCGACGTGTTCAAGGCGGGAAGGCTCATCGCCTCGGGTGGGCGGCTGCTCGACGGAACCCGGCTGAGCTGATCACGCCCGGCCGGTCACGGTCGGTGACGAGCCGCCCGGGCCGGTCGGTGTCAGCCGGGACCGGTCAGATGTCCGTGCGCGCCTTGGCCGCCGCCTGGAACACGACCAGGCCGCGATCGATGACGACCTCGGTATCGCCGGGCAGCGACAGTCGGCCGCGGTTCCGGCTGCGGATGAGGGTCATCAGTTCGGCCACCCGGGCGGCGCCGAGGTTCTGCGCACTCACCCCGAGGGAGAGCACCCAATCGCGGACGACGCGGCCGAGCACCGCGTCGTCGAGGGCTGTGAAGGAGTCCACCGGCACCGAGGCGACGCCGAGGAATCGTGCCCCCGCCTCCTTCGCGCGGTCGTCGAGGAAATCCGCATCGGCGCGACACAGGTCGGCGGTGCGGGCGAGGTTCGCGGTGATCGGCTGTCCGAGGTCGGTCTCGAGGCCGGCGAGCAGTCGCCGGGTGCGGACCCGGGCGAAGGAATCGTCGTCGTTCATCGGGTCGTTCCAGACCTCGATGCCCTGTGCCGAGCAGGAGGATTCGGTCTGCTCCCGGTCGAGGCCGAGCAGGGGGCGCAGCACTCGGCCGGTGCGCGGGCTCATCCCGGCCAGGGAGCGGGTTCCCGAACCGCGCATGAGTCCGAGGAGCACGGTCTCGGCCTGGTCGCTGCGGGTGTGGGCGGTGAGAATCCATTCGGCGTCGGCGGCGATCCGTGCGTCGTCGAGCGCGGTGTAGCGGGCGTCGCGAGCGGCGGCTTCGAGCCCTTCCTGTCCGGCGGTGATGGTCACGGTGCGGATCTCGGCGGGCACACCCCAGGACTCAGCGGCGGCGACGACACGGCGGGCCACCTCGGCGGACCGGGACTGGAGTCCGTGGTCGACGGTCACGGCCCGGGCGCAGACCTCCCCGCGCCGGTGCAGGAAGGCGGCCGCGTGGAGCAGCGCCATCGAATCCGCTCCCCCGGACACCGCGACGATGGCACCCGGGACGGCACCAGAACCCGACCTCGCGGTGCCCGCCTCTGCCGCGTTCGGACCTGCGCCGACGGCGTCAGCCTCGGCCAGCCCGGCCCGCACGGCGTTGCGGACTGCTCCGCTGGCCGGGTCGAGGGTCGGCCGCCTCGGCGAAGGGGAATCAGCCATGGACACGGTCGAGCCAGAGCTGCGGCTGATGGATCTCGGTCGTCGACGGCAGATTCACAGGTTCGGCGTAGATGCGGGAGAAGCCCTTCTGCCCGACCTCGCGGCGCACGGCCCGGACGAACTTCGCGCCGTCGCGGTATTGGGCGAGCTTGAGATCCATGCCGAGCAGATTCGACAGGAACCCGCCCTGTCCGGCGTCCCGGCGGGCCTCGAACTTCCGCCGCAGGCGACGCACGCTGGGGATCACCCCGGCCCCGACCTCGTCCATGACGACGTCGGCATGGCCCTCGAGGAGAGAGAGGATCGCGGTGGCCTCGTCGAGGGCGGCGCGCATGTCATCGTCGCGGATGAGATCGACGAGGCTGGCCTCACCCTTGACGATGCGTCCGAGGGTCGCGAAGAGGTCGACGATTCCGCCGACGCCGGGCATCGTCACCCGTGTGGACACGACCCCGGAGAGGAGGGTGCGCATGTGGTCGCGCAGCCATGGAGCGGTCGCGAACTGGACCTGGTGGGTGGCTTCGTGGAGGGCCACCCACATGCGGAAGTCGCGCGGATCCACCCCCATCGCCTCCTCGGCGACGAGCACGGCGGGGGCGACGAACATCAGCCTGCCGGTCTCGACGGCGAAGGGGTCGAACTGTCCGAGTACCCGCGTCGAGAGCAGGGACAGGACACCCGCGAGCTCGACGGCGGCCCCCTTGGCGGTGGCCGGGGTCACCGGCGCCGGCAGGGCCGCATCGTCGACCATGCCGTTGATCGACTGGGCGTTGGCCTTGACCCAGCTGACCTGGTCGAGGACGAGCACGGTGCCGGCGGCCAAGCGGGTGCGCACCGCATCGGCGTGGTCGGCCTCGAGCAGGAACGAGTCGAGGACGAGGTCCTGGGCGGTGAGCGCGTTGTCCTTCATCCCGGTCACGAGCGCATCGAGATCAATCGGGTCGGGGACCTTCTTCGCGGCGACGAGCTCACGGGCGGTGCGGGCGGCGAACTTCTCATCGACGATCATCGGCAACCGCAATCCGCAAGGGAGGTGACGATGTCGTCCACAGTCTTTCTGGCTTCCAAGATCTTGTCCTTGTCCACGTCGTCGATCTGGATGGAGAACACGAGGTAGCGGCCCTCGGCGTCGAGCACGCCTCCGGCCAGTGAGGTCACGGTTGAGAGCGTGCCGGTCTTCGCATGCACGATCCCCGAGGCGTTCTTCTCATCGAGGAACCGATCGTGCAGGGTGCCGGTCAGTCCGCCGACGGGAAAGTAGCTGATGAGGCCGGCGAGGGAATCATCGGCGACGACCGAAGCCTGCAGGACGGTGGTGAGATCGTGCGGGGCGATCCGGTTGTCATAGGACAGCCCCGAAGTGTCCACGAGGTGCGTGCGACCGAGGTCGACGGTCTCGCCGAGCGCGGAGAGCACCGCCTTCGGCCCTGCGGTGAGGCTGCCGTCCTGGCCCTCGGCGATTGCGACTTCGTTGCCGAGCACCTCGGCGACGACGTTGTCGCTGTGGACGAGGGCGTACTCGACGATCTCGGAGATCGTCGCCGACTCCACCCGGGCGAGCTCAGTGCCGTTGGTGTTGTCGGTGCCGTCGGCGTTGTCGGTGCCGTTGGTGTTGTCGGCGCCGTTCGCACCGTCAGCCGAGTCGCCTCCGGAGTCGCTTGCGGAATCCTTGTCCCCGCCGCCGTCCCCGTCGGCGCCGGTCACGTCGATGCCGGCCTTCTTCAGTTCCTTCGCGAATGCGGAGAGCGCATCCTTGGCCGGGTGTTCGCTGCGGGCGCGCCATTCGCGGTCCTTCGAACCGATGTAGCCTGTGTCGATCATGAGCGGTTGGATGGGGGTGATGACTCCCTTGGCGATGTCCGCCCGCTCCCACCCGGAGGCGAAGTCCTCGCCGCTGTAGCGGCTCGTGTCCAAGTTCAGCGTCACCTCGGTGACGTCGTCGTCCTTGAGTGCCGCAGCGGTGTCCTCGGCCAGAGTCCGCAGCCCGCCGTGTCCGTTCACCGAGGCCGGATCGGAGTCGCCGGCCGAGAGCAGCGGGTCGCCTCCCCCGGTCAGGGTCAGGGTGTTCGTGGACTCGTCGAAGTTCGTCGTCGTGGCCAGGCGGGTCTGCCCGCCGATGGATTTCAGTGCCGCGGCCGCGGTGAACACCTTCGTCACCGAGGCGGGTGTGCGCGGCGTCGTCTCGTCCTTCGCGTACAGCACGTCATCGGAAAGCCCGTCGCGGACCTCGAGGCCGAATCCCTTGACCTTCGAATCCTTGAGGATGGCGTCGACCGTCTTCGCAACCGTCGTCGGCACGGGGGCGGAGTCGTCCACCGCCGAGGCGGGGGCGGGCACGTCCTTCGCCTCCGCCTGCGGAGTGGGAACGGTCTGGACCTCGATCTGCGGATCCGTGGTGAGGAAACCGGGCAGGTCGGGGACGAGGTCGTAGGCGTCGACGGCGGTGTACCCGCCGAGGATGAGGACGAGGACTCCGGCGGTGATGCCCGCGGCCTTGCCCCGCTTGCGTCGGCGTGTCCGCTGCGTGCGTTCTGCGCGTGGGGATTCGGGGTCCGTCGACTTCGGCGCCTCCGGCTCATCGGGGCTGTCGTTCAAACGCGTTCTCATTCCTCGGCGACCGCGATCCGGCCGCCGTCGGTGGACGTGACGGGGACTTGTACCATCTATTCTAGTGATGCACCCCAACCGTGAAGGAGCACTATGGAACTGTTGGCCACAATCGAGATCCCCCGCGGATCCCGCAACAAGTACGAGGTCGATCACGAGACCGGTCGGGTGAAGCTCGACCGCTACCTCTACACCTCGATGCAGTACCCCGCCGACTACGGCTTCATCGAAGACACCCTCGGCAACGACGGCGACCCGCTCGACGTGCTCGTGCTGCTGCCCGAGCCCCTGTTCCCCGGTGTGCTCGTCGACGTCCGCCCCATCGGCATGTTCCAGATGGAGGACGAGGCCGGCGGCGATGACAAGGTCCTCGCCGTGCCCGCCGGTGACCCCCGCTGGGACTCGTACACCGACATCTCGGACGTGGACAAGTTCACCCTCGACTCGATCGAGCACTTCTTCTCCCGGTACAAGGATCTCGAGCCCGGCAAGTACGTCAAGGGTTCGAGCTGGGTCGGCCGCGAGGCCGCCGAGGCCGAGGTCAACGCCTCGATCGAACGCTTCAAGGCAGAGGGCCACTGAGCCTCACCCCTCGTCGTTCCCGATACGCGACCGCCCGGATGTTCTCATCCGGGCGGTCGTGTGTCTGCACACCGTGACCGCGATCACGATTTCTTAGGTCACCCTAAGGGGCAGTGTGAGCCAGGTTATGCCATCGTCGAGTCATGAAACTCGATCATGTGTCATACGCCAGTGAACCTGACGGCTATCGTGCGACGGCCGAGCGGATCTCGGAGAAGCTCGGAGTGGTTCCCTACGACGGCGGTGTGCATCCTCGATTCGGCACCAGAAATCTCATCTTCCCCCTCGCGAACGGCCACTACCTCGAAGTCGTCGAAGCCTTGGAGCACCCGGCCGCTCTCTCCACCCCGTTCGGCCAGGCCGTGCGCGCTCGTTCCGAGCTCGGCGGCGGCTGGATGGGCTGGTGCGTCTCGGTCGATGATCTCGCCGAAGTCGAAGCCCGCCTCGAGCGCAAGGCCGTCGACGGCAACCGCACACCGGAGTCCGGTCTGGAACTCAGGTGGCTGCAGATCGGAGTCAAGGGGCTCATCGCCGATCCCCAGCTCCCGTTCTTCATCAAGTGGTCCGCCGATTCCTCTCAGCATCCGTCGACCTACAAGACCAACAGCGATGTCGCCATCGACACCCTGCAGATCGCCGGGGATCGTGACCGTCTGCGCGACTGGCTGGGCACCGAGGATGCCAAGCCGATCCCGGAGATCCACATCGACTGGTCCGCGCCCCATGGGACGCCGGGCATCATGTCTGTGAGCTTCGAGACGAAGAACGGTCCCACCACCATCTGAGGCCTGACTCTCTTCAGCGCCGAGACAACGCCGGAGCGCCGAGACCACTGTGCACAGTGGTCTCGGCGCTCCGGCGTTGTCTCGATCTTGTGGACCGCCTCGGCGGAACTCAGTCGCCGCTGATCTCCTCCTTCGGCGCGGCCTCCGCCTCGGCACCAGCGCCGTTCTTGCGGCGCAGATGAGCTGCCGTGGCCATCGCGCCGCCGACGGCGAGCAGCCCGGCGCCGCCGCCGAGCAGCGGCAGAGTGCTGTCCGTGCCCGTCCAGGGCAGGTCTCCGCCGTCAGCACCCGACCCTCCGGAGCCGGAGCCGCCCGAGCTGGAACTCCCGGCCCCCGAGCCGCTGCCTCCGGAACCTGAGCCGCCGGAACCTGCCCCTCCGTCGGCAGCGGCGCTCGACGCGGCACCCGCGGCGGCTGCGTCCTTCGCTCCGTCCTGCGACCCGGCGGTCGAGCCGGAGCTGTCGGCGTCCGTTCCGGTTGTGTTCCCGCTGGAGTCGGCGTTCTCACCGCCGCCATTGGCATCGTCGCCGTCGGAGCCGCTGCCGGAGTCGCCTCCGCCGGCCTCGGCGTCTTGGTCCTTCGGCGGTTCCGTCGGGTCGGGAGCCGAACCGCCGTCGCCCTTGATCACCTGGACGACGGTCGGTCGCGGCAGGGCGGCCACGCCGGTGTCGACATCGGTCGCGTCCACGTAGTCGGGGAACTGCGAGTGCTGATCGGACCATTCACCGTCCTCACCCGGGTGCTGGACGGCGACGAAGGCCGAATCGTACTCATCGTGGACGAGCGGGCCGCAGACCTCGGCCTCACGAGGCACGGACAGGAACTGTTCGACGCGTCCGCGGTCATCGCCGTCGATGGTGACCTTGAACAGGCCGTCGCAGTAGCCGATGCCGTCGGGGGCGCCGTCGGTGGAGATCCACAGGTTCCCGGCGGTGTCGAAGGCGACATTATCGGGGCAGGAGATCGGTGAGACCTGGTCGGCCGGGAAGCCCGAGAAGTAGGTGGCGTCACCCTGCTTCGGGTCGCCGCAGACGATGAGCAGCGTCCAGTCGAACTCGACTCCGGTGTGGTCGCCGGAGCGTTCGGTGATCTCGACGATATGCCCGTCGCGGTTCTCGGTGCGCGGGTTCGCTTCGTCGGCGCCGGCCTTGCCGTCGGTGCCGCGATCGGAGTTGTTCGTGCAGGCGACGTAGATCCGACCGTTGACCGGGTTCGGTTCGACATCTTCGCAGCGGTCCATCTTCGTCGGCCCCACCTTGTCCGCGGCCAGACGGGTGTTGACGAGGACCTCCTCGACGGAGAAGCCGGAGACCCGCGACTTGCCGTCCTTGATCAGCGGCAGCCACTGGCCGCTGCCGTCGAATTCGCCGTCGGAGGGCACGTCTCCGCTGCCGTCGATCTCGGCCTTCGGCGAGTTGCCGGTGAACTTCGCGACATAGAGATCACCCGCAGTCAGCAGGGTCTTGTTGTGCTCGCGATCGCCCTCGACATAGGTGTCCTTCGACACGAATTTGTACAGGTAGTCGAACTTCTCGTCATCCCCCATGTACGCCACCGCATGGCCCGAATGGGAGATCGTGATGTTCGCACCTTCGTGCTTGAATCGGCCCATGTTCGTGTGCTTGACCGGGGTGGAGTTCGGGTCCCAGGGGTCGACCTCGACGATCCAGCCGAAGCGGTTCGTCTCGTTGCCGTAGCCGGCATTGTTCGTGTCGAAGCGGTCGACGTCGGATTCCCATCCGTTGGCCGATTCCTCATTGCTCAGCCCGTAGCGCTTGTCCGCCGCCGAGGTGCCCGGAGATCTGAAATACGAGTTGAAGTTCTCCTCCCCGGAGACCAGGGTTCCCCACGGGGTGAGTCCTCCCGAACAGTTGCCCAGCGTGCCCTGCACCTTGTCGCCGCCGGGATAGTCCTTCGTCCGCAGCAGGTCGGATCCTGCCGCAGGACCGGTGAATGCGTATTCGGTGTCGATGAGGAAACGACGGTTCCTCCGCCCGTTGACGTCGACCTTCCACGCGGACTTCTCGTCCTTGCGCATGAGTTCGGCCACGGTCAGTCCGTGGGCTTCGCGGCTGATCGCCCGCTGGTCCGCCGGGTCCATGTCGGTGGGGTACATGATGGCGTCGTTCGTGTACTCCTGGTTCGAGAACAGCAGGGCCCGGTTCGGGTCGCCGTCGTCGACCTGGATCGAGAGGAAGTCGTTGTTGTAGCCGAACTGTCGACGCTGGGATTCGGGGCTCTGGTTCTCCGGATCGAATTTCGGTGAGTCGGGGAACAGCGGGTCGCCCCAGCGCACGATCGGACGCCACGAATACCCTTTGGGGACGATGAACTCGTCGATCTCGTGCTGGACCGGGTCGATGGCGTCGAAGGCGAGAGTGCCGGCGGTGGCGGCCGCCGCGCTGCGGGCGGTCGGGCTCGGGGCCGAGGTCACGGCGATCGCGAGAGCTCCGGCGGCCGAGGCGCCGAGGACCGCACGGCGGCTGAGCTTCGCACCGACGATGTCGCGGAAGTACCCGTTCGACGAGGTGTTGCAGGTGGCCTTGAGGCAGGCATTGTCGCATTTCAGGGCGCAGGTCACGGGACTGCGTTTGCCTCGCACGTGGTCGGCCATCGGCAGCAGGGTTCTCATCGGGTCTCTCCTCGTCTCGGGTTGTTCCACCCGGCGCCTGCAGCGAATGAGGCTCGACGCCGGTCGGCTCACCCGATCGACCCTCCCACCGGCACTTGTCCCGGACCCTACCCGGCAATGAACGCAGGGTGAATGCCCGGGCGGTCAGCCGAAGTCGACGAGGCTGAGGACCCCTGGGGCGAGGAATCCGACCGCATCGATGATGAAGTGGGCCCACACCAACGGCATCAGTCGGCGCTTGCGCAGGAAGTACCAGCCGAAGATGAGGCCCATGGCGACGTTGCCGAGGAACGGGCCGATGCCCTGGTAGAGGTGGTAGCTGGCGCGGAAGAGTGCGAGACCGATGATGATCGTCCACGGCCCATACCCCAGCTGGCGCAGCCGCTGCGCTCCGAAGCCGAAGATGAGCACCTCTTCGAGGATGCCGTTCTTCGCGGCGGCGAGGATGAGCACCGGGATGGTCCACCAATGGTCGCCGAGGTTGGCCGGCTGCACCTCGGCGGTGATCCCGAGTGCCCTGCCGCCCGCGTACACGCCCAGCGTGCCGATGCCGATGATGAGGAAGATGAGGGTCCCGTGCCCGAGGTCTCTCGCACGGTGTCCGTCGACTCCCAAGCGGGTGCTCAGGCGGGGCTGATCGCGGTCGCGGGTGAGCAGGTAGAGAGCCAGCAGCACCGGCACGAGGGTGAACGCGATGTCGAGGAGCTGGTAGACGAGGTCGAATCCGGGACGCGGTGACAGTGAGGTGTTCAGCTTCGCCTGGGCCTCGCCGATCGGGCCGCGAGTGACGATGTCGGCCAGCCGCACGATCGCGTAGACCGCGGACTGGCCCAGCGACAGGGCGGCAACGAGTCCGAGCTCGAACCACAGGCGCTTCTTCTCCTGCGGTCCGAGCTCGGTCGTCATGGACTCAACTGTAACCGGGTCGGCTCAGTGTTTGGGTTCGCTGCCCCCGTCAGTGTCGCGGGGCGGCGAGCTGCGCAGCGTGAAGTCGGTGTCCGACTCGGGCTCGGTGGCCGACGAGCTCTCGGAGGGTCGCTCGGTCGCAGCCGCCTCGGCGGATTCGTCCGACCTCACCGAGGTGGCCGTGCCCGTGGATCCGGCCGCCGTCGCCCTGGAGGCCGTCCCATCGGACCCGACACCAGATCGTGCAGCGCCGGACCGGACACTCGATGGGCTCTCCGTGGCCCGCGCTTCGGCGGCGTCGAGGACCTCTCCGCGGGCCATGTTCTTCACGTGCTTCTTCTCGGCCCGGCGCTCCTTGACCCCTTCGAGCAGGAGGTAGAGCACGGGGACGAGGATGAGCGTGAGCAGCGTCGAGCTGACGAGTCCGCCGATGACGACGATCGCCAGCGGCTTCGAGATGAACACTCCCCCGCCGGTCAGGCCCAGTGCCATCGGCAGCAGCGCGAAGATCGTCGCCGCCGCGGTCATGAGGATCGGGCGGTAACGCAGCCTGGCACCGTGGACGACGGCGGTGCGAAGGTCGACCCCGCGCAGTCGGAAGTGGTTGATGAGGTCGATGAGCACGATCGCGTTCGTGACCACGATGCCGATGAGCATGAGCAGACCGATCATCGACGTCAGCCCCAGCGGGGTGTCGGTGATGAGCGAGAGCGCAATCGAACCGGTCGCCGCGAACGGGATCGAGACCAGCAGGATCAGCGGCTGCAGCAGCGACTTGAACGTGGCGACCATGATGACGAAGACGATGAGGATCGCCGCGAGCATCGCCAGTCCCAGCTGCGAGAACGCTTCGTTCTGCTCCTGGGTAGCACCGCCGGTGTCGACGGACACCGAATCGGGCAGGTCCACCTCGTCGAGGGCGGACTGCACGTCGGTCGACACCGCACCGAGGTCATCGCCTTCCGGAGTCACCGACACGGTGGTCGAGCGCTGCGAATCAGTGTGGCGGATCGTCGGGGCGGTCTTGACCTCCTTGACGTCGGCGACGTCGTCGAGCTTGATGAACCGCGGCTCCGAGGTCACGGGCGCACCGGCATTCGGGTCACCGGCTGCACCGGCACCCCCGGCTGCGCCCGCGCCACCGGTCGCACCACCGCCGGCCGCACCTGCGTCGCCTCCGCCAGCGCCACCGCCAGCGCTACCGCCAGCGCTACCGGCTGCGCCGGCGTCACCAGCCGCACCGCCCGCGCCGCCGGCCGCACCTGCGTCCCCGGTCGCACCGCCTGCTCCGCCGGCCCCTCCGGCTGCACCCGCACCACCCGCGGCAGCAGTCTCCTTCGGTTTGCCGGGAATCTTGAGATCCCGCAGCTTCTTCACGGTGTCGGCATTGCGGTCGAAGAGCAGCACCGAATGGGAGACATCGTCGATGACGACTTCGCCGATCTGCTGACCGTGCATGGCGCGTTGAACGTACTGGCCGATGGCGGCCTCGGTGAGGTTCTCCTCGGCGGCCTTCTTGTGATCGACCTTGACCTCGATGACGGGCTGGACCGCCTCGATGTCGCTCGTCACCGACTGTGTACCGGAGACGCCGTCGAGCTTGTCGGTGACCGTCTTCGTCGCGTCCTCGAGCTCCTTCGGATCCGAGGCTGTGAGGGTGACATCGATCGTCTGCGCACCGGGGGTCGAGCTCTGGCTCGCCACCTCGACGTCGCCGACGCCCTCGAGGTCGTCGAACTGCTTCTGCAGGTTGGCCGAGATCGACTGCGCCGAGACTCCGGACTTCGTGTTGACGATGTAGGTGCCGGTGAGCGATGAGTCGTCGGTGAACCCGAAGGTCGTTCCGCCCAGCGACAGCTGATAGTTCTCGATATCGGACTCGTCGGCGAGGATGTCCTCGACCTTCTCCGCCTGCTTCGAGGCCTCATCGAGATCCGTTCCGGGATCGAAGGTCTGCGAGACCTGCAGGGAATCCTGTCCGGTGTCGCCGAACAGTTCGGTCTTCAGTTGCGGGATCATCGCACCTGTGCCGGCCAGCACGAGCACGGCGATGAGGATCATGACGATCGGATGCTTCGTCGAGAACGCGATCGCCGGCATATATGTCTTCTGCAGACGGGTCACCGGCGAATGCATTCCGGCGAGTTCGTCGACGGCTTCCGTCTCATCCTCCGACTCGCCGTAGCGCGGACCGTCGGCGGCCACTCCCGCCGTACGGGCTCCCCCGGCACCGGCGCCCACAGCACCGACGCCGTCGCGGCCCGTCGTGTCTTCGGCCTCGGCACCGGCGGCGACGATGTCGCGTCTCTTCTCCGCCTTCTTCGCGGTCTTCTTCTCCGACCTCCACGTCGAGAGCATCGACCTGCGGTTGGCTCGGATCTCCTTCTTCTCAGCACGGGTGAGCTTGACCTTGGCCTCACGTTGCCGGAGGAACCAGTAGGCGAGGACCGGGACGATCGTCAGCGCCACGAACAGCGAGGACAGCAGCGCGATCGTCGCGGTCAGGGCGAAGGGTCGGAACATCTCTCCGGTCTGCCCGGTGACGAACGCCAGCGGCAGGAACACCGCCACCGTCGTCAGGGTCGATGCGGTGATCGCACCGGCCACCTCGGATACGGCGGCGAGGATATTGGAGAACTTGTCGCCTCCCGAGGCGTGTCTGCGTCTGATCGCCTCGATGACGACGATGGAGTCGTCGACGACGCGGCCGACGGAGATCGTCAGCGCCCCGAGGGTGAGCATGTTGAGCGTCTCTCCACCCATCCACAGGCCGACGAGCGCAATGAGGAGGGACAGCGGAATCGAGATCGCTGTGATGATCGTCGCGCGCACCGAGAGCAGGAAGACGAGGATGACGAGCACGGCGAAGAGCAGACCGAGCCCGCCTTCGTTGAGCAGATCGTGGATGGACTGTTCGATGAAGGGCGCCTGGTCGAATGCGGAGACGAATTCCGTGTTGTCCCCGACCATCTTCTCCAGCTCGGGCAGCTTGTCTGCCACCGCGTGCGAGACGTCGACGGTGTTCGCGTCGGATTCCTTCATCACCGACACCGACAGCGAGGGCTGCCCGTTGGTGCGGGAGATCGACTCGATGGGTTCGTCGACGAGCTTGACGTCGGCAACGTCCGAGAGAGTGATCGGGTCGTCCTTGCCGCTGATGACGAGGTCCTTGATCGCGTCGATCGAGCGGATTCGGGTGCCGACCTCGACTGGGGCGGATCCGTCGTCTCCCTTGAGTTCACCCGCCGAGGTGGGAACGCCGTTGGACTGGAGGATTCCGGCCACCTCGTCGAGGTTCGCCCCTTCGTCCTCGAGATCGTCGCGGCGGATCTTGATCTCGACCTGCTTCGTCTTCGCACCGGAGATCTGGACCTGGGAGACGCCGTCGATCTTCTTCAGCTCGGGTTCGACGATGTCGTCGAGGTTCGCGGCGAGTTTGTCCTCGTCGGCATCGGAGGTCACCGACAGCGCAAGCACCGGGATATCGTCGGTGCCCATCATCATGACATTGGGTTCGACACCGTCGGGCAGGGACGGCTGCACCTGGGACACGGCCCGCTGCAGGGCCTTGACGATATCGTCCGAGTCGTCGCCGTACTTCGTGCTCACCGTGATCTGCGCGCTGCCCGCCGAGGACGTCGAGGTCATATCCTCGACCTCGGGCAGTGCCGTCAGCGCACCCTCGAGCGGGTCGACGACCTCGGATTCGACCGCCTCGGGGGTGGCTCCCTCGTAGGAGGCGGTGACCGTGGCCTGGGGATTCTCTAGGGAGGGGAACAGTTCTTGCTTGAGAGCTCCGGCCCCGATGACACCGAAGATGACGGCGACGACGGAGATGAGCGCGATGAGCGCCCGGTTCTTCAGGCTCAGGCGGGTCAGGAAACTCACACGGGGACTTTCTCTTCGGGGCACATGGCGGCAGAGACACCGCCAGGCCCATCCTAGTGAGTGTCACGTCAACGCGACATGAGGATAACCTGAATTCGCAGAATCCGACCCGCCGACAGCGGGTCGCTTCGATCACCAGCTTGGTGAACCTGCACCAGCTTGGTCCCTGCACCGAGCTGGTGCAGTTTCACCAGGCTGCAGCTGCCGTGCGCGGGTGCGTCACCCAGCCGATTTCACTGCTCGGGGCCGGGTCTCGCGGCCGAAGAACCACAGTCCTGCGGCGATGATGCCGAGGACGCCGGTGAGCAGGAACGCCCACGAGTAGTCGAAGTGGTCGACGACGGCTCCGGCGATGACGGGACCGAGGATCGCACCGCCGTCGAGGGCCATCTGGTAGCGGGCGAGCACCCGCCCTCCCTTCCGATCGCGGCCGATGACATCGGCGACGGTGGCCTGCTGGGCGGGATTGGCCAGCCCGGAGCCGATGCCGGCGATGACGGAGAAGACGAAGAACAGCCAGATGGCGTCGGTGAAGGCCAGGGCCGCGGTGGTCACTCCGAGGACGAACAGGCCCCATTGGATGAAGGGCTTGCGGCCGACAGTGTCCGCGAAGCGTCCGACGATGGTCACGGCCGAGGCATTGCCGATGGCGAACATCGTCAGTGCCAGACCCGCCACGGCGGTGTCGGCCTTGAGGGCCTGGATCGCGAAGAGCGGGTAGATCGCCACGCGGATGCCCATCGCCGACCAGCCCTGGACGAAGGCGGAGATGAGGGCTGAGCGGTAGGCGGAGTCCTTCCAGGCTTCGCGGAAGGACATCACCTCCTGTTGCTTCTCGTTCTTCTCTGCCTCCAGGCGGGCGCGTCCGGACTTCGTCGAGGATCCGAAGGACGCGGTCGAGGCGAGGAAGATCCGCACGACGACGGCGGCGACCAGGAGGCCGACGGCGTAGATGATGAAGGGGATGCGCATCCCCCATCCGGCCATGGCACCGCCGAGCACGGGGCCGGCGATGTTGCCGACGAGGAACGCGGTGGCGTACGTCGACGACGCCTTCGCGCGGGCGTCGACGGGGGCGAGGCGGACGATGAGCGCCATCGCGGAGACGCTGAACATCGTCGATCCGATGCCGCCGAGGCCGCGGAAGATCAGCAGCTGCCAGTAATCCTGGGCGAAGGCCACGGCCGCCGTGGAGGCGGCGACGATGAGGAGGCCGGTGATATAGATGCGGCGTTCGCCGAAGGCATCGACGAGGCGGCCCGATGAGGGAGAGAAGACGAACCGGAAGAACGCGAAGGAGGAGACGACGATGGTCGCTGCGGTGACGCCGAAGTCGAAGCTCGCCGCGAACTGCGGGAGGACGGGGGCGATGATTCCGTAGCCGAGTGCGACGATGAACGCCGCGGCGACGAGGACGTAGATCTCCTTCGGCAGACGCCGGGTTTCCGCCTGCGCGGCAGCATCCGCCGAGCCGGCGTCGCCGGGTGGGGTCACGGCCGCCTCGTCGTGGGTGCCGTCGTTCTCGTGCGCGGTCACAGGGTATCGAGGAACTGTTCGGGCTTCGGCAGCGGTCGGGTGCTCGTGGCCAGGCGTTGACGGTACCGGTCGGGCACGGCACCGATGTAGAACCAGCCCATGAGGAGTTCGTTCTCCTCCAGCCGGTGGAGGTCGCGCACGGGCTGCGCGTTCGTCAGGGTGCCCGAGCGCCACATCACTCCCCAACCGGCCTGCCACAGGGCGAGTTCGAGGAGGTGCCCGGCAC
Source organism: Brevibacterium oceani (assembly GCF_017948325.1). Classification (NCBI taxonomy): domain Bacteria; kingdom Bacillati; phylum Actinomycetota; class Actinomycetes; order Micrococcales; family Brevibacteriaceae; genus Brevibacterium; species Brevibacterium oceani. The sequence continues at coordinate 1,250,792 of NZ_CP072846.1, read as the reverse complement.
CGGCGGCGGTGGCGTGCTGCTCCCATTCGGGAACCTTGTCGTGCTTGGTCGGTGAGGCGACGAGGGCGAGGAGGAGTTCGGCCCGCAGGGGTTTCGTGTTGGTCTCACCAGGTTTACGGACCACTCCGGCGGCTTCGTCGAGGGCGGCGCCGAGGCGAATCCGGTCATCGCCGCGGAGGATGAGGAAGCGCCAGGGACGCAGTCCCTTGTGGTCGGCGACCGAGGAGACCGCGCGGATGATCTCGAGCAGGTCGGAGTCGTTCGGGGTCTCCGGTTCGACCTTCGAGATCGACCGGCGGGTGCTCATGGCGTAGAGGACGGGATCGGCGACGATGTCGATCGACGCCGAAACCGAGTAGTCCGGACCGCGGCGAGGTGGCTCGTCCGAGGCGGTGAACTCGTTCCCGGCAGCCGCCTCGGCGGATTGCGGCTTCGCCGAGTCCGCGGCTGGACGGGCGTTCTTCATGTCCTCGGCGGCGAGGTTCTTTGCCCACGGGCCGGTGTTGCCGTCGAGGAAATGGGCGCGGACACGATCCTTCGTCACCTGACAGGCGTCGTCCTCCTTGCCGCCGGCTTTTCGGCACTTTTTGGATTTGTGCTTTTTGTCCTTGTGCTTCTTGTCCTTCTTATCGCCGCCCATCAGCTCACCCATTCGGCGAATTCGGCGCGGGCACGGCGCAGCTTCGGATCGATGATGACACGGCAGTAGCCGTTGTCGGGGTTCGCAGTGTAGAAGTCCTGGTGGACAGCCTCGGCGGGATAGAACGTACCGAGGGGTTCGAGCGTGGTCACGATCGGTGAGTCGAAGAGGGTCTGCGCGGATTCGACGGCGGCGGCGAAGCGAGCCTTCTCCTCTTCGTTGCGGTAGAACATCGCGGACCGGTACTGGGTGCCGACGTCGTAGCCCTGCCGGTTGAGGCTCGTAGGGTCGTGCCCGGTGAAGAAGAGTCCGAGGATGATCTCTTCGGGCACAATCTCGGCGTCGAAGGTCACCTGCAGTGCTTCGGCATGACCGGTGGTCCCGGAGCAGACTTCCCGATATCCGGGGTTGTCGGTGTGGCCACCTGTGTATCCGGAGATGACTTCGGTGACTCCGGTGGTCCGCTGGTAGACGGCGTCGAGGCACCAGAAGCAGCCGGCACCGAGGGTGAGAGTACGCAGATCGCTCATAACTCGTATAACGATGACGGATTCAAGTTATTCCCGCAACGAGGTGGCCCCACCCACCCGGCGAACCTCACATCACCATGCCGCTGGGCAGGGAGAAGCCGAGTTCGGCTGCGGCCTTCTGCGTCGAGGGCTGATGCCAGAACTTCGCCACCGAGGTGTTCGTCGCCAAGGACCGCATCTCGGCCTTGTCGAGGAACAGCACCCCGGACAGGTGATCGGTCTCATGGGCGACGATGCGGGCGGACCAGCCGGTGACCACCTCGGCGATGGGGCCGCCGCCGAGGTCGGTGCCGTGCAGTTCGACCTCCCGAGGCCGGGCGACGACAGCCTGGTAGCCGGGGATCGACAGGCAGCCTTCATAGAAGGCGACCTCGTCCGCGCTTGCCCGGGAATAGGCGGCGTTGAGGACGACGCGCAAGGGCATGGGCTCGCGCTGCCGCACCGCGGCGACCTCGGGGTCGCGGGCGCCGGGGTCCTCGGCGACGAACATCGACAAGCTCACCCCGACCTGCGGTCCGGCCAGGCCGACTCCGGGGGCGGCGAGCATGGTCGCGCGCATCACCTCGGCGAGCTTCTCAAGCTCCGCATCGTCGACCTGTCCGTCGAAGGGTCGCGTCTCGGCGCGCAGCACCGGGTCTCCGGCCTCGACGATGGGTGCGGTCCCATCCCCCGACTCGGCGGCGGTGAGGACAGCGCGGATCTGGGCGGCGATGGTCGCGTCGGCCTCGTGCAACTTCGAAGTCCCTCCGTTGTTCAGTTCGCGCGGTTCTGGGCGCGTGGTTCAGTTCGCGCGGGCGACGATGAGTTCGGCGTGCTTGAGCAGCGGTGCGTCGATCATCTTGCCCTCAAACGCGAAGGCGCCCTTCTCGGTCTTCGCGAGTTCGAGCACGGACTTCGCCCAGGTCAGCTGTTCGTCGCTGGGGCGGAAGGCGTCGCGGACGACGGGGACGTGGTTGGGGTGGATCGAGACCTTGCCGGAGAATCCGGACTGCACGGCGTCCTCGGCCTCGAGCGCGAGTCCTTCGAGGTTCGGGATGTCGGCCCAGATGGAGTCGAGGGCGAACTTGCCGTGGGCGCGGGCGGCGAGCAGGGTCTGGCTGCGCACGTGCTTGGCGACGTCGCGGTAGTCGCCGTCGGCATTGCGCGAGGACCCTCCGCCGAGGTCGGCGATGAGGTCCTCGGATCCCCACATGAGGGCGTAGGCATTGGGTGCGGCGGCGATCTCGGCGACGTTGAGGGCACCCAGTCCGGTCTCGATGAGGGCGATGACCTGGTAGCCGGCGAGGATCGTCAGGTCGGACGCGCGCTGCGACTTCGGCAGCATCACGGCCGTGTAGTCGGTCTTCGCGAGCATCTTCAGGTCCTCGCCGAGGTGCTCTGAGTCCCTGGCATTGACACGCACGACCGTGCGGGCCGGGTCGAGCGGGTAGTCGATGATCGCTTCGCGGGCGGTGTCTTTGTCCGCGTCGTTGACCGCGTCCTCGAGGTCGAGGATGACGATGTCGGAGCGTTCGGCGGCTTTCGTGTACCGGTCGGGACGATCGCCGGGGCAGAAGAGCCAGGCGGGTTTGAACTCGAGGGCCATGGGAGTGCTCACTTTCCTGATTCGGGCCGGTCGTCCGCGGCGTTCCCCGCGTCGCTCGCAGCCGCGTTCGCGTCTTCCCCAGCCGCCGTCGCGTCCTTCGCGTGGCTCGAGTCGAACATCATGGTCTGGCGCACGGCCGTGGCCACGAGGGTGCCGTCCTGGTTGTACCCGCGGTGTTCGAGGGTGACGATGCCCTGACCGGGGCGGGACTTCGAGTTGCGCTTGTCGAGGATCGTCGTCTCCGCATAGAGGGTGTCGCCGTGGAAGAGGGGCGCCGGGAAACTGACCTCGGAGAAGCCGAGGTTGCCGACGATCGTGCCCTGGGTCAGCTGAGTGACCGAGAGCCCGATGAGCGTGGCCAGGGTGAACATCGAGTTCACGAGCCGCTGACCGAACGGTTCGGTCTCGGCGAAGGCGGCGTCGAGGTGGAGGGCCTGGGTATTCATGGTCACGGCCGTGAACCACGTGTTGTCCGCCTCGGTGATGGTGCGTCCGGGCGCGTGCTTGTAGGTCGCGCCGACTTCCATCTCATCCAGCCACAGACCTCGTTGTTCGATGACCTTCTCACCCATGTGTCACTCCTCACTCGTCGTACTGCGAGCTTATCGTCTGGCATGGACACGGAGGTAGCCGGGGCGGGCTTCGTGTCGGGTAGCCTCGGAGTCATCATGGCAGTCGATCGCACGCTCTACCTCGTCACCCACCCCGAGTCCCGCCACCATGTCGAGGGGCGCGTGGGCGGGTGGTTCGACTCGTCCCTGACCGAGCGCGGACGGTCCCAAGCCCGGGCCATCGCCGCCGAACTCCGCAGACGGATCCCGGCCGCCTCGGCGGAGGTGCGTTCGCGGCTCGCTCGGGCTGCATCACGGAGCTGACCGAGGATGCCGCGTTCGGCAATCGCACGCTGCGTCGGCTGGCAGACGTGAGCCACCTCGGCGAGACCTGAACCGGGCTGTTTCGATCAGAACTGAGCCGGGCCACCTCGGCGATTACTGAGGTGACCCGGCACCAGGTCAGGGATGCAGCCAAACGGTCAGCCGACGATCTCGGCGTCGAGGACGTTGAACGCGGAGTTCCAGCCGTCGTAGGCGCTGGCGTCGGATCCGGAGTCGTTGGGGAGTCCGACGACGGTGAAGGTCATCCGCGTGGTGGCGGGGTCGATTTCGTCGAGGATGACGCTGACGAGCGGGGCGTCGTCGATGGCATCGGGGCTGCCCCACGTGAAGTCGAGTCGGCGCGGTTCCTCGATGCGGCGGTAGCGCCCGGCTGTCGGGAACTCCTGCCCGGTGTCGGGGATGCGCATCGTGTAGGTGTATTCGCCGCCGACCCGGAGGTCGACGGTGACGGATTCGCGCGGGGTGATCAGGGTTTCGGGGTGGAACCACCGGGCCATGGTGTCCGGGTTCGTCCACGCATCCCAGACCTGGGCACGCGGTGCGGCGAAGTCCCTGACGATGGTGAAGCTCGGCTGGTCGGTTGTTGCGGTCTCGCTGTTGGTGTCGATGGTGTTCATGATGGTTCTCCTCCTTGAGTCGATCATGGTTCTGTTCAGTTCGTGCGCTGGTCCTCAGGGTGGCGAGCGGACTTCGGAGCATCCTCGGCGAGGATGTCGTCGAGGTTGTCGAAGCGCTGCTGCCATTCCTCGTGTGCCGCCAGCAGCCACTCGGTGGCGCCCGAGAGCTTGTCGGCATTGAGCGAGACGATGCGCCTCTGCGCGCTCTTCGACCGGGTGATGAGCCCGGCGACTTCGAGCACCTTGAGGTGCTGTGAGACGGCGGGTCGGCTGATCGGCAGCGGCTCCGCCAGGTCACCGGAGCTCAGATCACCGGCGCGGAGACGATCGATGATCGCCCGCCGTGTCGGATCGGCAAGAGCGCCGAAGACCAGATCCAGATTCATTGAAGCACTTCCTTAATTAAGTAGCCCCTACAATACAGTTCATAGCTCCGGTGTCAAGGGTCGATGACGATGAATTCGCCGTTCGGCTCCCCCACGGACACGGCGGGTTCGGCTCCCGGGTCCGCATCGGCGGCCGGGCCGACTAGGCTGGGGGTGTGCCGCTTCGGCCCACCCGCTGACTCGAGGAGAGACATGGATCGCGATTCCATCGAATGCTGGCTGACCGATATGGACGGCGTCCTGGTCAAGGAGAGCAATCCCCTGCCCGGCGCCGCCGAGCTGCTTGCCCAGTGGCGGCAGGCTGACATCCCCTACCTGGTGCTGACGAACAACTCGATCTACACCGCCCGTGACCTCTCGGCGCGACTGCGGTCGAACGGTCTCGACGTTCCCGAGTCGAACATCTGGACCTCGGCGATGGCGACCGCCGATTTCCTCTCCAACCAGGTCGAGCACGGCACGGCCTACGTCGTCGGCGAGGCGGGCCTGACCACAGCCATCCACGAGGCCGGGTTCGTCATGACCGAGAAGGATCCCGAATTCGTCGTCGTCGGTGAGACGCACTCCTACTCGTTCGAAGCGATCACCAAGGCCATCCGACTCATCGAGGGTGGGGCGCGCTTCATAGTCACGAACCCGGATGCCACCGGCCCGAGCCCCGAGGGCATTCTTCCTGCCACCGGTGCGATCGCAGCGCTGATCACGAAGGCCACGAACCGTGAGCCCTATGTCGTCGGCAAACCGAATCCGATGATGTTCCGCTCGGCGCTGAACAAGATCGGTGCGCACTCGATGAGCACCGCGATGATCGGCGACCGAATGGACACCGACATCATCGCCGGGATGGAGGCGGGCATGCACACCGTACTCGTCCTCTCCGGGATCTCGACCGCCGAGGATGTCCGCGCCTTCCCGTTCCGGCCGAACGAGATCGTCGCGGGAGTCCACGAACTCCTCGACGTCCCGTTGGAGCAGCAGAGCGATCTCGGCCCCGACGTCACCGGTTCCGCCTGAGCCTCGATTTCCCGTCTGCATCCGATCCGTCGGCCGCGGAGGCGATGCACCCAAAAATTTAGGTCACTATCGGATACTTCTGACCGCGGAAAAGTATCCGATAGTGACCTAAATTTTTGGCGAAAGTGTCCGATAGTGACCACAAGTCCGCGCCAGGAAGTGCGGGGACCGCTCACTGCAGGGCGGACGTCAGCCTCATCGCGGATTCGAGGTAGCGGCGGATGAGCGGTCGCTTCTCCCACTCCTCGAGAGTGAGTTCGTGGCTGGCTTCCTGGTAGTCGGAGATCACCCCGTCGATGTCACCGACGAGATCCCCGCCGGTCGTGAGCAGGCTGATCTCGTAGTTGAGGCCGAAGGAGCGCATGTCCATGTTCGATGACCCAATCACCGCGTATCGGTCGTCGACGACGAAGCACTTCGTGTGGAGCACCTGCGGTTTGGGGTACTGGAAGATCCGCACCCCGGCTTCGAGCAGGGACCGGTAGTACGAGGACTGTGCGTAGTCGACCATGAACTGGTCGGCCTGTTCGCTGACGTAGAGTTCGACGTCGACGCCGCGCCGGGCGGCAGTGCTCACCGCAGCCAGCAGCGATTCGTCGGGCACGAAGTACGGGCTGACGATGGCCAGACGCTCCTGCGCCAGATACATCAGCGATGTGAAGACCTTGAGGTTGGGTTCGGTGGTGAATCCGGGCCCGGAGGGCACGAGCTGCATCGCGCTCGTCTGCCCGCCGACCTCGGGCTCGACCTCATCGCCTTCGTAGGGTCGGATGCCCAGGGAATCCCCGCACTCGGTGTACCAGTCGGTGGCGAACACCGCCTCGACGGTGGCGACGATCGGACCACTGAGCTCGACCATGATGTCGTGCCAGTGCCGGCCGATCGTCACGTTCTTCTTCTTGAGGTAGCTCGAGTCGATCATGTTCTGCGATCCCATCATCGCCTTCCTCCCGTCGACGACGAGGAGTTTGCGGTGATTGCGCAGGTCGATGCGCCGCAGCTTCCCGCGCCACGGGATGAACGGGAGCATGAGGTGCCATTCCATGCCGGCCCGGCTCAGGCGTTTGCCGAGGCGGTGGAAACCGGGGTACTTGCGGGAGCCGATGTGGTCGAAGAGGACCTTGACCTTGACTCCGCGCGCGCTTGCTCGCTCGAGCGCTTGGAAGAAGACATCGGTGGTGGCATCCCAGGCCATGATGTAGATCTCGACATGGGCGTATTCCTCGGCCGAGTCGACGAGTTCGGCCATCCGAGCGATGCTCGCCTCGTAGTCCGAGATCACGCCGTGACTGTCACCGGTGACCATCGGCAGCGCGGTCAGCGCCCGCCCCAGCTGGGCGACGGAGACGAACTCCCGTGGTGCGTCCAGGGAGGGAGGCACATCGGGTAAGTCATCGGCGCCTTCGTGCATGAGCTCATTGGCCTGGGCCTGGATTCTCGCCCGCCGCTGATTGATGTAGGGGCTGCCGAGCATGAGGAAGAGCGGGATGCCGACGATCGGCACGAAGAGGATGAGCAGCAGCCATGCCGATGACGATGAGGGGCGACGGTTCTCCGGGACCACACCGATCGCAACGATCTTCGCGATGTACTCGAGGACGATCCAGCTGATGGACAGCACGGACGGAATCGAGCCCAGCTCGAAATCGAAATTCAGCCGCATGTCCCCCGCTCCTGCTCGTCCGTGGTCGCCGGCGGTCATCTGCCGGTCCGCTCACCCCACCTTAACGGGTGCCGCATGGCGAAGTTCGGCACGCACCGAGGTTCGCCGCACGCCGGAGTTCGGAACACGCGGGTCCTGCATATGGCACCGCCCGCCGTCTCCTGATTCGGATGACGGCGGGCGGATGTGTGAGGGTCCCCGCGCCGAGGCGGCCCCGCGTACCGGATCGCCTGCCCGGCTCAGCGGGTGTGTTCCTCAGATGGCCGGACTCAGATCCCGAGTTCGCGGGCGATGAGCATGAGCTGGACCTCGGTGGTTCCCTCCCCGACCTCGAGGATCTTCGAGTCCCGGTAGTGGCGGGCGACGAGGTATTCGTTCATGAACCCGTAGCCGCCGTGGATCTGGGTGGCGTCGCGGGCGTTGTCCATGGCCGCCTCACCGGCGATCATCTTCGCGATCGCCGCTTCCTTCTTGAACGGCAGTCCGGCGAGCATCCGGGAGGCGGCGAGGTAGTACGCCGAGCGGGCGGCGACGACGCGAGCCTCCATGCGGGCGATCTTGAACGAGATGCCCTGGAAGTCGGCGATGGGGTGACCGAAGGCCTGCCGTTCCTTCGCGTACTTCACCGACTCGTCCACGCAGCCCTGAGCGGCACCGACGGAGAGTGCACCGACGGCGATGCGGCCCTCGTCGAGGATGCGCAGGAAGTTCGCGTAGCCGCGTCCGCGCTCACCCAGGAGGTTCTCTTCGGGCACCTGCACATTGTCGAAGGTCAGCGGGTGCGTGTCCGAGGAGTTCCAGCCGACCTTGTCATAAGCCGGTTCGGCGGTGAAGCCGGGAGTGCCGGTGGGGATCATGATCGTCGAGATCTCGGGGACCTCGCGGCCGGACTTCGAGGTCCGGGTTCCGGTCACGGCGGTGGCGGTGACGAGTCGGGTGATGTCGGTGCCCGAGTTCGTGATGAAGCACTTGGAGCCGTTGATCGTCCACGTGCCGTTCTCGAGCGTGGCCTTCGTCTTCGTCCCGCCGGCATCGGAGCCGGCTTCGGGTTCGGTCAGCCCGAAGGCGGCCAGACCGGAGGCGTCGGTGAGCTTGGGCAGCCATTCCTTCTTCTGTTCCTCGGTGCCGAACCGGTAGATCGGCATCGCGCCGAGCGAGACTCCCGCCTCGAGCGTGATCGCCAGGGACTGGTTGACCCGGGCGATCTCCTCGATGGCCAGGCACAGCGCGAAGTAGTCCCCGCCCATGCCGCCGTACTCTTCGTCGAAGGGCAGTCCGAACAGGCCCATCTGCCCCATCTTCGCGACGAGGTCATAGGGGAATTCGTGCTTGGCATCGAGCTCGGCGCTGACGGGAGCGACCTCCTCGTCGGCGAACTTCGCGACTCCCTGGCGCAGATCTTCGTATTCTTCGGGCAGCATGCCCGGAACAAACGTGTTCATGGTGTCCTCCCCCGCATCACGCGTGGTCGTGGTGGTCATTGTTCGGTTGCTGTATCGGCGGTGGATCCGGCGTCTGCGGTGATCCCGGCGTCTGCGGCGACGTCTTCGTCGACGACGGTGGCGAGCACCTCATCGAGTCCCACCTGAGTGCCGGGGGCGGTGGCCATGGTGACGATGCCGGCGGCCGGTGCGGTGAGCACGTGCTCCATCTTCATCGCCTCGACGACGACGATGGGGTCGCCCTGCTCGACGCGGTCACCTGTGTCGACCTTCACCTCGACGACGGAGCCGGGCATCGGGGCAAGCACCTCAGCGCCCTCGAGTCCGGGCGTGAGCGAGGAGTCGGCCAGCGGTCGGGTGAAGACGTGAATGCCGCGGTCGCCGCAGACCCAGACGCTGCGGTCGGCGGCGTCGGAGAAGACCTGGGCGGTGTGCTGGACTCCGTCGAGTTCGACGTGCCAGATACCGTCATCGTCGACCGTGACCTTGCCCGTGCGTGCTTCGACAGCGTCGGCCTCCCCCGCCGAGGCGAGGGTGACGGTGGGACGGAAGTCGGGCCGTGAGGTGCGCCAGGCGGTGGGTCGTTCCCACGCCGAGGCGGCCGTGCCGTTCCCCTTCATCTGACCTGATCGAATCGCTCCGGTCAGCTCCGTCCCCGCGCTTCCGCCGGTGGCGAGCACCGCGGCCGCGGCGATCTGCTGCGCGGCCTCGTCGACAGGGTGCGCCAGCTGCTCCTCGCTCATCGCGTCGATGAGGGAGGTATCGAGGTCACCGGCGATGACCTCGGGCAGGGCGAGCAGGGTGCGGAGGAAGTCGATGTTCGTCACGATCCCCGGCACCGCCGAGGCGGCGAGCGCGGCATCGAGGCGGGCGATCGCGGCCGCCCGGTCGTCGGCGCGGACGATGAGCTTGGCGATCATCGGGTCGTAGTCGGAGACGATCCGCTGCCCGACATCGAGACCGGCATCGACGCGGATTCCCTCACCTTCAGGGAAGACGACGTCGAGCGCACGCCCACCTGTGGGCAGGAATCCTCTGGAGGGGTCCTCGGCGTAGATGCGGGCCTCGACCGAGTGCCCGGTCAGGGTGATGTCGTCCTGGGTCAGAGGCAGTTCCTCACCGGCACCGACGCGCAGCTGGAGTTCGACGAGATCGACTCCGGTGACCTCCTCGGTGACGGGGTGTTCGACCTGCAGGCGAGTGTTCATCTCCATGAAGAAGAATTCGTCGGGACGGTCGGCGCCGACGATGAACTCGACGGTACCGGCCCCCACGTAGCCCACGGACTTCGCGGTCTCGCAGGCCGCCTGTCCGATCCGGGCCCGGGTCGCCTCGTCGAGCAGTGCCGACGGGGCTTCCTCGATGACCTTCTGGTGACGGCGCTGCAGAGAGCATTCCCGTTCGCCGAGGTGGATGACATTGCCATGCGAATCGGCCATGATCTGGACCTCGATATGGCGCGGGGTCGCGACGAGGCGTTCGAGGAAGAGAGTGTCGTCACCGAAGGAGCTCGCGGCCTCGCGGCGTGCGGTCGCCAGTGCCGAAGGGAGCTCGGCAGCGTCGAAGACGGCATGCATGCCCTTGCCGCCGCCCCCAGCGGAAGGTTTGATGAGGACGGGGAACCCGATGTCGGCCGAAGCGGCGATGAGGGCTTCGTCGCTCATCGCGGCGTCCTTCGTGCCGGGCACGAGTGGGACTCCGCGGGAGGACACGGCCTGCTTGGCGGTGATCTTGTCGCCCATGGTTCGGATCGCGTCGGGACCGGGTCCGAGGAAGACGATTCCGGCGGCCTCGCAGGCGGCGGAGAAGTCGGCGTTCTCGGACAGGAATCCGTAGCCGGGGTGGATGGCCTCGGCCCCGGTCGCCTCGGCGGCGGCAATGACCTTGTCGATGCGCAGATACGATTCGGACGCTGCGGCCGGGCCGAGGTGAACGGCGGCGTCGGCGGCTTTGACGTGCGCGGCCTGGGCGTCGGCGTCGGAGTAGACGGCCACGGTGCGGATGCCGAGCCGGCGGCAGGTGCGGATGACGCGCAGGGCGATCTCTCCGCGATTGGCGATGAGTACGGTTTTGAACATTGCGGGGCTCACATTCTGAAGACGCCGTAGCCGCTGGCACCCAGCGGGCGTTCCATCGGTCCGAAGCGGGCGAGTTCGAGGGCCATGGCCAGCACCTGGCGGGTGTCGCCGGGTTCGATGATCCCGTCGTCCCACAGCCTGGCGGTCGAGTAGTAGGGGTTGCCCTGGGCTTCGTACTGGTCACGGACGGGCTGCTTGAACTCGTCTTCGGCCTCGGCGGACCAGGTCTCGCCGCGTCCTTCGATCTGGTCGCGCTTGACGGTGGAGAGCACGCTGGCGGCCTGCTCACCGCCCATCACGGAGATGCGGGCATTGGGCCACATCCACAGGAACCTGGGCGAATAGGCGCGGCCGCACATCGAATAGTTGCCGGCACCGAAGGAGCCGCCGATGACGACGGTGAACTTCGGCACTCGGGCGGTGGCGACGGCGTTGACCATCTTCGCTCCGTGCTTGGCGATGCCGCCGGCCTCGTAGTCGCGGCCGACCATGAACCCGGAGATGTTCTGGAGGAAGATGAGCGGGGTGCTGCGCTGGTCGCAGAGTTCGATGAAGTGGGCGCCTTTGACGGCGGACTCGCCGAAGAGGATGCCGTTGTTCGCGACGATCCCCACCGAGTGCCCGTCGAGGTGGGCGAAGCCGGTGACGAGGCTCGTGCCGTATTCGGCCTTGAACTCGTGGAACTCAGAACCGTCGACGAGGCGGGCGATGACCTCGCGCACGTCGTACGGGGTGCGGGAGTCCACGGGCACGACCGAGGTCAGTTCGGCCGGGGCATGGGCCGGTTCCCGGGAGTCGACGACGTCCCAGTTGGCCGCCCCCTTGGGCCCGAGCGTGGAGACGATGTCGCGCATGATCTCCAGTGCGTGGGAGTCGTTCGCAGCCAGATGGTCGGTGACTCCGGAGACGCGTGAGTGCAGTGCTCCGCCGCCGAGCTCTTCGGCGGTGACTACCTCGCCGGTGGCGGCCTTGACCAGGGGTGGGCCGCCGAGGAAGATCGTGCCCTGTTCGGAGACGATGATCGATTCGTCGGCCATCGCCGGGACGTAGGCTCCGCCGGCGGTGCAGGAGCCGAGGACGGCGGCCAGCTGCGGGATGCCTGCGGCCGAAAGGGTGGCCTGGTTGTAGAAGATCCGGCCGAAGTGTTCGCGGTCGGGGAAGACGTCGTCTTGGTTGGGCAAGTTCGCACCACCCGAGTCGACGAGGTAGATGCACGGAAGGTTGTTCTCCTTCGCCACTTCCTGGGCCCGCAGGTGCTTCTTCACCGTCACCGGGTAGTAGGTGCCGCCCTTGACGGTCGCGTCATTGGCGACGATGACGCATTCGCGTCCGGCGACCCGGCCGATTCCGGTGATGATGCCGGCCCCGGGGCTCGCGTCCTCGTACATGCCGTTGGCCGCGAGCGGTGAGAGTTCGAGGAAGGGCGTGCCCGGGTCGAGCAGATGCTCGACACGGTCGCGCGGCAGCAGTTTGCCGCGGTCGACGTGACGCTGTCTGGACTTCTCCGATCCGCCGCGGGCAGTGACCTGCACGCGCTCCCGGAGTTCGGCGATGAGCTCGGCATGGGCGTCGGCGTTGACCTGCCCCGTTGCCGGACTGACCGCAGTTCCCACTGCTCTCATTCCCACCCTCATTTCAGTTAATAGTTCTTAACTGACTGCTATGATACTGCTCACAGGCGAAAGTGACAATGCGCGAGCCCCGCTGCCCACGGATCACCGGACACAGGCTCAGAGCGAGGGAAGGAAGTCGGACATGTCGACCGAGGACACGGTCAAGCCGACGGCACGCGCGGCCGCGAAGGCGGCCAGACGCGAGCAGCTGCTCGAGGTCGCGAAGACCCTCTATGCCCGACATGGATTCCACGGCGTCCGCCTCGATGACCTGGGCAAAGGCGCGGGGATCTCGGCACCGGCGGTCTACCGACACTTCTCATCGAAGGAAGCCGTGCTCGAAGAGCTGCTCGTCGGGATCTCGGAGTATCTGCACACCGGCGGTGCCGAGATCGTCGCCTCCGCCGATCTCCCCGCACAGCCCGACTCGGATACCGGCACCGAGGCGGCCGCCACGGCTCATACGGACGCACGGTCGGTGCTGCGCCGCCTCATCGACTTCCATGTCGATTTCGCGATGAGCGAGCCCGAGCTCATCCGCATCCAGGACCGCGACCTCGCCGCTCTGCCCGAGGAATCACGCCGGACGGTGCGCCGGCTGCAGCGCTCCTATGTCAGTCGGTGGGCCGAGGTCGTCGCGCAGTCCCAGCCGGAGTGGACCCTCGAGGCCGCGACGGTGCGCGTCCACGCGGTGTTCGGGATGATGAATTCGACCCCGTACCAGGCCCGACGCTCAAGCGCCGAAGTGGTCGGGGTCGAATTGCGCGCCGCCGCAGCCGCGGCGCTGGGCATTGACTGAGGCTCACGCCTCAGGGGACGATGACGAGCTTTCCGCGGGTGTGTCCTTCGGCGTTGTCGCGGAAGGCCTGCGGCACTTCGTCGAGGCCGTAGGTTCCGGCCACCTCGACGGTGACCCGGCCTTCGTCGACGAGCTGGCCGAGTCGGGCGGTCTCCGATCCGTCGGGGCGGACCCAGATGTAGCGGCCACTATGCTCGGTCACACCCGGATCGGCGACCGAGGCGTGAGCTCCGCCCTCGGCGAGAACGGCCAGAGTCGTCTCGAGCTGTTCGCCGACGAAGTCGACGACGCCGTCGACCTTGCCGCCGGCCACCTCGAGGATGCGCTCGACCACGCCGTCGCCGTAGGTGACAGGATCAGCGCCGAGTTCCCGCAGATAATCGTGGTTGCGTTCGGACGCGGTGCCGATGACGCGGGCACCGTAGGCGACGGCGATCTGCACGGCGAAGCTGCCCACTCCCCCGGCCGCACCGTGGACGAGGACGGTCTTCCCGTCGATCTCACCGAGCGACTCGAGAGTGCGCAGGGCGGTTCCTCCGGCCAGCGGCAGTCCGCCGGCCTGTTCCCAGCTCAGGCTCTTGGGCTTGCGCGCCACGGCACGGACGGGGACGGCGACCTTCTCGGCGAACGTGCCGGTGGAGAGCACGTCCTTTCGGGCGTAGGCGACGACCTCGTCGCCGATGGAGAATTCGGGGGTGTCGAAGCCGAGGCCGACGACGACGCCGGCGACGTCCCAGCCGGGTGTGACCGGGAACTGGGTCGGCATGAAGGCGTCGAGGTGACCGCCGACGAGCTTCCAATCCACCGGGTTGACCCCGGCGGCCCTGACCTCGATGAGCACCGATGCCGGGGGAAGTTTGGGATCGGGCAGGTCCCTGACGATGATGTCGTCGAAGTTCTCGGTGTAGGCGTCGTAGACGGCGGCGCGCATAGCAATGGCCTTCCGGTAGCTGTCAGTGCGGCTGAACTCAGCGTCAGCGTGACTGGACAACACCGGAAGGCCATCAGGCTATTCCTGCGAAGCAGCTGGGGTTACGAGGCTCTCATTCGTAGGTCTCGCCGGTCTTCGCGCGCTCGACGAGCGAGGCCGGCGGGGTGAAGCGATCTCCGTAGGTCGCGGCGAGTTCCTTCGCCCGCTCGACGAACCCGGACAGGCCGCCCTCGTACTGGTTGACGTACTGGAGCACACCGCCCGTCCAGGCCGGGAACCCGATGCCGAAGATCGAACCGATGTTCGCATCCGGCACCGAGGTGAGCACATCCTCGTCGAGGCACTTGATCGTCTCGATCGCCTCGGCGAAGAGCATCCGTTCCTGCAGGTCGGCGAAGGGTTCGGTCGTCGACCCGGATTCGAAGTGGTCTCGCACACCGGACCACAGTTTCGTCCGCTTGCCGTTCTCATCGTAGTCGTAGAAGCCGGCACCGTCCTTGCGCCCGGTCCGACCCTGCTCGACCATCCAGTCGACGACGGCCTCAGAGGGGTGCGCCTCCCAGGTGCCGCCCTCGGCCTCGACGGCCGTCCGGGTCTCCTGACGGATCTTCTGCGACAGCGTGAGCGTGAGCTCATCGGTCAGCTGCAGCGCGCCGGTCGGGTAACCGGCCTGGAGGGCCGCCTGCTCCACCGTTGCCGGCTCCACACCCTCACCGACGGCGGCGACCGCCTCGGCGATGAAGGTGCCGATGACACGGGAGGTGAAGAATCCGCGGGAGTCGGTGACGACGATCGGGGTCTTCTTGATCTGCTGGACGAGGTCGAAGGTTCGGGCCAGGGTCTCATCCGAGGTGTTCGCTCCGCGGATGATCTCGACCAGGGGCATCTTGTCGGCCGGTGAGAAGAAGTGGATGCCGATGAAGTCGGCGTCGCGGTCGACGCCCTTCGCCAACTCCGTGATCGGCAGCGTCGAAGTGTTCGATCCGAGGACCGCATCGGGTTCGACGATGCTTTCGATCTCGCCGAACACCTTGTGCTTGACGGACACGGACTCGAAGACCGCTTCGATGACGAAGTCGACGCCGGCAAGGTCCTCGGCCGAGGCGCTCGGAGTGATCCGATCGAGTACGGCCTGCGACTTCTCTTCGGTCGTCTTGCCCTTCGACAGCGCGGATTCCTCACGCTTGGCGGCGTAGGCCTTGCCCTTCTCGGCGGCAGCGAGCTCGACGTCCTTGAGGACGACCTCGATGCCGGCCTTCGCGGCGGTGTAGGCGATAGCCGCACCCATCATGCCGGCGCCGAGCACGCCGAGCTTCTTCACCTGTCGGGGCTCGTATCCGTCGGGGCGTGAGCCGCCGGAGTTGATGTGGCCGAGGTCGAAGAAGAAGGCCTTGATCATGCTCTTCGCCACCGGGGTGTGGGTGAGGTGGACGAAGTAGCGGGATTCGACGCTGAGCGCGGTGTCGATGTCGACCTGGGCGCCTTCGACGGCGGCGGCGAGGACCGCACGCGGGGCCGGCATCGGTGCACCCTTGGTCTGTCGGCGCAGCAGGGCGGGCATGGCCGGGAGCATCGCGCCGAGCTTCGGCGCTGAGGGTGACCCGCCGGGGATCCTGAAGCCCTCGGTGTCCCAGGGCTGGGCCGCCTCGGGGTTGTCCTTGATCCATGCCTTCGCCCGAGCCTCGAGTTCGGCGGTCGGGGCGAGTTCGTCGACGAGGCCGAGCTTCTGAGCATCGGCTGCCTTGAACTTCGTCGAGGGCAGGATGACCTTCTGCAGTGCGGTCTGGAGTCCGAGCAGACGGACCGTGCGGGCGACTCCGCCTCCTCCGGGCAGGAGTCCCAGGGAGACCTCGGGGAAGCCGAAGCGGGCCGCGGGGTTGTCGTCGGCCGCGATCCGGTGGTGGGCGGCCAGGGCGATTTCGAGTCCGCCGCCGAGAGCGGCACCGCCGAGGGCGGCGACGACGGGGCGACCGAGTGTCTCGAGTCGGCGCAGGACGGCCTTGACGCCTTCGACCGCGGCGAATTCCTCGTCGGACTTCGCGGGGTCGGCGGCGCGGATCTTGTTGAGGTTGCCGCCGGCGAAGAAGGTCTTCTTCGCCGAGGTGAGTACGACGCCGGTGATGTCCTCGACGTTGGCTTCGAGCCACTCCACGGTCGCCTCCATGGCGGCCGAGTAGTAGTCGTTCATGGTGTTGACCTTGGCGCCCGGTTCGTCGATGACGACGGTGACGATGCCGTCGGCATCGGTCTCGTGGCTGTATGCGGTGGCTGTCGTTGTCGTCATGTCAGACCCTTTCGATGATCGTCGCGATGCCCATGCCTGCACCGATGCACAGGGTGACGAGCCCGCGCTTGAGGTCGCGGCGTTCGAGTTCGTCGAGGACGGTGCCCAGAATCATGGCACCGGTGGCGCCCAGCGGGTGGCCCATGGCGATCGCCCCGCCGTTGACGTTGACCTTCTCGTGCGGGATGTCGAGGTCCTTCATCCACTTGAGCACGACGGCTGCGAAGGCTTCGTTGAGCTCGAAGAGGTCGATGTCGTCGACGGTCAGGCCGGCCTTGTCGAGGGCCTTCTGCGTCGCCGGGGTCGGGCCGGTGAGCATGATGGTGGGTTCGGAGCCGGTGACGGCGGTGGAGACGATGCGGGCGCGTGGTTTCATCCCCATCTTCTGGCCGACCTCTTCGTCACCGAGGATGACGAGGCTGGCTCCGTCGACGATGCCCGAGGAGTTCGCGGCGGTGTGGACGTGGTCGATGGCTTCGACCCAGTGGTACTTCTGCAGGGCCACCTCGTCGAACCCGGTCTGGGCGGCGAGCTTGGCGAAGGCCGGGGGTAGCTTCGCCAGCGACTCGGCGGTCGATCCGGGACGCATGTGCTCATCGCGGTCGAGCAGGGTGATGCCGTTGATGTCCTTGACGGGCACGATCGACTTGTCGAAGCGGCCCTCGTCCCACGCCGCGGCGGCGCGCTTCTGCGATTCGGCGGCGAACGCGTCGACGTCGGCGCGGGTGAAGCCCTCGGTGGTGGCGATGAGGTCGGCACCGATGCCCTGCGGGACGAAGTAGGTGTCGAAGTTCGTCGTCGGGTCCTGGGCCCAGGCGCCGCCGTCGGAGCCCAGCGGCACGCGCGACATCGACTCGACGCCGCCGGCGAGGACGAGGTTCTCGAAGCCGGAGCCGACCTTCTGGGCGGCGATGTTGACGGCTTCGAGGCCGGAGGCGCAGAACCGGTTGACCTGGACGCCGGCCACGGATTCGTCGAGGCCGGCGGCGATCGCGGCGACGCGGGCGATGTCGCTGCCCTGTTCGCCGACCGGAGAGACGACGCCGAGGACGATGTCGTCGATCTGGGAGTCGTCGAGGTCCGGGTTGCGCTCGCGCACGGCGTCGATGAGGCCGGTGACGAGATCGATGGGCTTGACGCTGTGCAGCGCCCCGCCGCGGTTCTTGCCGCGTGGGGTGCGCACTGCGTCATAGATGAACGCTTCGCTCATGTGTTCCTCACAGTCTGGATGGAAGACCGACCACAAGATCTGATCGATCGTTCAGTAACATTCGCACCCCCATTGTGTCCCAGTTTCGGGTGACGGGCAACACACGCACGAGCGCCGACGCAAGCAGAGTGAATTCGACCGTAAACCCGCACTTCCGCGACTTCCTCAGTTGTCGAATACCTGGCGTTCCCTTTCGACGACAGAGGTGATTATGATAAGTCGACACATCAGCTCGGAATCCCTTGGAGAATCATGTCCTTGACCACCCCTGCCCGCACGAAAGCGGGCTCGAAGCTCTTGGCACTCACTCTGGCCGTCGGCCTCCTCGCCGGCCCCATCGCCCTCGACGCCCAGCCTGCCGAAGCGGCAACGAAGAAGTGCTCGGCGAAGATGTCGATCTCGAAGCCTCGCCAGTACTCGTACACCAACGTCAACGTCTCGAAGGTCGGGTCCAAGGCAAAGGTGACGACGACCGCCCATTACAAGACCACGACGACAAAGAAGAAGGCCACTGCCTCGAAGAAGGGCAAGGCGTCGCTCAAATACTATATTGCCCGAGCCACTCCGGGAAAGAAGGTCTCCGTGACCATCACCGCGAAGAAGGGCAAGACGACCTGGAAGTGCTCCACGTCGTTCAAGCCGAAGAAGAAGTAATGCTCCCGCCGCGCCTTCGGGCACACTGACGACGGGCATCCTCGTCCGAATACCCTCTGGTCGGAGCCGGTCCCCAACCTACAGCTCGTCACCAACAGCGCCGTCGTCGTGACCGCCCTCGGGCTGAGCGTCGAGGATCAGCGGAGTTCAGATCCTCGAGCGAAGCCCGGGTCAGCCGTTGCCGACCGCTATGATGCAGGTCGGCGACCGGAGATTGGTTGACCTGAGTGAGCACAAAGCGTAGCGTCCGGAATCAGATACCCCTGGGTGGTATCCGCAAAGGAGGTGCTCGATGAACAGCCACATGCAAAGCGGACACGACGATGCTCCCGACGCCCACATTGGTCACTCGACAGGCCAGGCGCATGACATGTCGGGGATGGCGGTCGGGGCGACGCTGCACTGCCTGACAGGGTGCGCGATCGGCGAAATCATCGGGCTGCTAGTCGGGACCGCCGCCGGGTGGTCGAATCTGCCCACCACAATCCTGTCGATCGGTCTGGCCTTCGTCTTCGGCTATTCCCTCTCAGCACTGCCGCTGGTGCGCGGAGGCATCGCACTGTCCGCCGCACTGAGCCTCGTCCTCGTCGCCGACACTCTGTCCATTGCGACCATGGAGATCGTTGACAACCTGGTGATGTTGGTGATTCCCGGTGCGATGAACGCCGGTCTGCTCAATCCCATCTTCTGGGTGTCCATGGCGGTCTCACTGACAGCAGCCTTCTTCGCCGCTTGGCCCGTCAATCGGACTCTGCTGCGTCGTGGAAAGGGGCACGCCGTCACCCACCGCGCTCTCGGCGACGATGCAAACATGGACAATCGGCCGCTGGTCATCGGCATCAGCGCATTTCTGCTCGGGGGCCTGGTCGCTTCGCTCGGTTCGCTGCTGGGCTGATCTGAAGAATCTGCCCGCTTTCGGACGGAATCACTCGCGTACACTCTGGTCGACGAACTGACCTGGCCGCGAAATTCTGGCAACAGGAGCACCTGCCTGAGGAAGGCAAGGAGCGATGACACCGCGTCATCACCGAACCTGTTGAGCACTCGTGCACGAAGAAGCCCCTCGCCATCCAGACGCATCTTCTGGTGGGAGGGGCGTTGCCGAGCCGCCTGCGGGAATCGAACCCGCGACCTATTCATTACGAGTGAATCGCTCTGCCGACTGAGCTAAGGCGGCAACCGACCCAACTTTAGCCAACCTGAGTGCCGGTGGTCAAAACGAGCGACGAACCGCTCCGACGTCCCCGCGGGGACGTCACGGACAGCATATCCGTACCGCTCGAGATGCGAGCATTCACTCGTAATAGCGGACCACCTCGGTGCCGTCGGACTCTGTCGGAGCGGCGGGTGAAGGCGTGAAGTCAGAGCACGCTAACCTGGACAGGACAGACGATCAGCGAGCACAGAAGGTGGCATCCGTGGCAGAGTTCGACTCCGACGACTTCATGAGTGACTTCCAGGCGCTCATCGAATGTGAGTCGTTCTCCAACGACCCCGAATCGCTGGCCCGCAGCGCCCAGCTGGTCTCCCGCATCGGCACCGGGCTGCTCGGTGCCGCGCCGCGCATCATCGACACCGATGGTCACCCGCATGTGCTCTGGCGCTTCGGCACCGGTCCCCGCATGGTCGTGCTCATCGGACACCACGACACCGTCTGGCCGACCGGAACAATCGAGGGCTTCCCCTACTCGGTCAAGGACGGCGTCGTCCGCGGACCCGGTGCCGACGACATGAAGGGCGGACTTCTCATCGCTCTCTATGCGCTGGCGAAGGTCCGTGCCGAACAGGGCAGCCTCGACGGAGTCAGCCTGCTGATCACCGCCGACGAAGAACTCGGCTCCCCCGGCTCCCGACCGCTCATCGAGGAGGAAGCTCGCGGCGCGAAGGCTGCGCTCGTCTTCGAAAGCGGAGCAGCCGACGGTGCGGTGAAGATCGCCCGCAAGGGAGTCGCGATCTACCAGCTCGAAGTCACCGGCCTCGCCGCCCATGCCGGAGTCGAACCGGAGAAGGGCATCAATGCCACCATCGAGGTGGCCAATCAGGTCGTCGACATCGCGAAGTTGCACAAGCCCTCCTCCGGCACCTCGGTGGTGCCGACGGTGATGTCGAGTGGATCGACGACGAACACGGTACCAGCCAAGGCCGTCGTCGGGATCGACTCAAGAGCCGCCTCGGCGAGTGAACAGGTGCGCATCGACGATGCCCTGCGCACGCTGGCCCCCACAGTCGCCGGCGCGAAGGTCGACCTCAAGGGCGGAATCAACCGGGCCCCGCTCGAAGAGGACATGGCCATGGGGCTCTACGCCCGGGCCCAGCGCCTGGCCGGAAAGCTGGGGCACCCTCCGCTGCGATCGGTCGCCGTCGGCGGCGGTTCGGACGGGAACTTCACCGCCGGAGTCGGCACGCCGACCTTGGATGGTCTGGGCACCGTCGGCGGGGGCTCCCATGCGCGCACCGAGCACGCTCTGCAGATCTGGATTCCCCGCCGCATCGAACTCACCGCTGCCCTCGTGGCAGAACTCCTCTCAGAAGCCTGAGACAAGGCCCACTCCCCCGCAGTCGCGACCGGGCAGGTCGGCACCTACGCGGCCGCAAACGAGCGGATCAGTACCTGATCGGCCTCGACCGAGCGGGTCAGCGTCAAATCACTCCGGTCCGGTCGTCCTGCAGCCACGGATTCGACAGCAGCACGAACGCGGATTCGACGATGAGGACCGGTGACATGTTCGTCTGCAGACGCCGCCTGGCCTCGGTGATCGCGTCGATGCGCAGCAGAGTCGTATCCGGTCCGTCCCGGTTCGCCTGTTCGGCGATGAGGTCGACTTCGCCGGCGTTGATCCAGCCGTCGCGGATGCCCAGCTGATACATGAGGATGTCGCGGTAGAGGCTCATCAGTTCGAGGAAGATCCGGTCGAGCTCGTCGTTGCGCGCCCGCACGGACCGCCTCTTCTGCTCTTCCTCGAGCTTCCTGATCTGAGCCCTGGCTGAGGGCGGGATGGTCTTCTCCCCCTCGATGCCCAAGGTGGTCATCAGTTCGCTGCGTTCGGCGGCGTTGCGCTCTTCGACACGCGACTTCGCCGTCTCTGCGGCTTCGTCGACGATACGCCCGGCCAACCGGATCGTCGCCCCCACCGAGGTGAGTTTGCCCGGGATCGCGAGGATCTGCTTGCGTTCAGCGTCGGCTGATTCGTTCAAGGCCAGGTACTTCGCCCGCCCGATGTGGTTCTGAGCCACGGCCGCGGCCCACTGCGCCCGTTCCTCGCTGACATCGTCACGCTGCATGAGCAGCTGAGCCACGGCCTCGCGCGACGGGATCCGCAGACGCACCGGTCGACACCGCGATCTGATGGTGGTGAGCACATCGATCGGGCTGGGGGCGCACAGCAGCCACACCGTCGCCGGCGGCGGCTCTTCGATGGCTTTGAGCAGCACGTTCGCAGTGCGCTCCATCATTCGGTCGGCATCTTCGATGATGACGACGCGCCACTGCGAGTTCACCGGCGCCGACTGCGCCTTCGCCACGAGCTCCCTGACTTCGTCGATCGCAATGACCGACTTCTGGGTCGACATGATCGTCAGCGATTCGTGGTGTCCCGAGAGCACCCGGGACGTCACATCGTTGGACTCCGTCCCGCCTGAGATCAGGGCGGCCGCGAACGCTCTGGCCGCGTTCGATCGCCCCGAACCGGGTGGGCCGGTGAACAGCCATGCGTGGGTCATCGCGGCTGGATCGTCCAAGGCGTAGCCGAGCTGAGTGACCACGTCATCCTGGCCGACGAGTTCGTCGAAGACGCTCACCTCAGGATCCCTCCGGGTTGTTGAAGCGGCGGTTGTTGCGTTCGCGCTGTCTGCGCAGCCGTTCCCTGGCCTGGCGTTCGATCTCGGCCTGTGCCTGCAGGCGTTCGCGGCTCATATCGCGGGCGCTGCGGACCGGCAGAACCGTGGTCTCGGCATCGTCGGTCGAGTCGACGTGGTCGCCGTCATCGGGCGAGTCGCCCGGGGCGACCTGCTGGTCACGGCTGGAGCGTTCGACGACCCGTGTCTCCGCTTCCTCCGGGTCGACCTGCTTGACCACACGGGTTTCGGCCTCGTCGGGATCGACGTAGGTGACGACCCGGGTCTCGGCCTCCTCAGCGCTGTCGGTCTCGATGCGGTTCGTCGGCACGCCGTCCTCGTCATCGGTGTCATCGATGAGTGCATCAGCGGTGCGTCCTCGTGCGGGCAGCACCGTCGTGGCGTCATCCTCGCCGGTCGGAGACGCCTTGGATGGTTCGGGTGACGATTCCGTCGAATCGTTCGCCGAGGCGGCCGCATCGTCACGCAGATCGGCACCGAGATCGACCCGTTCGGTGGGAACGGCTCCGGATTGTGCGACCTCGTCGTCGGTGATGGCGCTGGGGGTGAACCGATCGTTGGTCACCGGCACGAAGCGCGGCCCCCGCTCATGCCAGGAACCGGCATCAGGATCGGCGGTCGGATCCTCGTTCGGCTCCGCCGCCGACTCAGCATCCGCTGACTCATCGGGCACCGCACCGTCGTCTGCGCTTGAGTCCGACTCCGCGGAACGGTCGCGACCGTCTGGCTCGGATCCGCCGTCCGATTCGGACTGCGTGCCCGACGCGGACTGCTCGCCGGAATCGGACTTCGCCTCCGAATCAGACGGGACATGCTCTGACTCCGCCCCCACCTCGGCGACGGCGGAATCACTGCCTGAAGCGCTGTCACGGGTCACGAGTGCCTGCGGAAGCCGGTCACGGATCGCCTGCAGGATCTGCCCGGTGAGCTCATCGGCTCCGACCGCGGCGTCGAGGACGACGTAACGATCGGGTTCCTTGTGGGCACGCGAGAGGTAGGTCTGGCGGACGCGCTGGTGGAACTGCTGGTTCTCCGCGTCAAGGTAGTTGCTCTCGCCGCGCTTGCCCATCCGCTCGGCCGCGACCTCGGGTTCGATGTCGAGGACGATCGTCAGATGCGGGACGAGTCCCTGGGTGGCCCACCGGCTCAACGCGAGAATCGTCTTCTCGTCGAAGCTGCGTCCGGCTGCCTGGTAGGCGATCGTCGAATCGATGTACCGGTCGGTGATGACGATGGCGCCCTCATCCAGGCTGGGATCGACCAGCGACGCCACATGGTGGGCACGGTCGGCGGCGAAGAGCAGCGCCTCGGTGCGGGTGCTCGGCGGTTCGGCATCGAAGAGGACGGAGCGGATCTTCGTGCCCAGTTCGGTTCCGCCGGGTTCGCGAGTGGACTCCACGTGGTAGCCGTCATCGGCGAGAGCTCGGGAGATCCGCTTGATCTGGGTGGTCTTGCCGGATCCGTCCCCACCCTCGATGGCGATGAAGAACCCGGCCCCGAGGCGTTCGGCCGGATTGCTCAGACCGCCGGCCGAGCTCTCGGCCTGATTGGGGGGACGGAAGCCGTGGACGATGTCGACAGACAGACCCTGCAGCTTGTGCGGATCGAAGGTGAAGAGGCCGATGACACCGGCGACGAGCGCGGCGACGCCGAAGACGAGGAAGGCGACATCGCTGGGAGCGAGCACCCAGTCCGGACTCGAACCGACGTCGACGGTGCCGCCGAGATCGAGCGCATTGATGACCATCGCCAGGCCAGCACCGCCGACAGCCCCGTAGCGGCGGGAGAAGTCATAGGGCTGGGCGCGCACGCCGATGCCGACGAGAAACGCGATCGCCGCGGACAGCACGACCTTGCCGGAGAGTTCACCGATGGCTCCGGTCGCCAGCAGCAGGACGCCGGAGACGAGGAGTGCGAAGGTCGACACACGGGGACGAGACATGCCGGGGGCGAAGGTCGGTCCCATCTCGAAGCCGATCGCCCACCCGACGAGGCAGCACGCGATGATGAGCGCGAAACCGGCCTGACCGTAGCCGTGGCTGACCGCCGTGGGCTGAGCGAGGATGAAGGTCGCGCCGAGGACGGCGAAGAGTCCGACGCACACCCAGGGGTTCGCGATCGCCTCGGGCGGCCTGGCCACGCGAGCCTTGAGCTCCGGGAAGGAACCGGTGGTCGCTGTCTCCGCGTGCAGGACGCGTTCGGGCGTGAGGAAGATGATGATGGCGCCGATGGCCATGCCGATGCCCACCAACAGGCTCATCCACCCCAGCGCCTGCGTGCCTGCAGCCGAACCGCCGAGGATCTGGAACGCACAGGAGACGAAGACGAGGACCGCCGCGGGAATGCCCACACGCCGCCACGGCTTCTCGTTCGTGAACGGGTTGATGCTCATGAGCAGTCCGACCACGGCTCCGAGGAACAGACCGGCGACCCAGGTCAGCCAGGCGCTCGGCGCGAGGCTGAGGATGACGAGCAGGGCCGCCTCGACGATGGCGGAGATGCTCAGAGCAGTCTTGCGCACGGCGGGCGGTCGTTTGGCGAAGACCTTGGTGGGGATGAAGAGACCTGCGCAGGAGAGGACGAAGACGATGAGCAGCGACAAGCTGCCCATGCGGTTGTCGAACCCGCCTGCGCTGATGGAATCGGCAATCATGGTGAACGCGCGTCCGCCCACCGTTGCCGTCAGTCCGCTGGTGCCGGCGACCACATAGCTGATCGCGACCAGAGCGATCAGGGCTCCCCAGGTGGCGGTCTCGGTGACCAAGCGGCCGGGGGCTCCGGGCAGTCGGTGTCCTGTAGTCGTCAACATGCTCACGGCTCTACACTATCTGCCCGAACTGACATATCTCTTGGAAACCGGTGCGATCTCGGACAACCTGCACACCGAGGACAGGACAACCAGTGCCCCGACGACCAGCACCGATCCTCTACTCTTGATCTCGTGCACACAGACAAGACCGCGATGACCATGGTGGCCGCCGAGGGCCTGGGCCCCGTCGAGCAACTCGCCTTCGCCCGCGTCCTCCTCGATTCGGTCAAGGCCGGCAGGCGCGGTGCGACGCTGCGGATGTATCGGCCCGCCCCCACCCTGGCCTTCGGTGCTCGCGATCGGTTCCTGCCCGGCTTCGCCGCCGCCATCGAGGCGGCCCGGGACCACGGTTTCACGCCTGCGCTGCGCAGCCTCGGCGGGCGTGCCGCTGCCTACCATCCGGGGTCGCTCGTCATCGATCACATCGAACCGAGTGATGCGTTCATCACGAACACGAACGCGCGGTTCACCGGTTTCGGTCTCGACTACGTCGAGGTGCTGCGCGGAATCGGCATCGATGCCCGCCTCGGCGAGATCCCCGGCGAGTACTGCCCCGGCGAGCACAGCGTCAACGTCGCCGGACGGATCAAGGCCATCGGCACCGCTCAGCGCGTCGTCTCCGGTGCGTGGCTGTTCTCCTCCTCCGTCGTCGTCGAGGATCCGGATCCGATCCGAGCGGTCCTCACCGATGTCGAGGCCGCGCTCGGAGTCGAGTGGGATCCTGCGACGGGCGGGTCGATCAGTGAGATCCATCCCGAGGTGACGACCGATGCCGTCGCCGAGGCGTTCGCCGCCTACTATGACTCCGCCGCCCCGCAGTCGCCCCAGTCCCCCACCGCCTCAGAGCGGGCCGAGTTGGCCGGGTACGTGAACAAGCACGTGCTGTGAGGCCCCGGCAACCCACCACATCAGAATCTCAGAACTCCAGAATCCCAGAGGAGCATCGATGACCGTCACCGTCCGTGAAGCCACGCCTGGGGATCTGCCCGAAATTCTCCGGCTCGTCCATGGGCTGGCCGAGTACGAGAAGGAACCGGACGCGGTGGAGGCCACGGAGGCGGACTTCGCTGCGGTGATGTTCCCCGCCGACGGTCACCCGAACACCTTCGGGCTCGTCGCCGAGGTGGATGGGCAGATCATCGGCATCGCGATCTGGTTCCACACGTTCTCCACCTGGACCGGTAAGAACGGCATCTGGCTCGAGGACCTGTTCGTCTCCCCCTCCCGTCGCGGGTCCGGTGCCGGCACGGCGCTGCTCGGTCGGCTCGCCCGGATCTGCCGGGAGCGGGGATACACCCGCCTCGAGTGGTGCGTCCTCAAATGGAACACCCCCTCGATCGGGTTCTACGAATCGCTCGGTGCGAAGGCACAGGACGAGTGGGAGACCTACCGCCTCGATGGGGAGGCGCTTAAGGAGTTCGCTGACTCAGTGAGCAGCTGACGCGGAAGCTGCAGCTCTGGTGGCCTCTATGCCAAGGTAAGTCTCGAGAAACCGCCGTTGTTTGGTCATTCCAACGTGTTTTCGACGCTGAAAACACATTGGAATGACCAAACAACGACGTGCACACGGCGGTCAGCGGCTCAGGGAGTCTTCGGCTTCGCCGAGCTCGTCTTCTTCGCTGCGGTGGTCTTGCTCGCCGCAGTCTTGCTCGCAGTGGTCTTGCCCGCCGTGGTCTTCTTCGCGGCAGTGCTCTTCGCCGCAGTTGACTTCGCGGTCGTCGACTTCTTCGCGGTCGTCGACTTGGAAGCCGTCGACTTCGAGGCTGTCGTCTTCGCCGCGGTCGTTTTCTTCGCAGGAGCCTTCTTCGCCGCGGTCTTCTTGGCCGGTGCCTTCTTCTTCGCCGGTCCCTTGGCTCGCTTCTCGGCCAGCAGGGTCGCGGCGCGTTCGAGGGTCACGGCCTCGACGGAGTCGTCCTTGCGCAGGGTCGCGTTCGTCTCCCCGTCGGTGACGTAGGGGCCGAAGCGGCCGTCCTTGACGACGACGGGCTTCTTCGTCTCCGGGTCCTCGCCGAGTTCCTTCAGCGGTGCCGCGGCACGGCGACCGCCGCGCTGCTTGGGTTCGGCGTAGATCTTCAGCGCCTCGTCGAGGGTGATGGTGAAGATCTGCTCCTCCTCGGTCAGCGACCGGGAGTCGGTGCCCTTCTTCAGGTACGGGCCGTAGCGACCGTTCTGCGCGGTGATGTCCGTGCCCTCTTCGTCCTGGCCGACGACGCGCGGCAGGCTGAGCAGCTTGAGCGCGGTCTCGAGGTCGATCGTGTCGAGATCCATCGACTTGAACAGAGAACCGGTGCGCGGCTTCGGCTTCTTGGCACCACGCTTCGGCTTCTCCTCGGACTCGGGAAGCACCTCGGAGACATAGGGACCGAAGCGGCCGTTCTTCGCCACAATGGTGTGCCCGGTCTCCGGGTCGACGCCGAGTTCGCGGTCCTCACCGCCCTGGGTCTCGATGAGCTCGGCCGCCTTCGCCGCCGTCAGCTCATCGGGGGCGAGATCCTCGGGCACGGAGACCCGCTTCGGGTCTTCGCCCTCGGCTCCCGAGACCACCTCGAGGTAGGGGCCGTAGCGACCCACGCGGAGGTTCACACCCTCGCTGATGGCCACGGTGTTGACCTCGCGGGCGTCGATGTCGCCCAGGTCGTCGACGATCGCCTTGAGACCTTCCCGGTCCTGCGTCTGGTCGCCGAAGTAGAACCCGGCCAACCAGTCGTTGCGGTCCTCTTCGCCCATCGCGATGCGGTCGAGTTCGGACTCGAGATCGGCGGTGAACGCATAGTCGACGAGCCCGGTGAAGTGCTCTTCGAGCAGGCGGACGACGGAGAACGCCAACCAGCTGGGCACCAGGGCGTTTCCGCGCGTGGTCACGTAGCCGCGGTCCTGGATGACCGAGATCGTCGCCGCGTACGTCGAGGGACGGCCGATGCCGAGCTCTTCGAGCTGCTTGACGAGGCTGGCCTCGGTGAAGCGCGGCGGCGGTGCGGTGGTGTGCCCGTCGGCTTCGGCCTTGACGACCGACAGCGTCTGACCCTCTTCGACCTGCGGCAGTCGCGATTCCCCGGACTTCGTGTCATACCGGGAGGCGTCGGTGCCCTCTTCGTAGGCGGCGAGGAAGCCGCGGAAGGTGATGACGGTGCCACTCGCGCTGAAGCCGGCCTCGTGGCCGTTCGCGAGTGCGGCGCTGACCTTGATGGTCGCGGTCTTGCCCTTCGCGTCGGCCATCTGGCTGGCAACGGTGCGCTTCCAGATGAGGTCGTAGAGACGGAATTCGTCCCCGCTGAGCTGCTTGGACACCTGGGCCGGGGTCCGGAAGGAGTCACCGGCGGGGCGGATCGCCTCGTGGGCCTCCTGCGCGGACTTCTGCTTGCTCGCGTACTGGCGCGGCGACTGCGGCACGAATTCGGGGCCGTAGAGTTCGGTCACCTGCTTCCGGGCGGCCGCGATGGCCTGACCGGACAGTGCCGAGGAGTCCGTACGCATGTACGTGATGTAGCCGTGTTCGTACAGCGACTGCGCGGTGCGCATCGCCTGGCGGGCGCTCATGCGCAGCTTGCGGCCGGCCTCCTGCTGCAGCGTCGAGGTGGTGAACGGTGCGGCCGGGCGGCGGGAGTAGGGCTTCGACTCCACCGCGGTCACGGTCAGCGCGTCCTTCGCGGTGCCGTTCAGTTCCGTGGCCAGCGCTTCCGCACGGGCCTGGTCGACGACCGTCGCCGAGGTGGTCTTCAGTTGGCCCTTGTCGTTGAAGTCCCTGCCGGTGGCGACCCGTGACCCGTCGAGGGTGGTGAGGTTCGCGGCGAACGGGTTCGTCCCGTCGGGCAGGCCGAGGTCGATGTCGAGGTCCCAGTAGTCGGCCGGCACGAACGCCATGCGTTCGCGTTCGCGTTCGACGACGAGGCGGGTGGCCACGGACTGCACTCGTCCGGCGGAGAGGCCCGCTCGGATCTTGCGCCACAGCACAGGTGAGACCTCATAGCCGTAGAGACGGTCGAGGATGCGGCGGGTCTCCTGCGCGTCGACGAGTGAGGTGTCGATGTCGCGGGTGTTCTCAAGTGCCCGTTCGATCGCTTCGGGGGTGATCTCGTGGAAGACCATGCGCTTGACGGGGATCTTCGGCTTGAGCACCTCGAGCAGGTGCCACGCGATGGCCTCTCCCTCGCGGTCCTCATCCGTTGCCAGATAGAGTTCGTCGGCGTCCTTGAGCAGGCGCTTGAGTTCGGTGACCTTCTTCTTCTTGCCCGGGTCGACCCGGTAGTAGGGGTCGAAGCCGTTGTCGACGTCGACCGCGAACTTCCCGTACGGCCCCTTCTTCATATCCGCGGGCAGTTCCGAGGGGGTAGGCAGGTCGCGGATGTGGCCGACTGAGGCCTCGACGTCATAACCGTCGCCGAGGTATCCCACGATCGTTCGCGCCTTCGTCGGAGACTCGACGATGACGAGGCGACGGGGCTTCTTCTCGGTTGTGGTCACGCTTTCACATTCCTCTCACGGCACCTGCTGCTTCATGCAACGGACGATCCGGCCCAATGTAACACTGTTGTTCGGGCCTGCTCCGCATCGGGCCGACCAGGCCGGACACGGCGTCAACGGTTTTCGATCCTATCCCTATTCCTCGACCGGTCGAGTCACTCTTCCTCATCCCGCCACGTCGCTCAGCCGTCCTCGGGGCCGCTTCCGGGCAACAGGGCCCCTGCCGCGGCCAGGGCTCTGACCTGGGCGATCAGCTGGTCTTCCAAGGCCGTGGCATCCACCTCGAGCAGCTGCGCAAGGGCACCTGCCGTCTGCCGCAGCGTGAGCGATCCGTCGGCCACGGACACGAACCCGGCCAAGGCCGTGTCGAGGTCGAAGACCTGCCCGAAGCCGATCCCCTGTTCCAGGGTGATCGAACTCGGTTCCGACTCACCGGGCACGAAATGGCGGTGTTCGACGAGGTCCGGTGACCGGGTGAAGGCGGTCTGAGCGATCTCCTCGGGCCCGGCCCCGGCCAACCAGGTGCGGATGGCGATGACCGTGGTGAGGAATTCGGCGAGTCCGTGCGGATTGTTCGCCGGCGCCGAGGTGATCCGCACACTGGTCTTGAATGTGCCGGTGTCAATCGTTGGCACATCGTTATCGGCCCGGACCATGAGCACGTACCCGAAGACGATCTCCTCCACAGCTCGAGCGTCGAAGTCGTCGAGCCAGTCGGTCACGGCGGTGTTCCAGGAGTCGCTGGCTCGCGGGATGCCGCCGTCACGGACCCAGGTCTCGGCGTAGGCGACGGGGTCGAGGGCTTCGCGTTCGATGACGAACACGGAGGTGTCGTCCTCGCTCACCCAGGTCTCCGGCCCGTCCCCGCTGCCCGAGGTGGTCTCCCAGTTGCCGAGGCAGACGCTGCGTCCGCCGGGGGCGAGGACGGTGGGGATTCGGGCGAAGAGGGCCCGGACGAGGGCGTCGCCGGTCATTCCGCCGTCGCGGTATTCGAACGTGGTGTCAGTGCTGCGCGGGGTGATGACGAAGGGAGGGTTGGACACGAGGAGGTCGACCCTCTCATGCAGCGGTTCGAGCAGGGATCCGTGGCGGAAGTCGATGGTGTCCACCCCGTTGATCTGCGCCGACAGGGACGCCAGGTGCAGGGCGCGGTGGGAGATGTCGGTGGCGATGACCTTCTGGCTGTGGCGGGCCAGCAGCAGGGCCTGGATGCCGCAGCCGGTGCCGATGTCGGCGGCCAGTTCGACCGGTTCACGCGGGGTGATGGACACGAGGGTGCGCCCGGCCCCGCCGAGTCCGAGGACGAACTCCCCGTCGAGGACGTCGGGGTTGGTCAGAGTGCCGTGGTCGGCCACGAGGTAGAGGTTCTCATCGCCTGGCCTGAAGCCTCGCGGGACGCCGACGGGGAGGTCATAGGGGGTCAGCGCGAACGGGGCGCAGACCTCGGCGTCGGTGATCTCGATCAGCCCCGCCTCGGCGGCGGTGTCGAAGGACTCCCCCAGCACGGTGCGGATCGTCTCGATCTCGACGCTGCGGTGGAGGTGGAAGAGCAGCGCCAGGCCGGCCAGCCCCCGGTCGGCGGATGCGGTCGCGTCATCTGCGAGCAGACGTGAGCAGGCGCGGATGGCAGGTGCGGCGTCATTGCGCAGCAGCGCCTCCGAGGTCGGCCCACCCCAGAGCTGTCGCAGTCGCGGTTCGGTGTAGCCGGCACGGTAGAGGGTCTCGCCCAGGCGGGTCAGCGGTAGATCGGTCACAGAAGAATCCTAACGACTGCGCCATAATTGACCCATGGCCTCCTCTGCTCTCCTCGACATCGTCACCGGTTTCGGTGCCCGGGATGAGCGCATCGTCCACGTCCGCGACGTCCCGCAGCGCTTCGAGTCCGATGCCGCCTGGCCGGACTGGATCGACGAGGAGCTCAAGCACGCCTGCCATGCGATCGGCGTCGACGCCCTGTGGCAGCACCAGCTCGAGGCCGCGACCGCCGCCAGGGGCGGATCCGATGTCGTCATCGCCACCCCCACCGCCTCGGGCAAGTCCCTGGGGTTCTGGCTGCCGGTGCTCGAATCCGTCCAGGCCACGCGGGACAAGCTGCGCACCGCCTCAGCGATCTACATCGCCCCGACGAAAGCACTGGCCGCCGATCAGCTGGCGAAACTGGAGCGATTCATCATCCAGGGCATGCGACCGGCGGCCTACGACGGGGACACCTCGCAGGCGTCGAAGGACTGGGCCCGGCGGCATGCGAACATCATCTTCACCAACCCGGACATGCTCCACCGGTCGATCCTGCCCCAGCACGAACGCTTCACCCGGATGTTCAAGAATCTGCGCTTCATCGTCATCGACGAAGCCCACCGGTACCGTGGAGTCTTCGGCTCTCATGTCGCCCTCATCCTCCGTCGCCTGCTGCGCATCGCCGCGCACTACGGGGCGTCGCCGGTCGTCATCGGGGCCTCGGCGACGATGGCGGATCCGGATGCGGCGTTCGCGAAGCTCACCGGTCGGCCCGCTCACGCCGTGAGCCTCGATTCCTCCCCGCGGGCCGCCGGCAGCTTCGCCCTGTGGGAGCCTCCGGTCTCGCCCGGCGGGGATCGGCGCAGCGGGCTGGTCGAGGCCGCAGACATCATCACCGATGCGATGTGCGCAGGCTACCGTTCGATCACGTTCATCGCCTCCCGCCGCGGCACCGAGGCGCTCGCGCAGACCGTCCGCGATCAGGTCGGAGCGGTCGATGACTCACTGACCGGGAAGGTCGCCGCCTACCGGGGCGGGTACCTGGCCGAGGAGCGGCGGATGCTCGAGACCGCTCTGCGGTCGGGTCAGCTGCTGGCGGTGGCCTCGACGAACGCCCTGGAGTTGGGCATCGACATCTCCGGTCTCGACCTCGTCATCATCTCCGGCTGGCCGGGCACCCTGGCCTCCCTGTGGCAGCAGGCGGGGCGGGCCGGGAGGGCCGGGCAGCGGTGGATGGCTGTGTTCATCGCCCGCGATGACCCGCTGGATACGTACGTCGTCCACCATCCCGAGGTCATCTTCGACTCCCCCGTCGATGCCGGGGTCATCCACCCGGGCAATCCGCACGTGCTCTCCGGGCATCTGTGCGCGGCCGCCGCCGAGGTGCCTCTGAAGGCAGGCGATCTCATGCACTTCCCGGACAATGCGCGTGAGGTCATCGACGACCTCGTCGAGCGGAAGATGCTGCGGGCACGGCCCACCGGATGGTTCTGGGCCAAGGACGAACCGGCGACGGATCTCTCCGACATCCGCGGGGCCGGGGGTGGACAGTTCCGCCTCGTCGAGTCGAGCACGGGCACACTGTTGGGCACCGTCGACGAGTCTGGGGCGCACACCGGCGCCCATCCGGGTGCGGTGTATACGCATCAGGGCGTCGACTTCACCGTCCTCGATCTCGACCTCGACGAACGCATCGTCTTGGTCGAACGCAGCGAGGTCGATTACACGACGCAGCCACGTTCGGCCACGGAGATCGAGATCGTCGACACCGACGCGCAGCGGGTGCTGCCCTCTGGAGTGGCAGTGTGCAGCGGGACCGTCGACGTCAAGGACCAGGTCGTGGCCTACCGGATGCGAGCGAAGCGCGGTGGGGCGATCATCGCCGAGCACGAACTCGACCTGCCCGAACGCACCCTGCAGACGAAGGCCGTGTGGTGGACGATCCCGCAGACGGTCCTCGATGAGGCCGAGGTCGCCTCCGGTGACCTGCCCGGAGCCGTCCATGCCGCTGAGCATGCCTCGATCGGGCTGCTGCCCCTCTTCGCCGGCTGCGACCGGTGGGACATCGGCGGGGTGTCGACGGCGCTGCATGCCGATACCGGCCTGGCGACCGTGTTCGTCTACGACGGGTTGGCCGGGGGTGCCGGTTTCGCCGAACGCGGCAGCGAGGTCATCGAAGACTGGCTGGCCGCAACACGGGATGCCATCGCGGCGTGTGAGTGCATCGACGGCTGCCCCTCCTGCGTGCAGTCACCGAAATGCGGCAACGGCAATGAACCCTTGGAGAAGGACGCCGCGCTGCGCCTGCTGCGCACCGTGCTGCAGTGACGGCTCTACTTGCCCGCCACAGCCTTCTCCCTGACCTTCGGCAGCGGTCCCGGGATGTCGACCTCGACGACGACGTAGGCGGACTGTTCGCTCATCGACGCCCGACAGTCGCCGAGCCTACCGCCGTTGCGCTCAGCCACCTCCTTCGCGATCTCACAGGGCTCGCCGGTCGCGAGTCCGCGCACGGCATCGGCGGCGGCCAGCGCCGCCAGGTCGGCGGCACTCTGGGCTCGACTGTGAGCGACGAACGCCTGCCCGAGACTGCCGATCGCGGTGACGAGGACGAGGATGATCGAGCACAGTCCTACGACGATGTTCGTCATGACGTTCCTCCTCGGTCCCCTTCGTATCTGGCGGTGGCGGCGGCATCGACGGTGTCGAAGAAGAAGATCGCGGCCGGCAGACGGATGGTCACGGTGACGACGGAATAGCCGCCGTCGGCACGGACGGTGACCGATGAGGCCTCCCCTGCGTGCTTCTTCGCTTCGGCGACGACGGCCGCCTGCGACTCGCCGCGGGCGATCTCACGGGCCGCCGAGCGTGCCGCGTCGAAGGCTCGCAGCTGGGAGAAGCCGACCGCGGCGGCTCCCGTGAGCAGAACGATGAGCAGGACGATGGCGGGCATGACGACGGCGAATTCGGCCGTCGCCGTGCCCGCGTCACGGCCCTGCCTGTCGTCGACAGCACGGGAGCCTCGCCGGTTCATCTCGGTTCAGCTTCCCAGTCCGAGCGCGGTCTGGATGACCCCGGTGACGAGTTCCTTGATCGGTTCGGATTTGAGGATCACGACGAGCAGGGCTGCGAATCCGCAGGCGGCAAGCGTGGTGATCGCGTATTCGGCGGTGGTCGCTCCGGTGTCGTCTCCCCAGAACTCGTCGATGCCGAGATTCTCAGGGGCCGATTCGATCGGCTCGTCCGATAGGTCGGCGATCTCCGGGGGCGGTGACGTGGTGCTCATGTTCTCCTCCTTGGCTGCGGATCCGCTCGCGCTCTGCAAGCGGACCTTCAGCCTGGGAGGCAGGAGGCGGGGCTGTCCAGGGTCGGAGTTGAGCCTGTGGATACCGTTTCGTCGTCCACAGGCAGATCACGTTCGAGTCGCGGCGGTGTCCACAGTCATCGGCGTGTGAGTGACCGCCTGATCGGCGGGTTCGGTCCGAAGCCGACGGATGGTGCGGCTGCCGAGGCCGGCCGTTGCCGCGGCCGCTGAGCCCGACTCCTGGGCGGCTCAGGTGTTTCCGGCCCAGTCATCTCGGAGAATGGCCATGATCACCTCGTCGTGGCGGCGTCCGTTGAAGAACACGGCCTCGCGTCGACGTCCTTCCTCGACGAATCCGGCCTTCGTGTATGAGGCGATTCCGCGGGTGTTGAACGCCCACGTCTGCAGCTCGATGCGGTTGAGTCCCAACTGGAGGAA
The DNA here is from genome assembly GCF_017948325.1 of Brevibacterium oceani. NCBI lineage: Bacteria > Bacillati > Actinomycetota > Actinomycetes > Micrococcales > Brevibacteriaceae > Brevibacterium > Brevibacterium oceani. The sequence goes on along the minus strand of NZ_CP072846.1, from coordinate 1,215,846 downwards.
CCCGTACTTCACAGCCAACCGCACCGCATCGGAGCCGTACCCGCGACCGTGGAACTCCGGACCCAGGACGATCGCCAGGGTCGCGGACTGGTTGATCGGATTGCGTCCGTAGAGGGTGACGTGACCGACGAACTCCTCGGTCTCGATCAGTTCGATGCTCAAGCCCACGGCCTCGCTCGAGGTGTTCGCGCTCCACTGGGAGAACTGTTCGGAGACCCCGCCTTCGGGCCGCGGCAGAATCGTGTGGTTCTGCAGGACGACGATCGAGGGATCGAACCACCACTGTTCGAGGTAGGGCAGGTCCTCCTCACGCAGAGGACGCAGTCGCACGGTTCGGCCGACGAAGAGGTTTTCGGCGTAGTCTTCGGCCTGTTCGACATCGGACAGCTGATTGAAGGGTGTTACCTGTGCCATACGCCGACCCTACCGGCCGAATCTGAAAACCGGTTCAATACCACCGCCGTGCAGGGCTCGGAGGAAGCGTGCAGGGCTCGGAAGAACCAGTCAGGGCCCAGAAGCATCGGTCAGGGTTCAGAGGAAGACCGCAGTGAGATCCGAGAGAAGGGAGATGACGACGGGCACGACCGACAGCAGCAGGAACGCCGGCAGGATGCACACGCCCAGGGGCAGCACCAGCCTCACTCCGAGTGCCGCGGCGGCCTCCTGACGTCGTCTGCGGGAGGAGTCACGCAGCTCCTTGGCCACGGATTCGATGAGCGGTGCGGGGCCGACTCCGGTGTGTTCGGAGAACTCGAAGACTTCGAGCACGGGCAGCAGCCGGTCGTCCTCGGCGAGCTTCTTCCCACCGATCGTCATCGCCCGTCCGATGCGCTGCAGACCAGAGCGGTCTCCCGTGGCGTCGGCCGTCAGCGTCAGTGCCACAGGGATCGGCAGTCCCGAGGTCAGGCAGATCGCCACAAGGTCGAGATCGAAGGCCAGCTGATCATCGGCCACGGCCGCAGGAGTGCCGGCGCGAACAGCTCCAGATTCGTCCCTACCGGCATCCTCGCGGGTTCCGACGTCACCGGCACCGCCACCGCGGCGAGCCCTGTCCCCAGCACCGGCACCACTCCCGCTCGCGCCCGCACCGCTGCCGATTCTCCCAGCACCGAGCAGGCCCTGCAGTCGACCGCCGGTCGAGCTCGACCACAGCAGCACTGCGAGGGCGACGAGGATGCCGATGAGCACGGGTCCCATGACGCTCACCGCTGTGCCCGCAGCATCATGGTCCGCATCCACCATCGACCGAGCACGTAGAGGACGATTCCTCCGCCGATGCTCAGCTGACCGGGCAGACCGGAGACCAATTCGACCGGTCTGACGCCGATGAGCAGTCCCAGGCCGATGCCGATGAGCGGCAGCCAGCTGAGCACCCGCACTGTCGATTTCGGCCCGGCCATGGCGATCTGACGTTCCCGCTCCGCATCCAGGGCATCGCGTTGGGCGGCGGCATACCGCAGAATCATCTCGGCCGCCGGCGCCCCGGAACGTTCGGAGACCGTCCACACCGCAGCCATGCCGGCGAGCACCTCGGCGGCGGGTGCCGGCAGTCCGACGCTGCGGGTGGCAATCGCCCGGCCGGGCTCCTCGCCCAGCGAGATGGCCCGCGATATCGGTGACAGGGCATCGTTCTGCCGACTCAAGGTCGCCATCACCGCCTGCGGGGTCATCCCGACCTTGAGCAGGTGGGCGCAGTTCTCGACCGCGGCGATCGCCCACAGTCTCTCGCTCTGCGCGTCCTCGACACTGCCGCCTCGGCGCAGGAGTCGAAGAGGGGACCATCGAGGAGATTCCTCGCGGCCGCTTCGGCGAAGGAGTTCGCGCAGACGGGCGCCCGGGTCCGGTAGGGCGGTGAGGATGACCCCGACGGCCACGAGGACGGCGGTGAGAACGATCATCCGGCGGACTTCTGTTCGAGCACGGCTTCGAACCGGGCCAGGGCACGACGGTTGACGGTGCCCGGCGACGACGGAGAAGGTCTGCCCCACACGGGTTCCATCACCACCCCATCGGTGCTCGTCCGCGTCGGAATCGCCAGTTCGGTGACCCCACGGTCGGACCCTGACCTGCGCAGATGGACGACGAGATCGATGGCGGTGGAGAACTGCGAATACACCGCCTCGGGGCTCATGTGCGCCAGCGCACCCAGGGCGGCCACACGGCTGGGCACAGCATCGGCGGTGTTCGCGTGGATCGTCGCGCACCCGCCCTCGTGGCCGGTGTTGAGCGCGGTGAGCATGTCCCTGACCTCGGCCCCGCGGCACTCCCCGACGACGAGGCGGTCCGGGCGCATCCGCAGGGCATTGCGGACGAGATCGGTCAGGGTCACCTCGCCGCCGCCTTCGACATTGGCCTGGCGGGCGGCGAGCTGGACGACGTGGGGATGGGCGACGATGAGCTCACGGGAGTCCTCGACGATGACGATGCGCTGGATGTCCTCGACGAGGGTGAGCAGGGCACCGAGGAGGACCGTCTTCCCCGTGCCCGTGCCGCCAGAGATGAGGATGTTCGCCCGTGCGGTGACCGCCTCGGCGATGAGCGGGCTGATCTCGTCAGGGATGAAGCCGTCGGCGCAGAGCACCGCGAAGGGGAACCCGGAGCGTTTGGGCACGCGGAAGGAGATCGTCGTGGTCTCGCCGGAGATCGGCGGGACGATCGCGTTCATCCGCACCCCGTCGGGCAGACGCACATCGACATAGGGACTCGAATCGTCGAGGCGGCGCCCACCGAGCGCGGCCAGCCGCACCGCCAGGGACCGCACCTCGTCCTCGGAACCGAGCGAGAGGTCGAGCAGACGGGGACCGTCGCCGGTGTCGGCGAAGATCTCCCGCGGTCCGTTGACGAACACGTCGGTGGTGCCGGGGACCTCGAGCACGGACTGCAGGGGCCCGGCCCCGGACAGCTGCGCGGAGAGGCGGGTGACCAATTCGAGCAGGGCGGCCGACCCGAGGACCCGGCCGGTGCGTTGGACCGCCTCGGCGACGGCAGCGGTGGTCACCGGTCCCGGTTTGTCGAGCAGGGTCTTGCGGACGTCGGCGACGAGGGAGGCGTCGAGCCATTCGCTCATTCCACCCACTCCCCCAGCAGACGGTCGACGAGGCGGCCGAGGTGGGCGCCTCCGGGGATGCCCTCCCCACGGTCGACGGCGGCGGACAGGCCGCGGTCGTCGCGGATGCTTCCGGCCAGGCTCAGCCCGATGGAGTCGGCGAGGAGTTCGGCGTCGAGTCCGCCGGCCCCGGTCTCGCGGACGACGAGGCGGACATCCGGGTGGGCTTGGGAAAGGCGTTTGGCGACCTGGGAGGCGGCGACGGCCGATCGTACCCTGGCCGGGGAGACGAGCAGCACGTGGTGGCAGCGCCGCGTCCATTGAGGTGGGGCGTGGCGGGGCAGGTCGACGATGACGAGGTCGAAGGCCTGACCGGCGGCGGCGAGGAAGTCGTCGAAGACGTCCGGGTCGAGGTCGACGGTGTCGTCGCGTCCCCAGGACAGGAGGGCGAGCCCGTCGTGGCGGGGCAGGGCATCGGCCAGGGTCGACGGGCGCAGCTGACCGCGGGAGGCGCTGAGGTCGGTCCACCGGGGCCCGGGCACCTGTTCGGCTCCGAGGACGAGGTCGAGTCCGCCGCCCAAGGGGTCGGCGTCGACGAGGACGGCGCTGCTGTCGGCGGCGGCCCGGCGGGCGAGCGCGCAGGCCAGCACCGAGGCTCCGGCCCCGCCGCATCCGGCGACGACGCCGACCGTGGTTCCCGGGGCGACCGGGGGTTCGATGGCGGCGATCATCCGCCCGCTCAGCCATTCGGCCGCCGCCGGCAGCACGGCGAGCTGATCGACGCCGAGGTGGCTCGCCTTCGCCCAGGTCGAGCCGGGTTCGTCGCCGTCGAGGACGACGAGGATCCGGTCGGCTCGGTCCGTGGCGGGGGCTTCCTTCACATCCTCGCCGAGGAGGATGAGGGAGGCCGACTGCCAGCCTCCGGAGTCGGGCGGCAGGACGGTGAGGGTGACGCCGATGCTTTCGGCGACGCGGGCGCATTCTTCGGTGATTGCGCCGAGGTCGGTGATGAGGGCTACCTGCATGGCATGAAGCCTGTCGGCGGCTGGGTGTGCCGGGCCAGGTCGGAGTCGGTGCCTGTGGACGAGGACAACGAAGGGGCGCCTCCTGTGAGTTCGAGTCACAGGAGACGCCCCTTCGGCGCGTTGCGGACCTTCGGCCCTGGTCAGCGACGGTGTCGGTCGCTGCGGCTCAGCTGGTGTGAGCCGGCTGAGGGCCGTTCGGTGCGAGCTGCGTCCACAGCTGAGGCGTCCGAGTCGGCCCCGGCACGATCAGCCGCGCTGGATACCGTCGATGTTGCGCAGAACGCCTTCGCGGCCGTCGGTGTCACGGACCTTGAACCAGGAACCGTTGTCCTCGAGACTGAGGTACCAGTCGCCGGGATAGATCGTGAACACCGGCATCCCGGTTGTCGGGTCGACGGCCTCGCGCGGTTCGGGCACCGCGAACCAGAACGCCTGGATGATGGTGCGTCCACCGTCCTGGTTGTTCGGGTTGTTCGAGTTGTTCTGGACAGCGTCGGTTCGGCCCTGACCGCCGACGGCGGGGCCCTGTCCGGCATCGGCCGGAACGGGCTCGTTGTCGATGGCCGTCTGCGCCACAGTGTCCTCATCCGAGGAGCCCGACACCGCAGGCGCCTGGTTCTCGGTTTCGGGCCGGTCGGTCCCGGGCCGGTCGTTCTCGGGCCGGTCGTTCTCGGTTTCGGGCCGGTTGCGGTAGTTGGCGACGGGAACGTACTGTGTCGGTTCCTCGCTCTCGGGCGCTTCGGTCCTCTCGCCCCGAGACGACGGCTGGTCCCCGGATTCCCCGGCCACGACGTTCTCGCCTGCCGGGCTGCTGACGACCGTCGCCTCTGTGGAGCGGATGTTGGCGTTGTCGCCCGAGGCCTCTGACGAGGTGCCCCCATCCGTTGCCGAGCTCTCATCGGCTGTCGGGCTCTCACCGACTGACGAGTCGTCGGTCTGGCGCTCATCGGAGACGGGCTGCGCCGGGGAGTCGGCCTTCCCTGCCTCGTCGGCCCGTCCTGCCTCGTCGGCCCGCCCTGCCTTGTCGGTCGAGGCCGCCGTCTCGGTGTCCCCACCGCCGATGGCCACTCCCTCGGAGGCAGGTGTGCTCGTGTCCGAGGACTTCGAGTTGACCTTCGAGACGAGGTCGCTGCTTTCAGCGGGCGAGACGACCGTCGGGGTCTCCTCGTCGGCGCGTGATTCCGCTTCCTTCGCCGAGGCGGTGGTGACGGAGTCCGAGCCCGTCGCCGCGTCGGCCGGGGCAGAATCCGAACCCGTGGTCGAGGCCGTTGAGCCGTCGCCCGGGCGTGCCGCAGAATCGGCGGTCTCGTCGGAATCCGATTCGGGGGCGGCGTGGCGTCCGCGGCGGCGTTCGGAGTCCGCATTGGCCGCGGCGGTTCCAGCGGCCACAGCTCCGGCGCCGGCACCGACCACGCCGACGCTCGCGGCGGCTGCCGCGGCACCGGAATCCGAGTCGCTGTGCTCCGAGACCTGCTGGCCGGAATCACCCTGCGGCCGGTCTGCCGCAGTGTGCCCGTCATCCGAGGTGAACTGACTGGCACGAGCGTCGGACTGACCACGACCGGCCCCGACACCGAAGGCCTGAGTCGGTTCGCTCTGCGAGTGCTGCGGAGCCTCCGAATCCCGACGACCGAGGTAGGTCTGCCCATCACCGGTGCTGTGCACAGCACCGTCGGCGGAGTCGTCCGCTGACGTTCCCGCATCGGCCGAATGAGCACCGGCGGCACTCCCGTGCGTGGAGTCGACAGCAGAATCGGCGCCAGAATCAGGGGAACTCTCAGCCGGCGGGGCGAAGGCGTTCGCTGAGCCCACTGGCTCCTGCTGCTGCGGCGGAGCATAGGGGTTCGGCTGCTGTCCCTGCTCGGGAGCACCGAACTGGTTCTGGTTCTGTGGGAACTGATCGGAGCCGGACTGTCCCTGACCGCTGGTGGGGTCCTGCTGACCCGGCTGACCGGGCGCTGCGAACTGTGCCGATCCCGACTGACCGGAACCATCAGGCTGACCGGGCTGACCCGGCTGGCCGAATCCCCCGAATTCGTCCTGACCGGGCTGACCCGGCTGGCCACCCTGACCGGGCTGGCCGAACTGACCAGGCTGAGCCTGCCCTGGCTGTCCGGGCTGCCCCTGACCAAACTGAGCACCCTGAGCGGCACCGGCCGGAGCCGAACCGTACGGGGCGAAGCCGGGAGCTCCGGCGTTGCCGCCGGGGACGTTCGCCACGGGGGCCGGATGCGGGGTGTGCTTCGCGACCGGGCGAGCCTTGGGATGAGTCTCGATGGCCTCGCGACCGTCGAATTCCTTCGCGAAGAAGGGAATCATCGTGAACACGCCGGCGAAGAACGCGATGAGAGCCGCGAAGAACGTCAGGTAGGAGCCCACATGCCAGTAGACGGCCGAGGTGAGCAGGTCGACGAAGACATAGGTGAACGCGATCGCCGAGAGCACCGAGATGAGCTGGTCGAGTCCGAGCGATCCGACCCGCATCCGACCGCTGCCGAGCTTGTTGACCAGCACGGCCGCGACGATGAGCAGAATCGTGAGCACGGCGAAGACGAGTGCGCCCATATCGGCGACGTTCCAGTGCCACAGGGTCGTCGACTCCAACGAGTAGGCGCGGTACGGCACGAACAGAGCGATGAGTGCCAGCAGACCGGCGAACAGCAGGAACAGGTCACGCAGCGTCAGCGGTCCGATGAGGCCCGGCCCCGTCTTCTGCTTGGGCGCGGGCGCTCCGCCGAACTGACCGGGTGCCGAACCGTAGGGTCCGGGTCCCGAGCCGTATTGGGCGGGTCCCGAGCCATACTGAGCAGGTCCGGACCCGTACGGTCCGGGAGCAGACCCGTACTGCGCGGGCCCCGACCCATACGGTCCCGGCGCAGAGGCGTTCTGCCCGGGCGCTGCACCGTAGGGTCCTGGTCCCGATCCGTAACCCCCGGGCGCACCGCCTGGCTGCTGCTGATTCTGACCGGGGTACTGCGGGGGCTGATCCTGCCACGGCTGTGGCCCGGACCCGGTTGGATGCTGCGGCGAACTCATCGCTTACTCCACTCGATCTCGGGGAAAGGTAACAGTACTACTGTGCCTGCGCAGGTGGTTTCCCGACAGGTTCTGACCCCCATCCTTGCAGAACACAGGGCACCTGTGCACTCGTTCGCACATTCTGAACCGTTCGAATCGCCCTGCCTTCACCTCGCCGAGGCGGGTCTCCGTGACCGTGGGGCCCCACCGTCTCCCTGTGACCCATAGCACGTCGATTCCGTTGTGGCTACCCCCGATCACACCGTTCATCCGGTGAAACACAGCGTCTCGTCCCGAGTCTGCGGGTATACAGTTCAAGAGGAATTTTCGATCCACCAAAGAAGTCGGAGGGAAGAATGACTGAGACCAGTGCCGAGCAGACCGAGACCTTTGCTCCACCCGAGCAGTTCGCGGCAGCCGCCAACGTCAAGGCCGACGAATACGAACGCGCCGATGCCGACTACCTCGGCTTCTGGGCCGAGCAGTCGCGTGATCTCGTCGATTGGAACGAGGACTTCGGTGAGGTCCTCGACTGGACGAACCCGCCGTTCGCGAAGTGGTTCGTCGGCGGCAAACTCAATGTCGCGTACAACTGCCTCGACCGCCACGTCGAGGCCGGCAACGGCGACCGCGTTGCGATCAACTTCGAGGGCGAGCCGGGCGATTCCCGCGTCTTCACCTACGCCGAACTCCTCGCCGAGGTGTCGAAGGCGGCCAACACGCTCACCGATCTCGGCGTCAAGGCCGGCGACCGCGTCGCCATCTACCTGCCGATGATCCCCGAGGCGATGATCTCGATGCTCGCCTGCGCCCGCCTCGGCGCCGCCCACTCGGTCGTCTTCGGCGGATTCTCCGCCGACGCGCTGCGCTCGCGCATCATCGATGCCGAGGCACGCGTGGTCATCACCGCTGATGGCAGCTACCGCCGAGGCAAGCCCACCAGCCTCAAACCGGCCGTCGACGAGGCACTGTCGGCCGGTGACACGCCCGTCGACCACGTCATCGTCGTCAACCGCACCGGTCAGGACGTCGAATGGGTCGACGGCCGCGACAAATGGTGGTCCGACACGGTGGACAAAGCCAGCGATCAGCACGAATGCGAGTTCTTCGACTCGGAGAACCCGCTGTTCATCCTCTACACCTCCGGCACGACGGGGAAGCCCAAGGGCATCCTCCACACCACCGGCGGCTACCTCACGCAGGTGCTGTACTCGATGAAGGCCGTCTTCGACGCGAAGCCGGAGACCGATGTCTTCTGGTGCACCGCCGACGTCGGCTGGGTCACCGGACACTCCTATGTCGCCTATGGTCCCCTGGCCGCGGGGATGACGCAGGTCGTCTACGAGGGCACCCCCGACACTCCGCACCAGGGCCGCTGGTGGGAGATCGTCGAGAAGTACAAGGTGACGACCCTCTACGCCGCCCCGACGGCGATCCGCACCTGCATGAAGTGGGGCGAGGAGATCCCGGGCAAGTACGATCTGTCCAGCCTGCGCCTGCTCGGCAGCGTCGGCGAACCGATCAACCCCGAGGCCTGGCGCTGGTACCACCGCGTCATCGGCGGCGAGCGCTGCCCGATCGTCGACACCTGGTGGCAGACGGAGACCGGTGCGCACATGATCGCTCCCCTGCCCGGAGTGATGTCGACGAAGCCCGGTTCCTCGCAGCGCCCGATCCCCGGCATCTCCGTCGATGTCGTCGACGACACCGGGAAGAACCCGGCCGGACCGGAGGGCGGTCTGCTCGTCATCCGTCAGCCCTGGCCGTCGATGCTGCGCGGCATCTGGAAAGATCCGGAGCGTTTCAAGGAGACCTACTGGTCACGGTTCGAGGACACGTACTTCGCCGGTGACGGTGCCCGCCGCGACGAGGACGGAGACATCTGGTTCCTGGGTCGCGTCGACGATGTGATGAACGTGTCCGGCCACCGTCTGTCGACCGCGGAGATCGAGTCCTCCCTCGTCGCCCATTCCAAGGTCGCCGAGGCGGCTGTGGTCGGTGCCGCCGACGAAACCTCCGGTCAGGCGGTCATCGCCTTCGTCATCGTCGTGGGCGGCGTCGAGGACTCCCCGGAGACCGCCGAGGAGCTGCGTCAGCACGTGGGCAAGGACATCGGTCCGATCGCGAAGCCGAAGAAGGTCCACATCGTCACCGATCTGCCGAAGACCCGGTCGGGCAAGATCATGCGTCGACTGCTCAAGGACGTCGCGGAGAACCGAGAGGTCGGCAATACGATGACGCTGGCCGATGCCTCGGTGATGGAGGGCATCGAGAAGTCGGTCGCCGAGTCCTGAGTCGAAGCCCCTCGGCGGCGACACGGTCCGTTCGCTGAGGACGACCCGCCGGTGACGGACGGCTGCAGCGCAGCTGCGCGGTCCGGATCCGGCGGGTTTTCTCAGTTTTCGCCCGGTTCGCCTTTGGCCGCAGGGCGCCTTCAGACTACTCTTTAGTTAGATTGTCCTCTCGTTCTCGATTTAGGAGCACTCATGGCCGAACGGTCGATCAGCGAACTGATCAAAGGCATCAGCGACGATTCCAAAGCGATCGCCGAAGAAGAGATTGCGCTGGCCAAGGCCGAGGCCACTGCCGGAGCCAAGAACCTGGGCATCGGCGCCGGTCTCGCCATCGTCGCCCTCTTCCTGCTCTTCCTCTCCTCCTTCATGGTGATCTTCGCCGGCGCGGCCGCCTTCCACGAGGGCCTCGACTGGCCGTGGTGGGGCAGCTTCCTCATCGTCTTCGGCATCCTCGCCGTCATCGCGATCATCCTCGTCCTCGTCGCCCTGCCGCTGTTCAAGAAGGGCAACCCGGTGCCGGGCACGGCGATCGGCTCGGCGAAGTCGCTGGTCGCTTCGGTCAAGCGCGCGGTCAAGAACCCCTCAGGCCCGAGGTACTGAACACGCTTCGCACCTGAGAGCCACCGCCAGAGAACCCCCGAGACACACAGGAGGCGCCGGACATCACGTCCGGCGCCTCCTTGCGTATTCACTATGCACCGATAAAGAAGCGCAAACTGTGCGAAAGCGTGTACTGGCAGAAGCGTGCCCGCTCAGTCGCCTGTCCGCTCAGAAGTCGATGGCGATGGGAGCCTGCTTGTCCCAGCCCCCCGCCCAGCCGAGGTGGTCGAGGGCGAAGTCGAGGATGCCGGCGGTGAAGCCCCACACCTTGAGCACACCGACGTCGAAGGCCGGGGTCGTGAGCCCCAGATCCGGGCGGGCGAAGGTGCCGCGGTTGGCCGGGGCGACGAGGTCGGCGATGGCCACACGGTAGACGGAATAGGACTCGCGGTGGTCCATCACCTGCACCGCTCCGGGTGTCCTCCAGTAGCCGATCACCGGGGTGACCTCGAACTTCGAGACCGGAATATAGAGCGGGTCCATCTCCCCGAGCACTTCGACGGTGTCCGGGTGGATTCCGGCCTCCTCTTCGGCCTCACGCAGCGCCGCCGCGGACATCGATGCGTCCTCAGGGTCGCGTCCGCCGCCGGGGAAGGCGACCTGGCCGGGGTGGTGCCGCAGCGTCGCCGCGCGTTGGAGGAGGACGATGTCGACGTCGGCGACGCCGAGGTCCGACAGGCGACTGGCCTCGGCCCGTCCGGCATCGGTTCGCGGCGCTCCCCCACGCCCGAAGAGCATGAGCACCGCGGCGTCCCGCGCCTGGTCCTCCGCCGAGTCCTTCTGCCGCCGCAGCCACAGCGGCGAACCGTGTGAGGTCGCGAGCTCCTCGAGCTGGCCCCTCAGCGCTCCGTCCGCGATCGTCGCGGACTCGGGTGGCAGGTCGGGGATCCCGGTGCTCACTTCTCGGCCTCGGGAGCGTCAGCGGTGGTCACGGCCGTCGTGTCGGCGGCGACCGCCTCGGCGGGGGTGGCCAATGGGGCCATTTCGAATCTGAGCATGGCGCGGGCGTTGTCCGGGTCGAGTTCCCCGATCCCGAAGGACGGGCACAGATCCGTCAGCGGGCAGGCTCCGCAGGCTGGCCTGCGGGAGTGGCAGATGCGGCGGCCGTGGAAGATCACCCGATGCGAGAGCAGGGTGAGGTCCTTCTTCGGGAACAGGGCGGCGATGTCGTGTTCGGCCTTGACCGGGTCGGTCTCCTCCGTCCATCCGAACCGGCGGGCCAGCCTGCCCATGTGCGTGTCGACGGTCAGACCAGGGGTGTCGAAGGCGTTGCCGAGGACGACATTCGCGGTTTTGCGACCGACACCGGCGAGCTTGACGAGCTTGTCCATCCGGTCCGGCACGACTCCGTCGTAGTCATCGACGAGTTCGTTCGCGAGCTTGACGATGTTGCGGGCCTTCGCGCGGTAGAAGCCTGTGGAGCGGATGAGCTCCTCGACCTCGATGAGGTTGGCCACGGCCAGGGAATGCGCATCGGGGAAGGCGGCGAAGAGGCCCGGGGTGACGGCGTTGACGCGGATGTCGGTGGTCTGCGCGGACAGGACGGTGGCGATGAGCAGCTGGAACGGGGTGTCGAAGTCGAGTTCGCATTTCGCGTTCGGATACACCTCAGCGAGGATGCGATGGATCTTCCGGGCCCGTCGCGTCCGCCCCAGCGGGGTCTCCTTCGCGAACTTCCGCGCGCTCTTCTCTGCCACCGTCAACACGACTCACCATCCTAATCCGTGCCTCCACAATCCGCAGTGAGGCCGCTCACATCAGGTGGTCAGGTGCCCGGAGGAGTAGAGTGGCGCGGGCTGTGACGTCGGCTCGGCGGTGATGTGAGGGTCGCGGGCAGGGCGGGTTTTCATACTCATGGGCCACACTCCCGCGTCTTTGCTGGTATCGATGCTGTTGACCAGGTAGATTTATGTGTGATTATCACGACAAGGAGGAACCAGTGGATATTGAAGTGGTGCGGGGCGCGACGCTCTTCGCAGGTCTGGACGATGAAGCCACCAGTGCATTGATGAAGTTCATGAACCCGCGGAGTCTCCGTCGGGGAACCGTGCTCTTCCATGAAGGCGATGCCGGCGATGAGCTCTACATCGTCTCCAGCGGCAAGCTCAAGATCGGCCGGGAGTCCTCCGACGGTCGCGAGAACCTGCTTTCCGTGGTCGGCCCCGGCGAGATCATCGGTGAGCTCAGCCTCTTCGATCCGGGCCCACGTTCGACCTCGGTCACCGCTGTCTCTCAGTCCGAGCTGCTCAGCCTCAAGCACGAGGACCTCACCACCTGGCTCCATGAGCGCCCGCAGGCCGCGATGAACCTCCTCAAAGCTCTCGCGCAGCGTCTGCGTCGGACGAATGAGACCGTCGGCGACCTCGTGTTCTCCGATGTGCCCGGACGTGTCGCCAAGGCGCTGCTCGACCTGGCCGCCCGGTTCTCGAAGCCGGCCCCGGACGGTGTCCTCGTCGCCCACGACCTGACCCAGGAAGAGCTCGCGCAGCTCGTCGGCGCCTCCCGTGAGACCGTGAACAAGGCTCTGGCTGACTTCGCCGCCCGCGGCTTCATCCGCCTCGAGGCCCGCTCGGTCGTCATCCTCGACATGGACCGGATGCGCAACCGCGCCCGCTGATCCTCCCGCGGCCCCGACGCCGCACGCGTGACGAACGCCCCAGCCGATCGGCTGGGGCGTTCGTCATGTCCGGGGCGAAAGTGGCGGTGGAGTCCTGGCCGCCACTCGGACGAAGGTGTTTCAGGCGTCGTCGGTCTCTCAGACGTCGTCGGCGGCGGGAAGGGCGTCGAGGTAGGCCAGCTGGGCCTTGACGATCTGCTCGGCGGCCGGTCGCACGCTCGCATCGACGTCGTGGTAGACGATGTCGCACACCTCGGCGGCGGTCGTCGCACCCTGTGTCAGGGCGGCTTTGACCTGTTCGATGCGTTCCAGGCGGTGGGAGCGGTAGTAGTCGATCACCTCGGCGGGGTCATCGATGCGCGGGCCGTGGGCGGGTTCGATGATCGCGAACTCGCCCTCGTCGAGCAGTGTCCTGAGGCGGCCGAGGGAGTCGAGGTAGTCGCGCAGCGACCCTTCGGGGTGGGTGACGATCGTCGTCCCCTCCCCCAGGATCGTGTCGCCGCTGTAGAGGGCTCCGGCGTGGATGAGGCTGATGCTGTCGCTGGTGTGGCCGGGGGTGGCCACGACGCGCAGGACGTCGGCCGGGGAGTCGCCGAAAGCGACCTCGTCCCCGTCGGCCACGGGATCGGTGTGCCGGGCGAAGCGCTCGAGCACGGCATAGACGGGCACCTCGGGGGCCCACTGGTCGATGCTGCCGAGCATCTCCGAATGGTCGGCGTGCTGATGGGTGAGCAAGATCGCGCGCAGATCCCGGTCGGCCACCTCGGCGAGGAAGGCCTCACGATGATCGGCCATCTCCGGGCCGGGATCGATGACGACCGCCGAGGTGTCGTCCTGGCTGGTGAGCACGTACGTGTTGGTTCCGGTCAGGGTCATCGGGCCGGGGTTGTTCGCGCGGATTCTCATGAGTCCTCACTCTCCTCGTCTGTTCGGTCGTCTTCGTCGTCATCGCCGCTGAAGGTCAGGAAGCCGGGGTTCTGGTCGTTGTCGTTCTCACCGACGGCAATCGCCCGGTCGCGCAGCGATCCCTTCCCGTGCGGGTCCTTGCCGGCTTGGATGACGACCTTCCACTCGCCGTCGACGCTGATGACCTCGGGGCGCAGCGGATGGACGTTGCGCACCTGTGCCATGGCTGCTCCGACGGTGGCGACCTCGGCGAGGCTTTCGACGATGAGACGGGCGCTGGCACCGATGCTGTTGGGGTCGCCTCCGGCCTCGGCAAGGATCTGACCGGGGCGTTTCCACCCGCCGGAGGTCTCGTTCGGTGACAGGAAGTCGACCTCCTGTCCGAAGGGTACGGTCGCGATGAAGAAGGTGGTGTCGAAGCGGTGCAGCTGGGTGGGCGTGTTGATCCAGCGCAGCCACGGTTTGCACAGGTCGGGGCGCAGGCGCAGGTCACGGTCACGCAGGATCTGCGACCAGGAGACTTCGTTGGTGAACAGCCGGGATCGGGTGCCTCGCCAATCTGTCTGCGGGGCGGCGACGATCTCACGGTCGACGTCTTCGGCGAGCAGAACGCCGGTGGCGGCGAAGGCGATGCGTGCGGCTGCGGAGAAGTGGTGGAGTGCGCGGGATTTGTTCTCGATGCTCAGTGCCCGTGCGCAGCGGGCGGAGTTCCACCCGGCCAGCGGCAGTTTGCGCACATCACCCGGGCGCAGGCTGGTGGTGGGAAATGCCCACCGGTTGCGGTCCTCGACGCCGCGGGCGTCGAGCTGTCGGGTGATGAAGACTTCAAGACCGTCGACAGCGTCCCTGATCAGCACGATCGCCGAGGTGGGGCGTGGGGCCTCAGGGACGGGCCACCGTCCGTCGGACTGCCACTGGTCGAGCAGCCAGCGCAGTTCCGACGAGACGGGAAGGGTGCGTCCGCTAAGCGGCATCGCCTGCGACCTCGACGACGACCTCGACCTCGACCGGGGTGCCCAGGGGCAGGGTGTTCACGCCGACGGCGCTGCGGGCGTGCTGACCGCGGTCGCCGAAGATCTCGCCGTAGAGTTCGGAGACGCCGTTGATCACGGCCGGCTGCTGGGTGAAGTCATCGGCGGAGTTGACGAAGCCGGTGACCTTGACGACGCGCACGATCTGATCCAGGTCGCCGATGACGCCGGCGATCGCGGCCAGGGCGTTGAGGCCGGCGGTGCGGGCCAGCTGGTAGCCGGTGTCGAGATCGACGTCGGAGCCGATGTGGCCGGTGGCCGGCAGTTTGCCGTCGACGACGGGCAGCTGGCCGGAGGTGTAGACGTAGTCACCGGTGCGCAGTGCGGGAACGTAGGCACCGGCTGGTGCGGCGATCTCTGGCAGTTCGAGGCCGAGTTCGGCGAGGCGGTCAAGGGTTTTCGACATGGTTGCTCTTTCGACGTTGGTGGTGTGAACGATGACGGCGGACCCGGGAGGGCTGGCAGCTACCTCGGCGCCGGGGTTTCGCTTATTCCTTCGGGCGCTTGAGGTAGGCGACGAGGCCGTTGTTGTCCGGACCGGGGACGACTTGGACGAGTTCGTAACCGTCCTCGCCCCACTGATCGAGGATCTGCTTCGTCGCATGGACGATGAGCGGCACGGTGACGTATTCCCACTTGGTCATGATTCTCCTCGGTTGTCACTTCAACATTGGCAGGTGCCAATCCCAACACTATCCGAGAAGACCTTTTTCAGTGAGGCCGTTGCGTCAAGTGGGGAGACACGGCGGCGGCGCTCTTGATAGCTCGCTGAACGCCGTCGGTCAGTCGATGAAGGAGGCGGCCGTGAACCAGGCGACGGTCCCGACGGGGCCGGCGCACAGCACGCCGAACCACCACCAGTAGAACCGCGTCCTCCGGTGCAGGATCACCCACACGAATGCGGCGGCGAAGAAGGGCAGACATACGAACGCGAAGATGATGAGACTGAAGGCCAGATCATTCTCGTAGCATCCTGAACCGACCGGTCCGTCGGGGCACTCCATACGATTGAGCCATTCCGAAAATCCGGCAATCACGAAGATCGTCGGTCCGATCGAAGCCACAGCACCGAGCAAGCACAGAACCGAGTAGATCCACTCCGCGCCTTCCGGCCACAGTCTGTTGCGCGATTCAGCAGGTGTTCTCTCACGCATGCCAATCACCTTGCCTGACCTCGACTGCTGACCGTCTGCCCGCCGAACCCATGTAGCGAGTCTACCGGCGTATCGCCAGGCACGACTTGGTTGTATCGGTTGCCGCCGGAGAAAGACACCTACCAAAGCAGCCTCTCACAATACGGCTCCGGATCGGCCGAAACAGATTGTGATAGGTGCGAGGTATGCCTGTCGCGCTATGAAGTATTGGTGAGGGCCGGAGAGTCCTCTCCGGAGCGGACAATGGTGCAAGAAACTCATTTCCATACATGGTGTTCGTAGTAGTAGCGCACCAGCGCCATGCCTGGGTCAGGAGTCCGTGTCGCGCTCCCCGGTGTGGCGAAAACACCAGGCAACTTGGTCAAGTTGTTGCTCATCATCGTGTGCACAGTCTGATCCCCCATCGTGATGTCGGCTGAGAACCCGGCAGTGTTCCGGTCTTTCGGCAGGGGGTTGAAGTCGTCACCAGACAATTCCCATATCGTCCAGTATTTCGTGTACCAGGTGTCATCACTGAGATACTTGATCTTCTTGCTTCCGACAGGCGTGAGCTTCAGCGTAGTCTCGGGCCCGCACTTCTTCACTTCCAAACCATCGCGGAGACCGATGATGACCTGTTTGACGGACACATCGGTGATCTCGTCGTTCGCGACGGCCCCAGATCCGAGCGGGGTGGACGTGAGAAGGATCTTGTCCGTCGAATAGGGAATGTAGGTGTAATTTGATGTCTCGTTGTCTAGCTCGCTCTTGATCTCATCGGTCGATCCTACGAACACCGGTAGATACGCGAAAGCCATCTGTCCGTCATCCACGTCTCGCCAGCCGCCCTCGTTGACTTCGTCAAGCGAGCAGTAAGTATCCGGGTCCTCATCGTGAGCCGCCTGCTGGAACTGTTCAGAAGTGTTCGTCGTTGGAGACTGTTTGCTCTCGTCTACGCCGTTGTTGTCACTGATGGGAGAGGCATTTTCGGAACCGCCGAGTACGGAACAGCCGGAGAGAGCGATCAGTCCGATTGCAATGCTGCTCAGCATTGTTCCGAAGGTTGCTGCGCGGCGAGGCGATCTGCTGGGCCGCGATGACGAGTACGACAATTTCACGTAGGGGATTTCCTCAGTGCGGGGAGGTCAGATCTTATGACTTTAGATCTCCGGAGCTTCCAGACTACATGAGCAATATATAAGCTTCCTGACCGGCAGTGACTACGAATCATCGTCGGTTCACCAGTGCGCGACTCTGAAGACTCCCCGGAACGACAATCTGTGCTCGTGTCGGTCAAATAGGAGAGAAATTGGACGTAGGCCGTTTGATGTCGCCCATCTTCAACGCTGGTCGCCCAGTAACGGGCACGGGCACCAGATCCTGTTGCGACTTCCGTGGGCTATAGTCGCTGCTCTCAAATCCGATGCGTCGAGAACTGGAAGGCTCCTCAAGTTGCGTAGCGAAGGGTGGGACCTACCAAGCGGGGTCGTTATCTGATAGACGCATCTATCAGTTAACGACCCCGCTTGTATGATCAGTTGCCGCCGAGACCTGGTGCCTCGTCGCCGCCGTCTCCGCCGCCGTCGCCGCCATCTCCTCCGCCGTTGCCGCCGCCACCGCCGCCATTCGACGAGCCGCCGTTCGACGAGCCGCCGCCACCGGTGCCACCGCCACCGCCGGTACCGCCACCACCGCCGCCGCTGCGGCCGTTGGTCGACGATCCGCCGCCGCCTCCGGAGCCGCCGCCCTGGAAGTACTTGCCGCTGGGCTTGGGGAAGCCGGTATTGCCCTTGGTCTCCTTGACCGCCTGGCTCATGTAGGCCTGCCAGGTCTTACCGGAGATCGTGGCACCGTAGACGTGTCCGCGCACGGCACCGGCGCCGTTGGTACGCCAGTCGCGGGTTCCGCTGGGGTCACCGGTCCAGACCGCAGTTGCCAGGGTCTTCGTGAACCCGAGCAGCCAGGTGTGGCCGACGTCGAAGTTCGTCGTACCGGTCTTCGCACCGGCAGGCACGCCGATTCCGAGACCGGTGGTCGTACCACCGTTGAAGGTCTGCGTCAGCGCATACGCGACGCCCTTGGCCACGTCCTTGTCGAGGACTCGTTTGCAGCCTTCGCCCGGAACATCGACCTTTTTCCCGTTGCGGTCCTTGATCTCGGTGATCGGCTTGGGGCCGCAGAACTCTCCTTCGTTCGCGAAGGTCGCGAATGCCGCGGCCATGGCGATCGGGGTGGTCTCGGTCGTACCGAGGATGGATGAGGGCGACAGGGCCTGGATGAAGCCCTGCTTGTTCTTGTAGTCGAGGGTCTCGCCGCTGCCGTAGCGGATGCCCAGATCCATCGCAGTGTCCATGATGTCGCACATGTTGAGCTGATTGCCCATAGCGGCGTAGCCCGTGTTGACGGACTTCTTCGTCGCTTCGAGCGCGGTCATCGAGCCTTTTCCCTCGCCGTCGCCGGCGTTGTTCGGATCCCAGTCGCCGCCCATGTTCGGGCAGCCGCTGTACTTCCAAGAGCTCGCTGGGAAGTTGCGCTTCGTGGCGTTGACTGTGGTGTTGAGGCTCTTGCCTTCCTTCAGCCATGTGGCCAGCACGAAGGGCTTCCATGTCGAACCGACCTGGAATCCGCCACCGCCGTTGTGCTTCTTGTCGACGGTGTAGTTGATCGAGGTCTTCTTGTTCTTGTCCTTCTTCTTGACCTCTCCGGCGGTGTACTCACGGTTCTCGGCCATGGCGATGACCTCACCGGTGCCGGGTTCGATCGTCACCAGCGCGTGACCGGCACCGGAGGGGTCACCGACGGGCACACGCTTCTTAACCTCTTTGTCCGCGATCTTCTGGATATCGGGATTGAGGCTGGTCTTGATCGTCAGGCCGCCACGCTGGAGGAAGGCGAGTCGCTTATCGACTGTGTCGCCGAAGGTGTCATCATTCATGATGACGTTCTGGACGTAGTTGCAGAAGAACTCTGACTTGCTCTTGGCCGCCGAGCAGCCGTTCGGCGTCTCATGCAGATCGAGGTCGAGGTCGGTCTTGACCGCCTTGTCGTATTCCTTCTGCGTGATGTGCTTGTACTTGAGCATCTGCCCGAGCACAGTATTGCGGCGTTTGAGTACCTGGTCGGGGAACCGCTGCGGGTTGAACGCGGAAGGGTTCTGCACGATTCCGGCGAGCATCGCCGACTGCTGGATGTTGAGATCCTTCGCGTGGATGCCCCAGTACCGGTAGGCGGCGGCTTCGACGCCGTAGACGTTCGGAGATCCCGAGTAGTTGTTGATGTTCATGTAGCGGTTGAGGATTTCTTTCTTGTCATACTTCTTCTCAACCGCAACAGCGAGCTTGGCCTCACGCAGCTTACGCGCGTAGCCGGCGGTGCCTTCGGACTCCTTCGCCGCTGCGACGCCTTCTTCGTTCTCCTCGGCGTGGGCGTTCTCGGCGAGCACGTTCTTCACGTACTGCTGGGTCAGTGTCGATCCGCCCTGCGTCGTCGAGGACACCATATTGTGCACCGCTGCACGGGCGATGCCCTCGATATCGACGCCGCCGTGTTCGAAGTACCGATAGTCCTCGACGGCGATCGTCGCATTCTGCATGTTGTCCGAGATTTCGTCCAGCGGCACCTCTTGGCGGTTCTGCCAGTAAAAGTCCGCGAGCTTGGACCCATCGGAGGCGAGCATCGTCGACTTCTCGCCGAGATCCTTGATCTCCAAGGTGGCGGGAAGCGAATCGAAGATCTCGACCGCGCTGTTCGCGCTGGCTGTGGCTACGCCGACTCCGGGGATGGCAAGACCGGCGGCGACGATGCCCGCCACCGCGCTGACGGCGACGAACTGCATGAACGCGCCCATCTTGGTCGGAGTGGGGTTTGACTCAGGAGACACCATGAAAACAAGTTTAGCGAATTCGCCTTGTGCAAATCTTCAGAAACCGCTGAACGAGTCAGACCCGGGCGACGAGTTCGAGGACGCTGACTTCCGGTCGGCAGGCGAAACGCACAGGTGAGTACGGTGAGAAGCCGAGGCCGGCGGAGATCTCGACGAGGCTGCCACGATAGGAAAAGACGCCTCTCGCGCGTGTCCGATCCAGATCGCAGTTCGTCACCGGCGCTCCCCAGAAGGGCACCCGGATCTGTCCGCCGTGCGTGTGCCCGGCCATGATGAGATCCGTCCCCGCCGAGGCGAACGCCTCCAAAGTCCGCGAATACGGGGCATGCGTCACGCCCACCTTGAGACCGGCCTCCGGGTCGAAGCGCGGATGCTCGAGCACGCCGTCTCCCGCCGCTTCCCCACTCCACCGGATGCGGTCACGGTCGATGTGGGCATCACCGAGCCCGGAGAAATCGATGCGGGTGCCCTTGATCGTCAGGGCCGCCTCGGCGTTGTCGAGGAAATGCCAACCTGCCCCGCCCGTCGCGGATTCGCCTTCGAACCCGCGAACAAGGGCCTTGACGTCGAGGTCGGGGTCGACACGGTGCTTGACCTCCGAGGGGGAACGCAGATACTTCGCCGGATTCTTCGCCTGCGGAGAGAAGAAGTCGTTCGACCCGAGGACGAAGACGCCGGGGACATCGAGGAGGCCGGAGAAGACGTCGAGGACGTCGGGCACGATGTCGGCAGAGAGGTTGTCGCCGGTATTGACGACGAGGTCGGGCTCGAGCCGGGTGAGCGCCTTGACCCAGGAGGCGCGGTGCTTCTGCCACGGTGCCAGGTGCAGGTCGGCGACGTGGAGGACGCGGATGCTCTGCGCACCAGCAGGCAGGATCGGGAGGGTATGGCGACGGATCGCGAAGAGATGCGGTTCGATGACCGCACCCCAGATGCCGGCGGCCGCGGGAACGGCGAGAGCACCGGCGAGGAGAGCGCGTTTCTTCATTTCCCCAACTCTATCCCCTCCCCTTGCTACTGTGAGGATTGATAGTGGCTGGTCTGGGACTGGCTGGCAGAGTAGGAACCGACCGTCCCATCGATCATCATGACTCTAATTGCTACTGACTCAGACGATGTCATCGTCAGGATCTGTCTGGTGATCGGTGGGCGGCCGGCCCCGGCTCGGCCCACATCGGTAACTTGATCAGAAGGTTGTCCGTTCCTGACCGAACGTGACTCATCACAGTAGTGTTCCGACGTGACTATCTCCCGGACCGGAGCCGACCGTTCGACGGTCGGACATCATCCGCTCTAACACGGGAGAATCACGAACCGTCATGACTATCATCTCGCATTTATATGCGTTTGTCGTCGGCGTCGACACGCATGCGAAGAACCACGTCTACGCCGTGCTCACCAACACCGGCGAGCACATCGATACCCGCGAATTCCCAACGACGAATGCTGGACTGGCACGAGCGTTGGCCTGGGTCGGTCGTCGCACCGGCGGGCACTTGGACACCTTGTGGGTGATCGAGGGTATCGGCACCTACGGAGCAGTCCTGGCCGAGAACGTCGCTGAGGCTGGATACACAGTCGCCGAAGCAGCGAGCATGAATGTTCGCGACCGTCACAGCACGGGCAAGGATGACCAGATCGATGCCCGCAGAATCGCGGCCACCGTTCTGCCCTTGGAGCAGTCACAACTGCGTGTGCCCAGGCAGGCCGATGGGCCGCGCCAGGGACTGCGGATCCTGGTGGGTGCCCGCGAGTCCATGACGCGGGAGAAGACCCGCACCATCAACGCGCTGACCGCATTGTTACGGGCGAACGATCTCGGTCTCGATGCGCGAAGGAAACTGTCAGTCGCCAAGATCCGAACGGTGTCGAAGTGGCGGGTCAGGAACGAGCCTGTGGCACGTTTGGAGGCACGTCGGGAAGCGATCCGGTTGGCCAAACGTGTCATCGAACTCGATGCGGACATCAAGGATTACGCCACACGGATTCTGGCTCTGGTCAAGGACAGTCCGGCTGCTGTGTTGCTGGCTCAGCCGGGGATCGGGCCGATCACTGCCGCCGTGTTCTATCTGGCGTGGTCGCATCCGGGGCGGGTGCGTTCCGAGGCTGCGTTCGCGAAGCTGGCGGGGGTGAGTCCGATTCCAGCGTCGTCGGGCAATGTGGTGAGGTTCCGGCTCAACCGCAGTGGGGATCGCCGGTTGAACTCCGCGTTGTACATGGTGGCCATCACTAAGTTGTCCTTCGATGAGGAGACTCGAGCGTACATGGCCAAACGGCTCAGGGAAGGGCTGTCGAAGAAGGAAGCTATCCGGTGTATCAAGCGGTTTGTGGCTCGGAGAGTGTATCGGCTTCTCGAGGCGACGAACGTGGTTGGGCAGGCCGCTTGACAAGCATAGAAGGATCCCGACGGCGGCCCAGCAACCTGGCGCCACGTTGCTGCGCCGCCGTCAGGTAGCAATTAAGGGGTGGCGGGCTGGGGTGTGTTGTGGTCTTTGGCCGCACGGGCGGCGCGGCGTCGGTGCAGGGACTTCATCCGGCGTCCCCCGACGAGGCGGCAGACGACGTAGATGAGGAACGAGATCGTCGTGACGAACGGGCTGATCGGCACCACGGGAGAACCCAGGGCGATGAGGATGCCGCCCACCGAGGCTGTCACCGCGAAGATCACACTGAGCACCGGCACCCACACTGGGGAGGCAGAGAGCTGCGTGGCCGCGGCCGCCGGGGTGATGAGCAGGGCGAGGACGAGGAGGACGCCGACGACCTGCACGCTCAGCGCCACCGCCAGTCCGAGGGTGAGCATGAAGACGATCGTCAGCAACGAGACCGGCACTCCCTTGGCCCGGGCCACCTCGGGATCGAGGCTGGAGAACAGCAGCGGGCGCCACACGATCACAAGCACCACCAGAACCGCGAGGGCACAGATGATCAGGGTGAGGATCTGGCTCGGGGTGATCGCGACGATCTGTCCGGTCAGCAGCCCGAACTTGTTGGCTGCACGCCCGTCATAGAGGGCGAGGAAGAGGATCGCCAACCCCAGACCGAACGGCATGAGCACACCGATGATGGCGTTCTTCTCTGAGGCCTTGGCTCCGCCGACTCCGATGATCAGTGCCGCCACGATCGATCCGACGATCGATCCGGCGACGACGTCGAAGCCGATGAGCAGGGCGAAGGCGGCTCCCGCGAAGGAGAGTTCGGAGACTCCGTGGACGGCGAAGGGAATGTCGCGGGCCATGACGAAGACGCTGATGAGGCCCCCGACGACGCCGAGCAGTGCCGCAGCGATGAGGGAATTGGCCAGCAGACCGACGAGTTCGCCGTAGTCTTCGAAGGTGAAGAGGTTGCCGAAGATCTCTGTGATGCTCATCGGTTCACCGCCGCATCCAGGTCGAATTCCTCGTCGGGCATGTGATGGTGGTCCACGCACTCCTCTTCGCCGCCGACGACGACGAGGCGTCCGCCGACCTGCACGACCTCGACCGGGGAGCCGTAGAGGCGGGACAGCGACTCGGTGGTCATCACCTCGGCGGGGGTGCCGACGAGGAAGTGTCCGCCGACGATGTAGAGGATCCGGTCGACGTAGGGCAGGATCGGGTTGATCTCGTGGGTGACGAAGACAACCGCGGTGTCACGTTCGACCCGCTGCTCGTTGAGCAGTGCCGCGACGACCTTCTGGTGATGCATATCGAGCGAGAGCAGCGGTTCGTCGCACAGGAGCACGGAGGGATCGTTGGCCAGGGACTGGGCCACTCGCAGTCGCTGCAGCTCACCGCCGGAGACGGTGCCCGCGGGCGCATCGGCGTAGTCGGTGGCACCGACAGCGGCGAGCAGCTCGTCGACCTTCTTCTTCCGGCCTCGCGAGAGCAGGCCCATCCCCCATTTGTGACCGTCGATGCCCATCCGCACGAGGTCGCGCCCGCGCATCGGGGTGTGCGGGTCGATTCCGCGCTGCTGGGGAATGTAGCCGATAGCCGGGTTGCCCGAATGCACCTGCCTGCCGCCGACCTCAGCAGTGCCGGCGGACAGCGTGTTCTGCCCGAGTAATACCTTCAGCAGAGAGGTCTTGCCGGTGCCGTTGGGGCCGAGGACCGCCACGAACTCCCCCGGCGCGACGTCGAGGTCGAGATCATGCCAGAGCACGCGGGGACCGAACCGCAGTTCGGCCCCGCGCAGGCGAATCACCGGCTCCCGGAGTGACGTCGGTGCGGAAGCGTCGGATTCTTTTGCCATTGTCAGTGTTTGTGTCCTTCGAGAGCAGTCGAGATGTCGGAGACGTAGCCGCCGATCCAGTCAGTGTAGTGCTCACCTTCCGGCATGGTCTCGGCGAGGTCGACGACCGGAACATCGGAGTCCTCAGCCGTGGACTTCAGCTCTTCCGCCTGCGGACCTGCCGCCTGAGTATTGTAACCAAGAACCACGGCTTCCCCATCGGAGATCTGCTTCTTCGCGGCCTTGAGCACCAGAGGCGGCACATCATTGCCTTCTTCGACGGCCTCGAGGAACTCATCAGAGGTGATGTTCTCCAGACCCATATCGTCAAACAGCCACAGCGGCACAGGTTCGGTCGCTGCGGCCTTCTCGCCGCCGTGCTCCTTCTTCACCGCATCGATATCGTCCTGCAGCCCCCCGAGTTCGCCCTTGTAGTCCTTCGCATTCGCCGCGAAGTCGTCCTTGTGCTCCGGCAGAGCCTCGCCGAGGTGGTCGGCCACTTCGTCGACGAGCTTCGTCATCGTCGGCACCGAGTACCAGACATGTTCGTTGAACTCGCCGTGATCGTGGCCCTCGTGGTCATGTCCTTCGTGCTCTTCCTCGGAGTGCTCATCGCCCTCGTCGGAGTGCTCGTGCTCGTCACCCTCTTCGTGGGTGTGGCCGCCACCGTGGGCCTCTTCCTCATCATCACCGTGTTCGTGACTGTGGTCGTGAGGTTCGTTGCCGAGGCCTTCAGAACCGGGAAGACCGGAGATCGAGACAGCATCGATCGTCTCCACATCAGCATCCGAGGCTTCGAGCATCGTGGTCATGAAGGCGTCGTAGCCGCCGCCGTTCTCGACGACGAGGTCGGCTTTCGACAGCTTGAGACGGTCCTGGGTGGTCGCCTCGTAGGAGTGCGGGTCCTGGTTCGGGTCATCGATGATCGGGGTCACTTCCGCGAAGTCGCCGGCAACCTGGGAGACGATGTCGGCGTAGACGTTCGTCGAGGTGACGACCTTCAGGTCCCCCGAACCGGAGTCAGAGCCGGAAGCGGCAGATCCTCCTCCGCAACCGCTGAGGACCAAGGCCGTCGAGGCGGCGATGGCTCCGGTGGTGAGAGCGATGCGGGAAGATGTCATGGTGGGCCTTTCAAAACTGAGTTCAACGTGGTCAACATCGACGACGATACTCAGATCAGCGGCTCGCCACTAATATAAATATTTATATATAGCAACGCTTTTATGTGTTGCGGCGCGCTCGCCGCCCCTCCGGCCCTCAGGTAGCGCAAAACTCGAAAAGCACGTCGCTGGCGACGCGTCTTTCGAGTTTCGCGTTACCCGAGCGGCCAAGCGATGCTCCCGCAAGACGACGAACCGCCCGGGAGAATCCTCCCGGGCGGTTCATGGTCTCAGCTGCCGCGCTGCCCCCAGCCTTTCGGGGGCCGATCGCGACGATCACCTCGCCGAGGCGGCTGCGATCAGGCGGCCTGTGCCTCGAGCTTCGCGGCCAGCAGGCCGGCGATCTGCACGGTGTTCAGCGCCGCACCCTTGCGCAGGTTGTCGTTGGATACGAAGAGGACGAGTCCCTTGCCGGCCGGTGCCGACTGGTCCGCGCGGATGCGTCCCACGAAGCTGGGGTTCTTCCCTGCCGCCTTGAGCGGGGTCGGAACCTCGTCGAGGACGACTCCGGGAGCAGCGGACAGCACCTCGGTGGCCTTCTCGGGGCTGATCTCCGAGTCGAACTCGGCGTGGATGCTCAGGCTGTGGCCGGTGAAGACGGGCACGCGCACGCAGGTGCCGGCGACCAGGAGCTCGGGCAGGCCGAGGATCTTCCGGCTCTCGTTGCGCAGCTTCTTCTCTTCGTCGGTCTCGTTCTGACCATCGTCGACGACCGATCCGGCCATCGGCAGAACGTTGAACGCGATCGGTTCGACGTAGTTCTCCGGTGCCGGCAGGTTCACAGCGGTTCCGTCGGTGGTGAGCTTCCGGGCATCGGGGATGCCGGCCTCGAGCTGGCTGGCGAGTTCCTCGACTCCGGACAGGCCCGAACCGGACACCGCCTGGTAGGTGGCGACGATGAGGCGGGACAGACCCGCCTCGGCGTGGAGGGCCTTGAGCACGGGCATGGCGGCCATGGTCGTGCAGTTGGGGTTCGCGATGATGCCCTTGGACACCGCGTCGAGAGCCTCGGGGTTGACCTCGCTGACGACGAGCGGAACCTCTGGGTCCGAGCGCCAAGCCGAGGAGTTGTCGACGACGATGACCCCGGCGGCGGCGAAACGCTCTGCCTGGGCACGCGAGGTCGCTCCGCCGGCGGAGAACAGGGCGATGTCGAGTCCGGACGGATCCGCCTCGGCGGTGTCTTCGACGGTGATGGACTGGCCCTTGAAGACAACGGTCTTCCCGGCCGAACGGGCCGAGGCGAACAGGCGCAGGGTCCCGATCTCGAACCCGGGTTCGTCGGCCAGGAGGTCGAGCATGACACCGCCAACCTGGCCGGTCGCTCCGACTACTCCGATATTCACACTCATCGTCCGGTACCTCCGTACACCACTGCTTCGTTGTCTTCGCTGTCGAGTCCGTAGGCGGCGTGCGCGGCCCGGACGGCGTCGTCGAGCAGGTCTGCTCGGGTGACGACGCTGATGCGGATCTCCGAGGTGGAGATCATGTCGATGTTGACCTGGGCGTCGCTGAGCGCCTCGAACAGGGTCGCGGTCACGCCCGGGTGGGAGCGCATACCGGCGCCGACGACGGAGAGCTTTCCGATCTGGTCGTCGTAGCGGACCTGGTCGAAGCCGATCTCGGCCTTGACCGCGTCGAGGGCTTCGAGCGCCTTGGCTCCGTCGTCCATGGGCAGGGTGAAGGAGATGTCCGTCTTGCCCGGCTCACGGGTGGAGATGTTCTGGACGATCATGTCGATGTTCGCCTCTTGCTTGGCCAGGGTCTTGAAGATCTCGGCCGCCTTGCCCGGGACATCGGGAACGCCGACGATCGTGACCTTGGCCTCCGACCGGTCATGGGCGACGCCGGAGATGATTGCCTGTTCCATGGTGGACTCCGTTTCTGA
Organism: Brevibacterium oceani; assembly: GCF_017948325.1. Lineage (NCBI taxonomy): Bacteria > Bacillati > Actinomycetota > Actinomycetes > Micrococcales > Brevibacteriaceae > Brevibacterium > Brevibacterium oceani. The sequence continues at coordinate 1,189,033 of NZ_CP072846.1, read as the reverse complement.
TTCCGCTTCCGGGGTCGATGGTCCCCGTCCCTGTCGGAAGGCTTCTGGGATGGGTGAATCGGTCACCCAGGTTCCTTGGTTGCGAGAGAATGAGGACCGCACATGCACGGGCACGTTGTAGCGGCGGGCGTATTCGACGCAGCGGAGCATGAGGACCTTGGCGCCCGAGGCGGCCATCTCCATCATCTCCTCATACCCGATCTCATCGATCTTGCGTGCCGTGGGCACGATGCGCGGATCGGCGGTGAAGACGCCGTCGACATCGGTGTAGATCTCACACACATCGGCATCGAGGGAGGCAGCCAGCGCCACGGCCGTGGTGTCGGAGCCGCCGCGGCCGAGTGTGGTGATGTTCTTCGCGGTCTGGCTGACTCCCTGGAATCCGGCGACGATGGCGACGTATCCCTCGTCGAGGGAGGAGCGGATGCGGCCGGGGGTGACGTCGATGATGCGGGCCTTGCCGAACTGCTCATCGGTGATGACGCCGGCCTGCGAACCGGTGAATGACTGGGCTTCGAAGCCGAGGTTGGCGATCGCCATGGCCAGGACCGCCATCGAGATGCGCTCACCGGCGGTCAGCAGCATGTCGAGTTCGCGTGCGGGGGGCATGGGAGAAACCTGTTGGGCCAAGTCGATGAGATCGTCGGTACTGTCTCCCATGGCCGACACCACGACGACTACCTCGTGGCCGGCTTGACGGTACTCGACAATTCGTTTGGCCACCCGCTTGACCGATTCCGCATCGGCTACCGAGGACCCACCGAACTTCTGGACGACTATGCTCACTGAAGTATCTTCCTTATCGCTGATAAGTTCCGTGCCAGGCGATCGATTCCATGGTTCCAAACATGGAGGTCTCGTGCTCCATCGATCAGGATTTCAGCCGTGTCGGGCTCCCGGCACCTCGACCATTGTATGAGGTAGGTCATTTCGGTTCACCTTCGACCGCCATTCAGACAGCCTCTGACCGGGCCGGATGCTGGCCATCGGCGACCCCTCCGTTCGCTGTCCTGATGGGCGAGACGCGGGTTCGTCACAGGCCGTTCAGCCCCTGCTCAGAAATCGTTATATTGCAGGCCCTGCGAGCCGCCGAGACCTCGACCGCTCACCTCGGTCGGCGTTCGACCGTGAAGAGGTCTCCGGGCTGGCAGTCGAGGACCTCGCACAAAGCGATGAGGGTGGAGTAGCGCACGGCCTTCGCCCTGTTGTTCTTGAGCACGGAGAGGTTCGCCAGGGAGACGCCGACACGCTTGGACAATTCGGTGAGGCTGAGATCCCTCTGTGTGAGCACCGAGTCGAGGTGGCAGATGACGCGTGATGAGTCGAACTCTTCGACCATCACACAAGCCCTTCGAGTTCTTCTTGGGCCTTCCGGCCCGAACGGAAGCAGCGGCGCAGCAGCTCGGCCCCGCCGAGGATTCCGAGAACCAGCCACGACTGCATCACGGTGATGCCCGGTCCGACTCCGTCACCGATGCCGATATCGGCGGCGATCCAGTTGCTGCCGAGCATCATGGTGATGAAGTAGATGATCCATCCGATCACCACGATCCAGGTGAGCACGCTGAAGGCGCGGGACGCCCGGGACGTGAAAGGGGTGCCTGCGGCGATGTCGCGGATGACCGGCACAAGGGAGATCGCAGCGCCGAGAACGGTGAGGATGAGAGCGATCTTCGCGATGATCACGAAGACCACTGCCCCCGCGGAGACATCGCCGGTCGCCACGGAGATCTCGGTGAGCCCGCGCAACGAGGCGGTGCCGTTCGGGACGTCGAGCGCGGACACCACGTCATCCTCGAAGTCCACCGACAGCGAGACCTCGGAATGGACGAGTCCGGTGATGAGATCGGTGACGGCGTAGACGACGTAGAGCCCCACCGCCAGACCGATCCAGAGTTCGTAACCGGTGCCGAAGGCCTTGCGCTTCTGTGGATCATCGTGCGGCTTCTGTTCGGACGTCGGTGACATGACAGTGCCTTTCCGCCTCGACGGGCGATCGACCGAGCACCCGGTCCTCGCCCCGCCATTGTCGAACGCTTATCGTTTCTCGATATATCGATAAACAATATATTTCACGATTATCGATATGGTGTCAAGGGTTCGAATGACCGCGGTTCAGTTCAGGACAAGCCGACTGGGCGAAGGTCGGGACGGCGTTCAGTCGATCTCGCGGCGGCCGGAGAATGCCCGGCCGAGAGTGACCTCATCGGCGTATTCGAGGTCACCGCCGACGGGCAGGCCCGAGGCCAGGCGAGTCACGGTCACACCGAGCGAACCGAGCAGCCTGACGAGGTAGGTGGCGGTTGCTTCGCCTTCGAGGTTCGGGTCGGTCGCGATGACGGTCTCTTTGACCTCACCGTCCTGCAGGCGGGTCATGAGTTCCTTGATCCGCAGGTTGTCCGGACCGACACCGGCCATCGGGTCGATCGCTCCACCGAGGACGTGATAGAGACCCCGGTATTCGCGGGTGCGTTCGATCGCGACGACGTCCTTGGGCTCTTCGACCACGCAGATCATTGATCGGTCGCGGCGCGGGTCCTGGCAGACCGTGCATTCGGCCTCTTCGGACACGTTGCCGCAGATTTCGCAGAACCGCACACGTTTCTTCACGTCGGTGAGCGCCTGCGCGAGCGCGTTGACGTCGCTGGAGTCGGTCTGGAGGATGTGGAAGGCGAGTCGCTGCGCCGATTTCGGCCCGATGCCCGGAAGCTTGCCGAATTCTTCGACCAGATCCTGGAGGGCACCTTCGTAGACAGCGCTCATACTTCTCTTTCGTCAATGATTTCGCCGCCGAGGACGCGTGCGATCACGTCGACCCCGATCTGGGGTGCCTCGGAGACGTCGAGGTCCGTTTCCGGATCATACTCGTCCTCGTCCGATCCCGTGGCCTGCGGGTAGGGGTCGGACCCCGGCGCCGAGGCGGCGCTGGGCTGGGTGCTGGCCCCGGCGTTGGTCTGCGGGGCAGATCCGAAATCGGATCCACCGGGCGGAGTCGTGTGGACACCGTGCTTCTCCGCGAGGGCGGCGAAGCGGGACTTGAAGGGTTTGGATTCGTTTGCGCGGTTCGGCGGCGGGGTGTGGGCGAGGGTCGATGTCTGCACGGCCGATGCCGCGGCCTCTCCCCCGAAGTCACCGGTGTCACTGAGGTCGGGGTAGTCGAGGTCGTCGTCGGGTGGAGGCACGACCACGGCTCCGACATCGACCGCACCGCTGCCTGCGCTCGTCGTATCGACATCGGCAGAAGTGGTGACCGTCGGACCGGTGTCGGGTCCGTCGTGCCAGTTCGGCTCGTCCCACCGCGGCTGGACGTATTCCATCGGTGAGTTGTCGTCATCGCGCGACGGACCCGGTTCATCGGATGGCTGCGACTGCGCATCCGGTGAATGCGCGTGCCCTTCATCGGCCGGTGTCTCGCCCTCGGGATGGGCCGACCGACTGTCGGATGCCCAGTCCTGGTCGCCAGAATCTGGGCCGCTGCCACCGACACCTTCGGGCGCCTGGTCGACGGGAGATCCGAAGAAGTCGTCGTCGGAGAGATCGGGCACGACGATCTCAGGGACGTCGGCTTCGGCACCACTTTCGTCGGCGACGGTGGCGGGCTCGACCGGTGTGTCCGATTCGTCCGAGTGCGCCTGTGTGGCGGCACCTTCGTTCGCAGCACGGTCGTCGACAAGGTCGGCGATGCCAGACTCGGGGGCGCCGAACTCTGGCTTGTCCGGATTCGCCGGAGCCTGTTCGGACTCGCTCTCGTCGTCGGGGCGGTTGTTCTCAGGAGTCGGTTCGCTGGGTGGCCCCGGCTGTTCTCCCTCCTCGTCGTCGGAGGACCAGGGGCCTTGAGTCGGTCCGCTGGGCTCCCAGAACTTCTCGTGATCGACCTGTGGTTTGTCGACTTCGCGGGTGCCGACGACCGCGGCGACTTCCTGCGGGCTCGGGCGGCGCTGGCTGGGCGCCGGACCGTGATTGCCCCCGGTGTCGTTCATGGGCGGGGCCGAAGCTCCCTTGCCCTGATGTCCGCCGGATGCGTTTCCGCCTCCGATCCGGCCGACATCGCCGACGTCGATGCGCGCCTGGATGCCGAGCACGTCGTTGATGGCGGCGGCCAGTTTTGCGCCGTGGTCGCGCTGCTGGAAGCCCTGGACGGATCCGGGGTTGTTGAAGCCGAGGTAGACGACCCCGTCGGAGAATGACTGCGGAATCGCGTTGGCCGCGATGATCGCGCGGGTGAGGCGGCTGCGCTTCTCGACGGCGGCGAGGATGCTCGGCCAGGCGCGACGGATCGCTTCGATCTCTCCGCCGATATCTCCCGATCCCGCCACCGAGATGGCTTCGGGTGCCGCTGCCTGCTCAGTCTGCGAGGTCTCCCCCTGCCCAGAGGGCGAGGACGAGTCCGGTGCCGACACTGGCGCCTGTTCGGAAGCGGTCGGTTCGGGCACCTGGCGCTGCGGTTCGGGCCGCTGGTTCTCGGGCTGCTGGTTCCCCGGCTCCGGCGCGGATGCTGATGCGGCCGCAGATTCCGACGGGTGAGTGGGCCGCTCCGGCTGTGCGGACCGATCGGTCTGCGCGGATCGGTCATGCTGCGCGGGCCGGTCGGACTGGACCGGTCGTCGGTCCTGCTGGGCCTGCTGCGGCCGCTGAGACTCCTGAGACTGCTCCGGCCGCTGCACCGGCTGCGCCCCCTCCGGCTGAGACTGACCCGGCTGGGCCGGCTGGGCCTGAGACTCCTGGAACTGATCAGGCTGAGCCGGTGGATTGGGCTCGTTGAGCATCGATTCTGCGGCGACGGCCATGGCGGCGATGTCATCGAAGTCGTCGTGATCGGCAGTCTGGGGCTGCCCCGCAGGTGCGTTTGCCGCCTGCGCTCCGTCGCCTCGTCCGGCATCGCCCGTCGGCTCCTGCCCGGCGGGGCGCCCCTGACCCGACGCCTGACCAGGCGCTTGGCCCTGCGTCTGGCCAGCAACCTGCCCCGACCCCGGAGCCTGACCCTGGTCCGGTGCCTGCGCCGGGGGCAGATTCGCTGCCACACCGGTGGCCGACATGCCGATCCGTCTCTCCATCCGCTCCATGCGGCTGAGTACGGCGTCGCGGCTGCGACCGGAACCGGGCAGCAGAATGCGCGCGCAGATGAGTTCGAGCTGCAGCCTCGGCGAGGTCGCCCCCGACATCTCGGTCAATCCCTCATTGAGCAGATCCGCGGCGCGGGAGAGCTCCCCCTGGCCGAAGCCGGCGGCCTGCAGGGTGAGCCGTTCCAACCGGTCCGGCGGCACCTCGGGCAGGAAGGCATGGGCCGCCTCGGGGGCAGCATTGATGACGATGAGATCGCGGAAGCGCTCGAGCAGGTCCTCGACGAAGCGCCTGGGGTCCTGACCGGATTCGATGACGCGTTCGACGGCACGGTAGACCCCTCCACCATCACCGGCGGAGAAGGCATCGACGATGTCGGAGAGCAGAGAGTCCGGGGTGTAGCCGAGCAGCGCGATGGCCCGGCCGTAGTCGACTCCGTCGGGCCCCGAACCGGCGATGAGCTGGTCGAGCACGGACAGGGTGTCGCGCACGGAACCACCGCCGGCACGCACGACCAGGGGCAGCACACCCTTGGCCACATTGACATCCTCCCGACCGCACAGATCCTCGAGGTAGTTCGTCAGCGCCTCGGGCGGAACCAGCCGGAAGGGATAGTGGTGGGTTCGCGAACGGATCGTGCCGATGACCTTCTCCGGCTCGGTGGTCGCGAAGACGAACTTGATGTGCGGCGGCGGTTCCTCGACGATCTTGAGCAGGGCATTGAATCCCTGCGAGGTGACCATATGCGCCTCATCGAGGATGAACACCTTGTACCGGTCGCGGGCAGGCGCATAGATCGCCCTCTCCCGCAGGTCACGGGCATCGTCGACACCGTTGTGGCTGGCCGCGTCGATCTCGACGACGTCGAGGGAACCGGGCCCGCCGTTGGCCAGGTCCCGACAGCTCGGGCATTCACCACACGGCACCGGGGTCGGCCCCTTCTCACAGTTGAGGCACCGGGCGAGGATCCGCGCCGAGGTGGTCTTTCCGCACCCGCGCGGCCCCGAGAACAGATAGGCATGGTTGATGCGGCCGCGGTCGATCGCGGCCTTCAGCGGATCGGTCACATGCTCTTGACCGATGACCTCGTCGAAGGTCTCTGGGCGGTATCTTCTGTACAGTGCGGTGGACACGTCCCCTAGCCTAATGCCAACGACTGACACGAGACACGGCCCCTGCGCCCTCCCCCGATCTTTCAGCTCCCTACCCCGTCACGGCCCCCGAGACTCCCGCCGTTGTCGCTCACCGCACGATCAGGCACGATAGAGATCATGACCCAGCCCAACCCCTCCGGCCCCGCCGACAACGACCCCGCGAAGACCTTCCGCATCGGCCACAAGGAACGTGACGAGGCGATTGAGATCCTCCGCGAAGCCGCCGGTGACGGACGGATCACGGTCGATGAACTCGACGAACGGATGGAGAAGGTCCACGCCGCGAAGTTCCCCATCGACCTCGACGAGGTGCTCGCCGACCTCACCACCGAACTGCCCTCCGATCGCTTCCGCCCCACCTCGGCGATCGCACCCGCCGCTGACCGCGGGCAGGCGATCCAGGGACACAACCTCCTCGATCCGCTCGTCATCAAGGCCGGCTGGGAGTCCGAGGTCCGCCGCGCACGCTGGGCCGTGCCGCCCTACATCCGCTGCGAACCCTCGATGTCGAACATCGAGCTGAACTTCCTCGAGGTCGACACGGATCTGCAGACCATCGACGTCGAGATAGTCGCCGGCATGGGTTCGGTCACGGTCGTCATCCCCGATGACTGGGCTGTCAATGTCGACGAACTCTCGAAGTCCTGGGGCAGCGTGAAATCCGTGGTCAACGCCGTCCCCACCGGTCGCAAACCGATCGTGCGGGTCGGCGGTTCGATCGGCATGGGCTCGTTCAAGGCCCGCTTCGCGAACTACTTCGACCGTCGGCGAATGGCCAAATGATGGAACCCGGTCTCGGTGCGGTCATCTTCCTCACCTTCGCCATCATCATCGTCTTCAGCCTCGGCGCGTGGCTCGTCTACCGGGTGATGACCAAACCCGGCGCGCACATCGGCTCCCGCCTGCCCAAGCACGACCCCCACGCCGAGGCGGACCCCACCGATCCGTCCCACCTGGGCCCGGGTGACAGCCCCGATGACGGCCCCGACGAGCTTCGGTGAACCGGCTCCAGCGACCCCGATGTGCTTGAAAACACCTTCGGGCCGTGGTCGACTCAACTCATGTCTGAGATTCGGATCACCCGCCTCGATCACACGGATGAGGACGCGCTGGTCGCATGGAACGACCTCATGCGCATCGCCTACACCGACGATCGCACCGCGGCCTGGTGGCGCAGCCCCGAAACGACGGTGACCCAGTTCGCCCATCCGCGCACGGACAAGACGGACATCGCCCTGGTCGCCCACCTCGGTGAGGAGGCCGTCGGCGGAGCCGAGATCAACCTCACCGACGAATCCCCGGCGTATGCCGAGCTCGGGGTCATCCCGCCCCACCGTCGCCACGGTGTCGGCACTGCCCTCGCCGAGGCGGTCGAGCAGATCCTCGCCGACGTCGACAGACCGTCGGTGATCGTCCAGACCGAGACCTACTGCCCGGCCGGGGTCGCGTTCGCCGAAACGCGAGGCATGAGCGTGGGCAATGAGGAGCACCGGCTGCTGCTCGACCTGCCCGCGTATCTGCGCGCCGATGCCGACCGGTACAAGGACTCCGGGGCCTCGACGACCGTGCCCGTACTCAAGACGGATCCGGACTTCTCGGTCACCTCGTGGATCGGTGCATGCCCGGAAGAGGTCCTCGAGTCCTGGACCAGGCTGCGGGAGCAGATGGATGAGGACGTACCCGTCGGTGACCTCACCCGCCCGGTCACTCACGCGAGCACCGCCGCGATCCGCAGCCATGAGGAGCGGATGGACGATCAGGGGTGGGTCCTGGTCAGTTCGATGGCCCATGTGGGAGATCTCGCCGTCGGGTATACGGAGATCATGGTCTCGGTCCATGCCCCGGAGATCGTCATCCAGGAGGACACGCTCGTCGACCGCGCCTATCGGGGGCGGGGAATCGGTCGGGCGCTCAAGGTCGCGAATCTGCGTCAGCTGCCGGCGGTGCCGGCGACCGCCTCGGCGAAATGGGTGCAGACGTACACGGCGACGAACAACGGACCGATGCTCGCACTCAACCGGGATCTCGGCTTCAGCGTCGCGGACACGATGACGGCCCTCGAGTGTTCCGTCGGACACAGCGAAGCGGCGCCTCGCCCTCAGAAGTGAGGATGCGAGACGCCGCCGACCGGGGCCGTGGGCACTGCCGAGAGGTGGCCAGGTTGCCGGGCCGGACTCAGCCTGCCATGAGACCGGCGAGTCCGCTGACGATGCCGAACGAGATGCCGAGCACCCAGCCGAGGACGAGCAGTCCGAGGAAGACGTAGCCGAGGATGAGTCCCCACTTGCCCATCTCGTTGTCGGCGCGACCGTCCTCACGCGAGCGCCTGCGAGCGATGTGACCGGTGATGATGCCGACGACGGGGCCGATGAAGTTGAATCCGAGGAAGGTCGAGAGCGTAGCGACCAGTGAGATGATGCCGAGCACCTTGCCCGGATCCTCCTCGGTGCGCTGATGCTGATAGCTGCCGGCGGCCTGGTAGCTCTGCGGGGCGTCCGGGTAGTCCAGCGGCGAATGGGGCGGCAGGGCCGGGCCGGTGCTCTGGGGATGGTCGAACTGTCCGGGGGTCGGTGCGGGTGCTGCGTTCATGATGTGTGAGTCTCCTCTGCGATGGCTGATGAGACCAGCCTAGGAAACCGCAGCCGCTCGCGACAGGGACCAATCCCCCGATCCGGTGGAGGAAATCCCGACCTTCAGCGCACGTCGACGAGGGCGTGGTCCTGCCTGCCCATGAGGTAGAGGAGGAGCTCGAGCGGTGCACCGGTGATCGTGACGCCGTCGCCTTCGCGCTTCTTGCCGGCGGAGCGGGTGCCGAAGCCCGGTGCCTCGATCGTCACGGGGCCGTCGGCCTTCGCGGCAAAGGGAAGGAGTGCGACCTTCGTCTGCGCCCAGACGGTCGCGGTCTCCGACTGTGAAAACCGGCGCGGGATCCACTCGATGGCTGCGCGGCGGATGTCCTCGTGGTGAACGAGGAATTCGGTCGTGTTCATCGCGGACTCGACGCCGGGCAGAGCACCCGGAGTCCACTTCGGCGGGGAGGCGACGAGGCCGAGCAGCTGAGCATAGGGCATCGACGCGTAGTCGTTCTCCTTCGCCCGTCTGCGGTCGTCGAACTTCGAGACGAAGATGCCCAGAGCCGCCGAGGGGTGGCGTTCGCGGATGATGAGGTGAGTGGCCAGGTCCCTGGTCGTCCACCCTTCGCATAATGTGGGGGCGTCCTCGCCCGCACGGCGGGCGGTGTCGACGAGTCGCAGTCGTTCGGCGCGAGCCAGATTGTCTCTCATGATTCTCAGTCTTTCATCCTCGGCTTGGACTCACCTGGACGTGGGCGAACCGCCTGACCTGCAGGCACGCCTCCACGGATGCGGGCCGCCTCGGCGGTCGTCTCACCTCGCTGCCCAGAGTGCGACGAAGTCGGCGACCCGGGAGATCGACCGGTAGTCGGCGAGGTCATCGCCGCGGGTGGGACCGTCGGTGACGATGACGACGGGCTTGCCGTCCTTCGCTGCGGCACGGACGAAGCGCAGGCCCGAAAGCACGGCGAGAGAGGATCCGAGCACGACGAGCCCGCGCGCGTCATCGCAGATCCGGTTCGCCTTCTGCAGCCTGGCCGGCGGCACCGAGTCGCCGAAGTAGACGACATCGGGTTTGAGCAGTCCCCCGCATTCGGGGCAGTCGAGGACGACGAATCCCGCGGTGTCGTCGAGTTCGACGTCACCGTCGGGAGCGGTCTCGACGTCGATGGGGTCGATGCCGACCTCGTGGGCGAAGTCCGGGTTGAGTTCGCTCAGTCTCCGCTGCACCCAGTCGCGGGCGAACAGGTGCCCGTTCTTCAGGCAGATGACCCGGTCGAGGCTGCCGTGGAGGTCGATGACGGGACTGGGCGCGAGATCCGCGCCGCAGTCGGCACGGTCGGCGGCGACCGCCTCGGCGGCGGCCTGATGGAGTCCGTCGACGTTCTGGGTGACGATCCCGGCCACGGGCAGCCCGGCCAGCGCAAGGTGCCCGGCGTTCGGTCGGGCGCCGCGCATCCGGGGCCAGCCGACCCAGGAGCGCGCCCAGTACCGTGCTCGCTGATCCGGGTGGGAGAGGAAGGTCTGAATGGTCATCGGGTTGCGCGGGGTCGCGTCGGGTCCCCGATAGTCGGGGACGCCGGAGTCCGTGCTCATCCCCGCGCCGGTGAGCACCGCCCAGTCCGTGCTCGCATAGTCGCCGGTGAGGACGTCGACGATCTCATCGTCGGGGTGGCTGGCTGCCGGACGGGTGCGTCCGCGCATCGGATCGAAGATGACGGCCATGGCACCACCTTATGCGCGGGGGCTGACCCGAGTCATTCCCGGGGCTAGGGTGGGGACATGGTCAACGTGCTGCTCGTTCATCACTCACCCTCCGATGCCACTTCGCAGATCGCCGAGGCGGCCCTGACCGGGCTGCGCCTTCCCGAGCTCGGCGACATCGAGGTCACCGTCCGGCCGGCTTTGGAAGCCAGTGCCGAGGATGTGCTGGCCGCCGATGCGTATGTGCTCGGCACGACGGCGAACTTCGGCTACATCTCCGGTGCCCTCAAGCACTTCTTCGACACCACCTATGACGCCGTGCGCGAACCCACAGCGGGTCGGCCGTTCTCCTACTGGATCCACGGCGGCTACGACACCACCGGGGCCGAGACCGCGATGAAGCAGATCACGACCGGCCTGGGGTGGACGCTCGCCTTCGACCCGCTGATCTTCACCGGCGAGGTCACCGAGGACCACCTCGAGAAGGCCACAGAGCTCGCCGCCACGGTTGCGGCCTCGGCGCTCTGACGCACATCTCACCTCAGCACTCTGAGGCACCGGCCACCGCGACTCCGCTCTGCCTTGCGCGTGAGTCCTCGGGGGCCTATGCCCGCACCGAAAGCCATCATCGAAAACCTCTTCGCGAAACTATTTTCCATATTGGAAAGCAGTTGGTACTGTGAAACTACTTCCACAGATCGCATCGGACTTCCGACCGATGCCCGAGCAGAGGATCCGACGTGAACACCACCCCCACCCCGGAACAGGCCAACGAACTCCTCGCCCAGGCCGAGGCCAGTCAGACACAGGCCCGCACAAACGACGCCTGGCCGCTGGTGACGCTGTTCTTCGTGCTCTCGGCCGGACTCTCGGTCGGGCTCGTCGCAGTCGGTCTCATCGAGGACAACACCACTCAGCTCATCGCCCTCGGGGCCGGACTCGCCTGGCTCGTGCCTGCCATGATCGTCTACCTCATCAAGGCTCTGAGCTGGAGCCGCCGCTCAACTGCCGTACTCATCATTTGGCTTGCCGTCATCTTCATCGGCTTCATCGGCGGCGTCATGGCCGACTCCCTCGCCACCTCGACACCGATCCCGTTCATCGCCGCCGGACTCCTGTGGGTCGCGGCCCCGGTCTTTTCCCTGCTGGCCCTGCGCCGCTGAGGCAGCACTGAAGCGACGCGAACCGAGCGCAATACACCGATTGTTCGGTCGATCCACTGCGTTTCGAAGCTCGATTTCGAGGCGGATCGACCAAACATTTTCGCCACCGCAGCCAGCAAGCGGCACGACAGCCAGCGACCGGCACAACTCGACGAATTCATTGAAGGAGTAGCCACGATGACGGCGAAACAGAACTCCACGACAGACCCCGACGAGGCGCACGCAGCCGACAACGCACACGTAGCCGACGACGCACAAGCGGCGGAGGAAAACGAGGTGATCCCCAACCTCGGCGTTTCGATCGCACAGCTCGAACCGGATCTCAACAACCCCACCCGGCTGGGCATCGTCTCGAGCCTGAAGAACCGAGAGCGAGCGGAGTTCAAGCTGCTGCGCGACAGCCTCGGCGTCTCCGACTCCGTCCTCTCGCGCCACATCACCGCCCTGGAGAAGACCGGACTGATCGACGTGAAGAAAGGGTATGTGGGCAAGCGGCCGCGCACCTGGGTCTCAATCAGCACCGAGGGACGGGGACGACTGGAGTCCCACATCCGTGCACTGCGCGAGCTCGCCGGCGGGTGAACCTACCGCACCCTGAGGCCGCGTATTCTGAGGCCGTGACCACGATCAAACCGTTCCACTCCCGGGACTCGGCCTCGGAGCACGCGACCGAGCGCCGCCTGCCCCGCTACTCCGCCGGGCAGGTGCGTCTGCCGATGCAGATCCTCGGCTCCGCGGAGACGATGGACCGTGAGACCTACTGGGCGGAGCACTCGCATCCGACCCATGAGCTGCTGTGGCGGGACAGCGGTGTGGGAACGGTGACGATCGGCGCCCGGACGTGGACGATCACACCACCCCTGGGGATGTGGATTCCGGCCGGCGTTCCGCACTCCGGGTGGACGCCCGCCGGAGTGGTGGTCAATGCGGCCCAGTTCGACGTCGACGAACCCCCGATCAGCGATGTGCCGAACGCAGTGAGAATCCACCCACTGCTGCGCCTGCTGCTCGCCAGGCTGCAGACCCTGGAGCCGCAGACCGAGTCCTATGTGCTGACCGAGGCGATGATCCTCGATGTCATGCCACCGGCCGAGCACGAGGTCCTCCTCCACCGTCCGACCGCCGAGCTGCTGGCACCGATCGTCGACGCAGTGCTCACCGACCCGAGCGATCCCACGACCCTGCAGAAATGGGCGACGCGCCTCGGCACGAGCGCCCGCACCATCACGCGCGCCTTCGCTGCCGAGACGGGCCTGAGTTTCAACCGGTGGGTCACGACCGCCCGCATCCAACATGCGATCACCCTCATCGGTCTCGGCCAGGAGATCCAGGATGCCGCCGTCGATGTCGGCTACGCCTCGGCGAGCGCCTTCACCACAGCATTCAAACGGATCACCGGGACCACCCCGGCCCAATTCAGAGCCGAGCCTCCCATCATCGTGTCCGATTGACGAAACCGACTGTCGGAATTGCTCGATTGCGCCAACCCTTTCCCTCGGATACTTTGATGAGGCACACCTAATTAATTCTTCTTTCCAGGTGTGTCTCAAGCATCTTGCGAAAGGCAGCAATGACCCGTTCAGTCCGCGCCCTGGCCATCTCCGCCACCATGGCCACCGCCCTCGTCCTCTCGGCCTGCTCGTCACCGGACTCCTCCGCCGATGCCGATTCCGAAGACGGCTCCTGGGAGCCGGTGACGATCGAACACGCCCTCGGCACGACGAAGATCGAGAAGAAGCCCGAACGGGTCGCCACCGTCAACTGGGCCAACCACGAGGTGCCGCTGGCCCTCGGCGTCGTCCCCGTCGGTATGGCCAGTGCCGACTTCGGCGACGACGACGGCAATGGTGTCCTGCCCTGGGTCGAGGACAAGCTCGAGGAGCTCGATGCGGAGACCCCGACCCTGTTCGACGAGACCGACGGCATCGACTTCGAAGCCGTCGCGGACACGAAGCCCGATGTCATCCTCGCCGGCTATTCGGGTCTGAGCCAGGAGGACTACGACACTCTGTCGGAGATCGCGCCGGTCGTCGCCTACCCGGAGACGGCGTGGGGCACGCCGTGGCGGGAGATGATCGAGATCAACAGCGAGGCCATCGGCATGAAGGACGAGGGCGAGAAGCTCATCGGCGACCTCGAATCCGAGATCGATGACAAGGTCGCCGACCATCCGGCGATCAAGGACAAGTCGACGATGTTCCTCACCCACGTCGACCCCTCCGACCTCTCCGAGGTCAACTTCTACACCACGCATGACACCAGGGCGATGTTCTTCGACGACCTCGGAATGAAGGCGCCTGAGAGCATCGCGAAGGCCTCGGAGGAGACCGACCAGTTCTCCTCGAAGGTCAGCGCCGAACAGGCCGATGTCTTCGACGACGTCGACATCATCGTCACCTACGGCGACGACGAACTCGTCAAGACCCTCGAAGACGACGAACTGCTCTCGCAGATGCCTGCGGTGAAGAACGACGCGATCGTCAACCTGCCCGGCGATCAGCCCCTGGGCACCGCGGCGAACCCGACTCCGCTGTCGATCTCGTTCATCCTCGACGACTACCTCGACGAGCTCGACGCGGCCGCGTCGAACGGCGAGTAGGACGCACCGACCTCGATGACCGTTCCCACCACCGTCGAGTCGACCGCCGCCCGGCTGCGGCGGTCGACTCACGTCCGCCTCCTGTGGATGCTGACAGCCCTCGCCCTCATCATCGCCCTCATGGTCGCCTCGATCATGATCGGCTCCCGCAGCGTCGACCTCGGCGATGTGCTCGCCGCACTCGGCGGATCCGCCACCGGCTTCGACCAGGCCGCCGTGGCCAAACGCATCCCGCGGACCCTGCTGGCCGTCTGCGTCGGCGCCGCCCTCGGCGTCTCCGGCGCCGTGATGCAGGGAGTGACCCGCAACCCCCTGGCCGATCCCGGCATCCTCGGCGTCAACACCGGCGCCTCCCTGGCCGTGGTCATCGGCATCGCGAGCTTCGGCCTCACCACCGCCTCCGGCTACATCTGGTTCGCGATCGCCGGTGCCGCCATCACCTCGGTGTTCGTCTACGCCGTCGGCTCGCTGGGCCGGCAGGGAGCGACCCCGCTCAAGCTCGCCCTGGCCGGTGCCGCCACCGCTGCCGCCCTGTCCTCGTTCATCTCCGCCGTCGTCCTCCCCCGCGGTGACATCGCCGACCTCGCCCGCGACTGGCAGATCGGCGGAGTCGGCGGAGTGACGATGGACTCGGTCGAACTCATCCTGCCCTTCCTCGCAGGCGGCTTCCTCCTCAGCATCTACTGCGCGCCGGGGCTCAACGCCCTGGCCCTGGGCGACGAACTCGCCGCCGGCCTCGGACAGCACGTGGGCCTGACCCGAGTCCTGTCCGCCGCCGGCGCCGTCGTCCTCTGCGGTGCCGCCACCGCCGTGGCCGGGCCCATCGGCTTCCTCGGGCTTGTCATCCCCCACGCCTGCCGGCTGCTCATCGGCGTCGATCACCGGTGGCTGCTGCCGTTCTCCGCGGTCACCGGCGCCGGCCTGCTCACCGCCTCGGACATCCTCGGACGCATCGTCGCCCGCCCCGCCGAACTCGACGTCGGCATCCTCACCGCGCTCATCGGCGCACCGTTCTTCATCGCCATCGTCCGCCGTCAGAAGGTGAGGTCGCTGTGAGTCCGACCCCCACCCGTTCGCTGGCCCCGTCCACCACCGCCGAGGCGGTCGCCGGGCTCCGTCGTGCCCGGACCCGCCGCTGGGCGTCGGTCGTGACCGTCCTATCCGTGCTCGTCATCGCCGTCTTCGTCGCCAGCCTGATGATCGGTCAGACCTTCTACCCCATCGACGAGGTGGCCCGTGTCGTCGCCGGCCAGCAGGTGCCCGGAGCCTCGTTCACCGTCGGTCGCCTCCGGCTGCCCCGAGCGGTCCTGGCGGTGCTCGTCGGACTGTGCTTCGGCCTCGGCGGAGTGACCTTCCAGACGATGCTGCGCAACCCTCTGGCCAGCCCCGACATCATCGGCATCAGCTCCGGTGCTTCTGCCGCCGCAGTGTTCGGCATCGTCACCCTCGGCCTCGGCAGCACGGGCGTCTCGGTCCTCGCGATCGTCGCGGGCCTCGGAGTCGCCCTGCTCATCTACGCCCTCGCGTTCAAGAACGGAGCCGCCGGAATCCGCCTCATCCTCGTGGGCATCGGCATCTCCTCGATGCTCACGGCACTGATCAATTGGGAGCTGACCCGGGCCGCACAATGGGATCTGCAGGAGGCGCTGCGGTGGCTTGCCGGCAGTCTCAACGGAGCGAACTGGGATGCGGTGATCCCGGTGCTCATCGCCCTCGTGATCCTCTCCCCTCTGCTGATCGGCCAATCGAAGAATCTCGCGATCACCCAGCTCGGGGACGACACTGCCGAGGCGCTGGGCGTCAGGGTCTCCCGGACCCGGCTGTTCGTCATCGTCACCGCCGTCGGACTCATCGCCTTCGCGACCGCGGCGGCCGGGCCCGTCGCGTTCGTTGCGTTCCTGTCCGGTCCGATCGCCGCCCGGCTCACCGGTCCCGGCCCCTCCCCGCTCATTCCCGCCGGACTCGTTGGGGCGCTGCTGGTGCTCACCGCCGACCTCGTCGGCCAGTTCGCTCTGGGCACCCGATATCCGGTCGGCGTCATCACGGGCATCCTCGGTGCCCCGTATCTTCTCTACCTCATCATCAGGATCAATCGTTCGGGAGGCTCCCTGTGACCACGGATCATTCGCTCTCAGCTGAGGATCTGCATCTGTTCTACGGAGGCGCCGACATCATCTCCGGCCTGAGTCTGGAACTGCCGGCCGGGGACATCACAGGCATCGTCGGGGCCAATGCCTGCGGCAAGTCGACGCTGCTGAAGTCGATGTCGCGACTGCTCACCCCGCGTCAGGGGCGGGTGATCCTCGATGGGCGTCAGGTGCATTCGATGCCGGCCAAGCAGCTGGCCCGGACCTTGGGCCTGCTCCCGCAGACGCCGATCGCCCCGGAGGGCATCACCGTCGCCGATCTCGTCGGGCGCGGCCGGCATCCGCATCAGGGGGCGTTCTCCCGGTGGAGTGCCGCCGATGATCTCGCCGTCGCCGAGGCGCTCGATGCCACCGGGACCGCCGACCTCGCCGATCGGTCCGTCGACGAGCTCTCCGGCGGTCAGCGGCAACGGGTGTGGATCGCGATGGCCCTGGCTCAGCAGACCGACATCCTGCTGCTCGATGAGCCCACGACGTTCCTCGACGTCAACCATCAGGTCGAGGTGCTCGACCTGCTCACCGAACTCAATGCACGCTCCGGGGTCACGATCGTCATGGTCCTCCACGACCTCAACCTCGCCGCCCGCTACTGTGATCGGCTGGTCATGCTCGCCGGAGGTGGAATCCACGCCGCAGGCACCCCCGCCGAGGTGCTCACCGAGGACAACGTCGAAGAGGTCTTCGGTCTGGCGAACCGGATCATCGACGACCCCGTGTCCGGTCAGCCGCTGATGCTGCCGATCGGCCGCCACCGGACCCTCTGATCGATCCGGCCGTGGCCGTCGCCGGCACCGAACCGTCGCCCGGGCCTGCTCAATTCCCAGCTCTGCGGGCCACCATCTCCCTGATCCAGACGGGGGCGAAGGGCGAGGTGCATCCCGGGGACGTCGGGTAGTCACGGAGCACACCGAGGCGCTCACCGATGTCGATGGCCCGGCCACGCAGCCCCGGGTTCTCGATGCCGATGGCGGCAAGGGTCTCATTCATCGCCCACTGCAGTCGTTCGGGCGCATCGGCCATCTCGGCCTCGATCACATCCAGCAGGCCGGGCAGGTCGAGCCCCTCGGGACGACGGTTGACCCGTTCTGCGGTCAGCGCCCAACCGGCAGAGGCCACCACCGGGTCGGAGTCATCCATCCAGGACCGCCGGAGTGCTTCGGCGTGTGGAGACTTCTTGACGATGTAGCTGACCAGCCAGCCATGGACCTTCGGAACCCGGGAATCGCGAAGCATCGCCTCGAGCTGTTCCCGACTCCACGATTTGGG
This sequence comes from Brevibacterium oceani, assembly GCF_017948325.1. Classification (NCBI taxonomy): domain Bacteria; kingdom Bacillati; phylum Actinomycetota; class Actinomycetes; order Micrococcales; family Brevibacteriaceae; genus Brevibacterium; species Brevibacterium oceani. The sequence goes on along the minus strand of NZ_CP072846.1, from coordinate 1,171,366 downwards.
GCGCATGATGAGGATCGCGACGAGACGGGCCGCAGTGTCACCGGTCTCCCACAGCTCAGCGGCGAGTTCGTCGTTCTTCTTCAGGTCTTTCGCCACGGCGCGCAGCTTCGTGAGGTTGACTGCGTGATCGTCGCCGTGACGCTGATTGACCGCGCGGATCTTCTCGTCCTCAAGTGAGGCCAGGGTGGAGAGCACCTCGGTGCTGGTGGTCATCGTTGCCTCCCGGATCTGGTCGGACGGTGTGAGCCGATGATAGCGAAGAAGCGGCCCGACCGCCGCAGGTCGCTCTCAGCGGTCCACTCAGTCGTCGTCATCGGAATGCGGAGACGCCGCGATCTCGGCCGCACGCTTCCTCTCCCGACTGAACCCGAGGAGGACGACGACGAGTCCGACCAGGACGCCGATGACGGTTTCGATGGCCCGTGAGGTCAGCAGTTCCGCCACCGGCTGCGGGTGGCCGAGCTGCGTCATCAGCAGCGCCAGCGGGGTGATGAAGAGCAGCGCCACCGAATAGTTGCGCAGCACGAAGATCTCGGCGAAGAACTGCAGCAGGATGACCCAGACGACGAGCTGCCAGTCTGCGGTGGGGAAGGACAGCAGGAAGGCGGTGACGACGACACCGCCGAGGGTGCCCACCACTCTGTGCAGCCCGCGTTTGAGCCTGGCCGAGCGCCCCGGCGGGGTGATCGGGGCGACCGCGGCGACCATCGCCCAGTAGCTGTGGGAGAGGATCGGCAGCACGTCGATGAGCAGGGTGCCGAGGATCCCGGCGATGAGCGGGGCGATCGTGAAGCGGGTGGCGTGCGCGGCGAGGTTGGCCTTGCCCACCGGGGAGAGTCCGACCCGGACATAGGACTGCTTCTCCGGCGGCATCCGTTCCCCGACGAGGTGGGCGAGTGCTCCCAGACCGATGCTCACCAGCGCCGAGGCGGCCGCCACCCCGATCGCGATCGGCACCGGCGATCCGTGCGGGATCGACCCGACGGCTCCGGTGGCGAAGATGAAGAAGATCGACCCGCCCGGTTTGAGGCGGAAGCGCAGGGCCAGGGCCGCGCCGAGTCCCGAGACCAGTGAGGTGACGACGATGAGCACCCAGATCGAGGCGTGTGCGGTGGACAGCGTCGCACCGATGCCGACGCAGACGACGAGGATGATCGCTGCAATCGACTGCCGCCGGGTGCGTGAACGTGGGGATTCGAAGCGGGCGTAGATGCCGGTGAATGCTCCGAACGCGGCGTAGACGGCGAGGTCGAGGCGGTCGATTCCGAGCAGCACGAGCAGCGGGATGGCGACTCCCAGGGCGATGCGGAACGCGGGGATGTGGTCGCGTTCGCCCGGTGGGATGCGGAAGAACTCCTGCACGTGACTCAAACGGATTCGGCCTCTTTCGGACTCGGGAACGGAACCCGGTGACGGGTTCGCTGATTGGGAGGATGAGCTGGACGCTCCCTTCGATCCTAGTCCTCCCCCGACCGTGTGCGTGCCGCCTGCCGGTTGAGGTGGTCGCGTTCGGCGAGGCTGGCGGCCCGTTCGGCGGCCCGGGCGTAGAGGCGGGCGGCCGTCTCGAGGTCTCCCAAGCGTTCGCGCAGGTGCGCTTCGACGGCGAAGTAGCGAGGCAGATCCTCATCGAGTCCGCGCAGTTCGGCCAGTCCTGCCGCCGGCCCATCGGCCTCGCCGACGGCCACGGCCCGGTTGAGGCGCACGATCGGGGTGTCTCGCAGCCTCAGGAGTTCGTCGTACCACTGGGCGATCTGCACCCAGTCGGTGTCATCGACGTGCTGAGCGTCGGCATGCAGTGCTGCGATCGCCGCCTGCGCCTGATATTCGCCGAGGTGGTCACGGGCGAGCGCGGCTTGGAGGGTCCCGATGCCTTCGCCGATGAGTCGGCGATCCCACAGGCTCCGATCCTGATCGGCCAGGGCGATGAGCCGGCCGTCGGAGTCGAAGCGGGCGGCTCGGCGCGCGTGGTGGAGGAGCATGAGCGCGAGCAGACCGTCCACCTCGGCGGAGTCGGTCATCGTGCCAAGCCGCCGGGTCAGGCGGATCGCCTCGGCGACGAGGTCGAGATCCCCGGAGTGGCCCTCGTTGAACACGAGGTAGAGGGTGGTGAGCACCGAGGACAGGTCGCCGGGCGTCGTGAGGCGGCGGCCGGCGATGGTGGTCTTGGCCCGACTGATACGTTGGGCCATCGTCGCCTCGGGGACAAGATAGGCCGCGGCGATAGGCTTCGTCGTCAGCCCTCCCACGGCCCGTAGGGTCAGGGCCACCGCCGAGGCGGGGCTCAGCTGCGGGTGGGCGCAGAGGAAGTAGAGATCGAGGGTGTCATCGGCATTCCGGGCACCGCCGGTTTCGGCGAGGGTGGCGGCCGCGACCCGCTCCTCTCTTCTGGCTCGGGAACCTTCGGAGCGCACGCTATCGAGGAACTTCCGCCAGGCCACGGTCACGAGCCATCCGCGCCGATCCCGGGGCGGATCGCCCGGCCACGTGCGCAGGGCCTCGATGAGCGCGTCCTGAACGGCATCCTCGGCGGTCGCGAAATCTGCTCCACGGCCGACGAGGACGCCGATCACGGCGGGGACGAGCTCACGCAGCTCGACCTCGGCGAGGGGATCCGCACCGATCATCGCGGGCTCCGTTCGCGTCCCTGCTCACTCGTCCACGCACGGGGCGTGGTCGAGGAAGGGCCTCAGTTCGAGCCATTCGTTGATCGGTTCCCCGTTCTTGCCCGGTGCCGCCGAGAGCTCCGCGGCGAGTTCGAGGGCGCGGTCGTAAGTCTCGACGTCGATGACCATCCAGCCTGCGATGAGGTCCTTCGTCTCGGGGAACGGTCCGTCGGTGACCGGCGGCCGGCCGGCCCCTCCGGATCGGACGAAGGTGCCGTCGGGCTGCAGCGCCTGGGAGTCGACGAACTCGCCGGAGTCTTTGAGACGGTCGGCGAAAGCGTTCATGTACGCGATGTGCGCATCGACTTCCTCAGGGCTCCATTCGTCCATCGGGGTGTAGTCCATGTACTGCTCGGGCATCCGGTAGTGCTTGAGCATGAGGTACTTGGCCATGATCGTCTCCTTGTCTCGTGCCGCTCGCACCGGTTGTGCTTGCTGACACCTCTGGGACGAAGCCGCGGGTCGGTTCTCGACATCGTCGCCGGGAAATCCTTACCAGGATAGGCCGATGTGTCCGACCTGGAACATGAGTCACCGGATGCGAACACGAATCAGCCTCGGTGAGAAGCTCACGCTGAGAAGCTGAACAGGTAAGTAACACCGACAGCCACTTGCTTGATCGCCCATGAGACCAGGAGCAGACCATGAAGACCAACGTCCTTCTCAAGACCATCACCGTCGCCGGAGCCGTGGCCGCGACCCTGTCGCTCTCGGCCTGCGATATGCACATCTCCTTCGGCCAGGAGGGCCAGGAACAGGGGCAGAGCCAGGAACAGGAACAGGGCCAGGCACAGGAAGCTGACGATGCCGGCGCTCCCGCTGCCGAGGAGTCCGCCCCCGATTCGGACGCCGGGCAGGGCTCGACCACGGGCAGCGATTCCACCACGTCGAACGATTCGGCCACCGACGGCACCACGTCGAACGGAAGCACGAGCAGCGGCGGATCCACGGATTCGGGAAGCGCCACCTCGGCGAGCGATTCCGGATCGTCGTCGAGCGGCTCTTCATCGAGCGGGTCGAGCGGTTCGACCGAGAACGAGGGCTACTCGGGCCCTCGCATCGGTGAGGACGGAGTCGAACTCGACCAGGACGGCTATGGGAAGATTCCCGCCGACGTCTTGGAAAAGGACATCACGAACGCCTACGCGAAGCGGGGCACCACGGTCGACACGGTCGACTGCTACGCGGATCTGCGGATCATGGCCCACCGCGGTTCGCAGAGCTGCACCGTCACCGCCGCCGGCAAGAAGCACTACGGCACGGTGAAGATCACCTCGGCGTCGCAGTCGGGCATCGGCTACAGCCTCGAGTTCCCGAACATCTGAGCCGGCCCCCTCGACCGCTCCCCTCGAGCTTCCCGCGATCCGCTCGCCTCGAGCGACTCGCATCCCCACCGCACTCCCCTGGTCATCTCGACCCGGGGAGTGCGGTCATTTCTGGCATCGAACACCCTGAGATGGAACAAGTTCGCCTCCGTCATCGTTGTCCCTGCTGTGGGCATCGGCGCAGGCCGTGACCCCGCCCTCGTCAACCGATCAGGAGACAAGATGGCACGACGCGTCCAGTACACCTCCAACGGCGACATCGATCAGCTCCACCTCGCCGAGGCGGCCACCCCCGAAGTCGGCCCCGGCCAGGTCCTCGTCACCGTCCTCTACGCCGGGCTCAACCCGCTGGACTGGAAGATGCTCCAGGGCGGTCGCTTCGGCACCGTCGAGGGCAGTTCGGGCAACGGCGTCGACTTCTCCGGTGTCGTCGCGTCAGTCGGTGCCGGAGTCGAGGACTTTGCGCCCGGCGACCTCGTCTACGGCGGGTTGCCGAAGCAGGCGCAGACCGAACAGCTGCTCATCGAGGACCCCGCGGACCGTCTCGATCGGATCCCCCGCGGGCTCGGAATCGACACCGCCGGCGGTCTCTACATCACCGGGCGCACCGCGATGTCCGGGATCCGGGCCTTGAATCTGAGCGAGGGCGAGACGCTCTTCGTCTCCGGGGCCTCCGGAGGAGTCGGCATCATCGTCGCTCAGCTCGCGCGCAACCTCGGCGCCCGGGTCATCGGCAGCGCCAGCGAGGGCAACCACGAATTGTTGAGAAGCCTCGGCATCGAACCAGTCACCTACGGTCAGGGCCTGTGGGCGAGTGTCCGTGCACTTGCCCCGAACGGGATCCAGGCCGCGTATTCGACCCAAGGTGAGGACGAAGTCGAAGCGATGATCGATGCCGGCGTCCCGGCCGAGCGCATCGTCTCGATCGGAGCCGGGCCCGCCGTGGCGGAGAAGCACGGGGTGAGCACCGCCGGAGAGTCCGCCGCTCGCCGGGAGGACATGGTCTGGCTCGGTCAGGCGATCGCCTACGGCCATATCCATGTGCCCATCAACCGAGTCTTCGACGTCGACGAGGTCCAGGACGCCTACCGGCACCTGCTCAACGCTCACCCGGCCGGGAAAGTCCTGCTGCGCTTCCCCGCGAAGCCGCTGACCGATGAGCAGCGGGCTCACCTGCACTGACAGCAACGACGACAATCACGACCGATCACAATCCACCACAGATAGATCCACCACAGAAAAGGAGCACCATCATGGCCATCTCCGATAAGAAGATCGCATTCCTGCTCACCCGCGGTGTCGAGCAGGTCGAGCTGACCAGCCCCCGCGCGGCGCTCGACGAGGCGGGCGCCACCACCGTCATCGTCTCCCCGTCCGAGGGAACGCTGCAGGCGATGGAAGGCGATTGGGAGCATGCACAGACCTTCGACGTCGACGTTCCCGTCTCCGATGCCTCGGTCGATGACTTCGACGCTCTCGTCCTGCCAGGCGGAACCCTCAACGCCGACGCACTGCGGCTGGATGAGGACGCCGTCGACCTCGTCAAGGCGTTCTTCGCCGCAGACAAGCCCGTCGCCGCGATCTGCCACGCCCCGTGGATCCTCGCCGAGGCGGGAGTGGCGAAGGGACGGAAGCTCACGTCGTTCATCTCGACGAAGACCGACCTCATCAACGCCGGAGCCGACTGGACCGACGCCGAGGTCGTCGTCGACGGCAACCTCATCACCTCCCGCAACCCCGGCGACCTCGACGCGTTCAACAAGGCGATCGCCGACAAGCTGAGCTGAGCAGGGACGACGCATCCCTCGCCGAGGTGGGGCCACCTCGGCGAGAGATCATTCGTCCGGGCCCGGCAGGGCCGCAGAAGAACTCCCCGAAACGATCGTTTCGGGGAGTTCTTCCGTAGGCACAGGTCGCGCACTAGTTGCCTCTGTAGCAAGTGAGGCTATGGATCACTCAAGGCAACATTGCTACAATTGATCTCCAAGCAGGAGGAACACCATGTCCGCTTGATCTCCAAGCAGGAGGAACACCATGTCCGCTTGATCTCCAAGCAGGAGGAACACCATGTCCGCTTGATCTCCAAGCAGGAGGAACACCATGTCCGCTGAGGCGTACGAGCCCATCCAGATCAGAACCGCCGGCAACCACGTCGAGGTCGACGGTCTCAACCAGGCTGACATCTCGGCCGCCATCGACCTGTATCAGGCCGTGGTCCAGCGCCAGGTTGAGGCGCGCGCTGACTTGTCAGCTCAAGTCAACAAGGCCTTCGCGGAACAGAACCTGGACCTGATCTCCGGGGAGTCGCAGAAACAGGTGATCCAGAATGTCGCCCTCCGCGAACGACTCCTCAAAGAGGAAGGGTTCCTCACCTACGCCTCACTCGCCGAACTGCGGGACTCCACCGAGAAGGCAGCACGCACCTGGGTAGCCCGCCAACGTGACAGGAAAGAACTGTTCACGGTCGAGATCAGAGGCCGAACACTGATTCCGCAAGTTCAGCTGACCTCAGCAGGCGACGTTGATCCATCGATCGCAGAGCTGACTCGACCATTGCTGACCTCCGGTCTTGGTGGTTGGAGCCTCTGGGCGTGGTTGACCAACCCGACGGGTCGGTTGAGTGGCGAGGTCCCTGCGAAGCTGGTCCGCACCGACATGGCCAGAACGCACCGGGCTGCTCAACGGTACGCGTCGGAACTTCGCCTGGCGCAGGGCGCGGACTCCTGATCGTGCCAATCCCACCCGAAGATCTGGTCTGCCCCGATCCTTCAGGGTGCCCCGTCGCTGTCGACGAACTGTCGGATCTCGCAGCGGCGGGAAACCTCCCCCAAGCAGACATGGATGCCGACCACGACTGGTTCAGGGTCTACGACGCTCGAGACGGGTACGCGGAACCGAACCCCGGCTTCGGGGACACCCGGTTCGCGCCCTTCGACGACGCCGACGGCGTTCGCGTCCCCACCTTCTATGCGGCAGACTCTCTGGCTGCGGCGCTGTTGGAAACCAGTCTGCATGACGTGACCGGGATGAAGCCTCGACTTGTGTCTGAGCATGCTCTGCTCGGGAAGCACCATGCCCGTTTGGTTCCACCGGAACCTCTTCGTTTGGCGGATCTGCGTGACTCGTCTCTGCAGACGCTGAACATCCCACGACAGGCTGCCGTCACAAGTTCTCAAGAGCACTACCCTTGCACACGTCGGGTGGCAAAAGCGATGCACTCCGGCCCCCAGCAGGCGGCCGGAATCATGTGGCACTCCCGTCAGGCCGAGCTCAACGGCCAGCCAGCCGCGGTGACTGCCGTCCTGTTCTGCGACCGAGTGCCTGTCCACCGCGGCGCCTGGACCTTGGCGCAACAGCCGGGGGCCTCCGGTCCACTGCTGGAGGGGCACGGACGCCTCATTCTGGACAAACTCGCCGTCGAGCTGGGCGTCACCATCGTGGACGAGGGGCTCTAGCGGGCAGGCGTCACGTGAGATCTTGACAGCCCAGCATATGATCTGATCATGCCAGCTTCCCCGTTCGTCAAGGCGACGACTCCTGCCCTCGCGGCTCTGCTCATCGGGCTCCTGCTCACACTCTTCGCTACTCCGCCCCCTGCCCATGCCGCGTACCCCACATCCGGGGCGATCGGGTCCCTGCACAAGACGCTCGGAGGGAACGCGGGCAAGCTCGGCCCGGCCACCGGTCCGCAGCGGTGCACGCTGATCCAGAAGGGTTGCTATCAGTCGTTCAAGAACGGCAGCATCCATTGGACGAAGGCGACCGGTGCGCATGCCACCTGGGGCGCGGTCCGCACCGCGTGGAAGAAGTCCAGCTGGGAGCGCGGGCCGCTCGGATACCCGACGAGCAATGAGTACCGGTCCGGGTCCGAGATCAGGCAGAAGTTCCAGCACGGTCGCATCGCCTGGACGGCGAAGTCCGGCGCGAAGATCACGCTCACAAAGACGGCGAAGACGGCGGCCCCTTCGTCGTTCACGGTGACCGGATCGGGCTTCGGCCACGGTGTCGGTATGAGCCAGTACGGGGCACGCGGAATGGCTGCCGCCGGGAAGTCCTCGACGCAGATCCTCGAGCACTACTACCACTCGGCGAAGGTGACGACGACGTCGAAGAACGCCGATGACAGCCTCAGGGTGCAGCTGCTGACCGGGAAGAAGTCGGTGACGGTGACACCGCGATCCGGGCACCTGCGCGTCAAGGCCGGGTCGAAGACCATCGAATCGGGGGCGAAGGTCACCATCGAACGCACCTCGTCCGGCACCGTTCAGGCGAAGATCGGATCGAAGAGCTATGCGGGCGCGAAGCTCGTCGTCGAATGGCAGGGCACCCGGTATTGGAAGGGCTCAGCGGCGACGACGGTGTCGGTCAGTGGGGCGCAGAACGGGGCGAGCGGCACCTACCGGCACGGTCGACTCGAGATCGGGCAGCTGAACAGGACGCTCAACGTCATCAATGTCCTGAAGCTCAACAAGGAGTATCTGCCTGGGGTCGCCGAGATGCCGGCCTCCTGGCAGTCCGAGGCGCTGCGCTCCCAGGCGATCGCCTCCCGCACCTACGCCTACCGCAACCTCGGTGCGCCGAAGGCCGCGTGCGGGTGCAATGTCTACGATGAGGTGGCCTCGCAGCGCTTCCTCGGGTGGAACCATGAGAACGCGAAGGATTCGGGTCCGTGGCGCAAGGCCGTGGCGGCGACCCAGACGACGAGCGGATCGACCGTGAAGTCGGCCCGCGTCATCACGTACAAGGGCAGCCTCATCGACGCCGTCTACTCCTCTTCGGCGGGCGGCAGGACGCATTCGGCCGCCGAGGTGTGGGGGTCGGCCGTGCCCTACCTCGTCTCCGTCGATGACTCTCCGTCGAAGTATGCCTCGGCGAAGAACCCGAATGCCTCGTGGACGGTGACCATCAAGCAGGCCGACATGGCGAGGGCGTTCGGTCTGAGCGACGTCCGTTCCCTGTCGGTGTCGAAGACCAGGTCGGGCCTGGTGAAGACGGTCAAGGCCACCTCGATGGCAGGGAAGACTGCCAGCCTCACCGGCGCTCAGCTGCGGACGAAGCTGACGCTGAAGTCCCCGTCGTTCAGTGTGAAATGACGGATCGCGTCCCCGCGGCTAGGTAGTCCCTCGGCGGCAAACTGGCCTCAGGTAGCGCGAAACTCGAAAAACGCGTCGCCAGTGACGACTTTTTCGAGTTTCGCGTTACCTGAGCGACTCTCTCCAGCGGATTCAGACTCCTGCAGGGGTGAGCAGACCCTTGTTGACGAGTTCGGCTTCCTTCTCACGGACGATCGGGATGACGGTCTTGCCGAACGCCTCGAGTTCTTCCTGGAAGTGGAGGAACGCGGTGAGGACGAGGTCGACGCCGAGCTTCTTGTATTCGATGATCCGGTCGGCGACCTGTTCGGGGGTGCCGATGAGCTGGGTGCGGAAGCCGTCGTTGTACTGCACGAGGTCTTCGAAGCTCGAATCGGCCCACATGCCCTTCTTGTCCGAGGTCGAGGCACCCGCCTCCTGGACGGACTTGCGAAAGCCGTTGACCGATCCTTCGTCGGCGTGGGCGATGATCTCGCGCAGCTGTTCGCGGGCCTCTGCCTCGGTGTCGCGGACGATGGCGAAACCGTGGAGTCCGAAACGGACCTTCCTGTTGTTCGCCTCGGCGACCTTCGTGACGTCGGCATACTGCTCACGGAAGCCGTCGAAGTCCTTGCCGTTGGAGAAGTACCAGTCGGCGTGACGGCCGCCGTTGTCGCGGGCGGCCGTGGAGTTCCCGCCCTGGAAGATCTCCGGGTAGGGCCGACCTTCGACCGGGTAGGGTCCGGGCCGGAGGGTGAAGTCGTTGACGGTGTAGAAGTCGCCGCGGAACTGCACGTTCTCCTCGGTGAAGAGTTTGCGGACGACCTCGATGAACTCGGCGGAGCGGCGGTAGCGTTCGTTGTGGTCGAGCCACGGCAGCCCGAGCTTCGTGTATTCGTCCTTGAACCAGCCGGAGACGACGTTGATCGCTGCGCGGCCCTTCGAGAACTGGTCAGCAGTGAGGATGTACTTCGCGAGCACCATCGGCTCCCAGATGCCGGGGTGGATCGCGGCGATGACCTTGAGCCGCTCGGTCGCGAGGAGCAGTGCCAGGGAGATCGAGGTCGACTCATGCTGTTGGGCCGCACCGTAGCTCGAGAGGTAGCGGACCTGACTGAGTGCGTATTCGAAGCCGACGTTCTCGGCGGTCTGGGCGAGCTTGACGTTGTAGTCATACCCCCAGTCGGTGCGCTGCTCGACGTTCGAGACCACCAGGCCGCCGGAGACGTTGGGCACCCAGTAGGCGAACTTGAGGTCTTCGGGCTGCCCCGTGTAGATCGGGTTGGCGGAGATGAATGGCTGCGTGCTGGCTTCGGTCATGGCGTTTCGCCCCTTTCCACCACTGTCGGCGGTCGCAGGTGATTGACTCAGCCAGCGTAGTGAGACTCACACCACACCATGCACCGGGACTTCGCACGCCGACGCGCGCTGTCACAATGACACACTTCGCCATACACCGTCATCTGACTTGCGCAACACCTGAGCCAGTCGTCTGGCGCGCGCCGCATCCGGGCAACCCGGGTTCGCGCGCGGGTGGCCGCAGAGCATCCCTCACCGTTCGCCCCATAACTCCCCGTTGCAACGGGGTGTTTTCTCGGCAACGGTGATGGATGCCTCGGCAGCTGTAGGAGTTATCGCCACGCGGAGGACGTGCTGCGAATGGCGACGGACGGCCTGAATCGCCGCCGAACAACGAAGTCCCGGCCCGCAGCATCTGCGAGACCGGGACTTCCGTGGCGGAGGATAGGGGATTCGAACCCCTGAGGGCGTTAACCCAACCCGCGTTCCAGGCGAGCGCCATAGGCCACTAGGCGAATCCTCCGCGGATCAGCTTATCCGAGTCGTGACGACAATGCGAAATCGCAGTGGCCGAGTGTGAACCATCACACGATCCTCAGGTGAACGGGTGCCTCGTCGACCGCACCGGCGACTGCTCCGTCGTCCGTCCCGGCGAGCACCTCGGCGCGTCTGCGCTCGATGCTGCCGTCGTTGATCCACCCGTGCAGCGTCTCCAACCGCGACCGGGTGAGCGAGTCCACGGGCTGGTAGACCGAGAGCGTCAGCCGTTGGTTCTCCTGCGCGATCATCGTCGTCATCGTCATCTTGAGTGTGCCGACGTACGGGTTCTCGATGCTCTTGACCCGACCGGCCGAGCGTCCCACCGCGCCCGAATCCCAGAGTCGGCAGAACTCCTCATGCCGACGCAGGCGGCTCAGCAGCGGCGACCATTCCGGGTCGTCGATCGACTCCGCGTACGAGGCCCGCAGCTTCGCGACCAGGTGCGGCCGGTGTCCGTCGTCGCTGCGGAAGGCTCGCGCCCATTCGGGATTCTCGAACGTCTGGATGGCACAGTTGCGCTCCCCCGCCGCGAATTCCTCGAGGTCGGAGGCGAGGTACCTCTGCACAGTGTTGTGCGCGAGCACCGTATTCCGGGGGTCCGTAACCATCGCCGGCAGCGGCAGCATCTCGTCGAGCAGGGTGCGCATCGCCTCCCCCACCGCGGAGTCCCCGGGGTTCGCCACCCGGTCGGGATACCCACCGAGCAGGAAGAGATGGGCACGCTCCTCACGATCGAGCAGGAGCGCCTCGGCGATGGATTCGAGCACCGATTCCGAGGGTTGGACGTCTCGTCCCTGCTCGAGCCACGTGTACCAGCTGGTGCCGATGTTCGCGAGCACCGCGACTTCTTCGCGGCGCAGCCCCGGCACCCGACGGCGCCCGCCTGTCGCCAGACCCACGTCACAGGGGCGCACCCGGTTGCGTCTCGAGCGGAGGAAGAATCCGAGCTCCTCGTTTCTCACTTGTGCCATGCCTCCATTGTCCGCCCGAACCGCCCCGCCCAGCCAGGTGGTGCAACCAACACCATCCACACGCCCTCCCGGAATCGGCTGGCGGACTCGACACTGGAGACATGAGAAACATTCCCGAACACACGACCGCCGACAGCACGGCGCCCACCGACACCATCACCGAGGCGGCTCCCCGCCCCGATCCTGCCGACGTACCGGCCCCGACCCTTTGGCCGCTCCACCTCGGCGCATTCCTCGCCACGTTCATGTTCTCCGTGTCGAACGTCGCCATTCCCGCGGTGAAGACGAACCTCGGTGCCGGGGAGTCGACCTCGGCGCTCGTCGTCGGCCTCTTCTCCGCAGCCTTCGCCGCCGGCCTCATCCTCTGCGGCCGGATCGGCGACCGCTTCGGTCGTCGCCGCCTGTTCACCATCGGCACCGGCGCCCTCGTCCTCGTCTCCCTCGCCGTCGGACTCGCCCCGGACTCACTGACACTGCTCGTCGCTCGCACCACACAGGGACTGGCCGCGGCGGTGATGATGCCGCAGATCCTCGCAAGCTTCCAACACGCGCTGGCCGGGTCCGCCCGGCTGAGGGCGCTCAGCCTCTTCGGCGCCTTCTCAGGCGTCGGCACCGTCGGCGGCCAGGTCCTCGGCGGGGGTCTGATCTCGGCCTTCGGCGGCACCTGGGGCTGGCGCGCGGCCTTCCTCAGCTGCGGAGTCGTCGCCCTCGCCGCCTTCCTCGGCTCGCTCAAGCTCACCGAGTCCCGCAGCGCGCACCCGGCACCCCTCGACGTGCCCGGTGCCGTTCTGCTGGGCATCGGCATGGTCAGCCTCGTCATCGGCCTCGCTCTCGGTCCCGTCACCGGATGGCTGCCGCTGCCGACGCTCCTGCTGGCCGCCTGCGCGTCCGCCCTCATCGCATTCGCACTCTGGCAGAACCGCGCCGAGGTGACCGGACGCGACCCGCTCATCCCACCGCAGGTGGTGCGCGTGTCCGCCGCCTGGATCGGGATGGTCATGGCCCTGCTGTTCTTCGCCGGTTTCGGCACCTTCCTCTATGACTTCGCGCTCACCTCGCAGACCGGCCACGGGGACCCCGCCGCGGTCTCCGGACTCACCCTCGGCCTCTTCGCCGCGGCCTTCCTCATCGTCTCGCTCCTCGTCCCCCGCGTCGTCGGTCGCCTCGGCGGGCCCGGCACGATGATCCTCGGCACCGCCCTGCAGGTGATCAGCCTCCTCGGCGTCGCATGGGCCTCGGCCGAAGCACCGGCCACGGAGTGGAATCTCTGGTTCCAGCTGCCGGGCATCGTCCTCGGCGCCGCTCAGGCACTCCAGTTCGGGCCCCTCGTCGGCACCGTCGTCGGAGCGGTCCCCGACCGGGTCGCGGGCTTAAGCGGCGGACTGATCTCGACGATGCAGCAGGCGGGCATCGCCGTCGGCGTGGCCCTGCTCGGGGCGCTCTTCCACGTCTTCACGCTCAGCCTCGGGTACGACTCGGCGTTCGCCCTCGCCTGCCTCGTCCAGGTCGGGCTGAGCCTGGCCTTCGGTGCGGGTGCGCTGGTTCTGCTGCGTCTGAATCGGCAGTCACGGGACCACGAGACGACCATCGTTTTGTGTGCCGAGGATGCTCTCGACTAGACTGGTCGCTGGCTCCCCGTGCGGCGCCATCTTGTGAACTCCCCCAGGGCCGGAAGGCAGCAAGGGTAAGCGAGCTCTGGCGGGTGCACGGGGAGTCCTCTTTCCCCGAAGATCACAATTCCACAACTCCCCTTATCCTCCGTCGGCCCAGGTCAGCACCGACCTCTCCCGCCTGCGAGCGCCCGATCCGGGGAAGATATGCGGATTCTTTAATACTTTCGTGATTTCACTTCACTACCATTGCTCGAAGTTCTCATCCCTGTGCTCGAACGAGGTTTCCCTGTTGTCCACGAAGATCCATGGGGCCGTTGCCGCCCTTTCGGCGTTGGCCCTTCTCACGGCGTGCACGCCGTCGAGCTCCGACCCTGATGCGACCCGCAATGATGCGAAGACCGCCGAGGCGGCCGACGAACCCGTCTTCCGTGTCGGAACGGTCACCGACGAGGACGCCGAGGCCGGGGCGACGTCCGCTCCGACGTCGACGGCCCAGCCCAGCGGGGACCCGACCTCCTCGGCTTCAGCGAGTGGCGATGCGACCTCTCCTGCCGGGATCCCCACCGGCGAGGAGTTCGGCGAGGCCGTCGAGACCGGCGACAAGCTGAACTTCGACCCCGGGAACCGGGTCGGCATCTCCGTCGAGAACGCCACCCTCACCGACATCACCCTCACCGAGGAAGACCACCCACGCATCTCCGCCGACTCCGGGAAGTTCTTCGACACCGACGGCCAGGCCCTCAAGGCGGATGAGGACGCACAGGCCGGATCGTCGACACCGAGTGAGACCGCGTCCGAATCGAGCGACGAGGAGACCGCCGACTCCGAATCGACGAAGGATGCGAAGAAGGACGACGACGCCGAGGCGGTCGAGGCCCCCGATGATTCTGCGGCGTGGGTCTCGACCTACGATCTCGTCGCCGACAGCAGCTACACGCTCACAGCCACCGCGACCACGCCTGATGGCGACGAAGTCGATGTCACCACGGACGTCACCGTCGGTTCCACCGATGCCTCGCCGATGTCGGTGCGCACGACGCTGTCGGACGATCAGACCGTCGGTGTGGCGGCTCCGATCATCCTCAGCTTCGGCTCCACCGTGTCCAAGGAGTTCCGGGACGATGTCGAGCATCGGCTCTCGGTCAAGGTCACCGATGAGGACGGCAAGAAGCGCAAGGTCGAAGGGTCGTGGGCCTGGCTGCCCGATGACCCGCAGTCCCGCCTGCATTTCCGGCCCAAGGAGTTCTGGCCCGCACATTCGAAGGTCTCCGTCGATGTGCCGCTGAAGAACGTGCCCACATCGGAGAACAGTGTGGGGCAGAACGACCTCACCCTCGATTTCGAGATCGGACGCAAACAGGTCGTCGAGGCCAGCGCGAAGACCCACCGGATGACCGTCACCCGCGACGGCAAGGAAGTGATGAACTTCCCGGCCTCGCTCGGCGCCCCGAAGTCACCGTCGTACAACGGCACCCATGTCGTGATGGCGAAGGCCGCCGACTATACGATGACCTCCCAGCAGTGGGACTACGAAACCGACGTGCAGTGGGCCGTGCGCATCCACAACAACGGCGAATTCATTCACGCCGCACCCTGGTCCGCAGGGGTGCAGGGTTCGCAGAACGTCTCCCACGGCTGCATCAACCTCACCACCGAACGCGCGAAGCAGTACTACGACTCCGCGATCTTCGGCGATCCCGTCGAGATCACCGGTTCGGATGTCAGCCTGTCGACCGAAGCCAGCGACATCTCCGACTGGGTCTACAGCTGGGACGACTGGAAGAAGCTCAGCGCCCTGAACTGACCGGCGCTGCTACTTGTCGAGCTTCTTCACGGCCTCGTCGATCATGGGCACGTAGCGCTTGAGCGTCCATGGGACGGTGAGCGGATTGATGATCGAGGAGCCGGTGACGAACGGCTGATCGTCCGGCGCCACGACGGCTCCGGCCTTGACTGCGGGAATGTTCGCGTACAGGCCCTGCCCTTCGACTTCCTTCCGGTTCTTCTCATCCGAGTAGAAGGTGAACAGGAGGTCGGAGTCGTTGAGCTTGTCGGCGTTCTCCAGACCGATGAGCGCCGAGTCCGTGCCCGGCTCGTCATAGTCCTTCTTCAGCTCATCGATGACCGGGTCCGGGGTCAGCCCGAGGGCCGAGACCATGGCCACACGCTGTTCGGTGGGGTAGAAGACACCGAGCGTGCCTGGGCCGTCGTTGTAGACGAAGGAGAAGGTGAGGCCCTTGTACTCATCGCGCTTGGCGTCCTTGAGCTGCTTCTTGACGTCCTCGACGAGGCCTTCGGATTCCTCTTCGTGACCGAGCGCCTTGCCGATCGTCGTGATCTGGTCGTCCCATTCGATCGTCCACGGCTGCTTCGGATACGCCACGGTCGGAGCGATGTCCGTGAGCTTGTCGTACTGCTTCTGAGTGATGCCCGACCACGGGGCGAGGATGACGTCGGGGTCGAGTTCGGCGATGGCTTCGACATCGAGCTCGGTGTCTCCCTGGACCTGCTTCGGCAGCTCGTCACCCTTCTTATCGATGGCTTCCTTGATCCACGGCATGTAGCCGGAATCATCGCTGCCCCACGCGTACTCCTCCATCCCGACCGGGGTCTTGCCCAGCGCGATCGCGGTCTCGGTCGAGCCCTGCCCGAGGGTGACGACGCGTTCGGGTTCGGATTCGATGACGGCCGTGCCCAGCGCATGCTTGATCTTCACCGTCTCGAAGTCTCCGGAGCCGGCCTGCTCGGCGGCCTCCGACCCTTGGCCGCACGCGGTTGCGGTGAGCGAGAGGGCGACGAGTGCCCCGGCGATGACAGCACGACGGCTGCGAGGAACTGACATTCCTGTCCTTTCGACAGTGGATGGGGCCTCAACAGCCCCAGAGCATTGGCATAGGACAGCCTAACCTGACTCACCACGGTCACCGCAAGGCATGTGAGTCACTTCACGTCACACCGTCAGCTCGCCTTGCCTACTCACCTCGTCTGCTCAGAGCAGAAACCCTCGCCGAGGCGGCCCTGCGAATCGTAGGATCGCCCCATGACCGCTCCCTCGCCTTCCACCCCGACGCCGCCGCTGTGGCGTGAGGCGCTCGGCCGTGCCCTGCGTCTGCGCCGCACCGACCTCGGCCTGACCTTGGCCCAGGTCTCACGTCGCTCCGGGGTCTCCACGCAGTTCCTCTCCGAGGTCGAACGCGGGCTCAAGGACCCGTCGTCCGAGGTCATCGAGGCCGTCGCCGTCGTCCTCGGACTCGAGCTGCCGCAGGTCCTCGTACTCGCTGCCGGCGTCATGGACGCGAGACGCTTCGCTTCGGCAACCCTCACGTCGATCCGCTCGACTCAGGCCGCACCAGGTCCCCCGACAGCGGGCCAGGCACAGCTCTCCTTGGCCGCCTGAGTACTCTGGCTGCCTGAGCTCCCTGACCGCCTCGCTGGGAGGACAGCGGCCCGGCGGTCAGACGATGGCGTCGATGAGCCCGAACTCCTGTGCCGCCCGAGCGTCGAGGACGAGGTCCCGGTCGAGGTCGTGGTGGATCTGTTCCTCCGTCCGCCCGGTGCTGGCAGCGAGCATTCCTTCGACTTCGCGGCGCTGCCGGACGATCTCGTCGGCGGCGACGATGAGGTCGGGGATCGTCCCCCTGGCGCCTTCGGCATGAGGCTGACGGAGGACGGCGCGGGCGTGTTCGAGCATGGTCCGCTGTCCCGGCTCCCCGGCGGCGAGCAGCACCGCGGCATCGGCGGCGGCCTGGCCCACGCAGGTGGTGGCCACCGGAGAGCCGATGTGGTGCATGGCGTCATAGATCGCGGTCATCGCCGTCAGCGATCCGCCCGGAGAGTTGATGTAGAGGCTGATCGGCAGCTCCCGACTGCTCGCGTCGAGGTGAAGCAGCTGGGCGATGATCGTGTTCGCCACCCCGTCGTCGATTCCGACACCGAGGTAGATGATCCGCTTGCCGAGCAGGTGGGAGTAGACGTCGACGATCTTCTCGCTGCCGCCGGAGCGGTCGACGACATTGGGGATGGTGTACTGGCTCATCGGCTCGCTCCGATCGTTCCGCGCAGATCCGACGGGGACTCGAGGATCCGGTCGATGAGTCCGTACTCACGGGCCGCCTCGGCGGTGAACCATTTGTCACGAAGGGAATCGGCGAAGATCGTGTCATAGGTCTGCCCCGCAGCCTCGGCGAGTCGGCTGAGGACGGAATCGCGGACGTCGCGCAGGTCGCTGCCCTGGAGTTCGATGTCAGCGGCGGCACCGCCGATTCCCGACGATCCCTGGTGGAGGAGGATGCGGGCGTGGGGCAGCGCGAGGCGTCTGCCCGGGGTGCCGAGGCTGAGGACGAACTGCCCCGCCGAGGCGGCCCACCCGAACGCGATCGTGACGACGTCGTTCGGCAGGGTCGCGATCGTGTCGGCGATCGCGTGCATCATCGGCACGGACCCGCCCGGTGAGTTGATCCACAGGTGGATGTCGGACTCGGGGTCTTCGGCGGAGAGGAGGACGAGCCGGGAGATGATCTCCATGCCGTTCTCGTCTCTCAGCTCCCCGTTGAAGACGACGGAGCGGTAGGCGTAGAGCATCCGCTGGGATTCGGGGATCGCGGTCATCGCCGGAGACTCGTCCGCTTCGGAGAACTCCAATGGGCTGGTTGCGGTTCGTGTGTGCATGTCTCAACTCTGCGACCCAGCGACGGCGAACCGAACACGGATCCGCTGGAAGCGGGACCGTGCCGCTGTGAGCAGATGGGCACCGACATCTGCGGCTCCGGCGACCCTTGACTCTTCGACTGGGCGCGGACTTAGGATCGACGGCATGAGCACACAGCGAGATCGGGCCGGTCACCTCATCGAGGCGCACGGTCGCACATTCGCCGCAGAGGCCGCGATCACACTCCGGGACAAACCGGCCCCGCTGTGGCAGCTGCTCGTCCTCAGCCTGCTCCTGTCCACGCGCATCGGCTCCGACATCGCCCTCGCGAGCGCGCGCGAGCTGTTCTCGGCGAAGTGGAGAACGCCGCAGCGTCTGCGCACGAGCACATGGCAGCAGCGCGTCGATGCACTCGGACGCGGCGGATATCGCCGCTATGACGAGAGCACCGCCACCCGTCTGGCCGAGGCCGCCGATCTGCTCATCGACCGATGGGACGGGGACCTGCGGAAGCTGCGCGACGAGGCCGAGGGGAAGCCTCATCGGATTTCGCGGCTCCTGCAGGAATTCACCGGGATCGGTCCGACCGGGGCGTCCATCTTCCTCCGAGAGGTCCAGCAGGTCTGGCCGTCGGTGAGGCCTGCCTTCGACCCTCTCGTTCGCAAGGGCGCGAAGACGGCGGGGCTGCCGGAGCAGGACGAGAAGCTGGCCGCGTTGGTCGACGACGAGGACCTCGCAGGACT
The DNA here is from genome assembly GCF_017948325.1 of Brevibacterium oceani. NCBI lineage: Bacteria > Bacillati > Actinomycetota > Actinomycetes > Micrococcales > Brevibacteriaceae > Brevibacterium > Brevibacterium oceani. The sequence continues at coordinate 1,152,492 of NZ_CP072846.1, read as the reverse complement.
CGCGGCCGCGCTCGTGCGTCTCGCCCGAGATCCGGACCTCGCCGCCGACGCGCAGGACTGAGACCTCCGCACAGGCTCGCGTGCTAGCATCGGGGCATCCGGAAAGGGGATGAGATGCTGGCGAATCTGTGGCTGACTCTGCAGCTGCTCGTCGTCGTGCTCTCCGCCGACCTCGACTCGGTCGTCCCCCAGTCCCCCACTCACCTCATCGTCCTCGCTCTCCTCGGCGCAGCCCTGCTGACGCCGATCGCCGCGTGGGCGAGCATGGCGCTGCTGCGCGTGCTGTCGCTGTCGGTGCGACCTCCGTCTCTGCCGGACGCGCGCCGAAGCATCCGCGAATTCCGCATGCCCGAAGAACCGGGCACCCCGGGTACGGCTCTCGCCAGAGCACCCTCATCCGTCGCTCGCCTCATCGGCTGAGCGACGTCTCCGCGCCTCCTCGGCGCTCCTCTGCCTCCGCAGGTCCTCTGACCCGCCAGGCTCCAGGGTCCTCCGCACTGTCACCGTGCCCGTGAGTCCCGATGTCGCAGTCATGTCGATGATCACTCTGCCCCCATCGACCTCTGTGCCGAAACGCCCGACCGAGTGCGTGGCACACCACCTCTGCGAAGGACATCTATGAACATCTACGAATTCCTGCCCATCCGCCTGCTCGTCGAAGCCGCCTATACGGTGGTGACGACGATCAGCTCGTTCCTCGAACCCCTGACCGGCGGCTTCAGCGCGGCCCTGGCCGTCATCGTGCTCACGATCCTCGTCCGGGCCGTTCTCATCCCCGTCGGAGTCTCCCAAGTCAAGGCCGGAATCACCCGCAAACGACTGGCCCCGAAGATCAGCGCGCTGCAGACGAAGTACAAGAAGCAGCCCGAACTCATGCAGCAGAAGCTCATGGAGCTGTACAAGGAGGAGAACGCCTCCCCCTTCGCCGGATGCCTGCCGGTGCTCGCTCAGACACCCGTGCTCATGGCCGTCTACGGTCTGTTCATCCACTCGACGATCAGCGGTCACGCCAACGAGCTTCTCGGACACACGCTCTTCGGACTGCCCCTGAACACGAGCTTTTTCAAACTGCTCGGCGCCGGGGACCTGACCGGGACCGCGATCACGGTCTACCTCGCCCTCGTCGTGTTCATCGCCGTCGTCGCCGGATTCTCCCGCCGCCTGCTCACCCCGGCCGCGCCGGAGACGCCAGCCGCGACTCCGTCTGCCACACGGTCAGGGTCGGACGCACCGACCATGCCCGATCTCTCGGGAGTGATGAAGACTCTGAGCTTCATGCCCTTCCTCACTGCGATCTTCGCTCTCTTCGTGCCCTTGGCCGCCGCGCTCTACCTGGCGACGACGACCACGTGGACACTCTGCGAACGACTTGCCCTCAACCGGGTTCTGGGCGCGAACGAGCCGCAGCCGGCGACGAACACCCGCGTCGCCGGCTGAGCCAGGCGAAAGACGTCTGAGTCATGAATATGAACGAGCCCGGGGCGAAGGATCGGAATCCTTCACCCCCGGGCTCTGATTCAGTGACCGATGCGTGACCGGTGCACGACCGCCTCGGCGATCAGGCGATGACGACCTCCGGTCGGGCCACGGCCTCGACCGAGAGTTCCCCGTCGACGACGGCGGCGCGGATGCGTCCGCCTTCATCGACCGCCTCGGTGACGAGGAGATCGGCGATCCGGTCATCGAGCTCACGCTGGATCACCCGACGCAGCGGACGGGCACCGAACTCGGGTTCGTAGCCCTTCTCGGCGAGCCAGTCGAGGGCATCGGAGTCGACGTCGAGGGAGATCCCCTGCGCCTCGACCCGGGCCCGGCTGGCGGCCAGCTGCTGCTCCACGATGGACCGCAGCTGCTCACGGTCGAGCCGGGAGAACATCACGGTGTCATCGATGCGGTTGATGAATTCGGGGCGCATGAACTCCTTGAGTCGGCCCATGACCTTCGCCTTGAGGTCCTTCTCCGCATCCACAGCGGCACCGGAGCTGAAGCCCAGCGGGTTGCCGGACATGAACTCCGAACCGAGGTTCGACGTCATGATGATGACGGTGTTGCGGAAATCGACCGTGTGGCCCTGACCATCGGTCAGGCGTCCGTCGTCGAGGACCTGCAGCAGCAGGTTGAACGCATCCGGGTGGGCCTTCTCGACCTCGTCGAGGAGGATGACCGAATACGGGCGCCGACGGACCTGCTCGGTCAGCTGCCCGGCCTCGTCATAGCCGACGTAGCCGGGAGGAGCACCGACGAGGCGCGAGACCGTGTGGCGTTCGCCGAATTCGCTCATATCGAAGCGGATCATGGCGGACTCGTCGTCGAACAGGGTCTGTGCCAGCGCCTTGGCCAGTTCGGTCTTGCCGACGCCGGTCGGTCCGAGGAAGAGGAAGCTTCCGATCGGCCGGTCGGGGTCGGCCATTCCGGTCTGGCTGCGGCGGATGGCACGCGAGACCGCTGTCACGGCCTCGTCCTGGCCGACTACCCGGTCGTGGAGGACGTCTTCCATCGTCGCCAGACGAGCCTTCTGGCTCTGCGTCATCCGCGCCGCCGGGATTCCGGTGGCCCGGGAGACGACCTGAGCGATCTCCTGTTCGCCGATGACCGCCTCCGCGGCGGTTGTCGCCGACGCGACCGTCTCCGGGTTCTCGGCGGATTCGATCCGGGTGCTCAGCTCGGTGATCTCGTCGCGCAGACCGCCCGCACGCTCGTAGTCCTCGACCTCGATGGCCGACTTCTTCTCGGCTTCGAGCTCGGAGAGCTTGAGCTTGAGGGCCTCGACGTCGACGCCGGGTCCGCGCGAGAGCGACATCCGAGCACCGGCCTGGTCGACGAGGTCGATGGCCTTGTCCGGCAGGAACCGGTCGGTGATGTAGCGGTTCGACAGTTCCACCGCGGCCCGGATCGCCTCGGGCGTGTAGGTGACCCCGTGGAATTCGGCGTAGCGGTCCGACAGCCCTTCGAGGATCGTCACGGCATCCTCGACGCCGGGCTCACCGACGGTCACCGGCTGGAACCGACGTTCGAGGGCGGAGTCCTTCTCGATCGTCCGGTACTCCTTGAGGGTGGTCGCGCCGATCATGTGCAGATCGCCGCGCGCGAGCCTCGGCTTGAGGATGTTGCCGGCATCCATCGAGTTCGACTCGCCGTTGCCTCCCGCGCCGACGAGGGTGTGGAGTTCGTCGACGAAGACGATCATGTTCCCGTCCTCGGCGATCTCATTGAGCGCCCCGGTCAGCCTCTCCTCGAAGTCACCGCGGTAGCGGGTTCCTGCGAGCATGCCCGGCATGTCGAGGGAGACGATGCGCTTGCCCTGCAGCTGCTTGGGCACCTCGCCGGTGTCGATGGCCTGGGCCAGACCTTCGGCGATCGCGGTCTTGCCGACACCGGCCTCGCCGAGGAGGACGGGATTGTTCTTCGTGCGGCGGGCGAGGATCTCGATGGTCTGTTCGATCTCGTCTGCGCGTCCGATGACGGGGTCGAGGCGCCCCTCGGCAGCGAGCGCGGTGAGATCGGTGCCGTATTTCTGCAGCACCGTTTCCTGGCCCTCGTCACCGTCGGCGCCCTGCCCGGGCTGCACGCCCTGGGCTTCGGCGGCTTCGGCTCCCGCCTGCAGGGCGGCCTGGGTGACACCGGCCTGGGCGAGGATGCGCCCGGCAGGCATCTCCTGGTTGAGCACGAAGGCGAAGAAGATGTGCTCGGGGTCGATGTAGGTCGAGCCGAAGGCACGCGCGACCTGGTAGGAATCGAGCAGCGCCCGCTGGGCCGAACCGGTCAGCGACGGAGAGGACTCCGCCTCGGCGTCGGTGGTCGCCGGCAGGCGCTCCTCGATGCTGTGAGCGATCACCTCGGGATCGGCACTCGCCTGACGCACGGCCGAGATACCAGGTTCGGATTCGACCATGACGCGCAGGATGTGGAGGGCATCGACCTCGGACTGACCGTGCCGACCGGCGAACTCCGCGGCGGCCTCGATGACCTCGTGGCTGCGCTTGCTCAGCAGCCGATTGATGTCGACGGAGCGTCCTCGACGGGCTCCGTGCTGACCCTGGAGGAAGCGCGCGAGGAACTCGTCGAACGAGTCGCCGCCCGACCCTGCGGGTCCATAGAACGTGGCCAAAGCTGACCTCCTCTTTCAAAGTTGAGCGTATACGACTCAATCAACAGGGGGTGGGGCACGGATATTCCCGCGCACTTCCCGCCATCCAGTGACGTGTGAACAACATCACGGCCGATAAATGCATCGAATGCACTTCTGCACTTGATGCAATTTTGCAAGAGGTGCATAATCTTCAGGTGACTTCCGAACCGACCGAATCCCTGCGTGAGCGTCAGACTCGTGAACGCCGTGCGTCCATCCACGCCGCGGCCGTCGAGCTCGTCTTCGAGCATGGGCTCGACGAGGTGACCGTGGCTCGGATCGCAGAAGCCGCGGAGGTCTCCGCCCGCACGTTCTTCAACTATTTCCCCACCAAGGAGATGGCGATCGTCGGACTGACGATCTCCGACGACGTCGCCGCCGATCTGCAGCGGTTCATCGAGGAATTCGAGCCCAGGCGCGAGCGTCTGGTGGAGGATCTCTCCTTCACCATCCGCGCCGCCTTCGAGTTCCTGTTGCCGCGCTCGGCGAACAAGCAGAAGCTGCGTGCGATCCAGGCTCGGCATCCGCAGCTCGGCATGCTCAGCATGGAGACGAAGCGGCATTACTCCGAGCAGATCATCACCGGCATCCGCCGGCGGGTCGAGCGTCGCGGAGTCGCCTTTCCCGACGACGAGACTGCGGCTCGAGGCACGCGGATGCTCGCGCAGCTGTGCAGCATCCCGCTCGAGCATGCTTTCGCTTCCGCGAGATTCGACTCCGAACACGAATTGGACGACGAGCGTGTGGACCAGGCGTTCACCTCCTCGGTCGAGCTGTTCCTGACCCTCTTAGAAAGGTTGAAATGACCACCACCACCGAATCCGCTGCCGCGAAGCAGCACGGCGCTGAGGAGGAGGCCGAGATCGAGACCCCCTCGGTGATCCTGCTGTTCGTCGGCCTGATGCTGGCAATGTTCATGTTCTCGCTCAACCAGACCATGCTGGCCACCGCCCTGCCGACCATCGTCGGCGACCTCGACGGCGTCGACCAGATGCTCTGGGTCTCGACGGCCTTCATGCTGGCGTCGACGATCATGATGCCGATCTACGGCAAACTGGGAGACTCGTTCAACCGCAAGAAGATCTTCATCTTCGCCATCTGCATGTTCATCCTCGGATCGATCGTCGGATTCCTCGCCCACAACATGGCCGTCCTCATCACCGCACGCGTCATTCAGGGGCTCGGCGGCGGCGGCCTCATCATCCTCGCTCAATCCCTCATCGCAGCGGTCGTCCCTGCCCGCAAGCGCGGCCCGTACATGGGCATCATGGGGGCGAACTTCGCGGTCACCTCGGTGGCGGGACCACTGATCGGCGGCTGGATCACCGAGGGTCCCGGCTGGCGCTGGACGTTCGCGCTCAACCTGCCCTTCGGCGTGCTCGCACTCATCGCCGCGGCACTCTTCCTCAAGGTCCCGAAGTCGGACCGGTCGGTCAAGCGCCATGTCGATGTCGCCGGCATGATCCTCATCGCCGAATTCACCTCGGCGCTCATCCTCACCACCTCGTGGGGCGGACATCAGTACGACTGGGACGATCCGATCATCATCGGCCTCATCGCCATCGCGTTCATCAGTGCCGTCGTCTTCGTCTTCGTCGAGAAGGCCGTGGCCGAACCCGTCATCCCGATGTTCGTCTTCCAGGACAAGAACTTCGTCCTCTGTACGATCGCGGGCATGTGCATCGCCATCGGCATGTTCGGCGTCCTGTCCTACATGCCCACGTTCCTGCAGATGGCCCACGGCATCGAGGCGACGAAGGCCGGACTGCTCATGGTGCCCATGATGGCCGTGATGCTCCCGAGCTCCGTCATCGTCGGCTTCATCGTCTCGAAGACGGGACGTTACAAGTGGTACCCGGTGCTCGGCAGCGCGATCGTCGGCGTCGCCCTCTTCCTCATGGGCACCTTCGTCACAGCCGATCAGAACGTGCTCGTCGTCATCGGCTGCCTGTGTGTGCTCGGACTCGGTCTGGGGCTGTCGATGCAGATGCTCGTGCTCATCGTCCAGAACTCGTTCCCGGTGGCGATGGTCGGCACGGCGACGGCGTCGAACAACTTCTTCCGCCAGATCGGCGGCACGCTGGGTATGTCACTGATCGGTTCGCTCTTCACCTCGCGGCTGGCGTCCAACCTCGAGGACGGCATCAAGTCGCTGGGCCCCCAGGGTGCCCAGGCGATGAAGGGCACGGGGTCGAATTCGCTCACCCCCGAGGTGGTCAAGTCACTGCCGGACCCGATCCACTCGATCATCGTCAATGCCTACAGCGATGCGCTGGTGCCGATCTTCCTGTGGGTCTGCCCGCTGGGAATCATCGCCGCCGTCATCCTCATGTTCGTGCGTGAGAAGGCTCTGGCGACGAAGGTCGATGCCGGCGCCCCGGCCGACCACAACCGTGAGGTCGTGGCCACCGACAGCATCGCGATCGTCGAGCAGCCGGGTTCGCTGACTCCCTCGGGCACGAGCTCGGTCACCGATGAGGTCGAGTACGAGCATGCGACGCAGGGGGCCGGAGAATACTCCTTGAAGCCCTCTCGCTCACCCAAGCACTGATCGGCATATCTCAACGCTGATCCGCACATCCCAGTAGAGACAGCGCAGGCCCCGCAACCGCGGGGCCTGCGCTGTCTCTGCGGAGAACTGTCCACGACCGCCGAAACTAGCCCTTCGAGGGCCAGCCGTTGGGCTTGCAGCCCTGCAGACCCTTCGTCTGCTGCTGCATGAGCGGAGCGGTCTTGCCCTGACCGGGGCAGGATTCGTGGCCGTGGCCGAGCGCGTGGCCGACCTCGTGGTTGATCAGATACTGCCGGTACTGGACGATGTCGTCGAACTCATCGGTCGCCGAGACCCAGCGTTTGGCATTGAGGATGACGTTGTTCCCGTTGCGGCAGGACAATTTGCCCAGGGTCCGCAGGGGCAGGCACATCTCGTCGACGGTGTCGGGACTGGCGATCGAGATCATCGCATCCTGGCCCTCGTCGACGAGTTCGATGGACACATCGTCGAGGTCCTGCCAGCCGCGTTCGTCCTGCAGGGTGCTGATGATGAAGTCCCCCGCCTCGTCGACGTCGATGGGCAGATTGCCTTCGACGCGCAGGGCGACCTTGAATGTCTTACCCTCATCGCGATTGGGGCCCGTCTCCTCCTTCGGGCGGTCCCACTTGCCGCTGCCGTGCATGTCGATGTCGTCTTCGCTGACCCCGGCGGCTCCCGCATCGTCGATGTTCGCAGTCTCCGTCGGCGAGGGCGATTCCGTCGGTTCGTCCGACGAGGCGGGGGCGGTGGAAGCGTCGCCGATCGTCTCCGCCGCATGCGGCGTCGGCCGGGTCTCCTCATCGCCGGCGGGTGCGCAGGCGCTCAGCCCGAGAAGCAGGGTCGCCGCAGCGATCGTGGGGACGAGACGGGAGCGAAGACGGAGATGAGTGACCACGTCTGCGAGTCTAGCCGCATTGTCAGAACTCGAGGAGACCTCCGGGTCCGCGCAGCTTCGCGCGCAGCCGGCATTCGCTGCCTTCGACGACCTCAGTGTCGCCCGCACCGAGCACCTCGAGGACTTCCCTCGCCGCGTCGGGCTGCGGGGTTTCCACGCGGAATTCGAGCAGTTCGAGGGTGGGCAGGGCCGCCTCGGCGGGGTGCGTCGATTCTCCCCAGTCGATGAGGAACGGCTGCGCTCCCTCGTGCGGCAGCGGGGAGCGGGAGGTCAGCCGCCATTCGAGCAGCTCCCCCTCGGCGGTTTCCCGGGACATGTCCCTGACCTCGCCGAAGTCGATGCCGGCGGTGTTCGCGGCCGCGATCTTCGCGAGGAACGCCGCCGGATGGATGGCCCAGGTCTGCAGTGTCAGACCCTCGGCGAGGTGGGCGTCGAGCGGCAGCGTCCCGTCGGCCGGCACTTCCTGCTGCGGATCAGGGCCGAGGATCTCGAGGTAGGTGTGCGCGCCGTCGGCCCAACCGGTCGGTGCCAGCCCGAGCAGCGCATTCGCGGTCCCCAGGCCGGGGTGGCGACCGCCGGGGACGGCGCGGACGCCGGTGACGGCTTCGACGGCGGCGATGCCCTCCTCGAGGTCGGGCACGGTGATGATGAGATGGTCGAGTTCGGCGGGAATGTTCAGAGCGTCCATGATCCACCCGGACCTTTCAGTATGGCGTGCAGGGAATCGGTGGCCCCTGCCTCGACTTCGAGGGTAGCGTCCAAGAATCGCAGAACACTGCGAGTCCTGTCGACCTCCGGGGTTTCGGACCCGCCGTCGCGCTCGCCCCTGGTGTCACCCTCGGGCCCGCCTGCGCACTCGGGCCCGAGCGTCCGTGCGGCGTGCGCGACGAGCCCGTCGAAATCGCGGGGACGGATCGCCCACCGCTGCACTGTCGGTGTGGTGGTGCCGCTCAGCCGCGCGGCGGCGAGCGCTGGGTCCTGATCCGGATCGGGGCCGAGGATCTCGAGATAGGTGAGAGCATCGCGGCCGAGCTCCGAGACCCTAAGTCCGAGCAGCGCATTGGCCGTCCCGAGCCTGGGATGTGCTCCACCGGGAATGGGTCGCGCTCCAAGAGCGTTGTGGCATTGCTCAACAGAATCGGCAAGATTCGGTACGGCGACGACCAGATGATCGAAATCGGCAGATGGCGACATGTCTCAATATTAAGCCGAAATTGACGCTCACCGCACCGATCGGCTTAACTCGACTCATGCGCACGAACGGAGCAGATTGTTGAACCATACGACCACGACTCGCCGTGGCATGCTCGGCCTCGGACTCGGGATCGGATCGATCGCTCTCTTCAGTGCCTGCACTCCCACGGACACCGCTCCCCTGGCCGACGGCAGCCCGGAACAGGGTGGAGTGCTCACGTACTTCGAACCGCAGACCTGGACTCTGCTCTACCCGCCGTCGGTCGGCTTCTACCCCAACGGCGGGATCATGAACAACATCTCCGCCCGTCTGCTGTGGCAGGACCCGAAGACCCTGGAGCTTCATCCATGGCTGGCGACCGAGCTGCCCGAGACCAACGCCGATGCCACGAGCTACACGTTCACCCTCCGTCACGGAGTCACCTACTCCGACGGGACCCCGTTGACGCCTGCGAACGTGGCGAAGAACTTCGACCTATACGGCAAGGGCGACGAAGCCCGCACCCTGCCGGTGTCCGAGCAGATCTCGAACTACGAGCGCAGCGAAGTCCTCGATGACCGCCGTGTGCGCTTTCACTTCTCCGCACCCTCCCCCGGGTTCGCGCAGGCGACCTCGACGATGAACGCCGGTCTCCTCTCCGATTCGACCCTCGACCTCGATGCCGAGGGCTTCGGTCCCGGCGGAGCAAAGCAGATCCACACCTGCGGGCCCTTCCACATCACGGACGAGACCATCGGCACGAAGCTCTCGGTCCGCGCCCGCGAGGACTACGACTGGGCTCCCCCGCACCTGAAGCATCAGGGCCGGGCCCACCTCGACGGCATCGACTATCTGACGAACAACGAATACTCGGTGCGCATCGGAGCCGTGCTCTCAGGCCAGGCCGACGGTGTCCGCGACGTCCAGGCCCCCGACGAATCCCGCGTGACCGAACAGGGTCTGCGCCTCTACGCGAAGGCGACGAACGGGATCAACAACAGCATCAACTTCCGGTTCCGCCACGATCTGCTGGCCGACCTCGACGTCCGCCGGGCGCTCATCGCCGCCGTCGACCGGCAGGAGATCGTCGACAAGCTCTTTACCCCGAACTATCCGCTGGCCACGGGCCTGCTCGCCAAGGGGGCGATGGGGTACAAGGATCAGTCGGGTTCGTGGGTCTATGATCCGGCGACCGCGAACCGACTCCTCGACAAGGCGGGCTGGTCGGAACGCAACTCGGCGGGCTATCGCGTCAAGGACGGGCAGCAGCTCTCCCTGACCGTCAACATCGCCCTCCCCCAGCCCCGCTCGAACGAGGTCCAGACCCTCATCCAGCAGCAGCTGCGCCGCGTCGGCGTGCGCCTGTCGATCAACCCCGGCGACCAGTCGAAGCAGACGCTCGACGCCCTCGAACTCGACACCGTGCAGATCTACCATTCGATGGTCGCCCGCGCCGATTTCGACAATCTGCGCTCGAACTACTCCTCGGTCAACCGCGACGTCTTCCTCAACGGCCCCGACCGCACCGATGCCGACGACGACTCCGTCGATCCGAAGGTCGACGAACTCCTCGACACCCTCGCGGCCGAACCCGATGCGAAGAAGCGCCAGACAGCCGCGGAGAGAGTCCAGGACTACCTCGTCGACCAGGCCTACGTGCTGCCGTTCTTCGAAGAGCCGCAGGTCTTCGCCTTCCGCCGCCGCGTCCACGGCTTCACCACCGAACCCGTCGGTCGTCCCGACTTCTACAGCACCTGGCTGGCAGGAGAGAAATGATCCTCGACATCCGCTACCTCGCCCTCCGCCTCGGCCAGGCGATCCTCGTGCTGCTCCTGGCTTTCACTGCGGCGTTCATCCTGCTCAGCCTCATTCCCGGAGACGGCGTCACCGCCCGCTTCGCCGATCCCGCGCTGGGCCTCTCCCCCGACCAGATCGCGCAGATCCGGGAGGCGACCGGCGCCGACGACTCGTGGATCACCCGCTACCTCCTCAGCCTCTCAGGCTTCCTCACCGGAGACTTCGGGTACTCGGTGCAGACCGGTGCCGCCGTGTCGACGATCATCGCCGCGGCCCTGCCCTCAACCGCGGTGCTCGCGGCCTCGGGATTCGTCACCGCCGTCGTGCTCGCCGTCATCATCGCCGTCCTCGCCACCTCCGGCCCGGCCGCCGGTCCGCTGTCATGGATCCGCCGGATCCTCGATTCGGTGCCGAGCCTGTTCATCTCGATCCCCGTGTTCTGGCTCGGGATCCTCCTCATCCAGGTCTTCTCCTTCCAGCTCGGATTCGTCTCCGTCGTCGATCCCGGCCCCGCCGAGGCGCTCGTCCTGCCGACACTGACCGTGGCGGTGCCGCTCTCGGCCCCGATCGCGCAGGTCCTCATCCGCTCGATCACCGAGGTGCAGGCGTCCGGGTTCGTCAAGGTCACCGCCGCGAAGGGCGCCTCCCAGGCGTGGCTGCTCGTCCACACCGTCGCCCGCAACGCGGTGCTGCCGGGACTGACGATCATCGGATTGGTGTTCGGCGAACTCGTCGCCGGCGCCGTGGTCACCGAGACCGTATTCGGCCGCAACGGCATCGGCCTCATCACCGCTCAGGCCGTGACGCACCGGGACAATCCGACCCTGCTCGCCGTCGTCGTGATCGCGACCTTCGGCTACGTCATCATCAACCTCGTCGTCGACCTCCTCTACCCCGTCATCGACGTCCGTCTGCGGACGAAACGCAGCGCCGCCTCGGCGAACAAGGCCCTGCGCACCCACGACGAGGCCACCCGGCGGGCGCTGACGGCATCCGCGGCCAGCGTCGGGGTCGACCTCGACTGGGCCCAGACGCCTGGGGACACCGAAGCGAAGGGCCGCGAATCATGAGACTGACCGACGTCTTCTCCCGCTCCCGGAGCCCACGCCCACAGGGCCGGCGACCCAGGCTGAGCGACTCCGCGATCACCCCGGCCACCGTCGTCTCCGCCCTGATCCTGCTCATCGCCGTCGCATGGGCCCTGTTCCCCGGCCTCTTCACACATTTCGATCCGAACGACGGCGGGGACACCCCGGCCCTGCTGTCGCCGAGCCTCGAGCACTGGTTCGGCACCGATCAGACCGGCCGTGATGCGTTCACCCGAGTCGTCTACGGCGCCTCCCAATCACTGTTGGCTGCGCTCGTGGCCGTCGGGGTCGGGCTCGTCGTCGGCACCGCGATCGGGCTCATCGCCGGCACCCGGAAGGGGTGGCTCGACGATGTGCTCATGCGGCTCATCGATGTGCTCCTCTCGATCCCCGCGATCCTGCTCAGCCTCTCGATCGTCGTCGTCCTCGGCTTCGGCACGATCAACGCGGCCATCGCCGTCGGCGTCACAGCCATCGCCCAGTTCGCCCGCCTCGCCCGCTCGCAGGCCGTACAGATCAACACGAGCGACTTCGTGGCCGCGGCCTACGGTTCCGGAGGCACGTTCGGCTCCGTGCTCGTCCGCCACATCCTCCCGAACTCGATCTCGCCCGTGCTCTCACTGGCGGTGCTGCAGATCGGGTCCGCGATCCTCCAGATCTCCACGCTCGGGTTCCTCGGCTACGGCACCCCGCCGCCGACCCCCGAATGGGGCCTCATCATCGCCGAGGGCCGCAACTTCGTCGCCACCGCATGGTGGCTGACCGTGTTCCCCGGCATCGTGGTCATGGCGATCGTGCTCGCCACCCACCAGATCGGCAACACCCTGCGAAAGGTGACATCATGACCGAGTCCCCGCTGCTGCGCATCGACGGGCTCACCGTCGACTACTCCCGCCGAGGCGGCCCCTCGACTCCGGCCGTGAGCGAGCTCGATCTCGTGGTCCGTCCCGGTTCGATGACCGCCGTGGTCGGCGAATCCGGGTCGGGGAAGTCGACGACGGCCAACGCCGTCATCGGCCTCCTCCCCTCCTCCGCGCAGGTCACGGCCGGGCGGATCCACCTCGGCGATGTCGACCTCTCGCGCCTCGGCGTCGCCGGCTGGCGCGGGGTCCGCGGAGCCCAGATCGGGTACGCCCCGCAGGACCCGGGAGCCTCGCTCAATCCGCTGCAGACCGTCGGGAAGTCCGTGGCCGAAGCGCTGCGCATCCACCGCCGGGCCGGGCGGGCCGAGGCGCGCAGGCAGGTCATCGAACTGCTCGAACGGGTCGGCATCGACCAGGCGGAGAAGCGGGCCGACCAGTTCCCGCACGAACTCGCCGGAGGCATGCGCCAACGTGTGCTCATCGCCGCCGCCATCGCGCTGCGCCCGCGCCTGCTCATCGCCGACGAACCGACCTCGGCCCTCGATGTGACCGTGCAGAAGCAGGTGCTCGACCTCCTCGACGAACTGCGCGCGGAGACCGGGATGGGCATCCTCTTCATCACCCACGATCTCGCCGTCGCCGGCGAACGCGCCGACGAACTGCTGGTCATGCAGGCAGGCCGCGTCGTCGAATCGGGACGGGCCGACCGCATCTTCTCCCACCCGGAGACCGAGTACACCTCGCGGCTGCTCGCCGACGCTCCGGCGCTGCGGACGAAGGTGCGCAGGCAGACCCTCGCCGAGGCGGCCGACACTTCCGTGCGCCCGTTCGTGTCCGTCGACTCGCTCACCCAGGTCTTCGACCGCACCGGCGACCAGGTCATCGGCGTCGAGGACGTCTCCTTCACCGTCGACCGCGGCACCACGCACGGCATCGTCGGCGAATCGGGGTCGGGCAAGACGACGACGGGGAAGGCGCTGGCCGGTTTCCTCAGCCCCCAGTCGGGTCAGCTGCGCATCGGCGACGTCGATGCCGCCGACTTCGGTCGCTCGGGACGGGAGCGGGCGCGGCTGCGTCAGTTCCGCCGCACCGTCCAGCTCGTGCACCAGAACCCGTTCTCGGCGCTCGACCCGAAGCATTCGATCCGCTCGACCCTGACCGAACCGCTGCGCAACTTCCGCATCGGCGACCGCTCGAGCAGGCCCCGCCTCGTCGCCGAGATCATGGACCGGGTGGCGCTGCCGCAGGACTTCCTCGAGCGGCGACCGGCCGAACTCTCCGGCGGACAGCTGCAGCGGGTGGCGATCGCCCGTGCCCTCATCGTCGAACCCGAACTCGTCGTCTTCGACGAGGCGGTGTCGGCCCTCGACGTCACGGTGCAGGCACAGATCCTCACCCTCCTGGACCAGCTCCAGCGGGAGTCCGACCTGACGTATGTGTTCATCACCCACGATCTCGCCGTGGTCCGGCAGATCGCTGATACGGTGTCCGTGATGTCGCGCGGACACCTCGTCGAGTCCGGTGGGACCGAGCAGATCTTCGCTCACCCCGCCACCGAGTACACGCGTGCCCTCCTCGATGCGATACCGACCCCGGTCGCGCTCTCGGCCGGCGCACAAGAGACCGGTTCGCGACCCTCATCCCCGACACTGCTGACCACAGCAGCAGAAAGCTGAGACACATGACAGGCTCCACCAGCGACCAGAGAACGACCGGACCGAAGCTCGGGTTCTTCACCCGCCTGCTCGAGGACGCATCGGCTGCCCAGCGCTACCGCTTCGCCCTCGAACAGATCGAGGCGGCCGAACGCGTCGGCTTCCATTCCGCGTGGATCGCCCAGCACCACTTCTCTGCGGCCGAGGGCGGCCTGCCCTCACCCTTGGTCTTCCTCTCCCATGCCGCTGCCCGCACCTCCCGGATCCGATTGGGCACGGCGATCATCACCCTGCCGATGGAGAACGCGGTGCGCGTGGCCGAGGATGCCGCGGTCACCGATATCCTCTCCGATGGTCGCCTCGAGATCGGTCTCGGTTCGGGCGGGAACCCGAAGTCGTTCCCCGCGTTCGGCACGGCCTTCGAGGACCGCCGCGAGGTCTTCGCCGACAATCTCGACACTCTGCGCACCCTCCTGTCAGGTCAGGAGCTGCCGACCGAGCATCTCCTCTACCCCGGACCGGACTCCGCCCCCGGCGATGGCACCGCCGCGGCGACGGGCCTGGCCGACCGGCTGTGGCAGGCGACGTTCTCCTCACGTGGGGCCGGAGCGGCCGGCGCCGCAGGCGACGGGCTCATGCTCTCGCGCACCCAGCCCAGGCCGGAAGAGAACACGGGTGCCAGCCTCGACGAGGTGCAGCTGCCCGTCATCGACACCTACCTCTCCCAGCTGCCCGCGGGCACCACACCGCGGATCCTCGCCTCCCGCACCGCGGTGGTCGCCGATGCTGAGGATCTGCCCAGACTGCGTGAGATCACCGAACCAGCTCTGCGTGCCGAGGCCGACCGTCTCGTCGGCTATGACACCTCGGGGCTGAGCCTCGACGAACTCCTCATCGCCACCGACACATATCTCGGCACCCCCGAACAGGTCATCGACCGACTGTCAGGTGATCGCGTCCTCGACCGCGTCACCGATGTCAGCTTCCAGGTCCATTCGGTGCCCGCGACGAACGAGACCGCCCTGCGTTCGATCGAACTGCTGGCCACCGAGGTCGCCCCCGCACTCGGTCTGAGTGTGGACGCGGAGCGGGTGGTCTGAGATGCCTGACATCATCAATGCCCTGGCCGGGATCACGGCGGGAGATCCCCTCGATCAGCTCCGCGATCACCGCGCGCAGGCCAAGGAGAATGCCCAGCTGAGCTTCGAAGCTCTTCTCGAACCCGAGGATCCGCGGGGTGTGTCCTACCGGGAGCGTTATGCGGTGGCCGCGTTCACCGCCGGGCTGCTCGGTTCGGACAGCGCCGAGGAGTTCTACCGTGATCTGCTCCGGGATGAGGATGAGGCCGCCTCTTGGTCGGTCGCGGAACTCCTCGACGAGGCGGTGCTCGCGCTCGATTCGCGTGCCGAGGTGCGCGGACCCTATGGGATCTTCGAATCCGCGGCGCTGTCGGCGGAGAATGTGCCCGGTCCGTGGTTCACCGCCGACGCACAGTCACAAGAGACGTTGGGGGCCCGGCTCATCGCGGGACTCGAGTTCGCTCATCTCCTCGCGCTCCATCCGCGGGATTCGCGGCCGGCGCACCTCGCCCTGCTGCTCGAGGCCGGATGGGACGAGGACGGCATCGTCACCCTCGCCCAGCTCGTGTCCTTCCTCAACTTCCAGATCCGCATCAGCACCGGACTGGCGGCACTCGCCCACGCGCCGACGGCGACCGGTGCCCCGGTCCCGGACTCCCCGCCACGGGAACCCGACGATGGGGGCACGGACGGTGCGGCCGCCTCGGCGCGGGAAGCCGACGCCCTGACCGCTGTCGGGGATCGGGTGAACACATACCCCGAACTCAAGCGCCCCGAACTCTTCCAGCAGTCCGGGCTCGGGTGGGTGCCGTGGATCGCCCCGGACGCCGAGGCGGATCTCACGGAAGTTCAGCGGGAGGCGTTCATCGAGGCGGGGCGGGCGAAGAACCCGTACTTCCGGCTGCTGGCCCGGGATCCGGCGGCCCTGCGGGCGCGGACGCTGACGGATCTCGACATCTTCTTCAACACCACCGACGGTCTCGGACGGGCCGAACGCGAACTCGCGGCGACGGCGGCCTCACGGCTCAACGGGTGCCTGTTCTGCGCCTCGATCCACTCGGATCGGGCCACGGAAGAATCGGGTCGGCGCGACACCGTGCAGGTCCTCCTCGATGAGGGAGTCGCCGGTCGCCTCGGCGATCCTGTGTGGGATGCCGTCGTCGAGGCCTCGGTCGCGCTGACGCTGACTCCGCACGCGTTCGGACCCGCGCATGTGAGCTCACTGCGGGAGGCCGGTCTCGAGGACGGCGATATCGTCGATGCTCTCAACTGTGCGGCGTTCTTCAACTGGGCGAACCGGCTGATGCTCTCGCTCGGGGAACCGGAACAGCTGGCGCCGGGGAAGTGACTTCCCCGGCGCCGGCGGTCCCACGGACGTGCCTCGTTTCAGGCGACGTCCATGAGTGCTGAGCGGATGATGAAGCGGTTGCCCGTCGGCGATTCGACGCTGAAGCCGCTGCCGCGTCCGGGCACCACATCGATGGTCAGATGCGTGTGCTTCCAGTACTCGAACTGCTCGGTCGACATCCAGAAGTCCAGACCGGCCTTCTCGGTGTCGTCGATGGGCAGTTCGAAGTGGCCCAGCAGAACATCGGCCTCCGAGGTGAGGAAGTCGCCCTCGGGGAAGCACATCGGCGACGACCCGTCACAGCAGCCGCCGGACTGGTGGAACATCAGCTGTCCGTGCTTGTCGACGAGGTTGGTCAGCAGGTCGACGGTGGCCTGAGTCATCGCCACCCGCGATTTCTCTTCGCCCTCGATCGTCGGGGTCGACTCGAGTGCGGCTGTTTCGGTGGTATCGCTCATCAGAAGAATCCTTGTGCATTTTCGGAGTAGCTGACCAGCAGGTTCTTCGTCTGCTGGTAGTGGTCGAGCATCATCAGGTGGTTCTCCCGTCCGATGCCCGAGGACTTGTAGCCGCCGAACGCCGCGTGTGCGGGGTAGGCGTGGTAGTTGTTCACCCAGACGCGACCGGCTTGGATGTCGCGGCCGGCGCGGTAGGCGGTGTTGCCGTTGCGGGCCCAGACTCCGGCGCCGAGGCCGTAGAGGGTGTCGTTGGCCGTGGAGATCGCATCGTCGTAGTCGGTGAACGAGGTGAGTGCGACGACGGGTCCGAAGATCTCCTCTTGGAAGATGCGCATCGTGTTCGTGCCCTTGAAGATCGTGGGCTGGATGTAATATCCGCCGGCGAGGTCGCCGTCGAGTTCGGCTTTGTCGCCGCCGATGAGCACTTCGGCGCCTTCGTCCTTGCCGATCTTGAGGTAGGACATGATCTTCTCGTACTGGTCGTTCGAGGCCTGCGCACCGACCTGGGTGTCGGTGTCGAGCGGGTTGCCCTGTTTGACGGCGCGGACGCGTTCGATGCCGGCGGCGACGAAGTCATCGAAGATCGATTCCTGGACGAGTGCACGGGACGGGCAGGTGCAGACCTCACCCTGGTTGAGGGCGAACATCGCGAAGCCTTCGAGTGCTTTGTCGCGGTAGCTGTCGTCGGCGGCGAGGACGTCGTCGAAGAAGATGTTCGGTGACTTGCCGCCGAGTTCGAGGGTCACGGGGATGATGTTCTGCGAGGCGTACTGCATGATCAGGCGCCCGGTCGTGGTCTCACCGGTGAACGCGATCTTGCGGATGCGCTTGTTCGAGGCCAGCGGTTTGCCCGCTTCGACGCCGAAGCCGTTGATGATGTTGAGGACTCCGGGCGGCAGCAGGTCGCCGATGAGTTCGGCGAGGACGAGGATCGATGCCGGGGTCTGTTCGGCGGGTTTGAGGACGACGCAGTTGCCGGCGGCGAGCGCCGGGGCGAGTTTCCACGTGGCCATGAGCAGGGGGAAGTTCCAGGGAATGATCTGTCCGACGACGCCGAGGGGTTCGTGGAAGTGGTAGGCGACGGTGTCGTCGTCGATCTGCGAGATGCCGCCTTCCTGCGCCCGGATCGCGGAGGCGAAGTAGCGGAAGTGATCGACGGCCAGCGGCAGGTCGGCAGCCAGGGGTTCGCGGATGCCCTTGCCGTTGTCCCAGGTCTCGGCGACGGCGAGCATCTCGAGGTTGGATTCGATGCGGTCGGCGATCTTGAGCAGAATGTTCGCGCGTTCCGTTGCCGACGTCTTCCCCCAAGTCGGCGCGGCGGCCCAGGCGGCGTCGAGGGCGGTTTCGACATCGTCGGCTGTAGAGCTGGGGATCTCGGTGAAGACCTGCCCGGTCACGGGAGTGATGTTCTCGAAGTAGTTGCCGTCTTTCGGAGGCACCCACTCCCCGCCGATAAAGTTCTCGTAGCGGGGCTTGAACGTGACGAGCGAACCGTCGGTACCGGGTGCTGAGTAGACTGCCATGACACTCCTTCGTGTGAGTCCATCCACTCCGTCTCACGTGCGGTTTCGCACGCTGCGCCGGGTCTCTGACATCGGCGCGAAGCGGATGAGTCCGTGTCCTCTCACCATAGGCCGGAGTGTCGTTGCGGACAATAGTTGTCATCGCTTCGTCACCAAGTTCGCCGGTCCCGTTCGGGTCGGTCATTGGTTTCGAAGCGAGCGTGTTACCTCGGCGCTGAGCAGGCTGAGGCTGAAGTCCCATCCATCGGCGTAGAAGTCATAGGCTTCGCCTCGCCGACGAGCAGGGAGATCCGGGAACGAATGGCGCAGACGGATGAGGGTCCGTGAGTCTCGTTCGCCGAGGTTGATGCTGACCTGGTCGCTGTCACCGAACCGACCGTTTGTCGTCCGCCGGATCGTCAATCGCCGAGGAGGGTCGAACTCGAGAATGTCACCGTCGATCGCATACGAGTGAGTTCCATCGTCGTACCGCTCCGAGTAGACGGCACCGGGATGGGGATCGAAGGTGATCTGGACAGTCGGCGGCGGACACCACCACCGGCTCAGCAGTCTCGCTTCCCGGATATGAGGCCACACCTCGGCGACCGGTGCATTGATCAGCACCGATCGCTCAATCGCCCAGCTACCGTCGATCATGGACTCAGCCTGCGATGTCGACTCGCGGCCCACAACCCCCACATGGCGGAAGTTTCATGTCAAAGGTTTGGCCATGATGAGGCAGGGGGTATCGGCACCCCACAGGTCGGTCTCCTCGAGCGGAATGAATCCCATCGTCTCGTAGAAGTTCCGAGTGCGCGCGTAATTCGGATCAGGGCTCGAGGCTCCGAGAGTCTTCACCATCAGCATGTCGACTCCGCGACGGCGCAGATCATCGACGATCGCGCGGATCATCTCCGAACCGACGCCCTGACCGTGCGCGCTGCAGTCGACGACCGTGAAGTGGATTTCGCTCGTCTGTGGGAAATGATGAACCACAAGAGTGACTCCGACGACGCGACCGTCATCGTCACGCACCGTCCACGTCTCCACGGTCCGAGCGTCGTCAATGTACTCGGCATTGGATTCGGGACGACCGAACCATTCGGGCACGGTGGCGAGCAGCCGTTCCACATCCTCGGGTACCGCCTCGTCGCGGTTGGCCACCCAGTCAGCCTCGGTCATGATCTCCACCATAGACTCCGTACCAGTCCGCCGATACCCCATTGCTAGACTCGCCACCATGAGCGAGACCGACACACCCGTACTGCGGTTGATCCCTTATCTTGCGGCGATCTCTGCGGCGATCTTCGCGGGGCTGGCGATGGCCGGAACCGGGGAGAGCAACCTGCTCGTCACTGTGGTCGCAGCAGGGGTCGGGTATTTCGGCGCCTACTACCTCGCGAAGCTCATCATCCACGTCATCGTCACCCGCATCGACGACGACCCCGACCGGAGCTGAACGACCCCTACCTCTTCGCCTGCGCGGGCACGACGACCTTGCGGATGATGATCATCACCGAGGCGGCCACCGGCACCGCGACCACGGCACCAAGCACCCCACCCAAGGTGCCGCCGGCGATCGCGGCGATGATCACCAGGGCACCGGGCACATCGACCGCGGCCTTCATGATGCGCGGGCTGAGCAGGTACGCCTCGACCTGCATGTACACGAGGTAGTAGATGCCGGCGGCGATGCCCAGGCCCGGGGAGACCATGAGGCACGAAGCGGTGATGATGACCGCGCCGGTGATCGGGCCGATGAGCGGGATGAGCGAGGCGAGAAAGGCGATGAACGCCAGCAGCGCCGGCAGGGGTGCACCGATGATGCTGAGGAAGATCGCCGAGCACACGCCGTTGACGATGCCCAAGGACAGCTGACCGAGGACGTAGCGTCCGATGGATCGGGTGACCTCCTCGGTGACGGATTCGACCGTCGGCCGCGACGAGGCCGCGACCAGGGAGAACATCGCGGATTTGATCGTCGGCATGGTCACGGCGAAGTAGATGGTGAGGATGACGACGATGATGACGCCGGTGAGGAAGCTCAGGATCCCCGCCCCGATGGACACGACTCCCCCGCCGAGCGAGAGCACGTTCTTCGGATCCGAGACCCATTCGCCGATGTTCGCGAAGATCTCATCGACGTCGATGGCGCCGGTGAACTGGCGTTCGAGCTCCATCACCCATCCGGTCGTCGCCAGGTTCGCCACGATCTCGGGCAGGTCGCCGATGAACGTCTGGATCTGGATGATCACCGCCGGCGCGATGAGCAGCCCGGCACCCGCGACGATGAGGATGAACGCGAGGACCACGAGGATCACCGCCACCGACCGCGGGATCCTCCGTGCGACCAGCCACCGCACGATCGGGTCGAGACCGAGAGCGAGGAACAGTGCCAACCCGATGTAGATGAGCACCGTCGCCACGGACTGCAGCGCCGTCATCAGTGCGATCGCCAGCCCCACACCCAGCGTGCCGGTGAACCCGACCCTGAATGCGCTGTTGAGTGTGAGGGACTTGCCCTGCCCAGTGCCCATGCACTCCAGTGTAATCAGCGATCATGCGCGGGTCGGCCGACTCACGTTAGGATCGGTGGGAGATCCCAATCATGAAGAAAGTGGTACGTCGAGAATGAACGCAGAACCGAACGACATCGATGTCTGGGAGGCGTTCCTCGACCCGCAGGGCGACTATTCCCTGCCCGACTTCTCCGCGGTGACCCCCGAATCCCTGCTGACCGCGGTGCGCACGGCCACCGATTACGCCCGCGCCGAGGTGGCCGGAATCGTCGCCGACGACGCTGAGTCGACGTTCTTCACCACCACCGTCAGGTTCGAATCGGCGTCCGTGCCGATGACCCGCATCGCCTCCGTGGCCGCAGCCATCGAGTCGAACCATCTGCGCCCGGAACTCACCGACGCCATCGCCGAGGTGTGGGAGGTCCTGTCCGCGACCCGCACCGAGATCCTCCTCGACGTCGACCTCTTCCACCGCATCGAGCAGGTCTCCGTCACCGACCTCAACCCCGAGGACAAGCGCCAGCAGGAGCTCACGATCGAACTCTTCGTCCGCGCGGGAGCCCGCCTCGGCGAGGAGGAGCGGGAGCAGATGGCCACGATCGCGGCCGAGCTGACGACGCTGGAGAACTCCTTCTCCCGCGCCCTGCAGCTCGATACCCGGGAACTGGCCGTCCACCTCGGCGATGCCGAGTCCCTGGCCGGAATGAACGACGATCAGATCGCCGCCGCGCAGAACCGGGCGAGCGAACGCGGCATCGACGGGTACCTGCTGTCGCTGAACAACTTCACCCAGCAGCTCGTGCTCGAGTCCCTCGACACCGCGCAGACCCGCCGACATGTGCTGAATAATTCGATGGCCCGCGGATCCCGCGGCGGCGACGGCGACACCCGCACCCAGGTCGCCGACACCACGGCGCTGCGGGCCCTGCAGGCGAACCTGCTCGGTTATCCCTCCTTCTCCTCCTACGCCATCGACAACCAGACCGCCGGCAACCCCGACGCCGCCGCCGACATCGTGTCCTCCCTGATCAACCCCGCCAAGGCTCAGCTCGACGAAGAACTCGGCCTGGTCCGGGACCGCTACGGGCTCGACGATGTCGCTGCCGAGGACGTCAAGCACTATCTCGCGAAGTACCGGGCCGACGAATTCGGGATCGACCCCGACGAGGTGGCCCAGTACTTCGAGTTCGACACCGTCCTGACCGAGGGCGTCTTCCGCGCAGCCACCGGACTCTACGGCATCACCTTCGCCCCCTATGACGGCGTCACCGCCTGGCATGAGGACGTGCGCGCATTTGAGGTCACCGACGTCACCGAACGCCCCCTGGGCCTCGTCCTCATCGACCCCTACGCCCGGGATACGAAACGCGGCGGGGCCTGGATGGACCAGCTCGTCCCGGCCTCACGACTGACCGGCCTGCACCCGGTCGTCACGCTCTCACTCAACCTCGCCAAGCCCGGATCCGGACGGCCGACTCTGCTCAACCCGACCGAACTGACGACCCTGTTCCACGAATTCGGACACGTGCTGCACGGCCTGTTCGCGAACTCGACGTACCCGTCGACCGCGGGCACAGCGGTTCCCCGCGACTACGTCGAATTCCCCTCCCAGCTCAACGAGATGTGGCGCTTCCACCCGCAGGTCCTCCCCCACTTCGCCAAACACGTCGACACGGGTGAGCCGATGCCGACCGAACTCGTCGACGCCCTCATCGCCAGCGAGAAGTTCGGGCAGGGCTTCGACACCATCGAATACCTCGCCGCGGCAATGCTCGACCTGTCCTGGCATTCGCTCGAGGCCGGGGAGCACATCACCGACGTGCTGTCCTTCGAATCCGAGGTCCTCGCCGCCGCCGGCTTCTCACCGCTCGTCCCGCCGCGCTACCGGTCGACCTACTTCGGGCACATCTTCGCCTCCGGCTATGCCGCCGGCTACTATTCCTACCTCTACTCCGAGGTCATCGCCGCCTGGGTGAGCGAATGGTTCGACGCCCAGGGCGGACTCAACCGGGAGGCCGGAGACGCCTTCCGCGAAGCCATCCTCGCCCCCGGCTACTCGCTCGACCCGATGTCGGCGATCGAACGCTTCTTCGGCACCAGCCCCGATGTCGCACCCCTGCTGCGTCGCCGCGGACTCGCCGAACCGGTGACCGAGGATCCCGGCATCGACGATGAGCCCACCGCCGACGACGAAAAGTCCGCAGTCGAGGCGGACCCGACGGCCGCCTCGGCGAGCGATGAGGCACCCGCTCAGCACCCCAACCATGCGAAGGTCGAAGAGCAGCTGCGGGAGCACGGAATCGACCCGGAGGTCCGCGTGTTCGCCGAGGCCACCCCGACCGCGGCCGCAGCGGCGGAGAAGATCGGAGTCGACGTCGGCGCCATCGCCAACAGCCTCATCTTCTCCTCCGGCGGCGACCCCGTGCTCATCATGACCTCGGGAGCCCACCGCGTCGACACCGACTATGTCGCCGACCAGCTGGGCATCGACGGCCTCGACCGGGCCGACAAAGACCTCGTCCGCGAGGCCACCGGCCAGGTCATCGGCGGAGTCGCCCCGTGCGGGCACCCGGTGCCGATCCCCACCTACGTCGATGTCGCGCTGAAGAGCCACCCGGTCATGTGGGCCGCGGCCGGCACCCCGAACTCGATGATGCCGCTGAGCTACGAGCAGCTGCTGACGATCACAAACGGCAAGGAGATCACCGTTGCCCGCGACGACACCTGACAGCGATCCCGGACGACCGGAAAGCGAGTCTGGACAGCCGGATCGCACCAGCGATTCGGCGCCCTCGAACACCGCAACCCGACTGGCTGCCTTCGCGTCCTCGCGAGGCCGTTACTATGCGGTCTTCCTCGCCGTGTTCTGCGCGGTGCTCATCATCTCGAACATCTCGGCCACGAAGGTCATCGGCTTCGGACCCGTCGTCACCGACGGCGGTGCGTTCCTCTTCCCCATCGCCTACATCCTCGGCGACGTGATCAGCGAGGTGTACGGCTTCAAGGCCGCCCGCAAGGCCGTGATCACCGGGTTCGGCCTGCAGATACTCGCGACCTTCGTCTTCTGGCTCGTGCTCATCTCCCCTCCGGGACCCGGGTATGAGAACCAGGACGCCTTCGCCGCGGTCCTCGGCTTCTATCCGCGCATCGTCGCGGCCTCACTGGCCGGGTACTTCGTCGGCCAGCTGCTCAACTCGTGGGTGCTCGTGGCCGTGAAGAAGCGGATGGGCGAATCGAAGCTGTGGGTCCGGCTGCTCACCTCGACCGGCGTCGGCGAATTCGTCGACACCCTGCTCTTCTGCATCATCGCCTTCGCCGGGGTCATTCCGGGACTCGACTTCCTCAACTACATCGTCGTCGGCTTCGTCTACAAGGTCGCCGTCGAGGTCATCCTCATGCCCGTGACCTACCGGGTGATCACGATCGTCAAACGCCACGAACCGAGCTACGCTCGCTGAGCCCGCCACTCAGGTCACGCGAATGTCGAAAAAGTCGTCGCCGGCGGCGGGTCTTTCGAGTTTCGCGTGACCTGAAGCGCTGGCTGCGGCGGCACACCGCAGCTGGGCTAGCGCTGTTTGGCGTAGTAGCGGCCGAGCACCTCGACCTCGAGTTCGGAGAAGCGACCGTCGATCATGGCCTGCCGGATCTCGGCGACCATTGAAACGACGAAGTGTTCGTTGTGGATCGTGCACAGGGTCGAGAAGAGCATCTCCTTGGCCTTGTACAGGTGCCGCAGGTAGGCCCGTGAGTAGTTCTGGCACGTGTAGCAGTCGCAGTCCGGGTCGAGTGGGCCGAAGTCGCGGCGGTACTTCGCTCCCGTGAGGTTGTACCGGCCGTCGCGGGTGTAGATCGCGGCGTTGCGGGCCACGCGGGAGGGTGAGACGCAGTCGAAGGTGTCGGCACCGGTCTTGATCGCCTCGAAGAGGTCGTCGGGTTCGGAGATGCCGAGGAGGTGCCGCGGCTTGTCCTCGGGCAGCTCTTCGCACACCCAGCGGATGATGATGCCGAGGTTCTCCTTCTCCAGCGCGCCGCCGATGCCGTACCCGTCGAAGTCCATGGCGCCGAGGTCACGGGCGGCCGTGCGCCTCAGGTCCTCGTACTGCGCACCCTGGAGGACACCGAAGAGCGCCTGATAGGGCCGGTGGGAGCGGGCCTCGGTGAGGCGGAAGTGCTCTTCGATGCAGCGGATCGCCCACAGTCGAGTCCGCTCAACCGATTCCTCCTGGTAGCCGCGGGTGTTGACCAGCGTGGTGAGCTCGTCGAAGGCGAACATGATGTCGGCGCCGAGTTCGTGCTGGACGCGCATCGAGATCTCCGGGGTGAACCGGTGCATCGATCCGTCGAGGTGGGACTTGAACGTCACCCCGTCGTCGTCGACGTTCGACAGCCGTTCCTTGCCGACGGCGACGAGTTCGTCGTTCTGCTCGCCCGTCGACTCCATCGAGATGACCTTCTTGAACCCGGAGCCGAGGCTCATCACCTGGAAGCCGCCCGAGTCGGTGAACGTGGGGCCGGGCCAGTTCATGAAGGCACCGAGTCCGCCGGCCTCGTCGATGAGGTCCGATCCGGGCTGCAGGTAGAGGTGGTAGGCGTTGGCGAGCACGGCCTGTCCGCCGAGTGCGGCGACCTCGTCGGGGCGGACGGCCTTGACCGTGGCTTTCGTGCCGACAGGAATGAACGCAGGGGTCTGGATGTCCCCGTGCGGGGTGTGGATGACGCCGGTGCGTCCGCCCGTGTCCAGGCGGGTGCCGACCTCGAAGCCGAACTGTGTTCGGTCGTTGATGGCGTCGCCCGTCGGCGCAGGGGTCGACGTCTCAGATGATGCGGGGGATTCGGTTGAGCTCACCGGTCAAGCTTAACTGGGACTATGACGTTCACGCAGATGCTCGCCTCCGCCGAGGCGGCCCATCCCCTCGTCCTCGACGGCGGGCTGGGCACAGCGCTCGAGACCCGCGGCGTCGACCTCGACCACGGGCTGTGGTCGGCCGACCTCATCCGCGAAGACGCAGAGACGCTGGCCGAAGTCCACGCGGAGTTCATCACCGCCGGTGCCCGGATCCTGACGACCGCGAGCTATCAGGCGACCCCGCTCGGGTTCGCACGAGCCGGCCTGTCCCCCGCCGAGGGACGCGAGGTCATCACCCGCAGCGTGGAGATCGCCCGCTCCGCCGCGGCGACTGCCCCGTCGTCCGGCACCGGTCCTGGCGCCGGCGATGGTCGCGTCCTCGTCGCGGGCTCCGTCGGCCCGTACGGTGCCGCCCTGGGCGGAGGCGAGGAGTACACCGGTGACTATCGATTGACGTCCGAGGAGTACACCGCCTTCCAGCGACCCCGCATCGCCGCCCTCGCCGAGGCGGGAGCGGATCTGCTCGCCGTCGAGACCCAGCCGCGTCTCGACGAGATCCACGCGGTCCTCCTCCTCGCCGAGGAGGTCGGTCTGCCTGCGTGGATAAGTGTGACCCTACGCGAGGGCACTGACACGACGGTCACTCTGCCCGACTGCAGCTCCCTGGCCGAACTCGCCGAGGTGGCGTCCACCTCGGCGACGGTGCAGGCGGTCGGGGTCAACTGTGTCCGGCCCTCCCTCGTCACCCCGGCCCTCGAGGAGCTGTCCAGGCACACCGACCTGCCGCTCATCGCCTACCCGAACTCGGGTGAGACCTACGACGCGGACACCATGGAATGGCGGGACACCGGTGCGGAAGCCGGGGTCGGGTCGTGGCCGGTGGAGACGTGGACCCGCCTCGGTGCGCGGATCATCGGCGGCTGCTGCCGGGTGCGCCCCGACGATATCGCGGTGCTGTCGGAGCGGACTCGTCGCTGACGTGTGGCTCAGACCTCGGCGCCGATGAGGTCCGGATAGTACTTCTCGGCGACGTTCGGGTGCGAGCGCAGCCGGGAGGCGAACGCGTTCTCACCGTAGACGGCGTGGAGGGCGTCGCGTTCGTCCTGAGTGACCCCGCGGGCTTCGGCGGCGAGCTCGGCGGGCAGTAAGACCTCGGGCAGGCGGGCGTCGAGGGCAGGATTGTAGAAGAACGGGATCGAGATGCGGTCCTCGCCGGGGCCCGTCGGCAGGACGCGGTGGACGGTGGCCTTGAGGTAGCCGTTCGTGGCGACCTCGAGGAGTTTGCCGATGTTGACGACGAAGGCGTTCTCGATCGGGGCGGCGTCGATCCAGCCGTCATCGGTGCGCACCTGCAGGCCGGTCGTCCCCGGCTGCGGGTAGAGCAGGGTGAGGGTGCCGCCGTCGCGGTGCTCGCCCACACCCTGAGTGACGGATTCGGATTCGGCTTCGGGATAGCGGACGATCTTGATGAACGAGGCGGGGTCCTCGGCGAACGCGGACGCGAAGTGGTCGCCGGACTGCCCGAGGCTGAGTGCCCATTCGCTCAGCAGCCGGTCGCCGACCTCGCTCAGTCGTGCGTGCCAGGATTCTGTGGCCTCCCGCAGTTCGGGCAGACCTTCCGGGTACTGGTTGGGGCCGGTGAGGTGGTCGAAGTCGTGGACGGGTTCGGCCACGGGTGCGCGTTCGGGGCCGATGTCGATCTGCTCCCGCCAATCCACTCGGCCCTGCGTGCGTTCGCCGCCGGTGCGGGTGTAGCCGCGGAAGTGCGGGGAGTTCGTGTTCTCGATCGCGAGTTTGTCGGCCTCGGGCAGGGCGAAGAAGCGCTGGGCGACGTCGATGATGCGGGAGAACTCGCTGTCGGGGATGCCGTGTCCGACGAGGTAGAAGAAGCCGATCTCGTGCGTGACGCGACGCAGTTCGGCACGGAAGTCTTCGGCAGTCGCAGGATCGTCGGCCCGGCCGAGGTCGAGGATGGGCAGCTGGGTGAGAGTCATGTCCTCACGGTAGGCCGCATCGGACGATCACCGTGTGAGCGATGTCACGGAATGCCACACTCCGTCATCGTCCTGTCACGAACGCAACCCGCCAGACACTGTCCTGCACAGTGCACTCTCCCGGCACACCTGCTTGAATGACCGGGTGACCCATTTCTATCGCCCGTCCGAGGGCCACCGCCTGCCGCATGACCCCTTCAACGCCATCGTCGCGCCGCGGCCCATCGGCTGGATCGGCACAGTCGATTCCGAGGGCCGCCGCAATCTCGCCCCCTACTCGTTCTTCAATGCGCTGAACTACTCTCCACCGCTCGTGGGCTTCTCCAGCAACTCCTGGAAGGACACCGTCGCCAACTGCCGGGAGACCGGAGAGTTCACCTGGAACCTCGTCACTCGCACCCTCGCCGAGGCGATGAACGCCTCCTCGACCACCGCGGAAGTCGACGAGTTCTCCGCCGCAGAGTTAGAGGCGGCCGAGTCCGTGGAGATCTCTGCGCCCCGCGTGGCAGCATCACCGGCGACCTTCGAATGCCGAGTCACCCAGATCATCGACCTCCGCACCTCGGAGGGTGAGAACTCCGGCTCGTGGTTCACCGTGGGCGAAGTGGTCGGTGTCCATCTCGACGAATCCCTCCTCGTCGACGGGATCGTCGACACAGTCGCCGCCGAGCCGGTGCTGCGCGGCGGAGGACCGACCGCATACTTCGGGATCAGCTCGGATCAGCGCTTCGACATGCGCCGACCGGGCTGATTTCGGTCGCCCGAGATCTCAGCCGAGCATCTTGCCGGGGTTGAGGATCCCCAAGGGATCGACCGCTGATTTGATCGACGCCTGCAGCGCCTGAGCCCCGGCATCGAGCTCACGGCCCAGCCAGTCCTTCTTCAGATACCCGACCCCGTGCTCACCGGTGATCGTCCCGCCCAGGTCGAGACCCAACTGCATGATCTCCGCGAACGTCACCTTCGCCTCGGCGACACTCGCCTCATCCGAAGCGTCGAAGAGCACACTCGGATGCATGTTCCCATCCCCGGCATGACCGGCAGTGGCCACTTCCACGGTGTGCGCGGCGGCGATGTCGGCCAATCGAGCGAAGAACTCGCCGAGGCGGGAGCGCGGAACGCACACATCATCGATGAGCTCTCCCCCACCGAGACCGGCGACGTACTGCTCCATCGCCGGTGACACCGCCCGTCGGGCGGCAACGAACATCTCCGAATCCGCCGGATCGTCGGAGAAGAACACCTCGGCCGCGCCCTGAGCTTCGGCGATCGCCTGGAACGACTCGAGTTCGGCAACACCGGCCTGACCGGGCCCGTCCGATTGCACCAGCAACAGCGCCCCGACCTCGTCGGGCAGACCGAAGTCCCCATACGCGTTGATCATTCCCACCGTCGCCCCATCCATGAGCTCCAACAACGAGGGCGCCGCCCCCGAGGACATGAACTCCGTGACCGTGCGCCCGGCCGATTCCATGTCCGAAAACACCGCGACACCGGTCACCGGGGCCGCCAGCAGCGACTTCAGCCCCAACGTGACCTCCACGATGACACCCAGAGTTCCCTCGGACCCGACGAACAGACCTGCCAGATCGAGTCCGGCCACACCCTTGGCCGTCTGCCGGCCGAGCTTCGTCACTGTCCCGTCGGGAAGGACGACGGTCATGCCCCGCACATAGTCCTTCGTCACCCCGTACTTCACACAGCACATGCCCCCGGCATTCGTTGCGACGTTGCCGCCGATCGTCGAGATCGCCACTGACCCCGGATCCGGCGGATACGACAGGCCGTGCCCGGCCAGTGCCGTCTTGAGGTCCTGGTTGATGACTCCGGGCTGGACCCGGCACGTCTGATTCACCTCATCGATGTCGATGATCGCGTTGAGCTTGGCGACATTGAGCAGGATCGCCCCGTCCACGGCGTTCGCCGCCCCTGACAGCCCGGTCCGTGCACCTTGGGTGACCACAGGGATCCGATGCTTCGTGGCAAACCGCATCACCGCGGCCACATCATCGACACTGCCGGCCCGAACCAGAGCCGCGGCCTGCCCGGCGGGGCAGAACAGGGCCTTGTCCGACGAGAACGCGTCGATGACGTCGCGGTCGGTGACCAGCGCCTCTGCGCTGAGCTCGGCAGCGAGCTCGCCGAGCAGAGAGTCCGTCACAGCCGCATCCGTCTCAGGCGCGTCCACACTCATGGTCGGGCAGCAGCCGCGACCTTGAGCACGCGGTCGAGAGCCTCGTCAGGTCCGATGCTCACACGCACACCGCCCTGCAGCCGGCGCACCGCCACGGCCTGCTGGGTGCAGGCACCCTCGAAGGCGACAGCCGCTTCGGGGTCAAGCGCGATCCAGACATAGTTGCCCTGCGCATCGGGCACGTCGAATCCGAGCTCCCGCAGATCATGAGCGAACCGGT
Organism: Brevibacterium oceani; assembly: GCF_017948325.1. Classification (NCBI taxonomy): domain Bacteria; kingdom Bacillati; phylum Actinomycetota; class Actinomycetes; order Micrococcales; family Brevibacteriaceae; genus Brevibacterium; species Brevibacterium oceani. The sequence continues at coordinate 1,122,198 of NZ_CP072846.1, read as the reverse complement.
CGCGCACGGCGGCGACCTCCTTGGCCCGCACGGCCACCTCGTCGATCCGGGCCAGGGACTCCCGAGCCGCGGCCTGCGCGGGCGCGGTCACGGAGAAGGGGGCGATGACCTGACGCAGGGCCGTGGCGATCTCGACATCGGCGACGCCGTAACCCACCCGCAGACCTGCTAGCCCGTAGGCCTTGGAGAAGGTGCGGGCGAGCACGAGGTTCGCATGCTTCTTCCGCGCGGCCAGACCGTCGGCGGCCTCGGAGGCGAATTCGAGGTAGGCCTCGTCGAGGACGACGATGACGTTGCCGGGCACCTCGGCGAGGAACCCCTCGAGCTCGGCATCGGCGATCGTCGGACCGGTCGGATTGTTCGGCGAGCACAGCAGCACCAGCCGGGTCGTGTCATCGATCGCGGCGGCCAGCCCGGCGAAATCGTGACGGCCGTCGGGCAGGAGATCGACGGGTCGCTTCTCCGCCCCGCGGGCGGAAGCGAGGATCGGATACATCTCGAACGACGGCCACGGATAGACCACGGAGGTGCCGGATTCGAGAGTGATGTTCGTCAGTGCGGACAGGATCTCCGAGGCACCCGCACCGGGGACCACCTCGGCGGCATCGACATCGAGACGATCGGCGATGTCGGCCACGAGGGCGGCAGCGGTCGGATCGGGATAGTTCGCGGGAACCGCCGCGGCGGCGGTGAGCGCGTCGAGGACACCCGGCAGCGGCGGCAGGTGATTCTCGTTCGAGGACAGCTTGTACGGGGTCAGGCCGGGGGAACTGACGGGAGGCTTGCCGGGAACGTAGGGAGGGAACTCGGCCAGTGCGTCACGGAGGAGGAAACGATTGGACATGTGCCCATGTTTGCACACCTTGTGGCAGGCGACACAGAGTGTCCGCGGAAAGTGACCGAACGGTCGGAAACGGGCGGGCGGGGCGGACGCCCATCCGCTGTGAGAATGCTCCCACGCACGGGTGTTCACCCTGCCCGGGTTACAGGTGAGCCGATGCCGAAGAGTAGTCTGAGTAGCGAATAGAAGCAGTCAGTGACGAGGAATGAGAGTCCAAATGCCCTCACCGCAGGAAAAGGTCGACGTCGTCTTGATCGGCGGCGGCATCATGAGCGCCACCCTCGGTGCCATGTTGACCGAACTTCAGCCCGACTGGGACATCCGTGTCTACGAGAAGCTCGACTATGTGGCCTCCGAGAGTTCGGACCCCTGGAACAATGCGGGCACCGGCCACGCCGCACTCTGCGAACTCAACTACACTCCCGAGGACTCCAACGGTGACATCGACCTGAAGAAGGCCTCGACGATCAACCAGCAGTTCCACCACTCGCGCCAGTACTGGTCGCACCTCGTCGACACCGGCGTGCTCACCGATCCGAAGTCGTTCATCAACCCGATCCCCCACGTCAGCTACGGCCGTGGCGAGAAGGGCCGCGACTACATCAAGCGCCGCTACGAGACGATGGTGCGCAACCCGCTGTTCTCGCAGATGGAGTACTCCGACGACCCGGCGACACAGGCCGAATGGCTGCCGCTGATGTTCGAAGGCCGCGGACCCGGACAGGTCAACGGCATCTCGCGGACCGAGCTGGGCACCGACGTCGACTTCGGTTCCCTGTCTCACCAGCTGCTCAGCTACATCGCCGACAAGGGCGCGACCGTGCGCACCAGCCACCAGGTCAGCGACCTCGAACGCGCCTCCGACGGATGGACGCTGACGGTCAAGGACCTGCTCTCGCACGAGACCCACCGGATCGGCGCGAAGTTCGTCTTCGTCGGCGCCGGCGGCGGGGCCCTGCCCCTGCTCCAGAAGTCCGGGATCCCCGAAGGCCGCGGCTACGGCGGCTTCCCCGTGTCCGGAATCTTCCTGCGCACCTCGAACCCCGATGTCGTCGCCGGCCACCAGGCCAAGGTCTACGGCCAGGCCGCCCAGGGCGCCCCTCCGATGTCGGTGCCGCACCTCGACACGCGTGTCGTCGACGGCAAGGACTACCTGATGTTCGGCCCCTACGCCGGCTTCTCGCCGAAGTTCCTCAAGAAGGGCCGCTTCACCGACCTGCCGTTCTCCGTGCGCGGGAACAACCTCGCCACGATGCTCAACGTCGCCAAGGACAACACCGACCTCGTCACCTACCTGCTCGGTGAGCTGGCGGCGACGAAGAAGGCCCGCTTCGAGGCGATGCACCAGTTCATCCCGAACATCGACCCCTCCGACTGGGAGTTCATCCAGGCCGGTCAGCGTGTGCAGGTGATGAAGAAGGATCCGAAGAAGGGCGGCGTCCTCCAGTTCGGCACAGAACTCATCTCCTCGGCCGACGGGTCGATCGCGGCTCTGCTCGGCGCCTCACCGGGTGCGTCGACGGCCGTGCCGATCATGGTCAACCTGCTCAAGACCTGCTTCCCCCGCCAGTACGCGTCCTGGGAGTCCGACGTCAAGGACATGATCCCCTCGCTCGGCCGCGACCTCGTCGAGGACGAGACGCTGCTCAAGGAACTCTCCGAGTACACCGCGCGGACCCTGCAGCTCATCTGAGCCCGCCACGCTCGAGCGCAGAGACAACCGCGCCGCGAGCGTGACAACAAAGAACGGCGGACCGAATGGTCCGCCGTTCTTGTCATGTCGCCCCAGAGTCCGAGAAGGTCAGAGCCCGAGCGTCTCAGAGCCCGAGCGTCTCAGAGCTCGACCTGACGGTTGACGTCCTTGTACAGCAGGTAGCGGAAGCGTCCGGGGCCACCCGCATAGCAGGCCTGCGGGCAGAAGGCGCGCATCGAGATGAAGTCGCCCTCCTGCACCTCGACCCAGTCGCCGTTGAGCCGGTAGACGGCCTTGCCTTCGAGCACGTAGAGCCCGTGCTCCATCTCATGCGTCTCCGCGAACGGGATGACCGCACCGGCTTCGAAGGTGACGATATTGACGTGCATGTCATACGCCAGGTTCTCCGGATCGAGCGGCCGAGTGGTCCGCCAGCGTCCGTCGGTGCCGGGCATCGGCGAGGGGTCGACGTCGGTCTCGTTGCCGAACTTCGCCTCGGGCGTCAGCCCCGCCACCGGCTGGTAGCGCTTGCGCACCCAATGGAATCGGGCCGCCTCGGTGCCGGTGGATTTCGCACTCCACGCCTCACCGGCAGGAAGGAACGCGAACCCGCCGGGGGTGAGTTCGTGCGCGGTGCCCTCATGGGTGACCTCGAGGGTGCCGGCCATGACGAAGAGGAATCCCTCGACCTCGGGCTGCGGCTCGGGCTTGTCCGACCCGCCGCCGGGGGCGACCTCGAGGATGGTCTGGGAGAACGTCACCGCTCCCCCGGCCACGGGCTTGCTGAGCACCCAGGACCGGGTTCCTGTCCATTCGGGCAGGTTCGAGGTGACGATGTCGCGCAGCACCCCGCGCGGGATGACCGTGTAGGCCTCGGTCACCAGCGCCCGGTCGGTGAGCAGGTCCGACTGCGGCGGATGCCCGCCGGTCGGGGCCCAGTAGGTGTAGGGATCGGTCGTCGTCATGGGTGGGATCTCCTTCGTCAGGTGTTCAGTTGAGGTGTCCGGTGCGGGCCAGCTGTGCCAGCTCGCCGAGGCTGAGCTTCGTATGCGTGGTGACGAACTCTTCCGTATGGGCCCCGCACACGAGTCCGCGCTGCAGGTACCGGGCGAGTGCCTTCGCCGTGGCCGGTTCGTCGAGGACCGTCGAGTCCGCCTTGTAGACGTAGCTGCGCAGACGATGGGCCGCCGGGGCCCCGCCCTCACGGAAGAACGCGAAGGTCGCTAAGAACCGCGTCGGCAGCTGGTGCGGATGGAGGTCCCAGCCCTGGTAGATGCCGCGTTTGAGGTGACGGCGGATGAGTCCGGCGTGCAGGGCCCACGCGTGGTGGACCTCCTCGGGTTCGCCGAGCGGGAGGATGTTCGTCGATCCGTCGGAGAGGTGGACGCCGGTGCCGGCGACGGCGAGCATCATCTGGTTCTTCGCGAAGTCCGCGACCGGATGGTCCATCGCCTGGTAGGCCGCGGCCACGCCCATCGACGCCGAGTAGTCGTAGGTGCCGTAGTGCAGGGAGGTCACGCGTCCTTCGCCGGCGTGGATCGCCGGAGCCAGGGGCATCGTCCCGTCGGCGCCGAGGACGAGCTGCGGAGTCTCGACCTGGATCTCGAAGGTCAGGGTCCCCTCGCCGAGGTTGTGCTCCCTCTCCAGCGCCCGGCACGCGAGCACCATCGCCCTCACCTGGTCCACGGTGCTCACCTTGGGCAGGGTGAGCACGAGGTTGTCCGGGACCTCACCGCCTGCGGCGATGAGCTCGGCGAGGAACAGATCGAGGGTGCGCAGTCCCCGTTCCCGGGTGGCCGCCTCGAGGCACTTGAATCGGATGCCTGCGAAGGCCGGTGCCCCGGTCTCCGAGCGTCCGGTCACCACATCGCGGGCGGCCTTGATCGCCCATTCGTCCTCGACTTCGTCGCCGCGGTCGCCGAAGCCGTCCTCGAAGTCCAGGCGCAGGTCCTCGATGGGCTCGGTCTCGAGCTTCGTCGTGACCGCCTCGGCGAGGAGTTCGGCCTCGCGGGCGACCTGGTGGAGGCTGGGCATCTGCGAAGTCGGAAGGGGGCCGGCCTCCTTGCGGGTGGCCGTGATGACCTTCCCGGCGAGCTGGAGCATACCTCCGTGCTCGTCGACGAAATCGAGGGCCTGCCGACCCCAGCGGCGCGGCAGATCCGGTGTCGTCCGGTCACCGGGCACATAGACGGTGTGGACCGGCTGGCGGACGTCACGCTCGCCGGGGTAGCTTCCTGCCAGGAGCTCATCAGTGTCCCCCAGCAGTGAATCGATGTCGGCCAACGTTGCTTTCTCCACTTTCACATTCACTTTCTCTGCACGGGATTCGACGGCGAGGCGACTGTGCCGAGCCTGGCCTCATTGTCTCTCATTGCACTGCCCTGGGCACGGTGACTCACAGGGCACACGACGATTGCGTCGCCTACGACGAGACGGCGGTGACCGCCTCGGCGACCTTCTTCGCGACCTCGGGATCGAAGACCGAGGGGATGACGTAGCCGGGATGGAGTTCGTCCTCGGGGATGCACGAGGCGATGGCGTCGGCGGCGGCGACCATGATGTTCTCGTCGACGTCGCGGGCCTCGGCGTCGAGCAGGCCGCGGAAGATGCCGGGGAAGGCGAGCACATTGTTGATCTGGTTCGGGTAGTCGCTGCGTCCGGTGGCGACCACGGCCGCGTACTTGATCGCCTCGGCGGGGTCCACCTCGGGGTCGGGATTGGCCATCGCGAAGACGAGTGCGTCGTCGTTCATCGCCTTGATGTCGTCACCGTCGAGGACATTGGGAGCCGAGACGCCGATGAACACGTCGGCCCCGACGACGGCCTCCTTGAGGGTGCCCTCGAAGCCGTCGGGGTTCGTGTTCGCCTGCAGCCAGCGCTTGTGCTCGGTATCGACGGTCGAGTTCGGTCCGATGGCACCGGACCGCCCGCACGCGATGATGTTCGTCGCGCCCGCGACCTGGAGGAGGCGGATGATCGCATTGCCCGCGGCACCGACGCCGGAGACGACGATGCGCAGGTCCTCGATCCGCTTGCCCACGACCTTGAGCGAGTTCTTCAGCGCGGCCAGGGTGACGACGCCGGTGCCGTGCTGATCGTCGTGGAAGACGGGGATATCGAGTTCGGCGCGCAGGCGGGCCTCGATCTCGAAGCAGCGCGGGGCGGCGATGTCCTCGAGGTTGATGCCGCCGTAGGCCGGAGCGATGGCCTTGCAGATCGCGATGATCTCCTCGGTGTCCTTCGTGTCCAGGGCCACCGGCCAGGCGTCGACGCCTGCGAACTGCTTGAACAGCACCGCCTTGCCCTCCATCACAGGCATGGCCGCTTCGGGGCCGATGTCGCCGAGGCCGAGGACCGCGGTGCCGTCGGTGACCACGGCGACGGTGTTGCGCTTGATCGTCAGCCGCCTGGCGTCTTCCTTGTTCTCCGCGATCGCCATGCACACTCGGGCGACACCGGGGGTGTAGGCGCGGGAGAGGTCGTCGCGGTTGCGCAGGGGCACCTTCGGAGCGGATTCGAGCTTGCCGCCGAGGTGGAGGAGGAAGGTCCGGTCGGAGACCTTGCGGACGTCGACGCCGGGCAGCGCCTCGAGTGCGTCGGAGACCTCCTGAGCGTGGGCGGTGTCGCGGGTGTCGGCGCTGACGTCGATGGTCACCGAGTTCGGAGTGGATTCGACGACGTCGAGGGCGGTCACTCCCGCACCGGTGGACGCGGCGGCGGCGACGAGATCGGACGTCGACGCCTCACCGACGGTGGTGTCGACGCGCAGGGTGATGGAGTATCCGGGGCTTGTTGCGGCCATGGCAATATCCTCTCTGATATTGGGTTTCCGTATTGCGGATATTTAATTCTGCTTTATGGAAATTATAGTGCCTATTGCCGGATTCGGAAAGTTTCTTCCATTTCGGTCTAGACTGAGCTGAGTTTCACTGCCGAAGCTCCCCACTGAAGAAGGATGATCGATGAGCAGCAAGGACACACCTGCGATCCGCCAGACGAAGGGCGGCGTGCAGTCCGTCGAGCGCGCCTTCGGCCTGCTCGAATGCATCGCGAACTCCTCGGGGTCGGCGACGCTGAGCCACATCGCCGCCGACGTCAGCCTGCCCCTGCCGACGATCCACCGGCTGTTGAATACGCTGGTCAACCTCGGCGTGGTCCGGCAGCTGCCCGACCGCGGCTATGCCCTCGGACCGGGGCTCGTCCGGCTGGGCAACCTCGCCGGCTCCCAGCTCGGCCAGTTCGCTCGCCCGTATCTGCGGGATCTCGTCAGCGAACTCGGTGAGTCGGCGAATGTGGCGACGATGGACGGCGACATGGTCGTCTATGTCGATCAGGTCGCCTCTCAGCGTCAGATGCGCATGTTCACCGAGGTGGGGCGGCGTGCGCACATGCACGACACCGGCGTCGGCAAGGCGATGCTCGCCGGGCTCGACGCCGAGCAGGTGCGCCACATTGTCACGACCGCGGGCATGCCGACGCCCACGGAGTTCAGCATCGGGTCGATCTCCGCACTCGAGGCGGAGCTCGAGCGCATCCGTGAGCGCGGCTATGCCATCGACGAACAGGAGCAGGAGCTCGGTGTGCGCTGCTTCGCCATGGCGATCCCCGATGCCCCCGCTCCCCTGGCGATCTCGGTGTCCGGGCCGGTCAGCCGCGTCGATCAGGCCTTCGCCGACCGTGCGATCCCGCTGCTGCGCTCGGCCGCCGCGCAGATCTCGGTCGATATGCGCGGCGGTGCCTGAGCGACCTCAGGAATCGCCGCCGGCCATTCCCGAGGTCCCCGCGTTGACGTCGTTGAGTTCGTAACGGCGGGCCGCCTCGGCGGGGGTGCCGGGGTCGATCTCACCGCGTCGGGCCAACAGCTGCAGGGTCCGCACGACCATCGAGTGGGCATCGATCTTGAAGTGCCTGCGGGCTGCGGCACGGGTGTCGGAGAACCCGAACCCGTCGGCGCCGAGGGTCGCGAACGTCTGGTCGAGGAACGGCCGGACGAGGTCGGGCTGGGTCGAGTCGAAGTCGCTCGTGGCCACGATCGGCCCCGGCTCCTCGCCGAGTCGCTGCCGGACGTAGGGCACACGCGGTTCGGCCTCGACGTCGCTCAGCAGCTCCGCCTCGCACTCGAGGGCATCCCGGCGCAGCTCCGCCCAGGAGGTCACCGACCACACGGCCGCTTCGACCCCCCAGTCCGCGGCGAGCAGCTCGCGGGCCTCCAGCGCCCAGGGCACGGCGACGCCGGAGGCGAGCAGCTGGGCCTGCGGACGCGAGCCCTGCCCAGCCTCGGCGGGGGTCCCCGCCTCGGCGACGCGATGGATGCCTTTGAGGATCCCCTCGACGTCGACGTTGTCGGGTTCGGCCGGCTGGACCATCGGCTCGTTGTAGACGGTGAGGTAGTACATGACGTTGCGCTCGTCCTCGCCGAGGTCGTGCTCGCCGTACATGCGGTGCAGGCCGTCGCGGACGATGTGGCCGATCTCGTAGCCGTAGGCCGGATCGTACACGCGCACGGCCGGGTTCGTAGCCGCGAGCACCGGGGAATGACCGTCGGCATGCTGCAGGCCCTCACCCGTCAGCGTCGTCCGCCCGGCGGTCGCGCCGATGATGAACCCGCGGGTCATCTGGTCACCGGCGGCCCAGAAGGCATCGCCTGTGCGCTGGAAGCCGAACATCGAGTAGAAGACGTAGATAGGGATCATCGGCTCGCCGTGCGTGGAGTACGCGGTGCCGGCGGCGGTGAACCCGGCCGCGGCTCCGGCCTCGTTGATGCCGACATGGAGCAGCTGACCGGACACAGCCTCCTTGTAGGAGAGGAAGAGCTCGCGGTCGACGGCGAGGTAGTTCTGCCCGTTCGGGTTGTAGATCTTCGCGGTCGGGAAGAACGCGTCGATGCCGAAGGTGCGAGCCTCATCGGGGATGATGGGCACGATCCGCTCCCCCAGCCCCTTCTCACGCATGAGGTCCTTGAGCAGGCGGACGAAGGCCATGGTGGTGGCGGCGAGCTGCTTGCCCGAGCCCTTCTTCGACTGCGAGAAGGCCTTGTCGCTGGGTGCCGGCAGAGTCTTCTGATTGTTCTCCGGCTTGCGAGCAGGCAGGAATCCGCCGAGCTGGCGGCGACGATCGAGCATGTACTGGATCGCGTCGTCGTCGGCGCCCGGATGATAGTAGGGCACCGCGTAGGGATCGTCGTCGATGACCTTGTCCGAGATCGGGATGTCCATCCGATCGCGGAAGGCCTTGACGTCGTCGGCGGTGAACTTCTTCATCTGGTGGGTGGCGTTGCGCGATTCGAAGCTCGTGCCCAACCCGTAGCCCTTGACCGTCTGGACGAGGATGACGGTGGGCTTGCCCTTGGTGTTCACGGCCTTCTGATAGGCGGCGAAGACCTTGTGGTAATCGTGGCCGCCGCGCTTGAGGTTCCAGATGTCGTCATCGGACAGATGCTCGACGAGGCCCTTGGTCGTCGGTGATCGACCGAAGAAGTTGTCGCGGATGAATCCGCCGGATTCGGCCTTGAACGTCTGATAGTCCCCGTCGAGGGTCTCGTTCATGATCCGCACGAGCTCGCCGGTGTGGTCGGCCTCGAGCAGGGAGTCCCATTCGCGGCCCCACAGCACCTTGATGACGTCCCAGCCGGCGCCGGTGAAGGTCGCCTCGAGTTCCTGGACGATCTTTCCGTTGCCGCGGACCGGTCCGTCGAGGCGCTGGAGGTTGCAGTTGATGACGAACGTCAGGTTGTCGAGTCCCTCGTTCGCGGCCAGCTGCAGGGCGCCGCGCGATTCGGGTTCGTCCATCTCGCCGTCGCCGAGGAACGCCCATACCCGCTGGTCGCTCGTGTCCTTGACGCCGCGGTTGTGCAGATAGCGGTTCATCTGCGCCTGATAGATCGCGTTGATCGGGCCGAGCCCCATCGACACGGTCGGGAACTGCCAGAACTCGGGCATCAGCCGCGGGTGCGGATAGGAGCTCAGACCGTGCGGTGCCTTCGAGGCTTCCTGCCGGAATCCGTCGAGGTCGGCCTCGGACAGGCGACCTTCGAGGAACGCGCGGGCGTACATTCCCGGTGAGGCGTGGCCCTGGAAGAACACCTGGTCGCCGCCGCCGGGATGGTCCTGGCCGCGGAAGAAGTTGTTGAAGCCGATCTCATAGAGAGTGGCGGCTCCGGCGTAGGTGGAGATGTGTCCGCCCACGGAGATCTCGGGGCGCTGCGCTCGGTGGACGAGCATGGCCGCGTTCCAGCGCAGCCACCTGCGGTAGCGGCGCTCGACGTTCTCCTCGCCCGGATAGATCGGCTCCTGATCGGCGGGGATCGTGTTGACGTAGTCGGTGGTGGTGACCTTGGGCTGGGCGATGGAGTTCGTGGCCGCGCGGCGGCGCAGCGCCTCCATGATCTCGCCGGCGCGCTGGGTGCCGCGCGCGCCTACGAGTCCCTCCCAGGACTCGAGCCATTCATCGACCTCTTCGTCGGTGGTGGTGCTCCTCAGGTTCGCCGAGGTGGTGTCCTGTGTCATTGCGGGGTTTCCTTCTCACGGGGTCCGGACTCCCGGAATCGTATCGCGACCGGGAGTCCGGTGTCGGAACTGTCCGAACTCAGCAGCTGTGCCGGCTCAGCAGAAACCGGCGATCTGTGCCCAGGCGTCCTTGTTCTCGGCGACGCCGTCGCGGGTGAAGGTGGCCTCGATGAGGCCGTAGGGGCGGTCGGCGACGATGAAGACCTCGTTCGGGTTCTCGAGCCCGAAGCGCTCGATGTCGTAGAGGAAGTGGTGCTTGTTCGGGCAGGAGAAGCGGATCTCGTCGATCTGCGGCACGGCCTCGATGACCTTCTCCCCCATCTGGTAGAGCGTGTGCTGCAGCGCGTGGGAGAAGTGGTCGGTGAAGGAATCGAGGATGATCTCCTTGACCTGGGCGTACACGGCCTCGAAGTCGAGGTCGGTGGTGTTGTAGATCCACCGGGTGGCGATGTCGGTGGCGAGGATGCGGTCCTCGGTCTCCGGCAGCGTCGTGTACTTGTCCTTCGGGTAGCCGACGAAGCCCGATTCGGTGGTCTTGAGCACGGTGAGGCCGTTGAAGCCGGAGATCAGCGTGTCCTTGTCTCCGTCGCGGGTGAACACGACGGTGCGGACCTCGGGTGCGGACTTGAAGAACGAGTGGTTGTGGTCGTTGATCCGGTCCCAGCCGTATTCCTCGGCCTCCCACCGGCCGCCGGTGACCCAGTCGAAGCTCGAGGTGAAGTGATCGGCAAGGCCGATGAGGAACTGTTCGGGCGAGCTCACGCCGAGTTCCTTGGCCTTCGCGAAGACCGTGTTCTTCTGCGTATCGGTGGCGACGACGTGGGCGTTGTCGCCTTCGGTGTGGGCGGTCTCGAAGTCGCCCCACAGCTGCGAGGTGACGTTGAGGTCGCGGATCTCGTGACGTTCGGCGTCACGGTAGACCCGCATGAGTCGGTTCTCTGCCTTGCCGTACTGGTTCGATGTCAGTCGGACTGTGCTCATTGCGGTATTCCTCCAGTTCGTCGGCGTGCGCACCTGCGCGCGCCGTGTCCATTCGATTGGCGAGGCCCGCCGGTGGTGAGCACCGGTCGGCTTCGGCGGTTTGTTGAGGACCTGGATCCTGCAGGGGGCCTGCTTCCCCTGATGGTGATTGAGGGTGCGGCTCAGCTGCCGCGGTAGGTGCTGTAGGCGAAGGGGCTGAGCAGCAGTGGGATGTGATAGTGCGCCTGCCCGGCCTGGACGCTGAAGTCGATCGTGACCACCGGGTGGAAATGATCCATGTTCCGGGCGGCGAAGTAGTCGCCGGTGCCGAACACGATCCGGTAGTCGCCGGGTTCGAGGTGGTCGGGTCCGAAGTCCGAGACCCTCCCGTTGTCGTCGGTGCGGGCGGAGATGATGACCTCGGCGCCGTCATAGAGAGTGACCTCGAGGCCTGCGGCCGGTGTGCCGACGGTCGAGTCGAGTGCGTGGGCGGTGATGAAGCTCATGCGAGGATTCCTTCGAGTCGGAGGGCGGCGATCTGAATCAGCTGGTCTCCGACTTCGGCTTCCTCGTCGGCGGCGGAGTTGTCCATGCGACGGTCGAGTTCGGAGAGGATCTCTTCGGGGCTGCGACCGGCGGCGCGGATGAGGAAGACGCGGTCGAAGCGCTCTTCGTAGGCGGCGTTGCCGGCGGCCAGCCGCGACTGCACATCGGCCTCAAGGGTGCCGAGCCCGGCCTGTTCGCGGCTCGAGTGGGCAGCCTCGGCGCTCTCACCCTTCGCCTTCTCACCGATCCTCGGATGGTGGGACATTGCGGCTGCGATCTCGTCGCTGCTCAGCGGGGCGGCATCCTCGCGCGCCGAGTTGAGGGCGGAGTCGAGGTCGGTGAACGGCCGTGCGGCGACGACGGCATCGATCCAGCGGTCGACGTCGAGGCAGGGGCGCAGCAGCGTGCGTGCGTCGTCGGCTGGGAGTCGGTTGAACTCGGCCAGGTCCACGATGACCTCCTTGGCTGGCTGTTAAGGCCGTCTCTGATCAGACTGTCACGGTTCGGGATACCATTTCCGAACGATTGGTTCGAGTCTGCTGGCCGCCCCCACCGATGTCAAATTGCTCACACATTTTTGTGGAAACTTTCTTCCGGATCGTGGATAATGGACCACAGACCACCCCGGACAGACGATGAGGTTGAATGAGGCCATGAGTCACGACACAGTGCCACAGTCCACCCCAGTGCCCCAGAGCGCCCCGACGATCGTCTGCGCCCCCGACTCCTTCAAGGGTTCGGCCTCCGCACCCGCCGCCGCGGCCGCCATGGCCCGCGGCGCACGTACCGCCTTCCCCGCAGCCGACGTGATCGAGCTGCCCTTCGCCGACGGCGGAGAGGGCACGCTCGAGACCCTGCTCGCCGTCTGGGGCACCCAGCCGCGCACCGTGGACACGGTCGATGCGCTCGGTCGGGCCACCTCGGCGGCCTTCGGGATCTCCCCCGCCGGCACCACCGCCGTCATCGAGGCGGCCCAGGCCAACGGACTGCCGCAGGTCTCGGACGTGCCGCTGCGCCCCGAGCGAGCCGACACCTTCGGGGTCGGACTGATCGCCCGCGCCGTGCTCGAGACCGGCGTCGAGGAGATCCTGCTGTGCATCGGCGGTTCGGCGAGCACCGACGGCGGCGTCGGCATCGCCACGGCCCTCGGCGCGCGATTCACCGATGCCGAGGGCGAACCGATCGCCCCCGGCGGCGGTGGGCTGGTCTCTGTCGCTGCCGTCGATGTCTCAGAGCTCGATCCGCGGGCACGGGAAGTGCGCTGGCGCATCGCCGTCGATGTCGACAATCCGCTCACCGGCCCCCGCGGGGCGGCGGCGGTCTTCGGTCCGCAGAAGGGTGCGGACGGGGACTCCGTGACCGTGCTCGACACCGGTCTGGGCCACCTCGCCGAGGTGCTCACCTCCTCAGCGGAGGAGGCCGAGGCGCTGTCCGCGACCCCCGGCTTCGGTGCCGCCGGCGGGATTCCGCTGGCATTGACGACGCTGCTCGGCGCCGAGGTGGTGCCGGGATCGCAGATGGTCGCCGAGGCCGTCGGGCTGAGCGCGGCACTCGCCGGGGCCGATCTCGTGCTCACCGGCGAGGGTTCCTTCGACTCGCAGTCCCTGGGCGGGAAGGTCGTCGCGGCCGTGCGGCACCACGCCCCCGCCTCGGCGCGGGTGATCGTCATCGCCGGACGGGTCGGGCTGAGCCCGGCCGAGTGTCGGGAGGCGGGAATCACCGCGGCTCTGTCGATCGCGCCGGGCCCCGCGGACCTGGGCACGCTGTCCGAGCGCGCCGCAGCGCTCATCGAGGACTCGGCCGCGCATGCGTGTGCACTCGTGGCCGCTGGAAGCACCATTCCTGGAAGCACCATTCAACGATGAAAGGACCCACCATGACCGTGACAACGACTCAGCTCCGAGCCGGAGACATCGCACCGGACTTCACGCTCACCGACTCAGAGGAACGGACCGTCTCGAAGTCCGACTTCGCCGGCCGGAAGGTCATCCTCTACTTCTACCCCAAGGCGTCGACGCCCGGCTGCACCACCGAGGCCTGCGACTTCCGCGACAACCTCTCCGCGCTGGCGGCAGCCGGCTTCGAGGTCCTCGGCGTCTCGCCCGATGATCCGGAGTCGCTGCGGGCCTTCGCCGCTGACGAGGGCCTGACGTTCTCGCTCCTGTCCGACTACGGCGGAGTCGTCGCCCGGGCCTACGGCAGCTACGGGCAGAAGACGGACGGGGAGCACACCTTCCAGGGCACCCTGCGCTCGACGTTCGTCATCGCCGAGGACGGCACGCTCACCCACGCGGAATACAACGTCGATGCCCAGGGCCACGTAGCCCGCCTGAGAACCCACCTCCTCCACCCCTAATTTCTACCCGACGGCGGCCCAGCAACCTGGCGCGAGGTTGCTGGGCCGCCGTCAGGTTCTTTGGGGGCGTTCATCCGGTGCGCAGCCGCGTGGCGAGCACACCGAGGATCCGCTCGAACGGTGCGGCGCGGAAGAGCTCCCCGAAGGTCAAGCGGATGACCTTGTAGCCTCGGGCTTCGAGAGCCGCTTCGCGTGCCTTCTCTGCCGCGATGCTCTCACGAGGAGTCCGCCCGTTCATCGTGTACTTCTCGAGCCCGTCGATCTCGATGATCAGCCGGGCGTCGCGGTGGCAGAAGTCGACGCGGGCGATCACCTCGCCGTGGTCGCCGAAGAATTCGACCTGCGGTTCGAACCCTGCGATCCCGTGCTCGAAGAAGCGGACCGCGGCGATCGACTCCGATGGCGCTTCTCGCCTCCCATCGGTCAGGTGCAGCGCACGGAGCACGGCTGCGTCGCCGCGGGATTCGGGACATTCCTCGAGGACCGCCTCGAGCCGGAGCCGACTCGTCCGGCCGCGGCCGATCGCCTCGTCGAGCATCGGCACGGCGATGTCCGGGCTGTAGTCGCGGGCGACGTCGATGAGGGTGCGCTCGAGCGTGGTCACCGCGTAGATGCCGACCATCTTCCGGTGCGCCGAGGGGATCTCCCGGTTGCGGACGTAGAGGTGTCGGTACCTGCGGCTGACGTTGGGACGGAACACCTCGACTCGAGTCTGCGCCGAATAGGCGATCGGCAGTCCGTGGACGAGGGCGGCCGAGAGGTGCGAGAAGACCTCTCGTCCCTTCGTCACCCGCCAGCGCCCCGAGGCGGTGTGGATGCGTTCGGCGCGAGTGCGGATGAGCACGCGCAGAGGTTCGATCTCGTCGCGCATGTCCCCGCGGTGAGCGAACTCCTCGAAGTCCTGCTCGCTCAGCGCCGCCCAGATGGCTTCATGGCGGGCGTCCTCGCAGGATCCGGTCGCGACGTACCGGCCGCGGGCGATGCGCGAGAGGCAGCACTTCTCGCCGCGCCGGACCTCGTCCTTGGAAAAACCCAGCCGGTAGAGCTTCTCGGTCGTCATACACAGATACATGACACCAAAGTGCACTACTCACTATAAAACGGCAATCGAAAACAGCAATCTGTGGATAACTTCTTCCTCAAACAACCTGACGGCGGCCCAGCAACCCAGCGCAAGGTTGCTGGGCCGCCGTCAGGTAGTAATTCAGCGGGCGGTGAGGAGGCGACCGGTCGGGGTCTCGAAGTCCACTGAGGCGCCGCGCAGCACTGTGCGGGACACGCGGCCGCGGACGGTGCGTGCATCGTACGCGCTGATCTGATTGCGGTGATAGAGGTCCGTGGCGCGCACGGTCCACTCCTCATCGGGGGCGAACACGGCGAAGTCCGCGTCGTTGCCCACCGCGATCGCACCCTTGTTCTCCACCCGCGCCACCGCCGCCGGTGCCGCGGACATCCAGCGGACGACCTCGGCGAGTTCGATGCCGCGCTTGGCCGCCTCGGTCCAGACGAGCGACAGTCCCAGCTGCAGCGATGAGATCCCGCCCCATGCGGCACCGAAGTCCCCGGTGTCGAGCAGCTTGAGTTCGGCCGTCGACGGCGAATGGTCGGAGACGATGCAGTCGATGGTGCCGTCGATGAGTCCCTGCCACAGTGCCTCGCGGTTGGACTCCTCACGGATCGGCGGGCAGCACTTGTGTGTCGTCGCCCCGTCCGGGATCTCCTCGGCGGTGAAGACGAGATAGTGCGGGCAGGTCTCGACGGTGAGCTTGACGCCCTCCGCCTTGGCCGCGCCGATCTGTTCGAGCGAATCGGCCGAGGACAGATGCAGGATGTGGGCACGGGCACCGGTGGCGCGGGCGGCGTCGATGACCCGCGCGATGGCGACGTTCTCGGCCTCACGGGGGCGTGTGGCGAGGAAGTCGGCGAATTTCGGACCCGAGCTCTTCGGCGCCCCGGTCATCACCTCGTGATCCTCGGCATGGACGATGAGCATCGAGTCGAAGGACGCGATCTCGGCCATGTCGGTCTGCATCTCGGCCGGTTCCAGGGGTGGGAACTCGTCGACCCCTGAGTCCTCGAGGAAGCACTTGAACCCAAAGACTCCGGCCTCGTGCAGGGGGCGCAGCTCGGCGGTATTGCCGGGGATCGCTCCGCCCCAGAAGCCGACGTCGACGAATGCCTTCGGTGCGGCCACCTCGCGTTTGGTCTCGAGCGCGGCGACGTCGACGGTCGGCGGCAGGGAGTTCAGCGGCATGTCGACGATCGTCGTCACTCCCCCGGCCGCGGCCGCGCGGGTGGCGCTGGCGAAGCCCTCCCACTCGGCCCGGCCGGGGTCGTTGACGTGGACATGGGAGTCGACGAGTCCGGGCAGCAGCACCTGATCGGCGCCGACCTCGACGACCTCCGCCCCCGCCGAGGCGGCCGGATCCAGGCCGTTGTCACCGCGGGCGATCTCGGCGATCCTTCCGTCCCTGACGCCGACCGTTGCCGGCTCGATTCCCTCGGGCAGCAGGGCCGCCTCGGCGCGGATGATCAGATCGAAGTTGGCGTCATTGCTCAATGTTCCTCCTCAGTCGTCCGGCCCGGCAGGCCGGCGGCACGTTTTCGGTATACCGTTCTAGCCTACTCGGCCCGGACGATTCGGCACAGGCCTTACCCGGCCTATTTCGCGGCGGCCAGCTCACTCATCGGCGTCAGTGCCGTCGGGGCGTCCGCCGGGGTCTGGGCGAGGGTCTCGAACTCGTTGATCGCATCGAGTGCGGTGCCCATCGAGATGTTCGTGACACGCTCGAGGATGACCTCGACGACCACGGGCACCTGGTGTTCGTCCATGAGCTCCTTGGCCACGCGCAGTCCCTCGCCGATGAGTTCGGGGTCCTCGACTCGCAGGGCCTTGCAGCCGAGCCCCTGGGCCACGGCCACATGGTCGACCCCGTATCCCGACGATGCGGATCCGGCCGAGTTGATGTTCTCGAACGCCAGCGACACCTCGTAGTCCATCTCGAATCCGCGCTGTGACTGCCGGATGAGCCCCAGGTAGGAGTTGTTGACGACGACATGGACGTAGGGGATCTTGTGCTGCGCGCCGACGGCGAGCTCTTCGATCATGAACTGGAAGTCGTAGTCGCCGGAGAGCGCGACGACGGTCTCGCCCGGCTTGCCCTTGGCCACGCCGAGCGCTGCGGGTCCGGTCCAGCCCAGCGGTCCGGCCTGCCCGGCGTTGATCCAGTGCCGGGGCCGGTAGACGTGGAGCATCTGGGCACCCGCGATCTGGCTCAGACCGATCGTCGAGACGTAGGTGACGTCCTGCCCGAAGGCCTGGTTCATCTCCTGATAGACGCGCTGCGGCTTGATCGGCATCTCGGTGAAGTTCGTCTTCCGATGCTCGGTCGACTTCCGTGCCGTGCACTCATCGGCCCAGGCGGTGAAGTCCGGGAGGGCGCCCGACCGCGATCGCGCGGCGGCGAGCAGTGCGTCGAGGGCTGCGCCGGCATCCGAGGCGACCCCGAAGTCGGGGGCGAAGACGCGGCCGATCTGCGTGGGTTCGATGTCGATGTGGACGAACTTCCGTCCCTTGCGATACACGTCGAGGTTGCCGGTGTGGCGGTTGGCCCAGCGGTTGCCGATGCCGATGACGAGGTCGGATTCGAGGAAGGAGGCGTTGCCGTAGCGCACGTGGGTCTGGATGCCGACCATGCCGGCGGCCAGCGGGTGGTCGTCGGGGATCGCACCCCACCCCATCAGCGTCGGTGAGACCGGGATCGAGGTGAGTTCGGCGAATTCGACGAGGCGGTCGGCGGCATCGGCGTTGATGATTCCCCCGCCGGCGATGATGATCGGATGGGCCGCCTCGGCGATGAGGTCGAGGATCTTCTCCGCCTGCGCCGAGGTGGCCGCGGGCTTCGCGGGGACGAGCGGTTCGTAGGCGTCGATGTCGAAGTCGATCTCAGTCTGCTGCACGTCGATGGGCAGGTCGATGAGCACGGGGCCGGGGCGGGCCGAGCGCATGAGTTGGAAGGCGGTCTGGAAGACTCCGGGCACCTGCCCGGCCTCGAGGACGGTCTTGGCCATCTTCGTCACCGGCGCCGCGATCGAGGCGATGTCCACGGCCTGGAAGTCTTCCTTGTCGAGCACGGCGACGGGTGCTTGGCCGGTGATGCACAGGATCGGCTGGGAGTCGGCGGCGGCGGCGTAGAGACCGGTGATCATGTCGGTGCCAGCCGGGCCCGAGGTGCCCAGGCACACTCCGATGTTGCCCGGGGCCGAACGAGTGTAGCCGTCGGCCATGTGCGAGGCCCCCTCGACGTGGCGGGCCAGCGTGTGGCGGATTCCGCCGTGGGCCCTCATCGCCGAGTACAGCGGGTTGATCGCCGCCCCGGGCAGGCCGAAGGTCTCGGTGGCGCCTTCCTTTTCGAGGATGAGCACTGCGGCGTCGACTGCGCGCATACGTGTCATGGTTCGTCCTTTGTTCGTGAGCCGGCGACGACGCTGTCGCCGGCTCGGTTCGTGGTGGGCGGGGCCGTCGGTGTCGTTGGGCCGACGGCCCCGCCCGGCTGGTGGGGCGGTCGTGTCAGTTCTCGTTCTTACCGGAGAGGGCTTCGATGACGGTGAAGAGACCCGAATGGTCGAGTCCTCCGTTGCCCTGCTGCACTGTTGCAGCGACGAGCTGGGCGACGGTGGCCCCGAGCGGGATGGCCACTCCTGCTTCGCGTGCGGCGGCGGCGACGATGCCCATGTCCTTGTGGTGGAGTTCGAGCCGGAATCCGGGGCCGAACTCACGGTCGAGCATCTTCTGCCCCTTCTGGTCGAGCACCTTGGATCCGGCCAGTCCTCCGCCGAGGACCTGCAGCGCCGCACCTGTTTCGACTCCGTAGGCTTCGAGGAAGACGACGGCCTCGGCGAGCAGTCCGATATTGCCGGCGACCATGAGCTGGTTCGCGGCCTTGACGGTCTGGCCGGCTCCTGAGGGGCCGACGAGGACGATGGTCTTGCCGACGGCGTCGAAGACGTCGGCCACGGCATCGAAGTCGGCCTTATTGCCGCCGACCATGATCGACAGGACACCGTCGATGGCGCCGGGCTCTCCGCCGGAGACGGGTGCGTCGAGGGGTTTGAGTCCGGCCTCGGCGGCCTTGCCGGCCAGCTCCTTGGCCACATCGGGACGGATCGTGGAGAAGTCGATCCAGGTGGCGCCGGCCGAGGCGGAGGCGAGGATGCCGTCGTCGCCGGTGAGCACGGCCTCGACGTCGGGCGAGTCCGGGACCATGGTGATGATGACGTCGGCCCCGGTCACCGCCTCGGCGATGGTGGCGGCGGCACTTCCTCCCGCCTCGGCGAGCGTGTCGGCCTTGGCCGGTGTGCGGTTGAATCCGCGGACGTCGAATCCGGCATTGACGAGGTTTGTGGCCATGGGCAGGCCCATGATTCCGAGTCCGATGAATGCGATTGTCTTGCTCATGGGGTTTCCTCCGTGAAGGTGAGGGTGGTCAGGCGGTCTGGGTGACGTGGCTCAGCCAGTCGAAAGCGGTGGCGCGGTCCTGTTTGTATTCGAGGGCGACCTGCCCGGTGTAGCCGAGCGCGTAGGCGCTGTCGATCCAGTCGCGCAGCGGCAGCGAGCCGGTGCCCGGTGCTCCGCGGCCCTCGGCGTCGGCGATCTGGATGTGGCCGAAGTTCGCGGCGTCGGCCTCGATGACGGCGGCGACGTCGTCGCCGTTGACGGACATATGGAAGAAGTCGGCGAGGACGGCGATGTTCGCGGGGCCTTCCGATCGGACCTTCGCGACCACCTCGGCGGCGTCGGCGTAGCGCTTGAGCGGGTAGCCCTCGGCACCGGAGACGGGTTCGACGAGGACGGTTCCGTCGATCTCGGCGACGGCGCGGGCAGCGAAGTCGAGGTTCGCCGCGGCCGTCGAATCCTGACCGGAGGGGTCCTGGCCTTCGGTGCGCAGGCCGTAGAGGGCGTTGAAGGCGCGGCAGCCGGTGCGGCGGCCGATCTCGACGACGATGGCGACGTTCGCGGCGAAGTCGTCCTCGGCGCCGATGACGGAGACCATTCCGCGGTCGCCGGCGGCCATGTTCCCGGCCCAGAAGTTCAGTCCTTTGAGTTCGACTCCGGCGTTTTCGAGTGAGGTGATGAACTCATCGACCTCCGCCGAGGTGGGGGTCGGGTTGCCGTCGAAGGGCCACCAGAACTCGACCTGGTCGAAGCCGGCGTCCTTCGCGGCCTGGGCACGTTCGAGGACGGGCAGTTCGGTGAGCAGCGTCGAGCAGTTGAGGATATAGCTGTCGGGAGCGGTGAAATCGAATGCGTGGACCATGGGCTCTCCTTTGAGTTTCTCGCTGTTTTCGTATCGTGGAAGTTTATTTCCGTTTCACGAAATAAGCATAGACAGCCCGCGACCCGAGAGTCAAGACCCTCCCAATTGCTACATGACGGCGGCCCAGCAACCTGGCGCGAGGTTGCTGGGCCGCCGTCGGGTAGTAATTAGGGTTTGACGGGGGTGCCGTCGATCCAGACTTGTGTGATGTCGGCGGGGGTTCCGAGGGCGAAGATCTTCGCCAGCGCGGCCTCGTCGTCTTCGGCATGCCTGATGCCCACGTCCAGCGGCTGCCCCGCGGTGGGAGAGACGTATGCGGCGTCGAAGCGCTTGCCCACGGACAGGTCCCCGACCTCCTCGGCCAGTCCGAGCGCATCGGCACCCGCGGCGGTCGCAAGGTGGAGCAGGTGGGCCGCGGACAGGGGCAGTCCCCCGGCCGGGTCCAGCTGCTGCATGAAGTACGCCTGCACGCCCTCCTTGAGCAGCGAGAATCCGTTGCCCGCACCGACGTCCGAGCCCAACGCCACCCGGACACCGTTCTCGAGGTGTCGGCGCAGCGGGAAGAATCCGCTGGCCAGCGCCGAATTCGAGGTCGGGCAGTGCGCCGAGGCGGCCCCGACCTCGGCCATCCGCGCCAGCTCCCGATCGCTCGGGTGGACGTTGTGCGCGAGGATCGTCCGCCGCCCGAGCAGTCCCGCCCGGTCGTAGGTGTCGAGGTAGTCGATCGCCTCGGGAAACATCTCCGCGACCCCGGCGATCTCGTCGCGGTTCTCGTTCAGATGCGAGGTCACCCACACGTCCGGGTTGGCCTCGAGGAGTTCCCCGCCGGCGGCCATGAGCTCCTGCGAGGCCGAGAACGAGAACCGCGGGGTGACGGCGAACCGCAGTCGACCGTGCCCGTGCCACCGGTCGATGAGCTCCTGGCTCTCGGCGTTCGCCCGCTCGGCGGTCGTGAGCAGCGGTTCGGGCAGGTTCCGATCGCTCGTGACGAGGCCCGTGGTCATCCGCAGCCCCACCTCGGCGGCCCTGGCGAAGAGGATGTCCACCGCGCTCGCGAAATGCGAACCGAAGACCATCGCCGAGGTTGTCCCCGCCGAGGTCAGGCCGGTGAGGAATTCCCCGGCCACCGCCCCGGCGTAGGCCTCGTCGTGAAGCTTCGCCTCTTCGGGCAGGGCACAGTCGTCGAGCCATTCGAGCAGCGGTTTGCCGAGGTAGCCGATGGCGCGCACCTGCGGAAAGTGGACGTGGGTGTCGACGAGGCCGGGGATGAGCACGCCGGCCCGCAGGTCGACCACCTCGGCGTCGGGGTGCGATGCGCGGGCGGAGGCGAAGTCGGTGCGGGCGGTGATGAGCCCGTCCTCGACGACGAGGGCTGTGTCGGAGTCGGCGCGCAGCCGCCCTCCGTCGAAGGGGTTGGCCGGCGTATCGAAGACGCGGGCACGATAGATGACCACAGTGGTTCTCCTTGAGTCAGTGGTGAAAGCAGTAGTGAAAGGCAGTGGTGCGAAAAAGCTTCAGGCGAAGCGGGAGAGCAGGTCCGCGGCGACGCTGACGGCGATCGTCGCCGGCGCCTTTCCCGGCAGGTCGGGCAGTCCGATCGGGCAGCGGATGGTGTCGACGACCTCGGGTTCGAAGCCTTCGGCGGTGAGGTTCTTGCGGAAGCGCTGCCATTTGGCGCTCGAGCCGATGAGCCCGATGGACCCGAGGTCGCCGCGGGTCAGCGCCGCGGAGCACAGGTGCAGGTCCTCGGCATGATCGTGGGTCATGATGAGCACGTGGCTGCCGGCCGGAAGTGCGGTGAGCACTTCCTCCCCCACGACGGCGAATTCGCGGCTGATCTGCGCCACGGGGGCGCCGATTCCGTCGATGGCCTCGAGCTGTTCGGGCCGCGAATCGGAGACGACGAGGTCGATGTCGTGCCGGGACAGGATCCGGGTGAGTTCGAGTCCGATGTTGCCGATGCCGAAGATCGCCACCGAGGCGGGCACGGGCAGGGGTTCGAGCAGCACCGCGACCTCCCCGCCGCAGCACTGCCTGCCGTACTTCGCCGGCGCCTTGTCGTTGAGTCGCAGGGTGAGCATCTCCGGGGCGCGCACGCCCTCGGCGAGCAGCTCCCGGGCACGGGTGACGGCCGTCATCTCGAGATTGCCCCCGCCGATGGTCCCGAACAGGTCATCGACGGTGGCGATCATCTTCGCTCCGGCTTCGCGCGGGGCGTGCCCGCGCACCGAGGCGAGAGTGACGAGGACGGCCGGCACCCGAGCCCTGCGGAGCTCGGATGCGGTGTCCATCCAGGTCATGACGGAACTCGTTGTCCTTCTGTCGCCGAGGTGGCCGCTCCCGGCTCTGCCCGGCGGACGTCCTCGATCGCCCAGAACACCGCCTCGGGGGTGGCCGGTGAGGCGAGTTCGACCGAGGTTCCGGCCGGCCCGAAGGCGCTCACGGCCTCCCGCAGGGCCTCTCGGACGGAGAAGGCGAGCATGAGCGGGGGTTCGCCCACGGCCTTCGACCCGTACACGGCCCCTTCCTCGTGTGCCTTGTCCAGCAGGGAGACGTTGAAGACGTCCGGGGTCTCGGAGAAGCTCGGGATCTTGTACGTGCTCGCCGCCTGGGTGGCCAGGCGGCCCCGGCTGGGTCGATCGGATTCGTCCCAGCGCAGGTCCTCCAGGGTCAGCCAGCCGGCGCCTTGGACGAAGCCGCCTTCGATCTGGCCGACGTCGATGAGCGGGGACAGGGAGTCCCCGACGTCGTGGACGATGTCGACCCGGCGCAGCCGGTAGGAGCCGTCGAAGCGGTTGACCTCGACCTCGGCGGCGGCTGTTCCGTACGCGAAGTACTTGAATGGTTCGCCGCGCATCTGCGCGAGGTTCCAGTGCAGCCCTTCGGTCCGGTAGAACCCGGAGGCCGAGAGTTGGATGCGCTGGAAGTACGCGGTGTTGATCAGCTCCTCCCAGGTCACGGTCTTCGGCGAGGACAGGGCGGAGACGATGCCGCGGCTGATGCTCACCTCGTGCGCCGGGGCTCCGAGCAGACCGGCGGCGACCTGCCGCAGCCGGTCGAGGATCTGATCGCAGGCGTTCTTCACCGCCCCGCCGTTGAGGTCGGAGCCGGAGCTCGCCGCCGTCGCCGAGGTGTTCGGGACCTTGTCCGTGCGCGTGGGCGCCAGGCGCACCGTCGACAGCGGCACCCCGAGGGTCGTGGCCGCGACCTGCAGCATCTTCTGGTGCAGGCCCTGCCCCATCTCGGTGCCGCCGTGGGTGACGAGGACGGATCCGTCCTTGTACACGAGCACGAGTGCCCCGCCCTGGTTGAAGGCGGTGAGGTTGAACGAGATCCCGAACTTCACCGGGGTGATCGCCAGGCCGCGTTTGATGTGCTCGTGACCGGCGTTGAAGGCCTCGATCTCGAGTTCGCGTGCCTCGAGGTCGGATTCGGAGATGAGCTGGTCCCAGCAGGCATCGATCCGATCGGGGTGGCGCACCGGCTGGTAGTAGGGAGTGTCCTGGCCTTCGGTGTAGAAGTTCAGACGTCGCAGCTCTCGGGCGCTCAGGCCCAGCTGAGGTGCGACGCGGCCGAGGATGTCCTCCATCACGAGCATGCCCTGGGGCCCGCCGAAGCCGCGGAAGGCCGTCTGCGAGGTCTTGTTGCACTTCGCGATGCGACCGGTGACGCGGATGTTCGGCACCCAGTACGCGTTGTCGATGTGGCACATGGCTCGGGTGAGCACCGGTTCGGACAGGTCGAGGCTCCACCCTCCGTCGGCGGTGAGCGTCGCGTCGAGGGCGAGGATCCTCCCGTCCTCGGTGAAGCCGATCTTCCATGACGAATGGAAGCCGTGGCGCTTACCGGTCATCGTGATGTCGAGGGTGCGGCTCAGCCGCAGGCGCACGGGTCGGCCGGTCAGCTTGGCTCCGAGGGCGGCGAGCGCGGCATAGCCGTGGGGCTGCATCTCCTTGCCGCCGAAGCCGCCGCCCATGCGCAGGCACTGCACGGTGACCTCGTGGGCGGGGACCCCGAGGACGTGGGAGACGATGTCCTGCGTCTCGGTCGGATGCTGGGTGGAGGACTGGATGAAGATCTGCTCGTTCTCGTCGACGTGGGCCAGGCAGGCCTGCGTCTCGAGGTAGAAGTGCTCCTGGCCGGCGAACTCGAATTCGCCTTCGAAGACGTGGGCGGCATCGGCGAACGCGGCGTCCGCTTCGCCCTTGTCGATCGTCAGCTCCTGACCGTGGTAGCTGTTCGCGGCGATCGCGTCGCGCACGCTCACGAGCGAGGGCAGCTCGTCGACGTCGGCGACCACGGCGGCGGCGCCTTCCTTCGCGGCCTCGAGGTCCTCGGCGAGCACCCAGGCCAGGGGCTGGCCGAAGAACATGATCTCGTCGGTCGGCAGCATCGGTTCGTCGTGTTTGACGCCCTGGTCGTTGACCCCGGGGATGTCGGAGGCGGTGATGACGCGCACGACACCGGGCACTTCGTAGGCCGGAGCCACATCGAGGGAGTTCAGCCGCGCGTGCGCCGTCGTCGACTGCACGGGGTGGGCGTGGAGGACTCCGGTGAGACGTCCGACGAGGTCGTCGGTGTAGAGCGCGGACCCGGTGACGTGGCCGAAGGCGCTTTCGTGGTGGTGGCGTTCACCGACGATCGGGTCGGCGGGGCGCTGGGAGAGAGTGCTCATCACTTGACCTCCTGTCCGGTCACGGCCGGCTGGCCGAGCTGTTCGGCGAAGAAGCGTTCGAGGGAGGAGCGCAGCATCGCGGTGCGGTACTTCGCGCTCGCGCGGTGATCATCCATCGGGGTGCCTTCGCCTGCGAGCGTCTCGGCAGCGGCGTGCACGGTCTCGAGACTCCACGGCCGGCCCTCGAGAAGGGCCTCGGTGGCGGTGGCCCGCAGCGGGGTGGCGGCCACACCGCCGAGGCCGATCCGGGCCTTCCTCACCACGCCGTCGGTGACGTCGACGGCGTAGCCGATGGCCACCGATGAGATGTCGTCGAAGCGTCGCTTCGCGATCTTCTGGAACGAGGTCAGCGGCGACAGGGGCAGCGGAATCCGGATGGCGGTGATGAGCTCATCGGTCTCCCGCACGGTCTGCCGGTAGCCGGTGAAGTAGTCGGCGAGTGCGACGACGCGATCTCCGCGCACCGAGCTGAGCACGAGTTCGGCCTCGAGCGCGAGCAGCGCCGGCGGGGTGTCGCCGATGGGTGAGCCGGTGCCGAGGTTGCCGCCGATCGTGGCTCCGTTGCGGATCAGCCGGGAGGCGAACTGCGGGAAGAGCTTGCCCAGCAGCGGGATGTCGCCGGCGAGTTCGCGTTCGAGTTCCGACAGCGTGTGTGCGGCGCCGAGTTCGATGTGGTCTGCGGTGCGGCGGATGCCGCGCATCTCGGGCAGGCGGTCGACGGCGAGGAGGTTCTTCGCGCGTGCGCCCTTGATGTTGACCTCGACTCCCCAGTCGGTGGCCCCGGCCACGACGGTGACGTCGGGGTCGGCGGCGAGGATCTCGACCGCCTCGGCGAGTGTGGCGGGCCGGCGATAGTGGCCGACCTTGCCCGTTGCGGTATCGGCGCGGCGGTAGTCGGTGGCGACGGGGGCAGGGGCCGAGCGGTCGCGGCGGGCGGCCAGAGCATCCTCGGCGCTCGGCTGTCCGAGGGCGAAGGCGGCATCGCGGATGGGGCGGTAGCCGGTGCAGCGGCAGAGGTTGCCGGACAGGGAGTGGAGGTCGAAGCCGTTGGGTCCGCAGTGGTGGTCACCGTCATCGCCCGGCTCGCAGGCGGCGTCGGCCGCGCGTTCGGGACGGTAGTATTCGGCGGCCATCGAGGAGATGAAGCCGGGGGTGCAGTATCCGCACTGGGATCCGCCGCGCACGGCCATCTCTTCCTGGACTGGATGGGCGGTTCCGCCGTCGGCGAGTCCTTCGGCGGTGACGATCTCTCCGCCGTCGAGGGCTGCGGCCGGCAGCAGGCAGGAGTTGATCGAGGTCCAGCGGGTTCCGCCGGACGCATCGGGGCGGGCGACGAGAATCGCACAGGCCCCGCACTCACCTTCGGCGCAGCCTTCCTTCGCTGCGGTCAGTCCCTGACCGCGCAGGAAGTCCAGCGCATTCGTATGGGGCGGACCGTCGAATCGAGTGACGGTCCCGTTGATCGTCACTTCGGCAGTGGCGAGATCCGTTGCTGCGGTCGACATTGCACTTCATACCTCCCACGTCTCATCACTGAGACGCACAGTGCATGGTTGGAACAGTGGCATCGTTCTTCGGAACTTCTGGTTATCCATGCGAACAGCAGCGAAGAACGTCAGGTGATGAGGTCGTCACCTCGAGGTTCATACCCCGTGCGCGATCTGGCCCTTCTGCCAGGCTGTGCTTCCGATCACAACTGTCATCCTCCCAAGATAGCCGAAATCGGTCCGCGAACGAAGTACAGGAGGAATCCGGCCGAAACGACCCACAGGAGCCAGTGGACCTGGCGTGCGCGGCTGCTCATGGCGTGGATGAGCGCCCAGGAGATGAAGCCGACGCCGATGCCGTTGGCGATCGAGTAGGTCAGCGGCATCGTGACCATGGTGAGGAAGACGGGCAGCGAGACGCGGAAGTCGCTCATCTCGATCTCGCGGATCTGCGTGACCATCATCGCGCCGACGACGACGAGCGCGGCGGCACCGGCCTCCATCGGAATGACGGCGATGAGTGGGGAGAAGAAGATCGAGAGCAGGAACAGCACACCGGTGATGCAGGCGGCCAGACCGGTCCTCGCACCTTCGGCGATGCCGGCGGCGGAGTCGACGAAGACGGTGTTCGACGACGCCGAGGCGCCTCCGCCGACGACAGCTCCGAGACCCTCGACGACGAAGGCTCCGCGGATGCGCGGGAACATGCCGTCAGAGGTCTGGACACCGGCCTGGCGGGCCAGTCCTGTCATCGATCCCATCGCGTCGAAGAAGTTCGTGAACACGAGGGTGAACACGAGCATCGTGGCCGCGAGGACCCCGATCTGCTGGAAGGCGGCGACGGGGTCGAATGCTCCGATGAGCGAGAAGTCCGGCAGCGCCAGGATCTGCTTGGGGATCTCCGGTGCGGAGAGGTTCCAGCCCTTCGGATCCGGGCTGACCGGGTCGCCGACGGTGCCGAGCTTGGCGAAGGCCTGGATGATGATGGCCGCGATGGTGGCCACGATCATCCCGATGAGGATGCCGCCGGGAACCTTCCTGGCCACGAGGATGCCGATGAGCACGAGCGCGAAGACGAACACGAGCGTCGGCAGGGAAGAGATCGATCCGTCCTGGCCCAGCTGCACCGGCGGGCCCGAGGGGGTGCGGGTGACGAAGCCGGAGTTGACGAAGCCGATGAAGGCGATGAAGAGTCCGATGCCCACGGTGATCGCGATCTTCAGCGCGTGCGGGACGGCGTTGAAGATCGCCGTCCGGATGCCCGTGGCACCGAGGAGGACGATGATGATGCCGTTGATGACCACCAGGCCCATCGCCGCGGCCCAGGTGACCTCCTGCACGACGGACACGGCGAGGAAGCTGTTCATGCCCAGACCCGCGGCGAGTCCGAACGGGAGCCGGGCGACGACGCCGAAGAGGATCGTGATGAGCCCGGCGGTGAGCCCGGTGACCGCGGTCAGCTGGGCGAAGTCGAGGGCGCCTCCGGCGATGTCCTCGCTGCCGCCGAGGATGAGCGGGTTGAGCACGACGATATAGGCCATCGCGACGAAGGCGACGATGCCGCCGCGGATCTCCTGCTTGACCGTCGAGCCGCGATGGGTGATTTCGAAGAATCTGTCGAGAAGCCCCGGTCTCTCGGTTGCGGTCTGCACCGCTTGATCATTGTCTGCCATTTTCATGGACCACCTCAGGTTGTTCGATTTGGTCAGCCGCCGACATCATCGTCGCCGGCCCTGCGCCTTGAACGTGCGCAATGAAACAGACAAGCCATCGGTGCGACACCGACACCAGAACTTTCACATCCCGGAAAACTTTTTCTATTTCACCGGCCCAGTCTCGCCGCTCGACCAACATGTGTCAATCATCACACTTCTTCACGCGCGCACGCGAACCGCAGTCGAACCCGGACTCAGACCGCCACCGAACCCGGAGTCAGACAGAGAGAACCCCTGGCCGGACGGAGCCGGTCAGGGGTTTTCCTTGGCGGTGGCGGTGGGATTTGAACCCACGGTACGGGGTTACCGTACACAACATTTCGAGTGTTGCACCTTCGGCCGCTCGGACACGCCACCGCCGACAACTGTACAGCGGCGTGGATTCGACCGCCAAATCGGAATCGAGTGAGCTGAGCCACGTCACCGCCGGCTCGCGAAGAACTCGCGCAGCAGCGCCTTCCCCTCGTCAGCCCGAACCCCCGAGACCACCTCGGGGTGATGCAGCGCAGCACGGTCGCGCAGCAGATCCCACATCGACCCCACTGCCCCGGCCTTGTCGTCGAAGGCCCCGTACACGACGCGGGCGATGCGGGAGCCCACCAGCGCCCCGGCGCACATCGCGCAGGGTTCGAGGGTGACCACAAGGGTGCAGTCGTCCAACCGCCACCGGCCGACAGCCTCCGCGGCGGCCGACAGCGCCATCAGCTCGGCGTGGCCGAGCGGATCGGCATCGACTTCCCGACGATTGTGACCGCGGCCGACCACGGCACCTCCGGAATCGATGACGACGGCCCCGACGGGAACGTCGTCATGACCGGGGGCCAGGGCAGCCTCGGCGAGGGCGAGACCCATCCAGTCATCGAACCGCGCCGCCTCCGCAGAGGAACGGGTGCCGGCACCAGCGCTCAGCGGGCGGCCTCGAGCTGGTCGGCGAATCCGACGGTCTCCCCGATGTGGGCGACGACGCGGGCCGGGTCGGAGCGGTGCGCCTCGACCTGCTCGATGAGCGTGGCGGCGGGCACTCCCCGGTCGGCATAGATGTCGGCGTCCCCGCCCCATTCGGCGTCGGGGTCGAATTCGAGCATCTCGACCTCCTCGTCATCCTCATCGTCGGTGTCATCGGCCTCGACCTCCTCGGCTCCGAAGTCCTCCTCGGGCTCGGCCTCGTAGGCGTCGGGACGGGCGTCGAGGAAGTCGGCGAAGATCTCCGCGAAAGGGCTCGCCTCGACCGCGGCGAGATCGGAGAGGAAGACCTTGACCTCGTTGTTCTCGGACAGGCGCACGAGGCCGAACCATTCGTCCTCGTGTTCGATGACGGCGATCGCCTCGCCGTCCTCCCCCGCGGCCGAACGCATCGTATCGACCAGATCGTCGAGGTCGGATGCGTCGCGGACGTCGACGTCGAGGGCGCGGAAGCCGTCGCCGGAATCGGCCAGGATCTCAGTGAAGTACGACATGCCTCCATTGTGTACGCTCGGACCCGCGTTGACCACTGCCGGATCGGGGAAGTTCTCCCGTACCATTTGGGTATGGATCTTCACGTCGCCGATCACCCGCTCATCGACCACAAACTCACTGCTCTGCGCGATCGGACCACGGATTCCGCTCGATTCCGACAGCTCACGGAAGAGCTCGTCATGCTGCTGGCCTACGAGGCCACACGGTCGGTCGCCGTCGAAGCCAAGGAGATCGAGACCCCGGTCTCGACGTTCACCGGCACCCGCATCGCCGAACCCCGCCCGATCGTCGTCCCGATCCTCCGCGCGGGGCTGGGCATGCTCGACGGGATGCTGCGCATCCTTCCCACCGCCGAGGTGGGCTTCCTCGGCATGGTCCGCGACGAGACGACGTTCGAGCCCAGCGCGTACGCCGACCGTCTGCCCGATGACCTCACCGGCCGGCAGATCTTCATCGTCGATCCGATGCTCGCGACCGGCGGCACCCTGGCGATGGCGATCGACTTCCTGCTCGCCCGCGGAGCCCGCGACGTCACTGCGATCTGCCTCGTCTCCGCACCCGAGGGAGTCAAGCGCATCGAGCGCGACTACAGCGAATCCGCCGAGGTGAAGATCTGCACTGCGGCCCTTGACGAGCGGCTCAACGAGAAGGGCTACATCGTCCCGGGCCTCGGCGACGCCGGGGATCGGATGTACGGAATCGTCGACTGACGGAGCGCGACCGGCGCGGGCGGCGCGGTAATCGGCTCCAGCCGAGAATCGAAGCCCGCAGATGACGAAATCGGTCGGCCGCCTCGGCGAGGATGTCGTCATATTTCGTCACAGTCGTCTCATTTTCGGCTTTTCCTTTGCACCGCCGAAGTTTTGTGACAAATAATGAAGCCATGACTTCAGCCACTCACCTGATGCGAATGCCCGCAGCAGCCATGTGTATGCGCTGCGTTCGCGGTCGGTGATCGCCCTTCCGCTGTCCGGCCTCGAACGAGAACACGCACACTCAAGCAGCGGACTCATTCAGTCATATCGACCCGATGGTCGGAGCAAAGGACAGTCATGTCGAACCCAGAACCCGCCTACGTCCACCCACGCAGTGCCGTGGCCACCCGACGCGCAGGAGCCAGGTTGAGCGCAGTGGACCCGCAGAACGCCCCGCACACCTTCGGTCCCGCCGGAGTCGTGCCCTCACCGAAGGCCGCTCGCGGCATCATCGTCTACATCGGACTCGACGAGTCCAAGGCCGCCGCCGACGGCACGAACCTCTCCGCCATCGCCGGCGAGCTTCAGGCCTACGCGAAGGAACTGGCCAGCCAGGCCGAGACCCAAGCCGTCATCGCCCTGGCCCCCGAGGGCCGCGGCAGCGACATCGACGCCGTCAGAGCCGTGGCCACCGGCTCCCCCGCTGCGACCGGAGCACCGGCGGCGACGCATGGACCGGTGCGCTCGAGGATCCCCAACCGCATCCACCCGCCGACACTGCGCGACGAGGACCAGGCGCCTGCCGCACCGGCACCGCGCGGATTCGGCGGTCGCGCCGGCAGCACCTACACCGATGCCGCCGCCGAGCGGCTGCGCATCGACATTCCGCGCCGCGAGGTCCGCATCGACGGTGAGCTCGTCGACGTCACGACCAAGGAGTTCGATCTCCTCGCCACGCTCGTCACCCACGCCGATGAGACCCTGCCCCGCGAAGACCTCATCAGCGCCGTATGGTCCGGCGGCGAGGTTCCCGATGAGCGCACCGTCGACGTGCACATCCGCCGACTGCGCCGCCGTCTCGGCGAATACTCCTCCGTGGTGCGCACGATGAGGGGTTCGGGCTACCGCTACGACACGCATCCCGACGTCACCGTCTGGAGCGCGACAGCGCGTCGCTGACCTGAACGCGACAGCCCAGACCCGAGCACACGACTTCGTACAGGACGCCTTGTCCTGCACCCGGAGGCTGTGAGCCGCATCGCATCGCCCACCCAGCGTGGAGCCAGACTTCGCGGTTAAGATTCTTAATCGATGAACCAGGCATATTCTCCAGCGCGCAGACGGCACAGCCCCGCGAAGGGCATCACCGCATTGATCTTCGGGATCCTCTATGCGGCGTTCCTGCTTCTCCACGAACTGCTTCCGACGAGGATGGGCTTCGCGCTCGTCGTCGAGACGATCCTGCCGTGGACGGGGATCGTCCTCGCCCTCGTGCTGCTGATGACCCTCATCCGCTTCTCGTGGCTCTCGGCCATCGGGTTCCTCGTTCCTGCTCTCGTGTGGGCGGGCATGTTCGGGCCCGCACTGCTGCCGAACGACGACTCCGGAGAACCCGACATCACGGTGGCCACCCACAACGTCGGTGCGCGGATGCCGCAGCCCACGGCCGCGGCGCAGAACCTCATCGACCGCGACCCCGACATCGTCACGATCCAGGAGCTCGAGTCGCTGTCGGGCAAGATCATCCACAAGGAGCTCGACTCCTCGTTCGCCCATTCCCGGGTCCTCGACACCGTCGGGGTATGGTCGAAGTGGCCGATGACCGAGCCCGAAGAGGTCGACCTCGGCCTGCAGTGGCCGCGCGCCTTCGCCACGACGGTTTCGACCGACCACGGCGACATCCGGTTCTATGCCGTGCACATGCCCTCGGTCCGTCCGGGGCATGAGTCCATGCGCAACGCCGCACTGCGTCGACTGGCCACGACAGTGGAGACCGATGGGGCCGACCACGTCATCGTCGCCGGCGACTTCAACACCGCATCGACCGACAACAATATGTCCACGCTGGTTCCCCCGCTCACCGATTCGCGCGAGCAGGCCCGAGGCGGCTTCGGCTTCACCTGGCCCGCACAGTTCCCCGTGACCCGGCTCGACCACATCCTCTACCGCGGCTTCGACGCCACCAGCGACGAGGTGCTCGACAAGGGATCGAGCGACCACCGTGCCGTGCTCGCAGGGCTGGACCTCAAGTAGGCCTTCAGCTGGTGCACCGGTTCAGCTGGTGCGCCGGTTCAGCTGGTGCACTGCTTCAATTCGTGCACTGTCCCGTCGGCTGCGGGGTGCGGTTGTTCGCCCCGGCCTCGAGTTCATCGGCGATCTCGGCGCGGGTGAGGGCGTAGCCGGTCTCGTCGTCGGTGGCCGAGCGTGCGAACACCATGCCGACGACCCTGCCCTGAGCTTCGATGAGCGGGCCGCCCGAGTTGCCTTCGCGGACGATGCCGCGCACCGAATACACCTCACGGACGACCGAGCTCTCGTCGTAGATGTCGAGGCCGCGGGCGTTGATCTTCTCACGCACCCGCGTCGGTGAGATCGTGTAGGGGCCGTTGGCGGGGAACCCGACGACCACGGAGTCATCCCCCGGTCCGAGCCCGTTGCCGAAGTCGAGCGCGGGAGCCTCGAGTTCGGGAACCCGGAGGACGGCCACGTCGGCTTCGGCGTCGAATTCGACCACCTCGGCGGGATAGGGCCGCCCCTTGCCGCCGACCTGGACCGCCAGGTCCGAAGAGCCGGCCACGACGTGGGCGTTGGTGGCGACGAGGCCGTCGCGGTAGACGAAGCCCGAGCCTTCGGAGCCGGTCGGGCAGGTGGTGGCCGTGGTCGTGATCTTGACGACGGAGTCTTCGACGCTGCGGCCGACGTCGACCATGGCTTCGTCGGGTTCGCCGACACCGCGGATCTGTTCGGGCTGGCCCGAGAAGACCTGCGGGAATCCGGTGGCGCTGAGTCCCTTCGCCAGACCGCCGAGGGCCATCTGGGAGGAGTAGGGGATCGTACGGTCGATGGAGGCGATGACGGCGGAGTCCGCGACCCACCGGTTCGGTTCGACCAGCGGGGTGGTGCGGACGAAACCGGCGGCGAGCCACACGACCAGGACGTAGACGATGCCCGCGGTGATGGTGCCCCCGACGGCATCGATGCCCTGCCCGAGATCGGAGTCCATCGAGCGTTTGATCCACGCGCCCACGCCGCTGCCCGCGAAGGCGAAGAGGACGCTGAGGACCAGCGGCATCGAGGCGAGCAGCATGAGGATGCCGGGGTTCTCCATCGCGGTCGTGCCCTCGCTCAGCGTTTCGACCAGCGGCGAGAGCAGGCGTCCGAGGATCCATCCGACGACGAATCCTGCGGCGGTGCCGAGCCCGGTGATGAAGCCCTGGCGGAAACCGGCGAAGAGCGCACCGATCCCGAGGACGATGAGGAGGATGTCGAGGACGGTCACTGCTGGTGCTTACCCGGCCGTTCTTCTCGAAGCCGCCAGCAGACGCTCGCGGGCATCGGAGAACTGCTTGAGTTCGGCACGTTCGATCTTGCGCTCCTGGTCACCGCCGATGCCGGCGAGGACGCGCATCCGTGTCGTCGAGAGTTTCCCGGAGGTGCGGATCATGGTGCGCATCTCCTCTTTTCCGCCGGGGAACGATTTGGCCCAGTCGCGGCCGTTCTTCCGTCCCTTCCAGGTGCCGAGCATGTCGACCTCGGCGTGGGTGAGCCATCCCGAGTTCGCATAATCGCCGAGCATGTTCTGCGTGTGCATCCGTTCGCTGCGGCGCAGCATGAGTCCGAGTGTCACCCACGCTCCGGAGAGGATGATGCTGAGGAGGATGAGGCCGATGATCTGTGGGAGCATACCGCCCATGACGTCACGGGTCAGCTGTCCCAAGACCCCGAGGAGCGTCATCGATCCGTTCCAGAAACCGTGGAGGAGGATGCCGACGATGAGGCCCGGCAGCCACATGAGGGCCGTCGCCCACCAGGGCCATTTGCGAGCCGCGAAGCCGATGGACACACCGGCGCAGGTCGAGAAGGCGATGTGCAGCAGCGGCGAGCCCAGGCAGCGCATGGCGAACGTCACGGCCAATCCCCCGAGCTCACCGTCGTTCCATGACTGGCCGAGATAGAGGATGTTCTCTGTGAAGGCGAAGCCCGCACCGATGAGTGAACCGTAGACGAGTCCGTCGAGAGGTCCCTCGAAGTAGCGACGGGCGGCGAGGACGATGACGACGAGGAGGACGGTCTTCGTCGACTCCTCGACGGGTGGAGCTTGGAAGATGGCGCCGAGAACGTTGGGCACCCCATTGATGCCGACCATGTAGAGCGCGAGATCGGTGAAGAAGGAGAACACAAGGGTGAGGATGACCGCGGCGACAGCACCCCAGAGCAGGCAGATGCCGAGGAGGAGCTTCGGCTGAGGTTTCCACCGATCCAGCCAGAGCACATAGGCGACGATGCCGACGAGCGGAATGGCCGAGAGACCGATGAGCGCGAAGAGGCGGACGCCGAAGCTGAGTCCTCCGGCGATGGCGAGGAGGATCAGCCCGACGACGAGTACAAAGAGCACAAGGATGGCGGCGACGAGCCGGACGATGTTGCCGGTCGAGTCAGGCTCGGTCGGCGGCTGGTTCTGTCGGACCGCACCGGTCCATGGGGTCTCGGTGACCACCTGTTGGGGTGCCTGCATCCCCGCGCGGATCCGCATCTCCTGGGTCACGGTCGGGGCGAACCTGGGCTGGGCGTAGACGCGCGCCTGTGCCGGCGGCGGTTGCATCGGCGGCTGCATCTGCATCGGGGGCTGGGTCGGCATCGGCTGGCCCGGCATGGGTTGCTGAACGTACGCCTGCGGCTGGCCCTGCATCGGTGGCTGCTGGAACGGCGGCTGTCCCGGTGCTGGCTGCGGCTGCCGCGCCTGCTGGGTGCCCTGAGGCTGCGGCTGCTGGGTACCCTGCGGGCGCGGACGAAACCGATCATTGTTCTGCTGTGGCGGCACCTGCTGCGGCGGCGCCTGCTGCGGCACCCCGTGGGCCGGCGGAGCGCCCTGAGTCCCGGGGCCCTGTACCTGGGGCGGCTGCGGGCGCCGCGGCCCTGGCTGGTTCGGGTCCTGAGGACCGGGACCGTTCTGTGCCGACATAGATCGTCCTTCTCACGTTGGGGGAATGCACCGCTCTCTTCCAAGTTTAGAGTCGAACACCGACATCACGTTGCCGAAGTTGTATCCGTCCAGTAACACTTCAGCGGACTGTCACCGCACGCGAATGCGCGCAGTGGGCCTGATCAGCCCCGCTCCGCGATCACCATCAGCTCCCACTCCGACGTACTCGACTGTGGATGGAAGGGAACCGGAGCGGCCGCCTCGGCGGGGTCCGGCGTCGTCGAAATCATCAGATCCCCCGTTTCCCGCGGGTGACTCGCCACCTCGGGCCACGCCCACATCGGCGCCACTCGAGCGTGAAATCCTGTGGATGCAGAATCGTGTTTCCACAGGCTCACATTCGACCCTGGTCACCGTCTGTGTCCGCCGTGTCGAATCAGGTCATGACTACTTTCAGACTCGCATCGCTGCGCACCTTCCTGCTTCTCACCATCCTCACCGTGGCCTCCCTCATCGGGCTGGTACCGGCCATGGCCGCGGGTCCGCCGGTCAACCTCGGCGAGGTGCCCGTGCAGACCGCTCCGAACGCATACGGTCCCGGAATCTGGCATCACGCGAAACAGGGGAAGACCTGGTACGGCTCGTATCGGACCTTCCCCGACACTTCGTCTTACTGCATCGACGCCGGGAAGAAGTCCCCGCTGCCGAAGTACTTCGACGATGCGAAGTCCGAGCAGGTCACCACCGCGCAGACCGCGTGGGCACTGCACGAATACGCCGGCTCGACATCGAAGGATGTGCAGGCCGCGCTCAGCGCCATCGCCCGACTCGACACGGCGCTCCCCCACGACCACAAGGTGCCGCCGCAGAAGCCTGCCGACTTGGGCAAGAAGTTCGCCGGTGCCGCGAAGAAGCACTCGTCGATCCTCGCGAAGGCGAAGAAGTACGCCGGTCCGTACACCCTCGAAGTCAGCCTCGAACCGGTCCTGCGAATGCCTGTGCTCGAACCCCACACCGCCCCGGAGTCCGCCTCTTCTCCTGACTCCTGGGCATCGGATTCGACCGACTCGGATTCGAATGGCACAGATGCGAAGGAGCTCGGTTCCGAGGAAAACGGCCCCGGCGACGACAAGGACGACCAGGGCGACGACACAGGCAGGATCCTCGGCACTCCCACCGACGAGGCGACCCTGACGCTCTCCCTGCTCAGCGC
Source organism: Brevibacterium oceani (assembly GCF_017948325.1). NCBI lineage: Bacteria > Bacillati > Actinomycetota > Actinomycetes > Micrococcales > Brevibacteriaceae > Brevibacterium > Brevibacterium oceani. The sequence goes on along the minus strand of NZ_CP072846.1, from coordinate 1,085,594 downwards.
CTCCGGGGCACACGTCCCCGACGTCCCAGTCACCCTCAAGGCGAGCGGCGCGAAGAACGCCCCGACGACCCTGACCACGGGGGATGAGGCAGTGACCGCGACGCTGCAGGCGAGCGCACCCGGCACACTCGCCGTGACTGCGAAGGCGAAGGTCGCCCCGCAGACCGTGCGGGTGTTCGAACCGACGTCGGGCACCCGGGTCCAGCGAGTCGTCACCCCGGACACGCCCGCCTCGGTCGCTGGAAAGGCTTCCGTGGACCTGAGCTCTCAGCCGAAGGTGACCACGGAGATCTCGGACCAGACGCCGACGCCCGGTCAGACCGTCACCGACGAGTTCACCGTCTCCGGACTCATCGGCGACCACACCGTCACCGTCGAACACACCCTGTGGCAGACGGCGACGGAGCCGAAGCAGGGCACGAAGAACGACGACGCCCGCGAAATCGGGTCGGTGACCTCGAAGGACATCGGCAACGGCACTCATACCTCCGGTGAGGTCACGGTGCCCGAGGACTTCCGCGGCTGGCTGTACTTCACCGAGACGATCGCCGGGGACAAGGCGACGAAGGAATGGAAGGGCATCCACGGCCAACCTCGAGAGACGGGGTTCGTCCCGTGGACGCCGACCGCCGACACCGAGGCGGTGCTCGAAGGAAAGCAGACCCACGCCGAGGTGGCCGTGGCCGGGCTGCGGCCCGATTCCGAGGCTGTGGTCACCGTCACCGCCTACCACGTGGAGAGCGAACCCGAGCAGTCGGAGGAGCCCGAGGGCAAGGAGATCTCCACTCAGGACTTCACTGTCGTCGCCGATGCCGACGGTCGGGCCGAGATCAGCACCGAGGCCATCGACATGCCCGTCGGCTGGGTCACCTACGTCACGGCGATCGAGGGCAGCGACGTCAATGCGGAATGGACGAGCGACTGGGGCGTTCCCGCCGAGACAGTGCACCGACCACCCGAGGAGAAGCCGAGCACTCCCCCGGCACCACCAGAGGAACCGAGCAGTCCGCCGGAGGAACCGAGCACGCCGTCGGCGCCGCCCGAGCAGCCAACCTCGCCACCCGAGCAGCCGGAGACCCCGCCGGTCGCACCGGTCGCCGAGACTCCCGCGGCCCCGGCCCCACCGGCCGAGCTGCCTCGCACCGGCACCACGGGCAACGGCATGCTCATCGGATTGGGCATCGTCCTCGTCGGCCTCGGGTCCACAATCCTGCTGATCTCCGGCAGCCGCCGCGGAAAGGGCTGAGCCCGGAATGAACACACTTCACCCCCGATCGCACTCAGGCGGACCGGGGGTGAAGCGTTGTCAGTCCTGCACCCATTCCTTCGCCCAGGCGCGAGCACCATTCATCATCAGGCCGACGTCGGCGCCGACGAGGACGAACGAGGCACCGGCCTCCAGATACTTACGAGCCTGCTCGGGGTCGAAGGCATTGACGCCGACCGGTTTGCCGGCCGCGCGCACCGCCTCGAACGTCCGAGTCACCGCTGCGGTGACGTCCGGATGCGTCTGCTGACCGAGCAGGCCCATCGACGCCGCGAGGTCCGAGGGTCCGACGAAGACGCCGTCGATGCCGTCGACCGCGGCGATCTCGCCGGCATTGGCGACCGCGGTCGCCGATTCGATCTGCACGGTCAGCGACACGAGTTCCTCGGCTCGGCCGAGATACCCGTCCACGGCGTTCCACCGGGAGGCCCTGGCCAGGGCGGATCCGACTCCGCGCACACCTTTCGGCGGGTAGCGGACGGCGGCCACGGCCGCCTCGGCGTCGGTCTTCGTGTCGACCATCGGCACGAGCAGATTCTGAGCACCGAGGTCGAGGAACTGCTTGATGAGCACCCGATCGTTCACCGGCACGCGCACCACGGGAGTGGTCGGATAGCCATTCATCGCGCGCAGCAGACTCGTCGTCGTCTCGAGACCGATCGGGGAATGCTCGGCGTCGATGAGCACCCACTGCATCCCGGAGGCCGCGGCGATCTCGGCGGCCACGGGCGAACCCGAGCACACCCACATCCCGGCAAGGTACTCTCCCTTGCCGAGGCCGGCCACCCGGTCGGCGAAGGTCTGCGGAAGTTCTAGGCGAAACGGCATGTGATGGCTCCCAGCTCTCCGTAGTCGGCGTGGACGGTGTCACCCGGATGGACCCACATGGGGCGGGTGAACGAACCGGCCAGTACGGTCTCTCCGGCACGGAGCACATCACCGTGTTCGGCGAGTTTGTTCGCCAACCACACGATGCCGCGGGCCGGATGGTCGAGCACGGCGGCCGCGACTCCCGAGTCCTCGATCGTCTCGTTGCGGTAGAGCAGCGCGCTCACCCGGCGCAGGTCCACGGCGTCGACGGTGATCGGACGACCGCCGAGGACCATCGCACCCAGCGCCGCGTTGTCGGAGATGGTGTCGACGATCGTGCGGCCCTCCATCTCGATGCGCGAGGACAGCACCTCGAGCGCGGGGACGACGTATTCGGTGGCGCGGAGGACGTCGATGAGGCTGACGTCGGGTCCGGCCAGCTCCTCGCGCAGCACGAAGGCGAGTTCGACCTCGATGCGCACGCCCGAATACTGCGCATGATCGATCACGGACCCGGTGTCGTAGACCTGGTCGGCGAAGATCGCCCCGTAGTCGGGTTCGGTGATGCCCGTGGCCTGCTGCATCGGCTTCGAGGTCAGGCCGATCTTGTGGCCGAACAGCCGACGGCCGGCAGCCTCACCGCGACGGCGCCATTCGTTCTGCACCGCATAGGAGTCCTCGACGGTCATATCCGGGAACTGCGAGGTCAGCCGCGGGACCTTCGTGCGGGTCCGCTCCGCCTCGGCGAGGTCGTCAGCGATCCTGGCGATCGTTTCCTCATCGAGCATATGGATTCCTTTCAGAGGTCAGTGCCTTCGAAGGTCAGAGCTGGTTGCCCAGCTTGCCCTCGTTCTCATCCGCGCGGGTGTAGGAGAAGCCGTCCGCACCGATCGTCACTGCCATCTCCGAATCGTCCGTGCGTGCATGCACCGGCTGTGGGTTGCCGTCGAGATCGAGGACGAGGGAGGCATCCGTGTACCAGGAGGGCACGACGGGGTTGCCCCACCAGTCGCGGCGCTGATTGTCATGCACGTCCCAGGTGACGACCGGATTGTCCGGGTCGCCGGTGTAGTAGTCCTGCGTGTACACCTCGACGCGGTGACCGTCGGGGTCACGCAGGTAGAGGTAGAACGCGTTCGAGACGCCGTGGCGGCCGGGACCGCGCTCGATCGAATCGGATCGGCGCAGCGCACCGAGCTTGTCGCAGATGGCGAGGATGTTGTGCTTCTCGTGGGTGGCGAAGCAGACATGGTGCATGCGCGGTCCGTAGCCGCCGGTCATCGCCGTGTCATGGACGGAGGGTTTGCGGCGCATCCACGCGGCGTAGACCGTGCCTTCCTCGTCCTGGATGTCCTCCGTGACGCGGAAGCCGAGGTCCTGCATGTACTTCACCGCCCGCGGCACATCCGGGGTGACCTGGTTGAAGTGGTCGAGGCGGACGAGTTCTCCGGGGATGTGCAGGTCATAGCGCCACGACATGCGCTCGACGTGGTCGGACTGGTAGAAGAACTCGTACGGGAAGCCGAGCGGATCGACCACCCGCACGGAGTCGCCCACACCCTTGACGAAGCCGTCCGGGTTGCGGCGGACATCGCAGCCGAGTTCGGTGTAGAAGGCCACGGCCTTGTCGAGCTCTTCCGGGCTGCGGACCCGGTAGGAGAACGCGGCCACAGCTGCGACCTCGCCCTTGCGCAGGACGAGATTGTGGTGGATGAACTCCTCCGTCGAACGCAGGTAGAGCGTGTTCTCGTCCTCCTCGGTGACATAGAGTCCGAGCACGTCGACATAGAACTCCCGCGAGGCGGCGAGGTCGGTGACGACGAGTTCCATATAGGCGCAGCGGAGGATATCGGGCGGACTCGCCTGGGGTGTGGCGATGGGATTGTCCGTGACGATCGGCGCCTCCTGGCTGACGAAGTAGCCGGCCGAGGTCAGTGTCATATCTTCGCGATTGGTCATCTCCGCCTCCCTTACTTCCCGAAGACCGGGTTGTGGACCTCGCCGAGGTTGATGTGCACGGACTGCTGTTCAGTGTAGAAGTCGATCGACCGGTACCCGCCCTCGTGGCCGAGGCCCGAGGCCTTGACCCCGCCGAAGGGGGTGCGCAGGTCGCGGACGTTGTTCGAGTTCAGCCACACCATGCCCGACTCGACGGCCTGCGAGAAGTTATGCGCCCGCTTGAGGTCCGAGGTCCAGATGTAGGCGGCGAGACCGTACTTCGTGTTGTTCGCCAGCTCCAGGGCCTCCTCGTCGGAGGAGAACGGGGTGATCGCGACGACGGGGCCGAAGATCTCCTCCTGGAAGATCCGGGCGTCGGGGGCGACGTCGGCGAAGACGGTGGGCTGGACGAAGTTGCCGGTCTCGAATCCCTCGGGACGTCCGCCGCCGGCGACGAGGCGGGCCTCGGTCTTGCCGATCTCGACGTAGGACATGACCTTCTCGAAGTGTTCGGGGTGGACGAGGGCGGCCACCTCGGTGTCGGGATCCGAGGGCAGACCGACCTTCACGCGCTCGGCCTGGGCGGCGTAGCGTTCGACGAACTCGTCGTAGACCGAGTCCTCGACGAGGATGCGCGAACCGGCGGTGCAGCGTTCCCCGTTGAGGGAGAAGACGCCGAAGATCGTGGCGTTGACGGCGGCTTCGAGGTCTGCGTCGGCGAAGACGACGGCCGGGGACTTGCCGCCGAGCTCCATCGACAGGCCCTTGAGCCAGGGTGCGGCGTTGGCGAAGATCGTCTGTCCCGTGCTCGATTCGCCGGTGAAGGAGATGAGCGGAACGTCCGGGTGCTTGACGAGCGAGTCGCCGGCGAAGCCCTCCTCACCGAAGCCGTTGACCATGTTGAACACGCCCTTCGGCAGTCCCGCCTCTTCGAAGATGCCCGGCCACAGGGAGGCCGAGAGTGGGGTGAACTCGGCGGGTTTGAGCACGACGGTGTTGCCGGTCGCGATCGCCGGTCCGAGCTTCCACGACTCGAGCATGAACGGGGTGTTCCACGGGGTGATGAGTCCGGCCACACCGATGGGCTTGCGGTTGACGTAGTTCGCCTGGCGGCCCGGAACCTTGAAGGCATCGTCGACCTGGGCGACGATGAGGTCGGCGAAGAAGCGGAAGTTCTCCGCGGCACGGGACGCCTGGCCCTTGGCCTGGGTGATCGGCAGACCCGAGTCGAAGGACTCCATCGCGGCGAGTTCGTCCTTGCGGGATTCGACGATGTCGGCGATGCGGTAGAGGATCCGGGCGCGCTCGCGTGGCAGCATCGTCGGCCACGGGCCCTCGTCGAAGGCCGTCTTCGCCGCGGTCACAGCCGCTTCGATATCGGCTTTCTTCCCCGAGGCGGCGGTGATGTAGGGCTCGTTCGTCACGGGGTTGAGGACGTCGAACTCCTCCCCGTCGATCGAGTCGACGAACTGCCCGCCGATGTAGTGGCGGATCTTCTCCGGCAGTCCGGCCGGGGGTGTGATGGACTCTGTCATGGCTTGTCCTTTCGTGAGTCAGTGTGCAGATCCGTGGCTGATTCTGCGGTCGTCTGGGAGTTCTGGAAGCTGTGCAGTGTGGCCGAGCGGTGCTCGCGCACGGCCCGTTCGACCTCCTGCGCCGAGGCACGGGCACGGATGAGGGCGACGATGCGAGAGTGCTCCTCCACCGACTCCAGTGCCCGTTCGGGGACGAAGGAGAACGTCGAATCCCGCAGGTGGTTGAGTCGGTCCCATTCGAGTTCGACGAGGGTGCACAGCCGCTCGTTCGGGCAGCGCCGGTAGAGCATTTCGTGGAACTCGTGATTGAGCCGGGTGAACTCGGCCGGTTCGAAATCGTCGAGCAGTGCGCGCATCCGATCGTTGATCTGCTCCGCGGCATCGAGATCACCGGCACCGAGGTGGCCCTGCGCTTGGGCGACGGCCGCGGCTTCGAGGATCGCGACCGTTTCCATCGACTGGGTGTAGGACCCCTGGTCGACCATGGCCACGCGGGCTCCGACATTGCGCTCGAAGGTCACAAGACCGTCGGCTTCCAACCGGCGGATGGCCTCCCGCACCGGCACGACCGAGGTGTCGAGTTCGAGCGCGATCTGCGCGAGCACGAGCTTGTGACCGGGCTGGTAGGTCTGATCGGCGACGCGTTCGCGGATCCACCGGTAGGCGGTTTCGGCCTTGCTCAGTGACGGCGGACCGGCCCCGGCAGCGGCTGCTGGTTCGGTCTTCACCGGGAGGCCTTCCAGTCTTCGAATTTCGTCTTCCATTCGCCCTTGGGCGGGAAGAGTCCTTCGATCGGGTTGCCGGCGGCGACCTGTTCGGCCACCCAGCCGTCCTCGGCCTCCTTCGCCAGGGCCGCGTCGAGGACTTCCTCGACGAGATCACGGGGGATGACGATGGCTCCGTCATCATCGGCGACGATGACGTCGCCGGGCAGGACTGTGGCGTTTCCGCAGGCCACGGCCACGTCGGACTCCCACGGCACGTGGCGGCGGCCGAGCACGGCGGGGTTCCTCGCGGTCGCGAACACGGGCAGGAATCCGGCCACCTCGGCGGAGTCACGGACTCCTCCGTCGGTGATGACTCCGGCGGCGCCGAGGGACTTCGCGCGCAGTGCGAGGATGTCGCCGAGTGTGCCGGAGCCCGATTCGCCCCTGGCCTCGATGACGATGACCTCGCCGGGTCGGATCGAATCGAAGGCTTGCTTCTGCGCGTTGTATCCGCCGCCGTGGGACTTGAACAGGTCCTCGCGGTTGGGTACGAAGCGCAGTGTCTTCGCGGTGCCGACGATCTTCGTTCCCGGCTGCAGCGGGGCGACCCCTTCGATGACGACGTTGTTCAGTCCCCGAGCGCGCAGCTGTGCCGACAGGCCCGCGGTCGGGGCGTCGGTGAGCTTGGCGACGAGGTCGGCATCGAGTCCCGACGCCGCGACGGCATCGGCGTCGCCCTCCGGTGCGAGCCCGGCGGCCTCGCGCGATCCCCAGGCGTCGACGGTCAGGGCCTCATTTACGGCGGGTGTGCTGCCGAGTGACGCGTCGAAATCACCGGGGCCTTCGACCACGGTCGTGGTCAGTCGCCCGGAGCTCAGTTCCTCCCCGTTCGCCGAGGTAGCTGTGACCTCGACCTCGACCGTGTCCCCGGGGGCGACGACGGAGGAACCGGCGGGGGTGCCGGTGAGGATGACGTCTCCGGGTTCGAGGGTGAGGTGCTGACTGAGGTCGGCGACGATGCGCGGCAGGCTGAAGATCAGCTGCGCGGCACTCGTTCCGTCGTCCTGGACGATCTCGCCGTTGACCCAGGTGCGCATGCGCAGGGACTCAGGGTCCGCCTCGGCGGCGGGGATGAGTTCGGGACCGAGCGGGGTGTAGCCGTCACGGGACTTCGAGCGCAGGTTCGACCCCTTATCGGGGGTCTTGATGTCGTAGAGGCCGAAGTCATTGGCTGCGGTCACTCCGGCCACGTGGGACCAGGCGTCGGCCTCGGTGACGTTGCGGGCGGCAGTGCCGATGACGACGGCGATCTCGCCTTCGAAGGCCAAAAGCGAGGTGCCGGCCGGGCGGGCGATCGTCTCCCCTGATCCGGCCACGGAGCTCGCGGCCTTGAGGAAGTAGGACGGCTGGGCGGGCCGCTTTCCGCGCTGCGCGGCCCGGGACTCATACGCCACATGAACGGCGATGATCTTGCCCGGTCGGGCGGGAACACCGGCTGGAGTCGACATCGATCTCACACCTCTTTTCGATTGGCTTCATCACAGATCGTATATGATACGGTTCCTGCAGACAAGTAATCCGGGACACAGCTTCACCGCTGAAACAGCTGTCCCGGATGCAGCATTCGCACGTGAGGACACCGGAGTCATGACAGCACAGCACACCCAGACGAGGGTGGCGTTCGCGACGATCGTCGGCACGAGCATCGAGTGGTACGACTACTTCCTCTATGCGGCGGCCTCGGGACTGATCTTCAATCAGCTCTTCTTCGGCCCGCTCGGTTCGACCATGTCGACCATGGTCGCCTTCGCGACGGTCGGCATCAGCTTCCTCTTCCGCCCCCTGGGAGCCTTCCTCGCCGGTCACTACGGCGACAGGCTCGGCCGGCGGGTCGTCCTCATCATCACCCTCATCGCGATGGGTGCGGCCACAGCCCTCATCGGCTTCCTGCCGACCTATGAGTCCGCAGGCGCACTGGCCCCGATCCTGCTCATCGCCCTGCGCATCGTCCAGGGCGTCTCCGCCGGCGGCGAATGGGGCGGGGCGGTGCTGCTGGCCGTCGAGCACGCGGACGAGAAGTCCCGCGGCCTCCGCGGCTCCTTCCCGCAGATCGGCGTCTCGATCGGCCTGCTGCTCTCCTCCGGAGTGCTCGCGCTGATGACGTCGATCGCCCCGGGTGACGCCTTCCTCGAATGGGGCTGGAGGGTGCCCTTCTACCTCTCCGTCGTCCTCGTGGTCGTCGGGTACTGGATCCGCCGCGGCGTCGAGGAGTCCCCGGTCTTCCACGAGATCGCCGAACGCAAGGAGCGGGTGTCGAATCCCCTGGGCCGCCTGTTCAAGAGCCACTGGCTGCTCGTCATCCTCGCCTCCCTGGTGTTCATGGGCAACAATGCCGCCGGGTACATGACCACGGGCGGATACATCCAGAACTTCGCCACGGACCCGGCGGGGCCCATCGGCCTCGAGCGCGGTCCGGTACTGTGGGCGGTGGCCGCCTCGGCGGTGTCCTGGCTGGTGTTCACGATCATCGCCGGTGCGGTCTCGGACCGGATCGGGCGGCGGACCACCTACATCCTCGGCTGGATCCTGCTGCTGGTCGGCATCGCCTCGCTGTTCCCCCTCGTCAGCACCGGCAGCATCCGGATGCTGCTGCTCGGCCTCGTCATCCTCACCGTCGGCCTGGGCTTCACCTACGGTCAGCAGCCGGCGATGTATGCCGAACTCTTCCCCTCCAGCGTCCGCTTCTCCGGGGTCTCGGTCTCCTATGCGATCGGGTCGATCCTCGGCGGGGCCTTCGCCCCGACGATCGCAAAGGCCCTCGTCTCCGCGACGGGCACGACCACCTCGGTGGCGGTGTATCTGGGCGTCGTCGCCCTGCTCGCGCTCATCGCCACGCTCTTGCTCCGCGATCGCACCGGGATCCCGCTGGGCCCCGACCACGAGGCCGAGCAGTCCGTGAGTCCGATCATCGGATTCGGGCGGTCCTCGACGTCGATATCCACAGAGGCCCCCGACGCCGCGGAGAACTCACGCGGATGACCAGCGACGACGGTGACCGGCACCACCCTGCCGACACCAGATCGTATATGAACTGATAGCATCCAAGTATCACGACGACGTGTCACGAACCGGAGGTTGACATGCATTTCCATCAGAACGGCTACGTCTCTGCTGACCCGCGGATCGAGCAGGCCGCAGGCTTCGGAGTCGATCGCAGCGAGGACCTGCCCGATGAGGTCGATGTCCTCATCGTCGGCAGCGGACCTGCGGGCATGATTGCGGCTGCGCAGCTCTCGCAGTACCCCGACGTCAACGCTCGGATGATCGAGAAGCGTGATTCGCGTCTGGTCATCGGTCAGGCCGACGGCATCCAGGCGCGCTCGGTCGAGACGTTCCAGGCGTTCGGATTCGCCGAGGAGATCATGCGCGAGGGCTACCACATCACGGAGATGTCGTTCTGGAACCCGGATCCGGAGAATCCCGAGCACATCATCCGCACCGGCCGCCCCAAGGACGATGAGCACGGTATCAGCGAGTTCCCGCACCTCATCGTCAACCAGGCGCGCGTGCTCGACTACTTCGCCCAGTTCGCCGCTCAGTCGCCGGGTCGGATCACACCCGACTACGGCATCGAGTTCGTCGATCTCAGCGTCGACACCGGCGTCGACGGGGAAGCCGCGTCGTCGGCGAAAGAACATTCGGTCTCCGTCACCGTCCGCTACACCGCCGGCGAGCGCGCGGGTCAAGAGCGGACCATCCGCGCCGGCTACGTCGTCGGCTGCGATGGGGCCAGGTCGAAGGTGCGGTCGGCAATCGGCCGGACCATGACCGGCGACCAGGCCAATCACGCATGGGGAGTGATGGACGTCCTCGCGAACTCCGACTTCCCCGACATCCGCACCAAATGCGCGATCTCGTCGAAGCACGGCAACATCCTCCACATCCCCCGCGAGGGCGGTCATCTCTTCCGCATGTACGTCGACCTCGGCGAGGTGCCGGAGGACGATGCGCGCAAGGTGCGGTCGACGAGCATCGACGAGATCATCCGTCGGGCGAACGCGATCATCGCCCCGTACAGCATCGATGTGAAGAACGTGGCGTGGCACAGCGTCTACGAGGTCGGGCACCGTCTCACGGATGCCTTCGACGATTCCGATGCGTCGGATCCCGGCTCGCCCTGCCCGCGCGTGTTCATCACCGGCGATGCCTGCCATACGCACTCGGCGAAGGCCGGTCAGGGCATGAACGTATCGATGCAGGACGGGTTCAACATCGCGTGGAAGCTCGGGCAGGTCATTTCGGGTCGGTCGTCGACGGAGCTGCTGCGGACCTATTCGGCGGAGCGTCAGGTGGCGGCGAAGAACCTCATCGACTTCGACAAGGAGTGGTCGACGCTCATGGCGACGCCGCAGGAGGAGCTGCCCGACAAGACCTACCTCGAGGAGTTCTACGTCAAGACCGCAGAGTTCCCGGCCGGATTCATGACCGAGTACACCGAGTCGATGATCACGACGCCGACGAGGCATCAGGAGCTGGCGGCCGGCTTCCCGATCGGCAAGCGGTTCAAGTCGGCGAGGGTCAAGCGCAGCTGTGATGCGAACTTCGTCCACCTCGGCCACGAGGCCCGCGCCGACGGTCGCTGGCGCGTCTACGTCTTCGCCGATCGTGCCGCCCCGACGGTGAGTGACGGGTCGACGGTGAACGGATTGGCCTCCTGGCTGGAGTCTGATCCGGCCTCTCCCCTGGTCGCTTATCGGCGGAAAGGTGAGGACATCGATGCCCTGGTCGAGCTCAGTGTGATCTACCAGCAGGAGCACAAGGAGTTCGCGTTCCCCGATGTGCCGCAGGTCTTCCGTCCGCATGTGGGCGCCTTCGACCTCGAATACGTCGAGAGGATCTATGCGACGCTGCCCGACGAGGACATCTTCGACATCCGCGAGATCAGTCGCGACGGTGCCGTCGTCGTGGTCCGCCCCGACCAGTACGTCTCAGGAATCTTCCCCATCGACGCTCATGAGGAGATCGGCGAGTTCTTCGCGGGGGTCTTTGCCCCGGTGCAGTGAGGTCGCCGCTCACACGGCCGAGCCATGGTTCTTCTTCATGCAGCGTCTGATCCGATCGCGGCGTTCGCGTGTCCGTCGCGCCTGCGCGATGAGTCCGCAGATTCCGGCTGCGAGGAAGCACAGGCTGCCGGCGATCCAGAAGACGAAGCCCGCTGCCGGGTAAGCGATCTCCATGCCGCCGGTGGGCATGCCGTTCGCGGTCTGTCCGTCCCAGAGCAGGTAGGGCGGATCGACGACCATCTGCAGCATGCGCAGGCCCAGCCCTGTCCCGAGGACGATCGCGGCCACCGACCACCACTTCGAGGCCCGCATGAGCCACGCTGTGACGGCACCGACGATAATGACGACCCACAGCAGAAGATAGACCTCGTCGAGGTCGTTCATGTCGATCGGTGAGAACCCGAGGGACGTGACCCGGATCCGCAGGGAATCGGGTTCACCGCTGTCGAGCACGGGCACGAAGATCGTGATCACCCAGCAGGCGACAGCACCCCACGGCAGTGCCTGGGCCACGAGACCGAGACCCCGCCCGATGCCGTCACTCGATCCTGCGTCCGTGGTGCTGTGCTCCCTGCCCATAGGAACGATCCTCGTCTGCGGGGGTGTTCCAGGTGTTCCCGTGATGTTGCAGATCCGCCACGGTCGGGCTGACAGACCGGTCGCGTCCGTCGGATCAGCCGCGGTCGATGATCTGCGCGACCAGCTGCCGCTCGATCTGGCTGTCGCTGCGCACCGGCTCCGACCGCATCTGTCTGATGACGGTGCGCCTCCGGGCGTCCCTCTCGGCGCGGGTGCAGTGCCTGCGGGGAAGGCGCTCGGCGAATTCGGCAGGCGGGTCGATGCTCCACCACTCGCCCGAGACCCCGGCGAGCTTCTCGGCCTCTGCCGAGGTGATCGGCAGGAAGGGAAGACCCACATCGACCTCGCGCGGGTCCGCATCGTCGGCAGGCTCGGGCGGATCTGTCCCGTCCGCAGGCACGGGCTCGCCTTCCGCGCCATTCCCACCGGGCTTCTCCGGTTCGAGGAATCGGGAGAAGGCGAGGCGCCAATCGGCTTCGTCCGGTGGGGAGTTCCCCGACCGGGGCACCGCCTCGGCGCGGGGGAACCTCATTCGGCGCACCAACGCCGGGGTCGTCACCTCGTAGGTGCGGCCGCTCGGGGTGGTGACCTTGAGTCCCTCAGCGGTGGCTTCGTGGAGCCAACCCGGATGCTCCTTGGCGTAATTGCAGGCCGCGCACAGTCCCGAGCCGTTCTCCCAGCTCGTCTGCCCGCCGTCGGCGTAGGACTCGGCATGGTCGGCGTGCCGGATGGGCGCATCGCACCACGGAGTCCGGCACACGTCGTCGCGGAAGACGAGCATCTGGCGCAGGCGACCGGTGAATTCGCGGCCCCGCGCCTCCATACCCACCAGTTGCCCGTCCTCTGGGCGGGTGAAGATCCGGTTGATGAACATCTGAGCCTCGTTCGCGGACACGAACTCGCGCGCCGTCTTCGCCGGCAGCGGGCCGAAGCCCGGCAGCCAGGCCGGCACCATTCCGTCCGAGAACAGCGATTCGGCCTCGACCAGCAGATGGATCTCCGCCGGAACCGCGGCCGCCTCCGCCTGTCCGCTCAGTCGTTCGACGAACAGGTCGGCCATCACCTGCTGACGGCCCCGGCCGTCCGCGCCGCCTCCGGCGGTGATCGTCTCGGCCCCGTCACGGAGGCTCTCGAAGGCGGCGACCGCCTGAGGCAGCGGCAGGATCGCCGAGATCCTGCCCATGCCGTCCTCGATCGGGGTCAGGCTCACCCGACGGTTCGCCGCCGCCTTCGCCGCACGCATCGCGGCCGCTTCGGCGTCCATCTCCGCGCTCAGCGCTCGCGCTTCGGCGCGCAGGCTGCGCACTCCCGCCGGCCCCAGACTGCGCTTCATGCGTGTATCGACTCGGCGACGGTCGGCATCGCCGAGCACGGCAGTCTCCTCGACCATGATCCGCGCCTTGTCCTCGGAGATCTCCCCTGCCGCCAGGGCCTTGAAGGTATTGGGCATGCCGGTCACGACGGTGCGGGAGGTGCTGAGGAACTTCCGTCCCGAACCGGGCGAAACCTTCTTCGCCAGCCCCACCTCGTCGCCGGCCCGGACTCCGCAGTCACGGGCGGGCACACGATTGGCCCGGTCGCGCTCGACGCGCAGTGTCTCGAACGCCACGGCCTCTTCTGCCTGCACGGAGACGACGGTGGCCTTGAGCTCCTCGAGCGCGGTGATCCGCGCGAGCGTCTCCGCCTCGGTGTCGCCGACGTCGAAACCGCGCAGGAGGGCACCGAACCGAGCGATCTCGGTCAGGGCTGCGGAATCCTCCATCGGATCCCGGGCGGGGCCGGTGTCCATAGAACTACGGTACGACGCGGCACTGACACGACTTTCGCGATCACCTCGTCAGCGACCATCATTCCCGGTCAGTATGGGCGTTGCGCCTCAGTCGGCCAGTGGGCAGGCGGCCGGGAAAGGCTCTGCCTCAGCCGACCCCGCGCTGGATCCGGTTGAGGATCATGTCCATCGCGACGATGTTGTGACCGCCCTCGGGGATGATGAGGTCGGCATTGCGCTTCGAGGGCTCGACGTAGAGCTCGTGCATCGGCTTGACCGTGCCCAGATACTGATCCTCCACCGACTGCAGGGTCCGACCGCGATCGACGACGTCGCGTTTGATCCGCCGCAGCAGCCTCACATCGGCGTCGGTGTCGACGAAGAGTTTGATGTCGAGCAGACCGCAGATGCGCGGTTCGGCGAAAATGAGGATGCCCTCGACGATGATCACCGGGGCGGGTTCGACCAGGGTCGTGTCATCGCTGCGGTTGTGGTTCGAGAAGTCATAGACGGGGCTGTCGACCGCCTGCGAGGCCCGCAGCGCGGTGAGGTGGTCGACGAAGAGGTCGTTGTCGAAGGCGTCGAGGTCGTCGTAGTTGACCTGCTCCCGCTCCTCGTACGTCAGCTCGTCGCGCCGCTTGTAGTAGTTGTCGTGGTAGAGCACGGAGGGCGGTCCCGCGCACTTGTCCAACAGCGCCTGAGTCAGCGTCGTCTTTCCGCTGCCGGTGCCGCCGGCCACGCCTACAACCAAAGTCTCCACGCCCCAAATCTATACCACCACCCCCGCCGAGGCGGCTCCCGCCTCCCGTACTCACGCGAGGCTGCGGGTCAGCTGAGTCCACAGCTCCTGGTCGAAGCGGCGCCGCCCGAGCAGGCCCGCCATGTGCCTGACCGCATTGTCGACCTTTCCCCTCCAGACCTCGATCGCGGTCTTCGCGTCCCCGCGGCTCAGGCCCGCGAACATCGCCCGGTCGTCGCTGACGATGCGGTCACTGGCCGGCGAATAGTCGAGCTGGAGCACGGAGATGAACAGCCTCAGCCGCAGCGTCAGGGCCTCGAACGCCCGGGCCGACTCGCGCAGCCCCGAGGCCCTGGCCAACTCCTGCTGGAAGTGCAGATCGGCGTCCTCGACGTCGATCCCGCTGCGTGTCGGCGCCGACGCTTCGACCTGCCGCAGAGCCAGCTGCACGGGCACGAGGTAGCGCTGCGGGCGCAGGGCGAGGGATCTGAGCACCACCTCGCCGATGGCCATCCGGGCCGCATAGAGATCGAGCACATCGACGGTCGTGATCAGCGGGATCCGCGCACCGCCGCGAGATCCGTCGAGCAGCTTGTCATCGACCATCCTCCGCAGGGCCGCGTCGACCGAAGCCCGGGGCACGCGCATGCGTCGGGAGAGCAGGCGAGGATTGATCCGATCCCCGGGCTCATACGCGGAGTCGATGATCTCCTCCCGCAGGGCGATCGCGAGGTGTTCGGTGATCGACCGCGTCTCCTTCGGCAGCCACGAGGAGATCTCCATTGAGTCAGAACTATTGAAACTTCTCGCAGGCTCGGCGCTGCCCGAATCGCTCCAGAACACACCTTCGAGTCCGTTCCTCACCCGGCCGGAGAGCAGGTCGAGCAGCGAGCCGGGTATGTCCTGACATCCGGCGAGGCCGCTCTTGAGGACCTCGAGGAACTCAGCGAAGTCCCGATGCACCTCCACCCGGGAGCCGGGTCCCGCAGGAACGCCGCCGGCGACCTCACCCAGGGGGTCGAAGACGAGGACGTGATCGCTGCCGGCAGAGTCGATGAGTTCGAGCAGTTCCTTCGTCGGCACCTGCCGATGCTCGCTGTCGAAGCGCTGCGCCCATCGCCCCACTCCCGCCGAACGCAGCGCGGCCGCGACCCCTGCGATGCGCCGCTGAATCCGCCGAGGCGGCACCGCAGGTCCACCGGCACCGGCCTCGCCACCGTGGTCGACGGTGCGCACACCGAGGATGAGAAGGGGGAAACCGGCGGCGAAGAGGGTGAGTTCGCGTCCTCCTCCGACCTCGGCGAGGGGGACGGTGAGTCCGCGCACGGAGCGCGAGACGATGCTCTGGCTCAGCCCCGTCGCCTCGGCCAGCGCCCGTGTGGAATAGTCCCTCCCCGAGATCCGAGCCCCGGCAGTGGCGACGAGCGCCTCGACGACCTGATCGGCCGTCTCCTGAATCGGCGGGCGCCCGCTGCGGGGACGATCGGAGAGATCGGAGCGACCGACCCAGCGACGCAGACTCGACGGTGACACACCCGTGCGCGCGGCCACCTCGGCGAGGGTGGAAGTCCTCAGCGCCGCCACGGCTTCACGGCGGAAATCCGGGGAATACATGCCTCAATACTACGACTTCTGACTCAACCACTTCTCATGGTGTATCCAACCTCTTCACCGCCGGATTTCCGCGGCGCATACTGAAGCCGACGACAGCTCCACGGTCAGCGCCGATGCGTGAGAGCACCGCGAAAGACAGAACACCAGGAAAGACAGAGAGGGAAGCACCGTTGCTGCACACCGACACCGATCTCGAAGCGCTCACCGCCCGATCCATCGACACCGTCCGCCGATGGCTGCGGGTGGCGACGTCGAAGACCGCCGCGAAGAACCCTGCGGCCGAACGGCTCTCCGCGGTCCTCTCCGATCCCAACGGCCTCGACTTCACGGTCGGATTCGTCGACCGCGTGGTGCGCACCGATGACGTCCACGCGGCCGCCGATGCGCTGACCGAAGTCGGCAAGCTCGCCCCCGAGACCATGTCCGCACTCGACCGCGCACAGATCAAGGCCGGCGCCGCGCTCGGCCGGATCGCCCCGCAGGTCGTCGTGCCCGCCGCCCGCACCCGCCTGCGCCAGATGGTCGGTCACATGGTCGTCGACGCCCGCGACAAGCAGTTCGGCAAGACCGTGGCCACGCTCACCGGAGACGGGCACCGGCTCAACATCAACCTCCTCGGCGAGGCCGTGCTCGGCGACGGCGAGGCCGACCACCATCTCGAGGAGACCCACCGACTGCTCGCCCGTGAGGACGTCGACTACGTCTCGGTCAAGGTCTCCTCGGTGGCCTCGCAGATCTCGATGTGGGCCTTCGACGAGACCGTCGACTACGTCGTCGACCGCCTCCGCCCCCTCTACCAACAGGCCGCGAAGGCCCCGACGGGGGCGAAGTTCGTCAACCTCGACATGGAGGAGTACCAGGACCTCGAGCTGACGATCGCCGTGTTCACCCGACTGCTCTCCGAACCGGAGTTCAAGGAGCTCGAGGCCGGCATCGTCATCCAGGCCTACCAGCCCGACGCCCTCGGCGCGGTGCAGCGGCTGAGCGAATTCGCCGCGAACCGCGTCGAGAACGGCGGGGTCGGGGTCAAGGTCCGCCTCGTCAAGGGCGCGAACCTCGCAATGGAGACCGTGCACGCCGAGATCGCCGGCTGGCCGGCGACGACGTGCGATTCGAAGCAGTCCACGGACGCGAACTACAAGCGGGTCCTGCACTGGCTGTTCACGCCTGAGCGGATGAAGGGTCTGCGCATCGGCGTGGCCGGGCACAACCTCTTCGACATCGCCTTCGCCCACCACCTCGCCGATGACCGCGAGGTCACCCACCGGGTGGAATTCGAGATGCTCCAGGGCATGGCCAGCGAACAGGCCGCGGCCGTGACCGAGGACGTCGGCGACCTCCTCCTCTACGTTCCGGCCGTGCACCCGAAGGAGTTCGACGTCGCGATCTCCTACCTCGTGCGCCGCCTCGAGGAGAACTCCGCATCGGAGAACTTCATGTCCGGCATCTTCGACCTCGCCAACGGCAACGAGGTGTTCAAGCGCGAGGCCGACCGATTCACCGCCGCCGTCAACCAGCTCGAGGGCATCCTCGAGACCGAGGGAGAGACCGCACCGAAGCCGAACCGGACCCAGGATCGCGCCGCCGAGGCGGATTCCACGGCCGCCGCGGCCACCTCGGTGGTCCCCGGGCAGTTCGTCAACGAACCCGACACCGATCCGTCCCTCCCGGCGAACCAGGCCTGGGTGCGAAAGATCATCGCCGAGGCGACCGCACCGGGCTACCTCGACGACCGTCCTCATGCGCCGAGCGTCGAATCGACGGACGAGCTCGACGAGATGATCGCCCGCGGTCGCGCCGCGGCGAAGGAATGGCGCGGACTCGGGGCTGCCGGTCGCGCGGAGATCCTCCACAAGGCGGCGGATATCTTCGCTGCCCGACGCGGTGAGTTCATCGCCGTCGAGGCCGCCGAGGTCGGCAAGATGCCCTCCCAGTCGGACCCCGAGGTCTCCGAAGCCATCGACTTCATCCGCTACTACGCGCTGAATTCCCTCGAACTCGAGAACCTCGAGGGTGCGACGTTCACCCCGGATGAGATGGTCGTCATCACTCCCCCGTGGAACTTCCCCATCGCGATCCCCACCGGCGGCACGGTCGCTGCCCTGGCGGCCGGGTCCGCGGTGATCCACAAACCGTCGAAGCCGACGCCGCACTGCTCGGCGCTCATCATCGACTGTCTGTGGGAGGCCGGCGTGCCGAAGGACGTCCTCCAGCTGTGCGCCCCCGTCGAACGCGAGCTCGGCCAGCACCTCGTCTCGCACCCCGATGTCGACCGGGTCATCCTCACCGGTGCCTCGGAGACCGCGGCCCTGTTCAAGTCCTTCCGCCCCGAACTCCACGTCAATGCGGAGACCTCGGGCAAGAATGCCCTGGTCATCACACCGGCGGCGGACCGGGACCTGGCGATGGCCGATCTCATGTATTCGGCGTTCGGCCACGCCGGGCAGAAGTGCTCGGCCGCCTCGTTGGGCATCATGGTCGGTTCGACCTACGATTCCGAGCGCTACCGTCGCCAGCTCGTCGATGCCGCCTCGTCGATGGTCGTCGACTGGCCGGCGAACCTCTCGGCCACGATGGGCCCGCTGACCGAGGATCCCTCCGACAAGCTGCGCCGGGCGCTGACCTCGCTCGAGCCGGGCGAGTCCTGGCTGCTCGAGCCCAAACAGCTCGACGACACCGGTCGGCTGTGGAGCCCCGGCATCAAGGACGGGGTCAAGCCGGGGTCGTTCTTCCACCTCACCGAGGTCTTCGGGCCGGTGCTCGGACTCATGCATGCCCGTGATCTCGACGAGGCGATCGAGTTCCAGAACGCCGTGGACTTCGGGCTCACCGGCGGCATCCACTCCCTCGATCCCGAAGAGGTCGCCACCTGGCTCGACCGCGTCGAGGTCGGCAACGCCTACGTCAATCGCGGCATCACCGGGGCCATCGTGCGCCGGCAGTCCTTCGGCGGCTGGAAGCAGTCCTCCGTGGGGCTGGGGTCGAAGGCCGGCGGACCGAACTACCTCATGCTCTTCGGACACTTCGCCAATGACCCGGCCTCGCTGCCCGGCGCCGGCGAGGACGACAGCCAGCGCCTCGAAGCGGCGAAGGCCGACGATCGCCGCTGGTTCGACCGCGAATTCGGGGCGGCCAAGGACCTCACGGGGCTCAACGCCGAGGCGAACATCTTCCGCTACCGTCCTCGCCCGGTGACCCTGCGTGTGACCGCCGAGGCCAGTCTGTTCGACTTCGAGCGGTCGCTGCATGCGGCCGAGACCGTGAGGTCGACGGTGCAGGTCTCCGTCGCCGAGGATGTGTCCGCCGAGGTGAAGCTGGCCATCACGAACGCCAAGATCGCGGCCCGCTCGGAGTCGGCGGCAACCTTCGCCGAGATGGTGGGCGAAGGCAAGTACGACGACACGGTGGGTGCGCGCATCCGCGTCCTCGGCCGTTTCGAGGACGAGCTGCTGGCTGCTGCCGCAGTCCGTCCGGAGGTCGCGGTCATCGATGAGCCGGTGACCACCTCGGGGCGGGTGGAGCTGAGGTACTACGTGCAGGAGCAGGCGGTGTCGATGACGCTGCACCGCTTCGGCAACCCCAGCCGCGACTTTCACACCCTCGCCACCACCCTGAAATCCTGAATTACTACCCGACGGCGGCCCAGCAACCTTGCGCGAGGTTGCTGGGCCGCCGTCACGTAGTTTTGGGGAGGGAAGGTGGGTTGGCAGTCAGCGTGTAGGATCGGTCACATCCGTGACGTTCAGTGGACTGCCCGAGTGTTCACAAGCTGTTCACATCTTCGTCGTCGTCGTCGAAGTGTGGGCCGGTAGGGTGCAAGAGTCTGCGCGCGTGGAGCGTCACGTTGTGCACCGCTTCTCAGCCTTGACGAAAGGGCCCCATGAAAGTCACGACCACCTTCTCCACCGCCGCAGCGATCAGTCTCGTCGCGGGACTGACGCTCCCGCCTGCTTCCGCCGGAGCTGCCACCGTCGCGGACGCCGATGCTTCGGTCGGCGACACCCACATCTCCGAGATCGCCTACACCCTCGACACGGACTTCATCGAGATCGCCGCCGACCCCGGCACCGACGTCTCTGGCTGGACCGTCGGTTCGGTCACTCGCGGCGGCAGCGTGCAGGCGCAGGAGAACACGACCACGGTGCCGGAGGACACGACGGTCGGCGACTCCGGTGCGCTGGCGCTCGAGGTGCCGATCACGAACTCCGTCAAGGCCGGCTCGGTCGCTGACGGCGAATACGGTTCGAGCGCGTACGTCATCGACGAATCCGGCGCGCTCCTCGACTTCCAGCAGATCGGCGGCACCGTCGGCGGCAAGGGAGTCACCGGCACGAAGAACACCTACACCCCCGCCCCCGTCATCGGCCAGGAGGCCGAACCGACCGGCGCGACCGCCTCGGGCGGAGACTCGATCCAACTCGTCGGCGACACCTGGACCTCCGCCGCCCCGACCCCCAACGCCCTGCCCGACGGCGACGACGGCGATGACACCACTCCCGGTGAGGTCACTCCGATCGCCGACATTCAAGGCACGGGCGAGGCCAGTCCCCTTCAGGGCAAGACGGTGACCACCCGCGGCCTCGTCACCGCCGCGTATTCCGACGGCGGCCTCGACGGCTACTACATTCAGACGCCGGGCTCCGGCGGCTCCGACGATGCGACCCCGGGAGCCTCCGACGGCGTCTTCGTCTACTCCCCCGACACCGTCGCGGACGTGAACATCGACGACCACGTCGAGGTCACCGGCAAAGTGTCCGAACGCTACGGCCAGACCCAGATCTCCGTGTCCACCAGCGGGCTGACCACGCTCGATGAGCCCGCCGAGGCGGTCAAGCCGGTCGAGGACGCCTTCCCCTCCGACGATGCCGAGCGCGAAGCCCTCGAAGGTATGCTCCTCCAGCCCGACGAGGAGCTGACCGTGGCCGACAACTACAACACGAACACCTACGGTGAGGTCGTGCTGGCCACCGGCGAGGGCACGCTGCCGCAGGCCACCGACGTCGAACGCCCCGGCACCCCGGAGGCGACGGCACTCGAGGAGGAGAATCTCGACCGCGAGGTGGTCCTCGACGACGGTGCCACCGTGAACTTCCTCAAGTCCGACACGGACGTGCCGCTGCCTTACCTGAGCAAGGACGCCCCGGTCCGCGTCGGCGCGAAGGCGTCGTTCACCTCGCCGGTGGTGCTCGGTTTTGATCACGAGAAGTGGCGGTTCCAGCCGACCACCCGCCTGACCGGGGACAACGCCGAGGCGGTGCAGCCGACCACGTTCACCGACACTCGCAGCGACGCACCCGAATCCGTGGGCGGGCAGGTCAGCCTCGCAAGCTTCAACGTCCTCAACTACTTCACCACGACCGGCGATCAGCTCGACGGGTGCGAATACTACGACGACCGCGAGGGCAATCACATCACCGTTCGCGGCGGCTGCGATGCCCGCGGCGCTGCGAATGCCGAGAGTCTCAAACGGCAGGAGACGAAGATCGTCACCGCGATCAACAAGCTCGACGCTTCGGTGGTCTCGCTCATGGAGATCGAGAACTCCGCTGCGTTCGGCGATGACCGCGACGATGCCCTGCAGACTCTCGTCGATCGCCTCAACGAGGCGGCCGGGTCCGAGAAGTGGGCGTTCGTCCCCTCCCCCGCCGAGGTTCCCGCCGATGAGGACGTCATCCGGACCGCGCTGATCTATCAGCCCGCCGAGGTGGCTCCGCAGAGCGAATCGACGATCCTTGAGGACGAAGATGCGTTCTCCAACGCCCGCGAACCCTTGTCCCAGGCGTTCGCCCCGAAGGATTCGTCCGGCGCAGTCGAGAAGGACAAGACCTTCGTGACGATCTCGAATCACTTCAAGTCCAAGGGCTCGGGCTCCGGCCCGGGCAATGAGGACAGCGGTGACGGTCAGGGAGCGTCGAACGCCGACCGCGTCAAGCAGGCGAAGTCGCTCGTCGACTTCGCCGGAGACCGGCAGAAGGCCGCGGGCAGCGATTACGTCTACCTCCTCGGCGACTTCAACTCGTACACGCAGGAGGATCCGATGCAGGTCTTCTACGAGGCCGGCTTCAAGGACGTCGCCTCCGAGAAGACTGCCAAGTCGACCTACGTCTACGGTTCGCGCACCGGCAGCCTCGACCATGTGCTCGCCCTCGATTCCTCGAGTGCGAACGGACAGAGCACCGGCACCGAGGCGGCCCTGCCTTCCAGCGGATTCGACGCGATCACCGGGGCCGATGTCTGGAACATCAACTCGGTTGAGGCGCTGGCGCTGGAATACAGTCGCTTCAACTACAACGCGGCCGATCTGTTCGCACCCGACCAGTTCCGCGCCTCTGACCACGATCCGGTGGTCGTCGGACTCTTCGACGAGGACTCGGATGACGGGGATGACTCGGATGGTGGCTCGGATAGCGGGGATTCCGCTGATTCGGACGGTGCCGACGAAGGTTCCGAAGACACAGACGGTTCGAATGAAGCCGATGGCGGAAGCTCTTCTGCCGAAGGTAGCGACTCCGCCGGCGGCGACTCGGACGGAACCGACGCCGCAGGTGCGACCGCTGGCTCCGACGGCGCCAGCAACGGCGGCTCGTCCGCTGGCTCCGACGGCGCGAGCGGTACCGCGTCAGCCTCGAGCAACGCCAACGAGAGCGATAGCGGCAGCACTGGCAGCGACGCGGGTGGCCATCTGCCCCGGACGGGTACCGATCCGACGGTGATGATGGCGATCGCGGCGGGCCTCATCGTGATCGGCGCGAGCGTCGTCCTCCTTGTCCGCCGACGCCGCCTGAGCTGAGACGAGCAGCCGGGGTACGGCTCAATCGCTGACGGCGACCTTCCCGATCATGAGCACCCGTGCGGTGCGGAAGAGGGAGGTCGCCGTCACCGTCTGCGCGTCGTCGTCCCACACCGCCGAGGCGGTTACCACTCCCGAGGGTGTGCCCAGTCGCACCTCGGGCCCGGTCCAGTCGGGATTGTTGCGATCGATGATTCCGCGGACGAACGAATCACGTTCGGGCAGCAGCGCGGCCGCAGCCAAGCACATCGCAGCGGTTCCTGGGACAGCCTTGTGCGCCTGTCCCATTGATATGACACGGACGAGGATGTCGACATCGGCGGCGGGAAGCTCGGTGCCGTCGAGGAGTGTTGTCGACTGCGGATTGCTGACGATCGCGACCTTCGGCACGACCTCCGGTGCGGACTCCGGCGTCGAACATAGGCCCATGCGCACGGCTGCCGTCCGCCTCAGTTCGCCGATCAGCCGCATCGTCGGAGCGCTGGCGTCGATGGCTCCCGGAGCCTCCGTGCCGCGCAGCATCACCAGCGATGACGGCACGACGACCAAAGGCAGAGTGGCGTCGACGAGAGTCGCCTCGAACCGGCGCCCGTCCACGTCGAACTCCTCGCGCGCGACTCCGGTCGGCAGCAGCTCACCGGTCCGGCTGCCGGCAGGGTCGGGGTAGATGAGTTCGATCGGGGCGCCCGTGCCGCTGACACCCGGCAGAACGAGCTCTCCGTCGACAGCAGCCTGCCCGTCGACCACGCCCAGCCCGACGTCGACGAACTTCTGCGTGTTCGTATTGAACAGGCGGAAGACGTGCCACCCGTCGGAGGCCGTGACCAACCCGGCCGACAGGGCGAAGGGCACGACCCCGGACGACAGATTTCCGCAGTTGCCGGAGTAGTCGACGGCCGCCTCGGCGATGGCGACCTGCCCGAACGTGTAGTCGAGGTCGACGCCCTCCCGCGCCGAGGCGGACACGACCATCACCTTCGACAGGGAGGAGATGCCTCCGCCCATCCCGTCGAGCTGGCGACCGAAGGAATCCGGAGATCCCATCGCCGAGGTGAACACGGCGTCCCACGCAGAAGTGTCACCGCCGTCCCCCAGCACGGGCAGCGCATCTTCGCGGAAGAACAGGCCCTTGCTCGTGCCGCCGCGCACAAAGGCGGCCTCGATCCATCGCGTCATGGAGCTAGGCTAGCCGACGGCACCGACGTCACCACCCGCTCACTTCACCGACTTCGGCACAATGGCCATCGCGGCGAATCCGAACACGGCGACGACGGCGAAGAGGTAGAAGCCCCACGGATAGGCGATGCCCGCGGTGACCAGGGCACCGGTGATGAAGGGTCCGACGATCGCGCCGATGCGCCCGATGCCCGACGCCATGCCGAGCGCCGTGCCCCGCGCCTGCGCGGGATAGATCGCGGAGACGAACGCATAGACGAGCACCTGGGCGGAGAAGACGAAGACTCCGGTGATGAACACGGCGATGTTGAGCAGCACCTGGCTGGTCATCGGGATCGACAGGGCAGCGAGGAAGATCGCGGCGAGGATGAACCACATCAGCACGATCTTCTTCGTCCCGTGCTTATCGGCCAGCCAGCCGGCCAGGACGAGTCCGACGACGGCGCCGATGTTCATCACGAAGAGCATGACGAGCGAGTCCGAGACCTCGTAGCCGGCGTCGGCCATGATCTTCGGCAGCCACGTGTTGAGTCCGTAGACGAGGAGGAGACCCATGAAGCTCGCCGCCCACACGCCGATCGTCACGAGCGCCAGCTTGCCTTCGAAGAGTCCGGCCAGGCCCGTCTTCGCGTTCGCATCGACGGCGCCGGTCGGGTCGTTCGTTTCCGCTTCGCGCACCGTCGCCGAGGCGGCCGCCGGGTCCCGTTTCGCCTGCGCGGCGATGAGGAACGCCTGGGATTCGGGCAGCTTCCACCACAGCAGGGGAACCATGAGCAGTCCCGCGATGCCGCCGGCAAGGAAGAGCAGGTGCCAGTTGTGCGAGTAGGCCACGGCGAGCAGGGAGATCGCGACGGCGCCGGCGTGGTAGCCGGTCATCGTCAGCGTCGTGGCCTTGCCGGTGTTGCCGGCCTTCGTGTATTCGCCGATGTAGGCCAGGCAGCTGGGCATCACGGCGCCGAGGAAGAGTCCGGCGATGAAGCGGAACGTCGTGAACAGGGCGACGTTCGGGGCGAAGGCGACGAAGAGGGTGAAGACGCTGAAGCCGATGACGCAGGCGATGATCGCCCACCGGCGTCCGATCCGGTCGACGACCGGCCCGACGGCCACGGCGCCGAGGCCGACTCCCACCAGGCTGAGCGTGGCCACGACGGTGGCCGCCTCGGGGGTGAAGCCGAGCGCCCCGGTGGCGAGCAGCTCGGGGATGACCGCGCCGAGGACGACGAGGTCGAAGCCCTCGAGGGCGACGGCGAGCCAGCAGAGGACGGCAGGCCAGCGCCCGGCCGAGGCGGCAGGGGCGGTAGGCAGAGAAGGAGCAGGTGAGGACATCGGTGTCTCCGGAAGGTCAGATATTCGGCTGGTCAGAACGGGTAGGGTGCGATGGATGAGCGCATCGTCACCCATTGGGTTTCGGTGAAGGCTTCGATATTGGCCTCGGCGCCGCCGAAGCGGGAGCCGTTGCCGGAGTCCTTCATTCCGCCGAAGGGGACATTGGCCTCATCGGAGACGGTCTGTTCGTTGATGTGGACCTTGCCCGTGTCGACGAGGTCGGCCAGCTCCATGGCCATGCCCACATCCCCGAGGATGCCCAGCGACAGGCCGTATTCGCTGGCGTTGACCATCTCAGCGGCCTCCTCGAGGGTCGAGAACGTGGCCACGGGAGCGACGGGTCCGAAGATTTCCTGCGTCCACGCCGGGTTCGACGGGCTGAGATCCGTGAGCACCGTGGGCGGGACGAACGCCCCTTCGCCGGGTCCCCCGGCGACGAGGCGGGCACCGTCGGCGGTGGCCTTGTCGAGGATGTCGCGGACGTGGGTGCGCTGCTTGTCGTCGATGATCGGCCCGATCGCGACCTCCTCGGTGGCGGGATCGCCCACCGGCAGGTTCCGGGCACGCTCGGCCAGCTGCTCGACATAGTCGTCGACGATCGATTCGTGGACGAGGTGGCGACCGGTGGTCATGCAGATCTGCCCCTGATGCATCCACGACCCGAAGGCCCCCGCCGAGGTGGCCGGACCGACCTCGGCGCCGGGCAGGACGACGAGCGCATTGTTGCCCCCGAGCTCGAGGTGGCAGCGCTTGAGGAGGCGACCGGCGGCTTCGCCGACCTTCCGTCCCGCCGCGGTCGAGCCGGTGAAGGAGATGACCGAGACCTCGGGGGCTGCGACGACGGCTTCCCCGGCGTCTAGCCCGCCGGGCAGGACCTGCAGGAGCCCCTCGGGCAGTCCCGCCTCGGCGAAGATCCGCGCAATCGACACTCCTGCGCACACGGCGGTGCGCGGGTCGGGTTTGAGCAGAACCGCGTTGCCCAGGGCGAGCGCGGGGGCGACCGAACGGATGCCGAGGATGAGCGGGAAGTTGAACGGGGCGATGACGGACACGACCCCGGCAGGCACGCGGCGGGCGAAGGACCAGCGGGGTTCGTTCGAGGTCAGCACCTGCCCCTTCGGGTGGCTGGGCAGGGCGGAGGATTCAAAGCAGATCTGCTCGGCGGAGCTGAGCTCGAGCGCGGCCTTGGCCGGGATCGAGCCGGCCTCGCGGACGATCCACCCGGAGATCTCCTCGGCGTGTTCGGCCCACAGTGCGCCGGCTCGGCGGAGCACGGCGGCGCGTTCGGCCGGGGTCGTGCGCGCCCATTCCTTCTGTGCAGCCGCGGCACGGGTGGCCGCAGCG
Source organism: Brevibacterium oceani (assembly GCF_017948325.1). Taxonomy (NCBI): domain Bacteria; kingdom Bacillati; phylum Actinomycetota; class Actinomycetes; order Micrococcales; family Brevibacteriaceae; genus Brevibacterium; species Brevibacterium oceani. Next base: position 1,058,938 of record NZ_CP072846.1, on the reverse strand, counting down.
CTGACGTCATCGGCGCTGGCGGCGCCGAGGCGGCCCAACGTCTGCCCCGTCGCGGGTTCGACGACGTCGTAGGTCTGACCCGCACCCTCGGTCCAGGTGCCGGTGAAGATCTTTTCGTGCCAGTCGGTTCCTAGGAACGTGGTCTCACTCATCGTCTGCCTCACTTCTTCTCGGGACGGGTCTTCTCGGTGGAAACTTCGATGAGGGTGGGCACTCCGCGGCCGGCACGGTCGGCCGCCTCGGCGAGCAGTCGGTCGAGGTCAGCGGCAGTGTCCGCGTGTTCGGCGCTCATACCGTAGCCGCGCGCGATGGACACGAAGTCGACCTCGCCGAGGTCGATCCCGGGTGCTTTATCGACGCCGAGCATGTCCGCGAACCAGTCGAGTGCCCCGTAGGTGCCGTTGCGCAGCAGGACGATGATGACGCCGATGTTCTCTTCCACGGCGGTGCGCAGCGCGGAGATCGAGTAGTGCGCGGAGCCGTCGCCGATGATCGCGACGACCGGGCGATCCGGGTCGGCCAGGGCGACACCCATGGACGCGGGCAGTCCCCACCCGAGGCCGCCCGAGGCGGGAAAGAAGTAGGAGCCGGGCAGATTGAGGTCCATCTGCGTCCAGAAGGCGGCGTTCGTCGACGTCGATTCGACGACGAAGCGGGTCTCAACCGGCATCGATTCGCGCAGGCTCGCGAAGACCTCCTCCGGGTGGAGGACCCCATCGATCGCCGAGGTGGCCGGACCGGGAATGGCCCGTGCGGGTTTCGTGCGGGTTGAGTCTGTCTCCGAGGTCGGGGTGACGTCGAGGGCCTCCCCCAATGCGAGGATCGTGTCGACGGGGTCGGCGATGAGGGCATCGCCGAAGGGGGCGCGGGCGGCGGCCGCGGAGTCGTCGTCGATCTGGATGAGTTCGGTGGTCTCGGGCAGATACCGTCCCGGCTGCCACTGGTGGTAGCGGAAGACGGGGGCGCCGATGACGAGTGCGAGGTCGTGGGCGCCGAGAATCTCACCGATCGGGGCGATGCCGGCGGGCAGGACTCCGCGGAAGTTCGGATGCTGGTTGGGAAACGGCAGGCGCGGCAGCGAGGGCGCGGCCCAGACGGGGAGGTCGAGGGCCTCGGCCAGCGCGATGCTGGTGTCCCAGGCACGGTCGTCGTCGACGTCCGGGCCGAGCACGAGCACCGGTGAGGATGCGTCGCGCAGCTTGTCGGCAAGGGTGGTGATGGCGGCAGGGTCGACGGTGCGGGCGGAGGACACGTTCCGGCTCAGTTGGGCGACGACCTCGGCGGGCACCTCGGCGTCCCAGTCGTCGTAGGGCACGGAGAGGTAGACGGGACCGTCTTCGGCGGCGAAGACGGATTGGGAGAAGGCGCGGGGAACATCGGCTGCGCTCAGCGGTTCGAGCGATTGGTGGACGAGGGGTTCGGCGAGTTTCGTCGCCTGGACGTTGGCGAGCATGACCTCGGGCCCGACCATGTCACGGACCTGCTGGCCGGCGGTGATGACGAGCTTCGACTTCGAGATCGCCGAGTTCGTCAGGGCCCCGAGCCCGTTGCCGGTGCCCGACGCGGCATGGAGGTTGACCAGGGTGGGCCGATTCGTGATCTGGGAGTAGCCGTCGGCCATCGCCACGACTGTGGCTTCGTGGAGGCCGAGGATGTAGCGAGCGGGCAGATCCTTGAGGAAGGGCAGCTCATTGGAGCCGGGATTGCCGAACATCGTGGTCATCCCGTGGAAGGCCATGAGTTCGTGGACGGCTTGGCGAACCGTGACTGTCGTCATCGACGTGATGCTCCTTGTGATGGTGGATCTGCGGGCACAGTCGATTGCGGACTGTGGTGCACATCTCGCCACATTAGTGACACGGACCACGGGGAGCCATAGTGGTCCCATTGATCGAGAATTCTGGGCGAGAACCGCTAGACTCCGGGGTATGGCGAACTCCCCGTCCGGCGACTCGATGATCGATCGACTCGTCCGCGTGCTTGCGTCCTTCGACCCGGATCATCAGAGCCTGGGCGCCGAGGAGATCGCCGATCGCGCCGACCTGCCGAAGTCGACGGCCTACCGGCTGATCACCGACATGATGCGCCATGATCTGCTGCAGCGCGACCCGACCGGGCGAATTCGCATCGGCGTGGGCATGTGGGAGCTGTCGAATCGGGCCTCGGATGCCGTCGATCTCGCATCGGTGGCCCGCCCGCACATGATGGCCGTGCACGAGTTCGTCGGTGAGAACACCCAGCTGGGCATTCTGCGGGAGCGTGAGGTGCTCATCATCGAGCGGATGTCGGCGCCGAACGCTGTCATCCACCGGTCGAAGACGGCCGGGCGCCTGCCGGCGCATGCCTCTTCGTGCGGGCTGGTGCTGCTGGCCTATGCACCGAAGCATGTGCGGGAGGCGTATCTGCGCGGACCGTTGGCGGCGATCACGGAGAAGACGACGACGGATCCCGCAGAGCTGCGCAGGATGTTCGCGTCGATCCGTTCGCACCATTTCGCTGAGCTCTCCGGTCATATCGACGAGGGCACGACGGGCATCACGGTCCCGGTCTTCGACGCCGGCGGCCTGGCCATCGCCGGGCTCGGCGTCGTCATCGATTCGGAGCACCGCAAAGGAGTGCCCGCGATCATGCGGGCCTTGCGGACAGCCTCGGCGAGGATCACTCAGGACCTGGCGGCCGAGGATAAGGTCTCCACGGGCTGAACCGTCATCGACCGCAGGTGCATCTCATCGATCAGATGGCGAGTCCCAGGACGAGCATCACCACCGCAAGGAAGGGAAAGATGCCCTGTTTGATCGCCGAGGCGACGAGATCGGCGTTCGAGAACAGCAGTACGAAGGCGGCCGCGAGCATCGATCCGACTCCGGTGAGGACGAGGGTATAGCCGACCTCGGCGGCACCGCCGGAGACGCAGAGGATTCCGATGATCACGGCCACTGCGAGGAAGAGGTTGTAGAAGCCCTGGTTGTAGGCCAGGGACTTCGTCGCCTCGGCCTCGTCGGGGGTGGTGCCGAAGGTCGCGCGAGCGCGCGGACTCGTCCAGGCGATGGATTCCATATAGAAGATGAAGACGTGCAGGGCCGCGGCGAGGCCGGCGAGCACGAGGCCGATGATGGTCATGCGCGGGCTTCGTATCTGGCTCGGCGCTTCTCGGCTTCGACTTCACGATTCTTCGGCGGCGCCTTCGTCACGAGCGCATCGAGAAGATGCTGGGTGATGTGGGCGATCTGCTCGACCGCCTCGTCGAAGGCTTCGGCATTGGCTTGGGAGGGCTTCGTCGTGCCGGCGATCTTGCGCACATACTGCAGCGCCGCTGCATGGACCTCTTCCGAGGTCGCCTCCGGTTCGAAGTTATGGAGTGTCCTGATGTTCCTGCACATGATCCAACGGTACGCGGTGGCACTGACGCAGACCAGAGGTCAGGGGCGGGACATCGCATCGGCTCGATAGACTGAGCCCACGATGGAGACAGGAAGAGAGATGAAGACAGTGGTTTCGGCGCTTTCGCCGCAGCAGATCGAAAGCCTCCGCACGCTGCGCCAGGACTTCTCCCAGATGATCATGCAGCACCGATTCGTCGTCGAAGAGCTCCTCACGAAGATCTCGATCCTGCGCGAGGAATCCGCGTCTACGCACAGCTACAACCCGATCGAGCACATCTCCTCACGCGTGAAGTCTCCGCGCAGCCTGCTGGAGAAGGTCCACCGCCGCGGCCTGCCGCTCGACATCGAGACCATCCGAGAGAAGATCACGGACATCGCGGGCATCCGCATCACCTGCAGCTTCGTCGCCGACACCTATCATGTGCTCGAGCTGCTGACGGCGCAGGACGATATCCGGGTTGTGGAGATCAAGGACTACATCGCGAGCCCGAAGCCGAACGGATACCGCAGCCTCCACGCGATCCTCGAGGTGCCCGTGTTCCTCAGCGGCGGTCCGGTGCCGGTCATCTGCGAGGTGCAGATCCGCACGATCGCGATGGACTTCTGGGCCAGCCTCGAACACAAGATCCACTACAAGTTCGCCGGAGATGTCCCCGACCGACTCATCGATGAGCTCACCGAGGCGGCCGCCGCGTCCGATCAGCTCGACCGACAGATGGAACAACTCCACTCCGAGGTCCGCAACGGTGATCCCGATGTCGACTCCGGGGAGGACTTCGACGAGGAGGCTCTGCGGATCCTGTGGGAGCTGAGTCGGCGCGAGGGCTGAGCTCTCAACGGCGCTTCGGACGATAGGTGCGGCCGAAGCTGCGCCGGTTGGCCTCGTCGATCTCGACGAGCTCCCAGTCGACTCGTCTGCCGCCGGGAACGTCGAAGATCCGGGTTCCGTCGCCGAGGAAGACCGAGGCGACGTAGACCTGGAGTTCGTCGATGAGGTCGGCCTCGAGAGCCTGCCGGGCGATATCGGCGCTGATGATCTGGATGTCGCGATCGCCGGCGATGGCCTGGGCCCGGTCGACCGCCTCGGCGATGGGGCAGTTGAGCGCCGTCACCGAGGCATCCCCCGCGAGCTCCTCGGGACGATGGGTGAGGATGAACTCCGTCCCCGACCACGCTCCTCCGTACGCTTCCGAAGTCAGCTCGTCCCGTTCGTCGGCCTGCGCCGCAGCAGCGTCATAGCCGCGACGTCCGGAGATGATGACGGCGACCTTTCCGGCCATGTCTTCGGTGGACCCCTCCACCATCGGCTCCGAGGCCGAGAGCCACGACATGTCGTGGTCGGGTCCGGCGATGAACCCGTCGATCGAGCAGGTGAAACCCCATGCCACTGTTCCCATTGCTCCCCCTCGAGCATCAGTGATTGCAGAATGCAACTGCGGACAGTCAATCACGCCGGCCCCGCTGGATCAATGGCTACGAGCTCGATCATTGCCTGGGTGAGCGACGAGACTCACGCACAAGGAATGTCACCTGCGCATCCCTGGTTGCACTGAATACGGGCCGGATGATCCCGCCCTGTCACAGCAGATGAAAGAAGGCAATGACAATGGCAGACTTCACAGGCAAGGTCGCACTCGTCACCGGTGGAGGCTCCGGACTCGGCGAAGCTATCAGCAAGGACCTCGCGTCCAAGGGCGCGAAGGTCGTCATCACCGACATCAACCTCGACGCCGCACAACGAGTCGCTGGTGAGATCGCCGAAGCCGGCGGAACCGCCTCGGCGATCCAGCAGGACACGAGCGTTCGCGAGGACTCCGAGAAGGTCGTCAGGTTCGCCGTCGACACCTACGGCGGCCTCAACTATGCGGTGAACAACGCCGGCATCGGCGGTGTCCAGGCTCCTGCAGGAGAGACCGACCTCGACTCGTGGGACAAGGTCATCAACGTCAACCTCAACGGCGTGCTCTACGGAATGCGCCACCAGATTCCGGCCATGCTCAAGGCGGGCGCGAAGGACTCTGCGATCGTCAATATGGCTTCGATCCACGGAACGGTCGCGGCGATCAACAACGGCGCCTACACGGCCGCCAAGCACGGCGTTGTCGGCATCACGAAGAACGCCGCCGCAGAATACGGCGCCGAGGGTCTGCGCATCAACGCGGTCGGACCGGGCTACATCACGACGCCCCTGCTGGAGAACAGCCTCGACGCCGAGACTCTCGAAGGCCTCAAAGCCAAGCACCCGCTCGGACGTCTGGGCACCGCCGAGGAGGTCGCCAAGGTCGTGAGCTTCCTGCTCTCCGACGACGCTTCCTTCGTCACCGGCGCCTACTACCTCATCGACGGCGGCTACACCGCGGTGTGAGCCGTTGCGGCGGCAAGTCCGGGACCTCCGATTCGGCGACGTCACTTCATGGCAATATGTCAGGTCGTCGACCATGCTTGCTGGACTATTGCCGCCGCCTCTGAGGCGCTGACCTTCGGTCGGCATTGGTGAGCCAGCGCGCTTGCCCATTGCTTCTCGGAGGGAACGTCGTCGAACGAAACTGCCTCAGGACTCGTAAATGGGCCATGCCGTGAGAACAGCCTGACAGCGTCAGCATCGATCATGTCGTGAGTCGCCATCGCCCACATATCGTAGAGATCTCGAGCGGCTCTCCGGTCGTTCCAGGCCGAGAGCTTCGCAGCAGCGAAAGCCGGAGGGGTGAGGACTCTGAGCTGAGCTGGAGGAGCATCGCTGTACCGCTGTTCGATGCGCCGCGTCTCCGATGGCCAGGCCGGGTATCCAGTCTGTGACAGAAGCTGTATCTGGATGCGCGTCTCGTCGATTGCCATCACCGAGGGTGCTGGATGACGCGTTTTTACCAGCGCCGGGGTGAACTCGGGGACGCCCACTGTTCGACGCAGGTTCCTGACGATGGCCCGCTCAACGGCAGCTGCCGTCGCACCGCGGTCACCTTTCGCGATCAGATCGATGTCTTCGGACAATCTCAGGTCAGGAAGGTACGTCCGAGTCAACGCCGTACCTCCGAAGAAGACAACGTCGTCCGCTACGGATGCCGCGAGTGCGGCCGAGCACATGTGAGATGACATAGTCACGACGGACTTGCGATTCAGCGACCCCGAACTTGTTCGCGAAAAGAACTGCTTCGTCCTCGTCAAGCATGACCATGAGGTCCTTCCTGCGATGTGTATTCCACAGGGTTCATGAGACTCCCCGCCTCGAATCCAAGATACTCCGTACTCGGTCATTCAATCGCGGAGCGGTCGCGACAAGATCTCTGAACTCGGTGACATCTATCTGCGGAAGCAGGTTTCGAGCACCTTCTGCCGCAGCCTCGGTGTCGCCGCCCTGTGCCGGACGCATCAGGAGATCGTAGAGGGTCTGTTCTCGTGTTGCGATCAGTCCAGAACCGAGCTCAGTCCGCTCCAGCACTGCCTCAACCCGCTCCAACTCCCGATGAGCGAAATGCACTGTGCCAGTACCGACTTCCAATGGGCGCCTTCCAGCGACCGGGACCGCCACTACTGTGGCCCCCACAGCGCGTGGAATCGCACCCCAGAATCTCGCAGCCCCAAGCCCCATGAGGATGGCATTGCGGCTGCCGTGACGCGCCGTTGCTACGGCGAGTCCGGCGATCTCCAGACTCGGCGACCAGGTCCTGGCGTCTCGGCCATCGGGAGGTGCTGTGTAGATTCCGCGAGCTAAGCGCTTGAGTGCGCCCTGGTCGACGAGTTCATCGAGCACCCGCCATGAGTTGGAGCCGAGGCCGCGAGCATCCTGATAGCGCATCGTGCGCATAGGTGAGCGCGCGACGGCTCTCAAGAAGCTGATTGCTTCAGCCATGACATCACCTCCAACTATGCACGAATATACTCTATCGGTATATATGTGCATAGTTCGCTGGCCTCGATCGCACTGCAACGTTCAACCCCACGCCATTCCGATTTATTGTCAGTCAACCTCCGCCTAATCCCACCCAGCATCCTCCCGATTCCCAGGACCCCCTCTGCTTTGAGGAGTAGCGTCGAGGCAGAGCCCAAACGGTTTGGACCATGATCGAGATCGAAGGTGATCGGTGATGAGCCGGTACAACGTCAATGGCACTCTGAAGAGTCTGCCGGTCCGCCTCGGGAAGTCAGCAGCGTTCTTCTTCCTCCTCGGAGTCCTCGGCTTCCTCCTCGTCAAGATCGTCGGGCCGATCCTGCAGACCGGGCCCGAGTACGTCGTGGAATCCGTCATCTCCGGCGTCCCGCTGCTCCTCGCGGCCGGCTGCGCGATCGCCGCGCTCAGCGTGAAGGCAGTCGCCGGTCTTCGCCACCGACCGGCGTGAGCGGTCGTCCCCTCACCACTGATCGTGGTCGAAGACCTGGCAGAACACACTCGTCATCTGCTCGCTGAAGAGGACGAACTGGATCTCACCGATCGATTTCCAACGCCCACGCGACCGTCCCTCGACGATGACCGAATGAGCCGCCTCGGCGACCTCCCTGGGCGACCATCCATAGACGCCGCCACCGATGGCGGGGAACGCGATCGAGGTGGCACCGACCTCCTCGGCGAGGTTGAGGCTCGACTCGAAGCACGACTCGAGCACCTCGGGATCGGCCTCACCGGCGTTCCGATTCGGCCCGACCGTGTGGATCACCCAGCGGGCGGGCAGGTCACCGGCAACCGTGGCCACCGCCTGCCCCGGCGGCAGACCGCGCACATGAGACGTCCGCCTGACCTCGCGGCAGGCCTCGAGCAGCGCGGGCCCGGCCGCACGATGGATGGCCCCGTCGACCCCGCCGCCTCCGAGCAGGCCCGAATTCGCCGCGTTGACGATCGCATCGACGGCCACCTCGGTGATATCGCCTTCGAGAACCGTGATCTTCATGCCTCGAGTCTAGACAGCCCTCCGGACGTTGCCCACCGTTGGGCGTAGCCTGGAATCACTGTGAAGGAGGCTTCATGTGCAGGCTGCTCGGTTTCATCTCCCCTACCCCGACGACCGCCGCGGATCTCATCGGTGCCGATGAGTGCCGCCAGTGGCAGTCCATGGGCAACCTCCACGACGACGGGTGGGGCACGGCGTGGATCGACACCGGCACCGAGGCGGTCGCGCGGTTCCGCACGCCCACCGAGGGTGCCGACGATCCGCGACTGACCCGTGTACTGGACACGGAGGCCACAGACGGTCGTATCTGCCATCTGCGGATGGCGACGACGGGGCTGGCCGATCTCGAGGAGAACACGCACCCGTTCCTCGCCGATGGCGTGGCGATGGCGCACAACGGTTCGGTCCACCCGATCGAGAGGCTGCGTGAATATGTCAGCCTTGACGAGATCGACGAGGTCGGAGGCACGACGGATTCGGCGATCGTCTTCGCCCTCGTCCTTCGTCGCCTGCGCCAGGGAGAGTCACTGCTCGACGCGGTGACCGGGACCGTGCGGATGCTGCGGGCCGACTTCGATCATCCGGGCATCAATCTTCTCCTGCTCACTCGTGAAGAGATGATCGTCGTCCACGCCACCGCCGGCACCGAGGTGCCCTATCTGCAGGGGCCGCTGCCGCCGGACCATCACGACCACTACTACCGGATGAGCTGGCGACGCTCGGCCGAAAACGCAATGATCGTGTCCTCCTCGGGACTCGAACATCACGGTTGGAGCCTCATCGAGCAGAACACGATCATGCGGCTGACCGTCGTCGACGGCGCAGAGACGATCGTTCGGCTGTAGCTGGGCTACGGGACCTGGGTCAGGCCTTCTGGACGGTGATGGTCCAGCTGGCGTCGGTGACGCGGTCGAAGTGAGTGACGGGGTAGCCGTTCTCGGCTGCCCATTGCGGGATCGCCTCGGTGGCCTGCGTGCAGTCGAAATTGATGACGAGTTCGTCACCCGCGTCGAGACCGGTCATGGCTTCCTTCGCTTCGACGAGGGGGAAGGGGCAGACCTGGCCATCTGTTTCGAGTACTTGCTTCATACCGTCCTGCTTTCCGCCGCGGGCGCTGCGGCCTGCGACTGCTTGGGTTTGATGGTGGCTTTGGCCGCGATTCCGGCTCCCACGATCATGAAGACCACGGACGCCCAGCCCTGGTACTGGAACTGTGCGGTCGAGACCATCGCGTTGCCGACGGTGCAGCCGCCGGCGATGGCCGCGCCGACACCCATGCCCATGCCGCCGATGATCGACTTGATGATTGTGGCCTGATCGGGGACGCGGATCCGGAACTCTCCGGAGGCCTTGGCGGCGATGAACGACCCGATGAGGATGCCGATGACGAGCATGACACCCCAGTCGATGAGTTCGGAGTCGCCGGTGCTGAGGTAGCCGACGAGGTTCGCCGAGGGGGTCGTGATGCCCAGCCCGGAGTTGCGTCCCGTCGCTGCCGAGAGCGGCCAGGCGATCGTGGCGATGATGCCGATGACCACGGCGGTGGCGAAGGGATTCCAGCGCTTCTCCGTGAGCAGGTGGGCCAGGCCGGTCTTGCGCGGAGGCAGGGTGGCCATCGGCGCCTTGAGCTTGCGCGCGTGGCGAACGGTCAGCCAGATCGCGATCGCCGAGACGACGATGACGAAGACCCAGGGACTCAGTCCGGTGCTCGCCTGCAGGCTTCCGTTGTCCAGAGTGATCGCGCGGATGCCGTCGGTGAATCCGGCGGCGGGTCCGAGCTTCATGATCGCGGAGAACAGCGCATAGAAGATCAGCGCGAACCAGCTGCCGATGAGCCCTTCACCGGCTCGGTAGTAGGTGCCTGTCGCACAGCCGCCGGCGAAGACCATCGAGAAGCCGAAGATGAGGCCGCCGACGATCGAAGCGAGCCACGGGAACGGTTCCGCTTCGAGGGTGATGACACCGAAGGTGTTGAGCAGGAACAGTCCGAGGGAGTGGACGGCGATGAGCACGATGAGCGCCGAGAACCAGCGCGTGTTACCCGTCAGGGTGAGGTCGCGGAACGCCCCGGTGACACAGAAGCGTCCGCGCTGGAAGACGAAGCCGAGAACCAGCCCGACGACGAGTCCGGTGATGATCATAGAACCGCTTTCTCTGTGAGACATGGCCGCAGGCGACCACAACAACGCCCCATTTTGCTCAACAATCCAGATTTCGTCAACCGCAACCGCAAGTACCTCCACGCAGTGGTCTCGGTGTGACATGGATCTTACCAAAAGTATCTTGACGTCAAGATACTTTTGAGCGCATGCTTAGGGATACCTAACCTAACTAGGAGAGGTCACAATGACAACGACATTCACGCCCCGCACAGCTCAGACAGCGACAGCGGAGGCAACACAGACAGAAGTCCAGTCACTCGCAGAATTCGTCGACCGGGCCTCGCTGGACATGCTCAGCGAGCAGGCTCTCGGACAGCTGAAGATCCGCGTCCTCGATACGATCGGCGTCGCCATCGGCGCCCTCGACGCTCCCCCGCTGCAGGAGATCAGAGCCCTCATCGAGGACCTCGATGCCGGGCACGGAGCCACACTCATCGGCGGCGGCCACGCCAGTCCGGACCATGCCGCGTTCTTCAACTCGGCTCTGAGCAGGTATCTCGATTTCATGGATGCCTACCTCGCGAAGGGCGAGACGAATCACCCCTCGGACAATATGGGCGCGGTCCTCGCCGCTGCCGAGCACGCCGATGCCAGCGGTGAGGACTTCCTCACGGCCTTCGCGGTGGCCTACCAGATCCACGCGCGTCTCTCGGATGTCGCTCCGGTCCGTGACCTGGGCTTCGACCATACGACGCAGGGCGCGTTCGCCGCCGGCGCCGCCTCGGCGAAGGCCCTGGGTCTGAACGCGGAGCAGATCGCGAACGCCGCAGCTATGGCCGGCACCGCCAATGTTGCGCTGCGCGTGACCCGGACCGGGGACCTCAGCCACTGGAAGGGGCTGGCGTATCCGCACGTGTCGAAGGAGGGCGTCTTCGACGCTCTGCTCGCCGCACACGGGATCACCGGCCCGGCTGAGGTCTTCGAGGGCAACAAGGGCTTCAAGGCCCTGGCCGGGGACTTCGACCTCGACTGGTCGAGAGAGGACCTCGAGAAGGTCACGGGCACGATCATCAAGAAGCACAATGCGGAGATCCACTCGCAGTCGGCCCTCGACGCCGCGCAGGAGATCCGACGCCAGGAGGGATTCCGCGCCGATGCCATCGCCAGCGTGGAGCTGAAGACCTTCGACGTCGCCTATTCGATCATCGGCGGAGGTGAGGAGGGCGACAAGCGCACGATCCGGACGAAGGAGGAGGCGGATCATTCGCTGCCGTGGATGGTCGCGGTCGTCCTCCTCGACGGGGAGCTCAACCCTGCTCAGTACGAGCCGGAGCGCATCGTCGACGACGATGTGCAAGACCTCATGCACAAGGTGACGATCACACCCTCGCAGGAGTTCAGCGACCGCTTCCCCGAGCACATGTGTGCCGACCTCGTCGTCACCCTCGGCGACGGGACGACGTTCCGGGCGAGCACCGATGACTACGAGGGCTTCACCACGAATCCCCTCGACTGGGAAGGCGCGCGTCGGAAGTTCGACGCCCTGACCTCCCCCTTCGCCGAGGCGGCGCTGCGTGATGAGATCGCGGACCTCGTCCATGACCTCGAGAATCATCCGATCCGTGAACTGACCCGGCTCCTCGCCCAGGTTCCCCAGACTCGCAGCTGAGACTGCGTCACCCGCCGGAGATCCCGGCACCCCGAAGAAAGGAATCACCATGTCGAACGCCATCGATTTCGATGTGTCCATGAACTTCGTTCCCCGCGCCTACCGCCCGGCCAAGCCCCGCACCATCGGGATGACCGAGATCCGCGCACCTTACTATTCGACCTTCGGCACCCGGCATCTGCAGGACGTCTTCGACGTCGCTGGTCAGTGGGTCGACGGCATCAAGTGGGCGGGCGGATCGTTCTCGCTCGTCCCGGCCGACCAGGTCAAGGCCTTCAGCGACATCGCCCATGAGAACGGCGCGTATGTGTCCTCGGGCGGCTGGATCGAAACGGTCCTGCGCTATGGCGACGACGCGGTCGACCAGTACCTCAAGGAGGCCAAGGAGGTCGGCTTCGACGTCATCGAGATCTCGACCGGCTTCATCATGCTGCCGACCTCAGGACTCGAGCGCTTGGTGGAGAAGGTCGTCAAGGCAGGGCTGAAGGCGAAGCCGGAGCTGGGCATCCAGATCGGCTCCGGCGGAGACTCCGGCGAGGCCGAGCTGGCAGCTGAGTCCGCAAAGGACATCGGCGACCTCGTCGACCGCGGCAAGCGGGCCCTGGATGCCGGAGCCTCGATCATCATGATCGAGTCGGAAGGCATTACCGAGAACGTCGACGAGTGGAACACCGCCGCGGCCGCCTCGATCATCAACGGGCTGGGACTCGAGAACGTCATGTTCGAAGCCGCCGACGGCCCGGTCTTCGAGTGGTACATCAAGAACTACGGAAACGAATGCAACCTGTTCGTCGACCACTCGCAGATCCTCCAGCTCGAGGGCCTGCGCCAGAACATCTGGGGCAACAAGTCCACCTGGGGACGGGTGATCAGCCCGGCTCCGTGATCGCCTCTTTCTGAGTCACAACGAAGGCACCGACGAAATTCGTCGGTGCCTTCAAGGTGGAGATCGGGCTTCTGTTGTCAGTTGCCCGACCCACAAACCATCGTCAGGCCGAGTACAACCGAAATTCCGGTAGCCGTGGCCGTACGGGCGGGCCCCGCCCATTCGCCGGTAGTGGTCACCTGCTGCACGGTCAGTTCGTAGCTCGATATTTTGACTAGTCGACTGTCCGTATACAGATAGTTGAGCTGGCTGGTGGTGTTGACGGTATCTACCGAGCCGTTCTTCTTCACAGTGATCCGGTAGATGTGCGCTACAGGGGGCTGTGAGGCAGGTGGAGCCCATTCGAGTCTGACGGAGCTCGTCAGGAGACCGCCTACACCCTGATTGATGCATTTGAGATTCTGTACCGCTTCCACCGATCCTGCGGTGAACTCCCCGGCACCCTTCTCAGTGTCTTTCCACCCCGCGACGGTTCCATTGACCACAGAGGGCACGAGGACGATCGCCAACAGTGCGACTACAGCGAGAACGACTCGGAGTCGGTTCCAAGAGAACGTTCGAGTCATGACTGCTTCGCCCTCCGCGTCCGCGAGACGACAGCCGATCCCACGACAATGAGCACGAACGCGGTTAGCAGGAACCACTGCCATCCGTCGATGCCGGTCCACGGCAGGTCTCCCGACCCGCCGGGCCCTTCCGCACTAGGATCGTCCGTGCCTGACCCGTCGGAATCGGCGTCGGCTTCGCCCGGATCGTCTGGCCCAGGGTCGCCTGGGCCCACGGAGAGTTCCTCCCCCTGACCCAGCGCGGTGATCCGGACGCTGCTCGTCTCTCCTGCGACCTCTTGCGCATCGGCACCGGGCAGCAGCGAGACAGTCACATCGATACGTCGTTCGTCCTCACTCGGCATTTCGTCGAGCACTCGGTTACCGTCTGGCGCACGTCCCAAATCGGTCAGTGGCACCCCGCTCAGCAAGCTGCGTGAGCCCTCCGGGCATCCTTCGTCGGCCGAGGTCCGATCGCAGCTGTGCACATCGACGACCAGCGCTGAGGCGAGCGGCTCCGTCACCTGTCCTGCACCGATCTCGAGGTCGACCGTACCGGGATCGGCATCCTCGACCCACACGTCGACGATCCAATTCGCTGATGAACCCGGGCTGAGACCGAGCATCTTCTCGTCGTCGCCGAACGCCTTCAATCGCAGATACTGACCGTGAACCTCCGACGAGGACTGGGCTGAGACAGCGCCTGTGCTTCCGCTTGCAGTCGCGTCGACTCCGAAGCCGTCCGCTGCGGCTCCTCCGCCGAAGAGCATCGCAACGATGATCGGAGCTGCCACGGCGTGCTTGGGCGAGCGAGCGGGGGCTCGCAACTCGTCGACCTTGCCCCGTACAGCGCTTGCCGATGGCTCTCCGCCATCGGCGGATCCGTCACTCTCGCCCGGATTGTCGGTCTCGTCCGGTTCGTCGCCACGCCGCGGCCAGAAAGCCCAGACGACGAGGAGGCTCGCTGCGATCGTGATACCGCCGAGCAGGAACGGGTTGCGCCACTGTTGGAGAATCGGAGCGACCCCGGGAATCGAGAACATCACCGTGCGCACAGTCGTCGCTGTGTAGGGCTCCGGGTCCTTCTCTTCGTTGGCGTCACCGCGCAGTTCGAACGTGACACGTCCTGACTGGGCGTCCTTGTCGAGGATGGAGACCACTCGGTGTGTGACCGGCAGGATCTTCTCCCCACGGTCGACGGTGACCACATCGCCGATCTCCATCTGCGCGGCTGGGGTCTCCCGGACGAGGGCGATCGAACCGGCCGGAATCGTCGGGCTCATCGAACCGGTCTTGAACATCATGATCGAGATGTTGAAGACGACGCTGAGGATGACGAGGACGATGCACACCACTCCGAGAACGGCGAGGATGTTGAGCAGGGCCGCGCCGAACCACGCGCCCACCCTGCCTCGCTTGACCTCACGATGCTCCGACATCGTCATCCCGCCACTGATTCGGCGCTCCACGTCCAAGTGTGGGTCGCCGAGGTGTTCTGCGCCGCATTGGGAGTCGTGTCCGGAAGAACGACCTCGAAGCAATAAGCCTGAACCGACGTCGCCTGCTTACTCAGGGACTGGGTACTGCCTGAGGTGATTGCGGTCTTCAGCGGAATTCGGCTCGCGGTTCCGAGGGCGTATGTGGGACTTCCCGTGAATGAGTTCTCGGTACAGGTCACGCTTCCCATGCCACTGGTCGTCGTCGATTGAGTGACAGCCCGATATGCGAGGCTGGCACCGATCGTGGTTCCCGGATTGGTGATTCCACCCCCGGAGACCTTCACGGTCCCGTTCATCGTCGTCGTCGAGCTTGTTCGGACGAATACTTTCGCATACGACTTTGCCCCGGGAAACATATTGCCTGCGTCGAAGGTCATGGTCGGATTGCTCGTCCAGTTCTTCCCATCGACCGAGACCTCGATGTCGAATCGGCCTGCCGTGAACGAGCCCTCAGCGTTTTCGCTGTCCGTCCACGCGGCCACCGTCGCCGTCGCGCCCACACCGAAGACGAGCCCACCGGCGAGAATCGCTTTGATGCGTCGGTTGCGCAGCCGGCGCCGCTGTCGAACTTGCCGTCGACTCAGCAGGAGGGCACTTGACGGTGCCCTCCTGCCAGAGAAGAGATGGCGCAATCGCGACAATGAAAAGCGCATCGATCAGATCAGCGTCATTCGGCCGAGGTCGCGGTGAACTGCCATTGGGCGGTCGCTTTATCGCCCTCAGAGAGATCGTCACCCGCGGTGACGGTGAAGCACAGTGTCACCTGTGCTCCGGCTTCACCGTCGGCACCGGCAGTGAGGTTGAAGCCCTGTTTACCCGTCGTTGAGCTCAGTGCGGTGTCGGAGGGAACGATCTGTGTGCCTGTCGCGCCGACGGTGCAGGCACCGGCATTGGCGACCTGAACGATCCCGTAGGTCAGGTTGGCAGCGTTGGCTCCCGTTCCGGCCGCGCTGGTGAGGTCGACTGTCGCGTCGTATGTGGTGGCTTCATCGAGACGAAGCACGAACGGAGCAGCCACAGCGTCTCCGGGAGACAGATTGTCACTGGCGGGGAGCTCAAAGTCCAGTGATGCCGCGCCGTCCGCGCTCTCGTGATCGGTGAAGCTGTCGGCCGCTCCCGTCGTGCTGCCCTCAACGTTGAACGAACCGGCACCAAAGACACCTTCGGCCCATTCGTCGTCGGTCCAGGCGGCCAGGGTTACGGCTGCGCCGACGCCGAGGACGATACCTCCGGCGAGGATGGCTTTGAACTTGCGGGAGCGGGTCTTGGAAGCGGTCACGGAGACTCCTTGTCCAGGGGTGCATGAGCACCGATCACAGTGAAGAGTGGTGGGGAATGATTTCATGATGACTGATGAATTACTTTCAAAGCGCCTTTTTCCATCACTTTTGTGATCTGTTATAGAAAAGAGACTTTCAACAGAATCCGTCCCGAACTCCCCCAAGCCTCCTCTCCCATTCATTGAGAACGGCGTCGCCTTGTGTCAGTGACCGGGCGCACACTGAATGGACGAGAGAAGGCAAGGAGGCCACGGTGCCAGAACTTCAGACAGACGTCGCAATCGTCGGCGCAGGTCCCGCGGGACTCATGCTCGCGCACCTGCTGCACAACGCAGGCATCGAATCCGTCGTCATCGACAACCGCAGCCACGACGACATCGCGCACACCCACCGCGCCGGAATCCTCGAAGCAGGATCCGTGCGCATGCTCGAATCCGCCGGCGTCGAATCCCGCGTCCACACCTCAGGCCACCGCCACGACGGCATCGACATCCGCGTCAACGGCGTCTCCCACTCCTTCGACTTCCCCGAACTCGTCGGCGAATCCGTCTGGCTCTACCCGCAGAACGAGATCTTCGTCGACCTCGCCGCCGCCCGCGAACGCACCGGCGAACCGATCTTCTACTCGGTTACGGACACCCGCCTCGGCGATATCGAAACCGAGACCCCCTGGGTCACGGCCACCACCGCCGACGGCGAAGAGCTGCGCATCACCGCCCGCTACATCGTCGGCTCCGACGGCTCCCGCGGCCCCTGCCGCGCGATGATCCCCGAGGGCACCCGACAGCGGTTCTTCCACGAATACCCCTTCGCCTGGTTCGGCATCCTCTGCGAAGCCCCACCCAGCCACGAAGTCCTCATCTACTCCCGCTCCGATCGCGGGTTCGCCCTCATCTCCCAGCGCAGCGACGCCGTCCAGCGCATGTACTTCCAGACCTCCCCGGACACCGATGTCACAGACTGGTCCGATGACCGCATCTGGGCCGAACTCCAAGCCCGCGTCGACGGCCCTGACGGCTTCGAACTCAAGACCGGGACGATCATCGACAAGACTGTCCTCCCGTTCCGCTCGGCCGTGACCGAGCCGATGCAGCACGGTTCGATGTTTCTTGCCGGCGACAGCGCCCACACGGTCCCTCCGACCGGGGCGAAAGGTCTCAACCTCGCCTTCGCCGACGTCTCCGTGCTCGCTCCGGCCCTGATCACAGCCTTCAGAGAATCCGACGCCGAGGCGCTTGCCGCCTACTCGCAGACCGCGACCAAGCGGGTCTGGAAGGCACAGAACTTCTCGTACCAGATGACCCGGATGCTCCACACCGACCCCAGTCAGGACGCGTTCGAAACGAAGCGCAGCCTCGGCGAGCTCCATTCCATCCTCGAGTCCGAACACGGTCGCCGCTACCTCGCCGAGTGCTACACCGGCTGGCCCCACGGCTGACCCGCTCCCCCACTCCTCCCCACACGCACTCCGCACAGATATCAGCACCACAAGAGAGAAAGGTTCGACGATGAGTCAGCATCAGACCTCGGACACCGATGAGGCCTCCGAGGCCTTCGATTCCCCGACCGTCATCAACGAGGCCGTGAAGGGCCCCGATGACGCCGCAGAATCCCAGGCGACCCTGTCGGCGGAGATCGCCGACATCGAATCGCAGTACAAGCAGAACCTCGCCGCCGGGCAGAAGCCCGAGACTCAGCCGCGCCTGGACTACCGGCCCTACCGGTCCTCGATCCTGCGCCACCCGACGAAGGATCCCCGCCACACCGACCCGGAGACGATCGAGCTCTTCTCCCCCGCCTTCGGCCACCGCGACATCGGCACCCTCGAATCGGACCTGACGATCCAGGCCGACGGCGAACCCATCGGCGAGCGCATCCGCGTCACCGGGCGCGTCCTCGACGGTGACGGCCGACCCGTACGCAACCAGCTCGTCGAGATCTGGCAGGCGAACTCGGCCGGCCGCTACATCCACAAACGCGACCAGCACCCGGCCCCGATCGACCCGAACTTCACCGGTGTCGGGCGCACCCTGACCGGGCCGAACGGCGAGTATTCGTTCACCACGATCAAGCCGGGCCCCTACCCGTGGAAGAACCACCACAACGCGTGGCGGCCCGCCCACATCCACTTCTCGCTGTTCGGATCCGAATTCACCCAGCGCATGATCACCCAGATGTACTTCCCCGGCGACCCGCTCTTCGCCCTCGACCCGATCTACCAGTCGATCACCGACCAGAAGGCCCGCGACCGCCTGGTCGCAACCTACGACCACAACATCACCGAGCACGAATTCCTCATGGGCTACAACTGGGACATCGTGCTCACCGGAGCCAACCGGACCTGGATGGAAGAAGAGGACGATGACTGATCTCACCGCAACCCCGGACCTCACCCCCACCCCGGGCCAGACCGTCGGACCGTTCTACGGCTACGCTCTGCCGTACGAGTACGACAACGAACTCGTGCCCCCCGGCTCCGCACGCGCCGTGCAGCTGACCGGCGCCGTCTACGACGGGGCGGGCGAACGCGTCCCGGACGCCATCCTCGAGATCTGGCAGCCCGACGAGAACGGCGACGTGCCCCGCGCGACCGGATCGCTGCGCCGCAACGGCTTCTCCTTCACCGGCTTCGGCCGCGTCGCCGTCGACCCCGAGGGCGAGTTCAGCTTCTCGACCGTCAACCCCGGCCCCACCGAGGTGGGCAAGGCCCCGTTCATCAGCGTCGTCATCTTCGCCCGCGGTCTGCTCAACCGCCTCTTCACCAGGATCTACCTGCCCGAGGACACCGAGGCGCTGGCTGCCGACCCTCTCCTGTCCTCCCTCGACGAGGCCGACCGCCGACGCCTCATCGCCACCCGAGGGGCTGACGGATCGCTGCGGTTCGACATACGGTTGCAGGGTGAGGAGGAAACCCCCTTCCTCCGATTCCCCGGCCACGAGGACTGACGCAATGACCGACACCGCCCACACCCGCTTCCTCTTCGCCCCCGGCGATCTGAGGGGCGCCGAAGCCATCGACGACGCCGCGCTCATCTCCGCGATCGGGCAGGTCGAAACCGCGTGGATCGTCGCCCAGGGACGGGTGGGGCTGGTGTCGTCGGAGACCCGCGCCGAGGTGGCCGCCGCCATCGATGCCACCGTCCGGACGCTGACCGACGATCACACCGAGCTCGAGTCCTTGGGTGAGGCCGCCGAATCCGGCGGCAATCCCGTCATCCCGTTCCTCGGCCTCGTCCGCGCGAGGCTGAGCCCGGAGGCCTCACGGTGTCTGCACCGGGGGCTGACCAGCCAGGACGTAATCGACACGGCCATCGGTCTGCTCGTCTCCCGCGTGGTGCGCCAGCTCCAGGCCCGACTCGAAGTCATCGGCGCCTCCCTGGTCGAGCTCTCGAACACTCATACCGAGACGCTGTGTCTGGCACGGACGCTGACCCAACCGGCACTGCCGACGACATTCGGCCTCAAGGCAGCCACGTGGGCCGCCGAGGTCAACGAAGTCCAAGCTCAGGCCCCCTACGTCGACTACGTGCAGGTCGGCGGCGCCGCGGGCACACGCGCCGCCATACGCTGGTTCGCCGAGGAGTCCACCGACTCGTTGCTGCGCGAATTCCACGTCCAGATGGTCGGCCCCGATGCGGCACTCACCCAGACCCCCGTCCCCTGGCACACGGACCGAGTGCGCATCCTCTCGTGGGGATCCCACCTTGCCCAATGCGTGACCGTGGGTGCCTCGATCGCCCGCGACGTCCTCATCGGCGTCCGCCCGGAGATCGGCGAGCTGTCGCTGTCAGCCACCGGCGGATCATCGGCGATGCCGCACAAATCGAACCCCACCTCGGCGGTGCTCCTCCACCGCAACGGCATACGCGTGCCCGGCGCGCTGTCCACCCTGACCACGGCCGCCGCCGAAGCGGTCGAAGAACGCTCCGACGGTGCCTGGCATGCCGAATGGCCGGCCCTGTCCGAGCTCATGACCTTGGCGATCTCATCCCTGACCATCCTCGATGACATGATCGCGGGCCTGCACGTCCGCCCCGAGGCCATGCGGGCGAACCTCGATGCCGCCAGTCCCGGGATCTTCGGGGAGAAACTCACCATCGTCTTCGGCGACCGCCTGGCCAAGGACCAGGTCGCTGACATCATCGCCCCCGGCTCGGACCCCGTGGCCGCGCTGCGCGAAGCGGTCGGCGATGAGGACGGAATCTCCGAGTTCTTCACCCCCGAGTCCTACCTCGGAGAGGCCGAGGACATCCGCCGGACCATCCTTGCCACCATCGACGAATCCGGACCGCAGGAGATCGACCTGCCGTCCTTCGACTGAGACACCCCGACTGAGAAAACACACTCGAGAAAGTGACATCCATGGAGCTCACCGCATCCGTTCTCACCGCCCCCACGACCCCGGCCGACGAGGCTCGGGTCCTCGTCGTCCTCCCCTCGCTGGGCACCTCGGTGGCCGCGCTGTGGCAGCAGGCGGCGACCGCATTCGCGGCGGTGAGTCCGGAGACGACGGTCATCGGCATCGATCTGCCCGGGCACGGCCGTTCGACCCCGATCACCGTTCCCCCGGAGACATCGGTGGCTCCGCGGATCACGATGTCCGACCTCGCCGAGGCGGTCCTGTCCACTCTCGATCGCGTCCTTCCCGATGTGGTCGCCCCCGGCACGCCCGTCGATCTCGCCGGCGATTCGATCGGCGGGGCCACCGCCCTGCAGCTGGCCCTGGACCACGCCGACCGCTTCGGTCGCATCGCGGTGTTCTGCACCGGCGCGAAGATCGGTGAGGCCACTGCCTGGGAGGAGCGCGCCCAGACCGTGGCCACCTCGGGCACACCGACTCAGATCATCGGTTCGGCACAGCGCTGGTTCGGTGAGGGCTTCATGGACCGCGAGCCGGAAGCCTCGGCCGCGCTGCTGCACTCACTTCAGGATGCCGACCGATTCTCCTACGCCTCCCTCTGCTATGCACTGGCCGACTTCGATGTCCGCGAACGCCTGCCCGAGATCACCCGCCCGGTTCTCGCCGTCGCCGGCTCCGAGGACCAGCCGACCCCGGCGAGGAAGCTCGCCGAGATCGCGAACGCCGTCCCTGGTGCCCTCCTCGAGGTCATCGAAGGGGCCGCCCATCTGGTGCCCGCCGAGGCGCCCGCCGTGACCGCAGGACTGCTCCATGACTTCTTCGGCGGCAAGGGCCTCGGCGCCGGGGCGGGAGGAACCGCCGCGGCTGGAGGATCCGCCGGCGCCGATGGTGGTGCTGGCGCGGCCGCTCTGCCCACCGCCTCGGGACCGCGCGAAGCCAGCCGCGACGAGGTCCGCGAGGCCGGGATGACCGTGCGCCGCGAAGTACTGTCCGACGCCCACGTCGATCGGGCGAATGCGAAGGTCGACGACTTCACGAGCGACTTCCAGGACCTCATCACCCGCTATGCGTGGGGTGAGATCTGGACCCGGCCCGGTCTGGACCGTCGCATGCGCTCGGCAATCACACTCACGGCCATGATCGCCGGCGGCCACGAGGCCGAACTCGCGATGCACGTCAAGGCGGCGCTGCGCAACGGCCTGACCCGGGACGAGATCAAGGAAGTCCTCCTCCAGTCGGCCATCTACTGCTCGGTGCCGAGCGCGAACACGGCCTTCTCCGTCGCCTCACAGGCCCTGGCCGAGGTCGATGCGGAGGAATCCTCCGACTTCTGAGCCACCTCGGCGGGGGTGTCCGAAGTCGGGCCGAGGCCTGTTCGAATCGTCACATTGCGTCGTTCTGCACTTCCGAGGATCCGCGATGGGCAATAGGCTGGTGCGGTCGTCCCCCACACCCCACGTCTCCGAAGGAGTCCCATGAGCGATGCCCCGGTCTCTCGCGGAGTCTACAAATTCGCCGTCTTCGCCCTGGCGATCGGCGCCTTCGCCATCGGCGTGACCGAATTCGCGACGATGGGTCTGCTGCCGATGATCGCCGACGAACTCGGCATCACGGTCCCCCAGGCCGGCCACGCGGTGTCGTTCTACGCGATCGGCGTCGTCGTCGGCGCACCCCTGATCACGACCATCGCGGCGCACATGGACCGCAAGATCCTGCTCCTGTGCATGATGGGACTCTTCGCCCTGGGCAATCTCGCCTCGATGCTCGCACCGACAGCGGCCCTGTTCAACCTCGCCCGCTTCGTCTCGGGCCTGCCCCACGGCGCGTACCTCGGCATCGGAGCGGTCGTCGCCGCCTCCCTCGTCCCCGTCAACCGCCGCGGACGCGCCATGTCGCGGGTGATGCTGGGACTGACCATCGCGAACATCTTCGGCGTCCCCTTCGCCGCGGCCCTGGGCAATATGCTCGGCTGGCGCAGCGCCTACGCCCTCGTCGCCGCCCTCGGCGTCCTCACCGTCATCATGGTCGCCATCGCCGTCCCGCGTGTGAGCGTCGGCGCCGGTGAGGTGCCATCGGCGCGCGGGGAGATCAAGGCGCTCGGTCGCGTGCAGATCATCCTCACGCTCGTGGCCGGGTCCGTCGGCTTCGGCGGCATGTTCGCCGTCTACACCTACATCACCCCGACCATGACCGACGTCGCCGGCGTCCCCGAGGTCGCGATCCCGTGGGTGCTCGCCGTCTACGGACTCGGCATGACCGCGGGCTCCCTCATCGCCGGGCCGCTGGTCGACAAGTCCATCGAACGTTCGGCCACCGGCGGCATGATCCTCTCCGCCCTCGTGCTCGCCGCCTTCGGCGCCTTCACCCACATCCCGGCGATCGCGATCATCGCGCTCTTCCTCATCGGCATCTCCGGATCGATGATCACCACGGCCCTGCAGATGCGCCTGTTCCGCGAATCCCATGACGCCCCGAGCCTGTCCGCGGCCATGAATCATGCCGCGTTCAACCTCGCCAATGCACTGGGCGCGTGGCTCGGCGGCATCGTCATCACCGCAGGACTCGGCTACCGTGCACCCGCCTGGGTGGGCGTCGGCCTGTGCCTGGCTGGACTCATCGTCATCTCCGTCGCGATCTTCCTCCGCCGAGGCGGCTCTCCCGACAAGAGCACCCGCACCCCGGTCGAAACCTGAGTTCCGAGCAGATCTAGGTCGCTATCGGATACTTTCCAGCGCTGAAAGTATCCGATGGTGACCTATATTTGAGTGCCGCTACGATGAAGGCATGGATCACCCCGCGCCCAGTCGCTCTCATGCCCTGACCCGCCGACCGAAGCCAGCCGTTCTGTTGGCCCTGGCCGCGTTCGCGGTCCTCGCGCTTCTGCTCCTGACCGGGTGCGGATCGTCCGATTCCGAGGGCGACTCCGGCGGCTCCGCTGACAGTTCGACCAGCGCGGAGACCTCGACCGAAGCCGCGCCCGGCACCTGCTCGTACCCGAAGGATTCGCAGTCCGGTGCCAAGGACGTCGACACCCCTGATGAGAAGCCGCAGGCGAAGGGCAAGGTCAAAGCCGCCATCGCCACGAGCGCCGGCGATCTGGCCGTGACCCTCGACGCCGACGGTGCCCCCTGCACCGTCAACAGCTTCCTGTCCCTGGCGAAGCAGAAATACTTCGCCGACACCGACTGCCACCGCCTGACCACCGAGGGCATCTTCGTCCTCCAGTGCGGCGACCCCACCGGCACCGGTTCGGGCGGACCCGGCTACTCGTTCGCCGATGAGGTCGACGGCTCCGAGACCTACCCGGCAGGCACCCTCGCCATGGCCAACGCCGGGCCCGACACCAACGGCTCCCAGTTCTTCGTCGTCTACGACGACAGCTCGCTGCCTCCGGACTACACCGTCTTCGGCTCCCTCGACAAGGACAGCACGAAGACCGTGTCCGACATCGCAGCCAAGGGCACGGACTCCGGTGCCGGCGACGGCGCGCCGAAGGAGAAGGTCACCATCACCGGAGTCTCCGTCGACGCCTGAGTCGTGACCGCAGGAGCCGTGCCCGCCGGCGGGCTGCGACCACATCTCTGCTGGTCACCAGCCCGCGAAAATACTCGGATGACCGAGCAATCTCGTCTTCCGAGACGCGGAAAACGCATTTCGTGAGACGGGCGTAGTGTCTATCCGTCGCCGTCGACGCTGTGCTCGCACAGTATCGGCGGCCCTTTTCCATTGACACGAGCACCACCCGCCCGTGCCTGCACTCACGAAACAGCGGAGCACAACGACACCATGTCCACCGAAACACAACCGGGGAATCCGAACCCCTCACCCGACGCCGACGTCGAGTCCGACGCCATCGCAGCGACTCGGAAGAACAACACCCGCGGCAAGGTCCTGACCGCCTCGATGGTCGGCACCACGATCGAGTTCTTCGACTTCTACGCCTACGCGACCGCCTCGTCGCTGGTCTTCCCGGCGCTCTTCTTCCCCAATCAGACCTCGACGACGCAGCTGCTGAGCTCGTTCGCGATCTTCGGCGTCGCCTTCGTCGCGCGCCCCCTGGGCTCGATCATCTTCGGTCATTTCGGTGACCGGATCGGCCGGAAGAAGACACTCATCGCCTCCCTGCTCATCATGGGCATCGGCACCTTCCTCATCGGACTGCTCCCGACCGCCTCGGCGCCGGGCTGGGCCGTCCTCGCCCCCGCGATGCTCGTCCTCCTGCGCTTCTGCCAGGGCGTCGGCCTCGGCGGCGAATGGTCGGGTGCTGCCCTGCTGGCGACCGAGAACGCCCCGAAGGGCAAGCGCGCCATCTGGGGCACCTTCCCACAGCTCGGCGCCCCGGTCGGCTTCATCATCGCCAACCTGCTCTTCGTCGGCCTGAACTCGTGGACCTCCCCCGAGGCATTCCTTGCGTGGGGCTGGCGCATCCCGTTCCTGCTCTCGGCGATCCTCGTCGCCGTCGGCCTGTGGGTCCGCCTCTCCCTCATGGAGACCCCGGCCTTCCAGCTCGTCGCGCAGAAGCAGCAGATCTCGAAGGCCCCGATCGGCCGCGTCTTCGCCACGAGCTGGAAGCCGCTCATCCTCGGCACCTTCATCATGCTCGCGACCTACGTGATCTTCTACTTCATGACCGCGTTCACCCTGACCTACGGCACCTCACCGGCCACCGTGGAACAGGCACGGACCGTCGCCGAGGCGGCCGGAACGTCCTTCGATCCCGCCGGGTTCGTCGCGGGGCTCGGTTATACGAAGAGCGAGTTCCTCACCTACCTCATCATCGGCGTCGTCTTCTTCGGCATCTTCACCGTCGTCTCCGGACCCCTTGCCGAGAAGCTGGGGCGACGGAAGATGCTGCTCGGCGTGACGGTGGCCATCGCCGCCTACGGCCTCGTCGTCAATGCGCTGTTCAACGCGGGCACGGCTGGCGTCGTCATCGCCCTCATCGTCGGGTTCATCCTCATGGGGCTGACGTTCGGGCCGATGGCCGCCTATCTGCCGGAGCTCTTCCCGGCCAATGTCCGCTACACCGGTTCGGCCGTGTCCTACAACATGGCCAGCGTCATCGGCGCCGGCCCGGCTCCCTTCGCGATGGTCGCGCTGTGGCAGGCCGAGAGTGGCACGATCTTCTACTGCGGCCTCTACATCATCGGCGCCGCGATCCTCACCTTCGCAGCCCTGTGGCTGGCCAAGGACACCAGCGACCTCGACATGGAGGATCAGCTGAGCTGAGCGGCTTCGGCCGAACCGAGCTCAGGCAGGGCCCGATCATCGTTCGCGATGGTCGGGCCCTGCGCCGTGCCCGCACGGCTCCCGCTCGCGAAGCTCGGCCGGCCGCCCTCACAAGGGGGCAAAACTACGATTTCGTCACAACCGCCTCGGCGGTCATCGGTTGCACCGAAGTGTGACCCAGTTCACGGTAGGATTCCTCTCAGACGTTGCTCAGGTACGACCACCTGGCAATCCGCGATTGCGTGACACACCCGTCACCGACTCACTGGAGGAACCATGAAACGACGCTTGACCCTGGCCACTGTCGCCGTCGGCGCCATGCTCGCCCTGTCCGCCTGCGGCGGAGGCGATTCGGAACCCGCGGCGACGGCAGAAGGCGGTGTCCCCCTCGTCAAGGAGGGCAAGCTGACGACCTGCACGCACCTGTCCTACCAGCCGTTCCAGTTCGAGAAGGACGGTGAGGTCGTCGGATTCGACGTCGACATCGTCGATGCCGTGGCGAAGAAGCTCGGCGTCGAACAGGAGATCATCAACACCTCCTTCGAGACGATCACCTCGGGCGCGGAATTCAACCAGAACAAGTGCGACGTGGCCGCTGCGGCCACGACGATCCAGCCGAAGCGCGAAGAGGCTGCGGACTTCTCCGAGCCGTACTTCGACGCGAACCAGGCGATCCTCACGAAGGCCGACAAGACCGCGAAGGACGAAGCCGCTCTCAAGGGCTTCAAGGTCGCCGCACAGGCGGGCACCACCGGACTCGACTACGCCAACGAACACTTCAAGGATTCCGAGGTCGTCACCTATGAGGACCTGCCGCTCTCGCTCGAAGCGCTCAAGACCGGCCAGGTCGACGCCGTCATCAACGACAACGGAGTCCTCTATAACTACAACACCGAGAACAAGGGCTTCGCGATCGGCTTCGACATCAAGACCGATGAGCATTACGGCATCTCGATGAAGAAGGGCAATTCGGAGATGAAGAAGGCCGTGGACGACACTCTCGCCGAGATCAAGGACAACGGCGAGTACGACAAGATCTACGAAAAGTGGTTCGGCGACGCTCCCAAGTGATCGCACCTGTTTGGGCGGTCGCCCGCGACGACGAGGTCGCGGGCGACCGTCCGTTCGGCTGAGATCGACCGACCTGCCTGAGTCCCATCCGATCTTCACGGCACGTACCCGGCGGGCACCCCCGCCACAGTTTTCGAAGGACAACCATGTCAGTTCCCACAGCGAGAGAGGACGGCCGCCAGACCGGCCCGGCCGTCCCCACCGCCACCGCCACTCCAAAGGCCACGATGAGCAAACGCCAGAAGGCGAAGCTCTCCCGCGGCATCCAGTACGCGATCCTCATCGTCATCGCGGCCCTCATCGCGATCTTCGCCGACTGGCCGACGCTCATCGACACGTTCGGCCGCGTCGACATCGCCGCGGGCATGTTTCCCGAAGTTGTCACGGGTGCGCTGAAGAACACCATCGTGTTCACCGTCCTCGGCTTCGCTCTCGGCCTGGCGATCGCGCTCGTCGTCGCCCTCATGCGACTGTCCTCCGTCGGCGTCTATCGGTGGCTCGCGACGATCTACATCGAGTTCTTCCGCGGACTGCCCGCGCTCGTCGTCTTCCTTGTCATGGGGTTCGGCCTGCCCGTCGCCTTTCCCGGGTTCATTCTCCCGCAGCTGGTCATCATCATGATCGCCCTCGGACTCGTCTCCTCGGCGTATATGGCCGAGACGATCCGCGCCGGCATCCAGGCGGTGCCGAAGGGTCAGATCGAGGCCGCCCGATCGCTGGGCATGTCTTCCTCGCGCGCGATGTTCACAATCGTCCTGCCGCAGGCGATGCGGATTATCCTGCCGCCGCTGACGAACGAGCTCATCCTGCTGACGAAGGACTCGTCGCTGGCCTACATCCTCGGATCCTCGGTCGACGGCCGTGAGCTCGCGGCGCTCGGCCGTGCCGAGATCGTCAACACCGCGAACCTCACGCCCTTCATCGTCATCGCGCTGTGCTACCTCATCATCACAATCCCGCTGTCCTATCTCTCACGGGTCCTCGAGCGCAAGTACGGTTCCGCAGATTCTGGAGTGAAATGATGAACGTTCCCACCACCTCGCACGCGGCGAGAACTGCGACCCCGATCATCGCGATTCGGAACCTGCAGAAGAGCTTCGGGACGAACAAGGTCCTCACCGATATCAGCCTCGATGTCGACAAGGGTGAGGTCGTCTGCGTCATCGGTCCCTCGGGCTCGGGCAAGTCGACGATGCTGCGTTGCATCAACACTCTCGAGACGCCGAGCGGCGGCTCGATCGTCGTCGACGGCATGGACATGACCGATCTGGATCTCGATATCGACGCTGCCCGCACCCGCATCGGCATGGTCTTCCAGTCCTTCAACCTCTTCGGCCACCTCACGGTCCGCGAGAACCTCACGATCGCCCAGACCAAGGTGCTGAAGCGGTCGAAGGCCGAGGCGAACAAGATCGCCGAGGCGAACCTCGCGAAGGTCGGCCTGTCCGAGAAGATGGAGGCCAAGCCGGGATCGCTCTCGGGAGGTCAGCAGCAGAGGGTGGCGATCGCCCGGGCGCTGAGCATGGACCCCGATGTCATGCTCTTCGACGAACCCACCTCGGCGCTCGATCCCGAGACCGTTGGCGACGTCCTCCAGGTCATGCGCAACCTCGCCGAGGCGGGGATGACGATGGTCGTGGTCACCCACGAGATGGAGTTCGCCCGCCAGGTCGCCGACCGTGTGGTCTTCATGGACGGCGGAGTCGTCGTCGAAGCAGGACCGGCGAAGGACGTCATCGGCAATCCGCAGGAGCAGCGGACGAAGGACTTCCTCTCCCGCGTCCTCCACCCCGGGCAGCTGGGGTAGGGCGCCGTCCGCCGACCGCTCACGTTACCGACACTGTATTGCGCTATGCGGCGAGCGGTGGGCGGTAAGTCGCGCGGTCGGCGAGGCGCGCCGCCCAAGTTGTGTCAGAGGGTGAACCCGGTGGGGAACGGGTCACTCGGGTCGAGCATGAATTGCGAGGTCGCCGTCAGCCACGCGCTCCCGGTGATCGTCGGCACCACGGCCACGTGATCGCCGACTGTGGTCTCCTCGGTCAGCCGGCCGGTGAACGAGGTGCCGATGAAGGACTCATTGACGAAGTCCGTGTCGAGCGCCAGCTGCCCGCGGGCATGCCGGACGGCCATGAGCGCGCTCGTGCCGGTGCCTCCGGGCGAACGGTCGAGCCATCCGGGATGGTTGATGAGCACATGGCGGGTGTCCGGTGCGGGCTCGTCTACATTCACACCCGTCTCCACGCCCGACTCGGGCGCCAGGAACACGACATGTTCGCACCCGCGATAGCCGGTCTCCGGGTGCACCGGTGACAGCTGCTCGTTCACCGCTGCCATGATCTCACGACCGGCGGCGATGAACTCTTCGGAACGGTCCCTCTCGAACGGAATCCCCACCTCGGCGGCGGAGACGAAGGCGTAGAAGTTCCCACCGAAGCCGATGTCACACGTCAGCCTCCCGCGCCCCGGCACCTCGACGACCTGGTCAAGGGCGTGCGCATAGGAGGCGACGTTTGTGATGGTGACCGCCTCGGCGCGACCATCACGGACAGCCACCTCGGCGGTGATGAGCCCGATCGGGGCCTCCAACCGCACCGTCGTCACGGGTTCGACGACCGGCACTATTCCGGTCTCCACGAGCACCGTGGCCACGGCGATGGTTCCGGCACCGCACATCGGCAGCACCCCGGTGACCTCGATGAAGAGCACTCCCCAGTCGGCATCGGGCCGGGTCGGCAGCTGCAGGATCGCTCCCGAGAGCCAGCCGTGGCCGCGCGGTTCGCACATGAGGAAGGTGCGCAGATCATCGGAATGTTCGATGAACCACTCCCGCCGCTCGGCCATCGACGAACCGGGGAACGCACCCACTCCCCCGGTGACGACGCGGACGGGCAGCCCCTCGGTGTGGGCCTCGACGGTCTGGATAAGTCGATTCGTGCGCATGTGTGATCAGCCCTGCCGTCTCGCTCAGCTCTCGATGGCTTCCGGCAGGATCACCCGGTAGCCCAACCTGGCCTCGTAGCCGTGGATCTCACGGGTGTCGAGCGCGGACATGAAGTCGAGCACCTCGGCGGTGATGACCTGCCCGGGTACGAGCACTGGGAACCCCGGCGGATAGGGGGTGACGAACCCGGCCGAGACCGGCTTCTCCCCTCCATCGATGCGGCGGCGCAGCTCGTGCGGGAGCACATGCTCGATGTTCTGTCGGCGCAGACCCGCATAGTAGGCGGTGCGCAGGTCACCGTCGGGCAGCTGCTTCGACGGATCCTCGGCCGGCACCTCGGCGGCGTAGTCGGGAGCGAAGGCGGAGAAGTCCGGCAGCGGAGGCATCACCGCGGCCGGCTCGGTCAACGCGTCCTGGGCCTGCAGCTCATGCGGGTCAGTGAACTTCCCGGCGAGCTTGACGAGGACCTCGATGAGGTAGGCCACGGCCGACCGAGAGGTGCCGATATTCGTCATGAACAGCACCGTGTTCCGGCTCGTCTTGTTCACCTGGATGCCGTAGCGGTCCATGAGGTGTTCGTGCTTGAACGTGTCCCCGTCGACGCCGGTGCCCGAGATCTCGACGGTGATGCGGCTGGGATCGACGACGAATTCGTCCTTCACCCACGCGTCCCACATCGTCGCCAGACCGTCGCGCAGCGGCATCGTCCGCTCGGTGACCCGGTACTCGGCCGGGATGAGGTCGGCGGCGGTGAGGACCTTGAACGTCTTCTTCAGCAGCGGGTGCCGCGCGATCGCCGAGGACAGGCTCATCGCCAGGTCGAGCTGCTTCTGCACGAGTGCGAAGCCCTCCATCTCCACCTGCCGACGACCCAGGTCGAGGGAGGCGAGGATCTGATAGTTCGGCGAGGTCGAGGTGTGCGTCATGTACGCCTCGTGGAAGGCCTCCTCGGCGCCGGTGGCGAACTCCTGATCGTAGACGTGGATCATCGATCCCTGGCGCAGCGCGGTCAGCGTCTTGTGCGTCGACTGCGTCGCATACACGCGGATCGTCGCATCCGGAGGCGGCAGCAGATCCTCCTCCAGCCACACCTCGTCCGAGGCCGGCTGCCCGGTCTCGGGATCGAACAGGCGCTCGCGCTGCTCCCGATACGCCGCGGCGTGGGCATCGGTGGACAGGGTCTCCTCGAGGCGTTCGGCCGCGACCATCGCGGTGCGCTTGCGGGTGACCGGGTGGAATCGGGCGAAGGCGAACCAGGCCTCGTCCCAGAGGAAGACGAGGTCGGGCTTGATCGCCAGACATTCGGACATCACCTTGTACGGGTCGTAGACGATGCCGTCGAAGGTGCAGTTGGTCAGGGTGATCATCCG
Organism: Brevibacterium oceani; assembly: GCF_017948325.1. Taxonomy (NCBI): domain Bacteria; kingdom Bacillati; phylum Actinomycetota; class Actinomycetes; order Micrococcales; family Brevibacteriaceae; genus Brevibacterium; species Brevibacterium oceani. The sequence continues at coordinate 1,027,723 of NZ_CP072846.1, read as the reverse complement.
CACCTCGTCGAGGCGGCCGGCTGCGCGGTAGTCGAGCAGCAGCTGCTTGATCCGGCTCAGCGGCACCGCCCCGTAGAACGCGAAGTCGTTGAGCGGGTAGGCCTCGAGGTACGCGGTCCTGGCACCCGTGAGCATGAGCGCATGGTGGTGGGACTTGTGACAGTTGCGGTCGACCATGACGACCTCGTCGGGTGAGACCACGGCCTGGTGGACGATCTTGTTCGCCGTCGACGTCCCGTTCGTCACGAAGTAGGTGCGCTTGGCTCCGAAGGCGCGGGCAGCCAGCAGCTGCGCCTTCTTCAGCGTGTTCACCGGAGCCAGCAGCGAGTCCAATTCCCCCGAGGTGGCGCTGGACTCCGCGAGCAGCAGGTTGAGTCCGTAGAAGTCGACGAAGTCCCCGATCCACTTCGAACCGACGACCGATCCGCCGCGGGAGACGGGCAGTGCGTGGAAGACTCCGGCCGGTCGGCGCGCGTGTTCACGGATCGCGGTGAAGAAGGGAGTGTCGTAGAGATGCTGCAGCCGACGCAGCAGCGAGAGGTGGAGCTCGAACTGGTCCTCCCGGCGGAAGACCCGGCGGAACCGGTGGGTCAGGGCCCCGGCGAGGCTTTCGATGTGCGCACCGGCCATGAGGTAGAGATCGAGTTCGGGGCGCAGGTTCGCCAGCGTATCGGCCAGCCGCAGCACCCGTCGCACCGAGTTCAGCGGACTCATCGGGCCGGTGGGCAGGGCCTTGGTCGTCTGGTGGGCGAAGGCCACTGCGTCGCGGAGGTCGCGGCTGAGGACCTCACGGGTCTCATCGGTGAAGCCGGGGCGGATGACGCAGGCGAGCAGGTTCGGGTTCGTCAGGGCCGCGGCGACGGCATCGTCGGCGGTCGGGACGATGACGTAGTCGTAGATGAACTGGTCGGTGGGGTTGCGCAGCTTGAGCAGATCGGAGTGGAGCTCATCGCGTCCGCCCTCGGTCGTCTCGTCGACGATGAGGACTTCGAATCGGGGGCGGGAGTCCTGCCGGTCCTTGAGTTCGGCACGTTCCTCCTCGGTGAGGTCGTCTTCGCCGACATCGGGCACGGTGGTGCCGCGCAGCCGGTTGACCGCACGGGTGATCATGTCGTGGGCCCGATCGAATTCGCCGTCCGAGAGCAGGTCCGTGATGTCCTCGACGTAGCGCTGCCCGAATCCGCCCCAGTAGAGTTCGATGGTCTTGAGCGAGCGCAGCGATCGCCAGACCTCCCCGTCCTCGGCGATCATCGAGAAGTCCCCGCCGCTGGCGGCCAGACGCTTGATCGCGAACTTCAGGTACTCCCAGGCGTCCGAGCGCAGGCGCCAGGTGCTCGCCGGCATCCCCGGGTCCCGTTCGAGCTTGGCCTTGCGCGGCTTCGACTGGAATCCTGTCCGCCCGCGCCGACCTGCCGCACCGTCGCCGGTGGTGGAGATCGCCGAAGCCGATGGATGGTCGGAGTCGATGCCGGTCATGCGTGAGCCTCCTGGCTGTCAATCGTCAGTCGCCGCCTGATCGGCGACGATTCCCTGCCCACGGGCTCAGGCGGCGGGCCGCACTGATTCCGTTGTTGCCCGATCTTACGGCCTTGCACGAGCGAATGCGCCGGGTGGGGACCACATGAGACAAAAGAATGATAAGCATGGAGTATGGACACCTCAGCGTCGCCTTCCGCCGGCCACCTCATCGTCGAGGAGCTCGAAGCGCACGGGGTCCGCCGTGCCTATCTCGTTCCCGGCGAATCCTATCTCGACGTCATCGACGGCCTCCACGACTCCTCCATCGTGCCCGTCGTCTGCCGCCAGGAGGGCGGGGCGTCCTATATGGCCGTGGCCGAGGGGCGGATGACCGGGATCCCCGGCATCGCCATGGTCACCCGCGGACCCGGTGCCGCCAATGTCAAGGTCGGCATCCACACCGCCCATCAGGACGCGACCCCGCTCGTCGTCTTCGTCGGGCTCATCCCCACCGATCATCGCGACCGGGAGGCCTTCCAGGAGTTCGACCTCCACGGCTGGTTCGCCACCACCGCGAAGAAGGTGCTCACCCTCGATGATCCCGACAAGGCCGCCGAGGTGGTCGCCGACGCCATGCACACCGCCGTGACCGGCCGGCCGGGTCCCGTCGTCATCGGCCTGCCCGAGGACGTGCTGGTGCGTCCCAGTGCAGGGACCGTGCTGCCGCCCCGGGTGCACGGTTCGGCCTCCCCATACGCCGGGGACGTCACCGAGCTGCGGGCCCGCATCACCGCCGCCGACCGTCCCGTGCTCATCATCGGCGGCGAGGACTGGTCGGCCGCGACCTCCCGGCGCATCGCCCAGTGGTCCCGCGACCGTGGGCTCGGCGTGCTCGGGACCTTCCGCGCCTACGACGGCATCGACCACGACTGCCCGAACTTCCTCGGCATCCTCGGCTTCGGTGCCGCACCGGTGGCCAAGCAGACCCTCGCCGAGGCGGACCTGCACATCTTCTTAGGCTGTGTGCGCACCGATGTGGCCACGAACGGATTCAGCATCGGCACCGATCAGCGCACCGTCGTCATCGGCCCCGACCCCGATGCGCATGGCCACTTCGGGCGCCTCGACCAGCACATCGTCACCTCGGTGTCCCGCTTCGCCCAGGCCCTGTTCACCGAGGACGGGACCCGGACCTATTCGGTGTCCTCGGACGGTTCGATCGACGAACCGCCGCTCGGCGACGCATTGTCCGAGGCGGCACCGGATGCGGTGCCCCTGCCGGACTGGGTCGTCAAGGCCCGAGCTGAACTCGATGACTGGCGGCAGCCGCAGGTCGACGCGCCCACGGACTGGTCGGCCGCCTCGGCGGGGTATGTCGACATGGACGAAGCATTCGTCCATGTCAGGGACCTGCTGCCGGATGATGCGATCGTCACCTACGGGGCGGGGAACTTCTCCGGCTGGGCGACGCGGTTCCTGCCCACGCACGCATTCCCCTCGGCGTTGGGACCGCGGAACGGATCGATGGGTTTCGGGCTGCCGGCCGCGGTCGCCGCTGGGCTCGTCCACCCCGAGCGGGCCGTGTTCTGCATCGCCGGGGACGGGGACTTCCTCATGAACGGCCAGGAGATGGCCACCGCCGTCCAATACGGCGCGAACATCACCATCGTGGTCAACGACAATGCGGTCTACGGCACCATCCGCGGCCACCAGGACCGCGAGTATCCGGGCCGGGCCACGGCCACGGCACTGGTCAACCCGGACTTCGCCGCCATGGCCACCGCTTTCGGCGGGTTGGGGATCCGGGTCGAGCGGACCGAGGACTTCCGCGACGCGTTCGCTCGCGCTGTTGAGCACGAGGGGCTCTCGCTCGTCCACTGCCTGACCGATCCAGACGTCCGCGGCGCCCGCCTGCCGTGAGCGTGGACGCTCCGGTGGTGAACGCCGGCGGTGGACGCCGGGCCTGCACGCGAGCGTTCCTGACTATGGTAGAGCCATGAGAATCGACGCGATCTTCACCGACCTCGACGCCCACACCCTCGACCCGGCCAGGCCGCGGGCGAGGAAGATCGGGGTGCTGAACTCCCGGATCGTCGGCTTCGACGAGGAACTCGACGGCATCAGTGCCGACCGGGTCGAATCACTCGGCGGGGCGAGCGTGCTTCCGGGCTTCCACGACGCCCACTGCCACACCGCATGGTTCGGACTCACGCTCGCATCGGTCGACGTCACGGCGCTGCCGGGCGGACTGGCCGACGTCTACGCCGCACTCGAGCAGGCTGCAGCGACGACGCCGGCCGGGGAATGGATCAACGCGACAGGGTATGCCCACCGCGACTACGACGGTCAGTACCCGGACCTGGCCCGGCTCGACGAGATCACCGGGGACCGGCCGCTGTTCATGCGGCAGACCTCGGGGCATGCCGCCATCGTCAACACCGAGGCGATGCGCCGGGCGGGCATCCTCGCCGAAGGATTCGCCGAGCCCGTCGGCGGCAAGGTCGTCCGTGATGCGGCCGGGCATCCCACCGGGCTGCTCGAGGAGACGGCGCAGGCGCTGGTGCAGGATCTCATCCGCCCGTATTCGCTCGACACCCTCGTCGAGGCGATCGATCTGGCCACCGCGTACTACGCGAAGGAAGGCATCACCTCGTTCGGTGAGTGCGGCATCGCCTATGGCTGGATCGGGCACTCCCCCATCGAGATCTCCGCATACCTGCGGGCGCGGGAAGAGGGGAAGCTGCGGGCCCGTGCCCAGCTGATGCCGCAGGCCGACGGTCTCCATCCGATCGCGGCGAACTCGGCCGACGGATTCGGCATCGGTCTCGATGCGGGACTGCGCACCGGCCTCGGCGACGATCTGCTCTCGATCGGACCGGTCAAGTTCTTCATGGACGGGGCGATGTCCGGGGAGACCGCGGCGATGCGGGAGAACTATGCGGGCAAGGATCATCCCGGGTACCTGCAGGACGATCCCGAGGTGCTGCGTCAGCAGATTCTTCACACCTACGCCTCCGGCTGGTCGGTCGCGGTACATGCGATCGGCGATGCCGCCGTGGATGCGGCGATTGAGAACATCGTCGACGCGCAGAACCGGTACGGTCGGCGGGCCGTGCCCAACCGGATCGAACATGCCGCGATGGTCCACGATGAGCATCTGGCCACCCTGGCCGAGCACGGGATCGTCGTCACCCCGCAGGCCGCGTTCGCCGACGGCATCGGAGACGGAATGAACAGGTCGCTCGGGCCGCAGCGTCGGCGGCTGCTCTATCGCGCGAAGTCGTTCGTCGATGCCGGTGTGCTGCTGGCCGGCAGCTCGGACCGGCCGTGCGCGGACGGGAACGTGCTGCGCGGGATCGAAGCCTTCGTCACCCGCGCCACTCGTGAGGGCGATGTCATGGGATCGGCCGCGGAGTCCTTGAGCGTCGACGAGGCGATCGCAGCCTACACGGTGAACGCCGCTGCCGGTTCGGGCCAGGGTGCGGACAAGGGAACGCTGAGCCGCGGCAAGCTCGCTGACTTCGTCGCCTTGGAGACACACCCAGGCAACGTCGCCCCGGAGGAGATCTCAAAGATCCCGATCCGGGCCACGGTCCTAGGCGGCACCTACACCCACCAACTCCCCTAATTGCTACCCGACGGCGGCCCAGATACCTCGCGCGAGGGTGCTGGGCCGCCGTCAGGTAGTAACTAGCGGGAGAAGTCGAGGTCGGTGAGGACCTTCTCGAAGACGCCGAGGCCGCGTTCGAGGTCCTCTTCGCTGATGTTGATCGGCGGCACCACGTGCAGCCGGTGGTAGTTGTTGAACGGCACGACTCCGTGCTCCTTGAGTGCGCCCACCACCGAGGCGACCTCAGGTGACCCGCCGCCATAGGGGGCCAGCGGTTCCTTGGACTCCTTGTCCCAGACGAGTTCGATCGCCCAGAACGCGCCGGTTCCGCGAACCTCGCCGACGTGTTTCGAGTTCTCCGCGATCTGGGCCAGACGCGGTCCGATGATGGTCTCGCCGATATGCGCGGCATGCTCGATCATTCCTTCATCGGCCATCGCATTCATGGTCGCCACGGCCGCCGCGCAGGCCAGCGGATGGCCCGAATAGGTCAGCCCGCCGGGGTAGACGCGTTCGGCGAAGGTCTCGAAGATGTCGTCGCTGATGACGACCCCGCCCAGCGGCACATACCCGGAGTTCACACCCTTGGCGAAGGTGATGAGGTCGGGGACGATGTCGAAGTGTTCGAAGGCGAACCACTTGCCCGAGCGACCGAACCCGGCCATCACCTCGTCGGCAATGAGCACGATCCCGAACTCATCGCACAGCGCCCGGACTCCCTGCATGTACTCGGGGCTGGGAATCATGATGCCCGCGGTGCCGGGAATGGATTCGAGGATGATCGCGGCAACGGTTGACGGACCTTCCAGTTCGATGGTCCGCCGCAGGTGGTGCAGCGCCCGCTCGGTCTCCTCCGCCTCGGTGGTCGCGTGGAATTCCGAGCGGTAGAGGAAGGGGCCGAAGAAGTGGACGATTCCCGATTCGCCGGTCTCGTTCTCCCAGCGGCGCGGGTCGCCGGTGACGTTGACCGCGGTCTGCGTGCCACCGTGGTAGGACCGGTACCGGGAGAGGACCTTGCGCCGCCCGGTGTGCAGGCGGGCCATGCGGATGGCGTGTTCGTTCGCATCGGCTCCGCCGTTGGTGAAGAACACGCGGTCGAGTCCGGCCGGGGTGCGCTCGGTGATCAGCCGTGCGGCCTCCGACCGGGCGGCGTTGACGGCGGCCGGGCTGATCGTGCACAGCAGGTCCGCCTGCTCCTTGATCGCGGCGACGACCTTCGGGTGCTGGTGGCCGATGTTCGTGTTCACCAGCTGCGAGGAGAAGTCGAGGAGTTCGTTGCCCTCACCGTCGACGATCGTCGACCCGTATGCGCGGGACACGACAGGTGGGTCGATGAGACGCTGCGCCGACCACGAATGGAAGACGTGCGCACGGTCGAGCTCGCGGGCTCGGGCGGATTCGTTCCTGATCGCTGCGAGTTCGTCGTCGCCTGCCTGGTGCACCATTGTCACCCTTTCGCCGGGGAGGGGATTGAGCGCATGATCCGCGCCCGTGGGCACATCGTAGAACACATTCGACTGCGGTGAACATTCGACTACAGTGACGACCATGTCGTATCGGACGATCGCCCGCAGCGCCGAGGCCGAGATCGAGATCAAGAAGTCCCGATTCCTGGCTTACCTCTCCCCCGCAGCCGATGAATCAGAGGCCCGGGAAACCATCGCCGAGGTGCGCGCCGCCCATCCGAAGGCCCGCCACCACTGCACGGCGTTCGTCCTCGACCCGGACTCGCGGACGCAGCGCTTCAGCGACGACGGGGAGCCGGCCGGGACCGCGGGGGCGCCGATCCTCGATGTCCTCACCGGGCACGATCTCACGTATGTCGTCGCGATCGTCACCCGGTATTTCGGTGGGACCTTACTCGGTGCGGGCGGGCTCGTGCGCGCGTACGGTCAGGCCACCTCGGAGGCGGTGGGTGATGCATCGATCATCACCCGACATGAGCTGGTCCCGGTGCGCGCGGTTGTCGACTATGCCCAGGCAAATGCCCTCGACCGTGCGGCCGGGAACCGGGGGTGGACGACGCGGGCTGATTACGGCGGTCAGGTGGGGCTCGATATTCTCGTCCCCGTCGCCGAGGTGGAGCTGGCGTTGGCGATGTACGCCGACCTCACCGCCGGTCGGGCAGAGCCGTCCGTCGGTGAGGTCGAATGGGTGTGAAGGGCCTCAGTCGAGAGCGGCGATCTTCGCGACCTGCGCATTGGTGAGCATGACGAGATCCTCAGGGCGGATCTCGATCTCGAGGCCGCGGCGGCCGGCGGAGACGAACACGGCGGAGTGGTCGAGTGCGGTGCGATCGATGACGACCGGCACGGCGTGGCGCTGCCCGAACGGGGAGACGCCTCCGACGGGGTAGCCGGTGCGACGTTCGGTCTCGGCGACGCCGGCGAGCTGGGCCTTCTTCGCTCCCCGGGCCGAGGCGAGGCCCTTGAGGTCGAGCTGCCCGGAGACCGGGACGAGCGCGGTCACGGGGGTGCCGTCGACCTGGATCATCAGGGTCTTGAACACCTGGTCGGAGCTGACACCGAGCTTATCGGCGGCTTCCGAACCGTACCGGCGAGTGGCGGGATCGTGATCGAAGCTGCGCAGGCTGTAGTCGATGCCTGCCAGGTTGAGCACTCGTACGGCCGGGGTAGCCGCGCCTGTCGATTTTGATGCAACTGTCATAAGGGGGTAGTGCCTCCTGCCCGCAGAAACGCGGAACACTCGGGCGCTGCCCCGGGTCGGTTCGACCCTGCGTCCACGCGTCGATACGGACGGAAATCGTTGTATCTGTGCTGATGGGTTACCCGCCCACAATAGGCGAAGTGGAGTCGCGAGCGCCAATTCCCGTCATCGGTTGTAACCGATCGGTAGTGTTGTCGCAGGCGGAGCCTCAGCCCCAGCCGAGCTCGTGGAGCCGGTCGTCGTCGATGCCGTAGAAGTGGGCGATCTCGTGGACGATGGTGATGACGATCTCCTCGCGCAGGTGATCGATGTCCTCGGCGAAGTCGATGAGGTTGTCGCGATAGATGAAGATGGTGTCCGGCATCTCCAGCCCCTGGATCCCGCGCTCGCCGATCGGCGTTCCGTCATAGAGGCCGAGCAGGTGCCGGTCCCCGTTCTCCGGCCGGTCCTCGACGAAGAGGGCGACATTGTCGAGCTGTTCAGTCACCCCGGCCGGCAGCAGGCCGAGGGCCTCGTCGAGGGTCGTCTCGAATTCATCGTCGGTCAGGGGCTCCATACCCTCCACTCTAGTCGTCGGGAGGAGGTCGAATCCCCTCGCCGAGGCGGCCCTCCCAAAGGCTGGAAAACACCGCCTCGATTCTGTGACCGAGGACACTCGATTTCGTTTTGCATTCCGCGAATCGGGTGGGATAAGCTTAACGTCGTTGCCCACGGGGAATCCGAGAGCAAACTAGGCCCCCATCGTCTAGAGGCCTAGGACACCGCCCTTTCACGGCGGCGACACGGGTTCGAATCCCGTTGGGGGTACGGTGTAGGATTGGAAAGTCCGACACCACAACGGATACACTAGTTACACCAGTTAGGCCCTGTAGCGCAGTTGGTTAGCGCGCCGCCCTGTCACGGCGGAGGTCGCCGGTTCGAGTCCGGTCAGGGTCGCGGAGCACAAGGTTCTTCTTCGGAAGGACCTTTGTTTCTCTCAGTGCACTTCGGTTCACTGACGGCTTGGCTCTGTAGCTCAGTTGGTAGAGCGTTCGACTGAAAATCGAAAGGTCACCGGATCGACGCCGGTCGGAGCCACAAAACCCCCGGGAAACCGGGGGTTTTCTTTTTCTCACAGGCGGCCTCGCCGCCCCAACCCCGCCAACCCCAGCCGGCCTCGCCCACGCACTCCGCAGAAACGACGCCACAGGCACACCACAGACACAAACACCTGGTATTACTGATAACGATTGTCATTCCGTATAAAATGCCGCTATGGACATCAACGACGACCAACCGAAGAGCCCGGCACACTCCTTCCACGCCGGCGATCCCTACGCCGCAACCGCCGGCGCCTACGACCTTTACATGGCGGAGTACAGAGACAGCCAGATTGCAGCCCTGCAGGAACTTCGCCCACGACTGAGGCCCTCGGCCGGCCCGATCCTCGATGTGGGCGCCGGCTCCGGACTGAATTGCGCCTGGGTGCTCTCTCAAATCCCGGACTCGAAAGTCATCGCAATCGAGCCGAGCCCGGCCATGCGCGCCCTCACGCTCCAGCGGATCGCGGCACACCCCAACTGGTTTCATCGGATCACCGTCCGGCCAGAGGACTTCTTCTCGGCACCCTTGCCGACAACCCTGGGCGGTGGAATCCTCCTCGGGGTTCTGGGTCACTTCGATGCCGGTGAGCGGGCGGCTGTCTTTGCGGAACTTGCGGCACGAATGACGGCCGGGGCCGCAGCACTCATCGACCTGCAGGAACCGGAGGCACCGACGCGGGTGGAGCCGTTCGAATTCACGGCCGCCCGAATCGGGCAGCTGCACTACAAGGGCATCGCCGAAGGATGGACGGCCGGAGGCGAGACGATGCGATGGCGCATGACCCACCTCGCCCTCGAAGGCGAGCGAACCCTCACCAAGGAGACCGTCGACCACCTGTACCACCACCCCTCCGCCTCCACTGTCGCCAACGAGGCGGCCCGGGTCGGCCTCGAGCTCGAGCGCCTCGGCCAGACGACCTATTGGCTTCTGCGCAGCAGGCAGTAGACCAATCCTTCGCTTAATCATATTGCAATTTGTTTATATGTATGATTTGCTGAGGTTGTGCACGCAAAGGAGAGCGGACTGAGCCGAGCCGCTGAACTATTCAAGGTCCTCGGCAATGAGTCACGACTGTGGCTGGTCCGGCTCCTCGGCGGCGAACCGATGACCGTGAGCACCCTCACCGAGGCAACCGGCATGTCTCAGCCCTTGGTGTCCCAGCACCTGAGATCGTTGCGCCAAGCCGGCCTGGTGACCGCTGACCGACGCGGCAAGGAGATGACTTACTCCCTTGCGGATGAGCACGTTGCTCATGTTGTCGCTGACGCTCTCGTGCACGTACAGGAACCGGTCTCGGACGACGAGACCTGACCAGCGAAGAAGGAAACACCATGACTGACACTCACACATCTGCCGAGCACACAGCGACCGAGCACGAACACGGCGAGGGCTGCGGACACGAAGCCGTCTCCCACGGCGATCACGTCGACTACCTCCACGACGGTCACCGCCACGCGGTCCACGGAGATCACTACGACGAACACTGAGTGTCGATCAGACTGAACGCCGAGTACCCGCACCGATTCCTTTCGGCGCGGGTACTCGGCGCTTGAGGCTCAACAGGCAGACGAGGCTCTCCGCCCGAGGACCACTCCCTCACGCGGAATTCCGAAATGAGCTCACCGTATACGACAAGCAACCTGGCCTGATAGCGTGGCGCGGCGTGACCCATGAACAGACGCCCCAGTCCCCAGATGCTCCTACCGATCGGACACAGCCGTCGAACCCGGCCGACCGCATCGTCTCGATCGACGTCATCCGCGGCATCGCCATCGCCGGCATTCTGCTCATCAACATCAGCTATTTTCTCCACCAGGCCGGGCAGACAGAGGATCCAGTCGGCACGGACGCGGTGATCTGGCAGATCGTCGACGATGTCGCCCTGGGAAAGTTCCACTTCGTCTTCGCCTTCCTCTTCGGCACCGGCGTCCACATCTTCCTCACGCGACTGCGCGCGAAGGGCAGATCGACGTGGGTCTACGTCCGCCGCATGATCATCCTTATCATCGCTGGCCTCATCAACTCGGCCCTCGGCGGCATCGACGTACTCGCCTCCTACGGGGTCCTCGCTCTCCTGCTTCTGCCCCTGAGCCTGCTGCCGAGGTGGTCATTCGTCAGTCTCGGTGTCCTGGCCGCGGTCGTCCCGGACGTGCTGCAGCTGCTCACCAGCGTCGGCGGCGTCGACCTCCACCTTCCGTCCCTGCTGTTCCCACTGCTGTCGTTCGCCAGGACCCTCGGCCACATGGTGCTCGGATTCTGGCTGGCGGGCCTCGGCCTGTATTCCGCGACGACGCGTGTGCCCGTCATCGGCCTGTTCATCCTCAGCCTCGTCGGCTCGATTCCCCTCTGGATCTGGACCGGCGCTGCCGGGATCGGGACGACCGATGCACACGAAATCGCCTTCCGCACCGCACTCGTTCCTGGTTTCATGTACGTCGCCGGCCTGATCCTCCTGCTGCGCACCGCAGTCGGGAGCGCCTGCCTGTCATTCCTGCGCCTCTACGGGCGGATGGCGTTCTCGAACTATCTGGGCCAGACCGTCATCTGTGTGCTCGTCCTCCCGCTGCTGACCGCCCTCGGATACATCTCTGCCCCGCTGGGACTCGGCATCTGGGCCGTCATCGTCGTCGTCCAATGTGCCTTCTCGACGTTCTGGCTGCGGCACTTCCGCTACGGCCCACTCGAATGGGTGTGGCGCTGCGGCACCTATTGGCAGCTCACCCCGCTGCGCATCGCCGAGACCTCTCGGTCGTGACCCTCCTTCCAGGCTGCCCCCTTGATTTCACCGACAACTGGAGTACGTTGAAATCACGTTCGCATCCGCGGATCACAATGCAGTGAGGCTTCGCGAAAGGAGCAGCCGATGGCCACCAATCCGAGCATCGAAGAGCTGAGCTACGAGGAGCGGACCTTCGATCCGCCTGCCGAATTCGCAGCACAGGCCAATGCCAAGGCCGACGAATACGACAAGGCAGCCGCTGACCGCCTCGGCTACTGGGAGGAACAGGCGAAGCGGATCACCTGGGACACTCCCTTCGACACGGTCCTCGACTGGTCGAACGAGCCCGTGGCCCAGTGGTTCGTCGGCGGCAAGCTCAATGCCGCCTACAACTGCGTCGACCGCCATGTCGAAAACGGTCTTGGCGACCGTGTGGCCTACTACTTCGAAGGCGAACCCGGCGACACCCGCACCATCACCTACTCCGATCTGCTCCGCGAGGTCTCCAAGGCGGCCAACGCACTGACCGAACTGGGAGTCAAGACCGGCGATCGGGTCGCCATCTACATGCCGATGATCCCCGAGACGGTGTTCGCGATGCTCGCCTGCGCCCGCCTCGGAGCCCCGCACACCGTCATCTTCGGCGGCTTCTCGGCCTCGGCGATCGCCGACCGCGTCAAGGACTGCGGCGTCGAATTCGTCATCACCGCCGACGGCGGCTATCGCAAGGGCAAGCCATCAGGCCTGAAATCCGTCGTCGATGAGGCCATGGCCGACTGCCCCGAGGTGCGCAACGTCCTCGTCGTCCGCCGCACCGGCCAGGACGTCGACTGGAACGACGAACGCGATCTGTGGTGGCACGAGGTCGTCGATCGGCAGTCGGAGACCCACACGCCGGAGGCCTTCGACTCCGAGCATCCGCTCTACATCATGTACTCCTCGGGAACGACGGGAAAACCCAAGGGCATCATGCACACCACCGGCGGCTACCTCGTCGGCACCTCGTTCACGCATTGGGCGGTCTTCGACATCAAACCCGACACCGACGTCTATTGGACCGCCGCGGACATCGGCTGGGTGACCGGGCATTCGTACATCGTCTACGGTCCGCTGGCCAACGGGGCCACCTCGGTGCTCTACGAAGGCACTCCCGACACTCCGCATCGCGGCCGCTGGTGGGAGATCGTCGAGAAGTACAAGGTCTCCATCCTCTACTGCGCACCGACGGCGATCCGCTCGTTCATGAAGTGGGGCCGGGACATTCCAGCCGAGCACGACCTGAGCAGTCTGCGGCTGCTCGGCAGCGTGGGCGAACCGATCAACCCCGAGGCCTGGATGTGGTACCGCGAGCACATCGGCGGCGACAGGTGCCCCGTGGTCGACACCTGGTGGCAGACGGAGAACGGCAGCATCCTCATCAGCCCGCTGCCGGGCGTGACCGCGACGAAACCGGGCTCTGCCATGCGGCCCCTGCCGGGGATCGTCGCCGACGTCTTCGACGACGAGGGCAACTCGGTCGAACCGGGCACCGGCGGTTACCTCGTCATCAAGGAACCGTGGCCGTCGATGCTGCGGACCCTGTGGGGAGACGAGGAGCGGTTCAAAAAGACCTATTGGTCGCAGTACCCCGGGGTCTACTTCGCCGGGGACGGAGCGAAGATCGACCGCGACGGGGACTTCTGGGTCCTCGGTCGCGTCGACGACGTCCTCAACGTCTCCGGCCACCGGATGTCGACCGCGGAGATCGAATCCGCGCTCGTCGCGCATCCGAAGGTCGCCGAGGCGGCTGTGGTCGGGGCGCGCGATGAGCTGACCGGGCAGGCGATCGAGGCCTTCGTCATCCTCCGGGAGAGCGCCGCAGACGGCGGTGACGACATCGTGGCCGAACTGCGGGGCCATGTGCGGTCCTCGATCGGTGCGATCGCCACCCCGAGATCGATCATGCTCGTGCCCGATCTGCCGAAGACCCGGTCGGGCAAGATCATGCGCCGACTCCTCAAGGATGTGGCGGAGAACCGCGAGGTCGGCGACGTCACGACGCTCGCGGACTCCTCGGTGATGGACCTCATCCAGAAGGGCATCTCCGAGAGCTGACCACCCCTGGTGGGATGCCGGAACGAGCGCCCACCCCCTTGCGGTGACCCACGTCATACTGATGTACTGTTGAGTAACTTCTGAGTGGGTCACCGTTTCGGTGTCCGCGTCCGGAAGCCTCTGAACCGACATCGACTGCAAGGATGCACAAGAATGAAGCGTGGAACCGATATCTCCGGCGCACGGGTGCTCATCACCGGAGCCGGCAGCGGAATCGGCCGACTCATGGCCCTCGATGCTGCAGCCCGCGGAGCCGCCGAGATCATCATCTGGGATCTCTCAGCAGACAGCGAAGAGGCCGTGCAGGCCGAGCTCACCGCTCGCGGCACGGCCGCTCGGGCCTTCGCCCTCAACGTCGGCGACGCCGACCAGGTCGAAGCCGCAGCTGCCCAGGTGGGTCCGATCGACGTCCTCATCAACTGCGCAGGGATCGTCACCGGCAAGAAGCTCCTTGAGAACGACGAAGAGGCGATCAGGCGCGTCTTCGAGGTGAACACCTTCGCCCTCTACTGGACGACGAAGGCTTTTCTGCCGGGCATGATCGAACGCGACCGCGGCTCCGTGGTCACCATCGCCAGCGCCGCGGGCCTGACCGGAGTGGCTCGGCAGACCGACTACTCGGCAAGCAAGTGGGCGGCTGTCGGCTTCACCGAATCGCTGCGCGGAGAACTCCGCGCCGATGGCAGCCACGTCAACACTCTCGCCGTATGTCCCTTCTACATCAACACCGGCATGTTCGCGGGCGTGCAGACGAAGTTCCCGCGACTGCTGCCGATCCTCGAAGAGACCGATGTGAGCACACGCGTCCTCGACGCCGTCGAATCCGGACGTGAACAGCTCGTCATGCCTTCGCTCGTCCGCTGGGTTCCCGGCGCACGACTGCTGCCGACCCGAGCATTTGACAAGGTCATGGACTTCCTCGGCGTCAATCAGACCATGGATCACTTCACCGGCAGGACCGGTCGCGGGCAGCAGAGGCGTGCGCGCGGATCGGCGGCACGGGCCCGGCAGGTGGCCGGAACTCGCTGACCTGTCCCCGGCTCCCCGCAGCTGCGTCGTCCCGGGTCCACAATGGGTTCAGGGACGATGCACGAGGAGGGGGACATGGCCACGACCGATCTTGTCTTGGAAGGCGGAGGGGCGAAGCTGCCCGGCCTCGTCGGGGCAGTCGATGCCCTGGCCGAGGTCGGCTATGCCTTCCATCGCATCGCCGGAACCTCGGCCGGAGCGATCGTCGGCTCGCTCACCGCGGCGGGGATCGCACCGGCGGAGCTGCGGCAGACGGTGCTCGAGAAGGACTTCTCCGACTTCGAGGACCTCTCCCCCGCGCTCCGTCTCGTTCCGTGGCTCGGCAGGGTCCAAGGGCTGCTCTTCCACAAAGGCATGTACCTCGGTGACGCCCTCCACGACTTCCTCGCCGAGGCTCTGGCGAAACAAGGGGTGCGCACGTGGGGTGACCTGCGACTCCACGATCCCGAGGGAGATCTGCCGCCGGAGCGCAGCTTTCGGCTCGTCGTCATCGTCTCCGATGTCTCCCGCGGTCGCATGCTCCGCCTGCCCTGGGACTATGAGGAGGCCCTCGGCGTCGATGCGGACAGTCAGTCCGTCGCCGAGGCGGTGTGCGCCTCGGCCGCGAGTCCGTTCTTCTTCCGTCCCCGCAGTCTGACTGCGCGGGCGAGCGTGGCGGGCGGATCGTCGGTGCTCGGTGCCGACGGCGGTCTGCTCTCGAACTTCCCCGTCGACGTCTTCGACCGCAAGGATGCGCGCCCGGCCCGCTGGCCGACCTTCGGCGTCATGCTCTCGGCACGGCGCACCGCCGCGACCGAGTGGCGGCCCAACGCCACCACCTTCCAATTCGCCCGCTCGCTCGTCTCGACGATGCTCAACGCCCACGACCGTCGGCACATCGACGAGCCTTCGGTGACCGAGCGGACGATCTTCGTCGACACCGCCGATCACAGCAGCACGGACTTCGCTCTGACGACTGCCGACAAGCTCGACCTCATCGACTCCGGCACCGAGGCGGCTCTGAATTTCCTCGAAACCTGGGACTGGCAGGAGTGGAAGGACCGCTTCGATCGGCAGTGACCCATGGCCGGGGCAGCGGACTCCGTGTAAGAATGAGGGCCCGAGAAGTTCTCTCAGCCGATGTCGTCGCAAGGAGTGACCATGAGCGAATTCGATACTGACCCGACACAGTGGCAGGATGACGACCTCCCCCTCCATGAGCCGACCGCCGACGAACTGGACGACCCGGAGCTCGACGCGGTCGAGGCCGACGCCGAGGATCTCGACTCCGACCTCGAGACCGATCCCGACGGACAGGATGGGCCCTTCGTCGAGCCCGGTGCCGACGGCCCCGAAGGAACCGGTGTCGAAGGTGCCGACGATGTGCTCGTCGACGACGCAGGCTGGGAGGACGAGAACGAGGCGCCCGACCTCTCGGACGAGTTCAACACCGATCAGTCTCCGGCAGCGGAGCAGGGAAATCGCGTCGGCGACGAGATGGTCTCCGAAGGCGATGACGACTTCGAGGTCGCCGAACTCGACGGCGATGACCTCGACGTCGACGCGCTGGCCGATGACGGAACCGAAGAGGTCTCGGTCATCGACGGGATGCCCGAAGTCATTGACGATTCCTATGAGGAGGACTGAGCTCGCTTCGGGTTCGCGACGTCCTGATAGCTCAGCACGCGCTGTGTCTCCGCGGGTCGCCCACTGTCCAAAACAGCCAGCGACCGCAGTCCTGCACTCAGGGCCGTGCGGTAGAGGAGTGAGCCGGTGCTGATCCGCGCCACGCCCGCCTCGGCGAGCGCGGACAACGGGAGATCAGGACTCGCCAGAACGTGAGCACATCGCCGAGGTCGTCGCCGCCGAGCCAGAACGTGTCGATCCTGGCGTTGACGAACAGGTCCGAGAAGGCCGCTTTGATCGCGGCGATGGTCGCGGCCAGCGTTGCTGGTTCGGTCAGGCGGCCGAAGGCGGAGTCCTCGATGTTGATTCCTTCGACGGCCAGGCCCGGCGGCGCCCCCTCCGGTATGGCAAGGCTGTTGCCGAGCGTTTCGACCACGGATTCCGGTCCGTCACCGTACCCGTCTTCGAAATCGCATGTCAGCAGCCCCTCCGGCAGCACTTCCCGCATCGCCCTGATCAGTCCGGACATCGCTGTGAGCGTCTCGCGATCCTCGTCGGCGGCGCCGATTCCGGGAATGTCCTCGTCATGGCTCCATCGTAGGTCGCTGTCACTTCGGACGGTGCCGAAGCGACTCCACCCCTCTCCCAGCACCAGGTCGCCGTGTGCTAGGACTGGAGAGGAGAGGAGTTGTCCATGTCAACGGGATATCCGCGTCGCCAGTCGACATCCGCTGCAAGCACGAAGTTCGACCTGCCGCACATGGGATCGGGCCGCCCGGTCCACCGCCTCGGCGTCATCGCCACCGTCGCGACCTTCGGCGGTCTGCTCTTCGGCTATGACACCGGGGTCGTCAACGGGGCTCTCGAACCGCTCAGTGAGGACTTCGGACTGACGTCGTTCTCCGAAGGCCTCGTCGTCGCCTCACTCATGGTCGGGGCGGCCTTCGGCGCCGTCTTCGGCGGTCGCGTCGCCGATGCCCAGGGCCGGAAGAAGACGATCCTGCTGCTGGCCTGCGTCTTCATCGCCGGCACTCTCGGCTGCGTCCTCGCCCCCGGCGCCGCGTTCCTCATCGGGGCCCGCTTCGTCCTCGGGATCGCCGTCGGAGGCGCCTCGGCGACGGTGCCCGTCTACCTCGGCGAGGTCGCTCCGTCGGAGAAGCGCGGCAGCTTCGTCACCCGCAACGAGCTGATGATCGTCGGCGGTCAGCTCGCGGCCTTCATCATCAACGCGGTGATCTTCAACTTCTTCGGCCACGTCGATTCGATCTGGCGGTGGATGCTGGTCGTCGCTCTGGCTCCGGCGATCGCCCTGCTCGTGGGCATGCTCTTCCAACCCGAGAGCCCTCGCTGGCTGATCTCGCAGGGCCGCACCGAGGAGGCTCTCGCCGTTCTCAAACAGGTCCGCTCCCCCGAACGCGCCGAGGCAGAAGTCGCCGAGGTCACCCACCTGGCCGCCGAGGATGCGAAGGAATCCACCGGCGGTCTGTCCGACCTCGGCACCCGGTGGGTGATGCGTTTGGTCATCATCGGCGTCGGCATCGGCTTCTTCCAACAGCTCACCGGCATCAACTCCGTGATGTACTACGGCACTCAGCTGCTGATGAACGCCGGCCTCGACTCCGGTGTGGCGATCATCGGCAACATCGCCAACGGTGTGTTCTCCTTAGCCGGGATCTCGCTGGGCATGTACCTGCTCAACAAGCTGCCTCGGCGGGTCATGTTCCTCACCGGATACGCACTCATCGCACTCTTCCACACCCTCGTCGCGCTCACCGCGGTCTTCGTCCCGGCCGGTCCCGGCCAGGCCTGGACGGTGCTCGCCGTCCTCGTCCTCTTCGTCTTCTCCATGCAGGGCACCGTCGGCCCACTGACCTGGCTGATGCTCTCGGAGATCTTTCCGATGAAGATCCGCAGCTTCGCGATGGGCATCTGCGTGTTCGTCCTGTGGATGATGAACGCCGTCGTCGCCCAGTTCTTCCCGCCCCTCATCCAGGGCATGGGCATGACTGCGACCTTCGGCATGTTCGCCGGCATCGCCGTGATCGCCTTCGTCTTCCTCGCCTGCCTGCTGCCGGAGACGAAGGACAAGGACCTCGCGCAGTTCGAACGGGATTTCAAAGCGAAGTACGGCAGGAAGTAAGGAGTCTCCATGTCAGTCGCCGTCGCCGTCACCGACAGTCCCGAGGGCAGGTTGGCCCTCGAGTCCGCCGTCGCCGAAGCGCAGTCACGCAGCACCGGACTGCTGCTCATCAACCTCACCCTGCACGACTTCGACACCGAGGAGGTTCCTCCCGGCCTCGAGGTCACCGTCATCAACCGGTCCGGTCGCGGCGACCGTGACCCCGTGACCGCGGTCATCGACGAGATCGACGAGCACCCCGAGGTGGATCGGCTCGTCCTCGGCGTCCGCGGACGCTCCCGGGTGGGCAAGGCCGTCCTCGGCTCCGTCGCCCAGCGGCTCATCCTCCGCTCCCCCGTCCCGGTGCTGGCCGTGCGCACCGACCGCACCAGGCGCTGAGAGCCGAGCACCCATGGCATAGGGTGGGTCTCGACCAGCGGACTATCGAGGTGGAGGAGCGCCCGTGGAGGAGATGACGACTGATCCGGCGGCGGCCGATCGACTCGAATCCGCTCTCACCGGCAGGATCGATCCGACCGCCCTCGACGAGATCGCCAACCTGGCCCGGCAGGTGCCGCAGGCGGAGATCGCCCGCCTCGTCCACACGTCGACGCCGCTGCAGTCGGCGATGCTCTTTAAGGTGCTGACGAAGGCCGAAGCCCTCGACGTCTTCGAGGACCTTCCGCCGGCCTATCAGGCCGAACTCATCGGCAACCTCCGCGAACCCGAGGTCGCCGACATCGTCGAGGGCCTCGACCCCGACGACCGTGCCGAACTCTTCGGCGAACTGCCCGCGAGCGTGGCCAGCCGCCTGATGAAGGGGCTCACCGCCGAGGAGCGGGAGATGACCTCGGCGGTCCTCGGCTATCCGAAGTCCGCGATCGGTCGCTACATGTCCCCCGAGGTGCTCGGCCTGCACGAGGACTGGACCGCCGCCGAGGCGATGGACGTCGTCCACGCCCGCATCGACGGACCCGAGACCGTCTACCTTCTGCCCGTCGTCGGCCCCGGTCGGGTGCTCCGCGGGGTGGTGTCCCTGCGCAACCTCCTCGCCGCCGACGGCGACATGGTCATCGGGGACATGGTCCGCGATTCCATCAGCACGCATGCGCTGACCGACCGTGAGCAGGCTGCCCGTGAGTTCCTCTCCCACCGGCTCATCGCGATGCCGGTGACCGACCAGGAGGACCGCCTCGTCGGGATCCTCACCATGGACGACGTCCTCGACATCATCGACGAGGAGGACGCGGAGGACTTCGCCCGCGGTTCCGGCACCGAGCCGCTCGACCGGTCCTACCTGTCCTCGACGATCCTGCGCCTCGTTCGCAGCCGCATCGTCTGGCTGCTCGTCCTCGCCGTCTCCGCGATCCTCACCGTCCAGGTCCTCGAGGTCTACGAGGACCGGCTGGATCAGGTCGTCGTCCTCGCGCTCTTCATCCCGCTCCTCACCGGCACCGGCGGCAACACCGGCAACCAGGCGGCGACCACGGTCACCCGGGCCCTGGCCGTCGGGGAAGTGCGCATCCGCGACCTCGGCAAGGTGATCTGGCGGGAGCTGCGTGTCGGCGCGGTGCTCGGTGCCGTGCTCGGGACCTTGGGCTTCATCATCGCCGGTCTCGTCTACGGATGGTCGATCGGCTTGGTCATCGGGCTGACGCTGCTGTCGGTGTGCATGATGGCCGCGACGGTGGGCGGGCTGATGCCGATCATCGCGAAGAAGGTCGGCGCGGATCCGGCCGTGTTCTCCAACCCGTTCATCTCCACATTCTGCGACGCGACCGGGCTGATCCTCTACTTCACGATCGCGACCACGGTGCTCAGCCTGCGGTGAGGACTGTCGGCCTGCGGTGAGGGTCAGCCTGCCGGCTCAGGCCGACCAGGCCTCCCACAGCTCGGCGTAGCGTCCGCCGGCGGCGACGAGTTCGGCATGGGTGCCGGCTTCGACGACGCGGCCGTGATCCATGACGAGCACCCGATCGGCGGTCTCGGCCTGACTGAGACGGTGGGCGACGACGAGCGCACCGCGTCCGGCCAGGGCAGCACGCGCGGAGCCTTCGAGGACATGCGCTCCGGCCGATCCCGCCTCGGCGGTGGCCTCGTCGAGGATCGCGAAATCAGGATCGGCGAGCACCAACCGGGCCAGGGCGATCGTCTGCTCCTGCACCGGACTCAGCCGCTGTCCGCCGTCCCCGACCGCCGTGTCGAGACCCTGTGGAAGGGTCCGGGCCCAGTCTGCGCCGACCGTGTCGAGGGCCGCGAGAATCGCCTCATCGGATGCCTCGTCGACGGGCAGGGCGATGTTCTCCCGCAGGGTTCCGACGAAGGTGTGGACCTCCTGCGCGACCATGGCGACGTGTCCGCGGAGCACGGATTCCGGAAGCGCGGTCAGCTCCTCCCCCGCCGAGGCGGTCCCACCGTCCGCCAGCATCGCGCGGCCTCGGCTGGGTGCGGAGAGTCCCGCGGCGATCCGGGCCAGCGTCGACTTGCCCGCGCCCGTAGTGCCGACGACGGCGACGACCTCACCCGGTTTGATGCGCAGATCGACGCCGGTGAGCACATGATTGTCCGAGTTCGGATCCTCGTCGTAGGTGAACCAGACGTCGTCGATCACGAGGGCCGGCGCCGCGGTCACAGCACGGTCGACGGAAGCCTGCGACCGCCTCGGCGAGGTCGTGGCTTCGTCGATGACGCCGACCATGCGGGTCAGCGAGGCACCAGCGGATTGGACCTGGTCGAAGAGTCCGACGAGCGCGCCGATGGGGTTGAACAGGCGGTGGAAGACCAGCGCTGCAGTGGTCACGGCTCCGGCCGTGGATTCGCCGAACCAGACGAGCGCGAACCCGGCGATGAGCAGCAGGGACAGCACGACCGCCTCGGCGCGGTTGTTGCGGCCGAAGGCGCGGGTGAGGAACCGGAACACGTGGATCGAGAGGTCTCGTGCCTCGCCTGAGGCCGCGTCGATGCGGGTCATCTCCCCGCCCTCGGCGCGGTAGGCGCGCAGGGTCTGCGCCCCTGTCAGTCCGCCGAGGAGGCGGCCGGCACGACGGCCGAACGCGGCGCGCTCTTCCTTGTAGATGGGTTCCGACCTGGGCAGATACCAGCGCAGGGTGAACCAGTACATCGGCAGGGCGACGAGGCCGACGAGGCCCAGTCGCCAGTCGATCGCCACCAGCCCGGCTGCGGAGACGAGGACGACGAGGAGGGATTCGACGACGAGCGGCAGCACCTGGGCTGCGGCCTCGCTGATCTTCCGGGAGTCATCGGCGACGCGGGAGACGAGGTCGCCGGTCCCCGTCGATTCGATCCGCTGGGACTCCAGCGACATCGCGGCGTCGACGACCTCGGTGCGCAGTTCGGCGACGACCGGCATGGCGATGTGGGCGAGCGCCCACGCCCCGATCCACGTGCCCAGGGCCATGACGATTCCGGCCACGGCCACGGCGATCGCGCAGAACCAGACGACGTCATCACCGGCCCTGGCGGGAAGCTCGTCGACGAGGCGGCCGATCGCCCAGGGTCCGACGAGTCCGGCTCCCGCGTTGGCGAGTCCGGCGATGACGAGGAGGACGACCCATCCGGCCCTCGCGCGCAGGAGCGGGGCGAGGTGAGAGAAGGATCGACGGCGTGAGGCGATCGTCAGAGTGGTGTGTGCGCTCACCGGGTCACCGCCTGTCGGTAGGCCTCGGCGGTGCCGTCCGCGGCGGCGAGCAGCTCATGGTGGGTGCCGATGAGCGCGGGCCCGGTGGAGGGCACGAAGACGACGGTGTCGGCGGCGGCGAGGAAGGCCGGTGAGCTCGTGAGGATGAGGGTGGCGGTCGCCTCGGCGCCGCGTCGCAGCCGGGTCACGCCCTCGGCGATGCGGGCCTCGGTGACGGCGTCGACGGCGGTCGTGGGTTCGTGGAGGACGAGGACGGACGGGTCGGCGTCGAGCGCGCGGGCGAGCGCGACGCGCTGGCGCTGCCCGCCGGAGAGGTTGCCGCCGAGTTCCTGGATCCGGTGATCGAGTCCGCCGTCGACGAGGCCGAGGAGCTCATCGGTGCCCGACGCGGTGAGCACGTCCTCGGTGACGGGGTGGTCGGTGGTGCCGACGATCATCGTGATGTTCGACCGGATCGTGCCTTCGAAGAGGTCGACGGTGTGCGGGGAGACGATCATCCGGTCCGGTCCCGTCCCGCGGGCGTGGCCGCCCAGGGCACCGAGGAGGTTCGCCGCGGGATCGGCCCCCTCCGTGACGATGCAGGTGAGCTCCCCGAAGGCGGTGGTGAAGTCGATGCGGCGATCGTCGCCGACGTCCCAGCTTCTGACGGAGAGGCCTGAGTCGTCGAGGGTGATGGTCGGCGGTGCCGCGCGGCCCGGGCGTTCTGGACGGTCCGTCGCCGAGGTGGTGCCTGCACTGTCAGCGGCATCGGCAGTGTCAGCGGCATCGGCTGTGTCGATGTCGTGAAGGAGGGTGGCGATCCGGGAGGCGGCACCGTGGGATTGGGCGAACTGTCCGACGATGTCGGCCAGTGCCCGCATGGGTTCGGTGAGGAACGCGGTCATTCCGAGGATGCCGATGAGCGCGCCGACACTCATCTCGCCTTCGATGAGGCGCAGGCCGGCGACGATGAGGACCGCGGCGAGGACGATCGACATGACGAGGGCGCCGAGGCCGGCGAGGCGACCCGTGCGCTCACCGGTGGCGATGCCGGCGACGGCCGCCTCGTCGGAGGTGGTCCGGTATCTCCGGACGGCCCAGGGTTCGCCGCCCATCGCCTTGATCACCCGCAGACCGTGCATGAGGTCGGAGGCCGATCGTCCGGCACGGGCGACGGCCTCGAGCTGGGCGCCGGCCTTGGCCGAGACCGAGCGGCCGGGCAGGGCGACGATGATCAGTCCGATGGGCACAGCGATGAGGACGACGAGTCCGGTGACCGGGTCGGCGATGAGGAGGAAGACGGCGGCGGTGAGCATGCCGAGCACCGACGCGATGCCGCGTCCGGCCTGCTGGAAGGACATGGCTGCGGTGTCGGCATCGGCCGAGGCGATCGAGAGGACCTCGCCCGAGGCGCGGTCGGCGGGCAGGTTCGCCGAGGTGAGCGCGGCGTGGGTGATCTCGACGCGCAGTGCGTGTGCTTCGTGTTCGCGGGCGGCGTTGCAGAAGCGGGAGCCAAAGCGGTAGCCGAGGCTGAGCACGGTGAATAGGAGGCCGACGCCGATGATCGAGACGATGAGCATCGGCCACGACAGCGGGATGATCGCCTGGTCGACGACGATGCCGATGGCCACGGGCACGAGCGCTTCACAGACCTGCCACAACGAGAGTGTGACGGCACCCGGGATGAGGAGGGGCAGGCGCCGACGGGCGGCTCTGGACAGAAGGGTCGAACCTGACGAAGGAATGGTCGGCACGAAGGATACCCTAACATCACCAGCATCTTCGAGGACTACACTGCCCACTATGCTGCCCATCACTGCCGACCTCGAGCACGGTTTTCCCTCCCTCGACGGTCAGACCTTCGTCGTCACCGGCGCCAACAGCGGCCTCGGGCGGGTGAGCGCAAGCGCTCTCGCCGCACATGGGGCCCACGTGATCCTCGCGGTGCGCAACTCGGAGAAGGGAGAAGCGGCCGCAAAGGCGATGCGCGGGTCGGCCGAGGTCCGCGAACTCGACCTCGCGGACCTCGCCTCGGTCCGAGCGTTCGCCGCAGACCTCGACGGCCCGATCGACGTGCTCATCAACAACGCCGGCATCATGATCCCGCCCCTGGGGTATACCGTCGACGGTTTCGAGTCCCAGTTCGGAACCAACCACCTCGGGCACTTCGCGCTGACCAACCTGCTTCTGCCGCAGATCCGGTCTCGAGTGGTCACCGTCTCCTCGCTCGCCCATAAGCAGGGTGCCATCGATTTCTCCGATCTCAATTGGCAACGCCGTCGGTACCGGGCGATGAGCGCCTATGCCCAGTCGAAGCTTGCGAACCTGCTCTTCACCACCGAGCTCGACCGTCGGCTGGCCGAGGCGGGCACCGAGGTGATGGCGACAGCAGCCCATCCCGGACTGGCGGCGACGAACCTCTTCCACTCCAGCGAAGGTTCGCCGCTGCGGCGGGGACTGGGCAGGGCGTTCACGCGACTGGTCGCGCAGCGAGACACCGCTGGTGCCGCACCGACGCTCAACGCAGCGGTGGCCGACGTGCCGGGCAACTCCTACCTCGGTCCGGGCAGAGCATTCGAGACCCGCGGCGAACCCGTCTTCGCCAGCCGGACGCCGGCCTCGCTCGATCAGGACGTCGCGCGGCGGCTGTGGGAGACATCGGAGGAGCTGACGGGAGTCAGGTTCCCCGAATCGCTTCGCTGATGCTCGACCCATTCGCAGTCGCGGTGAGTATCGTGACGCTATGACAGTTCTGCACAATGTCCGCATCCTCGACCTCAAGTCCTCTGCATCTGCTGGCGAGCTGGTCGATATCGAATTCTCCGACACGATCACCGCGATCCGGCCGTCCGCGGAGCCGGATCCGTCCTCGGCGGCGACCGTGCTTCCGGGTCTCATCGACACTCACGTGCACCTCAAGTCTCGGAATGCTCTGCTGGCCGCCGTGCGGTCGGGGCTGACGACCGTGATCGACCTGGGCACCCACCCCGACTCCGTCGTCGACGGGTACCGGGCCGACGCCGAAGTCCCGGCGATTCTCAGTGCCGGATCGGCCGCCTCGGCGCCGGGGAGCACACAGATTGCGGTGATGGGATTCCCCTCCGAATCCGGTGTCACCGGCCCCGAAGATGCCGAGCGGTTCCTCGACTGGCGCGTCGCGAACGGCGTCGATCTCATCAAGATCATCATCGAGGACCCGGATGCGACGGAGACGCCCGCGCTCGACATCCCGACCCTGCAGGCGATCGTCGGCGGGGCGCGGAAGCGGGGCCTGCTCACCGTCGCACACGCGGTGACGGCCGCGTCCTTCGACCGCGGGCTCGACGCCGGGGTCGACGTCCTCACTCACATCCCCTTCGATCGGCCGCTGTCGAAGGCGACGTTCTCAAGGATCGTCGAGTCCGGAACCCTCGTCTCCCCCACCCTGGTGATGGTGCGCGCGATCACTGATGCCCGCCTCGGCGAGCACGCCGATGCCGCGATGGAGCTGGCCATCGGCAATGTCTCGGCTCTGCTCGATGGAGGGGCGACCGTCATCGCGGGCACCGACGCGAACGAGACTCCGTTCGCGCCGGTGCCGCACGGTCCCTCGCTGCACTCCGAACTCGGATACCTTGTGCAGGCGGGCATGACCGGCGCCGAGGCGATCCGCGCGGCGACCTCGGCAGCGGCGGACGCGTTCGGGCTGAGCGATCGCGGTCGCATCGTCGAAGGGGCCCGCGCGGACCTCATCGTCGTCGACGGTGATCCGCTCACCGAACTTTCAGTGCTGAGCTCACCCGCCGAGGTGGTCGTCGGCGGACGTCGGCTCGTCTGAGACCGCAGATCACCGCCGTCGGAGCACGATTGTCAGATCACCGGAACGCCTGCTGTCCGGTGATGTGCCGGCCGAGGATGAGGGTGTGGACCTCGTCGGTGCCTTCGTAGGTGCGCACGGATTCGAGGTTGTTGGCATGCCGCAGCGGTGAGTATTCGAGCGTGATGCCGTTGCCGCCGAGCATCGCGCGGGCGTCGCGGCATATCTGGATCGCCTCCCGGCAGTTGTTGAGCTTGCCGACGGAGATCTGCACGGGATCGAGCGTGCCGGCGTCCTTCAGCCGCCCGGTCTGGATGGCAAGCAGGGTGCCCTTCTGGATCTCGAGGGCCATGTTCACCAGCTTCTCCTGGGTGATCTGGTACGCGGTGAGGGGCTTGTCGAACTGCAGACGGTTCTGGGCGTAGTTCAGCGCCACTTCGAAGGAGTCGCGGGCTGCACCCATCGCGCCCCACATGATTCCGTAGCGTGCCTCGTTGAGGCAGGAGAACGGCCCCTTCAGTCCCGTGACCTCGGGCAGGACCGCCTCGGAGGGGAGATGGACATCATCGAGGGTGATGTCGCACTGGATGGAGGCGCGCATCGAAAGCTTCTGCGCGATCGGGGTGGCGGTGAATCCCTCGGTGTCGGTGGGGACGAGGAATCCGCGGATGCCGTCCTCGGTGGCGGCCCAGATGACGGCGATCTGTGCGATCGAGGCGAGCCCGATCCAGCGCTTGGCTCCGTTGAGGGTCCAGCTCCCATCGGCATTGCGGCTCGCTGTCGTCGCCATCGAGCCGGGGTCGGAACCGGCAGTGGGTTCGGTCAGTCCGAAGCAGCCGATGATCTCGCCGGCGGCCATTCCGGGCAGGTATCGGTTCTTCTGCTCCTCGGAGCCGAACTTGTGGATCGCCGACATCGCCAGTGACCCCTGCACGGAGACGAACGTGCGCAGGCCGGAGTCACCGGCTTCGAGTTCGAGGGCGGCGAGGCCGTATTCGACGGCGGAGCGTCCGGGGCAGCCGTAGCCCTTCAGGTGCATGCCGAGCAGACCCTGGGCGCCCATCTCGGGCACGATTTCGGTCGGGAAGACCGCATTCTCATACCAGTCGGCGATGTTCGGGCGAATCCGGTCATCGACGAAGGACCTGACCCGGTCGCGAAGTTCGAGTTCGGTGTCGGTGAAGAGTCCCGCGAGGTCGAGGAGGTCGGAGGGGTCGGCGGTGGTCGTGGGGGTCGTGGGTTTGCCGGTGGTGGTCATGTCAGGCTCCAGTCGTGGTTGCGGTCAGAGGGGCTGAGTCGCCGAGGATGTCGTGCGTATCGGCACCGAGTTCCGGTGGCGCCGAGCGCACCGGTGGGCGGGTACCGTTGAAGTTGACGGGGAAGGCGACCTGGCGCATCGGCCCGGCGCTGGGGTGGTCGACGGTCTGGACCATCCCGAGCGCCTCGGTCTGCGGGTCGGCGTAGACCTCGTCGAGGTGCTTGATCGGCGCTGCCGGGACCCCGGCCGCCGAGAAAAGAGTGCACCAGTGGTCGACGGTCTGCATGCGCAGGCTCCGGCTGAGTTCGGCGTTGACGTACTCGCGATGCTCGAGCCGTCCGGCATTGGCGGAGATGCGTTCGTCTCCCCCGAGGTCGGGCCGGTCGAGGACGGTGCAGAGCTTCTGCCACAGGGAGTCGTTGCCGATGGCGATGACGAAGTAATCGTCGGCCGCCGGGTATGCCTGGTAGGGCACGAGGTTGGGGTGCCCGGAGCCGAGCGCTTGCGGGCGCTTGCCGTCGGCGAAGTAGTTCGTCGCCCAGTTCACGTGCAGCGCGAGCTGGCCCTCGTAGAGCGAGGTCGTCAGGTACTGCCCCTTGCCGGTGCGGCTGCGTTCGAAGAGCGCGGAGACGATGCCGATGATCCCGAACAGGCCGGCGCCTAGGTCGCCCATCGCGAATCCGGCCTTCATCGGCGGTCCGCCTGGCTCACCGGTCAGGGACATCAGGCCCCCGCGCGCCTGGGCGACCATGTCATATCCGGGTTCGTCGCGCATCGGGCCGTGATCCCCATAGGCGGAGATGTGGAGGATGACGAGGTGCGGGAATTTCGCCGACAGCTCCTGATAGTCGAAGATCGTCTGCAGCGAGCTGCCGGGACGGAAGTTCTCGACGAGCACATCGGCGTCGGCGAGGAGGTCGAAGACCTGGGCCTGACCGCGATCGGACTTGAGGTCGATGGTCACGGACTTCTTGCCGTGATTGGCGGCGTGGAAGTACGTGGCATCGGCCCCGACCATCGGTGGGCCCCAAGCCCGTGTCGGGTCGCCCCCATCGGGATGTTCGACCTTGATGACCTCGGCGCCGAGGTCGCCCAGCGACATGGTCGCGTAGGGTCCGGCGAGGATCTTCGACAGGTCGATCACTCGCACCCCCTCGAGCGGACCGTGGAAGGCTGCCGCAGCCGTGCCGTACGTTTCGGTTGTGGGTTCGGGGTCTATGGTTCTCACTGCATGCTCCGGTGTCTCAGCGGTCTTAAGTGTCAGTGGTCTCAGGCCACGGGTGCAGGGGTCGAGGCGAGTGCGTCGCGGGGCACGGTCTTGCCATCGACGATGTCTTCGAAGTGGGCGAGCGCCGCCACCACGGCGGCCTCGTCGTTAAGGATGTTTCCCCCGATGAAGGTACGGGCGACGAGCAGTTTGCGCCAGTTTCCGTCACGGGAGGCTTCGACATCGGCCTGCTCGAGCAGGAGGGTGGCCATGATGATCTGGGCCAGGCTGTCGGCGTAGCCGCCGATGAGCGCCTCGGCTGCATCAGGATCAGCGGCGAGGATCGCGTCTCCGCGGTCGACGATGGCCTCCCATCGGCTCAGCAGCTCACGGATCTCAGCCCCCGCCTCGGCGCCGGTGATGTCATTGAGCTTGCCGGTCATCGACTGCGCCAGAAGGTGGTGGGTGTTCTGTTTGCGCATGCAGCGCAGAACGTCGAGGGCGATGACATTGCTCGAACCCTCCCAGATGGACCCGAGGTGGGAGTCGCGGACGAGGCGGGCGTCGGGCCATTCCTCGATGTATCCGCGGCCGCCGCGCACCTCCATCGCCTCACCGGTGACGAAGCGGGCGCGTTTGCAGATGTAATGCTTGGCCAGCGGGGTGAGGACGCGGATCTGAGCGGCTGCGGACTCGTCGCCGGCATCGGCGCGTTGGAGCGTGTCGCCTGCGTGGAAGACCAGACTCAGTGCCGCTTCTGCCTCGGCCTGCAGCGGCAGCAAGGTCATGCGCATCAGTGGTGCGTCGACGAGCGGCTTACCGAAGACGACGCGTTTCCGGGCATGGGCGAGCGCTTCGTTGATCGATCGGCGCATGAGCGCGGTGGAGCGCATGGCGTTGGACAGGCGGGAGGTGTTGACCATCTCCGCCATCTGCCGGAATCCGCGGTCGAGGTCGCCGATCTGGATGGCGTGGGCGCGGTTGAGCGTGATCTCGCCACTGGGCATCGACCGGGTACCGAGCTTGTCCTTGAGCCGGTCGATGACATAAGAGTTCTTCGATCCGTCGGCGAGCTGCTTGGGCAGCATGAACAGGCCGACGCCGCGAGTCGTGTCGTCCCCGCCCGGGTAGCGGGCGAGGGTGAGGATGATGTCGGCGTCGGGGTTCGAGGCGAACCATTTGCGGCCCGAGAGCACCCAGTCCTCTCCCTCGCGTTCGGCAACGGTCTCGGTCCGGGCGATGTCGGTGCCGGCCTGGATCTCGGTCATGAACATCGCACCGGTCCACCGCGAATCGGGATCGGTCGAGATGAGACGGTCGACCGCCTCGGCGACCTGCGGACCCTCACCGAACTTGCGCAGGGTCCGGGCGGCGGCATCTGTCATGGATACGGGGCAGGCGAGCCCGAACTCGGCCTGGACGAAGACGTAGGAGAGGATGTACTTGATCAGGTGCGGGGGCACATCCTCCCAGCCGTGCAGTCTGCGATGAGACAGCGCCGAGAGTCCGTACTCTTCGTAGGCGGCCTTCTGCAGCTCCTGGTAGCTCGCGTGGTAGTCGATGGTGTCGACGCGGTCGCCTTCCCGGTCGTACTGTGCCAGGGTCGGCGGATTCTTGTCCGCGACATCGGCCAAGGGCGCCAGCCGCGCGGCGGCATCGGTGCCGAGAGCGCTGAGCACTGGGTTGAGCAGCTCACGATCGGCCGGGTCGAGGTAGGACTCGATGAGGGGACGCAGTGCCGGGTCGAGGTCGACGAAATTCATTGTTCCTTCTTCTCTCTCAGGTGGCGGGGCCAGGTGGTCGGTTGAGGCGGTCGGGGCGGTTCTCGGCCCCGAACGGCCCCAGGTCAGGTGGTCGTGGTGGGGGTCGCCGAGGTGGCTGTCGCCTCGGTGGGGAGCCCCACCTCGGCGGTGTGGCCGGGTTCGCCCTCCCTGTTCGTCCAGGAGGTCCCGCGCAGCAGGAGGGACATGCACACCGCGGAGATGAGGACGTAGCCGAGGCCGAGGGCGACGACGATCCAGATCGATCCGGTGGCGCTGAGCAGGGCCTGGCTGAGCAACGGTGCGGTGCCGGCGAACAGTGCCGTAGAGACCTGGTAGGCCACGGAGATCCCGGTGTAGCGGATGGTGGTCGGGAACAGTTGGGCGAGCACCCCGGCCAGCGCGGCATAGTACATGGCGTGCGGGGCGGTGGCGAGGACCATGCCGAGCATCGCGAGCCCGTAGCTGCCGGTCTGGATGAGGACGAACATCAGCGGTAACAGCACGAGTTCGGGCAGCAGCATGATGAGGATGGCCTTGCGGGCGTCGATCTTCGAGGCCAGGATCGCGCCGAAGGGTTGGACGATCACCTGGGCGATGAGTGCGACGGTGACGATTTGGAGGAATTCAGTGCGGCCGAAGTCGAGGTCGGTCGTGGCCCAGGACAGGGCGAAGGTGGTCTTGACGTAGGTGATCGCGACACCGGTGACGACGGCGCCGATGGCCAGGCAGACGACCTTCCAGTGGTCGCGGAGCAGCTCGACCAGAGGCGTGCGCTTCTGGGGTTCCTTCTGGGTCGCGGCCACCATCTCCGGGGATTCGGTGATCTTCAGGCGGATGTAGAGGCCGACGATGATGAGCAGCGCCGAGGCGAGGAACGGGATCCGCCAGCCCCAGGTTCCGAAGTTCTCTGCGCTGAGATAGGTCAGGCCGAGGAAGGCGACCGTGGCAAGGAGGTTTCCGACCGGGGAGCCTTGCTGGGCGAAGGCCCCGAAGAGGATCTTCTTGCCCGGGGGTGCGAACTCGGTGGCGATGAGCACCGCGCCGCCCCATTCGCCGCCCATGGCCACGCCTTGGATGACACGCAGCGCCACGAGCAGGATCGGGGCCATGAAGCCGATCTGTTCATAGGTCGGCAGCAGGCCGACGCCGACTGTGGCCAGGCCCATGAGCATGAGGGTGGTGATGACGGTGTTCTTGCGGCCGAATTTGTCCCCGAAGTGACCGAAGATGACGCCGCCGAGAGGGCGGGCGATAAAGCCGACGGCGAAGGTCGCGAAGGCCGCCAGCGTGCCCATCGCCGGGCTGACGTCGGGGAAGAAGAGATGTCCGAGGACGAGCGCCGAGGCGGTGCCGTAGATGTAGAAGTCGAACCATTCGATGGTGGTGCCGATGAAGGCGGCGACTCCGGCTCGGCGGCCCTGCTTGGGATCGATGGCCGTAGTCGGCGAGGCGGGGTTCGGGGAGGAGGTCGCGGCGGTCGTCGAAGTGGTCGTCGGCGATTGGATCGACGCTGATCCGTTCGTGCTCATGTCTGTTCTCCTGCGAAAGACGGTCTGTGTCAGCAGTCACTTTTCCACCTGGATTCAAGCAAGTCCAATAGGTAATCTTTAGTGCATTGAGAACGAATCATTATCAATTGAGTTTCAGGAGGGGAACGCTCATGGAGCTGCGGCATTTCACGGCATTCCTCGCCGTGGCCGAGGAGTTGCACTTCGGGCGTGCGGCGGAGGGGCTGCACATCGCCCAGCCGGCGCTGAGTCAGATGATCCGGTCGCTGGAGCGCGAACTCGGGGTCCCGCTGTTCGAACGTACGACGAGACGAGTGAGACTCACCGCTTCCGGGGAGGCCCTGCTCGAACCCGCGCGGTCGATCATCAATCAGGTCGAGGGAGCCAAGCGGATCGCGCGAGCCGCACAGGAGGGCATCGTCGGCCGCGTCCAGGTCGGCTTCGGCGGGACCAGCGGCTATTCGATCCTCTCTCTGCTCGCCCGCGAGGTCGCGGAGAGACAGCCGGGCATCGAACTCGCGCTGCGACCCCAGACCTATTCGGGCGAGGCCGCGCTGGCCATCCGTGACGGGCACCTGGATCTGGCGATCATCAGTCCGCCCGCACCGGCCGGCATCGACGTCCATGTCATCCGACAGGAGCGGGTTATGGTCGCGGTCCCCACCGACCACGAGCTCGCGGGCAGGGACGAGATCAGCATGGGCGAACTCCGCGACCAGCCGTTCATCTCCTATGCCCCGTCCCACGGCTCGCAGGTGAGGGAAGCGATGATGCGCCTGTCCGACGAGGCCGGGTTCCTTCCCCGCATCGTCCAGGAGGCCCCCGATCCGTACAGTCTCTTGGCTCTCGTCGGCGCGCAGGTGGGGATCTCGATCGTCGTCGAGTCCTCCGAACACATCCGCATCGACGGGGTCAGCTATGTGCGACTGGCCGAGGGCGCGGATGCCTTCACCCTCGCGCTCGGCTGGCGGCGGAACAACCCGTCGGAGGCTCTGGCCCGGGTCATCGACATCGTCCGCGACATCCTCCCCTCCCCTGCTACCTGACGGTGGCCCAGATACCTCGCGCCAGGGTGCTGGACCGCCGTCAGGTAGTAATTAGGGGCAACCACCGAACGATTCGCTCCACATGCGGACGCGGAATCGAACTATGCCAGACTGATTCCATGGTTGAGGCAGAGAGCCTTCGCGAATATGCCCAGAAGATGCGCAGCCATCACGATTCCGGGACCGACCTCGGTGTCGATGCTCGCTTCGTCGATATGCTCGTCCCACGACGATCACGGATTCTCGATATCGGCTGCGGCATCGGCAGTGCGGTGAACCATCTGCGCAGGAGCGGTCACGAGGCATTCGGAATCGATCCGACTCCAGCGGTCCTCGACATCGCTGCCGACCTCTTCGAGTCACAGTGGTTCCGTCTCATGAGCGCTGGTGACCTGTCGACCGAGGCCCTGCGTGCCCGAGGTCTTCCAGAGAATTACGATGCCGCCCTCATGTCAGGGAACACTCCTGCATTCCTCGACAAGTCGGAGCTGAAGGGGACCTTCTCAGCGGTCGAACGCCTTCTCGACCCTGGTGGGCTGCTCATCGTGGGGACGACGACCCGAGCCCGAGGGGGACCTCAGGATCAAGGCTCCTGCGCGACCTCCTCGGCGCTGTCGTTGCAGCACCGGTTCGGCGATTGGCACCTCGGTGAATATGCGCCGGACTCCCCCTGGTCGGTGAGCGTCTTCCGCGCTCCCGGACATAGAAATGAGCCGGACGGTCCGAACGGCATCTTCGTTCTGCGCTCTCCCAAAGCACCTGACGGCGGCCCTGATACCTCGCGCCAGGGTGCTGGGCCGCCGTCGGGATCCTTCTATGCTTGTCAAGCGGCCTGCCCAACCACGTTCGTCGCCTCGAGAAGCCGATACACTCTCCGAGCCACAAACCGCTTGATACACCGGATAGCTTCCTTCTTCGACAGCCCTTCCCTGAGCCGTTTGGCCATGTACGCTCGAGTCTCCTCATCGAAGGACAACTTAGTGATGGCCACCATGTACAACGCGGAGTTCAACCGGCGATCCCCACTGCGGTTGAGCCGGAACCTCACCACATTGCCCGACGACGCTGGAATCGGACTCACCCCCGCCAGCTTCGCGAAAGCAGCCTCAGAACACACCCGCCCCGGATGCGACCACGCCAGATAGAACACGGCGGCAGTGATCGGCCCGATCCCCGGCTGAGCCAGCAACACAGCAGCCGGACTGTCCTTGACCAGAGCCAGAATCCGTGTGGCGTAATCCTTGATGTCCGCATCGAGTTCGATGACACGTTTGGCCAACCGGATCGCTTCCCGACGTGCCTCCAAACGTGCCACAGGCTCGTTCCTGACCCGCCACTTCGACACCGTTCGGATCTTGGCGACTGACAGTTTCCGTCGCGCATCGAGACCGAGATCGTTCGCGCGCAACAACGCGGTCAGCGCGTTGATGGTGCGGGTCTTCTCCCGCGTCATGGACTCACGGGCACCCACCAGGATCCGCAGTCCCTGGCGCGGCCCATCGGCCTGCCTGGGCACACGCAGTTGTGACTGCTCCAAGGGCAGAACGGTGGCCGCGATTCTGCGGGCATCGATCTGGTCATCCTTGCCCGTGCTGTGACGGTCGCGAACATTCATGCTCGCTGCTTCGGCGACCATGTACCCAGCCTCAGCGACGTTCTCGGCCAGGACTGCTCCGTAGGTGCCGATACCCTCGACCACCCACAAGGTGTCCAAGTGCCCGCCGGTGCGACGACCGACCCAGGCCAACGCTCGTGCCAGTCCAGCATTCGTCGTTGGGAATTCGCGGGTATCGATGTGCTCGCCGGTGTTGGTGAGCACGGCGTAGACGTGGTTCTTCGCATGCGTGTCGACGCCTACGACAAACGCATATAAATGCGAGATGATAGTCACGACGGTTCGTGATTCTCCCGTGTTAGAGCGGATGATGTCCGACCGTCGAACGGTCGGCTCCGGTCCGGGAGATAGTCACGTCGGAACACTACTGTGATGAGTCACGTTCGGTCAGGAACGGACAACCTTCTGATCAAGTTACCGATATGGGCCGAGCCGGGGCCGGCCGCCCACCGATCACCAGACAGATCCTGACGATGACATCGTCTGAGTCAGTAGCAATTTGAGTCATGATGATCGATGGGACGGTCGGTTCCTACTCTGCCAGCCAGTCCCAGACCAGCCACTATCAATCCTCACAGTAGCAATTAGGGGCGGATTGTGCCGGGGTCTCGGGTCGGGATCGCGTTGAGTGCGGCCAGCTGATCCTGGCTGAACTCGATGTCGCCGACAGCCGAGTTCTCCTCGAGGTGGCTGATCGTCGCCGTGCCCGGGATGAGCAGCGTGCCCGGATCGTGGTGGAGCAGCCAAGCGAGACCGACCTGGGAGGCCGTGACGTCGAGCTCGTCGGCGATCCGGGTGACGACCTCCTCGTCGGTGACCTTCGGCATCCCCTCGAACCCGCTGCCCAGCGGGAAGAACGGAACCCAGGCAACACCCTCGGACACACACAGCTCGAGCATGTCTTCGTCGCCGCGGGCGATGAGGCTGTAGGAGTTCTGCACACAGTCGATCCCGGCCGGCAGCGCCGTCTTCAGCCCATCGATGGTCGTGTTGCTCATCCCGATCCCGCCGATGAGGCCCTCGTCGCGCATTGCGATCATCTCTGCGAGCTGATCCTCGATGCTGACCACCTGGTCATCGGGCAGGGGAATCGTCACGCCTGTGTCCATGCGACGCAGATTGACCACGGCCAGCTGTTCGACGCCGAGGGTGCGCAGGTTCGCCTCGACCTCGGCGCGCAGCTCGTCGGGCCGCTGAGCTGCACGCATCGGAAACGGTCCGCCTGGATCCGGGGCCGCGCCGACCTTGCTGACGATTGCGACATCGTCGCCCGGTGTGAGCGTTTCGCGGATGAGTTCATTGGACAGACCGTTGCCGTAGAACTGGGCTGTGTCGATGTGGTCGATGCCGAGCTCGATGGCCCGGCGCAGCAGCGCGATACCTGTGGACCGGTCGTCTCGCAGTCGTTCGAGCTGCATCGCGCCGTAGCCGATGCGGGCCACGCTACGCGCTCCCAACCGCGCTTCACCGCCGGGCCGCGGGGCGACGGCGGGAGACCGGCGAGTGCCGAAGTCATGACGCGGGGCCTCCCGCAGAGTGAACCATCCTTGAGCTTTGCGGCGGTTGTCCTCGGTGAGGATGGTGAACGGCATGGGTTCTCCCCCGGCATCGGTGACGGCCTGTTCGAGGTAATCGCGCAGCTGCCACACTGCGGCAGGATCGACACCGTCGGCGGTGAGCAGAGCCCGCAGCTCAACCTCGGTGATGGCAAGGTCAGCGGCCGCCTCGGCGAGGGTCAGGGTCGAACGGTCGAAGTTCTCCTGCAGTTCGGCGGCTGTGCGGGCGATTTCGGCGTTATTCAGTGACATGCGAATCTCCTGGATCGGTGGAGGTGTGTTCTCGGAGGGCAATTGGGACAGCTGGTCAGCCGAGCACCGGCAGCTGGAGGTAGGAAGCATACTCGCCGCCGGTGTGGATGACGTGCGCGCCTGAGTTGTCGCCGACGTATTCGCGGATGCCCGGCATCATCGTACCGAGCAGATTGCGCGAGCTGACGACGAAGCGCAGCTGCTCGCCCGGGTGGAAGGTCAACCCGACCGGCAGCAGGTCGAGGTCGACCTCGACGATCTCACCGGGGCTGAGCTTCTCCACCCGGTCGAAGGTGTGTGCGGGCACCTCCTCGGTGCTCAATGCCTCGTCGAGGTGGCGCATCGACACACGGAGCCGGCCGTCGGAGCCCTTGTAGCGCAGGATCGTCGCACCATGGTCGGTGACGTCGTGGATGCGCGCGTTGTGATTGGGCACGGTGAAGGCCTGCAGGGGTGTGCCGTGGGCGTCGAGCTTCTGGACGAGGACGAAGAGATCCATGTCCGCCGCCCCTCTGGCTTCGACCCACAGGTGCGCCTTCGGGTACCCGACGAGGGTGGTCTCGCTATCGAAAGAGGCGATGAAGGACACCGCATCGGGGTTGGCGTCAACGTCGTAGACCGCCTCGGCACCGGATTCGGGAGCCTGCGTCGTCAGGGTCCGGGAGTGCGCCTCGAGGTAGTACTTCGTGTTCACCGAGGCGGCCGGAGGGAATTCGGCGGCGGGGATCTGTGTGCGGTCGCCTCCTGCAAGGTCGAGCGTCGAATACCGCACGCGCGGGGTTTCGAGCCAGTCGTTGTCGACGCCGTGGAGGTAGTGGTCGAAGAAGCGGCGCAGGTCCTCGACGTTGGCCTCGTCGTAGTAGTCGGGCCATTCCTGGCTGTTGTGGATGCGCAGCCATTTCTCTTCCGAGGCGATGCGTCGCCAGCCGCGGAAGGTCCCGGCCGTGTGGAGGGTGTTCGAGTAGCTGGCCACGATGTATGCGGGCACGGTGATCGCATCGAAGTCGGGGATCTTGTCCTCCCACAGTGCGTCCATGAGTGGGCGGGCGGCCGCCTCGGCGAGGATGTCTTCCTTCTGATTGCGACCGAAGAAGCTGCCTTCCTGCAGGTGCCGGGCGAAGCCGGTGTCGGGCATTCCGCCGCGCCTCACGAGGTCGCGGTAGACGTCTGAGACGCCCTCCCACGGGTTGATCGCGGCCAGATGGGCGGGCGCCTCGGCGGCGGTGAACCACTGCGAGACGGCGAGGTACGAGGTCCCGGACATCCCGATCCTGCCGGTGCACCATTCCTGGTCGGCCAGCGATTCGATGACGTCGGCGCAGTCGCGGCCTTCCTGCCGGTCCCAGAGGACGCTGTCGCCCTCGGAGTCGACGACGCCGCGGATATCGGGGTTGACGATGGCGTAGCCGTGGGCGCACCAGTAGGCGGGATCGGGTCCTTCGAACTTCTCGAGTCCGGAGACGATGCCGTTGTCGAGTCCGACGAGCCCGAATACGCCCATCACGCTCGCCGAGGTGCCCTGCGCCTTCCCGTAGGGACTCCACGCAACAATGGCGGGGACTTTGTCCGCGTCCGCGGGGCGGAAGATGTCGACGTGGACGGTGGTCCCATCGCGCAGCGTCACGGGAGTGTCCTTTTCGAAGACGATGTCGACGGGCAGCTCACGGAACTGCGGTGCGATGCGGAATCCGGCCTCGAGGACACGAGTACCGGGATCATACGGGGTGAGCATTCCGGTGCGGGCCTCTGGCAGCGGGGTGGAGGGGATGTAGGTCTTCCGGTCATCGGTCATGACGGGCTCCTCGGGGATCGGCGAATCCACGGTGTGTTCCGTGCTTCGTCGTCAGCCTACGCTCGGCACGACCGAAACTCAACAGGTGTTGAGTTGTGTTCTTCGGCACGCTAGATTGGGGTCATGAGTGATTCTGATCCATCTGCTGCGAAGACCAAGCGAGGTCGCCGCCCCGGTCGCCCGTCTGGGAGCGGGAGTACCCGTGAGACCGTGCTTTCTGCTGCTCGTGCGCAGTTCGCGGTCAAGGGCTTCACGGCCACGACCATCCGCAGCGTCGCAGCGGACGCCGGGGTCGATCCCTCGCAGGTGATGCAGTTCTTCCGGAACAAGGAGGAGCTCTTCGCCGCTGTGATGGCGGTTCCGGCTCCGGCTCTTGAGCGGTTCGACACGGCTTTTCGGGGGCCCCGGGAGCACCTCGGCGAGCGTGTGGTCAGGGCCTTCCTAGCGGCGTGGGAGTCCGAACCGGAAGAGGCCCAGCCGTTGCTGGCGATGCTGCGCGGGGCGATCGTCAACGAGGGTGCGCGCGCTCAGCTCGCCGACTTCATCGAGTCCCGGCTTCTCGTCGGAGCACGCGAACGCACCGAGGCTGATGCCCCGGTCCGGGCGGCTCTGGCATCATCGATGCTCGTCGGGCTCATCACCGGCCGCGACGTCATCGGCGTGCCCACGTTGGCCGGGGCCGATGCCGAGGAGATCGTGGCCATCGCGGCCCCGGCGATCCAGGCGATCCTCGCCCCTATTGCTACGTGACGGCGGCCCAGCAACCTCGCGCGAGGTTGCTGGGCCGCCGTCGGGTAGTAAATGGGTTACCAGCTGATGACGTGGGGGACGCTCACGTGCTTGAGTCCTTCGACTCCGAATTCGAGGCCGAAGCCGGACTTCTTCACTCCGCCGAAGGGCACTCGCGGATCGACGGCTCCGTGCTTGTTGATCCATGTCGACCCGGCCTGCAGCCTGGCCGCGACCTTCTTGCACTCCTCGATATCCGTTCCCCACACCGAGGATCCGAGCCCCACCTCGAGCTCGTTGGCCCATTCGACGGCCTGGTCGAGGTCGGTGTACTTGATGATCGGCAGGGCCGGACCGAACTGCTCCTCGGCGACGAGCGGGTTGTCGTTGTCGATGTCGGCCACGAGCGTCGTGGGGTAGAAGTAGCCGGGCTGATCAGCGGCGGGGTCGCCGCCCATGAGCACGCGGGCGCCCCCATTCTTTGCGGCGTCGACGAGACGAGCGACGATATCGTACTGCTGCTTGTTCTGCAGCGGGCCGAGGACGTTCTCCTCCTCGAGCCCGACGCCCATCGGGGACTGCCCGGCCACCTCGACGAGGGCGTCGCAGACCTGGTCGTAGAGGGATTCCGGGACGTAGAGGCGCTTCATTGCGGCACAGGTCTGGCCGGTGTTGATGAACGCGCCCCAGAACAGGTCACCGGCGATCGCCTTGGGATCGGCGTCCTCGAGGACGATGCCCGCATCGTTGCCGCCGAGCTCGAGGGTGATCCGGGCGAGCTTGTCGGCGGCGGTGCGCATGATCGCCTGACCGGTCTTCGTCGAACCGGTGAACATGATCTTGTCCACACCATCGTGACTGGTCAGCGCGGCACCGACCGCACCGTCGCCGGGGACGACGGAGAGCACATCGGCTGGCAGCGCCTGGTTGACGACGGCGACGAGTGCCTGCACGGACAGCGGCGTGTACTCGGAGGGCTTGAGCAC
Organism: Brevibacterium oceani; assembly: GCF_017948325.1. Lineage (NCBI taxonomy): Bacteria > Bacillati > Actinomycetota > Actinomycetes > Micrococcales > Brevibacteriaceae > Brevibacterium > Brevibacterium oceani. The sequence goes on along the minus strand of NZ_CP072846.1, from coordinate 988,194 downwards.
GACGGTGTTGCCCATCTTCAGGGAGGGGGCGAACTGCCACACGGAGATCATCATCGGCCAGTTCCAGGGACCGACGGCCCCGACGACGCCGACGGGATCGTAGCGGAGCTCGGCATGGGTCTCCCCGTCGTCGACGAGGATCTCGGGCTCGAGTTCGAAGGCGGCGTTCGCACGCAGCCACGCCGAGCAGGCACCGACCTCGAATCGGGCGTTCGGCCCGTTGAGCGGCTTGCCCTGCTCACGGGAGAGCAGTTCGGCCAGCGCTTCGGCCGAGGCTTCGACGGCGTCGGCGGCCTTGTTGAGCAGGTCGCTGCGTTCGGCGATCGGGCGGGCGGCCCACGCGGTCTGTGCTTCCCGCGCCGAGGCGACCACTGAGTCGATGTCGGCAGCGCTGCCTTCACGGGTGCGGCCGACGACCTCGCCGGTGGCGGGGTCGAGGATCTCGCGTCCGACGGGATCCTCAATGGCGGACAGGAGGCCTGCCGTGGTCGTGAGGTCGGTGGTAGTGGCGTCGGTGGTCATGATGCTCCTTCTTTCGTGGTGACTGAACGGTGTGGTCGGTGGGTTCTCATCCCAGGCGGGTTCTCATCCCAGGGAACCACCGGATCCGATTCCTGCATAGAGCTGCGGTCTCGACGAGCGCAGCATGATCGCCCAGACCGTGCCGATGAGTCCTGGGACGAGCACGATCGCGGGCAGCAGCCAAGACAGCACGGAGGTTCCCTCCAGGCCGATGAGGACGTTGAAGTTGATGACGATGGAGACAAACAGCGTGAACAGTCCGATCGCCGAGAGGCCGGGGGCGATCGCCCTTGTCCACAGCGAGTACTCACCCGCCTTGGCGCGGAGGAAACCGATGACGGCGAGGGCGGTGAGCGCCATGAGGAGGACGAGCCCGAAGGCACCCATGTTCGTCAGCCAGGTGAAGAGTGTGACGACGGGGAACAGCGGGTCATCGCTGCCGGAGCCGACCGCGGCGAAGACAAGGATGACGATGAGCGCGAGCCCCGACTGGGCGAGCGATCCGGCGACCGGCGCACCGGTCCGCTTCGAGGTCCGCGCCAGCACAGAGGGCAGGACCCGGTCGCGGCCGAGCGCGAAGAAGTAGCGAGCGACGATGTTGTGGAAGGCCACGAGGGCGGCGATGAGTGAGGTGAGGAAGAGGAGGTTGGCGAGGTCGACGAACCACACGGGCGCATGCTCGCCGAGGAAGACGAACATGAGGTCGGGACCGAACTGCTGGGACCGCCCGATGACCTGCGAAGCCCCTTCGCCGACGACCATCGCCCAGGCGGAGATGGCGTAGAAGACGGCGATGATGCTCACCGCGATGACGGTGGCCCGGCCGGCTGTGCGCCTGGGATCCTTGACCTCCTCGTTGTAGATCGCACCCGATTCGAAGCCCATGAACGCGGCGATCGAGAACGCCAGCGCGGCTCCCACACCGGGAGCGAAGAGCTGATCGACCATGAGCCCATCGGCCGTGACGCCTTCGGGGCTGTGGATGAGGCCGATGAGGTCGAAGACGATGACGACGAGGAATTCGGCACCGACGACGATGCCGAGCACCTTCGCGGAGAAGTCGACGCGGAGGACACCCATGACGCCGACGATGACCCAGCCGATGAGGGCGCAGAGCCACCAGGAGACCTGCAGTCCGAACAGGGTGTCGAGGAACGAGGAGAAGACGAACCCGAACATTCCGGCGATGCCGATCTGCATCGCGTTGTAGGCGACCAACGCGGTCAGAGCCGCACCCATGCCGACCGGCTTGCCCAGCCCCTTGGAGATGTAGGCGAAGAAGGCGCCGGCGTTGTGCACGTGCCTGCTCATCGCGGCATAGCCGATGGCGAAGAGGATGAGGACGATGCCGAGGACGACGAAGGAGAGCGGAATCCCCGTCAGCGAGGTGACGGCGAAGTTGCTCGGCACTCCGCCGGCGACGACCGTCAACGGCGCCGAGGCGGCGATGATCATGAAGACGAGCGCGGGCACCCCGATGCGCCGCGAATCGAGACCGGCAGTGACCGGGTGCGTGGAGGGTTCCGTCGGCGTCGGGGCCGCTGTGCCCCGGGGACCCAGACCGCCGTTGGTCGAATCCGAATTGAGAATGCTCATGTGATCCACCTCATAGTGATGACTGTTGCCAGTCTGGATCACCGAGGGGTGCGGAGTCTTGGCTTTGCAGGCGGAGTTCTTGACGATCGGCGCAGGCGACCCGACACACCCGCCTCCACACAGCTTGCCGCGCTCACGCGCCCGGCTGGGCCACTCTCATTCGCGCAGGGCGCTCCGCCGGAATCCGGCAGGCGGCTGCCCGACGACGCTGCGGAAGAGGCGTGAGAAGTGGGCCGGATCGCCGAGCCCCCAGCGGGCGCCGATGGCGGCCACGGGCACCTGCCGCTGCAGGGGGTCGGCGAGGTCCTGGCGGCATCTCTCGATCCGACGGCGGCGGATCTCCCCGGACACCGACTCCCCCGAGCCCTCGAAGATCTGGTGAAGGGTGCGCACCGACATGAAGTGGGCCGCCGCGATCGTCGAGGGTGAGAGCTGCGGATCGGCGAGGTTGGACTCGATGTGGTCGATGACCTCGGCGCGCAGGATCTGCTTCTCCTCCGGCGCTCCCGAGCCGGAGAGTTCGTCGGCCATGACGGTGGTGAGCAGGTCGACGACGTTGCCGGCCAACCGCACTCCGACCGATCGGCTGAGCGTCGGCAGCATCGCCCCCGCCTGCGAGATGACCTGGGCGGCCACAGCACCGAGGCGGTGGTCGGCACCGATGGGCGTGGCGGTGAGCTGACTGACGATGTCGACGGGCATCGTCACCCGCGAGCGCGGGAACATCATCACATAGGAGGAGAAGTCGGAGTCGAAGCTGAGCGTGTACGGCCGTGATGTGTCGTAGATGGCCAGCGAGCCCGGGGCGAGCGCCATCTCGCGGCCGTCCTGGATGAGCAGCCCGTGGCCTTCGAGCTGGAGGGAGACCTTGAAGTAGTCGTCGCCGGCATGCACGGCATCACTGCGGGAGATGAGTCCCGGCGTGCGCAGCACCGCGTGCGGATCGGCTCTGATGTGCGACATCACGACCGCGTCGTAGTCGCGGGCGCTGATGCGTCCGGTGAAGCCGCCTCGGCGCTGGGGTTCGGTATCGAGCGGCACGAAGGAGTCCGAGACCAGGCTCTGCCAGCCGTCGAAGTCCGAGGCGGTCCCTTCAAGCAACATGAATGTCCTTAGCGATTCCCTTGATCGCCGGCCCCTGCGTCGGCGATCACCGTGCGGCCACTCTATCCCCAACCGGGCGGTCAGTCACGACCATCCGACGATTTACCGACCATTTGGTCGCTTTGTCGTGGCATGGCGCGTTGTCTGGTGCTCAGGCGCCCGGCGCCCTGGTCTCCAGGCGCCCGAGCCCGTAGTCGAGCTGGGCACGGAATCCGGCGAAGTCGAAACGGCCACCGCCGACGATCGCCATCGTCTGCGCGCCGAGCAGGTAGGTGAGCAGAACGTCGGCCTCCCGAGCCACATCGACCTCGGCGCGGAGAGAGCCGTCCTCACGCGCCTCGCTCAGCCACGCGACGATCCAGCCCTCCCAGAGTTCCATGGTCACCGCGGTCGTGCGCGCATGATCGGGATTCTGGGCCACCTCGGCGAGGTAGGACAGCACCACCCTCGCCTCCTCATGGGTCTCCTCGGTGACAGGCAGGACCTCGCCGACGAAGGCCCGCAGAGCCGCCATCCCACGCAGACCCGCGGTGGATTCCTCCACCCGGCGATTCGTCGCCTCGAACACGTCGAGGTAGGTCGCGGCGAGCAGATCGGACTTCGCACCGAAGTAGGTCTTGATGACTCCGTTGGCAAACCCCGCCTCGGCGGCGATGTCGCGCATCGTCGCTCCCGAGAGCCCCTGTCGCACGATGATCCGGCGGGTCGCGAGCACGAGGTCGCGACGACGCTGGTCGTGATCGACGATCTTGGGCATGGCTCCTCCGGTTCGGTCGGTGTCGATGTTTTTGTTGGTGTCAGTGTCACTGTCAGCGTCGGTGTCAGTGTCGCAAATCGCGCCCTCGCGGGCTGCGATGCCCAAAGACGACTCTTGACTTTATTTTCTACGAGTGTAGCTTTTAAAGTGAAACGAATCACAGACTCCGTTGCAAAGGTGCACCATGTCCTGTCACACCACCCCTCATGCCGCCACGGTCGACACCCTCACGACGACGCCTTTCTCGCTGGCCTCCGAAGCCGAGATCACGGCCGTCACCGCGACCCTGCGCGAAGCCGGTCACTTCCCCGACACCGCCCGGATGGCCTACCTCGGCCTGCTCGATCCGGTCCGCGGGACCGAGCGTTCCCCGGAGGCCGTCGACCGTCGGTTCCGGGCTCTCGTTCTCGACAAGACCGCCGGAACGGCGCTCGACATCGTCGTCTCGGTCACCCGCGGCACCGTCGATTCCGTCACCGAGGTGGACTCCACCGTCGACGGCGAGTTCCCGGTCATGGAGGAGGAGTTCGAGGTCGTCGAGGCCGTGCTCGCCGCCGATCCGACCTGGCAGGAGATCCTCAAGCGCCGCGGGCTGCCCCTCGAGGAGGTTCGCGTCGCACCGCTGTCGGCCGGGGTCTTCGAATATCCCGAGGAATCGGGACGACGGATCCTCCGGGGGCTGGCCTTCCACCAGCAGCATGAGACCGATTCGGCGTGGGCGCATCCGATCGACGGCCTCGTCGCCTATGTCGATGTCACCAACCGCACGGTCGATCAGATCCTCGACCTCGAGAACGTGCCCGTGCCCGTCGAGCACGGCAACTACACCGACCCCGAGCTCACGGGACCGGTGCGCACTACGCAGAAGCCGATTGAGATCACCCAGCCCGAGGGCCCGAGCTTCACCCTCACCGACGGCAATCACATCGAGTGGGAGAAGTGGTCGCTCGATGTCGGCTTCGACATGCGCGAGGGACTCGTGCTGCACAACATCGCCTTCGATGACGGCGAGCGCCGTCGCAAAATCCTCGACCGGGCGGCGATCGCGGAGATGGTCGTGCCCTACGGTGATCCCTCGCCGGTGCGGTCGTGGCAGAACTACTTCGACACTGGCGAATACCTCGTCGGGCAGTGGGCGAACTCGCTCGAACTCGGGTGTGACTGCCTCGGCGACATCACGTATCTGTCCCCCTGGGTGGTCAACAACCTCGGCGAGCCCCGGCAGATCAAGAACGGCATCTGCATGCACGAGGAGGACGCTTCGATCCTCGCCAAGCACTCCGACCTGTGGTCGGGGGTGGCGTACACGAGGCGCAACCGTCGTTTCGTCGTCTCGTTCTTCACCACGGTCGGCAACTACGACTACGGCTTCTACTGGTATCTCTACCTCGACGGCACGATCGAGTTCGAGGCGAAGGCGACCGGTGTGGTCTTCACCTCGGCGCTGCCGAACGGGTCGAGCGACTTCGCGTCGGAGATCGCTCCGGGACTCGGTGCCCCGTTCCACCAGCACCTCTTCGGAGCCCGTCTCGACTTCGCCCTCGACGGCGGTCGGTGCCGGGTCGAGGAGGAGGACGCCGTGCGGCTGCCGGTCTCGGAGGACAACCCGCGCGGCAATGCGTTCTCCCGGTCGCGGACGGTGCTGGGCACCGAGCTGGCCGCTCAGCGGGACGCGGATCAGTCGAAGGCACGGACCTGGGTGGTGACGAATCCGAAGTCGGCCAACCGCCTCGGCGAACCGGTGGGCTACAAGCTCCACCCGACGGGCCTGCCGACGCTGCTCGCGGCCGAGGATTCGTCGATCCATCGGCGGGCGACGTTCGCGTCGAAGGCGCTGTGGGTGTCGCAGTATCACGAGGACGAGCGCTATCCGACCGGGGACTTCCCGAACCAGCACTCCGGCGGGGCCGGCCTGCCCGCGTGGACGGCGGCCGATCGAAGCGTCGACGGTGAGGACATCGTGCTCTGGCACAGCTTCGGCCTCACGCATTTCCCGCGGGTCGAGGACTGGCCGATCATGCCCGTCGACACCGTCGGCTTCAAACTCCGACCCGATGGCTTCTTCGACCGCTCCCCCGTGCTCGACGTCCCGGCACCGGAATCCGGCGGCCACTGCTGCGAGGAGTGAGCCTCTGATGCCAGAAATCCTCGTCATCAACGGCCGGATCTTCACCGGCGACCCCGAGTGCCCTTTCGTCGAGGCCTTCGCCGTCAGCGGCGGCAGGATCAGTGCCCTCGGCTCCGATGTCGAAGTGCGGGCGATGTCGACGGCAGAGACCCAGGTGATCGACCTCGATGGCAACTTCGCGATGCCGGGACTCGTCGATGTGCATGCCCACCTCGGCCTCGGCGGTCGACAGCTGGCATTCGAAATGCCTGTCCTGCCCAGCGATGGGGTGGCCGAGATCGCAGGCAAGGTCCGCGCGTGGCGCGAGCGCCTGGAGCCGGGCGAATGGATCGTCGGCGGGATCGTCGGATCGACGGTCATGGACGACCTCACCCACCACGATCTCGCCGCGCTAGATGACGCGGCAGGCGGCCATCCGGTGCTGCTGCGCGATGACACTATGCACAACCGGTGGGTGAACTCGGCGGCGTTTGAGATCCTCGGGATCGATGAGAGCTCCCCACCACCCGAGGGCGGGTCCTATGTCAGGGATCAGGAGGGCAGGCTCAACGGCGTGCTCACCGAACTCGCATGCGGGCCGGCGGAGGCGGCCGTCATGGACACGATCGGCGATGTCGAGGGATTTCACGCGGAGGCATTCACCACTGCGGTGAGAACACTGAATTCCTACGGGATCACCGCGGTGCAGGAATCGGCGACGATGGACTACGCCCTGCGGACCCTGCACGACATCGATGAGGCGGGAGACCTCACTGCCCATGTGGTGGCCTCGATGCCCTCACGCCCCTTCCTCGAGGAGGGGATCAACGGCGAGGAGCTCTACCGCGTCGGGGACGAGAGTCATTCGCGGCACGTGCATCCGACGTTTGCGAAGTACGTGCTCGATGGAGTCCCGATGACCCGGACCGCGGCCCTCATCCACCCGTACCGGTGCAATCATGCCGATGATGACCCGAATTTCACGGGCGAGACGCTGTGGGATGCCGACGAACTCACGACCTCGCTGCTCGCGCTTGTCGATCGAGGGTTGAACGCGAAGCTCCATGCCACCGGCGATGGCGCGGTGCGGTTGATCCTCGACGCGGTCGAAGAGGTGCGCAGAATGCGCGGATGGGACGCGAAGTTCCACATCGCGCACGTCGAATTCGTCCATGACGACGACTTGCCTCGCTTCGCCGAACTCGACGTAGTGCCCGATGCCTCGCCCTACCTGTGGTTCCCGTCCGTGATGCAGGAATCGATGAAGAAGCAGGTGCCTGCGGAGACCTTCGACCGGTCGTGGCCGCTGCGTCGCCTGGTCGAGTCCGGTGCTCGTGTCTCCTGTGGTTCCGACTGGCCGTGTGCGGCACCGACACCGGACCCATGGACGGGTCTGGCCACGCTCATCACTCGCGCGAACCCGGACCCGGAGGTGCCCGGCCGACTCAATCCCGGCGAGGCCCTCACGGTGGAGCAGGCGATCGCCGCCTTCACTCGAAATCCGGCCGAGGCAATGGGACTGGGCGACGAGACTGGCATGCTGCGTCCCGGACTGGCTGCGGATTTCATCGTGCTCGACCGTGATCTCTTTGCCGCTGACCCCGCCACGATTCACGAGACTTCAGTCCAACAGACCTACTACTCAGGACGACTCGTGCATCCGACTCCCCCTCAGCCTGACTGATCCAACAGCAGACAACAGGACCTCCCGACAGCGGACTGCTGAGCGCCCGAAGGGCCAGGCCCGGAATTGACGATCCGTGCGCGGCTGACCATCTCCACTTGGCGACGCGCGCGGATTCTCCGCCGACCACTTCCGCCTCGGTGACCTGCCTCACTAGCCTGACGGCATGACTTCCACAGCCGAGAACGCGAGCACCGCCGCCGCAGCCATCAGCGACCACCCCGAGAACTTCCCCACCGCGCTGCCGACCGAGCACTTCGACTACATCGTCGTCGGCGCCGGTTCCGCCGGCTGCGTGATCACCCGCCGCCTCCTCGACGCCGGCAAGAAGGTGTGCCTGATCGAGGCAGGCGGCGATGAGACGAACCCGAACATCGATCACCTCAACAACCTCGGCCTCATCTGGCACTCCGCCCAGGACTGGGACTACTACACGACCCCGCAGCCCGGCGCGATGAACCGAAAGATCCACCTCCCCCGCGGCAAGGTCCTCGGCGGATCCAACGCGCTCAACGCCGTCATCTGGGTCCGCGGCGACGCATGGGACTACGAACAGTGGGTCGCTGCCGGCTGCCCCGGCTGGTCCTGGGACGAGGTCTCGCCCGTCTTCCAGGCCATCGAGAACTTCGACGGCGAGATCACCGAGACCCGCGGCACCGACGGCCCCATGGACGTGCGCATCGACTACGAGCGCAACCCGCTGCAGAACGACATGCTCGAAGCCGCCCAGCAGACGGGACTGCCGCTCAACCCCGACTACAACTCCGGCAGCGTCGAGGGCGTGGCGAAGATCCAGCTCAACGTCCGCGACGGCAAACGGCTGAACACGTGGCGGGCCTACCTCAAGCCCCGCCTCGGCGATGGGAATCTCACGATCCTCACCTCCACCCACGCCCGCCGCCTCCTGATCGACGAGTCCAAACAGGTGACCGGCCTCGAGGTCGACTTCCGCGGTCGGGTGGGCACGCTCACCGGCGCCGAGGTGGTCCTCACCTCGGGTGCGCTGGCCTCCCCCGAGCTCCTGCTCCGTTCCGGGATCGGCCCCGCCGAGGAGCTGCGCGACGTCGAGGTCGAGCCCGTCCACGATCTGCCCGGGGTCGGCAAGAACCTCCAGGACCATTGGCTCTCTCCCGTCGTCTTCGCCACCGGAGACACCGAGGTGCCGATGGGTGAGGTCGCGCCCGCCGAGGTGCATCTGTTCTGGAAGTCGAAGCCCGAGCTGCCCGTGCCCGACACTCAGCCGCTGTTCTTCTCCGTGCCGATGTACGCGCAGGATTCGGCGCCGGCGGCGCAGATCGGACCCGGGCCGGGTGGCGCGTTCACCCTGCAGGGAGGGCTGGTGCGTCCCGAGAGTCGCGGCGAGGTGCGACTGAGCGGACCGAATCCGCAGGATCCGCCGATCGTCGATCCGCAGGTACTCTCCGAACAGGCCGACGTCGACGCACTCGTCGCCTCGGTCAAGCAGTGTCGTGAGATCGGCCGCGCCGAGGCCCTGGCACCGTGGGCGCCGACCGAGATCTTCCCTGGTCCCGAGGTCGCCGATGAGGACCTCGAGGACTACGTCCGCGGGTCCGTCGTCACCTATCACCACCAGGTCGGCACGTGCCGGATGGGCCAAGACGAGTCCGCCGTCGTCGATCCTTCCACCTTCGCCGTCCATGGGCTGTCGGGGCTGCGCATCGCCGATGCCTCGATCATGCCGCTTGTGCCCACGGGCAATACGAACGCCCCGACGATCATGATCGCCGAGCGCGCCGCGGCAGCCCTCGTCGGCTCACCCACCGAGGGAATCACCGCCCCCTGACTCCCCCTTTTGCTACCCGACGGCGGCCCAGATACCTCGCGCGAGGGTGCTGGGCCGCCGTCGGGTAGCAGGGGCTGGTAGGTTCGTGTTCGTCGGTGGGCTGCGAACGAGGGAGGGACCGAGTGGACGAGGGAAGCGATGCGAGCGTTCCCGCTCAGGACCTTCTCGTCACCATCGGGGCCGGTCTGCTCGCCGGAGGGATCTCCTCGGTCGACGTCGAAGACGCCCTGACCGGGCTCGCCCCTGCTGTCGGCCTCAAGTCCATCAACGTCGCGGCCCTGCCCAAGGGGCTCTTCCTCACGATCGGGTCCGACAGCGCGACTCGGTTCGAACGCATCGGCCCGGACCTGCGCTTCGACCAGACCGCGAAGCTGCTCGACATCGTCGATGCTCTGAGATCCCGCCGACTCGGCATCGATGCCGTGCGGAGAATGATCGACACGGAGGTCTACGGCACCGCCCCGTGGTGGCCGGTCTGGCTCTCCCACCTCGGCGCGGTCCCGATCGGCATCGGGCTGTGCCTGCTGCTCGAACCCGGACTCGTCAATCTCGCCTTCGCCGCGATCGGCTCACTCATCGTCGCCGGGGTGCTCGCCATCAACAGCCGCCATGCCAGCCTCGGCCCGCTGCTGCCCGTGGCCTCGGCGTTCATCGTCGGCGTCCTCATGCTCATCGGCTACAGACTCGACTGGCTGGAGAGCCCCCTGCGCACGATCGTCGCCACCCTGGCGCTGCTGCTGCCCGGCAGCGCCGTGGTCACCGGGCTGACCGAGATCTCCGCCGGTGCACTGTCCGCCGGCAGCTCTCGGCTCGTATCCTCCACGGTGCAGCTGGCCATGTTCATCGCCGGTGTCGCCGGGGCAGCCGTCGTCACGGGCACCGGCGCCGAGGCGCTCGCGAACTCCCAGCTGACCGACTCCACCTGGTGGCTCTCCGCCCTTGGGGTGGCCGCGGCGACCCTGGGGCTCATCCTCTACCTGCACACCCCGCTCGAACACACCGTGCCGATCGTGCTCACGATCGCCGCCGCGGCCCTTGCCCAGCTGGGTCTCGGTGCCGAGTTCGGTGCGGCCATCGGCGGTCTCGCCGGGGCTCTGACTGCTTCGCTCGTGGCCGTTGTGCTCTCACGGGTGCCGACAGGACCGATCTGGCGGATCAGCTTCGTGCCGGCCTTCCTCATCGTGGCACCCGGGTCGTTCGGCCTGCTCAACGCCTCGCAGATCGAATTCGGCGACGGATCCGGAGTCGCCGGCAGCCTGCTTGCCGCCGCGACGACGTTCTTCACGATCGCCATCGGCACCGTCATCGGCTCGGCGCTGGCCCACGCCGCCGAACCCAAGGACGAAATCGTCGCCTGAAACCATTCCCGTGCTACCTGACGGCGGCCCAGCAACCTTGCGAGGGTGCTGGGCCGCCGTCAGGTAGTTCTGGGGGTGCGGAAGGAATCCTCAGGAAGGTTCTTCCTCGGCAAACGGTGCCGAGACCAGGTCGAGTCGTTCGATCTCATCCGCGCTGAGCTCGAGTGCGGGTGCGGCCATGAGCGACTCGAGCTGCTCAGGTCTACGAGCCGAGGCGATCGGTGCGGTCACACCCTTGGCCAGAAGCCAGGACAGCGCCACCGTCGTCGGCTCCACCTCATGGGACTTCGCGATCGCCACGAGGTCGTCGACGACCTTGAGCCCCGCGGAGTTGAAGTAACCCTGCACCATTCCACCGCGATCGACCCCCTCGAGATCGGCCTCCGTGCGGTACTTGCCGGTGAGGAAGCCCGCAGCGAGACTGAAGTAGGAGAACACCGCAAGATCACGCCGCTCGACCACCGGGCGCAGATCGGTCTCGTATTCGTGACGGTAGACGAGACTGTACTGAGGCTGGATGGCCACCGGCTTGACGAGCCCTTCGTCCTCGCAGGCGGCGAACCACGCGGCCAGGCGCGCCGGCGAATAGTTCGACACGGCGATGTGCGTGGCCTTTCCGGCACGCACGATCTCGTCGAAGACCCGGGCCACCTCGGCGATGGGAGTCACCTCATCGTCACGGTGGGCATAGTAGAGGTCGACGTGGTCGGTCTGCAGACGTTCGAGCGAGGCGTCGATGGCGGTCCGGATGTAGTCGGGGTCCTGGGTCTGATGATCGGGATGATCGCCGACCTTCGTGGCGATGACGACGTCATCGCGGTTGCCCCGGGCAGCCAACCAGGTGCCGATGATGGTCTCGGATTCGCGGCCGGTGTTGCCGGGCACCCACGCAGGGTAGGACTCGGCGGTGTCGAGGAAATTGCCGCCGCCGGCCACGAAGGCGTCGAGGACGGCATGGGACTGCGCCTCATCGGCCGTCCACCCGAAGGTGTTCGTGCCGAGGTTGATCGGGAAGATGGACAGGTCAGTGCCGGGAATCTGTTTTCGGGACGTCAAGAGTTCCTCCATTCATCGAGTGATCGGCCGCGTGTGGACCACGCCCCCGCACAACGGATCGGTGTGGAGGACTATTCCGCCGAGGCGGCCCGCCGTGACCTCTGCCGCGCGCGGGAGGTCGTGAACGTCGCCGTCTCATAGCCGGCGCGGGCCCCGGCCCGCACCTGCGCCACCTGGTCGGGGACCATGGCGACGAACGCGCGGTCCTTGAGCCGCTGCGGCAGCAGGCTGACCCACCGAGTGGCCGAACCGATGAAACCGGGGACGGTGATCTCGAAGCGGGGCCGGACGACGACCTCGACGACGGCGCGGGCGACATCGTCGGGACGCAGCAGTCGGACCACCCCCGTGCCGGTGCCGGTAGCGAGGGCAGTGTCGACCACGGCGGGCATGATGACGCTCGTGTCCACTCCCTTCCCCCGCATCTCCGCACGCACCGCGCGGAAGTAGCCGAGCACCCCGGCCTTGGTCGCGGCATACGTCGCCTCCCCCGGGATCGGCAGGATCGACGCCGCCGAGGCGACCGCGATGAGGTGACCCCGCCCGGCCTCGCGCATCGCGGGTGCCGCGGCCTTGACGCCGTTGATGACACCGAGGAGGTTGACCTCGAGCTGAGCGCGAGCCGCGGAATCCGGTTCCTCCTCGAAGGATCCGACCCACATGATGCCCGCGTTGTTGATGAGCACATCGATGGGGCCGAGGTCGCGGCGGACAGCACCGAGGTAGTCGTCGAAGGAGTCTCTGTCGGCGACGTCGAGCGAGTATGCTCGCACACCCAGCTCTGCGGCCGTCTCCTGCGCCGCTTCGAGGTCGCGATCGCCGATGGCCACTCTAGCCCCGGCGGCGGTGAGACGCTCGGCAATCGCACGTCCGATTCCGCGGGCACCGCCCGTGACTGCGATGACCTTTCCTGTGACTTCTCTCGATCTGCTCATGCTGCGACCGCTCCCTTCTTCATCTCGCGTTCGATCTCCCAGAGGTAGTGGTCGAAGTCGACCTCCATCGTGTGCCGGGGCGAATCGTAGAACTGCCTTTTGTTCCGTGCGTCATCGCGGGCCATCTGTCGGACCATGTCCCGACGGCTCGGCAGCTCGCAGGTGCCGGTGAGGATCTTCGCCACCAGCTTCGACTGGGCTTCGGACAGCGGCATGACCGCACCCACCGGCTGGAGCAGGCCGATGAAGAACAGACCCGGCCGGTCGGGGTGGACAATCCGCTTCCACAGCGGCAGGTCGTTGTTCTCGACATCGACGACATCGGAGGACAGGAACGGAAACGACACTCGGTACCCGGTGGCCCAGACGATGAGGTCGGCCGGTGCCGAGGTCCCATCGGCGAAGACGACGCGGTCGTGCTCGAGGCGTTCGATCCCGGGACTCACCGTCACGGCACCGGCCTTGAGCCGATCCCGGATGGCATCCGACTGCACGGGGTGGGACTGGCCCGGCGTGTGGCCGGGCACCGGCAGCCCATACCTCGTCAACCCGCCGGAGAGGATCGCGCCGAGGCGCAGCCGGGCCGCAGTCATCCACCACGGTGCCCACCCGGGCAGGACGATCTGGTCCGCGGCCATGCCCATGATCGTCTTCTTCATCACCCATTGGCCGCGTCTGATCGAGAGGTTGACGCTGCGGGCGCGGTGCGAGCCTTCGACGGCGATGTCCATGGCTGAGTTTCCGGCACCGACGACGACCACATCGCGGCCCTCGAGCTGGTCACCGCTGCGATAGTCGTGGGCGTGGATCTGTTCGCCGTCGAACTCACCCGGGTAGGCAGGTTCGGGCCAGCGGGCGTCCCAGTGGTGGCCGTTGGCGACCAGCACGGCGTCGTAGTGGCGGGTCTCGGAACCGGATTCGGTTGTGATGTCGACATCCCAACCGCCGCGGCCGCCTTCGCGAACATCGGTGACCTCGGTGTTGAACGTGATCGTATGACCGAATCCGAAGTGGTCGACGTAGTCGCGGAAATAGTCGAAGACCTGGTCGTGGCGAGCATAGTGCGGGTAGTGCTCGGGCATCGGGAAGTCGGAGAAGGCCATGCGCGGGCACGACGTGTTGATCTGCAGGGTCTCGTAGCACGCGCTTGTGCCGTTGGGGTTGTCGAAGAGCCATGTGCCCCCGATTTCGCTGCCCTTCTCGAAGCAGTCGAACGGGATGGCCGAGGTGTAGAGGGTCTTCGCGGCGGCGATCCCCGAGGATCCCGCCCCGATGATGCAGACCTTCGGCAGTGAGGGGTCCGGGGTGATCGGAGAGGTGAGGGCCGGAGCGCGACGACCTTGTCGAATCATGTAAGCCATATCACAGAGTATGCCAGTGAAAATCTAAATTTTCACTATAATGGGAGCATGGATTCTTCTCCGGCCCAGCCTTCTCCCCCTCGTCGCTGGCACGGCACCCTCAGGTCGGAGCGGGATTCGGCGCGCCGCACACGCCTGCTCGACGCGGCCCTTGAACTGTACGGAACGATCGGATTCCGCAAGACCTCGGTGCAGGCTCTGTGCCAGGAGTCGGGAGTCTCCAGCCGTTCGTTCTATGAGCTCTTCCCGACTCAGGAAAGCCTTCTCGAGAACCTCTACATCGAACTCAACTATGAGATCGCCTCGGTCCTCGACGAGGCACGGATCCCCTCGACTGCGACACTGGCCGAGGCCGCCCGGCAGATCGTGGGTGCTGCGCTGTCCCCGATGCTCGATGACGAGCGCAAGGCTCGCGTCCTCGAGGTCGAAGCCGTCGGCATCTGCGACTCACTCGAGGAGCGGCGCCATCAGACGATGCGACTGCTGGCCGCCTCGGTGCAGGGAGCCGTCGACGAACTCGACCACGCCTACGGACTCCCTGCGCCGGCGGCTTCGCACGATCTCACGAGCATCGTCCTCGTCGGCGGAATCACCGAGGCCCTCGTTCAGCGCATCCACACCCCGGCTGATGAACGGTCATCACGGGATGAGTTCCTCACTGCCATCGCCGAGGTGGCCCTGCGCGCCCATGGAATCGCCGACAGCCAGTTCCGCCTCCGCCCGGTGTGAGAGTACGGCGAACGCGGTGCAGATCTGGTCGATCGCGCCGTCCGGGCCGGCGGTCAGGCCCTACTTGAGGAGGCGGTCCATGCGACGGTCGGAGAGCTTCTTTCCTCCGGCCTGACAGCCAGGACAGTACTGGAGGGACTTGTCGGCAAACGACACCTCGGCGATGGTCTCCCCGCAGACATGACAGGTCTCACCTGTGCGGCCGTGAACGGAGAATCCGCGTTTCTTCGCGGATTTGACCTTGCCCGGCGGCAAGCCGATGAGGGCCTTGCGGGCGGCATCGAGCACCTCGGCGATGGCGTTGTACAGCGCCTGCGGGTCGACGGTCTTCGCGGTCGCGAACGGAGAGAGCCGGGCGGCGTGGAGGATCTCATCGGTATAGGCGTTGCCGAGGCCCGAGATGGTTCTCTGATCCTCGAGGACCGTTTTGATCCGGGAGGTCGACTCCGACAGTGCCGCGGCCAGCCCGTCGACGGTGAGGCTCAGGGCGTCGGGGCCCAGCGATGCAAGGGCGGGCACCTCGGAGGGGTCGCGGACGAGGGACACGGCGGCGTTCTTCTTCGACCCGGGTTCGATGAGGTCGAAGGCGGCCCCCGACGCCAGTCTCACGCGCATTCCCAACGGCCCTTTCCCCATCCGGATGGGACCACTCGGTGCGGTGTCATGCCAGTTCAGCCAGCCCATTCGGGCGAACCGACAGACGAGGGCGAGACCGTCGAAACCGATGACGAGGGCTCGCCCGCGGCGGGCCGCCTCGGTGATTTCAAGTCCGGCGAGCGCATCGATGGTCGGGTCGACGGTCTTGAGCAGGCTGAGCTCGGCGATATCGACCCGGGTGACGAAATCCCCGACCAGCCGCGGACGCAGGAAGTCGACCAGCGCATCGACCTCGGGCAGCTCCGGCATAGTCCCAGTATCCTCCACACCTCCCAATCCCAACACCCCCCCAGTTGCTACCTGACGGCGGCGCAGCAACCTCGCGCGAGGTTGCTGCGCCGCCGTCAGGTAGTTCTGAGACCCGCAATGCCGGTCGGCCTATGCAACGGACCTTGAGAACGCTCGTGTGGAGGACTAGCGTGGATTGACCACCGGAAGCCGAGTGGTTCCGATGGACCGCACACCGCCGAAGGAGGCATGATGCCCGAAAATGTCGCGCAGAAGCTCATTCGATCGCACCTGGAGTCCGGAGACCTCTCTGACGGAGACGAACTCGGGATCCGGATCGACCAGACACTGACCCAGGATGCGACGGGCACGCTGGTCATGCTCGAGCTCGAGGCACTGGGACTCGACCGGATCCGCACGGACCTGTCAGTGCAGTACGTCGACCACAATCTGCTCCAGACCGATGAGAAGAACCCGGAGGACCATGAGTTCCTCCGCTCGGCCGCGCAGCGTTTCGGGCTGTGGTTCTCCCCGGCCGGCAACGGCGTTTCCCACCCTGTCCACCAGTCGCGGTTCGGCAGACCGGGGGCTACACTCATCGGCTCGGACTCCCACACCTGCGCGGCGGGGGCGCTGGGGATGCTGGCCATCGGCGTCGGCGGCCTCGAGATCGCCATGGCCATGGCAGGCGAACCCCTCTACATCAACGCCCCACAGATCATGGGTGTCGAACTGACCGGTCAGCTGCCCGACTGGGTCTCTGCCAAGGACGTGATCCTCGAAATGCTCCGTCGGCACGGGGTCAAGGGCGGAGTCGGCAGAATCATCGAATACCACGGCGAGGGGCTGAAGGATCTCACGGCCATGGACCGTCACGTGATCGCGAACATGGGCGCCGAACTCGGTGCCACCGCCACGGTCTTTCCCGCCGACGATGCCGTCCGCGACTACCTCGCGGCCAGCGACCGGGGTGAGGACTTCACTCGCATCGAAGCCGACGAGGATGCCGAATACGATCTCACCGACTCCATCGACCTCTCACAACTCGAGCCGCTCATCGCCGCACCCTCGTCCCCCGGCAATGTCACTCCGGTGCGCGAGGTCTCCGGTGACGACGTCTTCCAGGTCGTCGTCGGCTCCTCGGCGAACCCGGGGCTGCGGGATTTCGCGGTCGTCGCCGAGACGCTGGCCGATAGGCAGATCCATCGGCAGGTCTCCCTCGATATCAACCCCACCTCCCGCGAGGTCTTGGCCGACCTGATCTCCGGCGGATGGCTGACCTCGCTGGTGGGATCCGGGGCGCGGATCCACCAATCCGGCTGCATGGGCTGCATCGGTATGGGCCAGGCGCCGGCAGTCGGGCGCAACAGTCTGCGGACCATGCCGCGGAACTTCCCCGGTCGCTCCGGCACCGACGAGGACTCTGTGTGGCTGTGTTCGCCGGAGACTGCGGCCGCCGCCGCGCTGACCGGGAAGATCACCGATCCTCGCGACCTCGACATGGACTATCCCGAGGTGCGGCTGCCGGAGAAGTTCTCCGCGAACCCGAAGATGCTCGTCCCGCCGCTCGAACTCGAAAAGGCACGGGAGGTCGAACTCGTCAAGGGGTCGAACATCTCGACCCTGCCCGACTTCGAACCCCTGCCCGATGACATCGACCTCGAGATCCTGCTCAGAGTCGGCGACAACGTCTCCACCGACGAGATCATGCCGGCCGGCTCGCGAGTGCTGCCGTATCGGTCGAACATCCCGAAGATCTCCGAGTTCGTCTACATCCAGGTCGACGACACGTACGCCTCCCGGGCCGCCGATCACGAGGGCGGTCACGCGATCATCGGTGGTGAGAACTATGGTCAGGGTTCGTCCCGCGAGCACGCGGTCATCGCTCCTCGCTACCTCGGGCTGCGCGTGGTCGTGGCGAAGTCACTGGCGCGGATCCATTGGCAGAATCTCGCGAACTTCGGCGTCCTCGCCCTCGAGTTCACCGACGATGCCGACTATGAGGCCCTGTCGCAGGGGGATGTCCTCCAGTTCCGCGGCCTGCGCGATGAGCTGTCCGAGGGCAAGACCATCACCGCCGAGGCGGCCGGGCGGAAGTTCGAATTCCGCCATGGCCTTTCGCCTCGTCAGGTCGAGATGGTCCTCGCCGGCGGTCGCATCGCCCAGCGAGCCGCCGCAGAATCCTAACTCCATACAACCTGACGGCGGCCCAGCAACCTCGCGCGAGGTTGCTGGGCCGCCGTCAGGTAGCAATGGGGAGGGTCAGCCCTTGACGCGGGCCTCGATAGCCGCACCCACCTCGGCGTCGATGTTCTTCCAGTACTGGATGGCGTTCGACAGCACGGGCTCCTCGACTCCGTCGGAGAGTGCTCCCACGACGGTCTCGATGAGACCCTGGCGCTCCTCTTCGGAGTAGACCTCACGGACGAGCGTGTGTGCCTGACCGAAGTCATCGTCCTCGGCGTGCAGGCTGTACGCGCTGCGCACCAATTCGCCGTCGGACTCCCAGCCGTTGTCGACCGGGCCCTGCTCCTCCTGGTAGGCCCGTCCGTACGAGTTCGGGGCGTAGACCGGCGCGTTGCCCGAGTGCTGGTACTCCATCTGCCCCTCCTTGTCGTACGAGTTCGTCTTCGTCACCGGAGCGTTGACCGGCAGCTGGTTGAAGTTCGTGCCGATCCGGTTGCGCTGCGCATCCGGGTAGGAGAACACACGGCCCATGAGCATCTTGTCCGGCGAAATGCCGGTTCCGGGCACCGTGTTCGACGGGCTGAAGGCGGCCTGCTCGATCTGTGCGAAGTGGTTCGACGGGTTCTTGTTGAGCGTGAACCGACCGACCTTGATGAGCGGGTAGTCCTTCTTCGACCAGGTCTTCGTGAGGTCGAAGGGGTTGAACCGGTAGGTCTTCGCCTCTTCGTAGGGCATGATCTGGACGTGGACGGTCCACGACGGGTAGTCGCCGCGTTCGATGGCGTCGAACAGGTCCCGGCGGTGCATGTCCGCATCCTCGCCGGCCATCCGACCGGCCTCCTCGTTGCTCATGTTCTCCACGCCCTGGTCGGTGTGGAAGTGGTACTGAACCCAGAACTTCTCGCCCTCGGCATTGATCCACATGTAGGTGTGCGAGGAGTAACCGTTCATGTTCCGCCACGTCTTGGGCAGACCGCGCGGCCCCATCAGGTACGACACCTGGTGAGCAGATTCGGGGGAGAGCGACCAGAAGTCCCACTGCATGTTGTTGCTGCGCAGGCCCGAATCGGGCAGACGCTTCTGCGAGTGGATGAAGTCGGGGAACTTCATCGGATCACGGACGAAGAAGACGGGCGTGTTGTTGCCCACCATGTCGAAGTTGCCCTCTTCGGTGTAGAACTTCAGCGCGAATCCGCGCACGTCACGCCAGGAGTCGGGCGAACCGAGCTCACCGGCGACGGTGGAGAAGCGTGCGAGCATCGGGGTCTTCTTCCCCGGCTGGAGGAAATCCGCCTTCGTATAGGCGGAGACATCCTCGGTGATCTCGAGCTCACCGAAGGCGCCGGAGCCCTTTGCGTGCGGGCTGCGCTCGGGGACGCGCTCACGGTCGAAGCGAGCGAGCTTCTCGACCAGGGCCACATCGTGGAGCATCAGCGGACCGTCGGCGCCCACACTCAGCGAGTGGGCATCGGATTCCCTGCGCGCACCGGATTCAGTCGTCGACGGCTTCGTGGTGTCGTCTCCGGGGTACTCATGATCGGTATGTTGCGTCATCACATCTCCTTCACCGTTGGAGAACAGGCACGCTCGCGCCGCCCGCCATCGATCACCCACCGGTCAGATACAATCCCACCGGTGCGGCGGGAGGGAGGGCTCCACGCGCCTCGCCTGATCTCGTTTTCCCGACTTCGGCAGATCACTGTCGGAGTTACTGTCAACCTAACGAGGTTGCTCACTGGGTACAACATAGGCAACCCTGCCTAAGATTCCCGGTCGTGGTGTCGAACCGATCACCCCTGCGCCGAGGCGGCTTCCCCTCCGCCGCTGCCCGACCCCGAAGACCCGGAGCCGGATGAGCCCGAGTCCGACGATCCGGATCCCGAAGACCCGGACCCGGACGAACCGGAGTTCGATCCGCTCGACCCGCCGCTTGCGCTGCCGCTGCTGTTCGACCCGCCGGATGAGCCCGCGCTCGATGAGCCGCCGCTGCTCGTGCTCGTCCCGCTCGCCGTGTCGGAGCCGTCCGCGGTGGTCGAGCCGCTGGTGTCGCTGCCGGTCGTCGAATCCGTGCCCTGGTCGGTGCCGTCGGTGTTCGTGCTCTGCGTACCGGTGTCATCCCCCGCCGAGGTGGACTGACCGTTCTGCGTGTCCGATCCGCCGCTCGTCGAGCCCTGATTTCCGTCGGTGCCCGATTGGGAGCCGCTGCCGGATCCGTCACCCGAGCTCCCGGAGTCGGAGGTTCCGGAATCGGTGCCCGATTCGTCGGCGGTCGAGGACTGCCCCGAAACCGATCGCGAGATCTGCGAGGTGCCCGGCGAGAGGTCGGCGTCGGTGAAGGATTCGGCCATGACGACTCCGCCGAGGCCGATACCGAACGCCGCGACCCCGATCGCCGCGGGGTAGAGGACGCGTTTGCGCCGCAGCTTCTGCCACCAGCTGCTCTGGTCCTCTTCGGTCTCGCCTGCAGCGTCGACGCCGGCCGAGCCGTCACCTGCACCGCCGGTGCCGCCCACGGCGTCACCGTCCTCCCACGCCGAGGCGGCCGCCCGGCCCGCATCCCCATCGGCGGCATCCGTCGCGGCGCGAGTCGCGGCAGGGGCCGGGAGGGCTTCGGTGGTGCCCGTCAGCGCGGTGCGTTCGGTGACCGGGTTCTTCGCGATCTGTGCCTTGACGGCCGGGGCCAGTTTGGAGCCGACTTCTTTGATCTTCTCCTTGCCCTTGTCGAGGCTGCGGCTGTAGAGGGTGACGGCGAGTCCGGTGACGATGCTGGCGATACCGGCGCCGATGACGGTTCCGGCGACGCCGAGCTGACCGCCGATGACCGAGGAGGTCGCGGCGGCACCGGCGCCGGCGATGAGCTGGGTCGCGGAGATCCGTCCCTCCGACTTCTTCTCTTCGCCGTCGCCGGCTTTCGCCTCCGCAGCCTCAGCGCCGACCGAGGTGGCGGGGGCACCGACGGCGGTCGCCTGCGAGTGCGATGGCGATTCCGGGAGTCGAGCCGTGCCGCCAATGGCCGACTGCGCAGACTCCGCCTGCTCCTCGCGGCGGATCGGGTTCGGCGGCATCACCGGAGTGGTCACGTGTTGACTGTGGGTGGCGTCGGTGCGTGCTGTGGCGTGGTTCGCGGCGATCTCCTCGGTGATGAGCGGCAGCGTCTGAGAGTGGTGCTGTGCGTTCGTCGGGGACTCGCCTGCGGGAGTCGTCCGCTGCTGCTCGGGGTCGCGGGAATTCGATGCCAATGGTCCTCCAAAAACACGTGCTTCGCACCAGTATCGGACTCGAATGTCAGGGCATGCTGACCCACCCCCTCCGAGTCTGGGAGATCGCTGACCCACCGGTCCGCGAGCAGGCGCAATGACCTGCGATGACGCTCATCCGTGTGATGCGGGAGACAGGCGTTTCCCACCATTTCCCCAGCCATCGATTCCCTGGCTGAAGGGGGTCGGTCCACCTCAGTGCAGGAGCACCCCGCCGAGGTGGTCGGAAGCAGCATCGGAATCGGTGAGTTCGAACAGAGTGAAGCGCGGGTGTTCCGGGCCTGCTTCGAGGGTGAGGAGGAAGACCGGGCGGGCCCCGACCTCGGTCGGACAATCGGTCAAACCATCGGCCGGAGCCGTCGCCTGCCCCACATCCGCCTCCTCGAGTGTCCGTCGCGGACCGGCGTCACCGGGGCCGCGCATCTGCAGCGCCTCGCCCGCCCCAGCCTCGGCGACCATGAGATTGACCGCGAAGCACGGTTCGCTCAATTCGACGAGGACGACCTCCTCATCACCGCGGAAGTCCAGCGGAGTCAGCCGGGGTATCCGGCGGGCACGGCCATCGAGGGTGAGGATCACCTCGGCGGTGGGAAGGAAGGTCCGAGCCATGCCCGGCAGGGCGGAGAACGGACCGGTGTGATCGAGTCGTGCGATGCTCAGCCGCCACGGTCTGAGATGCGCGGTCAGATGCTCGGATTCGGCGAGTGAGACGAGCTCGGTCGTCTCCCCCGCACCATTGGCCCATGGGACGGGATCATGATCATCGAAGCTGGTGAGCACGCGCATGGGACCACTCTAGACGGATGCGCGGTCAGGGTCACCGCCCAACTGGGCTTGCCACGAGAGCTGAGAGGACTAGCCTTGAGTGGTGTTTTGCGTCGGGGCGACCCGGCAGGGAGCACCGACATCAACCAGAACGATGAGGGACTCGCGGAGGCGACTGCGCGTGATTCTCACACTCTGTGAGTTCGCGCCGAGGGCGCGTCCTTGCGGGCCTCTCACCGGCAATCAGAGGGAGGGACATGTTCGGACCGGACAATGTCCGCCGGCGGTGGCGCCCGGAAGAGATCACAGTGACCAAGCCCGATGTGACGAAGCGGGCCATCGGCGCCGCGGCCATCGGCAACATCACCGAATGGTACGACTTCGGTGTCTACGGCTACCTGGCAGTCGTCATCGAGGGGATCTTCCTGCCGAAGGACTCGGGTCCGATCGGAACCGTCATCGTCGCCGGGCTCTTCGCCGTCGCCTTCCTCGTCCGTCCCCTCGGCGGTCTGGTCTTCGGCCCGTTGGCCGACAGGATCGGACGCAACAAGGTCCTGGCGATGACGATGATCATGATGGCTGCCGGCACCTTCCTCATCGGCGTCATCCCCGACTACGCCACGGTCGGACTGTGGGCGCCGTTCCTGCTGCTCGCCTGCCGACTCCTCCAGGGATTCTCGACCGGCGGAGAGTACTCGAATGCGATGACGTTCATCGCTGAATACGCTCCCGACCGCCGTCGCGGCTTCCTCGGCAGCCTGCTCGAGGTCGGAACGTTCACCGGCTACGTGCTCGGCGCCTCGGTCGCCACGATCATGCAGGCTGTGTCGACTCCCGAGTTCCTCGAGTCGTGGGGCTGGAGGATCCCGTTCTTCGTCGCTCTGCCGCTCGGTTTCATCGGCGTCTACCTGCGGACGAAGCTCGCCGACACTCCTGCCTATAAGGAGATGGAGAAGCTCTCCGAACAGGAGGAGCAGAAGAACCATGCCAAGGGCGAGTTCAGGAAGATCTTCAAGCTGTGGCCGAACCTGCTCGCCTGCACCGGCCTGGTGCTCGCGTGGAACGTCACGAACTACATGCTCACCTCGTTCATTCCCGTGTACTTCCCGATGGTCGAGGACATCCAGGGCAGTGGTGGAGTCTCCGAACTGACCTCGCAGATCCTGCAGATCATCGTCATGGCCTGCTGCCTGGCCCTCATCCCGGTCATCGGCAAGCTCTCGGACCGTGTCGGCCGCAAGGCCGTCGTGCGCACGGGTTCGATCTCACTCATCGTGCTCTCATTCCCCTCGTTGTGGCTCATCCGCGGGCACAGCGACTTCGTGGTCTTCCTCGGTCTGCTCATCATGGGGCTCAGCCTCATCTGCTTCAGCGCGACGATGCCCTCGACCCTGCCGTCGCTGTTCCCGACGATGGTCCGAGCCGGAGCCCTGGCGATCGCGTTCAACGTCTCGATCTCGCTGTTCGGCGGCACGACCTCGTTCGTCATGTCGTCGCTCATCGGCGCCACCGGCAATCTGATGTGGCCGGCCATCTACCTCGTGGCCGCGGGTGTCATCGGGCTCATCACCATCCACTTCGTGCCCGAGAGCAATCGTCGTCCGCTGTGGGGTTCGACTCCGTCGGCGGCCTCGCAGGAAGAGGCGAAGGACCTCGCCCAGGAACTCAACGAGGAGGCCGCCTCCGCACGCTGAACCCGCAGTGGCGCACGCTCACGCTGACAGACCGCGCACTTGGGCATCGGCGCCGCTCCCAGAGCCTCAGTACCTCAGTTCTGACACAGGCAGAAGGGGTGGCCGGCCGGGTCGAGAAAGACGCGGAAGGTCACCCCTGGCTGCTGTTCGGCCTTACCGGCACCGATCTCGAGCACTGCCTTCTCTGCGTCGTCGAGGTCGTCGACGATCACGTCGATGTGCATCTGCTGCGGATGAGCCTGACCGGGCCAGCTGGGCGCGTGGTAGTCCTCGACCTGCTGGACACAGATCGGCGGCCACGAGTCGGAGACGACCTCGGCCCAGGTGCCGTCGTCGTCGACGGTGACCTTCCAGTCGAGGAGCTTTCCGTAGAACTCCGCGAGCTCTGCGGCATCGGGAGCATCGAGCACGACAACGGGCTGCTTTGCGATAGCCATGGGACCAGTCTACTCCGCGGCACGGACACGGCGAGAGGTCCAACGGCCGAAGACGAGAAGACGAGTGACCCTCCAGCCGCACAGACGATCAGGCGTAGGATTGTTGAGCAGATCCGCCGCGCGAATGATCGCGTCGGCACCCCAAGCGAAGGTTCGCGATGAGTTCCCATACTCTGCCCGTCGGCGATGCTCCGACGGTGTACATCATCCACGACAATCCGGAATGGATCCCGCCCTTCACCGAGGCGCTCGACCGCCTCGGCGTTCCGCATATCGAATGGCTGCTGCCGCAGACGTCGATCGATCTCACGGCCGCCCCGCCGCCGGGACTGTTCTGGTCGAGGCTGTCCGCCTCGGCGCACACACGCACGGATCCGCACGTCAAGGAGTACGGCCGTGCCGTCCTCGAGTGGCTGTCCGGGGCGGGACGCCCCGTGATCAACGGCCGCAATGTCTACGAACTCGAGGTGAGCAAGGTCCGCCAGCACAGAGCGCTGACCGAGCACGGCTTCGATGCGCCCCGCACCTCGGCGGTGTTCGGGGCCGATGCCCTGCCCGCGGCCGCACGTGCCTTCACGCCCCCATTCATCACGAAGCACAATCAGGGCGGCAAGGGACTCGGAGTGCGCCGCTTCGACTCCCATGCCGAACTCGACGCCGCTGCCGCCGACTTCGCCCCTGAGGGCGCGAACGCTCCGATCGATGGGATCACTCTCGTCCAGGAGTACGTGCAGCCGGCCGAGCCGTTCGTCACTCGCGCCGAGTTCATCGGCGGTCGGTTCCACTACGCCGTGCGCGTCGACGTCTCCGACGGCTCGTTCGAACTCTGCCCGGCCGAGGCCTGCGAGATCCCCGGCCCCGGCGGTGCGGGTGCCACCACCGAGGCGGGCGCCGCCCCGACGAGCGCCGATGCGCCACCGATCGCACCCTTCGCCCTGCGCCCCGAGATCACCCGCGACACTCCGCTCATCGGCAGGCTCGAGGCGCTGCTGGCGGACCTGGGCATCGACATCGCCGGGATCGAGTTCATCGAGACACTCGACAACCGGCAGGTCGTCTACGACATCAACACGAACACGAACTACAACCCCGCCGTCGAGGCGGCCGAACGGGAAGCCGGGCGCACGGCTGCCGCCGACCGGATCGCCTCGGTGCTGGCGGCACGACTCGACGCCGCTATCGCGTCGGTCCCCGCAGCGGCACCGGTCGGCTGACCCGGCCCTCTGATCTGGACCGATCGCCAATTTCCTGCGTTAGTCTCGGGACATGACGAAGACACGGCAGGCGGTGCTGAGCGAGATCCTCGACCGTACGCGCTCCGTTCGCCGAGGCGGTCGCGCCCTCATCGCGGTCGACGGCCTTGACGGAGCCGGCAAGTCCGTGCTCGTCTCCGAACTCATCGACCTCGCATCCCGGGACGACGGCCGCCCGCTGGCAGGGGTGAGCATCGACGGCTTCCATCACCCCAGGTCGGTGCGCTACGCCGAGGGCCGCGGCCCCGAGTCCTTCTATCGGGACTCCTACGACTACCCGGCGTTCGTCGAATCGGTCGTCGAACCCTTCCGCAAAGGTGACCCGATCGTGCCCACGGTGTGGGACGTCGACGCGGATGAACCTGTCCCGCCCGATCCCCTCGACCTGCCGGATGACTGCGTCTTCCTCGTCGACGGGATCTTCCTCCATCGCCCCGAACTCTGCGATCTCTGGGATGCGAGCGTGTGGGTCGAGGTGCCGTTCACGGTCTCCGTGCCTCGCGGGAACGCGCGGTTCCCACATCTGAACGATGCCGATCCCGAGTCCGCGTCCAACCGTCGTTACGTCGGTGGGCAGAGGCTCTACTTCGCCGAGGCGGCCCCGTGGGACCGTGCCACCTGGATTCTCGACAACACCGACCTTGACCGACCGAACCTGATCCGGTGAGCACCGGCGGAAGGCTTCCGGGATCTCATGGATGAGGCCGTGGCCTCGGCGGAGTATCCGCAGCTGCTCGTCGTGCTCGTCATCGCCGAATGGCTCTACCTCGATGGGTCGAGTCCCGGGACGCGTCCCCAACACGTCCGGTGCACCGAGGATGGATCGACCTGCACCGAGGCGACGCCTACCAGGGCGACTCTCACTGACGCGAGACAGCCCCGCTCCTCTAGACTGGCCGTATGAGCTCTGAGGTGGATGCAGTCATCGTCGGATCGGGACCGAACGGCCTGGCGGCCGCGGTCACCCTGGCTCGCGCCGGACTCTCGGTCGAGGTGTTCGAAGCGCAGCCGACGATCGGCGGCGGCGCCCGCACCCTCGACCTCGGACTCGCTCCAGGCGTCACTCATGACATCTGCTCGGCCGTGCATCCGCTGGCGATCGCCAGTCCCTTCTTCGCGGAATTCGACCTGCGTGCCCGCGGAATGGAACTGACGACCCCGGAGATCTCCTACGCCCAGCCGCTCGACGGCAAGCCGGCGGCGCTGGCCTTCCACGATCTCGAGACGACGGTCGACCACCTCGGCGAGGCGGGGCCGGAATGGCGACGCTTCTTCGCACCGCTGCTCGAGCGTCTGGACGACTCCGTGTGGCTCTCGCTCGGTGACAAACGGTCGGTCCCGCCGACCCTGCGCGACCTGCCCGGACTCGCGAACGTCGTGAAGTTCGGACTGCGTCTGCTCGGTCAGGCCAGCCCCGCTTGGAATATTCCGCTCTCCCACGAGTCCACTCAGGCCCTGTTCACCGGCGTCGCTTCGCATGCGATCGGCGGGCTGCCGGCGATGGGCACGGCCGCGACGGCGACGATGCTCTCGATGCTCGCCCACGACGTCGGCTGGCCCTCCCCCGTCGGCGGGTCCCAGGCGATCGTCGATGAACTCGTCGCCGATCTCGAGGCTCACGGTGGGACGGTCACCGCCGACAGTCGCATCGATCATGTCTCGGATCTGCCAGCGGCCCGCGCGTACCTGCTCGACACCTCAGCGCTGGGAGCCGCGCAGATCTTCTCAGGTCTCCTGCCCGCCCACGTCGACAAGGCGCTGCGCGGGTTCAAGAACGGCAATGCCGCTGCGAAGGTCGACTTCGTCCTCGACGGCCCCGTCCCTTGGGCGGATCCCGCCGTCGGCCGTGCGGGGACCGTGCACGTCGGCGGGTCACGGGCGCAGATGGCCGCCGCCGAGTCGACGGTGATGTCCGGACGCATGCCTGCTGATCCCGTGTGCCTCGTCTCCGACCCGACCGTCTTCGACCCGTCGCGCGAGGTGAACGGGCTGCGGCCGCTGTGGACGTACGCTCATGTTCCCTTCGACTGCCCGCTCGACCCGACCGAATACATCACCCGCCAGCTCGAACGCTTCGCGCCCGGTTTCCGGGATCGGATCGTCGCGCACAATGCGATCCCCGCCTCCGAGATGGCCGGGCACAACCAGAACTACATCGGCGGGGACATCGCCACCGGTGTCGTGTCCTTCTACCGGATGATGGCGCGGCCGCGCACGAGTTGGGACAACTACAGTCTCGGAGTCCCCGGAGCCTTCCTGTGCTCGGCGGCGACCCCGCCGGCACCGGGCGTGCACGGGATGAACGGCTGGTTCGCCGCTCGCCGAGCACTCAAGTCCCGCTTCGGGATCGACGGGGCCCCGAGTCTGGCGCCGTGACGCTGGGGTCGACCGGCCGCGACGTCCCCGCGGGGACGCGGGTCACTCACCGAGGCGGCACCTGGCGCCACGCATCCGCGTCGTCGTCATAGGCCCATTCGGCCACCTCGGCGATGCCGGTGACGACGTCGCCCAGCCAATACGTCGTGTCCGGGTTCCAGCCGGCCATGAGGCTCGCTGTCCGCTCGTCCGTATCGCCTGCCGTCGGACGTGACGGTGAGTCCTCGATGAAGTTCGCATCGCCGAGGTCGATGACGGCGCCGGCCGTACGAAGGTATCCGGCGAGGCTGACGTGCACGCCGTCGAACTCCTCGGTCACCCGTGACCAGTCCGGGATCACCCAACGGCCCTTCCGGCCGGTCGCTTCGGACCATACGTACCGCCGTTGTGCACTGACGTCGAGCGGATAGCGACGGCAGAGTTCGGCCCAGTCATCCGGGGCGTGGATTTCGCAGATACGGGCCTCGGTCCGGATCTCCAGCCGACAGGCACGGGCTCGCTCGAGTCCGCAATCGTCCTCGACGAGGTCGACACCGATGGGCGTGCCCTTCGGCCAGCAGTCTGTCGAGGTCCACAGGCCGAACGGTGGAATCGACCACCATTCGCCGCTGACTTCCTCAAACGGGTCCTGTGCGAAGTCGTGGCGATAGTCCGTTTCGGCGGTCAGCATCCACGCCAGCCAGCCCTTCAGATTCTGCGGCATCACGACACCCGAGCTGGGATCGAAGGGCGCGACCATATCGTCACGACTGACTTCGGCAAGAGCTG
Source organism: Brevibacterium oceani (assembly GCF_017948325.1). NCBI lineage: Bacteria > Bacillati > Actinomycetota > Actinomycetes > Micrococcales > Brevibacteriaceae > Brevibacterium > Brevibacterium oceani. The sequence continues at coordinate 959,559 of NZ_CP072846.1, read as the reverse complement.
CAGGGTTCTCCGGATCTGCGGAGTACACGGCGGGCAGCACGCCCTTGTCCTCCGAGTCGTCCCACGCCAGTGCCCATTGGTTATCCCGATCGAGCGGACGCGACCAACCGTCAAGGAGACCGGTGGCGAGAATCGTCTCGGCGAAGGGAATGAGCGCCTGCCGCACTTCGGGTGCACCTGCCACGAGGTCGCCTCCGTGCGGGGGCTGCCAGTACATTGCCCCGGAGATCACCTCGGCCAAGGCATCTTCGAGGTCCTCCTGGGTGGGAGAAACAGGTGAGATGTGCCCGAGCTTCTCAGCGACGTCGGCCGGGAGCGCATCATCATCTTCCAGCTCTGTTGTGTCCGGCCCCTGGTACATCACCACGGCTGCGCCATGGGCCCGATCCTGGAGGTAGGCGGCGATGAAGGTGGTTTCGTTGAACTCGGCGTAGGCGCGCGCAGCGTCCGTCTGCGGTCCGTCGTCCGCGCTCAGCTCGCGTTCGATCCTTTCGGGCATCTGGCTCGCGATCGTGAACACCAGCGAACGTCCCCGCGGGGACGCGAGGAGTTCCTCGGCGGTGAGCTGACGATTCTCCGATGCGGTCATAGGCACCACCCTAAATCGGTGCGCGCTCCTACCTCCTCATTGCGTCCCCGCGGGGAGGTCACACGTGGCCGGGCCTAACCGCGGAGACGTCGGGGTGGGTGCCCTCGATGTCCGATTCGTCGACCGGCACCGCCTCGGCGAGGATTCTCGCACCCTTCGCCGCCTTGAGCCCGGCACCGAGGACGCCGATGATGACGAGCGCGGCCCCGCACAGCTCCCCTGCCGTCACGGTCTCGCCGAGGACGAGCCAGGCCGCGCTCATCCCGACCACGGGCACAAGCATCGAGAACGGTGCGACGACCCCGGCAGGATTGCGTGACATCAGCCACGACCAGATGCCGGAGCCGAGGATCGTCGCGATGACCACGGTGTAGATCAGTCCCGCCACGCCGAGCAGGCCGGTCGTCGTGCCGAGCGTCGTCATCGAACCGCCGATCGCAGCCGGCCCTTCGACCGCGAGTGAGATGAGCAGCATCGGCAGCGGTGGGACGATCGACATCCACATCGTGAACTTCACGGGCTCGACCGAATGCGCCTGCCGATTGCAGACATTGCCGATCGCCCACCCGAATGCCCCGGCCAGAGTGAGGAGGAAGGGCAGGAAGCTCGCCGAAGAGTCGAGGCGCTGCCAGCCGACGACCCCGAGTCCGGCCATCGCGACGAGCAGGAACACCATCTGCGAGGCACGCACTCTCTCGCGCAGGAAGGTCATTCCCAGCAGCACGGTGAAGGGCCCCGAGGCCTGGAGGACCAGCGAGGCCAGTCCGGTGGGCATGCCGGTGGCCATCGCCCAGTAGAGGAACGCAAACTGGAGTACCCCGAAGCCGAACCCGTATCCGAGGATCCACCGGAATTTCACGTCGGGCTTCGGCACGAACAGCAGCGCCGGCAGCGCGAGGACGGCGAAGCGCAGGGCGACGAGGAAGAACGGTGGGAACTGGTCGAGCGAGAGATCGATCGCGAGGAAGTTCAGTCCCCACATCACCGCCACCGAGGCGGCGAGCAGACAGTGTTTGAATGACATGACCTCATTCTCGAACCCGCGCACACTGAAGCACAATCGCAGGGTGCTTCACTGACTCTGTAGCATGGCTTCATGGTCATCGATCCGAGGCATCTCGAGCTGCTGCGCCTGTTCGACGAATACGGCAGCGTCACCGCCGTCGCCGACGTGACCCACCGCTCCCCGTCCGCCGTCTCACAACAGCTGAGGCACGCCGGCCGCGAGATCGGCCATCCCCTCGTCGAACCTGCCGGTCGCGGACTCACGCTCACTGCAGCGGGACGACTGCTCGCCGACGGCGGGCGGGACGTGGCCCGCACGCTCGCCCGGGTGCAGGCGCAGTGGGAGGGCCACCTCGGCGAGGCCATCGGAGAGATCACCCTGGCAGGGCTGCCCAGCGCGCTCACCCACCTCCTGCCCGATGCGCTGCGTCGGCTGCGGGAGAACCACCCTCACATCGACCTGCGGATGGACGACGTCGACCTCGCCGAGCACGAATTCGCGGGGCTGACCAGGGATGTCGATATCGTCGTCGCGCACAGCCTCGTCGCCGAACGCCCGCTCGGCACCGACGGACTCACTGTCGTTCCGCTCGCCCGCGAACCCATCGACGTCGCACTCGCGAGCGACCATCCGCTCGCCGATCGCACCTCGCTGAGCCCGGAGGATGTCGTCGACTGTCGCTGGGTGGGGGTGCCCCGCGGATACCCCTTCGACACGATCCTCACCTCGATCGAGCACGTCACCGGGCGCACCCTCGACGTCGTCCAACGCATCCGGGACAATCGGCTCATCGAGGCGATCGTCGCCTCCTCGGACCAGATCGCGCTCCTCCCCCGGTACACGACGCCGCGCGATGCGGGGCTTTCACTCGTGCCGCTGACGGGGGTGAGCACGACCCGCTGGATCGTTGCGGTGATGCGCCCGGACACTGCCGAACGTGTCGCGGTGCGCGCGGTGATCGGCGCACTCCGGGTCGATGACGCCGAGACTCACCCGACCATCGATGCCCCAGACGACACCGACGACGACTAGGCAGCGCCCGTGCCGGTGAACCGCTTCGGCACGAGCTTCTCAAGCGGCAGGAACGCCGCCCAGCAGATGACGGTCGGCAGGAAGTGGATGCCCAGCGCCAGGTAGGTCATGAGGTGGAAGAGGCAGAAGAACGCGACGACCCCGTAGAGCCACCTGCCCTTGGCGAGCAGGGCGAGAGGTGAGAGGAACTCGAAGGCGAGCGTCGCCCACTGCCCGGCGATGAGGAATCCGGGCATCTCGAGGAACGGCTTCGACCATTCGGCTCCGCGGCGCATGAGCGCCCAGATGATCACGGCCCCGTTGCCCCAATCGGCGATGTTGCCCGAGGCGATCCACTTCATCACCGCCGAGTAGAAGTAGGTGAGGACGACCGCGATCTGCACCACCCGCAGCGCCCACCCTGCCTTCGCCGAGGTGGTGCCGACGTCCCGAAACCGCGCGACGCCGACCGTCGGCAGGACGAGGGCGGCGATGACGAGGGCCATATGGTCGTGGGCGACGTAGCCGTAGCCCTGCGTGTAGAACATCCACAGGCCGAAGGCGATCGCCACCGCCCAGCCGCTGATGCGTTGGAGGAGGCCGGCGGCCGCGAGCAGGGAGAAGACGATGATCGCTGCGAGCAGGAGCTGCGCGCCGAGGACGCTGACGGCGGGGATGTGGAGGAACCGGGCCAGCCACAGCGGTTGGTAGAACTCCGGCGTCCAGCCGTGGGCGATGACGTCACCGGAGATGGTGAGCACGTCGATGATGATGAAGAGGTAGACGAAGACGCGGAACACGGCCACCCGGGCCAAAGGGAGCTCGGGGAGGAACCAGCGCAGGAATGCGTTGGTGGGGGCCGCCTCGGCGGGGGTCGTCGTCAGTGTCGGGGTGCGGCTCATCGCACCTCCCAGGTCGCCAGGGTCGATTCTTCGGGTTCGCCGACGCTGATGCCGTTCTTGAGCTGGGTGGTGGTGCGGCAGAGGATCATCGTCTCGGGCTTCGGTTCGTTCGGGTGCAGCCGCACGTACGAGTCGGCCATGGACTGCATGAGTTCGGGGTGGGCGATGACGCGGTCGAGCTGGGATTCGACGTCTCCGCGTTCGATGCCGACGGTGGCCGCGTTGAACCCGAGTCGGCGCGGTTCGTCCTCGCCGGGGAACTGGGCGGCGATGCATGTCGAACCGACCGTGCCGTTGAGGTCCTTGGCGGTCGCGTACTGGGTCAGCGAGCCGAGCGGGAAGAAGTCGTTGGTGTTGAGGAACTGCCCACAGGTGAGGATGACGAAGGCCAGCGCCGTGATCGCAAGGCGCCACCCGATGCCGACCTTCGACAGCGGTCGCACCCGAGTACGGGACTTCGGCCGGGTGCGGGGCTTCGGTCCTGCGGTCGGCTCTGCGGTCGGTTCCGTGGTCGGCTCTGCGGTCGTCCCGATGGAGGACTCGGCCGACGTGGACTCGCCGGAGGCGGCGGTGCCGGACGAGCCGGCGTGATCCGGGCCTTCGGCGGCGGGATCCTGGCTCGTCAGGAGACGGCGCTTGTGTTCATCCATACGCTTACGCAGCTCGTCCTCTCGGGTGCGGATCGTTCGCAGACAATCCTATCCGCCCTTATTGCTACCCGACGGCGGCCCAGCAACCTGGCGTGGAGGTTGCTGGGCCGCCGTCAGGTAGCAAGAGGGGTCAGGAGCTGCGGGCGTAGAGGTTGAGCTGCTCCCAGGCGGCCGCGTACTTCTGGAAAGCGGCGACCGCGGACTCATGGTCGTCATTGCTCAGCGCAGTCACCCACGAATCGACGAGTTCGGGGGCTTCGTTCGGCCACAGCACATCTGACATTCCGCCGAGGTCGAGTTCGAGGATCGAGTTCATGTCGAACGTGTCGATCCATTCGGCCAGGGCCGATGTCTGCTCGACCATGTCGACGACCTTCGAATTGTCCGCGACTGTCTCCGCCGCCCACTCCATCCGCGCCGAGGCGGCGAGGATGTCCGTGCGGATGATCACACGCAGACCGGCATCGGTCTCCTCGGTGATGATCTGGTCTTCCGACAGGGAGAAGAACAGCCACCACGCCGGCGGCACGTCCCAGGCCGAGACGCGGGTGAAGATCCGGGTGTCCTTCGCGTCCTGCAGCCATTCGGCGCGGCGGCTGGCCGCACGCCGGCGGGCGGACTTCGGGGCGATGATGTCCAGGGTCGCCTTGGAGGTGTGCTCGGTCAGCGATTCGAGCGCCTCCCAGCCGCGGATGTCCTCCTGAGCAGGGCAGAAACGGTCGACTCCGTCCGCTGTCTGAGACGCTGGAAGGAAGATCGGAGTCCGCCGAAAGGAATCGGCCACAGGGCTCGGCGGCAGGGAGATCAAGCGCTTGTCTGCGTCCTGAGAGATCTGCCGCTCGACCCGCGAACGGTTGTCCTCCACCTGCCTGTCTTGCAATTCGGAATGCACCACAAGAGGTTCGAAGATCCGCAGGGTGACGACATAATCGCGACGGTAGGCCATGGGTTCAGCCTATCCAAGGTCCGCCCTCAAAATGGAACTTCACAGTACGAACAGGTAGGATTTAAGCGCATAGCAGAGATCTAGTCCGGGGCCATCTGCCCCACATGACGACGGAGGGGGTCACGCCAGTGGGTCGCGGCCGCGCAAAGGCAAAGCAGATCAAGGTAGCTCGGAAGCTGAAATACTACAGCCCGGATACCGACCTTAATCGACTCCAGGAGGAGCTGGGCGCCGACTCTCGTCAGTCCGGTCCGTCGGATCCGTATGACGATGAACCCGACTACTCCGACTACGCCGATAAGTACAACGTCGACGATGATGACGAGTACGACGAGAAGTGAGCGCGTAGCAGCCGCACACGGCTGAACAGACTTATGTGAGGGCGGGGGCTTCGGTCCCCGCCCTCAGTCGTGCCCGCGCACTGTCGTCGACCGCGGTATTCCCCCGGGATTCCATCGCCGAGGCGGCGCCCACCCCAGGTGCGTCCGTGCGGAAGCATTCCGCACCGTTGCCGGGGGCAGGGCTCCCTATTGCAGGATCGCGGCGCCGCCGTCGACGCCCTTGGCGCCCTGCACATAGGAGGGCTCGGAGACCAGGGCACCGTCGTCAGCGGCGACGTCGCCGAGCACCCAGGCTCCGGGGCTCGCGGCCAGCACACCGTCGACCGCGGACGGGTCGACGACGAGGACCATGCCGACACCGAGGTTCCAGGTGCGTTCACGGTCGGCCCGCGGCACTCCGCCGAGGTCCCCGAGCACGGAGAACACTGCCGGGACCTCCCACGTCGACCGCGACATCTGCGCGACCAGACCCTGCGGGAGCACGCGGGCCACATTGGCCGAGAGTCCCCCGCCGGTGACGTGGGAGACCGAATGCACGGCCTCGGGCAGGGCGTCGAAGAGTGCGGCGAGCTCACCGGTGTAGACGTGGGTGGGAACGAGCAGCTCCTCGCCGAGGGTGCGGCCGAATTCCTCGACCTGCCGATCCAGGCCCCATCCCGCCTCGGCGATGATGTGACGGACGAGGGAGTAGCCGTTGGAGTGGATGCCCGACGCCGGCAGACCGATGAGGACGTCACCGGCCCGCACCTTCTCCGGCCCGAGGAGATCCGCAGCCTCGACGACACCGGTGGCGGCACCGGCGACATCGTATTCGTCGACACCGAGCAGACCCGGATGCTCCGCGGTCTCGCCGCCGACCAGCGCCACACCGGCGGAGGCACAGGCGTCGGCGATGCCGCGCACGATGTCGGCGATGCGTTCGGCCACGACCTTGCCGCAGGCGATGTAGTCGGTCATGAACAGCGGACGGGCGCCGCAGACGATGATGTCGTCGACGACCATGCCCACGAGGTCATAGCCGATGGTGTCGTGCTTGTCGAGGGCCTGCGCGATGGCGACCTTCGTGCCCACCCCGTCGGTCGACGACGCCAGCAGCGGACGGTCGTAGTCCTTGAGCACGGAGACGTCGAAGAGTCCGGCGAATCCGCCCATCCCACCGATCACCGAGGAGTTGTGGGTCGCGGAGACGGCGGCCTTCATGAGTTCGACGGCGCGATCACCGGCCTCGACGTCGACGCCGGCGGCGGCATAGGTGGTGGACTTCGGGTTCGCGTCGGAACTCAACTCAGCATCCTTTGTCGGCGGGGGTGTTGTTGACGGGAATCGGGTACTCGCCCGAGAAGCACGCGGTGCACAGCTGACTGCGCTCCTGCTGGGTGGCGGCGATCATGCCGTCCAAAGAGATGTAACCGAGGGAATCCGCGCCGAGGTTGTCGCAGATCTCGTTCGTGGTCAGTCCGTTGGCGATGAGCTCGGCCCGGGTGGCGAAGTCGATCCCGTAGAAGCACGGCCACTTCACCGGCGGGGAGGAGATGCGGACATGGATCTCCTTCGCCCCGGCCTCCCGCAGCATCCGCACGAGCGCCCGCTGGGTGTTGCCGCGCACGATCGAATCATCGACGACGACGAGACGTTTGCCTTCGATGTTCTCTCGCAGCGGGTTGAGCTTGAGCCGGATGCCCAGCTGCCGCAGAGTCTGCGAGGGCTGGATGAAGGTGCGGCCGACGTAGGCGTTCTTCATCAGCCCCTGACCGAAGGGGATGCCCGAGGCCTCGGCGTAGCCGACGGCCGCCGGTGTTCCCGATTCGGGTGTGGCGATGACGAGATCGGCATCGACCGGATACTCCTCGGCCAGCTGTCGGCCCATCTGGGTGCGGGCGGCGTGGACGTTCTTGCCGGCGAGCATGCTGTCCGGGCGGGCGAGATAGACGTATTCGAAGACGCAGCGGGCCTGGCTCGGTTCGGCGAAGCGGTGGGAGCGAAGTCCGTCCTCGTCGATGGCGATGAGCTCTCCGGGTTCGACGTCGCGGACGAACTTCGCCCCGACGATGTCGAGTGCCGCGGTCTCCGAGGCCACGACCCAGCCGTTCTCCAACCGACCCAGCGACAGGGGGCGGACCCCATGTCGGTCACGGGCCGCGTAGAGGGTGTTCTCGTCCATGTACACCAGCGAGAACGCTCCGTCGACGTGGGGCAGCAGGCTCAACGCCGCCTCGGTGAGGTTCTCCCCCTGCTCGGTCGCGAAGAGTTCGGTGACCAGCGAAGTGTCGTTCGAGGAGTCGCGGAAGGGTCGGGTGCGGGAGGTCTTCTTCGTGGCCTCCTCGACGACCTTCGTCGCGTGGTCGCGGCGGCCGTCGGCCATGGCCTCGAGCTCGTCGAAGTTCGTGAGGTTGCCGTTGTGGGCCAAGGCGACGGTGCCGAACGGGGTCGGTCCGAGCGTGGGCTGAGCATTTTCGAACGAGGGCGAACCCGTCGTCGAGTACCGCGTGTGGCCGACGGCGATGTGCCCTTGGAGGAGTTCGAGGTCGCGTTCGTGGAACACCTGAGAGACCAGGCCCATGTCGCGGTAGATCAGGATCTGACGCCCGTTGCTGGCGGCGATTCCGGCGGATTCCTGCCCTCGATGCTGCAGGGCGTAGAGCCCGAAGTAGGTGAGTTTGGCGGTTTCTTCGCCGGGTGCCCAGACTCCGAACACACCGCATTCATCCTGCGGTCCGCGGTCCTGGGGGTCGATTTCGTGCGTCAGCTGCCCGTCTCCTCTTGCCACGATGGAAATTGTCTCATACCCGATGAGCCGCTTCGCCACCGCGCTCAGACTGTGGAACTCCGGTCAGTGGGAGGTTCCCGGAGCTGAGCCGGGCTCGGCATCGCGCTTCGTGACTCGGGACTCGGAGGTGTCCTCGGCGGCGGCTTCGTCGGCAGCTTCGTCGACGGCCTCGGCGTCGGCCCCATCGGCACTCGCGTCCGGGTCCTCCCCGCGCGCTTCGGCCAGCCGCCTGCGGGCGATCTCCTTCGGGTCGTCGACCATGTCGATCTGCGCGTCCACCTGGTACTCCTTGGCCCGTCTCCGGCCCGCCCAGTCGAGGATGAGGGCGACGAGCCCGCCGAGGAACAGTCCCGCCGTGCCGAGGACGAGCAGCATCAGACCCAGACCCTTGGACACTGTGTACCCCATCGGCATCGCAGCCGGGTCGACGAAGAGTGCGAGGACGCCGGAGGCGATGACGCCGAGCACCGCGCCGATGCCCATGAACACCGAGTACTTGGGGCTGCGACGGACGGCGACGTCGATCTGGTCCTTCATGATCTCCTTGGGCACGGGGCCGCTCACGGCCGATGGGACACCGGGCGGATACCCCGGCAGAACAGGTCGCGAACAGTCTAGTCGAGTCAGCCTGAGCCTCCTCCCAGGCAGTCTCACGCCCGTTCCCATAAACTGGACTCACCAGTTGACCGGTCCAGCAGACAGAGGTTCTGACATGTCCCACACGATCATCGTCGGCATCGACGGCTCCGACAACGCCCAGTGCGCCCTGAAGTGGGCGATCTCCCACGCGCAGAAGACCGACTCCCAGATCCGCCTCATCTCCGCGTACACCGTTCCCGGGGTCAATATGAGCCAGGCCGATATCGTCTACCCCGCCGATTTCGACGCCGCCGTGAAGAAGACGATCGAAGACACCGCCGAGGCGGCCGCCGCCTCGGTGACGGAAGCCGGGGTTCCCGTGTCGACCACGATCGTTCCCGGGGATGCCTCGGGGGTGATGGTCGAACATTCGAAGACCGCCGATCTCGCCGTCGTCGGAGCCCGCGGGCGCGGCGGATTCGCCGGTCGCCTGCTCGGTTCCGTGGCCCTGGCCATGCCCGCCCACTCCCACTGCCCGACCGTCGTCATCCCGAGCACCTGGCCGACCCGGGTGATGCCCGATGCTCCGCTGCCGATCGATCTGCCCGTACGTGCGAGCGGAGCCCGAACCGCCGAGGCGGACGGCAGGGATCGTCCCGACTTCTCCGGTGAGATCGTCGCCGCCGTCGACCCGTTCGAGACCGACACTCCGGTGCTGCGTGCGGCCGCCGCGCAGGCGGCGATCTACGGCACCCCGCTGCGCCTCGTCGGGGTCACCGCCACGCATATCCTCTCCCCGGAATGGATGCCGAGCGAAGATCACCTGGTGAAGATGTACGACGAGGCGGCGAAGTCCTTCGACGCCGCCGTCGAATCGCTGCGCGCGGACTTTCCCGACCTCGAGGTGCGGTACTCGATCTTCGATGCCCCCGCCACCGAGGTGCTCGTCTCCGCGACCTACACCGCCGACCTCGTGGTCATCGGCTCCCGCGGCCGCGGCGGCTTCGTGTCGACGATCCTCGGGTCGACCTCGCAGGGCGTGCTCTCGCATGCCGTATGCCCGGTCCGGGTGGTGCGCGTGACCAGGCGCCAGCCCGGCCGCCGCCGCTGAGCGCCGAGCACACCGACGGGCGGACGCGGACCCTTCCGGGCCTTCCTCGAGGGCGCCGGCCCCTCTCCTTCGAGACGGCCGGTCCCCTCACCCGAGGGCGATGAGTCCGATCCCCACGACGACGACGCAGGCCCCGACGATCTTGAGCCCGATGTTCTTCTCCCCGAAGAACCACCAGGCCAACAGGGTGCCGATGATGATCGAGGTCTCCCGCACCGGGGCGACGAGGGCCACCGGTGCCCGCTGCATCGCATACAGGACGAGCACATAGGCCACGGGTGACAGGATCGCCACGGTCACGAGTGCCCGCTTGTGGTCGGCCAGCACCGCCCGGAAGTCAGCGCGCCGGGCACTGCCTCCCGGCAGCGCCACGATGCCGGCGGCCATGAGCAGGCCGACGCAGGCCTCGGACACGGCGAAGTAGAGCAGCGGGGAATCGCTGACGTGATTGACCGCGAAGTCGTCCCACAGTGTGTAGCAGGCGATGAACGCCCCGATCAGTCCGCCCCAGGCGAGTCCTCGGCGCAGCCCGGAACCGCTGGTGGGGTTCTCCCCGATTGCTCGGGGTCGGACGGTGACCACCGCGATGCCGGCGATGACGACGAAGGCACCGGCCACCTCGGCGAGGGTGGGACGTTCACCGAGGAAGGTCACTGCGATGATGATCGTCACGACCGGCCCGGTGCCGCGGGCGGTCGGGTAGACGACGCCCAGCGGGGCGTGGTCGTAGCCGGACTGCAGGGAGACCGAATAGGCGATGTGGAACAGGGCGCTGAGCACGGCGGCACCGACGAGAGTCCAGTTCAGCGGCTGGTCCCCGGTGGCGATGAGGACGATCGCGACCGGAGCGAGCAGGACCGCCGAGAGTCCGTGATAGGCCAGGACGAACGCGTAGCCCTTGCCGGACACGGACTTCGCAGCGAGGTTCCACACGGCGTGCGCGACGGAGGCGATGAGAACGAGGCCGAGCACCGAAAACGTCATCGTCGCACCCCGTTCCGAACCGTCCGCACGGTTCCGCGGCCTGCGCAGTACGCCCGGGACACCGACCGCGCGTTTCGGTCACGACCCGACTGCCGGGGACACCTCACTGTCATCTGAAAGTGCATACGCACTGCACAAATGTTGGCCGCATACACCTCAGCTATACAGTCGCGTTTGCAGCCGTGACCCCAGCGCCCGCAGCTCCCACATCCGCGCCAGTGCCCGCAACCGCAGCGCTCCCGCCGCAGCCGCCGTGCCAGCGTCCGCAGCCGCAGTGCCAACCGCGCAGTCACAGCTTGAGCACCGTCACAGCTTGAGCACCGTCACAGTTTGACGGCGACGGTCTTCGTCTGGGTGTACTCATCGAGGGCTTCGATGGACTTCTCACGCCCGTACCCGGATTTCTTGAACCCGCCGAAGGGCAGCTCGACTCCCCCGCCGGCACCGTAGGTGTTGACGAAGATCTGCCCGGCCTCGACCTCGGCGGCGAGGCGGTGAGCACGAGAGATGTCCTTGGTCCACAGCGCAGTGACCAGGCCGTAGTCGGTGCCGTTGGCCAGCGCCACGGCCTCGTCCTCGTCGCCGAAGGGCATCGTCACGACGACGGGACCGAAGACCTCCTCCTGTGCGATCCGCGAGCGCGGGTCGACCGAATCGACGAGGGTGGGAGTGATGAAGGCACCCGCGGCGAGGTCGTCGGCCAGTCCCTCGGGACGCGTACCCCCGGTGACGATCTGCCCGGCCCCGGACCCGGCCCCGGTGACGATCTGCCCGGCCCCGGACCCGGCCCCGGTGACGATCTGCCCGGCCCCGGACCCGGCCCCGGCACCGGCACCGACCCCAGCGGATCCCACAGCCCCGGCAGCCCCAGGCGAACCGGCCCCGGCCTCGGCGAGGAATCCGGCGACCCGGTCGTGCTGCTTGGCCGAGATCAAGGGCCCGAGCATCAGGTCGTCGAGGCCGTAGCCGATGGTCACCTGGCCCATCGCCGCAGCCATCTTCTCGACGACCTCGGCGTGGACGTCGCGGTGGACGAGCAGCCGGGATCCGGCCGAGCAGGTCTGCCCGGCGTTCTGGATGATCGACCGCAGCAGGGACGGCATGGCCGCATCGATGTCGGCATCAGGAAAGACGATGTTCGCGGACTTCCCGCCGAGCTCGAGCACTGTGGGAATGACCCGGTCGGCGGCGGCATGGGCGATGGACGAACCGGTCTGCGTCGACCCGACGAAGCCGAGGTGCGCGATTCCGGGGTGTGCCGCCAGCGCCGCCCCCGCCTCGGCGCCGAGACCGGTGACGACGTTGAACGCACCGGTCGGGAACCCGACCGAGTGGATGAGCTCGGCCAGGCGGACGGTCGAGCGCGGCGTCTCGTCGGCGGGTTTCGCCACGGCGCAGTTGCCCGTGGCCAAGGAGGTCGCGGCGGCGCGGCCGATGAGCTGCAGCGGGTAGTTCCAGGCGACGATGTGCCCGGTCACACCGTAGGGTTCGCGTCGGGTGTAGACGTGCATGTCGTCGGCCATCGGGATCGCGTGGCCGTAGTAGGACTCGATGGTGTGGCCGTAGAACTCGAAGTAGCGGGCGCAGACATCGACGTCCGCATAGGCCTGGGTGAGCGGTTTGCCGGTGTCCTCGGATTCGAGCCGTGCGAGGTCGTCGCGGTGTTCGGTGATGACGGCCGCGGTGGCCACGAGCATCCGCGAACGCTGCTCCGGGCTCGACTTCCGCCATTCCCGCTGCGCCCGCGCCGCTGCCTTGACCGCACGATCGACCTCGTCGGCGCCGCCGCGAGAGACGTCGCCGAGGATGCCGCCGGTCGCCGGGTCGACGTTGGGGTAGGTGATGAGCGAGGGCACGTGCCGCCCGCCGATGAAGGACGTGGTCTGGGTGATCTGAGCGCTCATCGCCGGTCCTCGAGTTCTGCCGTGGTGAAGAGAGGGAGGTGGTCGCCGAGGTCGGCCCGAGTTCCCGAGGCATCGATCCGGCCCGCCGCGAGCGCCGCGGCGAAGTCGGTGCGTCCGGTGACGAGTTCGAGCCACACCTCGGCGGAGGTCTCGACGACGTTCGGCGGGGTGCCGCGCGTGTGCCGCGGACCCGCAATGCACTGCGTGACCCCGAACGGCGGGACCCGGACCTCCACGCTGTTGCCTTCGGCGCGAGCGGCGAGCTCCTCGAGGGTGAATCGGACGGCCGTGGCGGTCGTCGACCGGTCGGCCGGGGCGGCGTCGAGCGCGCCGTGCGCCACCCACATCTCCAGTGCGCTGCGCCCCTGATCGGGGTCGATCCTTCTGCGAATCGCCATCAGTCCCTCTTCCTCTCACTGATCTCGGCAACATCTTCCCCGAGCGCCAGCCGCCCGACAACGCTCGTCCGCCCCTCGGAATCCGTGCCGCCGGTGACCGGGTCCGTGATCGCGGCGATCGTCGCCGCGGGTTCTTCCGCCGAGGCGGCCCCGCCGTCACGCTCGACACCGTCGAAAGCGCCGTCGACGGCGCTGTCGAAGGCGCCGGCCCGGTCGAGCAGAGTGAGTGCGACGAGCCCGGTGGCCCGGGAGGATCCGTCGAGGCACTTGAGCGCCACCGAGTACCCGGACTTCGTTGCCATGACGATGACTCCCTCGGCCCCGCCCTTGGCGAAGACGCCGAGGCGCTCGATAACCGTGGTGTTCGGTCGTCCGTGCCCTTCGATGGCCCACGGGTCCGCGAAGACCGCGTCCATGAGCGTCCGCGCTTCGGACTCGTACCCAGACCACTCCTGCCCGTCTGCACTGCCCATGCGCACCACGCGCCCGATCGCGCGGGCCAAACCCACCAGGCTGAGCGCGAACACGGGCGCCCCGCAGCCGTCGACCCCGACCGCGGCCGGGGTCTCGGACGCGAAGGATTCGACCACCTCGGCGACCTGAGTCTGCACGGGATGGTCGGGCGAAAGATAGGTCTCGGTGTCCGCACCGATCGCGCGGGCAGCCATGAGGAAAGCAGTGTGTTTGCCCGAGCAGTTGAAGTACAGCGGCGAGCGCGGGTCCGTCTCGGCGTCGCCCGCAGCGCGCAGCCGGTCCTGGAGCTGACGCCGGAAGGCTCCGTCGGCGGGATGAGCGGACGGGCACTGCAGGTCACCGACGCGTAAGTCCGCGGAATCGAGCATGGACGACACCACCTCGACGTGCCCGGCTTCGGACTTGTGCGAGGCCGTGGCCAGAGCCGCGGCCGGACCGGTCAGCTGCGCACCGAGGCTCATCGCCGCGATCGCCTGCAGCGGCTTGAGACTCGACCGGGTGAATACGGGAACCTCGGGGGCGCCCAGCCGCATCACCGGTGCACCGTTGGGGTCGAGGACCACAGCGGATCCGATGTGCCGGGATTCGACGACACCGGAACGGATGACGACGGCGAGCTCGGCGGCCTGCGTGGGAGTGAAAGTCGAGAGGGTCACGCGTTCAAGCCTACGACCCTTTAGGCTGGTGGCGTGAAGGTTCTTGCCATCGGTTCGGGCTCCCGTGAACACGCCCTCGTCCTTGCTCTCTCGCGCGACCCGCAGGTCGACGCCGTCATCGCCGCTCCCGGCAATCCCGGAATCGCGCAGATCGCCCACACCGAGGCCGTCGATGCCTCCGATGCGGCCGCCGTGACCGCGCTGGCCGAGTCCCTCGACGTCGACCTCGTCGTCATCGGCCCCGAGGCACCGCTCGTCGCCGGCGTCGCCGATGCCCTGCGCGAGGCGTCGTTCCCCGTCTTCGGGCCCAGCGCCGAGGCGGCCCACCTCGAAGGGTCGAAGGCGTTTGCGAAGGAGGTCATGGAGTCCGCGAATGTGCCGACCGCGCGCGCCCAGGTGGCCTACTCCCCCGACGAGGCGGCCGCCGCTCTGCGCGAATTCGGCGCCCCGCACGTGGTCAAGGCCGATGGTCTGGCTGCGGGCAAGGGCGTCGTCGTCACCGACGACTTCGATGCGGCGCTGGAGCATGCGAGCTCGTGCCTCGAGGTCTCCGACCGGGTCGTCATCGAGGACTATCTCGACGGCCCCGAAGTCTCCCTGTTCGTCCTCTGCGACGGTGCGCACACGGTCCCCCTGGCGCCCGCTCAGGACTTCAAACGCATCGGCGACGGCGACACCGGCCCGAACACCGGCGGCATGGGCGCCTATTCGCCGCTGCCGTGGCTGCCCGCCGGCACCGTCGACGAGATCGTATCGAAAGTCGCCCAGCCCGTCGTCGACGAGATGGCCCGCCGCGGCACCCCGTTCACCGGGCTGCTCTACTGCGGACTCGCACTGACGTCGAAGGGGCTGCGCGTCGTCGAGTTCAATGTCCGCTTCGGCGACCCTGAGACCCAGTCCGTGCTCGCCAGGCTGAACAGCCCCCTGGGGCAGACGATGCTCGCCGCGGCCGAGGGCCGACTCGACGAGGTGGGTTCGCTCGAGTGGGATCCGCGCACCTCGGTGACGGTCGTCATGGCCGCGGAGAACTACCCCGGCACGCCGAGCACCGGGGACATCATCCGCGGCCTCGACACCGTGGCGAACCTGCCCGACATCAGCGTTCTGCATGCGGGCACGAAGCTCGCGACCGGCCCCAGCGGAGGGTTCGCCCCCGAGGATGCCGTGATCACGAAGGACATCGCCGAGACCGGTGACATCGTCACCTCCGGCGGTCGTGTGCTCTCCGTCGTCTCACTGGGCAGCGATCTGCATGAGGCACGCGCGAAGGCCTACGCCGCCGTCGACGAGATCAAATGGGACGGTGAGCAGCACCGCACCGACATCGCCGAGGCGGCCGCGCGCGGTGCCATCGAACTCGCCGACATCTACCCCGCCCCCGAGGCGAGCGCACCCGCACCGGCCACGGCGTCGAATGCACCGGCCACGGCCGCCTCGGCGGACTCTTCGGCTCCATCTGCGGCCGGTCTCAAGACCGTCGCCCCACAATTGCCCGGCTGGACGCACGTCTACTCAGGCAAGGTCCGCGATCTCTACATTCCCGCGGATGCCGCCGACACCGCCTCGGCGGACCGTCTGCTCATGGTCGCCTCCGACCGCATCTCGGCCTATGACTGGGTCCTCGACTCGGAGATCCCGGACAAGGGCAAGGTGCTCACGGGCCTGAGCCTGTGGTGGTTCGACCAGCTCGCCGAGGTCATCGGCAACCACGTCATCAGCTCCGATGTCCCCGAGGCCGTGCGCGGTCGCGGACTCATTGTCGAGAACCTGGCCATGCTGCCCGTCGAGTGCGTCGCCCGCGGGTACCTCACCGGTTCGGGCATGGCCGACTACAAGGCCACCGGGTCGGTGTGCGGCATTCGGCTGCCGGCGGGCCTCGTCGAGGCCGACCGGCTCGAACCGCCGATCTTCACTCCGGCGACGAAGGCCGAGCTCGGCGATCATGACGAGAACGTCAGCTTCGAACAGATCGCGGAGACCATCGGGGACGGGACCGCCTCGGTGATCCGCGATCTCACGATCGAGATCTATCAGCGCGCCGAGCAGATCGCCCGCGAACGCGGCATCATCCTCGCGGATACGAAGTTCGAGTTCGGCACCCTGGCCGACGGGACGGTCGTGCTCGGCGACGAGGTGCTCACACCGGATTCGTCCCGGTTCTGGGATGCCGCCGGGTACGAGGCGGGACAGGCGCAGTCGAGCTTCGACAAGCAGTTCGTCCGCGACTGGCTGACCACCGAGTCCGGCTGGGACAAGTCCTCGGACACTCCGCCTCCGGCCCTGCCCGCCGAGGTGGTCGAGAAGACGCGCGCCCGCTACATCGAGGCCTTCGAGAAGCTCACCGGTCAGACCTTCCCCGACTGAGCCGCCCCTTCGCAGGCTGACCGCCCCCCTCCCCGCGGCGCTCCCCGGCCGCAACACCCTTCTGCGACGCCCACCGACGAACCGGCCCACTCTACGCCGAACAGCCCACGGAAAATCCTGGGCGGCCCAGCGTAGAGTGGGCCGCTTTGCTGTCGGAGCCGACCTCGGCCCGCAGCAAGCTCGCCCTCAAACCCGAGATTCAGCGCCTGCGAATATCGCAGTATGAGACACCGATTCAGCGTCACCAGCAACAGGCATTGCGCTTTTCAGTAAACGTAGTTGAACTTTGCGACGGAATCGGTGGAATCGCGTCACGACTTCCGTTAAGGTGGTATACCGGTGACGCAGGACACATTCAGCTCCTGGTCACCCGCAGCGACACGAACCGGTAACGGCTGAGGACGGGATCTTGCGGTCCCGACTCTCCGAGCCGACAATGACATCCTGCAGGGCGCGGACGCCGTGAGTCCGTCCTTGTCACGACAACGCAGTCGGGAGGCAGCAGTGGAGCCAGTGAACCTCGATATCCTCGGTGTCATCATCTTCGACGGGCACGCGATACTGCCGGAGAATCGTGTGAGCATTCGCAAGGGCCTCATCGCCGAGATCGGCACCGGACCCGCAGCCTCCCCGGCCGCCCGCACCATCACCGCCACCGGATGCCTGCTCACCCCCGGATTCGTCGACGCCCACGTGCACACGACCTTCGGCGGTCAGGAGTCCCTGGCCTGTGACATCAGTGGTGCCGACGGACTCGCCGAAGCTCTGGACATGATCCGCCGGTTCGCCGAAGACGCCCCAGACAGCGCTCCTAACACAGCCGACTCACCGGGTGGCACCTCGGACACCTCACCGGCCTGGATCACCGGCGGCGGGTGGTCGATGGCCGACTTCCCCGGCGGCAACCCGACTGCGCAGATCCTCGAAGCCGTCACACTCGGACACCCGACCATCCTGCTCAGCGCCGACCACCATTCGGCCTGGGTGAACACGGCCGCCCTGAAGATCGCCGGCATCGACTCCGGCACTCCGGACCCCGAAGGCGGAATCATCGTCCGGGACGACTCAGGCGCACCCACCGGATGCCTGCACGAAGCGGCCATCGATCTCATCTCCGCCCACATCCCACCCGCCGATGAGGAGGCTGTACGGGCCGGCCTGCTCGCCGGCCAGGGCTATCTCAGCGCCCTCGGCGTCACGGCCTGGATGGACGCCATCGTCGGCGACTACGGCGGCCACTGCGATCCCTTCGACACCTACGTCCGCGCGGACGAGGCCCACGACCTGCGTTCCGAAGTCGTCGGCAGCCTGTGGTGGCCGCGCGGGGTCGAGGACATCGACGCCGAGGTGGCTCGTCTGAGCGATCGATGCCGCACCGAGGGACGCTTCCGCACCACCTCGGTGAAGTTCATGCTCGATGGCATCGTCGAGTCACAGACGGCCGCGATGAGCGCCGAATACACGTGCACCTGCGGCGGATACGGCACGAACTACTTCACCCGTGACCACCTCGAGGCCTCCTTCGCCGCCCTCGATGCGGCCGGCTTCGACATCCACTGCCACGCGATCGGCGACGCCGCGGTGAAAGCCGCCCTCGACGCGTTCGAGGCGATCGGCGCGCACCCGGACGACGGGCGTCGCCATCACATCGCCCACGTCCAGGTCGTCGACCCCGCCGATGTTCCCCGTTTCGCCGAACTCGGGATCACCGCGAACCTGCAGGCGCTGTGGGCCTGCTTCGATCAGCAGATGATCGACCTCAACATCCCCGTCCTCGGGCCCGAGCGCTCCGGCTGGCTGTATCCCTTCGGCTCCTTCGCCCGCACCGGCGCACACCTGGCGATGGGGTCGGACTGGCCGGTGTCGACGGCGAACCCCTGGGAGGCCCTCCACGTCGCCGTCAACCGCTCACACCCGGCCGCCGCGGACACCGCACCGCTGCTGCCCGACGAAGCCCTCGAACTGACCACCGCGCTGCGCGCGTACACGGCGGGATCGGCGCACCTGCTGCGGTCTGGCGCGAACGGGCACATCCGCCTCGGCGAGCGGGCGAACCTCGCTTTGGCGAGCGCGAATCCCTTCGCCCTCGAGCCCGACCGGATCGCCGAGATCACGAACACGCTGACCATCGTCGACGGCCACATCGCCTTCGAGGCTGCGCCCCCACCCGACACCACCGCGCCACCGACACCGACACCGACACCGTCCCCGCCCGACGCCACGTCCCAGCCCGACACCGCCGCGCCACCGCCGAACACCCCGCCTGCTGCCCCGCACGTCGTACCGCCTGCCTCGACCGAAAGGCCATCATGACCACCACAGCCGCCACCGAGACGACACCGTCCACCGGCCTCGATCACCTCGAGATCCGAGGGGTGAAGAAGGTCTTCGGCGAGAACACCGCCATCGAACGCCTCGACCTCACCGTGCACAAGGGCGAGTTCCTCTCCCTGCTCGGCCCCTCCGGCTGCGGCAAGACCACCCTACTGCGGATGATCGCCGGCTTCGAGGCCCCCACCGACGGGGAGATTCTGCTCGCCGGCAAGGACATCGTCTCTCTCCCGCCGCACCGCAGACCGGTCAACACGGTCTTCCAGTCCTACCTCCTCTTCCCCCACATGAACATCGCCGACAACATCGCCTACGGGCTCAAGCAGGCGAAGGTGCCCAAACCCGAGATCGCCCAACGCGTCCGCGAGGTCCTCGCGCTCGTCCAGATGGAGGACTTCGCCGGCCGCAGACCCGAGCAGCTCTCCGGAGGTCAGCAGCAGCGCATCGCCCTCGCTCGCGCTCTGGTCAATCGCCCGCAGGTCCTGCTCCTCGACGAACCGATGTCAGCACTTGACCGGAAGCTGCGCGAGGAGATGCAGCTCGAACTCAAACGGCTGCACACGAAGCTCGATACGACCTTCGTCTTCGTCACCCATGATCAGGACGAGGCGCTGGCGATGAGCGACCGCATCGTCGTCATGTACGACGGCGTGATCCAGCAGATCGGCGGCGGCGAGGACATCTACGCGAATCCGCACAACGGGTTCGTCGCCGGCTTCATCGGCAAGCAGAACTTCATCACCGCCGAGGTGACCTCCACCGACTCCGGCATCGCGCGGATGCGCACCGCCAACAGCACCGTTCTCGAGGCCCCGAGCCTCGACCTCAGACCGGCGACCGCAGCCGGTCAGCCTCGGCAGCTTCAGGTCGGCGACCGAGTGCGCGCGGCCATCCGTCCCGAACGGATGCGGGTGGCCCGGGCCACCGCCGATACGACGGCAGCGAACTCCGCCCGGGGCACGGTGATGTCGTACTCGTTCCTCGGCGACGTCATCCAGTACATGATCGTCGTCGGCGACAACGATGAGATCCTCGCCCGCGTCCCCGCCGCCGGAACGCAGCCCCTCGCCGCCGGCACCGAGGTGGAGTTGAGTTGGGAGGCCGACGCCGTGGACGTCTTCGGATCCGAGACCGGTGACGTCGGGCCCCGCGAAGGCGGTGCCTGAGATGGCACCGACGAGACCCGATGTGACGTTTCTGGCGCCACGGGCCGCCTCGGCGAGGTTAAGCCGGCGAGCGCTCCTGGCCGGGTTCGGGGTTGTCGGGCTGGGCGCCCTGAGTGCGTGCGGGAAGACCACGAAGATGGCCGTCTCCCCACCGACGGACGGGGAGCTCGAGTCGAAGCTCAACCTCTATTCGTGGGGTGACTACGACGCGCCGGAGATCCTCGAGGCCTTCAAATCGAAGTACGACCTCCTCGTCCAGGTCGACTCGTACGGGTCGAACGAGGAACTCGTGGCGAAGCTCTCGACCTCTCGGGGAACGTCCGGCTATGACGTCGTCGTGCCCACGGGGTCGAACATCCCGCAGATGCTCAAGCACGACCTGCTGCAGGAACTCGACCTCGACCTCATCCCGAACTTCGCACACATGGATCCGAACTTCACGCACCAGTACTTCGACCCCGACAACACGTACTCGATCTGCAAGGCCTGGGGCACCACCGGATTCGTCTACAACACGAAGACGATCGATCGGGAACTGACCAGCTGGCAGGACTTCATCGACGCCGCGCAGAAGGAGGCCAAGGGCACGACCGCGCTGCTCGAGGACCCGTGGGAGGTCTCGGCGATCGCCTTGGGAGCTCTCGGCCACAGCCTCAACACCGAGGATGAGGGTGAGCTCGACAAGGCCCGCGACGTGATCGTCGACCAGTTGGCGCCGAACGTCAAGGCCTACGTCGGCAATGCCGCGACCAGCATGATCCAAGGCAGCTTCACCCTCCTGCACGCCTACAACGGCGATGCGCGGCAGGGGCTGACCGAGGTCAAGGATCCGGAGAACTGGAAGTTCGTGTTCCCGACGCCCTCGGCGAACCTGTGGATGGACTGCTGGGCGATCGCCACCGGCGCACCTCACCCGGATTCGGCCCATGCCTTCATCAATCACATGATCTCCCCGGACACTGCGGTCGAGCAGCTCGACTACATCGGCTACCCCATCGGCACGAAGGGACTGGCCGAGCAGGCGAAGAAGGCCGACCTCGACCAGCAGGACCTCATCTTCCCCGCCCAGACGGTCCTCGACCGACTCGAACCGAGCAAACAGACACCGGCCGACCAGATCCGCACGAAGATCCTCACCGATGCGCAGGCAAGGAGTGGAGCATGAGCACCCGAACACCGACCTCGACAGCGTCGGCGAAGAAGAAGCCTGCCAAACCCGGCGGAATGTCCACGAAGCTCTTCGGAGCCGCCGCCATGTCGTTTCCGACCTGGGCTTATGCGGTGTTCTTCTTCATCATCCCGGTGGCCCTGGTCATCTTCTACAGCTTCGGCTACAAACCGGACGAATTCACCGCCATCGCCACCGACCAGCTGTCGCTCGAACGGTACCCGGAGGCGATGAGCGCAAGCTTCGTGTCGACGTTCTTCGCGACCCTGCGGATCTCGATCCTCGGCACCATCCTGTGCCTGGTCATCGCCCTGCCGTTCGCCTACTGGCTGGCGATCAAGGTCTCGCCCGCCAGACGGTCCTTGGCGCTGGCGCTGGTGATGGTGCCGTTCTGGACGAACTTCCTCGTCCGCACCCTCGGCTGGCAGATCATGCTCTCCCCCGACGGGTTCCTCTCGAACTGGATGCAGAGCCTCGGGCTGCTCGACGGCCCCCTCGACATCCTCTACACCCGAACGGCCGTGCAGATCGGGGTCGTCTACAACTATCTGCCGCTGATGATCCTGCCGCTGTTCGTCGCCATCGATGCTTCGGGCAAGAAGCTGCGGGAAGCCAGCTACGACCTCGGCGCCGGGAAGGTGAAGACGTTCCTGCGGGTGACGCTGCCGATGGCGATGCCCGGGGTCGTCTCCGGATGTCTGCTCGTGTTCATCCCGCTCAACGGCGACTACGTCACGGCCACCGTCCTCGGCGGGGCGAGCGGCTCGATGGTCGGCCAGCTCATCGCCAACCAATTCAACACCGCTCAGAACTGGGCGGTCGGGGCGGCGATGGCGATGATCCTCATCATCTCCACCCTGGTCGTCGTCGGGATCGGCTTCGCGTTGCTCAAGCTCGGGCAGACGATCACGGCCAGACTCAACAGTGTTCCGCTGCATGACGGGAGGGCCTGAGATGCCGAAGAAGAACACGTTCGCACGTCGGACACCGACCGATATCGCCCTGCATGTCTGGGGCATCCTCGTCTTCGTCTACCTGTTCGTGCCGATCGCGGTGATCATCGCCTACTCGTTCAACAACGGCAAGGTGCTCGCGAACTTCCGCGGCTTCGGGCTGCACGCCTATGTCAGCGGAATCAACAACGACATCATCATCTCCTCGATCGTCACGAGCCTCCAGGCCGCGGTCGGCGCGGCGATTGTGTCGACGATCTTCGGCACCCTCGGCGGTGTCGCCCTGGCCCGGGCGCCTCGGGGAGCATGGTGGGCCCTCGGACTCACGGGGATCCTCGGACTGACCCTGGTCACCCCCGAGATCGTCGACGGCATCTCGTTCCTGCCGTGGTTCGTCACGGTCGGCGTCGACTGGGGCCTCACCCCACTCAACAACGGCCTGGTCAGGCTGATCATCTCGCATGCCATGTTCTCCATGGCGATCGTGACGTTCATCGTCCGCGCCCGGCTGGCCGGGATGGACACCCAGCTCGAGGATGCCGCGGCCGACCTCGGGGCCACCCCGTGGAACCGGTTCAAGGACATCACCCTGCCGATCGCGGCACCGGGAATCCTCGCCGGGGCGCTGATGTCGTTCACCGTCAGCCTCGACAACACGATCCTCTCGAGCTTCGTCCAGCAGCCCGGCTACACCCCCTGGCCGGTCTACATCTTCTCCGCCGTGCGCGTGGCCCTGCGCCCCGAAGTCGCGGCGATGTCGACGGTGATGTTCGTCCTCACCCTGGCCGCACTCGGCTTCGTCGGGTTCGTCCTGCGCAAGGCCGGCGGCAACGCCACCGAGATCATCAAGACCATGGCCGGATGATGGACTGCCATCCCCCGCCGAGGCGGGGTTTGAGTTCCGTACCCATCCCCTCGCCGAGGCGGGACTCGAATTCCGCTCCACCCCGGACCTGCCGACCGGCAGGGTCCACACCGACCACATCCACACGAAAGTGAAGTGACATGGACGCGCACGCCGCTTTGGCCGACGCTTCGACCGTTCCGTTCTGGCTCGACTCCCCCGACCGCCCCGAACCGCTGCCTCCGCTGACTCGGGACAGCAGGGCCGAACTCCTCGTCGTCGGCGGCGGGTTCACCGGGCTGTGGACCGCGCTCCAGGCGAAGGAGCGCGACCCTGACCGGCACGTCGTCCTCGTCGAGGCGAACTCGATCGGGTGGGCCGCTTCGGGGCGCAACGGCGGCTTCTGCGCGGCCAGCCTCACGCACGGCTTTGACAACGGGGAAGCCCACCTGCCCGAGGAGAACGACCGTCTCGCGCAGCTGGGGCGGGAGAACCTCGACGCGATCGAGGCCGCCGTGGACCGGTATGGGATGGACTGCGAGTTCGAACGCACCGGCGAGCTCGACGTCGCGACCGAGGACTACCAGGTCGCCGACCTGCGGGAGGCCCACGACCCGGACGCCGGGTTCATCTTCTACGACCAGCGGGAGCTGGCCGAGCTGGTGAAGTCCCCGACGTACAAGGCCGCTCTGTGGGATTCCCGGGAGGTCGCCCTGGTCAACCCGGCGAAGTTGTGCTGGGAGCTGCTGCGCGTCGTCCGCGAACTCGGCGTCGAGGTGTTCGAGGGCACCAAGGTCACCGACATCAGCGATCAGAAGTCACATGTGCAGGTGCGCATCCAAACCACCGGCGGCGCCGCCTCGGCGACGATCACGGCCGAGAGCGTCGCACTGGCGACGAACGTCTTCCCCTCCCTGCTCAAACGCGTCAGCCTCCACACGGTCCCGGTCTACGACTATGCGCTGATGACCGAACCGCTGACCGACGAACAGCTCACCGCGATCGGGTGGGAGGGTCGGCAGGGCATCGGCGACTGCGCGAACCGGTTCCACTACTACCGGCTGAGCGCGGACAACCGGATCCTCTTCGGCGGCTGGGACGCCGTCTATCATTTCGGGCGGCAGATCTCGTGGAAGTACGACCAGCGACCCGAGACCTTCGAGACCCTGGCCGAGCACTTCTTCGCCACCTTCCCGCAGCTCGAGGGGCTGCGGTTCACGCACAAGTGGGGTGGGCCGATCGACACCTGCTCGCGGTTCTTCTCGTTCTTCACCAGCGCGTATGGGAAGAAGGTGGCGATGGCGGCGGGCTTCACCGGACTCGGCGTCGGCGCCTCCCGCTTCGCCGGCACCGTCATGCTCGATCTGCTCTCCGGGGAGTCGACGGAGCTCACCGAGCTCGAGATGGTGCGCCGACTGCCCCTGCCGTTCCCACCCGAACCCGCCGCGTGGTTGGGGATCAGGATGACGACGCAGGCGCTGATCAAGGCCGATGAGAACGAGGGCAGGCGCGGCCCGCTGCTCAAGGTCCTCGACGCCGTGGGCATGGGCTTCGACTCCTGACCGGTGCCGCGTTCCTGTGCCGCATCCCTGCCCGTCCGCGCCGCTCACCATCGTGCGCCCGCCACCGCCGGTCCCGGCGAGCGGACGGCGGGCCTGGACGCCGCCGCCCGCTTGGTAGACTGTGGGCGAGCGCGGGAGGAATTCCCGAACACTTTCACAAAGGAGCAGTACACGCATGGCACGTGTCGTCGTTGAGGTGATGCCCAAACCCGAGATCCTTGACCCACAGGGCAAGGCGATCTCCGGCGGACTGACTCGCCTCGGCTTCACCGGGTTCGGTGAGGTCCGTCAGGGCAAGCGGTTCGAACTCGAAGTGGAAGGCGACGCCACCGAGGAAGTCCTCGCCCAGGCGCGCGAAGCCGCCGAGAAGCTCCTGTCCAACCCGGTCATCGAGAACGTCGTCGCCGTGCGTGTGGCCGAGGACGCATCGTGACCGCTGTGGCCACCGATCCCACCATCGCCGAGGCGGGGGCTGAGACCGGAGTCTCGATCGGTGTCGTCACCTTCCCGGGAACGCTTGATGACCGTGACGCCGCCCGCGCGGTGCGCCTGGCAGGAGCGAAACCGGTCAACCTGTGGCATGCGGATTCGACACTGAGCGGTGTCGACGCGGTCATTCTGCCCGGTGGGTTCTCCTACGGTGACTATCTGCGGTGCGGAGCGATCGCCGGCTTCGCCCCGATCATGGAGTCCGTCGTGGCTGCGGCGAACGTCGGACTGCCGGTGCTCGGCATCTGCAACGGCTTCCAGATCCTCTGCGAGTCCCATCTGCTGCCCGGTGCGCTCATCCGCAACGACCACCAGCACTTCATCTGCCGCGACCAGGATCTCCTCGTCGAGAACGCGGACACCGCCTGGACCGGCGACTATGAGCAGGGCCAGACGATCCGAATTCCGCTGAAGAACGGTGAGGGCGGTTACGTCGCCACCGACGAGGTGCTCGACGAGCTCGACTCCACCGGTCGAGTGGTCTTCCGCTATCAGGGCGGCAATCCCAACGGCTCGCTGCGCGACATCGCCGGAATCACGAACGAAGCCGGCAATGTCGTCGGGCTGATGCCGCACCCGGAACACGCTGTCGAGGCTGGATTCGGCCCCGAGGACGGCGGCGGCATCGACGGCCAGGGGTTCTTCTCCTCTGCCGTGCGCACACTCGTCGCCAAGGGCTGAACTCAGCCGCTGACTTCAGTGAGGGTCCCGAGCCTCGACACCATGTCGAGCCTCGGGACCCTCACTCATTGCGGCACCCCTGTCCAGAGGAGCGCGCTCATTCCTCGGGAGGTTCGGTCGGGTCGACCGTCACTTTCGCACTGTCGGAGAGATCTCCGCACTTCGCGACGGCCTCATATTCACCTGTCTTCGGCATGCTCTCCCTGGGCATATACCTCACCGATGCAGACTCGTCCTCACCGGCGAGTTGGCTCTTCTCCCAGACCTTCTCCTTGCCGTCTGCGTCCTTCCTGGACACGGTGAAGTGAACCTGGTCGTCGGCCGAGCAATTGACCATTGTCAGGTTGAGCCCCTCCTGGTAGAGCCCCTCGTCGAGCATCGTCGAATCCGGATCCATCACGAGGGTGCCGTCATCGTAGTCGCCCCGATCGCCTTCGATGATGTGAACTCGCGCGGGGAAGACTCGGTCGGGCTCATCACCGCGTTTGAGCGTGACCGTGAACTCGACATTCGAATCGGTCTTCGGCTTCTCATCCATGGCGGCTGCTCCGTCGAACGGACCGTCCTCTTCGACTGTCGTCAGCTCATTGTC
The DNA here is from genome assembly GCF_017948325.1 of Brevibacterium oceani. NCBI lineage: Bacteria > Bacillati > Actinomycetota > Actinomycetes > Micrococcales > Brevibacteriaceae > Brevibacterium > Brevibacterium oceani. The sequence continues at coordinate 933,091 of NZ_CP072846.1, read as the reverse complement.
CAGGCTCGTCAACACGACGTCGCCCTTCTTGAGCCCGTCGATGGTGTATTCGATGCCCTTGCCCTGAGTGACCTCGAGAGGGGTCATCGTCCGAAATTTCAACGCCAGATCCGCTTCTCTGATCGTCGAGTCTTCCTCCGAGGCGGCCCCTGCGGCGGATGCTGGTCCTGCGGCGAGAGCTGTGAGGCTGAGGCCGATTGTGGCTGCGAGTGCGATCTTCTTCATTGTGATCATCCTTCTTTCGTCCTTGGTCAGAACGGGTTCTGAGGGCGTTGTCGGGTCGATCTGCCGTATTCGGTTGTCGTGTTCGGGGCCGGTCCGTGCGGATGGACCGGCACTGCCGGTGGGTACACCGTCGGGCCGGGAGGCTTCACCGCCCCGACGGGTCACCGGTTTCGCTCAGCTCCTGTTCTTCCGACGTGCCACGGCGATTGCTGCGGCACCGCCGAGGATGAGCAGGGCTCCCGCGGTCAGTCCGGTGAGTTCGGCACCGGTGCGCGGCATCGACCCGGCATCGCCGGCTTTGCCGGATTCGTCCGAGCCGCCGCCCGAGCCTCCGGATCCGTCGCCGGTGACGACGAACTTCCCGTTCATGGCCTGCTCCATGCACATCGCGGTCACCTGATAAGTGCCGACGTAAGCGCCTGGGTCACTGTCGAGTCCGTAGACCTGAACAGCGGCGGCACCGTTGTCGTCGGCTTCGGCCGTCTGATCGTAGAGCTTCTCGCTGGAGTCATGGCCCCAGACCTGGAAGTTCACATCAGCGCCCGGTTCGCACTCGGTCACGGTGAGGTTGACGCCCTTGTCTCGGTCGATGAAGTCCTCACCGGGCAGCTTCTCCGGATCAACCGAGAGCTTCGGGTCGACGACGCTGCCGTCATCGGTCACGGTGAAGGTCGTCTCTGCGCTCTTGTCACCGCAGGAGGCCATGACGAGGAATTCGTCGGCCCAGCCGACTCCGCCTTCTTCCGGGGTGAACCGGACGGATCCGGCCGCATCCTCGCCGGCCTTCTGGGTCTCTTTCCAGACCTCGGTGTCGGGATCGCGTTTGGTGCTCACCCGGAACGTCACCTCGGAATCGACGTGGCAGTTGACCAGAGTGATGTTGACACCGTTCTTGAGGAAGTCACTGAGGGCCTGACTCTTCGGGGTGACGCTGAGATCGGCGTCAGCCCCTTCGCCGTCCTCGGTCACTGAGAAGGGTGCGTCGGCACTCTGGTCACCACAGGTGGCGGTGGCGACGAAGTCACCGATCCAAGCATCGCCCCCGGTCCCCGGGAGGAAGGTCATGAAGGACGTGCCCTCCTCATCGGCCTTCTGTGTGTCCTCCCAGTAGAACTGGTCCGGGTCGTCGGTGCTGTGGATCTCGAACTTCACATCCTGTCCGGGTTCGCAGTTCGACATGGTCATGCCGACACCGTTATAGAGGAAATCGTCGATGCCGGACGACTTCGGTGAAACGCTCAGCGCTGCGGCCTCGTCATCATTCGCGGTGATCTTCACACTGCCGGTGAAGGTCTTCGACTCCTGTCCCTCGCGGGCGACGGTCACAGTGACGTCGAGTGTGCCGCCTTCCTTCAGTTCGGTGTTGCCGCGCAGCTCTCCCTTGAACGTTCCGTCGCTGTCGACGGTGTGCGCACCGCCCTCGCCGGGCGAGGCGGTCACGGTGTCCCCGGCCTTGAGACCTGTGACGGTGTACGGAATTGCCTTGGCCGCCTCGTCGACGGTCATCTCCGTCTTGTCGAGGGAGAACGAGGCATCGATCGGCGTCGAGTCGTCCGTCGGCTCGTCGGTGTTCTCGTCCGGATCGGTCGACTCTTCGCCGTCACCGGGGTCCGAAGCGTTCTCGTCCCCGCCCGGGTCGGTGCTGTCTTCGCCTTGTCCTGGATCCGAGGCATCTTCATCGTCAGCGGGGTCTGAAGGTGACGGAGATTCGCTGTCCGAAGAGTCCGTTTCGTCGTTCCCTGCTTCGCCTGCGGCTTGGACGTCTCCCGCTTGCGGGGCCGTGCTGTCATCTGCCTGGGCGGCCGCTTGGCCCCACCCTCCGATGGAGAGTGCGAGAGCGAACGTTGCCGCCATTGCCAACCGTTTCATGATGCTCCTTCCAGAGTACTGGCCGGTGTCCGTTTTCAGTTGTGGCAAGGACCCTACGCAGATGATCGGGGCGGGACGACTTCTGGTCGTTTAGGTCATGACAGAAGTGATAACCGCGTATTGTCGAATGTTTATCGCATCGCAACATTCGATTCCGGACAGTCACCGCGGCGCCTTTCAGCTGATTCGGATGAACGGTCTCTGACCAGCGCAGCTGCCCGCCCGTGCCGCGTCGCCGCACAATCCGACACGTGTGACAGAAACATCGATTTCGGCATCCTCGGCTGAAAAAGTGTTATCCGCAATTTCTGCCTGAGGCGCGATTTTCGGGGGTGAATACACCGCGGGCCCCCGTGCCTGAGCTCGGGGACCCGCGGTCGAAGCGTCGGCCTGCGCTGACTATGCCGGTCGCGTCGGGTCGTCTTCCGACGATTCTGCAGATGCTGTGTCGGCTGAGTCCGCTTCGTCGACGCCTGCCTCGGTCTCTGCGAGCACCTCGGCGGTGAACTGCTCCTCGGCGTCCTCTCCGCGGAACTGCGACATGTACAGCCGGTGGTAGGCACCCTCGGCGGCGAGCAGATCCTCATGGCTGCCGTGTTCGACGATGGCGCCGTCCTCCATCACAAGGATGGTGTCGGCGTCGCGGATCGTCGACAGCCGGTGGGCGATGACGAACGACGTCCGATCCGTCCGCAGCGCCGCCATCGCCTGCTGCACGAGCACCTCGGTGCGGGTGTCGACCGAGGATGTCGCCTCGTCGAGGATGAGCAGGGAGGGATCCGCGAGGAATGCCCTCGCAATGGTGATCAGCTGACGTTCGCCTGCCGAGACGCTGCCTCCATCGGAGTCGATGACGGTGTCGTAGCCGTCGGGCAGCTGCCTGACGAATCGGTCGACCATCGTCGCCTTGGCCGCGGCGACGACCTCCTCATCGGTGGCGCTCAGTCGGCCGTAGCGGATGTTGTCGGCGATCGAGCCTTCGAACAGCCACGCATCCTGGAGCACCATGCCCACGTGAGAGCGCAGGTCGGCGCGGCTGAGGTCACGGGTGTCGATGCCGTCGAGGAAGATCGCACCGCCGGTGATCTCGTAGAAGCGCATGACGAGGTTGACCAGGGTGGTCTTGCCGGCCCCGGTCGGTCCGACGATCGCCACGGTGTGGCCGGGTTCGGCGGTGAAGGACACCTTCTCGATGAGCGGCGTCTCCGGGGTGTAGCGGAAGCTGACCTCGGAGAATTCGACCTTGCCCGGGGTCCGCGGAGGAAGCGTCTGGCTCACCTCGTCGGGATCCTCCTCTTCGGCGTCGAGGAGTTCGAACGTCCGCTCGGCCGAGGCGACGCCGGACTGGAGCATGTTGGCGACTCCCGCCATCTCGGAGATCGGCTGGGAGAACTCACGCGAGTACTGGATGAACGCGGTCGCATCGCCGAGTGTCATCTGCCCCGTGGCGACCTTGAGCCCGCCGGCGACAGCGATGAGGACGTAGCTCAAGTACGACACGAACTGCATCGAGGGCATGATCATGCCGGAGACGAACTGCGCCCCGGCCGAGGCCTTGTACAGCGATTCGTTGCGGCGGTCGAACTCCTCGAGCATCACTTCGCCGCGACCGAAGGCGCGGACGATGTCGAGACCGGAGAACGACTCCTCGACGTGGCCGTTGACCTCTCCGGTGTGCTTCCACTGTGCCTTGAACAGCTTCTGCGACCGGGTGCCGATGACTCCGGCGATGATCGCCGACAGCGGCAGGGCGATGAGCGCGAGCAGCGCGAGCTGCCACGACACGACGAACATCATCACGCCGATGCCGATGATCGTCAGCGCCGACTGCACGAGCTGCGAGAACGCCTGCTGCAGGGCCTGCTGGATGTTGTCGACGTCGTTGGTCACCCGCGACATCACGTCGCCGCGCTGCCGGGTGTCGAAATACCGCAGCGGCAGGCGGTTGATCTTGCGTTCGATGTCCTCACGCAGTCGGTAGACCACGCGCATGACCAGTGCGTTGAGGATGTAGCCCTGCGCCCACATGAGCATCGAGGCCACGAGGTACATGAGGAGGACGATGATGATGATCTGCCCGAGCGCAGTGAAGTCGATGCCCTGTCCGGGCACCACGTCGGCGGTGGCGAGCATATCGGCGAAGTCGTCACGCCCCTGCGCACGAGCACCGGCGATGATGTCGTCGATGTTCGCACCCGCTGGAAGCTGGGCGCCGATGACTCCGGAGTAGACGACGTCCATGGCCTTGCCGAGGACCTTCGGAGCGATGACGGTGAGGACCACGGAGCCGACGACGAGTGCGACGACGTTGAACAGTCCCAGCTTCTCGCGGGACATGAGCCCGAACAGCCGTTTCACCGACGGCCAGAAGTGCTTGGCCTTGCGCGGCGGCGTGCCGCCTGCGGCTTCGAGATCGTCTCCGGTGGGGATGTATTCGTCGTCGGCAGTCACGACGGCTTCGGTCGAGGTGTCGTTCGCCATGTCAGTTCACCTCTTCCGTCGTCAGCTGGGATTCGACGATCTCCCGATACGTCGGGTTGGTCTCGGCGAGTTCCTCATGGGTGCCGCGCCCGACAATCTTTCCGGCTTCGAGGACGATGATCTGGTCAGCGCTGCGGATCGTCGAGACGCGCTGGGCGACGACGATGACGGTGGCATCGCCGGTGGATTCGTCGAGCGCTGCGCGCAGCCGTGAGTCCGTGGCGACGTCGAGGGCGGAGAACGAGTCGTCGAAGACGTAGATCTGCGGTCTCACGGTCAGTGCCCGGGCGATGCACAGTCGCTGCCGCTGTCCGCCCGAATAGTTCGTGCCGCCCTGGGCGACCCGCTCGTCGAGCCGGTGTTCCTTCTCGGCGACGAAGTCATCGGCCTGGGCGATGCGCAGCGCCTCCCACAGCTCCGCCTCGGTGGCATCCTCATTGCCGAAGCGCAGGTTGGACGCGATCGTGCCGGAGAACAGGTAGGGCTTCTGCGGGACCAGCCCGATCAGCTGCGAGAGCTGCCGACGGTTGAACTCGCTGACGGGGATGCCGTCGATGAGCACCTGACCGTCCTGCGGGTCGATGAGTCGGGGGATGAGGTTGACGATCGTCGACTTGCCGGCGCCGGTGGAACCGATGATCGCGGTCGTCGTGCCCGGACGGGCGGTGAAGTCCAGTCCCTCGAGGACGGGCACCTCGGCGCCCGGATAGCCGAAGGTGACATTGCGGAACTCGAGCTCGCCTCGGCGCGGGATCTCGTCGACCCCGGCGGGAATGGTCATGGTCGAACGGGCGTCGAGGATCTCCGCGATGCGCTCGGCGCACACGACGGCACGCGGAATCATCATCATCATGAACACGCCCATCATCACGGCCACGAGGATCTGCAGAAGGTACTGCAGGAACGCCGTCAGGGAGCCGACCTCCATCTGTCCGGCATCCACGCGGTGACCGCCGAACCACAGCACGGCCGCGGTCGCGAGGTGGAGGATCATCATGATCGCGGGGAACATGAGGACGAAGAGGTTGCCGACCTTGACCGAGGTCTCGGTCAGGGCACGGTTGGCGTCGGCGTAGCGGTCGGTTTCGAAGGGTTCCCGGACGAAGGCGCGGATGACGCGGATGCCGGTGATCTGCTCGCGGAGGACTCCGTTGATGTCGTCGACCTGGCCCTGCATGCGCCGGAACAGCGGCATGAGGAGGTAGACGAGGATGGCGACGACGACGAAGAGGACAGGCACGGAGACCCATACGAGCCACGACAGGCCGACGTCTTCGCGCAGGGCCATGATGATGCCGCCGATGCACATGATCGGGGTCGAGACCATGAAGTTCAGGGTCATGAGCACGAGCATCTGCACCTGCTGCACGTCGTTGGTGTTGCGGGTGATGAGGGTGGCGGAGCCGAACTTTCCGACCTCGAGCATCGACAGATCGTCGACCTGACGATAGATGGCCCTGCGGAGGTCGCGCCCGACTCCCATGCCGGTCTTGGCGCCGAAGTAGATCGCGGTGATGGCGGTGATGACCTGGACGAAGCAGACGAGCAGCATCCGCATTCCCGTCGACCAGATGAAGTCGGTGTCGCCCTCGGCGACGCCTTCGTCGATGATTCGGGCGTTGAGGCTCGGCAGGTAGAGCGCCGCGATCGTCGAGGCCAGCTGCAGAATGACGACGAGGACGATGAACGGCCAGTAGGCTTTGGCGTATTTCAGGGACAGGCGGAGTAGGGCCACGATGTGAGTCCTGTGTGATGAGTGACTGATGATGGAGCCGTGAGAGGCGCAAAGCGCAACAGACTACTCTACATGCGTGCTCCCTTCTTTGAAAGACGTCCGATGTCTCCACTCCACCACGCGGCACTGACACAGCCCTGCGTCCCTGATTCTCCGCACCGCCAACGTGCCCCGTCAGAACGCCGACGTACGCGTCCCACCGCGTGCCTCCTCGATTCTCGCCCGCGCCCGCCTAGGCTTGAGACCATGAGCACAACTCTGCAGGACCTGGTCAACCGCGCCGTCTTCTACTCCACGGAGGTGCAGACGCACTTCGGTGGGCTCATCGCCGACGCCGAATGGGAAGTCGACTTCACCGCGGACCCGCACCTGACGTTCACCGCGGACGGAGACGTCGTCCTGCGCGGGCGCCCGCACCTGCTCGGGTCCGAGTCGAGCCGGGACACGACCTGGCTGTGGGGTTGGGAGAATGTCAACGACTTCCCCGATTCCGTGGTCGGCCTCTCCCACGACGTCCGCAAGTTCGGCGCCGCCGAGGAGGTCCCGGAGCTCACGACCGCCGAGCTCGACCTCGACGAGGAGTTGGCGCTGCGCCTGACCCTGGCGGCGAAGGAGGCCACCGGCAAGTGGGCCCACTATCCGGCCGAGGCGGGTGCCGGCACGACGGTGTGGCTCCTCGTCGATGCCCCCGAGATCGCCCTGCCCGAACCTCAGGTCAAGGTCTCGGTGCGCGCGCTCATGCAGGGCCTGACGCAGACGACGGTGAGCGACCACCGTGCGGCCATCGAATCCTATGTGGGCAAGCGCGGAATCCCCGTGCATCAGCTGTCCGACGGTGGGCTGCGGATGCTCTTCGCCGACGGGTCCGCGGACCTGTCCTTCGACGATGAGCGTCGCATCTCCAATTGCGATATGAACACGCCCCTCGAGGGCGAGGCCGCTGAACAGTTCGCCGCCGCATCGTCTGGCACCCCCGCCGAGGCTGCTTCCGCTCCCGGCGCAACGACCGCAGGTGCGCCGATCCCCCGGACGGCAGCCGCCGCGACTTCGGAGCCGTCCGCAACCGAGACACCGACCACCCCCGCCGAGGCGACCTCCCCGACCCGAGCGGGCGCACCGACTGGGGACAGTGCTCAGACCGGTGCGGGCGCTGCCTCCGGAACCGATACGACGAGAACCGATGCCGCGGCCGCCGGCACACCTGCAGACGAAGCTGCCGACGAGGAGACAGCGGCCGCCTCGGCGCAGGCGACACCCACAGGGAAGGCGTCTGCGGACGTCGATGTCCCGGGTGCAGATGAACCCGAGCCGGCTGCCGACAACGAAGCACCGGTTGCGTCCCGGTCCGAATCCGGTACCGCAGATCAGCAGGAGCCGACGGATGATTCGGCCAAGGAGGACAAGCCGAAGAAGAAGGGACTGTTCTCCAAGCTCTTCGGACGCTGAGTCCGTCTCACGTCGGTCAGCGGTTGATCGGCGTTTCCGGGCCCCAGCGGAATCCTCGGTCGAAGAGGAATCGGCGTTCGGCATCGCTGCTGAGGGTCAGTTCCGTGTCTCCGGTGCGCAGTGAGAATTGCCCTTCGCCGATCTTATCGGCGGTGAATTCGAGCGATCCGGAGTAGTCGCGCATCAGGCCCTGAGCTCCTTTCCGGATCGGGAAGAGCTTGACGGCGATCCTGTTTTTATCGACCGTGTAGGTACCGTCCTGGTAGTCGCCGTCGTCGTAGCGGATGCTCATGCGTTTCGTGTCTTCACCGATCTGCCCGAAGGCGATCTGGGTGATGTCGTCGGTCGTGTGGTCGGTGCCCTTGATCGCGCTTGCCTGGCCGGCCGTTTCGGCGGCATAGACCCCGGAGATCTCGGCGGGGTCTCCGGGGCGGCCCCAGTTGAGACCGATGCCGACAGCGCACCCGCTGCCGACGATGATGATGACGGCGAGGATCGGTGAGGCCCACCGGGTGATTCCAGCGAAGATGCGGTTGTGGGAGATGACCCCGCTGACGGCAGGACCCATCGCCCGCCCGAGGACGAACCGAACGACACGCGGAACATTGGGGATGAGCAGGACGAGGCCGGCCAGCGCCATCGCTCCCGAGAGCTGTTTGACGGGGACGTCGAAGGTGAGATTGAGGAGAAAGACGATGCTCATGTCCATGGCAGCGATGAGTGCGCCGAGCCAGGCTGTGCGGCGGAACAGCAGGAGGACCACCGCGATGAGCTCCGCTGCACCAGCCAGTGCCTGCACGGTCGGCGAGAAAGCCATGAACCGCCAGAGCAGTCCCATCGGACTCATCTCGCCGTATTGCACGAGGGCGTCGGCGTAGTCGGCGTATCCCATCTGGGTGTGGAAGACCTTCGTCCACGCATAGGGCAGGAGCGCGATGGCCAGGGCCAGGCGCAGAAGCCAGTGAAGAGCCCACACAGCACCAACCCAGCGGGGTCGCGCTGACGGTGCGCTCGAAGAGGATCTGGAGGCGGAGGCTGGCTGAGCGCCGGTAGAGTTCTGGCCGTCGGAACTGTTGTGGGCTCCGGAAGAATTCCGGGCGGCCTCCCCGGGCACTCCCGGAACGTTCTGCCGGCTGTCTTTGGTGTTTGTCGAATCTGATGAAGACATGGTTCATACGCTACCGACAAGATGCCCTGCCCGTAGTGTGGTTTTCCCGCCACTCGAGGTCGAGAAGCCCTGTCGTTCAGACTGCATTCTCGTCGTTCAAGGCGCACCGCTTCTATCGACCCACAACCCGCCCAGCAGACCGCCACTCAAGCCGTCACCCAACTGCAGACCCGTCCACCACTCGACAAACGCGCCCCGCCTTCAACGACGACCACCAGCCAGCCACACACCACACCACCCACCGGCAGCAGCAGCACCCACACCCGCACCAGCAGCACCCACACATGGTCGACGAACCCGGTGAATACAGGAAAGGCCCCGCCCAACACCACAGTCAGACAGGACCACACAAAGAAGAAGAGGGAGCCTGCCGAAACAGACTCCCTCCACCAAAAAATATTGCGGCAGTCACCTACTCTCCCACAACCACCAAGTTGCAGTACCATCAGCGCGAATGGGCTTAGCTACCGGGATCGGAACGGTTAACCGGGCGTTTCCCCACCACTATCACCACCGCAAAACCACACAGACCCTACACACCCCACACAAAAAAAGGGGCGGTAGTGGTCCAAGAACCGCACAGCGAACGCGAACACCCATCGACACAACACACGCACACCCCACAAGGGCGAACGCGGATTCTCAAGCAATCAAACTCAGAACAACAAAACTCGCACACACACCAACCCCATCAAAAGAAGAGTTGAGTGAGTGATCGGTGTATTAGTACCAGTCAACTCCACACCTCACAGTGCTTCCATACCCGGCCTATCAACCCCATCATCTATAGGACACCTCCCCCCACACAAAGTGGGTTGGAAATCTCATCTCGGAGCAGGCTTCCCGCTTAGATGCTTTCAGCGGTTATCCATCCCGAACGTAGCCAACCAGCCATGCTCCTGGCGGAACAACTGGCACACCAGAGGTTCGTCCGTCCCGGTCCTCTCGTACTAAGGACAGACCTCCACAAATTTCCTACGCACGCAGCGGATAGGGACCGAACTGTCTCACGACGTTCTAAACCCAGCTCGCGTACCGCTTTAATGGGCGAACAGCCCAACCCTTGGGACCGACTCCAGCCCCAGGATGCGACGAGCCGACATCGAGGTGCCAAACCATGCCGTCGATATGGACTCTTGGGCAAGATCAGCCTGTTATCCCCGAGGTACCTTTTATCCGTTGAGCGACCACGCTTCCACAAGCCATGGCCGGGTCACTAGTCCCAGCTTTCGCTCCTGCTCGACACGTCCGTCTCACAGTCAAGCTCCCTTGTGCACTTACACTCGACACCTGATTGCCAACCAGGCTGAGGGAACCTTTGGGCGCCTCCGTTACTCTTTAGGAGGCAACCGCCCCAGTTAAACTACCCATCAGGCACTGTCCCTGAACCCGATCAGGTCCGAAGTTCAGGAATCCACTATGGTCAGAGTGGTATTTCACCGATCGACTCCACCCACACTAGCGTGCAAGTATCCTAGTCTCCCACCTATCCTACACAAACCACACCGAATCCCATCCCATACCAAACTATAGTGAAGGTCTCGGGGTCTTTCCGTCCTGCTGCGCGTAACGAGCATCTTTACTCGTAATGCAATTTCGCCGAGTTCGTGGTTGAGACAGCAGAGAAGTCGTTACGCCATTCGTGCAGGTCGGAACTTACCCGACAAGGAATTTCGCTACCTTAGGATGGTTATAGTTACCACCGCCGTTTACTGGGGCTTAAATTCTCCGCTTCACCCATACAGGGTTAACAGGTCCTCTTAACCTTCCAGCACCGGGCAGGCGTCAGTCCGTATACATCGACTTACATCTTCGCACGGACCTGTGTTTTTAATAAACAGTCGCTTCTCTCTGGCCTCTGCGACCACCACCAGCACATCACCAAGCACGTTGGCTTCACCGGGATGGTCCCCCTTCTCCCGAAGTTACGGGGGCATTTTGCCGAGTTCCTTAACCACGATTCTCTCGATCACCTTAGTATTCTCTACTCGACCACCTGTGTCGGTTATAGGGTACGGGCAACACACACACCCTCACGTCGATGCTTTTCTCGGCAGCAGAGGATCACCAGATCACCCCACCAATGTGGGGCGCCCATCAGCTCTCACACACTATGTGGGGACGGATTTGCCTACCCCCACGTGCTACAACCTTAGACCGTGACTACCATCGCACGGCCTGGCTACCTTTCTGCGTCACACCTCACGCTTACCGACTCCACACTCAGGTCCCACAAACGCGCCCAACCACAGATCCGAAGACCTGACGGGACACGCTCATGGTTAGTCTCATGTGTTTTGGTACTGTCGGTTGTGTGTCGGTACCAGAATATCAACTGGTTGTCCATCGACTACGCCTGTCGGCCTCGCCTTAGGTCCCGACTTACCCAGGGCGGATTAGCCTAGCCCTGGAACCCTTGGTCATCCGGTGGACGGGTTTCTCACCCGTCTTTCGCTACTCATGCCTGCATTCTCACTCGAACCGCCTCCACCACTAGTTCACACTGCAGCTTCACCGGCGACTCGACGCTCCCCTACCCAACACCACACCATTACGGAATCACGTGGTGCTGCCACAACTTCGGCGGTGTACTTAGCCCCGCTACATTATCGGCGCTCAATCACTTGACCAGTGAGCTATTACGCACTCTTTCAAGGATGGCTGCTTCTAAGCCAACCTCCTGGTTGTCTTCGCAACTGAACATCCTTTCCCACTGAGCACACGCTTAGGGGCCTTAGTTGATGGTCTGGGCTGTTTCCCTCTCGACAATGAAGCTTATCCCCCACTGTCTCACTGCCACGCTGAACCTTGACTGGCATTCGGAGTTTAGTTGACGTCAGTAACCCGGTGGGGCCCATCAGCCATCCAGTAGCTCTACCTCCAGCAAGAACCACGCAACGCTGCACCTAAATGCATTTCGGGGAGAACCAGCTATCACAGAGTTTGATTGGCCTTTCACCCCTAACCACAGGTCATCCCCTCCATTTTCAACTGAAGTGGGTGCGGGCCTCCACGCGCTCTTACACACGCTTCACCCTGCCCATGGCTAGATCACTCCGCTTCGGGTCTAGGACACGCGACTGAAACGCCCTCTTCGGACTCGCTTTCGCTACGGCTACCCCACACGGGTTAACCTCGCCACGCACCGCTAACTCGCAGGCTCATTCTTCAAAAGGCACGCCATCACAGCCATCACGATGCTGCTCTGACGGATTGTAAGCACATGGTTTCAGGTACTCTTTCACTCCCCTCCCGGGGTACTTTTCACCATTCCCTCACGGTACTATTCCGCTATCGGTCATCAGGAAGTATTTAGCCTTACCAGGTGGTCCTGGCAGATTCACACGAAATTCCACGAGTTCCGTGCTACTCGGGCATCTGCACACCATGCGCAACCACTGTTTCGTCTACGGGACTCTCACCCACTCCGGTCCTGTTTCCCACCAGGTTCGACTACACCAATCACACACAGCCCGGTCATGCTGAACCAGAACATGCACACCCCACAACACCCACGCAGCAACACCAGCACGCTCTCACGCTACGAAGGTTTAGGCTCATCCAGTTTCGCTCGCCACTACTCCCGGAATCATTATTATTTTCTCTTCCTGCGGGTACTGAGATGTTTCACTTCCCCGCGTTCCCCCCACATGCCCTATATATTCAGACACGGGTCACCACCCTCACAGATGGCGGGGTTTCCCCATTCGGACACCCTCGGATCAACGCCCGTTTATCGGCTCCCCGAGGCTTATCGCAGATTTCCACGTCCTTCATCGGCTCCTGATGCCAAGGCATCCACCATGCGCTCTCACACACTCACCCAACCCCCAAAAGGGAGTCGGCATCATGTGTGCGCGAAAAAAATTTTCATCACTCTAAGATGATCACAAGAAAATCACATTACATCACACCACACACAAACATGTGTGCAGTATGGATGCTCGCGTCCACTATACGATTCTCAAACCACTACCAAACACCACCCACAACCAACCAGGTCTCCTGGCTGCTTGTGGTGCGGGTCGGTCCTGTTGGTTGAAACCACACCCAACACCAAAGTGTCAGGGCTTGTGATTCCAGGACCCAATAACGTGTCCGTTCTAGCAAGCCCATATCCCAACGACGTCGAGGCACAAACCTCAACCCGGCTGGGTGGACGAGCGGGAGTTGTGATGTTCCACCCTTGAGCTCTCATGATGACCACATGCGGGTCATGCCACGAGGATCTTAATGTGTGCTCCTTAGAAAGGAGGTGATCCAGCCGCACCTTCCGGTACGGCTACCTTGTTACGACTTAGTCCCAATCACCAGTCCCACCTTAGACGGCCCCCTCCACAAGGGTTGGGCCACCGGCTTCGGGTGTTACCGACTTTCGTGACTTGACGGGCGGTGTGTACAAGGCCCGGGAACGTATTCACCGCAGCGTTGCTGATCTGCGATTACTAGCGACTCCGACTTCACGTAGTCGAATTGCAGACTACGATCCGAACTGAGACTGGCTTTAAGGGATTCGCTCACCCTCACGGGTTCGCCTCTCTCTGTACCAGCCATTGTAGCATGCGTGAAGCCCAAGACATAAAGGGCATGATGATTTGACGTCATCCCCACCTTCCTCCGAGTTGACCCCGGCAGTCTCCTATGAGTTCCCACCATCACGTGCTGGCAACATAGAACGAGGGTTGCGCTCGTTGCGGGACTTAACCCAACATCTCACGACACGAGCTGACGACAACCATGCACCACCTGTACACCAGCTCCAAAGAGAAGAACTGTTTCCAGAACGGTCCAGTGTATGTCAAGCCTTGGTAAGGTTCTTCGCGTTGCATCGAATTAATCCGCATGCTCCGCCGCTTGTGCGGGCCCCCGTCAATTCCTTTGAGTTTTAGCCTTGCGACCGTACTCCCCAGGCGGGGCACTTAATGCGTTAGCTACGGCGCGGAGAACGTGGAATGCCCCCCACACCTAGTGCCCAACGTTTACGGCATGGACTACCAGGGTATCTAATCCTGTTCGCTCCCCATGCTTTCGCTCCTCAGTGTCAGTTACAGCCCAGAGTCCCGCCTTCGCCACCGGTGTTCCTCCTGATATCTGCGCATTTCACCGCTACACCAGGAATTCCAGACTCCCCTACTGCACTCTAGTCAGCCCGTACCCACTGCCCGCGCAACGTTAAGCGTTGCGTTTCCACAGCAGACGTGACCAACCACCTACGAGCTCTTTACGCCCAATAATTCCGGACAACGCTCGTACCCTACGTATTACCGCGGCTGCTGGCACGTAGTTAGCCGGTACTTCTTCTGCAGGTACCGTCACTTTCGCTTCTTCCCTGCTGAAAGCGGTTTACAACCCGAAGGCCGTCATCCCGCACGCTGCGTCGCTGCATCAGGGTTTCCCCCATTGTGCAATATTCCCCACTGCTGCCTCCCGTAGGAGTCTGGGCCGTGTCTCAGTCCCAGTGTGGCCGGTCGCCCTCTCAGGCCGGCTACCCGTCGTCGCCTTGGTAGGCCATTACCCCACCAACAAGCTGATAGGCCGCGAGCCCATCCCCAATCGAAAAACTTTCCACCACCAACCATGCGGTCAGTGGTCATATCCGGTATTAGACCCAGTTTCCCAGGCTTATCCCGAAATCAGGGGCAGGTTACTCACGTGTTACTCACCCGTTCGCCACTCATCCACCCGAAGCAAGCTTCGGGCTTCAGCGTTCGACTTGCATGTGTTAAGCACGCAGCCAGCGTTCGTCCTGAGCCAGGATCAAACTCTCCATAAAAAAATTATGTTACGAATGAATCCCAGCAAGACAGCCAACCCCTCACGGGGTGAGAAGGTTGACCACTAAAAAACGACCAAACACCCACAACGCCCACCCCGATGATCGCGGGAGGTTCGGCGAAGAACCACCCACACGAGGTGAACACAGATGCTCGATCGTGTGATTGTCTCACCAGAAAATAAATGTTCTGGCATCACAACTTGTTCAAACAAACACGCTATTGGATTCTCAAACCACAAACACACACCCATCACCACACACAACAGTGCGCGTTCACTGGGGGTATCAGTTTCTGTTGGCCACCCCATCCGTCCAACCACCTGACAAACCCTGTTTGTCCTGGTCAGGCCCGGTGGAAACTCTGTTCTGAGAACCTCGTTTCCGGCGGGGCAACGAGATATAACTCTAGACCAGGCAAACCCGACCACGCAAATCCAAACCCCACCCCAACCACGTGACACCCACCACACACCACCCGCACCCCAGACTCAGACCCGACCACTACCCGGCATGAGCCCCGCCAATTCGCGGAACGACCGCCTAGAGGGCGGCAGGCAACACCGCTCGGAGACGCTCCAGTTGCGTGTTGATCGCATCCCCGACGGAGGTGAGTTCTCTCGACGGGACCGACAGCGCGTTTGCACACTCCTCCCAGTGACCGACCGCCTCGGCGACCTCGGCGAGGATTGTGCGCGCTTCCGTGGTCGTCAGGTGGCAGAGTGGAGCGAACTCGAGCAACGCCTCCGCTTCATGCTCAGCTTCGGTCACGCCATTGATCGCAGTCTGTCGTTCGACCGCGAGGTCTGGTTCGGGGTTGATGTCGAAGGCCGGGCTGAGTTCCCAACCGGCCTCGTGGCGGAGGAAGCCATGGTTGCGAAGGTGGTCGTCCGTATTGTGAAGTGCGGAGGACAACGCCATGCGGCGGAAGAGCTCACTGCAGTCACGCCGCCACCGGCTGCTCGTGTCCTCGATCGCTTCGACGATATCGACGTAGTCAGCGTGTTCGCCGTCGCGGCGGTCCGCAGCCGTCATCGAGCTCATGTATCCGATACGTCGACCGTGCTGCCGGTCGAACCGGTCAAGGAGCAGCACTGGACGTTCGTCGATCCGCACCAGCTGTGCGTGGGGTACTGCAACCCCCGACGATCTCGCAACCTCCAGCGCTAAACGTTCCCAGAGGATGACGTTCCAGTCATCGCCTGGCCTAGTGAACTTCGCAATCAGCAGAGCTCCGGAGCCTCCTGCTACCGACGCCTTGGGGCGGGCCCCGCCGAGAGAGCCGGTACCTGCTTCGAGGAGTCGTTTGATGGCAGCTCCGGTTCCCTCCGCAGCCTCGTCTGCCGCATGTTGGAGTTCGGGCAGCGATACAGTCTTCGGCACAGAGGCCCCGGCACTCAGATACTCGGCCGTCGAGGACCTCCTGAATCTCAGTGCGCCCTGGCGGGTGAGGTCACTGACACCGAGCAGATAGTCCACCTCAGTCAGCCGGCGGTCACGAGCATCGCCCTGTGCAACCTGACGACGGTGCTGTTTCGCGACAAGGTTGCGGCCCCACCGGTCGGGAGCCGAGTCGCTGAACGCCCCGGGCAGCCCAGGGACGGAGATCGGAGCGACCGAGAGTGGGAATTGAGGATCGATGGGATAGGCCTGGCGAGATCCGAGGAACTCGTCGGCATATTTGAACGTGGTCGAGATCTGGCTCCGGGCGACATGAAAGTACGCTTCTCCGACGAGGGCGTCCCGCCCAACCACGTCCATCTCGACACGCACCTGCTCGCTCATCGTCGGACTCTCGACGGCAGCTTCTCTGTGGAGCGCAGACGTCCGATATCGGTGCTCAACGGGTCGAAAGCGTCAACGATGTGGTCGAGCTGCCCGAGCGCCTGCATCACGGAGAGGACAGCTCCTACAGAGACGCCGGGTTCTCCCCGCTCGATCTTCTGAAGGGTTGACCTGGAGATGCCGGCTCGCTCGGCGACCTCCTCAGCTTTGAGGGACTGCATCAGCCGCCATTGACGCACAGAGGTCCCGATCTCACCGAGGCGGCGTGCAACGGTCCTGGTTATGTCCACCTTCGATCCTTACGAGTCGTATATCGGTCACTACAGCACTTACTGAACAGGATACGACCCATAGCAAACGTAGGCAATGACATCGCCATCAACAGCAGCAGCACCCACACCAGCAGCACGCACACATGGTCGACGAACCCGGTGAATACAGGAAAGGCCCCGCCCAACACCACAGTCAGACAGGACCACACAAAGAAGAAGAGGGAGCCTGCCGAAACAGACTCCCTCCACCAAAAAATATTGCGGCAGTCACCTACTCTCCCACAACCACCAAGTTGCAGTACCATCAGCGCGAATGGGCTTAGCTACCGGGATCGGAACGGTTAACCGGGCGTTTCCCCACCACTATCACCACCGCAAAACCACACAGACCCTACACACCCCACACAAAAAGAAGGGGCGGTAGTGGTCCAAGAACCGCACAGCGAACGCGAACACCCATCGACACAACACACGCACACCCCACAAGGGCGAACGCGGATTCTCAAGCAATCAAACTCAGAACAACAAAACTCGCACACACACCAACCCCATCAAAAGAAGAGTTGAGTGAGTGATCGGTGTATTAGTACCAGTCAACTCCACACCTCACAGTGCTTCCATACCCGGCCTATCAACCCCATCATCTATAGGACACCTCCCCCCACACAAAGTGGGTTGGAAATCTCATCTCGGAGCAGGCTTCCCGCTTAGATGCTTTCAGCGGTTATCCATCCCGAACGTAGCCAACCAGCCATGCTCCTGGCGGAACAACTGGCACACCAGAGGTTCGTCCGTCCCGGTCCTCTCGTACTAAGGACAGACCTCCACAAATTTCCTACGCACGCAGCGGATAGGGACCGAACTGTCTCACGACGTTCTAAACCCAGCTCGCGTACCGCTTTAATGGGCGAACAGCCCAACCCTTGGGACCGACTCCAGCCCCAGGATGCGACGAGCCGACATCGAGGTGCCAAACCATGCCGTCGATATGGACTCTTGGGCAAGATCAGCCTGTTATCCCCGAGGTACCTTTTATCCGTTGAGCGACCACGCTTCCACAAGCCATGGCCGGGTCACTAGTCCCAGCTTTCGCTCCTGCTCGACACGTCCGTCTCACAGTCAAGCTCCCTTGTGCACTTACACTCGACACCTGATTGCCAACCAGGCTGAGGGAACCTTTGGGCGCCTCCGTTACTCTTTAGGAGGCAACCGCCCCAGTTAAACTACCCATCAGGCACTGTCCCTGAACCCGATCAGGGTCCGAAGTTCAGGAATCCACTATGGTCAGAGTGGTATTTCACCGATCGACTCCACCCACACTAGCGTGCAAGTATCCTAGTCTCCCACCTATCCTACACAAACCACACCGAATCCCAATACCAAACTATAGTGAAGGTCTCGGGGTCTTTCCGTCCTGCTGCGCGTAACGAGCATCTTTACTCGTAATGCAATTTCGCCGAGTTCGTGGTTGAGACAGCAGAGAAGTCGTTACGCCATTCGTGCAGGTCGGAACTTACCCGACAAGGAATTTCGCTACCTTAGGATGGTTATAGTTACCACCGCCGTTTACTGGGGCTTAAATTCTCCGCTTCACCCCATACAGGGTTAACAGGTCCTCTTAACCTTCCAGCACCGGGCAGGCGTCAGTCCGTATACATCGACTTACATCTTCGCACGGACCTGTGTTTTTAATAAACAGTCGCTTCTCTCTGGCCTCTGCGACCACCACCAGCACATCACCAAGCACGTTGGCTTCACCGGGATGGTCCCCCTTCTCCCGAAGTTACGGGGGCATTTTGCCGAGTTCCTTAACCACGATTCTCTCGATCACCTTAGTATTCTCTACTCGACCACCTGTGTCGGTTATAGGGTACGGGCAACACACACCCTCACGTCGATGCTTTTCTCGGCAGCAGAGGATCACCAGATCACCCCACCAATGTGGGGCGCCCATCAGCTCTCACACACTATGTGGGGACGGATTTGCCTACCCCCACGTGCTACAACCTTAGACCGTGACTACCATCGCACGGCCTGGCTACCTTTCTGCGTCACACCTCACGCTTACCGACTCCACACTCAGGTCCCACAAACGCGCCCAACCACAGATCCGAAGACCTGACGGGACACGCTCATGGTTAGTCTCATGTGTTTTGGTACTGTCGGTTGTGTGTCGGTACCAGAATATCAACTGGTTGTCCATCGACTACGCCTGTCGGCCTCGCCTTAGGTCCCGACTTACCCAGGGCGGATTAGCCTAGCCCTGGAACCCTTGGTCATCCGGTGGACGGGTTTCTCACCCGTCTTTCGCTACTCATGCCTGCATTCTCACTCGAACCGCCTCCACCACTAGTTCACACTGCAGCTTCACCGGCGACTCGACGCTCCCCTACCCAACACCACACCATTACGGAATCACGTGGTGCTGCCACAACTTCGGCGGTGTACTTAGCCCCGCTACATTATCGGCGCTCAATCACTTGACCAGTGAGCTATTACGCACTCTTTCAAGGATGGCTGCTTCTAAGCCAACCTCCTGGTTGTCTTCGCAACTGAACATCCTTTCCCACTGAGCACACGCTTAGGGGCCTTAGTTGATGGTCTGGGCTGTTTCCCTCTCGACAATGAAGCTTATCCCCCACTGTCTCACTGCCACGCTGAACCTTGACTGGCATTCGGAGTTTAGTTGACGTCAGTAACCCGGTGGGGCCCATCAGCCATCCAGTAGCTCTACCTCCAGCAAGAACCACGCAACGCTGCACCTAAATGCATTTCGGGGAGAACCAGCTATCACAGAGTTTGATTGGCCTTTCACCCCTAACCACAGGTCATCCCCTCCATTTTCAACTGAAGTGGGTGCGGGCCTCCACGCGCTCTTACACACGCTTCACCCTGCCCATGGCTAGATCACTCCGCTTCGGGTCTAGGACACGCGACTGAAACGCCCTCTTCGGACTCGCTTTCGCTACGGCTACCCCACACGGGTTAACCTCGCCACGCACCGCTAACTCGCAGGCTCATTCTTCAAAAGGCACGCCATCACAGCCATCACGATGCTGCTCTGACGGATTGTAAGCACATGGTTTCAGGTACTCTTTCACTCCCCTCCCGGGGTACTTTTCACCATTCCCTCACGGTACTATTCCGCTATCGGTCATCAGGAAGTATTTAGCCTTACCAGGTGGTCCTGGCAGATTCACACGAAATTCCACGAGTTCCGTGCTACTCGGGCATCTGCACACCATGCGCAACCACTGTTTCGTCTACGGGACTCTCACCCACTCCGGTCCTGTTTCCCACCAGGTTCGACTACACCAATCACACACAGCCCGGTCATGCTGAACCAGAACATGCACACCCCACAACACCCACGCAGCAACACCAGCACGCTCTCACGCTACGAAGGTTTAGGCTCATCCAGTTTCGCTCGCCACTACTCCCGGAATCATTATTATTTTCTCTTCCTGCGGGTACTGAGATGTTTCACTTCCCCGCGTTCCCCCCACATGCCCTATATATTCAGACACGGGTCACCACCCTCACAGATGGCGGGGTTTCCCCATTCGGACACCCTCGGATCAACGCCCGTTTATCGGCTCCCCGAGGCTTATCGCAGATTTCCACGTCCTTCATCGGCTCCTGATGCCAAGGCATCCACCATGCGCTCTCACACACTCACCCAACCCCCAAAAGGGAGTCGGCATCATGTGTGCGCGAAAAAAATTTTCATCACTCTAAGATGATCACAAGAAAATCACATTACATCACACCACACACAAACATGTGTGCAGTATGGATGCTCGCGTCCACTATACGATTCTCAAACCACTACCAAAACACCCCCACAACCAACCAGGTCTCCTGGCTGCTTGTGGTGCGGGTCGGTCCTGTTGGTTGAAACCACACCCAACACCAAAGTGTCAGGGCTTGTGATTCCAGGACCCAATAACGTGTCCGTTCTAGCAAGCCCATATCCCGACGTCGAGGCACAAACCTCAACCCGGCTGGGTGGACGAGCGGGAGTTGTGATGTTCCACCCTTGAGCTCTCATGATGACCACATGCGGGTCATGCCACGAGGATCTTAATGTGTGCTCCTTAGAAAGGAGGTGATCCAGCCGCACCTTCCGGTACGGCTACCTTGTTACGACTTAGTCCCAATCACCAGTCCCACCTTAGACGGCCCCCTCCACAAGGGTTGGGCCACCGGCTTCGGGTGTTACCGACTTTCGTGACTTGACGGGCGGTGTGTACAAGGCCCGGGAACGTATTCACCGCAGCGTTGCTGATCTGCGATTACTAGCGACTCCGACTTCACGTAGTCGAATTGCAGACTACGATCCGAACTGAGACTGGCTTTAAGGGATTCGCTCACCCTCACGGGTTCGCCTCTCTCTGTACCAGCCATTGTAGCATGCGTGAAGCCCAAGACATAAAGGGCATGATGATTTGACGTCATCCCCACCTTCCTCCGAGTTGACCCCGGCAGTCTCCTATGAGTTCCCACCATCACGTGCTGGCAACATAGAACGAGGGTTGCGCTCGTTGCGGGACTTAACCCAACATCTCACGACACGAGCTGACGACAACCATGCACCACCTGTACACCAGCTCCAAAGAGAAGAACTGTTTCCAGAACGGTCCAGTGTATGTCAAGCCTTGGTAAGGTTCTTCGCGTTGCATCGAATTAATCCGCATGCTCCGCCGCTTGTGCGGGCCCCCGTCAATTCCTTTGAGTTTTAGCCTTGCGACCGTACTCCCCAGGCGGGGCACTTAATGCGTTAGCTACGGCGCGGAGAACGTGGAATGCCCCCCACACCTAGTGCCCAACGTTTACGGCATGGACTACCAGGGTATCTAATCCTGTTCGCTCCCCATGCTTTCGCTCCTCAGTGTCAGTTACAGCCCAGAGTCCCGCCTTCGCCACCGGTGTTCCTCCTGATATCTGCGCATTTCACCGCTACACCAGGAATTCCAGACTCCCCTACTGCACTCTAGTCAGCCCGTACCCACTGCCCGCGCAACGTTAAGCGTTGCGTTTCCACAGCAGACGTGACCAACCACCTACGAGCTCTTTACGCCCAATAATTCCGGACAACGCTCGTACCCTACGTATTACCGCGGCTGCTGGCACGTAGTTAGCCGGTACTTCTTCTGCAGGTACCGTCACTTTCGCTTCTTCCCTGCTGAAAGCGGTTTACAACCCGAAGGCCGTCATCCCGCACGCTGCGTCGCTGCATCAGGGTTTCCCCCATTGTGCAATATTCCCCACTGCTGCCTCCCGTAGGAGTCTGGGCCGTGTCTCAGTCCCAGTGTGGCCGGTCGCCCTCTCAGGCCGGCTACCCGTCGTCGCCTTGGTAGGCCATTACCCCACCAACAAGCTGATAGGCCGCGAGCCCATCCCCAATCGAAAAACTTTCCACCACCAACCATGCGGTCAGTGGTCATATCCGGTATTAGACCCAGTTTCCCAGGCTTATCCCGAAATCAGGGGCAGGTTACTCACGTGTTACTCACCCGTTCGCCACTCATCCACCCGAAGCAAGCTTCGGGCTTCAGCGTTCGACTTGCATGTGTTAAGCACGCAGCCAGCGTTCGTCCTGAGCCAGGATCAAACTCTCCATAAAAAAATTATGTTACGAATGAATCCCAGCAAGACAGCCAACCCCTCACGGGGTGAGAAGGTTGACCACTAAAAAACGACCAAACACCCACAACGCCCACCCCGATGATCGCGGGAGGTTCGGCGAAGAACCACCCACACGAGGTGAACACAGATGCTCGATCGTGTGATTGTCTCACCAGAAAATAAATGTTCTGGCATCACAACTTGTTCAAACAAACACGCTATTGGATTCTCAAACCACAAACACACACCCATCACCACACACAACAGTGCGCGTTCACTGGGGGTATCAGTTTCTGTTGGCCACCCCATCCGTCCAACCACCTGACAAACCCTGTTTGTCCTGGTCAGGCCCGGTGGAAACTCTGTTCTGAGAACCTCGTTTCCGGCGGGGCAACGAGATATAACTCTAGACCAGGCAAACCCGACCACGCAAATCCAAACCCCACCCCAACCACGTGACACCCACCACACCTCGCTCGGGCCCATGCCAGAGCCCTTGACAGAGGTCTGGCCGTCACCCGGCACAGGCCCTCCCTGCGATTGTGAAACTTGCCGAGATGCCTCTCCCCCTGTCCCCCGGTGTTAGCGTCCCACTATGAGCATCCGCCCAGATGACCAAGTGTCCGAGGGTTCCGGTCCTCCTGTCCCTCGCGCTCCTATCGCGGTGATCGCCGGTGCTTCCGGTTTCATCGGCGGACAGCTGCTGACCGCGTTGCGGACGTGGGGCTACGAGACCCGCACGATCGGTCGCGCCGGCTCTCATTGTGATGCCACCTGGCAGGAACCCTCACGTATCCGCGAGCTCGTCGACGGCACCGACCTGCTCATCAATCTCGCCGGGCGAAGCGTCGGGTGCCGGTACACGGACGCCAATCGACAGGAGATCTGGGACTCCCGGATTCTTACGACCTCAGCGCTCAAAGATGCGGTCGGAGCCGCCTCGGCGCCTCCCCGTCTGTGGATCAACTCGAGCACGGCGACAATCTATCGCCACGCCACCGATCGTCCGCAGACCGAGGACGACGGGGAAATCGGCGAGGGATTCTCCGTGGACATCGCGAAGGCCTGGGAGAAGGAGTTCTTCGCGGGCAGCTTGCCGGCAACCCGACGCGTGGCCCTGCGGATGGCGATCGTGCTCGGAGACGGCGCCGCGCTGAACATGCTCGCCACGGCGGCGAGGTTCGGCGCCGGTGGCCCCCAGCACGAGGGCCGCTGGTTCCCGCATCGGCGTTATCGCGGAATCGGCCCGGAAGCCTCGGGGCCGACCGTGTGGCACCAGCACCCACCAACGCACGGGCGGCAGCGATTCAGTTGGGTGCACATCGACGATGTGCTCCGCGCCGTCCGCTTCATCATCTCCCACGAGGAGCTCTCCGGACCGATCAACGTTTCGAACCCGCAGGTCACGGACAATGCCACTCTCATGGCTGCCCTGCGTCGGGCAGTGCGCATGCCCATCGGCATCCCCGCACCGAGGTGGCTTCTCGAACTCGGGATGATCGTCCTGCGGCAGGAATCGGAGCTCGTTCTCAAGAGCCGTTGGGTTCTGCCGGAACGCCTCGAAGCCGCCGGTTTCGACTTCCGGTGGACCGATATCGAGGCGGCGACGAAGCATCTGCTGCGCTGATCTCGCCCTCAGGCCGATGAACTCTCTGCACCAGCTCGGTGCACCGACACCAGCCTGGTGCATGGACCAAGCCGGTGTCGGTTCACCAAGCTGTCGTGTCGGCGCGGGCCGGAAGTACGGTCGGGACTGCTGGTCAGAATCGACTGTCGGACGCGAGCAGGGCTGGAACCGCGCGGGACCGCGTCAGCCGGCGGCCGCCTCGGCGGGGATTCCCTGCTCCACACACTCGGCGCAGTAGGGCTGCCGTCCCTGCTCCGTGCATTCGGTGCAGCGCAGGTACTGCTTGCGGCAGGCGAGGTTCGCGCAATTGACGAACTCCGGAGTGTTCGTGCCGCAGCTCACGCAGTGGCCGATCGATTCGACGTCGTCGCCGAATTCGACGTGCATCCGCTTGTCGAAGACGTAGAGCGAGCCGTCCCAGTAGCCGGAGCTGCCGAAGGTCTCGCCGTAGCGGACGATTCCGCCGTCGAGCTGGTAGACCTCTTCGAAGCCGCGGTTCTTCATCAGCACGGACAGGACCTCGCAGCGGATTCCGCCGGTGCAGTAGGTGACGACCGGTTTGTCCTTGAGGTCGTCGTACTTGCCGGATTCGATCTCGGCGATGAAGTCCCTGGTGGTGTCGGTGTCGGGGACGACGGCGTCGCGGAATTTCCCGATCTGCGCCTCCATTGCGTTGCGGCCGTCGAAGAAGACGACGTCGTCACCGCGTTCGTCCATGAGTCTGTGCAGGGCTCCGGGTTTGAGGTGCCGGCCGCCGCCTTGGACGCCGTCTTCGGTGACCGTGATCTCGTCGGGGGTGCCGAAGGTGACGAGCTCGTCGCGGACCTTCACGCTCAGTCGCGGGAAGTCATCGCCCTGCCCGTTCGACCATTTGATGTCGGCCTTCTTGAACGGTGCATAGGATTTCGTCGCCCGCACGTATTGCTTGACGTCGAAGATGTCTCCGCCGACAGTGGCGTTGATGCCGTCCTTGGACACGATGATGCGACCCTTGAGCCCGAGGCTCTCGGTCAGGGTGTGCTGCCACAGCTTGACCGCTTCCGGGTCGGGCAGCGGAGTGAAGACGTAGAACAGGACGATCTTGGGAGTTGCCATGGCCCCCATTCTAAGTGGGTGCGCCCGCTCGACCGTCGCCGAGGTAGCCCGTTGTGGACGCACTTCGCCCCGTCGGTGCGACCCCGGCTAAGATTGGCCCCGAGTGCCGTGTCGTATGAAAGGGCCCCGAAGAGGACATGACGTCAAACCTCAACTCCGCGGAATCCGCGGAGGTCGATTCCGTGCAGAACGCTTCGAAGAAGGTCAAGGAGACGGTCGAGTTCGCTGCGGCGAACCCCGACGTCGAACAGCCCTTCGCCGACCTCGGCCTCAAGGCCGACGAATACGAGCAGATCAGGACGATCCTCGGGCGCCGCCCCACCTCGGCGGAATTGGCCATGTATTCGGTGATGTGGTCCGAGCACTGCTCGTACAAGTCCTCGAAGGTCCACCTGTCGAAGTTCGGCGACAAGGTCACCGAGGACATGAAGAAGCACCTGCTCGTGGGCATCGGCGAGAACGCCGGCGTCGTCGACATCGGCGACGGCTGGGCTGTGACCTTCAAGGTCGAGAGCCACAACCACCCAAGCTACGTCGAACCCCATCAGGGTGCCGCCACGGGTGTGGGCGGCATCGTACGCGACATCATCTCGATGGGCGCCCGCCCGGTCGCGGTGATGGATCAGCTGCGCTTCGGCGACATCGACCACCCGGACACCGCCCGCGTCGTCCACGGCGTCGTCGCCGGCATCAGCAACTACGGCAACTCCCTGGGCCTGCCGAACATCGGCGGCGAAACCGTCTTCGACTCCGTCTACCAGGGAAACCCGCTGGTCAACGCCCTGGCCGTGGGAGTCATGCGGCATGAGGACATCCGCCTGGCCAACGCCTCGGGACTCGGCAACAAGGTCGTGCTCTTCGGTGCCCGCACCGGCGGCGACGGCATCGGCGGGGCCTCGATCCTCGCCTCGGAGTCCTTCGACGACACGAAGCCCTCGAAGCGCCCGGCCGTGCAGGTCGGCGACCCCTTCGCGGAGAAGGTGCTCATCGAATGCTGCCTCGAACTCTTCCACGCCGGTGTCGTCGAAGGCATCCAGGACCTCGGCGCGGCCGGCATCTCGTGCGCGACTTCGGAGTTGGCCTCGAACGGCGACGGCGGAATGCACATCGCCCTCGACGACGTGCTGCTGCGCGATGAGACGCTGACCCCTGAGGAGATCCTCATGTCGGAGTCGCAGGAGCGGATGATGGCCGTCGTCCGTCCCGACCGCCTCGAGGAGTTCCTCGAAATCGTCGGCAAGTGGGAGGTCGAGACCTCCGTGCTCGGCGAGGTCACCGACACCGATCGCCTCGTCATCGAGTGGCACGGCGACGTCATCGTCGATGTGCCGCCGCGCTCGGTCGCTCACGACGGCCCCGTGTACAACCGTCCGATGGCGGAGCCCTCATGGACCGCCGAGGTGGCTGCGAACACCGTCGAATCCGCCGGTTTGGCGCGTCCGACGACCGACGATGAACTGCGTTCGACCGTGCTTGAGCTCGCGAGCTCTCCGAACCTCGCGTCGAAGTCGTGGATCACCTCGCAATACGACAAGTACGTGCAGGGCAACACCGCTCAGGCCTACCCGGATGATGCCGGCGTCGTCCGCGTGGATGAGGAGTCCGGCCTCGGCGTGGCCATCGCCACCGATGCCAACGGCCGCTACGGCTACCTCGATCCGGCCCGCGGTGCCCAGCTCGCACTGGCCGAGGCGTACCGCAACGTCACCACCGCCGGGGCCATCCCCCGCGCGGTCACCGACTGCCTCAACTTCGGGTCCCCCGAGGACCCGGAGATCATGTGGCAGTTCGCCCGATCCGTCGAGGCGCTGGCCGAGGCCTGCCAGGACATGGGCATCCCCGTCACCGGCGGCAACGTCTCCCTGTACAACCAGACCGGCGGGGTGGCCATCCACCCGACACCGGTCGTCGGTGTGCTCGGCGTCTTCGACGACGTCACCCGCGCCACCCCGAGCGGCTGGAAGGACCCGGGCCAGACCATCTACCTGCTCGGCACCACCGATGCCGAGCTCGACGGATCGGCGTGGGCGGACGTCACTGCCGGCCACCTCGGCGGGATTCCTCCGCAGTACAAGCCGGAGACGGAGAAGGAACTCGGCGAGATCCTCATCAACGCCTCGCGCGACGGCATGATCGACGCCGCGCACGACCTCTCCGAGGGCGGGCTGTCCCAGGCGCTCGTCGAATCCTGCCTGCGCTACGGCACGGGCGCGCGCATCTGGCTCGACGAGGTGTGCGAACGCGACGGCATCGACGTGTTCACCGCGCTGTTCTCCGAGTCGACGGCACGGGCGATCGTCGCCGTTCCGCGATCCGAAGAAGTCCGGTTCAAGGACATGTGCACCGCTCGGCGATTCCCGTTCGTGCGCATCGGCATGACCGATGCCGGCGACCCGGATCCCTCCCTCGACATCGTCGACCACTTCTCCATCGGACTGACCGAACTCGGCCGGGCGCACGAAGGCACGCTGGCAGAGCGCTTCGGCTCGGCCGCTGCCGCCGCGGTCGAAGGGGCCGTGTGAGGGCAGTCGCCGACTGAGCGTCCAGATCGGACGAAGGGCCACCTCGTGGAGTTCCCCGGCATCGCCGGATGATCTTCGCCGAGGTGGCCCTGAGTCATTCACGGGGCGATTCGTGGGGCCGGCGGCACCGTCGCCCCACGGTTGCGGCCGAGCAGATGGAAGAGCCCGAGGCACGCGAAGACGAGCACCAACCACACGCTTTGGACGAGCACCCCGGCCATCACACCGGTCGTGACGTTCTCGGCCAAGGGTTCGGCGACGGTCATATTGAGCACGGCGAGCACTGAGCCGAGCGCGACCGCAATGACGAGGATCCACCACCGTCGATTGCGGGCGATGTTCCATCCGGAGAACACCGCCGTCAGGAAGAACGCATTGAGCACCCCTTGGATGATGTTGAGGGTGAGCATTGAGCCTCCGGCTTCCGTCCCAGCCGAAAGGATGATCCCCGACAACGGCGTAAGGACCAGCAGAGCACCGCAGCCGAAGAAGAAGACTCCGCCGCCGATGAGTCTCCTGGCCCAGCTGGTGTTCTTCACCAACAGGATGGCTGCCGTGCCGAGGATCAGCCGCAGACATGCGCAGATGATCGCTCCGAGACTGAAGAGAACAACTGCGCTCGTGCCACCTGTCGTCGCCAGCGGCGTCAGCACCAGGGCGGGCAGCATGCCGATGATGAGGGCCGCCCAGAACAGCGAGCGCGCGAGCCATCCGGGATACTGCGATTCCTGCGCTTCGCGGGGTGCCGGTGCATGCGGTGGTGGCGACGGGTAAGTCGGCGATCCTGCCGCCGGCTGACTCTGCCAAGGGCCGTTGCGGTGACTGCCCTGTCCATAGCTCATGGTCCTACCTTACGATTCGACCGCCGACACACGTGACCCAAGATGACAGCGAACACACATGCGCAATCACGAATGTGATTGCCTGAAGGGGACTGCTGCGGCACAACCGTCGCGGCCACACCGCACGATCGACCAGAGGAGTCAGACATGGCGACGATTCGCACATCCCACGCGGGATCCTTACCCCGCACCCCCGAACTCATCGAGGCGAACAAGGTCAAGCAGGCGCAGAACACTGCTCGCCTCGCCGGCCAGGAGGTCTCCGACGAGCAGGCCCAGGAATTCGACGAGCTTCTCGCCGCCAGTGTTGTCGACCTCGTCAAGCGCCAGAAGGACCTGGGCATTTCGCTTCCCAATGACGGCGAATACGGCCACGCGATGGCCTCGGATCTCGACTACGGCGCCTGGTGGCACTATTCGTTCCACCGCACGGGTGGGCTCGAACTCGCCGATCACAACCTCTGGGACACTCCTGCGAACCGTTCGACCGACGGCTCGATCGTCCTGACGAGCTTCCCTGACCGTCGCGACCGCCACCTCTTTCCGAACGTGTACGCCGACCCCGAAGCAGGCACGTCCACCGGCGAGCAGGTCCAGTTCCCGAAGGCCACCGGTCCGATCAGCTACATCGGTCAGCAGGCCGTGGCCCAGGACATCGCCAATCTCAAGGCGGGTCTGGCCGCCGCCGGATACGACGAGCGCGCCGGCTACATCAACGCCCTATCCCCTGGTTCCGCCTCCCGCGTGGCCAACGAATACTACTCCTCAGACGAGGAGTTCATCTGGGCCTGGGCCGATGTGCTGCGCGAGGAATACCTCGCCATCACCGAGGCGGGGCTGACCGTCCAGATCGACGATCCGTCGCTGGCCGAGAACTTCGACCAGATAAACCCCGAGCCGTCCTTCGACGACTACCGGGCCTTCACGCAGATCCGCATCGATGCGCTCAACCATGCACTGCGCGGCATCGACCCGGCCCAGGTTCGCATCCACACCTGCTGGGGTTCCTGGCATGGACCGCACGTCACCGACCTGCCGTTCGCCGAGATCGTCGACCAGGTCCTCTCGATCAACGCCGCCGGCATCACCTTCGAGGCTGCGAACGTCCGTCACGAGCACGAATGGCGCATCTGGGAAGAGACAAAGCTGCCTGAGGGCAAGTACATCATCCCCGGTATCGTCTCCCATGCGACCAACGTCGTTGAGCACCCGGAACTCGTCGCCGAACGCATCGGACGCTTCGCCAAGCTCGTCGGACCCGAGAACGTCGTCGCCTCGACCGACTGCGGTCTGGGTGGCCGCATTCATCCGGAGATCGCGATCGCCAAGCTGCAGTCGCTGACCGAAGGTGCGGAGATCGCCTCGAAGCGCTTCTGACCCGGCTCTGCCGTCAGAACTCTGCTGATCGAACTCTGCGGTCGGAGTTCGATCAGCGGAATCTCCAGAACCAGAAGTCCCCTCCGTTCGGCTCACCAGCCGAACGGAGGGGACTTCTGCAGTTCTCGGGCCACCACCCACCCTTAGGGCCAGGCAGAGGAGATGGCTGTTTCACGCCCCGTGGCCGAGCTCCTCGTCGAAGCAGTCGGACAGCGTCGGCTGGGCGAAGCGGTATCCGGTCTCCTGCAGCTTCTCCGGCACCACACGCTGATCGGCCAGAGCGAGTTCCTTCGCCCCGTCACGGCCGAGCATGAGCTCGGTGATGAAACCGGGCGTCGGGATCCACGCGGGCCTGCGCAGGTGGGCGGCGAGCGCCTCGGCGAATTCCGCCTGCGAAACGAGTTCGGGAGCGACGGCATTGACCGGACCCCGCACATAGTCATAGAGCACCGCATGCACATAGGCACGGGCCACGTCGTCGAGGGAGATCCAGGCCAGGGCCTGCTCACCGCTGCCCAAACGACCGCCGGCACCGGCGAGGAACAGCGGCGCCTGCAGTTTGAGCAGCCCGCCCAATGAGCTGAGCACGACCCCGGTGCGGATCGACACTCGCCGGATCCCGGCATCCTCGACTCCGGCCGCGGTCTCTTCCCACTTCTGGCACACCTCGGCGAGGAATCCCTCGCCGACCGGCCCTGATTCGTCGACCGGCTCATCCGCCTTCGACCCGTAGTAGCCGACGGCCGAGGCGCAGACGAAGACCGAGGGACGTTTGGCCTCGGGCAGGCTGCGCATCGTTTCGACGAGCAGCCTCGTCGAGTCGATGCGGGAGGACCAGATCTCGTCCTTCGCGTGCTTGGTGAACCGGGTGGCGATCGATCGCCCGCCGAGGTGGACCACCGCATCCGCCCACGCGAGGTCCCGCGGGTTGAGGATTCCCAGGTCAGGATTCCAGTGCACCTCATACGGGAACTTCGGGGTCTCACGCACGAGGAGGCGGACGAAGTGTCCGGCGGTGGAGAACAGTGCGGCCACCTGCCGACCGATCAGACCGCTGCCGCCGGCGATGAGGATGTGCTTGCCCTTCTTCCTGGTCAGCAGGGGCGCGTTCGTGGATTCGAGGAAGTCGATATCCATGAGCATGCGCCGGTGCCGGGCTTCGAAGGTGGCCTCGAGGTAACGGATGAGGCTGCGATCGATGACGTCGAAGCCCTGCGGTGCCATGGAGAACTCGACGTGGTCGTCGATCTTCGTTCCGCCCGCCACCGAGGTGAATTCGTGCGTATGCTTCCACTGGCTCAGCGGGCCCTTCTTCAGCTCGTCGACGAAGGAGAACCGCGACGGTCCCTCCGAATGCACCGAGCTGAAGGGACGCCGCACGAGGCCGTACGTGCCGGGCACGCTCGTGCGCACCTGCGCCACCGAACCAGGGGCGATCGGAGGGTAGCTCTCCTCGACGATCTCCTGCGCCCAATGCGGTGAGAGCCTGGTCAGAGCACCTGGCTGAGCGTGCCAGTCGTATGTGGTCTCCGCGCCGAGCGGAACTTCAGATGTTGACTCAAAGATGGTCATGGCATCCCTCCTACCTCGAATGATGCCACCGGATTCTGAGAGTGTGACCGACAACGCGCCCAAGCGCAGATGAATTGTCCGCCGTCACGGTCGTCGCTCCGCGCAACTGTCCGCACCGCGCCACGGTCGGAGGCGCGCTGAGCCACAGTCGGAGCCGCGCCGCAGTCCGCACCGGGCCATAGTCGGAGCCGCGCTACTGTCTAGTGAATGTGCAGGAGACCAGCATTAAATCAGGTCGCTGGCACATCCACTAGACAGTTGCGGACCGACCCTCACTCAGCCGACAGTTGCGGACCGAACTCCAGTCAGCTGACAGCAACGGAGCGGCGACCGTTCACCCCTCGGCTGCGGGGATCTTCCCGAAGCGGAAGGCCGACCAGAAGTCACCGCGCACATAGCCGTGCTCCGGTTCCGGATCGAAATCCCAATGACGGGCCGTGCCCACCTTGAGCGCATCGGCGACGAGCTGTCGGCTGCGCTGCGAGCCGAGTACATGATCCTCGAGGTGGTCGAGGTCGTAGCGTGATTCGAGCTCTGACCGCATCGCCGCCAGCGTCTGCGCATACGCAGGGTCGTCGGCACGATTGTCCAGCTCGTCCGGATCCGCGGCGAGGTCGAAGAGCAGCTCAGGATCACCCGGGCACAGGGTCAGCTTGCAGTCCCCGCGTACGAGTGTGACCTGCGGGCGGTAAGTGCCCTCGGCGAAGTACTCGATGATGACGTCTCGGTCCTCAGGGCCGAATTCCCCGATGGCTTCCCGCCGAGCCGATTCGAGCAGTGACGTTCCGACGAGGCCGTCGTCCACCGCGGAGGCGGCCGAGCCCACCGCCGAGGTGGCCGTGCCCTCTGCCCCGCCCGCACCGCTCGCGGCACCGCGGGCGATCTCGACCAGGGTGGGCGCAAGGTCGACGAGGCTGACCGGGTTCTGGTAGCGACCGGGGGTGACCACCTCGGCGGGGCCGTTGACGATGATCGGCACCCGCGAGGACTGCTCGTAGGGCGACATTTTGAACCACAGGCCCTTCTCCCCCAGCATGTCGCCGTGGTCGCTGGTGACGATGACGACGGTGTTCTTGAGCAGGTCGAGCTCCTCGAGCCGCTGCCTGATCGCCCCGACGTGGTCGTCGATGTAGTTCACCGCCGCATAGTAGGCGCGGCGGGCCCTGCGCACGTCCTCGATGCCGGGTTCCCGCTGATCGAAGCCGCACATCGTGCGCAGCCGATGGCTGTGCGGATCCACGGCGGCGTCAGGGACCTCGGGATGGGCAGGGTCCGGGATGTCCACCTCGGCGAACCGGTCCCAGTTGGCCTTCGGCGGCTCGTACGGGTCATGCGGGTGGATGAACGAGGTGACCATGAGGAACGGCTGGTCGGCCCCGGCCGCCTGGTTCGCGCGCTTGCGGTCGTTGAGGTGGCGCAAGGTCTTGAAGATCACCTCGTCGTCGAAGTCCTGCTGCACGTTCGCCGTCGCAGCACCCGCGGTGAACACGGGGTCGGCCTCGTGGTACCACTGCAGCTTCTCCTCCAACGGGCGATTCCAGTCGGGGACCATGTCGAGATCGGCCGGGTAGACGTCGGTGGTCAGACGCTGTTCGAAACCGTGGTGCTGGTCAGGGCCGATGAAGTGCATACGGCCGATGAGCGCCGTGTGGTAGCCGAGCGTGCGCAGACGGTGGGCGAAGGTCGGCACCGAGGCGGCGAAGTCGTCACCGTTGTCGAGGCAGTCGACATCGGCGGGCATCCGCCCGGTCATCATCGATGCCCGCGACGGCGCGCACAGCGGGGTGTTGCAGTAGGCGCGGTCGAAGACCGCACCATCGGCGGCCAGGGCGTCCATGTTCGGGGTCAGTGCTGCGCCGTTGCCGTAGGCGCCGAGTGCCTGCGCCGCCATCTGATCGGCTTGGATGACGACGATGTTCGGGGTGGTCATGGTGGTTCTCTTTTCGTTCAGGAGCGGGATTCTGAGGCGGAGTCGGCGTCCATCGCCGAGGTGGCCTGAAGGTCGGTGTCATCCGCCGAGGTGGCGTCCGGGGCGGCGGGGTCCGCCTCCGTGGTGGGGCCGTCCGCCTCGGCGGTGGGGTTCGCGTCGGATTCGGGTGTCCACCCGTCGTCCCAGGTCCCGGTCTCGTAGTCGTAGCCGACGGGATCGCCGTTCTCGTCGGTGCGCTGGTACCAGTCGGTGTAGTCCTCGTGCTCGGAGTCGATGCTGCCGTTCGCGCCGTCGCCGGGCTCGGTGGGCACGACCTGGAGGGCGAAGTCGTCGCCGTAGCGATCGGCGCCGTCGACGACGGCGTTGTCGACGGCATTGAGCGCGTACTGGCGGCGCAGCGCGAGCGGATCCGTCCGCAGCTCCTTGTACCACGCGAAGATGATGAAGAGCATGACGATCGCGAACGGCACCGCCGTGACGATGACGAGCTGTTGGAGGCCTTCGAGCGCGTTCGCGTTGCCCAGCAGCAGCATGACGACAGCGATGCCCGACATCACGAGACCCCAGAACACGACGACCCACTTCTTCGGCTCCTGATCACCGCGGCTGGTGAGCATGCCCATGACCACCGAGGCGGAATCGGCCGAGGTGATGAAGAAGATCGCGAGGACGATGATCGCCACGAACGGCAGCCATTCGACGTAGGGCAGGTTGTCGATGAGGGTGAAGAACACCTCGGGGGCTTCCATGCTGTCGGTGAAGCCGGCCGCACCGTCCCGGTACATCGAGATCGAGGTCCCGCCCATGATGCCGTAGGCGACGAAGAGCAGGGTCGAGGGGATGAAGATCGTGCCGAGGATGAACTGGCGAATCGAACGACCGCGGGAGATGCGGGCGATGAAGGTGCCGACGAACGGCGACCAGGAGATCCACCAGGCCCAGTAGTACACGGTCCACACCGATTGGAACTCTTGTGTCTCCGAACCCCACGACAGGGACCGACCCATGAGGTCGAAGAGGGAGCCGAAGTACTCCATGAGCGCCGAGGGCAGCAGGTTGAGCAGGAAGAGCGTCGGGCCGAGGAAGAGCACGAGTGCGACGATGCCGACGGTGAGGACGATGTTGATCGACGACAGGTAGCGGATGCCCTTCGAGACGCCCGAGACCGCGGAGATGATGAAGCCGATGGTGAGCACGAGGATGATGATGACGAGCATGTTGTTCGTCATCGGGCCCGCTCCGGAGACGATGCTCACGCCCGTGCCGATCTGCATCGCCGCGATGCCCAGCGCTGCCGCCGTGCCGAAGAGCGTGGCCACGATGGCGAAGATGTCGACGAGCTTGCCGGCGAAGCCCTCGGTCTGTCTTTTGCCGAAGAGCGAGACGAAGATCGAGGACAGCAGCAGGGACCGGCCGCGACGGTAGGCGGCGTAGGCGATCGCGCCGCCGACCAGGGCATACATCGCCCAGGCGTGGAAGCCCCAGTGGAAGTAGGTCTGTGCCATCGCACCATGGAGGGCCTCGGTGGTCTCCGGATCGTTCGTCAACGGCGGCGGGCTGATGAAGTACGTGAGCGGTTCGGAAGGCCCGAAGAAGAGCACGCCGATGCCGATGCCGGCCGCGAAGAGCATCGCGACCCAAGAGAAGGTGCTGAACTCGGCCTTCTCACTGTCCTTGCCCAACGGGATCTTCCCGTAGGGCGAGAACGCGAGGATGAGGAGGGCGACGAGGACGACGATCGCGACGAGGTTGAAGAACCAGCCGACGTTCATCGTCGACCAGTCATACGCGGCCTTCGCCACCGAGGCGACGCTGCCGGAGTCCGTGATCCCCCAGATGACGAACGCCACCGTCAGCGAGCCGGCGATCGCGAAGATCACCTTGTCGAGGGAGTACCGACGGCGCTGCTCGTCGATCGCGATCCCGGGCACGAGGATCGGGTGGGTGTTGTGCGGGTACTGCGTGTTCGTCTCGGTCGAGGAACCGTCCTGGGGGCTCTCGCCGTACGGGTAACGTGGACGGGCATAGTCGAGCTTGCCGAGGCGCTTGCCGGTCTCGCGGCTGACACGCTTGGCGTCGGCGCCGACTCGACGGGCGTCGGCCTTGATCCGCTCGCGGGAGACGCGACGGTCGTTCGGGTGCGTCTCGGCGCTGCCGTTCGCCTCGGCGGCCTTGTCGTTCGCCGCTGCGGCGGAGTCCGCCTTGTCGGCGGCGTCCGCCTGGTCGGCGGCATTCGTCGCGGTGGCGTTGTCGTGCGCGGAGGCTGCGTTCGCCTGGTCGGCGGTATCGCGTGCGGTGGCGCGTGGTCTGACATCCGAGGAGTGTTCCTCGGATCCGGGGGTGGAGTCATCGGACATGGGCGATGGCCCTTTCTCATTCGCAGGAGTGTCTGGAACTCAGACGTGACGGATGATCGAAAGCAACCGGATCGCTCAGGGTTCGCTGCCGCACCACCCGATCGCCGCGCCTTCCCACGAATCGTTGGCATAGCCCTGTGTCGGGCGCGGTGCGACG
Organism: Brevibacterium oceani; assembly: GCF_017948325.1. Taxonomy (NCBI): domain Bacteria; kingdom Bacillati; phylum Actinomycetota; class Actinomycetes; order Micrococcales; family Brevibacteriaceae; genus Brevibacterium; species Brevibacterium oceani. The sequence continues at coordinate 897,230 of NZ_CP072846.1, read as the reverse complement.
GTGGCCGGGCGGGTTCGACCGCGGTCAGCTGCCGCAGTGAAACCTCTGTATGCCATAGTTTCGGACCATAACAGTTTGCTGAGAGCTTCTCAAAGGTTCGCTTCACACAAGAGGCGGGGTCGGCTGCACGATGACGGTCGGTTACGCCTCGGCGGGTGGGGTCATCCGGCCCAGGCGAGGTAGGTCATCCGGCCCAGGCGAGGTAGGTCATCCAGCCTCGGCGAGGTGTGTCATCCAGCCTCGGCAAGGTGTGTCATCCGGCTTCGACGAGGATGACGCCGACGACGATGCAGCCGATGCCGATGAGCGCGCGACGCGTCAGTGGGTCCTTCCAGATGACGCGTGAGAGCAGGCAGACCAGGGCCACCCCGCAGGCGGCCCACAGACCGTAGGCGACGCCGAGCGGCATGCCGGCAGCGAGCGTGCGGCTGAGAAACAGGAAGGCCGCGGTGTAGCTGATGACCACCGGGATGAACCAGACCCTGCGCTGCAGTCCGGCGCTGGCGCGCAGACACAGGGTGCCGGCCACCTCGCTGAGGATCGACAGGGCGAGCCAGACCCAGCTCATTCGGTCACCTCCGTGTATCCGCTGCCAGGGGCGACAGGACCGTCGGGAGTGCCGGCATCGTCAGGAGTGCCGGAATCGTCCGAGCTGCCGGATTCGACGAGGATGACGCCGATGATGATGACGGCGATGCCGATGATCGCTCCGATGCTCAGCAATTCCCCGAAGAACACCACGCCGAGCACGGCGACGAGGGCGACTCCGCTGGCCGACCAGGTGGCGTAGACCGCCCCGAGCGGCATCCCGAGTCGCTGCGTGAGGCCGAGGATGAAGAACGCGGCGGCGTAGAGGACGACGACCCCGGGGATCCAGATCGGATCGGCGACGGAGGCGCGCAGCATCAGGGTGGCGGCCACCTCGGCGACGATCGCCCCCATGAGGAGCAGGATTCGACGGGGGCTCATGCGGCCTCCTCCGCCTCAGCGGTGTCGATGAGACCGAGCGCGTGCTCGCGCACAGCGGCCAGATCAGCGGCGGGGAAGACCCCGGTGGCCTCGGACATCCAGGCGCCGTCGGCGCAGAAGCGCGCCGCCGTGAGCATCGAGACGACGGGAGGGTTGAGGCCGTCGACGTCGAACCATGGGCCGAGGTGGTCTCTCCACGCCTGGCCCAGCTTCGGGTGGTAGAGCGCGTCGGAGAAGATCCAATAGTCTGCGCGGGAGACCTCGGCGGTGGTGGCGACGGCGACGTAGGCGCGATGCCGCTCGAAGCTCGAGAGCTCCTCGGCCGACTTCCCGGCGTGCTCGCCCAGCATCTGCGCCCAGTGCGCGGCGGCATGGTCGACGAGGCCGACCATGAGCGCTTCCTTCGACGGGAAGTGGTACATCAGTCCCGGCTTGGTCAGTCCCGCTTCCTGCGCAACCGTCTCGAGCGAGATCGTCACGCCCTGGACCGAATCGTTCGATTCGGCCAGGGCCTTCGCCGCTTCGAGGATCCGAGTCTTCGCATCTGCAACCATGCCCGGAACTTTACCATCCGGTTGGTAAAGTCGGCCAGGTCGCCAAGCTCGCCGAGGTCAACCGGGTCCCCAGGTCGCCTAGGTCAGCCGTGCCACCAAGGTCAGTTCAGCAGTGCCCGGTCCCCCAGGCTCGCACCCTTGAGCTTCGAGAACTCCCCGAGCAGGGTCTCGACGGTCAGGTCCTTCTTCTCCTCGGCCGTGGCTTGGTAGATGATCCGCCCCTCGTGCATCATGATCAGCCGATTGCCCAGCGCGATCGCCTGCTCCATGTTGTGGGTGACCATGAGCGTGGTCAGCCCGTCGGCTTCGACGATCTTCTTCGTCAGCGTCGTCACCAGCGCCGCCCGCTGCGGGTCGAGGGCTGCGGTGTGCTCGTCGAGCAGCAGGATCCGGGGCTGGGTGAATCCGGCCATGAGCAGGCTCAGCGCCTGCCGCTGACCGCCGGAGAGCAGTCCGACCTTCGTCTTCAGTCGGTTCTCGAGGCCGAGTTCGAGTGTGGCCAGCTCGTCCGTGAAGTGCTCCCGCCGCGCCGAGGTGGTTCCCCGCCCCAGACCGCGTGCTTGTCCGCGCCTGAGAGCCAGGGACAGGTTCTGTTCGATCGTGAGATCCGGTGCGGTGCCGGCCATCGGGTCCTGGAAGACCCGGCCGAGGTATTTCGCCCGTTTGTATTCGGGCATCCGGGACACCTCGGCGCCGTCGATCGTGATCGATCCGGAGTCGATGGGCAGCCGCCCGGAGATGGTGTTGAGCAGGGTCGATTTGCCGGCGCCGTTCGAACCGATGACGGTGACGAAATCGGATTCCTCGAGTCTGAGCTCGAGCCCTTGGAGGGCTTTGCGTTCGTTGACCGTTCCGGGGAAGAAGGTCTTGGAGACGTTGTCGATCGTGAGCATGATCCTCAGCCTTCCTTCCCAGCGCCTGCGCCGGAGGTCGTCGAGACGTCGGCGATCTCGGCGGGGCCCTTCATGTCTGTCGTGCCTGCCGGCACCGAGGCGGGAGCGCGGTTGCCGCGTCCCTTGAGCGAAGGGATCCGCTTGAGGGAACCCCATCTGGGCAGGAGGAGGGCGATGACGACGAGCAGGGCTGTGGTCAGCTTCATGTCGTTCGTGTCCAGGCCCGCGCGCAGAGCGAGGAAGATGATGAGCCGGTAGATGACCGATCCGAGCAGCGCACCGAGGCTGGCCATGAAGATGTTGCGACTGCCGAACACGGCCTGGCCGAGAATGACCGAGGCGAGTCCGACGAGGATGAGGCCGATGCCCATGCTGATGTCGGAGAAGCCCTGGTACTGGGCGATGAGCGCGCCGCAGAGGGCGACGAATCCGTTCGACAGCGCCAGGGTGAGCATCGTCGTGTTGTCGGTGTTGACGCCGAGGCTGCGGATCATCTCCCGGTTGTTGCCGGTGGCCTGAATGGCCAGACCCAGATCGGTGGTGAGGAACCAGTCGATGGCGAACTTGAGGATGAGGGCGAAGATGAGCAGGATCGCGATCGAGATCCACGAGCCCAGCCACATGTTCTCCCGCAGCGGGGTGAACACGGTGTCCTCGCGCAGCAGCGGCAGATTCGCTTTGCCCATGATCCGCAGGTTGATCGACCACAGACCGATCATCGTCAGGATTCCGGCGAGCAGTCCGTCGATGCCGCCCTTGGTGTGCAGCAGCCCGGTGATGTAGCCGGCGACGAGTCCCGCGCCGATGGCTGCGGCGGTCGCCAGGAAGGGGTTGACCCCGGCGATGATGAGGGAGGCCGCGGTGGCGCCTCCCGTGGTGAAGCTTCCGTCGACGGTGAGGTCGGGGAAGTTGAGGACCTTGAAGGTCAGATAGACCCCGAGCGCCATCGCGCCGTAGATGAGCCCGAGCTCCAATGCTCCGAACATGGGTTTCCGTTCATAGGGTGGTGAGGTGGTTCAGGGTGGCCCGAGGTTGCCGATCTGACGGTCGGCAACCTCGGTGCCGGTGGCTTCAACGGCCGATCACTCGATGACGTTGTCGGCTTCGTCGATGAGGTCCTGCGGGATCTCGACTCCCTGGGCCTTCGCGGCCTTGGGGTTGACGACGAGTTCGAGGTCCGAGCTGGTCTCGACCGGCATCTCCGCAGGCTTCTTCCCGTCCTGGAGGATCTTCAGAGCCATCTGTCCGGTCTGCTCGCCAAGCTTCGTGTAGTCGATTCCGCGCGTGATCGCCGCACCCGATTCGACCTGCCCGGCCTCGGAGCCGACGAGCAGAGCCTTGTTCTTCTCGGCGGCCTGGACCATGGTGGACACGGCCGAGACGACGTTGTTGTCGGTGGGCACGTAGTAGGCGTCGACCTTGCCGAGCGAGTCCACGGCCTGCGCGAGTTCGCCCGAGTTCGCGATCGTCGCTTCTTTGATCTTCACGCCGAGTCCCTCGGCGGCCTTCTTCGCGAGGTCGACCTGCACCTGCGAGTTGACCTCACCCGAGCTGTAGACGATGCCGACGGTCTTCGCATCGGGCTTGACGTCCTTGACGAGCTTGAGCTGCTCCTCGACCGGGTTGAGGTCCGAGGTGCCGGTGACGTTGGCGCCGGGCTTGTCATTGCTGTCGACGAGTCCTGCCTCCTTCGCGTCGGTGACGGCGGTGAAGAGCACGGGCTGGTTCGTGATTGCCTGCGCCGCGGCCTGAGCGGCCGGGGTCGCGACCGCGAGGACGAGGTCGAGGTCCTCGTTCGCGAAGTTCTGCGCGATCGACGTCGCATTGGCCTGTTCACCCTGAGCATTCTGCTCGTCCCACTCGACCTCGACGCCGGCATCGTCGAAGGACTTCTTGAAGCCTTTGCTGGCGGCATCGAGAGCCGGGTGCTGCACCAGCTGCGAGATGCCGATCTTGAACGAGTCCCCCTCGCCGCTGCCGCCGTCACCGCCGGAGCAGGCCGAAACCGCAAGAATCGAACCGACCGCCACCATCGCTGTGGCCATTTTCCTCAGACGCATGCTTCTCCCCTTTGAAAGCGCGGTCCGCCCGTGCGGAACCGTCACGAAATCTGCGTGCGGCTCCACCGCCACCGGCAGAGCCTCCGAAGACAGGAGTGCTCTGCGCGAAGACGCGGTCGACGCAGATGAGCGATGCGTCGATTCTTCAGATCATTCTGAACTGCCCACGAAGGCTCCGAGCCTTTGTAGAGCCTTCGCGCGGCAAACCGACGCGCATCACTTCGACTGTGATGATATCCACTCTATGATGCGGCACTGACACCGGGCGCCGATTCCGGCTTTTGGAGACAATCGTCCCAGTATCGTTATCTCAAGCGACAGACGTCCCTCACGGCTCGATCTCGACATCCGATCGTCCGAGCACGTCGAGCATCCACGCGAAGTCGAACGCCGTCTCCTTCCAGGTGTCGTAGCGGCCCGAGGCACCACCGTGACCGGCGACCATCTCGGTCTTGAGCAGCACATCGGCACCGACCTCACGCAGACGCGCGACCCATTTCGCCGGCTCCACATAGAGGACCCGAGTGTCATTGAGGGAGGTCACGGCCAAGATCTTCGGGTGGGCCACCTCGGCGACGTTCTCATACGGCGAATACGAGCGCATGTAGTCGTACACCTCCGCGTCGTGCAGGGGGTCACCCCACTCCTCCCATTCGATGACCGTCAGCGGCAGTTCGGGCATGAGTATCGAGGTGAGAGCGTCGACGAAGGGGACGTGCGCGCTGATTCCGGCGAAGAGCTCGGGCGCCATGTTCGCCACGGCCCCCATCAGCAGGCCACCGGCCGAACCTCCGGTGGCGACGAGTCTCTCCGGTGCGGTCCACCCGGTGTCGACGAGGTGGCGGGCGACGTCGATGAAGTCCGTGAACGTGTTCCGCTTCGTCGTGGTCTTGCCCTGGTCGTACCAGTGCCGACCCATCTCCCCACCGCCGCGCACGTGCGCGATCGCGAAGACGACCCCGCGGTCGAGCAGCGAGAGTCGCCCGACGGAGAAGTACGGGTCCATGCTCGCCTCGTACGAGCCGTACCCGTAGAGCACGAGCGGTGCCGGCCCACCGGGTGCCGGGTCGTTCGCCGAGGCGGTCCTGCCCTGACCGGTGCCCGTGCCGGTGTCGTCGGATCCGTCCCCCGCCGAGGCGGTCGCTCCCGCGTCTGGCGCGGCGGGGCTGAGTGGGACGAGATCCTTGCGATAGACGAGGGAGATCGGAATCTGCGTCCCGTCCTCGGCCGTGGCCCACAGCAGGGCCTCGTCGTAGGCGCTGAGATCGACGGAGCCGAGCACGGGCTGTCGCTTGAGAACCGTGTCAGTGCCGTCTGCGACGCTGTGCTGATAGATCACAGTCGGCGTGGACATGGAGGTGAAGAGAAGTCGGATGTTCCTCTGTGAGAACTCCGGGTTGCCGGCGAGTCCGAGGGTGCCGGTCTCCCGGTCGAAGGGAAGCTCGCGCAGCGGATCGAATGGGGAGGAGGTGTCGGTCGACGCTGTGTCACCGCTAGCGGGTGCGGTCAGGCGCACGGTGCCGACGCGGGCGAAGCCGCCACGACGGTAACTGACCGCGATGAAGTCGGCGAAGGCGTCGACGTCTTCGATGCGCATACCGTCGATGTCGTCGATGACGGGTCGACCTGGTGCGGCGGGTTCGGCGACAGGGACGTCGATGAGTTCGAAGTCGGCCCGGTCCCGGTTGTGGGTGATGAGGAATCGGTCCTCGCCGCCGATGACGGCGTGCTCGACGGAGTACTCGACCCCGTCGACGCGGGGCCAGACGACTCGCGGTTCGGCTTCGAGGTCGTCGGCCTCGAGATTCCAGTAGCCTGTGGTGGTCTTCGACCCGGTGACGACGAAGAGATACTTGCCCGATCGGGTGAAGCCCGCTCCGACGAAGTAGCGTTCATCGGGCTCGTCGAAGATGCACACGTCGTCGCTGCTGTCGGTGCCGACGAGGTGGCGCCAGACTTTTTCGGGCCGCCAGGCATCGTCGACGGTGGTGTAGAAGACGTAGCGCCCGGTCGGGTCGAGGGAGGCTCCCGCGAAGGTGCCCTCGATCGTGTCGGCGAGGTCCTCACCGGTTGCGAGGTCGCGCAGCCGCAGGGTGTAGCGTTCATCGCCGCTGGTGTCGACGCCGTAGAGCAGCCGGGTGCCGTCGTCGGAGAGCGAGAATGATCCGAGCGAGAAGAATTCCTGGCCCTCGGCTGCGACGTTCGAGTCGAAGACGACCTCCTCGCCGGGCAGTGCATCGTCGCCGACCTCCGGCGGGGTCCAGTCGTCGGGCCCGGAGACAGGCACGCGAACGCTGATGCCGTAGTCGAGTCCGGCCTGCGTGCGGGAGAAATACCAGTAGTCTCCGCGCCGGGTCGGCACGGACATGTCGGTCTCCTTGATCCGGGTCTTGATCTCGGTGAAGATCGACTCCTGCAGTCCCTCGAGATGGGCGGTCTGTGTCTTCGTCCACGCATTCTCGGCCTCGAGGTGGGCAATGACCTCCGGGGACTCCTTCTCCCGCATCCACTCGTAGTCGTCGACGAAGGTGTGCCCGTGATGCGTGCGCTCGAAGGGGACCTTCTTGGCCACCGGCGCCGAAGGAACAGTGTTCGAAGCATCGGTATCAGTCATGGCCCCAGCCTAACCACCCCATCGTGGAGGTACGCACTCGCCTTTCCCCTCACCCTCGCCGACATCGAGCACAATGCACACAACGCACTCAATGAGCAGAATGCGCTGAGTGAGCACAAGCGAGCAGTTCATGCCCAGGAACCTTTAAGGTGAGTCTCACATCACACTTGTCTTCAAAGGAGAAGTACGTGCCAAAGGCGCCACCTCCCGGGGATGTTTCCGCGGGAACTCCCGCAGATCCCCCTGCCGGATCCTCACATCCGTCCCGACGCATGTTCGGCCGCATCGCCTACGGGGTGATCGCGGCAGCCGCGATCGGCACCGCCACGACCTATTCGGTCAGGGCCGCCTCGGCGAAAGGCGATCTGTCCTCGAACCTCACCCTCATCGCACCGGCCGGTGCCGGCGGCGGGTGGGACGGCTTCGCCCGCGAGACCCAACAGTCGATGCGCGTCGAAGCGCTGGCCAACAACGCTCAAGTCGTCAACATTCCAGGCGCCGGAGGCACGATCGGCTTGGGCAGCTTCTCGACGATGCACGGCCAAGCCGACACCATTCTGGCCACAGGCACCGCCATGGTCGGCGGCATCGCGCTGAACAAGTCGCCCGTCGGATTCGATGACACCACGCTGCTGGCCCGTGTGGCCGAGGACTACGACGTGCTCATCGCCCCTGCAGATGCTCCGTACGACACCGTCGACGACGTCATCGCGGCGTGGAAGAAGAAGCCGAAGGACTTCGTATGGACCGGCGGATCGGCCGGTTCCGTCGACCACCTCACCATCGCCCAGCTCGCACTGCTCGGCAAGATCCCCGCCTCGGACATCACCTACATTCCGAAGTCCGGCGGCGGCGAAGCGATTCAGACGCTGCTCTCGGGTACGACCGACTTCGCCTCCTGCGGCTTCAACGAGGTCTCCGACCAGATCGAAGCCGGCAGGGTCAAAGCCATCGGAGTCGCCGCTCCCGAACGCGTCCAAGGCTTCGACGATGTCGCCACGATGTCCGAACAGGGCTACAAGGTCACTCTGACCAACTGGCGCGGGTGGCTCGGTGCGCCAGGCATCACCGGCGACGAATCGAGCCAGCTGCTCGACATCCTCCAGGCCACCCGCGACAGCGCAGCCTGGAAGGATGCCCTCGAACGCAACAAATGGACAGATGTGTGGCAGACCGGCGAGGAATTCGCCGAGTTCGTCAAGGAAGACACCTCACGGGTGGAGAAGCTTCTCAAGGAGTTGGGACTGTGAGCACGCAGACGCACACGAACACGGCCAGGACGGGCCACCTCGGCGAGGGCACCTGGTGGCAGGGTCGATCGGGACTCCTCGTTCCGCTCATCATGGGGGCATTCTCGACGTATCTGCTCGTGGGGATCCTCACCATGGAGGTCGCCGAGGATGCCGACAAGCCGGGTCCGCAGTTCTTCCCGATGATCATCATGATCGTCGGCTACGCGCTGACGATCCTGCTCACCATCGCCTATATCCGCAATCCCGAACCGGTCGACGTCGACGACGAGCAGCCCGCCGAGGCACAGGAGGACAGGGCGTTCTCGACGCCGGTCACATCGGCAGTGGCCGCCTCCCGACTCGAACCGCACGAAGAGGATGAGCCGGCCGCGGACCGCAGGGCACTCGCCGATGCGAAGGCCGCCGATGCGAAGCACCGGACTCACAGCGACTTCGTGTCCTTGGCCTGGGGCGCCGGCGGTTTCGCCGCGTTTGCCCTGATCCTCGAATTCGCCGGGTGGATCATCGCCGCGGCCCTCCTGTTCTGGTGCGTGGCGCGATCGATGGGGTCGAAGAAGCCTCTGTTCGACCTCACCGTGGCACTGACGTTTTCGTCCCTGGTCTATATCGCTTTCGCGGTGATGCTGGGGCTCAATCTTCCTTCGGGAATCCTGGGAGGTGGGTTCTGAGATGGACGCACTCATGTCCCTCTTCGAGGGCTTCGCTCACGCACTGACGCCGATGAACCTGCTGTGGGTCGTCGTCGGCTGCTTCCTCGGCACCGCCGTCGGCGTGCTGCCGGGTCTGGGTTCGTCGATGGCAGTGGCCCTGCTGCTGCCGATGACCTTCGCACTCGACCCCACCGGCGCGTTCATCATGTTCGCCGGCGTCTATTTCGGTGGTCTCTTCGGCGACTCGACGATGGCGATCCTCATGAACACCCCGGGCCAGGCCTCGGCGATCGCCTCGACGTTCGAAGGCCACAAGATGGCACGGACCGGCCGGGCGCCGCAGGCTCTGGCCACGGCTGCGATCGGCGCGTTCATCGGCGGATTCATCTCCTGCTTCCTCGTCGTCTTCGTCGCTCCCGCTCTGGCGGACCTGTCGACGAGCTTCGGCCCGGCCGAGTACTTCGCGCTGGCGCTGTTCGCCTTCGTCGCCACCTCCTCGGTGGTTGCCGATTCGGTGCTCAAAGGGCTCATGGCCCTGGTTCTGGGCATCGGGATCTCGGTCATCGGCATCGATTCGGTCTCGGGCACCGAGCGCTTCACCTTCGGAGTCCCCGAGCTCTTCGACGGAGTCTCCCTGGTCACGGTGACGGTCGGCATCCTGGCGCTCGGCGAGGTGTTCTTCATCGCCTCCCGGATCCGCCGGAAGGTCAACGACAACACGATCAACGCTTCGGGACGCCCGTACCTGTCCCGCAAGGAGTTCGGCGAGGCCCTCCCGGCGTGGCTGCGCGGCACGGCGATCGGTCTGCCCTTCGGAGTCATCCCCGTCGGCGGCGCCGATGTGCCGACGTTCATGGCCTACGGCCTCGAGCGCAAGCTCGATTCCCGACGGAAGGACCCGCAGTTCGGCAAGGGTGCGATCCGCGGACTCGCCGGCCCCGAGGCGGCTGGTTCGGCGACGACGGGCATCGCCATGGGTGCGCTGCTGTCGTTGGGTCTGCCGATCTCGGCGACCGCGGCGATCATGTTGGCGGCGTTCCGTCAGTACGGTCTGCAGCCGGGGCCGCTGCTCTTCGACCGCTCCCCCGAGCTCGTCTGGGGTCTGCTGGCGAGCTTCTTCATCGCGATGATCGTGCTGCTCATCATCAATCTGCCCTTCGCTCCCCTGTGGGCGAAGCTGCTGAAGATCCCGGATCCCTACCTCTACGGCGGCATCGCGGTCTTCTGCGGGTTGGGCATCTACGCGACGTCGGCCTCGACGTTCGAGCTGCTCATCCTGCTGGGCATCGGCATCATCAGCTTCGTACTCAAACGCTATGGTGTGCCCTTGGCGCCGCTGATGATCGGCATGGTGCTCGGGCCTCTGGCCGAATCGAACCTGCGCGATGCGCTTCTGGCCGCCGGCGGTGATGCCGCGACCCTCGTGTCCTCGCCGATCACGATCGTGCTCTACCTCGTCCTCATCGGAGCCCTCGTCTACACCGGCGTCGGACGGGTGCTGGCGCGGAAGCGGCAGAAGCAGACGACGCAGGAGGTCCTCGCCCCGGCGAATTCGTCACAGAGCTGATTCCCGCCGTCGTTCAAGGCCAAGCGCGGTGCCGGGCCGCCGTTCAAGGCCAAGCGCGGATGTCGAGTCGCACACGACTCGACATCCGCGCTTCGTCTTGATTGAGGAAGTCTGGGCCGCCCGAACGGTGCCCCCAGAAGACCTCGTGGACCGTACCTCGCGGACCGGACCTCGTGGACCAGACCTCGTGGACAGTCTCCCGCGGCTCACGTCCGCGAGCGTTGAGCACCTGCCTCCTCGGCGGCCTCCTCGCCCGCCTCGGCGTTCGCACCGGGCATGAGGCGACCCGCCCCCTTGAGCCCGAAGCTCGTGAGCACCGCGGCGATGAGGACGAGGACGACGGCAGCGCCGGCCGCCCACTGCACGCCGAGGTCGAAGGCGGAGACGGCCGCCTCGGTGATCCGGTCCCCCGCAGCAGCGCTCATCCTCTCGGCCTGCTCGAGGGCAGAGCCGAGGGTGTCGAACTCCGAGCGGCCCGCGCGGTCACCGATCGCCGACTGCAGTGCGGATCCGTAGACGAAGGTCGACAGTCCCCCGAGGACGGTGGTGCCGAGCACCGACCCGAATTCGTAGGCGGTCTCCGATATCGCCGAGGCGGCCCCCGCCTTGCGCGCCGGCACCGCGGCGAGGATGAGGTCGTTCGTGATGACCTCGGCTGTACCGAGTCCGATGCCGAGGATGAGGAAGGCCAGCATCATGCCCGCCACCGAATGATCGGGCGTGAAGGCGACGATGCCCATTCCGGTCGCGTTGAGCACCAGCGCGCACGGCACGACGACCCGCGGTTCGAAGCGGGCGACGATCGGCACCGCGAGGTAGCCGGCCGCGATCGAGGTCGCCAGCCCTGGAGTGAGGACGAGGGCCGCCTCGACCGGGGAGAGGCCGAGCACGAGTTGGAGCAGCTGAGTACCGAAGTAGAGGAATCCGGCCAGGCCCATGACGCTGAGCAGGTTCGAGGCCACCGCCGAGGTGAAGACTCGGTTGGCAAAGAGCCTGACGTCGAGCATGGGGTTCGGTGTGGCGAGCTGGCGCAGCACGAAGCTCGCGCCGGCGACGACCGCCACGGACAGGCTGGCCCAGAAGAGGATGTCGATGCCTTCGGACATGCTGTGTTTGATCGCGTAGACCAGCGGGGCGAGGGCGAGCATCGACAGGACGATGGAGAACGGGTCGAAGCGGCCGGGGTTCGGGTCGCGGGATTCGGGCAGCAACACGGCAGCCGCAGGAATGAACAGGGCGATCAGCGGCAGGTTGATGAAGAACACCGAGCTCCAGTGGAAGTGCTCGAGCAGGATGCCCCCGAGGATCGGCCCGAGCGCGGCCCCGCCGGAGAACATCGCAGCCCAGGTGGCGATCGCGATCCGGCGATCCTTGTCATGGTCGAAGATATTGCGGATGAGCGACAGCGTCGAGGGCATGAGCGTAGCGCCGAAGAGGCCGAGCAGGGCACGGGCGATGATGAGCATCTCGGCCGAGGTCGAGAACGCGGCAAGCAGCGAGGCTGCGCCGAATCCGCTCGCGCCGACGATGAGCAGCTTCCGACGGCCGACACGATCGCCGAGGCTGCCCATCGCCACCAGCAGACCGGCGAGCATGAGCGGGTAGATGTCGACGATCCACAGCAGCTGCACTCCGGTCGAGTGCAGCCCGGTGCTGATGGCCGGGATGGCGAAGCCGAGCACCGTGTTGTCGATCGAGATCAACAGCACGGGGATCATGAGCACAGCCAGGCCGACCCATTCGCGCCGGCCGGCGCGCAGCTGAGGAGTCAGTGTCGTCGTCATACGCTCAACTGTACCGTCTGGACGGTACAGTTTAAAGGCCAGGTGCAGTTTGCCCAGCGAAGGGTCAGGGATCTTACCGTTGGTCAGGGACGCACCGTGACTGTGAGTTCAGTGTCGAGTCAAGGTCCGTACCCACTGTCTCGTCAATGCAGGGTCGATGACGTCGTCGATGTCGAAGATCATCGCAGCGCTCATCGCCTTGCCCTGTTCGTATTCGGCCGCGATGAGCTCCGCTTCTCGAGCCGCTCTTTCTCCGGCGTCCTCGATGGCCGCGAGTTCCTTCGCATAGCCCAGACGCACCGAGCCTTCGAGCCCCATCGGTCCGATCTCTCCGCTGGGCCAGGCGATCGTGAAGACGGTGGCGTCGAACCCTCCGGTCGCCATCGCCATCGCTCCCAGACCGTAGCCTTTGCGGATGACCACGGTTCCCACCGGCACTCTCAGCGCTGCGCCTGCGACGAAGAGGTCGCCGAATGCTCGTACCCCGGGTTCGCGCTCGGCTTCCGGGCCGACCATGAAGCCGGGAGTGTCGATGAGTGAGAGCACCGGAATCCTGTGGTCCTCGGCTAGCCGCAGATGTTGGGCGAATGATCGCGCGGCGTCGACATCGATTGCCCCGCCGAGGTGATGGTTGTCGTTGGCGATGATCGCGAGGGGAACGCCGTCGACGCGGATGAAACCGGTGACAGCTCCGGGAGCGAACCTTTCCCGCACCTCGGTGAATGATCCTTCATCGCCGATCGCGTCGATGACTTCGCGGATGGCGAAGGTTCGCAACCTGTTGGCGGGGACGATGGTCCGAGCGCGCTCCGCCTGGTAGTCACTGTCGTCGGCGGCGCCCCCGTCCGTCGGATCGGGTATCGCGCTCATAGTGGTGAGAGTTGTTCCCGACAGGATGCTGAGCATCTCTTTCGCGTGGATCACGGCGTCGGCTTCATCGGCAGCGGCGATGTCGATGACTCCGTTGGCCGTGTGCACCTCGACCGGACCGATCTCCTCCGGCCGGAACGTCCCGAGTCCTCCGCCTTCGATCATGGCGGGGCCACCCATGCCGATATTCGCCTCGGGTGTGGCGATGATGACGTCGCAGACCCCCGCTAGTGCCGCGTTGCCGGCGAAGCTGCGTCCGGACACAATGGCGATCAGCGGCTGCTTCCCCCGCAGTCTGGCCAAGGAGGCGAACGTCGGCACCTGCAGACCGGAGGTCGGTCCTCGGTCGGTGTCGCCGGGCCGGCCTCCCCCGCCTTCGGCGAAGAGGATGATCGGCACCTGCTTGGTCTCGGCCAGTTGGATCAGCCGATCGGTCTTTGCATGGTTGCGGGTGCCTTGCGTTCCGGCGAGCACCGAGTAGTCGTAGCTGATGACGACGACCCCGTGGCCGTCGACCCGGGCGGGTCCGCCGATGAGACCGTCGCCTGAGGTCTTGGCGATGAGATCCTCGAGGCTGCGCCGGCGGGTCTGAGCGGCAATCGCCAACGGTCCGTATTCGACGAAGCTGCCTTCATCGACGAGGTCAGTGATGTTCTCCCGGGCAGTTCGTCGTCCGCGTGCGCGGATCTTCGCCACCTCGGCTTCGCGCGCCGCATCGCTCAGAGCAGCATGTCGAGACTGGACTTCAGCGACGCCAGGGTGCGCTTCGACGCTGTCTGCCGCGTGGGAGTCGGCATCACCGGACCCGCTGAGGACGGCGATCGGCTGTCCGGCCACGACCTGTTGTCCGCGATTGACGAGGTGCGTGATCCCTGTGGAGGCCGGACCGGCGACAGGATGGTGCATCTTCATCGCCTCGATGATCACATACTCTTGTGGATCGGTACCGATTTCCACGACAGCACCCGCCACGGTGGCGCGCAGCAGCGTCTGTCCCGGCTCGAGATCGGCCTCGTCGAAGCCAGCGCGACCGTCAGAGTCCGTGGACTCTCCAAGATCGCGCCGGCTGCCCGAAACTTCGTGAGCGTTCGGATCCGACTGGTCGCCGACGACCTCGTCGGTCTGGACTCGGTCTGCCAGGATCTCTTCTGCCCGACGCGTGATCTCCTCGGCATGGTCATCGAACGATGCTGTAGTCGCAGCGCCAGGTTCGAGGATCTCGATGATGGCCGACAGCAGCGCGGCATTGGTCTGGACCCCGACCACTGAGGTCTCCGCAAGTGCCTGTGAGGCGGCGGAGACCGCCGCCTCGAGTGTCGGCGCGGCGAGGGTGATCTTGCCCAGCAGCGGGTCAAAGGTTCCCGTCACCTCGATGCCGCTGGCCACCCAGGTGTCGATGCGCACACCGGGTCCCGTCGGCCAGGTGAGCGAGTCGATCCGGCCGGCGCTCGGGGAGGGATCGCCGGAGGCGAGGATCGATTCGGCCGATAGACGCAGTTCGATCGCCGTACCTGCCGACGGCACCGTGCTGCTCGGCATCACGGTGCCGATTCCTGCGGGCACCCGATGGGTGGCGACGTCCAACTGAGCGGCGACGAGGTCGAGTCCGGTGACCGCCTCGGTGACGGTGTGCTCGACCTGGATCCGAGGATTGACCTCGAGGAGGTGATAGTCGTCGTGCCCGACGAGGAATTCGACGGTAGCCAGGGAGGAATATCCCACCGACTCGGTCAGTCGCGCGGCATCGGCATGCAGGCGGGCACGCATCTCGTCCGGCAGATTGGGGGCAGGTGCGATTTCGATCAGCTTCTGCCTGCGTCGCTGGATCGAACAGTCGCGATCGCCGAGGACAGCGATGCCTTCGGCGGTTCCGATGATCTGGACCTCGATGTGCCTGGCTCCGGTTACGAGCGCTTCGGCGAAGATGCGATCATCGCCGAATCCCGCAGTCGCCTCGGCCGAGCATGCCCGCAGCGCAGGTGCGACCTCGGCGGCATCGGTGACGATGCGGATCCCGCGCCCGCCGCCACCGGCCAGGGCCTTGACGGCGATGCCCGCGGGATTGGCCTTGAGGAGTGCTTGAGCGCTCTGGAGTGCGGCAGCCGACGCGATCTCATCGGTGAGGTCGAGGAGCTCGGTCGCTGGAGGAGTCGGAATGCCGAGTTCGTCAGCGCGCAGCCGTGTCGTCCGTTTGTCGCCGAAGAGTTCGAGTGCTTCGGGATCGGGACCGATCCAGATCAGTCCCGCCTCAGCGCAAGCTCGCGCGAGGCGCGGGGATTCGGAGAGGAACCCATATCCTGGGTGGACGAATGCTGCACGCAAGGACACAGCCGCCGCGACGATCGCATCGGGATCGAGGTAGGCGGAAGTTCCTGCGCCGGGAAGCGTGACGACCTCGTCGGCGAGTCGCAGGTGCAGACCTGCGGCCGCACAAAGGTTCTCTTCGCTCGTCGACCTCGCAGCGATAGTACGCAGACCACGGGCTTTGGCCGTGCGAATGATCCGGCAGGCAATCTCACCTCTGTTGGCGATGAGGATCGCGGGTGGCTCCGATAGGGACTGATCGCTCACTGATCCCCCTCCATCAACTCCTCGAGGAGCACTGTTTTGCGGATCTTGCCCGTCGCGGTCATCGGCATTCCGTCGACCAGGACGAACTCGGGAATTTTGTAGACAGCCATGTTCTCCTTCGCCCATGAGGTGAGCGAGTCGGCGTCGACGGCGGCGCCCGCGACAGTCACGACGAAGGCCACTGGGACTTGACCTCGGTCGGCGTCATCGCGCGGGGCCACGGCGACAGTATCGATGCCGGGGTGGGCCCGCAGCAGCGATTCCACCTCCGCGGGGAAGACGCTCATGCCGTTGACCTTGATCATCTCCTTGGTGCGGGCAAGGTAGGTCAGAGCCCCCTGATCGTCGAAGCGGCCGGTGTCTCCGGTGCGCAGCCAACCGTCGATGAGCGTGTCAGAGGTGGCTTTCGGGTTCTTCCAGTAACCGGTGGTCACTGATGGCGAGCGCACGAGGATCTCTCCGATCTCGCCCACGGGGACCGGGTCGAGGTCGGCATCGACGATGACGATGTCGGTGCCGGGGACCGGGAAGCCGCAGTAGACGGGTTCGGCCTGAAGGTCCCGATCGCCTTCCTGCAGGCCGAGGGTGAACGAGTCCGAGGTGTGCGTTTCGGTCATCCCGTACGAGGCTTCCCGCAGAACGGTGCCGGTCAGTTCTCGCCATTCGCTTCGCAGGTCGGCGTCGAGTTTGCGCACGAACGACACAGCCTGGCAGATCTCGAGGGAGGACAGGTCGACGTCCGAGAATTCGGTGGTCCTGAGCAAGTCGATGAGTTCGACGTATCCATCAGCCGGGGACACGATCTGGGTGACACCGCGTTCGGCGATGCTGCGCAGAGCTGTCTGCGGGTGCCACCTGGCCATGATGGCGACTTCGCCGCCTGCAAAGATAGGCAAGAGCAGGCCGAAGTTCTCGCCTGCGACCCAGAACATCGGCAGAAATCCCAAACACACTGTCCGGTCCCGGCCCGGGGCGGTTGCGAGTCCGGCCATCGCCGAGACCGCCGTGTAGGCGAGGTGGCCGAGAGTGTGTTCGCAGCCTTTCGGCAGCCCGGTGGTCCCGCCGGTGTAATTGAGCGAGGCGAGCCGGTCGGGATCGGCGGGAATCGGGGCCACCTGCGCCGAGGCGAGCACGCGATCCCAGTCCCCCGCTTCCTCAGCCGCGGGGATCGGATGAGGCAGGTCCGCAGACGGCACAGCGGCGGGTTCAGCCCCAGCATCAGGGCCGACCGCATGGGCTGTGGTGGAAATGAAGACTGCGGCCGGGTCGGTCCAGGTGACATCGATGGTGTCAGCGATCTGAGCGAGGGCTGCTTCGACGAGGCTGCGCGATTGGGGATGGGCGATGAGGTGGGAGGCACCGGAGTCGGTGAGCTGATGTCGCAGTTCTTCGGTGCGGTACATCGGGTTGACGGGAACGTAGACGGCGCCGAGCCACGCGATCGCCAGGAACGCGTGCACGAACTGCGGACAGTTGCCCATGAAGACTCCGACCCGAGCCCCCTCACGGACTCCGCGGCCGGCCAGCCATCCGGCAGTCGCCGCGACATCACGTTCGAGCTGTCCCCATGTCGAGGTCCACCCGTAATAGCTCATGGCGATGGAGTCGGGCCGGGTCGCCGCCCAGTGGGAGAGAGTCTCGGCCAGTCCGGGCCCGGCAACTGGCTCCGGCGCCCGGTGCGGGACTTCTTTCGGCCAGAGTGTGCGCAGGCCGGCGAGTTCTGCTGCAGCATCGGCCCATAAGACATGTGCGGAGTCTGTGGCTGTACCGGACATGAATGCTCCTTCTCAGCGGTCTTCGATGACCACCGACTGATTGACAACTGTGTCAATCACAGTTCTATTCGACTTGAGCTCTGTGCGCAAGTAGCGGTCCCAGTATTGTCAGAGCGATTGTGCGCGAGTCTCGAGGTGCTGCCACCGACGCCCGGACACCGGTCAGAGGTCGCCTGTCACGGGTCGCTGGTCAGCGAGAACACCGAGCGATCCCTGAAACCCAATGATGGCGAAGTAGACGCGGGTGGCCTGTTCGACGTAGAAGTTCAGGCGCCCCGGTTTCCTCCGGATCTGAGTGGCGGCATCGACGATCACCGTATCCATGAGTCGTGCGGCATACTCTTCGTCCACCAGTGGAACGGCCTGACCCGATTCGCGCACCTCGGTGATCTGTCGCAGGATTCGCCGTCGGGGTTTGCCGACTATCACGGCGTGGACCTCAGCCACATGCGCATCGACCGCGGCCCGCTGTTCGATGACTTCGAGCAGCTCGAGGCTGTCGACGTATATGCCGATGAATGCTTCGATCGATGCCCGCGCCACCAGCACCGGGTCGTCGGCAAGAGGTTTCTGGTAGTGATGCGCTTCGAGGATCTCGTCTTTCAGCTCAGTCGCAACGGCGAGAAACACCTCGGCCTTGGTCGCGAAATAGACGTAGAAGGTGGGACGCGACACCCGCGCCGCCGAGGCGATGTCGCCGATGGTCGCGGAATCGAATCCCTTGGTCGAAAAGACCTTTCGGGCAGCGGCGATGAGGGCGTCTTTGGTGTCCGAGTCAAGTTCGCGTCTGACGTCTCGAGCCTGCGTCCATTCCATATCGCGAATCGGCTGCTGTTCCATCAACACTTTCCTCGACGATCGGACTCGTGGCGTTCTGCCCGAGCATTGCGTTCATCTTATCGGCGAGTCACGTCCGATACGCCGACCCGTCAGCGACGTCGACTAGGCTCGTGAGTATGGCACGCAATCCGACCGAGACCCGAGAGAAGCTTCTCGATGCCTTCGACACCCTCCTCGACGAGCACGGCACGTCGGGGACCACACTCGATGCGGTGGCCGCGAAGGCCGGAGTCTCGAAGGGCGGCCTGCTCTATCACTTCGGCTCGAAGGCCGAGCTCATCAAGGGCAGTCTCGAGCGGCTCGACCGCCTCGTCGCCGAGGATGTCGAGGAGATGAAGGCCGCCGGCGATCGCCTCCACTACTACTATCTCGAGACCTCGGCCGAGGTCGGCACGCCTCTCGACCGCAGCCTCATCGCCGCAGGCTGCCTGGCCCTGGAGAACGACGACGCGAGGGCGGCGCTGCGCAAGACCCGGGAAGCGTGGTTCGACACACTCAATGAGCACCTCGGCGATGCGGATCTGGCGATGACGATCCAGCTCATCGGCGACGGCATGTACTTCAATCAGAACTTCGGGCTCTCACAGGATGAGGCCCTCGAGCACGTCAAGCGCATCCTCACGCGTCTGGGCCTTTGACCCGAGTCCGGTTCCAAGCGAAGTCAGTACGCAACCATGACATCTGATTTCACTATGCTGTATACGCCACCGCAGCCACGCCTATTGCTAACCCATCCATCAACGCCCCGACGGAGGACCTCTTGCCTGCGCCATACCCTTCAAAAAAGACAGCGATCATCACCGGGGTCGGATCACACCGAGGAATCGGCCGCAGACTCACCAGCGTCCTCGCCGCCGACGGCTGGAATCTCGGGCTGATCGCGAGAAACCAAGACCAGGCAGACGAACTCGCCGCAGAGACCGCAGAAACCTACGGCGTAACCGCAGTGGGTGCAGGAGCAGACCTGATCGACCACGATCAAGCGGCGCGAGCGGTTGAGTACATCACCGGGCGCACGCCACAGCTCGTCGCACTGATCAACTCAGCTGGAGTCTCATCTCCAACCGGCTACCTGGACGTAGAACCCAACGAATGGAGACGGGTGCTGACTTCGAATCTCGACGCAGTCCACTGGATCACCCAGCAAGCCGCTCGAATTCTGGCGAAAAACGGCGTCGGCCGGATCATCTCACTTTCTTCAGTCTCTGCACATCGAGGCGGGGGAACCTATTCGAAGACTCCGTACTCTGCGTCCAAAGCAGGTGTCGAAGGTCTGATGCGGGGGATCGCCCGTGAACTGGGCCGAAGTGGAGTGACCGCCAACAGTGTTGCACCTGGCCCCGTGGACACCGACATGATGGGAGGCACTCTGACGCCCGAACGCAAGGCTGGCATGGCATCTGATTCGGTCCTCGATGAAATCGCGTCCCCTTCGGATGTCGCGAAACTCATCCGCTTCCTTGTCAGCGAACATTCCGCACTCATCACTGGGCAGACTATTCACATCAACGGTGGACTGCAGATGACCTGACGACACGAGTATCCAAGCAAACCACGACGGGGCTCGGCACCCGCAGACGCTGCGCTCGAATTCTATTGCGTAATCGGAGACCCTCAATGGAGAACAACCAAATCGAATCGCCCGCAGACTTCGTGGAGATGCTTGCTGCCACCGGGCGGACTATTGACGACGGGATCAAAGTCGCCACCGAACGTGAGATTGCGGCGATGACCAACCTCAGCCGATCACGCGTTCGGGAGTATCTGGCGGGGCTGGAAACAGTGGGATTGCTGACTCGCATCCAAGGTTCAGGGACCGTCATGCGGATTCCTGGGGCTGGCGGCTCTTCCAACCTGTTCACCCTCATGGAACGGTCCGGCCAGCTTCCGTTTGAAGACATTGAACAGTTCCGCGAGATTCTCGAAATCGGGACTCTCCCCCAGCTGGCAGGAAAGCTCGATGAGCACCTTGTGGCCAAACTGCAGAATACGATCGAGGAGATGCATCAAGCCTCACAGGATGATGACCCCGAGGCCGGTTGCGACGCAGACCTCGCCTTCCACCGACTGATACTCCGCCAAACAGGCAACTCCCTGCTCAGCTTCGTCATCGAAAGCCTCGACAGCGCATTGCGTTCGCACATCCTTGACCGACGGAAGCGCGCCCTCACCGCAGAGACAGCGAGCAATGGCGGCAAGAAGCCATCAGCATTTCTCACAGACAGCGTGCACGATGACATTCTCGAAGCACTGATATCCGGCAACGGCGCCCGCGTTGCAGACGCCGTACGACTGCACTTCGACGCCCACCGCGGACTGACCACTTAGGCTGCGCCACTCTGGGCTGACAACAGAACCCCGCCCGCAGGTATGACCCGAACTCAGTTCGGGAAATTCATTGCGCATTTTTCCCTGGATACTGTAGTGTTCCTGATTGGTCCTACCAATATGGTAGGACCAATCAGCACCAGCTATCTCACATAGGAGAAACAGTGTCGTTTGACTCCCCCGAAAAGGTCACTTTCGTCGGCGTCGGAGCAATCGGACTGCCGATGGCGGTCCAACTCCACAAAGCGGGATTCTCGGTCACGGCCGTCGACCCGTCCACGGACATCGCCAACGCGCAATTGATGCCGGCCTTTCTGCCGAAGCCGCACCGAAGTCGGCGGAATCTGCCGACGTTGTCATCGCAATGGTCGCGACTCCGGACCAACTTGACGCCGCGGCACATACTGAAGGCGGCTTGCTTGAACGCATGCCAACCGGCTCGACCCTCATCGTCATGAGCACAGTGGGGCCTGAATGCGTCTCTCAGCTGGAGCCGCGGGCAGCGCAACACGGGATCCGCATTCTCGATGTACCTGTCACGGGCGGAGTCGCTGGGGCCAAGCGAGGAGCCCTCACCCTGTTCTGCTCAGGAGAGAGGACCGTCGCAGCTGACGCCGCTCCGGTGCTGTCGACACTTGGCAAGGTCATTGATGCTGGCGAAAAGATCGGAGACGGCCAAAGTTTCAAGGCAGTCAATCAGCTGCTGTGTTCCGTTCATCTGGCAGCCGCTGGCGAGGCTCTCGCCTTCGCCGGAAAGCTCGGACTCGACCAATCAAAGGTCTTTGAATCCGTCGCAGGTGGCGCCGGAGGCTCCTGGATGCTCAGCGATCGCGGCCCACGAATGCTCGAAGGACTAGACGCAGAAATAACCAGCGCTATCAGCATTTTCGTCAAGGACTCAGGGCTTGTCGCCCAGATTGCTGATGCGAATGGTTTCGACGCACCCTTGGTCAACGCCGCACGCGCTCGATTCGAGAAGGCCGCAGCCGCCGGTCTCACTTCGAAAGACGACTCCCAAGTCATCCAGACTTACAAGACAGAGGCCTGAGTCATGGCTCCAGGACTCTTGATTCTCACTGCAGTATTCGCGGTCGCGCTGCTCCTCGCGATGGTCATCTGGGTCAAAATCCCAGCATTCATCGCATTGCTCATTGTGTCGATCCTGACTGCTCTCGTCGCTGGCATCGGACCGGCCGATGTCATACCTCTTGTGATGGAAGGTCTTGGTTCGACACTGGGAAACGTGGCCTTGCTTGTCGGTCTTGGCGCCATGCTCGGCGCGATAGTTGAGAAGACCGGTGGGGCAGAAGTGCTTGCAACCACATTCACCCGGATTCTGGGCCCCAAGCGAGTTGCGCCAGCACTCGTCATCGCCAGTTCGATTATCGCAATTCCGATCTTCTTCGACGTTGCGTTCATCATCCTTGTGCCTATTGTCTATAGTTTCGCAAAAGCAGCCGGGATGAAGTCTCCCCTTATATTCGGCCTTCCGCTTGCGATTATGCTCTTCGTCCACGTCACCGTGCCACCCCACCCCGGGATCGTCGGAAGCGCTCAGGTGACCAACGGCGACACCGGACTGATCACGATTCTCGGCATCATCCTCTGTGTTCCCGTCGGAATCATCGGCTACCTGGTCTCTCGCAAGCTGACTGCCCGCCCCTTCGATATTCTCCCGGAGACACAAGAGAACTTCGAACATTTCGGAACGTCCCCGGAATCTTCCTCTGAGATTTCAGCAGAATGCCCTGATGGCGACGGTGGCTCTCTCATCGTCCAGTCCAAGACTGGGCTGAAAGCACCGTCGACAACTGCAGTACTCGTGGTCATCATCCTTCCGGTCCTGTTGATCGGCGTTGGAACTGTGGGAAAGTCGCTGACTGCGGAAGGCGGATTCACTTTCAATCTCTTGTCTCTGGTCGGCACTCCCGCGTTCGCCCTGATCTTTTCGACGATCGTCGGCCTGTTGGCTCTGGCGATCCCCAGTGGTTACACGATTTCTCGCATGGGTGAACTGATGGACGCGGCGCTTGCACCAGCTGCCGTCGTGGTCTTCGTCACCGGTGCAGGCGGGGTGTTCGCTGCAGTCCTCAGGGAGACGGGTATCGGAGAAGGCATCTCCGACCTCTTCGCATCGCTGGGGTTCCCGCTCATACTTCTGGCGTTCGTCCTCGCAGCCGTCCTGCGCGCGGCACAGGGATCGGCGACTGTCTCCGCCATTACTACCGCCGGCCTTCTGGCCGCACCCATCACCTCGGGTGACTATTCGACCTATCAAGTGGCACTTCTCAACCTTGCCATTGGCTGTGGTGCCATCACTTTGTCTCATATCAACGACTCAGGATTCTGGATCGTCACCCGGTACCTGGGCCTGTCGGTGCTCGATGGCCTTCGCACATGGAGCGTCCTCGTCACTGCGCTCGGGGTCGCGGGCGGAGTCTTCGTGTTCACCGCTTGGGCTTTCGCCTGACCTGAGATTTCAGTCCTACGACATGTCAATCGAATCGAGGAATATGCGAACTCAAACATCTCTTTCGCCAATCACATCCGAAAGAATCTCCACAATCCGCGAGGCGGCTTACCGCATCCGGCTCAACTCACTCACCCAAGCCGAAGTGCAGGGCCAAGGCTATATCGGACAGGCTTTGGACATATCAGACGTACTTGCTGTTCTCTACACTGATCAGCTGAAATTCGATCCCGCGAATCCCCAGTGGGAAGGGCGCGATCGGTTCCTGCTCTCGATCGGGCACTATGCGCTTGCCCTCTACGCGGCGCTCGCAGAAGCCGGGTATTTCCCTGTCGAGGCGCTCTCGACCTACGCTACTGACGATTCTCGACTGCCGATGTCAGCGATGATGACCTATACCCCTGGCGTTGAGATCTCAGGCGGATCTCTCGGCCATGGCTTAGTAATTGCCAACGGTGTGGCAATGGGGCTCAAACGGAAGAAGTCTGAAGCATTCGTCTACAACCTGCTTTCAGACGGCGAACTAGGCGAAGGCTCGACTTGGGAGGCCGCAGCGGTCGCCGCGCACAATTCTTTGGACAACCTCATTGCCATCGTCGACTTCAATGACCAGCAGGCGGATGGCAAGAGCACAGAAATGCTGTCTATGGAATCCGTCTCCGCCAAGTTCGAATCATTCGGCTGGGAAGCACTGCGCTGCGATGGCAATTCGGTGGAAGCTGTATTGGAGGCACTCGACGCTCTGCGCCGTTCGGAAAACGCCGCCCCGCGTGTGCTAATTGCTGATACCAAGCTTGGGAAGGGCGTCAGGTTCTTGGAGGAGCGGGAAAAGCTCCACTTCATGAAGGTTGCCGAATCCGAGTGGGACCTTGCCCGCCAGCAGCTGAAGGAGTCATTCACATCATGAAAACGACAGCGAAACTGACCTCGGGCGCAATGGACGTCTCTATTGCGAAAGAGGGACAGAGAACAGTCAACGCTCCATTGGGACACGCGCTCGTTGAGCTTGCACAAGCCGATCCTCGGGTGGTCGGCCTGTCGGCTGACTTGGCGAAATACACTGATCTCCACATCCTGCGCGACGCTATGCCAGAGCGGTTCTTCCAGATCGGTATGGCCGAACAGGCTCTGCTCGGCGCGGCCGCCGGGCTCGCTATGGAGGGAGCAGTGCCGTTCGCATCCACCTACTCGGTCTTCGCGACACGGCGAGCATACGATTTTCTGCTCCTCGACATTGCCGAGCCGCGTCTCAACGTCAACATGGTCTGCGCGCTTCCAGGCTTGACCACGGGTTACGGCCCTTCCCATCAGGCGACGGAAGACATCGCAATTCTTCGTGCCATTCCGGGTCTCGTGATCGTCGACCCCTGCGATGCAACGGATATTCAGCAGGCGGTGCCTCAACTCGCCACGCACGATGGGCCGACCTACACTCGCATCCTTCGCGGGAAAGTCCCCGCAGTGCTCGACGAATACGACTATGAGTTCGAACTCGGGCGAGCCAAACTGCTTCGTGACGGATCCGACGTTCTCATAGTGTCATCAGGCCTCATGACAGAAAACGCGCTCGAGGCGGCGAAACTGCTGGCAGACGATCATGTTGATGTCGCAGTCCTGCACAGTCCAACGCTGAAACCATTCGACTCGGAGACTGTGCTCAAAGAGATCGGCAAGGACCGGCTGGTCGTGACCGCCGAGAATCATTCGATCATTGGGGGCCTCTTCGACAGCGTTGCCCATGAACTCGCGTTGTCAGGTGTCGGCAAGAAGGTCACCCCGGTTTCGCTGCCGGACGAATTCCTCGACGCAGGAGCTCTTCCGACGCTCTATGACAGATACGGTCTCAGCACTGCGAAGATCGTCAGTCAGATCAAGGGACTGCTCTAGCTGGACGGTCTTCGTCGGCAAGACCACCCGTCGAATTATCCATGGTGATCTGTTCGACGGGCGGTCTCTCCGATTCAAGACGCTTCATTCCGTGTCAGCTCAGGTGGTGGACCTCCTGCAGGCCGTAGACGGGAGTGTCGATCCCTTCGTAGCGGGCCTTGAGCTGCAGCGCCAGATAGAGCGAGTAGTGCCTGGCCTGGTGGAGGTTGCCACCCATGAACCACAGGTTCTCCTGCTGCGTGGGCTTCCACATGTTGCGCTGCTCGCCCTCCCACGGACCCGGGTCCTTTGTCGTCTCCGAGCCGAGCCCCCAGCATTTGCCGACCTTGTCCGCGGTCTCCTGGTCGACGAGGTCGGCGACCCAGCCGTTCATCGAACCGTAGCCGGTTGCGTAGACGACGAGGTCGGCCGACAGTTCCGTCCCGTCGGAAAGCGCCACGGCATCCTCGGTGAGGTGGTCGACCTGCCCCTTGACGAGCTTGACCCTGCCGTCGGCGACGAGTTCGGCCGAGCCGACGTCGATATAGTAGCCGGAACCGCGGCGCAGGTATTTGAGGAACAGACCGGAGTCGTCGTCGCCGAAGTCGAGGTCGAATCCGGCCGCTTCCATCCGCTCGTAGAAGTCGCGATCACGTTCCCGGATCTGGTCGTAGAGCGGGATCTGGAATTCGTGCATGATCCGATACGGCAGCGACGCGAAGATGAGATCGGCCTTCTCCGTCGTCACTCCGTTCTCCAATGCACGTTCTGAGTAGAGGTCGCCCATCGCGATGTCCACGAGCGAATCGCTCTTGACGATGTGCGTGCTCGAGCGCTGCACCATCGTGACATCGGCTCCGTGCTCGTACAGCGCTCCGCAGATATCGAAGGCGGAGTTGTTGCTGCCGATGACGACGACCTTCTTGTCCGCGTAGGCATCCGGTCCCGGGTGTTGGGAGGAGTGCTGCTGCTCGCCCTTGAAGACGTCCGCGCCGGGGAAGGTGGGAATGTTCGGTTTGCCCGACATCCCCGTCGCCATCACCAGATGCGTCGGGTGCAGCGTGAGCTTCTCCCCGCCGCGGTCGATCTCGACCGTCCACCGGCCGGCCTCCTCGTCATAGCTCGCCGAGGTGGCTTTCGTGGCCGACCAATACGGAATCTCCATCACCTTCGTGTAGGACTCCAACCAGTCCGCGATCTTGTCCTTCGGCGCGAACACCGGCCAGTTGTCCGGGAACTTCATATACGGCAGGTGGTCGTACCAGACGGGATCGTGCAGGCACAGGGACTTGTACCGTGAGCGCCATTGGTCGCCGGGCCGATCCCACCGGTCGATGACGAGGGAGGAGACCCCGAGCTGCCGGAGGCGAGCGCCGAGGGCGATTCCACCCTGTCCCCCACCGACGACGAGGATGTACGGGTCGGCGGTGTGACCCCAGGCGGCATCCTCCTCGGCGAGCTTTTCCGACCAGCTCTTCCGGTCGGGATCCACGCCGTGCTCGGCTCCTTTGATCCTCCGGGGCCCTCGCGGCTCTTCGTGGCCGGTCAGCTCCTGCAGGGAGGTGAGCAGGGTCCAGGCCTTGGTGCCGTCCTCATCGATGAGGCGGACGAGCCCCTTGCCCCGCCCCACCGAGGTGGCGAACGTGAACCAGGCTTCGGTGACCCCATCGTCGGTGGCCGCCGGTTCGGCGAGTTCGAATTCGGACGGTGAGACGCGGTCGAGGTTGTGGGTGAGCAGATCGGTGACGCCGTCGGGATTCTCCACCGTCTTGAGGTTCCAGGTGAAGGATATGAGGTCCCTCCAGTAGCTAGCGGTGGCGAACAGGCCGGCCGCGGCGGGGATGTCGCGGGTGGCCAGAGCGGATTCGAAGTCCTCCAGCCACCTCGTGGCGATGTCATCGGCCGTCTGCTGCGGGCGTTCGATCGTCGTGGTCATCTCTCATTCCTCCTCGTTGAGTTCAGTGAGTCCACGCTATGCCGCGTTTGATGAGACCGGAAGAGTTGCACCGAGTTGCACGGCGGATGGGTTGTCCTACCTCCCCGCGCCGAGGAAAACGAACCCCATGGCCAGGTGGACGTACCGCACCTATACTCAAGGCATGCTTCAGCCGGATCTGGCGCATCTCGCCAGGGATCTGACACGCATTCACGATGCTGTGATCACCGGGGCCCCGCCGCCGGTGCAGCCGCGCGCGCTCGTCAAACGCTCGTGGGACCGAATGCTGCGCTTGGGCCTCGACCCGGCCGGTGCCAACCGTCGAGTCGTCGACGACGAGGCGGGGGTCGAATCGCGTCGGCAGCGGTCGAGGCTGCGGCTCGTCGTCGAGGAGATGCGCTCGGTGCTGCTTCGCGCCCCTGACGCCGCACCCTTCATCCTCGTCGTCACCGATGCCGATGGGGTCATTCTGTGGCGCGACGGGGCCGCCTCGGCGAGGCATCAGGCCGATGGGCTCGGCTTCGTCGAAGGAGCGCATTGGTCGGAGTCCGTCGTCGGCACGAATGCCATCGGCACGGCCCTAGCCGAGGAGACCGAGGTCCAGCTCTTCTCCGCAGAGCACTTCGAATCCACCCAGCACCCCTGGTACTGCAGTGCGGTGCCCGTGCACGACCCGCACACCGGCGCACTCTTGGGAATCGTCGACATCAGCGGGCCCGCCATGACTCTCCATCCTGCGGTGCAGTCCCTGGTGACGACGGCGGTCCGACTCGCTGAGGCGCGGCTGATGATCGCCCAGCAGGAGCAGCTGAACAGCCTGCGCGACCGGATGTCGGCGATGCTCGCGGGCTCACCGGGCCCGGCGCTCGTCGTCGACGATGAGGGCTGGGTGGCCTATCAGCAGGGAGTGCGCAGCCGGGACCGCATCGAAGCGCCTGCGGCCGACCGCTCGATCCTCATCCCCGGGGCGGGCCTGTGCCTGCCCGAACGGATCACCGGCGGTTGGCTGCTGCGGCCCACCGGCGACCGTCGCGCCTCGGTGATCCTGCGGACCGCCGCCGATCCTCCCGTGCTCGACATCGATTCGGGAGCGGATCCGTTCGTGGTTCCGCTCACGCCGCGGCGGGCGCAGATTCTGGCGGCGGTCACCTCGGCGGGGGCGGCCGGAATCAGCGCCGCCGAGCTGAGCCGGCATCTCTACGGCGACTGTGACCATGTGGTCACCGTCCGCGCCGAGGTGTCCCGCCTCCGCCGCTCGATCGGCGCCTTGCTCGCCACCCAGCCTTACCGGTGGGCCGACGGCGTGAGCGCACGGGTGGAGTGAGGGTCAGTCCGCGTCAGGTGGGCTTGATTCTGGGCGACTTAGTTTTGGTCTCGATGGTGGCCGCAGATCCAGCCGCATCTGGTCGATGCTGTAGGAGTCGCCGGTGATTCCGTTCTTCCGCATGACCGTGAGCATGTCTTCCTGCCGGGGTTGGCCGAAGGTCAGCCGGTAGAGAGCGACGTCCCGCTTGATCCGCCGGTATTCGGACTCATCGGTGCTCAATGAGATCGGGGCAACGTGACTTTCGATCAGCGACTCTCCCGGATATACCCAGCCGGGAGTGAAGTCTCCGAACTCGTCCTTGAAGTCGGTTGCCATCGCATACAGGCGGTCCCAGGGATGTGCCTGCGGATCCGACAGCACAGACCTGCCGTGCCTTCGGGCGATATTTTTGCGCACGGCATGCCCTCGATACCGGTCTATGCGCCCTTCCCGCTGTTCGAAGTCAACCGGGTTGGCCGGGACATTCCAGTGGAATATGGCGTGGCACCAGCGATGGAAGTCGATACCTTCCTGACCCACTGAGGTGGAGACGAGGACGAAGGGCCAAAACGGACTGTTGAACGCGTCGCGGATCTCCGGAAGTCGCGCATCTTCCTTGGTCGCGGCCGTCCTGCCGTAGCGAAGTGCGAAGCGCGGGGTGAAGGTAATGGTGTCCCCGGGACTGTCGAGAGCTGAGGCCAGGAGACGAGCACCCTTGATGGTCAGCGCTTGAGCCGCGCTGACGGCGATGTTGGCCAGACGCGTCTCCTCATCGTCCTGCGGGTTCTCCTCTGCGGCCAGACCGTGCAGATATTCGTCGAGAACCGCTTCGAGGTTTCCGTTCGCGCAGTAGGTCAGCACCTTCTGTTGAAAGGTCTTCTTCGCACCCTCCATCCGTTCGATGAGCTTGGTGACGTCTGGCCGGTTGAACAGCGACCTCAGTCCGTTGGCGAGAATGAACGCTGCTCGCGCCAGTCCCGGGGACCCCTCCGTGGGGTTCTCACACAAGCGGGCCAGCGCCCGGTAGGCAATGTTCGCCGGCGAGAACAGAGCCAATTGGGCGAGGCTCTTATTCAACCGTTTGGTCATGGCGATCCGCGTCCCGCGCTGAGCTTCTGCCAAGTCGACATGCATTGCGAAGTTCCGCGAACTGTCCCTGCCCGCGGTACCGTCATCGTCGTGGTCGGCGTCCATCTCGGCAGCGCCGCCGGTCGCCACTGAGTCGAGCAGAGTCCGCGGATCGAACAGACTCTCGGGGTCGGTTCCTGCTGCGGGCCAGCTGCTGTCAAGCGAGAACGCCAGGTTCCAGAGTTGGGGCCGAGTCGAGGCGTTGGCACCGTCGTCGCTGAAAGCCGACTGTTGTTCCTCCACGTGGGCGCGAATCCGATTGGTCATGATCGTGGTAGCCCGGCTCTTGCTCAGCGGACGGCCGTCATTGTCAGCGGCGAGACTTCGTGGGTCGGCGATCTGCGCAATGCCGGGCATCGGCAAGAACATCGCCAGAGTCGGCATACCCGCAGGGCTCCCGCCCTGGGTCCGATACTGGAAATGTGTGCTGACCTTCGCTCGTACCTCGGCCGTGTTCTCGCTGTAT
This sequence comes from Brevibacterium oceani, assembly GCF_017948325.1. NCBI lineage: Bacteria > Bacillati > Actinomycetota > Actinomycetes > Micrococcales > Brevibacteriaceae > Brevibacterium > Brevibacterium oceani. Next base: position 867,330 of record NZ_CP072846.1, on the reverse strand, counting down.
TCCGTTCCTGCAACCATGCGTCTCTCGGCCTCGTAGCTGAGCAGGCTCGACACTGCGGCGGGGGTTGAGTTCCACGAGGAGAAGACGACGCGTTTTGTCATGCCGCCATCCGTGTGGCGGTAGGCGCCCGCCGGTGTGAAATAGGGCAGGGACGGCGGCATCCACAACATCTTCCACCAGCCCTTTTCCAAGGTCTGCTGCGAGAGGATCCGCAATCGGGCGTTGCCGAGCTCGGCCGGAGCGAACTTCTCAATTCTTGTCCGGTCGAGAGTGTTTGCGGCTTTCAGCAGCTTCCGGACGTCCGGATCAAGAGCATGATCGCTGAGCCGATCGCCTAGGCGATACCCGCCGCTGAAGTTGAGGAAGTACGGGGTCGATTTCCAGTACGTGGTGTTGAAGAGGTTCCGATCACCGGTTTCGCTGACAGCCTGTTCGATGGACTTGATCGTGACGTATTCGACGATGTCGTCGGCGAGGACGTCCTTCGCGTCGGTCATCTTCTCGGTTCTCATCTGCCCGTCTTTGATTTCGGGACGTTCGTTTCGGGTCATCAGTCGCGTCAGTTGCTCGCTGAGTTCACGAGTGATCGACAGATCAACCGAACCGGCCTGCACTGTCATCCGATACTGTGCCAGGAGTTCCCTGATCCGGCTCAGGTCGGCATCTGAGCAGCCGTCGGCAAGGAACTCGAGAGTCGAAAACAGGCCGGCTTCGTGGCTTTCGGTCTCTTCTGCAAGGCTGAACGGCTTGTATGGAGTGGCGGACAGAAGCAGAACCTTAGCTGTGCCGTCTTTGTAGTCGAACAGATTGTGTGCGAGTACTCCCTCTTCTGTCGTCGGGTCGAGCAGTGTCTTGAACCGCTGGAATTCGTCGAGGATGACCAGGTCGGGTTCCAAGGATTCGACGCTGGCGGAGGCGAGAGCTCGGCGCAGCTGACCGATCAGCCGGTAGACCTCCTCTTTGAAGTCAGCCAGGTCCTCGCCACTGTTCAGTCGGTCGAGGCAGTCGATGAACGCACTGCGCAAAGAGTCAGCGTCTCCATCTGAGCCGATCGCGGCGGCGAATGCGTCTAAGATCTCCGAGCCGATGCCATCGCCCAGTCTCTCCAAGCGAGTCTCGACGAGTCGTTCGAAGGTGCTCCGCTTTTCGATCGTGACTTGGAAGAAGTCCACGGCGGCTTCGGCCTGGTCCTCGGTGAAGTCGATGAGTTGGTCGAGTGCGACATAGAGCATGGCTCGTTCTGCACCGCTGCCGGTGCGAAGCCCCGGGTCGAAGGATGTTCCGGGGGTGAAGGAGACGAAATTGACGGCCTTGCCGTTGATTCGGCTCTCCGCCGAGTCGAATCGTTTCGAATGCTCGGCCAGCATCGTCAGTCGGCTGCTGAAGGTCGCGCCGGTTCCACCCATGACGTTGAGCCGTTTGAGATTCTGGTGGGCAAGGTCGGCGTTGGAGCAGACGTAGACGATGTCGATGCGGCCGACACTGTCGTCTTCGCTCAGCTCTTCGATCGCCTGCGCGATCACTCCTCGGGCTACCCGAGTCTTGCCGAGTCCGGTTTCGTCGGCGATGAGGAAGCGCTGAGCGTTCGCTGCCCCGTAGAACCGGTCGATGACGTGGTTCGCCGAGGCCCGCTGAAATTCGGTCAGGTCATCGACGAAGGAGCTGAGAACGCCGCGGTGCTCGCTGGTTTCATGGACAGTCGCTGCTTCATTGGCAGCATGTGCTTCGTGGGCCGTGGATGGGTTATCGGATTTCATACGAGGCGGCTCCAGGTATCGGTGTCTTTCTTGAAGTCGACTCCGAGCTTCACTGCCGCTTTCCTCACCTCTGTCCAAAGACCAGCAAATCCTGTCGGCACAATCGAGGTCTCGGTGTCGGCGTCGAGTTCACGGAACCTGCGCATTTGGCGGTCGACGTCGATGAGCGATTCGGGCGAGACGGCGACGACTCGTAGGAGCGCTTCCAAAGTCCCCGGTGCGCCCCATGCCACCTTGCCCGGGCCCGTCGATGAGTCGAACCGGAGGCTCTCCATTCCGTTGCCGGCGCTCGAATCCCCGAGCTGGAGCATGAGCATGATGAGTCTCATGAACTTCTCTGGGGTGTCGATCTGTCGTTCCATGATCCTGTCCAAACGGTCGGATGGAGGATTCACAAGAGTGGTCCTGATGATCGTCGAGGCGGCTGCCCCACCGTCATTGGTCACGGTCAGGATGAAGAATGCGGTGATGTCCGCAGAGGCGAATGGACCGAACTCCACGTCGACTTCGTGATCGTCTTCCGTCGTGGTCCGGGAGTCTTGGGCCACAGTCCGCGAATCCTGTGGAGCGCTGATGGGTGCGAGGTCGACGCTCCAGCCGGCGGGGACAGAATACGGTCTGTCTGCCGTCACCCGCACACGATATTCGTCGGCGGCGTCACCTCGGCGAGTCTGCGCAGTCACTGTCGCCGTGTGAGCAATGGCCGCGATGGCTCTCAGGTTACGGTCGAGGTCCCACTGCTCGTCATCATCGTCGGCGGTTTCCGCCTCGTTGGGGTCATATTCCTTGAGCAGTTTTCGGAATGGGGCGTTCTCGTCCATGAAGGCATCGACGCCGAGGTGCTTCTTCGCTCCCTCTAATTCGATGAGGAATTCGACGTTGCGGAGAAAGGCCGCGTCGGTGGCGTTGGCAGATCCGAGCAGGAGTCGGGCGCGTTGTCGGTGACCGTGGGGTTCGATGACGTAGAACTTGGCGTGGAGTCGGCCCAGTTGGCTGGAGTCCTCATCGGTGGTGTCGAGGGCGGACATGGTGTCGATGAAGTAGCTGTCCACCCTGCCAGCTGTTTTTTCACTGAGTTTGTCCAGCTCTTCGACGCGAGACAGGACCGTGATGTTCCTGTTCTTGCCGATGGAGCCGAGTCGCTCGCTGGTGAAGAAGGCGTCGTTGATGAAGGGAGACACGATGAGATGGCGTCGTCCGTCGAAATCAAGGCGTTTCCTGCGCGCCGGACGTAGATGGTGGAAGCTGAGACCGTCCACTTGTTCGGGTGGCTCCCATTCGATGTATCGTGCTTGGTCGGCCAGCTCGGCGATTCTCTGAGATCGTGTGGTCTCCAGTGGTGTCTTGCAGAGTTCGGGCAGTTCGGCAATGAAGGAGCTCAGGTCATTGTTGGCAGAAATTCCTCGGCCCCGCAGCCGGACGGAGTCGAGCCGGACGATGGTGTCCCAGGAATTGTCGAAGGTGAGGTTCCGTGACTGCACCAACAGCCGGAAAACATAGTCGCCGTCTTCCCTTCCCTCGTCGTCTCTGCCGTCCTTCCTGCCCGCGTCTGCGTCGATAAAACGGACGAACCACACCTTCGGGTGAAACAGTCCCACCTTCGGAAGAGCCACCTCGTGGATGATCGGCTCGAGGAACGCGAAGATCTCATGTCCCCCTCCTTTGGGGACATGGATCGCTCCCGCCTGGCAGAAGATGTCGAGTGTGGCACCGACTCTGCGCAGCGCTTCCAGCACGGACACGGGATCGGGCTGGTGCGATGTCGAGCCGTCTTCGTCCTGAAGTCCGCTGAAGGGCAGAGTGGGAAGCAGTGCGGCGCCGAAGTCCACTGTGAAAGTGGTGCCGACCGCGGCATCGAAACGGTATCCGGGTGGCGGAGCCAGCTGATCGGTGAGCAGTGCTCGACTGTTAGGCGCGAGCATGCTCGACCTCCCGCACATCGGCGCTGTCGAGTCCCGGAGCATCGTTGAGTTCCTGAGCACCGTCGAGCCCCTGAACGATGTCGTTGACGAGTGTGCGCACCGTCGTCCACCTGAACGTGAGCTGTCCGGCACCGGAGGCTCCCGACCAGTTCTTGCGCAAGGCGCTGTTGCGCAGGCGGGACTGCTTGCCCTTGCGTGCTTCCCGCGTCCTCACCAGCTGGCGGAGTCTCTCGTCGTCGGCTACGCCCGAGGTCCGCAGCACACCGTCTGTCCATGCGTTGACGAAGTTCCATGTTGCCGCGGCAACTGCGGGGTTGACCGACCGGATGCTCATTGTGAAGTCGCTTCGGTTCCAGTCCGCAATGCCATCTTGGTTGGGAAAGAGGAAGTCTTCCTGCCACTCCTCGAGTCGCTGCCGGTAGTCCTCCACGTAGTTCTGATCCGATTCCGGATACTCCTGTTCGAACATCTCGGCAATCGCGAGGTTGTAGACGAGAGCCGCCCCGTACATGACATTGCTGAACCAATAGGCATGCCCCAGTTCGGGGAACTCATCGCGAGGTGCCGCCTCCCAGGGGAACCTGGTCTCGGTGGAAATCTCGGATCCTTCCTCCAGCAGTGCAGCCAGCAGTGAATGCGGATTCGAGGTGATGATCCGGTCACGCAGCCAGCTGGCTTCTTCAGCGGTGAGGTCCATGCCGCCGGCAATCTCGTGGGGAAAGCCCGGCGGCACCTCTGGCATTCCCGCGTCCCATTCGGTCGGCAGTCGAGCGGCGAGTTCATCCATCTGGTCGAAAGAATCGGCCGACAGAGTTCCGATGCCTCCGCTGAACGTCCGGATGCCGTATGCGCGCATGGCGTTCCAGTAGACGGTCGAGGGCAGAGTCTTGATGCTCGGCCCGACCCGCCCGCCGATGATGCCCCAGTCGATGGTCGTCTCACTGGTGCGAAGCGATTCGATGAGCTTCCGCTCGTTCTTGCGGCCGACCTCGCGGTGTTTGCCGCCATGCTGTCGTTGTGCGTTTCGGGCCAGGTAGCACCATGGAATGAAGAGGAAATATCGGGCCCGAGTGTGCAGCGTCGACGTCCCGGGAAAGAGCAGATCGCCCAGAGCGTCCCTGATCTGACCGATGCCGAGTTCGTCTCGGCTTTCACGTTCGGAGAAGTAAGCGATGATCTCTCGCGCGGCCTTCTGCTCCGTTGGAGACGTGTCCAACCAGGCCAAGAGTGAACTCATAGTCCGATGATGCCATAGGACAATGGCTGTTGTTCGGCAGGCGGAGCGCTGAATTCTCCGAGTGCCGACCGGTCAGAGTTCTCTCGTCCCGCCCCTCAAGCTGTCCCGCCGGCTCACTCCGAGTCCGCCCCGCGGTAGGTGCCCACCGACCACAGCACGCCTTCCGGATCCTGGATGGCGAAGTCGAGGGATCCGTAGTCCTGTTCGGTCAGTCCCATGACCTCGGTGGCACCGGCGGCGAGCGCTCGGGCGTGGAGTTCGCGGACGTTGTCCGCGGCCAGGTAGACCGACCCCGAGGCGACTCCTGCCTTCGTCATCACTCCCTCGTCGCGGGCGGAGCCGAGCATCACTCCCCCACCGGCCGGCCACCGCAGCTCGGCGTGCTCGACTCGGCCCGGGTCATCCGGATTCGTGTATTCGGCTGCGACCTCGAAACCGAGCGCCTCCTGTAGGAATGCGATCGCCGCCTTGGCGTCGCGGTAGCGGAAGGTGGGCCAGACATTGGCTCCCTGGTTGGTCTCCGACATGGCGATTCCTTTCCCTCTGTTCATCGGGCCGAGGCTGTGCGCCCGGCCGCTGTCACCATCGTCGGCGACGTTCGTGCGCCGCGTATTGGAGAAATGGGAACTCGCCGAGGCGGCTCCCGAGTTCCGCTCAATCGTGAACTGAGTGAGCGGCATGGTCATCGACAACCGAGTCATCGACTGCGGACAATCGTGCTACATCGTCTCCGCGCAGCCATCCCTGCGGGCTGGTTCCGGTCAGCGCTCTGAAGTCCCGGTTGAGATGAGATTGGTCGGCGTAGCCGCAGGTCGCAGCGATTTCGGCCAACGGGACCCTGCCCACAGCGATGAGCCGGCGGGCGCGGTCGAAGCGCAGCACCCGGGAGGCGTCCTTCGGGCCGATCCCGAGCTCGGATCGGAACTGAGAGGCGAGGTGACGCCTGCTCCACCCGATCCGGTCGGCGATGAGAGAGACGGGGAGTCCGCCACGGCCGACGGCGATCTGTCGCCACGATTCGACCACCTCGGCGCGGGGATTCCTCCGGTCACCGAGGCACCGGATGAGCACATCATCGATGGCGTCGAACCGACTCGGCCAGCTCTGCGACGCATTGACCCTGTCGTGGAGCTCGGCCGCGAGAGGCCGGGAAACCACGTCGAGGTCATAGGTGCGATGGGCGAAGTCAGCGGCCGGGATGCCGAAGAGTGCACGCGGGGCGAATGGACCGAAGTTGATCTGAATGCCTGCCATCGTGCCGCTGTGCCGGATGAGCGTCGAACGCAGGTGGAGGCCGGCGAGGAGCACGTCGAAGTTCTCGCTCTCCCCCGTCCCTGGATCGACCTGGCACAGAGGCTCGTCGATCGCAACGATGAATGTCAGCGCTCCCGAGGGCAGACCGAGGTGCGTCCCCGCGGGGACGCCTGAGATGTCGTAGCCGACGTAATCGCCGACGAAGGGTCGCAGGCGCGGGTGCGGGGCACGAACAAGGTCATCGGATCGCACCGCGGACATGTCGCCATTCTAGGCCCCGAGTCGGGGCACCGCCGCCCCTTGTTGCCTCTGCCCTGCGAATGTCTGCCCGCTGCCTGCGCAGCCGCCCAGCAGGCCGGGCACGATCCCGCGCCGCTGCACGGTCAGCGTGGGCGGGTGGGGCTCAGCTCTCCGGCCAGAGGACCGCATCGACCGCGGCGTACAGGGTCTCCGTCTCCGCTTGGGCGATCGTGTCCTCGCTCGGCAGCGCCCGCTTCAGTGCCAATCCTTCGAGCACGGTGTTGAGGAAGCGGGCCCGGCGGGGGATGTCGTCTGCGGCCACAGCGTCCTCGTCGGCAAGCACGCGCAGCCAATCCTCTACACGGCGCTGGCCGTCGCGCTCCATCGTCAGATAGGCCTCGCGCACCGTGGCGGTCTGCTCGACGGCGATGAAATCCCGGGTCAGGGCGGTCATGGCGTCGCGTGCCTGCCGACCGATGTTAGCCGACCCCAGCACCTCGCGCAGGCACTCGACCAGCCGCTCCCGGGCAGGAAGCGAGGTGTCACGGATGCGCTCTGCGGGGACCACCCAGTCGTAGATGCGCCCCATCAGCTCATCGCGCAGCGCCTGCTGGGTGGGGAAATGGTGACGAAGCGACCCTGCGCTCACCCCGGCTCGCGCGGCGACCCTGCGAACACTCAGCCTCGCCGCCATGCCCTCCTCGCCGAGGATCGCCGCGGCCGCCGCGAGAATCCGCTCGCGAGTGCTGATCTCCTGCTGGTCGGTCATTCGGCCTCACACCTCCTTTCAACCCACTCTAGCAACACACCGTATTAACACACTGTGTTAGTGTTTCCGTGTCTGACCAACACAGTGTGTTGGTCGGTCGTTGAGTGTCGAGGAGGCACCGTGATCCAGCCATCGTCTCGCCGGCGCACCGAGATGCGCCTTCAACCAGTCCGCGAGCGCGCGCAACACCCGCGCCGCCATCGCTGCGACAAGACCGCAGGAGGATGACCATGCCGACCGCACCGCACACCACGCGCCCTTTCGGCGCTCATCTGAGCATGGCCTGGTGGAAGCCGTTGCTGCTCGTGCCCGGGCTGTTGGTCCTGTTCTTCGGGATGCAGGTCGCCTTCTACGCAGCCTCCGCACTGATCGACGGCCGCGACCAGGTGCTCACCCCGGACATGACTCCGACGATCCAGCTCGCGAACAACCTCAGCGTCGCGGTGACGGCATTGACCGCGCTCACCGTTACCGCGCGTCTGGCGAAGGTCCCGTGGCGACAACTGCTCAGCTACCCGCGCGCTTTCGACATGCGTCGCCTGTGGGTCTATGGCGCTCTCTCTATGGTTTTGGTCGCGGCCGGGGCCGGGGTAACGGCGTTGATAGCGCCCGAGACGACCGGCTGGGTGGGGTTCGGCCTCAGCTCGACGACCTGGACCCTGTTGGCGGTCTCAGTGCTCACTTCGCCGTTGCAGTCTGCCGGCGAGGAGCTGATCTTCCGCAGCGCCATGATGCCCGCGATCGCGTCGTGGGTTCGGGCGGTGCGCCCGGCCATCGCCATCGGCATCGTGATCTCCAGCATCCTGTTCGCCCTCCTCCACGGCTCCGCGGACCCGTGGCTGTTCACCTACTTCGTGGTTGTGGGCCTCGGCACCGCGGTGATGGCCGTGATCAGCAGGGGCATCGAGGCACCGGTCGCCTTCCACGTCGCCAACAACCTCGTCACCTCGATCCTGAACACTACGCTCGCCTCGGGAGAGGCCCCCGTCTTCGAACGCTCCGCCGGTGCCGGCGGCCCCTCCTACCTCATCCTCATCGCCGTCAACGTGGCCGTCGTGGGCGCGGTCTGGTGGCGTGAGCATTCCCGGAAGGCGGATCCCCGGTGATCAGCAACTTCAAGCGCCGGTGGCAGATGGGCAAAGTCAGGCCCGGCGATGGAAGCCCTCTCAAGCCCTTCCGTTGGTGGCACATGCTCAGCAGGTGCCTGTTCTACATCCGATTAGTCGACCGCACCGGCCCACCGCACGTCTATGCGGTGGACGTGCACCACATGACCGATGCGAAGTCCAAGTCCGACCATGAAGCGGGTAAGGGCACAGCTCCCGCCGCGCTTTACCGAGACGGGGTGCAGATCGCCCGATCAAATGTGCCCACCATCTTCACCGTGCCCGGCGGGACCATCCAGGTCGCCACCAGCGGGTTCGGTGTCAAACGCATGCACTACATCCCCGACGACGGTGCAGAGCACATGCTGCACCCTGACCCCCGATCACAGGAAGGACGCCGCGCGAAGTTCGCCGACCGGCATCCTGCGCTGAGCAGAGGTGTGGGGCTGGTCTCGCTGGTGGTTCTGCTCTTCGCGCTGAGCCTGAGCATCCTGCAGGGTGTCGAGTCGATCACCGCGATACCTCCGGTTGCCGAGCACATCGGAACGTTCAACTCACCCGTGAGGCTTCCCGCCTGGGCAAACATCGCAATGGTCCTGGCCGGACTGCTGGCAGGGTACGAACGAGCCACACGGCTGCGCCACCACTGGCTGATCGACTCAGCCGCAACATGATGAGAATGCTTCGCCAGCCGCCTCATCATCTGCGACCCCGGCCTTCGGGGTGATCACACTCCGATCATGCTGATTCCGTCGAGACCCGATAGCACCTGGCCACCGCCACCGCAGCCAACCCGCGAACCGCGAGGGCTGTTGCGCGGGTGGATGACGTGGATCAGAGCGGTGGGCTCCGCGCCGAAAAGCCGGAGGCCAGCCTCTCGGTCACCTGCCCCAGCTCGTGTCAGTTCCCCGCCGCATCGAGCCACCAGCGATAGCGCATTCGCACCGCCCGTTCGGTACTCACCGACGCCGTCACGGCACCGATGGCGATCGTGCCCCACAGAGGCATCGTGAACAGAGGTTCGAACGGACCCGTCCTCTCGGCTATCGGAGGAATGCGCAGAACCGGCACGGCGATCTCTCGCAAAAGAGCGCGACCCCGACCAACAGGACCACGACCGAGAGCACACCCTTCACGCGACTGAGGCGGGGCCGATGCTCATCCAGCCGTGCCCGCCGATCATCGGCGGATCGGTCGAGTCGGCACCTGCATATTTCCGCGGAATTGCGACAACAAGAAAGTATGAGAGAAACCGAATTCACAGTCGCCATAGTCAGCCGGGGAGCGAAACCACCCTGAGCGCCCCGCCTCGGCGACCGTCGTGAAGTAAAATCGCACCAACGGATCTCAGACTTCGACGAACGGTTCCCCTGCATTGACACTCTCCGAACAGGCCTACGGTGCGATCGAGGACATGATCATCCACGGCAGACTCGAAGCCGGGTCCTATGTCACGGAGAATCAGATCATCGAGAAGGTCGGCCTGGGGCGCACCCCGATTCGCGAAGCGCTGCAGCGACTCTCGCACGAACACATGGTGACGATCCGTCCGCGCAAGGGCATCTACATCCCCATCCTCAACTTCGAGACCGAGCTACGGATCCTCGAGGTGAGACGCGAACTCGACGTCGTCGCCGTCCGTTTGGCAGCGAAGCGCGCCACCGAGGACCAGCGGAGCCAGATGCGGGCCATGGCCGAACGGCTCGATCACCTCGACGCCGACCTCGCCAGTTACGCCGAGACCATCCGCGAGACACACCAGCTGCTCGCAGATGCGACGAAGAACCCCTACCTCGTTGAGTCCATGCTGCCGCTGCAGAATCTCTCCCGGCGCTATTGGGTCTCGAACATCATCGACCCCGCCCCGGAGATCACCACAAGTTCTGCCTGCCACGCTAGGATGCTACGCGGAGCGGCAGACCGTGACCCTGAGTCCGCCGAGGCGGCCGCCTACGAACTCAACGACTACCTCGTCGATTTCGCGACCCGTTCGGCAAGGGATTCCTGACCATGGCATAACCCTGCCAAGTTTGAGTCCCGACAGCCCAGAACTGTGGCGCGGGCGCGACTTTCAACGCAGTGGGGCCCGGAGCCAGGCCTTGCGCCTGACTCCGGGCCCCACTCACGAGACGAACGCGAGCTGACTCAGGTCGGATTCCCCGACAGCCCCGCCTGTGCGTCCCCATCGGCACCCGGCACACGCATCTCGAAGGTCTCCGTGACCACGGTGTAGTCGAAGTACCCCATCCGCGCGATCGGCTTGGCTTTGAGGATGTCGATCTTTCCGTCCTCGGTGACGTAGTCATCGTTGAGGTGGATGCGTTCGACCGAGGCGTAGACGATGTCGATCGACCCGACCTTCGAGTTCCCGGGCAGCCGGTGGGTGGAGATGTACTTGCACTCGTACTGGAACGGGCTCTCGGCGATCATCGGCGTCGCGGACAGGTCAGCGGAGCGGCGGGTGACGTCCATCTGGTCGAACTCCGACTCATGCGCGCCCATCACCTGGGCACTGATGTTGACCTGCTCACGCAGATCCCAGGTCGCCATGTTCCACACGAACCAGCCGGTCTCCTCGGCGTTGAGCACCGTGTCTTTGCGACGACCGTCGGGGTACTGGTTGGCAGCGAACATCACCATCGGCGGGTCGAACGTGAGGTTCTGCCACTGACTGTAGGGGGCGATGTTCTCGACACCGTCGGCGCTCACACTCGAGAGCCAACCGATGGGCCGCGGCACCGTCAGCGCCTTGAACGGGGAGTGCTCGAGGGGACGGTTCGTCGACGAGGGATCGTATTTCATCTGGACTTTCCTTTATTGGGGTTCGAAGTGGACGAGGTGGTGCCGGGTTCGAAGACCGGAGTCCGGGGGCCGGGTGACGCGCTGACTGCGGCCGCTCAGGCTGCGGCCGCGGCCGCCCGGACGCGACGACGCAGGTTCCCGGTCATGAGGTAGTAGAGGACGGCGGAGACGACGACACCGAGGATCCAGGCGATCTCCGCGCCGTTGAGCAGGTAGGCGATCGGGCCGACGTAGATCGCGCTGTTCATGAACGGGATCTGGACGATGACACCGGCAAGGTAGGCGACATAGGCGATCCAGTTGACCTTCCCGTAGATGCCGTTCGGATCGAACAGCCCCTTGATGTCGTACTTCTTGTTGCGCACCAGGTAGAAGTCGACGAGGTTGACCGCCGACCACGGTGTCATGAAGTACAGGAGGAAGAGCAGGAAGTTCTGGAACACGGTGAGGAAGTTCTCCGAGGCGGCCAGGGCGATGGCGAGGGCCGCGGCGGTCACACCGAGGATGAACAGCGTGCGCGTGTACGACTTCAGACGGTCCTGCTTGGTGAAGGCGGAGACGATCGTCGTGATCGACATGAATCCGCCGTAGGCGCTGAGCGTGTTCCCGGCGAGCTTGCCGAGGATGACGGCGAGGAGGACGATGACTCCGAGCTTTCCGGCAAGGTCGGTGATGTAGCCGACCTCGCTGCCGCTGAACGCGTCACCGCCGAGGAATGCGGCGAAGGCGCCGACAGTCATCGCGAGGCTCGCGCCGAGGACGCTTCCGAGGAAGGTCCATCCCACGGTGGCGTTCTGCGAGGTGGTCTCGGGCAGATAGCGACTGTAATCGGCGATGTACGGGCCGAAGGTCAGCTGCCACGAGGCGGACAGCGAGACGCCGAGGACGAACGGAGCCATTGCGAATCCGTTGCTCGCCGCGATGGTCTCACCCATGTCACCGGTGACCATGACGACGATGAGCCAGACGAAGACGATGGCGCTGAGGAACGCCGGCAGATGTGAGAAGCGATGGATCCAGCGATAGCCGACGATGGCCGAGACCGCACAGAACACGGCGAAGAGGATCGCCCCGATCTGCGGCGAGACGTGGAAGAGGAGACCGAGCGCCTGGCCGCCGAGCACGAGCCCGGTGGCGTAGAAGCCGACATAGATGAAGAGCGCGAGGACCAGCGGCAGGATCGCACCGTAGAACCCGAACTGCGCCCGGCTCTGAATCATCTGCGGCACCCCGAGTTGCGGACCCTGTGCAGAATGCAGAGCGGTGATGTACCCGCCGAGGATGTTGCCGAGCAGGATCGCCGGGATCGACCACAGTGCCGAGTTCCCGAGGATCGTCATGAGCGCACCCGTAACGAGAGCGGTGATGGAGCTGTTCGCGGCGAACCACACGAAGAGCAGGGAGATCGGGCGTCCGTGGCGTTCGGACGGCGGGATGTAGTCGATGGATCGCTTCTCGACGAATTTCGGTTGAGGCTCGGGTGTAGCAGTCATCATGACCTCCATTGCACGGCTGCGTTGAGTGCAGTGTTGTGGAATATATCACCAATATATCCTAGGTCACAAGACCGGTCACAAGACTGTCCGGCTCAGCAATCCGCAATTGACGTTCAGGACCGGCGGCCGCCAGCCACCCACCGAGCGAGGACAGCGCTGACTACGAGCACCGACAGCGACGGCGACTACGACATCTGGGTCCGCACCATCGAGAGCCGATCGTCGAGAGATGTCGAAGGGCGGAACAGACGCACTGTCTGTTCCGCCCTTCGACGATTGGTCCGGTCTGGGACGCGCCCGGCGACCCCTCAGTCCAGCAGGTCGTGGCGCACGATCGACTGTTCGCGGTCGGGGCCGACGCCGATGACCGACATCCGGCAGCCCGAGAGCTCCTCGAGGGCGAGCACGTACTTCTGCGCGTTCTCCGGCAGGTCCTCAAAGGTCCGGGCCGTGGTGATGTCGTCGGTCCAGCCGTCGAAGTACTCGAAGATCGGCTTCGCGTGGTGGAATTCGGTCTGGGACACCGGCATCTCGTCGACGCGCTGCCCGTCGACGTCGTAGGCGACGCAGACGGGGATCCGGTCGATGCCGGTGAGCACGTCGAGCTTGGTCAGCACATAGTCGGTGAAGCCGTTGGTCCGTGCCGCGTAGCGGGCGATGACCGCGTCGTACCAACCGCACCGGCGCGGACGTCCGGTGTTGACGCCGAACTCTCCGCCGGCCTTCTGCAGGTATTCGCCCATCTCGTCGAAGAGCTCGGTCGGGAACGGGCCGGCACCCACCCGCGTGGTGTAAGCCTTGACGATGCCGACGACGCGGTTGATCCGCGTCGGTCCGATGCCCGTACCCACACAGGAGCCGCCGGCTGTCGGGTTCGAGGAGGTGACGAACGGGTAGGTGCCGTGGTCGACGTCGAGCATCGTCGCCTGGCCGCCCTCCATGACGATGACCTCTCCGCGATCGAGCGCCTCATTGAGCATGAGCTCGGTCTCAGCAACGTAGGGGCGCAGTCGTTCGATGAAGGGTTCGAAGTAGTCGACGATCTCATCGACGGACACGGCGCGACGGTTGTAGACCTTGACCAGCAGTTCATTCTTCTGCCTCAGCGACCCCTCGATCTTCTGCCGCAGGATGGACTCGTCGAAGACGTCCTGCACGCGGATGCCCAGGCGTCCGATCTTGTCCATGTACGCCGGGCCGATGCCGCGGCCCGTGGTGCCGATGGCGCGCTTGCCGAGGAACCTCTCCGTCACCTTGTCCAACGTCTGGTGATAGGGCGCAACGAGGTGGGCGTTGGCCGAGATCCTCAGCTTCGAGGTGTCCGCGCCGCGGGATTCGAGTGCATCGATCTCTTCGAAGAGCGCCTCGAGGTTGACGACGACGCCGTTGCCGATGACCGGGGTGACGTTCGGTGAGAGGATGCCCGCGGGAAGGAGCTTGAGTTCGTACTTCTCTCCCCCGACGACGACTGTGTGGCCGGCATTGTTCCCGCCGTTGGGCTTGACCACGTAGTCGACGCTGGTGCCGAGGATGTCGGTGGTCTTACCTTTACCTTCGTCGCCCCACTGAGCGCCGACGACAACGATTGCTGGCATGAGAGTGCTTCACCTCGAAGTGAGAGTGGGATGTCATTACTCGCTAAGTCTACTGGGTCACACCGACACGGCCGTCAGTGGGAGCATCCCCTCGCCAGCCTGGAGCCACCTCGGCGAGGGAGGACGGACCCGATCGCCGACTCGCCCGCAGACTCCCGCGATCCACATCCTTGTTCGGCAGGTCACCCGGCCCTATGCTGAGGTCACCACGTAACCCGTCGTTCGGGCAGGAGCCTTCTGAACGTCGCCGGAGCAGTCGACTTCAGGGCATCACCGCTCAAAGGAGGTCGCTCATGTCCACCACCTCAGTGAATCCGGCCACGAATTCTTCGCAGCACCCGGACCTGCCCTACGCCACCCGTCGCGACAAGCTCGTCGGATCCGTCATCGACGCCTCCACCACGCTGCTGGCCGCCTACGACCACGACATCGTCAAGTTCGGGATGGGCGCACCCGCCCCGGACATGCTGCCGGCCGATGACTTCGCGCGCATCGCCGCCGACGTCTTCTCCCCCGCGAACTTCACCTACGGGGAGACGAAGGGCGAACCGGTCCTGATCGACGCTCTTCACGAATACCTCGCCTCCACCGAGCAGATCCCCTCCGAACAGCAGGGCGACCTCGATCGCCTCCTCATCACCTCCGGCGGCATGCAGGGCCTCGACCTCGGGTTCAAGCTCTTCGTCAGCCCCGGCGACCTCGTCGCATGCGAGTCGCCCACCTACACCAACGGTTCGGCCACGGCCATGAGCTACGAGGCCGAGATCCTCGAGATCCCCGTCGACGAGGACGGCATGCAGGTCGAGGCCCTCGAGGAGCACACCGCCCGCACCGGTCGGGCCCCGAAGGTCATCTACACGGTTCCGACGTTCCAGAATCCGGCCGGGGTGACGATGTCCCTGCCCCGCCGCGAACGTCTGCTGGCCTTCGCCCACCGGCACGGCTCGGTCATCATCGAGGACAATCCTTACGGCATGCTCCGGTTCGACGGTGAGTCGATTCCCGCGCTGAGCGATCTCAGCCCGAACGACCCCTTCATCTTCGGAGTCCACACCTTCTCGAAGTTCGTCGCCCCGGGTCTGCGGGTCGGTTGGATCGACGTCGCCCCGTCCGTCCGCGACCTCGCGGTCAATGCGAAGCAGACGATGGACACGTGCGCACCCGTACCCAACCAGCACCTCATCGCCCGCTGGCTGTCCGAGGGCGGCGCGGACTCCCACGTGGCGACCCTGCGCGAGGCCTACCGGGAGCGCAAGATCACCATGGCCGACGGCCTGACCAGGCACTTTCCCGGCGAGGTCCGGGCCACCGATCCCGACGGCGGGTTCTTCCTGTGGGTGACCTTCGAGGACGAATCGATCAACACCGAAGCCCTCATGCCGACCGCCTTGGAGGAGGGTGTCGCCTACATTCCGGGCCCTGCGTTCTCCCCGGCCGGGCACTTCTCGAACGCCCTGCGGCTGTGCTTCGCCTCGAATACCCCCGACCGCATCGACGAGGGCCTGCAGCGTCTGCGTCGGGCGCTCGACCGCCACCGCGGCTGAGTCTCTGACCATCGCCGAGGCGGCCACCGAGGCTGAGACCCTGCCCATCCCCGAGGCGGCCGCACGGCCGAAGAACCGCACCGCCTCGCCCACGCGCGGACGTGCACGATCACGTGACGACGCCTGCCCGCACCGCCGCGGCGCGGCCCCGATTGCCTCGGTGCCGCGCCGCGTACCGCTCCCGGGGTCATTCCGGGATCGATTGCCTGTCGCTCACTCCATGCTCATACCCTTGGCCGGAGCGATCCGCGACATCGAGCGGGCCGGGATCGCCGAGGCGAGCACCGCAGCGAGGATCGCGGCCACCGCGATCAGTCCGACCTGACCCGGCGGTACGGACAGCACCGGCTCCGAGCCCGCCGGAGTGATCGAGGCCGTCCCGACCCAGCCGAAGAACGTTCCGACGCCGGCCCCGACGACGAGGGCGATGACCGTCATCAGCAGCGATTCGATGGTGATCATCCGTGACATCGCCCGCCGGGTGAATCCGAGTGCGCGCAGCAGCGCACCCTCCCGACGTCGGTCGATGACCGAGAGCGTGAGCGTATTGCTCACCCCGATCACCGCGATGACCACGGCGGCGGCCAGCAGTCCGAGCACCACGGCCAGCGCCACCTGGAACATCGACGCGAACTGCGCGCGGTTCAGTGCCGGTTCTGGGTCGGCCTTCACTCCGACGGCGTCGAGTTCGGAGTTCAGGGCCTCGATCTGCGACGTCGACGCATCGTCTGAGATCTTCGCCCAGGTCTGCTCGCCGAGGTCGCCCCCGGCGGCAGCATCGATGTGTTCGGCGTCCGCCCCGCTGACGAGGGCCGTCCCCGCGGGGACGTCGTACGAGGTGACGACCTTGAGCACGGTTTCCTTCCCACCGATGCTGATCGTCGCGGATCCGCCGTCGATGTCGTCTGCGGAGTCATCGATGCCGACCGACGTCGGGTCGAGCATCACCGTGCCCTGGTCGACGTCGTAGCCGTCGCTGCGGACGACATCGGAGTCGGCGGCCGCCTCGGCGCTGGTGATCGACAGATCATCGGAGCTTTCGTGTCCGTCGACCTCCACCGAGGCGGAGGCGGCAGGAACGTTCACCCGGTCCTCGACGATCGGCGAGTCATCGAGCACGGACTCGGCCTTCTTCCCGATCCCGGGCTCCGATCCCGACCCGGCACCAGATCCCGACCCTGCCGCACCGGTTTCGGAGACCACGAGGTCGACGGGGGTGTCCTTCGCAGTCGCGAGTTCGAGGGTGCGCTGCAGGCTCGCCGAACCGACGACGACCGCGGTGACGAGCGTGATGCCGATGAGCAGGGCTCCCGTCGTCGAGGCGGTCCGTCCGCCTGCTGTGCTCGCCGATCGTCCGGCCAGCTGCACGCTCGGCGAGCGCCGGGTGAAGACCCCGAGGATTCGGGCGAGGAGGGCCACGAGCGGCGGCACGAACACCCGCGTTCCGAGCAGCAGGGCCACGAAGAGGGCAAAGCAGCCGATGATGCCGAGCACCACGGACTGGGAGGAGGCGCCGAGAAGGCAGGTACCGATTCCGATCGCGCCGACGACGACCGCCAGCGTCAGGCGCACCCAGCGGATGCGCGGGGCCGCGGCGGGCACGTCGACCGGGCGCAGCGCCTCGATGGGTGAGACTCGTGAGGACCGGATCGCCGGGATGAGTCCCGCCGCGACAGTCACGAGGATGCCGACGACCGGACCGACGATGAGGGCCGCTGGGGTCACGGCCACCTCGCCGAATTCGGGCATCCAGAATGCTCGCGCGGCTGCCGAGAGACCCCACCCGAGGAGGAATCCGAGGCCGAGGCCGAGCACGGATCCGATGACGCCGAGGCCGAGGCTCTCGAGCACAGCGGCCCCACGCACCTGCGACCGGGAGGCCCCGACGGCACGGAAGAGCGCGAGCACGCGGGTGCGGGAGGCGACGAGCACGTTGAAAGTGTTCGAGATGACGAGCGCGGCGACTCCTGCCGCGAGCAGACCGAAGGCGATGCCGATCGTCGAGAGCATGTCGGTGGAGTCCGAGAGCGCTTCGAGTTGGTCCTCGACGACCTCGTCGACGGTCTGCACCGTCGCCGCATCACCGGCCCCGGCACCGGCCACGGCGCTCGTGACCGCCTCGGCGAGTGTGGTCCGATCGGTCCCATCGGCGGCCACGACCCGGATCGAATCCGGGACGAGTTCCCCGGGAGCCGATTTCAGTCCCGAGTCGGTGAGGTAGAGGCTCAGCCCCGAGGCAGAGGAGCCGGGCATGATGCCCGAGACCGTCAGCGTCGGGCCGTCGTCCGAGCTGCGCCCCGACCCGTCGAAGGTCCCGAGGGTCAGTGTGTCGCCGACGCCGACGCCGAGGGTCTTCGCATCGGCTTCCCGGAGCATGACCTCGTCATCGTCGGCAGGGGCGGAGCCCTCGAGGAGGTCGTGCTGACCTTCGGGGACGTTCGTCGCTGTCCCCGACACCGAGGTTCCCGACGAGGTGACCGAGACGAAGGAGGATTCGGTGAGCTGAGCACTCTTGACGCCGTCGGCCTCGGAGATCGTCGCCGCGAGGTCGTCGGTGAGCGGAGAGGATTCTCCCTCCGCGTCACCCGCGGCTCCCGGATCGTCGCTCTCGGTCGCGGTGACAGCAACATCGGCGCCGGCCCATTCGGCCTGCACCTGGTTGCGCAGGGTGTCGCCGAAGGCCTGGGAGAAGAGGAGGGCGGCGACGATGAAGGCCACCGACACGGCGATCGCGATGACCGCCGCGCCCAGCCGCCCGGAGGCGCCGCGCAGATTGGACCAGGCGATGCGGATCATCGGGCACCTCCCGCATTCGTCACGTTCATCAGCGCGGTGGCCACGGAATCGGGGTTCGGTTCGGTGAGTTCCCCGGCGAGGCGACCGTCGGCAAGCAGGACGACACGGTCGGCGCGGGCGGCGGCACGCGGATCGTGGGTGACCATGACGACGGTCTGGCCGAGTTCGTCGACCGAGGCCCGGAGGATGCCGAGCACCTCCTCACCGGCGTTCGAGTCGAGGTTGCCGGTGGGTTCGTCGGCGACGATGACATCGGGCCGGGCCACCAGTGCCCGGGCGACGGCGACACGCTGCTGCTGACCGCCGGAGAGTTCGTGCGGTCGGTGCTTGAGACGTTCCCCGAGACCGAGGAGGTCGACGATGCGCCGGAACATCTGCCGGTCAGGTTTCGCCCCGGTCAGCTGCGAGGGCAGGAGGATGTTCTCTTCGGCGTTCATCGCCGGCACGAGGTTGAAGGACTGGAAGACGAAGCCGATGCGGTCGCGACGGATCGCGGTGAGTCGGCGATCGTTGAGCTTCGACAGCGGGGTCTCGCCGATGAAGACCTCACCGGAATCGGGAGTGTCGAGTCCGGCGAGCATGTTGAGCAGCGTCGACTTCCCGGATCCGGAGGGTCCCATGATCGCGGTGAAGCGACCGGATTCGATGTCGAGGCTGAGGTTGTCCAGCGGGCGGACCGTCGCGTCGCCCTCGCCGTAGGTCTTGCGCAGGCCGATCGCCTGGATCGCGGTCGGCCGTGCCGGGGCGTTCATCGACATCGGGGGTGCTGCCGGGGCTGTGCCGGGGGCGGCGGTCGGTGACTGTCGGGGGTCGTGGTTCGTCGGTGATGTGTTCATGCCTCCAGCTTCGTCGCCGCCCCCACCTGGACGCATCGGACCGGAGGATGGTCTTCGAGGGACTCAGCGGCCGCCTCGGCGATGGGGTGTCATACCTGGGGATGACACGTGTGCGTGCGCGCGCCGGACAGGGTCACTGACCGGGGCCGGCGAGGGTCACTGTCCGGGGCCGACGAGCCCGGCTTCGTAGGCGAGCACAACGGCTTGGACCCGGTCGCGGGCCTCGAGCTTCATGAGGATGCGTCCGACGTGGGTCTTCACCGTCGGCTGGGCGAGGAAGAGTCGTTCGCCGATCTCCGTGTTCGACAGGCCGGTGGCGATGAGCACGAGCACCTCCCTCTCGCGCGGGGTCAGCGATGCGAGCCGGCGGGCGTCGGCATCGTCGAGCAGCGGCGTGTGCACCCGGTTCGACTCCGTCGGCATGGCCCCGCTATGCCCGGTCGGAGAGTTCCCGTCCGACGCCGGCCCGTGTCCCGCCGTCGGCCGAGATGCGTCAGGCTTCGTCGGCGCAGAACCACCGCCGCCGAGGTGGGGCAGCAGCTGATTGTCGAGCAGGCGTCTCGTCGTGGTGGGGGCGATGACCGCTCCCCCGTCGACGACGGTGCGGATCGAGTCGAGGAGCACCTCGGGCAGGGTGTCCTTGAGGAGGAATCCGGAGGCCCCGGCTCGCAGCGCTCGCAGTGCGTAGTCGTCATCGTCGAAGGTCGTGAGCACGATGATCTTCGGGGTCCGGATCCGTCCCGAGTCGGCGAGCGCGAGGATCTGTTCGGTGGCGTCGATCCCGTCCACGCGCGGCATCCGCACGTCCATGAGCACGATGTCGGGCTGTTCTGCCCGAACGGTCTCGACTCCGGCCGCGCCGTCGGCGGCCTGTCCGACCACTCTGAGGTCCGGCTGCGAGTCGATGACCATCGAGAAGCCGGCACGCACGAGGGACTGGTCGTCGACGAGGACGACGCGCAGCACCGCGTCAGTGTTCTCACTCATCATCGACCCTCCGTCTTGCTATCGTCGGGCGTCGCGACAGCGGCAAGGGCAGAGGCAGCGTCGTCGGAGGCCTGGGCAGTGCTCAGTCGGCGGGACAGCGGGAAGCGGGCTTCGACGAGGAAGCCGGTCGTCGATCCGAAGGCGTGACCAGGGACATTGCCTGAGGCGAACCCGGGCACGTCCCGACGCGAGTCATCCCGAGCGACTGTGCTCCGACGGGAGTCACCCCGACCGGTCGCGCCCGATCCCGACTCCTTCCCGTCCGGGCGGCCGACGCCGGTCGACCGGATCGGGCGTGCCGTCAGCGATCCTCCGTAGAGCGAGGCGCGTTCGCGCATGCCGACGATGCCGTGGCCTCGGCCGCTCTCGACTCCGCCATCGGCAGCACCTGCGCCGCCGACACCGTTCGCGCCGCCAGCGCCGCCTCCGTCATCGCTGATGCGAATGATGAGTTCGTCGCCGTCGAGCTGCAGCGACACGTGTGCGCGGGCGCCGCTGCCGGCGTGTTTGAGCACGTTCGTCAGCGCCTCCTGGACGATGCGGTAGACGGCGAGCGCCGCACCGTCGGGCAGCAGGTCGTTCTTCACTGTCTCGACTCCGACGAGTGAGACGGCGAGTCCCGCCGAACGCAGATCGCTGACCAGCGAATCGAGATCCGAGATGCCCGGCAGGGGTGCCGCCGACCGGCCGGAGTCCTCATCGGAGCGGAGGAAGCCGAGCAGGGATCGGGTCTGCGCGAGCGCGTCCCTGCCGGTCCCGGCGATCGTCTCGAGCACCTCGGCGGCCTTGGCAGGGTCCGCCTTCGCGGCGAACCGCCCGCCGTCGGCCTGCGCGATGATGACGGAGAGCGAATGGGCGATGACGTCGTGCATCTCGCGTGCGATGCGCATGCGTTCGGCGTCAGCGGCCAGGCGGGTCTCTGATTCGCGCTCCTGTTCGAGGAGACGATTGCGCTCCCAGATGCTCTCGAGCTCTCGACGCCGGCGGTAGCCGACCCCGCCGAGCAGCCAGGCGATGAGCACGATCGCCGCACTCAGCGCCACGACCGTGCCCAGCAGCAGGTACGATCCCGCTTCCAGAGGTCGGGACCCGGGTCCGATCGTCGACTGCAGAAGAACGAGGTACATCCACCCGCCCAGCATCACCGAGCCGGTCAGTCCGAGTCCGAGCACGATGCGTCCGTGCGTGCGGCTGCCCCATGCCGTCGTCGAGAAGATGGTGAGCGGGACCGCGATGATGCCGAGGTTGGGGCCCGTCATCGTGATCACGCCGAGCAGGAAGCCGGCGGCGATGAGAGACGAACTGAGCAGCGGGCGGGTGCGTCGCAGTGCCAGCGGTGCTGTTTCGAGCACGGCGATGGCGATCTGGACGAACGACGGCACCATCGACACGACGTTCGTCTGCGCGATGGACACGGCGGTGAGGACTCCGAAGAACGTGACGGGCAGCGCCCAGAACAGCGAGTCGAGGATCCACGGACGGGCGGTGAGGAACCTCCGCAGACGTTCAGAACCATCGAGACGTCCCGTGTCGTGCTCCGACGAGGCGGTGGCCGAGAGAGTGCGGGAGTCCATGGCCTTCATGCTAGTGGGGTCGGCTGATCCGCCGCATCATACTCAGGTCTGACCTCCGCCAGGCCGCACCTCCGCTTGGCCGAACCTCCACCTGATCTCTCCCATGTGCCACAGCCCGTGTGTCACAATGAAGAGGACTCGTGCGCGTCGTTGCCGGCGCAGACGCGTCGCGGCGGTGGGGCTCGCCGCACCCAACCTCGGCTCTCTGAGCACTCCGACCCCGGAGAGACACTCCGAACCCGGAGAGTCGACAACAGTCCCTACCTCAACCGGCGTCAGCATGCCCGAAAGGTAGGAAACACATGACCCCGCAATCCGATACAGGCGCACAGGCGCAGTCAGAGGCCCAGGCACGGCCAGCGGCACAGACACCACCAGGGGCACGCGCCCGCATCGTCGTCGGCCTCGTGCCCGATCAGCCCGCCGAGGTGCTCGAGACGGCCGCGACCTTCGCCGAGCGCTTCGGTGCCGAGCTCATCCTCGCCCATGTCGATGACTCCCGGTACACCGTCGAGGTCCAGCCCGATGGTGAGCTCGTCACGATGCCCATCGATCCCGATCTCACCACCGAGGATGCCGACGAGCTCGACGCCGACCTCCTTGCCGACATCTCCCGCACCCTCGAGGGCCGGAATGTCGAGTGGACGACTCGGATGCTTGCCGGCGGACCGATGTGGGAGCTCGATCGCCTCGCCGAGGCGGTCGACGCCGCGATGATCATCATCGGCGTGCGCAAGTCCGGCATCAAGGGCTCCCTCCACGAGTTCTTCAACGGCTCCGTCGCGATCCAGCTCGCGCAGAATCAGCATCGCCCGCTCGTCGTCGTTCCGCTCCGTGACCGTGACCGACGCCGGAAGGCATATTCGGGGAAGGACGCCGAGGCGGACCGGGCATGAGCCGCCCGGTTCATCTGCGTGCCGCCTACCTCGGTCTCGCCGTGGCCGGCGGCACGGTCGGCACCGCCGTGCGTGAGGGCATCAGCCTCGCCGTGCCCGAGTTCGACGGGATACCCGTGGCGATCTTCGGCATCAACATCCTCGGCGCGTTCCTCCTCGGACTCCTGCTCGAATCGCTGGCCCGCCGCGGACCCGACGTCGGCGGGCGCAGGAGGCTGCGCATCCTCGTGGGCACCGGGTTCATGGGCGGGTTCACCACCTACAGTGCACTCGCGACGGATGCGGCGAGCCTCCTCGGCGAAGGTCGTGCCGGGATCGGGATCGGCTACGGTCTGGCCACGGTCGTCCTCGGCGGGCTGGCCACCTGGGCGGGGATCGCGCTCGGGACTCTCAGACGGAGCCGCCCGGATGCGAGCGAGGTTCCTGTGGATCCCGACCTCGCCGAGAACGGAGGCCCGCGATGAGCGTTCTCCTGTTCGCAGCGATCGCCGTGGCCGGCGGACTCGGGGCGGGCCTGCGGATGGTCCTCGACGGGGTCATCAAGTCCCGGACCACCGGTCCGACCCCGTGGGGCACGATCGTCATCAACGTCTCCGGATCGCTCGTCCTCGGATTCCTCACAGGCCTGGCCGCGCAGGCACTGCTGCCCGAATCATGGCATCTCGTCATCGGCACGGGCTTCCTCGGCGGGTACACGACGTTCTCGACGGCCAGCGTCGAAACGGTGCGCCTGCTCCAGGAGCGCAAGTGGGCGATCAGCCTCGTCAACGGCCTCGGCACGCTCATCGTCGCGACCGCGGCGGCAGGGCTGGGACTGTGGCTCGGCGGCATCGCCTGGTGAGTCCGGCCCTCGCGCGACGCAGCAGCGTCCGCCTTCTCCGCGGTTCGACCGCAGGCGACCCGCCCCTCAGCCCTCTTCCCGGGCCTCCCGTGCCGACGCGACATCGTCGACGATGATGACGATGTGACGCAGGCTGGTCAGCAGCGAACCGTAGAGCGGCCAGGATGCGGCCGGCAGGTTCCCATCGGATGACAGATCCGTGGCAAGAGCCTCGAGGCGGTCGAAGACAGGTTCGACCTCGGCGTCGGGATCGGCGATCGAGCGACCGGCGTCGGCGACGATCGCCGACCACTCCTCACGGAATCGTGTGTCCCAGTCACCGTCGGAATAGGAGGCTTCGCGCAGCGTGCGGGCGAGGTTGCGCAGGTGCGAGATGCCTTCGTCGACGCGCTGCAGGATGTTCTCGTAGCTCTCATTCGATGCCTGGTCGGCCTCGACCTGATGCCGCCGGGTGGGCCGGGGCACGGCGATGCGGGGGTTGCCGCGTCGGCTCTCCCGCGCGAAGCGCACCGAACCCCATGCGGAGTCGATCTCCCGGCTCATCGCCTCGGTGCGTTCGAACCAGTCCTCGGCCTGGTCGGTCTCCCACGACCGGCTGAACTCCCGTGACATGTCGATGAGCACCTCGCCCATCTGCTCGTTGATGCTGTCGATGTACCGAGCCGCCTGCTGGTCTCGCACCGGCGGGATGACGATGAGGTTGACGGCGAGTCCGATGCCGACGCCGAGGGCGATCTCGAGGATGCGGTCGAGCAGCAGCGGCTGCTGTGAGTCGAATCCGGAGCCGAGGATGAAGATCGCCGTCGTCGCGATCGCCACTCCTTCGTCGCGCAGCCAGCCCACGCGCGATCCGAGCATGCCGACGAAGAGCGCGAGCGCGAAGGTCCACAGACTCACCCCGAGGAAGTGCCCGATGACGAAGGAGATGCCGACTCCGATCGTCGACGCCACCGTCGACTGGATGCCCCGCGACAGCGACCTGTAGACGGTCGCATGCACGGTCAGCAGCGCGGTCCACGGTGCGAGGAAGGGCATCTGGGAATCGAGCACCGCGCCGGAGAGCCACCATGCCAGCGTGGCCGCGAGCACGGTCTTGAGGATCTGGAACAGGTCGGTGACGAATTCGGGACGCCGGACGTAGCCCGCCAACCGATGAGCGATTCCTGCGGAAGAATGATCGGAGGACAGGGTGGGCACAGCGGTCTCCTCTGCTCGACGACTGGGCATCATGACGAACGTCCGCGCAGGGTCGCAAGGAACGTCTCCGCCCATCTCTGGCTTTCATCCGAGGCTACCGTCTCGGCCATGGCGTCGATACGCCTTGCAGCGTCGCGGGGATCGAGCGTCATGGCGCTCATGATCGCGTCCGCCAACCCGGGACCGTCGTGCGGATTGACGACGACAGCACCGTCGAGCACATCGGCGACCCCGTCGAATTCCGAGACCACCAGCGCTCCCCCACGTCCCCGTCGGGCGGTCACGTACGCCTCGGCGCTCAGGCCCATTCCCTCCCGCAGTGGTGTGGAGAGGAAGACGTCGGCGGCGAGGCAGAGGCCGATGAGCTCGTCGACGGGAACGTCCCTGTGCCGGTACATCACGACCGGTCGGCCCAGCCCGGCGAAGCGTCCGTTGATATGGCCGATGCACCTCTCGATGTCCTCGCGCAGCCGATCCCCGGCAGCATCCGAGGCGCACGGTGGGAGGACGACCTGGAGGAAGCTGACCGCCTGCGGGTCGATCCTGCCGTCTTCGAGCAGGGAGCTGATCGCGTGGAGGCGGTGCATGATGCCGCAGGTGGGATCGAGCCGATCCACGGCGAGCAGCAGAATATCGGGATCGCCGAGGTGGCTGCGCAGGTGCCGATGCTCACCGCGGTCGACCACGGTGTCCGCGGCGGCCGCGATCGCTTCTGCGTCGATCGCAGTCGGGGCCACTGTCAGCGACGGCAGCGAGCTAACCTGCAGATCGGTCACCGGCGCCAGCGCCGCGGCGACATCGGCGAAGTTCGTGCGGTCGCCCTCGCGTTCGAAGCCGAGGACATCGGCCGCCAGCAGTCCGCCGAGCATCTCCTCTCGCCATGGCAGCTGGGAGAAGGTCGGCAGACCGGGGAAGGGCACGTGCAGCGAGAAGCCGATGAGCAGATCGGGCCGCAGGCGTCTGAGCATCCGCGGCACCAGTTGGAGCTGGAGGCCGTGGATCCACACGGTCGCCTGGGTATCGGCGACCTCGGCGGCCGCCTCGGCGAACCGGGTGTTGACCTCGCGGTAGGCCGTCCACCACGACTGGGAGAAGCGCAGCCCGGAAAGATCATCGTGGTAGAGCGGCCAGAGCGTTCCGCGCGTGAGGCCGAGACCGTCGGCCTCGATGAAGCCGGCCGATTCGTCGAGAGGCACGGACCGCATCGGCAGACCCGGGCTCTGCGAATTCGCAGGGGTGTCCGGGCTCTCCGGGTTCTCCGTACTCCCCGGAGCCTCCGAGCACTGCTGCTGTGTGCTCCCGCCGACCCAGATACCGTCCTCGGCGCGAGTCAGAGCCATGAGCGCGGGGATGATCGCCTCACCGGTCGCCCAGTCGTCACCGGTCGCCCGTTCTTCACCGGACGCCCGGTCCTCGCCTATCGCACAGTCGTCGCTGCCACGGCGAGGAAGCCATGGGGACACCATCACGAGGCGATGCCGTCCGGACATCTCGATCACCGTTCCTCCAGATCAATGACGTTTATCCTGTAATCTCACTTTTATAGCAACCAGATCGACGCTATCAGCACGGCGCACAATTATCGAGATTGTCATATGAAATTCTCGCTGTTAGTGTCGATTACTCTGTAAACACGCATTCGATACTCGTACACACTTCCGTCATTCGGAGGACCATAATCGAAAGGACCTCACCATGGGCTTCTTCGCCTATCTCATCCTCGGACTCCTCGCCGGAGCCATCGCCAAGCTCATCCTGCCGGGAAAGCAGGCGGGCGGGCTGATCGGCACGCTCATCATCGGAGTCATCGGCGCCCTCCTCGGCGGATGGCTCGGCAGCGCCCTCTTCGGCGTCGGAGTCGATTCGTTCTTCGAGATCTCGACCTGGCTGTGCGCGATCGGCGGCTCGATCATCGTCCTCATCGTGTGGGGACTCATCACCGGCCGCTCACGTCGCGCGGCACGCTGAGTCGACCCTGCTGAGTCGACCCTGCTGAGCCGACCCGACAGGGTCACGCTCACTGAAAGTACACCCCCTCGGACTCCACGACGGCAGCCTCGGCGATCGGCCCGAAGCACTCCCCACGCATCGGCCGCCTCCTCCCCCGAGGCGGCCGCCGGCGATCCTGCTGAGTGTAGGATCGCTGGGACGGGCCGCCGTCAGTCGAGACTCGCGGCCTTCCGCAGATCAGTGAAGTGAGGAGAGGTCATGGCCCGCCGACGCCTGAGCCGCAGCGATGTCGTTCAGGCCGCAGTCGCCTACATCGACGAGTACGGGGTCCGATCACTGACCATGCGCCGTCTGGGGGCAGCACTGGATGTGGAGGCCATGGCACTGTACCGCCACGTTCCCGGACGGGACGAGCTCATCTCCGCGGCGGTGAGCGAGCTCATCGACGCGCTCTTCGACGACGACCTCATGCAGCGGGAACCCGACTCGTGGGAGGAGTATCTGCAGTGCGTGGCCAACGCCACCCGCCGCATGGCTCTCACCCACCCGCGGATGTTCCCGCTGATGATCACTCAGCCGCCCGAAGCGCCATGGCTGCGCCCGCCCCTGCGGAGCATTCGCTGGGTCGAGCATTTCCTCTCTTCGCTCAAGGGCTTCGGATTCTCCGATGCCGCAGCAGTGGACGCCTACAAGGCCTTCACGAGCTTCCTCCTCGGCGACCTGTTCCTCCAGGTGTCCGCGATGGGCATCGACACCCCGACGGCCCCCGAGGCGGGTGACGCGGAGGAGGACCTCGAGGACTTCGCCACCGTCAGCCGGCTGCGGAATCTGCTCGCCGAGGACCACTCCGACCGCGAGTTCGACGACGGCCTCGACGACCTCATCGAACGCATCCGCGCCTCGCTCGACACCTGAGCACCGAGGCGGCAGTCCGCCTCAGCTCTTCGCGAGCTCCTCGGCGCGCGCGGCCTTCTTCCGCCCCCGGCCCAGGTCGATGGCTCCGATGATCCCGGCCGCGATGATGATGAGAGCGATGACCGTGAACCCGGCGATGATGGCCGCGGCATAGCCGGCCAGCGCCTGGAAGGCGAAGAACACGGCGGTGACGACGGCGATGCCGATCGCCGTGCCCACACGCTGCCCGGTCTGCATGATCCCACCCGAGGTGCCCGCGTACTCGACAGGCACCTCGGCGAGGGTGAGCGTCTGGTTGGGGCTGATCGTCATTCCCTGCCCGATGCCGAGCACACCGAGGGAGGCGAGCATCCACCAGATGCTGATCCCCCAGGTTTCGTGGGCGAGCACGATGAGCGCCGAGGCGACCACTCCGGTCAGGGCGATCCCCACCCCCAGGACGACCATCTTGCGCCCGAAAGTGAGCACGACCCGCCCGGCTGCCTGCGCGCCGGCCGCCGAGAGCAGGGCCGAGGGCAGTCCCATGAGACCGGCCTCGAGGGCGGGGAAGCCGAGTCCGTTCTGCAGGTAGAGGGCGACGATCACCCAGACTCCGGGCATGCCGACGAAGTACACCGACGACAATGATGCGCCATAGGCGAAGCTGCGGGTGCGGAAGAGCTGCATATCGACCATCGGTGAGCCGCCTCGGCGCGAGTAGCGGTTCTCCCAGCGGACCCAGACGATGACGACGACGGCGCCGATGGGCACGAGGACGTAGATCCAAGCGCCGAGGCTGCGCTCGAGGAACGGGAGCATGACGAGCAGGGTGCCGACGGCCAGGAGGAGGATGCCGATCGGATCGAAGTCAGCGCGCGTCCGGCCGTTGCCGTTCGGTGCGCGGTCAGGCGAGGCAGTGCCGTTCGAGGTGGCGTCGTTCGAGGTGGTATCGTTCGAGGCAGCATCGACAGACGCAGTATCGGAATCGGAGGCGTTGTCGCTGCCGACCCAGGCGCTGCGCGGCAGCCAGAGGCGGCCGAGGATGATCGCGATGAGTGCGATCGGGACGTTGATGAGGAAGGCCGAGCGCCAGCCCCATTCGTCGCCGAGGATGGCGATGAGTCCCCCGCCGAGCACGGGTCCGATGCCGACGGAGACGCCGACGATGGTGCCGAACATGCCGAAGGCGCGTCCGCGCAGCTTGCCGTGAAAATACTGCTGGATCATACCCACGCCCTGCGGGCTGAGCAGGCCGGAGCCGATGCCCATGACGATGCGGGCGAGGTTGAGCATGAGTGGATCGGGGGCGAGTCCGGCGATGAGGGAACCTGCGGCGAAGACGCCGACGCCGATGACGAAGAGTCGCCCGCGGCCGAACAGGTCGCCGGCGCGACCGGCGGCGACGAGGAAGACGCCGAAGGCCAGGGTGTAGCCCGAGAGCACCCATTGGATCGCGGAGTTCGAGGCGCCGATCGAGCGCTGCATGTCGGGGAGGATGACGTTGACGATCGACACACTCAGCAGCGACATGAACATCGGCACGAGCATGACCGCGAGGATCTTGCGCTGCTCGGCCGACATCACGGACTCAGAAACATTACCCATTCATATTGTTCTACTCCGCTTCGGGCCTGGGCACAATCGGTCCCCGTGGTGCGATTGCTCACCACCACGGGGATCGAAACGACGGCTCTGCCGCCGACTGAGTCAGAGGCTCAGCTATACGCGCGGTGGTACTGCGCCGGCCGGTAGTCGATGTCAAAGCGCAGGGCATCGGCGGCCCGGAGTGCGAAGTTCGGGTCGCGCAGGTATTCGCGTCCGACGAGGATCGCGTCGGCCTGACCGGTGGCCAGAATGTGCTCGCCCTGGAACGGCTCATTGATGAGCCCGACCGCGGCAGTCGGGATATCGGCTCGCTCGCGGATCCCGGCAGCCAGCGTCGTCTGATAGCCGGGGCCGACGGGGATCTGCGCCAGGACGTTGCCGCCGGAGGAGACGTCGATGAGGTCGACGCCGTGGCTCTTGAGCCAGCCGGCGAGTTCGATGGTGTCGTCGAGGCTCAGCCCGCCTTCGGTCCAGTCGGTGGCGGACAGGCGCACGAACACGGGCACCTCGTCACCCACCTCGGCGCGGGTGGCGTCGACGACCTCGAGGAGCAGCCGGGCACGGTTCTCAGGCGAGCCGCCGTACGAGTCGGTGCGGGTGTTGCTCAGCGGGGACAGGAATTCGTGGAGCAGGTATCCGTGGGCGGCGTGGATCTCGACGAAGTCGAAACCGGCTTCCATCGACCGGCGAGCCGACGCAGCGAAGGCCCGGACCACCTCGGCGATCTCGGATTCAGTGAGCGCGCGAGGTTCGGCGAGCCCCTCGAAGGCCAGCGCCGACGGGGCGACGGTCTGCCATCCGCCCTCACTCTCGGGAAGGCTGCCGGACCGGTCAGTGCCCCACTCCGGGAAGGTGGAGGCCTTGCGACCGGCGTGCGCGAGCTGGATGCCGGCGGCAGCACCCTGTGAGTGCAGGAAGTCGACGATGGGGACGAAGGCGTCGCGCTGTTCGTCGTTCCACAAACCGAGGTCACGGGCCGAGATTCGCCCTTCGGGGACGACTCCAGTGGCCTCGACAATGACGGCGCCTGCTCCGCCGCGGGCCATCGAACCGTAGTGGACGGTGTGCCAGGGGGCGGGAACGCCGTCTTCGCGGGTCACCGAGTACTGGCACATCGGCGGCACCCAGATCCGGTTGCGGAAAGTCAGGCCGCGCAGGGTGAGCGGTTCGAACAGCAGATGAGACATAAGACCTCGGAATCGTGTCGAGAAGTTCGTGCGGGAGTATTCGGTCGGGAGTATGCGGTTGGAAGTTTGAGAATCTTCGTACTTCGAACTGACACGATACTACGAGATAATTCGTACTACCAAATATCTCGTACAATGGAGGCAGAAGCAGACACGACTACGACCGCTTCCGAGACGATCGGAGTGTCCCCGACACGATGAGAACAGCGACCTCACGGGCGAAAGGAGGCCCTCGAATGCGCACACTGGCACACCCCAGTCGGGACGAGATGCGACTCGACACCGTCCTGGCCGCACTGGCCGACCCGGTTCGCCGCACCGTCGCCTGCAAGCTCAACGATGCCTTCGGCGATCACGCGTGTGCGACCTTCGAGCTTCCCGTGTCGAAGTCGACGGCGACTTACCACTTCCGCACCTTGCGTGAGGCCGGCGTGATCCGGCAGGAGTACGAGGGTACGAAGATCATGAACACTCTGCGCAAGGACGACCTCGATGCCCGGTTCCCCGGCCTCCTCGACGCGGTCTTCGCGGCCCAGGCCATCGAGCGCGCCGAAACCTGAGCGTCGTCACCGCGAGCCTGCGCGGCGGTGCCTCACAGGCTCCATCCCTCAAAGAAAAGCGGCACAGTCTGCGACAGATGGCCCGGTTCGCAACCAGGGCATTCTGTCGCAGAATGTGCCGAAATCTAGCCGTCCGCTCGAAGAAGGTCTCCGCTCACTCCCCGCGGCCGATGGCCTCGACGGCGGTCGGGTCGGATGAGTGCAGGAACTCTTCGATGCGGGCAGCTTCCTCGCGCTCGCCGATCGCGCCGGCGGCGCGACCGAGGGCGTAGAGCGCGCGGAGGAACCCGCGGTTGACCTCGTGCGAGTACGGGATCGGGCCGGCGCCGCGCCATCCGGCGGCACGCAGGGCGTCGAGTCCGCGGTGGTAGCCCACACGCGCATAGGCGTAGGCGTCGACGAGGCGGCCTTCCGTGTGTGCCTCATCGGCGAGTTCGGCCCATGCCAGGGATGAGGCGGGCAGGGCTGCCGCGACGTCGATGGGCTCCTCACCGGCGTCGATGCGCTTCTTCGCTTCAACATCCGGGTGGTCCTCGGGCAGGTAGGTCGGCTGCGGGCCGAGCTGGCTCGCGTCGAGGTTCCCGATGTGCGAGGGGTTTCCGATCGGCTGGGTCATAGCGTCTCCTTTTCGTCGAGGTTCGTCGTCAGGGTCGTGGTCATCATCGCGCCGAGGCGGCTCCCTGCCCCAGCACCGGTATCAGTCGGTCTTCATCTCAGAGGGCAGGACCTTGTACGGGTTCGTGCTCAGCGCACCGGTGGCGCCCTCGTCGGCGAGGCCGTCGAGCTGCTTCTTGCTCTTCGCGTCGGTGGCCCACACGTCGAGGTCCTCTTCAGACCAGGTCGATACGGCGTCCGAAGCGACGGCGACCGCGGTATAGCCGGCACCGCTGAGGTCATCGGGTGACGTCGAGGCGTAGTCCCCGGTGAACATCGCGTCAACGCCGGCGTCGGCTGCGGCACGGGCCACCTCGGCGTCATCGGTGCGCACGATGGTCGAGTCGGTCAGCTCCGCCTCGGTGATGGTCTTCAGCGCGGGGCCGGCCACCTCGGCGGTGTCGATCTCGGGCATGATGACGGTATCCCCGCCGACCTCGTCGACGAGGTCATCCCAGGTCATCGTCTCGCCGGACTCGGTGTCCTTGCGCGGGGGCGTGATCGTGGCGTCGGAGAATTCGGCGGCGGTGAGTTCGTCGAGGTTCTTCTTCAGCCCCATCGCCTCGGTCGCGGTCTCCGGGTTTGCGGCGACGATCGTGCCGTCGCTGAGCCGAGCCAGGGTCGGGGCTGGCAGGTAGCCGAACTTCACGTTCTCGGTGAAGGCGCGCTTCGAGTTCGCCGGGTACACCGCGGACCCGCCGTCGAGCGCGGCCACGGCCGGCGGGTTGAGAGAATCGACGGTCAGCCGATCCTTCGATCCGAAGACGTTGACCGCGACGACGCCGATGACGAGGAGGACGACGATCCCGCCGGCCCATAGGGGTGCGTTGAATTTCTTCGGCTCGGGGCGGTCGGGCACGGGGACTCGCTCGCGTGCTTCGGGGTCGACCGAGGGCAGCGGATCGGTGAAGCTGCGGCCGTAGCGGTCCTTGTCCAGCCTGCGCTTCTTCTTGCTCATCGGCTGCTGTCCTTCGTCGTTCCGGCGCCGGTGACCAGGCCTTTGAGGAATCCGGCACCCCAGCACAGGTGCATGGTGGGCAGAACGATGCCGAACCAGAATCGTTCGCGACGCCCGCAGTCCTTCGCCGCCGAGGCGGTAGCGAGGATTCCCGCGATGTAGCCGAAGCTGGGGACGTGGATGAGTGAGGTGAAGCGGCGGAGGAACTTCGGCCACTTCTTCGTCGTACCGCTCAGCTGGAGCAGGGTTTCGATGACGGCGGCACCCATGCCGAGCACGAGGATCGGCGGGGCGAAGTAGCGCAGGGAGTTCTTCCCTCCGTAGCGACGGATGAGTTCGGCGCGCCAGATGCCGGTGGCCCAGAACTGTTGGGCGATCTTCGACCAGGTTCCGCGCGGCCAATAGGTGACCCGCATGTCCGGGTTGAACCAGATGCGACCGCCGGCGGTGCGGATGCGCAGGTTGAGTTCCCAGTCCTGTCCGCGTTTGATGCCTTCGTCGAAACCGTCGAGGGCTTCGAAGACCTCGCGCCGGTAGACGCCGAGGTAGGCGGACTCGGCTTCCCCGGCTTCGTCGCCGGAGTGGTAGGCGGGACCACCCAGGCCGACCGGGGACATGTAGGCCCGGGCCACGGCTTTCTGGAAGGAGGTCTTGCCGCGGGCGAGCATCAGCCCGCCGCAGTTCGCGGCTTTCGTCTCACGCAGGGTGTCGATGGCCTGCTGCGTGTAGTCGGAGCTGAGTCCGGAGTGCGCGTCGACGCGGATGATCACCGGGTGGTGGGTCGCGCCGATCGCGAGGTTGAGTCCGATCGGGGTCGCTGCCTGCGGGTTGTCGACGGTCTGGATCCGGGAGTCGGTCGCGGCCATGGCTGCGATGATGGCGTTCGTGTCGTCGGTCGAGGGACCGAGGGCGAGGACGACTTCCTTGTCCCCGTCGTAGTCCTGGGCGAGGATCGTGGTGATCGCCTGCCGAATGTGCTCGGCCTCGTTGAGGACCGGCATGATGTAGGAGACGCCGGGCTTCTCGGCCAGCGGCGGCAGACCCTCCGGGGTCAGGATCTCAAGTACTTTCGACACGCCCTCAATCTTGTCACACGCGCGCGGGCGCGGTCTTGAGGGGGCGCTCAGGTGGGCGGGTGGGCGGGCACGCAGAGGCGGTCACCTTCCGTCGAGGAGCTGAGCCTTAGACGATCGGCTCACCTTTCGACGATCGGCTCGATCGGCAGGTCGTATTCTGCCGCGAAGGCCACCCAGTGGGCGGTGGGCTCTGCGGCGAAGGCGCGTTCGAGCGTTTCATGATCCGATCCGAGGGCCGCGGCGAGCGCCTTCGCGAAGTGCGGCTCCAGACAGGCGACCGCGACATGACCGTCGGCCGTGGCGTAGGTCCGATAGAAGGGAGTTCCCCCGCCGAGGTGGCCGCCCGGTGAGCTGAGACCATGCCGTGCAGCCCCTGCCGCCCATCCGGCGGCTTCGTCGAGGACGACCCGCCGAACGATCCCGCGCCGTGCAGTGCCGTCTCCCGCGCCACCCGCGCTCGCGTTGCCCGCGCCCGCGCCACCCGAGCCCGTACTGCCCGATCCGCCGGCACCAGCCTCAACATCGGCTCCCCTGCGCACGTCCCGCTCCCGCAGCCCGGCGAGCGCTTCGAGTGCGGCATGCTCACCGCCGAGTACGTCGGCGACGGGGATCGTCGGCATGTGCCCGGGCACCAGCGTGGCGTGCGCGGCCTGGTAGGTGAGGTCATGGCCGGGGACATCGGCGCGGTCACCGGCGAAGCCGACGATCTCGACATGGACGAGTTCATGCTCGTCGACGAGGTCGGGCAGACCGAGTGCGGCAGCAGCCTTCGGTCGCATGGCGGTGAGCAGCATGTCCGCCTCGGCGGCGAGGTCCCTCAACCGCCCGAAATCAGCATCATTTTTGAGGTCGAGCGTGAGGATCTCCTGCCCTGCAGTCAGTTCCGCATAGTACGCAGGCACGCCGGCCTCGAGGGCATCGCCGGCCGGCGGCTCGACCTTGATCACGTGTGCCCCGAGGGCGCTCAGACGCGCTGCTGCCAAGGGCCCGGGCAGGTTGCCCGCCAGCGAGATCACTGTGATTCCGTCCAAGGGCTGGGTTGTGCTCATCGTTCCTGATCTCCTTCGTCGGCGTACTCCCGCGCCCCTTCCACCACGACCGCGACGATGTCGTCCGGGTGCGATTCGGGCAGCCAGTGCGATGCGCCTTCGAGCGGAACGAACCGGTAGGGCCCCTCGACCCAGTGGGCACTGAGCTCCGCGGTGGTCCGCGTGAAGGCGACATCCTCGCTGCCCCAGATGAAACTCGTGGGCACGGTGATCGGCGTGCTCGGCATCCGCTCGTCCAGCGCCATCGCCTGGTAGTACTTGAGCACGGAGACGAACGTACCCGGCTCGGAGAAGCGCTCCACATACGAGGCGGCGAGGTCGCCAGGCACCGCGCCGCCATAGAGTCCGATGAGCCGCTCACCGTCATTGCGCAGCAGGGAGTTCGCCACCGCCTCGGGGTGGTCCTGGATCGAGCGCATATATTCCATCCGGGCATACTGCTCGTCATCGGTCTTCAGCTGCCGGCCCAGCGCCTTCGGGTGCGGGGTCGAGACGACGGTGCAGGTGTGCAGGCGCTGCGGATGGTTCGCGACGAACGGCCATGCGACCACGCCGCCCCAATCGTGGCCGACGAGGTGGAAACGCTCGATTCCGGCGGCACGGGTCACCTCGGCGAGGTCGCCGACCAGCTGCGAGACCGCGTAATCCTCGACGCCGTCGGGACGCGCGCCCGGCGAATATCCTCGCTGGTCATAGGCGAAGACACTCATCCCCTGCGCGAGGAGACCCGCGGCCGTCTCCTCCCAGCACGAGGCGTATTCCGGCCACCCGTGCACGAGAACCGCATCGCCGAGGCTGGGGTCAGGTTGCGCCGGCGTCGCACGGAAGGCGCTGAACTCCCCCTGCGACGTCGTCACCGTGAGCGCTTCGGCCGCAGCCGTAGCGGGCAGCTCCTGCAGGCGCCCTGCCACTGAGGCATTGTCGAACGGAAACCCGAGGCGGTGCTCGTCGCGGTTCCCACCGCCAGACGGCGCCCCGTCCTGGTTCCCATCGGTTGTCGATGACGTCATGCGTCACCCTCCTCGCTGAAGGTGTCTCGTCGCGAAGGTGCCTCATCCGAACCGAGGATCAGCGGTTCTGACAGGCCGGTCCTGAACGAACGTACATGAAGCCGGTGAGCAGTTCAATGATGCGCCTGACAGCACCCCGCCCTCACCCGGGCGAACGGCGCACCCGCCCTCACCCGGGCGAACAGTTCGCCACACCTGAATAAACGGTTCGCCGTCGCGATTCGAGGTTGTGCCGCACGGCACATTGAGGTTGTGCCGCACGGCACATTCCCGTAGATTCTAAACATAGGACATCATACGTCTTATGTATCGGTGTCTGCTGTATCAGTCGGGACCTCGCGCTTCGGTCCCCTACGAATTTGAGGAGGGAGCATGGACGCTCCGGGACTCGGCGGCCTCAATTGGGCCGTGATCATCATCTATCTGTTGGCCACCCTCGGCATCGGCGTCTGGTTCACCCGGCGAGCCAGCGGAGGAACAGAGGAGTTCTTCAAGGCCAGCGGGCGGATCCCGGCATGGGCGGCGGGCTTCTCGATCTACGCGACGACGCTGTCGGCGATCACCTACATGTCCACGCCGGAGCAGGCCTTCCTCAGCGACTGGTCATACGCGGCCGGCAACATCGCGATCTTCGCGATCGTCCCGCTGCTCGTCATCTTCTACATCCCTTTCTTCCGCAAACTCGAGGTCACCACGGCCTATGAGTACCTCGAAGAGCGCTTCGGGCCGAGCATCCGCGTGCTCGGCTCTGTCCTCTTCGTCCTCTTCCACATCGGCCGCGTCGCCATCGTCATCTATCTGCCGACCCTGGCCATCAGCTCGGTCACCGACATCAACCCAGCGCTCGTCGCCGGGGCCGTCGGCGTGCTCTCGGTCGTCTACACCTTCCTCGGCGGCATCGAGGGTGTCATCTGGTCCGATGTCGTCCAGGGCATCATCCTCCTCGTCGGTGCGGGAGTCATCCTCGTCTTCGGCATCATGGCCCTCGACGGCGGTCTGGCCACGGTCGTCTCCGATGCCGCAGCCGCTGACAAGTTCATCTCCGCGGACAATTGGAAGTTCGGCGGAGCGGCCGCGGCGATCCCGATCGTCTTCCTCGGCTCGGTGTTCAACAACCTGCACCAGTACACCGCGAGCCAGGACGTCGTCCAGCGCTACCAGACCACGGACTCCCCGAAGTCGACGGCCCGTTCGCTCATAGTCAACGGCTTCCTCGCGCTCCTGACGATTCCCCTCTTCTACGGAATCGGCACCGTCCTCTACAGCTTCTACCAGCATTCGGAGTCCCTGCCGGAAGGTTTCAACACCTCGGCGCTGGTGCCCTACTTCGCGGTCACCGCACTGCCGGCCGGCATCTCGGGTCTGCTCATCGCCGCGATCTTCGCCGCGGCACAGTCGACGATCCCCTCGAGCCTCAATTCGATCTCCGCATGCGTGACCGTCGACATCCGCGACCGCTTCTTCCCACCCAAGGACGGGGCGCCCCGCACCGGGGTCGGCTTCTCCCGCGCCGTCATCGTCATCGTCGGCGCCCTGTCCGTCGGGGTCGCGCTCTACCTCTCGGCGACCGACCAGGCTCAGACATGGGACCTGTTCCTCTCGATCACCGGGCTCTTCGGCGTCCCGCTGGCCGGAGTGTTCGCACTCGGCATCTTCACGAAGCGGGCGAACACCTCGGGCGTGCTCGGCGGGCTCGTCCTCGGTGCCGGCGTGGCATGGATCGTCCAGGAGCAGGCTGGGCTCACACCGTTCATGGTCTCGACCGTCGCGTTCATCGGCGCCCTGGTCTTCGGCTACCTCGTCTCGCTGCTCACCGGCGCGATGCGGCGCGGCCGGACCGGTCACGATGTGCTTCCGCTGACGATCTACGGCAAGCGCGCCGCCTACACCCGCCGAGTTCCGACTCGGCCCACCACCCCCGCCGAGGCGGTCACCGCCTCCCCGGCCACCGCCGCCTCGGCGACGGCACACACGAACGATACGCAAGGAAAGAACCATGACTGACTTCCACGGAATCATCCCCCCGCTGCTGACCCCGCGCACCGAGGACGGCGAGATCGACCGGGCCGGCATCGCCGCCCTCGTCGACCACCTCGTCGATGGCGGGGTGCACGGCATCTTCGCGCTCGGTTCCTCCGGTGAAGTCCCGTACCTGACGAACGCCGAACGCGACCTCGTGCTGTCGACGGCGATCGAAGCCGCGGACGGACGGGTGCCCGTCCTCGTGGGCATCAGCGAGCAGACGACGACCCGCACCCGCGATGAGGCCGACCGTCTGCTGGCCATCGGCGGTGACGCGGTCGTGGTCACCACTCCGTTCTATGCCCTGTCCGACGCCGCCGAGGTGGAGCGGCACCTGCGTGCGATCGCTGCCCATGTCAGCGTGCCCGTCTTCGCCTATGACGTGCCCGTGCGCACGCACATGAAGATGCCGCTCGATGTCCTCGTCCGCCTCGCGCAGGAGGGCGTCATCGCCGGGGTCAAGGACTCCTCCGGTGACGACGTCGGCTTCCGACGTCTGCTCCTGGCGACGCGGGATCTGCCGAACTTCGCCGTGTTCACCGGCCACGAGGTCGTCACCGACGGGGCGATGCTCGGCGGCGCGGCAGGAATCGTCCCCGGCCTCGGCAATGTCGACCCGGCCGGGTACGTGCGCGTCTACGATGCAGCGAAGGCCGGTGACTGGGCGAGCGCGGTGGCCGAACAGGATCGCTTGGCGCGCCTGTTCGACATCACCGGCGCCGCCACGCCGGGACGCGTGTCTGCGGGTGCGGCCGGTCTCGGCGGGTTCAAGACTGCGCTGCAGCTCATGGGCGTCATCGGCTCGAACCGGATGGCCGAACCGATGGAGGCGCTCGACGCCGCCGAAACCGACCGCGTCCGCGAGATCATCACCGCCGCAGGACTGCTGTGACCCTGCCCGCCACCGTCGCCGTCGATGTCGGAGGCACGAAGATCCGTGCCGGTTCCGTCATCGACGGACGTCTCGCGCACGTGCGCGGCGTGCCGACCCCGGCGACCGCGGGCGCCGATGCCGTCCTCGACACCATCGCCGAGGTGACCGCCGCCGTCATCGCGGATGCGTCGGGTTCGCGTGGCACCGCCTCAGACCTCATGTGGCGTATCGGCGTCGGTGCGGCCGGGGTCATCGATCCCGCGAGCGGCATCGTCATCTCCGCAACGGATTCACTGTCCGGTTGGGCCGGCACCGAACTGACCGCCGAACTCTCGGCCCGCACCGGGCTGCCGGTCCGCGCCGTCAACGATGTCCACGCTCATGCACTCGGTGAGGCTCGCGCCGGAGCCTCCCGCGACTCGAGCAGTTCGCTGCTCGTCGCGGTCGGCACCGGCATCGGCGGCGGCTTCATCACCGACGGACGCCTGCTCACCGGGCGAAATGCCGCTGCCGGGCACATCGGGCATGTCCCGGTCGCCGCTGCCGCCGGGCTGGCCTGTCCGTGTGGGGGCAACGGACACGTCGAGGCCATCGCCTCGGGCCCGGCCATCCTCGCCACCTACCAGCGGTTGGTGCGAGACGAAGACACCACCACCTCGGCGCAGCTTGGCGCATGCACCTCGGCGCCGGCCGACACCCGCGCATTGGCGGCGGCCGCCTCGGCGGGGGATGATCTCGCCGTTCGTGCCTTCGATATCGGGGCACGTGCCCTGGGGTCGGCACTCGGCGGCATTGCGAACGTCCTCTCTCCCGAGGTCATCGTCGTCGGCGGCGGCCTCACCGAGATGGACCAGACCTGGTGGGCACCCCTCCGCGATGCCTTCGCCGCCGAACTCATCCCCGCCACAGCCGGCCTGAGCCTGCGGAAGGCAGAATTGGGACAGGACGCCGCCCTCATCGGCGCGGCAGGACTGTGGGCAGACGGATTCGCCCCACGCACCGGCACGTACACGCAACGCACCGGCACGAGCACCCCACGCACGGATACGAAGAAGGAGTCTCACTGATGCTGTCGAAGACCGAGATACTCACGGCACTGCACGGACGGCTCATCGTCTCCGTGCAGGCCTATCCCGGCGAGCCCATGCGCGATCCGAAGACGATGGCGCAGATCGCTGCCTCGGCGGTCACCGGAGGTGCGGCAGCCGTGCGCGTACAGGGTCTCGGCGACATCCAGGCGACGCGATCGGCCGTCGAGGTTCCCGTCATCGGACTGTGGAAGGACGGCAGGGAAGGCGTCGTCATCACGCCGACGTTCCAGCACGCCTACGCCGTTGCTCTGGCCGGTTCCCACATCGTCGCCCTCGATGGAACCCGGCGCGAACGCCCCGACGGGTTGAGTCTGGCCGAGACGATCGGCCGCCTCCACGACCGGACGAATGCTCTGGTCATGGCCGATTGCGGCAGCCTCGATGACGCTCTGGCCGCGGCCGACGCCGGTGCCGACATCATCGGCACGACCCTGGCCGGCTACACCGGCGAGCGCGGGGCGACCGACGGACCAGACCTTGAGCTCATCAGCGATATCCGCGATGCCGGGCTGGGCCGGTTCCTCGTCGCCGAGGGCCGCATCCACTCCCCCGCGCAGGCGGCCGCCGCCCGTGAAGCCGGCGCCGAGGCGGTCGTCGTCGGCACCGCGATCACCCACCCGGCGACGATCTCGTCCTGGTTCGCCGAGGCCGTCGAAGGTTGAGGAGCCGTCTCTCAGAGGTGCTGCCAGTCCGGCTTGTTCGCGTAGGAATGGCGATAGTAGTCGGCCAGCTGCAGCCGTGAGGCCGCCGCATCGTCGATGAGCACGGTCACGTGCGGGTGCATCTGCAGCACCGTCGCCGGCCACATCGCCGAGATCGGCCCTTCGATCATCTGGTGCACCGCCTCGGCCTTGGTGCCTCCTGTGGCGATGAGGACGAGGTGCTTCGCCTCCATGATCGTGCCCAGACCCTGGGTCAGACACAGCGGGGGCACCTGGTCGACATCTCCGTCGAAGAACCGTGCATTGTCGAGGCGCGTCTGCTTCGTCAGCGTCTTCACTCGCGTCCGCGAGGCCAGCGACGATCCGGGTTCGTTGAACGCGATGTGACCGTCGGTGCCGATCCCGAGGATCTGCAGATCGATTCCACCCACCTCGGCGATCGCCTCCTCATACTCCGCCGAGGCGGCCGCGAGATCCGCAGCCGATCCCTCGGGTCCGTGGACGGCTCCCTGGGCGAAGTCGACTCGGGCGGCGATCTGGGCGTCGATGACGTTGCGGTAGCGCTGGGGATGGTCGTCGGCGATGCCGACATATTCGTCGAGCATGAAGGCCTGCGCATGAGCGAAGGACAGGCCGTCGTTCGTATGGCGACTGGTCAGTTCGTCGTAGATGCGCAGCGGACTGGAACCGGTGGCCAGTCCGAGGACCGGTGCCGCCTCGGTGTGCAGGAGCCTCTCGACAGCGTCGGCGGCAAGTTCGGCCAGGGTGCGCTCTTCGGCAATGACGACCTCCATCAGTTCTCAGCCCTTTCGTCCGACGCCGCTCCCCCGGTTTCGTTTTCCAGTGCCCGCACGATCGGTTCGTAGTGGGAGGTGATCGCGGCGCGGAAGGCGTCCGCATCGCCGGCTTCCGCAGCGTCGAGCATGAGCCCGTGCGCCCGGGCGGTCTGCTCGAGATCGGAGGCGACGGCGACGTTGAGTCGCGGCAGGACCGCGGTGTGCACGTCCCAGAACGCGGCGACGAGCTGGCCGACGAGGGAGTTGCCCAGCGTCGCCAGCAGCCCGGTGTGGAAGGCGCGGTCCTGCTGCGGGAAGCTCTTGCCTGCGGCGGCCATGGCGACCATCTCGTCGACCAGGGCGTGCAGATCGGGGTTCGAGGTGCCGGCCAGAGCCTCGACGATCTGGTCGGACATTCCGCGGTCGAGCGCAGTGCGGACGTCGACGACGTCGCGCAATGCGTCGAGGTCGTCGCCCGGGCTGAGCACTCCCCGGAAGACGAGCGCCTCGACGAGGGCGTCGAGGGAGCCCTGGCCGACGTAGGTGCCGTGACCGTGGCGGACGTCGACGATGTCGAGGGTCGTGAGCTTGCGGATGGCTTCGCGGACGTTGGATCGGGAGACGCCGAGGCGGGTGCACAGTTCGCCTTCGGTGGGCAGGAGGTCGCCGGGGCGCAGTCCGTCTGCGAGGATGAGATCCTTGATCCGATCGGAGGTCGTGACCTTCCGTCCGGTCGCTGTCGTCTCCGTCATGGGCACCCTCCGCCGATCGTTCTGGACTGAGTCTCCAGTATACGTCTGACATCAGATGTTCGCCTGCGTGAGGCCGAATCCACAGGCCCGATTCCCGGTCGCCGCCGGCCGATCCCCACGTCAATCTCGCCCTTGCCCGCAGTCCCGGCATACGGCCTTGTCATATACGGGAAGGCGTCGGACTACTAGGGTGGTAGACATCAGCGGTCGCCGCGCGGCCGACAAACACGACCCATGGGAGTAGTCATGACTGGACTCGCGGTCACCATCGCCATAGTCATCGTCATCCTCGTCGTCGCCGTTCTGCTCTTCGGCAAACTGCGCACGAGCATGTTCTTCACGGTGAAGACGCAGGAGAACGTCGTCGTCGAACGGTTCGGCAAGTTCAAGAAGGTCGCGAAGCCGGGGCTGAACACGAAGCTGCCGCTCATCGAGACGCTCAGCCGCCCGATCTCGCTGCGCGTCCAGCAGCTCGAGGTCAACATCGAGTCGAAGACGAAGGACAACGTCTTCGTCACCGTTCCCGTCGCCGTTCAGTACGTCGTCGAGGAAGACAATGTCGCCGATGCTTACTACCGGCTGGCGAACTCCGAGGAGCAGATCCGCTCCTATGTCTTCGACACCGTCCGTTCAGCTCTGTCGGGGCTGACCCTGGACACGGCGTTCGAATCGAAGGACGACATCGCTGAAAACGTCGAGCGCCGACTGTCCGAGTCGATGAAGCGCTACGGCTTCAAGATCGTCAGCACCCTGGTCACGGACATCACCCCGGATCCGAAGGTGCGCGATTCGATGAACTCGATCAACGCCGCCCAGCGCGACCGAGTCGCCGCGCAGTCGCTCGCCGAGGCGGACAAAATCAAGCGCGTCACGCAGGCTCAGGCCGAGTCCGAGGCGATGCGCCTGCACGGTGAGGGTGTGGCCGCTCAGCGCAAGGCGATCGCCACCGGCATCGCCGAGCAGTATGCGAAGCTGCAGGAGGTGGGAATCGACAAGACGGCCGAGCAGCTGCTGATGATGACCCAGTACTTCGACACCATGCAGAACGTCGCCCAGGAGGGGCGGTCGAACGTGCTGTTCATGCCCTCGAACCCGGGGGGCCTGGGTGAGATGGGGCAGGAGATCAGGAACGCCCTGTTCGCCGCCAATGCCGCCGAGGATGGGGCGGGCTTGGCCGCGCCAGAGAGCCGGTATGGTTCGAGCCACGGTTCAGAGCGCCGCAGCGTGCCGCCGCAGCCGTCGACCCCGCCGAGTTCGAGCGGGTCCGGGCAGGGCGCGGGCGAGGGGTACGGTCAGGGCTCCGGCCACGGATCGGGCGACAGGTACGGTCAAGGCTCCGGCCAGTCAGAGGCGCAGTCGCTGAAGTCGCGAGCGCAGTCGATCGCCCAGCAGTGGACGAACGGCCAGCAGCCGCCGAACGGTCAGCCGCCGCAGAATCCGCAGCAGTGACCG
This sequence comes from Brevibacterium oceani, assembly GCF_017948325.1. NCBI lineage: Bacteria > Bacillati > Actinomycetota > Actinomycetes > Micrococcales > Brevibacteriaceae > Brevibacterium > Brevibacterium oceani. Next base: position 823,909 of record NZ_CP072846.1, on the reverse strand, counting down.
GCCACTGACCCCGCCTCACGGGCCGAGCGGACGATAGCCGCAGGAGCATCGCACGCCAGGCCACTGAGGGGCGGGCGAGGAGAGATCTTCGCCCGCCCCTCAGTCGTATTCAGCACGCCTCAGCGCCATCCACTCCCGCCCTTCAATGAATTCGAGGTCGTCCCGACATATTGGTTGTACACAATTGAATTGTGTGCAACTATTGTCATATGAACCCGCTCGATCTCGACAGGCAGCTCTGCTTCGCCCTGTATTCGGCGTCGCGTGCGATGACTGTGTCGTACAAGGATCTGCTCGCCGAACTCGGCATCACGTATCCGCAGTACCTGGTCATGCTCGTACTGTGGGAGAACGATGCTGAGCTGGAGGGCGTGACGGTCAAGCGCCTCGGCGAGCGCCTGCAGCTGGATTCGGGCACGCTCTCACCTCTCCTCTCCAGGCTCGAGAAGCTCGGGTTCATCACACGACACCGCTCAGCCGAAGACTCGCGCAGCGTCTTCGTCCGCCCGACTTCTGAGGGCGCGGCGGCCAAGGAGCTCGCCGAATGCGTGCCTGCTCGAATCGGAGCGCGCACGCAGCTCGATCCCGACGCATTGCCCGGGCTGCTGGAAACTCTGCGCACACTGACAAGCAACCTCCGCGGGAATCAAGCACCCACCCACAAACCCACACTGCACCACCGATGAAAGGAAGAATCATGAAGGCTCTCTACACCGCAGAAGCCCTGGCCACCGGCGAAGGCCGCGACGGCCACGGTCGCACGAACGATGGAAAGGTCGACGTCGATCTCGCGACGCCCACAGAGATGGGCGGCAGCGGCAACGGCACGAATCCTGAACAGCTCTTCGCCGTCGGCTACGCCGCCTGCTATCACTCGGCGCTGCGCCTCGTGGCCGGTCAGGCCAATGCGAACGTTGACGACTCGGCCGTCGGCTCACGCGTGAGCATCGGCAAGAACAATGAGGGCGGGTTCCAACTCGCCGTCGAACTCGAGGTCACCCTCCCGCACCTCGACAAGCCCGAGGCCCAGGCACTCGCCGACAAGGCCCACCTGGTCTGCCCGTACTCCAATGCCACCCGCGGCAACATCGACGTGACCATCACCGTCACCGACGACTGACCGTCGCCGAACAGAGCCGAGGGGCGGGCGAAGAGAAATCTTCACCCGCCCCTCGGCCGTGTTCAGGCTCGGTCCCGATCTGGCCCCCTCGACTGCGAGTCGAGCGCGCCGAGCTCCCGCCCACCGACACCATCCCTCACCATTAGCCTCACCCCGTCCCGTTTCTGCGGGAGGTTTTGACGCTCACGGTGAGTGATGCTCCATTACCGGGTGGAATTGGCGCCAACGGAGAGGGATGCCCAAAAGGGCGGGCGAGGAAGTCGAAACTTCCTCGCCCGCCCTTTTCACTGGAACGGCCCGGCTACCTCGGCGAAGATCAGGCCGACCCCACCGAAGGCTCACCCGATCGAACCGTCAGCGCTCGGCCATCGCCTCCAACGCGGACTTCTCGACCGCCTCGGCGACGGCCGGAGCCACACGCGAATCGAGCGCACCGGGCACGACGTAATCGGGACGCAGGTCATCGCCGACGAGATCGGCGATCGCACGGGCCGCGACGAGCTTCATATCGTCGGTGATCTCGCTGGCATCGGCGTCGAGCGCACCGCGGAAGATCCCGGGGAACGCGAGGACGTTGTTGATCTGGTTCGGGAAGTCGCTGCGCCCGGTAGCCACCACGGTCGCGTACTTCGCGGCGACGTCGGGGACCACCTCGGGGTTGGGGTTCGACAGGGCGAAGATGATCGCGTCGTCGGCCATGTTCTCCAGGTGCACCTCGTCGATGGTGCCGCCGGAGACGCCGATGAAGGCGTCGGCGCCGTCGAGGGCCTCGCCGATCCCGCCGGAGATTCCCCGCGGGTTCGTCGATTCGGCGAGGAACTGCTTGGTTTCGGTGAGGTCGGACCGACCGGATTCGACGACGCCCTTGGAGTCGAGAACGACGATATCCTTCACTCCTGCGTCGGCGAGGATCTTCACCACTGCAACGCCCGCGGCACCGGCCCCGGAGACGACGACGCGGATGGAATCGAAGGGCTTGTCGACCACGCGCAGCGCATTCGTCAGTGCGGCGAGGACGACGACAGCAGTACCGTGCTGGTCATCGTGCATGACCGGGATGTCGAGGGCTTCCTTGACTCGATCCTCGATCTCGAAGCAGCGCGGAGCTGAGATGTCCTCGAGGTTGATCGCGCCGAAGGTCGGGGCCATGCGGACGATGGTCTCGACGATCTCGTCGGTGTCGTTGGTGTCGAGCACGATCGGGATCGCGTTGAGCCCGGAGAAGGACTTGAACAGGGCGCACTTGCCCTCCATCACCGGCAGCGATGCGGCGGGGCCGATGTCTCCGAGGCCGAGCACGGCCGATCCGTCGGAGATGACCGCGACGAGCCGGCCGGTCCAGGTGTGCGTGCGAGCCAGCTGCGGCTCGTCCTTGATCGCGGTGCAGACCTTGGCCACGCCCGGAGTGTAGGCGATCGAGAGGTCGCGCTGGGTCCCGAGCGGACTCGTCAGCTCGGCGGAGAGCTTCCCGCCCTCGTGCGCAGCGAAGATCTCCTCATCGGTGATGGGCGACTGCGCGCTCTGGTCGGCGGAGGTGGAGTTGGAGGCAGTGGTCGTCATGATTGATCCTCGTGGTTGTTGCGGTGACAGTGCGGATGCTCTGCTGCCGGCAGTGATCGTCTGACCGCGGGCCATCGCTGGCACGACGTCGGACTCGCCCGATTGGGCGCGCCGAGGCGGTCGAAACGAAGAACTGGTCACCAGTGAAGGATGGTGCGGTGACGCCTGCGCGAGCCGTGGTCATCACCCTAGGTGAAGGGCGCCGCGGTTGCGCGCTGTGCGGATACGGCTCGCATGAAGGCGAGTACCGACCTCATGGGTCGCATCCGGCAACCCGATCAGCATAACCGATGAGGTGAGCTGTTTCACCCGAAAATCCCACCCTCGCCGAGGTTGCCCCTCGTTTCGGTGGCATGTTCTCCGAACCTTTGGCCGGGTTCCGATCTCTTTGCCTCCGGCCCGGCGTCGATCTCCCGACCGCGGGATCTAGCCAGGTGCATGCCGGGTCGGTCGCGCTGCGAGGCCTCGGGTTCCGGGGCTATTTAAAAGGTAACGGGTGCACCAGCGCAGCTGCGGCCCGGCCGGACCTATGGGCTCGTCGGCGCGACTTCGACGGCGCGGCCTCGCCGGCGCGGCTTCGACGGCGAGGCCCGGGGCTCCGGGCAGCCTCGGCGGGCGGCGAACACACGTCGAGTGATCGACGGGTTCGCGTCTGCCGGCCATCATTCTCGTGTCAGTGCCGGGTGCGAAGATGATCAGACAACAAACTCACTGGTCACAGGTCATCGAGACTTATTCGAAACTATTTCAGATTTTCTATTGTTATCGTCCATTTGATCGTCTATCATGGTGGTAACAGCTTTTCAAATCAGCTCCACTTCTCCGACAACGAGGTCCGAGGCAGGTGAAATCGCAATGAAGGGCACCAAGGCACGTTCGACCCGGTCGAACGCAGACGCAACAGAGACAACGGCGGCCTCGCCCCGCTTTGCCATCCGCTTCGAATCGAGCATGTCCCACTTCGCCGAGGCGGCCATGGCCTCCGACCGCGCCCGTTTCGAGGTCTTCGAATCGGCTTCCGCCGTGGTCCTCGAACAGATCCTCCTCGACTACGAGTTCGCCGTTCCCGAAGGAGCGGCACCATTCCGCTGCGAGACGATCGCCGGAACCCTGGATCGCCTCGCCCAGGAGGCGGAGACAGCGGCCGATCTCGAGCACAGCACGACCGCGGCCGACACCCACACGGCCGAGCGCAATGAAGCAGCCCACGGAGACGATGCCGGTTGCCCGACGATCGAGGCGCCCTCGACCGCGATCCTGCCTTTCGACGAGGCGTTCGCTCGCACTCAGAGCGAGATTGCCAGCGCAGAAGCCGAAGACGACAGCGCGTCGACGCTGCCGGACTTCCCCGCGTTCGACCGCCGCATGTGCTTCTCGCAGTGGGTCTACGAGAATGTGGACGCGGAAGATCTCGTCGAGATCTCGACGGTGCTCGGCACCAACGCCGCACGCACCAACCGCCAGATGGCGTGGGCGATGACGATCTTCTACGGCCTCCCCTGCTTCGCCGACCGCGTGCGCGGCGGCGAGTTCACTCAGGCGCACGTCGACGTCGCCGCCCAGCTGTGTGCGAACGTGGCGTTCGAGCACCTGCCCGAGCTCGACGCCTTCCTCGCCACCAAGCGAGCCGATATCACCTGCGAGACCCTGCGCAAGGCGCTGGCCAAGGCGATCAGCCTCCTCGTGCCCCCGGCCGATCTGACCGAGGTCGCTACGAAGCGCCGTCGCGTCGACGTCGAGGGTCACAAGGACGGCTCCGCCAGCCTCATTCTCAGCGGCCCCTCGGCCGAGATCTTCTCGAGCTACGACCGCATCACCGGCATGGCACTGGCCGTGCACGGAAAGAAGAACGCCGCATTCGACCTCCCGTCCGGGGTCACCGTCAGCGACGGACGGTCCATCGACCAGCTCAGGTACGACCTGTTCATCCGGCCCGTGCCGGAACTGAACGTCAAGGTCGTCTCCGTCGATCCGGTCACAGGGCTCCAGAACACCAGCGAGGCATCGCTGCTCGATGACAACGGCGAGCTCTCACCGGGTGTGGATACGGAAGACGGCCTCGCCGACTTCGCCAAAAAGGTCGCGGAGCGGACCGCCGGAGCGGACATCTCCCGAACTGCCGGTTCCGCATTCAGCGCCGACGAGCAGGACCGCGGACCCGTGGAGTACTGGGTGAAGCTGCGCATGCCCACGACCCAGCAGTGGCTGTCGCACCAGGCCGCCACTGTCGTGACCGTGCCGTTCCTCAGCCTCGCCGGCGACTCGGACTTGCCCGGAACGTTTGCCGACGGTTCGCCCGTACCCGCCGAGGTTGCCCGCACCATCGCGGGACGGTCGAAGTCCATCCAGCGGATCCTCACCGATCCCGCCACCGGGACACCGATCGATGCAAAGGCCACGAGCTACGTGGTTCCGCAGGATCTGCGGAAAACCCTCATCGAGCAGTGGACGGTCTGCACCGTCCCGGGCTGCTCACGCCGGGCGGAGCGAGCAGAGATGGACCACGTCGTCCCGTTCTTCCACCTCGCGCCCGCCAAGGGCGGTCTGACCCGGTTCGGCAACCTCCATCCGCTTTGCAAGAAGCATCACGCGCTCAAGACCGCCGACCGGTATGGCGTCGCAATGCCCAAATCCGGCGAGGTCGAGTACAGGTTCCGCCACGGAATCTCGACCACGGTGGTCGCGCCCGAACAGCCGATCAACATCGCCCACGCCCTCGAGATCGCTGCCCTGGCACAACTGCGCCTCAAGCGGTGGAGTCTGCCCACAGAGATGGTTCCGCCTGCACCGCAGGTGCTCGAACTCATGCCCGGCGAATCGACGATTCGCGAACGGGACGAGAAGAAGCGGCTCCAGGCCGCACGCGAAGAGCGGGAGCAGCGCCTGTCGAGGGCGTTCGCAGAGCAGCGCGCTGCCCGGAAACGGCTGCGGCTGCAGCGCTGCCTCGACTGGGAGAACTCTGTCTTCCAGCCCTGCCTCCCCGCCGGGATCAACCCGTTGGCGCAGAAGCAGCTGACCGGGAACGCCCGGTACCCGCAAGCGGTCAAGTGGCGCCGCCTCTCGGTGCTCGATATCGAGGACACCCCTTTCGACCCCAACGACCCCGACGGCCACGAGGATACGACCGACCCCACAGGGTCGGCCGGAAACTCTCGCGGGAACGGCACCAGCGGCACCGACGACGGCACCACCCGCACCGGTGCCGGAGCAACGGACACGCGGCCCGAGCGCACCGCGAGGACCGCGGCCCGCAGGGCTAACGACCCCTGGGACAGCCAGTTCGTTCCCAAGAAGGTGAACTGGGACCACGACCTCACGGTCGATCCCCCGCCGTTCTGACGAGCTTCCGCCCGGCCACGACGCTCCACACAGCCGCGCCGTTCCACCGTGGGGCGGCGCTCGTCGCCCACCGAGTGGATACGTCAGCTGTCAATCGGCTCGATACTCCCGTCGCGCACCGCCGCGGTCGGTCGAGCACTCTTTGCATCGATCCGATCGCCGTCCACCGCATCGTCGTCCACCGCATCGACTTCGACCGTGAGGTCACGACCGCGAGTCTCGGGCGCGAAAAGTCCGCCGAGCAGTCCGCAACCGGCGAAGAGGATGAGGACGATGGCGACAGGCCACCAGGAGTCGGTGATCACTGCGACGAGCGAGGCCGCGATCACCGGCGCGAGCCCGCCCGAGACGACCGATCCGACTTCCTTGATCGTGGTCATGAACGTGTAGCGGTGCTTCGATCCGAACATCTCGACCAACCAACTCGATTCGACGCCGTAGAGGTTCGGCAGAGGACCGCCGACGAAGACCGCGAAGACCGCGGCGATGACAATCGGATTGCCGGTGTCGATGAGCAGCATGGCAGGGATCGAGAAGAGGATCTGGAACAGGGTGAAGCCCAGGAACACCGGGCGCCTGCCCAGCTTGTCGCTGAGTTTGCCGAAGAAGGGCACGGTCGCGAAGCCGATGACGGTGCCGATCATGATGCCGGTCGTGACCACCGCGGAATCGATGCCCGTCGTGGTCACCACCCATCCGACCATGAACCCCTTGACCAGGTAGACTGCGGAATTCTCGCCCATGCGGATACCGAGCGCGAGCAGGAACGACTTCGTCGACCGGCGCGCTTCGACGAGAATGCTCGGCTGGGCATCCTTGTCCGCAGCCACCTCGGCGCGGCGTTCCTTGGCTTCCTCGAACACCGGGGATTCCTTGACCTTCGTGCGAATCGCCAGCGCCACGAATGTGGTGATGATGCTCAGCAGGAACGGAACCCGCCAACCCCAGCTGAGGAAAGCATCATCCGGCAACAGGGTGAGCAGAGTCCAGAGGACCGTGGCCAGGAAGATTCCGCTGTTCGTGCCCATTGCCACGATCGCTCCGAACAGTCCCCTGCGGCGCACCGGCGACGATTCGACCAAGAGCACCGAGGCACCCGCGAGTTCGGCACCGGCTCCGAACCCCTGCACGAGTCGGAGAACGACGAGCAGCAGAGGAGCCCAGACGCCGATCTGCGCGTAGGTCGGCAGAAGACCGATGCCCATCGTCGCCACACCCATCATCGACAAGGTGACGATGAGGACGATCCGCCGCCCGTGTCTGTCGCCGACCCGGCCGAAGACGTATCCGCCGATCGGCCTGACGACGAACCCGGACCCGTAGACGCCGAGGCTGGAGATCAGCGCGATCGCGGGAGTCTCGTTGGGGAAGAAGAGCGGTCCGAAGACCAGGGCTGAGGCGAGTGTGTAGAGCGTGAAGTCCATGTACTCCAGCGAGCTGCCGAGCCACGATGACCATGCGGCCCGGCGCAGCTCAGGACGAGTCACGTTCGGATCTGGAGGAGAGGCAGTTGAGCTGTGTGTCTTCATTGACATGGTTTCAACCTTCTTCGGTTCAACGGAGGTGGATGCGTTTGGGATTTCAGCGCAGGTAGATGCGTGTGGGATCGAGCTGTTCTCGCAGCAGCGACAGCTCGGCGGCGCTCGGCGGCTGCGTCGTTTCGAGGTCGGGCGAGACCAGGAGGTTCCAGCCGGTCTGCGCCACAACCTCGGCGGGGTCGATGCCGGGATGGACGGCCGTCAGGGTGAGTTCCTCGTCCCGGGCGGACCGCGTCATGATCCCCAGGTCGGTGATCACATGCGTCACCCCGGCTCCTGCCGGCATCGAACCGACCTCCGCCTCGGCGGCTTTCCGCGGTCCCGGCGACGTGACGAAGTCGAGGTTCTCGACGAAGGTACGCGGGGTGTGCCGACGCATGACGAGGAAGATCTCGGACGCACCGGCCATCGCCTCGATGGCCCCGCCCGACCCCGGCAGTCGGCTGTCGGGATGCTCCCAATCGTCACCGATGAGCGTGGAGTTGAGGTTTCCGTACTTGTCGACCTGCGCGGCACCGAGGAATCCGACGTCGATGCGCTGACCTTGCAGAACATAGTTGAACAGGTGGGTCATCGGCATCACCGAGGCGGCTCCCGGAACCAGAATCGAGTCCGAGATGCTGCGGGGCATGGCCGGCGGTCGAGCTCCGGTGACTCCCGATTCGTAGACGATCTCGACGTCCGGTGCCACTGTGTGCTGGGCGAGCGACACAGCCAGCGTCGGCAGCCCGTGCCCGGCGAACACAACATTGCGCCCTGCCAATGCCCGAGCCGAATGGACGGTGAGAAGTTCGCTGCTGGTGACCTCGTCGTGTGATGGCTGTACCCCGGTGCTGGCCTCCCGCGCCGCGGTGTCGACCGCCTGTACCCCGGTGTCGGCTTCTTCGTGTGTACGCAAGCTCATGCTCGGCCTCCATAGTTCACAGGTGTCGAATAGGCGTCGTGGATCGTGCTCGTCTCGAAGTGGTCCGATCCGAGACTCGCGAGGAATTCGTCATGGTCGCTCGTGCCGCGGACGTTGGTCTCGAGCCATTTCTGAACCGCCTCCGGATCCCGGGCGAGCGCCGACCACTGTCGGGAGAAATCATCATCGCGGTCGTAATACCCCTGGACGGAATGTGGATGGGAACCGCGGGGAACGGCGACCACGGCGTCGACGACGTGCGCGGGCACGATCGTCCGGTTCGGGTCGGAGCGGACGATGTCCTCGTCGACGATCTCCTCGACGGTGACGATGAGTCGACGACCGGCGAACGCGGCTTCGGTCTGAACGCCGAGCATGCCCCAGGCCTGAACGTTTCCGTGTTTGTCGGCTCGTTGGGCGTGGATGATCGTGAGGTCGGGGTTGAGGGCGGGCACGACGTAGATGTCCGGGCCCCCGTACGGATCGGGCACCGACGTGATACGCGGATTCTTCGCTGCCAGGTCGCTTCCCCGGTAGGAGGCGATGGGTTGGAAGGGAAGCTTCGAGGCACCGGCCTGGTAGCGGGCGACCATTCCCCCGTGGCTGTATTCGTCGAACCACAGCGGCTCCGGATCGGACTTCTCGACTCGTCGCCTGAGCTCATGGAGAGACCCGGCCGAGCTGTTGGCCACGAAAGAGGAGATGAGGCCGCGCAGACAGTTCGCGCCGAGGAGCTGATCGACGATGACGTCGCAGGACATCCTGGCCAGGATGAGGTCGGTGAACCCTTGGCGGATGATCTCGTGGGCGGCCGCGACCGGAACGATGTGTCCGAAGCCCTCGAGCGCGACTGTGTCCCCATCGCTGAGGTAGGTGCTGATCGCCTGCGGAAGGCTCAGCGTCTTGTCCATCGTGTTCCTCCTCGAACCTCTGACGTCTGTGACCTGAGTCATCATGTCAAATTGATTTATGCTGGTCCAATACTTTTCGTATCGCATATTAAGTCTCACTTGACATAAATCAATGAGACGCGGTCGGCACAGCAGAACAGCCCGCACGACAGAACAGCCGGCACGGCAGCGCAGCGAGCACAGCGGACAACACAGCAGAACGAAAGGCCCGAACATGGATGCCAAGCAGATCAGAGCGTTCCTCGTCCTCGCCGAGGAGCTGCACTTCGGTCGAGCCGCCGAGCGCCTGCAGATGACGCAGCCGCCGGTGAGTCGGCTCATCCGGAATCTGGAGACGTCCCTGTCGGCTCAGCTCTTCGACCGCAGCACCCGGTCGGTGCGGCTGACCGCAGCAGGCGAGGCGCTCGTTCAGCCTGCGCGAGACATACTCATGAGTCATCAGCTCGCCGAGGCGGCTGTCAAGGCCGCCGGCCAAGGCGAAGTCGGGCATGTGCGACTCGCCTTCACCGGGATCGCCACCCACACTCTGGTCGGGCGCTTGGCGAAGCTGGTCCGCAACACGCACCCGGGGATCCAGCTGAGCCTGCAGAGTGCGACGTTCGCGCTGCCGTCGATCGAGGGAGTCGTCGACGGCTCGTTCGACATCGCGTTCGGGCACTGGCCCTTCATTCCTCAGACCGTGGAGACGCGAATGATCGCCGAGGAGGCCCTCGTCGTCGCCGTCCACAACGGTCATCCGCTGGCGGGCCGAAGCTCGGTGTCCATGGCCGAGCTCGAGGGCGAGGACTTCATCACCCTGCCGTCGAATCCGGGATCGACGACCATCGAACGTTTGTACTCGCTTTCGCAGGCGGCGGGGTTCAACCCCAATGTCGTCCAAGTGGCACCGGACAGCTGGACGATCCTGTCGCTGGTGGGAGCCGAATTCGGATGCTCGGTCACAGTGTCCTCAGTGCCGCGCAACTTCACGTTCCCCAACGTCACGTTCATCCCGCTCGATGACGAACAGGGCCCCTTTCCCCTGCTCATGGCATGGCGGAGGCACGATGACAGTCCGGCACTGCGAGAGGTTCTGCGCCTGGCCGAGCAGCTGTTCCCCCACCCCGGCCAGACTGAGTGATGTCAGCCGGCCAGTAGCGGCATCCGGAATCAGACCATCGGGAGAGGCCCTTCCAGCCTCCCAGAAATGGTCCCTCCGACTTCCGACGATCGTCCAGTAGACTCAGGGTCAGTGAACGATCGATTGAACAGTAATTCGAGCATCACGACGAGGATGTGGTGATTCATGAGCGTGCTCTATCTGGTCCGGCACGGACAGGCCTCATTCGGCACCGACGATTATGACCGGCTGTCCGATCTCGGCAGGGAGCAGAGCCGCATCACCGGGCGATTCCTCGCAGCACAAGGCATCGAACCTGCACGAGTCGTCCATGGTGAGATGCTGCGGCAGCGACAGACGGCTGAGGGCATCCTCGAAGGCTTCGGACACGGAGCCGGCTCCCGCCCGACCCCTGACATCAATCCGGGCTGGAACGAATACAACGCGTGGGAACTCACCGCTGCTCTGACGGAGACCGATCCGCGGGCCAAGCACGATTCGAAGATCTTCCAGGCCGAGCTCGAACGCGGGTGCGCCCGCTGGGCATCGGGCGAGCATGACGAGGACTATTCGGAGTCCTACACACAGTTCACCTCTCGCGTCGACCGCGCCCTCGACGAGGTGGTCCAAGCAATGGGTTCGGGACAGTCGACGATCGTCGTCTCCAGCGCTGGAGCTATCGCATGGACAGCGGCGCGACTGCTCGGCGGCCGTTTCGATCAGTGGATTGCGTTCAACCGGGTGACCATCAACACCGGGATCACGAAGATCATCACCGGCCGCGGCGGCACGAGCCTCATCTCGTTCAACGACCACGGCCACCAGTCACCGAAGAACGCAACCTACCGCTGACGCCTCGACAAACCGGTCGAACCGGCCCCCGCCCCGACTACTGGGCCACGACACCCCAACGCAGTTTCCCGTGCTGATTCGGAACCGAACGCGCACCGTCAGGTCGTTCGCACCGCGCTTACCGTCCAGGCCACCCCATCGTCGACTGTTTCGACGGCGGCCGACGGCGGGCCTGAGTCGCGGACAGCATCAAAGACGGCAAAGGCTCCTGGCTCCGAGTAGAACGGAGCGCCGTCTCACCGACGAACCACACCGAGATCGACACCAGCAACCGCGGCCTCCGGGCCCGGCGCGGGATCACATAAGCAGATCAGGATCGAACAGAAGTTCTCGCCGGCTTCAGGCGGTTCCTTGGAGCTGAACGCGATGACGCGGGGCAGGTGCGCACTGCGTTCCTGGCCTCAGAAGGGCCACCCGTGTCAGCCGTCCCGGCCGTGGAGAAGAGGTCCCGTCACGCGTAAAGCGAACTCAGTCCGAAGACGCCGAGCCTCCCCCGGGCACTTCTGCCGATGAGAGGTACCCGTTCCGCTTCGCGTGTTCGAGCACTTCGGCCCGACTGCTCACACCGAACTTCTTATACAGCGCGGACAGGCGATTCTTCAACGTCCCGACGACCACTCCGAATTCGCGGGCGATCTGTGGAACCGGCTTCTGGGAGTCGATAGCGAAGAGCAGCGAAAGCTCTGCAGAAGACAGCTCGACATCACGTTCGACGGTGACGCGCAGAGCTTCCGGAAGGTCCAGCAGCCGTTGCTGCAGATCTGCGGCCGAATGGCTCGGATCGTCGAATGCCTCAGCCAGATCAGTCCAGGCCGAGTGAGAGGCCGTAGCCTCGATGAGAGCCGACCTCGAGGATTTCGACATCTGCGCAATCGGCATCAGTGTCGATCCGATGATGCAGTAGTCGAGAACGTGGCCAAAGCTGTCCACTGCCGCGCTCTCCTGACCCTCGTGATGCAGGAACGCGGAGCGAAGTGCCGCAGCACAGCCCTTGAGCCGGGGGCCATCGGCACCATTGAGGACACGAGCGGTGCTCGACCACAGTTGTTCCCGTTGCCCGAAGACGAAGCTCTGTCGCGCTTTGACCAAGTGATACGCGGGATGAGTCGGAGGCAACTGGGTCGCAAGGTCCTGGATCGGCTTCGTCTCTCCGGCGGCCAGATACACGAAACTGGCGATATTCACGATTCCGGAGTACCTGGTATTCGACGAACTCGTCATCGGAGAGTTCCGAGTGGCGGCGTTGTCGATCAGCTCTTTGGCTGCGATCGAGGCCCGACCGGTGTAGACGCGGTAGAGACTCTCGGCGATTGTGGGCAGCGAACCGAGCCCCTTCACGGTTCCCGCATTTCTCAATTTCGCAAGAGCCGTGCCGGCTGCAGACAGGTCGAGTCTGTCGAGGCTCCTCATCGCATCAAGGCATTGCCACTTATGCTCGCCTGGCAAGGTCTCCATCTCGAATGACTGCGCCTTGTCCCGAGCAAGAGTGAGATTGCGGCCCATCTCTTTGCCGTACCCGTGCCCGAGATTGGCCAACGCGGTCTCCACATAGCCGGCAAGCATCGGGTGCCATGAGTTCGGCGCGTAGGTTTCGGAGAACTGAACGACCCTTTGGAGAACCCGCAATGCCTCAGCGAACCGTCCTGCTGAAATCAAGTTCTTTCCATGCTCAAGGTTGAGTCCAGCTTGCATCATAGCCGTGGGGCCGGACCCCTCGAGATCGCGATTGCGAAGAAGTTCGCGTCCCGAGTCAATCGTCTGCAACGCTGCCTCGTAGTCACGGTTCGAGCGATGAAAGCGCGCCTCCGCCGTGGTGAGTGCAACGATCTCATCCACACTGCGGGCAGTGTCATGACCGGCCGACAGCATGCCGTGGAGGCTCGGTACGACTACGCTGTCGAAATCTGTGAACGGCACTAAGCGAGTACTGTCCTCGGTACCGAGACGACTGCGCATCGAATCGATCCTTCGTGCGGCACTCCTGGCCAACGCGAGGATCGGCCTTGCGGTGATGACAGAAGCGGGCACTGCGAGAAATGCGTCGACCGCGTTCACCACATCGTCGAACACATTGATCGACCGTCGGGTCCACATCTGCTCAAGAAGTTCCCATTCTTCGATTTCGACAACGAGGTCGAGGATCTCGTCGTACCCCGGCACGTCGCTCGCCTTCGCCCTTGCGTACGAGTTGTCGATGGCGATGCTGAATGCTTCGTGTGGACTTCTGTGGAATTCGCCTGCCCAGGGGCCCGTGATTCGTCGCATCAATGAGCGAATGAGACCGGGAACGGTCAGCGTTCCCTCTTCTCCTGATTCGACCACCAGCAGACCCGCGGCAACAAGTTCGGAGACCAGCTCCGTGGACGTCGTGGGAACTGCTGTCTTGGCCCCAGCTAGATCATAGGCGTCGTGAACGAGCCCAATCGTCGGTGCGGTGATCTTCGGGAGCCAGGAGAAGAGAGCCAGCAGAAACAAAGGTTGCGCTTGAGCTCCTCCGGTCGAGAGGCGCGGAGTCAGCGAGGGCTGAAGCAACGCGTCGATCTGGGTCTGGTCGACGTCAGTTACCCGAATTCCGGCACGATGCGCGGAGTCCACGAGAGACTGCGCAATGTCGATTCTACCGGCGCTGCAGCGAAAGATGTGCTCGATTCCGATAGAGCCGAGAGCGCCTCGGTGATTGAGCGCTTCCGCGAAGGAACGTTGGTCTGAGATTCGGGGGCCGAAATAGACTTCGAAAGCGTCTTGTCGGCGAGGAGGGGATGATTCCTCGCTGTTGCCGCGGTTGGGTTCACTGATAGGCAATGATGGGATCTTCTCTGTGCTGTCGGCGGGGGCCGTGGCAGTGGGGACTGCCAAGGTGAGGGGAAATGTGCGGTGCTACGTATTCATGTATAGCACAGCAAACTTACCGGGCTGTCGAGATAATGGCTCGGCAGCCCGTTCCTCATCGTATGTCGGTCCTGCTTCCGGGCGGGAAGCTGCCGGCGCTGCAATGCGACCGGTGTACCGCTGTCAGCTCAGCTGAGCCTCAATTGCCTCAATCAGCGACTGGAGCGACGGTCAGTCGTCTTCGACGAACTATCGCCTCCTTCATTCGCACCCGCTGACCCTTCACCGTCTGACTGGGCGGATGTCGAACTCGCGCTGTCAGCACCGTCGGGCTCCGACGGCTCGGGGTCGTTCGGCTCGTCGGGCTCCGATGGAGCGGGATCACTTGGTTCCTCGGGCCCTGACGGTGAGGGCGCATCCGGCTCGTCGGGATCCGATGGAGCGGGATCACTTGGTTCGTCGGGATCCGACGGAGCCGGATCATTCGGCTCGTCAGGTTCTGACGGTGAAGGAGCGTCCGGCTCGTCGGGTTCCGACGGTGTGGGCGAATCAGGCTTCGTCGGATTCGGCCGGTCAGGTACGCCCGGCTCTTCAGAACCGCTCTCGTCGGGCGTTCCTGGTCGGTCACCCGCCCCCTTGCCGCTGGAGGACTTTCCATCGGTGCGATCACCAGCGCCGCGCGACGCGGGAGGCCCAGATCGATCTCCGCCCACGTCTTGAGACGCCGCAGGATCATGTGGATTAGGCGAGTTGGGGGAATATGACCCTGCGTGCCCATCGTCGGATGAGTGCCCGGACGATGGACTGTGCTCGCCGGCACTGCCACCCTGGCTCCCTGCTTCCTTCCCCGCTGAGGCGGACGATGGCCCGACCTCCGTCCGATACCCCGAATTCTCGCTGGTTATGGGCGAGATGGATAGGCCGACCAACGATCCGAGCAGCCCGATACACGCCGCTGCCACTGGAATGAGAACAGGTTTAGGGAGGTGAAAGGGTGAGTCTCCTTTCTCGATTCCTGAGTCTTCTTCGGCGACCGAGTCTTCTGCAGCGCCCGAGTCTTCCGCAGCCTCCGCTGCTTCCGCTGCTGATTCAGAGCTTGCCTCCCCATCCGCCTCCGGCGTGGAGATGCTTTCCGCCGCGGTCGCTGCGGTGGGAGCCGATGATGCCATGCGTGCTTGTGATCGATCATTGAGCGTGTCAGCGAATCGCTCGATAAGAGTCGGCGAAATCAGCAGCGCAGGAATGAGCGCGGCGCGCAGCTCGGTCGCGCTCGGAGCAGATTCACCCTGCGTCTTCCGCCACTGTCGCTTCATCTCCTGCCGAGCGCGCAACGTCAGACGGGTCGCGGTGTGCACGGTGACGTTCAGCCTCTGGGCAACTGTGGTCGGCGTGAAGTCCTCGACTTCCCTCAGCCACAGAATCCGCTGCCAATTATCAGGAAGGCTCGAGAAGACGTTTGCCACATTGCTGTGCCGCTCCCAGGACGTCGAGACGTTCGACAACTCCTCCGTCACGTCGTGCCGGACGGTTTCCTCCTCAACAGCACTCTCGATGAGCGCCTCGAGCCCCTCCGAAGTCAGGGGCGGAGAATCAAGAACCTGCTTGAGGACTGCCAACAGCGCAGCGTCATGGATCGCCCGGGGTATCGACTTCTCATTCGCCACGTCGTCGATGCGGCGACGATAGATCTCGGAGAACGCGCCGACAGTTCCGGAGTCGATGAGCTGGAGGACTTCCTCATTGGTGAAATCGGCGAGATTCTCGTCAGGCTGATGTTCATGCACGTCTATTCGGTCCTCATCGGTCTCGACAGAAGTAGGTCGCAGGAGCCGCGCTGCTTGGAAGCGCCAGAGCCTCCGATCGAAGTCGTACTCTCATCGCAGCAGTTTATCGTAGGTTTTCAAGATCAGTTGCATCCCCATGACTTTTTTCTGCCGCTCAGATGACTAATCCATGATTGCTTTTCGCTCTTTGGCATTGGTCGAATGAGCCAGCGGGAGGAAGTTACTCAGACTCGCACAAAAGTAATGGCAACCGGTTCTGATTGAATCCGATGGCGACTCGCAGAAATTGAATGTCCCCTCCCAGGCGCGCGCTCACACACGCCCAGGAGAGGACACGCGACCGCACTGAGGATGCCGTCACGCAAGCGCCGATGTACTCATGAGATTTACCGACAAAGACATACTAACTTGCTTCTACCTATTATTCAAAAGGTATTCCATTGCGCTTGAACGCCTCATAGTATATATATCGTGACTTTTATATGATGCTTTGATGACTTCGGTGGCGCGGCGCACATCAGGTCGTGCCCAGTGATCAATTGATGGGCTCCTGGTTCCACTCGGAGTCCGGCACCCCGTTGACCCCCTCGTGACCCTTCGGCAGATCGAACCGCTGCGCGGTGAGATCCCGAGGCAGCAGGGTGAAACCTTGCCAATGCATCTCCATTGGTGACTGCTCCTCGTCTCTGGGCACATGATGGAATCCAACTGCCACCCACGAGACGACATCGTCGAGGTTTTGGTCCTTTCCGTCTTCGACGAACTCCTGCACTCCCCGTCCGCAGTCGCCTCGATTCTTCGTTGCATAGAGCTCGCAGTCGTTGTGATTCGTGAAACCTACGTCGTAGCCGATGTCATCTTCGTGCGTATGCGAATGCTCAGCATCGTCGACGAACTCGAATGAGTCAGTTTTGCCGACATCGATCTGATAGGAGATGGGGTGGCCGTCATCGTTGAGGCGGTTCGGGTTGAGCACTCGCCACCACCGGCGATCCTGCCACCGAGCCGTAGTTGGATGGTCGATGTCTTTCAGCTTGCCGGTGAGCTTGGGCGACTCGGCACCTCTGTCCCCTGTTTCATCGGCGTCGAACTGCTGTGCGCTCATGCCTCCAGTGCCACCGAGACCCCACCGAATTCTCCAGACGGCGTTATGTGAATGGCTGGCCGCGTGCTCGTGGTCACCGACATCCCATCCGTGATCCTCATCGGTGTAGTCGACTGGAGACAAGTCTCCCGTTGCTCCGAGCTGAACGCTGATCGATCCATCTGCACCGAATGTGTATTGCGAGACGTATTCGTACCAGCCGACCCGAGAGACTGTTGACAGTTGCCAACCGTTCTTGCGGGCACTCGCTGGAGCGACAAGATCGCTGGAGTGGTACGCAAGCCCTTCATCGACGACCTCGGAGCAGAGGACCTCCCTCGTCTCAGATTTGCCGTATGAACCATCGCCGATCTTCGGGATGCTTGCTGATTGAAGTCTTCCACCACACGCGTCGTCGCTGAGCGTCTTCATTTTGCGTCCGCCGAATCCGGATTCAGTGATATCGGAGGTGAGTCGTTCGCCGGTGTCATAGGGAACCTCAAGCTGAGAGATCGACATCGTGTCGATGACACGGATCGGGTCTTCACCCGGTGGAGTGATGTAGATGTCAGAGAGCGTCAGTCCGAAGTCCGGATGGACACCCCAACACATCGTCCATGTGGCTCCGCTGGACAGTGACTGCGAGACCTTCTGCTTGGGACTCTCGCAGGAGATGTCAGCAGTGATCTGTTCATTCTTGCCCTGTTGTCCAGAATGAGAGCTGTCACCCTGGGTGCAGGCCGTGACAATGAGCAAGAGAGACAAAGCTCCGGCAACGATCTGTGTCAGTCGTCTTTTCACTTCGGTATCGATCCTCAGAGGAAGCCGCCCCACACGGGCGGAAAGTCAAAAATAGTGGACGGGTGCGGTGATCATGTGAGCGAATGATCACCGCACCCGAGCTCATCTCATCTCGACGATGAGCGTCACACGGTCGTCTTGCTTCTGAACGTGTAACGTGCAGCTGCACCTACAGCGATAAGCGCAACGGCAGCCAGGAAGATCGGCACAATCTCGCCACCGGTTCGTGGCAGATCACTGCTCACCTCTTCGTCGCCACCAGCGTTCGACGAAGCGTTCGCGTCATCGCCACCAGCGTTTGACGAAGCGTTCGCGTCATCGCCACCGGCGTTCGACGAGGCATTCGCGTCATCGCCACCGGCATTCGACGAGGCATTCGCGTCATCGCCACCGGCATTCGACGAGGCATTCGCGTCATCGCCACCGGCATTCGACGAAGCGTTCGCGTCATCGCCACCAGCATTCGACGAAGCGTTCGCGTCATCGCCACCAGCGTTCGACGAAGCGTTCGCGTCATCGTCGGCCTCAGCGGAGGTCACCTCAATGGACGCCGCGGCTTCGGCGCCATTGTCATCGGTGCCGACCACGGCGAAGTCTCCGGCTGTGATCTCGGCGGGAACGGGCAGCTTCGTGCCCTCAGGGACGTCGCCTTCTCCATCGGTCGTCACAGTGACAGCCTCGCCGAGGTCGCTGGATGCGTCGTCGGACTTCGCTGACTGCGTCTCCAAGCGAATGCTGACCTCGGAATCAGGCAGCCAGCCGCTGCTCGTCACTGCGGTTTCATCACCGGCCGGAACCGGTGTTGTCGCCTCGATCGACGGAGCATACACCTCAAAGGTGCCTTCGGCAGTCGTCTCGTTCGACGCTGTTCCGGTCACGGTGAGTTCTCCGGCTTTGGTGTCATCAGGTACCTGAATCTTCGTGCCTTCGGGCAGAGCACCCTTCGCATCGGCCGTGGCGATCACTGGGCTGCCGACTTCGTCTCCATCAGCGTTCGCAAGCTTCAGTTCGACTGAGGTGTTCGCCTCCCAACCAACGCTCTTCAGCGATGCCTCACCGCCTGCTGGAACCGGCGAAGAAACATCGATCGAGGGCTCAGCAACGGTTACGGATGCATCGACCTCGGCCTTGTTGTCATCGGTCGCTCGCACCGCGAAGTCGCCTGGTTCGGCGTCTTTGGGAATCGTCAGGACAGTACCTTCCGGCAGGCTTCCCTTTTCGTCGGTGGTCACATTCACGGCGTCACCAGCGTCTTCTCCGTCGGGGTCGACGAGCTGCAGCTTGACATCACTCGTCGGAAGCCAGCCGGTGCCCTTCACTGCCGTGTCCTGTCCGGGAACCACTGGGGACGTTGTCTCGACCGCCGGAGTGTAGACGGTCACTGTCGCCTTCGCGGAGTTGTCGTCAGGATCGTTCGCCGTCAGCGTGTAGTCCCCGGCAGCCGCGTCGTCGGGAATCGGGAGTGTCGTTCCCTCCGGCACATTGCCTTCTCCGTCGGCTGTGACCGTCACCTTGTCGCCCACCGAATTCCCATCGGGATCTGTCAGCTCGAAGGTCACGTCGTTATCGGCAGACCATCCACGTGAAGTCACGTCGATGTCAGTACCTGCCGGGGCGGGAGAGGTGGCCGATACGATCGGGGTACCCGCCTCGGCGACGGTGAGAGGCGCATCGATGTTCGCTCCGTTGTCATCACTTCCGACGACGGTGAAATCACCGGGCTCGGTGCCTTCTGGCACCGTCACGCAGGTGTCATCAGGCAGAGCGCCGTCCTTGTCGGCAGTGGCCGTGACCGGGTCGCCGACCGGCTTTCCGTCCGCGTCGGTCAGCTGAACAGTGACCTCCGAATCAGGAGTCCATCCGTCCGAGGTGATTGCAGCGCAATCACCCGGGTAGACGGGGCCCGCGACGGTCAGATCAGGTGCGTAGACCGTCACTTCGCCTTTTCCGGTATTCCCGTCGGGGTCAGTGCCGACGATGGTGAAGTCACCGGGGGTGGCATCGCCAGGAATCGGAAGAACCGTGCCCTTCGGGAAGTTGCCGTCGCCATCGGTCGTCACCGTGATGGGTTCACCGACCGGTTTGCCGTCGGGACCGTTGAGCTCGACGGTGACATCAGTATCCGGTGCCCAACCAGTGGAGTCGAGCGTCGTCTCTCCACCCGCAGGGGCGGGCGACGAGGTGTCGATCGACGGTCCGTCAGCGGATTCATCGCATGAGTCGGTGCGAACGCCCGCGTTGCCGATGCCCAGACGTGCCGTGCCATCGCCGACGCCGAGGCTCAGTGCAGAGACTTCCACACCATTGACCGTGGTCGAACCGTCGGCCGCGGTGCATTCCGTCGTCTCCTGATGGTTGATCTGCAGCGAGACGAGGTTATCGGCTATCAGTTTGAGGAATGGGTCGAGTGCCGCACGGATGGGCACTGTCATCATGTCCGTCTTGATCGTGGTGAACGCTTTGTACAACAGGCCCGAAGGATCGGACAGCTCGTCGTAGATCGGGCCCATCACCGTATCCATGGTTTTCATGACGGTGTTGATCGTTCCGCAGGTGACGGTGCCGGTAGCACCCGCCGCGTCGCAGAAGTCGTTGCTGATCTTGCCCGTCAGGTCCATATCCCATCCGGCTTTCGTGCCGTCCGGAGCCGTGATGTCCACGTTCACGGTTGCGCTGCGCAGCGACTCGATGGCCGTGTCCACGGCAACGTCGATCACCTTCTCGATGACGTCGTGGACGCTGCTGGCGATGAACGGGTAGGTCTCGTCATCGATCAGTTCGGTGTTGGGATCCTGATTGTTCATCCCCACGGGCCGATCGATCACACCGTCGTCGTTGCCGCCGATCCGTCCGACGTCGACTTCGATCGACCCTTCCCCGAGGTCGATCGTCGCCAGACCGTCATCAGTGCTGATCGGTTCGAGCAGAATTGCATCAAGAACGTCATCTTTGATGCTGCTCTTGACACTGGTATCCACAGTCATGCCCGGAAGGAGATCGGTCAGTCCGAGCGCGTCGTTGAGCGCATCGTTGACTTCGCCCTCCATCTCTCCGGCCGCATCCGAGACACCGTCGCCGGCATCGTCGATCGCCGGGGAGTGCAGTTGCAGCTTGGCATCGCCGACTCTGTACTGCCCGTACTTTCCGACAGAGTCGGGATCTTGGAACTCGCCGTCGATCGCTTCGACCCAGGCACCGCCGAGGCCGAGACTCAGATCGGCCTGGTCGATCAGGCCATCGGTGACATCGGATGAACCGCTCGCCGCCACGATGGAGAGCAGGTCGACCTGCGCTGTTCCGAAATCGCTGTCTTTCCCATCAAGGCTGAGACCGCCATCGGCACCGACGATGCCGGACACGGCCTTGCCGTTCTTGGCATCGGCGGCAGTCGATTCGCTTTCGACAGCTCCGGCCTGGCCGAAGTCGATGAAGTCGTCGACTGGTATCTGATAGCCCGCGCCGAAGTCGATGACTTCGTCCCCGCCGATTGCACCGTTGAATGCTTCACGGTTCGGCCCCGGATCCGACTGCGAACCGGCTTTCGACTGTGCCGCAGCGATCAGATCCTTGGAATCAAGGCTCATGCCGGCGACACTCGCCTCGGCTTCAGTCGGATCGTCAGGATAGTTGTCGAGCCCCAGCGCCGAGGCGCTGGTCGTACCGACCATCGCTCCGACAACGCCAAGCGCCAACCCTGAAAGTGCCCATCGTGGAATTCTTCTTCGCCGAGTCTTCTTCATGGAATCTAAACGGCGTGAATGGACGTGTTGAGACACGTTTAACCTCCAAATTTACTCATTTGAAAGGTTCCGCTCCCTCAGATGTCGGATTTTGATCCAACGAACGTGACCCGGGGTCAATTCTGTCGAAACTTCCAGTCAGTGTCTAGAGTCTTTCAACCCCGGATGAAGCTCACGCACAGGTTCATCACCCCTCGGCACGCTCGGGGATCTCGCTCAGACATCACACAACTCCCCCTAGAATACGGGAAACAATCGACTCAAAGAGCGCTCTGGAACCGTCGCCTCTCGACGCTGAACACGTTCGATATGCAGCAAATATTCTTTGACTGCTGTCCGCATTGCGATACGTGCGCGAATTTGCCGGACGAGAACTTTTCATACAACCCAGGTTGAGTAGCTTTCCTGCGCACAGAAACGAGAGCTAAAAGTCAAGGAGAAATTCAAATAGACCAGCCCTATTTGTCAATTATTCAGGGCTCAAGCGACACCCGGCTTTGCCGGATGTTCGTCTCCTTTGGGCAGGGCGGCGCTCCTTGCCGCGGACCTCGGCATCGCCGAGGTGGAGTGGCGCCAAGTGTGCGGGCCTGCACCGAGACAAGTGTGCAGGCGTGCGCTGAGATGGGCGAAGGTGCGATCACGGATGAAGATCGCGTCGACAGCGATCATCGTCAGCGAAAACCACGGGAGTCCCATCAGCAGCGCGATCCCCAGATGAAACGACAGAATGCCGAGAAGCCCGGCGATTCTCGTCCATCGATTGAAGAGCATGAACGGGAACGCGCACTGGAACAGCACGGATGCCCAGGAGATCACCACGACCAGCGGTCCCCACGCTGTGACAAGCTCTGAGAGTACCGGCCATGTCCCGAACTGCTGGGTGTGCAGGGGGTTGTATACCGCGAAACCGTGCTGCCAGGCGGCACCACCGGCCTTGTAGAGGCCGCCGGACATGTAGATTGCACACACCTGAAACGTCAGCACGACTATGGCGAGATTGTGGGCCATGATCATCACCCACCGCCATCGGCTTCCGCCGGTCGTACTGTGTGCCTCGGGGTCGTTGCCGGCTCTATCGCTCGTCTCACCACCGTCATCGCGGTGTCGACGAGATCGCCGACGGGCGTCCAGCGACCACTGCCGAGTGGTATCGGCGAAGAGCAGAGCGATGAGGAACATCCGATACGCGTTGTCGCCCTGATCACCGGCGCCGTCGTTGAGTTCGATGAAGCTGACCCAGAGAATCAGGTAGAACGGCAGAACGATCCGTGTACGCCAGCCGAGTGTGACGACGATGGCAAGGATCGCCAAGCCGATCATCATGGCTGTGAACAGCGGCGGAACCGTCACCACCCGATGGAAGAGCGAGAAGAGCCAGATATTCGGGAAGTCGCTCTTCGGATCCGCGATCTCGCCGCTCCAGGCGCTGCCCACTCCGAACGCATAATGACGGGCATTGAAGTTCGTCAGAATCAGGCCGAGTCCGGTCAGCCCGATGAGAATCCTGGTCACTGCCAGCCCATAGGTCGCGTGGTATCGCCCGGTGAGCAGAACCTCGAGCCTATCCCAACCTCGCGCGATCACCGCGCGCACCTGAGCAGGGAACGCGACCACCTCCGGGTTCGCCGAGGTGGTGCGTGCTTGGTCCCGGTCCGCAGAGTCTGCTTTCGCCGAGGTGGCATCCACCTCGGTCGGTGTGGTCTCAGTGCTCATCGGCGCACCTCACCACGTCGGAGGCACAGAAGTACTTCGCGAACTCTTCATCGGACTGATCGTCCTCGATGACCAGGGCCCGCCACCCGACCGGCACCGGTTGAAGTTTCGGGCGCTTGGCGTCCTCGTCATTGCGCTGGGCGAACGGGACGACATTCTGGCGAGCCGCCTGAAACTGCACCCGCTGCACGTGTTCACCCCACACAGCTCTCGCGACCTGGGTCGCGTACGCCGCAGCCACATGCTCACTGTCGAGATACCCGCCGACCGCACCATCGGGGTCGTCGTACTCGCCGAGTTTCGCCCTCAGACGTTTCACGGAGTCGCCGCCCTTGAAGTAGCTGAGCTTCACAATCGCCTTCTGATCAGACGGCAGATCATCCCATGATCCCTTCAGATCCGAAGCCACGCCGATGCCCAGACCGGCCGATCGCGGCGGGAACGGCCTGTACGTCGAATGATCCGGCTCGACATCGGTGGCCCGCACCCACTCTGTGACCTCTTCTCCGCCCCCGGTGTCGATCACCGCACGCACGTCGAAGTAGTAGTCCCCGTTGATCGGTTCCGGCGCAAACACACTCCACGACTGACCCCACATCGGAATCATGTACTTGGAGAGCAGTTCCCCCGGGACCGCCTCCCGCAGGGCGGATGGAGGTGCGATCCACAGAAAGGTCGCGAACAGGTGGAATCCAGTGACCGCCACCGCGACGACCACCAGCGTTCGCCTGACCACCGGACGCGGCCGAGCCTCGGTCTCTGTCGTCGTCTCGTCCATGGCACATCCGGATTCTGGTCGATGATTTCGTCTGTGTGTCCCAGCTCGTCTGGGAGTCTCACGCACGAAGCCAGGTGGTGGACGCGAAGTGAAGACTTCTCCCCCACCACCTGGCCGGTGCGATCAGTGGTTCAACCTGGTTCAGAGACCACTGCGGTTGCGGTGACGGCGAGCGGCGTAGACCGCGGCCGCGCCACCTGTGATCAGCAGCGCTGCGAATCCGGCCATGGCCAGGGTGCCCTCGGCACCTGTCCTCGGCAGGTCTCCGCCGTCGCTGTCGTCCGAAGCGTCTGCGCTCGCGCCCGCTTCGACGTCCGCCGACGCATTTGCGGCGGCAGAGGCGTTTTCATCGGACGAAGCGTCTGCCTCGTCGCCGTCGGCCGAAGCGCTGGCTTCCGCACCATCGGCGTTGTCATCGGACGCCGCCGAGGCGTTTGCCACGTCGGTCGAGTCCGCTGCAGCCGAATCGTCGGCATTGGCCGCAGCCTCAACCGAAGCCTCGTTGGACGAGTCAGCAGTCGATGCCGCAGATGCGGCTGCGGCCGGATCGGCATCGGCAGCAGCCGAGGCCTCAGCGTTCGTCGAATCCGAATTGTCTGCATCGGCAGCGGCGTTCGACGCCTTCTGTGACGAGGCGTTCGGATCGGAAGCCGCATCAGCCGAGGTGTTCGAGGACGCGTCCTCGGCAGCTGCCGATTCGGCGGCCGCTTCGGCGTTTGCGTCAGCTTCTGCCGACGCCGCGTCGTTGGCATCGTCATCGGCAGCCGCCTCTGACGCCGCCTGAGCCGCAGGGTTCGAATCGTCGTCCGCGTCGGCGGACGCCGAGGCCGATGCCGCCGCGTTCACGTTGACGTTCGCGTCGGAATCATCAGATGCCGAGGCATCGGGGTCAGCCGAGGCGTCCGCGTCGGGGTCAGCCGAAGCGTCGGAATCCGCCGAATCGTCCTGATCGGCAGCAGCGCTGTCGTCGGCGTCCGCGTCGTCGTCACCCGGGGCATCGTCTGCGGTCGCACGGACCGATGACGAGGCGAGGTTGACGTCGATCGCATCGGATTCAGGGAGCAGTTCCAGGCTCACAGCGTTGACTGTGAATCCCGGACCGTTGTCTCCATCGACCCGGCTCGAATCCAATGAGGACTGAGCAGAGGCCTGTTCACCCGACGGGTTGGGCGACTGTTCGTTGATCGTGAGGTCGACGACCTGGTTGAGTCCGCCGAAGACGGGGTCGAGTCCGTCGAGGACGGGGTCGACGATGTCGGTGACAGAACCGGACACCTCTTCCGTCGTCGAGTCGAGAACTTCCCCGATGATCGGCTTCGTGACTCCGAGGACCGCCTTGACCACCGGACCGGTGATGGCGTTGACCACAGTCCCGACAGGAACGCCGGCCACTGAAAGATCGGTGTCGACGACCGGTTCGGAATCGTCCGTGCCGGCCAGCTGGCCCAGCGTGGCATCCACGGTGACCTTGCCGTCGGCTGCAGGGATTCCGGCGGCCGTGATGCTGGCGGGCAGCGCGATGTTGAGATGAACATCGTTGAGTGCATCGGTCAGAGTCTCATTGACCCGCCCCGACAGCGTGCCGAGGGCATCGGCAACGGCGTCGGTGATCTTCTTCGTTGTATCGGCAGTCAGCACCTGGGTGTTCGGATCCAGACCATTGAGGTCCTCACCGTCGGCACCCTTCACGACCTTGGCGAGGTCGATCTTGATGTCGCCGTTGGCCAGATCGATCGAGACGATGCCTGATTCGTCCTCGAGCTTTTTGTTGACGACGTTTTCGACGACGCTGTTGAGCGCGTCCCCGGTGTCCACCGAGACCTTCGTGTCCTCTCCGCCGACCTTGACAGAGGCGAGGCCTGCATCGACGTCGAGTCCGAGACCGGCCAGTTCGTTGACCAGGCCCTCGTCGCCGATGGCGTCGTCGAGGGAACCACCGACACCGTCAACGGCATCGGTGAGCGCACCGGAGAGGTCGTCCACTGCAGGGCTGGAGACGGTGAGGGTTCCGTCGGCGACGACGTACTCCGAGTCGGTCGTCTCGCCATCGCTTTCGGCAGTCGAACCGATGGCGCCCAGCTCGAGGCTGAGCTCGTCGACGATCTCATCGCTGACACCGTCGAGGTTCAGCTGGCCCAAGACCGATGTCAGATCGACCTTGGCGTTGCCGAAGTCGCCGTTGTTGATGTCGTCGAGGTTGAGGGCGCCGTCCTTGCCGACGGCGCCGGCACTGGCCTTTGCCGCATTGCTCGCAGAAGCGTGGCCGTAGGAATTGAGGGCACCGGCCTCGCCGAGCTCGAGAAGACCCTCGCCGCCCTCGTTGCTGATGAGCGGGAGATCGATTCCCGGAAGTTCGATCCCGAGAGACTGCAGAACTTCCGCGTTCAGCGGCGTGCTGTCCTCCGCATCGCTGGAAGGGGAGCTGCTGTAGGCCGAGAGCGCATCGACGGCGTCCGCGGACAGCAGATCCGCATCGATCAGCTGCCCGAAAGCCTCTGAATCCTCTTTCGGGTTCTTTTCATCGGCTGCACCTGGTGACGTCGTCAACAGGGTCAGCCCGACTGCGGTCGCGGCAGCCACCGTTCCCGCAGCGATCTTGCGGCCGGAAGTGGGCCGGCCTCCGAGCATCTTCATAGTCCTCCACATCGGTTCATGTTCTTGATCAATCGCAGACAGCAGCCTGGACGGAAACATGCAGTTTCCTGGCAGATCCCGCACAACATTACGGAATCATTCGCGAGTAATCATTCAGTCATCAGCAACGTTATAATTCCGTTATATTGCAAACCTGACGAGTTCACGATGCGGACTGATGCCACAAGGAAATATGCTTGATGCACAGACACTTCAAGGCCCTCACCGGTTCTGATCTGCGCCTATTCCTCGGGGATCGCCCGAATCCCGAGAGCGCTGCAACCCATCACCCTTATGTTCATTGAAAATTCAAGACAAGGACGCTGATGACAAAAATGTAATATTACGATCCATGACTTAATCGCGAAGAATCGATGCTTTCATTCAGCTCCGACGTGAGCTGCGACCTTCGGCCGAACACTGAGTTCCCTCTGACCGCAACCTCAACGCTGCCTCAGCCAGCGCGAGGGTCACACGCCTCTGCCAGCGCGCATCGGTACTGAACGGGCGCTGTGAGGACTCACACCCACCGATACTCGTACTCCGGCCGACCGGGAGTCCCATGCCTGGGCTGCTTGATCGCCTGTTTCGTCGACACGAGATGCTCGAGGTAGCGGCGGACGGTGACACGGGACAGATCCAGACGCTGACCCACCTCGGTGGCGGAGACCGGAACAGCAGAATCGCGAACCTCGACCGATACCGCCTCGAGGGTCTCGGCGATGAGCCCCTTGGGCAGCCGCGTCGAGGACACCGAGCGCAGGGCGGACAGGGCATTGTCGACCGATGCCTGCGTCGCCAACGACCCCGACCCGGTGAGCCCGCGCCGGAACTCCCGCTGATTCTCCAGCTTCTCCCGAAACATCGCGAACGTGAACGGTTTGATGAGGTACTGCGTGATCCCCGCCGAGATCGCCGACCGGATCACCTGCAGGTGCCGCACCGCGGTGATCGCGATGATGTCGACGTCCTTCCCGCGCGAGTTCAGACGCCCGGCCACCTCGAGCCCGTGCGAATCCGTGAGGTTCATATCGAGCAGAACGATGTCGACCGGCGTGCCGGCCGCGTCGAGCTCGTCGAATCGTTCGATCGCCTCGTGGCCGCTCAGGCAGGTCCCGGCCACCTCGAATCCGGGCACCCGCTCGACGAAGTCGGCATGCGCCTGCGCGGTCATCGGGTCGTCCTCGACGATGAGCACCCGCAGCGCGGCATCATCCACGTCGGTCACCTCCTTCGACGATCGTATCGCCCAGCGGCAGGGTCACCGTGAAGATCGCCCCACCGTCGGATTCGACCTCGATATCCCCGCCGAGGCGGCGCACCGCCTGCCTGACGAGCACCAATCCGAATCCACGGCCGCCAGGGCCCTCGACGTCCGATTTCGCGGAAGCGCCGAGGTGGAACAGCGCGTCGATCTCGTCGACGTCGACTCCCGGCCCGGAATCGGCGATCGTGATGATGAGCTCCGAATCCGCGGCGACGAAGTCCGCCCACACATGCTTCTCGACCGAATCGGCGGCGGCGTCGAGGGCGTTGTCGATGAGGTTGCCGGCCACGGTGACGAGGTCCTTGGCGTCGAGGCTCTCCGGCGGCAGCTCCCCGGTCGCGGTGACCTCGAGTTCGATCCCGCGTTCGTGCGCCTGCGCAGCCTTGCCGATCATCAGCGCCGTGATGAACGGTTCGTCGAGCGAGCCGACGAACGAATCGGTCAGCCGCTGTGCCTCCTGCTTGTCCTTGACCGCGAAGTCGAGCGCCTCCTGGCTGCGGCCGAGTTCGATGAGCGTGGACACCGTGTGCAGCCGGTTCGCGTGTTCGTGTGTCTGTGCGCGCAGCGCCTCGGACAGGGTCGTCATCGTCGCCAACTCCCCCGTGAGTTCCTGAATGTCGGTGCGATCGCGCAGGGTCGCGACCGTTCCCCCGCCGCCACGTCCTCCGAGGCGGCCACCACCACCGAGGCGGCCGTGCCCTCGTCCGCGGCCATGCGCTCGTCCGCGGCCGTGCCCTCGTTCGCGGCCGGCCTGGCCGGACCCACTATCACCCCTGATGCTGGGTCCGTCCCGGCTGGTTCCGTGACTGTTGGGCCCGTCGTGACCACGCGGCTGGCTCGCCTGCTTCTGGCTGATGACGAGGACACGGTCGTCGGTGAGGTGGATCTCGTCGACGGCGACCCGGCCGGAGGTGAGGAGGTCACGCACGGATTCGGGGAGGGCCACCTCGGCGAGGGTGATGGGGGTCGACTCATCGGACGGGGGCAGGCCGAGCAGGGCTGCGGCCTCGTCGTTGTAGAGGACGAGCCGGCCGGAGTCGTCGACGAGGATGAGCCCCTCGCGCAGGGAATGCAGGGCGGAGTCGTAGAACGCGAAGAGACGCTTGAGCTCCTCGGGCCCGTAGCCGAGCGTGACCCGCCGCAGATAGCGGGCCAGCAGCCAGGATCCGAGCCCGCCGAGGGCGAGCGCGGCGAGCGCGACGATGATGATCTGCGGCAGCGACGCCGCCTGCGCCACGGACAGGGTCTCGAGTGTCACGCCCACGGCGACCATCGCGGTGACCTCGCCGTCGGCATCTTCGATCGGCACGATCGCGCGCACTGACGGCCCGAGCGTGCCGACGTACTCTTCGGTCTCGGCCTGCCCGGCGCGGGCCTTCGCGGTGCTGCCGAGGTACTTCCCGCCCAGCTGTTCCGGGTCCGGGTGGGTGTAGCGGGTGCCGTCGCGGTCCATGATCGTGATGAAGTCGACGTCGGCGGTGTTGATCACGGTCAGCGCATAGGGCTGGAGACGTTTCGAGGGATCGTCCCCGGTCACCGCCTCGGTGACGAAGGGGTCGTGAGCGAGGGTCTCGGCGATGGAGAGCACGCGTTCGCCCGTGGCGTGGCGGATGTTGTTCAGCGTCGTCACGTAGCTGGTCACCGACAGGGCGGTGCAGACGATGACGATGAGGACGAGCTGGACGAGGAAGAGCCTGCGGGCCAGCGGGCCGCCTCGGGGGCGGAAGCGATCCCGACCCCGCCGAGGTGGGGCCGGGGAATGGCGGTTCACTGCAGGAATCTCAGGAGTCATCGCCGTAAGGAACGGGAGGAGAG
Organism: Brevibacterium oceani; assembly: GCF_017948325.1. Classification (NCBI taxonomy): domain Bacteria; kingdom Bacillati; phylum Actinomycetota; class Actinomycetes; order Micrococcales; family Brevibacteriaceae; genus Brevibacterium; species Brevibacterium oceani. The sequence goes on along the minus strand of NZ_CP072846.1, from coordinate 794,141 downwards.
AGGAAATCGATATCCAACTGTTCTGACCGTCTCATCTTCGACAGTGGAAATTCATCATCGGAATAGACCACTTCGTCGGGAAGAGAAGGCAGCCAGCCGGCTTCGACAATCACATGGATAGTCAGCAGCATGCCGGACGAGTTCCAATCATTGGATTCCACTCGAATTTCCGAGACATGGTTGAGCACTCGGCCGATCGGCGAGGCTGGTTTGTCGTACTTGCTTCTCACCAGCTTCTGGAGGGGCGCCAGCCAGAAGTGAACCTCATCAGGCACTGCAAACCGACCGAACCAACGACCGACCGCCAGCCCGAAGTCCCGCTCATCGGCATCTGTCGCGAATTCGTGCCCGGGGATCGCAGGCACATCCAGGACTTCGCCTTTGAGCACGCTGACGATCCAAGCAAGATCAGCGAATAAGCAGTCTTCACCTTGGCCTACTCGCGGATACCGTGGGTTCTCATGTTTAAGAGCTTGCCTGCGCTCGGACCCTTCCAGCGCGATCAGCGGAGCAAGCTGGAGGTACTCGCGCTTGGCAAGGACGACATCACAGGTCTGAGAAACAACCACGTGCGCGCCGTTGAGGCCGGCGTGCCCCGAATATTCGACGACGCTCCCTTGCCGCAGATCCTGAAAGTGGCCCTCGCTCATGACCCGCTAGGGCTCCGGAGAGTAGGCCGGAGCGGGTCTATTGACGTCCGCGGGGGTGGACGCGTGACGCGAGCGCTGTTGATCGAGCAGAGCGAGGAACCGCAGCCTGACGCCCGGACCCCCGACATCCTCAATCGTTTCGATCTGCTTCATCACCCGACCGAGTGCTTCCTCATTCGCTGCCGAGATCTTCCCGCCCGAAGCCCACAGGTGGACCGTGCGCCGGGAGACTCCGAAAAGCTTTGCAACCTGGTCCCAGGTGTACGAACCGCGGGTCTTGATCTGTTTGACGAGATCGGCAGTGGACTCAATCTCAGTACGAACAGGAACAGGCGACTCGACATTGGCGGCCGTGGCATCCGTGTTCTTCGACTGACTCAAATGGCTGTCGGAAGCCGACTGGAGTGATTCGTCTCCATGAACAAACATGACTGGAATCGACGTACCGGAGATGGACATCGTCGCCAAGCCCACTCCACGGGCGAGAAAGAGCTCTTCGCGCGAGAAATCAGTAGTAGTCATGAGTCGTACCTCTCGTAGAAACGATCAGTCACCACACCTCTGAAATGGTTTGAAGCGATTCCGGACAATCGGTTCAGCTCCACCTGAACCGTCCCTCGTGTGCTGTCCAGCCGCCCCTCTTCGTATGCATCCAGATCAAGAATCCAGCTCGGCTCCTCAACCAGAGGCAGCGTGGGGTCGATCGACTGCCCTGCACCCAGCCGAGCCGAACGCACCAGCAGAAAAGAGGTTTCCATCCGGTAGACGGACTCAGTCATGCTGTGGACCAAATCCGCGTTCGCAGGAGAGGCCAAGTGCCCACCAAGAACAGCGGGAACGAAATGATCTCCCAACAGACTCAAGTCTGCCGCACCGACAACACGATTCGTGTATCGATAACCGATCCGGCTGAAGCGAGGAATGGTCGCGCACTCGGTCACTACGTCGAGTCCGTCCAGCAGCCGATCCACAAAATCATTGTGATTCGTATAATCGGTCGACTCCAGGGCTATGAAGTTCAGGCCAACAGACAGACTCCACTTCTCGTCCCCAGAGAAGAAGCGCATGATTCTGCCTCGACGCTGCTCCTGAGCGCCTCCGGATTGATTCACCAGGACCTCGACTTCTGTCTCCTCGCGCTTGAACGGGTAGACAGTGCCGAGTTCTTCGACAATACGAGAAGCCACCTGGTCGAGGTCGAAAGTCGTCAGGTCTGGCCAGCGAATCTGCGCCAGAACGCGAGCGAGCGGCGGATTCTTCAACTCTGCTCGATCTGTTGTTGGGTGCGGCAGATTCTGGGTCACATTTCACACTCTACTTCACACCCAAATAGGTGTGAAGCGGTTTCCGGGTGATTCAAATAGAACCCACACCGACCCCGCCGAGGTGGGGCCGGGGTCGCCGTCACTTCTTCGAGCCGCCCGAAATGAGGAGGGCGAGGCCGATCGCGGCCAGCCACGTGTCCTTGGCGACCGCGGTGCCGTCCTCGGAGGGGCGGATGCCGTCGTCCTTGGTCATCGAGTCGATGGAGAAGTAGTTCGCGACGAGCCCGGCCGCGAACGTCGTCAGCGCGGCACCGGCGATGCGGGTGGGCACGAACGGCAGGAGCAGGGCGGAGCCGACGGCGATCTCACCATAGGAGAGGAACTTCCCGAACTGGTCGGCGGTGAGGTTCTCGACCATGGGCACACCGTTGGCGGCCATCTGCTGCAGGCCGGCGGCGGTGTCCTCGTCCATGCCGAGCTTGCCGATGCCGGAGTTGAGGATGAAAGCGCCCGGAACTGCGCGCAGGAGTGCGGTGCTGATCTTCACGAAAGTGCTCCTTCTGATCTGGTGTCCTGACACCTCCACAGTAGTCGCGAACTGTGTCTGTGAACACTATGAACGCAACCGAGACACCGGTCACATCTCCTGCCAGAGTTGTCGGGTACATCACCACCGCGGCCGGTCAGTCGCGGACGTCCGGGTCCATCGCAGGGCTCTGACGTGAACACGACATGGAGGAACCATGGCAACGTCGCCACCGAATGACAACAGTCCCGCACGCTCCGAAGAGAACTTCGGGAACGCCGCCGCGGATCACGCCACGACCTATGCGCGGCGGAAGAAGGACCGCACCCACTGGCTCTACATCATGGTCATCGTCGCCGTCATCGCCGGTGCCGCGATCGGTCTGCTCGCCCCCGATGCGGGCATCGCCCTCGAACCCCTGGGCAAAGCGTTCGTCGCTCTCATCAAGATGATCATCGCCCCGGTGATCTTCTGCACGATCGTCCTCGGCGTCGGCTCGGTCGCCCGTGCCGCCACCGTCGGCAAGGTCGGCGGTCTGGCGCTCATCTACTTCCTGGTCATGGCGACCTTCGCCCTGGTCATCGGCCTCATCGTCGGCAACTTCATCCACCCGGGCGAAGGCCTGCACCTCCAGCCGTACGAAGAAGCCTCGGGTGGCGAGGAAGGCGGCATGGTCGCCTTCCTCATGAGCCTCATCCCCGGCGACATCCCAGTCCTGCCGACCCTCGTGCTCGCGCTCCTCGTCGGCTTCGCACTGCAGTCGATGGGCAAGGCCGGCGAGCCCGTGCTCAACGGCATCAAGCACATCCAGGCCGTGGTCTTCAAGCTCATGATGATGATCATGTGGGCCGCTCCCGTCGGTGCCTTCGGTGCGATCGCCGCGGTCGTCGGCAAGACCGGCTGGGCCGCGATCGGTGCGATGGCGACCCTCATGGGCGCCTTCTACCTCACCTGCGCGCTGTTCATCGTCATCGTCCTCGGCGGTCTGCTCAAGATCGTCACGGGGCTCAACATCTTCCTGCTGCTGAAGTACCTGGCACGAGAGTTCCTGCTCATCTTCTCCACCTCGTCGTCGGAATCGGCCCTGCCACGCCTGATCGCGAAGATGGAGCATGCCGGTGTCTCGAAGCCGGTCGTGGGCATCACGGTGCCCACCGGCTACTCGTTCAACCTCGACGGCACCGCGATCTACCTGACCATGGCCTCGCTGTTCGTGTCCTCGGCGATGGGCATGCCGATGTCGATCCCCGAGCAGATCTCGCTGCTCGTATTCATGATCATCGCGTCGAAGGGTGCCGCAGGAGTCACCGGTGCCGGCCTGGCCACCCTGGCCGCGGGCCTGCAGTCGCACCGTCCCGAACTGCTCGACGGCATGGGCGTCATCGTCGGCATCGACAAGTTCATGTCCGAGTGCCGTGCCCTGACGAACTTCACCGGCAACGCCGTGGCCACCCTGCTCATCGGCAAGTGGACGAACGAGATCGACCTCGACCAGGCCCGCGCCACACTGTCCGGTCAGAGCCCGTTCGACGAGCTCTCGCTCGAGCCCGAGGCCCACGGCCCGGCACCGACTGACTCGGAAGAAAACGAGAAGGAGAAGGTCACAGTGCACTGACCTCCAGTCGCTTCCGCACCACAACCACCACGGGTGCCGTCGTCCTCATCGTGAGGATGCCGGCACCCGTGGTGTTTCGTCTCCCCTCGCCGAGGTGGCCCTGCCCTGACGCACTGCTGTGACGAGGGGTTCGAATCATCGGAGCAAGAAAAACTCCTGGCCGGCCAATCCACGTGCGTGAGCCTTCCGAATGGCACATGTCCGTCCCCATACGGACGATTGCAGCCGATGTCAGAAGAGGACAGGGACCATGAAGAATCTCAAGCTCATCAATGCCCGCGCCGTCTCCGGTGCCACACTCGCGACCATCGTCATCGCCGTCGGTCTTATGGCCGCACCCGGGAGCGCCTCCGCTGCCGAGACCTCTCCGGCTTCTTCGACCGAAGCCTCGGGGGCACTCATCAACGGCCCGATCATCGATCTGGGCGACCTCCTCGGCGATATCAACATCGGGCAGTTCCAGTAACGACCGATCCTCTGCCGCCGTGCTCACGTGATCCGGCCACCCGGTTGCGCTGAGCACCCGCGCGCCTCCTTGCCGACGGAGACCTCGCCCAAGGAAACCCCCACCCACTGCGAAAGACACGATGACTGACGAGAACACTCGAATCGACCTCACCTCAGCACAGCGCGGAATCTGGTACGCCCAGAAGATCGAACCCGACAACCCGACGTTCCAAATCGGGCTCTATGTCGACATTCGCGGGCCACTCGATGTCGACAGAATGCGTGAGGCGGTCGCCACGACCGTCGCCGAAGCCGACTCGCTCAACGTCGTCTTCGGTGAGGACGAAAAGGGACCCTTCCAACAGCTCGGACCGGCACGCAGCCACCTCCTGGTCCGTGACCTGCGGACGGAGTCGAGCGAGGATCCCGAAGACTCGGCCCATGCGCTGATGCAGGAGGATCTCGACACCGTCCACGATGTCGACGAGGGTGACCTGCTCCGGTCCCAGCTGTTCTGCCTCGGAGACGACCATTGGATCTTCTATCAGCGGGCCCACCACCTCCTCGTCGACGGCTATTCCGCCGTCCTCGTCCTCCGCCGCGAATCCCAGGTCTACCGGGAACTCGCCGATCAGGGCACCGCATCGGACTCACCCTTCGGCAGCCTCGACGATCTGGTGGCCGAGGAGGCTCAGTATCGTTCCTCGCAGCGCTTCGCCACCGACGCCGAGTTCTGGAAGCAGATGCGCTCCGAGTCGGAGACGGCCACCAGTCTGGCCGAACGTCCGGCATCACCGGCACGACGGCTTGTCACCTGCAACGCCGACATCCCCCAGGAGCTCTCATCACGCCTGGCCGGTTCGCGGTCGGCGCCGACGCTCATCCTCAGCGCCGCAGCGGCCTACCTGCACCGCATGACCGGACGAGAGTCCATCTCGGTGGGCCTTCCGGTCACTGCCCGTCGCAGCGCCCTGTCCAAATCGGTGCCGTCCATGATGTCGAAGATCCTGCCGGTGCAGCTGCAGGCAGCACCGGAGATGACGACGGCGGATCTCGTCGCCGGTGCCGGCGCGACGCTGCGCGAGGCGCTCATCCACCAGCGCTTCCAATATCAGGAGCTGAGCACCGACAGCGACTACATCGGACCTTCGGTCAACATCTTCCCGCACGTCGATGACATCGACTTCGGAATGTCGACCGCCTCGCTGCACCTCCTCTCGACCGGCCCGGTCGATGACCTCTCGATCATCATCCACGGCATCGGAGCCGATCCCAGCTCCGAAGGCGGCAGCAGGCCGGCCATCGTCCGGTTCGAGGCGAACGCCGAACTCTACGATCAGCACAGCCTCGCCGAGCACCTGCGGCAGTTCCTCTCCGTCCTGTGCCAGTTCGATCCGAGCGGAGATCAGCACCTGGCGGGACTCTCCCTCATCGCTGCCGACGAGTCCGACGAACTCATCGCAGGGGGCAAGGGACCCGAGCAGAGCCTTCCCCGCCACACCGTGGTGGAGGAATTCTCCCGCCACGCCCGCAGGTCCCCATTCGCCACCGCGGTCGTCGCCGAGGACGGGCACATCAGCTTCGGCGAACTCGACCGCCGCTCGACTCAGCTTGCCGACCGTCTTCGGGACTTAGGTGCAGGTCCCGGGGCTCGCATCGCGGCACGCTTGGGCCGGTCCACCACGCTGCCCGTCGCCGTGCTCGGAATCCTCAGAACAGGTGCCGCCTACGTGCCCCTCGACCCCGACTATCCGGCCGACCGCATCGAAGCGATGATCGCCGACGCAGCGCCGGTGCTCGTCATCAATTCCTCAACCGTGTCGGGTCCCGCCGGAGAGACGAATATGACCACCGACCGTCCCGTCATCGACATCGATGCGCAACCGCAGTCGGCAGCGCCCGCAGCCGAGTCGACCCAGGCAGGGTCAGCACAGGCAGGGTCAGCCCAGACCGGGTCAGCGCAGGCCGGATCACAGCAGACCGGGTCGACGCCTGCTCCCGACGACCTCGCCTACGTCATCTTCACCTCCGGGTCGACCGGTCGACCCAAGGGCATCGGGGTCGAGCACCGATCACTGCTCAATCTCTTCCACAGCCACAAGGAGACCATCTTCGATCCGGCAGCCCGTCGACTCGGACGAGGACTGCGCGTGGCACACACGGCCGGGATCTCCTTCGACGCCTCCTGGGATCCGCTGCTGTGGCTCTTCGCCGGGCACGAACTCCACCTCATCGACTCGGTCACCCGCCGCGACCCCGAAACCCTCACCGACTACTTCTCCGCCCACGGCATCGACTCGATCGAGACGACGCCCTCATTCGTCAAGGCACTTCTCGCCCACGGCACGTTCAGCGGCACCGAGCATCCCAGCGTCGTCGCCCTGGGCGGAGAAGCGGTCGAACGTGGGCTCTGGGACCAGCTCGCGGCTCTGCCCGAGGTGGATTCCTACAACCTGTACGGACCGGCGGAGACGACCGTCGACAGTCTCACCGCACCCATCGTCGCCGGCGCCTCGCCCGACCTCGGCGGCTCCGTGGCGAACACCAGGCACTATGTCCTCGACTCCCGGTTGGCCCCTGTCCCTGCGCAGGCGCGTGGGGAGCTCTACATTGCGGGGCTGAATCTGGCGCGCGGCTATGTGGGCCGGCCGGCCACCACATCGGAACGGTTCATCGCCGACCCCTTCGCCGACGACGGCTCCAGGATGTATCGCACCGGCGACATCGTCCGCAGACCTCTGGCCGGGGGAATCGAGTTCTTGGGCCGGGCCGATGAGCAGATCAAACTGCGCGGCTACCGCGTCGAACTCTCCGAGGTCGAGCTCGCCCTCCAGTCGGAGGACCGGATCCGGTCGGCCGCAGTCATCCTGGGACAGAACCGGGCCGGCTACAGTCAGCTGCTCGGCTACATCACCGCCGATGAGCAGATCGATGCCGCCGAGGTGCGCCGACACATGAAGACGCGCGTACCCGACTACATGGTCCCCTCATTCATCACGCAGATCGAGCGGATTCCCCTCACGGTCAACGGCAAGCTCGACCGGGCCGCGCTGCCGGAACCGGAGTCGACGCGATCGGAATCCGCGGCACCGAGGACAGTCCGGGAACAGGCCGTGGCCGAGGCCTTCGCCCAGGTGCTGGGAGTGGAGACCGTCGGCATCGACGATGACTTCTTCGAACTCGGTGGGCACTCCCTGCTCGCCACCCAGCTGGTGGCCTCACTGCGGAAGCGATTCGCTGCACCACCCGCCCTGAGCGAGGTCTTCCACCATCCCACCGTCCGCGAACTCAGTGCCGGGCTCGACCTCGGCGACACGGCGGAAGAGCCTGCACACGAACTCGTCGCCGCAGGCCGTCCCGCGACCATTCCCCTGTCCTACGCGCAGAGCCGTCTGTGGTTCCTCAACCAGTTCGACCCGACGTCCGCGGCCTACAACATTCCGCTGACCCTGCGCATCCGCGGAGACCTGGACACCGGTGCCCTGCGTGCTGCGATCAATGATGTCGTCTCTCGGCACGAGAGCCTGCGCACCGTGTTCCCGTGGACCGAGGGTCAGCCCCACCAGGTGATCCGCGCCGCCGACGATGCGCAGATCGCCCTGCCCATTGTGGAGATCAGCGAGGACCTCGTCGATCACACCGTCGATGCAGAGGCGACACACGGCTTCGACGTCTCCACGCAGCTGCCGATCCGGGCCCTGCTGGTCAGACTCGGCGCCGACGATCATCTCCTGCTGCTCACGCTGCACCACATCGCCGCCGACGGCTGGTCGCTGCGCCCCCTGGCCGGTGACCTCTCCGATGCCTACCGCGCTCGGGCTCGCGGCACCACCCCCACCATCCCCGAACTGCCGATCCAGTACGCCGACTACGCACTGTGGCAGCGGAGGACCCTCGGCTCCGAGGAAGACCCCGACAGCGAGATCGCCGACCAGCTGGCCCACTGGAAGGACGCGCTGAGCGGAGCTCCGGTCGAACTCAGGCTTCCCGTCGATCGACCCAGGAGCGCACAGAACACCGACCGCGTCTCCCGCAGGATTCCGATCGACATCGACGCCGAGACCCACGCCGGTCTGCGCCGGCTCTCCGGCGAGCGCAATGCCAGCCTATTCATGGTCCTGCAGGCCGCCTTCGCTGTGCTGCTGAGCAGACTCGGCGCCGGCACCGACATTCCCATCGGCACTCCCGTCGCCGGCAGGACGGAGACGAAACTCGACGACCTCATCGGATTCTTCGTCAACACCCTTGTCCTGCGCACCGACACCTCCGGCAACCCCAGCCTCGTCGATGTCGTCGATCGGGTCCGCGCGTCCAACCTCTCTGCCTATGCCAATCAGGATGCGCCGTTCGAACGAGTCGTCGACGAACTCGCACCCCCACGCTCGGACCAGCTCCATCCTCTGTTCCAGGTCATGCTGACCCTGCAGAACACTGCCCCGGCGGCCCTGGACATGGGTGACCTCGACGTCGAACCCGCACCCGGGCCACAGGTGTCGGAGGCGAAGTTCGACCTCCTCCTCGACCTGGCCGAACGCGAGAACGACGGCGCGACTCACACGGTCGGTGACATGCACACCGTCAGTGAGGCTGCCGGCATCACCGGCTCCCTCGAGTTCGACTCCGCGCTCTTCGACGAATCCACCGCCGAAGCCATCGCCGCACGATTCGTCCGTGTGATCGACCAGTTCGCCGCCGACCCGCACACACCGCTGCGCGAACTCGAGGTGCTGAGCCCGGACGAGATCGCAGAGATCCGCGCTCAGGGTCAGGGCCGCGACGCGGTCGCACCCGAATCGACGATCCTCGACGTCCTCGATTCGACGATCCGGAGCCATCCCGAACGTCGCGCGCTCATCGCCGACGACGGTGAGCTGACCTTCGCCCGCCTCGGTGCCCTCATCGACCAGATCGCTCATGTCCTGGCCGCCCGAGGGATCACAGCGGGAGACAGCGTCGCCATTGCCCTTCCCCGGTCCGCCGACGCCATCGCGGCACCCTTGGCCGTGCTCTCGATCGGCGCAGTCGCCGTGCCCATCGACCTCAGCTACCCCGGAGAGCGGATCCGGCTGATCCTCGACGCGAGCGCCCCCGCGGCCATCATCACCGACGAGGCTGAACTCCCGGTCCGCCCGGGCACAGCGATCGGCACTACCGAACTCCACACCGCCGAACTCGGTCGCCGCGGGGCCGACCGTCCGGTCCCGAGCGACCGCGCCTATGAGATGTACACCTCGGGTTCGACCGGCACCCCGAAGGGGGTGGCCGTCCCTCACAGTGCGCTGCTGAATCTGCTGGCCCATCATCGGGAGACCATCTTCGCCGAGGCGGGACTCGACGTCGGACCGGTCCAGGCGGCGCACACGGCGGGGTTGGGCTTCGACGCCGCCTGGGATCCGGTGCTCTGGCTCGTGGCCGGAGCGAGTCTGCACATCGTCGGCGACGAGATCCGCCGCGATGCCGAAGCACTCGTCCGATTCTGCCGCGAGCATGAGATCCGGGCCCTCGAGACCACCCCGTCGTTCGTCAGGCAGCTCATCATCTCAGGGCTGTTCGAGGACGACACCGGTGGGGACCGCGTCCCGCTGTCGCTCGCCCTCGGCGGAGAGGCCGTGCCCGAGGATCTCTGGCAGGAGCTTGCCGAGCACCCCGCGGTGCGTGCCCGCAACTTCTACGGTCCCACCGAATTCACCATCGATTCCGTCACCGCAGCAGTCGAGGGAGACAGGCCCACCATCGGTCATCCGATCAGGAATGTGCGAACCATGGTCCTCGATCAGCATCTGTGTGAGGTTCCCCGTGGAGTCGTCGGCGATCTCTATCTCGCAGGCGCCGGAATCGCCTCCGGCTACGTCAACAGGCCGAAGGAGACGGCAACACGATTCGTTGCCGATCCTCTCGAACCGGGCGCTCGGATGTACCGGACCGGCGACCTCGTGCGCCGAAACCCTGACGGCAGCCTCGACTTCGTCTCCCGCGATGACGACCAGATCAAACTGCGCGGATACAGAGTCGAGCTCGGAGACGTCGAGAACGCCCTGGCCTCGGGCGACGGCGTCGCCCAGGCGGCGGCCATCGTCGAGAATCCCACGGATCCCGGGTCGGCACGGCTCATCGGCTACTACACAGGGGACGCCGACGAGGCCGCCCTCCGCGACCATCTTGCCGCCCAGCTGCCGGCCCCGATGGTCCCCCACATCCTCGTCGGTCTCGATTCGATCCCGCTGACGTCACATGGCAAGCTCGACCGCTCCCGGCTGCCGGCTCCCGCCGCTTCGGGGGCCAAGGATTCCAGGGCCGCGCGCACCGCGGACGAACGCACCATGTGCCGACAGTTCTCGTCCGTGCTCGGCACTGAGGACATCGGACTCGACGACGACTTCTTCGACCTCGGCGGGCATTCGCTGCTGGCGGTCTCCCTCATCGGCCGCATCCGGGCTGCCTTCGACACCGAGCTGCCGCTGCGCGCAGTCTTCGACTCCCCCACCCCGGCTGCGCTGCTGCATCGACTCGATTCTCGCGGCCCCACCGAGCCGGCATCCACCGAGGAACCCACGATCACGGCGGAATCGGCCGGCGGTGCGCCGCACCTGAGCCTCACCGCGTGGAGTCGGTCGCACGGGCACACCCGACCGCAGCTGATCCCTCTGTCCTATGGGCAGGCGCGACTGCACTTCCTCAATCAGCTCGACACCGATGCCTCGGACTACACCATCTCCCTGGCTGTCCGATTCTCCGGAGACCTCGACCCGGAGTCCCTCGGGCAGGCGCTGACGAACGTGATCGCCAGGCACGAGATCCTGCGCACCGTCTACCCCAGCGTCGAGGGCAGCCCCGTCCAGCAGATCCTGCCCCCGGACGCCGGTGAGGGTCTCATGGAACACCGCACCACGACCTCCGGCGCAGAGACCGCGGAGCGGATGCGGGATGAGGCCGCTGTCGGATTCGACCTCAGTCGCGACCTGCCCATTCGTGCGAGCCTCTTCACCGAAGGCGACGAGTGGGTGCTCCACCTCGTGATGCACCACCTCGCCACCGACGGCGCCTCGCTGAGACCCCTGACGCAGGACCTCTCCACCGCCTATGCCGCACTGCGCGGCTCGGCCCATCCGATGCAGCGCACCCTCGAGGTCCAGTACGCCGAGTTCGCGCTCTGGCAGCGCCACGTCCTCGAGGGCGAGGAAGCCCCTGCAGCGGAGGCCCCGCTCCTGAAACGGAAGATCCGGGCCTGGCACGACCGGCTCGAGGGGATTCCCACCGACATCAGCCTGCCCGCCGATCGTCCCCGTCCCACGACCGCCAGGCAGTCGGGTCGTCACCATCACTTCAGCCTCGACGCCCGCACCTCTGCCCGTCTGGCAGCGGTGGCCGCGGAGAACGGGGCCAGCCTGTTCATGGCGCTGCACTCCGTGCTCGCGGGCTATCTCAGCAGGCTCGGTGCCGGTGAGGACATCGTCATCGGCTCCCCCAGCGCCGGACGGTCGGACCCGGCGCTGGAGGACATGGTCGGACTCTTCGTCAACACCATTCCGATCCGCACCGACACCTCGGCGGGCCCCGGCCTGCGCGCTCTCCTGGCTCGCACCCGCGCCGCAGTCATCGATGCTGTCGAACTCGACGACGTGCCGTTCGAGCGTCTCGTCGAAGCGGTCAATCCGCCTCGCGAACTGGGCCGCCATCCCCTGTTCCAGGTCATGCTGTCCCTCGAGGAGACATCTGCGCCGAGTCTCGACCTGCCCGGTGTCACCACGAGCGTCGAACCCGAAGTCGAGACCGGTGACGCGAAGTTCGACCTCTCGTTCACATTCCGCCGCAGCGACGCCGAGGCGGGGCTCGCGGTGGTCCTCGACTACAACTCATCGATGTTCGACGCGGAGACCATCGCGGGCATCTGCCGACGATTCTCCCGATTCGTCGACGAGGCCGTAAAGGATCCCGAACGTCCGCTGCGCGACATCGCCCTGCTCGACCCGGTCGATACGCGGACGGCGATCGAGTCCCTCACCGGTCCCGTGCCTGCGGACACGCCGCCACCGGTGCTCGACGTCTTCGCCGCGACGGCCGCCCGGATGCCCGATGCCGTGGCGGCCCGGTCCGACCGGACGTCGCTGTCCTACCGCGAACTCGACGCGGCCTCAACGCGGTTGGCGCACGAGCTCATCGACCAGGGAGCAGGCGCCGGCGACACGGTCTCCGTGCGACTGAGTCGCGGCCTCGGCGTCATCGTCGCCACACTGGCCGTGCTCAAGTCCGGTGCGGCCTTCAACCCGATCGACATCGACTATCCCCGCGGTCGCACCACTGCGATCCTCACCGACGCCGCACCCCTCATCGTCATCACACAGCCGGGCAGCACGCTCGCGCCCGTCCCCGCCGACGCCGGGATCACCCCGAGCATCATCGAGATCTCGCCCGCCGACGGTTCGGCTCGCCCCTCACCTGCTCCACAGGGGTCGACGGTCCCGAGGGCAACCGCTGCGACCACGACCGCGACGCTGCCCGCACCTCACCGTGATTCGGCGGCCTATGTGACCTTCACCTCCGGCTCGACCGGCCGGCCCAAGGGCGTCGAGGTCGGCCACGCGGCCCTGGCGAACCTCCTCGCCTCCCACCGCGCCCGGTTCCTGCCGACCCCGAGCGATGAGGCCGAGCGGATTCCGGTCGCCCACACCACCGGAATCGGCTTCGATGCCGCGTGGGATCCCCTGCTGTGGATGATGGTCGGGCACCCGCTGCACATCGTCTCGGAAACCGTCCAACGCGATCCACAGCGGCTGGCGGCCGATCTTCGCAGACTCGGCATCGGGTTCTGGGAGACAACACCGAGTTACCTTCGCCTGCTCTCCACCGAACCGGAATTCGAGCGCATGCTCGCCGATGCCGCTGAGCAAGGCGCTCCGATCGTCCTCGCCCTCGGCGGGGAAGCGATCGATCCCGACCTCTGGCAGTGGCTGCACGACCATCCCGGCATCATCGCCCACAACCTCTACGGACCCACCGAGACCACGGTCGACGCATTCGCCGCACCTGTGGGCGCCTCTCCGACGCCGATGCTCGGGACGCCGCTCGAGCGCATGCGCGGATACATCCTCGACGAACGTCTGAACCATGTCCCGTCCGGAACCATCGGGGAACTGTATCTGACGGGTGAGCAGCTGGCCCACGGGTACCGGGGCCGACCGGGGCTCAGCGCCGAACGCTTCGTCGCCGACCCCCACGGCGGCCCGGGCGAGCGCATGTACCGGACCGGTGACCTCGTCGTCCGGCACGCGGACGGAGAGCTCGTGTTCATCGGTCGCAGCGATGACCAGATCCAGCTGCGCGGATACCGGGTCGAGCTCGGGGAGGTCGAGCGGGCCCTGCGCCAGGCACCGGGCGTCAGGGACGCCGTCGTCCGACCGTTCGGCACGGACCCTGCCACCATCCAGCTCGTCGGCTATGTCGTCGCCGAGGCCGGCGCGAGAACGGGGACCGCCACCGAGCTCGCCGATGCGGCCCGCGACCATGTGCGCTCGATCGTTCCCTCATACATGGCGCCCTCGCACCTCGTGGTCATCGACGAGATCCCCCTCACCGCTCACGGCAAGATCGACGAGGCGGCCCTGCCGGATCCGTCGACCGCGACCGTCGGCTCGCGGCTGAGGCCCCGCACGCCGCAGGAGGAAGCCGTCGTCGCGATCTTCGCTCGCGTGCTGTCCCTGCCGCAGGTCGGCATCGACGAGTCGTTCTTCGAACTCGGCGGGCACTCGTTCCTCGCCCGGCCCCTCATCGCGGCCGTCAACGAGGCCCTCGGTGCCGAGCTGTCGGTCCAGGCCCTGTTCCGCTCACCGACCGTCGAGCAGCTCGTTCTCGAGGCCGGCCGCGGCGGCGCGGACTCCATCGCCGAGAGCCTCCACCGTCTGCTTCCTCTGCGCCGCGCGGGCACGAAGCCGCCGCTGTTCGCCGTTCACCCGGCCACGGGCATCAGTTGGGGATTCGCCGCGATGCTCGGCGGCCTCGATCCGGAACGCCCGCTGATCGGCCTGCAGATGCCCGGCCTCTCCCCGGACGATCCGGAGGAGATGACCGCGCAGACACTGACCGAGCTCGCCGACGACTACATCACCCACCTGCAGACGGTTCAGCCCGAGGGTCCCTACCACCTGATCGGGTGGTCTCTCGGCGGCATCCTCGCCCACCGTCTGGCCACCCGCCTCCAGGAGCGGGGCGAGTCCGTCGCGTTCCTCGGCATTCTCGATGCCTTCCCCGACGGGCAGGAGCGCAACGCCGATGTCGGCGAAGGATCCGAGCTGTGGGCGAACTACCTCGGCGCCAATCATCCGGCGATCACGGAGACGATGGAGGGTCTCGATGACGAACGGGCCCTGGAGATCCTGCGTGCACACGGGGATCCCCTCGGCAATGTGGCATCGGAGACCATTGCGGCGATGACCCGCGGGTTCTTCACCCTGGCCAGACTGATCCGCGAGGCCCCGGTGGAGGCCTTCGATGGTGAGCTGCTGCTCTTCACCGCGACCCGCGACGTTCCGAACGGCACTCCCGGACCCGAGTCATGGCGCCGATTCGTCACCGGCGACATCCACGTCACCGAGGTCGATGCCCGGCACTCGGACATGCTGGGCTCCGAGGCTGTCGGAGAGATTCTTCCCGTCCTGTCCATCCACATGGACGAGGCCGCCGAATCACAGATGAGTTCCATCCACTCCTGGAACCAAACCCCGCCAAGCAACACCACTAGGAGCTGAAACCCCGTGAATAACCCCTTCGACGACACAACAGGGACCTTCCGCGTGCTGGTCAACGACCTGCAGCAGCACTCGCTGTGGCCGTCGTTCGCCGATGTGCCCGCGGGATGGGTCCTCGTGTTCGGACCGGCCAGCCGCGACGACTGCCTCGAATTCGTCGAGGAGAACTGGAAGGACATCACTCCGCGCCGGCTCGCCGAGATCGCCTCATAGTGATTCGCCTGGAGAACCTGAGGAAGAACTACGGAGCCTTTCGAGCTCTCGACGGCATCAGCCTGGACATCGAGGAGGGACAGATCTTCGGGCTCCTCGGCCCCAACGGAGCCGGGAAGACGACGACCGTCAAGGTCCTGTCCACACTGATCCGCCCCGACTCCGGCACCGCCGTCGTCGCAGGACACTCGGTGACCGCCGATCCCACTGCCGTCCGCCGCAGCATCGGCCTCTCCGGCCAGTACGCGGCCGTCGATGAGAAGCTCACCGGGTACGAGAACCTCGTCATGGTCGCCCGCCTCTACGGAATGAGCCGCCGGGAATCGGCGGCCCGCGCCCGCGAGCTGCTGGCCGAATTCGGTCTCAGCGACGTCGCCGGCAAACGCGCAGGCGCCTATTCGGGAGGCATGCGACGACGACTCGACCTGGCCTCGGCCCTGGTCGTGCGTCCGCCGGTGGTCATTCTCGACGAACCGACCACCGGGCTCGATCCTCGTGCCCGGCTCGACACCTGGGAGGTCATCACCACCTTGGTCAGAGGCGGCACCACCGTGCTGCTGACGACCCAGTACCTGGAAGAGGCCGACCAGCTGGCCGATCGCATCGCCGTCATCGATTCCGGACACGTCATCGCCGAGGGAACCTCCACGGATCTCAAGGGCAGGCTCGGCGCCGAACGGGTCACACTGACGCTGACCCACCGCGACTCCCTCGACGGGGCCCTGCGGATCCTCGACCGCCTCATCGGCGACTCCGCCCGCCCGCAGGCGGACTCGTCGGGACTGCGCATCACCGCGTCCGCACCGCTGGGGCAGAGGAATCTGCTCCAGGTGCTTGCCGCCCTTGATGAGGAGGGGCATTCGGTCACCGAGGCGGCCCTGTGCCGTCCCACGCTGGACGACGTGTTCCTCGACCTCACCGGACAGCCCGCCTCGGCGAGACCCTCACGGACACCGGCAGACACCGCCGAGGTGGGAGCATGACCGCGCTCGTCTCCGCCGCCCGCGACAGCTCCGTCATCGCCTGGCGCAATCTGCTCACCGTCCGTCGGACCCCGGGCGCCCTGGTCACGGGAATCGTCCAGCCGGTGATCTTCGTCTTCCTCCTCGCGTTCGTCTTCGGCGGCAGCCTCGGCGGCGCACCGTACCGGGAGTTCCTCATCGGCGGGATCCTGGCTCAGACGCTGACCTTCAATTCCTCCTTCACCGCCGTCTACCTCGCCAAAGACCTCCAGCTCGGACTCATCGACCGTTTCCGTTCGCTGCCGATGTCACGAGTCGCCGTGATTCTGGGCAGAACATCCTCGGACCTGGTCACCAGCCTCATCTCCGTGGCCGTGACGATGATCTGCGGTCTGCTCATCGGGTGGCGCATCACCGAGGGATTCGGTTCGGCCCTGCTGGGCATCACGCTCCTGCTCCTCTTCAGCTTCGCGATGTCGTGGATCGGTGCGGTCATCGCACTGACGGCCAGGAGCGTCGAGGTGGCACAGAGCCTCGGCCTCATCTGGCTCTTCCCCGTCACCTTCATCTCCGGAGCCTTCGTCTCGATCGACACCCTTCCCGGCCCGCTGCAGACGATCGCCGCGTGGAATCCGATCACCGCGGTCGCCACCAGTGCCCGAGAGCTGTTCGGCAACGCACCGCCGGTCGGGTTCGTCACGAGCACGGGCTGGCCGGCCGACAACGCCGTCATCTATGCGATCCTCAGCTGCGTTGCGGTTATCGCCGTCTTCTCCCCCATCGCCGTCTCCCAGTACCGTCGGATCAGTCGGAGATGACGAGAACCGCGATCGAATACCTCATCAGCGACATCTCAGCGATCGAACGGGCGCTTGCCGAACACCCCTGGCTCAGTGCGATGCTGTCACCGGACGAGGCCGCTCGCGCGGACCGCTTTCGCAGACCCGCCGATCGGGCCGCGTTCCGAGGGGCGCATCTGATCTTTCGGCTCATGGCTGCTCGCCGCCTCGGTATCGATCTCGACGAGGCCGGCGAACTGGAGCTGACGCGCCGCTGTCGCACGTGCGGCGGCCCCCATGGCAAGCCGGCAGTCCCCGGGGCCGAGCTCAGCCTGTCGCGTTCGCACGATGCGGTGGTGGTCGGCTCGGCGCCTGGGTCCTCACCGGTCGGAGTCGACATCGAACAGGTTCCGGACGATGTCTTCACAGGCTTCGACGACTACGTGCTCGGCCCGACGGAGACTCTGCCCGAGGGCGATCCCGTTCGTCAGCGCATCGACCTCTGGGTGTGCAAGGAAGCCGCAGTGAAGACCACCGGGCACGGGCTGTCCGTGCCGCCCGGTGATCTCACAGTGACCGAGGTTGCCAACCGGCGATCAGGAATCAGCCCGCACGGACGATGGACGGCCGCGATCGCAGCCCCCGGATATTCCGAACTCGACGCACTCAACATCTCTCGGCTCACGTGCCCTCGACCCTACGTCGCGGCGTTGTGCAGTGCCGCTCGAATGCCCATCGAAGCTGTCGGTCTGCAGGAGGTCCTCACCGCACGGTGACGAAGATGCGTGCGATAGCTGTGGTGCAGCGACAGCAGTGAGGGGGAAGTCCTCAGGGCTCATCCCGATCGCCGAGGACTTTCCCCGGGTTGAGGTTCTGTCCGGGGTCGGTGGCCCGAAATACGGCATCGACCATGAATGCCCCCGGCTCGGTGATGTCGTCGACGAGCCACGGCTGGTGTTCGGTGCCGACTCCGTGATGGTGCGACAGGCCTCCGCCGGAGTCGATGAACTCCTGCTGAATGCTGGCCTTGACTTCCTGATACTCCGCCAGCGCCGTGTCCTCATTCGCATAGGGAATCGCGAAGGTGAAGTACAGGCAGGCACCGCCATGATAGCTGTGGGACAGATGGCAGAACATGAACCCCGGTCCGCCCTGCTCACTGCGGTTCTGTCGGAATCTCTCGTGCACCCGAGCATGGACGTTCTTGAGATCTCCCCATGTCACTCCCGTCTCGCAGACATCGCCGAAGACTCTGTAGTTGAGCAGGAAGTCGCGCAGGTACGGGGTGTCGAATTTCTTCTGATCATAGACTGCGCCGGGCCCGGAGCCGAGGCTGATTCCGCCTCGGCGACCGATGAGCTCCTTCACCTCGGCCTTCTCACGTGCCACCCGCTCCTTCGACCCTTCGAAGCAGACGTATGACAGGCACATGCCTTCCGTCGTGTCCCATCCTTTGGACCGCAGGTAGGCGAACAGTGCGTCCTGACCGCGAGCCGCGATCGTGGCCTTCACACCCCTCGGCTCAGAGACCATCGCGAGACTGAAGCGAGTCTCGGGCCCGTCTGAAAGACGGGTGAACGCTGGTGTGACCTCGGAACGGGCGATGTCGTGCATGGCCTCGACCCCACTCGCCCAATCAGGGAAGAGGTAGGCGATGACCTGCCGCACCTTCGGCAGCCGGTGCACCTGCACAGTGCATTCCGAGATCACACCGAGACGTCCTTCGCTGCCGAGGATCATCTCATGCACCGACGGGCCCGAATCGCGGCCCGGAATGGGCTTGCTCACCATCACGCCACGTGGGTGGACGACACGAAGACCACGCACGATGTCTTCGATGTCGCCGTACTTGTCCGACTGCATTCCCGACGACCGGGTCGCCGCCCACCCGCCGAGTGTCGAATAGCTGAACGAGTCGGGGAAATGGCCCATCGTCCATCCGCGAAGATTGAGCTGCTCCTCGAGGTCGGGCCCATAGGCTCCGGCTTGCACTCGGGCGAAGCCCGAGTACTCGTCGATGTCGATGACTCGTCGCATTCTCCCGAGATTCAGCGAGACGATGGGCCGCTCCTCATCCGGGCTCGGAGTCACTGAGCCGGAGATGCACGAGCCGCCGCCGTAGGGAATGAGCACCAGGTCGCGCTCAAGGACGAGGGCGAGGACGGCAGCGATCTCGTCCTCGCTTCCGGGGTAGACGACGGCGTCGACGAGGCGGGTGATCGGCTCGTGGCGCACCCGGTAGAGGTCCGGCAGCGAACGGCCGAACGAATGGACGACGCGCAGTTCGTCGTCGACGCTGACATTGTCCGGCTCCACCACGGTGCCGAGCTCGTCGAGAAGCGCCGATGACATGCGGGACCCGGGTAGGTCCAGGTCGCTGAGCACCGGAGTCTTCGGTCTTGGCGCGTTCCAGAGGTCGAGACCGACCTTGTCTTTCGCGATCGCAGCGAAGTCGGGTTTGGTCTCCCACTGGAAGTCGACCCCTTCGGCACCCCAGCCCCACCAGCGGTGCCGCTTGACGTCCTGCATTCTCATCGGTTCGCTCACTTCTTCGTCCTTTCCTCAACCGGTGTGTGTTCGCTGCGGGCCCCGATGTCTTCGGCTCCCGCTGCGAAGAGCTCTGCGACGAGACGCTGCACACGCGCAGTGAGTGCACCCAGCGATTCCCCTGGTCGAGCGCTGACCGGTTCACCGAAGACGACATGCACAGGTGGTTTGCCCGGCACCGGCCAGGCGGAGCCTTTGGGCATCGCTTCGAAGCCTCCGACGACGGCCGTCGGCACGATGGGGACAGAAGCATCGACTGCCAGCTTGATCGACCCGACCTTGAAATCGGCGATCGTGCCCGACTTCTGCCGACCTCCCTCGGGAAACAGCAGAACCGGCACACCCGAGCGCAGAAGAGCGCGGGGCAGATGCGAGCTGCCGTGTGAACCCTCGCGATGGATCGGAAACGCGTTGAAGAGCCAGCGGACGAAGAGCCGCTTGTGCCACACGGTGAAGAAGTAGTCGTAGGCGACTCCGGTCGCAAGGAACCGCGACTGCCTGCGCGGCAGACTCTGCGCGATGATGGGCGCGTCGAGGTGCGAGGTGTGGTTGGCGATGACGAGAAAGCCTCGGTCGAGCTTGCGCACTCCTGGAGCGATCCTGACCGTCGGAGTGATCGTCGAACGGATGAGGCCGCGGAAGAGGACACGTTGGAGGAGGAATCTCAGCGCGGCGCGCATGCGCGACCTGTACATCGGCGGCGCCGGCGGAGAGAGAGTGTGATCAGTCATCTCCACTGATTCGGAGCCGCTATCGCTTTCGGATGGGCATTCCCTCGAATTTCTTCGACCGGTCGAGCGTCGCCGCTCTATCCTTCCTGCTGCCGACGAGAAGTGAGCAGAGCGGAGAGACGATGGATTGCCGGACGCGGCAGCAGCCGCAGCGTCGACGAGATCACCTTCCATCGCAGCTGCGGCACCGAGATCCTCTTCCCACGGGCGACATCCCGCAAGCACCCCTCCACCAGCATGTCCGCATCCATCCACAGCAGGTCGGGAATCGACGTTCCGGCGATGCCTGCGCGGGAATGGAACTGCGTGCGCACCCATCCGGGCACCAGAGCGGTCACACTCACACCCGTGCCCGCGGTCTGGACCGACAGCGCCTCGGAGTAGTTCTGCGTCCACGCTTTGATGGCGGTGTAATTGTTCTGAGTGAGTCCCGCGCTGACGGAGCAGACATTGATGATCCAGCCTCGTCCTCGATGCTTCATCGCTCTGGCGGCGGCACCGCCGATGATCAGCACGGCGCGCTGCATCACTTCGAAGCCTCGATCATGTTCGGTGACATCCGGGCTGAGCAGGCTCGAGCGGACCGAGAATCCCGCATTGTTGACCACGATGTCGATATCGGGTTCCGAGCCGGGCTCTTCGATCCGGGCGGCCACGCGGGCCTGGGCATCCCGGTCCGCGAGGTCGGCGACGATCGTTGCGACGTCCACACCGAAATCACCGCGGATGCGCTCGGCAGACGATTCCAGTGCGTCGGGGTCCCGGGCGACGAGGACGAGACTGACACCGCGTCTGGCGAAAGCGCGGGCGAAAGCCGCGCCGATCCCCGCAGTGCCTCCAGTGATGAGGGCCACATGCATATTGCCACGATACAGGCATCCAAACACCGGTCCGCACCGAATCAGTTGTGTCAGCCACGTCCGCGCTTCCACGGAATCGCACTCTCTACCCGTTAGGTTTCCGCATGCACTCCAGCCGATACCTCTTGACCGGTGCCACAGGTTTCCTTGGTCAGGCGCTGCTGCAGGCGCTGCTCGAAAGCGACCCGCACGTCGCCGTCACCGCACTCGTCCGTCCCCGAGGGGACCGGTCGGGACATGATCGTCTGCGGCGAATCCTCGGCAAGCCGGTCTTCGCTTCGTGGATCGATCGGGTCGGTGAAGAGACGGTGCGCGAGGCCTTCGACTCACGGGTCACGGTCCTCGAAGGGGATCTCGCTGATCTGCCGCCCCTGACCGATCGCTTTGACGTCGTCATCCACTCCGCGTCGAGCGTGTCCTTCGACGCCGCGATCGACGAGGCGTTCGACACCAATGTCGGGGGCGTCGAGCGACTCTACGCCGCCTTGTCGGAATCGCAGCAGAGTCCTCACGTCATCCATGTCTCGACGGCCTATGTCGGAGGGATCGCGAAGGGCGTCGTGCAGGAGTCCCGGTTGCGCCACACCGTCGATCATGACGATGAGTTCCGGGCGGCGCGACGGGCCAGGAAGAGCGTCGAGGCCGAATCCAGACAACCGGAGAAGCTGCGCCGATTCATCCGCACAGCTCAAGCACAGAGCTCTCGGATGGGTCCGAAATCAGTGGCAGCGGGCGCCGAAGCCGCCCGGGAGAGCTACGTGAGGGATCGGCTCGTCGAGTTCGGACGCACCCGGGCCCAGTCCCTCGGTTGGACGGACATCTACACCTTCACCAAGGCTCTAGCCGAGCGAATCGGTGAGGAATGGGCCGCCGAAGGGCATCGGGTCTCATTCGTTCGCCCGTCCATCATCGAATCCGCGATCCGCCGGCCGAGCCCCGGGTGGATCGACGGTTTCAAAGTCGCTGATCCCCTGATCATGGCCTACGCCAAAGGGAGCCTCTCGGAGTTCCCCGGGCACGCTGATTCGGTGCTCGATATCATCCCCGTCGACTACGTGGTCAATGTCATCCTCGCGCTTGCCGCACACGGCTCGCCCGACCGGCAGTCTGCCGGGCATGAAAGCGGCTCCGTACAGCCTGCCGAAGGGCATTCGGACTACTACCAGGTCGTGTCGGGCACGAGCAATCCTCTGCCGTTCCATCAGATGGTCAGGACGGTTCGCGAGTTCTTCCTCGCCCACCCGCTCCCTGACAGTGAGGGCGTTCCCACAGCGGTGCCCGAATGGAGCTTTCCCAGCTCCGAACTCATCGAACAGCGCATCCGGTTGAAGGAACTGGCAACCGGGGTCGGCCGCGAGGTCGTCGACAGGCTGCCTGCCTCCGCGCATACACGTGCTCTGGCCTCTCGGCTCGGCAGGACCGACGCCAAACTGAAGTCCTTGCGTCAGTTCGCCGATCTGTACCGGCAGTACACGAAGACGGAGATGATCTTCGACGATGCGAACACGAGACGACTGCTGGAGCGGCTGCCGGATGACTACCCGTCCCACCGCAGCTTCGACGTGACCGAGATCGACTGGAAGAGATACTTCCAAGACATCCACATACCGGCCATCACAGAACTCACGCGCAGCTACTCGCGCGACCGCCGACGCGGCGAGAATCGGCTCACTGCGCAGCCCCTGCGGCCCACCGCCGATGCACTGGCAGTCTTCGACCTCGATGGGACAGTGATCTCGGCGAACATCGTGCAGCAGTTCGTGGCTGTCGTTCGCGCCACGCAGCCGATCTACAGGTGGCCGGCGATGATGGGAACGATGGCCGGAATCGTTCCCGGACTGCTGCGAGCCGAGTTCCGGGATCGCTCGGAACTCATTCGCATGGTCAACCGTCGGTATCAGGGCTTCCGCCTCGAAGAGCTCCGAGCGGCCGTGACCGGCAGCCTCGGGCAGGCGATCCGCGACTCCATCCGCCCACGGGCCCGGCAGCTCATCGACGAGCATCGCACGGCCGGGCACCGGACGGTGCTTCTGACAGGCGCGCTGGACGTCCTCGTCGAACCGATCGCAGATCTCTTCGACGAGGTGGCGGCGACCCGGATGGATGTCACCGATGACGGCGTTCTCTCGGGGTTTCTCGCGAGACCCCCTCTCGTCGATGAGGCCCGGGCGAACTGGCTGCGCAAATACGCCGACACAGTGGGCGCCGATCTGGCACGATCGACCGGCTATGGCGATTCTCTGGGGGATGCCGCGTGGCTCGAACTCGTCGGCGACCCCGTTGCCGTCACACCGGATCTCGGACTCTACGGACTGGCACTGAAGAAGCGATGGAAAGTGATGGAATGGTGACGAACGACAGAACACGCCATGACCGCAGCCCCCGCGTCGAACACCCGCCCGGACATGTCGGAGGCAGACTGTTCTCCGATGCGGAGCATCCCACCGTGCTGCGCACGGAATTCGATGTCAGCGATTATCTTGCTCACGCTCGGGGGCGCATCGAGTTCGACTCCGAGCGCATCGAGATGACCGAGGACGTGGCACGAGATCTCGGCTTCCTCTGGCGACTGGAGAACTCAGCGCTGGCCGAGACCCGAGCCATGTTCGCTTCCTGGACGGCCAACGAAGCGCGGATCACGGCCTTCGTCACGGGTTGGGGCTACGAACGGTACTGGTTGGCGCGGGCACTGCGTGACGTCCTCGAAGCCTCCCCGATCCCACAGGGCCCTCGCGAGGGCGGGTCACCGAGACTGCGAGGAGTGTGGGTCGAACGAGGTCTTCCGATCATCGCGCCCGTCGTCGGCGGGTTGGTCAAGGAACCTCTCACCGCCGGGCATATGGCCAGGCTCGCGATCCAGGAGGCGAGCCTCCAAGCAACTGGACGAGCGGTGCGTTCACGACTCGGCGGTGAAGCCGCTCGCGTCCTCACCGAGATCATCGATCGTCGCGAGGAGATCATCCGCTTCTTCCGCTCGGAGGCGGTGGCTCGGATCCGACGATCGCGGATCGAGGCAGTCACGGCTCGAGCCCACCTCATGCGGCCGTGGGCTCCCCTGCGGATCGTCGGCGTGCCCGAACCGGATGAGGCCCGTGCTCTGACGAGCATCTTCGCCTCAGCTTCCGACAGACGGCGACTCATCGACTCGGATGCGAAGATCGGGCAGTTCCTGCCCGGGAACCCGCAGCCTTCAGTGAATCAAGTGACGGCGGCGCTGCGCTCGACTCGCAGAGCCCATGCTCGAGCAGGGAGAAACCATGGCATTTGACTTTGACAAGTACGCCGAGACGTCCGAGGCGGTCAACTGGTCCGATCTGGACCTCGACGTGTTCGACGACCTGCCCTTGGACAGAGACACTCTGCGGTCGGTGCGCTACATGTGCGACGTCGAATACCACACCACATGTTTCGTCCGAGAGCTGCTCGTCACTCCTTCACACCGGGAGGACGCACCGGCGGCGTTCATGACCATGTGGAACCGCGAGGAGTTCTGGCACGGCGAGGCATTGGCCGCCGTGCTCGAGAAGCACGGGATCCACATCGACTACGACGAGGTCAAAGCCAAACGAATGAGCTTGGGGTGGAAACTCGCTCTCGGGCCCGCGAAGCAGTCGATGCTCTCGAACATGGTGGGCACGGACTTCATCGCCGTGCATATGGCTTGGGGTATGGCCAACGAACTCTCGGCCACTGCCGGATATCGGAGGATGGCGGCGATGCAGGACCACCCGGTGCTCTCTCCGCTGCTTGAGCGCATCGCCAAGCAGGAGACTCGGCACGTGGCCTTCTACACGACCCAGGCACGACAGAGGCTCGAGGGCAACCCACGAGCTCAGAAGATCGTCCGACTGGCTCTGGGAAAGCTGTGGAAGCCCGTCGGCTCAGGGATGATGGACGATGCCGAAGTCGAGCATGTGATGAGTCATCTCTTCCAGGAACACACCGACGAACTGGACAAACTCGATAAGAGCGTCCAGAAGCTGCCTGGTCTGGACACGCTGACCATCTTCCGCGATGCCTTCGCCCGCCTGGGGATCGACTGACCACCGGCCGCCTCGGCGAACGTTTCCTCAAGTCTCTTCCCGATTCACCCATCCGGATGCGCACTCGCTGCGAATACCCAGTACACAGCGAGCAATGGAGATCACTTCACAGCTGTGCGCGAATACGCATCACTGTTGATTAGGAGAAGAACAATGAAGACACTGCTTCGCACTCGCACCGCCACCATCGTCTCGGCCGGAGCCATCGGCCTGTTGGCTCTCAGCGGCTGCGGCATGGACTCCGGCTCCGGAGGAGAGGAATCCGGTTCGGATTCCGGCAGCTCCGAATCCCAACCGGCCGACTCAAACGAATCCGAGATGCCCGACGAATCCGGCGACGCCTCCATGGACGACGCCGATCTCGTCGGCAAGGGCTGCTCGACCTACGCCGAGGAGAACCCCGACGGGGCCGGATCCGTCGAGGGCATGGGCCAGGACCCCGTCGCCACGGCCGCCTCGAACAACCCGATGCTCACGACCCTGACCAAGGCGGTCTCGGGCAAGCTCAACCCCGATGTCGACCTCGTCGACACCCTCAACGGCGACGAATTCACCGTCATCGCCCCGGTCGACGATGCCTTCGCCGATGTGCCGAAGGACGACCTCGACGCGCTGGCCAAGGATTCGGACATGCTGACGAAGGTGCTGACCTACCATGTCATCCCCGGTCAGCTCTCACCCGATGAGATCGCCGGCGAACACGAGACCGTCGAAGGCTCGAAGGTCAAGATCTCCGGTAAAGGCGAGGACATGAAGTTCGACGATGCCGGCCTCGTCTGCGGCGGCGTCAAGACCGCCAACGCCACGGTCTACATGGTCGACGGTGTGATGATGCCCGACAAGTGACATCGAGGCGCACCGGCCAGGGGCCGATCGATGATATCGCGATCGGACCCTTGGCCGCCCCTTCTCGCCCACCCGATGGGTATTCTGCGAAACGAAGTCCGAGGGGATGAGAACATTGGTCAATGAGCTCAGACGATCCCCCGGAGTTTCAACCCCCGGGGCACCCGGCCCCACACGGAGAGTCGGCTCCCGCCTCGACCGACGACGGACCGGCCGACGACAGATCGGCCGACCACAGCGGTCAGCTGCTGGTCAGAGTCGCCGAAGGCGACTCGGCCGCCTTCGAGCAGCTGTTCACGGACCAGTCGGGCATCCTCAAGGCTGTCATCCTGCGAATCGTGACGAGCAGGTCCCTCGCCGAGGAGGTCCTCCGGGACTGCTTCACCGAGGTCTGGACTCGGTGTTCGGGATTCGACCCGAGCCGAGGAACGGGCAGGGCCTGGCTGGTCGCCCTGTGCCGCAGACAAGCCATCGACTGCGTGCGCAGCGTCCAGGCCCAGCAGGACCGTGATCCCGCCGATGGGCTGCGAACCTCCGCCGAGGCGGCGGAAGGGTCCGGTCAGACAGTGATCGACCGAGCGGAGTCGGACCGCACGGTCTCCGCCTTGACGATCCTCCCCGAGGAACAGAGCAGGCCGATCGTCATGGCCTTCTATCAGGGCATGTCCCACGCCCGGATCTCGGAGGACCTCAAGGTGCCGCTGGGCACCATCAAGTCACGGATCAGAGACGGAATGAAGAAGCTGCGAGACGAGTTGGAGGTGAGCCGATGAGCACCGATCGTGACTATCTGGCTGCCGGGCTGGCCCTCGGTGGGCTCAGCGACTCCGAGCTCTCCGGGGCTCGGGCGCTTGCCGAGTCCGATGCAGACTTCCGTGCCGAAGTCGCCGTCTATGCCGACGTCATGGCCGAGACGGTCGAATCCGATGAACCCGCCGAGGTCAGCACGGCGACTCGCGATGCGATCCTCGCCATCCCCTCGACACATGTGCAGCAGGGTTCGACGGACGGGCTGCAGAACCCGGCGACTCATACGCAGGCCGACCCGACCGGAGCGAACCCGGTCGGGTCGGCGTCTCCGACCTCGCTGGCCGACCACCGCGAGTCACGTCGTCGCTCATGGCTGCCCTATGCGACCGCCGCGGCCGCGCTCATCGTCGCGGCCGGCTCCGGGGTGACTGTCTGGCAGCAAACGCAGCGTCAGAACCAGCTCGAGGAGGATCTCACCACCGCGCAGCAGCAGCTCGACGACTCCACACGGCTGATGCAAGCCGATGATCTGCACACGAGCACGGCCGAGCTTCCGAAAGGAGGAACGGTCACGGTTCGATCTTCGGAGTCCGAACAGCTCATCCGGCTCAGTCCCGACGATATCGGGCAGCCCCCGGTCGGGAAGTCGATGCAGATGTGGGTGATCGGCGATGACGGCCCCGAAAGCGCCGGACTGATGACCGGTGAGCCGGTGACGATCGCCGGCCACGAGTTCTCCGCCGACAGCGTCTTCGGCATCACCGTCGAGCCGGAAGGCGGATCCGACCAGCCGACCACGGACCCGGTCGTGGCAATCGACCTGTAAGGCCCGAGATCGACCTCGATCAGGCTCGCGCCACGCTGTCCGGCCAGAGACCATTCGACGACAGTTCACGCCGCTGCCCGCGGCTCCGCCCAACCCGTGCCACCCGGCCCGTGCTGCGCGTCGACGGTTTCGCCACGATGCAGCGGGCTGACGATACGGATGGCGGAGCCCGTGCTGAGAATCTGCCGCGATTGGCGGGTCACACCTTGCCTCTCCTTTGTCACCGTTGATACATCACCGCGCAGGACGGTCGAACCAAGAGGAGATTTCAATGTCAGATCAGTCGACACATACCCATCGGACAGTGGAGTGTCCTCCACTCGATCCCGAACTCGCAGCACTGGTGGAGGCCATCGCAGCACAGGTCCCTCCGGTCACCGCCGAGACCCTGCCACAGCTCCGCTAATTCGGTGATTCGCTTCAGCCGAAGGATCTCACTCTCGGTGGCACCGTCGAAGTTAAAGAAGAGTCCGTACCAGGGCCCACCGGTGACCCGGATGTCCGGCTGACCGTCCTCTCCCCGAAGACAGCCGAGGGCGCCCTCCCCGTGCTGTTCTACATCCACGGCGGTGGCCTGGTCATGGGCAATCGCCACCAGTATCTCGATGACTTCGCGCAGTTCGCCTCCACTGGCGAAGCCGTCGTCGTGTCGGTCGAGTACCGTCTGGCTCCCGAGCATCCGGCACCCGCGCAGCTCGACGACTCCTATGCAGGTCTCGAATGGGTCGTCGAACACGCCGCGGACCTGGGCGCTGATCCTGGTCGCATCGTCGTCGCCGGCGTGAGCGCCGGAGGCGGAATCGCCTTGGGACTGGCCCTGGCGGCCCGTGATCGCGGCGGCCCCGCCATCGCCGGCCTGGTGCTCATCGCCCCGATGCTTGACGACCGATTCGAGCTGCCAAGCAGTCGCATGGTCAAGGACCTGCCGACGAACTGCGACGAGGTCCGGTTCATGTGGCGTTCGGCGCTGGGCGACTCCGCTGGTGGACCGGGCGTCTCGCCGTACGTCGTCCCCGCACGTGCCGATTCCTACGCGGGCCTGCCCCCGACCTACCTGGACGTGGGCGGGTCGGAAGGCTTCCGCGACGAGGTCATCGATGTGGCGAGGCGGATGACCCTCGACGGTGTCGCCGTCGATCTGCATCTGTGGGCCGGGGGCAGCCACGGCTTCTGCTTCATGGCACCCGACGCAGCGATCTCACAACCCGCATTGGCCGCGCGTGATGCCTTCATCGTCCGGGCTCTCCGCGGCTGAGAATACGGACACTGTCGGCAGGCCCACACCGTCACAGGGGTGGGCCTGCCGGCAGTTCTCACTCGATGGTGTGCTCCCCGGCCTTCATCGCTTCGGCCGTCGGATCAGGGCCGTGACGTCCGTCGAAGTCCGCGTACGCTGCTTCGAGCTCACGATTGGTCCGCGCCGCGAACTCGCCCCATTCCTTCTGCGTAACGACATAGAACAGGTCATCGACGACCGCTTCGACGACCTGTTCTCCGACCTTGTCGGGATCGGCACCCTGCTGAAGCAGAGACCCGTTGCGCTCGGCGAGGTCGAAGTCCGCTTCGGTGCCGAGCAGCTCGGCTTCGGCCGCTGCTGCATTGCGATTGATCGGAGTCGCCACCGAACCCGGGATGAGCAGGGAGATCCCGACGTCGGTTCCCTTGAGCTCTTCTCGTAGGACGAGCGAGAAGCCCATGCAGGCGTATTTCGATGACGAGTACGCCACCACCCCTGCCATCGGGACGATCCCGGCGATCGAAGCGGTGTTGACGATGTGTGCCCTCCTCCCACGGCTCTTGAACCGGGGGAGGAAGGCCGAGACAGCCGCGAACTGAGCGTCGACGTTGACTCCGTAGACCCAGCGCCAGACCTTCAGCGGAGTCGCTTCCGTCGTACCGCCGCCGTTGACGCCGGCGATATTGCACAGGATCGAGATCGGCCCCAGCGCCTCCTCGGCGCGGTCGGCGGCCGCTTCCCATTCGTCGACGTCGCTGATGTCGAACGGCAGGGCGAACACCTCTCCCCCAGCGGCGGTCAAGGTCTGTTCTGCCTTCTTCAGAGCATCCTCGTTGACGTCGACGAGGGCGACCTTCACCCCGGCGGCGACGAGCGCGCGAGCGACCCCGAGCCCGATCCCGGAAGCAGCGCCGGTGACGAGCGCCGCCTCTCCCTGTGGCCAAGCATTCATGGCTGTACTCCGTTTCCGTAGCGGTTTCTGTCTGCCTGCTACGTTACGGACGTGCAGGGGCGAGGAAACCCGCCGAACGAGGCTGTTTCATCTGCCCGATCCCGCCACATGGCCACATGTCCGCCGCCTGGTCAGGAACTGGGGAGGTACGTCGGGTCGGTGAAGCGATAGAGCAGCCCGGCCGCGATGTAGCGCATCCGTCCGAGGTTGGACCGCGGGTCATAGCCCAGTGCCCGCGTCAGTGATTCGTGTCGACCCTGCACCGTCGAGTGGTGCATTCCGAGCTCCGTCGCGGCCGACCGCAGGCTGTCGGCTTCGACCAGAGCCAGCAGCACCCGCCGGGCCCGATCGTCCAGGGACGCCAAGGCCACCACATCGGGGTGCGGATTGCCCGGGTCGAAGTTCTTGACGAGGTCGAGCATCGACCCGAGTTCGGTGACGTCGAATGAGCGGGTGACTTCCTCATCGGTCAGATGCAAGGCGATGATCGCCGAGTTCCACGACTCCGGCGCCTCATCGGGGCGCAGGCGAAGACCGAAACCGATGCGATGCGGGTAGTCCGCGGACCCGCCCGAGGATTCGATCGTGGCGCGCATCAGGCCGAATCTCGTGGGCAGGATCGAGCTCGGTCCCGGCGGAGCCGGAGAATCAGTCAGTGTGGCGATGACACGGACCGGTTCGGTTGTGTGAACGTGGTTGCGAGCCAACGCAGCCAACCGATCGGAGACCGTGCGTGCGGGATCGAGTGCGGCTTCGATCCCGTGCTCTCCGGTTCGCCGAGTATCCAGAAGAGCGACACCGAATCCCAACCGTTCCACGATCACTTCCGCGGTCGGATGGTCCTCCTCGTCGAGTTCGAGCCAGACCCGCCACGATTCGCCTCTGCGCTCGTACGTCGCGCCCGCCGCGGTCTGCCCGGCCAGAGTTCGACCGTTCGAGTCGCAGCGAACAGTGCGCCCGCGGAACTCAGCTCCGGCGACTCCACCCGACAGCATGGCCGCACCTCTGAGAAGCGAGTCCACTCCGGCGTCTTTCGAGATGAGAACGTCGAAATAGGCGACGATCTTCAGCGCTTCACTCGCCTCCGGTGCGAATGAGTCCAGCTGCCGAACCAAACGATGCATCTGACCCGCCTCCCCAGGATGCTTTCGAGTGTACCGGTCGGTCCCGGCCTCGTCTCAGGCGAAGATACGCTTCGCCCAGGCGTTGCGGGCCCGCGCCATCTCCTGCGCCAGGCCGGAATGCGGGGCGATGAGCTCGAAGCCGTGGAAGCCTCCCGGCCACACATGGAGTTCCGCCTGCACTCCGGCACGCCAGAGCTCCGAGGCATAGGCGACGTCCTCATCCCGGAACACTTCGGCCGAGCCGCAGTCGATGAATGCCGGCGGCAGGCCCGACAGGTCCGTCGCTCGCGCCGGAGCCGCATAGATCGAAACGTCGTCGGTTCCGCGTCGGTCGCCGAGCAGAGCCGTCCATCCCATCCGGTTGCTTCCCCGGTCCCACAATCCGACCCCATCGATCTGCGCGCTCGAGACCGTCTGATCTCGGTCGTCGAGCATCGGGTAGAACAGGGCCTGCGCTGCCAATGCCGGCCCGCCCCTGTCACGCGCCAGCAGAGCAACCCCGGCGGCGATTCCGCCACCGGCACTCTGACCTGCGATGACCAGGCGCTCCGGATCGATGTCCAGTTCGGCGGCATGTTCTGCCGTCCAGACGAGACCCGCATAGCAGTCCTCGACCGGATAGGGGTCCGGGTGCTCGGGCGCCAACCGGTAGTCCACGGTGACGAGCACGGCATCGTGCTCGAGCACCCAGGGAATCGTCTGGCTCAGAGCGGAGAAACGGTCACCGGAGACCATCCCGCCGCCGTGCGTGTGGAAGATCCCTGGGCCGATGCCGTCGTGGTCCTTGCGCTGAATCACCGACATCACCATGTCGTGGCCCTCGTAACCGGGCACGGTGACATCACGGCTGGTCAGCCCCTCTCGTTCGAGATCCTCAGAGCTCCATTCGGAGGAGGCCTGGCGCATCATCGGCACCATATCGATGGTCATCGTGACCGGCAGCTGCTCTCCGAGGACGGTGAGCGCAGCCTCGAGCTCGGGATCGAACGGCGGGCGAGGGGTATTCGTGGACATGATGTTCCTTTCTGCTGTCGCGAAGGTGCGGCACAGACACGATCCTGTCGGCCGATGGGGGACGTGGGTACCGCCAACCGCGGCGATTTGGATCGGTTCGACCCGCCACCCGGCCGAACCGTAGCTTTTCTCGACTGAAGCCGATCCCGCGTACAGCGCCACAGTTGGCGGACCTGCTCAGCCATAATCGCCGCGATTGGCGGTTGTCGGCCCAGGCCCTGCGGACCGACCATGAATCAAGGACGTTCCGGGGCCGGCACGTGGCCCTGCAGTGGGCAAGGCTTCTGCTGAGGCCCGAAGACACACCAATGACGACCGAGGAGTCGACCATGAAGGCAGCACGGTTCTACGGCAAAGAGGATCTTCGCCTCGAAGAGATTCCCGAACTCACCGAGGTGGGGCCGGGCCAGGTGAAGGTCAAGGTGGGGTTCGCGGGTATCTGCGGTTCCGACCTCCACGTCTACTACTACCCGGAACTGATTCCGTTCATCTCGGATGAGCCGCACCCGCTGACCGGAGCGAAGCTGCCGCAGATCCTCGGCCACGAGATCTCGGGCACCATCGTCGAAGCCGGTGACGATGTCGACGGACTCGCAGTCGGTGACCGCGGGGCGGTATTCCCCTTGGTCGCCACCTGCGGGAAGTGCTCGGCCTGTCGCAACGGTGTGCCGATGAGCTGCCGCCTCATGGCGGCATTGGGTTCGAATGCCGCGAGCGGCGGCCTCTCTGACTTCATCGTCATCGACGCCGACAAGTTCCACCGCCTGCCCGAGAACGTGGACCTGCGCATGGGCGCCCTCGTCGAACCGATGGCCGTCGGCTGGCACGCCGTCGTCCGCTCCGGAGCAGAGTCCGGCAGCACCGCTCTGCTCGTCGGCGCCGGACCCGTCGGCATCGGCGCCTGGTACGCATTCCGCGCCATGGGAATCGACAACGTGCTGGTCTCGGAGACGAACGTCGAACGCCGTCAGGGCATCGCCGCCCTCGGTGCCACCGTCATCGACCCCGTCAACGAGGACCTCGCCGGACGCATCGATGAGATGACCGCCGGTGAAGGTGTCTCGGCCGCCGTCGAGGCTTCCGGATCACAGTCCGGCTTCGACTCGGCAATGGCCAATCTCGCACCATCGGGACGCGTGTCGGTCGTCGCGATGTACGAAGAGCAGGTCAGATTCGACGCCGGCAACGTCATGCTCGGCCAGCGCGAGATCGTCGGCGCCGTGGGCTATGAGCCTCAGGATTTCGACGACATCATCGAAGCGATGAGCCGCGGCGTCTACAGCACCGAAGGCTGGGTCACCGAACGCGAATTCGACGCGGTCGAAACCGCGATCAGGGAACTCCGCGACGACGCCGGTTCGAAGATTCTCATCAAGGTCAACAGCTGACCATCAGCCATCGTTTGCCGACCAGGTGGCAGGGTTAACGAATGATGTGTCATCCGAAGCGAGCAGGCAGACCTCCACGGAAAGACAACCGCGGACACATCACCGTCATTTGAACACGATTGTGTGGTTGCCGTGTCTGATGACCCGGTCTTCCGCATGCGCCTGCACAGCCCGGGAGAGAACGGCGCGCTCGACATACGCCCCGCGCTTCTGCAGATCGATGTGGTCAAAGGTGTGATCGACCGACGCCACGTCCTGCTCGATGATCGGACCGGCGTCCAACTCCGGCGTGACATAGTGGGCAGTCGCGCCGATGAGTTTGACTCCGCGTTCCCACGCCTTCCGATATGGGGCTGCTCCGATGAAGGCCGGCAGGAACGAATGATGGATGTTGACGATCGGAACCTTCACGGCATCGAGGAACTCGGGCGACAGGATCTGCATATAGCGGGCGAGAACGAGGAAGTCCGCTTGCCCCTCGATGAGTTCGAGGATCGCCGCCTCGGCCTCGGACTTGTCCGCGCCCTTCGCCGGGACATGGTGGAATGGGATGCCGAAGAAGCCGACTTCCTCCTCCACTTCCCGATGATTCGAGATCACCGTGGGAATCTCAACGTTCAGCTCGCCCCGCTCGTGTCTCCACAACAGTTCGAGCAGGCAGTGATCGGACTTCGATGCGAAGACGATCATGCGCTTCGGGACAGACTGATCGATGAGTTCCCAGTCGAGCCCGAGTCCGGGAAGCGTCGATGCGAGATCCGCCTCGAGGTCGGGCAGTGCCCCGCCGAGGTCCTCGATTTCGAAGATGAGCCGCTGATAGAAGGTCGGCTCCTCCGCCCTGCTGGAGAACTGATCGCTCTTGACGATGTTTCCCTCATGGCGTGCGACAAGGGAGCCGACAGCGGAGACGATGCCTCGGCGCTCGGGTCCGGACACTATAAGGCACGCACGGTCGAGTTCGACCCCTCCGACACCCTGGCTGGAGCCGGCCCCATATCGCTGTTCAGTACCCTGCCAGGTCTCAGTGGACATCGGCATCAGACTCTCCTTGTCCCAGAATTCGGCTGTCTTCACGGCCGGCGTCGGCGAGGTAATCACGTGTCCAATCGGCCGTGGCGACAAGGCCACCGAAGGTGTAGAAATGGACCCGAACATCGCCGAGGTTGTCCTGAGCAAATTCCTCAGCAGCCTGTTCGATGAATGTCGCCGGGGTCGACTTCCCCAAGAGATTCGTCACCGATGCGCCGTATTTCTTGAGCAACGTCGCGTTGGCGGTGATTCCGAGCCTGCGGGCGAACCCGAGGAGACGTTTGATCCCGGCAGGACCGGGTGCCCCGACACGAATCGGAGTCCCGATCCCCCGCCCGCGCACCTGGGCGATCCATTGCGCGACCGCCGTTGCATCAAAGGCGACCTGTGTCGTTACCGATGACTGAATACCCGCACGATCAAGAGCGGCAAGCTTGCGCTCGAGCGCATCCCACAGAGTCGCCTCGGAGATATCCGGATGCCCTTCGGGATACCCCGTGATGCCGACCTCACGCACACCGAACTCTTCGAGCAGACCGGACTGGATCACCGAGAGAGCGTCGGGGTACGGCCCCACGGGTGTACTCGGGTCGCCGCCGACGAGGAACAGCCGATCGACAGCCCCGACAGCAGAGAGCCGCTCCAGGTAGTCACGCAGCTCGTCTGCGCCTGTAAGCCGTCGTGCCGAAATGTGCGGCACTGCACTGAGCCCGGCATCGACGATCGCCTGTGCCGCCTCGACGCGCATCTCAGTCGTCTCATTGCCCAGATACGTGAGGTTGACTGCGGTTCCCTCTGGGATCGACTTCGACGCAGCCTCCAAGGATTCAGTGTCCTTCGCCGTCATCTCGAGGGAGAAGTACTTCAGCAGCTCTTGCGAGCCGATGGTCTGCTGGGTCATCGTCTCAGTTCTTCCGGTAGTTCTCGCGGGCGAAGGACGAATACGGAGCCGGCTGGACCACGGCCTTCACTGAGACCTGACGGTGCTTCTCGACAGCAGGTTTCGACGACACCGGATCTTCGCCCCACAACAGCTCCACCTCGGTGCCGGGAGCCGCGAATTCCCTATCGATGCTGGCCAGCGAGATGAACGCCTGTTCGTTGGTGATGTAGCCGGCGTCGTGAGATACGCCGACCGTCGTGCCATTGACCTGCACTGCGTCGACTTGGAACAGTCCGTAGCGAGCCTTGGGGAATTCGACGTATTTGGCGGGGACGCCCTCTTCGTAGAGCGTCCGCTGGGTCGCGGCAAGGTCCTCGGGATCCCAGACCAAGGTCACCTTTTCGCGGTTGTCACCCTCGGCGATCTGTTCGAGAGCCTCGCGACCGATGAAATCGTGGTCGAACTTCACGGTGCGTCCGTACCCGATGTCATAGGGAGTGTTGTAGAAGTCCTCGATATTCTCCGAGGCGAAGCTGCCCGCCAGTGAGCCCATACGGGAGGCGGGAAGCCACTCGAGGTACTCTTCCATTCGATGACCGGTGAAGATCGCCGGTGTCGGCGAAGGAACCCATGCCGATTCCAGGTTGGCCGTCGAATAGGCCTTGGCGCCGGCCCGCACGAGGTCGAACTTCTCCCCATGCTCGAGAATCGCCGCACGCACATCCTCACCCTCGCTCCAGGGCCCGAAGAGCTCGAATCCCGGTTGCCCGGCCATTCCGTGGCGAAGTGAGCGGACAGTGTGCCCAGCGATCTCGAAGTCTGCCATGCCGAAGAACTTGGTCTCGGGCACCGAACCGCCGATGACGTCTTTGAGGAGTGCCAGGGCGTTCGGCCCCTGGATCTCATAGCGATAGAGGGTGGGGTCATCGGATTCGCGCATGATCGAATTGCTGTCGCGCTCGAACGTGACATCGTACCCCCCGGTCTCGGCAATGAACTGCACCCAGTCGATGACCATGTACCAACCGACTAAGTCGAACGAGTCCTCCTCGAGGTAGAAGAGCACGGCATCGCCGATGAGGTAGCCCTCGTAGTTGACGGCGACGAACTGCTTGGCCTTGCCTGGAGCGAACTTCGCGAAGCTGTTGACACCGGTGTCGGTGAGCAGCTTGAGGGCGTCGGGGCCCTTGATGAACAAGTCGGTCATGTGATGTGACTGGTCGAGGAAAGCCACGGATTCGCGCCAGGCTTTCTGCTCCGACCGCCAGTTCGTGAACTCCGGGGTGACGGGGAAGATCGCGGGCATCGCCTGAGCGTTGCGGAGGGCGGGGATGACGCCTCCTGCGGCAGAGATGGCATGGGCGGCTGAATATGACATTGATAGCTCCTTCACTACGGTTTCTCGCCAATTGCACTTAACGCTACTTACCCAACCGCGGCACTAGAATTAGCAGTACTTATACGTAGCTGAATCTTTCGGAAGTGGTGACTCATGGCGGCGATCGACCTCAACCTGATCAGGGTGTTCGTCATCGTTCACGAGACGCGCAGCCTCACTCTGGCTGCCGAAGAGCTGTACGTGACGCAGTCGGCGATCAGCCAATCGTTGGGGCGGCTGCGCAAGCATTTCGGTGATCCCCTGTTCGAGCGAGTAGGGCGGCGGATGGAACCCACTCCGGTGGCCCAGGATGCCTACCGTGATATGCGCGCCGCTCTCGACAGCATCGACACCGCCCTGGGTCGGATTCATCGCTTCGACCCGAGCACCTCGGACAAGGTCTTCCGCATCGCCCTCTCGGAGCTCGGGGAGATCGGGTGGATGGGCAACATTCTCAGCGAAGTGAGGAGGACGGCACCGAATGTGCGCATCGAGTCGGTCGCTCTCGATCAGAACCGGTTCGTCGAATGGCTCGAGCGCGGATTCGTCGATGTGGCGGTGGCGCCCGCGGATCTGTCCGGCGGTTTCGTCCGCACTCGGGTCAAGGACCAGTCGTATATCGCGGTGATGTCCCGCCAGTCCCCGGAAATAGAGGAACCGTTGACGCTTGAGCGTTTCTCTGCGCTTCCGCGAATCTCAGTCAGCGGGGATTCGGCAGCAGATCTGCTTGAAACGGCCGAACGTCAGGCCGGCGTCTCCCGTGATCCCGCCGCGACTGTCGAGAGATTCGCCGCTCTGCCGAGCCTGCTGCGTTCGAATCCCGGGCATATCGCTGTGATCCCGCGCCCGATAGCCGAAGGGTGGGCACACGTATGGAACCTCGAACTGCATGACCTGCCTTTCGAGGTTCCACCGGTGCGCCTGCATGTCTGCCGCCGCAGCACAGCGCAGAGCCAGGGCGCGCTCGACTGGTTCTACTCCACGGTCATCCGCGCAGTAGTGGCCACACCTGCCGACTTCGGGTCGATCCACGTCGACGGCAGGTAAGTGCACAACCGACGCTGTGCCCCTCGCCGAGGCTGGGCAACTATGCCTTCGGAGTGTAGGGACGGCCTTCCATGGCGGCCCGGTCGATCTCTTCCTGGTCTTCAACATACGGAGTGCCGTGAGTGTGGAATGTGGGTACGGTCTTCATTCCCCAAGCCTGGCCCTTCGCCCGTTCGGCCTCGCTCCATTCGACGACTGGCCAATCCGGGTCGAGGATGAGACGGGCGCCGGCGTTGGCGAATTCGATGCGATTGCCGCCGGGTTCCCAGACGTAGAGGAAGAAGGTCTGATTGATCGCGTGCTTGTAGGGACCGTATTCGATGAAGATTCCGTTTTCGAGGAAGATGTCGGCGGCCTTGAGAATGTCCTCGCGGGTATCAGGAGAAAAGGCAAGGTGATGGAAGCGGCCGCGTTCCTTGGTCCAATCATTGGAATAGACGACGTCGTAAGACTTCTGCTGGAAGCGATACCACCAGGCGCCGTAGCCTCCGTCGTCGAGGGCGACGCGTTCGGATTCGCGGGCCATCATCACATCCCGCCAGAACTCCCCGGAGGCGGTGACATCGGCGGCGAGGTAGTTGATGTGGTCGAGACGGCGGGCGTTGACCCCGCGGCCGGGGAACTTCGCGGCCTGGTTCTTCAGCGCCGGCCGGTCAGCGTCGTCGGGCACATAGCGTTCGGTGTCGTAGTAGATCGCCATCAGGTGACCGTCGGGGTCTTCGAACTCATAGGAAGCGCCGACACCGACTTCGGGGTCCTTCCACCCGTGCCCGAGTCCGGTGGCTTCGATCGCAGCGACACGACGGTCGAGGGCCTCCTGGCTCGAGGCCCGGTAGAGGGTGCGTCCGACACCGTTGGTGTGCGAAGCGGTGAGCTTGATGGTGTACAACTCGTATTCGTCCCAACAGCGCAGGTATGCGGAATCGCCGATCCGAGCGACCTCCCTCATCGCAAGCAGGTCGGTGAAGAAGCTCAGGCTCTCGTCGAATACCGGAGTGAAGAGCTCAACAGCACCGAGGTGGGAGACATCGAAGTTCTCGTAATTCGTCATGGTGGATTCCTTTCGCCCTCAGTCGAGGTAGGTCAGGCCGGCACCGGCCAGTGGTTCGCGCATGCCGTAGAGGTCGAGTCCGAGGACTCCTTCGTCGAACTCTTTTCGTTTCTGCGCTTCGTTGTCTTCGCGCTTCTGTGCAGCGTCGGCCACCGCGGAGACGCGGTCCCGGGGCACGACGACGACTCCGTCGTGGTCGGCGACGATGACGTCGCCGGGGTGGATGAGTGCGTTCGCGCAGACA
Source organism: Brevibacterium oceani (assembly GCF_017948325.1). Taxonomy (NCBI): domain Bacteria; kingdom Bacillati; phylum Actinomycetota; class Actinomycetes; order Micrococcales; family Brevibacteriaceae; genus Brevibacterium; species Brevibacterium oceani. Next base: position 754,992 of record NZ_CP072846.1, on the reverse strand, counting down.
ACGGGGACATTCACTGACCCAAGGGTGGCTTTGACGGTGCCTTTGGCGTTGATGGCGCGGGAGAAGACGGGAAAGTCCATCTCTTCGAGTTCTGCGGTATCACGGCACCCTCCGTCGATGACAAGGCCTGTGGCCCCACGCGATCGCAACGAGCTGGCGAGGAGTTCTCCGAAGAACCCGTCCTCCGATTCGGTCGTGCAACCGGCGACGACGACGTCTCCGGGTTGAACCTGTTCGGCGGCGACGTGGAGCATCCAGTTGTCGCCCGGCTGCAGAAGCGCAGTCACGGCAGGTCCGCACAACTGTGCACTCGGGTAGATCGGTCGGATGTAGGGGCGCATGAGCCCCACCCGTCCGAGTGCTTCGTGGACGGTGGCCACGCCGAATGCCCGGAGCCGATCGACTTCGGCGGGATCTGGGCGGGTGATGGAGGTGTGGACGATTCCGAGATCGAACATGCTGTCTTCTTTCACTGGTGATGGGCTGGGAGTCAGAGGGGGTGGGCGATGAGGCATCCCAGAAGTGGCATCTCAGCGTCCTTGGGAACGCAGGAGCTCATCGAGTCGCGGGTAGGCCCGCCTGACATTGTTCTCGAAGATCGAGGCACGCTGCTCATCGGTGATGTCTGCGTCGTTGATGTAGCGGACGGTGTCGTCGAAGTAGTGGCCGGTCTCAGGATCGACGGTACGCACCGCACCGATCATCTCCGAAGCGAAGAGGATGTTCTTCGTCGGGATCGCGGTGAGGAGTTCGTCGATGCCCGGCTGATGATAGACGCAGGTATCGAAGTACAGGTTGTTCAACAGGTGCTCATGGAGATCGGGTTTGCCCTGCGCCGCCGCCAGGCCGCGAAAGCGCCCCCAGTGGTAGGGGGCTGCTCCACCGCCGTGGGGAACGACGAGTCCGAGTTCCGGGTAGCGCTCGAACAGGTCGCCCTCGACAAGCTGCATCACTGCGGTGGTATCGGCGTTGAGATAGTGGGCGCCCGTGGTGTGGAAGGCCGGGTTGATCGAGGTCGACACGTGAATCATGGCCGGCAGCTGGTGCTCGATCATCGCCTCGTAGATGGGAAACCACGCGGGGTCCGTCAGCGGTGGCGAGGACCAGTATCCGCCGGAGGGATCGGGGTTGATGTTGACCGCGACGACATTGTTCTCGACAGCGCTGCGTCGGATCTCCTCGACGCAGCCGGCCGGGTCGGCGCCTGGGGACTGCGGAAGCATCGCTGCCGGCGCGAAGCGTTGTGGGTAGAGTCGAGCGACGCGTGCACACAGATCGTTGCACACGCGGGCCCATTGCGCAGAAACTGCGGCATCGCCCAGGTGGTGAGCCATGAATGAGGCGCGCGGGGAGAAGATCGTGAGATCGATTCCACGTTCGTCCATGAGTCGCAGCTGGTTGGTTTCGAGCGACTCGCGGATTTCATCGTCACTGATTGCCGGTCCGGCCTCCGGCAGTACGCGGTCTGCGTCGAATGCGGCGAGCTGTTCGTCTCGCCACTCACCCAGCGGGCTCGGTGCGGTGGTGTAGTGGCCGTGACAGTCGATGATCATGCGTTGCTTCCTTGTGGCTGAGCGCGAATGGTGTCGATGGGGGAGACAGAGTCGATGGGTGAGACAGCGGAGTCTGACTCGTATCCGGCCCACACGCTGCGGGGCACGAAGACCGATCCGGCCATGAGAGTGCGAGCGGTGCGGGTCAGGCCCGAGCGGGTGACAGTGTCCCCATCGAGGCGCAGCTCGACGGGGAAGCTTCCGCTGGGGTGGTCGATGTGCAGGGTACGAGCACTCCCTGTCCCGGGTTGGGCCATCTCGGCGGCGACGGTGTCGTCCATGCAGGCAGCTGTGGCGACAGTGAGCGCGGCGAGGACGCCGATGGATCGGTGGACGGTGTGCGGGATGAAGCTGCGGGTCGTCAGGGCTGCACCGGGACTCGGCGCGGAGACGAGGGTCATCTTCGGGTAGCTCTTGTCGGTGACGTCGCCGAGTCCCATCAGTTCTCCCGCTTGCAGCCGGAGGTGCTCGACGGCCGCCGTGAGGCTGGTGTTCGCTTCGAGGGCTTCGGGAGTCTCGGTGCCCTCGATCCCGAGGTCGGAGGCACGAAGGAGCGCGACGGGCTGACCGTTGTCGATCAGAGTCGCCTCCACAGCGGTGCCGTCGGGCAGGGAGAGCTCGTCGCGTCGCTGACCTGTCGGCAGCAGCGAGGAGGCGATGGATCCTGCTGTGTCACGGAAGAGGATGGAGATCGGGCTGCCGGTGCCGTTGACTCCGTCGATCGGGGTGTCCCCTTCGAACTCCACGACTCGATGTCCGTGAGGACCGGACGGCGTATGCACCGCGATCTCTGCGACGAGACCGGTATTGAGCGTCCTCACCGTCACGGTCGTCAGATCCTCGACGGGGACGATGAGGCCGATTTCCACGGCGAAGGGGACAACGGCAGCGAGCATGTTTCCGCAGTTCGCACGGGTCTGGACCTCTGTGCTCTCCGGCTGGAGTTGAGCGAAGGTGAAATCGAGGTCGACGTCGTCGGCATCCGACGCAGAGACGATTCCGACCTTGCTCGTCAGCGGGTGTCCCCCACCGAGGCCGTCGATCTGCAGTGGATGGGGGCTGCCCATCACTGCCAGGAGGACTCGGTCGCGGAGGTCGATGTCATCAGGAAGGTCAGGACCGTAGAAGAAGGCGCCTCTGGACGTTCCCCCGCGCATGAACAACGCAGGCACAGCAGTCTGGGAACCTCGACGGCTCGTGCTGTGAGCGATGACCCGATCGTGCATCCTTGCAATCCCTTCGATGGCGGTGACTCAAGCATAAATGTTAACAATCGTGTTCTCAATCCGGAATGTCGTCGCCAAACTCGATGCTTGTCGATAGCCTGAACCAGACCGAGCCTGACCGACGACGGAGCAATTGAGAATGCCAGACTCCCCCGCAGCCGCCTCTTCCACCCCCGCCGAGGCGACTCCCCAGCCCGCCGCTCGGAAACGTTCGATGCCCGCCGATCGCCTGCGCGACAGGCTGAGGGAGAAGATCATGGCGGGAGACCTCGTACCCGATCAACGCCTGGTCGAGGCCGACCTCAGCGATGAGTACGGCTCCTCCCGAGGCAATGTCCGCATCGCACTGGCCGACCTGACCGCCGAAGGACTCGTCGAAAAGGTGGCCAATCGCGGTGCCCGTGTCCGCGCAGTCTCACTCGATGAGGCGATCGAGATCACCGAGGTTCGCGGAGCACTGGAGTCTCTGTGCGCCCGCCGCGCCGCCGAGAACGTCGACTCTGACCATGTCGCACGACTGCGAGACATCGGTCGACGCATGACCACAGCTGTCAGCGATGGTGATCGCGAAGCCTATTCGGGTTGCAATCGCGAGCTCCACGCACTCGTCATCGAGATCAGTGGACAGCGCACCGCCGCCGAAACCATCAGGCGGTTGCGCGGCCAGGCGGTGCGCTTCCAGTACCGCCTTGCGCAGCAGCCAGGTCGGCCGGCGGAGTCGCTTCCGCAGCACTTGGCCATCATCGAAAGTGTGTGCGCCCAGGATCCGGACGCGGCCGCCGCGGCAATGCAGGCGCACATCAGCAGCGTTGCCCGGTCGATCAAAACGATCGAAGCGGCACGATAGGGGCGCACCGAACCCCAGACAGAAGGCTCACATCGAACCCCGAGATGCCTCCGCATCCAGAGCTTCTCAGAAATATTGTTGATTATATTGTTGACAATTAGAGATCGTGACTGGTTCACTCAGTGTTGTCGGCTCGACCCGAGCCCACTCTCAACGACGAGTTCGAACTGAGGAAGCCACATGGTCTCTGCACCCTCCTCCCAACCCGCGACGAGCAGACGCGGTGTCACTATCGTTTTGTTCCTGTCATGGTTGGCCGTCTTCTTCGACGGCATCGACACCTTCATGTACGGCGCGACCATTCCATCCATGACCTCGGATGCGAACTTCGGAATGACCGACCTGCATGCGGGCAACATCGGTTCCTATGCGACCTTCGGCATGCTCATCGGTGCGCTGTGCGCCGGAATGATGACCGATGCGATCGGACGCCGTCGTGGCATCATGGTGTGCACGATCATCTTCTCCGTGGCATCTGCAGGCTGTGCTCTTGCTCCCTCGGCAGCCGCATTCGGCGTCTTCCGCACGATCGCCGGTGTCGGCCTCGGCGGGCTTCTGCCGACTGCGATTGCGATGGTCTCCGAATTTGCCACCGATAACCGGCGGAACCTGTCCATCGGCATCCTCATGACAGCGCATCAGGTCGGCGGCATCGTGGCCGGGCTGTTGGGAATCAGCCTGCTGGAATCGGCCGGATGGCGCTCGATGTATTGGGTCGGTGTCATTCCCTTCGTACTGCTCGTGCCGCTCATCTATGCGCTCCTCCCGGAGTCGCTGAGCTTCCTCGTCGCCAAGGGCAAGATGGACAAGGCCAGAGCCACGGCTGACAAACTCGGTATGGAATTGCCGGAGCTCAACGCCGACGGATCGGCACCGAAGGGGTCCTTCCTGCGGAACCTGGGCCGCCTCTTCCAGCGCCGGAACGCGGTCATCACACTGCTGTTCTGGGCGGCTTCGTTCGGCGGTCTCCTCCTGGTCTACGGAGTGAGCACCTGGTTGCCGAAGCTCATGGCGGCCGATGGCTATGCACTCGGGTCGTCTCTGTCGTTCCTCATCGTCATCAACCTCGGCGGAGTCTTCGGACTCCTGGTTGCAGGCCGGACCTCGGATTCGCTCGGACCGGTGAAGGTGGCCATGCTGTGGTTCCTGGTCACGGCTGTCGCTGTGTGCCTGCTCAGTGTCAAGATGCCGGTCATCATCACGTACCTGGTTGTGTTTGTCGCGGGCTTCTTCCTCTTCAGCGCGCAGACGATGGTGTACGCGGCGGTCGCCCACGTCTTCCCCACCCGAACACGAGCATCGGCCATCGGCTGGACGACAGGCATGGGCCGGTTCGGCGCGGTCTTCGGTCCCTGGATGGGTGGGCAGCTCATGGCACTCGGACTGCATGACTGGGGTTTTGCCGCTTTCGCAGCGTTCGCCGTGTCATCGATGATCATGTTGCTGCTCATCCTCTTCGTGACGAAGTCGAGCGCGGGCCGGGCCGTCGACTACTCGGCGCCGAGCCACGAAGCCCCTTTGTCAGTGTGAAGCCGCCGACTGGTCACCCGGTCGTTGGTACGGTGAGGTCGTCGCAGGACTCCAATGAGGGGGATTTTCCGGCGTCGAGAAAGTGAACGTGATATCCGTGCGCAAGTCGATCGTCTCGCCCCACGCTGAAGCCGGGGAGTCCGTTCGCAGTCGTGCATGGATTGTCCTCCTCGGGTGCGGGATCGTCGCCGCGATGCATGTGTGGAAGCTTCCCGGAGCGTTGTCCTTCATCCGCCAGGACCTCGGTATGAGTCTGGTCCAATCGGGTGTCCTTCTCGGCATCGTCCAGGTCGGGGCACTGCTTCTCGGGCTCTGCGGGTCGCTGGTCTCGGAGAAGGTCGGACTGCGCACCACCATCATCGTCGGTCTCACGATGTTGGCGATCGGCTCGCTGGTCGGAGCGCTGTCACAGGAAACCTGGCAGCTGATGGTCACGCGAGCCTTTGAGGGAATCGGTTTCCTTCTCGTGACCCTGGCCGCGCCACCGCTCATTCGCATGACCACTGATCAGAGCAGGGTGTCCCAGGCGATGGGCTGGTGGTCGGCGTTCCAGGGCATCGCGGTCTTCATCGCTGTCCTCGTCTCCACCGTACTGCTGAGTGGGCTCGACTGGGTAACTTGGCAGATCTGGTGGATGATCATGGGAGTCGCCTCGGCTCTCATGGTGGTCATCGTCATGCGAACCGTCCCGGTTGATCACGGGCATGCCGTGGACTTCAGGTCCGCGTGGAGCGCGATCGGTGCCACTCTGCAGACGTCGATGCCGTGGGTCATCTCAATCATCTTCGCCTGTTACACGCTGCAGTGGGGAGCGATCATCGGCTTTCTGCCCGATATCGTCGGGGACCAGGACGGGATCGCCGTCGGGATCGCCACCGCGGTCGTCGGCGGAGCCAATGGGGCCGGCAACGTCATCAGCGGACAGCTGCTCAAGCAGGGGTTCTCGCCGCGGCTGTTGGTGCTGATCGGAATGATCAGCATGATCGTCACGACCACGCTGATCTTCGCCCCTGACTGGAGCAGTGCCATCGGCGGAGAATGGATTCAGCTGACGATCGCCGTCCTCTTCTCGGGCATCGCGGCCCTGATCCCGTCGACGATCACGCGAATCGCCGTCGATGTCGCACCACCGGGTGGATCGGCCCCGGCGGTGATGGGACTGATGATTCAGGTGTACAACGCGGCGAACTTCGTCGGTCCGATCGTGCTGACTGCAATCGCAACGGCGGTCGGAGGGTGGCATCTGTCCTGGGTGATGACCTCGGCGGCGGCTCTTCTCGGTGCAGTTTTAGGGGCCATTTTCCTCAGCCCGCATCGGCTGCAGATATCGTTCTCCTAGCGTGTCTTCAACACGAATACCGTCACCGAGCTCCCTGCAAGGTCCATCCGCAGCGTTCCATCATCAGCGACTCCTCCCGCCCCGTCACTCGGAGAGGCCGATGAGCTCGCCCCGGCCGACACCGAAGCCCCAGCCCCGTCCCCATCCCCACTGAACGGCACCTCCGCCGACAGCGGATTCGCCGGCACCACCTGAGTCGCACTCTTCACATCGTTCGACGCTCCATACACCTGCGACGCCGAATCAACAGCAAACCCGGAAGGCATCGACAACGTCACCGGATTCCCACCCACCGAAGCCGCATCATTCGCGTTGATCACCGTCGTCACGAGCGTGCGCCCGTCGTTCTTCACCACCGTGTAGGCGCTTATATTCCCACCACCGGAAACAGAAGACCGTGTGAACTCCCCACCCACACTCGGCGCGAGCAGCCGCAGCCCGAGCATGTTCGGCCTCACCTGAAATGAGTTGGACCGATCCCCGTGGTCGGCCGGATCGCAGATGAGCGACATCGGGGCTCCCCCGTTGCAGGCCCCGAGCATCGAGTGCATGGCCATGCGTTCGACGCCAAGGGTCGCCGCATACAGCGTGTAATCCGCCGCCCACAGCGCCGAGGCGTTCGTCAGCGACGTGTCGTTCGTGCCCGGGCAGCTCGTCGGCCCGGTCTCCTCTAACCACAGCGGCAGATCCGCCGCGTCGGCCTTGGACTTCCCGATGCCGAGGTTCTTCTTCGCCGCCTCCTTCGCCACGGGGTCGATGAGGTTCGCCGCCTGCGGTCCCCGACCCGGAACCTGAGTCGAGTCACACTCGTAGAGCTGGTACCAGTGCTGCGAGATCGCGGCCTTCTTCTTCACTGACGAATCCGCAAACGCCGTCATCCACGCCCCGTCATAGACGTCCGGCCCGATGATCGGCGCCTCGGGCCGCTTCGCGTGAATGGCCTTGGCATACGCTTCGACCTGCTTGACGTATTCGGCCTCGTTCCACCCCTTGCCGCGCACCGCACCACCAGGCACATCGTCGACGGTGTACCCGTTCGGTTCGTTGCCGATCGCCAGCCCCACCAGAGAATCGCCGAGGATGTCGACCGCGTGCGCGGCCATGTCCGCCCCGCGCTTGGGGTCGTACGTACCCAGCGGGATGCCGATGGTCACCGTCGACCCGGTGGCTTCGACGAGCTTCTTCAACCGCTTGAGATCATCGGGGGTGACGGTGGTCTCTTCGTCGTGCGTCGGCTTCTCCCCTTTCGACGTCCAGAACGTTCTCCGGTCGAGGGCATTGCCGCCGAATCGCAGCGCCGGTGACCCGAGCGACTTCAGCTGCTCGTCGAGGTTGGACTTCGCGGGATCGAGTCGTGGATCGGCGAGGTCCGTGGCCTCGAACGAGACCCCGATGTTGTCCGCGGCAAAAGCAGCGCCGGTCCGCTTGGTACCGACAGTGACCGTGGCCGCCTCGCCGGAGACATCGCCGGCAAACGACTGCTCGAATTCGGTCGGAGTCGGACTCGGCTCCGGTGACTGGCTCGACGACGATGACCCGTCCGGATCGAACAGCGAACAGCCCGACAGCACGAAGGCGAGCGCCACCGCGCCACCCAGAACCCTCCTCCTGATCTTCACGCCAATAACTCTGCCGTGTTCCTCCCGAATCGCCAACTCCCCCGCACCCCATAGCCACCCTCGCCGAGGCCACGATCACAACTTCGGCGGCGCCGGCGTCAGCGCATACCCGAGCTCTGTTCCCGATGACGCGCCACGGTCCGCGCATAGGCCCCAGCACTGGGCTTCGGCTTGCGCTCCAGGCTGCTGCGGTCGACCTCGACGAGACCGAGCTTGGGCCGGTACCCGAAGATCCACTCGAAGTTGTCCATCAACGTCCAATGGCAGTACCCGAGAACGGGAACCCCGTCATTCATCAGCTCCGCGAGCAGGTCGAGCGAAGCCGGGATGAACTCCGCACGCACAGCATCATCGTCGGTCTGAATACCGTGTTCGGTGACAAGGACGGGTACGCCGGCGACCTGATGGGCATAGCGGACGGCCCCCGTCAGAGAAGCCGGTTCGACGACCGTGCCCATGCCATTGCGTGCGCCTTCTCCGATGACCTCACCGTCGGGACCGTGGACGATCCGCTCATAGTTCTGAACCCCGATGAAATCATCGTCCCTAGCCACGTGCAGCCAATGATCATAGACTGCCGATCGCTTACGGTCTCGACGAGGCTCTCCTCCCGGCAGGGCGACTTCGTCACAGATAGCGATGGAGACTCCGACCGGCAGATCACTGTGTTGAGCCTTGATCGCCGCACGGGCGACCTGATGCCCCCGCGTCATCGCCTCTTCGAACTCCGCCTGTTTGGCCGCAGGGATCACATTGGTCGCGAAGAACTGAGCGGTCCCGGCATCCCTGGCCGCCGACGCGAGCATCTGCACCTTGATCTCTTCTGCCTCCGGTGGAAGCTTCTCACCTGCCTGCAGCATCCGCTCGAGATTGGGTTCGTTGATCGTCACTGCGGCTGCGATCCGATCCCCGAACCGAGACGCAACTCGTTCGCAATGAGCCGCGAAGAGCTCGGCCGCATCAGGGTCCAGCCACGATCCCCCGGCGGCGAACCACTGGGGTGATGCGAAATGGTTGAGCGTGACGATAGGAGCCAGCCCCCGATCAAGACAGCCGTCGACGACGCGTTCGTAGTGGTCGAGCGCATCTGTGCGGATCTCGCCGCGCGACGGCTCGATTCGGGCCCATTCGACGGAGAAGCGAAAGGCGTTCAAGCCCAATCCGGCTGCCGTGTCAAGATCCTCCGGCCATCGGTTCCAACTGTCGTTTGCGCGTCCGCTGGGTTCTGCGAAGAGCGTCGGAACCGTGTGTTCGAGTGCCCAGATGTCGCTCGCGCTGTTGTCTCCTTCGTTTTGGTGACCAGCGGTGGCGACGCCCCAGAGGAACGGTTTCTGCGACTGTGTTGTGCTCATGGTTCTCCCTTTTGACGACAACGACGAAGATTTGGTGGTGCGGGACGGGCTCTCGAGGGTCAGCGGACCTGCCGGATGGGCACGATGAACACGGCGCCGAGAAATGCCGCGATCACACCCGCGACGAACAGCGCCGTGAAGTTCTGCGGATTCGCCGCGGTGGCGCCGATGGCCAGGAGCGCCGGCGCGATCGCAGGCACGAGCGTCGAGGGCAGAGACGTCGCGAGGTTCATCAGCCCGAGGTCTTTGGCAGGATTGTCCGGATCCGGCAGCACTTCGGTGACGAGAGCGAAATCGACGGCGAAGTAGACACCCTGGCCGGCTCCCATGACGGCCACAGCGACGAGGAACATCGAGTAGCTCGGGGCGATGGCCACCAGCCCGAGTCCGAGGCCGAAGACGATCGCGGCGACGATGACGAAGGGCTTGCGCCGGCCCACCCGATCCGAGATCTTGCCGATCACCGGGGCGAGGAGAAGGGAGACACCTGAGAGAATCGATGTGGCGATGAGGATGGATGTGCCCACAGTCGCCGGATCGACGCCGTGGACCATGATGAGATAGAAGGCCTGGTAGGCGTTGACGGTGGCGACTCCGAAGAAGATCATCAGGCGACTCGCCCAAGCCCACGCGAAGCTCGGGCTTCTGCGGGGGTCGACCCAGAACGTCATGAGCAGCTCTCGGAACGAGAATCTCGGCCTTTCGCTGCGCTCCAGCCGACGATCCTTGATCGTGAGCGCCAGAATCAATGCCGTCAGCGCGGAGACCGCCGCCGGGAGCAGGAACATCGCGGTCAGATTCGGCTGGACGAGCTGGGCGAGGAATAGGCCGATGACGGCACCGATGGGAGCGCCCAGCCCGATCATCGCCGATGGAGCTCCGCGCTTGTCCGGTGCGATCTGGTCCGGGACGATCGCCGCACACGCGACGGTGATCGACACCATGCCGGCTGTGGTGACCACATAAGAAGCCGCTAAGAGCGCGGTCGACGTCGCGGCCACCGCCAGGAACGCCCCCAGGACCGCGGCTGCGGCACCGAGGAGCAGATACGGACGCCGCCTGCCGATCCTGGACAGAGTGCGATCGCTGAGGCGGCCGAGCAGCGGATTGCCGATGAGCGCGGCGATGCTGCCGACGGCCACGACGATGGACAGCACCGTGGTGGCGTTCTCGGCATCGAGTTCGTTCGACTTCAACGAGAGTGTGAGCACAGCCTGTGCAAGCAAAGCGCCGTACGCGGTGGCCACTGTGAGACCGAGCAGGGGGATGAACCCTCGTCGCGGACGCGGCCACGTGGCAGCGCCGACCGGATGTTCTTCAACCGGGTCGGTGATCGGTTTGGGGGCAGTGGTCATGAGAGCTCCTTCGATCTCAATGCTGAGGTTGGCTCAGCTGGTGGGTGTGGCGATGGGAAATGAAACGGGAAAGGTGTGACTGGACCGTCCCGGCGGCACCGTGATGAGGCCATCAGGGGTGGCGAGAGCGACCTCGGTGCCGTGCGGTGCAGTCACGGATACCTGTGCTGTATCGCCGGCCTTCGTCCATTCGACGCCGAGGCGGCCCCACGGTGTGCTGACGTGAGCACGCGCCCATTCGAGGCCGCTTTCGAAGTCGGGATCGATCGTGGCCGTGCGGAACCCCGGAGACGTGGCACGGATGCCTGCCACACGTCGGTACAGCCAGTCATCGACGCAGCCGAAGGCATAGTGGTTGAGGGATTGGTGCCGCGGTGTCCCGTCCGGTGCGACAGCATCCCAGGACTCCCAAATCGTCGTTGCACCCCGATCGACCTCGTAGAGCCATGATGGGACCTGCGACTGGTTGAGCAGACGACGGGCGATCTCCGGGTACCCGGTCTCCCACAGCACATCGAGCAGATAGGGCACCGAGAGGAAGCCCGTGTCGAGGCGGTATCCGTTGTCCTCGACGAGGTCTGCGAGGTGAGCGGCGGTGTACAGTCTCTTCTCGGCCGGCACCATGTCGAAGGCGAGCGCGAGCACGTACAGTCCCTGCAGTTCGTGGGGCAGGTGGCCCTGGGGATCGAGATACTCGGCGGCGAATGCCTCCCGCACCGCTGCGGCCTGCGCAGCGAGCCTGTACACATCCTCGCTGCGGCCGAGGACGGCCGCAGCTCTCCCGGCGATCGTCAGCGTCTGAGCTTGGAACATGGGAGCCACGAACTCGGATGTCATTCGCGGCGCAACGAGTATGGCCTCGTGCAGCGGTCCGGTGCGCAGTGTGCTCGGGGCCAGCCAGTCTCCGAAATGGTCGCCTGTGTTGAACAGCAGCGACTGGCGGGCTCGGCGAACGGGGGAGATTTCGCGTTCATCGATCGATGTCGGCAGTTCGGCTGCCGCTGTTCGACGTTGGAATTCGATCCAGTCGAGCATGGCTGCGTAGTTCTCTTCGAGGATGCGTGTGTCCCCGCTGCGCTCGTAGACCGCCCAGGGCACGAAGGCGATCGCATCGCTCCACCCGCTGGCAGACACGATCGCGCCCAGACCCTGTGCTTGCGCAGCAGCTTCGATGTCGAAGGGCGAGCGCGGAGAGGTGATGGGGACTTCGCCGGTCGGCAGCTGGTCAGCACGCAAGTTCTCCAGCCACCGACTGAGAAAGGGCACGACGTTCGCGTTGTTCGTCGCCGCCGAAGCGAACACCTGAATGTCCCCGGTCCAGCCGATCTTCTCTCGCTGCGGGCAATCGGTCGGCACGGAGAGAAAATTCGCCCGTTGGCTCCATACGACGTTGTCGTGCAACCTGGTGAGACGAGTGTCCGAACACGCGAATTCACCGGTCTGCTCGAGGTCGCTGGAGATCACAACCCCGACGACATCGTCTGCGATCACCTCGGCGATTCCCGTGATGCGCGCGTACCGGAAGCCATGGAAGGTGAAACTGGGCTCGAAGGTCTCACCGTCCCCACCCGCGCTGACGTAGACATCCGTTTGGTCTTTGTTCGCGCCTTCGATGTTCTGGAACCATTCGCCGTCGGCATCGAGGGTCTCCGTGTGTTCGATCATCACTCGATGCCCTGGAGTCAGCCCCCGCATCCGAAGTCTGACTCGCCCTGCGATGTTCTGTCCGAAGTCGACCACCCAGGATGAGCCGCTTCGCTCCAGACCGACCGGGCGAAGCTCTGCTACCCGACGGATCGGCTCACCGGCAAAGGGAACCAGGAGGTTCGGTTCGACAGGTGCGGTCCGGACGGGATTCCAGTCGCTGGCATCGAATCCCGGTCGGTCCCAACCGGCCGGCAGCGCACGAGCGTCAAAGCATTCGCCGATCGAGAGGTCGGAGTAGAGCCAGGGGCCGGGGCGTGAAACGACGTCGTCCCCGGACGTGATGATCTGCCGTTCTCCTTCTGCCGACTCCAGGTGGAGCTGCCAGGTCGCTGAGGTCCGGTCGCCGAACTGAGCGCTGGAGCCTGAGATCCCGAACCGGCCCGCAAACCACCCATCAGCAAGGGCTAAGCCGATGACGTTCTCTCCCGGGCGAAGCAGCGCGGTGACATCGGCGCACTGCATGCTGATCCGATGCTCGTAACTGTCGTAGCCAGGTGCCAGTACCTGATCATCGCAGACGTGCCCATTGATCGTGGGGGTGTAGACCCCGCGGGCGCTGGAATACAGGCGGGCCCTCACCGGGGCCTCGTCCATATGGAGTGCCTGCCGCAGCAGCTGCACAGGTTGCAGCCTGCCCTCGGGGCCTGACTCGGGAACGCGGCCGGCGATCCAGTCGAAGAGGCTCCAGCGTTCGATGGCGGTGGGCTCCTGCTTCGGTTCGACCCACTGCGCAGTCCACTCGGACGCATCGAGCAGTGCCGTCGAAAAGGTGGACTCGGCGAACATCTCACCCGCCGGGCCGCGGCTGAGCACCGACCAGCGATAGTCGGCGTCTGCGACCAAAGGCACGCCGTCGTACTCGATGAAGGCGGTGTCAGCCGACCCGACGAGGCCGGAGTCCCACATCGTCTGCTGTCCTCTGAAGACTCGAACCCGGTAGTGCTCTTGGACATGGTCGGCGATCCAGCTGAATCGCGGGCGCTTCGTCGCGACCGCCTTCGGGGCGTGTTGGTACTCCACGCGAAGATCGCGGCAGTGTCTCCCACTCATGGGTGTTGATCTCCTTCTGGTGCAGTCATCTGGTGCGGTCATCGGTGCAGGCCCGCTCACTATGCAGGGCGCGGCGGAAGAGTCAGGACTCCGGCGGCGGCCCCACCACCACGAGGTCGAGCTCTGCCTGGGCCTTCGCGAATCCAGCAGCCGGGAAGTGCGGCTCACCGCCCTCGACGTGGACGTACTCGTCGGTGGGCTCGTTCATGTACTCGAAGAACGGCTCGAACACCGGGGGAGTGAGCAGGCCGAGCATGTGCGTGTTGTTCGCGGCCAGAGAGAAGCTGTGGATCGTTCCGGCCGGCGCATGGAGGAAATCACCGGGAGCGAGGACCACCTCTTCGCCGTTGGCGTGGAGCTTGACTCGACCGCCGAGGCAGAGGAAGTTCTCCGAATGCTCCCGGTGGAAGTGCAGCGGAATGTAGGGTGCCTTGGCGCCCCGCGTGTCCATGGCGAAGAACCTGCCTCCGGTGTTGCGGGCGCGCACCGGGTAGGCGTTCATCTGTTCGAAGGTCTCGAACCTGTCGCCGTGCCCGGCCGCGTTGACGAAGGGCACCTCACCCTCGGGCAGATGATTGCCAGGCCGCTTCGCTTCGGCGCCCCCGACCGAGGATTCGCCCCCGACAAGGGATTCGCCGTTCGAGGGTCCGTTTCCGTCGTGGATCGTGACCCCGAACCCATCACTGAGCTCGCTGCGCAGCAGTTCGGAGACCGCCGAGGCGGGACGCCTGGAGAAGATGTGCGATCCCGTCGCTTCCCCGGCCTCGGCGGCCAAACGGTGCAGCCACTCCTCGGTGGAATAGAGGAAGAACGAGTTGAGCGTCGCCCCACCGGAGATTGAGAACCCGGTCCCGGCAGGGATCGATGCCGAATCCCCTCCGATGAGTCGGTGGACTCGACCGTCGAAGGTCAGAGTCACCTCGCCTTCGATGACGTGGATGAACGAGTGCCCCGGAACTGACAGAGCCGGAGTGGCCGGCCCGCCGGGAAGGGCGATCCGGTACAGCGAGAACTCCCCACCGGTGTCCGCGTGTCTCGCCATCGTCGTCACGTGCCAGTCGCCGAGGTGGTGGCGCAGGCCTTCGCCCGAGGACAGTGCGAATGGGGCGAGTTCCCCGGGAAGTTCGTCACGCAGCAGAGCGGTCTTCTGGATGCTCTCCCAGTCGAATGCAGTGGTCATTGTCGGCCTTTCATCAGTGGTGGAACGTGGGGTCGGCGTGGTGGCCGATCAGCGCTCGGGCCCGCCGAGGTGGTGGGTGAAGAAGTCACGGACGAGCGTGAAGGACGGGTGACGTCCACCCGGGTCGAAGCTGCCGCGGTTATCCGCAGTGAAGGGCGTCTCGGGTTCGGCCTCGAGACGGCCGTTGTCGAGTCGGATGCCGGGACCGAGTTCGAGCACTTCTCCCGGATTGAAGAACCCATGACCGAAGCCCTCGATGAGGTAGAGCAGGGACTCACCGCCGCGTGCACTCAGATATTCGTGGAGGCTCCGTGACTGATCAGCGGGAACCGCGGTGTCCGCGGTCCCGTGCAGGATGAAGAAGGGCGGCGGGTCGCTGACGTCGAGGTGTACAGGGCTCGCCTTGCGAGCACGCTCACGCAGACCCTCGTATGCGGAAGCAGTGGGAGGAAGACCGCCGAGGAGGTCCTCCTCTGGCGTGGCCGCGCGTCGTTCGCCCGGTCTCGGCTCTGGCTCCTGTCCTGGTTCCTCCTGTCGTGGTGCGGGAGTGGGAAACCCGGGCAGCAGAGCCGCGATATCCGCCGGGCCGTAGCCGTCGACGACGCAAGCGACCTCGGTGCTCAGTTCCTCATCGTCGGCGGGAATCGTCTCGCCGGGCAGCCTCGGTGTGTGCGCGCTCAGGGCCGTGAACGCCGCGATGTGCGACCCTGCCGAGGAACCCCACAGGCCGATCGATTCACGGTCGAGGCCGAATTCGCCGGCATGTCTGCGCAGCCAGCGGAGCGCCTGCCTCAGGTCGAGGACTTGGGCCGGATGTGGGTGTTCGGGGGCGAGCCGATAGTCGATGGAGGCCATTGCGAAACCGGCCGCACAGAAGTGTCGGGAGAAATCGGGACGGGCGGTGCGATCCTGCAGGCGCCACCCGCCTCCGTGGACCCAGACGATGACCGGCCACCCGGACGCCGGTGGCAGGCCGGTGGGAACGTCGAGGTCGAGGAGCAGCTCGGGATGGTTCGGGTCGAATGCGATGGTGTGGGTCATGAGGCCTCCCTCTGATGGTTCGCGTCGCGCGGGGCCGAGTCGTCCGAGCGTTCGCTCGATCGGTCTCCTGTCGTCGGCATCCCGACCGCCGTCAGCAGCGCCGCTGCAAGGACTGCGTCCGGTGAAGCGTCGTCGGTGCCAGCACCGTCGGCAGCCACGTCGTCGCTCTCGGCAGCTGCCGACGCAGTGGCCGCGATGTGGAGGTCCGGCCGCACGAGCATGAGTTCGGCACCCCAGTGCTCACGCGCTGTCTCGGCATCGGTTCCCGACAATCGGATGACTCGAAGTGGGATCGAGTGCTCTCTGGCCGTGCGCTCAAGTGCTTCGGTAGCGAGGTAAGCCGAAGCGTCGTCGGTGACGAACACGGTGAAGCCGCGCGCATCGGGGTACACGCTCGCTCCGCTGGAGAGGCGAAAATGCGGGAGCAGGCATCCGGGCAGAGCCTGGGGCCGGTATTCGACGGCATCGACGAAGGGGATCGGACCAGGAGCGACGCGGGAGGTCCCGGCGTACTCGTATCCGAGCACGAGTCCTTCGGAGTGGAACTCGCTGGCCTTGACCGCCAAAGCTTCACGGACCCTCGTTCGCACCTCATCGCCCTCGGCACCGACCTCGTCGAGCAGCGGGTCGACGAAGTCATAGGCAAGGGCCTTGCCGTTCGCCGCGGCGTCGGCGATCATCCGAGCCGCCACAGGACGCCTTTCTTCCTCATAGCTGTCGAGCAGACTCTCCTCCGCCCACCCGTCGTGGACGGCGATGAGCTTCCATGCGAGATTCTCCGCATCGGAGATGCAGGTATTGAATCCGTGTCCGCCCCACGGCGGATTGAGATGCGCCGCATCTCCGACAAGGAAGACGCGACCGTTGCTCTCTCGACCTCCGTAGGAATCGGCGAGCAGCATCCGCGCGGTCCACGAATCGGTCGCGAGAACCTCGATGTCGACGTCGGGGCCGACGCCTGCCATCGTCCGGATCGTTGCGGCCACCTCGGCGGGGTCGTCGATCGGTTCACAGCCCTGCAGGATGGCCCACCATGTGCCGTCGCGGTCGAGTTCGCCGATCATCCCCGAGGTGGACTCGTTGATGATCCACCACTGCACGGCCGGGTCGATGCTCACGTGGTCGCGCAGCCTCGCCGAGGTGAAGACGACGTTGAAGTTCGGGCGCGGGGCGCTCGTTCCCTGAAAGGCGATGCCGAGGGATTTGCGCACTCGCGATGTCCCACCGTCGGCCCCGATGATCCACTTCGCCTCCAGTTCGACTGTGCCGTTGTCCGCATCGTCGGCCGAGGCAACGCTCACGGTCGCGGCCGACGGGTTCGCACCCGACGCTCGCACTCCGGTGATGTAAGTGAGGTGGTCGCTGCGTGCGGCCGCCTCCCGCAGCACCTGCTCGACCTGAGGTTGGGGAATCTGCTGACCGCATTCCGGGGAGAGATCGTAGTCTCCGTCGATGAGTTGGAACGCCTGGTGGAAGCGTCTGAGCTCGTGGCCCCTCAGGCTCGTGCAGAAGATGACGTCTTGGGAATAGGAGACAGGCAGAGCGGCCGTCTCACGGACTCTTTCAGCCAGTCCGATGCCGGCCAGCAGCGACATGGTTCGCGCATTCGTGGTCTTGGCACGCGGTCGGAGCCGGTCGATCTCGACTCGCGGTTCGAGGACGACCGAGTCGATGCCGGCCGCTGCCAGGCGCAGGGCCAGATAGGTTCCGCTCGGGCCGCCGCCGGCGATGGCGACGGTCGTGCGGGTAGGAACCCGGTCGAGTCCGTGGACGATGGTCACGCAGAGACTCCTTCAGCAGGCGTGGACGTGGTGGCGTTTGCGGTTCTGTCACGCAGGGGCATGGCGATGGCTGCGACCACGCCGAGCACGGCGGGGATGGCGAACCACAGAGCGGCGGCTCCCGGTGAACCGCCGACGGTGGCGGCGATCGCACCGTAGGTGGGTCCGGCGATGGCGCCGAGACGGCCGGCGGCGAGAGCCCAGCCGAGTCCGGTGGCGCGGACCTCGGGCGGATAGTACTGGGCGATGTGATCGTTGATCATGTTCTGAGTGCCCATTCCTCCAACGCCGGCGAAGAAGATCGCGGCGAACAGCAGGAGATGGTTCTCCGTCATCGACACAGCCAACAGTGATAGTGCCGCGATCGAGAAACCGAGGATGACCATGTACTTCGGTGCCGACTGCTGTGCGATCCATGCGATGACCACGGTACCGATGATGCAGCCCAGCGAGTAGATCGACAGGAACGCGATGGAGGACTGTGCGGCGAATCCGGCACCCTGCATGATGACGGGCAGCCAGGTCGTGATCCCGAACATTGTGAGCATACTGATTGCGCACACGATCCAGAACAGCAGCGTCGGGACGAGCTGACGGGCGGTGAACAGTCGCGAGACCCCCGAAGCGCGGACACGACCTGCTGTGACGGGAGCGGCCTTGGCCGCGAGGAAGACCTCGGATTCGGGCAGCCACCGCCACACGGCGAGCAGCAGGATGAGTGAGAGCCCGCCGAGGGCGTAGACCGGGCGCACGCCGTGGTCGACGACGAGGGCGGTGGCGCTCAAGGCTCCCACGAGCGAGCCTACTGGCGGCCCGGTGAGCACTGCTCCGACGGCGAGGGAGACCTTGCCCTTGGGCGCGGACTCGTTTGCGATGGCCACGGCGGTGGGCAGGACTCCGCCGACTCCGATGCAGGTGATGAACCGGAAGATTGCGAAGACCGTGAAGTTCGGGGCGAGGGAGCACAGGATCATGCCGAGACTGAAGATGCCGAGCGAGGTCATCAGCAGCCGTCGCCGGCCGAGCCTGTCGGTGAGGGTTCCGGCAGCAAGGGAGCCGAGCAGCATCCCGATGAGGGCGATGCTCCCGACGGTGCCGGCGAGACTCTTGGTCACGCCCCAGTCGGGATTGGCGAGGAAACCGGGCAGGGTGGCGCCGTAGACGTAGAGGTCGTATCCATCGCAGAGGAGAGCGATCCAGCAGATGAGGAGGATCGCCCAGGTGGGGGTTCGCAGCTGTGTCATTGTTCTTCGCCTTTGAAGTAGTGGATGCGGACAGGATGGGTGGAGAATGCCGCAGGCTCAGTTCGAGCGCGCGATGATGCGGTTGCGCAGGGTGCCGAGCTTGTCGACCTCGACTTCGACGGTGTCGCCGGGGTGGAGAAGCCATTCCGGTTCTCGCGTGTAGCCGACCCCTTCGGGTGTCCCCGTGGCCAGGAGGTCGCCGGGCCGCAGCGTGAAGGTGCGCGAGATGAGCGACAGCGTCGAGGCGGGAGAGTAGACGATATCGGAGGTGTTGCCGTCTTGGACGGTCTCGCCGTTGACTCGGGTTTGCACGCGCAGTCCATCGGCGAGGCTGCCGACTTCGGGGGCAGGCACAATCGGGCCGAGTGGTCCCGAATTGTCTCCGTTCTTCCCGAGGATCCACTGGGAGGTGAGCTTCTGCGCGATCCGGGAGGTGACGTCGTTGAAGGTCGAGTATCCGACGATCGCAGCCTGCGCTTCGTCCTCATCGGCGTCCGCGAGGGTGGCGCCGACGTACGCGACGATCTCGCCTTCCCAGTCGAGGCCGCGTTCGTTGGCGGGCACCGGGATTTCGGCACCGTCGACGCTGAGGCTGCGCGTCCAGCGTGCGAAGAGCGTCGGGTGCTCAGGGAAGGCCTCTTCTTTGAAGCTGCCTTCGGCGTGGTGGGCGCGATAATTCAGCCCGATGCAGATGACTCGTGCCTCGGGCAGCACCGGGGGCACGACACGGTGCTCGGCGATGGCGACGACCTCACCGGCTCCTCCGCGCTCGGACTCACCTGTCGCAGCGATGTGCGCATCGGCATCCGACCAGAACTCCCGGAGTTCCCCGATCACACGTGCCTCGGTCGCAGACACTCGGTCGGCCACGTAGGTGGTGTGGTCGGGAGCTTCCAGTCCGATGAGCTTCATTGCATCTCCTCGCAGAGTAAAGAACTTCAACATATGTATGTTTTGTATGGTTAAATAGAAATATGGCACAGATCACCGACGATGTCCAGAACTCCGCCGAGGCTCTCCTCCCCCGATCGGGCAGCCGTTCCCGTCCGCTGTCGCGCGGGGAGCACCTGGCCGAATCGATCCGCGACGCCATCCGTGAACGGGAACTGGGCGCCGGCGACTTCTTCGGCACACTCGAGACCATTCGCGAAGAGACCGGGCTGGCACGGACCACCGTGAGCGAGGCGGTCAAGCTCCTCCGTGATCGCGGAGTCCTCGTCGTCAGACCAGGTCGAGGCGGAGGTCTTTTCGTGGCGAAGACGACCCCGATCGTGCGCCTTCGACATACACTCATGCGCGTCGAGGGCGATCCAGCCTCGGCCGCGGACGCGATCGAACTGCGCGAGTCGCTTGAAGAGCTCATCGCGGTGAAGGCGGCCATTCACCGGTCAGCTGCCGATTGCCGGGAACTCGAGGCAGTCCTCGCCGAGATGCGTGAGGCCGTGAGCTGGGATGACTTCATGCAGAGCAACTGGAGGCTTCACGCGGCCATCGCGGCGATCTGCCCGAATTCGATGGCCCGCCCTGTCTACGAAAGCACCCTGGGATTCCTCTCAAGTGCTCACGCCGAACAGGACGGCGAAGTCGACGCGAGCTATTGGGGCACCCGACTGCAGGTGCACGAGGACCTCGTCGCCGCCATCACCGCCGGTGACCTCGAGGCAGTCCGGGCAGCCGTCGCCGACCACGCTTCCTCACGCAGCTGAGTGTCGAAGGAGAGACGCAGATGACCGATGAGAACACCACCCCGTTCCGGCAGTTCATGTACCCGCCGGGCCACCCCCGCATCGACGACCTCAAAGGACTCGATGCCTACGAATACCGTGAGGCCGCGAAGACCCCGGGCACGTTCACCGGAGGCCTGATCGCCGGTTGGGAACCGCTTTACCTCAACGACTTCACCGGAGTCACCTCGGACGGACAGACCGTCGAAGGACTCTACCCGCTCACTCCCGCGGAGCCGGGCGAGGAAGCGCCGGTCGCGGACATGCTCAAGGCGGCCGAAGCATTGTTCGCGGCCTGCTCCGCCGATGAGGAGGAGAAGCTGCGCTATCCGGTCGACGCGGTCGAATGGCAGACCTGGGCCAATCCCGAGTTCATGCAGTTCGACACCGGCCTGCGGCTCGAGTTCGTTTCGGAACAGGTACAGCAGGCCGCACTCGACCTCGTCAGGGCCAGCCTGAGCGACGAAGGGTTCGAACTCACCCATGCGATGATGCTCATCAACGGATTCCTCGGTGAGGTCCTGGGACTGGAGACCATCCTCGGCGAGTTCTCGTACAACTTCGCCGTCTACGGCACTCCGGATCTCACGGCTCCCTGGGGATGGCAGCTCTACGGTCATCATTGTGCGGTCAACTGCCTCGTCGTCGAGGGGCGAATGACCGTCTCACCCGTCTTCCACGGGGCCGAGCCGAACGAGATCGACGCGGGACCCCATGCAGGTCTGCGTTCGTTCGACGATCGTGTCGACGCCGGCACCGACCTCATGGCTCTGTTGAGTGACAGTCAACGTGCCGAGGCAGTCATATACGAGCAGATCGTCGATCCGGCGATGCCCGAGGGCCGCATTCATCCGGGTGACGAGCGCCATCTTGCCGGAGCGTTCCAGGACAACCGGGTCATCCCCTATGAGGGGGTACGGGTGGACACAATGGATGCGCGGACGCAGGAGGCCGTCATCGACCTCGTCGCGACCTTCCTCAACATCCTGCCCGAGGGGCCGCGGCGCGCGAAGGTGCGCGAAGTCAGGGAACACCTGAACGAGTCGTACTTCAGTTGGATCGGCGGGACCGAGCCGGGAGACGTGTTCTACTACCGGTTCCAATCACCGGTGCTCATCGTCGAACTCGACCACCACTGCGGAGTGTTCCTCGACTACGACGTCCCCCAACGTTTCCATGTGCATACGCTCATGCGCGTACCCAACGGCAACGACTACGGCCGTGCCTGGGTCCGTCAGTGGCAGCGCCGAAGGATCTGAGAGTGGGTCGGGCATACGAAGACCAGCTCGACCGAACAGCACTACCACCGGGCCGCCCACCATCGCAGTCGGAACCCAGAGACCGTAAATCCGACTCAACTGATCGTGGACTGCTGCGTCCCACTCACTTCACACGGTCCAAGGAGCCTGCGTAGGCGATGAAGAAGCACCATGACACCTGGTCTGATCCGTAGATCCATCACCTCCATGCTGAGTGACAGCGTCACACGGGTGACGTCTGAGTGGTATCGACCGCCTCTTCGATTCTCATTCGAGCCGCGAGTAGCTCCTTCCGTGCTCTGGGTATGTCCAAACGGCCGTCGGGCGCGATCACGCTCAGCGCGCCGAGGCACTCCCCTCGCGACATGATCGGTACGGCGACGACGTCGACGACGTCACCGAGCCATTCTGAATGGGATTGTGCGTATCCCTGTGCGCGAACCGTGTCGAACGTTTCGGTCATCTCAGCGAATCTATTCCTGTCCAAGTGCGCGTCGAATGCCAACAGCACCATCCCGGACGCCGAGGTTCTCAGCTCCAGATGGGGCTCAGCGGTCATTGAGAAGGGTCGTTTGGGTTCATGCCGTTCGATGATGATCGCTTCATTGCCATTGAGCACCGCGTAGGAGATCGGCTCATTGAGCGTGTCGACCAGTTCTGCCATCGCCTGACTGACCTGATGAGGAACCCCCGAGTACTCAATGGCGAACCGACCGAACAATGCAGCTCTGGGAGACAGCTGGTAGTCTCGCTTCTCATTCTGAACCAGCCAGCCGACCTCAGCCAGAGTGGAGACATACTGGTGGGTCGCTGCCCTCGACCAGTCGAGCTTTCTGGCGAGCTGTGACACGCTGGCCAAGCCGTCGGGGAAGGTCAGAAACGTTTCCAATACCAGTATCGTTTTGCTCACGGACTGCAGGCTCATACCACCTCATTATTCCTTTAGTTCGAGAGGCAAGCTCTAGAACGCACGTTTTCAGGGCACAGCGTGCTGGTAATCACAGCAGATTCGGTTCGCCTGGATGCATCACCTGAGGATCGAGATCATACTTCTTCGCAATCTCATCGAGCTCACCCGACTCACGCATCTCCTTGATCACACCGTCGAGAGCCTTACCAAGTTCTTCATTGTCTTTGTTGACTGGAAAGTTGGTCTGACCCGCTTCGCTGGTAGCTGGCACTCGCTCGTCCGGCTTCAGCGGCGTGACAGTGAAGCCTTCGATTTCGTGCTTCTTGAGATACTGTGTGCCTGCTATGTATCCCTGGACAGACCCGTCGATTCGGCCCGCGACGATGTCATCGAGTACCGCGTCGTCATTCTGATAGATCTTGAGTTGACCACCGAAGACCTTCTTCATATCGTCGACTCCGATCAAGCCTTGCCCCACGCCGATCTCCAGATTCTTGAGATCATCGAAGTTGTCGATCCCCTCTTCAGTGACCGACGAAAACGGCGAGGTGACTACTGGGGCGGAAAGTCGCACCTTCTCTGCGCGTTCCTGCGTCCGATACCACGAACCAAGCGTCGTGTCTGCCCGCCCCGTCGCTACTGAGGTGATCATCGCAGGAGAATCGCCCTTGTTGATTTCGAGAGTGAGGCACTCGAGTTCTGCGAACTTTGTGAGCACGTCCCCCTCGAGCCCGCTGAGACTACCGGGTGAATCCGACATCGAGAACGGCACATACTCGTACTGGGCGACTGTCAGAAAGCCCTCTTTGAGCGTCTTCAGTCCCTCATCCCGTGGGGTGCAGTCTTCAGCCACGGACTGTGGTGCACCGGGAGGCGTCCCGCCACATCCGCTCAGGGCGAGCAGCAAGGCGGTTGCCGTAGTTGCCAGTAGATTCTTGTTCATTGCGACTCCTTTGTCGATAGTGATTGTTGAGATAGTGGTTAGGACGCGTCAGGCGACGGTGGCAGATTGCGTCGGACTCCCTGAGAGCAGAGCTTTCACAGCCTTCCGCTTCGAACGCTTCTTCTGTCCCATCGTCTTCTCCAGATAGCCGCTGAGGACCGCCCCGGGAATGGTGATGCACAGGTACAGCACTGCTGCTGCGGTGTACACAGACATGTATTCGAACGTGGCCGCGCCGATCACTCCGGCACGCTGCATGATTTCAGGCACCGTGATGACAGTGGCCAAAGACGTGGCCTGGAAGATGATGATCGTCAGATTGACCAGCGGCGGAATCGAGATTCGAGCAGCTTGCGGGATGATGATGAAACGATAAGTGTCCGCCGATGACATTGATAGAGAATTCGCCGCCTCGGCCTGGCCGGCCGACACGGAGTTGAGGCCGGCACGAATCATCTCCGAGGAGTACCCAGCGGCTGAGAACATCAATGCCGCCAATGCTGCCGGATTGGGATCGAGCATCATTCCCAGCTGGGGCAGCCCCTGATATACGAGGAAGAGCAGCACCAGGATCGGAACCCCTCGACCGAGTTCGACGATGACCAGAGCGGCATAGTGCACGATTTTCAGATGCGACTCGACTCCGAGCGCAAGGAAGAACCCGAGAATGTAACCGCCGAGGCACGAGAACAATGTGAGCATGATGGCGACGCCGAGCCCCGGTAGGAGATCCGGAATGAACTGCGGCCAGTCGTAGAGCCAGGAGAAATCGCTCATGCGAGGGCATACCTCCTCGTGATGCGGGCGTGGATGGAACGTGAGAACGCTGCGATCGGAAGACTCAAAGCCAGGTAGATCAAACCCGCGATTCCGAACATGTAGAGACCATGCGCGTGGTACTGGGTCATGATGCCGGCCCGGAACACGAGATCAGCGACGCCGATCGTCGACACTAGAGCCGAATCCTTGAGAAGCCCGATGATTTGAGTAGCGACGGACGGACTGACTGCTCTGAAAAGCTGCGGCCCGATAATGAAGCGCAGAGTTGAGAGTCGATCGAGATTGAGCGCATTGGCGGCCTCCCATTGACCCGCCGGTACGGCTTGGATCCCTCCGCGATAGATCTCGGCCATGTATGCCGCAGCAATGATCGACAGCACCAGAAGGGAAGCCGCCACGGGCGAGAGGGTGAGGCCAAGCTGGCCGACCCCGAAGAAGGCGATGAAGAGCCAGACGATGGTCGGCACTCCGCGAACGACATGGACGATGGCGTGGTAGATTCCGCGGAGCACGCTGAACCTGCTCTGAGCCAGAGCAAGCATCGGCAGACCGAGGACGATTCCGATCGCCGCCGACCCAAAGGTCATGACAGCCGTCCACCCGGTGCCCATGGCGATATACGCGATGATCTCCCCCATATCAGCGCCCCAGGACGGCTGACAGGAATCGGTTCGTTCGCTCCTGTTCGGGGTCGGACATAATCTTCTCGGGGCTGCCCTGTTCGATAATTGCGCCATCGACCATCACAGCGATCCGGTTGGAGACCTGCCGCGCGAATTCCATTTCGTGAGTGACGATGAGCATCGTCATATCGTCGGCGGCCAGTTTCCTCATCACCTGAAGGATCTCTGCACCGATCTCGGGATCCAGGCCCGATGTCGGCTCGTCAAAGAGCATCAGCTCCGGATCCATGGCAAGGGATCGCGCGATGGCGATCCTCTGCTGCTGACCACCGGAGCACTGAGCCGGATATGCGTCCGCTTTGGCCGCGAGACCGACTCGGCGGAGTTCTTCCATTGCCCGCTCTTCGGCTTCCGCTCGAGACCGCCGATGCACGCGCATCTGTGGAAGCGCGACGTTCTTCAAAGCAGTGAAGTGAGGAAAGAGATTGAACGATTGGAAGACCATCCCGGTGAAGCGCCGCAATCGGGCGACCTGCGCCTTGCCTGGTCTGCCGCTGTCGAAATCGATGGTCGTATCACCGATTCTCAAACTTCCGGCGTCAGGAACCTCGAGGAGGTTGAGGCACCGGATCAGACTTGACTTTCCAGCGCCCGAGGGCCCGATGATCGAAATGACTTCACCTTTCGAAACGTCAAGAGAGACGTTGTCGACGGCTCGATGTTCGCCGAACTGCTTGCTCAGTGCCAATGCTGAGACGAATGGTCCAGCCATGGCAGACGACCCTTCGTGAGTATTCGTAATGTGAGCTGACGGCTGTGTGACGGTCATGCGTCGGTCCCCTCAGAGTGACTTGAATGTGCGGCGGTAGAAGTCCAGCCAGTTGCCGCCCATGATCTTCGCGACCTCGGCGTCAGTGAACCCGCGGTCGCGCAGGCACTTCTCCGCGTTGGGGAACTGGGAGGGGGCGTCAAACCACCCCAGACGTGGCTGCGGACCAGAGTTGGCTTTCGAACCCGCCCCGTATTGGATCTCCCTTGCCCACCGGCCCTGACGCATCCATTCGAGATAAGCCATCCCGCCCGTCTGGTCGAAATCGGTTCCGATGCCGACGTGGTCGATGCCGATCCGGTCGACCGTCCATGCCACGAGCTCCGACCACTTCTCCGGCGTCGTATGCTCGCCGACGATGTTGCGATACACGGAGAGCCCGATGACACCACCGTTGTCCTTGAGCGCATCGAGAACGTCGTTGGGCTTGTTCCGCGGGTGCGGCGCCAACTCAGCCGGATTCGAATGTGTGATGGCCACTGGCTCCGCAGAGTGTCGAATAGCGTCCATGGTCGTTATGTTGCCGACATGGGACAGATCCACGACCATTCCGCATCGGTTCATCTCTCGAACCACGTACTGTCCGTAGCGGGAGAGCCCCGAGTCGTGGGGCTCATAGCAGGATCCGCCGATATCGGACTGAATATTGTAGGTCAGCTGCCCAACCCGGGTCCCCATTCGGGCAAAGAGTTCGACATAGCCGAGGCGCCCCTGGAGGAAGGCCACATTCTGGAAACCGAGGAGAATTGCGCAGCGTCCTGATTCCGCGATTCGCTCGATGTCATCGGCTGTGTAGGCGATCTCGACGAGATCGGAATTGTCCTCGGCCATGTGCTGCCAGCGGACGATCTGATCCATCGATTCGGTCGCGTCCTCCCAGAAACCCACAGTGACTGTGACGCAGCCGACTCCTCCGGCCGCGATCTCTTCCAAAGCGGGGCGATGGTCAGGCTTCTCCTTCTCGAGTGGGGTGCAGAGCAGGCTGTCGACGTAGAGCATTCCGTGTCCTTTGTGAGTGGCGTTCGGTTGCAGCGGTGCAACCATTCGGTCAGTTGACAGCGATGAAGTGGACGAGGTTCTGATTGTCGAGTTCATCTGGGTCCGTGAGCAGGTGGAGCTCTTCGCTGGTGAATTGCTTGGTGATCCGTTCTCCAGGACGGATGACGTCGAGGACGGTCCCTCCGGTGTGCTGGCGTGAAATCGGCGTGTCAACATCGAGACCGGCGTTGCCCCGATAGTAGATCTTCCAGAAAGCTTCCGCTTCGATCGTCCGCCCGTTCGCGAAGTACTCGTCCATTGCAGTGTGATATTCCTGCCGAGCGATCTGCGGAGAGTCACCGAGACGGACAGTGCCGGCCGCCTCGCCGGCGGTTGCCTCGATATCGAGTTCGATCCCATAGCGGTGCAGCTCAAGTCGCAGACCCGGAAGTGCATGGTCGGTCTGTGCATTACGGATGGTGAAACGTCGACCTCGGCGATCTGCGTGTGCTCCGAGGAGGTTGACGAGCACGTGGCCGGTGACCAGCAGGCTCTGACCGTGGTTGTCGATGATGAGGCTGTCGTCGCCGTCCTCGCTGCTCGGAGCGCGCCATGGTCCGGCCTGCCCCCTGTCCGAATCAACGTCCCGCATCAGGAGCTCTCCGAAAGCGGTCGCTGTGCGAAGATCGGCGACCAGCGCCGTGTTGAAGAACTCTCGGGCGCCGTGCCATGCGCCCAAAGGTAGGTTGAGCGCCTGATAGGCACGTCCGACCATCAGTCGCATTTCGCGATATTTGAATCCGATCGTCTCTGTCGCATGCTCACATGGCGGCGAGATGGGCGACTGTGTCGGAGTGAGGACGACGGTCGCACCAGGTACCGTCTGTGCAGACGCATCAGCCCCATGCGCCGTGGTCGAGGTGTTGATCGCACTCGGCGATGGAGGCTGGGCAGCAGAGGAACGGCCAGAAGCAGCAGCGGGCTTCGAGTACGACCACCACCAAGTGGCTGGATCCGCATCAGCGATTTCGTCCCGATATGGTGCGCCTTCGAAGATCAGCCCGCGCACATCCCTGCCCATGTGGTCTTCGGTGCGGTCCAGACCGTGGATGAAGGAATTGATGAAGCGGATCACCCAGACCGGTACGAAGTCCGTGTCGTGAGGATCGGCGTGGGCCGTGGCATAGGGCTTGTCGGCCAGCGCCACGACCAGCCGGGCGATGTACTCGAGCTCCGGCCGGTCAGCGACGAGAGCACCGATCGTCGTAGTCGACGCATCGTCGGCTTCCTCGATGGCATCTCTGAGCGCTCTCACCTGGTCGGGATAGCTCTGGACGAGCTCATGCGCGTCCGGCACTTCCTCACGCGGTCCGGATCTCGGCTCTTCGGCGGCTCGAGACTGGTACCACACACGATCGCGGTTGCCCTCGTCATTGAGTGGTATCTCCAGCGCCCATCGAAACGGCCCTTCGATGACACTTCGCGCCTCCTCGAGTGTCATCTGCGGGTCCAAATCCAGGCGCTCGTCGAAAGTCAGGCGGGAACGGGCGATCTCGTCACAGTAGTCGGGGTCGAGTTCCATGAGCAGTGCATTGAATGAATGCAGGGCCTCGCTGCTCACTTGTATCGCAGTTTCCGAATGGATCGCACCAAGCACCGTCTTTCCATCCGCGACGTTGATATCGCCGCGTACACCAGCCCGAACCTTTGCGCGGATGCGTCGCAGATCAGCCACGATCTCCATATTGCTGGTGAAGAACCGATACGAAGTGGTGAGGAACGCCCTGTATCGGATTGTCCTATTGAGGTGGTCTTCGAGCAGGGAGAGCTTCTCCGGCGTGCTCGCGGCCGGGTCTTCGAGGATATGCGCCAGGATGTCGCTATAAGCGGAGATATAGGAATTGATGAGAATCGGTCGATTGTAGAACAACATGGCCAGACCGAGCGCCGAGCCATTGCCGACGCCCAGGATCCTCTTCACGTCCCTGTCCAGCCTCACTGCCGTGCTCGGTGAATCGATCCTTGCCAGCTCTTCCACAAGATCGACTGAGAGTTCGCGCATCAGGTACGCAGAGAGCATCTGCGCATGATACGACGCTGCCAATGGATGCCCATCGGGGATTGCGACGAACGGGATCGTCCCGAATGTCCCGTTACCATCCAAGCCGGTGTTGCGCATGAGATAACCGACCTTATGGAGTTCCTTGGCGTCCGGCTGCCTCCCCTCCGAAAGCGCGTTGCGTACTTCTCGGAATATCCGCAGGCTCTGATTCGACCGGAACCACACGAGGGTGTTCGGGGTCGCACGACCCTCGTATAGGCGAGGAATCTCTTCCCGAGTCGCACGCACCTGCTCTGCCGTCGCCACTCCGTCCAAGAGGGCTCCGATCATGTCCCAACTGGTTCCGATGATGCGACCGGTTCGGTTATTACCTTGTGGTTCCTGCAGGAAGGCGATGAATGTGAGCGGGCCTCCAGGCGTCGTCACGGCATAACGGATCTGCCCATTTCCCCGTGCATCGAGTTCGAAGAGCTCTCTCTCGATCGTCCACTTCTCGCGAATCATCTTCGCCATGAAGCTACGCGAGGCGGAGAGCCGGGTCGGCTGCATTGCGCCGAGATTTCGGGGGTCCATCACTGTGTGCGGGTCGAAAGGGATTGTCGAATCAGTCTGTGCCACGTTGCACTTGTCCTTTGCCGATGTCAATTATTAGTTGACATCTATATATTTCCTATTGACGTATCTTGAGATTAGCAAAGGAAGGCACTCGCTGACCAGAGTCTGATGCCAACTTTTTCGAGCTGTTCCAAACAACTCTCGTTCCGGTGCAATCGGCAGGAACGTCCACGCTCATGTCTCGTCGCCGAACAGACCGACACGCGGCCGTGTTGGCGGCCGGAGGAGTACACGATCACCATTGCGCTGCCCCCGGCCTCGTCCGCGGCCATACCCTGCGCGACGACTCCCCGCTCAGCGCCTCCGATTGAGCACCCACCCGGACCGACGAATGGTCTCGAACCTGGAACCGGGCTTGGGCTGCTTCATCGAGATAGTCGCCCGAGGCAGGAACGGAGTGCGACCGGTAGAGGCTCTCGAGAACGGCCGGCTCGAGCTCGACCGACAGCACTTGTCCCCCGGAGGTCAGGGAAGTCGAGTGGTTTTCACCGACCTGCGGCCCGATGCCTAGCCAGTCAGCGCCCGCGTGGCTGTCGAGGAACCGCGTGGTCGCGGCCACCTGCACCATAAGGCTGCAGGTCTGGTTGATGGTCTCAAAGAGCGCCCCAGTCAGGGACGGACGATGTGCCTCTCGAATGTCGACTTGTCCACTACGACGAAAGTCGCCCCCGCCGGTTTCCGAGCGCAGATGATGTCCTTGTGGTGCCGCGCGCCGGTTGCACTTTCAGGAATCAACGCCCAGCTCGTCCACCTGTGCGTGTCGGGGACGGTGGCTGGTCACTTCCTCGGCGCGGGCCTCGCGGTCAGCTCCCACAGGCGGCTTGATGATATTTGGTGGAGAATGGTCACGCCGCCGCATGATCGGGATCAAGTAGTCGCCTACTCCCGTACTGAGTCCAAAACAGATCTCAACCCGAGTCAACGACGCCAGAGCCCGGGCCGAAAGGAATAGCGCCAACCCCCACAAGCAAATCGTCGAGGATGTCGACCGCATGCGCGGCCATGTCCGCTCCGTGTTTCGGATCAAAAGTGCCCAGCGGGATGCCGATGGTGACCGTCGACCCCGTGGCATCGACGAGTTTCTCCAGCCGCTTGAGGTCATCAGGGGTGACGGCGCTCTCTTCGTCATGTCTCGGTTTCTCCCCTTTCGACGTCCAGAACGTCCGCCGGTCGAGGGCATTGCCGCCGAACCGCAGCGCCGGAGAACCGAGCGACTTCAGTTGCTCGTCGATGTTGGACTTCGCCGGATCGAGTCGGGGGTCGATACTGTCGGAGGTGAGCCCTTGCTGGTTTCATCTCTCGAGGCTTTGATCCGCGCGGCAGAGCCGATCGTGGATTTGGAGATGACCTGCTCGACAACAATGGGAGTCGGGCTCGGCGCGTTAGTTATGTCCGAGCCCGTGGTATCTCCGGTGCGGCATCCGCTGAGCAAAAGGACCGCGATGGCACCCATCGTCGTACAGGACCTCAACGTGCGCACTCGTCGTCTCCTCAAGCACGTGGTTGCAACGCATCATACTGTATTCGATATCCGAGTTCGCCGTCACCACGACCACCATTGTTGAGGTTGTTCAGATCTCCGCCGGCAACAGCGACTCTGCCAGTCGCTGTACTCCACGTTCAGGACTGGTCAGAACGGGAACGTCCACGGAGACGGCCGATGCGGCCGATGCCATTGACGCTTGTGCAAGAACAATCACATCGGCGTTGCTCGCCTGCTTGACGATCTCCTCGCCAACCAACCGATCGTGAGTCGTCTTGTCACCACTGGCTACCGCGTCGAACGCACCGTCGACCAGCGCCTCGACGATCTCCACCTCCCGCGCAGACGCGGAAGCTCTTTCGTTGAGCAGAGCTACTGTGGGAGCGAGCGTGGTGGGCAACGTCGCGACGACAACTGCTCGCGAGGCAGTTGCAACCGCATCATCCGCCATAGTCTCGTCGACGCGTAGCACCTCGATGGCGGCCTCTGCCGCTACCTCGGTGGCAAACCCGGAAATGGACGAGCATGTGAACATCACCGACTGTGCTCCGGCAGCCTTCGCCGTTGCCGCTAAGTGGGTGAGGCGCGTCCGGATATCTTCCGGTGCGGATCCACTGCGCAGGTCACTCACGATCGTGCTGTCCAGCAAGTGCTGAATTGAGGCCTCTGGGAGGTATTCGGCGGCGAGACGCTCGAACTCGGGAATGACTACTGCACCGGTGTGGATAAACGCTAAGCGGGTCATCGCACTGCTCTTTTCCGTTGATCGGTTTCAGCTTATTCGGAGGTTGCTTACCATGCTTCGTTGAGACCACCACCATGCTTGATGTCCTCAAACAGGCCCGTGTGCCCCATCTGTCCTCCTTTGAGGACGACCTCCACCCGCCCGCGCGGGCCTTCGCCCTCACAGAGGACCACGTTGCCCCAAGGCGCGGCTGTCAGCTTCAACATTCCGATGCGAAGTGACCGTAGAATTGCACCGCAAGTGTCTCCGCCACACAGAATGACACGCGTTTTCGGTCGTCGCTCAAGGCACATCCTGCCAGCTGTTGCGAGTCCCTCGACGATTTCGGTCTCCACTATGTTGGGCCCTTCAGGATCCGTCGTCTGCAAGATCGTATTATGGCCGGCTGTGTGCTGAGCCACCGCCTCGGCAATCGCGTGCCGACTACGCAGATCAAAGCAACGCCATCCTTGTGCCACTGCGGCTTCTATCTGCGCCCATGTTTGAGGCGAGCGACTTCCGCTGAGTACTAGACAGGGACCGTCAGCAGTTCCTGCGCTTCCCGGCAGCGATGAGGCTTCACCTTCCATCGCCCGTCCGATCCCAAAACTGATACCGCCCGCGCCAAGCACGAAGCGTGGATCAGTACTGCGGACTCCTGCAATGATCGATCGTCCAATAATCTCAAGATGCTCCTCGGTGAAGGCGTCGCAGATGACGATCCCCGCTTCATCATCAGATATAGCGCGATTCACCTGACTCGGATCCCCTGTCGACGCAGCCGAATCAAGTATTGGCCAGCTCAATGTCGAGATAGCCAGGTCTGTCTGTGCTCCCAGATGAACCGCCAGTTCGGATTCCGCCATCGGAGTGACGGGATGACTACTCATCGTCGGCTGGCGATCGAGCCTGAATACCTGCCCATTCTCGGCGGCGAAGTGGTGGCCGAAGAAAGTGAAACGACCAAAGGCGGGCTGTGCGAACACCGCAGCTATCGGTTGCGGTCCGAACTGCTCGATCGCCAACTCGCAGACCCGCCCCAGACTTCCGCGTTCGGGCGAAGAGTCAACCGTCGAGCACGCCTTATACTGAATAACTCGTGCACCTGTGGCTGCAAGCAGTGCAAAGGCTTTTCTCACTTCTCCGTCCAGTGCACTCGTCGTGAGGGATCTGGCTACTCCTGCGATCCCGATGACGTCAGGCATCTGCCGCGTGTCGCCGATGCCCAGGCAGCTTAGTGCGCCGCCGGGTTCCTGCGATCTGTCTGCCCGAGCGGACTCCTCGTGGAAACCCGTGCTCAATACTCCGGTCAGGCCCGCGCGACGGTACTGCAACATGCTGTCAACGGCTCCGGTGAAATCATCGGCGTAAAAGGCGATCGTCATGATGCCATCGTTGCCGTAGGACGAAATTTGGTCAGCGCTGCGGCGAGCTCGGGGACCTCAGCCGCTCTCACCTTAAGATCGACTCCCTCGAGCGCAGCATCCCAGGCAGCCCGCATTGCACGAACTCCGGCTGCGGACCCACCCGGGTGACCGTGGATTCCTCCTCCGGCAAGGACGAGCAGCTCGTCTGCACCCACCCGCGCATAGGTCTCGTGTGCCAGGTCGGGAGTCTGGCCCGAAGAGAGAACAGGCACCGCTCCATAACCGCCCAACAGCGGAGTACGCACCGCATTGATTGCGGCGAGGATTTCTTCATCGCTGCCGTAGAACTTATTACGAAGGCCGTTTGTGTGGATATGGTCAGCCCCACTTAGACGTGCCAGTTTTTGGAACACACAGAAGTCGATACCCACTTGTGGCGAGCGCGCATAAGCACCGATCATGGCCCTGTGCCCGTGTATCGGCAGGTCGCAGCGCTCACGCAGGTAGGACAGGCTCGAATAGCCGACTGCATTGACGGTCACCATGACGCAGGTGCCGCCGTGGGTACGTACTAGATCATGATTGGCGACCATCCGCTCAACGTCGTCGGTGATGTTGAATGCATACATCGGCCTGTGCCCAGTCTCATCAGCAACACGGTCAAGCGCCCCAGTGACGACTCGCACACGTTCTGCGAACGGAAAGTACTCCGGGTTGCCCTGCAGCTCGTCATCTTTGATGAAATCGATGCCGGCGCGGGCCAATTCGGTGACGAGTTCGCCGAGGGCATCGGGCCCGAGCCCGATACTCGGCTTCACAATGGTTCCGAGCAATGGTCCACTTTCCGTGGTCATCCTCTCGAGTGTGCCCTCCCACCCGAATTGCGGACCAGGATAGCGCCGCGCGAAATCACATGGCAGGTCGAGATCAACGAGGCGGATCGCTCCGGCTTTGGTGATTTCAAAGAGATTGCCTGCCACTGCCGCCATAAGATTCGGAATCGACGCACCGAAATTCTCGAGTGGGAAGTCAATGGCCACGCGGGCACGCTTCGCCTGTGCCCAGTCGCCCGTGGCGCCCGGCAACGGGCTATGTCCGCTCAGCTCAATCTCCTCGATTTTGACCACTTCAGCGGAGTGCCTGCTGCGCAATTCAGCAGTCTCTCGAGCCAAGGCGACGAAGGTTCCGCTGGATTGCTCGCCTGCAATCTCCGCAGCTAATTGGCCGATGTCTTCAGTAGTTTCAATCTCATAGACAGCTTGTACCACGCTTTTCATACTTGGGGACTCCTATTCCGATCCGAGTGGGCAGGTGTAGTTGACTCGGTCGCCGATGCGGCGGCCACGGGGATCTGTGAGTTCTTGGCGACAGGGTCGCGGTAGAGGACGATCATCACGGCCGCGACCACAAAGCAGGCAGCGAAGATGAGGAGACCCCCGTTGGAGCTTCCCGTAAGGTCAGAGAAGTATCCGAGGACGTAGGGCCCGACGAATCCACCGAGGTTGCCAACGGAGTTGATGAGGGCGAGCGCGCCCGCTGCACCCAGCCCGGTGACGAGTCCCGCCGGCAGATTCCAGAAGACCGGCGTGGCCGATCGCTGACCCGCTGCAGCAACCCCGATACCCAACAGCGCGATCCACGGATTCGAGACGAATACGGAGATGACCAGGGCCACTGCGGCAATCATCAGTGGAACAGCCGCATGCCAGCGACGCTCGTTGGCTCTGTCAGAACTCGTGGACACGAAGATGAGCGCGCCGATCGCCATCATCCAGGGCAGAGCCGACAAAGCTGAAGCACCGAAATCGCTGATTCCCTCGAATTTCGACTGAATGATCTGCGGCAGCCAGAACGTGATGCCCCAGAAGCCGACGACCATCATGAAGTAGAGGACGCATAGGTACCAAACTCTGGCATTACTCAGTGCCGACTTCAGCGTGCTGGCACCGAGCTTCTCCTTCTCTTGAGCTTCCGCGGCAAGCGTCGAAACCAACCAGGTCCTCTCCTGAGGGGTCAGCCACTTGGCTTTCTCAGGACGTTCGGGCAGAAGGAACAAGACAAGTAGACCGAGCACCACAGCGGGAATACCGGCGACGATGAAGATCCACCGCCAACCGGCGAGTCCAAGGAACTGGTCGAGGTTTAGTACGGCCCCCAGCCCCACAGCGCCAAAAGCCAAAGACAGCAACACGAGGATTTCAAGGCTGGCGATGGCCTTGCCACGCATCTTCGACGGGAACCAGTTGGTGAAGATCAAGAGGATTCCAGGGTAGGCACCGGCCTCGGCTACGCCCAGCAGGATACGCATGACGTAGAAACTCATCTCTCCCTGCACCAAACATGTGAGCACTGAGATGACGCCCCAGCTGGTCATGATCCTTGCCATCCATACCCGAGCGCCGACTTTATGGAGCAAGATGTTGCTCGGCAACTCGCAAACTGCGTACCCGATGAAGAACAGCCCCGCCCCGAGTCCGAAGGCGGCTGCGCTGATGTCCAGGTCTGCCCGCATCTGCAAAGCGGCAACGCTGACGGCGGTGCGATCGAGATAGTTGAAGAAATAGCCAATGATGAGCAGCAGGGCCACTCGATTGATGAGTTTGCCGGTGAGGCCCTTCGGCATCAGATCCGTCATGATGATCATCCTTGATCTCTCGGAACAATTGTCCAGAACCCAACCATCAGGCTGGGTAAATATTCACATGATCATATCTACCACTTCTTCAATATTGGGGTCAAGGCTCTTGAGGACACCGGTGCTAGTCTGAGGACACAGTCCCCCCTTTGATCACTCGTCGACTCCAGCAATCAGAGAGGATTCCGCCGTGCCCCGAGGATCTTCATCGTTCAAGCATCTCAATGGCAATGACCGAGTTCGCCTCTGGGTGAAGACTGCGCGCTTGTACTACGAAGAGCGAATGGGGCAGCCCGAGATTGCCGAACGTCTCAATCTCTCCCAGTCTCAGATTTCCCGACTGCTCAAGGAAGCACAAGAGAATGGAGTCGTCCGCACTCTCGTCGTGACCCCGGTCGGTCTCTATTCCGATCTTGAAGAGAAGGTCAGACGCCGGTTCGGCCTCAAAGACGTGGTGATCGCCGACTCCGCTGAGGACTCATTCCACGCTGCAACCTCAGCCATCGGGACTGCGGCTGCCACCTATCTCGAAGAGACACTCGGCCCGGACGAGCTCGTGGGCATATCTTCACGGTCGTCCGCACTGCAGGCAACTGTCGACGCGATGTCGCCGCTGAAGGCTGGAATGGTCCGAACGGTCGTGCAGTCGCTTGGTGCCATCGGCGATTCGACGATGAGAACACAGGCCAGCGGACTGACAGCGGCCCTTGCCCAGCTGGCCGGCGCCCGTCCTGTATTCCTGGCCACCCCGGGAGTGGTCACGGACCAAGTAGTGCGCGACGGCCTGCTGGCCGATGAGCAGATCGCCGCGGCCGCAGCCGAATGGAAGTCGCTGACGACCTTGCTCACCGGTATCGGCTCGATGCGTGGGCCCCGCCCTACAGGTGGGAGCGCGCTCATTGATTCCGACTTCGGGAATCTGGAATCCTCCGGCGCCATCGGCGACGTCTGCTTGAACTTCTTCACCGTCAGCGGCCAATCGGCGACCGGTCAGATGCGCGAGCGGATCATCGGCATCACTGAGGACGAGCTGCGGGGAGTCCCGCGCCGCATCGCAGTGGCCGGAGGACCAGACAAGAGCGACGCAATCGCGGCCGCATGTCGTGGAGAGTGGATCAACATCCTAATCACCGACAGGTACACCGCCGAGCGCTTACGGGCGAACGCATAGCTGTAGTGGATCGTCCGAGCAGGTAGTCGCTCAAACAACTGTGCAGCGTTTCTGCACTCGACGCTAGCCGCCCCTCTGGCCCTCCGATGACGCCGGATTGCAGGCTCTCTCGGGGCCTCGTTTGCAGATCACCATCGTCACGAAGGTGTGGCCATCGCTCGTCGGACTCGGCTCCGGACTCTGTTCCGCAATAGGCGATGAGCCGTCCGATTCGAACTATGAGCACCCTCGACAGAACGAGGGCAAGCGCCACGACACCGCCCTGGATACTCCTTCTGAGGTTCACTTCAATAGCTCTGCCCTGCCCCCGCAGAATCAACAACTTCCACAGCGGGCACAGAAATGCCCCGCAGACCACGCCACCTTCAGCCCCAACTCGAGGTCGCCTCCCGTCCGCACCCCGTCCCACCGAGGCGCCCGCCCCGGACTCATGACATTGTAGGGGTGGAGACGACGCCACCTGACAGAGAGGCAACACCGTGCCCGATCGCACCACCGGTTCCCCTGTCACCCCCATCCGCGGGGCCCTGGGCCTGTCGGTGGCGATGGGCATGGGCCGGTTCTTCTACACCCCGGCGCTGCCCCTCATGGTCGCGGCCCTCCACTGGGGCTCGACACCCGGGGCGTGGATCGCGACCCTGAACTATGTCGGCTACTTCATCGGCACCCTCGTCATCGCCCAGGGCTGGGTCGAACCCAACCGCTTCGTCTACCGCCTCAGCCTCATCGTCTCCACCCTCGGCCTGGCCGCGGTGGCACTGACCCCGAACCTCATCTGGCAGGGCAGCATCCGCACCATCGCCGGGATCGCCTCGGGGCTGATCTTCGTGTGCGTGACCCAACGGATCCCCGCGAACTCCTCCAAACCCCGCGACGGCGGCCTCTCCTACGGCGGGGTGGGCTTCGGCATCCTCGTCTCCGGAGCCATCGTGCTCATCGCCGGCAACATCGCCGACTGGCGTCAGCTGTGGCTCATCTGCGCGGCCGTGTCCGCCATCTTCTCCGTCATCGCCTGGACCTGGCCGATCCCGACTCGGAT
The DNA here is from genome assembly GCF_017948325.1 of Brevibacterium oceani. NCBI lineage: Bacteria > Bacillati > Actinomycetota > Actinomycetes > Micrococcales > Brevibacteriaceae > Brevibacterium > Brevibacterium oceani. Next base: position 717,026 of record NZ_CP072846.1, on the reverse strand, counting down.
CCCACCACACACCACCACCGAGGCGGCCCACCCGACCGAATCAGCCGACCCGACCGACACCGACCGCTCCCCCGCCGAGGTGGCCACCCCCTTTGACGCCAACCGCCGCCGAGCCATGACCATCCTGTCGACCGGCTACTTCTTCCAAGGCGGCGGCTACATCATCATCGGCACCTACCTCGTCGTCCTCGCCGGTCCTGTCTTCGGGGCCACCGCGGCCGCCTCGACGTGGCTCATCGCCGGGATCGCCACGGCGGCCTCTCCCCTGACCTGGTCGGCGGTCGCTGCCCGCATCGGCACGGTCAAGGCACTCACCGCCTGTTACTGCCTGCAGGTCTTGGGTGCCCTGCTCGCCGTCTTCGGCTCCTCCCCGATCGTGCTGTTCATCGCCGCTGCGCTCTTCGGCTTCACCTTCATCGGGGCGGTGATGATGACGATCGGCGTCGGCACGCAGATGGGAGTGGCGAATGCCTCGGCGAAGCTGACGTCCTGGTACAGCATCGGTCAGATCGTCGGCCCCGCCCTCGTGGCCGCAGCGCTGAGTCACAACATCGCTGCGGCCTTCATCGCCTCGGCGATCGCTTTGGCCATCGCCATGGCCCTGACTCTCATCGGCGTCCTCACCGCGAACATCGACCGCTGACTGACGCCGAGGAGGCGCTCCCCCGGAACCATTGCAATCGCAGCCTGACAATATTATTATCGTCGTAATATTAAGCCGTCTCAATGATGAGGAGTGGTGTTGATGTCCTCGCTGTTCCCGAACCTTTTCAGCCCGATCGATCTGGGTCCGCTGCGTCTGCGGAACCGCATCGTGTCCTCCGGTCACGACACGATGCTCGCCGATGACGGTTTCATCGGATCCGAGCTCGTCGCTTATCACGAACGCCGGGCGGCCGGCGGGGCGGGACTGATCGTCCTGCAGGTCTCCGGGGTGCACGAAACCGCTCGCTACACCAGTCATGTGCTTATGGCGACAGACCCGGAATCCGCGAAGGGGTACCGAGCTGTGGCGGACGCAGTGCACGGGCACGGGTGCGGAATCGTCGCTCAGCTGTTCCATCCCGGCCGCGAGGTCATGGATGGGGAACAAGGAATGGCACCCCAGGCGGTAGCCCCCAGCGACCGACCCCAGGAACGCTTCCACGTGGTCCCCCAGACGCTGACGACACAGGTCATCGAAGAGATCGTCGACGGCTACGGTCATTCCGCCGAGCTCATCTGCGAAGCCGGCATCGACGGAGTAGAAGTCGTCGCCAGCCACGGCTATCTGCCGATCCAATTCATCAACCCGTCAGTGAATACGAGAACCGACAAGTACGGAGGTTCCCCGGAGAACCGGATGCGCTTCCTCCTCGAGTCGATCGCCAGTGCCCGCCGCGGTGCGGGAGACGGCAAGGTCGTCGGTCTGCGCATCTCGGGCGACGAACTCACCAGCAACGGCATGAATGACACCGAAGTCCTCGAGATCATCAAGGCCGTCGAGGACCAGGGAATGGTCGACTACATCTCGGTCACCGGCGGAGACTCATCGACACTGCAGGGAGCCCAGCACATCGTCCCCTCGATGCAGTACGAACCGGCCTACCTCGGACGACTGTCTGAGCAGGTGAAGAAGTTCACCGACCGCCCGGTGATGGTCGCCGGTCGCATCAATCAGCCGCATGAAGCGGAGAAGGCGATCGCCGAAGGCCAGACAGACCTCTGCATCATGACCCGCGCCATGATCTGCGACCCCGAGATCGCGAGCAAAGCCCAGCGAGATGCCGTCGACGAGATCCGTGCCTGCATCGGCTGCAATCAAGCCTGCATCGGCCATTTCCAACAGGGCGTGGGCATCAGCTGCATTCAGTACCCGGAATCGGGCAGAGAACTCACCTTCCTCCCCCGCCCGACTATCAGAGAGGCTTCACGCCTCCTCGTCGTCGGTGGCGGACCTGCCGGCCTGAAGGCTGCAGCAGTAGCGGCGGAGGCCGGCGCAGAGGTCACACTCCTCGAGCGCGACAAGGCACTCGGCGGGCAGGTTCTCCTGGCGGAGAAGCTGCCGCACCGGTCGGAGTTCGGGGGCGCGGCAACGAACCTGACTGCGGAAGCGGTGAGGGCAGGGGTCGACCTCCGCACGGGAACCGAATTCTCGTCGACGCATCTCGACGAGCTGCGCCCCGACCGCGTGGTCTTCGCGACGGGCTCGGCGGATCGTGACCCGGACTTTGAGATCGTCGACTCTCCCCTGGTCCTCACCTCGAGGCAGTATCTGGCCGACGAACCGGAACTTCCGCAAGGCGGTGTTCTCATCGCTGATTGGAGAGGTGACTGGGCAGGCTTGGGTGTGGCGATCATGCTCGCGCGCAAGCGACCTGTCACGCTGGCCACCTCGGCGAATTTCCCTGGTGCTGGGATCCAGCAGTACACGAGGACTGCGCTCATGCCCGAACTCATTCGGTCAAAGGTCACCTTCATCAATGACGTGCGCCTCGCGGGAGTCGATGAGGACACGGTCTACCTGCAGTCAACGCTGTGCGATGAAGTCATCCAAGTGGAGGACATCGCCACGACGATTGTCAACCACGCACCACGCGCAGAGACCCCGCGGGTCGACCTCGGCGGGATTCCCTCTGTGCGCATCGGCGACTGCAAAGCCCCGCGCACCGTCGAAGAGGCCGTCTACGAGGGCCTGACCGCTGCCAATGACTTCATCCTCGGCACCGGCCACCGAGCCCGGGCGAGCGCCTGATGAGTGCTCGCACAGGGCGCCCCTCCCTGTCACAGGAGGAGATCGCCGACCGCAGGGGAACAGTGATCACGGCGACGCTGAGGCTGATCAGCGAGCGCGGCACATCGGGGATCCGCCTCAAGGACGTCGCAAGGGCCGCGAGCATCTCGGTCGGGACCATCCAGTACTACTTCGACTCGCGCGAAGACCTCATTCTCAGCGCCTACCAACAGCATTCGCAGAACGTCATCGCTTTGGTCAGAGCATCGTTCCGCGAAGGGACAGACCCGTGGACCAGCCTGGCTCAGACCTTCCACGACTTCTTCCATGTCGCCGACTTCTCCGACCGGACGCGCCTGTGGATCGAGTTCGTGGCGGCGGCAACCAGAGACGACGAGCTGCGGGGCCTGCTCGATGAGGTCTTCCTCGCGTGGAAACAGGTCATCCGACGCATCGTCGAAGCAGGGATCGCCGATGGAAGCTTCGTCCCCCCGCTGGATGCGGAGATCGCCATCGATGCCCTGCTGGCACAGCTTGACGGCTTCGAAATCGCACACGCAACGGGGGCGACCGGCACGAACGTCGAACGCATCGAGTCGGTTCTGCAGCGAACCGCGCGCGTCCTCTTAGGTGCTCCACAAGACCCGATCGACCGCCTCGGCGACGGCTGACCAGCCCGCCACAAGCAGACGCGCACGCGCACACTCAAACGCACCACCACTTGCCACCTCAAACATCGACTGATTGATCCAAGGGAGGAACATCTGATGTGGGGATCTATAGCAGTTTCCGTCGTGTACGCCGTCGTACCGACCTGCTGTGTACTGATCGGGTTCGGTCTCATCCGTCGAGACTACAAACCCACTGAGCACACTGCGACGAACGACCAGCCGAATGGCCTGCTGTCTCGCCCAAACGAGAAGGGAGGCAACTGAAATGTTCGCAGCTGCCATCTTCGGAAGCTTCGTCCTCTACCTCGTCATCGGGGCCGTCGTCGGCCGTAAGGTGAAGGACAAGTCTGACTACTACGTCGCGGGCCGCGCGGCCCCGACCTTCCTCGTCGCCGGCACACTCGTCGCATCATTCCTCTCCACCGTCTCGTTCATGGGTGAGCTCGGCTTCTCCTACGACGGGTACCCCGTGGTCATGCTGCTGCTGACAGCATTCAACATCTCCGGCTACGTCTTGGGAGTCATGCTCTTCGGCCGCTATCTGCGGCGCTCCTCGGCTTTGACCGTGCCTGAGTACTTCGGCAAACGCTTCAACTCACCGGGCCTCCAAGCTCTGGCCGGAGTCATGGTCGTCGTCGGCATCGGCCTCTACCTCGTCGCGGTGACCCAGGGATTGGTCCTCGTCGTCGGACAGCTCATCGACATCCCGCAATGGCTGCTCTTGGTCATCGTCTGGGCCTCGTACACGATCTTCACGTTCATGTCGGGCTCCCAAGGAGTCCTCGTCAACGACACGATCATGTTCGTCGTCTTCAGTGTTGCGGCGATCTTGGGCATGGGGTGGATCATCGGCGCGGCCGGTGGACCGGTGACCGCGATGCAGAAGATGGCGGAGCTGACGAGCAAACCCGATGGCATCTCGTGGCACGGACTGACCGGCGCGGACAACTATCTCGGCACGCCGGCTCAGGCTGTCATCTACGCGGTGACCTTCGGCATCGTGTGGTGCACCGTGGTCGCTGTGAGCCCGTGGCAGTCGAGCCGATTCCTCATGGCGAAGAACGAACATGTCGCCATCCGGTCGGCGCTCTTCGCGACCGCAGCGCTGGCGGTGACCTACCTCTTCCTCACCTTCGGTGGGTTCTCCATTAACCTGTTCAACGACGGGATCGCTCCCAGCGAGATTGCCTTCATCTGGGCCGGGCAGAACATCCTGCCGTCGTTGTTGGGCGTCATCGCCGTCACCGGGATCGTGGCAGCGGGACTGTCATCGGCGGCGTCCTTCTTGTCTCTCATCGGATTCTCTGCAGCCAATGACGTCATGCCCTACTTGACCGGCAAGCGAGTCAGAGAACCCGAACTCGCAACGAGCAAGGCAACGACCGCGACCGCTTCAGCCGGCACAGCGGTCGCCTCAGCCGGACCGTCCACCCCGGAGACAGCCATCGCGACCGCGGCAGATGGGCCATCCAACGATTCAACCGACACCTCGGGTGACAATGACATCCACGGCCTCCGGGTCGCTCGGTGGACGATGGTGATCGCCGGTCTGATCGTGCTCGTGATCACCTGGGTCGCGCCACCGGCGGTCCTGACGATCGGCTATTTCGCGGCAACTCTGTTCGCCGCGTCGTGGGGTCCGATCGCGTTCTGGAGCGTACGGTCGACAAAGCTCTCTGCACGCGGTGCCGCGGTGGGCATGATCGCCGGATTCGCCGTCGTCGCGATCTTCGAGTCGCTGTCAGAGTTCGCCGGGATCGAACTTCCGGACCTGCTCAATCCCACGATTCTCGGATTCGTAGCGTCCATCGGCGGTACTCTGCTGGGCAACATCGGAACGCGGCCATCGGGCCTGGGCAATGCATTCCGAGAACGACTCATGGTGATTCCGGCCGAAGACCGCGATCCGGCCAAATATCGGCGCACCCGAACGTGGGTCATCGGAACGGTCATCGTTCTCATCCTCTGCGGACTCGCCATGCTGTTGCTCTATGCAGTTCCCTACGCCATGGCTATCAGCTGATCACCGCGACCATCGACCCCTGACCGCCCGCACCCCGAAACACCCCAACCCTCACCATCCCACACCCCGAAACACCCCTCGGTGAGGTGGCACACAGACGCCCGCGCGTGTAAGACTACGTAGGCGATTGCCGTTTCACCGATCACACGAGAACGACAGCCTCCCCATACGGAGTGCGGAGGAACCGAAGGAGCTACCCCATGTCAGCAGCACCCGGGATCACCGGTCATTGGGACATCGATCCCGCCCACTCCCGACTGGGCTTCTCCACTCGCCACGCGATGATCTCGCGTGTGCGCGGAGCATTCAACGACGTCACCGGTTCGGCTCAGATCGCCGATAACCTCTCGGACTCGACCGCCACGGTCGTCATCAAGACCGCGAGCGTCGACACCCGCAGCGAGGACCGGGACAATCACCTGCGTTCGGCGGACTTCTTCGATGTGGAGACCTACCCGGAGATCCGGTTCGTCTCCTCGGCCATCGACGAGGTGGACGAGAACTCCTTCATCGTCACCGGCGAGCTGACGATCCGTGACATGACGAAGACCGTCTCGGTTCCGCTGGAGCTCATCGGCATCGAGTCCGATCCCTTCGGCAACCTGCGCGCCGGCCTCGAGGGCAGCCGCCGCATCGACCGCAAGGACTGGGGCGTGACCTGGAATACGAAGCTCGACTCCGGCGGCGTGCTCGTCAGCGACAAGATCACGCTGGAGTTCGAACTCTCCCTGATCAAAGAACCCGCCGAGGCGGCCCCCGCCGATTCCGCGGACGACGCAGTCGCATCCCAGGAATCCGAAACCACCGAGGCTGAGGCCCCCGCCAGCGCATCGACGGCCGAGGATCAGAACCGCGCCGAGGCGCCGACCCCCGTCACGGAAGCACCGGAACCGGTCGAGGCTCCCGCTGCACCGTCGGAGCCCCGCACCGAGGCAACCCCGGCTCCTACATCGGAGCCCACCACCGAGCCTGCCCCTGCGCCGACCCCGGGACCCGTCACCGAGGCGGCTCCCGCCCGCGAAGAGTTCCCGCCGGCTCCCCCGGTGAAGCCCGTCGAGAAGCCGGTCGAACAGGCACAAGTTGCAGAGTCGGCCAAGGAAACGTGGCCACAGTCGTCCGGCAAGCCGCTGGGCAAACTCTTCGGCCTCCGCTGAGCTAAACAAGCCTCCACAGCAATCCTCACCGCGGGTGGGATCGGTATACGATCCCACCCGCGGTTAATATTGTGAACATCACCGTCTGACCAGACAGAGGAAGTGGAACTGCCATGGCCAAGCTGACAAAGATGGTCTCCGCCATCGGGTCTCTCAAAGACCTCAACTCCGCCCGGGCCGAGTTCGACGATGCCTCGAAGACGATTCCTGCCGAGGCGGCCTTCCCTCCCGAGGGCATCCGCCCTACCGCCAGCGACGCTCGCACCCTCCTGCTGCGGGTGAAGAACAACGGTCTCCTCGCCGAGGCGGCCCCGCAGTCCCGTACGAACAGTCAGGGCGACACCTTCGCCGTCCTGCATGTTCCCGCCACCGGTGACTTCGCTGCGGTTCTCGTATTCAACCCGTCGACTCTCATCGAGTCGGGTCAGACGTTCGGTGCAATTGCCGATGAAGGTGGTTGGCCGGTCATCGTCGCCATGGCCGAAGAGTTCCTCGGCATCCGCATCGACCACATCGCCGAACTCGAAGCAAAGGCACTGGGCCGGGTCATCGACCAGCTCGGCGGTCTCCCGGTCTACAGTCGCACAGCATTCAGCGCGACCGGAATCGACTTTGACGAAGGCACGAACAACCTCGACGGAGCAGCAACACAGGTCTTCACTGCCGCCGACCCTGTTGATGATGCCGGCCAAACCCGCACCCGCAACCAGCGCGCAGTCCTCCGAGCTCTCGTTCAGGCGCTCAAGACAGGCGGTCTAGTCAAGGACCCGAACAAGGGTGCGGCAGTGCTCGGACACTTCGCCGCGGGCATTCGGCACAATCCTGAGCTGACTACGCTCGAGCTCGGCAAGATCGGCAATGGTCTCCGCGCCCTGCAGTCGGATGACATCGCCGTGGTAACTGTGCCCACTAACTCGCGCCGCGAAGAAGACGGCGCCGTGAAGGTTGACTTCGATCCCGAGGCTGTACCTGCTCTGAAGAACGCCTTGCACAGCCAAGATTTACCGGCATTCTTCCGATACATAGTGTCATTGGGGTATTGATCATTCACAACATTGAACTCGTGCAACATCTATGCAATTGGCGTCAAGACAGAGCAAACCGCAGTCACTGTGCAGCCCACAGACAGCATCCAGGGGCTCAGCCTGCACCGGCGGTCTCAATCTCCCCAGTAGACATAAGCCAAGCTTTAGTCGCATGCCCACTCTCATCTGATGCATTCGGTGACATCGCGCAGAGAGCGGCGAAAAGACGCTCGCCCACAATTTGCACCAGCAAGCAGGCCGCTCATCCTCGTCGCCCCAACCTAGATCACCAGATTTCGCCATCCTCGGTCTACTCTCAAACCACGAACAGAGCCCGGGAAACCGCGAACGCAGAATTCTGAGTACCGCGATCGTACGATCGTGAGCACGACATTGAAAAACCGAGCGTATAGTACACCTCGCTAGCCCTTCAGGTGCACCGAGGCGATCAGCAACCAGAACTAAATCCCTGGTAACCGCCGGCATAAACGAACAGCCCACAGGAAAAGGCCAAATCCGAATCTTCCGATATAGCGCAAACTGGCGTAGTCCGACGCATCGCCCGAACAGGTATCATAAGGACATGGTTCACATTGCGACACCCAAACTAGAAGACCTTGGCGACGACGTACGCATCGTTGTAGATATCGCAGGCACCAAGCCGGCAGGGAAGCTGCGCTTCCGCCTGCCAAAGACGCACGAGCCCTCTGTGCAGGCCGTCAGCGACTCGTTATTTCCGATCGGGCTGTTACTAGCCATGTCGAGTGGAACTCCCCTAGTTATGGAGACGGCCGTATCTCCAAAATTGATGCAAAACAGTGAAACCATCCAAGATATATACTTATCCTGGTACCCAGAAACATTTAAACGAGCGGCGCTGTATGTAGAGCCCCGAAGTGCCGTACATTCACCGGAAGTCGCTAGCGGAACAGTCTCAACATTCACCGCAGGAGTCGACTCCCTGTACACGCTTCATACCAACTACGATGAAATAGACACCTTGCTATTCGTACACGGGTTCGACGTAAGCGTGAACAACAAAACGTTCAGAAGTCTAATGTCCAGCCATCTATCAGCCGCCAGCGTTACTGCACAAAAAGCTTTGGTCGAGGGGGTCACGACCGTTCGACGATTCTTAAACCCCTACCTTTCCTGGGGAAAACATTCGCACGCAGCGGCCGTAGCAAGCATGGCGATTCTACTCAGCAAAAGATGCGGACGATTGCGCCTGCCCGCAAGTTACTCATACGCTGACCTATTCCCCTGGGGAAGTCACCCACTTACAGACCCGCTTTGGTCAACAGAATACTTTTCAGTGATTCACGACGGTGCTGGAACCTCCCGCACCGAAAAAACAAGAGCCATCGCGCATGACACCATCGCACAAAAACACATGCGAGTATGCTATCAACGCACTGGGGACTACAATTGCGGGCGATGCAAGAAATGCACACGCACAATGATTGCACTCGAACTGGAAGGGGTTATTGATCAGTTCGAAACATTTCCAAATGGTCTCGACATCTCGCGTATTCACACATTCAAAGTTAAGTCGAAAGGCGACTACGCGTTTTCTATGGAGAATCTCGAACTCGCAAAGTCTGTCGGGCGAAGAGATATCGTTGACGAGCTCGAGAAAACCTTCGAAGGCTACACGCACTAGCGATTAGAGCAAAACTAGGCGAGAGCCAAATGCGAACACAATACGACCAAAAACCATAAAGAGGCGCGATAAATGAACCGCATACTAGTACGCTCGACCCCCTCTCCAGCGGAGCACATAACCCCGAGACAAGCTTGGGAAATGAACGCGTTCCACAACAATACAGGGAATGTAGCTTTCCCTTATGGGATTTTCCGAAACCTAAGCGGCGAGCAAACTCAGGTAGAATCCGATTGGTACGGTGCACGCCTTCCAGATGCCGACGCGGTCAACGAAAACTATTCCATGTACATACTCCCCATGGCTAACGACATGGGAGCGCATTTTGCTGGCGAAATGCGCAGGTTAACCTCATTCATTAAACAATTAGAAATACCGGTCGTGGTCATAGGTATCGGTGGAGCATTCTCGATAGACGAGAAATTTGATAGCTCATTTACGTTCGATCGGACAGTTAAAGACTTCATAAAAGCCGTACTCGACCGATCTGCTTCTGTAGGATTACGTGGTGAAATATCGGGACGCTACCTTAAGCATTTGGGATTTCAGGAAGGGAGACACTTTGAAGTGATCGGAGATCCAACTCTGTACGACTTAGGACCCGAATTGTCGATACGAGACGTACCGGATCTCACTGATGCGAAAATCACCTACAACATGACACCCAAGGCACCGCAGTCGGCCCTGCAGTTCCTCACAAAGATTGCAGCGACATACACAAGCTCAGTCTACATACCACAGGACATCGGTGAATTCTGCAAATACTACTATGGCACTATAGACCCAAATGCCAACATGGCACGCGAGACAGTTCCGAACTTCCCGAAGACATTAACCGACACGCCCTACGCGACCGGACGAATCAAGTTCTTCTTTGACTTCATATCCTGGGTCAACTACATGGCTGAACAGGACTTTTCCATTGGAACTAGAATTCATGGAAACATTATCCCCACCTATGCGGGAATCCCGAGCCTGACTCTTGCATACGGTTCGCGTCTAAAGGAACTCGCGGAATATCACAATCTTCCGCATCTCGATGCTTCAGCCATCAACCCGGACGCAGACCTCAGTGATCTGGTCTCGAAGTTCGATTTTAATAGCCCCAAAAATGTACATGAGAGCAATTTTGAGCATTTTACGTCGTTTCTCGATAAAAACGGATTAAAGCATCATTATAAAGACACGGAGCGCTCTCACCTACCCTTCGATAATGCTACTAATGGAATTAAGCAACAGAACCTCATCCCAATCACAGCCGTTACGGATCCCGATCAGATTCAAGCGAGGGTCGCTGAAGGCTTTGAAATCCTACAGCATAAAATCGTTAGCCAGAAGACTCGCCTAGATCGTCTTAAGAACGAAGTAATTGAACGCCGTGCTGAGATGAAGTCAGTTCAGTCTATCGTTAAAACGTGGTAGTCAGATGTATTAATCGCCATTGGCAGATCTTTTTCACGTTGTACGGAAGCGCTATTTGGTAGCACCTGTGTAACGAAGTCGTGTGTAACCTCGCTATGATTCGCCCCGGGAATAATGGAGACAGTGAAGCCACGGAAAGGACTTCCCTGTCATGCCCCAAAAGAAATACCCGCTCGAGCTTCGTGAGAGAGCAGTCCGCATGGTCCTCGACGCACTCGAAGCTGACCCGGGTGCCCGCCGCGGCATCTTCCGCCGTATCGGCGACCAGCTCGGTGTCAACCCCGAAACGCTGCGGTCGTGGGTCAACCAGGACCAGGTCGATGCCGGCGACCGGCCCGGCACCACCACCGCTGATGCCCAGCGGATCAAGGACCTCGAGAAAGAGAACCGGGAACTGCGCCGGGCTAACCAGATCCTGAAGTCGGCGTCGGCTTTCTTCGCGGCGGAGCTCGACCGCCCCTCGAAGTAATCGTCGCCTTCATCGACGAGCATAAGGACGAATTCGGAGTCGAGCCGATCTGTTCCACGCTGCGTGCTGCCGGCGTGAAGATCGCTCCGAGTACCTACTATGCCCGCAAACAGCGGCCAGCCTCGAATAGGCAGAAACGTGACGAGATCCTGAAAGAGGAGATCAGCAGGGTGCATACGAACAACTACGATGCGTTCGGAGCCCGGAAGATGCACATCGTCCTCAACCGCGAACCCGACCCGTTAGGGCGCGGGCATGTAGCCCGATGCACGATCGAACGCCTGATGAAAGACCTCGGATTACACGGGATCAAGAGGGCCAAAGCACCGAACACCACACGGTCAGCACCGCGGGAGAACTGTCCAGCCGATCTCGTCGATCGCCACTTCGCGGCTTTCGCCCCTGACCGGCTGTGGGTTGCCGACATAACTTATGTGCACACGTTCACCGGGTGGGTCTACGTCGCGTTCGTCACCGACGTGTTCAACCGCGAGATCGTCGGCTGGCAAGTCTCGAGATCGCTGCATACCGAGTTGGCTCTTGATGCTCTGCAGATGGGGATCTATCAGCGGAAACGTGCAGGTGGCGACCTATCCGGGCTGGTGCACCACTCAGATCGCGCGGGGTCCAGTATCGGGCGATTCGCTATGGCGAGGCCCTGGCCGAACAAGACGCCGTCGCCTCTGTCGGGTCGAAAGGCGACTCGTACGATAACGCCCTTGCCGAAGCCTTAAATTCACTCTATAAGGCCGAGCTGATCCGGAACAAGGGTCCGTGGAAAGGTATTGATGATGTCGAGATCTCCACGGCGGAGTGGGTGCACTGGTTCAACACGTACCGGCCTCACGGAGCACTCGGTGGTGCGACTCCCGCTGCGTTCCGAGCAGACTATTTCAACGCGCTGCCACGGGCTGCCTAGCTCGTGCACAAGCTGACGATTTCCAAGTAGAAAACTCTCCATCAAACCCGGGGCTTGACACTACATCGTGGACACTGAATCTCACCACTTCAGGGACAACCAGTCTCAGAGCTTTTTGTTCCACGTCCGCTACCGAATACCGCTTCCCTACACACGTTGCGGTTTACCACTTGCCTTCAACAAGGCGGTGCTAGACCCGTTAACTTGCACACGCCTTAGCTGCATACAAGCGAGGTGACTGTGATCGTTCAACACTTCCCTGTGCGCTTTGATTCTGAGTAGAGGGCAGTATCTTCGCCTGGCATTCAGCGTACCGAACGCCGCTTCCGAACAGCGCGTAGCGCTTGTTAGAACCGACAGTTCACAACGGAGGTTGTACCGGGCTCCTGCACCACTTCGTTCCACGCGTGCTACCGAGTACCGCTTCCCTGCATTCGCACAGTGATTCCGCAACCGGTGCGACTACATCATCCGCACCCTCCTCCACACTGTAGGCCCGGCACCTCTTTACCTGTAGGGAATCGGTATTCGGTAGCGGACGTGACAGGACGTACAAAGCTCTGAGACTGGTTGTCCCTGATGTGGTGAGATTCAGTGTCCACGATGTCGCGAGGTTACACACGACTTCGTTACACAGGTGCTACCAAATAGCGCTTCCGTACACTTTACCCGCCTATTTATGAAGAGCCGGTCGGGTCAAGGCCGTGGCGCCATACGCCCCTCACATGGTTAAAGACCGAGCTCTACAACTAAGGGTTGCAAGAACTTCGTCGATAACAAGAGTTGAGAGCCAGCCCGTGAATATCCTAGAACAGGAGGATTTCCCCCGGAGTGGGCGCCTAAGTCAAGCTCGTAAACTCAGGTTTCCGTGTATGGTTCCATAAACAGCTGGTAGACGCGATTTTTGCGCAAAGGGGAGACGTCGCCGCACCACACGGTCATCCTCGATCACCTCAAAATAGAAGTCAAGTATCGCCGGCGCGCTTTCGGGAAAGCATTCTGCTCCAAGATCTGCACTGACAACATATGCCCCACCCCCTAACATTCTAAATTCAGAGATATTCCGTCGTAGATACAATCCACCATCGCGAGCATACGCTGCTATGCAAACAGCGCTACTAGGCAATGAATCCGACGACATCGCGATTTTACATTGTATACGCATCCGGTCATCGCCGAAATATGTAACAGCAGCATTCTCAACTGTAAACTCCACCGATTTACCCGAATCGCTCCGGCGCTGCAGCCCGTTGAAAACAACTTTCCACAAGCCAACAACTGTCCGGTCAGAGAACTCTGCAGATTTCTTGATAGCAGCTTCGCGCATCCTGGTCCTCTCGTCATCCGATAGTCCAAGAAAGGAATCGATAGCTACTCGGAGGTCCACAGGATCCTGCCGTCGCACGAGATAGCCATTCACCTTATCGTCGATAATCTGCGAAGGACCGTAATTGACATCGTACGCAATGGGAACACATCCAGCAGCCATCATCTCCAAAAGAACAAGGGGGAATCCCTCGGCAGCGCTGGTCAACAGCGAGAAAGATGCCCTGCCGAATTCGGCATAAGGCTCGTTCGTGAATCCTTCCATCACAACCTTGCCAGAATCATCTGACTCTCCGATTAGACCTCGTAAACGTTGTTCCTCCTCGCCCACACCGAAGATGTGGAGACTCGCGCCTTCCGGTAGTTCTTTTCCGGGACCTAACAGCGCTTGTATAGCATGGTCGACTCGTTTGCGCTTCGACAAGATGGCGAGCATAGTACCCCGAGCTGCCTCGCGTTCTCCACCTTTATCTGGTGTTGGTGCAGTGTGCCCATTCGGGACGACGTGGAGATTGCCCAAGTCGCCAAACCGAGTGATGACGTGATCGCGTTGACGGCTGGTAAGTACACATACCGCGTCAAAACGATGAAGGTTCTGAAATGCAACGCCTCGACTTTTAGACAGCTCCGAAAAGGGCGTTTGGTCATTCGACTCTAAATGTGAACCGTGGACCATATAGATCGTGTAGACATGGGGCCGGCGGTACTTCACGAGAAGATTGGCCGCATATTTGCTATCAACAATCATGAAAGATTCGTTCTGAGAGCTCCAATAATCGAGCCACGAGAAATACAGCTCCCGTATAGCTCTACATTCCCCGGCAACAGATCCGTCACGGTGATAGATCCGCACCCGTCTCCGCAAAACATTACCGCCACTGTCTAGCTCTTGCACTCTCGCTAGAAAGAGCGACCCATCCGGCCGAAAGTACCCATCGACAGAGATCTGTTGCTCGGTGCCCGCCGTCCACTTTTTTGAGCCCATTCCCTGTAGTGACTCCGGATAGTGCATGGACTCAAAAAGCGGTTCGTAGGCTTCGGATGTATTCCGTGTCCCGACAAATTCCGCAAGGCAGGCATCGGGTATGTCTGCCACTGTTTCCCAAAAATTGAGCACCCGCATACCGTCGATAAGCGCCCCACTCTGACGAAGCCTTTCTCTTACCGGCTCGTACGACTCGCGCCAATCGAATGTCAGGATGTCCACGCTCACACCGGCGTGCCGAACGAACGACTCGCTTCGATGCAATAGTGCCTTCGTCATTCCGCCAAAGTTATCCGGAATCGCCCACGTAACGACAGCATGCTTCCCAGAGGGAAAGTTTTCCACTGACAACGATCGAATTGACTCACTGTTCGTCACAAAAGTGTTTGTCATCTTCTCACTCGATTCCGGCCTAGGGTAGGAAACAGATCAGGGCTGCACATCAGCCTTACCTTCCACTCAATCGAAAATCGATTCGAGCGGCAACCTCTCATAGAGGCGTTCAGTGGCATTCCCGTCATCTCTCGGGGCAAATCTTTGACTGAATTCTTTGCGTTTAACTATGTACCGCCACTGTGTCAAAGTCATGTGGCGCAATGCATCTATTACCCCCACGGTGGTTTTGACTATCGGTCCGGGCGCCGCGTCAGATAGATCGAAATAAAATCCCCGAGTGCTGTCACCATAGGCGTCGATATCTGGTGCCAGATAAACAATCTGCTTACCTGTTACAGCATAATCGAACATAACCGAAGAATAGTCAGTGACAAGAGCGTCAGCCACCAAGTACAGGTCGTTAACACTCGGATGGTCCGTGACATCAATAATGTCAACGGCAGAGACTCTGCGACTATTCGCGACATTGTGATGGCCCCGCAATAGAATAGTCCATTCTTGACCCAATGCCTTAGCAAAAGCATCAAAATCGAGGTACGTCACCATCGCATATTGCGAGGACGTTGCTTTGACGTTATCCCTCCAAGTGGGCGCATAGAGGAGGACTTTCTGACCTGGGTCTATGCCTAGCGAGGCTTTAACAAGCTGGCCTCTCTCCGCTGCATCGGTTGACTTCAGAACGTCGTTTCGTGGATATCCATCATAGAAGAGCTCGCCGTCATAATGGAATGCCTTCGCGAGGACCTGCGCTGCCGATTCGCTCTGCCCAATCAACAGATCCCAGTACCCAGCCTCGCGGGCCATCAACGCCCAGTAGGATAATGAAAAGTTGCTTCTCTCTACGTCAAAGACGAGCCGCTTCAATGGCGTGCCATGCCAAGTTTGAAGATAATACTGGCCCGCTCGCTTTCGAAAGTAGTGCGGAAAATTGTTGTTATTTATCAACAGGCGTGCGTCACTTAAACGCCGGTACCATTCTTCGGAATCTATAATGATTCCATGGACGCCAGGAGGTAGAGGCACCGAATGGTCCGATATTCCCCAATAGATGGGTGTATCCGGATAATCCAGCTGAATTCTATTCACCAGCTCCAGTACTGTATCGGTGGCACGACGACCGCCGAAGCACTCAACAACTACGTATCTTCCGCGAGCTGGGGCACTAAGATTAACTTCGTTACCAGTGAAATACTTTAGTTGCAGACTTCTCTGTCCCTGCCTGGTGAACTCGTAGTCGGTAAGATCGGGTCGAATGTGAACTTTGACAGCACCCTTTTTGCTTGTGCGGCTCACCTCTATCGAGGACTTATAAGCACTGAACCGTTTCGGCATCCGATTGCTCAACTGAGAAGATGCCAGCAGCCAGTGGCCTTTCGCAGCGTCAGCCCCTCTGGGAACGTAACGTAAGCTGTAGGCGCCAGCAGGTCTCGCGAGGCCTTCGTACCCCCAAGCCTCTGCCTTCAGTTGGAAACGTGTCTCAAAGACGTTCCCACCGGGCTTTGACGAGATAGTCACTTTCGTCTCTACCGCATCAATTGAGCTTCGGGAATTATGAAGCACAAATTGAGGAGCATTACGAGCGTCGACGTCACAGATCCCGCTGAAGACTATCTCCGTGCCGTCAGCGGTTATCTCGCAGTCAGTTACAACCATCCGCCACCGACGTTCAAGCATTCGCAGGTAGCCGTACCCTGTCAGACTGAGCGTCAATGCCTGTCCTGGATCAATCGAGGCTTCCAGATCCCGTTCAGAACCGGACCATGCAAGCGGCACCGGCGGTAGATCCCGGCTTTCAGCTACAAGCTTCCATTCCCACTCGGTCGATGATCTAGTTTCCGCCGAAGCCGAGGGCAAAGACAGCTCGTACTCTGCCGTCTCACCGTCGAAAGAGACCAAGCTCGCAAAGGAAGTCTGCCCGGTTTCAGCTGAAGTCGCCCTCAGACGCGAAGCGATACTGCCGAACGGCGACCATACGCGAACGTTGAACACTCTCCCCTGACGAACAATGGAGTCAACAATGTATCGAGGACGATCAAACGTGAGCTCAAGACCACGATCGGCGGTGAATGCGGGAACCAACCGCGATCCGTAGTTGATGGGCTGCACATCGAGTCGTGCTCCGGCTCCGGTCCTGTCTCGCCACTTGAAGTCTGAGGCAACTTCCAGGCCAGCGACACTGGTGGTGACTCTCACACGCCACACCGGTGAAGCCCCGACCGATGCGTCTTCGACTCCGGGAAGCACGCCAGTATCGATCTCAGTTATAAAGCCCGCCCGAGAGTACGAAAGGTTTCTGTCGTTGCTTATCAGATCAATCCTGGGGAATTCGACCTGTTTAGTTTCCAGGCGGTGCTGCTCACCAGTAGAGATATTGATCAACTCGATATGCGTTTCATGGTCGCAGCGAGAAAGGTCAATTCCACTGACCCAGGCACATCCAGTAATTGACAATACAGTCGACGACAACCAACTATAGTCGAGGATTCCGGTCTCGAGTACAATTTCTTCTGCACGGCATTCGAGCAGGTGGTCCGGTATCGGTTCGACCAAGTAAGTTAGGTAATTTGGCACTGCAACGGGTCGGCCATCTTTAAATTCAATACGATATTTAGATCCGAGATCGCTACGGCTATACGAAACCGCTTCGCAATCTTCACGATTCCCGCTCGAAATTAGATGCAGTAAGATACGATTATGCACATTTAGCTCACCTAATATTCCATCAGTCATATACTGTTTGAAGGAACGTATTTTAGACACGAAACTTTCCCAATAACAGTTATCGACACGCGGTATTAGCTGATAATAGGGGGAGAGAAGCGAATCAAATGCATGTATCTTCCATCGGTGAGCAACTTCTAAGCGATCATCTCCACTTAGGGCGTCTATTCCATTCTCCACTTTTGCAATTTCACGCTCTAAATCTAGTTGGTTCGATCGGTATCGACGCAACGCCGCGCTTTCCGAGGGGTACGGAACCTCAACCAAAACCTGATTTGATACCGCAAAAAGCTCGGACCTGCAGAATGCCTCGAGCACCACCGAGATCTCAGCAGAAAGATGCCGACCTATACTATTCTGAGCGACGCTCTTCAAGAACTTGGTGCGAAATAGTTTGTTGCTTAGGTCAGTATCGTTGAGGCCGACGTATCCATCATGGAAATCTATGACCCTGTCCTTATTGTGGGTTTCGGCCAAGCCTGGGGAGTTAACGTCCCCGACGTCAGAGATGTGCTTCACATTTGCCGATACAAAATCGACTCTTGGGTCGCTGAATTTTGCGAGCATTGCGAAGATCGTACCTGGCGCAAGACGTCCATGCTGAGGTGCGACAAGCACGTACTCAGTATCCACATGATCAAGGAGTCGGTTTATGCGCTCAGCAAAGTTCAGGTCGCTAGCAACTTCTACATCATGAATTTGAAGTTGCCCCATATGACTATTCGAATGGAAATGGTTAGGCGACTCTGTTGACCTATCGGCCTCGTTTCCTGGAACAAGCGCAGGTCCGTCACTCAGTGTTGCGCTCTTATCTGTATGACAGGGAATAAGGCATCTGGCTTTGACCTTCAGGTCACCAAACAGCTGATGGGACAGACGAAGGGAATTCGAGTTCTCCATGGTCGTGTCGCCAAGTATTGTGACAGATCCCACTAGGTCAAAGTCTGCGCTTTCGACCTCAACAGTATTGAGGAGCGCGCTCTCAGCAACTGATGGTTCCGATGTCGGCCCGCCCCTGGTTTCTGTCTCACTTGTAGACTTTTCCGGATAGTTAGTTTCCATCCATGCTGGGGAGTCACCCTGCTGATCTGTTGCGGAGTCCAGGCGCCTCGCCGTCGCACGGGACTTACCCACTGCTCTGCTGACGGACTTACGCATGAATCTTCGTATCCCAGAGTTTGGGCGATCCAGTGTCAATTTGAGCCTTCCAGAAACCTTAAGTTCATGTGTACTGATTGTAACGTTAATTAGCATGTGGTAGCAGGACGAACTCGACATGGAAGCACGATCGTGTCATCAGTTGCTTGTCGTACTGGTCTTGTGAGGCGACTACCTAATTGTCTTTCTGTCGACGACCGTCGGATTCGGCTCCTAGTCAGCCAGGGGCCGCTGGGCTAGAAGCTCGGTGACTATCGATCGGTAGTCGTTTTCCCGGTAGTGGAAAGGCTGAGGCCCCCATTTGTGGTTTCTATCGATCCGGAGTTCGTAGCTTGCTCTCACCACTGAGAAGGCAGCTAAGCGTCGCGCCGTTCGGCGGTACCGTATGTATTCGGTATTCGCGGACAGAGCACGATCGGCATATTCCTCTGCCTCAGTCGGTTTCACCGTTCGCAGGCTCCCCAAGGCTTCACCCACTCCGCGACCGGTCGAAAGGTCACGACCGGCCTCGCGCGCTCCGCGTTGGAGACGTCTCCATCCACGGCCGAGCCTCGCGAATCCGTCGTTCTTGGGATGCGGAGCTCCGTCAACCGCGCCGGCCCACTCGATGTCGAGAAGGATGGTTTTCTCCCACAGCCCAGCCTTTTTGAGCTCGGCGATGAGCTGTTCAAATCCGGCCTTCCAGGCTTCAAAGTGCTCATCAGTGCCGAACTCGACGAGACGTGCTCCAGAACGACGCGCATCGCGCGCCACTCCGCTCGACTCGACTTCAATCGAGTTCGTCATGGTGGAGTCATCGGGGAACTTCCAATATCCTCGTCGTTCGTCGACCAGGTCAAGGAGGATGACGTCGAGGTCCTTCGCGTTCTTGAGGATCCGGGTGATGCCTGTTCCTTTGAGATCGCTGGTGACCATGCGCTTCTGGAAAGCCGAGTTCAGATCACTGAGATCGATACCGGCTGTGCCGTGTGGCGACTCCAAACTCGTCACCGAGTGCCGGGCCACATAAGCAACGACCTCAGCTTCAGGCATGAACTCTGCCGTATCACGGCTCACGCAGGAACCGAAGATGGCGATCTTCATCGATTCGTATCCTGGTGGACGGCAGGCGCATCGTCTTCCTGTCGCAAACGCTGTCGCTCCTCATACCGTTCATCGGCAATCTTACGCGCGCGAGAAGCAAGCCTCCGCCCGGTGAAGTCATCGGCAGCGGCAACAGACGATGCCCGATCGCTCGGGTTCGCTGCCCGCAGGACCACTCGCTTCTTACTCGGGTTCAATCGCAGCGGCGGAGCATCCGAGATTCGCGGGGCGCTCACCGCCTGAGAGGCAGGTTTGGGCAGTGATGGGAACTTGGCCTTCGGTATCTCGGCATCGAAGTTCTCCGGCCAGACCTGCTCCTCGGCAGCCGCCAGCATCGGAATCGGAGTCTCTTCGACTACGTCGACCTCTTGATTCCGCTTGACATGGCGCGCAGCGACGATCTTCTGCTTCGCCGATCGTGCGGCGTGGCGCGGAATGGGATTGCTGATGAGTTCGGGCTCGAGGATGTTGATCTCCTCTTTGACCGCATTGCTCATCACATCGGCAAGGAGTTTGTCAGCGATGTCCTCTTTGCCCTTGGCAACGTTCCATGCCCACCAGCGGTATTTCTCCGCTACCGCTTCGGCAGGGCCATTCATGAGTATCTCGCCGCGATGCATCCACACGGCGCGAGTGCAGAGTTCCTGGATCACCTTGGCCGCGTGGTT
Source organism: Brevibacterium oceani (assembly GCF_017948325.1). Lineage (NCBI taxonomy): Bacteria > Bacillati > Actinomycetota > Actinomycetes > Micrococcales > Brevibacteriaceae > Brevibacterium > Brevibacterium oceani. The sequence goes on along the minus strand of NZ_CP072846.1, from coordinate 696,630 downwards.
GACGAGAAGCACCGTGCCGGCTTCGGCGAGGAGTTCGTCCATCGCCCGTTCGCTTCGTTCTGCGAACGTCGCATCACCCGTCGACAGCGCCTCATCGATGAGCAGAATCTTCGGTCGGGCCGCCAACGCGATCGCGAATCTCAGGCGGGCACCCATGCCCGACGAATACGTGCCCATGGGCCGGTGAATCGCAGACCCCAGCGCCGAGAGCTCGACGACATAGTCAAAGGCTTCAGCCGCTTCGTCGGGCGATAGTCCCATCGCCAGACATCCGAGCCGCACGTTCTCGCTGCCCGACAGCGCAGGTTGGAGTGCAGCGCTGACGCCGAGTAGCAACGGCTGATAGCGGACGAGTATGCGTCCCCGGTCCGGCTGTTCGACACCGGCGACGTTGCGCAGGAATGTCGACTTTCCGGATCCATTGGCTCCGACAATACCGACCATTTCGCCCTCGCGCGCGACGAAGTTCACTCCCCGCAGTGCGCGGACCGTCGTCTGGCCCGCACGTCCCGCAACGATGTTCGTCAAACGGCGCAGGCCCTTGGCCCGTTGACTCGGGTCGTTCGTGTTGACGGTGTAGCGAACTTGCACGTTCTCCGCGATGATGTTGGGTTCCTGGAGCTCAGATTCGACCATAGCTCTCCTCCCCTCTCCAGAAGTACAGGAAGCCGACGATGAGCAGCCCGAACGCCCAGAAGACTCCTACGAACCAGAGCCACGGGTCCGTGTCGACGCCGTAGAGCAGCGAATTGCGCACGATCGTGAGGTAGGCGTGCATCGGGTTGAACTGCATCGCTTCAAGGAGGGCCGGATGCTTTTGCAGCCGGTCTTCGATGGAGAAGAACACTCCCGAGCCGTAGAGCCAGAATCGGCTGACGATCGACATGAAGTTCGTGAGGTCAGGAATCTTGTGGCCGATTCGAGCCAAGAAGCAGGCGAGTCCGACGTTGAAGATCGTCTGCAGGATGATGACGGGAATGACGAGGACAACTCTCCATGTGATCACCTCCGCTTCAGGGAGGATCAGAATAAGCACGATCATCACGGCGAGAGTCGGAATGAAGTCAAGAAAATTCCGGACGACGACCGAGATCGGCAGCGCAGCACGCGGGAACTGGAAGCCTTTGATCATCGATGCTCCGGAGCGGATCGCTCCGGTTCCACCCGTCATCGACTTTCCGGTGAATTGGAAGAAGAACACTCCGATGACCAGGTACCCGAGGAAGTTGTCGATACCACGGGAGGACTGGAGGATGAATCCGAAGATGAACCAGAACGCGAGAACCGACAGGAGCGGGTTGAGGAAGAGCCACCCGTAGCCGAGTAGGTTCTTCCTCGTCGATCCACTCATCTTCGCCCGTGATTCGGCGAGGATGAAGTGCCGACGGTTCCACAGGGCCGCCAGGTAGCTTCGCAGGCTGGTCCGTCGGCCGACGGGAACAAGCCCTTCGCTCGAGACCGAAGGGATCGTGCTCAGGCCGAGAGGGTTCTTCGTCTCGACCGTTTGCGACTTCTCACTCACTGCGCGGCGACTCCTGTGAGCTGGGAATAGACCTGACCATAGCGGCGACCGATGTCTTTCCATCTCCGTGTCGCGAGAACATGTTCACGTCCATTCTGTCCGAATCTCTTTCTTGCACCCTCGTCGAAAGCCAGCTCCGACAGCACATCGGCCAATTCTCTCGGATTTTCCGGGCTCACGCACACTCCTGCAGAATCCGGAACCAATTCCCGCAGGGCTGGCAGGTCCGAGACGACGACCGGCCGGGCCAGCCCCATGGCTTCGATGGGTTTCATCGGGGTGACGAGTCGGCACACCGGTTCGTCCTTCCGAGGGACAACGATAGCGTCGAGGGCGAGCTGGTGCTCGACCGCTTCCGCTTGGGAGACGCGTCCGGTAAACACTGCATGCTCCCCCAGCGCACGGGCACGCTCGCGCAGAGAGGGAAGAGCCACACCGTCTCCGGCGATGAGCAGCCTGAGGTCGACCCCCTGGCCGCGCGCGACGATGACAGCGTCTACGAGGTCGTCGAGTCCCTCGTATCCGACGATCGAGGCTGCGGTGCCCACCCAGATGCCTGCCTCGGGCAAGCCCAGGCCGGTCCGTACCTCGGCGGGGGCCCGGACGACGTCGGCGTCGACGACGGCTTCGGAAACAGAATTCGGGATGAGGGTGATCGACTCTGCCGCGACTCCCCCGGCGATGAGGTGCTCACGCATCGTCTCTCCGAGGGTGATGACAGCATCGGCGGCCGAGGCGACCTCGATCTCCTTGGCCCGCATGAGTGCGAAGCGCTGACTGGCCCGACGAGCCTCCCGCTCAGCCGGGGTGCCTCCGGCAGCAGCCCAGGTTTCTTCGAGGACTCCGCGAACTTCGTAGACCCACGGCAATCCGGTCGCTTCTGCTGCGGCACCGGTGGCCAGTCCGTTGACATAGTGCGTGGTCGTGTGGAGGATCTCGGCTCCGCGATTCTGGGCCTGAGCCGCAAGCCAGTTCCCCTGGTCATCGAGGCGCGCGGTCGGGGTGGACAGCGGGCGGAGGGGAATCTGCCGGAGATAGTCGACACCGTCGACGGTCTCAACCGGTCCCGAGCTCACCCGCCCGATCGTCATCGGGTAGGAGGGCCGGGTCGCCGCCGCCACCTCGTGTCCGGCCTCCTTGAGCGTGGTGAGGATGGCGTGCGAACGGTAGGCATATCCGGAACGGGTATGGGGCAACGAGTTCGTCAGCACGTACAGTGCCGAGGGGGCCGGGCTCGGCTTCTTTTGCTCAGCCGGGCGTGCGGTGATGTGGCTGTTGACGTCGGGCCACCAGCCGGGCTGCAGACTCCGCCTCTCTTCGATGAGACGGGTTCGGCGTGCGCCCGCGGGCAGCACGGCGATGGCTCCGTCGATGTCTCCCTTGGTCCACCGGATGCGCGAGGACAGTGCGGCGGCTCGAGGAACCGCCCCGGCGATGGTCTCGGCCTCGTCGAGCAGACCGAGGTTGAGGGCGATCTCGCCGAGCAGTCGGGAGGGTGTTCGCGCCGCGGTGACGAGTTCTTTGGCGGTCGTCTCCTGACCGACCAACCACGCGGATGCGGCCTGTCCGGCTTCGCTGGGAAAACGGCCAAGCGCTCGGCCGACGAGTCTCGAGGCTGGTCCCGGCAGACGGCGGGCGAGCTGCATACCGAAGAAGACGCGGTCGTCGGTGATGTGCGCGGCCGTTGTCGTAACGACGTTGGTGATCTGGCGGGCGAGGAAGGAAAGGTTCACGCGATCGCCTGCCTGAGGATGCGTTCGTAGCCATGGCCCATCGCCGCGGCCGAGGCATGGCGGATGACCCATTCGCGCGGGTCCATGCCGCCGGGGGCGTTCCGGCCGAAGGCTTCACCAGATTCGATACGGTCGCGCATCACCGTCATGGCGGATGCGACGGCATCCACATCGCCGGGGCTGGCGACCTCGCCGGCCGCAGTGCCGATGATGATGTCGGCAGCTTCCCCTGCAACGACGCCGAGGACGGGGATCTGCCGGGCCATGAGCGAATAGAGCTTGGACGGGACCGTGTATTCGTAGGAATCGAGCGGACTGAGGCTGACGAGTCCGGCATCGGCCCACTCCCAGTGCGCGGCGAGCTCTGCACCCGCGTGCTGGGGGAAGAACTCGACGGGGACGCGATTGATCTCGGCATCGTCCTTGAGCGCTGCCGCGTCGACGCCGTCGCCGACGATGCGCAGGCGAACTCCTTCGGTCCTCGCCAGGGCACGGATCGCGGTGGACAGGTCCTGAGAGCGCCCGACGGTGCCGACGTAGAGCAGGTTGAGACCGCCGCCTCCTCTGCCTTTCTGCGTATCGGAAGAGGGCGCAGAGAGTTCCGCAGCTTCGGACGAGATGACGGGAATCGCGCCAGTCGCGGTCAGTCCCGAGGCACCGGCGAGTTCTGCCGGAGAGACTCCGCTGCGCACCACCTCGGCGGTGACGCCACGGGCCTCAAGCCTCTGTTTGAAGCCGTCGGTGGTGACGACGACGACAGCGGCCCGCCGTTGAGCACGGGTGAAGAGGTTCGGCAGGACGTCCCGCTCGAGACGCCCGGTGATCGAGCTCGGCAGATACCGACCGAGAGCACCGGTGACCAGGTTCATCTCCGAGATGAGATCGGGCCAGGCGTCGCGAACCTCGGCGACGTGCGGCACCCGCAGCAGTCGCGAGAGCGCGTCCCCGGCGAGCAGGAACGGCAGGGCCGGGGTCGTCGAGACGATGACATCGGGTTTCATACGACCGCGCAGCCGGTCGACGACGGCAGACCAGGCACCGGTGGCAGAGACTGTCTGATCGAGCAGCTGACGGGCCATCGACGAACCACTGTGCAAGTAGGGCACGCGCAGAATCCGCTCTCCATCGACCCCTGTGTCCCACGTGCCACCGAGGCGCATCTCGACACGCTTCCGCCCCCGACCGACCTTGGAGCCGAAGAACCCGTCCCGATCCGGGTACGGATAATGAGGATGCGGGGCGACGGTGATGACATCATGCCCGGCCGTGCGCAGGTGATCATTGAGGATCCGCCACCGACGCTGCGGGGCACCGACCTCCGGGTAGTAATAGTGACTGAGCAGGACGATTCTCATGTGGGCACCGCCTCGGCGGAATTGCGCTTGCGCAGCCACAGCGGCACGAGGGCATAGAGCCCGAGCAGGAAGACCCAGAACACATGAGAAGGATACGTCGAAGCCGTGTTGCCGCCCACCAGCGTCGGCACGGAGAGAATGCACGCCAGCACGCTCAGCGCAGCATGGAACAGGGAGACGGCGCCGTGCGGCCAGCCGGCCTGCTGGATGCGCTGGTAGATGTGTTCGCGGTGCGGCAGAAAGATGTTCTCGCCCCGAAAGAGTCGCAGCACGAGGGTGAGCCCGACGTCGAAGAACACGAAGATCATCGGAGCGACGATGACGACGATCGGCACGCCCTGGACGAACAGCCACACAGCAAGGACGAAGACGGCAGCACCGATTCCATAGCTTCCGGTGTCTCCGAGGAACGCCTTCGCCCGGCCCAGGTTGAAGGGCAGGAATCCGATGGCCGCACCGGCCACTGCCAGGGCCAGGAGCGTCAGGTCGTTCTCACTGATCCATGCGCCGACGAAGGCGAACCACCCGGTGGTGACGATTGTCCACTCGGAGACATAGCCGTTGAGACCGTCGACGAAGTTCACCGCATTGACGGTGGTGACTCCGATGACGGCGAAGGCAAGTGCATGGGCGAGGCCCTGAGTGGAGAACATCGCGATGGTCGCGCTGAAGATCAGTGCCAGAACCACCTGTCCGATGAGGCGTCCTGCCGGCCGCAGGGAGTCGAGGTCGTCGCTCATCCCGATCGCCGAATAGCACCAGGTGAGCACCAGGAATCCGATCGGCAGGAGGATGCTGCCGACTCCGAACATCCCGTGTTCGATGATGCTCCAGATCATCGCCACCACAGTGGCGACGGTGATGCCGCAACCGATGGCGATCCCACCGCCGCGCACCGTCGACTGGGTGTGAGAGGAACGGTGTGAGGGAACGTCGACGATGCCGGCCCTGCGCAGAAGCGGGAAGGTGATGAGCGCGCTGAGCGCCGTGGCCACCGCGGCTACGACGACGATCAGCAGCGATTGAAGGTCCATCAGTGGCCGGCTCCGGTGTCCGGGGCATCGGTTTCGAGTTCGGCCGAGGATGCATCGATGAGTCCGGTCAGGTGTGCTTCGAGCTCTGGCCGATTCGTGAAGACACGTGGATCGCGCGACTCGGCCACGAGGTCTCTCAGCGCAGCGAGATCGATCGGGGAGATCGGCACCTGAGTGATCAGAGGATGTTTCGGCCTGCTGTCGACCTCGCCAGGTGACAGAAGCGCCTCGGTGAGCTTCTCGCCCGGACGCAGACCCGTATAGACGATCTGCACATCGCTGCGGCCCGAGAGAGCGATGACTCGTCTGGCAAGGTCATCGATCCGGATCGGTTCACCCATATCGAGCACGAGTGTCTCGCCAGGTTCACCGATGGCAGCAGCCTGCAACACGAGTTCACATGCCTCGTCGGCAGTCATGAAATAGCGGGTCACCTCGGGATCGGTGACCGTGACAGGATCACCAGCAGCCACCTGTGCCACGAACGTCTCGAGGACCGAACCGCGCGAGCCGAGCACATTGCCGAACCGCACAGACATATACCGTCGTCCGGTCTCAGCGGCCACCGAGGCGACCGCCCGTTCGATGGAGAACTTCGTCCGCCCGAGCACGGAGGTTGCGCCGGCAGCCTTGTCAGTCGAAATGTGCACGAAGGAATCGACATCATTGGCCACGGCGGCGTTGAGGAGATCGAGGCTGGCTCCCACATTGGTGCGCACGGCCTGTTCCGGGAAGCGTTCGAGGAACGTGAGATGTTTGAGCGCCGCGGCGTGGAAGATGATGTCCGGCTTCGCCTCTGCGACGAGGGCATCGACGAACGCGGGGTCGCGCAGGTCTCCGAGGACGAGATCGTCGCTGGTCAGCAGCGCGGACCCTTCGAGACCGAGTTCCGTGGCGTGCAGACCGGATTCGTCCCGATCGGTCATGACGAGTCTGGCCGGGTCGAAGCGAAAGACCTGGCGGCACAGCTGGGAGCCGATGGAACCGCCGGCGCCGGTGACGAGAACGACCTTGCCGGTGATCGCTGTGGCGATGTCGTCGATGTTGGTCGAGATCGGTTTGCGTCCGATGAGGTCTTCGAGGTTGACGTCGCGGAATCCGCGATGGCGCAGGCCGGCCACGTCATGAGAGTCTGGTTCGGGCCGGGAGACTTGGGTGTCCGAGAGCTTCGGCATGATCTTGATCTCGACCGGGCGGGATTCGAGGTTCGATGCGATCCGAGACAGTTCTTCCGGCGGGAGGTCCGCGATGGCGATGATGACCACGCCGGCACCCGTGCGGTCGACATGTGTGCCGATGTCGCTGATCGGCCCGAGAACGCGGGTGCCGTTGTAACGCAGGTGCCGTTTCGCTGGGTCGTCGTCGAGGATGCCCACGGCAACGTATTCGTTCCGGGTGTCCTGCGCGATCATGTCGAGGGCAAGTGTCCCCTGATTGCCGGCACCGACGACGAGAGTCGGCCGTGAGGACCCCGATGACGTGAGAGTTCGCTGCCGCAGATTTCGGCGCACCCAGTTCTCGAGGCTCTTGCCCACAATCATCAACGCACCGGCGGCGATCGGCACACTGGTAGGGATGAGCAGGCTGCTGGCGAAGGCGAATTCGGCCACCCACATGAGGCCCACGCCCAGGGCAACCGTTCCGACGATGGCTGCGAACTGGTCGGTCGATCCGCGACGGTAGCGGCCGCGGTAGATGGCCAGCGGTCCGCCGATGAGGAAGACGACCAGAGCGATCGCCGAACAGACGAACATCCCGGGCGCATTGACCATGTATGTATGGAAGTCGTATCGCACCAGTGTCATCGCCACGACGAGGAAGGCGAAGACGAAACCGTCGATGAGCGAGAGCGCCAGTGCCCTGCCATGACGTTTCATTGGGGTCCGTGAGGGAATGGGCTCAGAATTGCTTCCCACTGTCCTCTTTTCATCCGTTTCCCATGACCTGGCTCGGTGCGTGCGCCACACAGCGCGAACTACACCGTCGGCAGTTCCTCTGCCGAGTGCAACGTCACGATTGTACTATTGGCCCTAACAGGATTCACACATCAAGAACGATGCGAAGATTAAGAATTGATTGCGTTTTCAACAGCCTGAGGCAAGGTTCTCTGTCGTTTACCTGCGAGCCTCCATCAGGTCGTTCGAATGACATACTCTGTGTTTCGCGGCCGAGTCTCTGATCTGTTCCCTGGCCCCCGACTGCTGTTGAGAGGACCTGTTCGTGCCCCGTACACCGCTTCGCACCGTGAGGACAGCTCTGTGGCACCTGCGCAAGGGCGGCCTTTCCCAGATGTCACAGTGGCGACGTCGCCGGTCGATCACTCAGGGTGCAGCGGACACCTCTGCCGAGGTGGCAACCGGCAGCCTGTCGGCAGAAGTGCTTGCCGAGCTGTTCCCTCCCCTCCCGAAACCCCACCGCACGCCCGTCTTCGACCGACTCCAGGTCGGTGTCATCCTCGATGAGTTCTCTGCCGAGAGCTTCGGCTTCGAATGGTCGACCCGACCGCTGTCGCCGACCGGGTGGGCAAACGAGCTCGACAGCCTCGACTTCGTCTTTCTCGAATCGGCGTGGAACGGCAACGGCGGGCTGTGGAAGTTCAAGCTCACAGGCCCGTCCGGCCCGAGCTCCGAGGTCACCGAGCTGTTAGACGAATGCCGAAGCCGGGACATTCCGACGGTCTTCTGGAACAAGGAAGATCCCCCGCATTTCGAGGACTTCCTGCCGCTGGCGGCTCTCTGCGATGTCGTGTTCACCAGCGATGTCCGGCTGGTTCCGGAGTATCAGTCGCGGCTGGGCCACGACCGTGTCGCAGCTCTGCCGTTTGCGGCGCAGCCAGCGATTCACAATCCTTCTCGTCCCTCTCGCGATGTCGCCGCCCGCGACATCGCCTTCGCGGGTATGTACTTCGCCCACAAGTACCCCGAGCGCCGAGCACAGATGGACCTGCTGCTCGGTGCTGCCGAGGCCGTCTCAGGACGGATGCAGCACGGACTGGAGATCTTCTCCCGTTTCCTCGGCAATGACGAGCGCTACCAGTTCCCCGGAGCGCTGGCCGATCGGGTCGTGGGATCGCTGCCGTACCGGAATCTGCTCACCGCCTACAAGCACTTCAAGGTCTTCCTCAACGTCAATTCTGTGACCGACTCCCCCAGCATGTGCGCCAGGAGGATCTTCGAGATCACTGCCGCAGGCACTCCCGTCGTCACCACACCCAGCGCGGCGACACGGGAGTTCTTCCCCACCGACGAAGTACCGCAGCCGGAAACGAAGGAGGATTCGGAATGGGTGCTTCGCGCCTATGTCCGCAGCCCGGAGCTGCGCGATCGCAGCGTCCACCTGGCTCAGCGGCGCATCTGGGCCGAACACACCTACACGCACCGGGCGATGACGGTGATGGATTCGCTCGGTCTCGACTATGCCCAGCCGTTCCCCACATCGGTGTCGGCGGTTGTGTCGACGAACCGGCCGGACCACCTCGGCGAGGTTCTGACTACTCATGCCGAACAGCTGCACGCGGACAAGGAACTCGTCCTCGTCGCGCACGGCTTCGAGGTGCCCGCGGATCTGCGGGACCGGGCGGCGAGCGCTGGCATCGAGCACCTGCAGATCGTCGAAGTCGACTCCTCACAGCCGCTGGGCGTCTGCCTCAACCGCGGCATCGAGGCGGCCTCCGGCGAAGTGATCGCGAAGATGGACGACGACGACGTCTACGGCGCGCACTACCTCGGCGATCAGCTCGCGGCACTGCGCTACTCGAATGCGGATCTCGTCGGCAAGCAGGCGCACTATCTCCACATCCGTGGCCGCGACATCGTGATCCGTCGGTTCCCCGAACGCGAGCATCGCTTCACCGATCTCGTCATGGGCCCGACCCTGATGACCTACCGGTCGACGCTGCTGGACAATCCCTTCGCCGAACGCACCCTCGGCGAGGACACAGAACTGCAGCAGCGGCTCGTCGCTGGTGGCGCGCGCATCTATTCGGCCGACCGGTTCAACTTCGTCCAGGTCCGCGGGGACCATGCGCATACGTGGAGTGTCGATGACGACCTGCTGCTGGCGAATGGGGACGTCCATGCGTTCGGATATGCACCAGGGCACTACTGCTTCTGAGCGCGCCTGCGGAACTCTTCGTATGCGGCAGGTGAACGGTTGGTGAAATAGGGGATTCCGTCCTCCGGCGCCCAGTAGCGTGACCTTCAAGCTGTGAAGTTTTGTCAGTGGAACGCCTTTGATTCAGAAGGTTCCGCTGTGCACGTTGGACAACTGGAGCCCACTTGAAGACCACCCCGACCGGGACCGAGGATATCGGTTCCGTCCGCGACAATGTCTCTCGCGTCATCGATGAGACCGCATCGCTCAATGCCGACCTCGCCCAGGAGCTCATCAGTGCCTATGACCGCGAGTCGAAGCTCCTCGGCGGCATCGGCAAACGCGAGAGGGAGATCGCTCGGCTGAAGATCGAACTCGCGAAGCGGGATGCGAAGCTCGCATCGGTCAATGAGCGGCTCGAACGCCTGCTCGGGTCGAAGGCGATGCAGGTTCAGCGTGCGTACTGGCGTCTTCGCCGTCCCCAGCGTGGCGACTCGCAGCAGTCAGGGGGTCGACGATGAAGCAAGCGGACATCAAGAAGCGGCAGGCCGAGCTCGATTCCCGAATCAAGCAGCTGAAATCGACCCGCACGCGGCAGAAGTCGCTGCACGTGCACACGCAGTCGGACTACTTCCTCGACGGACTTCTCGGGCGGCATCCCTACATCGACCTGGCGGCGGACCGTGACGAATATCTGGAACGCCAACGTGCCTTCGCCGCTCCGGTCGAGAGCAAGATCTCTGCCCTCATGGCAGAGGCCGAGCAACTGCCCACGACCTCCGGCCAGCATTGGGATCCTCGCCGGAAGCTGCGCATCGGGATCATCGCCGACAGGTTCCTCTTCGATTCACTCAAAGACGCCGCCCACGTGGTGCCGATCGACCCTGAGACCTATGCCGACGACATGGCAGACATCGACCTTCTGCTCATCACGTCTGCCTGGCGCGGACTCGACGACGAATGGTTCAACGTCGCACTGTCCGGTTCTCCGGCACGTCAGACCCTCGAATCAAAGGTCGTGCCCTTCGCTCGTGAGAACGATATTCCGATCGCCTTCTATTCGAAGGAGGATCCGCCGAACTACGTCCAGTTCGCGTCCTTGGCGAAGTTCGCCGACCACGTGTTCACCAGCGCCGTCGAATGCGTGCCGAAATACCGCAAGTATCTCAACGGCCGAGTGCCGGTGTCGGTTCTGCCTTTCGCGGTGAACTTCGTTCATCACCACCCGCTCGGGAGCATGCGCCATACCGGACGCGAGTTCGTCTTCGCTGGATCCTGGTTCGAACACAAATATCCGGAACGGAAGTCGTCGGCCCAGCGGATCTTCGACGGACTCCTGTCCGCCGGGGCCGATCTCACCATCGTCGACCGCAACCTCGAGCTCGACACCGCCAAGTTCGCCAAGGCCGAGCGCTACCTGTTCCCCGAACGGTATCTGCCGCATCTGCACCGGCCGATCGAACATGAGGCGCTGCTCGACCTGCAGCGGCTCCTGCCGGTGGGCATCAACCTCAACTCGGTGGTGAACTCCCAATCGATGTATGCCAATCGCATCATCGAGCTGCAGGCGATGGGCACCTTCGTCGTGTCGAACTACAACGCCGGAGTGAACTCCCTCTATCCGCAGGTGTGTATGCCCGACTCGTCGCTCGACATGCAGCAGACGTATCGGGCTCTGACCCAGCGCAGCATCCGCGAAGCTCAGGTCGCGGGTATTCGCGCCGCCTTCACAGCGAACACGGCCTTCGACCGCATCGACACGATCGCCGAGGCGATGGAGCTCGATTCCGGAGCTCCCGAACACACTGTGCACATCGCCGGACTGTCCGAGCCCGGTTTCGAGGAGTTCCGTTCGACGCAGACCTACACCGGCCCGATGGTCGCGCTGGAGGACGACGACAGGATCGTCGACAGCGACGGCGACGTCGTCATCGATCTCACCGGGCACTCCGGTTTCGGCCCCAATCTCGTTCAGGACGCGGTGAACGCCTTCCGCTACACCGATGTCGACGAGGTCCGGATTCTGCCGATCGATACCACCGAGGCTGTCTACGAATACGTCGATCCGATCGACTCCGACCAGCAGATCACTGCCACATGGCACCCTGCCGGCAGCCGCCTCGGCGATGGTGTCGGACCTGAACGAACCACGCTCGCGATCGCCTCCGACCTCGTCCTCGAACGGATCGAGACGATCGAGGTCACAGCCGAACCCGAGATCAGCGTGATCGTGCCCGTGTACAACAACGGTCCGCATCTGAAGTTCAAGTGCTTCGAATCCCTGCGCCGGTCCTCGATCTTCGACCGCAGCGAGATCCTCCTCATCGATGACGGGTCGACCGACATCGCAACGCCCGCGATCCTCGACGAACTCGACCGTGCCTACCCCAACGTTCGAGTCCACCGCTTCCCGGCCGGCGGGTCGGGCAGTGCCTCACGTCCGCGGAACAAGGGTCTCGAACTCACGCGAACCCCGTACGTGACCTACCTCGATCCGGACAACGAACAGACGAACGACGGTTATGCACTGCTGCTTGAGATGGTCGACGAACACGGCTTCGACTTCGCCATCGGAAACATGGTGCGGTTCAAGGACAAACGGACCATGATCAAGAACGCAGGCATTCTGCGCCCCGTCGTGGGCGAGGACGGTCTGCTCGAGGACAATGCTCTGTCCCGAGTGAAGTTCCAGCCGATGAGCATTCAGGCACTCGCGGCGAACACCGAGTGGTTGAAGGGCCTCGGCATCTATCAGCCGATCGGGGCTGTCGGACAGGATTCCTACTTCTTCCAGCAGATGCTCTTCCACGCCCGGAGGATCGGCCTGTCCTCGACACCGATCCACACCTACTATGCGGCGGTGACGAACTCGACGGTCAATGCGATCGGTCCGCGCTTCTATGAGAAGTATCTGCCTCTGGAAGAAGACCGGTCGGCATGGCTGCGGGAGGTCGGCCTGCTCGAGGACTACAACGCCAAACGGCTTGAGCCCTTCGTCAAGGGATGGTTCGTCCAGAAGCTCGCCTTCGCCGCTGACGAGGACATCGACGAGTGCAAGAACCTCATCCGCCGACTCACGCAGTTCTACGGCAAGACGACGTGGACGGACTCGGAGCTCGCCGAACTCCATGCCGTGACGCATGTCTGAAGCTCTGCTGACCGAAGGGCCCCATGTACAGACGGATGCGAATGGGACTGTCGAGGAACCGCCGTTCCAGAGACTGGGCACACTGCTGCCCGGAGACCGCATCGAGCGTCGTCCCGGGGTCTTCCAACGCTTCGATTTCCACGCGGGCACGGTTCGGGTTCCCGCGCTGCTGTGGTCTCGGAAAGAGGCGACGAACCGGCTGGTCATCGCCTTCAATGGAGCCGTCCGACGCTCACCGGAGAAGGACCCGCAGGAGGTCTTCCAGCGTCGAACCTGGGTCGATGACATCGATGCCGACGTCCTCTTCATCGCCGATCCGACCCTGCGCACCGACAATCGGATCAGCATCGGGTGGGGGCAGGGGACACCGGGACGCTATGCCATTCCCGCCATGGCTCAGACCGCTCGCTTAGTTGCGGAATGCCTCGGAATACCCGCTGCCGCACGCTTGTACTTCGGCACCAGTGCCGGAGGGTTCCAGGCGCTTCAAGCCGCGGCCCGTGACGAGGACAGCCGGGCGTTGGTGAACAATCCGCAGATCGACTGGACGCTCTATATGGAGAAGTTCGTCGGAATGATCGCCCGGTACTCTTACGGGGATCGACCGACCGAGGACATCGCCGTCGACTACCCGGACAGGACCTCGGTCGCCCACGCTTTCGCATCGTTCGGTCATATTCCGCGAACACGCTGTCTCATCAACGCCGCCAGCAGAAATGACGCGTTGGCCCAGTTGCCGGCGCTCGTCGACGCATTCCCTGCACAGAAGGGGGAGCTCTCCTGCTTCGATGTGTCCCTGTATTCCGATGCCAGAGCCGGTCACAATCCCATGCCCAGGCTCGCCACCACCACCGCGATCAACACCATCCTCAGAGAAGCCATTGATGACTGAGACCATCAGGATCGACGCCCCTGAACCTGTCAATGCCCCCGAATCGAACTCCTTGGTGTCCGGGCTCGAAGCCGCCGCACGGACCCTGACCGACCATGCCGACGATATCGGGACGGCCGCGCGGCGAGTCTGCGCCGAGCTCAAGGACCTCACAGGCTCTGCCACGGTCAGTCGAGCCCTGTTCCATATTGCGGTGGCCGAGGGATCGTCGTTGAGGTCACGATTCGTAGCGGACCATCTTTCCACCCACGGTGACCGCCGACTGGCCCGCTTCGTGTCCGAGCATGCGCTCGCCAACGGTGCCAAGCGCTGGCAGAAACTACGCTTGGAACCGTTGCTGGAGGAAGCGCCGAGCAGCGATTTCGGTGAGGGGGTCCGTACGAGGTTCGACCTGACCGTCACCACCGACGGCGTCGTCACTATCCGCGACCCCGACCCTTCGTCGCCTGTGGAGGCCGACGCTCACTGGTTCAACACACTCATCAGCCACCTCGATGACGCTCCGGTCGGCATCCACCATGACGTCGTCCGCATCCGCTGCGCTTCGACTGCGACGGCTCATGCCTCACTGAGGTCGGTGCTCGAGCGTCTTGCGGTCCTGCCCGTCGTTGCCGCCGTCATCGCCGAATCGATCGATGCGGCGTCGGCGATCTCCGAGCTGGTGGGAGCGACATTGCTCGATCGGGCGCGGACCGTGCTGCTCACCCCGAACCGATCCGGTCAGTATGCGATCGTCTCCGTTCGCGGTGTCGAACTGCTCGATGCAGGTCCGACCATCGGCTTCGTGCTCCCGACGGACACTGCGATCACGGCTCTGGCCGCGGCTCTCGGACTCGTGGCAATCATCGACTCTCCGGCGTTGAACAGACACGTTCGAATCGTCGTCGATGCCTTCCGCGTGGAGTCGTCCCGCCTGCTGCCGCTGTCCTCGACCGGCCGCTTCTTCACTTCGCTGCTGCGTTTCCGAGGGACTCGAGGTCAGACGGCAGAAGTGAGGAATCTTCTGACCGGCCATCTTCTGGCCGCCGGCTTCTATGACGAGGCGTTGGGTCTTGTCGAGATTGCCCGTCCCTCCGAGCGGGAAAAGGTCTTTCGGGCGCGGCGGGTTCGGGCGCTCTACGGCACAGGCAGGTTCGACGAGATCGCCGCTGTTTCCGATTCGGCCACCGCTTCGACTTCAGACAAGCCTCTCATCCGTGAGGCGACGGCGGCGTCGGCGATGTTGGCTGAGCTCGCCGAGGTGGCCGAGAACACTCGGATCCCGTTCTCCCCCGTTCCGGAGAAGGTGCTCACCATCCTGCACGCAAGTGTGCCCGAGCAGAGCGGTGGCTATGCTGTTCGCGCCCACAGCGTCCTCAAGACCATCGCCGCCTGCGGCTATACCGTCACCGCGCTCACCCGCCCAGGGTTCCCAGAGTCCACAAATGTTCTGGAGCCGGGCTCCGTCACCGAGGCGGCTCACGACGGAATCCGTTACCTGCGAATGGGCAGCGACAGCTCCCGAGCAGACGGTGAGTTCGCGTATATGCACGAATCCGTCGACCATTTCGCTGAAGTGATCCGACGCGAACGTCCGTCAGCGGTACATCTGCGCTCGACTTATGTGTCGGCGCTTCCGGGGCTGATTGCGGCCAAACGCTTCGGGCTTCCCGTTGTCTACGAGGTCTCTGGTATGTGGGAACTCGTCTATGAGGCCGCGAACACCGATCGCATGGAAGGACGTCGTGCACGCACCGTGGCGTTGGAGAATGCAGTGCTCGAGCACTCGGATGCCGTCGTCACGATCACAGATGCGATGCGCGACCTCATTGACACCCGGGTCCGAACGCGCAGCCCCATCGCAATCATGCCCAATGCAGTCGACACCTCGGCCTTCGCCGCCCGGCCGAAAGATCTCGGTGTGCTCTCACAGTTCGGCTGGGGCGCCGACGACCCGGTCATCGGGTACATCGGTTCGTTCGTCGGTTACGAAGGACTCGATGTCCTTGTCCGTGCGATCGACCTCGTTCGCCGTCGCGGCCTCCCTATGCGTGCACTGCTCGTCGGGGACGGTGCCGAGTCGACACGGGTCCGCGCCCTGGCAGCCGATCTGGGTCTCGACGAGTCGACCCTCGTCTTCACCGGACGGGTCTCACATGAGCAGGTCGCCGACCTCTATTCGGTCATCGACGTCTGTGCCTATCCGCGGCTTCTCACTCCGGCGACCCGTGCGGTCTCCCCGCTCAAACCGTTCGAAGCGATGGCTGCAAAGAAGTCCGTCATCGTCTCCGACGTTCCGGCGCTGGCGGAGATCGTCGGATACGGCGAGCGCGGACTCGTCGTGCCCAGCGGAGATCCAGAGGCCCTCGCCGAGGCGATCACGGCCGCCATCGTCAATCCGACTGCGACCCAGCACAGAGTCGAGGCCGCGGCCGCGTGGACGGAGTCGGAACGAAGCTGGGAAGCGGTCGGAACGGTCATGGACTCGGTGTTGGCTAGGCTGACGTCATGACACGGACGATGTTGTTCTACGGGCATGTCGCCTCGAGCTGGGGCGACCTCGCCATCAACGCCGGAGCACTCGAGCTGATGCGTCGGGCCGATATCGACGTCGAGAACTCGACGGCGGTTCTCCTCGCTCCCTCCGACCAGTTCCGCAGACAGTCGAGCTTCACCCTCAAAGGGATGGAATTGACGACGGTCCCGACGGATGGCACGTCGCGAGGCGGTAAGGACGAGATCGAACTGCTCATCGACTATGTCGCCCATCCGCAGCGGTTCGCCGACGACACCGGCATGACTGATGTCGACCTCGTCGTCCTCAACGCCGGTGAGCATCTCTTCGAATCTGCGACCGGCGAGAACCTCGTCGACCTGGTCTGGCGCATCCTCCCTGCACTCGCCGCGCGAGAGCTGAACAAACCTGTCATTCTGCTCCCGTCGACTGTCGGGCCCTTCCGCACGGCGTTCGGAACCGCACTGGAGGAGTTCCTCCATCAGGGACTCAACGCTGCGGCGTTCCGCGATACCGAGTCCCGACGGCTCGAATCGACACGATTGCGTCCCGAACTTCCGGTCCTGCTCGACCCTGGTTTCTTCGTCCCGGGACTCCGAGCGCGGGCCGAAGCAGATCGGGACACGGATGTTCTCGGAATCGTCGTGCGCCCCGAGGACATGGGGATCCGACCGGGATCACGACGATCCGCATTCGTGCAGAACAAGCTTCGCGGATCGCAGTTCCAGCACTCCCAAGCATTCCAGCTGTTCGCCTCGGTCGCTGAAGCTCATCTGGCTGACGGCGGGCGGGTAAAGGTCATCGTTCAGACTCGAGCCGACCGTGAGATCTCCATGGCCCTCATTGATCACCTGATCTCGGTCGCAGGATCTGAACGTGTCGACCTCATCGACCCGCAGGGGTTCCGGACCTTCATCGACGAACTCGGCCGCCTCGGCGCATTGGTGACCTCCCGGTTCCATTCGGTCATCCTCGCCTCCGCTCAGGCCGTCCCGAGCGTCGGAGTCTATTCGGAGACTCATGGACACAAGATGCCCGGACTCTTCGAGCTCCTGAAATTCGCCGAATGTGCCGTGCGACTGGATGATCGAACCATTGCGTCGGTACGACAGGAGGTCGACGCTGCGCTGACAACTGCGCGCGGGGGCATCGACGAGATCCACAACCGAATCAGAGCGAACCGAAGTCTGGCTCGCCGGTGGTTGTCCGAGGCTCTGGAACCCGGTGGGTTACAGTCATTCGACTCTTCACCGCTTCAGATCGAAGCGTTGGCGCTGCTCTACCGGGAGGGCTTGCGTCGAATGGAGAACGGTTTTGTGGCTCAGGCGCTGCAGGCCATCGACAAAGAGCCGAATACATGATCGTACCTGTCTTCTTGGATGAAGCACGCCATCACGACGAATCGCTTGGTGCCGGTTCGCGTCAGTCAGCTTAGGACGTAGGTCGGCATAGGACGTCAGTCGGCGTAGGCGACGTCGGGTGCGAATTCCGCAACCCGTTCGCCGACGCCGAGCAGCGATTCGATGGCAGCCACGGACCGCTCGGCGGCGCGTCCGTCACCGTAGGGGTTGACCGCCTTCGCCATGGCTTCGTAGGCCAGGGAATCATCGAAGAGACGGGACACCTCGGCGACGATCGCGGTTTTATCAGTTCCGACCAGTTTGACGGATCCTGCGGTGACGGCCTCGGGGCGCTCGGTGTTCTCCCGCATGACGAGGACAGGCTTACCGAGGCTCGGGGCTTCTTCCTGGATTCCGCCGGAGTCGGTGAGGACAACGTCGGAGGCGGCCATGACGGTGGTGAACTCGCCGTAGGACAGCGGCTCTGTGACGAGCACATTGTCGAACTTCTCGACGCGAGGCAGGACTGCTTCGCGCACGAGCGGATTTCGGTGGGCTGGGAGCAGAATGAGCAGGTCGGGGCGTGCCGCGGCCAGTTCGGCCAGAGCATCACCGATGTTCTCCATCGACGAGCCGAGGTTCTCTCTGCGGTGAGTCGTCACCAGCAACTTCGGGCGATTGGTGGCGACATAGTCAGCGACGACCGGGTCGGTGGGAGCGACGTTCATGTCGACGGCGATATGGAGGGCATCGATGACGGTGTTGCCGGTGACGACGACATCGGCGGGGTTGATGCTCTCTGCCAGCAGGTTATCCCGCGAGCGTGCGGTCGGGGCCAGGTGGAGAGCCGAGATCTGACTGGTGAGCTTTCGATTGGCCTCTTCGGGGAAGGGACTGAGCAGGTTGCCCGAGCGCAGTCCTGCCTCAAGGTGAATGACGGGAATTCCCCTGTTGAAGGCAGCGATGGAAGCACCCATCACGGTAGTGGTGTCTCCTTGGACAAGCACCGCCGCTGGAGTCTCTTCGGCCAGCACTGCGTCGAGTTCGCCGATGACCCGGGAGGCGATTGCGTTGAGTGTCTGTCCCTGCGCCATGATGTTGAGGTCCACGTCGGGGACGATCCCGAACAGGTCGTTGACCTGGTCGAGCATCTCCCGGTGCTGTGCTGTGACGACGGTGCGGGAGCGCAGGGTCGAGCTCGATTCGATCGCCCGGATGAGAGGGGCCACCTTGATGGCTTCCGGCCTGGTGCCGAAAACGGTGAGGACTGTGGGGGTCACGCACAAACTCCTGGTCGGGAGAACCGCGGGGGCCGCCTCGGCGGGTGGGGTTCTCGCATCAATGCCGATGTGGGTAATGGTATGCAGTTCCATCGAACTTGGACACACCATCTCCGGCTATCTCATCATGGCCGGTCCACTGCCTCTGACAGAATCCGCAGACCTTTACGACTCGTTCACCCAGAATTGATGTCGAGGTCACATGCACGGCGACTTCGTGGGTCATTGTGGTCAGGTTGCCCCGAGTCATCCTCGGGTAACATCAGAAGTCGTTCATCTTCAGTTTGGAGCACCGCACACATGCCGCCCACCGCTGCCTCACAACGCCCCTCGGTCGCCGTCATCGGCCTCGGATACATCGGCCTGCCGACCGCAGCGGTCCTGGCCAGTTCGGGCGCGGATGTGGTCGGTGTCGACATCAACGCCGATGCCGTGGCGACAATCAACGAGGGCAAGGTCCCGTTCGTCGAACCGGATATGGCGACCACGGTGGCCGGCGTCGTGTCACAGGGATATCTGCGGGCGACGACCGAGACCCCGCATGCGGACAACTACATCGTCGCAGTGCCGACGCCGTTCAAGGACGGTCACGAGCCGGATCTGTCGTACATCGAAACTGCCGGCAAGCAGATCGCTCCTCTGCTCGAGGGCAATGAGCTCATCATCCTCGAGTCGACTTCTCCTCCCGGGGCCACAGAGTTCCTCGCTGAGACGATTCTGTCGGCTCGACCGGATCTCACGCTCAAATCGGGCAGCGCTCAGACGATCTACTTCGCCCACTGCCCGGAGCGAGTCCTGCCGGGTCGCATCATGATCGAGCTGCGCACGAACGACCGGATCGTCGGCACGCTCAACGGCAATGCCGGCGAACGTGCTCGAGACCTCTATGAGCTGTTCTGTGAGGGCGAGTTCCTCATGACCGATGCTCGCACCGCGGAGATGGCGAAGCTGACCGAGAACGCCTACCGCGACGTCAACATCGCCTTCGCCAACGAGCTGTCGGTGATCTCCGACGGGCTCGACATCAACGTGTGGGAGCTCATCAAGCTCGCCAACCACCACCCTCGCGTGAACATCCTGCAGCCGGGGCCTGGCGTCGGCGGCCACTGCATCGCCGTCGACCCGTGGTTCATCGTCGCCACCGCGCCGGACCAGTCTTCGCTTATCAGGACCGCTCGCGAGGTCAACGATGCGAAGCCCGGTTTCGTGCTCGACAAGCTGCTTCCGCAGGCTCGCCGCATCGCCGACGTGCAGATCGCGGCGCTCGGGCTGGCGTTCAAGCCGAATATCGATGACCTCCGGGAGAGCCCTGCCCGTCAGATCGTCGGTCAGCTTGCCGACGAGCTTCCGCAGGCCAATATCATGGCCGTCGAGCCGAATATCGACCAGTTGCCTTCGGAACTCGAGGCACGCGACAATGTCACCCTCACTGAGGTGAACGAGGCCATTCGCGCCGCCGATATCGTGCTCCTGCTGGTCGACCACAACGAGTTCACGCGGATCGACCGGACTCTGCTCACGCAGAAGATCGTGCATGACACGCGTGGCGTGTGGGGTTGAGGCTGATCTATCTTCCTATCGGCTACGTCGCTGAGAGTTCTCAGCGGCGCAGCTACTTTTCAGGTGGCCGAAAGAGTTTTCGGTGTTTCAGACGAAAGCTCCACTGGGGCGCCGTGAAGTGAATGCCCTCAAATGGAATGCACTCACCACTCCATTGACTCGATTGGGTTCAAGTTCGCAGGGCTCACCGTCTCTCGTGGCTATCCTTTACTTAAACGGCGCTTGACCGTCTACTGTCAAAAGTGGCCGTCACATCACGGGCCGTCAGCCAATCTTCGTAAATTTCGTCATACCTTGCCACTCTGTCTGCCCTCGGCTCGATCAAGCTGAAACGAACACATAATCTGTCTCGCGCTTCATCCAAATCGCCGACAACTCCCGCAGCTATAAGCGCAAGTCCAGCCGCACCGACTAGCGTGACATCGGGGTCATTCGCGACAAGCAGAGGTCGACCGAACGAATCCGCGCGCATCTGCGCGACAGCCCGTGAGCGAACTGATCCACCAGCGATCTTAACCGGGCGGGTTCTCGATGGATCAAGCAGGTCAAGTCCTTCCCGCACCGCGAAACACGCCGCTTCCTGTGCAGCACGAAGCAAATGAGCAGGACCATGGTCGAAGTTGCGACCGAGGACGGCGCCTCTAGTAGCCGGATTCCAGCGAGGAAAGCGCTCTCCAGACATCGCTGGCAAGACACGAAGACCATCGCAGCCGGAAGCAATAGCATTCAGCTCTCCCTCTTCTACTGATCCGACAAGTGACCGCCAATTGGCTACGGCACCGCCGGTCAACCCTGTGGGACCGCCGATCGTCCAGCGTCCAGGGACAAGCGACGGGTTGATGATCGCAGCGCTCGGCTGATCCTTCGCGTCGTCGACGAGCATACCCAGGACATCCGTGGTACCTGCGATGTCAGCGATGCTCCTCTCGTCGCTGCCCAAGAGTAGCCCCAAGCCCACAGAACCGTCGGGCCCTCCAGCAATGACAGGAGTCCGTGCTGGCAATCCGCAGGCGAGCCCGCCCTCAGGACTGACGACGGCAACAACATCGGACGGCTGAGCTACCGCAGGGAATAGGGACGGAGCGACTCCGAGCCGAGCCAGTGCGTCTTTCTGCCAATCTCCAGATCGGATATCAAAGGCAAGCGTGTATGCGGCATCAACGATGTCGGTGCACAATTGCCCCGTCAACCTCGCGATGACGAAGTCTTTAGGACTAAGCAGCACGTGCATCTGATCGCCCAGGCCCTGCTTATAGAGGTCGAGAGCGAGCGCCAGAGCACTGCCCGCGGTGACAGGACGACCGGAGGAACTCAGCATCCGGCCGACCAGTGCCTGGTCTTCAGCATTGAGACTAGCCAGACCCCGCACGTCGGCCCAGCCCCCTCCATTTGCCACCGGCATCAATGTTTCGTCGACAGCGACGGTTCCGATGTGCGCCGACACTGACACAGAGGCAATATCCGTATCAGCAACTTCGAGAGAGCGGAGCGTCGATCGAACATCACCCCAAAGCGCTTCGGCGTCGAAGAACACGCCTCCGAGGTCGGTGGTCCGCGGTCGCCTCACTGCGTAAAGGGACTGACCTTCAACAGAGAAAAGCGCCGCCCTCACCGCTGAGGTGCCGATATCGACGGCGATGACTGGTGAGTCCTCACAGCTCATTCAGCATCGATCCTCAATAGGAGTGGGAAGTCCGGCAGGGTCCAGCCTCGCGTGTACTCCACCGGTTGCCCACCGGCCGAATAGGTCGTGCGCAGACCGTAGAGGGCCGCGACTCCCGGAGTAGTGCCGAGCAGATCGGCCTCCTCCTTCTCGAGCAGAGTCGCCGTCATCGACTGATCGGCCCAGCGCAGGTCCACACCGTGCTTCTCGGTCAGCGTGCGGTACAGGGAATTGTTCACCAGCGGATCGCGCACGATTCCCGGTGCAACCGCGTAGGGGATCCATGCGTCCTGCAGCGCGGCCGGCTCGCCGTTGACCCGACGGACTCGAGTGAGCCTGCTCACGGAATCGTCGGTGCCGAGAGCTAGAGCGGCAGCGATGTCGGAAGGAGGATTGACCAGTTCGGCCCTGACAACTTCGCTCGACACATGCTGCGGAGAAGCCGCAAGCTCCTCGGAGAACGAACGCAGACGATTGAGACGTCGTCCGCGTCGCGACTGTTCCGAAACAAAGGTGCCGATCCCCTGTCTGCGAGAGACGAGGTCATCGCTGACCAGGATATCCAGGGCCTGCCGCACGGTCATCCGACTCACTCCGTATTTTTTGGCCAGCTCATGCTCATTGGGCAGCTGTTCACCTGCGGAGAGCTGACCCGCATGGATCTGCGTAGCCAGATCCTCGTTGATCACCCGGTACATGGGTCGCCGCTGCATCAGATTGCTCCTTGTGCTCTCAGTTCCGCAATGTCATCGTCACTGAGACCAAGGATATTCCGATAGACGCTCTCGTTGTCCTCGCCGGCGCTCGGCGGGGCCTTACGAACCGTCGGAGGACTCTTCTCCATGTGAATGGGGTTCGCGGGCATTCGAATTCTGCCGTACTGAGGATGCTCAGCCTCTGCGATCATCCCTCGCGCCGCGATCTGGGGCGATTGAGCGACCTCGCGAACGCTCGCGACCTTCGCATACGGCACTCCGGCCTCATCGAGTCGGCGGGCAATCTCGTCCCGCGAGCGCCCGCCCACCCACTCCTGAATGATCCCCTCCAGGTATTCCTGCTCGCGCATCCGCCCCTCGACGGTGACGAACTGCTCGTCTGCACTGAGATCCTCGCGATCCATGACCCCACACAGCTTCGGAAACAGCGAAGCCGTACCGGCTTGGATGTAGATCGGCCCATCGGCGGCTTCGTAGACGTTGACCGG
This sequence comes from Brevibacterium oceani, assembly GCF_017948325.1. Classification (NCBI taxonomy): domain Bacteria; kingdom Bacillati; phylum Actinomycetota; class Actinomycetes; order Micrococcales; family Brevibacteriaceae; genus Brevibacterium; species Brevibacterium oceani. The sequence continues at coordinate 673,313 of NZ_CP072846.1, read as the reverse complement.
AGCAGTGAGCAGGTCACGCGACCCCGAGCGAGGCATTTCAAGACCCAACATGAGCTCTGCCACGAGCCGGATGCCGAGAGCGGAGAACATCGTGTCGAAGCTGGCGATGTCGACCAGCTGCCCCTCGCCGGTCCGGTCCCGGTGCATGAGCGCCGCCATCGCGCCCATGGCACCCTGATAGCCGGTCGTGTAGTCAGCGATGTAGGTTCCCGACAGCGTCGGTTTGCCGTCCGGCTCCCCTGTCATGCTCATCAGTCCGGAGGAAGCCTGGGAGATCGCGTCGAAGAGCGCTCGACGCGAATCCGGTCCCGTCTGACCGAAACCGGAGAGGGAGACGAGGACGACATCGGGATTGAGCTCCTTCATCCGCTCGTAGCCGATGCCCATCTTCTCGATCGTTCCCGGCCGGAAATTCTCCACCACGACGTCCGCCCACGCCACCAGTTTCTCCAGGATCACCAACGCCCGTTCGTGACGGGTGTCGAGAGTGATGGCCTGCTTATTGCGATGGTAGAGGAACATGTAGATGCTCTCGCCCTGCCAGTACGGACCGTGGTGACGGGAATCCTCTCCGTTCGGCCGTTCGACCTTGACCACCTCGGCACCGAAATCGCCGAGGATCTGGGCACACAGCGGTCCGGCGATGAAGCGGGAGAGATCGAGGACCTTCACCCCGCTCAGTGGCCCGGACTGGGTCGTATCCTCGGTGGTAGGTGAATCAGCCATGAAGAGTTCTCCTTCGATCTTGTATCGGCAGGATGCGCACGAGCAGCGCTCAGCCCTTATGCGGCTCGAACGCGGGGTAGGTCCACGCATTCGCAGCACGGTCGAGGACGACGTCGATGACGACGGGTTCACCGGCAGCGAAGCCCTTGCGCACGGCATCGACGAGTTCATCGACCTCGGTCACTCGTTTCGCGGCCAGGCCCATGCCTCGCGCGACAGCGGCGAAATCGACACCGAGGAAATCGACGCCGATCGTGCGACCGTCGAAGTGCAGCTCCTGTTCCTGCCTGATGTTGCCATAGCTCGAGTCATTCAGCACGATGACGACGGCGGAGCCGCCGACGCGCTTGAGCGTCTCGAGTTCGCCCAAGCTCATTCCCATCGAGCCGTCGCCGATGAGAGCGAGCACGGGCAGCGACGGATCCTCGGACACCGAGGCGATTGCCGCCGGCAGAGCGAAGCCCATGTTTCCGAAACCGACGGGCTTGATGTACCGATAGGGCACCGGCATCTCCCAGAGGAAGGACCACACCCCAGGGTTCCCGGCATCGGGAATGAGCACCGTGTCCTCGGGCGTGACGTCGCGGAGCGCGCGGACGACGACCGCCGGAGAGACGGTGCCTGCGGTCTCCGGTTCGAGGTCGGCCGAGAGCTCCCACCAGTCGACCTCGGCCCTCTGCAGCCCCTCGACCCATCCGCTCCGTGATTTCCGCGCCGGCTCGGCTCGAGGAGCCGTCGCAGTCACTAGGTCTCGAGCAAAACTGCCGAGATCCCCGACCACGCCGGTGGTCACCTCGGCGTAGTAACGTCCGATCATCGTCGGATCGACATCGACCTGGATGACCTCGGGCAGTTCCAGACGCCACCTCGAGGTCGAGACTGCGTTGAGACTGTTGCCGAGTGCGAGGACGAGATCCGCCTCCTGAATGATCCGCGTCGTGAGGTGGGTACCCATACGGCTGAGCGCGCCGAACACGAGCGGGTGTGTGGTCGGAACTGCGCCCATTCCATTGAAGGTAGTGATCACCGGGATGCTGAGCGCCTCGGCGAGGTCGAGCACCGCTTGCGAAGCCCGACCGCGATTGCCGCCGTTGCCCACCCAGATCACCGGTTTGTGTGCCGAGAGAACGCGTTCGGCGATAGCGGAAATCGTCTCGGATCCGGCGACCGGACGGTTGCTCACCCAATCACGCAACGGATGCACCGAAGGAACGGCAGGGGGGTTGTCGACAGGCAGTTCGATGGTGTCCCGTGCGAAGTCGAGGTGCACCGGTCCAGGATTGCCGGTCATGGCATTGACATAGGCTTCCTCCATCGCCTGTTTGATGCTCGAGGCATGGGCGACGAGGCGCGCATACTTGGTGAACGGCTTGAAGATCTCCACATGGTCGGCGTTCTGAGCGTCGTCCTTGTGGATGTTCTCACCGTTGTTGTTGCACGTGATGATGAAAGCGGGACTCGAATCCCGAAAGGCCCCGCCCACTCCGGTGAGGAGATTGGTGGCGCCCGGGCCAGTGGTCGAGATCGCCACGGCGGGCTTCCCTGTGAGACGGCCGTACGCGTCGGCCATCACTGCCGCAGCGTTCTCGTGGCGTGTGTGGACGAACTCGATCGACGGAGTGTCGATGATGGCGTCGCTGATCGCCAGCGTCTGACCGCCCACGACGCCGAAGACCTTGGTGACACCCAACGATTCGAGCATCTGGACGACCAACTGACCGCCTGTGACTGTCCCTGCCATTGCTTGCTCACTTTCTCTGTGACTGATTCGGATCGGGCAGCGGCATCTCCGCCCACCCTGCGGCGCTCAGGGCACCGTCTGCTCTGCGGACCCAGACCTCGAGGTCGACATGGTCCTCGTCCACTCCGGTGACCACTCCCGCGGCCTCGACCGGCTCGTGGACCTCGACAGTGTTGAGGAACTTCGACCTCAGACGTCCACCGTTGAACAGCGCCGTGCCGAAGGCGCGGGTAAGCGCCTCGGCGAGCAGACCGTACTGCTGCTGACCCTGGACGATGGGCGCCCTGAGGCCCCCGGCGCGGGCGATGTCGAGATCGTTGTGGATGTTGCGCACGTACTCGCCGATCCGGGAGAATACCGCGGCCTGCTCGGTGGAGAAGGCCTTCGTCAGCGTGGGCAGCACTTGGCCGAAAGCCGGCGCCGCGGCGTCGAACGACGGCGAACCTGGCGCGACCTCGCCGGTGATCCGCTTCTTCGGTGCAGCGCTGCCGCGTCCGGCGACGTCCGCCGGCCGAGTCCGGAAGATCTCGACACCCCGATGGCGCAGGATGCTTCGGCCGTCCTCACCGGTGGCTTTCGCCTCCATGACGACATACCCCTGGCCGCGCCGTTCATAGGCTTTGGTGTACGCACCGTGGAGGGTGACCTCTTCGCCGAGGTAGGCCGGGGAGTCGAACCAGAGCTGCTCCTCTGTGTGGAGACCCACCACCTGGCTCGCCGCATAGACCGTCGTGAAGAGTTGGACGAGATCGTTGCCGAGCAGCGAGGCGTGCGCGATCCGCCGACCACCGAAGGGGCTCGACTCAAGGTGCCATGGATGATAGTCATCCTGGGTGAATGCGTAGCGCTTGATCTTGTGATCATCGATTCTCACGGTGACCGGGCCGAGTTCTTCCGGAATCGCGAGATTCTCGAACAGGGGCTCCTTGAGTCCCGCTTCGATGTCGTCGACCTTGGCGGCGCGCCGAGGATCAGTGAGGTCTCTGCTAATCGAGGTCATCACTTGTCTTCTTCTCCTATTCTCGACATTTCGGCTCTGTTCGTCTCCGGCGCCAACCACGCGCACACGAGACCGAGGATGAGGGCGGCCACGGTGATGAGAGCGATGGGCCAGGGGTCGCCACCGGTCCATGCCAGCAGGGCCGTCGACGCCATCGGCCACAAGCCGATGAGCACGGAGGGAAGCTGCGCCGCCAGCGACACTCCGGTGTAACGGACCTTCGTGCCGAAGAGTTCGCTGAAGAACGCGGGCTCGACACCATAGACGGCGCCGACTCCGATCGCATAGGCGATCGCATAGATCACGTACATGAGGAAGACATTGTCGGCATCGAGGATCCAGAAGAAGGGGAACGACACCACTGCCCCGACCACGGAGCCGATGATGAACACAGCCCGGCGGCCGATCCGATCGCTCAGCCTGCCGAAGAAGTAGTACGTGTAGATCGCGATGGCAGCGGCAATCGTCGAAGCGATGAGCACATGCGTTCGCGGGATGTCCGTGTAGTTCGTCGCGTAGGTCAGGCCGATGGTGAGGATGATGTAGCCGAACACCGCTTCGCCGAACCGCATCCCCATGGCGAGCAGAAGCGGCTTCTTGAAGCGGCGGAACAGTTCGGTCAGCGGCAGCCGCTCCTTGACCTCACGGTCTTCCGTCTGCTTCTCCAGCTCCTCCTGCGCCGCCTGGAAGGCAGGGGTCTCCGTGAGTCTGAACCTGATGAAGAGACCGACAGCGATGAGCACGGCGCTGAGTAGGAACGGCAGACGCCATCCCCAACTGAGAAGCTGGTCATCGGGCAGCAGTGAGACGATTGCAAAGATGCTCGTCGCGAAGACCAGTCCGACGGCGTTGCCGATCTGAGGAAAGCTGCCATAGGCACCTCGCTTGTTCGCCGGGGCGTATTCCACGGCCACGAGAGATGCCCCTCCCCATTCACCGCCGACGCCGAATCCTTGAAGGAGTCGGAGGATAACGAGCAGCACCGGAGCGAGCATCCCGATCTGCTCAGTCGACGGCAGCAGCCCGATGAGGAACGTCGAGGTCCCCATCAGCATGAGTGTTGTGATGAGCGCGACCTTCCTTCCGAATCGGTCGCCGAAGTGGCCGAACACGATCCCGCCCAGCGGTCGGGCGAAGAAGCCCACGCCGAACACGGCGAACGCCGAGAGCGTGCCGATGATCGGATTCTCCGGGTTCGGGAAGAAGAGATCGCCGAAGACCAGGGCCGACGCCGTACCGAAGATGAAGTAGTCGTACCATTCGACGGCCGTGCCCACGAGGCTCGCCACTGCGGCACGGCGCGCAAGTGTGGTCCGCGCACCGTCGGACTGCGGCACCATCGGCGCTTGATTCTCGATCATTCGCTGACTCCTTCGTCATGCGTGAGTTTTCATGTGTTCTGTTACTGGGCGAGAGGAAGCGGACCGAGGGGTTCAGAGCAGCGCTCGCGGACGAGCGAGGTCCTCGGAGATCTCCGCCGAAGCCCAACCGACGGCGGTCTTGGTACCGTCCTGGTTCTCAATCCAGACCTCGACCTCCAGACGACCGTCCCGCTCATCGATGACCGCTCCCGAGGTCGTCAGTATGTCCCCGACGAAGGCCGGAGAGACGAAGCGAAGGTCGAGATCACCGGAGGTGAACCAGGTGGCGCCGAAGAGGTCGACGAGGTTGGACACAATGAGGCCAGTCTGCTGCTGAGCCTGGACGATAGTGCGGTCCAGCCCCGCAGCCGCGGCTTTCTCCCTGCTCGTATGGACATTCTCATAGCCTCGTCCCGCCCAGGAGAACACCGACATCTGATCCTGTGTGAAATGGGCGCGCCGAGTGGGCAGCGGGGCACGTTCGGACAGACCGTGGCGGGCAAGAGCCGCGATTTCGGCGTCTGGGTCGACGGTGGCGAGCACCGTCCGCTCGCGCTTCTCGTCCTTCGCCCGCCCCTTTCCGACAACCTCGCCGGCGACGGTCCGCATGATCTCTCTGCCGACATGCTCAACGAGAATACGACCATCCTCCCCGCGAGCAGTGGCTTCAAGCGTCACATACCCCTGCCCGCGCCGTTCGTACTTCTCCGTATAGCCGCCGTCGACGGTGACGGTCTCCCCCACTCGAACAGGTGAGCGGAACCGAAGCCGCTCATGAGTGTGCAGCCCCTGCGCCGTGTTGCCGTCGTATTTGTCGTAGAAGAGGAAGAGCAGTTCGTTCGCCAGCACCAGGGGATGGCCAACCGGGCCACCGAAGGGCGAATCGACGAAGTACCAGTCACGAAAGTCATCCTGCGCGTAGGCATAGTCGAGCACGAATCTCCTGTCGACAACCTGAGTCACTGGGCCCATCAGCTCGGGCACCTCGACGAGTTCGAACAGGGCTTCCTTGAGAGACTTCATCGTCTACCTCCTCTGTGCTGCGGATTGCGCAGTAATCGCTGTCTTCATAATATGTCTAGACGACTAGACCTATTCTAATTCGCTTGTCCTCCCGTGTCAAAGACCACGGGTTTTCGCCGACCCTCGGCTCAGATCACACCGGCCGATCTCAGCCGGGCGAGCTCGGCTTCACCGAGGCCGAGAAGTTCGCCGTAGATCGCCGCATTGTCCTCACCGGGCAGCGGCGGCGGCTTGCGCGCACTTCCGGGCGTCTGACTGAGCTTGATCGGGATCCCCGGCAGTCTCGTCAATCCGTACACCGGGTGCACCATGTCGATCATCATCTCCCTCGCCCTGACCTGCTCCGAATCGACAGCCTCGGCGACGGTGAGCACCGTCGAAGCGGGAATACCCGATGCGATCAGCTGCGCCTCAACCTCAGCGCAGGGCAGCTGCGAGGTCCAGCCGGTGACGAGGGTCTCGAGCTCGTCTCGATGTTCGAGCCGCTCCGCCTGCCCGACGAATCGGGGGTCCTGCGCCAACTCCTCTCTGCCCATCAGGCGGCAGAGACGTGGAAACAGCGGATCGGTCCCCGCGTGCAGATAGACATGGCCGTCGGCGCAGGGATAGGCGTTCGCCGGCATCGTCACCTGGTCCCGGGATCCGGTCCGCTCCGAGAGGTGGCCATTCATCGCGTAGTCGCTCGGATGAGTGTTGAGGATGCCGAAGAGGGCATCGACCGCGGCGATGTCGACGTGCTGGCCCACTCCGGTGGACTCGCGGGACCAGAGTGCGAACATTGTGCCCATCACCGCATGGAATGCGCCGAGGTAGTCGGCGATGTAGGTGCCGGTGAGCAGCGGCGGATCCTCGGGCCCGCCAGTGAGACTCATCAGCCCGGACGCGGCCTGCGCGATCGCATCGAACATGGCCCGGTGCGAGTTTGGCCCGCTCTGCCCGAACCCCGAGATCGAAGTGAGAACGGCCCGCGGGTTGATCTCCTGGATCCGCTCGAACGACAGACCCATCGATTCCATGGTGCCCGGTCGATAGTTCTCGACGATCACATCAGACTCAACGATGAGTCGTTCGAGCAGGTCCACCGCCTCCGGAGCTCGGGTATTGAGAGTGATGCCGTGTTTGTTGCGGTTGTAGATCATCGCGTAGATGCTGTGCTCCCCCGCGAATGGACGGTTGCGACGAGCGTCTTCGCCACCTGGCCGTTCGACCTTGATGACCGTCGCACCCATATCGCCGAGGATCTGTGCGCACATCGGCCCCGCGATGAATCTGCTGAGATCGAGCACGCGCAGTCCCGCCAAGGGCTGAGGTTGCTCACCGCTCATCGGTCGGCCTCCCTTTCGGACGGCGGGCCGGCGGTCGCTCCAAGCTGCACTCCGGCCCCGGTGATGAGGGCAACGATCTCGTGCTCAGTCACGGCTGCAGCAGGGGTATCGGCCACCTTCCGGCCCTTGCGGAGCACCACGATCCGCTCGGCCAGTTCCTTGACCATCGGGATGTCGTGGCTGATGACGATCACCGCCACCCCGTCCGCATGGAGCCGCTGGATCGTCTCCACCACCCGTCGACTCTCCTGCACTCCGAGCGCAGCCGTGGGTTCATCGAGGATGACCATGCTGCTCTTCCACAGTTTGCAGCGGGAGATCGCCACCGCCTGTCGTTGGCCGCCGGAGAGTTCGCCGACCTTCGAGTCGGTGGCCGGGACGTTGATCGAGATCGTGCGCAGAACCTCGCTGAGCTCCGCATGCATCCTGCTCCGGTCGACATACCGAAACGGCCCCCACCCTTTCGTCGGCTCTCGGCCCAGATAGACGTTCTCGGAGACAGTGAGGTTCTCGCAGAGGCCGAGATCCTGATAGACGGTCTCGATTCCGAGACTCCGTGCATCATTCGGCGAATGCAACTCGACCTCGCGCCCGAGGAAGTGCATCGAGCCGGAACTGATCTCACTGACGCCGGACAGCGATTTGATGAAGGTGCTCTTGCCTGCACCATTGTCGCCCACGATCGCCACCAACTCGCCGGAGCGAATCGAGAAGTCAATGCCGTCGAGTGCCTTCACTGCACCATAGTGCTTGCACACCCCACGTACTTCGAGCAGCGTGTCAACCTGTGCGTTCACGTGTAGCTCCTGCCCTTTCGTTGGAGTGCGCTGTACCAGACCGCCGCGATGACCACGAGGCCCTGGGCGATGAGGAAGACATAGGGAGAGACACCAAGCAGCGTGAGACCGTTGGCCAGCACTGCGATGAAGAAGATGCCGAGAACTGTCCCGATCGGTCTTCCTACACCGCCGAAGAGAGCAACCCCGCCGACAACGACCCCCGCAATGACGTTGAGTTCCGACTGCTGCCCCACAGTGGCGTTTCCCGCGTTCAGCTGGGCGGAATAGAGGATCCCACCGACCACGGCGAGAACTTGGACGAGCACGAAGACGCTGATGCGCAGAGTGCGGACTCGGACACCGTAGCGGCGAGCCGTTTCAGGATTGCCCCCGACGGCGTAGAGGTGCCGGCCGAACCGTGTCGACCTGAGGACCCAGATCGCACCGGCGACAATGATCGCCATGATCCAGATCGGAGTCGGGACGAAGAGGATTCGGCCGTTCCAGAGCTCGGCGATGCCGCGCTCGATTGGGGAGATCGTCACCCCGTCGCTGATGGTGAAGGCGAGACCCTGCAGCGCCGTGAGCAGCCCGAGAGTCACTATGAAGGACGGGATCTGCCACACCACCCTGAGGATGCCGGTGAAGAGCCCAATGAGCGCCCCGGCCAACAGGACGAGAAAGATGCCCGGAATGAGACCGATGCCGAGCTTGACAGTGAACGCAGCGAGGAGCACCGTCGTGAGACCGATCGTCGAACCGACCGACAGATCGATATCACCGGTGAGGATGACAAAGGTCATCCCGACCGCCACGATCATGAGGACCGATGTCTGCTGCAGCAGGAGGACGATGTTCGTCACGCTCAGGAAATTCGGGGCAAGAAGGGCCCAGAGGACCGCCAGCACGAGGATCCCCGTCCCGACCCCGATCTCCGATCTCCAGGAGCCGAACACGGTTCCGAGGCTCGCACCTCGCCGTGCGGAGGTGCTCGATTGTGCCGCTCCGATGCGCTCCTTCACGTCTCCTCCTTCCCGGCTCATCACTGCCCTGCCAGCTCGTCGAGGTACTTCTGCAACCCAGACTCGTCACCGGCGGAGAAGACTGCGGGCGGCACGCTCTCCACCTTCTCGTAGGACTCACCCTTGGCCTCAGAGACCCCCATCTTCACTGCTTCGTAACCGATGTCATAAGCATGCTGATCGGCTACCGATTCCACCGGGGACTTCTCGCCCTGCATCATCTCGGCCACCTGCTTGCTCATATCGATCCCGATGATCTTCGCGGTCGAGCCCGACTGCTTCGCCGCGGTCGCGGCTCCTTGGAGCGCAGCGCCATTCCAGGCCCAGACGACATCGACGTCGGGATGACTCTGCATGAGAGTGTCGAAAGCCTTGGATCCGGCCTCGGGTGAGCCGACTGCCTCTGTCGAGGTCATAATTTCTCCCAGCCCGTCGGTTTCCGCGAGGAAGGCCTTCTTCCGGGGCGGTCCGTTCGGCTCCGTGTCACCGGTGAGTAGTGCGATCTTCGCGTCGCCGTCGAGAGAGTCCTCGATGTACTTCGCGGCGCTCTCGCCACTCGCCCTGCCCATTTCTGCCTGGTCCGCGCCGACGAAGTTCTCGAAGCTGTCGTCATCGACCCGGTTATCGATCTGAACGACCGTCATCGACTTCTGCCGCGCCTGCTCGAGAGTGGAGACCGAAGCCGTCGTGTCGAGAGGTGCGATCACGAGGATGTCGTCCCCGCGTGCGGTGATTGTGTTAACGACCTGCGCCTCAGTCTGCAGCTGCCGATTGGACACATCGACACTGACGTCGACATCGAGTTCGTCTGCCGCCGCATTCATCCCCGCCTCTACAAGCTGCCAGTATTCGAGGTCACGGGCGTAGATGACCGCGCCCACTTTGAGCGGACCGTCCTGTTCTTCGCCTGCACCTTGCTCGTCAGATGCTTTGGACGTACATCCGGTCAAGACGAGAGCGACGGCTGCGGCCGACGCGACTACACTGCGCCACTTCAGCGATTTTGAACGGACTCTGTTGATCCGCGCTCCGTGTTCTTCATCCGGACCTGTTTTATCCAACTGCATGTACATCGACCCCTTTGTCGAGCTCCGGGCTGAGACGCCCGCCGCATTCATAGTTGTATAGTTGTATAGTTGTATAGACCATTCTTAACCTCAAAGGTGCGTCCGTCAAGGGAAGCCAGTAGATCCGATTCGCCTATTACAAATGTGCGGCCTCAATCCGACCGCAACTTCTCCCGAACGGATCCCAGAACACTGACTTCGATCATCGGCAACCGGATCAAAGGACGCCCGCACAATGTATGTAACCCCTCGTGAGGCTGAGCTCATCCGTACAGCTGAATTCGCGGGTCTAAGGTGGACACAAATATGCAATTGCAGAACGAGTTATCTCACTCGACCTGCCGCCCGCCGAAGTGCTGAGGAGAAGAATTGACCGCTGAACCGATCTGGCGTCCCGACCCCGACCAGTCGCCGCGCCCGCAGATTCTCGACTTCACCGACTTCGCCAACAAGCGCATCGGTCGGCACATGGCCAGCTACGACGACCTGTGGCGCTGGTCGACCGGCGACCTCGACGGCTTCTGGGGTGCGATCTGGGACTACTTCGACGTCATCGCCGACGAACCGTATACGGAAGTCCTCGCCGACCGTTCCATGCCCGGCGCCACCTGGTTCCCCGGCACCCGCCTCAACTACGCCGAACACGCTCTCCGTGCTGCACTCGACGAGAATCTCGCCGATCAGCCAGCCATCATCACCATCACCGAAGCCGGCGACCGTTCGGAGACCACCTGGCGCGAGCTGCGTCGCCAGGTCGGATCCGTCGCCGCCTGGCTGCGCAGCCTCGGCGTGGGTCAAGGTGACCGCGTCGTCGGCTACCTTCCGAACACCCACCACACCCTCATCGCTTTCCTCGCCTCCGCTTCGATCGGTGCCATCTGGTCCGCCTGCGCCCAGGACTACGCCGCCGAAGGAGCCGCCGCGAAACTCGGGCAGCTCGAGCCGGCCGTCCTCTTCGCCGCCGACGGCTACCTCTGGAACGGCACCGCCCACGATCGCCGCGACCAGGTCGCGGGCCTGGCGTCACGGATCCCGAGCCTGCGAGCTGTCGTGGGGGTCGGCAACCTCGGCGTGGGTGCCCTCGATGAACACCACACGATTGCGAACCTCTCCACCTGGGACGACGTCGCCTCCGGCGATACCCCGCCCGAGTTCGTGCGCGTCGATTTCGACACCCCGCTGTGGGTGCTCTACTCCTCGGGCACGACGGGGATCCCCAAGGGGATCGTGCACAGCCACGGCGGAGTCGTCGTCGACCACCTGCGCATGTTCGGCCTGCACATGGACATCAGGCCCGGCGACCGCTTCTTCTGGTACACGAACACGAACTGGATGATGTGGAACTTCGTCGTCTCCGCACTCGTGGCAGGAGGCACCACCGTCTGCTTCGACGGCAGCCCCCTCTACCCCGGCCCAGCACGACTGTGGGAGATCGCCGCAGACACGCAGGCCAACGTGCTCGGGCTCAGCCCGGGGATCCTCCTGGCGGGGATGAAGGCCAGGCTCGAACCCGGCCGGGATCTCGACCTTTCACACCTGCGGCTCATCGGAGCCACCGGCGCACCCGTGCCCGCGAACTGCTTCCCTTGGGTCCGCGACGCCATCGGCGAGCGCGTGCAGCTGGCTTCAACGAGCGGCGGCACTGACGTAGTCAGCGGATTCGCCGGCTCCGCACCGAACCTCGAGGTGTGGGCGGGCGAGCTCTCGGCGCCGAACCTCGGCGTGGCACTGGAATCCTGGGACGACTCTGGTCATCCACTCATCGGCGAGGTCGGGGAGATGGTCATCACCGCCCCGATGCCGTCGATGCCGGTGAAGTTCTGGAACGACCCCGGCGGACAGCGCTACCGCGACACGTACTTCTCGATGTTCCCCGGAGTGTGGCGCCACGGTGACTGGATCACCATCACCGACCACGGCAGCGTCATCATCTCCGGGCGCTCGGACGCCACCCTCAACCGGCACGGCGTGCGCCTGGGCAGCGCGGACATCTACGACATCGTCGACGACATCGCCGAGGTGGCCGAATCCCTCGTCATCGGTGCCGAGCAGCCGAACGGCGGGTATTGGATGCCGCTGTTCGTGGTGTTGGCACCGGGAGTTTCGTTGGATTCCGGGTTGCGGGAGCGGATTTCTGGGGATCTGCGTTCGAAGGCCTCGCCGCGGCACGTGCCGGATGACATCATCGCCGTGCCTGCGATCCCGCACACCCGCACGGGTAAGAAGCTCGAGGTGCCGGTGAAGCGGCTCATTCAGGGGCATCCGTTGGATCGCGTGGCGAATCCGGATGCTGTGGATTCGTTCGAGGCGTTGGAGTACTTTGCGCGGTTTGCGGGTGGGGGTGCCGGTAACTGAGCGTCTTTTGTCGAGTGCTGCGGGCACGGGATGGACATGATGCGGTTTCGCTCGGCTCCGGGGAACCCATCGTTCTCCGTCTCTGGCACGTCTCGGTTCTACCGTTTGACGGGTGTCTCCTGCAGAGTCGTCTGCATTGCTGTCCCGCTCTCCCACGAGTTCGCGCCTGGGGCCACCTCCGGCATCGGGATGTCTTCGCGGCGTGCACGGTTGCGCTGCGTCGAAACGCCGACCTCGCCGTCGCGCTCTCGGACCAGCTCTTCGCGGACTTGCCCATCCTCGGTGAAGCCCATCATCAGCTGCGGGGCACCGTAGGGGAAGTCGTGAACGTCGTACTGCCAGGTGTGGAAGGTCTTGCCGTAGGTCTTCACCAAGTCTTCGAAGTAGGCGTGTTCGGCGATCTCCGGAACGCCAGGGGCGGTGAGGATTCCTGACTTGATCTCATAATGGTGGCTGTGCCAGAGTTTCTTCTCCTCTTCGGGCAGGGCGCGGAAGCGGTCTTCGCTGATGATGTACTCGATGCCGATCAGACGCGCGTCATGGGCGTTGCGGTCGAAGATGACGCACTGGTGCAGGTCATGCTCTAAGTGGATGCAGAAGTGGGCGGCGTGGACCTGACGTCCGGTGTCATCGGCATAGATGTGCAGGCCGTCGAGGTATGTGCTCATCGCGCTCAGCGGATACCTTCGCTGCAGAAATGCGGAGCCCAGGTCCAACACTCGGTGCTTCCAGGGATGGCCTCTGCTGGTTTTGAGATTGCTTACGGCCTTACGCCCGGCAAGAGCCGCTGCGGTGCCGCCGATGCCGAGTGTGAGTCCGGTGGTGAAGCTCTTCAAATGTGTCAGTTCCATAATTCATCGTAAGGCGGATGGTGACGCGGTTGAACCCCCTGCAGAGGGCCTGAGGACTATCGCGTGAGCCGATTCTTCAAACGTCCCCGTCTTGGAACACTCTTCGAACTGCTCGTCCTCCGCTTCGTCAGCGTCAGCTTCCCCGGCTTCCGTCTTTTCCTTGTCTTCCCCCGTGTTCCGATCGTCAGGATGCTCCACGGCGTCCGGAACTGCTTCTTCCCCATCCTGGGCCTCCTCGAATCGTGCCCCGAAGTGAAGCCCCTCCGGCCTCAACTGTCACAAGCCACCGAGCGGCGACTTCATTTCATCGTGGGCTCCAGGCCGAGCGCCGTCAATCCCCCATCCCGACTCAGACAATCTGATCTCGCCACGCGCTTCACCTCACTTGGCCGCGTAGAGAAGACCACCAATGATCCGCTGCCCGAAATCTCTGTTTCGACCCAGTTCGCAGGCACGGAACGTGGCGGGGCCGAGCCGGGGCAACGATAGGTCATGGGCCGCAGCGTCAGTGAGTTCCGACGCTGCGGCCCGTCTTGCTCGGACGAACGATCATTCCCCGTCGATGTGTTCGGCGCTGGCCTCCTTGGTGTTCTCGACATTGGCGACCACGTCTTCCGACTTCAGGCGGAACTTGATCCCGACGTAGAAGACGATCGCGGTGAAGATCGTGCACACCAGCTCGCCCCAGCCGAAGGTGAGCACGCCCAGGGCGCCTTCGCCATAGTTGCTCAGCAGGCTGAGCACGGCCAGACCGCCGAGCCACAGGACCATCCACCAACCGGACCTGAACTGCAGCGGCGGGATCGTCTTGCGGTCGCTGAACACGTAGTGCAGGCCGAGGACGACGTAGCCGAGCGCCATCGCGAGGAACAGCTTCCAGTTCGTGTCCCACCCGGTCCAGAACACGATGAGGTTCGCGGCGAGGAATCCGAGGAACGGCAGGACGTCTCCGCCGGGCAGGCGGAAAGGTCGCTCCTGATCGGGCAGCTGACGGCGCAGGGCCGCCACCGTGATCGGGCCGGAGCCGAAGGAGATGACGGTGCCGGAGGTGATGAATCCGACCATCTTCGCCCATGACGGGAACGGGAAGAACAGGAAGCACGCGACGATGAATGTCACGAGCAGTCCGAACCACGGAATTCCGCGCTTGTTGAGCTTCGTCAGCGCCTTCGGGGCGTTGCCGACGCGTGCCTGTGAGTACGACAGGCGCGGGGTGAGCGCAGTGAAGATCAGACCGGTGTCGGCAGGCGAGACGACGGCGTCGATGTAGAGGATGATCGCCAGCCACATCGCACCGAGCATGATCGCGATCTCTGCCCACGGGCCGGCCGAGTTCGAGAACGACAGTCCGCCCCAGCCGTCCTTGAGCAGATCGGTGGGGATGGCGCCGATGAACGCGACCTGCAGGAGGATGTAGATGATGCCGGTGAGCACGATCGAGCCGATGACAGCGAAGGGCACGTTCTTCTGCGGGTTCTTCGTCTCCCCGGCGAACTCCACGCCCTGCCGGAATCCGAGGTAGGAGAAGACGATGCCGGCCGCGGGCAGGGCCGCGAAGATCGGGGCGATGCCGTTGGGGGCGAAGCCGCCGAACTCGGGCATGTGGAAGTGACCGGGGTTGAACGCCAGCAGCGCGAGCCCCACGAACACGAGGACGATGACGGCGAGCTTCCACCATACGAGCACGTTGTTGAAGTGCGCGAAGAACTTCACGCCGAACATGTTGATGACGCAGAAGACTGCGACCATCGCGATGGACACGAAGATGCCCGGAACGGTGAGGACGAGGACGCCTTCCTTCGACTCCATCAGCCACGGCATATAGCTCGACGCATACTGGACGGCCGCGAGCACCTCGATGCCGACGGTGCCGGCCGCCGAGAGCCACGTGATCCACCCGCTGGTGTAACTGGCGAACGAACCGAACGCATAGTGCGGGTAGCGCACGACACCCCCGGCGACGGGGAACATCACCCCGAGCTCGGAGTAGTTGAGTGCGACGAAGATGATGAGGATGGCGCCGATGGCCCAGGACAGGATCGCGGCCGGACCGGCCATGCTCGCGGCATCGAAGGCACCGAAGAGCCATCCGGAGCCGATGATCGACCCGACTCCGGTGAAGAGCAGCCCGGTCTTGCCGATATCGCGTTTGAGGCCTTTGTCGTGGACGACCTTCACGCTCGTGGGCGCGCCGGACGATACGGGGATTTGTGAGGGCACCATGGCCTCCAGGGGTAGACGGCAGTAGTTCCGCGGACAGTCTTCTCCTGAAGAGGGGTGATGTCAATCACATAACCCGGTTATCCATCGAAGGCACAGACACAGACGATCCCGAGGGCCGGATTGATGCCCTCGGGGTCGAATGGTGGAACGTTTCGGGTCACTATGTGGGGTTTGCAGTGGTGAAGAGGTGTGTTCGGAAGTCGGCGCGGAAGCTCTTGTATAGCGCATTCACGGTAAATTGCATATACGCAATCAACGAGAGGATTGCACGTGGAAGCACTTGTAATCGCCAAGAAGGTCCGAGCTTCGTCTGGGAGCACCCGCAAGGAGCTCGCCCGCGTCGCTGACGTCTCGCCGTCGACCATCGGCCTCGTCGAACGTGGAGAGATGGATCCGACTTAAACAACGATGCAGAAGATCCTTGCCGCAACTGGGTATCAGATCAACGGAACGACTGTCGTTTCCAGTGGAGATACCTCGGCAATACTCTCGGCCGTTGCTCTCTTCACGGCGCTGTTTCTGCGAGCCGAGATGAGGACTGCGGAGGCAACCGGTTCATTAGCCGCCGCTGTCGACGCCGTCGACGAGCCTTGGACAAAGCGGTGGAGGCGAGCAGGGTTGCTCAATGACTCGATCAGCGCGGACGATCTGATTGCGATTGCCGTGTCGACAGGAAACACCGGGGCGGTCGCACGGCGCCCGTGAGTTCGGTTCCCAGTTCCGATTTAAGGCGGTTGGCGAACGATTGTCGACCGAATGGAAGCGAATAACGTCAACTATGCCGTGACGGGGCTTGTCGCGACTCGGCCAGACCGGCCCGAACAGACCATCGGCACTTCGTTCATCTACGTCAGTGATCCTCAAGAAGCACCAGAACACATAGGCCCGTCGAGAGCACGCGCCGGACAGGGCGTTCTCCTGCTCGAGGCCGAGTCCGACGTCCTCAGTCAGGTCGACGTCGAAGGAAGAATCTGCTTCGTTCCGAAAGCACGAGCACTGCTCGACGCATTCTCCGGCCCTGGCCGCGGACCGGACGAAGCCGAAGACCTGCTCCGCGCTCTGTGGGAGTGTGCCCTCTGACCTCGGATTTGCAGAAGCAGTACCAAATCAGCTCGGTCCCGCAATGCTATGTCAGTGGTCATGAGTAGATTGAACTCACCACCTTCACTCATCTGCAAAGGGCACCGATGGCAGCCGATAGAGATACAGAAATACAGCGATCTGGATTATCAGAGCCCGTGAAATACCGCGCATGGGGACGCGCGGCCGCACGCTGCGTGCTCTGCTCCCAGTGGCTAATCAACGATCAACACTTCTGGCATGAAATTCCTGTCGGGGAACTAGCTCACATAGTGGCGGCGTCCTCTGGAAAGAATGCACCGCGCGGCGATAGCGCACTCGATACGAACGACCGAGCCCTCGAAGCAAACATCTTGTTACTATGCCATTCCTGTCATCGAGCAATTGACTCAAAGGCGCATCGAGACGAATACTCCGTCGAATTCCTTCGCGCGCGGAAGGCAGAACACGAAAAGCGAGTGCGCGAGGTCACTGATTTTCCTACCCTGCGCCCTGCAACCGTACTTCGCGTGCATGGTCCCATAAGATCTTCAATCAGTCCGCCAACGGCTGAGCAGATTTCCCACGCGCTATTGCACTCTGGTCTGACTGGCCTCGACGCGGATACACGGAACGGGAGATTTGACGTATCACTCGACCACAGCGAAAAGGAAGAGTGGAGCTGGCAAGCCGCTCGCTCGCAGATCGACAAGCGAGTGGCGCAAATATACGAAGCAATAGCCGGAGAAGACACCCGAGTAGTCGCAGTATTCGCTATCGCGCCCATCCCTACACTTGTGTACCTCGGATCGCGTCTCGACGACAAAGTCGAGACTGTGCTGCTTCCACGTCAACGTGTTGACAACTACTCGACGTGGTCATGGCCCAAGAACCCCCCTCCGCCTGTGAGATTTGAAACGAGCTGTGAAGCTAAATCGTCAGTTCCGGATGACATCGTCGCCGTCATAAATGTGAGCGGGACCGTCAACCCTAGTCGAATTCCTACACACCTCCAGAACATCCCAGTCATTACAGTTGCCCCTGTCGACGAGATACCTCGACCAGATTTAGTTGAGTCGCTAGATACGCTCAATGAATTCGGTTCGGCTTGGCGGGCGGCACTCGCGACCGTCGAGGCAAAGTGGCCTCAGGCACAAAGGATTCATATCATTGCGGCAGCACCCACTACAGTGGCGATCATGATTGGGCGATATCGAATGCGTGACGCTCACCCGGCGTTCTTCCTTTACCAGCGCACCGACACAAACACATATGAAAACGTGATGGAGATCTCAGAATGACTGCGCGAGTAAGAGACTTCAACGAATTCTTACGTGACCATGTAAATCTAAATCAGTCGCGAGTGGAGTCACTTCAAAAGCGAGTTTCCTCGCTCGACGACTTCATCTCAGAGAGATCATCGCTTACAGATATGGTTAACGGTGACATCATCCCCCAAGGCTCGTTCGCTCACAGAACCATTATAAAGCCTTATAGTGGGAACGATTTTGATGCTGACGTGCTACTTCCGCTTGAGGAACAGCCCGACTGGACGCCCAAGAAGTACATCTTGGAACTCAACCGCGCACTTGGTGCTTCGTCCAACTATGCGGGCAAGACCGTTCTCGGCAAACGGTGCGTAACTATTGACTACGCCAACGACTTTCACATTGACGTAGTGCCCTTTGTTACTCGATCCGACGGTCTGACTTACATTACCCATCGAATTGATAACGAGTTTGTCAGGCAGGACCCTGTTGCATTCACTGATTGGATCAGAGAAAGCGCACGAACAACAAACGGCCACCTAATCCGAGTCGTTCGTCTCGTAAAGTATCTGAGAGATCGTAGCTCAATTGAGGTACCGTCAGTCGTAATCGCAGCGCTTCTCACTGAACGAGTTCGAATTTTCTCAGTCCATGGGGAGTACTCGAATGTCGCGTCGACGCTGACCGCTCTTCTGGAAGACCTGAATGATTACATCGGCCCGCTGCAATCTCCCCCATTCATCAATGATCGCATCGGAGGAAATATCGCGGATCGTGTGACGCAGACTGGGTTCAAAAATCTGCAGAGTCAAGTATCCACGTGGGCGAGAAAGGCACGTCAGGCGCTTGACGCGAAATCAGAAGAGAGCGTTGAGGAATGGCAGAAGCTTTTTGGTACTGCATTCGGTAACGCGCGGGTGTCCAATGCGATCGACGAGTCCGTTGTTGCGGCCGCCAACACGCCTCATATCGAGACTTACGAATACACCATGGCACCCGGTGAACAGACTCTCGAAGGCTCTCACGGCATTGAAACCCGTATTGACCCCAACTATCACATGCGACTAGTGGGGCGTTTCAGTCCTCGGTCGACCCCCAAGGGACGCCCACGACCAATGGATTCCAACGGAGGTTTCGTACCAATAGGTCGCGAGCTCGTATTCACTGTGGAGGAATGCAATGTGCCTGGGGACTACGACATCTACTGGAAGGTTCGAAATGCTGGTCCGGAGGCCGCCCGACTACAGAACTTCCGAGGCGAGATCCGAAAGGCCGGTGCAACGATTACCGAGAACAGCATGTTCTACGGGCCACATTGGGTAGAAGCTTGGGCAGTCAAACGGGGAGTTGCGGTTGCAACTGCGCGACAAGACGTAACCATCATGCAAAACTGATCTTCGAATCAAGGCGTAGCTACCCGCAACCGTCACTGTTGCTCCAACGCGGCGATCTGTACAACTTCGACGTCCGCGGAAATAGCCGAAGACCTGTACCACACACTGTTGGAACAGGTCTTCGGATGAAACCTACGGGCTGATCAATTCACCGCGGCCTGATCAGCTACCCGCGTTCGCCTCCGCGGTCAGGTGTGCGCGTGCTTCGGCGAGCATGGCCTCGCGGGTTGCGAGCTTCACTCGCTCACGCCCCTCGGCCTCGCCGAGTGCCTTCTCCGCGGCCTCGAGCCGGTGATAGCCCTCCCAATCCGCAAAGTCGACGCCCTTGGACTCGAGGAGTTCGACGATCGACTCCTGACCCGGATACACCGGTTCGGTCAGCGCACCAGCGGCCTGATCGGTCAGGATGTGCCCGATCGTCTCCAGGGCATCACCCTTCGTGTGCCCGATGAGCCCCACCGGTCCGCGCTTGATCCATCCGGTCGCATACACGCCGGGGATCACGTCCGCCTCGGCGGCCTGGCTCTGATCGTCGGTGTCGACGACACGACCCTCATGATTGGGGATGACGCGCTTGACCTCATCGAAGGGCAGCTGCGGCAGCTTGGTGCCCGCATAGCCGACCGCCCGGTAGACGGCGTCGATCTCCCAGTCGTGGAAATCGCCCGTCCCGGTGACCCCACCGGTGCCGTCGAGTTCCTGACGTTCCGTGCGCAGCCCCGTCACCTTCTCCTCGCCGAGGACGGCGACCGGTGCGTGGAGGAAGTGCAGGTGCAGACGCCGCTTCGCTCCGGTCTCCTCGCGCATCGCGAAGTCCGTGAGCGTCTTCGTCACCTGCTTGACCTGGTTGCTCGACTCGATCGCCTCGAGCGAACCCTGGTCGAACTCGTAGTCCTCGGGGTAGACGATGATGTCGACATCGGCGACCTGCCCGAGCTCACGCAGCTCCAGCGGAGTGAACTTCGCCTGCGCGGGACCTCTGCGACCGAACACGTGCACGTCGGTGACGGCGGAGGACTTCAGACCCTCGTAGACATGGTCCGGGATCTCCGTGGTGTGCAGGTCATCGGCCTGCTTCGCAAGCACCCGGGCCACGTCGAGGGCGACGTTGCCGTTGCCGAGCACGGCGACCTTCTCCGCATCCAGCGGCCACGTCTGCGGCACATCCGGATGCGAGTCATACCAGTTGACGAAGTCCGCGGCCCCGTACGATCCGGGCAGATCGATGCCCGGCAGCTCGAGCGGCGCATCGACGAAGCACCCGGTGGAGAAGATCACCGCATCGTAGCGATCGGTGAGCTCGCCGAGGCTGATGTCCGCCCCGTACTCGACGTTGCTGAACAGGCGGATGTCCCCGCGGTCGAGGACCTTGATGAGCGCATTGATGATGCCCTTGATCCGCGGATGGTCCGGGGCCACACCATAGCGGACGAGCCCGAAGGGTGAGGGCAGGCGCTCGAACAGGTCGATGCTCAAGTCCAGGTCGTGTTCGGCCTTCGTCAGCAGGTCCGCGGCATAGATGCCGGCGGGTCCCGCGCCGATGATGGCCACTCTCAGTGGTGTCGTCATGGGTGTTCCTCGATCAGTCGTCAGTATTCGTCAGTCGTCGGTGTTCTGCGGGGGCAGAGCCGCGATGAAGGGATGGTCTTTGTCGATGACCCCGTGTGCGGCAGCCCCGCCCGGGGAGCCGATGTCGTCGAAGAAGTCGACGTTCGCCGCGTGGTAGTCCTCCCACTCATCGGGCACATCGTCTTCGTAGAAGATCGCCTCGACCGGGCACACGGGTTCGCATGCCCCGCAGTCGACGCATTCCTCGGGGTGGATGTACAGGGAGCGTTTGCCCTCGTAGATGCAGTCGACCGGGCATTCCTCGATGCAGGCGCGGTCCTTCACGTCGACGCAGGGCTGAGCGATGATGTAGGTCATGGGTTCCTTGCCAGCTTCGGTTCGGGTGTGACCGCGGCGTCGAAGGCGCCGGCGGCGTAGGGGCTGTGGGTGACGACATCGCCGATGACGACGATGGCCGGTGAGCGCACGCTGCGGCGTGCGGCGTGGAAGGCGATCGTGGACAGCGTGCCGATCGTCACCCGCTGGTTCGCACCGTAGCCGTCCTCGATGATCGCGACGGGGCAGTCGCTGCCGCGTTCACCGCGGGCGAGCACTCCCGCCGTATGGACGAGGGTGCCGATGCCCATGAGCACGACGACCGTGTGGTCGCGTCCCCCGCCGATCTGCTCGATCTGGTCATGACCGGTGACCACTGTGTACGCGGTGGCCACACCTCGGTGGGTCAGCGGGATCCCGGCGAGCGCGGGAACCGAGTTCGCGCTGGTCACTCCCGGGACCACTTGGGTGTCGATGCCGGCCTCACGGCAGGCGAAGACCTCTTCTCCCCCACGTCCGAAGACGAAGGGGTCCCCGCCCTTGAGGCGGACGACGCGGCGGCCGAGTCTCGCCTGTTCGATGAGGATCTCGTTGATCCTCGACTGCGGGACCGGGTGGTGGCCCGGCTGTTTGCCGACATCGATGATCTCCGCATCCAGGGGCGCGCCCCGATCCTCGGCGAGCTGATCGATGATCGCACGCGCGCCGAGGCGGTCGGCCACGATGACATCGGCCCGCTCCAAGGCGCGCAGACCGGTGACAGTGAGCAGCCCGAGGTCGCCGGGTCCGGCACCGACGAGCAGCACACTGCCCGCGGCCTGGGTGGGGAAGAGACTCATGCGGTCTCCTCGGGAGTGTGGATGCCCGCCGCGAGCGTATTTCCCGACTGCGGGTCGATGATGACGAACGCCCCGGCCGAACCGTGGGCACGGAAGTCCGCCACCGGCAGTTCGGCAGAGAGCTTCACCGTGGCCTGGCCGATGTCGTTGCCCGCGAGCACCTCGGCGGCCTCCGTCTGCGCGGTCGCGAGGTTGCGTTTGGTTTCGATCGTGACGATGCCCTTGACGGTCGTCGTCCCGGTCTTCACCAGCACCCGATCGCCCGTGCGCAGCCCCTCGGAAGTGAAGGGGAACACCTCGGCGCGCAATTCCTTCCGGGCCGGCGGCAGGGTTCCGGCACCGGCGATGACGGTGCCGCGTGCGGTGTCGATGTCATCGGCGAGCCGCAGCGCCACCGACTGCGGGGCGCCCGCGGTCTGCAGCGGCCCGTCGGCGGTGTCGATGCCGGTGACTGTCGTGCGGATCCCGGCCGGGTGGACGTCGATCTCATCGCCGAGGCTGACCCGCCCTGAGGTGATCTGACCGGCCACGGCCCGGTAGTCCCGGAAATCATCGGCGTCGAGTCCCGGTGCGAGTCCGCCCTGGGGGCGCAGCACGGTCTGGACGTCGAGGCGGAAGGGTTCGAGATCCGCGGTGTCCTCGTCCTTGCTCGGCAGGGTCTCGAGCAGGTCGAGCAGTGCCGGGCCTTGGTACCAGGGGGTGTT
The DNA here is from genome assembly GCF_017948325.1 of Brevibacterium oceani. NCBI lineage: Bacteria > Bacillati > Actinomycetota > Actinomycetes > Micrococcales > Brevibacteriaceae > Brevibacterium > Brevibacterium oceani. Next base: position 650,692 of record NZ_CP072846.1, on the reverse strand, counting down.
GTCCGAGGTGGTGGCGATGTTGTCGCCGGCCAGCGCGGACATCGGGATGATGTGCGGGGACTCGAGCCCCACCTCGGCGGCGATGTTCGCGACCTCACGTTCGACGGCCTCGATCGCGGTCTGATCGTAGTCGAGGAGGTCGATCTTGTTCACGGCGATGATGACGTGGCGGATGCCCAGCCGGGAGACCACGGTCAGGTGCCGGCGGGTCTGCTCGGTGGGGCGGTTGCGGGCGTCGATGAGGACGACGACGGCATCGGCGGTCGTGGCTCCGGTGACCATGTTCCGGGTGTACTGCACATGCCCGGGGCAGTCGGCGAGGATGAACGACCGGCGGTCGGTCGCGAAGTAGCGGTACGCGACGTCGATGGTGATGCCCTGTTCGCGTTCGGCCCGCAGACCGTCGGTGAGCAGGGCGAAGTCGAATTCGCCGCCGAGGAAGCCGCGTTCCCGGCTGGTCGCGGTCACGGCTTCGAGCTGGTCGGCGAGGATCGCCTTCGCGTCATGGAGGAGTCGGCCGACGAGGGTGGACTTGCCGTCGTCGACGGATCCGGCCGTGGCAAAGCGCAGCAGCGTCTTCGTCTTCGCGTCCACGACGGCGGTGGTCGGTTCCGGGGTTGTGGTTTCTGCGGTGGTTGCAGTCTCTGCGGTGGTGGTTGTCGTCATCAGAAGTATCCGTCCTTCTTGCGGTCTTCCATGGCCGCGGCCGAGATCCGGTCGTCGGCGCGTGTGGCACCGCGCTCGGTCACGGTGGTGGCGGCCACCTCGGCGAGGATGGAGTCGAAGTCGGCGGCGTCGGATTCGACGGCGCCGGTGCAGCTCATGTCGCCGACGGTGCGGTAGCGGACGGTGCGGCGGATGACGTCCTCGTCCTCGCGGGGGACGGAGAATTCGCCGGTGGCCCACCACATGTTGTCGCGGTTGAAGACCTCGCGTTCGTGGGCGAAGTAGAGCTCGGGCAGGTCGATGTTCTCCCGGGCGATGTAGCTCCACACGTCGAGTTCGGTGAAGTTCGAGATGGGGAACACGCGCACGTGCTCGCCGGGCAGGTGGCGGCCGTTGTAGATGTTCCACAGCTCGGGGCGCTGGTTGCTCGGGTTCCAGCCGCCGAACTCATCGCGCAGCGACAGGATCCGCTCCTTCGCCCGGGCTTTGTCCTCGTCCCGGCGGGCCCCGCCGAACACGGCGTCGAATCCGCCGTCGGCGATCGCGTCGAGCAGCGGCTGGGTCTGCAGGGTGTTCCGGGTCCCGTCGGGGCGTTCGCGCAGGCGACCGTCGTCGATGTAGTCCTGGACCTTCGCGACCGTGAGGTCGAGGCCGAAGCGTTCGGCGGTCTCGTCACGGAAGCGGATGATCTCCGGAAAGTTGTGGCCGGTGTCGACGTGGAGGAGCCCGAAGGGGATCTTCGCCGGCCAGAAGGCCTTCGCCGCGAGGTGAAGGACCGTCACGGAGTCCTTGCCGCCGGAGAACAGCAGCACGGGCTTCTCGAACTCGGCGGCGACCTCACGGATGATGTGGATCGCCTCGGATTCCAAGACGTCGAGGGTCGACAGGGCGGTGCCTGCGCTTGGGGTTGTCTGGGCTGTCTGGGCTGTCTGGCCGGTCTGGGCTGTCTGGCCGGTCTGGGCTGTCTGGGTTCGGGGTGCGTGGTCGATGCTCATGTGTGGAGTCCGCATTCTGTTTTGTTCGTTCCTGCCCACCGGCCGGCGCGGGGGTCTTCACCCTCGGCGACGGGGCGGGTGCAGGGCTGGCATCCGATCGACGGGTAGCCCTGCGACAACAGTGGGTTGACGGGTACGTCGAAGGCGCGTGCGTAGTCGAGGAGGTCATCGAACGACCACGAAGCCAAGGGGTTGACCTTGACCAGGCCGTTCTTGTCATCGAAGGTGATCAGCGGGGTGTTCGCCCTGGTCGGAGCCTCGTCGCGGCGGACCCCGGTGAACCAGAGCTCGTAGCCTTCCAGCGACTTCTTCAGGGGTGCGACCTTGCGGCGGGCGCAGCACAGTCCGGGGTCGCGGGCGAAGAGGTCCTTGCCGAATTCGGCGTCCTGTTCGGGCACGGTCTGCTCCGGGAGGACGTCGACGATGTGGACATCGACGCGGCGGGCCACCTCGTTGCGGGTGGTGTAGGTCTCCGGGAAGTGATAGCCGGTGTCGAGGAAGAGGACGTCGACGCCGGGCAGGTACTGGGCGACGTAGTGCGGCAGGGCGGCGTCGGCCATCGAGCAGGCCACGGCGCAGGCCGCGGTGTCGAAGTGTCGCGAGACCCAGCGGATGACGTCGGCGGGGTTGGCCTCGGCCACCCCGTTGTCCGGGTCACCGCCGAGCTCACGGGCCCCCGCCTCGGCGATGGCTTTGAGCTCCTCGATCGGGCGCGGTTCGGGACGGTGGCGGTCGGTCGCGGTGGGGGTGCTTGGGGTGGTGGGGCTCGTGGCGGTGTTCGTGTTCGTGCTCATGTCAGTTCCTCCTCGTCGACGCGGTGGGCCCATTCGGAGAACGTCTCGGTCTCGGTGCGGCCGGCGAGGAACCGGCGCACGAGTGTCTCGACGTAGTCGCTGAGGTGATCGGCGGTGACCTTGAGGCCACGGACGGTGCGGCCGAGTCCGGCCTCATCACGGTCCTTCGAGGCCAGTCCCCCGCCGACGTGGACCTGGAAGCCGGGGGCCTGCTCGCCGTCGTCGGTGGTGACGATCTGGCCTTTCAGCCCGATGTCGGCGGTCTGGATGCGGGCGCACGAGTTCGGGCAGCCGTTGAGGTGGAGGCTGATCGGGTGCGGCAGGTCGTCGATGTCGGCCAGGCGCTCTTCGAGCTTCGTGATGGTGTCGGCGGCGGTCTGCTTGGTCTCGACGATGGCGAGTTTGCAGTATTCGATGCCGGTGCACGCCATCGTCGAACGGCGGAAGAGGTCCTTGCGGCTGGACAGGCCGAGTTCGTCGAGTTCGGCGACGACGGCGTCGACATCGGATTCCTCGATGTCGAGCAGCAGGATCTTCTGGTGCGGTGTCGTGCGCAGGCGGGTCGAGCCGTACTTGTCGGCGAGGTCGGCGATCTGACCGAGCAGGGTTCCCGAGACGCGACCGACGATGGGGCTGACACCGATGTAGTAGCGGCCGTCCTTCTGCTTGTGCACGCCGACGTGGTCACCGGCGGTGACCGGCTTGGTCGGTGCCGGTCCGTCGGCGAGCTGGTAGCCGAGGTATTCGGTCTCGAGGATCTCGCGGAACTTCTCCGGACCCCAGTCGGCGAGCAGGAACTTCAGGCGGGCCTTATTGCGCAGGCGGCGGAAGCCGTAGTCGCGGAAGATCGAGGTCACGCCGAGCCAGGTCTCGACGACCTGGTCGGGGGCGACCCAGGTGCCGAGGCGTTCGGCGAAGCGGGGGACGACGGACAGGGCGCCGCCGACCCAGAGGTCGTAGCCGATGCCGTGTTCGGGGTGGTCGACGGCGACGAAGGAGCAGTCGTTGATCTCGTGGACGACGTCCTGGCTGGGGTGGCCGGTGATCGCGGTCTTGTACTTGCGCGGCAGGTTCGACAGGGACTGGTCGCCGATGTAGCGGCGCGAGATCTCTTCGATCGCCGGGGTCGGGTCGATGAGTTCGTCGGCGGCGACGCCGGCTACGGGTGAGCCGAGGATGACGCGCGGGACGTCGCCGCAGGCTTCGGTGGTCTGCAGGCCGACGGCTTCGAGGCGGTTCCAGACCTCGGGGACGTTCTCGATCTCGATCCAGTGCAGCTGGATGTTCTGCCGGTCGGTGAGATCGGCGGAGTCGCGGGCGAAGTCCTTCGAGATGTCGGCGATTGTGCGCAGCTGCTCGGTGGTGAGCTTCCCGCCGTCGATGCGGACCCGGAGCATGAAGTATTCGTCTTCGAGCTCATGGGGTTCGAGCTTCGCGGTGCGGCCGCCGTCGATGCCGGGCTTGCGCTGGGTGTACAGGCCCCACCAGCGGAAGCGGCCGTGGAGATCGGATGGGTCGATCGAGGCGAAGCCCTGCTTCGAGTAGGTCTCCTCGATGCGGGCGCGGACGTTGAGGCCGTTGTCCTCGGCCTTATCGACCTCATTTTTGTTCAACGGTTCGTGGCCGTCGACCTTCCACTGACCGTTGGACTTCTTCGGTCGGGCAGGCTTCTTCGCGCGCGGCGATTCGGCTGCGGGGTTCGTGTGCTCTTCCACCTTGGTGGACATCGATCGTCTCCAAACGCTGATGGGAGTCAGTGATAGGCCACGCTACAAGAGGAGGCGATTGCTCAACACTTTGCCTTACCTAACTTCCGACACATTGCGACACATGCCGTCATAGAACGGAAGAATTCACGCGGGCAGGAGGCACGATGGAGTGATAGGTTCGTCAGGCTTTCTGTCGGCGGCCCGCACGCTCGGCAAAGGCGTCGATCGCGAACAGCACCTCGTCACTGCGCCAGAACGGCCCAAGCTTGTGCTCATTCTTCGACTTGAGGATCCCTGCTTCAACGAGAGCTTTGAGAGGTGGGTAGACGTTCGGCTGCGCGACCCCCAACTCGTCGGCGGCCGCTGCCGAGTTGAGCACTGGGCGGGCGACGAGCACATCGAGCAAGCGCCAGGCATTCGAATGCCTTCTCGCTGTCAGCGTCGAATTCCACCGCTCCCTGATTTCGCGCAGGTCAGCCACGAGCTGAGTGCTGTTTTCGATCGCCCGGAAAGCTGCCTCGGCGAAGATCCGAACGATCTGGTTGATGTTGCCCTCTCGGTATTCCGTCAGCGCACGGTGATAACGCTTCACATCCGTGAGCAGCCCAGCAGAGACAGGAACAGCGACATTTCGAGTAATGCCTCTCTGCCTCAGCATAGCCTGCACGATTGCTCGACCGGTTCGGCCGTTGCCGTCGGTAAACGGGTGGATCGTTTCGAACTGGGCGTGGGTGATGGCGATCGACGTCATCGCCGGGATATCCGAGCGACGGGCGAACAGGGCCAGATCGCCGATGAGTTCCGCAACCCGGCTGTGATGGGGCGGCACGAATTCCGCACCGATCGGCGAATCCGACCGTGTGCCGATCCATACTTGCTCTGCTCTGAACTCTCCCGGCGTGTGGCGCGGGTCCACTTCCATGAGCACTTCATGTATTGATCGCACCGATGCTCCGGTCAGCGCCCGCACAGCGCTGAGCGCGGAGAGCAGCGCCCTGGTGTTGGCGGTGATCAGTTCCGCGTTGCTGCCCGAACGCGATCCCAGCTCAGCCGAGAAGATCGCGCGGGCACTGGCCGTAAGATTCTCGATCTGCGATGACGAAGCAGCTTCCGAGCGCAGGAGGACGGGGCTGAAACCGGCCAAGTCGAGCCCCAGCTCGGCGTCGAACCTGCTGAGCCCGCGAGCCGCTTCTTCAGCAAGGGCATTCACTTCGCGGTCGATGACCGGAGTGAGATCGGAGATCCTGGGAGGAACCGAAGCTTCAGAACTCATAATCACCGCCTCCAGTTTTTATGAGTTTCTCCAGTTTCTCATAAAATCGAGGGTAGTGAGTTATGAGTTCAGGAACCGGTCGCGGACGATATCGACGAGCAGGTCGGGGACTGTATGGCGCTGAAACTCGGCAGCTTCCGCAACTGACTGCGGATCAGACTCTGGAAGTCGCTGGTGCTCGCCCGAGGTCAGCAGGGGTGAGCTGAGGACATTCTGCGTGTCGGCGATGAGGCCCCGGGCGAGGTCGTCAAAGAAGCCGGGAGCGAGCAGATAGTTGGCCAGAACGAGGCGATTCATCGCATGTTCATTCTGCTCAACAAAGCCTGTGAGCGGAGTCCCTGCGCCGGCGAGGAATCCGACGTCGACGGGGCGTCCGAGTTCCTGCGCCAGGAGTTCCCCCATCTCGCGACAGGACTCGTTGGCGCGCTCGTCACTCGAACCCGCTGCAGCGAGCACGATCTCGTCGTCAGCGCGCAGCGTCGGGAGACGTTCGGCGAGAACCCTCGCAAGTCGGGGGTCTGGCCCCAGTGTCGGGGTCAGGCGGATGTCGCGGGCGGGAGTGCCGGTCTCACCGGCGCCGGCGTTCTCGGAGGTGACCGCCTCGGCGGGGCTCGTGTCATCGGCACGATCGGCCGCCTCGGCGGGGTTCGCGTCATCGGCACGATCGGCTTTCTGCGCACGATCGACCGCCTCGGCGAGGTCGACGTGGACGTGGTATCCCGGCGAAAGAAGGAGCGGGACGAGAATGACGGGGCGGTCGTGCGGGAGGCGGTCGACCACCTCGGCGACGGAGGGCTCCTGCACATCGACGTGACCGAGCATCACCTCGTCGACGAGCCCGCGCTCGCGCAGATCACGAGCAACCTCGGCGGCGAGCGCCTCGATGAGTGCCTGTCCCTGGGTCGACGATGTGCCGTGGGAGATGAGGCCCACCGACGGCAGGCCCCTCGATGGCCCGCCCGTCACCGCAGGCGCCCCTGTGACGACCGAACGGCTGCCCGCATGGCGCTCCGCCTCGGCGAAAGGCCAACGACCCTCGGGTTGAGGCGAGCACGGGCGACTCCGGTTGCGTTCATCCGAATAGGGTATCCGACCCGACGCGGTGCCGGTGGGCGAAGTGTCATCTCCGGCCCCTCGATCAAGGGCCCGTGCACATATCGACCGGCGCCGCACCCCGCCACCCGCGATCAAGGCCGCGCGCACATTTCGACCCCTCGACGATTCCACATCCGCGCTGCCGCTTGATCGAGCGGATTCGCAGCGCCACCTCGGCGGGGAAACACCGCGCCGAGCGGGGCGACGATGGTGACGACGCCCCACTCGGTGGGGGCGACTCAGCGCTGCTTGTACACTTTTCGAGCCACGATGACGCCGATGAGCGAGAGCAGGGACAGTGCCGCGTAGTAGAAGCCGGGCACGGTCAGCTCGCCGGTCGCGCTGAGCAGGGCGGTGAGGATGAGCGGGGCGAAGCCGCCGAAGATCGCGACACCGAAGCTGTAGGCGATGGTCATGCCCGAGCTGCGGACGCGGACGGGGAACAGTTCGGACAGCAGCGCCGGCATCGGGCCGAAGTAGAAGACCATGAACAGGCCGACGATCGCCTCGCACAGGGTGAGGACTGGAATCGAGGGATTCGCGGTCAGGAGCATGAACATCGGCCACGCGATGATGATGCCCACGATCGTCGTCGGGATCATCACGGTCGTCGGGCCCACCTTGTCGGCCAGGCTGCCGGCGAACGGCGAGCCGATCAGGGTGATGATGCCGGCGACGACGGCGCCGGGGAACGCCGCCCACGGTTCGAGGCCGAGGTTGCCGACGGCGAACTGCGGCAGGAACGTGATGAGGTAGACCGAGATCGTGGCCATGGCGATGATGAGGAACGCGGAGAACAGGCGGCCGAAGTTCTGGCCGAGGAGGACGCGCAGCGGGTTGTCGGTCTTCTCGGCGGCCTTGAACTCAGGAGTGTCATCCATCTTCGAACGGATGTACCAGCCGACGGGGCCGATGAGCAGACCGACCGCGAAGGCCACGCGCCAGCCCCACGAGTGCAGGGCCTCTTCGCTCAGTGCCGAGCTGAAGATCCACGAGATGCCGGCGGCCAGGAACATCGAAATGCCCTGCGTCGCGGTCTGGAAGGAGGCGTAGAAGGCCTTGCCGCGCTTGGCGTTCTCGGTGAGGAAGGCGGTGGCCGAACCGAACTCGCCGCCGGCCGAGATGCCTTGGATGATGCGGGCGATGATGAGGCCGATCGCGCCCCAGATGCCGATCGTCGCCTCGCCGGGCAGGACGACGATGATGAACACGCCGAGCGTCATCAGACCGATTGTCAGCGACAGCGCAGACTTGCGGCCATGCTTGTCGGCGTAGCGTCCGATGAGGACGGCGCCCAGCGGCCGGACGACGAAGGTGATGGCGAACGTCGCCCAAGTCATCAGCTGCGCCGACAGTCCCTCGCCCGGGTAGAAGACTGCGGCGATGGAGGTCGCCATGAACCCGAAGAGGATGATGTCGTACCACTCGAGGGCATTGCCCAGTCCGGCCGCGAGGACGGCCTTCCGTGCCCGCGACTTCTCTTCGCGGGAAACCTCGATCGTCTCACTCATTGCACGCCTCTTCTAATTTGTGCCCGATTGGCGGGATTGGCAGAGCCTGTGGTGGCTCGTTGGCTTACAGGATGCAGGCGCCGTTGCTCGTCATCCGGGGGCTGGGGTGTCTCTTGTTGGTGTCTCTGGTCTCACTAGCATGTCCCTGTAGTCGTCAGCGAAATGATTGTAGTCCGGTCTTATCCCACCGCAAGGGCCGTCTCAGCAGATGGCGAGCCATGTCACCCCCGCTTGTTACGATCGCGATATGTTGACCGAAGCTCAGAAGCACTCCCCTGCAAAACAGACCGAGACACAGAAAATCCGAGAATTGTTATAACTATGAGGATCACCGACGAAGTCGACATTCCCGATGAACTCATTGCAGCCGCCACCGACGGTGACTTAGTTCTATTCGTTGGCGCGGGGGTGTCAATGAACGCGCCCTCTAACCTTCCCTCATTCACAGAGCTCGTTACGCAAATTGCTGAGTCGATTGGAGCCTCCATCGACAAGCAAATGGAGCCGGATGCAGCCATCGGACGATTGTGCAATTCGGATCCCTCTGCAAGAGCACATCTCCGCGAGGTAATCGCCGACATAGAGTCTCAGCCAAATGACACTCACCGGGCAATAGTTCGACTAGGCAACGCGTGCGGCTCCGTCCGAATAGTTAGCACCAACTACGATGAGCACCTCTGCACGGCGGCTGGCGAACTCTCGATTGAACTGGGGGACACCTACATGGGCCCGGCAGTGCCCCTCGGCCGCAACTTTACGGGCCTGGTGTATTTGCACGGGCGTATATCGAGAGACCTGGAAGATCTTGTCATCACTGATGAAGACTTCGGTCGTGCTTACCTATTCGACGGCTGGGCGAGGCGGTTCGTCACTGACCTGTTTCTAACGCGAACCGTCCTTTTTATCGGCTACAGTCACGACGACGCCGTTATGAAGTATCTGGCCCGGGGACTTCCGCCCAGCACAAAGCGGTTTGCGCTTACCAGTAGGCCGTGCGACCGGAAGTGGAAAGATCTTCGCATCACCCCCGTCGAATATTCCGACAAGTCTAATCACGCGGCGCTACCAAAAGCGCTAAATGCTTGGGCGCAGCGGCTGGAAATGAAACAATTGGACCACAGCGCGAGAGTGAAGGAGATCGCTGCTGGCGGTCCGCCGAAGGTGCCAGTAGAAGATGACTATCTTGCATCGACACTGTCCACGCCAGCCGGCGTACGAGCGTTTAGTGAGATTGCGCGAGGACACGAATGGCTCCCGTGGATCGAGCAACTACCTGCATTCTTGTCACTATTCGATCCGCATAAACAGTGCACTGACACGAGTCAGATTCTCGCGCAATGGTTCGCAAACAACTACGCAGCCGACATCACGTTGTCAGATCTAGCACTAGCAACCCTGGCAAGGCATGGACCCGTGGTCAATGCTCGATTGCTCGAAGCGATCGCATTCGCGGCCTTCGACTTACGGGACATCTCGACCGACTTGTCAACCAAGTGGTCAACGATTGCGACTCATGCTTTACGGACGCACCACGGAACCCTTGAACCACCATGGGGAATTGCGGCAAACGCCTCCTTATCCAATGCATCGGTGCTTCCGCTATTGAGACAGGCTCTGCAACCCCGCCTACAGCTACGTATCGAGCAGCCATGGTACCTCGATCAGCAAGCAGCAGGCGATAGAGTCAAGATCGACATCAGATGGGCAGGCTCGGATCACGATCTCGAGGAACTCCTTGAACGAGCGTGGAAAAGTCCGTCAATTGATGCGACCTCCGTACTTCAGATAGTCGAACAATGCATGACCGATGCGCACGAATTACTTGCCGCCTGCGGCATAAACACCCCTGGGGCCAACTGGTCGTATAGGCGCTCGGCAATTGAACCGCATGAGCAAGATAGTGCTGGCTATTTCGAGGACACGCTAATCGATGCTCTCCGCGACGCGAGTACCGAACTCATGAACGTAGACCACTCGATCATGCTCCGCTGGCTTCACAGCGAATTCGTTCTGTTCCGCCGTATTGGGCTACACCTTGTCACTGAAAATTCAGCTCTCAGCGTCGATGAGAAGCTCGATCTCTTCCTTCAGGGCCCGCACCTCTACGACCTCCTATGCAAACACGAGACCTTCCGATTGCTTGCGACCGTTGCTCCCGACCTGGATGAAAATGGGCGTCGTTTACTTCTCAGCCATGTCCTAGAAGGACCGCCGCAATTCAAAACTGGGAAGGACGAAGAAGGGGTACTTCACGACAGATGGATCTTCGACATCGTTGACTGGCTCTCCCGATATGTGAGTGGGTGGAGCCAAGTTGATGAGTCAATTGACGCCATTCTTCACCGTCGGCCAATGTTCCAAGCCCGCAATCACCCCGATTTCAACAGCTGGATGGAATCTGGCTGGGTAGAGGATAAGGCACCCTTCACTGCTCAGGAACTCATTGACACTTATGAACAGCACGGACCCAAGTACACAATCTCCACCATCACCGAGCAGGACTATGAGACGGATAGTTTCGACGGACCAACCTGGCGAGGTGCCTCCAACACCATCCGTGATGCCGTGAAAAATCGACCTGAAGTAGGGTTAGGACTGCTTGAAGAAGCTGCGCTCTTCGAACCGACGTCCCAGACTGCAGACTTCGACATCGCGCTTATTGCTGGACTCAGCGAGGCAGAGCTAGATAATAGACATCTTCAGACTGCCCTACACTATCTTTCTAGCCTCGCACCCCGTAGACAACTTGCACGCGCACTCAGTGACTTCTGCCTATCCGTTGTATCCAAGAAAGAAACTCAGCTCTTTGACTGCACAATGCAGCAAGTCGATGACCTAGCCGAACAGTTAGTTGAGAATCATATTCAGGACGAAGAAGGATACGAATCCGATGATTGGCTAATGCTCGGGCTGAACAGGTGGCCAGGGGTACTGACTCAGTACTGGATCGAACGAATACGTTTTCAGTGGAAAGTTGAAGGAAGCAACTGGCAGGGGATACCCTCCACAGCCCAGAACGCGATAATGAATCTCTTGAAAGCAAACAGCCAAGCTACACGCCCCAGCAAAGCAATAATTTCTTCCGAGGCCTACTTCATATTTGGCGCTGACTCTGACTTTGCTACAAACACGGTCTTCCCGTTATTTGCCGAATCTCTCGGTGAGCCCGCATCTCAAGCATGGAAGAGTTACCTTAATCATCCACGAGTGGACGACGCTATGCTTGATTCAGGATTCTGGAAGTTGTTGTCTTCGGCACGTAACCAAGTATCCATGTTAGATCCAGATTCGCATGAAACGAGACAATATTGGCAGCTTATAGCTCTCGTCTGCCTTCGATCGAGCTCAGAGATTGTTGATGCAACTGCTTTCTTCGATCTTCTTTCCACAACAGACCAAAGATGCGCATTTATTGATGCATTGGCAGAATTATTCAGCCAAATCGATGAGGCTGAAGCCGCGATAGCCTGGAATACCTGGGTATCCACACTGGCCAGAGCTCGCCTCGACCGATCCATTTCCACTGTTTCCGCTCAGGAACGCACTTGTTGGGGCGATATGGCCCTAGGGATGCCCGCTTCGCTTAGCATCGAGGCGCTCGAAATCAGCGACAAATCACCTGGCCCCCTTGGGAATAATTCCACATTAGTAGATCTACCATCTGGCCTGCTTGAAGCGCATTCGGACTGGATTGCAGGTCTGATTATTCGGCGACTCGAGCTGATGACCCAATCTGATTGGAGTATTGCGCGGGAGCTTGAACGGTTTGCGTATTTACTTCGACAAAACGGCGCCCAAGATGAAACTCTCAATAATCTCGCCGAACGAGCGCTAACCATCGGTATTCATACAGCAATCAAGTGGGTATAAGTCTTTTGCTGCTGTGTCACACCCTCTTGTTACGATCACGATATGTCGACCGAAGCACGGAACCCTGCCCCTGCCGCTGCGGTGGAAGTCCGCGGCGCACGCGTGCACAACCTGCAGGGCATCGACATCGACGTGCCTCTGAATACCCTCGTCGCCATCGCCGGAGTCTCCGGTTCGGGCAAGTCGTCCCTGGCCATGGGCGTCCTCTACGCCGAGGGCTCGCGCCGCTACATCGAAGCCCTGTCCACCTACACGCGCCGCAGGATGGGGCAGGCCGCACGTGCCGAGGTCGACAGTGTCCGCCACATTCCCGCGGCCCTGGCCCTGCGCCAGCGCCCGGGAGTCCCCGGGGTCCGCTCGACGTTCGGCACCTCGACCGAGTTGCTCAACGTCGTCCGGCTGATGTTTTCCCGGCTGGCCTCCCATGTCTGCCCGAACGGGCACCGGCAGGAACCGACACTCGACGTCGCCGCCGAAGAACCGTTCGACTGCCCCGAATGCGGTGAGACCGTCCAGGCTCCCGGCGCCGAGGCGCTGGCCTTCAATTCCGGTGGGGCGTGTCCCCGCTGCGAGGGCATCGGCACGATCAGAGAGGTCGATGACGCCTCCCTCATCCGCGACCCTGATATGAGCATCGACGACGGCACCGTCATCCCCTGGCAGATGTTCGGCTTCAACGTCCAACCCCAGATCGCCCGCGAATTCGGTGTCCGCACCGACGTGCCCTGGCGCGACCTGAAGGAGTGGGAACGGGACATCGTCTTCGCCGGCCCCGAGGAGAAGAAGCACATCACGGTCACCTCGAAGAAGGGCCTGCACGACCTCGACTTCACCTTCCGCAATGCCCGACTGACGGTGACCGAAGAGCTCAAACGCGCCGACACTGACAAACGCCTGGCCAGAGTCAGCCGCTTCCTCAGCGAACGTGTGTGCCCCGACTGCCACGGCACCCGCCTCTCCCCCACCGCCCGGGCACCGCGCATCGGCGAACTCGGCCTCGCCGAGGCGACCGCGATGACCCTCGAGGAACTCGTCGACTGGGCCGCTGACGTCCCTGCTGGACTTCCCGCACCGATGCGTCCGATGGCGCAGGCCCTGGTCGACACGCTTCTCGGTATGGCCCGTCGCCTGCTCGACCTGGGCCTCGGGTACCTCGCCCTCGACCGGGCAGGTTCGTCGCTGTCGACCGGTGAACGCCAGCGCGTTCAGCTTGCCCGCGCCGTGCGCAACGAGACGACTGGAGTCCTCTACGTCCTTGATGAACCCTCGATCGGCCTGCACCCGTCGAACATCGGCGGACTGCAGGGCGTCATCGCCGACCTCCTCGACGAAGGCAATTCCGTCGTCATGGTCGATCACGACCCGCTCGTCCTCCGTGAAGCGGGCCACCTCATCGAAATCGGGCCCGGTTCGGGCAAGGACGGCGGCACCGTCGTGGCCACCGGCACCGTCGCCGACCTCGGGGGCGCTCCGGACTCCCGCATCGGCCCTTACCTCACCGGTCGCGCCGACAGCCTTGTGCGCACTCCGGCACCCGAGTCCGAGGTCTTCGACCACGGCCGGATCCGACTGAGCACCGCACCGCTCCACACGGTCCATGCCCTCGAGACGGAGATCCCACGGCAGCGGCTGACCGTGGTGACCGGGGTGTCCGGTTCAGGCAAGAGCACACTCGTCCTCGACAGCCTCGTCCCCGCTCTCAAGGCCGACGGAGAACGGTCGATGCCAGCCCATGTGCGCGAGCTCGATGCCGGTGGGATCGAACGCGTCAACGTCGTCGATGCCACTCCGATCGGCATCAACGTCCGGTCCACGGTGGCGACCTACTCCGGCGTCCTCGACGACCTCCGCCGAACGTATGCCCGCCTCGATTCGGCTGAGGAGGCCGGGCTGGGCGCCGGGGACTTCTCCTACAACACGGGTTCGCTGCGCTGTCCGCGGTGCGAAGGCACCGGCGAGATCAAGCTCGACGTGCAGTTCCTGCCCGATGTCGACATTCCCTGCCCCGAGTGCGAGGGGCGCCGTTACAGCCCCGATGCCGACGAGTACCGTCGCCCCTCCGATGAGGACGACCAGCCGTGGTCGCTGCCGGACCTGTTGGCCCTCACCGTCGCCGAGGCGGTCCCCCACCTTGCCGGAATGCGCAAGGTCCGCGATCGCCTCCTTGCTCTGCAGGACGTGGGGCTCGGATATCTCACCCTCCACGAGGCGACTCCCACCCTCTCCGGTGGAGAGGCTCAGCGTCTCAAGCTCGCCACCGAGCTGGGGAAGTCACAGAAGCGCACCCTCTTCGTCTTCGACGAACCGACGGTGGGTCTTCATCCCGATGACGTCCGAGTGCTCGTCGGAGTCTTTCAGCAACTGATCGATCAGGGTGGAACGGTGCTCGTCATCGAACACGACCTCGACATGATCGCCAACGCCGACCACATCATCGATCTGGGGCCCGGCGGAGGCGAAGACGGAGGTCGGATCGTCGCTGTCGGAACGCCGCAGCAGGTCGCCGGCGACCCGCACAGCGTGACCGGTGAGTACCTCAGAGTTCACCTGAAGCCGAACTCCGCCGAATAGTGACAGAGCCGACTCGTGCGCTCGAGCACACTTCCCGGCTCACCTGAGCGACTTCAAGCCCCGCCTGCGGCAGCGCCCACACAGAGGACGAGTCCGATGAGCGAGGCTACGGCCATGCCGATCATTGCACCGGCCATGACCCACAGACGCACTCGGCCCGGTCGAAAGACGAAGCGGGCGATGAGCAGGATCAGGTAGAGCACTCCCGCTATGACGATCGTGGTGATCGCTGTGGGCACCGCCGTGCTGCCGGTGACGATGATCGCCGTGAGCACACCGCCGACGACGATGAGGAAGATCCCACCTGCCACGATCCAGATAGTGCCCGACGAACTGCGCAGTGCAGGCTGATCACTGATACGACGTGACTCGATCGGTTCGCGTGAACTGTTGTCCATGCCGTCGAATCTACCGAGCGAACTGTGACTCGGCTAGGGGGTGCGATGCCTCAGCCCGGCTCTTCCTCGGTTTCCTTCGCCTTCTCGGCCTTGGTGAAGGCCTGGTACTTCCGAATCACTTCAAGCGCCGGACCGTCGGCGATCAGTTCGCCCTTTTCGATCCACAGCGCGCGGTTGCACGTGTCCTTGATCGTGCGCATCGAGTGCGAGACGAGGAAGACGGTACCGGCATTCTCACGGATCTCCCGGATACGGCCCTCGGAACGATCACGGAACTTCTTGTCACCGACGTTGAGCGCCTCGTCGACGATGAGGATCTCATGCTGCACCGAGGTCGCGATCGCGAACTTCAGTCGCTGGGACATGCCCGAGGAGTACGTGCGCATCGGCAGGTCGATGAAGTCCTCGAGCCCGGTGAACTCGACGATGTCGTCGAACTTCGCATCGATCTCGTCATGAGTGAGCCCCAGAGCCAGAGAACCGAGGATGATGTTGCGGGCACCCGAGAGGTCAGGGATCAGAGCGGCACCGACGCCGAGGAGGTTCGGCCGTGACGTCGCATAGATCGCGCCCTCCGACGTCGGAGTCAGCCCGGTGATCGACCGCATGAGAGTGGACTTGCCGGAGCCGTTGCTGCCGATGATGCCGATCGATTCGTTCTTGTGCGCGACGAAGCTGATGCCCTTGAGGGCGTGAACCTCTCGCAGCTCCCGCTTCCGCCCCATCACGTTCTTACTGCCCAGCTTGAGCTTCTTACCCGTGGCCAGAGTCTTGTAGCGGACGTGCACGTTGTCGCAGACGACGACGGGTGGGTTGTTCCGAGTCACCTCGGGGAGGCTGCCGGTGTCGAACGAATTCTCGTCACTCATCACGCCCGAACCTTTCCTCGGCCTGCCAGAAGAACACGAAGCCGATGATGAAGATGCCGAATGCCCAGATGGCCAGGTGCCAGAAGTAGTCGTAGGGAACGACCCCATCCTTCATGAGAATGCCGCGAGCGATGGACAGCACATTGTTGATCGGCTGCCAGTCAGCGAAGGGCTGCAGGGACGGATCGATCTTGTCGACCATCACCTTGAGATCGAAGAAGACGCCCGAGGTATAGAAGATCATTCGGGAGATGAATGGGGTGACCTGCGACAGGTCACGGAAGTGAACCGTTGCGCGGGCAAAGATGAACGCCACACCCTGGTTGAAGACCCAGAACAGGAAGACCAACGGGATGAGAAGGAACCAGTCCCAATCAGGACGCGCGCCGAAGATGATGACGATGAGCGCCATGAAGATGAGGGTGGGGATGAAGTCGAGGAGGTTCTGGAACACCTTGGCGATGGGCAGAACGATGCGCGGAAACGGCAGCGATTGGACGAGTGAGGCATTCGAGATGATCGACTTCGCACCGCCGTTCATCGAGGTGTTGAAGAATTCGAGGATGAAGACGCCGATGACGACGAATGGCGCGAAGTCCGGCGGTCGAGCAGTCGCTCCCTGCATGATGAGGCCGAAGACCGTGCCGTAGATCAGAGCCGAGAATGATGGGCGCAGGAGCACCCAAGCCATGCCGAGGCGGTTACGTTCGTTCTCGGACTGCATCCGGTACTTCGCCAGCGTGTACGTGAAGTCGCTTCGGTTGAGAAGCTGTTTGACGTACTCGGGCAACGACGGCCGTCCACCAACTCTCTCAAGTCCGTGCTCGGCAGCAAGCCTGGCCATATCCATGAACAGAAGATTCTCTCGTCGGCGACTGGGGATCGAACAGATGAAAAGTCTACGTGATGAGACTAGCGCAGACTCACAGTCGGCTGTGAGCCTTGAAGTCGAAATCGGGGTCATCGATCTGAGCCCGAGTTGGGATGTGGCTACCGCCGAGAACTCGCCTGGCGGCGGCCTGCATCGGCGGCCAATTGAGCGTTTCGACGCCGATGAGCGTCGACTCCGGGTCCGAACCGTCGAAGTGGAAGACCTGGAACTTCGCCCCGGACGGGTCATGCCGGATGATCGTGTCGGTGGCATCGGGGCTGGTCATGCCTGCAGTGAAGACCTTCTCCGGGCCTTGGAAGCTCCAGTGCCAGGGGACGTCTGACCAGGTTGTGGCGCGCATCTCTGTCGTACTCTCGGCGCCACTGACGACGGTGTCGGCGTCACTGTCGGCCACCTCGGCGGGGGTGTCGGCCATCGTGTCGGCGAGCAGTTCCGCGAGGAACTGACCGTGGCTTTCGGCCACCGGTTCGCAGGCCCATGGGTGATCGAGAGCATAGGGACCGGCGGTCACGATGGCACAGTCACCGGCGGCGAAGATGCCGGGATGGGATGTTGCCAAGCTCTCATCGACCTCCCACGCTTCGGCGGGTCGGTCGCCGTCGATGGGGATGAGCCGGGGTCGGGCTCCGACGCTGGTGATGAACAGAGCATGAACATCTGCGGGAATGTCGTCGGGGCTCGAGGTGTGCGTGACGAATTCGACACCTGCGGCCTTGTGCTTTTCGAGCAAAGCCTGCCGGACCGGAGCCGAGAGCTGTCGGCGCAGGGGTTCGTCCCCGCGCAGGTAGACGGTGGCCTGATGTCCGGCGGCGACCGCCGAGGTGGCGACCTCCATTCCGAGGTATCCGGAGCCGAGAACCCCGATGTTGAGCGGCTGCGTGGCCTGCTCCACCCGGTCGAGGATCCATTCGGCATCGCCGAGGTCGTACACCGGCAGCGCGTCCGGATAGTTCGGGATCTGCGGGCGGTTGGCCTCCATCCCGGTGGCGAGGATGCAGTGAGTGAAGTCGATGGACTCCCCCGACGCCAGATGGACGGTGCCCGCGGTCGCGTGATGGCCGGCGAGCGTATGGGGGTGCCGCTGGGTCTCTGCGGTGTAGCGGGAGTCCGCGGCCGCCTCGGCGAGGGTGATGTCCTCTGCCCAATCACGGATGAAGGTGATGTGCTCGGTCGATTCGAGGTGGTAGGGCAGGTGGTGGCGGGCACCGTCGAAGAGGTGCTTCGACAGGGGCGGGCGTTCGCAGGTCTCGCCTGCCCGCGGATCGATGATGGTGACCGCCTGCCCGCGCGCGTTCAGCTCCCGCGCCGCCGTGGTCCCGGCCAGTCCCCCACCGATGATGACGATCGACTTGCTCATGCCTCCATGCTAATCCTCGCCGAGGTGACCGGGTCGGATGGGCGGGCGCGAAACCGACCTGGTCAGCCCGCGGCGACGAACTCCTGGATGATCTCGGGTGAAGCGTGGATGCACACCATCTTGAGATTCTCGGTTCCGATGTTGCGGAAGCGGTGGACCGTTTCTGCTCCGACGGTGACGACGGCGCCAGTCTCGGCAGTGACAGTTTCGTCATCGACGTCGATGCGCACATGTCCGGACAAAACGATCCATGTCTCCGTATAGGGATGCCAGTGCAGATCGGGGCCCTTTCCTGGTGCGGTGTCGACCCAGAAGAACGAGACGTCAGCCCCATGCTCGGAACCGATGAACTTGGCCGTCGGCGATCCGAGCAGCAGAAGCTCGGAGCGTTGGGTGACGGTGATCATGCCGGTCTGCTCGCTTTGCCGTCGAGCCAGAGCACATCGGAGTCGTCATTGTGTGTGCCGCCGGAGCCGACGTGTTTCGCATCGATCTGCGGGCCCTTCTTGATGACATGGACAAGTGCCATTCCGTGCCCGCGGCCCAGCCCGTAGTCGGTCTTGAGCCAGTCAAGGATGACGCCGGCTTTGACAGAGTCGGCGTCGTATCCCTTCTCCTCGGCGAGGTCGATGAACTGGCGCGGGGTGAGCCCGGTTTTGTCTTCGATGGTGTCGAGGTAGGCCTGGAACGACATGGGGATCCCTTCGTCATAAGAAGATGCCGAGCGACTCTGCGCGACACCGCGAGGCCCTGCGGCGGGCCTGCCTAGAAGAGAGAATAGCCTCTTCGGCGGGCCCGTTCCACAGTTGCGTGGTCCAGCGCAGCCGCAGCCATGGCAGGCGTCTGATGCAACTCGGCACTCAGATGACGCTCGGATGCCTCGTGCGGCTCACAGCTCCGTAGTCTGAGTGCCGCCGGCGGGTCGGTCGCCGGTGATCTTGGACTTGACCATCTGGAACAGACCGGAGGCCTTTCCCCCGGGCAGGCCCCAGTGCTGGGCGGAGTGCGTGACGATCTTGATCAGCCCGAGGTTCGGGTCCCGGCGGTCATCGAACCACGCCTTGGCGGAATCCGACCACAGCTCGTCGACCTTGGCCTGGTCGTCGACGAACTCGACGCGACCTGCGACGGAGAGCCAGTTGCCCGCCTCGGCGATGCTGAGGTTGACTTCCGGGTTCGTCCGCAGAGCCTTCGTCTGGTCGCCGTCGAGGGCGAGGAAGAACCAGACATCGGCGTCCTCGGTGACCTCCTGAGGGGCCATCGGGTGGGCGAGGATCGTGCCGTCGGCCAGCGCAGTCGCAAGCATGACCGAATCGCTGCCGCGCAGGATCCTGACGACATCGGCACGGTCGAGTTCATCCGTCGCCGCCTCGCCTGCGGGCCTCTGCCCGTCACCTGCGGCCGAGACCTGACCGGCTTCCGTGTCGTCGGTCGCGGACGTGTCGTCGGTGGACGAAGCGTTGCTGGCAGAAGTGCTTCCGGTGGCAGAGGCGGCCGCTTCCGTACTCTCGGCATCGCCTTCCGCCGTGGTGCCGACCGCATTGCCCATCCCCGGCGCACTGTAGATGTCACCGGGCTCGGACGTGGTGCCGATCGCAGCCCCCATCCCCGGCGCAACGGCGACAGTGGAGTCGCTGTGCGGATCGCTCCCAACACCGGTCGCTCTTCCGTCTGCGGCGCCGGCCCCCGGTGCCTGGCTGGACGGCGCAGCGTCGGGAGCTGTGCTGCTCGCGACGCCGGAGCCCTTGGAGCCAGAGCTCGGCGTCACCTCGGTGGCCTTCGACTCGTCGATCGCCGTGTGCGAGCCATCGGGGTTGCGATGCAGAGTCACCCCTTCTTCGTCGGCGGCACTCTGCGCACGTGCCTCGACATTCCGCTCGGTATAGCCGACCTCGGCGTGAGATTCCATGTCCGACGTCCCGGCCAGCGGCTCTGCCGTCTCGTCCAGTTTCGCCGCCACGTCACGGGCCTTCGCCTCGGCCGGTGACTCGTCACTCTTGTCTCTGTTGCTCATGACCATTTCCCTTCGCAGACGGTTCCTGGCGCTGCAGTCGTTCACGCGAGCCGTGGTCGGCGAACGCGAGCCGTGGTCGGCGAACGCGGGCCGTGGTCGGCGAACGCGGGCCGTGGTCGGCGAGCGCATAAGCGACTGCACGGTCATTCTCACACGGCACTGCGTTCGGCAACAGCCCCCTCGTCAGCCGGCGACGCGCGTCATCAAGCGACCGTCGGCACCCTTGGCGGAAAGCGCCCGATAGGCGAAGAAGCCGAGGAACGTCGCGATCGCCTGCAGACGGCGCGTGCGCGTGAACCCGGTTCCACGGATCGAGCGACTCATCGCGATGACATCAGATGGGCGCATGACCAGTTCGGTGGCGATCGTCGTGGTCGGATCGTCCACCAGGCCGAAGTCGAGCTCCATTCGGGTCAGACTGCGGTACCGATCGATCAGCCCCCGTCCGCGCAGCCGTTTGGTGCCGACCCCGTTCCACCTCCGTCCGGCGCCGTCGACGAATGTCAGGTCATAGCGCATGAGGTGATCGGCGGACTGAGGGAAGAGACGGACGTGGCCGGCGACGTCGTGCGTCCCGGGAATCGCCGAGTGCCTCACGCGGCCGGTCACTGCGGCCGGATGTTCGGGGTCGGCGCGGAAGGCATCGAGTCCGGGAATCGACAGCCGCAGGCGCACGCCGACGCCTGAGGACCTGCGGGTACGTCGGTCCCACATCGCCTCGTCGACGACGATGCCATCCCCCGCGGTGCCTCTGCGACGTGCGGCCATCCAGTCATACGCGTCGTCTTCGGGCGCGGGGATGCACCGCACCCGTTCCCATTCCGGTGCTTGCCAGGACTCATCGCCCGTCGTGTTCCGGATGATGCGCTCGATCGTCCTTTCCGCCGCGGCGAGGATCGTCGCCGAGGGATTGGCCCCCGTCGAAGCCGGGATAGCCGATCCGTCCATGACATAGAGGCCAGGGTAGCCGTGGACTTGATTGTCCTTGCCGATGACACCGCTTGACCGGTCCACCCCGGTCGGCACTCCCCCGAGCGGATGGACGGTGACTGCGCGGCGGAAGAGCGACCACAGCGGCAGCGAGCGCACCGCCGAACCGAGGTGTCGGGCGATTGCGGGGCCGACTCGCCCCTCGGCCCGATAGAGCCCGGACTGCCACCGATTCGCCCATGCGAGCGTGGCCTCTCCCTTCTTGTCGAGCTGCAGTCGACCCTGTCCGGCGTCATGGCCCATCGACAGGAACGCCAGCGTCCGCGTCCGATCATGGCTGCGGAGCCTCCGCCACAGCCAGCGCGCTCCTTTCAGCGGCAGCTCCTCGTCGACCGCTGTGGAGACCGGCTGCGGAATCGCCCCGTCCTGGACCTGGAACCACACCGGCTTCGACCGCTCCCATACGTCGAGGACCGTGGTCGTCGTGATCGTCGGCCCGGTGGTCAGGTCGCCGCTTCCGCGACGCAGATTCCCGGTCGCCAGAAAGTCGCCGTTGCCGGAGAATCCCTGGCCGAGAGTCTCCGACAGGTCCGGCAGAGTGCGGTGGACGTCTCGGGCGCGCAGCAGCAGCTCGGTTGTGGCGACTGCTCCGGCGGCGAGGAACAGCTGCGTCGCGGTCCGTCTGACTCCTCGCTTCCGACCGTGCTCTTGCTCCTCGGTCCACACGGCCCACCCTTTCTCATCCTGTTCGATGCGGGTGACGTTCGCCTCGGTGACCGCTGTCGCCGAGTTCGCCTCCGCCACGGCGAGGTAGTTGTGATCGAGTGAGTTCTTCGCCGATCGATTGCAGCCGAGGATGCATTCGCCGACGAACGCGCACCCGCGCTGCTCGACGCCGTGTGTGTTCTGCGACCAGGTCTCCGGTGGGCCGAAGCGCACGGCGAGATTCGGTCGCACCGTCGCCGAACCGATGTCCATCCGTTCGACGAGGTCTTCGAAGACACGTGTGCGTTCGGGAATCCGACCGGTGGACGGGTCCTCTCGAACCGGGCGGACCTCGAGCATGGTTCCGGCGAGGTCGTAGTAGGGGTCGAGCGCGTCCCTGCGCAGGGCTTCCGGCCAGCGTCCGTTCAGTGACTGCGCGGCGGGGCGGGCGAAGACGTTCGCGTAGACGAGCGAGCCCCCACCCCACCCGGCGCCCTGGATCGCGAGCATCGAGTCCAGCCACCGGACGTCGTACAGCCCGTCGTCGGTGTTCCACAGCCACGTGTCGAGTTTCGCCGGGTCTCTGGGGAACTGCCCCGGCAACCACCGCCGGCCCCGTTCGACGATCGTGACGGACAACCCGGCTTGGGCGAGGCGGGCAGCAGTGACGGCTCCGCCGAAACCGCTGCCCACGACGATGGCGTCGACATGAGGTGGGTTCGCCTGTCGGCTGGCAGCCATGTCAGGCCTCTTTCCCGGTTCGCGCGGCGAGGCTGACGACGGCGCCGATGAGCGCGACGGCCGCAGCACCGGCGAACAGCCAGGAGAATCCTCCGGCGAGAGCCTGCTGCTGGTCCTCCCCGCCCGCGACCAGATCGGCCGTGCGGGTCGACGCGACCGCGCCGAGCAGCGCGATGCCCAGTGCCCCGCCGATCTGCTGCGAGGTGTTGACCAGACCGCTGGCCAGTCCGGTCTCGTGTCCGCTGACACCGTGCATCGCCAGCTGAGTGGCGATGACGAATGTGCCGCCGATTCCGATGCCGATGATCACGGTCGGGCCGAGCAGGTGGCTGATGAAGTGGGCGTCCGCCGGTGCGGCCGCCAGCCAGACGAGACCGCCGGCGAGGATCGCGGAGAACATAGACAGGGACTTCCCCGCGCCGAGGCGGCCGCTCAGTCGCGGAGCGATCCCGGCGACGAGGATGAGCGCTGTGGCCAGCGGAAGCTGAGAGAGACCGATCGTGAGGGTGCTGTATTCGAGGACCTGCCCGAGGAAGAGTGCCAGAGCGTAGAAGAGTCCGACCATGGCCGCTCCGAGCAGGAGCATGACGATGTTGCCGGACCGCAGGTGGCGATTGCCGAAGATGTCCAGCGGCACGAGCGGCTGCGGGGACCGGCGCTCGACGAGGACGAACGCTGCGGCGAGCATGAGGGCGACGACCGCCAGGACGATGGGCAGGAGGGAGAACACGCCGGTCCGTTCGGCGGCGCTGAGCGCGGCGACCATCGCGACGAGCGCACCGGTGATCGTCACCGCTCCAGCGAGGTCGAGTCGACCGGCAGGTGCTGTGGTGTCCCTTCCGATGAGCAATACTGTGGCGACAAAGGCGGCGAGGCCGATCGGCACGTTGATGAAGAAGACCGACTCCCAGCCGAATGACGATGTGAGCAGACCACCGAGGAGGACGCCGGCGCCGGAACCGAGTCCGGCCACTCCTCCCCAGATGCCCAGCGCCTTTCCGCGGTCGGCGGGGTCGGGGAAGATGATGGTGAGCAGCGCGAGGGCCGCCGGAGCGAGCAGTGCCGCCGAGGCGCCTTGGACGGCACGTGCGGCCAGCAGCATTCCAGCGGTGGCCGAGAGCCCGGCCAGCGCAGAGCCGATGACGAACCCGGCCGCCCCGATCAGGAACAGGCGGCGATGTCCGCAGCGGTCGGCGAGGCGTCCGCCCAGGAGCAACAGGGCTCCGAACGGCAGGACATAGGCGGTGATGACCCAGGCGAGAGTCGCGTTGTCCATGGTCAGTTCGGTGCCGAGGACCGGAAGCGCGATATTGACGATGGAGGCGTCGAGCACGACGATGAATTCGGCGAGCGCGAGGAAGATCAGCGCGAGCCACGGTCGTGGACTGCGAGCGGTTTCGACCGCCTCGGGGGCGTGGGTGTGTGTCATGGCATGTGGTTCCTTTCCAATTGTAATGAGTGACTGGTCACTCACTTTTTCGAGCAGAAAGATCTGCTGTCGGTTGGGACGTTCACTTGCTCGAATGTCTCCGTTCGAACGTTCGGCCGTTCGAGCTCTCGACGGTTCGGGCTATATCAGTGCGGGTGGCGGAGGTTGTGGGTGAGGATGCCCGCCCATTCGTCCGGGAGTTCGTCGAGTCCTGCGGTCACGACGAGGTGGCACAGCTGCCCGAAGGCGATGAATCGCTGCACCTGATCGTCACTGCCTCGTGAGCGGGTCTTCGCGAAGCGGGTGATGCTTGCCAGCCCGGCGCGCAGCGCTGCCCCGATCGCCGGGATCTCCGCAACTGACTGCGCATGGACCTGGAGCATGAGCAGTCGGCGGTCGGAGATGAGTTCGGCATAGGCCCCGCCCATGGCGTCGAGGATCCGGCCTGGGCTCTGCCCCTCGGACCCGTCGGCCCCCCGCTCCAGCGCCTCGAGCACTTCGGCGAAGCAGAGCTCGACAGCGGCGACGAACAGCGCCTCCTTGCCAGGGAACAGCTTGAAGACATAAGCGGGAGAGATCTTCGCTTCGTCGGCCACGTCGGAGACCGTGGTTCCATGGAAGCCGCCCTCAGCGAACCGGCTGAGGGCGGCCGCGGCGACCACGGGTCGCCGCGATTCGGCTATCGAGATTCTGGATCCGGTTGCGCTCATGTGAGTGACTGTACACTCACTCTTTTTGAAACGCAATGGTCGTAGGTGTTGGCCTGGGAATGGCCGCCTCGGTGAGATCCGGCCGATCATTCGCCCCTTGCACGCGTGTCGTCTCCGATGTCTAGACTGAGGACATGGATGAAGAAGCCAATGTCACAGTCAATGACATCCCCGACGGCGCCGCCATCGTCGACGTCCGTGAGGACGACGAATGGGAGGCCGGACACATTGCGGGCGCGATCCACGTCCCGCTGGGTGAGTTGCCGGGCCGCCTCGACGATCTGCCCCTCGATGACGACATGTACGTCATCTGCCGCACCGGCGGTCGGTCGAACCGCGCCGTGGCCTGGCTGAACCAGAACGGCTTCGATGCGTTCAACGTCGAAGGCGGTATGGGAGCCTGGAACCTCGACAACGGCAAACCCATCGTCTCCGAGACCGGCGAAGAACCCTGGGTCAAGTGAGAACCTCGGGCCGGTGACCGCATCGGGCCGGTGACGGTGCGCGATTGAGGACGCGCACTCTCGACAAGAAACTCTTGATAAAGCGGCGAACGCCGATGATAAAGCGGCGAGCGCCGGGTTGCGGATGTGCAGCCCGGCGCTCGTCTGTGGACTGTCGCCTTGAGCTCCGGCCTCAGAACTCCGGCATCAGAGTTCGGTGGTGTCGCTTCCGCCGCCGGTGCGCTGACCGGTCACCTTGGACTTGACGATCTGGGCCATGGCCGAGAGCTTCCCGCCGGTGAGGCCCCAGTGCTGCGCGGAGTCGCTCGTGACCTTGATGAGGCCGAGGTTCGGGTCGTTGCGTCCCTGCTCGAACCACGCGGCGACGGAATCGTCCCAGAGTTCGTCGATCTTGGCCCGGTCGTCGACGAATTCGACGCGACCTGCGACCGAAAGCCAATTGCCCGCCTCGGCGACGGTGATGTTGACGTACGGATTCGTCCGCAGCGCGGTCGCCTGGTCTCCGTGCAGTCCGAGGAAGAACCAGACGTCGGCATCCGCGGTGACCTGCTGCGGCACCATCGGGTGCGCGAGCAGTTTGCCGTCATTGAGGGCCGTGGTGAGCATGACGATTCTGCTGTCGTTGAGGATGCTGACGACATCGTCGAGTTCGAGATTCTTCTGGTCGTTGCTCATGGTGCTCTCCCATCGAGGGGTTGGGTGGGGTGTGGGGATCGTGCTGGGCGTCGTGGTTCAGGGCGGTTGTCGTGGTACAGGGCTGGCGCTGTGGCTCAGAGCCGGCGCCGTGAATCAGTCGAGGTCGGATTGCGATTCATCGACTGCAGTGTGTGAACCGTCGGGGTTGCGGTGCAGGGTCACACCGATCTCGTCGGCCACTCCCTGCAGGCGCTCGTCGCTGTCATCTTCTGTGTAGCCGACCTCGACGCCGGAATCCACGTTCGAGGTTCCGCCGATCTTCTCGGTCGCCTCGTCGAGCTTGGCTGCGGCATCTCTCGCTGCGGATTCTGCCGCTGACTCGTCGTCTCTGTTCCTGGTCATGATGCTCCTTCCGCACGTGGGGATCACGTGACTGATGGGGTGCGCCACCGGTCAGCCGGTGTCGCAGCGCCCGTCATTTCGTTAGCTTAGCTTACGAAATAAACTTCGGAATAGTTCGACACCGAGGGGAACGGGGCTCCTTGATAAAGTTATCAAGCTAGAGATCTGCTCAGATCCGAGACTTTCAGGTACCGATACCGGCCGTTCCTCACCGACCGGGACTCTAGCCCTCCGCGGCCGGATCCGGGATCTCATCCGGTCGGTACTTCGGCAGACGTGAGGCCGGCAGCGCCGCCGCCAGACTGATCCCGGCGAGAATGAGGAAACCGAGCTTGAGCGTGCGCAGACGCTGCTGCGAGTTCAGCTCCACCGCGTGCTCGACCTGCTCCGGTGTCGCCGTCGTGCCCGAGAGGATCTCCCGCAGTTCGTCGTTGCTGACGAAGTTCGCATTGTCGAGGTCGACCTGGGTGATCAGCTCCGGCGGAAGCTCGGGATGATCATCGGCGGCGGATGCCAGCCCGGTCGACAGCACCGTGACCAGCAGTGCGCCCATCACCGCAGTCCCGACCGCCGAAGCGAGGTTCTGCGCCGTGCCGCGGATCGACCCGACGTCGCCGGCCAGATGCTTCGGTGCGGCCGTGACGAGCACATTGAACACCAAAGTCACCAAGGCGCCCTGGCCGATGCCGAAGACGATGAGGCCGAGGATCGTCGGCAGCGTCTCCCAGTTGTTCGTCACGACGAACGCCAACCACACCAGCGCCGCCGTCGTCAGCCCGAACGAGAACAGCGCGATGGTGCGCGGGGCGTAGCGCTTGTAGAAGCGGACGATGAGGGTGGCGGTGACGAAGACCGTGAGGTTGAACGGCAGCATCGCCAGCGACGTGTCGAAAGGGGTCCGTCCCTGGACGACCTGGATATAGGTCGGGACCGTGAAGTTCACGGCCGCCTCCATGGCGACGATGACGAACATGGCGTAGACGGCCGCTCGTTCGCTCGGCCGACCGAGCACGCTGATGTCGACGAGCGGGACCTTCCCGGCCGCCTTCCGCCGCTTCGTCCACATGAAGAACAGCTGCCCGAGGACGATGCCTGCGACGATGAACACCGGCGCCGGGGACAGCCCGGCGACCGCGAACGGCGCCCCATCCTCGGCGCGGATGATGCCCCACGCGTTGAGGTTGTTGAATCCCATCGTCAGCAGCACGACGGCCGCGCCGATGAGTCCCGAAGCGACGAGGTCGATCCGGATCGAGGCATCGCCTTTGTCCGATCTCAGGGTGAACGTCAGCGCGAAGACGACGACGGCGAGCCCGAGTGTGATGAAGAAGATCGGCCGCCACCCCACGAAGGTGCCCAACGTGCCGCCGATGAGGAAGGCGCTCATCCCCGAGAAGGCACGTGCCGACCCCAGCGACCCGACCGCCGCCGCCTGCTGCGCACCCCGGTAGTTCTCCGCGATGAGTGCGACCAGCGCCGGCACGATGATCGCGGCCGCGGCACCGGCGAGCAGCTGCCCGGTGATGACCCAGGCGACGGTGCGGGAGAAGATCATCAGCAGCGAGGAGGCCGCGAAGACGACGAGCACGACGCGGAAGATGAGCACCCAGCCGATCCGCTGCCCCAGCTTCGCGCCGGTCATCACGAGCGCGGCGACAGCGAGTCCGTAGACGACGATCGTCGACGAGGCGACGGTGGGCGGAACGCCGAAGTCATCGACCATTCCGCCCAGCGAGATCGGCAGTGCGGCCACATTGAAGGACATGAGGACCTGGGCGAGGAAGAGTCCGATCATCGGGGCCCATGATCGCCGCTCCTCGGTCTCGTGCGCTGCGGTTTCGGTGGTCATCATCGTCCTTTCCGTGGGCGTTCGACGGCGTCCGAGGCGAAGAGGTTCATCCCCAGTGCTCGGGAGATGTGGAAGCACGCGCGCTGACCGCGCACACTGTTGCCCGCGGAGTCCAACCTCGGCGAATAGGTGCCCAACGCACCCTTGCCCGGGGCGATGGCGACGATGCCGCCGGAGACCCCGGATTTCGCGGGCAGACCGATCTCGAAGAGCCACTCCCCGCTGTTCTCGTACATCCCGCACGAGGCGAGCAGGGCCAGGGTGTCGCGGGCGACCTCGGCGGAGACCACGCGGGAGCGGGTCAGCGGGTTGATGCCGCCGTCGGCGAGCGTCGCGCCCATGACCGCGAGATCGTGCGCGGTCACCAGCAGCGAGCACTGGCGGGTGTAGACGTCGACGGTGTCGAGCGGGTCGGTGATGATGCGACCGTAGCTCTCGAGCAGCCGGGCCAGAGCCTTGTTGCGTTGGTTCGCCTCCATCTCCGACTGGTAGACCCGACCGTCGAGGCGCAGCTGCCGACCGGCGAAGCGGGAGAGCCCGGACCAGATGTTCTCCCATTTCTCCGCCGAGGTGGCCCCGGGCATGAGTGCGGTCGTGGCGATGGCGCCGGCGTTGACCATCGAATTCAGCGGTTTGCCGTCGTTGAGTTCGATGGCCATCACCGAGTTGAACGGGAGTCCCGTGTTGTTCACACCCACGCGTTCGTGGACGAGTTCGGTGCTGCGAGCCTGGCAGACGAGAGCGAAGACGAAGGCCTTCGAGATCGACTGGATGGAGAATTCGAGATCGGCGTCGCCGATCTCATGCACGGCCCCGGCCGATTCGATGAGGCTGAGGCCGAACCTGCTCGGGTCCGCCTCGGCGAGGATGGGAATGTAGTCGGCGACCTCACCATCGTCGAGGCCCAGATAGCGCTGGTGGATATCGGACAAGGTCGCATCGATGAACGCGTCGGCGGGCAGACCGCCGGTGAACGCTCGCTGTGTGATCGATTCCCTCTCGGCCCCGACCATGCCTGAACTCCTCGCCACATCGGTGTGGGATTGTGTGGGGCAGACCTCTCGGCGCCTGTCCGCGCGGTGATTTCACTCTATCTCAGGGTCGTCCTGCTGCCCAGGGTTGCGTCCGTGCCCCCTTGCTCCCACGCCACGTTGGGTCTAACGTCGAGTCCACGGATCGCGATATCGCTTTCGCGGATCCCACCCCGCCGCCGAACGCGGTGAGGGCCTTCGCCTCCGAGAGGAGCAGAGAGTCCATGAGCGACGAGAAGAAGAACCTGCCGACGAACGAACCGGCACAGGACACCGAGGACGAGCAGCAGATCGAGGACGAGGAGCAGATCGACAGCTCCGCCGTCGGCATCAGCGCCGAGACAGACGCAGAAGGCAGTTCCCAGACGCCTGAGGAACGGCTCCGGCGCATCGCCGAGGAGCATGATGTCCCGGTCGAACGAGATCCTGAAGATGCCCAGGCCAAGGCCGAAGGATCCTCCCCCGACAAAGACCGAGACATCGGTGGTGGAGACACGAACGAAGAAGAGGACGACTCCGTGGAGCCGCCGGACTGATTCGGCGCCCAGGCAGATACCTCGCGCGATCGCGGTCCGACGTGCCGCGATCGCGCTTCGACGTGACGGGTCGCGCTTCGACGTGGCGTGATCGCGCTCCGACGGGCCCAGAGTCCACGATGCAAGAACTCCGTGGACTGGACTGTGACAGGTGGCCGAGGTTTGGCAAGGTAGAAGAATGACTACTCGCGCCGGCCAGTTGGCCCAGGATCGGGATCTCGTGGACATCCCCGCCCTCCTCGACTCGTACCATGATCTGATCCCCGACCCTTCAGTGCCGTCGCAGGCGGTGAGCTTCGGAACCTCGGGGCATCGCGGTTCGAGCTTCAACCGGTCATTCAACGAGGCGCACATCGCCGCCATCACCGCCGCCATCGTCGATTTCCGCCGCGACAAGGGCATCCGCGGGCCGATCTTCCTAGGCCGCGATACCCACGCCCTGAGCGAACCTGCGTTCCTCACCGTCCTCGAGGTGCTCGCCGCCGCCGAGGTGCCCGCTCTCATCGACGAACGCGACGGTTTCACGCCGACTCCGGCCGTCTCGCATGCGATCCTCGGCTTCAACGCGGGGAAGTCGCGTGAGGACGCGCAGGCCGACGGCATCATCGTCACCCCCAGCCACAACCCGCCCGCCGACGGCGGCATCAAGTACAACCCACCGCACGGCGGACCCGCCGGCACCGAGACGACGACGTGGATCGCCGAACGCGCCAACGCCTACCTCGTCGACGGGTGGGAGAAGATTCCGCGCACCGCCTTCCAACGGGCCTTCCATCTGGGGAACACCGAGAACTTCGACTACGTCTCGAACTACGTCGACGACCTCGGGTCCGTCATCGACCTCGACATCATCCGATCCTCCGGACTGAAGATCGGCGCCGATCCGCTCGGCGGAGCCAGCGTCGACTATTGGGCGGCGATCGCCGAGGACTACGACCTCAACCTCGATGTCGTCCACCCCGACGTCGACCCCACCTGGTCGTTCATGACCTTGGACTGGGATGAGAACATCCGCATGGACTGCTCCTCGCCGTTCGCGATGGCCGGACTCATCGCCTCGCGCGGCGACTACGACATCGCCACCGGCAACGATGCCGATGCCGACCGCCACGGCATCGTCACTCCCGATGCGGGCCTGATGAACCCCAACCACTATCTGGCCGCGGCCATCGACTACCTGCTCGATTCCCGCACCGGCTGGCCGGCGGGTGCCGGAATCGGCAAGACCCTGGTCACCTCGTCGATCGTCGATCGGATCGTCGCCTCCCACGACCGGTCGCTGTTCGAAGTGCCCGTCGGCTTCAAATGGTTCGTCCCCGGACTCCTCGACTCGACACTGGCCTTCGGCGGCGAGGAATCGGCGGGAGCCTCGTTCCTGCGCCGCGACGGGCGAGTGTGGTCGACGGACAAGGACGGCATCATCCTCGCCCTGCTCGCCGCCGAGATGACGGCGAAGACGGGCCAGACTCCCTCGCAACGCTACGCCGGCCTGGCCGCCAACTACGGCACCAGTGCCTATGCCCGTCAGGACGCACCTGCCACCCGCGAACAGAAGGCCCGGCTCGGTGCCCTCGAGGCCGGCCAGGTGAGCGCGAAGACCGTCGGCGGCGAAGCGGTCACCTCGGTGCTCACCTCGGCGCCGGGGAACAACGCTCCGATCGGCGGGCTCAAGGTCACCACGGACAACTCTTGGTTCGCGGTGCGCCCCTCGGGCACGGAAGACGTCTACAAGATCTACGCCGAGTCCCTGCGCAACGAAGACCACCTGCGGGCCGTCCAGCACGACGCCCGGACCCTCGTCGACGGGGTGCTCGGCAAGTAGCGATCGGGGTACAGCCTGTGAGTCCGCGCGCTTGTGCGTGCTCACTCCTCTCGCGCTCTCATCGGCTGAGCAGCAGCCCGAGTCTCGGACCTGCGCCCGCCCGCGCTCTCACTCATCCGTCCGGTCGAAGAGCGCGTCGTGCACGACGCGTTCTTCGGCGTAACCGGTAAGTGAGCGACCGCGCCGCGCAACGGACAAGGTCGACCGTGGGACAGCCTCGGCGGGATCACGAGTGACGAGCAGCGAGGAGATCGCGGAACGGTTTTTCAACTTTAGGTGGCTTTATCTGAATCAGATAAAGCCACCCAACGAAGCCCGATTTGGCGGGCGGGTTAGCAAGATCATCGGGTCACGATCGCGTATCGCTGCTTGATCGGAAATGTCGCAATGAAACCCGCCGGCGAGGTCGAGGCGGCCTCGCCGACTGCCGCGTCGGAGTGGCTCGATCCCCGCTGTCGCGGGCCTTCTGCTGCGCCACCAAATGCGATTCCTGCGGTTGTGTTTCACCGCTGTCGCGCAACTGCAACAGTGCTGTCTTCATGCCGTTACCGGCTCTGAGTTCGTTCCCAGTGATCGTTGCCGCGACCTCAGATTCGGTCGGAATACTGATCCCCGTCAACGACATGCCGCCGAGCCCTACCGCTGGTCGGTGGCAGCACATGAGAAGAAGGGATCGACACAATGAAGCCCACCATCCGCAATCGTGCAGCAGCCCTGGGAATCGCCACCGTCGCAGGACTCACCGGCGTCGGACTCGCAACTGGACCGGCCATGGCCGCCGATGCTTCCGGCGCCGACTCGTCGAGCCAGTCGGCTGCCTCGAACATCGATACGCAGTCCGTCTACTACCCGACCAATACGGTCAAGTATGCCGATGAGCTCGTCCGCGCGTGGGGACAGGGCGCCACGGACCGCGTCGAAGCCTTCGCCTCACCGCAGGTCGCCGAGGAACTGGCCGACCACGGCGATGACAACGTCACCCACTGGGACCGGGTCGGTGCAGAAGGCGCTGCGGGAACGACCTACGTCGACTACGAGAACACCGTCACCGGCGAGAAGATGTCGCTCGGACTCCCGACCGAAGCGGTGTCCGATCCTGACAGCGAGTGGGGCACACCCAACGGAGTCCATAAGGTCCAGTTCGAAGACTGACACGGCCTCGGACACACGGTCCCGGCATAATCGCCCGCAACCGACGAACCCCTCTCCAGGAATTTCCTGGAGCGGGGTTCGTCGTGTGGAAGGCCGGCGGGCATAATGCCCGCATTCGCGGCCACGGTCGGCCACCTCGGCGAGGGTATGACGACAGCCCCGCACCAGACCGAACTGGTACGGGGCTGTCGTCTGCGCCGCGAGCGTCTACAGGTGCGCCTCCGGGGCGTTCTGCACATAGTCGGCGACGGTGTCGTTCTTGAACGAGTCGCGGAGCTTCTTCAGCTCGTCCTCGTCGACGTTGACGATCGACTGACCGTCCGGAGAGGTGCCGACGCCGGCGACGGGAGCGGTGAAGAATTCGATGTCACCAGGGCGGACGTCGCGCATGTCGAAGGCGGTCGAGGAGATGTACTTCGCGTCCAAGCCGGAATCGACGTACATGTACGGGGCGAAGTTCTTCACCATGTCCTGGATCTTCTTCGGATTCGACAAGGTGTCGGCGGAGATGATCTCGTTCGTCAGCCCGCGGATGAACGCCTGCTGGTTGCGCGCACGCTGGAAGTCGCCGTCCTTGAAGGACTTGCGCTCACGCACGAAGGTCAGCGCCTCGTCGCCGCCCAAGACGTTCTCGCCCTGGGTGAAGGTGTAGCCGTTCTTCTCGAAGGCCTGCTCGGAGTTCACGGTCACCCCGCCGAGGCTGTCGGTCAGTGCCTTGAATCCCTCGAAGTCGATGATCGCCACGTGGTCGAGGTCCGTGCCGATGAAGTCCGAGACCGTCGACACGGCCAGCGGCAGACCGCCGTAGGACAGGGCCGCGTTGATCTTCGCCTTGCCGTGGCCCTCGATGTCGACGTAGCTGTCGCGCGGGATCGACATGACCTGGACGTTGCCGCCGTCCTTGGGCAGGTGCATGACCATGATCGTGTCCGAGCGCAGGCCACGCGAATCGTTGACGTCGACATCGCTCATCGGCTCGTCCGAGCCGAGCAGCAGGATGTTCGTGCCGCCGTCCTGTCCGTCGCTCTTCTTCTGCTTGCCGAAGACCTGTTCATCGCTGAGCCGGTTGGCGTTGTCGTCGAAGGACCGTCCGACGTTCCACACGTAGAGTCCGATGCCGAGCACACCGAGGATGACGATGATGAGCAGGACCACGAGGACCTTGCGCCAGACGCGCTTCTTCTTCCGCGGTCGCTGCTGCTCTTCGGGTTGGTGGTCGAAGAGATCGTCGAAGGTGGTGTTGTCCGTCATCGGCACTCCGGGGTTTCGGGGCGGCGCATCACGCCGGGAAAGTGGGCAATCCCGCCTATTGTATAGCGGCCGGGGTGACTCAGTTCTCACATCCGCAACACTCCCTGCGCCCGACCGTGCGGTCGCACGAGAGGGCAGGGCCACCTCGGCGAGGGTGTTCGTCCTTGTCAGCGCCCGTGCACGCGTCCCGGCGAGCCCTTCGGTCGCCGATGATAGCATTGTGATCGAACGGTGATCTCACCGGCGCCGAGGTGAGGCGACTCACCAGTAATAACGCAGAGTTCACCTGGCCGACGTTCGGGGCGCTCGGTAGACTTTCCTGGTGTTCAACAACTATCGGGAAATTCTGTCGCTTCCCGGTGCTCTCAAGTTCTCCTTGGCCGGTCTCGTCGCCCGGATGCCCATCGCCGTGCTGGGACTGGGAATCGTCCTGTTCATCCAGGGCGTGACCGGATCCTACGGTCTGGCGGGCATCGTCTCCGCCGTGTACATGATCGTCCAAGCCCTTGCCGGCCCCGGGATCGCGCGGCTCGTCGACCGCCACGGCCAGTCGCGGGTGATGGCGCCCATCGTCGTCATCCACCTCGCGGCGCTGACGTTGCTCATCGTCTCCGTCTACGGCGACTGGTGGCCGGGCCTCATCTTCGCCTTCGCCGGCATCGGCGGCGCCACCGTCGGCTCCGTCGGCTCGCTCGTGCGTTCGCGCTGGTCACACCTCGTGGATACGCCGAAGAAGCTGCAGACCGCGTTCTCGTGGGAGTCCGTCGCCGATGAGCTGATGTTCGTCTCCGGGCCCGTGCTGGCCACGGTGCTCGCGACCGCGGTGTGGCCGCCGGCGGGCATCATCCTCTCGATGATCACCGTGGGTGTGGGCTCGCTGCTGCTCTACATCCAGAAGGCGACCGAACCGCCGCCGGTCGAGCGGACCACCGAGGCCAAGGGGCACGTGGTCTCGAACCCGGGCATCCTTGCGATCATCTTCGTCAACATCTTCCTCGGCGTGAACTTCGGTGCGATCGACGTCATCGCCGTCGCCTTCGCCGACGAACTCGGCGTGAAGTCCACGGCCGGTGTGCTGCTGTCGTGCCTGGCACTGGGGTCGCTGGTGTCCGGGGGGCTGTACGGGGCACGGAGCTGGAAGGCCGCCGTGCACCACCGCTTCGGTGTCGCGGTGTCGGCCTTGGCAGTCGGCGCGTGCCTGATGCTGCTGGCGAATTCGATGGTCACCTACGGCATCATCTTGGTCGTCGTCGGGTCGGCGATCGCCCCGAGCCTCATCGGCGCGAACTCCGTCATCGAACAGCTCGCCCCGCCTCGCCGCCTGACCGAGGCCTTCGCGTGGCTCGGGACCTCGTTGGGCTTCGGCGTCGCCTTCGGTTCGGCGATCGCCGGCAACATCATCGACGCCGCCGATGCGAAGACTGCGATGCTGCTGCCCGCCGGGTGCGCGGTGCTGGGAGCTGTGGTTGCGCTGTCGCTGCTCAAGCTGCTCAATCCTTCCCGCTCGAGCCACGAGGTGCGGCTGGAGAAGGACCGGCGGAGGGTCAAGGTCGAGGAGTAGTCGGCGGCCTCGTCGTTGGGGCCGGGGCTGGGGCTGAATCCTTCACCGGTAGCGCGAAAACACCCCGTTGCAGCGGGGTGTTTTGTCGTTTCCGGTGAGGGATGCTCACGCTCGAGCCCAACTCGACCCCATCACGGCCCACACGATCGGCCCGGTCAGCGAGCGAAACTGCGCAGCCACCTCGGCGATGTCAAAGATCATTGACATACGAATGTCAAACATGTTTTACTTTTAGGTGTAAAGAGAAGTTGACATCAAGGAGCTTCATGGAAGTTCAGACCTCGGACCTCAAACAGGTTCGCAAGGCCGCTGGGCTCACCCAGGCCCAGCTCGCACAGCTCACCGGGGTCTCGCGCCAGACGATCATCGCAACCGAGCGCGGCGACTACGCCCCGAGCGTGTACCTGGCACTGCGCATCGCCCGCGCACTCGAGACCACCGTCGAAGAGATCTTCTCGCTGAAGGAGGAAACACAGTGAACAGCACGAGCGACAAGAAGAAGCCCACCAACGAACTCGCTGACAGAATCGCCGGCTTCAACGACCCCTCGATGGGCGATGAACGCGAACGGGATGTCATCCTGCGCGCCTACACTTTCGGCGCGGTCGTCTCGACGTATGCGTTCTTCGCTCTCGCACTCATCTTCGCCGTCATCGGCGCCGGCCTCTGGACTGTCCCGATCGTTCTGGCATCAGGCGTGACGGGAGCCGCAACGGCGATCTACTGCCGGCGCGAAGGGGTCGACTTCAAGCTCGTGGCCGCACGGATCGCACCGAAGCGCCTCATTACTTCCTACATCATCGGAGCGATCTTCACCGCTGGCTGGCTCGTCGCAGTGATTTTCCATGTAACCTCTGGCCACCCCCTTATCGATGCGGGGCTCGGCTCAATGCTTGCCGTTTCGGATGGTGGTTCTTCACTGATCATGGGCGCGGCTATCGGCATCGTCGTCGTCATCGCCCTCAATACCGTTACGCGGTCTCGCAAGATCAAGCAGGCTCGCGCCGAGGCGGCCGCTGCCGCTGACATCGCAGACGTGGACTGATTCGGGTCACTGGGTTACCGTCGGTATCCGGCACAGTTAACGGCACACCACCCCTTTGCAACAGGGTGGTGTGCCGTTAACTGTGTGGGATGCGGGCAGGGTGGCCTTCACGCCCAGTTCTTGTGTGGGGAGGTCTCGCCGACGCCGGGGTTGAAG
The DNA here is from genome assembly GCF_017948325.1 of Brevibacterium oceani. Lineage (NCBI taxonomy): Bacteria > Bacillati > Actinomycetota > Actinomycetes > Micrococcales > Brevibacteriaceae > Brevibacterium > Brevibacterium oceani. The sequence continues at coordinate 614,258 of NZ_CP072846.1, read as the reverse complement.
ACGTTGCACGGGTCGAGCTCCTTGAAGTGCGCCTCCATCGTCTCCGGCACGTGGTAGAGCCTGCCATAGTTGTGTTCGGCGGGAACGGCAGCACCCCGGGCCTCGAGCAACTCCATCATCTGCCTCTTCAGCGCCACCGGATCGACCCCCTTCTTCGCCACATGATCCTGGTGGAGGACGTGGCAGAAGAAGTGACCGTAGTAGGAACTGATGTGCAGCTGATCGGCGATCTCGTCGGGCAGCACCTCGAGCCAGTCCTCCTCGTCTCGACGCAGCGCGACGTCGAAGGTGATCATCTCCGAGGAGTCCTCGCGGTTGAGGTTGAAGTAGCGAGTGGCGGCACTGGCGGCACCGAAGCGATGGAGCATTGCGGACTTCGCCTCATCGGCCGTGCAGATGAAGAAGTCCCCCTCGTGGGCCGCCTCGGCGAAAAAGGAGTTGAGGAATTCTTCGGTCTCAGCTTTCTCACTGCCTGCGACGACGAGCAGCAGGTGATGCTCGAAGCGGTCGCGGAACTCGAGCATCCGCTTCGGCAGCTGCTGCGGCAGGAGTCCGAAAGCGCGCTGGGCGATCGTGTCGGCGACGGTCTCGCCGAAGAACGGCATCTTCGCGAACACCCCGTTGGCCCAGTTCTTCAGCGCGAAGAGCTTGATCTGCTCGCGGCTGCCGGCGTGCTTGACGGATACGAACGTGTCCTTGCCGTACTTCTCCGCGAGGTCGAAGGACGGTCGACCCATGTACTCTCCCGAGATCGGCAACGGCCGATCCGAGGTCAGGATCGCCCGGCGCAGCTCTTCGAGTTCGGCCGGACTGTTCGTGCCGATGTAGAACGTCGTCGTGTCCGTGACCTTGGGGAACGTACGGGTGCGCACGGCGAAGACCATGAGCTTGCCCGCCGACCCCGAGGCCTCGTGGAGGAACTTCGGGTTCGCGTTGTACCGTGCCGGGGAGTCGGTGATCTCGCGGACGTGGTCGGCGTAGTCGGTCTCATAGGTGTCCTCGGGCGGCGGGGTGACGTCGGAGGGGCCCCAGTGTCCGCGCTGGAGTTTGTCGAGGATGTGCGCGGGATCGTCGCCGAGGCTGATGCCCAGATGGTTGACGAGTTCGAGTTTCCCGTCGGCGTTGACGCGGGCGAAGATCGCGTGCTCGGTGAAGGCCGGGCCCTTGCGGATCTGGCTGCCGCCGGAGTTGTTCGCGATGCCACCGATGACCGAGGCACCGATCGAGGAGGACCCGATGACCGAATGCGGCTCACGGCCGTGTGCGGCGAGTTCGTCCTCGAGTTCGTAGAGCGTCGATCCGGCCAGGCACACGGCCTCGCGGGCGTCATTGATGAGGTGGATCTGGTTGATACGCAGGGTCGAGATGATGACGATCTCGCGGTCGTAGTCCTGATCGCCGGGCCCTGATCCCCCGGTCAGGCCGGTGTTCGCCGACTGCGGGATGACGATGAGGTCGTGATCGACGCACACCTGCAGCGCCCGCCACATATCGACGAGGCTGCCGGGCCGCAGCACCGCGAGCACGTTGCCGCCGCCGAAGCGGTTGCCCTTCGCGTACGGTGCGGTCGCCCGCGCCGAGGTGAGCACGTGGCGTGGGCCCATGATGTCGATGAAGGCGCTGACCGCCGGGGTCGGTTCTTCACGTGTGCGTCCGAGCATTCTCTTGGACCTCTCTGTCGGGGTTGCGATCTGGTGTCATCCTAGTTTGTGGTCTCGTGGCCGTCAGCCCTCGTTGTCGTCGAGCTTCGCAGCCGTCAGCCCGTCCGCCGCGATCCCGTCCGCATCGACCCCAGTGACACGGCACCGAGGCTGAGCAGGCAGATCACGGCCACCCCGCCGAGCGAGACGCTGTAGCCCATGAGCGGCAGGAGCGCGGCGAGCACGGTCGGCAGCAGGAAGCCTGAGTAGGCGAGCGAGTAGTAGACGCCGGTGATTCCGGCGAGGTCGTCGGGTTCGGCGATGGCCTGGACGATGATGAGGCCGGAGACGACGCAGATGCCGTAGGCGAGTCCGAGGACGATCGCGACGACGAAGGCGAGGATCGGATCGGCGACGAGGGCGGCGATGACCGCGAGAATCATGCCGAGGCTCATCATGGCCAACCCGACGACGAGTCCGCGTCCGCCGGTCCACCGATTGACCAGCGGGACGAGGTTCTGCACGAGCGCCCCGGCGCCGAGGGTGGCAACGGTGAGCACGGTCGCGTAGAGGGTCGTCCACTCCCCCAGCTCGTCCTGGACGAGCGCGGGCATGACCGCATAGGCGATGCCGGCGGCGCCGAAGACCCAGGGGGCTGCGGGGATGATGAGGCGCACGAAGGTCCGGTGACCGACGAGCGGGATCCGCAGTCCCTGCCACCAGTGCTGCTGCGACCGGCGGTGCTTCGGCAGCGATTCGGGTGCGGCGAACACGATGATGAGCGCGACGAGGTTGAGCACTCCGTGGACCGCGTAGGGCGTCACCTCGGGCGCCGGCCCCCACTGGGCCAGGCACCCTGTGACCAAGGCGCCGAGCGCGAAGCCCAAGGTCAGGGTGAGCGCGGGACGACGGGCGCCGGCGGTGATGCCGGCCTCGTGGTCGAAGGGCGGTGACGAGAGCTCTTTGATCCAGCTCGTGCCCACCGACATCGCGACGCCGACGCCGATTCCGGCGAGCACACGACCGACGCAGAGCAGCCAGAAGAGGTCGAAGCCGAGGGCGAGGAGGAGGCTGCCGAGGATCGCGGCGATCGTTCCGGCGATGAGAACCGGTTTGCGTCCGCGCCGATCCGACAGCGCCGAGGCGGCCAGGAGTCCGGGGATGAGTCCGCCCACGTACATACCCAGCAGCAGGTTCGCCTGCCAGACGGCGAAGCCGCCGTCTTCTTCGTACATGTGCACGAGCGGGGTGAAGTGATTGCCGCCCCAGGCCAGCAGGAACATCGCGGGAGCCACCCGAAGCCACGCATGACGCGGTGGGGTGGAGCCGCCTCGGCGGGGGTGTGATTCTGTGTGAGTGCCAACGGTTTCGGCGGTCGGGGCGGTGGTGTCGGGAGCTGCGGTAGCTGTGGCTGGGGTGGCTGGCTCTGAGGTCATTGCTGCGATTCAGTGTCGACGGTTCGTGGTTCTGTGTGCGTCAGTGTCGGCGTCAGGCGAAATGGGTGGCGTCGATATGGCGGCGGACGAGCGTGCCGAAGGCCTCGACATCACCGCGTTCGGCGAGGTCGGTGAGTTCGTCGTGTTCGTCGAAGAGGGTCTCGAGTGAGCTCGGGCGGTCGATGATGACCTGATAAGTCAGGCGCGCGAGGCGAGGGCCCATGGTCGTGAGCATCTCGTCGATGACGGCGTTGCCGCCGCTGCGGATGATGCGGGCGTGGAAGCTGTAGTCGGCGCTGGCGAAGCCGAGGGTATCGCCGGCCTCGACTGCCTGTTTTTGCCGGTCGAGGAGGACGCGCAGGTCGGCGGCGACGGGTTCGAGTCCGTCGTCAGTTGTCAGTGACTGGACGGCGTTGACTTCGAACATTGCGCGCACGGCCAGGAGGTCGCGGCGTTCGGCGCTGGTCACGGTGGTGACGATCGCGCCCTTCTTCGGGACCAGGCGGACGAGGCGCCAGCGCTCGAGCTGGAGCATCGCCTCCCGGGCGGGAGTGCGGCTGGCCTGCAGCGCCTCGGCGAGCTCGGCCTCGGTGAGCAGGGTACCGGGTTCGAAGCGGCGCTCGATGATCTCGCGGGCGGCCCAGGCGGCCATCCGTGCAGCGATCGGCGAACTGTCATCGATGTGGTCCCACGGAAGCGTCAGCATGTCGTTCACACCCCCACGATAACAGATGCATGCATTAATAGATGCATCCGTTTTTTCGGAGTCCCAATTACTACGTGACGGCGGCCCAGCAACCTGGCGCGAGGTATCTGGGCCGCCGTCGGGTAGTAATAGAGGCGTTTAGGTGTGTGCGTTTTCGGTCGGGAGGAGGTGGCGGAGGACGTCGGTGACGGTGACGACCGCGTGACTGCCGTCGCTGCGGGCGACCAAGGCGAGCTGAGTGCCCTCGGCCCGCATCGCTGAGAACGCGGCGACGACCGTCATCGACCCCGACAACACCGTGACGGGGCGGGCCGCCTCGGCGACGTCATCTCCCTCCGCGAGACCGAGCACATCGCGGACGTGGGCGACCTGATCAGGCACGACACCCGCCTCGGTGTGCACAAGGATCCGCCGATGGCGGCTCTGACGCGCAGCCTTACGCACCTGGCCGGCCGTCGCACCCGGTCCGATGACGACCGGTTCCGCGCGACCTGCGACGAGGTCGTCGAGGCTGATCCGGGAGAGTTCGAGCGCCCCGAGCAGCGCATCCGAGGACTCCTGTTCGAGCGTGCCCACCTGCGCCGAATGTCGCAGCAGCTGCCGCAGATCCTCCGAGGTGTGCCCCTGATCAACCTCGTCGACGGGCTGGACCCCGACGAGGCGCAGGCACGCGTTCGCCGCGGAGTTGAGCACGTGCAGCAGCGGTCGGGTGAGGACCATGAACGCCCGCATCGGCAGCGCGAGCATGATCGCCGAGCGCTCCGGATGGGCCACGGCCCATGACTTCGGCGCCATCTCACCGACGACGAGGTGGAGGAACGTCACGATGATGAGCGCGAGGACGAACCCGGTGAGGTCGGCGATCCACAGCGGAAGTCCGACCGCCTCGGCGAGCGGGGTGATCCAGTGGTGGACCGCCGGTTTCGTGATCGCGCCGAGCGCGAGGGTGCAAGCCGTGATGCCCAGCTGGGAGCCGGCGAGGAGGACCGAGAGTTCGGTCGAGCTGCGCAGTGCTGCCCGGGCCGAGCGGCTGTTCGCCGCTTCGTCCTCGAGCCGGTGGCGTTTGGCGGCGATGAGCGCGAATTCGACGGCGACGAAGAAGGCGCTGAGTCCGATGATGGCGACGGTGATGGCGATGATGACCCATGGATTGCTCATCGGTCCACCTCGATTCCGATCCGCAGCCGTGAGGGCACGTGCGAGTCCACTTCGACCACCTCGGCGAGGAGTCTGGCGGGGCTCGGCGGTTCGGCGTCGGCGAGCTCGGCGGGGTCGATCGGCAGGACGATGACGATGCGATCGCCGACGTCGGGGAAGCCCTTCGCGTGCTCGATGACCAGCCCGGACAGGGTCTGCGCCGAGGTGGCCGGCAGTTCGCGCTGGAGGGTGCGGGCCACCTCGTCGAGGGGGATGGATCCCGGCGTCGACCAGGTCCCATCGCCGATGTCGGCGATGGCTTCGACGTCGGTATCGTGCTCGTCGACGATGTCGCCGACGAGCTCCTCTCCGAGGTCCTCCATCGTCACGATGCCCGCGAAGCCGCCGTATTCGTCGACGACGCAGGCCATCTGAGCGCGGTGCTCGATGAGCGTGGCCACTGCGTCCGGCAGGGGCAGGGAGGCGGGAACGAACACCGGATCGGCCAGCAGGTCACGAAGTGTGGGGAGCGTGTCCGTCGCCGAGGCGGTGGCGTCGTCCTTCGCCGATTCTCCCGCCGAGGAGGTCGTGCCCGTGGTTGGGACAGTGGACTCGGTGGGCGGCTCGGAGGGCGGGCCGGTGGGTGGGTCGGCGACCGGGACGGTGAGCACGTCGAGGAGGTCGATCGTGCCGATCACCGCTCCCTCAACGTCGAGGACGGGATAGCGGGAGTGGCCGGTGGCCATGAGCGTCCGGACCTCGGTGAGGCTCATGTCCTCGGTGACGACGTCGACCCGTGAGCGCGGTACGGTGGCGTGCTCGACAGTCTGCTGCGGGAAGTCGAGGATTCGGTCGAGGATGAGCGAATCCTCGTCGACGAGGTCGCCGCTCTCCCGGGATTCGGCGACGATGTGTTTGAGGTCGCGGCGGGTCGCGGCGTGATCGACGTCGTGGACCGGTTCGATGCCGAGGATGCGCAGCAGGGCGTTGGAGGCCTTGTCGAAGACCGTGATGAGCCAGCCGAAGAGCAGCAGGTAGATCGATGTCGAGCGCGCGAGCCAGGTGGCGAGCGCCTCGGGGCGGGCGATCGCGAGGTTCTTCGGGAACAGCTCGCCGAAGAGCATCTGGATGAGCGTCGAGACCAGCAGCGCGAGCACAGTGCCGATGAGGATGCCGGTGCCCTGTGGGATCGGTGTGCCGCCGAGCGCTTCGCCGACGGCCGTGCCGATGAGCGGCTCGGCGACATAACCGACGAGGAGGCCGGTGACGGTGATGCCGAGCTGAGCGCCCGAGAGCATGAAGGAGGTGCGGCGGGTGATCGCCAGGGCCCGATCAGCGGAGCGGTCACCGGCGGCCGAGCGCGCGCCGAGGCGGGAGCGGTCGACGGCCATGTACGCGAATTCCTGCGCCACGAAGTAGCCGGTGGCCACGGTGATGAGGAGGACGACGAGCAGTCCGATGAGGAGCGAGAGCAGCCAGGTCAACGGCGACCACCTGCTCGCAGGCTCTGGGCCCGCTCGAGACGGGCACGCGACGCGTCGATCCGCGCGGTATGAAGTTGGTCAGAGGTGCTGAAAGTGATGTCCCAGCCGGGACTTCGATAGTCGTCCATGGTCCTTCCGAAAGTGATCATGTGGGCGGCTGATCACGATTATTCCGGTCCGACCTGACAAGAACCTGTGCCACTCCCCCGTAATTGCTACCTGACGGCGGCCCAGCAACCTGGCGCGAGGTATCTGGGCCGCTGTCGGGTAGCAAGGGAGGGGCGGCACCGGCGCAGACCAATGTCACCGACACCGTCGCCGAGGCGGCTTACACCAAGGTGGACGCCTGCCTCATCAGATCCGGCAGGTTCTCCGGGAAGTACGTGATGTCCTTCGTCTCGAGGTCGTCGGCACTCCACCACTGCCACGTCGTCATGGCTTTCCGCTCGAGGTCCGTCCAGTTCGAGTCGGTCAGATTCGTCCGCGCCGTCCTCGCCGCGAAGAAGTGTTCGATCTGATGTTGAGGTTCGCCGTGGTTGAGGAAGTCGAATTCGCGGCGGTGAAACGGTCCGACGAGGTCGAATCCTGACAGCCCCGTCTCCTCGAGCAGTTCCCGTTCAGCGGTCTCACGCAGGGTTTCGTTCTCATCGCGGCCTCCGCCGACGGTGAACCAGAAGCGGACGACGTCCTCGGTGTCGGAGAGGTCTCTGCCCTCGAAGAGCAGCACACGTGAAGCGGAATCGAGCAGGATGATGCGGACGGCGACTCGTGTGAGATTGGGCATGGAGACCACTCTACGGCGTGAACCGGTAGCCCATGCCCGTCAGAGTGTGCAGGTACTGCGGTCGGGCGGGCCTCCGGGCACGATGATCGAGACGGCGTCGTGCGGGATTCGAGGTGCGGGAAGTGGACCAAAGTCGTACGGAACTCGGCACACGGACGGTCGATGGGCTGCCTCGGCGATGGGGTGAGTGATATTCGCCCGCCTCACCGTCGATGGAGCCGGTCGGCGGTCGATCTTAACGCGGTCTTCACACCTCCCAACACAATCCCACCACCCCTAACTGCTACGTGACGGCGGCGCAGCAACCTGGCGCTGTGAGTATTGATAGTGGCTGGTCTGGGACTGGCTGGCAGAGTAGGTGTTGGCCTCTCCATCTCGTGGTCGTGACTCTACGTGGCGCTGACCCACACAGTGGTGTCTTAACGTCGATTTGTCCGATCACATGGATGGTGCGGCCGGCACCGACTCGGCCCACCTCGGTAACTTGATCAGAAGGCTGTCCACCCCCGGTAACCCGGGGATGTGACTCATCACAGTGTTGTTCCGAAGTGACCTCTACCCGGACCGGTACCGGCCGCAAGCGGCCATGCAACCCATCGGTCAAAATAGGGAGCTTCTAACCGCTATGTCCATTGTCGCGCACTTATACAGTTTCTTCATCGGCGTCGATACACACGCCAGAAACCACGTCTACACGATCATCACCAACACCGGTGCCCTCATCGACACCGGCACCTTCCCGACCACTGCCGCGGGCATCAAACGAGCACTGAGCTGGGTCGGTCGACGCACCGACGGTGACCTCGACACACTCTGGGTTGTTGAAGGTGCTGCCTCCTACGGTGCAGTGCTCACCGGCCACATCACCATGGCCGGGTACCCCGTCGTCGAAGCCGGGCGCATGGACGCCAAAGCCCGCCACGGAGTGGGCAAGAGCGACGAACTCGATTCCCGCCGAATCGCAGAATCCGTACTGCGGTTGGATGCCGAACAGCTGCGGTGGCCGCGCCAGGGCGAAGGGGTCCGTCAAGCACTTCGTGTGCTGCTTGCGGCCCGGAACTCTATGAGCACCGAACGTACCCGTTCGATCAATGCTCTGACCGCGCTGGTGCGGACCAACGATCTGGGACTCGATGCCCGCAAGTCACTCACGGTCGATCAGGTCGCTGAGATCTCTCGGTGGCGAGACAGGAAGGAAGACATCGGGTTAGCCACTGCCCGGGATGAAGCAATTCGCCTTGCTAAACGTGTTCTCGCCATTGATGAGGAGCTGGCAGGCAACCTCGCTAAACTCGCCGAGCTCGTGAAGGCCAGCCCGGCGGCTGCTTTGCTGGATGAGCCCGGGTTCGGGCCCTTCAGCGCCGCGATGTGCTTCACCGCATGGTCCCATCCCGGACGGGTCCGCAACGCCGCGGCATTCGCTGCCCTGGCGGGGGTGAATCCGATTCCTGCGTCGTCGGGCAACACGCATCGTCATCGGTTGAATCGGGGTGGTGACCGGCAATTGAACCGGGCCTTGCACACGGTGATCATGAACCGGATGGTCCATGATGAGCGGACCCGAGACTATGTTGGCAAGCACTATGGTGAGGACCCGACGAAGAAGTCGAAGAAGGAAATCCGGCGCAAGCTCAAATGGTATCTAGCGCGCCGAGTCTTCAAGATCCTCAACGCGCTAGATATCGTTCCTCAAACCGCTTGACAAGACATAGAAGGATCGAGGTATCTGGGCCGCCGTCGGGTATCAGGGAGGGGTAAGTGGGCGGGGGCGATCGGTCCGGCTCGGCTTATGAAGATCGGCGGAATCTGCTACATTCATTGACGGCCCACAGGCCACAGCGCTTCGATGACACGACACGCGAGGTTCATTCCAGCAACTTCTGACACGGCACGGTCAAGCAGCTGACATCCGCCGACTGTCAGGAGATTCCATGACCTCACCTGTCCATTCCCGTCCGCACGCGAGCGAACGCGTGGGACCAATGATCGCGGTTGCGGCCGCCGCAGCGTTCCTCGCCACGTTCAACGAAACCTTCCTCAACGTCGCATTCACCCCGATCATGGCCGACTTCGGCGTCACCGTGAACACGGTCCAATGGCTGACCACGGCCTACCTCCTCGTCGCCGCGGTCTTCGTCCCGGTCGCCAATGTCCTCTATCACCGGTTCCCCACCCGCAGTCTGTTCGTCAGCGTCGTCGCGGTCATGGTCATCGGGTCCGTCATCGGAGCCTTCGCCCCGAGCTTCAGCGTCCTCCTCATCGGACGTCTGCTGCAGGCGATCGGCACGGGCCTGCTCACCCCGATCGGCATGAACATCACCCTGGCCGTCTCCTCACGGGAGAAGCTCGGGATGAATATGGGCATCATGGCGGCAATGACCACCTTGGGGCCCTCGCTGGCCATCGTCCTCTCCGGTGCCCTTCTCACCGTCGCCCCGTGGACGACGCTCATGTGGGTCTTCGGCGGACTGTGCCTCATCGTGCTCATTGCCGGCGCCCTCGTCCTGCGCACCGTCGCCGAACTCGGCCGGCCCCGCCTCGACACCCTCTCGTTTCTGCTCGTGGCCGTGGCTCTCATCGGCATCCTCTACGGCGTCACCGCGGCGTTCGGCGGCTCAGCTCTGTGGGCGGCGGTGCCCGGGGCCATCGGACTGTTGGCCCTGTGGGCATTCATCGCACGCCAGCGTCGCATCGAGCATCCGCTCCTCGACCTGAGGCCGTTCTCGAGCACCCCGTTCGTCCTCGGTGTGGTGATGACGATGCTCGGACTCGTGTTCGTCTTCGCGATGAACGTCGTCATTCCCCTGTTTCTGCAGGCAGCCCGCGATGTTCCGCCGATGGGCGCCTCGCTCACACTTGCCCCGGGCATTCTGCTCACCGTGGCATTGGGGCCCGTGGCCGGACGGCTGTTCGATCGCCACGGCGGTCGCTGGTCGATCCCCCTCGGATTCCTCGTCATGGCCGTCTTCGTCAGCCTGGTCGGACTGGCCGCCGGACAGACCTCCCTCGTGGTTTTCGGCGCGCTCTACGCCCCAGCGGTGTTGGCGACGGCATTCGTCATCGGGCCCGTGCAGACCTTCGCCCTGTCCCACCTCGACCGCGAGACCAGTCCGCACGGTGTCACCGTCGTCTCCACCAGCTTCCAGATCGCCGGCTGCGTCGGCACCTCACTGGCCGCAGGAGTCTACGGTGCACTGAGTGCGGCACGCCTGGAATCCGGCGGCAGCGAACTCTCTTCGCTGCTCCTGGGTTTCCGCGGTTCCGTCGCTCTGGTGGTGGCCACCTCGGTGATCGGCATCGTGCTCGCGTTCCTCGCCTACCGATCGGTGCGGCGTGACCGCGCCGATCAGGCGGGTCGCAGTGATCAGGGTGACTCGGCAGTTGACACTGCGGGCGATACCGACCCGGGGGCAGCCTCGGCGGGAGACTCGACGGACCTTTCGGCCACCTCGGCGGACCCGGGCGAGCGGTCAGCCGCCTCGGCGAACATCACCGTGGGCATGATCGATCCGACTACCGTCGCGGCGATCATGAAGTCCGAGGTGTTCGCTCTGTCGGCAGACCAGAGCGTGCTCGAGGCGCTGCGGACCTTCACCGAGCGCGGCATCTCCGGGGCACCGGTGCTCGATGCCGACGGCGATCTGGTCGGTTTCCTCTCCGACGGTGACGTCATGCGCTATCTGTCGGCGGCCCACCCCTCATCGACGTCGATCTACTCGTTCGCGATCGGGCCCGAAGAGGACCTGAACCAGGCCATGGCCGATCTCGCGGACCTCGATGTCATGCGACTGGCGACCCAGGAGGTCGTCACCATCGACGTCGACGCCTCGATCGCCGATGCCGTCGCCGCCCTCTCCGACGCGAAGCTGAAGAAGGTGCCAGTGGTGGACGGGGCCGGAGGACGCATGGTCGGCATCGTCAGCCGCTCGGCGATCAACCGGATGGCCGTCGCAGGGTATCTGCGTGAACGGGTACCGGCGGCATCCGCACCCGCCTGACACCCCGCAGACACACCTGACGGCGGCCCAGCACCCTCGCGCGAGGTTGCTGGGCCGCCGTCGGGTAGCAAATAGGGGTTATTCGACGAGTTTGCCCTCCTGGCTGATCTCGCCGGTGTGCATGAGTGCCTCGACCTCGGGGTCGACCGGCGGAATCGACTCGCGGACCACCCCAGTGCTCGGCGACCACACGAGATTGACCTGCAGCTCAGGATTCTGCTCCGGGTAGTCGCTGCGGTTGTGGCAGCCGCGGGTCTCGCGGCGCTCCAACGCACACTCGATGGTCGCCCGCGCCGCAAGCACCGAGGACTTGAGGTCGAAGGCGTGCGCAAGGTCGGAGAACCCGGCGATGTCGGGGTGGATGCCGACGAGTTCGAGTCGTGCCTCGATCGCCGCAAGCTTCTCCAGCCCGGCCTGCAGGCCCGCCTCGTCACGGACGACTCCGGCGTGCTCGGTCATGAGGTTGCGGACCTCGCGCTGCAGCGCCCGGACATTCTCCGTACCCTCGGACGACAGCAGATCATCGATCTCGGCCCGCGCCTCGGCGACGGCATCCCGACTCCGCACCTGCGCCTCCAACCCGTCGGAGTACGCCACCGCCGACCGACCGACGATGCGACCGAAGACGAGGAGTTCGATGAGCGAATTCCCACCCAGCCGATTCGCCCCGTGCAGCCCCGACGAGGCCTCGCCGATGGCCCACAGCCCCTCGACGTCGGTGCTGTGGTCGACCGGGTCGACCCAGACTCCGCCCATCGAGTAGTGCGCGGTCGGGGCGATCTCGATCGGCGAGCGCGTGATGTCGAGCATCTGCGTCTCCATGAGCGTGGCGAACACGCGCGGCAGCCGGTTCATGATCGTCTCCCGGGGCAGGTGGGACACGTCGAGCCAGACGCCGCCGTTCTCCGTTCCCCGCCCCTCGGCGATCTCGGTGTAGGCGGCCAAGGCCACGCGGTCGCGAGTGGACAGCTCCATGCGCTGCGGGTCATAGCGTTCCATGAACCGCTCCCCCACTCCGTTGCGCAGGATGCCGCCCTCGCCGCGCGCCGCCTCGGAGACCAGAGTGCCGGCGGCATTCTCGGGTTCGATGATGCCCGAAGGGTGGAATTGGACGAGTTCGGCATCGCGCAGCCGGGCACCGGCCTCGACGGCCAGGCGGAAGGAGTCGCCGGTGTTCTCATCCCGGCGCGACGACGTCCGCCGCCAGATCCGGTTGTGCCCGCCGGCGGCGAGGATGACGGCGTCGGCGTGGATGCGGTAGCCGGTGCCGTCGATGACATCGAAGCCGTAGGCGCCGAAGATCCGACCGTCGGCGACGAGCAGCTTCGTGATGTAGACGCGGTCGAGGATCGGGATGTTCAGGGATTCGGCGCGACGAATGAGGGTGCGCTGGATCTCGAGCCCGGTGTAGTCGCCGGCGAAAGCGGTGCGACGCCAGGTGTGGGCGCCGAAGAAGCGCTGAGAGATCCGACCGTCGTCCTCCTTCGCGAAGTCCATTCCATATCGCTCCAGGTCGGCGATACCTTCGGCTGCTCCCTGGGTGACGATCTCGACGGTGCGGGGGTTGGCGAGGTCATAGGATTCCTTGATCGTGTCGGCCGCGTGCTGCTGCCACGTGTCCTCGGGATCGACGGTGGCCAGGGCCGCGTTGATGCCGCCGGCTGCGAGCGAGGTGTGCGCGTCTTCCTTCGGCCGCTTGCCCACGGCGAGGACGTCGGCGCCGGCTTCGGCGACTTCGATCGCGGCGCGCAGCCCCGATCCGCCGGTCCCGATGACCAGCACCGAGGTGGAGACTGAGTGTTCTTTCCGGCGGGTTCCGCCCTGTGTGGTGTTCATGGATTCCACGTTAGGTTCGCCTTCTACATACGTCCAATGCATTGTTTCACTGCACTCAATAGCGATACGCTATTGCCATGAACGACCGACCCCACCGGGAACAGCCATGAACCTCGACCAGCTGACGAGCTTCGTCGAGGTGGCCGACACCGGCCATTTCACGAAGGCCGCCGCAACCCTCCACCTGGCGCAGCCGTCCCTGTCCCGGCAGATCTCGACGTTGGAGAAGGAGCTCGGCGCCGAGCTCTTCCATCGCGCCCACGGGCACATCACACTCACCGACGCAGGGAAGACCCTGCTGCCGACCGCGAAACGCATGCTCGCCGACGCCGAGGCGGTCCGCCGTGACATGGATGAGCTCGCCGGGCTGCGGCGCGGGCGGGTGCGGCTGGGGGCGACCCCGACGCTGTGCGTGAGCCTCGTCGCCGAGGCGATCAGTCGGTTCCACCGCGAGCACCCCGGCGTCGAACTCGAACTCATGGAGAAGGGTTCACGCGAGCTCATCGAGGCCCTGGCCGGCGGCGGGCTCGACCTCGCGCTCATCACCCGCACCTTCGAGCCGAGCGCACAGATGCCCCGACTGGCGCTGCAGGGGGTCCTCGGAGAGGACCTCGTGGTCATCGCCGCCTCCGATTCCGACCTGCTCACGAGCAAGGACCGCATCACCCTCGCCGAGGTGGCCGACCTTCCCCAGGTCCTGTTCCATCACGGATACGACCTCAGAGAGGCCACCGAGGCGGCCTTCGAGTCAGCGGGACTGCGTCCCACCGTCGTCGTCGAGGGCGCGGAGATGGATGCCGTTCTGCGCTTCGTCGAACGCGGGCTGGGCATTGCCGTCGTTCCGGCCATGGTGCTCGTCGACCGTCCCCGGCTGTCCTCGGTGCCGCTGGTCGACCCTCAGCTCTCGCGCACGGTCAGCCTCGCCACGCGCGCGGACGTGCGGGCGACCAGAGCCGCCTCGGCGATGGAATCGACGATCCTCGCCACCGCACGAGCACTGGCCACCGAGGACACGGGACTGGCCGCCCATGTGCGCCTGACCGGGTGAGAAGCGACCACAACTGCCGGGCGGCCATCCGGACGCCGATCCGGACGACCATCCGGGCGGCCATCCGGACGCCGACGCCACAGACGACTCCCCACCCTTCCGGGGTCGACTACTCGCCGGTGGCGCGCCGTGCCGGAGGGCAGATCCCGTCGAGGATGAATCGGGTGCGTCGCTCATAGTCCGCGACGGGCGGCCGTCTGCCGAATTTGAGGGCAAGCGCGTTATCCACGGTGATCATCTGAAAATCGTCTGGGGTGAACTCGTCGGAGAGAACATTCTCGGCACGCCCTGCCTCGACCAGCTCACCATGGAATTCACCGCCGACTCGACAGAGATCCATCAGCGGTTCAGAGTCGGGATATGCCTGGAGCAGGACGTCGCTGACCGCGGGCAAGCGGTATTGGAGATGCCTGATGGCTCCGATGTAGAACCGGATCCGGTCGCGGGCTCCCTCGACCGCGCGCGATTCCTCGATGACTGCCCTGAACTCCATCGCCGCAACGTCGTCGATCACGGCGTCGATCAGTCCGACCCTGCCGCCGAATCTGTTGAAGATCGTCGCCTTGCTCACCTTCGCCGCCGCCGCGATGCTCTCCAACGGCACCGCCAGCCCTTCGGCCCGGAACAGCTCGATCGCGGAGGCGCGGATCCGCTCGACATTGCGACGTGCATCGGTGCGCAGCGTCGACGCAGCATCGCCTCCGGACATGCTCACCCTCATTCCCTCCACAGAACTTGACTCGTCCAGTCAGTTTATTTCAGAATGGAGTGCATCGCGAAATTGACCAATCAAGTCAACTTATCGGAACGGGGACCCACGGCGACCGCCGGAGGCCCACATCCACGAAGGAGCATCGTCATGATCGTCGTCACCGGAGCCACCGGAGTTCTCAACGGGCACACCGTCAAGCACCTTCTGCGCAGACTCCCACCCGGAGACATCGGCGTCAGCGTCCGGAATCCCGAGCGCGCACAGCACTTGGCCGACCTCGGAGTCAGAGTGAGACGGGGAAGCTACGACGACAGGGAGGCGCTGCGTGATTCCTTCGAGGGGGCCGATCAGGTTCTCCTCGTCTCCTCCAGCGACGTCACCGCCGACGTCGTCACGCAGCACCGGAATGCGATCGACGCGGCGGTCGAGGCCGGCGCCTCTCGGATCCTCTACACCAGTGCTCAGGGTTCCACATTCAACTCGCCTTACCCGCCTCTGGCGATCCACGCCGCCACCGAACAGCATCTGGCCGAATCGGGGGTGGCGTGGACGGCCCTGCGCAATGGCTTCTACGGAGACCTCGAGCAGCTGCTCGGCCCCTGGCGGACAACCGGCACGATCGCCAAGCCGGGCGACGGACCGTTCTCGTGGGTCGACCGACGGGATGCGGGTGAGGCGGCCGCCGCGATCCTCCTCGGTGATGCCTCAGTCGACGGCCCCATCGATCTCACTCCGCCGGCGACGGTCACGCTCGACGACTTCGCCGCGCAGGCATCCGAACTCGTCGGTCGTCCCATCGAGCGCATCGTCGTCGACGATGAGGAATGGGTCGCAGCCGAGACTGCCGCCGGAACACCGGAGACCGTCGCACGGTTCACGCTCTCGATGTTCCAGGCCACGCGCACAGGGCACTTCGCACACCCTGACCCCGCACTTCAGCGCCTGCTCGGACGGGAACCCCGCAGCATCGCTGATCAGCTGGCAGACCAGACCGGCGTGTGAGACCGTGCATGCTGCCGGTGGAGCGAAGGGTCCGTGCACCGGCCGGCAGCCGCTGCCGTTGAGCGACTGCTCCGCGAATCAGAACCAGGCGTCGGCGAGCAGCTGGAAGGACTTACGCTGCACTTCGGGATCATAGGCATAGGTGACGGTGATGAGTTCGTCGGCGCCGGTGCGCTGAACGAATTCGGCCATCTGCGCGGTCGCCGTGTCCGGGGAACCGACGGCGCTGACCTGCAGCATCGGGCTGGTCCCGCCCTGCGCTGCGATGACTGCCGGGTCGACCGGGGGCTGCAGCGACCGTCTGCGTCCGCTGCGCATGTCGGCGAACATCTGCTGGACCGAGGTGAACTGGCGGGCCGCCTCGGCGTCGGTGTCGGCGACCATGACGTTGATCCCGGCCATGACGTAGGGCTTCTCGATCTGCGCGGTCGGGGCCTCGGTGGTGAAGGAATCGCGATAGGTCTTGATCGCGATGTCGATCTGATCGGGCGCGAAGTGCGAGGCCAACGAGAACGGCAGACCGAGCTGACCGGCGATCGAGGCGCCGTTCATCGTCGATCCGAGCACCCAGATGGGCACGTCCATTCCCGCCGAGACGGCCGATTTGATCGGCGTGGTGTGGGCTTGTCCGCTGTCGGAGAACCATCCCTGCATGTCGTAGATGTTCTGTGCGAAGTCCTGCGGTTCGGCCGAGGAGCGGGCGAGCGCCTGCGCGGTCATTCCGTCCGTGCCGGGTGCGCGCCCGAGCCCTAAGTCGATGCGATCGCCGTGGATGTTCGCGAGCGTCCCGTACTGTTCGGCGACCATCAGCGGGGCGTGGTTGGGCAGCATCACGCCACCGGATCCGACCCGGATCTTCTCCGTCACCGAGGCGGCCTGAGAGATGAGCAGCACCGTGGCGCTGGCGGCCAGGCCCATCGTGTTGTGGTGTTCGGCGAACCACAGCCGCTGATATCCGAGTTCGTCGGCCAACCGCGCCGAGGTCATCGATTCGGCGATCGCCTCGCGGGCGGTGGATCCGTCGCGGATGGAGACGAGGTCGAGGATATTCAGCGGAACGGACAAAACGGAAGGCTCCTCAGGCAGGTGGGCGACGCGAGCGCAGAATACGGTCGCAGACGGCAATCACTTCGGTGAACAGTCCCGACGGACGGTTCTATTCCTGGGGTGCTGGCGACTACGCTGAAGGAACCGGACTGCCCCTGAAGAGGAGCAAACATGAGAACCCCAGCACTGCGACGCACCGAACGGCTTCTCACCGGTGCCGCGATCTCCTGCGCGCTCCTCCTCACCGCCTGCTCCCAGGATTCGAACTCCGGCGAGGACGACGACCAGGGCGCAGATGAGACTGGGACCGCCTCGGCGAGCGCGGATGGATCGTCCGGCGACCGGACCGAGGCGTCGGCCGCCCCTGCTGCGGACTCCCCCGAGGTCGTCGCCACCGGGCTCGAGTCCCCGTGGTCGATCGCCTTCCACGGACAGACCATGTTGGTCAGCGAACGCGATTCGGGTCGCATCCTCGAAGTCTCCGCAGGTGGCGACGTCCGTGAGGTCGGTCGGATCGATGATGCCTCGGCATCGGGCGAAGCCGGACTCCACGGTCTTGCCGTCGACGACGACCGACTCTATGCCTTCTACGCCGCCGGCACGGAGAATCGGATCGTCAGGTTCGACCTCCGCGGCGAGGCGGGAGATCTGTCGCTGGGTGAGGAAGAGACGATCGTCGACGGACTGCCCACGGCGAACTTCCACAACGGCGGGCGCCTGGCCTTCGGGCCCGATGGGATGCTGTACGCCACGCTCGGCGACACCGGCGATCGTGACAGTGCGCAGGACGAGGACGCCCTGTCGGGGAAGATCCTGCGCATGACGCCGGACGGTGAGGTCCCCGAGGACAATCCCTTCGGCGATTCCCTCGTCTACAGCATCGGCCACCGGAACCCGCAGGGGCTCGGCTGGGATGACGAGGGCACGATGTACGCCGCGGAATTCGGGCAGGACACGTGGGATGAACTCAACGTCATCGACCCCGGCGGCAACTACGGCTGGCCCGAGGTCGAAGGCATCGCCGAGGATGGCGACAGTGGCGGCGGGAACGCGAACGGCGGGGAAGGCGGCGACGGTGCCGGCACCGATGCCAGTGCGGGCGGCGGCGAATTCATCGACCCTGTGCAGCAATGGTCGACAGACGAAGCGAGCCCCAGCGGACTGGCCGTCACCGAGGAGTCCATCCTCATCGCCGGGCTGCGCGGCGAACGCCTGCACGAGGTGGGCCTCGATGACCTTGCCGACTCCACTGCGCTGTGGACCGGAGAATACGGCCGTCTGCGCGATGTGGTGCAGGCTCCCGACGGTTCACTGTATGTGCTGACGAACAACACCGACGGTCGCGGAGACCCCGGCCCGGACGACGACCGGCTGCTGCGCTTCGCACCCTGAGCGCGTTGGCACCACCTACCGCCTCGCTCGAGTCTCGTTCAAGCGCAAACCCCGTCATCGATAGGAGCACCGATCGATATCCGGGCGCCCGCTTGAACGAGGGGTGCGACACCGGCCGGAGAAGACAACGAGGCCCCGAACGCGAGTTTTGCGTTCGGGGCCTCGTGAAAAACACTGCTGCCCGGGTGGATCTGCCCAGTCGGCGAGCCCGCCCAGTAAGCGAGTACGCCCGGTGCGCGAGTCCGCTCGGGGAGTCGACCCCGCTCAGTCGTCCTTGGTGCCGGGCAGGCCCTTGGACTTGCGGCGCATGAGGAGGACGACGATGACGATGATCGCCAGACCGCCAACGGAGAGGAGCACGATCATCGGCGTCGACATTCCGGAATCGCTGCCGGTGGATTCGCCGATCTCGCCGCGGTCCTCGTTGTTCTTGCCCGGCTCGTCGACGACTCCGCCGCCGAGTCCGGCCTTCGTCGACTCCTCGACCGAACCGCCGGCACCCTCAGAGTCCTTGATCGTGAACGAGTAGTCCCCGGAGATCGGGTGGCCGTCCTGCGAGACCACTCGCCAGGTGACCTTGTAGTCGCCGGGCTTGAGGTCATCGGGCAGGGCGACCGACAGCTTCTTGCCCTCAACAGTCAGCTCACCAGCGGAGACGTCCTTGCCGTCGACGACGACGGTGACCTCGGAGCCGACCTCCTGGATGTTGCCGGAGAAGGTCATCTCGAGCCACTCCGGCTGCTGATCGAGTTCGGCCCCGTCCTCGGGATTCGACGACACCAGCTGGTCGTGCGCACTGGCGGCAGGCGCAAACGCGAACACGCTCATCGCTGCCACCAGCACAGCGGCGAAGCCCATTCTGAGAGCGGACCACTTCGTTCGAGCGGCGGATCGAGTCATGAGAGATTCTCCTTCAAGGCGTACCTGGGTTATCGGCCGAGCCGACACGCTTCTGCCTACCAGTATCACCGAGAGGCCGCCGCCAACGCATACAGTCGGTCGGTGATTCCCGGCACGGACACCTCGATTGTCTCAAGAGTTTCTTCGAAATCCTTCAATTCCCCGTACCACGGATCCTCGACATCGGGGGCAGGTGCACCGTCGGAGGCGGGCACCCCGTCGACGCGCGCCGAGGCGGCCCCGCCCTCACCGACGCCGCCCGCGGTCACGTCCCCTCCCGCACCGGGGGCGTCGGCCACCCGCGGATCGAACTCGCGCAGCATCCGCAGCTCAGGGGCCGCCTCGGCGGGCAGATCTGCGATCATCCGCTTCAGGGCACGATAGTGGCGGGCGGTCATCGCCACGGCCAGGTCGCGGTCGGCCAGCCATTCGGGGGTGATCCCGCGGGCGACATGATCGTCGGTGCGGTAGCCGGCGGCGGCGAGCACACGCGCCTGACGTGGGTCGATGGGGTTGCCGGCCTCCTCGTCGCTGATTCCGGCGGAGTCGACGACCGCCTCGGCGCCGTTGACGGCAAGATGATGTTCGAGCACGCGTTCGGCGGTGACGGACCGGCAGATGTTGCCGGTGCACACGAACACGACGGATGCCATACTCATTCGCTCCTCCTCATCGATGCTGCGCCGCGGATTCTCAGCGCGGATCGCCCACCGATCACGATACTGTTGGACCATGACTTCTCAAACCTCATCCAGCGCGATCCGGCCTCAGGACGACCTCTACCGGCACATCAACGGTGAGTGGATCGACTCCTTCACCATCCCCGACGACCGCGCCGGCGACGGAGCGATGCGGGAGCTCTTCGACACCGCCGAGACCAAGGTCCGCGACATCATCACCTCCGTCTCCGATACCCCGCAGGAACCCGGAACCGAGGGTCAGAAGGTCGCCGACCTCTACACCTCGTTCATGGATGTCGACCACATCAATGAACTCGGCGTCGCACCGCTGGAGTCGACGTTCGCGGCCATCGACGCCGCCGAGGACAAGTCGGAGCTCGCGGCCCTGCTGGCCAGGCTCGAGACCGAGGGAATCGGGGGTGTGCTCGGCGGGTACGTCACCGCGGATGCCAAGGACTCCGACGTCTACGCCCTCTACCTCGTCCAGGCCGGGATCTCCCTGCCCGATGAGGACTACTACTTCAACGACGACCACGCCGAGGTGCGGGCGAAGTTCCTCGCGCATGTGCAGAAGATCGCCGCGCTGGCCGGGCTCGGTGAGAAGTCCGGGATCTCCGACGCCGAGGTGGCCGCGAAGGTGATGGCGTTCGAAACCGAGATCGCACGCCACCATTGGGACCGGGTGGCCTGCCGTGATGCGGAGAAGACCTACAACAAGTACTCGATCGCCGAGCTGCGCGACCTCGGCCCGGAGTTCGACTTCGACTCGTACCTGGGTATCCTCACCGCCGATGCCACGGACCTGAAGTACCTCGTGGTCTCCCAGCCCTCGTTCGTCACGGGCATGGCGAAGGTGTGGGCCGAGACCGACCTCGCGACGATCAAGACCTGGCTGCGCTTCGTCGTCGTCTCCGACACCGCCTCCCTGCTCTCCGACGAGTTCGTCGAGGAGAACTTCGACTTCAACTCCCGCACCCTCTCCGGCACTCCGGCCCTGCGGGAACGCTGGAAGCGCGGGGTCAGCCTCGTCGAGGGCTACCTCGGTGAGGCCGTGGGCAAACTCTACGTCGCAGCCGAGTTCCCGCCCGAGGCCAAGGACGCCATCGACCACCTCGTGGGGATGCTCATCAAGGCCTACGACGCCTCGATCCGGGACCTCGACTGGATGAGCGCGGAGACGAAGGACAAGGCGCTGGTCAAGCTCTCGAAGTTCACACCGAAGGTCGGCTACCCCGAAGTGTGGCGGGAATACCCCGCCGCCATCGACGCCTCCGACCTCGTCGGGAACGTGCGTCGCTGCTCGCAGGCCGAGCATGCGCGGCAGGTGGGTCGCATCGGCGGTCCGATCGACCGGACCGAATGGCTGATGACCCCGCAGACCGTCAACGCCTACTACCACCCGGTGATGAACGAAATCGTCTTCCCCGCCGCGATCCTGCAGCCGCCGTTCTTCGACGCCGAGGGCGACGTGGCCGCGAACTTCGGGGCGATCGGCGCGGTCATCGGACACGAGATCGGGCACGGCTTCGACGATCAGGGATCGCGCTACGACGGTGACGGCAACCTCGTCGACTGGTGGACGGAATCGGATCGGGAGCTCTTCGAGGAGCGCACGAAGGCGCTCATCGACCAGTACGGAGCCCTGGTGCCGGCCGGTCTCGAGCCGAACCAGCACGTCAACGGGGCGCTGACGGTCGGCGAGAACATCGGCGACCTCGGTGGTCTGTCGATCGGGTGGAAGGCCCTCGAGCTCGAACTCGGTGAGCGGGCCGGGACACCCGGCGTGCCGGTGGCCCCGTCGGCGGAGCAGGCGAAGGCGTTCTTCGAAGCGTGGGCGAAGGCGTGGCGGTCGAAGATGCGCACCGAAGAGCGCGTGCGCAGGCTCTCGATCGACCCGCATTCGCCGGAGGAGTTCCGCTGCAACCAGGTCGTGAAGAACATGACGGCCTTCCACGACACCTACAAGGTGGCGGAGGGCGACGACATGTACCTCGCCCCCGCAAACCGAGTCACCATCTGGTAATTGCTACCTGACGGCGGCCCAACAACCTTGCGCCAGGTTGCTGGGCCGCCGTCAGGTGGTTCTGGGGGGGGGAGCGTGGGCGCGTCTCGCGCCCGTGGGTCACCGGTGGTGGCGGATGAGGGCGACCATGCGGTAGTCGAATTCCTGCCAGCTGGTGATCGGACTCTTGGCCTCCATCGCAGCGGCGAAGTCCTCGACCTCGGTGCGCTCGGATTCGAGCGGAATGTCGAAGGGCATCTCGACGTAGAGCAGTCCGCTGGCGTCCTCGTGGACGACGTCGAATCCGGCCTTCGTCGGTTCGAGCTCGTTGTTCATCACGATGAGCAGTCGATCGGCCGATGCCTCGTATTCGGCGTCGATGCCGTCGTCGTAGCCCTGCTGCGAGCGCAGCTCCCGCTGAGCCTGGATGACGAACGCGGTGTACGCGCCGATCCCGATGACCGGGATCCGCGAGGTCAGCGCCTCGGTGGCGACGTCGATGAGCCGCGACCGCGCCTTGCGACCCAGCGGCGCGAGGTCGCCGCCGGACATCGCGACCCCGTCGAAGCCGACGAGCGAGACCTTCTCCTCGTCCTGGGCGGGGTTGAGGATGGTGATGTCGAGGCCGAAGCGGGAGTACCAGGGTCGGGTCACCTCGGCGCTGCCTTCGTCCCACCAGACGTAGAACAGGAACGGGACGTTGATCCCGGCCTCCGAATAGAAGAACGGGGGACGCCGCTCACCTGCGGTGACGTCGAATGGTACGACGTTGCCCTCGATCGGGGCGGGGCAGGTGGCGAACGAGGTGAACGCGAACGGGTAGTTGACCGCGCGGTTGAAATCGATGACGAGCGAACCGTCCTGATTCGGCACACCGAGGTCGATGGTCCGCCACGCCGAGGTGGTCTTGCCGTTGGTGCCGTCGTGGAAGTCCAGCTGGAGCCCGGTCTTCGGGCATCCGGTGGCGAGCAGGCTGACTTCGCCCTGTTTGGTCTCGAAGGTCACCGTTCCGGCTGCCTGGGTCTGCAGCCGCAGGTCCTCCTGCGCGGTTTCGATCGTGTGGGTCGGGAAGGGGTCGAAGCGGGTGAACCGTCCGAGGAAGACGAAGTCCGGGTCCGGATCAAAGGCGGGAACCTCGAAGAACTTGCCGAGCAGCGGTGACTTCGAATCGCGCACGCGCACGCCGATGCGCCCGCCCCGATCGATGAGTTCATAGAGCACGCTGCCGACGGTGAACCAGTTGAGCGATCCGCCGGCGGGCAGATGAGCACTGAAGCCGTTGTCCTCGACGCGGACCTGCGGGCGTTCGGGCGTGGGTTCCGCACCGTCTTCGGCGGCGAGCCGTTCGGTCACGGTCGGCATGGTCGACGTGTCGCTGGGCACGGACGGGCTCGTCGCCCTGGTCACCCCGCTGCCGGCACCGTTCCCGGCACCGTTCCCGGCGGCCGCACCGCCGTTCCCGGCCGCACCACCGGCCCGGCTCATGAGGTCGAAGGTCTCTGCGGCGGGTCCGGCCTTGGTGCCGGACTCGAGGGCAACGGTGACCCAGCCGTCGCTGAGCGTGAAAGTACCGGGAGCGCCGGGCCAGGTCGATTCCTGATCGAGCCAGTGCAGTCCGACGACGCTGAGCCAGCCGAAGGGTTTCGCCAGTGCCGAGTTTCGTGAGTCGCGCCAGGTGTTCCACTCAGTCACGAACTGGTTCACGTCGAACACTCCTTGCTGTCGCTGCCGCGGTCCGGGTCGGGGATCGCCCGCCGCAGGCGCCGAATCCGGAAGAACCCGGCGCCTGGGACAAACCCTTTGTCATCCAAACTACCGCAAAGGATAGGCTGGGGAAATGAGTGAATCGCACCCGAGCCCCGACACCGCCGCGCAGACGGTCGCCGACCTCACAGACTTCGTCAGCGCCTCCCCCAGCTCCTATCACGCGGTCGCCACGGCTGCCGCACGCTTGGACGCGGCCGGGTTCTCCCGCCTCGACGAAACGCTGACCTGGGCGCTGACGCCCGGGTCCGGGCACTACGTCGTCCGCGACGGCGCGATCATCGCGTGGATCAACCCCACGACCACCGCCGAGGCTGTCCCAGGGTTCCGCGTCTTCGGTTCCCACACGGATTCCCCCGCCTTCAAACTCAAACCCGGCGAGGAGTACATCGCCGAGGGCGTGCGCCAGGTCGGCGTCGAGATCTACGGCGGACCGCTGCTGAACTCGTGGCTCGACCGCGAGCTCGCCTTCGCCGGCCGCCTCAGCCTCGCCGACGGTCGTGTCGTGCTCGCCCGCACCGGCCCGATCGCCAGGATCCCGCAGCTGGCCATCCACCTCGACCGACAGGTCAATGATGGTCTGACCTTGGACAAGCAGCGCCACACCGCACCGGTGATCGGCCTGGCCGACCTCGCCGAGGCCGATGTCATAGACCTCCTCGCCGCCTCCGCCGAGGTGGGCCCTGAGTCGGTCGTCGGACACGACGTCTACACGATCCCGGCCCAGGAGCCTGGCCGTTTCGGTGCACGTGAGGAGTTCTTCGCCTCGCCGAGGTTGGACAACCTCCTGTCCGTCCACGCCGGTGTCAGCGCGTTGGCCGAGGTCGATGCCGATGGTCTCGATGCGATCGCCCTGTTCGCCGCCTTCGATCACGAGGAGATCGGGTCGAACTCGCGGTCGGGTGCGTGCGGACCTTTCCTCGCCGACGTCACCGAACGCATCATCGCCTCCCTGCTGCCGAACTCGACGCGCAGCGACTACCTCGCCGCTCTTGCTGCTTCGGTGTGCGTGTCCTCGGACGCCGGGCATGCCGCCCACCCGAACTATCCGGAACGGCACGATCCGCATGTCCGCCCCCGCCTCGGCGGTGGCCCGCTGCTCAAACTCAATGCTCAGCAGCGCTACGCCACGGATGCCGTGGGCACGGCGGTGTGGTCGCGGGCGTGCGCAGCGGCCGGGGTCGACTACCAGGACTTCGTGTCGAACAATGCGATGCCGTGCGGGTCGACGATCGGCCCGCTCACGGCGACCAGGCTGGGCATGACGACCGTCGACGTGGGGCCGGCCCTGTACTCGATGCATTCGGCCCGCGAGATGGTCGCGGTCTCCGACGTCGTCGCCCTCGGCGCAGTCGCGAAGACGTTCCTCCAGGGAGCCTGACCACGCGCCTGGCCAGGCCTGCCCCACCGCTTCGGCACGCCCGCCCCACGCGCGTCGTTCAAGATGCAGCACTTCTGTCGATCGGCCCACGAACCGAAGTGTGCGCGCCCGCTTGATCGAGGCTCATGCGGCGTCGTTCAAGGCGCAGCGCGGATATGTGCCTTCTCATCGAACTCGCCACCGCCGTTCAAGGCGAAGCGCTTCTGTCGAACGGTGCGAGGCTCCACAAGTGCGCTCCGCCTTGAACGAGCGGCGCGGGCCGAACGAACTGCTCGAGCTGCCCCGCCCATTCCGCCGCGCTTGTCCTCATCACAGCAGTCGTGATACGAATTGCACGACCCCACGGGAGCCCACTGCAAGGGCTGAGATCGGACTGGATCGTCCGAGACCGTAGAACCTGATCCGGTTGATACCGGCGTAGGAAGTGAGGACTGCAGATGACTGCATTCACCCCTGAAACAACTGCCCCTGCCACGACTTCGCGCAACGCGTCCGACCCACAGGCAGACCCCACCTTGCACAATGCATCCGCGCCGCTCGATGGCCCAGCAGCCTCCGACAACACCGCTGCGGAATCCGAGGCCCGCGAAACGTTCACCCTCGAGCAGTATTCGACGCATTCTCCGGCGTGGCTCGAGGACGCCGAGCACGACATCCGCGTGCCCGTCACCCGCATCGAACTCGAGGACTCCAACGGACGGGCCAACGACCCCGTCGAGGTCTACCGCACCGTCGGTCCGGGCAGCGTCCCCGAGGAGGGACTGCCGGCACTGCGGTTTCCGTGGATCGACTCCCGCCTCGACAGCGAAACCTACGAAGCCCGCGGCCACCTCATCGCCGATGACGGACGTGCTGCCGTCCGCCGAGGTGCGCCCTCGCAGCAGTGGAAGGGTCGAAAACCGGTTCCTCGCCGTGCCAAGCAGGGGCGGACGGTCACCCAAATGCACTACGCCCGCCAGGGCGTCATCACCCCGGAGATGCGCTTCGTCGCCTTGCGCGAGCAGTGCGATGTCGAGCTCGTCCGCTCGGAGCTCGCCGCCGGCCGTGCGATCATCCCGAACAACATCAACCATCCCGAGTCCGAACCGATGATCATCGGCAAGGCCTTCCTCGTCAAGATCAACGCGAACATCGGCAATTCCGCGGTCACCAGCTCCATCGCCGAGGAGGTGCAGAAGCTGCGATGGGCCGCAAAGTGGGGCGCCGACACCCTCATGGACCTCTCGACCGGAAACGACATCCACACCACCCGGGAGTGGATCATCCGCAACTCCCCCATCCCCATCGGCACGGTCCCGATCTACCAGGCTCTGGAGAAGGTCGACGGTGATGCGAACGCGCTGACCTGGGAGATCTACCGAGACACCGTCATCGAGCAGTGCGAGCAGGGCGTGGACTACATGACCGTCCATGCCGGTGTGCTGCTGCGCTACGTGCCCCTCACGGCCGATCGGGTCACCGGAATGGTCTCCCGCGGCGGATCGATCATGGCCGGCTGGTGCTTGGCGCACCACGAAGAGAACTTCCTCTACACCCACTTCGATGAGCTGTGCGAGATCTTCGCCCGCTACGACGTCGCGTTCTCACTCGGCGACGGGCTGCGGCCGGGCTCGATCGCCGATGCCAACGACGCCGCCCAGTTCGCCGAGCTCGACACCCTCGCCGAACTCACCGAACGCGCGTGGGCTCACGACGTCCAGGTCATGGTCGAGGGGCCAGGACACATTCCGCTCCACCTGGTCCGCGAGAACGTCGAACGACAGCAGGAGCTCTGCCACGGGGCGCCGTTCTACACCTTGGGTCCGCTGGTGACCGACATCGCGCCCGGCTACGATCACATCACCTCGGCGATCGGGGCGACCGAGATCGCCCGCTACGGCACGGCGATGCTCTGTTATGTCACCCCGAAGGAGCACCTCGGCCTGCCCGACCGCGACGACGTCAAGACCGGGGTCATCACCTATAAGATCGCCGCTCATGCCGCGGATGTGGCAAAAGGCCACCCGGGCGCGACGGCCAGGGACGATGCGCTGTCGAAGGCACGGTTCGAGTTCCGGTGGCGCGATCAGTTCGCCCTCGGCCTCGACCCGGAGACCGCCGAGGCGTTCCACGACGAGACGCTGCCCGCGGAACCGGCGAAGACCGCGCACTTCTGTTCGATGTGTGGGCCGAAGTTCTGCTCGATGCGCATTTCTCAGGACATCCGAGACACCTACGGCAGCGCCGAGGCGCAGGCGGCCTTGGCGGGGATGCAGCAGAAGAGCCGCGAGTTCCTCGCCTCGGGCGGCAAGGTCTACCTCCCCGAACCGACGATCGGCCCAGACGAGGGCTGAGCGCGAGATCTGCCCACCTCGTTCAAGGCGTGGCGCGGATATGGACCGCTCCCTCGGACTCGCGGCTCCTTCCCAACGTCGTTCAAGGCGCAGCGCATCTGTCGACCGGTGCACGAATCGACAACCGCGCTGCGCCTTGAACGAGCGACAGACAGGAGAATACTGCGCACCTCATCGCACCTCGGCACTGCACCGCACCTCGTCGCTTCGCCGCACCTGGTCGACGCACCGCACCTTGTCGCCGCATCTCCCCCATCACCACACCTCGTACGGCTTGACCGCAGAATTTACAGACTTGTAAGTTCAAAGCGTGGACCTGTCCCCATCGGGCGAGCGCATTCTTCAGACCGCCACTGCCCTCTTCTACGCCGAAGGTGTCAACGCCATCGGTGTCGACCGCATCGTCGCGGAGTCTGGGGTGTCGAAGCCGACGCTCTACGCGCAGTTCGGGTCGAAGTCGGGGCTCATCGCCGAGGTGCTGCGACGCCGGCGTGAGACGTCTGAGTCCGGCATCGCCGAGGTTCTCGCAACCTCGGCTAGCTCCCCCGGCGGTCGCGTGTTCGCCCTGTTCGATTGGTTCGTCGAGGATCATGCCAAACCGGGCTTCCGCGGGTGCCGTCACACACTCGACGTCCACCTCACCAGCCGCTTCACCAGCCACAACGCCCGCCAGAACATCACCAAGCCAAGGAGACTCGATGACCGAAGCACTCGCCGCCGGACTCACGCACCGCATGGAGTACACCGTCCCGCCGGAGAGGACCGTTCCGCACATCCTCCCTGAGGCACCCGGGTTCGCCGAGATGCCCGACGTCCTCGCCACCGGTTATATGGTCGCCATCATCGAATGGGCATGCGTCGAATCGATCAAGGACCACCTCGGCGAGGATGATCTCACCCTGGGCACCCACGTCGACCTCACCCATCAGGCCCCCACGGTTCCGGGGTCGATGGTGACGATCGATGTCACCGTGACGCACGCGGATCGCCGCAGCCTCGAATTCGCTGTCGAAGCCCGCGACGAGCATGCCGTCATCAGCGTCGGCACGCACAAGCGCGGCATCGTCAGCCGGTCACGCTTCGATGAGCGCATCGCCGCGCAAGCCGGCTGACACAGAGCTGACGCAGACCGCCTCGGGCGAGTACGAGCACACGCCTCCACCAGGACGGTACGCTTCACCGCCTGCCGACTCCACCCACACCAACAGAAAGCACCCACCGATGACCACTCCCGCGCACCAGCCGATCTTCGACTCTCACCTGCACATCATCGATCCGAGCCATCCGCTCATCGAGAACAACGGCTTCATGCCCGATCCCTTCACGGTCGCCGACTACCAGGCTCGCATCGACGGCCTCGGCATCGCCGGCGGCGCCGTGGTCTCGGGATCGTTCCAGGGCTTCGATCAGGGCTACCTCGCCGAGGCCCTGCAGGCGCTGGGTTCGAGCTATGTCGGAGTCACCCAGCTGCCCCCGGAGACCAGCGACGGCGTCATCAGGTCGCTCGACGAGGCCGGGGTCAAGGCGCTGCGCTTCAACGTCGCCCGCGGTGGGTCCGCCACCCTCGACGACCTCGACCGCTTCGCCCGTCGGGTCCATGACCTCGTCGGCTGGCACTCCGAGCTCTACATCGACGCGCGCACGATCGATGAAGACCTCAGCGCGAAGATCGCCGCGTTGCCGGCGGTGAGCATCGATCACCTCGGCATGCATGCCGACGGACTGCTCAACCTCCTGCCGCTCGTCGAACAGGGGGTCAAGGTCAAGGCCACCGGGTTCGGACGGGTGGAGCTCGACCCCGCCGAGGTGGTCCGGCGCATCGTCGACACCGACCCGAGTGCGCTCATGGTCGGCACCGACCTGCCGTCGACCCGGGCGAGGCGGCCTTTCGCCGACTCCGACTTCGAGATGATCCGCGAGGCTCTCACCCCTGACGAAGCCGACGCCGTGTTCTGGGGCAACGCAGCGGCGTTCTACCTCGGCGAGGGTGCTTCCGCCTGAGCTCTCCGTTTGGGCCCTCAGTCTGGGCCCTCAGCCTGGGCCCTCAGCCTGGGCCCTCAGCCTGGGCAACGAGCACCCCGCGAAGCGCGTTGATTTCGAGCCCTCGTTCAAGCCGAAGCGCACATTTCTCGCCCCCGAACCGCTCTTGCCGCTCGTTCAAGGCGGCGCGCACTTTTCGAACGGTCAACGAGTCGACATCCGCGCTGCGCCTTGATCGAGCACCGGGCAGCGTTCTCCGGTCGCCGAACAGCGTCCGGCGGGCAGAAATCCGCGCTGCGCCTTGAGCGAGCACCGGGCGCCGGGCAGCGAGCACCGGACACCAGTCGTCGAACAGCGGCCTTCGATCACGAGCACCGAGCCGAGGCTCCGTATGACTGGCAATCGTGGGTGGTACATCCCGTAGCATGGCTGGGATGAGCTCCCAACGATCGAATCTCGCGGACACACTGCACGGACTCGACGGCCGCAGCTACGGCAATCTCAAGCAGATCCGCGGGCGCTACCGATTCGGGCCGGTCACCCTGTTCGTCGACCGCGTCCAGGCCGACCCTTTCGCCTCACCGTCGAAGGTGCGCGTGCGCATCGAGCATGCCGATGCGAAGCTTCCGCCCGAGCTGATCACTGATCGACAGGACCGCATCGCCGCCGCCGACTACCTGCTCCGTGCCGGCAATACCGCGCTGGGACGTTTCGAC
Source organism: Brevibacterium oceani (assembly GCF_017948325.1). NCBI lineage: Bacteria > Bacillati > Actinomycetota > Actinomycetes > Micrococcales > Brevibacteriaceae > Brevibacterium > Brevibacterium oceani. Next base: position 584,280 of record NZ_CP072846.1, on the reverse strand, counting down.
CGGAAGGCGATCATCCTCGGCCGCCCCGGTCAGGAGGTGCTCGAGCGCACGAACGTGCGCATCGACGATGCCGGCGTCGAGGCGCGACTGCTGGTCAATCTCCCCGCTCGCGGTCGAAGGATCCTCGGACATCGTGCCGCCGATCTCCTCACCCGGGATCTGCCTGACCTTGCTCGTGCAATGTTCCTGTGCGAGGAATGGACCGACGGTGTCGAAGGGCTCCGCCAGCACGTGCAGCTCCACCGCGATCAGCTGGAACTGCGGGACCACCTCGGCGAGGCCGGCCTGGTCGGCTTCGTCGGCAACGGCGCAATCCTCCCCCGCAGCGCAGGCGATTCGGACGAACCGATGAACCCGGAGCAGGCAGTCCCGTTCGCTTCTCCACCCGAACTCGAGCACACGGCAGAGCTCTCGAGCGGTCGCAGCCTCACGGGCATGGGGATCCCCCGCGGGGTCACCGTCATCGTCGGCGGCGGCTACCACGGCAAATCGACGATCCTGCGCGCACTCGAACGCGGCGTCCATCCGCACATCGCCGGAGACGGGCGCGAATGGGTCATCACCGATCCCGACGCCACCGCAATCCGCGCCGAAGACGGTCGAGCAGTGACCGGAGACGACATCTCGCCCTTCATCGCCAATCTCCCATCCGGCACTGACACGAGAACGTTCTCGACGACGAATGCGAGCGGGTCGACCTCGCAGGCCGCCAACCTCGTCGAGGCGATCGAGGTCGGCGCGCGCACGCTGCTCATCGATGAGGACACCTCGGCGACGAACTTCATGATCCGTGACAGTCGGATGCGCGCCCTCATCCCCGCCGAGCGGGAGCCGATCACCCCGTTCGTCGACAGGGTCCGGCCGCTGCTCGACCGTCGGGGCGTGTCCACGGTGCTCGTCGCCGGCGGCTCGAGCGCGTTCTTCGAGGTCGCCGACCATGTCATCGCACTCGACGCCTACGTCCCGCGCGACGTCACGAAGCAGGCGCACGAACTCGCGGGCGTCAACCCCGACGCACTCGCCGACACCGCCACGGATGACGGTTCCGTCCGCCAGCCGGCCCCGCGGTTTCCGACGGCGAAGGCCCTGCGGCCGGCATCGAAGACGAAGTCCGCACGGGCCAAAGGCACGGACCGGATCCAGTTCGGCAGAGCTTTCATCGATCTCCTCGCCGTCTCTCAGATCGTCGATGCCCAGCAGACGGCGGGAGTCGCCGAGGCGCTCGAGTACCTCGCGGAGATCTTCGACGGTCGGACCGCGATCACCCAGGCGCTGGCCGAGATCGATGAGATGCTCGACGAGCAGGGCATCGACGGACTCACCGGTCACCGCGACCACCCGGGGCACATCACCCGACCACGCGCTCAGGAGATCGCCGCCGCGCTCAATCGCTACCGCGAGCTCCGCCTCGTGGAGTGAACCGGCACCACCGGGCCCGGCCCCTGGTGCACCCGGCTCGCCGCCAACCGGTGTGGCGCAAATCGACAACTCCGGTGGCCTGATCCGCCAAGCATCTTCTCCTTGGTCTTCCTAACGTGGTCGATGAGCCGGCGTCGAACGACGTCGGAGACTGAACACGAAGGAGTGATCATGCCAGATTTGAACACCGACTCCCCCACCTTGATGGATTCCGACCAGACTGCCGCCACAGCCTCGGTCCAATGGGCGGCCGATCGTTTGGCGATGCAGGACACGCTCGCCCGGTACAGCTGGGGGTACGACGAGGGAGATTTCGACATGCTTGCCGGTTCTTTCACCGAGGACGGCACCACGGGTGGGACCGTCGCCGATTCCGACGCCGCGTGGGGTCCGACCAAGGGAAGCCGGGCCATCGCTGAAGTGCTCAGGGAGATCCGCGACTCGCAGACGTCCCAGCGCCGCCACACCACTCATACATTCCGCTTCGAGAACCAGACGGCGACTTCCGCAGACATGCACTGCTACGTCGTCATCACCGCGACCGAGGGCGGAAAGACCGAAACTCTGACAGCGGGCTGGTACCACGCGACGATGGTCAAGAATGCGGACGGTCAGTGGCTCATTGCCGACCTCACCGCCCGTCTCGACAGTCCTTTTTGAGTCTGGGGCATTGAAATGTATGACATGAGAGGAAAAGTCTCGCTGGTCACCGGTGCCGGCTCCGGCATCGGTCGAGCCACTGCTTTGGCCTTGGCAGAAAACGGTGCCACAATCGTCATCGCCGACATGGATTTCGCTGCAGCCGAAGAGACCGCGGCCTTGATCACTGCAGCAAGCAGCGACCCAGACACCGGTGCCGCACACACCGCCCCACTGGCGCTCTCCTGCGATGTCACCCGTCCCGCTGAAGTGGCCAGGGTGTTCGCTGCCATCGATGACAATTTCGGGGGCCTCGATTATGCGGTGAACAATGCGGGGATCTGCACCGAGGTCGGTCCAATCTCCGACTACAGCCTGTCGAGCTTCAGAACGATGATGTCGGTCAATGTCATGGGAGTCTTCACCTGCCTGCAGCATGAAGTCTCAGCTATGCGCCGTCGCGGAGGAGGTGCGATCGTCAACCTCAGCTCGATCTTCGGTCAGGTCTCCGGACCGGGCTATTCCGCCTATACGGTGACCAAGCACGCAGTCGAGGGGCTGACGAAATCCGTGGCACTAGAGAACGCCGAGCACGGCATCCGGGTCAACTGTGTGCGGCCCTCGGTCGTGCAGACACCCCTGATGACAGGCAAACACGTCAATGCCGCGCCCGGCAGCAAGGAATGGTCGGCCTATGAGAATGCGAACCCGACCAAGCGCAACGCCCAGCCCGAGGAGATCGCAGCAGCGATCGTCTGGCAGCTCTCCGACGAGGCGTCCTTCGTCTCCGGCGGAGGAATCAACCTCGACGGCGCCTACCTGGCCCGCTGACCCAATCTGAGGAATCGATATGAGAACTGACACGAAAACAGGTCTGGTCACCGGAGGCGGTTCTGGAATCGGACGTGCCACGTCACACGTTCTGGCTGAGCGCGGACACCATGTGATCGTCGCTGATATGAACATCGACGCCGCCGACAGAGTCGTGGCCGAGATCGAGCATGCTGGTGGAGTCGCCAGCTCACATCAGGTCAACGTCTGCAATGACGAAGAAGTCGAATCGCTCTTTGCCAGAATCAGAGATGAATTCGGCGGTCTCGACAGCGCCGTCAACAACGCAGGAATCACCGGACCGATCGGCTCGATTGAGGACTTCGACCTCGGTGCCGCGCAGACCATCTTCGACATCGACATCATCGCGGTCTTCGTCTGCCTGCAGCAGGAACTGAAGATCATGCTCGAACAGGGTTCCGGCAGCATCGTCAATCTCAGCTCCATCTGGGGACTGACCGCTGGCGCGAACTATGCCGCCTACACTTCGGCTAAACACGGGGTTTCGGGACTCACTCGAGCAGCCGCTCTAGAGACAGCCCGGACTGGCATCAGGGTCAACGCTCTGTGCCCCGGATTCACTGTGACCCCGATGCTGACGGACCAGGGGCTCAAGCTCAAACCAGGAACCCCAGAGTTCGATGACGTCGGGGCGATGCATCCGATGGGCCGCCTGGGCGATCCTGAGGAGATGGCGCAGACGATCAGCTGGCTGCTCAGCGAAGAGGCGAGCTTCGTCACCGGGCATCTCATGTCGGTCGATGGGGGATTCGTCGCACAATGAGCACTTCAAGCGCACTCTTCTCTCCGCTGACGGTCGGGGGAATGGAACTCAAGAACCGGATCGTCATGTCGCCGATGCTCATGTATCACGCGGACGCTGACGGACATGTCACTGATCGTCAGGTTCTTCATTATGGGGCGCGGGCGCTCGGCGGGGTCGGGTTGATCATGAGCGAAGTCGTCGCCGTCAATCCCTCCGGCCGTATCTCGGGAAATGACATCGGGCTGTGGACCGATGCCCACATCGATGGGATTGAATCCATCGCCGAAGCGGTTCACAGTTGCGATGCCAAGTTCGGCGTGCAGCTGGCTCATGCAGGACGAAAATCGCACCTCGACGGATGCGTGGGACCGAGTCGGATCGCGCACTCTGCGAATTCGCCCGTTCCCGCCGAACTCTCGGCGACCGACATCGAGGCCATCGTTGAGGACTACGCGCAGGCAGCTAAGCGGGCGGATGCCGCCGGAGTCGACTGTGTGCAGATCCACGCGGCCCACGGCTACCTCATCCACGAGTTCCTCACCCCGATCGCCAATCAGCGCAGAGATGCCTACGGCGGACCGCTCGAAAACCGTGCGCGACTCCTCCTCGACGTCGTCCGAGCGGTCCGCGCGGAGCTGCCGGATGACAAGCCGCTGCTCATCCGTTTCTCGGGAGATGACCATGTCGACGGAGGAGTCACTCCGGAAGAGGCAGGCATATTAGCGGGATGGCTGGAAGAAGCGGGAGCGGACTTCCTCGAAGTCACCTCGGGCAATATCACCGACACCTATGACGCAGAGGTCTACCCGGCCTACCAGGCGAAGTATGCGCAGGAAGTCGGGCGGGCGACCAACTTGCCTGTCGGCTCCGTGGGTTCTATCCACTCTGCTGACCTTGCCGAATACTTGCTGCGAGACGGCGGGCTCGATCTCGTGTTCCTCGGCAGAGCCCTGCTGAGGGACCCGTTCTGGCCGATCCACGCGGCAGTTCACATCGGCATCGACCCACCGCTGCCGATTCCCACATATGCCCGGGCCACGGGCCCGTTCGAACGCGGCTTCTAGACAGAAATCGTAGCCTCGGTTGAGAGAAAGGCTGACCCATGAATGACGCGACACCTGCGACAGCAGTCAACGACGCACGGACCCTACGGCTCGTGTGGCCACAATGGCAGGGTGCTGGGGCAGACACTGCCGCAGATTTGGTGCCAGAGGTGAGCAGGGAGCGAGCCCGACGCGGCTACAGCGTGGGTTCACGCGTGCTCGCAGCTGTTCTGCCCGAGCACAAAGGCCCGTCCGTATTCATTCCTGTCGACGCAGGTGACCCCGACGAAGGATCGATTAACGGCATCGAATCTCGCACGGCCGTGACCTCCGCCGCGCAGGAGGCCTTCAAAGCGCTGAATGCTCATGATTTCGACCGAGTACTTACTCTCGGCGGAGAATGCTCGGTCAGCGTGGCCCCATTCACCTATCTGGCGCATAAGTATGGTGACGACCTTGCAGTAGTCTGGATCGACGCCCACCCCGACTCGGACACTCCGGACACAGCCTACGACGGCTACCACGCGATGGCCGCGGCCACCATTCTCGGCCACGGCGACCCACAGATCCTCAGCCAACTGCCCGCGACCGTCAGAGCTGAGAACTTCGCCTACGCCGGGCAGCACTCCGGTGAAGAGGATGCTCTCACTAACGTGCGGGATTGGGCACTTCCGATCTTCACACCGGATAGCTTGCTAACGATTCAACTGTGCTCCTCGACTGGCTCAAGGGCACGGGTGCAAGCAGAGTGGCGATCCATCTCGATGTAGATGTCGTCGACAGTGACGAAGTGTCTTTCGGCCTCGGCGAAGAACCAGGCGGACTCTCCCGATCTCAAGTGCATCGGATCATCGATGATGTGGCCGCGGTGGCCGACGTAGTGGGACTGACGATCGCTGAGTACGTGCCCCGCAATCTGCTGCAGCTGCAGGAGATGCTCAACGGATTTCCGCTGATCGGCGATGATGGACTTCGCTCGGTGTGACGTCGTATTTAGATTTGAATGAGCGGCTGAAGTGAGACAGATCCGAGAACCCCAGCTCGAATGCGGTATCGGAAACAGACCGGTTGCGACCTTCTGCCAATGCGGTGTGAGCCACCTCGAGACGGTGGTCGAGCAGCCATTTCATCGCCGATTCATTCTCACTGGCAAAGGCTCGGTTCAAAGTCCGAACGCTGATGTTGAGTGCAGCTGCGATCCGCCCTGCAGTCAGTGAGGAATCCGAGGCGTGGGCACGCATGAAAGTCTTGGCACGGCTGAGATGGCCCGCGGAATCACTGATCGCAGGGACACCTTCGACGTTCGTCAGTCCCACAGCGACGATGTCGAGAATCGCTGAGTCGAGCCGGTCTCGAGCGGCAACTGGAAGAGCCTCTGCCTCCATGCTCAGTTCGCGCAAATAGCGGGAGACGAGACGGGCGACGGCGGAATTGCCGTCGAGCCGGATAGCAGAGAACCGCTCGGGAGTAGCGACTCGCGAGACCAACGACGAGCGGGGAATCTTGACCACGACTTCCCTGTAGGTATCCGGGAACTCAAGTCGGTAGGGTGCACTGGTGTCGTAGAGCAGAATGTCACCACGGCCAGCCTGCGCTCGGCGCCCGAACTGCTCGACAGCACCGTTGCCCGAATATTTGACACTGAGCAGAAGATGATCGGACGGGACGTCGGCGACGAGCTCATCCGAGCGTTCATAACTCACCGGGCCCGACTCGACCTCGGAGACCTGAAGGCGGCCGAAACCGACAAGACGCATTCGCGCGAAGAAGTCCGACCCTCGTTGCATGGACATCGTCAGGCCGGCGTAGGTCGATCTCACTTGCTCTTCCCACTGTTGGCGCGAGGCCCAGACAGCGGAGGCTTCAATGCGTCGTTCTGCGGTGTCCATTCCGGCCTCCTCACCCTGTCGCCCATTTTACGACCGGTGAAGAACATTCACACCCGTCGTTGAGTCTTATCAAAGTCGAGTGTCCCATGGAATACCGAAGACAAACCCGAATGGCGCAAACGAACGAAGCAGTTGTCGCATCCAGTCAAGCTTCGTTCGAAGAGCATCCATAACGTTGGTGGCACCACCAGATCCATCAAGCGAAGGGATGCTTCTGCAATGACGCAGCCGCCGTTGTTCCAACCATTGACAGTCCGACAGACTGTCAAGCCCCGGGTTTGATGGAGAGTTTTCTACTTGGAAATCGTCAGCTTGTGCACGAGCTAGGCAGCCCGTGGCAGCGCGTTGAAATAGTCTGCTCGGAACGCAGCGGGAGTCGCACCACCGAGTGCTCCGTGAGGCCGGTACGTGTTGAACCAGTGCACCCACTCCGCCGTGGAGATCTCGACATCATCAATACCTTTCCACGGACCCTTGTTCCGGATCAGCTCGGCCTTATAGAGTGAATTTAAGGCTTCGGCAAGGGCGTTATCGTACGAGTCGCCTTTCGACCCGACAGAGGCGACGGCGTCTTGTTCGGCCAGGGCCTCGCCATAGCGAATCGCCCGATACTGGACCCCGCGATCTGAGTGGTGCACCAGCCCGGATAGGTCGCCACCTGCACGTTTCCGCTGATAGATCCCCATCTGCAGAGCATCAAGAGCCAACTCGGTATGCAGCGATCTCGAGACTTGCCAGCCGACGATCTCGCGGTTGAACACGTCGGTGACGAACGCGACGTAGACCCACCCGGTGAACGTGTGCACATAAGTTATGTCGGCAACCCACAGCCGGTCAGGGGCGAAAGCCGCGAAGTGGCGATCGACGAGATCGGCTGGACAGTTCTCCCGCGGTGCTGACCGTGTGGTGTTCGGTGCTTTGGCCCTCTTGATCCCGTGTAATCCGAGGTCTTTCATCAGGCGTTCGATCGTGCATCGGGCTACATGCCCGCGCCCTAACGGGTCGGGTTCGCGGTTGAGGACGATGTGCATCTTCCGGGCTCCGAACGCATCGTAGTTGTTCGTATGCACCCTGCTGATCTCCTCTTTCAGGATCTCGTCACGTTTCTGCCTATTCGAGGCTGGCCGCTGTTTGCGGGCATAGTAGGTACTCGGAGCGATCTTCACGCCGGCAGCACGCAGCGTGGAACAGATCGGCTCGACTCCGAATTCGTCCTTATGCTCGTCGATGAAGGCGACGATTACTTCGAGGGGCGGTCGAGCTCCGCCGCGAAGAAAGCCGACGCCGACTTCAGGATCTGGTTAGCCCGGCGCAGTTCCCGGTTCTCTTTCTCGAGGTCCTTGATCCGCTGGGCATCAGCGGTGGTGGTGCCGGGCCGGTCGCCGGCATCGACCTGGTCCTGGTTGACCCACGACCGCAGCGTTTCGGGGTTGACACCGAGCTGGTCGCCGATACGGCGGAAGATGCCGCGGCGGGCACCCGGGTCAGCTTCGAGTGCGTCGAGGACCATGCGGACTGCTCTCTCACGAAGCTCGAGCGGGTATTTCTTTTGGGGCATGACAGGGAAGTCCTTTCCGTGGCTTCACTGTCTCCATTATTCCCGGGGCGAATCAGACAACGTTCAGGAACCGAGTCTGGGTTTCGCCCATGTGCCAGTACTCGTGTGAAGACCACGACGGGATTCCGGGAGATTGGCATCTGGTTCATCTGGGCAAATTTGCTTCAGGCGGCGCAGGACTCGTCTTCTCCGAGGCGACTGCTGTCTCCCCCGAAGGCCGAATCACCAGTGAAGACACCGGCCTGTGGAATCATGACCAGGCTCGGGCATGGTCGCGAATTGTCGACTTTCTCCATACACAGGGCGCCGCTGCTGGAATGCAGCTCTCTCATGCAGGGCGCAAAGCCTCGGACTATCGACTCTTCGACCCCCGCGAGGGCTCGACCAAACCCATCGCAGAGGGCGGCTGGCGGACTTTCGCTCCGTCAGCGGACGCGTACCCCGGTTTCGATGTGCCTGAGGCACTCGACGGAGCCGGGATCGAGAAGGTCGTCGAGGACCACGCCGTAGCTGCACGACGAGCCGTCGACGCCGGCTTCGATGTCATCGAGATCCACGCCGCTCACGGCTATCTGATCCACGAGTTCCTGTCCCCGATGAGCAACGATCGCACAGACGAATACGGGGGAAGTCTGGAGAACCGTGCCCGCCTTTTGCTGCGTATCATCCGCAGAGTTCGGAAAGCGATCGGAGACAGCGTTCCGCTCTTCGTCCGATTCTCAGCGACCGATTGGGCCGGGGAATGGAATGAGGAGCAGGCAGCACAGACCGCCGCTTGGGCTCATGAAAGCGGGGCAGACTTCTTTGACATCTCCAGCGGGGGCCTGACAGATGGGATATTCATCTCGGTCGAACCGGGCTATCAAGTCCCATTGGCTGAGTTCGTGCGCACTGAAGCTGCGGTGCCTGTCTCGGCTGTCGGCTTGATCACCACACCTGAGCATGCGAATGGGATCGTGGGGTCCGGTCGTGCAGACGCTGTCATGTTGGCTCGACAGATGATCAGAGACCCCAATTTCGCTTTGCGTGCGGCCCACATCCTCGGTGCCGACATCGACTACTGGCCACGCCAGTATCTGGGAGCCCGGTGGCCCAGACACGAGGCCAGTATGGCTCGAGAGGTTGTGTAGACGTGTTCACCATCGCCTTCATCACCAAGAGAATCGCAGGCATGAGCCTCGAGGAGTTCACCAACCACTACCAGACGACTCATTACAAGCTCGGTTCGTCACTTCCTGGCCTATTGGCCTACCGACAGGCGTTGATCGCCCATGGTTGTCAGCTCTGGTCAGATCCGGAGTCTTATCCCGGGTATGACGCATTCTCCACCTACCGTTTCGCCAGTCGCCAGGCAGCAGATCACGCCTTCGCCTCCCCCGAAGGGCTCCAGCTGCTGGATGACACGGGGACATTCATGGACTGGCCCAGTGTTCTGTCCATTCCGGTGGAAGACATCAAAGATTTCGTGGCCCCGCCTCGGGGATGAGGCGGGGCCACGTCATCACATGAGCGCCGAGGCGGTCGCGCAGCTGTCAGCGCTCATCGATCGCTTCAGTGCGCTTCAATGCGCGTCGGAAACCTCAGTGATCCTCGGTGACCTTCGAGTTCGTCAGCGTCCGTGCGCCGATGAACCCGAGGACGAGGACGATGCCGGCGAGCACGGTGAACGAGATCTGCTGGGAGTGGATGAAGCCGGCGACCATCGTCGAATCCCATGCTCCCTGCGGCAGCGTCGAGCCGAGCACGGTGGCCATGATGGTGCCGACGATCGCCACGCCCACGGCATTGCCGAGCTCCTGCGCGGTGTCATTGAGCGCCGAACCGATCGAAGTGTGCGTCTCGGGCAGTGCGCCGACGAGAGCCACGGCACCCGTGGTCATCACGGTCCGCATGCCGAAGGTCATGATGAGCATGCCGATCGCGCACCAGAGGAATCCGTGCGAGAGCGCAAAGATCCAGATGACGACGCTGAAGAGGACGAGGCCGACGCCGCCGATGGACGTGGCGCGGTGCCCGTACTTCGCGACGGCACGGTCGACGAACGGACTGGCGACGAGCATGCCGACGACGAACGGCAGGTTCGCGAGCCCGGCCTGCAGCGGCGTCCACCCCCACGCGAACTGGTAGAGCTGGGTGGAGACGAACATGACACCGACCATGGCGATCATCGTCGCGGTCTGGAGGATCGCCGAACCGCTGACAGTCGGCAGGGCGAGCAGCTTCAAGTCGAGCATCGGATCGGCCGCGGTCTTCTCGCGCCAGATGAAGCCCACCAGTGAGAGAATTCCAGCGGCGAAGACGGCGATGGTCAGCGGGGCGGTCCAGCCGTTCTCGACTCCCGCGGTGAAACCGTAGAGGAGGAAGCCGAGCGCGGCGACCGAGAGCACAGCGCCGGGGACGTCGGCTCCGCCGGTCCGCCGATCAGCGGGGTCATCGGGGGCGATGCCGAAGCGCACACCCAGCCAGGCGATTGCCGCCACGGGTGCGTTGAGCACGAGAAGAGCCTGCCACGGCCAGCTGGCGATGGCGAGTCCGGCGAGTGTCGGGCCCAGCGCGAAGCCGATCATCGACACGACCATGATGAGGCCGATCGCCTTGTTGCGCAGCTCGTCGAGATCGAAGAGTCGGAAGATCAGAGACATCGTCAGCGGGGCGATGAAGGCGGCAAAGGCTCCCGAGAGGGCGCGCACGATGATGAGCTGGGCCGGGGTGGTCACGAGCAGTACGGAGAGTCCGGCGAGGCCGAAGAGAGCGAGCCCGACGAGGAGGGTGCGCCGTCGGCCGAGCTTGTCACCCATCGTGCCGCCGACCATGAGCAGGCCGCCGAAGGTGAGCGAGTAGGCGCCGACGATCCACTGCAGATCAGTCGGTGAGGCACCGAGGTCGCGGCCGATCGTCGGCAGCGCGATGTTGAGGATGGAGTTGTCGACCATCTCGACGAGCATGGTCAGGCACAGGGCAACGAGAGCGGGCCAGGCGGCGCGGAGACTCTGCGGCTTGCGCGACGGAGTCTCCACGGCGCCGGAAGCTGGGATCGGAGTAGTCATAGCGGTCCTTTCAGATCGAAGGGAGGGAATTCATCGAACCTCGTTCGTTTATGGAACGTTGTTCGAGTCAGTCGAACCATGTTCGAGAATAGAACGTTGTTTGATACTTCGCAAGTCCCTCGGTAGATTCGGACCATGGCTTCTGACACACCTCGGCGCCCAGGCGGCGGCACCGACCCCCGATCCGCCGGACCCGATCCACGCACCGCCCGGGCGGCGCGGATCCAGCGATCGGCTCAGGCCCGGGAAGCGGGGCAGGCTCGCCGAGCAGCGGCCCAGGCTCACGGAGCGGCAGCTCGAGCACGCGGGGCAGGCCGTGCGGATCTCCGTCGCCGAGGCGGCGGCAGGCAGCCGCGTGCGCGGGCTTCGCTCTCCCTCGATCAGATCATCGAGGCGGCGATCGCCACGCTCGATGCTGTCGGTGCGGAGAAGGTGACTCTCCGTGGGTTGGCGGCTCAGCTCGACAGCGGCGTGGCCAGCCTCTATTGGTATGCCTCGGGCAAGGACGAGCTCATGGCGATCGTCGCCGATGAACTCCTCGGGCGTGCCCTCGATGATGCTGATGAGCTCATCGATGCTGGTGAGGCGACTCCCTCGATGTTCGCCGACTATCCGGGGATCGATCTGGGCGAGGCGACGAGCGAGGTCACGGCCGAGGCATTGGCCGACATCCGCCGCCTCGTCCTCTGCCTGTTCGTCCAGATGATCGAACATCGCTGGCTCGCCGGACAGCTCATCAAGGCGGGGCCGGACGAACCGAACTCGCTGACCTATTGGGAGCGGGTCGGCCAGGCGCTCCAGCGCACCGAGCTCGACCTCACGACCCAGTTCCACGCCTCGCTGGCCGTGGTCAACTACGCCTCAGGCATGGGCGCGGAGGTCTCCCAGGGGGCGATCGACAGAGACGCGATGGACGACGCCGATGCCGAATTCGCCGAGCAGATCGACCGTTGGTCGAGCTTCGATGAGCAAGAGTTCCCCTTCGTCCACTCCGTCCTCGGCGAGTTCGCGAAGTTCGATGCGAAGTCCGAGTTCATCGTCGGACTCCACCTCGTCCTCTCCGGCATCGAACGGCTCACCTGGAGCTGAGCCAGCGCGGCAGCTCTCCCTACCCGTCCAACAGTGCCGTGAGTTCGGCGACCGTTCCCACCGGCAGGGAGCATTGCGTGCCCCGACAGACGATCGCCGTCCCCGCGGGGACGTCCACCTCGTCTCCGTCTGGCCCCGGCACCCCGGTCGAATCCGTCAGCAGAGTCACCGATGGGTGCCGCGCAGCAGCTTGGCGCAGCTCTGTCTCGTGGGTGGCGACCCGGACCGGGCCGAGCGCGCGCTCAGCCTGCCAGAGAGCATGCCCACAGCCGCGCGGGGCCTGTCCGGCGAGCGCCCGATAGACACCGAGCAACCGGTCGCGCTCCTCGAGCAGCCGACCGGTGTCCACCGGCTCAACACCGCCTGACTCGGCAACGTCGTCACCGGCAGAGCCGTCACCGGCAGAGCCGTCACCGGCAGCGCCGGTCCCACGATCGGCCCCGCCCGCCTCGACCCCGAGTTCGGCGAGCAGCAGCACCGCCTCGGCCGCGGCCGACCGGCCCGAGGGCACCGTGTTGTCCACCGGATCCGCCGACTTCACATCGATGATCCCGTCACCGAGCGAATCGACGACCTCGAGCACTTCGTCCGGTTCGCCCGCGGTGAAGAGGTCGAGCATCCGCGCGATCGTCCCGGTCAGGAATTCCACCGGCACCGAGGCGGCCCCACCCCGGAGCTGCCGAACCGTAATTCCAGCGGTGATGAACTGCGCCCAGTCGGCCAGTCCCCCGCGCCCGGGTCCGGCCTTGCCGCCAGTGAAGCTGCGCCGGATGTCGAAATCCGCTGCCCCGTCGCCGTTCGGGTCCGCTGCTCCTCCATCACCCGTGACTTCGCCACCCGCACCGTCTTCACCCGTACCATCGTCAACTGCCCCGATGAAGCGCGCACGCATCGCCGTCCAGTAGCGCAGCGCGGTTCTCCCCCACGACTCAGTCTCGGCGGTACCTTCCGCCCCACTCGAATCTCCGGCGGCACCATCAACTGCCCGCGAACTCTCGGCACCATCCACACCACGCGGATCTTCAGCACCCGCGCCCATGTACAGGGCCGCCTCGGCGAGGGCGGTGACACCTAAGGAATTCCACTCGGTGATGATCTTCTCGTCGCGGGCCGGCTGCGCACGCCGGGCCCGGATCTCGTCGAGGACCTCCCGTTGGCGCCGGGTGTCGGCGATGTCCCACGGCGCGGGGTGCGCGGCGTCGAAGGGCACATCCTCCATGCCCAGCCAGTCGATGATGCGCACGGCCGCGACCACCTGGCCCGACAGCTCAGCGCCGGCCGGCGAATCGACGAGGCCCAGCAGGCCCGCCTGTCCGGCTTCGGCGAATTCTTCGGGAGTGAACACATACGCCGCCCCCTCCTCGGCGACCCCGGCCGAGTTGAGCGAATCGGCGTCGAGCGCAGCGATCAGCCCGTCCTCGGTCGACAGATCGCTGACCAGGAAGTTCGCGGTGTCGGCGATCTCCCGCTCGGCCAGCGCCAGCCATTTCGACGCCGGATCCAGGGCGCGTTCGACCTTCGCCCACGCGGTCACCGCGCGCAGGTAGAGGGCGTTGTCGTAGAGCATCTTCTCGAAGTGCGGCACGAACCACTGCCGATCGACGCTGTAGCGCGCGATCCCGCCGCGCACCTGGTCACGCATGCCGCCCGAGGCGATTCTGGCGAGCGTGCTGCGGACCGCGATGAGGCAGTCGAGGGCGAGTTCGCCGCTCAGGTGCCCATCGGCGCCGAGCCAGCCCAACCGCCCTTCGGACCGCACTCGATCCACTGGATGAGTCTCCGACTCGTCAGCCGTTCGGTTGTTCAGCCCGTCGGCCGATCCATTCGTCGAGGCGGCTGCGCCCTCCGCGAGGTTCACCGCGGTCGCGTCGCTGCCGTCCTCCTTCGCCGAGGCGGTCCCACCCAATCGCACGAACGCCGCCAAGAGCTGGAGGACGTTCATCATCGGCGGGAACTTCGGCGCCGCACCGAACCCGCCCCAGGCCGGATCGTAGGAATCGAGGAGAGCAGCGGCAGCGGAATCGAGCTCGTCGGCACTGAGCAACTCGGCGGCCGCCTCGGCGGGCAGAGCGCTCGTCACGGCGTCGGCCATCTCGGCCAGGCCGCGGTCCATGCGCTTGGTCATCTGGTCGACCTCGGGGCGGCGGTCGGTCCACGTCTGCGACACAGCGGTGAGGACCTGGGTGAACGCGGGCAGGTTCCCGCGCGGAGCGGGCGGGAAGTAGGTGCCCGCATAGAAGGGGCTGCCGGTCGGGGTCGCGAAGATCGTCATCGGCCAACCGCCCTGCCCGGTCATCGCCTGCAGCGCGTTCATGTAATAGGAGTCGATGTCCGGCAGCTCCTCGCGATCGATCTTGATCGGCACGAAACGGTCGTTCATCACTGCCGCGATCGCCTCGTCTTCGAAGGATTCGTGCGCTATGACATGGCACCAATGACAGGTGGAATACCCGATCGAAATGAGGAGGGGCACGTCACGGCGGGCCGCCTCGGCGAGGGATTCCTGGCTCCACATCCGCCAGTCCACGGGATTGTCGGCGTGAGCGCGCAGGTACGGGCTGGTCGAAGCGGCGAGTTCATTCGGCATGGCCCCAGCGTCTCACTTCGGACCGGCGCACGCGAGGGCAGAGCAACAATCCCCGCCATCCCAAAAAGCAAGGAAACTGGTTTTATGGAATGATGGAATCATGAGCGTGACCCCGAACGAGACCACGGGAACCGCCCACGAGGCGACCCCTCCCACCGCACCGACAGCCCTGGGCAGCACGGGCATGTCCATCACGGTCGTCGCCTTCGTCGTCTTCATCGCGGCGTGGATCGGAGCGAAGGCAGTTGCCCTCACCGCCCCCACCAGACTCACCGGACTCTCCGGCGCGAGCGATTTCGACCTGCTTCGGCTCGTGCTGTTCGTCATCGCCGGCGCGGCCGCCATCGTCGTCGGACGGCAGCTGAGATCGATCCAGCGCAGCGTCTTCATCGTCATCACGGTGTTCTACTTCGTACTCGCCGGGCTGGGATCGATCTTCGCCTCGGACAGTTTCGAGGGCGATGTCCCGTTCCTCGCGATCCTCACGGCGATCGTCTTCGTCGCCGACCTGGCCTATCCGCTCATCATCGCCCAGGTCCTCGCCGTCACGGTCTCTCGAGTCACGCCCGTGGCCGACGCCGACGACGACACCACGGCCGACAGCGTCGGCGCCACTGTCGCCGACGCCGCCGACGACACCACGACCGACAGCACCACCGACGCAGCCACAACCACCGAGGTCGCCGAACTCGACGCCCGAGCTCGCCGTCACGGCAAGACGGCAGCGACGTTCCTCTTCATCACGGCGGCCATCACGATCATCGTCTGGCTGGCGCGCACGGTGCCGCTTTACCTGCCGTACTCGCAGTTCACCGACTGGGCGACGAGGTCTGGGCTGTGGACGTGGGCGGATGTCCCCAACGCGATCGCCGCGGCGGTCGGCTCGGTCGCCGCCGTCTTCGCCCTCCGCGCCGTCGCGGAGTCACGCGCACTGCCGATCCCTGATCCGGTCGCAGGTCCCCACCCGAAGCAGGCACGCCCGAAGCTTGCCCATACGCTGACATTCCTCACGGTCGCCGGCGGTCTCTATTTCTGCCTGACGTCGACGTCCATCGCCATCGGCTTCGCCTTCGGAACCGATGGAAGCTACCCCGCGTGGGCGCTGGGAATGATCCTGTTCACGCTCGGCTCCATCGTGCTCGCGATCGTCACCCTCGACGCCGTGACCAGCCGCCGCACGACCCCGACCACGCACTCCTGAGCCCGCGCACTCCTGAGCCCGCAAGCCCTGCCGCACGCCTGCCCGTCAGCACGCACGTCCCCGACGCCACACGTCCCTGAGACTCCAGGTCCCGATTGTCGGCACCCTCTTCCCTCGCCCACCCCTTTCTTCTACTCTAAGTAGAAATCGGCGGTGAGGGAGCCGACCCCCGGCCCCGCCGCTGACGGATGGGAGGCCGACCGTGAACGCCGAATCAACCTGGAACCTCGAGGCCAAGGACTGCTGGGAACGCCTGCGCGCGACCTCCGTCGGACGCCTGGCCGTCATCGTCGACGATGCCCCGGAGATCTTCCCGGTGAACTTCACCGTCGAACATTCCGCGCTCGTCATCCGCACCGGCGACGGCACGAAGATCGACGCCATCCGCCGTCACCCGCGCGTCGCCTTCGAGATCGACGGCCTCGAGTCGGGGTACGCGTTCAGCGTCGTCGTCAAGGGCGAGGCGAAGGAGATCAGCGCCCCCGAGGAGCTCCGCGACACCGTCTCCCTCGACGTGTCACCGCTGCAGGCGGGCACGAAGAATCACTTCATCCGGATCCTCGCCGAGGTGGTCACCGGCCGCTGCTTCCCCGTGACCGATGCCTCGACCTGGGAGTCAGCGCTCAGTCACGTCGCACGCGCACCGCAGGAGTGACTTCCGCCCGCCTCGTCACAGCGCTTCGACGATTTCGACGAGGCGGTCGGGGATGTTCGTGATGATGCCGTCGGCGCCGACGTCGATGGCCCGCTCCATCTCGCCGAGGTCGTCGACCGTCCACACGAGACTCGACATCCCGAGCTCGTGGACGGCGGTGAGGAAGCTTTCGTCGGCGGCACGGAACTCCGGGTTGATCTGGTCGACCCAATCGGCGAAGTCCTGGAGTTCGTCCGGGCACGGCCGGCCGAGGATGCCGACGGGGATCTCGGGCGCGAGCCCGTGGAATTCGCTGATGAACGCCCAGTTCGCGGATTGGACGACAAGCATGCCGGCGGCCAATGCCCGCTGCAGGTAATTGGGCACGGCCCGCAGGGAATGAACGATCGCCTCGGCGATTCCGGGATAGCGTTCGGGGTGTTTGACCTCGAGCAGCAGGCCGGTGCGGGTGTCGTGGACGAGGGTGAGCACCTCGGCGAGGCGGGGTACACCGATGCCGGCGAACTGCTCACCCTTCCAACGTCCGGCGTCGAGGGTGGCGATCTGGGCGGCGTTCATGGCCGCGATCGACCGGTCGATGCGGCCGGGGTAGAGGTTGCGTGCGTCGGTGGTGCGGTCGACGGTGGTGTCATGCATGATGATGAGTTCACCGTCGGCGCTCATGTGCACATCGGTCTCGATCATGTCCGCGCCCTGGTCGATGCCGGCCATGAACGCGGGGATGGTGTTCTCCGGCCAGTCTTCGGACGCGCCGCGATGTGCGATGACCAGGGGCGGGACACGGTGGCGAGTGGATTCGGCGAGGTCGGCGCCATGGTCGGCCAGATCTGCGGATCGCCGCGGGGCGGGTCCGGCGGTGGGGGTGATGAGGGTGATGGGCATTTTCAGAACTCCTCCACGGAGACTGCAGGTTGGGGATCGAGCAGCAGTGGGAGCGGCCGATCGAGCTGTGCTTGACGGGTGGTCGGGTGGTGCTGTGGCGGCCAGCCTAGACGGCGAGGGCGAGTTCCCGGTGATATGCGGGTGGACGGGACGTGAATCCTGCCGGTGCCGGAGCTTGACGTTCGCTTGGTCGACGCTGCGCGTTCGGCATTGACGACGTTCCGCCGCAGTCGGCAAGGCAATCGCCGCCCCAGCTGGACAGCCGGCCTCACTGCGTCAGGGGCCACCCTCCCCGAGAGCGACCGTTGATGGCAGACTGGAAGCAACCACGGACGGAGTTCTTGCATTCTGCCCTCCGATCCCCGCAGCACAATTGCCGAAGGAGGCGCAGTTCGATGGAGATGCTCCAAAGTGCGTTCGACAGCGTCAGCACCGTTTCGTCATACGTCCTCGTGGCTGTTCTTATCCCCACGGGTCTGTATTTCACGATCCGCACGGGAGTGGTCCAGGTACGACTGCTTCCCGAGATGTTCCGTACCCTGACGGAGCCTGGCGGACGGGATTCCGAAGGCAACCGGAACATTTCACCGTTCCGTGCCTTCTCGATCTCCGCAGCCTCGCGTGTGGGCACGGCGAACATCGCCGGCGTCGCCCTGGCCATCTCGCTCGGCGGCCCGGGCGCGATGTTCTGGATGTGGCTGACGGCGATCGTCGGCGGTGCCACCGCCTTCGCCGAGTCCGCCCTCGGCCAGCTGTACAAGCTCAAGGACGGTCCGAACTTCCGCGGCGGACCCGCGTACTACATCAAGCACGGGCTGAACATGAAGTGGCTCGGGCTCGTCTTCGCCGTCATCGTCGCAATCACCTACGGCATCGTGTTCAACTCGGTGCAGTCGAACTCGATCGTCGACGCGGTCGGGGCGTCTTTGGACGTCGACTCCTCGAACGGCACCTTCGCCGCGATCGCCGGTGCGATCATCGCCGTCGCTGCCTTTGCGATCTTCGCCGGCGGCGCCAAGCGCATCTCGAACATCTCGGCCTATCTCGTGCCGTTCATGGCCGGCGTCTACCTCATCGTCGGCATCATCGTCGTGGTAATGAACATCGGCGCCGTCCCCTCGATGGTGGCCACGATCTTCTCCGATGCCTTCAGCATGGATTCGATCGCCGGCGGTACGCTCGGTTCGATCATGCTCATCGGCGTTCAGCGCGGCCTGTTCTCCAATGAGGCGGGCATCGGTTCGGTGCCGAATGCGGCGGCGACGGCCTCGGCGTCGCATCCGGCCAAGCAGGGCTTCGTGCAGGCGCTCGGTGTGTACTTCGATACGATCCTCGTCTGCTCGATCACCGCGTTCATCATCCTGCTCTCGAACCCCGAGTACGGCAGCTCAGCCGAGGGCATCCAGCTCACGCAGACCGCACTGAGCGGTCAGCTCGGGCAGTGGGCGATCCACTTCCTGACCGTGGCGATCTTCCTCTTCGCGTTCTCCTCGATACTCGGCAACTACTATTACGGTGAGGCGAACATCGAGCACCTGACGACGAGCAGGGTCGCTCTGCGCATCTATCAGGTGATCGTCATGGCGGCCGTGTTCATCGGCGCGATCGTCGCCCTCGACCTCGTGTGGACGGCGGCGGACATCTTCATGGCGATCATGGCGCTGATCAACCTCTTCGCTCTGCTGTTGCTGTCGCCGCTGGTGTTCTCGCTGCTGAAGAACTACCAGCAGCAGCGTCGCGCCGGCGAGGAGCCGATCTTCCGCCGCGGGGACCTGCCGACGTTCAAGCGCATCAACACCGAGGTCGACGCCTGGGACGGCACCGACGAGGTGACGACCGCGAAGTTCTGGCGCGACCGCGGCAAGAAGGTGCGCTCCGACGCTGATGACGCTGCCCGTGCCGAGTGAGGCCGCCCGCACTCTGATTCCGCACGCACAGTGACCCGGAAGGCAGATCGGGCGTTCCCTCTTGGGACCGCCCGATCTGTCCTTCCCGACGCCCAGAACCATCCCCTTGATCCATGAGAGGAGAATCCGATGAGTATCGATCGTGCTGAGTTGGCGAACACCCTCGCCGAGGCGACCGGATGGTCGGTCTCGGCCGATACCAAACGGTTCACCTTCGTCAATGATGATCCACCGCAGGTGGTCATCTGGACGGTCACCGATGCCGAGATCGGTCAGTTGCGCTACAACGAGAATCTCCGCGCCAAGGGGTATGGAGGCAGCCAGACGAACGACCCCGGCGTTTTGAGCCTTCCCCTCGACGAAGCCCTGGGTCCTTTTGGGCTATTTGGGGGTTCCCGAGGGTTTATGGATGGAACGGACCTGACGATCCGCGAGTGAGAAGCGTCAGCGCTTGACCGACTTCGAGGTGGCTCCCGTCGCCCAACTGACCTGGTCGAAGGTGACGCGATAGGTCTTCTTGCTCTTCGACTTCACCTTGTAAGTGGCTTTGCCTTTCTTCGCGGTGACCGTCTTCAAGGTCTTCCACTTGCTGCCGGACTTGACCTGGAACTTCACCTTCGAGTTGTAGCTGACCTTGCCGTACTTCTCGGGGTTGTAGACCTTCGTCGACGAGGTCAGAGTGACGGTGCTTCGGCTGCGCTTGGACGCGAGCGACGCATAGGACTTCCCTCGGACGTAGAAGTAGCCCTTAGTTTTGTCAGTGCGTGCATCCCAGTGGGTGTCATAATCGGCATCTACATATTCCATGTCGACCTCAGACGGCCCAATCATGTACCTACCGAGCCCTTCCAAGCTGGGACAGATCATTACTCGGTCTTTGTTACTGGGACTCGTATAGTTGCCGAAATACGCCTCGGTGGTGCTTCCATGTCGGCCAGCGATATCAGAGTCGACTGACCACGAGTCAACGTTCTTCTTCTTGTACTTCAAGTAGACGTTGAAGTACTTGCAGTTCGAGTTCGAAATGACCATGTCACTTGCGGACAGCTTGGTCACATCGAATGACATAGAAACCGCCTCGGCGGAAACTGCCGGACCAACAGCGAGAGCAACAGCAGCGATCGACGCCACCAGGGCGCGCTTGAGGAACTTCATGGACACTCCAATGAGTTGAGAGAGACAGGATGAAAACGAACAGAGGATGCCAAAGTCGAAGTCACTGGAGTGATGTCGGCAGACTGCGTCACGATAGTTGAAGTTTCGTCAAACCGAAGAGTACCACACCTGCAGTCGCCGCGGTCGTACCGTGGGCTCGTCAACAGGCAGACGGCACAAAAGGGCGGCCCGAGCGCAAAGCTCGGACCGCCCTTTCTGAGCTCAGGAGCTCAGTTCGCGGGTGCCGCTTCGTCCTCGACGATGAGCGGGTACACGCCGTTCTCGTCGTGGACCTCGCGGCCGGTGACCGGCGGGTTGAACACGCAGGCCATGCGCAGCTCTTCCTCGGCGACGACGGTGTGCTTCTCATGTCCGTCGAGCATGTACATCACGCCGTCGTGGAGCGGGTAGACCTTGCCGGTCTCCTCGTCGGTCAGCGTGCCCTTGCCCTGCACGCAGTACACGGCTTCGACGTGGTTCTGGTAGTGGAACGTCGAGGTGGTTCCGGCGTAGATCACGGTGTCATGGAAGGAGAAGCCGACGCGCTCGCGACCGAGCACCATGCGGCGGCTGCGCCAGGTCTCGGACTGGATGTCGCGCTCGGTGTCGTTGAGGTCATCGCGGTTGACAACGTACATAGGTGAAGTCCTTTCGTGAAGGGACGGTGATGTTCAGGGGGGGGTGGGCATCGTCGATCCCGGCAATCCGAGTCCGATTCCGCCCAGAGCGCGGGCCGGCGCCACTGTCGCGACGCCGGCCCGGCAGAGGTGGGTTCAGGCCAGAACGGCTTCGGCCTTGGGAGCGAATTCGAGCACTCCGGCTTCGATGATGTCCAGACCGGCCTGCAGATCGCGGGAGTCGATCGTCAGCGCCGGCATGATCTTGATGACTTCGTCCTCGGCACCCGAGGTCTCGAGGAGCAGGCCGCGCTCGAAGGCGTAGGCGGCGACCTTCTCCGCCACCTCGGTGTCCTCGAAGTGGATGCCAGCCAGCAGACCGCGTCCGCGGATCGAGGCACCCTCGGCCTTCTCGACGATCGAGTCGAGACGCTGGTGCAGCTCGGCGATGGTGTCGGCAAGCTGGTTCTGGAACTCGTTGTCGGCCCAGAAGTTCTTGATCGCGGCGGTCGCGGTGACGAACGCGGGGTTGTTTCCGCGGAAGGTGCCGTTGTGCTCGCCGGGCTCCCAGACATCGAGTTCGCGACGGAAGAGCGTCAGCGCCAGCGGCAGACCCGAACCGGAGATCGACTTCGACAGGCAGACGATGTCGGGCTCGATTCCGGCCTCTTCGAAGCTGAAGAACGAACCGGTGCGACCGCAGCCGGCCTGCACGTCGTCGACGATGAGGAGGATCTCGTGCTTCTTGCACAGATCGGACAGGGCGCGCAGCCATTCGGCGCGAGCGGCACGCAGTCCGCCCTCGCCCTGCACGGTCTCGACGATGACAGCGGCAGGCTTGTCGACACCCGAGCCGGAATCCTCGAGCACCTTCTCCAGCCACAGGAAGTCCGGGATCTCACCGTCGAAGTAGTCATCGTAGGGAATCTTCGAGCTGTTGGTCAGCGGGATGCCTGCGCCTTCGCGCTTCATCGAGTTGCCGGTCACCGACAGCGACCCCAGGGTCATGCCGTGGAAGGCGTTGGTGAACGAGAGCATGTGCTGACGGCCCGTGACCTTGCGGGCGAGCTTGAGCGCCGCCTCGACGGTGTTGGTTCCCGTCGGTCCGGGGAACATGACGGAGTAGTCGAGTCCGCGCGGTTTGAGGATGAGGTCCTGGAAGGTCTGCAGGAACTCGCGCTTGGCCGGGGTCTTCATGTCCATCGAGTGGAGAACGGCACCGGACTGGAGGTACTCGATCAGCGGGTTCATCACCACGGGGTTGTTGTGCCCGTAGTTGAGAGCGCCGGCTCCGGAGAAGAAGTCGAGGTATTCGTTGCCGTCTTCGTCCCACTGCTTTGCGCCCAGCGAGCGAGCAAACGTCGCCGGCCATGAGCGGCAGTAGCTGCGAACTGCGGATTCGCGGGTCTCGAAGATGTCGGGCTTGTCGGTCGGTGCGGTAGTGCTTTCGGTCATCACTTGAGTCCTTTCGACTTCTGGATTGCGCGTCTGCCACGTGAGCAGGCGCTGCAGGCGGTGGCCGCTCAGCCGCCAGGCTGCCGATTCGCATGATCGCTCATCGGCTCTCGACTCGTGGGCGGGTCGGCCCGTGTAGGCCGGTCAGCCCGTCTGCGCCGGTCAGCTCATCGGCCGGCGGTCGCTTCCGCCTTCGGACACCGGGCGCGGGAGCACCCGACAGGAGGCGCCTCGTGCAACGGAGGCTCCCGTCCAACGGAGGCTCACTCCCGTGTCGGAGTTCGCGCGGTGTCGGGGTGGGGCTCGTTACAGCGGAGCGATCTCGTAGAGGTATTCGGTGTCGTGGCCGTCCGGGTAGAGATCCGGGGTGAACAGCGGGCGACGGTCGAAACCGGCTCCGCGCTGATCGGCGAATGCCTGGAACAGACGGTTCGATGCCGCATTGTCTGCGGTGATCGTCGTCTCCAGGCGCAGGGCGCCGGTGTGATCGGCCAGCTCATGGAGCATGGTCGAGGCGAGCCCATGGCCACGGAACTTCTCGTCGACGGCGACCTGCCAGATCATCAGGGTGTCCGGATTCTCCGGACGGGTGTACCCGGTGATGAAGCCGGCGGGTTCTCCGTCGATCCGTGCGATCACCGAGGTGTCCGCGAAGTCACGGCACCACAGCAGGTACGAGTACGAGGAGTTCAGATCGAGCACGGCTGTATCTTTCGCGAGCCGCCATAGATGTTGTCCGTCCTCCAGCTCGGGAGTACGAACGTCGGTTTGCGTCTTCGGTTCAGCGAGTGCGTTTCTCACGCCAACAAACCTAACGGGATGAGACCCAGCGTCAACCTCACAAACGTCGATTCCGGGGCACTTTCGCAACGTTCGCCACGGCCTACCGACATGTAACAGACCAGGCTTTCCCCATGGCATCTCTGGGATGTGGCGGGGCGCTCGTTCGCGCTCATTTCGCGGTTTCGCTTCGTTATCGTTTCGTTACATTAGCGGGTAGTTGGAACAGTGGTTCCACGTGTTCCATGTCACTGCAGCGGATTTGGGACAGCAAGGATTCCTGCTGATCTGGTACGCCACGGAAGGCTCAGTGAACGGCTTGAAGGCGATTGCGGCGTGCCGAAAGGTGCGATGGCCCACGCAGCGTCGGAGAGGCAGCCGACAATGAGGCGAGCCCGCCGCTTTATCGGTCGATCCGCGGGGTTCTCCGCGCGGCCTCAGACGCGGTGGATCGACCAAAGAATCTGCCGACCGCTCGCGTTACCGTCCACCGCTGACCGCACAGCGCGATACAGCGACGACAACGTGAGCGGTCGGCGTGTGCTGGGCCCCGGCCAGGCGTTCAGCTCCAGCCAGCCACGAAGCCAGCCCCGGTCTCAGCCCGACCTCCGAGCCCTTCAGCCCCTCAGCACTCGACGACGTTGACGGCCAGGCCGCCCTGCGCAGTCTCCTTGTACTTCGAGGACATGTCCGCGCCGGTCTGGCGCATCGTCTCGATCACCTCGTCAAGGCTGACTCGGTGCTGCCCGTCGCCCCACAGCGCCATGCGTGCGGCGTTGATGGCCTTGCCCGCTGCGATCGCGTTGCGCTCGATGCACGGGACCTGCACCAGTCCGGAGATCGGATCGCAGGTCAGGCCCAGGTTGTGCTCCATGGCGATCTCGGCGGCGTTCTCCACCTGCTCCGGCGTGCCGCCCATCACCGAGGCCAGTCCGCCGGCCGCCATCGACGAGGCGGATCCGACCTCACCCTGGCAGCCGACCTCAGCGCCGGAGATCGAGGCCCGCTCCTTGTAGAAGACCCCCACCGCCGCCGAGGTGAGCAGGAAGTCGATGATGGCCGCATGCTTGGCGCCTTCGCCGCCGTCGACGACCGATTTCACGTAGTTGAGCGCGTAGTGGAGTACGGCCGGGATGATGCCCGCCGCCCCATTCGTCGGGGCGGTGACGACCCGTCCGCCGGAGGCGTTCTCCTCATTGACGGCCATGGCGATGAGGTTGACCCACTCGAGGTAGTAGCCGGGATCGCGATTGGGATCCTCGGCCTTGAGCTTGAGGTACCAGTCGTGCGCACGACGGCGGACCTTGAGCCCGCCCGGCAGGTAGCCCGAGCGGTCCAACGACGCCGAGGCGCACTCCTCCATCACCGAATAGATATGGAGCAGCCCATGCCGGATCTCGTCCTCCGAGCGCATCGAGCGTTCGTTGGCGTACATGATCTCGGTGATCGACATGTCGTTCTCGCGACAGCGCTGCAGCAGCTCGGCCCCGGAGTGGAACGGGTAGGGCAGTTCCTCGCTGTAGGTCTCGAGCTCGGCCTCGATGACGGACTCGGAGACCGCGAACGCGGAGCCGTCCCCCACACCGGACGCGACCTGACCGGATGCGACCTCACCAGGCGCGTCGTCATCAGCCGCGGCCCCAGTCCCATTCTCCTCCGCCCCACTCTCCTCGGCCTCAGCCTCGGCCGCAGACCCGGCAGCAGCCTCGGCGGCCTGTTCCTTCTCAAGGAATTCGGTCTCGGAGGTGACGAATCCGCCACCCACGGAGTAGTAGGTCTCCTCGGCCAAGGTTTCGCCTGAGGAGTCGAACGCGGTCAGCGTCAGGGCGTTGGTGTGGCGCGGAAGGACGGTCAGGGGTCGCTTGACCATGTCATCTTCGGTGAAGGGCAGCTCGACGCCGTTGCCGGTGGCATCGCCGAGGATGATCGTTCCGGTCTCGGACATCCGTGTCCGGCGGGCGGTGAGTTCATTGGCTTCGACGAGGTCGGGGCGGCAGCCTTCGAGGCCGAGCAGGATCGCGTCGAAGGTTCCGTGGCCGGCACCGGTGGCGGCCAGGGATCCGTACACGTCGACGCGCAGGTCCGTCACGGAGCCCAGCGCGTCGCCGAGGAGGGTGATGAAGCTCGAGCCTGCACGCATCGGTCCGACGGTGTGCGAGCTCGAGGGTCCGATGCCGACGGTGAAGAGGTCGAAGACGCTCAAGGGCATGGCAATCACTTCGTTTCTGCGGATATGCACAGCGGGGCCGACGAGAGGCCGGCTCGGCCTGGTGTCGGCCCCGCTGCGGGGAGAGTCGTCTCAGAGGGAGTTGGCTTCGGCATAGGCGGCAGCGTCCATGACCTCGCCGACCTCGGTGACGTTGACCTTGACCAGCCAACCCTCGCCGTACGGATCGGAGTTGAGCAGACCGGGGTTTGCCGTGGCGAGTTCGTTGACCTCGACGACCTCACCGGAGACCGGCGAGTAGAGGTCGGAGACGGACTTCGTCGACTCGACCTCACCGCAGGTCTCGCCAGCCGTCACGCTGTCGCCGACGCCGGGCAGATCGACGTAGACGACCTCGCCGAGCGCATCGGAGGCGACGGCGGTGATGCCGACCTTGACGGTCTGTCCGACGAGGCCGTCGGCAGGTCCGTCGACCCATTCGTGCTCGGCGGAGTACGTGAAGTTCTCGGGGAGCGGGGGCAGCTGTGCCATGTTTCTTCCTTCTCTGCGACCGACGCTTGAGCGCGGCGGCCGCGACGTTGTTGGGGCAGGTGAGACCAGTGTACGAGCCACCGGCAGCACCCGATTGAACTCTGAGTGAGCGATTCCCATCCGTGCCGAGGCGGTTCATCCACCTCGGCGCGGGCAGGACCCGATCAGTGCGATTGACGCTTGTAGAACGGCAGCTGCGTGACGGTGAAGTCGTGCACCTTGCCGCGGATGTCGACGGTGACCGCGGTTCCCGCCTCGGCGAATTCCCGGTCGAGGTAGGCCAGTGCGATCGGATGGCCGAGCGTCGGGGACGGCTGCCCCGAGGTCACGGTGCCGACCTCGGCACCGTCGACGACGACCGTCGCACCCGAGCGTGCGGCGCGGCGTCCCTCCGAGGTCAGGCCCACGAGCACGCGCGCCGGCTCGGTCTGCCCGAGCTTCTCAAGCGCCTCCCGGGCAACGAAGGTCTCCTTCGTTGTGAACCCGATCATCCGGCCCAGTCCCGCATCGAACGGGGTGGTGTTCAGGTCGAGTTCGTTGCCGTAGAGCGGCATCCCGGCCTCGAGGCGCAGCGAATCGCGCGAGGCCAGCCCGCAGGGCACGAGCCCGTAGTCGGCGCCCGAGGCCACAAGCGTCTCCCACAGCCGGGTGGCGCCGATGTTCGGGGCGTAGAGTTCGAAGCCGTCCTCGCCGGTGTATCCGGTGCGGGCGAGCATGAGGTCGATCCCGGCGATCGTCAGCGGCATCCATGCGTAGTACTTCAGCTCGCGCACCGCCTCACCGATGGTGATGGTCTCATCCCCCGCCGAGGTGGCTCCCCCGTTGGCGGCGTCCGTGACCTCGGCCTTCGCCTTATCTCCGGCTCCGGTGCGGGGCCCGAATTCGCCGTCGGCGCTGTCGTCGAGGGCGCGGAGGATGATGGCCTCGGAGTTCGGGCCCTGGACGGCGATGAGCGCAGTGGCATCGGATTCGTCGACGAGGCGGACATCGGCGCCCGGGATCACCTCGTGGACGAAGTGCTCCACACGCTCCTTCAGGGCCGCGACCACGGCAGGCGTGTTCGAGGCGTTGGGGACGATGAGGAACTCCTCCTCACCGATGCGGTAGGTGATGAGGTCGTCGAGGAGGTAACCCGACTCGTTGACGATGACGCCGTATTTGGCCTTGCCGACCTTCATCGTCGAGTACTTCGCCACGAGCGCGTAGTCGAGGAACGCCGCCGCGTCGGTCCCGCTGAGGCGCACCTCGCCCATGTGGGAGAGGTCGAAGAGGCCGGCGGCCTCGCGCACGGCCCGGTGCTCGGCGAGCTCCGAACCGTATTTGAGCGGCATGTCCCAGCCGCCGAAGTCGGTAAACGAGGCACCGAGTTCCGCGTGGATCGCGTGCAGCGGGGTCTCCTTGGTCTGGGTGGTCTCACCCTGCGTGTTCTCAGTCATCACTTGTCCTCTTCCTCGAACTCTTCGAACGCCTCGGGAGGCGGGCAGGAGCACACCAGGTTGCGGTCGCCGTAGGCTCCGTCGATGCGGCTGACCGGCGGGAAGTACTTCGTGTGGCGCAGGCCGGGGACAGGGAACACCGCGGTCTCACGGGAGTACTTGGCGTCCCAGTCGTCCATCACCACTGTCGCCGGGTGCGGGGCTCCGACCAGCGGCGACTCCTCGTAGGAGTAGGACTGGCCGATCTCGTCGATCTCGGAGCGGATGGTGCGCATCGCTTCGATGAACCGGTCGAGTTCGGCCTTGTCCTCGGATTCGGTGGGTTCGACCATGAGGGTGCCGGGGACCGGGAATGCGAGCGTCGGGGCGTGGAAGCCGAAGTCGATGAGACGCTTGGCGACGTCTTCGGCGGTGACTCCCGTCGCCGAGGTGATCGCGCGCAGATCGAGGATCGTTTCGTGACCGACGAGTCCGTTCTCTCCCGAGTAGAGGACGGGGAAGACGTCGCCGAGCTTCTTCGCGATGTAGTTCGCGCCCAGCAGTGCGGCCCGGGAGGCCTCGCGCAGGCCTTCGGCGCCCATGAGTTCGAGGTAGGCGAAGCTGATGGGCAGGACGCCGGCGGAGCCGAACAGTGATCCGGAGATCGGCAGCTCGTGGGCATCGGGATCGCCTGCGACGAGTTCGGCGGTGGTGGGGTCGCCTGGCAGGTAGGGGGCCAGGTGGTCGCGCACTGCGACCGGTCCGACGCCGGGTCCGCCGCCGCCGTGGGGGATGCAGAAGGTCTTGTGCAGGTTGAGGTGGGAGACGTCGCCGCCGAACTCGCCGGGCTTGGCCAGCCCCACCATGGCGTTGAGGTTCGCTCCGTCGACGTAGACCTGGCCGCCGGCGGCGTGGACCTTCTCGCACACCTCGCGCACCTGCGGTTCGAACACGCCGTGCGTCGAGGGGTAGGTGATCATGATCGCGGCGATCTTGCACTCGTGCTTGGCGATCTTCGCATCGAGGTCGTCCATGTCGACCGATCCGTCGTCGGCGGTGGCGACGACCTGGACCTGCAGGCCCGCGAGCACCGCGGAGGCGGCGTTTGTGCCGTGCGCCGACTGCGGGATGAGCACGACGGAGCGGCCCTCATCGCCGTTCGCGACGTGGAAGTTGCGGATCGCGAGCAGTCCGGCGAGTTCGCCCTGTGAGCCGGCGTTGGGCTGCAGGGACACTCGGTCGTAGCCGGTGACCGCGGTCAGCGAGTCCTCGAGACGGCTGATGAGCGTGCGCCATCCCTGGGTCTGCTCGGCTGGGGCGAAGGGGTGGATGGAGGCGAATTCGGGCCAGGTGATCGGTTCCATCTCGACGGCGGCATTGAGCTTCATCGTGCAGGAGCCCAGCGGGATCATCGTCCGGTCCAAGGCGAGGTCCCGATCGGCCAGGGTGCGCAGGTAGCGCATCATCGAGGTCTCGGAGCCGTGGGTGTTGAACACGGGGTGGGTGAGGAATTCCGTGTCGCGGTGGAACTTCGCATCGAAGGCGGGCTCGGGCACGGCGTTGGCCCCGAAGGTCCCCGCCGAGGCGGCTTCGAATTCCGCTTCGTCGATCCTCGCGTAGATGCCGAGTGCTTCGAGCAGGCCGTTGGCGTCGGCGACCGTGTGGGGTTCGCCGAAGGAGACGCCGACGGTGGTGGAGTCGATGACGCGGATGTTGTATCCGGCCCGGTCGGCGACGGCGCGGGCGGCTTCGGCGTCGGCCACGCGGACGGCGACGGTGTCGAAGAATTCCCAGGTGGCCACCTCGGCGCCGGGGGCGGTGTCAGCGGCCTTGGCGAAGGCGTGGGCGAGGCGGTGGATGCGGGAGGCGATGCGGGTCAGCCCGATGGGGCCGTGGTAGACGGCGTACATCGAGGCGACGTTGGCCAGCAGCGCCTGCGCGGTGCAGATGTTGGAGGTGGCCTTCTGGCGGCGGATGTGCTGTTCGCGGGTCTGCAGGGCCAGGCGGTAGCCGGGCTTGCCCTGGGCGTCCTTGGACACGCCGACGAGGCGGCCGGGCAGCTGGCGCTGGAGGCCGGACTTCACGGCCATGAAGCCGGCGTGGGGTCCGCCGAAGAAGAGGGGCACGCCGAAGCGCTGGGCCGAGCCCACGGCGATGTCCGCGCCCTGGGAGCCCGGGTCCTTGAGCAGGGTGAGCGCGAGCAGATCGGCGTCGAAGGTCACCAGTGCGCCGCGGTCGTGGGCACCGGTCACGGCCTCGGTGAAGTCGCGGATGGCACCGGTGGTGCCGGGCTGGGCGCAGACGATGCCGAAGATGTCTTCGCCGACGAGGCCTTCGGCGAGGTCGGCGACGGTGACGCGGAAGTCCATGGCCTTGGCCCGGGCGCGGACGACGGCGATGGTCTGCGGGTGGAGCTCGGAGTCGAGGACGACGGTTGTCCCCTTCTTCACGGCTCGACGCATGAGGAGGACCGCCTCGGCGACGGCGGTGGCCTCATCGAGCAGCGAGGCGTTGGCGATGTCGAGGCCGGTGAGGTCCTGGACGACCTGCTGGAAGTTCAGCAGCGCTTCGAGTCGGCCCTGGGAGATCTCGGGCTGGTAGGGGGTGTAGGCGGTGTACCAGGCGGGGTTCTCCACGAGGTTGCGGCGGATCACGGCGGGGGTGATCGTGTCGTAGTAGCCCTGGCCGATGAACTGGGTGTGCATGACGTTCTGGGCGGCCAGGTTTCGGAGGTCGGCGAGCACCTCGAATTCGGAGCGGCCGGCGGGGAGGTCGAGGTCCTCGTGCTGGATCGAGGAGGGGACGGCGGCATTCGACAGGGCCGCCAGCGAGTCATAGCCGAGTTCGTCGAGCATGGCCTGCACGTCGTCGGCGCGGGGGCCGATGTGGCGGTCGGAGAAGGGGCGCGAGGTATCCCCGGTCACTGCGGTGGTGTGGGCGAGTGAACTTGTCATTGCCGTCCTTGGGTCGGTGTCGCGCCCACCGATGGAGGACGCGTTGTGCACTGTGTCCTCCCCGATCTGTCGGGCGCGTGAGAGCGCCACAGTTATGCGGCGATCTCGCGTCCTTCAGAAGTGCCTGCAATCGGTGGTACTGGGCCTGAGAGTTTCCCGGGGAGGGAATTGCACCTACGGCGCTGCGTCGCGCTGCTGGCAACTGGTCGTTGCGGCAGCGGGCAGCTCTCCCACGTCATGTCTTAGCGGCGTATGAAGTTATCCACGTCTCAGTCTAGTCAATGCTCACACGGCGGCCAAACAGCCTGTTCGGGGGCTCCGACCGAAGTGCAGGTCGCTATCGGATGCTTTCCGGCGGCAGGAAGTATCCGATGGTGACCTAAGTTCTGCGCTGCCGACTCAGGCCGAGCCACCGGCGGTGATGACGCCGCCGTCGGCGGTGAGCACCTGGGCGGTGATCCATTCGGCGTCGGCCGAGGCGAGGTAGGCGACGGCGCCGGCGATGTCTTCAGGGGTGCCGAGTCGGCCCACCGGGTAGGTGGCGGCGACCTCGGCCTCGCGACCTTCGTAGAGTGCGGTGGCGAAGTCGGTCTTGACGACGGCCGGGGCGACGGCGTTGACGCGGATGTCGGGTCCGAGTTCGACGGCCAGGGACCGTGTGAGGTGCGAGACCGCGGCCTTCGAGATGCCGTAGAAGCTGATGCCCGGACTCGGGACCTGCCCGGCGACGGAGGAGATGGACACGACCCGGCCCTTGTTCTGACGGAAGTTCAGGCGCTCGTGGTGCACGGCCTCCTGGATCCAGGCGAGCGTACCGATGACGTTGACGTCGAGGATCTTCCGAGCGGCGTCGAGGTCGATGTCGATGAGCGGCCCGTAGACGGGGTTGATGCCGACGTTCGTGACGAGCACGTCGAGGCGTCCGAACTTCTCCGCGATGGTGTCGAAGACCTCCGCCCGATGGTTTGGGTCATCGGACTTGCCGGCGATGCCTACCGCGGCGCCGTCCGGGAACTGCGCGACCGCCTCGGCGAGGGCATCTGCTTTGCGTGCGGTGAGGATGACGGTGGCGCCTTCGGCGTTGAGGCGCTGGGCGATGCCGAGGCCGATGCCGCGGCTGGCCCCGGTGATGAGGGCGACCTGGCCGGCGAAGCGCTGTCCGGACTGCGGGGTGGTGGCCTCTGACATGCGTGAACTCCAGTGTTCTGTCGGTGACGGTGGACTCGTGAAACCCGATCGAGATTGATCGTTCGTTCAGTACCTGGATTCATCGTAGCCACGGCGTGCGCCCGATGACAAGAAGGGCGTGCCCGATCGAACTACACGATGCTCCTCATTTCGACCGGACGATACGATGCCCTCATGTCGACCGCGCAGCAGCACGCACTCAGGTCCGCCTCGGCGCTGCTGGGGCGTGAGCTGCGGTTGGTCGAGATCTTCACGGCGGGCCAGCATGCGACGACGCTGCTGGCCTCGGACGGGGAGGATGAGTTCGTCGTCCGCTCCTTTCCTGCCGGTGACGCCACTGCGGCGAAAGAGCCGGAGGTTCTTCTGCGGCTGAGCACGCTCGGCGAGCAGGTGCCGCGGCTCATCGAGCATCGGGCCGATCTCGACGATCCTTTCATCATCACGACGAGAGTTCCCGGCTCCACCCCGGATCCGGCGCTTCCTGCCTCGACGATCGCGCGCGAAATGGCGAGAGCGCTTGTGCGCATCCATGCCCTCGACGGGACCGGCCTGCCGCAGACACCGACCGTCCCGCCCATCGGCGACTCCCCCATCGCACACCGCGTCCGCGCCGGCTTCGCCGAACTGCTCCAAGGCGAGCGCGTCCTCAGCCACGGCGATTTCTGGTGCGGCAATGCCCTCTGGTCAGGCGAGAGGCTCACCGGTGTCGTCGACTGGACCGGCGCCTCGCATGCACCCCGCGGCCGAGACCTCTCGTGGTGCCGCCAGGATCTCGTCCTGCTCGGCTCCCCCGATGCCGCCGCCGAATTCCTCGACGAATACGAGTCTCTGCTCGGCCGTCGGATCACCGACATCCACGCCTGGGATCTGCACGCGGCGGCGAGCGCGATCGACCGCGTCGAAACGTGGCTGCCGAACTACCACGGCATCGGCCGAACGGAGATCACCGCCGAGCTTCTCCGCCGCCGCCTCGACGAGTGGAATTCACGCCTCTGAGCGCTGCCACGATGAGGAGGCAGGAGAGACGCTGCAGCGACACGAGACACTCCGGGTGGCACAGGGACTACGAATGCGCGACGGTGCGCGCAGGCGGTCAACTGGGATTCATGAACCAAATCGCAATAATCTTCTTCAATTATGACCGATCAAGCGTTAAGGTGGACTGAGCCACCGAACTGGCCCAGCCGCAGAATTGACCGAGCGGCAGAATCCCCGGATCGAACGAGAATGGACTCCCCCACGATGACCGACCGTGACGACTTCCTCACCCGCGCAGGCTCCGGCCCGCTGTCCGGCCAGGTGGTCGTCGACTTCTCTCGGGTCCTCGCCGGTCCCTATGCGACGATGATGCTCGCCGACCTCGGTGCCACCGTCATCAAGGTCGAAGGACCCAAGGGCGATGACACCAGGCACTGGGCACCACCCGTCCGCGACGACGACGCAACCTACTTCCTCTCGGTCAACCGCAACAAGCTCGACATCGTGCTCGACTTCGCCGACGCCGACGACCTCGCAGTCGCCCAGGATCTGGCCGCACGCGCCGACATCATCGTCGAGAACTTCAAACCCGGCGGACTCGCCAAGTTCGGCCTCGACTACGACACTGTCGCTGCGACCAACCCTGCGGTCGTCTACGCTTCCATCACCGGCTTCGGCCCGGACAACCCCCTGCCCGGCTACGATCTCCTCGTCCAGGCGATGTCGGGATTCATGTCGGTCACCGGCAGCCCCGAAGGATCGCCCTACCGTGCCGGAGTCGCGGTCTTCGACGTCATCACCGGACTGCACACGACGATCGGCATCCTCGCCGCCGTCCAGCACAGAACGCTGACCGGAGAAGGCCAGCTGGTGGAGACGAACCTCATGTCCTCAGCGATGTCCGGCCTGGTCAACCAGTCCGGAGCCTATGCAGCGGCCGGGGCGAACCCGACGCGCATGGGCAACGCCCATCCCAGCATCTACCCCTACCAGCCGATGGCGACGAAGGACGGAGAGATCGTCATCGCGGTGGGCAACGACGGCCAGTTCGCCACCTTAGCCGAGGCGCTCGGACGCCCCGATTGGGCCGAAGACGACCGTTTCGCAAAGGCGAAGATCCGCAATGCCAACCAGGAACAGCTCGAGCCGGAGATCCTCGAGGCACTGCGGGCCCACACGGCGCAGGAATGGTTCGATGCGCTCACGCCTCTCGGAATTCCCTGCGCCCCGATCAATTCGATTGCCGAAGGGGTCGAGCGTGCGAAGGACCTCGGCCTCGATCCCATCGTCGAGGCAGGGGAAGGCGAGCGCATCATCCCGACCATCCGCAATCCGATCCGTCTGTCGAAGTCGGAGGTGTCCTATGACCTCGCGCCACCCGAATTCGGCAGGGACTCCGAACGGGTTCGCGACTGGCTCCGGAACTCCCCCGCCGCCACGACGCTCGGCACCACCGTCACTGATGAAGGAGAATCACACCATGGACACCACTGAACTCGACGACATCCTCGCCGCCGTCCGCGAATTCGTCCGCGAGAAGGTCGTCCCGCTCGAGACCCAGGTCGAGGACGAGGACGCCTTCCCGGAGAGCATCATCAAGGAATCCGCCGAGATGGGACTCTTCGGCTGGGCCCTGCCCGAGGAGTACGGCGGGCTCGGTCTCAATGCCGAACAGGACGCGCTGCTGGCCATGGAGCTCGGCTATACGACCCCGTCGTTCCGCTCGCTGTTCGGGACGAACAACGGCATCGCCGGTCAGGTCCTCGTCAACTACGGCACGGATGCGCAGAAGTCCGAATGGCTGCCGCGTCTGACCTCCGGCGAGGTCGTCGCCTCCTTCGCCCTGACCGAGTCCGAGGCCGGCTCCGACCCCTCCGGACTACGGACCAAGGCCGTGCGCGACGGCGACGACTACGTCATCACGGGTTCCAAACGCTTCATCACCAACGCCGAATCCTCCGACGTGCTCATGGTCTTCGCCCGCACGGACCCGAACGCCACCGGGTCGAAGGGGATCTCCGTCTTCCTCGTGCCCACGAAGTCCAAAGGTGTGACCGTCGGACCCCACGACCACAAGATGGGTCAGGCCGGAGCCTGGACCTCGGAGATCTTCTTCGACGACGCGCGCGTGCCCGCCGCCAACCTCATCGGCGGCGAAGAGGAGAAGGGGTTCTACGCAGCCATGGCCTCGCTGAATAAGGGCCGGCTCCACATTGCTGCGATCTGTGTGGGCCAGTGCATCCGCATCCTCGACGAATCCGTGAAGTTCGCCGCCGAGGCGAAACAGGGCGGGGAACCGATCTCCCGGTTCCAGCTCGTCCAGGGGATGCTCGCCGACATCTACACCGACACGGCCGCTGCGAAGTCGCTCGTCCTCTCGGCCGCCCAGCGCTGGGACGCCGAGGCCGACCGCAAGCTCGGCCCCTCCTCGGCGAAGCTCTTCGCCTCCGAAGCACTCGCCCGCGTCGCCGACAAGGGCGTGCAGATCCAAGGCGG
The DNA here is from genome assembly GCF_017948325.1 of Brevibacterium oceani. Taxonomy (NCBI): domain Bacteria; kingdom Bacillati; phylum Actinomycetota; class Actinomycetes; order Micrococcales; family Brevibacteriaceae; genus Brevibacterium; species Brevibacterium oceani. Next base: position 549,031 of record NZ_CP072846.1, on the reverse strand, counting down.
CATGGGCTACATGCGCGAGTCCGCGGTCGAACGCTTCTACCGTCACGCTCGTCTGTTCCGCATCTACGAAGGCACCTCCGAAGTCCAGCGCGTCGTCGTCGCCAAGCAGCTTCTCAAAGGCGCGCACAAGCCTCAGTTCAACCTCTGACCTGCATGAACAGGACTGTTCACGCACAAACACAACGGCGGGCCGCCTCGGCGACCTCCACACACCACCGAACACCGACGAAAGGACACATCGTGACCGACTCAACCACACCGGCGAATTCCGACTCCGGGATCACCGCCACCGAGGTCGGCGGGATCACCGCCGTCCCCGGCTTGCTGACCGGCAAGGTCGCCGTCGTCACCGGAGCCGCTCAGGGCCTCGGACTGGCGATGGCGCACAGCCTCGTCGATTCCGGGGCACGCGTGGTCATCGGCGATATGGATGCCGAAGCCATCGAGGCCGCCGTGACCGAACTCGGCGGATCCGACGTCGCTGCCGGCCTCGTCTGCAACGTCTCTTCACTCGAGGCCGTCCAGGAACTCGCCGACACCGCCGCGAACACCTTCGGCGGCGTCGACATCTGGGTCAACAACGCCGGCATCACTCGTGATGCGACGATCCGGAAGATGACCGAGCAGCAGTTCGACGACGTCATCTCCGTCCACCTGCGCGGCACGTGGAACGGGCTCAAGGTCGCCACCGCGCTCATGCGCGAGCAGGACCGCGGCGGCTCGATCGTCAACGTGTCCTCCATCAGCGGCAAGGTCGGCAACGCCGGCCAGTCGAACTACTCGGCAGCGAAGGCCGGGATCGTGGGCATGACGAAGGCCGTGGCCAAGGAGGTCGCGTTCAAGAACATCCGCATCAACGCCATCCAGCCCGGCTTCATCAACACCGCGATGACCGCCGCGATGCCGCAGCACGCGATCGATTCGAAGCTTGCTGACATCCCGCTCGGACGCGCCGGCGAACCCGAGGAGGTCGCCTCGGTGGTCCTCTTCCTCGCCTCCGGACTCTCGAGCTACCTCACCGGCACGGTCACCGAGATCTCCGGCGGCCGCCACATCTGACCTGCATGGTCCCCTCGCCGAGGCAGGGCGGCGTTCCCGTCCTCCCCTGAGGATCAGCCCTTAGCGCTCGTGCGGCGGCCGGGCAGGCGGACGACGCCGAAGGCGAGCATGCCGACCAAGGGCAGCAGCGGCCAGATCCAGGTGACCCCATCGGCGTTGACCATTCCGGTATCGGCCATGATCGCCAGCCCTGCGCAGATGGCCACCGAGGCGGCGATCGGCATCCACATCGGCGGCGCGGGCCGATCATCGGGCGCCGGTGATTCGAAGCGGCCGAAGACGGCCACGAGCACTCCCGTGATCGCCAGCAGGGCGAGTGCCCACAGCGGACGCGTCAGCCACCAGATCCCCGTCAGCGGAGTGGGCAGAAGGGCCCGAACGTCAAGAGCCAGTAGCACATTCGCCAGTGCCGTCAGTGCGGTCAGGTGCCAGAGGAACCAGGTCATGATGCGCTGATTGACCAGGACGGTGAGGAACCACAGACCGGGGCTGCGCAGCAGTGTCGCCAGTGGGCGTTGGAGCATGAGTACGATTCCGGCCTGGGCCATGCCGAGGAAGGCCATGGTCACGCGGGTTGGTGCCGAGTTCGAGATGGCATCGCCTCCCGCGGTGATCATCGAGACCGGATACGGTCCGAGCCCGACGAGGAGCCCGAGGCCGACCGCCCCGATGACGAAGAGCAACAGGCAGCGCTTGAGGTTCGAGAGCCGACCGTCGAGCCAGGCATACCCGAACTGGTGGAAGCTTGCCCACACGAGGAGGTAGTTCGGGTATCCGGCGAGCGTGCTCTCGGTGGCGATGCTGATGACATCGATGATGCCGGCCAGCCCGATGCCGAGGATGATCGACCACCAGCCCCATCGCTCCCACAGCAGCAGGCAGGGCGGGGCGACGATGACGACGAGCAGGTAGGCGGCGAGGAACCATGTCGGCACGAGGGCCATCTGCGAGGCCAGCTGCACGGCGGCGGGCGCAGCCCCGGCGGCCAGGGCGATGACGCACGTGACCAGCCAGGTCAGCAGCAGCGGGATGAGCGGCAGACCCAGGCGACGCAGACGGGTGCGCAGCCACTCGGCGTAACCGGTGTTCTTGCGCCGGGCCGAGCGCCACGACAGAGCATTGGAGTAGCCGCCGACGAGGAAGAAGATCGGCATCACCTGGAACACCCAGGTCAGTGGGTGCGTCCAGCGGGCTTGGTCGAGCAGTCCGTGCGGGTTGATGCCGCCTGAGACGCTGACGGCGATGATCGTCCAGTGACCGAGCACGACGACGGTGATCGCCGCCGCACGCAGGAAGTCCACCTCGCGGCTGCGCGAGTCCGGGGTGGCCGCATCGACCTTGCGGGCCTGGGCCAGGAACGATCGGGGCATTCTGCGGTCTCCTTCTCGGTCGACGGCCAGGGCCAGGCCAGGTAGCCAGGGCCAGGCCTGACGGCCGGGGTCAGGCCTGGTACTTGATCTCGCCTCCGACGACGGTGAGCGCGACACGGGTGTCGCGGATCGCCTCGGCGTGGGCGAACAGCGCTTCTTCGGAATCGTAACCGAGGAGACCGTCGGATTCGCCCACGGCCGCCTCGGCGTTCAGGCCCTCGGCGACGCAGGGGTCGGTGTCGACGAGGATGAAGTCGGCGTCCATTCCCGGCGCCAGATATCCGCGTCGGTCCTCCAGACCGGAGGCGTACGCGGGTCCCTGCGTGTGCAGGCGGATGGCGTCGACGGCGGTCAGCCGGCGCCGAGGCTGGAAGGACGTGGACGCGTCACCGGAGATGTTCGCCCTGGTCATCGCCGCATAGATCGCGGCGAACGGGTTCGCCGGCTCGACCGGCCCATCGGAGCCGAAGACGACGTACGCTCCGGTTCCGAGGAGATCCGGCCAGGCGTAGGCGGCCAGCTGTGCGGACTCGTCGATGAGGTGGAGGAGGTGAAGGTCGGAGATGCAGTGCCGCGGCTGCATCGAGGCGATGACATCGAGTTCGGCGAAACGGGAGACATCTGAAGGCTGGATGAATTGGGCGTGTTCGACCCGATGACGCAGGGGTCGGCCGTATCGTTCCTCGGCGGCAAGGGTGGTCTCGCGCAGACGTTCGAAGACGTTGAGGACGTGGTGATTGGCCTGGTCGCCGATCGCGTGGATCGCGACCGAGATCCCTGCTTCGGTGGCCCATCGGGCGTTGTCGAAGAGGTCGTCCTCGGACATCTGCGCGATGCCGTAGTTGGCCTCGACGGGTTCGGTGCTCAGCGTCCCCGCGGGGACGTGGCCGGGGTAGGCGTAGGTCCCAGGGTCGGAGTCGGACGATTCGGCGCCAGCCGGTGCGGCACCATCCGCTTCGGAACCGGCGGCAACTGCCGCCGGACCGTCCGTCCCGGCGGCTTCTTCGTCGAGGCTTCCCGGCTCGGGGAACGGTGAGGACATATGCGAGGTGTGCGAGCCCAGGGCTCCGTCGGAGAAGAGTTTGAGGCCGCCTCGGCGCAGCCAGTCGTCACCGTCGCCGGTGTGCCACCCGGTCTCGATCGCCCACGGAACCTCGTTGCCGCGCAGGTACTTCGTCACGCGGATGTGCTGGCGATCGACCGCACGGAGGTCGGCCCAACCCAGCGTCGAGGCGATCCCGTCGAAGTCGTGGATGCCGGTCAGGCCTTGGGAAAGGAACAGCTTCTGCGTGCGATCGAGACGTTCGATCTGCTCGTCGCGGCCGGGTTCGGGAACGTACCTGGCGACGAGTTCGGTGGCGTCTTCGCGCACGAGCCCGGTCAGAACTCCCTGTTCGTCGCGGACGAACTCTCCGCCGAAGGGGTCGATGGTGAGATCATCGATGCCAGCGATCTCGAGGCCGTGCCCATTGGTCCACAGGGTGTGCAGGTCGACCGACCACATCGCCACGGGATGGTCCGGCACGACCTGATCGAGCAGCTCCCGGTCGGGGTAGCGCGGATCGTCCCATTTGTTGAGGTCCCAGCCCGATCCGACGACCCACGTGCCCAGCGGAACCTGTTCGGCGCGTTCACGGATCGCCTCGACCGCCTCGGCGAGGGAATGGACATTCGACAGGTCGAGGTCGGTCAGCGAATCGGCATAAGCGATCGAGTGCATGTGTGCGTCGACGAAACCGGGCAGGATGACCTGCCCGCCGCAGTCGATCTCTTCGATCTCGAAGCCGGGGATCACCGTCGTGGCTCCGACCCCACCCGCCGAGGCGAGCGCCGCCGTCGTCGACGATTCCGCGGCAGCGATGTCGAGCAGTTCGGCCCGGGAGCCGATGGCCACGATCGTCTCCCCGTCGACGAGGATCGCATCGGGTGCCGTATCAGAGTCAGTGGGCAGCGTTGCGGTGTCGGACTCTGGGGAGGAAGGGGCAAAGCTGCGCACAACGGCGTTGGAGAACAGACGCATGAGCACCAGTCTAAAGCGGAAGGCACCTGCACCCCGGCACGAGGAAAACGGAGTTTCGCAGGGGCTCGATGAGCCTCTTTCTACTCGGAGTAGAATCCGAGGCATGGCCAACGTCTTCAGTTCTCAGGACACCAGGCTCGCCGCCGGTGCCCGCATTCTGCTGCCCGCGATCTGGCTCGGGCTCATCATCGGCATCTCACTCATCGAGGCTCCGCTGAAGTTCACCGCTCCAGGCATCACGATCCCCCTCGGCTTGGGAATCGGCCGGTTGGTGTTCGCGGCGATGAACTGGGTGGAGCTGGTCATCGCAGTGGTCCTGCTGTGGGCGATACTCAAGTCCGGGGTCGACCGCGCCTTCCGAACGCTGGCCTGCGGGCTCATCGGTGTGCTCATCATCAAGGTCGTCGTCATCCGCCCGCTGCTCAACCAGCGCACCGATGCCGTGCTCGCCGGCATCGACAACGGCGGCTCTGCCCTGCACGTGTTCTACATCGCCGCCGACGGCCTACTCATCGTCGGGCTGGTCACCGCGCTCATCCTCGGCGTCCGCCGCTGGGTGAGCGTCCGTCCAGGTGTGGGTGGCGCGGCCCAGGGAGACTGACGGTCGACGACCGAGCGCGAGAGCCCCGAGTTGCGCCAGTCGCGCAGAATCGGATCCGGCGGCGGGACGACTCTGTGGTCCACATATAGGTCGGTTGAGATGATCGCGACGGCGACTCGGTTCAGATCGCGGCGACGAGCCTGTCGACCTCTTCCTGGGAATCGGCAGCGGCGGTCGGTCCGCCGGACCCTCCGCGGCTGACGAGGAGCCCGGCCTCCTCGACGATGACAGCGCCGCCGGCATAGTCATAGATGCCCAAGCCGCGTTCGGCATAGGAGTTGATGCGCCCCTCGGCGACCATGCACAGGTCGATTGCGGCCGAACCGCAGCGCCGCAGATCGTCATAGCCGTCCATGAGGTTCTCAAGCTTGGCCAGCTGCGGACCTCTGTTGTCTCCGGTGTAGGCGAAGCCGGTGGCGAGCAGTCGGCCGGAGAGTCCGGCCGGGGTGCCGTGCAGCCGCCGCGCGGGGATGCCCGCCGGGGCCTGACCGTCTTCCGCACCCACCGAGGGAGGGGCCTGACCGTCTTCCGCACCCACTGAGGGAAGCGCATCGGAGACCGCCGTGGAATCAGACACCGCCGTGAATTGGTCGGCCAGGCGGCCATCGACCCGATAGGAGCCGAGACCATCGGCTGCCAGCCAGGTGGCGTCGAGTCCGGGTGAGGCGACGAGCCCGATGAGCCACCGGCCGAGGCCGAGTCCACCATCGGACGCCGAGCCCTCGCAGACGCCGACGGAGAAGGCGTGATGTTCGATGCCGCGGACAAAGTTGACGGTCCCGTCGATGGGATCGACGTGCCACTCAAGCGACGGTCCGCTGTCGCTGAGGTCGACCAGCCCTCCTGTCGAAGCGTCAAAGGCATGGAGACGTCCGAGGATTTCGGCGGAGTAGAACTCGACCGGGTCGAGCGCAGGCGAACCCTCTTCTCCGACCATGAGGTCGTTCGGCCTCACTTGGGACAGATAGCCGCGGACGAGTGCTTCGATCTGTGCATCGGCCTGAGTGACGAGATCATTGGGTGAGGTCTTCGTGTCGACGACCCGCGCGTCGAGGCTCGCGCCGAGCAGCGGCCGGAAGGCCCGCATCTGCTCCCACGCCATGAGAGAGAGGTCGCAGGCGATGCGAATGAGGGCAAGGTCGGCGACCTCGGCAGGCAGGGTTTCGGATTCGATCGGCATACCGCCACTCTAGACACAGAACGCGACGCAGCCGCGCAGAGTCCACTCTCCCGCACCCTGTAACAAGATTGCAATACAGCGCCGAGTATGTACTTCTTGTATCTAAGCCGCTCGAACGCGGTGCAGACGTCCGAGGATTCGACATTCTCGCCGCGGGCGGAACGCGTCTGCGGATTCTTCCGCCGAGCGCCAGAGCCGAACTTTCTCTCGGTCGAGCCCGGGACAATGGGCAACGGTTTTCGTGCGGGGAATCGCATGGTCGATTCGGCAGATCGCCTTCCTCGCCGAACCGATTTCGACACAATAAGATTCCTTGTTTCCCGGGGGCAGGGCGACCCTGACACGAAGTGAGCAAGAAACGGTCGTGAAATGTTCACGGAACACACAAGGGCGGTGACCCATATCCGAAAGGGGTCACCGCCCTGGTGCAGGCGCGGGAAAGGTGCGCGCTCAGCGGTCCGACCGGAGCCTCCTCGGCCCCGTCATGTCAAGGTTCAGGCGCCTCCGGCGACACCCGCCTTCGGCTCGCTGCGCTTGACCGGCGCATGCCGACGTACGATCTCCTGCACGGCCTGCGATGAGGTGCCGGCCGCCTCGGCGATCGCACCGAAGGTCGCGCCCTCTTCACGGGCGCGCAGAATAGCCATCACATAGTCGGTGTTGATTTTTGAACGTTGCCGAGCAACCTTTCGCACGACGCCGACTAACGCCGTCTGATCAACTGTCAATTCTCGAGCTCTGCGCGACATGGTTTCTTCCCCTGCATTCCCACTGTGGCCCGTTGCCACGAATTCGTGTAGTCCCATTAGATACCACGAATATGTCAATACACCAAGAATTCCCGGATATTGGAATCAACGCCAGATAACGGCACCGTTCTGAGCACGTAATATAACGAAACGGTAACGCCGAGGTGGCCTGATCGGCACGACGCGCCCACATTTCGAATCGTGAGCTGCCACACACCCCGGGGGTGAAATGAGTCGATGTTCCGACAACCCTAGTGGCACAATGCGAAGCATGACGACTATGGCCCATCCCACCGGAGCGAATCGGGCGACCGTCGACGAAGACGAGTCCACGACGACGCTGCCTGCCGCCCTCGACGCCGAGTTCCGTGCTGCGGGTATCGACGACTTCAGCATCGAGGCGACGGACCGAGCCGCCTATACCTCCGACGCCTCCCTCTTCCGGCTCGTCCCCGCCGCCATCGTCTTCCCTCACAACGAGGACGATGTGCGGTCCGCTCTGGCGATCGCGCGCCGCCGCGGGGTCCCGATCACCAGCCGCGGAGCCGGCACCTCGATCGCCGGCAATGCGATCGGACGCGGGATCATCCTCGACTTCTCACGGCATATGAATGCCGTGCTCGACCTCGACCCGGACGAGCAGTCGGCGTGGGTCCAGGCCGGCTGCGTGCACGCCCACCTGCAGAAACAGGCCAAGCCGCACGGCCTGCGGTTCGGCCCCGACCCGTCGACGCATACACGGTGCACGATCGGCGGGATGATCGGCAACAATGCCTGCGGACCCCGGGCCCTAGGCTATGGGCGCACCGGGGACAACATCCTCGCGCTCACGGTCATGCTCATCGACGGCAGCGTGGTCACCCTCGACGACTCGGATGCGTCCGGGATCTTCCCGCGACTGCATGAACTCGTGGCTGCGAGCCTCGGCACCATCCGCACGAACTTCGGCACCTTCTCCCGCCAGGTCTCGGGCTACGGACTCGAGTCCCTCCTGCCGGAGAACGGCTTCGACGTCCGCCGCGCCTTCGCCGGCACCGAGGGCACCTGGGGCATCGTCCTCGCCGCGAAGATGCGCCTGGTCAAGGATCCGAGCCACACCTCGGCGGTCGTGCTCGGCTACGAGGACATGGTCGCCGCAGCTCATGATGCTCCGCTGCTGAAGGACTTCCCCGTCGCCGCGTGCGAGGGCCTCGATTCGCGGATGCTCGCCCGGGTCATCGAAACCAAGGGCGCCGAGGCGGTCCCCACGCTGCCCGAGGGATCCGGCTGGCTAGTCGTCGAACTCACAGGTGAGGACGAGGACGAGCTCGACCGACAGACCCAGCGCCTCATCGCCGAATCGCAGTCCCTGGACTCCGCGGTCCTCGACGCTGCGGCCGCCGCCGAGGTGTGGGCGATCCGCGCCGACGGCGCGGGTCTGGTCTCGCGCACCCCGGACGGGCGGGACGCTCATGCGGGGTGGGAGGATTCGGCGGTTCCGGTCGACCACCTCGGCGATTATCTGCACGACCTCATGGCGCTGCTCGACGAACATGGGCTGTGGGGGATTCCATACGGGCATTTCGGGGACGGGTGCCTGCACATGCGGGTCGACTTCCCGCTCGAGGACCCGGACGGGCCCCAGATCATGCGTGATTTCATGGTCGCGGCCACGAAACTCGTGGCCCGCTACGGAGGGTCGGTCTCCGGTGAGCACGGCGACGGTCGGGCGCGCTCGGAGCTGCTGCGTCTCATGTACACCCCTGCTGCGCTCGATCTGTTCTCGCAGGTCAAGGCGCTCTTCGACCCACAGCATCTGCTCAATCCCGGGGTCATCGTCGATCCGGACGCGCTCAACGAGTCGATTCGGCTGACCGAGCTGCCGCTGCGGCAGGAGCTGCCCGGTGGGCTGGCGATGGCGTATGAGGGCGAATCGGCGGGCTTCGCCTCGGCGGTGCATCGGTGCACCGGTGTCGGCAAATGCCGCGCGGATTCGGCGGGCGGCGGCGGGACGATGTGCCCGTCCTATCAGGCCACACGCGATGAACGGCATTCGACCAGGGGGCGTGCCCGGGTCCTGCAGGAGATGGTGTCGGGGGATCTGCTCGAACCGCGGTGGGATTCGCCCGAGGTCGCCGAGGCTCTCGATCTGTGCCTGTCGTGCAAGGCCTGCGGGACCGAGTGCCCGACCGGCACCGACATGTCCACGTACAAGGCCGAGGTCCTCCACCAGTCCTACAAAGGCAGACTGCGGCCGATGAAGCACTACTCGCTCGGGTTCCTCCCGCAGCTCGCACGCCTGGTCACACCGGTGGCGCCGGTACTCAACCGGGTGTCGGGGCTGCCGGTGCTGTCGACCGTGGCGAAGCGGATCTCCGGCATCGACGTCCGCCGGTCGATCCCGCAGTTCGCGTCGACGACGTTCCGGAAGTGGTGGCAGGGTGCGCGTGCGGGTGCAGTGCCTGCGGATTCTCGCACCGGCGCCGAGGCAGGTGCGCAGTCGGGCGCGGGAACGTCGAAGACCGCCGAGGTGGTGCTGTTCGCCGATTCATGGTCGAACCACTTCGCCCCGCGCATCCTCGCGGCGGCCGTGGCCGTGCTCGAGCGGGCGGGGGTGACCGTGCGGGTGATCGACCAGACGGTGTGCTGCGGTCTGCCACTCATTTCGACCGGTCAGCTCGATGCCGCTCGTGCGAATCTGTCGCAGACGATCGATGCCCTCGATGCCACCGGGGATGTGCCGATCATCGGCGTCGAGCCCTCGTGCCTGGCCACGCTCAAGGACGATTCGCGCAAGCTCGTCGCCGACGAGGCGTCGAACCGGGTGGCGGCTCGCGTGCAGACCTTGGCCCAGTATCTGCTGAGCATCGGCGCGGAACTGCCGGATCTCTCCGGTGTCGAGGCGCTCGTTCAGCCGCACTGCCATCAGTCGGCGATCTTCGGCACCGCGGCGGACAAGGAGCTGCTGGCCAGGGCCGGGGCGAGCAGTCGGTTCCTCGGCGGGTGCTGCGGCCTGGCCGGGAACTTCGGCGTCGAGGAGGGCCACTATGAGACCTCGGTCGCCGTCGCCGAGGTGGCACTGCTGCCCGCGCTGCGGGAGCGGGGTATGCGAGCCGGCGACCGGGCCGGATCCTCCCCTGCCCACTCTGGTCGCGCAGCGACGGGGAACGACAGGGATTCGGTACAGTCCGGCGGCCGCGTCGGGCCCGCGCCCGAATCCGAGTCACAGACGTCGGTCGTGCTCGCCGACGGCTATTCGTGCCGGACGCAGATCACGGATCTCAGCGACGCCGATGGTGTGTCACTGGCCGAGCTCCTCGCGTGGGGGTGGGGGCTGGAACCGCGCCGTTGATATCACCGGCAGAGCCGCCTCGGCGAAGGTTTTCAGTCCGTTCGACGCAGAGTTCCCAGGTCTCCTCGGCGAGGCGATCGACCCCCGACTGTGAGGCGGTCAGGCTTTCGCGGTCAGCACCGGGACTTCGGCCTCGAGGAGGATGCGCTGGGCCTGCGAGCCGAGGATGAACTTGCCGATCGCCGAGCGTTTGCGCAGTCCGATGACGATGAGTTGGGCCTCGTATTCGACGGCGAGGTCGTTGAGGGTGCCGGGCAGATCGTCCTCGTGGTCGGGCTGGAGCACCTCGACGTCGACATCGGACTCCTTGCCGAGGTCGACGATCCGTTTGATCTCATCGGGACCGATCTCGGTCGGGGTTCCGCTGGCACCTCGTCGTTGTGAGTTGATCACGACGGCAGCGCTCGACCGCAGTTTGGCCTCCGCGAATCCCGCACGCAGAGCGGCCTCACCCTCGGGAGCGGGCAGGTAGCCAATGAGAATCGTCATGGCCCCCAGTATATGGACTCATCCAGGATTCATTCATTCGGGTCTCACCATCCCTTCACCTCCCCTCCTTACTACCCGACGGCGGCGCAGCAATGTGGCGCGAGGTTGCTGCGCCGCCGTCGGGTAGTACGGAGGTGTGGAAGTGGTCGGGTGCGGAGTCAGACTGCCGGGGCGAAGCGGGCGCGATAGTCTCGTGGACTGAGCCCGAACCGAGAGGCGAAGTGCTTGCGCAGATTGTCCTGTGTTCCCATGCCGGAATCAGCCGCGACGATCTCGATCGGCGCCGAGGTGGACTCGAGCAGCAGTCTGGCCACGTCGAGCCGCAGACCGATCAGCCACTCGTGCGGGCTGGTGCCCAGCAGCGACGCGAACGTCCGGTAGCAGGTGCGCTTCGAGAGCCCGAGCTCCGTGGCGAACCGCGCCACCGACCAGTCCTCATAGGGCTTCGACCTCACGCGGTCTTCGAGCAGGCGGAAGTCCTCGGCCGCGCTGGTCTCAACCTCATGGTCGATGAACTGTGCTTGGTTGCCGGACCGGCGCAGCGGAATCACCATCGACCGCGCGACGATGCCCGCGACCGTCGCCCCGAGGGTCGATTCGACGAGGTGGATCAGCAGGTCCGCCCCGGCACTGACCCCAGCCGAGGTCCAGACCCCGTCACCGCCGACGAAGATCTCATCAGCGGCAACGTCGACCGCGGGGAACCGTTCACCCAGCGCCGAGGCGAATCTCCAGTGCGTCGTGGCTCGTCGACCATCGAGCAGACCCGCCTCCGCAAGGGCAAACGCGCCCGTGCACAGTCCCGCAACGATCGCTCCGCCTTCGTGGGCTCGCCGAATCCATGCGAGCTCTTCCTCATCGAGGCGACCCAATCGTTGGTCCGACCCGGGAACGATGAGGAGATCCGGGATATCGGCAAATCCGGTGAGTTCGATTGTTGCTCCCGAGTCGCAGGACACCCGTGGCTGCGATCCGACCAGGCGCACATCATGGCGCGGCAGTCCTCGATCGCTGCGATCGGAGAACACCTCGAGCGCAGTCGCGAGGTCGTACATCCGCGCCTGCTCGAACACGAGGATGTCGACGCGCAGGCCCTGCGGGCCCGCACCCTGATCCGGGCCCGCAGCAGTATCTACGGCAGATTCCATGGCACAATCCTATCGAATGCTGTCATTCATGCCGCTGACTTCTCGGTGAGATGCGACTTGAATACCACCATGACTACGAACATTTCACCGACCGCCGACCTGCCCCGGGCGCTCATCGTCATCGACATGGAACAGGGATTCCTCGATCCCAGCTGGGGAGCCCCCCACGACCTCGAAGGGTGCCGGGCGAACGTGGCCGCGCTCATCGCCGACTTCACCGGGCGGGGGCTGCCGATCGTGCTCGTCCGCCACGACAGCATCCACCCCCACTCGCCCTTGCGGGTCGGCCAATCCGGCAACGACTTCTTCCCCGAGGTTGCCGCTGCCGTTCCCGATCTGCTGGTGACGAAGACCGTCAACTCATCGTTCCTCGGCACTCCGGATCTGGCCGAGTGGCTGCGCGAACGCGGCATCGATGCGATCGTCCTGGCCGGAATTCAGACGAACATGTGCGTCGAGACCACGGCCCGGATGGGCGGGAACCTCGGGTTCACGGTGACGGTCGCCCTCGACGCGACGACGACCTTCCCGCTCAGCGCGACTGGCACCACACCGAACTCGCCCTCGCTGAGCGCGGAGCAGCTCATCGAGGCCACTGCGGTCAATCTCTCCGGCGGCGGTTTCGCCGAGGTGACGACGACCGAGTCACTGCTCTCGCGGCAGTCACGTTTCGCCTGAAGCTCCGCGCGCGACCGGCGCGGTTCACTCGCCTGCTCCCAGCGGCGACTTCCCTGTCTGACCGATGGACCGCGCCCGGTCTGCCAGCGCCGTGAGTTCGGCCAACAGTCCACCCGGTTCGAGGACGTCGAAAGGTTCGGGAGTCATCACGACCATCACCGCCGCCCATCTCAGGTCGTCGACACCGAAGGTGACACGGACACCGTCGGCAGCCTCGGCGACCGTCGCAGCCCTGCTCGGGAACCATCGTCTCGCCTCATCCACACCCGCATCGGTCCGCAGGATCACCGTGTGGCGGTACGCGGCCGAGGTGACAGCGGAACTCACGGCAGCCTCGGCGTCGGGATGGTCTCTGGGGGAGATCTTCGAACGCGTCATCTCAGGTATCGATGAGGTCCGGCAGACCGTCATCGACACGGGTGTCGATCTCGGGGCCGTGAGCGCGACTCCGCCGAATCCGTGGATGCCGCAGGACTTCGTCATGTCCGTGCGCTGGATTCTCCTGCATCTCAACACCGAGGTGGCCCGGCATGTCGGTCACGCCGACATCATCCGCGAGTCCATCGACGGAGCGATCGCCTATCAGCTCAACGCCGAGGCCGACGGCGAGCCGTGGCCGCCCGAGGGCATGGACGACTGGTCCTGACCCCCTCCCGCCCTCCCAGAACTACGTGACGGCGGCCCAGCAACCTGGCGCAAGGTTGCTGGGCCGCCGTCGGGTAGTAATAGGGGTCAGGCGACGTAGAGTTCCGCGTCGGTCTTCGACACCCGGTCGACCAGGTGGTCGTTGTAGGCAGGCATCGTGAGGAACTCGGCGAAGGGCTCGTCGAGAGCGGTGGAGCGGAAGATCTCCACAGCCTCGTCGAAGTGATCGTCGGGGCGGCGATCCATCGCAGCCAGCTCCTCTCCGAGGTAGCGTTCGACCAGGTGACGGGTCACCTGCTGGCCGTTGTCGAGGGTCACCTCATGGTGGATCCACTGCCAGATCTGTGAGCGGCAGATCTCTGCGGTCGACACGTCCTCGAGCTGGTTCTCCAGCGCCACGTGACCGTTGCCGCCGAGCCATTCGTTCATGTATCCGATGGCCACGCGGATGTTCACCCGCACACCCTCTTCGGTCACGATCGGCTCGAGGCCGGTGATGTCGAGGATGTTCGCGCTGGTCACCTGCACGTCGGGACGCTTGTTCTCCAGCTGGTGCGGCTTCGAGCCGAGAGCAGCGTCGAACACGTCCAGGGCGGCCGGAACGAGAGCCGGGTCGGCGACCCAGGTGCCATCGAAGCCCTGCCAGGCCTCACGAGCCTTGTCCTCACGCATGCGCTCGAACTCGGCGGCGACGAACTCCTTGTCCGGGTGATCGGCCATGAGGTTCGACATCGTGCCGATCGCATGCGCACCGCGGCGGTGGCAGGTGGCGACGAGGCGGTCGGTGAAGGCCTTCATCAGCGGCAGGTCCATCGTCAAGCGCTGCCGGTCGGGCAGCACGTAGTCGGTGGCATTGCGCAGGTTCTTCACCACGGAGAACAGGTAGTCCCAGCCGGCGGCCTCGAGTCCGGCGCAGTGGTCGCGCAGCTCGTAGAGGATCTCCTCCATCTGGAACACAGCCGTGATCGTCTCGATGTGAGCGGTGGCGCGGATGGTTCCCTGCTCGATGTCGAGCATGTTCTGGGCCTTGACGAAGATCTTGTTCCACAGCCGAGCCTCCTGCGAGGACTCGAGCTTCGGCAGGTAGAAGTACGGGCCGGAGCCGTTGCTGATGAGGTGGCGAGCGTTGTGGAAGAAGTAGAGGCCGAAGTCGACGAGGGCACCCCAGGTCGCGAACTCCTCGCCGTTGTCGTCGACGTAGAGCAGGTGCTTCTCCGGCAGGTGCAGACCGCGCGGACGCAGTCCGATCGTCGGCTGGTTGTCGTTGTTGATGCCTGGCAGCCGACCGCGGATGGCACGGAAGAGGTTGACCTGACCGCCGATGATGTTGGCCCAGTTCGGGCTCGTGGCGTCTTCGAGGTCGGCCAGCCACACCTTGGCCTGCGAGTTCAGCGCTGCCACGACTTCGGGTTCGGTGACCGGACCGGTGAGTTCGACGCGACGGTCCTCGAGGCCGGGAGCGTCCTGCGAGCCGGCGACGGTCCAGGACCGGTCGGCGCGGATGCGGGCCGTCTCGGGCTTGAAGCGCGGCAGGGTTCCGCCGTTCATCTCCTCGGCCCGGTTGGCGCGTGCGCGCAGCAGGTCGCTGATGGTGCCGGCGAACTCGTCATGCAGGGTTGCGATGAAGGTCAGAGCGGGCTCCGAGAGGACGGTGCCGAAGCCGGTTTCGAGCGGCGCGTTGATCTTGATGTAAGACATGGGCTTCTCCTCACCCGTCGTAGTGGCTGCCTGGATGGTGCGGTGGCGGTGGTGCTGGTTGGTGGTGCTGCTGGTGGAGGCTTGTGACGCCTGGCGGGGTTGTTCGATCTGTGGTGTGACGGCGCGGACCGACAATGCAAACCCCGTGAAAACATTGCCGACCCGCGCCGGGTTCGTGGCGGCCGATGGCCGGTGCCTCACCCGGGCCCGTGAGCCCGGGTGGGCGGGGCTCCGTGGAGCCCGGCCCAACTCAGCTGAACTGAGCGGTTTCGGTCGATCCGGCCAGTGCGGTGGTCGAGGACTCAGGGTTGAGTGCCGTCGAGACCAGGTCGAAGTAGCCGGTGCCGACCTCGCGCTGGTGGCGGGTCGCGGTGTAGCCGCGGTCCTCGGCAGCGAACTCGCGTTCCTGCAGGTCGACGTAGGCCTTCATCTGCTCGCGGGCGTAGCCGTGGGCGAGATCGAACATCGAGTAGTTCAGGGCGTGGAAGCCGGCCAGGGTGATGAACTGGAACTTGTAGCCCATGGCGCCGAGCTCGCGCTGGAACTTCGCGATCGTGTCGTCGTCGAGGTGCTTCTTCCAGTTGAACGACGGCGAGCAGTTGTAGGACAGCATCTGGTCCGGGTACTCGGCGTGGATCGCCTCGGCGAACTTCTTCGCGGCTTCGAGGTCGGGCGTCGAGGTCTCCATCCACAGCAGATCCGCGTACGGAGCGTAGGACAGACCGCGGGCGATGCCGGCTTCGAGTCCGTTCGTGATCTTGTAGAAGCCCTCCGAGGTGCGCTCACCGGTGACGAACTGCTGATCGCGCTCATCGATGTCCGAGGTCATCAGCGTGGCCGCCTCGGCGTCGGTGCGGGCGATGACGAGGCTGGGCACGTTCTCGACGTCGGCCGCGAGGCGAGCCGCGTTGAGCGTGCGGATGTGCTGCGAGGTCGGAACGAGGACCTTGCCGCCGAGGTGGCCGCACTTCTTCTCGGAACCGAGCTGATCCTCGAAGTGGACACCGGCAGCGCCGGCGTTGATCATCGAGCGCATGAGTTCGTAGACGTTGATCGAACCGCCGAAGCCTGCTTCCGCGTCGGCGACGATCGGAGCGAACCAGTCGTCGACCTGCTTGTTGCCTTCCGAGGTCTCGATCTGGTCGGCGCGCATCAGCGCGTTGTTGATCCGACGCACGACCTGCGGAACCGAGTTGGCCGGGTAGATTGACTGATCGGGGTAGGTCTGTCCGGCGGCGTTCGCGTCGGCGGCGACCTGCCAGCCGGAGAGGTAGATGGCGTTGAGGCCGGCCTTGACCTGTTCGACGGCCTGGTTGCCGGTCAGCGCGCCGAGCGCGTTGACGTAGTCACCGGAGTGGATGTCACCGGACGTGATCTGGTTCCACAGGCGCTCGGCTCCGTGGCGAGCCAGGGTGTGCTCCTCGATCAGCGAACCGCGCAGTTTGACGACATCCTCGGGCTCGTAGTCGCGAGCGATTCCCGACCAGCGGGCGTTGGTCGCCCAGTCGCGGCGGATGGCTTCAGCATCGTGCAAGTTGCTCTGCGTGGTGTTCTCAGTCATTGTCCTTCACTTTCTCGTTCGTTCGGGGTTGTTGATGTATCCAGTCTGGAGGGGCCGCAAGGGGTTCGACAGAGATTTCTCGGGTGAATAATCTCGATATTTCCGGTATCAGAAATTTCGGTGTTCTGTCATACTGATTTCCGAACGTGTGAAGTGAGGCACAGAAACGATTGGAGCCGCCTTGACCAGCGTAGAAGCGGAAGTCGAACCGGAAGAGCAGCAGACCGATCCATTGAGCATCGGCAGAAGAATCCGATTTTTTCGCAAACAGCGGGGTCTGACTCTCAGCGAGCTGGGGCAGGAAGTGGGGCGTGCGGCCTCGCAGATCTCGACGATCGAGAACGGCAAGCGAGAAACTTCTGTCACGCTGTTGGCCGCGATCGCGAAGGCCCTGAAGACCGATGTCGCCGACCTCATCGACCCCGCCCCGATCGACGAACGTCAGGCCCTCGAACTCGAGGCCGAACGCAATCAGGCCTCGCCCATGTACTCCTCGCTGGGACTGCCGCAGGTGCGGATCAAGTCCCTTCCTGCCGATGCCCTCGAAGCGATCGTGGGTCTGCAGCGGCAGCTCGGTGAGGTCCTCGAACGCCGTGCCGCGACCCCCGAGGAGGCCCGGCGCGCCAACCGTGAGCTGCGGGATCGGATGAAGGAGAAGAACAATTACTTCGCCGATCTCGAGGCCACCGCCACCGAGCTGCTCGACCTCGTCGGCTACGAGTCGGGCACGGTCTCACAGCGGCAGACCGCGCTCATCGCGGAGAAGCTCGGGTTCAGCCTCCATTACGTCTCGGACCTGCCGGAATCGACCCGGTCGATCTCGGACACGGAGAACAAGCGCCTCTACCTGCCGAACACCGATGCCGCGTTCGATCCGCGCTCCCATCTGCTCATGAGTCTGGCCCCGCATGTGCTCGGCTACGATTCGCCGAAGGACTTCCATGAGTTCCTCCAGCAGCGCGTCGAGGCGAACTATCTGGCTGCCGCGATCCTGCTGCCCGAGTCGGCGGCAGTGCCGATGCTCGAGGAGGAGAAGAAGAAGCGGGTGCTCTCCGTCGAGCACCTGCGCGACATGTTCGGCGTCGGCTACGAGATGGCCGCGCACCGGTTCACGAACCTCGCCACGGAGCACCTGGGTCTGCCCGTGCACTTCATGAAGGTGCACAACTCGGGGACGATCCACAAGGCGTATTCGAACGACGGCCTGCCCTTCCCGACCGATCCGCTCGGTGCGATCGAGGGCCAGTTCGCGTGCAAGCGCTTCACTTCCCGCACGGTGTTCCGCGTCGCCGACCGTTTCAGCCCCTACTACCAGTACACCGACACGCCGCAGGGGTCGTTCTGGTGCACCGCCCGCGTCCTGCCCGGCGGTGACTATGCGATCAGCGTCGGCGTCCCCTTCGCCCACGTCCGCTGGTTCGAGGGCCGCGAATCGACCATCCGCTCACGGTCCGAATGCCCCGATCCGTCGTGCTGCCGGCAGGCACCGGGGGATCTCGCCGAGAAGTGGGAGGAGAAGTCGCTGCCGTCGGCGCGCATGCACGCCTCCCTGCTGGCCGCGGTCCCGCCGGGTGCCGTGCCCGGCGTCGACGACACCGAGGTCTACGAGTTCCTCGAACGCCACTCCGAATGAGAGAGGCGGTGGATGCCGCTGGGCAATCCGCCGCAGTCGCCGAGGCCGGGACGGTGCGGCGCTCAGCGACCGCGCGCACCGGTGGGACCGCCGTCCAATGCCCGATCGACGATGGCTTCAGCGATGGCCAGCGCCGAGGTGGCTCCCCACTTCGGCACGGCCCTGACCACGGTCAGCCTTCCGCGCCGAGTCACGGTGAGATCGTCGACGAGCTCACCGTCGTCGTTCATCGCCTGCGCTCGGACCCCGCGGGGTCCGGGGCTCACGGCTTCGGCATCGAGGCCGGGGACGAGCTTGCGCACCTCGTCGACGAATGCCGACTTGCTCACCACGGTCTTCACTCCCTTGGCCGCTGTCTTCGCGGTCTGGGCGGCGAACCTCCAGAATCCCTTGAACCGCGCGGTCGAGCCGATATCGCCGAGGTCGAAACCGCGCCGCGCGTAGGACTCGCGGCCGAGGGCGACGAAGGTATTGGGACCGAGGATGAGGGAGTCTCCGAGGCCGCGGATGATCGAGGTCTCTGCGAAGGGTGCAGCCGGGTCGGGGACGGACCCGATGATCCCGCGGACCTCAGCGGAACCAGGAGCCTGCCCCGTACCAGGTGACTGCTCGGTGTTGGATGGATTCGTGGAGCCGGATGGCGGCGCTTGGTAGTAGTCGCAGGTGAACGGCACAATGCGAGGCTGCTCGTCGAGTCCGGCCGCGGCTGCGAGGCGGTCGGCCTGCAGTCCTGCACAGACGATGACGATATCGAAGGCACCCAGCACCTCCTCGGCGGATGCGTCTGAGTGTCCGTTCGCCTCCCCGTCACGAGCGCGGCCTGAGCCCTGCGTATCCGAGCCACGACCCGAACCATGTGTGCCCGAGCCGCGCGACCATGAGCTCGAGAGCCGGTCGGCCCAGTCCCCGATGGTCGATTCGGCCTGTTTGAACCAGTCCTGCCCGCCGAAGCGATCGCGCAGCTCATCGCCGATGCCGATGACCGGTTCCCGACCCTCGCCGCCGCGGTAGGTGCGGGGACGGTCGTAGACCTGATCGTCGATGTCGGACTCACCCGAGGTGTCCGAATCGCTCGAGGTACGGGAATCGCTCGGGGCACCAGCGCGACCGCCTTCATCGGCATCTCCAGAGTCGGCCGTCCGCGGGTCAGCCGCACCGCCGGCATCAGCAGCAGCCCCGCGTTCGTTCTGAGCTCCCGGCTCGACCGCTCGTCCGCGCAGGCGGACCTCGTTGCTCATGACATCGAAGTCGGTCACCTCGGTGCTCAGTCGGATCGTGCCGCCGGCAGCACGCACGTCGACGGCGAGCGCCTCGGTGAGTGCGGCGAAATCGGCGACCGCGGCATGGGGTGCGAACAGGCCGAGCACGCCTCGGGCCGCGGGTTCGACCGCCGCGATCTCGTGGCGTTCGAGCAGCCGGGCACCGGGGACCTCATTGTCCTCGGCTCGGGTGAAGAGCTCTTCCAGCCGCTCGGCCTCATCGGTGTTCTGAGCGATGAGCAGCTGTCCGCATTCGCGGTAGGGCACTCCGTTCTCGGCCATATAAGGCACGAGTTTCTCAACGCCTCGGCGGGCGAGCTTCGCCGCCTCGGAGTCGGGGATCTGTTCGAGCCCGGAGTCGACGATGCCCGAGGTGTGACCGCTCTGATGTGCGGCGACGGCATCGGCCTTGTCGAAGACGGTGACCTCGGCGTCGGGGAGTCGCTCGGTGATCTCGCGGGCGGCGGCGAGACCGAGGAGCCCGGCACCGACGACGGCCACTCGTGAAATACTCATACAGCAATCTTGGCACCGTTCGGGATGAAGGAGAAGGATGACGACCGTCTTGGAGTGGCCGGGCAAGGCCGCCGCCTTCGCTCTCGGCCGTCGCCTCATCGACTCAGCGATTCCCGGGTCCCACCTCGGCGAGTCCGACGGGAAGCCCGGCCCCCACCTCGGCGGTGGCGATGCGGAGCCCGGCCCCCACCTCGGCGAGGGTGTCCACGGTCCGCACCTGCGGAGCGACGACGGATCGATCGCTGTTCCCGATCCGCGCGACAATCTGCTCGTCGTCGGGGATAATCTGCCCGCGCTCACGGCGCTGCTGGCCACGCATCGCGGGCGCGTCAAGGTCGTCTACATCGATCCGCCGTACAACACGGGCAATGCGCACACATACAAGGATCACGGGCATGATCACGACAGTTGGCTGTCCTTCATGGCGCCGAGGCTGCTGCTGGCCCGCGAGCTCATGCGCGAGGACGGGGTCCTCTTCCTCCATCTCGATGACCGGGAGAGCGCGTGGGCGCAGCTGCTCGGGCACGAGATCTTCGGCGAGGACAATTCGCTGGGCACGCTCATCCACCAGCGAGCGAAGGGCGGAGGCAACGCGCGTTCGTTCGTCCGCGGGCACGATTACATCCACGTGTGGGGGCGGAACGCGAGTCTGGTCGGGCCGTTCCTCACGGAGAAGAAATCACCGGCGAAGCTCGAGGTCATTGACGGGCGTCGGATGCTCGTGGAGACCGATGTGCTGCGCGCCGGATTCGGTCGGTACGCCCGCGGGTCCGAGCGGCGGCTGATGTACGAGGACATCCTGTCGGTGAAAGGGGCGAAGAAACTCGCCGAGGTGGACGCGAAGCTGGCGACGGGTGAGTACATTCTGCGGCCCTGGGGTGATGCGGGCAAGCATGCGGTGGTGCGGGTGACCCCGGCGGAGAAGGCGAGTTCGAAGATGTACTCGATCATCAAGGCGCTCGGCGGGCAGAACGATCTGGACCCCTTGGGACTCGGCGGGATGTTCAGCTATCCGAAGCCGGTGGAGCTGGTCAAGGCTCTCGTGGACTCGCAGACCTTCTTCGACCCCGAGGCGATCGTGCTCGACTTCTTCGCCGGTTCCGGGACCACAGCGCAGGCGGTGATGGAGGCGAACCGGCGCGACCAGGGTTCGCGGTCGTTCGTGCTCGTCCAGACCCCGGAGCCGCTGCGGTCGAAGAACGCGCAGGCCGTGATGGGCGTGGGTGGCACCGTGGGTGACTCACGAGTCGCCGGGAGCGGCGATGGCCTGGAGCAGGGCGACGGCACGACCGGCAGCACGCGCCCGACCGGCAACACGCGCCCGGACGGCGACTCGCTCGCGGACGGCGATGCTGCGTTCCCGACGATCAGCGAGCTCACTGCCGAACGCATCCGCCGCGCCGCCGAAGTCCATGCACCGGGACTGCAGGTCACGCAGCTCGACGTGGTCAGCGTGGTCGACGGCCCATAGTGCCTCGCCGCCTCCATCCGCCGCTGAGATCTTTGGTCGATCCGCGGCGTTCTGAAGCTCGAGAACACGGCGGATCGACCAAACACTCACCTCCCAGAAGGCTGATTCTGAGACACCAGAGGCGAACAGTCGGACTCTTCAGACAGCACTCGGCTCCGAGTCGTAGGGTCGAGGTGAGCCAGCCGCTCACCGACAACCAACGCCTCTGAGGAGAAGGAGTTCCCATGTCAGTCGTCGCCATCAATACCCTCACCGTTCCCGAACCGGCTCGCGCCGAACTCGAGAAGCGCTTCGCCGATCGCAAGCACTCCGTCGACGGTGCTCCGGGCTTCGAAGGCTTCCAGCTGCTGCGCCCCGTGGCGGGCGGCGACAAGTACTTCGTCTACACCCAGTGGGCCACGAAGGAAGACTTCGAGAACTGGAAGCAGGGCCGCAAGTCCTCGCACGAGTCCACCGGCAAGGAGCCCGTCTCGAGCGCCGCGGAGCTCCTCGAATTCGAGGTCGTCGACCTCGGCGAATGAGGCGAGCCAACTGCCGGGCAGCCTTGCGCATCGTCTCACACGAACCGCCGCACCACCTCGGCGAATGAAAATCAAGCGGAGGACGTCGACCATTGAGTCGGCGTCCTCTCCGCATTCATGAGTCGTCTGCGTACACTCAGGTCACCTCGTCGACCGCGACGCTGCTGTCCGTTGTCCACGGAGCGCTCCGATAACGCTCAGATTGCTGTTACTCTGCTTTCAGAGTTCCAGAGTCGACCCGATCTCGCAGCGGATCGAGTCCTCGGCCACCCACATCAAAGTGACGAGGTAACCATGAGTCAGCCCGACGCACAGACAGTCATTCACGACCGCGGCCACGGCTTCGTCCGCGCGCTCGGCACGGTCGATGCCCTGTTCATCGGCTTCGGCGCGATGATCGGCTTCGGCTGGGTCGTGCTCACCGGGGAATGGCTCAACGGGGCCGGAACGCTCGGTGCGATCCTCGCCTTCGTCGTCGGCGGCATCATCATGTGCTTCGTCGGCACCGTGTATTCGGAGATGGTGGCGGCCATGCCCCACGCCGGCGGTGAGCACAACTACCTCATCCGCGCGATGGGTCCGCGCGTGTCCCTGTTCGGGTCGTGGGCGATCACCGGCGGCTACATCAGCGTCGTCATGTTCGAGGCGGTCTCGGTGCCGAAGACTGCGCTCTACCTGTTCCCGAACCTCGAGCAGATCAAGCTGTGGAACGTCGCCGGATTCGACGTCTACCTCACCTGGGCGCTGGTCGGGACCATCACCGCGATCATCATCGCCTGGGTCAACATCCGCGGCGTCAAGGTCGCCTCGCTCGTCCAGACCTTCGTCGTGTGGTTCCTCATCATCGTCGGCCTCATGCTGCTGACCGGCGGATTCGTCGGCGGCGACTTCGAGAACACCGAACCGCTGTTCACCGGCGGCGGAGCCGGATTCATCGGCGTCATGGCCGTGGTGCCGTTCCTCTTCGTCGGCTTCGACGTCATCCCCCAATCCGCCGAGGAGGTCAAACTTCCGCCCGCGAAGATCGGCAAGCTCGTCGTCATCTCCGTGATCATGGCCATCGCGTTCTACGTCATCATCATCGGCACCACCTCGATGGCAATGCCCGCCGATCAGCTGGGCACCCACGACCTCGTCACCGCCGACGCCCTGTCGGTCATGTTCGGGTCGACGATCTGGGGCAAGATCGTCATCGCCGGTGGTCTCGCCGGCATCATCACCTCATGGAACGCGTTCCTCATGGGATCCTCCCGCCTGATGTGGGCCATGGCCGCTGCCGGCATGATCCCGAAGTGGTTCGGCAAGCTGCACCCGAAGTACCGCACTCCGTCGAATGCGATCATCTTCATCGGCACCCTCTCGGCGATCGCCCCGTTCCTCGGCACCGCAGCGCTCGGCTGGATGGTCGATGCCGGATCGCCCGCGATCGTCATCGCCTACTTCCTCGTCAGCGTCGGATTCCTCGTGCTGCGCAAACGTGAGCCGAACATGGAACGGCCCCTGCGCATCGGCGGCCCGCGCGGAGGCGGCGTGGTCATCGGAGTGATCGCATCCGTGCTCACGCTCATCCTCTTCATCCTCTACATCCCGATCACCCCGGTCTCAGCACAGCTGGCCTGGCAGTCGTGGGTCGGCTTCGCGGCGTGGCTGCTCGTCGGCATCGTCTTCATGTTCCGGCTGCCGACCGGCATCAAGGCCGGCCCGAATGCGGAGAACGAACTGCTCGCAAAGGTGAAGTCGCTGCGCAGGAAGTGAGGGGTGTGACGGTGCCGGATGCCGGCAGCCCGACATGCGAACGCGGCCGCCGGCTTTGCGCAACGGCGACCGCGCTCGGTCCTGGGAGTGAAAAGCGACCTGTCCTTGGCGCGGGAAGCACCCGGTCCTTGGTGGCAGAACGCTTCTCAGACTGCGGCGTCGAGGCCCTTCATCTTCAGGCGCTCACGCTGGTTGGGGTTGACGCTCGGGCGGAACGGCATCTCGACCACCTCGGCGCGAACTGGGACTCCCGGAGTATCGGCGAACGGCTCGGGCAGATGCACCCAGTACTCGGTGCCTAACGCCGAGGACTCGACCGGCACGTGCGCCATCGCGATGTTCGCCTCGAGCTCCGGCGAGTACCACGGTGATGTCACATACCCGACGGCCTCCCCATCAGCGGAGGCGGAGACCAGCCAGAAGTCCGGTGCATAGTCCGTGATCGGCTTGCCCCCGACGAGCAGCCCCACCAGCTGGGTCCGGTACGGCGGCGTTCCGGCCTCGATCTGGGCCCGCACCTCCTCGAGCTTGGCCTTGCCGATGTAGTCGGCTTCCTTCTTCCTCGGCACCTGGTAGGACAGGTTGACCTGGAACGGCAGGGTCTCGAAGTCCATATCCTGCCCCCACGAGAGGATGCCCGCGGCGATCCTGCGGTGGTGGCTGGGAGCGACGACCCTGAGATTGTAGGGCGCGCCCGCCTCGAGGACGGCGTTCCACATGTCCTCGGCGTACTTCGTCGCATCCTTGAGGTAGATCTCGTACCCCTTCTCACCGGTGAACCCGGTCTGGGAGATGATGACGTCATGGCCGCCGACCTGGGCCTCCATGAGACCGTAGCTCGGCAGCGTGCGTCCTTCCTCTCCGACGAGATCGGCGATGACGTCGACGGACTTCGGGCCTTGGACCTGGACGGGCGCGACGTCGATCTCGCCGATCGTGACATCGAACCGGTGCCCGGCGTTGATGCCCTGCAGCCAGAGCATGAGGTCGGTGTCGGAGAGGCTGAACCAGAATTCGTCGATCGCCACTCGCAGCAGAATCGGGTCGTTGAGGATGCCGCCGGCTTCGTTGCACAGGATGACGTAGCGGGCGCGCATCACCGGGATCTTCGTCGCATCACGGGTGATGACGAAGTTGACGAACGCCTCGGCGTCGGGGCCTTTGACCTGGATCTGACGTTCGACGGCGACGTTCCACAAGGTGACGTCATTGACGAGGGACTGGTACTCGGCCATCATCCCGCCCTCGTCGCGGGGAATGTAGCCGCGCGGGTGATACATGCGGTTGTAGATCGACGCCCGCCAGCACCCCTGCTGCATGGACAGCTCCCAATAGGGAGACTTGCGGACACGGGTGTCGATGAGCATCTCGACCGGAGTGGGGCCGGATTGACGAAGGTTGATCGGGACTTCTCTGTCGCTTTGATCCACTGACGGGACGTTGTTGTCCATGGTGTTCCCCCTGCTCACACAGTTCTATATTATGGAACTCGATTCCCATATTATGGGTACAATGAGTGTAGGATCGAACACACCGGGACGCAAGGGATTCGCTCCCGCGAGTTTCATGCGACGCCACGAGGGAGACGAGGATGTCACAGGCAACACTGCGCACGCTTCTGACCACCGCCCGCTACGAGATCCTGCCGACGGCAGGCATCGTCGAACGCGTCGAGGAGTACGTCGCTCCCGGCCGCGAGATCACGATCACCGCGTCGACGGGGCTGAGCCTCGAAGCGACGCTGTCCACCGCCGAGCAGCTGCAGGCCCTCGGCTTCCGCGCCGTGCCCCACCTCGCCGCACGGATGATCCACGGCCGCACCGAACTGACGGAGATCGTCGATCGACTCGCCGAGGCGGCCATCGACCGGATCTTCGTCCCCGCCGGTGACGCCACTCCCCCGGCCGGTGGCTACGTGGGAGCGCATGACCTCCTCGTCGATCTCTCCTCCATGGCCGCACCGTTCCAGCACCTCGGCGTCAGCGCCTATCCGGAATCGCATCCGATCATTCCCGACGACGTGACGGTCCAGGCGATGTGGGACAAACGCGACTACGCCACGCACCTCGTCTCGAATCTCTGCTTCGACCCGAGCGTCGTCGCCTCGTGGGTGGCCCGGGTCCGATCGCGGGGGATCGAGCTGCCGCTCATCCTCGGCATCGCTGGCAAGGTCGAGCTCGTGAAGCTCGCCAAGGTGGCGACGAAGATCGGCGTGGGCGAGTCCACGCGGTTCCTGCGGAAGAACACCGCGACGTTCACCCGGATGGCCAAGCCCGGCGGATACAACCCGCGGAAGTTCCTCGACAAGCTCGCCCCGATCCTCGACGACCCGGGCATGGGCGTGGCCGGGCTGCACATCTACACGTTCAATCAGATCAAGGACACCGAGGTGTGGCGGCGCAAGCAGCTCGCTGCCCTCGGCGGGGCGGAGGAGTTCTCCAGCCTGCAGTGACCTGTTCTCACCGAAGAGCGGGGCGCCCTCAGACGACGCCCCAAGATTAGGTCGCAAACGGACATTTCCGCCGCGCAGAAATTATCCGATTGCGACCTATTTTCGGGTGAGCAACGGCATTGCCCGACGTTCAACGCTCACCGGTGCGCGACCTTGCGTCGCAGGGTGCGTGAGAGCAGACCCGCTTCGTCGGTCAGCAGCGCACCGAGCTTGTCGTGATGCTCGGCGATGCGCATCGTCGGACCCGAGATGCCGACGGCCGCGACCACGGCGCCATCGGCGCCGAAGACGGGGGCGGCCAGGGCGTCGAGGCCGATCTCGAATTCCTCGTGGACGATGGCGAACCCGCGTTCGCGCACCTCGGCGAGGTTGTCCGTGAGCTCCTTACGCGACCCCAGCGTCCGATCGGTCCGGCGTTCGAGCCGACCCGTCGGCAGGGGGATGACGTCGAAGGCGTACATGACCTTCCCGAGTGCCGAGCAGTGCGGCGGCACGTCGACATCGGCCCAGTTCGTGGCCCCGAGGACGAACGTCGAATCGACCTGAGCGACCTGGACGACGCCCTTCGGTCCGGGCATCGCCAGATTGACGGTCTCTCCGGTCTCCTCGCTCAGGCGCTGCAGAGTCGGGTCGGCCGCGGAGACGAGGTTCTCGACCCGGTCGAAGCGCGAGGCATAGGTCGCGAACAGCGAACCCCCGCGATAGAGACCATCGCCGTCGCGTTCGACGAGGCCGTTGCGCTCGAGCGCCGAGAGCAGCCGTGAGACCGTCGATCGGGCCAGCTCGGTCGCGTCGACGACCTCGGTGTACGAGATCGGGTCGTCAGAGTTGACCACCAGCGACAGTATCTCTGCCGCCCGGTCGATCGACTGGGTCCCATTGCTCATCGTGCTCAGCTCCGTCGGGGAAAGGTGGGTCGGCGCCCTTCGGCAGACCGACCGGAATCACCCTACCGCACGGCCGTCTCCCGGGCCCGGCCATCGTCACCTGAGCAGCCGAGGGGAACCCTTGACATGCCTCGGCGACGGGGAGGACGATCAACCTACCGAGTTCCATCTCGTGCAGTCTGCCGCCCGCCGCGCGGCACCTGCCGTTGGAGGCGAAGGTGCCTCCGGAGAGGGGCCGCCCCATGGCTTCCGTCCCCGCCCAAGCCAGCGTCGTCGTGATCGGCGCCGGCATCGTCGGCAACAGTCTCGTCCATCATCTCGCCGAGCTCGGCTGGACCGACATCGTCCAGGTCGACAAGGGTCCGCTGCCGAATCCGGGCGGCTCGACCGGGCACGCATCGAACTTCATCTTCCCCGTCGATCATTCCCGTGAGATCGCCGACCTCACCCTCGATTCGATGGCCCAATACAAGGAGCTCGGCGTCTTCACCGAGTCCGGCGGCTTCGAGGTCGCCCGCACCGAGGAGCGGATGGAGGAGCTGCGACGCCGCATGGCCTCGGCCAGGGCCTGGGGCATCGAGTCCTCCCTCGTCACCCCCGCCGAGGTGGCCGAGAAGGTGCCGTTCCTCGATCCGTCCGTGATCGTCGGCGGCTTCTGGACGCCGACCGTCGGCGTCGTCGATTCCGTGCGGGCGGGCACGATGATGCGCGAATCCGCCGAGGCGGCCGGTGCGCTGACCGTGTCCCCGAACACCGAGGTGACCGGCATCGACGTGGACAATGGCCGGGTCACACGGGTGCACACGAGCAGGGGTGAGATCGTCACCGACCGCGTCCTCGTCGCCTGCGGGGTGTGGTCACCGCGGATCGCCGCCATGGCCGGTGCCGCGATCCCGCTGACCCCGGCGGTGCACCAGATGATCAGCGTCGGCCCGGTCCCGCAGCTGGCCGAACGCCCCGGCGAGATCTCGTTTCCGATCGTGCGCGACATGGACACCTTCTGCTATGAACGCCAGCACGGTTCGGACATGGAGATCGGCTCCTACGCGCACCGCCCGATCCTCCACGACCCCGATGAGATCCCGTCCATCGAGGCGGCCAAGCTCTCCCCCACGGAGATGCCCTTCACCGATGAGGACTTCGACCCGCAGCTCGAACAGGCCGTCGAACTCATGCCCGAGGTGCTGTCGAACCCCGATGTCGAGATCCGCTATGCGATCAACGGCCTGCTGTCCCTGACTCCCGACGGAGCCCCCATCCTCGGCGAATCACCGCAGGTGGCAGGCCTGTGGTCGGCGGCGGCCGTGTGGGTGAAGGAAGGCCCGGGGGTCGGTCGGGCGGTGGCCGAGTGGATGACGAACGGACTGCCCGAGATCGATGTCCAGGGCGCCGACATCGCCCGCTTCCACCCCCACCAGCGCACCCGGGAACACGTGCGGGCCCGAACCTCGGAGGCGTTCAACAAGACCTACGGCATCGTCCACCCCGGCGAGCAGTGGGCTTCCGATCGTAACGTCCGTCTCTCTCCGATGCATGCGCGGGAGAAGGAGCTCGGCGCGGTCTTCTTCGAAACCGGCGGCTGGGAGCGACCGCAGTGGTTTGAGTCGAACGCGGGCCTGCTCGAGGAGTTCGGCGACCGTGTGATGCCGCGGCCGAACGAATGGGATGGACGCTGGTGGTCACCGATCATCAACGCCGAACACCTCGCGATGCGTCAGCGCGCCGGCCTCGTCGATCTCTCGAGCTTCGTCATCTTCGACGTCGCCGGACCAGCCGCGCTCGACGCGGTCCAGCGCATCGCGCTGGCGCAGATGGATGTGACGATCGGCCGGGTCGTCTACACCCCGATCCTCGATGAGAACGGCGGGTTCCGCTCGGACCTCACGATCATGCGCCTGGCCCACGACCGGTTCCGTATCGTCACCGGCGCCGCCCACGGCATGGCCGACGTCAAATGGTTTCACGACCGGCTGCCTGCTTCGGGTGCACAGATCGCCGATCTCACGAGTTCATGGACGACGATCGGGCTGTGGGGACCGAAAGCCCGCGACATCCTCGGCGGTCTCACCAGTGCCGATGTCTCCCACGAAGGATTCCGGTTCGGCACCGCCCGCACGATCGAAATCGGGTCGCTGCCAGTACTGGCCTCCCGCATCTCCTATGTCGGCGACCTCGGCTGGGAGCTCTACGTGCCGATGGAATCCGGGCTGAGACTCTGGGACGTCCTCTACGAGGCCGGCCGGGACCACGGCCTCATCCCCGTCGGCCTCGGCGTCTACGGCACCACCGGCCGGATCGAGAAGGGCTACCGTGCGTTCGGCGCCGAACTCGACTCCGAACGCACCGTGGTCGAGGTCGGGTTGAGCCGGCCGAAGGTCAAGGCGCAGGACTTCATCGGCCGGGACGCGCACCTGCGCCACCGGGACGAGGATCCGGCCACGGTCCTGTGCTCGCTGACCGTCGATGACCACACCTCGGCGAGTGGGGCCAAGCGGTACATGCTCGGCGGGGAACCCATCGTCTCTGCCGACGGTCAGCCGCTGACCGACGGGCACGGACGCAACGCGTACGTCACCTCGGCGGGGTCGGCTCCGAGCCTCGGCAAGCACGTCCTCATGGCCTTCCTCCCACCCGCCGAGGCGGTGCTGGGCAACCGTCTGCAGGTCGTGTACATGGAGGAGTTCTTTCCCGTCACCGTGGCGTCGATCGATTCCACGCCGCTGTTCGATCCCGACAACGAGTGCATCAGGAGGTAGCCGTGGACGTTCTCGTGTGCATCCGCCGCGTCCCCGACATCGCAGGAAGCGTCACCCTCGACGACACCGGCGCGAACATCGACGAATCCGGCCTCGGGCACACGATGTCCGCGCATGAGGAGTGCGCGGTCGAGCTCGCGATCCAGACGGCGGCCGCGACCGGCGGGACGGTCACGGTGCTGACCTTGGGCCCCGCCGAGGCGGTCGAACAGCTGCGCTCAGCCCTGGCCGTCGGCGCGAACGACGGAATCCTCGTCGAAGCGGCCGACCTCGCGGCGTTCGGGCCCGAGGACATCGCCCAGGTCATCGGGGACATCATCCGCGACCGCGCCGAGGGCGGGCAGACCTTCGACCTCGTGCTGGTCGGCAACGACGCCGCCGATACCGGGGATTTCCAGGTCGGCATCCGGCTCGCCTACGACCTCGGGTACCCGGTGCTGACGAGCATCCAGACGATCAGAGCGGTCGACGGGGGTGTTGGTGGCGGCGGTGCAGTCGACGGTGGCAGCGGCAGCGGATCCGGGGGTGTTGCCGACGGCGGCGCCGGGGTCATTGAGGCCCGCGGGATCGGTCCGGCCGGCACCGAGGTCTTCACGCTCGCGCTGCCGGCGGTCATCGCTGTCCAGGAGGGCGGAGTCGATCCCCGCTACCCCTCGATCACGGGGCGGATGAAGGCGAAGAAGGCTCCGATCGCCGAATACGACGCACCCGAACCCGGCACCGGCAACCCGCGGATCCGGCTCGAGCTGCCGGAGGTCAGGCAGAGTTCGGTGACGATCCTCGGCGAGGGCCCGGATGCGGCGCCGGCACTCGTCGACGTCTTGGAAGAGATCGGAGTGATGAGGCCATGACACTCGTCTTCGTCGAAACGGACGCCTCTGGCGAGGTCACTCTCACCTCCGCCGAGGCGGTCACCTTCGCCCGCAAAAACCCCCAATTACTACCCGACGGCGGCGCAACAACCTCGCGCGAGGGTGCTGCGCCGCCGTCAGGTAGTACGGAGGGGGTGGTGATCGGGTTGCTGAGCGATTCCGCCGTGAACGAGCTGGGGCGCCTCGGGGTCAGCGTCATCCACCATCTCGAGCACCCCGACCTCGCAGACTACTCGGCGGCCGCATGGGCGCAGGCGATCGTCGACATCACTCCCGAGTCCGGCACGCTCATCGCCTCGGGGACACCGCGCGGCATGGAGCTCATGGCCCACGCCGCCGTGCACACCGGCCAGCGGATGGCCGCGAACGTCATCGCCTGCGATGAGGACGGGCTGCTGCGGCAGGTCTTCGGCGGCACCGCGTTCGAGAGGCTCCGCCTCGACGGCGATCTGCACGTGATCACGATCGCCGGCCACGCTTGCACCCCGGAGGAGACCGATCCGATCACCCCGGAGGTCTTCGACTATGACCTCGACGTCGCCGAGGCGGACCTGACCACCCGTGTCCGACGCACCGAGGCCGAGGCCGCCGATGACGCATCCGGACTGACCTCGGCCCGGGCCGTCGTCGGGGCCGGTCGCGGTGTCGGTTCCGAGAACGGCTTCGGCGAGGTCCTCGAACTCGTCGACCACCTCGGAGGGGCGCTCGGTGTCTCCCGCGTGGTCACCGGACTCGGGTGGCGACCGCACGCCGAGCAGGTCGGCCAGACCGGTTCCCGAATCTCCCCGGACGTCTACATCGCCTGCGGAATCTCCGGCGCGATCCAGCACATGGCCGGCATCGAAGGCGCGAAGACGCTCATCGCCATCAACACCGATGAGGAGGCGACGATGGTCCAGCGCGCCGACTACGCGATCATCGGCGACCTCCACGAGGTGATCGCCGCCGTCAACGAGGAGATCGTCCGCCGCCGAGGCTAGAATTTCCGTTGCCGCAGTACACCTGGTTTACTGTAGAACGCTCGTTAAGTACCAATTTCTGCGACGTTCCCGGAGGCAAGCGTGGCGACATTCGAATACACACCCGAGGTGCGCTGGTCGGACCAGGACATGCTCGGCCACGTCAACAACGCGCGGCTGATCACCATCGTCGAGGAGTGCCGCATCCGCTGGATGCACGAGGTCAAGGCCGGTCACATCACCGGCGGCGGAATGCTCGTCGCCAACCAGAGCATCGACTACCTCGTGCCTGTCATGTATGGATCCGAACTGCTGATGACCGTGACCGTGAAGCGGATCGGCACCTCGTCGTTCACCGTCAACACCCGCGGTGACCAGGACGGACGTCAGGTATTCGACCACGACTGCGTGCTCGTCCACATCGACCGCGAGACGCAGAAGCCGACCCCGCTGACGCCCGAGCTGCGCGCCGCGTTCGAGCCCTACCTCCAGAGCTGAGACCCGAGGCGGGCGGACTTTCCCATCGCCCGGGCCTTCCGCCTAGATGGGCGAAATGGCCGGACGGCCCACGCGCGGTGAGTGGACCATTTCGCCCACCCAAGGGCGGTCAGAATACCCAGCGCACGCACGCGATCGTGGCCGATTCGTTCAAGCCGACATCGCACCCCTGCGCCTAGTCTGAAGTCATGAAACTCGACGCGATCTCGATCATCACCGCAGACATGTCCGCCGCCATCACTTTCTATTCGGCCCTCGGCCTCGACCTCGTCGACGGCGGCCCCGAGGCCCCACACACCGAGTTCACCTCCGGTGCTCTGCGCATTCTCCTCGACACCAAGGCGGTCATGCTCGGCATCGACCCCGACTGGACCCCGCCGACCGGCGGCCACAAGATGTCCTTGGCCTTCGACTGTGCCACCGCCGAGGCGGTCGATGCGACCTTCGCCCAGCTCACCGGCCGTGGCGGCGAGGGAAGTGCACCCGTGGCCGGGATCGTCCACGAACCCTGGGACGCCTTCTGGGGACAGCGTTATGCCGTGGTCTCCGACCCCGACGGCAACAAGGTCGACCTCTTCGCCGCCCTCGACTCCTAATTGCTACTGTGAGGATTGATAGTGGCTGGTCTGGGACTGGCTGGCAGAGTAGGAACCGACCGTCCCATCGATCATCATGACTCTAATTGCTACTGACTCAGACGATGTCATCGTCAGGATCTGTCTGGTGATCGGTGGGCGGCCGGCCCCGGCTCGGCCCACATCGGTAACTTGATCAGAAGGTTGTCCGTTCCTGACCGAACGTGACTCATCACAGTAGTGTTCCGACGTGACTATCTCCCGGACCGGAGCCGACCGTTCGACGGTCGGACATCATCCGCTCTAACACGGGAGAATCACGAACCGTCATGACTATCATCTCGCATTTATATGCGTTTGTCGTCGGCGTCGACACGCATGCGAAGAACCACGTCTACGCCGTGCTCACCAACACCGGCGAGCACATCGATACCCGCGAATTCCCAACGACGAATGCTGGACTGGCACGAGCGTTGGCCTGGGTCGGTCGTCGCACCGGCGGGCACTTGGACACCTTGTGGGTGATCGAGGGTATCGGCACCTACGGAGCAGTCCTGGCCGAGAACGTCGCTGAGGCTGGATACACAGTCGCCGAAGCAGCGAGCATGAATGTTCGCGACCGTCACAGCACGGGCAAGGATGACCAGATCGATGCCCGCAGAATCGCGGCCACCGTTCTGCCCTTGGAGCAGTCACAACTGCGTGTGCCCAGGCAGGCCGATGGGCCGCGCCAGGGACTGCGGATCCTGGTGGGTGCCCGCGAGTCCATGACGCGGGAGAAGACCCGCACCATCAACGCGCTGACCGCATTGTTACGGGCGAACGATCTCGGTCTCGATGCGCGAAGGAAACTGTCAGTCGCCAAGATCCGAACGGTGTCGAAGTGGCGGGTCAGGAACGAGCCTGTGGCACGTTTGGAGGCACGTCGGGAAGCGATCCGGTTGGCCAAACGTGTCATCGAACTCGATGCGGACATCAAGGATTACGCCACACGGATTCTGGCTCTGGTCAAGGACAGTCCGGCTGCTGTGTTGCTGGCTCAGCCGGGGATCGGGCCGATCACTGCCGCCGTGTTCTATCTGGCGTGGTCGCATCCGGGGCGGGTGCGTTCCGAGGCTGCGTTCGCGAAGCTGGCGGGGGTGAGTCCGATTCCAGCGTCGTCGGGCAATGTGGTGAGGTTCCGGCTCAACCGCAGTGGGGATCGCCGGTTGAACTCCGCGTTGTACATGGTGGCCATCACTAAGTTGTCCTTCGATGAGGAGACTCGAGCGTACATGGCCAAACGGCTCAGGGAAGGGCTGTCGAAGAAGGAAGCTATCCGGTGTATCAAGCGGTTTGTGGCTCGGAGAGTGTATCGGCTTCTCGAGGCGACGAACGTGGTTGGGCAGGCCGCTTGACAAGCATAGAAGGATCCCGACGGCGGCCCAGCAACCTGGCGCCAGGTTGCTGGGCCGCCGTCGGGTAGTTCTGGTCGGGACGAACTTACGGGAGGAGCGCAGAGGGCACCGCTACCCGATGAGCGAGCGCTCGTCGCGTCGCAGGTGAGCGGCATCGGCGTACCCGACATCCGCAGCGGCCGCAGTGCGGGTGCGACCTGCGGCGATGAGTTCTCTCGCGGCCTGCCAACGCAGGATCTTCGCTAAGTGTTTGGGTCCGTAGCCGAACCATTCGGCACTCAGCCGGCGCAGCTGCCGCGGTGAGTATGCGAACTCGGCGGCCGCCTCGGCGACGGTCTGTCCCGGCGATCCCGAGCGCACGTCCAACCGCCCGGCCAGGGCCATCGGCCACGGATCGAGCGATGCCCGATCGGTGAGGCTACCGGCCAAGTCGAGCAGGGCGCGAGCATCCCCCGTCACCGAGGCGGTCCCTCTCTCTTCCGCGGCCCGCGTCGCTCCCTCATCGTTGACCCTCGCCGCTTCCCCAGACGTACCCCGCACCCCGAATCGCGTATGCCTGAGTACCGCGTCGAGGGGTGTCACCCGGTCGGCCAGCTCACCCGCCGAGGTGGCCAGCAGCTGCGGAAGCACACCCGAGTCGAAGCGCAGGCCCACGGTCGGGGCGGCTGCACCCCAATAGGTCCGGGCGAGGGAATCGGCGCCGGCGATGACGATCTGCCCGTCGATGACGATGAGATCCATGCACCCGTCGGGGACGATGAGCGAGGAACCCGCGGCGGAGGGAGCTGCACCGACAGCCGAGTCCCCACTGTCGAGATCGGCCACCTCGGCGAGGGAATCTGCCTTGTCGGGAACCGACACCCACAGGCTCGCCCGCAACCGGGGGATGCGGGTCTGTCGGTACATGGACTCAGCCTTCTGCGGCGGTCGGCGGTAAACTCGAGGGTGATCATCTGGTGCGGGCGGCACGATCTTCCCCCAGACTAACGCGCGATCGGCTCTGGTGGGGCCGGCCTCACAGACTCAGTGGAAGGAACGATGGCAGCAGCATCCTCGGCGCCGGTGTCGGCACGCAGGCAGGCTCGCCATGTCACGGTCTTCCTTGACGTCGACGGCGTCCTCAACTCCTACCCCGTCCCCAAACTGCGGGGCATGGCCGAAGGGCGGAAGAGGCTGCGGGCGTGGAACTACGAACTGCACTACCGGCCCGCCGTCGTCGAATTCTTCGACCGAATCGTCGAGACGCACGAGGTCGACGTCGTGTGGCTGTCCACCTGGTCGCAGCGGTGCAAGTCCGAACTCGAACCGAAATTCGGACTCCGCAACTCCTTCGACGTCATCGAAATGCCTGACCAGACCCACAATCGCCATGCCGACGACCCGCAGCTGTGGTGGAAGGCCCGGGCCATGGAGGACTGGCTGGAGGCCCATGAGCACGGTCGGGCGGTGTGGATCGACGACGATCTGGCATGGCCGGCCACCCGCGACTACTTCCTCCGCAACTACTCGCCGAACCGGCTCAAGCTCATCGCTCCGGACTTCGCGCACGGCCTGACGAAGGCCCATCTCAAGGAGATCCGGGAGTTCGCGTACCCGAAGGGAAGTTCATGACACGCATCGGTCTGCTCGATTCCGGACTCGGACTCCTCGGCGCCGCCGATGCTCTCTTCCACCTCGCCCCCGACGCTGACCTCGTCCTGGCCATGGACCCTGACTTCACGCCCTATGGCAGCCTGAGCGCGGAGACCCTCGAGGCCCGCGCCCTCCATTCGGCCGGGGTGCTCGCCGAATGGGAACCCGATGCGATCGTCATCGCCTGCAACACCGCCTCGGTGCAGGCGCTCGAGGCCGTGCGCGCCCGCTACGAACCGGGCATTCCCGTCATCGGGACCGTACCCGCGGTGAAGATGGCCGCCGGCACCGGTCAGGACTTCGCGATCTGGGCGACGCCGGCGACGACGGGCAGCGCCTACCAGCAGAACCTCATCGACTCCTTCGCCTCCGACCTGCACGTGGCGAAGGTCGCGTGCCCGGGGCTGGCCGAGGCGATCAACGCCGCCGACCTCGCGACGATCGACCAGGCCATCGAGGACGCCTTCGCGACGATGGGCCCCGGCATGGAGACCGTGGTGCTCGGCTGCACCCACTACGGCCTCATCGCCGACCGGATCATGGCCGCTCGCGCCGGGGCCGTGACCCTCTTCGATTCGCCGCTGCCCGTGGCCAAGCAGACCCTGCGTCGCATCGGCCTCGAACCGGCCGGCGTCGGCGAGGAGCAGCCGGGCACCGGTCGCGTGCTCGCGACTTTCGCCTCCGGCCGTCGCGTCAGACTGCCGGAGACGCTGGGCGCCTACCCCGCGGGGAAGAGGTTGCTGGCGAGGGAGGCGTGAGCGGGGCGGAACCCGCTGACAGGCCCGGCTGACCGCCCGCACCGCCACAACCATCGCCACCCCAACCCCCACCTCCACATTGCCTCTGAACCGGGTCTTTCCGCGCCCGCCAGGAGTAAAATGGGGTGGACAGTCAATCGTCAAAGGAGGCGATTCGACATGTTGGCGCTCAGTATCCTCGCCGCACTTGTCGCACTCGGAGCCATCACGCTGGGAAACAGCCTGAAGATCGTCAAACAGTACGAGCGTGGGGTGGTGTTCCGACTCGGCAGAGTGAGTTCCGCGCCCAAATCTCCCGGCATGACGGCGATCATCCCCTTCGTCGACAAACTCGAGAAGGTCAACCTCCAGATCGTGACCATGCCGATCCCGGCCCAGGAGGGCATCACCCGCGACAACGTCACCGTCCGCGTCGATGCGGTCATCTACTTCAAGGTCGTCGACCCGCGCAAGGCACTCGTCGACGTCGAGGACTACCAGCTCGCCGTCGGTCAGGTCGCCCAGACCTCCCTGCGGTCGATCATCGGACAGAGCGAACTCGACGACCTGCTCACCAACCGCGAGCGCCTCAACCAGGGCCTGGCGATCATGATCGACAGCCCCGCCGTCGACTGGGGCATCCACATCGATCGCGTCGAGATCAAGGACGTCGCCCTGCCCGAGACGATGAAGCGCTCGATGTCGCGCCAGGCCGAAGCCGAACGCGAGCGCCGGTCCCGCGTCATCATCGCCGATGGTGAGCTGCAGGCGTCGAACAAACTCGCACAGGCCTCCGAGGCGATGGCGCACACGCCGTCCGCCCTGCAGCTGCGTCTCCTCCAGACCATCGTCGAGGTCGCTGCCGAGCGGAATTCGACCCTGGTCCTGCCCTTCCCCGTCGAGTTGCTCCGCTTCCTCGAGTCCAACACCCCGACCAACCGTCCCACCGCCGAGGCAGCCGCCGACTCCCGCACGCACGCCGAGTCGGGTGCGCCGACCGATCCCACCACCGCCGAGCCGACCGCACCTCCGGCCGACCTCGACGCGATCGTCCAGGCGATGTCCGAATCGCTCAAGCTCACCGGGCTGATGCCCGAGACCGAACGCGTCACTTCGGACATGCCCGAACAGGAGCGCACCACTTCGGACGCCGCCGAGCAGGAAGAGCATCTCGGCCACGCGTGAACGCCGAGGCGGTGGTGACCGTCGAACCACCCGACCGCGACAGCCGCCACAGCCGCAACCGAGTGCTCAGCATCCGTCCAAATCGACCGACTAGGCTGTGTCCATGGACCTCAAACGCACCGGCAGAACAGTCATCATCAACGGCGTCATCGCCTTCGTGATGGGTGTGCTGATGATGGCTTGGCCCGGTGCCACCGCCGAGGTGGTCGTGCGCATCTTCGCCTGCTGGCTGGCCGTCATCGCCGTCTCCTCCCTCGTCTTCGCGCCGAAGGGCGGCCGCACCGGCAGCCTGGTCACACGGGCGGTCCTGCTCATCCTCCTCGGGGTGCTCATCTTCCTCACCCCGATGCTCTTCGCCTCGATGGTCACGGTGCTCACCGGCTTCGCGATCGTCTTCTTCAGCTTCCTCGCGCTCACCGTGTCTTTCTTCATCCGCCGCCTCGGCGTCCGCTCGTGGTGGGTGCTCACGGTCATCGGTGTGCTCGGCATCATCCTCGGTGCGTTCTTCCTGTTCGCTCCGGGTGCGGGAGTCCAGGCGCTGATCTTCACTCTGGCCGGGTTCATCATCCTCGTCGGCATCGCCCTGGTCTCACTCGGATGGCGCCTGCGCAAGGTTGACCAGCGGATCAAGTCCGATCCGCATCGCAATCGTCCCGATGACGGGGGCGGCGACGTCATCAGCGGCGAGATCATCGAATAGGGAACGGCCACCTCGGCGGGCATCTCCCACCGACGCCGCGCCAGGGCCCGGATGAGCACATCTGCTCGTCCGGGCCTTTCCGTGCACCGTTCCATGCGTTCGTGACGATGTTCACACCGTCATCCTGCGCCCCGCTCAGTCCCCTTCTCTCTCCCTCGGGCACTCGCGCTCATAGCACCTGACCTGGAACATTGCATGAACTGCCGGCGAAAAGCACCGACTGTGCATGAGCATTTCGCGCACGTCCGATACGGAGTTCACCGGGTATTCACCATGCCCGTAACCTGGCAGTCATCCAGCCTGCGAATCATGGAGGCAGACCCCCAGCCTCGACGACTGATCCGCGCAAGGAGAACTCACATGACCCAGGTTCTGGCCCCGGAGCACCACGCTCCGACGCCTGCCGTCGGCCGCAGCAACGACCGCCTCTGGCACCTGGCCTTCGGCGCCCTGCTGGCGATCACCCTCATCGCCTTCACCCTGTGGTCGTTCGACTTCGTCGGCCGGGACGCACCGCGCATGGTGGTCATCACGACCGTCATCTTCGGCGCCTTCATGGCCTTCAACATCGGCGGCAACGATGTCGCCAACGCCTTCGGAACATCGGTCGGCGCGGGCACTCTGACGATGAAGCAGGCCCTGCTCGTGGCAGCCGTGTTCGAGGTCAGCGGCGCCCTGCTCGCCGGCGGAGACGTCACCGACACGGTCAAGAGCGGAATCGTCGACCTCGGCGCGGTCGCCCTCGACCCGATGGACTTCGTGTTCATCATGATGGCCGCCCTCCTCGGCGCCTCGGTGTGGCTGCTCCTGGCGACCCGGATGGGCTGGCCGGTGTCGACGACACACGCGATCATCGGCGGCATCATCGGCGCCTCCCTGACGATCGGCTTCGTCACCGGCACCGGCAGCTTGGCCATGGTGCAGTGGTCCGAGGTCGGGCAGATCGCGGTCTCGTGGGTTCTCTCCCCGGCCCTCGGCGGACTCGTCGCGTTCGTCATCTACGGACTGATCAAGAAGTACGTTCTCGGCAGCTCGCTCTCCCACACGCTCAAGCCGCATATGCTCGCCCCGGTCACCGCTGCAGACGATTCCGTCGATGCCCGACTCGACGAGGCGACCGACAGCTCGGACTCGGCTGCAGCCACCGGTTCCGGCCTCATCGGCACGCACGCGGCGCTGCAGCGCTGGGTTCCGCTCATCGCCGCCGTCGGTGCGGTGATCATCACCGCGATGCTGCTGTTCAAGGGCCTGAAGAACCTCGACATGAGCGTGTCCACCGTCGGCGGCGTGATCATCATGACGATGATCGGCGTGGCCGTGTGGCTGGCGGTCTTCGTCTTCGCCAAGACCCTGCGCCGACAGACCGTCCCCCGCGCCACCTTCGTCCTCTTCTCCTGGATGCAGGTGTTCACCGCCTCCGCGTTCGCCTTCAGCCACGGTTCGAACGACATCGCCAACGCCGTCGGACCCTTCGCCGCCGTTCTCGACGTGCTCCGCACCGACAGCATCCACGCCGAGGCGACCGTGCCGTTCGCGGCAATGCTCACCTGCGGGATCGCCCTGGTCGTCGGGCTGTGGTTCATCGGCCGCAAGGTCATCGCCACCGTCGGCACCAAACTCACCGAGATCCACCCGGCCTCCGGCTTCGCTGCGGAGCTCGCAGCGGCCGGAGTCGTCATGGGCGCCTCGGTGAGCGGACTGCCCGTGTCCTCGACCCACATCCTCATCGGCGCGATCATCGGCGTCGGCCTGGTCAACCGATCGGCGAACTGGAAGCTCATGAAACCGATCGCGTTGGCATGGATCATCACCCTTCCGGCCGCCGCGGCCATCGGTTCGATCGGCGTCATCACCCTACGCACCATGATGAGCTGACCCACTGACACGAACGCCCCCGAAGCGTTCATCGGGTCGCACTCGCAGCATCCGCTCGAAGGGATCCGGCTCCCCGCCCCTTCCGACGAATCCGATCCCCCGCCCCGCCGACCTCCCCGCCGACTCGATTCAGAAGTCGGCGGGGTGTTTTTTCGACCGCACCCTGGTGGAGGCAAAGCACCCTGTGCTACCTTGTCCAGCATGGGAACATTGAACAGCAGCGCAGTGACTGCGCCTTGCTTCTACATTCGTCACCGCAGCGCCTGACGGCGCGCTCGACGAATTCATTCGTGATCGGCTGACCGACGACGGTCATCCGGATCCATTCTGCAAGCGCGTTGTCCTCCCGGATCACTACGGCATCCGGGCGATGCGGCAATCGGCTGACTCCCATCTGATCCTGCACTGATTTCATCGGTCAGCACGGGTCGATTCGATCACCACAGAGCTGGCCCTCACCGATCCACTCACCCTCATCGCGCTGCCTCGGGTGCCTCCACACTTCTTTTCTGGAGCACCGCCATATGCGAACCCATCCACGTTCGACTCAATCACGTTCATCACATGGAGGCCGGCACGAACTCGGCCAGAACTTCCTGCGTTCACGCACCATCATCAACACGATTGCGAGCCTGGCTCGCTCCACCTCGGGGCCGATCATGGAGATCGGGCCCGGCGACGGAGCAGTCACGGCCGAGCTCTACCGGCTCGGACGCCCGCTCACTCTCGTCGAACTCGACGAAACGAGGCTTGATCACCTTGAAGACACATTCCCGCGGGCAGAGGTCCGGCACGACGACATCCTGACCACCCGGCTCGACCGGCCGGTCATCGTCGGCAATCTGCCGTTCCACCTCACCACTCCCATCCTCCGCAGGCTCCTGCGCGCAGACCGGTGGCAGCAGGCCATCCTGCTCACCCAATGGGAGGTGGCCCGCAAACGCGCCGGAGTCGGCGGTTCGACCATGATGACCGCCCAGTGGTCTCCCTGGTTCGACTTCCGCCTCTCACGACGCGTCCCCGCCGACGCGTTCGCCCCGAAACCCAGCGTCGATGGCGGAATCCTCACCATCGACCGCTGTTCCACCGGCCGGATCCCAATGAAGGAACGCGCCGACTATCACCGATTCGTCCATTCGGTCTTCACCGGCCGTGGGCGAGGAATGAAAGGAATCCTGACGAAGATGAGCATCACCGATCAGCGCAGCCTGCAATCGACCATGGACCGCAACGACGTCAGAGGAGACACCTTGCCCAAAGACCTCACCCCCGAGCAGTGGGCCGGACTCTACACCGAGCTGAGCAGCGGTTCGGACCGAGCACACACCGCTCATCAGCCGAAATCTGCACAACAGAAGAAGAATTCACAGAAGGGAAACACCATGCGAAACAACAAAGGATCAAAGACGAGCCCCATCGCCGAGGCGGCTGCTGAGAAGCCGGTGATCACCGGAGAGATGCCCATCATCGGTGCCGAACAGGCCACCGAGAAGCTCCAGGCGTCCATCCCAGGGGCTGATCCGAAGGCGAAGAGTCACGACAAGGGACACCTGCAGGCCGAACGCGGATTCATGAATCAGCATCAGAAGCCGCAGAAGCCCCAGCCGAGGTGGAACCTGCCGCGGCGGTGAACCGCTCACAGGGTCGAACCCCAGACGACCGTGAGCCGACGAAGTGAACAGCTGCGGCCCGGCGACTCCAGGGAACTGGAAGTCACCGGGCCGCAGCACTTCCGCTTTCGAACACTTTTATGAGAGCATGAAAAACAGGCGCATAGGAGGATCGGAAATGACTGGAACAGAGCACTCGCTCACGGGCGACGATCCACGGCGGGTCCGGCAGGGTGCGGACGCACTGCAGCGGCTGAGTGAACTCGCCATCAATGCCGAGGCGATCATCACCGCACTCAGAGCCGGCGAACTGAGCGCGCGACAAGCCGACGAATTCAGCCCGGTGACTGCCGCTGGCACACAGCAGTGGAACGGCACCGTGCAGGAGCTCAGACGAAACCTGGCGATCGACGGTTGGCTTGTGAGGAATCCGAACAACTCGCCCAGGATCGTCCGCCCCGATGGACAATTGTCCATTGCTGTCGTGTCGGGCAACCTCAACACCGGAATTCCCTTCAAGGAGCCGAGGAACGCACATCTGCTGGGTCCGACTGTCGATGCCTCGGTAGTCAGCAATCGACTCGGCGAGGTCACTGGTCAGCTCGTTTTCGAGAGCGTCGAAGAGGCGGCGATTGCCGATGCCGCCTCCACACCGCGCCTCGATCCCAACACGTGGATCCTGCTCTACGTCGACGATCCCGTCAATGGTGTTCGAGCCGAGCTGTCCCACCCGGATTCGACTGCCGACAGATTCATCTCGCATTGGCTGGAACGCATCATCATCCCCGGGGAGAATACGATGGACGAGACACTGCCGATCGAGACCCCGGTCGAAGACGTCCATTTCGATATCCGCGAAGCCTGACCGTTCCGAGAAAGCAGAAATCCCCATGCTCAACCCTGCCCGCATCACTCTTGCGCGGGAACTGCGCGGCCTGACCAAGGCTGCCTTCGCCGCCGCACTCGGGGTCAGTTCGCGCACCGTGCGGACCTTCGAGTCCGACGGCGCCCCGATGACACGGGCGGCGGACATGGCCGGGGTTCTCGATGTCAGCGAAGCTTTCTTCAGCCTTCCCGACGCCACGGAAGTCTCCCTGCAGGACGGTTTCTTTCGCTCACTGCGGTCGGCGACGGCATCGCAGCGCGCCTCGGCCCGCGCCTCTGCGTCCATCGGCACGGACCTCTATCGGTTCATCACCGACAGGTTTCAGCTGCCCCACCTCAACCTCCCCGAGGAGGCTCTCTCATCCCCGGAGCAGGCCGCTCGCAGCCTGCGGGCGGCGTGGGGACGAGGCACCGAACCCCTGCCGAACCTCATCCAGCTCTCGGAAGCCCATGGGGTGCGAGTCATGTCGCTGCCGGTGAAGTCTCAGACAGTCCATGCCTTCAGTTTCGTCCGCGATCACCAAGCCTATGTTTTCTTATCGACGGAGAAGACTGCGGAACGATCCCGCTTCGATCTCGCACATGAGCTCGGGCATCTGGTGATGCATACGCACCAACCACTGACAGATGACGCGGACTCGGCGCCGAACCGGGAACTCGAGCGTGAGGCCGACAGGTTCGCTGCCGAATTCCTTATGCCCGAAGAGGCAGTGCTTCCCCGCAGCAGCAGGGAGCCTGCAGTTCCGGAGATCCTCAAGCTCAAGGGACATTTCCACGTGTCGGCGATGGCGATGACGAAGAGACTCCATACCGTGGGACGTGCCACGGATTGGACGTACCGAAAGAACTGCTCCGAGCTCACCAAACGCGGGTTCAAGGCCGACGAGCCCGAGGGCATGCCGCGTGAGCGCTCACGAGTCTTCGATGTCGTATTTCCCGCATTGCGCAACAAGGGCAATCTCGAAGAACTGCTGTCAAATGAACTGGGCATATCGCTCCCTTTGGTGCATGAACTGTCGTTCGCCCAGGTGCCAATCTCTTTGTCCGGGGGGCGGGAAACAGTCACCTCTGACCGTCCGAAGCTGACGGTCGTCAAGGGATCCGCCTGAAGTCTGCAGTCTTCGGTGTCAGACCATCCGTGTCACCGCCCCCCCGCTACACTGAGAGCACGTTCACGAGTCGTGGCCATCGGTACCTGGCCGG
Organism: Brevibacterium oceani; assembly: GCF_017948325.1. NCBI lineage: Bacteria > Bacillati > Actinomycetota > Actinomycetes > Micrococcales > Brevibacteriaceae > Brevibacterium > Brevibacterium oceani. The sequence continues at coordinate 505,124 of NZ_CP072846.1, read as the reverse complement.
CCACGCGGCAACCCGTCATCGACCGGGTGCCCCAGGGGAAGAACGGGTCCGGGCAGCCAGTCCGGGCAAGCTTCGATCCGGACCTGCGCCGAGCGGCGCTCCCGGGAAGGACGGTCCATCATGACTGCAGACTTCAATGAACATTCCTCGTCCGACAGCGACGATGAGTCCAACAGCAGCCGCGAACCCGGATTCCGCTGGCCGGGATTTGAGAAAGACGAGGCGCTGCACTGGTCGCGTGTTCTCCTGCGTCACTCCCCCGACCCGCAGCGTGCCGGCATCAAGGCGCAGATGTCTGCATCGATCGCGCGCGGTGTCGCCGTCGCCGGACCCGGCTGGGTGAGCACCGCCGATGCTGCCCGCAGCGACGGCTTCACACCTGTGCTCTACCAAGCTCTGTTCGAGGCGCTGGGCACCATCCCACCCGGCTCGTTCCGGTCCCACCCGGGGCATCGGAAGGTGACGTTCAAGACCTATCTGCCCGGCATCCCCTATGAGTCCGAGCTCTGGAGCGACTGGCCGCGTCTCTTCCTCGACGAAGGGTTCGATGCCCATGCGGCCACGGGTCTCACGCTGTTGCGGGCCGAGCCGAAATTTCCCGTGACCCGAGGTCAGGAAGGGTCTTAAGGCGCACTCAGATACACCGCCGAGGCGGCTTCCGGGTCGATTGAGACGGTGGTCTCTGCATCGATGACGACGGACAGGTCCTCTCCCTCCACGGTCACCTCGATGACCTCGACGGAGGCCCCCGGTCGCACCCCCGCCTCGGCGAGCTGTCCGAGAACCGCGGGATCCGCATCGGAGACCCGCAGCACGACGTAGCGACCGGGGGCAGCCTCGGCGAGCAGGGTGGGCGTGTGGGAATCCACGCGCCCATCCGGCCCCGGAATCGGATCCCCGTGCGGGTCCGCGGTCGGGTGCCCGAGGAACACGTCGATGCGGTCGATGAGCCGATCCGAGGCGGCATGTTCGAGGATCTCGGCCTCGTCGTGGACCTCGTCCCACCCATAGCCGAGCGACTCGACGAGGAACGTCTCGAGCAGCCGATGCCGTCTCACCATCGACAGGGCGATCGTCTTACCTTGGGCGGTGAGCACTGGCGGGCGATAGGGCACTCGCGTGATGAGGTCGAGCTCGTCGAGACGCTTGAGCACCTCGGTGACGTTGGCCTTCGTCGTGCCGAACCGGTTCGCGAGCTCCGTGGCCGTCATCGGGTCCCCACCCCATTCCTGGGCCGACCAGATCGCCTTGAGATAGTCCTGGCTGACCTCGGACACTTCGCCTGCACGCATGAGTTCAGTATCCCACGGACGTTCCGAACCTAGCCGATGACCGCAGGCGCCTGGCTCCGGAACCAAGCCGCTCACTTCACCGGTCGTGAACGTTCGGGAACAGATGTTGCGAAACGATTACCTGCCGACCGGCCCTTCGCCGAGGCGGCCCTGCCAGAATCTCAGACATGACCTCCCCTTCCAGCCCCTCCGAGCCGGTGCCCCCGACCGGCGAAGCCGGCCCCACCCGCTCCGGCCCATCCGGCTCCGCTTCCGAGAAGTCCTTCCTCGCGTTCGTCCGCACACCGTTCCTCGCGCTGCGCAGACGACCCGAAGTCAGCCGCGCCCCTGCCACCCGGGGCTCCACCCGTCGCACCCCTGCCGGCCGGTCGAGTCTCCCACCGGCAGATCTGTCCGGGCTGTTCCGCCCCGGCGAGGTCGAGTACGCCCGGCTGCGCAGCCAACCGCCCTTCGACTCCGACCTGTTCATCCTCACCGACCGGCGGCTGATGCGGGTGCGCACCGATGGCTCCGGCGCCGTCGCCCAACTCTCCCAGGCTGCCCCCTGGCAGATCGCGCGCGCCCGCGCCGAAGACTTCCGCAATCATGCGAGCGTCACCGTCGAACTCCACATCGGTGCCACGATGCGACTCGAGGAGACCGCACCGGACGAAGCCGAACGATTCGTCGCCACCCTCGCCGAGGTGGTCGCCCGCGCCTGACCAGGACCGCCACAAGGCTTAGTCGGTTTCCTGAAAAGAGGGGGTGCTGTCTTTGTGAAAATCCTCCACTCGTAAGATGGATCAGGCCCCTTTTCGGGGCCGTCCATTTTTCCCGACCGGAGGTTGATGCGTGCAGGACCCGAACGACGAGAAGTTGAAGCGCCCGGTCGTCGAACGTGAACGGTTCGGCGGCACCGATCGAGCGACGAGAATCAGCAGAGACATCGACCCCGACAAACGGCCCCCGATCGACAGTTCGGAGCTGAGCAAGGGGCCGGCGGAACTCACCGACGAACGTGGCTCTCGGATCAACTGGCGAGTCTTCATCGTCGCTTCGCTCATCATCCTCGCATTCTCCGTCTGGGCCATGCTGATGCCGGGCCAAGCACAGTCGACGATGAAGACGGTCGTGGACTGGATTGCGGAGAACCTCGGCTGGTTCTACGTCGTCACCGTCACTGTCGTCATCGGCTTCGTCCTCTGGGTCGCCCTGTCCAAGGAAGGTTCGGTCAGGCTCGGCCCCGACCACTCCCGGCCGCAGTACAACCTCTTCACCTGGGTCGCCATGCTCTTCGCCGCGGGCGTGGGCATCGACATGCTCTTCTACTCGGTGACCGGACCGATCACCCAATACCTCGAACCGGTCAACGCCACAGCCGAATCAGCCGCCGCCGCACAGGACGCCGTGGTGTGGACGATGTTCCACTACGGCATCGCCGGATGGTCGATGTACTCGCTGCTGGGCATGGCGATGGGCTACTTCGCCTACCGCTGGGGCATGCCCCTGTCGATCCGCGCCGTGCTCTACCCGCTGCTGGGCAAGCGCGTGCGCGGTGCCACCGGTGACGTCATCGACATCTTCGCCCTCGTCGGCACCGTCTTCGGTGTGGCCACCTCGATGGGCATCGGCGTCGTCCTGCTCAACGTCGGCTTCGCCACCCTCTTCGGACTCGAACAGGGCCTGGCCCTGCAGATCGCTCTCGTCATCGTCGCCGTGGTCATGACCGTCGCCGCCTGCACCTCGGGCGTGGACAAGGGCATCCGCCTCGTCTCCGAACTCAACCTCTGGTCATGTGCGGCGATGATGCTCTACATCCTCGTCACCGGCAAGACCGCGTTCCTGCTCAACGCCATGGTCGAAAACGTCGGCCGGTTCATCTTCACCCTGCCCGAACGCACCCTCTCGACCTTCGCCTACGTCGACGGCGGCTCCGAATGGATGGGCGGCTGGACCCTGTTCTTCTGGGCGTTCTGGCTCGCCTGGGGTCCCTTCGTCGGACTGTTCCTCGCCCGCATCTCCCGCGGTCGCACTCTGCGCGAGTTCGTCATCGCCGCGATCACCGCCCCCGTCATCTGCGACTTCATCATCGTCACGATCTTCGGCAACTCGGCCCTGTCGGAGGTCTTCGACGGCAACACCGAATTCGCGCAGACAGCCATCGCCTCCCCCGAACAGGGCTGGTACGACCTGCTCGAGATGTTCCCGGGAGCGACCTTCCTCATCGGCCTGGCCACCCTGTCGGGTCTGCTGTTCTACCTCACATCCGCGAACTCCGGGGCCATGGTGATGTCGAACTTCTCCTCCTCGATCCCGAACCCGGAAGAGGACGGAGCCAAATGGCTGCGCATCTTCTGGGCCCTGGTCACCGCAGTGCTCACGATCGCCATGCTCGTCGCCGGCGGCGTGACCACGATGGAATACGCGACCTTGATCTTCGCCCTGCCGGTGACGATCATCGCCTACCTCGTCATGGCCTCGTTCTCGAAGGTGCTGCGTATGGAGCGCGCCGAACGTGAGGGCCGCATCCGCCGCCGTCGCGCCACCGCGGCCCACGGCGGCAGGGCGCCGGAGAAGACCTGGCGACAGCGGTTGGCCACCCTGCGGTCCTATCCGTCGAAGAAGTCCGTCGAACGCTTCGTCGCCGAGGTGGTCGGACCGTCCCTGACGGCCGTGGCCGCGGAATTCAGCGAACTCGGCTACACCGTCGAACACGTTCAGACCATGGACGAGGACACCGGCATCACCTCGAACACGATCAACGTCGACATGGGCGAACAGCGCGACTTCCACTACGAGGCGGCCGCCGTCGAGGCGAACGTCCCGTCGTTCGGTGCCCGCAACGCACCACGCGGAGACGACCGCTACTACCGCATCGAGGTGTTCACGCAGACCGGTTCGGAGGGCTACGATCTCATGGGCCTGAGCGGTCAGCAGATCATCGACGACGTCCTCGACCGCTACGAGAACCACCTGTCGTTCCTCGCCTACTCGCACGAGCATTCGTACCAATCGGTCGTCACCCCGCCGAGTCCGCCGGCCACGGATTCGATCCCGGCGGTACCCACCTCGGCGGATGACGTCGAAGAGCTCGAAGAGCCGAAGCACTGACCCCATCCCTTCGCCGAGGTGGCCGTGCCCACCCGCAGAGGCGGCACACTGTTAGTGTGCGAGCGGCCTCTGCGAGGTGGGATTCGTCGAATCTGAAACATCATCGGCAAGTCGGGCACCCCCAGATCTGACAGACTCTGAGTATGAAGTTCCGCTGGTCAGCATTCCGCAGAATCCTCGTATACGGTGCAGTCGTCGCGGCCGTGATCACTGTCTACTTCCTCTGGGCAAATACAGGATTCATGGCACAACCGAAGAGCTTCGACGGCGGCACCCTCGATGCCTCGTTCGCCAAGACCCTCGCCTTTCAGCTCTATGGCTCAGTCTGCTTGGTTGCTTTCATCGTGTTCCTGCGGATCAGTCCGCGGGACGGCGATGACTCCGGCCCGGAACCCTCAGTCGCGCAGACGCGCGGATCCTTCACCGGATTCATCAACCAACCGTGGCATATGATTTTCGCTGTCGGTCCGATCTGGGCGGTGATCGGGGTCGCGGCGACTTTCATCTGGCACGCGAGTGCGCAGGACTCTGGGAACCTCGGAACCGTGTGGGGCGACTTCGCGTCCTCACCCTTGCCTGCTGTCGTCATGCTCTTCGCCTACTGGTCTGCGGCCAACCTCAGCTTCATCTGGACGTCGGTCGCCGAGGCGGTCAGCCGCCACCATCGCGGCCTGTACCTGACTATCCTGTCGTTCATGTGGCTGTTTGTCATCGCCGCCTCCTTCTTCTTCGGATACGGAGTGCCGGAGATGCCGACCTGGATTGCACTCGTCGTATGCGGTTTCATCTTGCTGCTGACGCTGCCCGTCCTCGCGGGCACACATTGGTGGGCGGTCGCCCGTATCTCAGGTGATGACCAAGCGGATCCACCGCAGGACCGGGACTTTCAGGACCGGCAGACCGCCGCTGCCAGACGTCAGAGGGCACGATCCGACAGGGCGCGGGAGGGCGAACCGCCATACGATCTGCTCGCGGCCAACGAGAAGCTCTACCTATATCACCTCAGCGATCGCGGTCGCGAACCGCAGATGATCGTGCTCACAAACACCCGGATCGTCCGTGCCTCCGTCGTCGCCCCGGGCCGATCGTTCGTCCTCGAACAGGCGGAACCGGGTCAGCTGCTCGGCGCCGAGACGACTCACCGCGGTTCGGAAACGGTCACCCTGCTCTACTTCCGGAACCGCCCGGACATGGAACTCGTCGGCGGGGACCCGGGAGCCGCGAGCACATTCGCCGAAGCGGTGACGTCCCTGGCTGCCACCGGCCGTCTGCCGCAGTAGGAGGCATAGGCCGTGGACCTCAGCCAGGTGATCGTGCTTCTCACCGCGAGCGACTACACCATCTCCCGCGAGATCATCCAGCGCGGCTTCGGCGCCCTCTTCTTCATCGCCTTCCTCTCTGCTTTCAACCAGTTCCCGGCGCTGCTGGGAGAGCGCGGGCTCACCCCCGCCCCGCGGTTCATCGCCCTGACCACGGCGGCTCAGGCGCCGAGCCTCTTCCGCTGGCGGAGATGAGTTCAGAAGGAGCGGTGACCGATACGGTCACCGCTCCTATTCGCATTCACTCTGATCTCTCTGCATTCACTCCGACGCAACGGATCCGGAACAACTCCGCGCCCCATGCTTGAGCAGTTCTTGCGATGATGGAGGTATGAAAAGGGACAGACGCTCCACAGGCACAGTGCTCGTGTTCGGGATCGGGTTCACGGTCTTCGCCTCGTTTCCGTTCTTCCTCGCCAATGCCGGCATCAACCCGCTCACCGATCATCGGTTCAGGGGAATCAACCCAGATCAGGCACCTGGTCTCGGAATCGGGGCACTGTTCCTCGTCGCAGCCCTTGCGGCCTTCGTCTTCTACGAGGACAAACCGCCCGCCGGAAGCAGCCGCGCTAGTGCAGACCACGCCGCCGATCCACATGGAGTGAAACGCAGGCAGCCACCCACCGCCTTCGTCCGGGACCCGTGGCCTCGGGTGTTCGCTGTCGGACCGGTGTGGGCCGCCTGCGGAGTCATCGCCACCTTCATCTGGCACACTTTCGCGAAGAACACCGGTGTTCCCGGCACAGTCTGGGGCGACTTCACCGAGTCCCCGCTGCCGGCCTTCGCTCTGCTGTGCGGACTATGGGCGGCAGCGAACTTCAGTCTCACACTCGGGGCCATCGCCGATGCCTTCAACCGCACACTCTGGGCGATCTTCCTCATCGTCTCGGTGCTCATCGCGATTCTGGCCATCACCATCGGTGTCGTGGCCTCGAACCTCCTCACGATGTCACCGCCGGCGGGCCTGGCTGTGACCGTCGCCTGTCTCATCATCACCACGGTCGCTTTGGTCCCGGCCCGCCGGTTCGCCGTCACCCGAGCACGTGCCACCAGCCAGATCGATGCGGCCCACGAAACTCGACTGCAGTCCCTGCTGTCGACGCTTGGCCCGGGTGAGAACCTCATGCTCCATTTCGCCGACAGGGAGAACCCAGCAGGACAGATTCTCGCCGCCACGAATCAGCGACTCCTGCTGGCCGCCCCCACCGGAACCGCCCGACCTGGGCAGATCCACATCCTCGACCGGGCCCATCCCGGTCAGCTGCGCGGAGCCAGCACAGCGTTCCGCCCGGACGGGCACACCACCTCGGTGCATTTCCGGGACCGCCCGGACATGGAACTCGTCGGCGGGGACCCGAGCGCCGCAGATACATTCGCCGAAGCATTGAACTCTCTGGCCACGACCGGTCGACTGCCGCAGGAAGACACATAGTCTATGGACGTCGGCACGGTCACGCAGCTCCTCACCGCGGGTGATTACACCATCTCCCGCGAGATCATCCAACGCGGCTTCGGCGCCCTCTTCTTCATCGCCTTCCTCTCGGCTTTCAACCAGTTCCCGGCGCTGCTGGGTGAGCGCGGGCTCACCCCCGCCCCGCGGTTCATCGCCCTGACCACCTGGGCGCAGGCACCGAGCCTCTTCCGGTGGAAGCGCTTCTCGTATTCGGATCGGCGGCTGCGCATCGTCTGCGTGGTCGGCATGGTCCTGGCCGCCTCGGCGATCATCGGACTGCCCCAGGCCGGGCCCGCATGGGTGCCGATTCCGGTGTTCCTGGCGATGTGGGGACTCTACTTCTCGATCGTGTCGATCGGGCAGCGCTTCTACGGCTTCGGTTGGGAGTCGCTGCTGCTCGAAGCCGGGTTCCTCATCGGGTTCCTCGGATCCGCCGAGGTGGCCCCGACCCTGCCGATGATCCTGCTGCTGCGGTGGTTCGTCATCCGCGTCGAATTCGGGGCGGGCATGATCAAGATGCGCGGGGATGCGTCGTGGCGCGATCTCACGGCGATGGACTTTCACCATCAGACTCAGCCGATGCCGAACCCGGTCTCCCGGCGCGCTCACTTCATGCCGGGCTGGTGGCACAAGGGCGAGACGTTGGGCAGCCATATCGTCCAGCTCGTCGCTCCGTGGCTGTTGTTTCTGCCCCAGCCGGTCGCGTCGTTCGCCGCTGCGGCGATCATCATCACGCAGCTCGCACTCGTCGTGACCGGCAATTATGCGTGGCTGAACTGGGCGACGATCCTGCTGGCCTGCTCCGGAATCAGCGATACGTTCTTCCGCTGGATCGTGGGCGGGCCGTTCCCCGGGTGGGGATGGAATACCGTGGGCTCGATCCTGTCGGATCCCACCGGCGCCGAGGTGGCTGGTGGGGACGTCGGCACCGGGTCACCTGTGCCCGCCTGGTGGCTCATCGTCGTCATCGTGTTCGTCGCGTGGCAGTGCTGGTTGAATGTCCCGGCGCTGCGCAATCTCTTCTCGCCACAGCAGTTGATGAATGCGAGCTTCAACCGGCTCGGCCTCGGCAACGCCTATGGTGCGTTCGGGTCGATGACCGAGACCCGGGAGGAGATCATCATCGAAGGCTGGATCTCCGACGGCGCCGACAGCTCGGGCGATGACGACGCGGACAACGGCGATGCGTACAACGGCGACGCGGACAACGACGATGACGGCTGGCGGGAGTATCAGTTCAAGGGCAAACCCGGTGACGTGCACCGTCGCGCACCCGTCGTCGCGCCCTATCACCTCAGGCTCGACTGGCTGATGTGGTTCGCCGCGCTCGGCGACTACCGGCAGTCCTGGTTCACCGAGCTGCTGCGCCGCATCGGCACCGGCGACGCACAGATCCGCCGCCTCATAGGCCCCGATCCCTTCGCCGGTCGCGCCCCGGACCTCATCCGCGTCCGCGTCTTCACCTACCGCTACGCCACCCGAGCCGAACGCCGTGACGCCGCCGCGGCCGGGCAGCCGCGACCGTGGTGGGTGCGCTCGGACCCGCGGATCCTCGTGCGGCCGATCGATCTGCGAACCGAGCGGCAGAGCTGACGACATGAGCGAACACAGGCGGATCCTCTCCCACGCTCTCATCGGAGCCGTCACGTTGAGCGTTCTGGCGACGGTGCTCTTCTTCGTCTTCAACACCGGGTTGGCGCGCGCATCCAGCACATCGAACAGCGTCATCGACGCCGAGGCGGCCGGACCGCTGAGCTTCGCGTTCATCGGACTCATCACCTTCGTGGCGATCATTTTCTTCACCGGCACCGATCGAGGCGAGGGGCTGAGGTCCGAACTCAACGGTGCCCCGCGAGGTGCCCTCACACTCTTCATACGAGATCCGCTCATCGGGTTGATGAGCATCGCGCCCCTGTTCGGTCTCTTCTTCTCCGCGGCGGCTCTGCTCTGGCGCTCCTTCGCCACCGCACCTGGAACACCCGGAACCGTGTGGGGAGATCTCACGAGTTCTCCGCTGCCCTTCTTCGCCCTGTTCGCGGCGACGATCGCCTCGACGAACTTCGGTCTGGCGCTCGCGGGACTCACCGTTGCCGTGCGCAGCCGGGTTCGGCTCGCACTCACCCTCGTCTGCGCTGATGTCGTTCTGGGAATCGGCGTCGGCGCGCTCTTCGCCTGGTTCTCTGCGGCAAGCACCGTCGTCACTGCCGCTGCCGCTCTCCCCCTGGCTATGATCTCCGTCGTCGCACTGGTCGGGGCGCGCCGCCTGGCCGCCTCGAGCCTCGGTGCCGATGGGCACCTCTCTGCACGTGCCCGCCGGAGGGGTCCGACCCCACCTCCCTATGACGCCCTCGAGCGCGGGGAGACCGTGCTGCTGATGATCGGCAACCGGATTCCGCGTGGACAGGAATTCCTCCTGGCCACCGCCACCCGCGTCGTCCACGCTCGAACGCGCACTGCCGGCCCCACGGAGATCCTCGACGAGGCGGCGCCGAATCAGCTGATCGAAGCGAGCACCCGCATCGACCACGGGCACACGACCGTCGTCGTCCGGTTCCACGACCGACCGGCGATGCGACTGCTCCGGGCCGACACCGAGGAGGCATCCGAGTTCGCACACAGGCTCACCGTGCTCGCCCGCTCGGGAATCCTCCCCGACTGACGGGCCCCTCCAGGGAAGTCCCCGGTCCGCGCGGAAAAGGGCTGCCGAGGCCCACCTCGGCGAAGGTCATTCCACGCCGAGCGCGAGGAGGACGATGAGCACGACGTTGAGGACGATGATGAGCGCCGAGGCGGCCACCGCGATGACCGTGATCCACCGAGCATTCGCGAACTCGCCCATCACCGTCCGGCTGCTCGTGAGCCTGACCAGGGGAATCATCGCGAACGGGATGCCGAGACTGAGCACGACCTGACTGAGTACGAGCGCCCATGTCGGGTCGATGCCGAGACCTAAGACGATGAGCGCGGGGATCATCGTCACCGCACGCTGCCACACGATGGGGATGTCGACGCGCAGCAGACCCTGCATGATCGACGCCCCGGCATAGGAGCCGACCGCGCTCGAGGCCAGGCCGGAGGCGAGCAGGCCGATGCCGAAGAAGAGCCCGACGATCTCGCCGAGGTTGGCCGTGACGACGGCGTGCGCGCCCTCGATCGTGTCGGTGCCCGCCTGCCCGCGCAATGATGCCGCGGCCAGGAGGAGCATCGCGATGTTCACGGAGCCGGCGACGACGAGGGAGAGGACGACGTCCCACCGGCTCGCGCGCAGCAGCTGTCCGGTCGAGGCTGTCGTATCGCGGCGGTGGCGGTCGACCGAGAGTGCCGAGTGGAGGTAGATCGCGTGGGGCATGACGGTGGCGCCGAGCATGCTGGCGGCGAGCACGACCGAGTTCGTGCCTTCGAGTCTCGGCACGATTCCACCGGCGGCTTGTCCCCAGTTCACGTCCCCGACGAACAGCCCTGCTAGAAAGCCGATAGCGATGATGACGAGCATCGCGATGATGACGAACTCGAAGGGACGCTGACCGCGGGTGGACTGGATCGAGAGCAGGAACAGGGACACGACGCCGACGATGAGTCCGCCGAGCAGGAGGGGTAGGTCGAAGAGGATCTTCAGCGCAATGGCACCGCCGATGACCTCGGCGAGGTCGGTGGCGACGGCGACGATCTCGGCCTGGCCCCAGTATGCAAGACGGGAGCGCCGGCGCAGCCGATCGCCGAGGATGCTCGGCAGGGACTGCCCGGAGACGAGCCCGAGCTTCGAGGACAGGTATTGGACGAGAACGGCGATGAGGTTCGCGGCCACGAGCACCCAGACGAGCAGGTACCCGTATTCGGCTCCGGCCGTGAGGTTGGCCGCGACATTGCCGGGATCGACGTAGGCGATGGCGGCGACGAAGGCCGGACCGAGCAGCGCGACCGTGGAGATCTTCTTCGTCCGGCCGCGCCGGTTCCGCCCACGTTCGCTGGTGTGCACTGCTGCAGATGGATCGACGTTCATGAAGTTAAGGTACATTAACTTTTCTGTGCGGGCAAGGTATCCCGCGACGCATGACCTGGAAAGTGAACACGAAAGGACTTAAGGTTCGAGCATGGTGAGTGAACATGTTCAATTTCGCACCGACAAGCGTCGACAGACCGAAGCGAGGATCATTTCGGCCGCCGCCGACCTGTTCCTCGAACACGGGTACAGAGCCACGACCATCCGTGCCGTCGCGAAGGCCGCCGAGGTGTCCGTCGGCCGAGTGATGGCGATCGGCGACAAGGGCTCCATCCTCGTCGCCTGCTTCGACCGCTGGATCGGCCAGCTCCAGGACGGAACGTACACCCCTCCGCCACCGCGGAGAGCGACCCTGTCGAAAGCAGGCAGCGAGCCGGCAGAAGCCGCGGGGGCAACGTCAATCGGTGGGACCACCTCTGCCACCAACCCCCGACCCGCCTCGGCGGTGCAGCGGCATCTGCTCGACCTCTTCCTGCCCTTCCTCGAATTCTTCGCCGCACACGAAGATCTGTCGCGCGACTACACGGCCGCGATGGTGCGGGTGAAGGAGGATCCCGAGGTGTTCCGCACTCTCGCCGAGGATCTGCAGGGCCGCCTCGGCGACTCCCTGACCTCGATCGGCATCGGCGAGGACCATGCCCGGGCCAGCGCGGTCGCACTCTATGACTCCTACCTGGGCATCCTCTTCCGCTGGGCGGCCACCTCGATGACTCTCGCCGAGGCCACGGACGCACTGCTCGCTGTCATCGCTTTCCACACTCGCGTCAGGAATCCGCTGTGAGCGCGCAGCCTGAGACATCTATCGCTGCCCCGGGCACCGCCGTGCACCGGATGCGGATCGCCGAAGCCATGGAGGTTCGCCCATGACTCTGCTGCCCGATCCCATCTGGCCCGTCATCGTCCTCGCGGTCATCGTCTTCGGCGACGGATTGCTGACGTTCCGGCCGCCCAGGGCGATCGCCGCGTGTCTCGACGGGGTCGGATTCCCGCGTGACTGGTGGTGGGTGATCGCGGTCGTGAAGTTCCTCGCCGCGGCGGGGCTGGTGGCGGGCATCTGGGTCCCCGGGGTGGGCGCGGCCGCCTCGGCGGGACTCGTCGCCTACTTCGCCTGCGCGGCCGCCGCTCACCTGCGCGCACGCTATGTCGGGCGGGACTTCTGGCTCAACTGCCTGGGCATGCTCGTCGTCTGCCTGGCCGTGTTCGTCTTCTGCTTCCTCGTCTAGCCGCAGCCCGCACACCCGCAGCCCGCGACGCGGACGAACCAGCTGTCTTGGGTGGGCGAAATGATCGGGACCACTCGCCTTGGGTGGGCAAAATGGTCAGCCCGCCGGCGGTGAGTATCGGAGAATTCCGGCGATTCCCATGTGCGCCGCGGCATTTCTGCCCTAGAGTCGAAGTACGGCATCGCCGCCGGCCCAGGCACAGCACGAACCGCCATCGGCGGCAGATCGTTCGGCTGACGCACCGCGTCGTCCGGCAGCCGTGCCGAACCGCCTGGCAGAGGAGTGTGGACATGCCCGAATATGCCGACAGCAGTCGCACCCGCGACGAAACTCCCCACGAACGCTACGAGCGATGGTCCTGGATCCACGAGACGGCCGCCATGACGGGATGGGACTTCTCCGCACTGGCCGGCCGCCTCATCGCCGATGACCCGCCGTGGGACTTCGACGAGATCTGCCTCGAGGCGATGGCCGAATCGACCACCTGCCTCGACATGGGCACCGGCGGCGGCGAGTGCCTCAGCGAACTCATCGACCGCCTCGACGAGGCACGGCCACCCGGCGAATCGACCCCGACGATCACCGCGACCGAGGGGTGGGAGCCGAATGTCCCGTTGGCCACCTCGGCGCTGGAGGATTACGGGGTCACCGTGACCCGGTACGACAGCGATCACCATCCGGAGATGCCGTTCGGCGACGGCGAGTTCGACCTCGTGATGAACCGACACGAAAGCTATGACATCGCCGAGGTGGCCCGTGTCCTCGCCCCGGGTGGGCTGTTCCTCACCCAGCAGGTCGACGGCACCGAGGCGCAGGAGTTCCGTGATTACTTCGGCGGCGGTCCGGGCAATCTCAGCCAACAGCTCGAACCCTGCCTCGACGGCCTCGAACGTCACGGGCTGACGATCGAGGCCGCCCGGAAGTGGCAGGGGACGATGTCGTTCACCGACGTCGAGGCGGTCATCGAATACCTCGCCTACATCCCGTGGGACGTGCCCGGATTCACGGTCATGCCGAACCTCGGCGTGCTCGGGCGCCTGGCCGAATCGAGCGATCCGATCGAGGTCACGCAGAAGAGATTCCTCATCGTCGGCCGCAAGCCCTGACCGGAGGGAGGTTTTCCCGACCCTCGGCTTGGGTTATCAGGATGGGCCGCGTCACGCCCGCGTCGATAGCGTCGAGGTATGACTTCGACGGACTTCACCTATCCCCAGCCGACCGATGACGAGCTCGCGTCACAGCAGCCGCGACACCCCGCCCCTGACGCCCCGCTGATCTACTCCTCACCCGGCGGTGCCGGGCCGCACTGTGCCGCGCCGCACTCTCCCAGAACCAACTCCGCCGATGCGACGAACTCGCCTGCCCTGGGTCGAACGGCGATGGTGCTGTCGATCGTCGCCGGAGTTCTCTCCGTGGTCGCCTCGGTGATCCTCGGCGCCACGGTCGGACCCTCCGAGGCCGCCTCCGGGTACTACTTCACCGACACCCCGGACTGGTACCAGTCCCTGGCGGCCGCCCTCGTCGGCCTGCAGGCCCTGTGCACCGGGCTGGGCGTCACGGCCATCATCCTCGGCATCGTTGCGGCGGTCACGGCACGCGGTCGCACCTTCGGCATCATCGCGATTTCTGCGGCAGTGGTCGCTCCCTTCGTCTCCTTCGGCACTTTCATCGCCCTCAGCTTCGCCTTCGCCTGACCGCCGAGCGGCGAGCGGCGAGCGGCACGCAGCTTCGGCACCTCGTGCCGGCAGCCTCCCGGCGCTGTCCGAATCGCGAGTCACCTGTTGACACTGCCCCCACCACGGTGCACGATTGAACAAATCGATTTGGCCATTGAGTTCCAGGCCGATCACGATGCGCCTCAAGGAGCAGTGCCATGAGCGAGACGAACGATGCCAACGACGACATCCACCCGGTCGACCGACTGCGTCCGATCCACACACTCATCCCCTTCGCGATCCAGCATGTGCTCGTCATGGTGGCGACGCCGATCTCCTCGGTGTTCCTCATCGCCACCGCGCTCGGGCTGGATGCCAGGACCACCTCGGCGGTGCTGTCTGCGGTCTTCGTCTTCTCCGGTCTCGGGTCGATTCTGCAGTCGGTTGGGGTGTGGAAGATCGGCGTCCGGCTGCCGTTCGTCATGCTTCCCGGCGGGGCGGCGACGATCCTGTTCATCACGATCGCCCAGGGCACCGACGTCGAGACGGCGGTCGGCGCCGTCCTGCTCACCGGTGTCTTCTACATCCTCGCGGTGACCCTGTTCGTCAAGGTCCTCAAGTTCTTCCCGCCGCTGGTCATCGGCATCATGGTCATCGTCATCGGCATCAACCTCGTCCAGGTCACCGGCAAGCTCATCGTCGGCGAAGCGGACTCTCCGGACTTCGGCGACCCGCAGAACCTGCTGCTGGGACTCATCACCATCGTCATCACGGTGCTGTGCTTCCGGTTCCTGCGCGGGATGCTCGGCAAACTGTCCGTGGCCATCGGGCTCGTCGGCGGCACCATCGTCGGCGCCTTCATGGGGGCGACGGACTTCGCCGGGCAGACCGACGGCCCGCTGTTCGCCCTGCCCACGCTCTTCCCCTTCGGGTCTCCGAAGTTCGACCTCATCGCCGCGATCCCGATGCTGCTGTGGGCACTGGCCTCCATGGCCGAGGCGACCGGGCAGACGATCATCAACGCTGAGGTCGTCGAGAAGAAGGTCGAACCCGCCCGCGCGGTCCCGCGCCTCATCCGCGCCGACGGAATCACCACGATCATCGGCGGCCTCTTCGGCACCCCGGCCATGGTCACCAGCGGCGAGAACGTCGGCATCGTCCGTGCCTCCGGCGTGCGCAGCCGGTACGTGACCGCGATCGCCGGCATCATCCTCATCCTCATCGGCATCAGCCCGATCGCCCGGATCCTCAACGGAGTGCCCTCGGCTGTGGTCGGCGGCACCGCCGTGATCGTTTTCGCGATCATCGCGGTCCTCGGCATCCAGATGCTCGCGAAGATCGACTTCAACAAGACGGGCAACCTCATCACCGCCACCGTGGGTCTGGCCGCGGGTCTGATGCCCGTGCTCATCCCCGGCATGTACGCGCAGCTGCCGCAGAGTGCGGCATCACTGCTCGGCAGCGGCGTCGCCATGGCCGCGTTCGTCTCGGTGCTGCTCAACCTGCTCTTCCATCACACGGGCAAGCGCAACCGCCACCCGAAGGCACGCACACCGATCGCCGATCCGAGCGGCCTGGAGCAGCGTCCCGCCGACTACCGGATCTGAGTCGGGCGGACCGTCCGCTGGGCGAGGTCGTGCCGCCCACCCCTACATGAAGCATGTCCTACGCTTGGGCTGTGGATATTTCGTATTGGGTGTGTGCCGGCATCACCGTCATCAGCGCCGCTGTGAGCTTCGGCTACTCGCTGGCGGGGCTGCGCACGTCGGATGCCCCGTCGAAGACGGCGTCACGCTATGCGTTCTCCAGGAGCGTCGCACTGCTCGCGGTGGCGCTGACGGCTCTTTTCGCTGGTTCGGTCGGGTTCGTTGCGGCGGCGGCGATCGCGATGGTCCTGGTCCAAACCATCGACGCCGTGATCGGCGCAGGCATCCACGATCGCCTCAAGACCTACGGCCCGGCACTCACGGCTCTGTTCAACCTCGCCGCGCTCGTGTGGATGCTCGTCGCGTAGGTGACTGCAGAAGGGCCAGGACTTCACTCCGTCGGAACCACGCGCCCTAGTGCCGCGGTCCCGCGGTCGATTCCCGGACCACGAGTGCAGGTCCGGGTACGGTCGCCGAGGCGGCTGTGCCCGGTGAGTCCGAGGCCGCCGGTTCCGCACTTGGTTCGCTCGCCCCCGTTGCCCCACCCGGCCCCGTCGGATCGTCCTTGAGGACGGCCACGAGCATCTCGACGGCTGCGGTCGAGATCACCTCGAGTCCGAGGTCGACCGCCGTCAACGCAGGCGTGCTCGTGCGAGCGCGCAGCCCGTCATAGCGGGTGGCGATGAGCAGGTCACCCCCGACGGTTCGCCCGGCTTCCTGCGCGGCCCGGACCGCCCCGGTGGCGAAGGTGTCGATGGGAGCGAGCAGGGCATCGATGCCCGGGTGCGCGGCCAGCAGCTCAGCGGCGGCCGCATAGGCTCCGTCTTCTCCTGTCGTTTCGTCCGCCTCGACGATCAGTGGGGCAAACCCCCTCGCCGAGGCGGTCTGAGCGTAGATCTCGCGTGCTGCCGTCTGCGCACCGCGCCGACTGCGACCGACGAGCAGCGCCGGCTGCCTGGCGCCCTGATCGAGCAGATGGTCAAGCAGAAGCTGAGCCGTGCGCTCATGATGCAGGTCGATGCTCCACCGGCTGTCGGCAGCACTCGGCACACCTGCCGCGATGCCAGGGTCACCCACCTCGGTGCCGGACTCACCCGCCTCGGCGATGCGCTCATCGGCACTCGGCCCGTCGATCGTGACATAGGGGATTCCCCTGGCACGCAGCGCCTCGGCGATGGGGTCGTCGGCGGCCGGTTCGAGCAGGATCGCACCGTCGATGTCGAGCAGATCGACGGGATCGGTCTCCTCATTCGGCGGCGCGAGGACGAAGACATATCCTTCGAGCAGTGCGGTGCGCGCGCACCCCATTGCGAGTTCGGTGAAGAACCCGAGCTGAGAGGGCCCGGCAGACACGGCCGCCGGCATCGACGACAGCAGGGCGAGAGTCTGCGACTTCCCGGATCGCAGGCTCTGGGCACGCACGCTCGGCCGATAGTTCAGCCGGTCAGCGACCTCTTTGACCTTGGCTCGAGTGGCCGCGTTGACCTTGCCCTGACCGCTGAGCGCATGGGAGACCGTCGTCCGCGAGACACCCGCCTCACGCGCCACGTCGGCGATCGTGACGCGGTGCGCACGCGGGAAGTCGGACATGGATTCAGCCTACTGCACAGCGTCCGGACCGCGGCTCGGACAAGACCGGGTGCGGCTCGGGAGCGGCCAGTTCACGGTGGCGCTACGGCTCCGTCAAAACATAGGTCACTAACGGATACTTTTTCATACCCGAAAGTATCCGTTAGTGACCTACGTTTGCGCAGAGGATGCCCTTTTCTTGCCGCAGGCCTGAACGCGCGCGCCTCACTGCCCGCCCGCGCGCCTCACTGCCCGCCCGCGCGCCTCACACCCGCGCGCGGCCCTCACGCCTGGACGATGACGATGGCCCCGGACACGATGGCGAATCCGAGGACGATGTAGCGCAGCACCGGTCCGTCGAGACGGTGGTGGACGTAGCGGGAGAGGAACGACCCGACGACGAGGAACGGCAGCATCCACGCCGTCGTGACCATCGTGTCGGCCGTGACCCGCCCGGAGAAGGCGAGCACGATGAGCGAGATGACCTCGCCGACGAGGAAGCACACCGCCACCGTCGAGCGCAGCTCCGGGCCGGGACTGTGCTGGTAGGCCAGCGCATAGGGCGGTCCGCCGATGCCGGTCGAGGTCTCGGTGACGCCGGTGACGAGCCCGACCGAGGCGAGCACCGTGCGATTCGGCGTGAATTTCGGCGCGAGCAGGGCGATGACCGCGGCGATGAGCGTCGACCAGCCGATGAGCAGGGAGAGCTGGTGGAGGTTGATGATGACGAGGATCCACAGACCCGCGAACGTCCCGGCGAATCGGCCGACGCTGATCCATTTCACCCCCGTCCAGTCGATGTGCTCACGTTCGCGCGCGGCGACGTAGAAGTTGAGCGGGATCATCAGCACGAGCAGCATCACCGGGATGAGGCTCGGGTCCATGAACGTCACAACGGGAGCGAGGATCATCGCAAACCCCATCCCCGTCGACCCCTGCACGAACGCAGAGATGAGAACGACGACGGCGATGATCGTGAACGCGAGACCCGTCACCAGTCGGCACCTCCCGCCGAGGTGGCTGTGCCGTTCCGCACCCCGTTCGCCGAGGCAGCGCCCCCGTCCCGAAGCGGAGTGCCCTCGTGCTCGGCCATCCACCTCGACCGATGCTCGGACGCGCTCGGATCGATGCGGGTGATCGGCGAGTTCTCGACGACGCGGCGCGAGACCTCCCTGGCACGGTCGAGGAATTCGCGTCCGTCCCAGTCGACGGGCCACCCGTGTTCGAGTCGCAGCTTTCCGTCGACGATGACCGCCTCGATCTGGTCGCGATTGGCCACGCGGACGAGTTCCCAGGGCAGGTCCCAGGAGGGGACGAATTCCGGGGTGTCGATGTCGACGACGAGGAGGTCGGCGTGGGCACCGGGGGTGATCTCGCCGACCCGGCCGCTCAGTCCCAATGCGTCAGCGCCGCCGCGCAGTCCCTGTTCGAGCCAGGTCCAGCCGCCGCCGGATGAGGAGTCGACGACGTCCATTCCACCGGTGAGTCGCTGCGCGGTCTCGGCGGCGTCGAGGAGTCGGAACGCATCCGAGCGGGTGCCGTCGGTGCCGAGTCCGATGCGCACACCGAGTTCGTGCATGAGCAGGGCGGGCGCCACGGCGTTGCCCTTCCATGAGCTGGCCACCGGGTTGTAGGCGATCGCGCCGCCGGAGTCGCGCAGCAGGCGGATCTCGCGCGGGGTGAGCAGGGTGGCGTGCGCGGCGAGCAGTTCGGGACCGAGGGTGCCGAGGCGGGCCATCCTCTCGAGCGGACGTTCCCCGCTCGAATTCAGGGAGCGTTCGACGGCGACGATGTGTTCGTTGAGGTGCGTCTGGAAGGGCACTCCCGCCTCGCGGGCCATTCGCGTGAGCGCCACGAGAGCCTCGTCGGAGGCGACCTCGGGGATGGATACGGCCAGGGAGGGGTGGACGAGCGGCTCCGCGTCCCACCTGATCAGGTGGGATTCGGCGGCGGCGACCACCTCGGCGACGGTCGAGGTGCGCACTCCCCCGCCGAGGTCGTTGCCGATCATTCCGAGCACGCAGCGCAGGCCCACCGCCGAGGTGACGTCGGAGATCGCGGAGATGTCGACGCTCGAGCGGGTGCCGGCGTCGGCGACGGTGGTGAAGCCGCCGCGCAGGGATTCCCAGGCGGCCAGCCGGGTGGCGACGTCGATGGCCTCGGCGTCCATATTCGACTCCATCGGCACCCACACGCGCTGGAAGATCTCGGAGGGTTCGCCGAAGACGAGGGACTTGCCGAAGGTCTGCGTGAGGTGATGGTGGGCGTCGATGAAGCCTGGCATGAGCAGGCGACCGGGCAGGTCGATGCGGGTGACCTGGCGTTCGGTATGGGCAGTGCCCGTCGTTTCGGGGGCGTGCACTTCGGTCAGCAGCGCTGGGACTTGGGCGGCCACCTCGGCGAGGGGACCGACGGCGAGGATGCGGCCGTCATCGACGAGGACCGCGTGGCCGGTCTGCGGCCCTTCGGGGAGGAGGACCTGGTCGGGAACGAGCAGGGCCGGGGATTGGTGGAGCGTGCGCAGCTGGGACATGGGTTCCTTCGCACTCGATA
The DNA here is from genome assembly GCF_017948325.1 of Brevibacterium oceani. Lineage (NCBI taxonomy): Bacteria > Bacillati > Actinomycetota > Actinomycetes > Micrococcales > Brevibacteriaceae > Brevibacterium > Brevibacterium oceani. Next base: position 485,324 of record NZ_CP072846.1, on the reverse strand, counting down.
GGGATGGAGCCAAATCGATTTGGCTTTCTTGATTGTACTGTCCTCGGCGAGCCCGGGTCAACGATTTCTCGAGGGTCGCGGCAGGAAGCGCTGCGCGATTCCGAGGCCCGGATCGGCGACTAGAATAAGGGGATGACGACCCTGCCGCTCGCCCCCGCCTCGGCGGATCATGGGCACCTGGAGTGCGGGTATTTCGACCGCGGGGAGTGCCGCTCGTGCGTGCTCCTCGAGACGCCGTATCCGCAGCAGCTCTCGGACAAGGAAACCTGGTGCCGGGAGATCCTCGCCGAGGCGGCTCCGCAGGTGTGGCTGCCGAGTTTCGCCGGCGGGGTGGCCGGCTTCCGCAATCGGGCGAAGCTCGCCGTGGGCGGGTCAGCCGGTCGCGTCACCTTGGGCATCCTCGATGGGGAGTTCCACGGCGTCGATCTGCGCGACTGCGGGATCCAGGCGCCGGCGATCCGGGCCGTGATCCCGGTCCTCGCGGACTTCCTCGACGACACCGGGCTCGAACCCTACGATGTCTCCGCACGCCGCGGTGAGCTAAAGTTCGTCCACGTCACGGTAGCTCCGTCCGGGGATCTGATGATCAGGTTCGTCGTGCGCACCCAGCACGGCCTCGATGTGCTGCGCTCGCGACGGGTCGCGCTGTTCGAGTCGGTGCCGACCGCAACCGTGGTCTCGGTGAATCTGCTGCCTGAACATAAGGCCGTGCTCGAAGGCAGCCGGGAAGAGATGCTGCGAGGCGAGTCTCTGCGAATGAATCTCGACCGGGTCGACCTGCACCTGAGGCCGCAGAGTTTCTTCCAGACGAACACGGATGTGGCCATCGGTTTGTACAACCAGGTGGCCGAGTGGGTGGACTCGGTGCATGCGGAGAACCTGTGGGATCTCTACTGCGGAGTCGGCGGATTCGCGCTGTTTTGCGCGGGCGCCGAAGCGACGGCGGCGGGCACCGCTGCGGGGCCGTCAGCGGTCGTGTCCGGAAGCGAACGGTCGATCGACGAGGTCACCTCAGGTTTCCGTCGACCCCGCCGAGTCACCGGCGTCGAAGTCAGCGAGCAGGCGATCGAGTCGGCGAAGATCAGCGCCGCCGAGCTCGGCATCGAGGCACACTTCCTCGCCGCCGATGCCACGGAGTTCGCCGAGGAGCACCTGGGTGGTGCTGGTTCCACGCCCCTGGTCGGCGCTTCCGCCTCGGCGACCGAGGAGCACCTAGCCACGTATGAACGGCCGGACTGCGTGATCGTCAACCCACCTCGGCGAGGGATCGGCACCAGGCTGTCGACCGCACTCGAGAATTCGAGTGTCGAGCACATCGTCTATTCGAGCTGCAACCCCGTCTCCCTGGCCAAGAACCTCGCCCGGATGCCGAGCTACGCGGTCGAGCAGGCGCGGATCTTCGACATGTTCCCGCACACGAAGCATCTCGAGGTCGCGGTCCTGCTCCAGCGAAAGTGAACAACTGCGGACCTTCACCCTTCCCCTTCTGCTACCACATTGATACCATGGGAATATGGCTATGACACTGCGGTTGAATTCGGACGATGAACGCCTCCTGGCCGAGCTGGCAGAAGCCGAAGGCATCAGCCGCCAAGCGCTGACGATTCGAGCCATCCATGAGATGGCGGAGCGACGCGGCCACGCCGCCAAAGTCAGTCAAGCTTCCGAACGCGCGCGCGACCGCTATGCCAAACTCCTCGAACGCCTCGGTGAATGACTTCTTACCTCCGCACTGAGGACATGCTCGCGCTGACCGCCGACCTCAATGTGGGGCCGGTAAGAGATCTGGGCTTGCTGGAGTCAGCGACGCACCGTCCTCGAACTGTGCTCTGGGGAGCGGAGGCGTACCCTTCTCTGGAGACCAAGGCGGCTTCGCTCCTCGAATCCGTCGTACGCAACCATCCGCTTGTCGACGGAAACAAGCGTCTCGGGTGGCTGAGCGTCGTCGTCTTCTACGAGCTCAATGGGGTCTTTCTTGAAGCACCAGACGACGAAGCCTATGACCTGGTGATATCGGTCGCCAGCGGAGAGCTCGGTGTCGATGAAGTCGCTCACTCCCTCCGCCGGTGGCGTGACCAAAGCTGAAGACCCTCACACCGAGACCACCCCGCACCCTCGAGACGACCCAGCACAAAGGGAGGTCTCGACGCTCCGGGGTGGTCTCGAGGCACCGGCGGCCAGCACTACGCCGGCGTCAGTAGTCCATCCCCATCGCCGTGCGCACCTCGGCCAGCGTCGCCTCGGCGATGGCATTGGCCCGTTGGTTGCCGGCAGCCAGGATGCGCCTCACCTCGGCGGGGTCGGCTTCCAACTCGGCGCGACGGGATCGATGGTCCGCGAGATAGTCGTTGACCACCTCGGCGACATGGTTCTTCAGTGCCCCGGCACCTGCGTCGGCGATGGTCGCCGCAATGGCCTCGGGTGACTCACCGGTGCACACCGACGCCGTGGACAGCAGTGCCGAGACCCCCGGGCGGTTGTCGGGGTCGAAGGTGATGTGCCGCTGCGAGTCCGTCTGCGTGCGGCGGATGACCGCGGCTGTCTCGTCGGCGCTCATGCCCAGGGAGATGGCGTTTCCGTAGCTCTTCGACATCTTCCGTCCGTCGAGTCCGGGGAGTTCGGGTGTAGTGGTGAGCAGGGCTTCCGGCTCGGGGAAGATCGCGCCCGAATCAGACCCGTAACGCTCGTTGAAGCGGCGGGCGATGGTGCGAGTGATCTCGACGTGCGGCAGGTTGTCCTTACCGACCGGCACGAGGTTGCCCTTGCAGAAGAGGATATCCGCGGCCTGGTGGACCGGGTAGGTGAGCAGGAGCCCGCTGAGTGGTCGCCCAGAGGCGGCGAGTTCGGATTTGACCGTCGGATTGCGTCGGAGTTCGGAGTCGGTGACGAGGCTGAGGAACGGCAGCAGCAGCTGGTTGAGTGCGGGAATGGCTGAGTGCGTGAAGATCGTCGTCCGTGTCGGATCGATGCCTGCCGCGAGGTAGTCCAACATCGCCTCGAGGACGTTGTTGTGGACATTCGCCGAGGTGGCCCGGTCCGTGATCACCTGGTAGTCGGCGATGACGATGAACGTCTCGATGCCGAGGTTCTGCAGGCGCACACGCTCGAGTACGGATCCGAAGAGGTGCCCGAGATGGAGCGGTCCGGTGGGCCGCTCGCCGGTGAGCATGCGAAATCGGCCGGGGTGAGCGTCGATGTCGGCGCGCAGCTGCGGCATGCGTTCGAGGGTGGCCGTGAGTGAGTCCATGGATGTGTCTCCTGTGTTCGTGTCGATGTGATGACACGGACTGCACGGAAGCGACCTCACAGGGGGAGCGGGCTGCCATGCAGCCCGCGGGTATGCGTCAGTCGGCTGCGTCGAGAGGCAGCCACCACCAGTTGAGTCCGGAATTGCGCATGCCCCGATCGTACTCCGGCCCCATCGATCGCCGAAGCGGCGGGTGGGGTTTGTCAGCGATGAGCCGCGGTAAGCTCGACACCATGACCGGACAGGCATTTAGCCGCTCACGGATCGGTAACCAGGTCGGCAGTTGAGCCGCAGAGGGCAAAAGCGTTCGGCTCGCAGCCCTCCCACGAAGAAGTCTTCTCCAACATCATGCTCTCGGACGGGGTGATGCTCCAGTTCGCCTCTCCCCCGCCGGGGTTCGACATCCTCCCGGTCCATATGGCGTTCCTGTGCACGGCTGAGCACTTCGATCGGGCCGTTGGCCTGCTCGAACGACGTGGCCTCGACTTCTGGGCCGATCCACAGCGCACCCGCCTACACGAAACGAACGAGAAGCACGGCGGTCGCGGCGTCTACTTCCTCGACCCGTCGGGCATGTACTTGGAGCTCATCACCAAGCCGTACCTGTAAGGATCGCTGACCGCGCGAGTCAGCGCCCACCGCGCACCGCATAACGCACTACAGTGTCGGCAACTTGAGCGGGCGGCGTCCTGCTCGCTCATGTGCCGCCGCTGTCGACTGCGCCGAAGCTATGCCAGCAGACTCTGCCGGAAACGCTCGACGACAGCCGGCAGGGGCCCGCGCTTGCGATGAACGACGACAAGTGTGCGCTCGATGGTCGGACAGATCGGTATGCTCACGATGCCTTCGAACTGCACCAGGGGCACGACCATCTCGGGCACGACCGAGACGCCTAATCCAGCTGAGACCAAACCGCCTACAGCTGGAATGCTGCGGGCCGACTGCACTACGTCGACACTGACGTCGTGCTTGGCGAACGCGTGGTCGACCAAGGGTCCGATGCTGGTGACCGCATCAAAGCCGATGAACTTCTCCAGAGAGAAATCACTCCAGGTGAGTTTTTTCAGCTCGGCCAGCCGATGACCAGTCGACATTATCGCCACCAGCTTGTCGGAGACGACCTCTTCGATCTCAAGCTCGGCGGGAATACTCGAATCAAGGGCCAGGATGCCCAAATCCACGGTGCCGTTGAGGATCTTCTCCGCCACGTTCTCCTGGGGTTCGTCGTGGATCTTCAACCCCACCTGCGGCAGATCTCGGCGAAATCCCGCGATCACGTGCGGCAGCAGCGTCGCAGTCACTGATGGAAGGCATGCCACTCGCACGATGCCGTCTTCGCCGTTCATATGTCGTGCGATGCGATCCAGTGCCTCATCGTAGGTGGCGACTGCCATCGAAGCGTGAGCCGCGACCTCCTCGCCCAGACGGGTCGGGACGACCGATCGTGTGCTCCGGTCGAAGAGCCTGCTGCCGATGCGCCGTTCCGCCTCAGCCAATGCCCGACTCACAGCTGGCTGGCTGATCTGCAAGCCCTCGGCGGCGAGGGTGAAGCTGCGCAGTCGGTGAAGCGCCTCGATTGCGCGCAGGTGGTACATCGCCAGATTAATAACCATAGTTCATCAGTGTAGAGCGAAACGATATTGGACGAAGCCTTCAATGAGCCTGGATCATGGACTTTGATCTCTGAGAAAGGAATCAAAGGTGCTTTCACTCATTGGATACGTATCAATGCTGGTGATCCTCGCTCTGCTGCTCTGGCAGAAGGTGTCACCCATCGTCGCTCTCGCAGGAGTCCCGATCGTTGCGGCTCTCATCGCAGGCAATTCACCGGCGCAAGTCAGCGAATTCGCGTTGGCCGGCATCAACAGCGTCGCCAGCGTTGTCGTGATGTTCGTATTCGCCATCGTGTTCTTCGGCATCCTCCGTCACGTCGGGTTCTTCGACCCGATCATCGACAGGATCGTCCGCCTCGGCGGCTCGTCTCCGAAAGCCGTGGCGGTAGCGACGACACTGTTGGCCTCCGTGGCTCACCTCGACGGCGCCGGCGCGACAACGTTCCTCATCACCATCCCTGCGATGCTGCCGATCTATCAGCGTCTCGGCATGAGTCGCTTGACGCTGACGGCTTGCGTAGGTCTTGGTGCGGGTGCCATGAACATGCTGCCCTGGGGAGGTCCGACCGCACGGGCCGCGGCAACCGTGGGTGTCGAACCCAATGTGGTGTGGACACCGCTCATACCGGCCCAGATCGTCGGTGTCATCGCTGCGCTCGGCGTCGCATGGTTCCTCGGCAGTCGCGAAGCCAAGCGCATCACGAAGGGTAAGCCTGCCGAATTCGCCGAGGCGGTCGACACTCACAACGGTGACCACTCCACTCGTTCGATCGAGGTCGACACAATCGAGGCCGGCCGGAACAGGGCCGAGTCATCCGAGCACAACAGCTTCAACTCACGTTCAACCTCGGTAGTGGAAGACAAGGGTCGTCAGGAATCCGGCGACCGCTCCGACACCGTCGAGAAGGACTTCCGCAACATTCCGCTGTGGGTCAACGGGCTGATTCTGCTGGCAACCCTGGTGGTGCTGATGTGGGGCATCGTCTCCCCAGCTGTCGCCTTCCTCGTCGCGACGATCATCGCACTCATCATCAATTTCCGAGGGTTGGAGAACCAGTCACGGCAATTCGACATCAGTGCGAAGTCGGCAATGCTCATGGCCAGCACCTTGCTGGCCGCAGGTGTCCTCCTCGGTGTCCTCGACGAAAGCGGGATGATCGAGTCGATGGCCGAATCAGCGGTCAAGATCCTGCCGGCGGGAATCATGCCGATCCTGCCGATCGCCGTCGCCGTACTCGGCGTGCCCATGAGCCTGTTCTTCGGGCCTGACGCCTACTACTTCGGCGTCTTGCCGGTCCTATCCGCCGTGGGCTCGAACTACGGCATCGATCCTGTTGTGCTCGCCCAGGCATCAGTCATCGGACAGGAGACACTCGGATTTCCCATCAGCCCCCTGACCGGGGCGTTCTACCTTCTCGTCGGGCTGGCAAACGTACCGATCGGCAAGCACATCCTCGGCCTATTCGGCTGGGCATGGCTGGTCAGTATCATCGTGCTCATCGCCGCAATCGTGATCGGAGTGATTCCCCTGTGGACAGCCTGAACCTTTCGAACCCGAACGGACTCTCGTCCCCTCCCAAAGCTCCGGATCAGGTGCGGCTCGGAGCCGGCGCCGGATTCGCAGGGGATCGGCTCGATCCGGCGATCGCCCTTGCCGAGCACGGCCGACTCGATTTCCTCGTCTTCGAACTCCTGGGAGAGCGGACTGTGGCCGCGGCCCAACGACGCGAACGAGAGATTGCGGACACGGGCTTCGACCCGACCTTGATCGATCGAATAGTCTCGGTCGCCGCCCACTGCGCAGCCAACGGCACACGCATCATCACGAACGGCGGTGCCGCCAACCCGAGGGCCGCTGCCGAAGCCGTCGCCGAGGCGGTCCGGAAACTGGACGTCGACCTGCCCGTTGCCTATGTCAGCGGAGATGATGTCCTTCAGATCGTTGAAAACACCGATCCAGTGACTTGGGAGACCGGACAGCCGGCATCCTCTATCGACGGGGAACTCATTTCGGCCAACGCCTATTTGGGCAGTGAGCCGATCCGGCGGGCCTTGGATGCTGGTGCCAGAATCGTCATCACCGGTCGCGTCGCTGATCCTTCGCTCTACGTCGGGGCGATGGCTCACCACTTCGATTGGGACCTCCACGATGCCGACCTCATCGGTCGGGCCACCGTGATCGGGCACCTGCTCGAATGTGCCGGTCAGGTCACTGGCGGATATTTCGCTGACCCAGTAACCAAACCCGTGAACGGTCTCGCTGAACTCGGTTTCCCTTTCGCCGATGTCGATGCCGATGCCCAAGCCGTCCTCGGTAAACTCGACGGTTCCGGAGGAGAGGTGTCCGTACATACCTGCACTGAGCAGCTGCTCTACGAGGTCGCCGTGCCGAGCGCCTACATCACACCGGATGTCACTGCCGATTTCTCACATGTGAGTTTCGAGCAAGTGTCCGCTGACCGTGTGCGCGTGTGCGGCGGCTCGGGCGCGGTCAAGCCCTCTGACCTCAAGGTCACGCTCGGCTACGACTCCGGATGGCAGGGTGAGGGGCAGATCTCTTACACCGGCATTCGGTCGAAGGAACGCGCGGAGCTGGCGGCAGCGATCATCCTCGAGCGCCTCAAGTCGCTGCATGGCTTCGACCCAAACTCCGTGTTCGTCGAATACATCGGAATGGCCGCGGCGTTCCGCGGTCTGATGAAGGTCGATACCTCAGCCGAGGTGCGGCTGCGCATCGTTGGAAGCGCTAGCTCGCGACGGAGAGCAGCCATCATCGGCGACGAGGTCGAAGCCCTCTACACGAATGGACCGGCAGGCGGCGGAGGTGCGAGGAAGTCCGTGCACAGCGTCATCTCGGTCAAGTCGTGCAGCGTCGACCGAGCGATCATCGAAGATGCCGCATCCATTGAGTTCGTCGATGGCCGCACCCAGATCTGAGGAGAGAATTCGAATGACAACCATCGACGAGCTGGCATCGGTGCGCACCGGCGACAAGGGCGATACGCTCATTCTCGGCGTGATCGCCCACGACCAGGCCGCATTCGAACGTATGGACAGAGATCTCAGCGCACGACGCGTCGCCGAGCACTTCGGGCTCGATGCGCAGAAGGTGACTCGCAGCGATCTTCCGTTGCTGAATTCCTTCAGCTTCGAACTCTCCGGGCTGCTCGGCGGCGGAGTGACTGGTTCACCCAACTTGGACGGGCACGGGAAAACCATGAGCTACCACCTTCTGACCCTCGACATCTGAGTCTCCCGCTCAATCTCGAGGCGCAGATCTGCTCATCACTCGAGAGCATCCCGGGTTGCCGTGCCTGTAAGGATCGCCGACCGCCTAAGTCGGCGCCCACCGCTCACCGCATAACGCACTACAGTGTCGGCAACTTGAGCGGTCGGGGTAATCAGGTGGCGGGGACCTGCGTCAGCGGGTGCGCGCAGCGGCAGCGCAACCTCGCGCCTCACCGCAGCTTCGCGGTCACCTCGGCGGCGGTGGCGATGACCTTCTCGACCAGCGGCGCCAACGGGTCGGAGTCCTTCCCCAAGGCTTTCCCGGAGTCCTTCCCGGGCCCCTTATCCGTGTCCCTCCCGGAACCCGTCCCCGCGTCCTTCACGCTGTCGGGCACGGACAGTCCGATGGCCGCGATCGGGCGGCCGAGCACGTCGAACACGGGTGCTGCGATCGTCGAGATGCCCGGCGTCACCTCGCCGTGTTCGATCGCCCAGCCGACTCGTCTCTCCTGGGCGAGCACGGCGTTGAGGGCATTGACCGAGGTCGGACCCTTGCCCGTGCGGGTGACGAATCCGGTCTCGGACTGCAGCATCGCGAGCACCTCGGACTTCGGCAGCTGCGCGAGGATCGCCCGCCCCGTCGCGGTGAGGTAGCTGGGCATGCGCACCCCGGTCGCGGTGATGACAGCGACGGACTTCAGCGACTGCTCCTTGAGCACGTACTCGGTCTCCCAGCCGCGGATGACGGCGAGCTGCGCGGTGGCGGCGGTGTCTTCGGCGAGCTGCCGCACGATCGGCTGCGCCAACCGCTGCAGCGGGTTCGTCCGCAGGTAGGAGGCCCCGAGCTCGTGCACTCCGGCCCCGAGCACATACCCGGATTCCGTGCGCGCCACGAGCCCGAGTTCCTCGAGCACGGCGAGGATGTCATAGGCGCTCGACCGCGGAATCTCCAGCGACCTGACCAGCGCACCGGCCGTGATCGCCCGGTTCGATGCCGCCATGTGCCGCAGGATCCCGATCGCCCTGCGCAGCGCGGGGACCTCAGCCACAGCAGGCCCCTCCGATATCGGCGACGCCGACATTCCGACCCGCGACGATCTCACCCACGACTCAGCCCTCCATCTCCAACGCGGCGAAGGCTTCCGCGTAGAGTGCGGAGATGTCCCCGAGTTCGGCGTGCACGCCATCGCGCACGCGGACTCTGCCGCCGCTGACGGTCAATGACACATCCGCCGAGGTGGCCGTGAGGATGATCTGTTCGTCCAGTGATCCCATGGTCCGCATGTTGTCGGTGCGCAGGGCCACGAAGTCACACGCCTTGCCGACTTCGAGCGCGCCGACGGGCAGGTCGAGGCTGCGCGCCCCACCCTCGGTCAGCGCCGTGATGAGTTCGGCCGGGGAGAACCTTCCGCGCTGGCCCGAGCGCAGGCGTTCACCGGCCTCGAGGCCCTGGGTCTCGCGCAGGGCGTCGAGGACGACGTGCTGATCGGAGCCGAGTGAGATCACGGCCCCGGCGTCGGCGAGTTCTCTGGCCGGTCCGATGCCGTCGGCCAGGTCCGCCTCGGTGCACGGGCACATGACGATCCCTGCCCGCGAGCCGCCGAGGATCGCGATGTCGTCCTCGCTCAGGTGCGTGGCATGGACGGCGGAGAGTCGGTCGGAGACGACTCCGGAGCGTCCGAGCACCTCGGTGGGGCTGGCCCCGTAAGCTGCCTGACAGGCCTCGTTCTCCGCGGGCTGTTCGGACAGGTGCACGTGCACGGGTCCGTCGAGTTCGGCGAACCGGGGCAGGTTCGCGGCCGGGACGGCGCGGATCGAGTGGATGGCCGCACCGACGTGGACGAAGCTCTCACCTGGGGCGTTGACAGGGAATTCCTCGGCGAAAGCTTCGGTGAGTCCGGCATGCCGGCCCATAAAGCCGTCGATGGTGCCGTCGCCGAACCGGACCTGCTCGGCCGAGAGCTCCGCGTCGATGGCGCCGGTGAGATAGCAGGTGTCGAGGAGTCGGATGCGGATCCCTGCCGAGGCGGCCGCCCGTGCCAGCGCCCGTTCCATCGCGTGGGCGCGGGCTGCGTCGACCGTGCCGTCGGCAGTGCCCTCGCTCGCGTCCCCGCGGGGACGTTCGCTTCCGTACGGAGTTCCGTCCTGGGCGTGGTGAACGTAGTGGAACTCCCCCACCGAGGTGTAGCCGCCGGCGAGCATCTCCGCGAACACGGCGCGGGCCACGGTCTCGTACGTTTCCGGGTCGAGCTTCGCGGCGACGGAGTACATGACTTCGCGCCAGGTCCAGAAGGTGCCGCCGTCACCGTGGGTGCGGCCGCGCAACATGCGATGGAAGGCGTGGGAATGAGCGTTGACTCCGCCGGGCATGACGAATCCGGGAACCGCCTCGGCGTCGGAGGGAGCGGCATCGATACCGGTTTCGACGGCGTTGAGCGTCCCGGTGTCATCGGCGGTCAGCAGCACACCGCGGGCGACGGCTCCGTCGACCCAGGCCGTCTCGCACCAGTAGCGGGTGCTCATGCCGCACCTCCTGTCGCCGGACCTGCGGTGACGCCGTCGGTCGGGGCAGCGTCGGACGGGGCGCCGTCGACAACGAGTTCGCGTTCGAGCACCTTCACCAGCGCATCGACTCCTGCTCGCTGGTCGTCGACCTCGCAGGCCTCTTCCGGAGCGTGCGAGACGCCGGTCGGGTTGCGCACGTAGAGCATCGCCGAGGGCACGTGAGCCGCGAGGATGCCGGCATCGTGTCCGGCGCCCGAGGGCAGCAGCGGTGCGGTCGGCAGCACCGAGCTCAGACGTGCGTTGAGGTCGGCGGTGAAATGCGTGGTCGGCGAGTAGGACTCACGTGAAACGGTGACCTCGACGCCGGTCGCTGATGCGTGTTCGCGGGCGCGGCGGGTAATGGCTTCGAGGACCTGCTCGACGACGGCGTCGTCGGGGTGGCGGATGTCGAGCCAGAAGCTCATGGCCGAGGCGATGACGTTCGTCCCGCCCGGGTGGATGAGGGTGCGGCCGACGGTCGCCACGGCGCTCGCGTCAGTGGCTGCCGCTACGGTCGGGATATCCCCGATCACACGGGAGGCTGCGACGACCGGGTCCGCGCGATGGCTCATCGGGGTGGTCCCGGCATGATTGCCCTGGCCTGCGAAGGAGAAGTGCCAGCGGCCGTGGCCGATGATCGAGGAGCCGATGGCGACGGCCTGATCGGTGTTGATCAGACCGATGCCCTGTTCGACATGGAGTTCGATGAAGGAACCGATTCCGGCCAGCCGAGACTGGTCACGCCCGACCCGTTCCGGGTCGAGGCCATAGCCACGGGCGACGTCGGCGAAGGTGTCACCGGCGGAGTCCTTGAGCCCGAGCGCCCGATCGGCGTCGATGGCGCCGGTGATCAGCCGTGAGCCGAGGCAGGCGACGCCGAAGCGTGAACCCTCTTCCTCGGGGAAGACCGCCAGAGCCAGGGGCCGGGTGGCCCGGTCGAGCGCACCCGATGCCTTGAGCTCGTCGAACGCCGCCAGCGCCGAGGCGACACCGAGGGGTCCGTCGAAGGCGCCGCCGCCGGGGACGGAGTCGAGGTGGGAGCCGGTGACGACGGCGTTGTCCCCGGGCTGGGTGGCCCAGGCCCAGGTGATGCCGTTGGCGTCGATCTCGGTGTCGAGACCGCGGCGGTCCGCCTCGGCGAGGAACCACTCGCGCAGCTCCCGTTCGGTGCCTGAGAATCCCGGGCGCTGGTAGCCGGGACCGCGGCTGTCACGGCCGGTGTCCTCGATCTGCCCAAGCAGGGAGACGACATCGCTCATTGTCTGTTCACTCCGTTCGAAATCGGTCGGGGGCCGGTCCGGCCCCAACGTCGGGCCAGCCCCGGTGTGGGCCTGCTCTGGTGCGGACCGGGCCCGGGATGGGGCCACCCACTTGGCGAGATGGGCCCCAGCCCTGCCTCAGTCCTTGTGGGTGGTGGCTGCGTCGGTGCCCGAGGCTTCGGCCGCCGCATCGAGGTTGCCCAGTGCCGTGAACTCGGGGTCGTCCACGGCCGGTCCGCCGCCGGCCGGATGCCAGGTCCCGGCTGCCGACGTCACGGTGTGGCGGAACTCAGCGACTGCCTCGGCGGCGGTGACGAGGGTCCCGTCCTTGACCTTCGCGATGGTCTCGGCGAGCTCGGGCGAGAGGAACCGGTCCGGGCCGGGGCCGGGCACGGTCTCACGGATCGCGGCGATGACGGCGCCGGTGACCGGGGCCGGTGCGGCCTCGCGCATATCGCAGGCGCGGGAGGCAGCGTAGAGCTCGATGCCGATGACAGATGCGAGGTTGTCGACGACCTTGCGCAGCTTCCGGGCTGCCGACCAGCCCATCGACACGTGGTCTTCCTGCATCGCCGAGGACGGGATCGAGTCGACCGAGGCCGGGGTCGCTCCCCGCTTGGCTTCGGAGACCATCGCGGCCTGCGTGTAGTGGGCGATCATCAGGCCCGAGTCGACGCCGGCGTCATCGGCGAGGAACGGGGTGAGATCCTGGTTGCGGGCGACATCCATCATCCGGTCGGTGCGGCGCTCGGACATCGAGGCGACGTCGGCGGCGACGATGGCGAGGAAGTCGAGTGCGTGCGCCAGGGGTGCGCCGTGGAAGTTGCCGTTCGAGGACACCATGCCGTTGGTGAGCACGACAGGGTTGTCGATGGCCGCGCGCAGTTCGCGTTCGGCGACTCCGGTGGCGAAGGCGACGGCGTCGCGGGCGGCGCCGTTGACCTGTGGGGCGCAGCGCATCGAGTAGGCGTCCTGGACGAGGTGGGTGGACTCGCGGTGGCTGGCGGTGATGCCCGAGTCCTTGAGGGAGGTGAGCATGTTCGCCGCCGAGGCGGCCTGACCCTCGTGCGGGCGCAGGGCGTAGTGGAGTTCGGGGGCGAAGACGGCGTCGGTGCCGAAGAGTCCTTCGATGCTCATGGCCGCGGACACGTCGACGGCGGTGAGCAGGTTCTCGAGGTCGGTGAGCGCCATGATGAGCATGCCGAGCATGCCGTCGGTGCCGTTGACCAGGGCGAGGCCTTCCTTCTCCGCGAGTGTGACCGGGGTGATGCCGGCGGCGGCGAGGATCTCGTCGGCAGGTCCGGCGACGCCGTCGGGTCCTTCGGCCACGCCTTCGCCCATGACGACGAGCGCGCACGCGGACAGGGGTGCGAGGTCGCCCGAGCAGCCGAGCGATCCGTATTCGTGGACGACGGGGGTGATGCCGGCGTTGAGGAGGTCGACGTAGGTCTGGAGCACCTCGGCGCGGACTCCGGCGCGGCCGGTGGCCAGGGTCCGGGCGCGCAGCAGCATGAGCGCGCGCACGACCTCGCGCTCGACGGGGTCTCCGACTCCGGCGGCGTGGGAGCGGATGAGGGACTTCTGCAGCTGGGTGCGCAGCTCGGCGGGGATGTGCCGCTGGGCGAGTGCGCCGAACCCGGTCGAGACGCCGTAGACGGGCTTCGGTGCCGAGGCGAGTGCGTCGATGGCCTCACGGTACTTGTTCACTCGGGCCAGGGTGGCCTCGGACAGGGAGACCTTCGCGTCGTTGCGGGCGACGTCGACCACCTCGGCGAAGGTGAGCGTATCGGGGTCGAGATCGATGAAGTCGGTCATCGTCTTCCTTTCCTGGGATTCGTCGGTGATGAGGTTCGGTCGGAGGGTGGGTTGAGGTTCAGTCGTGGGGCGGCTTGCCGGCGATCAGTAGCTGGGTCGGTTGTCGGCGATGAGGTCGCCGCCTGAGTAGACGCGTTCGACGAGCTGCACGCCCGGCCGATAGGCCAGGTGGCGGAAGCTCGGAGCGTCGAGGACGGCGAGATCCGCGCGGGCGCCGGCGCCCAGGTGGCCGATGTCCGTGCGCTGGAGGGCGTTGGCTCCTCCTGCGGTCGCCGCCCACACGGCCTGGTCGACGGTGAAGTGCATGTCGCGCACACCGATGGCGATGGCGAACGGCACGCTGTTGGAGAACCCGGAGCCCGGGTTGCAATCGGTGGCGATGGCCAGGCGGACCCCGGCGTCGACGTAGCGGCGGGCGTCGGGGTAGGGCTGGCGGGTGGAGAATTCGATGCTCGGCAGCAGGGTGACGACGGTGCCCGCCTCGGCGAGGACCTTCAGATCGTCGTCCGTGGCGAAGGTCGCGTGGTCGACGGACGCGCAGCCGAGTTCCGCTCCGAGCTGGAGTGCCCCGCCCTCGGTGAGCTGGTTCGCGTGCAGGCGCGGAATCATGCCTGCGGCCTTGCCGGCGTCGATGATGCGCCGGGTCTGGTCCTCGGTGAAGGCACCGGTTTCGCAGAACACGTCGATCCACTTCGCCTTGCCCGCAGCGGCCGGGATGATCTCGTCGATGACGAGGTCGACGTAGCCTTCCGGGTTCTCCTTGTATTCGGGTGGGACGACGTGGGCGGCGATGAGCGTCGACTCCTCGGTGTGCCGGTTGATGATGTCGAGCGCCTGGATCTCGTCGTCGAGGGTGAGGCCGTATCCGGTCTTGATCTCGAAGGTCGTCGTGCCCTGGCATCTGGCCTGGTCGAGGAGGTGGACGAGGTTGGTCTCGAGTTCGGCTTCGGTGGCGGCGCGGGTGGCGGCCACGGTCGTGGCGATTCCTCCGGCCGAGTACTTCTGTCCGGCCATGCGTGCGGCGAATTCCTCGGAGCGGTCGCCGGCGAAGATGAGGTGGTTGTGGCTGTCGACGAAGCCGGGGATGACAGCTTTGCCGCCGAGGTCGATGGTCTCGACTGCGGCCAATCGACCCACCGAAGTGACTTCGCCGTTGACGATGTCATCGTCGTTGACCGTGGCCACATCGGCCCGCGGGGACGCTGGAGCATTCGCACCGGCACGGTCGAAGTGCTCCTCCAGTGCCGTGTCCGCCTGGGCGGACGGCCCCGACCAGACGACTCGGCCGTCGTCGACGAGCAGTGCGGCATCGGTGATGACGTCGAGTTCGCCGAGGCGGTCGAGGTCGTTGACGACCAATTCGCTGATCCCGGTGAATAGCTGCATGACGGTCGGCCCTTTCCGATCGAGTGTGGTCCAGTCCCAGTATGGACCGCTCGGAGACGACAGAGAACGGCTCACCGAGAGATTCGTCCGATATTTCGGACGGTCAGAGCGAGGAATGGCCCAAGCGACGTCGCAAGGCACGCCCGCGACGACGACAGGTTCGACGGCTCCGGCACGCGTGCCGCCGATTTCGGCACACAAGAAGCTGAGCAGCCCAGTTCGGAAACCGGGCCGCTCAGCTTTTCTTGAGCTGTTTCAGATCAAGCGCG
This sequence comes from Brevibacterium oceani, assembly GCF_017948325.1. Taxonomy (NCBI): domain Bacteria; kingdom Bacillati; phylum Actinomycetota; class Actinomycetes; order Micrococcales; family Brevibacteriaceae; genus Brevibacterium; species Brevibacterium oceani. The sequence continues at coordinate 469,963 of NZ_CP072846.1, read as the reverse complement.
GACGCAGCGCGCGGACCGCGGCCTCGCACTGAGCGCGCCCCACGCCACCTGCCTCTTGCTGCGCGTTACTGCGCGGCGGATTCCTCGTCGCGCTTGTCGAGCTCGGGGATCATCGGCACGCGCTGACCGCGCTCGGCGGCCACCTCGGCGGCGCGATCGTAGCCGGCGTCGACGTGGCGGATGACGCCCATGCCCGGGTCGTTGGTGAGCAGGCGGGCGAGCTTCTTCGCGGCCAGCTCGGTGCCGTCGGCCACGGAGACCTGACCTGCGTGGATGGAGCGGCCGATGCCGACGCCGCCGCCGTGGTGGATGGAGACCCAGGTGGCGCCGGAGGAGGTGTTGACCAGGGCGTTGAGCAGCGGCCAGTCGGCCACGGCGTCGGTGCCGTCGAGCATGGATTCGGTCTCACGGTAGGGGCTGGCGACCGAACCGGAGTCGAGGTGGTCGCGACCGATGACGATCGGGGCCGAGACCTTGCCTTCGGCGACGAGCTGGTTGAACAGCAGGCCGGCCTGGTGGCGTTCCTTGTAGCCGAGCCAGCAGATGCGGGCCGGGAGACCCTCGAACTCGACGTACTCATTGGCAGCGTCGAGCCAGGTGTGGAGGTGTTCGTTCTCCGGGAAGAGTTCCTTCAGCGCCTGATCGGTGACCTCGATGTCCTTGGGGTCTCCGGACAGTGCGACCCAGCGGAAGGGTCCGAGGCCTTCGCAGAAGAGGGGTCGGATGTAGGCGGGGACGAAGCCGGGGAATTCGAAGGCCCGGTCGTAGCCGGCCTTGCGTGCTTCGTCGCGGATCGAGTTGCCGTAGTCGAAGACTTCGGCTCCGCGGTCCTGGAATTCGACCATGGCTCGCACGTGCTTGGCCATGGATTCCTCGGCGCGGATGGTGAACTTCTCCGCGTCCTGTTCGGCCTCGTCGTGCCAGTCGTCGACGCTCACGCCGATAGGCAGGTAGGACAGCGGGTCGTGGGCAGAGGTCTGATCGGTGACGATATCGACCTCGGCGGCCTCGGGGCGATCGAGGATGAGCGGGAGGATCTCGGCTGCGTTGCCGACGAGGCCGACGGACAGCGCCTGCTTGTTCTTCTTGGCTTCGATGACCTTCGCCAGCGCGGTGTCGAGGTCGGTTTCGACCTCGTCGAGGTAGCGCTTGGACTTGCGACGGTCGAGTCGGGTCTTGTCCACGTCGATGATGAGGCAGGCGCCGCCGTTGAGCGTCACGGACAGGGGCTGGGCTCCGCCCATGCCGCCGCAGCCGGCGGTGATGGTCAGGGTGCCGGCCAGGGTGCCGTCGAAGCGTTTGCGGGCGATGGCACCGAAGGTCTCGTAGGTGCCCTGGAGGATGCCCTGGGTGGCGATGTAGATCCAGGAGCCGGCGGTCATCTGGCCGTACATCATCAGGCCTTCGGCCTCGAGCTCGCGGAAGTGCTCCCAGTTCGCCCAGTCGCCGACGAGGTTGGAGTTGGCGATGAGCACGCGCGGGGCCCATTCGTGGGTGCGCATGACGCCGACGGGCTTGCCGGACTGGATGAGGAGGGTCTCGTCGTCCTCGAGGTCGTCGAGGGTGCGCACGATCGCGTCATAGGCTTCCCAGGAGCGGGCGGCGCGGCCGGTGCCGCCGTAGACGACGAGGTCTTCGGGACGTTCGGCGACTTCGGGGTCGAGGTTGTTCATGAGCATCCGCTTGGGAGCTTCGGTCTGCCAGGACTTCGCAGTGATCTCGGTTCCGCGATCGGCGCGGATGACCCGACTCGGGTCGTGCTGGGTGAACGACGGCTTGGTGGTCATGGGATTCTCCTAGTCGCTGTGTCCGACAATACGGATGCTGGTCTGGTGCTTCGCCCGGGTTGCGTCAGTCGGCTTCCCGGGGCTGTCTGCTCTGACTACACCATCCATTCTCTCGGCTGGAGGTGAATGCGGAAGTGGCCCCGATCAAGTTCTGTCCGAAATCTCGGACTAAACAGCGACCGCCGCCCTCCGACCCTTCGGAAATGCCGAGGACAGGCACTGCCCAGCGCCTCGGAGATCGAGACGTCACTCGCCTCACCCGTTGACGCCGGCGACACCACAGCCCTCCCATTGATTACGCAGCGTGCAATAATGATGGCCATCCGCTTACCCGTCCGCCTGAAGCGTGACCGCCTGACCGGGGAGAACCTCCATGGAGCTGCAGCAGATCCGCGCCTTCGTCGCCGTCGCCGAGGAACTCCACTTCGGCCGCGCCGCCGAACGCCTCGGCATAGCTCAGCCGCCGTTGAGTCGCACGATCCGCACCCTCGAGACCGAACTCGACGTCTCCCTGTTCCAGCGCACCACCCGTTCGGTCAGCCTCTCTCCTGCCGGCAAGGCACTGTTCGAACCGGCCAAGCACATGCTCGCCACCCAGCAAGCCGCGATCGAATCGGTCCATCGCTCCTCCAGCGGTGAGGTCGGACGCGTCCGCTTCGGCTACTCCCAACCGTCCTCGCGTGACCTCACCGCCGCCCTCGTCACCGCATCGCACGAGCGCAGCCCGGGGATCACCTTCCAGCTCGAGTCAAGCGTCTACTCCGAGGAAGGGCTCGAGCGGATCATGGACGGCACGCTCGATCTCGCGCTCGTCCGCTGGCGCAAGCGCCCGCCACTCATCGCCGGACGCCCGGTCGCGATCGAGAGGCCCTGCGTCGCGATGCCGAACACGCACCGCCTGGCCGCCCGCAAGCAGATCCGCGTGGAGGAGCTGGCCGAGGAGCCGTTCGTCCTCTTTCCCGCCCGACCGAGTTCGAATCTGCGCGAAACGGCGATGCGTCTATGCCTCGACGCCGGCTTCAGCCCGCGAGTCGTCCAGGAGGCACCGGATTCGCAGTCGGTCTCGGCCCTCGTCGCCGCCGGGATGGGAGTGACGATCACCTTCGATTCGGTGGCCGTCGGCTACGATTCCCGCATCACGGCGGTCCCGCTCAACGCCCCGAACGAGATCACGCAGCTCCACCTCGCCTACAGGCTCGACCATCAGGACGCAGCACTGGACACCGTCCTCGACGTCGCCGAGGCGGTCCTGCCGACCGTCCGCTGAGCTCGCCGAGGCGGCCCTGCCGATCGTCCGGCAGCCTCGACCGGCCCGCCAAGCCGTTCCCCGTGCAGGAGCGAACCCCTTCCAGGGTCGTACGTCCGGACACCCATTCATTGAGACGCCCCCTTGTCACTCGCAATCTATTCGGATATGTTCATAAATCTGAATGTATTGATATCAGTATCGGCAGTGATGCCGAATGAGTCGAGCGTTCTGCCCCGGCAGGACGGCTCGATCACGATCCGAGGGAGACCGAAGTGTCCGAAGACATCGTCATCTGCGAACCCCTCCGTTCCCCCGTGGGCGGATTCGGCGGCCAATTCAAGAACGTTCCGCACGAGGAACTCGGCCGGCAGGTGCTCACCGCCCTGCTCGAGAAGACCTCACTGCCGGGCGAGGCCGTCAACGATGTCATCCTCGGCAACGGCTATCCGCATATGGAGACCCCGTCCATCGGCCGCGTCGTCGCTCTCAACTCCGGACTGCCGACCACGGTTCCCGGTCGTCAGGTGGACCGTCGCTGCGGCTCGGGACTGCAGGCGATCGGCGACGCCTACGCGATGATCCACGCCGGGTTCGCCGATCTCGTGATCGCCGGTGGCGCGGAGTCGATGAGCCGGGCCCCGTTCTACAACGAGGAGATCCGCTGGGGCGTCAAGGGCACAGGGGTCGAGCTCAAAGACAGCCTGGCACGCGGTCGAGTGACTGCCGGTGGAGATGACCACCCGGTTCCCGGCGGGATGATCGAGACCGCGGAGAATCTGCGCCGCGAGTATCGAATCCCCCGCGAGGAACAGGATGCCTATGCCGCGGAATCGCACCGCCGGGCCGCCTCGGCGACCGAGGAGGGCAGGTTCGCCGATGAGATCGTTCCGATCACCCTGCCGGCCACCCGCAAGACCCCGGAGCAGGTCATCACGACCGACGAACACATCCGACCCGACTCCACGCCGGAGAAGCTCGCGAAGCTCAAGCCGCTGCGCGCGAAGGTCGACGACGAGGCCACGGTGACCGCGGGCAACGCTTCGGGACAGAACGACGGTGCCGCAATGTGCATCGTCACCACCGCATCAGAGGCCGCCGAGCTGGGCCTGCGGGTCTTCGCTCGGATGCGCAGCTGGGCAGTCGCCGGCGTGGGACCGGAGACGATGGGCATCGGTCCGGTTCCCGCGACGACGAAGGCGCTGCAGCGCGCCGGACTCGAACTGTCCGACATCGACCTCATCGAACTCAACGAGGCTTTCGCCGCCCAGGTGCTCGCCTGCACACGGGAGTTCGAGCTCACGGAGTCCGACTTCGCCGAACGCCTCAACGTCAACGGCTCGGGCATCTCTCTCGGCCACCCGATCGGCGCCACCGGCGGACGCATCCTCGCCACTCTGCTGCGCGAGATGGATCGGCGCGGGTCGAGGTACGGCCTCGAGACGATGTGCATCGGCGGCGGCCAAGGAATGGCTGCGGTGTTCGAGCGCGTCGATCGCTGATCCCAGTCAGAGCACGAGGGCCCGGTTCGCAGCACAGCGGACCGGGCCCTCTTGTCACCCACCACGCCGGACCGACCGACCCCTCGGAGATCCGGCGTCATCACCCGGTCACTGGCGAAGCAGCGATCACGTCGGTTGAGTCGCACGACGGTTCGCAGCTATCCAACCGTCGAGAGAGCGCAGGACTCGGAGCGCCACCTCGACGTCCACATCTTCGAGTCCTGCGCCGTCGACCACTCGCAGCCATTCTTCGTGGACGCGACCGAGGTTCTCGGCGGCCCTGCGCGTGAGCGACAGGATCATGCGCCTCCCGTCCTCGGGGTCGCGTTCGCGTTCGACGAGCCCGACGTCGACGAGGCGTTTGATCGCAGCACTGGCGTTGCTCACCTGCAGGTTCACCTCGGCCGCGACATCGTGGAGTGAGGCACCCGGCGTTCGCTCGAGGTACTGGATGACGAGACGTTCAACGGGAGTGAGCTCGACGATGCGAGGATCATCGAACTTCCGCGTCTCCAGCCCCCTGGTGATGTGCAGCGCCGACTCGATGAGGTCGATGAGTGGTTCGCGCGATGAGACGGTCATTTGACCAGTCTACACAGTTAGTTATAGTTATATAAGTATTTACCGATGACGAGGCGGCTCGTCCATGCCCGGTCGTCATCACACCACACCTCACCCCTCGAACGGATTCGCATGCCAGGACGCTCCACCCGAGTCACACCCGCAATGCTCATCACCCTCGGCCTGCTGGCTGCGGCCGCCCCTCTGAGCACCGACCTCTACCTCTCGGCCTTCCCGACGATGGCCCAGGATCTCGCTACCTCGGCGACCGGAGTTCAGCTGTCGCTGACGACGTTTCTCGTCGGGGCCGGTGCCGGACAGGTGCTGTTCGGACCATGGTCGGATCGCGCCGGACGCATGCGTCCCCTCCTGGTGGGACTCGGCGTCTACGTGCTGGCCAGCATCGCCGCCGCCATCGCCCCGTCGATCACGATCCTCGTCCTCGCCCGCTTCCTCCAGGGCATCGGCGGATCATCGGGCATGGTCATCGGACGCGCAATGATCCTCGACCGACAGTCGGGCACCGAAGCGGCCCGGGCTCTGAATATCATGATGGCAATGACGGGAATCGCGCCGATCGTCGCCCCGCTGGCCGGCAGCCTGCTCGTCGACCCGCTCGGCTGGCGCGGAATCCTGTGGGTGGTCTTCGGCATCGCCGCCATCTCACTCCTCACCACCGTCTGCGTGCTTCGGGAGACCCTGCCGGCACAGGAGCGCGAGAGGAGGCGCAGCGATCGGCAGCCCGGCTCATGGCGGTCGCTGCTCTCCCGCCCGTATATCGGCACGACGGTCGCCTTCGCGTTCACGATGGGCATCCTCATGTCCTATATCTCAGCCTCCCCATTCGTCTACCAGACGCTCATCGGAATGGACGAGATCAGCTACGGACTCGCCTTCGCCGTCAATGCGATCGGCATGTCGTTAGCCACCATCTCCTCGAACCGGCTGAGCAGGAGCTATTCGCTCACCAGGCTGGCCATAATCGGGTTGGCAATCAGCCTCGTCGGCACCGCAGCCACTCTCATCTGCGCCGGTGCGGGCCTCGAGTCGTGGCCGCTGATGCTTCCGCTCTTCGTGGCCGTGGCGCCGCTGGGCATGGTGCTCGGCAATGTCAGCGCGATGGCGATGTCGGCGGTCTCGCCGCGGGCCACCGGGCTCGCCTCGTCGCTGCTGGGCCTCGGACAGTTCACCCTCGCCGGCATCGCCGGAGCTCTCGTCGGACTCGGCGGCGAGACGACCGCGCTGCCGATGACGATCATTATGCTCACCAGCGGGATCATCGCCGTCATCTGCCTCGCCGTGTCCCGTATCCGAGCGCCGCAGAGGGAACGGGAGGCCGTCGAGATCAGTTGAGTGCGGCGGAGCCACAGCGGCGAAACATCACCGACATCTTTCACGGTCTACCATCGTTCCGTCGGCCACGGCAGCGAATCATTCCGAGATTTCGGACATTAAGTGTGACCTAGGACTCGTGTGAGCCTGCGCGTGGTGTCACACTGAACCAGATTCATCAGTCCGAAGGAGACAGCCATGGCGAACGCAACGAGTTCGGGGATCGAGAAACGGTCCATCGAAATGGTCCCCGACGCCGAGCGCCACGGAACGCCGCGCTCGCAGTTCACCCTCTGGTTCGGGGCCAACACGCAGATCACGGCGATCGTCGACGGCGCGCTGGCCGTCGTGTTCGGCGCCGACGCACTGTGGGCGATCATCGGCCTGCTCATCGGCAACATCCTCGGCGGCATTGTCATGGCCCTGCACTCAGCGCAGGGCCCGCAGCTCGGGCTGCCGCAGATGATCTCCTCGCGTGCCCAGTTCGGCATCATCGGGGCGATCATCCCGCTCGTCCTCGTCGTCCTCATGTACATCGGTTTCGCCTCGACGGGTGCGGTCCTTTCCGGCCAGGCCGTCAACCTCATCATCGGCGTCGACACCCCGGCCGTGGGCATCATCATCTTCGGCGCCCTCACCGCTCTGGTGGCCCTGCTGGGATATAAGTACATCCACGTCCTCGGACGGATCTCCTCGGTGACGGGCCTGCTCGGCTTCCTCTTCATCACCGTCTGCGTCGTCACCCAGGTCGACGTCCCCGGGCTGATCTCGCACTCATCGTTCGCCTTCCCCGCCTTCCTCTCAGCGATCGCACTGGCCGTCGGCTGGCAGCTCACCTACGGCCCCTATGTCGCCGACTACTCGCGCTACCTGCCGCGATCGACCCCGTCGTCGAAGACCTTCTGGTTCACCTTCGGCGGTTCGGTCATCGGCTCGCAGTGGTCGATGACGTTGGGGGCGCTCATCGGCGCGGCCGCCATGACCGAGTCCGGCAACGAGTTCGTCGAGAACCAGGTCGGCTATGTCGGGGACATCGTCGGCGGCGGGGTCTTCGCCCTGCTCATCTTCATCGTCATCCTGCTAGGCAAACTCACCGTGAACACGCTCAATGCCTACGGGGCGTTCATGTGCACGCTGACGATCCTCACCTCATTCGGCGACAAGGCCACCATCCGTCGCTGGACCCGTGCGGTCTTCGTCATCGGCATCGTCACACTCACCGTGCTCGTCGCGCTGCTCGCCTCGGCGGACTTCCTCGCGAACTTCAAGAACTTCGTGCTCGCCCTCCTCATGGTCTTCACCCCGTGGTCCGTCATCAACCTCACCGACTACTACCTGATCTCGAAGGACCGCTTCGACATCCCTGCCTTCTACGACCGGGCAGGCCGCTACGGCGCATGGAACTGGCGAGCGCTCGTCGCCTACGGCGTCGGCGTCATCATCCAGATCCCGTTCCTCGCGCAGTCGTTCTACACCGGCCCGCTGGTCGCGAAGCTCGGCGGGGCGGACATCTCGTGGCTCGTGGGCATCGTCGTCACCTTCGTCCTCTACTACGCACTCATCCGCAACCACGGTGTCGCCCCGAAGGAGACGATCTACCCCAGCCTCGAGGACCTCGAGCGGAAGTAGATTCCCACCCTCACCGAGGCGGCCCCGCCCTATCCGGGCAACTGACCTCGGCAAGGTGGCTTCGTTTAGTCAACGGCCGTCGGTCGGCAGCGTGCTTCGCTACCGACCGGCGGCCCTCGTCATGTTCCCTGCGGGTGGATCCGCCTCGAAACCTGCATGGAGATCGGGGTGGATCCACCCGCAGGAGACATCAACGGTTCCCGCGGCGCGCGGTATCGGTCATCGAAAGCTCGCTCCAGTCGAATCGCCTCACCTCGCTCACAACGAGCAGTCCGTCATCGTCGAACCACTCCTGCATGCGCGATTCATGCACCATTGTTGCGCACATCACGCACTTAATGTCAGACTTGCATGAGCCGTGCCAACCGGGCCGTCGCGCGCCGATCACCCGGAAGTGCCGGCACGATCACTGGACAGATCAACCTTCGTGCAAGGAAGCCGAGTATGACCGCGCAGAACATCGACCGGGACGACCTCACAGGCACCGATGCCAATGTCGACCCCTACCATCTCGACCCCAAGGACGTGCTCGAACCGCCCACGACCTTTGCGGGCAAGCTCAAGTACCTCGGCCCTGGTCTCGTCATCTCGGCGGCGGTCATCGGCTCCGGCGAGCTCATCACCACCACGGCACTGGGCGCCAAGGCCGGCTTCGTCCTCCTCTGGCTCGTCATCATCTCCACCGCGGTCAAGGTCTGGGTCCAGCTCGAGCTCGCTCAGTGGACCATCCTCTCCGGCAAGCCCGCGCTCGAAGGCTACGGCCGCGTCGGCCCCCGCCTCATCGGTCGCGCCGGCTGGATCAATCTGCTGTGGATCCTCATGGACTTCGCAAAGGTCCTCCAGCGCGGCGGAATCATCGGCGGTGCCGTCGCGGCGCTGAGCATCATGGTGCCCGTCTTCGGTGAGCCGCTCTCAACTCCATCCCTCGTCTTCTGGACGGTCGTATCCCTCGCGGTCGTCATCGCCCTACTCGTGACGAACAGGTACAGCATCGTCGAGAAGTTCTCCGTCGGCGCGGTCATCATCTTCACCGTCTCGACCGTCGGCCTCGCGATCTCACTGCCCTTCACCGACTTCGCCTACACCTCGGCGGACGTCATGAGCGGACTCACCTTCGCCATCCCCGCCGGCACGCTGGGCTTCGCGGTCGCGATGTTCGGGATCACCGGCGTCGGTGCCGACGAGATGACGACCTACACCTACTGGTGTCTGGAGAAGGGCTACGCCCGCTACACCGGCCCCAACGACGGCAGCGCCGAACGCGCCCGCCGCGCCCGCGGGTGGATCTCGGTGATGCGCACCGACGTGCTCGTCTCCTGGATCGTCTCGACCGTGTGCACGATGTCCTTCTACGTCATCGGCGCGGCCATCCTCCACCCGCAGAACCTCGTCCCCGAGGGCAACGACATGATCACCACACTGTCGTCGATGTACTCCTCGACGATGGGCGAGGCCGGTCACTGGATCTTCCTCATCGGCGCCTTCGCGGTACTCTTCTCGACCTTCATCGCCTCGACTGCGAGCGTGCCCCGACTGTGGACGAATACGGTGTCCATCCTCGGTGTCTTCGACTGGGAGAACACACTCACCCGTGGACGCATCATCCGTGTGCTCACCGTGGTCTTCCCGATCATCTGGGCGCTGAGCTACCTCATCATCCAATCCCCGGTCATCATGGTCCAGATCGGAGGTGTGGCCAGCGGCGTCTTCCTCGTCGCCGTCGTCATCGCCGTCTGGTACCTTCGCTCCCGAGAGGTGCCGGCCGAATTCAGGTCCAACCACTTCTTCACGGTGATGCTCGTCTTCGCTTCGCTGGCGATCGGACTGCTGGGAATCTACACCGTGTTCGAGACCTTCGGAATCGAGATCGGAGCCTGATGCGCCTCACAGTCCTCACCCCGTCCTTCGGCAAATACTCCTCCGAGCCCAGTGCGCGATCCGCGCAGCTCGGGCTCGAGCTCGACTACCGAACAGAGAACCATCCCAAGTCGGGACCCGAGCTCATCGAGGCGATCTCCGGCGCCGAGGCGGTCATCGTCGGACTCGATCGGATCGACGCCGAGGTGCTCGCCGCCTGTCCCGACCTCAAGGTCGTGGCCAAACACGGTGCCGGAGTCGACAACATCGACCTTGCCGCCGCGGCTGCGGCCGGCGTCACCGTCGTCAACACCCCGGGAGCCAATGCGGAGTCCGTCGCCGACCTCACCCTCGGGCTCCTCATCATGGGAGCTCGTCGGATCCGCGAAGCCGAGGACTCACTGCGAGATGGTAAGTGGGGCGTGTTCTTCGGTTCGCAGCTGAGCGGCAAGCGGCTCGGCATCCTCGGCTTCGGCCGTATCGGTCGGGAAGTCGCGAAGCGTGCCGCCGGGTTCGGATTGAGCATATCCGCGTACGACCCCTTCGTACCCAATGAGGCCATCAACGAGGCCGGTGCTCGACCGCAGAGCCTCGCCGAGGTGGTCGCCGCCTCCGATTTCCTCACCCTGCACCTCCCCGGAGGCGAGGAGCCCCTCATCACCTCCGAGCACATCGCGTCGATGCCGGCAGGTGCAGGGCTCATCAACGCCGCTCGCGGCGGTCTGGTCGACGAGACGGCTCTGGCCGAGGCACTGCACCGCGGTCACCTCTCCTTCGCCGCGCTCGACGCCTTCGCCACGGAGCCCCCGACTGCCGATGATCCGCTGCTGGGCGCACCCAACCTCATCGCCACCCCACACATCGGTGCATACTCCGATATCGCGAACGCGAACATGGGCACGTGGGCCGTCGAGGATGTCGTGCGCGTGCTGCAGGGCGTGGAGCCCCGGTTCCCCGTGGTCTGATACCCCGTAGAACAACATCGCCGAATACGACAAGGGCCTGCGCTGACCGGCGCAGGCCCTTCACGATCGAAACACCTCAGGGTCTCCGGCTCGGGTGGTCATTCTGGTCTCCGGATTCCAGGTGGAACCCCGACCATTTCTCCCACCTGAGCGACGACGGAGGTGGGGCAAATGGCCGATCAGACCGGATCAGGCGAGTCCGCGCTCCACATCGGCGGCGACAGTGGTCTCGACCTGGCCCTTCGCTTCGACGGAAAGGGCGTTGAACGGCGCACGAGCAGGCCCCAGGCCGAATCCGCGCGCGTTCGCTGCGTGCTTGACGACGGTGTTCGGGTTACCGAGGGCGAGGCAGTTGCGGATCGGGCGAATGCTGTCCTGCGCGGTGCGCGCAGCATCCATATCGCCGGAGAGGAACAGATCATAGATCGACGCCATCGTGCGCGGGTAGATGTTGGCGATGCCGCTGATTCCGCCCGCGCCGCCGGCCAGGAGAGTCCACAGGATGAGGGAGTCGTTGCCGGAGATGACGTCGAAGGTCTCTCGATCGGTGCGCTCGAGGTACTGCAGGATCGTGTCGAAGTTCCCGCTCGAGTCCTTGACAGCGGTGATGTTCTCGACCTCGGCGAGCTTCTCGAGCGTCGCCGGAGCCACCGCGTTCCCCGTGCGGGCGGGGATGTTGTAGACGATGACCGGAACGTCGACGGAGTTCGCGACAGCACGGAAGTGGTTCTCGATCTCGACCTGCGACGCAGCAGCGAAGTACGGGGTGATGATCGACAGGGCGTCGGCACCGGCCGCGGCAGCCTCGGCGGCGATCGCGATCGTCTCCTTCGTCGTCGCCGCACCGGCACCGATGACGACGGGGACACGGCCGGACACTTCGTCGATGACGATGCGGGCAGCCTCGGCGCGCTCGGTCGGAGTCTGGGCGTAGAACTCACCGTTCGTTCCGAGCGCGAAGATCCCGTGCACGCCGGCCTCGAGCTGACGCCGGACGTGGGCGCGCAGAGCGGACTCGACGAGGTTCTCGTCCTCGTCGAACGGGGTGGCGATCGCAGCGAGGATTCCTGATATGGATGACATGATTTCCCTTCGAACGGTTGGTGCAGCCGAGCCTGTGCAGGGTTGCGAGATCGGTGGAGACGGATGTTGAGCCGGTGGCTCTGTCGAGCCCGCTCAGGTCCTGACTCAGCGGTTGTAGAGCGGTTGCGATCCCCGCACCGAGGCAGTCGCCTCGTCCACGGCGGCGAGCACATCGGCCGGAAGCGGTCCCTTCGCAATGGCCGCGATGTTCGCTTCGAGCTGCGCCGCACGGCTGGCCCCGAGCAGCAGGGCGGAGATGCCCGGCGCCTCGGCGACCCAGCGCAAGGCGAGTTCGGCCTGCGGGATACCGGCGTCGTCGGCAACTGCGGCGAAGGCCTCGACGGCAGCGATGACGGAGTCGGAGAGATAGCGCTGAGAGTACATCTCGGCGAGCACTGAGCCAGAGAACCGGTCCCCGGTTCCATCCGTCGAGGGTCGGCGGGCCAGCAGTCCTCCGGCCAGCGGGTTGTAGGCCATCGTCGCGATGCTGTGCGTCTGGCCGCACTCGAGCCATTCGTCTTCGATCCGGCGGGCCAGGACGCTGTAGACGTTCTGCGCCACGGCGGGTCGCGGGGCGCCCGCGCGCTCGGCGGCGGCGATGACGTCGACGGCCTGCCAGGCAGCGAAGTTCGAGATGCCCAGAGCGGTGATCTTGCCTTCTGCGCGCAGGGCGGCGAGGGTCTCGAGCGTCTCGTCGAGCGAGGCCGCACGGTCGGGCTGATGGAGGTAGAAGAGGTCGATCGATTCGACGTCGAGACGTCGCAGGGACCCTTCGACGCTCGCGCGCAGGCCTGTCGCGGACAGCGGCGAATGCTCGCCGGCGTCGGCGTGAGGCATCCCCGCCTTCGTCGCCAGCACGATCCGATCGCGGTACTTCTTCACCAGTGGCGAGATGAGTCCCTCGGTCGTCGACTTCGCGTAGCCGTTGGCAGTGTCGATGCCGGTGATCCCCGCTGCGATGGCGCTCTCGAAGACCTCGTGCGCTGTCGTTTCGGACACCGTGTCACCGAACGTCATCGTACCGAGGACCAGTCGGGACAGTGGGACGGAGACTCCGTCGAGCGTGATGGTCGAGTCTGTGGTCAAGAGAGTCTCCTCGTTGAGTGGGGCAGATCGTCGATACCGTTCATCCTCCCACCTATGCGTGAATCGTGCAAGAACTTGCGCATTGCGCGCACGCATGTCAATGTAGAGATGTTCAGCCGGACCGGACGCAAAGGAGTGCCATGTCAGCAGGCGAATCCGGTGTCCTGGTCATCGCCGACGATCTCAGCGGAGCCGCCGAGGTCGCCGCGACCTTCGAGGCCGGCACCCCGATCGTGCTCACCCCGTCGAACGCACCGTCCTCTCCCAGCTCGGAGGGCGATATCACCGAGGTGGCCGACACCGCTGCCCGCGACCTCGTCATCGATCTCGACTGCCGGTACCTCCCGGTCGAGGCGGGGTACGAGCGCACCATCGCCGCCCTCCGTGATTTCGGCACGGCACGCACCACGCTCATCAAAGTCGATTCGCTGCTGCGCGGCAACATCCGCGCCGCCCTCTCTGCGGCACTCGGCTACGCGCACGGGCCCGTGATCTTCGCTCCGGCGCTTCCGCAGCAGAACCGCACAGTCGTCGACGGTGCGCCCTTCGACGACGGAGTTCGCCTCAGCCGCACCCGCGCATGGAGCCTCGAGAGCGACCGTGCCCCGGAGTCGCTCGAGGATCTCTGCCCTGTCCCGGCCCGGCATCTGAGCCTCAAGGACGTCCGGGCGCTTCGCCACAGCGGGCCGAACTGCAACGATCGCACCACCGCCATCCTCGACGGAGAGCGCCTCATCACCGCTGATGCCGAGACCATGGACGATCTGGCGCGCATCGTCTCCGTCGCCGAGGCGGCCTCGGCCGTCCTCGTCGGCACCTCTGCCCTGGCACGTGCCCTGGCCGAGCACCGCGGTGACAGCTCCGCCGAAACGAGCATCGCAACCTCCTCCGCCGAAACGAGCAGAGACAAGGCAGAACGACGGCCCGAGCCGTCAGTCCTCGCGCACACGGCTGGTCGCGTCCTCACTCTCCTCGGCACCGCCGCCGAACGGATCGATGCCCAGGTCACTCATCTGCTCGACCATTCGAACACCCGTGTGCTCGAACTTCCCGCTGCCGAAGTGGCGACGTGGCCCGATCGCCCCGAACGGCTGCGTGAAAGCGCCGGACGCGTGCGCACGGCGCTGGCTCAGAGCCACCTCGTCGTCCGACTCACGGACACGGGGACGAACGTCGATCCTCGACCCCTGCCGGGGCTTCTCGCCGAACTCACCACCCAAGCCCTCAGCGGATTCGGCCCCGTCGCCCTCGCCGCCGCAGGAGGGGAGACGGCACGTGCCGTCCTCGACCGCCTCGGCGTGCATCGGATCGAGACGATCCGCGAGATCCACCCCGGGGCGGTGCTGTCCACCGTCGCAGCCACCTCGGCGAGATCTTCGGCAGACATCGATCGATCCATCGATGCCGGCCCCGCTCCCGCTGCAGAGTCCGGCCGCGAACCCGATGTCGAGCTCACTGCCGTCGTCACCCGCCCCGGCGGCCAAGGCGGACCCGATTCCCTCACCCTCATCCACACGGCTCTGACCACCGGTGAGCCCACGACCACCGCGGCCAGCGTCGCGAACCACGAAGGAGAGTCAATGAACGCGCTTCCCACAGTCGCAGTGACCATGGGCGACGGGGCCGGCGTCGGCCCCGAGATCTGCATCGCCGCCTGCCTCGACCCCTCGGTGCTCGCCGTCGCCGCGCCCGTCGTCATCGGCGATGCCGCACGGCTCGGGCAGGCCGCGCAGGTGCTCAGCGCCGCAGTCGAGATCCGCCGCGTCAACTCCCCCGACGAGGCCGACCACGTTCCCGGAGTCATCAACGTCATCGACCTGGCCTTTCTGCCGGGCGACCTGCCCTGGGGCGAGCTGTCCCCGGTGGCCGGCGATGCTGCGTTCCGCTACATCGAACGCGCCGCGCAGCTGGCGATGTCCGGTGAGGTGCAGGCGATCTGCACGGCACCGCTGAATAAGGAAGCACTGCATTCCGCCGGGCACAAGTACCCCGGGCACACCGAGATGCTCGCGTCGCTCACCGGGACCGAGGAGGTCTCGATGATGCTCTCCTCCCCCAAGCTGCGCGTCATCCACGTGACCACGCACATCGGCCTCATCGATGCCGTGGCGAAGATCGAGCCCGGACTCGTCGAACGCACCGTCCGCCGCGGCCACGAGGCCCTCGTCCGGGCCGGACTCGAACGTCCGCACATCGGGGTCTGCGCGATCAACCCGCACGCGGGTGAGAACGGGCTCTTCGGCTACGGCGAAGAAGAGGAGAAGATCGCCCCGGCGATCACGAAGCTCCAGGCCGACGGCATCGACGCAATCGGACCGCTGTCGGCCGACACCGCGTTCTTCCTCGCCGGCCGCGGCGACTACGACCTCATCGTCGCGATGTACCACGACCAGGGGCATGGGCCGATCAAGGTCCTCGGCATCGACGCCGGAGTCAACATCACCGTCGGCCTGCCGGTCATCCGCACCTCGGTCGATCACGGCACCGCCTTCGACATCGCCGGCACCGGCAAGGTCGACACCGAATCCATGAGCGAGGCGATGCGCCAGGCGGCCGCTCTCGCCGTCGTCTGAGTTCCGACCGCCTCTCGGCGCCGAGACGGCGGTCCGCGCCGTGGGGCCGGAGCGCGATCGAGGCGGCGGTCGTCCCGCACCGCAGACATGTTGCTGCGTAGTCTGCGCGGTCCGCGCGGAGATCCGCGATACAGTGGCGATCAACGGCAACTGATCAGGAGAGAGATGAACGCAGGCGAACGTCGCGAGGAGATCCTTCAGCTGGCCCGCACCCAGGGCGAGATGAGTGTCGAGACCCTGTCGGACATGCTCGGAGTCACAGCCTCGACGATCCGCAGAGATCTGGCGAAGCTCACCGATTCCGGCGAGCTGGCCCGGACCTACGGCGGTGTCATCGCCGTACCCACCGAATCCGAGACAACGCTGGCCGAACGGTCACACGAAGCCCCCGAGGTCAAGCGCGCGATCGGTTCGTGGTGCGCCAAGCAGGTGCCCGCCGGTTCGCATGTGCTCCTCGACGCCGGCACGACCACGGCGCAGATCGCGCGCGGACTGCGCGACACTTCCCCGCTGTCCGTCGTGTCCTCCGGTCTGACCTCCCTGCAGCAGATGGCCGATCTCGACGACGTCGAGTTCACGCTGCTCGGCGGTCGCTATCGGCCCGTCAGCCAGGGTTTCATCGGCCCCATCACCGAAGCGGGGCTGGAGAAATTCACCTTCGACTTCGCATTCCTCGGCGCCGATGCCGTCACCGCCGAGGACGGGGTGTGTGAGGCACTGCCCGAGCAGGTGCGCCTCAAGGAGCTGATGAGCCGCCGGGCCGCCCATGTCTTCGTCGTCGCCCATGCCGAGAAGCTCGGTCAGCGCCCTTTCCACGCCTGGGCCGACCTCGGCAACGGCTGGACGCTCGTCACCGACGACTCCGCAGAGCCCGCACAGATCACACCGTTCGAAGACCGCGGCATCACCGTCGTCCGAGTCGATCAGATGGGCAACGCCCGGCAGAGCTGAGAGCACAAGACCGCGCAGAGGCCCCGGGACTCCGACGAGCCCCGGGGCTTCTGCAGTTTCGCCAGGCCACCCAGGTCGAGCTCGGATTCCGCGCCTCAGCCCCAGAGCTTGCAGTCGGTATGGACCTGATCCTCGACTCCCGAGATCCACTCCTCGTCGAAGACGACGTGCCGGATCGCCCGTCGCGAGCTGTAGGCGTAGACGACGTGGATGAGCCCGTCGGCATCGACGATCCCGTGCGGGTACTCCTGCCGGCGGTTGCTGCGCAGATTGCCGACTCCGGCGAAGCCGTCGCCGGGATCGATGACCCGCCGCACCGGCCAGGTGCGTCCCTCATCGTTCGACACGGCGATGATGATCCGCATCCGCTCATACGGCCAGACCACCTCGCCGGGCTCGGTGGCGACCTGGTGTTCGTTCGACACGAGCGCGAGCATGCCCGAGGGCAGCAGGAAGGCGCTGAGACCGGCGTTGTTGTTGGGAACCTCGGTGGCTTCGGGCACCGACCAGGTCTCTCCCCCGTCCTCGGAGCGACTGAGATAGGCCCAGTCGGCGAAACGCGAGCGGAACAGGCACACCAGCCGACCGGGGGCCACCTCGACGATGTTCGGATGGACCCGGCCGGCGGCGTCGGGGAAGTCCACCTGCCGCCAGGTGGCTCCCTGGTCCGATGAGATCTGCACGACCGGTTGGTCTGAGCCGTTCTTCGAATCGTCGTCGAAGCACAGCCACTGAGTGTGCACCCACGTCCCATCTGCGAGGATCTGGATGGGCTGACGACAGAACGTTCCCTCCCGGCCGAACAGCGTCTCCGGTTCGCTCCAGGAGGTTCCTCCGTCGGAAGAGCGGCTCATCTTGACCACGGAGGTGTGTTGGAGGTTGAACGTCTCGGGCACCCCCGACTGCCGCGAGAGCTGCGAGGTGTAGACGAGCCGGATCGTTCCATCCGGAGCGGCGAAGAGTCCCGGGTTCTGGTCGGAGCGGATCTCATCGTGGGTGACGCTCGCCGAGGCGGCCCACCCTCCCGTATCCGGATCGAAGCGGGAGACGAGGATGTCGATGTCCTGATTGCCTTCATCGCTGCCGGCGAACCAGGCGGCAAGCAGTCCCCCGTCCCGCAGCGCCAGGATCGACGGGGCATGGTTCGACCGACGGTCGGTCGGTATGACCGCGGCCGCGCAGCCTTCGTCGTCGAAGAAGCGGAGTCGCCCGTCCGCCGGCGGTGCCGGCACGCGTTCGAGGGAGGGCTGGGACAGCAGACTCATGGGTGTTTCTCCTCCATGTCTCGGCAACGATCATCAGGGTACGCAGGGTGAGCCGCCTCGGCGGGGGATTCCGCGGGCTGACGGTCCGAACTCATCATCCGAACGCGGTCTGGAACATCGCGGGGATCTGCAGGGCGATCTGGACGCCGACGACGATGGCGATGATGCCGAGGAGCAGCAGCAGTCCGGTCTGCCATTTCCGGTTCACCGCATATGAGTGCATGTGCTTCTTCCGCGAGGTCAGCAGCAGAATGCACACAACGATGATCGGCAGGCTGAGTACGGTCGAGATCGCAGTGCCCACGATGTTGAGCGAGATGAGGTCCGGGGCGCCGGGGATCGTCGAGGCAAGGGGCAGGATGATGAAGACGATCGCCTGAATCCAACGGAAGGCAGGGTTCTCCTCGTCACGGCCGAGGAATCTCCGCATCGACGGCACGGTGTGATTGATGCCGTTGATGGCCAGCTGTGCGAAGCCGCGGGACTGCGGCGGGAAGCTCGTCATCGCTGCGAAGAAGATGCACATCCACAGCAGGTACGGACCGATCGGGCCGACCGCGACCGAGAGCATATGGGAAAGATCGAACTCGTCGCCGATGGAGAAGCCGGGATGGGCGGCGCTGAACTCGGCCGCGACGATCCAGAACAAGAGGTTGATGATGAGCAGCGGGGCCATGCCGACGATGAGGTCGAACTGCTGGATCTTCCGATATTTCGGTCCGATCCAGCCCTTGTCGCGCATGAAGCCGGAATACAGCAGATTGGGCATGTTGCCGGCGATCGTGCCGATCGTGGCCGAGGCGATGACGATCGGGGCGAACGCCGAGGTGTTCTGCTCCTTCGGGATCTCGAATGCCATTCCCTGGACGAAACCGGCGATGTCGAAGGTCCCGATCTTGATGAGCGCGTAGATGAAGGCGACGATCATCGCGACCGAGGCGAAACGGGCGAAGTACTCGAGGACGACGAACTGCTTACGCAGCATCACCAGCGACAATGTGAGTGCGACGATGATGATCGCGCAGATGAATCGGCCCCAGGCGCCGCCCCACTCACCGCCGGTGAGCTCGTGGAGCCCCACGGCTGCGGCGAGGAGGAAGGTGGCCTGGGTGATGAAGCCGGCGATGAGGACGACTGCGCCCATGATTCCCGGCAGCACCGGCGAGAGGCGGGCGAACCCGTCGAGGATCTGGGTGTCGCCGTGCTTGTTCATCAGCGTGTACTTCGCGATGGACGAGATGATGAACGTGCGGGCGACGAGCGAGAGGATGAGCGTCCACAGCAGCGCGTATCCGTAGGAGGCTCCGGAGACGGAGGAGCTGACGAGGTCGCCCGTGCCCAGGAAGGACATCGCGAGCACAAGGCCCGGTCCGACCGAGGTGACGAGGCCGAGTCCGCGCGGCAGCGGATTCTGCGCGGGCGTCGAAGAGACAGAGCTGCTTTTCACGCTATGGACATCGGCGGCCATGGCTGCACTCCCATGTGTAGATGGACTTCTGAACGATCGGCCGGTGGATGATGCCAGGATGGAACCACCACACCGTGCGCAATCTTCGTCAAGAGTAGCCCATGCGTGCGTGTTGTGCGCAAGTCTTTTCGAGAAAAAGATGCCTACCTGTGTGTTCTGCGCATATAGTGGCTGTTCAGAACGCGCAATGTGCGCTGCGCGGTCCAGTGCTCCAGTAACAGCGAAGTGAGGAATCGATGGAGATCATCCAGTACCTGATCATCGGGATCGTGGTGCTGGGCTCGGCATGCCTGCAGGGCTCCATCGGATTCGGCCTCGGCATGATCACCGCGCCTGTGCTCGCGCTCCTGTGCCCCGACCTGCTGCCGTCCGCCCTTCTGCTGCTGGCCACTCTGACCTCATTCACCGCCTTCGCCCGCGAGCGACAGGACGTGGACTGGAAGCTCGTCGGCTGGGGCGCCCTCGGCCGGCTGCCCGGCATTGCGATCGGCACCGCCGCGGTGGTGCTGCTGCCGGATTCCGGCCTCTCCCTGATGCTCGCGATCACCGTTCTCGGCGGCGCCGCATTCAGCCTGGTGGGCTGGTCCCCGGCAGCCTCGCACCGCAATATGTTCATCGCCTCGTCGGTCTCCGGCATCTTCGGCACGGCCACGAGCATCGGCGGACCGCCGATCAGCCTCATCATGCGCTCGCTCGACCCGTCATCGATGCGCTCGACGATGAGCGCCTACTTCACCCTCGGCAGCATCCTGTCCCTGACCGGCCTGACCATCGGCGGCGAGGTCGGCACCAGGCACCTCGTCGCGGCCGGACTCCTGCTCCCGTTCATGCTCATCGGCTTATGGCTGTCGAACTTCGTCATCCGCAGGGCCGACCGACAGCTGCTCTATCGCTTGGCAGTCGGAGCCTCCATTGTCGGCGCACTCCTCGTCATCGCCGAAGTGATCCGTTCCGCTCTCACCTGAACGCGGCCCACGACCGCTCATCGGTATTTCGACACCGACCGATCGCATTAAGTTACCACTGAGTTCTACTATCGAGTAGGCTTGTGATGCCCGTCACCATACGGGCACAGAACGATGGCGACCGCGCCGGCACCACCCCTGTCACGTCGGTCTGCGACACCACCCTGTCCATGCACTCTCAATGCCGAGATCCACGACAGAACAGGAATGCCGCCTATGAGAACGCGCACCAGCCGCACCGGCACCAACACCACCAGCGAAGATCCGAACCTCAGCTCGACCTCGTGCCACTCCGCCCCCCGCGGGATGCCGACCCGTCGCCTTGCCGCGCTGACCACCGCCGCTGCGGCCTGCCTCACCCTCGCCCTGAGCACGATGGCAGCACCGGCGCACGCCGCCCCGGCCTCAGACGTGGTCCCCCAGACGGACCAGGAGGCCAAACAGCTCGTCAAAGACCGCGAAGCCGAGGATCCCGGAGCCCTCAACACGAACAACGTCCCCGAGGGCGTGAGTGTCGAGCAGGCCCGCAAGGCGGTCGAGAAGTCCGATGAGCTCACTCCCGCCGACGTCGAATACGCCGCGGCCCAGGAAGACCTCCCCGCGTCCGGCGTCCCCGAAGACTTCTACAAGACCCCGTCCTCGCTGCCGAGCAAGGACGGCACAGTGCTCAAGCAGGCCGACTCCGAGTTCTACCTCGATCCGGTGAAGCTCATCAAGCATGATGCGAAGGCGACAGCCTTCATGTACAAAACCACAGATGAGAAGGGCACCGCGCGGGCGGCGACGGCCACACTGCTGACCCCGAAGGGCGCGAGCGGCCACGCCGACGACGCCGTCGTCATCTCGCCCGGCACCCAGGGCATCGCGGACAAGTGCGCGCCCAGTCGGCAGATGGGAATGGGCACGGAGTACGAGGGGATCTCGGTCGCCTCGGCCTTGGCCGCGAAGCATCCGGTCATCGTCGTCGACTACATGGGGCTCGGCACCGAGGGCGACCACCACTATCTCGATCGCGTCGAAGAGGGACGCTCGGTCCTCGATGCGGCACGTGCGGTCCAGCAGGTCGACGGCGGCGGCATCGATGAGGACACGAAGCTGCAGCTGCGTGGATACTCGCAGGGCGGTCACGCCACGACTTCGGCACTGGAGCTCAAGGATGAGTGGGCACCCGAGCTCAACGTCGCCTCCGCCTCGGCCGGTGCCGTGCCCACTGATCTGTACAAGACGGTCTCCGGGCTCTCGAGCGTCTACACGGCGTTCGCCCTCTACGGAGTCGACTCCTTCGCCGCCCAGGCCGACATCGATCTCACCGAGTTCCTCAATGAGAAGGGACAGAATACGGTCGCCGAGACCTCGAACCAGTGCACCATCGAGGCTCTGCTCTCGACCGCCTTCACTGACACGAAGTCGCTGACGAAGGACGGCCGGTCCCTCCAGGAGATCGTCGAGGAGCGATTCATGGACATCGCCGACAGGCAGCGACTGGGCAAGGCGCCCGTGCCCGATGTCCCGCTGCTGGTCAACCACAGCCACCTCGACGATGTCATCCCGTTCGAGCAGGGCAAGGAGCTCGCGGCGACGTGGTGCCGGGCCGGTCACAAGGTCGCCTTCGAGGACAACCTCGGTCCGACACACATCGGAGGTTACGTTGCTTCGGTCCCCCGCATCGAGACCTTCACCACCCGCACGTTCGCGGGCAAGGCACCACTCGACAGCTGCTGGAGGCTGTAGGACTAAGGCTTTAAAGCTCTAGCCATCTCCGGGAAACGGGGTCGGTGCCGAGACACGCATGTCGATTGCGCTGTTTCGGCTCCGGCCCCGCTTCGTTGGTACGACCGTCTCGTTGGTACGGGGGCTTCGTTGGTACGGGCGCTTCGTTGGTGCGGCGCCCCCCTCAGGGTCAGGCGCCCGTGAGCCGAGTACCTCCGATGTCGGCGGCGAACTCGAGCAGATCACGATCCCCGTGCGGCCGCCCGACGATCTGGACTGAGACCGGCGACCGCCCGACACCTGCGCTGCTTCTCACCGGCAGAGTGACCGCCGGCCATCCGAGCACGTTGAATGGCAGCGTGTAGCGCATGAATTTCGCTGCGGATCCGTCGTCGATCTCGTCCCAACGGATCACCTCACCTTCGATCGCGGGGGTGACGATGAAATCCACGTCGTCGAAGAACGAGACGGCCGAGGCTCGGAAGTCCTCCAAGGCGGCCACCTGTGACCGGTACTCCGCCTCGGTGATGGACTGCCCGGACAGGATCTTCGCCCACACTCCCGGCTGGTAGGCCTCCCCCTGTTCGTCGAGGTACTGCTCGTGGAGCACGAATGCCTCGTACCGGCGCACGATGTCGTAGATCGCAAGGCCCTCGTCGATGACCTTGACGAGGTCGTCCGATATCGCCGAGGTGGTTCTCAGCTCCGCATGATCTCGCCGGCTCTCCGTGAGGTTCTGTCGAGCCCATGCCTGGGCATCCTCCGCGAACGCCCCCGCGGAGTCGATCAGCCCGGTGTCGACGGTGATGGGTCCGCGCGCACGCGCCTCGCGATTTGCCGCCTCGGCGCCGGCATCACTAAGCGCGCCGTCCCCCGTGGTGATCGCCGCGAACGCCGTGGCGATCAGGGGGATCTCGCGGGCGAAGAGCCCGACGGTGTCGAAGGACGGCGAGAGCGGGAAGACCCCCTCGGTCGGGAGCGCGCCGAAGGTCGGTTTGAAGCCGATGACACCTTGGCATGCGGCCGGCACTCGCACTGACCCTGCCGTATCGGTCCCCACGGCCAGCGGCACCACCCCGGAGGCAACCAAGGCCGCCGAGCCTGAGCTCGATCCGCCTGTGCACAGTGCGGGGTCGACCGGGTTGGTCACCCGGCCGAAGGCGCTCTCATCACCGAGGATTCCGTACGAGTATTCCTGGCAGTTCGTCTTCGCCACCGGGATGGCTCCGGCCCGTTCAAGGAGGTGGACTACGGGAGCGGTAGTGCTGGGGTCCGGTCCGCTGCTCACTCGCGAGCCCATCGTCGTCGGGAATCCCGCGACGTCGATGACGTCCTTGATCGCGAACGGCACACTCTCGAGGCGCCGAGGAGGCTGCCCCGCAGCGGTTCGTTCGGCCGATCTCCGTGCGAGCGTCAGTGCTCGATCGCCCATCGCCGAGGTGACCGCGTTGAGTTCGCGCCCGATGTCCTCGACCGCGGCGATCGTTTCATCGATGTTCAGCGCCGAGGCGGCTCCGCGCCGTGTCGTCTCATCCACGATTCCCATCGTGTCAGAAGAACCGGAAACCGCAATGGCGAAATCTGCGCGGGCCGCTGGACCAGTTCACGCCGGGAGCCCAGCAGCACGATGACATTCGGCAGGATCAGATCTCGTCGGCGAGTAAGAAGTCGGCGATCTTCCGATGCCTGATCCCGTTGTCGTTTCCACCTGTAATGGGGTCCAGCGTAAGAACATACTTCGGATGGTTATCCGCGATAGCTTGAAGCGAACCATGTTCTCTGCGGTAGGTTTCTTCACTAGCGATTGTCGCCGCAACCTGAATGTAAACAACATCCTCGGCACGACGGCCGACGAAGTCGACCTCTGCCCCGCCGATGCGCCCTATGGTCACGTCGTAGCCGCGCCGCTTCAGCTCTGCCCAGACAATGTTCTCGAGAACTCCAGGCAAGCGCTGGTCGGAGTACCCGAAAAGGGCATTGACGATCCCATGATCCCCGACGAAGTGTTTCTCATCAGTGGCAAGAAGTGATTTGCCGTGCAGATCGTACCGAGGAACGCGAGCGATGACGAATGCCTCTTCCAGAGCCGCCAGGTAATTGAGCACAGTCTCATGCGAAACCGACCGGCGCTGAGACTTCATGAAGTCGGCGACCCGCCTAGCAGAAAAGGGGTTGCCGACGTTGTCGATCGCGAATGCAGCTACGCGTTCGAACATGTCCGCGTCTCGAATTCTGTTGCGAGTCAACACGTCGCGCACCAAGGTCGACCGATAGATGTCCATAATCATCGAGCGGGCGTCAGTCTCATCGAATGGCAGCATGTGCACCCCCGGAAACCCGCCGAGGCGCAGATAGCGAGCGAACTCGGCATCGGCGTGGTCCAGATTCGCAGCTGAGAATGTCTGCCGGAACACTAGGTATTCGCGAAACGATAATGGCCACACATCGATCGTGACGAACCTGCCCGCGATATAGGTGGCGAGTTCACCGGACAGCAGCCGCGAATTCGACCCGGTGATGTACAGATCGGTCCTCCCGTCGACAAGAAGTGAATTGATCAGCCGCTCCCAGTTCGCCACTTCTTGGATCTCGTCAAGAAGAACATAGACGGGCCCCGTAGCCGGAAGTGCCTTCTTGAGGTGATCATTGAGCGCCTCCGCTGATGCCAAAGACGCATGCTCAAGCGAATCGAAATTGAGATGGACGATGCGGTCGGAATCGATTCCGCGTTCGATCAATCGCTCGACCACAAGATCAAGGAGCCGCGACTTTCCCGAACGGCGCAGACCGGTGAGGACCTTGACCACCGGAGCGTCGATAAACGCCTCGATCCTCTTGAGATAATCCGGCCTGTCTACGACGATCATCGCGCCACCCCACTGCACTGGCGACTGCAATCGCCACTAAAACAAACTGATCTGTAGTGGCGATTATAATCGCCACACACCCTCTATGTAAGAGCTATGGCGATCATAATCGCCACGAGCAGTTGGGCCGGCAGCACAGATCAACAGCGAAGACGACCTTGACCGCCTGCCTCACACCGCCACGTACGACAGGATCATCGACACCAGTGTCGCGACGACGACCGAGTTGAAGGCGAATGCGACGATGACGTTCGTGCGCACGAGTCTCCATCCCGAACGGGTGACTGCGCGCCCGGGCAGGGCAGCCGTCATCGTCGAGGACAACACCGCGAAGGTGAGGTAGTCGCCGAACCTCCGCGGGCCTTCCATGTCGAACTCCAGCTGCCGAGCATCGGCACTGCCGCCGCCTCCCAGATCGATGCGCATGAACTCGAGTGCGAACGAATAGACGAGCACGGCCCACGACGCGATGACGTTGGCCAGACCGAGCAGAGCGGCGAACACGGTGTTCTCCTGCGAGGCAGAAGTGATGAGGTAGATGTTGAGCAGGAACGCGACGTAGGCCGCCATCACCGCCCACGAGGTGGCGCCGCCCATGCTGAAGAACTTCGTCCACCATCGGCGACGGCGAGCGAGTGCCCACCGGGAATGGACCATGAGTTCGGTTTCGCTGAGCTCCGCGAGACCGAGATGGGTCCAAGTGAGATATGTAAGGGAGAAGAGCGGCCAGAAGATGAGGAAGATGCCAACGAGCTCGCGGGTCAGGCGAAACAGCTCACTATCGCCGGAATCGGCCGAGAGCAGATTCATCCCGAAGGCCAGGACGAGGACGATGCTGACGACGAGGGCGGGCACAGTTGCCACGTTCGCCCGTGAGTCATCGGAGAACGTCATCATCTGACTGTGCTTGGGTCGCATGACGGGGCCCGTCCTCAATCCGCTTCAAAGCCGTCCGGCTCCAGCCTAATCGCTCACGGCACAGCGATCGGCGTCTACCGCCTTTCGACATCTGTGTGACTTCACGGTCGGCTGTTTCGAGAATTGCCAAGTTGCGAGAGTCGTCCTTGGGACCGGTTTGGTGTTGATTCCCGAACTGAGGTAGTACTCATAGCAGAACGCAACCATGACGAGCCATCAGCTGGTTTTCTTTCTTGGCCCTTTCACAATCGGAGCAAGCATGAACATGTGGGGCATCCACAACGACACATTGACGGATGAATTGGTCGACAGGAGTTTTGTGAGCATCGGCTGGGACGACATCCCAGATTTGAGGACGGTCCAAGGAGGGCGCGAAGGTATCAAGCGTGCGCTGTTCGCCGCTAATCCGGACGCAAAGCCTCAGTCGGTTGCCGGGCAAGCAGGAGTTCTCTATCGCTTCAGTACCGACATTGCGATTGGTGACATCGTGGTCGCCCCCTACAAGCCAGACAGCACTGTGAACATTGGGGTGGTAGCAGGTGACTACTACTTCGAACAGAACGCTCCCACTCATAAGCATCGACTGCCGGTGGATTGGAAACGTGTAGGACTATCTCGGACAGTGTTCACTCAATCCGCTCTGTATGAAATCGGTTCATTCATCACGGTGTTCCAGATTCGTAAACATTCGGCAGAATTCATCGCAGCGCTCAACTCGACTGACGGCTCAATCGACGTAGTTGCTGAAAACATCGACGAAGTTCTTGAGAAGACAGATGAGGCATTGGCCAATGACGAACCGAGAGCATCGCGAATAGAACGTCACACTCGCGATTTCATCTTGGAGTGCCTTCATCGCCGAATCAACCACAAGGACTTCGAAGACTTCACAGCTTCATTGCTTCGGGCTCTGGGGTATGAAGCGCGGGTCACCCAGTATTCGCAAGATGGCGGGGTCGACGTCATCGCTCATCGCGATCCGCTAGGCGTCGAGCCGCCCCAAATCAAGGTGCAGTGCAAACACCGAGTTGCCACTATCGGAGCTCCGGAAGTCCAACAACTTGTCGGCACACAAGGGTCCGGCGAGCTCTCACTCTTCGTCACGTTGGGAAATTACAGCCGCGACGCTCAGGCTATCGAACGTCAACGCCCGGGCCTTCGGCTGTTGACTGGTGAGGACCTTGTCTCCCTCACTGTCGATAACTACGCAAAACTGCCAGAAAAATGGCGCTCGCTGATCCCTCTGACCAGCCTGCTTGTGGTGGCTGACAGCGCCGAGCTCTGACTTCACTCCGGCGCGAGCACCGTCCATGGCTTCAGCTGTTCGATCGCGGCGGCGACCTCGAAGGCGGCACGGTCGTCGTAGGGATGCGCGACGACCTGGATCCCCGTGGGGATGCCGCAGTCGGCGAGTCCTGAGGGCACGTTGACGATCGGCACCCGGTTGCAGATGTTGAATGGCATCGTCATGTGCGCCTGCCAGTAATGGTCGAGCCGGATCCCTTCGACCGTCTGCTCCGCACTGCCGTCGTGACCGACCCCACTCGAGCCGGTGCCGCCCGAATCTCGGTGGCACTCGCGTCCCACTCCCCCGGCGTCGATCGTGATGCCGTCGAGGTAGCTCGCCCCGGCTTCGAGTCCCGCCACCGCCGAGGTGGGGGCGAGCAGAATATCGAATCCCTCCATCGCGGCCGCGAGCTCCGCCTGGATCTGCGCTTCCATGGCGAGCCCCTCGTAGAGTGAGCGGCGCGCGGCGACCGCCTCGGCGTCGGCCATGAACTGCAGCGTGTAGTCGGCCAGCGTGTCCTCGTAACCCCGGGTCGCTGCCCGCATCGCCTGCGCGAGGAGGTTACCGAAGTGGGTGAACGCGGTTTCGAAGATCCTCTCGGCCGTCCACGGCAGTTCGATCTCCTCAACGATCGCTCCCGCCTGCTCCAGCGCCGAGGCGGTCGCCCGGGTGTTGGCGATGATGTCCTCCCCGACGGGGAAGTCCCCCAACCTCGGGCACAGCGCGACGCGACGTCCGCGGAGACGGTCGACCACCTCGGCGGAGGTGGCGTCGAACCCGTCCAGCCAGCCGGTCGAGTCGATCGTGGCATGGTCGCTGGGGTCGAGGCCGACCATGACGCGGGCGAGCAGCGCGGCATCCGCGACGGTCCGGGCCATCGGCCCATCGCCGCGGTACCAATCCGCGGCCAGCGGCTGGGCGCCGGGGATGCGGCCGTAGGGTGCCTTGAACCCGACGGTGCCGGTGAAGGCGGCGGGCAGCCTCGTCGATCCGGCGATGTCCGAGGCGGTGGCCAGCGGCGCGTACCCGGCGGCGAGAGCGGCCGCGGACCCGCCGGACGACCCTCCCGGTGAGAGTTCGAGGTTCCACGGATTGCGGGTCACGCCCCACATCGGCGAATGCGTGATCGTCGCGCAGCTGAACTCCGGCGAAGTCACCCGCGCGTGGACGTAACCGCCCGCCGCGCGGATGCGGGCGATGATCGCGGCGTCCGCCTCGGCGACGGTGTCGCGTTCGTGCAGGAGCCCCTGGGTCAGTCCGCGGCCGGCGATCGCATGCTTCTCCTTGGCGATGACGGGCAGGCCGAGCAGCGGCTTCGTGGCGGCCGCCTCGGCGAGGTCATCGTCGGTGGCATTCGCGTAGAACTTCTCCGCATCCCGCGCCGAGGTGACCGCCTCCTCGACGACCTCGGTGACGGCGTTGACCTGGTCGTCGAGGTGGGTGATCCGGCCGATGAGAGCTTCGAGGCAGTCGACCGGGGACAGCTCCTTGGCGCGGAAGGCGGCGAGCGCCTCGGTGGCGGAGAGCGAGTGGAGATCGGCGGCTGCGGTCATCGGGTCACCTCGGCGTGAGTTCGGTCGACATGGTTGCTCAACTTACCGTAGCCCCGATCTTCGCTCAGCGATGGAACGCCCGCCCAATGACCGCATAGGGGATTGCCAGCCAGGTGCAAATAGACTGGCCCCATGCCTGCAGTCCTCACGAGCTCGCCCCTGACTCCCAGCGCCACAGCGATTCCGCACGACATCTCGGCGGCGATCCCGAGCCCGAGCGTCTCGAGCTTCCAACTCGGCCCGCTGACGATCCACTTCTATGCGCTGTGCATCCTCGTGGGCATCATCATCGCAATCGTGCTGACCAACCGCCGCCTCACCGCCCGCGGCGTCGAGGACTGGCAGGTGCTCGATATCGCGACCCTGGCCGTGCCGATGGCCATCGTCTTCGCCCGCATCTACCACGTGATCACGCATTACACGGACTACTTCGGACCCGGCCGCAACCCATGGAACATCTTCGAACCCGGGTCCGTGTGGGCGATCTGGGAGGGCGGGATCGCGATCTTCGGCTCTCTCATCGGCGGCACCCTCGGCGCCTGGATCATGTGCCGGCGGCGCGGCCTCAAACTCACCACGCTGCTCGATGCACTGGCCCCGGGCCTCATCCTCGCCCAGGCCTGCGGCCGCTTCGGCAACTGGTTCAACCAGGAGCTCTTCGGTCTGCCGACCACCCTGCCCTGGGGCCTCGAGATCGACCCCGGCAACTCGGCGATCCCTCTGGGCACTCCCCCGGGAACCCTGTTCCACCCGACGTTCCTCTATGAGGTCATCTGGAACAGCCTCGGCGCCCTGGTCCTGCTCTACCTCAGCCGCAAGATCTTCTTCCAGTGGGGACGCCTCTTCGCCGTCTACCTCATGTGGTACGGTGCCGGCCGCATCGTGTGGGAGTCGATCCGCATCGACCCGAGCTTCGTCATCCTCGGCCTGCGCACGAACGTCTGGGGTGCGATCGGCGCGGTGGCACTGGGCGTGATCATCATGGCCGTCCAATACAAGCGCCATCCCGAACCCGAGGAATCACCGTTCATCCCCGGCCGCGAACCGCAGCCGGCCGACGACTGAGTCAATCCCTCGCCGAGGTGGCCCACCCCCGACGTGCGCATGTGGCCTCACCGCGTCGTCGGCATGATTCACAGATAACTTACCATCAAGTAACATAGGGCTCATGCACTTCACGCGTATGATTCTGCAGCTGCTGAGATCCCGCCGTCGCCCGACGCAGGACATCTGGGACACCTACTCACTTCCCTTGCGGGTCCGGCCTTCAGAGATCGACATCTTCATGCACGTCAACAACGGCAAATACTTCGAGATCATGGATCTGGGTCGACTCGACGTGCTGGTGCGCAGCGGAGTCTGGAACACTCTCCGCAGCAAGGGGTGGACCGGCGTCGTCAGCGCCGAGACCATCAGCTTCCGCAAATCACTCAAACTCGGTCAGCGCTACAGTCTCGACACCCGGATCATCGGAGTCGATGAACGTGCCGTCTACTTCGAGCACCGCATCGTCGTCGAGGGAGAGATCTACGCTCGTGCATTCGTGGCCACGCGGCTGCTCTCTGAGTCGGGCACCGTGTCCAAGGAGGAGGCCATCGGCGTCTTCGGACCGCCGCCGACCGATGTGGAACTGCCCGACTGGATCCACGACTGGCGCCTGAACAACGCCCTGCCGAGTACCAGACGTCCGGCCGCACACACGTGGGCATGATCGGACAGTTCAGGCCTCGATCCACTCCTTGAGCCGGCCGACGCCTTTGGTGATCGCGGCTTCGTCGATACCCGAATAGGCCAACCGGATGTAGGACCTGTCCTCGCCCGGCTGCGGTGATCCGAAGTGTTCGCGGGTGCAGAAGGACACTCCGGTCGCGTGCAGGGCTTCGGTGGAGAAGTCGGCCAGGGTCGCGATCCCCTTGGCGGCCATCGCCTCCGTGACGTCGGGGAAGACGTAGAACGTCGAGCCCGGGGTCGCCACGCTCATGCCGGGGATCTCGTTGATCAGGCGGCACGTGGCGTCGCGACGTTTGCGCAGCACCTCGAGCATCTGCCCCACCTTGGTCTGTGGTCCGCGCAGGGCAGCGATGCCCGCCCACTGCACGTAATGGTTCGTACAGGACTCGTCGTTGGTGTTCATCGTCGAGATCGCTTCGGCGACCTCAATGGGTGCGACTGCGCAGCCGAGCCGAGAACCGGTCATCGCGTACTTCTTCGAGAATGTGTAGAGGATGACGGTGCGCTCACGCATCCCCGGCAGGGCGGCGATCGACTGGGACTTCCCTTTGTAGCGCATCTCGAAATACGCCTCGTCGGAGAGCACCCACAGATCGAACTCCTGCGCGATCGCGGCGATCGCCTCACGCTCGCCAGGCGTGGATTCGGCCGAGATCGGGTTCTGCAGGTCGTTGTAGATGATCGCTGTGGTGTTCTCGTCGATCGAGGCCCGCAGGTGGTCGAGGTCGATGGCGAAGCCGTCGGCGGTCGGCACGTACCGGTAGGGCAGGGCCGTTCCACCCAGGTAATCGATCTGGGATTCGTAGATCGGGAACCCGGGATTCGGGTAGAGCACGCCCTCGCCGGGATTCATCACCGCTTGGAGGAATTTGGTGATCACGGGCTTGCCGCCGGTGGTCACGACCACCTCGGCGGGGTCGATCGTCATTCCACGGCGGGACCCGATGTCATCGGCGAGCGCTTCCCTGAGTTCGGGGATTCCGGGACCTGGACAGTACCCGGTCTTGCCGTCGCGGATGGCCTGCTCCATCGCCTCGACGATGTGCCCGGCCAAGGGGAAGTTGAGATCGCCGAGGTGGAACGGGAAGATCTCGTTTCCCCGGGCCTTCCAGTCGGCGGCGGCCTGGGCGACGCGGAACGCGGTCTCGGTGCCGAGGTTGTCCAAGCGGCGAGCGGTCTTCATGATCGGCTCCTTCGTCGAAGGTCTGGGCGCGGAGGGGGATGTCTGTGCTCCGGTTCACACACGATAGTCCAGGTGGGAGTCGATTGTCAGCGGTGTCCGGATCCGAGGTCACCGACGCGGCGGGGCCCTTGGTCGATCGCACACACGGATCGGTCTGCCCGCCCTTCACCCCGCAGGAAGAGCAGAGCGTCCCGCGAGCAGGCACCACAGACCGATAGCGAGGAACACAGGTGCGCCGAGCAGTCCGCACCAGAAGCTCGGCGCAGCGAGTTCGCGTGGCAGCACGAACGCGAGCACCGCGACGATCGTCAGTGCCAACGCCGCTACGTGGAGGACGGGCTGGCCGAAGACAACGGCGAGCGCGAAGAAGTGGATGCCGACGATCGCGAGGATGAGCGGGGCGATGATCTCTGTCTGACCTGCGCGGATGGCGAAGAAGCTCGCGACCGCGCCGATGACGACCTCGGCCCAGAAGACGATGACGTAGAGCGTGAAGGCCGTCGTACCGGTGGTGAAGGCGCTCGATTCCGACCAGTGCCCGATGGCCGAGAGGATGCTCGGCACCGACACCGCGAGTCCGGCGACGGCGAGTGCCCCGAGAATGATGCGGAAGATCAGCGCCTTCGGCGGCGCCTCCTGCGCCCACCCTGCCCAGATGAAGGCGGCGAGGCCGAAGATCGCGCCGATCATCACGAGGTCGCGCGGGTGAGCCAGGTCGATCATCGTTGATCCCTTCGTCTCGGCGGGCTATGTCTTCACCTTACCCAGCGCCGAGGCGGCCGTCCCCTGCGGTTTTCCCGATTCCCGGGCGCACCTGCGCCCGTTTTCGCACCCGTTTTCGCACGGAAGACAGCAATGCGCGGGCCCCGTCGAACAGGCAGCACCCGGGCCACGAGCGGAACCCGCTCAACCCTCGCTCGGGCCGATGAAGAGCTTGCGCAGGGGCGCCTCGGTGATGGTCCAGCGGGTCTTCTCACCGTCACTCAGTCGGACCAATGTCTCAGGGGCCATGTCGATGTCGGGCCGTGTCGATTCCTCGAACTCGATGCGCCCGGTGCCGCTGATGACGAGGAAGACCTCATCGCCTTCGACGTCGCGCATCGACCCGACGCTCATCTCCCACAGCCCGTAGTCCGCTCCCCCGATCGAACCGAGTTCCGCGAAGGCCGTGGTGACGTCGACACCCGCGGGACCGCTCACCGCAGCTGAGCCGACCCGCTGCCACGCCTCGATGGGCTCGTGGTCGAGGGGGAATTCGTGGGTGTTGGTCGGCTCCATTGCGCTCATGCGATCAGTGTAAGCAAGTCCCGACGGCCCGAGCCAGTACGACCCATGGAATCAGAACACCAGTGCACCGATTCCATATGGCAAAACGCTTCCCGACAACCATTTACTTCGCCGGGAGCGTGAGATAGACATGATTCCGTACGCTCCGCCTTCGCTGACCGACGTCACATGTCACCGTTTCCCGACGCTGCCTGGGAGAGGCGACCGACACCACCCGGCACCGGCGAACCCGAAACCACGAGCGGCCACCGACGACCAGGAGAAGATCCGTGTCCTACCTCAACGGCGAGGCCTCCCACTGGCTGACCCAGTCACCGCCCGCACCTGACTCCCCGTCCCCGCTGCCCACCGAGAAGCAGGACCTCGTCATCGTCGGCGGTGGACTCACCGGCCTGTGGTCGGCCTACTATGCGCGGCAGGCTCACCCGGATTGGGCGATCACGATCATTGATGCCACCCACATCGGCTACGGCGCCTCGGGACGCAACGGCGGCTGGCTGTCGACCCTGCTGCCCGGCAATCGAGTGAAGTACGCCGAGGCGGTCGACCGTGCCCGTGCCACCGATCCGACCGGGCCGGTCGGGTCCGCCGGGCTCGACGGGATCGCCAGCGTGCGCGCGTTCCAGTCCGCGCTCTTCGACTCGATCGACGACGTCCTCGCCGTCTGCGAGACCGAGGGCATCGACGCCCACCAGATCCGCGGCGGCCACATCGACATCGCCCAGTCCGAAGCCGGGATGTCACGTCTGCGCGATCTCCAGGCGGGCAATGAGCAGTTCGGCTACGGGCCCGAGGACATGCAGTTCCTTGATGCCAAGGCCACGCGTGCCCGCATCGATGTCGCCGGAGCACTTGGCAGCCTCTACTTCCCCGCCACCGCCGCCATCGATCCGGCGCTGCTCACCCGCGGTCTCGCCCGAGTCCTGCGTGAGCAGGGAGTGACGATCTGTGAGGACACAGCGGCCGGTCACATCGGCAAGGGCGTCGTCTCAACGACCCGCGGACAGGTCTCGGGGAACACGGTCTTCATCTGTCTCGAAGGCTATTCCGACACCGTCACCGGCGACCTCCCCGGACTGCAGGGACGCCAGGTCATCCCCGTCTTCTCCTCAATGATCGCGACCGAGCCGCTGCAGCCTGAAGTATGGGAGAGCATCGGCTGGGAGGGCCGCGAATGCCTCGGCGACACCGCGCACACGTTCATCTACGCCCAGCGCACCGCCGATGATCGGATCGCCATCGGCGGACGCGGAGCACCCTATGCGTATCGATCGGGTCTGCCCGGTGACGGTGAGGTTCCCGCCGAGGTGGTCGACCTCCTGGCAGGACGCCTGTCCTCACTCTTCCCCGACCTCGACTTCGATATCGCGCACGCTTGGCGGGGTGCTCTCGGGGTGACCAGGGACTGGTGTGCGGGCATCTTCTTCGACCCCGAGCAGCGGATCGGCGTGGCCCGCGGGTATGCCGGGCACGGGGTGACGGCCACCCACCTGGCGGCGAGGACCCTCCTCGATCGCGCGTCCGGCCAGGCGACTCCGCTGACGGCACTGCCGTGGAACGACCACTTCTCGGGTCAGTGGGAGCCCGAACCGGTCCGGTGGCTGGGCATCCGCTCGATGTACAGGATCTTCGGCATTGCCGACACCTGGGAGCGGGCCACCCGGGCGAAGCGGACAAGTCTGCT
Source organism: Brevibacterium oceani (assembly GCF_017948325.1). Taxonomy (NCBI): domain Bacteria; kingdom Bacillati; phylum Actinomycetota; class Actinomycetes; order Micrococcales; family Brevibacteriaceae; genus Brevibacterium; species Brevibacterium oceani. The sequence goes on along the minus strand of NZ_CP072846.1, from coordinate 435,472 downwards.
CGCTCGCTTCGGCTCGCACCTCGCCGGGCTCGCGGAGTGACGGGCGGAGCGCGGCTATGCCGAAGCGGGTACGTTCCATCATCAGCACCAAGCTCCCTCACCGCCGCACTCTTCCACGCCAGCTTGGTGAAACTGCACCAGCTCGGTGCATGGACCAAGCTGGTGCAGTTTCACCAAGCCGAAGAGCGCACCCCGCCCCGGTCTCGCCTCGTGACCGGCTCATCCCGCGCCCGAACGACAGGAGGACACTGACAGCATGACGAACATGCACCCTCGCATCTCCCCCATGGCCACCACCTACCCGGCCTCGAGCATCCGCAAGATGTTCAACCTCGCGCTCGACTTCCCCGACGCCGTGAAGCTCACCGTCGGCGAGCCCGACTTCAATACCCCGGAGCACATCAAGGCAGCCGGCATACGGGGAATCGAGCACGACAACACCCGCTACGTCGCCAATGCCGGCATCCCCGAACTGCGCGCGGCCATCGCCCGCAAGTACTCCGGCCGGTGGAATCGCGGCGTCGGACCTGAGAACGTCATGGTCTCCTTCGGTGCGATGGAGGCCCTGACCTTCGCCCTCGACGTCACCGTCTCCCCCGGCGACGAGGTCATCATCCCCGATCCCAGCTTCCCGAACTACATGGGCCAGGTCCACCGCCTCGGCGGGAGTGCGGTGTCCGTTCCCGTCACGGAAGACAACGACTTCAAGCTCCGCGCCGAGGATATCCGGGCAGCGATCACCGACCGCACTGCCGCGGTGCTCATCAACAGCCCGTCGAATCCGCTCGGCTCGGTCATGGACCGCGCCGACCTCGAACAGATCGCCGACCTCGCTGAGGAGCACGGGTTCACCGTCATCTCCGACGAGGTCTATGACGAGATGGTCTTCGACGACGCCGTCTTCACCTCCATCGCCGAGGTGCGCCCTGACTTCGACCGCTACCTCGCGATCGGCAGCTTCTCGAAGACCTATGCCATGACCGGCTGGCGCTGTGGGTTCGTCATCGGCTCCGAGGACTTCATCGCCCCAATGGCACTCCTCCAGGAGGGCCTGACTTCGAGCCTGCCGGGCTTCGTCCAGGAGGCTGCGGTGGCCGCGATCGACGGACCGCAGGACGTCGTCGCGTCGATGGTCGCCTCGTACGCCGAGCGCCGGGAGCTCATGGTCGAGCGCATCAACGCCATCGACGGACTGAGCCTGCTCCGGCCGGCCGCGACCTTCTACGCCTGGGTCAATGTCAAGGACTGGGGACTGAACTCCTGGGACCTGGCGACCCAGCTGCTCGAGAAGCACAACCTCGCGACGATCCCCGGTTCGGCCTTCGGCCCCGCCGGTGAAGGGTATCTGCGACTGACGTTCGCCGTCTCCCCCGAGACGATCAACACCGCCTGCGACCGCCTGGAGGCCTTCGCCGCCAGCCGGTAATGCCTGCTTCGCGGTGATCGCACGAGTGACTACTGCACGGACCAGCCGCCGTCCGAGGCCAGAATCTGGCCGTTGATGTTCGCTGAATCCTCGGAGAGCAGGAAGGTGATGGAGGCCGCGAGAGTCTGTGGTGTGGTGACCGGTGGAATGAGATCGAAGAAGGGTGCCATGCGCTCCTGTGCGAACTCGGAAGCGAAATCTCCGCCGATGGCTGTCGCTGTCGGCCCCGGGGCGACGGCATTGGTCCGGATCCCCTGCGGGCCGTAGAAGAAGGCTGAATTCTTGGTCAGTCCCACAACTGCGTGCTTCGAAGCGGTGTAGGCCGCACCCGCTGCATTGCCGCGCAAGGAGGCCTCGGACGCGACATTCACCACTGATCCGCGGCCAGCGTCGATCATCAGAGGGAGCACCGCACGCGAGAGCTTGAAGGTCCCTGTGACATTGATGTTCATGACCCGCTCCCAGACGTCGTTGCCCAGTTCGTGAACCGGTTGCATCGCGTCCATCACCCCGGCCACGTTGGCGAGCCCATCCACTCGACCGCCTGCGGCATCCACGATCCTGGAGATATCGTCGTCGTTGGTGATATCGGCGCGCACACTGACCACCGCGTCCTGCGGAGCGGCTTCTGCCAACTGGTGGAGTCCGCCCTCTGCCACATCAACAGCGATCACCCGACCGCCTTCTGCGACGACCCTCTCTGCAGTGGCTCGTCCGATTCCTGAACCTGCTCCGGTGATGATCACCGTCTGACCGGCGAAGCGCGCACCTGCAGCCGAGGAGGCGTCCGATGCGTCTTCAGGGAGCACTCCGTCATTAGCCGCTCGCACCAGCTCGTCGACGGTCTCCTGGCCCAGTTTGCCCTGACTCATCGAGACGAGACTGTTGAGAGGCAGATTGCGCACCTTCGCCAGGACAGATTCGTCCTGCCCGACTGCACCAGCAAGCAGCTCGCGAACGATGGGTCCGCCCTTGGGATGGTCCAACCACTCTCCGAGAGTGTTGCGTCCGGTCAGCGGGGTTGAGTTCTCAGACATGGATAATATTCCTCTGTGAGTGTGGAACCTATTATGAGACTGCGTTCTCATAATAGGTTTGACGATCTCCCACCGCAATGCGGGACTGGCCTCCCTGCAGGTATCTTCAGTGAATTCGCATCGTGAAGTTGTGGCATCATGTCCCTCATGGCCACTCCTCCTTCCCGACCGCGTGTAGGTCGCCCGGAGAGTGCCGCAATGCGAGCGGCGGTCTTGGAAGCGACAGGAGCGCTGCTCTCTCACCGCGGCTACGACGACATGACTGTTGCGGCCATCGCCGAACGTTCGGGAGCTGGAAAACAGAGCCTGTATCGCATCTGGGGTTCCAAAGCAGGGTTGGCCGCCGAGGCGGTGCTCCACGGCACCTTCTCGCTGAAGGTCGAGCCCGTCCCGAACACCGGTCACATACGACAGGATCTGACTGCCTGGCTCACCGGCGTTGCTCGGTACGTGGGACAGCCGCGCATCGCCTCAGTGGTTCGCGCGCTGGCGGCGGCGTCAGCGGGCGACGGCACCCGGGCTGGGGCTTTCGACGAGGTCCTCACCTCTCCAGTGCGCAGAGTGCTCATCGATCGCCTGGAGGCAGCCAGACATGCCGAGAACCTTGTCGTAGCCGGCCCCCTGCCGATCATGGCCGACCTCATCATCGGCTATCTCGCTCTCTCGGCGGTGGGAACTGCCCCGATGGACGAACGGTCCGTCGCTGATCTTGTGTCAGTGCTGCTTCAATCCTGAGTAGTGGAGAACTCGCTGAAGTGGCGAAACGCGGCCCCGCCTCGGCCGATGGCGGCGAATGCATCGTTCCAGGAGTCGAATCTCTCCCGGGTCGTCTGACTCGTCGACAGTCAGACGACGGCGCCCCTGGCCGAAGCAATGCCGAGTTCACTCAGTGCGGCCGGGTGTGTTCCTCGCCTCGACGCGGGTGAAGAGGCCATCTGCTCGGCGCAGCATTCCCGCTGCCCCGTGTTCGACGACACGTCCGGAGTCCATGACGACCACCTCGGTGTCATCGGGCAGCAGGTCGGCCCGGTGGGTGATCTCGATGACCGTGAGTTCCGGTCGGTGCTGCGCCAGACGCTGCCGAACGGTGCTCGCCGTCGTCGCATCGAGCTGGCTGAGCGCCTCGTCGAGCACGAGGACCTCCGGCTCGGCGACGAGTGCACGGGCGAGCGCCAACCGCTGCAGCTGACCTCCCGAGACCGTGAGTCCGCGCCCCTGCATCCGCGTCGCCAGGCCCTCCGGCAGACCAGTCGCCCATTCGTCGAGGGCAACGATCGCCAGCGCTTCGCCGATGAGGTCATCACTGGCCTCCGGTGCGGCCAGGCGCAGGTTGTCGGCCAGGCTGCCCGACAGCAGCGTGGGGTGCTGGGTGACGAAGGCGATGCGCTCGCGCAGCACATCGAGCGGCAGGTCCGTGACGTCGACCTCGCCGAGGCGGATCGCCCCGGATTCGGGATCGCGACCGCGGACGAGCAGTGATGCGAGCGTCGACTTCCCCGATCCGGACACCCCGACCACGGCGCTCCACGTTGCCGCCTGGAACCGAGCGGCCACCTCGGCGAGGGCGGGCGTCTCACGTCCGGGGTAGTGCAGGGTCACGGCATCGACGGAGATGCCGGTCGGACCTTTCGGCGGCTGGGCAGTCCCGGTGTCGGGGACCGCGGGGGCGGTGTCGATGATCTCCCACACGCGTGCGGCCGCGGCGAGGGCCGAGTCGAGGCCGGTGGAGAAGTTCTCGATGCCGCGCACCGGCACCCAGAGCCCGGCGAACACGGCGAGCGCGGTGGCCGTCGCCAGCGCGGCATCCGAAGCAGCGCCACCACCAGCGGCGAGACTGCCACCACCCGCGATCTCCCCACCGGCCGTTCCGACCATAGCGACGGCGACGAGCCCGATGAGCTGCAGTGCGACGAGCAGTGCAGACCGTCCTGCCTGGATCCGGGCAACCGAGGCCCGGTTCGCGCTCAGCGCTCGGCCATCGGCGTCGAGCTTCTCAAGTCTGCGAGACTGCGCACCGAAGGTGAGGACCTCGCGGATGCCGTGCACGTCGTCGCCGATGTGCCCGGCGAGCTCACCGCGCGCCTCCGCCACATCGGCCGAGGCCCGCCACGTCGACCGGCTGGTGAGCACGGGTGCTGCGAGCATGAGGATGACGATGACGGCGAGGGTGAGCGCGAGCGTCCCATCAACGGCGAGGCCCAACCACGTCATCGCGACCGCGGGAACGACGACGGCGCTGACGGCAGGCGGGAAGGTGTGGGCGAAGAAGACCTCGATCCGGTCGATGTCGCCGGAGGCGCGTTCGGTGAGCTCGGCACCGGCACGGCCGGTGGTCGCGGCCGGCGCCTGTGGCACGAGTCGGGTGAAGAAGAGCTCGCGCAGCCGTTGCAGTGCGGTGAAGGCGACACGGTGGCCGAGGTAGTGCTCGAGGTAGCGCAGACCCGCCTTGGCCAGGGCGATGACGATGAGCGTGGTGATCAGCGCGCCGCGGTGGGGCACCCCACCCTGTGCGGCACCGACGAAGGCAGTGGCGGCGATGACGAGGAGCGCGATGCCGAACAGTTGGTTGAGGATGCGGCAGATCGTCGAGGCGATGAGCGAGGGGTAGAGGTTGCCGGCGGCGTCGAGGAGGCGCGCGGCGAGGCGAACGCGGGTCACTGGGATCCTCCTCGAACGGGTGTACGGCTTGAGGGCGGTGCATCGCCGGAAGTCTCTGCTCCATTGGAGGAGTGTGCCCGAAGTTCGGCGAGGTCGATGATCCTGTCGGCGGCGAGGATGGCCTCGGGGCGGTGGGCGATCATGATGACGGTACGCTCGGCGCCGAGGCGGCCCAGCGCCTCGAGGATCGCAGCCTCTCCGGCGAGGTCGACCTGCGAGGTGGGTTCGTCGAAGAGAAGGATCGGAGCATCGCGCAGCCAGGCGCGGGCGATCGCCAACCGCTGTGCCTGCCCCCCCGGAGAGCAGCCGTCCGTGATCGCCGACCTCGGTGTCCAGACCATCGGGCATCGCTTCGACGTCGATGCGCAGCCCTGCGAAGTCAAGGGCCTCCCACAGCAGGGAATCGTCGGCTGCGTGATCGTCGGCGGGGAGGGCGAGGCGGAGATTGTCGGCGATCGTGCCCATGAACAGGAAGGTCCGCTGCTCGACGACGCCGAGGTGGGAACGCACAGCTGCCTCGGTGGGGAGGTGTTCGCACGGTTCCCGTTCGGCAGGATCGTGGATGTCGACCTGGCTGGCCGCCTCGGTGAGGGTGTCGGCGCTGCCGGAGCCGCTGCTGGTCGGGATTCCGTCGACGATGACCTGCCCCGTCTGCGGTGTCAGGTGGGCTTGGATGAGTGCCGAGAGGGTGGACTTGCCGACCCCGCTCGGCCCAACGATCGCGACGCGTTCTCCTCGTTCGATTCGCAGATCGAGGTTGACGAACACCGGTTCGGCACCCGGCCAGCCGGCCGTGACCGAGCGCAGTTCCAGCGCTGGCGGACGCGGTTCGGTGCTGTGGCCGGCATCGGTCCCAGCGGGGTCGCGGTGGCTATCGCTTCGGTGGTCCGTCGGAGTCTCACCGCTCGGTGCCGTGGTGGCCGGCACCTCGGTGCTCGCACTGTGGTCGCCGAGGTGGCCACTGATCCGCTGCTGCGCGGCCCGGCCGGAGACGCCGATGTAGAAGAACTGGCCGACGATGTCGACGGGCCCGATGACCAGCGTCGTCATCAGCAGGATGGTCATCCCTTCGCCGAGGCTGAGCGACCCGTCGCTCACCCGCGCGACCGTCAGCGCAGCTGCCGCGACGATGACGGTCAGGGAAAACGCTGCGTCGACGACGAGGATGAGGAGCTGGTTGCCGGCGAGGAGGCGCATGAGGTTGCGCCGGTGGGCTTCGCCTCGGCGGGCGAGGTCGTCACCGATTCGTCGGCCCGCTCGGGCATAGACGATGTCTTCGAGCGCGGTGATGGCACCGAGGAAACTGCTGGTCAGCTGGCCGCGGGAGCGCCGGTAGGCGGCACCGACGGGTCGGATGAGCCGTCGGAAGCCGCCGATGAACACGGGCACGAGGAGGACGAGGAGGGCGACCCAGCTGGCGACCTCGGCGCTCGTGGTCAGTGCCATGATGCCCAGGACGAGCAGCGGAGTCGTCAGCGCACCGACGATGGGGCCGAGGAATCCGGCACGGTAGTGTGCGGTGCGGTCGACGGCATCGGTGGCCAGGGAGATGAGGCTGCTCGAACGTCGGTTGGTGGCCACGGCGCCGAGGTCGAAGACCCGGCTGATGACAAGGGAGCGCAGCCGTCGCTCGGTCGTCGATGAGGCCCAATCGGAGAAGACGACCCCGCCCCAGGCGCAGGCCACGGCGATGGCGATGAGCAGGACGAGACTGACACTCGTCGCTGGACTCAGTGGCCTGCCGTCGAGGAGGGTGCCGACGCGGACGAAGAGGAGAGCGGTTGCGGCGGCCGAACCCCACGCGATGACCACGGAGGTCCAGAGCAACCAGCGCGGAGTCGCATCCTTGATATCCGGGTGGAGTGGAGCTTTCTCAGCCGAATGCGGGTGGGTCGAACCCTGCTGCGGATGCCCGGGCGCGCTCATCTGCCTGCCTTTCGCGGAGTCACCGTGATCTCAATGTGCGGCTCTGAGCAGAGCCCATGTCCTGTTGAGAATCATTCTCTCACGCAAGGTTGTTCCGCGGCCCTTCGGGCGAGCAGCCGACCCTTCACCCGACGGCGGCGAGGGCTGAGTTCCAGCTGCCGTAGAACTTCCGCACCGCCGCGGCCGAGGGCACCTCGCCCTTATGTTCGGCGGCGTAGTCGGTGTAGGACTTGTAGGTGGTTGCCAGCCCGCGGGATTCGCAGTCGGCGAGGAACTCGCCGATCGCTTTGTCGTAGGCGGCCGCGTCGAAGCGCAGCTGCCCCTTGGCGCGTCCGATCTTGTTCGTGGCCAGGCCAGCAGATTTGAGCGCCTGGTTCCACGACCCGAATCGCTGCACTGCGGTCTGGCTGGTCGGCGGCCACACGGTGGCGCCCTTGACCGATGCCGCGCCGAGTCCGCCGAGCACCGTCTTGCGCAAGACGTCATAGCGGCTGGCGGTCAGGCTCGGGACCTCCGCACGGCCACGGACGTACGCGATGGCGGCGGCCACCTCGGCGAGGGTGGAGGTCACGGTCGACGCGGACCCCACGGGCTCGCCGGCGCTGTCGGAACCCTCGGATTGGGCGGCCAGGGCGAGCTCCACCTCGGCGAGGATGTCGCGGTCGGCCGGGCTCAGCTGGGCGGGATCGGCACTTGCGAGCGTGCCGGGAACGTCGGCGGTATCGAGGCTGCGCGCGGTGATGAACAGCAGCGCGCCGAGCACGGCCGGCGACGACGTGTGGGCTTTCCCGGAATCAGACATCCCCTCCATACTACGATCTCAGTCGTCGGCGCGCTCCCACGACGGGACGGCTGCGGGCCTGCTGTCCCAGCCTCACGTCGACCCACACGCTCAGCGCGAGGACCAGTCCGGCGAGGATTCCGGCGATGGTCACGGCCGCCCAGGCCGAGTCGAGGATGAGCAGATACCCGCCGCCGAGGATGAGCAGCGAGGCTCCCGCGGAGACGAATCGCCCGGTCAGCGACCCGGCGGCATCGCTGCCGTCGATGATCACGTCGATCACCGAGGTGAGGACGAACCAGGCGGCGAAGACTCCGAGTGTCGCCAGCAGCGCATCGGCGAGGTCGAGTCGCATCGGCAGGCGGATCACCCAGCCGATGATGGTCGCGGAGAACGGGAGGACGACCGGCAGGCCCAATGCCACGAGCACGAATGCCGAGAACGTCAGCGGGCGGCGGTGTCGGTGGGCGATGGTCATGGGTCTTCCTCTCTCTTGTGGTGCAGGTTCGGGTGGTGCGGGATCGAGTGGTGCGGGATCGAGTGGTGCGGATGCGCGCGGTGCGTCGAGCGCCCGAAGCGCTGGTGGGTACGGGCCCCGACAACCTCAGCCGGCGAGCAGAGTGAGGGCGCCGGTGGCGATGAGCGTGGTCAGGGTCGTCCAGGCGATGATGGCGATGCCCTGCCAGAGCAGAATCCACGAGGTCTTCACGCCCGCACCGACGAGGATCGTCGAGGTGATCTGGGTGGGGATCGCGAGCGGTCCGAGCAGGCTCGCTCCGGGAACGCCGAACCGGGTGAGGAAGCGCTTGAACTTGGTCCTGCCCTTCGACTCGGGCTTGTCATCCTCGCCGAGGTTGCCCTCGGCAACCGTGTCACCTGCGGTGCCATCAGCCGGAAGGGTTTCAGCGGCCGTCCCGGCCGCCTCGGAGCCGGCGCCAACGCCGGCACCGACGGCAGCGAGTTCACGCTTCTCTGCCTTGCGGGTGACGACGGCGCGGCGGGCTCGGGCGCCGAGGAGAACGATGACGGTGACGCAGACGAAGTTGCCGATGGCACCGGCGACTCCCGCGACGATCGGGTTCATGCCGGCCCAGACGCCGATGATCGAGGAGATCTCCCCTTCGATGAAGGGAACGGCTCCGGCTGCGGCGATGATGAAGGGCTGGAGAAGGTCGGGAACGTGGGCGGCGAGCCCCTGGAAGAAATCGATGACGGGGTTCATGGTGTCCTCCTGAACGGTGATCGTCAGATCCGGTCCGGTTGATCCAGATCTTGTGGTCGATGTGTTCAGTACAGACTGTGTTCTCGGAACCGGGTCAAGCCGTCAGTGACGAACTCAGCAAACCCTCAGTTTTCCTCCTCCTCGCGGATCATCTGCTGGATGTGGGCGATGAACCGCTCGCGGTCGGCCTCGGGGACGTCGAGGGTCGGGAAGACGGAGATGAAGGCACGTTGGATGACGTCGATCTGGGCCTCGTTGTAGAGCTCGCCGATCGTGCCGATGATGGCGGCCTGCCCCATCTTCACATCGCCTTTCATCCGTGACGTCGGTGCGAGCAGCCAGGGCTTGTCCTCGAGGCTGCGCTTCATACTCGGGGCGATCTGCTCGGCCAGGCGCGCACGCGTGGCCTCGTCGGCATCCTCGGGGAGTTCGTCGACCTCCTGGTCGTATGGGGTGGTGTCGGACATGATCGACCGCATCTCCGACATCGCCGATTCGTCGTAGAGGCTCGAGTAGATGTTCATCAGGCTGCGGTCGGCGTGCGACATCCGCGCGGCGATGTCGATGAAACTCGACGCCGTATCGATCGGTGCCCCGTGTTCGAGGAGTTGGGTCACTTCGGTGCGGGCCTTCTCCAGCACGGCGATCTGCTCGCCGAGGTCGCGTTCGAGCTGCTTGAGCGCGAGCTGCTGCTGTTCGTGGTCATCATCGACCGAGCCGATGTCGGACAGAGGAATGCCGAGTTCGCGCATTCGCCGAAGCTGGTGGAGTCGGAGCAGGTGGGAGGCTCCGTACTGCTTGTAGCCGTTGCTCATCCGCTCGGGCTCGGTGAGCAGACCGAGCTTGTGATAGTGCCGGATGGTGTTGACGGTCGTGCCGGTCAGGCGCGCCAGTTCACTCGTGCTCCATCCCACGGTCGGTCCCCTTCGTCGGTGCCGTGTCGTTGCCGGATGCCTGCCAGTCTATGCGGTGGTGCTGACATAGACGCTCCTGCAGCCTCGGGCTACCGTGAAACCATGACTGCACGATTCGACGGGGTCGAGGCCCTGGTCTTCGATATGTTCGGCACGGTCGTCGACTGGAGGAACAGTGTGGCCGCCGAGGTGACCGTGCACTTGCGCGATCATGTTCCCGATCTCGATGCGCATGACTTCGCCGATCGCTGGCGAGCGCAGTACCAACCGTCGATGGAGCGGGTGCGCAACGGAGGGCGTGAGTTCGTCCGGCTCGATGTGCTCCATCGGGAGAACCTCGAGACCGTGCTCGCCGAGGTGGGGGTCGATCCTGCTTCGGTCCCCACCGAGGTGCTCGACGAGACGAATCTCGCCTGGCATCGCCTCGATCCGTGGCCGGACGCGGTCCCCGGGCTGACCCGGCTGAAGGAGCGGTTCATCATCGCACCGCTGTCGAATGCGAATATCCGTTTGGCCCTGGACGTGGCCAAACGCGCAGGGCTTCCGTGGGATGCAATCCTCGGCGCCGAGGTGGCTGGTGCCTACAAGCCCGAACCCGCCGCATACCTGCGCACTGCCGAGGTCCTCGGTCTCGAACCCAACCAGGTGTGCATGGTCGCCGCTCACAACGGAGACCTCGCCGCCGCTGCCGAACTCGGCCTGCGCACCGCGTTCGTGCGCCGTCCGACCGAATACGGCCCGGCCCAAACGAGCGACCTCGCCCCTGAGGGTGATTGGGATGTCATCGCCGACGACTTCGAGGACCTCGCACGTCAGATCGTCTGAGCGCAGTCGCCACGGTCACCGCGCTCAGCGCAGTTCCCGCAGCGCCTCCTCGGCGCGCTTGCGTCGATTATCGAGCGTCATCTCCCACCAGTAGTCGCCTCGTTCGCCGAGACCGTGCTTGGCGATATCCACCCGATGCCGGGCCTGTTTGAGTTCCTCCTCCGTCCCGTTCTTCTTCGTCGTGCGCACCGCATTCCTCGCCTTGCCGAGATGACTCTTCAGTTCTTCGACAACCGTCGACTCCAGCTCGGGGTCGGTCCGACGCCACCGACGTCCTTTGACGACCAGCCACTTGTCGTCCTCGGAGTACGAGTCTTCCGTCGTGCGATCCGAAGAATCAGGCATCGGCAGGGTCTCCTCTCATTCACACACCAGCGGTGTGAGGACCGCGATCTTCCAGCCGGCCTCCGTGCGCACAAGCTGGTACATATTCCGTTCGTCCGGAGCACCGCCGTGATAGTGCCAGGTGACATCGGCCCAGATGCTGTGATCGGTCTTCGCGGTTACGGTGATATCGGCATCTGCCTCGGTCACCTCGGCGTACTGGCCGAAGGCCCCGGCGAAGAAGTCCTCGGTCTGGCGGGCATCCGTGACGAGGATCCGCTGTCCCGGGAACTCGATGAGCGCCGGCACGGCGTAGTGAGCGGCGATGGCCGTGGCATCGCGATCGAGCAGGGCTCGCGTATAAGTGGCGAAGAATTCCGTGTGAACCTCATTGTTCTCATTCATGCCGTCGAGGGTAGCGCACGCCACTGACGCATCGCAGGGATGTGCTCGCACCACGACCATTGCCATCCGACCTGGCGAGAGGGCCGCAACTCGCGCACATGGGAACAGCTCGGTAACGAATTCACGATAGATACAGATTTCAACAACTTCGAGGTGCCGGGCATCTTATGATTCCGTCATAGGCATCGAGTTCGCTCGGAGACTCGCTGGGCCCGACCTCGACCGACGGGGTTCCCACAGACTGTACCGCTGTTCAGATTTCGGAGGCCTATGCCTCTCCCCGTCACTGAATCCCCGAAAGCGACCCCGCCCATGAAGAGAACCGTCATCGCCTCTGCCCTTGCCTTGGCGTTGTTCGGCTTCGGTGCGACTCCGGCATTCGCCGATGCGCAGACGACGACCACCGAGGCGGCCGCTGCGATTCCGGAGGGGCCGTCGGCTGAGGCGGACGGCACCGGGTCATCCCCCGAGCCTGTCCCGGATCAGCTGGGCGGGCCTTCGTCGAACGGTTCCGCCGAGGCGCTTCTGCCACCGGATTCGACCGAACCGACCGAGTTGCTCCCCGAGCATGACCCGGCCGACCGCGGCTCCGCGGGAAATGGATCGGCGAACAACGGCTCGTCGGCCGGCGCGAAGCCAGGTACAGGCACCGGAGACTCGACGGTCTCTTCCGGGTCCGGTCACACTTCGGGTTCGAGCACGCGGGCAAATGCCGGCAGGACAAACAACAACGGCAGGTCCGTGTCCGAACACGGCGCCACCTCGGCGAGTGCGCGTAGCGTCTCGACGGACGCACCCAACGATGGCAACTCCGCAGGCGAGACGAGCGCACCGGCCGGAGCGGAAGACTCGGACATGGTGGACAATCCGAAAGCCGCGAACGGCACCGGCACGAAGGAAGATGGCACCACGGCTTCCGGCGACGGGACCGACGGCACGTCGGCAGCAGGCACCGCCGACACTGACACCGCCGACTCCGACTCGGACGCACCCGCGCAGATCGATGCCTCGGTGACCGTCTCTTCCGACGAGATCACCGAGTCCGACCTCTACTTCGAGGGGATCACGGTGACAGTGTCCGGCCTGGAGCCTGGCGACCGAGTGACGAACTCACTCGACGACGAGGTGGCAGTGGCACGGTCCTCGTCGGTCGAGTTCATGTACCTGCCCGAGGATTTCGTCGAACCAGGAGTCGTCACCGTCACCGTCACCGTCGCTCGTGAGGGCGTCGCGAATCAGGTGATCCAGTCCGAGTTCACCGTCGTGTCCGACACTGATGCCGTCGAGGGCACCCTGACGATGTCGGCGACCCGGATGAGCGTCTCCGACTTCGCGGACAAGGGAATCGGCTTCACCGCCGAACCCTTCGCTCAAGGTGAGCCCATCCTCGGATTCGCATTCTCTGACGATTCCGAGGAAGCCCTCTACTTCGACGGCGACCTCCAGGCCGACTCCTCGGGACGAGTGTCCGGAACCGTCACCGCCAACGATGTTGCCGAGCCGACGCCCGGCGACTACCACCTCTTCGTCATCAGCGACGACGCCGAAGCGTGGGCGGACTTCACCCTCACCGAAGACATCGCGCCGACCGAGCCGACAAGCCCAGGCACAGAAACGACGGGCTCAAAAGACACGGAACTTCCGCACGCTCAGAACGAGTCGACATCGCGCGAGAGGACATCAGCGCACTGGAGCCGCGCCGGCTCGGCATGGTCCGATTCCGAGGAGGCGGCGTCGGAGTCCGCCTCGCTGCCGCGCACGGGGGCCGAACTCGGTTCACTGGGTCTCGGCGGGGCACTGCTCATCGCCGGTATCGCGATGGTCGCCATCACAGCCCGCCGCCGGTCAGGGTCGCAATAGCGGTCGGGGTCGAAAGGACGCCGCCCACCAGCATCACTCCGCCCGCACGTGCACGGGCCGACTGGGCCAACCCGAGCGCCTTTATCGACGGATGACCTTCAGTGACTCGCTCGACTCAGGGTCAAGCGCCGAAAGCTTCCCGACCAATTCCTGCATCGCACCTCCACCTCCGCGTGACAAGCGCTGCGTCCACGTCTCAGTTTAGTGCGCAGGACCCTAAGATGGCCTCGCGTGCTAGGCTCCAACCACGCCGCCCTCAGACTCCGAGAATTCTCGCCAGCCATGCGGTTCGAGTAGTCATCATTCCTTGTGAAAGCGCAGTGTGCGGTGCCATCATGTCGAAACCGTGGAACCCTCCGGGCCACACGTGCAGTTCTGCAACACCACCATCGGCCCAAATCTGCGAAGCGTAAGCTACGTCCTCGTCTCGAAACACCTCGGCCGTACCGACGTCAATGTGAGCCTGGGGAAGTCCGCTCAGGTCGACCGCTCGAGACGGAGCAGCATAGATCGACACGTCCTCCGTCCCGCGACGATCACCGAGAAGTGCATCCCAACCAGTGAAGTTGCTGGTGCGGTCCCACACTCCTTCGCCTTCAATCTGGTGTGATGAGATTGTGCCGTTGCGGTCATCGAGCATCGGGTAGATGAGACATTGAGCAAATAGAGAAGGACCTTTTCGATCCCGAGCGAGCAGAGAGACTCCAGCCGCGAGTCCTCCGCCCGCACTCGCTCCGGCGATGAGCAGTCGGCTGGGGTCAATGCCGAGCTCATCGGCGTGCTCAGCCGTCCAGACAAGACCCGCGTAACAATCTTCAACTGGGAATGGGTCTGGGAATTCTGGCGCAAGACGATACTCGATGGAGACACAAACTGCATCAAATCGCTCGACCCAATCAAGCATCACTTCGATTCCAGTGAACCTGTCGCCGATGATCATGCCGCCACCGTGTGTGTGAAAGATTCCGGGCCCGCCGGCTTCATGGTCCGACCTGGTGAAAATCGAAGCCACCAGATCGGCACCCTGATATCCGGGTATCGTGACCTCACTGTGCAAGACATCGCGTCCTTCGAGCACCTCGGCGATCGGCGCAGTCACATCCGCGTCTCGCATGATTGGGATCATCTCCGGGGTGATCGTCGAGGGCAGCTGCTCACCCACTGCGGCCAGCACGGCTTCCAATTCCGGGTCGAATGGTGGCCTGATGTGCGTCTTCGCTTCTGTCATGGTGATCTCCTTTGATCTGCATCGTCTCTCCACGACGCCGGTATTGTGATTTTAGGTAATCCGTTTGTCTATCGCCTCCGCCGAGTGTTCCAGATCTTTGACTATTCGGCCGCCGAATGGCGGGTGAGGTGTGGAGCTTCGACTCAGCCATCGAGTCGGCATATCCGCCTCCGGTGTCGGCAGCCATCACAGCCTGGCGCATCAATTCGCCGTGTCACCGTCCAATGAGAAGATGGCTTCGTGCCCGAGAACCATTCGAACCCCGCCGCGACCGGCAATCCGTCCGCGACGGGTGCCGCTGGCACGCCCGCTGACTGGCGTGAGGCCTTCGCACCCCTCGCCGAGGCGGCTCCGCAGATATATACGCCCGTGGCCCTGGGATTCGAGCTCGTCGAGGTCATCCCCCGCACCTGGTTCGAAGCCCAACATTCGGTGCTGCTGGAGAAGAACGACGTCACCCCGGGCGCGAACCCGTCCCTGGCGATCCGCCCACTCATGCTCAGCGGATCCGGCAACTGGGTGAAGAAGTCGCTGAGCTGGCGCACCATCGATCGGATGGCCCGCCAGCACGGCATCGACCCGGCCCATCAGGAATGGTTCGCCCAGCTCGCCGGCCTGCGCACTCGAGGGAAGACGGACTTCACGCCCGATGGGGCGCCGTACCACCTCGGCGATTTCCATACTCCCCTGCTCTGGGAGCATTTCGCGCAGGGGCAGAGGCTCGGCATCGAATTCGTCGGCATCAACCCGGGCATGACCGTCTGGGTCGGGCACCGTGCGAAGGCCGCCGTCGACATCCGCCGCAGCCAGGGCAGGCTTCGCGTCCAGACGCAGGCGAGCATCGACGAACGCGAATTTACCCCCGGTCTCATCAAGCCGATCTGGACGCACGGTTTCTTCGGCGTCGACGTGACCTCCGGGTTCTCCGTCACTCTCGCGCCTGCCGAAAAACCGACGCACGAATCCGCGCTGCCGGTGCTGCGCTCCCCCGGACCGATCACCATCCCCGATGCCGAGGCCGAGGAGTTCTTCGAGGAGTACTACCCGCAGCTGCGTACCAGCGCTGAGGTCGTCAGCAGCGACGACACCGTCACCTTCCCGCAGTACCGGGCGCCGCACCTCGTCGCGTTCCTCACCTTCGGCGCCGGCGATCGGCTCGACCTGCGCTGGTACTGGGAGTATTCGGGACCCCGCCGCACCTACCCGGTCAGCGATCGGGCCAAACGGACGGCCGCCTCGGCGGCGGAGCAGGCGAAGGTCCGCGACCTCGACCACGAGGATGCCGTGGTCAAGGAGGTCGAGCGGGTGCTCGCCGACACCCACGAAACCGGGTCCGCGCTGAGCCGGATCAGCGACACGGAGCTCGACGACGCGGACACCGCGGACTTCGTCGTCACCGTCGTGCCTGCCCTCGAGGAGATCGAGTATCTCAAGGTCATTACGCGCGGGAAGAAGCAGCCCTACCGGGAGCTCGGCGGGGAACCGAACGTGAAGATCACCTCCGTCGAATCGGAGAAGAACGACTGGTTCGACCTCGGCTTCCAGGTCACCGTCGACGGGCACCCGGTCCCCTTCGTCAAGCTGTACAAGGCGCTGGCGCGCGGGACGAAGAAGATCAAGCTCTCCGACGATTCGTTCCTGTCGCTGAACAAGCCGATCTTCGACCGGCTCAAGGCCCTCCTCGCCGAGGCGGATCTCATCCCCGAATGGGAGCCCGAGTCCCCGAAGATCTCGCGTCTGCATGTGGGCCTGTGGTCGGATTTCGAGGACCTCGCCGACGAGGCCGAACCGGCCGTGACCTGGCGGGAGTCGGCTCAGGCACTCGCGGATCTCGAACATCTGCCCGCCACCGAGGTGCCAGAGCTGGGTGCGGCACGCCTGCGGCCTTACCAGGTCCAGGGGTTCCGCTGGCTGGCGCTGCTCTACCGGTGCCGCCTCGGCGGGATCCTCGCCGATGACATGGGCCTGGGCAAGACCCTGCAGACGCTCGCGCTCATCAAGCATGCGAAGATCACCCACGCCGAGGCGGCCGACCGTTCCCCCGGTGACGACGGTCCCTCTGGCGCCGGCGATGCGACGCTGCCGCCGTTCCTCGTCGTGGCTCCGACCTCGGTGGTGCCCAATTGGGTGAAGGAGGCCGCCGCATTCACCCCTGACCTCGACGTTCGCGTCGTCGCCGAGTCGACGCGGGCGCGTGGCATCGACCTCGCCGAGGTGGCTCGCGGTGCCGATGTCATCGTCATGTCGTATGCGATGCTGCGGCTCGAGGAGGACCCGATCTCGCGGATGGAGTGGGCGGGGCTGATCCTCGATGAGGCGCAGTTCGTCAAGAACGCTTCCTCGCAGGCTCATCAGGCGGCGAAAGAGGTGAACGCACCGTTCCGGCTGGCGCTGACGGGTACGCCTTTGGAGAATTCGCTGCGGGATGTGTGGTCGCTGTTCTCGATCACCGCGCCGGGGCTGTTCCCGTCTCCGCACCGGTTCGATGACGAGTACGTCCGCCCGATCGAGTCGGGTGAGAATCCGGGGCGCATGCAGCGTCTGCAGCGACGGATCCGCCCGTTCATGATGCGGCGGACGAAGGATCTGGTGGCTGCGGATCTGCCGGAGAAGCAGGAGCAGGTCATCACGGTCGAGCTCAATTCTGCGCACCGGAAGCTCTACGATCGGGTGCTGCAGAAGGAGCGGAAGAAGATCCTCGGCTTCATCGACAGCGAGTACGACAAGCAGCGGTTCATCGTCTTCCGGTCACTCACCCTGCTGCGCATGCTCGCCCTGGATCCCGCCATTGTCGACGCCGAGCACTCCGAGGTGCCATCGTCGAAGCTGGCGGCACTGATGGACCGGCTCGAGGACGTCATCGCCGAGGGACACCGGTCGATCGTGTTCAGTCAGTTCACGTCATTCCTCGACCGGGTGGCCACCGGGCTCGAGGCGCGAGGCATTCCGTACGTGGTCCTCGACGGGTCGACGCGCAATCGCGGGGCCGTGGTCGAGGCGTTCCGAACTGGTGAGGCACCGGTGTTCCTCATCAGTCTCAAGGCCGGCGGGTTCGGCCTCAACCTCACCGAGGCGGACTATGTCTTCCTCATGGATCCGTGGTGGAATCCGGCCGCGGAGAATCAGGCGATCGACCGGGCGCACCGGATCGGGCAGACGAAGAACGTCATGGTCTACCGCTACGTCGCCGAGGGCACGATCGAGCAGAAGGTGCTCGCCCTGCAGAAGCGCAAGGCCGAACTCTTCGACTCCCTCATGTCCGACGCCGGAACCTTCGAAGGCCGCGGACCCTCCGGCCAGGCGTTCAGCCAGACGGTCACGGCCGAAGACATCAAGGGGCTGCTCGAAGGGTAAGCGTGGTTGCCCCTATCCCCTTAGTTCGCGTGGACGTTCCGGCCACTTGGACCACGACTGTCTGAATTCCACGGCGTCCGCCGTATCAGTGAATTCCAGTATGTTCCCGACACGCTCCATCAGGACTAGTCTTACCTCCTCAGGAGTCGCAAAGAAGAACTCTTTCCTGGGGTTCGCCTGGTTCAACCTGAGTTCCACAATTTTAGTGTCCCGAAAATCGGTCCGGCAGTAGCTCCGCCGCGATTTCTTTCGCCTCGCCAGTGACCTCGGGATCGAAGGTGATGTCCTGCCCACCGACCTGCCCGGTGAACTCCCGCAACGGCCGCAAACTCGTGATGATCTTCTTCAACGACGCCCTGATTCGCCCCGGGAATAATGGAGACAGTGAAGCCACGGAAAGGACTTCCCTGTCATGCCCCAAAAGAAATACCCGCTCGAGCTTCGTGAGAGAGCAGTCCGCATGGTCCTCGACGCACTCGAAGCTGACCCGGGTGCCCGCCGCGGCATCTTCCGCCATATCGGCGACCAGCTCGGTGTCAACCCCGAAACGCTGCGGTCGTGGGTCAACCAGGACCAGGTCGATGCCGGCGACCGGCCCGGCACCACCACCGCTGATGCCCAGCGGATCAAGGACCTCGAGAAAGAGAACCGGGAACTGCGCCGGGCTAACCAGATCCTGAAGTCGGCGTCGGCTTTCTTCGCGGCGGAGCTCGACCGCCCCTCGAAGTAATCGTCGCCTTCATCGACGAGCATAAGGACGAATTCGGAGTCGAGCCGATCTGTTCCACGCTGCGTGCTGCCGGCGTGAAGATCGCTCCGAGTACCTACTATGCCCGCAAACAGCGGCCAGCCTCGAATAGGCAGAAACGTGACGAGATCCTGAAAGAGGAGATCAGCAGGGTGCATACGAACAACTACGATGCGTTCGGAGCCCGGAAGATGCACATCGTCCTCAACCGCGAACCCGACCCGTTAGGGCGCGGGCATGTAGCCCGATGCACGATCGAACGCCTGATGAAAGACCTCGGATTACACGGGATCAAGAGGGCCAAAGCACCGAACACCACACGGTCAGCACCGCGGGAGAACTGTCCAGCCGATCTCGTCGATCGCCACTTCGCGGCTTTCGCCCCTGACCGGCTGTGGGTTGCCGACATAACTTATGTGCACACGTTCACCGGGTGGGTCTACGTCGCGTTCGTCACCGACGTGTTCAACCGCGAGATCGTCGGCTGGCAAGTCTCGAGATCGCTGCATACCGAGTTGGCTCTTGATGCTCTGCAGATGGGGATCTATCAGCGGAAACGTGCAGGTGGCGACCTATCCGGGCTGGTGCACCACTCAGATCGCGGGGTCCAGTATCGGGCGATTCGCTATGGCGAGGCCCTGGCCGAACAAGACGCCGTCGCCTCTGTCGGGTCGAAAGGCGACTCGTACGATAACGCCCTTGCCGAAGCCTTAAATTCACTCTATAAGGCCGAGCTGATCCGGAACAAGGGTCCGTGGAAAGGTATTGATGATGTCGAGATCTCCACGGCGGAGTGGGTGCACTGGTTCAACACGTACCGGCCTCACGGAGCACTCGGTGGTGCGACTCCCGCTGCGTTCCGAGCAGACTATTTCAACGCGCTGCCACGGGCTGCCTAGCTCGTGCACAAGCTGACGATTTCCAAGTAGAAAACTCTCCATCAAACCCGGGGCTTGACACCCCGGTCGCGTCCTGCATGAACCTCGATACGGCCAATGCTGTGAACACGAGCGTCAAGTGTGCCTCGATCGCGTCCCTGGTCCGGTGGAAGATCGGGCGGGCTCGCAGGTCTGTCTTCGACATCCGGAAAGACTGCTCGACATGCCACAGGTCGTGATAACTGCCGATGACCTCGGTCGCCGGCATGGTACCGACGGGAATGTTCGTCACATAACCTTTGAACCCGGTCAGCTTCATCGCCCGCTCGTAAGCCTTCTCATCGAAGGCTTTCTCCTCATCCGTGACCTTCACAAACCGTGCCTTCTTCGCCGGCTTGTCACCATCGATGATCGCTAACGCCCGATTACGCTGCAGGTTCAGCGTCTGCTCATCACGCATCGCACGCTTACGCCGGTACTGCCACACCACTCGCCACGCATCCGGATGCTCTTCAGGTGACCAGACAGGTTCGCGTCTCTTCTTCACCCGCTCCGGATCGAGTCGCTTCACACCCTTCGGGGTGATCGTGTCGATGATCTGTCCGTCTTCGGTGTACTCACCGTTCCACCGAAAATGGGTGGCCAGATCGTGTGGGGCTTTCGTCTGCCTTGAGCCGACGATGAACCGCAGGCCGGCATCATCGAGTTCCTTGAGGTTCTTCGCCGACAGCATCCCGGCATCGGCTGCAACGACCATGTCCGTGACATGGTGGCGTTCTTGGAAGGCTTTGATCACGGGAATGATCGTGTGGGTCTCTGCTTTCGATCCTTCGAAGCAGCCGATCTCGAGTGGGAATCCGGTTCGGTCGACGAGAAGACCCACGACGATCTGTGGGTCGACGCGGCGTTCTTTCGAGTATCCGACCTGACGCAGCGCGTCTTCCTTTTCAGCCTGAAAATATAATGTCGTGACGTCATAGAGCAGCAGACTGATGCCGGTGGTGGCGACACTGTGGGCGAAGCATTTGTCTGCGATCTTCCCGCGGTAGTCGCGTTCGTTGGCCCGTCGTAGACAGTTGAGGAACGTGTTGTGATGCGGTGGCTCGATGCCGAGTTCGGCAAGGACACGGAGACTATCAGCCTTCGACGTGGGTTCGACCAGTCGTGCAAGCACGAGGTGGAAGAAGGCGTCGTCGTTGATCACCTGGCCGAAGCCGAGTCTCTTCCACGACTGGGTGATGGCGTCGATGAGGATGGATGCCCGTGAACCCACAACGGTTCGTGCCCGCGGCGGTGCACTAGTGCCGGTGGGTAGGCCAAGTTCGAGCTCGAGCTGCTCGGCTGCACCGTAGCCAGCGAGCTTCTCTTCCCCTGCGGTCAGCAGAGCCGTCAGTTCTGCTTCTGTGTGAGCAGATCCCAGGTGTTCAAGGACCGTGACTTTCCCACGGTGTTTGCGCACGATCTGCACGGCAGTGGCCCCGGAACCGGTGGTGACTTTCCGGAGACGAGGCGACATAACCCCATCGTAGACAGCCGATTAGTGTCCCACCAACACAATTTGCGACCTTTTGACCAGCGCAAACACAAACAGGATCGAGAAATCAGCACCTAGTTGTGGAAGTCAGGTTCGAAGGCCGCGGACCCTCCGGCCAGGCGTTCAGCCAGACCGTCACGGCTGAAGACATCAAGGGGCTGCTCGAGGGGTAGGCGTGGTTGCCCCTATCCCCTTAGTTCGCGTGGACGTTCCGGCCACTTGGACCACGACTGTCTGAATTCCACGGCGTCCGCCGTATCAGTGAATTCCAGTATGTTCCCGACACGCTCCATCAGGACTAGTCTTACCTCCTCAGGAGTCGCAAAGAAGAACTCTTTCCTGGGGTTCGCCTGGTTCAAGGCACGATCAGCGAAGTGTTTGTGAAGTTCGTTTTCAAGAGTCACTGCGTCCTCTGAGAAAAACAGAGTGTGCGTATCAAAGCGGAACGGGACAGAAGCGCCGCTCAGTTCGGAAATCCGCTCAGATGGCTCAAGCCTCCGCGTTAGACCGATCTTCACCACGCCTCGACCGAATGCGCCCTCATTCGAGATCACGTAGATGTATCCAGCTCTGATATTTGCCGCCCGGAAGTCATTGTGCTCGATTGCTTCGTCGATGACTGCTAGGCGCTCAATCAATGCATCATCGGCCTGCCCCTGTTCCCGAAGAATACGTAAAGTATTCGTCAGGTGGGTCTTCTCTTTGTCGAGACGCTTACGCTCTTCTTCAAGTTCTTGTTGAACCTTCCGCTCTTCCCGGAGACGCTGCCGTTCTTCCCTTGCCTCCTCGCGCTCTTCCTGCTTTTTCATCAGCCAGTCAGCGGTCAGCTCAACCTCTTGCACGCGAAGATCGTGGTACTGGTCACCGATCTGCATCTCCATCAATGCACCCAGTTTGGCGATGGCATTTCGGGTTGCTTCGAGCCTCCGCAGTGCCGTTCGAAGATTTCCGGCTCTGAGTGATCGGATCACGTTGTCAGCTTCGGCATTGTAGGCGCGCAACATGAGCCTCCCCAGATCGCTGGAGAGCTTCTTCCCCTGCGCCAAGGAATTGTTGAACGTAAACAGTTCTGAACGAGTTATCGCTCTTTTGCTTTTCACCAGGTCAGCAATTTGGCTTTCAATCTCTCGAAGCCGTTCTTTGTATGCAGCTGCTGACTCGAGTGGGTGATGGTACCGGTAAATACCAACGTCTTGGAGCACCTCTTGGTCGTTCAGCTCGACTAGGTCGGATGCACGAGAATGGAGTTGCTGCTTAAGCCTCAAGTTTTCGGCACCGAGAGCTTCCAATTCCGCCTGCAGGTCTGGCACCGAGGCCGGAGGGCTACTTGGGCGCGGCGGAAGTTGATCGCCCACCGTCTCTGACCCGGTTTGCCCTATCGCCTCACTACTTTGAGTGCCGACGTGTGCATCCGCGGCATCATCGCTGGACTCGTTTGAGGCACCTTGGTCTTCAGAGATCCATAGTTGCCAGCCTGGGGGCGGTGGAGGCCATGCAGGATCCGGAGCCCACGATGCAGGTGGCCGCCATCCCTTCGGCGGCGCGGGCCAGCCTGGAGGGGGATTAAAAACCAATCCACCGTCATCTGTCATTTAGTTGCCCGTATGCCATCGACGTCAACAGGAACGAGACCCACCGGATTCTTAGAAACTGTAGCGCCGAGATACT
The DNA here is from genome assembly GCF_017948325.1 of Brevibacterium oceani. Lineage (NCBI taxonomy): Bacteria > Bacillati > Actinomycetota > Actinomycetes > Micrococcales > Brevibacteriaceae > Brevibacterium > Brevibacterium oceani. The sequence goes on along the minus strand of NZ_CP072846.1, from coordinate 412,684 downwards.
CCAGGGTTGCCGCAGGAACTACTGCCGACAGTTCCAGAGAGTTGAAAGTCTCGCGGCCAGCTGCCACTGCCGCCAACGGCACAAACTCGTTTCGCCCAGTCGCTGGGTTCAAGGTCTCAGTCGCCACCACAAGTGAGATGGCTTGGATCAACTCTCGTCGGTCACCTTCGAACACTTCATGCAAGGTACGCAACGCCACCGAGTGGACAATGCCCGCGTAGCGATCTTTGATGGCCTTCTGTGAGAGAGACGTCTCCGTGATTTCATCCGAAGTCTTCACATAGCGGTAGTTCTTGACTGTTTGGATATCCGACGGGCCAGGAATTAACACCTGCATAGTCAGCTCAGCAGTGCTGGGGTCGAACTTAGACGAGTGTTCGACGTTAAACCCTTCTGGGTATGACGAGTTTGTCAGGACGAGCGAAATGTACTCTTCAACTCGTTCGGGGACCCCGTAGCTGAGTTCTGAGATGAACTCGTCCAGTTCAGCGTTGAGTTTGTCGACTTCGTTCTGTCGGCTCTCACACTCCTGCTTGTACAGCTGGAGAGCAGTCTCGAGCCGTGCAACTCTTGTTGCTTCTGCTTCTGCGTATTCTCGCTCTTGCGCTTCCCGTCGTGCCGGCAGACTAGCGACTTCGCGTTGCCAGCGTTCAAAATCTGCCGAGTACTTTATCTCCACTTCCATCTGGGCCTTCGCAAGCTTCTTCTTGCGACCAAAGAGTCCCTTTGGCTTCGGTACTTCAGCTCTTTCAGGCCATGCGGGGTCTGGGATCGGCGCTGGCCTTTGCAACGGCTGACGCAAGTCTTCGCGTTCGAACGGTGGATGCTCCACCTTCATTCGGAAGGTTTCAAGATCAATAAAGTCATCGACGGGCAATGTCGCCGCCAGGATGCCGTCGAGTTCCGCGTAGGTTGCCGCCAGTTCGTCGTTGAGCTTTTCGACCTCTGCTTGACGTGAAGCCACATAAGCTGCGGCTGCTTCTCGCTCCAGTCGCTTCTTTTCAGCTGCTGTTGCCTTTGCAGCCGCAACTCTCGCACGCTCTTGCTCTCGCTGCGCCTGTTCTAGTCGCCTATTCGCCGCGGCGCGTTCACGTTCTCGTGCACGCTGTCGCTGGTTTTCTTGCTGTGCTTGAATGCGCATCTGTCGCTGAACCTCAGCAACAAAGCCTTTGCGTCGAGCCATTGCCATTTCCTCCTACCGTAGGAACCTCAGACTATCCAACTAGTCAGATTTCAAAAAATAGCTTCTAAATGACGGTCCTACTATCGATGCCTCGCCTCTAAACCAGCGTGAAATGGCTGGCCGACCAACAGTCCACGACTTCTGAATGGTGCAACGTTCTTGCCGTTCAGACCCCGTGCCGCGTCTAAGTCTCCACTCCCCACGACGACGGTTGCGTAGCCAGTCAAGGAGTAGACCACAGGACAGCCGGGCAAGTCGGAGATTTCATCTCACCTAGATTCGCGAAATCAGCGAAGAGACTTCCTTTCTATTTTGTAAAGCAACTCGCAAGCCCTCTCAAGCACTATTCAGCAGGTTTCGAGTCAAGTGAAGAACGTTTCGGGTGTGCACCCTCCACGCGCCGTAATGGTTTGGCTGCCTCTGAGCATCAGCGCGGCTCCATAAGGACCCATTTCGTGGAAACCCCTACAACGGAACGGCTTCTTCTCCCGCTGTCCATCCGGGAGGAAACGGCTTCTTCTCCCGCTGTCCATCCGGGAGGAAACGGCTTCGTATCAACAATGACCTCCGTAGGAAAACCGGTGATCTGACGGACGCGATCAACGAAGTTGGCGATGTCGAACGCGTTCGTTCCCTCGCCCGGAGTGACGAGAAGGTCGATATCACTGTCGAACCCGTCGTCGCCGCGGGCAACCGAACCGAATATCCGAACGTTGCGCAGACCCCGCCGTGTAGCCTCCTGTCGAATCTCTGCGTAATAGTGTTTAAGGGCGAGGTTGGGCCTATAGTCCGCGGCCCTCAGCACGTGTTCGAGCATGTCCGGCGAGACACTCATCGCACCCGATTCCATTTCGGCGATGGTGGTCTCGGGGAGTTCGGCACGTCCCGCAAGCTCGGTCTGGGTGATGCCCAGATCAAGCCGTGCGTCCCGGATGAGCGTGCCGGGGTTGTCCGAGTGGAAACGTCCCATGTGAACGAATATAGCCCGGTGCAATAGCGGCGACTACGCCCTGCGGACCTGCTCCTCGAAATTTACTTTAGGCACCCTAAAGTAAATATTCTCCCTGCGATCATGAGCTTATCCCCACTGCAGGAGCCTTGACCGCCGCACACTCGCCTCGGCGATCACCGCCACCGCCCCAGCCCACAATCCGGTCACGACAACCGCTCAGGCCCCTGATCAGCCCTGCCAACCTCAAGCTGCTTGCGTCCCGGAGCCGATGGAGTGAGGACGACCTCTTGGATCATCGGCAGCTTCTCGAGTTCGACCTCGGCCTCGCGCAGTCGCAGCGCCAGCGCACTCTCCCGGTCGTCGCCGGTGAGGTCGATGGCCGCGACGACGTAGACGCGACCCGCACCGACGAACTCGATGTGGAGGTACGAGACGCTGGCGATCGAGGGGTTCTCGAGCATCGACTCGAGCAGGTCATCGCGCACGGCGGAGCTGACGGTCTCGCCGACGAGGAAGCGCCGGTTGCGGTCCATGAGCACGATCGCGACGATGCCGAGCAGCACGCCGACGAGGATCGAGCCGATCGCATCGAACGCGGCAATGCCGGTGATCTGGTGGAGCAGCATCGCGAGGAACGCGATGGCGATGCCGATGAGCGCCGCAGCATCCTCGGCGAACACCGCACGCAGGGTCGGGTTCGACCCGTTCATCACGTAGTCGACGGTGTGGCGACGCAGCTTGACCGCCCGACCGCGGGCCTGCCGCACCGACTGGATGAACGAGAAGCCCTCGAAGAGCGCCGAGACACCGAGGACGATGTAGCCGACAAGGTAGCTCGTCTCGGATTCGCCGGCGGAGAGTGACTGGATGCCGTGCCAGATCGACACCGCCGAGCCGACAGAGAAGAGACCGAAGGCCGCGAACATCGACCACACATAGGCCTCGCGACCGTGCCCGAGCGGGTGCTTCGCATCGGCCGGCTTCGCCCCACGGCGCTCTGCGACGAGCAGGAAGATCTCGTTGCCGGTGTCCGCCCAGGAGTGGGCCGCCTCGGCGACGAGGGCGGCGGAGCCGGTGATGACCGCGGCGATCGTCTTCGCGATGGCCACCGCGAGGTTCGCGACGAAGGCGATGATGACGGTGACCGTGCTGTCGCTCGACGCCTGCTCGCTGTCCTGCTTGCTCATCGCGCTTCCTCTCACTCGGCGGGGGGTCGGTCCCAGCTTACGACCGTACTGCCTCACCGAGGCGGGGCATCGTTGAAGCGGGGCTCGTCGCCGAGGCGGCTGCCCGGTCGGTCACCCCCGTTCGCCGAGGCTGCCGATGAGTCGCGCGATGATCCGCGCCCTGGCCTCGTCGGAGCGGGCGGTGAGGATCGGCAGCATCGCCTGGAACCGCTCCGAGCGAGTGAGAGCATCGAACCTCGCCGAGGCGGCCGGAGCCCTGGCCAGGGCCGCGCGCAGATCGTCGGGGACGTCGACCTGTGACTGCCCGAGGTAGGCGCGGTCCCAGCGGCCGTCGTTCTGGGCGGCGGCCACCTCGGCGCGTCCACGATCGCGGAGCCGTCCGGCAGCGTCGAGTCGGGCGATGATGTCGACGTTGCGCTGTGACCAGATCGAGCGGGGTCGGCGCGGGGTGAAGCGTTGGACGTAGGTCGTCTCGTCGAATCTGCGGCGCTGTCCGTCGATCCATCCTCCGCACAGGGCTTCGTCGAGGGCCTCCTGGTAGCCGAGCGAGGTCGGCGAGGTGATTCCCTTCTTCGCAAGCAGCAGCCAGACCCCGCCAGCGTCGGCCTCGTTCTCGATGAGCCAGTCGCGCCAGGCGGCGAGGTCGGCGACGATGAGCGGGGTGTCCGGGACGGTGCCGGCTGGTGTCGCGCCGGACGGAGTAGTGCCATCCGAGGTGTGGTCTGTCATCGGGTGCTGCCTTTCATCGGCTTACCGGTTCGGCCGTTCGTCGACGGACGCAGGTGGATCCTCGGCCGACCTGCCCAGCCGGACTTCGAGAGCCCTCGCCGCCTCGAGGAGCTCGACGGGCCCCTGGATGCGGAAGGGCACGTCGAGCCTGAGCACGTGAGCGAGCAGACCGGTCCACGACCACGAACCGAGGGTTACACGGCATGAGTCGACGGTGAGCGCGTCGACGTGGGCGTCGCGGAACCACGGCGCCACCTCGGCGGCGGGGGCATCGACGTCGATGGTGCCGGTGCACGGCCAGCGGTCTTCGCTCTCCGAGCCTTTGAACCTCGCCTCGATGAACGTCGCTGCGTCGCCTCCGGGCACATCCCGCAGCTGGAAGCGCGGGCCGGTCGGGGAGCGCGGGGACATCCGGTCGGCACGGAAGATGCGCCAATCGTCGGCATCGAGATCCCAGGCGACGAGGTACCAGCGGCCGGATCGGGCGATGAGGTCGTGCGGTTCCACCCGCCGAGGCGGTGCGGCCGACGTCCCAGCGGAGGCTGGACATCCGGACGCGGCCGCGCGCGGCGAATCACTCGCGCGCGGCGAATCACTGTCCTCCTCGGCGCTGCCGTCATCGCCGCCACCATTGCCAGTGGCGTAGTCGAAACGCAGAACCATCGACTCGGCAACGGCCGTACTGATCGTCTCGATCACGGTCGGGTCGGCATAATCGGCACCGTCGATGGTGGTGAAGGTCAGGCGGTCGATGCGGGTGCGGAGCCGGTGCGGGAGGAGCTGGCGGATGGTGGCCAGGGCACGGTCGGCCGCCTCGGTGACCTCGACTCCGGTCTGCGGCGAGTTCTGCAGCGCGATCGCAATCGCCACGGCCTGGTCGTCGTCGAAACGCAGGGGCGGGAGTTCGGAGCCGGCTTCGAGTCGGTACCCGCCGTCGGGTCCTTTGAGAGTGCGGATCCGGTACCCGAGTTCGCGCAGTCGGTCGACGTCGCGGCGCACGGTGCGTGTGGTCACACCGAGGCGCTCGGCGAGGACCAGCCCGGACCAGTCCCTGCGCACCTGAAGCAGCGAGAGCAAGTCGAGCATGCGCGACGACGGGTCAGTCATGGAGTCGGCCCCATCACCGAGTTGCCGCAGTCATCGATTCGTCCCCGTCATAGATTCCATTGTGCCTCAGATAGCGGACCGAATCTGTCCTCTACTGGTGTGAGAGTGGGTGTCGGCGACAATCAGTCGCCGCAGATTCGATGCAGGCGACTGCACGGAGAGGAACGACCATGACCATCACGACGACCACCCATCTCAACTTCCCAGGCACCGCCCGCGCCGCTCTCGACTTCTACCAGGAGGTCTTCGGCGGCCAGGTGCAGGCGACCACCTACGGTCAGCTCGGCGCACCGGCCGACTCGCCCGATGCGGCTCTCATCGTCTTCGGCGGCCTCACCTCACCCGAAGGATTCCGGGTCATGGCCTACGACATCCCCGGCAGCGCTGACCCGAACAGTGGGGCCTCCGTCGCGGGAAACGACGATGCAGGCACCACCTCGGCGACTCCATCTCCTGGTGCCCGCCGTGAGTACGGGATGACGATCACCGATCGCCCGTTCTTCCTCTCGGTGCGGGGTGAGACCCTCGCCGAGGTGACCGCTTACTGGGAGGGATTGAGCGCGGGTGCGGCGATCATCGAACCGTTGGCCGCCTCGGCGTGGAGCCCGGGCTTCGGCATGCTCACCGACCGGTTCGGTGTCACCTGGGTCATCGACGTCGCCGCTGAGCACTGAGGTCGGCGGGTTCAGTGCTCAGCACTGAGCGGTCCATCCGGTCGGCCTCGGGAACAGTACCCTTCTCAGATCGCGCCCAGGCCGGATGTCGGATGATGGAGGTATGGACATCACCAGCATCCTCATCTCCCTGGGCCCGCTCGCGCTCGTGGCGGTCGCGCTCATCGTCTTCGTGGAGAACGGCCTGCTCTTCCCGTTCCTGCCGGGCGACAGCCTCGTGTTCGCGGCGGCGATCGTCGCCGGGGCGATCCACATCAACTGGATGCTCATCGCGGCCATCGCCGCGGTCGCCGCGTGGGCCGGCGGTGAGGCCGGCTATGCGATCGGGCGCAGACTCGGTCCGCGGCTGTTCCGCGACGATGCCAAGATCCTCAAGACGAAACACCTCGACGAGGCGGCCCAGTTCTTCGCCAAATGGGGCAGCCTCTCACTCGTGCTCGGTCGGTTCGTGCCGATCGTGCGCACGTTCATCGCCCCGGCGGCCGCCTCGGGGCACATGCCGCGGTCGAAGTTCTCGACGTGGAACGCCGTGAGCGCAGTGGTCTGGGCGGCGCTGTTCGGCCTCGGCGGGGCACTGTTCGGATCGATCCCGTGGGTGGCCGACCATGTCGAGCTCATCGCGCTCGGCATCGTCGCCATCACGGTGGTCCCGATCGTCATCACGGCCCTCGCACGCCGACGGTCCGCCGCGCAGGAATAAGGAGGCGGCCCGGCTGAACAAGCAGCCTCAGCCTTTGACAACAGAGTGGCTGGCCGATCGATCCGCTCAATGCTGAGAGGCCGATGAGCTCACCACGCTTCACGAAGCAGCATCTCGGGTGGAACCCCCGGAGTGGCTGAAGAGAACGTCCGTCATGTGGTCTCGCGCGCGCTCGATGCCGGACAGAGCGGTCTCCCGAATCACCTCGGCCTCCCCAGTCATGATCGCATCGACAAGTCGGCCGTGATTGACCGCGCTGTAAGGACGACCGAGTTCCCTCCGCAGATTGAGGCACCGTTCGATCTCTTCATGAATCGACTGCACAGTCCGCGACAGCAGCGGAATACCCGAAAGTTCGGCAATACGAACATGGAGCCGACTGTTGCGCGCGTTGCGCACCGGCGCCGAAGCATCTGGGTCGACGCTCTGAGAACTCAGCTCCTCGAGTTCGGCAAGCTCCTCGCTCGAAGCGCGCTGAGAGGCAAGGACTGCGGCTTCGGGCTCGACCAATGTACGCAGCGTATAGAGGTCGTGAATCTCAGCGAAGTCGATGGTCTTGACGAAGGTGCCCCTCTTGGGCAGCACCACCACGAGCCCCTCACGGCGGAGGTTGTTTATTGCCTCCCGAACCGGAGTCCGGCTCATCTCATACTGCTCGGCGATATCCGAATCCGAGAGCACCGACCCCGGACGGAGGCGCGCCTCGACGATATCCCTCTTCAGCCGGGAGTACGCCCGGTCCGCCATTGACACTTTCGCAACCATCGAACACTCCCTTTCGGCCACGCCTCAATGCCCGATCATGCGGCGCAGGGTTGACTTTTCCCGCACCGCGATCCTAGCATTCCTGTTATATATTTCATGTATTTGAACTGCATGAAACATATCCACCTTCCGTCCTCGCTGAGGACCTCACCACAACGGAGTGCCATGAGTTCACAACCACAAGAAGGGTCGATGACGCCCGAAGTCGAGACCGATCCGGGACCTGAGCAGGATCTCAACCCTGACAACCGCCTCTATCGCATCCTGAGCGCCATCGAACGAGCCGGGAACCGACTCCCCCATCCGTTCTGGCTGTTTGTCATCCTCTGTGCGCTCCTGGGAATCACGAGCGCGATCATGGCCGGGTTCGGAGTGTCAGTGACGCTTCCCGCTGATGGGTCAACGGCCGCGGTCAAGAATCTGTTCTCGGTCGACGGAGCTCTCTTCGCCATCGAGAATGCCCTGACGAACTACGCAACGTTTCCGCCTCTCGCGATGATCGTGGTCGTCCTCCTCGGCGTGAGCATCGCAGAGCGCAGCGGGATGCTCACCGCCTTGCTGCGTGTGACAGTCGGACGACTGCCGAGAGCATGGCTGACATTCTCGATCGCGTTCGCTTCCATGATCGCGCACGTGATGTCGGATTCCGCATATCTTGTGATGATCCCCCTCGGCGCATTGGCCTTCAGAGCCGCGGGTCGAAGCCCGCTGCTCGGCCTCATGGTCGCCTATGCGGCCACTGCGGTCGGGTTCAATGCGAGCCCGCTCGTCACGCCCTCGGATGCGATCCGGGCTTCGCTGTCGATGGCGGCCTCGCACATCGTCGACAAGGACTACGTTGTCACGCCCTTCGCAACCTACTTCTTCACCGCCGCCTCTTCCGTCATCCTTTCGGTCACGATTGCCGTCGTCGTCGATAAGCTGCTCAGTCGCCGTCCAGAGTTCTCCAAGAGTCGTCTTGAAGCGGATTTCACTGTGTCCGACCGGCTCTTCAACACGGACACGACCGCACAGACCAGCGGATCTGTGACTCTCAAGGCCGACGAACGCCGCGGCCTCATCATCGCCGCGGTCGTCTTCGTCATTGCAGCGGGCGGTATCGCGCTCATGCTCATGCCAGGCTCGCCCTTCCGCGGAGAGGGTGGCAGCATCATCCAATCCCCGGTCCTCAAGAACATCGCGATCTTCATCGCCATCGTCTTCGGACTGCTCGGCATCGTCTACGGACGGATCACGAAGTCGATCCCCACCCTCGGCGATGTACCGCCTGCGATGGCCGAGGGCATCCGCACGTTGGCACCAGTGCTTGTTCTGTTCTTCGTCGTAGCGCAGTTCCTCGCCTACTTCGAGTGGACCAATATCGGGTCGGTCATCAGTGTCAATGGTGCTGAGCTGTTCAAACAGCTCAACGCCCCGCACCTTGTGCTGCTGCTCCTCATCGTCGCCGCGATCTGCGTGCTCAATATGCTCATCACCAGTGGCTCAGCCATGTGGTCGATCCTCGCTCCCGTGCTCGTCCCGCTCGTGATGTACATCGGGATGCGGCCGGAGTCGGCGATGGTCGCGTTCATGATCGGCGACTCGGTGACCAACTGCCTCACGCCGCTCAACGGCTATTTCGTGCTCGCCCTCGGATATGTCCAGCACTTCCGCAAAGGAGCCGGCGTCGGCACGATGCTCTCCTTCACGCTTCCGCTCGCCGTTGCGGTGCTCATCGTATGGACGGCCTTCTTCGTCCTCTGGTATCTGCTCGGAATCCCGCTCGGACCGGGCGTACCGGTGCGCTGACCGCGCCGTCCGCGGCACCAACGGCACAACTGCAGCCACAACGAAAGGAACAGAGAAATGGGAACGATCGCCGTCATCGGCGCAGGCAATGTCGGACAGACGATTGCCGGACACATGACGTTGAATGGACATTCGGTCCGTCTGTACTCCGTCTGGGACCGAGAGTTCGAACCGATCCGTGATCGGGGAGGCATCGAACTCTTCGGAGATATCGAGGGCAAGGCGATGCCGAAGCTGCTCACGACCGACATCGAGGCCGCAGTGACCGGCGCCGAAGTCATCGTGGTGGCGGCACCCGCCTTCGCGCATCCCGGGCTTTCGGCATCGTTGGCACAGGTTCTGACGCCCGAGCAGCTCGTCGTCTTCCAGCCCACCGTACTCGGCAGCGGTGTCGAACTGTCCCGGCAGTTCGCCCTGGAGAATCGTCGACCGAGCCTCATCGCAGAGAGTGCGACGAGCCTCTACACGTGCCGGCTCAAGGAGCCGGCACGGGTATTCGTCGGCGCGATCAAGGACTCGATACGTATCTCGAGCCTGCCGAACAGCCGGACGCAGGAGGTGATCGATCGCTTGACGCCCTTCTTCGGGGAGCACTACTCCGCGGCCGTCGACAGTCTTGCGGTCGGGCTGAGCAATTCGAATCCGATCTATCACGTCCCGCCGGCAGTCCTCAACTTCAAAACGGTCGAGGATGCTGATCGTCTGCCCCAGCACACACTGGTGACACCGCGGATCGCAGAGGCCATCGAAGCTCTGGATCAGGAGAGACTGTCACTGTCTTCGACTCTGCACACGGACACGACCGGATTCTGGCAGTTCCTCGCCGATGCCTATGGGGTCACCGAAGGATCGTTCGTCGACCGCGTCGTCCAAGGCTATGGTCGGCAGGCGTTTCCGGAACCGGATTCGCTCACCCATCGCTACTTCACGGAAGACATCCCTTTCGGGTTGGTCACGTGGAGCTCGATCGGGCACGAGGCGGGCGTGGAAATGCCGCTCACCGACGGGTTCATCGCCATTGGCAGCGTTCTGTGCGGCGTTGACTTCCAGAAGACCGGCCGCACCGTCGACTCACTGGGACTGACTGGAGCCACGGTCGAAGACATTCTCGATGTCTTTCGCCACGGCGTCCGCTGAGAACGCGTATGGCCGAACGACGGCGCCCAGCCGATAGGCAATGGGCGCCGTCGATCCACGGTTCTCACGTGGCGCCGGCCCGAAGACTCAGCCGGTCAGACGTCTCACTCCCCCTGAATCGGCACCTCGTCGAGCTCACCGGTCATCTCGTCCCGGGGAACCGCCTCGGCGCTGCCGGCGGAATTGTCCACGCTGTCATCGGCGGGCATCCCGGTCAGCCGTTCGGGGCTGAGGATCTCACCGAGCTCATCGCGTTCGAGCAGTCCGTGTTCGACGACGAGGTCGGAGATCGATTCGTTCCGTGCCAGCGCCTCCTTGGCCAGCTTCGCCGCGGACGCATATCCGATGACCGGGGCGAGGGCGGTGATGACGGTGACCGAGCGGTCGACGATGCCCTCGAGCCGATCCTCGTTGGCGGTGATCCCGGTGACGCAGTTGACGCGGAACGTCTGGCAGGCACGCTCGAGCCACGTGATCGACTGGAACAGCGAGTGGGCGATGATCGGTTCGAACGCGTTGAGCTGCAGCTGCCCGGCCTCGACGGCCATCGACACGGTGACATCGGCCCCGGCCACGGAGTATGCGACCTGCGAGACCGCCTCGGGGATGACCGGATTGACCTTGCCGGGCATGATCGATGAGCCCGCCTGACGGGCCGGCAGATTGATCTCGCCGAGGCCGGCCTGCGGTCCCGAGGACAGCAGACGCAGGTCATTGGCGATCTTCGACAGCTTCAGGGCGCTGCGCTTGAGCGCCCCGGAGAAGGTGATGAACACCCCCGTGTCCGAGGTCGATTCGACGAGGTCGCCGGCCGTGACGAGGTCGAGTCCGGTGATCTCGCGCAGGTGTCTGATCACCGATTCCTTGTACCCGACGGGTGCGTTGATCGACGTGCCGATCGCCGTCGCTCCCATGTTCACCTCGCCGAGGAGGGCGACGGCTTCCTCGAGTCGCTGCACATCCTCACGCAGCGTCGTCGCGAACGCCGTGAACTCCTGGCCGAGGGTCATCGGCACCGCGTCCTGCAGCTGGGTGCGGCCGACCTTGACGATATGGGCGAACTCGCGGCCCTTGGCCGCGAACGCGTCGGCGAGCAGGCTGAGTTCCTGCAGCAGGTTCTGCAGTGAGAACGCCAAGGCGATCTTGATCGCCGTCGGGTAGGTGTCGTTCGTCGACTGGCTGTGATTCGTGTGGTCGTTGGGGTTAAGGAACGTGTAGTCACCCTTGGGGTGGCCGCCGATCTCGAGGGCCCGGTTGGTGATGACCTCGTTGGCGTTCATGTTCGTCGAGGTCCCGGCCCCACCCTGGACGACGCCGACGGTGAACTGGTCGTGAAGTCGACCGGCCTTGATCTCCTCGCAAGCGGAGTCGATGAGGTTGGCGCGCTGTTCGTCGAGCGCTCCGATCTCAGCGTTGGCCCTGGCCGCGGCCTGCTTGACGCAGGCGAAGGCGCGGATGAAGTCGGGATAGACGTTGATCGGGCGGCGTGTGATCGGGAAGTTCTCGTTCGCCCGGGCCGTGTGCACACCCCAGTACGCGGTATCGGGGACCTCGAGGCTGCCGATCGAGTCGGTCTCGGTGCGGGTGGGAGCAGCCTGCGGGTTCTGGGCTGTCAGAGGAATCGAAGCGGTCTGCGGTGAGGATGAAGTCGACTCAGTCATAGTGTCTTCAGACTCTCACATTCCGAGCGCCGACCGAAGGGGCGACCGCCCTCATGACACGGCCTCGGCGAAGTCGTCTGCGTGAACCGGCGCGTAGTCGCGATACATCCGCTGGATGCCGATCTGGTCGGCGAGGTACTTCGCATCGTGCCACACACCCCAGATGAAGCTCGATCCGCGCCGGGAGAGCCACGGCAGACCGAGGAAGTACATGCCGGGGACCGGGCTGACTCCGCGCTTCTGCACCGGGTAGCCTCGCTCGTCGAGTACTCCGTCGACGCCCAGCCATGAGTAGTCGACGCCGAATCCCGTCGCCCAGATCACGGTGGTGATGCCGGCGCCGGCGAGATCGAGTTCGCGGATCGGTTCGCGCACGCTCTCGGGGTCGGGTCCGAGGATGTGAGCCTCCGGCTCGGGCGGAAGGTCGAGTCCGTTGCGCTCGATGTAATCATCGGCGTCGCGCAGCAGCGTCAGGTAGTTGTCGTCGCCGCGGGCGATGTTCGTCTGGAGGTCGTCGCCGATGATGAGCCGACCGTCGGCATAGGAGTTTGCGCGCCCGAGCAGGGTGATCCCCGATGCTGCGAGATCCCGGAAGTCGACGGTGTGGCCCCCTTGGGCGCCGCTGACGGCGATCGTCACATGCTCAGCTCCGGCCGGAGGGGTCGCGAGGTCCCACAGGCCCAGGACCCCGAGCCACCAGCAGAAGTCGCGTCCGCGGTAGGACCGGGGCGGACGGTCATGCGGTCCGACGGCGAGGTGGACGGGTCGGCCCGATTTCTGGATCTCGGCGGCGATCTGCACGCCCGAGGATCCTGCGCCGACGACGAGGACACCGCCGGCGTCGAGCTGCTCGGGGTTCTTGTACGAGTTCGAGTGCAGCTGATTGAGCTCCGCCTCGGCGGGGATGATGTCGGGGATCCGCGGAATCTGGAACGGTCCCGTCGCAGCGACGACGAAGTCGGCAGCGATCTCGCCGGCATCCGTGGTGACCTTGTATCCGCGGGCACCGGGGTTCTCCGTCACCGAGGTGACCGTCACTCCCGTGCGCACGGGGAGGTGCTTGCGGTCGACGAGGGTCTGGAAGTAGTCGGCGACCTCTCCCTTCGTCGCGAAGCCGTCCGGGTCGGTGTCCGAAAACTCCTGCGTGGGGAATCGATCATGCCAGGCCGGCCCGTTGGCGACGAGCGAGTCCCAGCGGCGTGACCGCCATGCTTCGGCGACGCGATCCTTTTCGAGGACGATGTGGTCGACTCCCCGTTCGTTGAGATGCTCACTCATTGCGATTCCGGCTTGGCCTCCACCGATGATGACGACTTCGGTGGTCTCTGCGGCTGTCTTCGGCATGATCGCCCTCCCTTGTCCGCCGCCCGTCATCGCGGTTACGGCGTGTGCTTCGTTGCTGTCGGAGCGAACTTCGTCGTCGCTCTTCGTCATCCAGCAAACCGCAGAGGTGAGGACCGAAGCCAATAGTTCTTCACGGTCAACTGCATCTGATGAGTAGATGCATTCGTGGTCAATCGATCACTTGGACGTATGCGATCAGCCCCAGGAAAATGAACTCAGAGGTAAGCGAACGAGCGCTACTCAGCACCCGCCTCGGCGAGGATCTCGCGGACCGCTTCGGTCACGGCAGCGGCCTTCGCGGTCATGCGCGACCGAGCCAGCGTGGAGACCGCCACGTGGAGTGTGGGAACGGCATCGGAGATCTCGAGGATCGTCGTCCGCTCACCCGTGTAGGTCTCACGGATGCGCGGTCGCTGATTGAGGATCGAGAACCCCAACCCCATGGCGACCATCGACCGCACGGTCTCGTAGCTCGTGCTGCGGTACCGCACCGAAGGCGTGATCCCGGCGATGCGGAGCATGTCGAGGAAGTACTCCCGACTGTCCGGCAGATCGAGGAGGACCAATGAGTCATCGGTGAGCTCGTTCAATGAGATCTTCTTCCGCCGTGCGAGCCGATGCCCGGTGCCGACGATGACATGCGGCCTGGCTTCACCGATGATCTCGGCACGGACACCTTCGGACTTCGTGAGGTCGTAGTTGAGCGCCACCTCTGCTCGGCCGGAGCGCAGTGCGTCGATGCTCTCCTCGTGGTCGCCTTCGATGACGTCGACGCTCAGCTCGGGATACCGCTCCCCCAGACGCTGAAGCAGCTGCGGCAGCAGGAACGGCGCGATCGTCTGGAAGCAGGCGATGACGATGGTGCCGCGCACCTCCCGCTGGCCCGCCTGGATCGACTCGACGGCGTCAGTGATCCGGCCGAAGATCTCGCGCGTCTCATGGAGCAGCCCCTCCCCTGCCGGCGTGAGGACGAGCCCCTTCGAGTGCTGGCGGACGAAGAGCGGAGCCCCGAGCGCCTTCTCGAGTTGGTTGATCGCCGTCGACACTGCCGACTGGGCGATGTGCAGCTCCTGGCTCGCCTCGGTCATATTGAGCGTCTTCGCGCATTCGGCGAAGTACGACAGCTGGGTGAGTGTGATCGAGAATCTCTGCACCATTGCGGCCCCCCGGGTTCGAAGAATCTGTTTTGTAGATGCTCTGCCTAGATTTTAACTATTTCACAGATGCACTGATCTTACTGAGAATAGGTGGCAGATCACATGACGACAACCACTCGATGAGGAGATCTCCGTGGCCCAGCCGACACACACCCGTTTGCGGATGTTCAACACCAAAGACACATACCCCGAGCAGAACCTCGACAATGACCTCTGCCAGGCCGTCGTCGCCGGCGGAGTCGTCTATCTGCGGGGACAGATCGGCCAGGACCTCGACACCCGCGAGTCTGTGGGCATCGGGGATGTCACCGCGCAGACGGAGAAGGCGATGGCGAACATCGCGATGCTCCTCGAGGAGGCCGGCAGCAGTCTGGCCGACATCGTCAAGGTCACCGTCTACATCATCGATCCCCGCTACCGCGAGGACGTCTACCGCACGATGGGCACGTGGCTGAAGGGCGTCTTCCCCGTGTCCACCGGCATCGTCGTTCAGGCGTTGGCCCGCCCGGAATGGCTCGTCGAGATCGACGCGACCGCCGTCATCAGCGATCCCGCCGAGGCGGCTCCCACCGAGGTGGCCCAGTGACCTTCTCCCTCCTCCTCCACGACCCCGAGACCGGCGAGTTCGGTTCGGCCATCTCCTCGTCCTCCCCGGCCGTCGCAGCACGGTGCATCAACCTCGCCGACGGCATCGGGGGCGTGAATTCGCAGAACATCACCGACCCTCGCCTCGGCACCGCGATCCTCGATGAGATGGGCAGCGGCAAGGACGCGCAGTCGGCCCTCGACGCCGTGGTCGCCGCGGCCGATCCGACCGCGATCGACTATCGACAGCTGCTCGTCATCGATTCCGCAGGAAACACCGCGGCGCACTCGGGTGCGCAGGCGCTCGGGACCTTCGGAGCTCGCACCGAGACCAATGCGGTCGT
Source organism: Brevibacterium oceani (assembly GCF_017948325.1). Taxonomy (NCBI): domain Bacteria; kingdom Bacillati; phylum Actinomycetota; class Actinomycetes; order Micrococcales; family Brevibacteriaceae; genus Brevibacterium; species Brevibacterium oceani. The sequence goes on along the minus strand of NZ_CP072846.1, from coordinate 397,371 downwards.
CGGCGGCAATATGCTCGCCACCCTTGATGTCCTCGATGCGTTCGTCGAAACTGCACTCTCTTCCTCCGGGCGTCTCGAAGAGCGGCTGTTCGCAGCCTTCGAAGCGGCGATGGCCGCCGGAGGCGAGGCCGGCCCCGTCCATTCGGCCGGACTGTCGGTGGTCAACGGCACCGGATGGCGGGTCACCGACCTCCGCGTCGACTGGGCCGACGAGGATCCGATCGGTCAGCTCGGTCGCCTCCTCGACATCTGGATGCCGCAGCGCGACGACTACATCACCCGCGGCCTCGACCCTGCCGCCTCCCCCTCCTACGGAGTGCCCGGAGACGACCGATGAGCAGCGCGCTCAAGGACCGCATCGCCGCTCGGATCAACGATGTCGCACCGACGCTCGTCGGGCTGTCGAATGCTCTCCACGACGATCCCGAACTCGGTTGGCAGGAGTTCCGCTCCTCGGCCGCGGTCGCAGGAGTCCTGTCGGCTCACGGCTTCAGTGTCGAACAGCCCTACCTCGGGCTCGAGACAGCGTTCCGTGCCACTTATGGGGCTGGAGAATTCACCATCGGCTTCCTCGCCGAATACGATGCTCTGCCCGGGCTCGGGCATGCCTGCGGCCACAACCTCATCTCGGCGATGAGCGTCGGTGGAGCGATCGGACTCGCCGAGGTCGCTGATGAGCTCGGCATCACCGTCGAGGTCATCGGCACGCCGGCCGAGGAAGGCGGCGGCGGGAAGATCGAGCTTCTCGACCGCGGTGCCTTCACCGAACTCGACTTCGCGCTCATGGCACACCCGGCTCCCGTCGATGTCGCCGAGGCCCAGCCCTTCGCCGTCACCCACTGGCATGTGGAGTACACCGGCCGGGCCGCACACGCGGCGGCCTACCCGGAACGCGGCATCAACGCCAACGATTCCTTCCTCATCGCGCAGGTGGCGCTCGGCCTGCTGCGCCAGCAGCTGCCGAAGACCGCTCGCGTCCACGGTGTGATGACGAACGGGGGTGAGGCTCCCAATGCCATTCCGGCCAAGACCGAGGGCCGCTGGTATGTCCGCGCCGAGACGACGGACGAACTGCTCGCCCTCGAGCAGAAGGTCGTCAACTGCTTCGAGGCCGGAGCCTTGGCCACCGGTGCGGAGCTGACGATCACACCGGAGAGCAAGCGGTATGCCGAGATGCGCACCGACGAGTCCGCACTCGACTTCTACCGTTCCAACGCCGTGGCGCTTGGAAGGGACTTCGACGTCGATCCGATCGCCGCGACGATGAACCGGGCATCGACCGACATGGGCAATGTCTCTCAGATCGTCGATGCCATCCACCCCTACATCGGTGTCGGTGGAGACGCAAGCAACCATCAGGCGGCTTTCGCCGAATCGTGCATCGGCCCCCGGGCCGAACGCACGCTCCTCGACGGGGCCACAGCACTGGCCTGGACCGCAGTCGACGTGAGTACGCGTCGAACCTGAACGACCACTGTTTCGGCGCGGAACCGCCGTGCCGACACGACCACGATTCCAAAGGAGGAATTGGCATGTCGGGTGACACTCCGAACGCCGAAGGACTGGCGTACAAGAAGGGACTGCAGAAGAGCGTGGTCGCCGGATCGATCGGCGTCCTCGTCCATTGGTTCGACTGGGCGGTCTATGCGTATATGGCCACGACGATCGCGGCGATCTTCTTTCCCGAGGAGGACAGCACTGCCGGGCTGCTCGCCACGTTCGCGGTCTTCGCCGTCTCGTTCCTCGTCAGGCCGATCGGGGCGATCATCTTCGGCCGCCTCGGCGACAAGCTCGGACGCAAGCACACGCTGTCCCTGGTCATCCTCGCCATGGCGCTGTCGACGCTCGTGCTCGGCGTGCTCCCGACGTACTCGACCATCGGAGTGCTCGCTCCGATCCTCCTCATTCTCACCCGCATCGTCCAGGGTCTGGCCGCCGGTGGCGAATTCGGCAGTGCGGCGGCCTTCCTCGGCGAATTCTCGCCACGGAAACGTCGCGGCTTCGGCTGCAGCTGGCTGGAGTTCGGGTCCCTTCTCGGGTTCCTGCTCGCGAGCTTCGTCGTCTTCCTCCTCAACCAGGCACTCACCCCGGACCAGGTCACCGCGTGGGGTTGGCGGATTCCGTTCCTCATCACCGTGCCCCTGGGACTCATCGGCCTCTATATTCGACGCAGGATCGAGGACACCCCTGAGTTCGAGGCACTGCAGAAGATGGAGACGGTCTCGGAGACGCCGCTGCGTGAGGTCTTCAAGCGCAATCCCAAGCAGTTCCTGCAGACGTGTGGAATGGAGACGTTCATGAACGTCACCTTCTACGTCGTCCTCGTCTACCTGCTCACCTACCAGGAGACAGCGGTCGGCATCGATCCCGGTCGCGCCGCGCTGCTCTCAACACTGGCCTCGGCGTTGGGACTCGTCATCGTCCCCTTGGCCGGAATCGCCTCGGACCGCTTCGGCCGCAAACCCGTGCTCATGACCGCGGCGATCGCTCTCACGGTCCTCTCCGTACCGCTGTTCATCCTCATGGGCGCCGACTACCCGTGGGCCTCGTTCGTCTCGACCTTCGGCCTTGCCTTCATCCTGGCGATCATCCTCGGCACGCATGCCGCCACCGTCGTCGAACTCTTCCCGACACGGACCAGGCAGACCGGCCTGTCGATCGCCTACGCGCTGACGGCGGCACTCTTCGCCGGCACGGCTCCCTACATCCTCACGTGGCTCATCGACTCCACCGGCAGCACGCTCAGTCCCGGCTGGTTCCTCGCTGTGGTCGGCGTCATCGGCATCGTCACCGTCGCCTCCCTTCCGGAGACCCGCGGCATCGATCTGCTCAAGGCCGACGATCTTGAGGACGCCGAGGCTTCGTCGGCACCGCCGGCCACGACCGCGGACGGAGCCGCGCCGGCGAATTCGCGTCCGCTCAACGACCGCTGACCATCCACATCCGTCACTCATCGAAGGAGAACGCCCATGACCGCCACTCTGCCGGATACGGCCACTCGACCGACCACGCTCGCTGACTGGCGCGCTGCCGCAGCGGCACTGACCATCGACGGTCGACCGGTCATCGACGGCCGCCGGGTCGATGCCCGGTCGGGTCAGACCCATGCGAAGACCAATCCCGCCACCGGAGAGGTGATCTCGCAGCTCCACCTCGCCGGCGGCAGCGATGTCGACGCTGCGGTGGCGAGCGCTCGCACCGCGTTCGACTCCGGTGCCTGGTCGCGGGCTTCGGTGACACACCGACGCGAGGTTCTGCTGCGACTTGCCGACCTCATCGAGGCACGGTCGGATGAGTTCGCACTGTTGGACACACTCGACATGGGCAAACCGATCGGCGAGTCGTCGACGATCGATGCCCCGGGTGCGGCAGCGCTCTACCGTTTCTACGGGGAGGCGATAGAGAAGCTCAGCGACGAGATCCCGGTGACCCCTGCCGGTTCCACGGCTCTGGTCACGCGCGAGCCCTTGGGCGTCATCGGTGTCATCGTGCCGTGGAACTATCCGCTAGAGATCGCGACGTGGAAGATCGCTCCGGCGTTGGCCGCGGGCAATGCCCTCGTCGTCAAGCCGCCTGTCGAGGCTTCGCACTCCATCCTGCTCCTCGCCGAACTCGCGGTCGAAGCCGGCGTTCCTGCCGGCATCCTCAACGTCGTCCCGGGTCGAGGCTCGGTCGTCGGTGAGGCGCTCGGTCGACACATGGATGTCGACATGCTCGGCTTCACCGGATCCACCGAGGTGGCCAAACAGCTTCAGGTCTATGCCGGCGAATCGAATATGAAGCGTTTGGCGCTCGAGGCCGGCGGAAAGAGCGCGAACGTCATCTTCACCGATACCGATGACCTCGGGGCGGCGGCGGAGAAGGCGGCGTTCGGGATCTTCTACAACCAGGGAGAGGTCTGCTCGGCCACTTCGCGCATCTTCGTCGAACGCGACGTCTACGAGGAGTTCCTCGACCTGTTCACAGCTGCGGCCGATTCGTACCAGCCTGGCGATCCGCTCGATCCTGCTACGGCTATCGGTTCGCTCGTATCCGAGAAGCACGCCGACGAGGTGTGGGACTGCATCGAACAGGCGCGTGCCGACGGAACGATCGTCAAAGGCGGCAACCGGCCGGAGATCAACGGCATGAAGACGTTCGTCGATCCGACCATCGTCACCGACCTGCCGGCTGATCATCGCCTGCACGAGTACGAGGTGTTCGGCCCGGTCGCTCTCGTCACCGCTTTTGACAGCGAAGAGGAAGCGATCGCGAAGGCGAATGAGACTCGCTACGGCCTTGCCGCGGCGCTGTGGACCGGAAGCATGTCACGTGCTCATCGAGTGTCCTCCCGACTGACGGCTGGCACGGTGTCGGTCAACACCGTCGACGCCCTCGGCTTCACGACACCGTTCGGCGGATTCAAACAGTCCGGGTTCGGCCGTGACCTGTCCGTCCATGCTCTTGAGAACTACACGGATCTCAAGACGACCTGGCTGCAGTGGGGGTGAAGTCACCCCTACTAGTAGACGTGCTCACAGCCCATGGCACGCCGGTCATGCCCGCTCTTCCCTCGAACTGTCCGGGCCTTGCCGCCGCCTAAAATATTTCCAATCTCACACCACTATTGCACGTAGCCTGCTACAGCTCGGCGCTCCTTGTCGCGTTTCGAACGGACAGCACGGTAGATCGACCAGGCCACAGTTGCCAGGCTCACTATTGCGAACAAGACAAAAATCGGGCGCTCGACATAGAAGGTCGACGACATGGTGAAAGACTGGCGCATCGACTGCTGTAGCGACGGACCTAGGATAAAGCCCATGACCAGTGGTGCAATCGGCAATTGAGCCCGGTCGAAGAGCAAAGCTAGGAAACCGAAAAGTGCGCATACTCCGACGTCGAACATACTGTTGCGCTCGAGAAGAGCTCCAACAAGACAGCAGACGATGACAATCGGCGCCATGATTGAAAAGGGCACCTTAGCGATCTTCGCCCACAATCCGACCAACGGCAGATTGAGAATAAGAAGGATCACGTTAGCGATAAGGAAGCTCGCGATGATGCCCGCCGTGAAGTCAGCCTTCTCAGTGAAAAGCGTGGGGCCTGGAACCAATCCGTAAACGAGAAGTGCCGCGAGAATGAGTGCCATCGATGGACCGGTGGGGATTCCCAGGCTGAACAAGGGAACGAATCCGCCCATGGCGGCACCGTTGTTCGCGGCTTCCGGACCTGCGATTCCCTCGATTGCTCCTCGACCGAATTTCGAGGTCCCCCTGCGTTGGGCACGATTTCGTTCCCAACTGTAATTAAGAAATGAGGTCACAGAGGGCAACATTCCTGGTATAAGCCCGAGAAAGAAGCCTTGCGCAGTTCCACGCACGGTTGGGCCCACGCTTGCTCTACGCTCGTCTCGACTGGGAAGGAGACTTCCCACAGATGCTACAGATGGCACAGAGTTCTTCTGAATCAGAGTTTTCAGAATCTCGCCAATTCCGAACAGTCCAATCATGACCGGAACAACATTAAGACCCTGAGCCAATGTCCATGAACCAAATGTCAGTACCTGTGCCCCGGAGATCGCGTCGTAGCCGATCAGAGACAACATGATTCCGAATACAGCCATTCCTAGTCCCTTAGCGATCGAACCAGACACCAGTCCGGAGATTGCGGTGAGGCTGAAGAGCAGGAGGCCAAACTGTTCCGGCGGTCCGAATGCCAAAGCGAAATGTGCGATGGTAGGGCCGATGATCATGACTCCGATGGTGCCCACGATCCCTGCGAAGAACGAGGATACTGCAGCAGTTGCCAAAGCCGCGCCGGCTCGACCTCGTTTCGTCATTGGATAGCCCTCCAACGCGGAGGGAAGTGAAGAGACTTCTCCGGGGATATTGAGTAGGATCGCCGTGGTTGAGCCTCCATACATTCCGCCATAGTAGACAGCAGCGAGCATGAGGATCCCGGACACCGGGTCCAAGTATGTTGTCAGTGGGAAGAGCACTGCAATAGCAGTCACTGGGCCAAGGCCAGGCAGCACTCCGAAGAACGTTCCTGCGAAGCATCCAAGGAACGCGACTAGAAGGTGCTCTGGTGTGAGGATCGTGGCGAATCCGCTGATGATGGTGTGAAAATCCATGCGATAGTTCCTCTCGAATGGGTCAGATCAGGTACCAGAGGGCACCGGTTGGCAGGATGACCCCGACAAGCTTGAAGAGAATGGCGAGCCCGGCTCCGACAGCTACGGCTGTGATGAGTGTCGTCCACCATGAAGTTCGGCTCATCCAACGCATAAATAGGAGGCAGAAGATTCCTGTCGCCGCTCCGAACCCGATCCACGGAATTGCTACCATCCAACCGATAAGTAACACCGCACTGAGCAATAGCAGGTGAGTGATTTTCCGAGGCGAGTGCAGTGGGAGTTCGGCCTGGAAGTGGTCTTCGACCTCACGGCCTGCGGCTTCCTCTTCGGCAATGATTGTTGTGGCAAGTTCTGACATCACTGATACGCGCCCCCCGCGGAGATCTTCACGGAACCCAAGTCCGACCAGACCGAGGAGGACAAGGCCGATGATTCCGATGAACCATCCGGCAGCAGCTTTCTCCCCAACGCCTCCGGCAGCGCTGACGATTACCCCGCCATTGCCGACAGCGACAAGGGCAAACAGCGCGATCAGCAGGTGGCCCCACCCGTCAGGAGACCGTAACAGTGAGCCCGTACGAGCTAATAGCGTAGACATCATTCAACCGTTTCTTTCAGGTCCGCGAATGTCTTAGCTTCGTCATGTACCTGCTTTGTCAGCTCCTCACCGGTGTGTACTTCCACGGTCATCCCGATTTTCTCGAAGGACTCATTCAACTCGCCACTGTCAGCAAGCTTGTTCAGAGACTCGGTGAGTCTATTGACGACTCCATCGGGCAAATCCGCAGGCCCGGAGAGCCCAACCCAGTAGTTGAGATTGAGTGAGTCGTATCCTTCATCAGCGGTCAGTGGTATTTCGGGAAAGTTTGGGTCCTCTGTCGTAAGAGCCAGCGGTACGAGGTCACCGGAACTGTACAAAGAAGCAATTGCACTCGATCCACCCACCGCCAGGTCGACGTCGCCAGCCGCTGCAGCTTGCATAGCGTCACCGGAACCGTCGAACGGCACCTTCACTACTTTCGAAGCATCGACATCGATAGCATCGAGAAACTGAAGAGTCGCGTAGTCACTGGTTGTGGTACCACCAAGCCATGCGATATGGAAACCAGATGGGTTGTCCTTCGCTTTGTGCTCGAGCTTATCAAGGGAAGTGATGCCACTCTTCTTACCAACCGCGTAGGCGTGTGCACCGGTTGCGACATCAGCGATGAATGTGCGTTCGTCCCAGGTGAACGGCAAGTCAGGCAACAGTGATTGGATAGACGATGAACCTGCTCCATCGGCAAGCAGAGTGTAGCCATCCTTGGATGAATTGAGTACTTTCCCTACAGCGGTGACTTGCTGCGCCCCAGTTTCATTGGTGGAATTAATCGGTTGCTTGAGATCACCGGAGATAGCATCGGCCATCGCGCGCGCGCCGATGTCGGTGGCCCCTCCTGATCCAAAGGGAAGAACAAGGTCGATGGCGTGGGTTGGAAAGTTGGCGTCGCCTCCGCCTCCGCCTCCCTTGAGGTCTCCAGCGCATCCGCCGAGTGAAAGGGCAACAATTAGTGCGGCAGCAAAGGTGAGCTTCTTTTTCATGATCCTGCGCTTCTTTCTTCCGTAGCAGTGGTGGGCATATGTTCTGTCGAGTTTTTGCTGGAGGATGTTGCAGTGGCACGGGCCCGCCCGGTTTCAATGCGATTGAGCTTTCCAGATTCATCGACGACGACGCCGTAGATGGAAGCTGCTGCCGCCCGAGAGACTCGTCCATCAGCGATATCGATGAGGACCTTGTCAACGGGCCGCTGCAAGGGTGATCCGAAGCCGCCGGCTCCGGGACTCTGAATTCGCATAACGTCACCTTGAGCCAGAGCTACACCGCTTACTCGTCCACCCGGGAGTACTTGCTCTTCAGTCGTGCCTGGGCGGACTGTGAAACGGCCGGCAGTTCCGTTGTGACCGCCTGCCATTCCTGTTGGAGGGAGGGACTGACGGTCGGCATGGGCGGAGAATTCCGCACCGTCGCCCAAGATTCGGATGTCGCGGCGGAGCGCGAGGCCCCCTCTATGCGCTCCCGCGCCACCGGAATCGGTAACGAGCTCGTAGGCGTCGACCATCAGTGGGTACTCGCTTTCGAGGGATTCGATGGGCAGGTTCGAAGAGTTAGTGATATGCACTTGAACTGCGTCGAGGCCATCCGCTTCCGGACGTGCGCCGGCGCCCCCTGCCACTACCTCTGGATAGACGTAGAAATCGCGACCGAGACCCGAGAAATTGACGTAGGTAATCGTCGAGTGGCTACCGGCAGGGATCCTGTCGGGTAGAGCTTGGGCGAGAGCGGCGAATACGGCATCGACAACTCGCTGGCAGGTATCTGTCCTCGCTGCGACCGGGGCAGGCGGACGAGGGTTGAGGATGGTGCCTTCGGGGGCGTGAATCTTCACTGCGTCGAAGAATCCCCCGTTGGCCGGGATTCCTGGATCGAGTGCTGCCTTGAGCGCGTAGAACACTGTCGCTTCGAGAGCACTGCGAACGACGTTGACTGCGACGACTGCTTCTCGGCCGGTGCCTGTGAAGTCGACGGATATGTGTTCGCCGTCGATCATTACAGAGGCAACGATTGGGATCCTGCCATCGCCTGGGCGGTCCTCGTCGAGCCAGTCTGTGGCCGTGTACACGCCATCTGGGACTTCGGCGACGGCGAGGGCCAGACGTTTCTCTGCGTAGTCGAGCAGGGAGGCGCTTGCCGAAGCGACGACGTCGGTACCGTACTTGGCATGGAGTTCCAGGAGGCGCTGTGCGCCGACGGCAGCTGCTGACTGCTGAGCAAGGAGGTCTCCGTAACGCTCCTCAGGCAACCGCGAGTTGAGGAGCACGAATGAGAGAACGTCGTTGATGACTTCGCCCTGGCTGACGACTTTAACCAATGGAATTCGCAAGCCCTCCATGAAAAGGCTGGTCGAGTCTCCAGAGTTACTTCCCGGCACATGTCCTCCGACGTCAGAGTGGTGTGCAATGTTGGCGCTCCATCCAACGATCTCGTCTTCGACAAAGACTGGAGCCACCATTGTGATGTCGGGAAGGTGAGTGCCTCCGCCGTCGTAGGGGTCGTTCGTGATGAAGACGTCACCAGATTCGATGCGGATGTTTTCATATCCCGGAAGACGTCCACTCAGGCGCCCTACCGCGCCGGCCATTGAACCCATGTGGATGGGGATGTGTTCAGCTTGTGCGATGAGTCGACCGTTTGCGTCGAACAGCGCAGTCGAGCAGTCCGCTCTCTCTTTGATGTTCGTCGAGTAGCTTGCTCGTCTGAGAACGGTGCCTGCTTCTTCGGCAACGGAGAGAAGTGCGTTCCCAATGACTTGGACGGTGATCGGGTCGATTTGATCGGTACTGTTGGCGGTGTGATCTTTTGTCAGGGTGTCGTGATCGAGGCTCATTTTCCTACCTCCACGATGAGTGTTCCGTATGAGTCGACGCGTGCGTGGGATCCTGGTGGCAGCAATGTAGTTGAGTCCTCCTGTTCGATGACGGCTGGGCCGTCAATTTGGTCTCCGGAACGTAGAAGTTCGCGACGGTGGATTGTGGATGGGAGCTTTCCCTCTGGGAAGCGCACGTCGCGTGTGGCGATGATGGAGTCCTGGTCGTCGATCGTTCTGGTTGGTAGCGTTGTAGGGTCCAATGGCTCGACGGGCTGGGACGCAATGACGGTGATGTTCACGACGCGCACTCCGGAACCGGCATGTGCGAACCCGTATGTTTTTCGGTGGATCTCGTGGAAACGGTCGATGATGGACGGTATATCCGCATCCGCCAGTACCCCATCGCCGATTTCGACAGGGAGCTCGAAGTTTTGCCGCTGATAGCGCATATCAAGGACGAAGCGGGTTGATCGTTCTGCGGAGGGGACATCTTCGCGGATGAACCATTCCTCTGCCGAGGTGCGCAGCCCAGCGATGACCTCTTGCAATGGGGCGGCACTTTCCCCGAGATCGAGCAGACTCGACTGTCGGATCTCTGTCCGGACTTCGCTGACGAGTAGTCCGAGTGCGCACAATGTGCCTGGGTTGGGCGGGACAATCACAGTTCTCATGCCGACCTCTCGCGCGACTTCCACGGCGTGCAGTGGCCCGGCACCGCCGTAGGCAACGAGAGCAAGATCCCTGGGATTATCGCCGTTATCGACGCTGACTCCGCGTACCGCACGGGCCATGTGGGAGTTGGCTACGCGAACGACGCCGAGGGCTGCTTCTTCAACGTCGATCGCGAGTGCTGCCCCGATCTCTTCCACGACATGTTCGGCTGCCTCAGTATCGAGATGCAGTCCTTCTCCGATGACTTGGTCAGGGTCTTGTCGGCTCAGCACGATATTCGCGTCGGTCACCGTAGCACGAGTTCCTCCATGTCCGTATGCCGCAGGTCCAGGACGAGCACCAGCACTGCGTGGCCCGACCTGCAGCGCACCCGCACCGTCGACTTGCGCAATCGAACCGCCTCCAGCGCCGACCGTGTGAACGTTGGCGCTTGGAGTGCGGACAACGTATCCGTCAACGCTTCGTTCGGCAGTCACGAGGGCCTCACCGTCTCTGACGAGACAGACATCGGTGCTGGTTCCACCCATATCGAAAGTGACGAGCTCGGTGAATCCGGAGTTCTCAGAAACCCAAGCAGCGCCCAACACTCCAGCACTTGGCCCAGACAACAAGGTACTCACTGGACGGCGCACGATTGAGTCCGGAGAGACAATGCCGCCGTTGGATTGGATGATCTTGGGAGGCACGGGAACCCCGAGTTCTTTTGTGCGCTTCTCAAGCATCGAAACGTACCGGTCCATGCGGGGTCCAATAAACGCGTTGATGACCGTGGTCGAGAGTCGTTCGTACTCGCGGAATTCTGGTGCGACTTCGCTCGACCTGGTCACGTAGCGGTCGGGGAAGCGTTCAGCAATCGCTTCCGCGACCTCTATTTCATGCGCGGGGTCACGGTAGCTGTGGAGGAAACAGACGGCTACCGCTGTGACGTCGATCTGGGCGAGTTTCTCCAGCAATGTCGCGAGGTCGTCGGACTGAACGGGGCGTAATTCTGTGCCATCCCCGAGCAGCCGTTCATCGATCTCGAAGACCTTGCTGCGGGGTACAAGGACACGGGGCTTCTCAGCGAACAAGTCGTACAGGCTCGGTCTCTTTTGTCGTGCGATCTCTAAGACATCACGAAATCCACGGGTGACGACTAGAGCGGTGGGTGAACCATTCAGCTCGAGCAAAGTGTTCGTCGCAACTGTCGTTCCATGGCCGAGGTAGTCCACCTCACCTGCCTGGGCCCCGCTGCGTTCGAGGACGCCCGCAACTCCCTGGGCCAGCGCCACCGACTGGTCGTCGAGTGTGCTCGGAATTTTACCGATGTGAAATACACCCTGGTCATCCACGGCTGTGATGTCCGTGAACGTCCCGCCGATATCGACGCCTACTCGCATTCTTCTACTTCCTCTTCTCACATTTCTGCGATTGTGCTTGTTTTGGTGATGACAGGTAACGGTGTGGTGCGGTTCCTACTGAGGCGAGTCGACCGGTGCCGAAGTCATGGTCCTCGGACAGCTTCGACTGCCGGTGTCCCTGGACTTCGGATCACGCCGTCAAGACTCAAGCTCGGCATTTCGCCTTGGATGAGCTCTACGAGGTGTTCTGCCAGTGCAGGCGCCAGTTTGAACGCTTGTCCAGAGCCGCCTGCCAAGAGCCAACGGTTCTTGGTATTCGCGGCTCGGCCAAGCAGTATCCGGTAGTCAGGTGTGTAGCTCTCCACATAGGCGGCGGAGGCCGTTCTCCTGCCTAACCCGGTCAGAGTCCTCTTGAGGCCACCGACGAGCTCGTCGAAATCGGAGGGAAGGTTGACTTCGCGCATCTCCGGATGCGGCACCACTTGCTTCGGAGAATGGAGGTTGACCTTGATTCCGTTCGCATCAACTTGAGGAAAGAACGAGTAGCGCACGTTGCCCGTTCGCCGCAGGCCGACCGGAAACTGGGTGGGCCCGTACTCGAAATCGTTCGGTGTCGAAAACCAATGGAGAATCGCGCGGCGAAGTTCAACAGCATTGGTGAACTCTGGAACAAAACGACCGGACCATGCGCCCGCGGTGACGACGATCTGGCGGGAACGGAGTTCTTCTCCGTTGCTCAAGGTGATGGTGCTGCCTCGCGAGCTTTCCTTGATAGCTGTGATTGGAGAATGGAATCGCAGGGTTGCTCCGAGCGCTTCGGCATCTGCTCTGACTCGGGCGGTGATTGCTGGTGGGATGAGTAGGGAGCCCGCAGGATCGTAAAGCGCGATATCACCGGGCACCAGGTGATGCATCGGCCAGCGCGTTGACATGGCGGAGGCATCAAGTAGCTCGTGAGGTAGATTGCAGCTTTGTGCGGCAGTCACGGCCTTCGCTATTTCGGGATCTGTGGGGTCCCCGATCATCAACGCGCCGGTTTCGAAACGTGTTTCCGGATAGCGGGAGCTGAGGTTGTTCCAGAAGGTCAGAGAGCGTTGCAGAGCCGGAACATAGTCGGTACCGAACGTGTATGCCAACCGAAATATTCGAGTGCGGCCTCCGGTTGCTGAATGCTCGTGATCTCCGGTTCCTGAATCTAGGCCGACGACGTCGAGGCCCTTTCGTGCAGCTGCAAGGGCGACATGAGTACCTAGAGCGCCAAGACCAACTACTGCCAGGTCGTGCATGGTTGTACCCCTTAGCTTATCGACGACATCGGCGACTCCAATATCGTTTATACTACATATCAATGTAGCTGTGTAGTGTTTCCGTCATGTTTCGTGGATCTGCCGCTTTCTTTCCTCGAAGCATCCGGGCACGATTGAACACAGCAGCGGCTTGCAGTAGACGCCAGATCAGGAGAGGGAGTGCTGTGGCTGACGACGACACCAGCGACGAAACCTTGTTCGAACGCGCAACCCGAGTGGGGCCGCGCTTACGCGGCAGACTTGCGGATATCGCATCGTATTTCGCTCGCCATCCGGATCAGGTGGCCACGTCGAGCGCGAAAGATATCGCGAAGGTGATCGGGACGAGCGATGCCAGCGTGATCCGCGCTGCACGTGCTCTCGGATATCGCGGGATGAAGGAAGTCCGGAAGGCGGCGATGTCGCTCGTGGCCAGCAGAGCCGACCCGGGAGCTGTCATTCATCGGCGAATGCACTCGACCACTGCCGGCAGCCACCTTCGCACAGTTATCGACGACACCGCTGTCGCAGTTGAACAGTTTCGTGAAACGATCAGCGATACCGAGTGGAACGCGATCGTCCAGTCCGTGGCAGATGCCGACCATGTCGCCTGTTACGGCCTGTCTCCAACTGGCTTCATCGCGGACTATCTGGCCTTCTTCCTTTCCAGAGTCGGACTATCGGCCGACTCGTCGCGCGCATCCGGGGTACTTCTTGCGGATGAACTCGTCCAGTTAGCTCCCGGAACTGTGCTCATCGTGTTTGCGCCAATTCGGGAATTTGACGAGATCACGGTCGCTTGCCAGCATGCCCGAAAGCTCGGCCTCACCGTGATACTCATTACTGAGGCCATCGGAATGCCAATCCGGGAGACGGCTGATCACGTTATTACGACCTCCCCGACATCACTGTCTTCAGCAAGCGACGCATCAATTCCGCTACTCGTCTCCCAAGCTCTCGTCAACGCTGTAGCGGCTCAGAATCCCGAGCGCGCTCTTGAGCGCATGGAGGGACTCAACCGACTCAGGACGGCCATCTCGGGCCAAGACATTCTGCTGACCGCCGAGAAGGTCGGCCTCTCTCACGTCGGCTCCAAATCAGCACTATCCAACACGACTAGCAACAAAGATTCGGAAGGCATTTCTCACTCATGACAACTCAGTTAGAGCAGTCGGTAATTGTCATCGGAGCCGGAATTATCGGAGTCAGCCTCGCAGATGCGCTCGTCAAGCGCGGGCAGTCAGTAAAGCTGTTGGACTTCGGCGAGCCTGCAGGTGGCACTTCAGAGGTGAGCTATGGGTGGATCAACAGCCACAGAAAACATCCCATTGCTTACCACCGACTGAATGTCGAAGGTCTGCGCAGATGGCAGGAAATCGCTCAAGACGATCCGCAATCTGTAACATTCGCTGGCCATGTGGAATTTGCAGACGATGAAGAACACCGACAGACTCTGACCGAGCGGGTCGAACGTCTTATCTTGCTTGGCTACCCCGCCGCCTGGGTAGATACATCCGAGGCGGAGAAACTGACAGGGCTGCAAGTACCAGCCTCTGCCATTGCGGCAGTCTTCGAGGCAGAGGGGCACGCCTTCCCAATCACAAGAACGAGCACGCTCTTGGACGGCCTGGTTAAGAACGATCGATTCTCGATGAACAAGTGCCGAGTCACTAGCGTTCGCGAAACTTCGGACGGCGTCACGGTAGTGACGGATCAAGGCGAAATTAACGGGAGAGCAGCAGTAGTGGCCGCTGGCAACGGAAGTGAGCACCTCGTCGAGTCCGCTGGCGGAAGACTGCCGCTGGTACCAGCAGTGGTCAATGGCTCAGCCTACGGCTACCTTGCTCGCGTCGAAGCCGCCGGACACCCTGTTCAAGGGCTCGTCACGACCGATAGCTTGAATCTCCGACCAGAAAATGGCGAGCGCCTATTGGTGCAAGCCCTTGATCTCGACTCCACCGCTGATCGAAATTACGCACCTAGCGAATCAGTGGTTGAAGAATTTTCCGCCCGCGTCTCGAAGCTTCTCCCTGATCTTGAAACACAGATTGTAGACATTCGCGTCGGCCATCGCGTGATTCCAGCAGATGGCTTACCTGCTGTCGGCCGAATCCACCCCAGCTCATCCATTTTTGCTGCGGTCACACACAGCGGAATAGTCCTCTCTCCGTTGTTGGCCGATATCCTGTCTGAAGAAATTCTGGGCGCAGAACCGAATGACCTACTCAAAACTTTCCAGCCATCCCGATTCCTCGACAATATGCAGAGGGAATCATTTGCCGCCCCACGACGCCCCGGCGAGCAGTAGAACCCTGAATCATACTATTCGCTATTTGACCAACAGCAGGTTCCCACTTTCTGAGTGGGGCACGGCACAGCTACCGACTCACTCGTGTTGATTATCTTGGATAAGGAGCATTCTGAAACAGATCCCCCATAAGGAAGATCGCGCCTCGCACTTCACCCGCGAACGCAATATAGCTATTTGTCCGATTTCATTAGTTGACGAAGCAATGCCCGAGGGCACCTAA
This sequence comes from Brevibacterium oceani, assembly GCF_017948325.1. Classification (NCBI taxonomy): domain Bacteria; kingdom Bacillati; phylum Actinomycetota; class Actinomycetes; order Micrococcales; family Brevibacteriaceae; genus Brevibacterium; species Brevibacterium oceani. The sequence goes on along the minus strand of NZ_CP072846.1, from coordinate 382,020 downwards.
CGGCATGATCATCGCGGTGAGCCATGACCAGGTCACTACCGGCTTATCGCGCACTTGCCGACTAATAACAGCGGCAATCGCTCACCTGAGCGATTGCCGTTCCGTCGAAGAATCCAGCAACCGGCACCCCGTCAATGCCTCGGCGTTGGCGACGATCAGTTCGTAGATCGCCTCCGCGTCGAGCGGAGTTCCTCCCATGAAATGCAGGGCGTAAGCGTCCTCCAATGCCACAAGATTCTTCGCCGCGGTCTCCACCGGCACCGCCATCGCAAAGACCTCGGATTCGACTCCTTCGCTGAGGATCGAGTGATAGAGCGAGACCTCGAGTCGAAAGAGCTCCGCCATGAGTTCGGCGTGGAACCGGTCCCGATAGGCATGCGTATGGAGTTCGCCCAGTACCTGGAAGTCGATGTCCTCTCGTGAAACCGGGATCCCGCTGCGGATCATGCTCGTCAGCTTGACTCGTGGGTCGTCGCCTTCGCTCGACTGCTGCTGTCGATTCCAATAGAAGCGAGAGACCGCGTTCTGGTGCACCTCTCGCACGAGCTCGCTGAGATCAGGATAGTAATAAGCCACCGATCCCGCGCCCAGTTCGGAATACGCGGCGACGTCGATCGTGCGGAGACCGGTGAGCCCACGTTCGGCGATCGCCTGCTTCGCCGCCTGCACCATCTCTGCGCGGCGATTCGTCTGGTTCTTCGGTCGGGCCATGACTCCATTATCTCCAGAAGCGATCTAGGCAAGCGCCGATCGGTATGGCCGCACCTCTGTTGCCTGCCGACGTTCCGTGCAATTCTTTTGGGTGTAACGCAAAGAATACTATTGGACACCCACTCACAAGGAGGTGGATGGTGTCTTCTCTCGAACACACAACCGTGTATGCCGATGAACAGAAGCAGCATCTGAAGAAGACTCTCGGCCGATTCGACATCGTGCTCATCGTCATGTCGGCGGTCTTGAGCATCGAAGTCCTCGCCGAGACCGCGGGGTTCGGAGCGGAGACCTTCACGTGGACTCTCGTCCTCGCGATCTTCTTCCTCGTGCCCTACGCCCTCGTCTTCGCCGAGACCGGCAGCACCTTCGTCGGGGAAGGTGGAGCATATATCTGGGTGCGCCAGGCCTTCGGACGCCCCGCAGGTGCGATCGCCTCGATCCTCAGTTGGGTCACTCAGCCGGTGTGGGTCGGCGGTTCGATGGCCTTCCTCGCCACCGGGACGTGGAACCAATTCATCAGCCCGATCGAAGCCGGATCGGTCGGCGACTGGGTCTTCAAGATCGTCTTCATCTGGATCACGGTGATCGCGGCGATCCTGTCGCTCGCGAAGGCGAAGTGGCTGCCGACCCTCGGCGGTGTCCTCAAGGTCGTCTTCATCGCCTTCTTCCTCTTCACTACGATCCTCTACGCCGCCCAGCACGGAGTCCAGCCACTTCGCCTCGCAGACTTCAGCCCCAGCCTCGGCGGCTTCCTCGGACTCGTTCCGCTTCTGCTCTTCTCCTACCTCGGATTCGAGGCGTCGAACAGCGCCTCGGACGAGATGAAGAACCCGAAGCACGATATTCCAGCCGCCATCGCCCGCTCGGGATTCGTCTCGGCCCTGTGCTACATCCTGCCGGTGCTGGCAATGCTGCTCGTGCTGCCGACCGAGACGATCACGGGCATCGGCGGGCTCCTGGACGCCGTGCAGACGGTCTTCACCGTCTACGGTCCGGCCGCCGAGGTCATGGTTGTGCTGGCAGCGCTGATGTTCGTCATCATCCTCGCCTCGCAGGGTGCGGCCTGGATGATCATGAGCGACCGGATGCAGGCGCTGACCGCCGCCGACGGCGCCTTCTTCGGCGGGTTCTTCGGCAAGATCTCCCGCTCACTCGGCACCCCGGTCAACGTCAACCTGCTTTCGGGCACCGTCGCAACGATCTTCCTCATCGCGGCCATGCAGCTCAGCGGCGACGCCGGGGCACTCTTCGGTGTGGTCCTCTCGATCTCCATCTCGACCTTCCTGCTCAGCTACCTGCTGATCATCCCGGCGGCCGTGAAACTGCGGTGGAAACACCCCGACAGCGAACGCCCCTTCCGTGTCCCGGTCGGCAATGTCGGCTTCACCATCCTCGGCGGAATAGCCTTCGTCTGGGTACTCCTCGGATCCTGGGTCGCGATCTTCCCCGGCACTCTGGAGCGGCTCTTCGGCCTGCACTACGACTTCCTCGACGAATGGGGCGTCGAGCAGGGGCCGTTCACCGCACTGACTCTCGGCACCCTCGGCGCCCTCGCCGCGCTGGCCCTCATCGGATACGTCCGCGGCCACCGGATCCGCGTGTTCCGACCGACCCCCGTCGATCCTCAGGAGCTGCTCGACGATCTCGATGCTCCACTCGACGCTCCTCACGACACCACTCTCGACACACAGAAAGGCATGTGACCACCCATGACTGCAACGACAGCGACCGCCGCCGGCAGTGCGACCACCCACCCGCTCGACCGCCTCACAGGCGAGGAGATCGAACTCAACCGAGCGATCATCGTCGACGCCGGCCACGTGAGCGCGCAGACCCTCTTCGCCCTCGTCAGCCTCGTCGAGCCCGACAAGCGAGATGTCATCGCAGGTACTGCCGATCTCGATCGTCGGGTGCGCTCCCTCCTCATCGAGCGCGGCAGCGGGGAACAGACCGAAATCCTCGTTTCCCTCCGTGAGCGCAGAGTCCTCCTCGCACGCGTGCTCGATGTCGCCGCCGAGGGTCAGGCTCCGATCACGATGACCGAGTACGAGGCTGCCGAACAGATGATCCGCAACGATGACACCTGGCGCGCTGCGGTCGAAGCGCGGGGAATCACCGACATCGAGACCGTGCGGATCTGCGCGCTCTCGGCCGGATGCTTCGACATCCCGGGAGAAGAGGGGCGCCGCCTCATCCGCGGCTCGTCGTTCATCCAGTCGGATCCGCAGGACAATGCCTGGGCGCATCCGCTCGAGGGGCTCGTCGCCTACCTCGATCTCAACTCCGGGGAGGTCGTCGAGGTCGTCGACACCGATGTCGTGCCCGTCCCTCAGGAGCGTTTCGACTATCACCTCGACTCCTGGCTGCCCGAACCGCGGACCACGCAGAAGCCGATCGAGATCACTCAGCCCGAGGGTGCGAGCTTCACTCTCGACGGTGATTTGCTCGACTGGGAGAAGTGGCAGGTGCGTCTGGGGTTCGATCCGGTCGAGGGATTGGTTCTCCACCAGATCAGCGTCGATGACAAGGGTCAGCGCCGTCCGATCGTCTACCGCGCCTCGGTGGCGGAAATGGTCGTCCCATACGGCGACCCGAGCCCCGTGCGGTTCTGGCAGAACTACTTCGATGCCGGTGAGTACTCGATGGGCAAGAGCGCGAACTCGCTCGAACTCGGGTGCGACTGCCTCGGCGAGATCCACTACTCCGATGCCGTTCTCGCCGACGATCAGGGGCATGCGCACACGATCAAGAACGCCATCTGCATCCATGAGGAGGACGCCGGCATCCTGTTCAAGCACACCGATGAGTTCACCGGAGCCGTCGATGTGCGCCGCAACCGCCGCCTGGTCATCTCCTTCTTCATCACGGTCGGCAACTACGACTACGGGTTCTACTGGTACCTCTACCTCGACGGCACCATCGAGCTCGAGTGCAAGGCGACCGGAATCGTCTACACCGCGGCCTACGATGATGAGTCCCAGCGGCAGCGCTGGTCCTCGCCGTTGGGCGACGAGGGGCTGGGGATGCCGTTCCACCAACACATGTTCTGCGCCCGGCTCGACATGCAGGTCGATGGCATCGCCAACGCCGTCGACGAGCAGGAGGCCGTGCGCGTGCCCTTCAGCGAGGACAACCCCTACGGCAATGCGTTCACCAGGAAGCTCACGCGACTCACCGCAGAGGGTGGACGCACCGCCGACGGCGAGGCCGGTCGGGTGTGGCACATCGTCAATCCGGAGAAGACGAATCGTCATGGGTTCCCGGTCGGCTACGAGCTGCGCGTGCCCGATGAACCGACGATGATGGCCGCCGAGGGTTCGTCGATCTCGAAGCGGGCGGGCTTCGGGTCGAAGCACATGTGGCTCACGCACTTCGACGCCGATGAGCGGTTCCCCTCGGGAACCTATCCGAATCAGAACCCGGGCAATGGCACGATCACACAGTGGGTCGAACAGCAGCGCCCGGTCGACGGTGATGACATCGTCGTGTGGGCGGCGTTCGCAATGACGCACTTCCCCCGTCCCGAGGACTGGCCGATCATGCCGGTCGACCGCCTCGGATTCACAATGAAGCCCTATGGCTTCTTCGATGAGAATCCCGCACTCGACGTGCCACGCCCGAAGTCGGCGCATTGCGGCACCGAGGCCGGCGGGCACTCCTGCGAGTGTGACTGACAGGATACGACGATGAGCAGCCTTGCCTCTTTCCTCATGGTCGCCTCGGGGGTCCTGTGCTTGTTCGGCGCCGTCGCCTCGAAGAGGAAGCCGGCCATGGTCGCCGCGACCGTGATGGTCGTTGCGATGGCCGACTTGGCCTATACCGCCCTGGTCCCACCGGTGGTCTGGTCGGGGGCGCTGCTCATCGTCGGGCTCGGCCTAGCCGTGTTCCTCCGGACACGGTCAAGCATTCCCACGCCGAGGCGGTCCCCCGCACTCGTGATGAGTGGCCTGGGCGGTCCCCCGGAGATCGAAGACGACGATTGCGCTCGGCCCGGCGGCGCCGCCCCTGGCCGGTCATGGTCACGGGCGCCTCACCCGGGGCCGTCGTCGAGAGTCCTGTGCGCCATGGCCTATCCGGTGATGGCGTGGCAGGTCCTCAACCACGGTGCGCACATGGGCGGTTCGGCTCATGCCGGCGGCCACGGTGGGCATCATGCCGGGGATATGACGCTCATCAGCACGTTTCTCACGGTGGCCGTTGTCGTCCTTGCCGCGTGCCTGGTGGTCTGCGCAATTCACGACATCGCCCGCAGGCGCCTGTTCGTCTCACTCGACTGCTGGGGAATGGCCGCGATGATCGTGGTGATGCAGTTCCTTCACTGAGCGAATTCTTCAGTGACGGGCAAAGTAGAGATCCGAATGCGCCGCACAGCGCGGATTGAATGGGGCGGCGCATTCTGGGCAGGAGTCTGAGGCCTTGTACGTCTCGATGCTCAGTTCGCTCCGGCACATCCCGCAGAGGATGGCTTCCTGGTCCCAACGGTCACGTGGCCATTGCTCGACGGCGTGGTCCGCGGTCTCCGAGTGGCAGAGGTGGCACGGATAGTAGCGGTCGCAGCAGGCGAAGCGGATGGCGATGATGTCGAGCTCGGTCGCGTAGTGAACGCACCGAGTGTGTTCGTCGACGGTCTTGCCGAAGACCTCGGGAGATCGCGAGCGTTCAGACACCTTGCGCTTGCTTCTAGTCATGAAGATTCCCGAGCGCTTCTCAGGAGCTCATCGGCGAATCGAGAAAACGGCTCCAACCGACTTCCCCTATCAGTAATCACTTGGAACAAGGCCATTTCAACTTGCGGCAGGTTTGCAAAGTCTACGGCCGGGGTCGAGAAACGCGATGAGGCGAAGAAGAGCTTACTTTTATCTGGATAGCCCATCATCGCACCTGCGAACTGTCGAACTTCCGGCGCTGAGACCTGAGCGGCATATTGTTTGACTTGCGCAGCGCCATCCTCAGCGATTACATCAATACCACCATCCGCTCCTGAAGCAGTGAGGACTGCATCAGGAAAGCCCAGCCAGACCATCCACTCCCGGCTCAGATCTTCGAAATCTCGTGGCGACTCGATCGATCGGAATGCGGGAACCTGCTTCGGAGCCCGAGCACGCCCACTGGGATCCAGCGCAGCGGCTTTAGGACGCAGCTCTGACTCTCGCCCGGCGATTACACTTTCGATAACCTGCTGAGCCATGACTTGAAGCATCTCTGACGCGCTTGTGTCCATCAGTTCGATTGACTCAAGGCTCAGTGTTGCTACAAATTGGCGACATAGGTCCTCCCACCAAGCTTCGTCGTGGAGCCACACCAAACTTGAACTGGCTTCATTTCGCAACATCATCACACGCCTATACAAGGACGCTGAGGCTCTGGGCGCGAGCTCGGCCATTCTCGCTGCCATTTCGTCCCGCTTTGCCTTGGCTCGGTTGAGCTGACCCGCGAAGACCAGTGGAAGACGGTCCTCAATATAAGTTCTGATTTCGTCAACCACCTCTTCTGGCTCTCGATGCTCAATAGCCACTCGCGAATCACAAATTTCCTCAATGGCCCAGGAGAAGGCCATCTTTTCAACTTCGCCGAAGTTGGATAGGTCGCGAGCAAACTCTTCTTTTATGGCACTCACGAAGGCTCCGCCAACGAATCTATCAATGGGCAGTTCAGAATCGCCGATTGAATTTGTAATCGGAAGTCCAATCCATCCCTTATTTCGCTGGGAATATTCAGTCCAGCTAGCCACGTACTCTCGCCGACGCGCGTCTTCCTGCTCCTTCACGAACTGGCCAAGCTCTAGCCGCAAGGCACTGCGAACCTCAGCCGTCACTTGCGTAGACATACTCGATGAGAAATCTTGGAAGAACTCAACGGGATCCAGGTTTTCCGGTGATACCGCCATAGACAGAAACTGCCCTACGGCAAAATTGATAGCAGCTTCCTTCCGGGCATCCGGAAGAGCACGGAATTCTGGCGAATCGGCCCCTGCGACAGCAACAGACCTCACCGATGACTGATAGCTCTTGCCAATCAAACGAGCGACAGTTGCATTTTGCCAGAGCATTCGGTCGTCGTTGTGGCCAATTTCCCCCACGGTCGCTGGCTCCGCTGCCGCATAGTCCTTCCATGCGTCTCTATTTGCCTTTCGCCGCGCGAGGTCCTCGAGCTCTCTCGCTTGCTTCTCGATCTCCGCAGCGAGCGCGTTAGATGCGCTACGCACATGCGGAAGAGCTTTTGTGAACATCTTCTCACCGAACCGGTCCATCGCGCTCTGACTTGTAGTTGACGCGTTCAGCTTCACGCGATCCAGCTGCGCCACAAGGATCTCCCGAACGACTTCTTCCTCTACCGGTGGCACTACCTTCGCCTGAAGACGGGAAATAAGTTCTTGCATGTGCTCGTTACTGAGAATTTGAGCAATGCTCAACTGACGTTCGACACCCGAGTACTCGTATGGCTCATGCGCCGCTCTCCGTGGCGCAGAGGCCTTGTTGATTCTGCGTGAAACACGGTACATTACAACGTCTTTGTCATTCGACATTACACCAAATGGCCCAATATCTACCGGCCCGAAATCAGATAGGACTTCCTCAAGGACGGATCTAACCTCGTCAATATCCACTTGATAGCGACGTGAAGCTAGAATTTCCCTGAGAAGATTGTCCAGCTGCTCATCGGAAAGACCGTGACCCGGCGATCGCTCTTCACTTTCGATAAGCGCCGTCGAATACTCGCCTATGATAGAGGCATCAGAATTCACACTCAAACCCTTGCGGTCCAATTCAGATTTAACATCTACCAAGATTTTAAGAATTTCTTTGAAGTGATCAGAATCCATTCTGATTTGATCGCCAGGCCGAATTAGATCTCGCAATTCTCTACCTTCAAGCGCTTCTTTGACAGCATTAATGAGCAGGTGGTCGTTCCCGCGAACATCAGGGCTAGCGCATAGCACAAAATATGTCAAAATAAACTCACCGACCTGTTTTTCATCGGTGAATTTGACCTGATCCACCGGATCGGTAAAACAGCGGTGAACGAGCTGAATGTAATCGGCAGCCAAGGGCCGAGAAGACCCTCGGAGCCTGATGTAATCCGCAACTCGTCGGCTCCGAACGTACGCGAGATCCACCTGGCTACCCTGGATAGTCGCCACACGTGAAGTCTTCTCAGACTGCCCGGTTCCCTCACCGATTGGTTGACGCCGGCGTGAAAACCAAGCCATCTCGTGCCTCCGAATATTTGTTTGTCTGCCCATTTGGGCAGGTCAGCTATGTTGTTATGCATTCTATAGTGAGCGACTGACACCGCTGAATCCGGCCCTGCTGTTGCGGGAAAACACAATCTTTCTGTGGCCCGTCCGAAGTTGCCGCCGTCACGGCTGAGTGCCGTCCAGTCATCAGAATTCTTCGTCACTGCAGCCGAGAGATCTGGCCCAGTAGTGCAGCGTTCCGTAAGCAACGTTTGTCTGCAGCTCATAAAGCACCTTGTTGCCGGTTCGCTTTGCCGTAGCGAAGTGACTCATCACTCATGGTCCAAGTCGAGTCGACGAGATTCGTTTAAAGGGCTGAATCCAAATGCGCTGCTGGGCGAGACTCATACGTGAAGTCACACTAAGCGTGAGATCGTAGGTTGTTAGCACATGATTTCCCAACTTGATAAGCATAGAGAGAGACCACCAGATGGCAACGAATCATTTGATACACCCCCTCGCCGAGGTGGCTCTGAGCAACATCACCCGCGACTATCCGTACGCCGCCCATCATCTGGCTCGGAGCCTGGCCGATATCGTGCCCGCAGCCGAGAAGACTCCTGCGTTCGCGAATTCCTTCGACTGGCATTCGAGCGTGCACATGCACTACCTGCTCGCGTCCCTCCTGGAGACAGAGAAGGGACGGGACTCAAGCTGGTTCAATGAGGCCCTCGAGATCTTGGTCGAGCATCTGAGCGAAACGAACATGCTCGCCGAGGCGGCCTTCCTCCGAGACAATCTCTCGTGGGAGCGGCCCTATGGCTGGGCATGGGCGGTTGAACTCAACCGCGCACTCAATGGCAGCGACGTCTCGGAGTTGCGCGAGCTGGGGAAGAACACGCAGATCCTCGCGGATGCGGTCTTCGACCTCGTGTCCTCATGGCTGCCGAGGGTCGCCGAACCGGTTCGCCATGGTGTGCACTCGAATACGGCGTTCGGGCTGCGCAGGATCCTCATCGGCGCTCGTGCGCAGGGGCGTCATGACGTCATTGATGTCATCGCTGGCGCGGCTCGTCGTTTCTTCGCCGAGGATGGTGCATGGAACTTCCGTCAGGAGCGCAGCGGTCACGACTTCCTCTCCCCTGGTTTGTGCGAGGCGGACCTCGTGGCCGAGGTGCTCACCGAGGATGAGTTGGCGACGTGGCTCCCCGCATTCCTTTCCGAGCTGGATCCGGAATCGCCGGCGCTCACCCCGGTCAAGGTCCTCGACCCGACCGACGGTCAGCAGAGTCACCTCTACGGACTGGGCCTGTCGGTGGCAGCGTCGGTAATGCGACTAGCACCGAAGCTCGAAGTCATTACGGAGAAGACGGGTGACAAAGAGCTCGCAGCTCATGCCAAAGGCATGCTCACCCGTGTCGATGCACTAATGGCGCCGGGCCTCGAGGCAGCAGTATCCGATGAATACATGTCCTCACATTGGGCTGCCACGTTTGCTTGGGAGTCGCTACTCGCCGCTACCAACGTCGACCATTGATCGTTGGGTCTCGTTCAACGCTATTTGAACTGGCCCTGTTGTCAAAACAACGTGGAACTAGAGTCATCGCCGTATTCATTCTCGACCGGTGACTGCTGATAGCTGAGGTCAACCCTTGGCGCGGGCTCTTTGTCACGGTGGTATTCCTCAATCGCCGGACCCGTAGTCAAATAGTCATATAGAGCGGCGCCTATTGAGGACTCCAAATTGAGATCCATAGTGACAACGTCAAGGCTCGTGCCATTGTCGCCTGGCATCTTCGTTTGGACCGGATTCGACGATTTGGCTCGGCCCAAGTAGTAGAAATCCGTTCCCTCGGCGTCATCTTTCTTGGCAAAGAGATGAAGTTCGAAGGAGTTCGACACGATGCGTTGAACGTCCGGACTCTGGAGCGTCTTCCGGCTCTTGCTGAACCAGTGGAGAGTGTTTTCGTTAATGAACGAGTCCCCGTATGAGGTACTCGCTGAGATGCCGTCTCCCTTGTGATAGGTGACGAAGATCGGGCAGGTGTTCGTGTGGAAGTCAAACTTGTAGCCGAACATTGTGCCTTGCTGATTGTCTCTCCAGTTAAGCAGCCGGCAGACATCCTTACGCGAGTACATCTTTCCCTGCTCCATCGACTGGTCCCACTGGTAGCGGTGGCGTGAAAGATAGAGTCCTGTCTCCACTAGATCGCGCACGTGCTCTTTGAACTCGGCTGATCGGGCAAGCTGGCTGCTGAACCAATCTGCCAATGCAACCCGATCAGAGGTCCAGACGACGAGCGGCTTACCGTATTTTGTTCGCTCAGGAGCGGTAAAGAATTCCATGGTGAAAATTCGCTGGAGAGACTCCACGATCAACGCGCCAGTCTCGGCACCAGCTTGTCGAAGGAATTCAATGCACTCGAGTTCTGTCTGCGGCGGCTGATTGTCGAGCAACCTATCAAGGATCAAGAGTTCGTGTGGCCTTTTACCGTCGAGGAGTTCCGCGCTGAGAAAGGTGAGTGCCTTGCTTTGAACGTCGGTTGGACCCCATTCGACAGCTCTGAACGAATGCAAGAGGTTCCAGTAGTTTCCGCGTGCGCCGGCGATGACAACAGGGTCAACGACGTCAAATCGAGCGAAGTCGATCAGTCGTGGCGGGCGTCCGAGCCTCGAGTGCATGTCTCTGAACGTCTTCTTGAGATTCTTCATACTGTCGAGTTTCGTCGACGCAATGGATTGGAAGATCCGCTCTTTAGCAACCGCATCAAAGTTGATGCTCGACAGACCTGAAACGGCGCCTATATCTTGGGCCTCGATCATCTTCTTTCGAAGAGAGTCTTTGTTTAGGCTGCTGTCCCCGAAGAGGGCAATCGGGACAAGGAAGTTGTTCGTATAGTTGCCAATGAAATCGATAACAATGAGGTGGCTCTTCCCTGCCGCTTTCCGCAGTCCACGTCCAAGCTGTTGCGTGAAGATGATGCTGGATTGCGTCTGGCGCAGCATGACGACCTGATTCACTGTTCGGATGTCGATGCCCTCATTGAAGACATCTACGGTGATGATGTAGTCGAGCTCCCCGTTCTCTAGCTGAGCTACCACTCGTTCACGGACCTCAACGGAGTCTTCTCCCGTAAGCGCTCGAGTGCGGAGTGGCTGACCGTGCACCAAACTCCGGTTGAGGAGCAGCGACAGTTCCCGCGCTTCATCTTTACGACTACAGAACATGAGACCTTTGACTGGATCTCCGACATGCCCATATCGCTCAATCGCTTTGATGAGATGAGTTACTCGTTCTGGCGCTACGAGAGTTTTGAGCTGACTTGCATCACTGATCACTTCGCCGCCCATTTCGAAGTCAGTCACTCCGTAGTAGTGGAACGGGGCGAGCATGTCCTCCTCAAGCGCCCTTTGCAGGCGGATCTCGTAGGGCACGTTGTAGTCAAACAAACTGTAGACGTTGAAATCGTCAGATCGTTCTGGTGTAGCGGTGATTCCGAGCATGAAGTCTGGCTCGAAGTATTGGATAATGTTCTGGTGCATCCGCGCCCCCGCTCGATGAACCTCGTCGATAAGTATGTAGTCGAAGTAATCTCGGGGGATTCGCTGGAGCTTGTCGAGAGTCCCTAGAGACTGAACCGTAGCGAATACAATCCGCCGATCGAGCTCCCTCTTCGATCCTACAAACTTGCCAACTTCCCCAGAGTCGAGATTGAGGACTTTGGTGAATTCTTCGATTGCACGGTCGAGTATTTGCTCCCGGTGCACGACGAAGAGTACTCGCTGCGGATCTGTCGCTTTCACATCCAACGCAGCGAGAATGGTTTTTCCGGTTCCAGTTGCCGACACCACGAGGGCTTTGTCCTCGCCCGCATCCCGTACCTTCTCGATCTCCGCGAGTGCCTCGGCCTGCATAGCGTTGGCGACAATCTGCGAACTGACGCTCGGCTTGAGGGTTTGAACACCTTCGAACGGGGCGCGGGAACTCGGCGGAACATAGCTCGCTTCGTATTCGCGGATCCAGTCCTCGGTGAGCAATGTTGATGACTCAAGTTGGGTATCGATTGCTGCTGACAATTGGTGCACAATGTCGCCATCTGGGAGTGCCGAAAACCGGAGGTTCCATTCATGGTTCCGCTTGAGCGCACGAGATGTGAGGTTGGAACTACCTACAATTGCCGTGGTGCTAGCTTCTTGTTCAAAGATGAATCCCTTGGGGTGGAAGCCCCTAGAGTCGTCTTCGTATACGTAAACTGCAATTCCGAGATCGCTGAGGTTCATCAACTCTCGGAAGGACTCTGGTGAGTTGAACCCCAGGTAGGTGGAAGTGATGATTCGGCCGTGCCCAGGGAACTCAATGAGCGGTTGCTTCAGCGATGCGATCGCATCTGAACTGACAAATGCAACGGAGAATGTGAAGTTCTTAGAGCGCCTCAGTTCCTCGAGGATGGTCTTATGCATGGTGTCAGCTTCAAAGTTTGAAACCAGCGTCGGGTTGAAGAGCTTTTCAGAGGGAGAAGTTCGATCGAGAAACCCAAAAGCCGTGTCTCGCTGAACATGCTCTGGAACTGTTGCCACGCCTACTCCTCGGCCATTGAGAAATCGTGCACCACCGTTTCAACAGCAGGTATATCAGCTGGCGCCCATTCCACCGAATTGAGAGCGGTTGCCTCGATCCAACGAATCTCAGAGTGTTCGGTCAATCGCGGATCACCGTCGACCAACCTCGAATAGAAGGTGGTCAACGTTACGAAGCCGAAATCGTACTCGTATCGAGTCGAAGCCACTTCATCGCCGATTTCAGCTGTACACATCAACTCTTCCTGGAGCTCGCGAACAAGCGCCTCACGTGGGGTCTCTCCGGGCTCAATCTTCCCTCCGGGAAACTCCCACATGCCTGGCAAAGACATCATTGAGCTTCTCTGCGCTGCCAAGACAGTTGAACCATCGACGATGATGGCACCCACGACGTTGATTTCCTTCTTCACGATCCCGCTTCCCTCTTCCTCGGTGACCCTCTCACCCTACCGACTTGCTATACATCCTTGGGCGCAATTTGGGCCAAGTAGAGCCTCGAACCCTCACACCGGCTGTTGAGTGTTCGAAGCAACCTGGCGCAGCTCTATTACGCGGCTAGACAGCGCTCATGCACAACCCTTCTGGGCGCCCGACATGGTGCCCTCAGCGTGATCTCGTGGCCGCTTGAGCCGTCGAAGTCCTCACACTGGCCGCGATTGCGGCCTCACCGTTCGGAGCAACTGCTTGAAGTTCATATGTACCGGCCCCGACAGGTTTTCCAACAAGGTGAATCTGCTCGTTCGCGAACAGCGGTGACTTCGCGCGGAAGTCGAAACCGGTCACCGTCTCCTCGGGATGATTCGTCATGAACGCGTCGAGCAGCAGGGTCGCTGTCAGCGGGCCATGCGTGACGAGTCCCGGGTAGCCCTCGACCTCAGTGACGTACGGGTAGTCGTAGTGGATACGGTGCGAGTTGAACGTCAGCGCCGAATACCTGAACAGCATGACCTCGTTCGGCCGCACACTTGTGGCCCAGTCCCATCCATCCGGAACGGGCGAATCTGCCCGGGGAGGCAGTGCCGCCGCTGATCCCACTGTCACGGAAGTGGCTTCCCGGTAGACGATCGTGTGCCGGTCCGTCGTCGCCAGGACACCATCTGCGTAGACCTCGTGACGCAGCTTCACGAAGCACAGCGGTCCGGTGCTGCCGGTCTTCTCCGTGATCGATTCGATCGTCGTCGTCCGCTCAAGCTGCTGCCCAGGCAGGATCGGTGTGTGGAACTCGAGCGCACTGCCAGCCCACATACGCCGGGACAATGGCACCGGAGGCATGAACCCACCAAGCTTCACGTGCCCGTCTGCGCCGAGTTCGCTCATCGGCACATCGTCCTCGGAGAAGTGCAGCCAATGTCCGAGAGGGAATAACGGCGCACGTTCGTCACCTTCGCGCCCAAGCAGAGAGGACAGGCGGGCGGCTCGTTGCCCGTCGGCCACCTCGGTGACGGTCGAGGTGCGGCCCACCCAATCCTGCAGATTCACGGTCCCTCCGTTACTCATGGCTTCTTCCCTCCGATCAGCACGACGGTTCAGGCCTTGTTCCGGCCGATGAGCTGCTTCGCGATGACACCGAGCTGTATCTCGTTCGTGCCTTCGCCGACGATCATCAGCGGAGCGTCACGGTAGTAGCGCTCGACATCGTATTCGGTGGAATATCCGTAACCGCCATGAACACGGATGGCGTCGAGGGCCACCTCGGCGGCCATCTCCGAGGCATAGAGCTTCGCCATACCGGCCTCCATGTCCACTCTCGCGCCCGAGTCATACGTGCGTGCGGCGTGAAGGACGAGCTGCCGGGCGGCCTCGAGCTTCGTTGCCATCGTGGCGAGCTTGCTGCCCACCGACTGATGCTTCCAGATCGGCTTGCCCATCGACTCACGCTCCTGCGAATACTTCACCGCATCATCGAGCGCCGCCTGCGCGACACCGAGCGACCGGGACGCCACCTGGATGCGACCGATCTCGAGTCCCTTCATCATCTGTTTGAATCCGACGCCCTCGGCCTCGCCGAGCAGCTGCGACTGCGGCTGCCGGAGCCCGTCGAAGGACAGTTCGCAGGTCTCGACTCCCTTGTACCCGAGCTTCGACAGATCCTGGAAGACACTGAAGCCCTCCCCCTTCTCGACGAGGATGATCGAGATGCCCTTATGCCGCGGTTCCGCCTCGGGGTCGGTCTTGCACAGCAGCGCGATGAGGTCAGACTTTCGGGCGTTCGTGATCCACGTCTTCGACCCGTTGATGACGTAGTCGCCGCCGTCCTTCGTCGCGGTGGTGCGCATGGCCTGCAGGTCGGATCCGCCGCCGGGTTCGGTCAGCGCCATCGTCGCCCGCAGCTCTCCGGTGGCCATCCGCGGCAGGTACTTGTCCTTCTGTGCGTGCGTGCCGTATTCCTGGATGAGCTTCGCGACGACGGTGTGCCCGCCCATGGCACCCGCCAGGGACATCCATCCGCGGGCGAGCTCCTGAGTGATGAGCGCATAGGCCTCGGTCGAGACCTTGCCCATCCCCCACGGCTCGTCGATGGCGAGCCCGTAGATGCCCATGTCCTTCATCGTCTCGATCCACGCTTCAGGATATTCATTCGCGTGCTCGACCTTGTTGACGCTGGGTTTGACCTGGTGGTCGATGAAATCGGCCACCGTGTCGATCATCATCTGCTCTTCATTGCTCACTGCCATGGTGAGATCATCGGCTCCTCCCTGCTCAGATCATCTGTCATGTGCCGGACTTCTTCGGCATCACCGTGAGACGGACGGCCGAAACCAGAAAGAAGACTGCCCCGAGGCCAGCGTATCCGGCGACGCCCACGATCATGTCACTTCCCTGCAGTCCCTGAAGCAGGAATCCGGCACCGGCGAATACCGAGATGCTTCCGGAGAACATCTGGGCGACCTGTCCACCGCTGTATCGATTGCGAATCGCAGCAATGAGCTGCGGAACACCGACGACTATCGCCCAGACACCCCAGATCGCGAGAACCGCAGAGATGCTGGCCGACGACGCAAAGCCGAGTGCCACGGCAACCGCGACGCTGAGGACGACGTTCACCCACTCGACAACCTTCGAGCGGTGCCGATCCGGGTCAGCTCGCAACTGCCACAGCACAGCAGCAGCGTCGAAGGCGGGATAGATCACGAGAAGCACCGTCAGAAGAGGGCTCACGTCGGGGACCTTCGCTGCGGTCACGACCATGGATGCCACCCAGATGGCGGCGAAGATGAAGCGGATGAAGTACAGGGCACGCAATGACCGACCGTACCTCTCCTCACTGTCTGACTGAGTCTTTACAGGGTTCACCATTGCTCTGCTCCTGACGTATACGCGCACCCTGGTGAGGCTGCGCTGCTGGTGATGATGGAACTGAAAGTAGAGTTACTAGTACGTCTACCTAGATCAATGTAGACTACTTCGTATACCAGCGCAAGCAATCCAGTCGAAGACAGAGAGTGAACATGGCGCAGACTGCAGTGAAGACCACCCGAAGCAGATCAGGGCCAGCTACGCGTGAACGCATCATTGAGGCCGCGAACGAGATGTTCTACGCGCAGGGAATCCACAGCACGAGCGCGGATCGAATCATCGCGCAGGTGGGGATCACGAAAGTCACGTTCTATCGTCACTTCCCCACCAAGAGCAACCTCGTCGAAACCTATCTGCGCCGACAGGCCGAGGGAGAGCGCGAATGGTTCTCGTCGATGCGACGAGCCGATGATCCGGTGGGGACCCTCCACGCCATCGCCGCAGGGATCAGCGCCGCGAGCTGCGAACCCGGATTCCGCGGATGCGCGTTCATCAACGCCGCAGCAGAATTCCCCGACCCCGAAAGCCCTGTCCGCAACGTCGTCGATGAGCACCGAGGCTGGATGCTCAGCGAGTTCGCCGATATCGCATCCGAAGCCGAAGCGGCCGACCCGGAATCCGTCGCACGACAACTCATGATCGTACGCGACGGGGCCATGGTGAACGGCTACCTCGGCGAGCCGACATCGAGCACCGAGTCACTGCATGCCGCATTCGATTCGGTGATCACGGCAGGACGCTGAACCCAGGAAAAGACGGCTCGTGCGGAGCCCGGAAACCCTTCAACCCACAGGCCCCGGGAGTTCGAGCACACGGGAATTGCGCAGCCGCCACCGGAGCACACTGATGCCCAACCTGGTGCGGTTGTAGCCCGACAGCGGGTCGTATCCGAGGCAGCGCTCGATCTGCTCGGCCCGGCTCTGCACCGTGCTGTGATGCAGGCCGAGATCGCGGGCCGCCTGTCTGATCGTCGGTGCCTCAAGCAGCACGCGCACCGTGGACTCTGCCCACGGCGAGTCCATGATCTCGTCGATGCGCGCTGCATCCGGATCGGTCGCCTCGGAGGATTCGGCAAGCAGTTCGACGAGTCCACCGAAGTTCTCCGCTCGCACGAGTCCTTCCTCGGGTGGCCGGCTGAGCCGCAGTGCCACCACGGCCGCCCGCAGTGACCGCGGCAGTTCTCCAATCGACCCGGCCGGCCCCAGCCCGGCCGGTGTCACGGCGATATCCTCGGCGTGGTCGGCCACGATGACCACCTGCAGAGTGCCGTGTTCGCTGGTGATCACGTCGGTGGGACCGGCGGGTCGCTTCTCGAATACTGCGAACAGCGGGGCCGCGAGGACTCGGTATCCGTGTCCGGGCCTCAGGCCCAGGCGGAGCGCTACGGCACTCCGGTCTTCGACCGTCGCAGCGACGTCGAGGGCGAGCGCCACGTCGCGCGGGGTCTCCAGCTGCTGCCGTTCGAGACCGAATCTCACGCCGATGGCCAGGCCGAACCGTTCGAGGATGAGTTCGTCGTTCGGCAGGGCATCGCCCTGCCGCTCAAGCCAGACCTCGGATTCGTTCGGCAGCGAGAGTGGAGCAACCTCGGCGGGTCGGTCTCCCGAAATCGAGATTCCGCCCGGATCGACCCGCAGCTGTCTGGTCCCATCACCGCTGCGGAAGCCGGCCGGGCAACCTGCCAGAGCCGCGGCTGCGGAGGCGAGGGCATGGGAATTGACCTCGCCTGCCATGAGTTCGTCGAAGCAGGCGATGACGCGCAGACCCAGGCTCGCCTCGGGATCCAGCTTGGCAATCCTGCCGAGCAGCTCCTGCACGTCATCACCTCCTCGCTCGTCCATCGGTCGACGGTCGTCACTCGACGGCCGTGATTCGCATCGTGCCGCGAATCAGCCTTTCAGAGCATCGTAGACTGCCGTCTCCATCTCGAGGTACCCACCGACGGATTCGGGGTCGGCGAAGGGGAGGATCTGTGTGGCCCAGTACCCGCCGATCTTGTTCTGTCGGTCGAACCAGTAGAAGAGGTTGGCAAGGCCCGCCCAGGCCGCTGCGCCCGCCGGTCGTCCGGTCGGGGCGTCCTCCTCGTTGATCATGAACGTGTATCCCCAGGTCTTCGGCATGCCGGGGAAGAACTCCGCATCATTGGACAGGCTCGGGATGACTCCGGGCAGCAGTTTCACCCGAAGATCGCCGAGGTGGTTCTGCGTGGCCATGTCCACCGTTTCGGGGCGGAGGACGACGGTGCCGTCGTCGGCCGCTCCGTCGTTGAGCCACATCCTGATGAACTTCAGATAGTCATCGACGGTCGAGAAGAGTCCGTGTCCTCCCATCTCCACCTCCGGGTCGGGCAGCATGAAGTCCGTCGCCGCGAGTTCGCCGTCGGTGCGTTGGTGCATCGTGGCCTGCCGGTCCTGCATCGACGCGGTCGGGCGGAAGGTGCTGTCGTTCATGCCCAGCGGGTCGAGGACACGGGTGCGCATGGCCTCGCCCAGCGTCGTTCCGGTGATGCCTTCGATGACCTGGCCGGCCCAGTCCATGTTCGACCCGTACTCCCACTGGGCGCCCGGATCGAACAGCAGAGGTGTCTCAAGAGCCTTCCGCGTGGCGGTGACGATGCTCGGCTGGCCGTGTTCACGAGCGAGGCGTTCGTACTTCTCGTTGAAGAAGTCGTAGCCGAACCCGGCGGTATGCAACAGCAGCTGCTTGGTCGTCGGTTCGCTGGCAGGCGCTCGGAAGATCGGCTCACCGCTGTCGTCGAAGCCATCGATGACCTGCACGTCGGCCAGCCCCGGTGCATATTCTTTCGCCGGTGCGTCGAGGTCGAGCTCCCCTGACTCCACCAGCTGCAGTGCCACGGTGCCTGTCAATGCCTTCGTCGTGGAGAAGATCATGAACACGGAGTCCGTGGTCATCGGCTGCGGGTCGTCGAGGGAACGAACGCCTGCCGCTGTCAGACTGATCGTCTCCTTGTCGGTGGTCACTCCGGCGACGACGCCGGGGACGCCACCGCTGTCGACCGTCTTCGTGGTCACGCGGACAACTGCGTCGTTGACAGCTGTGTTCTCGGACATGATGTTCCTTTCAGTCGGCCAAGAGCTTCTCGATCCAGGCCATTCGGGTGCTGATCATTCCTTGCGCAAGGTGTGTATGGGCGGCAAAGATGTCGAAGGCGTGGAAGCCTCCGGGCCACACGTGCAGTTCCGCTTCGCTGCCGTCGTTCCAGAGAGCCGAGGCATAGGCCACGGCTTCGTCCCGGAAGATCTCGGCCGAGCCCACATCGATGTAGGCAGGCGGCAGGTCGGTCAGGTCGCTGGCACGCGATGGTGCGATGTAGGGCGAGACCGCCTCGGTGCGGTAGGCATCGCCGAGCATCGCCTGCCATCCGGTTTCGTTGCTCACCCGATCCCAGACCCCGATGCCGTCGAACTGATGAGTCGACGGTGTGATGTCGCGATCGTCGAGCATCGGGTAGATGAGCAGTTGGCCCTTGAGTTTCGGTCCATTCCTGTCGCGGGCCGCCAGTGCCATTCCGGCGGCCAGTCCTCCGCCGCAACTGGCTCCGGCGACGATGAGCCGGGTGAGATCGACGCCGAGGGTCTCTGCATTCTCAGCCGCCCACAGGAGCGAAGCGTACATGTCCTCGCGCGCATACGGGTCTTGGAACTCGGGTGCCAAGCGATATTCGGGGCAGATGAGGACCGCACCGATTTTCTCGACCCAGTCGAGGTTGAGGCCGAGCGCGCTGAAGCGATCGCCGAACATCAGTCCGCCGGAATGGGCGTAGACGATCGTCGGGCGTCGGCCGGTGTCCCCCGATCGTCTGAATACAGAGACGGTGATGTCCTCGCCGAGGTGGCCCGGCACCTGGTGTTCGGAATGTTCGACCCGACGACCGCTGAGGG
This sequence comes from Brevibacterium oceani, assembly GCF_017948325.1. NCBI lineage: Bacteria > Bacillati > Actinomycetota > Actinomycetes > Micrococcales > Brevibacteriaceae > Brevibacterium > Brevibacterium oceani. The sequence continues at coordinate 362,352 of NZ_CP072846.1, read as the reverse complement.
TCTCCGCCAGCGGCTCCGAGGCATAAGAGACTCGCATGAAGTCAATGAGAGAGGGAGTGATGGTCGGCGGGAAGACACCGCCGATGACGGACAGACTCGCGGCGAGCTCCGCGTCGAATCGTGACCGTCGTTGTGTCATGTCACCAAGTATGCCGACCCTGGCACCGTGGCACTACCGCCAGACCATCGTGCTTTTCGCGCAGTCACCCGACAGTTGTCGGGTCCGAGTATTTCTACCCGATGAACCCCATCACCGACTCCTTGACCTGCAACGCCGCAAGGAATCCGAAGAGTACGAGGCACACGGTCAGCAGCGTGTTCGACCACCACGTGTTGCGCAGCCCGGTCGGCACGGATCTGCGGTTGAGGATGACGAGCAGAGCCAGGGCGAGGACGGGCAAGATGAACGCGCTGATCGCGGCGTAGACGAGGACGAGGGTGACGGGTTTGCCGAGCCCCATGATCACCAACGTGGCCACGGACAGGTAGACGAGCGCTCCACGGAACTCGACCGACTTCGCTGACATGTCGAAGCGCGCCTCGTCCTGGTGCGGGTACCGCCTGAGCACCCGCAGGCAGTCGGCGGTGACGTAGGCGATGCCGGAGAACCCGCCGAGCACGCTCGTGTACACCACGGCGAGGAAGCTGATGAGGAAGACCAGCCGCCCGACGTCACCGATGCGGTTGACCAGGCTGTCAGCGATCGCGAAGAGCGCATCGTTGTCCGCGATCGTGAAGCCCTGACCGTAGAGGATGAAGGCTCCGACGGCGCTCATCGCTACGGCGAAGACGAAGACGAGCCCGTAGCTGATGACGAGGTCGAGGCGGACGACAGGCTTCCAGTCCGGCGTGCGCCAGGCTTTCTCCCGGATCCAGAACGAGTACGCGAGGATGCCGGTCGCCCCGCCGACCCCGCCGATGAGCGACATCACCGTGATGATCGAAGCATTCGGGAAGGTGGGGACCACGGTCTCGGCCGCAACCTGCTGGGCGCCATCACCCTGGAAGACGGAGATCGCCAGCGCGATGATGCCGAAGAACATGATGATTCCGAAGCCCATCATCGCCTTTTCGACGAGACCGTAGCGGCCGATGCCCACCAGCACCGAGGCAGAGAGCAGCACGACGACGGCCGTCGGCCAGAACGGCAGCACTGGGAAGATCGCTTGGAGGATGTTCGTCGTCACCGCGATCACGCCGGCGCCGAAGAAGAGCCCGACGAGCAGTTCCGCGATGAGGAAGAGCACCGGGAACGTCCGTCCGCCGAAGCCGGTGAGGTGGGACAGCAGCGACCGGTCCCCGCTCATCTGCAGCCGGGAGACCGCTTCGGAGAGAACGAATTTGAGCATGATGCCCACCGTGAAGACCCAGATGAGCGCGAGTCCGTACTCGGCGCCGGAGTTCATCGTCGTGATCATGTCCGAGGCACCGACGCTGGCGAGCGCGAGCACGATGCCGGGTCCGATGAGCCGCAGCCGGCCTCCGAAGGTCACCGGCGCCGAGGCGGTGATGTCAGAGGTCTGCGAAGTCGTTTCTGCGAACATAGGCAGGGCGGGGCTCCTTCACGTGCGTTTGTCGACACAGGAAAGGCATCGACCACCCTCTAATGTGCCGGACAACATCGCATGTCAAGATGCGTGTCTCAACTTTTGGAACGCGCTCCACGCGCTCGGGCCGCCAGTCTGTCGAGCCCGGAGATCTGTGAGACACTCCACTTCTAGCGGGCCACGGTCAGAACGTATCTAAACCTGGCCTTCACCAAATTGCAGTTCTGCAACGGCGTTCACGCAGTGATACTCGCCCACCGACTCACGACGCCGCAGAGCGAAACAGGAATGAGGCGTTGCAGGAAGCGCGTCACTCCCGATTGGCGATACTCGCAGAAAGCCGCCGCTCGCGGAAAAGTCAGAACACAGCGCTCATCAGCATTCAGAAGACACATTGCCCACTAGGCATATTTGCCCACTGGGCACCTTTCCGCTAACGTTCTGATCATGACTGGTGAGACTGAGGTGGGCCTGCGTGAACGCAAGAAGCTCGAGGTGCGCAAGGCGCTGAGCGACGCGGCTCTGGATCTCATGTTCGAGCGCGGACTGGAGAACGTGGTGCGCGAGGAGATCGCTGAGCGTGCCGGCGTATCGCTGAGAACCTTCAGCAACTATTTCCCGAGCAAGTACGACGCGCTTGCATATCGGGTCGGCTTCCGCCTTCGACGCAGCGCCGAACTCCTAGCGGGCCGTCCCGCCGAGGAGCCGCTATGGACGGCGATCTGTGAAGCGATCATCGGACCCCTGCTCACCGACGGAGCCTCGCACGGTCCGCCGACGTCCCAACGGCTCTCCGAAGTGCACAAGTTGAACCAGATCCCGGAGATGCAGACCGCTCTCGCGCGAACGACGATCGACGACCTCGTCCAGGCGATCGCCGAACGCACTGGAACCGACCCGCAGTCTGATCTCTATCCGCGGCTCGTGGCGCAGGTCGCGTTCAGCGCCTTGACGACCGTGACGAACCACTACCCCGCGATCGACCCCGCGATCACATTGCCCGACGCCCTCCGGCGGGTCTTCGTCAGCATCGCCGACGGCCTCCCGACTCCGAACCCATCCCGCCCTAACGCACGACCGATCGGATTGCTCAATGACCCTGACGACCGATGACCAGCTGAACGTCATAGGGGTAATCAGCCTCCACGGCCATCTCTGCGACGCGAACGCCCTCGACCGTCTCGACGAAGTGTTCACACCGGACCTCGTGCTCGACGTGAGCGAACTCGGCCGGCCCGCGCTGCCGAACTTCGATCCCGCACGCTCGTTGGAGGCGTACATTGCCGCGGGAAAGCGCAGCGGCCCGGGGACGACGGTCGGTATGCACGCGACCAACATCATCGTCCGGGAGGCGGGTAGTGGTGCGCACGCCGTCTCGAAGGGATTTACCGTCGACACGTCCGGGACGACGTCCAGCTTCACCTACACGGATCGGCTCGTGCGCACCGATGACGGCTGGCGTATCAGCCATCGCCGCATCTCCCCTCGGCGCGAACCGGGCCGAGGACCGGAACCGACATTCGAGGAGCACGAATGACGACCAACGAGACCAGCCCACTCGCAGAGTTCGCCCGAGCGGCCTCTCAAGAACAGGTGGCGAGAGCGGCTGCCGCGCTCTCTGCTCACGGCTTCGCCGTCGAAGTTCTCCGCGATGCCGGCGAAGCGCGCACGCGGGTCCGGGAGCTAGTGCCGGCCGGGGCGAGCGTGCTCACCGCCTCGAGCGAGACCCTGCGTGCTTCCGGAATCGATGAGGACATCAACGGCAGCGGACGGTACCTGTCGGTTCGAGAAGCAGTCCAGTCGATGGACCGCAGCGCCAAAGCTGACGACATCCGACGCCTCGCGGCGACCCCCGATGTCATCGTCGGCAGCGTTGCTGCTGTCACCGAGACGGGGTCATTGATCGTGGCCTCCGCCAGCGGCAGCCAGCTCCCTGCCTACTCCGGCGGCGCACCCGCCATCTGGATCATCGGCGCGCAGAAGATCGTGCCGGACATGTCGACCGCGCTGCGACGGCTCGAGGAGTACGCCCTTCCACGAGAGGACGAGCGGGCCCAGCGCGCATACGGGCAGCCGAGCGCGGTGAACTTCATGCTCACACTCAACGCCGAGCCCCGCCCAGGCCGCGCCACGGTCCTGCTTCTGCAGGAAGCGATCGGGTTCTGAATTCGATGCCGATCACACGTCTACGCCCCAGCCCACAGAACGAAAGAAGCTTCCTTGGATAGTGACCGAGCTCCGCAGAAGCTGATCGGATGGTGGCTCAAGGAGGCCGACGCCCGGCTCGACGCGGTCTTCGACGCTCGACTGCGAGAGCACCAAGCCGATCGGCGCAGCTGGCAGATCATGGCCAGTCTCTCGCGGTCTCCGCTTCGGCGTCCTGAACTGATCGCCTCCCTCCGTCCCTTCGATGAGGAGACCGCCATCGACGGTGTCGTCTCGGAACTTGTCCGATCCGGGTGGATCGACGAGTCGGGCGACCGACTGGTCCTGACGCCGTCCAGCGTCGCGAAGAAGGCGGCTCTCGCGTCGACGGTCGCGGAGGTCAGGAACCAGGTCGCGGAGGCGCTCCCCGGCGACAACTACGACGCGCTGATCCGGTTCCCCGCGCGGCTGGTGGCCGCGCTGCCGCCTCGCGCCCGGAAGGAAACGAATTGAGCGCGGGAGTCCCAGGCGGAGGGACCTCAGGGATGACGCCGTGCGACGTGGTCGTCGTGGGCGCGGGGCCCACGGGCCTGCTTCTCGCGGGCGACCTCGCCCGGGCCGGACTGCAGGTGACGGTGCTCGAAGAGCTCTCCGAGCCGAGTCCGGTGCCGAAGGCGAACGCCGTCATCGGTCAGGCCGCACGCCTGCTGCGGCAGCGCGGCATTTACCGGCGTCTCGGGATGTCGCGCATGCCCGAGCCCGCGACGGTTTTCCAGTTCGGCGGCCTGTCACTGGACCTGTCGCTGGCCGACGACGATCGCCTCCACGGGATCAGAGTCTCGCAGCAGGACCTCGAGCAAGCACTGGCGGCGAGGGCTGCGGAGGCCGGGGCCCGGATTCGGCGCGGATGCCGCCTCCTGGAGGCTACCGATGACGGGCAGGCAGTGACGGTCCGCTTCGAGCACGAAGCCTCTGGGCGGCAGACTCTAGCGGCGAGCTACGTCATCGGTTGCGACGGCGCGCACAGCGATGTCCGACGTCTAGCGGGGATCGGCTTTCCCGGCGTCACCGACGACGACGTGATCTCCCGCTCAGCCGATGTCGTCATCGCGGGAACGAGCGTCTCGTCGGGCCAGGTCACGGTCGACGTTCCAGGCGTCGGGCCGCTCGGCCTGTATAGCTGGAACCGCACCCAGCGCGGCGCATGGTCGATGCTGCCCAAAGGCGACGGAATCATCCTAGCCAGCGCGATGGAATGGTCGGCTAACAATAATATTGCGGACGCCGCTCCGGTAACATTCGCGGAAGTCTCCCAAGCCTTCAATCGAGTCGTCGGGGCGGACATTCCAATCCACCCCCCGTCGTCGCCGGGACGGCACCAGTTACGTCGGTGGGGTGGGCGCAACACGAGGATTGCTTCCACCTACCGCCGCGGAAGGATCCTTTTGGCCGGGGACGCAGCCCATGTTCACAACGCGGTCGGTGCACCGGGCCTCAACGTCGGCTTGCAAGATGCCGCATGCCTCGCCTGGCGGATCGGAGCCGCTTTTCACGGTGCCGTCGATGCCCTCGATGGTTACGAAGCGGATCGACGGCCGGCTGCCGAACGTGTGGTCATGCATACACAGGTTCAGACTCTCCTGCTCTCCCCCGCCACAGCGATCACGTCGCTACGGACACTGCTAAGTGAGCTATTCGATGAGTCGGTCGTGATATCTCGACTCGTGCGAATGCTGGAGGGATCTGATGTCGACTACAATGCAAACTCTGCCGTCCATCCCCTCATCGGAAAATTCGTGCCTGATCTCGGCCACATCGACGACGCACTAGATGGTGTGCAGCCGACGCTTATCCGCTCACAGTCGAGCCTCGACTTCACATTGGAAGGAGTACGGACGATCGACTCACCCATGGCGGTATGGCCGGCGGCCCTGACGCTCGTCCGCCCAGATGGATACGTCGCCTGGGCCTGCGACAGTCCAGTCCCAAATGATCTCGCAGACCTCCGGCGCGTTGCAGAACACTTAGTCGGGGACGCGAGCAAGACGCAGGCCGAGCATTGATCCACCACTATTGTTCGGGCCCGCACCCGTGCAGAAAGCTGACGGTGCAATGCTGGAGTAGACTGGCGAGAAAGATGGCGGGCCATAGTGGGAACCAGCATGACGTCCTCCATTGACCTGGAATATCCATTCGTTGGTCGCTGGCTCACCCAGAACAGCCCGGCTAATCGCGTGCCTAGCCACGGCACGACTCTGTTCGCCACCTCCTACGCAGTCGACTTCGTGCCAGTTAGCGCTGCCGGACACACAGCGCCGATCACGTTCGCCACTCTCACACGCCCTGAACCACCCGGAAAGTTTCCAGGCTTCGGGCGTCCGCTACTGGCTCCGGCTGATGGGATCGTTGTAGCCACGCACGACACTGAGCCCGATCATGTGGCCTTCCGTGGCCTACCATCGATCAGCTACGCACTGACCCAGAAGCTTCGAACAAAAGCGGGCTGGGTCGCGCTCGCCGGGAACCATGTCCTGATCGAGAGCAACGGATGCGTCGTCGCCCTCTGCCACTTGCAGCGAGGCAGCATCGAAGTTCGATCAGGACAGCGCGTACACGTCGGTGACGTGCTCGGTCATTGTGGCAACTCCGGGAACAGTACCGAACCGCACGTCCACGTGCAGGCTATCGACGACCGCAACGTCGAGCACGCCAACGCCGTGAGGCTGTCGTTCAGAGCAGCTCTCCCGCGCAACGGGGTAATCATCGACATATCCGAGTAGTGGCATCGAACTCGTTCTGGTTGAGCGCCATCTGCCTTCCGGGAACGGGGGCTCAGCCGCCGGCGAATTCACGGGGGCACGCGAGTATCGGACCGTTGCAGACAGTCCTCGCTGATCGAGGCCCAAGTGCGAGGGCGCTTTTCGATGCACGTCCACTGCGCATCTCGAACGGGAGTGTCGATCGCAACGCTGTGATATGCGCCAATAACAGCGACGCTAAACCTGCATCAGGCCCGTTCGGTATCAATACGGGTACCGAGCTCTGTTCTGGTCTTTCAGGAGAGTCAGATTCGACGAATGATATGTTGGAGGCTATTTGGCGCGCGGCGGCTGTTGTCTGTCAGCAGTCGAGACGGTTGTTGAATGTTGAGGTGCTGTGATCGGATGCCTGGCACCCAACAATTTCAGTACTTCAGCCGCCGCCGACGAGGACGTGGTGACCGGTAGTGGGAAGTGCGCGAGAGTTTCTCCCTAACATTTCCTGTTCTTTAGTGTCGTAGCCGGTCGACTACTGCGTCCTGTGGTCCGTCGGCGCTTGTCGAAGAGCCCGTTCGAGACGGCAACGGCGGCAATGACGATGCTCGCCCCGGCAAGTTGGAGCTTTGTCGGATGCTCGGCGAGAATCATGGCAGACAGCCCGAGCGCGAGCACCGGCTGGATCAAAAGCAGGGCGGCAGTGGTGACGGGTTCGAGTCGAATGCTGCCATGATGGATCAGCAGCCAGGCGACGATCTGTCCGAGCACTGCGAGCATGATTAGGTATGTCCAGGCCAGTGGCGTGATGGCTTTGAGATGGAGACCACCGGTAAAAGGGGCGATGAGAGTGGCTGTGACAGCAGCCGAGGTCGTTGCCCAGGCGAGCGGCTGAACAGTGCGTCCCGGTTCCTGCCTCGTCGCTCGGCGTGTGAGAAACAGATACGCTCCGTAACCGAGACCGGCAAGCAAGCCGAGCAATGTCCCACTCATGGCTGCTTCCTGTCTCAGAGTGGCGGCGTCCCAGATGCCAGCGACGAGACTGATTCCAAGAAGCATCAATGGCAGGGCCAGCAGGAATCGCAGGCGGATCCTTTCTCGATCAACCGCGAAAGCCAGCAGCGGCAGCACGACGACCTGCACGTTGACCACAACGGTGCTGATCCCTGCACCAACATGATAGATCGACGCTGTCCAGGCGGCGTAGTCGATGCCGAGTGCGACTCCTGCCGCGAGAGCCGAGCTGATGCCGCGTCGAGAGAGCGGGCCCCGTCGTCCGCGTTCGCCCAACGCCAGGGGTATGAGGACGACAACGGCGATAGCGCACCTCAGCATCGCTGTGGTCGCAGCGTCCACCCCCGCGAGTTTGACCAGAATCGCTGACATTGACAGGCACGTTGCGCCCGCAAGCACCGCCACCGATGCGACGGCACGGGATTGGAAATTGATTGAGTCAGGTGAATCTTGATAAGTCACAATTCGACGGTAAACGCCCATTACCCATTAGCACTAGTTCTCAGTTCTCCTCAGTACCGTTAAGCTAAACGTATGAATGTGGAGTGGAGTCGGCTTCGAATATTAGACGCGGTTGCACGCACGGGGTCGGTGACGCGGGCGTCGATGCTGCTGCACATGACCGGGCCTGCGGTCTCGCAGCAACTACGCCGGATCGAGGCCGAAGCTGGCATCAGAGTTGTCATACCCGACGGGCGTGGCGTGCGACTGACGAACGAGGGTCGCGTCCTTGCCGACTACGCCGGACGCGTCGCAAGGCTCATGATGAAGGCGGACAATGACCTGCACCACGACGATGAACTCGTCGGTCGCATCGGGATCGGTGCACTCGCCTCCATTGTCCGCACCACCCTGGTCGACGAACTGCCTGCCTTCCAAGAACACCATCCGCGCGTTGAACTGCGCATCGAGGATGGCGAAACTGCATCTCACCTCGATCAGCTTGCCGGCGGTCGGCTGGATGTGGTGTTCGCCGAATCGTGGAGTCCCTCCCCGCTGCAACTGCCCGCCGGAGTCAATGCCCAGCGTCTGTCCCAAGAGACCGCCTGGATCGCATTGCCCGAGCTCCATTTCGCGCGCGCAAGGACAGACATCGGTCTCGCCGACCTCGCAACAGAAGCGTGGGCGGCGTGCACCCCCGAATCCGACAAGCACGACGCTCTCACCCAGTTCGCTCGCCGGAACGGAATCGAACTGGACATCCGACATTTCGTCGCCGATCACGTCACCCAACTCGCACTCGTCCGGTCAGGCATCGCAGTCGCCTGCGTTCCGGCACCAGCAAAGAAGACAGATGCTCCCGGCATCATCTACCGCAAGCTGATGCCCGAGATGACTCGCGACATATTGCTGTTGACCCACAACAGGAATCATGCACGTCACGTCGAAGCGCTCATCACCCACCTCACCACTGCCAAATCTCGCCGGTGAACTCGAACCTCAAACACCTTCCGATCGGAACGAGCAGCGGGCCCGGTCCGCCGAGAGCCGACTATGCCTCACTATAGAGTGTTTGGCTTTTGCATTGCCGTTGCCGTGCTCACCGCGAGCGGCGTGCCCTTACCGCAGAACAGTGCACCGGCGTTGACGTCACTACTCACAGCGTGAGGTTGCCGGAGAGTCGCTTTCATGCCTTGCAACGCCACCGCGCTTGCCCTTGTGAGTGCTGGCGAAAAGCCAAAATCGAGGGCCGAAGTCAAAGTTGTCTTTGACGAATTCGCCATCCAAAGTTGTAGCCGGATGAAGGGAGCAACCGTGGTGGATGCAATCGCTGGCAAAGTGGGACAGATTAAGACCGAACAGGGTTCGGTCGACACGATGTATGCCCAACTGGACTCAGAAGTAGCCGCCCGCATCGCGGCACAAGAGAGGGCGACGGAATCGCCAGCAGAGGGGGCGGAAGCCCGCTATGAAAGGGACGTCGAGTTCTCGCATTTGTCTGACGATATCAGTCGGCTTCGACAGGCAGAACGGTCTCTGTGCTTCGGCCGCATCGACAGCGACAGCAAATCGCTGCATGTCGGCCGCATCGGGCTGCGTTCAGCATCGGGCGAGATTCTGTTGGTGGATTGGCGTGCGGAGGCAGCGCGGCCCTTCTACGCATCAACGATGGTCTCACCGCTGGGTCTACGCCGTCGTCGCCACCTGCGCGTCGCAGATCGTCGTGTCGTCGACGTCTCTGATGAAATCCTCGACGGGACTACCCCGACCGCAGTCGACGTCGTCGGCGATGGGCCGCTCGTATCGGCGTTGAGTGGAGCGCGAACGGGTCGTATGCGCGAGGCGGCCTCGACTCTCCAACATGAACAGGATGAGATCGTCCGGTCGGAACATCGAGGAATCATGGTCGTCGATGGCGGCCCGGGAACCGGCAAGACGATCGTCGCTCTACACCGGGCCGCGTTTGTGCTCTACGCCTTTCCTTCGATCGCCGAACGCGGTGTCCTCGTCTTCGGCCCGAACAGGCGGTTCCTCACCTACATCTCCGATGTATTGCCGTCGCTTGGCGAGAACAACGTCGAGCTAGCCACGGCATCGGATCTCGTCGGAGTCGATACGACTGGTTCCGAGCCCGAAGCAGTCACCCTGGCGAAAGGAAGCCGTCGATTCGCTGAGACCCTCGCGCAGCGGGTACAGAAGCGGCAGCCGCACGGCGTGCCACTGCGGGCAACTACCGCACATGGCCAGGTCATTCTCGGCTCCGCCCAAGTCGATGCTGCTCGGCGCAGCGCGCTTCAGGGCGGCATCGGTCACAATCCTGGGCGGGACTTGTTCCTCGAGCACATCGTCGACGAGCTGGTCAACGAGCTGGAGCAGCAGACAGCGAAAGAGATCTCCGACTTCGAAGACGAGCTCAAGGAAGTCAGCGGAATCGACCTCGACCGCATGTTCGCCCGCCGCCCCGGAGATCCGCAATCGGACTATCTTGAAACGCCGTCGGCGGAGCTGGACATCGACTGGGATCGAGTGCGCGACGACCTCCTCGGCGACTCCGATATCGACCGGACCATCGACGAGGTCTGGCCAAGGCTTCACCCGCAGGACATCATTCGCGAGGTGCTCGCGGATCCGGATTTGCTGACCTACGCCTTTCCCGAGCTCACCGAAGAACACATCGCCTCGATCGTCACGGGCGTCGGTACGGGATGGAGCAGCGCTGATCTCCCGTTGCTCGACGAGGCACGAGCGCTCATCGACGGGCTTCCCGAGACAACCTACGGGCACATCGTTGTCGATGAAGCGCAGCTACTCTCCGAGATGGAATGGCGCATGATCATGCGGCGCTGCCCAAACCGCTCGATGACCATCGTCGGCGACCTCGCACAGGCAGGACCGGCAACCACGATCATGAGTTGGGAGGGTGCTCTGGAGCCATTTGTCGCTGACCGATACATCCATCACACGCTGACCGTCAACTACCGCACTACTGCTGAAATCCTGGAAGCGACGAGTCCAACACTTGCGCTGATTGCCCCGATGCAAAAGCTCTCACGCTCGATCCGTCACGGCGAATCTCCGACCCACATTAGGATTGCCGACAGCGACACCGAAAACGCCATTGGTCAGCTCATCGCCCGTCTCCGCGACGACCATCCTGACGAACTCGTCGGTATCGTCGCTGCGCCTCAGCGCGCGCGGAGAATCGGACTCGGATCCCTTGCAGACGATGCGGCGGTCGTGCCCGCGCCCGACGCACGGGGCCTGGAGTTCGATACGGTGATCATCGTCGATCCGGAAGAGATCCACAGAGAAAGCAAGTCTGGGCTTCGGGACCTCTACGTCGCTCAAACGCGAGCGACCAAACGACTCATCACGCTCGAGATTCCATCCGCCGAAGCGGCAACGTCTCCAGCATGAGCCGCGTACCAAAAGCGAAGAGCCGAACGTCCCAGTCGACTGATCGGCGCCCAGCCTGATACTCCTCAGCCGGCTGGACAATCGGCAAGCCTATCTCGCGGCCCGCCAGCGCCCAGAACAGGTCCGATACACGGCCCGCGAGCAGACAGAGACTGCACGGTATCATCCCGCACCACCGCGCGCCTCCTCGTCGAGGTCAATAGGTTGCACAACGGGAAGTACTGGAATGCCCGGGAATAGGCCCACCGCCGGATCGGGGCCAGATAGGTGAAGTGTTGATTCAGGACCACATACCTGCTTCCAACCTTGTGCGCGGCCTTGGTGGACTCGTGCACACGCTCTTCCTCGGCATAGACCGATACGCAGTAACCCCTGCTGGGGTCCCGCTGCACCGCAGCAAAGGTGACACCATCAGACCGCTGCGCCGATCGGTTCGCAACAGCGGGTAGGTCCAACAGCTTCCGAATGTCAGCGCTGTCGGGGCGACGGCCGGCGTCGGGGAGGCAGGCGGCTCCGAATATGTGTCAGGCGCTTGGGGTGGTCGCTATTGCCATTGCAGGCGGCTGACGGTGCCCCGGCCGGCCGGGCTCAGATATTCCGGAGCTGTGCGCGGCCAGCGGCGCTGAGCTCGGCGATCGAGTGTGAGCCCTTCGGAAAAAGCGAGCCGACCATCAGCCGGTGCAGGCCGGGGAGCTTCATCGCCCGGAAGCCCCAGCGCCGCAGCAAAAGGGTGCGGGTCGTCTTCGGTAGAAATATCTCGACAACTCGTTCGCGGGCCGACGCCTGGATCTCGGTCGCCACTGGCCGCCAGCGGCGCTCGTACTCCGCGAGGGACTCCGATACCGGTCGCTGCGTCGCGAGCATCTCGGCCATCACGTAAGCTCCGGCGATACCCAGTGAAGCGCCCTGCCCGGCAACGAGGGACACCGCATACGCGGCGTCGCCTACCAGGCCGACACGGGAATCGGTCCAACATGGCATGACGATCTGCGCAACCTGGTCATAGTACATCTCGCGGGATGGTGGGCAGTGAGACAACGCCCGGTCCGCGAGATCGCCCAAACCGGAGAATTCACGGCGCACCTCCTCGCGCGCACTGTCGGGCGAAGCCACGTCGCCGGTGCGGTGCACCGTGAACGCTGCAACGTGCCCGTCGTCGAGCCCGTAGAGTCCCATCTGGCGGTTGAGGGTCTCTGTCAGGACGAACTGGCTTCGGACCTGTTCGAATACGTCCCGGTCCTCGAAGACAAACGCGCTGGTGTGCATGCCGAGGTCACGCAGGAACTCTGACTCGGGGCCAAAGGTCTCGGAGCGGACGTGCGAATGGATGCCGTCGGCCCCGACGATCAGGTCTGCTTTCATTACAGTTCCGTCCGAGAGCACGGCAGTTTCGTCGCTCACCCGGTCGACGGTGAGCCCGTAGCGCAGATCTACGCCGCTACCAAGGGCAGCACGCAGCAGTTCCTCCAGTGCAGGGCGCATGATGCTGACGATCTCGCCGTCGAGGGCCTTCACGAAGAAGTCATAGTCGAGACCGACCGTGGTATTGCCTCGATTGTCGATGTACCGGAACTCGCTGACCCGGCTGGCCATCCGCCGCAGTTGCCGCTCCAGGCCCATGGCAATAATCGCTTCGTATCCTGGGCCCGAGAAGTCGATCATATACCCGTGGCGGCGCGGCCCAGTTGCGCGCTCGACCAAGGTAACGTCCCATCCGTGATGGTTGAGGCGTCCGGCAAGGGTGAGGCCAGCGATGCCGGCTCCGCAGATCAGGGCTTTCATAAATGTGTCCCTTCTTGGTCAGGGTGGATGATCCTGCGTAGAAGTGCAAGGGCTTCGTCGGTCGGCAGCTCGGGGTCGAGCCCTTTCTGGAGGGCGAGGCCGTCCAGCGCCGCGAGGACTACGAGCGCCGTCGCTTCGGGCCTCGGGTTCCCGGAGCGGGCAAGAGCCGAAGTCAGTGTGCGACGAAAGCACGCCATCACCTCGACCAGCTGCTCCTTCAGCAACCGGTCGCGGGTGGCGGCGAGGTAGGTCTCGATCACCAGGAGCGACGTTGGGTCGGAGCCGTCAAAGAAAACCACGAGGGACAGCAGTGCTTCTGTGCCCTCCTCGACGTCCACCTCCTTACCGAGCTGTGCGCTGGTCTCGTCGAGAAGCACGGTAATCCTGTCCATCGCTGCCAGCCGCAGCAATGCCTGCAGGGAGTCGAAGTGGTAGTGGACCAGCCCGGCACGGATGCCCGCGTGGTCGGCGAGCCGTCGGGTGGTCACGGCGTTCCAGCCGACCTGCGCGATGAGTTCCGCGGCAGCCTTCAACAGCTGGGCCCGAACCATCCGACCGCGCTCGGTACTGGTCGGAGGATTAGAATCGTCAAGTTGGTCACTTGCATTGGTCATATGCCCAATTATGTAAGCCGTGGTCTTTGATGTAAAGGGCACGTGTCAGACGAGCCACGACAGCATTCGGCAGGCTCGCCTCGCGCGTGATGGGGTGTTTACCCGCAACCTGCGTCCGACGTTGGTGTCGATCACGCGTCATCGGCATCTCCGGCGCGGCTGCTGACGCCGAACGAGCCGATTGCACGGTGACTTGCTAAATGCAGGGGGTTACCGCCGGCCATGTGCTCGGCAAATCCGTGCTCGGATCGATCAGGTTCTCCGCCCTAGAGCTGGACGTCCCTGTCATCCTCATCGTCGGTCACACTTCGTGCGGAGCCGTGACCGACGCAACCCGCATCCTGGACACCGGGGAAGTACCGGCGACCACCTGACCACGCTTGTCGAGCACATCCTGCCATCAGTAGTCGCGTCTCGCCGCAAGGTCGCCCAGTTCCGAGACCTCTCCCCGCCGCTCAAGGGCCCCGAGGCAGCGGGCGGGCTCAAGATCGCCGGAGCTGTCTACGACCTCGGCACCGGACGGATCGCAGCGCTCGACTGACCCGCCCAGAATAGGCGTGCTCAAAATCGCACCGGAGCAGGCAGATCCCCTTCACCTGCGCGGAGGCACTCCTCCGTGCCGGCACAGGCATCGCCGATCTATTGCACTCATCGGCGGTTAACATTCAGCCGGATGCAACATCTAGTTGTACCACCCAGGGCTGGCATACTCCACGGACGCTTCGCGCCCACGGAAGTCATTGCCCAGAAGACCGTGGTCCAGAGCTTCAAACGTGTGATTGATTCTAAGGTATTCGTAGTTACATGGAACTAAGATAATAGTACTATGGGGGTATGAGAGGTGAAGCGATCATCATCGGAGCGGGTATCGCTGGACTGGCTGCAGGAAGGGCGTTGCTGCACGACGGCTGGGAGGTCACACTTTACGAACGCACCGAAGGCTTGCCTTCCTCAGGGACGGCACTGGGGATGTGGCCTGAGGCGATGGCGGCTCTAGAACGACTCGATGTTGCGGATGCGGTGCAATCAACGGGAATGCTCCAGCACGGTGCCGCGTTCCTCCGGCCGGATGGGTCCGCGTTCGCTCGCATCGCCTCGAAGGATCCGGCCTACCTGATTTCCCGACCGGCGCTGCATGAACTCCTCTACGGTGACGCCCTCGAAGCCAACGTGAGGTGGTCGTCCGCTGTTGAAGATATCGCTGCTCTTCCCAATGCCGACCTGATCGTGGGGGCCGACGGGATAAACAGCCGCACCCGGCACGCCATCACTGACCGGAGAAACTCCACTCGGCCGCTCGGGACAGTGGCATTTCGTGGGGTCGTGCCAGGACCTGTGGACAAGGCGACGGAGACTTGGGGAAACGGTCGACTGTTCGGCATCACGCCTCACGACGCTCAGACGACCAATTGGTTCGCCTGCGTGCGAGAGGACGTGCTCGGCGAGCATGACGGCAACCTTCCCGATGCAGAACTCTTGGCCGAACTGTTCCATGGCTGGCACTCGCAAGTCACGCGGGTCGTGAAGGAAGCGGATTCGGAGCAAATCGACCGCCGCGTGCTGCAAGATTCGACTCCGTTGAAATCGATGATCCGAGGGAAGACTGTCATCATCGGCGATGCCGCTCACGCGATGGCGCCCAACTTGGGGCGAGGGGCCTGTGAAGCGCTCGTCGACGCCGTAAGACTGGCTGATGCGCTGGGTGCAGCGAAAACGATCGAAGACGGGTTGCACGCGTTCGACCGGAGCCGATGCCGTGCCGGACAGAGAACGGCACGAGTCTCGCGTTTACTCAACCGCATTTCCACTGCGCGCCATTTCGCCGGGTTGCGGCAGAGGACAATGAGTGCGCTCACCCGCTTCGCCTGACGCGTTTGCTAGTCCAATCACCGACGACGAAAGCTGAGAATGAAAAGCCACAGCGGGAGCAACCGTGACCGAGCCCTGCATGCCGCCCTGGCAATCGCGGGGAACCAGGGAATCCGCGCCCTGACGCATGGACGGGTCGATTCCACAGCCGGATTGCCCGCAGGAACGACCTCCAACCACTTCCGCACCCGCACTGCACTCCTCCATGCGACAGTGGACCGCCTCGTCGAATCCGAGCAATGTGCCTTCTCTGCAGATGACACGCCGCAAACCGCAGACGATCTAATCCACGCACTGACCCAGTTCATCTGCGACGCTGCAGGGCCGCAACGAAATCTCACGACTGCTCGGTACGCCTTCTTCGTCGAGGGATTCCACGATCCGCACATCAGAGAAAAACTCACCCAGGCACGGCATGAAATCGAAGTCTGGGCTGCGCAGGCCCTTGAAACGCTGGGCGTCTCTCGGCCATTCGCAGCCGCCGGTCGGGTCCTCAGCTATGTCGATGGTGCGATCCTGCACTCACTCGCCTTAGACTGCAGCACCCACAGCGAGAACATCGCGGTTGCCGTCCGGCAGTTAATAGGGGTTGTGGATGACTTGATTCCACATGAATCTGCCCATTAGAAGTTACGACAACTCGACATCAAGCGCGGCACTCGGTATGACTCCGAACACGCGAGCAGAACTCAATAGTCGCTCATGTCAACTGGTCCGCGACCTCTAACGTGCGGATGCCCACAAGGTCGTACCGTCATATGTACGCCAGTCTCCATTCCGCCGGCGAGCATAGCATCTCGAGCGGCTCGGTCGGCGACCTGGGCGAGCACGGGAGGGCGCCCCCACGTGCTCGCTGAAGTCCTTTCAAACCGTTGCTTCTGACCCACGTGCACAGGATGCGCGCGTATATTCGACGCATGTCTGAGCTGCTTGATACCGGCCCCTTCTTCCACGGCACCCGCGCAGCGCTCGAACCCGGGCAGCTGCTCACCGCGGGGTATGTCTCGAACTACCGGCCCGAGGTGTCAAGCCCCGGGTTTGATGGAGAGTTTTCTACTTGGAAATCGTCAGCTTGTGCACGAGCTAGGCAGCCCGTGGCAGCGCGTTGAAATAGTCTGCTCGGAACGCAGCGGGAGTCGCACCACCGAGTGCTCCGTGAGGCCGGTACGTGTTGAACCAGTGCACCCACTCCGCCGTGGAGATCTCGACATCATCAATACCTTTCCACGGACCCTTGTTCCGGATCAGCTCGGCCTTATAGAGTGAATTTAAGGCTTCGGCAAGGGCGTTATCGTACGAGTCGCCTTTCGACCCGACAGAGGCGACGGCGTCTTGTTCGGCCAGGGCCTCGCCATAGCGAATCGCCCGATACTGGACCCCGCGATCTGAGTGGTGCACCAGCCCGGATAGGTCGCCACCTGCACGTTTCCGCTGATAGATCCCCATCTGCAGAGCATCAAGAGCCAACTCGGTATGCAGCGATCTCGAGACTTGCCAGCCGACGATCTCGCGGTTGAACACGTCGGTGACGAACGCGACGTAGACCCACCCGGTGAACGTGTGCACATAAGTTATGTCGGCAACCCACAGCCGGTCAGGGGCGAAAGCCGCGAAGTGGCGATCGACGAGATCGGCTGGACAGTTCTCCCGCGGTGCTGACCGTGTGGTGTTCGGTGCTTTGGCCCTCTTGATCCCGTGTAATCCGAGGTCTTTCATCAGGCGTTCGATCGTGCATCGGGCTACATGCCCGCGCCCTAACGGGTCGGGTTCGCGGTTGAGGACGATGTGCATCTTCCGGGCTCCGAACGCATCGTAGTTGTTCGTATGCACCCTGCTGATCTCCTCTTTCAGGATCTCGTCACGTTTCTGCCTATTCGAGGCTGGCCGCTGTTTGCGGGCATAGTAGGTACTCGGAGCGATCTTCACGCCGGCAGCACGCAGCGTGGAACAGATCGGCTCGACTCCGAATTCGTCCTTATGCTCGTCGATGAAGGCGACGATTACTTCGAGGGGCGGTCGAGCTCCGCCGCGAAGAAAGCCGACGCCGACTTCAGGATCTGGTTAGCCCGGCGCAGTTCCCGGTTCTCTTTCTCGAGGTCCTTGATCCGCTGGGCATCAGCGGTGGTGGTGCCGGGCCGGTCGCCGGCATCGACCTGGTCCTGGTTGACCCACGACCGCAGCGTTTCGGGGTTGACACCGAGCTGGTCGCCGATACGGCGGAAGATGCCGCGGCGGGCACCCGGGTCAGCTTCGAGTGCGTCGAGGACCATGCGGACTGCTCTCTCACGAAGCTCGAGCGGGTATTTCTTTTGGGGCATGACAGGGAAGTCCTTTCCGTGGCTTCACTGTCTCCATTATTCCCGGGGCGAATCAAGGTGACAATGAACCACATCTACTTCACCTCGATCGTCGACGGTGCCGGGCTCGCCGCCGAGATCGCCGCGCTCGGACCCGACGACGACAGCCCACGGGGAGAACCGCACGTCTACGAGGTCGAACCACTCGGCGAGTTCGTCGATGACCCGAACGTCACCGACAAGAAGTTCCCGGGCAACCCCACCCGCTCGTACCGGAGCACCGAACCGCTGCGCATCATCCACGAGGTCGAGGACTGGAAGCGGCTGAGTCCGCAAGACCTGCAGATGTGGCGGGAACGGCTCGCCGCGATCCGCGAGGACGACGACAAGCAGATCCTCAACTAATCCTGCTGGGCTCCGAACACCGGATGGTCGCTGGCGATCGAGATGCGGTTGAACGCGTTGATGAGGACGACCGACCACTCGATCGCCGAGATCTGCTCTGTGCTCAGGTGCTGAGCGGCATCGGCGGCGATCTGGTCGCGATCGGCGGTCTTGTCGAGCACGGTCAGCGACTCGGCGAGAGTCAGTGCCGCGAACTCCTGATTGCTGAAGATCTCGGCCTCGTGCCAGCTGGGCAGCACATCAAGCTTGAGCTGAGAGACCCCGGCCTTCCGCGCTGCCGGAGCGTGGATGCTCAGGCACGTGCGGCAGCCGTTGATCTGCGAGACCCGCGTGTTCACGAGCTCGATGAGCCCGTCGTCGAGTCCTGCGGCACGCGAGGCCTTCCGGGATGCCGCGGCCGCCTGGGCCATGGCCCTATAGTTCTCGGGATGGATCTTGTCGATGAAGGGGCGACTCGCGTTGCTCATCGGCCCGCTCACGCCTGCCGCTTGACGATGTCGATGTCGGCGCCGGTGGCATTGCGGAACTTGCCGCCCTGTGCGGTGTAGTCATCGCCGGTCTCCTGCAGCTTCTTGACGAACAGCGGGCACACCGGCACCACCGTGACTCCGCGTTCACGGGAGTCATCGAGCGCCTCGGCGACGAGGAACTTCGACAGTCCCCGACCGCCGAACTCCTCGTCGACGACCGTATGGAAGAAGATGCGCTCGGTTTCGGCCTCAGGACCGGGCAGGTAGTACGCATGCCCGGCGACCGTACCGTCGGCGACGGTGATCTCATAGGACTGGGTGTCCTCGTTGAGTGCCACGGTCACCTCGGCGCCGGTCTTGTCCTCGAATGTCTTCGCCATGGCAAGAACTCCTTCGTCGTAATCTGCGGGAGTCGGCAAACTGATGCCGACCTGTCGGTACTGGGTGGAGCGGAATTCGGCGCGGTTCTATTCCGCGGGTCCGTACTGTTCCTCCGGTCCGATCTATTCCGCGGGCCCACCTTGGACCTGAGGCGGAGGATTTCTCCGCGGTCTGATCGTGACGTCGGGCAGCCTCGGCGCGGGAAGCCTTCCCATGTCATCGGCATTGCGACCGGGTCCGCCCTTGCCGACGTAGCCGTCGACGACGCCGAAGCGGTCGCCTTCGGCCTGCCATTCCTCGCGGAATCGGGCGATCTCCTCATGGGTGCGGCCGACGAAGTTCCACCACATGACGATCTCTTCGGGGAAAGGTTCCCCGCCGAGGAGGATGAGTCGGGCGGGTTCGTCGCTGCGATTGGCGATGCGCAGCTCCTCAACGCCGGTGCCCGTGTAGCCGACCGCCGCGACGGGCAGGTCGACGTTCTCCAGCGCGATGTCGCCGGAGTCGACGAGAAGGCCATGCTCGAATCCCGGGTTCACGGGCAGGTCGATGCTCGCACCGGGGTCGAGTCGGATCTCGGCGCCGAGCAGCGGCGAGTGAGTCTGCACCGGAGATTCCGTTCCCCAGAGTTTTCCGAGGAAGACGAGCATCTCCCCACCGTCGAAGGACACGGGCGTGGGTTCGAAGTGCTCGAACTCGCGTTCGGGCTGGTGACGGGTGGCATCGGGCAGCGCCAGCCAGAGCTGGACGCCGTGGAGGGTCGTGGTCTCCTCGGTCGAGACCTCTGAGTGGCAGATGCCGGCCCCGGCGGTCATGAGATTGACCTCGCCGGGCAGGACGAGGCCGGCGTTACCGCCGGAGTCGATGTGCTGGATGGCGCCGTCGAACAACCAGCTCACGGTCTGCAGCCCGGTGTGCGGGTGCGGGGCGACGTCCATGCCGCCGGTGACCGAGACGTCGGCGGGCCCGTAGTGGTCGACGAAGCACCAGGGGCCGATGAGGGAGCGCTGCCGTTGGGGCAGGGTGCGGCGCACGGTCATCGCCCGCGGGCCGCCGAGCGGCACGTCTCGGGAGGTGATGATCTCGACCGGGGAGCGTCCCTGCTGGTCACATGCCGGACCAGGCAGTCCCCCGGCCTTGCAGACGACTTGATCGGGGCGAGTCTCGACGTTGCTCATGGCCACATCG
Organism: Brevibacterium oceani; assembly: GCF_017948325.1. Lineage (NCBI taxonomy): Bacteria > Bacillati > Actinomycetota > Actinomycetes > Micrococcales > Brevibacteriaceae > Brevibacterium > Brevibacterium oceani. Next base: position 342,029 of record NZ_CP072846.1, on the reverse strand, counting down.
TAGTCCTCTTCGCAGTGGGTGGGGAGTCGGACCGTCTCCGATCAGGAACTGGCTCCCGCCTGAGGAACTGGCTCCCCTACTCGACAGGGCGGACCTTCGACACGAGTTCGAAGATCTCGTCGGCCTCGGCATCGGTGAGCCCGGCGAAACCGGCAAGGATGATCTCCGCATTCGTCGCGGCCGCCTCGTCGCAGAGCCGCAGTCCCTCCTCGGTCAGCGCCACGAACACGCCGCGATGGTCCTCCGGGTCGGGCTCCTGCCTCACGAGACCTCGCTCCTCGAGCTTGCCGAGCAGCCGACTGAGCGCGCTGCGGCCGATCACCAGGCTGCGCAGCAGGTCACGGTGGCGCACCGGCGACTCAGGTCGGGCATTGATGAGCACGTCGAACTCGTTGACGGTCAGTCCGTGCCGGGTCCGGAACTCCTGTTCGAACCTCGTCATGAAGTCCCGATACTTCTCCATCATCAGACGCCAGGCAGCGATCTTGATCGGACCGTTCTGCCTGATCATGCTGCTCACCGGAGTCGTCGTGTCCATCGGTCCGCCCTCGCTAGTCGATGTGGCATGCCACACTCTTGTTGCATAGTCAACAAAACAGTAGTTCAATGGTATACCCGGCCCCGTTTCAGGGGCTCGTCGACCACCCCTCGACGTCGATATCCGGTACATCCCCAACGTGCCCCCGGCTGCAGAGGTCGGACAGAGTCGCCCCACGACTCCGATCTCACTCCGGGGGTATCGTATTGCCGGCTCGGCTCCCCTGCCGTCATTTCGACCTCGCCGAGGTGGCTCGCCCGGTCCGCGCCCAGCTCAGTCCCGCGGGATCCGCTTCCGCCACGGCCACCACACGCCGCGTCCGATGTCGTGGACGAGCGCCGGGACGATGAGCGAGCGCACGAGGATCGCATCGAGCAGCACACCGAAGGTGACGATGAAGGCGAGCTGGACGAGGAACATGATCGGAATGACTCCGAGGGCGGCGAAGGTCGCCGCGAGCACCACACCCGCCGAGGTGATCACCCCACCCGTGGCCACGAGCCCCTTGAGCACGCCGGCCCGTGTGCCGACCTTGAGTGATTCCTCGCGCACTCTGGACATGAGGAAGATGTTGTAGTCGATGCCGAGTGCGACGAGGAAGACGAAGGCGTAGAGCGGCACCGACGGATCCGCCCCGGGGAAGCCGATGATGTGGTTGAACACCAGGGCCGAGACTCCCACGGCGGTGCCGAAGGACAGCACGGTCAGGGCCACGAGCAGCAGCGGTGCGAACAGGGATCGCAGCAGCAGGATGAGGATGACCGTGATGACGAGCAGGATGATCGGGATCGCCAGGGCACGGTCCGCCTCGGCGGTGGTGTTCGTGTCGAGGTCGACCGCGGTCTCCCCGCCCACCAGCGCATCGGGGTCGATGCCGTGGACGGCGTCGCGGATGTCCGTCACCGTCGTCTCGGCGGCCAGGGAGTCCGCGGCGTCGGAGAGAGTGACCTCGAGCAGGACCTGACCGTCGACCTCAGTGGGCTCGATCGTCACCGAGTCGCCGGGTGCGCCTCCGCTGCCCGCCGCGCCTCCGCTGTCGGAACCGCCCTGTGGGGGCTGGAGCTTCCCGTCCTCGTCGATGCCGATAGTTCCGCTCGGGGAATCCTCGGCCGCCACGGTCATGGATCCGACACCGCCGAGGTGGCCGACCGCCTCGGCGGCTGTGCTCAGTTCGTCCGCGTCGATGACGACCTGGGTCGGGGTCCCGGACCCGCCGGGGTAGTGCTCGGCCAGGACGTCCTGACCGTCGCGGGCCTCCGAGTCGCCGAGGACGAATTCGCTCTGCGCCACCCCGGAGGCCTTGAACTGCGGGACGGCGAGGAGCGGCAGGACCAAGAGGACGACGAGACCGACCCAGATGAGCCGCGGACGGGCGGCGATCACCTCGGCGATGCGGGCCCACAGGCCCTTCTTCTCCGGCCTCGCCGAGGCGGCCGCCACCTGGGGTCGGAACGGCCAGAACACGGCGCGACCGATGATGATGAGCGCGGCCGGCAGGAAGGTCAGCGCGGCGAGCATGGCCACGGCGATGCCGATGGCCGCGACCGGCCCGAGCGCACGCGTCGAGGCGAGGTCGGTGAGCAGGAGGACGAGGAGGCCGGCGATGACGGTGCCTCCGGAGGCGGCGATCGGTTCGGCCACGCCCTTGAGCGCGGCGAGCCCGGCACGCACGCGATCCGGCTCGGTTGTCAGGGCGTCGCGGAAGCGGGCGACGACGAGGAGGGAGTAGTCCGTGGTGGCGCCGACGACGAGGATGAAGAGGATGCCCTGGACTTGGCCGTTGATGAGGAGGATCCCGGCGTCGGCGAGGTGCCAGATAACGAAGATCGACGCAGACAGCGCGGCCACGGAGGTGAAGAGGACGATGACCGGCAGCAGCGGTGAGCGGTAGACGATGACGAGGATGACGAAGACCGCGATGAGGGCGACGAGAAGGAGGATCCCGTCGATGCCGGCGAAGGCCTCGGAGAGGTCGGCCGCGAATCCTGCCGGGCCGGTGACGTAGACATCGGCGACCGTGGCCGGGGTCGGAACATTGCCGGACTCGTCCGGGGTGGCATCGGCGGCGTTGGCGGTCGGGAAGGCGCTGCTGATGATGTCTCTGATCTTCTCGACGTCGTCGCCCGTGGTGTCCGAGGAGACGGGGAGGATGATCTGGAGGGCGTCGCCGTCTTCGGCGGGGATGACCGGTGAGGCGTCGGCGGCGAGCAGACCGTCGTCGTCGAGCTGTTTGGCCACGTCGTCGAGGGCGGCTGTGTCGTCTTCGGTGACGCCGTCGGTGTTATCGAGGACGACGATGGCGGGGACGTAGTCATCGTCGCTGAAGCGGTCGATGATCTCCTGGGCGCGGGTGGATTCGGCGGATTCGGGGAGGAACGAGGAACGGTCGTTCGTGGCCACCTCGGAGATCTTGCCGAAGTAGGGGCCACCGACTCCGGCGATGCCGACCCAGGCGACGAGCAGGATCGCGAAGAGGGTGATGAGGTTGCGGCGGGCAGGGACGGGGGCGCGGTGGGTGGGGGCACTTGCCGAGGGGCCTGCAGTTCGATCGTTGTCGGGGCGAGGGGGCTGGGGTGTACGGGTCAGCAGGAAGTGCGGCATGAGTCCAGCCTACGCGGCGGATCGCGGCGTGGGAGAGGAAAACCGGGCGACGCTCCTGCAGACACCACCTCGACTCGTTCCGGCTGCCGCTGACCTGGGCGAACACGTAGGGTTACGAGCATGAGCTCCTTCGTTCTTCCTGCCTTCGTGGCCGTCCTCGTCGGCTGCGGCATCGCCGTGCTCGCGTTCGTGCCGTTCGTCGCGATCAGCTATCGTCGCCGAGGCGGACTGACGTTCTGGCGCACGTTGATATGGCTGGCCGCCGCGATCTACGCGATGGCGCTGTGGACGTACACGCTGTTGCCGGTCCCACCGGCCGATGAGGTCACCTGCGCGGCCGTGCAGCTGGTCCCGTTCCAGTTCGTCAGCGACATCCTCAGTTTCGACACCGGCAGCGTCCGCGCCCTGATGACCAACCCTGCGGTTCTGCAGGCGGCTCTCAACGTCATCCTCTTCGTCCCGCTCGGCTGGTTCGTCAGGCAGCTCGCCGGACGCGGCATCGTCGTGGCGACGATCACGGGACTGGCCGCCTCGGCGCTCATCGAGGTCACCCAGATCACCGGGATCTGGGGCATCTACTCCTGCGCCTACCGGGTCTTCGACGTCGACGACCTCATGATGAACACGTTCGGTGCATTCCTCGGCTCCTTGGCGAGCCTGCTCCTCCTTCGCAGGCAGGAGGGCCTGCAGGCACCCGATGCTCCCCGCCCGCTCACGCTGACCCGTCGGCTGACCGGCATCCTCTGCGACCTGCTCATCTGGGGGCTGTTCGGCTGGACGGTCGCCCTCGCCGTCGGAGTCATCGCGGCTGTCCTCGGCGACGGGACGATCACCGAACCGGGGCAGATCGTCACATTCATCGGCTTCGCTCTGCCCTTCGCCGCACAGCTTTTCTCCGTCCTCAGCCGGGGAGTCACCCTCGGCGAACGGCTCGTCCTCATCGCGGCCGTGCAGGTGCGGGGCCCGGTTGCGGTCGGTCGGGTCCTGCGGTTCCTCTTCGGCATCGGCGGTTACATGCTGCTGTCGCAATGGACGTTCCCGCTGTCCGGACTGCTCCTCTTCTTCCTCGTCGTGGTCTCGGCCGTCATGGTGTTCACCACCCGCCGCCACCGCGGACTGGCATGCGTGGTGTCGGGGACCGAGATCGACGACGTCAGAGCGACGGCCGCAACGGCACCGTGAGGCCGACCTTCGCGGCGTCCATGACGACCTGGGTGCTGAAGCGGCGGATGTTGTCGTTGCCGAAGAAGAGCTGCCGGGTCAGCTCCGTGTATTCGGCCATGTCCTTGACCAGGAGGATGAGCACGAAGTCCCACTCCCCCGCCACGTAGTAGCACTGCTGGACCTCCTGACCTTCGACCAACGAGGCACGGACCGCATCGAGCTTGTCCAGCTGTTCGCTCTCGACGGCGAGCTGGGCGATGACCCGCACCGGGCGACCGAGGAGTTCCGGGGCCAAGGTCAGAGTGCTGCCGAGGATGATGCCCGCCTCGGTCAGCCGTTTGAGACGCCGGTTGACCGCCGCAGTCGACAGCCCGACGCGCGCACCCAGAGCCGATTGGGGCAGACGCGCATCGGCCTGCAGGGCTTCGAGCAGTCTCAGGTCGATGTCGTCGAGAGAGGTGTCCACCCCCTCAGTCTCAGCGTTCCGCACACGCGGCGCAATATCTTTGCGTGAGACCCGGCTGAAACCGACCACTTTGTCAGTTCCAGTTGAACGACTTCACGCCTCTGCAGGATTCTGAGGACATGACAGCAGAACACATCGACCTCGCCACCCAGTGGCGCAGGCACCTCCACCAGATTCCGGGCACCGAATTCGACGTCGCCGAGGCCGCCGACTTCGTCGCCCGCACCAGCACCGACCTCGGCTGGGAGGTCACCACCGGTGTCGGTGGCAGCGGTGTCGTCGCCTCCCTCACCCGCGGCACGAGTCCGCGGACGATCGCCCTGCGCGCGGACATGGACGGGCTGCCCATCGAGGAACGCACCGGCGTGCCTTACGCGTCGAAGAACGTCGGCGCCATGCACGCCTGCGGGCACGACGGGCACATGGCGATGGTACTCGGAGCCGCCTCGGCGCTGGCGAAGGACATCGCCTTCGGCGGAACCGTCCGTCTGTTCTTCCAACCGGCGGAGGAGCCGGGCACCGGCGCCGAGGCGATGATCGCCGACGGACTGTTCGACCGGTTCCCCACCGACGAGGTCTACGGACTGCACAACATTCCGGGCCTGCCGGCCGGCGAGATCCATACCCGCCCCGGACCGCTCATGGCCGCCGAGGACAACTTCGAGATCCGCATCTCCGGCCGCGGCGGGCATGCCTCGGCCCCGTAGCACGTCATCGACCCCATGGTGATCGGCGCCGAGGTGGTCCTGTCCCTGCAGACGATCGTCGCCCGCAGCGTCGATCCGCTCGACGCGGTCGTCGTCTCCTGCACAGAGCTGACCACCGACGGCGCCCGCAACGCCATCCCCGATCAGGTGGTCATCCGCGGGGACGCGCGGACATTCACCGACACCGACAGTGCGCTGGTCGAGACCCGTATCCGGGAGATCGCCGAGGGTGCCGCTCTGGCCCATCGCGCCTCAAGCGAGGTCATCCACACCCGCGTCTTCCGCCCGACGATCAACGACGTCGACTGTGTCGGCCATGCCGCCGCGGCAGCCGAGTCAGCACTCGGAGCCGACAAGGTCGACGCCGCCTGTCGACCGATCACCGCCAGCGAGGACTTCGCCGCCTATGCCCGCGCGGTACCGGCCTGCTTCGCCTTCCTCGGCGCCGGCGAGATCACCGAAGGCGGCGCGGCCGATGGTGGCGGCGCGGCCGGAAGTGGCACTGTCGGCGGCGGTATGGCCCCGCTGCACAGCCGCGACTTCGACTTCAACGACGCGATCCTCGGCGCGGGGATCGACTTCTACACCGCACTCGTCACCGCCCGCTTACCCGAAGGGAACCGCTCATGACCACCACCACCGCTGCCTGGACCGCCAATGACCGTGACCGCTCCTGGTCGAGTCCCGACCAGGACGATGCGGCCCTGGACTTCCACCGCAGCCTGGCCGGGTACGAGCCCACCGCGCTCACCCCGCTGCCGGAGCTCGCCCGCGAACTCGGGGTCGCCGCGGTCTTCGCCAAGGACGAGTCGACGCGGCTGGGCATGCCCGCGTTCAAGGCCCTCGGTGCCTCGTGGGCGGTTCACCGTGCCCTTGAGTCGGCGCAGGCAGGCACCGACGCCGAGGTGGTCACCGCCACCGATGGCAACCACGGCCGCGCCGTGGCCCGGTTCGCGCGGGAGGCGGGACGTCCGGCTCGCATCTTCGTGCCGGCCGGCGGCATCCATCCGAGTGCCGTCGCCGCGATCCGCGGTGAAGGTGCGGAGGTCGTCGAGCTCGAGGCCAACTACGACCAGACCGTCACAGCGGCCGCCGACTACGCGGCCGCCAATGGCGGGGTGCTCGTCCAGGACACCGCGTGGGAGGGCTACGAAGAGGTTCCCGGATGGATCGTCGACGGCTACTCGACGCTGTTCCGTGAGATCGACGCGCAGCTGAGAGAGGCCGGCCGCCACGCGCCCGATCTGGTGTGCGTGCCGACCGGGGTCGGCTCCCTGCTGCAGGCCGGGCTGGCGCACTACCGGCGGGCGAGCGCCGGCGGCGACACAGCAGTCGTCTCGGTCGAAACCGAGGCGGCGGCGTGCATGGGGCCGAGCCTCGAAGCAGGCCACCCCGTGACGGTGGAGACCGGACAGACGATCATGTCCGGACTCAACTGCGGAACCCCCTCCTCGCTGGCGTGGCCCTTGATTCGCAACGGCCTCGACGCCGCGGTGACGGTCAGCGACGCCGCCGCCATCGATGCCGCCCACCGGCTCGCCGATCTCGGGGTGGCCGCGGGACCCTGCGGAGCCGCCTCGTTGGCGGGGGCCCGGGAAGCACTCACCGGCGCGGACGCGGAAACCCATCGTCGGCACCTGAGGGTGGACGCCGACAGCGTCGTCGTCCTCACCATCACGGAGGGGTCCGAAGCCAACCCGGTGCCCGACGCCTGAGGCTCGAAGCCTGAAGCCTGTCGCCTGAGTCGCGCCGGCACCGGGGAGGCTTCGCCGCGATCAGCTCGTCACTGGTCCTCGTCGTCTCGCTCGGAGACCGAGGGCCACGTCGATGATGAGGAACACCACGAGGCTGATCCCCACCATCGGCAGGAACACACCGATGCCGAACGCGGCGAGGACGACCGCCCCGAGCCCCCACCACGGCGCGCCTCGCAATGCTCCTCGGGGTGGGAGGACCCCGAAGCGCCTCGACGGATCGTGCTTCGGACGGCGCTGCCACCACATGAGATAGCCCCAGACCACCATCGAGGCGATGCCGATGGCGAGGACGAAGAGCACGATCTGGTTGGCCAGTCCGAACAGGGAGCCCATGTGCAGGTCGATGCCCCAGCGGGCGAGCTTCGCCGCGATGCCGTAGTCGGCGAAGTCGACCCGATCGGTGACCTCCATCGTTCTCGGGTCGAAGGCGACGGCGTCGACCTTCGTGGGGAAGCTGCGCTGGATCTCCTGGACCACCCACGCCGAGTTCGCGTCCGCAGGCGGCAGAATCTCGACCTGACCGGTGTCGATGTTGACCCCGTGCGCCATGGACAGCATCATGTCGAAATCGGCCGGATCGACCTCGGACGTTGCCGACGCAGTGCCGGATCCCGTGCCGTCCGTGTGGCCCTCATGGCCTTCGTGGCCGGAATGGCCTTCGTGGCTATCGTGCCCGGATTGGTCACCGGCACTGCCGGCATCAGCCGAACCCGTAGCCGACTCCCCCGCGAGCTCCGTCGAGACCGCCGGCGTCTCCCAGCTCAGTGCCGCACGCAGCTGCGTGACGTTCGCACCGCCGAGCTGGGACCAGGTGATCCCGGTGGCGGAGAGGAACAGCATTCCGATTGCCGCCCAAATGCCGACCGAGGCGTGCCAGGAGAAGGTGCGTCGCAGGCCCGTATGCTTTCGGTTCGGGCGCAGCATCTGTCCTGGTCGGCGCGTTCGTCGTGCCCGTTGGATCCAGAGCACGAGACCCGCGGCCGCGACGATTCCCAACCATGAGGCGGCCAGTTCGCTGTAGAGACGTCCGACATCGCCGAGGTGGAGGCTGCGGTGCAGCTGGTCGATCCACGTCCGCAGCGGCAGGGCACCCGAAGTTCCGTACACGGTGAGGTCACCGACTACCTCGGCGGTGGATGGGTCGACGAAGATCGCTCGGGATTCGCTCTCCCCCAGGCTGGGGTCGGCGTACATCACCCGGGTGGTGTCTCCGGGTTCGGGGGCCGGGCGCACCGCCGAGGGCTCGGCACCGCCGCCGAACGTCGCGTTCGCGGACTCGATCTGCGCGGCCAGCGGAAGCGGGTGATCGGTCGGGGGAACGCTCAGCTGGTCGGCGTAGACGATCTTTTCGAGTTGCGGACTGATCGCGTAGGCCGCCCCGCTGAGCGCTGCGATGAGGATGAACGGGCCGATGAGGATGCCCGCGTAGAAGTGGAGGCGGCGCAGGAGCGGGCCGAACCACGGGGAGGGGCGCCGGTCCGATTGTCGTTCGTTCCGGCCGCCGGTCGAGACTTGGCCCGAGTTTTCGGGCATGGTGTCAGAGGGTGTTGTCATGATCATGCTTTCTGTCGGATCTGCGCTGAGGCAGACCCAGGCGACCAGGGCAGACCTGATCGACCGGGTGCGGTCAGCAGAGATCGCATCGGCTCACGGGAGCCGATGTACGGATGTGATGGGTGTCAGAAAGCAGGCTGTGGTGGGCCCCGCCGCAGTACCGGGGACCGGAGCACGCCGAGGCTGCGCGGCACCACCGGTTCGACGCTGACCTGCGTGCGTGGTCCGGATATCGGTGTCCGCAGGAGGATGAGTCGCGGGATGATCGCCCCGATGATGAGGCGGGCGAACTCGCCGAGCATGACCGGCAGCCGCTCGGCCCAGTAGATCATCGCGATCGTCACGATCCCGGCGATGCAGTGGGACACAAGCATGGCGGGTGAGGCGTGGGAATGCATCGCGTGCTCGGTGGCCATGGTTGTGTCCATGGTCGGCATTGACGCGTGCGCGGCGTGAGCTCCCTGCATCGAGTGAGCTCCGGACATCGCCCGACCAGCAGCGAGATGGGCCGAGTGGCCGCCGAGGAGGCCGCTCAGCCAGCTGCCGGCCCCGGTCGCACCGGTCTGGGTGAACAGGGAGAAGAGCAGGTGGAACAGGGCTTGGCTGACCCCGACCGAGACCGCCAGTCGTGGCAGTGAGAGTCGCCGTCCGGCGAGGAGGACGCAGATGAGACTCGACAGCGCCAGCGGCACTATGATGCCCATCGCAGTCGGGAGGGCTCCCCCGCCGAGCAGGTGCGAGGTCAGTGCGACGAAGGTCGCCGCTGCCGCGGCCAGGATGCCGCGCAGTGTGCGCCGGTGCCTGGCTCTCATCTCCACGCAATCATTCTCACACAGTGCGCTGGGAGGATGTGCCTCTTGAATCAAGCAATGAACCATAGGTACAGTACCAGTATGTCTACAATGTCGCAGACCTCATCGCCCGCCAACGCTCGAACACTTCTGCTCCCCTATGCGCTCGGCCTCATCATCGCCATGCTCATCGTCCAGGTCGTCATCGCCGCCACCGGCGGAGAGGTCACAGTCCTCGCCGGGATCCTCACCGCCATTGTGGCTCTGGGAATCGCGGCGTGGCTGTGGAAGAACCTGCGCGTGCTCAAGCGTGTCCGCTTCGGAGTCGCCATCGCACACGTCATCGCGTTCGTCACGGTGACCACCTCGTACAACTTGCACGCGATCGTTCGCCTCATGGCCGCGGGCGCTGTCGACAGGACCGCTTCGGACATTGCTCAGGCCGCCCTCGGTGGCTCGTGGTTCGGAGTCACCATCGTCATGAGCGCCCTCTGGGGCTTCGGCCTGCTCATCCACCTCGTCGGCGCGGTCCTCGGCCGCGGCTGGGAGGACTGAGCGTGGCCGAGACGTCACGCGCCACTGGGGACGGCGAAGCCGCCGGCAAGATGGAGGGCGCGCCCAAACGATTCCTCTCCCCGGAGGAACAGGAGTGGCTCGACCATCGCGTCGACTCCTGGGTTGAGACGTACAAGAAGTCGATGCTCACTCCGGTCACGCTCTCCCTCGTCGCCGCGCATCAGCCGGCCGAGATCTCGACCATCGCCGAGGCGGTCACCGCCGCCACCGGCTGGCAGATCACCGAGCGCGGCCTCTACCGCACGATCAAACGTCTGCAGGATTCCGGCCTGCTGCAGAGCACCGCCGTCGCTGCCCCGCGGACCGGGGCGAAACGCAAACTTCTGTCCCTGACCCCGCTGGGGGCGAGCTTTCTCGACGGAATCAGGGGCAACCTCGTCGAGGTTCCGAGTCAATAGCGCCCTACCGTCATCGCCTCGACTCCCGACGGACCCGATCGTCCGGCCAACGGTCGTACGAACCTATGCGAACGCGGGCTCATTCGCTTCGAGCTTGGGAACCGCGACTCCCAGACGCCTGGCATCGGCAAGGACATCTCGCGGGTAGATGGCCTTCGCCTCATAATCGATATGACCGGTGTCCTGAGCCTGTCTCATCGCGACAGCGGGGACCGTGTCGGCGGCCAGCAGCTTCTTCATCACAATGGCGAGGACTCCCGCAGGAACATACTTCGCCGCGGCCGCGCCGAGCCTCGCGGTGCCGCCTTTCGCCGTGAGTACGGGGATCATGTCGCGGATGAGTCGGACGACTTCGCGCAGCGCCGGCCGCGATCGAACGAGAGCATCGAAACTTCCCATTCTCAGCCAACCGACCATGATGGCGGCATCGAGGATGATGTGAAACCACAGCCAGCTCCGGAAGTCTGCCACGTGCGAGATCGAGAATCCGGCGGCTTCGAAGAGCTCGGTGACCTCACGATGTCGGGTGGTGCGACTCGACCCATCGATATCGCCGAAGAAGACGGCTTTGACGAATCCGCCGCGCAGCGTATGACCGGAGAACCCTCCCCCGCCGCCGGGGAAGCCCCACACGACCTGCTCGTGCGGCAACGCCCTCACCACGTCTGCGGGCTCGGCCCAGACGTTGCTGAAGATGAGCACGGTGGCGCTGCCGACCCGAGTGCTGAGGAAGTCGACCACGGCCTCCAGTTGGTCGTGATTGACGCTGACGATGATGAGATCGTAGTCGTGATCGGGTTCGAGATCCTCACGCAGCGTGATCGGCCACGACCCTTTCACCGGCGTCCCCTTCACCGACTTCTTCCTGCCGTCTCTGATGTCCAGATCGACCGACCGGCCGAAGTCGGCGGCACGTCCGGGACGAACGTAGAAGTCGACATCGTTGCCCGCCTTGTCGAGGGCCCATCCATACAGCGTCGAAATGACGCCGCGTCCGAACATCAGTACCTTCATCTCCGCCACTCTCCTCTGCACCCTACGGTGCCTCTCGCTGCCCCACAGTATGTGGAACGCAGTTTCCACTTACGGATAGGCTAAGCGGAGGAATCATCGCTGCATTCCGAATCCGGAGGAAGTGAGAGAAGAAATGGCCGAGCCGACTCAGATCGACGCGCAGGACACCGGCAGCCACACCCCACGCACAAGGCTGCGAGCTGATGCCGCCCACAACCGTGCTCGTATCATCGCAGCGGCCAGGCAGCTCTTCGCTGACCGCGGCATCGACGTCCCCATGACCGCAATCGCCCGGCGAGCGGGGGTCGGCGCGGCCACCCTGTTCCGTCGGTTCCCAGATCGCAGGTCACTCATCGACGAGGTGTTCTCGACTCAGATCACGCATTGCGAATCGGTCCTCGACGATGCCGCGGCCGACCCGGACCCGTGGCACGGTTTCTGCACCTTCGTCGAAGAGCTCGGCCAGATGCAAGTCGAGGATCGTGGATTCACCGAGGCCTTCCTCACCACGATCGCCGACGACTCGGATTTTGACGAGAAGAGCAATCACGCAGAATCGACGTTTGCGAGACTCGCCCACCGGGCACAGGAATCCGGCCGACTGCGCCGCGACTTCGACCCCTCCGATCTGCTGCTCATCTTCTTCGCCAACAGCGGCGTCAGCATGGCTCCACCCGAGCACGCCCACGCACTCTCCAGGCGCCTCATCGCCTACCTGCTCCAGAGTTTCGACACGAAGGGTCACGGTAGCTGGCAGCCACTACCCCACCCCGGGCGAATGGCGCTCAAGGACGTCTTCGATTCTGCTTCTCAAACGGGTCGTCGACCGCTCACCCCTCCAGCAGGCCCTTGATGTCCGCGGCCGAGATCACCTCGCTGAACGCGCTGCCCTCGTCCATGAGCGCGGTGAAGAGTTCGGCCTTCTTCGTCTGCAGCGCGAGCACCTTCTCTTCGATCGTGTTCTCGGCGACGAGTCGGTAGACCATGACCTGCCGGGTCTGACCGATGCGGTGCGTCCGGTCGACGGCCTGATTCTCGGCCGCGGGATTCCACCACGGGTCGAGCAGGAACACGTAGTCAGCCTCGGTGAGGGTGAGTCCGAATCCGCCGGCCTTGAGGCTGATGAGGAACACGGGAGCGCTGCCCTCACGGAAGGCTTCGATGACCTTCGTCCGATCCGTCGTGGACCCGTCGAGGTAGACGTAGTCGATCCCGTTGTCCTCGAGTTCGGTCGCCACCGCACGCAGGTAGCTCGTGAACTGACTGAACACGAGCGCCCGGTGACCCTCGTCGCCGACCTCGCGAAGATGACTCATGAGCACCGCGAGTTTGCTCGAGGCGATCCCGGAGTCCGCGTAGGCGGCCACGATCCCGGGATCGAGCGCGAGCATCCGCAGCAGGGTCAGCGACCGGAAGATCGCGAACCGGTTCTTCTCGAAGTCGCCGAGGAGGCCGAGCACCTGCTTGCGTTCGCGCTGCAGCACCGTGTCGTAGAGTCGCCGGTGCGCGGGTTCGAGTTCGACGGTGAGCACCTGTTCCTGCTTCTCCGGCAGGTCTGCGGCGACGAGGTCCTTGGTCCGGCGCAGCATGAATGGGCGCAGCCGCGACCGCAGCCGATCCATCCGGCCCGGGGCCTCGCCCGATTCGATCGGCCGGCCGTAGTCGTCTCTGAAGCGCTTCGCGTTCGGAAACAGTCCCGGCGAGGTGATCGCCGTCAGCGACCACACATCGGTGAGCGAATTCTCCATCGGCGTGCCCGTGATCGCCAGCCGGAACGGGGCCTCGAGCCGACGGGCCGCTCGGTGCGTCTTCGCCTGGTGGTTCTTCATGAATTGGGCTTCGTCGAAGATGACGCCTGCCCAGTCGAGGTCGGCGAATTCGTCGATGTCGAGCCTCATCACCGCGTACGAGGTGACGACGATGTCGGCGCCGGCGACCGCCTCGGTGACGGGGCTCTTCCGCTTCTTCGCGGTCGCCCCGACCTCGGTCACGCTCAGGTGCGGGGTGAACTTGCGCGCCTCGAGCACCCAGTTCGCCACCACCGAGGTGGGAGCGACGACAAGGAACGGAGCCCGGGTCTCGCGTTCGCTCCGATCGTGGTCGATGAGGGCGAGTGTCTGCAGGGTCTTGCCCAGACCCATATCGTCGGCGAGGATCCCGCCGAGGTGGTGCTGACGGAGGAATGCCAACCACCGGAAGCCCTCCACCTGGTAGGGCCGCAGCTGCGCGTTCACGGTCTCGGGCACGGCCACCTCGGCGATGGTGTCGAGATTGCGCAGCCCGCGTCCATGAGTTCGGACCATCGGGGATCGTCGGCGACGTCATCGGCGAGGTCTTCGAACTCGTCGTACAGGGCGGTCTGATAGCGGCTGATCTGCGGATTCTCGGGCGAGAAGCCGTCGAGGGCGTTCGCCTCGGCGAGCAGTTCGCGCAGGCGATCGAAGGCGGGGTTGTCCAGGGAGAAGAACGATCCGTCCTCGAGGATGAGGTGGGACTGCTCTTGGGCGAGTGCGGTGAACAGGTCGACGAAGGGGATCTCACGGCCGTCGACAGAGACGTCGATGCCGAGGTCGAACCAGTCCGAGTCATCGGTCGCCTCCGTGCGGACGCTCACCTGTGGGGTCGCCTCGAGTTCACGGAAGTCGGGGGCGTTGTCGCTGTCTGCGTAGGTGACGGTGACGTCGTCGAGCTCGTCGATTCGGGGCAGGACCCGGGTGCTGTAGGTGGCGGCATCGATGCCGCTCAGGGTGGTCGATTCTGTTCGGGCAGCGTCGGGGTCGATGGCGCGCAATCGGCGGAGCACAGCGTGTTCGAACTTCTGGTCGCGGCCGCGCACTTGGTCGGACAGTTCGCTGTGGTGAGGCACCAAGGGGAACGTCCGTTGCGGCGAATAGTAGGTCCATGACCAGGACAGACGCATCGTCGGAGTGGTTGGGCTCTGGTCGCGGCGGTGCTTGTCGGAGCCGCGTTTGGCTGGGTCGCGCTTGTCGGGGCCTTCGTAGCTGATGTGCAGGTTGAGGTGCGGGGACTTCTCGACGGGCAGGTCGACGGATCCGTCGCTGCTGAAGACCCGCTGGTCGCCGGCGTGGTCGCTGCCAGTGCGGTCACTGCCGCGCCGGTTCGGCGGCGTCCGCAGAAGCGGGAGGATGCGGCCGAAGAAATCCTCGTGACCCGTGGCCGGAATTCTGGTCACGGCGGCGTCGCTGAGGATGGTGTGCTGCGGTGGGGTCAGTGGTTCGTTCAGTGGCGCAAGGGTGATCCGAGCCTTCGACTTGCCGACCATCTCCAGGCCGTAGACGCCGGTGCGTCCGATGGGTCGGACATTACGGGCAGGGACCTGTCGACCGTCGATGGCGATGTCGGAGCGAAGCAGGAGGTCGTCATCACTGCTGGTGAGATCGAGGTGGAATTCCGCCTGCCGACCCAGCTGGATCTCGATCTGTTTGTCGGCACTGACGAGAGGAATATCGAGGTCAGCGGCCTGGTTGAGCAGCTCCCAGAGGAAGGGCGAACCGAAGTCATCGAGCGAGAGCATTGCGGTCGCGGACGCATAGCCGGGGCGGCCGAGACCGTCGTCAAGGGTGACCAAGCGGTAGAACCATTCGAACTGGTCGGCATCGAAGCGGGAGGCGTTGAGTCGTGAGGTGAACCAGTGCCACCCCGCCTGTCCTTTGATCCAGTTGCCCTTCGCTCCGGGTACGAGCGGTCGCGCGTACAACTGCGGCTCGGGTTCGTCGGCGAGCTCGGTGACCTTGAGCCTCGAGGGGGCTCTGTTGAAATAGCTGCGCTGCGGGGGACGGTGGAGTTCGAAGCCGAGGGCCACGGCCTCCGTCTGCGGACTCGAACCGAGGGACGCCTCGACGATGCGGTCGAGCCGTTGCTGCCATTCCGGTTTCGGCGGGCACCGGGCAGGTGCCCTCCTCCAGTCGAGACTCTCTTCAACGCCGAAAGGCCCTGCACCCCAGACCGGATCCGATTCGGTGACTTCCAGCGTACGGTCGGACCCGTGGTTGAGGATCGCGGATGTCCGCAGTTCCAGCATCTGCTGGTTGTTGACGATGAGTACGGCGACACAGTGTTTGCAGCCGCCGCCGACCGGGCAGGTGCAGTCGGTGTAGAGGACCTCGCCTGGCACTTCTTCGTCCTCGAAGACGATGGTCGTCTGATAGAGCCCACCGGATCCGGCGACATCGGCGATGAGTTCTCGCTCGTCTTCGTGCCACACCATGCGCAGCACCTGACCCTGCCGCGCATAGTCACTGCCGCGCGCGAATGCACCGGGGTCAACGAGGCTCTTCAGTTCGTCCCTCGGGACGACGGTCATGGCTCGATCCATGCCACCAGTCTTCCACTTGCCGCTGACACGGCTCTCATCGCATCGGTCGGGGAGTCACCCCCTCACAGGAGCTGAACTCCCCGACGGACGGCAGCCGACCGGGCGGGCAGATCAGACCAGTCGGCTGCCGTGACCGGAATCAGGCGCCTGCGCGTTCGGCTCCTGCCATCGCGGAGCTGCCCAGGTCACTCTTCGGCAGTGCCTGTCCGGAGCCGACGGCTTCCGCCCAGGCGGCGGTGTCGGCGACGGCAGCGAAGTTCGAGTTGAGTAGGGCGAGCAGGGTCGTGTGCACCGTCTTCGCATCGGCGAATCCGGCATCGTTGGCGATGTTGATCGCTCCGGTGGCGTCGCCGAGGACCTCTGTGGTGAACCCGAGGCCTTCGGCTTCGACCGCCGAGGCGAGGATGCAGTTGTTCGTCATGAACCCGACCAAGGTCACGGTGTCGATTCCCTGCTCGCGCAGCCATTCGGCGAGGTCGGTGCCGGCGTAGACCGACCCGTTCTCCTTGACCAGAGACTTCCACGAGTCGGCCCGCCGCGATTCCACCTCGGGGTGGAGCGCGAATCCGGGAGCATCCGGGTCGAACACCGGAGCACCGCTTCCCATCGTGTGCTGGACTGCGACGACCGGGATGTCCGCGGCGGCCGCAGCGTCGATGGCCTGCGTGATCTTGGCCAAGGACTCCTGCGGGTTCGGGTACTGGATGACCAGTGGGCTGTCGGCGAAGTAGTCCCGCTGGATGTCGACGAGGACGAGGGCGCGGCGTGGGGTAGTCATTTCGGGTCTCCTTCTAGCGGGTGGCATCGGATGACTCCACTCTCGCCGTCCCGATGGATCATCACCATAGGCGCAATGACACAGTTACGATGGATTCACGCCAACATCCGGTCAGCACTCGTTCGATCGGTCGCCCACCCCCTGCGGTCACCCGCCTCGGTGATCGCCCACCCCGCAGCCGCCCGGCAGGAAGGACACCATGCGCATCGCGATCTTCGCCTTCGACGGCATCACGATGTTCCATCTCTCGGTCCCGCAGATGGTCTTCGACGAGGTCACCCGCCTCGGCGCGGCCGAGTGGTCGACCGTCGTCTTCTCCGCGGACGGGAATCCCATCCGCACTGCGGAGGGGTATGAGATCGCAGGGCTCTCCGGCGCCGAGGCGGCCGACGGTGCCGATATCATCGTCGTTCCGTCCTGGCATGAGGATGCGCGTCCGGCCGAGCCCGACCTGTGTCGACTGCTGACGAAGGAACACGAGAGGGGGTCGACGATCGTGGGGCTGTGTCTGGGGACGATCCCGGTCGCGGATGCGGGTCTGCTGACGAATCGGCATGCCGTCACCCATTGGAGGGCCTTCGATCGGCTCATCGAACGGCACCCCGAACTGCAGGTCGATGAAAGCGTGCTCTACATCGACGACGGGGACGTGCTCACCGCCGCAGGAACCGCGTCCGGGCTCGACGCATGTCTCCACCTCGTCCGCAGCCGCCTCGGCGCCGCCGTCGCGAACGAGGTCGCGCGCAGCCTCGTCATCGCCCCGCACCGCGACGGCGGTCAGGCACAGTACATTCAGCGACCGCTGCCGGCACGAACCGGGGACGACCCGATCTCACGGGTCCTCGATTGGGCGCTCGACCACCTCGGCGAACCGCTGACCATCGCCGATCTCGCCGCCGCGGCGCACATGAGCACGCGCACCTTCGTTCGGGCCTTCCGCTCCGCCACAGGAACCACTCCCGCGGCCTGGGTGCGGTCGCGTCGGCTCGATGAGTCGCGTCGCCTGCTCGAGACGACCGATCACTCGATCGAGCGGATCGCCGCGGAGACGGGTTTCGGCAGCGTCGTGACCTTCCGGCAGAGCTTCACCGAGGAGTTCCGGACCACGCCGTCGACCTACCGCCGACGCTTCGACGCCCGGCAGGGGTGAGGGAAAGCCCGGCAGGGGTGAAGCGCCAGCGGGGGTGAGGGAACGGCCTCACATCTCTTCGTGCGTGAGCGGGTCCCGGTCCTTCATCCGACCGCGCTCGAGTCCGGAGATCGCGGCCACCTCGGCGGGGGTGAGGGAGAACTCGAAGACGTCGGCGTTGGACCGCTGGCGTTCGAAGTTCGCCGACTTCGGGATCGGGATGGAACCGGCCTCGATATGCCAGCGCAGGACCACCTGGGCGGGGGTGACATCGTGGGCGGCGGCCGCCTCGGCGATGGGGGTTTCGTCGAAGAGTCCCTGGTCACGGTAGAGCGGGGACCAACTCTCGGTCTGCACGCCGATGGAGCGGTGGAAGGCGATGAGATCGGCCTGCGGGAAATAAGGGTGGAGCTCGACCTGATTGACGGCGGGGGTGACCCCGGTTGCGTCGATGAGCTCGGTGATCATGGCCTCGGTGAAGTTCGAGACGCCGATGGACTTCACGAGCCCGCGTTCGCGCAGTTCGATGAGCCCGCGCCACGTGTCGACGTACTTGCCGACGCTGGGATTGGGCCAGTGGATGAGGTGGAGGTCGAGGTAGTCGAGGCCGAGCCGGGCCAGGGATTCCTCGGTGCTCGCGATCGCCTCGTCGAAGCCGTGGTGGCGGCCGGGGATCTTGCTCGTGACGAACAGGTCCTCGCGTGGGGCGCCGGTGTTGACGATGGCTTGGCCGACCTCGCGCTCGTTCTCGTAGTTGACCGCGGTGTCGAGGAGGGTGTAGCCGTTGTCGATGCCCGATTCGATCGCGTCGACGCCCTCCTCGCCCTTCATCGCGTAGATGCCGAGCCCGAGCTGCGGGATCGCGCGCCCGTCGTTGAGGTCGAGGGTGGGGATGATGGCTGGGGTGGTGTAGTCAAAGGAGTTGGCCATGGTTCCACCCTATGTCCGCCGAGGTGGCGCTGACCAGGGTGGGGCGTTGGATTGTGCGTCCTGCGGGTGGATCCACCGCGATATCGACGCCGAATTCGGGATGGATCCACCCGCAGGAGACACCCGGAACGGACTTCCGACAACCCGTCTTGGGATAGCGTGGAGATATGGAGACAACAGCACGAGCTGCGGGCTTTGTGAGGGCGCGGGCGCGGAAGCGCTGAAACTCAGGCGTCGAGCGCCTTGACCAACCTCGCCGAGGCGGTGTTCCGGTAGGAATCGACGAGCAGTTCTCGGATCTCTCCGTCGTCGAGGTCGGCGAATTCGAGGCCGACCCAACCGGAGGGTCCGAGGTACATGGGGACGAAGCTTCCCGGACGTTCGAGGAGCACCTCGGCGTCGAGGGGGTTGGGTTTGATAAGCATCGCGTGGGGCCGTTGTTCCATCTCCTTCGGGCCGATCTTCAGTGTTCCGCCGAAGATGGCGAAGGTCTTCTTCGTGAAGAAGGTGGGCCGTCCGTGGGAGATCTTTTCGGCGGCTTCCGGCAGTGTCAGCGCGATCGTGCGGAACCGCTGCAGCAGCGGATCGTCGTCTTCGAACATATGTGGGTGCGCCATAGATCCACGGTACTGCCTGTCTCACCTCCGCGGAACCGCACACCTTCGGTGCGCGGATTGCCTCACCCACGGCGTACTGTGCATTCTGTGAGTGAAACGCCATCCCTCCGACTGCGTCAGCGCGGGGCCCGCGCGGTGACCCTGGTCCTCGCGATCGCGGCTGTCATCGTCGTGGCCGCAGGAGGCCTGACATGGGCTGAACTCGGCGAGCTGTCGACGACCACGGTGCCGGTGCTCGCGTTCGTCCTGTCGATGACCATCGTGGCGGAGCTGGCGAGCGTCGCGGGCGTCTTCACGGTCCTGGCCGGACATCTCGCGCTGTGGGGTCGGGGACGCGTAACAGTGTTGTGGGCCCTCGTCCTCGTTATGATCGTGCTCATCACTGCGTTCATGTCCTTGGACACGACCGCCGTGCTCGTGACTCCGATCATCGTCGTCCTGGCCCGGCGGATCGGCCTGTCTCCGCTGCCGTTCGCCCTGGCCACGGTGTGGTTGGCGAACACGGGCTCGCTGTTCCTGCCGGTGTCGAATCTGACGAACCTCATCGCCGGCGACACATTCGGGACCGCGCCGGCCGACTTCATCGGATTCCTCTGGGCCCCGGCCCTGGCGTCCGTCCTCATCACGATCGGCATGCTCACGATCGTCTACCGACGGTCGCTGACGGGCCGGTACCGACTCGACACTCCCACCGAGGCGCCCGACCGCCTCCTGCTCATGATCGCCATGGTGGTCGTCGGCCTGCTCGTCCCTCTGCTCGTGTCCGGAATCGATGTCGCCGTCGTCGCCGGCGGGGCCGCCGCGGTGCTGCTCATCGCGTTTGCGATCCGCAATCGCGGCGCACTGAGTTTCGGGCTCGTTCCCTGGCGGACTCTGGGATTCGCCGCGAGCCTCTTCGTCCTCGTCCAGGCGGCACATTCGCACGGCTTGGCGGCGGTCGCGACTGCCGCCGCGGGGACAGGCGATGATTTCGTCGGTCTGCTGCAGGTGGCTGCCGTCGGGGCGCTCGGCGCGAACGCGGTCAATAACCTTCCCGCGTTCATGGCGCTCGCTCCAGTCGCAGAGTCTCCCCTGCGGATGGGCGCTCTGCTCATCGGAGTGAACCTGGCACCTCTGGTCTCACCGTGGGCGTCCCTGGCGACCCTGCTGTGGCATCAGCGTCTGAAGAGCTTGGGCGTGGAGATCTCCTGGCGCCGATATGCCCTGCTCGGAGCAGTTCTCGCCGCCGTGCTGGTGCCGATCACGGTTGTCGCGCTCTGGGCTGCCGCGGCGGGTGGTTGACTCGGCGGCGATGCCGAAGGTCCAGTTCGCGTCGTTCACGGCCGCCTTCATCACTTGAGGGCGCCGAGCACCTCGTTGAGCGCTTCGGTGGCCGAGGGGTGGGTGTAGATCGTGTCGCGCAGCTCGGTCGCGGTCACGTCGTGGCGCATGGCCAGCGCGACGGTGTTGATGACCTCCTGCGAGTGCACGTGGACGAGGGCCGCGCCGAGGATGTGGTCGGTCTTCGCGTCGACGACGAACTTGACGATGCCGCGCGGGTCGCCTTCGATCTTCGCCCGGGGTGCCGCTGCGATGTCGGCCATGAGCTTCGCGCCGACCTTGATCTCATGCCCTTCGTCCCGGGCGGCCCTCTCGGTCAGGCCGACGCGGGCGACGGGCGGAGTGAGAAACATCGTGTACGGTACGGAGCTGCGGTCCTTCGTCGACCGTCTGCCCTCGCCGAGGAGTTGGTCGGCGAGGATCCGGTTGTCGTCGAGGGAGATGTAGGTGAACATCGGTCCGCCGTTGACGTCGCCGAACGCGAAGACGCCATCGGCCGTGGTGCGCAGGTGGTCGTCGACGGCGATGAAGCCACGCTCATCGGTGGCGATGCCGGCCTTCTCGAGGCCGAGGTCGGCGGTGGCGGGCTTGCGTCCGACGGCGAGGAGGACCGCCTCGGCGTCGATGGTCTTCTCTTCGTCTCCGACCGTGTAGGTCACTGTCGCGGAGTCTGCACCGTCGTTGACCGCGGTCACGGACGCGTCGTTGACGATGGTGACCCCGTCATCGGCCAGAGCCTGGGCGACCACCTCGGCGACGTCGTCATCCTCATTCGCCAGCGGACGCGGGCCGCGGTCGAGGACGGTGACCTGGGAGCCGAAGTGGGCGAACATCGATCCGAACTCGAGGCCGATGTAGCCGCCGCCGACGATGACGAGGCGCTTGGGGAAGGGATCGACGTGTTGCAGGGATTCGGAGTCGTGGATGCGGCCGCCGAGCCGGGCGCCGTCGATGGGCGGGATGTTCGCAACGGATCCGGTGTTGACGACGACGGTGTCGGCGGTGATCGTCATGGTGTCGGCACCGCCGGTGACGCGGACTTCGCGTTCGCCGGAGAACTCGGCGCGACCGTTGACAAGCAGAACCGAGTCGAGGCCGGCGAGCATCGAGTGGTTCTTCTTCCGCATCGCCCCGGTCAGTGTGTCGCGGCGTCTGACGGCCTTGGCGAAGTATTCGTCGGTGTCGTCATCGGCGCGTTTGTTCTCGGCATCGTGGACGAGGATCTTCGTGGGGATGCAGGCGATGTTGATGCAGGCGCCGCCGATCATCATCTCCGACTGCTCGACGACGGCGACCTTCTTGCCTGCCCTGGCCATGGTGCCGGCGAGGGTCTTGCCGCCCTTGCCCCAGCCGATGACGAGGAGGTCGACATGCTCGGTGTGCTCTGTTGAAGTGGTCTGCTGATCGGTCATCTTAGAGTCCTCTCACGTCGGTGAAAGTCACTCTACTCCCGAGCAGACAACACCACCGTCGTCCCTCTATTTGCTACCCGACGGCGGCCCAGCAACCTCGCGCCAAGTTGCTGGGCCGCCGTCGGGTGGTGCGGGGAGGTGGTCAACCCGTCAGCGGACTAGGGCGGGTTTCTTGGCGTCGAAGGACCAGCCGGGGACCAGGTACTGCATCGCGATCGAGTCATCACGAGAACCCAGGCCGTGTTCGACGTAGAGTTCGTGCGCTGCGGTCAGCTTGTCCTCATCGATCGTCACGCCGAGGCCCGGGGCCTGGGGCACGGCGATCTGCCCGTCGACGATCTTCAGGGGATCGGTCGTCAGCTCCTGACCGTCCTGCCAGATCCAGTGGGTGTCGAGCGCGGTGATCTCACCCGGTGCAGCGGCTCCGACGTGAGTGAACATCGCCAGGGAGATGTCGAAATGGTTGTTCGAGTGCGAACCCCAGGTCAGGCCGAAGTCGTGACACATCTGAGAGACCCGGTGAGAACCGGACATGGTCCAGAAGTGCGGGTCCGCCAACGGAATGTCGACGGCGTTCGTCCTAATCGCGTGCGCCATCTCCCGCCAATCGGTGGCGATCATATTCGTCGCCGTCCGCAGACCCGTGGCGCGACGGAACTCGGCCATGACCTCGCGTCCGGAGAATCGGCCTTCAGCGCCGACCGGGTCCTCCGCATAGGCGACGACTCCGTTCATCACCTTGCCGTATTCGATCGCGTCCTCGAGCAGCCATCCGCCGTTCGGGTCAAGCGTGATCCTCGCATCCGGGAACGCCTCGGCAAGCGCCGTGACGGTCTCCACTTCGCGATCGCCCGCGAGGACTCCGCCCTTGAGCTTGAAGTCCTTGAACCCGTACTTCGCCGAGGCGGCCTCGGCGAGTGCGACGATCGACTCCGGCGTCAGCGCCTCCTCCCGACGCAATCGGTCCCACCCGGAGGCACCCGGCTGCCGCAGGTAGTCAAGATCCGTGGCATCGGGATCGCCGACATAGAAGAGGTACCCGAGCATCGGCACGGCGTCGCGCTGCTGACCGGCAGCCAGCAGATCAGCGACCGGCAGTCCGAGGAACTGACCGTGGAGGTCGAGAAGCGCCGACTCGATCGCGGCCGTCGCGTGGACGCCGACGCGCAGGTCGAAGGTCTGGTTGCCCCGCCCACCGGCATCGACGGCTGCGAATCGCTGATGCAGCTCCGACACGATCCGATTGACCTGGGCGACGCGACGACCAGTGATATCGCGCCCGGCATCTTCGATGGCGGCCTTGATGTTCTCGCCACCAGGCACTTCACCGAGGCCGGTCCGCCCGTCGCTGTCGGTGATGAGGACGATGTTGCGGGTGAAGTAGGGCCCGTGGGCGCCCGACAGGTTGAGCAGCATCGAATCGCGACCGGCCACCGGCACGACGCGCACGGAGGCGATCCTCGGGGTGGTCACCGCGGTCTGTGTCGTCATCGCCGCTCCCTTCATGATGCGTTCATGCCTGTTCCACTGATAGCCGCGTGGTCGACCTCCGAGGTAGTCGTCACCACGCCGTCGATCGTCTGCACGACCGACCATGGGTTGTCATCGGCGATGGGTGCGGGCAGCAGCGCGGCGGGTACCGCCTGGTAGCTGACCGGGCGGAGGAACCGGTCGATGGCGAGCGATCCCACTGAGGTCGTCGCCGGCGCCGAGGTGGCTGGGAACGGTCCGCCATGGACCATCGCGTGTCCGACCTCCACCCCGGTGGGCCAGCCGTTGAACAGGATCCGTCCGCACAGGTCTTCGAGGACGGGAAGCAGCCGTCCGGCCGCCTCGATGTCGGCCTCGGTGGCGTGGATCGTCGTCGTCAGCTGCCCCTCGATCCCGGCGAGGGTTTCGAGCAGATCATCGACTCCGTCATAGCGGACCAGCACCGAGGCGGCTCCGAAGATCTCCTCGCTCAGTACGTCGTTGTTCCGCAGCGCTTCGGAGGATGCGGTGAAGACGACCGGAGCCGGGGCATTGGCGCCCGCACCCGGAGCACCGGTACCGACCGTGGACACCTCGTTTTGGGCGTCGAGTGCGGCAACACCGCGGTCGAACGCCTCAGCGATGGAGGGGGTGAGCATAGTCTGCCCGGTCTGTTGGGTGATGAGCTCACCGACCGCCTCGGCGAAGGCGTCACCATCGGTTCCGGCCGGGACCAGCACGAGACCTGGTGCCGTGCACAGTTGGCCGCTCGAGCCGGTCAGGGAGGTGATGAACTGTTCTGCAAGGCCACGGGCGCCGTCCCCAGCCAGGGCTCCATTGAGGAGGATCACCGGGTTGATCGAGCTCATCTCCGCATAAACGGGAATGGGCACAGTCCGAGCCTGAGCGGTGGCCTGCAGCGCCAGCCCGCCGGAGCGGGAACCGGTGAACCCGACTGCAGCGATCCGCGGGTCCGCGACGAGCTGCTGTCCGACGGAGGCACCGGAGCCGAAGACGAGGGAGAACACTCCCGGGTTGAGCCCATTGGAGGCGACCGCCTCGGTGATGGCTCGCCCGACGATCTCGCCGGTTCCCGGGTGCGCGTTGTGGGCCTTGACGATGACCGGGCAGCCGGCAGCGAGCGCCGAGGCGGTGTCGCCGCCGGCGACGGAGAAGGCCAGGGGGAAGTTGCTGGCGCCGAAGACGACGACCGGTCCGACGGGCACGCGGCGCTGCCGGATGTCCAAGCGCGGTGCCGGAGTGCGCTCGGGCTGAGCCGGGTCGATGCGGGCACCATGGAAGTTCCCGGTCCGAACCACCTCGGCGAACAGTCGCAGCTGTCCGACGGTGCGTCCGACTTCTCCATTGAGGCGGGCCGACGGCAGCCCGGTCTCGGCCATGGCGCGGTCGACGAGCGGTTCACGGACGGCCTCGATGTTTGCGGCGATGGTCTCGAGGAAGGCTGCCCGCTCGTCCGGGGTGGTCGCTCGGTAGCTCGCGGACGCCTGCTTCGCGGCGTCCACGGCCTGCTCGACCTGAGTTTCGTCGAGGAAGGTGTAGTCCGGTGTCAGGGTCTGTCCGGTGCTCGGATCGATGGCGTTCGTCGTGGCACCGTTGCCGGTGACCGGGTTTCCTGCGATGAGGGAGAGTCCAGTGAGTTCGGTCATGGGTGGTCAGGCTCCGATCTTCACGTCGGTCTGGGGCTGGATGTTCGCGGTCGAGATGAGGTCGGCGAGGTCGGCGACGTCCTTCTCGCTGAGGTCGTGCAGCGGCGGTCGCACGGGACCGGCGTCGCGGCCGATGGCTTTGAGGCCGCCCTTGACGATCGAGACGCCGTAGCCCTTTCCACGGTCGCGGATGTCGAGGTAGGGAAGGACGAAGCGGTTGAGCTTCTCGGTCACTGCCTCACGGTTCTGGGCGCGGACGTCGGCGTAGAAGTCGAGGGCGAACTCGGGCACGAAGTTGAACATCGCCGAGGAGTAGGTGCTCATGCCCAACTGGAGCAGCGGCAGGGCGAAGGTCTCTGCTGTGGGCAGTCCGCCGAGGTAGAAGAGGCGGTCGCCGTTCTTCGCGTAGACCTTCGTCAGGTGTTCGATGTCGCCGATGGCGTCCTTGAAGCCGATGAAGTTCGCGTGGTTGTCGGCCAGTCGTGCCACGGTGTCGGCTTCGTAAATCGCGTTGGCGCGGTTGTAGACGATGACGCCGATGCAGGTGGCTTCGCAGATCGCGGACACGTGTTGGTAGAGGCCGTCTTGATCGCATTCGGTGAGGTAGGGAGGGAGGACGAGGACGCCTTCGGCTCCGGCGGCTTCGGCGTCGCGGACATTGCGCACGGCTTGGACCGTCGGTCCGCTGGCGGAGGCCAGCACGGGAACTTCGGGGCGGGACGAGGCGACGGCGAGTTCGACGACGCGAGCAGCCTCCTCGGGGCTGAGACTGAATCCCTCGCCGGTTCCGCCGGCGGCGAAGAGTCCTGCGACGTCATAGCTGGACTGCCATTCGATGTGCCTCCGATAGCCTTCTTCGTTGAGGCTGAGGTCGGCGTTGAAGGCCGTCGCGGGGAACGAGAGCAATCCGTTCTTCAGATGATCTGCCAGGTCCTGAGGAGAGAAATGGGCCATTGTGGTTCCTTTGCTGACTGCTTCGATGGAGTGATTCGAAAGTGACTCTAGGCCGCCTCATGATGCCTGTCTAAACCCCATTCGATATCGACTCATGCACGAAAGGTATTGGCCGCCATGCGCGATCACCGGTGTTATTGAGTCGGCACTCGACTCATCCGAGCCTGGCCGATGGCTCGATGAAATCGCATCCGAATCGGCACGAACAAGGAGTTTCAATGGCGTACACCCCTGACGCGATCAAGACCATCGCGCTGTCCTCGATTCGATTGCCGTTGGAGGTGCCGATCTCCGACGCGAAAGTCTTCACCGGTCGACAGAAGCCGATGACCGAGGTGGCAATGCTCTTCGCCGAGATCACCACGACCGAGGGTCACGAAGGTGTCGGGTTCAGTTACTCGAAGCGCGGCGGCGGCCCCGCTCAGTACGCTCACGCGAAGGAGATCGCTGAGGCGGCCCTCGGCGAGGATCCCAATGACATCGCGAAGCTCTACACCAAGCTGTTGTGGGCCGGGGCCTCAGTCGGACGCTCCGGCCTGGCCACTCAGGCTTTGGCCGCCATCGACGTCGCGCTCTACGACCTCAAGTCGAAGCGAGCAGACCTGCCCTTGGCAAAGTTCCTCGGCAGCCACCGTGATTCCGTGCGCACGTACAACACCTCCGGCGGATTCCTCAACGCCTCCATCGACGAGGTGAAGGAGCGGGCGTCGAAGTCTCTGGAAGACGGCATCGGCGGCATCAAGATCAAGGTCGGCCTGCCCGACAGCGCCGAGGATATCCGACGGGTCTCTGCTGTTCGTGAGCACATCGGCGATGCGCCGTTGATGGTCGATGCGAACCAGCAGTGGGATCGGGCGACCGCGCTGCGGATGGGCCGCACTCTCGACGAGCTCGGCCTGGTGTGGATCGAAGAGCCGCTCGATGCCTACGATGTCGAAGGTCATGCCCGCCTGACGCGGACTCTCGACACTCCGATCGCCACCGGCGAGATGCTCAGCTCCGTCGCCGAACACAAGGCGCTCATTGATGCCCGCGCCTGCGACATCGTCCAGCCCGACGCTCCCCGAGTCGGCGGCATCACCCAGTTCATGCGGCTGCTCACCCTCGCTGATGAGGCCGCCCTCGACATCGCGCCTCACTTCGCGATGGAGATCCACTTGCACCTGGCCGCCTGCTATCCGCGAGAGACTTGGGTCGAGCACTTCGACTGGCTCGATCCGCTGTTCAACGAACGCCTCGAGACCAAGGACGGCCGGATGCTCGTTCCCGACCGTCCGGGACTGGGAATCACACTCAGCGATCAGGCCCGCGACTGGACCACCGACACCGTGACGATCGGCTGAGCGGAGGCCTGCAGATGACTTCATCACACACTGCCCGCATCGTCGACATCTCTCTCACGCCGGTAGCCTTCGCCGATCCCCCGCTGCTCAACGCTGTGGGAGTCCACGAGCCATTTGCCATCCGGACGATCATCGAAGTCGTCACCGATTCGGGACGCTACGGGCTCGGCGAGACCTACGGTGATGAGGCGCACCAGAAGCGCCTTCAGCTCGCCGCTGACGCCCTCATCCGCACCGACGTCTTCGACATCAATCGAGCGCGCGAAGCTGCCGAGGCCGCGTTGGCTGCCGATTCCACCGCCGGCGGTCACGGAATGAGCGGGATGATCACCGATTCATCGACCCTCGACCGGGTCTTCTCGCCGTTCGAAGTCGCCTTACTCGACCTACAGGGGAAGATCCTCGGGCTTCCGGTCTCGGATCTCCTCGGCGGCCGTGTCCGCGATCGGGTCGACTTCAGCGGCTACCTCTTCTACAAGTGGGCGGGCCACCCCGGCTCCCCCGATGACAGGTGGGGTGAGGCGCTGACAGCGGACGGCATCGTCAAACAAGCCGAGGAGATGGTCGACGAATACGGATTCACCGCTCTCAAGCTCAAGGGCGGAGTGTTTCCGCCGGACGAGGAAGCTGCCGCCGTTGAAGCACTGGCCGCACGTTTCCCCGATGTCCCTCTGCGCATCGACCCGAACGCCGCCTGGACCGTCGACACGTCGATCCGGATCGCGGAACGCCTGGATTCCACGCTTGAGTACCTCGAAGACCCGACCCCGGGGATCGAGGGCATGGCCCAGGTCCGCGCGGCGGTGAACATGCCATTGGCAACGAACATGTGCGTCGTTGCATTCGCGCAGCTGCCCGACGCGGTGGCCGCCGGCAGCAGCGACGTCATCCTCTCCGACCACCACTTCTGGGGCGGACTCCGCCGATCCACCATGCTGGCAGGCATCGCCGAGACCTTCGGTATGTCGCTGTCCATGCATTCGAATTCCCACCTGGGCATCAGCCTCGCTGCCATGCTGCACCTGGCAGGTGCGACGAAGAACATCGACTATGCCTGCGACACCCACTGGCCGTGGAAGAACCCCGAAGACGATGTCATCGTCGGCGACCCGTTCCACTTCGAGCACGGCAGCCTCGAGGTGCCCACTCGCCCAGGGCTCGGAATCGAGCTGGATCGCGAACGTCTCGCGACACTGCACCAGCGCTACCTCGACTGCGGAATCAGAAACCGCGATGACACCGGATACATGCAGAAGTTCGACCCCGACTACCACGCCGTGGCGCCGCGCTGGTGAGCGCAGGTCCACCGAAAGGACACACCTCACAATGAGTGCGAATAGCAACGACGCTGCCAGCACAGTCAGCTCCCGCAACTCGTCTCGAAACGGACCGAAGCGGCGGGGAATAGTCGGGAGCCTGCGCGAATTCGGGCCGGGAATCATCGCCGTCCTCGCAATGATGGGTGCCGGCGATCTGGTCACCGCCTCGGTGTCGGGGTCGAACTATGGCTACAACCTCATGTGGCTGCTCGCAGCCTCGCTGCTCATCCGATTCGTCATCGTCAACATCATGGGCCGCTACCAGGTCCTCAACCTCAAGAATCAGTCCATCATCGAAGGCTACCGCGATGTCGCCCGGTGGTATCCCTGGGCGATCGGCATCGCCGCCGTCATCAGCGGACACCTGCTCAATGGCTACATGGTCCGCGGAGCCGGCGAGGCTCTGGCCAGTATCTTCACCATCGGCGATCCGTTCCTGTGGTCGTGCATCCTCGTCGTCGGCAGCATCTTCGTCATCGGCAAGAACGTCTACAAGACCATCGAAAGCATCATGAAGCTGCTGCTGGCGATGATGACCGTCGTCTTCCTCGGACTCGCGATCTACAGCGTGCCCGACGTCGGTGAGATCGTGCGCGGCACCATCGGCTTCGGCATTCCGGACAACACCGGGGCGATCGGCGTCTTCGCCGTTGCGCTCTCCCTCATCGGCGCGGTCGCCGGTTCGATGGCGAACTTCCTCTACCCCTACTACGTTCGCGACAAGGGATGGCGGGGTATCGGCTTCAAGAAGCTGCAGCGCAACGACATCCTGTTCGGAATCTCCTCGGCGATCGTCATCAGCCTGTCGATCTGGGTCGTCGGTGCCGAGATCCTTCGTCCGAACGGCATCCAGGTGACCAACCTCGACGATATCTCGCAGGCGCTGTCGATCCACCTCGGCGCTGTCGGCGGAATCATCTTCTATCTCGGCGCGTTCGGCATCCTCTACAGCAGCGTCGTCGGCTTCGCCAACGGGTTCCCGAAGATCATCGTCGACTGCCTGCACATCATTCGGCCTGCGCGGCGCGAACGCTACGGAGGCCACTTCGAAGACGACCCCTCCTTCAAGTGGTTCAGCCTCTTCATCCTCGTCTCGCCAATCATCTGGGCCTTCCCCGGGATGCCCGGATTCGTCACGATGGCCGTCTTCGTCACCGGACTCCAGGCGGTCGTCGTCCCGCTCGTCGCGATCGGTCTGCTCATCCTGGCGAACAAGAAGAGTCATTTCGGGGAGCATAAGGCGAACCTCTTTGAGAACATCATCCTCGTGCTCACCACCCTGCTGACGATCTGGGTGACGGTCCAAGTCGTCATCGGCTGGTTCTAGAACCGAGCTCGAATCACTGAGGGCCTCGGCATCGTTTCCACGATGCCGAGGCCCCTATCATTACGGCGTCACGACTGTCGGGGCCGTGTGGCTCCCGCTGTTGCGGAGACGCTCCTCGTCGCCACCTCACCACGCTGCCGAGCAGCAGTGCGCTCAGTAGCTGCGCTCCAGATCGATTACCGCCTTCAGTGCTCGTCCTGCGGAGAAGCGGCGAAGATTCTCTGAGACGAACGCTGCGAAGCTCTCCGTCATGCGGCTATTCGGATTGGCGATGTGCGGGGTGATGAGCACATTGTCCATAGTCCACAACTCGTGACCGACAGGAAGTGGTTCGGGATCGGAGACGTCCAGACCGGCCCCGCTGATGATCCCCGCGTGCAGTGCGTGAGTCAGGGCAACAGTATCGAGGAGGTCACCTCGTGCGATATTGACCAGCACTCCGGGAGCCCCGTCGCGCGGGTTCGAACCGAGTGCTGCCAGCTGTTCTGCGCCGATGAGCCTGTGCGTCGCATCCGTGGAGGCACCGGCCAGAATCGCATCATCGGCCGCCGCCAACGCCGTGTTCAGGTCCCCAGCTGCCACGGTCGTCTCTGCACCGTCGACCTTCCGCCCGGAACGGTTGACAGCGATCGCCTGCGTGCCGAGCGCATTGAGCAGTGGAATCATTGCCCGACCAATCGAACCGGCACCCACGATGACGACCCGTCGACCCCGCAGAGAACGAACCGCACCCCACGTTTCATCCTTCAGCCAGGTGTTCGCCCGTGCGTGACGAGTCAGGAGCCGCAGACTGCCGAGCAGCAGAGCTACAGCGTGTTCGGCGACATCGTCGCTGTAGGCACCGACGGCGGATGTCCACGTGCGATGAGCATCGATGATGCCTGAGATGATCCACGGTCTGACACCTGCGGATTTGAGCTGAACCCATTCGATGGTCGACGGCAGATTTCGTGGGAAGCCGGTGTGGTCGGAACCCGTCCAGATCAATGCCTGAGCGTTGTCCAACGAGGTGAGGACTGCGTCGGCCGACAACAGCGCCTCGTCGAGGTGTGCGGTCGAAGTCGGCAGCACTGCCACTTTGAGAGTCATATCAGCTCCGTATTCGGTATGTTGCGACGGCTCTTGCCATCACACAGATGAGAGGCCGGTACCAGCAATGCTGGTACCGGCTCGAAGAGGACGCGCTCAGCTCTCGACCTTGACCGCCATAACCGGCATCTCTGCCTGCAGCAGGATCCGCTGCGCGGAAGAGCCCATGATGAACTTTCCGACCTGCGAGCGCTTGCGCATACCGATGACAATGAGGTCGACAGACCAGGCATCGGCCGCCTCCAGCAGTGAGTCGACAACATCATCCTCGTGGGCGAGAGTGAAGACTTCGACTTCGACCCCGGCGTCTTCGGCCCGTTTCTTCACCGCTTCGAGGTCAGCATCCTCTGCCACAGTGCCATCGACCAGTGGGCCGCGTTTGCGTGAGTTCGCAATGCGCAGCTTCACTCCTCGCCAGCTGGCCTCTTTGATGGCCGCATCGACTGCAGCTTCTCCCGTCGGTGTGGGGACGTATCCGACCAGAATGCTCATGACACGAGCTCCTTGCTTTTTGACTTGGCCTTGGCGCTGCCGAGCATCTTCTGAATGATCGGCAGAAGGATGACGATCAGGAACACGAACAGCAATGTGACGGTGATCGGCCGGGTGAACACGCCGCCGAGGTCGCCTTCGAAGAGGATGAGCGAACGACGCACGCTCGATTCCAGAAGCTCGGCCAGAACGAATGCGAGCACGAGCGGCCCCGGCTCGAAGCCGGTCTTCTTCATCAGGTATCCGATCACTCCGAAGAGTACGACGAGTCCCACGTCGAAGACGGAGTTCTTGATCGTATAGGCACCGATGAGAGTGATGAGAACAGTGATCGGAGCGAGGATCGCCGGCCGGACGCTGAGGATCTTGACGAAGACGCCGATCAGCGGGATCGCCATGATGAGCAGCAGGATATTGCCGATGTACATCGAATTGACGACGCCCCAGAACAGTTCGGGTTCGTCAGTGACCAGGAGCGGCCCAGGGGTGATTCCTTGGATCAGCAGTGCCCCGAACATCAGCGCCATCGTGGCATTGGCAGGAATTCCGAGGCTCAGCAGCGGGATGAAGGATGAAGTCGCCGCCGCATTGTTCGCCGATTCCGGTCCAGCCACGCCTTCGATAGCGCCTTTGCCGAAGCGAGAGGGATCCTTGGCGACCTTCTTCTCCACGCCATAGGCGGCCAGCGAGGAGATCGTGGCTCCCCCGCCGGGGAGGATTCCCAGCAGGAAGCCGAGAATCGATCCCCGACCGATCGCCGGAGCCGACTGCTTGAGCTCCCCTCGCGACGGCCAGACACGTTTCGGCTTAGCTGGAGCCGCCATGGCTTTGTGCCGTTCCTCGAGGTTGTAGAGGATCTCACCGAGCCCGAAGAGGCCCATGGCCACGGTCACGAAGTCGATGCCGTCACTGAGGCTGAGATTGTCGAAGGTGAATCGTTCGGTGCCCGTGAATACGTCTCGACCGACCATAGCGAGGAATACCCCGATGGATGCGGCGATGAGCGCCTTGACCTTGTTGCCGGAGCTGATCGTCGCAACCAAGGTGACACCGAGAAGCGAGAGTGCCGCGTATTCGGGAGGGCCGAAGTCGAGCGCGAAGCCGGCGATCAGCGGAGCCAGGAAGGTCAGGCCCAAGATCGCGGCTGTTCCACCGATGAACGATCCGATTGCCGCAACGCCGAGAGCCGCACCCGCTCGGCCCTGTTTGGCCATTTGGAAGCCGTCGAAGACCGTGACGACAGAGCTTGCCTCACCGGGCAGCCGAAGCAGCACCGAAGTGATCGTGCCGCCGTACTGGGCACCATAGAAGATGCCGGCGAGCATGATGATCGCCGTGACGGGTTCGATTCCGAATGTCATCGGCAACAGGATTGCCATGGTGGCGGCAGGCCCGAGACCAGGCAGGACACCGATGAGCATGCCGACGAGAACACCGATGAAGCAGTATAGAAGATTGCCGGGTTCGAGGACGGTGCCGAACCCTTCGATAACTGGACCGAAGATGTCCATGTGTTCGTCCTCCTCAGAAGAGATGAGGGAGCTGCGTCCGCAGCGCCACAACGAAGATGAGATAGAAGCCCGCGACGGTCAGAATCGAATAGAGGCCGGCGGAGCGCCAGGACTCGCCGCCCAGCCACTTCATCCACACGAATGACAGGAGCAGGGCGGGAATCTCAAATCCGATCAGGGGCAGTGCTGCGACGAAGACCAGGAGACTGATGACTCCCCAGACGACCGTGACCGAGTAGCGGTTGAATTTCTCTCCGTCGCCGCCCCGGCGGCCCAGAACGATCTGGGCCGCCGAAAGGACCGCGGTGATCAGCGAAACGACGAACGGGAAGAAACCTGGAGCAGGGTCTGTCAGACTGCCGAGGGAGAGATTCCACGACAGCACCATGCCCACGATCCCGAAGACCAGGGTGAAGGCACACGCCACGAGATTGGCGATGCCGCCACCAGGCTCGGGAGCATCCTCCTCCCATAGGGCAAGAAGCTCTTCGGGAGTCTCTGCGTCATCGCCGATGGCCTGAACCTCAGGCGGATCGTCGCTGTCTTCGAGATTGTCCACGGCTGTCCGTTCAGTCTGCGAGATCGATGTCATACTCATCAACCAGCTTCTTGTAGCGGTCGGCCAGATCGGACCAATCGGCTGCGATCTCATCGCCGGGAACCTCTGTCGGAGTCAGCAGGTTCTTCTCGTTGAACTCCTTGTAGGCGTCCGTCTCGAAGGTCGCCTTGAAGGACTTGTCGAGCTTCTCGACGACAGCATCGGGCGTACCCTTAGGCGCGACCACCGCCCGGTACTGGGAGACCGGAATGTCGTAGCCTTCTTCGGTCGCCGTGGGAACATCCTTGAGGAACTTGTTCCGCTCTTCGGAGAAAACCATGATCGGCACGAGCTTGCCGGCATCGATATGCGGCTTCGCTTCGCCCAACTGCACTGTCGAGACGTTCACCTGATTGCCGAGAGTCGCTGTGACTGCCGGTGCTCCGGAGTCGAAGGGAACCTCCTTGAAGTCGGTATCGATCTGAGCCAGCAGAAGGCTCTGCGCCAGCTGCGAACCGGTGCCGACGCCCGCCGTACCGAAGGAGAGCTTCTTATCGCTCTTCTTGATGTCATCGACGGTCTTCACACCGGCATCCGGATTGGCCACCATGACGTAGTCGTCCTGTGACACTCCGGTGATGACTTCGAAGTCGTCGATGCTCACCGCTTCGTCTTCGCCGACAGCCAGCGGAGTGATCGTGATGAGTGAAGCATTGAGAGTCGCGAGGTTATATCCATCGGCTTTAGCCGACTGGACTTCTTTGGCCGCCAGAGTGCCGTTGGCGCCGGGCTTGTTGATCACAGGCATGGCCTGACCGAGGTCGGACGAGGCACCATCGGCCAGAGCACGTGCAATGAGGTCGGTGGATCCTCCTGCGGCGGCTCCTACAGTGATGGAGACTTCCTTCGTCGGAAAGTCTTCATCACCCCCGCCGCCACCAGCAGCGACGTTGCCTCCGCAGGCAGACAGCGCGAGGGCCACGACGGACCCGAGGGCCAGCGGCCCGACAACTCGTTTGGAGATGTTCTGCATTTTCTGGTCCATTCCTTATCTGGCTCGGTCGGTACCACTGCGTACCTGTTGAGCGCTTTCGGAATGAGCCTAGAAAGCGGCGATAATATTGTCTATGTTGATATCTGCATGAAGTAATGCCCGAAAGGTATTGTCGTTCTATGTACACATTGGACCAAGTTCGGTGCTTCGTCGCGGTCGCCGAACACCTGCATTTCGGCAAAGCCGCCGAAGCTCTCTCTATGACCCAGCCTCCGTTGAGTCGACAGATCCAGAAGCTCGAGAAGTTCGTCGGAGTGGACCTTCTCGACCGCGACAACAAACGCGTAGCACTCACCGCAGCAGGCGAAGCCTTCCTCGACAATGCCCAAGTACTGCTGGCAATGGCCGACCGCGCTCCTCAAGATGCTCGACGCATTGCCTCTGGGCAGTGGGGGCGCCTGAGCATCGGCTTCACCGCGGCCAGCGGATTCGGCATTCTCGGCAGCTTAGTGACGGCAATCGAAGAGAACTTCCCCGGGATCGACCTCGACCTGCACGAAATGGTCACCGGGGTACAGCTCGAGAACCTCGCAGAAGGTCGCATCGACCTCGGCTTGGGCCGTTCCGACACCACCCCGAGCTTCATCGACTCGGAGCTGCTGCTGGCGGAGCGGCTGCTGCTCGCCATACCGGACGGCCATCGACTGCTCGACCTGAATCGACCGCTTCAGAAAGACGATGTGACCGGGGAGCCTCTGATCATGCATTCTGCAACGAAGGCGACATCGTTCTACGACCTCATCATCCGCCACTTCCCCATCGATCATCACATGGTGAAGCACTCGATCAGCCAGGTGCTCACGATGATCAACCTCGTCGCCGACAATCACGGACTTGCGTTCGTTCCCGAATCTGCCTCCCTGGTTCGCGTGCCGGGAGTTCGCTTCAAAGCGTTCGCCGACCTGCCCGAGGAGATCGTCGAACTCAAGGCCATGTGGAACGTCCAGTCGAAGAACCCAGCCCTGCGGCAGGTCGTCTCCCTGCTCCGTTCCTGACCTCCCAGAACTACCCGACGGCGGCCCAGCACCTTCGCGCGAGGTTGCTGGGCCGCCGTCGGGTAGCAATAGAGGTTAACTGCGGGCGGTGGCGAGATCCTCTCGGAAGGCTCGGCC
The DNA here is from genome assembly GCF_017948325.1 of Brevibacterium oceani. Taxonomy (NCBI): domain Bacteria; kingdom Bacillati; phylum Actinomycetota; class Actinomycetes; order Micrococcales; family Brevibacteriaceae; genus Brevibacterium; species Brevibacterium oceani. The sequence goes on along the minus strand of NZ_CP072846.1, from coordinate 306,065 downwards.
CGCGGCTCCGAGGTCGCCGCATGAGGTGATGAAGCGGAAACCCTGTTCCTTACGCAGCTTGGCCTCGGCACCGTCGCCGCAGTGGATTCCCGGGACGATGCCCGCGGCATCGGCAGCCGTGCGGATGCGCACGAGAGCCTCGGCGTGGGCCTCGTTGTGCTGACCCGGCAGCGCACCGACGGCGAACGCGAGGTCCGAGGGCCCGACATAGACCCCGTCGATGCCGGGCACCGCGCAGATGTCCTCGACGTTGGCCAGGCCGTCCTCGTTCTCGATCATGACGAAGAGCAGCGGGCGCTCGGCCGTGGTGTCCTGCACGGCATTGTGCATGATCTCCGCGGCCGGCCCCCATGATCGATCCCCGCCCCGCGAGGGATAGTCGAGGGCACTGACGGCAGCTTCGGCCTCGGCGACCGAGGACACGAGCGGGACGATGATCGCTTCGACGCCGGCGTCGGCGAGCGCCCCGATCTCCGTGAACCGGTTCGCCGCGACCCGCGCCGTCACGAGCGCATCCCCGCTGGCGCGCACCGCATCGGTCAATCGCAGCACATCGGTGGGCCGGATCAGCCCGTGCTGCAGATCCAGGCAGACATAGTCGAACCCGGACGACGATCCGATCTTCGCAAGCTCCGGACTCGTCGACATCATCCACAGTCCGTTGTAGGTCTCCCCCGCGCGCAGGCGGGCCCGATGATTCTCAATCGCAGCAGTCATGCCTGCATCGAATCACGGAATCCGACGCGGCACCAGGGGTGCCCGATATCCGGATGACCTTCGCCGAGGTGGCCCCACCGTCCCCGCGAAACCGGGCCCCGCCTCGGTGCAGGGAATCATCCCGCCGAGGCGGCTCAGCCGTCTTCGAGGAGCGGGCCGATCACCCGGTGGCGGGCGATGACGAAGGGATCGCTGTGCCCGACTTCGAGGAGTTCGAGGTCGAGGCGGCGCGGCAGCAGGGGACGGCCCTTGCCGAGGACGACGGGAGCGGTGAAGGTGATGATCTCGTCGAGGAATCCCTCGTCGGCGAACTGACCGGCGAGGTCTCCCCCGCCCATCACCCACAGGTCGTGGTCGCCGGTGGCCGTGCACATCTCGAAGTAGTGGTCGGCGATCGAGCCCTGCGCGAAGCGAATGTCGGGTGTCTTCCCCTCCTTGCCCGCCTCGGGCAGTGCGAGCTTGCGGTGCGTCATCACCCACGCGGGAGCGCTGTAGGGCCAGGGTCCGTCGAGGTTGCGCAGCACCCATTCGTAGGTCGTCGCGCCCATGACGACCGCTCCAACGCCGTCGATGAACCCGTCATCCGGCGGCTCTCCGGACTGGCGCAGCAGCCATTCGAGCGAGTCATTCGGGTCGGCGATGAATCCGTCGAGCGTGGTCGCGGTGTAATAGACGGTGCGTGGCACAGGCGGCCTCTCCTCCCGAGCCTGCGGCGATCGTGGTGGGACTTCTGCCCGCCGAGGCTGCGTCGATGTCGGTCTCTGGCATCCTACTTGCCGTCACCTGGCCTGCGCGGAGGTTCTCCCCGGCACCAGCTCGGTGAACCGGCACCAGCTTGGTGCATGGACCAAGCTGGTGCCGGTTCACCAAGCTGGTAGATCGGAACGAACCTGGGAGGCCGGAAGCGCCCGGCGGCCGCCGTCGCCGCCGGGCTCACCGAGCTGAAGACGAAACAGCCTCAGACCTCGCCGGTGCGCAGCTGTTCGGCGATGTATTCGGCCTGCCGGATGGCGAGCGCGACAATGGTCAGCGTCGGATTCGCCGCCGCACCTGATGTGAACACCGAGCCGTCGGAGATGAAGAGATTCTTCACATCGTGCGTACGACCCCACTTGTCGACGACACCATCCTCGGGGCGTTCGCTCATCCGCGCGGTGCCGAGGTTGTGCGTCGACGGGTATGGCGGGGTGTGGTGCGAGGTCGTGGCTCCGACCGCCTCGTAGACACTCTGGCCCGCAGCGTAGGCGTGTTCGCGCATCGCCAGGTCGTTGACGTGATCGTCGTAGTGGACGTTGGGCACGGGCAGCCCGTGCTGGTCCTTCACCGTCGTGTTGAGCGTGACCCGATTCGACTCCTGCGGCATGTCCTCACCGACGATCCACATGCCTGCGGTGTTGAGGTACCGGTCGAGCAGGGCCGCGAAGTCCGGGCCCCAACCGCCGGGTTCGACGAAGGAGGCCATGAATGCCGGTCCCAGCGAGATCGTCTCCATGTAATACCCGCCCGAGAACCCGCGATCCGGGTCGTGGATCGACTCGTCGGCGATGACCCCGGCCATCGTCTCTCCGCGATACATCCGCACGGGCTTGTCGAAGTGACCCCAGACGGTGCCGGTCAGGTGCCGCATATAGTTCCTGCCGACCTGTCCCGAGGAGTTCGCCAGCCCATCGGGGAAGGACGGGGTGCCGGAGAGGAGGAGCAGCCTCGGCGTCTCGATCGAATTGCCGGCCACGCACACGAGCTTCGCGGCCTGCCGATGGAGGTTGCCGTCCTTGTCGAGGTAGAGCACCGCGTCTGCCCGGCCGTTCGCATCGTGGGTGATCTGCACGGCCTGCGACTCCGGGCGCAGGTCGAGCAGGCCGGTGTCTGCGGCTCTCGGCAGCTCTCTGACCAGGGTCGACCATTTCGACTTGTTCTTATCCCCCTGGAAGTTGAAACCATCTTGGATCGAGGCTGGTCTGCCGTCGTACTCTTCGGCGTTCGTCGCGTACGGGCCGGTGGCGTAGAACTTGTAGCCGACCTCCTTCGCGCCGTTCGCGAAGACCTTGTAGTTGTTGTTCGCCGGCAGCGGTGGGCGACCGTGGACGTGGGTCGAGCCCATCGACTTCTCCGCCCGGTCGTAGTAGGGCGCCATCTCCTCGAGCGTGATCGGCCAGTCGAGGAGGTTCGCTCCGTCGATGCGACCGTAGGTGGATCGCGCCTTGAATTCGTGGTTCTTGAACCGCGGGGTCGCACCCGACCAGTGGGTCGTCGTCCCGCCCACGGCCTTGACGATCCATGCCGGGAGGTTCGGGAAGTCGCGGGCGATCCGCCAGGACCCGGTCGTCGTCCTCGGATCGAGCCAGGCCATCTGGTTGAAGGCCTCCCACTCGTTGTTGACGTAGTCCTCATTGCGCAGGTACGGCCCGGCCTCGAGGACGACGACGGGGATGCCCTTGGCGGTGAGTTCGTAGGCGAGTGTGCCTCCGCCGGCACCGGAGCCGACGATGACGACGGCCTCTTCGTCGGGGTCGATGCTGTATCCGGTCACGCTGGCTCCTGCCTGTGGTCCTGCGTTCTGCTGAGTGGTCATCACTTCTTCACCTCACCCATGTCGGCGCGCTGCGGCGCGGGCTGATTGGTCGATCGGTCGCTGGCGGTGCCTCCGGCCGGCGCACCCGCTTTCGCTCCTTCGCCGAGTTCGGGCAGCGGCTCGTCCTCGGGGTAGAGAATGCTCGGCTCCGGCAGCCAGTCGAGGTCGTCGAACCCGCGATTGATGTAACCGCCTTTGTCGAAGGACGGACCCTCGTAGCCCAGGGTCTCCCACACCTCGGCGTCGTCGTAGAGATTGAGCACAGCGGTGCGGCGGACGAAGCCGAAGAACTCGGTGGATTCGACGCGGCGCAGCACTTTCAGCGCTGACTCCTCGTCGAGTCCGCAGAAGTCCCCGTCGGAGAGTTGGTCGAGGGAGAGCAATCCCTGGATGAGGGCGACACGGAACCAGGTCTCCTCATCGGCGGCGGTGATGAGGGTGTCCGCCGTGCGCTCATAGGGCCCGTCGGGGAAATCGGCGTGTGGGAATGCCACACGCAGAACTCGGATGAGGGTCTGGCGGGCCTCATCGGTCATCTCCATCGCGTTGAGCGACGGATATTTGGCGGGGAATGCCATCGGATGCTCCTTTGCTCCATCTCGTGCGCCCTGCCGACCGAACTCACCGGTCCGACCGGGCGCCATTGCCGTTCCGGTCTCCAGCAATCTATGTGAAGCAGAGCACGACCGACTATCCTCATTCTCACGACGTGAAAAAGTTAGGAGACACCGTGTCGAACAGTGCCGTGATCCAGCGAGTCTTCTCCGTCCTCGAGGCGGTCGCCACCACCGGGAGCGCCTCGGCGAAGACCGTTTCCGACCGCTTGGAGATCCCCCTGCCCACCGTCTACCGGCTCCTCCACGAGCTCGAGACGGCAGGCTACCTCGTCTATCTCAAGGATCCGAAGCGCTTCGAACTCGGGCCGAAGTGCTTCGAGCTCGGCCTGTCCTTCCAGCAGCGCCTCGTCGCTCCGTTCCCGATCCGCCAGATCACCGACCAGCTCCACCGCAAACTCGGCACCGCGGCGTACTTCGCGATCTACCGCGGCTCCGACATCATCCTCACCTACTGTTCGGACTGCGAGAAGCATCCGCGGCTGCGACCGCTGCGCTTCGGCTTCCACGAGGCCGCCCATGCGACCGCCTTCGGCAAGATCCTCCTGGCCGCCATGCCCGCGCCCCAGCGCACCGACTACCTCGAAGCGCGGGGGATGACGGTGCTCACCCCGCAGACGATTATCAACCGCGATGACCTCGACGATCACCTCGCCGAGGTGGCCCTGCGCGGCATCGCGTGGGAGCACGACGAATTCCTCCCGCGCCAGACCTGCGCCGCGGTTCCGGTGCGCAACGGCACGGGCGTACAGGTCGGGGCGATGGCGGTGAGCTCCCCGTCGACGAAGGCGCAGGGGCGGATGAAGACGATGGAATCGACGCTGCGCGAGCACGCAGGTCTGGCCTCGAGCTACCTGCGCGGCGGGGCCGAACTCATCCCCACCGCGGCACCGGAGCGGTGACCGCGGGACCTCAGCGCTGACGACAGCACCCGAGCGCTGACGACCCTGCACGGCCACCTCGGCGGGGATCGGCTCCTGGCTCAGAATTCTCACCACGCGAGAACGATCATGTCCCCGGCCCACATTGCGTGGAAAGAATGAGCGTGCTCACTCAAGGACGAGACATCAAGGAGTAGATATGAGCACGAGCACCAGCGTCGCAGTGGTCACGGGATCCGGACGCGGCATCGGACAGGGCATCGCGACTCGGCTCGGCGCGGACGGCCATCACGTCATCGTCGCCGACCTGCCGTCCATGCAGGACGGAGTCACCGAGACCGTCGAGGCGATCGAAATGGCAGGTGGGAAGGCCACCGGCGCCGAGGTGGACGTCACGGACGAGGACTCGCTGAGCAGCCTCGTCGAGGCGGCCGTGGAGGCGGGCGGCAAGCTCGACGTCTTCGTCGCGAACGCCGGAATCGCCCAGGTGGAACCGCTCATCGAGTACTCGAAGGCGGATTTCGAAAAGATCGTCGACGTCAACCTCACCGGCGTCTTCCTGTCCTACCAAGCGGCAGCGAAGCAGATGATCAAGCAGGGCAACGGCGGGAAGATCATCGGCGCGGCCTCGATCGTCGCCTTCCGCCCCTTCGCGTTGCTGTCACCGTATTCGGCGACGAAATGGGCCGTCCGCGGACTCACGCAGGGCGCGGCGATGGAGTGGGCCAAGCACGGCATCACCGTCAATGCCTACGGCCCGGGCATCGTCGGCACCGCGATGTGGGACCTCATCGACGAGAAGCTCGCCGCCGAGGAGGGGCTGGCCAAGGGTGAGGCGATCAAGAAATACGCCGGCGACATCCTCATGGGCCGGGTATCCGTGCCCGAGGACGTGGCGAACCTCGTGTCATTCCTCGCCGGCGAGGACTCCGACTACATCACCGGACAGACCATGCTCGTCGACGGCGGCATGCAGTTCTCCTAGGCTGGTCCTGAACAGTTACCTAGGCTGGAGCTGTACCGGTTCCGCGTTCCGTCGATCTTCCCAGACCGACCACCCGAGACTGACTATCTATCAGAGAGAAGGAAGAAACCATGATCTTCATCGTCGTGAAGTTCCCCGTCAAGCCCGAGCTGGCCGAGCAGTGGCCGGAGATCACCCGCGAATTCACCGAGGCGACCCGCGCCGAACCGGGCAACAAATGGTTCGACTGGTCCCGCAGCCTCGATGACCCGAACGAGTACGTCCTCGTCGAGGCCTTCGATGACGACGCCGCCGAGGCGCATGTGAAGTCCGACCACTTCCAGGCCGCAACCGCCGACGGCGGTCCGATGCACAGCGCGCTCACCGCGACTCCGAAGATCATCTCCCGTCAGATCGACGGCGATGACTGGGACGCCATGGGAGAACTCCAGGTCGACTGAGACTCGAACTGCTGCGCGGGCCCGCTGATTCGATCAGCGGGCCCGCGCTGCGTTCAGCGGGCCCGCGCTGCGTTCAGCGGGCCCCTCCAGGCAACAGCTTGGTCAACCTGCACCAGCTTGGTGCATGGACCGAGCTGGTGCAGGTTCACCAAGCTGACGATTCGATTCAGCGGGCCCGCGTCAGGTAGGCACCCTGCGTCTCGATGAATTCGTCGAGGACGGCCCCGCGCTCGTCGAACTTCGCGGTCGGGAACGCCAGCCCCTTCGTCGGTACGCTCGCACCGAGTTCGACGAGCAGCGGCCGCAAGGTCGTCTCAACGGCCAGGGTGTGCGCGGGTGAGCCGATGGTGAACACTGGGACCGCGGTGAGTCCGTGGAGGCCGCCCGCATCATAGCGGTCGAGGAAGGCCTTGAGCAGGCCGGTGTAACTCGCTTTGTACGTGGGAGTGGCGATGACCGCGTAGTCGGCGGTGGCCAGGCGATCGGTGAGGGTGTCGAGCCGATCGGACTTCCATTCGAAGACCTCACCGGTCACCTCGGCGAGTTCGATGGTCTCATCGACCTCGGAACCGGTGATGTCGGCGATGCGGACAGCAAGATCCTCAGCCACCTGTCGCGTGCGCGACTTCGGACTCGGGTTGCCGACGACGACGGCGATGCGTGTGGTCATGACGGTCTCCTCAAAGAGTGCTTTGCGATGCACGATGGACGGCGATGGGGAATTCTCCTCGGCACCGTCACCGCCACACTATGCGAGCCGGCCCACGGCGGGTCAGACCGAAGTCACGCAGAGTCATGGACTCGACGCTCCCACCCGACCTTCGCTTCAACGGAGCCTATTGATCTGAGTTTTATCTTCACTTTTCCCTCATAACCCATTCGCCTCCGCCTATTGACCTCTAAAGATCATAGGTTTAAGCTCGTTTCTGCCACGAGGTCACCGAACTCCCGCCGAGCTCCGCCTCCTGGCCGGTGCACGCAGTGCTGCGTCGCACCGCCCATCGCGACGAGAACGGGCAGACATGACCACCACAACAGAGAAGGTCGGCGCGGGGAAGTCTTCCCGCATCAGCTGCGCTGTGAGAGATCTCCTCGATTCTGCACCCGGCGAACGCGTCGAGTCTGTGGCCGAGGCGGTGGCATCTGCAGTTGACGATGCGTTCTCCGCCCCTGCACCACTCGAGTGGTTGATCGCCGACGTCAACGACTCAGACCATTCCTCTGATGATCTCTGGAACGACACCACTGGCGAATCCCGTCGCTCGGGAATCATCCGCACCTATACAGAGTCCGGAGTGACCGGAGCGTCCCAACGCTCCGCCGAGCTCGAGGGGCTGCGCATCACCCACAAGGACAACATCGGCATCGCCGGCTACCCACTGACCGCTGGCACACCTGCCCTCGCCGATCACCGTGCGGAAATGAACTCTCCTCTGCTCACTGCGAGCGAGAGCGCCGGCGGCGCGATCATCGGGGCCAATCATATGGCCGAGTTCGCGATGAGCCCCACCGGACACAATCACTGGCTCGGCGACGGAGTGAACCCCCTCAACGATGCCTTCCTCTCCGGTGGCTCGTCGAGCGGCTCGGCCATCTCGGTTGCCTCGGGCTCAAGCGATCTCTCCCTGGGCACGGACACCGGCGGCTCGGTGCGTCTGCCAGCCGCCTTCTGCGGCCTCGTCGGCTACAAACCGACCAACGGAATCTTCTCCACCACCGGGCTCCTCCCACTGTCGGAGACGCTCGACACGATCGGTCTGCTTGCCGCCGATGCGAAAACCGTACGCAGGGTCGCCGAGGTACTGTTCTCCAATAGCGCAGTCGTCGACAGGGACTCACGTTCCCGCCTCGAGGCACACAGCGGGTCCGATGCCTTCGGATTCGCACACCTGTCACTCCCGATGGTCGCCGAGAACTGCGACGCCGAGGTGACCGCCGCCTTCTCCGAGGCCCTCACAGCCATCGGTCAGGCTTCTGACGACGGAGGAATCGAGACCGGCGAAGATATCAGCCCCGGCGGAGACGCCGGCGAGCGCCGCACGCTCCGCGCGACCGACTTCGACGACAGCGAACTCAACCGACGATCCGTCGTGATCGTCAGCGTCGAGGCGGCCCGAAACGTCGGACGGGTACTGCGATGGAACTGGGATCTCCTCGGCGATCAGGTACTCTCCCGGGTCATCAGAGGGACCGCCATCTCGGCCATCGAGTATGCCGACGCCCTCGCTCAGCGCGCACCGCTGACCGAGCAGTTCCTTGCCGAGGCGATGCAAGGATCACGATTTATGCTCACCCCGACAAGCCCGATCCTCGCCCCAAAAGCCTCCACGGGCGACGAGGCAGAAGTCGGCCGCGCGGAGTCTGACTACATGCGGGCCAGCCGGTTCACCCGCATCATCAACTACCTGGGACTGCCCGCAGTGACCGTCCCGCTGCCCGCTATCGCCGACTCCCTCTCACCGGGCCTGCAGATCATCGGCCGCCCCTATGACGATCAAGCCCTCCTCGACTGCGCGGCACGCGTGGCCGAGGCATGCACCTGACCACACAGCACCACACGCAGACAGAAGGAAACCCCCACTGAAAGGCGCGACAACGATGTCCGTAGACACCACTGCAGAACAAGCAAAGATCGGAGCGCGCATGGACGCGCTCACACCGAACGCAGAACACCGAAAGCTCTTCGCCTACATCGGCGCCGGGGCAATGATCGACGCGTACGACGTCTACATCGCCGCCGGTGTCTCGGCAGCCCTCGTCTCGACAGGATTCGCAGGCGTCGGCGAAGTCGCCGTGTTCATGTCGATGACGTTCTTCGGCATGCTCCTCGGTGCAGCGACCGCCGGATTCGTCGGCGACCGATTCGGACGCCGCATGAGTTACCAGGTCAACCTGCTCATCTTCGCGGTAGCCGGCTTCGCCGCCGCTCTGGCACCGAGCTTCGAATTCCTCGTCGGCACCCGCTTCGTCATGGGCATCGGTCTCGGTGCCGAGCTCGTCCTCGCAGCAGCGATCCTCGGCGAGTTCGTGCCTCCTCGCAGCCGCGGGCGGTGGACAGCGATGCTCGGCATCCTCGTGAATTCGGGGCTGCTCTTCGCCTCGGCGATCGGAGCCCTCGTCATCTCGAACTTCGGCTGGCGCTGGATGTTCGTCATCGGAGCCGTCCTCGCCGTCGTCGTCTGGATCGCCAGAACGAGGTGCCCCGAGTCCCCGCGGTGGCTCGTGGTCAGAGGTCGGCTGAGTGAAGCTCAGGCAATCGTCGAACGATTCGAAGCGAAGTCAGCCACCACGATCGAGAACACTCCACCCGCACCGGTCGACGAGACCGTCGAGCCCGCGGCGACCACCAAACGCCCCTTCTGGCAACTCGCCATCCTCGGCACCGTCGTCGCAGTCGGGGTCAACATGTTCGTCTACGGCTTCATCTCCTGGATGCCGACATTCTTCGTCGAACAGGGCATCGACGTCTCGCACTCACTGGCCTACACGACAGCGATGGCACTCGGCGCTCCCGGTGGGGGACTCGTCTGTCTGCTGCTCATCAACAAGCTCAACCGCCGCACCGCGATCATCGCCTTCTCGATCATCGTCATTCCACTCGGCCTCGCCTACGCTGCAGCACAGTCGATCGTCGTCATCGTCATCATCGGCATCCTGCTCGTCACCGCGATCTACACACTCGTGACATTCGTGCTCTACTCCTACATGCCCGAGCTCTACCCGACCCGCTACCGCCTGCGCGGAACCGGCATCTCCTACACCTTCGCCCGCGGTGCCTCGATCGTCGTGCCCTTCGCCATGTCGGGACTATTCGTCGCCTTCGGGCTCTTCGGCCCCATCGGCTTCGTCTGTGCCATGGCCGTATGCATGATCGCCGTCGTCCTCGCGATCCCGGTCGAGACCCGCGGTCGCAGCCTCGAAGAGATCGCCTGACCGGCGCCAGGTCCGCGCGAAGTTTCCGCCATCCCAGCCACCGACAACAGAAAGAAGCACCATGACCACCCACGACGCCACCATCGGCCGATTCTTCGAGGACTACGCCGTCGGCGACATCTACCAACATCCATTCGGTCGCACCGTCACCGAGGCGGACAACGTCTGGTTGACGAACCTCACGCTCAATACGAATCAGAATCACTTCAACGAACACTTCGCTGCACAGAACCCGATCACCGACGGCAAGGTCATCGTCAACTCCGGCCTCACAGTCGCTCTGGTGCTCGGCCTCAGCGTGTTCGACATGAGTCAGAACGCGATCTCGAACCTTGCATTCACTGATATCGCCTTCCGCCACCCCGTCTACATCGGAGACACCATCTATGCGGAGAGCGTGTGCACCGAGGCGCGCCGGTCGAAGTCCCGCGACTACGCAGGGATCATCTCGATGACAACGCGCGGCCTCAATCAGGACGGCATCACCGTCGTCAGCTGGAAGCGCTCGGTGATGATCGCCACTCGCGACAGCGGAATCGGTCAGGGCCACTTCCCCGAGGCGGCCGACTCGGTCACCGATTACAGCTGAGGGGCGCGATGAGCATCCCCACCACCCGGACCAACCAAACAGCCCGGAACCGACCGACACACGAGAACACGATCGCAGGAGGAGACAGGATGGAACCCCTCGAGGACATCCGCATCATCGCCGTCGAACAGTACGGGGCGGGACCATGGGGGTCGATGCAGCTGGCCGACCTCGGTGCCGACGTCATCAAGATCGAGGACCCGAACACCGGCGGGGACATCGGACGCTACGTCCCGCCCTATCGCGAGGGGGAGGACTCGCTCTTCTACGAGTCCTTCAACCGCAACAAACGCAGCATCGCGCTGAGCCTGAGCGACCCGGCCGACCGTGAGATCTTCGACCGCCTCGTCGCCGATGCCGACGTCGTGTACTCAAACCTCCGCGGCGACGTACCCGCCAAGCTGTCCATCACCTACGCCGATCTCAAGCACATCAATCCGCAGATCGTGTGTTGCAACCTCTCCGGCTACGGCGGCGGGTCGGCGGCGAAACGCCCTGGATACGACTACATGCTCCAGTCCGCCGCCGGCTGGATGGACATCACCGGTGAACCCGACGGGCCACCCACGAAATCAGGGCTCTCCCTCGTCGACTTCAGCGGAGGACTCGTCGCCGCGATCTCCATGCTCGCCGCCGTCCACGCCGCCCGTCGCGACGGGCAGGGCACGGACTGCGACCTCAGCCTCTTCGATACCGCGATCTCGATGCTCACCTATGTGGGCAACTGGCACCTCAACGAGGGCTTCGAACCTCAGCGAACACGGAAGTCCTCCCATCCCTCGCTCGTGCCATTCCAGGCCTTCGAAACCAGAGACGGCTGGATGACCGTCGGCTGCGCCAAGGAGAAGTTCTATACCCGCCTCGCAGAAGTGGTCGGCGACGAGAGGTTGCACGAGCAGAGATTCTCGAGCTTCGACCAGCGCATCAAACACCGAACAGAACTCCTCGACATCCTCGACGAGGCTTTCCTCCAGCGCACCGCCGACGAGTGGGTCGGCCTGCTCGAAGCGGCCGGTGTTCCTGTGGCCAAGGTCAAGACCGTCGCCGAGGCACTTGAGGACCCGCTGGTCGCCGAACGCGGCCTCGTCTTCGACACCGACCACCACCGCTGGGGCACGATCCGCAACATAGCCACGGCCCCACGTGCAGGAAGGCGACTGAAGAGCAATCGGGCGGCACCGACCGTCGACGAACACCGCGGCGAGCTCCTGGCCGAGCTCGACATCACTACGAGCAGCAGAGGAGCCTGAGACAATGTTCGAACTCAGCGACGAGCAGAGCGATTTCAAGACATCGCTGCGAACCTTCGTCGACAGGGAGATCATCCCTGTCGCCCGCGAGATGGAAGCCGAGGGCGAATACCCCACGGCGATCATCGATGACCTCAAGGAGATGGGGCTCTTCGGACTGACCATCCCCGAAGACTACGACGGACTGGGCATCGACCCGGTCTCCTTCGGCATCGTCTTCGAAGAACTCGCACGTGGGTGGATGGGCATCGCCGGTGTCCTCGGCAGCCACACCATGGCTGCGAAGATGATCGCCGAACACGGCACCGACGAGCAAAAGTCGAAACACCTCTCGGCACTGGCATCGGGAGAGCGCCGGACAGCTCTCGCGCTCACCGAACCCGACGCCGGAACCGATCTGCAAGGGATCAAAACGACCGCGAAGAAGGTCGGCGACACCTACGTCATCAACGGGGCGAAGATGTGGATCACGAATGCCCGGCACGCCGATCCACTCCCCGTCCTCGTCAAGACCGATACGACGACCACACCTGCCCACAAGGGGATGAGCATCATCCTCGTCGAGGCGGGGACGCCGGGATTCGAGGTCACCAAAGACATCCCGAAACTCGGGTACAAAGGCCCCGAAAGCTGCGAGATCGTCTTCGACAATTGCGAGGTCAGCGCCGATGCACTCCTCGGCGGAATCGAAGGACGCGGCATGCAGCAGGTGCTCTCCGCCCTGCAGTGGGGACGCGTGAACATCGCCGGCCGCTCCGTCGGCATCGCGCAGCGGGCCCTCGAGGAGTCCGTCTCCTACGCCAAGGACCGGAAATCCTTCGGGCAGCCGATCTCGGAGTTCCAAGCGATCCAGCTCCGCGTCGGCCGAATGGCCACACGCGTACAAGCCGCACGCCAGCTGATGTACTGGTCCGCTCAATCATTACTCCATGGCCGCGCCGACGGTGAGACCGGTATGGCGAAGGTCTTCTGCTCCGAGGTCGCCCTCGAATCGGCGATCGAGGCCATGTCCATCCACGGCGGATACGGCTACTCGAAGGAGTACGAGATCGAACGACTCTATCGTGATGCCCCGCTGATGAGCATCGGCGAGGGAACCAACGACATCCTCAACACCGTGATCGCCAAGTCGATCTTCTCCGGCCGCACCACGATCTGATCCCAGGAGCCCTCATGACCAGCATCTCAGAATCCATTGCCTCATCGACTGCCAAGATCACCCTCGACGACGTCCCCGCCGAAGTCCGGCGGCGTGCCCGTCATCTGCTCCTCGACTCGGTCGGAGTCGGCCTCGCCGCCAGCACCGAGGACTTCGCCGAGGTCGCGATGGACGGACTCTCGGATCTCGGCCCAGGAGACACCCCGGTCATCGGTCGTACGTCGAGACTGTCGAAATCCCGGGCGGCCATTGCCAACGGACTGATGATCCACGGCCACGACTTCGACGACACACACATCGCTGCGGTCTCCCACGTCAGCGCATCCTCTCTGGCGGCCGTGATCAGCGCTGTCGACGAGTCCATGAGCTTCGGGGACCTCCTCCTGGGGTACATCCTCGCCATCGAGGTCAATGCCCGACTCGGCATGGCCGTTGACGGACGCTTCCACGACAAGGGCTTCCACCCCACCGGTGTTCTCGGTGCCTTCGGCTCTGCCGTCGGCGTCGGCAGACTCCGCGGGCTCAGCGCCGACCGGCTCGTCGCCGCGCAGGGCATCGCTGGTTCGTTCTCCTCCGGGCTCCTTCAGTTCCTCGACGAGGGAGCACCGACAAAGCGGCTCCACCCCGGGTGGGCCGCGAGTGCCGGCCTCCATGCGGCATCGCTGGCCGCGGCCGGCTTCGACGGACCGACGGAGATCTACGAGGGGCGGTTCGGTCTGTACCGCACCCACATCCAGGACGAGGACGCGCCCGGACCGGAGACGTTCGACAGCCTCGGCGAGGTGTGGGAAGTCGGCAACGTCGCAGTCAAACCGTTCCCCACCTGTCATTTCACACATTCCTTCATCGACATCGCGCTGCGCCTGCGGGAGAATCCCGCTTTCGATACTGATCGGATCGAGACGATCACAGCGAAGATCCACGATGTGCCGGGAAAGGTGGTCTGCGAACCGGTCGCCGACAAGCTGCGTCCCCGCAGCGAATACGACGCGAAGTTCAGCCTGCCCTACCTCACCGCCGCTGCGCTCCGGCACGGGCGGATCACCTTCTCCGAACTCGATGAGACTGCGCGGGCTGACGAGTCCGTCCTCCGTCTCGCCGAGAAGATGGTCGTCGAACATGACCCGTCGAGCCTGTACCCGAAGGCCTTCTCGGGTGATCTGGCGATCACCCTCCAGGACGGCACGACGCTGCATGAGGCGGAGCAGATCAACCGGGGTCACGAGTCACGTCCGTTGACCAACGCCGAGGTGGCCGGGAAGTTCGCCGACTGCGCGGTCCCTGCCGTCGGTGAGGAGAAGGCCTCGACGATCTCGGCGACCATCACGGAATCCCCCGAGGACCGTTCCGCGGTCGACGTGATCGGAGCGTTCTGTGGATGAGGCGCGGGCCCTGCAGGAGTCCCCTGCCCCGACCACGGTGCCGACGATCGGCGCAGCGGGGCCCGGCTGGCTCTTCGTCCCTGCCGATCGGCCCGACCGGTTCGCCAAGGCCGAAGCGATTTCCGACCAGATCGTCATCGACCTCGAGGACGGTGTTCGTGAGGACGACAAGGGGAAGGCACGGGATCTGCTCGCGGCATCGGATGTCCGTGCCGATCAGGCTTGCCTGCGGATCAACGGTTTCGCCTCCGTGCATATCGATCAAGACCTCGAGCTCGCCCGTCAGCTGAGGGTCGGTTCGATCATGGTGCCGATGGCGGAAGCAGACCAACCCTTCGAGACAGTGGCCGGCTTCCATGTGGTCGCTCTCGTCGAAACGGCACGGGGCGTGCTCGAGGCCCAGCGCATCGCTGCGCGTCCGGAAGTCGATGCGCTCGCCCTCGGCTCGGCGGATCTGCAGCTCGACCTGGGAGCCCGCGAGACAGACGCTGTCGCAGGGGTGTTCGAGGATCTGCTCGCATTCGCCAGAGCAAACCTGCTCTTCGCGGGCCGTGCCCATGGGGTACCCGTCATCGACTCGGTTCATCCGGGCGTCAACGATGACGAGGGCCTGCGCAGGACGGCTGCAGTCGCCTCGGCGTATGGATTGGACGGCAAGTTGGCCATCCACCCGAAGCAGATCGACATCATCCGATCGGCCTTCACTCCCAGCCGAGCGGAGATCGTGTGGGCGACCTCGGTGATCGCCGAAGCGCGCTCCCGCAGCGCCGGTGCCTTCGTCCTCGACGGGGAACTCATCGACGAAGTGGTCATTCGTCGAGCAGAACGGCTCGTCGCCCTCGGAGGCTGACTCCGAGCCGAATGCAGACACGGATCGATCCCAACGTGCGGGCTGGCGTCTGCTCTCGCATTACCATGGCATCACGGCCCTAGCCGCTTGCGCGCGAGTGGGCCAGCGAGCCTGACAGAGAGAAGACAGAATGCCGTTGAGTATCGACCTCGCCGCTGTTCCGAGCGAAGGTGCCTGAGGTGGTCGAGTCGAAGACCGCCTACGCTGTTGTTGCGGAGAATCTCCGACGGCAGATCCTCGACGGCACCTTCGCCCCCGGCTCGAGGCTGCCGGCGGACGCCGACCTGCGTGAGACCTATGCCGTGGGGCAGAGCACCATCCGCGAAGCGCTTCGAACCCTGTCGAGCGAGCATCTCGTCAAAAGTGTTCGGGGAGTCAACGGCGGAACCTTCGTGACGATTCCGACCGTCGGCCATCTCGGTTCTCAGTTGGAGGTCGGTGTCACGCTCCTCGCCTCAGCCGAGTCGATCTCGATCGACGACCTCATGGAGATCCGGCATGTCACCGAGGTCCCCGCCGTGGGCTATGCCGCTTCGCGGCGAACTGATGAGGACCTCGAGAAGCTGAGGAACTCCGATCCGAGTCTGCGCAGCGAGGAGTCGTCGTTCTCGAGTCATTCGACGTTCCATCAGCAGATCGTCGAAGCGGCCCACAACCCGCTCCTCGAGGTCGTGACGATTCCTCTGTTCAACGCCCTGCAGAACATCGTCGGTGAGGCCAATGCCGCCGCCAACATCGGTTCGAGCGTGAGTCACGACCATTCCGCGCTCTTTGACGCGATCGTTCGACGCGACTCCATGGCTGCGATGGCTCTCATGCGTCAGCACCTCGACTCGGTCTCCGAGTACTACCGCAGCCGCGGATTGTGATTCATAGACTCCGGGGGGCTTTCTCCCACGCGAGAAAGCCCCCCGGAGGCCCTGGACGTCCCATAGTTCACCCGGCGAGAGCTCTGGATCGCAGTGCTGCGGTCGCGGTGTCGTCGACAACCCACCGTTCGGTGTCGACGACCACCGCATAGTCTCGCTCAGCTTCCTCCGCGCTCAGATATTCGTCCCACACGTCGTGCAGGACTGCAAAGGGATCCCTCTCGAACGGATTCCCGAATCCTCCACCTGAGGGCATTCAAATGGCGCATTTCCGAATAGATCCAGATTCATCGAGCTTATAGCTTTCAAATACCTGATGTTTTCACATTGGGACTGGCCGCCGGTGGTCAACATCCTCAATGCCGCGAGTAAGTTCAGCCCGTCGGTGCGAATTCCGCGTCCCCGCCCCCTACTTCTTCGCCCCGAGCGCCAGGCGTGCGATGTCACGGAGCACCGCGAGCTCCTCGCTGCCGGCGAGCAGCGCTGGCAGCTCTCCGGCGGCCTGGGTCAGCAAGGCCCGGTACGCTCCGGCGACGTTCTCGGGTTCCCGCGTCAGCGGGTATGACACGCAGAGCGCGAAGACCGTCGCCTCGACGGTGAAGGCCACGCTCGCCGAGGCGACGTCGGGCATTCGGGCCTGTTTCGTCGCATAGAACTCCACAGGATTCCCCGGCCCGCACAGTGCCAATGCCGCTGACCCACCGTCGGTCAGAGGCAGGATCGTACCGACGCCGCGCGAGACCCGCAGCTCATGATCGGCCTCGACGTTGCGCACGCACACCCGGTCCTCGCCGGCCCGGATCCACAGTTGCACGGACTCATTCGTCAGCGTCCGCAGGTGCTCGAGCACGGAGTTCGTCGTCGCGATGCTCCGCCGGCCCGGGAACGGCCCCAACCGCAGCAGCCCGGTGGAGTCGCGGACGATGAACCTGTGGGAGCGCAGGTCGGTCAGCAGCCGGTAGGTCGTCGACTTCGAGTACCCGAGTCGTCGGCACACCTCGGCGGCGGTCATCGGTTGGTCCTGCAGCGCCGTGAGGATCGCGGCACTGCGGTCGAGGACCCCGATCTCCGACGTCGAAGCGTCGTCTGAGTCCCTCATGACACGCTCACGTCCGCAAGCAGTTTCCGGCGGCTCACCCACCAGCGGAAGAGCACGGGTCCGACGATGCCGAGGACCATGAGGATGATGATCGACAGCGACACCGGCCGAGTGACCAAGGGGGCGAACGATCCGCCGGAGATCTGGAGCATGCGGCGGAAGTTGTCCTCGAGCAGCGGCACGAGCACGAGCGCGAGGATCGCCGGAGCCAACGGGATCCCGCCCTTCTCCATGAGGTAGCCGATGACGCCGAAGATGCCGAGCATCATCAGCCCGAAGAGGCTGAACTCGATGGCGTAGGCGCCGATGACGACGAGCACGAGGATCGCAGAGAAGAGGATCTCTTTGGGCATCTTCAGCAGTTTGACGAACACCCCGACCAGCGGCAGGTTGAGGATGATGAGCGCGATGTTGCCGATGTACATGCTCGCGATGATCGTCCAGATCAGACCGGTCTCCTCGCGGAAGATCAGCGGACCCGGCTGCAGACCGTACATCGTGAACACGAACAGCAGCAGCGCCGTCGTCGCCGACCCCGGGATGCCGAGGCTGAACAGCGGGATCATCGCACCACCGACTCCCGCGTTGTTCGCCGCCTCGGGACCGGCCACACCCTCGATGGCGCCGTGGCCGAATTCGTCCTTCCGCTTCGAGATCCGCTTCTCCATGATGTAGGACATGAAGGACGCGAGCGAGGGTCCGACGCCGGGGAGGATGCCGATGATGAAACCGAGCACGGAACCGCGCGCCCACGGTCCCGCCGAGCGCTGCCAGTCCTGCCTGGTCATCCACTTGTCCTCGCCGAAGCTCTGGATCCTCTCCTTCGCCCCGCGGCCGAGGGCGAGATTGCGGATCGCCTCGGGGATGGCGAAGAGCGCCATCGCGAAGATCGTGAAGTCGACGCCGTCAGAGAGCAGTCCGATGCCGAAGGTCTGCCGCGGCAGGCCGGTCTGGAAGTCAAGGCCGATGAGGCCGACCGCCAACCCGATGAAGATCGAGATGAGCGCCTTCGTCCGCGATCCCGCCGACATCGTCGACGCGAGCAGCAGGGCCGTGGCCATGAGCAGGAAGTATTCGGTGGCACCGAAGACGTTCGCAAGCTTGACGAGGACGGGTGAGAGGAACGTCAGGCCGATGATCGCGAGCGTCCCGGCGAGGAACGAACCGATCGCCGCCGTCGCCAGCGCCGCCTTGCCCCGGCCCTGCCGAGCCATTTCGTAGCCCTCGATCGCCGTCACCGCACTAGCGACCTCACCAGGGGTTTTGATGAGCGTGGCGGTGATCGAGCCGCCGTACATCGAGCCGTAGTAGATGCCGCAGAGCAGGATGAGACCGTGCACGGGCTCCATCCCGAAGGAGACGGGGATGAGGATCGCGATCGCCGAGATCGGGCCGATGCCCGGCAGCACCCCGACGATCGTGCCCAGCAGCACGCCGAGGAGGGCGAAGGCGAGGCTGACCGGCTCCAACGCCGAGGCGAAGCCGCCTCCCAGATCGATGAGAGTGTCCATGCCCGCCCCCTAACCCAGGATCCCGACGGGCAGGTACACCGCGAGCCCGTAGACGAAAGCCACATAGATGACCGCGGCGAAGGCGACGGAGAAGATGAGATTGCGGATCCATTTCTCCGGTGCGTAGATGCTGGTCAGCCCCATGAGGAACGCTGCCGTGGAGAGCAGGAAGCCGACCGGGATGAGGATCGCCAGGTAGACGAAGAAGAGCGCGAACTGAAACACGACCTTCCGCGCCGGCGGCTCGGGCGGCGCCTCGAGGACGACCCCGCCGCCCCCACCCTCCGAGCCGACCTCACCGTCCGAGCCGTCAGTATCGTCGGATGCCGACGACGATCCCCTCACCGAGGTGGCGCTCCTCTCCGCGCCCTCACCCACCGAGGCGGCCCCACCGCCCCCGGCCCCCACCTCGGCGAGGGTGGACTTCCGGTGGTGATACACGGCCTGACCTGCAAGGAAGAGGCCGAGCACGATGAGGGCGATGCCGACGATCGCGGGGAAGGTGCGCGGAGTGACGATGTTCGCGGTCTCCTGAATGGAGAACGTCGCGATGTAGTAGACCGCGCCGATGACGGCGATGGCGATTCCGGTGATGAGGTCGGTGCGGTGCGCGGTCATTTGCTGTTGCCCAGGTCGGTCTCCTTGACGCCTTCCTCGACCGTCTTCGCCGCGTCGTCGACGTAGGTCTGGGCGTCGTCTCCGGTGCTGAATTCGGCGGCCCACTGGTTCTTCTTCAGGGTGTCCTGCCAGGTGTCGGACTTGCTCATGTCCTCGAGCGCCTTGGCCCAGTAGTCCACGGCCTCGTCTGGCATGTCGGCGGGGCCGAAGACGCCGCGCCAGTTGCCGAGGGTGACGTCGTAGCCGGAGTCCTTGGCTGTGGGGACATCGTCGAAGGGTGGGGCCAGGGGTTTCTCGGCGAAGGTGACCAGCGGTTTGATGTCTCCGGATTCGAGCACGGAGCGAAACTCGCTCATGCCGGCGATCGCGACCTTCGCGTCCCCGTTGAGCATGGCCGTGGTCTGCTCGCCGCCGCCGTCGTAGTTGACGAAGTTGATGTCGGCCGGGTCGACGCCGGCTTCCTTGGCGAACAGCGCGAAGGGCAGGGTGTCGTCTCCTGCGGCTGCCACGGTGACCTTCTGCGGGTCGTCTTTGAGCGCCTTGACCAGGGCGTCGAGGTCTTTGAAGTCCCCGTCCTTCGGCGTGACCACCATGAAGTCCTCGACGTAGAGGGTGGCGATGAGGGTCGTGTCCTGCGGGCCGTACTTGCACAGTCCGCGGGCCTTCATCGTCTGGCTGGCCAGGGAGGTGATGGCGATCTGGTCGTCCTTGCCCTTCTCCTGCTGCATCATCGAGGTGATCCACGAGCAGCCGGTGCCGCCGGGCTTGTTCTGCACCGGAAGCGGGGTGGAGACGATGTCGTCCTTCTGCAGCGCCTCGGTCATCGCGCGGGCGGTGGTGTCCCAGCCGGAGCCGGGTTCGGCCGGGGCCGTGACCGTCACCGGTCCCTTCGGGTAGTCCCCGCCCTCGCCCGGGGGCTGCGCCTTGTTGCCGCATCCGGTGGCGACGAGGGCGACGGTGGCGAGCGCGGCCCCGAACGCGACCGCTCGCCTGCGGTGGTTCAGTGGTCCCCGCCCCGCCGAGGCGGCGGCGCCCTCATTCGCCGAGGTGGTCCCGTCCATCTTCGCCGAGGCGGCCCTGCGTGTGCGTGTGATCGTCGTTGATCGCATGAGTTGTCCCCTTGTGTGTTCAGTTGTGGTTTCGGTTCTTGTCGTGCGTTGCGGTGGTGCCATGCCATCCTGTGCGGCTGTGCCATCACGTGGGGTGGTGGCTTCAGGGGTGGTGATGGTGCGGTGGGCCGGTCGATTCCCGCCCATCGACCGGGGGCCCGGTCGGCACGGTGGGGCCGTCGCGGTAGTAGGCGTTGTGTCGGCCGGGTTCGGGCACGTCGCTGCGCAGGCCGAGCCGGCGTCCGTCGAAGGTCAGCGGCAGCAGCGGCACGTCGACGCTGGCGCCGGTCGGCAGCCCGGTCCTCGCCAGCGCACCCGAGGCCACAAGGTGCGGGTCGTCGGTGAGGTCGGCGGGGGTGTTGACGGGGGCGACGGGCAGCCCGCGACGAGTGCACTTGTCTTCGATCTCGGCCAGCGTCAGGTTCGACAGTGCCGTCTGGAGTTCGCGGTGGATGCGGTCGCGTTGGTCGACTCGCCCCTGGTTGGTCAGCATGTCCGGGTCCGCGGCGAGGCCGCTGAGTCCGAACTCGTCGCAGAGGTCGCGCCACTGTCCGTCGGAGACCGCGGCGACGAAGACCTGATTGTCCGCGGCGTCGCGGAAGATGTCGTAGACGGCCCAGGTGGCCTGCCTCGTCGGCATCGGTCGGGGTGGCTGCCCGCTGAGCTGGGCCTGGGCCATGTGGGTGCCGACGAGGAACGCGTTGTTCTCGAACAGTGCGGAATTGATGAGTTTGCCGCGTCCGGTGGTCTCGCGGACTCGCAGGGCCGACTGGATGCCGATGACGCCGAACATGCCGCCCATGATGTCGTTGACGCTGGCGCCGGCGCGCAGCGGCTGGCCGGGCGGGCCGGTCATATAGGCCAGTCCCCCGAGCATCTGCACGACCTCGTCGAGGGCGGCTCGATTGCCGTACGGTCCGGAGAGGAACCCCTTGAGCGAGCAGTAGATGAGGCGCGGGTTGCGGGCGGAGAGCTCGTCGTATCCGTACCCCATGGAGTCCATCTTGCCGACGCGGAAGTTCTCGAGGAGGACGTCGGCGGAATCGATGAGGTCGAGGACGCGGTGACGGTCGGCCGCCTCGGCGATGTCGAGCTGCACGCTGTGTTTGTTGCGGTTGAACGCGGGGAACAGCCCGGATCCGGAGCCGGGCAGGTAGCGCGTCTTGTCGCCGGCTCCGCGGGGTTCGACCTTGATCACCTCGGCGCCGAGGTCGGCGAGCATCATCCCGCAGCTCGGTCCCATGACCATGTGCGAGAACTCGATGACGCGGATGCCGGCCAGCGGAAGCGGTTCGGGGGTCGGCTGGGCCTGGGCCGGGCCAGTACGGGTGGCGCCGGTCGCCTCGGTGGGGGCAGCCGCCTCGGTGCGGGTCGCCTCGGTGCTCATGTCAATCCCTCGCCCAGGCGGAGGCGAACCGGCCGTCGAAGGCCGCGGGGGTGGCGGGGATGTCGGACAGGCTCGAGGTCAGTCCGTGGCCGACGGCCTCGATGAGGGGCGCGCGCACCTCGGTGAGGGCCTCGACCTCGACGCCGGTGGCGACACCTTCGCGGTGGAGGAGGTGGACGAGGTCGTCGGTGCCGATGTTGCCGGCCGCGCCGGGTGCGAACGGGCAGCCGCCGAGGCCGCCCATCGCCGCGTCGAAGTGCGCGATCCCCAGATCGAGGGCGGCGATGACGTTGGCCATGCCGAAGTTGTACGTGTCGTGGAGATGGAGGTTGACCGGTTTGTCGGGGAAAGCGTCGAGGACGGCCGAGGTGTTGCGGCGGACGAGTGAGGGACTGGCGTTGCCGATGGTGTCGGCCACGCCGATGCCATGGGCGCCGGCATCGACGAAGGGACGGAGGACCTCGACGAGGTGGCTCGCCTCGGTGATGCCGTCGAACGGGCAGATGAAGCTCACAGCGGTCGTGATGTCGAAGCGCAGTCCCTGGTCACGAGCGAAGTTCGCGGCATCCATGAGCCGGTCGGACGCCTCGGCGATGGAGGCATCGGAATTCGCTTTCGAGTGTCCCTCGGAGGCGGAGAGGACGAGCTTGATGTTCTTCGCACCGGCGTCGACGGCACGCTGGGCGCCCTTGAGGTTGAAGACGAGGGAGTAGAACTCGACCCCGTCGGCCACATGCGGGGCAAGGCGGCGCAGGAGTTCGTCGGTGTCGGCCATCTGCGGGACCTTCTTCGGATTGACGAAGGATCCGACTTCGATGTGGGTCAGCCCCGCGGCGATGAGCTTCTCGGCGAGCGCGACCTTGACCTCGGTGGGCACGATGGCCTTCTCGATCTGCAGACCGTCGCGCAGGGTGGTGTCGAGGATGTCGACGGTGGTGGGCCTGGCCATGGGACTCCTTCTGGCATCTTCCCGATGAGCGGGAAGGGTCTTTCGCCGCGCGGCGATGCGCGACTGTTCCCATTGTTACTACAGGTCGGAGGATGTGCGATAGGCAACCTGCCCGGTATGTGAGAACACAAGCGGTATTGAGGGTCATGGTTCCCGGTTAACGGGACTCAACAGGTCTGGCGTGCTGGGGCTCAATGGGTCCGGCGTATCGGGACCCCGTGGGCCTATCGGTTCAGCGCCTCGGGCGGAACCGCAGGACTGCGTGCCCGGAGGCCAGCTCGCTGCGCCCATCGGGGACCAGGTCGACGACGTCGGCGAGACCGGCGAATACGTAGGGACCGTGCCCGGCGATCATGGGGTGGACGACGAATTCGAAGACGTCGATGAGCCCGAGTTCGGCGAGTCTGCGCGGCAGCGTCACTCCCCCGACGACGAGGCCGGTCTCCGATTCGTCCTTGAGTCGACGGATCGTCTGGGCGAGGTCGCCGCGGATGATCTCGGTGTTCCACTCGGCGGTCTCCCGCGTGGAGGAGACGAGATATTTGCGGGCCGGGTCGATGGCGGCGACGAACGGATCGAGATCCTCCGGCGGGGTCGCGGACTCCGCTTGCCGCACGGATCCAGACGGCTGTCGCCATGCGTCTTCCATCATCTCGTAGGTGGTGCGCCCGAAGATCAGACCGTCGGCACGGGCGAGGTTGTCCGCGTGGTGCCGGTGCAGCTCCTCGCTGATGAGCCCGACGCGATGGTCGCAGCAGCCGTCGACGGTGACATTGATCGAGTACATGAGCTCGCCCATGAGCCCAAGAGTAGACCTGTTCCGCCCTCGCCGACAGGGTCGATTTCAGCCGCCGTCAGCCAACCTCATGTGCAGCAGCGGATAGGGCCGCCCGGCCTCATCGGTCTCGCTGCGCCCGATGACTTCGAATCCTCGGTGCAGGTAGAACCCCACCGCCGAGGTGTTCTGCTCGTTGACGTCGACCGTGGCCACATCGTCGTGCTCGATCGCGCGGTCGAGCAGTGCGGTGCCGATCCCCCGGCCCCGTTCATGGGCGTCGATGAAGAGCATGGCCAGGTCCCCGTCGACGACCCCGGAGAAGCCCACCGGTCGGCCGTCGATTTCCGCGACCGTGAGCCTCACGGCCGGAAAGTAATCTGCCGCCAGATGCTTTTCGATCTCGTCGCGGTCGATATCCGACAAGAAGTCATGCGTGGCGTCGACGGCACTGCGCCAGATCGCCACGAGTGCAGGGTCGTCAGAACGCCCCGCCGCAGGTCGAAGCCTGAGATCAGTCATATCAGTCCCCGTCACCGTCGGCACCATCGGCGTCTGCAGCGTTCCCATCCGAGTCGGCGCCGACATCCGCATCACCCTGTGCGGCCGACTTCAGCCCCAGCCACGACAGCACTTCTTCGGTGTGCTCTCCCAGATCGGGTCCGAGGTGGTCGATGGCGATCGATTCGCCGCCGATGACCGGGGTGATTCCGGGGAAGGCGACGTCTTCGAGCATCTCCTCCCCGGTTGAGACGTCGTGGTGCTGGATCATTCCGCGCGCGGCCAGCTGCTCGTCGGCGACGAGGTCCTCGGCGGTGTAGATCGGGCCGGCCGGAACGCCGGCCTCCTCCAAGACCTCCACCACGTCCTCAACCGAACGCTGCGCACACCAGGCCCCGATCGCCTCGTCGAGTTCCTCACGCCGATCCCAGCGTCCGGCATTCGTCTGCAGTTCGGCATCCTCGGCGAGGTCGGACCGGTCGATCGCGGTCATCAGCCGGCCGAAGATTCCGTCCCCGTTGCCGGCGATGACCACGGATTTCCCACCCGCGCAGAGGTAGCCGTTCGAGGGCGCGATGCCCTCCATCCGACCCCCGGTGCGGGTGCGGATCTCCCCGAAGGCGGAGTAGTCGGGGACGAGGGATTCCATCATGGAGAACATCGCCTCGTTGAGCGCCACGTCCACGGTCCGCTCGGACAGCGGGCTCTCCCCTTCGAATCCGTGCGCGGACCCGACGACCGCCTCGGCGGCTCCGGCGATCTTCTGTCGCTGCCGGTCGAAGAGCATCATCACGGCACCGAACGCGGCCTGCATTCCGGCGATCGAATCGCCGATCGAGATGCCCACACGTACGGGTGGGCGGTCGGGGTCGCCGACGAGCTCGCGGAACCCGGAGTAGCCCTCGGCCACGGCCGCGAATCCGGGGCGGGCCGACATCGGGCCGGTCTGCCCGAACGCGGAGATCCGCACGAGCACGAGGTCGGGGTTGGCGGCTTCGAGGACGTCCGGGCCGAGCCCCCACTTCTCGAGGGTGCCGGGGCGGAAGTTCTCCAGCAGGATGTCCGAGCGGCGGACGAGTTCGAGCACGGCCTCCCGGCCTTCGTCGCTGCGCAGGTCGAGCACGACGGACTTCTTGTTGCGGTTGATCGTGCGGTAGAGCATCGAGGTGCCCCCGGCCTTGAGTCGCCAATTGCGCAGCTCATCGCCGGTGCCGGGCCTCTCGACCTTGATCACCTCGGCGCCGAAGTCGGCGAGCATCCGCCCGGCAGTCGGCGCGGCGATGTAATTGCCGAGTTCGAGGACTCGCACACCGGTGAGGGGAAGTCGGCGCGTGCTCATAACGATGCTCCTAGTCGTGCGTGGACCTAGTCGTGCGTGGATCGGTGCGGCGGGCAGGTCGGTCCTCCTATGGTGCCAGGTGCGGACCGCCTCGGCGCACATATTCGCATCCTCAGATGATCGGCAGACCCACCTCGCCGAGGTTGCCCACCGTCGACCTGCACCGAAACTTATGCGCGCTGACCGAGAGTCTCCGACGGTGCGTGCGTACGGTTCCGACCGACACCGGCACGCACGGCTTCGCAGATCGCGACGACCACGATGTTGACGCCGAGGCCGATGATTCCTTCGCTGATCGCCCAGGGCAGGGGCAGCCAGAAGGTGTAGGCGATGACGACGATGAGGCCCGCGGCGAGGCCGGCGATGATCGAATTGACGCTGAGGCGGCCGCGGAAGAAGAGAGCCGCGGCGATCGCCGGGGCCAACTGGTCGAGGCCGGAGAACGTCAGCAGCAGCAGATTCGCGAGCAGATCGGGCATCACGATGGCCAGCAGCAGCGACAGTCCGGTGGCGACGACGACGATGATCTGCGTGGCCGTGAACTGGTGGCGTTCGGACTTGATGCGGAAGACATTGCGCGAGGCCAGCGTCGAGATGCCGATGAGCAGCGCGGCCGAGGGCACCATGGCCGTCGTGATGCCGGCGACGGCGAGGATGCCGATGACCCAGTCGGGGAACATCTGCCCCGCGAGGTGGAGCAGCGCGGAGTCGGCGTCGGTGTTGCGGCCGAGGATGACGACGGCCACATAGCCGACGATGAGCGGCAGGACGATGAAGGTGTTGTAGATCGGCAGCCACAGGTAGTTCTGCCGCAGCACCCGGGAGCTGCGGGCCGCGAGGATCGGCGGCCACATGTGCGGCAGGGTCACGAAGGCCACGCCGATGGCGCTGATCGCCATGTTCGAGATATACCAGGGGATGCCGTATTCCTCGGTGCCGTGGACGCTCAGAAGGTCCGGCATGGTGGCGGCGACGGTGTCGAAGACGGTGGTGAAACCGCCGGTGAAGTGGATGGGGATCGAGATGCAGACGACGAAGAGCATGACGAGCATGAGTGCGTCTTTGAAGTAGGCCGTCGTGGCGACTCCGCGCAGGCCCGACCACAGGACGAAGGCGACGACGAGGATGAAGGCGATGACCATCGACCACACCCCGGTGGTGCGATTGCCGGTGACGAGTTGGACGATGAGTCCGAGCCCGGTGATCTGCAGCTGCAGGTAGGGCAGCAGGAAGACGACTCCGCAGACTCCGGCGATGACGCCGAGGGTGCGCGAGGAGTAGCTGTGCTCGAGGAAGTCGGCCTGAGTGAGGTGTCCGCGGGCCTTGGCCATGCGCCAGATCTTCGGGCCGATGAAGTAGAGGACCAGGTAGCCGAGCGGCACGTAGGGCATCGAGTAGAAGGCGGCGGCCCCTCCGGAGACGACGAGTCCCGCGGTGCCGAGGAAGGTGAAGGTCGTGAAGGTCTCGCCGGCTTGGAGCAGCCAGGTAGTGGCCACGCCGAAGCGTCGGCCGCCGACGGTCCATTCGGAGAGGTCGGCGTTCGGCTTCTTACGGCCGATGAAGCCGAGGATAGCGACGAGGACGATGCCTGCGAGTGTGACGATTTCGACGGTGCTCATCTCAGGCCTCCCCTCCGTTGCCTTCGCGCTTTCGGGTGACGGCGGGTTCGTCGGTCTCGGTCGTGTCGAGCCGTTCGGCCTCTTCGAGGGCAAGGTCGTCGAGGTGGCTCTGTCGTTCGAGGTCGGGACGGGTCTTCTCGATGATGAGGAGGATCCCCGTGACGAGGAGGCTGCCGGGGATGCAGGTCCACCACAGGATGGTCGGCAGTCCGAGGAACAGGTGGGGGCCGTTGAAGATCGGCAGCCACTGGAGGACGAAGGCGGCGATCACCGGGATGAGGCAGAGGACCACCCACATCGTCACGCGTCCCTTCGTGACCCGTTGTGAGTCGGTATTGGCTGTGCTCATTGTGTCTCCCGCACTCGTTCGGCCGGTCGCTGGGCCGGTTTGTTCGGCCGGTCTGCTCGGTCGGCGGTCCGTCCACCGTGGTTCAGACCACATCCATCTTCTCTCCACTACCGCGCCGAGGCGGTCTCGAAATGCCGCAGAAAGCAAAGTCGCGTTGAGAAGTTGTGTTGGTTGAACGGCAGCTGCGGCTTTACCAGCAGGGCGGACAGGCCGGTGGCCAACAGGGCGGATTCGGCCAGAACCGCTGACCCACATCAGCACCAGGCTCTGACGACATCACACTGACGTTGATCGAGCACACGAGCGGCGCACCACCTCGGTGCGCCGCTCGTCGCATTCACAGCCCGCACCCGCGGGCGGGACGATTTTCACTCCGTGACGGTGACAACCTGCCTGTGCCGCCCGAGACCTTCGATCTCGAGCTCGACGACATCGCCGTCGGCCAAGTATGGGTACTTTCCGGACATCGCTACGCCTTGCGGGGTGCCGGTGAGGATGACGTCACCGGGCTCGAAGGCCATCGCCTGACTGAGCTGATGGATGATCTCTCCGACGGAGAAGATCAGGTCACTCGTCGATGAGTCCTGTCTGACCTCACCGTTGACCCAACTGCGCAGTCGCAGGTCGCCTGGGTCCACCTCTGCGGCGGAGCTGATCCACGGCCCCAACGGGGTGAACCCGGGCAGGTTCTTGCCCTTCGACCACTGTCCGCCGGACTCCTCGATCTGGAGGCGACGTTCGGACAGATCGTTGGCGAGCACATAGCCGGCGACATGGTCGAGTCCCTCCTCCGCCGAGGCGACTCTGTAGGCTCGCGCGCCGATGACCACTCCCAGCTCGACCTCCCAATCGGCCTTTGTCGCGTACGGTGGCAACTCGATCGTGTCGGTGGGCCCGGAGAGCGTCGAGGGCATCTTGAAGAAGATGACGGGGCGCTCGGGCGGCTCGGCACCGGCTTCTCTGGCATGTGCGGCGTAGTTCATGCCCACGCACACGATCGCAGACGGCCTGGTCAGCGGTGCGCCGATGCGCATTTCTGCGGCTCCGTCGAGTTCTTCCAGCTCACCGGTGTCGAGTGCGTCCCGCACCCGAGCGATGCCTCCGGTGGCGAAGAATGCCGGGTCGATGTCGTCAGTCAGTGGGCGAAGGTCGAAGCAGACTCGGTCGTCGCGGACCACCGGAATCTCGTGTTCGGGCGGCCCCAAGCGCAGCAGTTCCATACGGTTCCTCTCTACTGTCAGTCGGCCACATCGTTGTGACCTGCGGCCACGGTAACGAAAACCAACACATTAAATTGGAACCGTTCAAGTAATGGACACTTGGCGTGCGGCGATCGGCGCAGCCGCCGGGGTCACCGTTCGCCACAGCCTGGCCCGATCCCAATGCTGGGCGCGGCCCTCAAGCACGCCTCACCATTCGCGGCACAACCGCGCGCTCCTACAGGAGGTCGAGTCGCTACTGGTGAGGGATGCGGTGCGAACGGGAGGACGAGCCAGCGACGGGAGGACGTGCCGGCGACGGGTCGACTCGGCGCCAGACGCTTACACGGTGTCCTGCCGCATATAGTCGGCTTTCGCCCGCCGGGGCACGACGACGACCGGCACCGGTGAGTGCTGGAGGATCCGCATCGCATGGCTGCCCAGCGAGACTCGCTTGAGCGTGCCGAGGCCCGAGGAGCCGAGCATCATCACCTCAGGGTGCTCCCATTCCACAGCAGTGAGCGCCGAAGCCCAGTTCGCTCCGGTGCCCACCACCACATCGGTCTCACCAGGCTTGATGTGCAGCTGCTCGATCGAGCACAGGATCTTGTCCGTGTCGCGCTGAATGGCCGACGTCCACTCGTCGATGACACTCGACTCCATATCGAACGGGACGTTCGCGGACGCGACCACCCTAGAGCGCGGCGCAAACGACGCGATGCGAAACGGCACGTCCGACTGCGCCGAGACCATAGCCGCACCGAGGATGAGGTCCGCCGAGGTGGACGACCCCGAATACGCGGCCGTGATCCGCTTCAGCCGCGCTCCCTCCGATGCGGTGAAACCGGCCGGGGCCAGCGCCACCGGCAGGCGGGCGCTGTGCAGCAGTCCGTTCGAGACCGACCCGAGAGCAATCCGACCCTCATTGCCGTCGGCGGCCGGACCGACGACGAGGCGATAGGCTCCGGCCTTCGCGCACATCTCGAGCAGTCCCCGGCGGGATGACCGGGCTTCGTGCAGCACGACTTCGGACTCGATGTCAGCGGGAATGAGCGTGCGCGCTTCGTCGAGGGCCGCCTCGGCGACCTTCCGGAATCTCTTCGCGTACTGCCCCTCGAAGTGCACGGGGGCCATCGGGAAGGCGGAGGAGTCGACGGCGGTCGCGACGATCCGGCGCTCATAGGTGCGGGCGAGGACGATGCCGAGCTCGATGGCGGCTCGGTTGTCCTGACCTGGTGCGATGCCGACGACGATGCTCATTTCTCTCCTCCTGTGGAGTCGGAATCGGTGGGGCCGGTGTCAGGTCGCCCCGCCTCGGCGAGCTGCTTGCCGAGGACGGAGGACTTGCGGCCGAAGACGAAGTAGAGGCCGAGGATGAAGGCGGTCCAGACGACGAAGACGACGATGGTGATCAGTTGCAGGCTCGAGATGATCCAGAAGCAGCCGATGATCGACAGGACCGGCAGGACGGGATAGAACGGGACCTTGAAGCCGCGCTCGAGGTTCGGTTCGCGTACCCGGAGGATGATCACGGCCAGGGACACGACGACGAAGGCGACGAGGGTGCCGATCGAGGTCATCTCGGCGAGGAAGTTCAGTGGGATGAACCCGGCGAGGATCGCGACGACGAGGCTCACGGCGATCGTGCCCTTGACCGGGGTGAGTGTGCGGGAATTGACGTCGCGGAAGAGCTTGGGCATCATTCCGTCGCCGGCCATCGTGAACAGGATGCGCGATTGGCCGTAGATGGAGACCAGGGTGACGGAGAAGATCGAGATCACGGCGCCGGCGGCGACGATCGTGCCGGGCCACTGGGAGCCGACGATGGCCTCGAGGATGGCGGACAGGCCGGCCGTCTGGCCTTCGAACTTCTCCCACGGCTGAGCCGAGAGCGCAGCGACGGCGACGAGGACGTAGACGGAGGTGACGATGATGAGGGCTGCGATGAGGGCTCTGGGCATCGTCTTCTTCGGGTTCTTCGTCTCATCACCGGCGGTGGCGACGGCGTCCATGCCGACGTAGCTGAAGAAGATCAGGCCGGAGCCGGCGACGACGCCGGAGATGCCGAAGGGCGCGAAGTCCGCGAAGTTATTCGAGTCCCAGCCGGTCACTCCGACGCAGATGAAGAAGATGAGAACGCCGATCTTCAGACACACCATGACCGCGTTGACGACGATGGATTCGCCGGTGCCGCGCACCAGCAGGAAGCAGCACATCGCGAGCAGGAGGATCGCCGGCAGGTTGACGATTCCGCCCTCCTCGGGTGCATAGGCCAGGGCGTGCGGTATCTGGAAGCCGAAGAGGTTGAACAGCAGCTGGTTGACGTACTGCGACCAGCCGACGGCGACCGCGGCACCGGCGACCCCGTATTCGAGGAGGAGGCACGCGGCCACACCCATCGCCGGCAGCTCGCCGAGCGTGGCATAGGCGTAGGAGTACGAGGATCCGGAGACAGGGACGGAGCCGGCGAGTTCGGCATAGCAGATGACCGCGAGGCCAGCGACGAGACCGGCGATGACGAACGACCAGATCACGGCGGGGCCCGCCACGGGCACGGACTCGGAGAGGATGAAGAAGATGCCGGTGCCGATCGTCGATCCGACGCCGACCATCGTCAGCGAGAACAGACCGATCGTCCGTTTGAGGTCGGTCTCGACATCTTCCTTCTGCCGTGGGACCGGTTTGGTCCGAAACAGCTGCTGTCGCAGGGTGGGCATCATCGTCTCCAGACTTCGTCGTCGGGCGCTGTGGGTCCGCGCACGGCAGGTGGTTCTCATCGGTGGGCGGCGTCACTGCCGGCGAGCTCCGAGGCGGCACCCGCTATGAGCGACCTTACGTCGATTCTGGCGAGGTTGCGCGTGAGCCGGAAGGATTCTGTCGCAGATTTCGGGCGCCCGTGGCATTGCGGCCCCGGCGCCGAGGTGGGTCGACTATGCGCTGTCAGGCTCGGGTGCGGCGGTAGTGACGCAGGGCTTTGTCGCGTCCCCCGCACGTCTGCATCGAACACCAGCGCCGACTGCGGTTGCGCGACATGTCGAAGAAGAGCCAGTGGCAGCCCGGGCACAGCTTCAGCCGATCCAGGCGACTGCCGGTCAGTTCAGTGATCGCGGAGTCAGCGAAGAGCGCGAGCAATGATTCCGCGTCCCATCGCCGAGGCCAGTCCCTCTCGATCATTCCGTCTCTGCTCGTGTAGCTGTGGCGATGAAGACCCGCAGCATGTTCTGCCGAGATCACCCCCAAAGACCTTTCGCCCACCTCTGACAGTGTGGCCCGAGCAGCGAAGGTCTCGAAAATGGATTCGCGCAGGCGCTTCAGTCGATCAAGTTCCTCGGACCCCGGAACCGCCGCCAACTCGATGTCCAGCGATTGCGCCCAATCTCTGGCCCCATTCGGCGTTCGGAGCCAATCCCGGTCGCTCGGCTGACGCCTGTCGGGGATCGAGTTGCTCAGCTCGAGGCAGAGCGCATTGGCGACATGCTCAAATTCCATACACACACTTTACCACTGTCTGCTTTTTTACTGGTAAAGTTCCGCTGACAGGACTTGACCAGTCATATCTAGTTAGGTGGTTACAATGAATGTCCGATTCCGCTGGCTGTGGACAAGTGCCGGCCTGGCCAACCTCGGTGACGGAATCACCATCACCGCCCTGCCGCTCATCGCGCTCGCGGCGGGAGCGCAACCCGGAGAAGTCGCCATGGTCACCGCGTCCGCCACCATCGCATGGCCGCTGCTCGGCCTCCATGCGGGATGGGTCGTCGACAGGCTCTCGCCGCACCTCCTGCTTGCCATGGTCAATGGGGCCAGAGCAGCCTCGCTCGTCGCGCTCACGGTCGCCATCAGCCTCGACAACTCAGTGTTTGCCATGACGCTGGCGACAGCTTTCATCTTCGGCGCGGCCGAGACTCTGGTCGACACCGCCCTCATCGCCGGCATACCGCGCACCGTGGATCGCCGCGATCTCACCGCCGCCAATGCCAGAATCGAAGCGACGATCAACGTCAACAACCAACTCGCCGGGCCGCCGCTGGCAGGCCTGCTCATCGGAACTACCGGAATTCTCGCCTCCTCCTCGGGCGGCGGCCTCTACGCCTTCGCGGCGTTGGCGGCAATCGGACTCATGTGCGCAACACAACGATCAGCGGCGCCACACCCAAGGGCCTCGGTCGACCTGCATCACACTCCCGTGAAAGTGCTCGAAGGCATCCGCTATCTCTGGAACCACCGACTGCAGCGCGAACTCACACTGCTGACCGCAGGAATGAGCATCGTCTGGGGAGCCTGGTCGGCGACCTTCGTCCTCCACGCCGTGTCGCCCGGTCCGCTGGACCTCGACACAGCAGCGTACGGACTGCTCCTCACCGGAATGGCCGCGGGCGGGATACTCGCCTCGATCTTCACCGAACGCCTTCAGGCCCGACTCTCGTCGACCTCGCTGCTCTTCATCGACACTGTCGGAACTCTCGGCCTTGCCCTCCCTGCCGCCCTCAACGCACCTCTGCCGGTGATCGCGATCGGAATCATTGTTGCGGGGGCCGGATCGACCGTGTGGCGAATCATCGTCGCAGTCATCCGCCAACAGTCGACACCACTTCATCTCATCGGAAGGGTGTACTCCGCTTCTCGAGTCATCAGCTGGGGCGCGCTCCCGCTGGGCGCCTCACTGGGCGCCCTGGGCGTCCAGACGCTTGGGCTGACCCCACTGTTCTGGGCCGAGAGCCTTGTGGCGCTGGGCATCTGCGCATGGTTCGCGATGAGGATGCCGGCGATCAGGACGCGCATCGTCCGGGCGGCAGACGAAACACCCTCAACATCTATTCAACCTAGCGGTTGACTTGCGAACGTTTTCGCCGTAGATTTCATTCAACCAATTGGTTGATATAAGTCAATTCGCAGAGGAACCCGATGCCCGACCAACTCTCCAAGGTCTTCGCGGCACTGGCCGATCCGACCAGGCGGGACATGGTGGCCCGACTCAGCGTCGCCGATGCGACGGTGAACGAGCTCGCCGAACCCTACGAGGTGAGCCTGCAGGCCGTATCGAAACATCTCAAGGTGCTAGAGGACTCCGGACTGGTCTCCCGCACCCGTGACGCCCAGCGCAGACCGGTCCACCTCGAAGACAATGTGTTCGACCTGATGACGAAATGGATCGAACGCTACCGGCAGCAGGCCGAGCAGCGCTATCAGCGACTTGACGCCGTCCTCGCACAGATGGACACGGACGGGGCGCCGGCCGGCGCGGACGAGGCAACTGACGATTCGGACCCGGACACCGCCTCGGCGAACGGATCCGATGCCACCTCACCTCACTCAACCACCAGAAGATCACGCAAGGGAGCATGACATGACCACCACCGACACCACAGCCGACTACTCGACGCTCAAGCTCGACGTCCCCGAGGGCGTGCAGACCGTGTCGATGACCCGCGACTTCGCTGCCACCCCTGACAAGGTGTTCCGGGCTCACATCGACCCCGAACTCTTCGTCAGATGGTGCGGGCCGGACACGATCACGAACACGATCCGCGAATGGAACCCGACCACCGGCGGGAACTGGAGCTATGTCTCGACCGACGGCAACGGCGAGTACGGGTTCTTCGGATCCTTCCACGAGGTGCGGGAGAACGAACGCATCGTCCAGACCTTCACCTTCGAGGGCTTTCCGGACGCGGTGAATCTCGAGATCCTTACGCTCACCGACCTCGGCGACGGACGGACGAGGCTGCAGTCGACGTCGGTCTTCGATTCGCTCGAATCCCGTGACGGCATGGTCGCCTCGGGCATGGAACACGGCATCGTCGAGGGCTACAACAAACTCGACCGCCTCCTCACCACCCACTAATTACTCCCTGACGGCGGCCCAGCAACCCCGCGCGAGGTTGCTGGGCCGCCGTCGGGTGCTTCTGGAGCCGTTTTGACGTTGCGACGGAGTGAAGTCTGCGGACCCCGAGCGGGCCGCCGCCGACCGTCGACGCGCGCAGCACTCCAGGCCCAGCCGGGACTATGTTTCGACGCGCTCCCGCACCGCACCGCTCTTGGCGATGTACAGGCACAGTTCGTTGATGCCAATCAGGAAAACTCCGGAACCCAGCAGGACTGCACCCGGAATAGTGATCGACATGAACAGCAGAACGACTCCCGCGGCAAAGAGCGGATAGCTCAAACCTGTGAGCAGAATGGAACGATGCGCAGGCTCCTGCACCGTAATGATCACCGACCTGAAATCGTGGATTGAACAGTCTTCTCCGGGGTCTCGCTGGCCGGCATCTGTCTGCGCAGGCCACGGTGAGACCACTCAACAGTAGCCGGAAAGCCAACCCGCGTCTCTCCCCCAAAAGAATGAGATTCATCGCCCAAAGCACCTGACGGCGGCCCAGCAACCTTGCGCGAGGTTGCTGGGCCGCCGTCAGGTAGTGCGGGAGTGGTCGGAGGACATCATTGTGAAGTAGGAGTCGCGGCTGCGGCGTACGTGTCGGGCCATCACCTCGGCGGCCTTCGCCTCCTGGCCGGCGTCGATGGCCGCGATGATCTCGCGGTGCTCGGGCCAGGCCTGGGGTCCGCGACGAGTGACGTTGAGCGAGTACAGCCACTCGATCTTGCCGGAGATCTGCCGCAGCAGGCTGATGAAGGACACGCTGCCACTGAGTTCGGCGACGGCGAAGTGGAAACGCATGTTGAGGACTGCGAGGTCCTCGAACCGCTCCTGCCCGATGACGATGTCCCCAGCATCGAGGATATCGCTGATCTCCTTGCGCAGTTCCCGCCATTTCAGGTCAGGTGTGTCGCTGGCGTTGAGCTCGGACGCACGCTTGGCCGCGCGCTTCGCGGTCGCCGACTCGAGCACGATGCGGATCTCGAAGAGATCTTCGGCATCCTCGACCGGCGAGGGTGCGACGACCGAGCCGCTGTACTTCCGCGATTCGACCAGCCCTTCGGCCTCGAGGGATCGCAGAGCCTCGCGGATCGGAATCCGCGAGACTGCGTACTGTTCGGCCAGTGCGACCTCCCGCAGCTTGGTGCCGGGAGCATGGACACCGGTGATGATGTCGGCGCGGATCCGCGCACCGACATCCCCGCTGCTCGAGGGGCCGGAAGACGGGGCAGGCTCAGACATTGAGGAGACCGGAACCGGGCACGGCCGCCAAGAGCTTCTGGGTGTAGTCGGCTTTCGGGTGGTCGATGACCTCCCTGGTCGCGCCGGCCTCGACGATCTCTCCGCTCTTCATCACTACAACATCGTCGGCTAAGTTCGCCACGACTGCAAGGTCGTGGGTGATGAACAGGCAGCTCACGCCCAGATCGGACTGCAGGTTCCGCAGCAGGTCGAGGATCTGCTCCTGGACGAGGACGTCGAGAGCCGAGACGGCTTCGTCGCAGATGAGGAGCTCCGGCTCGCTGATGAGCGCCCGAGCGATCGCGATCCTCTGTCGCTGCCCACCCGAGAGATCAGCGGGGCGGCGGTCGCTCATCGACGTGGGCATCGCCACGTGGTCGAGCACCTCGGCGACCTTCTTCGACCGTTCCGCGCGGGTGCCGATCTTGAAGACGTCGAGCGGTTCGCGGACGATCCTCTCGATGCTCCACGTCGGATTGAGCGAGGAGAAGGGGTCCTGGAACACGGGCTGGCTGAAGCGCCGCAGGATGCTGCGCTCCGATTTCGAGGCCGCATCGACGTTGTGCCCACCCGCGAGGACCGTTCCGCTGGTGGCCTTCTCCAGTCCGAGGACGATCTTCGCGATCGTCGACTTGCCCGATCCGGACTCACCGATGATCGCGGTCGTCTTCCCCCGTTCGGCGGTGAGGCTGACGCCCTTGAGGGCTTGGACCTCCCGGCCCCGCCCGCGCAGCCGGTACACCTTGTGGAGGTCGTCGATCTCGAGCACATTCGCCGAGGCGGCCGCATTGTCGGACTCGACGGTACCGTCGGACTCGCCGGTGCCGTCGGACTCCCGGCCTCCGTCGCGATCGACGACGATGCTCGGCGCGGCCTTGACCAGCGCCTGCGTGTATTCGTCCTGCGGGTCGCCGAGCACCTGATCGGGCTCACCGCGCTCGACGACGCGTCCTTCACTCATCACGAGGACGGTGTCGGTCCTCTCCCCCGCCACGCCGAGGTCGTGGGTGACGAACAGCAGAGAGGTGCCGCGTTCGGTCACGAGCTCCTGGAGATGGTCGAGGATCTGCTTCTGCACCGTGACGTCGAGCGCGGACGTCGGTTCGTCGGCGATGATGAGGTCGGGATCGCCGGAGAGTGCGATCGCGATGAGCACGCGCTGCCTCATCCCGCCGGAGAACTCGTGCGGATAGGACCGCCGCCGCGTCTCCGCGTCGGGGATGCCGGCCTCGGTCATCAGCCGTACCACGGTTCGAGTCACCTCGCGGGAATCCGACATTCCATAGGTGCGCAGAGCGTCGGCGATCTGATCGCCCACCCGCATGCTCGGGTTGAGGCTGGCCATCGGATCCTGCGGCACCAGCGCGATCGACCTGCCTCGCAGGGTCTGCAGGAGTCCACGGTCGGCACCGACGAGTTCTTCTCCGCGATAGAGCACCGATCCCGCGCTGACCCTGCCGGACCCCGGCAGCAAACCGAGGATCGCGCCGATGGTCGTCGACTTTCCTGAACCGGACTGCCCGACGAGGGCCAGCCTTTCGCCCGGTGCAAGCGTGAAGTTCACATCGTGGAGGACGGGAGCCCCGTAGGAGACTTCGAGGCCGGAGACCTCGAGCACGAATTCCTCGCTCATCACCCTCACCTTCCTGCCGCGTACCCTTGGGCCCCGCGGGGGTTCGCTCCGGCGGTCAGACGTCCGGTGTCGGGATCCCGAGTGACACAGGAGAGTCGACCGAGATCCCAGGACCCGGCGCGGGTCACAGCATGCCCGCGGGCGATGAGTCCGTCGATGACATCGTCGCCGAGGCGGTCCTCGACGACCGCTCCCCCGGGCACCCAGGTGCGTGGCCAGAACGATCCGGCCAGGGCCGTCGTGTGCAGTGCGGGTGCATCGATAGCCTGCTGAGCGGTGTAGCCGCCGACGAGGAGGCGGAGGATGAGCAGCAGTTGCCACTGTTCCTGCTGGTCCCCGCCGGGCGATCCGAGAGCGATGACAGGAGTCCCGTCCTTCGAGATCAGCGTCGGTGTCAGCGTCGTGCGGGGGCGCTTGCCCGGGGTGAGCGCCGACGGTGAGGTCTCATCGAGCCACATCATCTGCAACCGGGTGCCGAGGCAGAATCCGAGTTCCGGGACGCTCGGCGAGGACTGCAGCCATCCGCCGGACGGGGTCGCCGAGATCATATTGCCCCACCGGTCGACGACGTCGATGTGGCAGGTGTCGCCGTTGTTCGTGCCGTTCTTCTGCACGGTCGGCTCACCGATCCCTGCCTTGATGAGCGCTTCCTTGTCCTCACCTTCTGGGACCAGCGGCGGCTGGAAGGCAGGCTCGGTGCCGCCGCGACCGGCACCTGGTCGGAAGTCGAGCGAGGCGTCGTCGGTGATGAGTGCGCGACGGCTCGCGGCATAGTCGTCGCTGAGCAGCCAGTCGAGGTCGACGTCTCCGTCACCGTAATACGTGTCGCGGTCGGCCATGGCGAGCTTGAGTGCTTCGAGGATCGTGTGTGCGCCGATTTCGCTCGAGGGATCGAGCCGCTCGTCGTCGAATCCCTCGAGGATCTTCAGAGTCTGCAGCAACGCGGGTCCTTGACCCCAAGCGCCGATCTTCGCGATCTGGTATCCGCGGAAGTCGATGGTCACCGGGTCGTCGAAATAGGCATCGAAGCCCGCAATATCGTCAGCAGTGATGACTCCGGCGTGATCGTTCCCCGTCGCATGCCGGTGTGGGGTGGTGACGAAGCGGGCGATCGCCTCGGCGACGAATCCGGACTTCCACTCCTGGCGCGCGGCTTGGATGCGGCCCTCCCGGGTCTCGGCACCGTCTCCGGCGGCGATGAGCCGGCGCAGCACCTCGGCGTAAGGACGGTTGAACACGAGTTCTCCAGCCTGAGGAACCTCTCCTTCGGGCATCCACTGCTTAGCCGAACTCGGCCAGTGGTCGGTGAAGAGTTCGCGGACGCGCTCGATCGTCCCGACCACACGTGCGAGCACCGGGTGGCCGTTCTCGGCGTAGTCGATCGCGAAGTCGAGCACGTCGGCAAGTTCCCACGTGCCGTGATGTTCGAGCAGGTTGAGCCAGGAGTCGACCGCGCCGGGAACGGCGGCGGCGAGCGCCCCGGAACCGGGGACCATGTCGAGTCCTTCACCACGGTAGTGCTCGATCGTCGCTGCCGCGGGCGCGGGACCCTGTCCCATCATCACCTGCGGATGTGCCGGGTCATCGGCGGTCGCGAAGATGCCGGTCATGTCACCGCCCGGGCCGTTGAGGTGGGGTTCGACGACGTGGAGCAGGAACGCACCGGCGACCGCCGCATCGAAGGCGTTGCCGCCGCGCTCGAGGACCGCTTGGGAGGCCGCGGTGGCCAACCAGTGCGTCGAGGCGGCCATCCCGAAGTGCCCTTCGAGCGTGGGTCGGGTGGTGAAGACGGCGGGTGGGGTGTATGACACGTCAGTGTCCTTTCTTGGAGTTCGGATCGAGGGCGTCGCGCAGAGCGTCGCCGAAGAGGTTGAAGGCCAGGCAGATGAAGAGGATGGCCAGGCCGGGGAACAGCGCTGTCGAGGGCGCACGGAAGATGTACTGCTGGGCGTCGGAGAGCATGATCCCGAGACTCGGCGAGGGCGGCTGAATGCCGAGTCCGAGGAAGGAGAGCATCGATTCTCCGATCACTGCGGTCGGCAGGATCACCGTGGCCTGGACGATAACCGCCGAGGCGGCGTTGGGCATGATGTGCATGCCCAGGATACGAGCCTTCGAGGCGTCGGTGGCGATCGCGGCCTTGACGAAGTCCGCAGACTTCAGCCGCATCGTCTCACCTCTGACAACGCGGATCATCGTGGGCACCTGCGAGATGCCCAGGGCGATCGCGGCATTGGAAAGGCTGGGCCCGGAGATCGCTGCCAGACCGACGGCGATGATGAGGAACGGGAACGCCAGAGTCACGTCGGTCAGCCGCGAGATGACAGAGTCGAGTCCCCGGAAATAGCCGGCCAGCAGGCCAAGAGGTGTGCCGACAACGACGGCAAGCGCCACGGCCAGCAGTCCCACCTGCAGGGAAGCGCGGACACCGAAGGCGAGCCGCGAGAGAATGTCGCGGCCCAGGTCATCGGTGCCGAAGACATAGCCGATCGTGCCGGGAACCTGGAACGGTACTTCGAAGTTCGTCTGGGCGAAGCCGTAGGGGGCGATGAGCGGAGCAAAGATTCCGATGATGAGGACGATGACGACCATGACCGAGCCGATGATCCCCATCGGGGTCGGCAGGATCGAGCGCAACAGCCACAGTGCGCGATTGCTCGAGGCGTGGAACTCGGGGTCGAGTCCTTGGGTGTTCTTGTCCGTGTTGGTGACGATGGGTGTGCTCATGAGGCATCCTCGCTGACGCGGATCTGGGGGTTGATGACCGAGTAGAGGATGTCGACGGCCAGATTGATGAGAATGTAGGAGGCGGTGATGACGAGGACGACGGCTTGGATGACCGGATAGTCACGGGAGAAGACCGCGTCGAGCGTGAGTTTTCCGATGCCCGGCAGGGCGAAGATCCGCTCAGTGACGACCGCTCCGGAGATCAGCCCGCCCAGCTGCAGGCCGACGATGGTGACGAGCACAATGAGCGAATTGCGCAGTCCGTAGCGGAAGAGCACTCGTGGGCGCGAGAGCCCTTTGGCCCTGGCCATCCGCACGTAGTCGGTCCCCATGGTCTCGATCATCGAGGCTCTCGTCTGACGGGTGATGACTGCGGCGAGGCTGGTGCCGAGGATCACCGCCGGCAGGGTGAGGTAGTAGATGCCGCGGATCGGATCGGAGAGGACATCGACATACCCCGAGGCGGGGAACCAGCCCAGGCTCACCGCCAGGGCAAGGATCGCCAGGAGCCCGAGCCAGAAGTTCGGCACCGAGAGTCCCAGCAGGGCGATGAAGTTGCTGCCGATCTCCGGCCATTTCCCTCGATAACGTTCGGCGAGCATGCCCAACGCGATACCGACGACCACGGCGACGACGATGGCGTAGAGAGCCAGCCACAGAGTCACCGGCAACGTGGTCGCGATCATCGACGTGACCGGCAGCCCCGTGCGAGTGGAATCACCGAGGTCGCCGGTGACGATCGATCCGAGGAACTTGAGGAACTGGACGAGGAGAGGCTGGTCGAGGCCCAGGTCCGCGCGGATCGCATCAAGCCGTTCTGGAGTCGCCTCCTCGCCGGCCATAGCCAGAGCTGGGTCGCCGGGAAGGAGACGCACACCGAAGAAGATGACGATCCCCGAGAGAACGAATGTGATGACCGCGTGAAGGATCTTGGTGAGCACGAACCGGGTCATTGCTGCCCTCCGTTCTTGAGGAAGCCGGCTCCTGAGAGATGCACGACTCCATCGGAGTAGACGTCGATGCCGGCGACATTCTCGGTATAGGCGGTGAGGTTCTTCTGTCGATAGAGGTAGATGATCGAGTTGATCTCTGCGATCCGCCGAGAAGCCTTGCCGTAGAGTTCGGCGCGGTCGCTTTCGTCGGTGACTTCACTGGCCCGTGTGAGCAGGTCGCTGAGTTCGTCATCATCGACCCCGGTGACGTTGTTCGCTGCGCCCGGGTAGTGGAAGGTGTAGAGATTGCCGTGCGGGTCGACGCGGCCGGACCATCCGAGCTGGAGCAGTTCGTAATCGCCGCGGTCCTGGGCATCAAGGAGGGCGGTGTACTCCATTGGCTGGACCTTGATGTCGAAGCCGGCTTCCTTGGTAGCCGCCTGCACCGCCTGGGCGAATCGAAGAGTGTCTTGGGTGTTCGAGACCTTCATGTTGACCTTCAGCGGCACCTTGACCCCGGCATCCTTGAGTAGTTTCTTCGCACCTTCAGGGTCGTAGTCGACGCAGTCGTTGCTCGCCTCGGTGGCGAAGGGGCTGTCGGGAGCGATGCCGGAACAGGCCGGCGAGAACCACCCGTTGAAGACGGTGTTGACTAGGGCCTTGCGATCAATGGCCATCGACAATGCTCGACGTACCTTAGGGTCCTGCCCCAACGGTGTCTTGAAGTTTTCGGGGTTGTCTCCGAAGCCCATGTTGACCGTGAGCCCTTGGTAGCCGAGCGAATTCGACTGCAGGAGGCCGATGCCGGTCTCCTCGTCGAGGGCATCGACGTCCTGCGGGGAGATCGTGTCGGCGACCTGGACGTCGCCGGATCGGATATTAGCGGCGCGGATGTTCGCGTCCGTCATGATCTGGTAGGTGATCGAGTCGAGATGGACCTTGTCGGCATCATAGTAGTTGGGGTCTCGGACCACCTTGATCGATGTCTGGGCGATGCGCTTCTCAAATTTGAACGGCCCGACGCAGACAGGATTGTCCCCGAAGTCATCGCCCTCGTCTTTCAGAGCTTTCGGCGACATGATCATTCCGGCCCGGTCGGCGAGCGCCGCGGTGAAGGGGGCGAAGGGCTTCTCAAAGGTGACTTCGAGAGTGTGGTCATCGAGTGCGGTGACGTCGTCGATGGGCCCGAGTTCGGCTGCGCGAGAGGACTCTTCGAGATTGAGGCCGCGTTCGATGGTCGTCTTGACCGCCTCGGCGTCGAAGTCGGATCCGTCGGCGAACTTCACTCCGCCTTTCAGCGGAATTCTCACAGTCTTGCCGTCCTTGGAGATCGCCGGAAGCTTGGTCGCGAGCATCGGAGTGATCTCACCGTTCTCGTCGATGTCGTAGAGCTTCTGGCACATCGTCTGCATGACGTACCGGGTGTAGAGCGACGAGGAGGTCGTCGGGTCGAGGCGATCCGGTTCAGAAGAGAGGGCCATGACGAGGTCACCTCCCTCTCTGAAATCTCCCGACTCCGCGCCCACCGACTTCACGTCGGTGCGGTCGGGCGGATCGTCCAAGGGTTGGACCGGAACGCATCCGGCCAGCAGAACAGCAGAGGCAAGCGCTGCAACCATCCGTATTTTCACACGCACTCCCATGAGGGCAACAGATCGATGAGGAATATTTGCATACAATCTATACGCTGTTTAGAGTTTTGTATACAAGTACTGTGAAATTTCTGAACGATGGGATATCTCCATGACCCGCCGACTCGACTTGGCCATGCTGTTGCTGCTGACCTTCTCGACCGGGATGGTCGACGCGATCGGCTACCTCGGGTTCGACAAGGTGTTCACCGGGAACATGACCGGCAACGTCGTCATCCTCGGCATGGGTCTCACCGGGGCCGAAGGCATCCCCGTCCTCCGCCCCGCCCTCGCGCTGGTCTTCTTCATGGTCGGCGCCGCGCTGTCGGGCCGGATCCTCGGCGACATCGGCGAGGCCTGGCATCACCGGACGACCGTGATCTTCGGCATCGTCGCCGCAGGCTGCGCGGTACTGTCCCTCTACGTCGCGCTCGTGCCCGATCCCGAGATCGGACTGGCCGGCACGATCTTCACCTCCGCGCTTTCGACCCTCATGGGCGCGCAGGCGGCCGCGGCCAGAAAGATGAAGATCGCCGACGTCACCACGGTGGTCGTGACGTCGACGATCGTCGGTCTCGCCTCGGATTCCCGTTTGGCCGGCGGCGACAGCGTCCGCTGGGTCCGCCGCCTGCTCGCCGTCGTCCTCATCCTCGTCGGTGCGCTGGCGGGAGCCGCGACGCTCATGCTCAATCAGTGGATCGGCATCGCCATCGTCGCCGTCATGATCGCGGTCGCAGCCGCCATCGGCCACCTCGGTGAGAAGAAGCGAACCCGCGCCGAGGCGGCCGGAACCGTTACGTCGAACGCCTGAGCTCACCGCACGCCGAGCTTCTTCCACACGACGAGGATCGCCGACACGCTCAGTGCACCGGCGAGCAGCACCCAGTAGGCCGGGGCCTTCGCATCCCCGGTGACACCGATGAGCCAGGCCGCGACCAGTGGAGTCAGTCCTCCGAAGACAGCGACGCCGATGTTGTAGCCCAGAGACAGCCCGGTTCCGCGCACCTCGGTCGGGAAGATGTCACCCATGACGCTGGCGAGGGGACCGTAGTACGCGGCCTTGAGCAGCGAGAAGATGACGACGGCGATGATGAGCACCGACAGCGCGTTAGCCGCGACGACCCACGTGAAGAGCACCCAGGTGAGCACCATGACGGCGAGCGCCGCGGGGATCATGAAGGTCAGCCGTCCGACCTTGTCGCAGAAGTACCCGGCGACCGGGGTGAACAGAAGCAGCACGATGCCGGACACGAGAGTCGCCCAGAATCCTGCCGAACTCGTCATGCCGAGGTTGTCGACGGCATAGGTCGGAACATAGGTGATGAAGTAGTTGAGGCAGGTCGAGACTGCGATCGCACCGATCGCCAGCACCACGGCCAGCTTGTGGCGGCGCAGCACGCCCCCGATGGCCGCGGCTTCCTTCGGCTTCTCGGCCTGCGCGGCAGCGAACTCCGGGGACTCGGGAACATGCCGACGAATGTAGAGGCCGACCGGACCGACGAGGAGTCCGACGATGAACGGCAGCCGG
Organism: Brevibacterium oceani; assembly: GCF_017948325.1. Taxonomy (NCBI): domain Bacteria; kingdom Bacillati; phylum Actinomycetota; class Actinomycetes; order Micrococcales; family Brevibacteriaceae; genus Brevibacterium; species Brevibacterium oceani. The sequence goes on along the minus strand of NZ_CP072846.1, from coordinate 261,801 downwards.
AACCCCCAGGTCTCGAGCTGCTCCTGCGACAGCGACGTGGTCACGGCCACCCCGATGACGGAGGCGAGGATCGTCGACATCGCCTGCGAGGTGAACTGCCAGCTCGCGGCGAAACCTCGGCGATCGGGCAGATGCTCGACCATGAGCGAGGTTGCTGACCCGAATTCCCCGCCGGCGGCGAAGCCCTGGACGAGCCGGGCCAAGAGGATGAGCAGGGGCGCGGCCAGCCCGATGACGTGCGCCGGAGGCATGAGCACGACCATCAGGGTGCCGGCGAACATCAGCCAGATGGTCAGCGTCAGTGCGGGTTTGCGCCCCCTGCGGTCGGCGAAGCTGCCGAGCACGATCGCTCCCACCGGTCGGATGAAGAACGACAGCGCGAAGGTGCCCAGGGCGAGCATCACCGACACGGCGTGGCTCTCGGAGGGGAAGAACGCCACCGAGATGTAGACGGAGAAGTAGGCGTAGACCGAGATGTCATACCACTCGAGGGCATTGCCCACCGAGGCGGCGGTGATGACCTTCCACGACTTCACCGGCTGTTTCTCTGTCACATTCCGTGCGGACGGCTGTTCTGTCATGACTGGGCTCCTTCGCCTGCGGTGTTGTGGTCAGTGATGGCGCCTGACGAGATCGACTGCGCGCCCCCTTCGAGGCGAAGCGCGCTCGCGTCGAGATGAAGTGCGCTCATGTTGAGGTGAAGCGTGCTCACTTCGACGTGAACCAGTTCTCCGGGTTCGTATGCATGTCCCAGAACATCCCCGCCATGATTTCGCCACCCTGGCTGAGCACCGAGAGCAGCGCGTGTTCGTCCGGCGCATGCTGGTGGCATCCGGGGTACGAATGCGGCACCCACACGGTCGGCAGCCCGAGCACCTCGGCGAAGACGTCGTTCGGGATCGTCCCCCCGAGGTTGGGCTCGACAGCAGCCTCGATCCCGGTCGTGGCCCGGATCGATTCCGCGGCGGCGGTGACGACCCGTGAGTCCGGATCGAGCCGGGTCGCCGGCATGCAGTGCTCGAATTCGACGCTGACTCCACAGATCCCCTGCTCCTCGAGGAAGGCCTGGACCCGGGTCTCGAAATCGCTGACGTCGGTGCCGACGACGTAGCGCAGCTGCATGCTCGCCGAGGCGGCCCCCGGGATCGCGTTGACCACCTGAGCCGGGTCGCCCGCGTCGAGGGCGAGGACCTCGAGGACGTTGAAGGCGAAGACCCGTTCGGCCGGGCTCAGCCCCGGTTCGCCCCAGTTCGGGTCGGTTTCGGGGGCACCGTCCTCGACGACCTCGGGCAGTTTCGCGACTGCCTCGAGCACCGAGGCGGGAGGATCGGTCGGGCGCAGCGCCGGGATCCGGATGACGCCGTTGCCGTCGACGAGGGCGTTGATCGCCGCGGCGATGACGGTGGCCGGGTTGCGCAGGCGGCCGCCCCAATTACCCGAATGGTGGCTGTCGTCGCGCTCGTGAGCGACGAGGCGGAAGTTCAGTGCCCCGCGGGAGCCGAGGAAGAGCGTGGGCACCTCGGCGGCGATCCGGGGACCGTCGGAGGCGAGGAAGAGATCGGCGGCGAGATCGGCAGCGTGTGCGGCCGCGAACGCTCGCAGCCCCTTCGACCCGGCCTCCTCGGCGGTCTCCATCAGAACCTTGACGTTGTATCCGAGCCTCGCCGGGGCGGCACCGCCCGACCCGCTGAGACCGTTGAGCACGGTTCGCAGCGCCACCGTGTTCACGCTGTGCTGGCCTTTGTTGTCGGCGGTGCCGCGCCCGTACAGGCGGTCCCCGTCACGGGTGAGCACCCAGGGGTCGAGCCCCTCGGCCCACTGTGAGGCGTGCGCGAACTGCACATCGCCGTGCCCGTAGAGGAGGACCGTGGGCAGCCCGGGGCCCTCGATGCGGGAGGCGATGAGCAGCGGGTGTTCGTCGGATTCCGGATTGTCGTGGATGGTCGAGTCGAATCCGAGCTCATCGAGTTCGGGGATGATCTCTTCGGACAGATACGCCGAGGCGGCCGGCCCGTTGCCCGGCGCCTGGCTTTCGGTGCGGCGTGCGACCCGACGGGAGAGCCGGTCGATGAAGTCGGTGCCGCGGATGAAATCGCCTGCGCTTCGGGCGAGGTCAGCGCGGGTTTCACTGGGATCTGCCGCAACCTCGCGGCCGGTGTTCTCTTCGCTCATGCCTGCCAGCATCGCCGAGTCGCGGTCGCGAGGACAGACGATTCCGTCCAGCCTCGGGTGCGTTTCCCGCACCGAGGTGGTGCATTCCCTGCACCACCGACGTAGCCTGTTCTCGCGAAGGCTTGACCTGCTCTCGCGACGACGTGCCCTGTCTGCGCGACGCGGCACCTTGCACCCGCCATATGGGAGTCACCCCGACCGAAGGACACCACGATGACCGATCTCCGGAGTCTCACCACGCTGCTCGCCGTCGTCGAGTACGGGTCGATCCACCTCGCCGCACGGTCGATCTTCATCTCCCATTCCACAGCGAGTCGCCAGATCAGAGCCCTGGAGGAGCATTACGGGACGACGCTGTTCGAGCGGTCGAGCTCCGGCGTCGTCCCCACGCCTCAGTGTCTCGCCGTCGCCGACTTCGCTCGTCGGACCATTGCCGAATCAGAGCTGCTCGCCGATTCCTTCGGTGAGTACTCCGGCGCGATCGAGACGGTCTCGATCGTCACGTCCACCGGGCTGGGGCAGACCGTGGTCGCCGATGCGATCAACCGCCTGATGCGCACGACCGATCGGGTGCAGATCAGCATCATCGATCGCGGCTCGGTCGAAGCGCTCCAGGTGCTGCGCAACCGGCAGGCCGATCTCTGTGTGAACTTCTCGGTGTCGAATCATGAGCTCGGCACCGTGCCGGGAGTGCGCAAGGTCGCCGAGGTGGAGGCTGAGAACTTCGCGATCCTCGCCGATGACCATCCGCTGGCCCAGCGGTCCAGCCTCTTCATCAGCGACATGACCGATTTTCCCGTAGGCACCCTGCCGGCCGGCAACACCGCGAGGATGCGCATCGAACAGGCGGTCCGGGCACAGGGCCAGATCTTCTCCCCCACGCTGGAGGCGACATGCCCGGTCCTCATGGTGCGCTCCCTGGTCGGCACGTCGATGATCGCGATGATGGCCGGTCGCACCATTCCGACGAACCTCGATGCCGTCGGCTGCACGGCGATCCCGATCATCGATCCGGACATCGAATCGCGTTTCATCCAGGTCCTCGAAGCCGATCCGCGCCGCGAATCCCACTGTCTCGACCTCGTCGTCGAGGCCCTGCAGAGCAGCCTCTGAGACTGCAGGCCCCGGCCAGGCTCACCCCTTCGGCGAGCGACCCTCCGGGCAAGGCAGGTCGATGAAGGCGTCACTGCGGACGCAGGATCCAGCCGATCGAGTGAGAGAGGCACGAATGCCTGCTGGTTCTGAGGGTTTCACGGAATCGGTGTTGGAGGTCATACGCCCCATCCTCGCGGGAAACGATACGCGCCGTAATCCCGTCCACGGTAAGCCGGTGGCGTTCAGCCTGTCCATGGCTCGCGGGCGGAGGTTACGTCCCGTGGGCTTCGAGGACAGAATCGGCCTGATCGAAGAGCGGAGACAGGGCTTCGCGCCATCTCGGCAAGGAGACCGACAAAGTCTGCCAAGTCACGGTTCGATCGATCACCGAATAGTGATGGGCCAACTTCTCGCGATTCTTTGCGGCGTCGCTCCAGTCGATTCCCGTGGGGGCCGAAACTTTGTGAAGCGCGAGCGTTTTTGCGGCCTCGCCGATCTTGATCATCAAGGAATCGCCTGCTTCTTGAGTCACTTCATCTGAGTCGTACGCCGGCTGCCCCTTGGCGAGAATCAAAGCAGCAATCTCCAACCACCGTCGAATATGCACTAGCTCCTTTGCCACCCGCAACTCCATCAGACTGGAACCTCGCAGATTGGAACCTCATCGTTGAGGATGTCCTTGTCGATCTGGGGATCGAGACTTCGATGGCTGACAAGATCGACACCTTTGCCAAGAATCTTTGACAGCGCATCTTCTAGCCGAATCATGTCGAAGAGGTCCGCATCGTCGGGAGGCACAACGAGCAGATCTACGTCAGAATCAGGACGATCGTCCCCACGAGCGGCAGACCCGAATACTGCAAGATCGGTGAATCCCCTGCTCTTCACTGCGTCGAGGAGAATTGGCCCACCGGCCGCGAGAAGCTCGCTTGGGCGCACCCCATTGGTGCGCTCCTCGGAGACCAAGTAGCTGATAGCCGGCTGCGTCAGGTCGAGACGCTGCGCAACTTCGCGTTGCGACGCCCCGGCGACGATCATGGCACGCACTGCCAACACTCGACGCAATCGCGCGATCTCGGCGTCCCGAGCTGCACGTTCAAACTCCAGAATCGGGATCATAAAAACATTTTATCACCGACGCATTTCTCGCATCGGCATGCGCGAACCAGGCTCACTCCGCCGGGATCTCCGGAAGCAGACGCGGGCCCGAGCCGTTCGACCCGAGTTCGTCGTCGGGATTGAGCACTCGGCAGGCGCGGAGGGAGACGCAGCCGCAGCCGATGCATTCGACTAGTTCGCTCTCCATCCTCTCAATCTCCTTGCGACGGGCCTCCAGCTTGCCTCGCCATCGTTCACTGATCCGACGCCAATCGGTCTTCCCCGGCATTCGGTCGTCGGGCAGATCGCCGAAGACCTCAGCCACCTCGGCGAGGGGGATACCCATCCGTTTGGCCACCTGGATCACCGAGACCCGACGCAGCACATGACGGGCGTAGCGGCGCTGGCCCCCTGCGGTGCGTTCAGAGGAGATCAGCCCCTGCCGTTCGTAGAAGTGCAGAGCGGAGACCGCGACCCCTGTCCGCGCGGCCACGTCTCCCACGGACAGCAGGTCGGTCGGAGACGGTTTCATATCGTTCATAGAGGTTCTCACTCTCTATTGACCTGAAGTTTGGTTGAGGTTTTAGGCTAGCCGACATGAGAGACGAACACGAGAGCACTTCCCCTGAGCCTCACTGGGACGCCGCAACCGTCAACGCTCCGGAAGGACCGCTGTCGGGAGGGTGGCGCGAACTCTTCAGCGCCGAGTATACGAGCGCTTCCCTCGTCCTCGCCGGCGGTATCGCCGTGTTCGCGATGAATACCTTCGTCACAGCGGCACTGCTGCCCTCGACGATTGCCGACATCGGTGGAAATCAGTACTTCGCCTGGGTGACGACGGCGTTCCTCGTCGCCTCGGTGCTCGCCTCGATGCTCGTCGCCCGGGTGCTCGCAACGATGGGAGCGGCGCGAGCGTATCTGCTCGCGTTCGTTCTCTTCGCCGTCGGATCGCTCGGTGCGTCGCTCTCTCCCTCGATGGAACTGCTCGTCACCTCACGGATCGTCCAAGGCCTCGGCGGCGGTCTGCTCGCCGGGCTCGGCTACTCGGTCATCCGTGACGCGCTGCCGAGGCGCCTGTGGACTCGGGCGACGGGGCTGGTCTCGGCGATGTGGGGACTCGGCACGCTCATCGGTCCGGCCATCGGTGGGGCATTCGCTCAGATCGGCTTCTGGCGTGGAGCGTTCGGACTGCTGGCCTTGGTCTCGGTCATCCTCGGACTCATGGCGCTGCGCAGTCTTCCCCGAGAAGCTCCCGGTGAGCGGAACTTCGGTCGACTGCCGATTCCATCGCTGACGCTGCTCGTCCTCGCTGCCGCCGCGTTCAGCATTGCCGCGGTGGTGCCCACGGGATGGCCGACGACGCTCGCCCTCATCACCGGAGCGGTACTCGTCGCCGCCTTCATCGGCGTTGATCGCGTCTCCGGCTCACCCGTGCTCCCGCACATCACCTATCAGCGGGGCAGTCCCCTCAAATGGATCTACCTCGTGCTCGGCATCCTCAGTTCCGCAGCGATGGTGGAGATCTTCTTGCCGAAGTTCGGGCAGGACCTCATCGGCATGTCACCGTTGTTGGCCGCTGTCTTCGGGGTGACCGTTTCGGTGGGTTGGAGCTTTGTCCAGCTCTACAGCGCCAGTGTCGACGATCCGCGCACCGGTCGGAGATTCATGGCTCTCGGCCCCGTGCTCATGACGGCGGGGTTGATCGTCTACGCCGCAACACAGTTCGTCGACACGGCCTGGATCGCGTGGGTGTGGGCAGGCAGCCTCGTCCTCACGGGTTCGGGAATCGGCATCGCGTTCCCGCACCTCAACGTTGCGGCGATGAGCAGCAGCGACGACCCAGTCGAAGGATCCAAGGCGGCCGCAGGACTCGGCACGGCCGAACTCATCAGCAACACGATCGCCTCGGCGCTCGTCGGAATGCTCGTCGCCGTCGGTGGTCCCGGGGCTGCGGGTGCCATGACGATGGGGGCCGGAATCGCGGTCCTCGGCGGTATCGGAATCGTCTGCGCGGTGATGATCATGCGGCACCGTCCGGTGGAGTGATTCGTCGATAACCATCGCGGCAAACAGCGAGCAGCACCGCGCCCGGCCTCATGTTCCACATCTTGGGTCCAGTCGGGCGCATTCACACTCCGCCGCCGATAATCGAGACATGAGCGATGGAGCCGAGACGACCGACCTGCCCGGACCGACCTTTCCCCTCAAACACCCGGGCACAGCGGTCATCCACGCCGGACCACGCCAGGACCCCCGCATCATCTCCGTGCCGACCCGCTGCACCGAGCACACCATTGATCTCGCCGCGGGCACCGACGTATTCGCCGCGCTCGAAACCACACTGAGCGCCCACAGCACCAAGGGCATCATGGCTGAGTTCGTCTCCGGCCAATTCGGGCACATCGACTACGTTCATCCCGCCTATGGCCCCGACGCCGAGCACCCCATGTCGTTCACGCAGACGTTCGCTGTCGTTGGTCCGGCACATGTCCGCCATGCCTCGGCCACCGTCGGTTTCCGGGACGATGTCCCGTTCTGTCACATCCATGCCTCGTGGACCGGTGCCGATGGCACGGTCAGGGGCGGGCACCTGCTGCCGGGCACGCTGGCCGGACCCGCGGGGCTGAAGGTTCGTCTGTTCGTTCTCGCCGATGCCCGGCTGGTCAGCGACGTCGATCCCGAGACCGGGTTCTCCGCCTTCGCACCGCACCCGTTCGAACCGGAGTCCGCCAGCACCGAGGCGACCGCCCCCGACGCCGTCGTCTCCCGGGTCCGTCCCGGTGAGATCCTCGACGAGGAAGTCCTCGCCGTCACCCGGAACGCCGGCTTCGAATCCGCCGAGGTGGTCGCCAGCTTAGGCAGCACGACCGGTGCCGTGTTCACAGGCGGCACCGCCCCGTGGCCGGCCGTCGAGTTCACCCACCTGGCAGGCACCGTCACCGACGCTCAGTCCGAGAACCCCCGGGTCAGTCTCACTGGCGAAGTCGTCGACGTCGCCGGCGAGGTCCACCACGGCGCACTCGCCCCCGCGGCGAACCCCGTCGCCGTGACCTTCGAACTCTTCATCCGCCGCACAATCTGAGTCGCCCCCGCTGACCAGGGAAAACAGCCGCGACCAGTGCAGACAGACGCCCCGGCGCAGTCAGCACCGGGGCGTCTCCGCAGAACCTCAGACATCGCTCACGACATCACGGCACCGCCGTCGACGCGGAGGATCTGTCCCGTCGTGAACGCCGCGCCGTCACCGGCGAGGTAGGCGACCGCCTCGGCGATCTCTTCCGGCTGACCCATCCGGTCAAGCGCCTGACCTGAGGTGTCGTACGTCTGCCCGATTGTGAGGGCGGACTCAACGGGCCCGGGCGCGACCGAATTGCAGCGGATCCCCTGACGTCCGTACTCCTTGGCCACCCACTTCGTCAGCGCGATGATCCCGCCCTTGCTCGCCGCATACGCGGGCCCCGACCGGGCTCCGGCCTCACCGTCGGAGACCGCTCCGCCGTTGATGCCCGAGATCGACGAGATGTTGATGATCGATCCCGCCCCTGCCGAACTCATGTGCGGGTGGACGGCGGCCTTGATGAAGTTGAACGTCCCGCCGAGGTTGGTCTCGATGTCACGCTGCCACTGCTCGGCGGTGATCTCATCGATGCCGATGCGTGCCGCCGTACCCGCATTGTTGACGAGGATGTCGAGGCCCCCGAAGGTCTCGACGAACGAGCCGACCGCGGCGTTCACCTCGGCGGCATCGCGGACGTCGAGTGAGAAGGCGGCGAACCGCTGGTCCGGGAACTGTTCGGCCAGGGCGGCAGCGGCATCCTCGGCGCCCTTGAGGTCGACGATGCCGACCGAGGCGCCGCGCCTGGCCAGCGCGGTGGCAATCGCCAGGCCTATGCCCTGCGCGGCACCCGTGACCAGGGCCGTCTTGTTCGTGAGCAGATAGGGTTCCATGGTTCTCCTTGCTTAAAACAGATGATGAGCCGAACTGAACGAGACTCACCCGACCCCGAGCAGGTCGGGCAGCCAGTTCGAGATCGCCGGGATGTAGGTGATGAGCAGCAGTGCGATGATCGCGCAGATGAGGAACGGCATGATCCCGCGCACGACCTCCTCGAGCCTGACCTTCCCGATGCCCGCACCCACGTAGAGGTTGAGCCCCACCGGCGGGGTGAACAGGCCGATCGCGAGATTGACGGTCATGAACACACCGATCGTCGTCATGTCCACGCCCACCCCGATGAGGATCGGCACGAGGATCGGGATGAACAGGTAGAACGCGCTGATCGCATCGACGAAGGCGCCGACGATGAGCAGGATGATCGTGATCGCCGCGAGGATGAGGTACTTGTTGTCCGTCACGCCCAGCACAGCCGTCGAAATCCGATCGGCCACACCTTCGACGGTGATGACGTAGGAGAAGAGGCTCGCCACCCCGACGATGAACATGATGACCGCGGTCGAGACCCCGGACTCGAGGAACACCTTCGGCAGGTCCTTCCAGCTCAGCTCCCGGTAGACGAACACACCGACCACCAGTGCGTAGACGGATGCGACGGCTCCTGCCTCGGTGGGGGTGAAGATTCCGCCGTAGATCCCGCCGAGGATGATCACCGGGATGAGCAGACCGGGAATGGCCTTGACCAGCGCGGTCAGGACCTCGCCGAACCCGCCGTCGACGTCGACCGTGGCCGTCGGATCCACAGATCCGACGCCCGATCCGACGGATCCGGAGCTCGCCGAGGCGGCCTTCCCGTTCGTCGTCAGCAGCTGAGTCCTGCCCGCTGCCGCACCATCGCCCGAACCGCCGTTCCCAGCCGAACCGGGACCAGAACCGACCGAGCCGGACTCAGACGCCCCGGCCGAAGCGGAGCCTGCGACCGCCTCGGCGCCGGTCTTCGCCTTCACCGGCAGACCGGCGAGCTCACGCACCCGCGGAACGAACAGTGCGGCGATGAAGAACGCTGCGGCCATGATGATGCCGGGCACGATGCCGGCGATGAAGAGCCGGGAGATCGAGATCGACCCGAACTCGGCGGCGACGACGGCGAAGATGATGAACGCGATCGACGGGGGCACGACGATGCCCATCGATCCGGACGCCGCGACCAGGGACACCGCGTGCTTCTTCTGGTACCCGTTGCGCACGAGCGCGGGGATAAGGATCGCACCGATCGCGGCCACGGTCGCCGGCCCCGAACCCGAGATCGCGGAGAAGAAGAACGCGGAGATGATCGTCACCGCTGCCAGCCCATGGCTGAACCGGCCGAAGATGAGGAAGGCGAGATCGACGAGGCGCTGCGAGATGCCCGTGTACTGCATGACGATGCCGGCGAGGACGAAGAACGGGATCGCCAGCAGCGTGCCCGAGCTCATCGACGGGAACATCACCGAGGGCACCACGTCGAGGACCTGCACACCATCGGTGGTGACCAGGGTGACGACGGCGGACAGCCCGAGGGCGAAGGCGACAGGGATCCCGAGGCCGAGGAAGAGGAAGAAGCTGCCGAAGAGCAGGAGCGCGATCATTTCCGGCCTCCCTGGACATCGGAGGAGACATCGGACCGTACCCCGGCCGAGAATTCGGACGCATCGATGGTCGGTGCGGCCTCGCTCGCGAGCCGCTCGACGACCGCCTCGGCGGAGGTGTCCTCATTCAGGGAGGTCCGCAAGGCTTGGATGCTGCGCAGGATCCCGAGCAGACCGGCCAGCGGTATCGACAGGGTGAACAGCCATTGCGGGATTCCCAGTGATGGGGTCGCACGGCCGCGGATCGCCTGCGCGATCGTCATCTCGCCGCCCCAGATGAGGAGCACGGCGAGGAAGAGAACGATGAGGACGGTGCCGGTGATGAGCATGATCCAGCGGACCTGGCCCTTCGCGTTCTCGACGAGGTAGGTGAACCCGAGGTGCGCTCCGAGGCGGATGCCGACGACCGCACCCATCATCGTCATGACGACGAGGAAGTTGATGGTCAGCTCCTCGGAGAACGCCAGCGAGGCCTTGAAGATGTAGCGGGAGAGGACGTTGACGAAGGTGACGATCACGATCACCGCGAACGAGCCGATGACCACCCAGTCCTCGAAGAATCTGATGGCTCTCATCTCACAGTCCTTTCGGGATGAATGCTGAGGACATGTCGGGTCCCCAGACCTTGCGGTACTTCGCGTAGATCGGTTCGAGCTTGGCGCGGAAAGCGTCCTTCTCTTCGTCGCTGAGCTCGTTGACCTCCATGCCGGAGTCCTTGAGTTCGGCGATGAGCTTCTGCTCGCCGTCACGGTTCTTCTTGATCTGGAACTCGTTGGTCTTTTCGGCCAGACGGCTCACGAGTTCCTGGTCCTCCTGCGTCAGCGAGTCGAAGAGGTCCTTGTTGATGCCCAGGACGAGGGGATCGTAGGAGTAGTTCCACAGCGTCAGGTACGGCTGGACCTCTTGGAGGTTCGAGGAGTAGATGACGTCGATCGGGTTCTCCTGCCCGTCGATCGCCCCCTGTTGGAGCGCGGTGAACACCTCACCGAAGGGCATCGTCGCCGGGTTCGCGCCGAGCCCGCGATAGAGGTCGGTGTACATGCCGAAGCCGGGGATGCGGAACTTCATGCCCTTCATATCCTCGGGCGTGTGGATCGGCCGGTGCGTGTTCGTCAGCTGCCGCATCCCGGATTCGCCGAAGCCGAGCAGGTGGACACCGCGTTCGGCGAGGTAGTCGGAGTAGACGTCCCCGCCCTTGCCGGCGAGCGCCTTCTGCCCGTCCTCGACGGAGTCGAAGACGAACGGCGCAGTCACGGCGCCGAAGCGCGGATCGACACCGGCGTAGATGATCGGCGAGTTGTAGGAGAAGTCCTTCGCCCCATCCATGAGCTGTTCGACTCCCGCGGTCGCCTCCCCGGCGGAGAGCCGTTCATTGGCGAAGACCTTCATCGTGATCCGACCGTCGGTCTCCCGATCGAGGTCCTTCGCGAACTTCTCCGCCGCGAGGTACCAGGTCGACGTCGACCCGGTCGTCACCGTCATCTTCCACCGGTAGCGCTGCTTGCCGTCGTCCGTGGTGCCGAAGTTCGTCCCGCACCCCGCCAGCAGCAGGGCGCACACCATGAGCACGGCGAACCAGGCGAGCGCCGCCCTCTTCGTCTGCGTTGTCGGCACCGTTGCCTCCTTATTGTCGTTATGTCGCTGTCGTATCCGTGGTCGGTGGGGTCATTCCCCCACCGAGGCGGCCCGCAGGTCCGCAATCGAGCACCCGTCCGCGGTCGCCGGGCCCTCCCCCGCCGAGGTGGCCGCCGTCATCCGTTCGAACCGTGTCCTCATCGCTTCGGCATCCCCGCATAGTGGGTCAGTCCCCCATCGACGGGAATGAGCGTGGAGTTGATGTAGGCCGACTCGTCCGAGGCGAGGAACACTGCGAGATCCGCGACGTCTTTGGGCCGGCCCATCTTCCCGGTCGGCGACTGGGCGTGACGGGCCGCGAGCATGTCGTCGACCGAGTCGTAGTGGCCGGAGATCGAGCGGTGGATGAGCGGGGTCTCGATGAGGCCGGGGGCGATCGAGTTCGCGCGGATCCCCTCGGCTGCGTACTGCGCGCCGACGACCTTCGTCAGCTCGATCAGCCCTGCTTTCGAAGCCGCGTACGCCGGGTAGTCATAGCCCATGTAGCGCATGCCGCCGACAGAGGAGACCGTGATGATCGACCCAGTTGCGGCCGCGCGCATATGCGGCAGGGCGTGCTTGATCGCGGAGAAGGCGCCGGTGAGGTTGATGTCCAACGCCCGGCGGAACCCGTCGGTGTCGAGAGTGTCGACTCCCCCGTTGACGACGATGCCGACGTTGTAGTGGAGGACGGTCGGTGCGCCGAGGCGGTCCGCGCAATGGGCGAAGGCCGCGGCCAGCGAGTCTTCGTCACCGACGTCGGCGACGACCGTGGTCAGCTGCGACTCCAGGTCGACTGCCATCTCACCGAGCACCCTGGCAGCCTCGTCGAGGGCGTTCGGGTCCCTGTCGACGATGCAGACTCGGGCACCTTCGCGCAAGAACGCAGTGGTCGCTGCGAAACCGTTGTTGACTTCCCCGTCCGGGGTGCCGCAGCCGATGGCCATGATCGTCGTGCCGGCCAGTCTGCCTGTTGCGCCGGCGCTGCTGCCGTTCGTGCTCATCGTGCGCTTCCCCGTCCCTGCGAATGTTCGGTTTTGAGTTCCTTGCGCGCGATCTTGCCGTAGGCGGTGACCGGCATCTCCGCGACGAAGTGGATCTCCTTCGGCACCTTGTACGCGGCCAGCCCCGACTTACACAGCGCGATCAGGCGTTCGCCCAGGTCACCGATGCTGCTCGCACGCGGGTTGCCTCCCCCGTCCACGTCGCCCCCATCGCCCCTGGCGGGGATCTCCGCATCTTCGTCGGTGCGGACCTCCGCGCGTTCGATGACGGCCACTCCGATCTCTCCCCACTGCGGGTCGGGCACGCCCACGACCACGGCTTGGGCCACCTCGGCGTGGGTGAGGAGGAGCTCCTCGATCTCCCGGGGATAGACGTTCGAACCGCCGGAGATGTACATATCGGACTTCCGGCCGGTGAGGAACAGGTAGCCGCGGTCGTCGAGGTAACCGACGTCGCCGGTGTGGAAGACGCCCCCGGCGAAGGATTCGGCGTTCGCGTCGGGTCGGCCGAGGTAGCCGGCGCACACGGTCGGCCCGACCACGCAGACCTCGCCCTGCTCACCGGCGGGCAGCTCGCCGCCGGTCTCGTCGAGGATGACGATCTCGACCCCGGTGCGGGCACGACCGCAGGTGCCGATGCCCGCCTCGTCGACGGGAATCCGGCCGTGGTCCTCGGGACGGAGGATCGTAATCGCTCCGGTCACCTCGGCGAGGCCGAAGTACTGGACGAGGCAGGGTCCGAGCCGCTCGAGCGCGCGGGCCTGATCGGCGGCGAGCATCGGAGCGCCCGCGTAGATGACGCGCTCGAGGGTGTGGTCGTCGGGGCCGCGGCCGTCGGGGTAGCCGGCGGCGATGCGGTTGAGGATGGTCGGAACGGTGAAGGCGTTCGTGATGCCGTAGGCGTCGATGGCCGGCCACAGCGACTCCACGCTGGGCTTGCCACCTGGGTGGATGATCGTCGGCGTGCCGCCGAAGACCTGCGCGAGCATGTGGATGCCCGCCCCATGGGACAGGGGCGCGAGCACCAGCGACGCCCCGGTCTCGTCCTCGTCGGGGAAGAGGTCGCAGCGATGATTGGCCAGCACCGCGCCGAGGTGGCGGTGCGTGAACGTCGCCGCCTTGGGTCGGCCCGTGGACCCGGAAGTGAAGAAGTACCAGCAGGGGTCGTCCTCGTCGACCGTCGAGTCGACGGGGATCACGGGAGCTCCCGAGGTTCCGGCCGCCTCGGGGTTGGTTGCCTCGGGATCCGCCGCCTCGGTGCCGGTGGGCAGTTCGGTGCCGGTGGGCAGTTCGCCGATCCACAGCACAGGGCCGGTGAACCCATCGGCCTGCAGGGCGGTGACGAACTCTGTGTGGGCGCGGTCGGCGATGACGGCGGCGGGGGCCACCTCGGCGCTGATGCCGAGCAGCTCCTCGGTCGACAGGGCCGCATTCGGTGGGGCGATGACCCCGCCGGAGCGGAGGATCCCCCAGAAGGACTGGACCACCTCGGCGTGGTTGGCGGAGACGAGGAGGACGGTGTCGCGACGGCCCACGCCTCCGGCCTGCAGGGCGGCGGCGAGCGCTTCGGCGCGGTCGTCGAGTTCGGCCCAGGTCCAGCGCTGCCCGCGGTCATCGTCGACGACGGCGAGACAGTCGGGAATCCGCCGGGCGGTCTGCGTGAGGAAGTGGGAGACGTTGACCCCGCGCCGAGGGGTGGGGGTGAAGTCCTTGGCCGGGGATGTCTGCGAGATGGCGCGCATCAGCGGGCACGCTCGAGGACGGAGGCGAAGTTCGACACTGCGGCACCGCCCATATTGAAGACTCCGGCGAGTTCCGGGGCTGCGATCTGGAGGCCGGGTGAGCGGCCGGTGAGCTGGGCCGCCGCAAGGGCGTGCATGGACACGCCCGTCGCGCCGACCGGGTGGCCTTTGGCCTTGAGGCCGCCGGAGGGATTGACCGGCAGGCGACCGCCGACTTCGGTGGCGCCCTCGTCGATGAGTGTGTGACCCTGACCGGGAGCGGCGAGTCCGAAGGCCTCGTATTCGAGGAGTTCGGCGATCGTGAAGCAGTCGTGGGTCTCGAGCAGATCGAGGTCTCCGATGGTGATGCCCGCAGACGTCAGGGCCTGATCCATGGCAGCCCGGGCTCCCGCCATCTCCAGAGGGTCGCGCTGAGAAAGCGGCATGATGTCGTTGGCGTTGCCCATACCGCGCCAGGTCACGGCCTGTGGGGCGGAGGCGGCGACATCCTCGGCGGCCAGGACCAGTGCCGCGGCTCCGTCGGAGACCATCGAGCAGTCGGTACGGCGCAGCGGTTCGGCAACGTAGGGGTTCTTCTCGCTCACGGTGTTGCAGAAGTCGAAGCCGAGGTCCTTCTGCATGTGCGCGAGCGGGTTGTGGGAGCCGTTGGCGTGGTTCTTCGCGGCGATGCGGGCGAGGGTCTCGGAGTGGTCGCCGTAGCGGTCGAAGTACTGCCGGGCGATCTCGCCGAAGACTCCGGCGAAGGACTTGAAGTGTTCTTCCTCTTCCCGATAGCTCGCGCTCAGCAGCACCTCGTTGACCTCATGCCCCGAGGCTTGGGTCATGCGTTCGGCGCCGATGACCAGGGCGGTGCGGTGGCGGCCGGCGGCGATGGAGTCGTGGGCCGCGAAGACGGCTGTGGAGCCGGTCGCACAGGCGTTCTCGTGCCGGTGGGCCGGGGTGCGGGCGAGTTCGGGGAACACGGTGCCCGGCAGTGCGGCTTCGAAGCCTTGGCGGGAGAGTCCGTTGTTGTAGACGCCGACGTGGATGGCGTCGATGTCGGCGGGTTCGAGTCCGGCGTCGGCGATGGCCTCACGGGCGACGTCGGCCATCATCTGTGGCAGCGGGGACTCGGACCGGCCGAACTTTCCGTGGGACCAGCCGATGATCGCGGGCTGAGGCATGGACACTCCTTCGGGTACCTGGCTCGTGGGCGCCAATGTGACTTCCCTCGCAATACTCGCCGCACGTTCACATCCTGGTCAAAGAAAATCCACGATATGGAACATTGGTGATGTCGCTTCCCTACTTGGCGCTCCCGCGCACTTCGTCGAGACAACGACGGAGCGCCGAGACCCCTGTGCGTACACAGAGGTCTCGGCGCTCAACCGTTGTTTCGGCGCTGAGGCGGCAACCCTCACCCCTTCAGTCGGGTCATCTCCGGATCGAAGAGCGGCTCGGCTGTGACTGTGGCAGGCAGACGCCGACCGAGGTATTCGATCTCGACGGCGTCGCCGACGGACAATGTGTTCGGCAGCCACGCGTAGGCGATGGACTTCCCGATCGAGTATCCGTAGGCCGCCGAGGTGACGTAGCCGTCGGACTTCCCGCCGGAAACACCGCCCGAGGCATCCGCACCGCCTCCGTCGCCGGCACTACCCGAAGCACCACCGACCACATACACCGGCTCCTTGCCGAGCACCACGTCGGAGGGAACATCGAGCGTCAGGCACGTGAGCTTCTTCGTCGCGGCCGCGGCCCTGGCCTGCAGCGCCGACTTTCCGATGAAGTCATCGGTCTTCGAGGCCTTGACCGCGAACCCGAGCCCGGCCTGGACAGGTTCGTGCTCACTCGTCATGTCCGAGCCGAAGGAGCGGAAGCCCTTCTCCAGGCGCATCGAGTTGAACGCCTCGCGGCCGCCGGCGATGATGCCGTACTCCTGTCCGGCCTCCCACAGCACGTCCCACAGCTTCGAACCGAGATCGGCGGAGGTGTAGATCTCCCAACCGAGCTCACCGACGTAGGACAGACGCATCGCCGTCACCGGCACTCCGCCGAGCACGGCAGGCTTCGTGCGGAAGTACTTCAGTCCTGCGTCGCTGAAGTCCTCGTCCGTGACCTTGCTGATGACTTCCCTGGCCAGCGGGCCCCACAGACCGATGCAGCATGTGCCCGGCGTCGTCTCCCGCACGGTCGCCCACTTGCTCGGGTCGGCGGCCGACTGGTGCCTCGCCGCCCGCGAAATGTAGGCGAAGTCGATGTTCGAGTTCGCCCCGACCTGGTAGGTCTCCTCATCGAGGATCGCCACCGTGATGTCACTCGTGATACCGCCGGCCTCGTCGAGCAGCAGCGTGTAGCTGACCGCGCCGGGCTTGCGCAGCATCGACGAGGTCGTCATCCCGTGCAACAGCTCTCCTGCACCCGGACCGGTGACCTCGAAGCGCTTGAGCTGGGTCATGTCGAACATCGCCACCGAGGTGCGCGTCTTCCACGCTTCGGCCGCGGCGATCGGCGAATGGAACTGATCCGCCCACGCATCCCGCTCCGGAGCCGCCCACTCGGCGGGCATCTCGGACAGCAGGGACGCGTTCGCCTCGAACCAGTGTGGCCGCTCCCAGCCGTTGGTCTCGAGGAAGAACGCACCGAGCTCCTCCTGCTGCCGACGGAACGGGCTCGAGCGCAGATCGCGTGGGGAGACCCGCGGCTGCAGCGGGTGGATGACGTCGTAGATCTCGACGAAGTTCTGCTGCGAGGTCTCGCTGACGTAGTCAGGTGTGGTCAGAGCGTCTTCGAAGCGGTTGAGGTCGATGCCGGACAGGTCCGTCCGCGACTGGCCCTCGGCGATGAGCTCGGCCACCGCGCGGGCGATGCCGGCACCGTGGGTCACCCACACCGCCTCGGCGACGAAGAATCCATCGACCTGGCGGGACTGTCCGACCAACGATCCTCCGTCGGGGGTGAAGGAGAAGATGCCGTTGAAGCCGCGCTGGATCTGAGTCTGTGCCAGTTCGGGCAGCAGCTCCTTCGTCGCATCCCATTCGGGGGCGAAGTCCTCGGGCGTGAACTCGAGGCTCGAGGGCATCTTCTCCGAAGTGATCTCGTCGGGCGAGTACTTCGGCAGCTCGTCGAGGTCGACGGGCATCGGGCGGTGAGCGTAGGAGCCGATGCCGATCCGCTCTCCCCATTCGCGGTAGTAGAGGTCCTTGTCCTGGTAGCGCAGGATCGGCGCCTGAGCGCCCGCGGGCAGCTCGTTCTTCCCGATCAGGGACGGTGCTTCGGTGGTCCAGGCGAACTGGTGGCCCAGCGGCAGCAGCGGGATCGTCGTGCCGGCCATCTCTCCGATCTTCGGCCCCCAGAAGCCAGCACAGGAGACGACGATATCGGCGGGGATCCGCTCCTCTCCGGCGAAGACGGCGGTGACCTTGCCGCCCTTCGTCTCGATGTCGGTGACCGCGGTCCGGTCCCGGAACTCGACACCGGCGGCCCGCGCCCGCTCCATGACGAGCTGGGTGCCCTTCGCGGCCAACGCGAGTCCGTCACCGGGGGTGAGCAGCCCGCCGAGGACCATGTCGCGGTTGAGCATCGGGAAGAGCCGTGCACATTCGTCGGCGTCGATGACATCGGCCTCGACACCGTACGACCGGTTCCATCCTGCACGGCGGTGGAGATCCTGAAGGCGCTCGTCGGTCGTGGCGATCTCGAGCCCGCCGACCGGCAGGAACGAACCCCGACCGTCCGCGCCCTTGAGCGAGGTGAGCTTCTCGATCGTGTACTGCGCGAACTCGGTCATCGACTTCGACCCGTTCGAGGAGAAGACGAGGCCCGGGGCGTGCGAGGTCGATCCGCCGGGGATGTTCAGCGGGCCCTGTTCGATGACGAGCGTGTTCGTCCAGCCCAGCTGGGCGAGTTCATCGGCGAGGTTAGCTCCGACGATGCCGGCTCCGATGATGACGACGCGAGGTGTTGCATTCGGCACTGGGTACTCCTTGCGGTGGTGGTGAAAAGTCATGGGTGGTGCGAAAGCTGCGCTGCGACCGGCCGCGTCCGGCTGCCGAAGCGATCAGCCATCGATGACGAGGTCGGTCTGCGCTGTCGAGCAGCACGGCAGGAACTTGCCCGCGTCGATCTCTCTGGCACGGATTCCGCCCTGGTGGTTCATGTCGACGTCGCCGTCGAGCTTGACGATCTTGCAGGACCCGCACATGCCCTCCTGGCAGTTCGCGGGGATCTTCACCCCCGCCTTCCGCGCGGCCTGCAGGACATTCTCGCCCTCCCCGATGCGGACGTTGAGCCCCGAACGCACGAATGACATCGTGTGCTCGCCCTCCCCCACAGTAGGCAGAGCGGCGGGGTCGACGACCTCCGTTTCGTCATCTTCTGAAGGCTCCCCCGCCGAGGCGGCCGACCCGGTCCCAGCCGGGTCCTGGGACCCAGCGTCGGAGACCGACGCCGGCGCCGCCTCGGCGAGGGTGTCATCGACATCGTCGAGCCCGACGACTTCGATCTCGACCTCGTCTTCGACGGGCACGACCGCCTCGGCGTCGACAGCTTCGGTCGGAGCGCCCGCCGCTTCGATCGGCCCGTCAGCGTCGTAGTCGGGTTCGTACATGTCCAGTGCCGCGGGCTGGGACTCGTAGTACTCCTCGGTCGAGGCGGCGATCTCTTCGGCGATCTCGCCGGCGATGGCGACTTCTTCCGCGTATTCGGCGCGGATCTCGCGGTCGCCGGAGAAGAACTCCATGAACACCGAGGTGTCATCGACGCCGACTCCTCGCAGCATCTCGCTTGCCCCGTTGAGGTAGCCCTCCGGCCCGCAGGCGAAGACCTGACGACCGTTGGCATCGGGGACGAGCTCCTCGATCAGCTCTTGCGACAGTCGCCCCGTCCTGCCCGTCCACTCCTCGTCGCAGGCCCGATCACCGAGGCAGTAGATGACCTTGATCCTGAAGTCCGCCTTCGCTAAGAAGTCGAGCTCTTCGGCGAAAGCGAAGGAATCAGGAGTTGAGCCGTGGTAGAGGAGGACGACGTCGGCCTGGCCCGGCAGCGAGTGGACGGTGCGGACCATCGACATCATCGGCGTGATGCCCGCACCGGCCGCCAGCAGGAGGAAGCGCGCTCGACGATCGTAATCGGCCAGGTGGAACGCACCGACGGGCCCGAGCATCTCGAGGACCGTGCCCGGCCGGATGTTCTCATGCGCCCACGGGGATACGCGCCCGTTGGGGTCTCGCTTGATGGTGATCGAGAACGTCCACGGTTCGGTCGGCGCACTCGAGATCGAGTAGCTGCGCGAAACCGGTTCCGCATCCGGACCGTCGATGGGGAAATCGATGTTGATGTACTGCCCCGAACGGAACGCCAACGGCGCCCCGTCCATCCGCCGGAAGACGAAGACCATCATGCCCCCGGCCTCGGGGATCGTCTCCACGCACTCGGCAGAGAACTCCTGCGGATGCCACGGCCCCAAGGCGGTGGCCGCGCCCGCCGGCCCGGTGGTGCTGGAGAGGACTCGATTCCACGGCATCTCCAGGCCCCGGATCCGCTGCGCGAGCGGTATCAGGGGCTCAGCGGAACCCTTCATCCCACGTGCTCCCGCATCCGCTGCACGTACCAGCTGATGAATGCCTCGACCTGGTACTCGCTCTTCATGTAGGGCCCCTGCTCATAGAAGGGACTCGCGGCTCCCTGCTGGCAGAGTTCGACGAAGGCCTTGTCCTGCAGATTCGTCTGCTTCCACGTATGAGTGAGTGTGTCGAGATCGTAGTCGACGCCCTCGACGGCATCGTCGGCGACGAGCCACGTGGTGCGCACGAGGGTCTGGTGCGCGTTGATCGGGAACGCTCCGAAGGTGATGACATGATCGCCGAGGAGGTGGAACCACGAGTTCGGCTGCAGGTGCATCGAGCACCGTCCGAGCCGGAAATCGGGCAGATCGCCCAGCAGCTTCTTCGACAGCCGCCGACCGTCGGCGGAGAACGACTCCCCTTCACCGTCGAGGGACTCCCGGGAGATGCGGATGCCGGCGATGCGGGTGTCGAGCTCCTCGACCACCTCGTAGGGCAGGCCGTAGCGGCGGCAGCGGTACTCCAACGAGGCCTGAGCCTGCTGGTTGCGGTCCCAGACGTCCTCGAGGTGGGGCGGGATGGTCTCGTCGGTGAGTCCCCAGGTCGGGAACAGCGAGCAGGCGAGTTCGGGATGGCCGTCGCAGTGGTAGCACTCGCGGTTGTTCTCCATCACGAGTTTCCAGTTGCCTTCCTCGATGATGTTCTGCTGGTAGGCGACCTTCGTCTTCTCCAGCTCGTGCGGGGCGACATAGGGCTCGAAGATCTTCGCCGTCTCGTCGAAGTCGCTCGGCGGCTCGTCGGCCAGGCAGAGGAAGACGAGCCCGGCGACGACCTTCCCGTGAGCGCGCTTGAGCGCGTAGCAGGACTTGTCGAAGGTCATCTCCCCCGGCGCCGAGGCGTGGATGAGGTCGCCCTCGGGCGAGTAGGTCCACGAGTGGTAGCCGCAGACGAGGTTGCCGGTGGTGCCGCTCGACTCGGTGAGCACGCGGGCACCTCGGTGCCGGCAGACGTTATGGAGGATGTTGACTCCGCCGTCGTCGTTGCGGAGGACGACGAGTGAGTACGGGCCGTAGTCGAGGGTGATGTAGTCACCGGGCTCGGGAACCTCGGCGACGCTGCACGCAAACACCCAGTGCTGACCGAAGATGCCCTGCATGTCGAGGTTGAAGAGATTGTCATCCGTGTAGAACGGTGCCTCGAGTGAGAAGCCGTCGCGACGCGTGTCGAGTCGAGCCCGGATCTCATCGAGCTTCTCTTCGGTGATTCCTGCAGGAAAGCCCTTTTTCGTCGGGGCCAGATTGGCTGCGGTCAATTCTCATCTCCCTTGATGTGTGCCATCGATGATCGGTCCAGCACGGCGGCCGTCGCTTCGACCACTGCAGTCGAACTCGGTGAGCTCGATCACGGATGACACATTAGCGAGCATCACCCTGCAGGAAAAGCGCGAGATTCTGTTCCGTATCATGCGGTATCACTGCATAATTGACGTCATGATCGATCCGCGTCTGACCACGCTGCGCACCTTCGCCGAATGCGGCACCATCGCCGCCACCGCCGAGCTCACCGGATACTCCCCTTCGGCCGTGTCCGGACAGCTCCGGGACCTGCAGCAGTCGCTGGGGATGACGCTGCTCGTCAAAGACGGACGCAGCCTGCGACTGACGTCGACCGGCCGCTATCTGGTGCGTCGGTCCGATACGCTCACGGCAATGTGGGAGGACATTCGCGCCGGCGCCCTCAGCGCCGGGGATCAGGCTCCCAGGCATTTCGGCATCGGTGGTTTCTCGACCGCCTCGTCGAACCTCCTCGCTCCACTCGCGGCGAACATGCGCAAGAGCCACCCGGAGGTCAGCGTCCACGTGGTCGAAGCGAGCCCGACCCGCTGCTTCGAACTCCTCGTCGCCGAACGCATCGATCTGGCCGTCATCGTATCCATGCAGGGCCACGTGCAGGTCGAAGAGGACACGCGCTTCGAAAGCGTCGACCTCCTCGATGACCCGCTCGACGTCATGGTGCCCTCCGATCACCCGGTTGCCGGCCGGGAGTCGGTGACGCTGAGCGAACTCGCAGGCGAGGAATGGATCACGGCGGGACCGGGATCGCCCTATCACTCACTCTTCATCGCTGCTTTCACGGCGGCGGGGGTGACGCCGTCGGTGGCACACGAGTCGGCGGAATGGGAGACCTCGGCAGCACTCGTCGGGTCGGGCATCGGCGTCAGCCTGGTGCCTCGTCTGGTCAGCCTCGCCGGCGACGACAACGTCAGCCGCGTGCGACTGACCGGCACCGGTCGTCTGAGCCGGAAGATCATCGCCGCCATGCGTGCCGGCAGCCGCCGATCGCCGCTCATCCGGGATTCCCTGCAGCATCTGCGGACAACATCCCAATACATCCTCTCGACGCGACTGCGCGACGACGCCTGACGGAGTCGACGTCACCGACCAGCACAAACCTCGCAACGATTCCAGCCTGAGGCTTGACAGAGTTCGGCAACGACGGCGAGACTGCAGTCACATATGATCGACAACTAATATTTCAGCTGTTCAGCGGAACGTCAGCATATGGAGAAGATCGCAGGTTCAGCATCGGGTGCCCCCTCGGTCATCCGCTCACCTTCACATGGGAGGCTCAACGATGAGCAATAAGGCAATCAGCTACGCAGGCCCCGGCAAGGTCGAGGTCGTCGACACCGAATACCCGGACTTCGTCCTCAAAGACGGGCCCGGGGTCAACCCCGCCAATGTCGGTCGCAAGGTCGATCACGGAGTCATCCTCAAAACAGTGGCGACGAACATCTGCGGCTCCGACCAGCACATGGTCCGGGGTCGCACGACCGCCCCGGAAGGCCTCGTGCTCGGTCACGAGATCACCGGCGAGGTCGTCGAGGTCGGCCGTGACGTCGAGTTCGTCAAGGTCGGCGACCTCGTCTCGGTGCCGTTCAACATCTCCTGCGGACGCTGCCGCAACTGCATCGAACGCCAGACCGGCATCTGCCTCAACGTCAACCCCGATCGTCCCGGTTCGGCCTACGGCTACGTCGACATGGGCGGCTGGGTCGGCGGTCAGGCCGAGTACGTGCTCGTGCCCTACGCCGACTGGAATGTGCTGAAGTTCCCGGACAGGGATCAGGCGATGGAGAAGATCCTCGACCTCACAATGCTCTCCGACATCTTCCCCACCGGGTTCCACGGTGCCGTCGGAGCCGGTGTCACGGTGGGTTCGACGGTTTACGTCGCCGGTGCCGGTCCTGTCGGGATCGCTGCGGCCACCTCGGCGCATCTGCTCGGTGCCGCCGTCGTCATCGTCGGTGACCTCAATGAGGACCGACTGGCGCAGGCGCGTGCCTTCGGCTGCGAGACCGTCGATGTGTCCCAGGGCGATCCGAAGGATCAGATCGAGCAGATCCTTGGTGTCCCCGAGGTCGACTGCGGCATCGACGCGGTCGGATTCGAGGCACGCGGCCATGGAAAGGACGCCAGTCACGAGGCCCCGGCCACGGTGCTCAACTCGCTCATGGACATCACGCGCGCCGGCGGCAGCCTCGGCATCCCCGGCCTCTACGTCACCGGCGATCCGGGTGCCCCGGATGAGGCGGCAAAGGAGGGCTCGCTGTCGATGCGGTTCGGACTCGGCTTCGCGAAGTCGCACACCTTCATCACCGGCCAGTGCCCGGTGATGAAGTACAACCGTGGGCTCATGCAGGCGATCCTCCATGACAAGGTCTCGATCGCGAAGAACGTCAACGCCACTCCGATCCGTCTCGAGGACGCGCCGCAGGGTTACGCGGACTTCGACTCAGGCGTGGCGAAGAAGTTCGTGCTCGACCCGCACGGCCTGATCTCCGCCTGAGGAACTGCCGCCGCCCGAGGTGGCATCCCCATGCACCACATCGGCCGGGCGACGCTGGTCGAGTCCGCCGCCACCTCGGGCCCTCACCGCCCGGGCACCCCGGACTCACGTTCCGCTCGTGCCTCTCATGGCTGCGAGACGAGGGTGGAACGTCGAGAACTCGAATCCGCCGGTCGGCCCGCTCCCCTCAAGGCGCGGTTCGGCCGGTCGGTTGCCGAGAAGTGGGCGCAATCGGATGCTCTCAATGACTCCTGAGCATCCGATTGCGCCTGCACACTCCCGCACTCATGTCACTGTTGCCCGCCGGCGCAGTCTGCGGCGCGGAGCAGCGATTGTTCGGTCGATCCACCGTGGTTTCGTCGCCGAAAACGCGGTGGAATGACCAAAGAACGCCGACGAACACCGCAGGAGGCACAGCGCGCTAGCCCAACTTCGTCGAAACAACGGTGGAGCGCCGAGACACCCATGCACACACAGTGGTCTCGGCGCTCCACCGTTGTGTCGTCGGCAGGCCCGTCGACGCCACACTGTTTCGGCGGCGGGGGCACCAGCCCTGCCCCAGCCTCAGCCCCGCGCAGCCTCATCTTCCAACCGCGTGAACGCGAGGTGCGCGAGCGCCGCAGACTGATCGCCGAGCAGCCCGTCATCGAACTGCACGCGCGGCGAGTGGTTCGTCTCGGCATCGGGGTCGATGCCTTCGGGAGTCGCTCCGAGGAAGACGAATGTGCCCGGCACCTTCTGCAGCACGAAGGAGAAGTCCTCGGACCCCATGCGCGGATGCTCCATTTCGACGACGTTGTCCTCCCCGAACACCGAACTCAACCTGTCGAGCACGACCGCTGACTCTGCGGGGTTGTTCACGGTCACGGGGAATCCGACCTGGAAGTCCACCTCGGCGGTGCAGCGGTGTGCGCGGGCGATGTTCTCGGCGATCTCGGTCACCCGCGCTTCGAGCAGCGCCAGCGATTCGGCGGAGAGGAAGCGGATGGAGGCGGTGAGCTTCGCCGAGTCCGGGATGACGTTGCTGGCCTGCGCCGCTTCGAGCTGGGTGACCGAGACGACGACGGGGTCGAAGATGTCGAAGGACCGGCCGGTCATCGTATTCAGCGCCAGCACCACCTCGGCGAGCGCGGGCACGGGATCGCGGGTCGCCTGCGGTTGGCTGCTGTGCCCGCCGGCGCCGTGGATGGTCAGGCTCAGGTCGGCGAATCCGGCCATGAGCGGGCCGCCCTTCGTCGTGAAGCGGCCGCGCACATCGGCTTCGACGTGGACGCCGTAGGCCGCGACGACGGGGACTCCCGCGGCTTCGAGGACCCCTTCGGCGATCATCGGTTCGGCACCGCCGTCGACCTCCTCGGCGGGTTGGAACATGAAGATGACCGAGCCGGGGATCTCCTCCCGGTGCGCCGCGAGCAGGCGGGCGGCGCCGACGAGCCCGGCCGTGTGCAGGTCGTGTCCGCATGCGTGCATGTTCCCGTTCTCAGACGCGAAGTCCAGGCCGGTGTCCTCGGCGACGGGCAGGGCATCCATGTCCCCGCGCAGCAGCACCGCGGGTCCTGGTTTCCCGCCCTTGAGGACGGCCACCACCGAGGTGAGTGATTCGCCCGTGGTGATCTCGAGTCCCAGTCCGGCGAGTTCGTCGAGCACCGTGCGCTGAGTGAAGGGAAGATCGTAGCCGAACTCGGGATTCGCGTGGAGCTTCCGTCGCAGAGAGATGAGATCGCCGAGGTGGCCCTGCGCTTCGGTGCGGAAATCGGGAACGGACGACATCATTCTCCTCGTTAAGCGGTGGGCTGAGAGCGGCTGGCGCTGAACCTCGATTCTAGACCGACTCCGGACGAATCATTGCTCCAGTCCATCCGGTCAGCCCGCGCCCGGAAGCGTATCTACCGATTATCGATTATCTGTTATCGTTAAAGCATGACAGGCAAAGAAGCTCTCACGGATCTGCGCGTGATCGACGCGTCCACACTCTTCGCCGGCCCGATGGCGGCTACCCTCCTCGGCGATATGGGGGCGGAGGTGATCAAGGTCGAACACACCAAGAAGCCCGACGCCAGCCGTGGCCACGGGCCATCCAAGGACGGGCACGGCATGTGGTGGAAGGTGCTCGGGCGAAACAAGCGAACAGTCGCTCTCGACCTCCACACCGATGGTGGCCGGGAGGCATTTCTCCGGCTCGCCGCGACCGCCGACGTCCTCATCGAGAACTTCCGTCCCGGGACCCTCGACAGATGGGGACTGAGCTATGCCGACCTGACTCGCGACAATCCCGGCCTCGTCGTCGTCCGTGTCACCGGGTTCGGACAGTTCGGCCCCCGCAGCAATGATCCCGGATTCGGCACCCTCGCCGAGGCGATGAGCGGCTTCGCGTCGATGACCGGCGAACCCGACGGCCCCCCGACCCTGCCGCCTCTGGCGCTCGCCGACGCCATCACGGGCATGGGCGCCGCCTACTCGGCCATGGTCGCCCTGCACACCCGCGCGGAGACGGGCAGAGGGCAGGAAGTCGACATCTCGCTCATCGAACCGATCCTCGCCACGCTCGGACCTCAGATCACCATCTTCGATCAGCTCGGTACCGTTCCCGAGCGCCACGGCAACCGCTCGACGAACAACGCCCCGCGGAACTTGTACAAGACCGCCGATGACCGCTGGCTGGCGATCTCGACGTCCTCGCAGTCAATCGCCGAGCGGGTCATACGGATGGTCGGGCGCCCCGATTTCATCGAGCAGCCGTGGTTCGCCACCGGCACCGAACGCGCAGCGCATGCCGATGAGCTCGATGCCGCGGTCTCGGCATGGGTCCGCGAACGCAGCGCCGACGAGGCGCTTGCCGGGTTCCAGGATGCCCAGGCCGCCGCGGCGCTCGTCTACGACGTTCGCGACATCGTCGAGGACGAGCAGTACAAGGCGCTCGACACAGTCATCGACGTCGACGACCCCGATTTGGGCAGTCTGCGGATGCAGAACGTCATGTTCAGAATGTCCCAGAATCCCGGATCGGTCCGCTGGGCGGGCCGTCGCCACGGCGAGGATACGACCACTGTGCTCGACGAACTCGGCTATGGGGTCGAGGAGATCGCCGCGATGCTCGACAGGGGTGAAGCGCTGTGACAACGACGCCCATCACGTATATGTACACCCCCGCCTCGAGCGTCGATCGTCTCGCGAGTTCGCTCGAACGCGGGGCCGACGTCGTCATCTTCGACCTCGAGGACGCAGTGGCGCCGGCGCAGAAGACCGCGGCTCGCGAGGGTCTTGTCGCCTTCCTTGCCGAGCTCGAGGAACCCGGTCAGACCCGGATCCATGTCCGGATCAACTCGCTGAGCTCCGCCTGGGGACACGACGACCTCCGCGCACTGCGCGAAGCCCCGCATGTCACCGGTGTGCGAGTCCCGAAGGTGACGTCACCGGAGCAGATCGCCGAGGTGCGTGCGGTCGTTCCCGAGCTGGAGATCCACGCGCTCATCGAGGATGCCGAAGCTGTTGCCGCGATGCGCAGCATCTGCCGCGCACCCGATGTCACGAGCGTCAGCCTCGGCGACAATGACATGCGCGCAGCGCTGCATCTGCGCGGTGAGGCCGCCATGGACATCATCCGAGTCCAGCTGGTGGTCGAGCTGGCGGCGGCCGGGAAGAATCCTCCGACCGGCTCTGTCTACCCCAATGTCGAGGACAACGATGGGCTACACCGGGATTCGCTGCGATTGCGCGACCTCGGCTTCGCCGGGCGCTCTGCCATCCACCCGCGCCAGCTCGAGCCGATCCGCCGGGCATTCCAGCCCTCGTTCGAGGACATCGCCCACGCCCGGAGGGTCATCGAAGCCGCCGACGTTGCCGAGGCGGAAGGCCGTGGTGCCGTCGCACTCGAGGACGGCTCGTTCGTCGACCAGCCCTTCGTCGACGATGCCAGGTACATCATTTCGCTGACCCGCTCCAACGACTGAGACACCCTCAGTCGTACCCCTCCTGCACTGACAGCCATTGACCATCGGAGTTCAATTTGACCATCTCGATCTGGGCCCTCATCTCCTATATCGCACTCATCGTGGTGTGGAACGGCGTATTCAAACGCAACATCGGCGAAGCGATGCTCGTCGGATTCATCGCCGTCTGCCTCTTCGGCGGATCTGACTTTCTGCCCGTACTGTGGGAGGGGCTGGTCGGCGCAGCCAGCGAGGAAGTCGTATTCGCTGCACTCACCTTCGTCTTCATGGGCTACATGCTCGGCGAGCTGGGCCTCATGCAACGCCAGGTCGCCATTCTCAACTCCATCTTCGGCCGCTTCCGCGGCGGTGCTGGTTATGTCTCATCGGTCGCCTCGGCGCTCTTCGGGTCCGTCTCCGGATCGGGGTCCGGAAACGCCGCCGCCGTCGGTTCGATCACGATCCCCTGGATGACCCGGTCGAACTGGAGTCCGGCCCTCGCCTCGACTCTCGTGGCAGGAAACGCCGGCCTCGGCATCTCGTTCCCTCCCTCGTCATCGATGTTCCTCCTCCTCGGGTCGGCGGCGGTCAGTCCCTACGTCTCTGCGGACATGCTGTTCGTCGGACTGCTCTGCGGAGGACTGTGGACGCTTCTCCACAGGCTCATCCTCGTCTTCATCTGGGTCCGGAAATTCGGAATCGACAAGGTCTCGAAGGGTGACATCCAACCCTTCGGCACCGCCCTCAAGCAGGGCTGGACGGCCCTGTTGATCTATCTCGGCATCGCCATCCCGCTGCTGCTCACGGTCGGCCCGGGCGCAGACTGGACGGTCTCCCGCCTCGGCACGTCTGCCGCCGATGCCATCAGCATCATCGTCTGGATCCCTGTGCTCGTGCTGATGGCCGCGATCATCATCGGCTGGAAGAACCTGCCGCGCACCGGCCACGGTTGGAACATGCTCCTCGAGAAGGTCGCACCGCAGTACGCAGTGGTCGGTGCCACTCTGTTCTTCGCGTTCGCCGCCGCCGGATCCCTCGGGGAGCTCGGGCTCTCGGAAGACCTGACGGTGATCATGGGGATGCTCGATGCCCCTGCCATCGTCGTCGCACTCCTCGTCGGAGTCCTCATCCTCATCATCGCGGCCCCGCTGACCGGAACCGCCACGATCGCCGCGGTCGGAGGGGTCGCCTTCACCGCGCTCACCGCCGCGGGCGCTACGCCGCTGGCGGCAGCTGTGGCGATCCTCGTATTCGCCTCGACCGAGGGAGCATCACCTCCCGGTGCCGCGCCGATCTACATCGCCACCGGCATCGCCGGAGTCGACCCGGGGAAGACGTTCGTGCGTCTGATCACCTGGTTCGTCGTGCCGACGCTCGTCATCGGGGCACTGATCGCGGTCGGTCTGCTCCCCCTCATCAACACCTGACACACCTGTCGACACAAACGGAGGTCTCCCATGCCACAGTCCGAGTCCAATGCATCGTCGGAGCCGCTGCACGGCTTGCGCCGCGCGCTCATGGCCCTATTCAAAGTTCTGCTCGTCGCGTTCCTCGTCCTCGGGTCGGTCCTCGTGATCGTCCAGCTCATCGGGGTGATCATCGGGGGCAGCAGCCTCGTCGTCGGGGTGGTCGATGCCCTCGCCCTGCCAACCACGGTCGCAGCTTCTGCGGCGGGGCTCCTCGGCTTCGCAATGTCCTACATATTCCATTGGAAGAGCTCGGACTGACAATGCTGCACCGAGGAGCAGGGGCCCGGCGAGATCTGATCTCGCCGGGCCCCATCTATTTCCCTAGGTTCTTGCCCAAGTGCTGGCATCCCGGAACTGGCACTCCGAGGGCACCCTGCCGACAGCTGCCTTTCCGACCGCGTGCTCCCAGTGGACCGCCAGGATTCGGTTGCCAGCGTGGGGCCGCTCAGTCGGGAAGCATAGCCAGCGGTCGCACCGGAGCTCCGGTTGCACCGTAGACGTAGAGCGGAGCGATCACGACATCGAAAGCAGAGACTCCAGCATCTCGGACCGGCTCGAGGTCGAGGGATTCGATGATGTTGATCGTATTGTCTACCAACAGGACGCGGTGAACCGGCAGAGCCGAATGCCCCTGTCCGGGGCGAACGAGCTCGAACGCGTTGGTGTCGGCACCGACGCAGCGCACGCGGTGCCCCACCAGGTGCTGGGCGGCTTCGATGCCGATTCCCGGCACGCCGCTGGCGTGGCCGATATAGGCCTCCGGATCGCCGAACAGCGTTCCCCACCCGGTTCTTATGAAGACGACGCATCCCGGCTCGATAGGCGTGTCCTGTCTCTGCGCACACTCGTCGAGGAGAGCCGCCGAGATCTCGAATCCGCCGGGAAGGCGTCGGCTTCCCAGATGAGTCGCGATGTCGAGGACGACGCAGTGCGCGACGAATGGTGCGACCTCGTGCACACCGAGGCGGGCGAAGCGCCCATTCTCCATCGCTTCACCCACCGTGAGCCCTTCGGCCATCCGTCCGTCCTGCGACACATGGGCGGCCGCATCGATATGAGTTCCCACGTGGAGCCCCATGATCACCATGTCGCTGGCACCGCTGCCGCCGTCGCCCCGGACCCGATCACCGTGCCGGCGCTGGAGGACGTGAGTGAAGTCCGGATGACTGGGCGATTTGGCCATTCCGGCCTCCAACCGGCGGCCGAGATCCAGCGTGCGCATGTAGGTGAGTTCTCCTTGGTCGTCGATGAAGGTGAGGGAGCTTCAACCAGGGAGGCTGCCTCAGCCAGGGAAGGTGCTGCAGTCGGGGAGGCTGACTGTTCGCCGCCGGGTCCGGCTGATCACAGGCGCGCCAGCAGGGGCAGCAGGGCCGAGACGAGGAAGAGCACGAAAGCTCCTCCCAATCGGCTCGTCATCTGGGAGAACGGAAGGAGGTTCACCCTGTTGGCGGCCGAGAGCACAGGAATGTCGCTGCCCATATCAGCCATATTCAGCCCGGCCGTGACCGAGGCTTCGAGGAAGTACATCTTACACAGCCATCCTGTCAGACCCGCGACCCCGGCGATGATGAGGATCGCGGCGAGGGTGAGGAGGACGTAGATCGGATCGGTGAAGGACCCGAGGAGCTGGCCCACGTCAATGTAGGCGATGCTGCAGCCCACGAGCAGAGCGGGAACCCAGCTCTTGGAGACGAAGCTGTACCAGTCGTCGGATGCCTGCTCGAGCTGTTCGGGCAGCAGATCGAAGATCTTGATCAGAGCGGCCAGCAGGATCGTCCAAGCATAGCCGTGGACGGCCGGGACGAAATGAGCGAGGATGAGCCCGGCGAAATACAGCGTTCCGGCGACGACGATGCCAGCGGCCATCGACGAGAAGAACGCGGAGTCCCGTTCCGGGGGAACCTGATCGACATCACCGGCCACCTCTTTCCGCAGCAGACGTCCCTCGCCGTCAAATCCGATGAAGAGCCTGCGCCGGCTGCGCGAGAGTCCGTTGTAGACACCCGCAATGAAGATCGCCACGGTGTTCGCGATGACGACGGACGGCAGCAGCCGCGAGAGGTAGTCGCCGGCGTCCCCGCCCAGAGCGGTGGCATACATCTGTGAGAGCGGAACGGCTCCGGCGCCGATTCCCCCACCCGTGACGGGCGCGGCGATGAAGAGCACCGCTTCTCGCACCCCGAATCCCAACAGCCCGCCGAGGAGGCTGACCAGGACGAATGACACGATGACCGCGCAGACGACGGGCACGGCGAATCTGAACCCGACCTTGAGTAGGAGCTGGCGAGGCATTGAGAGGATGCTTCCCGCAATCAGCGAGGCGATGAAGAAGTCAATGAACCCGTAACCCGAGGTCCAGTTCTCCATGACGTCGGCGACCCGCGTCGGCAGGATTCCAGCGAAGAGCAGGAAGGCAGGGAGCAGGGTGCAGGCGATTGCGGAGAGGCCGAAGTTCTTCAGATAAGGCGTGTGATTGCCCAGCCAGCTGAGGAATCCGCCGAATACCATGCACACGGTGAATCCGCCGACGAGGTTGTCGGGGACTTCACCGAGCACCCCGGCGGCCGCGACGAGCGCGGCGCAGATGAGAAAATAGGGCCAGGGTATCCCCGCAATCACTGCGCGTGAGACCGATCGGCTGCCGACCTCGGCGGTGTCTGTGTGTGGTGACCTGCTCATTGCAACTCCGTGTTCCATCGACATCATCGTCTCTGCCGCCGCGCCGCGTTCTGCGTCGCCGGTTGTTGTGTAGATTATCGATAATCGATTATCGATGTCAATCGTT
Organism: Brevibacterium oceani; assembly: GCF_017948325.1. Lineage (NCBI taxonomy): Bacteria > Bacillati > Actinomycetota > Actinomycetes > Micrococcales > Brevibacteriaceae > Brevibacterium > Brevibacterium oceani. The sequence goes on along the minus strand of NZ_CP072846.1, from coordinate 229,978 downwards.
CGGCGCTTGGTTAGACTGGGATAATGACTTCCGCAGACCACCCCAAGCCGCCCCAAGGCAAGACGCAGTACGTCTACGAGTGGCTGCGCGAGCGCATCATGTCCGGCGCGATGAGTCCAGGCGAGCCGATCCGACAGAACACCGTCGCCAAACAGCTCGGCGTCTCGGCCTCCCCCGTCCGAGAGGCGTTCCGCCGACTCGAAACCGTCGGACTGATCTCGCACACCGACAACCTCGGCGCCGCGGTCTCCGAACTCAATGAAGACGACCTCCAGGAGGTCTATCTCCTGCGTGGCGTCATGGAGGGCCTCGCCGCCAAGCTGGCCGCTGAGAAGCGCACGGACGACGACGTCACCCGCCTGCGCGAGATCCTCGCCCGGGCAGAGGCGAAGTTTCCCGGTGACGACGAGCCGGGCGAGCTCGCCAAACTGTCGCGCGAATTCCACGACGAGATCGCGCGCATCGGCAGCCCCGATGTCATCGCACCCCGAGTTCAGCAGCTGTGGTGGGCCTACCCGGTCCCTCAGTCGACCTCGCTGTGGGGCGATCGCGACTGGGCACGCGGCATCCTCACCGTCCACAAGGAGATGGTCGACGCCCTCGAGCGCGGTGACGGCGAGACCGCAGAGCGCCTCGGCCGCGACCACGTCCAGGCCTCCGGCAGGGACCGTCTGGACACCGCCGAACGTCAGCAGACATCCTGAGGCCTCGGCGTCCGTCTCGCGCATCGTCGTCGCTCAGAACGGCACCCTCGACGGCGGACCACTGCGTTCAGTACTGTGGTGACACCACGAATCTCGATGAGGAGACCGACCGTGCGCATCATCATCACTCAGAACATCACTCTCGACGGCCGTGTCGAGATGCTCGACGACTGGTTCGATCCGCAGGCCCAGGACGAAGAGCTCACAGCCGAGCTCATGCGGCAGTCCGCGAACGAGGACGTGCTGCTCCTCGGCCGGCAGACGTTCGAGGACTTCCGCAGCTATTGGCCTGCCCAGACCGATGACACCACCGGAGTCGCGGCACAGCTGGACCAGGTGGACAAACGCGTTGTGTCCTCGACCTTGAGAGAGCCGGGATGGCAGAACACACAGATCATCAGCTCCGATCCGATGCGGGCGGTTGCGGAAATGCGTGAGGAGACAGGGCGCGACGTCATCGTCACCGGCAGCATCACCCTGGCTCACGAACTCATCGCCGAGGGGTTGGTGGATGAGTATCGGATGTTCACCTACCCGGTGTGGCAGGGCCGCGGGCGCGGATACTTCCACGACGGAGCGCACTCGGCCAGGCCTCCTCGACTGCGGCTCATCGAGTCGAAGTCCTTCCCCAGCGGGATCGTGTATTCGGCCTACGAACCGGGTGCCTGAAAAGCGACGTTCTCGCCTCTGGCGAGCGCGAGAGTCCGACCGACGACATCGCCCGAACTACTCAGTCCGACCTGCAACACTGCCCGTCCTGCTCAGCTCAACCGGCAGTTGAGACATCAGCCAGTCCGGTTCGCCGCGAAGTCCTTGCCCCACACATTCATCGCCGTCACGATCGGTTCCAGGCTGCGCCCCAGATCGGTCAGTGAATATTCGACCCGCGGCGGTACCTCTGGGTACGCGACTCTCCGAACCAGGCCATCGTCCTCGAGTTCGCGCAGCTGCCGGGTGAGGGTCTTCGTGTTCGCCAAGGGCACCAACCGTCCGAGTTCGTTGAATCGACGCGTCCCGTCGAGGAGATGCTTGATCAGCGTGAGCTTCCACGTGCCGCCGACCGCTGAGACCGCGACCTCGACCGGGCAGACATCCATCGCACGACGCACGGGCAACCGCATACATACCTCCACAGGGACAGAAATGTCCGTACTAGACAGTCTTACGCTAGGCGGCAACGATGGAACCATGCAAGGAGACGACACACCTTCGACAATCCTCTGGCTCAGTGCGCATCCCGAACCGAGATCACTCAACGGAAACCTGCGCAGCGCGGGAATCGCCCACCTGCAAGATGTCGGGCACACCGTCCTGACATCCGATCTCTACGCCATGGGCTGGGATCCTGTCCTGCGTCGGCGCGACGGCGGTCATGCCGCCCGGACCGATGAGCCGAACACCGGTGAACCCAGCACCGAGGCGGCCGATCCCGAGTCCGTCCACTCCCCCAACCGCTTCCGCGTCAGCGCCGACACCCGCAGCGCGCACGTCGACGGCACCCAACCGCACGAGACCACCCGCGAACAGGAGAAGCTTCGGCGCGCCGACGCGGTTATCGTTCAGTTCCCCCTGTGGTGGTACGGAATGCCCGCGATCCTCAAAGGCTGGTTCGATCGCGTCTTCGTCAGCGGCTTCGCCTTCGGCACCGACCCGACCACGGGACGACGCCTCCGTTTCGAACAGGGACCGTTCGCAGGCAAGCAGGTTCTCGTCGTCACCACCCTCGGCGATCGTCCGATGGCCATCGGGCCGCGGGGCAAGTCCGGTGAGCTGCGAGAGCTCCTCTTCGGCCTTCTCCACGGCACCTTCGCCTACACAGGCATGAGCGTACTCGAGCCCTTCGCTGTCCCCTGCGCCGACCGGATCGACGACTTCGACGCAGCCCGCGACAGGCTGATCGAGCGCCTCGACGGCCTCTTCACCGAACCGGCCATCGCCTACCGGCCGCAATTCACCGGGGACTACTCGCCCGATTGGGAACTCGCGCCCACATCTGCCCCGGCGAACACGGAGTCCGCATCCACATCGCCAGTTGACCACGCACGTTCTCACTCTCCGCGAATGTCACCGACTCTCAGAGGAAAATCACGATGCACAAGTCCACCGACTCCCGTCCAGCCACCGACTCCCGCCCCGCAGACATTGCGCAAGTGGCCGATTCCGTCCAAGGATTCGCCTCACACATTCCCGAGACCGAACTCGACGATCTCCGTACCCGACTGCAATCGGCCCGCCTGCCCGAACCCGAGACAGTGGTCCGGCCGAAACCAGATCCGCGACGATGGGACCAAGGCGTACCGCTCGACGACCTCACGGAGCTTGTCGACTACTGGCGAACCGACTACTCGTGGCGGGACTTCGAAGACCGTCTGAATGGTGTCGGCCAGTTCCGCACCGACATCGACGGCCTGAGCATCCATTTCCTGCACCGTCGCTCCTCCCGAACGGATGCGACACCGCTGATCCTCACCCACGGATGGCCGGGCAGCATCGCCGAATACATCGACGTCATCGACGAACTTGCAGAACCGACAGATCCCACAGCACCGGCCTTCCACTGCGTCGTGCCGTCTCTGCCCGGTTTCGGCTTCAGTGACAGACCGAGCGTCACCGGTTGGTCTACGGACCGAATCGCCGAGGCATGGGTGACACTCATGGGCAGGCTCGGCTACGACCGGTTCGCGGCCTTCGGCGGCGACTGGGGCGGGGTGATCACCACGATCCTCGGTGGGCGCTTCCCCGATCACCTGATCGGCATCCACACCACCTATGCGCCCGGAGTCCCGGGAGGCTCACTGGAGGAACTGACGGAAGACGAGCGTGCCTGGGCCCTCGATGCCGAGGATTTCTGGACACATCGGGCCGCCTATGCGCACCAGCAGGCGACGCGACCGCAGACCATCGGCTACGCCCTCGTCGACTCGCCTGTCGGCCAACTCGCGTGGATCCTCGACAAGTTCGCCGAGTGGACGGACACTGAAGACTCCCCCTTCGAGACTATCTCCCGCGACCGCCTGCTCGACAATGTCTCCCTGTACTGGCTGATGCGCACAGGTGCCTCCTCGGCGCGGATCTACTTCGAAAGCCATGATTCCCTCGATCCAGATCTGCGCGTCGACGTCCCCACTGCGATCACGATGTACCCGCACGACATCGAAAAGTATCCCCGCGCCCTCTCAGAACATCACTACCGCAACATCGTGCGTTGGAGAGCCGCCGAACGCGGCGGACACTTCCCCTCGCTCGAAATGCCGGATGAGTTCGTCGACGACCTCAGAGCCGGACTCTCAGCAATCCTTGCCGGGAACCGCTGAAGCACCTGGAACAAGAATTTTTCGTCGAAACAACGCTGGAGCACCGAGACACCTGTGTGTGCGGTGTGCACAGGTGCCTCGACACGGAACCGGTGTCTCGAGACGATCTCTGCTTCACGCCGTGCCGAACATGACCTTTCGGCCGTCCGGATCCTCGACCGTGACGACGACGTCGTCGACGGCCACCAGCGGAGTTCCCGCGTTCTTGATCCGTTCGAGGAACTCATCCTGATCGGGGATCCGGAAGTACAGGTGGGTGAGATTGGATTCGGCCACGGGCGGGAACGCATAGTCGGCGAACGCCTCAGCCGAATGCAGGGCAACCTGCACCCCACCGGCCTCGACGACGAAATACGTGTATTCCTCGTCGCCCTCGGTCGTCAGCGGGAGGCCCGCGATCTCACGATAGAAGGCGGCGGTCGCCTCGGCGTCGGTGCAGGTGAGGAACACCCCGCGGAACGTCGATTCCATGGCCAACTCCCTTCGCGGCGGATCGCACGGACCGTGCTCCGTGCAATTCCGGTAGCCGCAGTGTACCCGCCGAGGCTGACGCGAGTCAGTGCCCGATCGACGAATCCGAGACGAACAGATGGCACATCTGAACCTCGCCGGGCCGGACTACCGCAATCACCCTTGCCACGGGCCGCACATACTCCACACATTCTTCGGTGAATCGGCTCTGTTAGCCTGACAGGCTGATCCCGAAATCAGGAGTGATTGTGCGAACCAACCGGTGGTTGCTGGGCCTGGCCATGTCCGTGTCCGTCGTGGCTCTGGCCGCGTGCGGAAGTCAGGGCGACGAAGCGAAGCCCCAGGAGTCCTCGGCTGCCGCCGAGCAGTCCCCCGGTGCCGATGCCTCCGGGCAGGACGCCTCCGGGCAGGGCAAACCGAGTACGAAGGACATCCCGAAGGTCGTCGCCGAGGTCAACGGCGAGAAGATCACGAAGGACGACTTCGTCCCCCTCTTCGAGACCCAGTACCAGCAGATGCAGATGCAGGCCCAGCAGTCGGGCCAGCCGGTCGATGAGAAGGATCTGAAGAAGCAGACGGCGGAGAACCTCGTGAGCACGAAAGTGCTCACGCAGGAAGCAGACAAGCGCGACATCTCGGTCTCCGACAAGGACATCGACAAGGCCCTCAAGGAATCCGCCAAGTCCGGGCAGATGAGCGAGAAGGACTTCCTCAAGTCCATGAAGGACCAGGGCATGGATGAGAAGAAGGTCCGCTCAGAGCTTAAGAACCAGCTGAAGATCGAAGGCCTCGTCGAAGACGAATACGGCGAGTTCAAGGTCAGCGGCGAAGAGATCGGGCAGGCCTACGAGCAGGCGAAGTCCCAGCAGGAGCAGATGGCTCAGCAGGGCGGGCAGCAGCAGGAGATGCCTTCGATCGACGAGATGCGCCCCCAGCTGAAGGAACAGGTCAAGAGCCAGAAGTCCAACGAGGCGACTCAGAAGTACGCGAAGAAGCTGCGTAAGAAGGCCGACGTCACGATCAACCTCTGAGCGGCTGATTCCGTCCCAGCAGGCGGGACCTTGCGCCCTTTCTGTACAAAACCCTGAGAATTCCTCGCATTTTCTGTGAGTGGCATCTACTCTTTAGTGGATATCGTTCGGATCGACACCGACCGCATCGTCCGTCCGAGCCCCGTTGTCGACGGTGGCCCGTTGCCGACAGTGACACGGTGCCGACGGTGACCCGAACTCGGCACCACACGAGCCCACCACAGAAAAGGACTTCCCGTGGCTTCCATTCTCACGCGTTCGGCGATCGTTGCGCCGAAGAACTTCAACCGGTGGCTGATCCCACCGGCCGCACTCGCCATCCACCTGTGCATCGGCCAGGTCTACGCCTTCAGCGTCTTCAAGATCCCGTTCATGGACCACTTCGACGCCGGTGAGGTCTCGATCGGCTGGATCTTCTCGATCGCGATCCTCATGCTCGGCATCTCTTCGGCGGTCTTCGGCCCCTGGGTGGAGAAGAACGGACCACGGGCCTCGATGGTCGCCGCCGGAACCTGCTGGGTCGTCGGCTTCTTCATCGCCTCGCTCGGCATCGTCACCGGTCAGCTGTGGCTGGTCTACCTCGGCTACGGCGTCATCGGCGGAATCGGCCTGGGCATCGGCTACATCTCACCCGTGTCGACGCTGATGAAGTGGTTCCCGGACCGTCCGGGCCTGGCCACCGGCCTGGCGATCATGGGCTTCGGCGGAGGCGCGCTCATCGCCAGCCCGATGTCGAACCAGCTCATGGCCCTCTACGGCGGAGGTCCCGAACCCGAGAACCTCGTCGCGGGTCTCACCCCGACCTTCGTCACCCTCGGCATCGTCTACGCCGTGGTCATCGCCGCCGGCGCCTTCGTCATCCGCGTCCCCCACCCCGAATGGGTCCCGAAGGGTTTCGACCCCTCGAAGGTCGCGGCCAAGCCGATGCAGACGAAGGGCAACGTCTCGGTCCGCAATGCCATCCGCACCCCGCAGTTCTGGCTGCTGTGGGTCGTCCTGTTCCTCAATGTCACTGCGGGAATCGGCATCCTCGAGAACGCCGCCCCGATGATCCAGGCCTACTTCGGCATCACCGCCGCAGCCGCCGCAGGCTTCGTCGGCCTGCTCTCGATCGGCAACATGGGCGGTCGCTTCATCTGGTCGACGACCTCGGACTACCTGGGGCGGAAGAACAACTACATGCTCTACCTCGGCGTCGGGGCGATCCTCTATCTCCTCGTCGCATTCTTCGGCGGCGGATCGATCATTCTCTTCATCCTCGCCACGCTCATCATCATCTCCTTCTACGGCGGCGGATTCGCCACCATCCCCGCGTACCTCAAGGACCTCTTCGGTGTGTACCAGGTCGGCGCTATCCACGGCGCGCTGCTCACGGCATGGTCGGCCGCCGGTGTGGCCGGTCCGCTCATCGTCAACTCCGTCGTCGAGGCCGGTGAGGCGGCCGGCAAGTCCGGACCGGAACTCTACACCCCCGGCATGTTCATCATGGTCGGCGCTCTGATCATCGGCTTCATCGCCAACGCACTGGTCCGCCCCGTGGCCGAGAAGCACTTCGAACGCGAAGAGGACGTCGCAGCCAAGCAGGCCGCCGCCCTCGAAGAAGACTGAAGGAAGGGTCTGAAAGAATGAATGACTCCACCCACATCGCCCACGTTCCCGACTCCGGTTCGCCGCAGTCCCCCGTCGGCGGCGCCTACCGGGCGGTCGGTTCGACGCTGACCGTCGTCGTGGTCGGCGGCCTCGCCTGGGGGTTGGTGCTGACCGTGGTCAAGGCCGTCGCGATCTTCACCGGCTGACCTTCGCCGCCGAATCCTCGCCGAGGCTGCCCTGCGCAGCCGTGCACGCGCCGCCTTCGTCGCGGGAGACTTCCGATCCCCGGCAGAACCGACATTGGTTCTGCCGGGGATCAGTTGCTTCCGGGTGCTGACCGGCCGCAGAAAATGGTCGAATGACCCTTGCCCTCGATTACCTTAAGTGCTTAACTTACTCTTATGGATCTCGCTCATGAACTTCACGACCTGGTCCGCACACTCGACCGGTGGGCGGAGCAGATGCTGCGTCCCGAGGGACTGACCTACAACCAATACGTCGCTCTCGTCATCCTCGGTCACCACCCCGGCATCACCGGACGCACGCTGTCGAAGTCGCTCGGCGTCACCGAGGCCGCCGGGTCCGGAATCGTCAAGGCGCTGCTGGCCGACGATCTCATCACCAACGCGGCGACACCGGGATCCGGCAATCGTCGGGAACTGCGCCTCACCTCGGCGGGGGAGGCCAAGAGCGCGCACTGCGCGCAACTGCTCGGACACTCCCTCGACGACAATGCCCGCGCGATCGGCATCGACCCGAACTCGCTCGCCGCCACGATCCGCGACCTCCACGACGAGGTCCGCACCATCCGCACTCCGGCTACCTCACAGCCCGCCGACGCACCTCAGTCTCAGGAGAACTCATGACCACCGTCCTCGCCATCACTGCTCTCGTCCTCGGCCTCGCCCGCCTCGGCGTGTTCATCGCCCTCCACCTCGTCCCCAGCGGTTACACGATCGTCGGCCATGCCGTCAGCGACTATGCGGTCGGGCCCACCCGCCGCCTGAGCAGCACGATGACGTGGCTGACCGCCGCGTTCTGGGCCGTCCTCGCCGTCGCCACAGCGCTCGGCCTCCCCGCTTGGCGTGACGTCACCGGAGTGACGATCGCCCTGGCCGCACTCGCACTCATCTTCATCGCCCTGCCGCTCGTTCCCACCGACATCGAAGGCGAGAAGCTCACGACGATCGGCCGCCTCCACTACCTCCTGGCCATCGCATGGTTCGCCATCAGCTATGCCTGCATGGGCAACTTCACCAGGCTCTTCACTCAGTCCGGCCCTGAGTGGCTGGCGAGCACGCTGAGCGTCATCGCCTGGATCGCTCTGGTCTCCTTGATCGTGAGCGTCATCGTCCTCATCATCAAGAAGCTGCGTCCGAAGGTCTTCGGCATCTCCGAACGCATCTTCATCCTCTCCGTCAACCTCTTCTACATCGGAGTGTCCATCGGCATCATCGTCAGCGCCGCCTGAGCTGCGCCATCCGCTGATTCACTTCGGGCCGAAAACCAGCCTGACCATGTACCCGACTCAGTGGTGCGGGTTGGAGTCCCCTGTGCGAATCACTGGGCCCGTGCACCAGCATCGAACTCGAGGAAGAGGTCCACAAACTCTTTCGGCTTCTCCTCGGCGATCCCCTCGCACATCGGCAGGTAGTTGACGGCAAGGGCCTGAGCCGCCCCGCCGCTGGAGAGAACCGGGATGGTGAGCCTGCCGTTCCGCTGCAGGTCCCTGCGGTGGATGTCAGCGTCGTGGTCGAGAGGTCCGGGAGACCATATGACTCCTTCTCCCTCCCAGCGCGGCTCGGCAGCTGGGAGAATCGAAGTCATGAGTAGGAAGAAACAGACTCTGAGTGAGTTCCTCACCGCCAGGCGCGCCGCCATACGGCCCGAGGATGCGGGGATCAACGACGCCGGGCCGCGTCACGTGCCGGGACTGCGCCGCGAGGAGGTTGCAGTGCTCTCCGGTGTGAGCGTCGACTGGTATGTGCGGCTCGAGCAGGGACGTCAGGTCACTCCGTCGGAGTCCGTACTCGCGGCCGTCGCTCGCACCCTGCGGCTCGATGCTGCTGAGCGGGAGTACCTGTTCAACCTCGCTCGACCAACTTCTGGCACCACGACTGCCGACGGGAACGCAGTCGTCCGCCCGGGCATCCGGAGAATGATCGACGGGTTGCAGAACCAACCGGCGTTCCTCCTCGGGCCCCGTATGGAAGTGTGCGCCGGCAACGAGCTCGCCTGGGCCCTGTTGGCCGACTTCCCTGCCCGCGAACCGGATGATCGGAACCTGCTCCGCTGGATCTTCACAGAGCCCGGGGTCCGCGACCTCTACCTCGACTGGGCGAACGTTGCCTCGGAACTCGTCGGAGTACTGCAGCTCGAGGCCAGCGCACGCCCCAGAGATCCCGCGATCGCCGCGCTCGTCGGGGAACTCGCCACCGCCAGCCCAGAGTTCGCGGCGTGGTGGGCGCGCCCCAATCCGCAGGGGCGCACCTCGGGGACCAAACGCTTCGCGCACCCCGTCGCCGGGCGTCTCACCATCGACTGGGAAGCGTTCACCGTCCCTGACGACTCGACTCAGACCCTGTTCGTCTACTCCGCTGCCGATGACTCATCGGCCGAGGCACTCCGGCTTTTGGCGACATGGCGCGCCACAGAACGCGCCGAGACCGCCGACTCAGCAGACATGACACATCAGCAACCAGCAGACAGGACCACACCGTGACCAGAACCGCACTCATCACCGGAGCCTCCTCAGGGATCGGCTTCCGCATCGCCCAGCAACTCGCCTCCCGTGGATATGACATCGTCGGCATCGGTGCGAGCAAGAAGATCCTCGCGCTGCCCGAGAAGCTGCCGCAGGTGACGGTGACGCCGGTTCGCGCCGACCTCACCGACCGTGGGCAGCTCGATGCCGCTTGGCGGTCCTTCGAGGAGCTCGGGGTGAGTCTCGACGTCGCGGTTCTCAACGCCGGCAAGAGCCTCGGCGGCGGCTTCCTCGACACTGACCTCGACGATGAGCTGCACATGCTCGATCTCAACGTGACCAGTCAGGTCATTCTCGCGAAGCGAGTTGTTCGTCGGATGGCCGAGCAGAAGCAGGGGCGAATCCTGATCACCACCTCGGTGTCGGCAACGACACCGACCCCGTACGAGTCGATATACGGACCGACCCGGGCATTCATGTACAGCTTTGCCCAGGGTCTGCGCGAAGAGATGCACGAGTACGGAGTGTCCGTCACTGCGCTGCTTCCAGGTGCTACCGCGACGGATTTCCATGACACCGCCGGTATGCAGGACACCAAGTTCGGCGACAACTCCTGGAAGAACGACCCCGAGCTCGTCGCTCGGCTCGGCGTCGACGCGCTGTTTGCTGGACGCGACCATGTCGTGGGCGGAGACCGCAGCACGCGCTGGTCGGCCTTGCGCAACAAGCTCACCCCAGAACGCGTCAAAGCCCGCAGATTTGCCAGCGATTCCAAACCTCATGCGTCGAAATGATGCTTAGCCGGTAAGGCACCAACGCGGGCCCTCCAATTCGACTACACGTCCCGACCATCGTCATCGCTACCTGATCCTCTCTCCCGGCCGTCGCCTCCAGAGCCAGCCCTGTCGGATCAACCATTCCGCCCCGGGCAGGTCTCACGTCTCTCGGCCTCGGCCTCTCAGCCTGCGACTGACAAAGTCGAAGCTTCGCTCCAGCTGCGCCACAGCTTGGCCACAGCGTGCGGGTACTCAATAGGAATCACAGAGCACTTCCGCAGAATGGAGAAAGGCACAGACCATGAACGAGTCGAAGCGCACGAGGTCAGCACACGAAGCGACCGGCGCTGGGGACAACGGTGAGAACGCATTCGGCACCGAGGCGACGGCAGCGGCCGTCACCCGGCCCCGCCCCCGCAGGCGTCGACTCGCCTTGGCAGTGACCGGAGCGGCAGCGGCACTGGCACTCGGCCTCGGAACGGCCGCCGGTCTGCCCGCCGCAGCCATGCACGCCCGCACGGTCGCGGCCGGCTCCGCCCAATCGGCCATCCCGTTCAGCGGTCAGCCCACCGACCCCAGCCAGGGCGGCGGCAGCCAGACCGGCAATGGTCAGGGAGGCACACAGTCGCCGAACCTCGGGCAGGGCAACGGCGAACAGGGAGGCGGCAGCCAGGGCGGATATTCCGGCGGCACCATCCCGGGCGGCGGCTCGCAGTCCCCCGACACCGGACAGGGCAGCGACGGTTCGACACAGCAGGACGCCACCCCGGCGAGTGAGAAGGAGTCCACCGGCGTCGTCCTCATCGACACCCAGCTCGGCTATGAGAACGCCGAGGCGGCCGGCACCGGCATGGTGCTGAGCAAGGACGGTCTGGTGCTGACGAACAACCACGTCATCGCCGATTCCACGAAGATCGCCGTCACCGTGGCCACGACCGGCAAGACCTACGAGGCCAGCGTCGTCGGTTCGGACTCGACGAAGGACGTGGCCGTGCTCAAGCTCAAGGATGCCTCGAACCTGCAGACGGCCACGATCGACGATGACGACGTGCAGGTCGGCGACGACATCACCGCCGTCGGCAATTCCGAGGGCGGCGGACAGCTGCAGGCCGCCGACGGATCGGTCACCGACCTCGGCGCTTCGGTCACCACCACCGCGCAGGGCACCGAGGATTCGGAGACGCTCAACGACATGATCCAGGTCCAGGCCGACATCGTCTCCGGCGATTCGGGTGGGGCACTGCTCGATGACGAGGGCGAGGTCGTCGGCATGAACACAGCGGCCTCGTCCGGAACCGCCCAGGTCACCGGCTACGCCATCCCGATCGAGACCGCGCTGTCCACGGCCGAATCGATCGTCGCCGGCGAGCAGACGAGCACGAACACGCTCGGCTATCCGGCCTTCCTCGGCATCGGCGTCGGCCAGTCCGACCAGCAGAGCCAGTCAGGGCAGTCCGGTCAGTCTTCGCAGGGCGGCCAATATGGCCAAGGAGGTCAGCAGGGTCAATACGGCCAGGGCAGTTCGAGCGGCCAGTCCGGTGCCTCCTCGCAGACCGAGGGCGCGGTCGTCGCCGGGGTCTATGAGGACACCCCCGCCGCCGAGGCTGGGCTGAGCGCCGGTGACACGATCACGAAGATCGGGTCGACGCAGATCACCGACGGCACTGCGCTCTCCGAGGCCATCGCCGAGCACAAACCCGGCGACAAGGTTTCCCTGACCTGGACGGACGCCGACGGTCAGTCCCACACCGCCGAGGTGACCCTGACCGAGGGCCCCGCCGCCTGAGTTCAGCCTCCCGCGGCCCCGGCGCCGGCCCCTACAGCACGTCATAGTCGGCCCCTCCCCCGCCTCCTAGTCGGCCCCTACCGTGCCTCGGCTCATGTCAGCACCGTCTCGCCCTCGCCCGCATTCACCGCAGGCGGGGGCGAGACGCGTTCCGCTGATTCCCGTCGCGCACCTGCCCGGACGTAGGATCGGTCCATGCCCGGACACGACGAACCCTCAGCACCGAAGCGGAGAGCACTCCCGGAGGATTCGCCCCACAGCATCCCGCATGGACGGAACTCCGAAGGCTCCGACGCGAAACGATCCCGCCTCGATTGGCCGACGATCCTGCGCAACATCGCCCTGGCGCTGGCGCTGCTGGCCGCAGTGTGGGCGGTCTTCAACGTGCGTCTGCCCTCGATCGATGTGCTTCAGGACGATATCGCGGCCGCCGGCTTCTGGGGCTTCGCCGTCTTCATCCTCATCTACGCCGTCGTCGCCGCCACCCCCATCCCGGTGACGATCATGGCCACCGCCGGCGGTCTCATCTACGGTCTGCCCTTCGGCACGCTGTGGTCGATGATCGGAGTCGTCCTCGGCTGCTGGGGCGGGTACTGGATCGCCCGAGCCCTCGGTCGGGACACGGTGATGAAGCTGCTCGGATCGCATGCCGAATCCGTCGAGTCCCGGCTCACCGGCGGTGGATTCTATGCGGTGTGCGCCCTGCGCCTCATGCCCGGATTCCCCTATTGGCCGGTGAATTACGGCAGTGGGGCGCTCGGCATCGACAACCGCACTTTCCTCACCGCCACCGTCATCTCATCCCTGCCGGGTCAGCTCTCACTCGTCGCTGTCGGTGCGTTCATCGGCGACCCGACGATCTTCCACGGCGTCGCCGTCGGAATCTCGTGGGCGCTGGTCATCACTCTGACGATCATCACCGTGCGCCGTTGGAAGCGCACTCGCGACGCGGAGGCAGGCGAGACGTCAGAGGCGGACTGAGCCTCACTCGAAGTTCGGTTTCCGCCGCTCCTGGAAAGCACGGAATCCTTCGGCGTAGTCAGGTGTCTGGCGGGCCGATTCCTGCAGCGCGGCCTCCTCGGCGAGCACCTCGGCGAGGCTCGGACGGTCGTCGGCGAGCTTCTGCACGAAGCCCTTCTCCATCGCGAAGGCCTCGGCGGGCCCCGACACGATCTTCGCAAGCTTCGCTTCGACGAATTCGGCCAGCTCCGCAGCTGGGATCGCGCGGGAGACGATCCCGGTGGCGGCCGCCTCGGCGCCGGTCATGAAATCGCCGGTGACGATGAGGTCCATCGTCCGGTGATAGCCCACCCGGTCGAGGAACACGTGGTGGGCGCCGGAGTCGAGCATTGCGCCGATCGCGGCGAACGGGGAGCCGAACTTGGCGTCATCGGCGGCGAAGATGATGTCGGCGGCCGCGGCGATGCCGAAGCCCAGCCCAAGAGCGGCCCCCTGGACCTGCGCGATGACGGGGATCGGCAGGGCCCGGATCGCCTGGAAGACGGGGGCGAAGGTCTCGGCGAGGAACGCGTGGGCGTCGTCGGTCTCGACGTCGACGTTTGAGATATCGCGGCCGGAGCTGAAGACTGTGCCCTCACCGCGGATGAGGAGCACGCGGACGTTCGGGATCGCCTCGGCGATCTTGGCCACAGCTGCGGCGATGTCGCGGAGGTTGTCCGCGTCGAGGGCGTTGCGGGACTCCGGGCCGTCGAGGATGATCTCGGCGATCTGGCCGCGGTTCTTCAGCTGGATGTCGGTCATGGGTGCTCCTTTGCGTGTCCTGTCAGGGGAGTGATGTCATGGGCGCCGAGGAGGTCTTCCGGCGGCCTTCACCGCTGGCGCGGGGTGTCACCAAGTGTAGAAGCCCTGCCCGGACTTCCGCCCGAGTTCCCCTGCGGCGACCTTGTCGCGCAGTATCTGCGGGGGTGCGAAACGGGGTCCGAGTTCTTCGGCCAGGTGCTCGGCGATGCCCAAACGCACATCGAGTCCGACGATGTCCGTGGTCGTCAGCGGCCCGGCCGGGTGCCGGTAGCCCAGGGTCATGGCACGGTCGATGTCCTCGGCGCTGGCGACGCCGTCCTCGACCATCCGCATGGCCTCGAGCGCCAGGGCCACGCCGAGGCGGGAGGACGCGAATCCGGGCGAGTCCTTGACCGTGATCGCCGTCTTCCCGAGTCCTGCCACCCATCCCCTGGCAACCTCGACGAGGCGGGTGTCGGTGTGGGTGCCGACGACGACCTCGACGAGTTCGGAGACGGGGACCGGGTTGAAGAAGTGGAGCCCGATGAGAGCCTGCGGCCTCGGCAGGGCGGCGGCGAGTTCGTCGATCGACAGCGCCGAGGTGTTCGTGGCGATGCTCGCTGCCGGTGCGTGCTTCGCGATAGCGGCGAGGACCTCCTGCTTGAGTTCGACGATCTCGGGCACGGCTTCGACGACGAGGAGGGCCTCATCGAGCAAGGTGGGGTCGCGATCGACGACGACGGTGCCGGGCACGTCGATGCCCTTCGACTGCGACTTACTCGTGGAGGCATCGATGCGTTGCCGGGCCGCGGCCACGGTGTCCTCGGTGCTCTCGATGACGATGACGCGCGCACCGGCAGTGGCGAAGGCGTGCGCGATGCCTGCACCCATCCGTCCGCCGCCGTAGACGCCGACGACGTCGGGGACGCGGGAGACCGCCTCGGCGGGTGTGGCTGGAGTGTCGGTCTCGCTCATTCGGTGCTGCCTCTCTCGTCGGTGCGGGGTTCGCGCTGCTGATCCATCGCTTCGGTGGCCACAGCCTCGGCCTTCGCACGTTTCTTCGCTTCCCTCTTCGCGAGGAAGGCATCCATGCGGGCGTACTTCTCTTGCGATTCGAAGAGCACGGCCTGCGCCACGTTGTCGATGAGCGGGTGGGCCTCGCGGGGTGCGTGGAACGCGGATTTGCTCAACCGCACCGCCAAGGGCGCGAAGCTCGCGATCCGATCGGCCAGTGCCTGCCCAGCCAGTTCGAGGTCTTCAGGGTCGACGACGTCGTTGAGCAGCCCGATGGCCTTGGCCTCTTCGGCCTGCAGCGTCCGACCTGCCAGGAGGATCTCCTTGGCGCGGGGTTCACCGACGAGTTCGCGCAACCGCCACGCAGCACCGGCCGCGGCGAGGATGCCGAGTCCGGTCTCCGGGTTGCCGATCTTCGTCGTCGGGGTGCCGATGCGGAAGTCCGCGGCGAAGGCGAGTTCGGCCCCGCCGCCCAGCGCATATCCCTCGACGAGGGCGATGACCGGCATCGGCAGCTCCTGGATGCGGGTGAAGATCTTCGAATTGATGCCGGCGAGCGCGTCATCGCGGCGACGATCGCGCAGCTGGGAGATGTCAGCACCAGCGGCGAAGACCCCCGAGGTGCCGGTGATGATCGCGACCTTCGGCTCGGATTCGAGTTCGGCGCACACCGCGTGCAGCGCCTCGACCATCGACTGGTCGATCGCGTTGCGCACTTCGGGCCGGTTGAGCCGGATGATCGTCCGGTCGGGCAGCCGTTCGATGAGCAGCATTGAGCTATCGCCCGCGCTCATGCGCGCTCCAACAGCAGCGCGGATCCCTGGCCGACGCCGACGCACATGGTCGCCAGTCCCTTCTTCTCGCCGGCCTGTTCGAGGCGGTTGAGCAGGGTGAGGGTGATGCGGGTGCCCGAGCAGCCGAGCGGATGCCCGAGCGCGATGGCCCCGCCGAAGCCGTTGACAGTCTCCAGGTCGAGACCGAGATCGCCGATGCAGGCCAGCGACTGGGAGGCGAAGGCCTCGTTGAGTTCGACGGCGTCGAGTTCCGCGACCGACCAGCCGGTGCGCTCGAGCACCTTGCGGGTGGCAGGCACGGGTCCGATGCCCATGATGTCCGGGGAGACCCCGGCGTTGGCGCCGGCGACGACGCGGGCGCGAGGGCTGAGCCCATGCCGGTTCGCGTAGTCCTCGGACACGAGGATCGTCACAGCCGCCCCGTCATTGAGGGAGGAGGAGTTGCCGGCGGTGATGAGGCCGCCGGGCCCGTGGATCGGGCGCAGCTTCGCGAGCTTCTCCAGGGTCGAATCGCGCGGTCCTTCATCGGCGGTCACCTCACCGATGGGGAGGATCTCCGGGTCGAAGCTTCCGGCAGCCTGGGCGGCCAGTGCCTTCTGGTGCGAGTTGAACGCGAACTCATCGAGGGCTTCGCGGGTGAGCTTCCACTTCTCGGCGACGCGTTCGGCTGTCTGCGGCATCGACAGGGTCGTGTCCTCGTCGAAGGCCGGGTTGGTGAACCGCCACCCGATCGAGGTGTCCCAGGTCCTGCCCGGCTTCGACCACGCGCGGGAGGGCTTCTCACTCACCCACGGCGCACGAGTCATCGATTCGACTCCCCCGGCCACGACCACCTCGGCGTCTCCGGCGGCGATCATCGCCCGCGCGGTCGTGATCGCGGTCATCCCGGAGGCACACAGGCGGTTGACGGTGAACCCGGGCACCGATTCGGGCAGCCCTGCCAGGAGCACGGCCATGCGGGCGATGTTGCGGTTGTCCTCACCGGCCTGGTTCGCCGAGCCGAGGATGACCTCGTCGATGTCGGACGGGTCGATCCCGGACCGGTCCACGACGGTCTTCAGGGTCTGAGCCACAAGGTCGTCGGGCCGCTGATCAGCGAGCACTCCCCCGTACCTGCCGATGGGCGTGCGCAGTCCTTCAAGAATGAATGCCTCGGGCATGGGTCTCCTCAGTGATGTTGTGCAGTTCGACCGGTGCGGTTCGACGTCGATGGTTCCCACCCTAGCGAGTACGACGGGTCGCGGCGCGGCGCGGGTGCCCCACCTCGGCGGGGTGTTTCACGAGTCGAAGTCGACCGTGACCTCGTCGCTGACGGGGAACGTCTGGCAGGTGAGGACGAAGTTCGCCTCCACCTCGGCGTCTTCGAGGGCGTAGTTGCGGACCATGTTGACCTCGCCGCCGCAGATCTTCGCGCGGCAGGTTCCGCACACGCCGCCCTTGCAGGCGAACGGCAGATCCGACCGGGATTCCTGGGCGGAATCGAGGATCGTCTTGCCCTGCGACATCGCCGAGGTGGTCCTGCGCCCGTCGAGCACGACCGTGACGTCGCTGGTGGCGCCCTCGACGACCTTGTCCGCGTGGACGACTTCCGGCGGCGGTTCGTCGACGTAGAAGAGTTCGAAGTGAATGCGCTCCTTGGGCACGCCGAATTCGGCGAGGACTGTCCGGGCATCACCCAGCATCCCGAAGGGTCCGCACAGCCACACGTGGTCCATGCTGCCGATCGGGACGATGGCGGTCAGCAGTTCGCGCAGCTTGTCCTCGTCGAGGCGGCCGGAGAAGAGTTCGACCTCGCGCGGTTCGCGGGAGAGCACGTGGACGAGGTCGAGCTGCTGGTTGCGGGCGTCCTTGAGGTCGGCGAGCTCCTCGGCGAACATCACGGTGTTCGTCTTCCGGTTGCCGTAGAGCAGGGTGACAGAGGCGTCCGGGTTGCTCAATACGGTCGACGCGATCGAGAGCATCGGGGTGATGCCCGAGCCCGCGGCGATGCACAGGTGGCGTCCGCCCTGGTCGGGGTCGGCGCGGAAGCTGCCCGAGGGCGGCTGCACCTCGATGACGTCACCGGGGCGGACCTCGTTGACCAGCCACAGGGAGAACAGGCCTTCGGGGACTTCGCGCACACCGATGCGCGGATCGGCTCCGGCCGGAGCGCAGATCGAGTAGGTGCGGCGGTGCTCGGCGCCGTCGATGACGCGACGCAGGGTCAGCGACTGTCCGGCGGCGAAGTCGAAGAGTTCGGCATACTCAGTCGGCACGTCGAACGTCACTGCCGCCGAATCCTCGGTGAGGTGGTCGACGGACTTCACGGTCAGCGGGTAGAAGCGCGATCGGGAGGACGACTCCGAATTCGAGGAGACGGGCTGGGAGGTGGCCGCCTCGGCGGTCTGGTCGATCGTCTGGGTCATCAGATCTCCTTCACGTGGTCGAAGGGTTCGAGGCAGTCGAGGCACTGGTACATCGCCTTGCAGGCGGTGGGTCCGAATTCGGAGGACAGGCGCACATCGTCCGAGCCGCAGAGCACGCAGGTCACGGCGCGGCGGGTGGGCATGAGGGTCAGTGCCACGGGGCCGTCGCGGCGGGGCGCGGTTCCGGGTGGGGAGATGCCGGCGTCCTTGAGCGCCTTCTTCCCGCGTTCGGTGATCCAGTCGCTCGTCCAGGCCGGGGTCAGGGACACGCGCACCTCGGCGTCGGGGAATCCTGCGTCCTGCAGTTCGCGCTGCAGGTCATCGCGCATCGTCGCCATCGCCGGGCACCCCGAATAGGTGGGGGTGATGGTGGTGACGACGTGACCGTCTTCGACCTGCACGTCGCGGAGCACGCCGAGGTCGAGCAGCGTGAGCATCGGCATCTCCGGGTCGGTGACGCGTTCGGCGGCAGCCCAGGCGCGGTCGATCGAGTCGGCGGCGGATCCGGTCGTCGCGGTACCGCCGGCGGTCGTCCGCTGAGCTTCGGTCGCCCCGGCGAGGTCCGCCTCGGTGAAGGTGTGGGTACTGAGCATCGCGGTCACCACTGTCCCTCCGGGTGTTCGCGGGCGACGACCTGCATCTCGGCGAGCATCTTCGACAGCGCCTCGGTGTGCATCCCGTCGCGGCCCTTCTGGCCGTGCACGCCGACCCCGGCGAGCGAGCCGGCCTCGGGGCGGTCGAGGCCGGCGGCGGCGAACACCTGGTCGAGGATGACCGAGGCCTCGTCGGCCACCTCGGCGGGGTCGATGCCGATTCCGGCTTCGGCCACGGCGGCTTCGACAGGGTGGGTGTCGAAGAGTTCGGTCCACAGCGGCCACAGGCCATCGAGAGCCGTGACCAGGCGGGACCTGGATTCCTCGGTGCCGAGGGCCAGCGTGACGACCCAGCGGCCGGCGAAGTCGCGGTGGTAGGACATCTCCTTGACGCCCTTCGCAGCGATTGCGGCGAGCACGGAGTCGCGGCTGGTCGTCAGGCGTTCGAAGATCGACAGGCGCCAGGTGGAGTAGATGAGGATCTTCGCGACCGCCTCGGCGAAGTCGCCGTTGGGGACCTCGGCCAGGCGGACGTTGCGGAACGCGAGGTCGTTGCGGAAGAACGCGAGCCGGTCCTCGTCCGGTACCGGTGAGCTCTCGGGCAGCTCGGGCACGAGGGCCGGATCGGCGGCTGCGGCGCGGGCGAGCAGGAGCCTCGACTGTCCGAGGAGGTCGAGGGCGATGTTCGCCAACGCGATGTCCTCTTCGAGGTCCGGTGCGTTCGAGCACCATTCGGAGATCCGCTGGCTGAACACGAGCGCGTCATCGCCGAGCATGAGGCAGTACGCGCCGAGGTCGCTCGCCTCGACCCCCTCGGGCACGGTCGTGTCGACACCGGCCAGCGGGTCTTCGAAGTCGGTGCCGAAGGCCCAGTGGGCGTCGTTGACGAGCAGACCCGAGTAGGCGTTGTCGTGCTCGTCGTGCTCGACGTTGGTGCCCGCCTCGTCGTGTTCGACGTTGACGGTGGGATCGTTCGCTGCAGTCATTTCTCGCCCCTCCTCACATGTGGGGGACATCGGCGGGGATGTCGTAGAAGGTCGGGTGGCGGTAGACCTTGTCGCCGCTGGGGGCGAACATCGGGTCCTTCTCGTCCGGGCTCGAGGCCGTGATGTCGGCGGCGCGGACGACCCAGATGCTCACGCCTTCGTTGCGTCGGGTGTAGACGTCGCGGGCATGATGAAGGGCCATCTGATCATCTGCGGCGTGCAGGGATCCGACGTGGACATGGTTGAGTCCGCGCTTGCCGCGCACGAAGACCTCGTACAGCGGCCATTCGCCGCGGGTCGCGTTCGCCGAGGCGGCACTCGCGTTCATCTCTGTTCCGTTCGCCGAGGTGGGGCCCGGGTTGCTCTCGGTCATTTCGCTGCCTCCTCGGCGGGGGTGGAATCGTTCGCGTTCGATGCGGTGGGGGCGGTGTCGTCGGTGGGGGCGGCCGCCTCGGCGGTCTGGTTCTCAGCGAAGGCGAGCGCGGCTTCGCGCACCCACGCGCCTTCGTCCCATGCGCGCTTGCGGTGGGCGACGCGCTGCTTGTTGCAGGGTCCGTTGCCCTTGACGACGTCCCAGAACTCGTCCCAGTTCGGAGTCGAGAAGTCGTAGTGGCCGCGTTCTTCGTTCCACTTGAGGTTCTCGTCGGGGAAGGTCACACCGAGCGCCTCGGCCTGCGGGACGGACATGTCGACGAACTTCTGGCGCAGCTCGTCATTCGTGTGGGTCTTGATGCCCCAGGCCATCGACTGCTCGGTGTTCGGGGAGTTGTCGTCGGGTGGTCCGAACATCATCAGCGACGGCCACCAGAAGCGGTTGACCGATTCCTGGACCATCTCGCGCTGAGCCTCGGTGCCGCGCATCATCGTCATGAGCAGTTCGTAGCCCTGCCGCTGGTGGAAGGACTCCTCCTTGCAGATGCGGATCATCGCGCGACCGTAGGGGCCGAACGAGGTCCGGCACAGCGGCACCTGGTTGCAGATCGCGGCACCGTCGACGAGCCAGCCGATCGTGCCCACATCCGTATAGGACAGGGTCGGGTAGTTGAAGATCGAGGAGTACTTCTGCTTGCCGGCGACGAGCTTCTCGGTGAGTTCATTGCGGGTGGCACCGAGCGTCTCGGTCGCAGAGTAGAGGTAGAGGCCGTGGCCGGCTTCGTCCTGGACCTTGGCCAGCAGGATCGCTTTGCGCCGCAGCGACGGAGCGCGGGAGATCCAGTTGCCTTCGGGCTGCATGCCGATGATCTCCGAGTGCGCGTGCTGCGCGACCTGCCTGATGAGAGTCTTGCGGTAGGCCTCGGGCATCCAGTCCCGGGGTTCGATTCGATCCTTCGCCTCGATCGTCGCGTCGAACTGCTCCTGCAGCTGCGCTTCGTCAAAGCGGCTGTCGTTCATCTGAGTTGTCATGACCACTCCACCCTTGGATGTGCCCTTGTCAGGACCTGGCACGGTCAGCGGCTGCCGACTCCGTGTGCGGGTCGAACCATCGTCGACGCTTCGTCCCGCGGCATCCATTTACTGACCATTTGTTCTGTATTGTTGCCACCAGTGTCGCACACCCCCGCCCCGGGTGCAATGCCGCGGCTGGAAAGCGACGTGTTTGGTCGATCCACCGCGGTCTGAGCGGTCCAGAACGCGGCGGATCGACCAAAGAATCGCGACTCGGCACACCCACCCCGAGACCCAATGCCGCGCGAACACCACACTCCCCCACCGCTTTCTCGCCGACACAACGGTGGAACACCGAGACCACTGTGCACGCCCGTGGTCTCGGCGCTGCACCGTGGTCTCGGCGCCCCGGACCACACCACCTCACTCCGACCCGACGATGCGTGCGCGCGATGATGCTCGCTTGACGATGCGTGCGGGATTGCCGGAGCCAGGCTCGCCGGAACTTGACAGAGACGTCGATCACAACGATATTTATTGACCAGATGGTCGTTTAATCAGGTGAACCGACGCTTTGCGGCGTCCATCACGCTCAGTGACTCGAGGAGGAGCCGCCCTATGGAACACACCGGCCAAGAGAATGCGACGCCTGCGGGCGAGGAGCCCACCGGCGCGGCCGCGATGTTCGCCAATGACCGCGCCTCCCAGCATCTGGGCATCACCGTCGATGACCACGGCCCTGGTTGGGCGCAGTGCTCGATGACCGTCACCGAGATCATGACCAACGGCCACGACATCACCCACGGCGGCTACATCTTCCTCTTCGCCGACACGACCTTCGCCATGGCCTGCAACTACCCGGGCTCGATCACAGTCGCCTCGGGCGGAGACATCGACTTCCTCAAGCCCACCCACCTCGGCGACGAACTCGTCGCCCGCGGGCACGAGGTCATCAGGCAGGGGCGCTCGGGCATCTACGACGTCACCGTCAACCGCGGCGATGAGATCATCGCGACCTACCGCGGCCGCTCCCGCACCCTGCCGGCCCCAAAGCCGGCCTCTAAGGCTCCAAAGTCGGCGTCGAAGGCGAAGCCGACACCATCCACCAACGCCGAGGTGCAGGCCGCCCCGGGCGTGCCCGATCCCACAACGCCGCCCACCCCCTGATTCCAACCGAGGGGGCACCGCACCCGGTGATCCCTCGGTTTCGACGCCCCACCTCGGCGCCCACAGTTTTGCACCACAACAGAATTGCGCAAGGAGACGACAATGACTGACACCGACCTCGATGCCGGCGAACGGATGAGCCTGGACGAGCTGCGCGCGGACCAGCTGAAGAACCTCAAGACCACGGTGACCTCCGTGTACGAGAAGGTGCCCTTCTATCGGAAGGCCTTCGACGAACTCGGCGTCACCCCGGCCGACATCACGAGTCTTGATGACATCGCGAAGCTGCCGTTCACGAACAAACAGGATCTGCGCGACAACTATCCATTCGGGCTCTTCGCGGTCCCGCAGGAACAGGTCGCGCGCATCCACGCCTCCTCCGGTACGACCGGTCTGCCGACCGTCGTCGGCTATACGACGGGGGACCTCGATCGGTGGGGCAGCCTCATCGCGCGGTCCATCCTCGGTGCCGGCGGCAAGCGCGGGCAGATGATGCACAACGCGTACGGGTACGGCCTGTTCACCGGCGGACTCGGCGTCCACGGCGCCGAACGTCACGGCTTCACCGTTGTACCGATCTCCGGCGGTCAGACCCCGCGCCAGGTGCAGCTGATCCAGGACTTCAAGCCCGATATCATCACGGCGACCCCGACGTACCTGCTCACGATCCTCGACGAGTTCCACAAGCAGGGCATCGACCCCACGACCACGAGCCTGAAAACCGCGATCTGCGGTGCCGAGCCGTGGACGGATGAGATGCGCAAGGAGATCGAGCAGTCCTTCAACATCAACGCCGTTGACATCTACGGCCTCTCCGAGGTCATGGGGCCCGGCGTGGCCTGCGAATCCGCGGTGACGAAGGACGGCCCGACGATCTGGGAGGACCACTTCTACCCCGAGATCGTCGACCCGTTCACCGGTGAGGTGCTGCCCGACGGCGAGGAGGGCGAACTCGTCTTCACCTCGCTGACCAAGGAAGCGCTGCCGATCATCCGCTACCGCACGCACGATCTGGCGACGCTGCTGCCGGGCACCGCACGCCCGAACTTCCGCCGCATCTCGCGCATCACCGGCCGCTCCGATGACCTCATGATCATCCGCGGTGTCAACGTCTACCCCGCGAACGTCGAGACCGTGCTCTTCGAGTTCGCACCCCTGAGCCCGCACTTCCAGCTCGTCCTCACCCGCCCGGGTCGGATGGATGAGATGACCGTCGAGGTCGAGGCCCGCGAAGGCGTCGGCGCCGTTGAGATCGAGGGCCTCGACAAGCTCGTGGCCGCCCGGATCAAGGAGCGCCTCGGCGTCTCCTGCACCATCGACATCAAGCTGCCCGGTGACCTGCCGCGCTCGGTCGGCAAGATGAAGCGCATCATCGACCGCCGCGAAGGCGTGCGCTGAGGTCGGTCGGAATGATCGCCGAGGTTGAGCGTCGGGACGCTGCCGTGACCCGCGTCACGGCGCTCGCCGAGGTGGCCGATTAGACTGATGCGCATGCCCGAATCGTCCACCCCCGAGCCGACCCCACCAGCATCGACTCCGCCGACAGCGGCGAATCCGTCGACGGTCGGTGGTGCATCGCCTGCGGCCGGTGCGTCGCCCTCCCCCGCCGAGGCGGCCGCCCCCAAGCGCTCCCGACGCGGGCGTCCCGGCTACGACCGGGAGACGCTCATCAACAAGGCGACCGAGGTGTTCGTCGCGCGCGGCTACGACGGCACCTCGATGGACACTGTCGCCCGCGAACTGGGCATCACGAAGTCCGCGATCTACCACCATGTGAAGTCGAAGGAGGAGCTGCTGCGGTTGGCGATCAACCGCGGCATCGACGCCCTCGACTCGGCGGTCGAGATCGAGAGTCAGCGTTCGGGGATGGGTGCGCTCGAGCGCCTGCGCCTGGCCGTGCACGCCAGCGTCGTCATCCTCATCGAGTACCACCATTCGGTGACCCTACTGCTGCGGGTGCGCGGGAACTCGGCCGTCGAGCGGGAGGCCATTGAGGCCCGGCGCCGCATCGACGCGAAGATCCGCGCCCTCGTCGAGGCGGCCATCGCCGAGGGCGGCCTGCGCGCGGACTTCACCCCGGGCCTGGTCACCCGCCTGCTCTTCGGCATGGTCAACTCGATCACCGAGTGGTACCGCCCGAGCTATCCCGTCGCCCCCGGCGTCATCGCCGAGGCGGTCACCACGATGGCCTTCCACGGGCTCGAGGCAGATGCCGGGGCATCACCGGCGCAGTGACCATCCCGAATCGCCCCACAGGCCGTAGTCTGTCAGGGTGAAATCGCGCATCCTGTGGATCGCCGTCCTCGCCTCGTTCGTGGCATTCCTCGACGGCACGATCGTCAACGTCGCCCTGCCCGCGATCGACCGCGAACTCGGCGGCGGTCTGCTCACCCAGCAGTGGGTGGTCGACGGCTACTTCATCACGCTCAGTGCCATCATGCTCGTCGCCGGTTCGATCAGCGACGCCTTTGGGCGCAGCCGGGTGATGACGATCGGACTCATCGGATTCGGCGTCGCCTCGGTGATCATCACCCTCACACCCGATCCGCTCATCCTCATCGTCGCCCGCATGCTGCAGGGAGCTGCCGGCGCCTTCCTCGTCCCCAGTTCGCTGGCGCTCATCAGTGCCCACTACTCCGGGGTCGCACGCACCAGGGCCATCGGCACCTGGACGGGCCTGACCACCGGGGCCATGGTCGTCGGTCCGCTCATCGGCGGCGTGCTCGTCGACTTCGCGAGCTGGCGTTTCGCCTTCCTCATCAACGTCATCCCGATCGCCCTGACGCTCATCCTGCTGCGTCGAGTGCCGGATCCGCCGCACAGTCCGGACGCCCGCATCGACGTCGCGGGAGCACTCCTGTCGATCCTCGGGCTCGGCGGACTGGTCTTCGCCCTCATCGAAGAACCTCGGCTGGGATGGGGCGACCCGATCATTCTCGTCACCCTCCTCGGCGGGGCCGTCCTCTTCCTCCTCTTCCTGCTGCGCCAGCGGAGAGTGAGCGATCCGATCCTCCCACTCGACCTGTTCCGGGAACGGAACTTCTGGGTCGGCAACATCACCACCACGCTCATGTACGGAGCCCTCTCACTCAACGGCTTCGTCGTCGCCATCTACCTGCAGCAGGAGGCGGGGCTCACGGCGACGGCCGCCGGACTGGCCAGCCTGCCGACGACGATCATGATGATCCTCTTCAGCACCGCCAGCGGACGACTGGCCGGGCGCAGGGGGCCGCGCGCGTTCATGGCCCTGGGCCCGATCCTCATGGGTCTCGGATCGCTCATGCTCCTGCTTGTCAGCGAGGACTTCGACTACTGGTGGCAGGTGCTGCCGGCGATGATCGTCTTCGGTCTCGGGCTGGCCGCAACCGTATCACCGCTGACGTCGACCGTCCTCGGCGCGGTCCCCGAAGAACGCAGCGGAATCGCCAGCGCCGTGAACAATGCGATCTCCCGCGTCGCCGGCCTCATCACCGTCGCCCTGGTCGGCCTCATCGTCGGCGGAACGATCGACCTCGACGGCTTCCACCGCGCAGCCGTCGTCGTCGCGATCTTCCTCATCGTCGGCGGGTTGGTCTCGCTGGCGGGCATCCGCAATCCTGTACTCAGCGCGGACGACGATCGACGAGGCTGACGCCGCACGGCTATCCTGCTGACCTCGCCGGTCACGGCAAAGATCCGGAACCGCATTCCCAACTGCAACCGAACTCACCCGAGGCCGAACCCGAGCGCCGACATCCCGGCGACCGCGATCCAGTTCAGCGTCTCGTCCATCTCGGTCAGAAACT
Organism: Brevibacterium oceani; assembly: GCF_017948325.1. Lineage (NCBI taxonomy): Bacteria > Bacillati > Actinomycetota > Actinomycetes > Micrococcales > Brevibacteriaceae > Brevibacterium > Brevibacterium oceani. Next base: position 203,732 of record NZ_CP072846.1, on the reverse strand, counting down.
CTTCGCGCGGGGGCTGATAACCGCTGATGACCCAGTCGACGACGAGCTGGAGCCCCGCACCGACGAGCACATCACCGAGGATGCGCACCCGTTCCCCGGTCAGCTCCGGGCCGGAGACCGACGCGGCCAGTCGGTCGACGAGCTCGTCACCGATCGAGCGCGCGTGCCGACGATAGAGCTCGTCGACACGTGGACTCACCCCGAGGACTTCGAAGAGGTGGACCTTCGCCTCGACCGGATGACTCTGCGCCCAGGCGAGGAAGGCCGAGATGAAGCCTCGCAGCACCTCGGGCGCGGTCTCGCCGTCGGCGGCGAGCACTGCGGCCCGAAGATCGGCGACCACGCGTTCGTAGACCGCGCAGAGCAGGTCCTCCAGCGTGCTGAATGATTCGTAGAAGTAGCGCTTGTTCAGTCCGGCCGCCTGGCAGATGCCTCCGACTGTGGCGGCCCGGTAGCCCTCCGTGCCGAACAGCGAGGTCCCGGCGGCGATGACCTGCTCACGGCGGGCTCTTTGGCGCTGTTCGCGACTGGCACCGGCATAGGGACGTCCGACTTCACTCACACTGTGATCTTGACAACATCCACACTCGATTGCAAACTGGCACGACCTAGTACCAGAAAGGTCGAGTATGACTTCTACTCCCGCAGGGGATGCCGCGCTCAATGCGGCACGGCGCACACAGGACCTCGCCGACGCAGCCACGGACGAGTCCGTCGACATCGCCGTCATCGGCGGCGGGTTCACCGGCGTCGGCGTGGCACTCGACGCGGCGAGCCGTGGGCTGAACACCGTGCTCATCGAACGCGATGACCTCGCCTCGGGCACGAGCAGCTGGAGTTCGAAGCTCGCCCATGGCGGGCTGCGCTACCTCGCGAAGCTCGACTTCCCCATCGCGTGGGGGTCCGCACTCGAACGCGGTCGGCTGATGACCCAGATCGCCCCGCATCTCATCCGCCCCGTCCAGATGCTCTTCCCCCTGCACGCCGGCCGCAGTCGCTGGGACGCCGTGACGACCGGGGTCGGCTTCGTCGCCGGTGATGTGCTGAGGATGCTGGCACGCACCCCGAAGTCGGTCCTCCCGCACCCCCGACGCATCTCCGCGAAGGCCGTCGCCCGCTTGGCTCCCGCCACCACTACGAACAAGCTGCGCGGCGGCCTGCTCAGTTGGGACGGGCAGCTCATCGACGATGCGCGGCTGGTGCTCACGATCGCTCGCACGGCGGCCGCCGCCGGTGCCCGCATCATCACCTACGCCACCGCCACCGAGGTCGAACCGGGCCGGGTCCACATCACCGACCGGCTCAGCGGTCAGAAGCACACGATCCGCGCGAAGCAGATCATCAACGCCGCCGGGGTATGGGCCGACGCCCTTTCCGACGACGTCGAACTCGCCCCGAGCAAGGGTTCCCATCTGCTCGTCCGCGCCGAGCGCCTCGGCAACCCGACGGCCGCCGTGACCGCACCGGTGCCCGGTCACTTCGGCCGCTTCGTCCTCGCTGTGCCCTGGCACGACGACCTCGTGATGATCGGACTCACCGACGATCCGCACTACGGACCCATCCCTGAGCGGGCCCGCCCCGACGACGATGAGACCACGTTCCTGCTCGACACCGTCAACGCAGTACTGGAGGACCCGCTGACCCCCGAGGATGTCGTCGGCAGCTACGCCGGCTTCCGGCCGCTGCTCAGAAGCAAGGGCGAGTCCAGTGCCGACCTCTCCCGCAAGCATGCGCTGCTCCGGGATCCTCGCACCGATGCCCTCACCATCGTCGGAGGCAAGCTCACCGGTTACCGGCGCATGGCCGAAGACGCGGTCGATGCCGCCGTCGAGGCGCGCGGGCTCACGGCCGGCCCGTGCCGCACCGCCTCCCTCGGCCTGACCGGCATCGGCACCCCGGCACCCGGCACTCCCGAGCGCCTCGTCGCCCGTTACGGGACCGACGCCGAGGTGGTCGCCGCCTATGCCGCCGACGATCCCGCACTCGGACGGCAGGCAGCGGAGGGGATCCCCTTCACCGGCGCCGAGGTGCGCTTCGCCGTGGAGCACGAACTCGCCGTCACCGTGGACGATGTCATCGACCGGCGGACCCGTTGGGGTCTCGTCGATGCCGACCGGGACGATTTCGCCGCGGCGGTGCGCGCTCTCGCGCCTGAACTCACCGACACTCTCAAGGAAGAAGGATGACCAGCATGGACACCACACAACCACGGATGCGCTGGTGGGGCTGGGGTGAGGACGGCCACGACGGCCCGGTCAAACCTGGCGCGAAGAAGATGCTCACGAAGGTGTGCGGCTGGCCGAAGGGCGTCCACCGCCCACCCGCCGACCTCGAGAACATCGACCTTCCGGAGTCCACCCTCCCGGCGGGCGCCCGGACCCGCTTCGAGGCCGTGCTGGGTGACGAGTACATCCGCGATGATCATGCCACTCGCGTCTCCCACGCGGCCGGGCGCAGTGTCCCCGACCTCATCCGCCTGCGCACCGGCAAGTTGCCGTTCGCGCCCGACGCGGTGCTCTACCCCGCTTCGGACACCGAGGTCGACGAGCTGCTGAGGATCTGCTCCGATGAGCGCATCGCCGTCGTCCCGTTCGGCGGTGGCACGAGCGTCGTCGGCGGCATCGAGGCCTTCCGGCCGGACTTCCACAGCTGCGTGTGCATCAGTCTCGCCCGCCTCGGCGAGGTCATCGACATCGACGAGGAGTCCCTGACTGCGACCGTCCAAGCCGGGGTCTTCGGCCCCGCGCTCGAGGAGAAGCTGCAGGCCGAAGGGTTCACCCTCGGCCACTTTCCTCAGTCCTTCGAATTCAGCACGGTCGGCGGTTGGGTCGCCACCCGCTCTGCCGGTCAGCAGTCCACCGGGTACGGCCGCATCGACGCGAACGTGCTCGGTCTGCGCGCCTCGACGCCGAGCGGACCGATCGAACTGCGCTCGACCCCGGCCTCGGCGGCCGGACCGAACCCGCGGCAGGTCCTCGTCGGCTCTGAGGGAACGCTGGGCATCATCACGCAGGCCACCCTGAGCATCACACGCCTCCCCGAGGCCACCCTGCCCGATGCCTGGTTCTTCCCGGATTTCCATTCGGGCGCGACCGCGCTGCGGGAGATGGAGCAGAACGGACTGCGCCCCGACATCGCACGGCTCTCCGACATCAACGAAACGGCGTTCGGTCTCGCACAGCTCGGCAGCGACCTCCAGCGCAAGGGGCTGCAGGCGTATCTCAAGGCGCGCGGCGTCACGACGCCGTGCCTGATGGTGCTCCGCTTCGACGGTCTCAAGGCCGAGGCACGATCACGCCGAGCCGAAGGACGCACGATCGCGAAGCGACACAAGGGCGTCACCATCGGTGGTGCGCCTGAGACTCAGTGGGAGAAGCACCGCTTCTCGACTCCCTATCTGCGCGATCAGCTGCTGACCGAGGGGGTCGTCGTCGACACGATGGAGACGGCCGCCCCGTGGAGCTCGATCGAGGACCTCCATGCAGAGATCGGATCGCGGATCGAGGCGACAATGGCCGCCCGCGGCACTCCGGCCTTCGTGCTCTGCCACGTCTCTCACCTCTACTCCTCGGGCTGCTCGCTCTACTACACGGTCTTCGCCCGGCAGGAGATCGGCACGGAGCTCGCGCAGTGGAAGGCGTTGAAGACGGCGGCGAGCGAGGCCATCGTCGCAGGTGGCGGGACGATCACCCACCATCACGGCACCGGTGCCGACCATGCCCCCTGGCTGCCCGAAGAGACCGGCGAGCTGTGGCTGAAGATGCTGCGCGCAGCCAAGGCCGAGGTGGACCCGGCAGGCGTCATGAATCCGGGCAAGCTCATGAACGGACCGAGGGCACTGTGAGTCCGGCGACCGAACGAGCGACCATCCCTGTCATCCTCAATCCGTCCGCCCGCAACGGCGCAGTCCGGAAGCGGATCGCCCCGCTGACGAGGGTGCTGGCCGCAGACGGCTTCACCGCCGAACTCGTCGAGAGCACGAGCGAGGAACACGCGACGCAGCTCGCCGCAGGATTCGCCGAGCAGGGGGCGCCGATCGTCCTCTCCCTCGGCGGGGACGGCATGGTCCGGTCCATCGCGGCCGGCCTCGTCGGCACGGACACGGCGCTGGGTATCGTCCCGGGCGGTCGCGGCAACGACTTCATCGGAAAGCTCGGCATCCCGAAGAATGTTTCGGCCGCCGCCGGTCTCATCGCCGGCGGACGCAATCGCACCATCGACGTCCTCGACCTCGACGGTCGGGTCTGCGTCGGCAACGTCAGTCTCGGCCTCGACTCACAGGTCCAGGTCTTCGCCGATTCGGTCAAGCGGATCCGCGGCCACTGGGTCTACCTGTACGGACTGGTCCGTGCGATCATCCGCGCCCGCCGCATCGAGTTGGCGCTCACCGTCGACGGCGAACGCATCGACTTCCGCGGGTTCTCCGCCGGATTCGCGAACTCCGGGCGGTACGGAGGCGGCCTGAAGCTGTCGCCTGCGGCCGAGATCGACGACGGCCTCATCGACGTGGTGCTCTTCACCGACGCCGCCATCCCACTCCTGGCCGTAGAACTCGTGGCCTACATGGTCGGAGCCGGACGTCGTCTCCACCCGCACATCCGCTTCACCCGGGCCCGCGAGATCCACATCGCCGCCGCGGAACCGATGGAGATCGTCGCCGACGGCGATGCGGTGGCACAGACACCGGCGACCGTGCGGATCCGCCCGGCAGCGCTCACCGTCCGCGTGCCTGACCAAGCAAAATAGTCGATTCAGTCGATGTACTTGAGACCTGCCTGCTCCAGGGCCGGTCGCATTCCGTAGAGATCCACACCTAGTACTCCAGCGGCAAACTGTTCGCGCTTGGCACTCTCGTTTTCTTCCCGTTTTCGCGCGGCCGCTAAGACGGATCGGAGCCTTGCTCGAGGTACAACGACGATCCCGTCATTGTCAGCCACGATCGCGTCTCCAGGGTGGACAAGCGCATTCGCACATACAATCGGCACATTGACTGAGCCCAGTGTGGCTTTCACCGTGCCCTTGGCACTGATGGCACGCGCGAACACCGGGAATTGCATCTTCTCGAGGTCATCAGTATCGCGGCACCCACCGTCGATGACCAGCCCAGTTGCCCCGCGTGACTTCATAGAAGTAGCGAGCAGATCCCCGAAGAAGCCGTCAGTTGATTCGGTGGTGCAACCCGCCACCACAACGTCGCCTTCATGAATCTGTTCGGCAGCAACGTGAAGCATCCAATTGTCGCCGGGCTGGAGCAGAACCGTCACGGCCGGGCCGCACAGAGCAGCACCGGAATAGATCGGCCGCAGATATGGACGCATCAGACCGACGCGGCCCATTGCCTCATGGATGGTGGCGACTCCGAACTGCCTGAGTTCGGCGATATCCTCTGCTGGAGGACGTTCTATCGACGTATGAACGATCCCTAGGTCATACATGGTTTTCATTCCTCTGCTCTTGTGCTTCGTGCGTTCGTTGCATGCGGCGGTGGGGCCTTGTGCAGAATCGCTGTCGCTTTTGCGTGGGCCGCCCGTGTCAGCAGCCTTGCGCCACAAGACGTCGGTCCAAACGGGGGTATACCCGTCTGGTGTTATCGCTGAAGATTGCTTTTCGCTGCTCGTCACTGATTTCAGCGGCCTCGATATACGCAATGGTGTCGTCGAAGTATCGGTCGGTATTCGGGTCGATTCCACGCACGGCGCCAATCATCTCCGACGCGAAAAGGACGTTCTTCGCAGGAATCACCGACAGCAATTCGTCGATTCCGGGCTGGTGATATACACAAGTGTCGAAAGAGACATTGCCAAGCAGATGTTCGTCCAACGTCGGTTTGCCCATAGCCTGGGCGAGACCGCGGAACCGCCCCCAATGGTAGGGCGCGGCCCCACCTCCATGTGGGATCACGAACTGCAGTTCGGGATATCGAGTGAACAAATCACCTTCGATCAGCTGCATGACTGCGGTCGTATCTGCATTGAGGTAGTGGGCACCCGTGGTGTGAAACGCCGGATTCGCCGAAGTAGAGACATGGATCATCGCAGGAAGGTCGTGTTCGATCATGGCCTCGTAGATCGGGAACCACCGCTCGTCAGTCAACGGCGGTGACGACCAATAGCCCCCGGAGGGGTCCGGGTTGAGATTGATCGCCACAATATCGTGTTCGGAGACTGTCCGGCGGATCTCATCGACGCAGGTCACCGGATCGACTCCGGGAGATTGCGGCAACATAGCTGCCGGAGCAAACCGCTCGGGATACAGCTCGGCGACCCTGGCACACAGGTCGTTGCAGATCCGGGCCCATGCCGATGAAACAGTGAAGTCACCAATATGGTGGGCCATGAAGGAAGCACGCGGAGAGAATACGGTGAGATCGATTCCTCGCTCGTCCATCAACCGCAGCTGGTTCGTCTCCAGTGATTCGCGGATCTCATCATCGCTGATCGTCGGCCCCTTGGCCGTCCAGGATGAGCCGCTCTCGAATGCGGCGATCTGTCCCTTTCGCCATTCGCCGAGCTGCCCGGGCGCAGTGGTGTAATGCCCGTGACAATCGATGATCATGGTTGTGCCTTTCTTTCCTCTTCAGTTCGGACATCTGCCAGGTTGCGAAGGTGGAATTCTCCGGACATCAGCAGTCGCGCCGTCCGTGTGATTCCCGCTGATGTCACCTCTCCATCAGGGTCGACTTCTAACGTGATGTCGATCCCGCCGCTTGGGTGCTCGATGGTTAGGGTGCGCAATCGTCCGCCCTCGGGTGTCGACTCTTCTGGAGCGGCAACGTCTGCGGCGATCGTCCCACTTAGCCGAACGGCGGTTGCTACGGTCAAAGCAGCGAGGACTCCGATGGACTCATGCACTCGGAGCGGAATGAAGCTGCGGGTGCTTATCGCCGCTTCGCCGGCTGGTGCCGCGACTAAGGTCATTTTGGGGTAGCTGTCTTCGGTAACGTCGCCGAGCCCCATAAGCTCTCCTGCCTTCAACCGGATTTCTTCTAGTACGGTTTTGAGTTCGTCATCCTGCTCCAGCTCGGCGACGGTCTCGTACCCCGTTCGTGCAAGATCCGATGCACGGAGCAGGACCAAAGGCTGTCCGTTGTCGATAAGCGTCGCCTCTACGGTCTGCCCGGACTCGAGAGCGATCTCGTCGATCATGCGTCCGGTCGGAATGAGGGTTGCCGCGACAGATCCCGCAGTGTCGACGAAGCGGATATCAATTCCAGATCCGGTCCCGGGGACTCCATCGATACCCACGTCGCCGTCATAGGCGACATAGCGCGCTCCGCCCAGTACAGATTCGGGTGTGTGAACCGTGATTCTGGAAAGCAACCCGGTATTCACCGACCTCACGACTGCGCTCGTCCAATCACTGTGGGCGGCGAGCATGCCCGTTTCGATGGCGAACGGCACAACCGCTGAGAGCATATTTCCGCAGTTCGCTGTGGTCCGCACCGACGCGGAATCAGGATGCAGCTGCGCGAAGGTGAAGTCCAAATCGATCCCTGTCTCCTCGGAAGCTGAGACGATACCGGCCTTGCTGGTCAACGGGTGTCCCCCACCCACACCGTCGACCTGAAGCGGATGCGGACTGCCCATAATGTCGGCCAGAACTCGGTCACGGTCAGAGCGATCGGTCGGAAGATCTTCGGCACGGAAGAACGGCCCGCGCGAGGACCCGCCACGCATGATCATCCCCGGAACACACGAGCGTTGGGATTCTCCGCTCATGCGGGAACCTCTGCATTATCCGTGTCGACGCCTGCCAGCCTCTGGCTCCGTGTTGAACGTCCCAATACAGCTAGGACCAGAGCTCCGAAGAACCATGTAGCGGCAATGAAAACGAAGACTGAGGAGTACCCATGCGAGGTATAGATCGCGGCAATGATCAGTGGTCCGGCTGCATTCGACAGTCGCCCGATACCGTATGTCAGACCAGTACCGAGGGATCGAGTTCGCGTATCGAAGAGTTCGGGAGAATAGGCGTAGGCCAAGCTGGTGTACGCTCGCTCGAACATGTTCACAAGGAATCCGAAGACGACGATGAAGACGGGGGAAAACGTCAAACCATAGAGCAGACCACAAGCGCCGATGACGCCTCCGGCGATGACAAGCAGCCAGCGACGTTCAAACCTGTCGGTGAGCAGAGCCGCCAGCAGCGACCCCAAGGGAGCTCCGACGGTAGTCAGAGCCACATAGAAGATCGACTTCTCGATGGCAAAGCCTTGGTCGGCCAAGAGAGTCGGTGCCCAGCTGGAGTAGCCGAAGAAGCCGACTGTCTGTGTGATCCACAGCAGACTGAGCACGATGAGGGGGATAGTGTATTTGCGCTGGAAGAGCGTTCGGAACGGAGTGTTGTGAGATTTTTTCAATTCGGCAACTACCGACGCGGCAGGAGGGATGACGGCCCCGGTAGCTTCGATCCGGTGTTCGAGCTCAGTGAGTACCGCTGCCGCTTGCGTGATCCTTCCCTTGCTCTCCAGCCAAGCCGGTGACTCTACGAGCGACCTGAACCCGATGAATACGATGCCGCCGAGTGCGCCCCACACATATACGAGCCTCCAACTGTCATCACTGAGGGGGACGATAAAGCTTGCAATGAAAGTTGTTACTGGCGTCCCGCAGATGCCGATCACCATCGCATATGCCAGATAACGACCGCGGACCTTGGCTGGGAAAAGCTCATTCACATAGATGACCGCGATGACGGTCATAGCCGACAGACCGGCTGATGTGAGGAAGCGGAGCACCCCCATAGACAGGCCATCCCAGGCGATGACGGTGAGCAGAGAGAAGAACGAGAACCATCCCGTCGTCAGCAGCAGCCCCGTCTTACGCCCCCATTTGTCACCGATCCAACCCCCGATCAGTGAGCCTATGAACATTCCTACGAACGAGATCGACGTTATGTAGGCGACGGAATTTACGCTCAGTCCCCAGACTCGCCGGATCTCAGGAGCGGTTGCCGCAAAAGTGTTGATGTCGGCGAATTCGAAGAAGTAGGCGACCGCGATGAGGACGATGATCCTGAAGTGGATCTTGGTCATTGGCAATCGGTTGATTCTATTCACCGGATTGCTTGTCGAAACGTGGGCGTTAGTCATTGGATCTCTCCGGTCCAGTAGAGAGCGTCGGGGTTATCTACTAACAGCTGTGTCAGGTCCCGATCAGACTCTGTGATCTGCGATAAGTAGTTGAGCATGACGGCATCGTCAGGCATATGTGATTTGAGGTTGGGATGGGGCCAGTCAGTTCCCCACAGCGCCCGGTTCCCGAACTCATCGAGGACACGGCGAGCGAAAGGCGCAACGTCTTCGTAGATCGCTTCAGCATCGTCGACCGCGAACGGACCGACCTTTGTCAGCCTCTCAGGGCAACTGATCTTGACCCACGCTTGCGTGCGTTCGATAAAACGGAGGAACTCCGCGAACTCCTGCGAATCTACGCCCTTGCCGACGTCGGGGCGCCCCATGTGGTCTATGACGAGTGGAACTCCGAGCACGGAGAAGGATGATTCGAGTTCGGGGAGATCTTGCGGCTCGAAGTAGAGAACGATGTGCCAGCCTAGGTCGCGGATCTTTTCAGCGACTTCTTGTAGCTCCCCGATCGGCTGGCTCTGCACCAACCGCTTGACGAAATTGAAACGGACTCCACGCACGCCACGCTCGTGCATCGCCATCAACTCTTCGTGACTCACGTCCGGTCCTAGGGCAACAACGCCTCGCGCCGAGTTTCCGAAGTGGTCGAGAGCGTCGAGCAATGCCGAATTGTCACGACCATGACAGCTGGCCTGCACAATGACCCGACGGTCAAAGCCCAGGTGCTGGTGTAATTTCTCGAGGTCGGCCTTGCTGGCGTCACCTGGCGTGTATTTTCGACTCGGGGCGAAAGGGAACTCGGCCCCGGGACCGAAGACGTGGCAATGCGCGTCCACCGATGACTCCGGCAGCATCACCTGCGGGTCGGCCAGGTCCCTCTTCCACTCCAGCCAGGAATCAGTGGTGACTTCTGTCAACGATGTACCTCCTTGTACCTGTTCATGTCGGAATCGCCGGGTTCCCACTCAGTTTGAAACCGACGTAGCCGATCGTCTCGGCGGTCGACCGAGAACGAGCCTACTCGTTAATCATATTGTTGACAATTTGGAAGACAATATTGTCGCACAGATCAGATATCCTGAGTGAGAGAATCGACCACCCGAGCCGAGACACCCGCCGCTCGAGGAGGAAGCCACGACGGACCGCGAAAGGACCCTCCCCTCTGTGACACCCTCAGCACAACGCGTCTCATCCCCGGAGAGAGCCAAGCCAATGAGCGCCGAGAAACTTGCTACTCAGCTCCGCGAAGCAATCGTAGAGGGCAGGCTCGTCCCCAACCAGCGCCTCGTGGAGACGGACATCGCAGAAGAGTACGGAGCCTCTCGAGGCAATGTGAGAATCGCTCTGTCCGAGCTGACCACCGAAGGGCTCATTGAGCGCATCCGTCACCGAGGCGCACGCGTGAGGGCCGTCTCCATCGAGGAGGCCGTAGAGATCATCGAGGTCAGATCCGCTGTTGAGAGCCTCTGCGCATCGAAGGCGGCTGCCAAGGCCAGCGATGCACAGATCGAACAGCTTCAAGCGATCGGGACCACCATGTCGGAGGCAGTTTCAACGGGCGCCTTGGATATCTATGCCGAACAGAACCGACGTCTCCATGCACTGATCATCGATATCAGCGGCCAGGCAACTGCCGCGGACACCATCCGCAGATTGCGCGGCCAAGCCGTCCGTCATCAGTTCCGTCTCTCTGCTCGAGAGGGTCGTCCTGCGGTGTCGCTTCCCCAGCACTTGAAAATCATCGACGCGATCACAGACCGTGATTCCCAAGCCGCTTCGGCAGCGATGCATGACCACCTCAGCAGCGTCGCCGAGGCGATCGCTGAATCAGAGTGAACGTTCCCGAACACGGTTCGGCACTCTTCGACAACCGAACTCATAAAAGAATCGTCCCGCTCCGAAGATCTGCGTCTTCGGGGCGGGACGACTCATATCTGCCGTTTCTGTCGACTGGGTTATTCTGACGGACAGCTGCCCCTCAGTACTCCTTGGCCACGAGGGTGAGCACCTCGTAGTTCGCGACGGGCTCCTCGTTCTGGTTGACGACCTGGGCGTCCCAGCGAACCTCGCCGTATTCGTCGGTCTCGCGCGGGGTGATGCGCTTGGCCGTCAGCGTCACCTTGAGCCGATCACCTGGGGAGACGGGTGTAATGAAGGTCAGCCCCTCGAGCCCGTAGTTCGCGAGCACGGGGCCCGGATCCGGCTGGACGAAGAGTCCGGCGGCGAAGGACACGATGAGGTAGCCGTGCGCCACGCGTCCCGGGAAGAAGGGGTTCGCCGCGGCCGCCTCCTCGTTCATGTGCGCGTAGAAGGTGTCGCCGGTGAAGTTCGCGAAGTGCTCGATGTCATCGAGCGTGACCTCACGCCATTCGGACTCGAGCGCATCCCCGATGCGCAGATCCGCAAGCGACTTCGTGAACGGATGATCGCCGAGGCGGCGCTCCGAACCGTTCACCCATTCCCCGCCGATCGCGGTGAGCATGTCCGGGGAGGCCTGGATCGCGGTGCGCTGCATGAAGTGCTCGACACCGCGCAGTCCACCCATCTCCTCGCCGCCGCCGGCCCGACCCGGACCGCCGTGGATGAGGTTCGGCAGGGGCGAACCGTGACCGGTCGACTCCTCGGCGTCATCGCGGTCGAGGACGAGAATGCGGCCGTGCCAGGGGGCGACCTGACGGACGAATTCCGTGGCGAACTCGGAGTCGTGGGTGACGACCGACCCGACCAGGGAGCCCCGGCCACGGGCAGCCAGACGGACGGCCTCCTCGGTGTCGGTATAGGTGATGATCGAGGTCACGGGCCCGAAGGCCTCGATGTCGTGGACGGCATCGACCCAGGCGTCATCGGCCTGGAGCACGGTCGCCGCGACATACGCGCCGCCGTGCTCGGCGGCCAGGCGGTCGGACTCCTCGCGACCACCGGCGAGCAGATGAGCTCCCCCGGCGAGGATCTCATCGATCGCATCGAGGACGTCGCTGCGCTGCTTGGTCGACACGACGGGGCCCAGGCGAGTGGACTTCTCGCGCGGGTCGCCCACACCCTGGGCGGACAGCTTTGCGATGACGGCTTCGCCGACCGCCTCGGCGTGGGCCTGCGGGACGATCGTGCGCCGGATCGCGGTGCATTTCTGCCCGGCCTTGACGGTCATCTCGGCGACGACGCCGTCGACGAAGAGGTCGAATTCCTGCGTGCCGGGGCCGGCATCGGGGCCGAGCAGGGAGAAGTTCAGCGAGTCGGCCTCGGCGAAGAATCGGGTGCCGCGCTCGGTCACGCAGTCGAGCCCGGAGAGCCGCCGTGCGGTTGCCGCTGAGCCGGTGAAGGCGATCGCATCCTGTTCGGCGAGATGATCGAAGAGCGGGGTGACGTCGCCGCTGATGAGCTGGATGGCCCCGTCCGGCAGCAGCCCGGATTCGACCATGTCCGCGACCACGGCGCGGGTCAGGTGAGCGGTGTCGGTGGCGGGTTTGACGACGACGGGGACTCCGGCGACGAACATCGGGGCGAATTTCTCGAGCATGCCCCAGACTGGGAAGTTGAAGGCGTTGATCTGCAGCGCCAGCCCCTGCCGGGAGGTCAGGATGTGGCGGCCGACGAAGGTGCCGTTCTTCGACAGGCGTTCGATCCCGCCGTCGAGGTGGACCGTCGAATTCGGCATCTGCCGACGGGCGACGCCGGAGTAGGTGAAGAGCGTGCCGATGCCGCCTTCGATGTCGACGAATGCGTCGCGCTTCGTGGTGCCGGTCGTGAACGAGATCTCGTGGTAGCCCTTGGTGCGCTCCATGAGGTAGCCGCCGAGCTTCTTGAGGATCACTCCGCGCTGGTGGAAGGTGAGCTTCTGCAGTTCGGTGACGCCGGTGGTCTTCGCTTGGTCGGCGACGGCGGCGAAGTCGATGCCGGCCGAGCTGACGTGGTGGAGGAGCTCACCGGTCCCGGCATCGTGGACGGGGCGGGCATTGTCGTTCGCTTCGGGCGTGTGCCAGGCTCCGGTCACATAGGAACTGAGGGTGTCGGTCATGCTTTGCTCTCCTGGTGGAACACTGTCTCCCGGTTCACGGCAACCGCTTTCGGCACCGCTGCCGCTTCCTTGAAAATATACTAACCAATCGGTCGGTAATTGTCACCGGTGGCTCCGGAGTGAAGGACGAGTGGCGCACAGCACATCGCTGATCTATGATCGACTAGAATTACTGACCAAGTAGTCACAATATGACCGCACTCCGCATCGGCGCGGGATCGGCCATCGTCGACATCACGAGTCAATGGAGACCCACTCATGTCCGCCACCTCATCAGGACCCATCACACCGAATCCGACCGAACCGCATTCGATCACCCGCGAGGAGCGCAAGGTCCTCGCCGGCACCCTCGTCGGCACCACCATCGAATGGTACGACTTCTTCATCTACGCCCAGGCCGCCGGTCTCATCCTCTCGACGCAGTACTTCGGCCCGCTCGCCGCGGACAATCCGGCACTCGGGCAGATCATGGCCTGGGCATCTCTGGGGATCTCCTTCCTGTTCCGGCCGTTGGGCGCGATCATCGCGGGCCACCTCGGCGATCGGATCGGGCGGAAGAAGATGCTCGTGCTCACGCTCATCCTCATGGGGGCCGCGACCTCGCTCATCGGCCTCCTGCCGACCTATGCCGCGATCGGCATCGGTGCCCCGATCCTGCTCACGCTGCTGCGGATCCTCCAGGGCTTCTCGGCCGGAGGCGAATGGGGCGGGGCGGCGCTGCTGTCGGTCGAACACGCGCCGATCTCCAAGCGCGGCATCTTCGGGGCCTACCCGCAGATCGGCGTGCCGGTCGGGATGATCCTCGCGACAGGCGTGATCTGGATTCTGACCACGGTGCTCAGCCCCGAACAGTTCGCGAGCTTCGGCTGGCGGATCCCGTTCCTCTTCTCCGTCGTCCTCGTCTTCATCGGCTATTACATCCGCCGCCAGGTCGAGGAGTCCCCCGTCTTCGCCGAGCTCGCCGAGCGCAGGGCCGAATCCTCGGCTCCCCTGGGCATCCTGTTCAAGAAGAACACGAAGGAAGTCATCCTCTCGGCGCTCATCTTCATCGGCAACAACGCCGTCGGGTACATGATCATCGCGTTCTTCGCCGCCTATGCTTCACGCCCGCTCGCCGAGGGCGGCTCCGTCGGACTCGACCGGGCACCCGTGCTGTTGGCGACGACGCTCGCGAGCTTCGGCTGGCTGGTGTTCACAATGTGGGGCGGGGCGCTGTCGGACCGGCTCGGACGGGTGCGCACCTTCCAGATCGGGTACATCCTGCTCATCGTGTGGCTCATTCCGACGTTCCTCATGATCGACATGGCCAACATCTGGATGTATGGCATCGGCATCTTCGTCCTCACCGTCGGCATGGGCCTGTCCTACGGCCCCATGTCGGCGATGTACGCGGAGATGTTCCCCGCCCAGGTCCGCTACTCCGGAGTATCGATCGGCTATGCGCTCGGCGCGATCCTCGGCGGCGCCTTCGCCCCGACCATCGCCGAGACGCTGCTCGCCGAGACCGGTTCGTCGATCTCGATTGCGATCTACATGATCATCGTGTGCATCATCTCGCTCATCGGCGTCAGCCTCGTCAAGGAGACGAAGGGCGTCGACCTCGGAGTGGCCAAGCACCACTGAGACATCCAGCGACGCCGAGTCCGGCACACGCCGTCACCGGCCCCTCGCACAGGTGATGGTCCTCAGCGCACCCCTCGAGTCGTCTCCTTGTACCCGATTGTTTGGTCGATCCACCGCGTTCTGGGCGCCTGGATCACGGTGGATCGACCAAACAATCAGCCGCAGGAGACGAAACCTTGCTGCTGCTCTCGCATAGGCTGAAGGCATGACTGCCATGACCGAACTGACATTCGCCGACGTCGAGGCCGCCGCCGCACAGATCGCCGGACGCGTGCGCCCGGTGGCGGTCGCCTCGGCGCAGCCGGGAAACCTGCCCGCCGCGGAGACCGACACCGGTGCCGCCTGGAGTGCCGCGCCGACGACCGATCCAGCCGCCTCCGGGCTGTACTTCGCCCTCGAATTCATGCAGTATACGGGCACGTTCAAGGCCCGCGGCGCACAGAACTTCATCCGCACCCACCTCGATCAGGGCACATTCCCCGAGGCCGGAGTGACCATTGCCTCGGGCGGGAATGCCGGCCTGGCCTGCGCGTGGGCCGCCCGCGAGGCAGGGGTGCCCGCGACCGTGTTCCTCCCGGAGACCGCGCCGGAGGTCAAGGTCGAGCGCCTGCGCTCCTACGGCGCCGAGGTGAGACTGATCGGTCGCGAATACGCCGAGGCGGCCGCCGCCTGCCAGGAATTCGTCGCCTCATCGGGGGCGCTGGCCTCGCATGCCTACGATCATCCGCTCATCGCCGCAGGCGCCGGCACGGTATTCACCGAGATCCTCCGCCAGGTGCCCGATCTCGACACCGTCGTCGTCTCGGTCGGCGGGGGCGGGCTGTTCGCCGGAGTCGCGACGGCGGCGACCCACCACGGAGTGCGGACGATCGCGGTGGAACCGGAGAACTGTCGAGCACTGAATGCGGCGATCGAAGCGGGTGAGCCGGTCGACGTGCCGGTGGATTCGGTGGCCTCGGATTCACTCGGCGCCCGCCGGGCCACATCGCTGGCACTGTCCGCGGCGCAGTCGGATCTGGTCACCTCGGTGCTCGTCAGCGACGACGCTATCGTCGGTGCCCGAGCGCATCTGTGGGACCAGCACCGGCTCGCCGTCGAACATGCCGCAGCCACGGCACTGGCCGGAATCCATGGTGAGGGTGCGTACGTCCCGGGTGAGGGAGAGAAGGTCTGCGTCGTCCTCTGCGGGGCGAACACCAGCCTCGGCGATCTGTGATTCATTAGCCACGGCGTCGGCGATTCGGACGCTCGGCGAATGGCGGTTGCCCCAGCGGGCCGGGCAGGTCGCTGCAAGAGCCTAGGGCTGTCGGTCCTTGGACTTCAGTGAGGCCTTGATGAGGCCGAAGATGGCGAGCGCCACGACGACGGTGATGATGGCCTTGACGAGGAACCACGCGATGGAGAACGCGACGTTGACCACCCACCACGCGATGATGATGGCGACGATCGCGCCGATGATGCTCCACACGGTACTCATCTTCATGCTTCAAGCCTAGGCGCATGCGCGTGCGCGTGCAATGACAGGGCGGGCGCACCGGCCCGCCCGACATCGCATCGGCCCGACGACTTCAGCCCACAGTCTCGCGGTCCACAGTCAGACGGCGACGGAGCGAGCACCACGGACAGTACGCGCCGACCACCGTTGGTCGGCGAAGCCGACCTCGATCGGGTGGTCGAAGGCGGCGGAGACCTGCTCGGAGGTGAGCACCTCGGCGATGGGGCCCGCCGCGGTCAGTCGTCCGTCCGAGATGAGCGCGGCGTGCGAGGTGGTCTCGGGGATCTCCTCAAGATGGTGGGTCACCAGCACGGTCGCCAATTCCGGCGAGCGCACGGAGAAGTCGTCGATGGTCTCGAGCAGCTGTTCGCGCGCGGCGACGTCGAGGCCGGTCGTCGGCTCGTCGAAGAGCAGAAGCTGCGGGTCGGAGATGAGCGACCGGGCCACGAGCGCACGCCCTCGCTCCCCCTGGGACAGCACCTTCCACCCGGCATCGGCACGGGCGGACAGCCCCACCTCGGCGATGCGGGCCTCGGCCTTCGCGAGGTCGTCGGCACTCGGCTCCCAGCGCATGGGGCGTTCGATGGTGCCGGTGAGTCCGGTGAGGACGACCTCGGTCACGGACAGGTTCGAGCGCAGCGGGTGGCGTGGGTTGACGTGTCCGATCAGGCGGCGCAGGGCGGCGAGTTCGACCCGGCCCATCCGCTGGCCAAGGATGTCGACCGTGCCCGAGGTCGGGAACACCTGCGCCGAGGCGAAGCTGAGCAGCGTCGATTTTCCGGCCCCGTTGGGTCCGATGAGCACCCAGTGCTCGCCGGCGGCGATGCGCAGATCGATCCCGTGCAGGATCTGCGTCTGCCCACGTCGGAACGTCACATTCGCGATATCGAGGACGGTCTCGGACACGTCGCACTCACCTTTCGGGTCGGGGTTCGCCGGCTCTCCCTGCGGGAGTCAGTTCGAGCCCGGGCCGCTGACTGCGGCTGAGTCGTCGTCTGCGGCCGGGCCCATTCGATTCTAGGACCCACCTCGCCGAGGCGGCTGCGACCCTGCGATACCGTCGTTCCACATTCTGGATCGGGGTTCGCCGGAAGATGTGATGCCGGCCCAGGCAATTGCCCGACCGGTTCAGCTGGTGGCCTCGCCGACTCCGCCGAGGCTCGCGAGGTCCTTCGTGAAGCCGTGGATGCCGATCTCTTCGGCCTCGCGCGCGGGGTCGAAGAGCGGGGTGTAGCCGTTCTTGAGGTAGAGCCGCACGGCCTCGGGCTGGCGGGGTCCCGTAGTCAGATACACCCGCGTGTAGCCGAGTCGGCGGGCCTCGTCCTCGAGTTCGGCCAGCACTCGACCGGCGAGTCCGCGACCACGGTGGTCGGCGTGGGTCCAGATCCGCTTGAACTCGGCAGTGGTGTCATCGCAGCGCATGAATGCGCCTCCCGAGATCGGCTCCTTTCCGTCGAGCAGGAGGATGAATGCCCCGGTGGGAGCCGCGAACGCCTCAGGAGGATAGCGCAGGATCTCGGTCCGCGCAGGCTGTTCGTGCACGTCCCCGTACCGTTCGTCGTACTCGCGCTCCAGGTCCTCGAGCAGCGGAGCCCCGAGCGGATCGTCATAGGAGACGCGGACGAAGTGCTGCGAAGATGCGGGCGCCGAAGTGGTCGCCGGTACGGTCATGAGCGGATCCTTTCGCGAGTTCACCGGTGCAACGCTGCGAACAGCTCGCGATCTTCCCGGATGTCGCCATGGTCACAGCCTCTCGGACCGAGACCGCCGCTACCAGTCCGTCAGAACCGGTATCGACCCAGTCTCTCGCGCCTCTGCCGTTCGCAGCGATTCATCCGCGGGCCTGGACCACGAACGAAGGTCCGAGTCCGCCTCCCGCGCCGCCTCCACCGGCCGAAGCTCACTTCCTCGGTTCACACTCCCTCCGGCGCGGAGATCTCGCGGCGCAGGATCTTGCCGGTCGGTCCCTTGGGCAGCTCGTCGACGATCCACACATTGCGCGGGTACTTGTAGGCGGCGACACGGTCCTTCGCAAAGGCACGCAGTGCCTCGGCGTCGACGGTCGACCCGGCCTTGAGCGCGACGGCGGCGCCGATCTCCTCGCCGAGGTCATCGTTCGCGATTCCGATCACGGCCGCCTCGGCGACGGCTTCGTGCTCGTACAGCGCCTCTTCGACCTCGCGCGGATAGACGTTGTAGCCGGCGCGGATGATGAGGTCCTTCTTCCGGTCGACGATCTCGAAGTAGCCGTCAGCGTCCTGTCGGCCGAGGTCGCCGGAGAAGAACCAACCGTCCTGGACAGCCTCTTCCGTCGCCTCGGGCCGGCCCCAGTAGCCCTTCATCACGGGCTCGCCCTTGATCGCGATCTCGCCGACCTCGCCGGTCGGGCAGTCGCTGCCGTCGATGTCGACGAGCTTCATCTCGACCCCACGCACGGGCACGCCGATGGTCCCGGCCTTGCGTTCCATTCCGGGCTGATTGAAGGAGGCGACGGGTGAGGTCTCGGACAGGCCGTAGCCTTCGAGGATGATGCAGTCGAAGGCGGATTCGAAGTTCTTCATCACCTCGACGGGCATCGCCGAACCGCCGGAGATGCATGAGCGCAGGCTCGAGACGTCGAACTTCTCGCGCCCTTCGGCATTGAGCATGCGGGCGTACATCGTCGGCACACCGATGAACACGCTGACCTGCGCGCCCTGGATGGTCTCAAGGGCTTCGATCGGGTCGAAGCGCGGGATGAGCGCCAGGCACGAGCCGCTGAGCACGGAGGCATTGAGTCCGCAGGTCAGGCCGAAGCAGTGGAACAGCGGTAGGCACCCCATGACCATATCGGTCTCGGTGAGATGGGTGAGGGTCTCGGCGGTCACGGCTGCGTTCGTGATCATATTGAAGTGGGTGAGTTCGGCGCCTTTGGGCTGGCCGGTGGTGCCCGAAGTGTAGAGGAGCACGACGGTGTCATCCTCTGCTCGGGACACGACCTCGGTGGTGGGTTCGAAGGCGGCCAGGTCGTCGGTGAACGTCGCAGGGTCGACGGTGATGCATTCGATGCCGACCTCGATTGCGCCCTTCCCGGCCTCGGACGCCATGTCCTTCCAGGCGAAGACGACGGACGCCCCGGAGTCCTCGAGGTAGTACTGGACCTCCCGGCCCTTGAGCAGCGGGTTCATCGGGACGACGACGGCTCCGATGGACAGCGCACCGTAGAAGAGGACGGGGAATTCGAGCACATTGGGCAGCACCAGACCGACACGGTCGCCGGGTCCGACGCCCCTCTGCTTCAGCAGGGTCGCGACCCTCTGGGCACGGTCCTGCAGCTGGCGGTACGTCACGACGGTGTCGCCGAGGCGGACGGCAGGTCGGTCACCGTGCTTGCTCGCGGTGGCGGTGAGATTGTCGGCGAGGTTGGTCATCGCTTCCTCCAGGCTTGCTTCGTTCTTCTTTGACCGGCTGGGGTGCTGGTGCTTCAGTTCTTGCTTGGGGACTCTCGTCCGGGCGACCTCTCCGCTCCTATGCGGCGATCCCACCACCGGCTGTGGCCGCACCACAGCGGAAACGAGGGAGGTCCCGGTTTGCGAGTCTCGCCGAGCGACTCCCGCCGTTCGGCTATACAGCACCCATAATCCCGCTGACGAGAGTCGCAGACAACGGGATGTGCAACAGAATCGCAAACCCTCCCTTGTGGCCGAACAACAAGAACAGATCGTATGCTGAGCGTATGGTCGCCACTCCGCTCGTCTTACGCATCATCGACCGTGTCCGCGCATCGCTGCCGGCCACGATTCAGCGCTCGGTCAGCCGCACCTGGCGGGAGGTGCCTGCCTATCCGAACAGCCCGGACAAGAACCTCGCCGCCGACCTCACCGCGCACACGGAGACAGTGTTCGAAGCGGCCCTGACCCCGTTGGAAGAGGGCCGGCGCGCCACCGCGGAGGACTTCCCGATCACCGCGTCCCAGGCCAGGCGGCGGCTGCGGCAGGGGGTGACCCTGCCGGACTTCCTCACGGGCTTCCGGATCGGGCAGGAGACACTGTGGGAGGCGATCGTCGACGCCTCGGACTCCGAGCAGGAGACCCGCGACGAGGCGCTGCACATCGCCATCCACGTCATGAGCGTCATCGAGGTGGGCAGCTCCGTCGGGGCTGTCGCCTATCTCGAGACCCAGCAGCTCGACATGGCCGAGGGCGATCGGGTCCGGCGTGACCTCGTCGACGATCTGCTCTCCGGCAGGAAGCTGGCGCCGGGCCCCAGCGCCGACCTCGCCGAGATCTCCGACCTGCGGGTGAATTCGCGTGTGCTCGTGGCCACCGCCACCTCCCAGACTCCTATGCCGGACGAGCAGCGCCGGCGGGAGGTCGTCTCCGCCTTCCGTTCGGTCTTCGACGTCGGTCGGCGCGGCATCGCCGTGGTCCTCCAGGACCAGATCGTCGGGATCACCCCGGTGACCTCCGACGGTTCGACCACCCTGGCCGACCTCGAACGGGCCCACCGGGAGCTGACCCGCCACGGCATCGACCTGTGCGTGGGTACGAGCACGGTCCACGAGGGCCTGCACCGGGTGCCCGATGCCTACCGGGAGGCCGTGCTCGCGCGGGAGAGCCTCGACGACAGGCCCGGGGTGCGGTCGCTCAATGCGCTGACTCCGCTGGACTACCTCGTCACCCTCGACGACGAGGTGGCCCACCGGCTCATTCGTCCCGAGCTGCGCCGGTTCGTCGAGGACGACCTCGCCTCAGGCGGCGTCCTCATCGAGACGCTGCTCGAGTACGCGGCATGCGACCTCAACGCGAAGCTCGCCGCCGAGCACCTCCACGTCCACGTCAACACCGCGTACTACCGCCTCGACTCGGCGGCCGAACGCACCGGCCGCAACGTCCGCAGCTTCACCGATCTGCAGGAGACGATCGTCGCCATCCGCATGCTCACCGCCCGTGACAGGGCCCCGTCCCACTGACGACAGATCCCCGCGCCGAGGCGAGGCTTCACCTGATCTCGGGCGCTTCCACCCGCACAAGGCAACCCCGCGCCGAGGCGGCTCCTCCCTGAATCGGGAGGGCCACCTCGGCGCGGGGGTCGGTTCGATCCGGCCGGTCGGGCCGGTCACTCAGCTCAGGCGGGTCGCTCAGCTCAGACGCCGGCTGGGACCTGTGCGGGAGCCGGCAGCACGAGCGCGTAGCCGTGCTTGGCCCAATCGTTGTCCAGGCTCTCCTGCACGGACTTGACCTGGGTGTATTCGGCCAGGGCATCGGGGCCGAGCTCGCGGCCGATGCCGGACTGCTTGTAGCCGCCGAACGGGTTGAACGGGAAGCCTGCGTGCCAGTCGTTGACCCACACCGTGCCGGCTTCGAGTTCGTTGGCGACGACGCGGGCGCGTTCGGACGAGCCCCACACGCCGGCAGAGAGACCGTATTCGCTGTCGTTGGCGATCTCGATCGCCTCGGCCTCATCCTCGTAGCCGATGACGACGAGGACGGGCCCGAACACCTCCTCGCGGGCGATGCGCATGTCGTTGGTGACGTCGGTGAACACGATCGGCGGCACCCAGGCACCTGTCTCGAACATCTGCCCCTCGGGCAGGGTTCCGCGGTAGGCCAGGGTCGCCCCCTCCTCGGCGGCGACCTGGAGGTAGCGTTCGACGCGGGCCTTCTGATCGGCCGAGGCCACGGGGCCCATATCGGAGGCGGGATCGGTCGGGTCGCCGATGCGCACGTCGGAGAGGCGGGCGATGAGGCGGTCGACGATCTCATCCTTGCGCGAATTCGGCACGAGCAGGCGGGTGCCGGACTCGCACACCTGGCCGGAGTACATGAGGAAGGCGAAGATCGAACCGTCGATGGCGGCATCGAGGTCGGCATCGTCGAGGATGATGTTCGGGCCCTTGCCCCCGAGCTCGAGCGTGACCTTCTTGAGGTTGTCGGCGGCGGCGCGCTGCACGGACTTGCCGACCTCGGTGGATCCGGTGAAGCCGATCTTCCGGACGTCCGGATGTTCGGCCAGGCGGGCGCCCACCGTCTCGCCGGGACCGGTGATGACGTTGAGGACACCGGGCGGCAGCCCTGCCTCTTCGGCCGAACGGGCGAGTTCGAGCAGGGTCAGCGGGGTATTCTCGTCGGCCTTGAGCACGAACGTGTTGCCTGCGGCCAGTGCCGGTCCGAGCTTCCACCCGGCGAGCACGAGGGGGAAGTTGAAGGGCACGATGCCAGCGCAGACGCCGATGGGTTCGCGGCGGATGGTCGCGCGGGCATCCGGCGACTCAGGGGCCAGCGGGTTGTCCTGTTCGGGGGCGAAACCGCGGGCCATGGCCGCGAAGACGCGGAGGTTCGCGACGCCGAGTCCGATGTGGAAGGCGCCGGCGGTGCGCACGGTGACGCCGTTCTCTGCGGTCGCCAGGGCGGACAGCCGATCGGCCTTCGCCTCCATGCTGGCCGCGATCCGGTCGAGGATGTCGGCGCGCTCGTCCGGGCTCATGTTGCGCCAGGCGCCCTCGGCGTGGGCGGCGGTGGCTGCGGCGACTGCGGCATCGGCGTGTTCGACGCCGCCGAAGGCGACCCGGGCAGCGGTCTCGCCGGTGGCCGGCGAGGTGATCGCGTAGGTCTCTGGGGCATCGACCCAATTGCCGTCGATGAACATCTGGTAGGTGGGGACGTCGGTCATGCCGGGATCTCCTCTTTCGGTGCGGTGGCGGATGTGGTGGCATGCGTGGTCGCGGCCGTGCCCGCGGTGGTTCCGGTCTGGGTGCGGGCTGCGGTGCGGGCGCCGGCGATGAGGTCGGCGGCCTTCTCGCCGATCATGATCGTCGGGGCGTTCGTGTTGCCGCGTACGACGGTCGGCATCACCGAGGCGTCGGCGACGCGCAGACCTTCGACGCCGATGACCTTGAGCTCGGGGTCGACGACGTGGCCGATCGAGCAGGTCGAGGTCGGGTGGTAGAGCGTCTGACCGACCTGGCGGGCGAATTCGAGCAGCTCCTCATCGCTCGCACCTGCGGGGACGATGTGGTCACCGGAGATGACTTTCTGCATCGCCGGCTGGGAGGCGATATTCAGAGCGATGCGCAGACCGGCGAGGATGCTCTGCTTGTCCTCATCGGAGCCGAGGTAGTTGTGGAGGATCCGCGGGGCCACCTTCGGGTCGGGCGAGCGCAGCGTGAGCGTTCCGGCGCTCGTGGGTTTGAGCACGCAGGGTCCGGCGGCCAGGCCCTGGACCATCTGGGCACCCAGCCCCTCCTCGGCGAAGAGGCAGGGGGTCGAGTGGAACTGCACATCGGGCCCGGTGAGCCCTTCGCGGGTTTCGAAGAAGCCGCCGGCCTCACCGATGTTCGAGGTCAATGGGCCGCGGCCTTCCTTCTGCAGAAGTTCGGCATTGGCCGGGGTGGCTGCGGTCATGAGCGATTCGAGTTCGGTCGTGTAGTTGAGCATGACCATGTAGTGGTCCTGCATCCGTTCGCCGACGGGCAGATCGGCGACCTTCTCGATGCCGAACGCGTCGAGCTGGGCGGCCGGTCCGACGCCGGAGAGCAGAAGCAGGTGGGCCGAACCGTAGGCACCGGCCGAGAGGACGACCTCGCGCTCGGCGCGGATCTCCTCGACTTCGCCGTAGCGTTCGATCTCGATGCCGACGGCGCGCTGCCCGTCGAAGACGACCTTCCTCGCGTGGGCGTCGGTGATGATCGTGAGGTTCTTCCGATCCGCCACCGGGTGCAGGTAGGCGACCGCGGTGGAGCAGCGCATGCCGCCGCGCTGGGTCGTCTGGAAGCGTCCGACGCCGAGCTGCTCACCGGCATTGAAGTCCTCGTTGTGCGGGAAGCCGGCTTCGACGGCACCGTCGACCCACGCGTCGCACAGCGGGTTCATCGACCGGCTCTCGGAGACGGTCAGCGGACCGTCGGCTCCGTGGAAGTCATCAGCACCGCGTTCGTTGGACTCGGCCTTGCGGAAGTAGGGAAGCACCTCGTCGTAGGACCAACCGTTGGCACCGTCGGCGGCCCACTGGTCGTAGTCGGCGCGGTTGCCGCGCATGTAGATCATCGCGTTCATCGAGCTGGAGCCGCCGAGCATCTTGCCGCGGGGAAGGTAGGCGCGGCGGCGGTGGAGCTCCGGCTCGGGTTCGGTGTCGAGGTCCCAGTCCCACTGGCTCTTGAACAGGGAGCTGAAGGCGGCGGGAATGTGGATTTCGTCGGCGGTGTCGGCGGCTCCGGCCTCGATGAGCGCGACGTTGACGTCGGGGTCTTCGCTCAGTCGTGCGGCCAGCACACATCCGGCTGATCCCGCTCCTACAACGATGTAGTCGTACATGATGTCCTCACTGTTGCGTCATTGCTTCTGTGCTCTTCGAGTGTGGCGCAGAACACAGCACGGATGCTTCGTGTGTCGACCCAGACTTCACCGGGACCGTTTGTGAGTCGACCACAAGTCGGTCTGTGGAAGAGAGGCACCGGCACCGAGTCCTTCGGTTCGCCAGGAAGGGTCGAAGCGGGCGGGGAGGAGGGCCGGCCGCCCTGCCCGTGCAGTCTCGGTTGGCAGCCGAGTTCCCGGATGTCACCGTCGAGCAGCGTCGATTCGAGGAGCTCGATATCGACGTCCACGGCACCGGCGACGACCGGCTGAGCACCGGCCTGACCTGTGATGACAGGGTCGACGGTGATCTGGAGGCGGTCGGCGAGTCCGGCGGCCATGAGGGCGCGGCTCATCGACAGCGAGCCGTGGGAGCGGATCGGAACCTCCGATTCTTCCTTCATCGTCGCCACCCCGTCGGCGGCATCGCCGCGGGTGATCGCAGCGTCGGGTCGGTCAAACGGTTCGCTCACTGCCGTCAAGACAACTGTGGTCGGACTCTGGCACATGGCCGAGACCCATGGGTCGAGCGCATCGGGGCCCAACGCGCGCCTCACTGCCCCCATGCCCCACGGTCCATAATGGGGATATGCACAACGGCGCCGACCCGAACGAGGAACTCCGCGAAGAACACCGCATCAAGATGCGCGGTCGGATCCTGCGCCGTTCCGCCTCGTTCAACGTCGCCCACGCCGTCGACAGCCTCGAACCGGGCACC
This sequence comes from Brevibacterium oceani, assembly GCF_017948325.1. Lineage (NCBI taxonomy): Bacteria > Bacillati > Actinomycetota > Actinomycetes > Micrococcales > Brevibacteriaceae > Brevibacterium > Brevibacterium oceani. The sequence goes on along the minus strand of NZ_CP072846.1, from coordinate 178,466 downwards.
GGCGCCCAGAGCATCCAACGCGCACTGACCCTGCTCAACCTCGTCGGCCTCATCGCCGGCGAACGCCGAGAGGGCGCAAGTCTGTCCGAACTCGCCTCGATCAGCGGGCGACCGAAGGCCAGCGTCCACCGCATGCTCCAGGCACTCATCGCGATGGGTTACGTCGAACGCCTCGAGGAGGGCGGGTACCGGCTCGGCGTGCAGTCGCAGATCCTCGGCCAGCTCGCGCAGAAGTCGGTGGATCCGCTGGTCACGGAGTCGGAATCGAGCCTGCTGCGCTTGGCGGAGCTGAGCCAGGACACCGTGTTCCTCACTCTGCGCACGGGCAGCTATTCGATCTGCGCCCGCCGTGAGGAGGGCTTCGGAGAGATCTTCAACAACGCCCTGTCCGTGGGCGACCGGCACCCGTTGGGCATCGGCGCGGGATCGCTGGCGATCCTCTCCGAGCTCTCCCCCGCCGAGGTGGACGCCCAGTTCGAGGCCAACGCCGAGATCCTGACCGAACGCTATCCGAAGGTGTCCGTCGAGGCGCTGCGCGACATCATCGACCAGGCCCGCATCGACGGCTTCGTCCACAATCCCGGGCTCTTCGCGCAGGGGTCGTGGGCCGTGGCGGTGCCGCTGCGCATCCGCGGCTCCCGCCCCCGCGCCGCCCTGTCGATCGCGTCGATCGCCGACCGCGTCACAGGGTCCCGGGTCGAACGCCTCGTCGCTCTGCTCCGCCGTGAGGCGAAGGCCATCGCCGAGGCGCTGTCCTCCCAGTCAGACCCGGCCCCGGACACCGGCGACCGCTGAGCAGACCCCTGGCTCACTCCCTCGCCGAGGCGGTCCCCCGCACCGCTGCCACCGCCGCGAGGCTCTCGCCCAGCCAGGTGACCGCCGCGGGCACAGGGCCCGTCCGGGTGACGAACGAGACCCGCCGTTGACCGAGGTCCTGCACGGCGGGGCGGAGGGCGACGGCGAAGTCCGTGTCGACGGCCGCCTCGGTGCTCAATGCACAGCCGAGGCCTTCGGCCACGAGACCGTGGATCATCGACAGATCGTCGCTGCGCATGAGCTCCCGGGGTTCGTGGCCGAGCGAACGACAGACCCTCTTGAGCACCCGCACCGAGGCTTCGGCCTCATTGCGGCTGACGACCCAGTCGACGTCGGCCATGTCCGCGACATCGAGGACCTCTTGCCTCGCCAGCTCACCGTCGGCGGCGACCATGATCCGGTAGGGCTCGTCGAGCAGCGTGCTCAACCGCAGGCCAGGACCGGTGAACTCGGGCAGATCCGGGATGTCGTAGATGATCCCGGCATGGACCTCGCCGGCCTGGAGCATGCGGACGACCTCGCTCGGTTCGGCCTCGACGACTTCGACCCGCACCGAGGTCCGCGCTCTCAGCTCCGCGATCGCCGCGGGCAGCAGCCGCGAACCGATCGACGGGAATGACCCGATGCGGACGGTGACCGCGCCCGCGTCGCGCTGAGCGGTGACGATGCGCTCGGCCCGGTCGAGCCCGGCGAGCACATTCTCGACCTCGGAGGCGAAGGACTCCCCCAAGGCCGTCAGCAGCGTTCCGTGCCGCGACCGGTCGACGAGGCGGACCCGCAGATGCGATTCGAGGGTGCGCAGATGGTGGGTGACGGTCGGCACCCCGTAACCGAGTCGTTCGGCGGTTCGATTGAGACTGCCCTGGTCCCGGATCGCAAGCAGGACGCGGAGCTGCTGAAGATTCATCATGGCATACCCACTATGTCACTGTGTGCGATATCTTGCTATATCCTCGTCCCCCGCTGATCCCTACGCTGGGACTCATGCGTGCACACGATGACATGGTCACCGGACCGAACGACCCAGCGGCCACCCCGGGGACGGCAGCCTCGGCGACCGCCCCCACCCCGGCGGGTGAATCCGCCCGGACGATCCCCACCACCGCGGCCACGCTCGCGGACGATCCACGCCATCACGCGGCCCCGTACGCCGATGCCCTGCGCAGCCTGGCCGAGCAGGACTGGCTGCGCCTCCACGTGCCTGCCCATCAGGGCAGCCGCGAGCACGCGCCGGGGCTGGCGAACGTCGTCGGCGAGGAGGCGCTGGGCATCGACTTCCCCATGCTCTTCAGCGGCGTCGATCAGGAGAACTGGCGGATGATCGACCACACGCGCATCCGCCCCATCGACCGCGCGCAGGCCTTGGCCGCCGAGGCCTGGGGTGCGTCGCGGACGTGGTTCACGACGAACGGGGCCTCGGGCGGCAACCACATCGCCACGACCGTCGTGCGCGGACTCGGGCGCGAGTTCGTCTGCCAGCGCAGCGTCCACTCCTCCGTCATCGACGGCATCACCCATGCCGACCTCCGCCCGCACTTCCTCCACCCCCGCGTCGATGCCGGCCTCGGGTCCTCCCACGGAGTGACTCCCGCCCAGGTCGAGCACGTGCTGAGCGAGCATCCTTCCAGTTCAGCGGTCTACCTCGTGTCCCCCAGCTACTTCGGGGCGGTGGCCGACATCGCCGCCATCGCCGAGGTGGCCCACCGTCACGATGTCCCGCTCATCGTCGATGAGGCGTGGGGTTCGCACCTCGGCCTGCATCCGGACCTGCCCGTCAACGCGGTGCGCTGCGGCGCCGATCTCGTCATCTCGAGCACGCACAAGGGCGCCGGCTCACTCACCCAGTCGGCGATGGTCCAGCTCGGTCATGGTCGGCTGGCCGAGCGACTCGAACCGCTCGTCGATCGCGTGGTCAGGTCGTATCAGTCGACCTCGTGCAGTTCGCTCCTGCTCGCCTCCCTCGACGAGGCCAGGCGGCACCTCGTCACCCATCCCGAGGCGATCGGTGAGGCGTTGAGAACCGCAGAGGACATCCGGGGCCGAGTCCGTGCGGATGCGCGCTTCCGCGATGCCACTCCGGACATCCTCGCCGGCCGCGATGCGATCGACCATGATCCGCTGAAGGTCGTCATCGACACGCGGGGTGCCGGGATCACCGGAACGGACGCGCAGTACCTGCTCATCCGCGATCATCGGATCTACTGCGAGCTCGCGACGCCCTCGGCGCTGCTGCTCCTCGTCGGGGCGACCTCCCCGGTCGACGTCGAACGGTTCTGGTCCGCGCTGCAGGCGCTGCCGCGCTCGGAGTCCGAACCCGAGCGTCCGATCGTCCTCCCCGGCAGCTGCGCGAAACATCGGGAGATCGGGGAGGCGTTCTTCGCCGCCTCCGAGGTCGTTCCCGCCGCCGAGGCGGTCGGCCGGGTGTCCGCGGATGCTCTCGCCGCGTATCCACCCGGCATTCCGAATGTCCTTCCCGGTGAGGAGCTCAGCGAGGAGGCTGTGACGTTCCTGCAGATGACCGCCGATGCGCCGTCGGGCTACGTCCGCGGAGCCCAGGATTCACGAATGGAGACCTTCCGCGTCGTCGCGAAGTGAACTCCCGTGCCACGGATTGACCGCTGACGGCGTGGGCGAGCACATTCCCGGTAACGTGTGAGCCATGCCCGACCCCGCAGATTCCACGCCAGCCGAGACCCCTACCGTGACCATGACCCCCGATGAGCTCAACGAACTCAGCACGTCTGCGGTGCTCGCGGCGGGCGGATCAGCGGAGATGGCCCGGTCCTTGGCCGCCTCGGCGGTGGCCGCTGACCGGCGCGGCAAGACCCAGGTGGGCACGGCGCACCTCGTCGACTATCTCGATGCCCTCGAGGCTGGGCGGATCAACGGTGCCGCACGACCGGTGCTGACATCCCGCCTTCCGGCCGCCCACCATGTCGATGCCGACACCGGCACTGCTCAGCTTGCCTTCGACACGGCATTCGAGTCGTTGATCGACGCTGCCGACCGCCTCGGTGTGGCGATGCTGAGCATCACGAACGCCTATACCGCCGGCGAGCTCGGCCACTATGTCGATCGGATCGCCCGGCGGGGATTCGTCGCCCTCGTGGCGTCGAACTCGCCCGCGCTCATGTCGATCTTCGGCGCCGAGGCTCCCGTGACGGGAACGAACCCTTTTGCCTTCGCCGTGCCTCACGCCGACGGCCCGCGCTTCTTCGACCAGGCGAGCAGCGAGACCGCGTGGGTGAACATCCGCGATGCCGCGACCCGCGGGGAGGGCATTCCGGCTGGTCAGGCGATCGGCCCGGACGGCAGACCGACAACCGATGCACACGCGGCACTCGCTGGTTCACTGCTGCCGTTCGGCGGAGTCAAAGGCAGCAATATCGCGCTCATGGTCGAATTCCTCGCGAACCTCGGCGGAGGCCGCTTCTCACTCGATGCACCCAGCCATGCCGAGGGCGACGAGAACCCCGGCATCGGACTCACCGCCGTCGCGATCTCACCAGAGGCCTTCGACCCCGGCTACGTCGACCGCGTCGCCGCACACCTCGACCGACTGCACCGTGACTTCGGCATCGACTTCGGCCGCAAGCGCAGCTGTGAGGTCATCGACGTCCCCGCCGAGGTTCATACAGCTCTGCTCGCTCGCGCCTGAGCCGCAATCAGCCGCGCAGCCCGGCCAGCGCGTCCTTGATCCGCTCCCGGGCATCGGGGTCGGTATCGGCCATCGGTCGCCGAGGTGACCCGACCGGAACGCCGCGAAGCTCGAGGCCGGCCTTGACCGACTGGATGAACGGCTCGGAGATCATCGCGTCGATGACCGGATAGAGCCTCTTCCACTCCTCCAACGCCCCGGTCAGGTCGCCGGCGGCGATCTTCGCAGCGACGGACACGATCTCGGCCGGCACGACGTTCGCGGCGCCGGCGACCATTCCGGCGACGCCCTCGACGAGGCCGGAGTAGATGTAGGAGTCCCAGCCGATGAACGTGCCGATGACGTCGCTGTGGTGATGGATGAGCTTGAGCCCCTGTTCCCAGTCCGCGCTGGAATCCTTGATGTAGCGGACGTTGGGGATCTCCTCGGCGAGGGTGCGCACCGTGTCCGGGTCGAGGTTGACCCCGGTCGCTCCGGGGATGTTGTAGAGCATGACGTCGATGTCGACGGCAGCAGCGACCGTGCGGATGTAGTCGAGGGTCTCGGCCAGGGTGAGCGGCTCGTAGTAGGGAGTGACGATCATGAGCACATCGGCGCCTGCGGCCTGCGCGGCCCGGGACTGGCGGATGGCCTCGCGAGTGGTCGTCGCCCCGGTCTGTGCGACGACGGGGACGCGGCCGGCGGCGCGGTCGATGACGAATCCGACCATCTGCTCGCGCTCTTCGGCGGTCATCGTGGCGAATTCGGCGGTCGATCCGCCGACGACGAGGCCGTCGACTCCGCCGTCGATCGAACGGTCGACGACGCGGCCGAGGGCATCGAAGTCGATGTTCTCCTCGGCGTCGAAGGGGGTGGTCAGGGCGGTGAGGACGCCGCGCAGCTGAGTGGTCATGATGCCTCCGAAGTGGTGGATGCTGAAGTGTTGGTGGTGGACGTGTGCGGGGTGATCCCCGTCGTCGTCTCCCGCGCCGAGGCGGTGGCCGCGTCGTGCCGCGGCGGTTCGTCCTCGTTCGGGTGCTGGACCGGATGGTGTCTGCGGGTCTGACGGGCGGTGACGAGGATGTTCGCGGCCTCCTGCGCTGCGGTGAAGCCGGAGCTGATCGCGGTCTCGGTGTACAGCGTGCCCATGTAGTCGCCGGCGAGGAAGACCCTTCCCGACAGCGAATTGAGCGTGGGCTGAAGCTTTCCGCGCCCGGGGAAGCAGTACGGTGCTCCCGTGCGCCAGCGCTGGACATGAGCCTCTTCGACGATGCCGGCGAAGCCCGGCAGCACCTCGTCGAGATCGGAGATGTAGGTGTCGAGGATGTCCGCATCGTCGAGGTCGAGCAGCTTGCGGGCCAGACTTGCCGGGGAGAAGGTCATGATGCTGCCCCCGGGCTGGCGCTGACTCTCGGTGCCGCGGACGATGTTGCCCTGGTTCATCACGACGTTGAACGAACGCTTCGGGGTCGCAATCCCATATGCCCGGTCCCACGGCTGGGGTTCGGTCTCATTGGTGAGGAACGCCGCGGAGACGTAGGGGCCGTAGACGATCTTCGACAGCGCCTCGCGCTTGTCCTCCTGCAGGTCGACCGCAACCCGGTGAGCAACGGTCGCGGGAGTGGCGAGAACGACGGACAGCGCCTCGATCTCATGGTCGATGTCGTCCTGCCGGTAGCGGACGACGACATGGTCCTTCTTATGGACGATCTCGTAGACCTTCGCATCCAGCTGGATGTTCTCCTGCAGCGGCGCAGCGATCGACTCGACGAGGTTGGACGGACCTCCCCCGATGCTGCGATTGAGGCCCTGACCGATGTTCCACACGAGGCTGAAGTAGCCGATTCCGGCACCGGCGGCGAGCTCGTCGGGGTCGGCGGCCGAACGAGTGATGGTCGGGCGGAACATCGCCTCGGCGTCTTCGGAGAGTTCCCCGATATAGTCGGCGAACGAGCGGTCGTTCTCGAAGTCGTAGATGCGCTGCTGGCGCATCTCCGAGCTTTCGTTCGGGCGCAGACGCACGGCGTTGGCGTAGCGGAGGACATCGGCCGAGACCTTGACGCCGGCCTTGATCATCGATGCCCGGTCCTTGAGCGACATCGGGATCCGGAAGGGATACGACTGAACGGGCCCGTCGATGAGCAGCTTGCCGTTCATCGACACCGCCGACAGGGATCCCGGGATCTCGCTCGTGCGCGTCTCGGTCTCGGTGATGAGTTCGTTCGTCGATGACTTCCCGCCGGCGAACATGTGTCCGCCCCAGTTGAGGAAGTAGCGTCCGCGGTTCTCCGACCGGATTCGCCCACCGACTCTGTGGTTCGACTCCAACACCGTGATATCCCAGTTCCGCAGCCGCCAAGCCGCGGACAGTCCTGCGAGTCCGCCTCCGACGATGACTGCATCCTTCATGGGGAACACCCCCTCTCTTCTCTGAGTGCCAGCGCATCCTCACGCTGACATCTGCACTCAGCGTAAAATGTGATCACATTTAAAAGCAAGTGTCAGAGCACGGGATTTTCGAGCGAGTTCTCACGAACGCCGTGGGGCAGAGAAAAGAGGGTTGCAGTCACCTGCCGATCACCGGCATGTCGCCGGCGATCAGCTCATCGCTCGGAGCCCGTCGAGGGGTCTGAACGCCACAGGCCCAACTACTCCCCCAGCCCCGCACGGATGCGGCTGACCGCATCGTCGAAGGAGTCCTCGGTCACCGAGGCGGCGAGCGCGGGATCACCGGCGTCGACGGCATCCATGAGCCGACGCTGATGTTTGAGCAGAGGCGCCATGTCCCCCGCAGCGATCTCCCGCCTGGCACCGACGAGTTTGTACGCGCGGCACCGCAGCCAGAGTGTACGGATCGTCTCGACGAGCACGGGATTGCCGGCGGCTTCATAGACCGTGGCCAGCAGCTCCTCGTCGTGGTCGAGGTATCCTGCGGGGTCCTCCGCTTCGAGTGCCGTCTGCATGGCCGCGAACTCGTCGTCGAGACGCGCCCGCCCCTCGCCGGTGAGCTTCGGCGCACCGTGGACCACCGCTTCGACCTCGAGGATCCGACGAACGGAATAGATCTGCAGCAGCTCCTCGGCCGTGAACGTCTTCACCACGGCGCCCCGATGCGGACTGGTCTCGACGAGTCCGACCTCCTCGAGGCGAGCGAGTGACTCGCGCACAGGCATGACGGAAGTGCCGAGTTCGGCGGCGAGCTGACGAATCCGCAGGCGTTGGCCGCTCAGGTACTCCCCGCTGAGAATGCTCGCCTGCATCGCCTCGAATACCTGATCCCCGATGCGCATACCGGGTTCTGCTGTGGTCTCGCTCATGCCCGTCAGTCTAACCGCGCCGCGCCGACACCATCTTTCGTCGAATCGAAGAACCCTGAGAACAGACGATCAATCCGCGAAAGACGTGAAGGTCTGCACCTCACGCTGCGCCAGCCGCGGGATGAGATCCGCGATCACGACGTCCTTGAACAGCTGCGTCGACGCGTGGTCGGCATACCCTGACGGATCCGGATAGCGCTCATAGAGCACGAACGTCAGCGGGTCGTCCGTACGTCGCTGCGCCTGAAACTCCAGCGTCTTCGGCTCTGCTCGGATCTCCGGCGCGATCCGGGTGAGGGTGTGGGCCACGTATTCGGCCTCTTCGGCCTTCGCCACCCAGGTGGCGATGATGACATGTGCCATTGTTGTTCTCCGATCGTTGACGGTCAGTGGATTCGATGTGCATCCGCAGTGCTTTCGGCAGGTGCTTGAGTCAGAACGCGCTGAATCCGATGGCGCGCAGCTGCTCTCGGCCGTCTTCGCTGATGTCCTTGGGACTCCAGCACGGAACCCATTCCCACTCGACATGGGGGCGGATGCCGGTACCTTCGAGAACACCGCTGATATTGCGCTCCATGACCTCCGACAGGGGGCACGCCGCCGAGGTCAGCGTCATGGTGATCGTTGCGACTCCGTTGTCGACGCCGATGTGCCGGATGAACCCGAGGTCGACGATGTTGACACCGAGGTCGGGGTCGATGACGTCGTAGAGCTCTTCTCGCACCGACAGTGCGGCCAGATCCTCTGGTTCACGTTCCGGCAGAGCGGACGGTGCCGTCCGCTCCCTCAGCGGAGTGCGATCGGGCAAGGATGCCAGACCCGCCGGGCGGAGGACGATGGTGACGTCGGTCGTGGCACTGTGGATCCAATCGGCTACTCCATGTGCCTCGCGACGGATGCGCACAATGTCCTCTCCCGCCTCCGCCTGACCGGCTGCGACCACAAGGTTGTCGACGTCGAGGCCGCCTTCGCTCGCCCGGGTGATCGCCTCGTCGAGGACTCTGGCGATCGGTTCACAGGTACGGCCCGGCCCGAATCTCAGCCTTGCTCTGGCCTGCACGGCGGGTCGACCGGAGATCCGCTCGAGTGCTGCGCGAGCATCGCTCTCTGTGACTCGAACCTGATCGACGTGCACCGATATATCGGTGACCTCCGTGAATCCTGCAAGTGCTGTCATCTAACTCACCTCCATGTGAGCCCTCCTGCTGCGCTGCGGCAGGAGGCGTTTGATGGGAAATTTCTCGTCGGCAAGCTCTTCCGCGGTAGCGACGTGGGGCTGCGAGAGCAGCTTGCGAACCTGAAGCAGATCGCCCGGTCGGTTCATCGCGACCATCGCTCGGACGCGCCCGTCCACCACGGTGAACACGCAGAAGGAGCGAGCATCGACAGAGCCGCGGACCACCCTCTGCCCGTCCGAACCGACGTAATGGCCGATCGACTGCAGCTTGCAGTCATACTGATCGGACCAGAAATAGTGCTCCTCGGTGAAGGGCAGCGAATCGCCGAGGATGTTGCGGGCGACGTTCTGGCCGTGCCGCATCGCGGTGTCATGGTGTTCCACGCGGACCCTGGCACCATAGACCGGGTGGAAACGCTGCGCGACATCGCCGACGGCATACACCTCGGGCACACTCGTCCGACCGAACTCATCGGTGAGAATGCCCTCGTCGACGTCAAGCCCGGCTTCTGCCGCCAATTCGCTGTTCGGCACCGATCCGATGCCGACCACCAGCTCGTCGCACTCGATGACTTCGCCTGAACCCGTCCGGAGCTCGAGCCCATCGGATGTTTCGCACACCGAGGTGATCGTCTCCTCACATCGCATGTGCACACCGTTGTCGGTGTGCACCTCGAGCATCGCTCGACCGATCTCCGGGCCCAGCGCCCGCTCGAGCGGAAGCGGCGAACTGCTGAAGAGCGTGACATCGGCCCCGCGTGCGACCGCCACGGCGGCAGCTTCGCAGCCGACGAAACCTCCACCGAGGACAGCCACCCGACTGCCGGACTTCAGGCTCCGGTCCAGTCGCCTCGCGTCGTCGATGGTGCGCAGGACATGCACATGGTCACCTTCGAATCCCGGAACCGTGCGGGCTCGAGCGCCCGTGCCGATCACCAGCACGTCGTAGCGCAGCATCCGACCGTCGGACAGCCGCACCGAATGCTCTGCTGGATCGAGCGATTCCGCGCGCACCCCGAGGAGAAGCTCGATCCCCTCATCGTCATACCACTGACGAGGGTTGACGGCGAAGTCCTCGAGAGAGGAAGTGCCGGCCAGGAACTCCTTGGACAGCGGCGGCCGCTCATACGGCGGCTCCGTCTCTTCACAGACGAGGACCACCTCGCCCTCGAAGCCACCGGAGCGCAGCCCGACGGCGGCTGCCGCCGTGGCCACACCCCCGCCGATGAGCACCACGGCAGTCATTGCAGACTCACCCAGATCGCCCCGCTGTCGTCATCGACCTTGCAGGCATAGGGTGTCAGCGAATGCGTCGTCGGATTGATCCCCTTGGCCGTGCACACGTCGAACTCCCACAGGTGCTGGGCACATGTGAGCTTGTTGCCGTCGAGGTCACCGTCGTCGAGAGCCCATTCCTGATGCGGGCACTGATTGCGGTAGGCGACGATGTCGTCGTCATTGTTGACCAGCAGCACGGAGGTCCCCTCGACGTCGACGGCGAGCATCTCGCCCTCCCAGATGTCGTCGACGTTCGCGACTTCATGCCACTGTCGCGCCTTGATGTCGGTGTCGGTGTCGGACATGGTGATCAGCTCGCTTCCTCGGCGACGTCGAAGATGGTCTGGTGGAACTGCTCTCGGCTGGCTCTGGCTTCGCCGACGACATGATCAGCCGTGCGTCCGAGCAGCGGTGCCAATGCCGCGGCCGCCTCATCGGCGGCGACCGACCAGCGGTCGATCCATTTGTGCAGCGGTTTCTCATTGGTCGGCCGCTGGTCGAGCGCATAGCGCGCCAGTGCTGAACTCCACCGTCCTCGGCGTGCAGTGTCGGCGGCGAGGAGATTCGACAGCAGCCAGGACTGCTCGTCCCCGTTCTCTCGACTGACCTCCCCGAACTGACGAATGAGGACATCGTCGAGGGTGGGGCCGAGGACGAGATTGACCGAAGTGAAGGCCTCTCCCCAGTCGTAGGCGATGAGGGCACGTTCGATCGCTTTGCGCGCCGGCTGCCACGCCGGATCCTGTTCCCACAGTTCCCGCTCCCGTTCTCCGATTCCGGAGCCCGGATGTGCGATCTGCAGCGCCCGCGTGCGGTAGGCGATGACGGAGACGCGACGGAGGAAGTCCGCGTTCGCATACCCGGCCGCACTCGTCACGACCGAACTCGGGCCGATGAAGCCGATGTAGGCCTCTGCCTGCTGGAATCCGTGTGCGAGGAAGCGGGACGGGGTGAACGCGGTCCCCAGCATTCGCACCTGTTCATCGGACAGCGCATCGTCGGCGCCGGCATCGCCGTAGTTCTCGAGGACTCCGTCGATCTTGCTCTGTTCGCCGGCCTGCAGGTTGACATACGAGCGGTATGAGATCTGGTCCGGGTCTCGGAAAGCCTCCCAATCGTCAGCCTGCAGAGGGGAGTTCTCCCGATAGGTGAGGAACCACAGGTTGCCGGCCGAGGAGGGGTTCTGCTCGAACACGCTCGACTCGTTGTTCCGTGTGTTCCAATTCTGCCCGTGAGTGACGATCTCGTACTCGCTGGGCATTCTCCGGACGTCGCCGAAGGCACTGAATGTGCGCTGCTTGCGCTTCCGCGCCGGTTTGCGTGCTGCTTCTTCACTCACGCCAGCACTCCCTTCTTGGCTGCCTCGGCATCCCGTGACAGGTCGGCTCTCTGCCATCTGATGGAATCGCTCTCGGTGAGCACGCGACCGGCGAAGGAGGACATGACCATCTCGAGCGAGCGGATCCGATAGTCGGGCCCCAGATAGTCCTGCAGCGTCGCCTCGGTCAGGACGAGGAAGTCCTCGGCTTGGACCCGCAGGTAGGAGCCCTTGTCGATGACTTCGATCTCCGCATCGGGGTTGTCGTCCTCGAGGGCATCGAGGATCTTGTCCACTTCGTCGCCCATCCTGAAGACGGGGCCCACTGGGTTCTTCATCTCTCGACTCCTTCGGTGTCGTATTCGACCGCGACGAAATCCTGCGCCACGATTCCTGCTTCGGCGACCGTCATGCTGCCCGGCAGCCGCTTCCCGTTGTGGATGACGACCTTCGGGAACGGTTGGGCACGGACTCGGCGGCCCTCCGAATGGTGCGCGACCGCCTCGGCGACCTCATCCATCGTCGACGCCGTGGTCACGGGGACCAGGACCGCGACGAAGTCGTTGGCGAAGACTGCGCATACGGGCACGGGCTCGGGCGCCCGGTCCTCGACGCCGAGGTGGACTCTCTGTTCAGTCATCGCCTCAGACCCCCTTCGTGATGATTCCGGCCGAGGTGCGGCCGGTGTAGTCCTTCGTCCACGCCGCGTAGTCGGGGTCGTCACCCATGATGTCCGGGGTGATGCCCATGTAGCCCAGCAGCCCCTCGACGTTCGCCGGTTGGATCTGGCCGTCGAGGAACCTGTCGACGAGCGTCTGGTGATTGACGTTGTCACGGTCCTTCCACCACACCTGGCGGCAGCCCTTGCTGCAGAAGTGGAGCTTCTTGCCGTTGTAGTCGAGACCGTGATCGCGGATGCGCCACTGTCCGCTGCGGGACTGTGTCGGGTTGCAGACGGGCAGGTGGCAGGTCGGGCACAGCCAGGGAAGCGTCTCCGGCTGTGTCGCCTCGACGTTGTTGGCGTTGATGTTGTCGATGATCGTGTCCCACTTGTCGCCGTAGACGTTCTCCCAGTTCGGGTACTTCTCCCGCAGCCAGTCACGCTCGTCTTTGGACACTCCGGCCGTGGGATTCCACCACAGCGTCGGCCGCCACCACCACATCCCCATGTGCAGGCTGTGGTGCCATGTGTCGAGACCCTGCATGAATTCGTCCCAGTACCAGGGCTTCTTCAGTCCGTAGTCCTCGATCGTCCGCACGAACTGGTCGACGATCCATTCCTCCATGAACTCCCGATACGACTGCTTCCGGTGTTCGAGCGGTGTGTAGTAGTCCATCGGGATGCCGGTCAGTGCCGCGAAGGCACGGGCGTTGGCCCAGAACCCCTTGTCGACGACCCACTGTGCGCGCTGCGGGTCATGCTCGACGAGGATCTCCAGGGTGGCGACACCCTGCTGTGAGTGCCGTGCCTCGTCGGTCTGGATCGAGGAGATCATGTTGGCGAAGTTGATGTCGCCGGCTTCCATCGCGTCGGCCGAGAGCGCGACGAACTGGAGATTGGTGAATCCGGTCTCGAAGGTCAGCGGGAGCATGAGAGCACAGTCGACGGTGTTCGATGTCGTCATGAAGCCGTCGAAGAGCGTGCGCAGGGCGATCGCCACCCAGTCATTGGTGTTGTACGTCTTCTGCGTCCAGTCGAACTGCGTGTCCTTGGCAATGAGCTCATGACCGAAGAAGGTCGTCAGAGCGTTGTGGCGCAGTTCGTCGAGCTGGCCGTAGACCGCCATGTTGCGCCACGCCGCATTGAGCCCGAAGCGAGCCATCTTCATTTCGGCGAGCATGGCCGTGTACTCGACCTGTGCGACACCGCCGAAGTGCATCTTCGTCGAAGACTTCCACCCTTCCGAGAGCCGGTCGTAGGTGGAGGTGCGCTGCAGCGTCGCTTTGACCGCATGCGTCGAGGTCTCCTTGTCACGCTGCGTGTAGACGTACTCCGGGTAGCTGACCTTGTAGCCCTCCTCCCAGTCCAACCAGGCTTCGCGCGGGACCTTGCCGGTGCCGGTCAGCCAATCGGGATAGACTGCTTCGTCATCGACGTAGCTGAGTGTCCAGTCGGTGTGGCGGACGAAGTCCTGCCATTCCTCACGTTTGAGCAGAGTCATCTCTGTTGTCCTTTCTCAGTCGACTTCGTAGTGGCCGAGCTGGCGGTTGACGCCGCTGTTGTCCCAGTAGGCGCGGATGCTGTCGATGAGGCCGTCCTCGTCGACGTGCATGATGAACAGGTGGGGCTCAGCGAAGTACTGTCCCAGCGAGGCGATGAAACCCCAGGGCTTCTGCTGTGTGCCGGTGATGTCGCAGGCGACGACGACGTCGCCGTTGTCATTGGCGTCAATGGTGTAGACGTCGTTTCCCAGGTTCGGGAACGAATTGATGAGTCCGCTCCAGATGACACGGCCGACGGTGCGGACCTTGCCGTCGCCCCGGACGACGCGCTGTTTGGCCCAGACCTCGAACGGACCGTACGAGAAGTCGGCGTTGTCGGTGCACAGGTCCGTCATGGCGACGACATCGCGTTCGCGATACACGTCGAAGAACTCTGTGGCGACGGCGTGCGCCTTCGCTTTCCGGTCGGTGATGTCCACGGTGATGCTCATGTCTCTTCTCCTTTGTCAGACGATGGCCACACGGTCTTGGCGTTTGACGGCCAAGCGGCGGTAGAGCTGGTTCTGGCACCAGTAGGCATCGATGCCCACGATCTGGTCGTGATCGACCGTGAACCGCCACGCGGTGTCGAGGTCGAGGTGCTTCTCCTGATTGATGGCGCCGAGGAAGTCCGCAGCCTGCGTGCCTTCGAGCTTGAACTCGGCGACGGCGACTCGACCGACATCGGTGATGGTCGAGATGGTGATGAGCAGGTCGGGGAAGGCGGTGACGATCTCGTCGAGCAGCCATTTCACTCGAGTCTTGTCCCCCTGCGAGATGCGCAGGGGGTGAACGGTCAGCTGCACATCGTCGGAGACGACGGACAAGGCTGCTGCGGTGTCCTTCTGGCTGAGGCCGGCAAGGAACGCTCGAACGGTGTGTTCCGAGGTGACGGTCATGGTGGATTCCTTCGATCGGAGTTCTCAGGCGAGCTGCAGTGCTTTGACGACGGCGTCTGCAGTCGCCTCGGTGGAGTTCGGGTTCTGCCCGGTGATGAGGTTGCGGTCGACGACGACGTGAGAGGCCCAGGCATACGGGGCATCGTCGTAGATGGCCCCGGCGTTCTGCAGGGCGTCGGCGAGAAGCCAAGGCATCCCGAGCCTGCCGATGCTGTTCTGGTTCTCTTCGTCGTCGGTGTACGCGGTGAGCCGGTAGCCCTCGAACAGCCAGTGTCCGTCAGCACGTTCGGGGGCGGCCAGGAGGAACGCCGGTCCGTGGCACAGTGAGGCGATGAGCGCGCCCTTGTCCTGGAGGACGCTGAGCAGTCGGGACACATCCGGGTTCTCGGGAAGGTCGACCATGGGGCCGTGCCCGCCAGGGGCGAAGACCGCATCGAACTCTGCCATCTGCTCGTCGGTGAGCGAGGACAGCGCAGTCGGGTCGTTGAATCCTGGGATGGCCGCCAATCTGGACTGTCGGTCGGAGGAGATCCCGGCGCTGTCCTGGACGAGTTCGTCCACGGCGTCGCGCAGCTCCTGTTCCGAGAGGCCGCCGTCGAGTCCGTTCTCAAGCATCACGTCGACGAGTTTGAGTCTGCCGCTCCAGGCGATCCTCGCTGCCTGAGCGATGAGGGCGTGCGCCTCCTGCGCAGTCCGGCCGGCCGCGACGAGCCTCTGGGCGATACGCCGCCCGGCCATGAGTTCCAACTGCGTGGTCTGATCGAGGGTGATCCGAATATCGTCGGGATCGTGCGCAAAGGTCCGATAGACCGAAGCGAAGTAGTCGGCATCGTCATCGGGGTAGTGGAAGAAGTGCTCGAGGCCATACGGATCCGGCACAGGTGCACGCCCGTCGGGGGTCAGAACTGTCACCTCGGCGCCGGCAGCGACGAACCTCTCGTAGGACTTCAGTGCCTCTTCGGCCCAATAGCCGGTCGGATGAGCTGGACTCTCGTCCAGGTCGATCTCTCGTGCGCTGGTGACGAGAAAAGCGATTCGGGTCATGGCAACCTCTTTCATTCTCTGTGGTTGCCATCGACTCTATTCGTGCCTCAGATCACAATACTTGTCGATTCCTGCGGCGAAATTGCGTAAATCGATACTGGCGTGAACACGCCTCTGACCAGGACACTAGCCTCTTGAACAGCGGTTTTCGGACACGTCGATTCCCGGGATCGATACGATCCCGGGAACTGCAGGATTTCAGGCCCGCGCCGCTCTCACGGGCGCAAGTCCCTGTATGGCGGTGCGACTGGCATCGCCGAACGCGCGCGGCGATGCCCCATAACGGGTTCGGAACTCGTTGATGAAGTGGGAGGTGCTGCCGTATCCGACGGCCTGCGAAATCTCCGTGACCGAAGAGCTGTTCTCGACGAGGAGCTCACGGGCGCGATTGAGACGCATCTCCTTGATGAACCTGTACGGCGACTTGCCGGTCACATCGCGGAACAGATGGGAGAAGGCCGAAGGACTCATGAAAGCCTGCTCCGCGAGGTCGGCAACGCTCAGCTGCTCTGACAGATGCTGCTTGGCGTAGGCGATGACGGCACTGATCGGATTGGCTTCGCTGGCCGCACGACCGACGAGGCGACTGTACTGTTCGGCCTGGAGCGCCCGATAGACGATCTCGCGCAGATACACCGGCGTGAGCACCCTGCGATCCGTCGCTGATGACAGCGATCTGAGGAAACGCAGCACGGCGTCCATCATCTCTCCGTCGAGTGCCGAGAGGAACGCCTGCTCCTGGCGCGGCGTATGATCTCTGCCGAAGGCGACGACCTCACGTTCGGCGATGATGTCAGCGGAGACCTGTTTGACCAGACCCGGATCGATCTGCAGGCCGAAGGAGAGGAAGGGCTTCTCCGGGCTGGCCTCGAGAATCACGGTCTCGAACGGAACGTCCCCCGGGATCGCCAGATAGGTGAAGGGGTCGTAGAAGAAGTCCTCATTCTCCATCGTGATGCGCTTGCGACCCTGCGCAATGATGCACAGGTGGAGAGTGCTCACCTCATCCCAGTCGAGGGAGACCGGCTCATCGTAGCGGTAGATGAGCAGACCGGGGTAGGGGCCCTCGTTGACGCCCGGTTCGGGAGCTCCCGCCTTGAGCTGCGCGATCAGGTCCCCCGATGTCACGTGGAACTCCAATGGGTTCATCGGATTGTTCATGAGAGCCTCCTTGCTTTCACCAAACGCCGGTGGCGATGTAATTTGACTATAGGCCCTTTCCGCACGCCGTGGGACTGATGTCTGCCTCTCGGGGCAGCTGTGGAGGAATGCTCAACTTCGCCGTTGGATTCTGCACACGCTCTCCCGAACCAGCGGACTACGGTGAGTCGTATCCCATCCGTACTGCGGATCGCAGACCGATTCCGGCCGCCTCGGCGAGAGACCGAGACCGTTTCGAGAAGCCGACGAATCGACCTGGTATCCGCGTGAAAGGACCGCTCATGTCGAACATCCTCATCGTTCTCACCACCCACGATTCCCTCGGCGACACCGGTCGCCGGACCGGTTACTGGCTCGAAGAGCTGGCTGCACCGTACTACCTGCTCACCGAACGAGGTCACCACCTGACGATCGCAACGCTGACCGGCGCCCGACCGCCCTACGATCCGGCCAGTGCCGAACCTCCATACGACACCGAGGAGACCCATCGACTCGTCGCGGACAAGGCCGCGCAGGACCTCATCGGTCAGGCTCGCCCCCTCGCGGATATGGACCCGGATGACTTCGACGCGGTGTTCTACCCGGGCGGACACGGCATCGTGTGGGACCTCGCCCACAGCCCCGAGTCCGCTGCACTCATCGAGGCTTTTGCCCGCGCGGGGAAGCCGACAGCGTTCGTCTGCCATGCCCCGTCAGTCCTTCGCGACGTGCGAACCGCCGAGGGTCGCCCCTTCGTCGAGGGCCGCAGGGTCACTGGATTCAGCAACGCCGAGGAGGAGGCCGTCGGCCTGACCGATGTGATGCCGTTCCTCCTCGAGGACGCGCTGAAAGAGCGCGGAGCGGACTATTCAGCCGCACCCGAGTGGACGTCGCACGTCGTCACCGACGGCACGCTCATCACCGGGCAGAATCCGTCCTCGTCCGTCGAGATCGCGCGCGCTCTGGACGACGCGCTCGCGTTGGATGCGGTGAAGAGCTGACTGCCTGTCTGAAACTGTCTGCCGTGAAGCGAGCAGCAATCTGCCCGCTTCACGGCACGACCAGAACGGGGACCGGGGAATGCCTGATGATGCGGGCGGCATTCGATCCGAGGAATACTCGGGACCGGCGCCCCTCCGAGGACGACCCGATGACGAGGATCTCCCCCGGTTCCCAGGCGATCGATGACAGTGCCGCCTTCCAGTCCCGGCCGATGCCGACCACCTCGGCGATCGCCCCGACCGGGCGGGCATCGGACCCGTCGAGTCCTGCGACCGCCTTCTCCTGTGCGGCACGGAGATGGTCGACATAGTCACTGCGCGTCGAGTCGTCGTCGAGGGACGCGGGCTCGATGGTCCGACCGCTGACCCCGAAGGTCGCCACACGCAGGCCCGACTGGGCGGCACGAGCGAATTCGGCTGTCGCGCTGAGCACGTTCTGTGTCGCGACATCACCGCGGAACGAGCAGGTCACCCGAGTGATGCGAGAAGCGCCTTGTCCGCCCTCCGCTCCGCCCTGCCGCCCAGAGCTCGCACCGTAGCCTTTCGGGGCCAATGCCACCGGCACCGGCGAGGAATGCAGCAGCCGGTCGGAGGTGGCGCTCACCCGGATCCGACCGCGTGTCCCCTCGGTGCCGGATCCGACGACGATCATCGAGGCTTCGGCGGCGACCGCCTCGGCGATGAGTCCCTTCGCGCGGGACCGGGAGGCGACGGCCACGGTCTCGGTGACGACATCGGGGCAGATCTCGGCAGCTGCGCGCTCCGCCTCGGCGATGGCTTTGCGCCCCCTCTCCCGTGACCATGCGGCGAACTGAAGGTCACTGCCGCTGGGAATCATGGACGTCGACTGATCAGGGACGATGCTGACGATCCGCAGCGACTCGCCGCTCGATCGAGCGAGCAGCCCGGCGAGGTGCAGGGCCGAACGGTCCTTCTTTCCGTAGGGGAATGCGGCGATGATCGTCATTTCGAACCTTCCTGGTCGTCTCCGGTTTCGGGGCGGGTCTTGTCGGGGCCGGCCTTTTCCGGCCGGACGGACTCTGCTGACCGAGCAGACTCGGGGCCGGCCTCTCCCGGCCGGACGGACTCTGCCGGGGAGGAGAGCGCGTGTGCCTCCTCGGCGCGCAGCTCTTCCCAGAAGTTCGCATGTCGGATCCCGAGCTTGACGGGGTCGAAGGTGGGATTGAGCCCCTGCTTGCGCTGGTCGTCGAAGTCCTTGAGCGCCCTCAGAGCGATCCGGGAGAGCAGGATGAGGCCGATGAAGTTGATGACGCCGAGACTCGCATAGCCCATGTCTCCCACGGCCCAGACAGCGCCGGCGTCGACGATGCAGCTGATGAAGCACACGGCCAGCAGCACGCATTCGAGGATGCGGACGTAGATCTTCCTGCCCTCACCGATGATGAACGACAGGTTCGTGTCGGCGATGAAGTAGAAGGCGACGATGGTGGTGATCGCGAACATCGCCACTGAGACCGCAATGAAGGGCGAACCGAACCCGGTGGCGACGGTGTCGACGGCGGCCTGGGTGAAGTTCGTTCCGGGCTCGACTCCGGGCAGGTTGACCAGCAGCTCTCGACCATCCTCGGTGATCACGTTGTATTGGCCGGTCACGACCATCATCAGCCCGGTGAGCATGCACACGGTCAGCGTGTCGATGTAGATCGAGAAGGTCTGGACCAGCCCCTGTTTGGCGGGGTGGGAGACCTCGGCGGCTCCGGCGGCATAGGTGCCCTCACCCACTCCTGCGACATTGGAGAACAGGGCGCGGCGCACACCCCAGGAGATCGCTGCGCCGACGATGCCGCCGAAGACCTGGTCGGCGCCGAACGCCGAGGAGATGATGAGACCGATCGCCCCGGGCAGCTCGGTGATGTTGACGAGCAGGACGACGATGGCCCCGCCGATGTAGCCGACGGCCATGATCGGGACGACGATGTTGACGACCTTGATGATGCGTTCGCGCCCACCCCAGATGATGACGCCGAGCAGCCCGGTGACCACGATTCCGGTGACCCATCCGGGGATTCCGAAGGCATAGTCGAAGCTCACGGCGATGCTGTTCGACTGGATGCCCGGGGCCAGGATCGTGTAGAGGATGAGTGCGATGACGGCCGCGATCATGCCGATCCACCGTCGCTGGAAGACCTTGTAGAGGTAGTACGGGACACCGCCCTTGAGCTCGCTGTTGACCCGTTCCTTGTAGATCTGCGCGAGCGTCGACTCGACGAAGGCGGTGGCACCGCCGCAGAAGGCCATGACGCCCATCCAGAACAGAGCCCCGGGCCCGCCCCAGCCGACGGCGGTGGCGACTCCGGCGATGTTGCCGACGCCGACGCGGTTGCCGATCGTCAGCGCCAGCGCTTGGAAGGGGGTCAGCCCGCCGGGCGCGGTCTCTCCGTCGCCCTTGAGTTCGCGCAGCATCTGCGGGAACAGGCGGATCTGGAGGACTTTCGTGCGGATCGTGAAATACACGCCCATGACGATGGCAAGGATGATGACCGGCAGCCACATCGCATTGGCGATGTCCTGCAATCTGGTGGTGAGGTCCATGAGCACAGCTCCGTGTTCGTCGACTCCCGCACGTGCTGCCGCGCGGCTCTGCTCGCTGTCTCGGGGCGAGCGCCCGGGCCCGGGAGGCAGTCACGCACAGCGCTTCCCGAGGCGGACCGAATGCGCATGGCAGTGCACATTCGTCGGTCAAACACATTGCACTGTACATGCTCAAACGGATAATGTGATCACATCTGGCGAAATTATCTCGCCGGATACGGGGTCGGACCGATCGAGGCATCTGCCGGCCGCACCCCACACGTCACACGCTGCACTCGTCACACGCGAGAAACACGCCCAGTCAGACCGAGTCACACCCAGTCAGCCGAACCGAAGAAGCGGAGGCCCGCATGACCGCCACCACCGAAACCACCATCGTCCGCGGCAACTCGACGAGCCCGCTCGTCTACGCGACCGATTTCCCGCCCCTCACCCACTTCATCGACGGAGCGTTCGTCGCGGGTGCGGGCGGCGCCACCTCGGACACGACCAGCACGGCTGCCGCGCCGACGACCACGATCGTCAATCCCGCCGACGGGACCACCATCGCCGAGGTGGCCGAAGGCACCGCTGCCGATGTCGATTCCGCCGTGGTCGCAGCCCGTCGGGCGCTGACCGCGTGGCGAGAGACGACGCCGAAGGCCCGTGCCGACATCCTCTTCGCCATCGCCGAACGGGTCGAAGAGAACGCGGATCTGCTCATCCGCCTCGAATCGCTCAACACCGGCAAGCCACGGGTGGTTTCCGAGGACGACATCTCCATGTCCGCCGACGTCTTCCGCTTCGCCGCCGGCGCCGGTCGGGCATTCACCGAGATGGGTTCGGGTGACTACGTCGAGGGACACACCTCGGTGATTCTGCGTGAGCCGGTCGGTGTCGTCGGCGTGGTCGTGCCGTGGAACTATCCGCTGCTCATGGCCGCGTGGAAGATCGGGCCGATCCTGGCCGCCGGGAACACCCTCGTGCTCAAGCCTTCGGAGCAGACTCCGCTGTCGACGCTGAAGTTCGTCGAACTCATCGCCGACCTCCTCCCCGCCGGCGTCCTCAACGTCGTCACGGGACTCGGCCCGAGCGTCGGCGCCCGGCTGTCTTCCCACCCCGACATCGACCTCGTCGCTCTGACCGGCAGCGTTCCCAGCGGTCAGGCTGTCGCGACGGCCGCGGGCGAGAGCCTCAAACGGGTCCACCTCGAACTCGGCGGCAAAGCCCCGGTCATCGTCTTCGATGACGCAGACCTGCAAGCGGCGGCCGAGGGCGTGCGCGAGGCAGGTTTCTGGAACTCCGGGCAGGAGTGCGGGGCCGGCACCCGCGTGCTCGTCCACTCCTCGGTGGCCGAGGAATTCACCCGGCTGCTGGCCGAGCAGGTGAGCAGCTATGTCCTCGGCGATCCCCGAGGTGGGGACGATGTCGAGCTGGGACCGATGATCTCCGAGGCGCATTTCAAGCGGGTGACGAGCTTCCTCGATCGCGCGATCTCAGATGGTGCCCGCCCCGTCGTCGGCGGCGCCGCACTCGAGGGTCCGGGATTCTTCGTGGCCCCGACCGTGCTCGCCGACGTGGCCCCGGGCTCAGAGGCTTCGCAGCACGAGATCTTCGGCCCCGTCGTCACGATCGAGACCTTCGAGACCGAAGACGAGGCACTTACCAGGGCCAACGAGGTGCCCTACGGCCTGGCCGCCTCGGTGTGGACGAAGGATGCAGCGCGCAGCCTCGATGCGCCGCGCCACCTCGACTTCGGCACGGTGTGGGTGAATTCGCACCTCGCATTGGCCGCCGAGGTGCCGTGGGGAGGCTTCAAGGGCTCAGGCTACGGCCGCGACCTCTCGATCTACGCGCTCAATGACTTCACCCGGACCAAACACGTCCAGATCAACCACTCGCGGTAATCCCCGGAACCACCAGCACAAACACGCCGACCGCTCACGTTGCCGTCGACCGCGCACCGCATAAAGCGGTACAGCGGCGGCAACGTGAGCGGTCGGCGCGTGCCGTACTCTCGACCCCCTCAGCGCAGGACGACGGTCCTCTTGCCCGAGAGGAACACACGGCCGTCGCAGTGCCACTTCACGGCATTCGACAGGGCCTTGCACTCGGCGTCACGGCCGGCGGCCACAAGGTCCTGCGGGCCGAAGGAGTGGTCGACCTCGACGAGCTGCTGAGCGATGATCGGGCCTTCGTCGAGTTCGCTGTTGACGAAGTGCGCGGTCGCACCCACGGTCTTCACTCCCCGCTCCCATGCCTGGTGGTAGGGCTTGGCGCCCTTGAACGAGGGCAGGAACGAGTGGTGGATGTTGATCGCCCGTCCGGTCAGCTCGCGTGCCAGGTCGTCGGAGAGGACCTGCATGTAGCGGGCGAGGACGACGAGGTCGATCTCGAAGCGGTCGACGAGCTCGAGCAGCTTCGCCTCGGCCTCGGGTTTGGTCTCCTTCGTCACCGGGATCCGGAAGAAGGGGATGTGGTGCCACTCGACGAGTTCCCGGTGGTCTGGGTGATTGGACACCACGGCCGCGATCTCGATCGGCAGTTCGCCGATCTGGGCGCGGAAGAGCAGGTCGTTGAGGCAGTGCTCGAACTTCGAGACCATGATGAGCACCCGCCGCTTCTCCCCCTGCGGCCACAGCTGCCAGGTCGCACCGAACTCCTCGCCGATCGATTCGAAGTCGGTCCGCAGCGCCTCGATGCCGTTGCCCGGCTCCTCGGAGACGCTGAAGTCGATGCGCAGGAACAGCCGCTGCGCGTACTGGTCATCGAACTGCTTGAGCTCCTTGATGTCACCGCCATGGGTGAGCAGGGCTCCGGTCACCGAGTGGAGGATGCCCGGGCGCTCGTCGCATTCGAGGGTGAAGATGTAATCCTGCATGTGCTTGTCTTCCTGTTCGGTCGTGCCAGATCTGGGGTGGTCCAGCAGCTGTGGTGGTGCAGCAGCTGGTGTGGTGCGAAATCAGGGGCGGTGTCCGACACGGACCGGCTGCGGCGGTGCACCGAGGCCGGCCCGTGATCTCGTGCCGATCAGCATTCGACGACGTTGACGGCCAGGCCGCCCCGCGAGGTCTCCTTGTACTTCGATTTCATATCGGCTCCAGTCTGCCGCATCGTCTCGATCGCCTGATCGAGGCTGACCCGGTGCGTGCCGTCACCGTGCATCGCCAGGCGAGCGGCGTTGATCGCCTTCACCGAGGCGATGGCATTGCGTTCGATGCACGGCACCTGGACGAGTCCGCCGACCGGGTCACAGGTCAGCCCGAGGTTGTGCTCGAGACCGATCTCGGCGGCATTCTCGACCTGCTCGGGTGTCCCGCCGAGGACGGCGCACAGTCCTGCGGCGGCCATCGCACAGGCCGATCCGACCTCGCCTTGGCAGCCCACCTCGGCGCCGGAGATCGAGGCGTTGCGCTTGAACAGGATCCCGATCGCTCCGGCCGTCAGCAGGAACGTCACGACAGCATCGTCAGACATCTCTGCGTCGGTGACGAAGCGGTCCATGTAATGGAGCACCGCGGGAATGATGCCCGCGGCCCCGTTCGTCGGGGCCGTGACGATCCGCCCGCCCGAGGCGTTCTCCTCGTTGACGGCCAGCGCGTAGAGATTGACCCATTCGAGGGCATCGAGCGAACCGGATGCCTTGTACTCGGCGTCCTCGAGCTTCGCCCGCAGTTCCGGCGCGCGCCGGCGGACTTTGAGTCCGCCGGGCAGCGTCGTCTCCTCACGCGTACACCCGTTGTGCACGCATTCGCGCATCACCGCCCAGATCGCCAACAGCTTCTCCCGCAGCTGCTCATCCGTGCGAGCCACGCGTTCGTTGACGGCCATGAGCTCGGCGATGCTCAGCCCGCGCTCACGGCAGGCGGCGAGGAGCTCATCGGCCGTGGCGAACTCGATCGCCTGCCCGGTCTCCCCCTGCCCCGCCGTCGCCGAGGCGGCTTCCTGCCCAGCCGCCTGCTGCCCTGCCGATTCGGACGCCTCGATCGCCTCGGCGGCGTCCTTCTCGGCCGCGAGCTCCTCGGCGGTGACGACGAATCCCCCGCCGACCGAGTAGTACTCACGCTCGATGACCTCATCATCGACCTCGGCGCGGATGAGCATCCCGTTGGGGTGGCCGGGCAGGTTCTTCCGCAGGTGGAGGACGAGGTCCGTCTCCGGTTCGAATTCGATGATGAGTCGCCCGCCGAGGTGGAGCTTCCGCTGCGTCTTCACCTCCTCGACCAGCGGGCCCACCTGGTCGGGATCGAGCGTTTCGGGATCGAATCCGCTCAAGCCCACAAGCACAGCCGAATCCGATCCGTGCCCGATCCCGGTCGCGGCCAGCGAACCGTAGAGTCCGACCCGGACCCGACGGACCCGGTGGAGGACACCCTGCCCGTCGAGCTCATCGACGAACCGGAGTGCGGCCCGCATCGGCCCCACTGTGTGGGAGGAAGAGGGGCCGATGCCGATCGAGAAGAGATCGAGGACCCCGAGCGCCATCAGCCGCTCCCCTCCGCAGCGCCCGCGCCCACTGCATCGGCACGGCCGTTATCGCCCGCGTCGGGCCCGGCGCTGTCGCCGTCGAGGAACTCCGCCATCCCATCGAGCAGCCAGCGAACGGTGAAGTCCGCGAAGCTCGCCCGCGGGTAGACACGGTATTCGAGCACCGAGGAGTGGTGGAGGATGACCGGGACGGGGCCCAACGAGGTGACGATCGCGGTGCCGACGCCGAAGGCGCGCGGGTGCAGGTCGGCGCGGCAGCTCTTCTCGAGGACCTCGCGGGCCTTCGAACCCGACAGCTGGAGGATCGTGCGGTTGGCCGAGAGGTCGACGGCCTGTCCGGGCAGTCCCTCGAGTCCGGCCTCGGCGACGAGCGTCTCGCCCGGCTGCTGGCGACGGGAGACGTCGACGGCGAGGAATTCGTCGGGGCTCAGCCACAGGATGTGCAGTCCTGCGCTGTCGCCACTGACCTCACCGACCTTAAGCGGCAGGGGCAGGCCGAAGGCGTCTTCGAGCGCCCGTCCCGAGGCCGAATCCGGCTGTGCCCGCAGACCGAGCTGGACGGTGAACGGCAGCTCGCGCAGGGCGACCCGGCGACCGCCCGCGGCACTCGCCTCGGCCATCGTCTCGGCCAGGTGCGCGGCCGGGGAGACCCGCAGGTCATCAAGTGCCTCGGGTGTGGCGAGAGTATCTGTGGAGTAGGTGGTGTCAGCCATCGCGGCGGTTCCCTTCCGGATCGTAGAAGACGGGCGAGGTGATCTCGACGTCGACCAGGGTGTCCCCGAGCGGGGACTGGACGATCTCGCCGGTCCGGTTGCGGCCGTTCTCGACGAGCGCGAGCCCGATGGGCCGGTCGAGCGAGGGCGAGATGTAGGACGAGGTGACATGGCCGATCATCGGCACCGGTCCCGCTTCCGGGGTGACCGGGGTGCCCGAGGCGATGAGCTGGGCGCCTTCGGCCAGACGTGTCGTCCCGTCGACCGGGAGCACGCCCACGAGGTGCTTGCGGTCCTCCCGGGCCGTGTCCTCGCGGGTGTAGGAGCGTTTGCCGATGAAGTCCTTGACCTTCGACACGATCCACTCCATGCCCGCGTCCTGCGGGGTCACGGTGCCGTCGGTGTCCTGGCCGACGATGATGAAGCCCTTCTCGGCGCGCAGCACGTGCATGACCTCGGTGCCGTACGGGGTGATGTCGTACTCGGCACCCGCCTCGGCGACGGCCTCCCAGACGGTCAGCCCGTAGAAGGTGTCGACGTTGATCTCGAAGGCGAGCTCACCGGAGAACGAGATCCGGCAGATCCGCGCGGGGATCCCGCCTACCAGCGTGGTCTCCCGGAAGCCCATGAATTCGAAGGCCTCGTTGGACACGTCGAGGTTCGGGGCGACCTTCGCGATGACGTCGCGCGACCGGGGTCCGGCGACGGCCACGGTCGACCACTGTTCCGTCACCGAGGTGAACACGACGTCGAGGTCGGGCCATTCGGTCTGGTGCCATTCCTCGAGCCATTCCAGCACGGTCGCCGCCCCGCCGGTAGTCGTCGTCATGTAGTAGCGGTCCTCGGCCACGCGCAGGGTCACGCCGTCGTCGAAGATCATTCCGTCGGGCTTGCACATCAGCCCGTAGCGGCCCTTGCCGACCTTGAGCTTCTTGAAGCCGTTGGTGTAGATCTGCCCGAGGAACTCTCCCGCGTCCTTCCCGCGGATCTCGATCTTGCCGAGCGTCGAGGCGTCCTGGAAGCCGACGGATTCGCGCACGGCCTTGCCCTCGCGCAGCACCGCGGCCTCCATGTCCTCGCCCGGCTGCGGGTAGTACCAGGGCCGCTTCCACTGGCCGACGTCTTCGAATTCGGCCCCGTGGGCGACGTGCCAGGGGTGGATCGAGGTGACTCGGGCCGGGTCGAAGAGTTCGCCCTTGCGCCGTCCGGCCAGTGCCGCGAACGGCACCGGGGCGAAGGGGGCGCGGAAGGTCGTGTGCCCGACCTGGCCGAGATCATTGTTCGCCCCCAGCACCGAGGCGATCGCGCCGATGGCGTTGACCGCTGAGGTCTTGCCCTGATCGTTGGCCGTCGAGATCGAGGTGTAGCGCTTGATGTGTTCGACCGAGCGCATGCCCGCGTTCATCGCCCGCTGCACGTCGGCGACGGTCTGGTCGCGTTGGAAGTCGATGAAGTGCGTGGTCAGATTCGCGTGGTCGTCGTCTGCCGAAGTGACCAGCCACAGCGGGCGGGCCGGGGCGTACGCCATCGCCGAGGCTGCCGGAACGCTGAGCGCGGCCGGGAAGCCGGTCTGATTCGCCGCCTGGTTGCCTGCCTCGGCGCCTTGTCGCAGTGCCGATTCCAGCGAGTAGTCCCCGGTCACGGCTCCGACGGTGAACTGGTCGCGGACCGGGGTGGTGGGTACGAAGGCCGCGATGTCTGAGTTCCAGTGGATCTGACCCTTGCGCTGCCCGTGGAGGTGGATGACCGGCGAGTGTCCGCCGGACACGGCGAGCAGGTCGACGGCGATCTCTTCGCCCTCGGCGGCGGCGACGCCGTCATCGTCGAGGGACGCGACGGTGATCGCGCTGATGCGACCCGCTGGTCCCTCACCGGCGGTGCCGGTGACGGCGGCGCCGAGGATGAGACGCGTGCCCGTGGATTCGGTGACGGATTCGGCCACCGCCGAGGCGGTCGGGCGGGAATCGATGACCGCGGGGACGGTGATGCCCGCCGCGTGGAGGTCGGTCACGAGGTCGTAGGCGGAGTCGTTCGTCGTCGCCACGGCAACGTTCTGCCCTGCGGCCACACCGTAGCGGCCGAGGTAGGTGCGCACGGCCGAAGCGAGCATGATGCCGGGACGATCGTTGTCGGCGAAGACGATCGGTCGGTCATGGGTGCCGGTGGCGAGCACGACCTGGCCGGCGCGGATGTGCCAGACCTTCTGGCGCACCCCGCGACCGCCGGCCGTGGCAACAGCCTCGGTGCGGTCTTCGAGGGCGACGAAGTAGTTCGAGTCGTAGCTGCCGAAGACCGTGGTGCTCGGCACGTAGGTGAGCTCTTCGTGTTCGGCGAACCCGGCGACGGTGGACTCGACCCAGGCGGTGGCGTCCTGGCCGTCGATGGTCTCGGCCGTGGCCGGTCCCGCCGACAGCAGGGAGCCGCCGGGCACGGACTGGTCGTCAAGCAGCAGGGTGCGGGCCCCGGACTTGCCGGCCTCCCGGGCGGCGGCGAGTCCGGCGGGACCGGCCCCGACGATGAGGACATCGGCATGCACGTGCTTGTGCTCGTACGTCAGATCGTCCTGACCGGGATCGAGGATGCCGAGGCCGGCAAGGTAGTCGGCTTCGAGTCCTTCGGCGATGGCGACGCGGGTGGCGGGCAACATCGATTCGGCGACGTCACCGGGGAACCGAGAATGCACGCGCACGAGCGCATTGGACTCCTCGACGCCGGCGCCGAGGATGCCGCGGGCCCGGCCGAGGTAGGTCGAGTTGCCGCAGTCGATGCGGCCGGCGGCGATGAGGGCGCTGGCGATCGTGTCACCGGCGAAGCCCGAGTAGGTCCGTCCGTCGACGGTGAAGTCGATCGGCCGGGTGGTGTCGATGCCGGTGGCACCGGGCAGACGGGTGGTGTTCGTCATCGAACCTCTCCTTGCGTGTCGGGACGGGGCGAGCCGATCGGGTAGATCGCGGTGAAGTCGTAGGTGGCTGTGTCGCGGACGGCGTTGAACCACTTCCGGCAGCCTGCGCTGTGACTCCACATCTCGGCGTAGGCGCCGCGGTCGTTGGCCCGGTAGAAGAGGTACTCGGCCCATTCCTTGTCGGACAGAGCGTGTGGGTCTTCAGGGTAGGCAACGTGTGCCTGTCCGCCGTAATGGAATTCGGTTTCGTCCCGCGGCCCGCAGTTCGGGCAGTTGATGAGCAGCATGTCGGTCCTTTCAGTCCGGAGCGTCGACTCACTCAGTGCGCCACGGCTGCGGCGCCGTGTTCGTCGATGAGGTGGCCGGTTTCGAAGCGGTCGAGGGCGAACGGGGCGTTGAGCGGGTGGGGTTCGTCGTTCGCGATGGTGTGGGCGTAGGTGAAGCCCGCCGCGGGAGTTCCCTTGAAGCCGCCGGTGCCCCAGCCGCAGTTGGCGTAGAGTCCTTGGACTTCCGTCTTCGACACGATCGGTGAGGCGTCGAGGGTGACGTCGACGTTGCCGCCCCAGGTGCGCAGCACATGAGCGCGGGCGAAGATCGGGAAGAGCTCGACCGCGGCGGCCAGCTGCTCCTCGATGACGTGGAAGCCGCCTCGTTGACCGTAGCCGTTGTACGAATCGACGCCGGCGCCCATGACGAGCTCGCCCTTGTGCGCCTGGGAGACGTAGACGTGGACGTGGTTGGACATGACCACGGTCGGGTGCACGGGCTCGAAGAGTTCGGAGACCAGTGCCTGCAGCGGGTGGGTCTGGATCGGCAGACGGATCCCGGCCATGTCGGCGAGCACCGACGAATCGCCGGCCACGGCCAGTGCGACCTTCTCGGTGGCGATCGGTCCGCGGTTCGTCTGCACGCCGACGACCTTGTCGCCGATGCGATCGATGCCGGTGACCTCGCAGTTCTGGATGATGTCGACACCCATCTCATCAGCCTTGCGGGCAAAGGCCCAGGCCACGTGGTCGTGCTTGGCGATGCCGGCGCGCGGCTGGTAGGTCCCGCCCATCACCGGGTAGCGGAGGTCGTCGCCGATGTTGATGATCGGGCAGACTTCCTTGACTTGGCTAGGGTCGAGCCATTCCGCGTCGACGCCGTTGAGCCGGTTGGCGTTGACGCGACGCTGGGATTCGCGCACGTCCTGGAGGGTGTGGGCGAGGTTGAGCACGCCGCGCTGGGAGAAGAGGAAGTCGTAGTCGAGTTCCTCGGGCAGCTGCTCCCAGAGCTTGAGCGACTTCTCGTAGATCGCCGCGGACTCGTCCCAGAGGTAGTTCGAGCGGATGATCGTCGTGTTCCGGGCCATGTTGCCCCCGGCCAGCCACCCGCGCTCGAGGATGGCGATGTTCGTCATCCCGTGGTTCTTCGCGAGGTAGTACGCGGTGGCCAGACCGTGTCCGCCGCCGCCGATGATGACGGCTTCGTAGGACTTCTTCGGCTCGGGGTTGCGCCACAGGAAGTCGGGGTGTTCGGGAAGCTGGTCTGCCATCAGCGTGCTCCGATCTCTGAGATGGTGGGGTAGAGCGGGTGGTTCTGCGCGAGTGCGGTGACCCGGTCGCTGAGTGAGGCGATGGTCTCCGGGCTCGCGCCGTCGTCCTCGGTGCCGGCCTTGAGCACCTCGGCGATGATGTCGGCGACCTCGGCGAAGGCCTCGGTGCCGAAGCCGCGGCTGGCCAGGGCCGGGGTGCCGATCCGCAGACCGGAGGTGACCATCGGCGGTCGGGGGTCGTTGGGGACGGCGTTGCGGTTGACCGTGATCCCGATCTGCGCGAGCAGATCCTCCGCCTGCGTTCCGTCGAGCACGGAGTTGCGCAGATCGACGAGGACGAGGTGGACATCGGTGCCGCCGGTGAGCACGGTGATCCCGCGGTCGGCGACATCGGCTTCGGTCAGGCGGCGCGCGAGCTCCGCAGACCCTGCCAGGGTCCGCTTCTGCTTGTCGACGAACGTGTCCGTGGCCGCGAGTCCGAAGGCCACGGCCTTGCCGGCGATCACGTGTTCGAGCGGGCCACCCTGCTGACCGGGGAAGACCGCCGAGTTGATCTTCTTCGCGATGTCCGCGTAGTTGGTGAGGATGATGCCGCCGCGCGGACCGCCGAGAGTCTTGTGCGTCGTCGAGGACACAACGTGGGCGTGCGGGACGGGTGAGGGGTGGAGTCCGGCGGCGACGAGGCCGGCGAAGTGGGCCATGTCGACCATGAGGTAGGCGCCGACCTCATCGGCGATGCGCCGGAACTCGGCGAAGTCGAGCTGCCGGGAGTAGGCCGACCAGCCGGCGACGATGAGCTTGGGCTGGTGTTCCTTGGCCAGGCGCTCGACCTCGTCCATGTCGACGCGGCCGGTGTCGTCGCCCAGGCCGTAGGGGACGATGTTGTAGAGCCGACCGGAGAAGTTGATCTTCATCCCGTGGGTGAGGTGGCCGCCGTGGGCGAGATTGAGCCCGAGAACGGTGTCGCCGGGGCGGATGAGCGCGTGCATCACCGAGGCGTTGGCCTGAGCACCGGAGTGGGGCTGCACGTTGGCGTACTCGGCACCGAAGAGGGCCTTGACCCGGGAGATGGCGATGCGTTCGATCTCGTCGACCTGCTCGCAGCCGCCGTAGTAACGGCGACCCGGATAGCCCTCGGCGTACTTGTTCGTCAGCACCGATCCCTGCGCGGCCATGACCGCTGAGGCGGTGTGGTTCTCCGAGGCGATCATCTCCAACCCCTCGCGCTGGCGATGCAGCTCGGCGTCGATGAAGCCGGCGATCTCGGGATCGAGTTCGCCGAGGTGGGTGTTCAGCTCGACGGGTTCGCGACTGGGGAACACTTCACCGTGGGGCGCTGTCGTGTCGGCGGCGTCCTCGGTGCGGGTGATGACTTGCTCTGGCATGGATCTCCTTCGATCGGCCGACGAACCCGGCACTCGGATTGATCGTCAACTAATATATCAGATGCGTTCCTGTAGTCTAGAACGCGGAACTTGAGAAGTGCAATGCCCAGGCAGAGAAATTTTCTGCAGCCGTTTTGAGTACACAGACGCCAGTCGCACTGGAAGCGAACAGCGCACAGAAACCAGTCGCGTAGGAAGCAGAGAGAGGAGATGAGTTCAGTGGCAGACACCCCCGGGGGCCGGTCCTCCCTGGCCGAGCACGCCTACGAGGTGCTTCGTCACCGACTCATCATGCTCGACATCGCTCCCGGCGATGCGATCAACGAGGCCTCACTGAGTGCCGAACTCGAGGTCGGCCGCACGCCGATCCGCGAGGCCCTCAAACGACTCGAGGGCGAACATCTCGTCAACTCGTACCCGCGGCGCGGCACCTTCGCGAGCAATGTCGAAATCACCGACCTCGCTGCGATCACGGAGATGCGCGTAGCCCTCGAGCCGATCGCCGCCCGCCGGGCCGCGCGGAACATCACCCCGGAGCTGCGCGCGGAGTTCGCCGAGACGATCACGGCGATCAAGAACCTCGACCCGGAACAGGACGCGCGCACACTCATCGAGCGCGACCTCGGCGTCCATCGCCTCATCTATCGCGCGGTCGACAACCTCCACCTGCAGGAGACCCTCGTCCACCTCGACGACCTCGCCACTCGCATCTGGTGCCTCGTGCTGCCGCGGATTCCCGATCTCATCGGCCACATCCGCGAGCACATCGGTCTGCTCGAGGGCATCCTCTCCGGCGACGAAGACCAGGTCGCCTCCTATGCGGGCGAGCACGTCCGCGAGTTCGAAACCACTGTCCGCTCCGCCCTCACGTAGGCGCGCACTCACCGCTCTCGCGACCCTTCTCCCGCCTGCCCAGCCTGACCCTTGTCTCCTGGAGGCGGATCCATCTCGAAATTCCATCGGGAATCAAGGCGGATCCACCCCCAGGAGACACGCTTGGCGGCCAGAGCGCTCCGGTCCGCCCCGCCCCTCGCCCATGAGCCCGTTGGCTCGCGCGCGAAACAGCTCCCCGAACCCGTCCTGTGATCACAGATGTTGACGAGATCACATTCTGTCGCTAGCGTTCTTGTCTGACATATCAGTTGTCGATCTGACTTATCCCTCAACGAAGAAGGAACACATGGCCGACACCACCTCGACCAAGACATCCCACCTGGCCACCACCGAGAAGGTCAGCGTCCTCCGCGTCATCACCTACGCGGGAGCGATCATCGCCTTCCTCATCGGCTCCGGCTTCGCCACCGGCCAGGAGATCCTCCAGTACTATGCCTCGTACGGATTCTGGGGCGTCTTCGGCACCGGCTCGATCGTGCTCGTCCTCATCTCCTACGTCGCCGTCGAGTTCTTCCTCACCGGCCGCCGCGAGCAGTTCGAGAAACCCTCGGGCGTCTTCTATCACTACTGCGGGAAGTACCTCGGAACGTTCTTCGACTACTTCTCGATCCTCTTCGTGTTCTTGAGCTTCACGGTGATGATCTCGGGTGCCGGCGCCGTGTTCGAGGAGTACTACGGGCTCTCGAAATTCATCGGCGGGATCGCCCTGGCCGCGGTCGTCGGACTCACGGTCTGGTTCGGGTTGACCAGCCTCGTCGACATCATCGGCAAGATCGGCCCGGTCATCGTCATCGTCGCAATCGCCCTGGGCGTCTACGGCATCATGCGCGACCCCGAGGGAATCTCGACGGGCAATGCGATCCTGCCGAGTCTTGACGTCAACCAGGCATCGTCGAACTGGTTCCTCGCTGGACTGTCCTACGTCGGCTTCTGCATGCTCTGGCTCGCGGCCTTCCTCACAGCCCTCGGCAAAACCGTGAAGAACCGTCGCGAAGCCACCGCGGGTGGACTCGTCGGCGGCATTGCATTCTCCCTCGCTTGCATGGTCGTCGGACTCGGACTGCTCGCGAACATGGCCGAGGTCTTCGACGCCGAGATCCCCATGCTCGTCCTCGCCAGCAGCCTCGGCCCCTGGGTGGGCGCACTGATCTCCGTGATGATCCTCGCCGGCATCTACACCACGGCCATCCCCCTGTTGTGGACGGTCTCAGCACGCTTCTTCGACGACAAGACCAAGAAGTTCAAGTACCTGACGATCAGCCTCGCCGCCGTCGGCACGATCATCGGACTCGTCCTGCCGTTCTCGCAGATGGTCAACATCGTCTACGTCATCAACGGCTACGTCGGCATCGTGCTCCTGGCCCTGATGATCATGCGCACGATCCGCCACCTCGCCACCCGCAACAAGGTCTGACCCCTCCCCTCACCGAGGCGGCTCTTCGTCCCGCTTCCACCATCGATGGGCCGCCGGCAGCGAACGACACCCGCACACGCCAAAGGCCCCGAGCGACATTCACGTCGCTCGGGGCCTTCATCACGTCACCGCGTGTACCGCGGCAATATCGATTACTCGACGATTGCTACCTGCTCGACACCCGTCCGAAGAGGTTCGCGATCGGCGCCAGCAGCAGCGGCCTGGCCGCGAACCAACCGGCCACGACCACGACCATCGCTACGAGGAACCAGATGAGTCCGGCCCAGCCGAGCGCATTCGTGCCGGCGAACATGTACCCGAGGTTCTGCCGCATCCCGGTCGAGAACACAAGGAACACGTGCACGAGGATGAACATCACGAAGAACAGCATCGTCGGGAAGTGGATCGCCCGAGCCAGCGGCGCCGGGTAGATCTTGTTCAGCGTCGTGGCGTTCTTCGGCCACCATTCGCTCATGCGCACACCCGTGATCGCGGCCAGAGGTGCGGCGATGAACACGACGATGAAGTACATCAGCTGCTGGAGCGCGTTGTAGTTGACCCAGGCGTTCTCCATCGGCCACTCCAGCGTCGCGTACTGCAGCATCGCCGACAGCGCGTTCGGGAACACCTCCCAGCTCGTGGGCACGATGCGCGCCCAATGCCCGGAGGCGAAGAGGAGCACGACGAAGACCACACCGTTGGCCAGCCACAGCAGGTCGAGACCCGTGTGCAGCCAGAGGTTGATGCTGACCTTCTTCCCGCCCTTCTTCGGGGTGTAGAACGCCGGCGGCTTCTGCTGGTGTCGCACCTGCAGACCCGACCGGATGATGAGCACCATGAAGAAGATGTTGAGGAAGTGCGTCCACCTCGCCCAGGCCGGGAAGCCCGCATCGACGAAGTCGGGCTGGTGGTACTCGCCCGGGTAGCGGTCGAGGAACTCCGGCACACCCGGCAGGGTTGTGACGCCGCGGGCAGCGAGGATGAGGATCCCGGCCGCGACGACGAGCCCGCCGATCGACAGACCGATGAGCTTGGCCCACTGACCCAGCGTCTTCGAACCGATCATGACCGGTTCCTTCTTGGCAGCAGGCTTCGCCGAGGTGGCGCTGCCCGATCCCGATGACGTGGACTTCGCGGCCGGTTTCGCGGCGGCCTTCGCAGCCGGCTTGTCCGCGGTCCGAGCCGCGGCCTTGTCGTCGGCCTTCGCTGCGGGCTTGGCCATGGGCTTCCGCTGAGCGGGCTTGTCCGTGGCCTTGGCAGCAGGCTTGCCCATGGGCTTGCGCTGGGCGGGCTTGTTCTCCGCTGCGTCCTCGGATGTCTTCTCCGACGCCGAGGCGGCTCCCGCTGCGGCAACACCTGCTCCGGCGGCGGCTCCCGCACCCGCGGCTGCCGCACCGGCTCCGACGCCGCCGATTCCGGTGCGTCGGCCCTGTGGCTTCTTGTCTGCGTCGGCTGCAGGCGTGGATTTCTGCTTCGCGGCCTCGCCCGACTTTGTGGCTGCGGCGGACGTGCCCGCGGCGGGTGTGCCGGCATCGGAACCTGCAGCTTCAGCAGACTTCGCGTCGGCCGAAGCGGCGGCCGCGCCCGCGGCAGGTTTGACCGCTCGTGCCGGCGCGAAGCCTTCCGGCGGCCAGGGGTCTCCCCCGGCGGTGCGTGGAAGTCCACGGCGCAGAGGCACATCGGACTTCTCGCCCGAAGCGCTCGACGCGGCGGCTGCGGCAACGCCGGCGGCGCCGGCTCCTGCTGCTGCGGCCGCTGGCGCAGCCGAGGACCCGGAACCCGATTCGGCCTGCTCGGATGCAGTGTCGACCTGTTCCGTGGACGTTTCCGCGGCGTCGGCTGCGGTGCTGTCTTCGCTGCCCTCGGCAGGCACATCCCCGGTTGCTGACGCCGTCGAGGCTGACGCCCCTGCGGCCTTGACACCTGCGGGCGCGAAGCCTTCCGGCGGCCAGGGCTCTCCACCCTCGACGCGCGGCAGGCCACGGCGCAGCGGCACCTCGGCAGCTCCAGCCGCTGCAGGTACATCGGCAACAGCAACTGCGGATTCGTGAGCACCGGACTCGGTGTCGGCCGTATCCTCGTCGTCCGAGCCGGACGCGACTGCGGCGGCACCGACGCCGGCTCCTACCCCGGCACCCGCGGCAGCGGCGGCCGGAGCAGCGGAACTCGACTCCTCAGCCGAATCGTCGGCAGTGGACTCTTCTGGCGTCGGCTCTTCGACGGAGCCGGTCATGTCCTCGGCAGGAGCGTTCGCATCCTCAGCAGATGCAGGTCCGGGTTCGCTGCTGGCTGCGGCAGCCGCACCGGTGGCCTTCACTCCGGCAGGAGCGAAGCCTTCCGGCGGCCACGGCTCTCCGCCTTCGACGCGCGGCAGACCGCGGCGCAACGGCACCTCAGCCTCCGCGGCACCTGACGAGGGAGCGTCATCCGAAATGTCGGCAGTGTCCTCGACCGAATCCTCGGCGTCAGCGGAGACGACGGTCTCCGTCGGTTCCTCAGCGTCGGTCACATCAGGCTCGGCCACCTCGGCGGGGGAACCTTCATCCAGTTCCTCCGTGTCCGACGCTTCCGCGACGAACGTCGCGCCCTCTTCCAAGGGCTCGCCGATGGTGCCCTCCGGCGGCCAGGGGTCACCACCTTCTACTCGGGGCAGGCCCGAACGCAGTGAACTGGAATAGGTGGCCATATCAGGACTTGTTCTCTTTCAGGGTCTCGATCGCCTGCGGGACGACCTTGAACAGGTCGCCGACGACGCCGAAGTCCGCGATGTCGAAGATCGGGGCTTCGCCGTCCTTGTTCACAGCAACGATGGTCTTCGAGGTCTGCATACCGGCCTTGTGCTGGATCGCGCCCGAGATGCCCAGCGCCACATAGAGCTGCGGGGACACGGACACACCGGTCTGGCCGACCTGGTGCGACTGCGCGATGTAGCCGGCGTCGACGGCCGCACGGGAGGCGCCGACAGCGGCACCGAGGACGTCGGCGAACTCGCCGACGAGTTCGAAGGACTCCTCCGAACCGACACCGCGACCACCGGAGACGACCTTCTGCGCACCGCGCAGCTCGGGCCGTGAGGAGGTCTCGACGATGGCTTCGAACGAATCGATCGCGGCGGCACGCTTACTGGAATCGGCGACCTCGAGGGTCTGCACATTGGCCGACTGGGCCTCGGCGCGGGTCTCGATCGCACCGAGACGCACCGTGATGACGGGGGCACCGAAGGTCGGGGCCGAGGACGCGGTGTAGCCGCCGCCGTAGACGGAGTGGTTGGCCACGATGCCCTCGGAGTCGCGCTTGACGCCGACGGCGTCGACGCACACGGCCGAACCGGTGCGCACGGCGAAGCGGCCGGCGATGTCGCGACCGTCGAGGGTGTTGGGCACGAGCACAGCATCGGGAGCGGTGAGTTCGGCGGCCGAGGCCACAGCATCGACGGCGGAGGTGCCGAGGTTGCCTTCGGCGAGCTCGGCGGTCAGGGAGGCGACGGCACCGAGTTCGGCGGCCTTCTCAGCTGCCGCATCGGCACCGCCGGAAGCGGCGAGGACGAGCGCGACGGGCGAACCGATCTCGGTCGCGCCGCCGAGCAGCTCAGCGGCAGGCTTCTCCAGCTGACCTTCGGCATCGGCGGTGAGGACGACGAGAATGGCATCCTGCGGGAATTCTGACATGACGATTCTCCTTAGGCCAGACGGTTCTTGGTGAGGTAATCGGCGAGGTCAGCGCCGCCATTGCCTTCGTCGGCGACCTTCTCGCCGGCTTCACGCGGCGGCTTCTCGGCGACGGTGACCATGATCGAGCGGGCGGTCGACTGATCCTCGGCGTCGATCTCGAGATCGGACAGGCCGATGACCTCGAAGGGCTTCTTCTTCGCGGCCATGATGCCCTTGAAGTTCGGGAAGCGCGCCTCGGGCAGAGCCTCGGTGATCGAGATGACGGCGGGCAGTTCGGCCGAGACCTGCTGCTGGCCGCCTTCGATGGCACGGGTGCCGGAGACCTTGCCGTCGGAGATCTCGACGGCGGTCAGGCCGGTCACGTGCGGGTAGTCGAGGTGCTCGGCGAGCATCGCCGGCATCATCCCGCCGTTGCCGTCGGTGGAGACGTTTCCGGTGATGACGAGGTCGAATTCGCCGCGGCGGATGGCGGCGGCGAGCACCTCGGCGGTCAGGCCCAAGTCGGCTCCGGCCAGGCCCTCATCGGCCACGTGCACGGCATTGTCGGCACCCATGGCCAGGCCCTTGCGGATCGTGGCGGTCGCGGTGTCGGGCGCCATCGAGACGACGGTCACCTCGGTGTCGCCATCGCTGTCTTTGCTCGACAGCGCGACCTCGAGGGCGCGTTCACCGATCTCGTCGAGGACGGCTTCGGAGGCGCCGCGATCGGCGAGCCCGGTTTCCAAGTTCAGCTTCCGGTCTCCGTAGGTATCCGGGACCTCTTTGACCAACACCGCGATCTTCAAGGATGACTCCTAATTCGTTGAAGCAGTTCCAGCTGCAATGAGACTTCCGTCTCATAATCTACAGGTGGCTGTTTCGTCTCCGTAAGCCGGGTCCGTCCGAATCCGGCCTTGTGTCCAGTCACCATGGTACGTGGGACGCACCACAGATATCTTCGTTACTGTACGAACGATCGACAGAATTTGTCCAATGTCACGAAAGGGCCCATCACCGAGGCGGGGGTCGCCTCCTCGTGAAGGCCGCGACCGAGCGCTCGCCGAGGTGGGAGTGCAGGGCAGGGATCATCGCACCCTCGCCGAGGCGGGCTCGAGGAATCGGGGCAGGGCCCTAGAATGGGGAACAGACCGACCGATTCTCCCGATGCGTCGCACCGCTTCCCCGCGCGCGGCCCGTCGTACGGGGACGTCCGGCCGGGCAGGCCGCAGAGATCAATGGTGAAGGAGCACCCCGTGGCATTCGACCTCGACGACATCGACCGCAGCATCATCGCTGCCCTCGTCGAGGATTCGCGGCTGAGCGTGCGTCAGCTGGCCGAACGCGTCCACATCTCCCGCTCGGCCGCGCACAAGCGCTTCACCACGCTCGTCGAGTCCGGGGCGATCCGGAAATTCACCGCCGAGGTGGATCGCAGTGCGCTCGGTATGACCGTGACCGCGGTCGTCGTCGTCAAGATCGGCGAGCGCCCCTGGCCTCAGGTCCGCGATGACCTGGCCGCGCTTCCCTTCGTTGAGAAGGTGCAGGCCGTCAGCGGTGACATCGATGCGCTCGTGACGGTCAACGCCCCGGACAACACCGCCCTGTCGCAGGTGATCCTGCGCCGCATCCACGAGGTCCCGGGCGTCGTGTCCTCCCGATCGCTGCTCATCCTCGATGAGGCGGAGGGGCACCGGCCGGGAGCCGGCTGAGCCAGCGGTCCGGTGATTCCGGGACCGGCTCAGCCGCCTCGGCGATTCAGTCCTTCTGGTACTCCTGGATGGCCTTCTCCGTGAGTTCGAGTCCGTACTTCGCATCGGCGTAGCCGGCGATGGTGGCCTTGCCGACCGGGTAGACGTGACCGGCCTTGACGGCGGGCAGCTCCTTGAACACGGCCGAGTCCATCAGTGCCTTGGTGAGTTCGTCGTAGTCTCCGCGCAGATCGGAGTTGACGAAGATGATGTCGGCATCGTTCAGGCTCTTGTCGAGGACCTCCATGGAGATCTGGGCCTCCGGCTCGACCTTTCCGGACTTGTTGCCGCCCTGCGCGACCTCACCGTACTTCTCGACCATCTTGTCCTCGTCGGCCGACCAGTCGAAGCCGAGCGGGCTGAGGATGGTGCCGAGCATGTTCTCACTGCCCCACAGGTAGGCGGAGTTGTCCTCGAAGGACGAGACGACGCCGATCGTCGTGCCCTTCGTGGCATCGGCGTACTCATCGGCCAGCCGCTGCTGCTCGGCTTCGAACTCACTGTCGAGTTGTTCGAGTTCGTCGGTCTGATTGACCGCGTCGGCCACTTCATTGACGCGCTGCTTCCACTGCGCACGGTCGCCGCCGCGCAGTGTGAACTGATAGACGGGGGCGATCTCCTGCAGCTGCTCGATCATCTCGGGTTCATAGGTGTTCGGCGACAGGATGAGGTCGGGGTCCGCTTCGGCGATCTTCTCGAGATCGGGCTCGTCCTGTGCCAGCTTGGGGATCTCGTCGAGCTGGTCCAGCCATTCCTCCGGCACGGCCGATTCCATGAACGCGCCCTGCCCGACGGGCGGGAGGTCGAGGTCCATGAGCGTCTCCGTCGCCGCATAGTGCAGTGTGACGATGCTCTGCGGGTCGGCAGGCACCTCGACCTCTGTGCCCGTCGAGTCGGTGACCGTGCGCGTTTCGTTCGAAGCCTCCCCCGAGGCTTCCGCGTCGCCGCCGCCTCCGCAGCCGGCGAGCAGCGCCAAGCCTGCGGCACCTGCGATCACGGCACCTGTGATGCGATTGATTCTCATATCCTTCTTTGACTTTCTGTCAGGCGAACCATCGGCTCGATCAGTGCCGATGGTTCGGTTCCACGGTGGAAATCTGCGGGCCGGTGCCGACTGGTGCTCGGCAGCAGCCGAGCTCGCGTTCGGATCGGACTCGCCGGCTCAGCGCCTGTCGGCGATGACGGCGCGGCGGAAGCGTCCGAAGCCCCAACCGATGTCGACGACGTCGACGGACGCGACTCCGAGGTCGACGAGGAGGTCGCGCACCTCGTGACTCGTCCATGAGGCGTGGCCGGTGGCGGCGAAGGTGGAGACGAGCTCTTCGGCTTGGTGGTCGTCGGCTTCGGCCCCGTCGGTGAAGGGTTCGACGATGACGAGGCTGTCGCTGTTCTCGATCACGCGCGCGAGGAGGCCGCGGGCCTCGACGCGCGAGCGGCCGGTCAGTCCAGCGAGGAGGAGGGTGGCGTCGACTCTCGGCCACGCCTGCTCGCCGGTCAGCGCTGCGGCCGCCGGCGTGTGGATGGCGCGTCCGGATTCGGGGGCCTTCCGGGTCAGGGCGGCGGCCACTTCGGCGTCGGCGTCACCGGCCAGGGCGACGCTCGACGCGGTGGTGATGGGTTCGAGGTCGAGGATGATGTCGAGGACGTACTGGAGATGGTCGAGTGTGCGGCTGCGGTGGGCGGCGTCGAGGTTCGAATCGGCGGCGCGCTGGTTATGCCAGGTCAGCGCCTGGGTTGCCGAGGCTCGCGAGGTCCTCGCTGCGAAGCCGCCTCGGAGGACGTCGATGAGGTCGACGATTGAGAAGAGGTCGAGCAGCGCCGGATCCTCGAGGTCGAGGCCGTCGGCCGAGCCTTCGCTCGTGAGCACCGCACCGGTCGGGGTGTTGCTGTAGTGATCGCCATCGCGTTCGAGCAGTCCGAGTGAGCACATCGCGGTGAGGACGACGCGGATGCCGTCGGTGTCGACACCGGCCTCGGCCGCGATCGCCTCGGCGGTGGTGATGCCTCCGGCGATGAGGTCGTTGATGCCGAAGGTCACGGCTGCGCGGGTGATGATCGGGGGCAGGATCTCGGTCATCTCATGGACCTGGCCGAGGACGTCGAGCGAGGATTCGGGGCTCGCCGAGGCGGCTGAATCGTCCGTGGAGGAGGCCCCGCCCGTGGAGGAGGTCCCGCCCGTGGAGCCGGGAGAATCGGCGGTGGCGGTGGCAGTGCCGACGGTGGCGACGTTGGGGGCGTCTACGGTGCGAGACGCACCCGCGGTGTGGGCGTCTGCCTCGGCGGGGGTGTGGCTGTCAGTGACGGTGCGGTGATCAGCGGCAGAACGCTGGTCGACGACAGGGCGCGCGGCCGGCGTCTTCCGCCAGTACCCGACGACCTCGACGTCTTCCTTCGGCAGGCCGAGGTCGCGACGGAGGTAGCGGCGGATGGGGGCGATGGTCAGGGCCTCGCCGGCGCACCACGCGAAGGTGCGCCCTTCGGGCAGGGTCACATTCCGCACGGTGTCGTACATGAGGGTGGATTCGCCGGGCGGGGTCGTGCCGCGGATGAGCCAGTCGATTTCGACGTCCGCCTCGGTGGGGATGTCCTGAATGTCCTCGGCGGTGGGGACTTCGATGATGATGTGGGCGCGGGTGCCGGCAGGAGCCTCCTCGAGCCAGCGGCCGACGGCGGGAAGGGCGGTCTCGTCGGCGATGAGCAGGTGGAAGTCGACGTCCGGGTTGATTCCGGCACAGGTCTTCGGTCCGGCGAAACTGAGGCGGTCGCCGACGGAGACGGAGAAGGCCCAGTCCGAGGCGAGGCCGGAATCGTGGCGGACGACGTCGAAGGAGAAGGACCCGGCTTCGGGGTCGACACTGCGGACTGTGTAGTCGCGGGTGAGGGCGAGTGCTTCGCGGTTCCAGTTGAAGCGGAACTCTCCCTGCTCGCCGATGTCGACAGTGCTGCCATCGGGCGGTGGGATGACGAGTTTCACGTGATCGTCGAAACCCTCGGAGCGGAATGCCGGCCGCGGCACACCGTCGACCTCACTCGCCTCCAATTGAGCGCCCGCCACAGTCAGGCGTCGCATATTGGGAGTGATGTCGACGATGCCGGTGACCTCCACCTCACGCAGAATGATCGGCAGCACCTGCATGGGCCTGGAAGTTCGCGGCACGTATTCAGCTCCGAGGGTTCCTTGACGTATGAAACAGTGAGAATCAGGGGTTCGCGACTTCAAGCAGGTGTGTCAACTGCCTTAAGGCCACACGAATGTTCCCTAAATCTCATAGGTCAGCCTAACCTGTGATCGTGAGGGGCACAACTATCAGGACGAAATTTCTCCGACAGCTCCAGTTCCCGCGCAAAGACTGTCGTCGGTCGCAGATTTCGAGCTCCGAGCGCAGAGCCAAACGTCCACACGACCAGCCACAGCCGACCCTTTCGTCCCGAGTTCCCGCGACGAATGGCCGCCCGTCCTCACCTGCCGCGAAGCCGTGGAATCGTGACCGCGCTCACGCCACCATGGGGCCATGACCATTGACGTTCCCACCACAGGCCGCTCTCTGCCCCAGCTGCAGCCGATCAGCTTCATCGGCGCCGATGGGCAGCCCACCGACACCCCGACCGAGGGACTGCGGATCCCCAGCGACACCACGCTCATCGGTCTCTATCGGCAGATGGTCCTCGTCCGCCGATTCGAAGCGCAGGTCACCCATCTGACCCGGCAGGGCCGACTCGCGACGTATCCGTCCGCGGCAGGGCAGGAAGCCGCGGAGGTGGGAGCCACCACGGCACTGGCACCGAACGATTGGCTCTTCCCCACCTACCGTGACTCGGCGGCGCTGCTGACCCGCGGTGTGCCCGTGGCCGAGATCCTCGCCGCCTTCCGCGGCGACTGGCACTGCGGGTTCGATCCGCACGAATACCACACCTCACCTGCGGCGACACCCCTGGCGACGCAGACCCTGCACGCCACGGGCTTCGCGATGGCCGCGAAGCTCAAGGGCACGGACGCGGCGACTCTGACTTTCCTCGGCGATGGTGCCAGCAGTGAGGGTGACACCCATGAGGCGTTCAACTTCGCCTCGGTGTGGCAGACGCCGACGGTCTTCGTCCTCCAGAACAATCAGTACGCGATCTCGACCCCGCTGCGCGAACAGACGAACGCGACGATGCTGGCAGACCGCGCCGCCGGCTACGGAATGCCCGGCCTGCGTGTCGACGGCAACGATGTAGCGGCCGTCTTCGCCGCCGTCTCCGCCGCCCTCGAGCGAGGCCGGAGCGGCGACGGCCCGACCCTCATCGAATGCCTGACCTACCGGATGGAATCGCACACGAACTCCGACGACCCGACGAAGTACCGCGAGTCCGAGGAGGTCGAACACTGGAAGCAGTTCGACCCCATCGACCGTCTCGAGAAGTATCTGCGACAGACCGGTGGCCTCGACGATGCCGGTGTCGCCGAGGTCGCCGAGGCGGCCGAGACCCTCGCCGCATCCGTGCGCGATGCCATGAACACCGAGGCCGAGATCGACCCGCGCGAACTCTTCGCCCACGTCTACTCCCGCCCGCGGACCGCGCTTGCTGAACAGCAGCAGGTCCTCGAGGCCGAACTCGCCGGAGCAGAACTCGCAGCGGCAGGGCAGGCATGAGCGTCGAGACCGGAGTTCCCGCACCCACCGACCCAACCGCAGTGGACGGTGAAACGGGCGCAGCCACCTCGGCGAACAATGACGCGGCCGTTCCCGAGGCCAAGCCCGCCTCGGTGACGATGACGAAGGCGCTCAACCAGGCACTGCGCGACTGTCTGACCGAGGACGACAGCGTCCTCGTCTTCGGCGAGGATGTCGGCCGCCTCGGCGGGGTCTTCCGCGTCACCGAAGGACTGCGCGCCGAATTCGGGGCGAACCGGGTCTGGGATTCGCCGTTGGCAGAGTCGGGGATCATC
Organism: Brevibacterium oceani; assembly: GCF_017948325.1. Lineage (NCBI taxonomy): Bacteria > Bacillati > Actinomycetota > Actinomycetes > Micrococcales > Brevibacteriaceae > Brevibacterium > Brevibacterium oceani. The sequence goes on along the minus strand of NZ_CP072846.1, from coordinate 134,444 downwards.
GGCACCGCGATCGGGATGGCGATGAACGGGATGCGCCCGGTCGTCGAGATGCAGTTCGACGCCTACGCCTACCCCGCGTTCGAGCAGATCGTCTCGCACGTGGCGAAGATGCGGAACCGCACGAAGGGCCGCATCAGCCTGCCGATCACGATCCGGATCCCCTATGCCGGTGACATCGGCGGGGTCGAGCACCACTCGGATTCATCCGAGGCCTATTGGACGTCGACGCCGGGGCTGACGGTCGTCACCCCGTCGAATCCGGCCGATGCGTATTCGCTGCTGCGCGAGTCGGTCGCCTCCGATGATCCGGTCGTGTTCATGGAGCCGAAGTCACGGTACTGGATGAAGGAGACAGTCAGCCTTCCCGTGACCACAGCGCCGATGGATCGCGCGCAGGTCATCCGCGAAGGTACCGACGCCACCCTGCTCGCCTACGGTCCGACCGTGCGCACGGCCCTGGAATCCGCCGAGGCCGGAGCCGAGCACGGACTGTCCATCGAGGTCATCGACCTGCGCACGCTCTCACCGTTCGACGATGAGACGGTGTCTCAGTCGGTGCGCAAGACCTCGCGGGCGGCGATCATCCACGAGGCCGCCCAGTTCGGCGGCTACGGCGCCGAGGTGGCCGCGCGAGTCACCGAACGCAACTTCACCTCCCTGTCGGCCCCGATCCTGCGGGTCACCGGGTTCGATGTGCCCTATCCGTCGCCGAAGCTCGAGGAGTTCTACTTGCCCACCGTCGAACGCGTGCTCGATGCGCTCGAGTCCTGGGATTGGGAGCTGTGATGAGTGCGGATATGAGTACCGGATTGAATCCCGGGGCCCGCGGGACGGGCACGCGCGAGTTCATCCTTCCCGATCTCGGCGAGGGGCTCACCGAGGCGGAGCTGATCTCCTGGAAGGTCGCCGTGGGCGATGAGGTCCACGTCGATCAGATGGTCGTCGAGGTCGAATCCGCGAAGTCCGTCGTCGAGCTTCCGTGCCCATATGCGGGGCACATCGTCGGCTTGCATGCCGCCGCCGGGGATACTGTCTCAGCAGGTCAGGCCCTGCTCTCCGTCGCCGAGGCGGGGGCCGGGATGGGTGCTGACGACGAAGGTGACGGTGGGGCGCCTGCGAGCGCGAGCCGGTCCGCCGGACCGACTCCGTCCGCCGAAACCTCCGAATCCAGCGGCGCAAACCTCATCGGCTACGGCACCTCGGAGCCGAAGACCCGGTCAACGAAGAAGCGCTCGTTCGACTCGACGAAACGATCCGCAGATGCGCCGTCGACCGGAGCCGGCGCGGACGCTGCACCTTCGACCACGACCGTAACGCCAGACACTCCGCCATCGGCGACCACTCCCCCGGCCACCGACGAACCTGCACCGGCAGCCACCGAGGCCGGATCCGGCACGACTGAGTCCGGCGCACCTACGGCAGGACCGACCGTCTCTCCTGTGTCCTCACCGCTCGTACGCAAGCTCGCGAAGGATCACGGAATCAGCGCCAAGCATCTCGCCGGGACCGGTTCCGGTGGGGTCGTGACCAGGGTCGATGTGCTCGCAGCCATCGAGACCGGCGCGACACCCGACCTCGGTGCTGCGAGCGCAAGCGTCCCCGCGGGAGCACCGTCCGCCTACGTCCCCGCGGGGACGTCACCGGCCGCCGAACCTCGCATGGGCACGGACCGTGGAGCCACCTCGGCGGGCGTGCCTACCTCTGCCGGGCAGGGCGAGCGCGACACCCGCACCCCGATCACCGGCCTGCGCAAGGTCGTGTCCGAACGGCTGACCCGGTCCCGGCAGGAGATTCCCGAGGCGACGATCTGGCTCGACGTCGACGCCACCGAGCTGCTGGCGACGAAGAAGGCGCTCGAGACGCGCACCGGCGAGAAGTACTCGCTGCTCTCCCTCGTCGCTCGTTTCGTCGTCGCCGGGCTGAAGAAGTACCCGATCATCAACTCCTCGATCGACACGGCCGCAGGCGAGATCGTCACCCACGGCGACATCAACCTCGGCCTGGCTGCGCAGACTCCGCGCGGACTCATGGTTCCTGTCGTGCACGGTGCCGGCGAGATGAGCCTGCGGCAGCTGCGCGATTCGGTGTCCGAGACCGTCGGGAAGGCCGCCTCGGGCAGGTTCGATCCGTCTGAACTGTCGGGTGGGACGTTCACGTTGAATAACTACGGCGTGTTCGGCGTCGACGGTTCGGCGCCGATCATCAACCTCCCCGAGGTGGCCATGCTCGGTCTCGGCCGGATCAAGGACCGCCCGTGGGTCGTCGACGGCGAGCTCACGGTGCGCAAGGTGATGTACCTGTCCTTCGTCTTCGACCACCGGGCGTGCGACGGTCAGGAGCCGAGCGAGTTCCTCACCTTCGTCGCCGACTGCATCGAGAACCCGATCTCACTGCTCCCCGAGCTCTGAGAACCGCCGGAGCGACGTCGTTCAAGCGGTAGCGCGTCTGTCGATAGGCCCACCATTCGACAGACGCGCGCCGCCTTGAACGACGTTGCATGAACCGTACGCCATCGTGACGATTCCACGATCCGGACCGCACTCCGTCCCGGGTGATCGACGCCACTAGCCTTGCCGAGTCTGTGGACCAGCGGACGCGAGCTCAAGGAAAGGGGTGTCCATGTCACGGACGCACGATTCGTCACCTCGGTCGGGGCCGCCTCGGCGATGGTCGTTGCTGCTCCTCATCATTCCGGTGATCCTCTACGCGCTCACCCCGGTGGTCGCGAACTCGGTCGAACCGCGCCTCTTCGGTCTGCCGTTCATCGTCACCTACACGATCATCGTCACGATCCTCACCTGGGCTTTCGTGTGGATGGCCGCCCGCGGGGACCGCTTCTACCGCGATGACCTCCCCGAACACATTCCCTCCGACGTCGCATTCGGTGAGGACCACGCGATCGACCCGGTGGCCGGTGACCGCCCCGCGACTGACACGCCCCGCACCGACGACGAGGAGGCGGACAAGTGAGCACGCCAGCGATCATCGCCTGCATCATCTTCGGCCTGGCCATGCTCGCGACCATCGGCATCGGCGTCTATTCGGGCCGCGGGCGCGAGAAATCCCTCGACGAATGGTCGGTGTCCGGGCGCGGCCTCGGTTTCATCTTCATCCTGCTGCTCATGGCAGGTGAGACCTATACGTCGTTCTCGTTCCTCGGCACCGCCGGCTGGTCGTACTCCTACGGCGTGCCGATTCTCTACCTCATCGGTTACCTGAGCATCGGGCTCGTCGTCGCCTACCTCGTCGGCCCGCTGTTCTGGACGTATGCGGCCAGGCACAAGCTCGTCAGCCTCTCCGATATCGTCGAACACCGTTTCCGTTCGCGGGGGCTGGCGATCCTCGTCGCCGTGCTCGCAACGATCTTCATCGTTCCCTACATCCAGCTGCAGATCCAGGGCATGGGTGCCGTGGTCAACGCGATGAGCTACGGCGCGATCGACCTCAAGATCGCCGCGATCATCTCCTTCATCGTCGCCGAGGCGTTCATCCTCTTCTCGGGTCTGCGCGGTTCCGCGTGGGTATCGGTGTTCAAGGACGGACTCGTCATTCTCGCCGTCGCGTTCCTCGCGGTCTACGTGCCGTTGCACTACTTCGACGGGCTCGCGCCGCTGCTCGATCGCCTCGTTGTCGAGAAGTCGCAGTGGCTGACCTTCCCGGGGGCCGGCGACGGGGTCTACGGCAGTGCGTGGTTCATCTCGACGATCATCCTCAACGGGATCACGATCACGGTGTTCCCGACGTCGATCGCCGGGTACCTGTCGGGCACCTCGGCGAATGCGCTGCGCCGGAACTCGATCATCCTGCCGTGGTACCAGCTGCTGCTGCTCGTGCCGATGATGGTCGGCGTGGCTGCGCTCTTCGTGGTCCCTGCCCTCAAGGATGCGGATCTGGCTCTGTTCTCCGTGGTTATCGACTCTCTGCCGGCACCGATCGTTGCGCTCATCGGTGTTGCCGGTGCGCTGTCGGCGATCGTGCCGATGAGCGTGTACATGCTCTCGATAGGATCGATGTGGGGCCGGACTGTTCTGGGCGGCGGTCTGGCCGGTCCGAAGGATGCGGCCTCGCTGACGAGTGAGCAGCTGGCCGCTCGAGGGCTGCGCCAGAAGACTCTGTCCCAGTGGGTGTGCCTGGCTGTCGGCGTGATCGCGCTGGTGATGAGCCTGCTCATGCCCGATGCGCTCGTCGAGCTGTCGGTGCTCAGTTACGAGGGCCTGGCCCAGGTCGTGCCCGCGGCGCTGCTCGCACTCTACTGGCCGCGGATGTCGAAGCAGGCGGCTGCGGCGGGCCTCATCGTCGGCTCGGTCGTCATGGTCGCCCTCCACTACACGGGCAACGATCCGCTGCTCGGCATCAACGGCGGCCTCTGGGCGGTCGCGGCAAACCTCGTGGTCGTCATCGTCGTGACACTGGCGAAGCCGGATCCTCGCTGGGTGCCGGCCGCGGAACATCAGACCCGCAAGCACGAAGCTCTCAGGTAACGCGAAACTCGAAAAAGTCGTCGCCGGCGGCGGCTCTTTCGAGCTTCGCGCTACCTGAGCGAGAACAGCGACAGCCGATCAAGCTGACCGCGGTTCCTGATGCACTTCCAACCGCAGATTGAGTGCTTGCGTAACCCGGAGCACTGTCGACCACCTTGGGTTTCCATCAGCGGACAGGGCTCGGTAGAGGCCGTCACGGCTCATCCCCACTCTTCGAGCGAGTTCACTCATGTTGCCGGAACGCGCAAGAATCCCCAGTGCGGCAGGCAGTGCTCCGGGATCATCCGCTGAGTCCTCGAGCGCAGTCGTCAGCAGAGTCGCCGCATCATCAGAGTCGGCAATGTAGTCGGCCGCGTCGAAAACCGGGAATTCCCCACCCACTCTGGCCGCCCTCACTGTTGGCCCGGGAGAGGCGACCGCATGTGGGCGACATATTCCGGCCCGTGCCTCGTTCAAGCGCCAGCGCACGTGTCGACCGGCGCACGACTCGACAGGTGCGCTCCGCCTTGAACGACGCCGGCCGGTGACAGCCGAACCGGGTTCGGCGCGAACGAAGCGCACGAGCGCGCCACATTTCACCCGTCGAGCAGGGCAGCGGCATACATCGGGCGAGCGGCATCGGCGCTCGGCGGGTGGAACAGGCCCGCCGCGGCATCCCGATAGATCCGTGAGAGCTCGTGATTGTTGCCGAACCCGCTGCCGCTCGTGCACATGAGTGCAGTCTCCGCGCAGCGCCGGGCCGCCTCGGCGGATCTGATGCGCGCCCCCACAAGCCGCAGCGGCCAACCGGCGCCATGGTCGACGAGGTCATCGAAGTCCCGCGCGTACGCGTCGATCATCGCGGTCACCGGCAGGAAGTCGAGGTGCGCGTCGGCCAGGCGCGTGCGGGCTTCGGGCACCTCGGCGAAAGTGGTTCCGGCCTTTGCGGACTTCCGCTTGTGCAGTCCCGCCGCGCCGAGCTCGAGGGCCCGCGCAGCGACCCCAGCGTAGACCGCGGCGATGAGGAGCTGGAAGTTCGAGGTGATCGCGAAGGTGAGCAGGTCAGGATGCTTGCCGGCGGGGATGACCCGCGAGACCCGCTCGGGCTTCATCGGCACGTTCTCGAGGATCGTCGCCCGCGACTGCGAGGCCCGCATGCCCAGCACGTCCCAGTCGTCGGAGACGGTGATGCCGGGAGCGGAGCGCTCGATGAACCCGTAGACGAGTTCGCCCTCGGCCGGTTCGTCGGCGTCCGGGCCGGCGATCCCGTCTTCGTCGGTCACCACGGATCCGTGGACGATGAGCCGCGTCCACACCGGCGACAGGGACGTGAAGATCTTCACCCCGGTGAGTTCGAAGCCGCCGTCGGCAGTGGGCACCGCCTCGGTGATCGAGCCCTGCAGCACCCAGTCGTTCGAAGGTTCGGAGATCCCGAACGCGAAGATCTCACCGGTCATGACCTCGTCGAACACCCAGTTGAGCGTAGCGTCGCCGCGATCGTTCATCGCCTTGACCACTCCCGTGCACATGAGGTGCATGTTGATCGCGAGCGCCGTCGCAGGGGCCGCCGAGGCCAGCCGCTGCTGCAGCCGGGCGACCTCGAACAGGCTCAACCCGGGTCCGCCGAATGACTCGGGGACGAAGAGTGTGAGGTAGCCGCGCTCCTTGAGCTCGGCGAGGTCCTCGTCGAAGAACCGGTTCTCCCGGTCGTAGGTCTCGGCACGTTCGCGGAAGCGTTCGAGCAGGTCATCGGGCAGGTAGGTCTCGGCCAGCTCGCCGAGGTGGATCTCACGGTCGGTCATGGTTCTCCTTCAATGCGGGGATGAGGGGCAGGGCTGACTTCGCACGGGGGCAGGCGGGGCCGTTCATCAGCGCCTCGGACGCCGCAGGATGATCGCTCCGTTGTGCCCGCCGAACCCGAACGATGTCGAGAGCACGGTGTCCACGGCCGCTTCGGCGCCGGTCGATTTCGCACGCAGATCCCGGGCTTGACCTGCGACGATATCCCAATCGTCGAACTCCGGATCACCGAGGTTGAGCGTCGGAGGAAGCACCTGATCCCGCATCGTCATAATCGCGATGATCGCCTCGACCACCCCGGAGGCGCCGAGCAGGTGCCCCGTCGACGATTTCGTCGCCGAGATCGGGATTGTCCGCCCGGCCTCGCCCAAGGCTGAGTCGAACGCGGCGAGTTCCGCGCGATCACCGGCCGGTGTGCCCGTGGCGTGGGCGTTGATGTGATCGAGGTCGCCGGGTCCCAGCCCGGCGTCGTTCAAGGCCTGCACCACCGCCGAGGCGGCTCCCCGTCCACCCGGATGCGGATTCGTCGGGTGGTGGGCGTCGCTGGCGGCGCCGAAACCGGCGAGCTCGGCCAGCGCCGTCGCTCCACGTGAGGCCGCCGAAGACGCGGATTCGAGGAGGATCGCGGCGGCACCCTGGCTCATGACGAAGCCATTGCGTCCTGCATCGAAGGGCCGGCTGGCCGCAGCCGGATCGCCTTCGAAGCCTGCGGCAAGTGCTCGCATGTTCGCGTTCGAGGCGAGGTTGACCGGGCCGAGGCAGTCCTCCATGCCGACGACGAGCACGGCGTCGGCGTAACCGTGACGGATGCGGCGCATCGCCTCTCCCAGGCCGATCGCTCCCGACGCGCAGGTCGCCGAGACTCCCTGTCCGGGTCCGCGGAGGTCGAAGCGCTGACTGATGAGCGCGGCCGCCGAGTCCGGCGCCCCATGGATGGCGAGGGTGAGCGGGACTCCGCGGGGACCGTCGGCGTCGAGCGCACGGGTCGCGGCCTGCATCGCATCGACAGGGCCGGAACCGGTGGCGGCGATGACGGCGGTGCGATCGCGGTCCCACGGCAGGTCGTCGGCGGGGGCCGGGATTCCTGCTTGCGCGAGCGCCTGGTCGGCGGCGGCGATGGCCCAGTGCTGGACGGGGCTCAGCCGGCGGGCGAGCGCCCTGGGCAGGACCGCCTCGGCGTCGAAGTCTCTGATCTGCCCGCCGATCCGCACGGCAAGGTCATCGAACTGCTCACCTGCGAGAACGTCGATGGCGCTGCGCCCGGATCGCACAGACTCCCACAACGCATCGGCGTCGAGCCCGCTCGGGGTGATGGCGCCGAGGCCGGTGACGACGACCTCGCGATACCCGTCGGCCCGGCTCCGCTGTTCGTCGGGAGTGTTCACAGTCGCGTTCCCTGTCCGCTCATGATCAGCTCAACGGTTTCGGCGCGCCGAATCTTCCCACCGACGGTTCGCGGCAGCCGGTCGAGTGTGTAGAACCGACGCGGCACGAACTGCGGGGCCAGCTGCGCGCGGGCATGGGCGAGCAGTGCGGCCTTGTCGGGCAGCGCGGCCTTGTCGGGCGTGCCCTGCATGGTCGCCGCGGCGTCGGGTCCGGAGCCGACCTCGATGACGAGGGCCACGATGCTGCCGAGGCTGTCATCGGGCAGCGCGATCGCGCAGACTTCGCCGAGGCGGGGCCGTCCGTCGCCAGCAGACCCGCCGTCGCCGGTAGACCCACAGTCGCCTGCAGACCCACCGTCGCCGGTCACCCCACTATCGCCGGCGGTCCCGACCAGCGAGAACGCCTCGAACGCGCGCTCCACCTCGGGCAGTGACACCTTGTGCCCTCCGGTGATGGCGATGTCCCCAGCGCGGCCGGCCAGTTGGAGCAGTCCGTTCTCGATCCGGCCCTGGTCGCCGACGCTGGCCCATCCGTCGGGACCGCGCAGCACGTCCTCGGTCGTGCCGGTGACGTAGCCGTACGAGCACGCGGCCGCCTCGATCCACAGAGTGCCGATCTCTCCGTCGGGCAACCGCATGCCGTCGTCGTCGCGCACCTGAGCCCCGATCGTGTCGTAGACGGTGATCCAGGTGCCGTCGCCGTCGCGGCTGTCTCCGATGAATCCGATCTCGGCCGCACCGTAGTAGCTGATCAGCCGGGTCTCGGGCAGCACCTCGCCGAGGCTGCTCCGGATGCTCGCCGGCAGGTTCGCTCCCCCGGTCACGACGAGGTCGAGACCTCGGAACCGCTCGGGGGAACGGCGAGCCGCCTCGGCGATGGCACGCACCACAGCGGGGACGGCGACGATGCGGGTGATGGCTTCGTCGGCGATGCGTGCGCCCATCGTGAACGGGTCGAACTCGTCGGCGACGTGGACGCTGCCGCCGGTGGCGAGGCACTCGATGACGGCGTAGAGGGTGAGGCTGTAGGACACGGGCCCGGGCGCGAGCGTCGCGACGCCCGGGAAGGGTTCGAGGTGCGCCGAGGAGACGGCGACGTTGTCGCGGTACTGCCGGCGGGTCTTGATGAAGGCCTTGGGATTGCTCGTCGTGCCCGAGGAGAAGAGCATGAGGAACGGTTCGGCATCGTCGCGGACGGTCGGTGGGGTCGTCGTCGTTTCGCCGATGGCCGCCGTGGTGAGCGCGCCGGCAGCCACGTCAGCTTCGAGTTCGCGCAGCTGAGCGAGCGTGACGACGGTGCCCGTCCATGCGGAGGAGGCGAGCGCCTCGGCGAGGTCGGTCGAATCGCTGATGACGACGCCGATTCCGGTCGTCGTGATGACCCCGACCTGGTGGTTCAGCGGCCAGCGCGGATCGATCGTGGCCGACACCGCACGGAAGCCGGCGAGCCCGGCGATGATGCGGGAGGTCTCGAACGCCGAGGTGAGGCTGACGGCCGTGATCGGGATGCCCTCGGTCTCGGGGGCGGGATGCGGTGGTGCGGACTGCGCGCCGTGGAGGGAGTCGACGGCGGCGAACAGGGAGCGGGAGTCCGCGACGAGCTCGCCGTAGGTGAGCCGCTGATCAGCACCGACGATCGCGAGCTGGTCGGGATGGGCCTTGGCGACCTCGAGAATGCTCGACGTGATCGGCAAATCTGACCTCCCTGAGCGGTGACTTCGCTTCCACACTACATCGCCCTTCGGGCGTCACCTGCGGGCGGATCGAAGCAGACGATCGGAGCGAACAGTCAGGTGTCACAATCATGATTGCAGGTATGGACGACACCAGAGAACCGCATTCTCCCGCACCGACCACGCAACATCCCAGGTGGCGCCGCGGCGACCAGATCCTGTGGACGTACACGAACCCGGCCCATCCCGGGCTGTACGATCAGCGTCCGGTCACGGTCATCGCTGACGATGAGCACCACCTTGCGGTGTGGCTCGAGTCAGGGACCCGCATGCTCCATCATGTCCTCGCCGACGGCTCCGGCATCCGCACCGCCGACGGGCCCGCCAGGTTCGGTGCACCCCGTGCACAGGGGCTCAAACGCTGGCAGGGTCCGGGCATCGTCGCGGTCTTCCAGCCGGGATTCGACTATTCGGTGTGGTTCTTCGAAACGCCCTCGGGCCGCCGCAACTCCTTCTACGTCAACCTCGAGGATCCCTTTGTCCGCTTCGATCGCGGCATCCTCACCGCCGACCACGTCCTCGACATCGTCGTCGATGCTGCCGGCAACCACCAGCTCAAGGACGAGGACGAACTCGAATTCGCTCGTGAGGCCGGGATGTTCTCCGACGAGAAGGTCGCTCGCATCCGCGCCGCAGCCGATTCCGCCGTCGAGGACATCGAGGCGTGGCGCTTCCCCTTCGATTCGGACTACCCGGACTTCCACCCGGACCCAGCCTGGCCGATGCCGGACCTGCCCGACGAGGCGACCTGGGACTTCGAGAGCTGAGCGCCGAGGCGACACATGGGCCCCGAGACAACGGTGGAGCGCCGAGACAACGGTGCGTGCCCACCGTTGTCTCGACGCTCCACAGTGGTTTCGGCGAAAGCCGAGCTGGAAGGCTGACCCTCCAGCAACCTCAGTCGGCCACGTAGTACATGCGCTTGTTGACGAACTCGTCCATGCCGTAGGGGCCGAGCTCACGGCCGAAGCCCGAGCGCTTGGTGCCGCCGAACGGGATCTCCGCGCCCTCACCGGCAGGGGTGTTGACGTTCGACATGCCGACGTCCAGACGCTGGGCGAGCTTCGCGGCACGCTCGGGATCCTTGGCGAACACGGCACCGCCGAGGCCGAAGCGCGTGTCATTGGCCAGCTTGAGAGCCTCGTCGTCGCTGCCCACCTTGTAGACGGTGGCCACGGGACCGAAGAGCTCTTCACGGTAGGCGTCCATCTCCGAGGTGATCCCGGTGAGCACGGCCGGCGAGACATAGGCCGAACCGTCGGTCGCGAGTTCGCCGCCGACCAGGGTCGCACCCTGCTCGACGGCACGGTCGAGCTGCTTGCGCAGGTTCTCTGCGGCCGAACGCGAGGACAGGGGCGAGTATTTGCCGTCCCCAGCCTCGGCGGGGGTGCCCTTCTCCCACGACTTCGCCCGTTCGGTCAGACCGGACACGAAGTCGTCGTAGATGTCGTCCATGACGATCATCCGCTTGTTCGCGTTGCAGACCTGGCCCGTGTTGTACAGGCGGGTGCCCCAGGCGGTGTCGACGGCCTCGTTCATGTCATCGGTGTCGAGGATGATGTAGGGATCGGAGCCGCCGAGCTCGAGCACGGCCTTCTTCAGGTGCTTGCCGGCGGTCGCGGCCACGGCCGATCCGGCGCGTTCGGAACCGGTCAGGGACACGCCCTCGACGCGGTCGTCGGCGATGATCGTCTCGATCTGCTCGTGGGTGGCATAGACGTTGGAGTACACGCCCTCGGGGATGCCGGCTTCCTTCATGATCTCGGCGATCTTCGCCGAGGAGCGGGGGCAGATCTCGGCGTGCTTGAGGATGATCGTGTTGCCGAGCACGAGGTTCGGAGCCGCGAAGCGGGCGACCTGGTAGTAGGGGAAGTTCCACGGCATGATGCCCAGCAGCGCACCGACGGGACGGCGCTGGATGAAGGCCTTGCCTCCGGACATCGACTCGATGGGCTCGTCGGCGGCGAACTTCGGTCCGTTGTCGGCGTAGTAGTTGAAGATGGCCTCGCAGAACTCGGCCTCTTCCTCACCTTCGGCGGTGGGCTTGCCCATCTCCTCGGCGATGATCTCGGCGAGTTCGGCCTTGCGCTCACCGAACAGGGCGGCGACCTTGTTGACGACGGCGGCACGCTCTTCGATGGTCTTCTCGCGCCATTCTTCGAAGCCTTTGTGCGCGGCTTCGAGGACCTGCTGAATCTCCTCGTCGGTCGCGTTGTCGAACTTCTCGACGACTTCACCGGTGGCCGGGTTCTCGACACGGTAGCCGCCTGCGGCACTGCCTACGTTGCTCATTCCAGACTCCTTCGACTTCGGGCGCCTGTTGGCGCCGATTAAGCAATCGCATACCTGTTCGCCGCCGAAATCGACGGATTGCGTATGCCTGCCTCACACGCTATCAATCCGTGACCTGCGCAACAAGTGCCGGAACCTGGGGGAATCATCAGTCCGAGTTCGGTCGGGACACCATCGCCGAGGTGGTGCGGATTCCGAATCCGATCCGACGGAATCCGCACGGATCGAACCGTGCGCCGTTGGTCTGAAAGCGCAGTCGACACCGCCTGCACGAAGTGTCGGTCAGAAGATCGAGGAGTACGCGTTGAGTGCGAGCTGCCCGCCGAGGTGGGCGTAGAGGACGGTCGAATCCTTGCCGATGGTGCCCTCAGCAACGAGGTCGATGAGCCCGGCCATCGACTTGCCCTCGTAGACGGGGTCGAGGATGACGCCTTCGAGCTGGGCGGTGGTGCGGATTGCGCCCACGGTCGAATCGTCGGGGATGCCATAGGCGGGGCCTTCCCAGCCGGTGCGGATATCGACGTCGTCATCGGTGATCTCGCGGCCGAGCCCAATGAGTTCGGCGGTGGTGTTCGCTATCCGCTTGACCTGGTCGCGGGTCTTTTCGATCGTGGCGGAGGCGTCGATGCCGATGACCTTGCGAGGGTGGCCGCCGGCGGCTTCGAGGGCGGCGAATCCGGCGATCATGCCGGCATGCGTCGAACCGGTCACGGTGCACACGACGATGGTGTCGAAGAAGACGCCGAGCTCCTTCTCCTGTTCGGCGACCTCATAGGCCCAGTTCGCGAAGCCGAGTCCGCCGAACTTGTGCTCGGAGGCTCCCGCGGCGATCGGGTAGGGCGTGCCGCCGGATTCCTCGACCTCGGCCAGGGCGTTCTCCCAGCTCGAGCGGATGCCGATGTCGAATCCGGCCGAGTCGAGGCGGACATCGGCGCCCATGATGCGGGAGAGCTCGATGTTGCCGACCAAGGCATTGCCCGGATCCTCCCAGTCGACCCAGCGCTCCTGGACGAGACGGGCCTTCAGCCCGAGGTGGGCCGCGACGGCCGCGACCTGGCGGGTGTGATTGGACTGGTAGCCGCCGATGGACACGAGGGTGTCCGCGCCCGAGGCGAGGATGTCGGGGACGATGTACTCGAGCTTGCGAGTCTTGTTGCCGCCGAAGGCGAGGCCGGAGTTGACGTCCTCCCGCTTGGCCCAGATCCGAGCCCCGCCGAAGTGGTCGCTCAGTCTGTCGAGCGTGTGCACGGGACTCGGCCCGAAGGTCAGCGGGTAGCGCTCGAAATCGGTGATGGCCATCGTGTCCTCTGTTCTCTCGGGGTGTGCGGGTTTCGCGGTGGTGCGGTGCTCACGGTGTTTCGGTGCGCGCAGTTCTGCTGTGGCGCGGGCGCGGTCGCAGCTGACGATCACGCGGCGGCGCGGATCACACATGGCAATATGCAATATATTGCATTCTGGTCGCGCATACAATGAAAGAAGCCACCCGAAACCGGGAACCCCGACGAGACGTCGTCCGAGAACAAGAACTCTGAGACCAAGAAGTCTGAGAACAGGAGAACGTCGCCTGCGAACGAAAGGACCGAGCGTGCCGATCCCCACGGACTCACCGGTAGCTCACCGCACCCTGCTGCGCGACGACGTCTACGTCGCGATCCGCGATGCCATCGTCCGCGGCCAGCTGGCCCCGGGCGAGCAGCTGCGCGATCAGGAGCTCGGCGCATGGCTGCAGGTCTCCCGAACCCCTGTGCGCGAGGCATTGCAGCGTCTGGCGCAGGCCGGCCTCGTCATCGCCCAGCCGGGACGGATGACCCGCGTCGCACCGGAGAACCCCGAGGCCATCGTCCACGCCCGTCAGATCGCGGCCCAGCTGCACGCCCTCGCAATGGACCTCGCCTTCCCTCATCTCGCAGAGGGCGACCTCGTGGAGATGGAGCAGGCGAACGACCGACTGCGCAGCGCGCTGACGTCGAACGACATCGACTCAGCGATCGCCGCCGACGACGACTTCCACAAAGTGGCGCTTCTCCGCAGCGGAAATCCGCTCATCCCCGACCACCTCGAGGTCGTCACCGCCAATCTGCGCCGGGCCGAGTTCCTCCACTTCGAATCGATGAAGGGTTCGGCTTCCCCCGAACAGCACCTCGAGATCATCGCCGCCGTCCGTGCCGGAGACCACGCACGCGCCGTCGAACTGACGAAGACGAACTGGTCGACGATCGCGGAGTACTCGCCGCGCAGCATTTGAGTTCCGCACAGACTTGAGAACCCAGCGGACCTGCCCCTGCGTTTGCCAGCCCCACCACACGGCACTCTTATAGTCATCTGATGACTTGTGTTAGAGTCCTCTTCACGATCACCGACGATCAAAGGACTGAGGATGTCATCGACGACGAAACGCATCACGACCGCCCTGCTTGCGGCCACCGCAAGCCTCGCATTTCTGACGGGAACCGCCGGGCCGGCGACGGGAGCCTCGCCCGCCGGGCAGACCTCCCCCGCAGAAGCCACTCCCACGAACAGCGCCACACAGCCATCAAGCGGGACGATGCCGACGGGCACAACGATGCCCGCCGCACCATCGGCCGGCTGCGGCACCGAACAGACTCCGGGCAATGACGAACGGACGATCACCTCGGCGAGCGGAGAACGCAGCTATCGGATCAACATCCCCCGGGACTATGACGCCTCGACCCCGCTTCCGCTCGTCCTCGGGTTCCACGGCAACGGCTCCGACGGCGCCGAGTTCCAGAACTACACGGGCCTGCCGACCCTGCCGGCGATCACCGTCTTCCCCGACGGCGATCTCAAAGACGGCAAACGGTCCTGGCAGGGTGCCCCGTATGCCAGCGGCGCCGATGACGTCGCGTTCGTTGCCGATCTGCTCGATTCGATCGAGTCCGAACACTGCATCGACCTCAATCGCGTCTTCGCCACCGGCAAGTCGAACGGCGGCGGAATGGTCTCCGTGCTCGCCTGCCAGCTGCGCGATCGCTTCTCGGCCTTCGCTCCCGTCGCCGGCGCCTACTACCCGCAGTCGACCGAGGACTGCGACGACAAGACGCCGACGCCCGTCCTCGCCATCCACGGCACCGGGGACAAGACGATGCACTACGACGGAGGCGAGCGCCAAGGCGAGACCTACCCCGGCGTGCGCGAATGGATCCAGCCCTGGGTCGAGGCCGCGGGCTGTCGGGTGATGACCGAGCGCAACGTCGGACGGAAGGGCGAGGACGTCACCCGCACCCTCTGGAAGAAATGCGACGGGCAGGCCGGGAGCTCAGGGGCCTCGGGAAAGCCAGGGAATTCGGGTAAGCCGGGAAAGTCCGCCGAGGTCGAGCTCTATTCCGTCGCCGACGGCGGACACGTCTGGCCCGGTGAGGTCGTCTACAGCGGCGGCGGATACGTCACCGAGCACTTCTCGGCCACGGACACGATCTGGGACTTCTTCACCAGCCATCCGGGCGCGACCGAGGGGCCGGCACAGAGTTGACCACCCAGCGTCCGAACAGAAGTGACCGTTGACACACCCGATCCCAAAGTGATTAGATGACTTAAACACTTAAAGGAGAGTGCCATGCCAGCATCATCCATGGGACTCGTCGAACGCCTCACCCGCGAGATCGTCGAGACCATCCGCACCGAGAACCTCCGGCCCGGGCAGAGCCTGCCCTCGGCAAAGGTCCTCGCCGAGCGATTCGAGGTCACCGTGCCCACTGTCCGCGAGGCGCTGCGCCGCCTCGAGGCAACCGGTTCGGTCGAGCTCAAGCACGGTTCGGGCACCTACGTCCGTGAGGCGATCAACCGTCGCATCCTCGACAATCCGCATTATGTGCCCGTCGACCTCGCCGCGGCCATCGAACTCCTCGACGCCCGCATCGCCATCGAACCCGGCATCGCCGAACTCGCCGCCTCGGTCCAGGACGCTGACGCCGTGGATTCGATGGCCTCGGCCCTCGACAATGCCCTCCAGGTCGAGACCGCGGTGCCTGCCGGACACTTCCATGTCGAGCTCGCTCGGGCCTCGGGCAATCGTGCCCTGCATGAGATGCTCGTGTCCCTGCTCGCGATCCACTCGCGCACCCAGCAGGCGGCCCGCACGACCTACGACCGCCTCCGCGACCATGACGAGCACGCCGACATCCTCGATGCGATCCGCCGCGGCGACGGCTTCGAGGCCGCTCACCGCACGCGCAAGCACCTCGAGGCGATCAAGTCCACTGTCCTCGCCGACTGGACCGACGAAACGAGACAGGCGGACGACACGGTCCAGGAAGTCGACGCCGCCCACCCCGACGACACCGACCCCACGGAAGGATCACGACGATGACCCGTCCGACGATCACCGAGATCCGCCCGCACATCCGTGACTACGCCGAACTCACCTCCCTCGAGGTCGAGGTGGCCAAGGAGCGCGGCAGCCTGCTCATCCTGCCCGTCGGTGCCTGTGAACAGCACGGCGACGGTATGCCGTTGGGCACCGACAGCATCCGCGCCGACCACGTCGCCCGCGCCGTCGTCGACCGCCTCCACGAAGCAGCCCGGCTCCACGAAGCAGCCCGGCCCGACGCAGGCGACGCATCCGGCAGCGCCTTCGTTCTGCCGAGCATCGACTACGGCGTCTCCCCGCATCACCGGTTCCTTCCCGGCACCATCAATATCGGACCCCGACTCTTCGTCGACCTCGTCACCTCGGTGGCGAGTCAGCTCGCCGACGCCGGCTTCGACAAGATCCTCGTCCTCACCGGCCACGGCGGAAACATGGCCGCCCTCGGGGTCGCCCAGCAGACCCTGCTCGGCACCCACCCGGACCTCGTCTTCGCCTACTCCCCCGTCTCCGCCCTGGCGACCTCGTCGACCGCGGCCCTGCCGCGCACCGAGGTCAGCGGCCACTGCGGAGAATCCGAGACCTCGCAGATGCTCGCCATCGACGAACGTCTCGTCGACACCGCCCACCTGAACCCGGGGGCCACGACACTGGCCGATCTCGACCCGCGGTCACGACTGAGCAGGACGAAGTCGCCGTCGACGGCCGTGACCTTCGATCGCTACGCCGAGAACGGGGTCCTGGGCGACCCACGGACGGCCACGGCCACGGCCGGGGAAGGCATCCTCGGCGAGGTCATCGACACACTCGTCGCCTACTGCCGGGAGATGCAGAGACTCTAACCAGCCCACCGACCCGTCCGACCAGCCACCAGACCACCGATCCTTCCAGACCAATGGAGTTCACGGGCCCAGCCGAGTCCTGCCCGAAAACTCCCCCGGACCGGACCGCCAGGGCCGATCCGCCGGACCCTCAGGAGCCCGCCATGGAAACGACCACACCCACCACGAAGAACTCCGAGCAGGAGAAGCTCCCGCTCGTCATCCGCGCCCTCAACGTCATCGAGGTCGTCGGCAACAAGCTGCCGAACCCGTTCTGGCTGTTCTGGATCCTCGCCGCGATCCTCGCCGTGTGCAGCCTCATCCTCTCGGCGGTCGGCGCCGGGGTGAAGGATCCGGGCACCGGCGACTGGACCCCGGTGCACAACCTTCTCAGCGGCGACGGCGTCGCAATGGCCGTGAGCACCGCGCTCGACGCCTACCAGTCCTTCCCTCCGCTGATCACGATCATGGTCGTCATCATGGGCGTGGCCCTGGCCGAACGCACCGGCCTGCTGTCGACGGCGATGAAGGTCTCGATCGCCCGGGTCCCCGCCGGACTCATCGTGTTCACCGTCGCGTTCATGGGCACGGTCTCCCACGTCGCCTCGGCGGCGGCCTACGTCATCCTCGTCCCGCTCGGCGGGATGGTGTTCAAGGCCGTGGGCCGCTCCCCCGTCCTCGGCGTCATCGTCGCCTACACCTCGATCGCCTCCGGCTACGATGCGAGTCCGATCCCGACTCCCAACGACGCGATCTTCGCGGGCATCACATCCGCCGCTGCGAACATCATCGACCCCGACTACATCGTCACTCCGATCGGCAACTGGTACTTCAACATCGCCAGTTCCATCCTGCTCGCCGTCGTCATCACCATCGTCACCGAGCTCGTGCTGACCAAGCGCGACAACCTCGAAGCCGATGAGGACGCCGAATACGAAGGCCTCGTCATCTCCGACAAGGAGCGCAGGGCTCTGCGCCTGGCCATGTTCGCCGTCATCGCCGCGGTCATCGCCATCGTCGTCCTCGTCGTCCCCGACGGCGCCCCGCTGCGCGGCGACGGTCCGTTCGGCGAGTCCCCGTTCCTCACCGGCATCGCCTTCCTCATCGCCCTGCTCTTCGGCATCGGCGGCATCGTCTACGGCTTCCGCGAGGGCTCGATCGAGACCTGGTCCGACGTCCCGAAGCTCATGGGTCAGGGGCTGGCGTCGATCGCCGGCGTCCTCGTCCTCTTCTTCGCCATCGCCCAGTTCCTCGAGTACTTCGAGTGGACGAACATCGGCATGCTCGTCTCCGTCTCGGTCTCCGAGCTCTTCACCGGGCTCGGCCTGCCGACCTGGGTCGTCTTCATCCTCGTCCTGCTCGTCCTCTCGGTCGTCAACGTGCTCATCACCTCCGGTTCGGCGATGTGGGCGATCATGGCCCCGGTCATCGTGCCGCTGCTCATGCTCCTCGAGGTCCCGCCCGAGACCTCGCAGGCGATCTTCCGCATCGCCGACTCCGGCTCGACGGCGATCACCCCGATGAGCCCGTACTTCATCCTCGCGCTCGGCTTCATGCAGAAGTACCAGAAGAACGCCGGCATCGGCACGCTCGCCTCACACACCCTCCCGCTGGCCGTGTGCATGACGATCAGCTGGAGCCTGCTGTTCTTCCTCTGGTGGGGCCTGGGCATCCCGCTCGGCCCGGATGCGCCTGTGCGCTGATCCCCGGCAGATCGATGGCGGTCCCGACAGATCGATGACTGCCATCTGAGGTGGCCTCAGGCGCTCAGCTCCAGCGCCGCCGCGGCGAGGACCTCGACGCCGGCCCGGCAGTCTTCGGGAGTCGAGTATTCGCGCGGGTTGTGGCTGATTCCCTGATACTGCCCGCGGACGAAGACCATGGCAGCCGGGGCGATCGCGGCGATCTCCTGCGCGTCGTGGCCCGCACCGGACATCAGCCGCAGCGAGTCATAGCCGTGCTCCTTGGCCGCGGCCTCGAGCGCATCCTGCACGCCTTCGTCGAAGGGCACGGCCTTCGTCCTCGCCATCTGTGCGGTCTCGACCCGCAGGCCCGGTTGAGCCTCGGGGAGGGTGTCGAGGAAGGCCGCAAAATCCACCTCGGCGCGGGCCATATCCGCATCGTCGGGGTTGCGCAGGTCGACGGTGAGTTCGGCCCGGTCGGGCACGACGCTCGGCAGACCGGGAGAGGTCGCGATGTGCCCGACGGTGGCCCGCAGGCGCCCATAGGCTCCGGAGTCGACCATTCGCCTGACCTCGACGACGATCTGCGCGGCGGCCAGTCCGGCGTCGATGCGCAGCTCCGTCGGGGTGGTTCCCGCGTGGGCGGCGCGCCCGTGGAGGGCGACCTTCTGCCAGGAGATCGACTGGACTCCGGTGACGATGCCGATCTGGCGGTCCTCTTGAGCGAGGACGGGGCCCTGCTCGATGTGGCATTCCAGGTAGGCGTGCGGCGGGTCGAGCAGCACGGGGCGGTCCCCGCGGAATCCGATGCGCATCAGTTCGTCGCCGAACCTCAGTCCGGCGGCGTCGGTGAGTCCGTAGGCGTAGTCAAGACCGAGGCGCCCCGCGGCAACGGCGGAGCCGAGCATGTCCGTGCCGAATCGCACGCCTTCCTCCTCGGTCCACGCGGCCACGACGATCGAGCGACGGGTCCGCAGGCCCGCCTCGGCGAAGGCACGGAGGACAGCCAGTCCGCCGAGGACTCCGAGGCAGCCGTCGAAGGCGCCAGCGGTGGCGACGGTGTCGATGTGCGAGCCGATGAGAACCGGGGCGAGCTCGGGGTCCTCACCCTCCCGGCGCCCGAAGATCGAACCCATCTCATCGATCGTGACGTCGAGGTCGAGCTCCTCCATCCACGAGATCAGCAGCCGACGACCGGCACGGTCGTCGTCGGTCAGCGACTGGCGGTCGACGCCGACGAGGCCGGTCGCCTCATCGTCGTAGGCGCCGATCGCGGCGAGTTCCGTGAGGTCGGCCCACAGGCGGTCTCCGTCGATGCGGAAGTCTGCGGAGGTGGTGTTGGCGGTCATTCACGAGTCCTTTCCTGGAAGTGTGCCGGCGGTCGATTCGAGCCTACGGTCGCGCATTCATGAGATCGATAGAATATTTCTCACTACCATTCATGAATCTTTCCCATGTATTGACGCCGACTTCCTGATCCGGCGCCAACCCATGATTCGACGCCAACTGGAGGCATGATGCTCAGTCTCAGACGACTCCGCCTGCTGCGAGAGGTGGGAACCCGCGGCAGCCTCGCGGCGGCCGCCGCAGCCCTGGGCCAGGACCCATCATCGGTCTCCCACCAGCTCAAGATCCTCGAGACCGAGGTCGGGGCGGGGCTGCTCGAACGCGTGGGACGCGGCGTGCGCCTGACGGAAGAGGCGCAGATCCTCGTCACCCACACCGAGGTGGTCCTCCGTGAGCTCGAGGCGGCGGAGGCCGAGATCGCCGGGGTCCGGCACCGGGTGGGCGGCACCGTGCGCATCGCGGCCTTCCAGACGGCACTGCACACGATCGTGCCGGGAGCGCTCACCCGGCTGGCTCGAAACCATCCGGATCTGGAGGTCATCACCACGCACATCCGCGCCGAGGCCGGGGTGCCGTCTCTGCTGGCCCGCGACTTCGACCTCGTCCTCCAGGAGGACTATCCCTCCAGGCCGGCTCGCCGCGACGAAGGAGTGGAGTCCGAGGCGCTCGGCGACGATGAACTCTGCCTCATCACTCCCGCCACAGTCCGCGATTCCGCAACACGTGACTCCGCAACCTCGACGCCGCCCCTGGCCGAGTGCGCGCGCCACTCCTGGGCCATGGAGCCGGCCGACACCCGCGCGGGGCACTGGTCACGAGCCGAATGCCGGCGGGCAGGGTTCGAACCTCAGGTGACCGTGGAGTCTTCGGACAACGTCCTGCTCGTCCGGCTCGTCTCCCTCGGCCTCACCTCGGCGCTGGTTCCTCGGATGGCACTGCGAGCCGGCGCGGTCAGCGGCGGCATCGACCTCGAGTCGGTCTCGGTGAGTCCACTGCCGACACCTGCGAGCAGACGGATCTCGACGGCGATTCGACGCGGCAGCGCACGAACCCCGCGGATCATCGCCCTGCGCGCCGCTCTGCACGACGAGTTCGAGCGACTCTGACGTCGGCGGGCCCGCCGACGGCCGCCTCGGCGAACACCACGTCAGCCCCGACTGCGACCTGGGACGATACTCGCGCTTGCGTCACCCACAGGCCGGCTCCCTCCAGCGAACCCGACGCCGGAGGGCCCCGCACAGCGGGCCGGCGCGAAATTCGCGGTTGACGCGAAAACTACGGGCACGATACTGTCGGGTAATACCCCGTAGTAACATATGTCACAGTTGCCATGCCGACGCAGCCGTCGGACTCCAGAGGAGGATCAATGAAGTTCCCGAAGTTTGAAGCCATCCGCAAGCTCGGCAAATCACATACAGGGCGGGTCGCCATGCTCGCGATTCCCACGGGAGTCGTTTCCGCCCTGCTCATGGGCGGGGTGGCCCAGGGCGCGGTTCCGGTGTCGTTCGCCATCTCCGGCACCCAGTTCAAGATCGCATCCTCGCAGCTCGAGGGAACCGGCTTCTCCCAGTACAGCGGCGTCGCCAAGGACGCTGACGGCAAGCAGCACCCGGTCGTCACTGCGAACATCAAGGATGCGACCCTGGAGAATCTCTGCCAGTCGGCAGTCCAGGACACTCCTCTGGGCAAGGTCGGCATCCTGATCAAGGCGGGCGGCAAAGGCACCCCCGCCTCGGCGAAGGACCTGCAGATCGGCATGACCGGCCTCAAGGGTGACGCTGAGTTCAAGAACATCCGCATCGGCGTCGACGCCTCCAAGGTCAACACGAAGGCCAAGGGCAGCAAGGGCGACTTCTCGCAGGACTCCGACACCGTCTCGATCAAGGACCTCAAGCAGGACTCGTGGTCGACCACGGCTTCGGTCTTCACGCTCAAGGACATGTCGCTGAAGCTCACCGACGGATCCGAGACGTGCGACTGATGAAGGACTCAGCAGCCAACGGGCAGCCGACCGAAGAACGGGAGGCGACCGAACAGGAGGCCACCGTGCAGAAGTCGAGCCTGCTGGCGCTGTCTCGGCGGAGTCGACGCGCCAGTGAGCAGCACGACCACCCCGAATCCGACGTCGAGACGGCGGAGTTCGCCGCCGCGACGTCGGAGGCAGGGGTCGCTGACAGGAGCGAGGAAGCCGAGATGAGCGAAGGTGCCGAAGACCGCCGAGGATTCAAGCACTGGCGTCGGCAGCGTCCCTTCATCGGGGGTGTGCTTGCGGTCATCGGAGGAATCGAGCTGTTCTTCTCCGGTCAGTTGGACCTCGGCAACATGCAGATCCAGTTCGGCATCGAGGGACTGCAGGCGACGGTGCTTCCGATCGTCATCGTCGTCCTCGCTCTGCTCTCGATCTTCAGGCCCACGCACCATGTGTTCTACGGCATCATCGCGCTTGTGCTCGCTGTCTATTCGCTCATCGGAGTGAACCTCGGCGGATTCATCATCGGCATGCTGCTGTCCACCATCGGCTCGATCCTCATCGTCGCGTGGATGGGACCGCGCGAACCGAAGAAGAAGTCCGACGGCACCGAGGAGGGTTCCGGATGAGGGCACGCAGCCGCCGCACGGCCTCCCTCCTGGCGGCAGCTGCCCTCGTCGTCCCGGCGACGCTCGGAGTGGGAACGGTGTCAGCCGCGCAGGCTTCGCCGCTGTGCTTTCTGACGGACACGTGCAAGGATTCCGATTCGGGTGATTCCGATTCGGCCAAGAAGAACCCCGCACCGGCGGGGACCGTCTCGCCGGGCATGCCGACGAAGCCGACGGATGATCCCACCTCGAAGCCCTCTGAGCCCGGTGAGCCGGAGCCTGGTCCCACGGACGAGCCGACCGATGAACCATCGGACTCGGCCTCGCCCGAACCCACCGATCCCGGTGGTCTGGGGCTCAGCGATCCCGACGATGACGGCGACGACGGCGACGAGGATTCGGATAAGAAGCTCGACGGCAAATTCCCTGCGGACGCTCAGCGCGATGACAACGCTCCGGTCTTCACGAAGACGCCCGCGGCCATGGGGTCCGAGTCCCTGTCGTTCAAGGGTCTCAAGGGAATCTCCTTCGTCTCCGTGCCCACGTCAG
Source organism: Brevibacterium oceani (assembly GCF_017948325.1). NCBI lineage: Bacteria > Bacillati > Actinomycetota > Actinomycetes > Micrococcales > Brevibacteriaceae > Brevibacterium > Brevibacterium oceani. Next base: position 111,474 of record NZ_CP072846.1, on the reverse strand, counting down.
ACGGCGGGTCGATCGTCACCCTGAAGATCCAGGCCGACGAGATCTCCGTCGACGGGTTCTCACTCACGGTGAAACCGCCGGACGAGGACTTCGGGCTGGTGACCACGGCCGATAATATGACGCTCAAGGGCGATGTCACTGTGTACATCGGTTCGATCACCGCGACGACGAAGGACGGGAAGTCGCTGACCCTGGGTCCCGACACTCCGCCGGCCATGGATGACGTCAAGCCGGGCCTCCTGCGAGTCACGATGGGGCTCGTCGGAGCGACAGGAGATGGGATCTACTACACCAACACCGATCAGGAGCTCAAGGAAGCCTGATCGGTCGAGTCCGGCCGACCTCCGGGTCTCGGCCGACGACGAGGGAAGGCCGCGGTTCACTCCGCGGCCTTCCCTCGTTGTATGTGCGCCTTGTCGGGTCAGCCGTTCGTCGAATCGGTGGATCCTCGGACCCTCACCTCGAGCGGAGGAACTCCACAAACGCGGTGGCGAGTCGGCGGCCGCGTGCCACTAGCTCACCGTCGGCGGCTTCGACCTCGACAATGATCGAATCCTCGGTCTTGCCCGCCGGGAGGGCGAGGTCGTTCCCGTCGAGCCAGCGGGCGATCTGTCGCGCATCGGTCTCCGGGTGGAACTGCGTGCCCCACGCGAAGTCGCCGAGGCGATAGGCCTGAACCGGCGCGTCCGAACCCGTGATCAGAAGTGCGGCCCCGTCGGGCAGCGCCATCTCTTCCTGGTGGAAGAGGACCGCGGGCATCCGTTCGCCGGCCAGCGACCCGAACACCGGGTCGGATTCCCCCGCCGAGGTGGCTCCCAGTTCGTAGATCCCGATCTGCGGGTGCGCCCGCCGAGAGATGGGGGCATCGGCGGCGAGCGCGAGCATCTCCCCGCCGAGGCAGATGTTCAGGCTCGGGAACTCTCCGCGGATCGACTCCCGCAACAGGTCCCTGACCTGCGGGAACCACGGATTGTCGGCGTCGTCGCTCGGGCCGGCGGATCCGCCGAGGACGATGAGTGCGTCGAATGCGCCGGTCCCACCGCGCTCGGCGCCCTGTGGATCGCGGACAAGCAGCTCGCCGGGGATCTCCTCGCCGAGGTACGGCCGGGTGACCACCACGTCGGCGCCGGCTTCTTCCAGCCACTGCCCGAACCTCTGCGGTCCGGTGCCGTTCTCATGCTCGATGGCAAGGATTCTCACGCTGCTCATGGCACCATTCTCACCCATCGGCTCGACTGCAAACGGGCCCCACCTCGGCGACGCCCCTCCGATTGCTCTCCTCCCCGCGCTGAACCTACTCCGCGGTGACATAGGCGGATGAGATTCCGCCGTCGACGGTGAAGGACGAAGCGTTGACGAAGGAGGAGTCGTCGCTGGCGAGGAAGGCCACGGCGGCGGCGATCTCCTCGGGCTCGGCGAACCGTCCTCCAGGGCAGTGGACGAGTCGGCGCTGTGCCTGCACCGGGTCCGAGGCGAAGAGTTCGCGCAACAGCGGTGTGTTCACCGGCCCCGGGCACAGGGCGTTGACCCGGATGCCGTCCTTGGCGAACTGGACGCCGAGCTCGCGGCTCATCGACAGCACTCCGCCCTTCGACGCCGAGTACGAGATCTGCGAGGTCGCGGCCCCCATGAGAGCGACGAAGGAGGCCGTGTTGATGACCGATCCGGACTTCTGCTTGACCATCTGCTCGAGCGCATACTTGCTGCACAGGTACACGGAGGTGAGGTTGACGGTCTGCACCTTCGACCACGCGGCGATATCGGTGGTGAGGATCGAATTGTCGTCGGTCGGGTTGATGCCGGCGTTGTTGAAGGCGACGTCGACACGACCATAGTGCTCGACGGTGCGCGCGAAGAGGTTCTTCACGTCTTCCTCATCGGCGACGTTGACGCGCACGAAAAGACCGCCGAGCTCGTCGGCTACCTCGGGACCGCGGACCTCGTCGAGGTCGCCGATGACGACCTTCGCACCTTCCTCGGTCAGCCGGCGGGCGCTGGCCAGCCCGATGCCGGAGGCTCCGCCGGTGATGACGCAGATCTTGTCAGTCAGTCGTGTTGCTGCAGTGGTCATGATTCTCCTGATGTTCGTGGTGGGTGTGATGGCAGGTGCAACGCGCAGCGCACCGGTCAGCGTGCTGGTCTGGTTGCGAAGAAGACGTTCTTGACCTCGGTGAATGCGGACACGGCGTCGGGACCGAGTTCACGGCCGAGGCCGGACTGTTTGAACCCGCCGAAAGGGGTCGAGTAGCGGACGGAGGAGTGCGAGTTCACCGACAGGTTGCCGGCCTCGACGCCGCGGGAGACCCGCATCGCCCGGTCGAGATCGTTCGTCCAGATCGATCCGGACAGCCCGTATTCGGTGTCATTGGCGATGCGCAGGGCATCGGCCTCGGTGTCGAAGGGAACGACTGAGAGCACGGGCCCGAAGATCTCCTCGCGGAAGTCCGCGGCTCGGACATCCGGTGGGGTGATCACCGTCGGCGGGAACCAGAATCCCGGACCTTCCGGCGCTGATCCGGTGAAGGCCACCTCGGCAGCGGCGACGTAGCCGGCGACCTTCTCCCGGTGGGCGGCGGTGACGAGGGGACCCATGTCCGTGTCCTCCCGGCTCGGATCCGCGCAGGCGAACGAGCCGACCGACGACTCGAGCGCGGCCATGAAATCCTCGTAGATCCCACGCTGGACGAGCAGCCGAGAGCGTGAGCAGCAGTCCTGACCCGAGTTGTCGAAGACACCTCCCGGGGCGGCGGCCGCGGCGGCTGCGACATCAGCATCGTCGAAGACGATGTTCGCATTCTTTCCGCCGAGTTCGAGGGTGAGGTTCTTCACCTGCGCCGCGCAGCCGCTCATGATCGACTTGCCCACCTCGGTGGATCCGGTGAAGACGACCTTGCGCACGTCGGGGTGGGTGACGAAGCGCTCACCGACGACGGGGCCCTTGCCGGGGATGATCTGCAGCACGCCCTCGGGCAGGCCTGCCTCGAGGGCGAGCTCGCCGAGGCGGATCGCGGTCAGCGGGGTGATCTCGGCGGGCTTGAGGACCACGGTGTTCCCGGCGGCCAGTGCCGGGGCGAATCCCCAGCCGGCGATCGGCATCGGGAAATTCCAGGGGACGATGACGCCGACGACGCCGAGCGGTTCCGCGAAGGTGATGTTGACGCCGCCGTCGACGGGGATCTGACGGCCGAAGAGCCTCTCGGGCACCGCCGCGTAGTATTCGAGGACATCGCGGACGTTGCCGGCCTCCCACCTGGCGTTGCCGATGGTGTGGCCGGCGTTGGCGACTTCGAGCTGCGCGAGCTCCTCGTTCGCCGCAGCGACCCTGTCGGCGAAGCGCCGCAGGATCCGGGCCCGATCGGCAGGGGCCACAGCCCGCCAGGACTCGTAGGCCCGCGCCGCCTTCGCGATCGCCCGGTCCGTCTCCTCGACATCGGCGAGTTCGACGTCCGTGATCGGCTCTTCCGTCGCCGGGTTGATGACCGTGTAGATGCTCACTTCGATGTTCTCCTCGTTGCTCTGTCTGCCATGTGCCGTCGGGCCGCCTCGACGAGGGCGCGCACGACTCGATCGTCGGTGGGGTCGTGTTCGGGATGCCATTGGACGGCGAAGAGCCAGCCCGAGTCCCGTTCCCTGTCCGGGGCTCGCTCGATGATCTCGATGAGACCTTCGGGACTGCGTCCCGTCACCCGCAGACCGGCGCCGAGGCGGTCGACCCCCTGATGGTGATAGCAGGGTGCCGTCGTCGCCTCGCCGAGGATCTCGTGGGCGAGCGACCCGGGGTCGGTCGTCACAGAGACCTGCCCGTAGACGCCGGGAGCGGGCTGGTAGTCCGAATGCCCGAGCGAGAACGGCAGGTGCTGATCGAGCGTGCCGCCCGCCGCGACATTGATGACCTGGAGCCCCCGGCAGATGCCGAGCACGGGCAGGCCACGCTGCTGGGAAGCGGCCAGGAGCATGGTCTCGCTGGCGTCCCGGAACGGGTGGGACACAGTAGTCTCGTGCGGCCGCTGTCCGTACTCGGCGGCATCGACGTCGGCTCCGCCGGCGAGCAGGAGTCCGTCGACGCGGTCGAGCACGGCCGGGGTCTGACCATGGGGAGGCAACAGCACGGGGATCGCCCCGCAGGCGGCGACCATGCGGACATAGTCGGCCGGGATGAGGGCCGCCTCGGTGTCCCACACACCCCATTGCGCCCGCTGCATATAGCAGCTGACGGCGATGACGGGCGTTGTCGGTCCGGCAGCGGGTTCAGAGTCGTTCGAAGCCACGGAGCCTCTCCCAGTCGGTCACGGTCGAGTTGTAGGCGTCGAGTTCGATGTCGGCGGCGTGCACGTAGTGGCGGACGACGAAGTCTCCGAAGGCATCCTCGGCGACCTGTGAGCCCTCCAATCGGTCGCGCGCTCCCTTGAGAGTGGTCGGCAGGCGGTCGGCACCGGCAGTGTAGGCGTTGCCTTCGGTGATCGCGGGCAGCTCGAGGCCGTTCTCGATCCCGTGGAGCCCCGCCGCGATGAGAGCCGCAGTGGCGAGGTACGGGTTGAGATCGGCCCCGCCGACTCGGCACTCCACGCGCAGGGAGGGCCCCGAGCCGACGACGCGGAAGGCGCAGGTGCGGTTGTCGAAGCCCCAGGCCACGGCGGTCGGGGCGAAGGAGCCTTCGACGAAGCGCTTGTACGAGTTGATGTTCGGGGCGAAGAAGTACGTGAAGTCCTCGATGCAGGCGAGCTGCCCGGCGATGAACTGCTCCATGAGAGTGGAGAACCCGTGCTCGCGGTCTCCGGCCATGACCATATCGCCCTCATCCGAGCGGAAGCTCAGATGGATGTGGCACGAAGAGCCTTCCTTCTGGTCGTACTTGGCCATGAAGGTGATCGACTTGCCGTGCTGAGCGGCGATCTCCTTCGCGCCGTTCTTGTACACCGCGTGATCGTCGCAGGCCTTGAGCGCGGGCTGATAGCGGAACGTGATCTCATGCTGGCCGAAGTTGCATTCGCCCTTCGCCCCTTCGACGAAGAGTCCCGCCCCTGCCATCGAATTGCGGATGTCGCGCAGCAGAGGTTCGACTCGGGCGGTGCCGAGCAGGGAATAGTCGACGTTGTATTGGTTCGAGGGCGTGACCTCGGTGTATTTCGAGGCGAAGGCCTCTTCGTAGCTCGAGTCGAAGGTGATGAATTCGAGTTCGGTGCCGACATGGGCACTCAGTCCGTGCTCGGCGAGGCGGGCGAGCTGGCGCTTGAGGATCTGACGTGGGGAGGGCGCCACCTCGGCGCCGGTGGTCGTCAGGAGGTCACAGTTGACCATCGCACTGCCCGGCTGCCAGGGAAGGAGGCGCAGGGTCGCAAGGTCGGGCTTCATCACCATGTCGCCGTAGCCGGTCTCCCAGGACGAGACCTCGTAGCCGTCGACGGTGTTCATGTCGACGTCGACCGCGAGCAGGTAGTTGCAGCATTCGGAGCCGTGGTCCATGACGTCCTCGAGGAAGAACTGGACGCCGAGCCTCTTGCCCTGCAGGCGGCCCATGTGATCGGTGATGGCGACGACCACGGTGTCGATCGTGCCCTCGGCAGCGAGGCGGCGGAGCTCGTCGACAGAGAGCGGATCGGCTTGGATCGACCCTCGGGACGTCCTCTGCTGTGAGGTGGGCGAGGTGGGTACCGGAATCTCGGTCATGCGTCGTTCCTTTGCTGTGCGGGGTGGTGGACTGAGCGTGTGGGCGGGTGGCGGATCCGGCGGGTTATTTGAGGTCCTTCTCCGCGGCTTCGATCTGTGCGAACTCCTCTTCGGGGGCGCTCGCGACGAGGTGGTGGCGGGAGTAGAACCAGAAGTAGGCGAGCGCGATGAGGAAGACTCCGGCGGCGATGCCCGCGGCGAGGATGTCGACGAAGAAGGTGGCGATCACTGCCACCGAGGCGAGCACGAGGGCGATGGAGGTGGTCACGACGCCGCCGGGAGTCCGGTAGCCGCGGGGCAGATCGGGCTCTTTGAAGCGCAGGCGGATGTGGGAGAGGTTGAGCAGGACGTAGGAGACCGTAGCGCCGAAGACGGCGACGTTGAGGAGGACTCCGCCGTTGCCGTCAACGGCGATCGCGAGGATGAAGCCGATCGTGCCGGGGACGATGAGCGCGAGCACCGGGGTCTTGCGCTTGCCTGTCAGGGACAGCCACTTGGGCAGGTAGCCGGCGCGGGAGAGCGCGAACAGCTGCCGGGAGTACGCGAAGATGATCGAGAAGAAGCTCGCGATGAGCCCGGCCAGGCCCGCCCAGTTGACGAAGGTCGCCAGGGCCGAGTTCTCACCGTAGATCGTACGCAGAGCCTCGGGCAGAGGATTGTCGGAGACTCCCATCGCCGAGGCGCCGGCGAGTCCCGGGACGAGCGTGAGCATGAGTGCGCCGAAGACGACGAGGATCGCCATGGCCGTGATGATTCCGCGCGGCATGTCCTTCTTCGGGTTCGCCGATTCCTCCGCGGCGAGCGGCACGCCTTCGACGGCGAGGAAGAACCAGATCCCGAAGACGAGGGAGGCGAGGAGACCGGAAATGCCCATCGGCATGAACGCGGATGAGCCGAACGAGCCGGTGGGTTCGATGTCGAAGAGGTTGCTCGCATCGAAGTGGCCGACAGCGGCGACGACGAAGACGACGAGGGCGATGACCGCGACGGCGGTGATGACGAACATCAGTCGCAGCGCCTCGCCGACGCCCCACAGGTGGATTCCGATGAAGACCGCATAGGCGACGAGGTAGATCGTCCATGTCGGCACCGATTCGGGGAGGATGCCGAGCGCCTGGACGTAGCCGGCGATGAAGGTCGAGATCGCGGCCGGCGCCATCGTGTACTCGATGAGGATGGCCATGCCGGTGGCGAACCCGCCGAGCGGGCCGAGTGCGCGCCGGGCGAATCCGTAGCCGGCCCCGGCGGTCGGAAGTGTGGAGGAGAGTTCGGCGAGGCCGAAGACCATGCACACGTACATCAGCCCCATGAGGAGGAAGGCGATGAGCAGACCGCCCCAGCCGCCTTCGGCCAGTCCAAGGTTCCAGCCGGAGAAGTCTCCGGAGATGACGTAGGCAACGCCGAGTCCCGCGAGGAGGATCCAGCCGGCGGCACCCTTCTTCAGCTGCCGCTTCTCGAGGTAGTGCTCATCGACATTGCCGTATTCGATGTTCTTGCTCATGGCTGCCCCTCGGGGTTCTCGATGATCGGTGAGACGGTGAACGAGACGTTCAATGGATCAAGTTCATACCATTGACTGAGATCGAATGTAATCTGGACCACAATCGACTGTCAAGGATTTTCTGCTTGGATGGCAGGAGACGAGCGGCAGAAAGCCAGTGAAGGAGGCAGCAGTGGAGCACGGTGAGAGCGGCGGTGAAGAGGTGACCGCGGCGCGTGCCGAGGGGACGAACCCTGTGGCTGCGCCGTCTTCAGCCGCAACCGCCACGCCCACTTCAGGGCCCGCGGCCGCACCTTCCTCCGGGTCGGCCCCCGCCCACTCGCGGGGCAATGTCTTCGAGCACACGATCGCGGCACTCCTCCGCGCCATCCGCCTGGGCCAGTACCTCGTCGGCGACAAGCTTCCTGCGGAGCGTGATCTCGCCGCCCGGATCAAGGTCTCGCGGGCCACGCTCCGGCAGGCGCTGAGCGAGCTCCAGACCGCGGGCATCGTCACGGTCCGACGGGGTCGCTACGGCGGAACGTTCGTCACGAGGCTGCCCTCTGCCGGCGACGACGCGACCGAAGGGAGCATCGATCCCGCCGAACTCGACGATGCCGTGCGGTTCAGGCATGTGCTCGAAACCGCCGCCGCCCGAATCGTCGCCTCGAGGACTCTCCAGTCCGCCGAGGTCGAAGCGCTCACCACGGCGGAGAGCGAATGTCGGGAAGTGTTCGGGGCACCAGGTGAGAGCGCCGAGAAGTTCCGCGCTCTCGATGCCCGCTTCCATCTCAGCATCGCCGAGCTCACGCGGATCCCCTCGCTTGTGGCCGCCTCCGCGAGCACCCGTGACCGGATCAACGCCCTGCTCGATCGGATTCCGTTCATCGAGACCAATGTCGAGCACTCGTGCGCCCAGCACGGTGAGATCCTCGATGCCGTCCTCGCCGGAGATCCCGAGCTGGCCGCGGAACTCGCCGCTCAGCATGCGGAGGGAACGGAACAGCTCCTGCGCGGATTCCTCGAACACCAGTGACCGCCGCGCTTGCCCCCGGCACTCGACTTTGCACTGACACTCGCTCTTGCATCTGACACTGTGGCAGGTGGGTAGATGGTGTTGACGGCGAAGGAGTGGGGACTATGAAGATCGGTGACTTCTCTCGGCTCGGGCAGGTATCCGTGCGGATGCTGCGCCATTACGAGTCGCTCGGCCTCCTCATCCCACAGGCGGTCGATGAGTTCACCGGCCATCGACGCTACGGTGCGGGGCAGCTGACGCGGCTCAACCGCATCATGGCGCTAAGCGCCCTCGGGATCCCACTGCGGTCGATCGCCGGAGTGCTCGACTCCGAACTGAGTTCGAATGCACTCATCGAGATGCTCCACCGACGTCGTCATCAGCTGCTGGCCGAACAGACGGCGGCAGTCTCCGCGCTGGCCGAAGTCGATTTTCGGCTGGCCCTCATCGAAAGGACGACCATGGACCACCCAGACTGCATCATCAAGGACCTGCCCCCGGAGAGGACTCTCGGACGCACGGTCCTCCTCGGCGAACCTCCGTTCGACACGGCCGAGATCGGCCCGCTGTTCGACTCTGCGGCAGACGCGATCACCGAGGCGGGAGGGGTGCCGACCATGGCGGTCGGCATCTACGCTGAAACGGAGTCGGGAACCGAAGTCACCTGCGGATTCCGCACCAGCCCTCCAACAGCGGACAGCGCTTCCGCGAGCGGCGACAGCGGCAGTGGACCCGAGCTCGACATCGGCGAGCTGCCGTCGTGCACCGCGGCGACGCTCATCCACGAAGGTTCGATGAACCGGATCGGCGCCAGCTGGCAGCATCTGGCCGAATGGGCCCTCGCTCAGGGCTGGGAACTCGTCGGACCATGCCGCGAGGTCTACCTCGAAACCGGTCCTGACTGGATCGTCGAGCTGCAACAGCCGGTGACCCGATAGCGGCGGAACCTCTCTGCTCGCTCGTTCAAGGCGAAGCGCACCCGTCGACCGGTGCACCGATCGATGAGTGCGCTTCGCCTTGAACGACCCTGTTATCACCCTGGACCCGGGCCGCCTCGGCGAAGGTGTTCCCTTCGGCGAAAGTCCCGACTCACCGAGTTGCCGGAAGATTACCGGGCAGCCGCAGCCTCGATGCTGGGCGCTGCCGGTTCGGCCGCGCCGACGACCTTCCTGCGCAGGGCGAGGAAGAACAGGACGAGGCTGACGGACAGGGCGATGTGTCCGAGTCCTGCGATGCCGGCGATCATGGCATTGGACTCTTCGCCGAGGACGGTGAGCGAACCGTGCCAGACCATCATTCCCGCCGTCAGGACGACGCCGGCGTTGTAGAGCCAGAAGAACCACGAGAAGAGCTTCGTCCCGGACAGTCCGAACACCTTGTCGAGCGCAAGGACGATGAGGAGGACGATGAATCCGAGCGTGAGCACGTGGGTATGCACCACGCCGAGCTGAGTGAAGTCGCCTTCCGGGAAGTCGTTGGCCTTGGTGAACTCGCGGTAGAACAGACCCGCGAGGACACCGATGATCATGTATGCGAATGCCGCGTTGAATATCTTCTTCATGCTTCCACTTCATCAGGATCCGCCCCCGCTTTCCTGACCCGCAGGATTGAACTCCGTCCCCAACTTTCGATTGATGTTCGGCTTCACACCCGCAGAAGCGCCGAATCAGGCGGAATCCGGACCGTTGCAGGGTTAGCCTGAAGTCATGTCCATGGAGAATCTGTTCTCGAAGATCGACCGCATCGCCGGCGGCAGTAAGGCCGGCATCATGGTCCCGGCCGAAGGCCTGTCGCATCCGAAGACGAAGCGGGCATTCGCCTGGATCACGTGGCTGCTCGTGTTCGAACTCGTCCTCGGCTTCGGGGCCGTGGTCTACGCGATCATCATCGCCAAAGCCGGAGAACCCGTCCCGTTCGCCGTGTGGATGCGCACGATCGTCGTTCTCGGCATGACCGCCACCCTGTTCTACTTCTTCTGGCGCGCGACGAAGGGTCTCTACTGGGGCTACCAGCGTCTGCGCCTGTTCACGCAGATCTTCCCCGTCATCACCCTCGTCATGGCCGCGATCCCCGGCCTCTACCCGGTGTGGATGATCACCGAGCAGATCGTGTTCAGCCTGGTGATGATCGGCGTCGGCGACTTCCTCACCGGCGATCACCTGCGCGAAGTGTTCAAGAAACCCGAAGACTGAGCGACCGCGCTCCACCTCTGCGACGAGGCCCCTCAGCCCGCAATGAGGCGGCGTGCCTCCTCCTGGTGGGCGGCGATGAGGGCCTCCTTGTCGAGTTCGACCCCGTCCGCACCGATCGCGTGGCCGTCGAGGACCCGCCACCTGCCGCCGACCATCACCCGGTCGGCCTTCTCCGCACCGCAGAGCACAAGCGCGGGGATCGGATCGTGCGCACCGGAGAACGCGAGACCGTCGAGGCGGAACATCGCGAGGTCGGCCTGCCGCCCGATGCCGATCGTTCCGATGTCGTCGCGGCCGAGCGCGGCCGCCGATCCCTTCGTCGCCCAGTCAAGGACCCGATCGCAGGTGACCGCCTCGGCACCGTAGCGCAGACGCTGGATATAGAGGGCCTGGCGGACCTCGCGGATGAGGTTCGAGGCATCGTTCGAGGCCGAACCGTCGACGCCGAGGCCGACAGCCACTCCCGCGTCTTCGAGCTCGACCGCGCGCGCGATGCCTGAGGCCAGGCGCATGTTCGAGGTCGGACAGTGCGCGACGGAGGCTCCGGCGGCGCCGAGGCGGCGGATCTCCTCGTCGTCGAAGTGGACTCCGTGGGCCAGCCACGCACGATCACCCAACCAGCCGACGGATTCGAGGTAGTCGACGGTGCGCAAGCCGAAGCGCTCCCGGCAGAAGTCCTCTTCGTCGATGGTCTCGGCCAGGTGCGTGTGGAGGCGGACATCGAGTTCGGCCGCCAGCGTCGCACTCTCGCGCATGAGTTCGGTGGTCACGGAGAACGGCGAGCAGGGGGCGAAGGCGATCTGGATCTGCGCGCCGGCACCGCGTTCGTGATGGGCCTCGACGAGGCGGCGGGAATCGGCGAGGATCACCTCGGCGTCCTGCACGGTCTGCTGCGGAGGCAGGCCGCCGTCCTTCTCACCCAGCGACATCGATCCGCGGGTGAGCATCGCCCGCATGCCGAGTGCGCGGACGACCTCGACCTGGATGTCGATGGCCTCGTCCATGCCCGTCGGGAACAGGTAATGATGGTCGGCAGCGGTCGTGCACCCGGATTCGAGGAGTTCGGCCATGGCCACGGTCGTCGCTAGCTCGAGGGCGCGCGGGGTCAGCCTCGCCCACACCGGATAGAGGTTCTGCAGCCACCCGAACAGCGGCAGATCCGCGACCGGGGCCCAGGCCCGGGTAAGGGTCTGATAGAAGTGATGATGCGTGTTGATCAGGCCCGGAGTGATGACGTGCTCGGAGGCGTCGACGATCTCGGAGACCGATTCCGCTCCGCCTTGGGGTTCGCCGCCGGCCGGGATGAGTTCGACGATGGTTCCGGTGGTGCGATCGACAACGATCCCACGCGCGGCGAGATTCGGATCGGCACCCGCGCCGAGGTGGACGACCAGAGGATCACGCAGCCACAGCCGCGCGGCCGCCTCGTCGGATGGAATACCATCCTGGGTCATGTCATTGCTGGTCATTGTGTCGCCTTTCGCTGCTCGAACCGTACGCTTCCGGTGAGTGGCGACAGGACTGGGGCCGACCGCCACCAGCTCAGGTTTTTCGGCGTCTGCTGCTCCGCCGTTCGATGACTCGAAGACCCGCCTCGGGATCGATAAGCTACCCCCGGGTACGAGTCGCATCGACAGACGTGTACTCTAGCATGTGCCCCAGGTCACGAAAATGCCTTGCGGTGAGAATGGTATTCCTTTAGAGTTTTGCGATAAGGAAAATACTTTTCACATATTGGAAGATCGATCCCTCGGTCGCCGCGGTGCCCACTCACCGACACTGATGCTCGACAAGTCAGGCAGAGTGCACGAGAGCACAACCATCACCCGAGGATGAGCTCAACGGAGAGATAGATGTCGGTATCCCAGCAGTCACCACAGAACAAGCGGGCGTCGTCGGCCGCGAAGAAGTCGCGCAGGCCCGAGGACGAGCGGCTGCCCGTCGGCAGCTCGTTCGCCTACGGGCTGCAGCACGTCCTCACGATGTACGGCGGCATCATCGCCGTGCCGCTCATCATCGGCAAGGCCGCGGATCTCGATGGCAACGGCATCAGCGTGCTCATCGCGTCGTGCCTGTTCATGGGTGGTCTGGCGACCATTCTGCAGTCGGTGGGAGTGCCGTTCTTCGGTTCTCAGCTGCCGCTCGTCCAGGGCGTCTCCTTCGCCGGCGTCGCCACGATGACGTCGATCCTGGCCGGCGGTGACGGATTGCCAGCGGTCTTCGGTTCGGTGTTGGTCGCCTCGGTGATCGGTCTGATAGTGGCACCGGCCTTTGCGCTCATTGTGAAGTTCTTCCCGCCGGTGGTGACGGGTACGGTCATCACGACGATCGGCCTGTCACTCATGCCCGTCGCTGCGGGATGGGCGATGGGCGGGGATGCGGAGGCCGCCAACTACGGCAGCATGCGCAACATCCTCATCGCCGTCGGCACGCTGGCCGTCGTGCTCGTTCTCAGCCGGATTCCGGTCGCGATGGTCTCACGACTGTCGATTCTGCTGGCCATCGTCATCGGCACGATCGGCTGCCTCGTGTTCGGCTGGGCCGACTTCTCGCATGTGCTCGATCGTGGTGTCTTCGCTTTCCCACAGCCGTTCGCCTTCGGCATGCCGACGTTCTCGGCAGCTGCGATCATCTCGATGTTCATCGTCATCATCGTCACCTTCGCCGAGACGACCGCGGACATCATCGCCGTCGGCGAGATCGTGAAGACCAAGGTCGATTCGAAGCGCATCGCGTCCGGGCTTCGCGCCGACATGCTCTCTTCAGCGGTCTCGCCGGTCTTCAATTCGTTCACGCAGTCGGCGTTCGCTCAGAATGTCGGTCTGGTCGCGATCACCGGTGTGAAGTCACGCTTCGTCGTCACAGCCGGTGGTGCGATCCTCGTGATCCTCGGTCTGCTGCCCGTGATGGGCGGAGTCGTCGCAGCGGTGCCGTCGCCTGTGCTCGGCGGAGCGGGCATCGTTCTCTTCGGAACCGTTGCCGCCTCGGGCATCCGCACGCTCTCGAAGGTCGAATACGAGGGCAATCTCAACATGATCATCGTCGCGGTCTCGCTGGCGTTCGGCATCATTCCTGTCGTCGAGCCCGACTTCTACAACTCATTCCCGTCGTGGGTCGGCATCATCCTCCACTCCGGCATCTCCTCGGCCACGCTCATGGCCGTGCTGCTCAATCTGGTCTTCAACCACATCGGTGTGAAGGCCAAGGACCGTTCGGATCGTTCGGTCTTCGTCGCCGGGACCGGTCGAGTCATCCGCAAGGAGGAGCTGCAGAGGCTGATCGACAACGAAGCCATCCTCACCGAGGGCGACACCGTCAAGGACGGCCGGATCATCGACGGCAACGGCGAAGAGGTGCCGGTCGTCACCGACGAACAGCATGAGAAGGTCATCGAGGCGGCGAAGAAGGGCGAGGTCCGGAACCAGGACGACGTCCGCCGCCTGATCGAGGAGGACGAAGGCTAGCCGCCGAAAGGTGCTGGCTGGGCAGACCGGTGCCACCTGTCAGAATGGCGGCGGTTCGTCCCGATCCCATCGGGGATCCCGATTCTCGTCGGCCGCTCTCTGCGACCGCTGTGCCTGCCCTGTAAGGTGCTCCTCGACGGTGTCCATGTCAGCCACGGCATCGATGTCGGGGCACATTTCGGCTCCGGGCCCATCGTCTGCTGCAAGCAGATCGGGCAATTCGGCATAGTTCTCCACCTGCCGTGCATGCTCGGCGTTGATCGGGTTGTCCGGCGGGTACATCTTTGTCACGACACCGTGGCGGAAGGCGTACTCCACCGCTCCGTCATCGGTCGACCGGACCGAGAACCTGCGGTCGGTCTTCCTCTGGTGGTCGGCTTTGCACAGCGGGTGCGTGTTCTCAAACGTCGTCTGCCCGCCCCGTGCCGGATCGTCGTGATCGAAGGGGATGATGTGGTCGATTTCCGAGGTCTCGGCGCGACGGGTGCATCCGGGAGCCGAGCACGACTGCCATTTCGCCGTCAGAGGCGCGCGCACGTCGGCTGGAATGTAGTAGCTCTTCGAGCGGGCGTCGATCGGTGTCCCCGTCGCCGGGTCCGTGAGGATCCGGTGCCAGGTCGGACTCTGAGCGGCCAGAACTCGCGCCGCTTCAGGCGGCACCGGGGAGCCGTCCGAGAACGTTCCCGGCAACTCCGAGCGACCGATCGCAGTGAGGTAGGGCACCGACACCATCATCTTCGCTTGTTCCCTCACCCACTGCCCATGAGTGGGCATGACGAGCTTGATGATCGTCTTGACCTCGGCGCCGGCGGCTGCTGCGGCCTCAGCTTCGCGCTGTGTCGTCCGTGCCGTGGCGTCGACCGCGTCCGCCGTGATGGGGCCGGTGGAGTCGGTCGCGTCGAAGGCGAACTCCTTGGTGGTGGTCTCGCCGGTGGTCGTATCGTGCGCGTTCACCGCGATGACCATCTGCGGGGTCGCACGCGTGGCGATGTCGAACATCAGGGCGGCGATGCTGTCCTGCTCGTCCATTTCGGTGCCGCTGAGGTCCACGTCGGTGAATGCTGATATCTGGCCGTTGCGGATCGCGCGAGCGAAGGCTTCGATGCGCAGGTAGAACGCCTTGAGTTCCACGGCCGGGCCCATGAGGGTCACCGAGGCGGTGCCGTCGGAGTACGTGGTGATGTCGACATGGCGACGCTTGGAGGCGAGTTCGGTGCGATCGTCGACCGGGACGATCGCCGCGATCTTCAGGTTGAGAGACTTCCTGAAGGTCTCGAGGGTGATGTCCGCGCGACGCTCGGCCAGGTAGGCATCGAGGCGAGGAACGTATTCGAAGCTGACGTCCTTGACGGCTCGAGTCGCGGAGAGCACGTGCTCGATGGTGAACTCGCCCTGGAGGCAGCGGTCAAGGAACTTCGGCAGCCCGAACACGAGCGTGATCGCGTTCGTGATCTCGTTGTAAGCGCCGTCGCTCGTTGCTCCGAGGACAGCGGCCAGCTCGGTGACTTCCTCGCGGGCGGTCAGCTCGTGAGCCCAGCTGTTGAACGACTTGTGGAGCTGGAACTTCGGGAAGTTCGGAAGCGGTTCCGCCAGTGCGCCCGTCGTGGGCTCGGTCCCGGCCGGATCGGTCGTGCTGCCCGAGTCCGCACCTTCGGAGCCTGCCTCGTCGGAATCGACGACGGCCGAACCAGCGGCGGACGCGCCTGAGGCATCGATGTCGGCAGTGGTCTCAGCTTCGGCGTCGCCGGCAGCGTCGGTTGCGACCCAGGGATCGTCTTCGTCGCGCTTGTTCGTCCGGCCTCCGTCGCGGACCGCGAGGAACCGTTCGGCCGTCTGGGTGAAGGTCGCGTGGTAGTAGATCTCGTCGGCGGGGGCGTAGCGCAGGCGATCGAGGACTTCGGCCAGGAACAGGCCGGCGACGGCCTGGTACTCGGCGATCTTGGCGCCTGAGCTCAGGCGGGCGATGCTCGCGACCACAGCCATGGGCGAATCAGGGTCGACGTCGAGGCGGCGCGGCGAATCGGAGCCGACCACTGGACGGGCGGAGGGCGAAACTGCGGCCTCGTCGGCCTCTCCGGCGTTGTTGGAGGCAGGGTCGAGACCGTCGTCGTTCGGGTTATGGGGGTCCGGGGAATCCTTCATCGGTCTCACCGCCTTTCACGTCGATGTGAATGCCTTAGATCAATTCTACCTCTGAATCGAAGAAATGAATGTCACAATTCGATTACGAACAGAACTGTCTTTTCATTGAATGGTGTTTGCTGGTATTTGATGATTCGAGAGCCAGGACAGATTCGAATGATCGAGCAGTGCGAGTCATCAAACGATTCGCTTCATCAGACGCCTCGTTTCATCGGACGATTCGAAGTCGAATCAGCATCCCCCGGCAACCCCAGCATCCGGCGGCAATGCCAGCGCCACGTGTCGCGTACACACCAGCACCGATGAGAACTACTCGACCAACAGCCCTGGCAGCTGCTCCATCGACGTGAAGACCTCGGCGGCACCGGCCGACAGCAGAGTCTCGGGGCTCTGATGAACGGGTGAGTCCGGGCAGAATCCGAGCACATGGGATCGTGCGGCGGCACCGGCGATCACGCCGGTGGGGGAATCTTCGATCACGGCCGCCTCGGCGGGGTCGATGCCCAGCGCATCGGCCGCTGCCAGATAGACGTCGGGGGCGGGTTTCGAGCGTGGAAGCTCCATGCCGGAGAAGATCCGACCGTCGAAGGCGTCGAAGAGGCCGATCTTCCGCAGCTGGAGTTCGATCTTCGGTCGGTCCGCACTCGAAGCGCAGGCGATCGCTCCCGGGTAGACCTCGGCGATCCGATGGACGGCGTCCACGACACCCGGGATGGCCTGGAGCGAGGCTGCAAGCTCGGCGTTGCGCCTGCGGCGGAACTCATTCATCCACTCGTCGTCGATGCGATAGCCCGAGTGCTCCTCGATGACGTCGGCCTCATCGCGGAGCATCTTGCCGACGAAGCGCGCGATGCACTCCTCCGGCGTCAGCTGCCACCCGAGCTCGACGAGCATTCCGTGCAGGACACCGTTGGTGATGCTCTCGGAGTCGACGAGCACGCCGTCGCAGTCGAACAGAACGGCGGAGAATTTCGGGTGTGCGACCATGTTCTGATTGTGCCATCCGCCCCTGACGCCGCATCACAGCATCACGGCCACCCGAGCGAGCCGGCCGCACCCAGCTGAACGAGCCGGCCCCACGCCCGAGCGGGCCGACCCCGCCCGCCCGAGCGAGTCCTCGCCGCCTACACCCCGCCGACCGTGACCGCTGTGTACAGCACCCGGGCAGAGGCGAGCGCGCAGATGATGATGACCAGCGCGAACAGGGTCAGCCAGCCGCCGGCGGGGAGGCTCGACCCCTGCGCGAGGATGAAAGCGTCCGACTGCTGCACATGACGCCGGCGGGTGTGGACGCGGATGACCTTGACGAGGTCCTTGAGCGAGCCGATCGCCAGCCCCGTGCCGAGTGCCGCGACGAAGACCGAGATCCATTCGAGCGGCAGGAACACGACGACGAGCTGCGCGGCCACCGCCGTGACCACCGCGATCACCGCGCCCGCGAGGTTGCGGATGAAGATGAGCGCCACCAGCAGGATGAGCGCCCCCACCGACAGCGCCAAGGGCGCCCAGCCATAGACCGCCGAGGTGATGAGCACGAGCCCGAGCACGCCCGGTGCCGGATACCCCCAGAACCCCGCCCACGTGGCCGAGAAGCCGACCCGCCCGAACGAGTTCATCTGCCCGGAATGGTCGAAGTTGAGCGAGATCCCCTTGACCACGCGCCCCGTCATCAGCGCCGCGAAGGCGTGGCCGAGTTCGTGGACGAAGGTGACGAAGAGGCCGAAGAACCGCCAGATGCCCGGGGTCAGCGTGACGAGCAGGGGGACGCCGATGACGAGCACGAGCCGCAGAACGTCGAGCTCGAGCCCGTCCTGCCGCCCGAAACCGGAGGTGATCGCGTCCCACCACGTCGCCGCTGCCTGGTTGAAGTCCATAGCCGCTCAGTGTACGAAGAGACCCTGAACGACGCCCTCAGCCGATCGCCAGAATCACCTCAGTAGCGACCGCCCTGCCGTACTGCCTGCCGCAGTACTACCGGACCAGCCGTTCGGTCTGGGCGTCGAAGACGTGGACGAGCCGGGGATCGACTCGGAAGGTCATCCGATCCCCGCGCCGAGGTGTCCCGCCCTTGGTCAGGCGCGCGACGACCGGCTTCTCCCTGATCCGCAGGGGGTCCTGGTCGGGCGTGGTTCCGTACACGAAGGTGTCCGAGCCGAGTTCTTCGACCAGCGAGATCTCGAGCTCGAGCAGGTTCTCCCCCGCCGAGGCGGCTGTGACTTCGTCGTCCACGACGAGATCCTCGGGACGGATCCCGAGGACGATGTCCTCACCGGAATCCGGCAGGCCGTCGGGCAGGGCCACCGAGATCCCGGCGCCGACGGCGGTGCCGTCGGGCCGTCTCGTCGCGGGGATGAGGTTCATCGTCGGGGAGCCGATGAACGCGGCGACGAACAGGCTCGCCGGGGAATTGTAGAGTTCGCGCGGGGTGCCGACCTGCTCGACGCGGCCCTCATTCATCACCACCACGCGATCGCCCATCGTCATCGCCTCGGTCTGGTCGTGAGTGACGTAGACGGTCGTCACGCCGAGCTTGCGCTGCAGCGCCGAGATCTGCGCGCGCGTCTGCACGCGCAGCTTCGCATCGAGGTTCGACAGCGGTTCGTCCATGAGGAAGACCTGCGGGCGTCGGACGATCGCACGCCCCATCGCCACTCGCTGTCGCTGCCCGCCGGACAGGGCCTTGGGTTTGCGATCGAGGAGCTCGTCGAGCTCGAGCATGGCGGCCGCCTCGGCGACGAGCTCACGGCGGCGGTCCTTGGCCACGCCCGTGTTCTTCAGCGAGAACTCCATGTTCTCGGACACGGTCATGTGCGGGTAGAGGGCATAGGACTGAAAGACCATCGCGACATCGCGGACCTTCGCCGAGACGTCGGTGACGTCCTGCCCGTCGAAGAGGATGCTGCCCTCGGTCGGGAACTCGAGCCCGGCGAGCATCCGCAGGGTCGTCGACTTCCCGCAGCCCGACGGCCCGACGAGGACGAGGAACTCGCCGTCGGCGATCTCGAGGTCGACCTCGGACACGGCGGGCCGATCCGTTCCCGGATAGTTCAGCGCCACGTCGCGCAGAGACACATCAACCATGTTCGCCCTTCATCCTCTTCGTCGTCCTCGACACCGCGTCGTCCTCGACACCTGCAGACTACCGCAATTGAGCATAATAGTGACCGTGTAGCCGATAAACACGGCAATCCGATGATCGTTATTCAATCAATTACTGCACAAACACGATCTGACGCTTGACCTTGTGACTGCACTCACACCATACTTTCATTCATCACACAGTTCTGGTCAACGCTGACCGGCGGAACCCGGAACGCCGAGAAGACGGGAACAGAGAACAGACCATGAGAAGAACACGCACCCTCGCCGCCCTCGCCGCCACGGCAGCACTGACGCTGACCGTCTCCGGCTGCGGTTTCGGCGGGTCCGGATCCGACTCCGATTCCGGCAAGACCACCCTCGACTTCCTCGTGCCCACGTATTCGGACGCCACGAAGGGCCTGTGGCAGGACGTCATCGACGGCTTCGAGAAGGAGAACGAGGACATCTCGGTCAACCTCGAGGTCCAGTCCTGGGACAACCTCGAGAAGGTCGTGTCCACGAAGATCCAGGCCGGCGAGGCCCCGGACATCTACAACGGCGGCCCCTTCGCCGGATTCGCCTCCGACGAGCTGCTCTACAAGGCCGAAGACGTCACGAGCCCCGAGACGTACAAGAACTTCGACGAGGGCTTCCTCGACAACGAGACCCTCAAGGGCACCGCCTACGCCCTGCCGCTCATCGCCTCGACGAGGGCGCTGTTCGTCAACAACGAACTCCTCGACAAGGCGGGGGTGAAGGAAGCCCCGAAGGACTGGGACGAACTCCTCGACGCCTCGAAGAAGGTCTCCGAACTCGGCGGCGGCGTCGCCGGCTACGGCATGCCGCTGGGCTCGGAAGAAGCTCAGGCCGAGGCCGCGATCTGGCTCTGGGGCGCCGGAGGCAGCTTCGGCGACGAGAAGGAGATCACGATCGATACGCCCGAGAACCTCGAGGGCGCGAAGCAGATCAAGAAGATGATCGACGCAGGCGCCACCCAGGACGATCCGGGCTCCTCCCAGCGCACCCCGCTGCTCGACATCTTCGTCCAGGGCAAGATCGGCATGCAGGTCGGCCTGCCCCCGACGGTCGGTCAGATCGAGGACTCGAACCCCGACCTCGACTACTCGGTCGTGCCGATCCCGACGAAGGACGGCAAGCCGATGACCCTCGGCGTCGGCGACCAGCTCATGGCGTTCCAGAACGACGGGGACAAGGCCGAGGCGATCACGAAGTTCTTCGACTACTACTACGCCGATGACAACTACCTGCCCTGGGTCGAGGCCGAAGGCTTCCTGCCGGTGACGAAGTCCGGTGCGAAGGAACTCGCCGACGACGAGGACCTCAAGCCCTTCCTCGACACCATGCCCGACGCGCAGTTCTACCCCTCGACGAATTCGAAGTGGTCGGCCACCGACGGCGCCTTCAAGTCGACGTTCGGTCAGCTCGAATCGAAGTCCGCCGAGGATGTGCTGAAGTCGATCCAGGACCAGGTCGACCAAGGGTGAGCCCACGTGGAAGCCGCCGCGACCGCACCACGACCACGTGGCGCGACACGCTCAAGGCCCTGCCGTGGCTGGCCCCGGCGCTGATCCTCATCGTCGGGGTCGTGTTCTTCCCCGCCGGGCTGATGATCTTCAACTCGACCCGGGACATCTCGACGTCCGGTATCGACAAGGGCTCGGTCGGCTTCGACAACTACGCCGCGCTCTTCGCCTTCGACCAGTTCTGGCCGATCATCGTGCGCACGATCATCTGGGTCGTCGCCGTCGTCGGCCTCGCCGTCGTCATCTCCTTGGGACTCGCACAGATCCTGAACAAGGCCTTCCCCGGCCGGCAGCTCGTCCGGCTGGCCGTGATCATCCCGTGGGCCGCCTCGGTGGTGATGACGACGATGGTCTTCTACTACGGGCTCGAGCCGTACTTCGGGGTGGTGAATAAGTTCCTCGTCGACATAGGACTCATCGACAATCCGGCCGGCTACGGCTGGACGAAGAATCCGACGACGGGCTTCCTGTGGTCGATCGTCATCGCCGTCTTTGTGTCCCTGCCCTTCACCACCTACACCCTGCTCGCGGGTCTGGCCACGATCCCCCGGGAGACCATCGAGGCCGCCCGGATGGACAGCGCCGGACCCTGGCGCACCTACTTCGCCGTCATCCTCCCGCAGCTGCGCGGGGCGCTGAGCGTGGCGGTGCTCATCAACATCATCAACGTGTTCAACTCGCTGCCGATCCTCAAGGTCATGACGGGGTCGATCCCCGGCTACGGAGCGGACACGATCATGACGATGATCTTCAAGTACATCGAGATCCAGCACAAGGTCGATGTCGCGAGCGCCCTGTCGGTGATCGGCTTCCTCATCGTCATCCTCGTCGTCATCGTCTATGTCAGAGTCGTCAAACCCATGCAGGAGGTCTGATGGCCACGGACACGACCCCGGCCGCCACCCCGCCGCAAACCGCACGTCCTCACGCGAACGGTGCGCCGCCTCGGCGACGGAAGCGCTATACCGCCGACAAGGTGCCCATGGGCACCGTGATCGGGCGGATGATCGTGGGACTCATCGTCTTCGCGGTCTTCGTCCTGCCCTACCTCATCATGTTCTTCGGCTCGGTGAAGACGAAGTCGCAGATCAGGTCCGTCGAGCCGACGTACCTGCCGCAGGAATGGCACTGGGAGAACTTCGTCGACATGTGGTCGACGCCGGAGACCCCGCTGGTGCAGAACATGATCTCGACGGTGATCATCGCCGTGTGCGCGACCCTGCTCGTGCTCGTCGTGGCCCTGCCCGCCGCCTACTACACGGCACGGTTCAAGTTCCCGGGCCGGATGGTGTTCATGTTCCTGGTCATCGTCACCCAGATGCTGCAGCCGGCCGTGCTCACCTCCGGCCTGTTCCGGCAGTTCTCCCTGCTGGGGATGAACGACACGTGGGCGGCGATGATCGTCGTCAACGCCGCGTTCAACCTCTCCTTCGCCACCTGGATCATGCACTCGTTCTTCGCCGGCATCCCCAAGGAGATCGACGAGGCGGCCCGGCTCGACGGGGCATCCCAGCTGGCCGTCCTGTTCCGGATCAACCTCCCCCTCGTGTGGCCGGGGATCGTCACGGCGATCGTGTTCACATTCGTCGCCTGCTGGAACGAGTTCGCCGCCTCGCTCGTCATCCTCTCCACGGCCGGCAATCAGCCGATCTCCGTGGCGCTGACGAAGTTCGTCGGCCAGTACGAGACGAGCTGGCAGTACGTCTTCGGCGTCTCGATCGTCGGCATCCTGCCCGTCGTCATCCTCTTCATGCTCATCGAGAAGCGCCTCGTCGGCGGGCTGACCGCAGGCAGTGTGAAGTGAAGGCAGCGTGAAGTAGGAACGATGTGAAGCGGCGTCAGGGTGGGGTGGGACTTCCCCGCTCACACCTGATCGACGTCGACCCAGGACCGGGTCGCGGCCGATTCCAGCACCGCCTCGGTGACGAGGACCGCGCGGACTCCGTCGCGCAGGGTCGGCAGGCCTTCGGGTCGGTCGCCTGCGAAATGAGCGTAGGAGTCGGCGACGAAGGAGTTGAAGGCGTCCTGGTAGCCCTGCGGGTGGCCGGCCGGCACCGCGCACAGTCGGGCGGCGTCGGCGGCGAGCGCATCGGGGTCCCGGACGAGGAGCCGGCTCTCGGCCCGACGGCCGAGCCACAGCCGCTCGGGCTGCTCCTGGTCGAAGCGCATACTCGCCTCGGTGCCGGCGATCTCCACTGTCAGGGAGTTCTTCCGGCCGGGAGCGGCCTGGGAGATGAGCAGCGAACCGATGGCGCCGCCGGAGAACTCGGCGGTGATGGCCACGGTGTCCTCCGTCGTCACGGCGGCCCCGCCTCGGCGAGGGTGGACGGTCCGCGTCGTCGCCACGAGGGCGGCGATGCGGTCGCCGATGATGAATTCGATGAGGTCGACGAGGTGGGAGCCGATGTCGGCGAAGGCGCGCGAGGGGCCGCCGCGGGCGGATTCGACGCGCCAGTTCTCGTCCTCGGACCCCAGCAGCCAGTCCTGGAGGTATCCGGCGTCGACGGTGAGCAGCCGGCCGACCTCGCCTGCGCGGAAGCGGGCGCGGGCCTCCCGGACCATCGGATGATAGCGGTAGACGAAGGGGACGGTGCCCATCACGCCGGCCTCCTCGGCGCGGGCGAGGACGGCGCGAGCGGCCTGAGAATCGGTGGCCAGGGGCTTTTCGCAGATGAGCGCCGAACCGGAGTCGAGAACCCGCAGCGACTGCTCGGCGTGGACGTCGTTGGGGGAGCACACATGGACGACGTCGAGGCCGCGGTCGATGAGGCCATGCGCGGTCGCGGAGTGTGCGAATCCGAGTTCGGCCGCCGCCCGGGCGCTGGACGCCGGCGAGGAGGTGGCCACGGAATCGAGGACGGCACCGGCCGAGCGCGCGGCTCGACTGTGGACGCGACCCATGAATCCGCCGCCGAGGACACCGATGCGCAGTGCGCGACCGTCTGCTGAGACTTCTTCGACCATGCCTCATTATGCAGTCGCCGGTCGCGGCACGTCGACCCGGCCATGGGGCAATCCACGGCCGTTCCCGCCTGGCCCTTTACACTGGAAGACAGTGGTCGCGCAATCCCCCATTCGCAGCGCGTGCCACAACTCGCGAAGGAGTGTCATTGCCTCAACTACGACGATTCGCCCAGGTGGACGTCTTCTCCGCCGTTCCCTTCCGCGGCAACCCCGTCGCCGTCGTCCTCGAAGCCGACGGCCTCGATGACGAACAGATGGCCCGGATCGCGAACTGGACCAACCTGTCCGAGACCACCTTCGTCCTCTCCCCCACCGATCCCGCCGCCGACTATCGCCTGCGGATCTTCACCCCGCGCCGCGAGCTGCCCTTCGCCGGCCACCCGACCCTCGGTTCGGCCGCGGCCTGGCTCGATGCCGGCGGCACCCCGGCCCGGGACGGTCGGATCGTCCAGGAATGCGGTGCCGGGCTCGTCGATATCCGCCGAGGCGGCCCGGCCTCCCCGTCGGCCGAAACGCCCGAGACCCTGGCCTTCGCCGCTCCGAAGCGGCTGCGCACCGGGGAGCTCGACGAAGCGTATGTGGACGACATCGCCCGTGCTCTCGGCATCGACCGCAGCGAGATCCTCGACCATCAGTGGGTCGACAACGGTCCCGGTTGGGCGGCTGTCCGCCTGGCCAGTGCAGAGCAGGTGCTCGCACTCACGCCCGACTTCTCCGCGATCCCCGATGCCAAGCTCGGCGTCTTCGGCGCTCACCCGGAAGGCTCCGAGCACGAATACGAGATCCGAGCCTTCGTCCCCGGCGTCGGCGTGGGCGAGGACCCGGTCACCGGCAGCCTCAACGCCTCGGTCGCGCAGTGGCTCATCGGCGCGGGGCTCGCCCCCGATTCCTACACGACGACTCAGGGCACGGCGCTCGGTCGGGCCGGGGTCGTCTCGATCACGACGGAGGAATCAGCCTCGGCGACCACCTCGGCGGACCCAGCCGTCTGGGTCGGCGGCGCCACGAGCGTCTGCATCCGTGGGACGGTGACCGCATGAGCCGACATCTCACGAGTGTGAACAAGCCGAAGAAACGGCTGCGGATCTTCCACGGTCGCATGTACTTCGCCCTCCAGGCTCTCGCCGGTGCGGCATGGTGGCTGGGCACCGCGACGATCCCCGCGGTGCAGTCGGCGACGCTCGGCGGCATCGACCCGCTGCTGGTCGCCGTCGTCGACATCCCTCTCTTCGTCATCGCCTCGGCGCTGGCGGCCATGAACTTCCGCTGGGCCGTGTGGATCGCTGCGGGCTGGAGCGTGCTCGTCGGCCTCGGCATGGTCATCTATGCCACCGCCACCACCGAGGCGGGACTCGGTGCCGTGCTCATGATCCTCGCAGCGGTCGGCAGTGTGATCGCGGGTGCGCTCGTTCTGCTCGGTCGCGTACCCTCGGACTGGCTGCTCATCGGGCCGTTCGCCTTCCACAGTTCGCACACGCGGGTGCGTTCGCGCCTGCTCGTGCACACGACGATTCAGATCGTCGTGTTCTGGGGCGTGTTCCTCGTCATCATTCCGCTGCTCATCAACTCCTTCGAGGACCGGTGGCAGCTGTCCTACAAGTTCCCGATCCTGCTGGCCGTCGCAGGCTTCGCCCTGCTCGCGTTCTCCAGCGTCATCGGCGTGTGGTCGGCCCGGGCGATCGCGAACTTCGGTTCGGGCACCCCGCTGCCGTCCCAGATGGCGCACCACCTCGTCGCCCGTGGACCCTACGCCTTCGTCCGCAATCCCATGGCCATCGCCGGCATCGCCCAGGGAGTGGCGATGGGCCTGCTCATCGGTTCGTGGCTGGTCGTCGTCTACGCGCTCATCGGCTCGCTGCTGTGGAACTGGCTGATCCGCCCCCACGAGGAGGCCGATCTGTACGAGCGCTTCGGCGATGAGTACCGCGAATACGCCAGGCGGGTGGACTGCTGGTGGCCGCGGTTCTCCGGGACCTCCGGGTCCGCCCTTGCCGACGAGGCTCCTGCCGAGCAGGATTCTGCGCGGAAGGGCCTTGCCGACGAGGAGTGATCGGCCTACGCTCGAGCGATACCGACCACTCACCGAGGAGCACCCATGGTCACGTTCACCACTGAATTGCTCAGTCTGGGCAACAACGTCGGCATCGAGGTCCCCGAGGAGGTCGTGCTCGGCTTCGGCGTCGGCAAGCGGGTGCCGGTCATCGTCACGATCGAAGGGTATTCCTATCCGTCGACGACGGCGGTGATGGGCGGGAAGTACCTGCTCCCGCTGGCCAAGGAGCACCGCGAGAAGATCGGAGTGGCCGGCGGGGAGACCCACGACGTCACGCTCACCCACGACACTTCGAACCGGGAGACGCCCGTCCCCGATTCCCTCGCCGAGGCTCTCGCCGCCGCCGGGGTCCGCGACGACTTCGATGCGCTCGCTCCCTCGAAGCGCAAGGAGCATGTGCGGCAGGTGACCTCGGCGAAGGCCGAGGAGACCCGCGATCGCCGGATCAGGAAGATCGTCGATTCGCTGGGGTGAGCGGCGTCGGTCGGCCGAGTGATCGTGAGATCGTCGGTCGGCCTCTCACATTGCGCGTGCGCCCTGTCCTCATCCTTCGTCGTGGATGGTCCCCGCGCAGCCGTGGATGATCACCGCGCAGCCTCGGGTTCGCCGAGGGCAATGTCATCCCGGTCGTCGACACTTATGCCGCGACGAGTTCGCGGCGACCACCGCGCTTCGCCCTGCGTGGTTGCCACATCACCATGGCCGACAGCCCGAACAGTGCACCGAGGCCGGCGCCGAGGGTGTTCGTCACCAGGTCGCTGAGCGTGGCGAAGCGGGTCTGCGTGAGCACGGTACCTTGGAAGATCTCGATGGCCGCGCTGAGGCTCGCGCCGACGGCGAACCCGAGCCACCAGCGCCTGCGGCCGAAGTGGAGGGCGGCGAGGAATCCGAAGGGAATGAACATCGCCACATTGCCGAGCTTCTCGACCCGCTCATACGTCAGCCAGGATGTCTCCCGGTGCGCGGCGAAGAGGTCGAGTGCGTGCCCGATGAGAGTGTCAGGGCCGGTCCCCAGCTGCTGTGGGGTCATCGTGATCGCGGCGATGAAGAGGGTGTAGAGAACAAGAAGGGCCAGCGGCGCACCGATTGTGCGCTGATCTCGATCTGTCATCACGACCAACCTACGTGGCAATCCTTGGCGCATCCTCAGCTGCGGATGCGAATCCGATCAGGGATCGTCGCCGCAATCAGCGGACGTCGCCGTCACCGAACGACATGGTCGATGGGCACGTCGTCCCGCCTCGGCGGCCAGATGATCATGGCGATGAGCGCAAGCACGGCACCGATGCCCGCGCCGAGGCTGTTCGTCACGAGATCGCTGATCGTGGCGAAGCGTGTGGGTGAGAGCAGGGTCGCCTGCGTGCCCTCGATGAGGCAGGTGAAGGCGATGCCGGTGACCCAGCCGAGCCACCAGCGGCGGCGTCCGGCCTGGAGGGAGACGAGGAAGCCGAACGGGACGAACATCCCCACGTTCGCGAGCTTCTCGAGGATGTCATAGTCGATCCACGCCGTGAGGCGGTGAGAGGCGAGGAAGTCGAGCAGCCCCGCGATGAACGAACCGGGGCCCGTGTCCATCTGCTGGGGCGAGAGAGTGACGAGACCGATGAAGATCGTGTAGAGGATGAGCAGTGCCAAGGGCACCGTCCGCACACTCCTCCGCGCACCTGTCATCGGTCTCGTCACCTCATCTCAGTTCACGGCCTATCTCAGACGGCTTCGACCTCATCGAAGCTCGCGGTGTCGATGACGACGCGGAACTGCACGTCACCGGCCACGACTCGATCATAGGCGGCGTCCGCCTCGGTGACGGGGATCGTTTCGATCTGTGCGGCGATGCCGTGCTCGGCGCAGAAGTCGAGCATCTCCTGGGTCTCGGCGATGCCGCCGATGTTCGATCCGGCGATCGCCTTGGCTCCGCCGATGACCGAGCCGAAGGAGAACCGCTGCTTCTCCGGCGGCAGGCCGACGACGGCCATGACACCGCGCGGCTTCAGCAGGCGCAGGTACTTGTCGACGGGGATGTCTGCGCTGATCGTGTTGAGGATGAGGTCGAACTCGCCGCGGTGGGAGGAGAAGAAGTCGTCCTCCGTGGTTGCGAGCATCCGCGTCGCGCCGAGACCCAGTGCCGCCTTCTCCTTCTTCAGGGTGCGCGAGAGCACGGTCACTTGCGAGCCCATGGCCGCAGCGATCTGCACGCCCATGTGGCCGAGTCCGCCGAGGCCGAGCACGGCGACCTTCTTCGGCGCACCGTTCTTCTGTTCACCCGCACCCCAGCGGTTGAGCGGGGCGTAGGTGGTGATGCCCGCGCACAGCAGCGGGGCGGCGACGTCGAAGTCCAGCGCATCCGGGATCCGGCAGACGAAGCGTTCGTTGACGACGACCTTCTGGGAGTACCCGCCCTGCGTGATCGTGCCGTCGACGTCTTCGACGTTGTAGGTTCCGACGCTGCCGTTGAGGCAGTTCTGCTCCTGCCCGGCCAGGCATTCCTCGCATTCGCCGCACGAATTGACCATGCAGCCGACCCCGACGCGGTCGCCGATCTTCCAGTCGGTGACGTTCTCACCGACGGCTTCGACGACGCCGGCGATCTCGTGGCCGACGGTGAGCGGGAAGTGAGCCTCGCCCCATTCGTTGCGGATGGTGTGGATGTCGCTGTGGCAGATGCCCGCCGCCTTGATGTCGATGACGACATCGTCGGGTCGCGGATCCCGACGGTCGATCGTGGCCACACGGAACGGCTGGTCCGGTCCCGTCTTCTGCAGTGCCTTGACGCTGATGGGCATGAGCTCTCCTTGAGTTGCTTGGCTCTGATGGTGGGCATCTCCGGTGCGGAATCCCGACCGGGCGCCCCGGCATCGAGGTGTCGACGCCGGTCCAGGACGTCCAGCGACGAGGCCACACGATTTATTCCATGCACGAGCGTTGATGTTTCACTTCACATTGTTCTCTGAGCCCTGTCACACGGGAATACCCTTGCCATCCCCACTCATGAATCTTAGTATCTAAGCATGAACGCAGATACTAAGAAATGCACGTTCGATCCCGAGAGCCAGTACGCGGACCTCGCCGCGGAAGTGTTCACTCTGCTGTCCGACGCGACTCGCGTCCGCATCATCCTCGCCCTGCGCGACGGTGAGAAGTCGGTCAACGACCTCGCCGAGGCGGTCGGGAAGCCCCCGACCGTCGTCTCCCAGCATCTCGCCAAGCTGCGGTGGGGCAGGATCGTCGCCGCTCGACCAGAGGGCAACCGTTCGTTCTACAGCCTCATCGACGAACATGCCCGCGAACTCGTCGCCCACGCCGTCTTCCAGGCCCAACATGTCGTGTCCGGAGCGCCGGCCCATCACCGCGGGACCGACGGCACGATCACCGCGGATCCCTCCCGCACCGGATCCACCGCCGGGGCGGGCGTTGACAACGCGGGCGCAGACGAGACGAACCGACGATGAGTGCCGATGCCCTGACGTCCGACGAGACCCGGGCGACCATCTCGGCGTCGGGACTGTTCTCGCGCATCGACCGCGGCGACCTCGCCCGGACCCTCTTCGTCGCCGCGTGCGCGGTGGCCGTGGCCCTCGGACTGACGTGGCCGTGGCCTGCCGTGCCGGTCATCGCGGTCATCGGCATCGTCGTCGGGTGCTGGCCGATCGCCGCCGAGGCCCTCGACGACGTCATCCACCGACGAATGAGCATGGAGGCCTCGATGCTCATCGCGATCGTCGCGGCCGCCGCGATCGGCGAGTGGACGACGTCGCTGGTCATCACCGCGTTCGTCCTCGCCGCGGAGATCCTCGAGGACCTCTCGATGGACCGCGGACGCGACGCCCTCACCGACCTCATGTCGTTCCTGCCCGAGACCGCGCAGGTTCGCCGCGCCGACGGCATCGTCACCATTCCCCTCGCCGAGGTGGCCCCCGGTGACCGTGTCATCGTCGGACCGGGCGGGCGGGTTCCCGTCGACGGGCTGGTCGCGCTCGGCACGTCGACGCTCGACCAGTCGCGCATCACCGGAGAACCGCTGCCCGTGGATGTCACGACCGACGACGAGGTCTTTGCGGGCTCGATCAACCAGGTCGGGGCACTGGAGATCCGTACCGAACGGGTCGGCGCCGAATCCTCCTTCGGCCGCATCATCGCCGCCGTCGAGCAGGCCCAGTCGTCCGAACCGCCTGCCCAGCGGCTTGCCGACCGGCTCGCCGCGTGGCTCGTCTGCCTGGCCCTCATCGGCGCGGTCATCACGTATCTTCTCACTCGCGATCTCACGGCGACGATCTCCGTCGTCGTGGTGGCCGGGGCGTGCGGCATCGCGGCCGGAACTCCGCTGGCCGTCCTCGCCGCGATCGCGCGCATCGCCCGGTCGGGTGCCTTCGTCAAGGACGGGGCGCACCTCGAGGCACTGTCGGGAATCGACACCGTCGTCTTCGACAAGACCGGCACCCTGACGACCGGTGCCCCCGAGGTCGTCGAGGTGCGCGTTGCCGAGAGCCCGCACTCTGCCGATCGGCTCCTCATCCTCGCCGCCACAGCCGAGTCGTACTCCGAACACCCGCTTGGCCGAGCCATCCTCGCCGCGGCGAAGGAGCGCGGCCTGCCGGTGGGACAGTGCGAGGACTTCGCCTACCTCCCGGGCCGCGGGGTCACCGCGACAGTCGCCGGCCAGGCAGTCGCGGTCGGCAACAGCACCCTCGTCCCCAACGGCCCGGCTCTGACGCCCGACACCTCAGCGAACGGCGCAATCGAGGTCCACGTCGGCATCGACGGCACGTACGCGGGCACGATCCTCATCGCCGATGCAGTACGGGAGACGGCGAAGGACGCCGTCGCGCAGCTGCACCGCATGGGTCTGCGCACGATGATGATCACCGGCGATCAGCCGAGCACCGCGCATGCTGTCGCCGCCCGGCTGGGGATCGACGATGTCCGGGCCGGACTTCTGCCCGAGGAGAAGCTTGCTGCGATCGATGCCGAACGCGCGGCCGGACACGGCATCGCGATGGTCGGCGACGGTATCAACGATGCCCCGGCCCTGGCGCGTGCACATGTGGGAATCGCGATGGGATCGGGGACCGACATCGCCCGCGAATCGGCCGACGTGGTGCTCATCAGCTCCGATCTCGGCGATCTCATCCACACCGTCGGCGTCGCCCGCCGGGCGCGCCGGATCGTCATGGTCAACTTCATCGGCACGATCGCCATCGATCTCATCGGCATGGTCCTCGCCGCGTTCGGCCTGCTCAGCCCCGTCGCCGCAGCGTTTATCCACGTCGGCAGCGAGACCGCGTTCATCCTCAATTCTGCCCGGCTCATCCCGGGGCGTCGGGTCCCTGCACGACGGCGCGCCGGACCTACTCCTTGATCGCCCGTTCTCCGATGCTCAGGTCGAGGGGGAAGTCGACGGGGGCATCACCGAAGAGC
This sequence comes from Brevibacterium oceani, assembly GCF_017948325.1. Classification (NCBI taxonomy): domain Bacteria; kingdom Bacillati; phylum Actinomycetota; class Actinomycetes; order Micrococcales; family Brevibacteriaceae; genus Brevibacterium; species Brevibacterium oceani. The sequence continues at coordinate 80,454 of NZ_CP072846.1, read as the reverse complement.
AGTCGCCCCGCCGAGGCAGCCGCCGCCCTGATCTCCTCTGCCGCCTGATCGGCCTGCTCGGCCGGGGCATGGACGATGACCTCGTCATGGAGGAAGAAGACGAGGTGAGCACGCCGGGAGAACACCGGCCCCGAGGCGGCCGCCGGGCGGGCGCTGGAATCTCCATCACCATCGATCGCAGGCAGTCGGGCCAGGCGCAGCCGCAAGTCGGCCAGCCACGCCAGTGCCCATTCGGCAGCGGTGCCTTGGACGACGAAGTTGCGGGTGAATCGTCCCTGGTCACCGGCGGCCCGACGGGCGCGCTGCTCATCGGCACTGCTGGCGTCGAAGCGGTTCTCCGCCTGCTGCAGGCGCTGCCAGCCCTCACTCGGGGCCGGGGAGGTCCGACCCAACCAGGTGGACACGACCCCGCCCCGGCGCCCCACCTCGGCGGCGGTGTCGACGAGGTGCATGGCGGCGGGGAAGTTCTGCCGCAGGCGGGGCACGAGTGCCCCGGCCTCACCGGTCGTCGAACCGTACATCGCCCCGAGCACGGCGATCTTCGCCTCCTGCCGGGTGGCGACGACCCCGGCCTCGACGAGTCCGGAGTAGAGATCCCGACCCAGTCCAGCTTCGGCCATCGCCCGGTCCCCGGACATCGCGGCGAGCGCTCGGGGTTCGAGTTGGGCGACGTCGGCGGAGACGAGCCGCCACCCCTCGTCGGCCCGCAGTGCGGGGCGCAGCTGCCGCGGGATCTGCAGGGCTCCTCCCCCGCTGGCCGCCCACCTGCCGGTGACGACTCCGCCGGGCACGTAGACGGGTCGGTACCTGCCGTCATCGACCCACTCATCGAGCCAGTGCCAGCCGTTGGCGCTCAGCAGCCGGGCCATCTTCTTGTACTCGAGCAGCGGTGCGATCGCCGGATGCTCGCTCGTTCGCAGCTCCCATTTCGAGGTCGAGGCGACGTTGATGCCGGCATTGCGCAGGGAGGACAGCAGCCGGTTCGGGGAGTCGAGGTTCGCTCGCGGATCCTCGAGGGCCTCCCGCACCCGGTCGGCCAGGGCGAGCATCTTCGCGGGCTTCCCGTCGCGGATCGGGCGGGGCCCGAGGATGTCGGTGAGGATCCGGTCGTGTTCGACCTCGTCCCAGGGGACACCGGCCGCGCGCATCTCCGCGGCGACCAGGCCGCCGGCCGATTCGGCGGCGAGCAGCAGCCGCAGCCGCCCCGGGTCGCTCGCGGACTCGAGTACGGCATTCTGCCGGTCGTATTCGGCCAGAGCGGACTCGAGATCGTGGGGCACCTGTCGGATGTGCCCGCGTCCGGCCTCGACCTCGAAGAGCGCGGCCGCCTGCGTCTCGCCTTCTGAACCGGTGGGTGCGGCATCCCAGTCCGTTGCGGCGCGAAGCGGGTCCGGGTCGGTGACGAGCTCGGAGCGGGTGAGGATCGCATGGGTCAGGCGCAGATCGTGGCAGCGTTCGATTCCCACTCCCGCGGCCAGCAGCTGTGGGAACCACTTCGGGGTGTCACTGAGGATCCACCTCGGCGGGGGCGCTGCACTCCCCTGGCCCGCGCCCTCCCGGTCGCGGACGAATTCGGGCAGGGCCTCCTCGGCGAGGTCGATTCGGTCGATCTGCGCACCCGAGCGATCGAGCGCGACCACGCCCACCTGCCCGCCGTCGCCGCGCGGACCGGGAACGGTCCCGAGCACATAGGCGGCGGGCGGCGCATCGGTCATGACCCCACAGTACTGCGCGGGACTGACGCGGATCCTCTGCGCCCCAGCCGACGCCTCCTCCGCACCCTGGACCGGGGCCGCATCGGCGAATGTGATCCTGGTAACGTCGAGCGCATGGATGTTGTCTCCTCACTCACCTCCGCTCTGCCGGATGCGGCGGTCATCACCGACCCCGATTCGATGGACGCCTACCGCTGGGACCGCGCGAATGATCCTGATGCCGGAGTGCCGGCCGCGGTCGTCCGAGTCACGTCCACCGAGGAGGTGCAGACGGTGGTCCGCATCGCTGCCGAGGCGAAGGTCCCGATCGTGCCTCGCGGGGCCGGCTCGGGTCTGTCGGGCGGCAGCTCGGCGATCGACGGCGGCATCGTGCTCTCGCTCGACCGGATGCGCGAGATCACCATCGACCCCGTCACCCGTATGGCCACCGTGCAGCCGGGCGCATTCAACGCCGAGGTCAAGGCCGCGGCCGCCGAACACGGCCTGTGGTACCCGCCGGACCCATCGTCCTTCGAGTTCTGCTCGATCGGCGGCAACATCGCCACGAACGCCGGCGGTCTGTGCTGCGTGAAATACGGTGTGACCACGGACTATGTGCTCGGCATGACCGTCGTCCTCGCCGATGGCCGGGCGGTCAAGCTCGGCGGACCGAGGCTCAAGGACGTCGCCGGTCTGCCCCTGACGAAGCTCTTCGTCGGCTCCGAGGGAACGCTGGGCGTCATCACCGAGGTGACCCTGCGCCTCATCCCCGCCCAGCTGCCCCCGACGACCGTGGTCGCGATGTTCGGCAGGCTCGCCGATGCCACGCAGGCCGTCCTCGATATCGCGAAGGCCATGCGGCCCTCGATGCTCGAGTTCATGGACAAGCCCTCGATCAACGCCGTCGAGGACGAACTGAAGATGGGCCTCGACCGTGAGGCCGAGGGCATGCTCGTCATCCAGTCCGACGAACCCGGGGAGAATTCGGGCGTGCAGGCGGCCCTGATCGAGGAGATCTGCACCGCCAACGCCGCCTCCGAGTGCTATCTCACCACCGACCCCGAGGAGGGCGAGGCCTTCGTCACCGCCCGGCGGATCGCGATCCCCGCCGTGGAGAAGAAGGGCGCGCTGCTGCTCGAGGACGTCGGGGTGCCGCTGCCGAAGCTCGGGGATCTGGTGCTCGGCATCGAGAAGATCTCTGCCGACCGCGGTGTCACGATCGCGGTCATCGCCCACGCCGGTGACGGCAACACCCACCCCCTGCTCGTCGTCGATCCGAAGGATGAGGAGCAGCAGAAGCGGGCGCAGATCGCCTACGGCGAGGTCATGGACTTGGCCACCGGGCTCGGCGGGACGATCACCGGCGAGCACGGCGTCGGCCGGCTCAAGGCACCGTGGCTGGCGCCCTACCTCGGCGACGACGTCATGGAACTCAACCATCGGATCAAGCAGGCGCTCGACCCGGACAACATCTTCAACCCCGGAGCCGTCTACACCGGCCTGGTGTGAGGACTGCGTTTCCGATCACGGCAGCCCGACGCCCATCGGGACTGAATCACGATCACCGGGAACAACTTCGGGAATAATCTGTGCCACGGTGTCGAATCGACGAGGATTCGATCGTCTTCCCTGTGAGCGACCGAAATCCGGCCGCCGCAGACCGATTGGAGCACAGCCATGCGCTACTCACTGATCTTCCACGCCCCCGACCCCGGCGCCGACGGCCCTGCCCCGACCGAGGAGGACATCCAGGAGATGATGCGTCTCATGGACGACTTCGGCCAGGCGCTGACCTCGGCGGGAGTCTTCATCGCCTGGGAGATGCTCACCCCGGCCCAGACCGCGACGACCGTGACCCGCAAGACCGGAGAGGTCGTCATCGAGGACGGTCCCTTCGCCGCTGCGAAGGAGACCCTCGCCGGGGTCGTCGTCATCGATGTCGCCGACAAGGAGGCCGCCCTGGCCTGGGCCGAGAAGTTCCCCGGCACGAGCTACGGGACCATCGAGGTCCGCCCCGCGGCCACCTCGTTCGTCGACGGTCAGTGGACTCGTCCGTGACCGACCCTGCAGGGTTGACCGATCCTGCCGATCGGGCGATGATCCTGTCCCGGGATGGCTGGGGCCGGATCATCGCCCTCATCGCGGCGGCGGACGGAGACATCTCCGGCGCCGAGGATGCGCTGGCCACCGCGCTCGAACGTGCCGTCACCGCGTGGCGGGCCGAGGGTCCGCCCGGGAATCCCGAGGGCTGGCTCTATCGGGTGGCGCTCAATGCCCGCCGAGACGTGTGGAAGTCGGCGGCGACACGGACGTCGACCGCGCTCGACGACGAGCTCCTCGACCACCTCGATCACGCCGGCACCCGGGGCGAAGACGACGAGGGCCGCCTCGGTGTCGATCCCGCCGACCACGATCCCGATGCCCTGCCCGACCGTCGTCTCGAACTCCTTGCCGTATGTGCACATCCGGACATCGATCCGCCGGCGCGGCCGCTGCTCATGCTCTCGGCGGTGATGGGGATGACCGCGAAGGCGATCGCCTCGGCGATGGCACTGCCGGTCGCCACCGTTTCGGCACGTCTGACCAGGGCGAAGAAACGGGTCGCAGCGCTCGGCGTGGGCTTCGGCCACCCTGATCGGCTCGATCTCGAGTCCCGCCTGCCGGAGGTGCAGGAGGCCATCTACGGAGCCTTCGCAATCGAGTGGGCGCACGCGGCGCCCAGCCCACGCGCCGGGATGGTCGGCGAGGCCGCCTACCTCGCCGGACTGCTCGCACGCCTGTGCCCCGGCGACGGCGAATCGCACGGGCTGGCCGCCCTCATCCACCTCTCGGCCGCACGCTTCCCCGCTCGCCGAGGTGGGGCCGGAGAATTCGTGCCCCTGACCGAGCAGGACCCGGCGCTGTGGGACCGGACACTGACCGAATCCGGCGAACATCACCTCAAAGAGGTCTACCGCTGCGGACATGTCGGCCGCTTCGGGCTCGAAGCGGCGATCCAGCTCCTCCACATGGCCGGGGTCCGGACCGGGACGACGGACTGGCCGATGCTGCTGCGCCTGCACGACGACCTCGAATCGCTCGCACCGAGCCTCGGAGGATCGGTCTCCCGGGCGGCCGTCCTCGCCGAGGTGGACGGACCCGACGCCGGCCTCGCCGCCCTCGATGCGCTCAGCCTCGGCACCGACAACAGGGACGGCCCCGACGACACGGGCGACTCTGGCATACGGGGCGCAAAGCGCGTGACCGCATTCCAGCCGGCCTGGGTGCTCCGGGCGCATCTGCTCGACCGCCTCGGCCGGACGTGCGACGCCGCCGCGGCATACAGGCGTGCCCTTGAGCTCACGACCGATCCTGCCGAGCGGGAGTATCTCGAGGCACGACTGCGCTGAGGCGAGCGCCCGCCCGAAAGCAGCTCCGACCGTCTGTGGGCGCCCCCATTGCCGAATCATTGCGCTTAGCCTACCCTTAGTTACTGGCATCAACTTTGATGCTCACCACTGTCAGGAGGACCCATGCGCATCGGCGGCAGACCGCGGCAGATCGAGCTTGATGACATCATCACCGCCGGTCGTGACATCGGCCTGCGCGAGCTCAGCCTCGGTGCTGTCGCGTCCCGCCTCGGCGTGAGCTCCACGGCGCTGTACCGCCATGTCGAGAACCGGTGGGGGCTCGAGCGCGCCGTCGGTGAGAGTCTGCTCGCCGACCTCGTCCTCCCCGAGGACCCCGATCACGACGTCCCCACCCAGCTGCTGGCCTTCGGCATCGCCCTCTACGACTTCGTCGTCGCCCACCCCGGACTCGTCACCTACGTCCAGACCCTCTTCCCCCGCGGCGAAGGCGGGCGCGCACTCCTGTCGGCAGAGACCGCCGCTCTGGAGAGGCGCGGCTACTCCACCGACGCCGCGATCGTCCTCTCCAGCGCCGTCGCCACCCAGGCGATCGGCCACGCCGCCGCCGAGGACGCCCAACGCGCCAGGTCAGCCGGCTGGGACGCCGAGCGCGAAGAGGCGATCGACGGCATGCGCGCCGACCATCGCCTGTGGGAGGCCCATCGCCGTCTCCCGCAGCTCGAGACATCCCACTACTCCCGACTCATGCTCGCCGTCACCGTCCGCAGCATCGTCGACCTCCTCCCACCCGGTCGGGACGTCGCCGAAGTGATCGCCGAGCTCGACTCGGCCGTCCTGGCGGCGAGCACTCCCACCCTCGCAACAGCATCCCCCACCACGACAACAGAGGACCACTGATGGCCAAACGCGGTTTCAACGGCGCGATCATGTCCGCCTTCGGTCTGCGCGACCACGAGGCGGAGGTCATCGAGGTCGAACGCCTCGCGCCGAAGTTCATTCGCGTGCGCATGACCTCGCCGACGGTCTTCACCGACGCCGAGCTCGGACCCACCGCGTGGCTGCGCTTCTGGTTCCCCGACCCCGCCGACCCCGACTTCGAACATCAGCGCGGGTACACGATCACCGAGGCAGACCCTGACGCCGGCACCTTCGCCGTCGACTTCGTCCTCCACGAACCTGCCGGTCCCGCCTCGGCGTGGGCGGAATCCGTGACCGTGGGCACCCGGGTCGAGGTCGCCTCGATGGGTTCGACCGTGTTCACCGTCCCCGATGAGCTGCCCGCCGGCTACCTCCTCATCGGAGACTCCGCGTCGATCCCGGCGATCAACTCCATCCTCGAGGCGATCCCCGCCGAGGTGCCCGTCGAGGTCTACCTCGAGGAGCACGAGGCCACCGACCGGCTCATCCCTCTGGCCGACCATCCCCGCGCCGCCGTGCACTGGGTCCCCCGCCGAGGCGATTCCTCCCTGGCCGCGGCCATCGAGTCCCGCGATTGGTCGGATTGGCGGGTCTGGACCGCCCCCGAGTCCGGGTCCCTCAAGGCCCTCCGCGCCAGGCTCAAGGACGACTTCGGCTTCCCGAAGTCCGAGATCACCGCCCGCGCGTATTGGTACGAGGGCCGCGCCTTCGGCAAGATGCGCGGAGAGAAGAAGGACGACACCCCCGCCGAGGCGGCCGAGCACACCCCAGCCGCACCCAAGGGGTCGTGGCGGGCGAACGCGGGAGGGCGGCTCATCGCCCCGCTCAAGGCCACCCTGTGGATCGCGGGGATCCTCCAGGCGATCGTCACCCTCGTCGAGCTCACCCCCTACGTCCTCCTCGTCGAACTCTCCCGGCAGCTGCTCACCGGCGCGGGCTCCGCGACCCTGTGGGCGACGGGGATCTGGGCGGTCGCGCTCATGGGCTCCGGCGTCGTGCTCTCGGCGGCGCTGCTGTTCTGGCTCCACCTCGTCGACGCCCGGTTCGAACGCGATCTGCGCCGGCGTCTGCTCACGACGATGGCCAGGCTGCCGCTCGGCTGGTTCGTCGACCGCGGATCGGGCCGAATCAAACAGCTCGTCCAGGACGACACGCTGGCCCTGCACTACCTCGTCACGCATGCCGTGTCCGACGCTGTGCAGGCCGTGATCGCTCCGGTCGCGGTCCTCGTCTACCTCTTCGTCGTCGACTGGCGGATCGCACTCGCACTCCTCGTGCCCGTGCTCGTCTACATCGTGACGATGTACATCATGCTCATCCAGTCGGGCACGAAGCCGAAGCAGGCGCTGACCTGGGCCGAGCAGATGAACGTCGAGGCCGGCAGCTACCTCGCCGGTCAGCCCGTCATCCGCGTCTTCGGCGGGGCGGCGGCCTCACGGTTCCGTTCCCAGCTCGACGAGTACGTCCGCTTCCTCACCGACTGGCAGCGGCCCTTCACCACGTTCAAGACGGTCATGGACCTCGTCAACCGTCCGGCGACCTACCTGCTCATCATCACAGCCCTCGGCACCTGGCTGACCGTGGCCGGTTCCATCGACCCGATCGACCTGCTGCCGTTCCTCTTCCTCGGCACGACCTTCGGCGCGAGACTGCTCGGCATCGGCTACGGCCTGTCCGGGCTGAGCACCGGGCTTCTCGCCGCCCGCCGGATCCAGAACACCCTCGACGAGGAGGAGCTGGAGGTGGTGCAGCCGCACGAGAAGGACACACCCGCCTCGGCGCGGGAAGCCTCCCCTGCCCCCGGCCTCGTCGAGTTCGACGATGTCGGCTTCGCCTACCGTGCGGGCGTGCCCGTCATCGACGGCGTCTCGCTGCGCCTCGAACCCGGAACGGTCACCGCCCTCGTCGGCCCCTCGGGCTCGGGCAAGTCCACACTTGCCGCACTGCTCGCCCGGTTCCACGACGTCACCGAGGGCGCCGTGCGCATCGGCGGTCGTGACCTCCGGACTCTGCCCGGCGACGAGCTCTACACACGTGTCGGCTTCGTCTTCCAGGACATCCAGCTCGTCCACGGCACCGTCGCCGAGAACATCGCCCTCGCCGTGCCCGAGGCCAGCGAGAATGCGATCATCGCCGCGGCCCGGCAGGCACAGATCCACGACCGGATCCTGCGTCTGCCGGCCGACTATGACACCGTCATCGACGCCGAGGCGGCCCTGTCCGGCGGCGAGCGGCAACGGCTCGCGATCGCCCGGGCCATCCTCGCCGACACTCCCGTCCTCGTCCTCGACGAAGCCACAGCGTTCGCTGATCCCGAGTCCGAGCACCTCGTCCAGCAGGCGCTCGGCAGGCTCGCAGCCGGGCGTACCGTCCTCGTCATCGCGCACCGGCTGCACACGATCACCGACGTCGATCGCATCGTCGTCCTCGACCACGGGAGAGTCGCCGAGTCCGGCACGCACACCGAACTCATCGCCGCAGACGGGCGCTACCGCAGGCTCTGGGACGCCCGCGAACCCGCCTCGGCGACCGCCCCGCGCACCCAAGGAGCCGCCCGATGATCCGCACGTTCTTCGCGATCCTGCCGGCCGAACGGCACCGCGGGATGTACCTCCACCTCACCCTCACTCTTATCAGCGTCATCCTTCGTGCGCTCGGCACGGTCGCCCTCGTCCCGCTCATCGGCGCCCTCTTCAGTCCGGACCCGGCGGGCGCCTGGCCGTGGCTGGGACTCCTCGCTGCCGCCACGGCTGCCGGGTGGGCGATCGACGCTGTGATCTCGCGCATCGGCATGGATCTCGGCTTCGCCCTCCTCGACTCCACCCAGCACGCGGTCACCGACCAGCTCTCCCGGATCCGCCTGAGCTGGTTCACACCCGCGAACACGGCGACGGCCAGGCAGGCGATCGCGGCGACCGGGCCCGACCTCGTCGGCATCGTCGTCTACCTGCTCACCCCGCTGCTCTCGGGAGTCCTTCTGCCCATCGCGATCGCGATCGCGCTCATCCCGATCTCCGGTCCGCTCGCGCTCGCCGCGCTCATCGGGGTCCCGATCCTGCTCGCCGCGTTCGTCGGCGGGGCACGGATCGGCCGCCGCGCCGACCGTGTGGCCGCGGAGACGAATTCCGCCCTGACCGAACGCGTCCTCGAATTCGCCCGCACCCAGCAGGCCCTGCGCGCCTCCCGTCGCACGGAGACCGAGCGCAGCCTCGTCGGCACCGCCCTGAGCCGCCAGCACGGGGCCGCCATCCGCGTTCTCCTCCTCCAGATCCCCGGCCAGGTCCTCTTCGGCCTCGCCTCCCAGCTCGCGCTCCTCGTCCTCGCCGGCACCACCGCCTCCCTCACGGTCACCGAGACGATCTCCGTGCCCGAGGCGATCACGCTCATCGTCGTCATCATCCGCTACCTCGAGCCGTTCACCGCGCTCGCCGGCCTGTCCGCCGCGATCGAGTCGACGACCGGGGTCCTGCGCAACATCCGCACCGTCCTCGACGCCCCCACCGTCGGGGCGGGCTCGATCGTTGGAGCCGTCACCCCCACGGACACCTCCCCTGCCCGGGGTCAGTCCCAAACGCAGGCGTCGGCCGCCTCGGCGCCGGGGATCACCCTCGCCGAGGTGGCCTTCCGGTACGCTCCCGACTCCCCCGAGGTCGTGGCCGGCCTCGACCTCGAGTTCGCACCCGGGACGACGACGGCGATCGTCGGCCCCTCGGGATCGGGGAAGTCGACGATCCTCTCGCTCATCGCCGGACTGCAGGAACCCAGTGCCGGGCGCGTGCTCGTCGACGGCGTCGACCTCGCCGATCTCGATGTGACCGCCCGGCATGCGCTGGCCGGGGTCGTCTTCCAACACCCGTACCTCGTCGACGGGTCGCTGCGGGCAAATGTGCTCACCGGACATCCGAAAGCGACCGAGCAGCGGATCGACGAGGTGGCCCGGCTCGCCCGCCTCGACGAACTCCTCGCCCGGGTCCCCGGCGGCTGGGACGCCGAGGTCGGTGAGGGCGGCACCGCCCTGTCCGGGGGCGAGCGCCAGCGCGTCTCGATCGCCCGCGCGCTGCTCAAACCGGCGCCGATCCTCCTCGTCGACGAGGCCACGAGTGCGCTGGACACTGAGAACGAAGCGGCGATCGTCGCGGCACTCACCGCCGATCCGACCCCGCGGACCCGGATCGTCGTCGCCCACCGGCTCGGCAGCATCCGCACCGCCGACCGGGTGATCTTCCTCGACGACGGTCGGGTCGTCGAGGACGGCACCGTCGATGCGCTGCTCGCCGCCGGGGGCCGCTTCGCACGCTTCTGGCACGATCAGGATGCCGCGGCCGGATGGACCTTGGGACGTACAAGCCAGACGCTGGGACGTACTCGTCAGTAGGTGTCGCACGGCACAGTTGCCTCAGACCGCATAGTGGCGTTGGCAACACTGACCCACCTGGGATGCCCCTCGTCTTCGGCCGTGGCGGGGGTTCGGCATATGATGGGACGGTCATGACCGAAACGCAGAACCGCACCCGATTCCCGGCTGCGTCGAATCTAGGCGGCTCCACCCACACCGCGCCCCGACCCCGGAACTCATCTGCATGCCGAATCCTCCACTGACCGAACCCGGCCCTGCCGACGGCCCCACGACGCAGACTCAGCCGATCGTCACGATCCCCGATGCGCAGGGTCACTCGCACGCGAAAGCGATCCTCTTCGGTGAGCATGCCGTCGTCTATGGTGCCCCGGCGCTTGCGGTTCCGCTCCACGGCCTCGGCGTCCAGGCGGACCTGTTCGAGATCTCCGGGCCCGAATCGCGCATCGAATCCCAACTGTTCTCCGGCACCGTCTCGACCGCCCCGGCCGGCATGGGCCCGGTCGTCGCCGCCCTCGAGGCGGCGTTCGCGGCCACCGCCGACGCAGACGGCGAAACGAAGAACGGTGCTGACTCGACGAACAACGATTCTGAGTCCGGTCACGCGCACCCTGTCGTCGAGCTGCGCATCCGCAGCGGCATCCCCCACAGCCGCGGCCTGGGCTCCTCGGCCGCCGTGGCCACCGCCATCGCCCGCGCCGTCGCGAATCTGCGCGGAGTCGACATCGATGCGGCGGCACTCCACGGGATCGTCCAGACCGCTGAGACCGTCGCCCACGGCCGGCCCAGCGGCATCGACGCCTGGGCTGTGGCCGCCGATTGGCCGATCCGGTTCCAGAACCACTCCGCCCGTCCCATCGAGGTCGGCTCTCCGCTCGTCTTCGTCCTCGCCGACTCCGGTCGGCCCGGTTCCACCGCGCAGGCCGTGGGAGGGGTCCGGGCCCGGCACGACGCCGATCCGGTGCGCGTCGGTGCGATGATCGACCGTCTCGCCGCACTCAGCGAGGCCGCCGTCGACGACATCCGCGCGGGTGATCGGGTGACGATCGGCCATCACATGCTCGAGGCGCACGAACTGCTCGGCAGCCTCGGCGTCTCGACTCCGACTCTCGACTCCCTCGTCGACGCCGCCACCGCGGCCGGAGCCAAGGGCGCCAAACTCACCGGCGGCGGCCTCGGCGGCTGCGTGCTGGCCCTGGCCGACGGCGACGAAGCTGCCGAGGAGCTCGCGGATGCGATGCGCGCCGCGGGAGCACCACGCACCTGGACGACGGAGGTCAGACCGACATGAGAGCGACGACGGCGCGGGCCTATCCGAACATCGCCCTGGTCAAGTACTGGGGCAAGGCCGACGAGGACCTCATCCTGCCCGCAGCGGGCAGCCTCTCGCTGACCCTCGACCACTTCGAGACCACGACCACGGTCGTGCCCGCCCCCGACGCCGAGGCTGACGTCCTCGAGCTCGACGGCGCAGTGGCCGATGGCGGACAGACCTCACGGATCTCCGTCTTCCTCGATCACGTCCGCGCCCTCGCCGGACGCGAGGACCGCGTCCTCGTCCGCTCGCGGAACTCCGTGCCCACGGGTGCGGGTCTGGCGTCCTCGGCCTCGGGCTTCGCGGCCCTGGCGATCGCGGCCGCCGCGGCCTTCGACCTCGACCTCGACGCCAGGGACCTCAGTCGTCTGGCCCGCCGGGGTTCGGGATCGGCGTGCCGATCCGTGGCCGAAGGCATGGCTGTGTGGCATGCCGGCGACGACGCCTCCTCCTTCGCCGAATCGATCACGGCACCGGACATGCGGATGATCATCGTCACCGTGAACCGCGCCCGGAAGGCCGTGTCCTCCCGCGAGGCGATGCGTCTGACCGCCGCGACCTCACCGTTCTACTCCGGGTGGGTGTCCTCGACGGAGGACTATCTCACGCAGATGGTCGCCGCCTGCGCCGCCGGGGACTTCACCCGCATCGGTGAGATCACCGAATCCCACGCCCTGCGCATGCACGGGCTCATTCAGTCCACGGTTCCCCCGATCCGGTTCCTCAACCCGACCAGCCATGCGATCTTCGATGCTGTGGCCGAGGCCCGTGAGTCGGGTATCGAGGCCTATTCGACCGCCGATGCCGGTCCGAATGTCGCCGTCATCGTCCGCCCGCCTGAGGCCGAGGCGCTGGCCGGGCAGCTCGCCGCGTTCGGTGATGTGCGGGTCGTCGGCCCCGGCCCCGGCGCCCACCTGCTCACCGATGCCGACGCGGTTCCTGCTGCGGGCGAGACCTCTGCCGCAGGCGAAGGCAGCCGGGCATGATCGAGACTCGGGCGCCCGGAAAGCTCTACATCGCCGGTGAGTACGCTGTCGTCTCACCCGGCCAGCCGGCGGTCCTCGTGGCCGTCGACCGGTGCATCACGGTGCGGCTGACCGAGAGCGAAGGCGCCGGGCGGATCCATTCGAGCGAATACGGGCAGGCCCCGCTGGTGTGGCGGCGGAAGGAGAACGGCGAGGCCATCGTCCTCGAACACCGTCCCGCCGACTATGTGCTCTCCGCGATCGCCGCCGTCGAGGAGCTGCGGGCCGCCCGCGGTGCGGCCCCACGCTATTTCGATCTCAACATCTCCAGCGAACTCGACGACGCCGACGGCCGCAAATTCGGCCTCGGCTCCTCGGGAGCCGTGACGGTGGCGACGATCGCCGCTCTCGACCGGTTCTACTCCCTCGAGCTCACGCCCACCGAACGCTTCAGGCTGGCCCTGCTCGCGACCATCGCGATCTCCCCGAACGCCTCGGGGGGAGACCTCGCCGCGAGCACCTTCGGCGGGTGGATCCGCTACTCCTCCCCCGACCGGGCAGCACTGCGCGCGCATCGAGAGGAACACGGGGTCGTCTCCGCGCTCGAGTGTTCGGACTGGGCCGGTTTTTCGGCACGTCGGATCACTCCGCCGAGCTCGCTTGACCTCCTCGTCGGGTGGACGGGATCGCCGGCCTCGACCGAACACCTCGTCAAACGCGTCCACACGCCCGGCACCGGGGCAGCCCCCGGGGCCGACGCTCCAGCCGCCGCGGATGCGAACCCGCGCCCCTTCGCCTCTTTCACCGCCGAGTCCCACGCTCTCGTCGACGACCTCGTCGCCGCTTGCGACGACGATGATGCCGAACAGGCACTGCAGACCATCGGCAGGGCCAGAACCCTGCTGCAGCGCCTCGGCTTCACCTCGGGCAGCCTCATCGAGACCGAGACCCTGCGTCGACTCTGTGAGATCGCCGAAGACCACGGTGCCGCCGCAAAACCTTCCGGAGCCGGGGGCGGAGACTGCGGCATCGCCCTGGCCCCCAACCACACCGATGCGCAGGCGATCCTCACCGGCTGGGAGGCCGAGGGCATCCGCCCCCTGCCCCTGTCAGCACACCGAGAGGAAGGCGAGATCGATGACTTCTGAGACCCCTGCCACCGAGTCGCCTGCGACCAAGGCCTCCCGCGCGACCCGCAAGGACGACCACGTCCGTCTCGCCTCGGCGCAGCAGACAGAGGGCCCACGGCGGACCGACTTCGACGACCTCGAGTTCGTCCACCATGCGCTCTCTGGCACCAGTCCGGAGCGCGTGGACCTGAGCGTGAACTTGAGCGACTGGACCTGGCCGACCCCCTTCTATGTCAACGGCATGACCGGCGGCACCGAGACCACGGCGAAGATCAACCGGGAGCTGGCCATCGCCGCCGCCGAGACCGGCCTGCCCATGGCCTGCGGGTCGATGAGTGTGGCGCTTGACGATGCCGAGGCCGCGAAGGGCTTCACCGTCATCCGCGAGGAGAACCCGGACGGCTTCGTCATGGGCAACCTCGGTGCCGGGCGCAGCGCCGATGACGCCCGTCGCGCCGTCGAGCTGCTGGGCGCCGATGCGCTCCAGCTGCACATCAACCCGGTGCAGGAGACCGCGATGCCCGAGGGCACCCGCGACTTCTCCACCTGGCTGTCAGGGCTCGAGGAGATCGTCGCCGCCTGCCCCGTCCCCGTCGTCGTCAAGGAGGTCGGCTTCGGGCTGAGCCGACGCACCCTGATCCAGCTCGCCGAGATCGGCGTGCGCTTCGCCGATGTCTCCGGCGCCGGCGGCACGGACTTCCTGCGCATCGAGAACGACCGCTCACCGGCCGAGGACTTCTCCATGCTCACCGGCTTCGGCCAGTCCGCCCTGGCCTGCCTGCTCGACGCCCCGCCCGAATGGACGGGCGAGCGGGCAGACGCCGACGCGGGAGACGACGCCACCGCGAGCGACACCGTCTCATCCCGCGTCCTCCTGGCCTCCGGAGGGGTGCGCAACCCCTATGATGTCGTCAAGGCACTGGCCTGCGGGGCTCGCGCCGTCGGCGTCGCCGGCACTTTCCTGCAGACGGTGCTCGACCACGGACCGGACGGACTCGTCGAACTCATCCGCACCTGGCAGACTCAGACTTCGGCACTGTTCGCCCTGCTCGGGGCGCAGCGGTCCGCGGATCTCACGGCCACGGACGTGCTCACGCGGGGCCGCCTCGGCGAATTCTGCCGACTGCGCGGAATCGACGTCACCGCGCTGTCGCACCGCTCCGATGCCCACCCGAGCGCCGATGACCATTCGAGGAGGAATCAGCTGTGAATCAGCAGATCACGACCACCGGGATCCCGACCAGCTGGGTCGGTCCCCTGCGGGTCAGCGGTGATGCGCTGGCCCCGGCCGGCACCCACACCGAGGTGGCCGTGCCCCTGGCGACGTACGAAACCCCGCTGTGGCCCTCCGTCGGCCGCGGGGCCTCGATCTCGCGCGAGATCGACGGCGGCATCCGCACCGTCATAGTCGACGAGCGGATGACCCGGTCGGTCCTCTTCGTCGCGGAATCCGCGATCGGCGCCGAGGCGGCCGCGCAGGCCATCCGGCACCGCATGCCCGAACTCGAGGACGTCGTCGCCGCCGGTTCCAACCACTGCCGACTCATCGAGATCCACCCGGAGATCGTCGGCAACCTCCTCTTCGTCCGCTTCGCGTTCCGCACCAACGACGCCTCGGGCCACAACATGGTCACGCAGGCCTCGGACACGCTCATGGAGCGGATCCTGTCGTGGCGGCTCGGGCTCGACTACGGCTCGGTGTCGGGCAACTACTGTTCGGACAAGAAGGCCACCGCCGTCAACGGGATCCTCGGGCGCGGGCGCAACGTCGTCGCCGAGATCCTGCTGCCCCACGAGGTCGTCGAGCGCCGCCTGCGAACGAGCGCGGAGAAGATGACGGAGCTCGTCATCCGCAAGAACCTCGTCGGCTCGACGATCGCCGGTGCGCTGCGCTCGGCGAACGCGCACTACGCGAACATGCTGCTCGCGTTCTACCTGGCCACGGGCCAGGATGCGGCGAACATCGTCGAGGGCTCGCAGGGCATCACGTATGCGGAGGCCCGTCCCGAGGGCCTGTACTTCACGACCACGCTGCCGCACCTCATCGTCGGCACCGTCGGCAACGGCAAGGACCTGCCGCACGTGGACGAGGCGCTGGAGCGACTCGGCTGCCGCGAGGACCGCGAGCCCGGTGCGAACTCGCGCCGCCTGGCCGCGCTCATGGCCGCGACCGTGCTCTGCGGGGAGCTGTCCCTGCTGGCCGCGCAGACGAACCCGGGTGAGCTCATGTCCACCCACTTGGATATGGAACGCAAGGCTGACATGGAACGAGGAGAGGAAGGCGAAGCCGCATGAGACCGATCGGCATCGACGACATCGAACTGGCCACCGCGCATCACGTGGTCGACCTCTCCACCCTCGCCGAGGCGACCGGAACCGATCCGAACAAGTTCCGCCTCGGACTCGGCCAGGATCAGTTCAGCTTCCCCGCCCCCGACGAGGACGCCGTCACGATGGGTGCGGCCGCGGCCGCCCCGATCATCGAACGGTGCGGCACCGAGGGCATTCGCACTCTGCTCTTCGCCACGGAGTCGGGAATCGACCAGTCGAAGGCAGCGGGGATCTCCGTGCACAAGCTGCTCGGCCTGCCCTCGCAGGTCCGGGTCACCGAGTTCAAGGAAGCCTGCTTCGCGGGAACCGCCGCACTGCAGGCGGCGATCGGCATCGTCAGCCGCAACCCGGGCGAGCGCGTGCTCGTCATCGCCTCCGACGTCGCCCGCTACGAACTCGACTCCCCCGGTGAGCCCACGCAGGGTGCCGGTGCCGTGGCGATGCTCGTGTCCGCCGATCCGCGGCTGATCGAGATCGAGCAGGTCTCCGGTCTCTTCGCCGCCGACGTCGACGACTTCTGGCGGCCCAACGATTCGACGACGGCGATCGTCGACGGCGGACTCTCGGTCACCGCGTACCTCGACGCTCTGTCGGGAGCGTGGGACGACCTGCAGGCGCAGGGAGGACCGGCGCTTGCCGAGATCGACCGGATCCTCTACCACCAGCCGTTCACGAAGATGGCGAAGAAGGCCCAGCTCCACCTCGCGCAGCATGCCGGCGAGGAACTCAGCGGCGACCTCCCGGAGATCGGTGCCGACGGCGTCGCACGGGTGGGCTCGCAGGACGTTGCATCGGCCGGTGGGCAGGACGCCGCATCGGCCGATCGACATGGCGCCGCCGGGGAGGCGCCCGGCACGCCCCGCGATACGGGCCTGGCGACGAGCACGCTGTACAACCGCCGTCTCGGCAACACCTACACCGCCTCGGTGTTCGCAGCGCTTGCCGCCCTGCTCGATCACGATGACGACCTCGAAGGGCGTCGCATCGGGTTCTTCAGCTACGGCTCGGGCAGCGCGAGCGAGTTCTTCACCGGACGCGTCCTGCCCGGCTATGCCTCGCGGTCGCGCCGCGATGACGTCGCGGAGGCCCTCGATGCCCGCGTCCCGCTGAGCGTCGAGGCCTACCGTGCGCTGCACTCCACGGTGCTCGGAAGCGCCGACGATGTCGAGACCCCGCGAGTCACCTCGGCGCCGTTCCGCTTCGCCGGGGTCAAGGGCCGCGCTCGCGTCTACGAACGCAGCTGAGGCCGAACGCAGGTCGGCACAGCGCCAGCCACCGCGCCAGATCCAGCCCCCTCGTCGCCACTTCACACACGAAGTCCCGTCGTTCAAGGCGGCGCGCACTTTTCGAGTCGTACACGGCTCGAAAAGTGCGCTCCCGCTTGAACGACGTGCTTCGACCGCGCTGACGCTTGAACGACGAGTTTCGACCGCGCTCCCGCTTGAACGAACTTCCTCACGAACGTGCCCACCCGCGCTTCGGCTTGAACGAGCACTTCTCGCACACGGTGGCCCTCCCCCGCGAGCGCCACGCATTCCGGCACACTTTCGGCTGAGCAGCCCAGGTTCGGAACTGGGCTGCTCAGCCGAAAGTGTGCCGAAAGCATGAAGCAGTCTGCGCGAAGAAGTGGCTCATCACAGGGCCTATGAATGGTGTCAGTCTGTGGCGTCGCGAAGGCGTGTTTCGTAGTCGCGGCCACCGTAGAAGATGCCGTGAATCTCGACCGTCTCATCGGTCACCGCGAAGGCGATGACCACGCGGCGGCGAAACCCGATCGTCCGCAATCCCGGTCGCAGATCGTCCCGAGCCGAGCCCACCATCGGAAAGTCCGCGAGGCTGTCGCAGTAGTCGAAGATCGCCGCCACGTACCCCTCCGCCCGATCCGGGAATCCGGACTGCTCAGCGATCCACTCATACAGATCGGTCAGCTGCGCGCTGGCGCGGGGCGAGTAGACGACGGCGCGGATCACGAGCCGCTTTCGGCCAGCCGATCCCGATGCACGCGGGCAAGGTGCTCGCGCATGTCCTCCGAACTGATCGCCTGTGACGGGTCGGCCCTCAGCTCGTCATACGAGGAGACGACTTCAGAGCGCAGCCAGGTCTCGACCGCATCCTCGCGGGCAAACAGGGCACGCAGACCGTCACGTACGACCTCGCTCTCGCTCGCGTATGCGCCAGACGCGACGCGTTCCTTCAACGCCTCCGCCATGTTGTTCGGGAGAGTGATGCTCAGTTGCTTCGTCGTCCGCACGATAAGACCCCCACTTCTAGTAGGACTCAATCCTACTCCGCAGCGTCGATGGAAGGAACAGAGATTTCGCTTTCACCGCTGCGCTGCACCGTAGGAGCCGCCGTCGCGACGATGGCGGTGCCCCGACCGCCACCGCACCCGTACAGCGGTCGTCGCTCAATCCATCGCAGCGCTGTCTGCACCGACGGCCGCTGCGAATGCCGGCGGTGGCAGCAGAACCACGAGCACGGCCAGCGGGGCACTGAGTGAAGCAGCACGAGAGTGCGGCCGCCGATTCCGAAGAGGGTTGACTCCGACGCGCCGCGCGCACCAATGGTCGGTCAATGGTCAGCGCTTTCGCCACGCATTCCGGCACACTTTCGGCTGAACAGCCCAGGTTCAGAACTGGGCTGTTCAGCCGAAAGTGTGCCGAAAGCACAGAGAACTATCCGCGAACACGAAAAAGCCCCTCACCGAACCCTGTGCGGGTCCCGGTGAGGGGCTTCTCGTTCGCTGTGCGCGAGGGGGGACTTGAACCCCCACGACCTTGCGGCCACTGGCACCTGAAGCCAGCGCGTCTACCAATTCCGCCACTCGCGCGAACAAGAGAAAACTCTAGCATCGAGGGCGCCGAAACAGGAAACCGAGGCGACCGATCGGACGAAAACGTGTCCACCTTCACATTTCGGCACCGTCTCTCACGGCAGGAAGGCACCGGTCGCAGCCGACGGACGAACATACCACACGTCCGCAATCGCCCAGCGCGCCCCTGCCCCAGACGCCGTCCCAACCTCCTCATTCCTGCCTGGACGTGCGCCGGGAATCCCAGCACATTGTGGCCCCGAGAACATGCGTGACGTGAGTTGAGAGGCTCACCGCGTTAGGATTGGGTGTTGATGTGCCCAGACTGTGCTCGGCCGGGACTTCCTGGTCAGAGGCGACAGACTTGCGTGGCGAAGAGTTCGCCTACGACCGGCAACACCTGATGAGGAGGTGCCATGGGGATACTCGATCGCTTCGAGAAGGGGCTGGAGAACGTCGTCAACGGCGCCTTCGCCAAGGCCTTCCGATCACAGGTCGAGCCCGTCGAACTCGCCGGAGCTCTGCGCCGCGAGGCCGACAACAAGGCAGCCGTGGTCTCCCGCGGCCGGACCCTGACGGCCAACCACTACACCATCGAACTCTCGCCGACCGATTTCGACCGCCTCTCCGGTCTCGAGTCCGAGCTGCGCTCCGACCTCCGACAGGTCATCGGCGATCACGCCGTCGAGCAGGCCTACAGCTTCGTCGGCCCCGTCTCCGTCGACTTCTCCCTGGCCGATGACCTCGACACCGGCATGTACCGCGTCGTGTCCTCGACCGAACGCCCCGACGGCTCCCCGGCGGCCCAGCCGGCCAACCGCGGCGGCTACGACCCGGTCTCGCGCGCCAACCCGATCGTCGGCGAGTCCCCGAATTCCGGTTCCCGTCCCGTGACTCCGCGCCGCACCCCGGAACCCGCCCGGTCGGCACAGGTCGCCCCGGCGCGGTCGAATCCCGCGGCCCGTCCGGCGCCGGCACCGGCACCCGCCCGAGCCATCGAGGCGAGCGTGACCATCGACGGTCGCTCCCAGATGCTGCGCCAGGGCACGAACACCTTCGGCCGCTCCTCGTCGAGTTCGGACTTCGTCATCGATGATCCCGGCGTCTCCCGTCGCCACTTCGAGATCATCGTCGAAGGCGACCACGCCACCGCCAACGACCTCGGCTCGACGAACGGCACACTCCTGCACGGACGCAAGCTGACCTCGGCGAACCTCTCCGACGGCGATGTCCTCCTCGCCGGTGAGGCCGAGGTCCACTATCACGAGAGCGAGCGGGACGCCCAGTGAGCGAATTCACCGTCACCGTCTTCCGGTTGGCCTTCTTCGTCATCCTCTGGCTCTTCGTCTTAGGCGTCGCCGGAGTCCTCCGCCGCGACATCTTCGGACCCCGGCGCGCAGGTGCGAAGCGAGGCGGACGGAAATCTCGCCGAGGCGGCTCCGCGTCCGCCCCGGCTCCCCCGCCGACTCCGGCTCCCGCACCCCGGCAGGCTCCCGCGCCGGCCGCACACGCGCACCCTGGCACCATCCGCGTCACCGACGGCCCCCTGGCCGGTCAGTCCCTCATGCTCTCCGGGGCACCCGTGACCTTCGGTCGCGCCCCCGACAACACGATCGTCATCAACGACGACTTCGCCTCCAGCCACCATGCCCGCATCTCCGCGAAGAACGGCGCCTGGCTGCTCGAGGACCTCGGATCGACCAACGGCACCATCGTCGACGGCTCACGCATGACCGGACCCATCCAGCTGCGCATCGGCACGCGGATCACCATCGGACATACGACCCTGGAGACCCAATCGTGACGACCGGCGGTACCATCACCCTCCGTTCCGCAGCCCGGTCGCATACCGGGCTCGTGCGTAAGAACAACCAGGACTCCGGCTACGCGGGACCGAACTTCCTGCTCATCGCCGACGGCATGGGCGGGCACGCCGGAGGAGATGTCGCCTCGGCGATCACGGTGGCCAGGCTCGCCGAACTCGATCGCGAACCCGGCGGCGAGGACGCCCTGGAGATCCTGCGCACCTCGATCCTCGACGCGAACGACCGCATCGTCCGCGGCGTCGGGGAACAGCCCGAACTCGCGGGCATGGGCACCACCGTCACCGCGGTGCTGCGCGCACCCGACAACCGCTTCGCACTCGCCCATATCGGCGACTCCCGCGGCTATGTGCTCCGCGATGACAAGCTCCAGCCGATCACACACGACCACACTTTCGTGCAGATGCTCGTCGACGAGGGCCGGATCACCGCCGAGGAGGCCGAGACCCACCCGCAGCGCTCCGTGGTGATGAAGGTCCTCGGTGACGTCGGTGCCTCCCCCGATCTCGATCTGTCCCTGCGCGAGGCCCAGGTCGGCGACCGCTGGCTGCTCTGCTCCGACGGGCTGACCGGATTCGCCGACCTCGACGACATCACCCGAGTCCTCACCGAGGTGGCCGACCCCGACGAGGCCTGCCGCCAGCTCATCGACCTGGCCCTGGCCGGCGGCGGGGCCGACAATGTCACTGTCGTCGTCGGCGACGTGCTCGAAGGGGAGGTGGAGACCCCTGCCGGTGTCTCCGTCGGATCCGTCCACCTCAATCCCCGCTATGCCGCGATCGGAGCCGACACCGAGGCGGAGGCACCGACCGAGGCCCGCCCGAACTACGGGGACGGCGACATTCCCACCGACACCGTGCCCCTGCAGGCAGTGTCCGGTGACGACGACGATGAGGCCCGCGACGGAACGACTCAGCCGCTGCACACCGGTTCCGCCGACGCGGCCGCCGGCACTTCGGAAGACGAGGAGGACGACCTCGAAGACGAGGTCGAGAAAAGGTCCTACCTCGGCTGGATCATCACGGGAATCGTCATCATCGCCCTCGCCGTCGGCGGATTCTTCGCCTACAACTATGTGAGCAACCAGTACTACGTCGCCGATGACGACGGCAAGGTCTCCCTCTACCGCGGCCTCGACACGACCCTGGGCCCCATCGAGCTCAGTCGCCTCGAGGACACCACCGACATCGAGGTCGGCAGCCTCAACACGTATTCGCAGGATCGTCTGCGCGGCTCCATCCCCGCGAACTCCCGGGACGAGGCCGAACGCATCATCGACAACCTGCGCAAGGAAGCCGAGCGCACCAGCGGAGTCTCGGGCAACGTCGAGGACTCCACGAGCCCGACCGATCCGGCTCCCTCACCGCCGAACTCGAAGTCAGCAGACCCCAGTGATGCCATCACCCGGGAGTCGCAGTGATGTCCCAGGCCCCCTCGCAGACCGCGCGTCCCAGGCCCTATCGTCTGGCCGAACTCGGTCTGCTCATCCTCGCCATCGCCATCGCCACCGTCGCCTATGCGCTCGTGGGGCTCGGCGTCGAAGGCACGATCCCGGCCAACGTCTACGGCTACGCAGGATGGCTGGCCGCACTCGGACTCACCATCCACATCGTCGTCTGGATCAAAGCGAAGTACGCCGACCCCGTCCTCGTGCCCATCGCGGTGCTGCTCAACGGACTCGGTCTGGCGATGATCTACCGCGTCGACCTCGGCCGCAAGGAATACCTCGGTTCGGGCATGACTCAGCTGATCTGGATGACACTCGGCGTGGGCCTGGCGATCGCCGTGATCTTCATCGTCCGTGACCATCGCTGGCTGCGCCGCTACACCTTCGTGTCCGGCTTCGCAGCCCTCCTCTTCCTCCTCCTGCCGCTCATCCCCGGTCTCGGAAAGACCATCAACGGTGCGCGCATCTGGATCGGCGTCGGATCGATGTCCTTCCAGCCGGGCGAGATCGCGAAGATCCTGCTCGCGATCTTCTTCGCCGGCTACCTCGTCAGCTACAAGGATCAGCTCGTGGCCGCCGGACCGAAGATCCTCGGCATCAGATTCCCCCGCCTGCGCGACTTCGGACCCATCGTCATCGCCTGGGTCGCCAGCGTCGGCATCCTCGTCTTCGAGAAGGACCTCGGCACCTCACTGCTGTTCTTCGGCCTCTTCGTCGCGATGCTCTATGTGGCCACCTCCAAGGTCTCGTGGATCATCCTCGGCCTCGGCTTCTTCGCCGCCGGTGCGGTGGCCGCGACCTTCCTCTTCACCCACGTGCAGCAGCGTGTGGACGGTTGGCTCAATGCCCTGACCGCGGAGGAATACAACAAGGAGTTCGGCGGCTCGTATCAGCTCGTCCAGGGCCTGTTCGGCATGTCCAACGGCGGGCTCGTGGGCACCGGCTTCGGCGAGGGTCGGCCGAACATGGTCCCCTACGCCGAATCCGACTTCATCTACGCGAGCTTCGGCGAGGAGATCGGCCTGGCCGGCCTCTTCGTCATCCTGCTCTGCTACCTCTTCATCTTCCAGCGCGGCATCCGCACCGCCCAGCAGCTGCGCGACGGCTTCGGCACCCTGCTGGCCACGGGACTGTCGTTCACGATCGCCCTGCAGGTCTTCGTCGTCGTCGGCGGCGTCACCCGCCTCATCCCGCTGACCGGTCTGACCACGCCGTTCCTTGCCCAGGGCGGCTCCTCGCTGATCGCGAACTGGATGATCATCGGCCTTCTGCTGCGGATCTCCGACAACGCCCGGCGCCCCGTCGAGGACTTCCACACCGGCGTCCTCAGGATCACCGAAGACCCGGAGCCGGCGAAGAAGACCGCACCGGCCGCGGTCGGAACCGGGGCTGCGGTCGGATCGGCCGCCTCGGCGAACCATACCGACGAGGATGCGCCCACGACGAACCTCAGTCGCGCCGATCGCGAAGCGCCGACGACCGACCTCACCTCCGCGGACGACTACGACCCTGCCGACCACCACTCAGCCGACCCGAACCACACTGGCCGACGCAACAACGGAGGTGAACGATGAAGAAGCCATTGACGCATATCGCCGTCGTCGGATTCGTCATGTTCGCGCTCCTGTTCGGATCGACGAGCTGGGTCCAGTACGTCACCGCGGATTCGCTGAACAACAATCCGCTGAACAACCGTCGGATCCTCGATCAGCTCGCCCGCGACCGCGGCCCGATCCTCGTCGACGGCACCCCGATCGCCTATTCGGAGCCCGTCGACGACAAGTACGAGTTCCAGCGCAAGTACGGATCGGAAGGCCTCGATCCCTCGGCGTACGCGGCCATCACCGGGTACTACTCGGTCGTGTCCGGAGCCTCGGGCATGGAACGGGCCACCGGCGACTATCTGTCCGGTGACTCCGACGCCCTGTTCTACGACAAGGTCGGCAGCTTCTTCACCGGCGAACAGCCCCGCGGCGCGGCCGTGGAGCTGACGATCGACCCGAAGGTCCAGAAGGCCGCGGTGGACGGACTCGGCAACCAGAACGGCGCGGCCGTGGCGATCGACCCGAAGACCGGGAAGATCCTCGCCCTGGCCTCGACGCCCGGCTGGGATCCCAACGCGCTGGCCAACCACGACACGACCGAAGCCGCCCAGGCATTCAAGAACCTCGAAGCCGCCGACGGCAAGCCCGCGTACAACCGCGCGATCGGCGGCAACCTCTACCCACCCGGCTCGACCTTCAAGGTCATCGACGCCGCGGCGGCGCTGGAATCCGGGGACTACACGCCGGAGACGGAACTCAACGGACCCGCGAGCCTTGACCTTCCGCAGACGACCTCGACGATCGGCAACTCCCATCCGGGGGCCTGCCGAAACGGCGGCAAGCCGACTCTGGCCCAGTCACTCGCCGAATCCTGCAACACTTCGTTCGCCTCCCTGGGCATGGACCTCGGTGAGGACGCGATCAAGAAGCAGGCGGAGAAGTTCGGCTTCGGCCAGGATCTCGAGATCCCACTCAACGTGACTCCGTCCTCGTTCCCCTCCGATCTCAATCCGCCCCAGCTGGCGCAGTCGGCGATTGGCCAGTACGAGGTCCGATCGACCCCGATGCAGATGGCGATGGTGACGGCGAGCATCGCGAACGGCGGAAAGATGATGAAGCCCCAGCTCGTCGACCGGGTGCTCAACGCGAACACTCTCGAGCCGATCGAAGAGACGCGTCCGAAACAGCAGTCCCGGCCGATCTCCGGTGACACCGCTGACCAGCTGACCGAGATGATGGAGGGCGTCGTCACCGACGGCACCGCCTCGGTGGCGAAGATGGGCGACACGAAGGTCGCCGCGAAGACCGGCACCGCCCAGCATGCCTCGGGTGCGGCACCCCACGCCTGGTTCATCTCCTTCGCCCCGGCCGACGATCCCAAGATCGCGGTCGCGGTGGTCGTCGAGAACGGCGGAAACGCGGGCAACGAAGCTTATGGAGCGACGGTCGCCGGACCGATCGCCAAGAACATGATGGAAGCGGTGGTCGAGAAATGAGACCCGTTGAAGGCACCCTGTTGGGCAACCGATACAAGCTCACCTCCCGAATCGCCGTCGGCGGCATGGGCGAGGTCTGGAAGGGTGTGGATTCCGTGCTCGGCCGTGAGGTCGCGGCCAAGATCCTCAAGGACGAATACCTCTCCGAATCGACGTTCCTCGCCCGCTTCCGCGCCGAAGCGCAGAACATGGGTCGCGTCTCCGATCCCGGCATCGCCGGCGTCTACGACTACGGCGACGAGCAGGGCTCGCCCTACCTGGTCATGGAGTACGTTCCGGGTGAGGCGCTGTCGGCCATCATCGAGCGCAGCGCACCCCTGTCCGAGACCGATACCCTGAGCATCGTCTCCCAGGCCGCGCAGGCGCTCGGCGCCGCGCACAAGGTCGGAGTCATCCACCGCGACATCAAGCCCGGCAACATCCTCATGACCCCGGACTTCCGGGTCAAGATCACCGACTTCGGCATCGCCCGCGTCACCGATCAGGCTCCGCTGACGAAGACGGGACAGGTCATGGGCACCGCCCAGTACCTCGCCCCCGAACAGGCCACCGGCAAGGGGTCGGGCCCCGGTTCCGACCTCTATGCGCTCGGCATCATCGCCTACGAGGCACTCGCCGGACAGCGTCCCTTCACCGGGGACTCGCAGGTCGCCATCGCGATCGCGCAGGTCAACCAGCAGCATCCGCCGCTGCCGGACACGGTCTCCGAACCGCTGCGCCGCTTCGTCGACTGCCTGCTGGAGAAGAAGCCCGACCGCCGGCCCGCCGACGCCATGAAGGTCGCCAAGGCCGCTGAGGCGCTCTCGGCCGGCGACGTCGCCGGTGCCGAGGAGCTCGTCCCGCAGATGCGGCACGGCAATGCCGCCTCCGAGGCGCTCACCCAGGTCTTCAACAACCCCGAGCCGGTGCCCACGACCAAGGCGATGCCCGTGACCGCGGCCAACGACGCCACCCAGGTCTACCCGAACAACCAGGCCGCCGGTTTCGCAGGAGCGGCAGGAGCCGCCGGTGCGGGGGAACTCGACCCGAACGACCCGCAGAGCGCGGACGCGCTGAGCACGGACCCGGACAAGGACAAGCAGTCGAACAAAGGCCGCGTCCTCATCTGGATCCTCGCGATCATCGCACTCATCGCCGTCGGCTCACTGCTGTGGTTCTTCCTCGGCGGCGGCAATGCCGAACCCGAACCGGATCCGTCCACCTCGGCGCCGACCTCGGAAGCCGCGAAGACCATCGAGATCGATCCGAGCGACTACATCGGACTGAGCGAGTCCTCGGCCACACAGAACCTCGAGAACAAGGGCCTGAAGGTCGAGACCACGGAGATCGATTCCGATCGGACCGAGGGCACCGTCGCCGACGTCGGCGAGGGCGACAACGGCTACACCTTCGAAGAGGGCGACACCGTGACCCTCTACATCTCCGCCGGACCTGCCGACGCGCCGGAACCGACCACAGACACGGGATCCGATCCGGGTCTGGGCAATGACTCGGAGTCGAGCTCCGATTCGGACTCATCGGGTTCGTCGAACTCCTCGAACGGCAGCGACTCGAACTCCGATGAGAACGGATCGAGCTCCGATCAGGACTCATCGAGCTCCTCGGACTCAGACCAGAGCAGCAACGACAACGGCAATGACTCCGCATCGGACAACGACAATGCGTCGAACGACTCCGCGAACTCGAATTCGACCTCGAACAGCAGCGGGTCGAACTCCGACAGCGATTCGGACAACGGCTCGTCCAGCAACTCGAGCTCGAACAACGGGGGCTCGAAAAACGCGAATTCGAACGACAGCGGGAACGGGGACAATGGCAACTGAACTCGGACGCCACCGGCGATTCCGCTGGGAACAGCGGCGATGAGCAGATCCTGGCGATGAGCAGACACTGAACGCGCAAGAGAAGCGAAGAGTTTGAAATACTGAGAGCTCAACCCGGTTCGGGTGAGAATGAACCCACCGAACGGGTGAGATTAGCGGAGGACATCAATGACTGAACCCAAGGTGCTGTCGGGGCGTTACGAGATTCGTGCGCTCCTCGGCCGTGGGGGCATGGCGGAAGTGCACGAGGGCGTCGACAACCGACTCGGTCGTCGCGTCGCAATCAAACTTCTGCGGTCCGATCTCGCCCGCGATCCCTCGTTCCACACCCGGCTGAAACGCGAAGCGCAGTCCGCCGCCGGTCTCAACCATCCCGGCATCGTCTCCGTCTACGACTCCGGTGAGGAGGAATTCGTCGAATCCGGCGGCTCATCCGTGTCCGTGCCCTTCATCGTCATGGAATACGTCGAGGGCCAGACCCTGCGCGAGGTGCTCAACGAGCACGGCACTCTCACCGTCGACGAGGCGCTCAACGTCATCGCCGGCGTACTCGCCCCGCTCGAGTACTCCCACCGCAACGGCATCGTCCACCGCGACATCAAACCCGCGAACGTCATGCTCACGCCCGAGGGCGACATCAAGGTCATGGACTTCGGCATCGCCCGAGCGCTCAAGGACAATTCGGGTCTGACGCAGACCCAGTCCGTAGTCGGCACCGCGCAGTACCTCTCCCCCGAGCAGGCCCGCGGCGAGGTCGTCGACGCCCGCTCCGACCTCTATTCGACCGCGTGCCTGCTCTATGAGCTGCTGGCCGGTCGTCCCCCATTCGTCGGCGATTCGCAGCTGGCCGTGGCCTACCAGCACGTCGGGGAGACCCCGCAGCCGCCGAGCTTCTACAACCCGAACGTCCCACCGGCCGTCGACCGGCTCGTCCTCCACGCGCTGCTCAAGGACCGCGACGCCCGCTACCAGGACGCCTACACGTTCCGTGAGGACGTCCTCGCCGCCCGCGACGGCCGCCCCATGAGCTTCGACGACGACGCGGACGCCACCCAGGCCTACCCGATGATGGCCCCGCCGATGACCGGGCAGATGGCGCATGCCGAAGCCGAGCCGGCTCCCGAGACCGGTCCCGTGTCCGCGATCATGACGAACCAGGAGGAGCGTCCGCCGCAGAGGCGATCGAAGGCCTGGATCTGGATCGGCAGCATCTTCGTCCTCCTCGCCCTGGCCGCAGTGGCCCTGTGGGTCTACGAGATCAACAAGCCCGAGCCGATCCCCCAGGTCCAGGTCACGGATGTGGCCAACATGGACGCCGACGAGGCGGAGGCCGCGCTCATCAAACAGGGACTGAGAGTCGACACAGATGAGAAGTACAGCTCCGAGGTCGATGAGGGCAAGGCCATCGAAACCGATCCTCCGGGCGGTCAGACCGTCGACAAGGACAGCATCGTCAAGCTCATCGTCTCCTCGGGTCCAGAATCCGTGAAGGTCCCCGATGTCTCCGGCAAGACCGAGGAAGACGCGCGGAAGATCATCAACGATGCGAAGCTCCAGGCCGGCACCCACATCTCTCAGAACTCACCGGATGTGGAGCAGGGCGTGGTCATCGAGACCAAACCCGGAGACGGCCAGGAGGTCGATGTCGACTCGAACGTCGATCTCGTCGTCTCCTCCGGCATGGTCGAGGTCCCCGACGTCACCGGCAAGTCAGCTAAGGAGGCCTGCAAGACCCTCGAGGGCGATGACTACCAGCTGGGATGCAAGACCGAAGAGGTCGAGACCGACGAGCACGATGAGAAGAAGGTCTTCGAGCAGTCCGCCACCAGCGGCAGCGAGGTCAAGCAGGGATCGGAGATCACCGTGAAGGTGGCCAAGAAGCCGCCGGAGCCCTCACCGTCGATGCCCTCGATCCCCGGCGGGATCCCGACCTCGCCGTCCGATGACGGTGACAGCGACGGTGGAGGCGACAACGGAGACAATGGCGACGACGGCGAGAAGGACACCGATTCGATGGGTGACCCGGGCGGCTTCTTCGACGGCTGGTCCGACGCGTCCGGCAACTGAGCAGCCACGTCGCCTACGCGACGACCAGCCTCACTCGAGGCTGAGGAAGAGGTCCGTGCGCATGCTCGCGGGGTCCGCCTCCGGGCTGGGTTCGGTGACGTAGATTTCGATGAACGGCAGGCCCGGATGATGCCCGGCAGATACGGTGTCCTGGAGCAGCTGAGCCCAGGCCTCACCGAGTCCGTCATAGCCGCCGAGGTGGCTGCGCACGGCCATGGAACCGGCCGGCAGTTCGGAGGGGATGACGATATGTCCCCCGCGAATCGGCTGCGCGTTGGTCAGCCCCGCCGAGGTGGGGATCCCCACCTGCAGATCCACCGTTTCGCTCGGCTGCTTCGTGTACAGGGCGAAGGCCGGCCCCGCGGGTTCGAGTCCCGCCTCGGCCAGGGCCGGGAAGAGCCCGGAGAACGTCTCGTCGAACAGGGCGGGCAGATCGTCCATGGCCACATCCCTGCCCTCGACGACGGCGGCCGGTGCCGCCGGCACTTCGATGACGGTGAGTTCGGTGAAGGGCTCGGACCTCTGGTAGCTCGGTTCTGACATCGTTGGTTCCTCCCGATCGCTGTGCACACGATCCTAACGAGGAGCCACCTCGGCGAACACCCCGAAGAACGAGGTCGGCGGGAATTCTCAGGCGATCGCGGTCGCCAACGGGGACATGCCGGCCGCCGCTTCGGCGGCACCGGTCAGTCCGCACACCTCGAGCCAGTTGCCGAGCATGAGGTAACCGCATTCGGTGAGCACGGATTCGGGGTGGAACTGGACGCCGAACAGCGGCTTCTCCCGGTGTTCGATGGCCATGACGATGCCGTCCTCGGTGCGGGCGGTGACGGTGAACCGCTCGAGGTCGAGGGTCTCGTCGACGATCGCCAGGGAATGGTACCGGGTCACGGTCAGCGGGCTCGGGCAGCCGAAGAAGATGCCTTCGCCGTCGTGAGTGATCACGGAGGTCTTGCCGTGCATGAGGACCGGCGAATGGGTCACCTCGGCGCCGAACACCTCGCCGAGGGCCTGATGGCCCAGGCACACGCCGAACACGGGCATGCCCGCACCCTCGGCCCATGACAGCAGCGACGGGCACACGCCGGACTCGGCGGGCACACCGGGACCGGGCGAGAGGAGCACGCCGTCGTAGGCGCTTGCGGTGGCGGCCACCTCGGCGGCGGGGATGTCGTCGTTGCGGACGACGTCGACGTCCGCACCGAGCTCACGCAGATAGGACACGAGCGTATAGACGAAGCTGTCGTAGTTGTCGATGACGAGGATCTTGGTCATTGGCCACCATCTGTCACGGTTGCGTTGTTGAAGGGCATGTAGGGGGCGATGACGGGGAAGACGTACTGCATGAGCAGGAGGACGACCGCCGCGATGAGGATGAGGGCGAAGATGAGCTTGACGAACCAATTGCCGGGGAGCAGTCGCCAGATGAATCCGTACATGTCAGGCACCACCGTTCTTGCTGACCTTGTCGTAGGCCTTGGAGTCCTTGATGCTCTTCGGCGGACCGTCCTTGGCCGGGGTCCAGTCCGTGAGCTCCGAGTAGGCGACATAGCGTTCCCGCGCCGAGAACATCGGGTTGCACGCCGTCATCGTCAGGATCCGGTCCTTGCCCTTGTAGTCGGGCTCGTCGGGCACGGGTGAGAGCACTTCGACGGCGTCGGGGAGGATGATGTCGAAGTTGCGGAAGGTGTAGGTGTAGAAGCCGTCCTTCGTCTGGACGATGATCTCGTCGCCCGGGCGCAGGTTCGCGATCTTGTTGAACGGCTTGCCGTAGGTGACGCGGTGGCCGGCCACGGAGAAGTTGCCGACCTCTCCGGGCATCGCCGAATTCGGGTAGCGGCCGACGCCCATCCGGTTGAGCACGGGTTCGAGGTCGACGCCTTCGGCCACCGTGCGGTAGTAGTCGTCGCCGAATCGCGGGATGTAGAAGATCCCGAAGGCGCTGTTCTTGTCCACCGGGTCGGCGACGACGGGCTCGTCCGGGTCATCGGGCAGTTCGTTGGGATCCTGGTTCGCCCAGTCCTCGGTGAGCTGGTCGGCGAGGTTCTCGTTGTCACGGTTGGCCTCGATGTCGGTCCACCACAGCTGCCAGACGACGAAGAGGATGAGCACGAGACCGGCGGTGATGCACAGTTCGCCGAAGGTGCGCACTGTGCCGCGGACGGGACCGAGCGGTTCCCGCTCGACCGGCTGACGCTTCCGTCGCGTGGCGGCCTGTTCCCGTCGGGTGGGCGGTGGTCCCTGTCGGCCGGGGCCCCCGACTGCCGCGGGCATCGCCTGCGTCGCCTGCCCGGATTCCGCGCCTGAGTAGTCGGGATCCGCGTACATGTCCGGAGCGTCGGAGTAGTGGGCGGTGGGCTGTCCCTGTGCCGCGGCGGCCTCTGCCTCACGGCGGCGCAGTTCACGGCGGCTGGGCAGGGGCTGGTCGCCGGAGCCGGCGGTATCGACCGGGCCGGGGTAGGGGGAGTTCCCGGGGGCCTGTGGTGCGGGGTGCTGTCTCTGCGCAGGACGGATAGTGGGTCGCGAGGGCGGATTTGCGCCCGGCTCGTTACCCGAGGAGGAACTATTCACCACTTCTGCTCCGTGACTGTCACTGCGTTGTCGGGGCTTGTCCGAGGGACAAGCGGGGACACCCCTTGCACCTTATCCTATGAGAATCCCCGTTCGGAGCGCTCTCGGGGCGCTTTCAGGGTAGTCGGAGTTTTTCGCAGTGACCCACGTCCCGAGTAGACTGGTCAGCGATTGTCCCCAACCATTCACTCGGCGACCCCAGCGGAGGTCGGCCGTCAAAGGAGTACTCGTGGCCAAGTCCAAAGGACGGACCCAGCGCCCTCAGCGCACTTCGCGCACGTCGTCGGCGGCCAAGAGCAAACAGGCCGAGACCATCGACGAAGCAGTCGAGACAGAAGCGGTAGAGACAGAAGCCGTCGAGACCGAGGCTGTCGAGACGGATTCCGTGGATGTTGCGACCGAAGAGACGGTCGACGAGTCGTCGAACGACTCCACCGCGGTCGAGGCCAACGCCGACGATGCTGCTGACAGCGTGGACGATGCCGACACCGAGGGTGCCGAGAATTCCAAGGGCACCGCCGCCGCTGGCAAGACGTCCACGTCGAAGTCGGCCAAGAAGGCCGACACGAAGTCGTCCGAGGCCAGCGACGCGAAGAGCAGCGACGCGAAGTCGTCGAAGGGTTCCACGGCCAAGGGTTCATCAGCGAAGCGCACCTCGCGTTCGGGCAACCCGGCCAAGCGGCCGCAGGGTCGCAAGACCGCGAGCTACACCTCGACGTCGGGTCAGCAGACGATCAAGCCGAACCCGAGCTGGTTCCTGCCCGTCCTCATCGGCCTGCTCCTCATCGGACTCATCTGGCTCGTCACCTTCTACGTCTCCCAGGGCGCCTTCCCGGTCGAAGCGTGGGGCAACTGGAACATCCTCATCGGCTTCGCGTTCTTCGTCGCGGGACTGATCATGTCCACCCGCTGGCGGTAGTCGGACTCCCAGCCGCAGTCACCTCTCCATCCACAATCCACAAGCGACGAGTTATACCCAAGCCGGGAGCGTCGCTTGTGGAAAACTTATTTTGAGCTTCTGACCTGCTTAAACACACGTGTGTAAGTTATCCACCTTGTGGATATCTCCTGTGGACAACATTTCTTCCACCGTGAAGTGCACACAAATCACCCTTTATCTGGTAGAAGTCGCACCCTCGAACAGAGGGGCCTACAGCCCCACGCCGAACAGCCTCCAGGCACCGGCCAGCGCCATGAGGATGACGAGCCCGATCGCGGTCAGGAAGAACACCGTGTTCCGGGCTCGCTTCGGGACCAGCAGCGCGGCGCAGCCGAGCACGAAGCCGGTGAGCAGTCCGCCGAGGTGGGCCTGCCAGGAGACTCCCTCGACGAGGAGTCCGTAGCCGAAGTTCAGCGCCACGAAGACCACGACGCCGGTGAGATTCCTATCCAGGCGCCGAGTCGGTGCGAGCAGGACGCCGACGATGGCGAACACCGCGCCCGAGGCCCCGATGTGGTTGGTCACCCAGTCGCTGCTGAAGGGTTCGGCGAGGACGAGCACCATCGCCGATCCGCCCATCGTGCCGATCAGGTAGACGACGAGGAACCGCCAATGGCCCAGGGCACGTTCGACGAAGGTCCCGAAGAAGAACAGGCCGATCATGTTCGCAAACAGGTGGAACGGTGAGGGCTCCTCATGGACGAGGGCGACTGTGAGGACCCGCCACGGCTGGTCGAGGGTGAGTGCCGGAACGAAGCTGAGTCGGTGGAGCAGGCTGAGGCCGGGCACCAGTTCGGCGAGGAACGCAACGACCGTGACGATGAGGATAGTGCGGGTGACCAGGGGTGGGGACAGGGAGAGGGCCCGGCCGGTTTCCCGTGCCGAGCCCTCTTCCGGTGTGTCCATCACACCATGGTACCCACGTCGATTCTCAGACCGCGCGGATACTCACGGCCGGTGAGTTCACTTCGCGGTGATGTCGACCTTCTCGAGGACGACCGGCTCGACCGGCTTGTCCATCGCAGCGGTGCGCACGCCTTCGATCTCGTCGACGACGTGCTGCGAGGCCTCGTCGGCGACCTCGCCGAAGATGGTGTGCTTGCCGTTGAGCCAAGGAGTCTCAGCGGTCGTGATGAAGAACTGCGAACCATTGGTTCCGCGACCCATCTGCTTGCCGGCGTTGGCCATGGCCAGCAGGTACTTGCGGTCGAACTGCAGCTCCGGGTGGATCTCGTCGTCGAAGGTGTAGCCGGGGCCGCCGGTTCCGGTGCCCAGCGGGCAGCCGCCCTGGATCATGAAGTTCGAGATGATGCGGTGGAAGCTGAGACCGTCATAGAAGGGGCGCTTGGTCGGCTCACCGGTCGAGGGATCGGTGAACTCACGCTCACCCTGGGCCAGTTCGACGAAGTTGGCCACGGTCTTCGGCGCGTGGTTGCCGAAGAGGTTGATGGTGATGTCACCGTGGTTGGTGTGCAGGACAGCTGTGTGCGTTGAGACTGTAGTCATGGCTTCATTCTTCCACGACGTGGTCTCGATTGCAGTCTCACACCGGAGCATGCTCAAGTCTGTCAGCTGATCTGCAGACAATTCGATGATGCCGCTGACCATGGGCTTGCACGTAGGCCGTAGACTGGGCAGTGATCACTTGACCACCGACATCTAAGGATTGGGAAGTTTTATGTCGAAGAAGCCAACTCGAGATCAGCTCACTTCGAAGCTCGATTCCGCGAAGCAGTCGTCGCTCCGAGTCCTCGCCGATGCCAGCGAGACCGCGGCCCCGAAGCTGCGCGAGGCAGCCGACAAGGCCCGCCCGCAGGTCGAAGCCCTGGCCGAACGAGCCGAAGAGTTCGCTGAGAAGGCACGTCCCCAGGTCGAGGCACTGGCCGACAAGGCCAATGATCAGGTCCACGCCTGGGCCGACAAGCTCGAGTCCTACCGCCCAGAGGCCACCGAACGCGCCGGCAAGTTCGCCTCGAACGCCGCCAACTCGCTGGCCTCCGTCGAGACTCCGAAGCTCGTCGATGACCTGGCCGTGCGCCTGACCGGTGACAAGAAGGCGATGAAGAAGGCTCGCAAGGCCCTCGGCAAGGCCGGCAAGCGGATCCAGAAGGACACCGCACGCAAGTCCGGCGGTGGGAAGGCCGCCCTCGTGTGGACCCTCGTGATCGGCTCGGCCGCCGGAATCGGGTACTACGTGTGGAAGAAGGCGCAGCCCGTCGAGGATCCCTGGTCGACCCCGCTGCCGAACAACCGTCCCGCCGATGCTCGTCCGGTCGGTTCGACCCCGGCCTCGCGCCAGGCCACCAGCGCTCAGGTCTCGCAGACCGCGGTGCCCTCGACCAAGGCCGAGTCCGCGACTGAGGAGAAGGACGAGGTTCCGGCTCCGAAGCCGGCTGTCAAGCCCGCCGAGGCTCAGTCCGGAACAGCGAACGAGGACAAGAACTCCAAGCACTGAGTTCGCCGATTCCACCGCCGAGGCGGCCCATCGTCACGATGGGCCGCCTCGGCGTTTGTGTGGCTGACCATCGGTACAGAGCAGTCTGCCCAGCCGTATCCGGGATCGTGCCCGGGAATGCACGCGCGACCGTGTCGGCGGGTGTTCAGTCGTCGTCGAGGACTTCGCGACCGGCGCCCCCGCGCGGGATGCGTCCGGCACGACGGGCCGCGAGCAGACCCGTGATCGTGAATGCCAGGGTGGCGGCGAGGATGAGCATCAGCGGCGCCGTCCAGCCCCCGGTGACCGTGTTGAGCCACCCGGCGAACGGCGGCGCCAGGGTCGCGGCCAGGTAGCCGCCGCCCTGCACCCGCGCCGAGGCGGACGCGGTCTGGGCGTCGCTGCCGGCGGTGCGGGCGATGATCGAGAAGATCGCGGTGAAGCCGCCGCCCTGGGCGATGCCGCCGGTGATCGCCCACAGGCCGTAGGCGCCGGGCGCCAGCAGCAGACCGACCGGCAGGGACAGCCAGAGGACGGCGACGATCGCCACCGGCATCCAGGGCCTGGACTTCGCGGCCAGCAGCGGCACCCCGAAGGCGCCGAGGATCGCCGCGATCTGGAACAGCGAGGCCGTGCTGCCGGCCGCGGCCGGGGCGAGTCCGATCGTGTCGGCGAGGTAGCTCGGCAGCCAGGTCGTCGTCGTGTAGTAGGCGATCGACTGGCCGGAGAACGTGACGATGAGCAGGGCGATGATGCCGCGGAAGGCGGCGGGCGCCTGACTCCACGGCACCTTCGCTGCGGGGGCGGCAGCCTCGGCAGCCCGCCGGGCCGCGCCCTCACGGCGTACGCGGGTGCGGATGAGCAGCATCCAGAAGCCGAGCCCGATGAGCGCGAGCACGCCCCAGACCGCCAGCGCCCACCGCCAGCCGAAGGCGGCGGCCATCGGCCCGGTGCCGATGAGCGTGGCCATCGAGCCGATGTTCATCATCGCCGAGTACAGCCCGGTGACCATCGCCACCTGTTCCCACGGCACCTCGCGGCGGATGATGACGGGCACGACGATATTGCCCAGCGTGATCGCCAGGCCGATGATGCCCGTGCCGACGAGCACCAGCCAGCCGGGGCCGACGGAGCGCAGCACCGTGCCCACGAGCACTCCCGTCAGGCAGGAGAGGACCGTGGCCTCGGCGCCGAGGCGGGTGATGAGTCGTCCGGCCAGCGGGGTGGCGAGCGCGAAGAGGAGGACCGGCAGGCCGGTGAGCATGCCCAGTCCGGCCGTGCTGAAGCCCGTCCCCTCCTGGATCCTGGGCAGGATCGCCGTCGGGGCGATGATCGGGGTGCGCAGGTTGAGCGCGAGGATGACGATGCCCAGGATGATCCAGGGCAGCATCCGCTTCGGCGAGGTGCGGGGCGGCGTGCTCACATGCGCTCGGGCACGCGGATGCCGAGCACCCCGAGACCGGCGACGAGGACCTCGAGGACGATCGCCGACAGCCGCAGGCGGGAGGCCCGCAGCTCAGGGGTGTCCGCGATGAGCACGGGACACTGCTCGTAGAACGAGGTGAAGGCCTGGGCGAGATCGAAGAGGTACGTGCACAGTCGGTGGGGCTGGGAGCCCGCGGCCGCCTCGGCGATGACGTCGGCGAAGCCGAGGATCGACAGGGCCAGCTCACGTTCGGCCGGCTGCTCGAGGCTGATCGCCGCGTTCGCGACCCCGGCGGCGTCGACGCCTTCGGCCTCGGCCCTGCGCCCGATCGAGCGGATGCGGGCGCCGGCGTACTGCAGGTACGGGGCGGTGTTGCCGATGGGGGCGAGCATCCGGTCGAGGTCGAAGGTGTACGAGGTGTCGTGGGCGACGGAGAGGTCGGCGTACTTCACCGCACCGATGCCGACGATGCGGGCGACCTCCTCGGCCTCCTCGTCGGTGAAGTCGACGGTCGACTCGGCCACGGTCGCCTTCGCCCGGGACACGGCCTCCTCGAGGAGTTCGGCCAGGCGCAGCGGGGCACCGGAGCGGGTGCGCAGGATCTTGCCGTCGGAGCCGAGCACATTGCCGATCTTCACGTGTTCGGCGCTGACCGTCTCGGGCAGCCAGCCGGCCTCGCGGGCGACGGTGAAGACCATCTCGAAGTGCATGGCCTGCGGGGTCCCGACGACGTAGAGAGCCCGATCGACGCCGAGGTTGATCGCACGGCTGCGGATCGCCGCGAGGTCGGTCGTGGCGTAGCCGTAGCCGCCGTCGGACTTGCGGATGATGAGCGGCAGGGGCTCGCCCTCGCGGCCGGTGAAGCCGGCGGGGAACACGCACAGGGCACCGTCGGAGAGCGTCGCCAGCCCCTTGGCCTCGAGTTCGTCGCAGACCTCGGCGAGGACGTCGTTGTACGTGGACTCACCGGCCAGGTCGTCATCACGCAGGGTGACGTCGAGGAGGGAGTAGATGCGGTTGAAGTAGTCCCGTGAGTAGCCGACGAGCCTCGTCCACAGTCCGAGTGTCTCCTCGTCGCCGCCCTGGAGCTTGACGACGCGGGAGCGGGAGCGGGTGGCGAAGGCTTCGTCGGCGTCGAACTTCGACCGGGCGGCCTGGTAGAACGCGTTCGGATTCTCCGACACCTCGGCGGCGGCCTCCGAGTCGACTCCGACGTCGAGGAGGTGTTCGATGAGCATGCCGAAGGGCGTGCCCCAGTCGCCGATGTGGTTCTGGCGGATGACGGTGTTGCCGAGGAATTCGTGCGTCCGGGCCAGGGCGTCGCCGACGACGGTGGTGCGCAGGTGCCCGACGTGCATCTCCTTGGCGACGTTCGGCGCCGAGTAGTCGATGGCGATCCGCTGCGGATCGGCGTTCTCCGGTGCCGCTGCCGCTCCGCCGGCCTCGAGGGTGCGGGCGAGGAACTCGGGGGTGAAGGTGAGGTTGATGAACCCGGGCCCGGAGATCTCCGGCGGTTCGCAGATGTCGGAGACCTCGAGGTTGTCGACGGTCGTGGTCGCGATGTCCCGCGGCTTCGACTTCAGCTCCTTCGCCAGCGGCAGGGCGACATTGGCCTGGAAGTCCGCGAACTGGCTGCTGCGGATGACCGGATCGCGATCTGCGAAGTCCTCGCCGAAGGCGGCGGTGAGGGCAGCGGCGAAACGATCGGTGAGCGTGGCAGTCAGAGATGGCATACGGCCATTCTATTGCCGCGTGCAAGTTGCCTGGGCATCGGTCTCGGGGCGGGGTACGCCGGCACGTCAGCTTGTAATGTGGGTCACGTGACTTATCTTCGCTATCCCCACATCCATGCCGATCTCATCACCTTCACCGCCGACGACGACGTCTGGCTCGTCGGGGCCGCGGGCGGCCGCGCCTGGCGGCTGACCTCGGACCATGCCCGGGTCCGATCACCGCGGATCTCCCCGGACGGCGCGCACGTCGCATTCGTGTCGTTCGCCACCGGCCAGCCGGAGCTCATGGTCGCCGAGGTGGCCACCGGGGCCCTGCGTCGGCTGACCTGGCTGGGTTCGTCGGCGATGACGATGCTCGGCTGGGCCGATGAGACGCATGTCCTCGTCGGTGCGAACGCCGGGGAGTTCGAGGTGCGCAACCATGTCGTGCGGTCGGTCGGCCTCGACGGATCGGTGACGCGCCTCCGGCTCGGCCGCGCCTCGGGAATGGCTCGGCATCACGCGGGAGTCACGGCATTGTCGACGCCGTTCTCCCGTCCCCCGGCACATTGGAAGCGCTACCGCGGAGGCACGGCGCCGAGGCTGTGGATCGATCGTGCCGGTGACGCCGACGGCACCGGGGCGAAGTGGCAGCGACTGCTGCGCGACGACGCCGCCTCGCTGACCGATCCGCTGTGGGTCGGCGATTCCCTCGTCTTCACCTCCGACCGCGCCGCGACCTTTCCTCATCATGCCTCGGAGCAGGCGAACCTCTGGATCATCGACGGCCTGGCCACAACCGCCTCGGCGACGGCAGACGGAGCCGGCGGTCACGGCACCGGCGGGGCCGGCGAACCCCGTCAGCTCACCCAGCAGACCGAGGCCGAGGGGTACGTGCGGGATGCCACCACCGACGGCACCCGCATCGTGTGGCACAGCCGTGGTGAGATCAAGATCCTCGACAGCCTCGACGCGCAGGTGCGCACGCTGTCGGTGACCCTGCCGGGCACCCAGGTGCAGCCGCTGCGCCTCGACCCGAGCACCGGGATCAACCGGATCAGCCCCGATCAGGGCGGCAATGCCTCGGTGATCGAGTGGCGCGGGAAGACCTTCTGGCTGGCTCACCGCGAGGGACCGGCCCGGGCGCTGTGCGCGGATTCGTCGATCCGCACTCGTGAGCCCGTCGTCCTCGGCTCCACCGGACTGGCCGCGTACGTCACCGACGTCGAAGGGGAGGACGCGATCGAGGTCGCCTCCGTGACCGGGGAGAAGCCGCCTCGGCGGATCGGGGCCGGTGCCTTGGGTCGGGTCCTCGACCTGCGCGCGGACCCGGCGGGGAAGACGCTTGCCACGATCTCCCACGACGGATCGATCCGGCTCATCGAGGTCGGCAACGGCCGCACCCGGCTGGTCGGGCATTCGGGCTTCGGTGAGGCCAGGACCCCGAGGTTCTCCCCCGACGGGAAGTACCTCGTGTGGTCGCAGCCGACGCAGGGCGAGGAGCAGCTGGCGCAGCTGATGATCGTCGAGGTGAAGTCGGACCGGGACGCGCAGCCGCTGACCAGCGGCAAGTTCAACGACGCCTCGCCGGCGTTCACCCGCGACGGGAAGTACGTCGCGTTCCTGTCCGACCGCACCTTCGACCCGGCCTACAACCAGCATTCGTTCGACCTGTCCTTCAACGGCGTGACCCGTCCGTGGCTGCTGCCGCTGGCCGCCGACGAACCGGCCCCGTTCGGCCCGAGCGCGAGCGGATGGGCGATCGGCGAGGTGGTCGAGGAATCGAAGTCCGAACGCGGCCGCGGTGAGAAGCCGGTCACCACCGCCGAGGTCGAGCTCGAGGGGGCAGAGGAACGGATCCTGCCGTTCCCCGTGGCCTCCGGGGTGTTCGAGCATCTCGAGTCGGCCGATGGCGGGCTGCTGTGGATGCGCACCGGGGATGCCGAGGACGGCGAGCTCGGCACGAAGCGGGCCGGGGATGCCGGTGAGAAGCCGAAGCAGGCCGTCCAGTTCTTCGACTTCGCCAAACGGAAGCTGGTCACCGTCGTCGACAGGGCCGACGAGTACGAGGTGACCGGGGACGGCAAGCTCATCGTCGTCCGCACCGACGGCGACATCTCCGTGGTCCCGGCGAATCGGAAGGTCGAAGCCGATGACGACGCGTTCGTCTCCGTCGACACCTCCCGGCTGCGCTTCGAACTCGATCGTCGCGCCGAATGGCTGCAGATGTTCGAGGAGAACGCTCGGATCATGCGCGACCACTACTGGCGCGAGGACATGAACGGAGTCGACTGGGAGTCGGTGACCCTGCGCTGGCGTGCCGTGGCCGCGAAGGCGCTGACACATGACGATCTCGTCGACATCCTGTGGGAGACCGTGGGCGAACTCAACACCTCGCACGCCTATGTCACCCCGCCTTCGGGATCAGGCGATGGGCCGGACGACTCGTCGACGAAGCTCGGCTTCCTCGGCGCGGATCTGGAGCGGACCGCCGACGGGTGGACGATCACCCGCATCCTGCCCGGTGAGAGCAGTGAGCCTGCTGCCAGATCGCCGCTGCGGCAGGCCGGGGTGGCGGCCCAGGTCGGTGACGTCATCGTCGCTGTCAATGGTCAGCCCGTCGACGAGGTGGCCGGTCCGGCCGCTCATCTGCAGGGTTCCGCGGATTCGATCGTCGAGCTCACGCTGCGGCGCGGACGTCGGAAGGATCGGGTCGTCGCCGTCATCCCCTTGGCCGATGAGGAGAAGCTGCGGTATCAGGACTGGGTGCGTTCCCGCCGGGAGTACGTGGCCGAGAAGTCGCAGGGGCTTATCGGCTATGTGCACGTTCCGGATATGACCTCCTACGGTTGGGCGCAGCTGCACCGCGATCTGCGGCAGGCCATGGGGTGCGACGGCGTCATCGCCGATGTCCGGTTCAACCGGGGCGGGCACACGAGCGCGCTCGTGGCCGAACGCTTCGCCGACCGGGTCATCGCGTGGAACGCCGCCCGGAACTACGATGCGATGGTTCCCGATCCCGAGGATGCCAGGCGGGGACCGGTGGCCTTCGTGGCGAACGAGTTCTCCGGCTCCGACGGCGACATCATCAACGCCCGCGTCCAGGCCAAGGGCATCGGCCCGGTCATCGGTGTGCGCACCTGGGGCGGGGTCGTCGGCATCGACGGCCGCTATGACCTCGTCGACGGCACCGGGGTGACCCAGCCGCGCTATGCGTTCTGGCTCGAGGGCAAGGAGTGGGGCGTGGAGAACCACGGCGTCGACCCCGATATCGAGGTCGAACACGATCCGGGTCAGCTCTTCGCCGCCGACGACCCGCAGCTCGATCGCGCCATCGCCGAGGTGCTCGCCGGCCTGGACGATCATCCTGCAGCCGCGCCGCCGGAGTTCCCGCCTCCGCGCGTGCAGTCGCCGAAGAAGGACGGCCCTGCCGAGGGGGCCGACGCCTGATAGGGAGGACGACGCCGGACTCTTAAGTGGGTGAAACCGCCGGCGCAGGCGTCGGTGCCGCGTCGGGTAGAGGCTCACCGCTCCACCGGCACCAGGGCCCACATCGCGAACGCGAGCAGCACGAAGCC
Source organism: Brevibacterium oceani (assembly GCF_017948325.1). Taxonomy (NCBI): domain Bacteria; kingdom Bacillati; phylum Actinomycetota; class Actinomycetes; order Micrococcales; family Brevibacteriaceae; genus Brevibacterium; species Brevibacterium oceani. The sequence goes on along the minus strand of NZ_CP072846.1, from coordinate 38,724 downwards.
TGAGATGACGCCGCTGATGACGGGGATGAAGGCGGGCGCCGCCGCGAAGAAGGCGATGAACCCGCCGAGTCCGCAGAGAGTGACGACGGTCGCGAGCACATGGAAGCGGTCGAGCCCGAAGACCTTCCCGAGGGCGAAGAAATGGGTGCCGACGGCCACGGCCACCCAGGCGACTCCGAGCTCGGGGTGGCCGAGGCTCGCCAGGAGACGGGTTCCCGCGAACAGGGCGATCGCCTCGATGAGGACGATGATCCAGTAGGCGCGACCGAACGGAGGTTCCCGCCGCGCTCTGTCCTCCCGGGAGTCTGCGCCACGGCGCTGCACGAGGCCCCGCACGGCGAAGACGAGGATGCCCGCGAACACAACAGCTCCGAGCGCGATGACCAGAGTGCGACCCAACGCAGAGAACTGCGAACTGTTGATGATGAGGAACAGCAGTCCGAACGCTCCTCCGATGAGGGCGCCGATCTCCGCCCCTGCCGCGGGCGTACGGCCGGGCGTCGAAGGGGTGGTCGGTTCCGGTGCTTCCGAAGTCATCGTCGTCCATTCGTCGGTGAACTCCGTCCTTCTTCGGAGGAGCTCCACGGGTTCATTCTTGCACCATCCCGGCCGCATGAGGTGGTTCTGACCTCTTGACCTCTTCTGTGAACTGATGTTCACTGGGTGTGAACACAGATTCATTTTTCATCGAGGAGGCACCGATGCCGACAGATACGACTACGACTCAGCAGGCCGCGACCGACGAGTTCGAGGACATCCTCTACGAGGTCGAAGAGAACTTCGCCGTCATCACCATCAATCGCCCCGAATCCTTCAACTCCTTCCGCTCGCAGACCGTCGACGAACTCATCGAGGCCTTCACCCTGGCCTGGGGCGACAACCGCGTGCGATCGATCATCCTCACCGGCTCCGGGCAGAAGTCCTTCTGCGCCGGCGGCGACGTCAAACAGAAGGCCGAGACCGGCGACTACGGCCCCAGCCGCTACGGCATGTTCCGCATCTCCGAGCTGCACAAGGTCATCCGCTCGGTGCCCAAACCCGTCATCTCCGCGGTCAACGGCGTCGCCGTCGGCGGGGGCAATGTGCTCTCGACCATCTGCGACATCACGATCGCCGCCTCTCATGCACGCTTCGGCCAGGCCGGCCCCAAGGTCGGCTCCTTCGACGCCGGGTACGGCTCGGCCTTCCTCGCCCGCGTCATCGGCGAGAAGCGCGCCCGCGAGATGTGGTACTTCTGCGAACTCATCGACGCACGCAAGGCCGAATCATGGGGCCTGGCCAACGAGGTCGTCGAGGCGGATGAGCTCATCCCCCGCGCCAAGGAGCGCGCCCGGGCACTCGGGCTCAAGGCACCGACGGCGCTGCGCTTCCTCAAGCAGTCCTTCAACGCCGACTCCGAGATGCAGACCGGGTTCACGAACCTCGCCATGAGCGCCCTCGACCTCTACGCCCATTCGCCCGAGTCGCACGAAGGTGCGGCCGCCTTCGCCGAGAAGCGCGACCCCGACTTCAGCCGCTTCGACGGCGCCTACTGAACCCCGAAGACCCGACAAACGCAGAAGGATCACCGTGGACGTTTCACTCTCCCCCGCTGCCAAGGCCCTCCTCGAGGCGGCGGCCGGATTCGAGGACAGGCTCATCAGCGAAGCACGCGACCGTGAGGCCGCCGGTCGCATCGGCGTCGACGTGACCCGGGAGATGGGTCGGGCCGGGCTCATCGCCCCCGAACTGCCGGGCCACCTCGGCGGGCAGGGCCTGGGCAAGGTCACGGCCGGCCGCGTCACCGAGGCCATCGCCCGTGGAGACCTCCCCGTCGCCTACATCCAGGTCGTCGGGTCCCTCATCGGGCAGGTCATCGCCCGCAATGCCGACGCCGAGGTGGCCGCCCACTACTGCCGCCAGATCACTTCCGGTGACGCGACGGTGGCCATCGGGCTCTCGGAGCCCGATGCCGGTTCGGACGCGGGCAACCCCTCGACCACCGCCCGCAGGGACGGCGAGGACTGGATCGTCAACGGCACGAAGTCGATGTCGCTGGCGATGACCTCGACCGCCACGGTGATCTTCGCCCGCACGGATCCCGATGCCAAGCGCGGCAAGGGCATCTCTGCCTTCCTCGTCGATCTCGACGCACCCGGGGTGACCCGGACCCCGATCGTCGACATGGGGCAGGCTGCGGTCGCGCGCGGCAGCGTGGACTTCAACGACGTCCGCGTTCCGGCCGACCACCTCCTCGGCGAGGTCGGGGGTGCGTTCTCCCAGGTCATGCAGGGATTCGACTTCTCCCGCGCGCTCATCGGACTGCAGTGTGTGGGCACCGCGTCACGAGCGATCGACGATGCCTGGGCCTATGTGAAGAACCGCCAGGCCTTCGACCAACCCCTGTCGAAGTTCCAGGGCGTATCGTTCCCGCTGGCCGAGGCCGAGACGAAGATCGCTGCCGCCCGGCTGCTGTGCCTGGACACGCTCCGCCTCGGCGACGAAGGACTGCCGCACACTTCGCAGGCGGCCATGTGCAAATGGTGGGCTCCGCTCGAGGCCTACCATGCGATCCACCAGTGCCTGCTGCTCCACGGCCAGAACGGCTACAAACAGGACCGCGACGTCGAAAAGCGGCTGCGCGATGTGCTCGGCATGCAGATCGGCGACGGCACTGCACAGATCATGAAACTCATCATCGCCCGGGAATCCGCCGGTCGCGAATTCGCTCCCTGAACCACCCCGCAGACACTCGACAGACACCCCATTCACCAGGAAGGACACCACCATGTCAGCGAACACAACCCACACCGCGCCCCTGACCGACCGCATCGTCATCGTCACCGGAGCCGCCTCGGGCATCGGCAAGGGCATCGCCGGCCGTCTCGCCGCCGACGGTGCGACCGTCGTCGTCGCCGACCTCGACGCACAGAAGGCCGGGGACACCGCCTCGGCGCTGGGAAATGATTCGATCGGCCTGGCCGTCGATGTCACCGATCGGGCGGCCGTGGACGCCATGACCGCCGAGGTGATCGAGCGTTTCGGTCGCATCGATGTCCTCGTCAACAACGCCGGGTGGGACAAGGTCGAACCGTTCATGGATTCGACGCCGGCGACCTGGCAGAAGGTCATCGCGATCAACCTCCTCGGCACGCTCAACTGCACGCAGTCCGCGGCCGCGCACATGATCGCCGCCGAATCCGGTGCCGTCATCAGCATCGGATCCGACGCCGGTCGCGTCGGATCGAGCGGCGAAGCGGTGTACTCGGCGGCCAAGGGCGGGATCATCTCGTTCACGAAGACCTTCGCCCGCGAGGTCGCCCGGCACGGGATCACGGCCAACTGCGTGTGCCCGGGACCTGCCGACACCCCGCTGTTCGCCGAGATCTCGGCGGACAACCCGAAGCTGCGCACCGCGCTGGAGAAGGCCATTCCGATGCGCCGACTCGCCCACCCCGATGACCTCGCGAACGCCGTGGCGTTCTTCGCCCGGCCCGATTCCGCCTACGTCACCGGCCAGACCCTGTCCGTCTCCGGCGGACTGACCATGGCCTGAGCACCACGGCCCACGCACCACCAGAGCAAAGGAGCCCTGACATGCCCACACGATTCGAGACCACCCTCACCGACGCCCTCATCGACAAGCACACCTGGGCGGGCGACTGGAAGAACCAAACGCTGCTCGACCACCTCGAGCATTGGACCCGAGAGAGTCCGGATGCCGTGGTTTCCCGGGACCCCTACGGAGCGCACACATATGCGGAGCTCTCCGCCGACGTCGAGACCTGTGCCAGGGCACTCGTCGACATCGGTCTCACACCGGGCGACGTCGTGGGAATCCACCTGCCGAACTGGTACGAATGGCTGGTCATCCACCTCGGCGCCATCAAGGCCGGGGCCGCGACGAACGGTCTCATTCCGATCTACCGCGACCGTGAGATCGGGTACATGGCGAAGAAGGCAGGTGTCTCCGTCCTCTTCGTGCCGAACCGGTTCCGCAAGTTCGACTACCCGGACATGGTCGACAGGCTGCGGGCGAACCTGCCGGAACTCACGCACACGATCGTGCTCGACGCCCCCGGTGAGGCTCCGTTCGCCGCGCGGGACGGGTTCGAACGTTGGGAGGACTTCCTCGGCCGCGGTACGACCACCTCGGCGCTGGAATCGATCGATTGGGCCGAACGCCGTCCCGATCCGAACGATGTCGGGCTCATCCTGTTCACTTCGGGCACCACGGGCGACCCGAAGGGGGCCATGCACACGCACAACTCGGTGCTTGCGGCGGCCCTGCCCTGGCCGGACCACCTGGGTCTGGGTCAGGGGTCGGTCATTCACATGGCTTCGACGTTCGGCCACCTCACCGGGTACATGTACGGGGTGTGCCTGCCGCTGCTCATCGGCGGGACCGGAGTGTTCCAGGATGTGTGGAACGGTGAGGACTTCGTCCGCCTCGTCGCCGAGCACGGAATCGAGCACACCTCCGGGGCGACCCCGTTCCTCCACGACCTGCTCGATGCCGCGAAGACGACCGAGCACGATCTGTCCTCGCTCAAGCACTTCTGCTGCATGGGTGCCCCGATCCCGCGTGTGATGGTCAATGAGGCGCGCGAACTCCTGCCGAGGCTCAGCGTGTTCGGCGGCTGGGGGCAGACCGAATGCGGTCTGGTCACGATGACCGCCCCGGGCGATTCGGAGGAGAAGGTCACGGGCACCGACGGTCGGGCTCTCGGGTCCATGGAGGTGCGCGTAGTCGATCCGTTGGGTGCACCGATGCCCGCCGGAGAAGAAGGAAAGGTCCAGGTCAAAGGCCCGTTCCTATTCGTCGGCTACCTCAAGGAACCCGGGCTGACGGCTGAGGCGTTCGACGGCGCCTGGCTCGACACGGGCGACCTGGCGGAGATGGACGAGGACGGCTTCATCCGGATCGCCGGCCGGTCGAAGGACATCATCATCCGCGGCGGTGAGAACATCCCTGTCGCCTACGTGGAGAACGTCCTCTACGAGCATCCGGCGGTGTCTCAGGTCGCGGTCGTCGCGGTGCCGCATCCGCGGCTGCAGGAGATCGCGTGTGCGGTCGTCACCCTGGTCGAGAGCCAGAGCCTGGAGATGGATGATCTGCGTGAGTTCTTCGAATCCAAGGGGGTGGCAAAGCAGTACTGGCCCGAGGCTCTGCAGGTCCTCGACGAGTTCCCGCGGACTCCGAGCGGTAAGATTCAGAAGTTCAAGCTCAGAGAGGAAGTCGCCGTCGACCATGTCAGCTGAATCCGCAGATCTCAACGCCATCGTCCGTGGGGCCCGGGCGGAGTTCCGGGAACGGCAGATCGTCGATGCCGCGGTGCGCCTGATGCAGGAGAAGGGCACTCATTCGGTGTCGATGCAGGCGATCGCGAAATCCGGTGGGGTCAGCGTCGGACTGCTGTACAAGTACTTCTCCGATAAGGAGCAGATCGTACTCGCCGCGATCACCCGGGTGCTCGAAGAGTTCCGGCTGCGCGTTCCGTCTGCCATCGCCGAGGCGGCTGACCCGGTGGACAAGGTCATCGCCGCATTCTCCGAGTTCTGCCGGATCGTCGGCGAACAGCGGCACGCTGTCGTACTCACTTATCAGGCCTCGCGGTCGCTGTCGAAGGATGGGCTGAGTTCGATTCAGGAACAGGAGCTCGAGACCCTGCAGCCGCTCATCGATGTTGTGTCCGGGGCGGTGGAGACCGGTCATCTGCGCGATGTCGATGCGCAGGCTCTCGGGCACGACCTCATGTCGATCGCACACATGTGGGCACTCAAGCACTGGTACTTCCAGAAGATCGGTCTCGACCTCGACACCTATATCGACCGGCAGGTGCGCACCCTCATACTCAGCAACCTCAGCGCCGGGACCGACTCGAGCTAGCTGCTCACGGTACGGACGGATCGATGCATTCAGAAGGGTGGGGGCTCGCACGCATTCCAGTTGATGTTCGCGGGCCGCTGCCCCGACCACGGGTCGACCTGCTCTCCCGTGGTGGATACTCTGCCGCTCTGGTCCTTTCTCTGTTGGCTCCTGCGGCGCGGCCGGTGGGGCAGATGGTTCGCGCTGGGGCTTTCGCGGTCGTTCGCGAGACCGGCCGGTGCCGGTTGTCTCCGTGGCCGACCCAGCGCCTCCCCCGGAGACGTGCTCGGAGCGACTGGGGGCGGGCTCGGGGAGGGTTTCAGGGGCGGGTCCGGCCTGTTCTGCTGTGAGTCCGGTGGGCTGCCGAACTCGGTGAACAACTCGGCGTGCCGAGCATTGATCGGGTTGTCCGGCGGCATTGCCTCGGCGGCCACTCCGTGTGCGAAGACATACTCCACCGAACCGTCCGAGGTTTTGCGGATACTGAATTTCCGATCGGTCTTCGCCTGGTGGTGCGGGCGGCAGAGGTAGTGCCCGTTCTCGAAGGTGGTCTGTCCGCCCGCTGCGGGATCGTCGTGGTCAAAGGGGATGATGTGGTCCAGTTCGGACGTCTCCGCCCGACGAGTACATCCCGGCATCGAGCATGCCTGCCACTTCGCAGCGAGCGGCAACCGGACATCCGCAGGGATGCGGTAACTCTGCGACCTCGCGTCCAGCGGAGTGCCGGTCACCGGATCGGTCATGATCCGAGTCCAGGTCGAGCACTCTCCGGCGATGGCGCGTGCGACAGTGGCGGGAATCGGAGAACCGTCGGAGTAGATTCCAGGCAGCTGCGACTCACCGGCCAATGTCAGGAAAGGCACCGTGACCAGAAGCTTCGCCTGTTCGCGAAGCCACTGGCCATGGGTCGGCATCGCCATCTTGATAACGGTCGAGACCGTGGTGGAACCAGCGGTCGTCGCGGCACGTTCCGCTTCCTCCTGTGCCCCGTCGGTTGCATTGTTGACCGTGTTCACGATCGCCGCCGCGGTGGGAACTCCCTGATCGGGCAGGTCCAAGGGGATCTGGTTGACGGTGGTTGTTCCGTTCTGCGTGTCATTCGTTGTGACTTCAATGGTCAGCTGCGGGGCCACGCGAGTCGCAATGTCGTACATGAGCGAGTCGATGCTGCCGAGTTCGCTGACGTCGACATCATTGATGTCGGTGGCGACGAGGGATGCGAAGTTTCCGTGTCTGATCGCACGGGCGAAGGCTTCGAGGCGCTGGTGGAACGCCTTGAGTTCCGCTGCCGGACCGCTCAGCACCACCGAGGCGGTTCCGTCCTTGTAGGTGGTGATCGACACCCGACGGCGCCGTGACGCCAGGTCGGAACGGTCGTCTTCGTCCTGCATGGAGGCGGCCTTCATCGACAGTGATTTCCTGAAGGTGTCGATGGTGACATCGGCCCGTCGTTGACCTAAGTACTCGTCGAGCTCAGGCAACGACTCGAAGGACAGGTCCTTGGCCGTCCTGGCCGCGGCGTTCACGTGTTCGATGGTGAACTCGCCGGCACAGCAGCGCGCGAGGAACTTGGGCAGCCCATGGACGATGGTGACAGCCGTGACGATCTTGCCGAATGTCTGCCCGGAGGTCGAGCCCAACACTGAGGCCAGTTCGGCCACATCCTCAATCTCTGCGAGCTTGTGGACCCACCTGTCGAAGGTCTCTCCGAGGTGGAAGCCGGGAAAGTCGGGTCGCGACTCAAGTGCTGCCTGCAGCGCGGATTCACAGCTGCCCGGGGCGACGACTTCGTCCGTTCCGGACTTCGCACTCATCTCGGTTTCGGCTGCGTCAAGAAAACGCTCGAGCGTCTCGCCGAAGGTCGCGTACTCAGAGATCCTTTCGTCGACGTTCGGCCTGAGATTGAGACGTTCGACCGCCTCGGCGAGGAAGGCCTGGGCAATGGATCGCAGTTCGGCCAGCTGCACACTCGTGCTCAGTCCCAGCACCCTGACCACAGAGAGCAAGGGCGAATCCTCGGCGACGTCGAGTCGCCTCGGTGAGTCGGGGCCGATGCTCGAGGGGAGCTGCACGTATCCGATCTGCCCCGAGTCCGGCAGGACCTCAGAGGAAGAGGAATCCGAGGCAGGATCGAACTCGTCATCACTCGGATCCTGTTGATCCTTCATCGGTCTCCCCTGCCTTTCACGCCTCTGTGAATGCTTTCCCCGATTCTACTCCGCAGTCGAATTCATTGTCCAGAGTTTTCCGTAATTCAATCGAACATCTTTTTTCTATAGACATATTCGCAAAAAAGATTTCAAGTGCCAGTTCGGACAGGTTCAGCCCTCCGCCGAGCGACACCACTCATCCCGGCCCAAGGGGCAGTGATCAGTCGCGCGGAAGGCGGTAGAGCAGATAAAGACAACCGTCATCCGCCGCATACAGCGAAGCGAGCTCCACGTCGATGGGCGGTTCGAAGTCGTCGCCACGTCCCCGCCGCGCGTGGACACGAGGAGGGCACCTTCGAGGGCCGGGGCCCAGATGATCTCGACGGCATCTGGGAGATCGACCGTGGCATTCGAGGAGTTCGGCACGATGCCGCCGATGCCCGCCGAATCGAGTCCATGGAGGACCGCCCGGTCCTCGGCCATGGCGATGGTTGTGGCCGCGTCCTTGACCGGCTGCCAGTCCGAGTCGCCGGAGCCGCGAGCGACGTCGTCGATGGCCTGGCGGGTCACCGTGAACGGCGCACGAAGCTGCCTGGCCTCCTCCTCGATCTCCGCCCAGGCAGGGCGGGTGATGGGAGCGACGCCTGGCTCTGGACAGTCACTGCATCATCTCCTCGATTCGCAGATTCGCCATCGGCCCACCACAGACCGCATCAGCGCGGCTGAGATCTCCACTATACGCGCGGGGTTTGACGCGAAGGCAAGGACCGAATCCGCCACGTCCTACACTGGAAGGCAAGCGAGCGGAGGGAGTGAACGACCATGACCACCTCGGACGATCCACGGATCCGGGTGCGCCGCATCTACGACGATCCTGAACCATCCGACGGCACTCGCGTCCTCGTCGACCGGGTCTGGCCGCGGGGAGTGAGCAAGGACCACGCCAACCTCGGCGAATGGCTCAAGGACGTGGCCCCCTCGACCGAGCTGCGCCAGTGGTACGGGCACGATCCCGACAAGTACGACGAATTCGCCAGGCGCTACCGCGAGGAACTCAAGGACGACACCCGCGCCGAGGCGCTCGACCGTCTCAAGGACATCGCCGAGAAGGGCACGCTCACCCTGCTCACGGCATCGAAGCGCGACGACATCAGCCAGGCGGCGGTCCTCAAGAAGACCCTCGACAGCGGGAGGCACGGATGAGTGAGATCGAACCGGGGACGAGGACATCATCGACCTTAAGCACCGGATCGCCGAGGCGGCCGCTTCCTGGGCACCCGCCCTCGCTCGGCCGGACGCCGCCGACCGTTTCCGCGAGGACCGATGGTCGACCGTCGAATACGCCGCCCACCTCCGCGACGTCCTCACCGAATTCCGGTCACGCACCCTCCTCATGCTCGCCGAGGAGGCTCCCACCCTGCCGAACTTCGACGGCGATGCCGTCGCTCTTGAGTCCGACTACCGAAAGCAAACGGCCGCCGAGGTGCTCCCTGGGCTGGAACGTGCCGCAGCCGCCTACGCCGGTGCGCTCTCCGACCTCGACGACGAGCAATGGCAGCGCACGGGCCTGCGCGCCGACGGTCGGGAGTTCACGATCGCCTCGCTCACCCGCTACGGCTGGCACGAAGTCCACCACCACCTCGGCGATGTCGAAGGCTGAGAGACCGGGCTGTGCGCCCTAACGCGGGCTCCGGTCTGATCCGTCGGCGTGCTCACTGAGGCGTCGGGTCCACTCGACGAGCAGCTGGGTCTCCGCGGGTCCGAGGATCTCGGGGTGGGCGACAGCATATTCGATGACCGAATGACCGAACCTCGCCACAGGCGACTCAGGCACCGATGTGCCTGTGATCGAGGCGAGCACCCCTTCACGGATCTCGGCCGAGAGTTCCTGATCGTCATGGCCGAGAACGATCAGACGGAGCGTGAGTCCGACATTCGTCGCGAGGATGTGGGCTGCGGCCTGACGTGAGTCGACGACCAATCGTCCCTGCGCGGCCGCCTCTGCAGTGAGAGCTCTGAGGATCGCGCTCGGGCGGGACTGATCGACGGGAGAGTGCCCGGGTCGGACCTTGCCGTACATGAGGGTGTAGAAACCGGGGTTCCGCAGTCCGAATTCCACATGGGCATCCCAGCCGCTTCGGAGGTCCTGGATCGGGTCACCGCTCGATTCCATCGCTGATTTCTCACCGAGATACATGTCGAATCCGCGAGTGATCACTGCGTCGATGAGACCCTGCTTGCTGCCGAAGAAATGGTAGAGCGTCGGCATCTTCACCCCGACGACATCACACACCGCACGCAACGAGAAGTCCTCCCCAGGAGACTCTGCGATGAGGTCGGCTGCCGCGTTGAGCAGCCGAGTCCGTGTATCAGGGGTCGGGGATCCTGTCATATCGCTATAGTATCGTGTACTGTTGCTATACAGACATATACCAACGATACGTCAGGAGCGATCATGACCGAACGCACACTCCGAAACAAGAACGTCCTCATCGCCGGCGGCGGAAAGAACCTCGGCGGGCTCATCGCTCGCCAATCCGCCGAAGCCGGAGCGAATGTCGCCATCCACTACAACTCCGAATCCTCCCGCCCGGACGCCGAGGCCACACTCGCCGCAGTCGAGGACCAGGGCGTCAACGGTGTCCTGCTCAGTGGAGATCTCACCCGGGCGGCCGCGGTCGAACAGCTCTTCACCGACGCCGAGGCGGCTCTTGGGCCGATCGACATCGCCGTGAACACGGCAGGCAAGGTGCTGCGCAAGCCGATCGTCGACACGAGCGAGGCCGAGTACGATTCGATGTTCGACATCAACTCGAAGGCCGCCTACTTCTTCATCAAGGAAGCCGGCAAGCACCTGAGCGACGGCGGCAAGATCATCACCATCGTCACAGCGCTGCTCGCCGCCTTCACCGACGGCTATTCGACCTACGCCGGCGGCAAGAGCCCCGTCGAGCACTTCACCCGCGCAGCGGCAAAGGAATTCGGCGAGCGCGGAATCTCGGTCACCGCCATCGCACCAGGGCCGATGGATACACCGTTCTTCTACGGTCAGGAGACCCCGGAGCGCGTCGAGTTCCACAAGTCGCAGGCGCTGGGCAACCAGCTCACTCAGATCGAGGACATCGCACCGATCGTCCGCTTCCTCGCCACCGAAGGGTGGTGGATCACCGGACAGACGATCTTCGCCAACGGCGGATACACCACCCGCTGAGACCTTGCGGCCGAAAGACGCCGCGAACCGCACGGACGCCGAGCACAGAATCCGCACCCGACACAGAGAAACAGGAGTCACCGTGACAGAACCGCAGATACCGACGACGATCGCGACCTTCATCGAAGTCGTCAACTCCCATGACGAGCAGGGCTTCCTCGACGCCTTCGCACCCGAGGGCGTCGTCGACGACTGGGGCCGCGAATTCGTCGGCCGCGACGCCATCAAGGGCTGGAGCGACGTGGAGTTCATCGGCGCGACCGGCATCATCTCCCCCGAAGAGGTGACGATTGAGGGTGATCGCGTCACCGTGATCGGCGATTGGGCTTCGACTCATGCCAATGGCCGCTCCTCGTTCGCCTTCGACCTCGACGGCGACCAGATCACCAGGATGACCATTCGCGAGGGCTGAGCCGGCCCGGCTGCGCACCTTCACGCTCGGCCGCTGGTGGGCCGAGGCGCTCGGCTGGGTCGTCATCGATGAGAACGAGACGGAGATCGAGATCCGCCAGTCGCCCGATCGCCTGCCGGGGATCATCGTCGGCATCGATCGGGAGGAGAAGGTCGTGAAGAACCGTCTCCACCTCGATCTCCGTCCCGATGATCAGGCCGCCGAGGTGGCCCGCCTCCTTGATCTCGGAGCTCGCCGAGTCGATGTGGGACAGACCCGTGACGAACCGTGGGTCGTCCTCGCCGATCCCGAGGGCAACGAATTCTGCATCCTCGGCTGAGGAGATCCCTCGCTACCGTCGACCGACCCCGGATGCCGCTGATCGCGAATACTCCGTGAGCAGTCCGTCGAGGCGGTCAGCCATGAAGCGGTAGTACTCGTTCATCTGTTCAAGACGCTCCCTCTGCACCGGGGGAAGCCCCCGGCCCTCGCGGCCGGCCGACTCCGCGAAGTCGAGCAGCTGCGCCGTCGTCTGCCGCTGATGTTCGAGGCAGCCCACCCAGGCATCGGCTCGCCAGCGGTAGACAAACTGACGCTGACCGGACTCCTTGAACCTCTCGATGACCCCGTTGTCGATGAGCAGTCGGGTGGTCTCCGAAACCGAGCCCTTGCTCGCGGCGAGCCGCTCCTGCAGCTCGGCCATGCTCAGCGGTGTCTCGCTGAGCATGAGGACCCCGGCTGCGCGACCGGCCATCGGGGGCCAGCCCATCGCCTCGCCGACGCGTCGACCGAAGCTCTCGACCAGCGATTCCTCCACGTCTCGGCTGCCTTCCGGCGCGGATGCCGTCACATCGATCCCCTTCATAACAATTCAGTCTTTGCTGAACATTCACTATTGACTGAACTTTGTGATGTCAGTCATTCTAGGTGCTGAGCGGAACGATCCGCCACTGGCTCCCAAACTACTCGTTCTCAAGGAAGATGTGACGTGAAAGAAGACAACTGGGACATCATCGTCGTCGGAGCCGGCTCAGCCGGCGCAGCATTCGCCGTGCGATCGGCACAGCAGGGCAAGCGAGTCCTCTTGCTCGAAGCCGGCCGCGACTATCGATCCGCGCAGATGCACGAAGCCTGGAGATCGCCGAATCCCGCGGTCGCGATCATGGACCCCGATGCCATCGACGGGATGATGTGGACCGATCTCGAGGCCACGCGCACCGAGGCACAGCCGCCGGCACCGTATTGGCGCGGACGAGGTGTGGGAGGAAGCTCCTCGATCAACGGACAGATCGCCATCCGCCCTCCGCTCGATGACTTCGACGAATGGGCGCAGACCGGCTGTGCGGGCTGGTCGGGCGCCGAGGTGCTTCCCGCCTTCGTCGCCCTCGAGGACGACGAGGAGTTCGGCGCGGCCGACTATCACGGGGACTCCGGACCCACCCCCATCTACCGCGCGCCTCGTGAGAAGTGGGGAGCAGTCGATGTCGCCCTGGCCGATTCGGCACTGGCCGCCGGATTCCCCTGGGCCGCCGACGTCAACGCACCGCAGGCCACCGGAGTCTCCCCCTATCCGATCAACTCCCGCGATTCGCGCAGGGTCAGCGTCAACGACGCCTACCTCGAAGGGGCACGCGATCTGCCGACGCTGACCATCCTCGGCGAGGCCACCGTCGACCGTGTCATCATCGAGGACGGGGCGGCCGTCGGTGTCCGAGTCCTCGTCGACGGTGTGGCCGAGGACCGGCACGCCGCGACGGTCGTGCTCAGTGCCGGTGTCATCCATTCCCCGGCGATCCTCATGCGCTCGGGCATCGGGCCCAGCGAACATCTCAGGTCCCTCGGCATCGACTGCCGAGCCGATCTGCCCGTCGGGCAGGGTCTGCAGGATCACGCGATGGCGTCGATCACGCTTCCGCTCACCGCCTCGGCGGGGGTCTCGACGCCGAACGATCGGCACACCAATGTCTGCGTGCGCTGGTCGAGCGGCGACGGGAGATTCAACGACCTCATGTTCGTGTCGATGAACCAGAGCGTGATCTCCATGGCGACGGCGAACACGGGAGCCGAATACGGCGCCCTCGGGGTCTGGCTCAACCAGGCGGTCTCCCGCGGCAGCGTCATCCTGACCTCGGCCGACCCTCTCGACCAGCCCCTCGTCGCCGAGAGGATGCTCTCCGACCCCGGTGACCGTGCGCGGCTGCGCGTGGGAGTCAGGCGCCTGACAGAGCTGCTCGACGAGGACGCAGTCCGAAGCATCCTCGGCGGCTCCGTCGAGGAGTGCAATCCCGAGCTCTTCGCCGCACTCGACGACGACGAAGCTCTCGATGCCCACCTGCTCGCCACTGTCGCCGACGCGCAGCACGGCACGAGCACATGCCGGATGGGCCGAGCTGAGGACCCGACCACCGTCGTCGACGCGGATTGTCGGGTGCACGGAATCGATGGCCTCCACGTCGTCGATGCCTCCGTCTTCCCGGCGGTGCCGAGAGCGAACACCAATCTGGCAGCCATCATGGTCGGCGAACTCATGGCCGACCGCATCAAGGAGTGAGTAGAACAGTGTTGACCCTGCAGAACCATATCGACGGCGCCTGGACCGATTCGCACGATGAGCATCGTCTCAGCGTGGTCAATCCCGCCACCGAGGTCACCGAGGCCGAATTCGGTCGCGGAAGCCCTGCCGACGTCGACGCGGCCATCGCCGCAGCCAAGCGGGCCCAACAGGCCTGGGCCGCGACCGCGCTCGAGGACAGAGTCGCCCTCATCCGCGACTGGGCCGATCGCATCGAAGAGCACACCGACGAACTCGCCGAACTCGAATGCCGGGAGATGGGCAAGCCGATCGGCATCGGCTGCGGCTTCATCGCAGCCGGCGTCGCGGGTCTCCGCGCCGCAGCTGCGGAGGCGCTCGACTACCCGTTCACGACCAGAACCGAGGATCCGGACGGCGGGCACACCCTCATCGTCCGACACCCGGTGGGGGTGGCGGCCGTCGTCACTCCGTGGAATTTCCCTGTCGCCATGGTCCTCGGCGCGCTGGGTCCGCTGCTGGCAGCGGGCAACACCCTGGTGGTCAAGCCCTCTGAGCGCTCGCCGCTGTCGACGGTGAGACTCGTCGAACTGCTCGACCTGCCCGCCGGAGTGCTCAACCTCGTGCTCGGCGACGCTCACGCGGGTGAGCCGCTGGTCGCCCACGACGACGTCGACCTCGTCCACTTCACGGGGTCGGTCGCTGCAGGGCGTGCGGTCGGGGCCGCCTCTGGGCATGCTCTGCACCGTGCGGTGCTCGAGCTGGGCGGCAAGGATCCCGTCATCGTCGACGAGGACGTCGATGTCGCCGCCACAGCACAGGCAGTCGCATTCGGATCCTTCGTCAACACCGGCCAGATCTGCACGTCCATGGAGCGCATCTACGTCCACGAGGCGATCGCCGAGGAATTCGTGGAGAAGCTGGTCAGTGCGGCTGAGACGTTCTCCTACGGTGATGGCCTGGATCCGAATGTGATGATGGGACCGCTCGTCGATGATCGGCAGCGGCGCATCGTCGCTGATCAGGTGCGAGACGCCGCGGAGAAAGGTGCGACCGTGCGGACGGGAGGCGAAGTCCCCGAAGGGGCCGGGTTCTTCTACCCTGCGACTGTCATCACCGAAGTCGACGCGTCGATGTCGGTGATGACGGAGGAGACGTTCGGTCCGATCGCTGCCGTCTCCATCGTCTCCTCATTCGCCGAAGGCCTCGAACGAGCCTCGGATTCGGCATTCGGACTGGCGGCCACGGTGTATACGCACAATGCCGAACACATCGCACTGTCAACCAGCATCCCCGCCGGGGTCGTGTGGGTCAATCAGTGGCAGGGCGGTGGCGGTGTGCGGACCTACGAGCCGGCGCGTGCCAGCGGGTTGGGGGCGACCGGCACAACGGCCGCCTATGACTCTGCCACTCGGCCATTCACGGTTCACATCGCACCCGACGAATCCTGAGGCACCTCTAGCGGCTCCGACAGGCCCGGCCGACATGGTAGGAGACGATGTAGACGACACCGACGATCGGAATGATCACCCACCAGACAGGATCCATGTCCTTCGACAGACTCTGTTCTCGGTCCGGGTCGGCGGCGTACTGGATGAATGGGATCGCGTAGACAGCGAACAGTGCTGTGGCCGCCCACCAGAGCCTGCGCACACTCGGACCTGCGAGGGTCGCAAGAAGGACGAGCACAATGGGGGCGATCGCAATCTTGGCGAATCCTGTGGGAACGAGGATGGTGGCGGCATAGGCGGAGATGATCGCGGTTCTCGCAAGGATACGTGCGGCGCGTTTCGGTGACACCGGTGATGATTCTGCATCGGAGGTCGGGGTTGTGCTGGTCATGGCATTCCTTCCGGTTGCTGCATCGACTGGTCCTATAGTCGGATAACACCCGTAACCTTACAACTGTATCCACTGTTTTTCAAGCGCTAACAGTTGTATACTCACAACCATGAGTTCAAAGGTCGAGACCCAACGCCGTCGCAATCCTCGCGGAGAAGGTGGCCGGCTCCGGGAGGACATCGTCGCCGGTGCCGCCGCACTTCTGGACCAGACCGGTGAGTCCGGTGCTGTCACCCTCCGCGCCATCGCGCGGTCGGTGGGTATCGCCGCACCGTCGATCTATCGACACTTCGACAGTCACGCAGCGATCATGTTCGCCGTGGTGGAGAAGGCGTTCTCCGAGTTGGAATCAGAACTGCGCTCAGCGGTTGTGCACGCAGGCGAGAAACCACGGGATCAGCTGCTGGCCACCTGCCGCGCGTATCTCCGCTTCGCCGCCGAGCATCCCGGGCCCTACCGTGCGATGTTCGGCGGCGTCTGGATCCCCGAGCTGGATGAGACCATCACCGAACAAGCGCTGCGCGAACTCGGCGCAACGGCGATGGGACTGCTGCAGACCATTCTGCAGCGGTGTGTCGAAACAGGAGTTTCGACCAGTCAGAACTCCGAGGCCGATGCGGTCGCGCTCTGGCTCGGCCTCCACGGCATCGCCCATCAGCGCTCTTCCACACGCATCTTTCCCGGACCCGAGGGTATCGAGAACAGAATGATCACCGCATTGGCACATCTTGACTGAGTGCGAAGAGTGGTCGCAGGGACGGAAGTCGATCATCGTCTGCTGCGGTCCCCAGCAGGGAACCACATCACCGTCCCGGCCATGGACACGAGTGTCGCGGAATTGCGCGAGACTGTAGTTTGTTACAGGGCACAGTTCGTCAACCCGTGAAAGGACGTTCCATGAGCAAATTCGCTGTCACCAATGCCAACACCGGCGAAGTCGAGGAGGAGTTCGCCTCCGTCCCGAAAGAAGAGATCCCCGGGTACATCGATCGTGCCCACGAGGCACATCTGGCCTGGAAGGACACACCGCTGCACGAGCGTGCGGCAATCCTCCGCACTTTCGCCGATCTCGTCGACGCCAACGCCGATGAGATGACCGACATCATCGGCCGCGAGATGGGCAAGATCAAGAAGCAGGGCTACGGCGAGGTCGATAAGGTCGCCCGCACCGCCCGCTGGATGGCCGACAATGCGGCCACCCACCTCGCACCGACCCATCTGGCCGCCGCGGGAGCCGCGAGCAGCTATGTCGAGCACCAGCCGCTGGGTGTGCTGCTCGGCATCATGCCCTGGAACTTCCCGTACAACCAGATCGCCCGCTTCGTGCTGCCGAACCTCATGGTCGGCAACGCGATCATCATGAAGCAGGCATCGATCTGCCCGAAGTCCTCGCAGTACTTCGAGGATCTCCTCGTCGAGGCGGGACTGCCCAAGGGCGTGTATCAGAACATCTATCTCGACTCCTCCCACGCCGAGGAGGTGCTCAAGGACTTCCGCGTCAAGGGCTTCTCGCTGACCGGCTCCGAGGGTGCCGGTGCATCCGTGGCCGCGATCGCCGCGAAGTACTTCAAGCGTGCCGTGCTCGAGCTCGGCGGCAACGACCCGGCCGTCGTCCTCGACTCGAAGGACGTCGCCTCCGTGGCGCAGAAGCTCGTCGGACTGCGCCTGGCGAACGCCGGCCAGGTCTGCACCTCGCCCAAGCGCATGATCGTCGTCGATGAGCTCTACGACGAGTTCGTCGCCGAGGCCGTCAAGGCCGCCGAGGCGACGAAGGTCTCGGACTTCGACGACCCCGAGGTCGGCATGGGCCCCGTGTCCTCCGAAGGCGCCCGCGATGAGATCCTCGAGGCGATCGAGAAGGGTGTGGCCGCGGGAGCGACCCTGCGCACCGGTGGCAAGAAGCTCGACCGTCCCGGCTGGTTCATGTCCCCGGCCGTGCTCACCGACATCGATCCGAAGTCGGACCTCGGCTGCAACGAGCTCTTCGGCCCGGCCGTGATGATCTACCGCGCCAAGGACGAAGAGGATGCTCTGCGTCTGGCCAATGACACCGAGTACGGTCTCATGTCCTCGGTGTGGACCGACGACCTCGAGAAGGGTCAGGAGTTCGCCAAGAAGATCAACGCGGGCATGACGCTCATCAATGCTCACATGGAGTCCGGTCCCGAGTACCCGTTCGGCGGCATCAACCGCTCGGGCTACGGCCGCGAGAACGCTCAGTGGGCCTTCCAGGCCTTCACCAACGAGCACCTCATCCGCGTGCACGCCTGATCACCCGGTGTGATCAGCTGAGTCTGAGAGCACCACGGCAAAGGCCCGGTCGACAGCGAACTCATCGCTTCCGGCCGGGCCTTCTGCGTCCCGTTTGATCGCCTCAGGCCACGGGTTCGACCCGAATCGCCTCGGCGGCATCGAGGGCGAGCTCGACGTCATCGTCGCCGACGCTCACCGCGATCGCCGAGGCGGCCGAACTGATCGATCTCACCTGCAGCGTCGTACCGATGACGATTCCCCGTTCGGTGAGATAGCGCAGCAGCTCGGGCGAGCGGTCGGAGACGCGGACGACCTCGACCTCGATGCCGGGGGCGGTTTCGCGCAGGCGCCTGCTCGGGAATTCGGCGGTGTGGCCGTCGGCGTCGGGGATCGGGTCCCCGTGCGGGTCCCGCTGCGGATTCCCCAGCGCTGCGTTCATCCGCTCGAGCACGAGATCGGAGACCGAATGTTCGAGCCGGTCCGCCTCGTCGTGGACCTGATCCCAGGTCAGTCCTAAGGCTTCGACGAGGTAGGACTCGACGATGCGGTGGCGTCTGACGATCTCGACGGCGATCCGTCGTCCTGCCTCGGTGAGCGTGATGAGCCCGTAGGGTTCGTAGTCGATGTAGCCGTCACGGGCGAGCTTCTTGAGGTTCGCCGACACCGTCGAGGCGGTCACTCCCAGCTGTTCGGCGAGATCCGTGGTGGCCGGTCGGCCGCCCGGCCATTCGTAGGCCTTCCAGATGAGGGTGACATAGTCCTCGACCATGCGAGTGACAGAGGGGCGCGGCATGATCGTCATTCTACGCGCGGTACCCCGCCGGATTCGGATCGGAGGACAGACCGACGATCGCTTCGTGCTTCGGTGGGGCCGCCTCGGCGGGTTCCGTCTCATCCGGATCTGACTCATCCGGATCGGTCTGCGGCCGGCGGAAGGGAGCTGCGAGCGTGGGGAGGATGTCCGTGCGGTGGAGGATGAGGAAGACGATCGCCAGGACCGCCTGGATCGCGGAGAGGATGTAGCGTCCGGACGTGTCCGTGACGAAGAACTGCAGCCCGAAGAGTGCGGCGAGTCCCAGCGCGGGTGCCCAGTGGAAGCGCAGGGCGAGGATGATGGCGACGCCGAGGATGGTCTGCGTGGCCGTGAGCGTGAACTCCTCGATCTGCCGCCCGTCCAAGGGCAGTCCGGTGCCGCCCCCGCCGGCGAGGTGCGCGATCGGCAGGGAGCCCACCAGCAGGCTCCACTGGTTGACCTTCGAGGCGATGAGCGTGCCGATCGCGGCGCCGCCCATGCCGCGCAGCGCGAACATCGCGGCAATGATGAATTCGGGAGCTTCCGAGGCGAGCGGGGCCAGCCACTGGACGAGGAAGTAGGAGTCGATTCCCAACGCCGAACCCGAGGCCACGAGCGCCTCGGCGAACGGTTCGGCAGACAGCAGGATGATCGCGGCGGAGACGACGAACATGCTCACCACAGTGATCCGTCGGGCCTTCTGCGGCATCGCGACGATGAGTGCGGCGGCACCGACGAACTCCTCCTCGTCCTCTCCGGCGGCCTGCCCGGCCCGCCACAGGTAGGCGACGAAGATGAGGACGAGGCCGATGCCGAACCAGATGGGGATGCTGCCGAGCAGGGGGATGGCGAAGGCGAGCACGCCGAGGATGACGAGGAATCCGATGTCCATTCGGCTGCCGGAATCGAGGCGCAGGGACGTCTGGATCGGGGATTTCGTCCGCTTGGCGAGGCGGTGGGCGACGAGGAGGGCGATGATGACGACGAGCGGCCAGCCGAAGCCGAGCAGCAGTCGGTTCGATCCGGTCATGTTCGCCGCCGCAAAGTGCAGGTAATCCGGATCCGATCCGGACCGGAACGCGTAATAGAGGTCGACGGCGTATTCGGGGAGGACCGCGATGAGGGCGAGCAGGGCGATCGCCAGAGCACCCGAGATGTCCTTCTGCGCCGCCTCGGCGGCCCAGGCCAGGAGGAACGCGGCCGCGACGACGGCGGCTCCGAAGGTCAGCAGCTCGAGGACCGGGTTGAGTTCGTTGCCGGTGATGCGCAGCACCACGGCGGGTGCGGCGATGAGCAGGCAGATCGCGATACGGCGAAGGAGTGCGGTGGGCATGTCTCAAGCGTTCCGCGCTCGAATCGGGTGTGTCTACGCACAACTGAGACTTAGACGTCTCCAACAATTCGGGCAGGCCTCCCACGCCGCGGGATTCAGGGGTTCACACGGGTGGGCAGCACCGGGTCATGTGCCGCAGATCACCAGGCCGACTTCGCCGAGGCGGCGCCGGGCGGGTGGCATCAGGCTCGCAGCGCTGCGGCCAGGTACGGCGCCGACGGGGTGTCTCCGGTCGCGGCGATCTGTGCCGGGGTGCCGACGGCGATCACCTGTCCGCCGTCGGCCCCGGCCCCGGGGCCGAGTTCGATGACGTGGTCGGCGGCGGTGACGATCCGCATGTCGAGTTCGACCATGACGACGGTGTTTCCGGCGTCGACGAGGGTCTGCAGGTGTGTGATGAGCCGGTCGGCATCCGCACAATGCAGCCCCGAGGTGGGTTCGTCGAGGACGTAGAAGGTGTCTCCGCGCTGGGAGCGCTGCAGTTCGCTGGCGAGCTTGACCCGCTGTGCCTCACCGCCGGAGAGCTCGGTCGCCGGTTGGCCGAGGCGCAGGTAGCCGAGGCCGACGTCGATGAGGGCGGTGAGCGAGCGCATGATGTCGAACTCCTCGGCGAAGAATCCGTGCGCTTCCTCCACGCTCATCGCCAGCACCTCGGCGATGGTGTGCCCGTGCCAGAGGATCTCGAGGGTGCTCGACTGGTACCGGGTGCCGTGGCAGTCCGGGCATTCGGTGTAGACCGACGGCAGGAAGAGCAGTTCGACCATGACGGAGCCTTCGCCCTCGCAGGTCGGGCAGCGGCCGCCGGCGACGTTGAAGGAGAACCGACCGGGCTTGTAGCCGCGTTCCTTGGCTTCCGGTGTTTCGGCGAAGCGGCGGCGGACGTGGTCGAACAGTCCGGTGTAGGTCGCGACGTTCGACCGGGGAGTGCGTCCGATGGGTCGTTGGTCGATGCTCACGATGCGACGGATGCCGGTGAGGTCGCCTGCCACCGCGCCCTCGAGCTCTTCGGGTTCGTCGGCGAGCAGCAGCTCATCACCCTCGGGCTCGGGTTCGTCGTCCCGGGCCGATTGGCCCAGGTGGTCGCCGACGAGCACCGGCAGCACCTGGCTGACGAGGCTCGACTTCCCGGATCCGGACACTCCGGTGACCGCGGTCAGGGCGCCCAACGGCAGTTCGACGCTGACATCGCGGAGGTTGTTGCGGCGGATGTCCTCCACCCGGAACCGGGCGCGCGGCTGACGAGGCTCGTGCGGTTCGAGGCCGCGTCCGCCGAAGACGTAGCCTCGGGTGATCGACTCGTCGACCTCGGCCAGACCGTCGGTGGGGCCGCTGTAGAGGACCCGTCCGCCGCGTTCTCCGGCGCCCGGCCCGATGTCGACGAGCCAGTCGGCGTGCCGCATGAGATCGACGGAGTGCTCGACGACGAAGAGGCTGTTGCCGCGTTCCTTCAGCCCGTCGAGGATTCCCATCAGGGCGGTGACGTCCTGCGGATGGAGTCCGGCCGACGGTTCGTCGAGGACGTAGACGACTCCGAAGAGCTCCGAGGTCAGTTGGGTGGCCAGACGCAGCCGCTGCAGCTCACCGCCTGAGAGGGTCGGGGTGGACCGGTCGAGCGACAGATAGCCGAGCCCCAGATCGACGATGGGGCGGAGACGATCGATGAGACCCCCGCCGAGGCGGACGAACGCGGCGCGCTTCTCCGCGGAGACGTGTTCGGCTCCGTTCCCGTCGGAGTCGGGTTCTGAGGAGGTGGTGCCTTCTGCGGCGGTGACGGTCTCCCGCAACAGGGCCGTGAGCTCGTGCAGGGGCAGGGCGGAGAATTCGGCGATGTCGAGACCGGCGATCGTCACCGACAGGGCCTCGGGTTTGAGTTTCTTGCCGTCACAGACCGGGCAGGGTGCGGCCGTGAGGAACTCGGAGACCCGCTTCTTCATCCCGGCACTCTTCGTGTTCGCGAACGTGTCGAGGACGTATTTGCGGGCCCCGACGAAGGTGCCCGAATACGTCGGTTCGACACCGGCATCGGCGGCTTCGCGCGCCTCGGCCAGCGTCAGCCGTGAGTGGACGGGAAGGTGCGGAGTCTCCTCGGTGTAGAGGAGCCAGTCGCGATCGACCTTCGGCAGGTCCTTCCAGGGGACGTCGACGTCGAAGCCGAGGGCTACGGCGGTATCGCGCAGCTGGTGCCCGTGCCACGCGGTCGGCCAGGAGGCGATCGCCCGCTCCCGGATCGTCAGCGTCGGGTCGGGGACCATCCGGTCCTCGGGCACCTCGTAGACCCGGCCGATGCCGTGACATTCGGGGCAGGCGCCTTCGACGGTGTTCGTCGAGAAGTCCTCGGCCAACAGCATCGGCTGGTCCTCGGGGTAGTGCCCGGCCCGCGAGTAGAGCATTCGGACGAGGCTGGACACTGTTGTGATGCTGCCGACCGAGGACCGGGCGCTGCGGCCACCTCGCTGCTGCTGCAGCGCCACGGCCGGCGGCATCCCAGTGATCGAATCGACGTCCGGGACGCCGGCCTGGTCGATGAGCCTCCGGGCGTACGGGGCCACGGATTCGAGGTAGCGGCGTTGGGATTCGGCGTAGAGGGTGCCGAAGGCCAGTGAGGACTTGCCCGATCCGGAGACTCCGGTGAAGACCACCATGGCATCGCGGGGGACGGTCAGATCGACGTTGCGCAGGTTGTGTTCCCTGGCCCCGCGGACCCGCACATCCGGTTGGATCTCAGTCGATGAGCTCGGGTCCGAGGGCGCAGAGGAGGTCATGAGGTCACCGTACCAAGGTGGGACCTCACATCACCGAGTCGGCCGACAGCAGAACCCCTCGCTCCGAAAGATTCGGAACAAGGGGTTCGGTGCGCTTCTTTCGGCCGTTGTCATGGGCCGACCATCATTCGGCGGCGCTGGCCGTCATTCGATGGGGTTGGCCTCGGACGGTTCGACCACCTCGGCGGGGTAGTCCTCCTGGTCTTCGGGCTTGCGGATGAAGAACGCGAGGACGACGGGGACGAGCGCGATGACCGTCGCCAGCAGGAACGCGGCGTGTCCGCCCGGGGCACCGGCCTCGGGGATCGACCGACCCGCGGCCTGACCGGAGTGCAGGGCAGCCGAGTAGATGGAGATGAGCAACGCCGTGCCTGCCGCACCGGCCACCTGCTGGAGGGTGTTGAGCGCGGCCGAACCGTGCGAGTACAGGTGCCGTTCGAGCGAACCGAGCGAGGCGGAGAACAGCGGCGTGAACGACCCGGCGAGGCCGAGGGACATGACGATCTGGATGATGACGAGCAGCCAGATCGGGGTGCCGATCCCGGCGTTCGAGTAGGCGAACATCGCCGCGGCGATCATGATCGTGCCCGGCACCAGCAGGGTCCTCGGCCCGCGGGCGTCGTAGATGCGGCCCATCACCGGTCCGAGAATGCCCATGAGCACCGAACCCGGCAGGAGCACGAGACCCGACTGAGTGGCATTCAGCCCGACCACGCTCTGCAGGTACAGCGGCAGCAGGGAGAAGGTGCCGAACATCGAGAGCGCGACCACGGCCATGATGATCACGGACAGCACGTAGTTGCGCGAGTTGAATACGCGCAGGTCGAGCAGGGCACGATCGCCGCGCTGGAGTGTCAGCTGGCGCCACACGAAGAGTCCGAGGAAGACGACACCGCCGGCGATCGTCGCCCAGGCCAGGCCCGATGAGGAGCCGCCGCCGGCCTCGCCGCCGTGCCCGCCGCCGAACTGGCTGAGTCCGTAGACGATGCCGCCGAAGGCGAACACGGAGAGCACGATGGAGACGACGTCGATGGGAGCGTGCGTCGATTCGCCGAGGTTGGTCATCCATTTCGCGCCGAGGCCGAGGGCGATCAGAGCGATGGGCAGGATGATCCCGAAGAGCCAGCGCCAGCCCAGCGAGTCGAGCACGATGCCCGACATCGTCGGCCCGATCGCCGGAGCCAGGGAGATGACGAGGCCGACGCGGCCCATCATCCGACCGCGCGAGTGTGCGGGCACGACGTTCATCATCGTCGTCATCAGCAGCGGCATCATGATTCCGGTGCCGGCCGCCTGGACGACGCGGCCGACGAGGAGGAGGAAGAAGCCCGGGGAGACGAGGCAGATGAGTGTGCCCGAGGAGAAGAGGATCATCGCGGCGAGGAAGATCTGCCGCGTCGTGAACCGTTGGATGAGGAAGCCGGTCGTCGGGATGACGACGGCCATGGTGAGCATGAACGCGCTGGTCAGCCACTGTCCGAGCTCCGGCGGGATGCCGAGGGTCTGATTGAGTTCGGGGATGGCGATGGCCATCGTCGTCTCATTGAGGATCGCGACGAAGGCGGCGACGAGGAGCAGCCAGATGACCTTCATTCCTGCGGGGTCGATGGACTCGTGCTGCGCTGGCTGTGAGTGCGAGTGTGTGCTGTCGCTGGACAAGGAGGTGCTCCGATCGAAAAAGGTCTGTCATCGCCCCGGCGCGGGCGGAATCCTGCACGCAGCAGCCGACACTGCGTTCAGACAAAGAGATCAACGGGAATCTACGCTAGCCTATTCCGCACTCGCAGGAACAGGGGGAGAACCCCACCTCGGCGTTCGACTTCGTCACATTTCGCGGGTGGGTCAGCTGTGGTCCGAGCCGGGGCACGCCTCATAGCGGTAGCCGGGCCCACCGGCGGCGACTAGGTCTCGATCGCGCAGGATCGTCAGTGGGGCGCGATCCTCACTGTCACAGGCCTCGGCGAAGGTCAGCCCCGCCTCGGCGAGGGAGTCGGGGTACTCGATCTCGAGAACCTGGTCGCCGTAGACATCGGTGTACGCGGCGCATTCGTCGAAGGCCGCGCATTCCTCGGTGACGGCGAAGTCGAAGCCGAGGTCATGATGCGCGGTGCGGGTGATCTCGGCGGCGTTCTTCTGTGCGGTAGCCAGTCCGGCCTGATGGGCGCGCTCGACGTAGGACCTGGCCAGGGCGTTGACGCCGTCTTCTGAGATGGCGTCGAATCGCTGCGCGATGTCGAGATTGTCGATCTCGACGGCGGCGAATCCGTCCTCGGCACAGCCGTCGATGACCTCGCCGAGGCGGTCGAGAATGACCGTGCGCGCGTGACCAGTCGAGGGGTCGAGGATGTGTTCATCTGGCCAGTCGGGGTCGACGACGAGGTCCCCGTCGCCGTCGTGGAGGAGGACGTCCTCGTCGTCTGCCCAGTCATCAGCTTCATCGGGTTGGGTCTGGAAGCCGTTGACGTAGCAGACCGAGTAGGCGCCGGGCAGCGGGTCGGCCCCAGCGTCGCGGACGACGACGTCGATGGATGTTGTCGCAGCAGCCGCCTCGGCGGTCGCATCTGTCGGAGTCGACGTTGCCCGTGCGGAAGCGGCAGGAATCTCGTCGTAGGCTCCGCTGAGCTGGTAGTCGAAGACGCCAGAGGTGGGCAGAAGTGTGATCGGTTCAGCCGAACCGCCAGAGGGTCGCGACGTCTCCCGAGAGTGCGTGGTCGAAGCATCAGTCTCGGCGGGACCGTTGCACCCTGTGACGACGAGGGTGCTGATCAGGGACAACATCACGGCCGCCGTCCGCGTGACTGCGATCATCGTCCCGGTCGCCATCCACCCTCGTCGCTGATCGCCGCGGCGATGTTGCGGCTGATCTCGCGCAGCGTCAACGCCTGTTCGGCACTCAGGGAATCGAGGACGAGGCGGCGGACGAGGGCAGCGTGCGCGGGAGCGGCGGAGGCGACCACCTCGGCGCCGGAGTCGGTGAGCCCGGCGATCGTGACCCGGCGGTCGCCCGGATCGGTCGAACGGCGCACCCAGTCGCGCTTCTCCAGGCGGACGACCGCGCGTGAGAGTCGGGAGAGCGTGCTGTTGG
The DNA here is from genome assembly GCF_017948325.1 of Brevibacterium oceani. Classification (NCBI taxonomy): domain Bacteria; kingdom Bacillati; phylum Actinomycetota; class Actinomycetes; order Micrococcales; family Brevibacteriaceae; genus Brevibacterium; species Brevibacterium oceani. The sequence continues at coordinate 12,526 of NZ_CP072846.1, read as the reverse complement.
CGTAGCCGGCGAGAGTGCTCATCGGCAGGCTCCGTCCTTCGGCCGTGGAGAGGGCGTAGAGGATGCCGAACTCGAAATGTGTGAGGTCCCAGCCGTCCTGAAGCTGCAGGTCGAGCACAGGCGGAAGCCACTCGAGGACGGTCGCCAGGGCCGACCACGTCTCGAGCTCTGCGCCGTCGAGAGGCGCGGATTCCGACGGAGAGGTCATGCATGCATCCTAACGCATCACTTGACTGAGCAAGTTTTACCTGTGATGATCACTTGCTCAGGAAACTATTTCGGTGAGACAACGAGGAGCACAGCCGTGAGCGAAGAGATGACAGGAGAATTCGGGCGATCCACGGTGCTCGTCTCGGGGTCGACGCAGGGAATCGGGTTCGCCTCGGCGCGGGCGTGCGCATCAGACGGGGCAGCCGTCGTTCTCAACGGGAGGACGGAGTCTGCCGTCGCCGCAGCGGTCGACCGGCTGCGCGGGGAGGTGCCGGGAGCCGATGTCAGCGGGATCGCGGCCGACCTGGCCGACATGATCCACTACGGGGCGACGAAGGCGGCGTCGCTGGCGGTGGCCAATGGACTTGCGAAGCTCACTCGGGGGACCGCAGTGACGGTGAACACCGTGCTCGGCGGGCCGACGTACTCCGATGGGGTGGCGACCACGGTCGAGCAGATCGCTGCAGCGCAGTCGCTCGAGGTCGCGGACCTGAAGTCACAGCTCGTGCGGGAGACCTCACTCCTCGGCAGGTTCATCGAGCCTGCCGAGATCGCCGACCTCGTCGCGTTCCTCGCGGGCCCGAAGTCCTCAGCGATCAACGGTGCCGCCCTGCGCGCCGAGGGCGGAGTGCTGCCGACTCTGCTGTGAACGGTCCCCGCCCCGTGCTCGCCCGGCAACGACGAAGGCTCCGAACCATTGTGGTTCGGAGCCTTCGTGTTACGAGTGCTGTCTCAAAACTACTCGAGTGGAGGTAAGGGGACTCGAACCCCTAACCCTCTGCTTGCAAAGCAGATGCGCTACCAATTGCGCCATACCCCCGTGTCGGGTTCTCACCCTCACACCGAATCGGTGTGTTCGGACCATTCGGCCTGAGCAGATTGATTCTGCTTCCGCCACCGGAAGAACACTCCCAGCCCCACAAGCGTGAGACCGCTGAGAATCCATCTTTTCATGATCCTCCTCGAAAGGGAATCCCCGAAGAAGGGGACGTGGGCCTACCTGGACTTGAACCAGGGACCTCTTCGTTATCAGCGAAGCGCTCTAACCGCCTGAGCTATAGGCCCTTATCGGGGTGAACCCGAAGTAAAACGATACCCAACCGGAGCAGACAAACACAAATCGCCTCCCGGTGACTCCCCTCACACCCATTTGCTACCTGACGGCGGCCCAGCAACCTCGCGCAAGGTTGCTGGGCCGCCGTCGGGTAGTAAGAGGGGTCAGTCGTCGGTGAGGGTGAGGCTGAAGCCGCCGGCGATGAGGGACCCGATGTTGTAGATGAAGGCGGCCAGGGTCGACAGCGCCGTCATCAGCACGATGTTGATGACCGCGATGATGAAGCCTGCCGCCACGACTCGACCGAAGCCGAAGATGCCGATGATCCGCTCGGCCGACTCCGCGCCGGCGAGCTCGCTCATCGTCGATTCGAGGCCGCTCATCACACCCGTCGCCTGGAGCACGATCCACAGCACGATGAACGCGACGATCGTGGCGATGCCGATGGCCACGGACATGAGGAACGACATCTTCATGACCGACCACGGATCGACCGCGGACACCGTGAGGCGGACGGTGCGGGGGCCTTTCTTCTTCTTGCCGCTGCCGGAGTCGACCATGTTCTTCACGCCCATCTTCACGCCGCCGGAGCTGGCGCGGATGGTGTTGGCCGCATTTCCCATCACCGAGGTGGCCCCGCGGTTGCCCGAGGACTGACCTCCCGCGGATCCCTGGGATCCGGTCGGCTGCGATCCCGCACCCGAACCCTGCGATCCGGCTGCGCCGGATCCCTGTGAGGCGGTGCGTGCGGTCGGTGCCGATCCCGTCGAGGGTGCGCGATTGGGCTTCGGCGAGGCCTTCGGCGCCGGAGGGGCGACGACCGTGGCCTTCTCCGTCTGAGGCGTTCCCTGATTCGCGTTCTGCGAGGAGCCCGAGCCCTGCCCGGACGAACCCTGCCCGGAACCAGGTCCCGAACCGGTCGAGCCTGCGGACTTCGCGTCGTTCTTCGACGATCCCGCCGTCAGACGCGTCGATCCGCTCGACGTGCGTATGATCTTCCCAGAGCCTGGCTTGCTGCTATCGCTCACTCTTCCACATCCTCGCTGCCGGTCTGAGGTGCTTCGACCTCACCCTCGGGAACTGCGCCTTCCGGAACTCCGCCTTCGGGAACTTCGGCATCGTCTTCGTCTTCGACCTCGGCTTCGGGCCCACGTGTCACTGCGATAATACGATCATTCTTGCCCGGTTTCGCGAACACCACACCCATGGTGTTGCGTCCCTTCGCCGGAACTTCGTCGATTCCCGACCGAACGATCTTACCCTTCTCCATGACGACGAGGACTTCCTCACCATCTTCGACGATGAGTCCGCCTACCAAGTCTCCGCGCTGTTCGGTGATTTTGGCAACCCGGATTCCCAGACCGCCGCGGCCCTGCAGCCGGTATTCGTCGACGGGAGTGCGCTTGGCGTATCCGCCTTCGGTGACGACGAAGACATAGGTGTCGGGCTGGACGACGTCCATCGTCAGCAGCTCGTCGTCGTCCTTGAACTTCATGCCGGTGACACCGCCGGTGACGCGACCCAGCGGGCGGATCGACTCATCGTCGGCGGCGAAGCGGATCGACATGCCCTTGCGCGAGATCATCAGCAGATGATCCTCGGAGCCGACGATGCGGGCCGAGACCAGCTCATCCGGCTCGCCCTTGTATTCGCGGAGGTTGATGGCGATGACGCCGCCGGTGCGGTTCGAGTCGTATTCGCTCAGGCGGGTCTTCTTCACCACACCTGACTTCGTGGCGAGGATGAGGAATTCGGCCTCTTCGTAGTCGCGGATGGACAGGACCTTCGCGATCGTCTCGCCGGGCTGCAGCGCCAGCAGGTTCGCCACGTGCTGACCCTTGGCGTCACGCGAGCCCTCGGGCAGCTCATAGGCCTTCGCCCGGTAGACGCGACCGGTGTTCGTGAAGAACAGCAGCCAGTTGTGCGTCGAAGTGACGAAGAACTGTTCGACGATGTCGTCGCCGCGCAGAGCCGCCCCCTTGATTCCCTTGCCGCCGCGGTGCTGGGCGCGGTAGAGGTTCGTCTGCGTCCGCTTGGCATAGCCGCCGCGGGTGATCGTGACGACGACCTCCTCCTCGGGGATGAGGTCCTCCATCGACACGTCCCCGTCGAAGCCGGCGAGGATCTTCGTCCGGCGCTCGTCACCGTAGCGTTCGACGATCTCGTCGAGCTCCTCGGACACGATCTCGCGCTGCCGAGCCGGGGTCTCGAGGATGTGCTTGTACTCGGCGATCTGCGCTTCGATCTTCTCGGCCTCCTCCTGGATCTTCAGACGCTCCAGAGCGGCCAGGCGGCGCAGCTGGAGGTCGAGGATCGCATTGGCCTGGAGTTCGTCGACCTCGAGGAGCTCCATCAGCCCGGTCCGGGCCTCGTCCGAGGACGGGGAGCGGCGGATCAGGGCGATGACCTCGTCGAGGGCGTCGAGGGCCTTGAGGTAGCCGCGCAGGATGTGGGCGCGCTCCTCGGCCTTGCGCAGGCGGAACTGGGTGCGCCGGACGATGACCTCGATCTGGTGCTTGACCCACAGGCGCAGGAACGAGTCGATGCTCAGGGTGCGCGGCACGCTGTCGACGAGAGCGAGCATGTTCGCGGAGAAGTTCTCCTGCAGCGAGGTGTGCTTGTAGAGGTTGTTGAGCACGACCTTGGCCACGGCGTCGCGCTTGAGCACGATGACCAGGCGCTGACCGGTGCGGCCCGAGGACTCGTCGCGGAGGTCCGCGATGCCCGCGACCTTGCCGTCCTTAACGTAGGAGGCGATCTTCGCAGCGAGGGTGTCGGGGTTGACCATGTAGGGCAGCTGGGTGACGACGAGGCAGGTGCGTCCCTGGATCTCCTCGACCTCGACGACGGCGCGCTGGGTGATCGATCCGCGACCGGTGCGGTACGTGTCCTCGATGCCCTTGCGGCCGAGGACCGTCGCGCCCATCGGGAAGTCCGGTCCCTTGATGATGCCCAGCAGCGCCTCAAGGGCCTCTTCCTTGCTCGCCTCGGGATGGGAGAGCAGCCATTGTGCTCCGGCGGCGACCTCGCCGAGGTTGTGCGGCGGGATGTTCGTGGCCATGCCGACCGCGATGCCCGCCGATCCGTTGACCAGCAGGTTCGGGAACCGTGAGGGCAGAACCATCGGTTCCTGATTGCGTCCGTCGTAGTTGTCCTGGAAGTCGACGGTGCCTTCTTCGATGTCGCGGACCATCTCCATGGCCAACGGCGCCATCTTGCACTCGGTGTAACGCGGTGCCGCCGCACCGTCGTCACCGGGAGAGCCGAAGTTGCCCTGACCTGCGACCAGCGGGTAGCGCATCGTCCACGGCTGCACGAGGCGGACCATGGCGTCATAGATCGCAGTGTCGCCGTGCGGGTGGTACTGGCCCATGACGTCGCCGACGACGCGCGAGCACTTCGAGAAGTTGCGGTCGGGGCGGTAGCCGCCGTCGAACATCGCGTAGAGCACGCGGCGGTGGACGGGCTTGAGCCCGTCACGGACATCCGGCAGGGCGCGACCGACGATCACGCTCATCGCGTAATCGAGGTACGACCTCTGCATCTCGAGGTTGAGATCAACCTGTTCGATGCGGTTGATCTCTGTTCCAATATCGTTCTCGTCGGCCAATGTGAGCTCTTCCCTTGTGTCTTGACCGTCCGGCTGGGTCTCAGCCGTGGGCGGCAGCGTGTGAGTTCAAAGAGTGGGGTCGGTGCGGCACCGATCATCCACCGGCACCGAGGCTGCTCCTCGGTGCCGGTGAACGATCAGATGTCGAGGAAGCGGACGTCCTTCGCGTTCTCCTGGATGAAGCGCCGGCGCGAATCCACGTCGTCGCCCATGAGGACGGTGAAGATCTCATCGGCGACGATCGCATCGTCGAGCGAGACCTGCTTGAGCAGACGATGGTCGGGGTCCATCGTCGTCTCCCACAGCTCCTCGTAGTTCATCTCACCCAGACCCTTGTAGCGCTGGATCGCAAGGTCCTTGGGCAGGCGCTTGCCCGCAGCCCGACCGGTCTCGAGCAGACCGTCGCGCTCCTTGTCCGTGTAGGCGAACTGGTGCGGTGCGTTCGACCACTTGATGCGGTAGAGCGGCGGGGTCGCCAAGTAGACGTAGCCGTGCTCGATGAGCGGTTTCATGTACCGGAAGATCAGGGTCAGCAGCAGGGTGGTGATGTGCTGACCGTCGACGTCGGCGTCGGCCATGAGGACGATCTTGTGGTACCGCAGCTTCTCGAGGTCGAACTCCTCGCCGATGCCGGTGCCGAAGGCCGTGATCATGGCCTGGACCTCGTTGTTGCCCAATGCCCTGTCCAGGCGGGCCTTCTCGACGTTGAGGATCTTTCCGCGCAGCGGCAGGATCGCCTGGGTGTTCGGGTTGCGGCCCTGGGTCGCCGAGCCGCCGGCCGAGTCGCCCTCGACGATGAACACCTCGGAGATGGTGGGATCCTTCGACTGGCAGTCCTTGAGCTTGCCCGGCATGCCGGAGGATTCGAGCAGACCCTTGCGGCGCGTGGCTTCACGAGCCTTGCGCGCGGCCATGCGGGCCTGGGAAGCCTGCAGCGCCTTGCGCACGACGTCCTTGGCCTGGGCCGGATTGGACTCGAACCAGTGGCCGAGCTCGTCGCGGACCACACGCTGGACGAAGCCCTTGACCTCGGAGTTGCCGAGCTTCGTCTTCGTCTGACCCTCGAACTGCGGATCGCCGAGCTTGACCGAGATGACGGCGGTCAGACCCTCGCGGATGTCGTCGCCGGTGAGGTTGGGATCCTTGTCCCGGAGCAGCTTCTGTTCCTTCGCATACGCGTTGACCAGAGAGGTCAGTGCGGTGCGGAAGCCCTCTTCGTGCGTACCGCCCTCGTGGGTGTTGATGACGTTGGCGTAGGTGTGCACGGATTCGCTGTAGGCGGTCGTCCACTGCATCGCGATCTCGAGTGAGAGAGTCTGTTCGCCCTCTTCGGCCTCGAAGACGATGACGTCGGGGTGGACGAGATCGGCCTTCTTCGTCGAGTTGAGGTATTCGACGTAGTCGAGCAGACCGTGCTCGTAGTTGTAGGTGACGGTCCGCGGCTTCCACTCGGTCGCCTCGTTCTCATCGATCTGCACCTCATCGTCGTCGACCTGGTTGTGTCGTTCGTCGGTGAGGCTGATCTTCAGGCCCTTGTTGAGGAAGGCCATCTGCTGGAAGCGTGCGCGCAGGTACTCGTACGAGAAGTCCGTGGTCTCGAAGATCGAGCCGTCGGGCCAGAAGGTCACGGTCGTGCCGGTCTCATCCGTGGCCTCACCGCGGCGCAGCTCGCCGGTGGGCACACCCTGGACGAAGTCCATCGACCATACGTAGCCGTCGCGCTTGACCTCGACCTCGAGTCGCTCGGACAGAGCGTTGACGACGGTCGAGCCGACGCCGTGCAGACCACCGGCCACGGCGTATCCGCCGCCGCCGAACTTGCCGCCGGCGTGGAGGATCGTGAGGATCACCTCGACGGTGGGCTTACCCTCCGTCGGGTGCATGGCCACCGGCATTCCGCGGCCGTCGTCGGCCACACGCACGCCGCCGTCGGCGAGGATGGTGACTTCGATGTGCGAGCAGTAGCCGGCCATCGCCTCATCGACGGAGTTGTCGACGATCTCCTGAACGAGGTGGTGGAGACCGCGTTCCGAGGTCGAACCGATGTACATGCCGGGTCGTTTGCGGACTGCCTCGAGACCCTCGAGTACCGTGATGTCGCCGGCATCATAATGAGGCTGATCCTCGGTCGTCATGTGACTCCTTGTTCGGATGGTCGCTATCAGCTCCCCATTCTACCGCGACCGAGCCTGAAATGCCCGTAAGCGGCCCGAGAAGGCGGATTTCCCGAATTTTCAGACCGCAGATATACCCCCGGGCACAGACGGGAGCGGCTATGGCTGTTTAAGGCCCTCTGAGTTCTTCCCGTATTTTCGCCGAGGCGGCCCCGCCGTCACCCGAACGTGTCCCTGGGACCGCGGCCGGCGACCGACCGTCGTCCTCGTTTGAAGCTGCGTCCCTGTGGGCCCTTGATCTCGATCTCCGTGATCGTGGCGGAGCCGAGGCCCTCCTCGAGCCTGCGCAGGATCGTCGGTCTGAGGACCCGCAGCTGGGTCGCCCACGTCGTCGAGTCGGCGGCGATGACGAGCAGCGGAGGTGAGAAGTCGACAGGGGTCGCGTGCTGGGCGACCTGGGCGCCCACGAGTTCGGGCCAGCGTCCGAGCACCTTGCCGATGTCGATCGACGACGACCATCCGCGATCGGAGATGAGCGAGCCGAGGACGGAGGAGACCGACTTCGGATCGCGACCGTCTCGGCCGGGCCCCGAATAGACGACCTCACCGCGCAGGCGTGAGCGGCGGCGACTGTGGACGAACTTCGCCTCAGTGGCCTCCATCCGTCGCACCCGATCGAGGGCTTCGAGGGCCGCCACCGGAGTGGAGAAGTCACGGTCGATGCCGCTCACGGGGCGGTCCCTGTCTCGTCTGCGCCGACACCGGCTGCGTCAGCACCATCACCGACCAGCAGCGTGGACTGATCGACGCGCTTTCCCTCGAGACCGGCAGGCAGGTCCGAATCGACGGCGGCGCTGATGAAGACCTGTTCGGCCTCCGTCACCCGTGAGGCCAGGCGGCTGCGCCTGCCGGTGTCGAGTTCGGCGAAGACGTCGTCGAGGACGAGGATCGGCTGTTCGGCATCCGAACCGGCATCGGCCGACAGCAGATCCCAGCCGGCCAGCTGCATCGCCAGTGCGAGCGACCAGGTCTCACCGTGGGAGGCATAGCCCTTGGCCGGGTGTGACCCGATCATCAGCGACAGATCGTCCCGGCCCGGCCCGTGCAGGGTCAGCCCGCGTTCGATCTCCGTCGTCCTTCTCCGGTCGAGTGCGGCCAGCAGCAGCTCCCGACACTCGGCGGCGGAGTCCGCCTGCGAATAGTCGATGCGGGAGTCGTAGGCGATGTGAGCGCCCTGCCGCTCGAGTCGGGCATCGGCGGCGATATAGGCGAAGTTCTCCTGCAGCGGGGTGACGATGTCGGCGAGAATGCGACGGCGGCCGAAGACGAGTTCGGCGGCGGAGTCCGCATAGGCCATGTTCCAGATGTCGAGCGTGGCCTCGAGTCCGGGATCGCGGTCCTCCCGCAGCCGTTTGAGCAGGGCATTGCGCTGTTTGAGTGCCCGCTCGAAGTCCGTGATGACCGAAGAGAAGCGCGGATTGCGGGCGATGACGAGGGTGTCGATCCATGACCGGCGTTCTGCCGGTTCACCGCGGACGAGGCTGAGGTCCTCGGGGGCGAAGACGACGCAGGAGACGAGACCGAGCAGATCCTTGAGCTTGACCGCATTGCGGTTCACCCGGGCCCGGTTGGCGCCTTTGGACTGAATGGTCACCTCGACGGTGGCATGCCTCTGATCCCGATTGACCAGGGCTGAGACGGTCGCGGCGTTCGTTCCCTCGCGCACCAGCGGAGCGTCGAAGGCCACGCGGTGGGACCGCTGTCGGGCCAGATACCCGATCGCCTCGACGATATTGGTCTTCCCGGTCCCGTTGTCGGCCACGAAAGTGGTGACCCCGGGTGAGAACTCGAGGTCGAGTTCGGGGTACGACCGAAAGTCACGCAGGGAGAGCCGGGATATCCACATTCAGATGCGCGTGGGCATGAGCAGGTAGCGATACGATTCGTCGGCCGATCCCTCGAGGTCCTTCTGCCCGGCGATGATGACCGGCTTCATCGGCTGGGTGAACGAGAAGTTCACGTACGGGCTCTCGACGGCGGCAAGGCCTTCGGCGATGTAGTGCGGGTTGAAGCCGACGGTGATCTCCTCGCCCTGGAGGGTCGCTTCGACGGCTTCGGAAGCCTGAGCGTCGTCGCCGGTCCCGGCGTGGAGGGTGAGCATGCCGTCGGTGACCTCGAAGCGCAGCGGGGTGTTGCGTTCGGCGACGAGTGAGACGCGGCGGACGGCTTCGCGCAGCACAGCGGTCTCGACGATCGCGTGGATGGGCACCGAATCGGGGAACAGCGACCGGACCTTCGGGTATTCGCCCTCGACGAGCAGCGAGGTGGTGACTCGGCCGGCGGAGGTGAACGAGATGAGGTCCTTGCCGGCGTCGGTGCTCAGACCGATCGTGACGTCTCCGCCGAGTGACTTCGACACATCGGACAGTGTGCGGCCGCGCAGCAGAGCCACGGCCGAGACGTCCGGGCGACCGGGGTTCCAGGTGAACTCGCGGACGGCGAGCCGGTAGCGGTCGGTGGCCAGCAGTGTGACCTTCTCGCCCTCGATCTCGACGCGGACACTGGTGAGGATCGGCAGGGTGTCGTCCTTCGACGTTGCGATCGTGACCTGGGAGACCGCGTTCTGGAACTCTCCGGCGGAGACGGTGCCGGAGTCCTCGGGAACCTGAGGCAGCGCAGGGTATTCGGCGACCGGCATGGTCATGAGCGAGAACCGTGAGGATCCGCAGGTGACGTCGACCTTCGCGTCGATCTGTTCGAGAGTGACCTCTTGGTTCGGCAGCGCCTTGGAGATGTCGGCGAGCAGTCGTCCGGAGACGAGCACGGTGCCGGCGGAGGCGACATCCGCAGCGATCTCGACGCGGGAGGAGACCTCGTAGTCGAAGACTGCCAGGCGGACTGTGCCGCCGGCTTCGGCGGTGATGAGGATTCCGGTGAGCACCGGAGCGGAAGGACGGTTGGGCAGGGTCTTGGTCGCCCAGGTCACCGCGTCGGCGAGAACGTCGCGATTGACTTTGAACTTCAAGGGGGATGCTTCCGCGTTCACTTTACTCCTTCGGGGTGGCTACCCGACCTGCTCAAGGCATCTGGCACAAGACTCCGGGTTGCGAGGCACCGGCTCGATACTGCTCGGAAAACTTTACACAGCCTATCCGATGATTGCCCACCCCAGCAGGGTCGGCCGGAACAGCTGCGGCGATCGGCTCTCCGGCATCGATGTCGGAGGGTGAATCTCGGATTCGAGAATCACCTGAGACGCTGTGTTCGAATATCTTCCGACCCGTTCCGGCATCTCGGTGCCGAGCCTCTGGCTCTCCCCGAGCCGAGCGAAGCAGTCGGTGGCGGTCGCCCTCTTAAGAGTTGAATTCACTTGGTAGAAGTATCAGCACCTGTGGAGACTGTGGACAGATTGCCTCTATCCCTGAGTAATCAAGGGATCCACCCATCTATGGGCCTGTGGGTGCCTTGTGCACCGGGACGGGAGGGTCGGTGGGCGCTTGGGTAACCACAAGCATGTAGTTCACATCTTTCCACCCGCACAGCGGTTCTGTCCACTGTTCCGTCCCCAGGTGTGAGCGATTGTCCCCAGAGTTATCCACAGATGTGCATGGTGCGTTCTATAGGCGATGCTGTTGTTTAATGCGGTTTGTGAGTTCGGTGACCTGCGTGTAGACGGCCCGTCGCTCGGCCATCTGAGTTCGAATCTTCTTGTTCGCGTGCATCACGGTCGTATGGTCGCGTCCGCCGAAGGCCTGACCGATCTTCGGCAGGGACAGATCGGTGAGCTCGCGGCAGAGATACATCGCGATCTGGCGGGCCGTGGTCAGCGTCCGTGATCGGGAGGTCCCGCACAGGTCGTCGAGGGTGAGGCTGAAGTATGCGGCGGTCTGTCCCATGATGTCCGCTGCCGTCACGGCAGGGGTGTCGTCCTGGGTGATGAAGTCCTTGAGCACCGTCTCGGCCAGGGAGACGTCGATCTGCTGGTCGTTGAGGTTCGCGAACGCGGTCACGCGGATGAGGGCGCCTTCGAGTTCGCGGATGTTCGAGGACACCCGCGAGGCGATGTATTCGAGCACATCGTCGGGGACATCGAGCTGTTCGGCTGCGGCCTTGCGGCGCAGAATCGCGAAGCGGGTCTCCATGTCCGGCGGCTGCACGTCGGTGAGCAGCCCCCATTCGAAGCGGGACCGCAGCCGCTCCTCGAATCCCTTGAGCATCTTCGGCGGCTGGTCCGAGGTGATGACGACCTGCTTGGCCTCGTTGTGCAGCGCGTTGAATGTGTGGAAGAACTCCTCGACGGTGGCGTCCTTGCCCTGGAGGAACTGGATGTCGTCGATCATGAGGATGTCGACTTCGCGGTAGCGGCGCTGGAAGGCCGGCCGCAGCGCATTCGAGGTCTTCGACGAACCGATCGTATTGATGAAGTCGTTGACGAACTCTTCGCTCGAGACGTATTTCACGCGGATCTCGGGGAACAGCTGAGTGGCGTAGTAGCCGATCGCGTGGAGGAGATGGGTCTTGCCCAGTCCCGAATCGCCGTAGATGAACAGCGGGTTGTAGGCCTTGGCCGGTGCCTCGGCGACCGCGAAGGCTGCGGCGTGGGCGAAGCGGTTCGAGGCACCGATGACGAAGGTGTCGAAGGTGTACTTCGGGTTGAGCTGGGCGACGCCGGGAGCGTCGACGGGCGGGACCATGGGGGCGGCGGTCGCCTCGGCGATCTTGAGCTCGCGCTCGGTCATCCGGGATTCGGCGGGCACGGATGGGGCCTGTGCCGGTGAGGACTGTGCCGGTGAGGACTGCGCGGGATCCGGCGTTTCCGCCTCCCGTCCGGGGGCCGTGTGGTCGAATCCGGGCGGAGTGCGGTCGACGGTGGCAGGCCTGGTGGATCCGGCCGCCTCGGCGGGGGTGTGGTCGTGGTCGGCATCGTGCCGGCGGAGCGTGTGCGGCTCCGGTTGCGCTGGAGGGGCCCCGGTCGCCGAGGTGGATGTGACCGGATCGATGGGCACCTGCGGCCCCGGTGTCGACTCTCCGATGAGGTCTTCGAAGCGGATGGGGACATCGAGTTCAGGGTCGACGACGAAGCCGAAGGTCACGTCGAAACCGAGGACTTTTGAGAACTCCCTGGTCAGGGGGCCAAGCAGCCGAGTCTCGATCGTCCGCCTGGTGTGCTCGTCGCGAACGGCGAGGAGGACGAGCGCGTTGTCGACGAGCGCCTTGGGCACTGCCAGAGAGAGGAATCCCTTCTGATGGGCCGTGAGTTCCGGGTCCCGATCCAGGGTTGAGACCACCGTGCGCCAGCGGCTGATGAGCTCATTCTTGGAATTCGACACCGTCACTCTTCCTCAGCTTTCAATAGATTCGTTCTCGGCGTGATCCACACCTGTGCATGACTTCCACATAGTTTTCCACAGTTTGTGGATTCGTGGCGACCTCACCCTGCAAATCTCCACACGGGTGGATAAGGCTGTGGAAAACTACACGGGTGTGACTTGTGGATGAGGCTCGGCGACGGGCGTGTGAACCCCGGTGAATTCCGCG